>CAWAMS010000010.1:0-125149 GCA_963783245.1 uncultured Acidimicrobiaceae bacterium | reverse complement strand
AAGTTGACCACCAAATGATGGTCGACAATCTGTGTGGGTTCGCCCCAGGGGCGTTTCGGTCGGCACCAACGAGATGTATGGGGGTTTGTCGCGCCTGCGGAGCCCAATCGACCGCCGTAAACCGGGCGTTATTCGCTGAGCATCGAAAAAATATTTCTGACGCGACCTATCCGCCGGAACTTCGTGTTTCCCCTGGTCAAACCGCGTCGCCAGAAGGACCTGTTGCATACAACGTGACCTACTTGTATGCAACTTTTCCCAGTTCAGAGGCCATTTCTGCCCTATATGGTCTAAATATGAGTCCTCGGAGCGCCGACCCACCGACTGGTGGGGTTACACGTCGCCTGTTCACGGTGGCTGAGACGGCCAGAATGCTCGGGATCAGCCGCACCAAGGTCTACGAACTCATGCAGCGTGGACGACTCCCGTCGGTGAAGATCGACGGCGCAAGGCGAGTAACAGCGACCGCCATTGACCGCTACATCGAAGAACTCGAAGGCGGCGTCGGATAATGACCGGGGCTACGCGGCGACGTGGGAGCGGTGAGGGGTCGGTTCACCAGCGCGACGATGGTCGTTGGGAGGGTCGGCTTGACCTCGGCATGATGGGGGGAAAACGCAAGCGAGTGAGTGTCTATGGGCGAACTCGCCGTGAAGTCCAGGACCAGCTGCGACGACGGCAGTCTGAACATGAAACACACGGGATAGTCGATAACCAGAGGTACACGGTAGCGAAATGGCTCGATCATTGGATCAATAATGTGCTGCCGACCCGCGTGGCCAATGGCACTCTTGCTCAGTCAACAATGAACAGCTACAGCGACTTTGTGCGAAGGCACCTGATCCCTGCTCTTGGTCACATTCGGTTGTTGAAGCTCTCAGCCGCAGACGTGGACGCTCTCATTTCGTCAAAGAGGGACAAATACAGTGCCAACACTCTGCGGCTCATGAAGGCCACCCTGCGAAAGGCTCTCACCGATGCCCAGCGCGCAGGCCGCGTGCCTTGGAACGCAGTGACATTGAGTGAACCCATCCGTGTTCCCAAACGGGCTCAGAAATGGCTTACGACTGAAGAGGCCAAGTCGCTGCTGCGACAAGTACGAGGCGACAGGCTGGAAGCTTTGTACGTGGTGGCTTTGTCGTTGGGCCTCCGACGAGGCGAGGCTCTTGCCTTGAGGTGGGAAGACTTCGACTTTGATGCTGCCACCCTCCTCATCCGCAGGGCCATCAAGCGGGTTGGAACCGGGAGCGATGCTGGGAGAAGGACGCGACTCGAGGTGGGTTTTACCTAGACCGCGGGGTCCGTTCGTCTGTTGCATCTTCCGCGCGTCTGTGTCGACGCAGTCAGGGGTCATCAGACTCGCCAGGCTCGGGAAAGGAAAAGGGCTGACGTCTGGGAAGATGATGGCCTTGTCTTTGCTACGTCGACTGGTACCGCCATTGACCCAGCAAACTTCGCAAAGTGGCTGAGCAAGCATTGCCAAAATGCGGGTCTCGGTCACCGGAACCCTCACCAACTTCGGCACTCCACTGCGACCCTGCTACTTGCCCAGCAGGTTCCCTTGCATGAGGTCAGTGAAATCCTTGGCCACTCATCAGTTGCCATCACAAAGGACGTCTACGGTCACATGACCTCCGAGCGACGACGCGCCGCGGCGAATGCCATGGACCAGATTCTCACGCCTAAATCTGCACCCAGACGACTAGCTTCGTGACGGTTACCGTCGTCCTCTGACAAAGGCCTAACGAGCCGTGTAACCAGCGCCAGGCACCAAAGCCCGACCGCAGCGGGCTTCTTCGCCATCTACTCAGCCCATTGCGGGCCCCCTGTTGCGGCTGACAGGATGGCGCCGTGTCGGCAAAGCTGCTCCTTCGCGCTGAGGTCCGCAAGGACGGCGGGAGGTGGACGATCACCGTCCCGGGCGCGGACATGCTCATGGTGAGCGGGACCAGCCTCCTTCAGGCAGAGCACAAGGTTCGCGACGCCGTTGCTGACAAGTTCCATATCGGCCCCGATGACATTTGCCTGGAACTCCAGGACCGCCTGGGGATCGCTCGGGAGCGCCCTCGTCGGACAACCCCAGGGCATCCTCCGACCCGGACGTAAACGCGAACAAGCCCCCGGTGGAGCGAGGGCTTGTTCTGTGGCACCTTTCCCTGGGGCCGCAGTGTTTCAGACTGCCGAGCCTCCGGTCGTGATACACCGTGCCCGCAAAATGTGGCATTCAGTTCGCGACCCGTTCATTTCGGGGTGCTGCAATGCCAGGATGCAACAGTTTCTCATCACCTGGAAAGACTCTCACCGCAAACCGCAGCTTGTCCTCGCCGACCTCTGGGAGATTGATGACGATGTCGTCACCTTCTACAGAACCTCGAATGAAGGCAAGAAGGAACGATGCACCTTCCCGTTCCCCGACGTGTCGCAGGTCGAGTTGGCCAGCCCTCCTTGGGGGAACGCCGTCGATTGGCAAAAGGGAAACTCGCCGAGCCGCTCTTAACCTCGCAATCGGCGGGACCAGTTCGATCTAGCAGAGGTATGGTCTGACGATGACCATCACGGTTGAGTCTCCGCTTGTCGCATTCGAGGACGATGACCACAACTACCTCTTTTGGACGAGCAAGAACTCTCACGGATACGTCGTGAACTGCTAGCGAAACCCAACGCCGGATTGTCTCGTCCTTCATTGGGCTGACTCTTACACGATCAATGGCGCCCACTCGCCGTGGACCACTGGAGATTTCGCCAAAGTATGCTCTCCCACCGTTGTGTCGTTGGAGGAATGGGCACGCGAGAAGATGGGTGCCAGGTCGAGAAGTGCTCCAAATGTTGGGGCTGATGCCAAAGTGCTCCTAGGATTCTGAGTCAACATGGGATGACTGGGCCGTAGTGACTCGGTTCGGGCTATCTCCGGTCTGTGTATTAGCCGCAGCCTTCTCGAAGGCGATCTCGCGTGATATGCCCTTGACTGAGATTGACTCGAGCAACCACATATAACCGGTTCCGTCGACTCCTGTTTGACCGACTGCCCCATGCGGCCTGCCGTGGGTCATATGACGTTCGCCCCCTGGTGTTTTCTCAACCGCTCGCTGGAGCGATCTCCCACAGCTCGTTGAACGAGATGCTGTCGTAGAACGCAGTGCCATCCACGATCTGACCGTTCTCAAAAGTCATTATCCACACATAGGTGTTCTCGTAGGTTGACTCAACGACGGTAGTGCCAGCGCCGTCCCAGAAGACGATAACGGTGTCCCCATCGACGTAGAAGCCGCGAATCTTGACTGGCCGAAACGGTTCGTCCGGCTTGAACCGCTGGGCGAAGGGAGTCATGACCTTGTCCTGGAACTCCCGGGCAGTTGAGTACTTGGCGGAGGCGGCCGAATGGCCGACGATCTCCCAGGTCATGTCTGGCGAAAAAACGGCGGACACATGTCCCCTTCCGTTCATCCAGTCATCGAAAGCTTTCCGGGCGACCTCGCCGCTGTTCGCCATCTTGTGCTTCCTTTCTGCCGGTTCCGTTCATTTTGCCATCGGCTGAAGACTCGGGACGTGACCGTCTGCCAACAGTCCCTAGGCACTGTGGGCAGGTTCGGCGCCGGGCCTATACCACGCTGGCGGGTGGCTCAACTGGGGCAGGGAAATCTCGAGTTTCGTTTGCTTCAGATGCATTCGAGAGCGACGCCGATTGACCATCGGCGACGAGTCGACGCCAGCTGGTCTGCCAATCCGGGAGCTCAGCGGTGTCTTGTTCCCACTCGGCGAAAGTGGCCTCGTCACAGAGGTGGTCTGCGAGCGCCCGCGTGCTGAGGTGCGGCTCTGTGTTCATGAAGACTTCGATTGCGGGACGCCCCTGCCAGGCTGTTACGTCCCACCACACGTCGTGTGCTTCGGCCAAGGCGTCGACGCCCAGGTTGCCCTCAGTGTTCTGCGCCTGCTCGATCACGGCGGCGGCGTGAGTGAAGAACTCATCGAACAGGGAGTGGTCCCGCAGCCGTAGGCGGGCTACAACGATGATTGGCATGATCCTCCTTCTAATCGTGGGGTTCGGCGCCTTGCGTTGGCGTCACGGAAATGTTGTAGGTGGCTTTGATTGCTCTAGGCCTTGAACGTCTCCTCGACGGCTTCGGCGACCTTCTTAGCGATCCCAAACTCGTTGATCATCCGCGAGATCACCAGACCTCCACCGTGGATGTGGAACGTCGTGGTGTTGCCCTGCTGGTCCAGGTGCACGATCGCTAGTGCGGCGGCGGACTGTTTGACCTTCAGGGCTTCTTGGGCGCCACTGCCGTGAGCAGTGATTTCGTAGCGGTCGCCAAGCTTCTTTCGTAAAGCTTCGGCTGTGTCCTGGATGCTTACGGATCGGTCGATAGTGACAGTCGGCATTGCCTCTCCTTCGATATTAGTCCCCTATGCTCTATCCTGAGATTCGTGCCAGATCGATGGCCACGATAAAGAACCAAGTGAGTGACGAAAGGTAGAACAGTCGCTCAGACAGTCCAATGATGAGGTGAAGTCTCAGTCCCGGGCGTAGCCCAAGCACGAGTGCGATGAGGCTCCCGAGAATCACCCAGTTGAGGACGTTGAGGGCGCTTTTCACTCCGAACCAAGCGGGGTAGTGCATCAGCGTGGACCACAGCGCCCCAGCCGCCACTGCTATGCCGCCGAATGAGACGACGGCCAAGAGCATGTGGATCGTCCCCGGCACGGTCTGGAATCGACTGCCGTTCTGGTCCGTCGCGAAGAAGGGGATGAAGAACCGGGCTACCGAGGAGAGGATGAGCATCACCACGACCAAGGTCGGTACGAACGGGCTCAACTGGTCCAATCCGATGGCGAGCGTGATCCCCGCCACCCCACCGGCGAGGGCCTGCAACCAGAACACCGAGCGATAGCGACCCACGCCGTAGTCGCTGACGGCATCGCTGACAGGGCTGTACCCAGTTGGCAGGACGTGCAGGGCGATAAGGGCGCCCAACTGAACAGTCGTGGCGATTATCGCAATGATGCTGAAGGTGTGAGCTGTCGTATCCATCGGAAACTAAGTGTGCATGCCTACCTGTATCTCCTCCCCCTCTGGAACCGGACGATACCCGCAGTTCAGCCGGTTGTCACGTGGGTTTCAGACCTGCCTCAGATTGAACCCGTTCCAGCGCGATTGGAGGCGCCCCGATCGCCGGTACCTGTGCGACCGCTCGGCGACGACTATTTGGTACCGCCCTCGGCCAAGGGCCGCGTGTGGACCTTCTCGATCTCACTCATGTGCGGATGCCTGCACCTCCACCCCTTTCTTCGTACTTCTTGAAACCCACTGTGTATTAACTGTCGGTAATGAGACTCGCGACGAGTGATGTCCGGCCGGCTCGAGAAGATACGTAGTCGGACCTCCGAGGGCCGCCGATCACGGCTGAACTGACTATTCGTCACTGATCCAGTTGCCGTGAAATCCGAGAGGGACGCGGACTGGTAAGTGGACGACCGCGACCGGTTCGTCTCCCAAGTCCTGCGAAGCGAGAATCACCAAATCGGCTGCGTCACGATCGGGGTCGTGCACGAACGCCATGACGTAGCCCTCATCCTGGGCTGCGTCGGCATCCCTCGGGGCAAAGACCGCCTCGCCGACGGTGGCATGTTGTCCGAATTCGTGGACCTCTACGGTGCCAGTGCGAAGATCGTGTTTGAGCAGCGCGTTGCCAAAACTCCTCGCTCTCGTACCGTGCTCGATTGAGAGTGTGGCCTCAATGCCTTCACCGATAACGGCGCAGTAACCGTAACGGTGTGGTCGGCCAGTGAGCCTGTCGTCGATACGTGGGAACTCCTGGTACCGCTCGTTTAGGCGTTGCTGGGTCAGTTTGTTGGTACTCGGATCAATTATCCACCGGTCGAGGGTCACCGGGCCCGGGCCTTTCAGGGTGGCGACGTCGTAGGCAGTTTCGTACCGGCACATGTCGCCCACGTCCACGGCCCTGCCCTCCTTATGGCCGAGCGTTCTGGCCTGCTGGGCGTGATTGGACCGGACCACGTCTTCGCCAATACGGCGAACGCCGTCTCATGGGCTCGGTCACTTGAACGTTAGAGGCAACTGGAACGAAAGATGATCTTGGCAGCGAGGTCAAAAGGCGTTGTCGTTGATAGTGCCCCAGCAAACCGGTGTTGGGGCGGCCGGTCTTCTCACGACAGCTCGGGCGACCCGTCATCCCTTTTTGGTGCCCCATTTGGAGGTGATGTCGCGGACAAGATCGAGGGGATCCCTGTCTGCATACATGGCATACATCTCGATCGCAGTGGAGGCGAACGACGCCAGGAGCACGACTGCCTCGTCCGCGAGTTCCGGGTCGGCAAGCAACGCATCGATGTTCCGGGAATCGAGCTGCGTCCGTTCGAGGGTGCGGGCGGTCGATTCGGGTGGCGTGATGAGTTCACCTGTGGCCGGGTCCGTATCGCCGCGCTGACGGCGATTGATGTTCTCGGTGATGATCTCCACCACCAGGCTTTCAAGCGTCTGGGTTCATCAGGTCCTCCCCACGATCTCCCGCTCCCGCTAGTGAGCGATCCTCGATTGCCACACGAGCCGCCCGGCCCCGCAAACAGCACCGATCCGCCGCGACGTCTTCCCGTGGCCATTCGGCCATATGCCTCACCGGTGGGACAAGTCGCTGAAACTCCTCTCTGGGTATCTGGTGTGGACCACTACCCAGACCCCGCCGAAGCCACCCCCTGCGGGCCCGAATCTCCCGCCGTTCTCGCGCGCTCGTTCCACCCCAGATGCCCTGGATCTCTGCATCAGCCGCGGCGAAATCAAGACACTCCTGGCGTACAGGGCATATCGCGCAAAACGCCTTTGCCCTGGCGGCACTGCTGCTCATATCCGTCCCTCGCATCGGGAAGAACGTTGCACGGTCCTCGCCCCGGCACTGCGCGCGGGCCATCCACTCTGGCCGGCCGGTGAGCTTCTCGACGATCGCTGTGGGATCGACGCTGTCGCCTGCCATGAGCCACGTCGTCACCGCTGTCGCCTGATCGGGCATCGCAAGAGTGTACGGGCGAAGACAACGGGAACTCGCGCTTGGTGTCCGGGCGGCCCACGGATGGCGGAAACGTCCGGGCGGGCACACAATTCCCCCCCAACGCCACCCCACGGGCCGGGCCCGGACACGGCGAGGACGCTAGACGACCAGCGCCGGACGCGACAAAGCGCCCCGAAGGGCGCTCCGTCGTCCCTCTGCAATCGGCGAGAACCCAGTATGTCATCGGGGCGTCTCAGGCGCTCGTGTAACTCCTCGAGCGTCTCGAGTCGTCCCTGCGGTGAGGCGCTGTCGGCCCCGATCAAACCGAAGATCTGAACTTCGGGCGACCGGGCGAGCCATCGTGGACAATGGCTGATGGCGCGTCCAAAGTCACTCGTATTGTCGATTTCCCCCGGTGTGCAACGGCATCTGGAGGACCGCAAAGGCAAGAGGTGGAACATCGAAGCGAAATGAAGTTCGCGCCAAAGGCAGCCTGAATCCGTTGGCACAGTTCAGATTCCGAAGGTAACGTCAGGGCACGATAAATGCCGATTCAGGGGTGAGATCGGCGTTGAACCTGCAAGAGAACATCGGAGCAGCAGAGGTCGACCTTGCTCCTGACGACTTGAACGAAATCTTGGCGCTCTGGTACTGATCGAGGTGCAAAGTGAGCGCCCACTCGACGGCGCGCTGAAGCTCACGGAGCTGAGGGAGGGTTAATCCCAATCTGCTGCCGGATGGCGGGGCACTGCTCCGGGTCATGTGCTCAACTCTGGCCTGTGGGAGAGAACCCCGTGTTTGAGCTGGACCCCGCTGCTCGAATGCTTCGTACGGTCCACAGCTCAATCGGCGTGTTCGAACTTGGATGTCTTGGCTACCTTTGGTTCTGCGCGATGAGCCGACATCGCGACCGTTGGTTCACGTTGGCTGTCCGGGTACTTCTCGGGGAAGGAGCCGCTCTACTGTTGGCCAAGGGTTGTCCCTTGGGCTTCTTTCAACGTCGCGGAGGTGACGATGTCCCAATGTTTGAGCTGTGGTTCGGTCCCCGGCTCGCCCCGTATGCGATTCCGTTCTTTGTCGCGCTGGCGGCGGGTGGCATGGTCACAGCAATGGCGAGGTCACCCGATGTGGGGGATTGACTCCAAAAGGGGCGGGTTGAGGGATGCCCCCTACAGATGCCGGTAAGGGGGTATGGAGACACCGCTTTTACCCTCGACTAGGACAGCGGAGCGCCCTCGGTTTCGGAGCGCGGAGCTGATGGAGCCGGCAGGCGATCCAAGTGCGAGAATGGCTGGCGTGGAGGAAATGATGGAGGGCTGGTACACCGACCCCTATGGTCGGCACGAAGCCCGATGGATGTCCCAAGGGACTCCGACATCATTGATTCGGGACCAGGAGGTCGAAGGACGTGACCCCTGGGCGTCCGACGAGCCGTTTCACGTAACTCCCGTCAGGATCAAAGGACATCCGCGTTACGACGGCACTGACCTGTTGCGGGCGGATGACGCGAAAACTCCCATTGTCCTAGAGGACACAAGGAATACTTCCCGGCTTGACCGGCTTTACCGGAGAGCACTGCGGAGACAATGGATCGCGCTCCATCCGCTCAAGGCGGCTCTTGGCTATACGGCGGTTTTCATGTTCGGAAGCCTCATGATCGCCATCGTTTGCGGGGGCGACTGGAGCTACATCGTGCTCGGTGCGGTGTGCAGCGTGGTGACCGGTCTCGCTTTGCTCGCGCAAGCATTCTGGCGTTGGGTCCGAAGGGTGAGGAGGGTGGACCAGGTCTGGAAGGGCGGGGTTCATGGCCGGTCGTAAGTCATTCAGGAGCCGCTGCGGGTATCATCCCTCTTGTTGCTGTTCGTGCCTGAGCAACCTTCTGTGACGCTCAGAAGGTTGCTCAGGCAGCCGGGGCCGAAGCGGCTGGCTCGAGCGGTCATGGAAGACGGCCAAAGTTATCGGCGCTACGCGAGACGACGGACGCCCATCAAATGAGCGTGATGGTTGCTGCTGATACGCGGCAAGGGTCAGCTAGTGGCCTTCGTACGATGGCTGAACACTCCAATCTTGCGGAGGGTTCTCTGCACGACCACAATGCGCGCTTCAAGGGCGTCGAGCAGCGAGTCGAACTGGTCGCTGAATAGAAGCAGGCTCGTTCCTGAATCTCCCAAGCCTTCTTGCATCTCCAGCAGCAACCCGACCCGGTATCGAGAGGGGTCGAACGTTCGGTACAGCCACCATGGGTTACGAACGACCTGCGCAGACTTTATCTGCCTGAGCCTCCAGGACTGGGACGAGGCCGTCGGCTTGCCATTTCGATCCGTCTTGCCAAGACGAATCTTGGATTCATCCAGACTGAATGAGGCGCACTTACCGAGTGAGGTCCCGTAGATGTTGAAGTCGAACGACAATCTTCCCATGATGGTGAACCGCAGGAGCGCAACGTCGAACTTGACTTCCGCGTCTGAATCCTCCTCGGCCACCCGTGCATCCTCGCAGAACGGTCGGGGGTGCCCCCATCCGCCGGGAGCGGGTGTCTCAAGCAGGCACAACTGAGATAGGGGCCTCTAACCGGAAAACCGGGTTATCGGAGGTATTTCGTACGTGCCATCGAGGATGGCCTTTCCAGGTTCGTACATGCGAAGAATGGGACGGAAGTCTCCCTCTGGCGCTGGGAGCCAGTTCGAGCGTTCGACCCCTTTGTCCGGCTCATCACGCTGGATTGTGATTGTCAGTGATCCATCGTCTCCGTATTCGATTCCCGGCGTGCGGTCACCAATGGAGTAGCGGTCGATGGGGTTTGCGATCAGGTAGTAGTTGGGAAGGTCGTACATCGTCAGGGACCAGAACGCTTCGACTGGCGGCAACTGATCGAAGTGGATCTGGTAGCGATGCTCTCCGTTCAACTGGCCGCCCCTTTCGTCCTCAAAGGTCTGGGCGTAGGTGGCTTCATACGCGTGATTGCCCCACAACCCCAAACGGGCCGCCAGAGCACGTTCGGGATAGGCCACCGCACGGCTGTCCTTTTTCCACTCTGGGGCGTCGATGGTTCCCGGACCGAAGTAGTCCAGGTTGTAGTCGAACATGTGCAGACCCGACATCCATCCGTTGATCTTTTCGACGGTGCCCGAGCGCGTGAAGGACTCCATCTTCTCCTTGGCCTCGGCGAGGCCGTCTGCCAATGCCTTCGCCAAGTCCGACGGCGGATCTACGTAGGGAGACGTTGCCTTCAGGAGACCCAGCGGGGCGAATCGCTCCTGGTAGGACTGGTCTTCTGATGCTGGCGGGAAGGCCGCCATCCAAACTCGGAGCTTCTCGAAAAACAGGAGTGGGTCATCCACGCCCGGCGCTGGGAGAGGTACCCCTTTTAGGGAACTGTGAGCATCTCCGAAAGGGCGCAACGCCAACTTGTCTTGGAGCGCATGGACAGCCGTCAGATCGTCTGTACCCGCACAGGCCCAACGTCCCAAAATGCTCGCCACCCGCGTCGGAAAGCGAATCTCAGTCAGACGGTCTGGAACGATGCCAGTCCAGTCCGGGGGAGTCAGAAGATATGTCGCCGCACGCGTGCCGCTTGCCCGCTTTCCGACATAGGCGAAGTTGTTCGTCCATGCGTCGATGAACTGCAACACGTAGTAGCGACCCGCTGAGTCCGGCACATCCAGGAGAAGCGGACCGCCGCTCAGGTCGAACTGCACGATCGAGTACAAGGTGTCGTTATTAATGGTGACAAAGGTGTCCGCGGGACCAGCCAGGTTCCTGGCGTGAGAGAACTGGTTGAACGGTGCCGCCGGAACGCTTCCCATGCCTGTCTGGGTGAACCGAAGAACTTCGTCGAGGTCCGCCACCAAGGGGTAGCCGTAGAAGAACGCGTCTGAGACGAGGTTTTCAAGGTCTTTAGAGGCCATGCGGTGAATCCCTTCTCCTGGGAATCGCGAATCTAGTCAAACTGTCCCGTACGCCGGATATGAGTGCCACTTCTAGTCATCCGGAACTTGCCGTTGCCGGTGATCGTCCACGTACCGTCGAAGTCCGACGAGGTATTTGACAGTTGACTGCACCTGCACGAACCCTGAGATCGGACCAACGAGTCGCACTAATGGGTCCGCTGGTTTTGAGAAGGCGACAATTTCAAACGTGACCGTGGTCGGAGTTCGGAGAATGTGGAACGATTCCTCTCCGCACTCTGGATGCCCTGGCAGCGTTCCATAGGCGAACCCAAAGCGATCACGTTCATCCGTAACGTAGATGACCCGGCAAGGAGCAAGCGCGGTGACGGGTCCGAGCGAAATGGCCACCACGACAATCTGGCCTATTTGAAGCGGTGGTGTAGACGGGAATAGACGAGCCCCCAGGGATCGGTGTGCCTGCCACCCAACAAGGCCTTCCTTACCAACGTCGAACGACTCGTCATCGCTGCCGAGGATTACGGAGCGGCGGTCATGTTTGTAACCCGCTGGGAGCGGCGAGGCTCGTGTGCCTTCGGCCTCGGGGTATGTCAGCGACTCGCCCGCTAGGCGCTCTGCGAGGTGCCGTAGCTCATCATCCGTGGGCTTTCCGAAGCGCAAAGGCACCAGCTAGGACAGTAGCCGCACAATCCACAGGATGCGTGCGGATGTGCAGAGGGTCCGGGTATCCCCTACCGCCGGGTCCGGGCCTCGCTGACGGACTCCCATTCAGAGGCAAGCATCCAACCGGCCCAAGCGGAAATGACATGATTACCCCGAATCCAATCGTCGTCGTGCACTCATGGGAGGACAATCGTGGCTGACCCCAACGACCTTTCTTCACTTCCGCAGGCAGATCGGGACGCCATCGGCACCACGCTGATCTCGCTTCTGACCGGCTTTCGTGAGCGGGACGCCGAGAAGCTCGTCGGCATCTACACCTCGGACGCTGATTGGGTCAATGCTTTTGGCTCAGTAAAGAAGGGGGGGGATGAGATCGTCGAGTATCTGCGAGGGCTCTTCTCCGACGACAACTTCAACGCTGGCACCGTCAAGGCTCCGCCCGAAACCTCCATGAAAGTGCTGACGCCAGAGGTCGTCCTGGTGTCGGCACACTTGCAGGTTGAGGGACAGAAGCTGGTAGGCGGTGGCGAAATCGAGGTGCGGGATAACCACTCCCTTCGGGTTTTGCACCGCCAAGCCGACGGGTCTTGGCTTATTGCCTCAGAGATGTACAACGACGCCAACCGGGAGCAGACCTATGAGGGGCATTCCTAGCGGAGGAGCCGTCCTGCCCAGTACGCCGGGAGGGCGGGACGGGCTCTTCGCTGGCAGGGGTGACATCCCCAGACGTGGAAAACGCGTTCAATCGCGTAATCTCTAAGGGGTGGAAATCGAGGAGGCTCTGGAGCAGGCGCGCACATGGCTGAGAAGCCAAAGCTGGTGGTCCGAAACTGAGGACGCCATTATTTCAGTCGCCCGAGACAAAGGAAGTTGGGTCGTGAATCACGCCAGCCGCGAGTATGTGCTTACTGGCGATGAACTGGCAATGCGCATCGGGGGCTTCGGCCCAGTTGTGGTCTGGGATGACGGCCGGATCCTCCCGGTCGAACCCGAGCGCCAACTACCGTCGAACATCCGAACCGTTGGTGAGGCGGTCGAGCGGGCGATGTCCCTTCCTAGTCGCGACGAGGACGAAGTCAGTCGGCAGGGAGAAGACTGACGACTAACCCGCCCATACCGCCGGGTAGGCATCGCGCACGGGCATCGATCCCAGCCTCCACCCCACGCGGAGGCGCAGCGTACACTAGGAAGGCGGCCGGTTCTGGTCCGCCCGGCGCACCAGTACGGCGCGTTCACCTGCATTCGCCGAACGTGCCGCCGCCTCGGTGAACGCGGCCATCGCCTGATCGTGCCGACCAGCCCGCTCGAGCAGGTCTCCACGCACGCTCGGCACCAACGGTGACTCGCCGAGCGCGTCGTCGCGTACCTCTTCCAGGACGGCAAGACCGGCGTCGGCACCGAACGCCCGACCGTGGGCGACGGCCCGGTTGACCTCAACGACCGGCCCGGGCGCGGTGCGGGACAGGACGTCGTAGAGAGCCGCGATCCGGTGCCAGTCCGTCTCCTCTGCGCGCTCAGCGCGCCCGTGCTGTGCCGCGATCAGGGCCTGCAGGAAGTAACGCCCGACCGAGGCCCCGGTCGCGGCCAACTCCTCCGCTCGCCCCAGGGCCGCCAGGCCCCGCCGGACGCGCACCTGATCCCAGAGGCTACGGTCCTGCTCCTCCAGCAGGACCGGGATCCCGTGCTCGTCGAGGCGGGCCGGCATCCGCGAGCCCTGGATCTCGAGGAGGGCCTCCAGAGCGAACACTTCGGGTTCGTCGGGAGTGAGGTCGACCAGCATCCGCGCCAGCCGGATTGCCTCGTCCACGAGGTCTTGGCGCATCCAGTCCTCACCCGTGGTGGCCGTGTACCCCTCGTTGAAGATCAGGTAGATGACCGCCATCACGTCGTCGAGCCGCTCGGTCCGTTCCGCTCCCACCGGCAGCTCGAACTCGGCATGGGCCTCCGACAGCGTCTTCTTCGCCCGGGAGATCCGTTGCCCCATGGTGGACTCGGTGACGAGGAATCCTCGGGCGATCTCGGCCGTGGTGAGGCCGCCGACGAGCCGCAGGGTCAGCGCCGCCCGTGACTCGGGCGTCAGCACCGGATTGCAGGACAGGAATACGAGGCGGAGGACGTCGTCCTCGATGTAGTCGACCTGACTTTCGACGTCGGGCACCGCCGCCGCTTGCCTGTCGCTGGCATCTCCCAGCTCGACGACCTTGCGGCGCATGGTCTCGGTGCGCCGGAAGTGGTCGATGGCTCGGCGCTTCGCCACGGTCATGAGCCATGCGATCGGGTTGCCCGGCACGCCCGTCTCCGGCCACTGCTCGAGCGCGGCGACAAGGGCGTCCTGGGCCAGGTCCTCGGCGAGGCTCACGTCGCGAGTCATCCGTGTGAGGGCTGCTACGAGCCGGGCGGACTCGGTCCGCCAGACGGCATAGACGGCCCCGTTGGGGTCGTCGGGACGGGTCCGAGCCGGCACCACGCCAGCGTAGTGATACCGGCTCAGACCTCCCGCCCTTCCGCCCACTGCCGCCGCTGGCAGGCTGAGCACGGACGAATCCGGCGTCAGGCGTCGGGCGCCTCCGGGCCGGTCGAGATCTGGCGCAGCGTGGAGATCACCGTAACCTCGGGCCAATGCTTGGCATGGAGCTCGGCGAAGGACCGCTGGTCCTCGGCGGCCTCCTCGAGACTCGGGTATTCCATGATGGCCCAACCGCCGACGACCTCCTTGGCCTCGGAGTATGGCCCGTCGACACGGGTGACCTCGCCCTGGCGGACGACGTAGTTCACCGCGTCCTCCGTCCCGTAGAGACCGCCACCGTCGAGGAAGATCCCCTTGCTGGCCCGCTCACCGATGTACTCGTCCATCGCGTCGAACAACGCCTGTGGCGGTGTCCCGACACCCTCTTCCATCCTCACGAATCCCATGAATCGGGGCATGTCGATCACTCCTTTTGGTTTGTGGTTGGTGAACTTCTCGCCAATGAGTCGAACGGGGATGCCACTCTTCGACATCGATCACCGAATTTCTTCGGATCCACAGTACGAGCACGGCCGAACGGGTGTGTCGGCTTCCCGACCGTCCGGCAGGAGGTGCGCCGTCGTGGAAGCAGGTGCTTGCCTGCGCTCTTGCAGGCCTCGCTCCCACGGCCACCAGGCGAAGACTCATCGGCGGGTGTCCCCTATTGCCGGTTATACGGGTGATCCACCTCCTGGGATAGACACCTGAGGAAACCTCCTTGGGTGTGAACCCGACAAGGAGGTATGCGGTGCAGTGGAATCCGTCGTTCGAGTGTCATCTGTCCCCGGGCGATGGTGTGAGCGCCGGGGGACCTCATGTTTTGAACCCTTTGCAGCTATTCACTTTGGCTGACAAAATGGCCTGCCGTGTCGATCAAGACCTTTCGGACCGAGGTCAGGTACGAAGGAACCCACTGGACCCTTGAGGTCCCATCCTTGGACAACCTCAAACGACAAGGCGAAACGCTCCTGGTCGCCGAACAGAAGATGCGCAGAGCCATCGCTGACAAGTTCTCGATCGATCAGACCGACATTTGCCTCCAGCTTCAGGACCGTCGAGGCCTTGTACGCGAAAGGGCACGGCGAGAACCCCGGCATCCGGCGATTTTGACACACAGCTCGCTCGACGACTGGGTCTCGCAGCGCGCCCCGGACCGCGAATGATCCCCCCTCCTAGGATGTAGCCCCCCCGTCCCGGACTGAATTCTTTCCAGCCGACCTCGGCAAGTCCCATGCCCGAGGGATTGTCCGTCTCAGAGGTCAGATGAACCAAGCGCGAAAGAGTTGCGACTGCGCCGCGGAGTCGAGATGAACTTTCATACGAGAGTCACATCTCGCATCCGATACGGCCATCACGTCAAATATCATGGAAACCCGACGCAGATGATTTCTCATGACCATCATGGTGGCCCTTTCGTTCGCTGGTCGCACGCCGGAACAAGGGAACGACGTAATCCGCCGCCGATGGGAAGGGCGATCGCAACCAGCGTCTCGGGGGTGCTGGGGGGAATCGGTGCCAATGTGACGTCTCCGCGAACTCCTGGTCAGGGATGACACCGGTGTAAGGCAGGCCGACGGTCGACGACCAGAGGACCGGGTTACGGTGTGCCCAGGGTAAAAAGGGGGGAAACGGGGAATGCAAGCAATACCGCTTTTCAAAGCGCGCGCCAAATGGGACGGAGAATGGTTGGTCATCGTCGTTTCGGACGTTCCGGGGGCTTTGATTCACGTCCGACATCGCGATGATGCCGCAGCCAAGATCAGGGAGGCCATTTCGCTCGCCCTCGACATTCCTGGGGGCAGCTTCAATGTCCAGGTTGACTACGACGTCATCGACCCGGACCTGCGCGCGACCATCCAAAAATAGCGATGGAGCTGACACGCCCCTGCGACCGAAAAGGAGCGGTCCGGGCGGTGCTCCCCAAGGCGGCCAACTCGTCCCCGTCAAGACCGATCGAGACCGCCTCGGAGCACACCTTCGGGCGCTTGACGTTGGCCACACTGGATTACGAGCAATGGCGTCCTCGGCTGCCCAGGCCATGTCCTGATTCGACCAAGTCATCTGCGTCGCGTGATCTACCAATACTCGCGCGCAACTCTCTCTCTGATAGGGATCAAATAATAATATGCGGTGCTGATCGAGTTGGAGGGGTGGGGAAGAACCAGGGTTGACGCAGCGGCCCTGAGTCGGTGCTTGCTTTCTCATCTAATCAAACTCGCCCTCCGCCAGATAGAGGCTCGCCGTTTCCGAAGGGACTTGAGCCGTGGCACTCCCGCCAGCTCGGCACTGGCGCTTCCCTGCCTCGAGGCAGCCTCCTAATACTCGAGCACCACACCCTGAGAGCTGCTCTCGCCTCCGGCTGTAACCCAGGTGGCGGTGAGAGGCGCTGCCGACGGAGCTATCTGCCAAGCCGTCGAAGTCCCGTTGGGGAAGTCCCAGTACCCTGCGTTGTAGTACGTCCAGGGTGCCGCAGGCCCGGTCTCGTAGGCATCGAGGGTGTCGACTCCTATGACCGCGATATTTCCCGCGGCTCCGGGGTTGAGGGTCCAGCTCTGGTTGGCCAGATAGCCCGGGTTGGTGACCGATCCACCACCGTTGACAAAACCAGTAGCGGGTGCGCTGAACTCCACGGCAAAGGCGTCCCAAGCATTGGTCGACGTGTTGACCGTAACCGTGTCCCCAGCGCCGGTCGTGTCCAAGCAGACCCATATCTCGTAGTCGGCCAGATCGTTGTACGAGTTGACAAACTGGAAGGTGCCCATTGGCGAGGTAACACTGCTCACGGTATCCGTCTGTGTACCAGGGTCGGTCAGAGTCTGGATTTCAAGAACGACGGTGTGACCGACCCCGGTGTTCTGCGCGAGCACTTGGTGGGACGTGCCACTACTGAGGCTGGTGGTGTTCCCGGTAAAAGTACCTGTGTCGTCTGCCTGAACGAAGGCAACGGATGACGACGAGGTGGTAGTGGTCGTTGTCGTGCTGGTGCCGGTCGTCGTCGTAGTCGGGGGGACTGTGGTGGTGGTCGTGCTGGGGGTAGTCGTCGTAGTACTCGGGGGGGCCGTGGTGGTCGTTGTGGAGAACGGTGGACCGTGGTGGTGGCGATGTCCCGCTGATGACGCCGCGGGTAATCCGGTCACCCCAAACACCATCAGCCCACCAATGACCACACCCATGGTCACTAGTTTCTTTGTGCCGAAGAACATAACTCCTCCTGAACTACCTCGCCATGAGGCGATTCGCGCGTGATACCCCTCCGCAGCAAGTAGCAAACGGACTTCTCCGTCGCGATCACATAGTTCATGACACGTTCACGTTCGCGTCACGGAACGCCTGTCTGAACTGAGTTGGAACAGTGTGGGTCAAGATTGGTCGGCGCGGCGACGGCTGGCAGTTGTTCTCAAAAGAACGAGGTCATAAAGAGGGCCGAAATGCCGTGTTCCCCACATGTGTGAAGCGACTGCCGTTGCACCTCAGATTGATTAACTCCGGCTCGCTCGCGACGAGTGCGCTGGGGGACTGCGAATGCGGGGACCGAGAGGAATCAGACGCGGCCTGTCTTACGATCTGAAAATGGCGGGGCAGGCGGCGACGCCGTTTAGGACACGGGAAGGTTGAGTTAAACGACCGCAACTGAGCACTGCGGGTGAAGGTGCGGATCGTCCTGGCGGCAGTGCGGTAGCGCAATCCAGCGCCTCTGGTCATTGACCCGTGCCACCTTTGCGCTCGGCGGAAGGAGGTCGCGCGGAGTTCACACTTCGTAGCCACAGAGTTCGCGGTGCGGTCTAGAGGGATCACACAGCGATTCTTAAGATTGGCTTGTGTACGTGGCGGTGAGGTTTGCAAGTCGCCTGAGCCGGATTCGGTGGCTCCGCCTAGTTGGGGCGGTGGCCGTGGTCACGGCCGGTGTGACCATGCTCCCTGGCGTGGCCGGAGCTGCCAACTGCGTTCCCCTTGGAGCTGCGGCGAACTACAACGAGTACGTCACGGGCACTGCTTCGGAATCGTCTGACACGGTGGGCGGGGCGGCCGCCTACGGAGGGGTGAGCACGGTGTCGGCAGCCACCTATGGTGGCTCACTGACAGTTCCTGCCGTGGCTCTGGTGCTCGGCACCTCGGGTAACCAGGTCTACAACACGTCGCTCGAGCGCGGCCAGCAACAGCGCCGACTACGTCGGCACCATCACCACCGCGGGAAACACAGGAACCTTCAACCAGCTACCGGCTTCTTCACTGCCCATCAACTTCACTACCGCGGGCACCGCGCTGTCGTCGGCCTCCTCAACCCTCGCTGGCCTCACGCCCACCGACACCGCCACCGGCAGCACGGCTCTTGTTTTGTCCTCAGCAGGGACAGGCACCGATGTCTTCTCCATCTCAACAAGCCAGCTCGCCGCCGCCACATCGTCGATCACCGTGAATGCTCCGGCCGGGGCGGTGGTTGTGATCAATGTGAGCGGCACCAACCTCTCGATGACCGCCCAGAACGTCTCGCTCAGCGGAGGGGTGACGGCAGCTGACGTCATTTGGAACTTCGCCTCGTTTACCCCTTCAAGTTCATTGAGCCTCTCGGTGGTGACCTGGTTCGGTACTGTCCTTCAACCGTCGGGCTTCGTTTCGGTGTCGACGAGTCACTTCAATGGGAGCATCCTCGACGGTGGCACAGACGCCAGCTTTAGTGACAACACCGTCAACAACAACCTTTTTACCGGTTGTATCGCCTCCGGGCCCGGTACACCCACGCCGGAGGTTCCGGCCGACATCCTCCTGCCTCTCGCGGCGGTGGGAATCATGGGTGGAGGGTTCCTCATCATGCGCCGTCGTCGCAACCGGTTGGAACTGTCTTAACCAAGACGCCACCCTGGCCGAACCTCTCCGTTTTCGGTTAGTCCTGCAATGTCCAATAGCAAAGGTGAGTGCTGCGGCGGTGGACGAGGCACACCGACCCCTTCTGGCGTGAACTAGCTCGACGGCGAGGCGGGTGCGGCCACCAGCGCGGCGCGAGGTAGATTGGTGTGACTCTAAAAGAAGGGTTCGCCTTCGAATCGACTCGAGGTTGGCCCGTGAACGCTCTGGCCGATGACTTGAACACCGCTCTCCGGGCCCTGGTTGACGACCTCACGGCGGGGGGCCCACGGCGCTCGCCACGTTCGAGGACTGGTGTTTTCGGCATGCCGGCGACATCGCGCTGTTGGCCCTGATCGACGAACTCGAGGCCTGAGGGGCGAGGAATCGACCATCGGCATCCGACCCCGACACGCGGGGACCGGGGCTTGAGAGTTCCCCGGTCCCTCGCTTCAGCCGGCTTTCTACCCGACGCCTCAAGCTCATGCTCGTCGAAGTGCGGGGTGTCCTTGTGGGAGGGCTGTAGCGCCCAGAAGTCGCTCATATCCCGGCGAGGCTGAGTGAGCCATCGATGATTAGGTAGACGCCAACGAGGAGTGAGATAGCGGCGAATATGGCGGGACCCGCTTGGACCATGCGGTTTTTCAGGGTCTCAAGCCTGGCCTGCGCTTCACCTGGTCGCCGTGAGTAATAGACGTAGATACCTCCCACGGTGGCAGTAGAGACCGCAGTGAATACCAAGAAGGCAATGACGACGATGGGCAGCCCGGAGTCATCATGGACGATCACCACTGCTGCAGCTGCGGTCAGCGTCCATGGCTGTTTGAGGACCCCAAGCATGAGGGCATTGGCAGGATTCATCCGCTCGACACGGGCCGCGAGGCCACCCGAGGTTCCGTCGGACTCACGGGCTGCGTGCCGACTCCTCCACTTGCGGATACCGAAATACGAGAGGCCAAGGCCGAAGACAATCTCAATCAGATCGACCGCCGTGTGACCGCTACCAGAACGCACGCTGTGGTTCCCGCCGAAGTTATAACTCAGCGTAAAAACCAGCACCAAAGAGATGGTCCAACCCACTAGGAATGCGGCGGCATTTTGTCGAGCGCGCGTGGTGGCCAGCAGCAGTATGAATACAATCAAGGTGGTCGGTGACAAACTGGCGAGCAGTCCGAGTGCCAAAATAGCGAGAACGAGACTCACGTCTGAACGTTACGCATGGTTGCGAGGTTTTAGCACCCGCTCGTCTCCTGGGGCCATCCGTTCCTTGGCGAGAAGCTAAGGAACTGGTCCGTCGAGAATCGACCTCTCCATTCGTCCGGGTACTGTGCGCCGATCCGACGGTCGGGTACACCAACCCTGTCACGCTTTGTTCACCAACGTGACACACGACAACTGCCGACGACGGGAGGATCGCGATGAGCGGACCGCTACGGGCGTTGGTAGTAGAAGTGCGAAAAATATTGTCGGGAGTGTTGTAGCGTCGCTCCGTGCATACCTGTGGGCAGGGTTGGAGCAGTCGTACCCATCTCCAGTGCCCACTGTTCAGATGTGGAGAGAGGCCCTGCCCTGTAGAACGGCGTGAGAAGGGCTAGGAGAAGCCGACGGTGGCCGTCGCCGGGGCGGTGACGACCAAGTAGGCGTTCACGCAAGTTCACTTCTGGCTGACCCTTTCCCAACCCATGCTCACGTAGATAGGGTCGCACAATGGGCGCGAAGCGAGCTGTACCTCCGGGGGATGGCGGTGCCTCTTACGACAGACGAAGGGGACCCGCCCGACGGCGTCCGCTTCTGCGTCGCTGACGTCGACGTTTGACCACCAAGTTGACCACCAAGCGGCACGAACTCTTGCGAACAGCCCCGGACTATCCTGGAATGCCGTGAGTCGAAACCCCATCATCATGTACGTGTACTAACATACAGCGAGACTCTTCGATCTGGACTACGGATCAGAAGGTTGGGGGTTCGAATCCCTCCGACCACGCTTCAAAATTTTCACCGAAGTCCGCCAGCGGGTTCACCGAAGTCAGCGAACTGCCTGGTAGTTGACCATGCGGGTGTGACAGGTCGCCGTTGCGCTCCTGCGTTGCCCCAACTCCGAGCCCTAAGGCCGCGGGGAAAGAGATATGGCCCCGCTTGGCGATTCTGGCGCCCGATCGGGCACGTGAACGGTGCCGATTACCCCGGAGCGGTGGGAACTTCAGGCACCGGTTGCTCGGTCGGTCTATCGGCGTCGGGCTGATGACGTCTTCTGCGACGGCGGCGCGGACCAATGGACCCCGCGCGGACCTCTTGGGCGGTTCGTCGCTCGAAGGTCTCGAGGATCCGCACGTTGCGCACGACGACGGCGAGGGCGTACATGAGGGTGTTCTTGGCCCGGCCGAACAGGCGGCACCAGCCCCGGCGGATCCCGCCGACGGAGGGATCGGCCAACGAGGCATACGTGCGCTCGGCCGCCGTGCGCCGTGCGTAGGAGTCGCGGTGAACCGGTCCGGCGTAGTCGTGCTTTTGACGGGTCTTCTCGTTCACCTGCGGCGCAACGGTGATGCTCACCTGGGCACAACAGCGTGGCAGCTCTGTCGGCGGGTGCGACACGCTCGGATGCTCATAGGACAGGGCGAGGGAAGCCGTCTTGTGCGCGCAGCGGACCTTGCCCGCCGCGGCGGGACAGACGACGCGCTGATAGCCGTCGTCGTCGGGACCGCTCAGGACGCTGAACTTGTAGCGCATCAACTCGAAAAAGCGGGCGTCATGGGCCGCGGTCTCCTCTTCGTTCGCTCCCCGCTTGAGTGGCCCGAGGTCCAACAGGGGCTCGGGGGTAGAGGGACAAAAGAGCGCACCGTTGGCGGCGAGCGCGCCCTCGAAGGTGCCGTGGCGGCCCCGGTCGCCCGGGTGCAGGTCCATCACCAGCTTGGCGCCGGCGCGCCGCAGCGGTGCGGCGAAGGTCTCGGGTTGGCGGTTGGAATAGCCGCAGTCGGCCAGCACGTCGCCGAGGGCGACTCCGTCATTATGGAGACGCACCAAGGTCTGCGCCATGAGAGCGGCGGGGTCTGTGCGCGGGGCATCCAGCGCGATGCGCCGGACGAGTTCGGGGACTTGGGCTCCGCCCTCGTCGCGCACCATGGTGGCTACCTGGGCGTAGTAGCCGAAGAACAGGTAGTCCTTGGCGCCGGGCGCGTTGCGTTTGGCGTGGCCGAAGGAGGCGTCGGGGTCGTTCGCGGGCTCGGGGTCTTCGAGCGGTCGGGGCCGGCTCCAGGTCTCATGATCGGTCCAGTCGACCGCCAGCGAGGAAGAGGCGCCCTTGTACGTTGCAGGCACGCTGGCTTCGAGGAGGGCGTCACTCACGGCGTCGAGCCGCGCTCCTTTGGCCTGCGCGTCGACGCCGCTGCGTGCCGCGACAAGGTGGTGGGCGCGCTCGGCCTCGACCACGCCGCGAAACGACGGCACCGGAGTGGGGTCGATGCCGCGACACAGCACCGAGAAGGTGTCGGACACTTGGCGGTAGCTGGGAGCGTGGCACTCGCCGTCATTGGATCGCGCGAAGCCGAGTGACAGCTGATCCGCGACATCGAGCGAGGACAAGGCACGCCAGGCCGCCCCGAGCTGGGCCGGGCGGCCCGCGTCGAGGGCCAGCATCACCCCGAGTAACACGGCGCGGGCTCCGAGCTGACGCGGGCGTCCGCCGCGCGGCATCAGGTCGTCGAGCATGGCGGGCACCCCCGAGTCATCGAGGATCGCCGCGAAGGCCTCTCGGCGCGTCCTCCTACTCAACCCCGCCCCCCAACAACGCGACCATCTGTGCTTCGCTGCGCGGTGGCGCCGTGGCCGCGAGGTCACCCAAGCGTTGCGAGCAGGTCAGTCCGGCCACGGCCATGAAGGTGGAGAGGCCGATCGCCTCGGCACACGTGAACAACCAGCTGGCGCGCAAGCGTCCGGCGTCGAGGCGAGCCAGATCCACCCCGCCACAAAGCGAGGAAATGAGCGGTGTCGTCACGTTGTGGCGGCGTGGATCGTTGCCGCCGACCACGTACTGCGCTTTGGCGAAGGCAGCCGATTGACCCAACACATCGTGATAGCGGGCCAAGACCGGAACGACACGGGCCTTCTTCCCGCTCACCACCACGACGAGGCCGCCAGAGCGCTCGATCACGTCGACGCCGCGCACGGCCCGCAGGTCGGTCCCGACCAACCCCGCCCCGGCGCCGAGCGCGATGAGCCCGCCGGCACGCATGCGCCGCGACAGGGTCGGCTGTGCCGCGGCCAGAGCCAGGTAGGTGTCGATCTCGCCTTGGCTGTAAGGGACCTTGGCCCGCTCGCGCGGCAGGGGCGTGGCCGCGGGGCCGCGGGCGGGAGCCACGGCGCGGGCGAGTGCGCGCAGGCTGGTGCGCAGAGTTCGCCGGGTCCCCGCGGCGCGCCCGTTGGTGCCGCACAAGATGAAGCGCTCCACCAGTGCCTCGTCGAAGAGCATCTCCGTTGTCGGCTCGACGCCGATGGAGTCGGCGAAGTCGCCCAGTTTGGACGCGGCGAAGAGCAGAGCTTTGGCCCGGGCCACGCTTTTCGGCCGAGCCTCTGCCACGACGGAGCGGGCGAAGGCGCCGGCGGGCGGGCCCACCGAGGTCGGCGAGAAGCCCTCGATCGTCTCTTGGACGGCAGCCGGATGGTCGGTGACCATTGACTGTAGATATACAGTAGGACATGACCGAACAGGTGGATCCCCGGTGCGAAGCTGCCCCGGTGCATCTCGACGCAGCACAGCGGGCCGAAGCCCGGGCCATCGCCAACGAGCTTGCCGCCCTCGCGCGGAGTGGCCGGATCCTCCCGGGCTCCATCTCCGAACGCCACACCCGCTGCGGGCGCGCCAACTGCGCCTGCCACGCCGATCCACCGCGGCGCCACGGTCCCTACTTCCAGTGGACCCGAAAAGTGGCCAACAAGACGGTGGGCAAATGGCTCTCGATCGACCAGCGTGAGGACTACCAAACCTGGGTGGACAACGACCGCCGGGCCCATGAACTCTTAGCCCGACTCGAAGCGCTCGGTGTCAGCGCCCTCGAAGCCGATACCCGCTCACCGGGGCGTCGCTGACCGTGCCGACCCGATCGGTTGTGGACAAGGCGTGGTTTAGTGCACGTTAAAGCGTGGACGACCCTTCAATACACCCGTGTTCGCCCAGTTCAGGACTTCAGTGAAGACCTCGCTTCAAGCTTCAGCTTCAGCTTCAAAAGTCCCGGGTAACGCCTTACAGCCCAGAGGTCTGCGGGCCTGCTGGCGCTACTGACCACCTCGACCATGGCGCCAAGGCCAGCGGGGTCTTCACCATCTACTCAGCCCATTGCGGGCGCCCTGTTGCGGCTGACAGGATGGCGCCGTGTCGGCGAAGCTGCTCTTTCGCGCTGAGGTCCGCCAGGACGGCGGGAGGTGGACGATCACCCTCCCGGGCGCTGACATGCTTATGGTGAATGGGACCAGCCTCCTTCAGGCAGAGCACAAGGCTCGCGTCGCCGTTGCTGACAAGTTCCATATCGGTCCTGATGACGTTTGCCTGCAACTACAGGACCGGATGGGGATCGCCCGGGAGCGCCCTCGTCGTCCAACCCCAGAGCGCTCGGCGCGTACTGCCGACGAAAGAGCCGCGCCTGGTACCAAGGACCCTCTGGAGTTCCCGGACCTTTTCCTCGTCCCGGAGGCCGCAGTGTCCCGTAAGTTCTGACCGAGTTTTGGGCAACCGCCACGTCGCAGGAGAACGCCAAACGTCCGTTTCCAATCCCGGGTCATTTGGAGACGACCGGATTCAAGATATGAACACGGATAAGAGCCAGTTAAAGATTCGCCCGACGACCCCGACCTGCATACCTAGTCGCCACCTTCCGAAGTAGCGTTTTAGTCATGGAAAAACGGGCCAGGAGGAACAACAACCGGACCGTGCCGTGCTCTCCATGCGGACGGCCCGCGACGGACGCGCCAAGCTGGCGCGTCGCCCCGCGTGTTCCAGTTGCTTCGAATCGTCCTATCAGCTAGGTGGCCCGGAACATGTCGGATGACTCCACCAACGACCTCGACGAGTGCCCCTGCGGCGGTCACCTGTACGTCCGCCAGGCGCTCGCTGACCCCTTTAGCGAATACCTCATGGGAGATGACACAGCCGTGATCGTGGTTCATGAGCACTGGTGCCCCTCGGCGAACCGGTTGACCGTGAACCTGTGCCCGCAAAACGATGACCCTGGGTTGGTTCTTGGCGTGCTCCCACCGATAGAACCGCCCTCGCTCAACTAGACAGGCGTACATACCCCGCCTCAGCCAAATTTCCCGGCAGCGCGGTGACGAGCAGGGGACCGGTTCGCCGGGTGTGGGCATTCGGTCCATGGGGCACGGGATCGACCGGTGCTGACAACCCGGACGCGAACAAGCCCCCTGCCGCTCAGAGGACTTGTTCCGCACGGGCGGCTGCATGACCAGCCCCCGGCTTGGCCGACACACCTGGCTCTAAGGGTGGCGACACTGGAAACGTACCAGCGGGAACGTCTCAGCCGCTCGGCAGCGTGAACCAAGTGTGAACCATGTGAAAAGTAGCTGGATCCCGGGCGAGTTGACGGATGGGTCACAAGGGCTATGGAAGGAAGCCTTGAAAGGAGACGGTGCCCTGTTGGTCATTGTCAGGCCATGAAGTCGCGGGGCGGAATGCGACAAAACCGACATCGAAGTCACGCATGACATTCATCAGGTCGTAGAGGCAACCCTGACCTCCCGCCCACCCCACCAGAGTGGTGAGATCGCAATCGAAGCCAAGTACCTCGAACCCGCCCAACGCTTCGGTGAACGCCGAGGTTACTTCGCCGGCGACAACGAGTTCATAAGCCAGCTGCTCTGGCTTCGGAGATGAAGACATGGGAGTCCTCCAGCTATACCGCCCTTATTTTTGAAGTCGGCTCTGCCACCGTACCTTCAGACAACTCAGTTTCGCCAGGAGTTTCGCTCTTGTCTCACCCGCCCATCGACCCGTCGGCCATCTTGAACACATCTCCGATGCGTGTGGCGACGTGCGTTCCTTGAGCAGTGCTGAAGCTCACCCCGCCAATGCTTGTGGCGACGATCCGACGGTCGGGTACACGGACCCTGTCACGCTTTGTTCACGAACGTGACACACGACAACTCCCCATTTCCGGGGCGCGTGTACCTTGACCAAATAACGGGTTCACACGCGACGACGTCAGTCATTTTTGTAGTGTCCAATGTCAAAGGTGAGGAGTGCCGTCATGGACGAGTCAATGGAGGGTTGGTACACCGACCCCTACGGGCGTCATGAGGCCCGGTGGATGTCACAGGGCACTCCCACGCGCCTAGTGCGCGACGGGCGTGCCGAGGCGAGTGACCCAGTTGCAGACGAGCCATTCATCGTCACCCCCGTAAAGATCGAAGGACATCCTCAGCCTGGCTCCGGCGTCATATTCGCTGATGACGCCGAGCGAGAACCTCCCTTCCTGAAGGAAAAGCAGGGGTACGAATAATCCATCGACTTCGCGTGTCCGTGTCGTCGCGTGAGGCACCCGTAATCTACCTAGCCGAAGTGCTCGATGGCCGGGGATGAGAGGGCTGCTCGACCACTGATCCGCAGCGGTGAGGGTGATGGCCGCCCCACTGGATCAGCCCCCTCGACACTTACGCGGACGCCGGTTCGCGTCCAGTGCGGAACGCTGCTTACGGGAAGCCGGAGTCGCCGGAGCACGACGGACGGTGCCGACCGCTAGTCCCAGGCAATGACGGCCTCACTCCAGGCCGTTGACAACGTGTCAGCTCGGCCGTACAGTCCGGCAGCGGTTGGTGGGGACAGGTCGAGCGAGGGGGGCCTGGCTGATGAGCACGCCTGAGCTTCGTAGGGTCCGTGACAAACTTCCTGAGCGTCTCAATGCCGGGATGCTGCTCGGCGACGGTGGATTCTGCATCCTCGGCTGGATGTTGACCTTGGCCGGCTTCCACCCGATCACCATGTACAACAGCACCCTCTTTGTGGCTGATCCCGATCCCCGGCGCAGCGGGCTGGCAGTGGATGTGGTCGCCCGGCTCTACGGCTTGCCGGAAACTGCCGTGGAGGAGCTGGCCAGGATCAACGACGTGACGCCGGCTGAACAGCGGGTGGAGTCGGTCCGCAAGATGCTCGACGATCTGCTGGAGATCTCGTGAGCCGAGCCCTCAACGCCGGCGAGCTGATTGCCCGTTCGCTCTCGGCCCACGGGGTCACCCACCTGTTCGGCCTCGCCGGCGGCCATATCGACACCACATGGTCGGCCGCTCCCAAGGCGGGGATCCGCGTCGTCGACGTTCGTCACGAGGCGGCGGCCGCCTATGCCGCCGAAGGTTGGGCGCTGGCCACGGGCCAGCCCGGGGTGTGCATGGTGACGGCCGGACCGGGACTCACCAACGCGCTCACCGGATTGGCCAACGCATACGCCAACGGTTCGCCCATGCTGTGCATCGCCGGAGCAGCCACCAGCCGAGGACGCGATGTGGGCGAAGTGGAGGCGTTGGACCAACTGGCTCTGGCGGCGCCCGTGACCAAGTGGGCGCGGGCCGTCCAACACGTCGAGCAGCTCGCCGACTACGTGGCGACCGCCTTCAGCCATGCCGTGACCGGACGGCCCGGTCCGGTCTACCTGGAGGTGCCGATCGACCTGGTGCACTCCCTGGCCGGCCCGGAGGACACGCAGATCCCGTCCCCGGCTCAGGCCTGGGCGGAGCAACGTCGGCTGATGGCACCAACTTCGCTCATCCGCGAGGCGGCGTCGATCTTGGGCCGGGCCCGTCGGCCAGCGGTGTTGGCCGGCAGCGGCGTGTTCTGGTCCGATGCCGGAGCCAACCTGCAGGCGTTCACAGAACGCACCGGCATCCCCGTGGTCACGCGTCAGCAAGGGAGGGGCACCATTTCCGACAGCCACCCACTCTGCTTTGGACGGGACTGGCAGAACGTGGTGGCTCGGGCCGACGTCTTGCTGGTGATCGGCACTCAGTTCAATTACTCGATCGCCTATGGCCACTATCCCCATCTCGACCAACTGATCCAGGTGGATATCGATCCCACCCAACTGACCAAGGCCGGGTTGGGCATCGTCGGGGATGCCGGCGCAGTGCTCGACCAGCTGGCCGACGAGACCGGGCGCCTGGACATCGACCACTGGGTCAGCGGCTTACGCCAGCAGGCCACGGCCATCGCAGCTTCCAAGGCCGCCATGGGCAGATCTGAGACGGCGCCGATCCATCCCATGAGGCTCTGCGCCGAGATCTCGAGCCAGCTCGAGCCGGACGCCTCGGTGATCACCGACGGCTCCAACATGCTCATGTGGACCAACGTGGCTTTTGAAGCCCGACTTCCGGGACGTAACCCCAGCATGTCCCCGCTGGGCAACATCGGCCATGGCGTTGGCTACGCATTGGCCGCCGCATGTGCTCGGCCTGGTAGCCAGGTGCTCTGGGTCGTTGGTGACGGCAGCTTCGGTTTCCACGCCATGGAGCTCGACACAGCCGCACGCCACCATCTGCCGATCGTGACCGTCATCGTCAACAACGGCGGCTGGAGCGCTGGTTGGAGTCCGCTGAAGGGGCGCCACTACGAGCGAATGGCCGGTGCCTTCGACGGCTTCGGCGCGCTTGTCGAGACACCAGAGCAGATCGCTCCGGCTCTCAGCCAGGCGTTCGAGCACAGCCGCAATGGCGTCCCCTCGATCCTCAACGTCCTCGTGGACCCGACGCCGGAGTACTTTCCCGGCCGATTCTTGGAGTAACCCGGGCGGGCAGCTCATTTTGCAGAACGACACAGCGTCCGAGGCCGGCGGCTGCGTCGCTTTGTATCGCACACGATTTCTCGGCGACCCGCATCTGCGTTCGGACCCTCACCGCCAAAAGCCTCAACGAGCTCTCGGCTTCCAGCCGCTCTTTGAGCCGTGCGAGGTCGGGGCCTAATTCCTTTCCGACCATCCGGGCGAACACCCATCCCATCGGCCCGTCGAACTGCAACTGGTACGTAACCTTCGTACCATCTCCCACCGTTTCGCAGAGCAGTACCCCGTCAGGTCGTATGGGGCCCCCGGTCGTATGGAAGTCCTGGCGATTGGGTGGCGCGTGCCGAGTTATATATCGAATGGGATGCGAACTTCTCGACCGAGGAACCTGCGAACCTCGATTCCATGCGTCCCGACTCCAATGCCTCCGTCCGTCACGAGCCCGGTGCGCAGCAAGCCGGGCTGCCATTCGCAATGAGTGCGCGGGTCGGCAAGGTAGTTGAAGACTGCGGCACACGGGCGTCTTACAATGATGGATCCCGAGGCAACCGCCATATCTCTGATCGTACTTCGGGCGTCGTTGGACGGATCGGCTCACAGGTTCGTGAGCCCGAGGACCACCTGCCGGCAGACAGAACCAACCTTTACAACTGCGGACGGTCAACGTCGCGATGATCGCAGCGGTCAGCTAAGGGCGCCCGTTGAGGCTAGGAAAGCAATGGAGGCAAGGTGCCAATCCGCTGCTGATTGCGACCCCGACATGAACGCCCACTACTTCTGAAGGTGACTCTTCTCGGCGTTCGACCGACCGTGGTGCCGTAACAAGAGCTTTGCAGCCCGGTGCCTTGTGGAAGGCCGTCGACCATGCCGAACGGTAGACGTGGGGGGGAAGGTCCCGAGGCTTGCACCGGTGACAGTAGACAAGGTTGTCGGGGTCGCAGGGGGAGCCGGTCGTCCACTCCGCCAGTCGCATATCGGCCTCCTCCCAGCGATGAAAATCGCCACCACCTCTCAGTGCTCTTTTTGAGGATCTCACGGCTCGCGGCCAAAGAGGCTACGAGGGCACAAGAAGCAACCAGATTGCAACCGCAGGGGCTTGCGGGCGCGGGCAGCGAGAGGGAAAGCTCAACGGCAACGCGGACTGCAGTGGGCGAGTGACAGATGAGTGACACAAGCAAACTCTCCGCGACGAAGACGATCCATGTCCGCCAGTGGCCCAGCGCTGCCATGCACAGGAGGTTGGAGGAGCGCGAAAAGTCCCTCGAGGTGCATGCACGAGCAGGGGCGCGCAGTGTTAGCGTTTTTAGTCCTAGTCGAGTCGCTCGATTAGAAACCAAGCAGCGGGGGTTACGTCGGTGTCACTCCTAGTTTCGAAAAATGATCTTCTCGATCCGGTCCTGAGCAGGTCGGTGCTGTCGACGAGAAGGGCCGGACTGCGCCTCTTCCCCTCCGAGACTGACGAAGTACGTAATTGGACGCTCAGAATCTTCGACGGTGACCCGGCGAATCCAGCGACGAAATGCCCGCACGAGTACTACCACGAGGTGCATCCACCGCAGACAGCCCACGAATGCTTCTCCGAGGCCGAGTGGGCGCTCCGGACCTATTTCGGCGTCGGCGGATGGGTCAAAGATGAGTCACCTCTGCCGGGATTCGTTCGTAGTTGGAGCCGGAGCCCAGTCTGAGCCATGGAGCACTAGTTCGCTCCTTGGTCGAACGCATCGGATGCAGCAGGTGAGAGCGTCTCCGGATCGTAGGGACTTTCTCGGTCCGCATCGTCTGCCCGGCGCACACTGACGCCAGCTGAAATATCAGTTTCGATCCTTGGTGGAATTGCTCTGATCGGCCCGTCGGCAACCGGGTCGCTGCCTTCGACTGTTCCGTCACGTACCAAACTCGTCGGATTGCCTTGGGACATCCAACGAGCCTCGTGGCGTTCAAAGGGGTCGGTGAACCAACCTTCAATCGTTTCATCCATGGTGAGTCCTTACCCATACATGGACAGTCCCGACCTTCGAACAACTCTTTTCTTCGAACCGAGTTTGTGCGTCGGACCGCCGATCTACTGGTTGACGATATACCGGGAGCCGATATAGAGTTGCGCCCGTGAAGGGACCCGGTGCACAGCGACCTGCCGCTGTCGCGCTTGGAACGTTCGGTCGTTATGCCGGACCCGCCACCCTGATCCTCTCCAGCCTCGCGCAAGGTCCCAAGCACGGCTACGCCCTCACCAAGGACATCGAGGAGTTCGCCGGGCTTCGCTTGGCACCCGGCACGCTCTATGAGGCGTTGAGCCGGCTGGAAGGCCAACATCTCATCGAGGCGATTCCCAGTGAAGACCGACGGAAGCCCTATAAGTTGACGACGGCGGGCGCCGCAGCACTTCGGACCCACCTCAACGCCCAACGAGAAGTTGCTGAGGTTGGTCTGGTCAGGTTGGCTCGTAACTGGAGCGCCACATGAAACGCACCGGTTCAGCGCAAATGCAGGCCCGTCGCATGACGCGCTTGTATCCGGCAGCGTGGCGTCAGCGCTATGGGGACGAGTTCTCCGAACTGTTGATCGCCGATTTTGCGGAACGCCGACACTGTCCTTCTCGCACATTTGATGTCCTTCGGGGAGCACTGGTGGCTCGGTTGAACGGTGCCGGACTCGTCGGACCCGTCGTGGAACCACTGCGGCAGGCGACGACGAGCCTCGCCGTACTGGGAGGCGGCTTCGCGCTGTTCCTGACGTTTGGGGTCTCGATGTGGGCACAACTCTCGGTCGGGTGGCAGTGGTCAGCTCCGAGCACCTCCGCCACGAGCACGGCCATGATCGCAATGTCGGCCTGCGTCCTCTGTTTTGCTGCGCTCGGCGCCGCGGCCGCGGTGCCGATCGTCGTCGGGATTGTGCATGCCTCCGGGAGTCACGAAGGTCGCAAGTTTTGGCGCCCGCTTCTGCTGACGGGGAGTGGCGTGATCGTAATGATCATCGGTAGCCGACACTTCGCCAACGGTTGGCCGGGTACCGGTGGCCATTCGTGGGCTGACCAAGGTCTGGTCCCCGGGGGGATCGCGGCGTTCGCGTGGGCTTCGACGTTGTCCGTCACCTCCTACTGGGCCCATCCCTCGGCATTGTCGGCCTTTCCACCGCCCGAGGTGGCCTGGATGTTCATCAGCCCGTTGGCTCTGGGCGCTTCAGTGGTCGGATTTGTCAAGATCGTTCGGCGCGTCGACCTTTCACCGCGTGCCCTGCGATTCGAAATCCTGGTCGGTCGCACGGTATCGGTGGTCATGGAGGCGTTTCTCGGCGCTGCATGTTGGTGGGTCCTTCGAGGTACACCCGGACCCAGGGGATTGTTTCGTACCGGGTCGATCGACGTCGTTGCTCTGCTCTTCATGGCAGGAGCCGTCGTGGTAGTTCTGCGGACCACGCACCGGGCTCGACAAGCGGCCCTTCTTCTTGGCATCCCTTGAGCGATGGAAGCGGATGGGGTGTGCCAACCGACCCGTCGGATGGAGGAGGATGGGGTCTCGAGGGTGCGGCCCACAAAACGGCTCGATCGCAGGTGCGCATGTCGCGTCGGAGGTTTCTGGCCCTCGGAGCAGGTGGGCTCATTGCAGTAGCGGGTGTCGGCGCCTTCGGCGTCGAACTGGTTCAGCACGGGGTGTTGCCGGGCAAGACCGAGCTCGATCAACTCGACGGCGCATGCTCGGTGTCGAATGGCCCTTTGGCGTTCTCGGCGCTCGGTACATCCGCGTCGGGGGTGTTCTTCTCCCACGCCCGGCGCCGGAACGTCGGCTACACCTTGGCCTATCCGCCCGGTCACGGTCCGGGTAGTCAGCTGCCACTGGTGGTCGTGCTCCACGGGTACGGAGCCAACCACGTCAATGCGCTCGCCTCCATGACACTGGCCCAGGCGTGCGCCCTCGAAGTGGATGGGCGTCCCTTGCCGCCCATGGCTCTCATCTCCGTCGACGGAGGAGGCGGGTACTGGAATCCGCATCCCGCCGACAACCCGATGGCGATGGTCTTCGACGAGCTGATCCCGATGTGTCAACAAAGAGGTCTCGGCCGAGGGCCTCACAGCATCGGCACCATGGGGATCTCGATGGGGGGCTACGGAGCTCTTCTCTTCGCGGAGAAGTACCCGCAACGGGTCTCGGCGGTAGCGGCGATCAGCCCCGCCGTGTGGACCTCCTACGAGCAGGCTCGGGGCGCCAATGCGGGTGCATATGCCTCAGCCGAGGACTTCGCAGCGGATGACGTCGTGAGCCACGCGGCGGCTCTCGAGGGCGTTTCTGTCCGCGTTGCTTCAGGGACCAGCGACCCTTTCCACCCCGGCGTCGAAGCGCTGGTGGCGAAGTTGCCGGCGGGTGCGGTCACGGAGATCGCCCAGGGGTGTCACACCGGACCGTTCTTTGTGTCCCAGGAGGCCCCGTCCCTCGCGTTCCTGGGAAGCCATCTCAGTGGGTGAGGTGTAGGCGGCCGGAGGAATAACAGCCCCTGCACGAGCCCACGGCTTGGCCGTAGGGTTGCGTCCGTGACGCTACCTCTGGCTGGAATCAAGGTCCTCGACTTCTCTGAGCACGGCTTCGTGCCGTCTGGTGCGGCGGCGCTCGCCGACTGGGGCGCGGATGTGGTGAAGCTGGAACGACCCGAGGGCGACCCGATGCGCGAGATCATCCGCCAAGGCCTCGTCGCCGACGTTGACGGGTACGACTACCTGTTCCAATTGGTGAACCGGAACAAGCGTGGTGTCTCCGTCAACCTCTTGGACCCGGCCGGCCGTGAGGTCTTCGAGCGCTTGGTGAAGTGGGCCGACGTGTACATCACCAATCAGTTGCCCCGGGTTCGGCGCAAGTTGCATACCGAGCCTGAGGACCTCTTCGCCCTCAACCCTCGCCTGGTCGTTGCCCGCGGGCATGGACAGGGACAACGTGGCGACGGGGCTGAGCAGGGTGGTTTCGACGCCGTCTCGTTCTGGTCGAGGGGCGGGATCGGTCACATGCTCACCGACCCCAACGGCGAAACCCTGTTGTCGCCCCGGCCCGCGTTCGGCGATGTGCCCAGCGGGATGTTCCTGGCGGGCGGGATCTGTGCCGCTCTCGTTCACGCCCAGCGAACGGGGGAAGGGGTCTTGGTGGACACCTCACTTCTGAACGGTGCCAACTGGACCCTCAGCCCGGACCTTGCCTACGCGTCCATGACCGGGTCCGAACCCCCCAGACCGGTCGCCTCACCCGGAGCCAGATCTCCGCTGGGTTGGACCTATCGCACCGCTGACAGGCGATGGCTCATGTTGATGATGCTCGACGAGGAGCGCTACTGGAGCCCTGCCTGCCGTGCCCTCAGCCGTGAAGGGCTCATTGAGAAGTACGCAGACGGGGCGGTGCGGCGTGCCGCCTGGCCCGAGATATGCCACCAGTTCGCCGACAGCATCGGTTCACTCACCCGTGACGAGTTGATGGATCGGCTTACCCGGGAGAACTGCATCTTCTCGTTTGTGGCTTCTCCGCCGGAGGTCGTCGTCGACCCGGCAGTGACCGAGAACGGGTACCTGATGGCCCACCCGGATCATCCGTCGCTCCGGCTCGCAGCGGCGCCGGCTCAGTTCGACAACGAGTTGCCCTCGATCCGCCGCGCTGGTCCGGACAAGGGGCAGCACACGCGAGAGGTTCTGTCCGAGATCGGCTACACGACCGCGGAGATCGACGCACTCGTGGCTTCCCATGCGGTTGTTGCCGGAGATTGATGCACCGCGACGACTGTCGGCTCACCCTGCCCGATGGAGTTGGCGGACACGTCGCCGCTTGACCCCATAGGCGATCCCGCCCACCGCAAGTGCCGACAAGGGCAGCAACGCGGGAGCAGCTATCTCCGGGGTTGCCGCTGGAGGTGTCGCGGGAGTCTGGAAGCGTTCCGTGACCTGGTTGTTCACGACCAGGCCGTCGGTCTGGTCAAGAGCCGAGAACGTCACCGACTCGACTGTTGTGTCGGTGACGCTGAACTCAGCGACGCCTGAATCGTTCGTGACTCCCGGTACCGAGCCTTCTAGCGAGAGCGGATGGATCACTGCGGTGTTCGGCGCGCTGGTCTTTAGCGCAACGGCTTTTCCCGCGAGTGGATTGTCACACTGACCGTCAATGGTCACGATGATGACCGCCTCGGTGAGCCCATCGGCAGGAGTGGCCAAGCGGGACACCACGACTTTCGAATTCATGGCGGAGGGGGTGTTCGTCAACGCGCCGACTGGCTCAGCGAGGACAATGAACGCCCCGGCTACCGCCGTCAGAGCGGCACCAACTGCCGCAAGCCGACTCCGCATTTCCCTGACCTCTCGTGAGGTGTTCGCTCGCGTCAGATTTCTCAATCATGCGTGCTCTTCGTGAACAATTCGCCTATCAGTGAAAGTATGCCGACCGTCCTGCTACGCCGCGTGACGCCCTCGCGACGGCATGATGAAATTTCGGTGATCGGATCCACTCGGTAGATCAGTGACGGTCACGTTTAGGCTGACGTGCATGCCGGTGCAGATCGCCGTGATCGGCGGGGGAAGGGCTTCAGCGGAAGTACTGGGGGCGGCCGAAGCGGTCGGCCGGGGACTGGCCTCCGCCGGGGCGACGCTGGTGTGCGGTGGTCTCGGCGGGGTCATGGCCGCTGCGTGCCGAGGTGCGAAGGCGGCCGATGGCCGGACGGTTGGAATCCTTCCGGGCCCAGACCGATCGGCGGCCAACCAGTGGGTCGATGTGATCATTCCGACCGGCCTTGGAGAGGTTCGGAACCATCTGGTTGTGAGCTCTGCCGCTGCAGTGATCGCCGTCGACGGTGAATATGGGACCCTTTCGGAGATCGCATTGGCGCTTCGAGCCGGTATCCCTGTGATCGGCCTGGGAACGTGGACGCTCACCCGCCCAGGCGGTGCAAAAGATCAGGGAATCGTGCCGGTGGCGACTCCCCAAGAGGCGGTCGCCACGGCGATCAGCCTTGCCTCGGCCGCCGTCGAATGATCGCCCATTGAGGCAAGGTGTGCGGTCATTCGACCCGGGAACGGGAACGATTGCCTGGCGGATGGATCAGTCTTACGCTGCGGAAAAGGACACAGCCAAAGGAGGCGGACGATGAGTCATGTCCAGTTGGTGCAAGGTGCGTACGAGGCCTTCAGCCGGGGAGATCTGCCTGCGGTCCTCGCCGTGATGGATCCCGACATCGAGTGGCGTGAGGCGGAAGGCAATCCGTACCAGCTCAGCGGCGAGGCGTGGAAGGGTCCGGATGCGATCGTCGAGAACCTGTTCGTGAAGATGGTGGCGGATTACGACGGCAGTTTCGTCATCCACCCCAAGACGTTTCACGACGCGGGCGACAGCGTCATTGTCGAAGGGCGCTACACCGGCACATGCAAGGCCACCGGAAAGAATCTTGATGCCCAGTATTGCCATGTGTTCACCATGCGTGACGGCAAGCTCATCCATTTCCAGCAGTTCGTCGACACGGCGCAGATGCAGGACGTGATGGGCGTCTCGTAGGCCAAAGCTGGATTACATCCGCGTGACCGTCCGATAATTTCTTGGTGAACGCGAAAAGGTGCGGGAGGGCTCGACCGGGTGGCTCCACCGCGAAGAGGCCCAGTTCAGCCGCGCGAACCCGCGATATGGCAATACGGGTTTCACCGTGACCCGACGAAGCGGAGTCCACGCATTCGGCCGTGGTTCGCTGCGTTACATTGCGCCGGATGCGCGTCACTCTCGCGGCTGACCATCCGCACACGGGGGCATCACCGTGCCCGTTCGACATATGACGGACGCGCAGCCGTAGGTGCCCTTCGCCCTCGACGTGTTGGAAGACGGGGCAGGGCTCGAGGAGGTCCGCGAAGCCCTGCCGAAGCGGCGTCCCCGGGTTGTGCTCGCCGTGGCGCTCCTGGTGGTCGTGGCCGTGGTGGTCTTCTTCCTTGAGAACGAGCGTCAGGCCAACACCCAGTTCGAGCAGGCCCATGATGCTCTCGTCCAGACGAAGGGCCGGATTGCGGCCACTGAGGTCCGGCTCGCGGCGGTTCGTGGGGATCTCGAATTTCTCAAGGTCCAGATCAGCTCGTCCGAGACGGCACTGTCCTCTGATTCGGCGCTGCTGCAAAGCGTGCGAACCGCACTGCTGCAGGCTCAGAACAGCGCCTCGGACAAGTCCAGCTATATCGCCAACCTGAAGACGTGCCAGGGAGGCGTCCAACAAGCACTGAACGCGCTCTCGGTGGGTGACGAGAACCATGCGGTCTCGGCGTTGGACGGCGTGTCCACCGCCTGCCAGAGTGCGACGGCGTCGGGTGGGTAAGCGAGCGCACCGCAGGTGGCCGGGTGTTCTCGTCGTGACACTGACGGTCTCCCTCGTGATCGCAGCAGTCGTGACCGACGTCCACGCACACGCGCGCACGAGGAGCGAGCACCGCGCATTGGGGTCGGCCCGGACCACACTGGCCGACACCGAGTCGACACTTGCGACGAAGACACAGACGCAACGCGTGGATTCGACACATCAACAAACGCTCCAAGACTCAGTCTCCGTGGCGCTCCAACTCCTGGGGACGGCGCAACACTCGCTCGACCAGTTGAATGTGTCGACCTACCTCGAAGGGCTCGACATCGGGGAGCTGCAGACCTGCCTGACGGGTGTCCAGCAGGCGTATGGCCAGATCGCCGCACATGACAACGACCAGGCGGCTTCAGACCTCTCCGGCGTTTCGGCGGCGTGTCTGACCGTCGACGGCAGTACCAGTGACGGTCTGGTCTACCCCTTCGATTTTCCGGATCCGTTCGTCCTCCGCGTGGGCGGTGACTACTTTGCCTACGGGACCAACTCGGTGGGGGGAACATTCAGATCATTGAGTCGACCGACCTGCACCACTGGAACGCGGTGGGGAACGCGCTCCTCAGCCTTCCAAAATGGGCGCTCCCGGGCGCAACGTGGGCCCCTTCGGTGGTGCAGTTGGGGAGCACGTTCGTGCTCTACTACTCGGCGATCGTGGGCGGGTCCGGTGGGGGGGAAATGTGCATTTCGGCCGCCATTGCGACGCAGCCGCAGGGCCCTTACGTCGACACCTCGGCCGCGCCCGTCGTCTGTCAGCCTTCGTTGGGCGGATCCATCGACCCCTCGCCGTTCGTCGATGCGAACGGGACGCCCTATCTCCAATGGAAGACGAACGGCACGGGCAATCAGCCGGCGCGCCTTTGGTCCGAACAACTCGCCCCGTCGGGGACGGCGGTGATCGGCAGCCCGAACGGGCTTCTCACGGCCGATCTGGGCTGGGAGGGCGGAGTGATCGAGGCACCCGACCTCGTGCTGAGCTCTGGGCGGTACCTGCTCTTCTACTCGGGCAACAATTGGGACACCGCCAACTACGCGGTCGGGGTCGCGAGTTGCAGCGGTCCCCTTGGTCCCTGTACCGAACCGTGGACCCAGCCCATCCTGTCCGGCGACGCGAACGAGGTCGGCCCCGGCGGTGAGTCCGTCTTCGCCGACGCCTCAGGGTCGCTGTGGATCGCCTTTCACGCCTGGCTCCCGACCGCGGTCGGCTACCCGCACTCACGGGAGCTCTATGTGCGCATGCTGAACCTCTCGGGATCCGAGCCCGTGGTCGAACCTTCGTCATGATGTTGCGATCCACCCCTCTTGAGAGGGGCAGGCGACGACGGGGGAGCGGGGGGGAACCCCCGTCGTCGCCTGGACGCGCGGGGAGGGAGGACGCCCCGGCGTGATGTGGGAGGAGGGTCTGCTACGTGGTCCTCACCTTACGTAGTCGAGATGAACGGCTCGCGAAGCTGGTGTAACGGCGAAGCGACTCGTAGATGAATCTTGGGTTTCGGCGCAGGGCCCCGTCAGGAGGATGCGGTCGACAAAGGGCGCCGGCTGGCGTGCGTGCGGGGCGAGGGCGGGCGGGGAGGATCCTTGATGACCGTTCCCGGTATTTCCTCGTAGGAGTTGCGTCCTTCACTGCTCACGTGCGCGGTGGGAGCGCCTTCGGGGGAGAAGAGCCGGAGCTCATGACCTCCGAAGGGGTCGGGCTGCCATCCTGTTCGTACGCCCGTGGTCGTCTGCAGCCGTTTCGGCATGGGGACGAGTCTGCCCTAACCCAGGTGACACGACGGTGACCGCGCCATGAAATCTCTGTGATGCAGCGTCCCTTCAGACGGCCACCGCGGTGGCGCCCACACGGTGCCCCCGCCGTTCGAGCTCAGGCATCACATGCTCGGCCAGCAGCTCTATCGAATGCATGACCGTCTCGTGGGGCAGCATCCCGAACTGCATGTAACAGAGCAACTGGTCGACGCCGGCCTCGGCATAACGGATCATCTTTTCCAGGCACATCTCGGGCGTTCCGATGATGATCATGTCCTGCTCCTGGTACCGCTGGACATCAGTCTCGCTGTTCGCCGAAAGGTGCAGGAGAGGAAACGCACGGTCCTGGGCCTCTTTGGTGAGGTTGGGCAGCTCCCACTCGATGATGAATTCGGCCAGGTTCCGGTACCACCACTCGACGGAATCCCAGAGACCGTAGGACCGGGCCGCCTGGTCCAGATCGTCGCAGCAGTGGACCAACGTGTACGCACCGACGCGGTCGTTCCTGACGTGGGTGAGCGGTTCGGATTCGGCCTGGGCCGCGTGGTAGCTGGCTATCACCTCGGCCATCTGCTCGACGGTCCGGCTCAGCGACAGGGAGAGCAGCCCGAGCCCATAGCGGCCGGCGCTGACCGCGCTGCTGTCGCTGGTGGCCGCCTGCCACACCGGTGGGTGCGGATCCTGGAATGGCTTGGGGGTCTGCATGCGGAGCGGGAACTCGAAATTCGGGCTGCTGTAGGAGTACTTCTCCTCGGCCCACATGCCGACCACGATCTCGATCGCTTCCTTCCACTGCTCGCGCGAGCGATCGTCGATGGGGACGCCGAACGCCGACCTGCTCCATCGGGGTGGAGCGCCCCGTTCCCCACTCGACGCGGCCGTGACTCAAGATGTCGACTGTCGCCACCTTTTCGGCCACCCGGGCCGGGTGGATGAACCCGAACGGCATCAGGGTCACCCCGAACCCCAGTCTGATCTGGTTGGTCGACAGGGCCAGGCCGCCGAGGACCACCTCAGAAGAGGGGCAGGCCGATCGGCTGTCGCGGAAGTGGTGTTCGACCACCCACGCGGTGTTGAAGCCCAGGCGGTCCGCCAGTTGGATCTGTGCGATGGCCTCGTCGTAAGCCTCCTGCTCCGCCTTGCGCTGGCCGTAGGGATGGGGAAGATCCCAGGGCCGTACCTTCGGTTGGATCTCATAGAGCAGATCGAGCTTCACGGTGTTCCCCCATTCAGGTCCTGCGCCACGACGACGTCGGAAAGTTAGCCGGTCTTCCCGTGAAGGTCTGCGACGAACGCCGCGAGCAGGCGCAAGGCGGTTGCCGATTCGGGCACGTCGGGCCAAATGGTCGGCCAGACGTGTTGCATGCCCGCAACGGAGTGAAGGGACACAGTCGAACCTGCTCGGGACAGGGCATTCGCGAGGGCCAGGGCATCATCGAGGAGGACCTCTTCGGATCCGACGAAGAGGAGGGTCGGCGGGAAGCCGTGAAGGTCGGCCAACGCCGGCGAGGCCAGCGGGTCACGGGGGTCCCAGCCCTGGAGGTAGAGATCTGCCGCCGCCGTCGCGCTCGCCGCCGAGAAGAGCAAGTCGGACCGGGCGCGTGTGTCGTACGAGTCGGCGGTCACCGTGAGGTCGAGCCAGGGCGAGAACAGGGTCACGCCGCTGGGGAGAGGCATGTCAACCGCCAGCGCAGCGACCACCAGGCTCGTGGCGAGACCGCCACCGGCGGAATCCCCGCCCACCAGGATCGGGAGCCCCGACGGCTCAGCTCGAACGGCGTCGTAGACGTGGAGGGCATCGTGCAGGCCGGCCGGGAACGGGTGTTCAGGTGCCAGGGCATAGTCCACGAGGACGACGCGTACGTGCGCGGCATCGGCCATGCGGGTGCCGAAGGCAGCCGATCCGGCGGCCGAACCGAGCCGGAACCCGCCACCGTGGAAGTGCACCAGTGTTGCCAGGGGCGTGGCTGGTTGACACACGAGACAGGAAACGCCGCCCACCGTCTCGACCGTGACCTCGACCGTCCCGGTAGAGGTGGGGGTCGGCCGAGGTATGGACGCCCGCAGGTCGCGGAGCTCGGCCGGCGCGGCGACAGTCGACTCCCGTCGCGGTGGCACGCGCCACGCCGCCAGATCCTCCGTGCGCGCCATGTCGTTAACATTAGGGGCAAGGGCGGGGAGCGTCGGTGTGAAACGGGGAAGGAGATCCGATGGAGGCAGAGGAAACAGCGACGGTGGCCACGGAGGAGGACGGGGGGTTGCGTCCGTTCTTCTATTCGATCGCCGATCTGCCCGCGGCTTCCATCTCCCAGATGCTCGATCAGACCGATTCGAGCGAAGAGGACAAGCAGGCGATGTATGACATCTTCGGGCGCGATCTGATGACCAAGGTGATCCTGCAGTCGCCCAACCTTTCCGTCTTCCACGAGGAGGCGAAACCGGGTGAGCAGGTCAAGCCACACCGGCACGGCACGCACCAGATCACCTATGTCCTGCGCGGCTCACTGCACTACGGGAACCGGGTGACCAGCGTCGGTATGGGCTACTACAGCCCGGATCGGCTCTATGCCTGGACTGCCGGCGACGAGGGTGCGGAGTGGATAGAGATTCACGCAGGAGCGCCGCAGGCGTACGCCCGCTGAGTGCAGGCACCGGGGCCTGGACGGGCCGGTGGGTGCTTTGTTGAAGAGTCGCCTTCCGGCGGTCCCTCCTAAAGACGGGACCTGAGGGTGGAGCCGGCGTACAGCGCGAGCAGTGGGCCTCGGCCGACCTCGGCGGCGATCTGGCGTAAGTAGCCGGTGAGGACGCCGGCTGATTGATTGCTCGCCGTCCCGAGACGGTGCGCTTCCGCCGTGTCCCGCGCGGCGAGTGCCGCCTTGCGTTGTGCCGGCGTGATGTGCGGCGTTCCGGCGGGCAACGCGTGGCGCACCGCCGCAGAGCGCGACCACCTGCGATGTCGGATCGTCGGCCGGTGGGAACGCGCCGGTGAGCTCCTGCCAGCGCAGGAAGAGAAAACCTTGGGTGTAGCCCTCGGTATCGATCCAATTCGGCACGCCGGGGTCCTTTGCTGACACGACGAACCAGTACCGACCGTCGCTCGAGACCTGCGCCTGTGTGGCGTTCAGGCTGCTCTGATGCGTTGCGTAGGGCAGCGACTGTGCGAACGCATCAGCGGCCTCGAACCCCTGGTACACGGCATCGGACTTGCCGATGCTGACGACGAGCGCCTGGTCGGGAGTGAGGTCGAAGTGCGACAGCGAGGAGAGTTGCCCGGCCAGGCCGCCCTGCGTCGGAGAAGGCGCCCGCACCTGGTTCGGCGGCAACGAGGAGAGCAATGAGCCCCAAAGGGTCGTCCAGTAGGAGGCCTGTTGCGTGACGGCACCGGTGGCGGCGTCGATGGCGGTGATCAATTGTTGGTTGGTCAGTGTGGCCGGGGGCGGTCCGGTCTGGCCAATGGTTTGTATGCGTAATTGGTCGCCGGCGGCGTCGGACCAGTTGTTGAACGCTTCGCGCACCGAGATGAGCGTCGTCTGGGGAACGGTCGGCAGCCAGTTCCCCGAGACGCCGGCGGGTCGCGTCCCACCGATCGTGATGGTGTACGTGCCATTGCTGTTCACCGCTATCTGATTCTTGAGCAAGGTAGCGGTGGGACTACCCGTTGAGCCGGCGCCAGGGAACCCGCTGATGGCCTGCACGCTCAGGTCGTCCGAATTGCCGCGCTTCCCCGTGATCCGGTACTGGTCGGAGCCGTTGACGATGGCGATGTAACTGATGTTGTCGGGGTCGTAGATCCCCGAGCGGACGGGAGGATTGGAACCAGGAACCGAAAAGGGATCGGGATCGCGGAAGAACACAGGGTGGTCGGGATCGATGGCGAGCAGCTGCGTATCGAGATTGAGTTGCGCCAACTGCCGGACGTAGCCCACCGCGTCGGACCTGTCCCGGGGCGAGGTCTGGTTCACGTACTGATACTGCTCGGCCTTGGCGGTGGCCTGGGCGACAGCGGCTTCGAATGCCTGGAAGTGGCGCTCGACGGATGTTGTCGAGGTGGTACCTGCGCCCGCACCTTGACCGAGTTCGGCCAGGCCGGAGAACACCAGTATCATCGCGGCCGATGCCGCGAGGGCAGATCCGATCCTTCGCATTTCTTCCCCCTCGTCGCCGGCCCCGCCGCATCCGCCCGGCTCAGGGCATACTCCGGAACACCCTCCCAATCTCGGTCGCGAGACTACCCAAGATGTTCCGGGGTACGTACCCGGAACGGCTGTCACCAGGGGACGGTGCTCGGGTCGTTTTAGCCGGCGACGATCGGGTAGGTCACGACGATGACATTCGACCCGGGTGACTCGCCTGCCGCCGTCCCGGGTGACGAAGCGAGTTCGGCAAATGGCGTCTTGATCCTGCCGGCGAGCGTGGAACGGGAGTTCGACCAATCAGACGAGTCCCTGGGGACGCTCGGGCGACCCTTCGATCACCGATCTCCTTTTTTCATAGGTCTGTCAGGCGCCTTCGGCGTTGCGGTGACCTACTTCCTCGTGCGCGGCCTGGCGGATATCTCCAGCGTCCTCATCATCATCGGGTTGGCCCTCTTCATCGCCATCGGGCTGAACCCGATTCTCGTCTTCCTCGTAGGTCGTGGCGTCGGGCGCGGTATGGCGGTCGGCATGGTGACCCTTGGCTTTGTCCTCCTCATCGGGGCGTTCGTCCTTGCTGCGGTGGGGCCCCTGTCGCACGAGATCCAGACGATCGTGAAGAACTATCCCCGCTACAAGTCGAACATCGCCCACGGGAGGGGCTGGGCCGGCAAGTTCGCGGTGAAGCTCCATCTCACGAGTTACCTCCAGGGTAAACAGAAGCTCAAGATTCCCTACGGGGGTATCCTCGGAGCCGGGAAGGTGCTCCTTTCCGTGGGGATAGCGACGATCAGCGTCGTGGCCCTCACCATTTATTTCCTGATCGCCCTTCCCGGCGTCAAGGCATTGTGGCTTTCGCTCCTGCCCAAGAGCCGCCGGGTGCGGGCCGGTCTTCTCACGGACGAGGTGTTCGACCGAGTGGGCGGATTCATGCTCGGCAACCTGCTCACGTCGCTCATCTCTGGTATCGGCACATATATCTGGTTGCTGATTTTCGGCGTCCCCTACGCCCTGCTGCTCTCCCTCGTTGTGGCGCTCTTCGATCTGATACCCATGGTGGGGTCGACCATCGCCGGCATCATCGTCTCGCTCGTGGCGTTCACCAAGGGCATCCCGGTCGGGATCGCGACGGTCGCGTTCTACATCGTGTACCGGTATCTGGAGGACTACTTCGTCAATCCACGGGTAATGAAGCACACGGTCAAGGTCACCCCTGGACTCACGATCATCGCCACTCTTGTCGGTGGCACGCTGCTGGGCCTCATCGGTGCGCTGGTTGCGATCCCCGTCGCCGCCACCATCCATCTGCTCCTTGAAGAGGTCGCCGTTCCCCGCCAGAATCAGCGCTGATGGGTGTCCCGCTCGGGCCCGCGCTGCCGTTTATGCGCGGCGTCCAGGCGCTCGCCCGGACTGGCGGTCGTCGGATCTTTTCCCGAGATCACATCGGCCCACGAGAGGATCGTCGCCACGTCGTCGTCCAATGCGACAGCCTTCATGTGCTGCGCCCCCAGTGATAGAGCGCCGGTCGTCCCGTCGATCGACAGAAGCTCACCTGCAGCCACTGCGATGCTCCCCACGCGGAAGGTCTCAGACCCGATCTCGATGGGCGCGCCGACCACGGCCGGTATGCCCCAACTCCTGGCCACGACTGCAGCGTGACTGACCAAGCCGCCACGAGAGGTGAGCACTCCCTCTGCCACCTGCATGCCACGTACATCGGCCGGTGAGGTCTCGTCGCGGACCAATATCACCGGGACACCCAGCGCGGACTGCTCCAACGCCCTGTCCGCGCTGAAGACCGCGTGCCCTACGGCCGCGCCGGGGGAGGCACCCACGCCGAAGGCGAGGGGGTGGGAACCGCTCTCGAACGTGGGCCGTTGGGCCTGGACCAGATCGTCGAGGGTTATCCGAGTCACTGCGTCTTCTCGGGTGATCGACCATCCGGGCTGTGTTGCGAGCCTCACCGCAAGTCGGAAGGCGCCCAACCCGGACGGCCGGGCGCGACGTACCTGGAGGATCCATAGACGCGAGGACTCGACGGTGAACTCCACCTCGCAGACGTCGGCGAAGTGCCGTTCCAGATGATCGAACGTCGCCAACAGCTGCTGATGGACATCGGGGAGTCGTCCGGCCAGGGCGCCCAGGTCCAAGGTCACATGCGTACCGGCGACCACGTCTTCGCCCTGGGCCTGCCAGAGGAACTCGCCTCGGGGCGTGCGTTCGCCGGTCGAGAGGTCGCGGGTGAAGGCCACCCCACTTCCCGAACGTTCGTCGCGGTTGCCGAACACCATGGCCTGCACGTTGACTGCGGTGCCGCCGTCGCCGTCAAGTCCGGCGTGCTGTCGGTAGGCGTGGGCGCGCGGTGCGTTCCACGATGCGAAGACGGCGCGGATGGCCGCCGCCAGCTGCTCGCGCGGATCGTCGGGGAACGCCGGAGCGTCGTGTGCGAGAAGGGAGCGGCACACTTCTCGGGAGTTCGCACCATCCCTGTCGGCGAGCTGATCGCCGCGCTGAAGGACGACCCTGCCGTACATGAGGAGGAACCGCCGATAGCAGTCCCAGGCGAAGTCCTCGCGGCCTGAGCTGGCCGCCAGCGCGCGACGGACCTGTTCGTTGAGGCCCACGTTGAGCACGGTGTCCAACATGCCGGGCATGGAGTCGCTCGCTCCCGACCGCACACTGACCAGCAAGGGGTCAACCGGGTCCCCGAGCCGGCGGCCGGTGGAGGCTTCCAGCTCCTCCACGGCCCGGTCGATCTGTCGGTCCAGATGTGCCGGCCATCCGTCGGAGAGGAAAGCCCGGCAGGCGTCGGTCGTGATGGTGAAGCCGGGCGGGACGCCCAAGCCGAGCACTGTGGTCATCTCTGCCAGGTTGGCGCCCTTCCCGCCGAGCTGATGTCGCAACGAGCGCGGGGGCGCGTCGTGGTGGTGGTCAAAGGGGAAGACGAGCGGTGTGTGGTCGGTTCGAGCAGTCACACCGAACCTTCGGCAAGGCGGTCAATGCCGAGCGTGAGGATCAGGTCCTGGTGCAGTTCCATCCAGATGTCATGATACGAACCGCACGCTACCCCGGTGAATGCGTCTGCATCACCGTGACGCAGGCGGTCATATGCCTCCTCGAGTCTCGGGCGGTAGCCACCGAGGCGCGGGAGCGCAGTTGTCATGGCTGCGAGGACGTCCCCGGCCTTCTGGTGGATCGCTCCGAGTCCGTCGAGCACCCCGGTGTCGTAGGCGGGGTCGTCGTGCTCGTTCGGTTGGCCCTGGTGGAGTTGCCACTTCCCGCACTGTTCTTTCAGGGCCACGTTGAGGGGAAGGAAATCGTCGTAAGCCTGGCGGAGCTGACCGGTGCCCGGGTTGCGGGCGGCCTCGTCGGCTAGTCGGTGCTTGTGGCGGGCCGCCCCGTCCGGTGTCGGCTGCCAGAGCTGATGGCGGGCCCGAAGGACCGCCTCACCGGCGTGCTCCAACAGGGCCAACTGTCGTTCCAGCGCCTCTGGCTCCATGGACGTCATCGCCACCAGTTCGGACACCGTGGCGACCTGCTTCACACAAAGCGCGTGGATGGCAAGGTACGCGTCCAAGTCGAGGTCGTCCTGACCTGGCACGGGCGGAAGGACCTTGCGCGGGCCCGAGGGCAAGCTCGTCATGACAGTGCCCAGGCTACTTTCCCGTCGCAGGGGGTCGTCGAGCCAATGCCGGATACCATCACGACATGGCCGATGAGCGGGGGCATGTGTCCGCCTTGGACGATTACGCCGTCCACCAGGCGCCGGAGCTGCTGGCCACAGTGGCAACCACGGACCCGAACTTCTTCGAGCGCTTCTATTTCAACCTCTACTCCCACAGCGACGCCCTGTTCATGATCGTCGGGCTCGGGCAGTACCCGAATCGTGGGCTCATCGATGCCTATGCCATCGCCGTACGCCACGGAGTGCAGCACTCCCTGCGCAGTTCAATTGTGTTCGATGGCGACCGCGCCGTCACGCGTGCCGGGCCCCTCGGCATCGAGATCCTCTCTGGGACCAGGTCCGTCAACGTGCGGGCCGACGAGCACGAGGGGTCACCGATCGAATTCGATCTCACCTGGGAAGCCGACGTCGCGCCGTACCTCGAGCAGCGCACCAACGCCAAGGTGGGGCCGCGCACGACCGACGACGGCCAACGCTTCGTGCAGACCGGCCGGTGGTCTGGCGCCCTCCGGTTGGGTGACGAGCAATTCTCGATCACGCCGGACCGTTACTGGGGGGCGCGCGATCGCAGCTGGGGTCTGCGCCGGTTGGCCGACAGCGTGCCGCTCGTGCCGTTCCCTCGCGCCTCCTTCACATCGTTCTTCACGTGGGCCCCGATGCAGTTCGAGGGGTACACCGTCCTTTACGCCGCCTTCGAGGATGCGAAGGGCGTGCCCGAACGTCGAGCGGCACATCTGGTTCCCCGTCTCCCGAGCGAGGGAGTGTCCGATCTCGGCCCGACCGACCATCAGCTTGTTTTCGTTCCCGGCTCGCGCAGACTGGCCGGCGGGACCATTTCGTTCGCATCGCAGCACCCCGGCATCGAGATCGAGGCCCTGACCCGCCTCTGCCTCGACAAGGGCAGCGGGTATGGGCAGTCGGAGTCCTGGCAGCACGGGTCCTACGTCGGAGACCACCGTGTGGAGTTCTCCAGTACGCCGCAAGCGGAACTGTTCCCGACCAGCCGGATCGACGCCTGCCTGTGCCGGTTCCGTCGTGGGGCCGATGTCGGGTACGGCGTGTTCGACACGACGATCGTCGGCGATCACGTGAAGTATCCCCTCGGGTCCGACAGCGAGTGCGGGCCAGGGTGAAGCGACGGAAATGGCTGTCGTGACCGTCCTCGGCGTCGGCATACCCGTCGCCGATGGTGCGGCGGTCTCGGGCCGGCTCGTCGCGCTGAACGAGCCGGCCGACGTCCTCGCCCTGCTGGACGAGATCGACGGGCGTGCGCTGGTGGCAGTGATCCGCGATGCCGGTGCCACGTTCCTCGGCCCGATCCAGGCCGACCTGGCCGGCTTGGTCTGTCTCTCCGGAGACCTCGGGAGTCACCTGGCCATCGTCAGTCGTGAGCTCGGGACACCGGCCCTGGTGGGTTTCGAGATAGCAGAGGGCCGAGAGTTGCGCGATGGCGCCCAGGTCGAACTCGATCTCGAGAGCGGTCAACTCCGCACCCTGGAGATGTGAAGCCATGAGCCGTCACGTGCTCACTCCGGCGGACATCGACGAGTGGCGCCACAACATCGTGACCCGCATCTCGGGCTATCAGGCCGGGACGCGGACGATGTTCGCCTCGCCGCTCATCCCGATGGAGTACCTCGCCATCCAGGGCCTCGAAGTGTGGGACCGGTGGCCCGCCATCGTGGACCGCATCACAGCCGAATGTTCACCCGAGAGCATCGGCGCCGGTCTGCGCCGTCCCGGACTGGGCGTGAACTCGACGCATTTCTTCTGCCTGGCCTGCCTGCCTCCGGGCGGCCATGACGGGTGGCTGCGCCAGGGTGTGTCCTACTCCGACGCCGCCGAACGTTTCTCCATCCTGCACGAGTTCTGGCATGGCGCGACGAGCAGTTGGCGCGCCGACGGGTTCTCCACCGTGTGGGCAGCCGGCAACGTCGTCCAGCCGTACCCCAAGGAGTGCATCGCCGAGTTGGCAGTGACGGCGACCGGGGTGTCGCCGGCGGAGGTGACGCAGTTACGTCGCGCCATGGGGGCACTGATGCAGTTTCTCTTCCTCAATTTCATGGAGTGCCGCGTGGGGATAGGCGAGACGGGCCCTTACGCCCTGCCCCGGGACCGGGTCATGCTGGTGCGCGAATTCGCCTACCTCGGCCAGAGTTTCTTGCCGTGGAGCGCGGTGGCACACCAGGCTCCTTTTCAGAGCGTGGTGGCAGCACTGGTGTTCCGTCCCGGTGTGCGGATCGAGGTCGGTGATACCGCCACCAGCGTCTGCATCCCAGCCGATCCCATGGTCGATCTCGAGGCGGTGGGTTTGTTCGCCAGCGACGACGGGGTCCTCGCTCCTATCGGTTTAGATGAGTTGGAGATGGCCGCCGCAGCAGCCAAGCTCGCCCATCGAAGTCTCTACCGCCAGGTCGCGGCCTGGACATGGGAGGAGAAGATGGCTGCCGGCGCGTTCTCGTACTTCACGACGCTGCGCCCGTTTGCCGTTCTGGCTGGAGTGGACGGCGACGTGGATTGGACCGTGCCTCGGGCGGCAACCGCCATCATGGAGGCGATGAATCCAGCGGGACGGAGTCAAGGCTAGGGTCGGCGGCACACCAAGAGGGGGCAGGAATGACGATGACGTACCCGCTGAATCTCGAAGTGACCAGTCCCGCGGAGATCCCCCGATGGCGTCCGCTGTTGAACTGGCTCCTCGTCATCCCACCGATGGTGATCCTCGTCGTCTTCTTCATCGGCGTGCAGATCCTCTCGATCGTCAGTTGGTTCGTCATCCTCTTCACCGGGAAGATGCCCGAGAACTGGGGAGCCTTCATGGTGAAGGTATTCCGCTACCAGTGGCGGGTCTACGCCTATCTCTACGGTTGGACCGAGCAATATCCCGGGTTCGACCTGCCTTCGGGCTACGCCGATCCCGGGGGTTGTCCCGCCGTGTTGAGCAGCGTCGCGGACGAAACCCGCAACAGGCTCACCGTGGCCCTGCGCCTGATCTGGGTTATTCCCGCCTACGTGGTGGTCTCCTTCGTGGGTATTGCGGCATCCGTCGTCTTGTTCCTGGCGTGGTTCATCGTGCTCTTCACGGGGAAATGGCCCGAGGGCATGCGCGAGTTCTGCGTCGGCTACTACCGGTGGAGCATTCGCGTCATGGCTTACGCGGTCCTGCTCACCGACGTGTACCCGCCGTTCCGACTCGAAGCTTGAGGAACACCCGCCGGCGATGACCGGCGAGAGGAGTCCTGGTCAGACCTCAGCCTCAGCCTCAGACCTCTTTGAGTCTGGGCACGACCTTTTCGCCGAGCTCGGCCACCCACGCCGCCGGGTCCGGACCGGGCGGCACCACCTCGACCAGTGAGATGCCGAGGTCGGCGTAGACCTTCATGAGGGAGAGGAACGCGTCGACGTCGTCCAGGGGGTTGGGCCCGAGGACCGTTTTCTGGATACTGGCGAGATCGCGGTCCTCGGCTTCGCAGTGGCGGGCGAGCACGTCCAGCTTGTGCGCCACGACGGAGGCGTCCGCCGCGAAGAGGTTGCACGCGTCGGCGTAGCGGGCCACAAGCTTCAGCGTCTTCTGCTCGCCGCTGCCACCGATGAGTATTTTCGGCGCCGGCTTCTGTATCGGCCGGGGTGAACAGATGGTCTCAGCCAGCTGGTAATACCTGCCGTTGTACGGACCGTCGTCGTCGCTCCACATCTGGTGGCAGATCTGGAGTGCTTCCTCCAACCGCTCGAAACGCTCGCTGAGCGGTGGGAACGGCACGCCGAGTCCCAGGTGCTCGCGTTCGTACCAGGCGGCACCGATGCCCAATTGCGCCCGCCCGCCGGACACGATGTCGAGGGTGGTGACGATTTTGGCCAACAGTCCGGGATGACGGTACGTGACTCCCGTCACGAGGAGGGCCAGTGTCATGGTCTGCGTCTGCCCGGCGAGAAAGCCGAGCGCGGTGTAGCCCTCGAGCATGGGGTCCTGCGCCGTGGCGAATGCCTCCATCTGAAACCAATGGTCCATGAGGGTGAAGACCGAACACCCACCGTCTTCGGCCGCCCGGGCAGTGGCGGCGAGTGTCGGAGCCATGGTTTCGGGGCCGCCGGGGAGGGTGAAGTTCGCATAGTGAATTCCGAGTTCCATGCATCGCACCTTAGGTCGATCGTGCAAATGCCCGGGTCACGAGCGGCGCTCTCGTTACGATTGCGACATGTCCGCGTTGGACGACCTCGGCGCGCCGGCCGCCCATGCCTCGACGGGCCCGGGTGTGCCACGCGAGTCGAGGGTCTCGCGACGTCGTGCCAAACGGCGGCGTCTGCATCACCGACTCGCCGGTGCGGCGTGTGCGGTTCTCGTCCTCTCCGTGGCCGGCGTGGTGATCCTCAACCGCCCGGCCAGTCCCATTCGCCGCGCTGATCGGTCCACGCAGGGGAAGTCGACGGCGACGTCCACCAGTTCGACGGTCGTCACCGTCACCCACCACGCGACGCTCGGCGCCGGCGACCTCTTCGCGCAACCCTCGGTGGAGGCGTATCTCGCGGCCAACAGTACGGAGGACATGACCGCGGCCGTGTACGACGACGTCACGGGTCGCACGTCGGTCTACCGGCCCGACACGGTTGAAGTGACGGCCAGCATCATGAAGGTGGACATTCTGGCGACCCTTTTGGCGCAGACCCAGGCTGACGGTCAGGCGCTCACACCTGCGGAGCAGACCCTGAGCCAGAGCATGATCGAGCACAGCGACAATGACGACGCACAAGACCTGTGGGACAGCGAGGGTGGCGCCTCGGCGGTCCAACGTTTCGACACTGCGGCGGGGCTTACCCAGACGACTCCCGACGCGGCGGGATATTGGGGGTTGTCGACGACGAGTGCGGCCGACCAGGTGCAGCTCATGCGCACCGTGGCGTACCCCAGTGACGTCCTCACGACAGCGTCGCAGAGTGACGCGCTCGGCCTGATGTCGCATGTCGAATCCGACGAGGACTGGGGGGTCTCCTCGGGCCCGGGAACGGACGCAACAGTGGCCCTCAAGGACGGATGGCTTCCACTCGACAGCGGTGGCTGGCAGGTGAACAGCATCGGCTACGTCGACGGCGACGGTCGTAACTACGTGATCGCGGTCCTGACGGACGGCGCCAATGAGGCCGATGGGATCTCCGCCATCGAGGGTTTATCCGGGCTCATCTGGCAGGAATTGGCGCCCGCGGCGTGACGTCTGCGCCGCGAGGCCGCTCAACGGGGTGTCGAGCCGACTCCCGGGCTCAGGGATCCTTCTTCGTCATCGGTGTGTCGCTTCAGGTCGCGCTGTCCCTCTTCGACCATCTTCATGGTCTCCTCCGACGCCTCCTCCAGCATGATGAGCCCGCTCCGAGCCTCGGGGAGGGCGCGGAGCAACTCGTCGAGCTTGCGTTGCGTGGCGGCCTGCTCGCGACTCTGGGTGTGCTGAATGACGAACACCATGGCCAGCGTCACAGCCGAGGAACCCGATTCGAAGGCGATGACCCACCCGTCGGGAAAGCCGAGAACGACCCCCACGACGAAGGCGGAAAGCAGCGCGACGCCGACGCCGACGGCCACGACGGGAAGCGAGCTGTAGTGGTCGACGCGATAGAGCCAACGGCTTCCCACTGTGCGTTGTTCGACGCGGGGAAGGACGCGGTAGCGCTGTCGCCATCGTGAGCCAACTGCTTTCTGGTCTGTCATAGGGTGGTCCTCTGCGCCCGGGCGTTGGCTCGTTGCCGAGTCAACTCCCCGGAAAATGACTATTTTCGGGCCGAAGCAGAAATTCGAAGTCGACCTGAGCGAGCGGACGCTGACCCGGCGCCGGAGCTATACCCTCCGCACCCCGATCTCAACCGTGGAGCGGATGCGCCACACCGACGTCGGGCTCGATCCGTGCAGCGATTCCCTCCCGGTTCGGCTGGTGAACCCCTTGCCAAAAGGCGCTTGACACGGCCGTTGATCCCTGCTCCCATGTGGCACACGTTTGTCACATCGAGCGGCGTGTAGCTGCGCCGGCAGGGGGGCGACCATGACGACTCCGGAGGCCACGGTGAGTGGTTCGATCCGCGACCATGATGTGGCACAACTGCATGCGCTCGGTTACGCGCAGGAGCTACGGCGGAGGATGGGAGGTTTCTCCAACTTTGCCGTGTCGTTCACCATCATCTCGGTCCTGTCCGGATGCTTGACGCTCTACTACTTCGGCATGACGTACGGCGGGCCGGTGGACATCGTCTGGGGCTGGGTCATCGTGGGCGTCATGACCACCATCGTGGGCCTCGGCATGGCCGAGATCGCGTCGGCGTATCCGACGGCCGGGGGTCTGTATTACTGGTCGGCCAAACTCTCCAAGAACAATCCCGGTGCGTGGAGTTGGTTCACCGGATGGTTCAACCTGCTGGGCCAGGTCGCGGTCACCGCCGGCATCGACTACGGCTTTGCGACCTTCTTCACCGTGTTCTTGAACCTGACCACGGGTTATAAGGACACGGCCGGCTACGTCCTGATCATCTACGCCGGCATCCTCATCGTGCACGGCATCCTCAATACGTTCGGGGTCCGCATCGTTGCGTTCCTCTCCGACGTGAGCGCGTGGTGGCACATGCTCGGTGTGCTCACCATCGCCATTGTGCTCTTCTTCGTCCCGAGCCATCACGCCTCGGCCAGTTTCATCTTCACCAAATTCGAGAACAAGAGCACACTGGGCGTGCCGATCTACGTCTTCATGCTCGGGCTGTTGATGGCGCAGTACACCTTTACCGGCTATGACGCCTCGGCCCATATGTCCGAAGAGACCAAGAACGCCGATCTGGCGGCGCCGAGAGGGATTGTGAGCTCCATCGTGGTGTCCCTCATCGCCGGGTGGATCTTGATCCTCGCCATCACCTCGGTGATCCCCACCCACCCGGCGGTCTACACGGCCACGGCCGCAGACACCGCCGCCCCGGTGGCCATTTGGGAGGTCGCGCTCTCACGCCTCGGAGCCGAGCTGCTCCTGCTCATCGCCGTTATCGCCCAGGCCTTCTGTGGCATGGCTTCGGTGACAGCGAACTCCCGCATGCTCTTCGCTTTCAGTCGGGACGGGGCCGTGCCCGGGCACAAGTACTGGCACCGCATCAACCCGCGCACGAGGACGCCCACGAACTCGATCTGGTTCTGCGTGGTCTTCGCCTTCATCCTCGCCATCCCCTCGCTCTGGAGCGGCGTGGCCTATGCCGCGGTGACGTCGATCGCCACCATCGGCCTGTATATCGCCTACGTGCTGCCTACCCTGTTGCGACGCTTGCAAGGGAAGAACTGGCAAGGCGGACGTTGGTCGCTGGGTAAGTGGAGTCCCCTCGTGGGCTGGGTCGGGATCATCTGGGTGGCCTTCATCGCGGTGCTCTTCATGCTCCCCGAGGTGTCGTTCTCGACCATCAACCGGGACAATTTCAACTACGCCCCCATCGCCGTGGGTGTGGTCCTGTTGTTCTCCGGCGGCTACTGGTTGCTGAGCGCACGCAAGTGGTTCACCGGGCCGAAGGTGCAGGGCACCGCAGACGAGCTCAAGGAGATTGAGCAAGGGTTCGACAAGATCGAGGAGGAGCTGGCGAGAATCGACTGAGCGATTCTTTCGGAGCCACACGATGACGCAGCGTTTCTGTCGGGCCGCCTCGGGGTATTGGCAACGCAGGATTGGCGATATGTGAAACGAGGCAGATGCGGTGATGGACCCAAAGGGGACATTCGAGTCGGCGCGGGGTCGCGCCCACAGGGCCCGAAAATCGACAGGGAGGCTGGTCATCTCGGGGTTGGGCTTCTCCGTGGCCTATTTCTTCGATCCCGATCACGGGAGCGCCCGCCGCAAACAGGCCATGGAGGTCGTCAACCACGTGCGAAGGGCACGGGCACACGCGAAGGACCGGCGCGGTCAACCCTCGGCACAGGTGAACGCGGACCTTGGTGACCCGCCGCTCCGGAGCGTAACGACGATCGCGCGCTGACCCCGGTCCTCAGACTGAAACGTTCCGCACCTGCGCGGCCATGCCCGGGGGACCATTCACCACACCGGGGTGGGCGAGGTGAGCCAGTGTTTCGACGCCGTCGACCACCCGCGGTCCCGGTCGGACGAAGGCCGCATCGGCGTCCACTGCCCACACGGGAACATCCGGGGGCAGCACGCCGGCCGCGACGACGTGCTCCGCCAGCTCTCGCGCGCCCTCCAGCCGGAAACCACAGGGGGCGACCACGATCAGGTCTGGTTGCGCTGCGCCGACGTCATGCCACTCGATCTTTTTCGACCGCTCTCCTGCGACACCGAGGACCGGTTCGGCCCCCGCCGCTGCGACCATGTCGGGTACCCAATGCCCCGATGAGAACGGCGGGTCGGTCCATTCGAGGACAGCGAGGCGGGGGCGGTGGCGCGTGGCCACGGCCCGGGCGACGTGATCGAGGCGCTGCCGGAGCGACACCACCAATTCCGACGCCCGTTGGTGGGTACCGGTCGCCTGACCCACCGTCTCAATGGAGGACAGGACGTCGTCGAGTGTCATGGGATCGAGCGTGAGCACCTCGGCGCGGCACCCGAGATGTGCCAGTGCCTGGTCCACCTCGCTGATATCCACCGCGCACACGGCGCAGAGGTCCTGCGTCACCACGAGGTCGGGATCGATGCTGCGGAGCGCGCCCTCGTCCAGGGTGTAGAGATCCTCGCCGGCGGCCATGCGGGCCCGTACCATGGCATCGATCTCCGGGGGTGAAAGGCCTTCGGGCAGGGTCGTGGTCGAGACGATCCGGCGGGTCCGCGCCTCGGGGGGAAAGTCGCATTCGAAGGTCACCCCGACCACGTCGGGACCTGCGCCTAACGCGAACAGGATCTCGGTGGCGGATGGCAGGAGGGACACGATACGCACCTACGCACGCTATCCACAGGAACAGAGAGTGTCCTTCGCGGGACCGTGGGCACCCTCGATGAGACAAACGATACGGTAAATGTCTAGTATGTCCACCATGACGGTGGCGCTCGACTCTCCACTGCGGGTTGGGTCAGTACCCGGGCCCGTGGTCACGGCGTCCGACAGTGCCCCGCAGTACGGCTCCACCGAGGAGCGAATCCTCAGCGCCACGCTACGACTGGTCGGGCGTCGTGGAGTCAAGCGGCTCGGCATGCAAGAGGTCAGCGAAGCGGCGGGCGTGTCACGTGGGACGTTGTACCGCTACTTCCCGAGCAAGGAGTGCCTGCTGGACGCGGTGGCGATCTTCGACGAGCGCACGTTCAACCAGGGCCTCGCATCCGCCTTGGCCGCCTGTGAGGATCCAACTGGGCGGATGCGGGCCTTCGTGGCCTTCGCCTTCGATTACATCCGCATGCACCCGGCCCGGGAACTCTTCGAACACGAACCGGGGTTCGTGCTCGGCTATCTACTGGTGCACCTTCCGAAGCTGGAAGTGGCCCTCCTGACCCAGTTGGGCGACGCTTTCGACTCGGTGCCGGCGGTGGCCACGGGAGCCCTCAGCCGAGAGCAGCTCGTCGATGTGGTCGTCCGCCTCTTCGCCTCGAGCTTCATCATTCCCGAGCCCGACGACCGTGCTCTCGTGCAGTCCGTCAACGGCATCCTCCTGCCTTCGACGGACGCATGAAGAGAATCACCGACCGATGAGATTGCAACCCACTTCAAACCGATTCGACCAAAACCCCATTCAGGAGAGAGCACATGGACGCAACAACTGACGCACCCGGGATCACCGAGGGAGAGGCGGCGGGCCCTTTCGATGGCGAATCGGACATGGCGGCCAATCCTCAACCTGTCTTCAAGGCATTGCGGGACGGCAGCCCGGTGTTGGCCCTCGAGGGATCGTTGGTCCTGAGCCGCAAAGCCGACATCGACGAGGCCCTCCGTCACCCCGAGATGTTCACGTCCAACATGTCCGCGGTCGACCTGAAGAACGTCCGCCCCCTGATCCCTTTACAGATCGATCCGCCCGACCACAAGAAGTACCGCAAGCTTCTCGACCCGATTTTCGCCCCCCGCCTGATGACGGCGATGGAGGAGGAAGTGGCGGTCCTCGTCAACGATCTCATCGACCGCTTCATCAATCGGGGCGAGGTCGACTTCTCGGCGGAGTTCTCCGTTCCGTATCCCGTCGCAGGTCTTTCTCAAGCTGCTGGGGTTGCCGCCCGAGGAGCTTGACCGCTTCTTGGCCATGAAGGACGGCATCATCCGGCCCGATCACGTCACCGGCTCGCCCTACGGCAGCAAGAAGGCCGACGCCCACCAACAAAAGGTGGCTGATTCCATCTACGCCTACTTCAACCAGGTGCTGGACGAGCGCGAGAAAGAGCCCCGGGCGGATCTGGTGTCACGCTTCCTCAGCGCAGAGGTGGACGGACACACCCTGACCCGTGAGGACATTCTGGACATCTGCTTCCTGTTCCTCATCGCCGGCCTCGACACGGTGACTGCGACGTTGGACTGCATGTTCGCGTTCCTCTCCCAGCACCCTGAGCACCGCCGACAGCTGGCTGAGGACCCGAGCCTGATCCCGTCGGCCATCGAGGAGCTCCTGCGGTGGGAGACACCGGTGCAGATGGTCGCCCGCGCGTCGTCGGAGGACACGACCTTCGCCGGTTGCCCGGTCCACAAGGGTGACTCGATCGTTCTCATGCTCGGCTCGGCCAACACGGACGACAACGAGGTTGAAGACGCCGACCAGGTCCGCTTCGATCGCGAGGTGAACCGTCACATCGCCTTCGGCGGTGGCATCCACCGGTGCCTGGGCTCGCACCTGGCCCGCATGGAGCTGCGGGTCGCACTGCGCGAGTGGCACCGGCGGATCCCCGAGTACTCGGTGGAGCCTGGCCACACGTTGGTGTACACGCCCAACATCCGGTCCATCGAGCACTTTCCGATGAGGTTCACGGCCAAAGCGGGGTGACGCTGGGGCTTCGTATGGCCCCTCCGTGTGGCACATGCAAGAATCGTCGGTGGAGCAGAGTGTTTCGAGCAAGGGAGGCGGCCGATGATTGCCGACGTAACCGGTGGCGGCTTCATCGCCCTGTGGAGTGTTCTCTATTTCGTGCTCCTGGTGACCCTGGGCATCATGTCCATCAGGAAGGGCCACTGGGTCATGTTCCTGATCGGCCTCATTTTCCCTCTTTTCTGGCTGATCGGCGCTTTACTGCCGTCCCGACGGCGCTAAGGGATTCGTTTGGGCTGCGCTGAGGCGGCAGCGTCGATGCGACTGCATGGGAACTTGTCGACGCCGTCGCCTCAATGTTGATCAGCGGATCGAGCCTCAGGGCCTCGGCAGGACCTGACCGGTGTGAAGGCCACCTCGGGGACGCTGGAAACTCTGTGGCCCCTCCGTTGCGAGAAGAAACCAACAGGGTACAGTCGCGTGGTCGTTTCCCACTGTCCGAAAGTTTGGAGCTACGAACATGGCCAAGGCAGATGCGATCTTCCTCTTCATCGGGACATACCCCGATGAGGCGTCGGCACGGTTGGACTACGACGTCGTCAAGGATCTTCATCTTGCAGGGGCGGTGGGGACGTACGATGCCGCCGTCTTGACGAAGTCCGCGACGGGGAAACTACACGTCAACAAAGACGAGACGACGACCCGGCACCTGGCGTGGGGTGGGATTGCCGTTGGCGCGTTGGTAGGCATCTTGTTCCCACCTTCGATAATCGGAAGCGCCTTGGTAGGAGGCGCGGTCGGTGGCGTCAGCGGCCACCTCTGGAAGGGCATGTCGCGCTCGGACGTCAAGGAGCTCGGGGACCTGATCGACAACGGCGAAGCCGCCCTCATCGTCGTCGGTGAATCGACGCTGCAAGCGGCGATCGAGAAAGCCGAGCTGCGGGCCCACAAGCACATCGCGAAAGAGCTGAAGGTCAGTCCGAAAGACCTCAACGAGGCGATCAAAGAGGGTGAGAAAGAGTCGTAATCGTACGGGCCGCCGATTTCGGCCAGCTGAGACGTGAGTTGCCGAAAATTCACTGATTGCTGGGCGTAGGGTGAGCCCATGACCATCGACAAGCATCTCGAGCCCCGGACGCGTCAGCTGGCCGCCGTCCTCGAGCCTGTGGCGGCGCAGGTCTACTTCGCGCCCGAGTGCCACCAGGCCTACGAGAAGCTCGGCTTCTCGCCCTGCCCGGGCGTGATGGACAATGGGGTCCAGTTGCCCGATGGCCCGGCCTACTTCACGAGTCGGGGCTCGGTCATGGGCCAGGTCCCCGGTGAGGTGGTGGCGGCCGCCTTCGCCGTCTTCAATCCCGAGACTGTTGCCCGCGGCGTGCGCCAAGGGTGGGAGCTCACCGATGCGGACACCATCTGCGCTGCCCGCACCGACGGTGCGACGGCGCAACTCGAGAGGATTCTGGGCGAGCGGCCCGAAGGGTTGGCGCGCGCCACCGAACTCTTGGCCCGCGCGACGTCGCAATTGCGACCCGAAGGCAGGCCTCTCTACGCCGGGTTGTTGCATCTCGGTCTGCCTGGAACGCCGCTCGGTGACATGTGGCGGCTCACCGACCTCATGCGGGAGTACCGCGGCGACTCGCACACGGCGGCATGGATCTCGAGCGGGTTCAAGGCACCCGAGATCGGCCTGCTGTCCGAACTGTTCTGGGGCATCCCGCTGCGCAGCTACGTGCGATCGCGCGCCTGGTCCAGCGCTCAGCTCGATGTGGCCGAGGCCCATCTGCGCGAGCACGGTCTCATTGACGACGGCGGGTTCACCGAGTTCGGACGTACTGTCCGCGAGAACATCGAAGTGGCGACCGACCGCCAGTGCACCGTGATGGTGCGGACGTTGGGCGACGACTTCGATGAGCTGATCGCACTGCTGACGACGTGGGGTGGCGCTCTACGTGCCGGTGCCGGCTATCCGTCGACGGGTCCGCAGAACCTCGCGCCGCGGTAGGCCCGACAGGCGCGGCCGGCACGCCGCTCGGGGTCAGCGGGTGGTGGCGATACCGCCGTCGACGGGGATGACCGCACCCGTGACGTATGCCCCGGCCCGCGACGAGAGGTAGATGGCGGCGCCCGCCATGTCGTCCGGCCGGCCGATCCGCTTGAGCGGTGCGTTGGCCACGATGTGCTCTCCGAAGGCCTCGAGAGTGGCCGCCATCATTTTCGATTCGAACGGTCCGGGCGCAATGGCATTGACGGTGATGGCGGGGGCAAGGCGTTTGGCGAGATGCCGGGTCAGATGGTGCACCGCCGCCTTGCTGGCCGAGTACGAATAGTTCTCGACCAAGGGCACCGAGAAACCTTCGACCGAACCGATGTTGATCACCCGCGCCGGCTCCTCGGTCGTGCCCGCCGCTTGGAGCAGAGGTACCAGGAATTTGGTCAGGTGGAAGACACCCTTGACGTTGAGCGCGAGCACCCTCTCGAACGCGGCCTCATCGAATTCGGCGAGAGGGGCACCCCAGGTGGCGCCGGCGTTGTTGACCAGAATGTCCAGACGTTGGAGCCGCGAGGCCATTTCGTCGGCCAGCCCGCGACAACCCGCCTCGGTGGACAAATTGGCCGGCACGCCGGCGCACGAGCCCTTGGCGGAGAGCTCCGCGGCGACATCGGCACAGGCGTCCGCCCGCCTCGACGAGATGTAGACGACGGCTCCCGCCTCGACGAATCCCTCGGCGATCATCCGGCCGATACCCCGGGTGCCGCCGGTGACCAGCGCGGTCTTGCCGGCGATGGAGAACAGGTCGGCCGTCACGGTGTGGCCATGGCGATGGCACTGCGCAGGACCACCGCGGCGCCGACGCGCAATGCTCCGTCTTCGACCGAGAACGTCGGGCTGTGGTGCATGCCACTTGTTCCCTCCGCATTCGCCCCGCCCACGAAGAAGTAACAGCCTGGGAAGTGGCTGAGGAATTCGCTGACGTCATCGCTTGGGGAGTGGGGGACCGTGCGGATGACGTGGTCACGTCCGAGGAGATCCTGCGAAGCTGATTCGACGAGGTCGGTCACCCGGCCGTCGTTGATCACCTGAGGGGTGTGCTCTGGAACCTCGAGCTCGACCTCGACACCATGGGAGTCCGCGATGGCGTCGCACAGCACCCGCAACCGGAGGAATGCCTCTTCGCGTTGATCGTCGGTGAACGTGCGAAGCGTGCCCGAGACGGTGGCGGTGGTCGGGACCACGTTGACCGCGGTGCCTGCGGACAGCATGCCGGCACTGCACACGCAACTCGCCCCCTCGTAGATCAGGCCCGTGGCCACTCCGCCCAGACGCGACACCAGGTCTGCCGTGGCCTTGATCACGTCACCGTTGACCGTCGGGATGGCGCCATGCCCGCCTGGCCCGACCAGGGTGATGCGCAGTGCGTGTGCCTCCGACATGGCGATGCCCTCGCGCAGAGTCACGATACCGACCGGGATCTGCGAGGTGACGTGGAAACCGACGAGGCGAGCGTCCCCGATGACGTCGAGCGCCCCGCCTTCGAGCATTCGCTTCGCACCGCACAAGGCTTCCTCGGCTGGCTGGAACAAGAAGATGTAGCGGCCCGGGAGCTCGGCCCGGCGTGCGCCGAGGGCGCGGGCGACGCCCAGCAGTGAGGCCACGTGGACATCGTGCCCGCAGGCGTGCATGGTGCCGTCGATGTCGGAGTGGAACGGTGTGGCCGCGTCCTCCTGGATCGGCAGCGCGTCGATATCGGCCCGGAGTACGACACTGCGACCCGGACGTCCGCCGTCGATCGCGAAGATCCCACCGGTCTCGGTGACCCGGCGCAGTTCCCCGATGTCCAACGCGGCCATCCGGTCGCGGATCAATGCAGTCGTGGCGTACTCGTTGAACGCCAGCTCGGGCCGGCGGTGCACAGCGCGCCGTGTGTCCACCATCTCGTCATAGACGGCGGCAATTGCCGCTTCGGTCTCGGCGCCGGTCACCGACGAGGACCCTACCGGGTCGGGCTAGGCGTCGCCGATCTTGTACAGGGTGTTGCTATCGGTGTGACTGAGGTGCTCGGTCAGCTTGCCGTGCTCGATGAGCGACACTTCTTCGTAGCGGAAGACGCCTTCCTCGCTGGCATCGATGACAACCTCGTAGCGGACGCAGCGTGCCTGGGCGGCCAGGAACTGGTTGGAGAGGATCCCGTAGGTTTCGGAGCCCACTTCCGAGCCCAGGGTGAAGGAGGTGGCGTCCGCCGCCACGGGACCGCCGGCGATGAGGGCAGAGCCGCGGGTATCAGGAAGCAGCGCATCACCTGGGAGTCCGTGGCATCCCACAGCCAGTACCCGACCTCGGTGTGGAACGGGTTCTCCTCCGTGCCGCGCCAGGCCGCCATGCGGTAGTCCAAGCCGTACAGGGTCTGGATGCCGTTCTCCACCGGACCGAAGGGTTTGAGCTCGGTGTGCTCGCGGTACGGCGTCAGGCCGACGCTCCCCTTTTCATTGGAGTAGGCGACATCCTCGCCCGTGTCGCCCTCCCAGATTCCCGCCAATCGGGCCAGCGGCCCCCACTCAGGTCCTGCGCTCACCGGCACTCCTTCCCGTCTCGAACGTGGCCCCAACCTTATGGTGTGCGGATGTTCGTGTTCACATCCCGCGCGGACCTGAGAGTGCCGACTGGTGCGCGGCCGAAACAGAGGCGACGACCTGTCGTGCGGTGGCGATGACGGCAAGTGCGAACATCGCGCCGACAATCGATATCCCGAGGGCGATGTGGCTCGAGGCGAGGGCTGCCCCCGTTGCCGCTGCCGCGGAAATTGCGTGGCGATCCACACGAGCCACCAGCGGAGGACCTGCGGCCGACGCGGATCGTCGGGCGCCAAGCAGTCCCGGATCGCTTGATACGGCATCCAGAGACTGACGATGGGGACGAACCAACATCCGACGCCCCACCCTGGCGAACGCTTGGCGGGGTACCCGAGGGCCCGTGCGGCCGAGGCGGCCCGGAATTGCCAGATCAGGGCAAAGACCAGCGCGACCGCTGCGGCCAGCCCGATGATCACTTCGAGCGGGTCGGTGGTCTGGGGAGTGGAGAAGCTCGGAACGGGCTTGCCGTTGCCGGAGGCGTCGAGGGCGACACGGAGATGGTGACCTATCGCCCTGAACGCCGAGCGACGTAATTGCAGATTGAGAAAGGTGCTCAGGCTGTAGAGCCCGATGAAGATCACGGCGACCCGGGCGGTCTGCGTCATGGCGAGCTCGCGGCTCACGAGATCCGCTGTCGTCGTCGGCGTGGGCACCCAGCGGGGGTACGCGCCGGGAGTGGGCGGTGGCGGAGGGACGTGGTACGCCGGCGGCTGTTGCGGTGGGGGCGGCGGCGGGACCTCGGGCAGCACCGTGGCCGCGGTCCACGTGTAGCCGTCCCACCAACGTTGGCCCGGGCCACCCGCGGGGTCGGCGTACCACCCCGGGGCGCGCCCGGGTAGCCGCTCGTATCGTCGTTCACCCCGCCATCCTCCCTCACCGCCGCTGGGCCCGGGGTGACACACGGACCCTGCCCGGCGTTAGATCAGTTGGGAGGCGAAGAGAGAGATGGCGTTGATGTGCTCGTCCACGCCTTGCAACCCGGCTCCCATGGTGTTGAACGAAATGTGGCTCGCCCCTGCTTCGCGCCACTTCTGCGCGTGCTGTGCCATGAGGTCAGGGTCACCGGGGACGTAGTTCACACGGCCCTCGAACCCGATGGTGGAAGGGTCCCGCCCGACCTCGCAGGCGGCTTCGGCGATGATTTCCAACGCGTCGGCCAGGCCGCCCCCGGGCCTGACCATCGGGAACCAGCCGTCGGCGACGCGACCGACGCGACGCAACGCCGAAGGGGCGAAAGCTCCGAGCCAGATCGGTATGGGGCGCTGGACCGGGAGCGGGGCCAGGCCCGCAGCCGTGATGTGGTGGAAACGCCCATCGAACGTCACGCTCTCCTGCGTCCAGAGCCGGCGCAACACCTCGATCTGCTCATCGAGGACCGCCCCCCGTTCGCCGAAGGGCTGCCCGAGTGCCTCGTATTCGACCCGATTCCACCCGATGCCGAGCCCGAGGCGGAACTGTCCCCCCGAGAGCAGGTCGAGCTCGGCCGCCTGCTTGGCCAGGAGTGCAGTCTGGCGTTGGGGCCCGATGAGGATGGATGTGGCGAAGTGGAGGTTGGTGAACGCGGCCAGATAGGCGAAGAGGAGCAGGGGCTCGTGGAACGTGGTGTGCACGTCATAGGGCCCACCGAGATCGCCCAGGACAGCGGTATCACCTCCCAGCACATGGTCGTAGGCCGCCAGGTGGGAGTAGCCCAGGGACGATGCGGCATGCCCATAGGCGCGGACCGCGCCGCGGTCGCCCCCGAGCTCGGTCTGCGGGAAGATGACGCCGATTTCCATGCCCGTAGTGTGCCCGCTCCCGTTAGGGTCGCACGAATGAAGGTACGAATCTTTGTCGAGCCGCAGCAGGGCGCCACCTACGAGCGCCTGCTGACGGTGGCCCAAGAGGCGGAAGCATGTGGTTTCGATGCGTTCTTCCGCTCCGACCATTATCTGACGATGGGCGGCGACGGCCTGCCGGGCCCCACCGACGCCTGGCTCACCCTGGGCGCCCTCGCCCGGGAGACCAGCCGGATCCGCTTGGGCACCCTGGTGACTTCGTCGACGTTCCGTTGGCCGGGGGTCCTCGCCATCACGGTGGCCCAGGTGGACGCCATGAGCGGCGGTCGTATCGAGCTCGGGCTCGGTACGGGTTGGTACGAGGGGGAGCACACCGCCTATGGCATACCCTTTCCACCGCTGGGCGAGCGTTTCGAGCGTCTCGAAGAGCAACTGGCGATCATCACCGGCTTGTGGGACACCCCGACCGGTGAGACCTACTCCTTCAGCGGGAACCATTACCGGCTGGCGGACAGCCCCGCCCTGCCCAAGCCGGTGCAGCGACCGCACCCGCCCGTGATCATCGGTGGCGGCGGGGCCGTCCGCACCCCTCGTCTGGCGGCCACGTTCGCCGACGAATTCAACCTGGCCTTCCACGGGGTGGCCGAGACCGGAGCGCAGTTCGCCCGGGTGCGCGCGGCCTGTGAACAGATCGACCGCGACCCGGCGACTCTGGATCTGTCGGCGGCGCAGGTGGTCTGCTGTGGCGCCGACGAAGCCGAACTCGACCGTCGGGCCCGGGCCATCGGCCGTGAGGTGGCCGAACTCCGCGCCAACGGGGCTGCGGGCACCCCCGACGAAGTGGTGGCGCGCTGCCGGGCGCTTGCCGAGGCCGGGGCGGACACCGTGTATCTCCAGGTGCTCGATCTCGAGGATCTCGACCACATCCGGCTCCTGGGCGAGGGCGTGCTCCCGCATCTCGGTTGAGTGCCGGACCGAGGGCCCCTATCGGATCGGATCGTTGACCCGCGTCGGACGGGCGGGCCGAGTGCTTCAGCCCCGGCCGCCGACTTCGGGGCGGTGCACCCCACCGGCCGGTGTGCTCGGGGTGGCGGACGCGCCGGGCTTGGCCTTGGTGAGGACGATCCGCGCCAGCGTGTTTCCTCCAACGGCGATGCACCCTCTCGTGGTCGGGCAGTCCAGCGCAATGAGGGGTAGTGGCGTGTATTCGCTCGTCGACCCGACGAAGGATTGGCCCCCGTTGCGACTCTGCGCCACCCCTCCCGTGCCGATGGCCGGGTTGCCCACCCACTTGGTGCCCACCATGGCGCACAACCGTGGCGAGGGGCACGCAACGCCGTAGATCTCGTCGATCGGGGGCCGGGCCGGGGAAGGGGTCCAGGTTTGTCCACCATCCTGGCTCGTCAGCGTCTCCCCGTGCGCGGGGACGACGGCGCTGACGGTCGTCGAGGTCGTCCCCGCTGCCACGCACGACGTGACAGTGGCGCAGTCCACGCTCTGGAGCAGCCCCGTCTTCGCCGGGACGTTGGCGGCCGTCCACGTCGTGCCCGAGTCGCTGCTGATCACGATCGCGCCCTGTCCGTGCCCCGCCGTCGTGGCCGTGAACCCGGTCACCAGACAGGCTCCGCCGGTGACGCAGGTGAGCGATCCCGCAGCTTGCAGGCCCGCCGGGAGACTGCCTCCACGTTGCCAGAGGCGTCCGAAATCAACTGACTGTGCCGACCAGAATGTGGCGCCATCGGTCGCGATGACCGTGCAATCGATGGCGCTCTGACACTCGACGCTGGTGAGCACCGTGGCACCCGTGGGTACGGCCACGGCTTCCCAACTGGCCCCGGCGTCGTGGGTGGTGAGCACGACGCCGTCGGAGGCCGAACCGCCGAGGCCGACGGCCATGCAGAGCCGGGCGGTCGGACACGAGATCCCTGTCAGGGCGGGAGCCGGGTCCAGTCCCAGAGGCTGTGCCACCCACGTCCGGCCGCCGTTGACGGTGGCGTCGACCACGGTTGTCGGCGAGGGCGGGGCCGAGGTCGACGTGGTCGAAGAGGACGGGCGCCGAAGAGGACGGGGCCGAGGCCGGCGTCGCCGAGGCCGACCCGGGCGTTCCCACCGCCCAGCAGAGCAGGGCCGTGGCGCAAGAAACGGCGGCGAGCTGCCCGGTCCCGGCCGGTGCGGGTTGGCCCACGACGTCAGGGGTGCCCGATTCCTGCCCGAGGACCCGTGGAACGCCCGAACCCGAGTGCAGCGTGGTCGTGGTGCAGGCGCCAACCCCTATTCCCAGCGCCAGGAGCATCACGGCCCCGCGACAGCTCCCGGTGAGCCGGGCGCGCCAAGGTCGTCGTGATGGATTGCAGGGCACCGGCGGAGGACAATAGTGGTGGGCAGCCGGATTCTCGGTGCATCGTTGGCTACCCTCGCTTCTGTGAACTGGGTCGATCTGCTGCTTATCGGATTAATGCTGATCGCGGCAGTCCACGGCCTCCGGCTCGGCGCACTCGTGCAGATCTTCGCTTTTGTCGGCTTCTGGGTGGGATTTCTCCTGGGCGCGGTGGTGTGGGTGCCCGCCTTGAAGTTCGTTCATCCCTCCAACGAGCGCCTGGGGATCACCGTGGCGGCCGTGCTTCTCACCGCAGGTGCACTGGGCATCGTCGGGCGGGTCGCCGGGACCTATAGCAACGTCACGTTGCGGCGGCATCATCTCGGCCACGTCGATGCCGCGCTCGGCGTCGGCGTGGCGGTGGTCGCCGTCCTGCTGACTTCGTGGTTGGTGGCCAGCGTGATCTCCTCGCCGAACAGCCGCTACACGTGGCTGAGCTCCGCTGTCGCGCGCTCCGACATTCTGCACTCGGTCGATCGGATTCTGCCCACGGTGCCGCCTGTCTTCAATGATCTGCAGAACTACCTCAACGAACAGGGTTTCCCCCAGGTCTTCTCCACGTTGACGCAGCCCTCGCCCGGAGATGTGGCCATGCCGACAGACGCCGCCACCAGAGGCCTCGCCAATCCGGCAATCTCGTCCACTGTCAAAATCCTGGGTGCGGCGTGTGGCGAGGAGCAGGAGGGTTCGGGATTCGTGGTTGGCCACGGCTTGGTGGCCACGAATGCGCATGTTGTGGCCGGTGAGCCCAGCACCCAGGTCGTCGTCGGCGGCAACTCGTACCGCGGGACGGTCGTCCTCTTCGATCCGAAGTTCGATCTCGCTGTGTTGCGGACGGACGCGCCGTTGGGCCCGATCCTCTCGCTCGATCCGAACAATGTGGCGCGTGGGACGCCGGCGGCGATCCTGGGTTACCCAGAGAACGGTCCGTTGACCGTCGGCGGGGCCGGCATTTCGAGCTACATCACGGCTCTCGGGCGCGATATCTACAACCAGGGGGCCGTGACTCGTGGTGTCTACTCCCTGGACGCCAACGTACGCCCGGGAAATTCGGGCGGTCCCGTGCTGATTGCCGGCGGGCAGGTCATCGGGATCGTCTTCTCCCGATCCACGGTGTACCCCGATGTGGGCTACGCCCTGGCCTCGCCCGGAGTACTCGCGCGTGTGCAGTTGGCCGAGTCGCGACAGGCACCGGTGAGCACCCAACAGTGCGCGGCCGAATAACGTCACCGGAGAAGAAGGGCAGAATGAGGACATGACGCTGCGCATCGAGGACTATGCCGTGATCGGCGACCTGCACACGGCCGCCATCGTGGGCAGCAACGGTTCGATCGACTGGCTCTGCTTGCCCCATTTCGATTCCCCGTCCTGCTTCGCCCGCCTCCTCGGTGATGAGACGAACGGATTCTGGCAGCTGGCTCCTGCCGGGGGCCCAGCGAGCGTCGTGGCCATGCGACGCCACTACCGCGAGGACTCCCTGGTCCTCGAGACCGAATTCGACACGGCGACGGGCACGGTCCGCGTGACTGATTGCATGCCCATGCGCGACAGTCACCCGCATGTGGTCCGTCTCGTCGAGGGAGTGTCCGGAACGGTCGACATGCACATGGACCTGGCTGTGCGTTTCGATTACGGCGAAATTGTTCCCTGGCTGACCTCGACCGACGGGTTGATCCGTATGACGGCGGGTCCGGACGCCGTGGCGCTGTGGCATCTGGTCGACCCTGTCAGTCACGACCTGCACACCGAGGCCGACTTCACCGTACGCGAAGGTTCACGCTTTCCCTTTACGTTCGTGTGGTTTCCGTCGCACGAGGACCCCCCGCCGCCGCTCGACGCGTATTACGCCATCAATCTCACGGATGCCTACTGGAAGGAGTGGTCCTCGCGCTGCACGTACGAGGGCCCTTATCGCGATGCGGTCGTCCGCTCGCTGATCACGCTCAAGGCACTTACGTATGAACCCACCGGTGGCATCGTGGCTGCGGCCACCACCTCCCTGCCCGAGGCGATAGGTGGCAGTCGCAACTGGGACTACCGCTATTGCTGGCTGCGCGATGCCACGCTGACGTTGGAGTCACTCATGCGCGGGGGCTACTTCGACGAGGCGATGGCCTGGCGCGACTGGCTGTTGCGGGCTGTCGCCGGTGATGTGTCGCGCTTGCAGATCATGTACGGCCCCGCCGGTGAGCGCCGGCTCGATGAGTGGGAGGCCTCATGGCTGCCGGGCTACGAGAATTCGGCTCCGGTACGCATCGGCAACGCCGCCTCGGGGCAATTCCAACTCGACGTCTACGGCGAGGTCATGTCCGCTCTCCATGCCTCAGCGCACAGCGAGGGTGTCCAGAGCCGTGCGGCCTGGGCCCTGCAGACGCAGCTGGTCGACTTCTTGCGTACGGGTTGGGACGATCCGGACGACGGCATATGGGAAGTGCGCGGACCACGCCGGCACTTCACACATTCCAAAGTGATGGCCTGGGTCGCTGTCGACCGGGCGGTGCGGACACTGGAGGAGTGGCCCGAACTCGAAGGACCGCTCGAAGAATGGCGGGTGTTGCGCCACCAGATATTCACCGAAGTCTGCAAAAAGGGCTACAACGAGAAGCTCGGCTCCTTCACCCAGTACTACGAGTGCGACCTGCTCGATGCCAGCGTCCTCATGATCCCGTTGGTCGGGTTCCTCCCGGCGAGCGACCCCCGCGTCGTCAGTACCGTCGAAGCTGTCCAGAAGGGATTGATGGACGACGGCTTCGTCCTGCGGTACCGCACGGCCGATGACGGCGAGATCGACGGTCTGACCGGGCGCGAAGGGGCATTTCTGGCGTGCTCCTTCTGGTTGGTCGACTGCCTGCACATGATCGGTCGCTCCGATGAGGCCGAAGAGCTCTTCTCGCGCCTGTTGTCGCTGCGCAACGACCTCGGACTCCTCTCCGAGGAGTATGACGCCCGCAATGGGCGCCTGGTCGGCAACTTTCCCCAGGCCTTCTCTCACGTGTCGCTGGTGAATTCCGCCTTCCGCTTGAGCGGGCACGACATCCTGGCCACCCAGGCGGAATTGGAGGAAGCCGACTTTTCTCGTCGGAACGTGGTTGACCACGCGCTCTCCCTGTTGCCCGCAATGTCACGCCCACCGAAACGCAAACGGACCCACGTCGTGCGGCACAGGGGCGCGGCCAAGCGCTGAAGGACGCCGGGCCTCGTACACCAGGAGGATCGATGAAAGCACTCACCGTCGAGCACCGGCCGGAGGCGCTGCATCGCGATCCTGACGGCTTCACGGCGATCATGGAGGTCGGCGGGGCATGAGCGGCACGCATCCGCACAGCCACGGGCATTCGCCCCTGCACACACATCACCCAGACAGCGATGGCGAGCCCCCGGTCGTACCGATGCCGCGAACGATCGCGCCGGGCGTGCTGGAGATCGATACCTTGCTCGGCGGCTGGGAGCGGGTCACCGCCGGCTACCTGATCGAGGGCTCCACCCCCGTGCTCATCGAGACCGGGAGTCAATCGTCGGTTCCCGTCCTGCTGGCGGCCCTCGACCAGATCGGGGTCGGACCCGGAGAGCTGGCCGGCGTGGCGGTCACGCACATCCACCTCGATCACGCGGGTGGTGTCGGTGATGTGGCGAATGCCTTTCCTTCGGCGACGGTGTACGTCCACGAGAAAGGCGCCCGGCACCTGGCTGATCCCGCCCGTCTCATCGACTCGGCCTCACGGGTGTACGGACCCCTGCTCGATTCGCTCTACGGGCGGATGTCGCCGACCGAGGCGGCCCGACTCCATGTGGTCGCAGACGGGGAGTCGATTGCCGTCGGGCCCGACCGGGTCCTGATTGCGGTCGACTCGCCCGGGCACGCCAAACATCACGTCGGTTTTCACGACTCGCTCAGCGGCGTCCTCTTTGCCGGGGACGCTGTCGGGGTCAAACTGCCCGATGGCGGGGTTCTACGCCCGGCCACCCCGCCCCCCGACTTCGACCTGGGCCTTGCCCTCAACTCCTTGGAGAAGTTCGCTGCCCGTCGCCCCACCGCCATCGCGCTGGCGCATTACGGGTTGCTCCAAGCCCCCGAAGAACTCCTGGCCGAGGCCGGTGAGACACTGAGGGAGTGGGCAGAAACGGCCGAGAGCGCCTACCGCGCCGGGACCGATATAGCGGAGGCTCTCGCTGCCCGCTTCGACGCCGCTCTCGGTGACATCGACCCCTCCCACAAGGAGAAACTCGACACCTTGAACGGTGTCCACTCGAACGCCGCCGGCTTTCGCCGCTGGCTGGAAGGACGCGAGACCGCGTCCTGAAGCGGTCGATTCGGGCTGGGTCCTTTACTCGACCACCATTTTGGAGCGGAGCTCCTCCTGGCGAACTTCGAAGTCATCCAGCGAGATCCGACCGTCGGCCAAGTCTTCGTGCAGGCGGGCGAACTGCTCGAGGAGCCGAGTCTGATCGACGACCTCGCCGTTCGAGTTGCTGTTGCCATCGAGATCATCCGCGGCCTTGTCCTCGCGGCGGGACTGCCGATCGTCCATCTTCGCCCGGGCCCGATCCTTCTTGGCCTGGTCGCGCTGAAGCTTGCCGAACGTCGAGCGTGCGCGTGCCATGGTTAACTCCTTTCCGGTCGTACCGACGACCAGGTGCTGCCGGTAGAGCGCCTGCCCTACCGTAAAGATCCTTCTCAGAGATGCGACGGGCCGCTTCGACCCGGTGGCGGAGGGAGTGGGATTCGAACCCACGGTACCCATGAGGCACAACGGTTTTCGAGACCGTCCGATTCGGCCACTCTCGCATCCCTCCGGGGAGATCCTAGCGGGTGCGCCCCCACTCTCCGGGAGTCGGCCGGGCCTATTCCGCGCGCTTCTCCGCAAAGAACGAGGTCAGAAGGGTCGCACACTCCGCCTCGCGCACGCCTCCGGTTACGGGTAGCTCGTGGTTGAGCCGTGGATCGCAACACAGGTTGTACAGAGTCCCGCAGGCTCCGGCGCTGGGGTCGAAAGCCCCGAAAACCACGCGTCCCACCCGGGCTGCGACCAGTGCTCCGGCGCACATCGGGCAGGGCTCCAGCGTCACGACGAGGGTGGCCGTGGACAATCGCCACCCTCCGAGCACGGCAGCGGCGTCCCGCAGGGCCAGTATTTCGGCATGTGCCGTCGGGTCGCCCGAGCGCTCACGTTCGTTGTGTCGGGCCGCGACCACCTCGCCGTTGACGAGGACGACGGCTCCAACAGGGACGTCCGCGTGGACGGGGGCGGCCAGAGCCTCCTCGAGGGCCAGGCCCATGGCGGCCTCGTCGGTCAATGACGGCGAAAGCGGGGTGGAGCGGGCGTCGGTGATGGCACCTTTATAGGGCGCCGGCGGTACTCCTTCCGAATCCGGCCCGCTAGGGATAGTTGGTCGTTGTCGGTAGCCCTATGTCGCGCCGCACGACATTGTCCGCCGCCTGGGTCTGTTGCGCCAGCGCGTGGAACTGGGTGAACCACGAGCTGAGGCTGGCGGCATTGGTGGAATCCTCCGACACGACGAACGTCGCGAGCGATTTGGTCCTGAGCACCAGGTCCTGGCTCGGGACCCGCATCGCCCTGGGCCACGTCATCAAGTGGAGATCGAAGTTGAAGGTATCAAGGGCTGTGAGGTAGGGCGCGACCTCGGTTGCGACCTGCGCCGTCGTTTGGCTGCTGCCGTTGGCAAGCGCCTTCGTCGCCTCAATGTTGGCGGTGTTGAGGGACTTGGAGATCGTTGTGAACTCGGTCAGCACAGCGTTGCTGACGTGGATGGTCGTGCTCGTCCCATTTGACAGCGACCCGAAGGGGCTCGACGTCGAAGGAGGCGAATTCGAACGGATGATGGCCACGATGATCACCACGATGACCGCGGTCCCCAGCCACATGATGTACTTCACCCACCACCGAGGCGGTGTGGGGCCCTCGGCGAACCTGGCTCTTGGTGGATCAGGCTTCAGTGAGGTCGCAAGGGCACCCACAGGAACGGCACCCGCGGCAGCGGTCGCCGGTTCGGCCACGTCGCTCTCCGTTTCGGCCGTGGCGATGATGGTCGGTTCCGCCACGTGGCTCCCGTTTCGGCCGTGGCGATCCCCGTTTCGGCCGTGGCGATCCCCGTTTCGGCCGTGGCGATCCCCGTTTCGGCCGTGGCGATGGTCGATTCGATGACGTCGTTTTCCGGTTCGCCCGTGCCCACGGTCGGTTCAGTCACGTGGCTCTCCGATTCGACCGTGGCGCTCTCCGGCTCAGGCACGTGGCTCTCCGTTCAGGCACGTGGCTCTCCGATTCGACTTCGGCACTCGCCGGTTCGGCCGTGGCGATGGTCGGTTCGGGATTGAGCAAGGCCGGGAAGATGGGGGCCGGTGGTGGTGGGATGATCTCGACGGGCGAGGTGTCAGCGAGGGAAGACGGAGGCGGCGGCGTGGGAGCCTCGGTTGCAAACGGTCCCGGCGAGGTCGATGGGGATCCGGATGGGGGAGGCGGCGCCGAGGCGGCGACAATGGGAATCCATGACGGTGGGGCTTGCGGAGGTGGGGCAGGGTCCTGCGAGGTGCTGACGTCCTTCGTAGGCCCATTGGCGCCGTTCCCGCTCGGTGCCCACTTCGCCTCCAGAGGGTCTTCGATCAGCGGTCTCGGATCTGTGGTCGGAAACGACTCGGCACCATCGGAGGCGTGGGACTTGATTGCGTCGATGGATGGCTCAACGAAGAGACCGCTTAAGGAGGAGAGTGGATCAGGAGCGGGGTCGAGTCTTGAGACGTGCCGTCCCGTTGGTTCGGTCGCTTGCTTGAGCGTTCCGTCGTCAGCGAAGATCCCGGCCCTCCAGTCCCACGACCGGATTGCTTCCAGAATGGCTGTGAGCTGCTCGTCGACAGCTTGGGAGTCTTCGGGGTCGGGTGGAGCCGCCAACGGGCCGTCCGGCGATACCTCCGTATCGCCGGAGCCGCTGAAACCCGTTGTTCCTCCAGTGTGCTCCACGGGCTACATCGTGCCCTAAATCGCGGGCCGAGTCACCCGGGTTTCAGGGGGGGCGCCTTTTGGGGTGAGACGGCCTGCCGCCTACGAGAGCCGTCCGCCAGACTCGCCCACGGGAGTGGAGAACGCCCGCGGTTGCGCCGACTCTCGAAGCCAAGGAGCTCATGTCACCCTTGCGGGCCGTCCCCGAAGTCCCGATCTCGTCGCCAACGTCGGGTCAAGGAGAAGGTCCGGGCTTCGTCGTCGTCGGTGAAGAAGGCTCCGTGGATGAGGTCGTCGAGGTCGATCCCACCGGCCGACGAGTTTGCGGGCCCGTCGTGCTGGTCGTTGACGCGGATGTCTTCGACGTAGAGGTTGTTGAGGCCGGCGAGGTGGACGTCGATGAACTGGATGTCGACGAGGTCGATGTCGATGATGTGGACGTTGACGAACTGGATGTCGACGAGGTCGATGTCGATGGCGTGGACGTAGATGGCGTGGACGTAGACGGCGTCGTCGTGGAGGTGGAGGACGTCGATGTCGATGTGGGGCCTGCAGGCAAACTCTTCACGGCCGGCGAAAATCCACGGAGCGCCGACAAAAGGTTTCCGTCGTTCCCGTCCATGCCGAGGGCCCAGATGCCCATTCCGCCCACGTTGTACGACGCTGCTAACTGCGCTGCGTCGTACAACGAAGTCGGTACTTCAAAAAAGGATTCGTGCCACTGGGTCCCGACAAGGTACGACGTCCAGCCAGTTTGGGTCGTGGCATCCCAGTAGATCGGATGGCCGCTGCCGACGATCTGGCTGTAGGTCACATTCGTCGCCGGCCCCGTAGCAGTAGCAGTGAGCGTGCCGTCACTCGTCGGCCAATCGATCCCGAAGAACGGCAGCCCGAGAATGACCTTCGCCGCAGGCACCGCAGCGACGTACTGTGCAATCGCAGTCTTCTCGCTGAACATCGAGCTGGTGAGTGGTGATTCGGTCGATCCGGGCGATTGGAGGTTCAGTTGGTAGGCCATCACGAAGAAACCGTCTACCGCGGGAGCAAGGGCGGGGATGTTGTAGAAGCCCTGGGTATCGCCGGCGGAGCTGGCGTAGGTATCCATGGTCACCTGGTAGTTGGGATTCGCATGGTGGAGGGCAGCCGAAACCTGTGTGACCAAATTGGTGAGCCCGCTCTGATCGGCGCTGCCCGATCCTTCGAAGTCGAAGTTCGCGCCATCGAGGTTCTTTGCCTGAATGACTCCCAAAAGTGCGTTGGCCAAGGTGGTAGGCGCCGAGGTGGACGAGGTGAGCTGATCGAGCGAGCTCTGGTCGAAGTCGTTCACCGTGAGGACGACACGATCACCCGCTGCGTGAGCCCGAGTGATCAGGCTTGCAAAATCCTGGCTCAGGTAGCCATTCCAGCCGGGTCCTGACTCGTCGAGGGTTCCGTCGGCGTTGACGCCGACGCTGAAGTAGTCGATGGTGGAGATCTGGCTGAGGTCGAATGCAGAGCTCTGCGAAAGCGTCCAATAGGGGGCGAAGCCAAAGATCTCGTGAGGGCGAAGTGGTGGAACCGCAGCCAATGAGGGAGGAGCCGGGGCGGGTGGGACAGTCGCCACCGGCAAGTTCACCGTGGTGGTCGTGGTGGCCCGGTCAGCGGTGAGTGCCTCCAAGGCCTCGCTGCCGACCAGCTGGGCGTTGCCCTCGGTGCCCGCGTGCTGGGTCACCTTGGGCGCCGCCGGCGGCGCACCGCCGAACGTCGTAGCGACCACCACAAGCAGGCTCACCAGCAAGACGGTCGCTCCCAGCAAGACCGCGGAGGTTCCTTTTCGGGTCGACAGCACTCTTTTCATGACAGAGCCAGGCCGCCTCGGGTCACCCTGAGGGTCGGCCAGGTCTTCACGCGACACGACACCGCGAGACAACAGATCTGCGAGGACGACCCATCGCCCGACTGCCTGTTCGAGGGAGCTCGAGCTGGCCGCTGCGCTTCGTAGGGCTCGTGTCGAGCTCTCGGTGGGATCGGGCGCAAGGCCCCCTGTCAAGAGGTGGTCGACGAATTCCCCGGCGGCTCCGCAGCTTGCGACGAGCTCAGCGTCTGGTGACGTGTAGTGCGTCGTGGGTTCCATATCCATGCTGAAGTCGCTCATCCCCTTCGTGGTCGCAACCCTGGGACGCGGAAAGGGATTCTGGATCGGGGCTACAGGGAGTTAGAAGCGCCGGGTAACCGGCCTCCTGAAGGCGATTGACCGTCGGTCGACGTCGTCAATATGTCGCTCAGCGCAGCCAGCTCTCGGACCAACTGGCTGTTCACGTTGGCGAATCCGACGATTGCGGTCTGTACCTCCTCAGCGGCTCGGTTAGGAATAGACGAAGACTGGTGTGCCTGCCGTCTGATTTCCGCAGCTTCCTCCGTGGCCTCACGAAGGATCTCGGCCGCTTTCGCCTCCGCCTCGATCAAGATCTCCTGAATCTGTATCTCGAGTTTCGAGAGGGACGCTTCGGAGAAGCGCTGCGCCTCAACGAAGAGACGGCCGATCTCGAACTCGGTCGTCTGCACGGCGGCGACGTTGTTCAACTGATCCTGGGCTTGGGAGAGCCGATTCTGAAGTGATTCGATCGCGCCGGCGATTGAACCTAACTCCGAGCTGGCTGACTCCACGGCGGGGTCATCATGCAGGCCGTAGTCCACCGCATTCCCGTTTATCGGTGGAATGTCGCCGAACGAGTAGGAGGCGGAGCTGAACCGCGGATCGATCGGGTTGCTGCTCATATGAGACGTTCCTACCATCCGCCCCAACGACAGGCCAGTCCAATTTCCCAGGGTTCGCCTACCCGTCACGCTTGAGTAAGACAGGCAATGCGGATGTCACGGTCTCGCTCTGCCTCACCTCGGGAGCGTCAAATTGCAGTCTCACGAATTGCCCTTCGAGGTTGTGGATATATTCGGAGTACAGATACTCTCCACCACCGAGGTTGCAACGATCCAACCGGGTTGAGGTGAACCACGTCATGTGTCCCGACGGTTCTTTCACGGGTAGACCGGTGCGATCGAGTACGTGATGCGCGGAGGCGGCAGCATTGACGGGTGAGCGCAGAGGTTGGCAGCCCGATCCCTTCGGGCTTCACGAGTACAGATTTTTTTCCGACGACGGCAAACCGACGCTGCTCGTGCGCGACGGTAGCGTGAGGTCGTATGACCGCCCTCCAACGGGAGAGGTCCTTTTCCAGCCGAGTGAGGCCGCGCGCGCGCTCGGAACCGCCATCGCCACCGTTAGCTGTTTTCGCGGTCCGGGAGCAGCCGCTCCCCAACGGGAGCGCCGGCTCTTCCCCGCGTCGGCCGGAACCGGTCCTCGTGACTCGCCCTGTTGATCCTGTGCGCCCACTCAGTCCACCGATGTCGCGTCCGACCAAATACGCCTTCATTGTCGTGTTGGCCGCGATGACGGCGAGCGCCCTGACAGTGGCCGTCACGCACCTCGAGGGCCATGGACCGCCGTCGAGCCACACGACCACCCCGTCCACTTCGACGTCCACCACGGTGCGGGCGGCCTCGGCGGGCGGGACGAAGACGACCGTTGTCCTCCCTCCGGCATTGAGGCCGACCGCTGCGGCCGCTGCCGCCGCCTTCATCTCGAGTTGGGCCGCCGGAAACCAGACCCAGGCTTCGTCGGTCGCCACCTCGTCCGCCGTTGCCACGCTTTTCGCCGGCCGATACGCAGCGGGGCTCGTCATTGATCGAGGTTGCAGCGTGGCGTTCTCGCCGATCGTGTGTACGTACGGTCCTCCGGGAGGTGCCGCCCCGACCGACCCCATCTACGAGATCGACGTGGTGCAGGCTCTCGGCGGTTGGTACGTCAGTTCGGTGAAGATCGAATAACTTGACCGCTTGACCGCGGCAGGTCGGATCTCGTGTCGCAGAGCCCACCGGGAGCGCTGGGCCGGGCGGCCCGTGGCGTTGGCGGAGGCGGTGGGATTTGAACCCACGGTTGCTTTCACAACACACGATTTCCAATCGTGCCGATTCGGCCGCTCTCGCACGCCTCCTAGATTGCAGCCCGGTAAGGCTAGTCGAGACCCGACACCCCCATTAGGGACTAGCCTTGGTGGTTGCGCCGCTCCTGTTCTGGGCGCGGTGGCCGGGTCCTGCGCAACGGCCGCTCGTGAATCGAGTCAGGGTCGGAAGGCAGCAGCTCTCAGCGGGTATGGCCGGGTGCCGTAGCCAACCTGGCCACCGCGCTCGGCACAGGAGCGGTTGCGCGTCGGGGGTGCGAGAGAGGTCGAGCATCCCCCGGGGTCTTCGGCTCGCTGTCCCCGACCGGGAAGTGCATCACCCGTGGGTCAGACGTCATGGAAGGGGGATGCAACGCCACCGTGTGACAGTCGTGCGAACCAACAGCCAACGAGGAATGAACTCTTGCGCGGAGAGGGGCTTCTCCCTTGCTTCCTGGTCAGCACGGCCACAAGCTACGGAGTGTCACGCACTTCGGTTCTGCGCCAGATGTCGTGCGGTACTGCGTTCGAAGAGAGGAGCACCAAGAAACGTGAAGGTCATGAGCCGGGGCCGTGCCAGGAGGGCCGTACTTTCGTGGTCGGTCGCACTGGCCGCTGCCGTCTCTGTCGCATTGCCGCTGGCGAATGGTCAGGCCGGTGCCACCACCCCCCCACAAACCGGCGAGTTGCTCCAGCCCGGTACCGGTGGCGGCACCCAGTTGCCGGCGACGCCCATACCCACGATCAACGACCAGACGACGGTGGAGGTGGCAGTTCCCGCCACCGGCTCCCCGTTCACCGCGGGACAGAAGCTGAACATCTACGAGTGTGCCGACGCGGATGGCCTCACTGACGACCTCCCCACAAGCGGCAGCGCGTGTGATGGCCTGACCCTCAACATCGGCGCGCAGATCATCGCAGGGACGGGTGGGGCGGTCGACGCGACCAACTACGAGATCTACCAGCTGCCAAGCACAGCTTTGTTCGAAAGCGCGAACGGCAGTCCCGTCTGCAGCGCCACGAGCGCCTGCGTGCTCTATATCGGCCAGAACGTCACCGATTTCACGGCGCCCTTTGTCTTCTCACAGCCCTTCTATGTCAGTAGTGGTCCCGGCACCCCCACCCCTGAAAGTCCAGCGGTCATCGCACTGCCTCTGGTGGGGGCTCTTGTCGTCGGCGGTGCCGTGTTCGTCCGCCATCGCCGCCGCCGACGGGGAGCTGTCTCGTCCTAGGTCCTGTCTCCTCCTAGGTCGCCTGACGGCGTGACCGGTGCTTCTCGGCACCATGCGCTGGATGGATAGGAGAACCGGTCAGGGACCCGTGACGCAGGGTGGACGATTTTAGCTGCCAGCTAAGCTGCCCCACCATGGCTGAGGTTCCGTTCGTTTCCTTATACCGGCGCTTCCGCCCTGGTCGGTTCGATGAGATACGTGGTCAGGACCATGTCGTCCGGGCGCTGCAAAGCGCCGTTCGAGACGACCGTGTATCGCACGCCTACCTGTTCAGCGGACCGAGGGGCACGGGGAAGACCTCGTCGGCCCGAATCCTCGCCAAGGCGCTGAACTGCCTTGACCCGGTGGACGGCGAACCGTGCGGTGTGTGCAACTCGTGCACGGAGATCGCACGAGGAACATCGCTCGACGTACTCGAACTGGACGCCGCATCGAACAACGGAGTGGACGCCATGCGCGAGCTCGTCTCGCATGCGGCGTTAGGTACTCCAGGGCGCTGGAAGGTGTACATCGTCGATGAGGTGCACATGCTCTCGGGTGCCGCCGCCAACGCCCTGCTCAAGACCCTCGAAGAGCCACCCAGCCATGTCGTGTTCGTGTTGGCCACGACCGATCCGCAGAAGGTGCCGGCCACTATTCGGAGCCGGACCCAACATCTGGAGTTCCGGCTGCTGAGTGCGGACACACTGCAAGCGCTGCTGGAGTCCGTCCGGGACAGCGCCGGGATCGATATTGATGAGGGCTCCCTGCGCACCGTGGTTCGCCGGGGGCGCGGTTCGGCCCGTGACGCCCTCTCTGCTCTCGATCAGGTGGTGGCCTCTGGTGCTGTCGCGAGTATCCGACCTGAGCTGTCGTCCGTCGTCTCGGCTATTTCCGAATCTGAAGTGTCCGGTGTCCTCACCAGTTTGAGTGCCCTTTTGGCTGAAGGCTGGGGCCCGCAACAACTGGCGACCGAGTTGGTGGACGATCTCCGCCAGGTCTTTCTTGCTGCGCTCGCCCCTGACCTGTGCGCTGCCGCCGGATCGGAGCGCTCGGCGTTGGCCGACCTCGCCCATGCGATGGGACTTCCACGGGTGGTGCGCAGCATGGAGTTACTGGGGCACGCAATGATCGATATGCGTGATGCGCCCGATTCGCAAGTGGTACTTGAGATTGCCCTCGTGCGCGCCGCACGGCCCGATCTCGATCAGGGCACGGCGGGCCTTGCCGAAAGAGTGGGCATTTTGGAGCGCGCCGTTGCCACTGGAGGGCACGGGCCCCGCCAACCTGAGAGTGCCGAGGAGCCCAAGGAAGCCGTAAGGGCCGATGAGCCGAGGGCAACGGTGCGCGAGGAGTCCAGAGTGACCCAACGCCCATCGGTGGGTGCAGTTCTGCGCGGTAAATCTGCAACAACTCCTCCAGCATCTGCCCCCGTCGTGGCGCTGCCCCCAGAGCCCGAACGTCGTGCATCACCGGTAGTGTCCGCATCGACGACAACCGGAGGTTCCTCGGCCGCCTCGATTGATCGGGAGAGTTTCACGCAAGCATGGGGCGACGGGGTACTGCACGGATTGTCGGCTCGAGCAAAAGCGCTCTACAGCCTGGGAAGGTTCGTTGCCGTGGAGGATGACCGAGTGCAGTTTGCGCTCCCGAACGAACCGCACCGGGATCGATGTTTGGAACTCGTCCCAGAGGTCGAGTCAGCACTCAGCGAACGGTTCCAGACGAAGATTCACCTCGTTCTGGTGGTCGAAGGCGGCGATCATGGCAGCCGTGCGCCGAACCCTCCACTCTCGAAGCAAGGGCCACCAACCGTTCAAGCTGAAGACGAACCCGACTATGAGACCCCGAGTGACTTGGAGGACACGCAACCCGCGTCTGCCGTCGATCGTTTGCTGCAGGCGTTCCCCGGCGCTGAAGAAATCGTCGAGTGATGTACACGGGCCCCCTCAGAAACCTGATCGACGAACTCGGACGACTCCCCGGGATCGGGCCGAAATCAGCCCAGAGGATCGCGTTCCATATTTTGCGAGTTCCGGCCGAAGACGCCCGTCGGCTCTCCGATGCCATCACCACAGTGAAAGAGCGTACGACGCTCTGCAGCGTCTGTTTCAATGTGGCGGAAGGCGGAGACTTATGCGCGATCTGCAGCGACGCGCAGCGTTCGGACGCCCTCCTTTGCGTCGTCGAAGATCCCCGGGACATCGTGGCGGTGGAGCGCACGGGGCAGTTCCATGGCCGCTATCACGTGCTGGGTGGCGCGCTCAATCCCCTCGAAGGTGTCGGGCCGGATCAACTCAAGGTCCGGGAGCTGCTCGGTCGGATCGATGCCGGTGCCATTCAAGAGGTCATTGTCTGCACGAACCCCAATCTTGAAGGGGAGGCCACCGCGATGTACGTCGCGAGGCTCTTGACGCCACTCAGCATCGTCGTCTCACGTCTAGCGAGTGGCCTACCGGTCGGTGGCGATCTGGAGTACGCCGATGAGCTCACACTTGGTCGCGCTCTGGAGGGGCGACGTACCCTCGAAGTGTGAAGGTTCGGTTTCGCGGGAGCGCCGGGCGGTGTTCGCACATCGTTCGCATCGAATTCACACAAACGATGAAAGATCGGCCCTAATTCATCCGATAGGTCGGTCTCAGCGAGGCAGGAGCGCCGGGTCAGGCCGTATCTATCCCGTCGACGATCGGGCGACAGACCCTCGTCGTCCACGTTCCGACCAATTGTGTGTGGGCCAAAAAAGTGAATGGTCGGAGGAGTCGTTGCTCGACGATGGTGACGTCGTGGAAATTCTTTTGACGGCAGAGCGCCGTGACAGAGCGCAAATGCCGGTGCATTGATGGCGCCCAGCGTGCCCTAACCGCAGTCACGCAGAGTTCATTTCCAGGTCACAAGGAGGTCATTCCTCCCGACAAGACTGACGTGGCATCTCCGATGGCAAGAGGCTGGGAGCAGTTGACGATGGCGCATGAGTTCGAGGGTCGGCAACGCGACGGGCGCCGTCCATTTCGTGGCGTCTCGAAAAGGCGGCCCCGTGTTCGGGCGTTTGTCAGGAACGTGGTGCGCAGAGCGCGCTCTGAGATAGCTGTCACAGGTCTCGTCACCCTCGTCGTGCTGGGTGCCTGCGGTGGTGTGGCCGCCACGGCCGCGACAGGCTCGAACGTCAGCGCGGCCGTTCCCGACGCGCCGGCCAATCTCAATGCGCCCACGAATCTCGTTTTCGATGACGAGTTCGACGCTGGATCATTGAACACCTCGGTGTGGTCACCGGACTGGTTCGGAAACGGCAACATCCAGAACGACACGGTGATGGACTCCTCCAACGTGTCAGTCGACTCCAACGGGCTCGAGTTGAAGCTGAACTCTGACAGCACGGGCGCCATCGTGAGTTCCAACCCCTCCGACGGACAGCCCGGGCACACCGGCTTCCAGATTGCGCCCACCCCTGGCCAATCGGTGTACGTCGAATACACCGCCACCCTGCCGTCGACCAATGGAGTGATCGCAAACTGGCCCGGCCTCTGGCTCACCGGACAGGATTGGCCGGTGACCGGGGAGATCGACGTTATGGAAGGCTTTTCGACGAGTCAGTACCACATCGAGTCGGGACCGAACCCAAATGACGTCGCGAACCCCGGCGGCGTCGGTGGCACGACCGCAGGGACCCACACCTATGGGGTGTTGTGGACCACGACGGGCGTGACCTTCGTCTACGACGGTCAGGTCGTCGGGACCCTGAGCGCGTCGCTGTCCGGCCCTATGTACCTCGTGATGGAGAACTCCTTGGGGTCGCCGACCCTTCTCGGTGCCACCATGACCGTGCGCGACGTGCGGGTATGGACGACGACCGCGACGAGTGTCCCGACGACAGCCGCCACGACGCCGACTGTCCCGACGACGACGGTCCCCGCGCCGCCTGCTTCCACGACGACGACCACCGACCCGACGACCACCGACCCGGCCTCCGTCGTCGTGTCGTCGTCCATGAGCAGTTTCACGTGTGCCGCCATCAACCGTCTCGACTTCAGCCAACTGACGTCCTCCGCGTTTGCGTTCGATGTTGCGGAGAGGGTCGAGGCGCTGCTGACCCAGTCGTCGGGCGCCCTCGCGGACGAGGTGGCGCCGCTCGAATCGGCCATCGAATCCAACGACGAATCGGAGACGGTGGGGATCCTGGAGTACTTGCAGGAATGGGTATGCCCATCCATCGGCGTGCCCCCCGCAGCTTCATAGCCTTCGGATGGTGACCCTCGACGGCCTGCCGCCGGCGGCCGGCCTCGCCCTGTCGGGGGCGTGACTGAGTGGCATTTCCTGCTCTCGTAGACTGGTTGGATGCGAATCGCCATCGTCGGTGCCACCGGGCAGGTGGGTGTGGTCTTGCGCTCCATCCTGGCCGAGCGCGCATTTCCCGTCGACCAGATGCGGTACCTCGCTTCGAGCCGATCTGCCGGAACGACCCTGCCGTGGGGAGATCAGGAGATCGTCGTGGAGGATGCGCTCACCGCCGACCTTTCCGGCATCGATCTGGCCCTGTGCTCGGCACCGGCGTCGGTGTCGCGCACGTTGGCCCCCCGCCTGGCCGCCGCCGGCGCCATCGTGATCGACAATTCGTCCGCCTGGCGGATGGACCCCGACGTGCCGCTCGTCGTCCCCGAAGCGAATGCGGACGCGTTGGCCTCCATCCCCAAGGGGATCGTGGCCAATCCCAACTGCACCACCATGGTCGCCATCCCCGTCCTCAAGCCCCTGCATGATGCGGCCGGGCTCACGCGGCTCATAGTTTCGACGTATCAAGCTGTCTCCGGTGGCGGCGTGGAGGCGGTGCGCGAACTGGCGGAGCAGCTGGCCAAGACCGCCGACCGGGCTCAGGATCTGACCTTCGACGGTCGCGCGGTCGACTACCCGCCGTACTCCGTCTACCCCGCTCCGATCGCGCACAACGTCATCCCGCTTCAATTCAAGATCGTCGACGATGGTTCGTTGGAGACCGACGAGGAACAGAAGTATCGCAACGAGGCCCGCAAGATTCTCGGGATTCCCGAATTGGCAGTGACGTGCACCTGTGTGCGGGTGCCGGTGTTCACCGGGCATTCGGCGGCCATCGTGGCCGAGTTCCGCGATGAACTGTCAGTGGAGCGGGCCACGGAGGTGCTCGGTGCAGCTCCGGGTGTGGAGCTGGCGGAGATTCCGACTCCACTCATGGCCGCCGGTGGTGACGTCTCCTATGTCGGGCGGATCCGCCGGGCCCAAGGCGCCCCGAATGCCCTGGCTTTCTTCGTCGTCGGCGACAACCTCCGCAAGGGAGCGGCGCTCAATGTGGTCCAGATCGCCGAGGTTCTGCTCGCGGCCGGTCGGCGCTGAAGGGCAACGCTCAGTCGGGTCCCGACGAGCCCGGCTCGGGGCCTCCCGCAACCAGGGAGGACATTCGCCGGGCCAGATTGACGGCATGGTCGCCGAAGCGCTCGTAGAAGCGCGCCACCATGGCGAGCTCGATCGCCACAGGAAGCGGCATCGTGCCTGAGACCACCTCAGCCGTCAGCGTGACGTGGAGGTCGTCGAGCTCGTCGTCCAGATCGTCGATGGCCGTGGCCGCGCTGGCTGAGCGCTCTGCGAACGCGTCGCCGGTGCTGCGCCAGATGGTGGTGGCCACCTCGCCCATGCGCTCAACGAGGCCCCGGCTGCGGGCTGACATCTCGGCACCCAGACCGCGTGCGGCGCGCCGGGCGATGTGTTCGGCCAGGTCGCCGTTGCGCTCCATGTCGGGCAGCATCCGAAGGATGGCCACCATCTCGCGCCGTTCTTCGGGAGTGGTCGTGCCGTGCACGAGCTGATGCTGGACAGAGCGTGAGATCTCCCTGATGATCTCGTCGATCACGTCGTCGCGCTGCACCAGGACCTTGGCAGCCTCGCGATCGCCGGCGAGAAGGGCGTGCGTGGCGCCGGCGATGCCCTCGCCCACCAGGGCGAACACCTGGGCGAACAGCCGGTCGACCTCGTGGGGGACGGGTACGGTCGGCCAGAGCGGCTGCTCCATGACAAGCGGACCTGTCACCGGGGTTGCAACTTCTTCCTCGTCCGAACCTTTTATCCGGCGCACGTTGCCACCGATCCGAAACGCCATACCTGTCACGTTATAGGCCGGGGATGCGCCGGGACGTGCCGTCCCGAGCCGGGTCCCCCGTTCGAGATACACCCCACCGTTACGCTGAATTTCATGATCCTCGGAGTGAGTATCGGAGTCCTGATCGGTCTGGCGCTGGGACTCGTCTGGCATCTCCTACGCAACGCCTCCCTGGAGGCGCAGGCCCGCATGGCCGAGGCACGGCTCGGCGACGCCCAGTCGACATCCGCTCAGCTGACGGCGCAGTTGCACGAGGCCGCGGCGGCGGCCGCGGCGGCCGAGACGGCGCGTGCGGTCACGGCCGCCGAGTTGGAACTGGTCAAGAGGTCGGCCGAGGAGCTTCGGTCCCGGGCACACGAAGACCGCCGGCAGATGGTGGGCACCTTTGCCGAACTGTCCGCCGAGGCGTTGCAAAAGAACAACGAGCAGTTCCTCGCACTGGCCGAGACGAAGCTCGGCCAGGCGCAGACGGCGGCACAAGGGGACCTCACCCAGCGTCAACAGGCGATCTCCCAGTTGCTGACACCGCTGAGCGAGACGCTGGCGCGCTATGAGCGGGGATTGCAGCAGATCGAGGTGGAGCGCAGGGGCGCCTACGAGGGGTTGAGCGAGAAGGTGGCGCAGCTCCACCTCGGTCACGAACTGCTGCAGAAGGAGACACGCAATCTCGTGACGGCGCTGCGTTCGCCGCAGACGAGAGGTCGCTGGGGCGAAATGCAACTGCGCCGGGTGGTCGAGATGGCCGGGATGGTGGCGCACTGCGACTTCGACGAGCAGGTCTCGACCAGCACCGAAGAGGGCCGGCTGCGCCCCGACATGATTGTCCATGTCCCCGGGGGTGGGGAGATCGTCGTTGACGCCAAGGTCCCGCTCGAGGCGTTCCTGAAGCTCATCGATGCCGATGACGACGCCTCGCGCGCGCTCTATCAAGCCTCGCACGCGCGCCAACTCCGGACCCACGTCGATCTGCTCGCCAAGAAGGAGTATTGGAAGCAGTTCGCACGGTCACCGCAGCAGGTGGTGGCCTTCATCCCCGGGGACCAGCTTCTCTCTGCCGCCTACGAGTCCGACCCCACGTTGCAGGAGCACGCCATGGCCAACAACGTGCTGCTCACGACGCCGACCATGCTCATCGCACTGCTGCGCACCGTCGCGTTCGGTTGGCGCCAGGAGTCATTGGCCGAGAACGCGCGTGAGGTACAGAAGTTGGGGGCCGAGCTCTATGAGCGGCTCCGGACGATGAGTGCGCACATGCAGAAGTTGCAAAGAAGCCTGACGGCGAGCGTCTCTGCCTACAACGACGCCGTGGGATCCCTCGAGTCCCGCGTCCTCGTCTCGGCCCGCCGCTTCCCTGCGCTCGGTGTGGTCGGGGTCGAGTCAGAGGTGATCGCAGATCTGCACCCGGTGGAGGCGTCTCCACGACTGCTCCAGGCCATCGAGCTGGTGGCAGACATGGACAAAGCGGTCATCGGAAACGTCACCCCGGAGGAGAGCAACCGCACCGACCTGGCGGGGTGAGGTTTGGCCGCGAGGCCACCCGGGCATAGTGCACCCGCAACCCCCGCTGGCTTTGCTCTCACGGGGGAGTCCGGAGTCGACTCGTTCATTCGGCCTGATCCCTTCCACGCAGTAATTGGCCAGTGACCGCTCAGCGTGCGCACAGATGCACGGCACATGATGGGTTAAGAGCGTTTTTCGGTTCTCCGCTGGGCGATCGAGAAAAGGATGAGGATGAACATTTTGGTGCTCGGCGGTGACGGCTACCTGGGGTGGCCGACCGCCCTCCATCTCTCGGCTCTGGGTCACCGCGTCACGGTGGCGGACAACCTGGTCCGGCGTGCGTACGACGCAGAAATGGGCGTCGACAGCCTTGTGCCGATCTTTTCGCTGCCGGCTCGGGTGGCGAAGTGGTACGAGGTGTCCGGGCGGCGCATCGACGTGCGCATCGGCGACCTCACCGATGCCGCGTTCACCTCTGCTCTCATCGCTGCGTGCGGGCCGGAGGCCATCGTGCACTTCGGCGAGCAGCGGTCCGCTCCGTACTCCATGATCGATCGTGAGCACGCGGTCTACACGCAGGTGAACAACGTCGTCGGCACGTTGAACCTCATGTACGCCATCGCCGAGGTGAACCCGGCGATCCACCTCGTCAAGTTGGGGACCATGGGCGAGTACGGGTATCCGAACATCGATATCGAGGAAGGGTTCATCGAGGTCACCCACAAGGGGCGCACCGATGTGCTCCCGTATCCGAAGCAGCCCGGGTCCTTCTACCACCTGTCCAAGGTCCACGACAGCGCGAACATCATGTTCGCCTGCCGCGTGTGGGGCCTGCGCGCAACCGACCTCAACCAGGGCATCGTCTACGGCCAATCCACCACGGAGACCGACCTCGATCCGGTTCTCGCCACCCGATTCGACTATGACGGGGTCTTCGGCACCGTGTTCAACCGCTTCTGCGTGCAGGCGGTGATGGGCCATCCGTTGACCGTCTACGGGGCAGGCGGGCAGACCAGGGGCATGCTCAACATCCGCGACACCCTGGCCTGTGTCAACCTGGCTCTGGACAACCCGGCCGGCGAAGGGGAGTTCCGGGTGTTCAACCAGTTCACCGAGTCCTTCTCCGTGCGGGACATGGCTGCAATGGTCAAGCACGCGTCCGCCCGGCCGGTCGAGATCGCCGAGGGACTGGACAATCCCCGGGTGGAGCACGAAGACCATTATTTCAATGCCGCCAACACGAAGCTGCTGGACCTCGGCCTGGAGCCGCACCTTCTCACCGACAGCGTCATTGCGGGCATGCTCAGCCTCATCGAGCACCACCGGGACCGGGTCGATGTCGATGCCATCGCGCCCACCGTGCAATGGCGATCGAGCGCCAGCGCGCTGAAAACGGCGAACACCGAGTCGGACGCGCCATTCCTCGCGGTGTGACCCGGCAGTAGCGTGACGCGGCGATGCCGCCGTTGAGCACCTACCGCCGCGCCCGGAGGCGGTCGCGCCGACAACTCCTTATCATCGGGGCGTGCGCGCTGGTCGTCGTGGCCCTGCTCGTGGGAGGTGTGACGCAGATCGGGCGCCAGTCGAGCCCCTACGACGCGAGCGTGAACCGCTCGTTCGCCGCACAGGGCGCCATCGTGGTCCAACAGTCAAATAGCACCGGCGCCACCCTGCGGCGCCTGATGAGGAACATGCAGAATCAGGATCGCCGCACCCTCCAGGCCCAGCTCGACACGGTGACGGCTCAGGCCGATCAGGAGGCGGCCGCCGCCGAGAACCTGGCCACACCGGTCACGCCCGGAGGGGTGCAGGGCGCGTTCGCAACCGTCTTCGCAGAGCGCGACCAGGCCGTGCACCGCATCCGCTCAGCCTATGACGGTCTGCTGGGTCTACGCCCCCTCCCGGTGTCCGGCGCCCCCGGCGCCGGGGCCGAGGTCGTCGTCACGCCCACCTTGTTGCCGTCCGCCCAGGCGGCGGATCAGATCACCTCGGCGGGTACCACCCTGGCCGCCGCTGACCGGAGCTACAGCGCAGTACGTGGTGCGCTGCCGCGCTTGGCCGGGCACGCCAGACTCCCGGCCTCTCGCTGGGTGACGACCGCCACGGTCTGGCAGCCCGGGCCGATCGCCGTCCAGGTGCAGCTGGTGAACTCCTCGCCGTCGCTGCAGATGGTCCACCGGCTCGTCCTACGTGTCGTCAATGTCACCCCGCCTGCGCTGCCGTCTCCGACCGGTGTGGCCACACCGGGGGTGTCGGTCCTGTCACCCACGACGCAGGTGCTCGTGCAGGTCGTGCTCTCCAATCTGGGCTCGGTCGACGAGCCTCATGCCTCGGTGCAATTCCAGCTGACGCCGCAACCCACCGGAACGGCGGTCACCGTCACGAAGACGTCGGGCCTCGCCGCGGCCGGATCGGTCAGTCTCCCGCCCGTGTCGTTCACCGTGAAACCCGGTACGAGTTACCAGCTCACCGTGGCCGTGGTCCTTCCGGCGGGGCAGACTGACCCGACCGGCACCTCGCTGAGCGAGGTACTCCAGATCGCCCCGGGCACCTGATCAGGCCGGTCAACGGGGGGCTATCTCGACCGCAGCCCGCAGGGGTCATAGGATCGCTGTCGAACTCAGAGGATTTGGAAGGATCGCCCACGTGACCGACAGCATCACGATCACTGACAACCGCAACGGCGAGTCGATTGAGATTCCGATCATGAACGGGGGAGTCTCGGCCTCCGAATGGTCAAAACTGCTCCCCGGAGTCTGGTTCTACGACCCGGGTTTCATGTCGACCGCCGCCTGCGAGAGCGCAATCACCTATCTCGATGGCGAGGCGGGCATCTTGCGCTACCGGGGGTATCCGATCGAACAACTGGCGGAGAACTCGACCTACCTGGAGGTGGCGTACCTCCTTCTTTACGGCGAGCTTCCCACGACCGAGCAGTATGCGGTGTGGAAGAACGAGATCACCAACCACACCTTCATTCACGAGAACGTCCGCAAGCGCTTCTTGGAGGGCTTTCACTACGACGCCCATCCCATGGGCATGCTGGTCTCGGCCGTTGCCGCACTTTCGACCTTCTACCTCGACGCCAAGGAGATCTTCGATCCCGAATCACGCAACAAGCAGGTGATAAGGCTCATCGCCAAAATGCCGACGCTGGCCGCCGCGGCCCACCGGTTCAGCGTGGGCATGCCGTTTGTCTATCCCGACAACTCACTCGACTTCGCCGACAACTTCCTGTCCATGCTCTGGAAGGTGGCCGAGCCGCGCTTTGAGGCGAACCCGGTGCTGGCGCATGCCCTCGACGTGCTGTTCATCCTGCACGCCGACCACGAGCAGAATTGCTCGACGACCGCGATGCGTGTGGTGGGGTCCTCGCATTCGGACCCCTACTCGGCGACAGCGGCTGCGGCGGCGGCCCTCTACGGCCCGAGGCACGGTGGGGCCAACGAGGCGGTCATCCGCATGCTGACCGACATCGGCACCATCGACAACGTCCCCGATTTCATCGCCACCGTGAAATCGGGCCACGGACAGCGGCTGCAGGGCTTCGGGCACCGGGTCTACAAGAGCTACGACCCCCGGGCGAAGATCGTGAAGCAGATCGCCTACGAGGTCTTCGAGGTGACCGGCAAGAACCCCCTCCTCGACATCGCCCTGAAGCTCGAGGAGATCGCGCTCAGCGACGAATACTTCACTTCACGTCATCTCTACCCGAACGTCGACTTCTACTCGGGGCTCATCTACCAGGCGATGGGCTTTCCGATGGAGATGTTCACCGTCCTCTTCTCCATTCCCCGCACCGTCGGCTGGTTGGCCCACTGGCAGGAGATGCTCGATCAGGACTCCAAGATCGCCCGGCCCCGCCAGCTCTACATCGGTTCGGAGCCCCGGGACTACGTTCCCATCGCCACCCGTTAACCGGGCCGCATCAGAGCCGGGGATCCCGGGCCCGGGCCAGTCCCTCTTGGGCGATGGACACGCACAGACGCCCTGAGCGGTCGAAGAGGAACCCGCGCGCCAGCCCTCGTCCGGAGGCCGCTATCGGGGAGTCGGTGTCGTAGAGCAGCCATTCGTCGGCCCGGAAGGGCCGGTGGAACCACATGCAGTGGTCGAGGCTGGCGCCCATGAAGTCCACGTCCTCCCAGCGGACATCGTGGGGGGCCAAGATGGTGTCGAAGAGCGACATGTCCGAGGCGTAGGTGACGATCGCTGCGTGCAGCAGGGGATCGTCGGGCAACGCACCGTCGGCCCTGATCCAGAGTCGCTGGTACGGCTCCCCTGCGCCTTGGCGGTGCCATGGCAGGTCGCCGATGTGGCGTTGGTCGATCGGGTGTGGCTTCTCGAACCACTCCACCAGCTCGTCCCGCCATGGCTCGAGGCGCTCGAAGAGCGGTGCCAGTGATTCGGGTTCGGGGACCTCGGGCATGGGGAACTGGTGGTCGAGACCTTCCTCGAGGTCGTGGAACGAAGCCGACAGGTTGAAAATGGCCCGGCCGTGCTGAACCGCCACCACCCGCCGCGTGGTGAAAGACCGGCCGTCGCGGATCCGGTCCACTTCATAGAGGATCGGGACCTGTGGGTCCCCCGGTCGCAAGAAGTACGCGTGGAGCGAGTGGACCCGGCCGTGCTCGACGGTACGGCCGGCCGCGATGAGAGCCTGTCCCGCCACCTGCCCGCCGAAAACCCGTTGGCGTTCCTCGTTCGGTTGGATCCCGCGGAAGATGTTCACCTCTATCGGCTCGAGGTCGAGGAGGTTCACCAGGAAATCGAGAGATGCACTCATGGCGCCCGATCATCGCAGGCCCCGGGGCCCGCCGCCGCCGAGCGCCCGTCGGCCCGGGCCGGTACCGTGCGGCGGCATGAGGAGCGGGCACGAAAACGCGGCGCCGGGAAGCCTTGTCTTCCCGGACGGATTCACCTGGGGTGTGGCCACGGCGGCCCACCAGATCGAGGGGGGCAACGTCAACAATGACTGGTGGGCCTGGGAGCACGCACCCGGCTCGGGCACGGTGGCGCCGAGCGGTGACGCGTGCGACTCCTTCCACCGTTGGCCCGAGGACCTGCATCTGGTCGCCGAGCTTGGTTTGACGGCCTACCGTTTCTCACTGGAGTGGAGCCGTATCGAGCCGGCGGAGGGTGAGTTCTCGCTCGCCGCGCTGGAGCACTACCGGCGCATCTGCGCCGCCTGCCGGGGCCGGGGGATTCTCCCGGTGGTCACCTTCCACCATTTCACGACGCCGTTGTGGCTCTCGGCGCGTGGAGGATGGGAGTCGCCCGACGCCCCGGGTCTCTTCGCTCGCTACGTCTCGCGCGCCGCCGCCCATCTCGGCGATCTGATCGGGTGGGCGTGCACCATCAACGAGCCCAACGTGGTGGCGGTGCTGGGCTATTTCCAGGGCCAGTACCCGCCCGGCGTGAAGGAGGACTTCACCCGCTACGCCGCCGTGAACGAGGCCCTGATCAGCGCCCACCGACTGGCGGTCGACGCCCTGCGGGCCGGACCGGGCAAGTACCCGGTTGGTCTCACGCTCTCCATGGCGGAGATCACGGCGACGGAGGGCGGTGAGTCGTTGCGCGACGCAGCCGAGGAGATGCTGGAGAACGTTTTCCTCCGTGCGACCTCCGGTGACGACTTCGTCGGTGTCCAGTGCTACACCCGCATGCATTTCGGCCCCGATGGGCTGGTCGGGAACGACCCTGATGTCCCGCTCACACAAATGGGGGACGAGCGCTGGCCCCAGGCGGTCGAGCACACGGTGCGGCGGGCCGCAGCGGTGAGCGGGCGGCCCATCGTCGTGACCGAGAACGGCATTGCAACCGACGACGATGCCGAGCGCATCGCGTTCCTCTCCGACGCCCTCGAGAGTGCACATCGCTGCCTCAGCGAGGGGATCGACCTGCGCGGCTATTTCGTCTGGAGCCTGCTCGACAACTTCGAGTGGCACCTGGGCTACGGCCCGAAATTCGGAATAGTGGCCGTGGCGCCCGGCACCTTCGAGCGCCGTCCCAAACCCAGCGCCTACTGGTTCGGCGAGGTGGCCCGCAACAACGCCGTGCCGATCATTTCCTCGTAGTGCCCGCCCGAAGCTCCTTCATTCTCCCGGCTAGAGTCGCGCCGTGCTTTCCCGGCTCCGGACCTTCTATGCCTGGCTGCACACCCACAACGGCCGCAAGATCTTTCGCTACACGATGGTGTCGGTCATCTCCACCGCGGTGTCCACGGTCGTCATCGTGCTGGTCTACGGCGTGTTCCATCTGTGGACCGAGGTGCCCAGCACCATCTTCGGCAACGCTGTCGCCACCTTCCCGTCCTACTGGCTGAACCGCCAGTGGGCCTGGGGCAAGAGCGGTCGCTCACACATGGTCAAAGAGGTGCTTCCGTTCTGGTCGATGGCTGCCCTGGGTATCGCCTTCTCCATCGTCGGGGCCGCGGTGGCGCGCCACATCGGGATCCACTACAACCTGTCCCACTTCCAGCAGACCGTGCTCGTCCTGGTGGCGAACTTCTTGTCGTTCGCCATCTTCTGGGTCGTGAAGCTGCTGGTCTTCAACCGCATGTTCAAGGTGGAACTCGAGGAGTTCGACGAGCACCTGACGGAGGAGGAGTCCAAAGAGGGCACCACCGTCAGCTGACACACCGGGGTGTGTGGATCAGTCCCGGAAATTGTCGAACTGCAGCGGAATGCCGAAGTCCTCGCCCTTGCAGGCTGCGATGACCTCTTGCAGGTCGTCCCGCTTCTTGCCCGTCACGCGCAGTTGGTCGCCTTGGGTCTGCGAGGAGACGCCCTTGAGCCCGAGATCCTTGATGAATTTGTTCAGGCGCTTGGCATGGTCGGAGGAGATTCCGGCCCGAATGGCGATCTTCTGGCGCGACGTGCCCTTTTGGGCCTCTTCGATCTTCCCGTCTTCGAAGGCCTTGAGCGAGACCTGGCGCTTGACCAGCTTCTCGTCCAACACCTGGTGCAGCGCGCGCAGTCGGTCTTCGGTCGAAGAACGCAGCACGAGTTCGGCCTCGCTCAATTCGATGGCCGAATCGGTGTTCTTGAAGTCAAAGCGTGTAGAGGCCTCGCGGTTGGCCTGGTCGACCGCATTACGAACTTCCTGCATGTCGACTTCGGAGACAATGTCGAAGGTAGGCATGGGGTGCAGCGTACCGGCCGCATGCCGTGGCCCGGGGTTGCGGACGGGGTGTCGGACCCGGCTAACCTCCCAGCCTGCGGGTCGGTGTCCGAGTGGCCAAAGGAAACAGGCTGTAAACCTGTCGGTTGACGCCTACGGAGGTTCGAATCCTCCCCGGCCCACGTAGACGGCGGATGCACCTGTGCCGTCAGGTGGCCTTGCGGGCACCCGGGATGTCATTACAATGACATTGCGAGGTAGTTGCGGGAGCTCCTCAGTGGGGAGGTCCGTACCCGCACATCGGACGGTACGCCGTCGCCGCACCGAAGAAGCGAGACAAAGACCCCAGTGGAAGAACAAGGAACGAGGCCTTCTCCACCCGAGATGATGGCTCGTGTCCACTCGCGGTTGCAGCGCATCTCGATGGGGGTTGAAGGTGCACGCGTGCGCCTCACCCCCCGGCTCGCCCTCTCTGAACGTGTCGAGGCCGACAACGGGGCCCCGGATGACTGGCGCTTCCTGCGTCAGCCCGCACTTCTGGGCTTCCTCGCCATCGTCTCCGTCTGTGTCGGCGCCTCCCTGACAGGTTCGCCCTTCAAGACCGAGTTGGCCGGGACGTGGTTCTTCGGCGACCCGAGCCAGAGCAATCCGGGCGACACCTACCTCCTGCTCCCCGGCGTCGTGGCGGTCTACGGAGGCATGATCCTGTTCATCCGCGTCTGGTTCGGCCTGGTCCAGACCCTCCGCCACCGCCCCGGGGCTCCCATCCGCGCCCTGGCCGGCATGTTGGCCCTGTGGATCGTCCCCCTTCTCTTCGTGGCCCCGCTCTTCAGCAAGGACGTCTACTCCTATGCGGCCCAGGGCGAAATGATGAGCCACCACATCAACCCCTACAACTACGGGCCTGGCACCATCGGCTCGGGTCAGTACGTGACCGGTGTCGGGTCCTTGTGGTTGAACACCCCCGCGCCCTACGGGCCTTTCTTCTTGATGCTGGCCGGCTGGGCCGCCTCGCTGAGCGGCCACCACGCCCTGATCACGGTGGAGCTGCTCCGTCTCATGTCGGTGGCCGGGGTCGCACTCATCGCCTTCTGCGTGCCCAAGCTGGCCCGGGCCTACGGGCGCGACCCCGGAGCGGCCTTCACCCTTGCCCTGCTCAACCCGCTCACCCTGCTCGCCCTCATAGGGGGAGCCCACAACGACGCCATCATGGTCGGCCTTCTTCTCGCCGGCGTCACCGCGGCCAAGTACAAGCACCCGGTCGTCGGGATCGTGCTGTGCACGTTGGCGGCCGCCATCAAGGTCCCGGCGGCGGTCGGCATCGTCTACGTGGCGTGGGACTGGGCGGGTCCGGGCGTGCCATGGAGGGCCCGGGTGAAGCCGTTGCTCAAGGGTGGCCTCATCTCCTTCGTCGTGATGGCCCTGCTGTCGTTCGTGTCGGGTCTGGGCTGGGGCTGGATCGCCAACCTGGGCACACCCGATGCCGTCCGCTCGTGGATGGCCCCGGCGACAGCCGTCGGCCTGGTCATCTCGGGGGCGCTGCACGTGCTCCACATCGGGGTGGGCCTCGGGGGGGTCCTGACCGTCACCCGACTGCTCGGCCTACTGGCGGCGACCGCTATCGCTGCCTACTGCCTGCGCCACAAGGAGATGCTGGGGCTGTTGACCGCGCTCGGTGTCACCTTGCTGGCCTTCGTCCTCCTCGGCCCGGTGGTCCAGCCGTGGTACCTCACCTGGGGCATCATCTTGATGGCGCCCGTCGTCTTCGGGCGGTTGCGCGGGTTTGCGCTCACCCTTTCGATCGTGGCGCCATTCATCGGCCTCACGGGTGGTGCATCGCTCCTCAAGCAGTTGCTGGCCACCAATCCCCTGAGCATGGTCTTGGCGGTCTTCGTCCTGTGGGGCATCGTCATGCTGCCCTTGGGGCGGTGGACCACCTCGTGGCGTCTCGACCGTGCCCGCCTGGGGTCGGCCCTCCCTGCCGCACAAGGATCGGTCAGCCCCGTCTTCGAGTCCTGAGCCCTCCCTCGGGGGACCTTCCCGTAGAGGAGAAGGTCAGAGGAGCCGCTGGAGCTCGACCACATCGAGCCACTGGCGATGCTTGCGCCCGACTTCGCGCTCGACGCCGACCAACTCGAATCCGGCCGCCCGATGGAGCCCGATCGACGTCTCGTTGTGCCCCGCGATACGGGCGATGACCGAATGGAACCCGTGGGCCGAGGCCAGGGTCAGGAGTTCGGCCAGGAGTGCCCGGCCGATGCCCCGTCCCCGCTGCGCCCGGTCGACGTACACGGAGTTCTCGGCGGTGGCGGCGTAGCCCGATCGGTCGCGGAAGGGCGAGAGGGACCCGAACCCGAGCACCCTCTCGTTGTTGGCGCCCAGATGCCCGTCCTCCGTCGTCGCCGGCTCCACCGCCACGATGGCCGGGTGGACACCCCGGTGTTCGAGGAGCCACGACTCCTGCTCCTTCCTGGTGCGGGCGACCATGTCGAACGTATTGGTGCTCCCGAGCACCTCGACGTTGTAGATGGCCCGGATCGCTTCGGCGTCGCCGAGGGCGGCCAATCGGATATGCATGGCCGGATGGTACTGTTAGCCCTTCACCAGCAGTGGAGGCGCAGGCGTCGTGTGTCGTGCTCTGGCTATCATTGACGGTTCGTGGCCGGATGGCCGCGGCGCCCCCTTAGCTCAGTCGGTAGAGCACAGCCATGGTAAGGCTGGTGTCGTCAGTTCGATTCTGACAGGGGGCTCGCCCCTGGCGGCGTAGCTCAGTTGGTCAGAGCACACGGCTCATAATCGTGTTGTCGCGGGTTCGAGTCCCGCCGCCGCTACCAGTTCCGGGGCGGTCCCCGGGGCAGCGACAAGGAAGGACTGAGGAATGGCAAAGAACGAGAAGAGGGTGCAGGTCACGTTGGCGTGCGAGGTCTGCAAGCGACGTAATTACATCACCACCAAGAACAAGCTGAACGACCGGGAACGGATCGAGATGAAGAAGTTCTGCCGGTGGGACCGTCAGCACACCGTGCACAAGGAGACCCGCTGAACGATGTTCGGCCGGCCGGTGCTACTCTGGCTGGCTGTTCCCCAGGTCAGGGGGATGAACCTTTTGCCGGATGGAAACCCAAGGCAGCCCACTGAGGGCAGTAGCTCAATTGGAAGAGCACCGGTCTCCAAAACCGGCGGTTGAGGGTTCGAGTCCCTCCTGCCCTGCTCCCAGACGCAACAGATCCCAGAACACATAACGACCCAGACATCGATGTGAGGCACAACTCGTGAACCGCGAAACGAAGCGCATGATGCAGCGCCAAGGGCAGATGGAGGCCGACGGGTCTCCGGCTACCCGGCGCGCGCCCGCCGGTGGGCAGGGAACCGGAGGCCGAGGGGCAGCCCGGACGCCGGGCAAGGGCCCCTCGGGACGCAAGCGGACCAGCCCGATTCAGTTCAGTCGCGAAGTGCGCGACGAGATGCGCCAGGTGGCCTGGCCCTCGCGCTCAGAACTCATCAACTACACGTCGGTCGTGATCACCACGCTCTTCCTCATGATCGGGCTCATTTTCGTGCTCAATCTGGCCTTCGGGAGACTCATCACGCTCCTCTTCACCAAGTAGCCCGACGATGACCGACACCGACAACACCGACGCGGAGGATGCACCTATGACTGTCCACGACACAGCCGAGAGCTCGGTGGGTGAGCCGGACCTGGTGCTCGACGCCACCGCGGACAACGAGGGTGCCGAACAGGATGCCTCGGCGGGGAACGAAGGTCTGGGTTGGGGCGGTGACGACGAGGAAGAGGAGATCGTCCCGGTAGAGAGCCCCTATGACCGTCCCGGTCGCTGGTACGTCGTCCACACCTACTCGGGGTACGAGAACAAGGTGCGTTCGAACATGGGCAACGTCGTGGCCTCCCGTGGCATCGAGGACCGTGTGTTCGAGGTCGTGATCCCCATGGAGGATGTCGTCGAATTCAAGGGCGGCAAGAAGGTCACCGTGCAGAAGAAGGTCTTCCCGGGCTACCTCCTGGTGCGCTGCGACCTCGACGACGACACCTGGGGCGCCATCCGCAACACCCCGGGCGTGACCGGTTTCGTCGGACCCGGCACCAAGCCGACGCCCTTGTCCCGACGCGAGGTGGAGAACATCCTGCAAGTCAAGGTGGAGGGTGTCGAAGCGGCCACGAAGCGCAGCCGCCCCCGCCTCGAGTACGAGGTGGACGAGACGGTACGGGTCAAGGAAGGCCCCTTCGCAGACTTCTCCGGCCAGATCGCAGAAATCAACGAGGACCAGCTCAAGTTGAAGGTGCTGGTGAACATCTTTGGACGAGAGACGCCCGTCGAGCTCGAGTTCAGCCAAGTCGCGAAGCTCTGAGCGGACGCACGAAGAAGAAGAGGGAGAACAGAGACGATGGCACCAAAGAAGCGCGTGCTCGCCGTTGTGAAAATCCAGCTCGAGGCGGGTTCGGCGACGCCCGCCCCCCCGGTCGGAACGGCGCTGGGGCCCCACGGGGTCCAGACCATGGAGTTCTGCAAGCAGTACAACGCAGCCACCGAGAGCATGCGGGGTCAAGTGGTCCCGGTCGACATCACGATCTACGAGGACCGGACGTTCAGCTTCGTCCTCAAGACATCACCGACGCCGTTCCTCCTGCGTCAGGCCGCCGGCGTGACCAAGGGATCCGCGACGACCAGTCGCGAGCAGGTCGGCACCATCACCGAGGCGCAGCTCGCCGACATCGCCCAGGTGAAACTGAAGGATCTCAACACGACCGACCTCGAAGCGGCCAAGAAGCAGGTCGCCGGAACCGCACGTTCCATGGGGATCAAGGTCGCAGGCTAAGCGACCGCACCACAGGAGAGAGACGATGGCTCAGCACGGCAAGATGTACCGAGACGCATTGGCCCAGGTCGATCGCGAGGCGCTCTACGGCGTCTCCGAAGCGATTGACATCGTGAAGAGGCTGTCGCGCCCCACCTTCGATGAGACGGTGGAGCTGGCGGTGCGTCTCGGCGTCGACCCTCGCAAGGCGGACCAGATCGTCCGCGGCACGCTGTCGCTCCCGGCGGGCACCGGTCGCACCGAGCGCGTCGCGGTCTTCGCCGCGGGTGAGCAGGCGACCGAGGCCCGGGCGGCCGGCGCCGACGTGGTGGGCGCCGATGACCTCGTGGCCAAGGTGGCCGGCGGATTCCTCGACTTCGACGTGGCGATCGCCACGCCTGACCTGATGGGCCAGGTGGGGACGCTCGGGCGCGTGCTCGGTCCCCGTGGTCTCATGCCGAACCCCAAGACGGGCACGGTCACGATGGAGGTCGGCAAGGCCGTCACCGAGTTCAAGGGCGGCCGGGTGGAGTACCGCACCGACAAGGTGGGCAACGTGCACATCCGCATCGGCAAGGCGTCCTTCACCCGCGATCAGCTCGTGACCAACCTGCGTGCTGTGATCGAGGAGCTCCAGCGGGCCAAGCCGGCATCGGCCAAGGGCCGCTACCTGCTGTCGATCACGGTGGCCACGACGATGGGCCCCGGGGTCCACATCGACCCCACCCGGGCCCGCCTGGTGGACGAGGAGCTCGCCGCCACCGCCTGATTCCCACCTGCCGGTCGGAGAGGACCCGACCGGCGTACTACGCTTTGCACAACAGCTCACGCCTCCGGGCGGACGAGCACTGAACCCAGACGCCATAGACCTCCGGTGCACCCCCGGGTGCGGAAGCGGCCCACCCGGGCCCGCCTGACGAGGCGACACCTGCGAGAACCGGACCTGTGCCGGTGTCGTTCTGTCGCACGATCGGAGATCCTGACCCGTCGCCGGGCGGTTGATCCCGGTGGAGGACACAGATGGTCACGCAGAACGCACAGATGAAGCACAAGGTCGCCGTGGTCGACGAGGTCCGCACGCGCATCGGTGACGCCAGCGCCTCGATCGTGAGTGAGTACCGAGGCCTGACGGTCGCGGAGCTGAAGGAGTTGCGCATCACGCTCGCTGCTGTCGGTGGCGACTACCGGATCTTCAAGAACACTCTGGTCCGCAGGGCGATCGACGGCGGCGAGTACCAACCGCTGTCCGAGTACCTCAACGGCCCCAGCGCTCTGACGTTCGTGCAGGGCGATGTCAGTGCCGTGGCGAAGGCCCTCAAGGACTTTGCCCGGTCCAACCCGCTGCTCGTCATCAAGGGAGGCCTGGCCGACGGCTCGTTGCTGTCGTCGACGGACCTGGCGGCGCTGGCCGATCTGCCCCCGCGTGATGTGTTGCTGGCCCGGCTCGCCGGCGCTTTGGCGGCACCCATGCAGCAGATGGCCGGGCTCCTGCAGGCGTTGCCGAGGAGTTTCGCCTACGGGCTCTCGGCGTTGATCGAGCAGAGGGAGGCCGGCGGCGAGAAGCTGCCCGAAGCCCCCCCCGAAGCCGCATCTGAGGCCGCTGCGGACGCCGAGGCCCCGGCTGAAGCCGAGGCACCGGCCGAGGTTGGCGAGGATCCGGCACCGGCAGCAGAGGCTGCGGTAGCAGAGGCACCGGCCGAAGAGGCACCGGCAGCAGAGGCTGCGACCGATCAGCCCCCGGTAGCCGACGCAGCCGAATAGCAGGACCCGCACCACATTTCGAACACAGAGCACACAGACCGAAGGAAAGAAAGGAAGGCCATTGCGATGGCAGCGACCCTGACGAAGGAACAGATCCTCGATGGGATTGCCGAATTGACGGTGATCCAACTGAGCGAGCTGTTGAAGGATTTTGAGGAGCGTTTCGGCGTGACGGCGGCCGCTCCGGTGGCCGTGGCTGCTGCCCCCCAGGCCGGTGGCGGCGGCGGCGATGCCGGCGGCGCGGAAGAGGAGAAGGTCGAGTTCGACGTCATCCTGACCAGTGCCGGTGACAAGAAGATCCAGGTGATCAAGGAAGTCCGGGCCCTCACCAGCCTCGGGCTCAAGGAAGCCAAGGACCTGGTCGAGGCGGCTCCCAAGCCCGTCCTCGAGAAGGCCAACAAGGACGACGCCGAGAAGGCCAAGGCCGCTCTGGAGGCTGCAGGAGCCACTGTCGAAGTCAAGTAGTCCGGGGTCGGGCCGGGCGACATCTGCCCGTTCCGGAACCGGGATCTTGACGCCGGGGGAGGGCGCTCGTACCCTTTCGCACAGTTCGGGCACCCCGCCCGCTAGGCTGTCGCGGCCTAGGGGTTGTGTTCAGGCACGCCCACGGGTAAGATGCAGGGTTGCCGTGCGTCCCTTTGTCTGCTGTCCCCGCAATTCCGTGGGGTCGGCGCGCGCCCTGGCAACCCTCGGACCCTGATCAGGTCCACTTTTTACCGTCCCTCACTATCCACAATGCAGTACCGACCCACCCGCCGCAAGCCCACCTGGGAGGAGTTGACCGTTGTCCTCACGGTCCCGCAGTCCCGAACGTGTTTCATTCGCCAACATCAATGAAGCCTTACAGCTTCCGGATCTCATAGCGATCCAGCGTGATTCGTTTCAATGGTTCCTCGACAAAGGACTGGCCGAGGCGTATCACGACATCAGTCCGATCGAGGACTTCACCGGCCAGCTGAGCCTCGAGCTCGAGTTCGACCCCACGGATCCCGACCTGCGCCCGCCGCCGAAGTTCTCGGTGGAGGAGTGCAAGGAGAAGGACATGACCTACGCCGCCCCCGTCTTCGTACGGGCGCGGTTCCTCAACGCCACCACGGGTGAGATCAAGGAGCAGACGGTCTTCATGGGGGACTTCCCGATGATGACCGACCGGGGGACCTTCATCGTCAACGGCACCGAGCGTGTCGTGGTGAGCCAGCTCGTCCGCTCCCCTGGTGTCATCTTCCAGCCCGGTCGCGACGCCAAGACCGTCTTCACCGGGACCATCCACCCGTACCGCGGCGAGTGGATCGAGCTCGACATCGAGGCCAAGCCGGGGAAGGACGTCACGGCCGGCTGCCGGGTGGCGCGCAAGCGTCGTCTGTCCCTGTTCGTGCTCCTGCGTGCCCTCGGCTACGGCGACGAGGCGTTCCTCGACCGCTTCGTCCGCCACTTCGACTTCCTCGAAGGACAGTGGGAGAAGGAGCGCAACCTCACACCCACCCGTGAGGAGGCGCTGCTCGAGATCTACAAGCGTGCCCGTCCCGGTGAGCCGCTGTCGGCCGAGGCCGCCCGGGTCTACTTCGAGAACGCCTTCTTCAATCCGAAGCGCTACGACCTCACGCGGGTCGGTCGCTACAAGTTGAACCGCAAGCTCGGGCCCGAGATCGATCGCCTGTCGGATCTCTTCGGCATCGAGATCGAGAAGCCGGCGCCCAACCAGAGCGTGCTCAGCCCGTCGGAGATCCTGGCCTCGGCCACCTACATGCTCCACCTGGCGCTGCACATGGCGGACGGCGAGTCGACCTACCGGATCGACGACCAGGACCACTTCGCCAACCGCCGCATCCGGTCGGTGGGCGAGCTCATCCAGAACCAGGTGCGTGTCGGGCTCTCGCGCATGGAGCGGGTCGTGCGTGAGCGCATGACCACCCAGGATGTCGAGGCCATCACGCCGCAGACCCTGATCAACATCCGCCCGGTGGTGGCGGCGGTCAAGGAGTTCTTCGGCACCAGCCAGCTCAGCCAGTTCATGGACCAGAACAACCCTCTGTCGGGGTTGGCCCACAAGCGCCGCCTCTCGGCCCTCGGACCCGGCGGTCTTTCCCGTGAGCGCGCCGGCTTCGAAGTGCGCGACGTCCACACGTCGCACTACGGCCGGATGTGCCCGATCGAGACCCCTGAAGGCCCGAACATCGGCCTGATCGGTGCCCTGGCCACCTACGCCCGGGTCAACGAGTACGGCTTCATCGAGACGCCGTACCGCACCGTGGTGGATGGCCGGGTGACCGACGAGGTCAGCTACCTGGCCGCCGACGAGGAGGAGGAGCACGTCATCGCCCAGGCCAACGCGGCCGTCGACGAGTCAGGCAACTTCACCGAGGAGCGCGTGCTCGTGCGCCGTGGCCCGCAAGGCACCGGCGTCCGCATGGGCGCGGTCAACACCTCGTACGGCACGACCAGTGAGATCGACTTCGTGCCGCCTTCGGAGGTCGACCTCATGGACGTCTCCCCGAAGCAGATCGTCTCGGTCTCGACCGCGCTGATCCCCTTCGTCGAGCACGACGACGCCAACCGCGCCCTCATGGGTGCCAACATGCAGAAGCAGGCGGTGCCCCTGGTGGTGCCCGAAGCTCCTTACATCGGCACCGGCGTCGAGGCCCGCGCGGCGCGTGACGCCGGCGACGTCCTCGTCGCCGAGGGTGCGGGCACCGTGGTCGAGATCAGTGGCGACACGGTCACGGTCGAGTACACCCCGGGGCAGAAGGACCGGCTCGGCACGACGCTGGGCAAGAAGGCCTACCGCCTCTCCAAGTTCCGCCGTTCCAACCAGAACACCTGTATCAACCACCGGACACTCGTGGTCGAGGGGCAGAAGGTGGAGCGGGGCGATCTGATCGCCGACGGGCCCTCGACGCACAACGGTGAGCTGGCACTCGGCAAGAACCTGCTGGTTGCCTTCATGCCGTGGGAGGGCTACAACTACGAAGACGCCATCATCCTCTCCGAGCGCCTCGTGCGCGACGACGTGCTGACCTCCATCCACATCGAGGAGCACGAAGTCGACGCCCGTGACACCAAGCTCGGTGCGGAGGAGATCACCCGGGACATCCCCAACCTGTCCGAGGAGATCCTGGCCGACCTCGACGACCGCGGCATTATCCGCGTGGGAGCCGAAGTGGCGCCCGGCGATGTCCTCGTCGGCAAGGTGACCCCCAAGGGCGAGACCGAGCAGACGCCGGAAGAGCGCTTGCTCCGGGCCATCTTCGGCGAGAAGGCGCGCGAAGTGCGCGACACCAGCCTCAAAGTGCCGCACGGCGAGTACGGCAAGGTCATCGACGTCCGCGTCTTCTCCCGCGAGGAGTCGCACGAGCTGCCCCCCGGGGTCAACCAGCTGGTGCGGGTCTACGTGGCCCAGAAGCGCAAGATCTCCGAGGGCGACAAGTTGGCCGGCCGCCACGGCAACAAGGGCGTCATCTCCAAGATCCTTCCGGTCGAGGACATGCCCTACCTGTCCGACGGCACCCCGGTCGACATCATCTTGAACCCGCTGGGCGTGCCGTCCCGGATGAACGTGGGCCAGGTGCTCGAGTCACATCTCGGCTACGCCGCCCGGCACGGCTGGGAGGGTGTGACTGTCAACGACGAGGTCGGCACCAGTGCCAAGGGTGACGGGGCGGCGCGCAAGACGCGCCCGCGGACGCAGCCGGCCGCCTGGGTGGCCACGCCCGTTTTCGACGGCGCCCACTGGGACGAGGTGGACGACGCCGGCAAGCACCCGACGATCCAGAAGATCTTCGGGACGCTGAACTCGGACTCGGCCAACGGTGACGTGCAGATGCAGACCGACGGGAAGGTGAAGCTCTACAACGGGCGCACCGGTGAGGAGTACGACAACCCGATCTCGGTCGGCTACGTGTACATCTTGAAGCTGGCCCACCTGGTCGACGACAAGATCCATGCGCGCTCCACCGGCCCGTACTCAATGATCACCCAGCAGCCGCTGGGTGGGAAGGCACAGTTCGGTGGGCAGCGCTTCGGTGAGATGGAGGTGTGGGCGCTCGAGGCATTCGGCGCCGCGTACGCCCTCCAGGAACTGCTGACCATCAAGTCGGACGACGTGCTCGGCCGGGTCAAGGTGTACGAAGCCATCGTCAAGGGCGAGAACATCCCCGAACCGGGCATCCCTGAGAGCTTCAAGGTGCTCATCAAGGAGATGCAGTCGTTGTGCCTCGACGTGGAGGTGCTCGCCGTCGACGGGCGAGAAATTGAAATGCACGAACTCGATGAGGACGTGTTCCGGACCGCGGAGGAGCTCGGTATCGACATCAGTCGTAACGAGCGTGGGTCCGACGAAGAGGATGAGCGGCGTGCCGCAGAGAGGAGCTTCTCCTAATGGCTCTCGACGTGAACACATTCGACCAACTGCGTATCGGCCTGGCCACGGGTGACTCCATCCGGGGCTGGTCGAACGGCGAGGTCAAGAAGCCCGAGACGATCAACTACCGGACGCTCCGTCCCGAGAAGGACGGACTGTTCTGCGAGAAGATCTTCGGTCCGACCAAGGACTGGGAGTGCTACTGCGGCAAGTACAAGCGGGTGCGCTTCAAGGGCATCATCTGCGAGCGCTGCGGCGTGGAGGTCACGCGGAGCAAGGTCCGCCGTGACCGCATGGGTCACATCGAGCTGGCCGCCCCGGTCGTGCACATCTGGTACCTGCGCGGCACCCGGAGCTGGCTGGCCTATCTGCTGATGGGTACCGAGCCCCGCGAGGAGCTCAAGGCCAAGCAGCTGGAGAAGGTCATCTACTTCGCGGCCAACCTGGTCACCTGGGTCGACGACGAGAAGCGGCACCAGGACCTCCCGACCCTCGAGGCCGAGATGGCCGAGGAGATCGGCGACATCGAGAAGAAGCGCGACCTCGACATCGACCGCCGTTTCAAGGCGCTCGAGGAGGAGCTCAAGGCGCTCGAGACCGACGGGGCGCGTGACGCCGAGATCAAGGCGCGCCAGCGCGCCGTGGAGAAGGAGATCGCCTCAGCCCGCGAGCGGGCCCAGGAGGACGCGGAGATCGCCCAGCGCTCGTTGGACGAGTTCCGCAATCTCCACGGTCGCAAGATCATCGAGGACGAGATGTTGTGGCGCGAGCTCCGCCTGCGTTACGACGAGTACTTCGAGGGTGGCATGGGGGCCGAGTACATCCTCAAGCTGATCGACCGCATCGACCTCGACGCGGAGGAGATCAAGCTCCGCGACATGATCGACGCCAAGGACGGACGCCGCCCGCTGTCGGCCCAGCGCCGCCAGAAGACCATCAAGCGCCTCAAGATCGTCACCGCGTTCAACCGCCGCGATGACCACGGGCGCCGGATCAACGACCCCCGGGCGATGATCCTCGAGGCCGTGCCGGTCATCCCGCCCGACCTGCGCCCGATGGTGCAGCTCGACGGTGGCCGCTTCGCCACTTCGGACCTCAACGACCTGTACCGCCGCGTCATCAACCGGAACAACCGGTTGAAGAGGCTGCTGGACCTGGGCGCGCCCGAGATCATCATCAACAACGAGAAGCGGATGCTGCAGGAGGCCGTCGACGCGCTGTTCGACAACGGTCGCCGGGGACGTCCCGTGACCGGGCCGGGCAACCGCCCCCTCAAGTCGCTCTCCGACATGTTGAAGGGCAAGCAGGGGCGGTTCCGCCAGAACCTCCTCGGCAAGCGCGTCGACTACTCGGGGCGTTCGGTCATCGTGATCGGGCCGAACCTCAAGCTGCACCAGTGCGGCCTCCCCAAGCTCATGGCGCTCGAGTTGTTCAAGCCCTTCGTCATGAAGCGACTGGTGGACGCCGAGCTGGCCCAGAACATCAAGTCGGCCAAGCGCATGGTCGAGCGTCGCCGTCCCCAGGTGTGGGACGTCCTCGAGGGTGTCATCCGCGAGCACCCGGTGCTCTTGAACCGTGCGCCGACCCTGCACCGCTTGGGTATCCAGGCGTTCGAGCCCGTCCTCGTCGAGGGCAAGGCGATCCAGGTGCACCCGTTGGTCTGCACCGCTTTCAATGCCGACTTCGACGGCGACCAGATGGCTGTGCACCTGCCTTTGTCGGCAGAGGCGCAGGCAGAGGCGCGCGTCCTCATGCTGTCGGCTAACAACATTCTCTCCCCGGCCACCGGGCGACCGATCACCGTGCCGACACAGGACATGGTCTTCGGCGCGTACTACCTCACCTTGTTGGTCGATGGCGGAGCCGAGGCGAATGAGAACGGCAACGGCAACGGCGACGGCAAAGGCAAAGGTCGTAAGGGTGCCGGCCGCGCCTTCCGCCACATCCACGAGATAGAGGCGGCGTTCGATGCCGGCGATCTCGACCTGCAGGTGCCGATCGTGGTGCGCCCACTCCCCGGATCGGGGTTGGCTCAGCGCCTGGCCGCCGCCGGCGTGACCGCCCCCGAGGACGAGCAATTGGCGTTCAGTACGACGGCGGGCCGCGTCTTCTTCAACGAGGCGCTCCCGGTGGGCTTCCCCTACGTCAACGACGTGGTGGGCAAGCGCAACATCCCCATCGGGTCCATCGTCGAGGATCTGGCGGCGAATTACCCCAAGCACGTGGTGGCGGCGAGCCTGGACCGGATCAAGGCCCTCGGGTTCCGCTTCGCGGCGCAGTCGGGATTGACCATCTCCATCAACGACGTCCAGACCCCGCCGGACAAGCAGGCGATCCTGGACCGATACGAGAAGGAAGCCGAGAAGGCGGAGACCCAGTTCAAGCGGGGCATCATCACCGACGACGAGCGGCGCCAGAAGGAAATCGAGATCTGGACCTCCGCCAACTCCGAGGTGGGACGGGCCATGGAGGCCCAGTTGGCGACCATCGCCTTCAACCCGCTGGACATGATGGTGGACTCCGGTGCCCGAGGGAACTCGCAGCAGATCCGTCAGATCGCCGGTATGAAGGGATTGGTCTCCAACCCCCGGGGCGAGATGATCCCCCGGCCGATCAAGTCCTCGTTCCGTGAGGGTCTGTCCGTGCTGGAGTACTTCATCTCGACCCACGGCGCCCGCAAGGGACTGGCCGACACGGCGTTGCGCACGGCCGACTCGGGGTATCTGACCCGCCGGCTGGTCGACGTGGCCCAGGAATTGATCGTCCGCATCGACGACTGTGGCTCGACGCGCGGCATCTGGATCGAGGGTGTCTCGCCCGACGGCCCGGGTCACCGCAACTACCTTGAGACACGCGCCTTCGGCCGCCTGCTCACCGAGCCGGTGAAGCTGGCCGACGGCACGGTCTACGAAGTGGGGACGCTGCTCGACGACGTGAACATCGCCACCATCCGCGACGATCCGACGGTCGACCGCATCAGGACCCGTTCGGTCTTGACATGCGAGTCGCCGCAGGGCGTCTGCGCGTCCTGCTACGGCCTCTCGTTGGCCACCGGCATCATGATCGAGCTCGGTGAGGCGGTGGGCGTCATCGCGGCCCAGTCCATCGGAGAGCCGGGCACCCAGCTGACCATGCGCACCTTCCACACCGGTGGTGTGGTCGGTGAGGACATCACCCACGGCCTGCCCCGCGTGGTCGAGCTCTTCGAAGCTCGCACCCCCAAGGGTGCCGCGGTCCTGGCCCACCACTCGGGCGTGGTCCGGATCGACGACGACGAGATCGGCCGTCACGTCACCGTGATCGCCGACAACGGGGACGAAGTGTCCACGCTCGTCGCGCCCCGGGCGCACCTCGAAGTGACCGACGGCCAGGAGGTGGGCGCCGGCGATGCTCTGGTCGAAGGGCCGAAGGATCCCAAGGAGCTGCTCGAGGTCAAGGGCATCCGCGAGACGCAGCAGTACCTCGTCGAAGAAGTGCAGAAGGTGTACCGCGACCAGGGTGTGTCGATCCACGACAAGCACATCGAGCTGATCGTGCGCCAGATGCTCCGGCGGGTCCTCGTGGCCGAGCCGGGCGATGCGCCGTTCCTTCCCGGTGAGCGCGTGGACAACCAGATCTACGCCGAGGTCAACCGCACGCTCGTCGAGGACGGGCAGACCCCGGCCGAAGGCCGCCCCGAGCTGATGGGTATCACCAAGGCCTCGCTGGCCACCGAGAGCTGGCTCTCCGCCGCCTCCTTCCAGGAGACGACGCGGGTGCTGACCGAGGCCGCCATCGAGGGCAAGAGCGACCAGCTCTTCGGCCTCAAGGAGAACATCATCATCGGCAAGCTCATCCCGGCAGGATCGGGCATGGAGCACTACCGCAACATCCGTCTGGAGATGCCCGACGCCGAAGCCATGCCGTTCTGGGCCCTCGGTTCAGGCGACTCGGACACCGAGGACCTGGCTGCCTGGCTGCGCGACATGAGCGGGGAGAGCGTCGGCGACGACCCCTTCGACCCGTCCATCGATGCCAGTTGGCTGGGCGCGGCCCCGACGACCGACGACGGTTTCGGCAATGCGCTCCCGAGCCCGCCCGAAGGGGCGGCCGAGGCGGGCGCGTAGAGGAGGACTTCGCGCCGCAGTCAGGCGCGGTCGATATGATCCCGGCTGGCGTCAAGCACAGCCGTGAGAGAAGTGAGAGCAGTCCCGGAGAGAGCGTGGTCTCGGCGTTACAGCGTCGGGGTCACGCTCGCTTCGTCTCCGGACCACGGCCCGGAGACGAACTCGCTGCTCCTACTCCTGGACCAGCTCGATCAGGGTGCCGAAAGAGGTCTTGGGGTGCACGAAGGCCACCGTCGTCCCCCGAGAGCCCGGGCGGGGAGCCTCGTCGATCACCCGCCCACCGGCATCCTTGACCGATTGCAGGGCGGCGGCGCAATCGTCCACCCGGTACCCGATGTGGTGGAGGCCCTCGCCCTTGTTGGCGAGGTACTTCGCCACCGGTGAGTCATCTCTGATCGGCGTCAGCAGTTGCACGTAGGAGTCGGCCACGGCCAGGAGCGCCTCTTCGACCCCGTCGGACTCGACCCGCTCGCGGTGGGCCACCGTGGCCCCGAATACCTCGGCATACCAGGCGATGGCGCTCTCGAGGTCGTTGACGGCGATAGCCACGTGGTCGATTTCGGTGAGCATGTCCATCATCATGCCCCGTGCCTACGGAACAGGGTGATGCGGTCCTCGCCGACCCGCTCGCGCAGCCCCGGGTCGTCGATGCCGAGACCTTCCTCAGGGGCCAGGCACAGCACGCCGATCTTGCCCTCGTGCAGGTTGTGGTGCACCTGGTATGCCGCTTCTCCGACGTCATCGAGGGGATAGACCGCAGAGAGCGGCGGGAGGATCTTGCCCTGGCAGACCAGCTGGTTGGCGTCCCAGGCCTCTCGGTAGTTGGCGAAGTGCGAGCCCTTGATCGTCTTGAGCTTCATCCAGAGGTGCCGGTTGTCGTATTCGATCATGTAGCCCGAGGTGGCGGCGCAGGTCACGATGATGCCGCCGCGGGTGCAGGCGAAGACCGAGGCGCCCATGGTCTGGCGTCCCGGGTGCTCGAACACGATGTCTGGCTCACCCCCCACGAGGTCCCGGATGTCCTTGCCGAACCGGCGCCACTCGGACTCGTCCTGCGTGTGCTCGTCGCTCCAGAATTTGTAGTCGGCCTGGCGGCGGTCGATCACCGCTTCGACCCCGAGATCATGGAGGAGATCCACCTTCTGGGCCGAGGAGACCACCCCGAGCGGCGTTCCGCCCCCGTTGAGGACGTACTGCACGGCGAAGCTCCCCAAGCCGCCGCTCGCCCCCCAGACGAGGACCTTGTCACCCTGGGCCATCTGCGCCCCGTTGTGCGAGACGAGCATCCGGTAGGCGGTCGAATTGCACAAGGCGTTGATCGCCGCCTCTTCCCAGCTCAGGTGGGTCGGTTTGGGCATCAGCTGGTTGGCTTTGACCACCGTGACATCGGCCAGGCCGCCGAAGTTCGTCTCGAAGCCCCAGATGCGCTGGTTGGCGGCCAGCATGGAGTCGTCATGGGCCGAGGGGTCCTGATCGTCGACGTAGTTACAGTGGATCGTCACCTTGTCGCCGACCTTCCAGTTGCGCACGGCCGAACCGGTGCGCAACACCACACCCGAGGCATCCGAGCCGACGACGTGGTAGTCGAGCGCGTGGCGCCTGCCCCAGATGCTCTCCCGGCCCAGGCGGTCCAAGAAGCCGAAGGTGGGAAGCGGTTCGAAGATCGAGGTCCACACCGTGTTGAAGTTGATGGAGGAGGCCATGACGGCCACGTACGCCTCGTCGGGGGCCAGTTCGGGCAAGGCCACCTCCTCGACGTGGAGCGAGGACCGGGGGTCCTTCTGCGAGGACTCCATCCCGGCGAACATCTCGGTTTCCGAGCGCCGCACCACGGCCGCCCGGTAGCTGTCGGGCAGGGGCAGTCCGGCCAACTCGTCGGCGGGTGCGCCTGCGAGGGCGGCGCTCAGGATGTCGCTCATGTGCCCCGACGATAGTTGGCCCGTAAGATGTGGTTTCCGACCGGTAACTTCACCGGCACTGACTCGGAGGTTGTCGTCATGGCTGAAGCCGTCATCGTCGCTGGAGCTCGGACCCCCATCGGCAAGCTGTCCGGGGCACTGGCCGGCTTCACCGCCATGGACCTGGGTGGATTCGCCATCGCCGAGGCCCTGACGCGGGCCGGGCTGTCACCTGACCAGGTGGACTACGTGCTCATGGGCCATGTCCTCCAGGCCGGGCAGGGCCAGATCACCGCCCGGCAGGCCGCGGTGAAGGGCGGGATCCCGCTCAGCGTGCCGGCCAACACCATCAACAAGGTGTGCCTCTCCGGTCTCCACACGATCTACCTGGCGGACCAGATGATCCGGGCCGGGGACGCCGACATCGTGGTGGCGGGCGGCATGGAGTCCATGACCCAGGCGCCGTACCTGTTGCCGGGTGCCCGGGCCGGCTACCGCCTCGGCGATGGAGCCCTCGTCGACTCCATGATGCACGACGGCCTGACCGACGCCTTCGATCACATCGCCATGGGGCTCTCCACCGAGCACTACAACCAGAAGGCCAAGATCTCCCGGGAGCGCCAGGATGCATTCGCGGCAGCCAGCCACGAGAAAGCGGCGGCAGCGGCCAAGGACGGCCGGCTGGCCGAGGAGATCGTCCCGGTCCAGGTCCCCCAGCGCAAGGGTGATCCGTTGCTGTTCGACCTCGATGAAGGCGTGCGTCCGGGTACGACGGCCGAGACACTGGGCGCCCTGAAGCCCGCGTTCGACAAGGACGGCACGATCACCGCGGGCAACGCCTCGCAGATCTCCGACGGCGGGGCCGCAGTCATCGTGATGTCGGCCGACAGAGCCAAGCAACTCGGCATCGCCCCGCTCGGCCAGCTCGTCAGCTACGGGCAGGTAGCCGGACCCGACACCTCCCTGCTGACGCAGCCCTCGCGGGCCATCGCCCAGGCGGCGAAGAAGGCCGGCATCGAAATCGGCACGATCGACCTCTTCGAGATCAACGAGGCCTTTGCCGCCGTCGGCCTGGCCTCGGCTGATGATCTCGGACTCGACGAAAGCAAGATCAACGTCAACGGCGGCGCCATCGCTCTCGGGCATCCGGTCGGTATGTCCGGCACCCGGGTCGCCCTGACAGCGCTGCTCGAGCTCCGTCGACGCGGGGCCAGCCTGGCGGCCGTCGCGCTGTGCGGTGGCGGCGGCCAGGGCGACGCCGCCATCTTGCGCGTCTTCGGCTGAGCGGCGCGGGGCGCCCGGGTCACGATTTGCCGAAAGGCGGGATGAACAGGCCGAGCAGCGTGGCGCATCGCGCGTCCACCTCGGCCCATGACGCGACCTCGAGCTGGTAGAGGCCCAGCGCACACGTGGGGAAGCCACGGAGCACCACCATGTCGCGTCCCTCCGTGTCCTTGGCGGAGATGAGGCCCCCGGCGAGCGCATGCATGGTCGGGTTGTGGCCCACCACCATGAGGGAGGTGACCTCGTCGCGCACGAGGCGCACATGGGCGAGCACCTCGTCGGGCTCGGCCCCGTAGAGGTCGTCGGGGCGTTCCTGCGCTGTGGCTGTGCCCGTGGCCCCGAGAACGAGGTCGGCGGTCGCGGCGGTGCGTGCCGCCGGAGACACGAGTGCCACCTGCGGCAATGGGAGCTTGCCGAGGCCCAGACCCTTGCCGTGCGGCCCGATGAGGCGGCCCAACGCGTCGGCGTCACGCCGCCCTCGCGGCGCGAGAACCCGGTCGAAGTCGTCGCCTCCGGGTGGTGGATCCGCCACAGCTTTCGCGTGGCGCAGGAGCCAGAGCATTCGGCCCCGCGTCGCGTTCACCCGAGTTCGAAGGCCGCGTGCAGGGAGCGCACCGCCCGTTCGACATCGGCGGTGCGCACGATGCAGGAGGTGCGGATCGTCGAGGTGGAGATCATGTCGATGTTGATCTCCTCCCGGGCCAGCGTCTCGAACATGGTGGCAGCGATGCCCGGATGCGACTTCATGCCGACGCCGATCAGCGAGACACGCGCGACGTCGCTGTCGGAGGTCACCCCCTTGGCGCCGAGCTCGTCGGCGCTGGACCGCGCCGTCTCCACCGAGGTGGCGAGGTCGGTCTTGGGGACGGTGAAGGAGATGTCGGTCGTCCCGTTGGCCGACGCGTTCTGCACGATCATGTCGATGTTGATCGACTGGTTGGCCTGAGCCCGGAACAGCTTGGCGGCCACCCCGGGGTGGTCCGGCAGGGCGCTCACCGTCACCTTTGCCTCGCTCGTGTCGTGGGTCACCGCGGTCACAACGGCTTCTTCCATGTCTGCATCCTCCTCGACGACCCAGGTTCCGGGCTCCCAGGTGAAACTGGAACGCACGTGCAGCGGCACGTTGTGATTCCGCGCGAACTCCACCGCCCGCAGCATCAGGACGCGGCCCCCGGTCGCCGCGATCTCGAGCATCTCGTCGAAGGAGATCCGGTTGATCCGGTGGGCGGTGGGTACCACCCGGGGGTCGGCGGTGAAGACCCCGGTCACATCGGTGTAGATCTCGCAGGCGTCGGCACCGAGCACCGCGGCCAGCGCCACTGCGGTGGCGTCGGAGCCACCCCGCCCGAGCGTCGTGATCTCGCGGTCGATCGAGACGCCCTGAAAGCCCGCGACGACCGGGACGCGGCCCGCCGCGAGGGCCTCGCGCAGCCGGTCCGCCTTCACCTCGAGGATCTTGGCCCGCGTGTGGTCGTTGTCGGTGATGATGCCGACCTGGCTCCCGGTGAAGGAGGAGGCTTCGACGCCGAGCTCGGCCAACGCCATGCAGAGGAGGGACATGGAGATGCGCTCTCCGGTGCTCACCAGCATGTCGTACTCACGCGGTGGCTGGACGCTGCTCACGCTGTCGGCCAGATGGATCAGGTCGTCGGTGGTCTTCCCCATGGCGCTGACCACAGCGACGACATCCGTCCCCTCTCGTCGGGTACGGGCGATGTGATCGGCCACGGCACGGATGCGGTCTGCGTCCCCAACCGAGGTTCCTCCGAATTTCTGGACGACCACCGGCATAGGCACATGACGATAATGGTCTCGGCGGGGGGACCCGGGACGCGGGTCGGTCGCGCCTGATCCAACAACCTCTTCGGGGCCGGATAGGGTCTCAGGCCGTGCCCAGCGACAAGAGAGCCCGCCAGCGTGCGGCGAGAGAGAGCCGCTTGGCGCAAGAGGCCAAGGCCCAGAAGCGCCGCAAGCAGATACGCAACGGCATCATCATCGCCGTGATCGCCGGGGTGATCATCCTCATCGTGTTCCTCACCAGCTCGAACAGCTCCAACAACAAGTCGACGTCGTCGACGACCACCACGACGACCAAGACCGGGTCCTCGGCGAACGCGAAGGCGCAGGAGGCCGCGAACAAGGTGGCGGTCGCCGCAGGCTGCCCCTCGTCGACGAGCACGAGGGTGAATACGCAGAAGTACGCAGCGGCGCCGCCCATGACGATCGACACGTCCAAGACCTATACGGCCACCGTGGTGACGACCACCGGGACGTTCACCATCGATCTGGACGCCAAGACGGCACCGGTCACCGTGAACAACTTCGTGTTCCTGGCGGGCAAGAACTACTACCACTGCGTGATCTTCCACCGGGTCATCCCGTCCTTCATGGACCAGACGGGGGACCCCACGGGCACGGGCGACGGCGGTCCGGGCTACACCATCCCCGACGAGTTGCCTGCCAAGTCGACGGACGCCTCCACCCAGTACCCGTTGGGCTCGGTCGCCATGGCCAACACCGGCCAGCCCCACACCGGGGGAAGCCAGTTCTTCATCGTGGCCGGCCCCGAGGGTGAAGGCCTCGCCAACAGCTACTCGCTTTTCGGCCAGGTCGCCACGGGAATGGACGTCGTGGACAAGATCAACTCGCAAGGGTCGACCGCAGGCGTTCCGCCCGACGTGACCCAACGCATCATCTCCGTCACCATCCACGAGTCATAAACAGCCGGGAGACAGCACACATGGCCATACCCACCCCACCCGCCGCCGATGGATCGAGCCCGCAACAGCGCAAATTCGACCAGGAGCCGCCGATGGTGATCGACACCGACAAGCGCTACACCGCCACCATGGTCACCTCACACGGCACCATGGTGATCGCGCTCGATCCCCTGGCCGCCCCCAAGACGGTGAACAGCTTCGTGTTCCTCGCCCGCTACCACTACTACGACGGTGTGATCTTCCATCGCATCATCCCGGGCTTCGTGCTCCAGGGCGGTGACCCCACGGGCACGGGCACCGGCGGCCCCGGGTACAAGTTCGAAGACGAGCTGCCGGCGCCCGGGCGCTACCAGATCGGCTCGCTGGCCATGGCCAACGCCGGGCCCAACACCAACGGGAGCCAGTTCTTCGTCATCAGCGGCCCCGACGGCGTGCGCCTGCCGCCCCAGTACGCCCTGTTCGGCGCCGTGGTCAGCGGCGGCGATGTCGTCACTGCCATCGACGCTCTGGGCACCCGCTCGGGCAAGCCGACCGAGACGGTCACGATCGAATCGGTGACGATCGTCGAGGAGGACTGAGGCTCGGCGCTCAGCGCTGCAGGGCGCCGAGCCCCTCGGTGCGGGCGCCGTTGAGGAAGACCACCGGTGGCGCCGCGCCCTCGTAGCTCCAGGTCCCGTCGCCGGCGCGGAGCAGGGCGGTGCGATCCGGGATCCCGACGACGGGCAGTCCGGCCGGGGCCAGCGCCACGGTGCGCTGCAGTTTCTGGCCGTGGGCGTCTTCGAGGCCGTCACCGAATTGCGGTACCACGGCCAGCTGATCGACCAGTCCCAGGCCCACCGTCAGGGCCCCGCCCCGGGGGTCGACCATCGGATCGGTGAGGACCATGGCACCGGCGGCCGATCCGGCCACGACGGCACCTGCGGCCCAGGCCTCCCGGAGCGCGTCGAGGGTGGCGGAGCCCTTGAGGACCGACTTGAGGTGGAGGGGTGACCCGCCGGCGAGATACACGAAGCGGGCGCCCCGCACCACTGCGGCCATGCCGGGGTCGTTGGCCGAGGCCCGATCGACCACCATCAGGCCCTCGACCAGGCCGCCGAGGGTGGCGAACCATTCGGCTGCGTGGAGCGCCACCCGCTCGGGGTGCTGGTAGGCGGCCGCGGTCGGGAGCACCACCACCTCCTTGCCGCCCGAGGCGCTGAGCAGGGTGGCGTCGAAGGTGCACCCTTCCGTCCACTCGAAGCCGCCCACCAGGGCGAGCAGGCCGTTCGTCGTCATGATCCACTCTTGCACGCACGACGGAGCCCCGGCGTCGACCACCCTTGTTACCGCCCGGTAGCCTTGGTCCCCATGTCCATCGCGCGGGTAGGAATCATCGGGTCCGGGATCATGGGTTCGGGCATAGCCGAGGTGGCTGCCGCCGCGGGCTACGAGGTCGTCCTGCGCAGCCGGAGCAAGGAGTCGGCGGACGGCATGCTCGCCGTGTTGGCGGCATCGCTGGCCAAGCAGGTCGAGAAGGAGAAGCGCACCCGGGAGCAGGCCGACGAGATCGCGGCCCGGGTGTCGGCGACCACCCACCTCGGCGACCTGGTCGACGTGGACCTGGTGATCGAGTCGGTGGTCGAGGATCTGAGCGTGAAAAAGGCCCTGTTCGCCGAGCTCGACAGCATCTGCAAGCCGGAGGCGATTCTGGCCACCAACACCTCCACCCTGCCCGTGGTGGAGATGGCCATGGCCACGGGCCGGCCCGACCTGGTCTGCGGCATCCACTTCTTCAACCCGGCCCCCGTCATGACGCTGGTCGAGGTCGTGCGTCCCGTCACCGCGCTCGACACCACGATGCAGGCGGCGCTCGAGTTCATCGCCGCCTGCGGGAAGGACCCGGTCGAGGTCAAGGACCAGGCCGGGTTCGTCGTCAACGCGCTGCTGTTCCCCTACCTGAACAATGCCGTGCGGCTCCTGGAACAGGGCGTTGCCTCCAAGGAGGGGATCGATGCGGCCATGAAGGGCGGGTGCGGGTTCCCGATGGGACCGTTCGCCCTGCTCGACCTCGTCGGGCTCGACACCTCGGTGGCCATCCTCGATGCGCTCTACGAGGAATTCCGGGACCCGAACTACGCCACGGTCCCCCTGTTGCGGCGCATGGTGACCTCGGGACAGCTGGGCCGCAAGAGCAAGCGCGGCTTCTACGACTACAACCGCTAGCTCGTCAACGACCCCGCTCGTCACCGATCCTGTGCCGCAAGGGGCACAATGGTCGGGACGTTTCACGCACGACGGGGAGGTGAGATCGATTGGGTAACGAGACACCACGCGATGCCCCCTGGGTCATGCGCACGTACTCGGGCCACTCGACCGCGAAGGCCTCCAACGAGCTCTACCGCAGCAACCTGGCCAAAGGACAGACGGGCCTGTCCATCGCCTTCGACCTCCCCACGCAGACCGGCTACGACCCGGACTCGCCCGAGGCGGCCGGCGAGGTGGGCAAGGTGGGGGTGCCCGTCGCCCACCGGGGCCACATGGAAGAGCTTCTGTCCCAGATCCCCGTGGACAAAATGAACACGTCCATGACCATCAATGCGACGGCGGCGTGGCTGCTCGGTCTCTACGTCGCACACGCCGAGGATCGTGGGGTCGATCCCCGCCTGTTGTCGGGGACCACGCAGAACGACATCGTCAAGGAGTATCTCAGCCGGGGTACGTACATCTTCCCTCCCGCCCCCAGCCTCCGACTGACCATCGACACCATCGCGTACACGGTGCGCCACGCGCCCAAGTGGAATCCGATCAACGTCTGCAGCTACCACCTCCAGGAAGCGGGCGCCACGCCGACCCAGGAGGTGGCCTTCGCGCTGGCGACCGCCATCGGGGTGCTCGACGGGGTGCGCCAGAGTGGGAAGATCGACCCCTCCGAGTTTCCCGCGGTGGTCGGCCGGATCAGCTTCTTCGTCAACTCGAGCGTGCGCTTCGTCGAAGAAACCTGCAAAATGCGCGCCTTCACGGCGATGTGGGATCGGATCTGCCGCGAGCGCTACGGCGTCGACGACCCGAAACTGCGCCGCTTCCGCTACGGGGTGCAGGTCAACTCGCTGGGGCTGACCGAGCAGCAACCCGAGAACAACGTGCCGCGCATCGTCCTCGAGTCACTCGGTATCACGCTGTCGAAGAGTGCGCGGGCGCGTGCCGTGCAGCTTCCGGCCTGGAACGAGGCGCTCGGTTTGCCCCGCCCATGGGACCAGCAGTGGTCGTTGCGGATACAGCAGATCCTGGCGTTCGAGTCGGACCTCCTCGAGTACGGGGACATCTTCGAGGGGTCCACGGTGATCGAGGCCAAGACGGCCGAGCTGATCGAGGCGGCCGACGCCGAGCTGGAGGACGTCCAGGCGCTCGGGGGAGCTTTCGCCGCCATCGACGAGCTCAAGACACGTCTGGTGCGCAGCCAGGCCGAGCGGGTGCGCCGGATCGAAACCGGCGAGCAGCGTGTCGTGGGCGTGAACTGCTTCACCGAGACAGCGCCCTCGCCGCTCACGGCTGACGGCGACATGGAGAACATCTTGAAGGTCGACCACCGCGTCGAAGCCGAACAGATCGCCGACGTCAAGCGGTGGCGGGGGGCCCGGGACCAGGCTGCGGTGGACAAGGCGATCGATGCCCTGCGCCGGGTGGCCGAGGACGACGGACCCGACGCCAACATCATGGAGGCCACCATCGCCTTGGCCCATGCGGGCGGGACGACCGGAGAGTGGGCCGGGGCCCTGCGCCAGGTCTTCGGGGAGTTCCGGGCCCCGACGGGGGTGAGCGGCGGTGTCGGTCGACGGGGCGACGACCTGGCGCCCCTGGTCGCGCGCACCCGGACCCTGGCGGCGACCACCGGGGGGCCGCCGCGCCTGCTGGTGGCCAAGCCCGGGCTGGACGGCCATTCCAACGGCGCCGAGCAGATCGCCGTGGCGGCGCGCGACGCCGGTTTCGAAGTGATCTACCAGGGCATCCGGCTGACGCCGGCGCAGATTGTGGCGGCGGCCCGCGACGAGGACGTGGACATCGTCGGGCTCTCCATCCTCTCGGGGTCCCACATGGAACTGGTGCCCGACGTTCTGGACCGCTTGCGCGCCGCAGGGGTCGGTGCCGCCGTGGTGGTGGGCGGGATCATCCCACCCGATGACGCCGAGATCCTTCTCGGCAAGGGTGTCTCTTCGGTGTATACACCAAAGGACTACTCGTTCGACCGGATCATGACGGATCTGGTGGGTCTGGCGGAGCACCAGCGCGGCGCCACTCGCGCGTGAGGCGTCCCAGCTCGCGCCAGGTGATGGCAACCGCCCCGAGCTCGATCGCCTGCTGACGGAGGGCCTCGGGCAGGTCGTAGTGGTTCAGGGCTGCAGAACGCCGGTGGCGCTGAAAACCGCGGCAGGGGGATGCCGAGCCGCGCCGCCATCTCGTGCAGTTCGCCGGGATCGTCCGCCACAAGGTGCGACCAGCGGTCCTCGCGCTGGCGGATGACGGCCCGCTGGCGCCAGTCGTCGACGTAGACGGTCAGGGGCGCGCCCACGGCCGGGACCGCCGCACGGTGATCGGTTGCGCCCACCAGCGACCGCTGAAGCGCCAGGCGTCGTGCACCGGGTTCTGCGCATCGGGCTCGGCGGGTCGGGGCCAGACCAGCTGGGCGGCGGCCGTGATCGCCGCCATGGTCTCGGGACTTGGGGCCGGACGCGGGCGCAGGGCCAGCTGCGCCGGATCTACGGCCGGGAGGGGCCCGGCGGAGGCGGCGCTCGCCGCCGGTTCCTTGCTCACAGCGGCACGTTCCCGTGCTTGCGGCGGGGGAGCTCCTCGTGCTTGGAGGCCAGCATCTCGAGGCTGCGGCAGATGACGGCCCGGGTGTCGGCCGGAGAGATCACATCGTCGATATAGCCCCGCTCCGCCGCGATGTAGGGATTGGCGTAGCGCTCGGTGTACTCATCGATGAGCTCGGCCCGCCGGCCCGCCGGGTCCGGCGCCTCGGCCAGCTCGCGGCGGTAGACGATCTCGACCGCGCCGTTCGGGCCCATCACCGCCAGCTCCGCTGACGGCCAGGCGAAGGCGAGGTCGGCGCCGATCGACTTGGAGTTCATGACCACGTAGGCCCCGCCGTAGGCCTTGCGGGTGATGATCTGGATGCGGGGCACGGTCGATTCGCAGTAGGCGTAGAGGAGCTTGGCGCCGTGGCGGATGATGCCGCCGTATTCCTGATCGGTGCCGGGCATGAAGCCGGGCACGTCGACGAAGGTGAGGAGCGGGATGTTGAAGGCGTCGCACACCCGGACGAAGCGCGAGGCCTTTTCCGACGAGTCGATGTCCAGGACGCCGGCCAGCACAGCCGGCTGGTTGCCCACGATGCCCACCACCCGCCCGTCCATGCGGGCGAAGCCGCAGGTGATCGACATGGCCCAGTGCCGGTGGACTTCGAAGTAGTCCCCGTTGTCGACGACGGCGGCAATGACCTTCTTCATGTCGTAGGGCTGGTTGGGGGAGGCCGGCATGATGTCGATGAGCTCGGGCACCTGGCGGTCGGGCTCGTCGCCTGTCAGCTCCCGGGGGGGCTCCTCGAGGTTGTTGGAGGGCAGGAACGAGAGCAGGTGGCGCACGTCGTCGAGGCAGGCCTTCTCGTCGGGCGCGACGAAGGTGGCCACGCCCGACTTGGTGGCATGGCTCATGGCCCCGCCGAGCTCTTCGAGGGTGACGTCTTCGCCCGTGACCGTCTTCACCACATCAGGACCGGTGATGAACATGTGCGATGTGCCCTGGACCATGAAGATGAAGTCGGTCATGGCCGGCGAGTAGACGGCCCCGCCGGCACAAGGGCCCATGATCACGCTGATCTGGGGAATGACGCCCGAGGCGGTCACGTTGCGGTGGAAGATGCCCCCGTAGGAGTGGAGCGAGACCACCCCCTCCTGAATGCGGGCGCCGGCGCCGTCGTTCAGCCCGATCATGGGGACCCCGGTGGAGGCGGCCAGGTCCATCACCTTGTGGATCTTCTCGGCGAACACCTCGCCGAGGGCCCCGCCGAAGACGGTGAAGTCCTGGCTGAAGATGCAGACGCGGCGTCCGTCGATGGTGCCGAACCCCGTGACCACGCCGTCGGTGTAGGGCCGGTTGTCCTCGAGCCCCATGCCGTGGGCCCGGTGGCGGGCCAGCATGTCGAGCTCCTGGAACGAGCCTTCGTCGAGGAGGTAGTCGATCCGCTCCCGGGCGGTCATCTTGCCTTTGGAGTGATGCCGCTCCACCGATGCCTCGCTGCCCGCGTGCAAGGCCTGTTCCTTGCGCTCGGCCAGCTCCGTCAAACGCTCAGCCATCGAATGTTCCATAGCCGGGCAGGCTAACGCCCCCCGGCACCCGCCCGGAAGCCGGCCGCACCGGCCCGGCGATCCGCCTGGTCGACGGGGCGCGACCGCTACAATGGGACAGCGGTCGTTGCAGCTCCGTGACCCGGCGCGATTGTCGGACCCCGGGGCACGGGCTATCATCTTCCGTCTGCCATGTGGGGCTTCGGCCTACGCGGTCACCGCGTCGCACATGGGTTCACCATTTCAGTATCGAGAGGTAGCGCGTGCCCACAATCGCCCAGCTCGTCCGCAAGGGACGTCAGGCCAAGGTGACAAAGACCAAGACCCCGGCCCTGAAGGGCGCCCCCCAGCGACGGGGTGTCTGCACGCGCGTGTACACGACGACACCGAAGAAGCCGAACTCCGCCCTGCGCAAGGTGGCGCGTGTCCGGCTTTCGTCGGGGGTCGAGATCACGGCCTACATCCCCGGTGTGGGCCACAACCTGCAAGAGCACTCCATCGTCCTCGTCCGCGGTGGTCGTGTGAAGGACCTGCCCGGTGTGCGCTACAAGGTGGTCCGGGGTGCGCTCGACACGTCCGGCGTCCGTGAGCGCAGCCAGGCCCGCAGTCGCTACGGCGCCAAGAAGGAGTCCTAATGCCCCGTAACGGACCAGCAACCCGCCGCGAACTGGCGCCGGACCCCGTCTACCGCTCGGTCCTGGTGACCCAGGTGGTCAACAAGATCCTCTCGAGAGGCAAGCGCACGCTGGCCGAGCGCATCGTCTACGGCGCTCTGGACCTCGTGCAGGAGCGCTCCGGGGGTGACCCCGTGGCGGCCCTCAAGCGCGCGGTGGAGAACACCCGCCCCGAGCTCGAGGTGAAGAGCCGGCGGGTCGGTGGCGCCACGTACCAGGTACCGGTCGAGGTTCGTCCCCGCCGGGCCACCACGTTGGCCATTCGCTGGCTGACCACGTACTCCCGCCAACGCCGCGAGAAGACCATGGCCGAGCGCCTGGCCGGCGAGATCCTGGATGCCTCCAACAACATCGGCGCCGCCGTCAAGCGCCGGGAGGACATGCACAAGATGGCGGAATCCAACAAAGCATTCGCCCACTACCGCTGGTAGTGGATCGCAACTCCATTCGAAGGAACACACAGCACCATGGCTGACGCCCTGCCAACCCGCGAATTCCCCCTGGCCAAGACCCGCAACATCGGGATCATGGCCCACATCGACGCGGGCAAGACCACGACGACCGAGCGCATCCTCTATTACACGGGACGCAACTACAAGATCGGCGAGGTCCACGAGGGCGCGGCCACCATGGACTGGATGGTGCAGGAGCAGGAGCGCGGCATCACGATCACGTCGGCCGCCACCACCTGCAAATGGCGCGACAACTGGATCAACATCATCGACACCCCCGGTCACGTGGACTTCACCGTGGAGGTGGAGCGCTCCCTGCGCGTCCTCGACGGCGCCGTGGCCGTCTTCGACGCCGTGGCCGGCGTGGAGCCCCAGACCGAGACCGTGTGGCGCCAGGCCAACAAGTACCACGTCCCCCGCATCTGCTTCGTCAACAAGATGGACCGGATCGGCGCCGACTTCGAGCGGACCGTCTCGATGATCCGCGACCGGCTCGACGCGCTGCCGGCCGTGACCCAGCTCCCGATCGGCTCGGAGTCCGAGTTCCTGGGCGTGATCGACCTGCTCGAGGGCAAGGCCCTCATCTGGGGCGACGGCATGGGCGAGGAGTGGGAGGTCACCGACATCCCCGAGAAGATGGTGGCCGACGCCGAGGACGCCCGGCACCAGCTGGTCGACGTCGTCTCCAACTTCGACGACACCATCATGGAGAAGTACCTGGCCGAGGAGCCGATCACCGCTGACGATCTGCGCCGCGCCCTGCGCACGGCCACGCTGGCGGCCGAAGTGGTGCCCGTGCTGTGCGGGTCCGCCTTCAAGAACAAGGGTGTCCAGCCGATGCTCGACGCCGTCATCGACTACCTGCCGAGCCCGCTCGACCTGCCCCCGACCCAGGGGACGCGCCCCAACCACCTCGAGGACATCGAGGAGCGCAAAGCCGACGACAGCGACGCCTTCTCCGCCCTTGCGTTCAAGGTCATGACCGACCCCTACGTCGGCAAGCTGACCTATATCCGGGTCTACTCCGGCACGCTGACGAAAGGCTCCACGGTCTCGAACTCGACCAAGGACAAGAAGGAGCGCATCGGCCGCATCCTCCAGATGCACGCCAACGAGCGGGTTGACAAGGACGCGATCTTCGCCGGCGACATCATGGCCGTGGTCGGCCTCAAGAACACGACGACCGGCGACACCCTGTGCGACCCGGCCCACCCCATCGTGCTCGAGGCACTGGAGTTCCCCGAGCCCGTGATCCACGTGGCGGTGGAGCCGAAGACCAAGGCGGACCAGGACAAGCTTTCGAAGGCCCTCTACTCGCTCAGCGAGGAAGACCCGACCTTCCGCGTCCGCTCGGACGAGGAGACGGGCCAGACGGTCATCTCGGGAATGGGGGAGCTCCACCTCGAGGTGCTGGTGGACCGCATGCTCCGTGAGTTCAGCGTGGACGCCAACGTGGGCAAGCCCCAGGTGGCCTATCGCGAGACCATCCGTAAGCCGGTCGAGAAGATCGAAGAGAAGTACGTCCGCCAGACCGGTGGTCGCGGCCAGTACGGCCACGTGGTCATCAGCGCCGAGCCCACCGGGCCCGGGGGCGGCTACGAGTTCGTCGACAAAATCAGCGGCGGTGTGATCCCCAAGGAGTACATCCCCTCGGTCGATGCCGGCATCCAGGAGGCGCTGACCTCGGGTGTGCTGGCCGGGTACCCGACGGTGGACGTCCGCGTCCTGTTGACCTACGGCTCCTACCACGACGTGGACTCCTCGGAAATGGCGTTCAAGATCGCCGGATCCATGGCGATCAAGAAGGCGCTCCGGGCCGCCAGCCCGGTGTTGCTCGAGCCGGTCATGGCGGTCACGGTGACCACGCCCGACGACTACATGGGCGATGTGATCGGGGACCTCTCCTCCCGTCGCGGCAAGGTCCAAAGCATGGACCAGCAGGGAAACAGCCACGTGATCAACGCGCAGGTACCGCTGGCCGATATGTTCGGCTACGCTACTGACCTGCGTTCGCGCACCCAGGGTCGCGCCACGTACACGATGCAGTTCCACTCGTACAACGAGGTGCCCGAGTCGATCTCCAAGGAGATCATCGCCCGGGCCCACGGGGAGTAGCCGGGGCCCCGGGGCTCCGGCAACAGTTCGCAAAGGCAGACAGAGACAGCGGCGTTCAGTCGCCGCGGCGGGCCCACGGGGGTCCCGTCCGATATCAGGGAGTAGTTACGGCGATGGCCAAGAAGAAGTTCGAGCGCACCAAGCCTCACGTCAACGTGGGAACGATGGGACACATCGACCACGGCAAGACCACGCTCACGGCGGCGATCACCAAGGTCCTGTCGGAGAAGAACCCCAACACGTCCTTCACGGCGTTCGATCAGATCGACGCGGCTCCCGAAGAGAAGCAGCGCGGCATCACGATCACCATCGCCCACGTCGAGTACGAGACCGAGCAGCGTCACTACGCACACGTCGACATGCCGGGCCACGCCGACTACATCAAGAACATGATCACCGGCGCGGCGCAGATCGACGGCGCCATCCTGGTTGTCTCGGCGGCCGACGGCCCCATGCCCCAGACCCGTGAGCACGTCCTGCTGGCCCGCCAGGTGGGCGTGCCCTACATCGTCGTGGCCCTCAACAAGGCCGACATGGTGGACGACCCCGAGCTGCTCGAGCTGGTGGAGATGGAAGTGCGCGAGCTCCTCAGCAACTACGACTTCCCGGGCGACGACACGCCGATCATTCAGGTCAGCGCGCTCAAGGCCCTCGAGGGCGACCCCGAGTGGAGCGAGAAGATCGTCGAGCTGATGGACGCCGTCGACTCGTTCATCCCCGAGCCCGAGCGTGACGTGGACAAGCCGTTCCTCATGCCGATCGAGGACGTCATGTCCATCACCGGCCGTGGCACCGTGGTGACCGGCAAGGTCGAGCAGGGCATCGTCAAGGTGGGCGAGGAAGTCGAGATCGTCGGCCTGCGCGACACCCAGAAGACCACGGTCACCGGCATCGAGATGTTCCGCAAGCTGCTGGACGAGGGACGGGCCGGCGACAACGTCGGTGCGCTGCTGCGAGGCACGAAGAAGGAGGAGGTGGAGCGCGGCCAGGTGCTGTGCAAGCCCGGCTCGATCACCCCCCACACCAACTTCGAGGCCAACGTCTACGTGCTGAACAAGGAGGAGGGCGGCCGTCACAAGCCGTTCTTCACCAACTACCGGCCCCAGTTCTACTTCCGGACCACCGACGTGACCGGCACCATCTCGCTGCCCGAGGGCACCGAGATGGTCATGCCCGGGGACAACACGGAGATGACCGTGGAGCTGGGCAAGCCCATCGCAATGACTGAAGGTCTGCGCTTCGCCATCCGTGAGGGTGGTCGCACCGTCGCTTCCGGTCGGGTTACGAAGATCCTCAAGTAACACCCCGAGACACAACGGAACGAGAGCAGGCATCATGGCTGACGGCCCCAAGCAGAAGATTCGCATACGGCTCAAGGCCTATGACCACGAGATCCTCGATCAGTCGACCGAGAAGATCGTGCAGACGGTGTTGCGGACCCAGGCCAAGGTCCTGGGTCCCATCCCGTTGCCCACGGACAAGCACCGCTACACG
>CAWAMS010000009.1:0-73555 GCA_963783245.1 uncultured Acidimicrobiaceae bacterium | reverse complement strand
GTGTCCTCACGAACTCGCCCGGGCCATGGCGGCGGCTGGGCCCGAGCCCGAGGTGGTCCTCGAATCCACCTACGGCTGGTACTGGGCCGCCGATCTTCTCCAAGAGCTCGGCGCCCACGTGCACCTGGCCCATGCGCTCGGCAACAACTGGGGGAACCGACGCGTCAAGAACGACGTGCGCGACGCCCAGGACTTGGCCGCCATGTTGGCCCTCGGGCGTCTGGCCGAGGGCTGGATCGCGCCGCCAGAGGTTCGAGAGCTGCGCGAGCTGGTGCGCTACCGCTATTCGCCCATCCGGCACCGGACCAGTGCCAAGGCCCAGATCCACGGGGTCATGGCCAAGAACGGGATCCTGCCGGTCGTCGGCGAGCTGTGGGGACCGACCGGTCAGGCCCAACTCGACCGTCTCGAACTCCCTGAGGCCTACGCCATGCGCCTCGACTCGCTGCGTAACCTGCTCGACGTCTACGAGCACTCGATCGCCGAGCTCGACGCGCACATCCACGCCCAGCTCAAGGCCGACCCCGGCTACCAGGCCGTCATGACCCTGCCCGGGGTGGGCAAAGTCATCGCCGCCATCTTCGTGGCCGAGATCGGCGACATCACCCGCTTCGACTCGGCCAAGAAGCTCTGTAGCTGGGCTGGGCTCACCCCCAAGCACCGCGAGCCCGACGAGGTCGTCCACCGCGGAGAGATCACCAAACAGGGCTCACCGCTGGTCCGCTGGGCGGCCATCGAGGCTGTGGGCGACTACCGGGCCAAAGGCAACGAGAAGCTGCGCGCCGACTACAAACGCATCGCCAAGCACTCTGGCAAGTACAAGGCCCACGTACGCGGTGGCCCGCAAGCTCTTGACCCTTGTCTTCTATGCGCTGCGCGACGGAGAAGTCCGATGCCTCGAGACAGCGGCCTGAGTCTCGGCCACGGACCGACGCGTGCTCGGACTAACGCCGTGGCCACCGACCCAGGTGTGGCCGTCGTTTCTGATTGAGCCCGTCGGGACGTGGCCGAACCTCATCATGTGCGGAGATCACGGATGAATGGCTGGCTGCCCACGGGAGCGTGACAGAACCCCTCGAGTAGTGATGGGAACTCGCAGCACCACATAGGCGTCCTCGAACAGGATGCGCCGCTCGCCGCCAGCGTCAACGCCAAGCCTTCGGCAGGCATCGCCCGACGTTGACCCCGACGTCTCGCTGGCCCGCGCTCTCGTGCAGGACGCCGACGGGTGTTATGGCGCAGGCCAAGGACGCCGTTCGGCCCGACGTTATGTGGCAGCAGAGCGACCGGTGTGCGCGGAAGTCGGCTCGTAAGTTACGCCCGGGCCGGTCCTCCCGTTGGAAGGTCTCCAAGATGACCAATACTTGTCGCAAGTTGTGCTCGCGACTTCACTCCTAGCTTCTGGTACACCTTCCGCAGGTGGTAGTCCACCGTGGCAGAGCTGATGAACAAGTCGGCCGCGACTTCGCGGTTGGTGCCGCCCTGGGCGACGAGTCGAGCGATCCGTGCTTCTTGGGGAGTCATTATCTGCCTGGTCTCTACGCTGCGCTTGCGGGACGTCTCACCTGTTGCTTCCAACTCGGCACCAGCCCGAGCGGCAAAGCCGTTGGCTCCCATTTCGACGAACATGTCATGAGCGGCACCCAACTGGAGGCGAGCCTCCTTCCGACGGCGCTGGCGTCGCAACCACTCTCCGTAGAGAAGATGGGTCCGTGCTTGCTCAGAGAGAATTCGAGGTCGACTCCAAGAAGTCAAGTGCCGTGCGGTACAGGGGTTCGGCGGCATCTTCCGCCAGCATTGCCTGGCAACGGGCCAAACGGCCGAGTGCCTGCGCGGCGCCGCTCGCTTCAGCCCGTTCTTCCAGGCGCTTCAGCGCTAGATGTGCCGTACGCCGTTCACCACAGCGGGACGCAGACTCGATGAAGTCGGGTACAACGAGTGTCCCGTATGGAAGCTTGTCGTCTTGGAAGACAGGTAGGGCGTGATTGTAAGCCTCTCGGTATCGACCACGGCCGAGTTCCAATACCGTTAGCCATACGAGGTAGAGGTGAGCATCTTCTCCGCGGTTCTCGCATGCAACCTTGGCCCTTTCGGCAAGGTCTAGCGCCTCCTCCACATTACCGCGCCAGCACGCCGGCAATAACTCCACCAAGGATGTCACGTCGTTCATTCTTGGGGCCCGCGTCGCCTCACCCGAACGCGCGCCCCTCGGCACAGACTGCCTGCGCATCGTCGAACCGGCCTTGGAACGTGAGAAACGCAGAAAGGATGGGCAACGCCACCGGGAGAATCAAAAGTGCGCCGGTGCGGCGAGCGTATTGCACGTATTCATTCATCAATTTCGAAGCCGGCGTCCTCGTCCATGAGCTCGATCGCCGCGTTGGCTCTGATGGCGGGATGCATTGACATGATGATGTCGTCCGGTGTGTCTGGGTCCTGGAGGTGGTCTATGGCCGCCCGAAGCAGTGGGGCTGCCTTGTCCGGCGACCCGGACAAGCGGTGCAGGAAACCAAACAGGAAGCAGTCCGCAGTTGAGGACGGATCTTCGAGGTCAAGCGGAATCTCCTGAAGGTCGAAGGCGCGGACCTCGTCGAGGACGTCGTCTCCTGTGTAGTTGGCAGCGGTGAGGGCAGCGAGCAGCGTTCGTCGCGCGCGCTGGGCGTCAATGGGCATGAGCCGTTTGGCGGCGGCGAGGAGCTGACGGGCGGCGTCGCCGGTGTGGCCGGAGGCGCCGGACACCTCACCGCTCAGGCGCAGGGCCGTAGCTACCTGTTGCTCGTCGGCGGCCCCGACTTCGGCCAGGTCGAGCAGTGCCCTGGCCCGGACCACCTGGCCCGCGACCAGGGCCGCTTCGGTAGCCGCCAGCAGTCGCCGGATGCGCAGGTTGGGGCTCACGGAGAGCTCGGCAGCTTGAGCCAGAAACGAGACCGTCGCGGCGTATCCTCCGCGCTGGCGGGCGCGCTCGGCCGTCTCCTCCAACCGAGAGGCTACGGCTTCGTCGGGCCCGCTCGCGGCCAGACCGAGATGCCACGCGGCCCGATCCGGTTCCTCGGCCTCATCGGCCTCATCGGCCAGAGCTTGGTGGATCAGGCGCCGTTGCGGGACAGGAGTGAGATGGTAGGCCACCGAGCACACCATCGGGTGACGAAACGTGACCTGGGGACTGAACGCCACCAGGTCCCCCGCGTTCGAGGAGGCCAGGTCGGGATCGATGCCCAGTTGTGCGGCGGCCCGCCACAGGGTCGCCTGTGAGGCGCTCGGCTCGGTGGCCGCGAGGGCGATGAGTAACCGGGAGTCGGGTGGCAGCCGGTTCACCAGACGGCTGAAAATCAGTTCGAGCGAATGACCCACCGGGAGCGGCTCGGGCAAGGGAGACACTCCCGACAGCTGGTCCGGCGTCAGCTCCCTGGCTAGTTCAACCACGGCCAGGGGGTTCCCACCCGTGGAGGCGATGAGTCGGCTGGCCACATGCGGGCTCACTGTTGCCTCGGTGACGGAGCGGAGCAGATCTATTGCCTCGGGGTCACTCAGTCCCCCGATGACCAGTTCCGGGAGAGGACCAGATGGCGTCGATGATTCCATGTCACGAGTGGCAAGGACCATGGCGACTCGCTCCGCATCCAGGCGTCGGGCCACGAAACCCAGCACCATCTGCGTCTCGGGATCGAGCCAGTGGCCGTCGTCGATGAGGCAGACGAGTGGCTCCTTTGTGGCCACATCGGCCAGCAGGCTCAGCACGCCCAGCGCCACCATGAACCGGTCGGCCGGGCCCGCCACCAACCCGAAGGTGCTGCGCAGCGCATCACGCTGGGGAACGGGCAACCGGTCGAGACGGCTTCCATAAGGCAACAGCAGGCGGTGGAGGGCGGCGTAGCCCAGCTGGGTCTCGGACTCGATGCCGGTCAGCCGGGCGACCCGCATGCCCCGGGCCATCGCGGACTCGGCGGCATCGTCGAGAAGGGCCGTCTTCCCGACCCCGGCCTCACCCCGGAGCATCAGCACGCCACTCAGGCCTGCTTTCGCGCCGTCGAGCAGGGACTCAAGGGCCTCACGTTCGGATGACCGGCCGACCAGGGCCATGGCGGAACAATACCGCAACCCCCATGCAAAGGCACCGAGGAATCACGGTGACTCCGAAGTGCCTGCAACACGCAACTATCAAGCGCGGAGAGGGCAAAACACCAGAGCCCACAGAAGGTCCGGGCAGCCGATCGTCTCGCCACGCTCCCCAGTTTCAACTCGGAGAGGCGGTCTAGCCGGACTGCGGGGGGTCCAGGGGCCCCGGGCCGCTCCCGGAAGCGCTTGTGAGCGGCATGTGGCGTTACACCGATCGCCAGCCCAATCTTGTGCCACGACACGCCGGCCTGGCGGGCTCGGGTCACCAGGGGCCCCGTCCGGCTCTCGACTCGTTCCAACTCCACCCGATGGCGGGCCAGTTCGTCCAACACCCAGTCCATCGGTTTGGTGGTGCGCACTGCTGGTCGACCCCTGGGACGTCGCTTCCTTGGACTCTGTCGTTTGCCAGTCACATGGGACCAGTTGATCGCTGGTTTTGCCAGTGACATGGGACCACCCTCTTTGCCAGTTATGGGACCACCCTGAGGGTCCACCAACGCCGGCCGAAAAGACATTCGGCTGGGCCTCCAATGCCGCTGGCGAGGAGGCCCCATGGCGTTTCGGGAGGTATCGGTGGTCCAGGTCAAAGAGGCGCTGCGGCGCTGGCTGAAAGGTGAAGGCGAACGCCCCATCGCCCAGGGGGTCGGCATTGATCGAAAGACGGTCAGGCGCTACATCGCGGCCGCCATCGAGCTCGGGGTGGATCGCTCCGGAAGCGAGGATCAACTCAGTGAGGAGCTGATCGGCCAGGTGCTCGAGCGGGTCCGCCCGCACCGTCCCGACGGCCATGGTGAGGCCTGGCGGATGCTTGCTTGCCGAAGAAGAGCACATCAAGGAGTGGCTGAAGCAGGACCTGACCGTCACCAAGATCGGCATCTTGCTCTCCCGAAATGGCGTCGTGGTCCCGCCGCGCACCCTGGCCCGCTTCGCTGTCGCAACGCTGCGGCGCCGGGAGACGCACCGTGACCGTCCGCGTCAGCCGACCCGCCACCAGGACGAGAATGCCAGGTCGACTTCGGACGCCTCGGGTTGATCCCCGATGGCGAGCGTCGGCGCGTCTGCCACGGCTTGATTTTCACGGCGTGCTTCAGCCGCCACCAGTTCGTCTGGCCCACGTTTCTCCAGACGCACCGAAGAGGTGATCAGAGGCTTCGAGGCCGCCTGGGGCTACTTCGGCGGGATCTTCCCCGTCGTCATCCCCGACAACATGAAGTCCATCGTCATCCTGGCCGAGACACACCGCGCCGCGCATCAACGACACCTTCTTGGAGTACGCCCAGTCGAGAGGCTTCGTCATCGACGCGGCTCGGGTGGCCACCCCCACCGACAAGCCACGCGTCGAACGGGTGGTGCACTACGTGCAGAACAACTTCTTCGCCGGAGAGGAGTTCATCGACCTAGCCGATACACGGGTGCGTAGCGAGACCTGGTGCAGCCACGACGGCGGGCATGCGCATCCACGGCACGACCCAGTGCCGGCCCCTCGAGCTGTTCCGAGACCGAGGAACTGCCGCTGCTGTTGCCCCTTCCCGGGACGCCGTTCGACACCCCGGCGTGGTCCGACCCCAAGGTCCACCGCGACTTCCACGTCGAAGTCGACAAGGCGATCTATTCGGTCCACCATCGCTTGGTCGGCCGCACGCTGCGGGCCCGGCGTGACTCGTCCACGGTCAAGCTGTACTTGAAAGGGGAGCTGGTCAAGGTCCATCCCCGCAAGCCCCCAGGTGCCAAGAGCACCGATCCCGCCGACATGCCGACCGGAACCGAGATCTACGCCACCCGCGACGTCGAGCGGTTGGGGCGCATGGCGGCCGAGGCTGGGCCCTCCATCGGGATCTATGCCGCCGCCATCTTGGACACGCCGTTGCCCTGGACCAAGATGCGCCAGGTCTACCGCCTCTTGGGACTGGTCAAGAAGTGGGGTCCCGAACGGGTCGAGCTGGCCTGTCGCCGGGCCCTCGACGCCGAGGCCGTCGACGTGAACCTCGTCTCGCGCATGCTCGAGCGGGCCCGAGAAGACGCCGATGCTGGACGCCCGGCCCCAGCCGGTCGTGATCCAGGGCCGCTTCGCCCGCGACCCCTCCGAGTTCGCCACGGCCAAAGAGGCCGGGCGATGAGTCAGCCCACGCCGTCGGTCTCGCCCGAACTCAAGGTCCTGATGCGCCGCCTCAAACTCGGCCAGCTCATCACCACACTGCCCGAGCGCCTGGCCCTGGCCAGAAGCTCACGAGTTCACCCACAGCCAGTTCCTCGAGCAGCTCTTCAGCGACGAGGTGCAACGTCGCGACGCCGCCTCGGCCGGACTACGGGCCCGGGCGGCCAAGCTGGACCCCCACATGGTGCTCGAGGCCTGGGACGAGAGCGCCAAGATCACCTATGACCGCGGCATCTGGTCCGAACTGATCACCTTGCGCTTCGTCGAGCAGGCCCGCAACGCCTTCATTTTGGGCCCGGTCGGAGTGGGCAAGACGTTCTTGGCCACTGCCCTCGGGCACATCGCCTGCCGGCGGCGCGTCAGCGTGCACTTCGAACGGTCTGACCGCTTGCACAAGCGGCTGAAGGCGGCGCGTCTCGACGCCAGCTACGACCAAGAGATGCGCAAGCTCATCGGCGTCGACCTGCTCTTGATCGACGACTTCGCCCTCCAGCCGCTCGACATGCTCGAGACGGCCGACATCTACGAACTCTGCGTCGAGCGGCACCACTCCAAATCCACGGTGCTGACCTCGAACCGTGACCCGAGCGAATGGCTGGCCGCCCTGGCCGATCCACTGCTCGCCCAGTCCGCCGTCGACCGGCTCAAGAGCGCAGCGTGGGAACTCGTGATCGAAGGCGAGTCCTACCGCCAGAACGAGAAACCAACCCTCGGGACCGACCCCTCCGGGGCACCTCCGTCACCGCGTCGGAGCCGACGTACTTGACACCGAGAACCCCCTCCGAGATCATCGTTCGAGCCGGTCGAAGCGGACGCGACGTGGTCCCATGCTTCTGGCAAAGAGGTGGTCCCTTAAGACTGGCAAACGACACTTCGATAAGAGCTCGAAATTTGTCGTCCCACGGGTCGTGACCCAATCGGGTCGTCCACTGGTCCTTATCCAACCTGATCGCCGGAATCTTGGGCGCCAGCCTGCGAGCAAGTGTCGACTTCCCTGAAGCTGGAAGCCCACAGATCAGCACAAGTCGAGTCCGGGATCCAACGACAAGATCGGAAGTCCGGTCTGAGGCCACGGGAAATGCTACGGGACGCGGGAGGGACGGAATCCCCTTGCTTCGCGTCAACAGGCGCTTCGTGAGGTTTCCTTTTCAGGTATCGATTGAACCGTCTGAAGAAACTTCGACTGGGAACGAGGCCTGGTCAGGCTGATCGCATCGCGATCGTGCATCCAGAAAGGCGTCCCGAACGCCAGCCATGCGGCACCACTGGCGTGAGAGGTGAGGCACAAAGTGTTCACCCCAAGAACTTCAGTTCAGGCCGGACTCCCAAAGAAGGAACTGTCTCCGAAGTCGAACACGCCGCCGTCTCGGGCAATGATCCTGTAGCCCAGTCCATTCGGGCTCGCTTGAAGTGCCGTCACTGGCTGGTTGAGCGAGATGCTGCCCGTGGAGCCGTAAAAGGGCGCATGGAATGTGAAGATGCCCCCGTCGGAGGCGACCTCCCAGTAGCCACCCGTGACGGGGTCAGCCGCTATCCCGACCACCGGCTTGTTGAGTGCACGTCCGCCCATTGACCCCCAGAAGACGGCGTCGCCGAACGAGAACACGCCACCATCGGAAGCCACGAGCCAGTAGCCCTTGCCGTCAGGCGTCGACGCCATCCCGACGATGGGCTCGTTGAGCCCCTGCCCCGGCTTCAACACACCGGGAACCGATCCGTAGAACTTTGCAGAACCGAAGGCAAAGATCCCTCCGTCGGCGGCCACCAACCAGTAGCCGGTGCCGTCTGGGAGTGCCGCCATACCCACCATCGGTTGATTCAGCTTCAGCCCACCGGTCGAGCCGTAGAACGGTGCGTCACCGAAGCTGAAGACGCCGCCATCGGCAGCGTCTTCCCAGTAGCCGCCGCTCGGTGTCGAGGCGATCCCGACCACAGGCTCATTGAGCGCGACATTGCCAAGGGAGCCGGCGAAGGCTGCGCTGCCGTAGTTCCACACGCCTCCCGACTGGTTCGCCAGCCAATAACCCTGGTCGTCTGACGGAGCGGCCAATCCGACGAAGGGAGGGCTGAGCGGGCGGGTGTAGGTGGAGAACCCGTCGCTCGTCGAGGCACCCACAGCGAGGCAGGTAGGGGCCGTGCACGAGATGGCGTTGCTGTTGCCACCCCCTGCTGCGGCAGCCCAGGCGCCGTTGACGTAAGTGACAATGGGAGTCCCGCCCCATGTCGATGCCGTACACGAGTTGGCCGAGGTACAGCTGATACCGGAGAACCCAGTTGTGCCGAACACGAAGGTCGACGTCGCCGTCGTCCCGCTCAGCACGTCCACGAAACCTCCATACAGAAGCGTAAAAGACTCAGGCGGGAACGGCAGGATGCCCGTGACGGCGCTCCCGCCCACGAGACACGATCCAGCGGCCCAACATGACACAGTGCTGATCCGGGGATAATCGGTAACAGCGTTGACGCCGTTGGGCAACGGCACGCTGGTCGGCGACCACGAGGATCCGTTGTACGTCTCAGCCAGGAGTCCCGATCCCCCGACGACTCCCCCTCCAACGGCCAGGCAGTACGAAGTCGTCGGACATGAGACTCCGACGACCGGGATTGGGGGTGCCTGCGTCGACCATGTCGAACCGGACAGCGTCGCGATGACGGATTGGTCCAACGCCAGGCCCTGCCCAACGGCTACACATGACGTCACGGACGTGCACGAGACCCCGGAGAAGGACCCTGGAACCGGACCGCTCCCGAATGTGGTCACCGGTTGCCAGGTGCCACCGGAGAGGGTCTCGGCGAATCCCGAGGAGGGAGAACCGGTGACACTGCCGACCGCGACACACGAGGATGCAGTCACACACGAGACGGCTGCCAACGCAGCGGAAGCATCTGCAGGAAACCCTGTCGGCTCTGGCAGGGGCAAGAGAGTCCACGTGGCGTTGTGAAGCGTCGCAACCAGGGGAAGCGATTGACCTGTCGCACCCTGCAGCACGTACTTGCCGACCGCAACGCACGAGGTGGCCGAGAGACACGAGACACCGTTCAGCCCAGAGGAAGACCACCCGAGCTCGTTGGGCAGGTTCGTCGTCTGCCATTGACTGGGAGTTGCAGCACCGGCAGAGGGTACGTCCGACAAGCACACGAGCCCGATCAGCATGACTATGAGGGGAAGTACAGACACTGAAATTCGAGACGTCAGATGACGTCCCATCAGGCGTGTCCCTTCTTTCATTTTCCGATATCGCAGGCTCGGAGTATGCCTGATTGCATCCCAATGTGCAATGGGCGGTGAGTGCACGAGACCCTGCTGAGAAGCAATGTCTGGAAAGTATCGCACCGCATATCCTCTCGCGGCCAAGACTGCGAAAGGGCAAAACGGGGATCCATTCGGCCATGCTGCTCGCCATGACAGGAATTCATGTGTTGGGCCGAGGAGCTGTTCACCATGGGCCGGCCAAACGTCCGGGCCTCGGCACACGGTCCTCCGCAATGCTTCTTTCCAGTGGTCGGGACCGGCGTCGATCCGGTGACCTCACGCTTTTCAGGCGCGCGCTCTACCTACTGAGCTACCCGACCGGGTGACCAGGTTCGACCGTCATGTTGACGATCGGATCTGGCGGCGGACCTGACGGGATTTGAACCCGCGACCTCCGCCTTGACAGGGCGGCGTGCACTCCAGGCTGCACCACAGGTCCGTAACGGCGTGAGCCGTGCGTTTCGCCAGTTCGATGTTCGTCTCCCCTTTGAGCGGCCCTTCACTGTAGCCGAATGCTGCAGGGAGTCCCACGGCCCCGTTCTCCCTGGTCCCAGGCTTGCAGGGCAGCACTGCCATTACCCGAGCCAGAACGGCCGGGGCGCCTCGATGCGGCTCAGCGAGCTCTCGACCCGTCCGAACCGCTCCGTCTGGTCCCGCCAATCGGTGAACGCCAGGGCCAGCTCTGTTCGGTCGCGAGCGACGAAGTTCCACCACATGGAGATCTCCTCGCCGAACGGCCGACCGCCGAGCAAGAGGAGCCGGGATCCCTCTGTCGAGAACGACCTCGAGGGCTGCACGATCCGTTCCGAGGTAGACGAGCTCGTTCGGCCCGGCCTGTCTCTCCTCAATCCGCACACTCCCATGGAGCACGGCGATCGCATGCTCGAAGTCAGGGTCCAGGGGACAGATGGAGCTGTCCTCTCCCGTTGATATCGACGCCGACCAGCGGCGAGTCGACGATGGCGGGCGACCGTGATCCGGCGAACTCGCCGATCAGGATGGTTGCTGTCCCGTGATCGAGATCGACCCCGGGCAGATCGGCGTGATGCGCGAAGGCAGGTGGACCGTGGCGAGTGTCCTCACGCTGGGCCACCCAAAGTTGCACGCCGTCCATGGGCCCACTCGCCCTGCCGCGGGCGTCTTCGGCGTGAGCGATGCCGCGTCCCGATGTCATGAGGTTCAGTTGTCCGGGACGGATCGGTTGCTGGTTCCCCAGACTGTCCGAGTGCAGGACCTCTCCACGCAGGAGCCAGGTCACGGTGTGCAGGCCGATGTGCGGATGCGGACCGACGATCATCGTCCGCTCGGCCGTGACGTCGAGCGGACCGAAGCGGTCCAAGGAAGCACCAGGCGCCGACCATGCGTCGCCCCCGTCGTGGAAGGGACCGGTGGACATGGAGTCCGCCCACGTCGGCGAGGTGGCTGTCGGAGATAGTGAGCTCCGCACCGGTCATGAGAACCAGACTCCTCTCCCTGTGCAGTGGTCGACCCTGTTGTGGCTCATCCCTCGGGGCGAGACTTGCGGCGCTCTTCGGGGGAACGCTTCTTCCCGACCTTTTGTGCTTCCTTGGCCAGCCGATGGTCGTTCTTCTGCGACGCAAACGCCGCTTCACTCAGGAGTTTGCGGTAACTGTCGAGCCGGTCGGCCGAGAGCTCGCCTGCGGCAATGGCCGCCAACACGGCACAACCTGGTTCACTCCCGTGCGCGCAGTCGTTGAAGCGGCATTGCTCCTCAAGGTCCGTGATATCAGCGAACGCAGCCTCAATTCCTTCATCGTCGACCCACATACCCAGTTCTCTGAGCCCAGGGGTGTCGATCAACGCCCCGCCTCCGGGTACCACGAGGAGCTCGCGCCACGTGGTCGTGTGGCGCCCTTTGCTGTCCGCCTGGCGCACCTCTCCTGTCTGCACGACGTCGGCGCCCATGAGGGCATTGACCAGGGAGGACTTTCCCGAACCGGACGTGCCGAGAAGAGCCACCGTGTTGCCGACGGTGACGTACGCGCGCACGGGGTCCATGCCGGCCCCCGTCACGACCGAGACATTGAGCACGGGAACGTCGCCCCTCACCGCGAGCACTTCGGTTTCTGCAGCCGAGATGGCCTCGTCGTCGACCAGATCGACCTTGGTCAGTATCAGCACGGGTAGCGCGCCGCTGTCCCACGCCAGGGCGAGGAAGCGTTCGACCTGGCGGCGCAAGATGGGCCGGTCGAGGGGGATGACGACCATGACGGTGTCGATATTCGCCGCGAGTGCCTGCGACTCGACGCGCGACCCCGACGACTGGCGGACGAGTGCGGTTCGACGGGGCAGTACTTCATGCAACGTGTAGGTCGCGGTCACTCCCTCGGCGACCGGGGTTCGGTTCACGGTGCACCAGTCCCCGACGCACACCGGGGAGACCCCGGAGGTGGCTATGGAGATGTCTTCGCCGTCGGTCAGTAATTGGAAGCGCCCGCGATCGACGCGTCCAACGCGCCCGGCCACTGTCCCCGGTGGTGAAGTTTCGAGTAGGGCTGTGATCGCTTCGAGCTCGGCGTCGTCAGCCCCCAACGTGCGCAATCTCGCGGCGCTGTTACCCATAAGGAAAAGGTCCCCAGGATCTTCTTGGCCATGAAGGCGTTGCGCCAAGGACGCACGGTGCGGTCAATCCATAGCCCGGGCCGGGAAGGGTGTTGCTAGGAAGCAACGATTGTGCGCGGGCGTATCCCGACGAAGTCTGCACATGACATGAGCACACCTCCTGCTCGCCAAGGGACGGAATTTCCGACCCCTGAGTGTGCTGCGCCGGACACCCGATGTCAATCGGCCGGCCACGGTGGTTTTCCGGGCGCGGCGCGGATGACCGGCCCGCACATGGGAAAAAGAGCTTGCATCGTATGGATCTTTTTCTTACAATGACAAGTGACAACTCCTCTTCGAATAAGTACTGAATAATGAGAGTGTAGAAATCAAGTTACCTGGTAAAAGGCTTGTAGCGGGCGTGAAATATTAGGTATATTCCCCGCATATGGCCGGTAAAGTTTTGCACATTCCAATACACCCCTTTTGGTAGTTGGAGGCGCATTCTTTCGGCATTCTGGTGCGCCCCGGCGCCGGGATTCGACAGGTCCCGTGCCACGGCAAACGGGCCGACGCGGTCGTCGGTGCGCGTATGACCGATCCCGCCGCGGTCGAAGATCCCGAGCTGCAAGGCGAGCAGGAGTATGTCGATCGCGCGCACCGTTCATTGTCCGCCATGAGGACGCGGGCGGAAGCGACGCTGGCCTCGGCGCCCCTTGGTTCTAGTATTTCGAACATGAGGGGCTCTGGGGGAGAGGGCGATGGGCGACCGCGTTCGGCAGTTCCCACTGGCCAGCCAACGCCATGAGCATGTCGCCGAATGAAGATGAGCGCTTTCGTTCTGAGCTCGTGTCGTTCCTCGAGCAGTACGCCCCGCCAGAGGCCACAAATTCTTACCGACGTTCTGCGGGGAACCTCGTGCCGGAGTGGGCCAGGCGATGGCAAGCGACGCTGTTTGACAACGGTTGGATGATCCCCTCAAATCCCCGTCATCTCGGTGGCCGCGATGCCACCGCTGAACAATCGGTGCTGTACCTCGAAGAGATCTCCCGAAGGAATATACCCAGATCCTTGCACTTCCCTGGCTACGGGATCGCCGCACCAAGCCTCTTGGAATTCGGGACCGCCAGTCAGCGGTCACTGGCTCCGGCTGCGATTCGGGGTGACACGGTGTGGTGCATCGGCATGAGTGAGCCCGACGCCGGATCCGACCTGGCGTCTCTGCGCACGAGGGCCGAGGTGTACGACGATCGCTTCGTCGTCACCGGACAGAAGGTCTGGACCAGCTTTGCCCCCATTGCCGACAAGTGCCTCTGTTATGTACGCACCGATACTGAGGAACCGAAGCATCGGGGCATCAGCGCACTGATCATCGACATGGGCTCTCCGGGCGTATCGGTTCGGCCGCTGAGAAACATTATGGGAGCGGTCGAATTCGCCGAGGTATTTTTCGACGACGTCATCGTTCCGCGTGACGGGCTGTTGGGACAGCTCAACGGCGGGTGGCGGGTGACCCAGGGTTCGCTCGGCCATGAGCGTTCAAGCATGTGGATGGAGGCCGTCGCCCGGCTCGATCGAGCCATCGGAGACCTGCTTTCGCAGTGCACCGAACTCGGCGTCGACAACGATACGTTGATGCGCCGGCGGATCATCGCCGCATATGAACGAGCAGTATGCCTGCGCGCGCTCGGTTTCCGGTCTATGACCGGTGCCGGTTCTGGCCAGCTTCTGATGAAACTCGCGACAGCCGAGCTCTACACCGAGGTGTTGTCGTTGGCCATCGATATGCAAGGCCCGGCGGGCATGGTTCAGGCGGCGCGGAGTGATCGGGACTGGTGGCGCGACTTCTTGGGTTCGCTCGCCGGCACCATTGCCGGCGGCACGTCCGACATTCATCGCAACGTCGTTGCCCGGCACGCGCTCGGCCTTCCAGGAGATTGAGGTCGGCACCCCCTGTTACATTTAGCCCAATGTCGGCGCTCGGGCATGTACGCGTCTGCGACTTCACCGGAGTACTCGCTGGCGCAGGCGCGACCCGAATGCTTGCGGCGTTCGGTGCTGAGGTCATCCGCATCGAAGATCCGTCGCGTGAGGGGCGCTGGGACATTCTCCGAGGTGCCCGGCCGTTCAAGGACGAGCGGCGTGGCGTGAACTTCGGGGGAGCGTTCAACAACCACAATGTCGAGAAGCTGGGTATCACACTCAACCTTCGCTCGGAAAAGGGCCGTGCGCTCCTGCGCCGCCTCGTCGCCACGTCAGACGTCGTCACCGAGAATTTTTCAGCGGGAGTCATGGAGCGGCTGGGGTTCTCCTACGACGATCTTGTCGAGTATCGGCCCGACCTCATCTACGTCTCCGGCTGTGGCTACGGACATTCAGGGCCGTACTCCTCGTATAAGACGTGGGGACCGGTCGTTCAGGCAATGTGTGGGCTTACCTTCGCGTGTGGTCTGCCCGATCAGGCACCAGCTGGGTGGGGATACGCCTATATGGATCACCAGGGAGCCAATTTCATGGCCCTCGCGGTGCTTGCTGCGGTCATCCACCGCAACCGGACGGGTGAGGGTCAGTACGTCGATCTTTCCTTCACGGAGGCGGGTGCGACGCTGTGCGGACCGGATGTGCTGGACACGACGGTCAATGGCCGGTCCTTGCGTCGACCTGGATCGCCGGATAGCAACAGGAGCCGGTCCCCTGCGATGGCCCCACATGGAATCTACCCGTGCGCGGGCGACGACAAGTGGGTTGCGGTTGCCTGTCGCCATGACGCCGATTGGCAGGCATTGAGTGGTGTGGTGAAGGAATCCTGGGTGATGGAAGCGGCGTTCGCGACCCTTGAGGGTCGCTTGTCCGGGCAGGATCGGCTCGACGGACTTCTCGGCGCCTGGACGAAAGGACGCCACGCGACTGACGTTGCCACCGAGGTCCGCTCCGCAGGTGTTCCCGCGGCTGCCGTAGCGAGTCCGGAGGATCGGATGGACCATGACGAAGCGGCCAAAGAGTGGGGTCTGTGGCCGACCGTCAGGCATTCCGCCATGGGAGACGTCCGAGTCGACGGGCTTCCAGTGCACCTTTCGCGGACGGACTGGGTGATCGAGCGTGGAGCCCCATGCCTGGGTGAGCACAATGACTACGTCTACGGCGACCTACTCGGTATTGACGCCGAGGAGCGCCGTTTGCTGAAGGCCGAGGGCGTGATCTGAGTGGAGAACGGGTTGCACGGACCGTTGACCGGGATCAAGGTTGTGGAATTGGCTAGCGAGAACGCCGCCTTCGCCGGCAAGCTACTGGCCGACCTCGGTGCCGACGTGGTCCTCGTGGAACCACCGGGAGGCCACATCTGTCGAACGTATGAACCCTTTGTGGATGACGTGCGTGACCCCGAACGGAGTCTTTGGTGGTGGCACTATCACACGAGTAAGCGAGGGGTTGTCATCGATCTCGACCGCATCGACGGACGAGCGATGTTCGCCTCCCTCGCTCGTGGCGCAGACTTGATATTGGAAGGCGAACCACCAGATCGTCTGGCATCGCTCGGCGTTGACCATCGTGACATGCGGGAAATCACCCCGCATCTCGTCTGGGTGTCCGTCACGCCCTTCGGCCGACTGTCGGTCCGGCGAAATGAGCCCGTCACGGACCTCACGTTGCTGGCTGGGGCTGGTCCTGTCTACCACTGCGGCTATGACGACCATTCGCTACCACCGGTACGCGGCGGTGGCAACCAGGGATATCAAATCGCATCACTGTGGGCGGCGAATGCGGCGCTCGTGGCATTGATAGAACGCGACCAGAGTGGGGTCGGCCAGCATGTCGATGTCAGCATGCATGCGGCTGCGAACGTCACGACCGAGGGAGGAACGTACGAATACCTCGTGGCTCAGACGGTCCTCGAGCGCCAGACCGGACGGCACGCCAGCGACCAGCCTACAACGCCTGCTCAACATCAAGCAGTGGATGGTCGCTATGTCTACATCGGGTTCACGTCAGGTTCGGTGCCTCAGTTGCGGGCGATCCTCGAATGGCTCGACGAACTTGGCATCCGGGACGAGCACCCTGAGGCGTTCTGGCTGGAGGTTGGGATAGAGCGTGGAGGATTGCACTTCTCCGAGTTGGGCCAGGACGTCGAGGCCACCGCAGCCTTCGGTTCTATCCGTGGAGCACTCGAGTTGATCGTGTCGCGGCTCCCGGCGCGGGAGTTCTTCTTAGGAGCCGCCGAGCGCGGCTTGTCAGCCGGAATCGTGGCATCGATAGACGAGGTGCTCGTCGACCCCCACTTCGTCGATCGTGAGTTCGCCGTCACGATCCCGAACCCTGACTTTCGAACAGAAGTCACGTATCCCGGCGCCCCCTTTTTGATGAGAGCCTCCCCCTGGCGTCTACGTCACCGAGCGCCGCGACTCGGTGAGCACGACATGGAGGTGTTCGGACCACTTCGTTAGCGCGCGCCGAGGCGAATCGCCGTGCTCAGTGGGGCGGCTGCCACGGTTGTTCGGGTGGGAGTGTCCCATCGATGTCGACGAAGCCGTACTCATTCGCCAACTTTCGCGTTGTGACAGATCGCCCCGTCCATCGCAACACATCCGGATCGGCGGCGAGCGCGACGATTCCCCGCCCGCAAAATTGCGGTGATTCCGTCTGTGCGAAGTCAAATTCCGAAAGTGTCAGCACCCGCTCAGTTCGTACCACATACGGCCAGATGGAAACGACAGCGATGTTGTGGGCGGCAAGAGGTCGTGCTGCGTCCCGGGTGAACCGGTCAAGTGCCGCCTTGCCGATCCCATAGACGATGTGATGAAAGAAGCGGATCGCGCCGGCCGAGCTCACGTTGACGATGAGACCGCCTCCGGTCCGCAACATCGCGGGGGTGGCGTTGTGCGCGCAGGCGTACGCGGATCGGGTCCCGACGTCGATCATGGTGTCCCAGTCGCCCAGTGGTGTTTCCCAGAAGGGGATGTGCGGGTCGAGGCCGCCAGGAACTGCGAACGCGTTGTTGACGAGCAGGTCCAAGCGTCCTTGTTCCAGGGAGACACGTCTGAACAACGACGCGACGTCAGCATCGTCGGTGTGATCACAGAGGACAGGGATCGCCGTCCCATCGGCACGGGAGATCGCCTCGACGGTGGCTTCGAGGCTGCCCGACCGCTCGCCCTCGTGCTGCCGATCCGACGTCCTTGCTGTGATGTAGACCGTGGCACCGGCCACCGCCAGTTCGAGCGCGCAGCCCTTCCCGATGCCGCGGCTTGCACCCGTCACGATCGCTACTTTGCCGGCGAGAGGTCGTGTCCGGTGTTCCGGCGGCGGGAGAGTGGCGGAGGTCCTGTCTGTCATTTGCCCGGCTTTATCCGAGTGCAGCCAAACCTCGCCCTCACGTCCGCAACAGAGGCGATCGGGCGCCCAGCCGCTTCGGCCCATCTGCCAGCACGTGCAACCAGCTGAGGATTGGGGGTGTCGGAGAACGCCGTCGGCGTGTCGCCGATGCCGATCCGGACGCCTCCACCGCGCTCGAGAGCGGCAACGGACAACTCTTCGACGAAATATGGATCGCGGATGCCGTGTGGGACAACGAGCCACTCCACATCGACTGAAGGTGGGAGCTGGCGCAAGTGGAGGTCAATCGCCTCTACGCTTGGCCTTGGCCCGATCAGAGGGCTGCCCCAGAGAAATATCTTGAGCAGCACCGGTTGCGGGATCATCCCGGCTTCTGCAAGAGCACCAATCGTGCGGGTTGATCCGACATCGAAGGAAGCCATTGTGGGCACCAGCCCGACAGCGTCGAAGCGGCGGACGGCTTCGGACACGAAGGGCAATGAATTGCGGATCACCTCCTGACCACCTGTGTTCTCGAGAGGTCCCAGCATTCCTGTTGATTCGTCTTGAAAGACCATGTTCACGGTCGATGCGTCTATGGGCCCAAGCTCAAGACCGTTGTGCTCCCTCAACGTGAAGCAGTGGCCGAGCCGTTCGTCCACCGTGTCGGGAACATCAACCGGGTAGGACGGGTAGGCGAGGATGCAACCATCCATCGCATCGAGTGCGACTCCGTAGAGCTCGGCATCACCGAGTCGTTGGGATCCGTCGGAGCCCACCGCGTGCCAGTGCACGATTGCGGCCCCCGAATCGGCACAGCGCCGCGCGTCGACGGCGCAGGCCTCCGCACTCTGGGGTACTGCAGGATGGGTGGTCGGGGCTACAGCCTCGTTGAGCGCCACCTCTATGATCACGGCATCGTTGTTCATGCTCCCCCTGTGTTCAAGCCGCCTAGCCGGATTTGGACCAGCTGCGGACACCTGCCCTCAACGCGGCCTCGGTTGCCATCACGAACCGGTGATCGAGCCTCTCGTCGCCGTCTTCAACCCAGACGAGTACGGCCTGGACGACGTACGATACCGTCGCTCGAGCGGCCCATTCCACGTGTCCGATGGTACCGAGAGCCTCTCTCGTGACAGCTTCGAGGCGATTCCGGGCGGCGTCAGCGTGAGACGAGAAGGCGGGTTCCCGTGGAGCGTGCCACCACAGGACCCGGAACGCGCTCTTCGCCCGCCCGGGCAGCGGCTAACACCGTCGCGGTGGTTGGACCGAACTTTCCGATCGAACCTGGAGCCATCAGCACCTTCTCGAGATTCGTACGTGCCGACCGAAGCACCGCGTCGTAGAGGTTCTCCTTGGACTCGAAGTGGGTGTACACGATCAGATGCGTGACTCCGGCCATACGTGAGATGTCGGCCATGGAGGTTGCTGTGTAGCCGCCAACGGCGAATGCCGAGGTTGCGGCGGCGAGGATCAATGCCTTGCGTTCGGCTCGGGGGAGCCTCGGCAACCCCGTGCTCGCAGTAGTTTCCCGAGCAATGGATGGCATCAGGATGGACGGTCCGCAAACAGCCGCGAGTTGTCCCAAGAAAGGATCCGCTCGTCAGGAATGATCTCGATTGTCGCCGACGCCGACTCGTAGTGAGTCCTTGTGGCGATCGGCATCTGGTCTCTTGGAGTGCGGTAGGCACCGTACTTCTCAGTGAACAGAGGACTGATTCGGTCGATGACGGAATCGTCGGTCACGATTGACGCAGTGCCCGTGAAGTGCACACCGACGAGCTCATCCCATCGGGCCCCTGACTCTACGACGAATGCAATGCGGGAGTCCCGACGGATGCGCGCCACCTTTTTCGTGCGAGCGGGACCAGTGACGTACAGGCGGCGTTCCAGCGCGACGAACCAGACCGGAAGCGACACGGGACTGCCATCCCGGCGTAGAGACGTCAACACGCCCGTGTGGGCCGCTGTGACATAACGCCACGCTTCGTCCCGGCTCAGTCGAACGCCACCCAAATGAGACTCCAATCGAAAGGTTCCGGGCTATGTTCGAATGGTAACATCATCATGGTAAAAGAGATGTTATGTTCTCGAAATGAAGTTCGGTCTGTTCTTCGAGCACCAAGTGCCTCGGCCCTGGGCGGTGGACGATGACCGCCGAGTCTTGACGGAGGCGCTCGAGCAGATCGAACTGGCTGACCACCTCGGGTTTGACACCGCATGGGTGGTTGAACACCACTTTCTGGAGGAGTACTCGCACTCCAGCGCTCCCGACGTCTTCTTGGGGGCAGCTTCGCAGCGGACCACGAAGATCCGCTTGGGTCACGGCATCGTGCATCTGCTTCCCGCCATAAACCACCCCGCGCGAGTCGCTGAGCGCGTCTCGACTCTCGACCTGGTATCCGGCGGGCGGGTTGAGTTCGGCACCGGCGAAGGGTCGGCGTCGACCGAACTGGACGCGTTCGGTATCGACCCGGTCGACAAGCGTGCGATGTGGGAAGAAGGTGTGCGTGTGGCGTTGCGCTGCATGACCGAGACACCGTTCACGGGATTCGTCGGCGAGCACGTGCGTATGCCACCGCGCAACGTCGTTCCCAAGCCGGCGCAGCAACCACATCCACCGGTCTGGGTGGCCTGTAGTCGCCGTGAGACCATCCATCTCGCGGCCCAGAAGGGGATCGGTGCACTGGCGTTCGCGTTCTTCGATCCTGAGGAGGCGCGGCATTGGGTTGACGACTACTACTCCACGCTTGAGGCAGAAGGCGTGCCGATCGGCGACGCAGTCAACGCCAACGTCGCCTGCGTCACGTCATTCTTCTGCCATGCCGACCCGGCTGAGGCCGTTCGTAGGGGAGCTGACGGTTCGAACTTCATCGGATATTCGCTCGGGCATTACTACGTATTCGGCCGTAACAAGCCGGGTATGGGTGATTTGTGGGCCGAATACCATGAGCGGCGATCCGAGCAGGGGTTTGATCCCGAGGCAGTTGCACTTGCCGCAGCAAAGCCCGATCGCTTGGGCGCCCGGAGCGTCACCGAAGGTGGAACGAGCGGCTTGCGGGGCGCCATAGGAACGCCCGATCAAGTGCGCGCGTATCTCCTTCGGTATGAGGAATGTGGGGTCGACCAGATCATCTTGTCGTGTGCCGGGGGTCGCAACCGGCACGAGCACATCATGGAGTCGCTCGAGTTGTTCGCCCGTGATGTCATGCCCGAATTCGTTGACCGGGAAGTGCGACGAGAGGCGGAAAAGGCGACGCGACTCGCTCCGGTGATTGACGCGGTGATGGCCCGCAAGCCCATCGACGATCATCCTCCGGTTGATCCCGACTACGAGATTCCGGCCTACCCGAGACTCGACGCCGATCGCGAGGCGAGTGAAAAGTTCCACGGCTGGCTCGACCGGTATGCGGACCGCGTTGCTGCCGGAGAGGATGTCAGTAAGCGGCTTGCCTGAGGTCGTTTATTTTGCGTCTCGCGAAGGGCCGGCCCCGTACCTGGACTTGTAGGTCGGCCTTCCTACGAGAGCCGGTCGACGGTCAGATCGGCCGACGTGGTGCTGGCCGTCACCACCGTCGGGACGGGGCCGAGCAGTTGGACTGCTGTTCCCACCGGAGTCGGAAAACTCAGTTGCGCCGTCTGCGAAATGCGGAAGACGCAGCTGATCGAGGCCACCGCCCGCGCCTTGGGGGCACTCACCCGGCCCATTGGGGCCGGAGAGGACGAGACCACCGGCCGAGGTGTCGACGATCTGCTCGGAGACCGATCCCGTGTAGGTGCCCATGGCCGCCAACGTGTCGGCGTTGTACGGGCTCAACTGGGCGTCCAGTCCCTGCCCCGCGGGAACGCTGATCCACACCAACCCACCGGCCACTGCGTCGACGCCGGCAATGCCGCCGCCTTCCCCGTTGGGATTGTCCGCCAGAGCCGGCCCCACGGTGCTGACCCCGGTCGGGCTCAGCTTGACGAGATGATTGTCCGAGCGTTCGTAGTACACCGATCCGTCAGGGCCGAAGGCGGCGCTGGTTCCCTCGGCGATCTCTTTGGCTGCAGCGGTGGACGTCGGAACGATCCGGTAGATGTCCTGCACGTCGCCCTGGGCGATCATGACCAGAACCTGGCCGCCGGCGGCCGTCATCGAAACCAGGCTGGCATCGGATGTGTTGGCCGTGTTGATCGGGGGCAGCTTCCATTGACCCATCTGGTTGCCCGTGCTGCGGGTATAGCCGATCACGCTGTCGTCGGCGACGACGTACAGGTTGGTGGCGTCGGCCGCCAGCGCACTCACCCCACCGTTGACGTGTTCGGCGATCTCTGCTGGGCCCTGGGGATCGACGACCCACACCACTGTCATGGTGGTGGGGTCGTGACCCTCGGGCGACACGAACACCGCACCGTCGGGCCCTTCGGCCGCGGTGATCTGTACGTTCGCCGGAATGGGGACGTCGACACTCGCCGACACCTGCAACTGGCCCGTCGTCGGCACCGTCGTCACCGTTGTCGTGGGCGCCGAAGTCGTCGAGGTGGTCGATGTCGCCGCTGTCTTGTTCCCTGCGTTGTTCGCCGATGAACACGCGGCCAAGAGCGCGCCGGTGACGATGAGCAGGAGTGCGCCGGCCGCCAGTCGTCGGGTCATCGGAGTCTTCGACATTCCGTCCATTGTGGCCGGTAGATCCCGACGCCGGGTGACCGAGTGCGCGATCACGCCTTCTTCATGGTGGCAAAGCGGGCCACGACGAGCCGGCCGATGAAGGTGTACCCCTGCGTGGTGGCGTGGATATTCCCTGCTTGGCAGAACCAGGTGAGCGTACAGACCTTTGCCACCGCAACGGGGACTGATCCATACGGTGCCAGCACCGTGGTGGTGCTCAGCGGGGTGTAGGCGCCGGTAGCCTTCGTCACGTCGACGAGGACCCCGTGGCCGAAGGCATAAGCCCGGGAGAGCACCGGGTTCAGGAGCAATCGGAAGCCAAGGACCGAGTCCTGGGCCAGTGCAGTGCGCGTCGGGGTCGGTGGCTGTGACGGGTAGACGTACGCGCCCAGGGCGACGTCGGGGTAGGTCAACCCGATCAGCGGCACGCGGGGACCCGCCGCCGCGCGCAGCGCCCGGGCGAGGCGGGTGACGTTGAGGCCTACACCGACGACCGCCTCGCTCACGCAGGGGATCAGGTTCGATGTTGTCGCGCAGCCGGTCACGTCGTTGCCCCCGATGGAGACGGTGATCAATCCGATGTGCCCGCGGTGGGCACGCAGGAACGCCTCAGCAGCAACGGCCTGGGTGGTACGGGGGTAGGAGACCCCGCCGGCGGTGTCCGGCAACGTGTCGGGGCAGGAGACCGTGCTGATGATCGATGTCGTCGTGGCCCCGGCACATCCGAAGTTGACCAATGTGAGATGCGTCTTCTGCGCTACATACCCCGTGTACCCCGCTGTCGCGCCGAGCCCGGGTTGATAGCCGACCGAGTACGAGTCGCCGAGGGACACGTAGTACGTCGCGTCCGCTGCACGCGACGCCGGCGCCGAGGTGGCTTGTGCCGTCCCGCCCAGCGCCACCAGGGCGGCCAGCGCGACGACTGCCGACTTGGCCACGACGCCCACCCTCGCGGCGCCGCGCACCCGGGTGACGGGGCGTGCGGCGGCGCCGCGCCGAATGCGCATGCGCATGCGCATGGAGTCTCGAACGGTTGGGGATCGTTGCCGCATCGCCAGCACTCTCGCACGACCCGGGCCAGGATTTATGGCGCGGCCGACATGCCCCGCACCATGACGGCGAGCTCCCGCTCTTCGCCGGGCAGGGTGACGACCGTCATTCTGTCCTGCTCGGTCAACCAGTTCCGGTTCCGTCGGTGCAGGTCATCGCATTCGTCGAAGCGGTTGAGGACCACGATGACATCCGCTCCGGCGAAGGCGTCGACGGACAGACGGACCGCATTGATCGTACCCAGACCGGCGTCGGCGACGAGCACGATCACGTCGGGAACCAACGCGGCGATGAACGCAATTGCGTCGCCGTCATGGGTCTGCGGAGAACGCACCCCACCGGCGGTCTCGACGAGACCGACAGCGACGCCGGCGGCGGGCCACGCCAGCTCCGCCATGAAGTCCGCCGTCGTGATGCGATCCCGCCCGAGTACGTCGGCCGCCATCGGGGGCGCCATCGCCACCGGGTACCAGCGGTGCGGGGGGCACACCGTTTCGGAAGGTTCTCCCGTGGCTGCGCCGAGCACGGTCGAGTCGAGTGCGGCCGGGTCTTCTCCCGGGTCGAAGGATTGGGCGGGTTTGCGGGCGGCCACGGTTACTCCCGCCTGACGGAGGGTGGTGAGGACGCGGGCTGAAACCCAGGTCTTCCCGATGCCGGTTCCGGTCCCGACCACCGCGACGAGGCGTTGGGGCCGGGACCGCACGTGCGTCAGTCGACCCGGGCCAGCAGTGCGGCCCGCAGGGGGGCGAGCGCCTCGATCAACTGCTGCACCTGCGCGTCGGTGTGGGCGGCCGAGAGTGTCACGCGTAGCCGGCTGGTGCCGACCGGGACCGTGGGAGGACGGATGGCGGGCACCCACAGGCCCTGCTCCAGCAGTGCGGCGGAGGCTGTGACGGCCCGCTCCTCGCTACCCAGGACGACCGGGATGATGGGGCTCGCCGGCGCGTGCGGACCGCCTGTGTCGTCGGGCCGGCGAGGGATATCGACCGCGGGCCACCAGGTCGGCCAGGCGGACCACGAGCGCGTTCCCTTCAGGTGACTGCAACACGCGGAGGGCGGCGAGCGCCGCCGCGGCGTCGCCGGGCGTCAGGCCGGTGGTGAAGATGTACGGGCGGGCCAGGTTGACCATGAGGTCGATCACATCCTGCGGGCCGGCCAGGAACCCGCCCAGCGCACCCAGCGTCTTGGACAGTGTCCCCATTCGGACCAGGGTGAGGCCCGGGTCGCGCGTGAGGTCCGGCGGCAGGTGCGGCCCGAGGACTGCATGCGCTTCGTCGATGAGGAGGAGCGCGCCGTGCCGGCGGCACAGCGAGGCGATCTCGCTCACAGGGGCGGCGTCGCCGTCCATGGAAAAGATCGTGTCGGTGACCACGATCGTCGGCATGCCGGGGCTTCCTTCCAGCAGTGCGGAGAGATGCGACATGTCGCAGTGCCGGTAGATCGACAGCCGGGACCGCGACAGCCGGCAGCCGTCAATGATCGATGCGTGGTTCAGTTCGTCCGAGAGGACCCGCACCTCGGGGCCGCCCAGGACGCTCAGCGCGCCGAGGTTGGCGGCGAAGCCGGTGGGGAAGCAGATGGCGGCGTCGGTCTCCTTCCACTCGGCCAGGGCCACCTCCAACGCGGTGTGCACCGGTCGGGAACCGGTGACCAGCCGGGAGGCGCCGGCACCGGTGCCCCAGCGCCGTGTCGCCGCGACCGCGGCGTCCACGACGGCCGGGTGCGAGCTCAGACCGAGGTAGTCGTTGGAGGCGAACGAGACGACATGTGCTCCGTCGAGCGTCCCCTGGGGCCCGAAGGCGTCGAACTCGCGGGGCTGGCGCCACCGGCCACTGGCGATGACCGTATCGAGACGCGCCCGCACCCGATCGGCCCAGATGGAGAGGGGGGGAGCGTCCGTGGCCGCAGCGGTGGTGGTGGGGGTGTCCGGCCTGCCGGTCGTCATGGGCCGGTGACCTCGTGCAGTGCGCCTTCGAGGGCCTCGATGATGCGCACGATCTCCTCGTCGGTCGTCGTCAGCGGGGGCATGATCACGACGACATCGCCGAGGGGCCGCAGCAGGACGCCGCGGGCGACGGCCCCGGCGCAGACGCGGCGGCCCCAGCGCAGTCCCGGCCGCGGCGGCGCCAGCTCCACGCCGACCATGAGGCCCCGTTGGCGAACTTCTTTGACACTCGGGAGGGGGGCGATGCGGTCGGCGAGGAGTGCGGCCAGTTGACCGCGCGGGCGTTGACGTGCGTCATGACGTCCCACGCCTCGAGGAGCCGCAGATGCTCGAGGGCGACGGCCGCCGCCAAGGCGTTCCCTCCGTAGGAGTGACCGTGGAAGAACGTCTGCGGTCCGAGGTCACAGCCGAGAAACGCTTCGAACACGGCGCCCGAGGTCACCGTGGCCGACATGGCGAGATACCCCCCGGTGATCCCCTTGCCCAGGCACAACAGGTCCGGCCGCAGCCCGCACTGCTCGGATGCGAAGAGGGTCCCGGTCCGTCCGAAACCGGTCGCCACCTCGTCGCAGATCAGCAGCACGCCGTGGTCCCGGCACGTCTCGCCCAGCGCGCGGACGTCCTCCGCCTGCGCGCACAGCATGCCCGAGGCCCCTTGCACCAGCGGCTCGAGAACGACGGCGGCCAACTCGCACGCGTGGGCTTCGACGGCCGCGCAGGCCTTCGCCGCCCAGCCGGGATCGGCATACCCGGGCGTGCGCAGAACGGGAAAGCAGAGTGGATCGAACACGGCGCTGAAGACGCCGCCGTCGCCGAGGGACAGCGCACCGATGGTGTCGCCGTGATAGGCGTCGCCCAGGGCCAGGAATTGCGTGCGGCCCTCGACGCCGCGGTTGACCCAGTACTGAAAGGCGATCTTCAGGGCCTGCTCGACGGCCACGGCGCCGTCGGCGGCAAAGAGAAAGTGCGGGTTGTCGACGGGTACGACGTCGGCCAGCGCCTCGGCCAGTTCGATCACGACGGTGTTGCCGTTGCCCAGCATCGTGCTGTGGGCCACCTTGCCGGCTTGTGCGATGAGTGCCGCATCGAGCTCGGGGACGCGGTGCCCGAGTGTGTTGACCCAGAGGGAGGAGATCGCATCGAGGTAGCGGCGGCCACCGACATCGATCAGCTCGCGTCCCTCGGCCCGGTCGATGACGAGCGGCGCGTTGGTGGCGTAGGCGCCCATCTGGGTGAAGCCGTGCCAGACCACGGCGGCATCCCGCTCGATCCAGTCGTTGACGGCGTCGTGCTCCGTCACGGGGTTAGGCCTTGTAGTCGTAGAAGCCGCGACCGGACTTGCGGCCGAGCAATCCGGCTTCGACCATGCGGGCCACCAAGGGCGGGGGTGCGTAGAGCGGCTCCTTGAACTCTTCGTAGAGCGAGTTCGCGATGGCCATTGTGGTGTCGAGGCCGATGAGGTCTGCCAGGTGGAGTGGTCCCATGGGATGGGCGCAGCCCTTCACCATGCCCATGTCGATGTCGTCCGCGGTGGCGAAGCCCGATTCGAGCATGCGCACGGCCGAGAGGATGTAGGGGATGAGGAGCGCGTTCACGATGAAGCCGGCGCGGTCCTGCGAGCGGATCACCTGCTTGCCGAGCTGCTCGGTGGCGAAGCGCTCCGCCTTGTCCACGGTCTCGTCACTGGTCAGGAGCGACGAGACCACCTCGACCAGCGGCAGCACGGGGACCGGATTGAAGAAGTGGATGCCGATGACCTGGCTGGGACGGCCCGTGGCCATGGCCAGCTTCATGATCGGGATCGACGAGGTGTTGGAGGCCAGGACCGCATCGGGGGCCGCCACCACCTTGTCGAGCGCCTCGAAGACGGCCACCTTTTCGGCTTCTGATTCAACGACCGCCTCGACGACGAGCTGCCGGTCGGCCAGCGAGCCCAGGTCGGCCGAATACTCGATGCGCGCGAGGGCCGCTTCGGCTTCGGACTCGCTCAGCTTGGCCGCCTTCTGCGCCCGGCCGATGGAATCGCTGATGCGCTGGCGTCCCCGATCGAGGCTGGCCTGGTCGAGGTCGACCACACGGACGTCCAAGCCGGCCCTGGCGGCCGCCTCGGTGATGCCCGATCCCATGAGGCCGCAGCCGACGACGCCAACCCTTTGGATCTCCATTGGTTCTCTTCTCCTATCGGCACGTCCCGGCGCTGCCGCAAAGGACGAGTTGAGCATCTTGCTCTCCCTCCTGGCAAACACCCCGGAATCGGCCTCCCCCATACGGTGATGCCCTTGCAGGAGGGCGTTCGGGCTGTTCGCGCTTCCTTCCTTCGCCCGGAGCACCATTGTCGGCTAGTAAGGGCAGGTCACGATGATCGAAGGAGTGTTCGGCATGCTGAGCAATGACGAAGTAATCGCAGCCCGGGAGCGGCTGGGACCGGTCGGCGTCTGGATGGGGTCGCTGATGGGTGCGACCATCGAGCGGGAGCGTGAGATCGCCCGGCGTATCGAGGAGCTGGGGTACGGCTCCATCTGGACGGGTGAGATCGTGGGCGGCAAAGAGGCCTTCGCCCACCAGTCGGTGCTGCTGGCGGCGACCGAGCACATCTCGACGGGCACCGGGATCGCCAACGTCTGGGCCCGTCAGCCGGGCGCCATGGAGGGTGGCGGCGCCACGCTGGGTGCGGCATACCCCGGTCGCTTCGTGCTCGGGATCGGGATCAGCCACGGCCCGATCGTCGAGATGAGCGGGCAGATCTACGCCAAGCCACTGGAAACGATGGTCAACTACCTCGACGGCATGGATGCCTCCGTCGTCCTATGCACCCCACTGCGACGTGCCCGTTCCCCGCGTGCTGGCGGCGCTGCGCCCCAAAATGCTCGACCTGTCGCGTGCGCGCGCAGACGGCGCACACCCGTATCTCGTGCCTCCGGCGCACACGGCGCTCGCCCGCGCCGCGCTGGGTCCCGACAAGCTCTTGATCCCCGAGCAGGCCATCGCCCTCGAGTCCGACCCCGCCGAAGCCCGCAGCATCGGCCGTGAGCATCTGTCGGGCTATCTGCGCCTGCCCAACTACGTGAACAACCTCAAGCATCTCGGCTACGGGGATGACCTGGCCGACGGGGGCAGTGACCGGCTGGTCGACGCCATCGTGGCCTGGGGCAGCGCGGAGGACATCGCCCGCCGGATCGCCGAGCATCGTGACAACGGCGCCGACCACGTCGTGCTCCAGCCCTTGGGGGATCTGCCCAGCGGCGGTGGCGCAGCTCGAGCAGCCTGGCGCCCGTCGTCGTGGGCCACTGACGGCTCCGACAAGGGTGACCGGACGCCGGGGCGCGAGGCACACTCATCGGAATCACAGCGCCGTCGGTGCCAGACTGCAGCCGTGTCATCAGAACCTGTCGCGCAGAAGTCCGGCGTCGTCGTGTTCTGCAGCCTCCCGGGTGCGCTCGCCCGGATCCGGTCCCGGTTCCCCGACACCGAGGTCGTCGACATTTCCGGCGGAGTGCCCGGCGGTGTCCGGGGCGAGGTGCTGTTCGGGGGTTGGGGACCCCACGCGGTCGAGGCCATGGCCGCCGGCGTGCAATGGGCGCAGCTGATCGGGACCGGACTCGACGGCGTTCCGCCCGAGGTGCGCGCGGCGCCCGTGCTCACGTCGGCCCGGGGCGTGGCGGCGGTGGCCATCAGCGAATACGTCATCGCCACCATGGGCGCGTTCGCCCGTGACTTTCCGGACAACTGGCTCCGGGAACCGCCCGAGCACTGGTTCGTCGCAGCAGGCGGGGTTGTTGGCCGGGTCGACGCTCGGTCTCTACGGCTTCGGGGGCATCGCGCAACGGGTGGCACGCATCGCGTTGGCCTTGGACATGTCCGTGGTGGCCATGCGACGCCGGGATCTGCCGAGCCCCATTGAGGGCGTGGTCATGACCACCTCGTTCCACGACCTGATCTCGGTGGCCGACCATCTCGTGCTGGCAGCGCCCGCCACCGACGACACCCGCCTGGTGCTCAACGCCGAGACCCTGGCCCTCGTGCGACCCGGGGTCCACCTGGTGAATATCGCCCGGGGCTCTCTGGTGGATCAGGACGCGCTGCGCCGCGCGCTCGACGACGGGACGGTCGGGCGTGCGTCGCTCGACGTCACGACGCCCGAGCCTCTTCCGGCTGGGCACTGGATGTTCGATCACCCCAAGGTGTTCCTCACGCCGCACGCCTCGTGGGCCGGGCAGACACAGTTCGCCGCCGCCACCGAGTATTTCTGCGACAACCTTGAGCGGTTTTTGGCCGGTGAGCCGTTGGAGGGCGTCGTCGGGCCTGATGGCTACTGAGTGAACGATGAGTAAGGGAGCGAAGCGGGACACATCCAACCGCTACGAGCTCATAGCCTGCGCCCTCGAAGGGTCACGCGCTGGTCGGGACCGACGTCGCGATGATCGAACCCGAGGACGCGCTCGTGGTGCGGGAGTACGACGGCCTGCGTTGGCATCGCTGCTTGCGGTGTGATGCCTGGTTACCTCGTCAGGTGCCGGCAGAGCCCACGCCGTGACCGCCTGCCGGGCCGTGACGAGATCGAGGTGCCGTTGCGCGGGCCCGCGCTGCGCGATCGATATGTGCTGCGGCTCATCGCTGTAGAGCGCGCGCGTGCACGTCATCGTCCTGAGCGGGTTGGCGGTCGCCGTCTTCCTCTTCATCGGCCATCGCCTCACCCTGAAGCATGACTATGTCGCGATCATGAACGGACTCTTCGGCGCCTCGGGAGGACCCAACGCCCGGAAGGGCCTTCTCGGCGATTTCCGGCACATTTTCGTGATTTCGCCCACGCACCTCTACTGGATCGGTTTCGTGCTCGTAGGGTACGCCTCGCTCGAAGCGGTCGAGATGGTCGGGCCTGTGGCTGGCCAAGCGATGGGCCGAATACCTGACGTTCGTCGCCACCCTCGCCTTCGTGCCGCTCGAGCTCTACGAGTTGGTCTCCTCGTTCGGCTGGTTGAAGCTGGTGACGCTCCTCGTCAACCTGGCGGTCGTGGCCTATCTGGCGCTTCGGAAAGCGGCTCTTCGGTTTGCGCGGCGGCCACGCAGCCGATGTGGCGAGGCGTGACGCGGATGCGGGTTGGAGCTGCGTTGGAGAGCCGAGCACCGGGTCAGCAGGCCGTTCGGCATATAGCGACTTCTCGTCCCGTCTCAGGGCGGTCACCGCATGCCAGAATCGGCACGAGGTGCCGGCACGGCGCGGCGCGACTGCAAGGGAGGGACATCATGGCGTGGAACCCGGCGATGGGTACGGAGCCCTCGTAGACCGTGATGCCCTCTGGGGGTACACGCGGCCGCAGCCGCTGCAAGAGGCCTTCGACGCCGCCGCAGAGCGTTTGCGCAGCGTCGACGGGTGGTCTGCCGCCGGCCCCAAGGAACTGGTGGCCGACCTCGCCCTCGAAGGCGGGGGCGTCAAGGGGATCGGCATCGTCGGCGCGGTGTCCGTACTGGCCGAAGCCGGCTACCGGTTCGCCCGGGTGGCCGGCACCAGCGCAGGGGCGATCGCCGCCACCCTTATTGCATCGATCACCAAGGCCGGTCAACCGATGAGTTCGCTCCGGGGCTATCTCGATGCGCTCTCGTTCAGGAATTTCATGCCCGAAGGCAAGCTGCACCACTTCTTGGACCGGTTCGGCAAACCGGGAGGCGCCGTGGCGGATGCCGGGATCCTCGCCCATCGGATGGGTCTGTACTCCGGGTGACTACCTGATCGAGTGGCTGGGCCCGATTCTCCACGACCAGCTGGGTGTGCGTACCTTCGCCGACCTGAAGATCGAGCAGGCCGATGACCCGGGCATGAGCCTGCCCCATGACCGGAAGTATCGATTGGTCGTGCACACCTCGGATATCACCCGCGGCGAACTGGTGCATCTTCCGTGGGACTACGACCACTACGGGTGCGATCGAGACACGCAGGATGTGGTGGCCGCGGTGCGGGCGTCCATGTCGATTCCGTTCTTCTTCGAACCGGTCACTTTCACGGCGCTCCCGGCCGACGTCGACATACCGACGCCGGGGGGCGGTGTCCTTCGCACGCACTATGACGGTGGAACGGTCACCTGGGTCGACGGTGGCATGTTGCGCAACTTTCCGATCGACGCCTTCGTCCGGCTCGATGGCCGCCGCCGCGCTGGCCGACGATCGGCATCAAACTGTCGTCGCTCCAGACGACGATTCCCGGCCGATCGTTCCGCCACAAGCGCATTCGATGTGGCCAAGGGCTGCCTGCACACCATGATGAACGAATGGGACGCCTACAGCGTCGACGCCTCGACGGCGGCCAGGACGATCTTCGTGGCGAACGCCGGGCTCACGGCCACCGACTTCGACCTCACCCCGGCCCAGCAGGACGAGCTCTTCTTGAATGGCGTGTCGGCCGCCACCGAGTTCGTCATGGACATGGCCGGCAACGGTCACGTCCCCCGGTCGGCCCAGGAGGCCACGGAGTTCCTGCAGCGAGTCGAACGCGGTGAGGGTCTTCGGTGACCCTACACGGACCGAATCCGCACTCGAGATCGCGCCATGGCCTGATGGGCCGGGTCTCGCTGGCCACGGCCGTCGACGAGGTGGCCGGGCGCGATCCGGTGATGGCGAACCTCGTTGCATTGGTCGGACCTCTGCGCCACCGACCGCGGAGTGCCGACGGCCACTTCGGCGCGCTGGTCCGCTCGATCGCCTCCCAGCAATTGAGCGGGCGAGCCGCGCACACGATCCTCGGGCGTGTGGTCACCGCTGCCGGCGGCCGGCTCACCGCAGAAGCCATTGCGGCGGTGCCCGATGCAGCAATTGCGCGCAGCCGGCCTCTCGGGCAACAAGGTCGCCTCGGTGCGCGACCTCTCAATCAAGGTTCTCGATGGCACCATCGATCTCTCCGGGAACCGGAGGAAAGACCGACGAAGAGGTGATCGCGGACCTTGTCACGGTGCGCGGCATCGGACGGTGGACCGCCGAGATGTATCTGATGTTCGAGCTCCGGCGGTTGGACATCTGGCCGGTCGACGACCTCGGTGTCCGGCAGGGCTACGGGTTGGCGTGGGGCCTGGCGACCGCGCCGTCGGCCAAGGATCTCGTGCCACTCGGTGATCGGTTTCGCCCTTACCGCTCCGTGGTTGCCCGCTACTGCTGGGAGGCTGTGAGCCTGTTCCGTGGTGGGACCGATCCCGGCCTCAGGTAACGGCAACCGGGACCTTTGCCTCTGGCCCGACATCCGGAGAGCCCGGTCATACTTGTGTGCACGGCGGAAGGCACGTTGTAGACCGGGGTCAGAGTGGCTCTGTCTCTCTACCGAAGGGGATCGATGTCCCACCCGAGATTGATGATGAAGATGATCCCGGTTGCCGTCAACGCCGTGAAGCCGGCAGGAGCTGTCAGTCTCAAGGGTCTCGAGAACGGCAGCGGCGCACCGCCGACGAGCATTGCCACCTGAGCGGGGTGCGGATTCGTCCGCCGCCCGGGTTGCCCTGATTCTGTCGCGGGTGCGGGCCATCCCCGAGGGCTTCGTCCGCACCTACGGCGATATCGATCCGAACGCGCCACGGCTGGTCGGCCACGTCCTTGCCTCCACCGCGCTCGACGTTCCGTGGCACCGGGTTGTGCGTGCGGACGGCTCAGTTGCCAAGGGCCGCCCACAACTCGACCTGCTGCGCAAAGAAGGCGTGCCACTGCGCGGTGGCCGAGTGGATCTGCGCCTGGCACGAGTACCCGAGGGCCTGAACTCGATGGCGCATCCCCCGGAAACCTGACCGTGGCCGAAATTGTGGAGGTGGTCAGCGTGCCGCAAGTTGGTGCGGCACACCGGCTGCGTCCAGCACGTTCCAGTGCCCGAACCACCCTTCATCCGTCAAGGCGGTGAGGCATCTTCATTGGTTGCCACGTGGTTGCAAGTGGCCCCTGTTCGGCGGTCTGCATTGACGCGGAAGCGAAAATCGACAAGCATTTGTCCTACAGCAATCGAAAAGGCATACCTCTCGCGAGGGAGGGACGCAAAGCCACGGGACTCCCTGAGTTAGCCGGGCCGCCGAAATAGCAATCATGGCAGAGCTATTTTCCAGCGGTCTCCTTCTCGGGTTGAAGGAGACACATGCGAAAGATCCAGCAGCTTCGGGAAGCGATTCCGAAACGAACTGGGTGGCTCCTCTGCCTTCTGGGTGTCCTGAGCAGTGTTCTGGCCGTCACAGTCGGCTTCGGCGTCGGTGGCTCTGCCGACGCCTCGGTGAACGCGACAGGGACCACGGGCAAAGCGGTCACGACGACCGACAAGTACTACAGCGGCGGACACTATCTGGCCGCTGATCCAAATGGCGGGTACTGGACCGTGAACTGGCTCGGTGCGGTCAGTGCGCAGGGCGGTGCCCCGTTGTTCGGGTCTCCCGCACTTTCGGATCTTCACCTGAACGAGCCCATCATGGGCATGGCCTCCACGCCCGACGGGCACGGATACTGGCTCGTGGCCAGTGACGGCGGCATCTTCACCTACGGTGACGCCGCGTTCTACGGCTCCACCGGGGCCATCCATCTGAACCAGCCCATCGTCGGCATGGCCGCCACGCCCGACGGGCACGGGTACTGGCTCGTGGCCAGTGACGGCGGCATCTTCACCTTCGGTGACGCCGCGTTCTACGGCTCCACCGGGGCCATCCATCTGAACCAGCCCATCGTCGGCATGGCCGCCACGCCCGACGGGCACGGGTACTGGCTCGTAGCCAGTGACGGCGGCATCTTCACCTTCGGTGACGCCGCGTTCTACGGCTCCACCGGGGCCATCCATCTGAACCAGCCCATCATCGGCATGGCCGCCACGCCCGACGGGCACGGGTACTGGCTCGTGGCCAGTGACGGCGGCATCTTCACCTTCGGCGACGCTGCGTTCCACGGAACCCTCGGAAGCAGTGGCATTGTCATAGGCATCGTCGTCACCCCGACAACAGCGGACTACACCCTGATCCAGTCGGAGGGTACCGCGATAGCTCCGACACTCACACCGGCCTCCGGTGGTGGTGCGGGATGCAGTGGCTCCAACCCGACACCGCCGACAAGTTCGAGTTTTCCCGGGTACTCACTCACACAGACCATAACCGGTCCGCAAATAGCCAATGGCGGGGATGGGTACAGCAATTACGGCGCAGGGGCTCGTGTATTGCCGCCCAGTGGATACATAGCTGCAAATCACATTGTGGCGACCAGCAATGCTCTCGAGGAACTTGGATACAACGACCCATCCGTGGGGCCAGGTGTCGTCGGTGACGGAATGCAAGTGGCGAACGCAACGGCACCGAGCGATGGCGGCGGTTTCACGTACTGCTACTCGTTATCCGGTCCCGCTGCCAACTGGCAACAAGTTGCCATCGTCTTTGAAGCTTGGCCACAGTCCAATATTTGGGGCGACGGTGAGATAGATTTTATGTGGGCAGGTAGCGGATCCGGCGTGGCCAACTGGGACATCGTCAACGCTGATGGGTGCACAACGAACTGTCAGGTCTTGGCGCAGGGATCGTATGCAACTGCGGCCCCCGGGACCGGCATGCACACGGTCACCGTCCTTTGGAAGGCGGGGAGTGGGGATAGCTTCTATGTCGACGGGCAATACGTCACGACGGTTCCGAGCAGCACCGTCGGAACGCCCCTCGGCAATGACATACCTGTGATGCAGATGCAGGACATGTGTCAATGCAGTTCGGTTCCGGCATCAGCTCCGCTCACTGCGTCGCTGTACTGGATTGCCACGTATGCCTCTAACCAATGACGGCGGGTGATCCACTGGTCACCCGTTGAAGCCCGGTCTTCGATGTCTTGAGACATCACACAAGCACCCCCAACGGGATTCGAACCCGTGCTGCCGCCGTGAAAGGGCGGTGTCCTAGGCCGCTAGACGATGGGGGCCGGTGGCCGGCCGGGCACCCGAAGGGTGCGACGACCGACCGGACGAAGACGAAGCAGTGGGTAAGCCTACCTGGCGCCGATCGGAAGGCCGGTGTCCGCTGTCAGCTCGTCGGGGACGGGCGCAGGAACCACCTCGGGGGCGTGGAACGTGCACGCCAAGAAGCACTGGGTGGCACCGATGACCAGAACGGTCGCCCCGAGCAGGTGGACTTCCACCAGAGCCGCGGGCAGGTGGGTGAAATACTGGGTGTAGCCGACCGCGGCCTGCGCCACCATCACTGCGAGGAGCACGCGCCCTGCCCGCCGCACCCGCTCGGGCACGTCCGCCATGTGCAACCCGACGACCAGGCCGATGGTGAGGCCGATCAGCAGCATGACCAGGCTGGCGTGGAGCTCGGCCAGGTCACGCAGCGAGACCGGGATGCGCTTCGCTATCACCTGGCCCGAGGACTCGCCCCCGAGGGGTCCCGCACCGGTCGCGGCCGTCCCTGCGGCGATGACGAAGCCCAGGAGGACCAGCACGCCGTAGAACAGGCGTAGCAGGGTGCGCGGGATGAGGAGATGGCCCGACCCGGGCCCGTACGCCCGGGTGGAGCGGTGGACCAGGACGACAGCATTGACCAGCAGGATCATCGTGGCGCAGAAGTGCACCATGACGAGATAAGGGTTGAGTTTCGTGTAGACCACGATCCCCCCCAGCACCGCCTGGGCCAGAATGCCGATGACGAGGCCACCACTCAGCCAGATCAGGTCGCGCCGGCGTGGACGGCGAAAGACGGCAGCCAGGAAGGCGGCGGCCACGACGATCGTCAAAACCACCGTGACCAGGCGGTTCCCGAACTCGATGAGCCCGTGGAACTGGACGGCCGGGGTGAGGTGGCCCACCGAGCACTCCGGCCAGTCGCTGCACCCCAGGCCGGAGCCGGTCAGGCGGACGGCGCCGCCAGTGACCACGATGAGGGTGACCATGGCCAGGGCCAGCACGTTGAGGCGGTAGCTGAAAGAGGCGGAGACGGTGAAGGGGCGGCGTCGCGACACTCGGGCTAATCGTACCGGGACCTCCCGCTTGGTCCTGAACGGGCACCTGGTCGTAGGCTGAGCGAAATGTCCGCCCCGGCTCCCACCCTGCAGGCACGGCCTTCGGCGCGGTCGACCGTCGGCGCGTATGTCGCCCTGACCAAGCCTCGCATCATCGAGCTGCTGCTGGTCACCACCCTTCCCACCATGGTCGTGGCCCGACGTGGGCTGCCCTCCCTCTGGCTGATGGTCGCCACGCTGGTGGGGGGCACGCTGGCGGCCGGCGGGGCCAACGCGATCAACATGGTGGTCGACCGGGACATCGATCGGCTCATGAACCGGACCAGGAACCGCCCGCTGGTGACGGGAGCGATGTCGCCCCGGGCCGCGCTGGTCTTCGCCCTCAGTTTGGAAGTGGTCGCCTTCGCCGAGCTCTGGCTGGCCGTCAACCTCCTGTCGGCTGTGCTGGCCGTGTCGGCCACCCTCTTCTATGTCTTCGTCTACACCTTGTGGCTCAAGCGCCGCTCTTCGCAGAACATCGTGGTCGGCGGTGCGGCCGGCGCCGTTCCCGTCCTTGTGGGCTGGGCCGCCGTGACCGACAGCCTCTCGTGGGCGCCGGTGGTGCTGTTCGCGGTGATCTTCATCTGGACGCCGCCGCATTTCTGGGCCTTGGCCGTGCGCTACAAGGAGGACTACGCGGCGGCGGACGTGCCCATGCTCCCCGTGGTGGCCTCCATGAAGCGCACGACGCGCGAAATCGTCCTGTACACGGTGCTGCTGGTGGCGGTCTCCCTCCTCTTCGGGCCGGTGGCTCACCTTGGGCTCATCTACATGGTCGCCGCGGCGCTGCTCGGTGCCGGCTTCCTCTTCATGACCACTCGGCTCTGGGGTCTGGCCCGGTCCGGCCGTGCCACGGGGCGCGAGGCCATGCGGGTCTTCAGCTATTCCATCACCTATCTCACCGTTTTGTTCGTGGCCATGGCCGGTGACGTACTCATCTCAAATCACATTCACTAGGTTGGCCGTCGCATGACGGACCTCTCAGTGGGCAACCCGGCGGATGTCGCACCCGCCCCGACCCCGCACAAGCCTCGCAAGATCTTCCTGGTGGTCGGTCTTGTGGTCGCAGCCGCACTCGGTGTGGGACTCTTCACCTCCATCGGCACCAACAAGAACACCGGCCCACCCCATCAAGGCGGGCCGGTACCTTCGTTCTCCGCTCCCCGTTTGAACGGCTCGGGCACGGTGCGGGTGCCGGCCGACGGCGGGGGCGGCGGCACCCCCGCCGTCCTGCTGTTCTTCGGCGAGTGGTGCTCCCAGTGTCATGCGGAACTGCCCCCGCTGGCGGCGGCGGTCCGTCAGCAGGACCGTGCAGGCGGAGCACTGGCCCGGGTGCACGTGATCGGTGTGGACAGCGACCTCAAGCAGAACGTGGGTGAGGGATTCGTGAAGTCCGCCGGCGTCGGGTTCCCGGTCGCCCACGATTCGCTGATCGCCATCACCAACGGCGACTTCTACTTCCAGGGTGACCCGTACGCAGTGTTCGTGAAGGGGGACGGCACCATCAGCGCCATCGTGCCCGGCCCACTTTCCCCGGCCACGTTCACCGCCGAGGAGAAGAAGCTCATTCCCAGCGAAAGCTGAGGGCGGCGGCGAGCGGAGACGCGACGGCCCAAACCGCCAACACGACCCAGGACAGTGTCGGCACCGGGGACCCCGTACCGAGTGTGGCGTGGAGAGCGGCCGAGAGCGCCTCCGCCGGCAGCAGCTTGGCCACATCCGCCACACCCGCGGGCAACTTGGAGATCGGGACCACCATGCCCCCGAGGAGCAACAGGATCAGGTAGAGGCCGTTGGCCGCTGCCAGGTTGACCTCGGGCTTGAGGACACCGGCCATGAAGAGCCCGATGCCGCCAAAGGCGACAGTGGCCAACAGCGCCGCGCCGACCGCGCCGAAGGCGGCCACGCCCGAGCCGTGCCCTCCCGGATTCCAGCCGAGGGCGAATCCCACCCCGATGAGCACGCCGGCCTGGAGGATCTCGACGAGGACGACGGTGGCGATCTTGGCCCCGAGGAGACGAGGTCGTCCGAGGGGCGTCGATCCGAGTCGCTTGAGGACGCCGTAGCCGCGCTCGAATCCGGTGGCGATGCCCAACGAGACCATTGCCGTGGACATCACGGCCAGGGACAGAATTCCCGGCACGAAGAAGTCGACTGCTTCTTGATGGGGCGTCGCGACCACGTGCACGGTGGAGAAGAAGACGAGAAAGACGACGGGGATGCCCACCGTCAACAGCAAGGTCTCTCCCCGCCGCAGCGTCATGTAGACCTCGGCCTCCGTCTGGGCCAGGAGCGTCCTCACGGCCCGCCGCCACGTGCACGTCGGGCTCCCCGCTCCCCCCGACGTGGTCGGGCCCGTGTCCGGGCCCGAGCGGAGGCATCGGATGCGAGGGCTTCGGGGGATTCGACGGCCACCGAGCCCACCGAGCCCACCGCTTCGAAGTACACGTCCTCCAGCGTCCGCCCGGTCACCAGGTCGGTCATGGTGGCATGGCGCGCCGCCAGCCAGGTGGCCAGGGCGGCCGTGGCCTCCGGACCTGACACGCCCCCAACGTCGTAACGACCGGGCACGCGTTCCGTCACCCGTGCTCCCGGCCCGAGTGCCTGCGCCAGCGAGGCGGTGTCGAGCCCCGCCGGGGCTCCGAAGGTGAGGCCGACGGTGCCCCTTGCCGCGGTCAACGCCTGCGGGGTCCCCTCGAGGACGACGCGACCCGAGGACAGGATGGCGATGCGGTCCGCCATCTTCTCGGCCTCGGCCAACTCGTGGGTGGTGAGGACCACGCACACCCCCTGACGGCGGAGGTCGGCCACCACGGCACGGATGGCCAGGCGACCCTCGGGGTCGACGCCGGCTGTCGGCTCGTCGAGGAAGGCCACCTGCGGCCGACCGATGAGCGCCAGCGCGAGGGAGAGTCGTTGTTGTTCGCCACCGGAGAGGCGACGCCACGGCGTCGTGGCGACACTCCGCAGACCGACGAGGTCGAGCAGGGCATCGGAGCCGAGCGGGTCGGGGTAATACCGGGCGAAGAGGTCGAGCACCCGGCGTGGTCCCAACATCGGATAGACGCCGCCCCGCTGCAACATGACGCCCATGCGGCCGGTCAGCTGACGGTGATCGGTCAGCGGGTCGAGCCCGAGGACCGAGATGCGGCCGCTCGTCGGCCGCCGGTAGCCCTCCAGGGCCTCGATGGTGGATGTCTTCCCGGCCCCGTTCGGCCCGAGCACGACCAGGACCTCACCCCGCTCGGCCTCGAGGTCGAGGCCGTTCACCGCCGCGACGTCGGCGGCCGTGCCGTAACGAATGGTGAGGTCGTGGACGACGACGGCGGGGACCGTGTCGGTTGGCATGGCGTCGCAGGCTACTTTGAGCAGCCATGATCGATATCCGCGCGCTGCGGGAAGACCCCACGGGGGTCAAAGCCGCGCTGGCCCGCCGGGGTGTTCCAGCGTCCGAGGTCGATGCCGTGATCGCGGCGGATGTGGCCCACCGGGCCCGGCTCTCCCGGGCTGAGGCACTGAGGGCCGACGTGAAGACGCTCAGCCGGTCCGTGGGAGAAGCGATGAAGGCCGGCGACAGGGCGTTGGCCGAAGAGCTGCGCGCCCAGAGCCGCAGCCTGGGGGAAGAGGAGCGTACGGCGGCGGCGCAGGCCGATGTTGAATGGGAGAAGGTCCACCAGGGCCTGCTCTACCTGCCCAACATCCCCGCCGACGACGTCCCCATGGGGGACAGCGAGGCCGACAACGTCGAGATGCGTCGATGGTGGCCGGGGCAGGCGACCGGCGATCCGGAGCCCGTACGGGGCAAGGACCAAACGGTGCCGCACTGGGAGATAGGCGAGGCGCTGCAGTTGCTGGACATGGAGCGCGGGGCCCGCTTGTCCGGCTCCATGTTCCCGCTCTACCGCGGCGCCGGCGCCCGGCTGGTGCGGGCGCTGACGGCGTTCGCCCTCGACCGGCATACGCCGACCTACGAGGAGATCCACCCCCCGACGGTCGTGCTGACCGAGACCATGGTCTCCACCGGTCACCTCCCGAAGTTCGCCGACGATGCGTATCACCTCGAGCGCGACGACCTCTGGGCCATCCCGACGGCGGAGGTCCCGCTGACGTCGATGCACCGTGGCGAGATCCTCGAAGAGTCCGTCCTTCCTCTGCGCTTCACCGCAGCGACGGCGTGTTACCGGCGTGAGGCGGGGTCGGCCGGACGTGACACCCGGGGACTCCTGCGCGTGCACGAATTCGACAAGGTGGAGCTGTTCGCCTACACCACGCCCGAGCAGGCGCTGGAGGCCCAGGCGGACATTCTCCGCCGCGCCGAGTCGTTGCTGCAGGAGCTCGGCTTGTTCTACCGGGTCATGGACCTGTGTACGGGTGACCTCGGTGGTCCTTCCGCACGCACGTTCGACCTCGAGGTGTATTCGGCGGGCGTCGACAAGTGGCTCGAGGTCAGTTCGACAAGTTGGTACCGCGACTATCAAGCCCGACGGGCCCAGGTGCGGTTCCGCCCGGCCGGAGGGGGACCGCCCCAACTTGTCCACACCGTCAATGGCTCCGCCCTGGCCTGGCCCCGTATATGGGCCGCCCTGGTCGAGAACGGACGTCAGTCCGACGGTACCGTGCTGCTCCCCGAATGCCTCGCGCCCTATTTCGGGGGCGAACTTCTCCTCAAGGCCCCGTAATCCGCAAGCCATCCCCGCCACCCACGCCCGGCCGGCGTCGTCGAGGCGGTGATTTTCGACCCGATATCGAGGGCCTGCGGGCGGTCGCCATTGTCGCCGTGGTGGCCTTCCATGCCGGTCTGTCGGCCATCCCCGGGGGTTACGTCGGGGTTGATGTCTTCTTCGTGATCTCGGGGTTCTTGATCACGGACCACCTGGGCCGCGAGCTCGGCGGGCGCGGTGGGATTTCGTTCGGTGCCTTCTACGCCCGTCGAGCCCGCCGCCTGCTGCCCTCGGCCCTGTTGGTCATCGCGGTCACCGTCGCCGTCTCCTGCGTCGTTCTCCCCCCGCTCCAGGCCATGACCGTGGCCAAGGACGGACTGGCCAACGCCTTTTACGTGGGGAATTACCGCTACGCCCTGCAGGCGACGAACTACCTCAGCTCCACGGGCCCGGTTTCGCCACTCCTGAACTACTGGTCCCTCGGGGTCGAGGAGCAGTTCTATCTGGTGTGGCCGGCGCTCCTCTTGGTCACCTCCCTCGTCTGGTGGCCCAGGGTCAAGGGGACGGGCCTGCGTCCGCAACGCACGGCACGGCCCCTGTTCTCCGCGGTCCTGGCGGCGATGGCGCTCCTGGCGCTGTGCTCCCTGGCCCTCTCGACCTGGTTGACGCGGGTCAACCAGCCGTGGGCCTTCTTCTCGCTCCCGACGAGGGCGTGGGAACTGGCCGTCGGGGGCCTCTTGGCCCTTGTCGCCCCGCGGCTGCGCGGACTGCCGAACGCTGCGATGGCCCTACTCGGCTGGGCGGGTCTCGGAGCCATCATCTTCTCCGCCCTCGTCTTCACGTCCGCTACCCCGTTCCCGGGCACGGCGGCCGTCGTCCCGGTGGCCGGCGCCGCCGCCGTCGTGGCCGGAGGCTGTCGCGCGGCCCCGGCTGGGCGCCGTGTGGCTATTGGCCCGCAGGCCCCTGCAGGTCGTCGGAGGCGTTTCCTATACCTGGTACCTCTGGCACTGGCCGGCATTGATCCTCGCTCCCTCCATCCTCGGCCACCGATTGAGCGTGCGGGGCAACGTGGTCGTCTGCGTCATGGCACTCGCGCTGGCCGCCCTGACGACCGTGCTCGTCGAGCGACCGCTCCAGCGGGCCGCGTGGTTGGCCCGCCCCCGGCGAAGCCTCCTCCTGACCGGGGTACTGAGCGCGGCCGTGGTCGCCACCATCGTGCTCTCGACGGTCGCACTCCCTTCGCTCACGGGGAGCGGGCACGCTGCTGCTCGTCAGCTCTCGACGCGGCTGCAGCGGGGAAGCGGCGTGACGCAAACCACGCTCGACCCTGCGGCCGCGGCCGCAGGGAGCCTGACGAGCCAGGTCCAAGCTGACGTTGCCCAGTCGGTCGGGATCCAAGCCGTCCCGGCCAATCTCACACCGAGCCTGGCCGGCGCCTCAGCAGACGAGGCGGCGCCCTTCGTCGACGGCTGCTTCGACGGGTTCACTGAGAATTCGGTCAACCCGTGCAATTACGGCGACCTCACGGCGCCGCCCTCCAGGACCGTCGTTCTCTTCGGCGACTCCCACGCCCTGATGTGGTTCCCGGCCTTCGACAACCTCGCAAACGAGGACGGGTGGCATCTGATTCCACAGGCCAAAGCGACGTGCCCCCCCATCTACATTCCCGTCTACAGCCCCGTGCTGGGTGAGTGGTACACCGGGTGCGACCAGTGGCGGGCCGCCGTCGTCGCGCGCATTCAGGCTCTGCACCCGGCCCTGGTCGTGCTCGGGTTCTCCCGCGAGTACGGCATCCCTGACGACCGGGTCGTCGTGGACGGAGCGGCCTGGATGCAGGGGCTGACGTCCATGATGACGACGTTGCGGGCGACGGGCGCCCAGGTGGTCCTGATGGGCGACGTCCCCTATCCGCAGAGCGGCCTGGTGCCGAACTGCCTCTCGGGCCATCTCACTGATGCCACGGCCTGCACGATGCCCAAGCAGTACCCCTATTTCAATCCGTCGGGTGTTGGCCAGGAGGAAGCGGCAGCCACCGCGGCCGGAGCCGGCTACGTCGACACGCAACCCTGGTTCTGTGCCGGCACCTCATGTGCCGTCATCGTCAACAACATCCTGGTCTACCGCGACGACAATCACATCACCGACACCTACGCCCGTTGGCTGACACCGGTCATCGGGGCAGATCTGGAGGTGGAAACGGGCGGCCTGTTCGGCACGCGGCCGTGAGACGTCCGCCTAAATGTCGACGTCGTACATCTCGGACATCGCGTGGAGATAGTCGTCCGCTGACATCGCGTTGACGCGCGTCGTACGTCACGAACGTCATGGGGAGACGGTCGGGGTCGTACCCACGGAGTATCTCGAACATCGCGGCATCTCCGATCTGCTGGCGGTCCCGGAAGGCCCCGAGTGCCAGAAGCCGCTCCTCCACCCGATCAAGCTCGGCATGCGATGTCACATTGCACGAAAACGTCCGCAGGCCCAGTGACTGCTGACCCGAATGGACCGTGCCACGTGATGCCTCACGCAGGATGAGCAAGAGGGAGCCCATGTCGCTTCCGAGAATCGCCAATTGGCCGTCCCGCTGCATTTCCCGGATGCTCATCACATCTTCATAAAAGGGCACTGAACGGTCGAGATTGCTCACGCTGATCAATACGGACCGGAGTGACCACCCCGAAGTGTCGTCGACCAATGCAGATCATCCCTTCTCGAGCTCGTGAGAACGAAGCAACTCTTGCACACCCGACCTTAGGCCCAGCTGTCCCGACGTGTTTCTTCAGGCATGATGACAAGATGGGCTCAGCAGGGGACAAACCGCGCAAACAGAGACATCCTCTCCCGAAGGTTCCGAAGTACGAGGAGCCGAACAGCTTCCCGATCCCGGGTCTCACCGGCGGCAGCGGAGTCGACGATCACTCCGGGGGCCGGTTCGGCCATGGTTCAGACGGCAAGGACCACCACAGCCCGGGTCGACTCGGGCGAGCGTTTCTCAGACTGCTGGGAATGCGTCCGAGGGATCCTTGAGGGAAGGGCGCTCGCCTTGCGAGGACGCGTGGCGCGTATCCTTCCGCTCCCGCAGCATTTCTTCGGTTTCCCGGGCGTCCAGGGGCACGCCGAGGTGGTACCCCTGGCCGAACCGGCAGCCGAGCTCTCGCAGGTGCTCCACTTGGGCCGCCGTCTCGATCCCTTCGGCAATGGTGACATGACCCAACGTTTCGGCGATCTTGATGATGGCCTGGGCCAGCGTCACCTTCTCGTCGTCGCCCAGCGCGTCGACGAACGAGCGGTCGATCTTCAGATATGTCGATCGGTAGTTGCTCCAGGTAGGCCAGCGATGAGTATCCCGTGCCGAAGTCGTCGAGGGCGATGCGCAATCCGAGGGCTTTAAGGGCTTGCAGGTTCTGTATGACAGCTGTCGTGTCGCGCATCATGGCACTCTCTGTGATTTCGAGCACGAGGTTGGACGGGTCGAACTGGCTGGCGGCCAGCATCGCCGCCAGGTTCGTCCCGGTTTCGGCATCGGCCAGCTCGTGGGCCGAGAGATTGACGCTGATGCTGACCTCAGGCGGAACGAGGCCCCGCGTCTGCCAGTGACGGAGCTGCGCACATGCTTCGGAGAGGACGAAACGATCGACCACGTCGATGAGCCCGACCTCTTCGGCGAAGGGGACGAAGGAGCCGGGGGGCAGCAGTCCCCGCAGCGGGTGTTGCCAACGCACGAGCGCTTCGAAGCCGATGAGCTCATCGGACTCGAGATCGACGATGGGTTGGTAGTGGACGACGAGTTCTTTGCCGGTCGTCGTGCGCCGTAGGTCGGCTTCGAGCTCGAGGCGCTCCACGATGGCAGTGTGCATCTGGTCGCGGAACTCCTCGTAACAGTTCTTGCCGTGTTCCTTGGCCATGTACATGGCGAGGTCCGCATTGCGCAGCAGTTGCTCGCCGGTGCTGCCCGGCACCCCGAAGGTAATGCCGATACTCGCCGTGGCGACAACCTCGGTCGTGTCGAGCGTGACGGGACGGCGTAACGGCTGCGAGTATCCGCTCGGCCAACGTGACGATGTCCGAGTGTCCGTCGATGTGCTCAATGAGCACGGCGAATTCATCCCCGCCCAGGCGGGCCGCGGTATCGGCCTGACGGATGCAGCCGAGCAGCACGTCCGCCACGGCGCGCAGCAACTCGTCCCCGGTCGAGTGCCCAAGACTGTCGTTGACGGTCTTGAAGTTGTCGAGGTCCAAGAACATGACGGCGATCGGACGGCGCGTGCGCTCCATACGCGCCACGGCCTGGTTCAATCGATCGGCGAAGAGTGCCTTGTTGGCGAGGCCGGTGAGGGAGTCGTGGAAGGCCTGATATGTCAACTCCGACTCGAGACGCGCCCGTTCGGTGCTGTCGCGGAAGCTCCACACACGCCCGACCACCTCGCCGTCGACGACTTGTGGTTTGGAGAAGCGCTCGAAGACGCGTCCATCTTTGAATTCGAGGATGTCGGTCGTCTCCATGTCGGGGTGGAGGTCGAGCTCCTCCACTTTGGCCATGAGGGCCTCGGGGTGGACGAGCTGGTCGGTCACTGCCGAGAGCGTGTGCTGGTCAGGTTGGTTCATCCAGTAGGACTCCGGCAGCATCCACATGTCGGCCAACCGGCCGTTGATGCTGGAGATGGCGCCCGCCTCGTCCACCACGATGAGCCCATCGGCGGTCGAGTCGAGAGTGGCGCGCAGCACCGACAGGGCTGAGCGCAGTTCGGCTTCCACCGCCACGCGGGCCCTGATGTCGTGCGCGGTGATCACGTAGCCGCCGACTGTGGGATCGTCCAGCAGATTGACGATCGACAACTCGAAGGGAACGGTCTCGGTGCCCTCGTGGCGGCGGAGGTGGACTTCGACCATGACCGGATGGGCCACCGTGGCTTCGCACGCGGCGCGCTCCATGGCGGCGCGGAGCGCCGGCTGGTCGTCATCGGAGACGATGCCGCTCAGCGGCATGTACTCGACGTGTTCGGGGTCGTGCCCCAGCATTCTCGTCAACGCCGCTGAGGTGCATTCGATCTCGCCCTGCGACGACACCAACATGGTGATGGTTGCCGCGTTGTGGATCAGCGACCGGAAGCGGTCGTCTTCGTTGTGCGCGACCTCGAAGCGGCGCCGTTCGGTCAGGTCGCGCATGGTGAACAGCACTGCGCCTCCGGTGAACCAACTCACCGGAGCGCCGATCAGTTCCAGCAGGCGCCAGCCGGACGGCGTCTTGGCCCGCACTTCGAGAGCGGTCCCGATCTCCTTGTTCTGGATGGAGACGAGTGAGCGTCCGACCAGCTCCAAGTCATCGGGATGCACGAAGTCGATGGCGGAGCGCCCCTTGTAGTCCTCGAGGGTGAGCCCGAACATCGCTTCGGCTCTCGCGTTTCCCCACAACACCTGACCCTCGGCCCCCAGCACGAGGACGAGGTCGGGGAGTTCGTCAAGGAGACGCGCCAGTGTCGCGTCCGCGGTCGTCATCCGGGGCCCTCCATCCTCCAATGCGTGACCCCAGTGTAGGCAGGTCACCCCCGCCGAAGTGGTCTTTTGAAAGGCCTCAGGAGGTGAGGGAGGCGAAGCGGTAGCCCACACCACGCACCGTGGTGATGAGGACAGGTACGGAGGGATCGGCCTCGATCCGCGACCGCAACCGCTTGATGTGCACATCGAGCGTCTTGGTGTCGCCGATATAATCGGTACCCCACACCCGGTCGATGAGGACGTCGCGGGTGAGGACCCGACCCGAGTTCTCGACGAGGAGACGCAGGAGCTCGAACTCCTTGCGCCGCAGGTGGACCTCTTCACCGCGCACGAAGGCGCGGCGCTGGTCGAAGTCCATTTTGATCCCGCTCGCCTCCCAGACGCCTTCGCCGTCGAGGTCGACGGCGCCGCTCTGTTCGACCGCATCGGGACCGCCGGGCGCACGGCGGAGGACGGCGCGCATGCGCGCCACCAGCTCGCGTAGCCGGTAGGGCTTGGTGACGTAGTCGTCCGCGCCCATCTCGAGGGCCACGACGGTATCGATCTCGGTCCCCTTTGCGGTCACCATGATGATCGGCACGCGTGAGCGTGTCCGTATGGCCCGGCACACGTCGACGCCGGACATTTTGGGCAGCATCAGGTCCAACAAGAGGATGTCGGGATCGGTCTCGTCGTAGAGGCGGAGGGCCTCCGCACCGTCGCGCGCCACGATGACCCGGAATCCCTCGTTGGTGAGCCCGATCACCAAGGCGTCGATGAAGGACTCCTCGTCCTCGGCCAGCAGCACCCGGATGGGACCGTCGCCACCCGTGCGCGCCGACGACTGGTTCGGTTTGTTCAGCCCAGCTTTGGTGCCCGCTTTGCTCATACCCCGCTTGCCCGTTTCCTGTTTGCTCATACGAGACGATCCGTGTGGAGGGGGAGGACGAGGCTGAAGGTGGAGCCCTCGCCCTCGCGTGACTCGACGTCGACCCAGCCCTGATGGTTGTTGGCCACGTGGCGCACGATGGAGAGCCCCAGTCCGGTGCCGCCGGTGTCGCGGCTGCGGCCGTGGTCGACCCGGTAGAAACGCTCGAAGATCCGGTCGAGGTCGCGGGCCGGGATCCCGATGCCGCTGTCCTGGACGGAGAGTCGCACGTAGTCGCGCTCTTCGGACCGCACGTCGTTTCGGCCGGCCACGTTGTCGATGCCGCCCAGCACCTGTTCGCCCTCGGTCGGGACGGGCGCGGTGGTGCTCGAAGCGACGACGGCCGAAGCCATGTCGGCGCCCGGAGCGTCCCCGTGCGTCGATCCCTCGTCGCCGAAGGTCTCGAGAGTGAAGGCCGCTTCCACCGACTCGGGTGGGATCAGGGCGGTCTGACCCGTCGTGGCGGAACCCCGGCGCACCGTGCCTGTCACGACCACCTTGGAGTCGTCGTAGGAGTACGTGATGGCGTTCTCGAGGAGCGCATGCATGGCGGAGACCAGTTGGCGGCGTTCGCCGACAACGGCGATCGGAGGAGACGGCTCGTGCAGGACGATCTCGATGCCGCGCTGATCGGCGGTGGAGCGGACCCGTTCGATGGCGTCCGCCATGACGAGGTTGACCAGGACCGGTTCGCGTGAGGGTGCTTCTTCTGACTCGATGCGCGAAAGGTCGAGGAGGTCGTCGATGATGCGGCTGACCCGGAAGGCCTCGTTGTGGATACGACCGGCCAGGCGCTGGGCCACCTCGGCGTCGGGCTCGGCCACCAGCGTCTCGGCCAGCAGCCCGAGTGCGCCGATCGGTGTTTTCAACTCATGGCTCACGTTGGCGACGAAATCGCGACGGATCTCTTCGAGCCGGCGTCGTTCGGAGATGTCCTCTATCAATGCGATTACTCCGAGCGGGCGTCGGCCGTCGTCGATCTGCCGGGCCCGCACCTGCAACGTCCGGCGCGGCGGCCCGTACAGGTCGAGCGTGCGCTCCGCCGTGCCTTCGTGCCACGCGCCCTCGAGGAGCTCGGTCACCGCCTGTGCCGCCAGCGCGTCGCCGTGCCGGCTCACCATGAGTGCGTTGGCGCGCCCGTTGCGGTAAATCACGTTGCCATTCTCGTCGCACAGCACGACGCCCTGCGTCAACGTATCGAGCGAGCGCCTGAGGCGGATGGCGTCCGAGCTCGACTCGGCCACCGACTGCGCCGCCCCACCGGTGACCTGCTCCAGATAGGCCAACGCCGTCTCGATGTTCGACTCGTCCTCAGGCGGATCGAGGCCCAACCTCGAACCGAGTGAGGTCAGCCGTTGCGAGATCCCCCTGCGCCCCCAGCGCCTTCCCAACGAGGTCGCCACGACTATGGCCACGACGAAAAGGATGACGGTGCCGACCACGACATAGATGGCACTGGCCGTGCTCAGTGCAATCAACTCCTCGCCGCCGATCACGGCCCCCAATATGACAGCCCCGGGAGGGGTATGGGGACACGGGCTCCATTGTTCCGCTCGTCAGGATTATGAGAAACATTCAAAGCACCTGAAACCATTCATTATGCAGTAACTCGATCAACCGGAGACGCCGGAAGACGGAGAGCCTGATGGAGGGTGACAGATGATCCTGGCGTATCTAGCCGGCGCCTCGACCGGAGTGACGCTGAATCCCTCACTGGACTCGCTGCCGGGCGGTGGGACGCTCCAGGCCCTCGTCAACGGCTTGGGGGCCTGGGCGCTCATCGCAGCCCTCGTGGGGCTGGTCATCGGCGCCGGTGCATGGGCCCTGGGGGTGCACTCACAGAACTTCCAGCAGTCGATGGTCGGCCGCCGGGCCGTTCTCGTCTCGGGCCTGGCCGCCCTGCTGATCGGTGCGGCACCGCAGATCGTCAACTTCTTCTGGGGCCAGGGAAACACCCTCCACTGAGAAAGGGGTCGGCCGATCATCATGTTTGCTCTCTCCATCGTCATGGCCCCCATGGCCGCGGACGCGGTGCGCGCCGGAGGCTGCACCGGGCTCCAGGCCGTCGATCCCCTGTGTTACGCCGCAAGCGCGGCGGGAAGCATCGGTGGGTCGGTGGCGGCGGCCGGCATCGACGCCGTGTTCAACGGACTCAGCCAGTGGGTGGCGAGTGGGGCCGAATGGCTGCTCTCCCAAATCGGCAACGTGCTCGTGAGCACGACGTCCATCGATCTCGGCGCGGACTGGTTCATGAAGCACTACGAGGTCATGACCGCCCTCGCCGGCATCGTGGTGCTGCCCCTGCTGTTGGTGTCGACCCTGCAAGCGGTCTACCGGCAGAACGCAGGTCAGCTCGTCCGGTCGTTCTTCGTGCAGCTGCCGCTGGCGCTGCTCCTCGGCGTGGTGGCCGTGCAGATCGTGATCCTCTGTCTTTCGGCGACCGACGCCCTCTGTACCGAAGTAGCCGGAGGATCGGGTTCTGACGTGCAGGCGTTGCTGACCGGAATGTCCAAGGGGTTGATCGTCGCCGTGGCAGACCCGGGCATGGCGACCTTCGTCCTCCTGCTGGTCGGCCTCCTGGTGGCGGCGGCGTCCTTCGTGCTCTGGCTCGAGCTCCTGGTGCGCGCCGCTGCGGTGTACGTGGCCGTCCTCTTCCTTCCCTTGGCCATGGCCACGTTGGTCTGGCCCACGGTGGCGCACTGGTGCCGCCGCCTGGTCGAGACCTTGACGGCGCTCATCCTCTCGAAGTTCGTGATCGTGGCGACCCTGAGCCTGGCCGCCAGCGCGGTGGGATCGGGGACATCGGGCACGGGCGATGCCGGCGCAGGTTTCGCTTCGGTGTTGGCGGGCGGCGCCCTGCTCGTGCTCGCGACGTTCGTGCCCTTCTCCATCCTCCGGCTCATCCCGCTGGTCGAAGCGGGTGCAGTGGGTCATCTCGACGGAGTGCGCCAACGTGCCACGGCCGGGCTCACCCAACTCCCGATGAAGGCGGGGAGTTACGCCCTGAGGAGAGGACTGCAGGCGAGTGGGGCCGCCAAGTTGATGGCGCAGGCCGGCCAACCCGGAACAGGTGGCCACAAACGGACGGGAGGATCGGGTATGGCCGGAGTGAGCGAGACCGGAGCTGAGGGGGGTAACGGACGGGATGAATCGTTGCCCTACGGCGGACTTGTTCCCATGGCGAAGGGGACGCCGGGCTCGGGCGAAAGGGCCATGGCCCGCATGAGCGCTCCGCCGAAGCCGAAGGGGCCGATCCCACTCCTTCCGTCGCCCGCCGAGACGCGAGCCGCCCACCGGGCCGCGGCCGCAGGCGGTGAGTCCGGGGTTGGTGATTCCGCGGTCGGCGACCCGGCAGCGGCGAGAACCTCCTCGACGGATTTCCACCCGACGCAAAGCTCATGGGGCGCCCGGGCCCGTACGACCGGCGTTGGGCTATGACGAACGACACCTATGGGCCGAAAGTGTGGGGATTGGGGCCGCTGCGTGAGAAACCGCGTCGCCGACGACACGGGGTCGTCGTCGTGAGCGGCGACGGTGCGCGGTACCGCTTCGGACCTCGTGAACGAGGTGGGGCACTGGCCGGTTGGCGGGCCGGACAGATTCTCACGGTGGCGGTGGGGCTGATCTTCGGTGTGCTCATCCTGCGGGCGGAGCCGAATCCCGCCGGAATTGCGGTGAGCGTGCTTCTTCTGGTGGCGTGCGGCGCCGTGGCCACATGGCCCGTCAGTGGGCGAACCGGCGACCAGTGGCTCCCGGTGGTGGTGCGTTGGGGCGGGCGCCGCGCGGGCTACCGGGGCAGGAGGGCGATGGAGGCACTGGCGGGGCTCCGCCTGCTGAGTATCGGGACGCGCTCCATTGGTGCCGTGCACGACCAGCGGGGCCGGACCCTCACGGCCGCTCTTTCCGTGCGCGGCCAGGGATTCGCATTGCTCGGACCGGACGAACAGGACCGCCGGGTGGCCGGGTGGTCGTCGGTGCTGGCCACGCTGGCCCGGGAGGGGTCACACGTTCGACGCGTGCAGTGGTTGGCGGCCTCGTTTCCCGATCAGGGCTTCGGGGTGCGCAACTTCGTGTCCGCCAACCAGAAAGTCGATCCGAGCTCGGCCTGTGCGGCGTCGTACGAATCGTTGCTGACCGACATCGACGCTGATGCCTGCACCCATGACGTGATCCTCGCCGTGCAGGTGCGATTGACCAAGTCGGTGGAGGCCGGCGCCGCAGTCCTGCAGCGCGAGTTGGCTTCATTGACCCGCCTGCTGGCGGATGCCGACGTCGTGGTCGAGGGAGTGCTCGGTGTGGACGATTTCATCGCACGCCTCATGCGCACCTACGAGCCCTTTCCCAGGAGTACCGACGACGCCGAGGTCTCGAGCGATCCGTGGCCCATGGCCATGGAGGAGGAGTGGGCCCAGGTCCGCATCGACGGCTTGCTGCACGTCACGTACTGGGTGGCGGAATGGCCGAGGACCGAGGTGCGGAGCGATTTTCTGGCGCCGTTGCTGCTCGGTTCGGCCCGCGCCGCCTTGTCGGTGGTGATGGAGCCTCTCGGTCCCGAGAAGGCTGTGCGCAAGGTGGAGGCCTCGCGCACGGCCGATTTGGCCGACGCCGAGCTACGCCGACGAAGCGGCTTCATGTCGACGGCCCGGCACTCGCGTGAGTCAGAGGTACTGGCCCGCCGCGAAAGCGAACTGGCCGACGGGCACGCGTCGTTCCGCTATTCGGGCTTCATCACCGTCTCCGCCGCTTCCGAGGCCGAACTGGTTGCCGCCTGTGATGTCGTCCAACACGCGGCGAGCCAGGCCCGCCTGGTCATTCGCCGCCTCTACGGCGACCAAGCGGGCGCCTACACGTGCACATTGCCGTTGGCCCGGGGCCTCGCCGGACGGTGACCAGTGGTCCGAGGCCGCGCCGTCACACGTCCCGAACATCCTTTTGCAGTTTGTCGAGCACCATCTCCCACCCGGCTGCGACGTTCTCGGACACCTGGGGCATGGCGCCGTGGAGAGCGTCGAGCTGTTCGTGCACAAGGGTCAGGAGCGTGCCGCCCTGGCGGTCGTCGGCGAGAGTGACCGAGAGCACCGAGTCGAACATGGGACCGTCGGCCCGTTCCGGACCGACGAATCCCCAACGGAACACCAGGAGAGCGTCGGGTTCGAGCTCGAGGATTTCGCACTCGAAACCACCGACGTCGCCGTCCCTGGTCCCCTGCCAGACCCGGAACGTCCCGCCGACGCGCTCGTCGACCTCGATGCGCGTCACGTCCAGGTCACCCGGTGCGAGCCACCGTCGCAAGACGTCGGGTTCGAGCCAGGCCCGATACACCTGGTGTCGAGGAGCAGGGATCACGCGCTGCAGGCGGACAGCGGGAACGGTGGTGGTCATGGGCCCTCCTTGTCGAGAAGCGGATCGTTACGGAATATGTCCTCGAGGGCGTCGAGCCGGCGCTCCCAGTGGCGCTCGTAGAAGCGCAGCCAATCGGCGGCCGGTGCGAGGGGTAGGGCAACCAGCCGGCACAGGTGGTGGCGCCCGGCGACCGCCTGCTCGACCAGGCCGACCCGCTCCAGCACTTTGATGTGCTTCGACGCAGCGGCCAGGGACATCGTCAGCGGCTCAGCCAGCTCTCCCACCGTCAGCGGGCGCTCGGCCAACCGGCCCAGCATGTGCCGGCGCGCCCCGTTGGCCAGGGCATGAAAGACAGCATCGAGCTCTCGGGAGTCCTCAACCATATGGTTGAATATATCAGGAGAATACCCGACCATCAACTGATTGGTTGAGGATTCTCCGAAGTCATCCTTGAGGTGGATTCGTCCAGGGAGCGGGACACGCGAGAATGTGCGGTGCCTGATTATTGGAATCCATGTCCTCGACCTTGAACAACTTCCTACTGCACTACAGCTACTTCGCCGTCTTCATCCTCAGCTTCATCTCGTCGATGGGGATCCCGGTTGGGTCGGAAGTCGCCATCATCGGCGGCGGCGCCCTGGCCAGCGGCGAGGTCCACAAGTTGATGAGCAACGGGCAGCCATCGTCCGAATTCTTCCACCTGTCGCTCTTGCTCGTCATCCTGTTGGCGGTGCTCGGCGAGGTGATGGGGTCGACCGTCGGCTACCTCATCGGCCTGAAGGGCGGCCGGGTGGCCGTGGACAAGTGGGGCAAGTACCTTCTGCTTACCCACAAGGACCTCGACCGGGCTGAGGCCTGGTTCAACCGCCACGGGGACCCCCTTGTCTTGTTCGGCCGGTTCATCCCCCTACTGCGATCGTTCGTTTCGTTCGCCGCGGGCCTCGCCGAGATGGCCATCGCCAAGTTCATGCTGTTCACCGTGATCGGTTGCGCAATCTGGTGCACCGCTTTGTCGCTGCTCGGTTACTCACTCGGGAGCACCTACGACAGCGTGCAGAAGAAGTTCAGCTATGTCGGCTATGTCCTCGCCGCGATTGCCGTTCTTGCCGTGGTCGTGCTGTTCATTCACCGCCTACGCGTCATGCGGGCCGAGCGCGGGGAGCAGGCCGAGCAGGCACAACGCTCATAGACGGTTCCGTCACCTCATGTGCCGGCCCCTGTGGGCTCCGGCGGGAGCCCGAGAATCCGCTCCGCCACGATGTTGCGTTGGATCTCATCGGTGCCGCCGGCGATTCGCAGGTGGGGGGCATCCAAAAAGCGGGCCTGCAATGTGCCTCCCGCAGGCGCACCCTCCCCGGACAACATCCCGAACGGCCCTTCCATCTCGAGCCCGAGATCGCTGGCCTGGCGGACGAAGCCGGCCAGGAGGAGCTTCTTCAGGGAACTCGTCGCAGACGGATCATCCCCTCGGCCCAGTACCGTCTGTGCCTGAAGATCGAAGAACCGCTCGATCTCCAGTTGGCTGATGACCGCGGCCATCCGCGCGCGACGTGTGGGGTCGCGTCCTCTCTCGAATCGCCGGGTCATCTCCCGCAGTTCGCTCTCAGGGAACCATGACTTTCCGATCCCCATCAGCGTGCGCTCGTTGGACAAGGCCGTCATGAGGGTCCGCCAACCGCGGTCGACCTCCCCGACAACGCGGTGCGGGGCCACCCGGACGTCGGTCAGGAATACCTCGTTGAACTCCGCGACGCCGGTCATCTGCCGCAGAGGGCGGATGTCGACCCCGGAAGCCCGCATGTCGACCACGACGCACGACAATCCCTTATGCCGCGACGACCCCGGATCGGTACGCACGAGCGCCAACCCCCAGCGGCTGAACTGCGCGCCGGACGTCCAGACCTTCTGCCCCGTCAGTGCCCATTCCCCCTCGCGCCACTCGGCCCTGGTCCGTACCGACGCCAGGTCGGATCCGGCATCGGGCTCGCTGAGAAGGAGGCACCAGATCTCTTCACCCGTAAGAATCTTCGGCAGGAATGCAGCGCGCTGCGCCCCCGTGCCGTGGGTGATCATCGTCGGGCCCACCACCGCCGTCCCCACGTGAAAAATGGGACTCGGCGTGGCGCCGACGTCCTCCAACTCCTCGCGCAGGATCAACTCCTGCAGAGGTGTGCCCCCCCGGCCTCCGTACGCGGCCGGCCAGCTGATGCCGGCCCAGCCCGCATGGTGCAGCACGCGTTGCCACGCCCGGGCCCGGGTCACGAATGTGTGCTCGTCGTTGTTGCCGACACCGCCCGAGCCACTGGGCCGCATCGGCAGGACATCGGGCCGCAGATCGACGCCGGCCAACCACCGGCGCACCTCGGCCCGGAACGAGTCGTCTGTTACGCGGTCGCCGACGCTGTCACCGGTCTGCATGGTCATGCGCAGTGGGCCGTCATGCGTCACCCCCGGGGCTCGGCAACGGTCCCTCGGAGCTCGGTCTTGAGTATCTTGCCGCTCACGTTCACCGGGAGAGCGGTCCGGAACTCGTATCTCGTGGGGACCTTGTAGGCGGCCAGCCGGCCTCGGCAGTACGCCCGAAGCTCCTCGGGGTCGGGCTCAGGATGCCCGGCCGCCATCACCAGCACGGCGCAGACCGACTCTCCCCATTCGTCGTCCTGCAGGCCGATGACCGCGACATCGCCCACCCCGGGATAGTCGGCCAGGACGGTCTCGATCTCGATGGGGTACACGTTCTCGCCCCCGCGGATGATCATGTCGTTCTTCCGACCCGCCAGGTACAGGTAGCCCTCGTTGTCGGCCCACGCCATGTCGCCGGCGCGGAACCATCCACCCCGAAGGGCGGCCTCACTCTCGACCGGTTGGCGCAGGTAACCGCTCATCACGGTGTCGCTCCGCGTGGCGATCTCTCCTACCTGGCCCGGAATGACATCGTGCAGCCTCTCGTCGACCAGGCGGAGCGCAACGCCGAAGGCCGGCCGTCCTATCGATGCCAACAAGGAAGGGTCGCTCGACAGCGCACGACGATGATCCTCTGCCGTCAACACCGTCTGCCCCCCGGCTTCGGTGCCGGCGGCGAACGTCTGAATGAAATCGCAATTGAAGACATCGAGCGCCCGCCGAAGCAGCATCGGCGTGATCGGACCGCCGCCGTAGACGATGGACTTCAGGTTCGAATAGTCGTGCCCCTCGACGCCGGGGACGTCCAGTATCCGGTTGATCATGGTCGGCACCAGGAAGACGCTTGTGATCTCTCCGCTCTGGAGCCAGCGGACGACCGCCGCCGGATCGAACTGCGGCATGAAGAGGTTCGGGAAGCCCAGGGCGACGCCGTGCATCGCCATGGCCATGCCACCGATGTGGAACATGGGGGCGGCCGAGTACCGGAACTCGCCTTCGGTGGACTGCAAATGGACCATGCCGTTGGTCACCATCATCTTCATCATGCGGTGCGACTGCAGGACCCCCTTGGGGCGGCCGGTGGTGCCGCTGGTGAAGGCCAATCCGAGGATGTCTTCGTCGGCCACGTCGCATGCGGGCTCACCGTCGTGGCTCCCAGCCACGAGGGACTCGAAGTCCATGTGGGCACTGCGGATCTGCTCGAAGACCACCACCCGTTCCAGCTGTGACACCTTGTCGAGGAGCTCCGACGCCAGGTCCGCGTAGTTCTGGCTGACAAAAAGCCATTTCGCCCCGGACTCCTCCATCAAGGTGACGACTTCGCTGGGCGCCAGCCGGTAGTTCAGCGGGACGTAGATGGTCCCCAGCTTCATGGATGCGAGGAGCGTCTCCATGTAGCAGTGGGAGTCGACCGCGAGGACAGCCAGCCGATCGCCCGGCAGGACGCCGGCGTCAAGGAGGGCGTTGGCCAGACGATTGACCCTGGCGTTCACTTCGGCGAAGTTCAATGTCCGTCCGAAACCCTCATCGACGAAGCAGCGCTCCCGGGGACGCAACGCTGCACTCAGTCGGAGCCATTCTCCGATCCGGATGGGAGCGACTGGCGGAAGGTTCGCTCCCACCAGCTCGTGCACGGGATGGTCAGGCACGGCCACTCACGTGGCCAGGCCCGCAGCGATCAGGCCGAGCCGGTCGGCGTTGGCCATGTCGTACTGGTTGCGCGTGACGAGGCGTTGCGCCATCAACCCTCCTCCGGCTGAGATGTTGGCCCCGAGATGCCACCCCGCCAGTGCATCAGCTGTGAGATCGCGGATGGCGTGGAAGAGGGACATCCGATAGCGGGGATCGACTCCCTCAGCTCCCTGCATGTACTTCTCGACGAATGCGCCGATCTCAGGATTGTCGAGATCGGCCATGGACGGGCTGGTGATGACACTGGCGCCGGCAATGTCGTGGAGGTGCCGGACCATGAGAAGGTATTCGGCGGCTGCGTAGTACTTTCCGGCGTTCACATAGAGCTCGTTGGGCTTCATCATCCCGTTTTCGGCCGCCTCGGCATGCGTCAAGCTGGCTTCCAAGTTGGCCCGGGTGACGGTGGCGTACGTAGCCATTTCGGCGATCATGTCGACGATATGGGGGGCACGGGCCACCCCGTTGGCCTGACTGATCAGATGGGCCAATCCGGTCAGCATGTCGGCATGCTCGGCCATCTGGGCCAGACCGGACAATCGCTCCCACAACCCCAGGGAGTGCGCGATGGTGGCCGAGAGTTCGACCTCGCCGTTGAGGAAGATCGCCTCATTGGGCACGAAGACGTGGTCGAAGATGACGAGCGCCTGCGGTATCGCGTAGTTGCCGCTGACCGGGAAGTGGCGGACGTCCGCGCCGAGCGGCGCGTGCGACACGACAACCATGGAAACCCCGGGTGTGTTCACCGGAATGGAGAAGGCGATGGTGTAATCCTCGTCTCCCGGTTTCATCCGCTTCGTCGGCATGACGACGAGTTCATGCACGAAGGGCGCCGCCGTGATGTGGAGTTTCGCCCCGTTGACGACGACACCGTCGTGGCGCCTCTCGACGACGTGCAGATAGGCGTCAGGGTCCGCCTGGCGTGACGGCGCCAGTGAGCGATCCCCTTTGGCGTCACTGATCACTTCGGCCACCCGCAGATCCTGACTCCGGCAGCGGGCGACGAAACGATCGATGTGCGCCATATACGAGGGATCGGCGACCCCGAGCGCGTCACGGGCACCCAACAGAGCCAGGCACGCGGCGGAATTGAAGGCCGTGAAGTCGGCCTGGAACACCATCGTGATCCGGGCGCGGAGGTCGTCGGACGAACGGGGCATCTCGAACATGGGGTGGTAGGCGTCGGCGTCCGGTGTGAAATAGCGGTCGTACCCGTCGGCGATCTCGCGCGCCGGCTCTCTCAGCCCGGGCTCGGAGGTGACATCCTCGATCCGTCTGCCGTGCATGAAGACCTGGCGGCCGTCTTGCAACGACGCCAGATAGTCCTTCCCTGTTCTCACGTTGCCTTTCCGCGCTGGCCGCTGTTCTCGTTCTCCGTGCCTCAGGCTACTTCTCGAGCCTCACGCGGCAGTGGGCTCGCCCCGCTTCGCACACATGTGTGCAACTGCGGACGTTGCCGCAACCGTTCCCTCCCGTCATGGACCGAACACCAAGGGTGCCCGCGCATCAGGTCACCACACGCAACCTCGGCGCGGCGTACCCGTTTCTTGCCGAAGCTGGATTAGGCCAGAGGGGCGTCGTTATCGGGGACGACCTTCTCGGTGGTTCCTTCGTCTTCGATCCCTTCGAGCTCTACGCCCAAGGAGTCGTCTCAAACCCCAACATGGTGGTCTTCGGCCAGATCGGCCGAGGGAAGAGCGCATTCGTGAAGACCTTTCTGTGGCGCCAGGCTGTCTTCGGCCGCCGCGCGTGGGTGGTCGATCCCAAGGGTGAGTACGGCGACCTGGCCGCTGCGTGGGGTGTGCGGCCTGTGGCATTGCGACCGGGGGGCTCCATCCGCCTCAATCCGCTTGACGCCGGACCCGAGCGCGTCGGAGAAGACGGTCCCGGCAGCACAGCCCGACGGCAGACAGAACTGCTCACCTCGCTGGCCAGCGCATGCCTGGCCCGGAACCTGCTGCCCCGTGAACGCGCCGCGCTCGGGCTGGCGCTCGCCGCGGCGACGCTTCGGACGAACAACCCGACGGTCCCGTCCGTGGTCGAGGCTCTCCTCACGCCGACGGCAGAAGCAGCGGGATCGTTGCACACCGGACTGCGTGACCTGTTGGAGGACGGGCGCGATGTGGCGCTCGAGTTGCGCCGTCTGGTCCACGGGGATCTGCGCGGTATGTTCGACGGGCCGACGACGCCCGGGCTCGATCTTTCCGCCCCTTTGGTCATCCTCGACCTCTCTGCGCTGTACACCTCCACTGCTCTGGGCATCCTCATGGCCTGCGCCACGGCCTGGCTGCAAGCGGCGCTGGCCCGCACGACGTCCGGCCCGGCCCCCGGCGGGCAGGTCTTCTTGGTGGTCGACGAGGCCTGGGCCATCCTCTCCAACCTCGGCGTGGCGCGGTGGCTCCAGTCGTCGTGGAAGCTGTCACGCACCTTCGGTGTCTCCAATGTGGCCGTGGTGCACCGTGTCTCGGACCTGCACTCGGTCGGCGCATCGGACTCCGAACAGGTCGCCCTGGCACAGGGACTGCTCGCGGACTCCGAGACCCGTGTCATCTATGCCCAGTCACCGGGAGAGTTGCGCGTGGCCACCGACCTGTTGTCGCTTTCGACGACCGAAGCCGAACTTCTCCCACAACTACGACGAGGTGTCGCTCTGTGGAAGGTGGGTCAGGGCTCGTTCCTCGTCCAGCACAGGTTGAGCCACATGGAACGCTTGCTGGTGAACACCGATTCGGCGATGGGCGTCGGCTGACCGCGTGCCGGGCCTCGCCGACGCCGTGCTCCCGCTCGCTCTCGGCGGGGCGCTCTTCGCAGCCGTCTCCCACCAGGGTTCTGTCGCCCTTCCCTGGCAGAGAAAGCAACCGAAAGGCCGGGGTGCTCGCTGGGCGAACCGCCGTGACCTGCGCGCCCTTGTGCTCGACCCGAAGAGGCAACACCCGGGTCGCCTGGCCTTGGGGACAGTGCAGGGATTCGTGCATCCGGCTCTGGTGGCGGCGGAGCGGGCCCAGTCGGTCGTGGTCGTCGGCCCGACGCAGAGCGGGAAGACCACCGCTCTCGCCATCCCGGCGATCCTGGCGTGGGAAGGCCCGGTGGTGGCGGCCAGCGTGAAGAGTGACCTCTTACGCTCCACCCGGCGCCAGCGCAACGAACGCGGGCGACTCTGGTGCATCGATCCGACAGGATCCACCGGGATCCGATCGAGCACGTGGTCGCCCCTGACCCCCTGCGGCGACTGGACCCGAAGCGCTCCGGGTCGCCGCCGACCTGGCCGAAACAGCCAAGGGAGACGGCACATCCGCTGACGGAGAGTTCTGGTACGCGACGGCGGCCAAACTCCTCGCTCCGTTGTTCTTCGCCGCGGCACGTGACCGCCGCCCTATGGCCGAGGTGGTGCGATGGGTCGACACCCAGGAAGCGAGCGAGGTCTCCTTCATCCTCGAACAGGTGGGCGTGACCGAGGCACTCGATGCGGCGCGCTCGACATGGTGCCGCGACGAGCGCACGCGGAGTTCTGTGTACACGACGGCCGAGACGATTCTGGCGCCCTTCGCCGGGACGAGCACCGAACTCCGGCACGGATGCTTTCGAACCGACCGAGCTCCTGAATGGCAGCCATACCCTTTATCTCTGCGCGCCGGCCCACGACCAGCGGCGTCTACGGGGCTACTTCACGGCCCTGACCCAGCAGGTCCTCTCGCAGGCCTTCACCCGAGCCACCCGGCGCGGCAAGCCCCTCGATCCACCGCTCCTGGTCGTGCTCGACGAGGCGGCACACATTGCGCCCCTGCCCGAGCTGGACGGGCTCGCCGCCACCTGCGCCTCCCACGGCATCCAACTCGTGACGGTCTGGCAGGACCTGGCCCAGGTGCGCGCCCGCTACGGCGCACGAGCGCCCACGGTGCTGAACAACCACCGGGCCAAGGTCTTCCTCCCCGGTATCGCTGATCCGGACACCCTGGAGTACGCCAGCCGGCTTATCGGGGACGAGGAGGTGACGACGCCCTCCTTCACGCGTGACCGCAGGGGCGGCGGGTCGACCACTTCGAGCACGGGTCCTCGCCGGCTCCTCCCGCCAGAGGAACTTCGTTGCCTGCGGCGAGGCGATGCCGTCGTGGTCTACGGCACGTTGCCGCCGGCCAAACTGCGCCTGCGCCCATGGTGGAAGAGCGTCAAGACTCGCCATCCCCACCGTGCACTTCTGCAATGGGGCCGACGAGCTGACGCACGCTCGGAGACTCCAGCCACGCGGTCAGGTCGATGGTGAATTGCTCATCGAGGAGCGGGCCCTCGTCGAGATGGTGCGCTTGCGAGGCCATCCAGCGCGGTCCGACCCGGCGCACCTCCGTCAACACTTCGGCGTACGGCAGGGAGCTCGCAGCGTCCGAGCCGAATCCGAAGACCCGTTCTGAGCCCAGTACGGCGTTGCTCAGCGCGCGTCCGCTGAGTAGGCGACGGTAGTCGTTGCGCTCGAGCTCTCCTTCGTAGGCCTCCAGAATGTGCAGCATCCGCGTCAGTGCCGGCTCGCCGAACGGGTAGAAGACATTGGGTGCGGGCAGGTCGCCCCAAATTCCCCACATCCACCACCGCACGGACGGCGGCAACGAACCGAATGCCCGCTGCACGCCCCGGGCCACCGCCTCGTGCCCGTGATGCACGTCGTGTGGGGAGGGCGACACGACAACCGACGCCCCGTGCGACGACACGATCCCGGGCAACGCCGACGCCACCCGTTCGGTCGCCTCGGCCAGGTCGTCGTCGAGCGAGATGCCAAGAGGCGGCTCGAGAAATACGGGCGAGAAGTTCGCCCGCCGCGAGGCTTCCTCGAATTCAGCCCGACGGCGATCCCACTGGTGCGGGAAGCCCAGACTGGCGATGACGCTGACCACCTCCCACCCCCGATCCGACAGATGCAGCAGCGCGCCGGGGCAGCCCAGTGCCTCGTCATCAGGATGCGGAGCGACGTGGACGACCGTGGGTGACATCGTCACTGCAGGCTACGCGCCCGCAGCACCCGCTACTCGGCCGTGCGCACCTTGAAGAAGTGCACGGCCAACGGGGCGCACACGAGCAGAATGGCGATCGACCACAAAAGAGCGGCTTCGACCGGATGCTGCATGGGCCACGCCGGGTTGGAACCCGAGGGGTTTGGGTTCCCGAACAAGTGGCGGGCGGCGGCAGTCACCGCGCTGACCGGGTTCCAGACGGCGATGGCCTGCAGCCACCCCGGCATGCCTGTCGTCGGTACCAGCGCGTTGGAGATGAAGGCCAGTGGGAACAAGAAGATGAAGCCCATCGACTGTGCTGACTCGGGCCCTTTGCTGTTCAGGCCGAAGCAGGCGGAGGCCCACGACAGCGAGTAACTGAAGAACAGAGCGATCGCGAAACCACCGATGATCGAAGGAATAGTCGCATCGGCTCGCCAACCGATGGCCAGACCGGTAAGGGCCACGATGATCACGCACAGCGTGGCCGACAGCAGGTCGGAGATCGACCGGCCGACCAGAATGGCGGGGCGCCACATGGGCAGCGTTCGGAAGCGGTCGATCACCCCTTCGTGCAGGTCGGTGCTCAATCCGACCGCTGTGCCCATGGTCGAGGTCGTCAGGTTCAAGGTGAGTAAGCCGGCCAGCGCGAAGTCCTTGTAGCTCCCACCGGAGATCGGAATGCCCGAGCCGAAGACGTAAATGAAGAGCAGGGTGAACAGCACCGGCTGCACCGTGACGTCGGACAACTGCATGGGCTCGCGCGAGACATGGATGAGATTGCGCCTGGTCAGCGCCCACACGTCGGCCAACCGGTCGGTGAGGCGGCTCGTCGACCGGCTCGGCGCGCCTCGTCGTGAAGGGACGACGACAGCAGCGGTCACAGGGTGGCTCCTTCGAGGGTGCGGGCGTGCTCGTCTGCGCCGAGGTCAAGGTCGATCGTGGCGGTGTGGCCGGTGAGGGAGAAGAAGACGTCGTCGAGCGAAGGGGGTCGCACCTCGATGTTGTCGACCAGAATCCCGGCTGCATCGAGCGCGCGCACGACAATGGTGGCCAGACCGGCGGAGTTGTCGACCACAGCATCGAGCTGGCGGCCGTCATCGCTCACGTGGACCTGTCCTTCGACCAGCGCTTGCAACGCGCCGATCGCATTTTCGTGGGGCACCGCCAACGTCACGACGAGCCGCGCCCCTTTGCTCGCTTCCTTGAGCTCGCGCGGTGTGCCCCCCGCGATGACTCGCCCATGGTCGATCACGATGATCTCGTCGGCCAGCGTGTCGGCTTCCTCCAGGTACTGGGTGGTCAGCAACAAGGTGACGCCCTCACCCACCAGTTCCCGGATCACGTCCCAGACCCGTTGGCGGCTGGTGGGGTCGAGCCCTGTCGTCGGCTCGTCCAGGAAGAGCACAGGTGGCCGCGTCATGAGGCTGGCCGCCAGGTCGAGGCGTCGGCGCATCCCGCCCGAGTAGCCCTTCAGGATCCGGTCGGCGGCGAACGTCAGCTCGAACCGATCCAACAGCTCGGCCGCACGAGCCTTCGAGGACGAACGTCCCATGCGGCTCAGTTCGCCGATCAGGGCCAGATTCTGGCGTCCCGTCAACATGCCGTCGAGGGTGGCGTCCTGTGCCGTGACGCCGATCTGGCGGCGGACATCACCGGCCTGGGTACGGATGTCGAAGCCGGCCACGGTTGCCCGACCTTCGTCGGGTGTGGCGAGGGTGGTCAAAATCCGCACTGCCGTTGTCTTCCCGGCCCCGTTCGGTCCCAGCACGCCGAGGATGGATCCGGCAGGGACGGAGAAATCGACACCGGCCAATGCCTGGGTCTCCCCGTAGGCCTTCGTCAACCCGACTGCTTCGATCATGTTCAGCGGCGGCATTTCTTCCTTACCGGTCGGTTAGTCACTGGAGTGATGGTAAGCGGCAAACTTACCGGTCGTCAAGTAATATGGGGATCGTGGTCCAGAAAACCAGCACCGCCGTCGTCGACCAGGAGCCTCTGGGCACGCCGCGAACGCATCCTCGATGTGGCGCTCGACCTTTTCATCGAGAAGGGTTTCGACAAGACGTCGCTGCGGGAGATCGCCGAGCAACTCGGGGTGACCAAGGCGGCGCTCTATTACCATTTCGCCAGCAAGGAAGACATATTGATGGCGCTCCATCTGCGCCTTCACGAGTTCGGCTTCGACGCACTCACCGAGCTCAGCGAACAGGAGCCCACGCCGGCGCGCTGGGCCGACCTGCTGGCGAAGATCGTCGATCAGATGCTGGCGCACCGCAAGATCTTCCTCCTCCATCAAAGAAATGAAGCGGCCTTCGAAGCGCTCCATCGGGAGGAGCACGACACGCAACACCAGGATCTGCACGCGAGCTTCCAGCGGGTGCTCTCCGACGAACGGCTCTCGGTGAGAGACCGGGTCCGTATGGCGGCTTCGTTCGGTGCCGTCCTCGGCGGGATCTTCATGTCCGGCGACGCGTTCGCCGACGTTCCGTCGTCCGAGCTGAGCGAAATACTGCGCGAGGCCATCGCCGACCTTCTTCGTTAAGCGGCGTTGGCGCCCACCAGGCCGGGAGCGTATGAGTACAGTGCGGAACGTGGCACTCACGACAAGCGACGAAACCGCCGAGCATCCCTTCACCCTGGCCATTGACGTGGGGGGCACGGGATTGAAGGCATCGGTACTGAGCAAGAGCGGCACCATGATGGCCGACCGGGTCAGGGTCGACACGAAGTACCCGCTCACGCCTGACGGCGATGGCGGACTGGTTGACACACTCACCACCTTGGTCAAGCCACTCCCCGAAGCAGACCGGGTCTCCTGCGGATTCCCCGGCATGGTGCGCGGCGGCATCGTCCTCAGCGCACCACACTTCGTGTCCAAGAAGGGCCCGGGTTCGCCCGTGGACAAGAAGCTGCTCGACGCGTGGGACAAGTTCGATCTCGCCACGGCGCTTTCGAGCGCCCTGGGCAAGCCCACCAAGGTGGCCAACGATGCCGACGTGCAAGGTGGGGCCGTCGTGCAGGGAAGGGGTCTCGAGGTGGTGATAACCCTCGGCACGGGAATGGGGTGTGCCTACTTCATGGACGGTCAACTCATGCCCCACCTGGAACTGGGTCACCATCCGTTCCGCAAGGACGAGAGCTACGACGAGAATCTGGGTGAGCCGGCGCGCAAGAGCAAGGGCGACGTGCACTGGAATCATCGAGTTCGTGAAGCCATCGCCAGGATCGATGCCCTCTTCTTCTTCGACCACCTCTACATCGGGGGCGGGAATGCCCGGCGGGTGGACCGCGACGAGTTGGGCGAAATGCTCGAGCGCATCACGATCGTGGACAACAGTGCCGGCATACTGGGCGGCATCAAGTTGTGGGAAGTGTCGTGAATCCGATTCAGACCGAGAACCCGCTGTCATGGGATCCCATCAGCGAGCAGTACAAGGACGACCCTCACGCTGTGTGGCGCCTCCTTCGCGACGAGGCGCCCGTCTATTACAACCCGGCGCACGACTTCTACGCCCTGAGTCGTTTCGTTGACGTCGATGCCGCCCACCGCGATCCCAGGACGTTCAGCTCGGCTCATGGCACCGTGCTCGAGCTCATGGGCCCGGAGATCATCGGCGGCATGATGATTTTCACGGATCCCCCCGACCACACCCGCCTTCGCCGCCTTGTGTCCAAGGCCTTCACGCCACGCCGCATGGCTGTGCTGGAAGGCGAAATCAGGGAACTCTGCGCCACCCTGCTCGAACCGCACGTGGGCGGGGGGACCTTTGACTACGTGCAGGACTTCGGTGCTCGTGTTCCCGCGACCGTCATCGCCGCACTTCTCGGAGTAGAGCCGGGTCACCGCGAAGAGATGCGCGAGCTCATCGACGGCTCTTTTCACCTCGACCCCGAAAAGGGGATGATGAACGAGGTCGCCGCGGAGTTCATGGGAAAACTCCATGCCTATATCGGGGCGCAGCTCGAGGAGCGCCGTACCGACCCCACGCGACGACATGTTCACCGATCTCCTCGAGGGCGAGATCCTCGACGATGATGGGCAGAAGCGCCGGCTCACGTTCGAGGAAGCAACGATGTTCGCGTTGCTCCTTGCCAGCGCCGGCACGGAGACGGTTGCCCGCCTCATCGGTTGGGCCGGCGTGGTGCTCGCCGCCAACCCCGACCAGCGGGCCGAGCTGGTGGCCGACCCCGCACTCATCCCCAATGCAGTCGAGGAGCTCCTCCGTTATGAGGCGCCGTCTCCGGTGCAGGGTAGGTGGACGACCCGAGAGGTCGAGCTCCATGGTCGGACCATCCCCTCCGACTCGAAGGTGCTCCTCATCACCGGGTCGGCCGGCCGCGACGAGCGCACCTTCCCTGATGCCGACCGCTTCGACATCCACCGGAACATGGACCACCACGTGTCCTTCGGTTATGGCATCCATTTCTGCCTCGGCGCTGCCCTGGCCCGCCTCGAGGGCCGCGTCGCCCTCGAGGAGACGCTCCGGCGCTTCCCCGAGTGGTCGGTCGACCTCGAGCAGGCCGTACCCCTTCACACCAGCACCGTTCGCGGCTACACCAAGTTGCCGATCACCGTCTGAGCTGGCCCGACCTGCGGTTTCGAGGAGGCGATCCGTCTTCAGTACACTGGCTCGTCGCACCCAGCGCTCGTAGCTCAACGGACTAGAGCATCTGACTACGGATCAGAAGGTTGGGGGTTCGAATCCCTCCGAGCGCGCTTCAGACGTCTTCACCTTTGGAGGCGCCCCAACTTCACGTTTCGCCTGCGTGGGAGTCTGCCATGCCGGTGTCACACCGCCCCGTGACTGATGGCTGACGTCGAGCCTGCTTCTCCGCGCGGCGAGGCCATGGCGCACCCAGCGCCGGACGTGACGAGGTCTATGGAGGTGCTTCGGCGGCACCAAGCAGATCGGAGATCGTTGTGCGCCGCCGCCGGCGGGTTTTCGGTCCGAGACCGACTGCCGCCCGTCGTTGATCTTCGTCGCGGCGGATCTCGAATGCATCGAGGACGCGCAGATTGCGCACGACCAGGGCACAGGTGAGAAACAACGTCATCGGCGTGAGCCCCATTACCCGGCACCAACCTCGTGCGATGTCGGTGGAGGCCGGATCTTTGATGGTGGCGTTGGTGCGTTCCGCTGCGCTGCGCCGGGCATAGGAGCGCCGGTGTGCAGCCGAGGGGTAGTCGTGCTTTTGAGCTGTCTTGACGTTGACTGACGGTGGCACGGTGATGGTCCGTTGGCTACAGCACGGCGGCGGATGGTCGGGCGGCTGAGGGATCTCGGGCCGCGCGTAGCCGAGCGCCATGGAACCTTCGCGTAGCACGCAGCGGACTTTGCCCAGAGCCGCCGGACAGCTCACGCGCTGATAGCCGTCGGCGTCGGGGGCGCTCGAGCGTCCGAGCTTGTAGTGCCCAAGCTCAGCGGCGCGTGCGTCGTGGGCGTGCACGGTGTCGTGTGACGCCCCTTTGGCCAACGGCGAAAGTTCGAACAACGGGCGCGGGGTGGCCGGGCAGTAGAGGTTGCCGTTGTGACAGAGCGCCCCGGCGAAGGTGCCCTGGGTGCCCCGATCGCTCGGGTGCAGGTCCATCACCAGCTCGGCCCCGATCCGCCGCAACGGCAGCGCCCAGTGCTGGGGCACCCGGTGCGCGTAGCCGGCATCGACGATGACGTCGCCGACAGCGACTCCCGAGGTGGCCATGGCCTCGAGCACGCCGACGAAGGCGGGCGGGGGGTCCACATGGCACGAGGTGAGCGCCATGCGCCGGGCGAGCTCAGGGACCTTGGCTCCCCCATCGTCGTGGACCATGGTGGCGAGCTGGAGGTAGTAGCCGAAGAACCGGTCGTCTTTCTCCCCCGGTCCGCCTCCTTTGCGATGGCCCCATGAAGCGTCGGGGTCGTTGTAGGCGCCCTCCACCCGGCGCCGGGTCGAGAAGCTCTCGACGTCGGTCCAGTCGACGGCATAGGAGCTGGTGGCGTCCTTCGCGGACGAGGGCACGCTGGCTTCTAACAAGGCGTCGGCCACCTCTTGGAGGAGCACCGAGACCGTCCCGTCTCCTTGGTTCTGTGCGAGGGTGCCGGTGAGTAGGGAGAAGGTGCGCTCTACCTGGCGATAGGTCAAGGTGTGGGGACCGGTCTTCCACTCGACGACGACGCCGAGGCGCATGCGCTGCTCGAGAGGGAGACCGCACAGGGCGCGGTGCACTCGACGTAGATGGGCGGGGCGCCCGTCAGAAATGACGAGCAAGAGGCCGATGAGCAGGGTGCGCACGCTGAGCTGGCGGGGCCGCACACCCACGGGGAGATGCCGTTCCATCACTTCGGCGACACCCGAGGCGTCGACGATCTCTTCGAGGCGCCACAGCATCAGCGCGGTGCGCACGCTTTCCCGCCGAGCAGGGCCACCGCCCGCGCTTCGTCACCGGGATCGAGGTGGGCCACCACATCGCCCAGGCGCTGCGAGCAGCGCACACCGGCGGCGGCCATGAAGGTGGCCAGGCCGATGTCAGCCGCACAGCGGGCCACCCACGTCGCACGCAGGCGGGCGAGGGAGAGCCTCGGCAGATCCGCTCCGCCGGCGAGCGAGGCGATGAGGGGGCTCGTGACGTTGCGCCGGTTGGGCTCGGCCCCGCCCACGATGAACCCACCCTTGGCCCACGTTGCCGCACCAAGGGCGCACACGGACAGCTCGGCGCGCACGGGGACCGTCCGGGGCGCTCTGGCGCGCACTTCGACGAGCACTCCGCCGCTGCGGGCAACGACATCGGCGCCGGTGACCGCACGCAAGTCGGCCCCGATCAATCCCGCCCCCGCTCCGAGTGCGATCAGCCCTGAGGCTTTGGCACGACGCGCCGCCGTGGGCTGGGCGTCGGCCAGGGCCAGATAGCGCGCCAGTTGCGCCTCGCTATAGGGCTCTTGGGCCCGCTCGCGGGCCAGGTGTACTGGCTCTGGTGCGGATGCGAAGAACCGATTCGCCAAGAACAACAGGTTCGAACGCGCCGTGCGCCGCGCCGGGGCGGACCAGCCCGGGGTCCCGCGCACGATGAAGCGCTCGATCAGTGCTCCTTGCAACAGCACGCAGGGCTCGGGTGCGAGCCCCCACCCGAGCGCGACGTCGCACAGGCGGCTGGCGGCCCACAGCAACGAGCGTGCCCGCGCCCACGAGGCGGGGTCGGCCCGCTGGACGACCACCCGGGCGAAGGCGCCGGCGCGCTCGTCCACGCCGTGGGGGACCCAGGCGGACAGGTCGCAACCAGTCATACAACATATATACTGACGGATATGACCCAGTGGGTGGATCCTTGGTGCCAAGGTTGAGCGGTGCCACCGACCCCCGCCCAGCGCGCCGAAGCCCGGCGCATCGCACGCTCCTTGGCCGAAGTGGGCTTCGTCTTGCCCGGCACGATGACCGAACGCCTGACGCGCTGCGGCAAAGCCAACTGCCGCTGCCACGCTGAGCACCCGGTCCTGCACGGCCCCTACCACCAGTGGACCCGCAAGGTGGACAACAAGACGGTCACCCGACTCATGAGTGACGAACAGCTGGCGGACTACGGCCCTTGGATCGACAACGAGCGGCACCTGCGTGCATTGGTCGCCGAGATGGAGGCGCTCAGCTTGGCCATCGTCGAAGACGACCCACGCTGGGAGCGCTGAGAGCGGTGTGAACGAGCGTCGCTTAGGGCGCGAGTGATCCAGAAATCACTTTGAGAAGTACCTGCTCGACGCCAAAGGTGAAGACCTCCTTCAGCTTCAGCTTCAGCTTCAAAAGTCCTGGGTAACGCCTTACAGCCCAGAGGTCTGTGGGCCTGCTGGCGCTACTGACCACCTCGACCGCAGCGGGGTCTTCACCATCTACGCAGCCCATTGCGGGCGCCTGTTGCGGCTGACAGGATGGCGCCGTGTCGGCGAAGCTGCTCTTTCGCGCTGAGGTCCGCCAGGATTGCGGGAGGTGGACGATCACCGTCCCGGGCGCGGACATGCTCATGGTGAATGGGACCAGCCTCCTTCAGGCAGAGCACAAGGCTCGCGTCGCCGTTGCTGACAAGTTCCATATCGGTCCCGATGACGTCTGCCTGCAACTACAGGACCGGATGGGGATCGCCCGGGAGCGCCCTCGTCGTCCAACCCCAGGGCGCTCGGCGCGCACTGCCGACGAAAGAGCCGCGCCTGGTACCAAGGACCCTCCGGGGTTTCCGGACCTTCTCCTCGTCCCGGAGGCCGCAGTGTCCCGTAAGTTCTGACCGAGTTTGGGCAACCGCCACGTCGCAGGAGAACGCCAAACGTCCGTTTCCAATCCCGGGTCAATTGGAGACGACCGGATTCAAGATATGAACACGGATAAGAGCCAGTTAAAGATTCGCCCGACGACCCCGACCTGCATACCTAATCGCCACCTTCCGAAGTAGCGTTTTAGTCATGGAAAAACGGGCCAGGAGGAACAACAACCGGACCGTCCCGTGCTCTCCATGCGGACGGCCCGCGACGGACGCGCCAAGCTGGCGCATCGCCCCGCGTGTTCCAGCTGCTTCGAATCGTCCTATCAGCTAGGTGGCCCGGAACATGTCGGATGACTCCACCAACGACCTCGACGAGTGCCCCTGCGGCGGTCACCTGTACGTCCGCCAGGCGCTCGCTGACCCCTTTAGCGAATACCTCATGGGAGATGACACAGCCGTGATCGTGGTTCATGAGCACTGGTGCCCCTCGGCGGCCCGGTTGACCGTGAACCTGTGCCCGCAAAACGACGACCGTGGGTTGGTTCTTGGCGTGCTCCCACTGATAGAACCGCCCTCGCTCAATTAACAGGCGGACATACCCCGACACAGCCACAGGTCCCGGCAGCGCGGTGAACGAGCAAAGGACCGGTTCGCCGGGTGTGGGCATTCGGTCCATGGAGCACGGGATCGACCGGTGCTGACAACCCCGAGCGCGAACAAGCCCCCTGCCGCTCAGAGGACTTGTTCCGCACGGGCGGCTGCATGACCAGCCCCCGGCTTGGCCGACACACCTGGCTCTAAGGGTGGCGACACTGGAAACGTACCAGCGGGAACGTCTCAGCCGCTCGGCAGCGTGAACCAAGTGTGAACCATGTGAAAAGTAGCTGGATCCCGGGCGAGTTGACGGATGGGTCACAAGGGCTATGGAAGGAAGCCTTGAAAGGAGACGGTGCCCTGTTGGTCATTGTCAGGCCATGAAGTCGCGGGGCGGAATGCGACAAAACCGACATCGAAGTCACGCATGACCATCATCAGGTCGTAGAGGCAACCCTGACCATCCGCCCACCCCACCAGAGTGGTGAGGTCGCAATCGAAGCCAAGTACCTCGAACCCGCCCAACGCTTCGGTGAACGCCGGGGTTACTTCGCCGGCTACAACGAGTTCGTAAGCCAGCTGCTCTGGCTTCGGAGATGAAGACATGGGAGTCCTCCAGCTATGCCGACCTGCTTTGAAGTCGGCTCTGCCACCGTACCTTCAGACAACTCAGTTTCGCCAGGAGTTTCGCTCTTGCTTCACCCACCGTCTTCGAGCCAGAACGCTCGGCTCTGGATGCCGTCTTCATTGGACATGAATACAACCGAAGCCACAAGAGTCGCCATCGACCCGTCGGCCATCTTGAACACATCTCCGATGCGTGTGGCGAAATGCGTTCCTTGAGCAGTGCTGAAGCTCACCCCGTCAATGCTTGTGGCGACGATCCGACGGTCGGGTACACGGACACTGTCACGCTTTGTTCACCAACGTGACACTCGACAACTCCCCATTTCCGGGGGCGCGTGTACTTTGACCACATAACGGGTTCACATGCGACGGCGTCAGTCACTTTTGCAAGTGTCCAATATCAAACGTGAGGAGCGCGACCATGGACGAGTCAATGGAGGGTTGGTACACCGACCCCTACGGGCGTCATGAGGCCCGGTGGATGTCACAGGGCACTCCCACACGTCTAGTGCGCGATGGGAGTGCCGAGGCGAGTGACCCAGTCACAGACGAGCCATTCATCGTCACCCCCGTCAAGATCGAAGGACATCCTCAGCCTGGCTCCGGCGTCATATTCGCTGATGACGCCGAGCGAGAACCTCCCTTCCTGAAGGAAAAGCAGGGGTACGAATAATCCATTGGCTTCGCCGTGTCCATGTCGTCGCGTGAGGCACACGTAATCTACCTAGCCGAAGTGCTGGATGGCCCGGGATAAGAGGGCTGCTCGACCACTGATCCGCAGCGGTGAGGGTGGTGGGCCGCCCTACTGGATCAGCCCCTCAACACTTACGCAGACGCCGGTTCGCGTTCTCAAGTGTGAGAATGGCTGGCGTGGAAGAAGCGATGGAGGGCTGGTACACCGACCCCTACGGTCGGCACGAAGCCCGATGGATGTCCCAAGGGACTCCGACATCATTGATTCGGGACCAGCAGGTCGAAGGACGTGACCTCCCGGCGTCCGACGAGCCGTTTCACGTAACTCCCGTGAGGATAGAAGGACATCCGCGTTACGACGGCACTGACCTGTTGCGGGCGGATGACGCGAAGACTCCGATTGTCTTAGAGGAACCAAAGAATATTTCCCGGCTTTACCGACGAGCACAGCGGAGACAATGGATCGCGCTCCATCCGGTCAAGGCGGCTGTTTTCTCTACGGCGGGATTTATGCTCGGAAGCCTCATAATCGCCATCGCTTGTGGGGGCGACTGGAGCTACATCGTGCTCGGCGTGGCGTGCAGCGTGGTGACCGGTTCCGCTTTGCTCGTGCAAGCATTCTGGCATTGGGTCCGAAGGGTGAAGAGGGTGGACCAGGTCTGGAAGGGCCGGGTTCATGGCCGGTCGTAACTCATTCAGGAGGGCATGATCAGGGTGTGGAACTGACAGCGGCGTTTTGTCCTTAACCTGCTATCGGTCAAGTCGGAATCCACGCATGGGCGTCCCGACCGTTAGTTGGGTTGAAGGTGCAACTGAGTGAGAGTTCGGTCAGATCACCACCTCTGGTTCTCACCAAACACCCGGAAAGCAGACTCTGCTGCCGCCTCAGGGTCATACGACCCTTCACATTGGGCGTCATCGGCGCGACGAAGAGATTCAAAGGGCCGCTTGCGACTGTTATACGAAGATACGCCGAAACCGACGAGCCCGAACGCGAAGAGAAGTAGTCCCATGAATGTGATCGTTCCCCATGGGGCCGTATCGTACGGCGGCAAGACCTGGATTCGGATGACGGAGATTTTGTCGCCACGAAAGATGTAGATGAACGTGGTCCCCGTGGTGAATGCTTGGTAGGAGATACCAGAAGTCTCCGATTGGAGGACACACAGAGGGGAGTGGGGTGAGATGCTTAGATCGTCGGTATACACGTCAATCTCGTTACCCTGGTAAGCGGTCAACGCAATGTCTCCGCTAGACGAATCGAGGCTATAGGTGGCTGCCTCGTTGGGCAGGTTCGACGGACATCCCGAAGGGGACCTGGCGGCTTGGGCTGCTGCGGGGTTGGCCTGACGCGGCGTGGGCGTGAAGTGATACACCGCGTGAGCGGGCGTAGCTCCAAGCTGCCATCCCAACACGAACGCTCCAAGACCAACAATCGCGATACCCGCGGCGATACGTCGGTAGTTGAGGGTGCCATCGCGCCTTGAGCGGAAGAAAGAACCGCTGCCATCGAACGGCGTTTGGCCCGATGTCTCGTCAAGAAACGGACCATTGGCGATCCTGACGGGGGTTACCTTGAATGGTTCGTCGGCCACGGGATCATTGCCCTCAATGGTGCCGTCGCGCACCAAGGAGGTGGGCCTGCCCTGTGACATCCACCTGGCTTCGTGACGCCGGTAAGGGTCGGTGAACCAGCCTCCGAGTGATTGCTCGGTTGGGATGTCCGCACCGTTCGGTGTATTGGTCACAGGCCATTGTGTCTGTACCGAGGCCGTCGTGCAGTCTCAGTGGCCTGAGGCAGGTCGACGTGGCAGAAGCCATTGAGCCCCCTCGGTCCTTCATGAGCGTACGAACGCGAACAGCGACGCCTGGACCTGAAGGATCTCCCAGGCACTGACGGCCTCACTCCGGGCCGTTGACAACGTG
>CAWAMS010000008.1:0-136816 GCA_963783245.1 uncultured Acidimicrobiaceae bacterium | reverse complement strand
CGAATTCGTCAGTTCGGATTTGAGGGGCTTCAGCTAAATATTTCCTTGCGACATGGCGCTTGAACATGTCCTCTGGTTCGGCGATATGGTCGTCAACGCTGATCAATATGAGGTCATCGGGGTTCATTGAGTGTTCTCCATCGTGTCCCTGACCGCTCCTTCCATTGCCCAACGTGCAGGCACGTTCATCAGGATCCTGGACCCTTCCAACCCGCTTCATGAAGTGGTGCGCAGAGAAGCTTTCCGCCTTGCAGAATCTCGAACTTGTGGTTCTTGATAGTCATAGTGAAGAAGCAGCTGTTGTTTGCCGGCTGCCCCTTGACGAAGTGGAGCGGCGGCGCCAATCCCCCTAGGGTGTCGCCTTTTGGAAGGGCATAGATTCCACTCTTGATAGTCGCGGCTGTGATGTTGTCCGTTGATTTGGAGTGGACGGCAGCTTGAATCGAGCGCGCCATCGGCCCACGTGGCGAGGACGATCTCGCCAAAATTCGGCCCCGTTGGGACTTGCGGTGCGTACTTTGCGAGAGCGGAATACATATCCTTGGTCGCCGAGTTGTGAACAAACCAGGGCAAGTCGGCTTGAGTGTCAAGATTGCCTTCCATGCCTGGAGTGTGGAGCCAACCGATTGCCACTGTGCCATCACTGCTGAGCTGAGTCGGTGTGTATCCCTGCGAAGCACAATTTTGAGTGACTTTTTCGACGACCGTCGTCGCGTCCCCACGGTCATCGCCGTAGCCCCTGCAGCCTTGGATGCCAAGCATTCGGCCGTGTAGCTCGGCGCAGCAAAGCCAATTGCAGCGGTGTAGACCATGTCAATTCCGTATGCGGCATTCGCCGCCTTGGATTGAACCGCCGACTGGGAGCAGATCGCAACTTCCGAGCAATAGAGATCTGACTGCTTTTTGACTCCGTAATGCTTCGCGAGTATCGCCCCAGCGGAAGTGAGGTAGTTGAATGTCGCGCTCGGGGGGAAGAAGTCTGGATTGGTATAGCCAGCAAGGGAGATCCCGCCACCTATGACCGGCACGCCCTGCTGTTGCGCATAAGACGACCAAGAGGCGTCAACGTCACTGTTGTCGACAATGGCAACAACATGGTCCTGCTGGATCAACTCCGACGCATCAGCGGACGAGGTAGACGGGTTGTAACCGTCGTCTTTGGTGGTCAACTTGACGTGGTGACCGTTTAGTCCGCCATGGTGATTCACCCATGCCGCCCAAGCCTCGATGCTGGGCGTTGTCTGCGAAAGCGAGGCTGCCTCAGGACCGGTGCAACTGCAGATGACGCCGATCGGGACCGTTGAGGTAGTTGTCGCTCCGGCTTCAGCTCCTAAGTTCACGACGACTCCCGCGATAACAACGAGCAACGGCAGCACCCATCGACCAGCTATCGAGAGCTTCCCTCGTCGCGTCTCCTGCGTAAACGAAATGTTTGCCACTGTCCCCCCCGGGCTTCGATCGCAAGGTCGCGATGTGCTTCCAATCGTAAGATAAACTATATCACTCGGCATAGAATATGGCCACACCCAGTTTCAACTGCCTACCCTGAGTCGCTGGCGAGCCGGTCCGGCTCGACCCTGAGCCGTGTGGCGAGCCGAAATTGAAGGTCGAGGGCGCTGTCCGCTGGGCGGCCCAAATTCAGAATGCACCTATCGATGGAGCCGCCCAGCTCCGTGCCTTAGAGAATCGGCAACGTCTTGGCACTGTGCGGGATGGGAAATCGGTGCTGGCACCATCAGGGAGCCGATGCCCATGGATCGCCCAATCGGGGCTGAACCCATTACGTTATCCTCTTCGTCGAATACCGGCGAGGCCGATGTGTGCATTCGACAGTGGTGATTAGGGGCTCACGTGCGCCCCGAGCGTTACGCGTGAGAGCCCTAGGGCCAACGACTGTGAGATCGATCAGAGTCCGTCCGCTCCTGCAACGAAAAGCCGTGGGATGAGCGCCTGGCGAGCTCGGCCACGTCGACCACCTTGTCAGTGAGGGTACGGAAACGGATCACTCCGAACCCTGCATATCCCTCGTCGGCCGCCGAGTCGAGGCACGCTCATCCCGCACGCCGCTCTCACGTGCGCGTGAATTGTCGGGCCATGAACAAGATGTGCTCCCGTTCATAGATGTCCGCCAAATCAGGATGGGTCTCGCGCAGATGATTAAAGGACAATTCGACAATGGCGTCTTCGGTGTCCGCCCTAATCGTGGCGCCGCACGGACAATCAAGGATCCAGTAGTACTGATCATTCATGGTGAACAATTTAGGCCCAGCCTGGTCCGACGATCCAGGTTCGGCGACGGCGCGGCCTTGTCCGAAGAATTTGGCATTACACGTGAAGCGCACATGTACGAAACCTGGCATGGGCCACCCGAAAGCCGCTTGGCGGGCACCTGGTGCACCAGCTAGTGTATGCAGATGCATGCGTATCACGACGTGGCGTTTACGGGGTTCCTGGGGAATCATGCCACTCGGATTAGGTGGGTCGCCGACATTGAGAGTAACTGGATTCATGGAACGGGCGACCGGCCAGAGTGGGTTGGCGCTGAGCGTAAGGAGGGGCCTATGAACTCAGCGCTTGAAGGGCTAAAGGTGTTGGAACTGGGCGCTGGCAGCATGCCGGCGTCAGTCACTGGGATGTTGCTTGCCGACAATGGTGCGAGAGTGACAAAGGTGGAGCCATCTCAAGGTGACCGTGTTCGCCAAATGTTCCCAACGGGTTTCCTCTTATGGAACCGCGGCAAAGAGAGTCTGGTTGCCGACCTCAGAACGCCCGATGGCCTTGCGGAGGTCGCACGTTGGGTTGAATCTGCCGATGTCTTGATCGAAGGTTTCGCACCCCAGCGATTGGAGCGCTGGGGTCTCTCGTTGGAAGCCCTGCGTGAAAGGAACCCGGCCCTAATCACGTGCTCCATCACGGGATTCGGTCCACTTGCCAGTTATTCACACCTCAAGTGCTACGAAGGCGTCGTGGCAGCCAAATGTGGCTTCTACAATCGGGGCGATTTCGGCTTTCGCGAGGGTCCGATCTTTGCCGCACCGTCGCTGGCGAGCTCGGGCGCTGCCCAAATGGCCTTTGCCGCCATCCTGGCTGCGCTCTTTGTTCGTGAAGACTCTGGTTATGGTCAACATATAGACGCGTCAATGTTCGCCGGATTGACGCCACTCGACTACTTCACCACCACCCATTTCCAACTAGCCTCCCGGGCTAATGCCTCGAGGAGTGCGGCACAGGCGGCAGCGTCGCCCGGAGGACTCTTCGCTGCCAGCCGCTATTCGCTGTACCTGCTCACGAAGGACAACCAGTGGGTCGTGGTAGCTGTCCAGCAGACTCAGAATGCGAAAGCACTGATGAGTGCCATCGGACTTGAACGGACCTACGATGATCCTCGGTTTGTAGACGCCCCTATATTCAAGTCAGCGGAGGATGCACAAGCATGGGAGACACTTCTGTGGGAGGCATTTCGTGAACGAACCTGGTCCGAGCTCGAACCCGTGCTGTTCGCAAACCCTGATCTTCCATTCGAGCGGGCAGTCCCGGGAGAACTCGGTCTAGAACATCCACAAATGCTCCACAACGGCCATGTTGTCTCGGTGATCGATCCGCTCGTCGGATCCGTGCGCCAGGTCGGCCCTGTCGCCACGATGGAGCAATCGCCTTCACGGATCGAACGTTCGGCCCCGGCTCTGGGTGTGCATGCCGAGGTGTCGAAGTCAAGCGGTACCCAGCATTCGGGTGTACAGCGGGCCGGGGCACCGCTCGCTGGTGTCACGATCGTCGAGTTCGGTTTCTTTTTTGCGATGCCCTTTGGCGTTTCCCTGGCAGCGTCGCTCGGCGCGCGAGTTATCAAGCTGGAGGACGCGAATGGCGACCCCATACGACGAGCGTTTGGTGGTTACGCCGGCTGCGCCAAGGTGATGGAAGGCAAGGACAGCTTCTCTGTCGACTTGAAGAGTTCTGAGGGTCGCGCAATCGTCCACAAGATTATCGAATCCGCGGATGTCTTCGTCCTCGGGTTTCGATCAGGTGTCGCTGAGCGAGTCGGTCTCGACTATGAGACGCTGAGCACGATCAATCCGCGCCTCGTTTACGTCCACTCGAGCGGATATGGCCCAGATGGCCCATATGCGAACCGACCGATGTACGCTCAGACCGCTTCGGCCACCGTTGGCGCCTTCCAGCGGAATTCGCCTTACTGGATGGACCCGGAGGTGATTGGGGACTTCGGTGTCCCGGAACTTGAGGCCATCGTGGCGCCCCGTGTGCGCGGACCGGCAGACGGTGACGGTAACGCGGCCCTTGCGGTCTGCAGCTCAATCCTCCTAGGCCTAACACACCAGAAACGGACGGGGGTCGGACAGCGTCTTTGGACAACGATGATCGTCGGAAACGCGTATGCGTACTCAGATGATTTCATCGCCTATGAGGGAAAGGCACCGTTGGCGCAGCCTGATCCGGAACTTTATGGGCTTGGCGCTACATATCGCCTCTACGAAGCAAGTGAGGGTTGGATCTTTCTCGCCGCTCCCCTTGAGGCAGAATGGGAGGCTTTGGCTCAATCATTGGGTTTGCAGGAGTGCTTGGCCGACCTCCGATTCTCTGATGCTAAGTCACGACACGCGAACGATGCATCCCTTTCGGACGTAATCGGCGCGGTGGTGCTGACCAAGAAGGCGACCGAATGGGAGTCGATCCTCACTCAGGCCGGAGTGGGATGTGCGGAGGTCTTTCCGGGCACATTCTCGGCATTCTGTTCCACGGATTCGGAAGCTCTGTCAGCCGGCTTAGTCGTCAAAGTCGAGCACCCGGTCCTTGGCGGGTTGATCCGTCACGGAGCAACGGTACGGTTCTCGGAGACTCCAGCGCGTATCGAAACGAGCTGTTTGCACGCGGACAGCACCGTCAAGATTCTGGTGGAACAGGGTTTGGGCGTCGACGAGATCAACGACCTTTTGGAAAGAGGAGTCGTCTTCGGTTTTGACGAAACAACGGGAGCGGGAGCGCACTAATGGAAAAGATTTGGGCAAACTCTGGTGACTCGCACTTTCTCGAGCCGCTCGACCTCTGGCAGACCATCCTTCCAGCCAAGCTTGCGGAACGCATGCCTCGTAGCGAAATTGATGGCGACGAAGAAATCGTTCACGTCGACGGAATCACTATGCGGCGCAAGCTTCCGAAGTTCGCGCAGAAAGCCTCGGATGGCCGCATGAATATAGCCGAAATGAGCTATCGGCCACCCGGTTCACGTGACCTTAAAGCTCGTCTTGCCGACCTTGACGAAGAGGGAATCTGGGCTGAGGTCATCTACCCCTCGCTTGGCCTTTGGAATCCCCTTATCAAAGATCCCGATCTTGTCCGACAAGCATGCAAGGCCGAAAACGAATGGGTCGCTTCGGAGATCCAGGGTGCCGCGCCCGATCGTTTCGTACCTACTGCCCAGTTGCCCTTGCTCACGATGGACCACGCTCTGGCCGAGTTGGAGCATGTGGCGGAGATTGGCCTGCATGCCATCTGCCTTCCTTCCGGGTTGCCATCGTCCGTTGACGACTATCACACCGACTCTTGGGAGCCGATCTGGTCCCTCGCCGAAGAGGCGGGGATTGTGGTTACTTTCCACATTGGTTCTGATGGCGAGGTAATTGACACGATCGCCTATCGAGGCCCAGGTGGCGCGATTCTCAACTACGTTGAGACTAGTTACGGTGGGCAGCGGTGCGCGATGAAGATGGTCGCCTCTGGCGCACTTGATCGCCACCCCGACCTTAAGGTTCTCGTTTCCGAAGGTGGCGCGACGTGGGTGCCATTTCTCGGAGATCGCATGAATGAGGCCTTCCGGCAGCACTCGATGTTTATTCGTCCCAAACTGTCCGCTTCGCCGAAGGAGATCCTCTATCGTCAAGTGTACGCCTCATTCCAGCACGATGAGTCCGCCCCGGCTGCGAATTGGGCGATGGGGTACAAGAACGTTATGTGGGGGAGCGATTATCCTCACATTGAGGGAACGTTCGGCCATACGCAGAAGACACTTCACGAGCTTTTCGATGACGTTCCTGGTGAAGTGCGGGAGCGAGTGACCCACGGCGCGTTTAAGGAACTGTTCCCGCACGTCTCAGATCCTCCCGCCGCCTAACGGCGAACTCTTTCTTACTTCTGGTGCCTTTACGTCACAGAGCCCTGTCCATTGGGACCCGGCGCGTGAGTTATAGATGATTGACATTGGAAACGCAGACGAGCTTCTCTCGACCACGAGAGCTGTCCGTCGGCGGCTCGACCTCAGTCGACCGGTCGATCCTGACGTGCTGCTCGACTGTGTTCGACTTGCCCTCCAGGCGCCAGCAGCAGTCAATTCTCCACCTTGGCGATTCGTAATCATTACTGAACCGGAGAAACGTCGAGCGATCGCGGAGATCTACCGTTCGGCTGGTGCCGAGCGCGTTGATGAACCGCTGCGCACGATGCCTTCCGGCGCAGAGCGCAACGTTGTCGAAGAGGCACAACGATTCATGACGGTACTGCAAGATATCCCGGTGCTGGTCCTCGTGTGTGCTCTCCGCCCGATCGATAATCAGCCGTTGGCGGTGCAGATGTCCATTCTGGGTTCCGTGTTGCCAGCCGTTTGGAGTTTTCAGCTAGCGCTCCGGTCGAGAGGCTTGGGCTCGGTCTTTACGACGCTGCATCTTTGGAAAGTCGAAGATGTGGCGAAGTTGCTCGGGATTCCGGATGGTGTCACCCAAGTGGCACTCCTGCCCGTGGCGTTCACTATTGGAACGGAGTTCAAACCCGCCCGCCGTCCCGAGCCTGAAGAAGTTGTTTCGTGGAATGTGTGGGCCGACCGCACGTAAGTGACAGGACGCGCCTAATCCGAGACGGAAAGGGCACTCGCGTCGAGCCTCATCTTTCGCCTGATGTAGCACTTTCTTGCTCCGTCCGCCTCGATTGGTCACCTGTGGTTGTATGCTAAGAAAGTGGTTTCCATCGCGGCCGGATCCCCAAAACTCGGACAGTTAGACCTCGGTCGCCCCAGGGTCGGATCCCAGCGAAATTGCGTGACCTCATGAACAGCGCCGAGCGGGCAGCATTCTTTCGCACGTTTCTGCAGTTCACGAAGTTAAATCAAGCTGTACTTCGGCCGGTTGTTGCGCAGCTCAATGCCGAATGCAACATCGAACCGGGAGTATTTGCCGTCCTCGTCTATATTCACGACGCAGGCAAGGAGTCCGATGGGATGGTGCCGCTGTCCAAGCTCCGCCGCCTGATGCTTACCCGCTACAGCCAGCCGGGCCTTAGCCGGTTAGTGAAGCGAATGGAGGCTGATGGGCTCCTCAAACGGTCCGCCCATCCGGTTGATGGCCGAGCCACTATTCTCGCACTCACTCGTGCCGGGAAAGAGCTCTATCGTCGGTCCTTGCGGGTCTACCAGGATGCGCTTTACGACGTCTTTGGTCGCCATCTGTCCTCTGACGAAATAGCCGATCTTTCCGACATGCTCACCAAGCTCTCGGACAGAGTCGGCATCGTATAGCTACCGGCACGCAACGAGCCGCAGCGAAGCGTCGTCCTGGCGCTATCGAAAGGGTAGGCGAGCAGCCCCGTGAGCAATCGCTTCAGTTGCCGTCAGGCCGCCGGCTTCAGAATAATCGGAAGGTGATCCAAGCCGCGGACGTTTCCTGCGTACCCTCGAACGACTGGGCCCGTGAGCTCGAAGTTCGGGTATCGGGCAAGGAGCTCCTCAAGCGCAACCTTCGTCTCCATCCGAGCCAGAGCAGCGCCGAGACACAGGTGCGTTCCGAATGCGAAGCCGACGTGACGCTCCATCTTACGGTGGATATTCAGCAGCTCCGGGTTTTCGAACATCCGCTCATCGTGGTTCGCTGAGGCAGTAAGAAGCACGACACGACTGTTTGCCGGAATTGTCGTGTCGTGAAACGTAACCTCCTCTTCGATGAACCGAACTACATAGTGGGATGCCGGATCCCATCGAACGATCTCCTCGACTGCCCCTTTCATGAGCGAAGGATCAGCTGCCAGCTCCGCCCGCTGATCGGGGTACCAGGCGAGGGCCACCACAGCGTTGGCGATCTGCTTTGCCGTGGTTTCAAAGCCAGCTCCAGCAAGCTCTCCCATCTTGACGACTACTTGATCTTGCCTGAGTTGGTACGTCCCACCGTGAAGATCGGGGATCTGGGAGGTGAGCAGCGCACCCATCACGTCGTCGCGGGGATTCTCTGCCGCCTCAGCCACAATATGGGACATCAGTTCGTGGACGTGCATGCCTGCAGCAGCTGAAGCCTCGGTTGGACGGGGGTTATCCTCGGTCTCTTCCGCCTGGTTCGCCCGCTTTGCGTAGTCGAGAAACTCCTTACGGTATTTCACAGGAATCCCCAGCATGTCCGATATAATCTCACCCGGCATCAGGATGGAGAAATCATCAAGGACGTCCATCACGTCTCTCTCGCCAGCTTGGTCGAGAAGCTCACCGGCAAGTTTTCGGATCTTTGACTCAAGCTGCGCGACTGAAGACACCTTGAAGGCATTTGCCACGATCTTGCGGTGATAAATGTGCTCTGGGTCGTCCTTATTCAAGAGCTGGTCCGGACTGTCGAGACCTTCAAGGGTTATCCCGTGTGATGACTTGAAGATTGAAGGATGCAAGAGTCCGTAAAGCACGTCATCAAAACGTGACAGTGCGTAGTAGCCCATCCTCTCATTGTGAAAGACGGGCTGTTCATCCCGGAGTTCACGGTAAATCGGAAAAGGGTTATCCACACACGAATGTGAGAAGGGGTTCCAACCAGCCACGAAACGACGCTCCTCTCGGACGATGCAGTTGATGTCGCGACACAACCACGCCGACCATGCAGTCGACCTGCCCACCAGGCCCGCCCTGGAATCTATGCCGAGGTGCATGCGGCGTCAAGTAGTGTTGGCCGGCACATCCTAACGAGCGAGACGGCTTGGCATGTGAGCACGTTGAGATCTTGCACCATGACAGGTGACGTCTCAGGAAAATCGGTTATCAAGCCGGTAAGTTGCGGCTAGTTGCGTTGCCATCGGTATCCAGCTGAGAAACACAGATGCCTGGCCAGTGGAGGACTGTTACTTGCGTGCGCAGCTTCACCCGAAAGCTGCCAGGCGCCCGGCCTCGATTTGCGCGATACATGCGCCGTCACGTAAATAGTAGGATGGCATCGGGGCTGAACTCGGGCGTCAGACGAACTGAACCGCGAGAGAGCTCCAAGAAGAGACGAGCAAGGGGGGTCGACGACGAATGAGCGAGTTCGATTACATCGTGGTTGGGGCGGGTTCGGCGGGTTGTGTTCTCGCCGATCGCCTTTCGCGTGATCCGGGCAACCGGGTCCTATTAATCGAAGCAGGCGGGCGCGACAAGGATCCGATGATTCGCATTCCAAAGGGGTTCGCGAAGACGCTCACGAGACCCGACTACGTGTGGGCTTTCCCAACCGAGCCTTTTGGTCCAAACAATCGCGTCGAGGTATGGGCTCGAGGGAAGACGTTGGGAGGCTCGAGCGCGGTGAACGGGATGGTTTACAACCGCGGCACTCAGCCCGACTGGGACTCCATGGCGGCACTGGGGAACCCAAAGTGGAGTTGGGAAAACATTGTCGAGGCCTACAAGAAAATCGAGAACAATAAGTTTGGGCCGACCTTGACCCGTGGTGCCGGGGGGCCGGTAACTATTTCGAGCGACACCCGGCGCGATGATCCCTTGTGCGAGGAGTTCATCGATTCGGCGGTCGCACTCGGCATGAAACGAGTCGACGACTACAACGAGTCTGACGATGAACGAGTCGGATACACCATGGCAAATATCTCTCGTGGCCGAAGGGTCAGTGCCGCACACGCGTTTCTCAAGCCAGCACTAAAGCGGAAGAATTTGACCGTCCTGACGGAGACGCTTGCCTCCCGCGTCCTGTTCGACGGTGACAGAGCCTGTGGTATCGAAGCGCTCCGAGAGGGGCACACAGTTATCTATCGTGCCAGGCGGGAGATCGTGCTGTCTCTGGGCAGCCTTCAGACCCCGAAGATCTTGCAGATGTCGGGAATCGGTCCGAGGAAAGTTCTCACCGCTGCGGGTGTCCCGGTTCGTGTCGACATGCCCAGCGTCGGCGAGCGGATGCGCGAACACCGTTGTTTTGTTAACCAATACCGACTTAGCGACGACCTCGGATACAACTCACGTCTGGCAAGCAAATCGGGCCAGACGTGGGAAGGCATGAAATACCTCGCAACTCGGCGTGGTCCGCTGTCCCTTCCATGCTTCGACGTCATTGGTTTTGTGAAAACGGACCCAAGCCTTGAGCGTCCTGACGCCCAGATTCTCATGGGTCCGTATTCCGTCGGTGAACAGATTCCTGGTGTAGGAGTTCAAATGGAGTCCGAGCCAGGTATTCAGACGATCGGCTTTATTCTCAGGCCAGAAAGCGAGGGGGCCATTCGGATCACCGCCGACGATCCATGCTCCCCTATAGAGATAACCACGAAGTACTTCGAGGCAGACTACGACCGTCGGGTTGGTGTGGCGCTCTTTCGCAAGATCAGAGAACTGTTTACGAAGGATCCGATCGCTCGTCGCATTGCACGTGAAACGACACCGGGATCTGCGATGCAAGACGACGACGCGATTATTGACGATGCCGTTGAACATGGTTGGTGTGCGTACCATGCAATCGGCACGTGTGCCATGGGGCCCGATGCTGAAGATGCCGTCGACTCAGAACTCCGGGTGCGAGGGGTGGAGGGTCTCAGGGTCATGGATGCGTCTGTGCTCCCGGTTATGGTCGCAGGAAATCTCAATGGCCCGATGATGGCAATGGCCTGGCGACTTTCTGGACTGATGCTTGGTGAGTCGGCGGGCTAGAAGAGTGCGTGAAAAAAGACATGCCGTCGGTGTGGCGACGCGTCTGACGAGCATTAGTCCAAAGTGTGGCGAAGCGAAATGGTGAAGGATTCGCGACCAGATTTAGTTCGCATGCGATTTGAGAGGACGGCCAAGGTCAGGGCTCAGATGGCTAAGACCAGCTTGGACGCATGTGTTCTGAGCAACTCCGGGAACGTCCACTATGCGACAGGCGTGAGCTCCTTGTCATCAGACCCGTCGCACGTCATCAGCGATCCAACGGTAGTGATTGTTACCCACGACGAAGTCCGGGCATTTGTGTCATACCCAGAGGGCGTCCCCCCTGAATTCCCCGCGTCAAAGGTGGATGGGCCTCTACTTGTGGAATTTCCGGAGGGCGCTGCCGAACTCGCAGGGCATCTCGGTGATCTTTTGGGCCGTGGCCCTCTTCGTGTGGGGTTCGATGATCTAACGGGAGCGGAGCTCGTCTCAATGACGTCGGTGCTGCCGGCAATGAAGATTGTTGATGCAAGCACCGTGCTTGGACCGGCAAAGTTTGTGAAGACCAGTGATGAAATCGAATGCATCAGAGGAGCCCAGTCGCGCAATGAGATTGCAATGTACGACGTGCTCGATTCGCTCAAGCCGGGGATCCGGCAAAGTGAACTGACCGGGACCTTCCTCGAGCGCGTCTTCGAACTCGGGTGCGCAACAAACTCAGTGGACCCAGTCTGGCAGATAACGCCCCCTTCGATCCTGCAAGGTCCACCCACATTGCACGGAGACGTGGCGTTTCCCGTACCGTCGACCGACCAAGTGATCCGCTCCAACGATCTCATCGTGGTCGACACGGGCATCGTCCACGAGGGGTACTGCTCAGACTTCGGTCGTACGTGGTACGCGGGCGATCATCAGCCCTCGCAGCGTCAGCGTGAACATTTCGAGAGGTGGTGCGACGTGGTCAGGCGCGTCCTGGCCATAACCAAACCGGGGGTCTCAGGATCAGAGATCAATCTGGCGGCACGAGAGGGGGAGCCAAAGCGTCAACCTTGGTTGAAGCACTACTACCTCATCCATGGAATAGGAACTCAGGGGTCCGAAGGACCGTTCATCGGTACTGATCTTGGAGACGGATATGAATGCGACATCGTCCTTGAGCCCGGCGTCGTCATGGTGCTTGAACCCGTCATCTGGGATGACGGATATGGGGGATATCGGGCTGAGGAAGTCTTAGTCGTGACTGAAACGGGTTACGAGATGCTCGGCTCATTCCCGTACGCTCCATTCCACGACGGGCAGATTGAGTGGTGAGTCTCGGAGCCATGGCATTGGATGTCGGTGAACGCGCCGATCTGTCCCGGCTACGACGTACACGAGCTGCCCGCGTGTTCGATGCCATGAACGCGAACGAGATCGACGTATTGGTTCTCGGGCGGGAAGGCAATGCCCGCTACGCAACAGGCCTCCAACGCCTGCCGGTTGCGGTCGCACGCCCATTCGTCCCTGCGACGATTCTCGTGCGCTCGACCGGGCTAGCCCATGTACTAAGTGGCTGGGATTTTGTCGTCCCACCTGAAATTCCACCCGAACGATGGTTCTCGACTAGTTGGGATCCCGATGAGGTGGCTCGAGCCATAGGGGAGATTGACGGAGTCTCTTCAGCCCGTCGAGTAGCGGTCGACTCAATTAGTCCACAATGGACCGAGCGACTCTCGCGAGTGAGTCCGGACAGCGAGTTTCTCGATGCTGGACCAGTCATGAGACGCGTCCGAATGCACAAGACCAAGGATGAGGTTTATTGCATCAGAACTGCTGTCGCGATCGCGGAATCTGCTCTCGTAGCGGCGTCTGAAGTCGTGCGTCCCGGTCGACGGGAACGGGACCTTCTCGGTGCATTTGTGGCTCGCATGAGCGAATTCGGACTGACGGTGCCTGCGAGCGAGGGCGGGTTTTGCGCCATTGATCAAAACGGCGTACGCGGTCAGATGCGCCGCATGACAAGCGATCGATTCCTGCGTGCGGGCGAGCGGGTCACACTTCACGGAGGTGTGTTCGTCTCTGGATACGAGGGGGCGGTGGGCCGAACCACGGTATGCAACGCGGGGCACCAATTGTCAAACGACAGCTTCAAAAGGGCGCTTGCCGAATGGGCTGACCTCTGGGGGGCCATCCTCCACGTGCTACGACCAGGTTTGACGGGCGGCGACATCCGGCGTGCATATGTGTCGAGCGGGTTTGAGCTGCCACAGTTTCCGATCGCCACATCGGTTGGACTCGGGCTCGAGGCTCCCATCGCCGGGAGTGCGCTTGGAGAGAAATTCGATGAAGAGTGGACCCTTGCTTCGGGAATGGTCCTACAAGTGCAGGGTCTGGTCACGGCGCCGGACGATAGTTATTTCGGTCTCGAGACCGTGCTGATTACGGAGGACGGCCCCGAAGTCGTGTCGACACTCGGACACGGCACGACCTTTTAGCAATCCGTTTACTAAAAAAAATCAAGAGGCAACAATCGACGATGGAGGAACTTCAATGAGATTGCGTATCGGATCTGGACTGGCGCGCCTGGTTATGGCGACTGTCGTTAGTGCAGGCCTGGCGATAGGAGCGTTAACCACCGGCATCGCGGAGACACCGGCGGCCGCAGCGAGCCTACAGCCGATCGTTGTCGGTGACATCTGTAGCTGCACTGGTCCGGAACAAGCGTCACTCTCCCAGACCACCCCAACCCTCCAGGCCTGGGCGAGCTATGTCAATGCCCACGGTGGGATCGCCGGGCACAAGGTGAAGCTTGTCGTCAAGGACGACGCCTACAACCCCAGTACATCGTTGAGTGCGGTCAAGGCCATGGTGGAGACCAGCCACGTAGCAGTATTGGTGGACAACAGCGATGTCGACAATGCATGGGGCACCTATGTTGAGCAAAATTCGGTTCCGGTGGTGGGCGGACAGATAAGCGACTTGGGGTACGCAAACCCAATGTTCTTCGTGCCGAGCGCCACGTACAACTACCTTCCAGATGGCATGGCCGCGGTTGCCAAGAGCGTTGGGCTTAAGAAACTGGCCAACCTGTATTGCGCCGAAGTGGTTGCGTGTTCACAGTCATCCAGTGGACTGAAGACCGCTGCGTCGAAGATTGGTCTCAGTGTCTCCTACGCCACGAGCATCAGCTTCAGCGCTCCGAGCTACACCGCACAGTGCTTGGCGTCGCAGCAATCGGGGGCAGATGCAATGGTGGTGGGAGACGCCACGCCGATTGTCAATAAGATTGCAGAGGAGTGCGCTGCACAAGGCTACAAGCCGACTGAGGTCAGCGCCGACGGCACGGTTGCGACGTCTTGGCTCTCCATCCCGGCAATGGAGGGGAACGTCGACACTCAGGAGCAAATCCCGTGGTTCGTCCACAACTCGGTGACCAAGCCCTTCTACGATGCTCTTGCGAAGTATGCACCGGGCGTTTCTACCGGGCCAAACTTCGGCGAGATCAACATAGAAGTCTGGGCGGATGGCGCACTTCTTCAAGCGGCCGGAAAAACCGGAAAGTTGAATGCATCCACCGTCACGCCCGCCGACATCACTGCCGCGATGTATGCATTGCCCAAGGGAACCACACTTGGCGGGCTAGCGCCTCCGTTGACGTTCAAAAAGGGACAACCAAGCAATAATGATTGTTTTTTCCGTATGAAAATCGCGAACCACAAATTCGTCCTTCTCGATGGTGGCGCCGTCAGTTGCATCAAGTAACAGATGGTGATTCAGCAATGAGAAAAAGGTGGGAACTCGTCAAATCGGTAAGGGCGCACGTTGTGGACCCAGGGTCCGGACTTCTGGAAGGGGAGCCATGGAGCAGGACCGACGAGTTGCATTTGTAACCGGTGCGAGCCGCGGCATTGGCCGAGCGGTGGCCATTGCCGCGGCGTACGCTGGCTATGACGTCGCGATCACTGCACGTACGGTGCTGGAGGGTGAAGCCAGGGAGCACTCATCGACGATTCGCAAGAGTGATGTGTCTCCGCTCCCTGGCTCACTTACGTCCACTGCGGCTGCGATCGAACTAGCGGGCCGGTCCGCCCTGGCGCTCCCCGCTGATCTCGTCGATCTTGCTTCTATAGGAGCGGCCACGGCTGTGGTGCTCGAGCGGTGGGGCAGGGTCGACCTTCTCGTAAACAACGGACGCTATGTCGGCCCCGGGCATATGGATCGGTTCCTCGATACACCCATCGAACTGATTGAGCGCCACCTCACCGCAAACGTAATTGCGCCCCTTCACATCCTAAAGATGGTCCTTCCGGGAATGCTCTCTCGAAGATCCGGGACAGTGATCACTCTGACCTCAGGTGCGGGCTTTCACGATCCACCCGCGCCCGCCGGTGAAGGGGGTTGGGGTTTGAGCTATGGCGTCAGCAAAGGCGCACTACACAGGGTCCTGGGTGTGCTGGCCGTTGAACACGCCAACAGCGGCATCAGGTTCTTTAATGTTCAACCTGGAGGCGTGGCAACGGAGCGAATTGAAGCTGACGGCGCCGCACTCGGTATCGATGCCGCCCGTTATGCACCCCCGGATTTGATCGGAGCGGTCATCATGTGGCTGGCAACGGCGGAGGAGGCACGTTCCTTGGACACAGTGGACATCGAAGCCCAGGAGATCTCAAGGCAACGGGGCCTGTATCCGGCGTGGACCGGTTCTTGGCAAGACTGATAGCACCGGGTGGTGCTTGTCGGTGGGGATTGGCAGGGGCCAAGCTCAGACGAGCAAGGGCAGCGTATGCCAATCTCCTGAGGGGAATGGCAGAGTCTTAGGTCAATCCCGAAAGTTCTCCAGGGCCAACGGAAGATGCGTAAGCATTGACAGGATTTCCTTGCGTGCCTGTACGTCTGACGACGCGGTGCGATGTGGAAAGAGCAGTATATAGAGAGTATCAGCCACCTCTCGTACCAGGCCGAAGCAAACGGCCCGGGACAGCGTTACACTACATACATGCGCGTGATCATTAACTACGACCTATGCGAGTCGAATGCACTTTGTATGGCGGCCGCCCCCGAAGTGTTCGAAGTCCGAGATGACGACTCCTTGTATCTGCTTCAGGAGAACCCTTCCGAGGAACTGCGCGGAAAGGTTCTTGCTGCCCTTCGATCTTGTCCGAAGGCAGCCATAAGCGTCGAAGAATAGAGACGTATCCACGTCGACACGTGGGCCAGTAAGACGAGCTCAGCGCCGTGTGCGCTCAGGTCACTTTGCCAAAGCCGCGGCCGCTGCTGGGGGTTGACCCGCTAAGTAATGCTCAGCAGCGCGGCTAGGTCAGCGACAGCTGATCGGGGTTCAGGTCCGTATGGCATGACAAATACAGTGTCGAAGCCGAGTTCGGCGTATTCGTCAAGTGCAAGTCGAAACGCGTCGGGTGCATCTAAAGCGTTCGTCATCCAGAGGACGGTTTTTCGAATGCTCGCGAAATCCCGACCGACCGTGTCGCAGTGTTCTCTCAACACGCCTAGCTTCTGCCGAAGCACGTGTGTCGGAAACGATCCGATGTTCCATATGTCTGCGTAACGAGCGACGAGCCGCAGGGTGCGGCGCTCACCTCCCCCTCCAATTAGAACCGGGGGATGAGGGCGCGTGAGCGCAGGAGGCGAAGCCATTGTCTCCGTCAGGGTATGAAAAGTGCCGTCAAACGGGCCGTTATCGTCGCTCCACGTCTGTAGGCATATCTGAACTGTTTCTTCCAGCCGCTCGAGTCGCTCGGGCGGCTCGGGGTATCTGATCCCAAGGGCCCGGTGTTCCCTCTCGTACCACGCTGCGCCGAGACCCAACATTGCGCGGCCACTAGAGAGCACATCCAGAGTCGTCACCGTCTTAGCTAGGACAGCAGGGTTACGAAACATCACGCCGGTGACGAGCATGCCAAGTGTCGCCCTCTTGGTGTTCGCAGCGACGAACGACAGTCCTGCGTAGCCCTCGATGATGGGATCGGTCGGGGGCATGAATCCCTCGGCTTGGATGAAGTGATCCATCATTGTTATGTAGTCGAAACCCACAGATTCGGCGTCGCGCACTGTCTCGGCGAGCGCGACAGGGATGGCCATCGTCCCCCCAGTCCAATCGAAGGTGCAGATATGTAGACCAGCATGCATACGCATAGAGTGGCAACTCGGAAGGGCTTCGTCAAGTGCTTCGACGTATCGCCCGTGATCGCTGAGCGTCCCCCAGCACGCCATCAGGACCACGGACGTATCCATTAAGTCCGGTCGAACCGTCCGTGTCGGCGCTCAACCGACGATTCGTACGACCTAGTCCCTGTTCAACTAGCGAACTAGGACGAGACCGTGTCAGGAGTTGGCTTTGTCGCCCTCATACTTAAGTGGATTCCGCTGGCGGTATTCACTAACCAAGAACGCAGGTCCCTCGACGGCACCAAAATGGTCGACACTGGGCGCCCATTCGCTGAGGATCACGTCAGCTTGGTATGGAGCAGGGTCAGGGAGCGTTTCACCAACGCGGCCCGGCATGAGGGGCGAAATGACTCGGTGTTCTACCGCATGCGTGACACCGTCCGCCACTCGCCGTTCGGAGTCGTCGCTGTGCAAAGAGACGCGTTTAACGCCATTCGTTCGGGTTCGGAGCTCGCCTTCGGGGAACGCTCCGCGGACTAACGTCTCCTCGACTTGCCAGGCCCATGAGGCACCAATAAAGGAGGCGTCGTCCTGAACGATAATCTCGCGATCCTCCGGCTTAGCGAAGGTTCGATTCATGTCCATAAACACCCCTATGTCCCTCGTCCACATCTCGACGACAGCGTCAGGGTGGTGGATATCGTCCTGGGGCGGCTCCATAACGTCCGTGATGTTTACTGTGTATCCATCAAGGGTTGGCACCAGGCTCAGTCCGAGCAATGAGTGGACCTCGAGGTAATGACGAAAGAAAGAATCCCGCGTGGTCATCTCTTTCCGCCGCATCAAAAAGATCAATTTATCCATACGGGAAACGTACATCGTGAGAGCATGTGGCGCCGTGTACGCTGGCATCCATCAAGTGTATGCGGCAGCATAGGAGGTATCCTAGGTGTACAGACTTCGGTTCGACATGCGGGCTTCCTCGTTTGGAGCTCCCGTCAACAGCCTCTACCGCTGCGCACTCGACATGGCCGCTTGGGGAGATCGTCACGGCTGCTCAAGTGTCCTCGTGCACGAACATCACCGTTCCCCTGACGGCTACCTACCGGCCCCGGTTCCCATGGCCAGTGCACTTGCGGCACGAACTGAGCAGTTGCACATCGTTGTCTCACTCCTTGTGCTCCCGCTCTACCACCCCATTCGCTTAGCGGAGGAAATGTGCGTACTCGACCACCTCAGCTCGGGTCGTGTTTCGTATATTGGTGGGATCGGCTACCGGCCGGCTGAGTATCAGTTGTACGGTGTTGATTTCCACGTCCGGGGACGCATTGCCGAAAGCTATCTTGCCGTTCTACTGGAGGCGAAAACAGGACTTCCTTTCGAACATGAAGGCCGGAGCATGCAAGTGACACCCGGTCCGTATACGCCTGGCGGACCAAAAATAGCTTGGGGAGGCGGTTCCGTGGCTGCAGCGCGACGAGCAGGTCGCTACGGGTTGGATTTTGTACCTTTCAGAAGCAGCGAGAAAATTCGAGCTGCTTACGAGGAAGAGAGTGAGGCCTATGGTCATGAGCCGGGCACATGTGTCCTCCCAAGCGGCAAGCAACCTGGGACCATCTTTGTCGCAGAGGACCTCGATCTGGCTTGGGAGGAGATCGGTCCATACCTTCTCTACGATGTTCGGAGTAATGCGGAGTGGAACCAGGGGAGTCGCGGCACGATCAGCATCTCTTTCGCCCAAACGATCGACGAATTACGGCAAGAGAACTCCACTCACCGAATAATGGCTGTTGAGGAAGCGATTGATTATGGACGGACTCAGGGAGCACTTAGCTTGCAGCCACTTGTCGGAGGCCTCCCTCCCGAGATCGCGTGGCGTTATTTGAAAACCGTCGTTGAGAAGGTTGAACCCGCACTGGCTGGCTGACGGTAACTATGTGGCAGTACCGAATCTGCCGATTGAGGATGCCCGCTCACCTCGGTTATTTCGGGGCCGTCCTCTACGGATCCGTCGATGACCGCAACGCTTTCACGCTGCCCTCATGCCAGAGACTCTCGTACTGCCTCGACGTGATCAACCATCGACCATCGTACTGAGCGAGCCGGTCGTAGTAGATGCCAACGTCGCGATATGTGAGTGGTCCATCCGACGGCCCGCCGATCAATAGGGCGTCGACGTAGGTGCGCGTGCTTGCGGTGTTGTCTGCAACCTCATCCACGAAGAAGTTGGTCAGTCGGTGTTGGCTGCCGATGAGCCCGATGTGAGCCTCGGTCATCCACGCAATGATTACCGACAGAGATCGCCTACCCGCTCCTCTGCCATACTCGAGGGTGGCGTGTTCGTGGAACGAATCCGAGAGTCGTTCGAACCTTTTTGAGTCGATAGCGTCCGCATAAGTAAGGATCGGCATAAACATCGCAACTCGCAGGTCGGAACTACCTAGAGATTTCACCCGGTCTGGCATTACAGTTACCTCCGATTACCGCACTTTGACGAACCGTAATCTCCGGGCTGTTCGAAGTCCACCGGCAGTCTGGCTGAGATCCAGGCTAGACGCGACATTTGGGACAGGAAGTCAATGTGTCGGGTCGGAGTTGCGACTTCGGCTGCTCAATGTTCAAGGGACTTGGGTCCAATCCGTCCTCATCGAAGCCGCCCCTGCCCCCTAAGGGGGGAAAGGGGGCAGGGGCGGGAACCGAAGCTACCGCAGATCTATGCTGAAGGATGTAGTACGTAAAATGATGGCGCCCATCCCATCGAATTCTTCTCCGTAATCCGATTCTTCGATACGGAGCCAACGATCGCAGTGTCCTCAAAATACTCCTAATCGGATCGCCGGCCACCAGTAGGAACCTGGTCAGTAGCCCTTAATGGCTGGTCGGCGGAGGAGCATGCGTGAGCATGCAGACGTCAGCGCCTGCGGGGTATCATCTTGGTGTGCCGGTGCGAAATGTCTCCCATATTGCCATCGGGGTCCGCGAAATGGACAAGGTCTTACCCTTCTGGACCGAAGTGGTTGGATTTCACGTAAGTCTTGACGCCGTCGAAGAGTTCACGCTCGGCGCCGAAGTGATCCGGCGCCGAGGTGTCTACCTTCGGGAGGCTGAGGGTCTTAACGAGCCATTCGTCGTTCTTGATCAACAGCTCACTAGAGAGCCACGAGGAGTGCCGAAACCGCTCTTCGAGTGCGGCATCCACCATTTCGGATTTTGGGTGGATGACCTGGACGAGATCCGGGCTCGGGCCATAGAGGCGGGTATTGCGATCGTGTCCGAACCGACTGCCAGCGGATCGGACACGACTAACTTCGGCGAACCCCCCGGTGGATTCGTAAGAGGGATGATTGTTCGGGATCCCGAGGGCAATACCGTTCAGTTCGATGAGCGGGTTGGATGACCGGTGAATCTAGAGTTCTGGCCCAAAGTCGATCCAAGCTAGGCCTGCATCAAACTGCGCGCCACGGATACTGACTTGATGGAAGGGACTTGTGGTCCAAGGAGGGTTTCGGCTGGAACAATGAGATCGCTATCGGCTGTGCTCACGTTTTGTATGGTGTCATCGAATTTAGGAGACTTGCTACATGAACGAAGTAGTTATTGTCGAAGCAGTTCGAACGGCATTCGGGCGACGTGGCGGTGGGTTATCGGAATTCCACGCCATTGACGTTCTCGGTGCCGCCCAGCGCGCGGTAATCGAGCGTGCAGGAATAGATCCGACAGAAGTAGGTCAAGTGGTCGGCGGTTGCGTGGCACAAGTAGGTATGCAAGCGATGAATGTGACCCGTAACGCATGGCTGACTTCGGGCCTTCCGATTGAAGTTCCATCAACGACCATTGACGCTCAGTGCGGATCGTCCCAACAGGCCACAAACGTGGCTTATTCACTGGTGCGGTCCGGCGTGGTTGACGTCGCGGTTGGCTGCGGCGTTGAGCTCATGAGTCGGGTGCCTATGGGCTCTTCCGTTCCGAAGGAACCGAATGTCGGCAAGCCCATCAACAAGAGCTATTGGGCTCATCATGAGTTCACGAGCCAGTTCGAGGGCGCTGAGCGCATCGCAGACAAATGGGGAATCTCGCGACGACAGTGCGACGAGTTTGGAAAACTCTCGCAGGATCGGGCCGCTCGCGCGTGGGCGGAGGATAGGTTCGGGTCCCAGATCGTGCCTTTCGGTGGTGTAAGCCGGGATGAGGGCTTGCGCGAGACGACACTGGAATCGCTTTCCGGGTTGAAGCCAACTGGACGACCGGACGGGGTCCACACGGCCGGTACGTCCTCGCAGATTTCCGATGGGGCGTCGGCTGTACTGCTGATGACTGCCGAGAAGGCGGAGCGTCTGGGCCTATTGGCACGGGCAGTCGTTGTCGACGTCTGCCTCGTTGGCTGTGACCCGACGCTCATGCTGGAAGGCCCGATCCCAGCTACGGCGACGCTGCTCGCACGTAACAATCTCAGAATAGAAAATTTCGACGTTATTGAGATAAACGAAGCGTTCGCGTCGGTGGTATTGGCCTGGGTGCGCGAATTTGAACCAGACACAGAAAAGGTCAATCCCAATGGAGGTGCCATCGCCCTCGGTCATCCTCTCGGGGCGACAGGAGCTGGACTGATCACGAAGGCATTGCATGAGCTGGAACGCACTGATGGTGAACACGCACTTGTGACCATGTGCTGTGGAGGTGGGCTCGGGACGGGAACCCTCTTGCGTCGGCTCTAGGCGTTAGCGGGGAATAACACGCGCTCGGCTGGGCCGTCGAACCCTCAGGTTGTAGCTGGCCACCGGTGACTTCACTTTGATGCCACCCAGCACCTCGGGTTCTTCCTCCTAAGTCACTATGGACGCGTGCCTCGCCAGAAGATCTTACGCACTCTGCTCGGGTGGCATCGGAAGTGCTCTCTTCATCATATTCAAAAGATTAAATCGGAAATCGGCACAGCCCATGGTCCAGGTCTTGGTAGTCCGAACACCAGCCTGGTGCCGCAGACTGGGCGGTCATCTTTGGCCTTTGAACCGTAGATCGCTCAATGGTCGTTTAAGTACAGGTTGCGTGCTCAACGGCTGACTTCGAGACGAGTGTCTCTTTCCATACTGGGACGGTCCCAAATCTCCGGCCGTGGCGTAGATCCAATGCCACCAACCCGACGCTGCCTGCCACGACGCCAACGTTGACCATTCGCGCAGTGGTTACAGCGCTACGATCCGCTTCACTGGCTGCGGAGGCCCATCCGGTTCGTCCAACCCGTCTTGCCCTTCTGCCCAGTCGCCCTGAGTTATAACCGAAACCTGTGGATGCACCACCTGAACGGAGACGCGGCGTACCTTCCTGTTTGACCAAAACAAGTTCGCCGGCGGTGAGACGCCGGCAGGAAGGAACGCCGATGTTGAGAGTACATGTTGAGGAGGCCGCGAGCGCGGAGCTGACGGCCGGGCTCGACGCCATCGTGGCCGAAGGTGCGCGCCGGATGCTGGCCGCCGCCCTCGAAGCCGAGGTCGAGGCCTACGTGTCGAGCCTGACCCATGAAGTTGATGAGCACGGTCATCGCCTGGTGGTGCGCAATGGGCACGCCGAGCCACGCTCGCTCGTCACCGGGGCCGGACCGCTCGAGGTGCGGGCCCCGCGGGTCGACGACCGCCGGGTCGACGAAGGGACCGGGGAGCGCATGCGCTTCCGCAGCTCGATCTTGCCGCCGTGGGCCCGAAAGTCCCCCAAGGTGGCCGAGGTGCTGCCGCTGATGTACCTGCACGGCATGAGCTCGGGCGACTTCGCCCCGGCCCTCGAGGAGTTCTTCGGCTCGGCCGCCGGACTCTCGGCCTCGGTGATCACCCGGCTTGACCACCGACTGGCAGCGTGAACGCGACCAGTTCGCCCACCGCTCGCTCAAAGACGTCGACTACGTCTATGTGTACGCGGACGGGATCCACTTCAACGTCCGTCTCGACGAGGCCCGGCTCTGTGTCCTGGTCATCGTCGGTGTGCGCGCTGACGGGACCAAAGAACTGGTCTCGATCACCGACGGGCATCGCGAATCGACCGAGTCCTGGGCCGACGTGCTGCGCGACCTCAAGCGCCGGGGCATGCGGGCCCCGGTCCTCGCCGTCGGGGACGGAGCGCTGGGCTTTTGGGGTGCCCTCTTCGACGTCTTCGCCGACACCACGCACCAACGGTGTTGGGTCCACAAAATGGCGAACGTGATGAACGCCCTGCCCAAATCGGCCCAGCCGGCCGCCCGTGCCGCGCTGGCCGATGTCCGTGACGCCGAGGACCGTGAGCACGCCCTCAAGGCTCTGGCGCTGTTCAAGAAGGACTACGAGGCCAAGTGGCCCAAGGCGGTCGAGAAGGTCATCAAGGACGCCGACGCGTTGCTGGCGTTCTTCGACTTCCCGGCCGAGCATTGGGTCCATCTGAAAACGACGAACCCGATTGAGTCCACCTTCGCCACCGTGCGACTCCGCACCAAGGTGACCAAGGGACCGGGCTCACGGGCGGCCGGATTGGCCATGGCCTACAAGCTGATCGAGTCGGCCCAGACCCGTTGGCGAGCGGTCAACGCACCGCAACTCGTCGCCCTTGTCCGGGCCGGCGTCGTCTTCGAAAAGGGGGTGATGGCCGAACGATCAGAGATGGATGAGAACGAGGTCGCCGCGTAGTCCGACGGTTTTCTCATCCACAGGTATTGACTATTTCTCAGTCGCCCTGAGTTGGCCTCTGAATCCGCCCGGTGAGGGGTCGTCCTTCCCGTGCCGTTCATTTGATTGCCAATTCTGATTGCCAAGAAATTGGCGCAATCTGAGCTCCTCGGAATCGTCAAAGTGGCAATCCGTCTCGAGAGTGATCGGTCGACTGTTAGGCGAATACAAAAAGGCACCGCCACTTATGGTCGGGGCTCGTCCATTGTCTTCATGCCGGTTATGGGTGCAGGCCCGGTGTAGCTCCCTCCAATCCCAGCAACGCGTCGTCTGCACCCAGATCGGTAAGATCATCAACAGCGGCGTCCTGCGGGGAACCAGGCCACATCGAGCGTGACTGGCGGAACTCTGTTGCCTCGACGTCTTCCACGAACTCAAGCAGGTTGCCGACACGCTCATCGAGCACGGTTCGAACTTCATGCGGCGCAGCGAAGAAGAACTCCCTGCGCCCGTTCACATGGTTCATACGCCGGTCGGCGAAGATGTGGTGGAGTTCGGTTTCCAAACTCACGGCGTCCTCTGAGAAGAACAGCGCATGGACGTCAAACGGGAACGGCACGGACGCGCCGCCGAGTTCACGGACGCGGTCGAGTGGCTCCAATCGCCTGGTGAGACCAATCTTGACGACATCCTTGCCGAAGGCGCCCTCGTTGCTGATCACGTAGACGTAACCCGCTCGGATGTGGGCCGCCCGGAAGTCGTTGTGAGCGATGGCCGCGTCTACGGCTTCCAGTTTCTCGCACAGCTCCTGGGCCGCCGTCCCATCGCCCTGCGCCTGGACTGCGTCCAGCGCGTTCTGCAGATGGGCACGTTCCTTGTCCAACTTCTCACGCTCAACAGCGAGCTCCTGGGCGGCCTTTCGCTCCTCACGAAGGCGCTCGCGTTCTTCGCGTGCCCGTTCCTTCTCCTCTTGCACCTTCATCAAGAAGTCCGCCGTGAGCTCAAGCTCTTCGATGCGCAGGCCGTGGTACTTGAGGCTCACCCGCATCTCCATCATTGAGCCGAGCCGAGCGATCGACGTCACCGACGCCTCGAGCCGCTTCTTGGCGGTCACGACGTTGCCAGCCCGGAGCGAGCGAACGCAGTTGTCGGCCTCAGCGTTGTAGGCACGAAGCATCAGTCTGCCGAGGTCACTCGACATGCGACGCCCTTTGGCGAGCGAGTTGTCGAAGGTGAACATCTCTGATACCAGTATCGCTTCACCAGTCTTTATGGAGTCTTTGATCCGCTCCTCCAGCCCACGGAGACGCTCGCGGTACTCCTCGGAGTTCTCCAGAGGGTGGTGGTAGCGGTAGATGCCGACCTCTTGGAGGACCCGCTCATCGCTCAGCTCGACGAGGTCGTCTCCGCCAGACGCTGCCCGGATTGCGGCTAACTCCGCCTCGGCAGCTGCGAGGCGCGCTCTGAGCTCCTCCATCTCGGGTGCTGTCCCACCATTATCCGGCTGTTGAGCAAGCACGCCGTTAGGAGGCGCCTCAGCTACCGGCAGCTGCTCGGAAGTTGCCTGCTGATCGATACGGGGAAACTCAGTTGACTGGACGGGCACCCTCACCTCGGTGAGCGGCGCGGCGGGCGGCTGTTGTTCGACTGGAACCTCCGACTCTGCCAACGGCGCGGGTGTAGGTGCAGGCTCGGGAGCGGGTGCTGGTGCTGGTGCAGGTTCCACCACGGGTTCCGGAGCGGGGGACCAGAACACCCAGCCGTCGGGCGCAGGCGGGAACGACGGGTCTGGCACCCAGTCGGGAGGCGGTTCCCAGCCCTCTGGCGGCGGAGGCCAGTTGGGTGGTGCATTAAAAACGAAGCCGTTGGGCATCAGCCGCCCCGCACTCCTCGGCTCTCGTCGATCGCAACCAAACCGGCGGGGTTCTTCGACACCTCTGCCTTCAAGTATTGAAGCGTGGCTAGCGGCTCGACGTTGGCCAGCTCGATCTCCGAGAATCTCTCCCTGCTCGTTGCCACGGCAATAAGTGGGACTCGCTTCATGACTCCGATTGCCCGGTCGAGGTCTTCAGTGTCGACGTTCAGCGCGATGGTCTGAATGTGCCCGTAGCGGTCCGTCTTGAAGATCTCGTGCAATGTGCGCAGAGCCACCGAGTACGCGGCCTTCGCATAGCGGTCCTTGACCTGCTTGGCGGTGAGGTTCGAAGCGACGATCTCATCCTTGGCCTTGTTGTACCTGTACTCCTTGATGTCGGAGAGCGTGCTCGGCCCGGGCAGCGACACCGTCAGCGAGAGCTCCCTAAGCTCCGGACCGAACTCGAAGTCGTGGATCACCGGGAAGTGGTCCGGGTATACGGAGTTTCCGAGCACCATCGCGACGTACTCCTGGATGGCTACTTCGTCGTGGGCTTCCAGATCGGCAATGAGCCTGTCGACTTTGGCGTTCGCCTCGTCGACTGTCCGTTGGCGGTCGGCACACCCAGCGTCGTAGGCAGCCCTGCATCCCGCCAATTTCTCCACGCGTTCTGATTCGAGCTTTTGGTGCTCCTGCATCTGTGCGAGCTGCAAGCCGGGCACCTTCGCCGCCTCCTGTTGCCATGCGGCGTGGGCTGAATCGAAGGCAGCGCGAGCCTTGGCCAAGTCTTCGGCGTGGTGCTTCTTGCCGAACACACCACCCAGGCCCTTTGGAGCTGGAGGCTCCACAAATTGAGGCTCCGGTGGCGCTAGCGCCATGGTTGGCTGCGGTAGCGGGATGTCGAGCCCTTGGGGGTCGAAAGGAGGATGGTCGACCCTGGTTCGGAGCGCTTCAAGATCAATGAAAGCCTCTGACGACAATGCCGCGTCCAAGATCCCGTCGATCTCGTCGAACTCGCTCTGCAGCGCTGTCGTGTGTTCGGCAGCCTGGGCGGTCATATCCTCGATGTGGAGTCGCAGCGCTTCCTTCTCAGCTGCATTCTGTTCGGCCGCGGTAGCCTTCTCGCGCTGGAGGCGAGCTCGCTCGGCATCGTGGGCCGCTTTCTGAGCGCTGCGCTGCGCTGACTGTTGCTCGCGCACCGCCCTCTGGTGCGCGGCCGCTTGCCGCTTGGCGGCTTGCTGGTTCTGGTACTGCATCTCTGCGAAGAAGCCTCGCTTGGCCATGCTTTACCTCCTGCCTGTGTCGTTCGTTCAGCCGCCCGTCGCCTCCGCCTGGCTCTGCACAACAATGAACGTCTCAGATGGTCCCAGCGACTACGGAATCACAACCGCCTCCCAACTCGTGGTTGCAGGAACTACCAGTCCAGCCACACAGTTGCACCACGGGCCAGTAAGTCCAAAGCACGCGATCTATTCGTGGATCTCTATAACAGTCACCACTTACATCGGACTCCCGTACCACCAATCGGGCACCGTGCCGGCGTCCTCGTGGGGGAAGTGTCCTCATTACTCACATCGCCTCACGGTTGGGGGAAGGAAAGCCCGACCATTGCGAGCAGCGCCACCTTGGGGACCACGATCCGTCGTCCGAGATGGATTGTCGGCAACTCACCACGAGCGGCCAGCTCATAAGCGAACGCCCGGGACAACGCGCGCTCGGCGTGCCGGCGCAGACAACCGCGTTCGCACTCGCTCGGTGGGAGGGGCCCGGCGTCTTGTTAACGACGCGGTCCAGTAGGCCGCTTAACCCTTGCGACGTCGGTCCGGGCCCCCGCCGCCGAGCGCTTCAACGAAGCCGGGCGTGCTTGTGCTCGACCAGGTCTTCGATCAAGGTGATGGGCGGCGACGGGCAGGTCACGTCGTTCTGGTGGGTCCCGTTTGGGGCGTTCGCCATGACGGACCTGCCTGTTGCCACTGATCTGGCCCAGTGGGCCTGGTCATAGGGCTGTTGAGAACGCAGCATCGAGAAGGCCAGACGGTGGGCCCGGTGGCCGACGGCGACTGCTGCGATACTCCGTTTCTTGCCGTCGCTCACGAGCCGTCGCTTGTAATCGGCGAAATCAGGATCGAAGCTAGAGAGTCCCTTGCCGAGCTCGAGGATCGCCTCGCGTAGTTCAACAGAGCCTTCCCTCGAGATGTGCTGGCCCGAGCGGGCCTTTTTCGCCGATTCATAGGAGGCGGGCACAAGACCCGAGAAGCGGTAGGCAGCCTCGGCGCTGCGGAAGCGCCAGGGATCACCGAGCTCTGCGCCGTAGTTCGACGCTCGGATGACCGAAACGCCTGGCAGGGAGGTCAAGATCGCCGCCGGCGTGGCGTCAATGACCTCGGAGAGCTGTTGGTCGGCCTCGGCGATCATGGTGTCGAGGTAGTCGAGCAACACGATGTCGGCACCGAACACAGCGCTTCTTGCCCGCAATTCCTCCTCGGGAAGGCTGAGCGCGTTGCGGGCGGCGGCGATGACCATGGCGGCTTTTGACCTGGTCAAGCGCACCCCCCGACGAGCGACGAAGCGGCGGAGCCCCTCGTCACCGAGACGCTTGACGCGTCCCGGTTCGGTGAGTTCTTCGACAATGACCCGGCCAGCCTTTGTGGTGAGGACACCGGTGGTGAAACACCCCTGCAGGCCAGGGAAGATCAGATCGAGTTGGGCCAGGACCTGGTTGGTGAGGGCCGATCGAGCCTTGACCTTGCGACGGCGATGGGCGGTCCACGCCACCTGGGATGAAAGCGCCTGGTCGCGTTCTTCGGGAGGCCGACCAGAGCCCCGGGTGAGCAGCTCGGCCATTGCGCCGAGGTCTCGAGCATCGCTCTTTAGGGCTCGCAGCAGCTGTTGTGCCCGAGCTTGCTTGACTGCCCCGGGGTTGAGCTCTACCACCTCCAGGCCGGCCTTTCTCAATTGGGCAACGGTTGTCCGGTGGTAATGGCCGGCCGCCTCGACACCCACCCGCACGACCACTGCAGAACGTGAGCGTTCTGCAGTCGAGACGGCCGCGATGAGCTCGGCTACCCCGGTCTCGGTCAGGTCGAACTCGAACGACGGCGTCACGATTTCTCCGTAGTGATCCGCCACCAGACTCATCGCCATCGACTTTCCGACGTCTACAGGAACCACGAGACAGCGGCCCGGATCAACCCCTTTAAGCCGGTGCATGAACTCGCCCTGCAGATCGCCACCAATAAAGCGCCCCATCTCCACCTCCGGTCTCGAGAACAACTCCTCGAACACCTACCCTGTCAACCTTTGTCGAAGGGCGGGGTGTCTAGAGACGGTGTATCAACCCTTCATGGTGTGGTCACGCTGCATCGATTTCGGTGATGCGCGGAAGTGATCCGCGTAACCGAGGAGGGTCGCCCCCCAACACCTGACCGTGGGTGCTCGCCTCTCTTCTTCGGCTGATGTCACACCGTCGTCGGCCGTCAATGGTCGCTGCGGAATACGGCTCGCCCCCGGAGATCGCCGGCCATGCCAGCGCCGGGGTCGGCCTTTATGATCCTCGCTCGGCCCATGGCCGTCTATTGACGGCCGCCGTCGGTGTGAGGAAATCGCGCGTAGGTGATTGATGACGGGAAAAGGCGGGGCGACGAGCGCCCCACCCGGCATCAATCACCAAAGGGGGGAGTAGTCGTTCTGGTGATCATGAATCAGAGGATGGGCAAAACGCCTGCGTGTTGGGTTCATGGGAGCGCCGGGATAAACCGGCAGAGAGGAAGGAATGAAAGAGTCCTACATCGAAGGTCTAGCGAACCACGATGACCGCAAGCCGTGCGTCGGTGCCCGTGAGGGCGTCGGCGAAGCGTCGGTAGCGGCACGTGCAGGCAGGGCTATGGAGCCGCGTAATCACTGGGTTCGGGGTGCCGACGACGTCCATGAGATCGGAAGGCAACATCGTCAACAGCGTTTTCGCGAGCTGTTGGCGGACCCCGCGCGGTCAAAGAACCATTGCATGTACGGAACCTCTTTGCGCGAGAACCGGGAGATCTCGTGCTCGCCTGTCCGGGTGATCACCGGGCGGGCCGCTCAGGAAAGGTCAAGGCCGCACGCCTGAGATGGACGAGCACGAGAAGTCAGACAGCCCCGTACTACCAGCGAACTCGCCGAACAAGGCCACGACAGTGGCGGCGGAGGTGGGGGAGGAAAGGGGGCTGGCCAAGGGGAACACGGACAGCACAACACGCCCCGGACACAGGGCCGGAGAAGACGTGCCAAACGGGCTGGACCGTGTGCGAGAAGTAGCACGAAGGGATAAAGAAGCACGGTTCACCGCACTGCTGCACCACGTCGACTTGAACCGCCTCTGGGCGGCCTATGCGGCCATCAACCCCAAGGCCGCACCAGGGGTGGACAAGATGACGTGGGACGCCTACGGGCAAGATCTGCGAGCGAACCTCGAAGACCTGCTCCGCCGTGTCCACAGCGGTGCGTACCGAGCGAGCCCTTCTCGTCGGGTGTACATACCGAAACCGGACGGGCGCCAGCGCCCGCTCGGCATCGCCACCTTGGAGGACAAGATCCTCCAACGGGCGGTGGTCGAGGTATTGAACGCCATCTACGAGGAGGACTTCTTGGGTTTCTCCTACGGGTTCCGACCGGGGCGCAAGCCCCACGATGCGCTCGATGCGCTGGCGGTCGGGATCTCGGAGAGAAAGGTGAACTGGATACTCGACGCTGATGTCAGCGACTTCTTCTCCAAGCTCGATCAGGCCTGGCTGAAGAAGTTCCTCGAGCATCGCATTGCGGACAAAAGGGTCCTGCGGCTGATCGACAAGTGGTTGGCCGCAGGGGTCATCGAGGATGGAAAATGGTCCGAGACGACTGAGGGGTCACCGCAGGGGGCATCGGTTTCGCCGCTGCTCGCTAACGTGTACCTCCACTACGTCTTTGACCGCTGGGTCCGCCAATGGAGGAAGCGGCACGCACGGGGCGACATGATCGTTACCCGGTTTGCCGACGACTTCGTGGTCGGATTCCAGCATCTCGGTGATGCAAAGCAGTTCCTCTACGACCTTCGCGAGCGGTTTGCGAAGTTCAACCTGGAACTGCACCCGGACAAGACCCGCCTCATCGAGGTCGGCCGCTTTGCGGCTCAGAACCGAAAGAAGCAGGGCCTTGGCAAGCCGGAGACGTTCGATTTCTTGGACTTCACCCACGTGTGTGGGAAGGGCAAGAGCGGGCGCTTTTGGCTCCGGCGCATCACCATCAAAAAGCGGATGCGGGCGAAGCTCAAGCAGGTGAAAGCCGAGCTTCGACGACGCCGGCATCTGCCCATCCCCGAGCAGGGGCAATGGCTGGCCAGTGTGGTGCGAGGCCATCTCGCCTACTACGCCGTGCCGGGCAACATCGACGCCGTCAGGGCTTTTCGTGACCAGGTGAGAAGGCACTGGCGGGAGACGCTTCGGCGTCGAAGCCAGCGCACCCGGATGACCTGGGAGCGGTTCAACCGGATCGGTGATCGGTGGCTACCGCCCGCCCGCATCGTGCATCCCTACCCCAACGTGCGCTTCGCCGCCACGACCCAAGGCAGGAGCCCAGTGCGGTAGTTCCGCACGCTGGGATCTGTCCGGGGGGCCGCCCGCAAGGGCGGTCCCTACCGGGATTTCCAATCATGAAGGGTTAATGATCCGAGCGCCCGTCGGCAGGCACTTGGCAACGCCGTTGGTCGGACAAGGCGGATCGGAGAACAACATCCCAGCTGAAGGGGTTCATGGTTGCAACCATGAACCCCTTCATGACGAGCGCTGAGGGATTCTTCATGAAGGAAAGCCGCGAGCGACGAAATTCGCTGCCCAGTTCTTTACATGCGAACAATTCAACCGAATCAACAGCCGCCGAGCGGTCACCAGCATGCGGGGCAACTCCACGGGATCGCCCCATACTCGTCATCGCTTGCCTGGTGGGAGGCCAATCTGGTTTTCTTGCAGCGCCAAGCTCCCCTCGATATCGCCAGTATCGGTTTCCCTCGTTGCCGTCATGGCTATGACATCGATCTGTCGTCCCTGAATCGAGCAGGAGAGAATGAAGGAGAGCCCGTAGGGCTCACTGTTTCTCCCGCCAGCGCGACCGATCATGAAGGTCGCCGCGCGTCATGAAGCAGAGAGCAAGATGGACGATCCGCTGTGCGGATCGTGGAGAGGTTGCCGTTGGCCCCGCTCCGGCCCTGTCCCCGAGATGCCCTCGGGGTCGCTGCGCTGGCGTGCATGAAACCGACCGAAGCCGAAACAGGCAGCAACGGCGAGACGGCAATGAGCGCCAAGGGGATTCGGATGAGGCGCTCGCCGGGTGGGCGGCGCCATGTTCTCTATGTCCGTGTCACCGAGCAAGAGGATCGGCGTATCCGTACCCTTGCGGCAAAAGAGGGCCTCTCGGCGCAGCGGTTTCTCCTCGACACCGCCCTTTCGGGATCGACGCAGAGCGCGGCGCTCCGCCGCCACGCCGCCGTCGAGATGCGGGCCGCCCGGGCGATCTTGCGCGGGGTAGCGAACAACCTCAACCAACTCGCCAAGTGGTCCAACGCGAACCACTCGCTCCCCGACTCCCTGGACGGCATCGTCGAAGATCTGGGCCGGGCCGTCCGCACGGTGGACACGACGTCGGCCCGCCTGGCCAATGCGTTCGCCGAACCGGTGGGTGACCAAGGAAAGCCGACGGCACCCTCGTGATCGCCAAGATCACCCAAGGGGCGAGTGGCACTGCCCTCGTCCGCTATCTCTTCGGCCCGGGTCGGGCCAACGAGCACTCCGAGCAACGGGTTGTCGCCTCGGGGATTGTGATGGGAGTGGACGAAGGGAGGGCATTGACGCCGCTCGAGATGGCCGATCTCGGGACCGCCCTCGATGCAGCCAACGACCTCTACCGGTCTGACCCCGCCGGTGGACACATCTGGCACCTCTCGCTTTCACTCCCTGCCGGGGAATCGGTGAGCGACGAGCAGTGGGCGCAGATCGCACAGCGGGCCGTCGAGGCGGTCGGGTTCGAAGGAGAGGGTGTCGAACCAGCGGCCTGGGTGGCCATTGGACACGGCAACAGCGCCCAGGGCAATCAGCACATCCATATCGCGGCGTCGCTGGTTCGCGTCGACGGCAGCCGGGTGGACACCTGGCAGTCCAAGCGGACCTTGTCCACACTGTGCGCCGAATTCGAGCGCACCTACGGCCTGAGCGTTGTCGAGGGCCGCCAGGGGAGAGGCATGCCCGGACTGAGCAGAGCCGAACTCGAGCGCACCGCCCGTGAGCAGTTGGCCGAACCGCCGAGGATCACCCTGGCCCGCCTCGTCCGGGCGGCCTCGGTCGCCTCCAAGGACGAAGCCGAGTTCGTCCGCCGCCTCCGGGGGAGCGGGGCGCTCGTGCGGCCGCGCTTTGCGAGCGGAGGAAAAGAGCAGGTCGTCGGCTACTCGGTTGCCCTCAAGAGCCGAGCGGGTGTCGCTCCGATCTGGTTCGGCGGCGGGAAGCTGGCCAAGGACCTGACGTTGCCCCACCTGCGCCAGCACTGGGAGACCACAGCACAAGATCGCCAGGCCGCGGTTCTCGAGTGGACAGCAAGCAAGTCCGTAGCCCCGGGCCGAGAAGCACTACTCGGCACACCGGACGATTGGAAACGCGCACTGGCTGGCATCGAGCGGGCAAATGAGAGGCTCGGGGCCGTACCGGTGTCCGATCTCGCCGCTTGGCGCGGGGCCGCTCGGGAGACCGCCGGCGTGCTAGCCGCCTGGTCGCGACGCGTCGAGGGGGCCAGTCCGGGGCCCTTGGCGGCCTGTGCCGACGCTCTGGCCCGTTCCGCGCAGATCCGACCGGGAGATACCGCGCCAAATCGAGACGCCGTGTCCAACTTCCGTGGCATCGCGGCGATCGTGGCCCAGTCGCAGCTGAGTAACGGTTCGCCGAAAGTCTGGGCCATGTTGGTCGACCAGTTGTCCCGCACCCTTCGCGTCATCGCTGATGCCGACGCTGCTCGAGGCGAAACCACGATCGCCAAGGCACTCGTCGATCGTTTGTCGAGCGAGGTCACTGAGCTTCACAAGCGGTTCGAGACAACCTCAGCCCGAGACCTGGTTCCCGGTGAACGCACATTCGAGGATCGCATGGCCATAGCGATGGGGACGCACTCGGCGCGCCATTCCGGACGTCACCGCGGGAGCGGTCCAGGACGGGCCCGAGGTTTCGGGCGCTGAGCTCTGGAACGACATTATTTCCGCATGCTTGACCCAGGCGTCTGTTGGTCGAATCCACGATTTGATTTGATAAGGCGGTGACATCCCACCCTGAGGACTCCGCTTGATCCCGAAGTGCACAAGACAACTGCACCGGATGACAGGCCCCACCCTATGGGCAGATTCGCTATGAATCGTTTCCATGGACTACCCGCCCCAGGTGTTCGGCTGCTCGTTTGTCCGATGACGCGCGCGACTTGGAGTAGTGGCGCGTGAGCACTTGAGGGCCGTGCCCTTGCCGTTGAGCGACCATGCTGACATTGAATCCGGCATCGAGGAGTTCGGACGAAGTGAACTTCCGAAGGGCGAGGATTGATCCGTCGAAGTCGAGGCCAATGTGGCCTGATGCTTCTGCGGATTCTCGGCGTTCGGCAGCTGCGACTGCGAGACTTGCCCAGCGCTCGCTTCGACCCAGCCGCTCTCCGATCTCGCGCAAGGACATGCCACCGTTTGGCGACGGCCCCGTTCGGCCTTCCGGGCGCTGTTGTGGAGGCGATCGGCGCAAACGGAGCGCCTCCTCTTCGAGCGCAACGACCTCGGGTCGCTTGTTCTCAATGCCGAGATAGCCCTTCAAAACTCCGACGCGTTTTGTCAGATAGTCGGGCGGCATGGGTTTTGAGCAATCAGGGACAAGGCTAAACAGAAATGGATCGGTCTCTAGGACGACGCCGGCGGTGCGGGCACGCTCGTCCGTATTGTCGCAATGCCGTTGCAGCATCCCCATCGTGTCCGGATCGACATGGAAAGTGCGTCCCCGACGCGTTTTGGTCGACTTGACCTTTCCCTTCGAGCTGATCGCGGTCTCAACGGTGATCTGATTTCTCTTCCAGTCCACGGCGGAGCGGGGGATTGCAACCAGCTCTCCCCGCCGGGTTCCGGTGACGGCGCCGAGAACGAGAAGGGGCGCGATCTCTGGTGTCACTTCGACCGCAGTGGCCAGAAGCAGGGTCAACTCTTCGACTTCAGGCGGCGTGCGTTCCTTAGACCGGTAGGTACTCGTGGGCATCTCGAAGTCCACCATCGGATTGCGAAGCGTCATGCCGCGGCGTTTGGCCCAACGGAAGAATGGAACATAGAGGCTCTTGGCCTGGTTGAGCCGGGAGGCGCTCAGTCCCTCCCGGCGCATCTTGCCGAACAAGTCGTCCATGACGGAGCTCTCGATGCCTTTGAGAGGCCTGGCGCCGATGGCAGTGGAGAACCACTTCTGGTGCAGGTAGCGGTAGTCCGTGATGGTCTTGTCGGCGCGGCCCTTTCTCATTCGCCGAGGTATTCCGTGAGAAATCTCTCGATCGCCTCATCTACCGTGACGTCGCGATCGTGGCGCGAATCCGGGAGCTGCGCTCGGCCCGTCTCATCGACGAAGGCAACCAGTTGGGCGGCGGCCTCGGCTTCGGTTTTGGCAGAGACGCGGCGGTTGAGCGTCCGCGGCCGTCCGTCCTCCCAGCGACCAACGGTCAAGCGCAGTTCCCAGGTGCCTGGCCGGATGAGGCGCATCGACCCCGTCCCCTTACGGGCCCTGGCGGGACGCGTTGGGCTGGCTTCACGGGCTCCTTCAAGGCGCAGATGATCGAGCCGGACGCAGGCAGGATTTCCTGAGCAGGCGAGAACCCGCGCATTCGGTAGAAGAGCACCGTTCTCGAGCTCCCACGCCACTCGATGGGCGGTCATTTCGACCTTGTTGACATTGATGCGACCGGTGCCGCGTTCGGGATTGATACTGCCTAACCACAGGTGATGTTCGTGAGTGCGGTCCACGTGTCGTTCGAACCGCGTCGCCAGATCCTCCACCGGGCGCCCCATGGGTTAAGCGTATCGGTTAATCGTATCGTTAGGCGTATCTGGGTTGGATGGTGCCCTCGGTAGGCCGATACGCCTAACTCTGGGCCATTACGCCGTCTGAACTGGCCTTTTCCAGTGCGCCCCTCGGGATTCGAACCCGAAACCTGCGGATTAAGAGTCCGTTGCTCTGCCGTTGAGCTAGAGGCGCGCCCCAGAGTGTAGGCGAAGGGACTCGAGGTGTTTGGACCCTCGCCGATCCCGAATTGGTGCCGAGTATCGTGGCGGCCATGTCCGGAGACGACATCCCCGAATGCCAGTTCGATCGGCCCCTGCGGATCGCCGCCCTTGTGAAGCAGATTCCGGTGGGCGAGTCGATGACGCTGGGGGAGGACGGGAGGCTCGTACGCGACGGGATCGAGCTCGAAATGAACGCCTACTGCCGGCGGGCCGTCTCCAAGGGGGTCGAATGGGCCCGGGAGAGCGGCGGGTCGTGCACCGTCTTCACGCTCGGTCCGCCTTCGGCGGACGACGTCCTGCGTGAAGCGATCGCCTGGGGGGCCGACCGAGGCGTCCACCTCTGCGATCCGGCGTTCGGCGGCTCGGACACCTTGGCCACGGCGCGCTCTCTGGCCGCGGCCCTCGAACGCGAGGGTGGGTTCGACCTCGTGTTGGTCGGTCGCAATTCGCTCGATGGGGATACCGGCCAGGTCGGGCCGGAGGTCGCGCGAATTGACCGGACTGCCGTTTGCCGCGGGCGTGCGCGAAATGGGCATTGAAGGTGAGGTCCTGTCCCTGACCCTCGAGCACGATGATGGATGGGAGGAAGTGGAGGTAGCGCTTCCCGCGCTCCTGTCGGTGGCCGAACGACTGTGCGAACCCTCCAAGGTCCCTCCGCCCCAGCGGGCCGAAGTCTCGGCCGACCGCATCGGGCTGGTGACGGCTGCGGCGTTGGGCGACGGTCCCTGGGGTCAGGCGGGCAGTCCCACCCGGGTCGGCCAGACGCGGGTGATGCACCACGACCGGTTGGGGAAGATCCTCAACGGGACACCGGCGGAACAGGCGGCCGAGGCCGTCGCGTTGCTCGCGCAACGAGGTGCGCTGGCCTCCGCCCCGTCCGATCACTCTCCGGCGCAACGCACTGCCGTACCCCGATCGTCGGCGACCGGTGCGGTGATCGCCGTACTGATAGAGCCCGATCGCCCACAAGTGGGGTTGGAACTGCTCGGTGCCGCGTCGCAGCTCGCGGCATCGCTCGGCGGCAGTGTCCACGCGCTTGCCTTCGAGGGCGCGCCCGTCGAGTCGTTGGGGGCGGCGGGAGCGGATTGCGTCACGACCTTCACCGGCACCTGCGTCGCAGAAGACGTGGCGGCCGCCGTTGTGGAATGGTCAGCCGGGAACCCCCTCTGGGCGGTCATCGGCCCGAGCACCGCCTTCGGCCGTGAGGTACTGGGTCGGATGGCTGCAGCCTTGGGCGCAGGTCTGATCGGCGATGCCATCGGCCTCTCCATCACCGACGGTGAATTGGTGGCGGCCAAACCGGCCTTCGCCGGCGCACTCGTGGCCGACATCTTCTGCACGTCCGAGGTGCGGCTGGTCACCGTGCGTCCTGGGGTGCTGCCGCTCCTCCCGCTCCGCCAGCACACGCCCGATGTCGGCTCGTGGGCCATGACGCCTCGTAGCCGCATCCAACTGTTGTCACAACGTCGCGATGACGATGTCGAAGTACTGGCCCGGGCCGAAGCGGTGATCGGTGTCGGTGCCGCTCTGCGTCCGGACGACTACGAGGAACTCTCACCGTTGGCCGCGCTCCTGGGTGCCGAGTTGGCCGCCACCCGCAAGGTGACCGACAAGGGCTGGGCTCCCCGCGCGCGGCAGGTGGGCATCACCGGTCGGAGCATCGCACCGCGCCTCTACGTCGCACTCGGCCTGAGTGGCAAGTTCAATCACATGGTCGGGGTGCGAGGCGCAGAGACGATCGTCGCTGTCAACAACGATCCGGGTGCGTTGGTCTTCGCGCAGTGCGACATCGGGATTGTCGGTGACTGGCGCGAGGTCGTTCCGGCGCTCGCGGTCGGCGTTACGCGAAGAGCACCAGCGGGCGTCGAGCGGCCAGGCCTGAGGCAAGGCCACTGAGGCCCCCGTTGTCGCCGGCCCGAAGCTTGGCCACGGGCCGGCGACCCCCCCGAGGGGCCACCCCGAAGGGCGACGCATCCCGTGAGATGCGTCGCTCAAGGTAGCACGGAGGCCGGGGCCGTGCCCGGTGTTATTCCGTATTAAAACAGGTGAATTCGATCGGATTTTGAGCTCACCTCAGGTCCGAGCGGCGGGTGACGGGATGGCGCCGGACGGCTGGGATGTCCAATCGGGGCTCAATTCAGCGCGGCGCGGCGCGGGCGGGCGCACGCGTTCGGGCAGGTGCAGGGCCAGAAGCTTCTGGGTCACATCGAGGGGAAGCGCCCGGGGCGTGGCGAGGGAGAGACACACCATGGCGAGAAAGGCCAGTGGGACCGTCCAGATGGCCGGTTCTCCCAGCAGTACCGCAGGCCAGCCCGTCTTGCCGACGCCCACCATGGTGAGGATCACGGCGACCGATGACGAACCGCCGCCGAGGATCAGGCCACCGAGAGCCCCGATCCAGGTCAGACGCCGCCACCAGATTCCGAGAAGGAGGAGGGGGCAGAATGTCGACGCCGCGACGGCGAAGGCCCAACCGACCAGCACGTTGATCGAGATGCTGGCGACGAAAATGCCGAGCCCCGTCATGACCGTTCCGATCACGATGGCGGAGGTGCGGAAGGCCCGAACGCCGCGGCCCATGATGTCGTGGGAAAGAGCCCCGGACATGCTGATCAAGAGGCCGGACGAGGTGGACAAGAATGCGGCAAAGGCGCCGGCCGCCACCAGGGCACCGAGCATGGTGCCGAGAACCCCGGCCGACGCCAGTCGGGGCAGCACGAGAACGACGGAGTCGGTCTGACCCGACACATAGAGGCCGGGGGCCTCCAGACGGCCGAGCACGGCGAACACCGCCGGGAGGACGTAGAAGCAGGCCAGGAGCAACAGGACGAACGCCGTCGTCCGTCGTGCTGCTTGGCCATCCTTGTTCGTGTAGAAGCGGACCAGTATGTGCGGCAGGCCCATGGCGCCGAGGACCGTCGCCAAGAGGATCCCGTACGTGGCTGCCAGCGGATGGTCCGGGTTGCCGCCCAGGTGCAACAAGGGCGAGGTCCACTCTTGCGCGGTCAACGTCGGGGTGTTGCGCACCTCCGGTGCGGTACTCCCGGCTGGAAAGTCCAGGATCGTGCCTGCATGGACGGCGTGCGCCCCGGGCGTGATGGTGACGGGCCCGTCCACCGGCGTGCCATCGAGTTGGCCGGCCGCGCCGGCAACGACGCTCCGGGTGACCGTGATCTCCTCGGATTGCGGGAATTCAATCGTCGTTCTCTGACGGAACGAATGAGGTGCGGCTCCCGAGATCGAGTCGATCGGAGGATGATGGAGAATCATCACCAAGAAGAGAGCGGGTATAGCGAGCGCGGCGATTTTGAGCCAGTACTGAAAGGCCTGTACCAACGTGATGCCCTTCATCCCGCCGCTTGCGATCCCCAGTGTCACGAGGATGCCGAGCACGATCACCCCGACCCACTCGGGACCCCCGAAAGCGACCTGCAGGGTCAACCCAGCGCCCTTGAGCTGTGGCAGCAGGTAAAAGCCGCAGATGAGGAGCACGATGCCGGTGGCGGCCCGGCGCAGTTGCGGAGACTCCAGACGCCCTTCGGCGAAGTCGGGGATCGTGTAGGCGCCGAACCGGCGTAGCGGTGCAGCGACGGCGACCAGGAGGACCAGATAACCGGCCGCGTAACCGACCGCGTACCAGAGTGCGCCGAGCCCTTCGAGCATGGCCAGTCCGGCAATCCCCAGAAACGAGGCAGCGGACAGGTACTCACCCGAAATGGCGGAGGCGTTGAGAAAGGACGGCACCTGGCGAGCGGCGACCATGAAGTCGGCCGGGGTCCGGGCGATACGAACTCCGCGGCAGACTGATGATGGCGGTGATGACGGTCACGGCCGCGATGGCGGCGATGGTGGCCGGTTCGGTCATTTCTCTTTGAGGAGCTCGACAAAACGTTGTTCGAGTCGTTCGGCGCGACGGACGTACCAGTAGCCGAGCAGCACGAGGGGTGGGTAGATACCGCCGCCCAGGATGATCAATGTGAGGGGGAGGCCCAGCACCTCGAAATTGGCGAGCCGCGGTATCAGGACGGCAAGGAGGGGATAGATGGCGAGGAGGGAGATGGCCGGCAACAACACGGCCAGCGAGACACCGGCCTGGGCGCGCATGAGCGAGGTCAGGAGCTCCCGGCCGTACGCGTCGGCCTCGTAGAGATCGTCACGGATCGGTGAGACCGAACGATGAGATGTGCGCCGAGGGGCGGAGCGAACGACTTCGCGCCGTCGCGACGGCTCGGTCGTCGTCACGACGAATCCCTGCGGGCGTGCCGTACGAGCCGATCCCGCAGTTCCTTGGAATGGCGCCGACTTACGGGAAGGTCATGGTCTCCAACCCGCACCATCATGTGTCCCTCCGAGGTACGTAATTCACGGATGTCGCGCAACGCGACGACGTAGCTCCGGTGAATGCGTGCAAAGCCGTGGTCGCTCCATTTTTCGTCGAGGAGGGAGATGGGCATGCGCACGAGGTGCTTTCCGCCTCCACGAAGATGGAGGCGGACGTAGTCACCGGCCGACTCCACCCAGGACACGTCGTCACGGGCCAGAATCCGCGTGAGGGTTCCGATTTCGACCGGAATCGTCTCGAGCGACGGCTCGTGGGGGCCGTCGTCGGCGGGACGGGTCACCACCCGGCGCAGGGTCGTCACCAATCGGTCGTGGGTCACGGGTTTGAGCAGATACCCCACACCTCCCACTTCGAAGGCTTCGAGGGCATGCTCCTCGTGGGCCGTCACAAAGACGATGGCCGGAGGATGGGAGAACCGGGCGAGCACACGTGCGAGCTCGAGTCCGTCGAGGCCGGGCATCGCGATGTCGAGCAGCACGACGTCGTAATGCTCGTCGTGCATGTGGTGCAACGCCTCGGTGGCGCTCCGGGCCGATCGGACCGAACTGACGAGAGCCGAGTTCTCGAGGAGGAAGGTCAGCTCGTCCAGGGCCGGGAGCTCGTCGTCGACGGCCAACACCGACAATCCGGTCATCCGGCACCCACCCCGGCATGGAACTTGGGAATACGCATGGTGACCTTGGTGCCGGCACCGAGGGCGGTCTCGATGGTCAGCCCGCGCTCTTCACCGAAAACCGTTCGCAGCCGCTCGTCGACATTATGCAGACCGATGCCTTCGTCTGCCGAGGTACCGGCAAGGGCCCGGCGAAGGTAGGTGGGGTCGGCCCCGATGCCGTCGTCCTCCACGCTCACCACGGCCTCTGTGTCGGCGTCCAGAATGATGATCTCGAGGTGGCCCCGGTTCTCGCTCGGTTCTATGCCGTGATGCACGGCATTCTCCACCAAGGGTTGCAGCACGAAGGGTGGAAGGAGCACGCCGAGGACCTCCGGTGCTACCCGGAGGGTGACGGCCAGTCGATCGCCGAACCGTGCTCGCTCCAGATCGAGGTAGGTGTCGACCAGCCGAATTTCTTCGGCCATCGTGACGAACTGGCCATGGGAGCGAAAGCTGAAGCGAATGAAGTCGGCGAATTCGACCAAGAGCTCACGGGCCCGATCGGGATCGGAACGCACGAACGACTCGATGGCCGTCAAGGCGTTATAGATGAAGTGGGGAGAGATCTGCGCGCGCAGGAATCGCAGCTCGGCCTGCACGGCGCGCTGGCGCGAGCGGTCGAGCTCGGCCAGCTCCAGCTGCGTCGAGACAAACTGCGCCACCTCACTGCAGAGGCGGAGGAGACCGGCCGGAGCAGTCGAATCCAACGCGGCCAGGACGCCGACAATCGCACCGTCGGCGATGAGCGGCACCACCACACCGCACTGCAACTCGCAGAAGTTCGGGTCGTCGCACGCGAGGTCCTTCGTCGTCACCACTTGGGGGCGACCAGCGCTCCGCGCCGTGCCGATGGCCGGGGCCAGGAGCGCGCAGTGCGCAACGTCGATCCCCTCCGCGGCCAGGATCGCATCGACATCGGCGATGAGGACGCCACGCGTGCCGAGGAGGTTCCGCAGGTGCGAAATGGACCTCTCGGCCGATCCTTGTTGAGCCCGGTCCGCAGGGCGGGCGCGGCCAGGTTCGCCGTGTGCAGCGCGATGTGCGCCGCCCGTTGTGTCGGGGTCCCGAGGCGGCGCTGACCGCGAAAGGCGAAGCGAACAACCCCGGCGATCACGATCACCATGGCGATCAGAGCAAGCCATAGGGCCTCTTTCATGCCACCCCCAAAGGAAGTACGCAGCGTCCCCCCTGCGTAGAGCGGTTCCCTCTCCAGTGCAGTGTGCCACAGAAGGTCGCCGGTCGGGACGATTGACCCGGGGGGCTGTGCATCGATCGTCCGGGGATGCCGTTCGTCGCTCCAAAGTAACCGCTCGTCGCTGGCCGCTGTCGGTTCATCGCCGCCTTCTTGTCGGGGAGATGGTGCATCCGCACAATGCCATCAGCTTGCGGGTTGCGAGCGACGGGAGGGAAGGGGGTGGGGGCGAGCAGCCTCAAACTGCAACCGCTGTGACCGATGCTGGGGGACCGTGGCCCCCGCCCATTCGGGGGACGCCCGTCTCCGTGCGGATCCCCGAGATCATCCAAAGCACGTCCGAGGAGGTACTGCACCATGTCAACTGTCGAAGAGGGCACAGGCGCCCATGTGGCGCGGACAGCTCCGCTGTATACAGTGGCCGACCCGGCTCCATTGGGATTGGCGGCATTCGCCATGACGACGCTCGCCTTGAGTCTGGGCAACGCCAACGTCTGGCCCGCCGGAGCTTTTGCCGCTCTCGGGCTGGCCCTCGTCTACGGGGGGTTTGCCCAGTTGCTGGCCGGCATGTGGGAGTTCGCGAGAAAGAACACCTTCGGGGCGATTGCGTTCACGTCGTACGGGGCGTTCTGGATCTCGTACTACGTGCTCGGCCATTTCCTGCTGGGTGGACTGCGGCCGCTGGTGGCCGGGCAGGCCGTTGGCGTCTTCCTGCTCGGCTGGACGATCCTGACCTTCTACCTGATGATCGCCTCGTTACGGGTCAATGTGGCCGTGCTGGCGGTGTTCGTGGCGCTGGACATCACGTTCGTGCTGCTGACCATCGGCGCGTTCGAGGCGAACGTCAATCTCAACAAGGCGGGCGGTTGGGTCGGCGTTGTGACGGCGGCCTTTGCGTTCTACGCTTCGGCGGCCGGGGTTATCAACGACACCTTCAAGAAGCCGATCTTGCCTGTGATCCCGCTGGCGAGGGGATAAAGAGGGGACTGCGGTCTCGAGTCCGTGCCCGCCGGGGAGTCGGCGCCGGCACGCACGGATGAGGGCACATCGAGCGGAACATCGAAGAAGGAGAAAGCCATGAGCGAAGTTCGAGAAGAAGGCCTTTCGGCTCTCCTGCACGAGACGCGGACGTTTCCACCGCCAGAAGCGCTGGCCAAGCGAGCCAATGCGCAACCCGAGATCTATGACGAGGCTGCGGCAGACCCCCTTGCCTTCTGGGCCTCCCAAGCCGAGCGCCTCACGTGGGCCACGCCGTGGACGGACGTGCTGGACTGGAGCAACGCACCGTTTGCGAAGTGGTTCGTCGGTGGCCGGCTCAACGTGGCGGTCAACTGTATCGACCGCCACGTTGATGCGGGCCTGGGCGATCGGGTGGCATTTCACTGGGAGGGAGAGCCCGGGGACACCCGCACCATCACGTATCGCGACCTTCTCGGGTTGGTGAGCCAGGCCGCCAATGCGCTGACCGAGTTGGGCGTGCGCACGGGCGACAAGGTCGCCATCTACATGCCGATGATCCCCGAGACGGTGGTGGCCATGTTGGCCTGCGCCCGCCTGGGCGCACCGCACACCGTGGTCTTCGGTGGGTTCTCCTCCGACGCCCTGCGTGGCCGCATCCTCGACTGTGACGCACATTTCGTCATCACCGCGGACGGTGGCTACCGACGGGGGGCACCGAGCCCGTTGAAAGCGGCGGTCGACGAAGCCCTCGAGGGCTGTCCCGATGTGGAAAAGGTTCTCGTGGTGCGCCGCACCGGCCAGGACGTGGCGTGGACCGACGGGCGCGATCTGTGGTGGCACGACGTCGTCGACCGCCAGAGCGACACGCACGAAGCCGAGGCGTTCGACGCCGAGCACCCGCTCTACATCATGTACACCAGCGGCACGACGGCCAAGCCGAAGGGCATCCTGCACACAACGGGCGGCTATCTGACCCATGTCGCGGCGACCCATCGTCTGATCTTCGATATCAAGCCGGAGGAGGACGTGTACTGGACCGGCGCCGACATCGGCTGGGTGACCGGCCACAGCTACATCGTCTACGGCCCGTTGGCCAACGCCACCACCTCGGTGATGTACGAGGGGACACCGGACACCCCGGCGCGCGATCGCTGGTGGCAGCTGATTGAGAAGTACAAGGTCAACATCCTCTACACGGCGCCGACCACGATCCGCACCTTCATGAAGTGGGGCGAGCACCTCCCCGCATCGCACGACCTCACCAGCCTGCGGCTGCTGGGATCAGTCGGGGAGCCCATCAACCCCGAGGCGTGGATCTGGTACCGCACCCACATCGGCGGCGATCGCTGTCCGATCGTCGACACGTGGTGGCAGACCGAGACGGGGGGTGTCCTGATCACCCCGTTGCCCGGCATCACCGCCACCAAACCCGGCGCGGCCATGACGCCGTTCCCCGGCGTGTCCGTCGACATCATCGACAACGACGGCCGTTCGGTCGGCAACGACGAAGGGGGGTACCTGGTCATCACCGAGCCCTGGCCCGGCATGCTGCGCGGCATCTGGGGCGACGACGAGCGGTACAAGGAGACCTACTGGTCGCGCTTCCCCGGAAAGTACTTCGCCGGCGACGGAGCCAAGCGGGACCACGACGGCGACCTCTGGCTGCTGGGCCGGGTGGATGACGTCATGAACATCTCGGGCCACCGGATCTCGACGACCGAAATTGAGCACGCCCTCGTCAGCCACCCCGCGGTGGCCGAGGCGGCAGTGGTCGGGGCCAGCGACGACACCACGGGCCAGGCCATCGTGGCCTTCGTCACGGTCAAGGGCACCGGATTCGACGATCCCGCAGACGGGGAGGCGTTCATCCAGGAGTTGCGCAACCACGTGGCGCATGAAATCGGCCCGATCGCAAAACCCCGTCAGATCTTGCTCACGCCCGAGTTGCCCAAGACCCGCAGCGGGAAGATCATGCGCCGGTTGTTGCGCGATGTGGCCGAGGACCGCCAGTTGGGGGATGTCACCACGCTGATGGATCCGACCGTCGTCAACGCCATCAAGGACGGCATGGCGGCGGGGGCGGAGGACAAGGAGTAGCGCGGCCCTCAGGCCCGGACGAAGACCGGGATGGTGAAGTCCTCGGAGATCGGGCGGAAGACGACCTGCAGCGCCATGCCCACCTCGAGCTCGTCGAAAGGACACTCGACGACGTTCGTCGTCATGCGGGGACCCTCGGCCAGGTCCACGATGGCGGCGACATAGGGCACCCGATCCTTGAAAGGTGGCATGTCGTTGCTGTAGATCACCGACCAGGTGTAGAGCGTGCCCTTCCCACTGGCCTCGGCCCACTCGACGTCCTCACTCCAGCATTTCGGGCAGAACGGCCGCGGGTAATAGGAATAGGCACCGCACGCGGCGCAATGGCGAATGAGCAGCCGTTCCTCCTTGGCCGCCTCCCAGAACTCGATGGTGTCGCCTTCGGGAGTCGGGAGGTCGAAGCGAACCGTGGTCATCTGTGCCTGCCCCTTGGTTGCGCCCGACGGCACGTTCGAGATTGACCCCCGCCCGGGCATCGGCCATGCTGCAACGAACCTGCTGCCGGCGTCAATTTTCGGCTGGCGGGAGGACCACCCGGGGAGTTGCAACGTGTTGATCGACGAACACCTACGCCGTATGGCCGAGACGTTCCCCGACGAGACGGCCTACACGGTCGTCGATGTCGGTGCGCTGACCTTCGCGGAGTGGGACGGCATGGCGAATGCCATGGCCCGGGGCCTGGTGGCGGGGGGACTCAAGCCGGGAGACAGGGTCGGTCTCCATCTGCACGCCGAGTCGGCCTTGCGCTGGCTGGTGTCCTACACGGCGGCACATCGGGCCGGGGGCGTCGCCGTCCCCATGAATCCCCGTTTGGCCCCGGCGGAGGTGGGGCGCATGCTGGCGCACTCCGGCGCCACGGTTGTCGTCGCCGACGGCGCCCTGATCGCGACGGCGCTCGGTGCCGCGAACGGGGGCCTCTCGCTGGTGGTCGACGCCACCTCCGGGGCCACCGCTCGGTCGTCGGGTCAGGTGATGAGCTGGGGCGACATCACCTCGGGGTCGCGCGACGCCATGCAGGTGCCGCGCGATGACGACGACCTGGCGGACATCTTGTACACCTCGGGGACGACAGGACGACCGAAAGGTGTCGCCATTCGTCACTCCAACGGTTCGATGATCGGCGACGTGCCTCCTTCGTGGAGCGGCGGCGGCTGGATGCACGCCAGCCCCATGTTCACCTTCGCCGGCATTGCGTTCGTCTACACGCCCATGAAGCTCGGGCTGCGCGGGATCTACATGCCCAAGTTCGACGCCGGTCGATGGCTGAAGGAGGTGGAGACCGAGCGTCCGGTGGCGGTCTTCCTCGTCCCGGCCATGGCCCACCTTCTCCTCGACCATCCCCACTTCGAGACCGCGGACCTTTCGTCGGTCTCGATCTGTTCCATCGGGAGCGCGCCCCTGGCGCCGTTCGTGGTCGAACGGTTGCAGGAGCGGATGCCTGACGCGATGGTGTCGAACAATTACGGCATGACCGAGGCCGGCTCGGCCTACTGCACCATGCCCAAAGGGGAGGCGACCAAGCATCCCGGTTCGGTGGGACGCATCAACCCGCCGGCGGTGGTACGCATCGTGGACGTCAACGAGGAGCCGGTCCCGCCCAACGAGGTCGGTGAGGTCCGGATGCAACTCCCCGGACGTCAACGCGAGTACTTCGGGGATCCCGAGGCGACGGCGGAAATGTGGAAGGACGGATGGATCGTCACGGGCGATCTGGGGAAGCTGGACGACGAGGGGTATCTCTACATCGTCGGCCGGAGCAAGGACGTGATCATCCGGGGCGGGAACAACATTTACGCGACCGACGTGGAGCACGTGCTGGTGCAGCACCAGGCGGTGGCCGAGGTCGCCGTCGTCGGCGCACCCCATGCGGTGTTGGGCGAGGACGTGGTGGCCTTCGTCGTCGTGCACGAGGGCAGCGATGTGGACGGCGATGCCCTGCGCGCCCACGCGCTCGACCAACTGGCGGACTACAAAGTGCCGCGCCGGTTCCTCTTCGTCGAGGAGCTCCCGCGCAATCCGACCGGCAAGGTGGTCAAGGCGGACCTGCGCGCGCAATTGGCGGTCGTCGCCGATTGAGGCTCGTCCTCCTGGTGCTCGCGATCGTGGCCTTGGGGACGCCACACGCGCAGGCGGCGCCGGCGATGACCAGCGGAGGGTGCCCTGCGCACGGTCGGACGGTGTGCGTCGACCGGGCCGACGGGGGCCGCACCGTGCACGTGCGGGTGGGGCAGGTCCTGAAGGTGGCGTTGGGTGGGACAGAGCTGCGATGGAGCGGGTTGCGCCAAGTCGGGCCCGTCCTCCTTCGGCGTTCCGGAAAGATCGTGTACCGCGCCGGTGGGATCTCGGCCTTCTACACCGCGGTCAAAGCCGGCCACACGACACTGACCGCCGGCGGTGCGCCCACGTGCGCGTCGGGACGGCCGTGCCCGCAGTTCCTCCTGCTCTGGCAGGTGCGGGTGGTGGTCCGCTGACGCTCAGTGGGCGATGTGCGGGGCGACGTCGACCATCGCCGCCATCTGCTCGCAGTACTGAGCGAGGGACTGGTGCTCGAAGCGGAGGCAGAACCCCGTGGCGCCGAGTGTGACGTACGAGGCGAGGAACGCCGCCGTGCCCACGGGATCTCCCAGCGGGTCCACGGGAGGTTCGGGAGCGAGGATCATCTCGAGGGGGGCGCCGTGCGCCGTCGCGTAGTCCTGGCGGGCGCGGGCGAGCGCGTCGTCGGCCAGGAGGGCGGCGAGGTCGTCGAGCTTGCCGCCGAAGGGGACCCAGGCGTCGCCGAGTTCCAGCGCGCGGCGCAGTGAACGGCGCGTGCGCCCACCCACCCAGATCGGCACCGGCCGGGGGAGTCCCGAGGGCTCGACGACGAAGCCCTCGAAGTCGTAGTGGGACCCGTGGTACTCCGGGACCCGGGTGCCCCACGCGGCGCGGAGGGCCCTGATGGCGTCGTCCGATTGCTCGCCCCGCCCCTCGAACGTGTGGCCCAGCACCTCGAACTCGGGCTGCAGCGAACCGACGCCGACGCCGACGATGACGCGGCCCTGACTGAGGATGTCGAGCGTGCCCAGGCGCTTCACCAATTCCAACGGGTGGTGGTAGGGCAGGACGGCCATATGGGTCAGCAGGCCTATCCGCTGGGTATGTGCCGCCAGAAAACCGAGCGTCGAGAAGGGATCCCAGTACCGTCCCCCGCGCACGGTGGGCCCACCCGCAGGGACGGCGATGTGCTCCGAGCACCCGACCCAGTCGAAGCCGAGCTCCTCGGCCCTCTTCACCACGGTCACCACGTCCTCGACGGAGGCGGTCGTCTCCCAGGCCGGGGGGTCGAAGCGCGGATTCATGTGCAGGACCGGCGTGATGATGCCGAGGGCGAGGGCCATGTGAAGGGACCGTAGCGCCCGCCGCGGCCGAGTCGAAGCCCGAAGCGAGGTTGTCGGCGAAGATGGGCCATGGACTTCGACGTCGATGCCACCTTCGGGGACGACTACCTGTACTTCTACGCCGAGTTCACCGACGACGGCTATTCGGACAAGGACACGGCGGAGATCGTGGGACGGCTGGGTCTGCCTCCGGGGTCCCGCATCCTCGATGTGCCCTGTGGCCTTGGCCGGATCTCGCGCCGCCTCGCCTCCGCCGGCTACGACGTGACCGGGGTCGACCGCTCCACGCAGTTCATCGCCCTGGCCGAAGCCGAGCCGGTCGGGCCGGGAAGCCGCGTCGCCTACCACCGGGGCGACATGCGCCAGTTGCCCGTGTCGGGTCCCTTTGACGCCGTCGTGTGCTGGTTCACCTCCTTCGGCTATCACGACGATGACGACTGCCGGCGGGTCCTGGCCGAGTTCCACCGGGTCCTGCGTCCCGGTGGCACCGTGCTGATCGAGACCATGCATCACGACGGCGTGGTCCGTCACTACACGGGGGCGCCCGACGCGACCGTCGAGTGGCGGGGTGACGACGCGCAGGTCGACGTCTCCCGCTTCGACCCGCTGACGGGGCGGATGGTGACGGATCGCACCGTGTATCGAGGGGGCGAGGTCCGGCGCACCTCGCACTACATCAGGCTCCCCACCCCGCCCGAGTGGACGCGGTGGCTGGAAGGAGCCGGATTCAGCGACGTGCGGTGCTCGGCGGGCGGGGGCGGGGCCCTCGAGATCGACAGCTGGGTGATGGTGGTGGAGGCGACGGCGTAGGGCTCGGTGGAGGCGGGGAGCTCCGTGATCGGCCCCCGGGGTGCCGGTGTAAAGTGGAGGGTCGGAGGTCAGCCCTTCTTTCGCCCAAATCGCCTGGTAGGGCGATGGAGGGGCGATCGGGAAGGCAGTCGATGGGGACGGCAACGACCCCGAGAACGCGCCGGGACGGAAGGGCGGAGATGAACGCTGGGATCGTGACATGGGGGACCTACCTGCCGTACTGGCGGCTGCAGCGCTCAGCCATCGCGCAGGTGCTGGGCTCGGGACCTCCCAAGGGCACCCGTGCCGTGGCCTCGTATGACGAGGACACCACCACCCTGGGCGTCGAGGCGGGCCGGCGGGCCCTGGCGTTGCGCCCAGCCCTGCCCGACGACCTGCTGTTCTCCACGCCGGCGCCCGGCTACCTCGACAAGACCAGCGCCACCACCCTGCACGCGGCGCTCGGGCTCGACCGGTCCGCTGCGGCCTACGACTTCTCCGGCGCGCCGCGCTCGGCTCTGGGCACGCTGCTGATGGCGCTGCAGGCGGCGCCCTGGCGCCGGACGCTGGCCATCTCCGCCGATCTCCGGACCGGCTTGGCCGGCGGGGCCGAAGAGCGCGACGCCGGGGACGGCGCCGCCGCCTTCCTGTGCGGCGCCGACGGCGCAGTGGCCGAACTGGTCGGGCGGGGTTCGGCCAGTGACGAGTTCCTCGATCGCTGGCGGGTTCCCGGGGAAACCGACTCCCACGTCTGGGAGGAGCGCTTCGGCGAGGAGATGTACGTCCCGCTGGCCCGCGAGGCCTTTGCCGATGCCCTCAAGGACGCCGGCGCCACCGAGAGCGACATCGATCACGCCATCGTGACGGGGCTGCACCTGCGGGCGGTCAAGGCCGTGACGGGCCGGCTCGGGGTGCCGGCCGGCGCCATCGCCCCCGACCTCCTGGCGTCGATCGGCAACCTCGGCGCCGCCCAGGCCGGGGTGGCCCTGGCGGACGTGCTCGAGCGTGCCCTTCCGGGCCAGCTCATTGTGGTGCTCTCCCTGGCGGACGGCGCCGACGCCCTGGTCCTGCGCACGACCGACGCCCTCCCGGCGGCCCAGGCCGCCCGGCGTGCCGCCGAAGTGCCGAGCGTGGCCGAGCAGGTGGCGGCGGGCCGGGACGATCTGTCCTACGCGGCCTTCTTGGCCTGGCGGGGCCAGTTGCACCGTGAGCCGCCGCGGCGCCCCGATCCCGAGCGCCCGGGGGCACCGATCGTGCACCGCTCGGAGGCCTGGAAATACGCCTTCGCCGCCAGCCGTTGTCAAGTGTGTGGGTTCCGTCATCTACCGCCGACCCGGGTCTGCCTCGAGTGCCACTCCATCGACCAGATGCAGCCTGAGCGGCTGGCCGATGTGCGGGGGACCATCGCGACGTTCACGGTTGACCACCTCGCCTACAGCCTCTCGCCGCCCGTGGTGGGCGTCATCGTCGACTTCGACGGCGGCGGGCGCTACCGGTGTGAGATGACGGACGTCAGCGTGCCCGAGATCGCGATCGGCGGCCGGGTCGAAATGACGTTCCGACGCATCTACACCGCGCTCGGCGTGCACAATTATTTCTGGAAGGCCCGTCCCCTACAGGGTGCCCCTGCGGTGCCCGAACCGGCAACAAGCACAGAGGAGTAGACCATGGCGAGCAGAGGTATCCGCGACCGTGTGGCCATCATCGGGATGGGCTGCACCAAATTCGGCGAGTTGTGGGACAAGGGGATCGACGATCTCCTGACCGATGCCGCCGTCGAGGCGTCGACCTCGGCCGGGTTGCCGATCCACGACATCGACGCGTTCTGGCTGGGGACCATGACCTCCTCGGTGTCGGGCATCACGCTCTCGCGCCCGCTCAAGCTCGACTACAAGCCGGTGACCCGGGTCGAGAACTTCTGCGCCACCGGCTCGGAGGCCTTCCGCAATGCCTGCTACGCCGTGGCCTCGGGTGCCTACGACACCGCCATGGCCATCGGGGTCGAGAAGCTCAAGGACACCGGCTACTCGGGCCTGACCGGCATCCGCGCCGTCGGGGACGGGACGGACCCCGGCCTCTCCTCGCCCGCCGCCTTCTCCTTCCTGGCTCCCTCCTACGGCCACAAGTACGGCGTGGACAAGTCCGAGATGAAGGAAGTCATGAGCCGGATCGCCTTCAAGAACCACCAGAACGGAGCACGCAACCCAAGGGCGCAGTTCCAAAAGGAGATCTCCATGGAGACCATCTCCAAGGCGCCGCTGGTGGCCGGGGAGCTCGGTGTGTTCGACTGCAGCGGTGTGAGCGACGGTGCGGCGGCGGCCATCATCTGCCGGGTCGAGGACGCCCACAAGTACTGCGCCAACCCTCTGTACGTGAAGGCCCTCAGCTTCGTGGCCGGGCCCGCCGCGGGACCGATCGATCCCGGGCTACGACTACACCACCTTCCCCGAAGTGGTGCGCTCGGCCGAGGACGCCTACCAGCAGGCCGGGATCACCGATCCCCGGGCCCAGCTGGCCATGGCCGAAGTGCACGACTGCTTCACGCCGACCGAGCTGGTCCTCATGGAGGACATGGGGTTCGCCACCCGGGGCACGGCATGGAAAGAGGTGCTGGCGGGCACGTTCGACCGCGACGGTGAGCTGCCGGTCAACCCCGACGGTGGGCTCAAGAGCTTCGGGCACCCCATCGGCGCCTCGGGGCTCCGGATGCTCTTCGAGTGCTGGCTGCAGCTGCGTGGTGAGGCTCCGGCCGACCGCCAGATCGCCACGGTGAGCCAGGGCCGGACGCTCGGCCTGACCCACAACCTGGGCGGCGCTCCCGGCGAGTGCGTGAGCTTCGTGGGGATCGTCGGCAGCGAGCTCGGCGACTGATGAGCGGGGCCTCGGGCGTCGATCTCCTGGCCGAGACAGAGGATCAGACGGCGCTGCGCCAGCTGGCGCGCGACGTGGCTCTGCGAGAGGTGGCGCCCCGGGCCTCACAAGGTGACGAGACCGGTGAGATCCCGCCCGAAGTGCGCAAGGCATTGGCGAGCGCCGACCTCCTCCGGATCACGATCGGGGAGAAGTACGGGGGCATGGGCCTGGGGGACGTCGAGGCCTCCATCGTCCTCGAGGAGATTGCCCGGGCCGACGTCTCGTCCGCCATCTGCTGCCAGCTGACCTTCAACGGGCCGCCCCGGGGCATCGAGCATCTCGGGCCCGAGGCCATGAAGGAGCGCTGGCTCCCCGCTGCTGCGGACGGCGACGCCATCGTCAGCATCGGCATCACCGAGCCCGACGCCGGTTCGGCGGTCCAGAACATGCGGGCCGCCCTCACCGAGGACGGTCCCGGTCGCTGGCGTCTCAACGCCTACAAGAACTACTCCACCCTGGGCCACGTGGCCCAGGGTGTGCTGGTCTGGTGCCGCTGGCCCGGCGGCGAGGGGGCGAAGGGCATCGGCGCGGTGATCGTGCCGACCGATCGCGAAGGAGTCTCGGTCACCGGCCGCCACAAGGGGATGGGGATCCATGCCGCGACGGAGGCCGAGCTGGCTTTCGACGGCGTGGAGATCCGGGAAGAGGACATCCTGCTGGCGGGCGACCCGTCGTCGACGAGTGCCTTCAAGGTGCTCCTGTCGCATCTGAACCACGAACGGTGCGGGAATGCCGCCATGTGCGTCGGGGCCGCCCAGGGCGCCATGGAGCACGCCGTGCGCTACATGCAGGAGCGGGTGATCGGCGGGCGACCGCTGGCCGACCTCCAGGGCCTGCAGTGGAAGCTGGCGGACATGGCCGTGCAGCTGGAGGGCGCCCGTCTGCTGTTGGGGCGTGCCGTGCGTCTGGCCGGCGAGGGTGGGACCCCGCCGCCCCTCGAGACGGCCCTGGCCAAGACGGCCGCCAACCTGGCGGCCAAGTTCGTCTGTGACGAGGCCATGCAGATCCACGGCGGGTACGGCTTCAGCCGGGAGTACCCGCTGGAGCGGGCCTACCGCGATATCCGCGGCCTGTGCTTCGGCGCGGGCACCGTGGAGGCCCAGCGGAACTTCATCGGGCTCCGTGTCTCGGCGGGCGGCCACACCGGATCCCCCGGCTGGCGCAACCCGCTGGAGGACGCGCGCTAGTTCGTCGGGCCGCCGGCGCTGCTGTTCAGCGCTGCATCGACTTGGTCTCGACGAACTCCTCCAGGCCGTAACGGCCGCGCTCGCGACCGATGCCGGACTGCTTGTAGCCGCCGAACGGTGCGCTCGGGTTGAAGGCGCCGCCGTTGATGTCGACCTGGCCGGTACGGAGCTGCCGGGCCACCTTCTCGGCCCGGGCCGGGTCGCCGCTCCAGACTGCGCCGGCGAGGCCGTACGGGGTGTCGTTGGCGATCTCGATCGCCTCTTCCTCGGTGTCGTAGGGGATGATGGAGAGGACGGGGCCGAAGATCTCCTCCCGGGCGATGGTCATGGTGCGGGTGACCTCGGAGAAGATCGTCGGCTGCACGAAGAAGCCCTTCTCCAATCCGTCGGGGGCCTCGGCGCCGCCGGTGACGAGCTTGGCGCCTTCCTCGATGCCCTTGTTGATGTAGGCCCGCACCCGGTCGCGTTGTACCGAGGAGACGAGCGGTCCGAGCAGCTTCCCCTCCTCGAAGGGATCACCCGGCGCGAAGCCGGCGGTGCCCTCGAGGGCCAGCTTCTCCACTTCGGCCAGCCGGTTGCGGGGGACGAGCATCCGGGTGAGGGCGGAGCAGGTCTGTCCCGAGTTCATGTAGCAGGCGAACAGGCCCGCCGGCACCGCCGTGGCGAAGTCGGTGTCGTCGAGCATGATGTTGGCGGACTTCCCGCCCAGCTCGAGTGACACGCGCTTGATGCTGTTCGAGGCCAGTTCCATGACCCGCTTGCCGGCCCGGGTCGAGCCGGTGAACGACACCATGTCCACCTTGGGGTGTGACGCGATGGCTTCGCCGACGACGGGCCCGACGCCGGTGACCAGGTTGAAGACGCCGGCGGGCAGGCCCACCTCGTCGATGACCTCGGCCAGGGCGAACGCGTTGAGGGGAGCGACCTCGCTCGGCTTGAGCACCACGGTGCAGCCGGCGGCCAGTGCCGGGGCGACCTTGAGCACGATCTGGAAGAGCGGGTAGTTCCACGGCGTGATGGCGCCCACGACGCCGACGGGCTCGCGTACGACGAGCGAGTTCCCCATCTCTTCCTCCCAGGGGAAGGTCTCGGCGGCGTGGGCCGCATCGGCGAACGCGCCGGCGGGGAGGCCGACCTGGATCATGCCGGAGAGCGAGCGGGGCATGCCCAGCTCGTGGGTGATGGTGTCGGCGATCTCGTCGGTGCGGGCACCCAGGGCTTCGCCGATGCGGAGCAGCGTCTTGGCCCGCTCCTCACGTGATGTGGCCGCCCACGCCGGGAAGGCGGCGGCAGCCGCCTCGACGGCCTTGTCGACATCTTCGGGCGTCCCCTCGGGGATGGTGGCGAGGACCTCTTCGGTCGTGGAGTCGATGACCTCCAGGGTGCCGGTCCCGGTCGATGGAACCCAGGCTCCGTTGATGTAGATCTTGTCGCGGACGTCCATGATGCCCTCCCTTGCCGTGTGCTCGGTCGCGACCCTACCTCCGCCCGGGCACATTTCGCCCGCCCGAGCCGCCGACGTCAGCCTTCGGCCGTCAGTCCTTCTTGCCCAGGAGGGGATGGTTGCCCATGCCCACGGGCTGCAGGTGCTGGCCCAGCACCTCGTGGAAGTGGTCCGCGACCTCTTGGGGCGTCCACCCGCCGTCGGCCCACATGGTGGCGATCTGACGCGGTGTCTGGAAGAGCGTGTAGCCAAAGCCGGTCCGCCCGAGCACCTGCCCGTTGACGTAGGAGGCGCCTTCGCTGGCCAAGAAGGCCACGAGCGGCGCGTTGAGCGCCGGGTCCTGGTCCGCCGGCGCCTCGGCCCCGGCGTAGAGGCTCTCGGTCATGCGGGTGAGACCGGCCGGCGCCATGGCGTTGACGGTGATGCCGTACTTGCCCAATTCCACGGCCCACACGAAGGTCATGCCCATGATCGCCGCCTTGGCCGCGCCGTAGTTGGTCTGCCCGAAGTTGCCCCGGAGCCCGGCCGACGACGTCATGTTCACGATGCGTCCGTACCCGGCCTCCTTCATGATCGGCGCGGCGTGACGGACGGTGTTGAACGTGCCCTTCTGATGCACGGCGATGACGGCGTCGTAGTCCGACTCGTCCATTTTGACGATCGTGCGGTCGCGCACGATGCCGGCGTTGTTCACCAGGATGTCGATCGAGCCGAACGAGTCGACCGCCGTGGCGATGATGCGGCCCGCGCCGTCGAAGTCGCTCACGGAATCGTGGTTGGGGACGGCATTCCCTCCTGCCGCCTCGATCTCCTTGCACACGTCGGCGGCCGGGTTCTCACCCGTGCCGTCTCCGCCCAGGGACACGCCGACGTCGTTGACCACGACCTTGGCCCCTTCCGCCGCCAGGCAGAGCGCGATGTCGCGGCCGATCCCCCGCCCTGCTCCGGTCACCACTGCTACTCGATCATTGAGAAGTCCCATCCGGCGACACTACCCCGACACCTCCGGGCACTGACAGCGCAGAGGGGGCGGAGGAGGCAGCTACCATCCTCCCGGCGGGCGCCCGCCGCCGCCCGACGAAACGTAGCGGGACGCAAACGGAAGAGCGCACGGCAAAGCGAAGGAGCGGCACCGATGGCAGAAGGAAAGATCGCAGCGCGGCTGGCGGAGTTGGGCCTCACGCTGCACGGGCCGCACCCGCCCCACGACCCGCTGGACGCCGTCGTCGTCCACAACGGGACGGCGCGCACGTCGGGCCAGCTGCCGCGCATCGACGGGCAGCTCACGTGCCTCGGACGTCTCGGCGACACCGTCACCGTCGAAGAGGGCAGGGAGGCTGCCGCGGTGTGCGCCCTCAACGCCCTGGCGGTGCTGCAGGAGGCGCTCGGCTCGCTCGACCGGGTGGCGCGTGTGCTCACCGTCACCGGATTCGTCTCGTCGGCCCCCGACTTCCACGAGCAGCCCGCAGTGGTTGACGGCGCGAGCAAGGTGTTGGCCGACGTCTTCGGTGACGCCGGTCGTCATACGCGCTCAGCCGTCGGCGTGGCCGCGCTGCCCCGCAACGGGGCCGTCGAGATTGAGGTGACGGTCGCTCTGGTCGACTGAATCCTCCGACGACGCAGCCGTCCGACGACGCAGCCGTCCGACGACGCAGCCGTCAGCGACTGAAGGCGTCGCGTACGGCCCGGTTGCCTCTTTTGGTCAACTCCCAGTAGCCGTAGGTCCCGGCGTCCCGCAGCTCGGTGGCTGCATCGACGAGTGCGCCGTAGGCCGCCACGGCGAAGGCTCCGCCGACCGACACGCGGCTCACCCCCAACGCCGACAGCTCCGCCACGTTCGGGGCGTTGGGCCCGGCCAGGACACTGACGGGGACGTCCAGCGCGCCGACGAGCTTGTGCAGCTCGCTCGGATCGTCGACCCGCGGCGCGAACACGACGTCCGCGCCGGCCGATTGGTACGCCTGCAACCGTGCGATGGTGTCCGCCAGGTCCGGACGTCCGTGGAGGTAGTTCTCGGCCCGCGCCGTCACCACAATGTGCCGTTCGCCGTCGTGTGCCACCTCGCACGCCGCCCGCACCCTCTCGGCCGCCACGTCCAGCTCGTAGATCGGATCGTCCCCGTTGCCGGTGAAGTCCTCGACGGAGAACCCGGCCACGCCGGCGTGGACAGCGGCGCGGGCCGTTTCGGCCACACCATCGGGCTCGTGGGCGAAGCAGTTCTCGAGATCGGCGGAAAGGGGGAGCGCCGTGGCCGCCGCCAGCTCCTGTGCGTGGGCGAGCACCTCCTCGCGCCGCATGGAGCCGTCCAGCCGTCCTTTGCTGGCGGCGAAGCCCCCGCTCGTCGTGGCGAGCGCGTCGAAGCCGAGGGCGGCCAGCAGGACGGCGGACCCGACATCCCACGCGTTCGGCATCAGCAGGGGAGTCCCCGGTTGATGAAGGCGGAGGAACGTGGCCGCCAGCTCGGCCTGACGCGAAGGTGCCTCTCGGTCCACCATCCCCCTTACGACGCGAATTCCCAGTACTGGAACTCGATCATCATGGGGAGGATGTAGTGGACATAGAGCGAGTGGATCTTCACGACCCCTTGGTCATCGACGTGGAGGTCGATCAGGTCCACGCGGTCGTCGTTCGCGCGGAAGGCTTCCGCCCGCTCCTGAATACCCCGGAGCTCGTCGAGCGATCCCACCGAGAACCCGTAGTGGTCCAGGCGCGGGCACTTCATCGGGTCGTCGTCGGCCACCAGGAAAATGAACTGGTCCCAGTGGACACAGCCGAGGATCATGCGCCGACGGTCCTCGGTCATGGTCGGCATCTCCTCGAAACCGAGCACCTCGTCGAAGAAACCGAGGATCTCCTTGCGGCTCTCCTCGCCCAGGAGGTCGGCCGGAAGCGACATGGCGACATGATTGAACCGGGGCGGCCCCGACGGGTAGAAGCGGTGGCTCGGCGGGTTGAAGAGATTCGTCATGCGCTGTGCACCTCCGGTATCACCGAGACGGCGAGGTATCCCTGTCCGGTTCCAGCGGCCAGGTTAGGCGCGCTCTCGGAGCCAGGCGAGGCCCCCGGCCAGATGCCGGAGGTAGGCCGGGGTCTCCCATGCGCCGGGGAAGTGGCCCAGGGCGCTGTAGAACGTGCGTCCCTCCTCCTCGCCGTGGCACCAGGCCAGCGGGAAGCCGCACTCGGGCACACGCCCGCCGGGCGCGGAGAGGTCCACCTGGTCGTCGGCGAGACGCAGGAGTACCCGCGCATCGGGGCGTAACGAGCGAAAGAGGTAGATCTCGTCGTGCCAGGGCCAGGTCGCCCCGAGGTGCGCGGTCGCCGGGTGGTCCGCGTCCACGATGTCGATGGTGAAGGACTGCGTCCACGGATGACCGTCGAAACGTGCGCCGATGAGGGCGCCGTAGTCCGGCCATGCATGGCAGGCGTCGGTCGCCGAGTGCACGCCCAGCACGTGGAGGCGACCGGCATGCCACGAGTCGAGCAGCGCCGACTGTTGCGCTGAGGAGAACGGGGTCTCGCCGATCGTGAACAGTGCGAGCACGCCGGCGGCGCCGAGCTGGTGGGGGGAGAGGTCACGCACGTCGTCGACCACGACCGGCGAGAGCCCCGCCAGTTCGGCCAGCTCGCTGAGGGCGGTCGTGGCCTGGGCCAGTACGCCGTGCACCCCCGCCGGGCCGTCGGTATAGGGGGCGACCTGGGTCACTATCAGCATGGGCTCGGGCACGAAGGGGAGTGTACGGCTGGTGCGCGGGCCCCGCGGGATGCTCCAATGCACGCACGATGTTCGCTGCACGCACGCGGCGTCGTCGACGAGGAGGCCCGATGAGCACCGAAAGCCAGCAAGAGATCGCCGCAGCCCTGCTGCGCCTGGGATCGGCCACGTTGGGCGAGTCCGGGGGGTTGGCCACCGATCGGCGGCTGAAGCCGTCGTGGCCCGGGGCGTCCCTGGCCGCTCCGGCGTACCCGGTGGGCTGCACACCGGGGGACAATCTCGCCGTCCACGTGGCCGTGACGACCGCTCCCGCCGGCAGCGTGCTCGTCGTCGACGTCGGGGAGGTGCCCGACCGCGGGTATTGGGGAGAGGTGCTGACCACCGCAGCGGAGGCGGCCGGACTTCTCGGCCTGGTGCTCGACGGCGGCGTGCGCGACGTGGCCGCTCTGGAAGCGCACGGGTTTCCCGTCTTCTCCTCGACCATCGCACTCACGGGGGCCACCAAGAATCTGCCCGGGACGGTCGGCGCTCCGGTACGTGTCGGGGGCGTCACGGTGAGCCAGGGTGACTGGGTTGTCGGCGATGTCGACGGCGTCACGGTGGTCCCCGCCGGATCGCTCGAGGCGGTCCGGCAGGCCGGGCAGGCGCGTGAATCCAAGGAGGCCGGATTCTTCAGCGCACTGCGCGAGGGCAGGACGACCGTCGAACTGCTCGACCTCGACGCGTCACTGATCGCCGTCAGCGGGGACCGCCGCTGATCACGTGACGGATGCCCGTGGCGCTATGACGTCATGAACAGTCGGCGCAGCGCCCGAGCATGGCGAAGTGGTGGGGATCGATCGTGAACCCGAACTGCGCCTTGGCCTCTTTGGCCAGGCTGCGGAAGAGGAGATCGGGGGCTTCGATCATCTTCCCGCACTCTTCACAGACGAGGTGCCCGTGCGCCGTCGCGGCCAGGTGGTACGTCGCGGGCCCGTGGCCGAGATGCGCGTGCACGATCACACCGAGTCGTTCGAGCTCGTCGAGATTGCGGTAGATCGTCGACAGGTGGACGTCGGGAGCTTGCTCCTGCACCACGGCGGCAAGGTCCTCCGCCGTGCGGTGTCCGTTGCCCTCGAAGAGGGCACGCAGCAGGAGCCGTCGCGAGGAGGTGACCCTCCCGCCTTGCTTGCGCACGATGTCGAGCACCCCTTCGACCGTCGTCGCGTCGCCCGCGTCGATGACGACCGGGCCCTGGGGCTTGCTCACGCCTTCATTCTATTGGCAGGACCCCCTGCAGGCACGGCCGGGCGGCCTGTCGACCGGCTCAGACCAGGTTCGGGGGCGTCCGGCCCGCCAGCACGTCGCACACTCCCTGGCAGGCGAGCCGGGCCATCCGGGTGCGTGTGGCGACCGTCGCGCTGCCGATATGCGGCAGGAGGGTGATGCGGGGGGCGTCGAGGAGCCGGGGATTGAGCGCGGGTTCGCCTTCGAACACATCGAGCCCGGCGCCGTGAATGGTGCCGGCAGAGAGGGCGTCGACCAAGGCGTTCTCGTCGACGACGGGGCCCCGCGCCGTGTTGACGAGGACTGCGGTCGGCTTCATCAGAGCCAGTGCCGCCGCGTCGATGAGATGGTGCGTCGACTCGGTCAGGGGGACATGGAGGCTCACGATGTCGGCGCGCGCCAGGAGCTCGCCCAACTCGGGCACGTACCCGGGCAGTCCGGTGTCATGGCGCGAAGTGTGCAGGACCTCCATGTCGAACCCCGCCGCGCGTTGCGCCACGGCGCGGGCGATGCGTCCGTAGCCGACGAGGCCGAGCGTGGCGCCGTGCACGTCGTGGGCCAGGTGGGTGTTGAACCCCCAGCCGGTCCAGCGTCCGTGACGGAGATCGTCCTCGGCCTGGGTCGAGCCGCGGGTGGCCGCGAGGATCAGGAGGAACGTGAGATCGGCCGTCGTCGCATCGAGCACGCCCGGGGTGTTGCAGACCGCGATGCCGAGCGAGCGTGCGGTCGCCACGTCGATGTTGTCGTAGCCCACGGCGGCGTTGCCGACGACGCGCAGGCGGCCGCGGTGGCCGGCTGCGAGCACCTCCGCATCGATACGGTCGGTGAGAAGGCAGACGATGCCGTCGCACGCGGCCGCCTCGGACGCCAGTTCCTCCGCCGTGAGGGGGACGTCGTCGTCGGTCGTGACGATGTCGTGCCCCGCCTGCAGGAGAGGATCGGTACCGCCGTCGGTCAAGCGTCGGGTGACGAGTACCCGCGCCACCTAGTGGGTGGTGTAGTTGATCTCGCCCGCGCCCTTGACGCCGATGGCGAAGCAGAAGCAATGAATGGGTGCGTGGTCGCTCACCGGACGCAACGAGTGCACCTTGTCCGGCGGGATGTACACGAGGTCGCCTTGGGCGATCGGGCGATCTTCACCGTCGATCGTCATGATGCCGCGGCCGTTCATCACGTAATAGAACTCGTGCGTCGGGTGGGAGTGGGGGTCGACCAACCCGCCGCCGGGAACCTCGAATTCGTTGACCAGCTCGAGGAAGCCTCCGTCGGTGATGTCCTTGAACTCGCGGGATTCGATCATCCACCAGACCGGGACGGTGCCGTTGTGCTCGACGACCGGAGCCTTTTCCTCAATGCTGCGCACGTCCATCTCGTGTCCCTCTTTCCCTACCTAGACTGACTACTGCGTCAGGTTAGATGCGGGCGCGCATGAATTGCAGATTGAGCGAGCGAGCGAGCGAGGGGAAGGCGTGTCCAAGGAACGGCGGAAGATCGGTCCCGAGCCCTTGACGGAGACGGCCTGGGCACCCTTTGGATGGCTCCCCGTGGCCGACACCGATCCACGTGACGGCGAGCATCGCCTGTCCTTTGCCTGGGACGACGTGCACGTCAACATCATCGGGCACGCTCGGGCCGAGGTCCCCGAGACCGCCGACGGGCTCCGATGCCAGATGCTCTACCGGCACGACACCCACACCCAGAGCGTGATGTCGCTTGACGTGCCTGCCGTCATCACCGTGGCGCCGGCCGCAGTCGATTTCTCGGACCCGGCGGATGTCGATGCCATCCACGTCTTCCGGCTCGAGCCGTTGGAGCCCCTGGTACTGAGCCGCGGCACGTGGCACTGGGGGCCCTTCCCGATCGCCGACGACCGCGTACGGCTCTTCAACGTCCAGGGTCTGCGCTACGCCGAGGACAACACCTGCATCGATCTGGCGGCGTTGGGCCTCGAGGTCGACGTCCAACTCGTCTGAGTCTGAGGGGTACACCTCGTGTGGACGGAGGAGGACGAGTTCACCGGCGGCACCTTGTCCGAGCTCGTCGCCGGCATGGTGGCGCTTCCCGTAGGGGACGGGACATCGGGGCGGGCGGGGACCTCGGCGATCGACGGGCCCTCGACGTTCGTCACCACGTCTCCGGATTGGTGGGGTGGGGAGCGGACGTTCGGCGGCATGGTGGTGGCGCAGGCGCTGTCGGCTGCTGCGCAGACGGTTGCGGACGACCTCGACATCCACTCGCTCCACGGGTACTTCCTCCGCCCGTCGAAGCCGGGGACACCCTCCACGCACAAGGTGGGACGGCTTCGTGACGGTCGGTCGTTCAGCACGAGGGAGGTCGTCTCCGAGGTCGGAGGGACGCGAGACGTTCCGGATGGCGTGCTCGTTTCATCGAGCCGAGGAGGGCGACGAGTACCAATTGCCGATGGCCGGCGACGTCGGGTACCCCGAGGCGATCGCCACCGAGGGCGACGCGGTGCCGGCTTCGTCGTCCTCCCCGTCGTCGCCGTCCCCGTTCGACGTCCGGGATCTGCGGTCGACCCGCCGAAGACAGGACGGGACGTATCTCTCCACCCGGCGCTGTTGGTTCCGCACCCGCCAGCGCCTGCCCGACGATCCGGCGCTCCACGCGTGCGTGCTGGCGTATCTCTCGGACATGACCGGTGCGGCGTTCCGGCCGCTCAGTCTTGATTCCTGGGGCGGCTATACCGACGCCAGCCTTGACCATGCGGTCTGGTTTCACCGCCCGCGTCGGGCCGATGAGTGGAATCTCTTCGATTTCCAGGCTCTCCTGAACGCCTCTGGTCGTTCGACGATCCGGGGCACCATGTACGGCGAGGACGGGGTGCTGTATCTGAGCATGGCCCAGGAACTGCTGATCAGGAAGCTCTGACAGCGGGCCGGCGGCGCAGCATCGGTGCCTTCAGGTAGGAAGTGTGGGACGGTGTCCCTCTGATCGGGTCGATCCGAGGACCGGCATCGACGAGGTCGTCGGACGAGGATCGTCTATGGAGAGAGGACGGAAGGCAATGGGGCTGCTTGACGGGAAGAAAGCGATCGTGACAGGCGGTGGGTCGGGCATCGGGCGGGCGACATGTCGCCGCATGGCCGAAGAGGGAGCGACCGTCGCCGTGCTCGACGTCGATGGTGATGCCGCCTCACTCGTGGCCAAGGAGATCGACGGGGTGGGATTCGCCGTCGACGTCGGGGATCCCGATGGGATGCGCCAGGTCGTCGACGCCGCCGTTGCCTCACTGGGCGGTCTGAGCCTGCTCTACAACAACGCCGGCGTCGGCAGTTTCAGCCGGCTCGAGGATTGGGACCCCGCCGAGTGGGACCGGCTTGTCCGCGTCAACCTGACCGGCGTGTGGGCCGGGTTTCGCGCGGCCATCCCGCATATGCGATCAGGCGGGGGAGGTTCCGTCGTCAGCACGGCGTCCATCAGCGGGACGAGGCCCGCCGCCGGTGAGGGGCCCTACGCTGCGAGCAAAGCGGCGGTGGCGGCGCTCACCGCATCGGCCGCGCTCGAGTACGGGCCCGAGATACGGGTGAACGCCGTGTCACCCGGAATGATTCGCACCAAAATGACGAAGCCGTGGTTCGAGATCTTTCCGGAGCAGGAAGGTCGTTTCCAGAGGGACACGCCGGCGGGTCGCATCGGTGACCCCGAGGACATCGCGGATGTGGTGATCTTCCTCTGCTCGGACCTGTCCCGCTTCGTGACGGGCCAGAACATCGTCGTGGATGGCGGGCTCACGTTGCACGGGTCGGGCGTCGACGGCCTTTTCGACCTGATCTACCCCGTACAAGGGTAAGGCTGCCCGCTGGCGCGGTCGTGTCGCGCCCGCCGTGCCGCGCCGGCCGTGCCGCTCAGGGATTCGACGCCGCCACGCCGATGGGCAGGTCCGTGTGCACCTGACCCCATCGCGATGCGTCGAACAGGGCTCGATACACCATGGTCGTCAGCGTGTCCAAGGCCACATCGTCCACCGGTTGACGCACGAATCCCCGTACGTCGTGGAACCTGTCGAGCATGGCCAGCACCCCGACGGCGGCGGCTTGGGGGTCGATCCTGTGATCGGCGTCCTCGGAAGTGATCTGGCGAGCCAGAGCGTCGGACATCACGGTGAAGATCTCGCGCAGGGTGCTGGTCAGCCCCGGGTCGATCCTCGCCAGGTCGGTCCAGGCCCGGAAGAGGGCAGCGTGGCGCATCCAAAGGTCCGAGTACAGCGTGACCCAGCCGCGCACGTCTTCCCACTGGGGTTGGCCGCCCGACGTCGGCGGTCTGTTGAGGGCGTCGGCGACATGCTGTGCCGCGGTGCCCGCCTCGGCGACAAGGGCCCGCAGCAGGTCTTCCTTGTTGGAGAAATAGAGGTAGAAGGTGCCGTGTGACGTCTTGGCGATCTTCACGACATCGTTCACCCGGGTGTCGTAGTACCCGCGTTCGTCGAAGCAGATCATGGCGGCATCGAGCAGCCGTCGCATGGTGCGCCGCCCCTGGCTGCGGAGGACCCGCTTGCTGGCCGGCAAGCCGACGCCCCCCGACCCCTCTCCCATCCCGTCGGGCATCCCGAGGGTCGCGCCCTCGAGTGCCGGGTCGGGGGTGTCGCCGGACGTGTCATCCGCTGCCCCGTCGGGCGCCTTCACCTTCGTGCCTGCCGGAGGGCTTGCCACGTCGGGTTGGGCAGGAGGCGGCGCCATGTTGTGGGCATCGTAGTGCCCGGGTTGGCCGAAATGGCTAACCTGACACGGTGGTCAGGTTAGAGCGGGGAAAGGAATGAGGCGGGACCAGGGGGTTTTCTCTGACGCAGGCGTCAGGAGCCCGCTGAAGTGACGCCATCGACCTCAGCCGTGCCCGGCTCTCGGGTGACGGGCCTCGAGGACGCGGTCTCCACCAACGTGCGCCCGGGTGACACCGTCCACGTGATGCTCGGCCACAGTCGATGGACGGCCGGCGCCCGCGAGGTGGCGCGCCAATTCTGGGGCAAGGACCCCGGGTTCACCCTCGTCATGACCAGTCTGGGGGCACTCGGCGGCATCTTCTTCCAAGGGGGGCTCGTCAAGAAGGTCGTGACCGCCTATTCGGGCAACAGCTTTCCGACGTACAACCCGAACCCGATCTTCCGCAAGGCGTACGAGTCCGGCGCGGTCGAGGTCGAGCACTGGTCGATTCTCACGATGTCCCAGCGGATGGAAGCGGCGGCCCGGGGTCTGCCGGCCATGGTGACCGGCTCCCTGGCCGGGTCCTCCATGGCCGCGAATCAGGGGTTCACCGAGGTCGATTCCCCGTTCGGCCGGCTCGGGCTGCTCTCGCCACTGGCACCCGATGTGGCACTCGTCCATGCCGCTGCGGCCGACCACGCAGGAAATCTCGCGTTCTCCGAGCCGCTCCTCGAGGGTGTTTGGGGGGCCTTGGCCGCACGACGTGGCGTGGTGGCCACGGTGGAAAAGGTCGTCGACAATCTGCACGGTCTGGGTCACCGGGTGCGGGTGCCGGGCCACCGGGTCCTGGCCGTGGTGGAGGCGCCCGTTCGGGGCGCACCCCGGGGGTTGTTATGCACCTGGGCTGCCCGTGCGGAGCTACGGCGAGGACATCGCGCACTGGAGCCTCGCCGCCGAGGCCGCCGCAAAGGGGACCTTCGAGGAGTTCGCCGAAAGATGGGTACTGGGCCCGGCCACCCATGACGACTATCTGCGGCTGCTCGGCGATGATCACCTCCGTTGGCTCGAGGGCCGGTCGGATCCAGCGTCGTGGAAGGCCGATGCAGAGGCGACCCCCGTTTCCGACGACCCGGTCTTCTCGGCATGGGAGCACGCGGCGGCCTTCGGGGCGCGTGAGGTCGAACGAGTCGTGGCCGACGTTGCTGCCGATGCGGTGCTGGCGGGCGCCGGGGCGGCGAATCTCGCGGCGTGGGTCGCAGTGGGGCGGGCGCGTGCGGGTGGGAGCCGGGTCATGCTGACGGCCGAGCTCGGGCTGTGGGGCTACGAGCCGACACCGGCCGATCCCTACATCTTCAACCACCGGGTCTTTCCCGATACCCCGTACCTCTCTGATGCATCGGCCGTGTTGGGCATGGTGATCGGAGGTCCGGGTACTCGGACCGTGGGGTGCCTCGGTGCGGCCGAAGTCGACTCCCGAGGCCGCCTCAACTCGACCGAACTGGCCGGAGGCCGATTCCTGGTGGGTTCGGGCGGGGCCAACGATGTGGCGAGCCGGGCCGAAGCATGCGTCGTCATCACGTTGGCCCGTCCGGAACGACTGCCCGAATCCGTGGCCTACGTCACGTCGCCCGGGCATCGAGTGGTGAGCGTGGTGACGGATAAGGGCGTCCTCCGGCGTCTCGACGGGGTCCTCCGGGTGGCGGCTGTTCCCGCCGGCGCCGGAACCGTCGAGGAGCGCACGCGTGCGTTCGTCGAGGCGTGCGGCTACGAACCGGACATTGCACGGGACGTCGAGGAACTGGCCCCCCTCTCGCCGGGTGAAGTGGCCGCCTTGAGAGAATTCGACCGCCAACGGCTCTTCCTGAAGTAAACGGCTCTTCCCGGCGTACATCGCTCGTCCGCACTGAATCACTCGTCCTGAAGCAATTGCGAAAGGTAATGATGCTACGAATGGATCGTTCGTCGAAGAGGGTTGACCCCGACGGAGAACAGCATCCACATGGGATGCGACGGTGGGTGGAACAAGGGGGGATCGCGATGCGAACGAGCGCGCCGCACATGGGCCGGCGTCGACGCAGCAGTGGCCGTCAACATGGGGGAACGCTGGCCAAGGTGGTCCTCGGTGGGGTGACGTTGGCTTCCGCCGCCGTCACCTTGGGACTGCCATCGGCTTCGGCGGGAGCCGCCGCGAGATCGGCTTCGGCGGGAGCCGCTGCGAGTGCGGCCCCGGGAGTCACCAAGAACTCCATCACGGTCGGGACGATCTCGACGCAGACCGGGACCCTGGCTGCGAACTTCGGATCGCTCATTTATGGAGAAAAGGCCTATTTCAACTACATAAACGCCCAAGGAGGCGTCAACGGCCGCAAGATCAACTACAGGTACCAACTCGACGACGGCGGCAATCCGAGCCAGTTCAACCAGCTCGTGTCCACCCTCATCAACCAGGACCACGTCTTCGCCGTCACCGGCGTCGCCTCAGCGTTCTTCACGCCGAACCTCTTCGTGGAGGCGAAGATCCCCACCTACGGCTACAACGTCTCCAACAACTGGGCGGGGCCGAACAACCTCTTCGCAGCCGGTGGCGGCGGATCGACCCAGTACCTGCCCGGCGGAATTCCCGAGGTGGCCTACCTGGTGAACAAGGTCCACGCCAAGTCGGTGGCCGTCCTGGCATACGGCATCGCCGCCTCGGCGGCGTCGTGCCAAACGGATGCCAAGGGCCTCACTGCGGCCGGCATCAAGGTGAGCTACACCGACTACAAGATCGCCTACCCGGGCACGACAGTGGCCACCGACGTGCAGCGTATGAAGCAGGCCGGCGCTGACTTCGTGTTGAGCTGCATGGATGTCCAGGGCAATGTCACTATGGCCCGGGCCATTAAGCAGTACGGACTGAAGGCCACGCAATTCTGGCTCAGCGGCAACGACCAGTCGACGTTGAATCAGAACGAGAGCCTGATGCAGAACGTGTACTTCTACATTGCCCATGTGCCGTTCCTCGCGTCGCAGACGGTCGTACCCGGGTCTCAAGCAGTACCTCTCGGTGATGAACAAGTACGAGCCCAAGTACGCCACCGACGAGGTGGCCATTCAGGGTTGGGAGTCCGCGGCACTCTTCGTCCAAGGAGTGCGTATGGCGGGCAACAATCTCACCCAGGCCAACGTGATCAAGCAGACGAACACGCTCACGACGTACAACGCAGGCGGATTGACCACCCCGACGAACTGGAAGGATGCCGGGCACTCCGGTCACGCACCCCCGTACTGCGCGTCGTACATCCAGGCGCAGGGCACCAAGTACGTGCCGGTCCTCAACACCTCGAAGAAGAACGTGTTCGTCTGCTTCGCCACCACGAGCGGGAAGAACCCCCAGCCCCTGAAGAAGCTGCCACCGGGAACGCCGCCCCTTCCCTGATGGTTCGTCCCCGCTCGGCCACCTCCCCGTAAGCACGAATGGAACAGTTCTTCGGTTTCGCGATTCCCGGTATCCCCTACGGGTGTACCTATGCCATCGTGGCCGTGGGGCTGGTCCTCACGTATCAGGCCACCGGTGTCTTCAACTTCGCCTTCGGAGCCCAAGCGTTCGCAGCGGCCTTCGTGTTCACCGTCCTCACCCAGAACGACCATTGGGGGGGATTCCCGGCCTTCATCGTCTCCGTCGTGGTCCTTTCCCCGCTGATCGGTATCGCCTTCGATCGACTGCTCTTCCGGAACATCCCCAACTCGAACACGACCGCGAAGTTGGTCATCTCGATCGCCTTGCTGGTCGGCATCCCTTCCATCCTCCCGGTCATCTTCGGTCCGCAGAATCTGGACGACACCGCCACGATTCTCCCCTTCTTCAATCCCAACGTCGTCTATGCCACCGTGCTGGGAACGCCGATCAACGGGATCTACCTCGCCGTCATCAGCGTGACCCTGATCGTCCTCGTTTCGCTGACGGTGCTGTTGAGGTTCACGAACCTGGGTCTCCAGATGCGAGGCGCCGTGGAGAGCCGTCGACTGGTCCAACTCGACGGCGTCAACTCGGGCGGAGTGGTGGCGCTGGCCTGGGCCATCTCGAGCTTCATGGCGGGCCTGGCCGGCGTCGTCCTGGCGCCCGTGTACGGGGCGTTCCAAGCCGATACCTACGCGACCCTGGTGGTGGCCGCCATTGCGGCCGCCGCGTGGGGCCTTCTGCGCTCCATTCCCGTTGCGACCGGGGTGGCGGTGCTCATCGGAGTGGTGAGCACGATCCTCCAGGGCTATCTGCCCACGAGCAGCATCCTCTATTCGGCGGTTCTCCCGTCGCTCCCGTTCTTCGTTCTGGTCGCCGCGCTCCTCATCCTCCCGGGCATGCGTTCCCTCGACCTGAACCGCGATCCTCTGGCGACGATCGATCCACCACCGCCACCGATCGCCGCCTCGTCGCGGGCCCCCAGCATGGACCGCATCATCCGACGGCTGTGGTGGGTCGTCCTGGCCGTGTTCATCGTCTCGATGTTGACGTGGATGCCCAAGGCGTGGGAGGGCGTGTTCAACTCGGGGATCGCTCTCTCGACGGTCCTGTTGTCCATCACGCTGATCACCGGGATGGCGGGACAGCTGTCACTCTGCCAGGGCACCTTGGCCGGGGTGGGCGCGTTCACCGCGGCCCAACTGGCGCACCACCTCGGATTGAACATGTTGCTCGGTGGATTGGTGGGCGCGGCATTGGCAGCCGTCGTGGCCGTGGTCCTGGCCCTGCTGTCGTTGCGGCTGCGCGGCCTGGGGCTGGCTCTGATGACATTGGCGGCCGCCCTGCTGTTCGACAACACGTTCTTCAACGACGTGTCGATCAGCGGGGGAGGATCAGGCTTGAGTCTCAAGGCGCGTTGGCTCGGGACATCGGAGTTCTTCAATTTCAACGGTCACGCGTATTTCATCCTGAGCATTGCGGTTCTCGCGGCCTGTGTGGGCATCGTCCTCCAGGTCCGAAAGGGCACCGTCGGCCGCAATCTGGCGGCGATGCGTGGAAGCGAGACGGCGGCGGCCGGACTGGGCATCAATCTGACCTGGCAGCGCATCGTGGTGTTCGCCCTCGCCGGGGCCATCGCCGGCATTGGCGGCGTGCTGGTCACCATTCAGCAGCAGGTGGCCAACTCGGCCCAATGGAACTACAGCTTCTCGCTGGTCTTCATCGTGTTGGTGGTCACCACGGGTGTCTCCACGGTGGAAGGAGCCATTCAGGCCGGGATCGGATTCTTCGTTGTCGACCAGCTCTTGACCTATCTGCCGGCCCGCGTGGGCGGCGGCAGTCTGGTCATCGTTCTCTTCGCCTTCGGATCGTTGCAATATGCCAAGCACCCCGAGGGCATCCTCGAGTTTCAGAAGAGGCGCTCCACCCAATGGTTCGAGAAGCGCCTCTTTCCAACCGAGTATTACGCCATGCACCCATCCGAGGCGCCACCCCCCAACGGGGAGCCGGCCGGGGTGCCCGCCGACGTGGTGCCAGGGTCGCATGGCTGACGTCCCGCTGCTCTCACTCCGCCATGTGTCCAAGTCCTTCGGGGGGATCCATGCGGTCCACGACATCTCCTTCGACGTGCGCGCGGGGGAGAGCGTCGGCCTCGTCGGGCCCAATGGGGCCGGGAAGACGACCCTGTTCAATTGCGTGTGCGGTCAGTTGCGCAACGATGAGGGTGACATCGTGTTCGGTGGCGTGTCGCTGACCGCGCTGCCCACCTTCAAACGGGCACGGCTGGGCATCGGCCGCACGTATCAGAAGGTGGAGATGTTCACCGACATGAGCGTGCGGGACCACCTGCTGGTCGCCGAACGTTCGCGTCGGGGAGAGGGCCGCCTCTGGAAGGACCTCCTGAGCATGAGCGCCGTCACCAAGGAGGAGTCGGCCAATGTCGAGGCGTGCTTGGAGCTCGTGGGCATCGCCCCGTTTGCCGAGACGTCGGTGAACGCGCTCGGCCTGGGGCATTGCCGTCTCGTCGAGCTGGCCCGAGCCCTGGTCGCCGAGCCGAAGATCCTTTTGGCGGACGAGCCCTCCTCCGGTCTCGACCTCCACGAGACGGCGGAGGTCGCTGCCGTCCTCCGCACCGTCCAACGAGAGCGCGGCACTGCCATCCTGCTGGTCGAGCACGACCTCGCCATGGTGGGTGAGGTCGTGGACCGCACCGTCGTGATGGATCTGGGTGCGATGCTGGCCGAGGGCACCTTCGACGATGTGATGGCCGACCCGGTCGTGCGGAAGGCATATCTGGGCCAAATGGGGGTGTCATGACTGCGGGCGGGCAGGCGGCGGAGGGCGGCGACGTGCTGGTTCTCGAACACGTGAGCGCGGCCTACGGACCCTACCGTGCGCTCTTCGACGTGTCATTCCGTGTCCCGGCGGGTGGGATCGTGGCCCTCGTCGGCTCCAATGGAGCGGGTAAGTCGACGGTGGCCCGCACGGTCACCGGCCTGGTGCACGCCACTCTCGGCAAAGTGACCTTCTGCGGCCTCGACGTCACCCAGATGCCGGCTTACAAGATCGCGCGCCTCGGTATGGCGCATGTCGTCGAGGGGAGGGGCGTCTTCTCGAGCCTCACCGTCGAGGAGAACCTGACGCTGGCGTTCCGGCAACGGGCCGGCCGCCAACTGCTGTCGGCCAATTTGGAGCGGGCGTACACCGCCTTCTCAATTCTCGGAGAGCGGCGGCGGCAGATGGCAGGAACACTGTCCGGGGGACAGCAGCGCCTGCTCTCTCTGGCCAAGGTCCTCGTGGTCCCACCGAAGGTGCTGATCGCCGATGAGCTCTCGTTGGGGTTGGCACCGGTGGTCGTCGATGCTGTCTACGAGGGCCTGCGGGAGATCAATGCGAACGGGACCGCGCTGGTCGTGGTCGAACAGCAGATCGCGCGGGTGCTCGAGCTGGCGGGTAAGGCAGTCGTCCTCGACCGGGGATCGGTGGCGTACGACGGCGACACCGCGGGCGCCGGCCGCGCGGTGGAATCGTTGATGGCCCGGCGCGAGGCGGCTGCCGCGACAGCCGTCGGGCAGGTTGAAGAACTGAATACCTGACTCGGGCCGACGACGCTCGGTCAGGAGGGAAGAGAGGGGGCTCCGACCTCGGCCTCGGACGCGAGAAGTGGGTGGATCTTGCGGGTGACGATCCACCACTCGACGACGAACGTCAGCCCGGGGATGAGCCCCGCGCCGCACATGACGAGGACCCACAAGATGTTCAGCCGCGTCTTGAACGAAAGAATGCCGACGGTGATGAGGTACACGATGTACAGGTAGCCGTGCAGGACGCCGAAGATCTCGACCTCCAGTTTGCCGTGCCCGGTGCCGATCTTGATGCCCGTGAAGATGAAGAGCGGAATGATCAGAGTTCCGACGATGTTCGCCATGAGCTGGTAGCGGAAAAGCGCTCCTTTGAGGCCTCGTTCCGTGAGGCGCCTCACTGAGGCCTGCGAGCGATGGGAGTTTCGGGCTTCCTCCAGGTTTTTGCGCCGCTCGCCGACAAGGCAGCGAGTCGGGCGTTGTAGGCCGCGAGCTCCGGATTCTCGTCCTCGAGCGCCGTGGAAGGGTCGGCGGGCATGGGCGTCGTCGGTGTCGTCGGTGGCGTTGCCGTCGTGGATGACAAGGGTGCGGAAGCGGAGAGGTGGGCCGAGCCAGGGCGGGCTGTCGTCATCAGGGCCGTCGCCGGCTGCAGGCGCCGAGCGGGATCGGTATCGACGCCGGACGTCGGTACCTCCGCCGCGTGATTCCGCATGCCCTTGAGCCCGACGGCGTCGTAGTCAGTGTGCAAGAACTGCCACCAGAAGTAGATCCCGACGATGGCGAACACGGGCCACTCGAACGTGTAGAGGTAGCTCAAGCCGTTGCCGTCCTCCGCCCGGGTGATCTGCCACCAGGTGGCAGCGATGCAGAAGGGCACAAAGAGGAGACACGCGAGGTGCAGGAACACGGCCCGTCTGGATAGCCACCGCTCACGCACGCCAGCGATGTTACCGGGCAGTGGATTGCAATGGAATTCGCCGATGGCCTGGGCTGTTGTCCGGTGTCCGGCCGCTCCGGCCGCCGCACCCCGAGAATCAACCCGCGGGGCGCTCAGCCTCGGTGTCAGCTGCCAGTGAAGCCGCCTGCTCCTCACGTTTCTTCCCACGGCGATTGGCGATACGCAGTTGCGTGGTCCGGGCGATACCGACCGCCAGGACCAAGAACGCCCCGGCGAGGGCCGCCCCCAGCAGCGCAACGGCCACCGGCATCTGGCCGTTCGCCGCGAAGAACTCGACGCGGACCGAGCGGGTGTTCTGGACGATGAAATCGATCAGTGCAACACCGAGCACAACGGCCACCGCCACCGCGACCCACGCTCCGCCGATACGGGTGTGATGGACGCCATCTCCAGTCGGCCTTTCGACGACCAGGTCCTTCGGCCTGCACCGGAGCGACGTCAGCCGTCCCGCTCGTCGTAGGTTGCTCGTTCTCGGACCGCGATTCGATGAGGGACACACCATTGCCTTACCCAAATGAACCCTTGTTGTAACGGTGTACGCGCCAGCGACCCCGGGGACAGCGGCGAATGGTTCGATAAACGAACTATCCAGGTATCCTGGAGCGGTGACGGGTGACGCGCAAAAGCGGGCAACGCGGACGAGGAACCCCCTCTCGGGCCACGCCCCGAGGGAGGTCGAGGCCGTGCGGGCATTGGCCCGGGCCACCCGTGTCCTCGAACGGGCGTCGGGGGAGCTCAGCCTGGCCCACTACAGGGTTCTCTCGGCGGTCGCCTCGGGGGACGAGCGCGCGTCGCGCGTCGCGCGTCGACTCGCCGTGGGCAAACCTACGGTGAGCGCCGCCGTCGACGCCCTGGCCGAACGGGGACTGCTGGTCCGGACGGGAGTCGACGGAGATCACCGCGTGGCCGCACTGCACCTGACCCGCGAGGGCGTCGCGCTTCTTTCTCGCGTCGAGGCCGAAATGATCCGTCGCATCGAGGATCTGAGTGCGCGGACGCCCGACGGCGACCAGCTGATGGAGTCGCTCGTCTGGCTCGGTGCCGCCATTGACGACATGCACGTTCGCGAGCGGCTGCGCAGGCGGCAGAGCGGAGAGGGACGTAGTGCCCTCAGACGCCCCTGCCGCGACGGCGACGAATCGAGGTTGGGTGCGGCGCCTGTGGGGATACATGATGCGCCATCGCCGGGACGTGACGCTAGCCGTCTCCGCGGCATTGCTCGGAAGCGTCTGCCAGACCACGATCCCGCTCGTTGAGCGTCAGATCATCGACGGGGTGGTGGTTGCCCGCACGTCGTCGTTGTGGCCGTGGCTCGTGCTCCTCGTTGCGCTCGCCCTCGCTTCGTTCGGTTTCCTCTATGTGCGCCGCTATCGCGGCGGGCGCGTGGCGCTCAGCGTGCAGTACGACCTGCGAAACGCCATGCACGACCACCTTCAGGTGATGGACTTCGACAACCTCGACCGCATGCCCACGGGTCAAGTGGTCGCCCGGGCCAATTCGGATTCGGCGCTCGTGCAGGGTCTCCTCAGTTTCTTCCCCATCATGAGCGGCAACATACTCCTGATGCTGTTCTCGCTCGGCGTCATGATCTACCTGTCGCCCTTGCTCTCGGTCGTCAGCGTGATCATCGCTCCGACATTGCTCATCGTCTCGTACCGGATGCGACGGCAGGTCTTTCCCGCCACGTGGGACGGTCAACAGCGAGAGGGCGATGTCATCCAGATCGTGGACGAAGACGTCAATGGCGTGCGCGTCGTCAAAGCGTTCGGCCAGGAACAGCGAGAACTCGAGCGGGTCGCCGACGCCTCGCAGACCCTGTACGGCTCGCAGATGCGGGCCGTTCGCCTGCAATCGCGCTACCAGCCGATCCTCGAAGCGATACCCACCATCGGCCAGGTTGCGATCCTGGCCTTCGGGGGCTGGCTGGCCCTGCAGCACGAGATCACGCTTGGTACGTTCCTCGCCTTCTCCACCTACATCGTCCAGCTCGTCGCTCCTGCCCGCCAGCTCGCCGGCGTCCTGACGGTGGGGCAACAAGCCCGGGCCGGCATCGAACGGATCTTTCAATTGTTGGACCTCAAGCCGGCCATCGTCGATGAGCCCGATGCCGCGGAGCTGCCGACGTTGAAGGGTGACATCGTCTTCTCCGACGTGCACTTTGCCTACGGCGGTGGCGCGCCTGTGCTGCAGGGCTTGGATTTGCAAGATACGGGCGGGGGAGCGGGTGGCCATCGTCGGCCCCAGTGGGAGTGGGAAGTCGACCGTGGCCATGTTGGTGTCACGGTTCTACGAACCGGACCGGGGATCTGTCCTCGTCGACGGGCACGATGTCCGAAGGGTAACGCTGGATTCGCTGCGCCATCAGATCGGCGTCGTCTTCGATGACAGCTTCTTGTTCTCCGACACCGTGCGCTCCAACATCGCCTACGGACGTCCGGACGCGTCAGACGAAGAGATTGAAGATGCGGCGCGTGTGGCGCAGGCCCACGAGTTCATCCTCGAGCTTCCCCGTGGCTACGACACGGTCGTCGGGGAACGTGGCCTCACCCTTTCGGGTGGCCAGCGGCAACGCATTGCGTTGGCCCGAGCCATTGTGGCCGACCCCCGCATCCTCATCCTCGACGATGCCACGAGCGCGATCGACTCGAAAGTCGAGGAGGCGATTCACGAGGGTCTTCGCGCCGTGATGGCTGAGCGGACCACCCTTCTCATCGCGAATCGGCAGTCCACCCTGCATTTGGCCGATCGGATCGTGGTCCTGGTCCATGGTCGTGTCGTGGACGAGGGCACGCACGACGAGCTCGTCGTCCGCAGCGCGGTCTACAGAACCTTGCTCTCGGGTATCGAAGAGGATCTGGCGCAGGACGTCGGGGACAGGATCGAGCTGCTGGCCGCGCTCGGGTCGTCGTCGGGAGAGGGCGCTGCGATCGGTGCCCGGAACGGTAGCGACGGGACGACCTCTTCGGCCTGGAAACCGCTGGCCCCGGATACGGCGGAGACCCCGACTGCGACGCGAACGGTCGGCGCTCCGAGCCTCGGTGCCGGCCTCGGCCGCAGCAGCGGTGGCTCGTGGCGACTCAACCTCCCCCCGACGCCTGAGCTTCTGGCGCGCGTCGCGGCACTCCCGCCTGTGCGCGATAGCGCCCAGGTTGACCTGGAGACGGAATCGCGTCATGAGAGGAACTTCAGGTTGTCTCGGCTCCTCAGTGCATTCCGTCGGCCCCTCCTTCTCGGTCTCGTGCTCGTTGTCATCGATGCGCTGGCCACCCTCTTGGGTCCGATCCTGATCAAGACCGGGATCGACAACGGCGTCGCCAAGGGATCGGCAGACGTGCTCTTTGTGGCGTCGGGCATCTTCCTCGTGGTCGTTCTCGTCGACCTCATCGACCAGATCGGTGAGACATTCGTGACCGGTCGGGCGGCAGAGCGGATCATGCTCTCGCTCCGCATTCGCATCTGGGCCCAGCTGCAACGCCTCTCACTGGACTACTACGAACGCGAGATGGCGGGGCGCATCATGACGCGGATGACGACCGACGTGGATCAGTTCGAATCGCTCATAGAGAACGGACTGCTCTCCGCGCTCGTGGCGCTCGTCACCTTCGTCGGGGTCGGATGCGCCCTGGTCGTGATCAATCTCGAGCTCGGGTTATGCACGCTCACTGTTGTCGTTCCGCTGGCAGTGGCCACGGTGATCTTCCGCCGCAAGGCGGCACGGCTCTACGACCTCTCGCGGGAGCGCATCGCGATCGTCAACGCCGACTTCCAGGAGAGCCTTTCGGGCGTGCGCGTCGCACAAGCCTTCGTGCACCGGGCCGAAACGATGCAGCGGTTTCACGGACTGGGACGCGACTACCTCGACTCGCGCATTGCCGCCCAGCGGCTCGTGGCCATCTACTTCCCGTTCGTCCAGTTCCTTTCGGGCATCGCCGACGCCATCGTGCTCGGGGTAGGCGCCGGACTCATCGCGTCGGGTCATCTCTCCTCCGGCGCTCTGATCGCGTTCATCCTCTACATCGACCTATTCTTCTCACCCATCCAACAGCTCTCCCAGGTCTTTGACTCGTGGCAGCAGACCCGCGTCTCCGTCGGCCGCATCACCGAGCTGATGGAGTTGGAGCCGCTCACCCCGGACGCAGTGAATCCGATAGCGCCCGGGCGACTGCGCGGTGAGATCACCCTCGAGAACCTTCGATTCGCCTATCCGTCAGTGCCGGCCCGGCCCGGTACCGGTCGGGCATCCTCCGCCGAGCGGAGAGGTCCGAAGGACCCGAGAATCCTGCGGGCGGCCGACGCCGGCCACTACAAGCCACCCGAGGCGTTGCGCGGCATCGACCTGCACATCGAAGCCGGTGAGACGGTGGCATTGGTGGGGCAGACCGGCGCGGGGAAATCGACAGTCATGAAGATGGTGGCCCGGTTCTACGATCCCGATCAGGGTGCTGTACGGGTCGACGGGCTCGATCTGCGCACCATCGATCTCCTCGGGTACCGGCGCCAGCTCGGGTACGTCCCCCAAGAGGCCTTCCTCTTCACCGGCAGCATCCGTGACAACATCGCCTACGGTCGTCCCGACGCGGGCAACGACGAAGTGGAGGCCGCCGCCCGGGCTGTGGGCGCCCACCAATTCATCGTCGGGCTACCGGGCGGCTACCACCATGCATTGCTCGAGCGTGGACGGTCGCTCTCGGCTGGTCAGCGCCAGCTCATCGCCCTGGCACGTGCCGAGTTGGTGGACCCGGTGGTCCTCCTCCTCGATGAAGCCACCTCGAACCTCGACCTCGCCACCGAGGCTCGGGTGGCCGAAGCGATGCAACGGGTATCCCGGAATCGCACCACCATCATCATCGCCCACCGCCTGCAGACCGCCAGATCGGCCAACCGTATCGTCGTTCTCCACGAGGGACGGATCTCCGAGGTCGGATCGCACGAGGAGCTGCGTACGCTCGGGGGACGCTACGCGTCGATGTGGGACGCCTTCGAGCAGGCGGGTCAGCGCCCGGCGTCCGCGTCCGCGTCCGCGTCCGGCATGCGCAGCGCCTTAGGGGACTGAGGCCGTCGTCGTCGTCACGGACCCGCAGATGGATCCGAAGTAGGTGGCGAGAGTTTGGGCGTCGGATTTCAAGGCGCTGTTGTTCCCCAGGGACTCCATCGACGTGCCGAGCTGCTCCAGGCTCGTCGAGTTCGCCACATCCGTCTTGAGGGTGTTGAAGAAGGCAAAGATCCCCTTGCCCGCAGCTTGCACATTCGCGGGTGCCGAGCTCAGTTCGGACTCAAACGGTGCTTCGTACTTCTGAATGGTGTTGAAGTAGGTGATGAAGGCCTGCTTCACGCCGGCGAAGCCGCTTCCTTCGTTCGCCATGGCCTTTTCCAGGGCGGTGCCCAAGCCGCTCGAGCCGCTCTCCGTGTTGAGGTAGTTCTTACAGGTCGCGCTGCCCGTGGTGAAGGCGGCCTTCTTCGAGGCGTGGTGCTTCGGTGCTTTGTGGTGTTTCTTGGGTTGACTCTTGGCCGACGCCAGGGTCATGGGGGCGCAGGCCAGACCGAAGCCCAGGACCGCCACGCTGCATGTCTGCAAAAGCCGCCGATTTTGCATTTCGTGACCTCCCGGTCTGAGTGTGACCTGGTCAGGATACCGGCTGAGGGGTGGGAGGTACAGGCGCCGGGCCCCAGGACGGTGGCAGGTCGATGGCAGGACGGTTGCCGATCGTTCCGGAGCCCCATGCCACATCGTGCCGCGGCGCGGCGGGCGTTCAGCCCTCGCCGGACCTTCCGACGTGTCGTTCGAACCAATCGAGCGCACGGTCCCAGGCTGCTGCGGCGGCCGTCGGATTGAACACCGCAGGGCGGTCGTTGCAGTTGAACCCATGGTCGGCCTCCGGATATTGGACGACCTCCGTTGGCACCTGCGTCGCGGCGGCGACCTTGCGGAGTTGGTCGACATCGTCAGATGGGATGCCCTGATCGAGGTCGCCGTACAAGCCGAGCCACGGTGTCTGGAGCTGCGGAGCCTGCTCAATGAGCGAGGGCAGTCCGAATCGCCCTTCGGCCACGCCGCCCCCGTAGAAGGTCACGGCGGCGCCCAGTGGGCGCAGCGTCGCGGCATAGAACGTGACACTGCCGCCCATGCAGAATCCGACGATACCCGTCTGCGCCGCCGTAAATCCGACCTCGTTGAGATAGGCAAACGAGGCGAGGAGGTCAGTGGTGATGCCACCGGGCGTGAGCTCCATCATCACCGGCATGACGGCACTCAAATCGTCGTAGGCCAGGACGGGGGAGCCCTGACGGTGAAAGAATGCCGGTGCGACAGCACGCCATCCGGCATCAGCCAGGCGGGTGCAGATGTCCTCGATGTGGGTCGTGACGCCGAATGCTTCTTGGACGACGACGATGCCACCCTTAGCTTCGGCGTCGGGCAAGGCCTCGAATGCGGGCATCGGCCCGTCGACGGTGTCAATGGTGATGTTGGACTTTGTTGTCATCGGGATACTCCTTTGGCGGCGAGTGAGGGTGCGGCATCAATGGTGTCCCCGTCCTCTTCGTCCTCCTCGAGGAACGGCAGGTCGGGGTCGAACCCTTCGTCGACTGCGTGCACGTCTGAGTAGACATAGCTGGTTCCGCGTGTCCACGAGGCGGCCGCAGCGAGAAGGCTCATCACAATGGAAAAGTCGAGGGCGGTGTGCAGCCCATCACGGAACGGCACCGCGATAAGGCTGGGGAAGAAGCTGCGACCGGTGAGCGTGGCCTGTTGCGCCGCCGTGAGATGGGTCAGGACCTGCGGGCCGACCAGATGCTGCACCGGGTTGTATCCCAAGAAGGCCGCAAAAAGCGTGGAGACAGGTGGGAGGTGGGAGATGCGGGTCGCGTCGCTGTGCGACACCCCGTGCGCCACGAGGCCGTGGTACAGGCTTGCCGGAAGCGCCGTGGACAGACCCGCGATGAGCAGGGTGAAGAAGATCCCGATCGAGAGGACCTGCGCCGTGTTCATGGCCGTCGTGGCCATTCCCGAGCCGGCACCGCGGTGCTCGGGAGGCAGGCTGCTCATGATCGCCGCCCGGTTCGGAGAACCGAACATGGACATGGTCAGACCGGTGATCAGCAGGACGGCCCCAAAGACCCAGTACGGGAAATCGATCGGCAACAACTCGAGGAGAGCGAAGCTGAAGGCGGCGCCGATCATCCCGCCTGTGGCGAATGGTCGCGCACCGTAGCGGTCTGAAAGGTAGCCCGAGACGGGTCCGGCGATGAGGAAGCCGGCGGTGAGCGGGAGCATGGCCAGGCCGGCCCACAAGGGCGTCTGGGCGAAGTCGTAGCCATGGAGGGGCAACCAGATCCCTTGCAGCCAGATGATGAGCATGAACATGAGGCCGCCCCGGGCCATGGCGGCCAGGAAGCTGGCCAGGATTCCCGCTGTGAACGCGCGGATCTTGAACAGCTGCAGTCGGAACATCGGCTGTTTGACCCTGGTCTCGATGAAGCCGAAGGCAATCAGGAAGAGGACGCCCAAAATGAGCGATCCCATGACGCGCGGATTCGTCCACCCCATCGTGTGCTGCCGGTATGGCTCGATGCCGTAGGTGATACCGATCATCACGAGAATCAGCCCCAGGGCAAAGGTGATATTCCCCGGCCAGTCGATCTTGGCCGGTCGCCGTGGGCTGAGCTCGCGCAGGTTCATGTACCCGTAGATGGTGGCGAAGAGCCCGATCGGCACCGACACCAAGAAGATGAGCCGCCAGTTGATGGGGGCCAGAAGGCCGCCCAGCACCAGTCCGATGAACACCCCGCTGAACGCAGCGGCCGAGTTGATACCCATGGCCATGCCCCGCTGTTCGGCGGGGAACGCATCGGTCAGGATGGCCGAGGAGTTCGCCATCAACATGGCGGCGCCGACGGCCTGGAAGATCCGCATGACGATCAGCCAAATTCCTGCGATGTGACCGGTCATCCACGTGATGGTGAGGAGCAGCGAGAAGAACGTGTAGACGGCGAAGCCCAGGTTGTAGGTACGGACGCGACCGTAAATGTCGCCCAGGCGACCCAGCGTGGTCACCAGCACGCTCGTCACGACGAGGAATCCCAGAATCATCCACAACAGATAGAAGCTGTTGCCGGGCTCCAGGGGGTCTATGCCAATGCCGCGGAAGATAGTCGGGCAGTGCGATGAGGACGATGGACCCGTCGATCGTCGCCATCAGCATGCCGAGAGTGGAGATGAACAAGGCCGTCCACTTGTAGTTCTCGGGGATGCGGTGCGTCGATGCCCGGTCGCGCCATCCGTGCCCGGGGTGAGGTGGCGGAGCTACGAAGAGAGAGGCTCATGCGACTGCCCGTCCCGAGCCGCCTGGCATCATGATCGATCCACCCACCGCCCTACTCATCGTCCACGTCGGAGGGTTGACCCTCGAGGGCCCGACTGAGGAGGCGCTGCAGGACGCATCGCTCTTCGGCGGAGAGGGCCCCGAGCACGTCGTCCTCGACACTGCTCTGGGCGAGCTCGCCCCGCTCGAGTGCGGCTCGGCCCTCGCGGGTGAGCTCGACGAGATGCCGCCGACGATCGACCGGGTCCCGGCGCCGTTCGACGTACTGCAACGCCTCGAGATCATTGAGAAGCAGCACGCAGTTGTTGGCATCGAGGGAGAGCGCCTTGCTCAGCGCGTGCTGGGTGGCAGGGTGATGGTCGCGGAGGTAGGCCAGTGCACCGAGTTCCCTGATCCGCATGCCCACCAGATCCACCGTGCTCCGGCGATAGACCACGCGTGCCAGCCTGGTCAGCAGGACGATCGGGCCCGTGCTGGTCTGCGTCTGCGTCTGCGTCTGCGTCTGCGTCTCCGTCTTCATCTCACCAGGGACACTACTCCGAACAGGGATGATCACACAAGACTTGATCCTCCTTGGAGTAGGGATGAATTCCGGTGAGGGAGACGGTCTCTCTTGAGGTCTGACAGCGGCCCGCATGCACCGGTCCCCGGCATATACTCAATACCCGTAGGGGGTATACGACACGGACAACCGACCAGCGACCCGGGACCAGGGACCAGGGACCGGGCCCTGGGAGTGGAGGGAGCGCAGATGGCAGATCCGGGATACGTCGACCAGAAAGAAGCAGTCCAAAAGCGATTACGGCGCATCGAAGGGCAGGTCAGGGGCCTGCAGCGCATGGTGGACGAGGACCGCTATTGCATCGACGTGCTCGAACAGGTCTCGGCCGCGACACGTGCCCTGCAGTCAGTGGCGCTGCAACTGCTCAACGACCATATGGCGCACTGTGTCGCCGATGCCGTCAAGAGCGGTGGCGACGAGGCGAAGGCAAAGCTCGACGAGGCATCCGCCGCCATCGCCCGTCTGGTGCACTCGTGATCCACCGTCCCGACCTGCCAGCGGAGGTCTGTCGGGTGTGATGCTCGCCGACGCCAGTTGGCTCGATGCCATCGGAAGAAGCCTTCGCGAAGGCTTCTTCATGTTCTGGGAGACGCTCTGGCCGCTCATCCTCGGGTTCGCGGTCGTCGGGGGCGGTGCAGGCGTTCGTCAGCCACGAGGCCATGCAGCGGAAGTTGGGGGATCACAAGCCGCGGGCCGTCGTGCGAGCGTCGGGTTACGGCGTCGTCTCGTCGTCCTGCTCGTATGCGGCATCCGCCATGGCCAAGTCGCTCTTCGTCAAGGGAGCGGACTTCGTCGCGTCGCTGGTCTTCATGGTGGCCTCGACCAACCTGGTCATCGAGTTGGGGATCGTGCTCGTCGTTCTGATGGGATGGCAGTTCGCCGCGAGCGAGTTCGTCGGCGGGGTCATCATGATCGCCCTCCTCGCGACGCTCGGCGGCCTCTGGTTCAGGGGCAAGGCGATCGCGCAAGCCCGCACCCGACTGAACGACGAGGCAGTGTCCGGGTCACGACCACGTCCACGTCCCGGCCCGCCGGAGAACACCGCTCTCCAAGGTGAGCGCTGGCGCGAGAAGTTGCGATCGAAGGGTGGTTGGGCCGACGCCGGCCACCTACACCATGTCCGATCTCACGATGCTGCGCCGTGAGCTGGTGATCGGTTACGTCGTCGCCGGCTTCCTGACGATCCTCGTGCCGACGTCGGTGTGGAACGCCGTTTTCCTGCACGGCCACGGATTCTGGACGAGCGTCGAGAACGTCATCGTCGGTCCCTTCATCGCCATTGTCAGCTTCGTGTGCTCCATCGGCAATGTGCCCTTGGCCGCCGCCCTGTGGAAGGGCGGAATCTCCTTCGGCGGCGTCGTGTCGTTCATTTTCGCCGACCTCATCACGTTCCCGCTCCTGCTCATCTACCGTCGCTACTACGGCACCCGTCTGATGGTGCGGATGCTGGCGCTGCTCTGGGCCGTCATGTCCATCGCGGGGCTGGTGACCGAAGGGATCTTCCACGCCGCCGGCCTCATTCCGCACACACGCCCCACCCAGATCGCACCCGACAGCTTCTCGTGGAACTACACGACATATCTCAATCTTGTGTTCCTGGTCGTGTTCGGCGTTCTCTATTGGGCGTACCGCAACCGCGAACGCCTCGGCGGTGGGCAGGGGACTGCGCTCGACCCGGTGTGCGGCATGCAGGTCGACGATCGCCAACGCACCCGCATCGCTCGTCCACGGGGGAGATCGCTACTCCTTCTGCTCGGATCGGTGCAAGGAGCGTTTCGAGGAATCGGTGGCGCCGGTCGGCGGAGAGCCGACGGTCGGCCGTGGGGGTGGTCGCCTTCAAGGCAGCACATCGGGCGGGAGGGGCCAGCGGAACAGCTGTGCCGCGTTCTCGTGCGTCATCTTGCGCAGGTCCTCCACGGGGAGATGGCCCCAGTAGCGCTTGATGATCTCCTGGGTGTCCGGCCACGTCGAGTCACCGTGCGGGTAGTCGACCTCGACCATGATGTGATCGACGCCGATCCGGTGGCGGGTGTCGATGGTCGACGGGTCGTCGATGGTGCAGAACCAGAAGTTCCGCGCCAGAACCTCGGCCGGGCGCAGTCCCGTGGCGTCGTAGTCACGACCGTAGCCCGAGCGATCGACGATGTTGTCGAGACGGTCGAGCAGCATCGCCACCCAGCCGATCCCACCTTCGCTCATGGCGATCTTGATGTTGCTGAAGCGCGACGGCAGACCGGACCACAGCCACTCGGCGCAGGCCGACAACGACATCTGACCGAAGAGGGTGGCGACGAGCGGGACCATCGGGCTGTCGTCGGCCACGTCGGCCATGCCCGAGGACCCGACGTGGAGCGAGATCACGGTGTCGGTCTCCTCACACGCGGCGACGATCGGGTCCCAGTAACCGGAGAAGAGGCTCGGCAGATCGATGCGATGCGGCCGCTCGGGCAGTGTCACCGACCGGAACCCGCGTTCAGCGTTGCGTCGGATCTCGGCCGCACCGAGTTCGGGGTCGGCCAGGAAGGTGATCCCGCACGGGATGATGCGGTCCGGATACGGCTGCCACCACGCCTCGTAGAGCCAGTCGTTCCACGCTTTCGTGACGGCCAACCCCAACGCGGGATCACTGAGCGGCCGAGAAGACCTTGCCGCAGAACCCGGTGATCATCGACGGGAAGTTGAGCGACGCCCACACCCCGTTGATGTCCATGTCGGCGATGCGGTCGTCGATATTCCAGCAGCCGCGCCGCATGTCTTCGAACCGCGTCGGCTCCACCTTGATATCTTCAGGGCGGCGTCCGGCCACCGCATTCATCCCGACCTGTGTGTAGACCGCACCGTCGAACTCCCACACCTGGTGCCCCTGGTCGTTCTCGATGATCTTGGGGGCGAGGTCCGCAAAGCGGCTCGGCAGGCGACCCTCGAACATGTCGGGTGGCTCGACGAGGTGATCGTCGACGGAGATCACCGTGTAGTGCACCGGACGCGGCTCGGGGTCCGGCAGCAACATCTCGTGCCGTGTCGTGATGGTGGTCATTGCCCGATTCTGTCAGGAAGGGGCGGACGGCGCCGCGCCCGGGGGCTAGCGGCTCGCCGTCCCTGCGCACGGGCTGCGTGGGTCGGCCGCGCCGACGAAATGCCGTGAGCCGTCAGCGTCGGCAACGACGGCAATGACCTGACAGCCGCCGACGGCGTTGGGTTCGAACGCCGTGACCGGGATCACCCGGTGCCCCCGGGCCCGCAGCCCTTCCGACCATGCCGGCGGGGCGTGGCCCTCGACGCAGATCTGCAGGTCGTCGCCCCACCACAGGCGGAACGGCCCCGCTCCGGGCGCCACGAGCGAGACGCGGGCCGAGGCGACGGCAGTGGCCGGGTCCTCGCCGGCATGCAACATCCGGGCCAGAACCTGTTGGAGGATCTGCGGCTGGGCGTCGCCGCCCATGGCGCCGAGGACGTGCGAGAGCGCACCGTCGGAATTCGTGGCCAGCATGGGGGACAGGGTGTGGGGCGGTCGTGTCCGTGGCGCCAGCTCGGCGCGATGCCCGGGCACCAGGGAGAACCCGACCCCCCGGTTGTGCAGGAAGATCCCGGTCGAGCCGGCGACCAGGTGCGAGCCGAAGTCGAGGGCGTTGGACTGTGTCAGCGAGATCCCGAGGCCATCGGCGTCCACCGCACACAGGTGGGTCGTGTCGCCGTCGGCCACCCGGGGGATGCCGGCACTCGGATCGTCCTGCGCCCCGGGCCGCACGTCTGACGGCGCCGCTCGATCGTGCGCGATGCGTTCGGCCGCGGCGCAGAGTCGCTCCTCGCTGAGGAGGAACGAAGCCTTCGCCCCGTCGTAGAGGACGGCCGGGCGGTCGTGTCCCGCCGCCCGGGAGGCCTCGACGATGAGGTGCGCCCAGAGGGGATCGGACGGGTCGGTCCCGAGGCCGACCCGCTCGGCGATTGCGGAGCTGGCGAGGGTCAGGTAGCCCTGGGAGGGCGCCGGAACGGTCCACAGATCGTGCCCCCAGACCCGTAGGCACGACGGCTCGCACCACTGTGCGAGGTCGTGGGCCAGGTCGTCCTCCACGTAGATGCCGCGTCCCCGATCGACCAGCTCACGCCCGAACTCGCCCCCGTAGAAGCCCTGCCGCCCCTCGTCGACGATGGCGCGCAGCGTGCGCGCCGCAGAGGGGAGGCGCACACGGGCCTCGAGGGGGAGCGGGCCGTCGGGGCACAGCTCCTGCGCCCCCGGGACCTGATGGACGAGATGACTCGCCAACGACAGCATCAACGACGCCACGAACCCGTCCTCCGCCAACCCGATCGCGGGACCGAACACGTCGGCCAGCGCGAGGCGGCCGAAGCGCGTCGTGAAGGGCGAGCCATCCATCGACCGCACCGGGCACCGGCACGGTCCGGAAGTCACCCCGCACCGGCATGATGGAGTGGCCTTCGGCGCGCAGCCCGGCCGCGTCGACGCCCGATCCGGCGCGCCCCGTTGCCAGGAGTGCCATCGGGATCGGCACCGGGCGCGCTCGACCACCGCCAACATGTCGCCACCCATGCCGCAGAGATACGGACTGGTGACCGCCATCACTGCTGCGGCACCGACAGCGGCGTCAGCCGCTGATCCGCCTTGTGCCAACAGGCCGAGGCCCGCCGTCGACGCCAGATGGTCCGCCGCGCTGACCATGCCGCGTAGGCCGGTGACGGATGCGAACGGGGCGAGGGGATACGCCATGCGCAAGGCATAGCATGATCACGTCGACTTGTCGGCGCCCTCCTCCAACCGTTCCTCCGACTCCTCGAGGATCACCTCGGCCTGATGCTCGGGGTCCTCGCTCGACGCTTCTTCGGGCGGACGTCCACTGGCGCGTGACATGACCGCCTCGTGCGACGGCTCCTCTTCCAGTTCGTGGTGGCTCATGCTCTCACCATTCCCAATCCGCCCTCCCGGCTAACTCTTCGCCCCCGCTCAGCCCGTCGGTACTATCCCAGAACGACGACGGAGCGCAGGACCTCGCCCCGCTGCATCCGGTGGAACGCCTCTTCCACTTGATCGAGGGCGATGGTCTCGCTGACGAAGAGGTCCAGATCGAGGCGCCCGGCCAGATACAAGTCGACCAACTTGGGGAAGTCCCGATCGGGCAGGCAGTCGCCGTACCAGCTCGGCTTGAGCGCGCCGCCCCGGCCGAAGAACTCGATCATGGGGAGGTCGATGCGCATCTCGGGAGTCGGCACCCCCACCTGCACGAGCGTCCCGGCGAGGTCCCGAGCGTAAAACGCCTGTTCCATCACCTTCGGATTCCCGACCGCCTCGATACAGACGTCCGCCCCATTCCCACCCGTCAATCCCTGCACCGCCGCCACGGGATCCACCGACGCTGGCGTCGACGACATCGGTTGCGCCGAACTGCTTCGCCTGTTCGAGCTTCCTCGCATCGAGATCTATGGCGATGATGGTGGTCGCCCCGGCCAGCTTCGCCCCCGCGATGGCCGCGCACCCAACGCCACCGCAGCCGAAGACCGCGACCGAGTCGCCCAGCCCCACGGCGCCGGTGAACATGGCCGACCCGATCCCCGCCATCACGCCGCACCCGAGCAGTCCGACCGCCTCGGGCCGCGCCGACGGGTCGACCTTGGTGCATTGCCCGGCGGCCACCAACGTCTTCTCCGCAAACGCGCCGATGCCCAGCGCGGGCGAGAGTGGCGTCCCGTCCGTCAAAGTCATCTTCTGCGTCGCGTTGTGCGTGGCGAAGCAGTACCACGGCCGGCCGCGGCGACACGCCCGGCACTCGCCGCACACCGCCCGCCAGTTCAGAACGACGAAATCCCCCGGCGCCACCGACGTCACGCCCGGCCCGACCGCGTCGACGATCCCTGCCGCCTCGTGCCCGAGCAAGAAGGGAAACTCGTCGTTGATCCCTCCCTCGCGGTAGTGCAGATCCGTGTGGCATACGCCGCACGCCTTCACCGCCACCACGGCTTCACCCGGCCCGGGGTCCGGGACGACAATCTCCTCGAGCGTGACCGGCGCACCCTTGGCCCGTGCCACCACGCCGCGCACCGTCGAAGCCATGCCGGCTAGGCCGCCCTCTCCAAAATGTGAATCCCACAGGCGGATCCCAATCCGATGACGTGGGTCATACCAACCTTGGCGCCGGCGATCTGGCGATCGCCCGCCTCGCCACGCAGGTGCGTGGCCACTTCCCACACGTTGGCGATCCCCGTCGCTGCGATCGGGTGGCCCTTTGACTCGAGGCCTCCCGAGACGTTGACCGGCGTGGTGCCGTCCCGCCACGTGGCGCCCGAGTTGAAGAAGTCCACCGCACCACCCTGTTCGCACAACATGAGGTTGTCGTAGTGCACCAACTCGGCCGTGGCGAAGCAGTCGTGCAACTCCACGAGATCGAGATCCGATGGCCCGACGCCCGCCTGTTCGTAGGCCTGCGTGACCGCATTGCGCGTCAACGTGTTGACGTCGGGGAGGATCTGGCACGCCTCCTCCCACGGGTCGGTGGTCAGGATCGAGGCCGAAATCTTCACGGCCCGCTTCTGCTGTTCCAAGGACAACGTCTTGAGCTTGGACCCGCTCACGACGACCGCCGCCGCCGCACCGTCGCAGTTGGCCGAGCACATCGGGCGCGTGTTGGGATAGGCGATCATCACGTCGCCCATAATCTCCTCCAGGCTCATCCGCTTGGTGTACGCCGCCAAGCGGGTTGAGGGTGGAGTGGGCGTGATTCTTCTCGCTGATTTTGGCGAAGAGCTCGAAGCTGGTGCCGCCGTACTTGTGACCGTATTCCATGCCGATCTGTGCGAAGACGCCTGGCATGATCTCGGTGCCGATGCGGCCGTCGACCGCCGCCACCGCACCGTAGCGACCCGACGGGGTCCACGTTCCGTCGTCCTCTTTGCGCGTTCCACCGGCCAGGAGCCCCGCCCCTGACAGCTTCTCGACCCCGAAGGCCAGGCCCATGTCACATTCCCCGGCCTTGATCGCCATCACGGCCACCCGCAGGGCCGTGGCGCCCGTCGCACAGGCGTTGGAGACGTTGTAGACGGGAATGCCGGTCTGACCGAGCTGCTTCTGCAGCGCCTGCCCCGCACCGCCGCCACCACCGAGGAGGTTGCCCGCCCCGATGACGCCCATGTCCTTCATCGTCACGCCGCCGTCGGCGAGTGCGCCCAGCACCGCTTCGGAGGAGAGGTCGGTGAGATCCTTGTCGGGGTGCTTGCCGAACTTGGTCATGTGAATGCCCAGGATCCAGACGTCGTCACTTGCCATGATGCTCAACCTCCCAGGGGTTCGAAGCCGAACCCGATTGCCTCGGTACCGTTGTCGTCGATGCCTAGTCCCAACGTGGCCAGTCGGACCTTCATTCCGAGGGCGACGTGCTCAGGATCGGGATCGACGTTGATCAGGTTGCCCCGGACGCTCGTCCCGTCGCAGTCGACCACGGCAGCGACGTAGGGGACAGGTACCCCGGGGGCGGCGAAGGTCACGATGGTGAAGGCCCGCACCTCGCCGTTGGTGGCGATATCGGCCTTGGTGAATTCGGTCTTGCCGCAGTTGGCGCAGGCATTGCGGCGGTCGAAGAAGCGGGCACCGCACGAGGTGCACTCGTTCGCCACGAGGTGAGGGGAATCCCCGAGCACCAGATAATCGACCAGCGGAATTTGCGCAGCCATCTTCCCCCTCACGTCGGACGTCCGGACAGGAGTTACCTCGCCACCGTAGTGGTCGGGGCAAAACGGACGCTAGTTCGGGGGCCGGCCACCGTGCCGGACCGCCCGGCCGTGCCTGTGAGCCGGCGACGCGCCCGGCCGTGCCTGTGAGCCGGCGACGCGCCCGGCCGTAGACGACTGTCCCGAGTCACGCGTCTAGGTTGGCCGTCATGCACTTCACCAACCTCGGTCGTACCGGTCTCAGCGTCAGTCGCCTCTGCCTCGGCACCATGAACTTCGGTCCCCAGACCGATGAACCAACCTCGTTCGCCATCATGGACAAGGCGCACGAGGTGGGCATCAACTTCTTCGACTCCGCCAACGCCTACGGACGGCGCGGCGCCACCGAGGAGATCGTGGGCCGCTGGTTCGCCCAGGGAGGGGGTCGGCGGGAGCGCACCGTTATGGCCACCAAGCTCTACATCGACATGGGGGATTGGCCGAATGAAGGAAAGTTGTCGGCCCTGAACATTCGCCGGGCCTGCGACGCGTCGCTCAAGCGCATGCAGACGGACTACATCGACCTATACCAGATGCACCATGTCGACCGGGCGACGGGATGGGACGAGATCTGGGAGGCCATGGAGGTCCTGCGGAACCAGGGCAAGATCCTCTACGTCGGCTCATCCAATTTCGCGGGCTGGCACATTGCGAAAGCCCAGGCTGCGGCAGCCGAGCGCCATTTCATGGGATTGGTGAGCGAGCAGTCGATCTACAACCTTTTGGTGCGCGACGTCGAGCGGGAACTGCTTCCCGCCGCCGAGGACTTCGGACTCGGCGTCATCCCCTGGTCGCCGCTACAGGGTGGCCTGCTCGGTGGCGTCGTCCGTAAGGAGCGAGAGGGGGTCCGCCGCCACCAAAATCGGGCCGCAAAGTCCCTCGAGACGCACCGTCCCCAGCTCGAGCGTTACGAAGAGCTCTGCGACGAAATCGGGCACGAGCCCTCGGTCGTCGCCCTGGCGTGGCTGCTCACCCGGCCCGCCGTCACCGCTCCCATTATCGGGCCCCGCACGATTGAGCAGCTCGACGGTGCCCTCGATGCGGTCGAGATCACCCTCGACGACAAGGTCCTGACCGAGCTCGATGAGCTCTTCCCCGGGCACAAGACCGCCCCCGAGGACTACGCCTGGTAGCGCCCGTCGCCCGTCGCCCGTCGCCCGTCAGACGAGTTCGGCGTCCGGCACCGTGACTGTCGGGAGCGCTTCGAGGTCCTTCGCCTCGACCGACAGCCGGGGCAGGATCCGGTCCAGGCTCTTCGGGAACCACCAGTTGGCCTTGCCCAGCAGCATCATCAGTGAAGGGACCACGGCCATGCGGATCAAGACCGCATCGACGAGGACGCCTCCGGCCAAACCGATCCCGAACTCCTTGATCACGGCCTGACCGCCGAGAACGAACGAAGCGAAGACCAGGATCATGATCAACGCCGCCGCGGTGATGGTCTTACCGGTGGCGGCGAGGCCGTTGCGAACGGCGGTCCGGTTGTCGCCCGACTTGAGGTACTCCTCGTGCATACGGCTGACCAGGAAGACCTGGTAGTCCATGGACAGCCCGAAGAGGATCGCGAACAGCAACACCGGAATGAACGACTCGACCGGTCCGGTGCGATCGATGCCGAACAGCCTGTCGACGTCCCCCCACTGGTACACCGCCACCAGGATGCCAAATGCCGCACCGATGGAGAGCAGGTTCATGGCGGCGGCCGTCAGCGGGATCACGAAACTTCGGAACACGATCGCCAGCAGAATGAAGGACAGGATCACCACCAGGGCGATGAAGAGCGGAAGTTTGGAAGACAGCACGTGCGCGAAGTCGACGAAGATGGCGGTGTCGCCACCGACCAGGATCTTCACTCCGCTATCGCCGACGACCATAGGGATCGTGTCACCGCGCAAGTGGTAGATGAGATCGGTCGTCGCCGCGTCCTGTGGCGCCGTTTTCGGGAAGACGCTGATCAACGCCACTTCGGAGCCGTCGCCCGTTTTGCTGGGGATGTAGACCGGATCGGCCACCGTCGCCACGTCTGACTGCTTGCGCACCTCGTCGGCGACGTTTTCGATGACGTCCTTTTGCGCCGGCGTCGAAACGACGGAGACCAGTTGGAGCGGGCCGTTGAAACCGGGTCCGAATCCCTTGGCCAACAGGTTGTAAGCCGTGCGCGTCGTGGTCCCGGTCGGGTCGCTGCCCTGGTCGGTTGAGCCGAGCCGTAAGGAGAAGAACGGGAGGGCGATCACCACGATGACGAGCAACGCCGCCGCGGCCGAAAACGCCGGACGGCGCTGGATCCGGTCGGCCCAGCGGGGCCAGAAGCCGGTGGTGCCGACCCCGACGATGCGCGGGCCGTTCTCCACCAGTCCGCGCTTCTGCTTGCGGCTCATGACCTTGGGGCCGATGAAGCCCAACATCGCCGGGAGCAAGGTGAGGGCCGAGATCATGGTGAAGAGCACCCCGATCGCCGCCGACACGGCGAGGCCGTAGAGGAAGCTGACACCCAGGGCGAACATGCCGAGAAGGGCGATACAGACGATGATCCCGGCGAACATGACGGCCCGGCCCGACGTGTTGACCGCGTTGATGATCGATGACTCGATCGTCTGCCCGGCGACCAGGCCTTGGCGGTGACGGGTGACGATGAACAGCGCATAGTCGACGCCCACTCCCAACCCGATGAGGAGCACCAGAATCGGGGAGATCGACGGCATCTTGAGGACATGGGTGAGCATGCCGATGACGCCGATGGCCGTGCCCAGCGCAAAGAGCGCGGAGACGATGGGAAGTATGGCTGCGAAGAACGATCCGAAGACAAGGATCAGGACGATGAAGGCCAGGAGCACGCCCACCCCCGTCCCGCTGAAGGACTGCGGGTTGGTCAATTCGGCCAACTGACCCGAGACCGCCACCTGGAGGTTCGGTCCGTCGGCCGTCTTGGCTGTGGCGACGAACTGCTTACCCTCGGACTCGGTCAGCAAGTTCTGCTGGCGGTTCAGCGTGACGGGGATGAACGCCACGGTCTTGTCGGCGCTGATCTGGGTCGCCCCCTGGGGAGTGTACGGGCTCACCACCCGGCCGACGTGGGGGAGCTGCTCGATCTTGCCGATCATCTCGTTGATGCTCGCCATCACGTCGGGGTCGGTCACCTTCGCCCCGCCGGACGTGGCGAAGACGATCTGCTCGGTGTCGCCCGAGTCCTTGGGGGCGGACGCCTGCAGAAGCTTGATGGCGTCGAACGACTCGGTCTTCGGGAAGTTGAACGAGTTCGAGTAGGCGGTCCCGATCGCGTTCGACAGTCCCAGGGACACGACAAGGACAATTGCCCAGATGAGGAGCACGAGACGGCGGTGATTGACACACCACCCGGCCAGGGTGCGCATAAATGAATCTCTCCTGAGGTTTCACTGGGGCTGGGGGCGGCTGTGGTTCCAGCGCTGGACTCGACGCTAGCTGTCCCGGTACGGTGCGTAGATCACCAGGTCAGGGGTGGCGAGCGATGGCCATGCTACTCACTGGCGTCGGGCGACCGAGTGGCACCCTGCCTGTGGATTTCCCAACCGCTTCAGTCCGTCGTGTGGTGATGCCTGGCTCCAGCCCGGTGCCAGAGGAAGAAGGCGATCACGGCCACGAGGAGCCACGGGATCCGGAACGCGTGCCACAGCGAGACGGTCGAGCCGGCGACGATGGCGATGAAGGCGATCATGACGAGGAAGGGGACCAGACGTCGACGGCGTGACGGAGGTGGCGGTGGTTCGTCGGCCAGAGACGGCAGGTCGTCGAAGAGACCGACCAGATCGCCCTGTGTTTTGGCGGACATCGCAGCGTCGAGGCGTTCTTTGAACTCGGTCTGGTCCAGCCGGCCATCGGAGAAATGCCGTGACAGCTTGTCGGCCACCTCGTTGCGCTCGGCGTCCGACACGCGCAGGTTGGCAGTGGAGGCCGGCGAGGTCCAGCGGGCAGCATCGGGGCGAAGGCGCATCATGTGTCCTTTCGGGTGGAAATGGCTCAGCAGGTACTCGATGTCGGCGTCGATCGATCGACGGGGCCGGTCAGCGGATTCGTTCACGGGCCAACAGCTCCTCGGCCACCGATTGCTCGGCACCTTGCTCGGGGATGAGGAGCCATCCGGCCAGGTACAGCGGGACGGCCAGTCCGCCCAGGAGGGAAAGGGCGACGAATCCGACACGGACCAGGGTTGGGTCGATGTCGAAGTAGTCGGCCAGTCCGACGGCGACGCCGGCGAGCATTCGATCCGGTCCTCCCCGGCGCAAGCTGTCAGACGAGCCCGAGCCCGACGCCTCGGCCGCCGATTCCGACGCGTCTGACGGGGGTGCCGTCAAGGTGGAGGCTCCCAATTCGGGACGTGTCACCGCCTTCGGTGGTGCCGTGGCCGGCCACGGAACCCGGGTCTTCGTGCGATGCAGATGGAGTAGTCATGCCTCCAGCCTGAGCGAGCGGCGGCCGGAACGACATCCGGCATGACCCGGGTCGTACCCTGACTCCCACCCTCCGCACTCAGGGATTTCCCTGATGGTCGTCGAGTGCCGGGCGCGCGATCATCGTGGTATCCCCGAGTCAACCGATCCCGCCACGCGCCCGCAGGAAGGCGTCACGACCGAGCCTTCGCAGGGCGACGGCCGCCCGGCCTCCTGGCGGCACGCCCACCGGGCACGGCCGACGGATCACGGCCAGTTCCCGATGCAGGCTCAGGCCTGCTCCCAGACGACAGGACCACCATCGCCGTCGTGGTCCCACGGGTGGCGTCCCCACGGCGGCCGCCCCCGCCATCATCACCTGCGGGACATGCGCCGCTCGTCAGACGCAAGAGTCCTGGCGGGCAACTGCGGTGGGTTCTCCCAGGCCACGGGCATCGACGTCACGATCGTGCGGATCGGCTTCGTCCTCGTCGGGTTGGCCAGCGGCGTCCCCGTACTCGTCTACGCGTTGGCGTGGCTCATCGTCCCCCTCGAGGGCGAGTCGACCAACATCTTCTCGAGAGCGATCAACGACCGGCGCGGTATCCGCCTGGTCATCGCCGTCATCCCGATCGTCATCGTCACGCAGGTCGTCGTCTCGGCGCTCCACATCGGTTTCGTCGGGATCATCAGCTGGCCGGTCTTCCTGGCCGTCGGCCTGACCATCCTGATCTGGCGCAACGCCAGTGAGGCAGAACGCGTCTGGATGAACGACGACCTCGTCCCGATGCTCAGCGTCGGGAGCGAGGGTGGGCGGCACTGGAAGCTGGTCCTGCGCGTCGGCGCAGGCGCGCTCCTGGCGGCGGGCGGCATCGTGGTCCTGATCCTGGGCCACCCGAGCACCGCCGCGCTGCGGCCGCTCAGCGGCGCCCTGCTGGTCATCGCCGCCATCGTGGTGATCTTCGGCCCATGGTGGCTGAGCCTCGTCCGCGACCTGATGTCGGAGCGAGAAGCGCGGGCGATGGCCGAGGAGCGGTCGCAGATGGCGGCGCACGTCCACGACTCGGTGCTCCAGACGCTCGCTCTGATCCAGCGGTCGTCAGACGATCCCCAGAACGTGGTCCGCCTGGCGAGGGCCCAGGAGCGGGAGCTCCGGGCCTGGCTCTTCGAGGGGAAGGCGCCCGGGACGATCAGCGAGGATGCCACGATGCTGGCCGAAGGGGTCGGGCTGCTCCAGCGCCACGTAGAGGCCGATCACGGGATCACGGTCCAGGTCGTGCTGGTCGGCGACTGCGAGCTCACCGAGGGCCTCCGCGCCCTCCTCGATGCGGCCCGAGAAGCCACGGTCAACGCCGCCAAATGGTCCGGCGCCGCCCAGGTCTCGCTCTACGCCGAGGTCGAGCCCCACGCCGTCATGCTGTACGTACGGGACCGTGGCCAGGGTTTCGACCCAGAGAGCGTTCCCCCCGATCGCCAGGGCATCGCGCAGTCCATCAAGGCTCGGATGGCTCGCTACGGTGGCGCCGTGACCATCCGATCAGCACCCGGCGAAGGGACCGAGGTCGAGCTGTCGATGCCCCGATGAGCGACCGACCGAGGATCTTCCTCGTCGAGGACCATGCGGTCTTCCGGGCCGGCGTGCGGGCCGAGCTCGGGGACGCCGTCGAGGTCGTCGGCGAGGCGGACGAGGTGGCAGCGGCCATCGAGCTGATCGGCGAGCGCCTCCCCGACGTCGTCCTCCTCGATGTCCATCTCCCCGGCGGCGGCGGTCAAGCCGTCCTCCACGGCGTCCTGCCCCACCATCCTGAGGTGCAGTTTCTCGCCCTCTCCGTCTCCGACGCGCCCGAGGATGTCATCGCAGTCATCCGTGCCGGAGCCCGCGGCTATATCACCAAGACCATTTCCGGCGGCGAACTGTTGCAGGCGGTCTACCGGGTCGCAGCCGGTGATGCCGTCTTCTCGCCGCGCTTGGCCGGCTTCGTCCTCGATGCCTTCGCGCAAGGATCCATCGGCGCAGGGACCGGGGCGAGGCCTCGACCCCGAGCTCGACCAACTCTCGCCCCGGGAGCGCGAAGTCCTGCGCCTCATCGCCCGGGGTTACACCTACAAAGAGGTGGCACGGGACCTGACCATCTCGGCCAAGACGGTCGAGTCACACGTCTCGTCCGTCCTGCGCAAGCTCCAGCTCTCGACCCGTCACGAGCTGACCCGCTGGGCCACCGACCGCCGACTCGTCTGACGGCCGCCGCGTGGTCACGTGGCGGCTAGACATTGGACGTCCAAGAGCGGGAAAGGGGAGTCGTGGATCTCACAGCCGAGCACCGTGACGCGGCTGCCCTGGCGACCATGGCGGGTCGGGCCTTGCTGGAGTTGAGAGATGGGCCGTCCGCCGGCAGAGGCGTGGGTGCGGCCGGAGATCGGCTGGCCCACCATCTCCTCGTCAAAGAGCTGAATCGCCTTTACCCGGACGACGATGTGCGGTCGGAGGAGGGGCTCGAGCACGTCTCGGGTAACGGACGGCTCTGGATCATCGACCCTCTGGACGGCACCCGTGAGTTCGGCCAGCCCGGGCGGCCGGACTGGGCCGTCCACGTGGCAATGGCGGTAAGCGGTGTGGCCGTTGTCGGTGCCGTGGCGCTGCCGGCCATAGACGTGACCCTGTCCACGGGCGCCCCCCTCGAGCTGGCGCCGTTCGACGCCAGCGCCCCGCCCCGGGTCGTCGTCAGCCGGAGCCGACCGCCCGAGGTGGCGTACGAGGTGGCGGAAGCGATCGGCGGCACGATGATCCCCATGGGCTCGGCCGGCGCCAAAATCGGCGCCGTGATCATGGGCCTCGCCGACGTCTACATCCACGCCGGGGGACAGTACGAGTGGGACTCGTGTGCACCGGTGGCGGTGGCGGAGGCGAGTGGGTTGCACGCATCTCGGCTGAATGGGGAACCGCTGCGCTACGGGGCCCCGGATGCGTGGTTGCCCGATCTCATGGTCTGCCGACCTGAGCTGGCCGAAGCCGTGCTGGGCGTCACCACCCGGGACTACCGCCCCTACTACTGACCGCCCCAGAAACCAGACAGGGCCCCCGCTCGCTAATGGAGAGAGGGCCCTGATTTCTGGCTGTTCTGTCGGCCGATCTCGTCGGCTCGTCGGGATCAGATGGCGCGCACGTTTGCGGCCTGCAGCCCCTTGGGGCCTTGGTTGGTCTCGAACTCAACCTTCTGTCCTTCTTCGAGGTTGCGGTACCCCGTACCGGAGATCGCGCTCGAAATGCACGAATACGTCGGGGCCGCCACCGTCCTGAGTGATGAAGCCGAAGCCCTTCTCACCGTTAAACCACTTCACGGAACCAGTTGCCATTGAAAATCCACTCCTTCCCTGGCCAGATTTGACCCCTTGTCGGGGGTCATGGCCGGTGACTCTCGCGAGCCAGAGGGATTTCCAAATCTGTAATGGTGGTGCCCTCAACGACAACAATAGCGCGCTGCGCTGCTCAAACGGAGATCGACGGCGAAAAATCCGGATCCGGCCCCTCCATCGTGCCTGGCCTGGGCCTTCGGATCAGGCCTTCAGGGCTCCTGGCGACGCCCAGATCCGGTCACTCGGTCACCCGGGCACCCAGTTACCCGCATCGAGGTCGGCCTCCAGCTGCCGCACCAGTCGGGCCGGGGCCAGGAGGCAGTAGCTCTCGTAGATGATCTCGGCCATCTCCTCCCAGTCCGGCGGACGGGCCAGGTCGAGTCGCACCCCGACCCATCCCTTGCTCCCGACGTACTTGGGCACGAAGAACCGCTCCGGGTCGGAGTGCACCAGAATCCCCTGGACGCCCTTGGGAGCCTTCAGGGTGATCGACGTCTTGATCTTCGGCAACGACGACGAACATCTTGTCCCGCACCCGGAAGGCCGGGGACGTGTGGCCGCCGAACGGCTTCTCGGTCGCCTCAGGCAACGCGAGGCAGATGGCCCGGATCCGAGCCACCGCGGAACTGGTACTCGATATGGCGTGCGGTCGGGCCATCAGACGTCCCGGTCAGCCCGAAGGCTGCCGCTGACCGTCACGTCACTTCCTTTTGCCGCCCATGTTCGCGTTGGGGGCTGCCTGAGCCACCAGGTCGGGGACGATCTTGCCGAGCTCTGCCGGGTCCCAGCGGTCGCCCTTGTCCGCAGCCGGGCCTTCCACCCATCCCTCGGCGACGCTGATGTGGTCGCCCTGGACGTTGAAGACGCGACCGGTGATGGACGCGGACTCGGGGCTGCCGAGCCAGACCACCAGGGGAGCGATGTTGCCGGGGGCGAGCGGGTCGAACTGCTCGGGCTTCTTCGCCGACTCGTCGAAACCGCCCAGATTCTCGGTCATGCGGGTCAAGGCCGCGGGCGCGATCGCGTTCACGGTCACGCCGTAACGACCGAGTTCCATGGCCGCAATGACCGTGAACGAGGCGATACCTGCCTTGGCCGCTCCGTAGTTCGTCTGTCCGACGTTGCCGTAAATGCCCGAAGGAGAGGTCGTGTTGATGACACGGGCATCGTTCGCCTCTCCCGCCTTCGTCCGATTCCGCCAGTACTCCGCGGCGTGCCGCGTCGGGGCGAAGGTGCCACGGAGGTGGACGCGGATCACTGCGTCCCACTCGTCGATGGTCATGTTGACGAGCATCCGGTCACGCAGGATCCCCGCGTTGTTGACCAGGACATCGATGGTCCCGAACGTGTCGATCGCCGTCTGGATGAGTCGGCCGGCGCCCTCGTAGTCCGACACGTCGTCGCCGTTCGCGACAGCTTCGCCGCCCATTCCGCGGATCTCGTCGACGACTTCGCCTGCCGGCCCGGCGGAGCTGCCGGTCCCGTCGATTTCTGCACCGAGGTCGTTGACGACGATCTTCGCCCCTTGGCTGGCGAATTCGAGGGCGTGCTCACGTCCGATGCCCCGACCCGCTCCGGTGATGACGACGACGCGTCCGTCACAAATACCCATGGTTCTCTTCTCTCCTTATGTTCGCGATCTCGTGTGTCACGCCCAGGCTCGATACGGCCCAGCAACAGGTCCTCGTAGACCTTTCCCGTATCCTCGCGCGCCAACAGCGGGGTGAAATCTAGGTTGCGTGGGCACGGAAAGTGGGCCAGCCGCCTCCGGCCCTCGGCTCAGGCGTTCTTGGGCAGCTCGGAGAAGGGGGTCACACGGTCGTTATTCGGCTCCTTGGGCAGACCGAGCACGCGCTCACCGATGATGTTGCGCTGTACCTGGTCAGTGCCGCCGTAGATAGAAGGTGCCTGCGCAAACAGCGCCATCTCCGTGATACCCCCGACGAAGGGATTCCCGACGATCCTGGCCAAGCCGGCCTTCTCGTCGTTCTTGTAGGCGTGCAGCGTCCCGGCCGGCCCGGCAATCCGCAGCCCGAGATCACGGGTCAGCCTCACGATCTGGCTCATCGACAGCTTTGCCACATTGGGCATGCCCGGGATGTCGCCACCCTTCTCCTTGACGGCTTTGACCCGCAGTCCGTTGAACCGCCCCAGCTCGCCCAAGGTGTACAGGCGGACCAGATCCTGTCGCACGCCGGCATCCTTGTTGACCCCGCTGAACTGGGCCATGCGGATCAGGAGGTCCGCTCCCCCCCGCATCACGCTCATCAGTCCACCGCCGTCTTCGCCGGCATCCTTGGCTGGTCCGCGACGCGTTGGTGCCCTTGCTGCCCCGACGCTCGACGAAGTCGCCCACACGCCTTCCCAGTGCCCCGGGCACTGAACCGGGCTGCGCCGAATCACCGCCGGCGGCGTTGCCGCCGCCAGAACCCAGTCCGGCCCGCTCGTTCATCAGTGTCGTGTTCGCCGCCGCCCATCCGTTGTTGACCCCGCCGATGAGCGCCGAATCCGCTACCCGAGCGTCGGTGAGGAAGACCTCGTTGAAGAGCGCGTGACCGGTCATCTCCCTGAGCGGTCGCACGTCGACGCCATCTTGCAGCATCTCGAACGCGAAATAGGAGATTCCGGCATGCTTGGGCACACTGGAATCGGTACGGGCCAACAGCATGCCCAGATCCGCGGACTGGCCACCCGAGGTCCACACCTTTTGTCCATTGATGACCCACTCGTCGCCGTCCCGCACCGCCCTCGTCTGCAGGCCGGCGAGGTCGGACCCTGCTTGCGGTTCGCTGAAGAGTTGGCACCAGCCCTTTCGTCCCGTGACGATCTCGCGGACGTACGTTTCGACCTGTTCCTGCGTGCCATGTGTGGCGATCGTCGGAGCGGCGAGGAGAAGGCCCAACCCTGCCGGTGCCCCAAGTGCCCCGAACTGGGAAATCTCCTGGGCGACCAGCACTGCGTCAGCCCGGGCCATCCCCCGTCCGTACGCATTTTCGGGTAGGCCGGGCGCGGACCAGCCCGCGAGGCCCAGGCGCTCCCACCATTCGCCGACGGTGAGGTCGGGATCCCAATTCTCGGCCAGCCAGGCCCGTAGCTCGCTGAGGAGCTCGTCCGTGTCGGAGTCGCCTGATAAATCGATATCAGATGTCGTGGTGTCGGGCACGTTGGGTCCTCCCAGATAGTGCTGCGAAACTATCGGGTGCGTCCCCGTTCGGGCGACTCTGTAAACATGGTGACCCGATCGTTTGCGAGTCCGGATGTCCGGTCGGTGCCCGTCACGGTGCAGGGTCGCCGCGTCGATGAGAGTGGAGAATGGCCCCGTGACCTTGACCGTGGACGACATCGAGCGACTTTTGGTCTCGGGTGAGTCGCGACCAGTCGAGATCGGATCGGGACGAAGCCCTTTTCGCAGCTCGATCATGCCCCGCAGACGGCGTCGGTCCTACGGGCGGAGGCGCCGGGGGACCAGGAGCTCGCCGTGGCCGGATTGGTGCACGACGTCGGTCATCTCTTGTCGGGGGTCGACGATGCCCAACACGCCGAGGCCGGTGCAGCCGCAGTCCGGGGGGCGCTCGGGGAGCGGGTGGCCGGGTTGGTGGGACTGCACGTTGCGGCAAAGCGGTATCTCGTGGCGCGCCAGGACACCTACGGAGGGACGCTGGCCCCCGACAGCGTGACCTCGCTCGCACTGCAGGGTGGTCCTCTGCACCCGCTCGAGCAGCGCTCGTTCGAACGCTTGCCGTACGCGCAAGACGTGCTCTTGCTCCGCCGGGCAGACGAGGGCGGCAAGGTCGATGGACTCGTCGTCCTCGGACTGAGTGACTGGATGCCGATCGTGCGTCGTGTGGCGACAGCGGCGGCCGGGCATTCCGGCGCGTGAGAGGCGACGCCAGAGTCGGCGAGACGAGTTCAGCCGGCTCTTCGCCTTCTCGTCCACAAGGGCGAAGGACGCGACGTCATCATGCGGCCGCTGGGCCCGACGAATCGCAGAATCCCGTTGGCGTTGCCGGTCACCTGCCATTTTCCCTCATGGACCCGATGATGGTGATGGTCGCACAGCGTCACCAGATTGGGCAGATCCGTGGGTCCTTGGTCCGCCCAGTGCACGACATGGTGGACATCGGTGAACGTGTTGTTGGGGCAACTCGGGAACCGGCATCGTCGATCGCGCCGCTGGACTTCGTGGCGCTGTGCCTGGGTGGCGAATCGCTTGGAACGACCTTCGAACATCGTGTGACCGAAGGCATCGTCGAGTGCCAAGGCGACAGAGGCGTCGCAACCGATTCGTCTGATGGCCTCAGCCACTCAAGAACCCCATCCGCTCGATCTCGGCCCGACCAGTGCCACCTTGCAAGAGCGCAAGATCCGTGTGGGCGATCACGAGGAAGTTCGATGCGGATCCGTCGGGCATTTGTGAGATCGGCCGTCCCGGCGCTGCCCTCGCCATCAGCTGACCCGGATCCGGTTCCACGACGGCCGGTGCGTATCCGGCAGATGTCCACGAGCGCATCGGCCCGGCGCTGGTCATAGGGAGTTTCGCCGTCGGACGGGAATGCGCGAGCCCGCTCCGCTATCGCCGCTCGTACGAGAGCGTACGCATCCTCGGTCAACTGCGCGGTGATTGAACGTCGGGCGTCGTTGCATCGAAGATATCGGTACTCGTGCCGGGATTCGGACTGCTCGTCAGTCACCTCCGGGCTCTCGCGGACGATATCGGTCATCTGACGAACTGTGCACTCCTCGGCTTGTCGAAGGACGGATGCATCGGATTCGGGTGTGGCGATTTCGACCGCTGCCCGAACCTTGTCGAAGCTGAGTGCACCCACGCGAAGTCCCTGCGCCAAATGCGGGAGGTCCCACAACTTTTCAGCCACGTGGGACCAGATTCGACCGGTTCCCTCGGCCACGCCGAGGCGCTGGCTGATCCAGGCGCCGGACGAGGTCGCCCCCTCGGACCGCCACGCCTCACGCCGGTCCAATTCTCCAGCGGCAGTCAGCAGGTTTCCCATTGCGGAGGCGATGACGCGGCCGAGCCGTCTCGCACTCGTCCATCAGGTCGGCCGTCGATGTCTTCTCAACCACGAGCTCCATACCGAGGAAATGTCGGATCTCGGGAGGAAACGTACGTGCGATTCGCCAGATCGATCGGACGGTCAGCTGGCTTGGCTCACCGAGCTCATGTTGAAGTCGGGGATGCGGAGCGGCGGCATGATGCAACGATTCAGGTACTCGCCGAGTTCTCGACCTAGTGCACGCACACTGGTGCCAACCTCGGTCGCCCGGGCGAGCAGGTCGACGGGACTTTCGTTGAATCGAAAGTTGTTGGCCGCCCCCACGACCACCCCGTTTTCGATGACGTAGACGCCGTCTCGCGTCAGACCGGTGAGGAGCGCTGTGGCCGGGTCGACTTCTCGGATGTACCACAGACACGTCAAGAGGAGCCCCCGTTCGGTGCGGGCCACCATGTCCTCCACGGTGCCGCCGCCGTTGCCCGTGCCGCCCGTGCCGCCGCCCGTGCCGCCCGTGCCGCCCGTGCCGCCGCCGGTGCCGCCGCCGTTGCCGGTGCCGCCGCCGTTGCCCGTGCCGCCCGTGCCGCCGCCGCCCGCCCGCAGTATCAAGTTGTCGATGTAGGGAGCGACGTCGACGCCTGAACGGGCCGCGCCAGCCCGGTGATACCGGAGGTGGGCGAGATACCCATCTTCGATCCACGCCACGCGCTCCAACGGCAGTGCGTTGTCGAAGACAGAGGTCTCCGAGTCCGACGAGCCGGCAGCGACGAACGGCAGACACTCGACACCGGGTTCGAATGGGTCGCTGTACAGCGTGAACGGCACATCGCTCAGACGCTCGCCCACGCGCGTGCCGGCGGCACCCCGATGTCCGCGACCGTCTGTCGCAGCCGCCGAAAACACCGTTCGCCCGTCCTCGGCGTCCTGCCCGCCCATCCCGTAGAAGAGGAGCGACCCCATCATGTCGGCCACGCCCGAGGGCGGAAGGATCACCTCGTAGCGTCCGGCATCGAGCGAGATCGACCGCGCAGCCCACGCCAGGCGCCGCCACAGTTCCTCTTCCATCTCGCCGAAGGAGATCTCGCCGATCCGCTCTGCTCCCACGCCGGTCCATGCGGAGCGGACACCGTCACGTGATCGCCCGACCAGATTGACGGCGCCGGTCGGCTGCGCGTACGACATGCGCACCCCGGTCGAGCTCCCGAGATACAACGTCGACACGCCGTACTCCGCAAATCCCGCCAGCACGACATCGTCCGCCGCCGCCCGCCGGAAGGCGGACGACAGCCCCGAGAGCACGCCCCCCAATACCGACAGGTCTGTCTCGACGGGCGCACGCCCGTACGCCAACGACGTTGCGCCCCCGCCTGCACGTGCGGCACCCATCCCGTCGACCAATGTGAATGCATCTTCGGCTGGCGGCGCTCCGCGTGCATCCGTCAACGCGGCCGACACCATCTGCTCCACATCGACGACACCACTGCGACGCGACACCCCGACCGACGGCGACGATCCGGGCGCGACGACGACCAACGCGATGACGGTAACCGAACGGTCCCGGCGCACTCCGTTGGTCGTGGTCGTGTTCAGCGCGAACCGCACATCGGCATGGCTCGTCTCGTCGACCAGCACGATGCAGCCGTCGGCTCCACCTCGTGCCGCCGCGGCCAACGCCAACTCGACGACGGCCTGCGCCTCGATCATCGACCGGCCTCTTCACGCGCGTTGAGCACACGCACGCCGCGCACGAGGACCGACGGGCACCCGTGACTGACCGGCGCCACTTGTCCCGGTTGTCCCTTGCCGCAGTTGAACGCACCACCCAGCACGTAGGTCGAACGCCCGCCGACGGCCTCCATCGAGCCCCAAAAATCGGTCGTTGTGGCTTGATACGCCACGTCCTTCACCTGCCCCACCAGCTTGCCGCCCTCGATCTTGAAGAACCGTTGGCCGGTGAACTGGAAGTTGTAGCGCTGCATGTCGATGGACCAGCTCTTGTCGCCGACGATGTAGAGACCGCGCTCGACGCCGCTGATGAGCTCGTCCGTCGTCGGCCCGTCCCCGCCGCCGCGGCCGGCGCCGCCGGCGCAACGAGACGTTCGCCATCCGTTGGATTGGCACGTGCAGAGGCGAGTCGGCGAAGGCGCATCCGTTGGAGGGCCCCAGCTTCATGCTGGCGGCGATGGCGCGGTCGAGCTGATACCCCACGAGCAACGCCGTCGCGGATCAGGTCGAACGACTGCCCCGCCACGCCCTCGCTGTCGATGGCGACGGTGGCCAGCCCATGCTCCACCGTGCGATCGCCCGTCACGTGCATGATCGGCGAGCCATAGACGAGCGTGCCCAACTGATCGAACGTGGCGAAGGACGTGCCGGCGTATGCCGCCTCGTATCCCACGGCGCGGTCGAGCTCGGTCGCATGCCCGATCGACTCGTGAATGGTCAGCCACAGATTGGAGGGATCGACCACGAGGTCGTATGTGCCCGCGTCGACCGAAGGGGAGCGCAACTTCTCGGCGAGGTATCTCGGGCATGCGGGCCAATTCGTCGTCCCAGTCCCATCCGCCGCCGCCCGTCACGTACTCCCATCCACGCCCGACGGGCGGAGCCAGCGTGCGCATGGTCTCGAAGCCGTCGTCGCCGAGGGCGAGCGCCTCCATCTGCGGGTGACAACCGCACGCGTCGCTGCGTCGCGCGCGTCCCGCTCAAGTCGGCCAAATACGTCTCCTCGCCGACGCTGAGCACTTCGGCCGTGACGTGGGAGACGACGTCGTCCGCCAGCAATCGGCGGCTGCGCTCCTCGAGCAGCGCCACCTTGTCCGCCAGGGGCACCGTGGCCGGATCGATGTCGAACGCACTCGTCCACGTGACCTCGCCGTGCGAGGGTTCGGGCGCCAGCTCGACGCGCCCACCACCGGCTTGAGCCGTCACCCGTGCTGTTTCGATGGCGATCCGTACGAGGTTGGCCGCCTCGGCGGGCGTGACATCGACCGTGGCGGCGAACCCGACTGCGCCATCGACCACGACGCGCACGCCCATGCCGAATTCGGTGTCATCGGAGGAGCCCTTCCGGTGCGGCGTCGCGGAGCCGCACGCGTTGGGAGCGGATGCGCTCGACCCGCAGCTCGGCGTTCGTACAGCCGCCGGCGGTGGCTGTCGAGAGGGCAGCATCGGTCAGGGCGGCGAGATCGTCGGCGGGAAGCGGCATCAGCCGGTGACCGCGGTTGGTTGACGGATGGGAAGGCCGGCCGCCACGTAGGTGGCATCGATCAGCTCCATGGTGCGGATGGCGTCGACCGCCGTCGTCGGGAAGGGCGCACCGTCCTCGACGGCGGCCGCGAAGGCCTCGAGTTGGTAGTCGTAGGTGGCCCGCCGCGAGAACTTCTCGCGCCGCGTGCCCGACGCCGTCTCGATACGGACGCGATGTCCGTACTGCGGTGCGAAGGGGTTGAAGACCTTGAGCGTCCCTTCGCTACCGACCACTTCGGCGTGCATGCGGAGCACCGACGACGAGAACATGGAGCATCGCACGTGGGCCGTGCCGCCCTCGGGGAGGGAGAATCGCGCATCCATGGCGCGGTCGACGCCGGGGGAGGACAGCTTGGCCGAGGCGCTGGTGACCCTCGGCCCCGCGGCCAGCAGGCGCAACAGTGAAATCGGGTAGCAGCCCATGTCCATCATGGCCCCACCCGCCAGATCGAGCTGGTAACGGATGTCGCCCCGTTTGGCCATCGGGGCGGCGAAGGCGATCTCGATCTGCTTGATGATGCCGAGCTCGCCGGACTGCACGATCTCCACGAGGCGCCGCGTCAGCGGGTGGTACTCGTAGTGGAACGCCTCCATCACGACGAGTCCAGGGTGCGACGCCGCCGCCTCGGCTACGTGCCGCGCTTCATCGGCGTTGGCCGTGAAGGGCTTCTCGCACAACACGTGCTTGCCCGCATCGAGTGAGGCGATGGTCCAGTGACCGTGGAGCCCGTTGGGGAGTGGGTTGTAGATCGCATCGAGCTCGGGGTCGGCCAGCAGGTCCTCGTAGGAGTCGGCCACGCGTGGGATCTTGTGCTTCTTCGCGAATGATCGGGCCCGCTCGACATCACGAGCGGCCACCGACACGACCTCGACCCGACCGGTCCGATGTGCGGGCTTCAAAAGCGCGCCGGGGGCGATGGTGGCGGCACCCAGCACCCCGATCCTCAGCATGTCGCGAGCGGGGTCTTGCGGCTGAACATGGTCACGGACGCTAATGCAGCTGGCGTGTCCCCGATGTCGCCCTGGCCCTGCCTGGTGGCGGGCCCACCATCTGGACGAGTCAGTTGGGGTGGATCCCCTCGGGCATGGAGAGCGGGTCGCTGACCACGAGCCCCAGAATGTCGATGACCGCCCGCACGGGGGCTGACGGCAGGCCGCGGCGTCGCTGCGCGATGCCCACCCGGCGACGGGGGAAGCCTTCGAGCGGGACGACGGCGAAGCGTTCGCGCAGGTGGCCGGGAACCACGGTGGCCGGGAGGATGGCCGGCCCGTAGCCGTCGAAGACCAGGGCGGCGATCATCCGTACGCCGTCGAGCTCCATGGCGGGATGCAGCTCCACCCGTGCCGGCACCACTGCGCTGTCGATCTCGGCTCGCAGGGCCGTGCCGGGTGCCGGGAGCAGGAGTTCCAGTTCGGCCAGGCGGTCAAGGGGGAGGGAGGTCTCTTTCCCCAACGGGTGTGCCTTGTCCACGACGAGCACGAGGTCCTCATCGAAGAGGTGGGCCACAATGACCTCGTCGCCGCTCAGGGGGAGCGTCACGACGGCCAGGTCGAGCTGACCCGTGCCCAATTGGAGCTCGAGCTGAGCGCTCGACCCCTCGCCGATATTGAGATGGATGTGGGGGTGCCGTTCCCGCAGCACGTCGAAGAGCTGGGGCACCAGCCAGCGGCCGGTGGTGCCGATCATGCCGAGGCGCACCGTGCCGACCACCTCCTGGCGCAGCGCGGTCACGTCCGCCACCATGTCGGAGAGCTCGTTCATGACCCGTCGGGCCCGGCCGACCACGACCTCACCCTCCTCGGTGAGGCGGCCGGAGGCCCGGTCGACCAGCTGCACATCGAGCTCGCGCTCGAGGCGGGCGATGTGGGCCGAGACGTTGGATTGCACCGTGCCGATCGTCGTGGCCGCCGCCGAGAAACTGCCCGTATCCGCGATGCCCAGGAGTGCTTGCAAGTGTTTCAGTTCCATGACGACACCCCCTTCCCGGGAATAACGCCGAATGCTCGCGGCAGTTACGTTATTGATCAGAATATCAGATGAGAGATATCTTGTGGAGCTGCTTGACAGATTGGTGCCGGGGGAGCAAACTAGCTACAGACCACAGGGAATGGAACCCCCCCTCCAGCACCTGGTGAGTCTCGAGAAGGGATCGCCACCCCCCCGGCGATCCCTTCTCCTTTTTCCGGGGCAGTTCGTGGCCCCGCTGATGGTCCCGCAGCGACATGCGATGTCCGCCGGATCGTCTGGTCGGGCCGTCGAGGGCGGCCCACCGGGTCCAGTTGGCCTTTTGGCGACCATCAACGTTAGGTTGAACAGGTGCTCTACCAGGCATACCAGACGCAGCGGGACTTCACCGCACCGGCACGAGCCCTCGCCGGGCTGGCGAACTGGTCACTGGGTGAGCTGCCCACCGAATGGACCGGCAATCGCCTGGTCCGCCGGATGTCCGCCGGCTACGAGATGATCGAACGGTCCCGCCTGACCCACGAACGGCCCCCCTTCGGCATTGCGCAGGTCACCAGGGCCGGCGGCGAGGTGACGCCGGTGCGCGAAGAGGCCGTCATGTCCACCCCCTTTTCGTCCCTCCTGCACTTCGCGAAGGACGAGGTCAGCGAGGTCCAGCCCCGGGTCCTGCTGGTGGCTGCCCTGGCCGGTCACTTCTCCACCCTGCTCCGGGCGACCGTGCGTACGCTGCTGCCCGATCACGACGTGTACGTGACGGATTGGCACAACGCACGTGACATCGGCATCGAGCACGGGAGCTTCGGCCTCGACGACTACATCGCCCAGGTGATCGCCGACCTTGAGTACATCGGGCCCGGCGTGCACATGCTGTCGGTCTGCCAACCGTGCCCCGCCGCCCTGGCGGCAACGGCCCTGATGGCGGCCGACGACAACCCGGCGCAACCGAGAACCCTCACCTTGATGGCCGGCCCGGTCGATACCAGGGTGAATCCGACGAAGGTCAACGAGCTGGCCCACTCCAAGCCACTCAGCTGGTTCGAGCGCAACGTCATCACCACGGTGCCCCTGCGCTATCCGGGTGCCTTCAGACGCGTCTACCCGGGCTTCCTCCAGGTGACCGGGTTCGTGAGCATGAACCTCGAGCGCCATATCCGTCAGCACGTGAGTCTCTACAACCATCTCGTCCGGGGTGAGGACGAAGAGGCCGAAGTGATCGCCGATTTCTACGACGAGTACTTCGCCGTGCTCGATATCGCGGCCGAGTTCTACCTCGAGACGATCGACCGGGTCTTTCAGCGTGAGCTGTTGGCCCGGGGGGAGCTGATGTGGAGAGGGCGGCCGGTGGAGCTGGCCGCCATCCGGCGTACCGCACTGCTGACGGTCGAAGGGGAGAAGGACGACGTCTGCGGGGTCGGTCAGACATTGGCGGCCCAGGATCTGTGCACCGGGATCAAGCCGTCGAAGAAACGCCATCACCTTCAGGCCGGCGTCGGTCACTACGGGGTGTTCAGCGGGAGCCGCTGGGAGCGACAGATCTATCCGATCGTGCGCAATTTCATCTTGGCCAATCCGTGACCCCGGCCGGCGACGAGCCGGCGTCACTCGATTGGGCCCTCTCAGAACTCCATCTCGAGCTCTTCGACGTCGTCGGGCTCGAGTTGCGCCGCAGCGGTCCATTCGGCCATTTCCGGCGTCGCCAAGATCGTCTCGGCGTACTCGCTGGCCACTGCGCCCGTCTTGACGTCGTACGTGCGAAAACGGGTGCAGACGGGCGCGTACATCGCGTCGGCCACGGTGGGGCCCTGGCCGAAGAGGAAGGGGCCTCCCGAAGCGGCAAGGCAGTCGTTCCAGAGGGTCTCGATGCGGTCGATGTCGGCCTGGGCTCCCGCCCAGACGGGGAACCCGGGGTGGTGCGCCTTGATGTTCATCGGCAGCGCCGAACGCAGGTTGGAGAAACCGGAGTGGACTTCACCGGACACCGAGCGGCACCATGCCTTCGCCTTCGGGTCGTCCGGGAGCAGCGAGCTGCTCTGTGACTCGTGGAGATATTCCCCGATGGCCAGGGTGTCCCAGATCACGAGGTCTCCGTGGCGAAGCCGGGGCACCAGGAAGGACGGGGAGAGCAGAAGGAGTTCGGCCCGGACGTCCGGGTCGTGGCTGTCGACGACTTCGACCGTGAAGTCCAGCCCGGCGAACTTGCACAACAGCCACCCCCGAAGCGACCACGCGCCGTAGTTGCGGCTGTTGATCGTGAGAGTGGCCTGCGACACGGTGGGCTCCTTGTGCACCGCGGGGCCGGTTTGCCGCGGTGCGTCCCGCGACAAATTACGACATAGCGGGCGAATGCACCAAAGGAGTTCTCATCGGCCTCTGCGCCGACGGCAGAGGAGCGGAGCGGCCGGACCGCCCGGTTCAGACCTTCTTGGCGACGGTGGCGGTCACCTTGGGTGCCGCAGGCGTGTAGACCTCCACGACGCCGGTCAGGAAGGTGTGCTGCGCGTCGAGGAGCTTGCCCCAGAAGCTGAACGCGGCATCGAGCGTCTCTGTGGCAGTGGGCACCTTGTCGGCGAAAGGCATGAGCGAGGGATCTGGTTTGATGCCGTCGAAGGCCGACGCGGTGGAACGCATCGCGCCGAGCGTCCAGGCCTGGCTGGTCTCCACGGCTTTGAGTACGCCGTCTTGGACCTTCTCTGTCATCTCGAGAGCAGTCATGAGCAGTCTTCCTATCGCGTGGGTGTTCGGGTGGGATTGGGATTGTTGAGGGTGTTGCGAACTATATCAAGCGAACGGTCGCGATGCAACGGGGTCGTGACCCGTGTCAACGGCCACGGAGCCGTGGGGCACCGGCCACGGAGCCGTAGGGCAACGGAGGAACGGGGCAACGGGGCGGAGGAGCGAAGCGACTCAGACGAAGCGGGCCCGCAGCACCTTCTTGTCGAACTTGCCGACCGAGGTCCGGGGCACGGCGTCGATCACCTCGATGCGCGCCGGCAATTGCCACCGCGCAAACCCCCCGGCCAGCAGATACGCATGCACCTCGTCGACCGATATCTCCGCGCCCGGTTTGAGCACGACGCAGACCAGGGGACGCTCCTGCCACTTCGGGTCCGGCACGGCGACGACCGCCGCCTCGAGGACGGCGTCCATCTGCATGACCCGATCCTCCATGTCCACCGAGGAGATCCACTCGCCGCCGGACTTGATGAGGTCCTTGGTCCGGTCGGCGATGACGAAGTACCCGGCCGCCGAGCGGATCGCCACGTCCCCGGTCTTGAACCACCCGTCCGCGGTGAAGTTCTCCACCCCCTGCCCGTGCAGGTAACCGTCGACCACCCATGGTCCGCGCACGGTGAGGTCGCCCATTGACGCACCGTCTGCCGGGATCTCATGGCCGGATTCGTCCACGATGGATATCTCGACGCCGGGCAAGGGGAGGCCGGCCTTGGTCCACACCGCCGAGGTGATTTCTTCCTCGCTCCAGTCCCTCATGTGCTCCTGGGGCCAGGTGACCGACGCCAGGGGTGACGTCTCGGTCATGCCCCACGCCTGCACGATGCGAATGCCGAACTCCTGCGCGTAGCGCTCGATCATCGAGCGGGGTGGCTGTGACCCACCGCAGATGATGTGGCGGAGCGCAGGGAGGCGCTCCCCGCGTCGGACCAACTCGTCGGCGATGCCGAGCCAGACGGTGGGCACCCCGGCCGCCACGGTGACCCTCTCGTTCACCAGCAGATCGACGAAGGCCGGGGGGTCGAGCGCACCGGCGAAGAAGATCTGCTTGGCCCCGACGGCTGCCGCCGCGTACGGCATGCCCCAGGCGTTCGCGTGGAACATCGGTACCTGCGGAAGGACCGCATCGCCCGGCCCGATCGACATGCCGGCATGGGAGGTGGCGGCCAGGGCGTGCAGGAAGGTGGAGCGATGTGTGTAGAGCACACCTTTGGGGCGCCCGGTGGTTCCCGAGGTGTAGCAGAGCCCCATCGGCTGCAACTCGTCGATGTGGGGCCTCGGGTAATGGGTGGCCTCGCCGTCGAGGAGATCCTCGTAGGCGAGCACGCCCCTGAGCGACGTCTCGGGCACCTTGGCGTCGAGGACGATGACGTGAGCCGGCGGCGAGGGGATATGCGCAAAGGCCTGCTCGAGGAGGGGCAGCAGATCGGGGTCGACCAGCACGGCGCGGTCGTCGGCATCCTGGATCAGAAAGGCCAACTCCTCGGCCGAGACCCGGACGTTGAGGGTGTGCAGGACGCGTCCGGTGCACGGGACGGCGAAGTACGCTTCGAGGTGGCGGGAGCTGTTCCATGCGAGCGTGGCCACGCAGTCCCCGGGGCCGAGGCCGAGATTTTCGAGAGCGTGCATCAACTGCTGTGTCCGGCGACCGAACTCCGCATAGGTCAGGCGTTCGATCTCACCGGACGGAGAGCGGCTGACGAGCTCGGCCTCGGGTGCGTGGGCCGGCGAGTGCTCGAAGAGGAGCCACGAGTTCAGGGGTGTCTCCATCATCGGAGTGATCGGGTCCCGTCTCGGGCGTCACACATCATCAAGACGCCAGCACGTAGCTTCCGGGCGCCGGGTCCCCGGGCGGGTGTGCCGCACTCCCGAGTGAGGTGGGCGCGGGGCGGCTGTCGCCAGAACGGGCTGAGGCCCATTCCGACCAGGGCTCCCACCACGATCCCGTGACCGGTGAAGCCTTGGTGAGCCACTGGTCCGGGTCGGCGTCGGTGGCCTCAGCGGTGGCGACCGTCATTCTGGGGTTGCCGGGGGGATTGACGAGGCTCTGGATATGCCCCGATGAGGAAAGCGCGAACTGGCTCGTCCCGCCCATGAGCTGGGTCGTGGCGTAACAGGCCTTCCACGCGGTGAGGTGGTCGTTGCGGGCTCCCACCACGAACGAGTCGCACTCGACCTTGCTCAAGTCGACGGGGGTCCCGTGGACCAAGAGTGCCCCGGCGGCCAATGAGTTCTGCATGAAGAGGTCGAGAAAGTCGGCATGCAGCGCGGCGGGCAGCCGCGTGGCATCGGAGTTCCAGGCGAGCACATCAAAGGCTGGCGGCTCCTCGCCCATCAGGTTGTTGCGGACCCAGTAGTTCCAGATGAGGTCATTGGGGCGCAGCAGGGAGAACAGCGCCTTCGCGGAGGCGCCCGGGAGCACGCCGCCCCTCTTCGTGGCGCGCACCGAGTTTTCGACGATGGCGGGACTGGCCAACAGCCCGATCATCGTCGGCACGGTGAAGTCGAGCAGGGTAACGCCAAAGGTGGCGCAATTGATCAGCGTGTCCTGCGTCGACGCGAGGTGTCCGAGGAGTGCTGCGACCGTGATGCCGCCGGCGCAGAGCGACACCGTATTGACCTGTTCGGTGCCGGCGATCTCGGCCGCGGCCTGGAGTGCTTCGTGCACGGCGTCGATGTACGCGTCGAGACCCCAGTCCCGATGCTCCTCGGTCGGGTTGCGCCAGCTCACCGCGAACACCTGGAATCCCCTTTGCACACAGAATTCCACGTAGCTCCTACCGGGGGACATGTCGACCAAGTAGTACTTGTTGATCATCGGTGGAACCATGACGAGAGGGATGCTGTTCACCATCTCGGTCGACGGTGAGTACTGCAGGAGCTCGCACACATCATTGCGGAAGACGACGGCGCCGGGGGTGAGGGCCAGGTCGCGGCCTACCAGCAGGTCGTCCCGGTTGACCGAACGAGGGAAGCCCTTGTTGGTGAGGACATCACGCGAGATGTTCCCCAGGCCTTTCACGACGCTCCGGCCGCCGGTCTCATAGGCGCGCTCGACGACATCGGGGTTGAGGAGCGGAAGGTTCGTCGGCGCCAGGGCCGCAGTCACGAGGATGGTCGCCAGCTTGGCCCGCTCCTCCATCCGCCATTCGAAGTGGGCGTCGTCGACCAGGTCGAGCGCCGTGCGCGTCCAGGCGAGGTAGGCCTGGCAGATGCGGTGGTAGAGAGGGTTCTCCTTCCAGGCCCGGTTCTCGAACCGCCAGTCCTTGGGCTCCGGTGCGATCGAGGAACGGCCCACTGCGACCTTCGCCATCTCGACGCCGAGACCGGCCAGACGCCGAGGCAGCGCGCCGGTGGCCGTCCGCCTGCCCACTTGCGCCAGGGCTCCGGCGAGTCCGAGCGGATCAATCCGCCCGACCACGCTACGAGGACTGAGGGCCGACCCGACCCGCTCGAATACAAACCGTTTCGGCATGGTCACCACCTTCAACTCACCACCAACGCCTCTTCTTTGGCGCTACTCGGAGGTTCCCTGTCAGTCAAGCACACGGCCACTGCGAACGGAACCGGCTACAAGGCCCATTCGCATGACACGGCCGCCAGTTCACACAGCCGCAATAAATCAGGGGGTCCGCACAGCCGCCGCGGCCCTGCGGCCGCGGCGCCAATCCGCACAGCCGCCGCGGCCCTGCGGCGCGCGGCGCCAATCCGCACAGCCGCCGCCGATAGAGTTTCGTGGTGGACGACAAGTCGCCGGACGGGGGGCCGTGGGACGCGTTCGGGACCTACCTGCGCACCCAACGGCATCTCGCGCAACTGAGCCTGCGCCAGCTGGCTGATCTCACAAACGTCTCCAATCCCTATCTGAGCCAGATCGAACGGGGATTGCACCAGCCCTCGATCGCCATCGTCAAAGCGTTGGCCGAAGCGCTCGACCTGTCGGTCAGCGACCTGTTGGCCCATGCCGCCGACATCGATTCGGACGACGTCCCCACGACGACCACCCCGACGGCCATCCGCAACGACCCGCTGCTCAACGAGACGCAGAAGAGCGCCCTGCTCGCGGTGTACCGATCCATGATCGACCCCGGTCCCGATTGAGGGGACGCCCTCCGGCGGGTCCTCGCCCCCTCTTCAGCCCGGCATGGTGGGTGTTGCCTTAGGCTGACGAACCATGGCCAAGAGCGCGGTGTTCATCGACCTCGACCGCACGCTGCTCTGTCGTGCCTCGGGGCAGGCGCTCAACAAGGCCCTGGTGGACGAGGGGGTCCTCCCCAAAGGGCGGGCGCTTCCGGGGGACAAAATTCTCTATGCCGTCAACGACCGGTTTGGTGAGAATCTCTTCTCCATGGGCCTCGTCAGGGCGGCCGCCCGAGTGGCCAAAGGATGGCGCCAGAGCCAGGTGCAGGCAGCGGGCAAGAGGGCGGTCGCCGACCTGACGGAGTTGGTGGCCCCCTTTGCCCCCCAATATCTCGAAGCGTTCCGGGCCGACGGTCACCTCCTGGTGCTCGCCACCACCACCCCGGTGGACATGGTCACACCGTTCGCCGAGGCGATGGGGTTCGACGCGGTCATTGCCACGAACTACGAGACGGAGGACGGGCGTTACACCGGACGTCTCTACGAAGGCTTCGTGTGGGGCACCGGCAAGCTCAAGGCGGTGCGGGCCTGGTGCAAGGAGGAGTCCATCGATCCCGACGACTGCCACGCCTGCAGCGACAGCGTGTTCGACATACCGCTGCTGGCGAGCGTGGGCTTCCCGCACGCAGTCAACCCTGACCCGTCGTTGACCATCGTCGCCACCGCACGCCGCTGGCCCATTGAGCATTGGGACCGGCCGCCCGGCGTGCCGAGTGTGGTCGGGCTCGAGCCGTATCACCTTCTGCGGCCGTTCGTCCGGCCGTTGTCGTTCCCCTACGCGCGCTTCGACATCTCGGGACTCGAGAACATCCCGTCGAAGGGCCCCGTCCTGTTGGCCGCCAACCACCGGAGTTACTTCGACGTGGCGGCACTCGCCCTGGTCGCCGCACGAGTGGGCCGGCCCGTCCGTTTCCTGGGCAAAAAGGAGATTTTCGACGCGCCGGTGGTGGGCACCGTGGCGCGCTCCGTCGGTGGCATCTCGGTGGACCGGGGCCATGGGTCGGACCAACCCTTGCGCGCGGCCGAGGCGGCCTTGCGCGCCGGCGAAGTCGTCGTCGTCCTGCCACAAGGGACGATCCCGCGTGGGCCCGCGTTCTTCGATACCGAGCTCAAGGGGAAGACCGGGACGGCTCGACTGGCCGCATCTAGTGGCGCGGTGGTGGTACCGATCGGATTGTGGGGGACCGAGAAGGTCTGGCCCCGGTCCGCCCGGATACCCGACGTCACCCTGCTGCGCCACCCCCCGAAGGTCACGGTCCGGGTCGGGCGGCCGTTGTCGCTTTCAGGCGACGACGCAGTTGCCGACACCGTGACGATCATGACGGCCATTTCGGACCTGTTGCCCGAAGAGTCCAAAGAAGCGCACGAGCCCACCGCCGAGGAGCTGGCGCGCACCAAGCCCCCTTCGTGAGGTTTCACCTCGCCATCTTCACCACGCGCGCCGTCAATGCCACGTCGCGGCGGCTCGGTCGGGGACAGGGCACCGTGGTCGGCGGTCGATCGGGTCTCAAGGTCGATCCGCGTCTGCTCCAGCACCTCGCGGCGGGGCGTGCGGTGTCCTTGGTCACCGGCACCAACGGGAAGACGACCACCACGCACCTCCTCGCGGTCGCCCTCGGTGCGGACGGTGAGCGGGTGGTCAGCAATGAGACCGGGTCCAACATGCCCCCGGGTCACGTGGCCGCCCTCGCCGGCGATCGCGCCGCCACCCGGGCCGTGCTCGAGGTCGACGAGATCTACCTCCCCCGCGTGCTCTCCGCCACGAATCCCACGTGCGTTGTGCTCCTCAACCTCTCACGCGACCAGCTCGACCGCACCAACGAAGTACGCATGGTGGCGGGAAATTGGCGCGCCGCCCTGGCCGCGGCGCCACACGTCACGGTGGTGGCCAACGCCGACGACCCGCTGGTGGTCTGGGCCGCCGGCGCGGCGGCCCAGGTGCGCTGGGTCGCCGTCGGGCTGGGCTGGCAGCTCGATGCGGTGGGCTGCCCCTCCTGCGAGGGCCGCATCGCCTTCGCGACGGACGGCTCCTGGGCCTGCACCACCGGGTGCGGTTTCGCCCGGCCCGTGCCCACCGCCACGTTGACCGCCACCGAGCACGGGACGAGGTTCCACGCGGTCTGGTCGGACGGCCGGACCGAGGAGATCTCGCTGGCGCTGCCCGGCCGGTTCAATGACGCCAATGCGCTGATGGCGGCGGTGGCAGCGCAGTCCCAGGGCATCGACGTCGCCGCGGCTCTCGGTGCCATGGCCTCCGTCGGAGAGGTGGCGGGCCGTTTCACCGTCCGCGTGGTGGGGGGAGTGCCGTCCCGGCTCATGCTGGCCAAGAACCCGGCCGGGTGGAGCGAGCTCCTCGACCTGGTGGGGGAGGAGGAGCGGCCGCTCGTGATCAGCATCAATGCACGGACCGCCGACGGCGCCGACCCGAGCTGGCTGTGGGACGTCCCGTTCGAACGCCTCGCCGCCCGCACCGTGATCGCGACGGGCGACCGCTGCCGCGATCTTTCGGTACGTCTGCGCTATGCCGGCGTGGCCCACCTGATGGAGCCCGACCCGGTGGCCGCCGTGCGGATGGCCGGGTCCGGGGTCGATGTCGACGGCGACAGTCGTCAAGGTGAGGTACGCGTCGACGTCATCGGGAACTACACCGCCTTCGGCGAGCTTCTGGGAGTCAAGGCGTGACGACGACCCTGCGCATCGCGGTGGTCTATCCCGACCTCCTGGGCACCTACGGCGACGGTGGCAACGGACTGATCCTGGCCCGTCGGGCGCAATGGCGTGGTGTCGAGGTCGATCTCGTCCAGGCGACCTCGGACGTCGCGTTGCCCGAGGCCGACATCTACTGCCTGGGCGGTGGCGAGGACGGCCCGCAGGTGCGTGCGGCGCGGTCGCTCACCGAAGACGGGACGTTGGGTCGTCGTGTCGCCGAGGGAGCTGCGGTCCTGGCGGTCTGCGCCGGCTATCAGATCGTCGGGAAGAGCTTTCCCGGAGCGGACGGCGTCCTCCACGAAGGGGTCGGGCTTCTCAATATCGCGACCGTCAAGGGGACCGGCACCCGCGCGGTGGGCGAAGTCGTGGCGGAGGCGATCGGAGCCTCCCTGCCCGAACTGACCGGCTTCGAGAACCACGGCGGAGCGACGACATTGGACCCGGGCACCCTACCCTTGGCGCTGGTCAGTGCCGGGATCGGCAATGGGGACGGTACCGGCACCGAGGGCGCCGTCGCCGGCCACGTGCTCGGCACCTACCTGCACGGGCCCGTGCTGGCGCGGAATCCGGCGTTGGCCGACCTCCTCTTGTGTTGGGCGCTCGACACCGAAAAGCTCGCACCGCTCGATGACGCCGCCGAGGAGGCTCTGCGCCAGGAACGCCTCGGCGCCGCGGGAAGATCCCGCCGGGGCCCGCGCCGGTTGCGACGTGGAAGCGCCAGGTAGGGCGGAGCGCCCGCACGAGGGCTACGCGCGTGAGCAACATGCAGCCGGCGATCGGCCCGCCGCCGACGGTGGCCACCGCCACCTCGGCCTCCGCCACTTGGCGCGCGCCCGCCTGATGACGCAGCTGCAGCACGGCCTCGTGGAGGATCCAGTACCCGTGCATGCGGCCCGCCGACAACTGTCCGCCGTAGGTGTTGAGGGGGAGCTCTCCCTCTAAGGAGATCCGCGTCCCGCCCTCGATGAACGGGCCCGACTCGCCGTCGGCACAGATCCCGAGTGCTTCGAGCCATGCCAGCGTGAGGAAGGTGAAGCCGTCATAGAGCTCGGCCACGTCGATGTCGCGTGGCGTGAGGTCGGTCTGGCCCCACATTTCGGCGGCGGCCTCCTCCGAGGCCATCTTCGGATAGTCGGGCCGCTGATCCCAGCTCCCCACGCCGGAGGCCCCGCCGAATGCCTCGACCCGCACGACCGGGCTCTTGCAGTCGTCGGCGAAGTCCGAGGCAGAAACGACCAGGGCGATGGAGCCGTCGATGGGTACGTCACAGTCGAAGAGACCGAAGGGGTCCGAGATCATGCGCGCGCTGAAGTAGTCCTCGAGCGTGAGCGGCTCCCGATAGGCGGCATCGGGGTTGAGCCCGGCGTTGCGCCGGCTGTTGACCGCCAGCCAACCGAGCTGCTCCTTCGTCGTCCCGTAGAGGTACATGTGTCGTCGGCAGTGCATGGCGAGCCAGTTGGCGGCCGAGTAGGCGTGCATCGTGAGAAGTGGCCCCATCCACTCGAGCCCGGGAAAAGAAGGGGGAGCGTCGGACGCGTCCCCCGTGCCGCCCCCGGTACCGCCCGTGCCGCCCTCGGGCATGATGCTGCCGCCCATCATCAACACGGTCCGGTAGATGAGCACGTGGCGCGCCGCACCGTTGGAGACGGCACGGCACGCCGCCAGGACGGGAGCAAGCAGGCCACCGCTCGCCGGGCCTTTGTCGCTCCAGCGCGCGGTGACACCGAGCTCTGCGGATATTCCCGGGACCTCACCGCCACCCACGGTGGTCACCGCGTCGATCTGCCCCGGCTCGAGACCGGCATCGGCGATGGCCGACAGCGCCGCGCTCGTGGTCAGGACACTGCCGGAGATCCCGGTTCGACGACCGATCTGCGACATCCCGATGCCTGAAATGATGGCGCCCCGCCCCAGACCGCTCACGACCTCTCAAGTTAGTACGACATATGCGTACGATGTCGTGGTGGACGAGCCACCCCCGTCGCGGATACCGCCCCCGATCACCGATCTCAATCGGCCCTTCTGGACAGGTGGGGCCGGGGGGGTGCTGCTCATCGCACGGTGCGGCTCATGCCGGCGGTGGGCTCATCCCATGGTTGACGTGTGCCCGCAGTGCGGGGGCGAGCTGGTTCCGCAGCCGGTCAGCGGCCGTGGCACGGTCTTCACCTTCACCGTCAATCGCCATCCCTACAATCCGGCCGTTCCGTTGCCGTACGTCATCGCCATCGTGGAACTGGTCGAACAGGCCGGCATCCGGTTCACCACCGACCTGGTCGACGTCGCGGTCGACGAGGTGTACATCGGGATGCCCGTCGTCGTGACGTTCGAGCAGGCGGGAGAGGCTTGGGTGCCACTGTTCCGACCGGACCGCACCGCCATCCCGACCGGCGACCGACCTTAGCCGATCTGACCCTCGTAGGGGTTGTTGAGGGTGAAGGGCTCGTCGGCAAAGTGCGCAGCCTGGGTCCGCAGCTCGTCGATGGTCCAGAGGCCGTTCTTCTCCACCTTGTCGATGATGGCGAAGGGCTGGAACAAGTGGACCTGCCCGCCGGCGACGAGGAAGACCCTCCCGTGGATGGGGCAGTCCTCGGTGGCGAGGTAGGCGACGAACGGAGCAATGTTGGCGGGGTCCATCGGCGACCATTCATCGGGCGCCACGACCGGTCGTTCGACGGCGACCGTGGCCGTGAGACGAGTCGCAGCAGCGGGCGCAATGGCATTGACACGCACGCCGTACCGGGCCAACTCGTTGTCGGCGATCATCGAGAAGGTGGCGATCCCCGTTTTGGCCGCTCCGTAGTTGGTCTGACCCACGTTGCCGAACAGCCCGGAGGTCGACGAGGTGTTGATCACCGATCGTTTGTCGGCCCTCCCCGCCTTGGACTCTTCACGCCAGTACGTGGCCGCCCACCGTGTCGTGCAGAAGTGACCGCGCAGGTGCACCTTCATGATCACGTCCCATTCCTCCGGGGACATGTTGATGAGCATGCGGTCGCGCAGGATCCCCGCGTTGTTGACCAGGATGTGGAGATTGCCGAAGCTGGTCACCGCCTGATCGATCAGACGCTGTGCGCCGTCCCAATCCGAAACGTCGTCGTGGTTGGCGACCGCTGTTCCCCCGGCTGCGGTGATCTCGTCGACTACCTGCTGAGCAGGCGAGGCGTCAGCCCCGGTGCCGTCGGTCGCTCCGCCGAGGTCGTTCACCACGACTTTGGCCCCCTCGGACGCGAAAAGCAGCGCGTGTTCCCGCCCGATGCCCCGGCCGGCTCCGGTGATGATGGCCACCCTGCCTTCTAGTTCGCTCATCTTCTGTCGCACCTCTCTGGAGAACGGAACGGCCGAAGTCTGACGGCCGGGTGTCAGGTTATTCGGCGGCGCACGCTGCGTCCCGTATGTTCTCAGGCAGTCGCCCAAGCTTTGGGGTCCCAGGCTCGTTAGGATCGGGCGGTCCATGGCGGACGGGTGGCGAAAAGTGGTCGAACCGAGGGAGCGCGATGTCAGAGGCGTCAGAGAGCCAGGACGAGCCCACAGCGGTGTTCCGGGGCGATGAGGAGGGGCTCGACGACCTCTTCGACCTGGTCGAGCCACAGCCGAAGTACAAGGCGCTTCTCGAGAACGGCGGGATCATTTGTCCTGCGGAAGGGTTTGTCGTCGTGGCGAGCAGGGCCGCCGTCGACGAGGTGCTGCGCAATCCCGAGAGCTACACCTCGCGAGACCTCGTGCAGCTGGGCAACGTGCGCCCGCTCATTCCGCTCAGTGTCGACCCGCCCGAGCACCTGAAGTACCGCAAGATCCTCGATCCCCTCTTTGCGCCGAAGAAGATGGATGCCATCGAAGACGACGTGGCCGCGCGGATGAACCATTTCATCGACGCGTTCATCGACCGCGGCAGCTGCAACTTCAGCGAGGAGCTGGCGGTACTTTTCCCCTCCGCGGTCTTCTTGGGGCTGATGGGCCTGCCGTGGGAGGAGCTCGACACGCTTCTGCGGCTCAAGGATGGCATCATGCGCCCTCCGGGGGATCCGACCGAGCAGATGCACTTCAGAGAGGAGATCGGTCAGGAGATCTACGTGTATTTCGACGCGATCTTGGATGAGCGTCAGAAAAAACCCGAACACGACATCCTGACCGAATTCCTGCGGGCCGAAGTGGACGGGGAGAAGCTGAGCCGAGACGAGATCCTCGACATCTGCTTCCTCTTCTTGATCGCCGGACTCGACACCGTCACCGATTCGCTTACCCTGTTCTTCGCCTATTTGGCCCAGCACGCCGAGCATCGGCGCCAGATCGTGGCGGACCCGTCCGTCATCCCCCGCGCCGTCGAAGAACTCCTGCGGTGGGAGACCCCGGTCGCAGGTACTGCACGCGCCGCCACCGGCGACACCGTCGTGGCCGGCTGTCCAATCACTCCAGGCAGCATCGTGTTCGTCTCGATCGGGGCGGCCAATGTCGACCCGGCAGTGTTCGGCGACCCTTTCGATGTGCGTTTCGACCGTGAGGAGAATCGGCATCTGGGATTCGGGGGTGGGGTGCATCGATGTCTCGGCTCGCACCTGGCCCGCCGAGAGCTTCGCATCGCATTGCGCGAGTGGCACCGGCGCATCCCCGAGTATGAGCTGAAGCCCGGGATCGAGCTGCACTATCCCCCCGGGCTGCGGTCGGTCGAGAACCTCGAGTTGGTCTGGCCGACGTCCTGAACACCGCGATCCACACCGATTAGCCTCGGCCTCCTGGCAGGAAAGGGGGGGCATTGCGACAGCTGATGAGCGGGATCAAGGTGGTGGAGTTGGCCGAGGGCGTTGTCGGCAGCTATTGCGGAAAGCTGTTCGCCGATTTGGGTGCCGATGTGGTCAAGGTAGAGAGCCCGTCCGGCGACGTGCTGCGTCATCGTGAGAGTGTCGCCCGCGATCTGGATGGGACGTTCCGGGGCGGGGCCTTCCTGCACCTGAACACCAACAAGCGCAGCACCGTCCTCGACCCGGCGACGGTCAGCGGCCGAGAACGGCTGGGTGCGCTCATTGATCGCAGCGACCTGATCATCGAGGCAACGGGTCCGGGGCGCCTCGAGACGTGGGGGTACTCGTGGAACACCGTGCACGAGCGCACGCCGGGTGTCTCGCTGGTGCGCATCAGCGGGTTCGGCGCCACGGGGCCCTACGCCGGCTACCACTGGGAAGACCTGATCGCGCAAGCCATGAGCAACAACATGATCGATGATCGGACGAACGAGGCTCCCGTCCGCTTCCCCGGTCATCTCGGGCTCTGTGTGGTGGCCAATCTGGCCGCGCTGGGTGCGCTCGGGGCCGTGCTGAACGCTGAAGCGACCGGTGTGGGATATTTCGTCGACTGCGCGGCCACCGAAGCCCTTTCGACGATTCCCGCCCGGGCGACAACCCTCCTTTCCTATCGCTACCGCGATTGCACGCCCGGACCGAGCCTCTATGCCGGAGGGCGTGAATCGCTGCTCCCACTTGGCGTGTACCCATGCGCAGACGGGTACGTGGCGATGATGTCCACGCCCCAGCAACTGGACCAGATGCTCGAAGTCCTCAATGACGAGGACCTCTACGCCGCATTCGCCCGCCCGGATGCATTTGAGCGCGGTGAGACCAAAGAGGTGATCGATGCGGCCCTCTATCCGTGGCTCTTGGCTCGCACGCGCGCCGAGGCGACCGCGGAGGCACAACGGGTGGGTTGGCCGTTGGCGGGCGTGAACGAGCCGGGCGAGGTCATTGCGGCCGACCACCTGGCCCAGCGCGGCTTCTGGGTCCATGCGGATGATCCCGGAGCAGGGTCCATCAAGATGCCCGGAGCCCCCTATCGCTTTGCCGAGGGTGGATGGTCACTCGCGGCGCCTCGCCCCGCGCCGCGGTGAGCACGACGAGGATGTTGCGGCGGAGTTGAGCCTGCCGGCGGCCGCGCAGGGGAGCAGGCCACCGGCGCGGGCCGTCTCTGACAACGTGCCGTCGCCCTCGTCTCCGCCACTCCGGGGGATCAGGGTGGTCGATCTGACCACGGTCTGGTCGGGCCCTTTCGCCACCATGCTGCTCGCCGACCTCGGCGCTGAGGTCATTCGGGTCGAGAACCCCTGGATACTGCCCCCGACGACGAAGGGGTACCAGGCTCGACCCACCATCTTGGATCCGGGGTTTCTCGGCTCGCTCTACGGTAGACCCTGTTCCCGACCGGCCGGACCGCCCGTGGAACCGCCACGCCATGAACAACGCCATCGCACGGAACAAGCTCTCGTGCACCATCGACAACCGACGACCCGAAGGCCGGGAGCTCCTCATGCGATTGTTGGAGCGCTCCGACGTGTTCATCGAGAACTTCCGCACGAGCGGTCTGCCCCACATCGGCCTCTACACGAGCGAACTGCAAGCTCGCAATCCCCGCTTGATCATCGTGCGCATGCCGCCGACGGGACTGACCGGCGATTGGTCCGACTTCACCGGCTTCGGTGCGCAGTTCGACGGCCTCACCGGCATGGCCTGGCTCTGCGGACATCGCGAGACCGAGCTCGTCACCACACCAGGCACGACGTACATGGACGCGGCCTCGGGCCCTGCCGCCGCCTTCGCCACCGTCGCCGCATTGCGTTACCGGGCGCAGACCGGCCGGGGGCAACTGGTCGAGGTCGACCAGAGCGAGAACATCTTGAATCACCTGGGGGACATCTTCATCGACTGCCAACTCGGCGTGGAGCCCCGGCGTTGGGGCAACCGGGACCGTTGGCGCGCGCCACAGGGTCTGTACCGATGCCGGGGAGGCGAGGACTGGCTGGCCATCTCGGTTGAGGACGATGCGGCGTGGCTCGCCTTGACCGAGGTGATGGGCCGGGGAGATCTCGGTCGGGACCCTCGGTTCGCTGATCTGACCGGGCGTCAGGAGCACCACGACGAGTTGGACCGGGTGATTGGCGCTTGGGCGGCGGGACAGTGGGCGCAACAGGCCTTTCTCGACCTCCAACGGGCGGGGATCGCCGCCGGACCGATTCTCGACGACGAAAGGTTCGCCGCGGATCCGCATTTCGGAGAGCGCGAATGGCAGCGTCCTCTGCACAGCCTCGACGTGGGCACCCACCTGCACCCGGGGCAGCCCTACAGCGGTGTTCCCCAGGAGTGGCGCCGGGGATCGCCGGTCCTGGGCGAGGACAACGAGTACGTCTACAAGAAGGTGCTCGGCGTCTCCGACGCGGACTTCGAGCGCTACCGGGAGGAGAAGATTCTCGCCGACGACTACCTGGACCGGCTCGGCGAGCCGTACTGAGAGCGAGCTCTCCTCGAGCCGCTCGTCCGCAGTCGTCAGCCGGCCGTGCCGTTGGGCTCGGCCTCACGTGCCGGCGCCTCTCCTGCTGCGGCGGACGAAATCCATGTCAATCTCCTCGAGGACGTCGTGATCGGCGATCATCTCGATCCGAGTCACCCTGCCTGCAACGACGGTGAAATCGAAGGCGACTTTCGCTGTGCCACCCTGCGCCCACACCAGCCCCGCCAGCCCGTCGAGGAACGCGATGCGAGCAGCCTTCGCACCCCCGGAGAATCTCGCTGCGACATCGCGTGGTCCAACCAGGCTCGCCGGGGCACCCATGGCGATAGCCGCTGCATCAGCGACGAGTTCGGCATCAGGGCTGAGGAGCGAGAGCAGCGACTCGAAGTCCCCCGATTTTGCCGCGGTGAGAAACGCGACGACTATGTCGTGCTGCCGCCGGGCATCAGAGCTCGGATCCTCTGCTCTTCGCACGCGCCGGCGTGCCCTGCTCGCAAGCTGGCGGCACGCGTCCTCTGACTTACCGAGGATCCAGGCGATCTCCCCGTACGACACGGAGAACATGTCGTGGAGGACGAAGGAGATCCGCTCGGCCGGGTTGAGTCTGTCGAGGACGACGAGGAGTGCGTGGCCCATGGAGTCGGCGAGAATGGCCTGATCCTCGGGCGTCACCGCAGCCCGCAGTGCCAACTCTTCGACGATGGATCCGTCATCGATCGACGTAGAGGGTCGCCGTTGCCGATGCCGGAGCGTATTGAGGCAGAGCCGTGAGACAACGGTCGTCAGCCAGCCCCCGAGATTCGCGATCTCGCCGGCGTCCGTTGTCGACAGGCGGAGCCAGGCCTCTTGAAGAGCATCGTCCGCGTCCTCGGCATTGCCGAGGATCCGGAACGCCAGGGCACGAAGATGCGGCCGGTTGGCTTCGAATCGATCCGCCAGCGTTATCGTCTGATCCACGTCACATTCTCCTGTGCTTCGGTGTCATATACATTGACCCACGAGTGTGGTGAAACGTGACAAGAGGAGATATCGATGGAAGTTCAGTGCACTACCGTGCTCTACCCTGTGAGGGACCCCGAGAAGGCGAAAGCCGTCTTCACCGCTCTGTTCGGTGCCGCACCCCACGTCGACTCGCCCTTTTACGTCGGCTTCTCTGTCAACGGGGCCGAGATCGGTCTCGTTCCCAATGGGCACGACCAGGGCATGACGGGGCCTGTGCCGTTCTACGACGTCGATGACATCTCGGCCACCCTCGCCGCCCTCCAGAAGGCCGGAGCAAAGTTGGTGCAAGAGCCGACCGACGTCGGCGGCGGGATGCTCGTCGCGAAGGTCAGCGACGCCGACGGCAACGAAATCGGAGTACGGCAACCGCCCGCACACGCATAAGGGTTCGGCGAGCAGATGCGCGCCGCGCCGGTGCGCCCCGCTATCGGTCGACGAGCGCGTCCGTGAGTGCGTCGATCCCGCGGAGGTTCGCCACGAGTTCTGGACTGAGGCCCCAACGAGCCGCCAGGGCGTCGGGTGAGACATAGGAGACGTTGGTCCGTCCCTCGTCCGACCAGATCAGCACCTTGAGCGGAAGATCCAGAGCTGACAAGGGTGAGGCGTCCATCACCGCGGTACCTGCGGCCGGGTTCCCGAAGATGACCAGCACCGTGTCCCGTAGCGGCAATCCGACCAGTAGGGCTTCGCCACGTTGATCGATCACGTCGAAGATTTTGAGGTCCTTGCTGATGAGCAATGCCGTGAACAACGACGCGGTCTCGGCAACGGATCGAGAGCTGATCTTCGTGACCACGCCGCCCGCGTGGTCACCTGCGTGTGCGGCCTGAGGGGTATCGCTGATCGCACGAGGATCGGAAGTGGACATCGGGGCTCCTTTCACAGCTGGCGGCCGTTCGGGACCGGAATTATTCAGGCCAACGGGCGCGACCACTCGACGGCGGTGTGTCGAGGGCCCAGGCCCGGCGCCACGCGGGCGCGTCGGGCCCCCGGTGCGCGTGCGCAGCACCTTCATCAGGGTCGGCCGTGCTGACCGCCCGTCGGGCCTGCCACCAGTCCGCGTGCACTTCACGGGAGAGGTTGGCGACGGCGGCCTCGATCCGGTCCGAGAAGCGATGGGCGTTCTCGCCTTCGTCGGGGGAGAGCGGGGCCCCGAAGAGGACCGAGATCGGGGAGCGACGCAGCTGTCCACCTCGACGCCCCTCGGTGCCCGAACCGCCGGGTGCCTGGGCGCGCACATCGGAGACCTTGGGCAGCACGTGGCGGGTGCCATGGAGATACACCGGGACGACGGGGCGGCCGGTGCGCCGGGCCAGGTAGGCGGCGACCCCGCCGAAGGGCTGCGTCCAACCGTCGGGTGACCGTCCACCCTCGGGGAAGATGACCAGGTTCCAGCCGTCCTCGAGCAAGGCGGAGAGAGTGTCGACCGACTTGCGGCTGACCTTTCTCCGTTCGAACGGGATGGCGGCCAGGGCGAACGACCAGAGCATCGATTTCCAGGTGCGATCGAAGAAATAGTCGGACGCGGCCGCCACCACGGTGTGGTGACGGAACTCGAGAGGCAAGTTGGTCAACAGGAGTGGAGTGTCGACGTGGCTGGCGTGATTCGCGGCGAAGATGACCGGGCCCTGCACGTGGCGGAGGTGCTCCACGCCGCGCACAGTGGCGGGGGCGATGACGCGTGCGACCGGTCGAGCCAGGTTGTCCATGACCATGGCTCGAGCCAGACGGGCCGGGTAACGGCGAGACCACTCGTGGTCGTAGTCGAGTCCGAGCTTGCGCTCGGGGTCCGGTCGTTCGACGGTGGCCGGCCACGACGGTGCCGCCAGAGGAAAGCGGATGCGGCGCGCCCGACTGACCAGACCCCCCGACCGTGACATCAGTGCACGTCCGCCATCATGAGCGGGGGTGCGTGCAGGTGGGTGAGGGTGGGAGAGGGCCCGACGACGTCGCTCGCGATTTCCAACGCGTCGTTCAACGAGGAAGCCGGTGAGAACCCGAGCCGACGAACAGCCTTGGCATCTCCACCGACGATGATGACGCGGCCCAGATGCTCGAGCGCATGCGCGCACCAGTACCACATGTAGAAGGGATGGACGCCGTGATACGCGTGACCCGTGCGGTAGAGGTGGATGTACCACGGGTCAGTGGCGAAGGCCTCCTCGAATTGCTTGTGGATGGCGACGGGATCGACGGTCTGGGTGAGGACCTGCTCGTAGAAATCGATGTAACTGGGGTGATGGCCAGGGTGGAACTCGGGTCGCGTCGGGTGACGCAGGATGAGCACGCCGCCCTCGCGCACGAGCGGCTTGCCGCGGTACAAGTTGAAGAAGTATCCCAAGCCGAGACAGGCCACCAGGATCGGATTCATGATCGAGTTGACGTTGTAGGGACAGATGTACGGCAGTCCCAACGTCAGGATGTCGGTCTGCCCCTCCACGTCGACTCCTTGTTGCTTCCACACGTTCTCTGTCGTGATGGCGTGGACGGCTTCGACCTCACCGGCCTGCACGGATGTCATGGCGTGGGGCGATTCGATCGAGTGGAAGATCTGGCGGGCGAGGCGAGGCGGCACTCCTCTGAGTGACCGCGAGGTTGCGGCGAATGTGGCGCGGTCGCGCAGGTTCCACTCCCATTCGCGCTTTTGCAGGAAGGAGAACGAGGAGGGGAACGTGTCGGTGTTGAGCGTGGTCTCGATCTGGAAGACCTTCACGCCGGCGTCGGCGATAAACCTCCCCATGCGCCAGTTCGAACTGTGCAGTTCGGACGCCGGGGCGTCCATGAATGATCGGGAATGTTGCATGGTCCGGGGATTGTGGTGATGACGCAACGACTTGTAGCTGGCCAGTCCGGTGGCCACGCTCTTGTGCCCACCGTCCATGGCGACGAGGTTTATGTTGACGTAGACCAGGAGATCCGAGGTGGCGGCCCGCTTGTTGATCTCAATGTCCTCGCCCGATTCCGTCTGGCCGAGATGGATGAGATTGTCGGGGTCCTCGGCGTCGTGCTGGGTGAGGAGGCCGTGCGGAGCGAAGGCGTCGTAGACGCGGTCGCCCAGCGCGTGCCGCAACTCGTCTTCGGTCATGCGCCGATGAAGCGCCAGGGCGGCGATGAGCATGACGTCATCGACGCCGGCGTCGGCGGCCATGTCGAGCACGGTCTCGATGACCATCTGGCGGATGTCCGGTGCTTCCATCGGAGGGAGCGGGAGCGAGATGTCATCGAAGCAGATCGTCAGCTTCATGCCCGCGTGGAGCAACGCCGGCAAAGGGTCGCGATCGCCGACGGGGTGCAGCAGGGCGTGGCGAATGGCGCCGTAAGGATCGTCGAGCGCCTTCATCGGCTCGGGGGCGTAAATCACCCGACTGCCCTCGGGGAGGGTCTCGAGCGTGAAGCCCTCGCCATTCCAGAACAGGGTCGGCGGCGTGGATTTGTCCACCTCGAGCACGAAACCGGGACGGCGGCTCATCGGGTGTGTCCTTTCCTGATGTCGAAGGCGATCTTCACGGCCCCCCGCCTCCCGGCTGCGCCGGCATGGGCGACCGCCTCCTCGAAGCGGGCGAGAGGGTAGGTCGCGGAGACCAGACGACCGGTTGACGCCGCAGCTACGACGTCGAACGCCAGGGCGAACGTGGTGACCTCCTTGGGTTTGGCTGCCGGCCGCTTCCGTGCACCCGTCGCTGCAGCACCCGTCGCCGGCCATACCCGGCACCGACTCGGTTCCGTACGCGTAGGCACCCGCCAGGCGAACCTCGCGGTGCCACAACGGTGCGAGGTCGATCGTCACTTTGCCGGGCATCCCGACGAGGGCGACGGTGCCGCGGGGGCGGACCATGGAGAGCGACTGGCTGATCGATTCGGCGCTGCCCACGCAATCGATGACCACGTCGGCCCCTCCGGACAGCGTCGCCGTCTCACCGGCCACGCCGCCGAAGGAGAGCGAGTGGGTCTGTCGGCGCACCGCGCGCGCGAGTTGGTCGGCCGGTAACGCATCGGTCGCACCGAACTCACGGGCCAGCCGTTGCTGATGGGGGTACTTGGCGCCGACCAGGAGCGAGCGTGGTGCCGGGCAGCGCCCGTTGGCGGCCATATGGGCCAGCGCGGCGGTGACGGTGAGGCCCAGAGTGCCCGCGCCGAGAACCGCCACCACGTCCCCGTCTCGGATGCCAGCGCCCAACACGGCGTGCACGGCGCAGGCCACCGGTTCGATCGTTACTGCGTCCGTGTCGCTGAACCCTTCGGGCACGGCGAAGAGCTGGCTGGAGTGCGCCACCAGACCGTTCGTCGACCATCCGCCGCCGGTGTCGGCGCAAAAGCCGGTCTGCAGTCCGGGCCGGATATGCCCGAAGGCGAGATACCCGCAGTTCCCGACGTGCCCGGCTCGGCAGGCCGTGCACGGGGGATCGATGCCGCGCGCAGCGCAGCCGAGGACAGGTTGGAGAACGACCCGTGTCCCGGCCACGAGAAGCGACCCGTCCGCAGCGGTCGCATCGGTGGACAACAATCCGACCACCTCGTGCCCGGGGACGAAAGGAAACGAGACGATCTCTTCGAAGTAGCGCGAGCTGCGCCCGTCCAAGGTTGAGAGGTCCGAACCGCAGATCCCCGCCAGGAGCGGGTCGACGTGCACCCACCCCTCGCCGGGCAGCGTTGGCGCGTCCTGCTCGACCAGTCGCAGGGGCCCGACGCCGGCGCCCCGTCCGGAGCCGAAGCTCGACGCGATGCGGGCTGCCGCAAAACGCGGCAGCGATCGTTCGAAGAGGAGCGTGCTCATCGGCTTCCTCTCTTTTGACTCTTTTGACTCATTTGGCGATCACCGCTTTGGGCGACTTCACGTCGAAGGGTCCAAGGGGCAACGGCCGGTGCGATCCGCCCTGCGCTTTGGACCAGTGCTCGACGTGCCAGCCGCGGCGGCGGGCGATGGCGGCCAGGCGCGCTTCGGGATTGACGGCCACCGGGAAGCCGACCGCCTCGAGCATGGCCAGGTCGCTCGACGAATCGGCGTAGGCCACCGATTCCTCCAGCGAGAGATCGTGAGCCTCGGCGTAATCCGCCAGGACGAGGGCTCGTGCCTCCCCGATCGGGGGAAGGTTGGTGAGGTGCCCGGTGAGAAGGCCGTTGCGCACGTCCATGTGCGCGCAGACGATGTCGTCGAACAGTGGCCGCACCGGCTCGATGATGAAATCGAGCGCGCCCGTGATCAGCAACGTGCGGTGACCCAGGGCGCGATGCGCCCGCACCCGGGCGAACCCCTCTGGAAAGGAGCGGGTCAGCAGCTGCCGGTGGAACAACTCCCACGAGTCGGCGCGCAACTGGTCGATCGGGGCGTTTTCGAAGCGGCGGTAGAACGAACGCAGGAAGTCGCCCCGGTCACGCCGGTCGAGTGCGAGCAACGACGGCGCCTGGCGCAGCAGCTCGGCCACGAATTTGGCCCGACGCCCGGCCGGGAGGTGGCGGCTGGCCAGCCACGCGTAGGTGTCCACCACGTTGGAGGCCATGAGGGTGTGCTCGAGGTCGAAGACGGCCAGGTGCCGGTCGGCCGACAGGATCGCCCGGCGAGCGCGCTCGGGACGCTTTTCCACCACCGAGCGTCCGGCAGTGGTGCGGACCCGGGCGTGATCGACCACGGACGGGAAATGCACATTGTGGACGTAGTGGTCCCAATCGATGACCGCCGGGTCGAAGCAGAACGCCTCGTGGTCTTCCTCGTCGAAGGTGTCCCATAGTTCGATCAGGCGATCGACGCGATAGCGGGCGTCGGTCTCGGTGTAGGCCCCGTAGAGCTCGACGTAGCCGAGCGCGCGCTTGGCCAGTGCGTGACGATCCTCGATCCGTGCTGCGAGATCGGCTTGCTTGCCCCGCACGGGCAGAGCGGTCAAAAGCCGCTCGACGATGGTCATGACCTGATCGGCCCGACGAAGTTGGCGCTGCACCCGCCCGCGACCGGGGAACGACCATTCAGGGACGCTGATCGGCTGTCCCCGCTCGTCATAGAGCGGGTTTCGGCTGAACCAGTCCTCTGCCAGGTCGACCAGGTGCCCGTAGGGGAGGGGGTTGCGCACGCCGGAGGCCACGTGGAACACGCATGGACCTTCGGGGTCCGGGCCGTGGGCAGCGACGGCGAGAATGGCGGCGACCACCAGATCGACCGGGATGACGTCGATGATGCCTTCGGGGACTCCGGGGAACTCACGCAGCAATCCGCGTGCGTACGACACGATGATCGGCTCGGCCATCCGGAATCCGCGGATCCAACCGGGCCGAGGCTCCAAAAGGGCGGATTCGATGATTGAAGGTCGGACGAAGGTGATCGGGAGTTTCCCGGCCCACCGCTCGACCAGGACGCGCTCGCCCATGGCTTTGGTGAAGGGGTACGCGTCGGGCCACCCGAGCGAATGGGCGCGGGCGGTGCCGGCGTCGACCAGTTCGGTGCGCACCCACTCCTCGCGGATTTTCTCGGCCCGCGTCGCGATCAGGTGATCTCCGGCCCCGCCGATCTCTCCCCGGGCTTCCTTGGTGAAGGCGGTCAGGCGGTCAGGTTGACGGGAGGCCGCCTGGAGGTCGTCGCGTAGACGACGGGCGGCTCTCGACCTCTTCCTCCCAATCGATGTCCAGCGTGAACCGGTTCTCGGAGAGCAGCTCTTCCTTCGCCTCACCCTGATGGGTGCTGGCGACGTAGGCGGTCGATACGGAGATCAGATGGGCCTGAGATCCCGAGGCGGCCATGGTCTCGGCCACCCGGGCGGGACCGAGCAGGTTGATCTCGACTGCCTGCGTCAGAGGGGCGTCGAAGGAGACTGTGGCGGCCGAGTGGATGACGACATCGCTGGCGGCGAGGGCGGCCCGCCCCACGTCGTCGAGACCCAGGCCGTCCTGCCCGACGTCGCCCGCGACGGCCTTGATACGACGGGCCACCTCGGGTGCGAAGTCGTCGCCAAGCTCGGATCGGAGTCGGTCGAAACAGTCATTGCGGATGACTTCTCGGGCCAGTCGGGCTGCCGGATCCGCCCTTCGGCCCGGTCGGACCAGTACGGTGATCTCAGCCTCGGGTATGCAGCGGAGGATGCGTTCGACCAGCGCAGTGCCCAAAAACCCGGTGGCACCGGTAATGAAGAAGCGCTTTGCACGGAGGTCCCGGCCGATTGGCACCGGAATTGTTTACCATCCGTCGCCGAATCTGTCTACCATTTGGTAAGTGAGCACGACAACGAGGTCCGGCCACCGCACTCGCCGCCGACGTGACTCCGACGGGGCGGCCCGCTCGGGAAGCCAACCCATCGACGAGCGACCGCATCCTCAACGCTGCCTTGGCCTCGTTTGCCACCCGCGGCTACGAGGCCACCTCACTGGATGCGCTGGCCAAGGGCCTCGAGATCACCAAGCAGAGCATCCTCTACTGGTTCCCCTCCAAGGACGCGGTGCTCGAGGCGGTCATCGCGCGCAGTGCCGGTGACTTGTCCGAGGCTCTGGAGTCGGCTTTGCGTGGCGCCGGCGTCGGGTGGGTCCGGATCGAGGCCGTCGTCAGGTCTGTCTTCCGGCTCGCGGCGAGGCAACCTGAACTGCTCGGATTGCTACGAGAAGTATCGAGGCTCGGTCCCCCCGCGGCGACCCAGATGACGCTGGCGCTGGAGCCCCTCGTGCGGCGCGCGTCGTCATTCCTGGAGGCTGAGATGGACGCCGGCACGATGCGTCGGCATGACCCACGGCTCCTCCTCCTCGCCATCTATTCCACCGTGATCGGCATGGTCACCGAAGTGGAGGTCCTGCGAGCATTGGGCGAGGAGCCCACCGCGCGCTCGTTGGTGCGAAGGCGGAGTGACGTGCTGGCTCTCTTGCGCTCTGCCCTCGTGATCCCCGAAGGCGAACAGATGCAGGGCAAGCCCGGCTGACCTACTCGGCCGGCTTGGCCACCTTTTCCGTGGGTTTGGCCACTTTCTTGCGGGGCGGCGCTTTCGGGGTGTACCGCTTGTTGGCCGTGGGCGGCTTGTAGGCGCCGGGCGCAGAGGTCGACCCTGCGGCCTTCTTGCGTTGGCTGCGCGGCGGTCGATCGCCGCTGCCTCTTTGGCGGCCATCTTTGCGTTGGCGGTGCCGAACTTCTGTATGCGGTACGCCCTGAGCAGCAGCCACGCGCCCAGCAGAATCAGAGCAAATCCGAGTGGCGCGAAGATCAGGGTGAAGGAGAAGCCGGTCACGAAGAACGAGAACACCACCAGGGAACGCTTCCGGCGCCGCAGTGCGATGAATCCCAGCCCGCAGAACACCAGGACGATGGCGCCCAGCAACAGCCAGGTACCCGAGATGGGCACGGTCCCCTTGATCTTCTTTCCATTGCGGATGATGGTCTCGGTCCGTGTCGCGGTGGGCCGAGCTCAAATAGAGCGTCAGGACGATGCCCAGACCGGTGGCCAGAATCAGATCCCGCCTTGGCCCACTTCACCTCGAGGGCGCTGAGCCCGCTCATCGCGGCTTTGCGCTCCTCGGGACCGAGTATCCGATCGGGCTCTTCGGGGGGCGCCTCCTTGGGCTTGGCCGGCCGGAGGAACATCGGCGAGAGCCGCTCGGTCAGCTTCGGTGGCTTACTGCCATCACCGTTCGTAGGAGGAGCCATTTGCCCCACAGGGTACCCGGCCCATCGGTGATGCCCAAATCACTGGGCTATCCTCGGTGGTCCCGGTTCAGGACTGCGTGGCACTCCTGAGCAATGCGGGCGCTTAGCTCAGCTGGTTAGAGCGCAGCCTTCACACGGCTGAGGTCGTGGGTTCGAGTCCCGCAGCGCCCACCGATGTTCTCCCTGGTCAGAGGCCATAAATAGGATGACCTCCGCGTCCGATTTGGAAGATTTCGTCCGTATTTCGTCCGTCAGAGTTTGAGCTGCTGTCCGTACTAGTGGCCGTGAGACGGCTCCGTCACCGTCGAAATAATGAGCGCGTCGAGACGGTCCGCCACGGCTCCATCGGCTTCTGGAAAGAGGTGCCCGTAGCGTTCCTGGGTGAAACTCGCCGAGGTGTGACCGGCACGGAGTGAAGGAGTAACGGACTTCTCACGCCGGGCCGGTGCGGGTCAGGCGTTCTGAATGGCTTAGCGACAGCCGCCGTACTCTGAAACGGCAGAGGCCACTGATTTCGGATCAGGCGGAGTTGTCCCGAGTGCCCCCTCCTCGAGGCCAAGGGCGAAGCGAATCGCACCGCACCCGTGTTCGTCGAGATGGACGGCATCAGTACCGCCCGTCCTGATGCGGACCTGTCCATCGATGCACAGTTTGGCGTCCCACGCCTCGCATGGCAGTGTCAGCATCCAGGACAGACCGGGCGATGACACCGCTACTGCTGCTTTGTCGTCATATCGCCAATGGCGAGGGTCCTTCGTGGCGAGACTTTGATAGAACGCTGCGATACCCGGGGAACCGTTGAACCCTCGGTTTTCCTCCTTCTGCGAGTCGTAACCGACGGGCACGGCCGGATTCCTCGGAGGTGAAGCTTCGAAGTACACCGTGGCGCCCGCTCTCGTCGCGTTTTCGGCCATCGCGACGAGAGGGGGTTCATAGCTCGCGAGCAGCTGGGCGAGATCATAGGGTCTGTTCGCATCGACGCAGCCCGCCGCCGTTCCTGACAGACCGGGATTCCCCGTAAAGACGAAGGCGACCACTGCCGGATGAAGTTCGTCGAGGATATTCGCGAAACTTTCGTACTTTTTGTCCGTCGGGTCAGTGAACCCGTGGTTCCAGTCGCATGGTGCTGTCCCGGGTCGAACGGTGTCGACGCTCACCGTCGTTCCCGCCGGTGCGAGGTGGATCAGTGCTTCGGCGGACTGCGTTGCGACACTGTCACCCACGACGAGAAGCGACCTTGTTCGTTGACTTTGTGATCCGGAGCATGAGGAAAGGAGAGCCGCCAGAGCTGCGACCATAAGAACGAGGAAGAGGGGAGTTCGTCGTGCGACAGCCTTCGGCACCCTCCTGCTCGCCACATTCGCCTCCCTGCGGCCGTCACGGACAACATTAGGCAGGACGGCGAGGTCACGCGTGACGGAGCACGTGGTTCGAGGTGGAGCCCGTACCTCGCCATCCATCTCATCCACACCTTCGAATGCAAAATTATTGTGTGCGATGCTTGCTTCTCACATAAGGCGTTGGTCCGCAGCGCGAGGCGACCCGTTAGGCCGGGAGGTTCTGTGACGAGCGAGGCGGTGGCATGTACGAACACTCAGGCCGTGCTCGGCGAAGGACTCCGATGGGATGCTCGCCGAGGCGAGTTGCTGGCCGTAGACATTTTGGCCGGGCGGGTCTACTGCGGTGGCGTCGCCGATGACGGTGGTCTCACACTTACCCGTGACTACGTCGTACCGGACACTGTGGGCGCGATCACACCGTTGGAAGACGACGAGGGTTGGGTGCTGGCTACAGGCCAAGGGTTCATGTACCTGTCCCGAGACGGCTTGCTGCGACCCATTGTCAAGGTGGCCCCCACCGGGACGCGGATGAACGACGGCGCTTGCGATCCGCAAGGTCGACTGTGGGCCGGCACCTTGGCTAGCGACTTCCGTCCCGGCGGCGGGGCGCTCTACCGCCTCGACCGGGACGGAAGCGTGGAGCTGATGTTGGACGATCTGACCATCTCCAATGGGCTGGGCTGGAGTCCCGACGGCACCACCATGTATCTGGCCGACAGCGGACCGCGTCTCGTCTACGCGTTCAAGTTCGACCAGCAGAGAGGGAGGATCTCGGAGGGTCGGGTACTGGTGGCGTTGGCGGAACAGGTGGGTACCCCAGACGGTTTGACCGTGGACGCGTACGGGGATATTTGGATCGCGATCTACGGCGGCGGACGGGTTCAGCGTTATTCCCCCGAGGGCGAACTTCGTGAGGAGCTGATGGTGCCGGCGGCGCAGAGCACCTCGTCCGCGTTCGCTGGACGGGAGCTCGATCGGCTCTACGTCACCACGGCGACCGAGGGCTGGAGTGACCTGGAGCGCCAGGCCGACCCTGCGGCTGGGCTCGTGTATCGATTCGACACCGATACCACCGGTCTGCCGGCTGCGCTTTTTTCGCCCTGAGCCGACCTGGTGGCCTGAGGTGAGATCGAGTGAACCGATGTGAGCACGCGAAGCTCAAGGTCCTTTTCAATCAGCAAGACAGCGTCGAGAATCCGACGGAGACGAGACGGGTCGTCAATCGAGGGGTACGGCACGGAAGCCGCCTTTGGACAGACACGACAAATCTCGAACGGAACCCTACCGAGCTGGGAAACCCCACGTTTTCTGAGGTCTGGCTGGACGGTAGCGCAGCACGCGTCAAGGACAACGGCGGTCAACGCGTGTCATGCAAGGCTCATCGACTTCGGAAGGGCGATGCGAAGGACCTTCGGCCCTTGTGGAGTTGGGATGACCCTGTCACTGGCCATGAGAGTCCGAGCGATTCGGTTCGTGAAACCCCGTCGGTCTCGCCACAATGAGAGGAAGTCCAGGTGGGATCATTTACGGGCTATCACCCCGACATCGCGTGGAAGATGGAGCCAGCCCTCGAGATTTCGGTCGATGTCGAGACCCTGCCCGTGACGATCCGTTTGGCTGGGGCGGTTAACCACGCGACCGGGAAGACTATTTTGTTGGTCATGAAGGGACTTCTTCGAGAGGGATATGCGGATTTCGTGATGCACATCGATATTGACCCACTTGGCCGCGGCAGGCTTCGCGTTCTTGGCGGAGATCCAGCATTTGATCAAGATGCCGGCGGCCACTTGAAGTGGGCACGCTGGGCCGAGTAAACAAACCGTCGGCGCCGGCGAGGCCTCGCCGCGGACCATCTCAGGTGCAGAGGAACCGCATGGCGAAGGATTCGATGGTCTCCGATCAGTCTGGCGACGACGTATCCGCCGCTGAATAGTCCTCGAGGACGGCGCGGTCGAGGTCAAAACCGGCGTGACCAACGACGACGATGAAGACGTGCCGTGCTCCGCCCCCGATGATCCCTGCACCGGCTGGACTGGGCGGAGACGATTTTCTGGGGCCTGCCGGTCGCGCTGTGGCGCTGGGGCTTGGGCTTCTGTTCGCTAACGCGCGTATGCCAGCTGCCAGAAGCGCTAGAGATGCATCTCAAGC
>CAWAMS010000007.1:0-260675 GCA_963783245.1 uncultured Acidimicrobiaceae bacterium | reverse complement strand
CCGATTGGGTCACGACCCGTGGGACGACAAATTTCGAGTTCTTATCGAAGGTCGATTGTGGACACTCACCCAGGAACTCCTCGCCCTAGGTCAGAGCGTGATCTTGGAGTGGGGCCACTGGGCGCGGGTTGAACGTGATGAGAAACGACTCAGAGCGCGGGCTCTGGGGGTAGGGGTTGAATTGCACTACCTCGGTGCGCCCGTGGATGAGTTGATCAAGCGAGCCGATCGCCGCACTGCGTTGGGCGAATGGACATCATCGGCAATGACGCTGGCTCACTTTGAGCAGTGGGCAAGGATCTTTCAGGCTCCCGACGACGAGGAGATCCTTCTGTTCGACAATCCTGCTTTCAAGGTTTGATGCCGTCGTCCTTGTAGCCCAGGATTTGAGGGTCCCGCTCGTCCCGAGCGTCCCACCGAACCGGCCATCCGGGACACTCCGGTCTGGCGATCAGCCGTGTCAGTCTAGGTTGACAACCCAGGATGTCAGTCTATACTGACACGTATGGACATCGAGAAACTCAGCGTTGATCTTTCTTCGGATGACCCGGCGATTGGGCTACGCGCCTCGTTGGCGCTCCATCGCCTAGCTGAGAGGGTCGAAGCCGACCAAGTCAAGATGGCCCGGGAAAAGGGCTGGTCGTGGCAGCAGATCGGAGACGCTTTGGGCATCACCCGCCAATCCGTACACACCAAATACAACAAGGAGTCATCATGACCACCGAATCCGTTGCGCCAGACACGCTTCACGCCTGGGCCATCTGCCTGCAGGCCGGTGAGGAGGCTCGTCGCCGAGGTGATCGCCGATATGGCACCGATCACATCTTGCTCGCTTTGTTGGAGAATCCCTCGATCGAAGCCGTGTTAGGCGTGAGCTTGCAGCAAGCTCGCCAGGCCCTTGACTCGCTCGATCACGAAGCCCTGGGCGCCCTTGGCCTGGGGTCGGGCACCGACGCTCCCGAACTGCCGATGCGCACCGTACCGAAGAAGCCGAGAATCAGAGACGTCGCGCAAAAAGATCGGCTCCGCATCACGCCCGCAGCGAAGAAAGTGCTTGAGGAAGCGGTCAAGCCCAACCGCCGGAAGACCCAGGTCGCGGCCCAGCAGGTGCTGGCCCAGATTTTCGCTCTCCAACCACCAGATCCTGCGGCGGTACTGCTGGACGCTCTCGGCGTGAACACGGCAGAGGTCCGGCGCCGATTGGAAGCGGACACGCCCGACAGCGGAGTCCCCGGCGACTTTCGCAACTGAGCGGCTCGCTGTCATATCGGCAACGTTCGACCACCGATCCTCTGCTCTCATTGGGATGGGGGACTTTCAAATGCCTTCTGAGTGGAGAATTCAGGACCGAACCGAAGGCTTGCCTCGAGGCAATCGAGATAATGGCGAACGGCCGTGAGTGGGTCACCCGGAGCGATGTCGTCCCATCGCCGATCGTAGGGATCAAATACCCCCTTAAGCTCCTGAAACGATCGAAGACCCAGCTCCTGAAGGCCCCGATCTGCCGCGAAGGTCTCACGTAGGCCCGTTATGGAGCCTTCGACGGCTTGGAGCTTCACGACCCAACTGCAGTGGGCCAATGGAATGGTTAGCGAGCCAACGAAGAGATAGCGGTCAGGCAAGGGAAGCCGGACCACAATTCGAACGACCGGTCCGTTGGGATCCACGTTGACCTCGAGCAACTGGGCCGTCCGACCGCTTTCTTCCTCATTACTCGCCGCCATCAAAGTCTCATAGGAGGACCTCAAGATGTCGACGTCCGTACCTGGGAGATCCGGAGGGAGCGCAAAGAAATGCTCTGAGAGAATAATGCGGATGGCGCCGTCACCAAGCCAGAAACGATCCCCGTCCTCATCAGGCTGACGTTCCCACGCGAAGGTGTCGAAGGAGATCGTGTCCAGTCCAAGCCGAGAATCCAATCGCTCCCCTTCGAGCTTTGCACGACGCCGGAGCATGACTGAATGGTAGCGCTCCAGTTTCGGAGGGTTGCTGCCGGTTTCAGCGTTTTCGGAGCACATTTACCTCCATACGCTTCCTCAGGGCGACGCTGCGCCGGCAAGGACATCGTCTGAACGAGTCGCCCCATCCCGACAGCGAAGGCACCTCTGCGATCACGCGTGACGGGCTGATCCATAGATGAACCACCGGGTCGAGTCGATCCGTGCCGACCATCCCTGTGCGACAATCAGGGACTGCAGCTCATCCGGTTCGTACATCACGCTGACGACCCGATATCGCGAACCATCCGTAAGACGGCGCAGGTGAAGGTCAGTGTCGTATCGGACGACGAACGGGTCCTTTGTCGTCGTGTCTGGCAATGGATCGTTTCGATTGTCGATGAGGAACGCCCGGCCCGAGGGAGCCAAGCATGAGCGAACGATCGACCAGAATTCCCCGAATCGGGCTCTTGGTACGTGTGAAAGCCAGAAAGAAAAAAACACCACGTCATAGTGGGAGTCGGCTTGCCAATCGAAGAGATCCGCCACGACATAGCTGACATCGGTGCGTCCTACCCTTTCCCGGCTGAGTGCGAGTACCTCGGGTGAACTATCCACAACGGTGAGGCGGTCGGCAGTGCGCGCAAGACGCTGAGTCCACCAACCAGTTCCCCCCGCCAGTTCCAAGACCGAGCCCCCAGCTCCGAACGAGGTGAGGGCCTGGTCCACGACTGCTACTTGGCGCTGCCATTCGAGAAGCTGTTCCTCGCCCCGGTAAAAACGCCCTCGTCGCTGCCACCATTCGTCATACTCGGGTGCTCGCGCCCGATAGTACGAGCGCTGTTCGGCCAGAAGGGCATCTTCATCCACAAACACAGCTTCGCGCCCTCGTTCTCCAAGGGTCGAGCGAGGCACTCCGAGTGCTGTCCATATCTGGCCCTTTGGGGCCGGTAAGAGAGCGACTCACTGCGCGCGAGAATGATTCGCCGAAACGCTTTGGCAACGATCGCCTCGTGTGCGGGCGAAGAGTCCTGTCAGCGGATGGGCTGGGCAAGCGCAACGATGATCCCCTCGGGACCTCGGACATATGCCATCCGCCACGAGCCCTCGTACTCACCGATTCCGCCCACCAATCCATAGCCGGAGGTTGCAGCCTGGTCGATCGCGGCTGCGAGATCATGAACCTCGAAGGCGACACTTCGCAAGCCGAGCTCGTTGGCCATAGCGGCCGGCGAGCCCGGCTCGCAGCTAGGCCGGACGAAGCTTGAGAGCTCGATGCCTGTGCCCTTGTCCGGAAGCCGAAGCATCACGATTTCAGTTCTTGATCCCGGGATGCCGATGACGGTGTCGATAAACTCGCCCTCCACGAACGTCCTTCCCTCAATCTCCAGCCCCAACGCGACAAAGAACTGGGTCGCGGCATCAAGGTCGGCGACAGTGATGGCAACATGGTCGAAACGGCGCACTTGTGACATGTCGGTTCCTCCGTGTTCGTGACTCTGTCGCACGATTGGTTGTAGAGGCGGGCACTCTCCGAACAACGCTAGAACTCGTCCCTGCGATTGTGCCAAAGGGGCGAGCAGAACAAGACGTCCGAAGCCACATTGACAGCGTATCGTCGGTCCTGTCCCATTTCGCAGGGACTATTGGCGCGAGACCGGGTCTACTACCTGCCTTCAGCCTTCGATCCCTGAGGATTCCGGCTCCGGATTCTCGCCTTACCGGCAAGTCGGCCAAATCACGATCTGGTCAGCGCGTTATTCGCGTCGGTAGTAGTCCCGAAGCGAACCGTCGAACATGCCGCTTCTTAGACAACAGTTTTTGAAAGCGACGCCCTGAACCACATGGACACAGGTCCTTGCGTCCAAGCTTTTCGAATCAACTCCTTGTTGCCGTTGACAACGCGGTCGCCGCGCTTGACTCGCGACTCACTTGGATAGCCGTGACGGCGCTTGCTCATGGAGCTAAAAGTAAACTTCGTCGTTCTTCTTGTGCTTGGCCATTGAAGGACCTCCTCGTGAATCCGTCCAGGATACAGGCTCACGAATCGCCATCGGACCGGCAGCATGGGCGAGTCCGCCGTGGCCTTCCTAACCTCTGTTGTCTGTGCCTACGAAAAGCGGCCAGATCAGGAGGCCTCCGAGTATGCAAGAGTGTGAACGAAACAAAGGAGAACCCCGTTCGATCCTCGCAGGAGGGACCAAATGGCGAAGCCGATCCCGGACAACTACCCCCGAGTCACGCCCTACCTGATCGTTGACAATGCCAATGCCGCGATCGACTTCTACATCTCGGTTCTGGGTGCGGAAGAGCGGATGAGAATGCCAGGTCCCGACGACAAGGTTGGCCACGCCGAGCTATCCATCGGGGATTCGATGATCATGCTGGCGGACGAATTCCCCGATATGGGTGCCCGCAGTCCTAAATCGATCGGAGGCTCACCCGTGACAATCCACGTCTACGTCCAGGACGTGGACGCCACAGTCGCACTCGCCGTCACTGCTGGCGCCACCATCACGCGGCCCGTGGAAGACAAGTTCTATGGGGATCGTGGTGGAGAGTTCCTGGACCCCTACGGTCACCGCTGGAGTATCGCCTCCCACGTCGAGGACCTCTCCCCCGAGGAAATGCAGCTGCGCATGGGAGAGATGCCAGGCTGAGGGGTAGATGGTCCGAGTTGTCCCACCGAAACGGCGCATGGGGCACCTCAGCGATCGGTCGGGGTGTTCGGTGTGACCGTCGGACAACCCACTCACGGTTGCAACGAATCCGAGGAAGCCCCAACGAGTCCGGCATACTCGACGTAATCGGAGAGCCGGAAGCCAAGTCTACGTGTCGTGAAACGCCGGGGTGAAGCAGACAGCCACGAGCAAGCCTTCCGGGCTCACTAAGCGAGCGGTGGTTTGACCCTACGGCTCCGTGCGTGCACCGTGGATGAGCCGATAGCCCTTGGCGGTGAGCTCAGCTGCGGCGGCGGCCACGTCAGCAACTCCGAACTCGATGCTGGCCTGGGGGGCCGGGATATCGAGAGGCCATTCGGTCGTTCCGAAGCAGGCATTCGCCGCATCCGAAAGAGGCCAGAGACCAAAGTGTTTCGTCCCTGCAAGCTCGTGGGTGAATACGTAGTCGCCTTCTTGGCCTTCGAAGACCAAACCCAAGGCGTTCGCATAGAAGGACCGCGAGGCCTCAGCATCTCTCACGATCGGCGCGACGCTCGTCACAAACTGGATATCCATCAGCCCGAACCTCCAGGTTCCCTTAAGCCTCTCGTTATCAGATGGAACGATGAGAGGCCAAACCTCGATGACTCCGTAGGCGACCGCGCACGGAGTCTTCGCCACGAGTTCGACCGCCTCTTCTCGGGTGCTTGCCTCGATCAAGGAAAATCCCGCTATCGCTAGGTCTGATTTCAGGTAAGCACCCTCATCGGTGCGTGTGCCCCGATTCTGATGATTCCTCACTTGAATGGGTGACCCGACGATTCCGACGATCGCGCCACGCTCCACGAGCCACGCATCGTGTACATGGGCGGCATCCTTTGCTTGGGTTGTCGTGCGTTCGTAACCTGCCTCGTCCCCGTACCCGATGGTGATGAACGTCGCCACTGGAACCTCCATCTTTTGTGAAATACCCGTCAGTGAATCAATACCCACCGGCGACTCATCACACGACCCAAAGTGTCGAACTGTCCCAGCACCCAGCGTTTGGGGCGAGGCGAGTCTCTCCCGAAAACTGGCCAGGTCCTGTCCCCTTCAGGGTGGGATACTCCGAACCATGCCGATAAACGCACCTCTGATCCAGAACGAGCACGAAGGGCTGCTGGCCTTCCTCGACCACCAGAGGGAGGCAGTTCTCAACTCCACTCATGGACTGCGCGAGGACCAAGCTCGCCTCACTCCTACTCTGAGCGGGTTAAGCCTAAGAGGACTCGTAAAGCACCTCACCGATGCGGACGCGGGTGGACCGATCGCATTCTCGGCGTTCCGCCCAGCGACACGGCTTTCGACGACTACATGGCGAGTTTCGTCCTCTCAGAGGACGAGACGCTTGCCGCCGCGATCCGGCAATACGAAGAGACCGGAGTCCATACCGATGCAGCCGTCGTCGAAATCAACGACCTGGGGCGCCGGATACCCCTGCCCGTGGCACCCTGGTTTCCCGATCCCGAGGGCTGCACAGTCAGGTGGATTCTGCTGCACCTCATAGAAGAGACGGCGCGCCACGCCGGGCATGCCGACATCATCCGCGAAGCACTCGACGGAGCGTTGAGCGGTCCGCTCATGGCAGCGGTAGAAGAATGGCCCGAGGATGGTTGGGTGAAACCTTGGCGGCATACGAGCTGACTGGCCGGCCGGCGAAGAAAGCTCCGAGGGGGCATATGGGGCGACCCAGAGTCGTCATTTCCGATGAGCACATGGAGACGTCTGCGAAGCAAGCTCGAACCTACCGTTGGTACCACTCGATCGACGACCAGCGAGACGCAGTGACGTGGCCAGCACGATGGCAGCCAAGACGAGAAAGAAGGAGTCAGATAGAGGAATGGAGCCCCCGTGGCCGGCATACTTCACCTCGGAGCCGTGAGGTACCCACCAGAAGGGGGCGGCCCAGAAAACGACTGCCACGACAGCGGCCCACCGTTGACCATGAGCTGGGCGATCGGCCGCCAGGGCAAGCCACGCGATCAACAGCACGATCCATATGAAGTGATGTGACCATGAGATCGGAGACGCCAGCGATTCGGTGGCCTCCATGACGAGGAATCCCAGCACCGGCCAAGATCGTCGATGGGCCTTGACCGCGATCCAGAGTCCGGCACCGGCGGCCACTGCGATGATGCCGAACGTCGTCGCGCTATTGAGGGGATGGTGGAGCAGACGCTCGACGACGGCGACCGCTCCTTGGTTCCCGACCCAAGCCAGCCCACCCGCTCGACCGGGGTTCCAGACGTCATGACTCCAATAGGTCCACGAGGCCTGCGGTGATGCGACTGCACCCATGCCGGCCGCCGCTATGAACGCTCCTGTGGCGCGACGCCAGGCACCCGCCTGTCGGGTCAGGACGAGATACGGGATCAAGATGACTGGGGTGATTTTGATCGCCGCCGCCAGCCCGACCAGGACACCCCGGCGTTCGGGGCGAATGAGGGTCATGTCGGCGATGACAGCAGCCGCGAGCAGGATGTTGACTTGGCCAAGGAGAATGGTTTCGCGGACTGGGTCGAGCAGGGCCATCGGGGTCAGGAGGAGGAGTGACCACCACGCCACGGTTCGGTATCGGAGGTTCGGACATGTCGCGCGCAGGCAGACGGCCAACACGACGAACAATCCCGCCAGGCTGCACCAAGTGAATGCGATCTGATCGAGTCTCGCGGGGAGATGTGCGACCGGAGCGAACCAGAAGGCAGCGAACGGCGGATAGGTGAACCCCAGGCCGGTGGGCCGGTAGACGACGCGATAGAGATCGGGGTGAAACGCATGGGCTCCGCCCAACAAGTACGTCCCGAGGTCGATCTGTCGGTGAACGGCAGCCAGAATGGTGGAGACAATCACGGTAATGGCTGCGGAAAGTAGAGGCCAGGCCCAGTTGTGGGCACCGGCAACGTCCTCAAGTCGTTCACTCATAGGCCGCCCCGCCTGGCCCCCATGAAACCGCACTGGGTGCCGGCCTGAAACGAGAGGCGCAGGTTCGACCGTGTCGGCCACTACGACCGCTGCGGAGGGAGGAGCTGTCACTGAACGTGGACGCACATGTCAGAGAACGCTGGTTTGGTATTTGGTGGCGCTGATCGCGGCTTCATCCACTAGCAGGACTACGTGCCGATCAGGCCATTCAAGAACGCGAATGTGGCACCAGGGCCGCTCGGTTGCCATAGGGCAACACCCTAAAAAAGGGATCGACGACAGGAAATGCGGCCATCCGGCGTCGTGCGGGTAGTCCTAGCCACACCAATGACCGGGGGTTAGCCCCATCCATTGTTGGTGCTCGACGATGGGTAATTCGGATCGATCGGAGACTGAAATCAGTGTGTCGAGCTGCGATCCCCGACGGACAAGAGGATGTAGGGCGCCGGGCGAATCCGGAGGCGAACTGCCGCGGTCCATCCGCACACACAACGTGCTCCAATAGCTCTTGTGCGGTGGGACCGTCTTCTGGTGCTCGGGTTGCTGGTGATGCTGGGTGGGCTGCTCGTCCCGCCAACGCCTCTCTCTGGTGCCTCCGGCACGTCGGGAACAACCGTGCACGAGGTTCGAGCACTCCGCGTTCACCTGGTACTGCTTGCCGGCCGGACACTCTCGGCCGGTGCCTCGACGAGCGGGTATGTCGTCATCGACAACACGGCGAAGGCGCCGATCTCGGTGACGCAGGGCTGCGGAGGAAAGCCGGACGTTGCCGTTGTCCTTTCCAGCCGCAAGTTGCCCCAGGCGGCCATCTTCGCAGCCGTGAAGTGCCCGGACGTCGAACTGACTCCAGGGCTACACCGCTACCCCATCGACATCAGGGCCTCCTACCAGGCGTGCCTCGAACCGGGAGGCTCAGGTGACGGCTTACCATCATGTCTTCCCGCACCCGAGAACGGGCCACCACCGCTGCCGGTGGGCCGTTATCAGGCGGTGATGGCCACCGATTCCTCCATCCCGACAGCCGGGCCGCTGCCCGTGACTGTCATCCACCCACGCGCCGACACAACGGCCTACCGCACCGCACGATGGGCCACCATGCTGACCGTGCCGGCCCTCCGGTCCTTGGAGAGGAGCGCCGCCGACGAAGCTCGTCTGAACGGCGATGCGTCCGTCCACCGTGGCTACATCATCTTGACGACGCGCGAGCAGGCGGCGGCTCCCGACGTCGTGAACGGTGATCAGCCGGTCTACGAGGTGGCAATCCAGGGTCGCTTTACCTGTGGGAGCTGTTCGATAGCACCTGGAGCGAAAACTCCGACCGGATCTGTGATCACGTCATCCGTCGACCGCCAAACCCTCGAAGGATTGGACTTCGGTATCACACGATCGCTTCCCAGTGTGCTCGTGGGTGAGCCGGTGTACCACTTCCGATTCTGATCGCTCGGGCCTCGTTTTAGCGTGCTGTACCTCAGCGCACCTTGGTCGTAGAGCGTTAGCCCCCCAGTGCAGTCTGGTCTGATGTTGTCGTGCTTGATGTTGTCGTGCTTGATGTTGCCGTGTTTGACGTTGTCGTGCCCGACCCGGTCGTCGGCGTCGTTGAGGGCTGCTTAGTTGACGTCGTCGTCCCAGTCGGCGGGCTCGTAGTGGTTGTAGGAACTGAGCCCGGTTCGGTCGCCCCAGGCTGATCTGGCGAGACGCATCCGGCCGGAGCCGGTTGTACCACGGGGTTCCCGGGCAAAACGGTGCCCGCGCAGCCGAAGTCGGCGTACGTCTGATCTCCGACTACCGACGCGCCTGAAGCGAAGGTCACGGTCGACTTGATCTCTCGGATGTAGCCGGCGCCGTCGACGGACACCACTTCGGACGTTCCCGTGTAACCCTGCTGCTTCAGGAACGTCAGGGCTTGGTTGATCGTGGCCTGTTGTTCCGGACTGAGCCCCGCCTGGTTCGCCTCGTTCTCCACGTTGATCGTCACGGCGTAGGTCGTGACCGGGGTGGCGTCGACGATGCCCGAGCCGGTCTGAATTGCGCTGGTGATCATGTTCTCTGCCAGATCCAGCCGTCCGTACGGATCAGCCAAGCCCATCATCGCCAACCCACCTTCTCCAGTGCCGATGCTGTCTTCAACCTCTTGCCCGAATTGCGACAGCGGATCTCCTGGCCCGGTGTCGGTCCCGGGGTTGACGCCGGCGTTGCCCGCACCGAATTCCCACGCATCCGAGTCATCGACCACGAGCGTCACCGCACCGTAGCTACTGCCCGAATCGGTCCGAGACAGTGTCACATACGGATCTGTGTTGACGACGCCTGTCCCGTCGAAGGTCAGTGTCTGCGCCGTGACGCTCGAGGGGACGCCCGTATTCGTCTGGGTTGCCGAATCTGACCGTGTCGCGGGATTGTCCGACCCGGTGAAGGTGAAATCGAAACTGCTCGAATCGGCGGTTGCCGAGATCGCCGCCGCCAGGAGGGTGACGTCCCGCTTCTGCACAGCGTGGCGGGAACTGTGTCCTCGGACTGAGCCTGTGTGCATGGCGGCGACGATCACTCCGGCAGCGAGAGCGGCACAGATCAATGCAGTGCGTGCCTGCCTCCACACCCGATGGCGGCGCCTCGAAGAGTGTCGTCCGCTCAGCATCGGTCACCCCCAGACAATCGGCCTCCAGGGCCGATCAGGACAGATGGTACCTCCTGCCTCCTGCGCCGTGCCGTCGGTAGGGTCGTGCCGACCGCCTGGTGACCAAGGTGGCCTTTCCTTCGCCCGAGAGATCATCAAGTGCAACAAAGCTCCCCGCCAACATCATCACCAATGCCTCCGCGCATGGCCGTGCGGCAATCATCTCCGGGGCACTACATCCATGCCACCTCACAAGAGCCTTCGGAGCGGGCACTGAGCATGCGACACGAGATAGCATTGGCAGCGTGAAGTGGACTGTTTGTTCCCGATTTATGCGCCCCCGGCCCGATAGAGGCCGGCAGGAGCGCGGCATTTCGTAGTCCGGCGCACTTCCGGTGCCTCGACAGGTCGGGGGTCTTTCCTCTCCTGATCGATCCAACTACCGGAAGGAATCACTGTGCCAACCACGCTTACCCCGGACCAGCTCGCGCACGACCTGGCGATCCGCGACCTGACCGACCCTTCAGAGGGAGATCACGCCCTCCAACTCCTCATCGACAACGCCAAGGCGGCCTTGACGGCATCGTGGCGCTGTACCGTGCGCACGGCGCGAGGACCCCGTGTCGTTTCATTAGCCGATAATTATGACTGCCTGCGGTTTCCCCCCGCAGCGGTCACCCGCGACGCTCGCTACACCCGCTATGTCGACCACGATCACATGTTGCGAAGTCATTCCAGTGCCATGATTCCACCAGCGTTGAGGGCCCTTGCCGGCGAGCAATGTGATGACGTCTTGCTCGTCTGTCCGGGTATTACGTATCGGCGTGATGCCATTGACCGCCTCCACACGGGGACGCCCCATCAGCTGGATCTGTGGCGCATCTCAACGGATCAGTTAGGCAACGCCGATATGGATCTCATGATCGAGATCCTCACCAGCACGTTGGCGCCCGGCCTTCCCTATCGATGCGAAGCCCGGGAGCACCCCTACACCCTCAGCGGGCGCCAGGTTGATGTCCTAGCTGACGGCGCATGGATCGAGGTATGGGAGTGCGGGCTTGCCCATCCCGATGTCCTGAATGTGGCTGGTCTTGTGGGGTATTCAGGTCTGGCCTTGGGCATGGGTCTCGATCGGCTCCTCATGCTCAACAAGCACATCCCTGACATTCGCCTCCTCCGATCTGATGACCGACGGGTCACCGCTCAGATGCTCGATCTCGCGCCCTATCGACCTGTCTCGAATCTCCCTTCTATCCGGCGAGACCTCTCGGTCGCGGTCGATGCGCATGATTCAGCAGAGGACATCGGTGACCGAATTCGCAACGAGCTCGGAGACGAGGTCGACGTCGTCGAGGAGGTCACGGTCCTTTCCGAGACGGCACACGCTGAGCTGCCGACTACCGCCGTCGAACGTCTCGGGATGACTGATGGTCAGAAGAACATGCTTCTCCGCATCATCATCAGACCACTGGAGCGCACGCTGAGCGACGACGATGCAAATTGCATTCGTGATCGAATCTATGACGCCATCCATCAAGGCTCGAATCACCAGTGGGCGAGAACTTCGAGGTAACTCCGAAGAGCGTCAGGGGAGGGAGTGGGATAGCAATGAGGTCCCGGCGTCGGCCCGTCGCGCTTCAATCAGGTGTCGAGTCGAGTGTGCGACGAAGGGTTCGCCGGCCCGCATCCGCGAGTCAAGGTCCACGAGTTCCTCACGGTACTTCTCGACTGAGAAATCGGGTACCCACCAGACGCATTTGCGGAGGATCCACACCACGGCACCAACGTCGTAGAACTCCATGCGGCAGCGGGCTGTGCGCAGGTCAGTCACAACCAAGCCGGCGCTTTGCGCGGCTGCGGATTCGCGCTGTGGATCTCGATCGTTTCCTACCTCGGAACGCGGCCCAAGGAAGTGCTGGATCAGCTCGAAGGCAGACGCTGGTCCGACGTGTTGTGCGAAGTAGGAGCCACTTGGAACGAGGACACGGTGGATCTCCCGCCAGTCGGGCCGCACCGGGTGGCGTGAGGTCACCAGCTCGAAGGAATCGCTTGGCGCATCCTTGATGGTCTCGATGATCTGGACACCACGGGGGCCCAGCAACGCGCGGGCATGCTGAGCGTTGGCCGGCCACGCCTCGGTGCCAACCATCCTACGCGGGAACGTCAACACCTTGGCGAGGACTTCGCCGCCGCCAGTGTCGATGTCCAACGCGGAGTCGACCTGGCCGAGCCGATGAGCGAGGAGGTTCGCGTAGCCCCACGGTGGACGCTCTTCGGTCGCCCGCCCGTTCAACCAGTCGAATCCCCAACCTGTGACGTCAGCCGCCGCGGCCGCTCCAACCAATTGATCGAAGGATCGCACGTGGACATCATCCCATCCGGTCCATGGAGTTGCGTGCGTGCCGTCTCGACCCGAAAGGAATGCGCAACAGGACGAATGAGAGCGATGCTCGTCCCTAACCGAGTTGCAATCGAACGCTCGCCAGGTGACGCTCGGCGTGATGACGCATATCCGGTCCACGGTCCAATCCGCCCCAGCACCACGTCGAGGTCGTGGCGCTGACGGTGAGTCGACTGAGTGCCAACGCGTCTGGATCAAGTGGGCCCGGATACCCGGCGGCCACCTCAGGGTCCAGGTGCGCAATGTCCCATTCGATGGGTCCGACCTGCACGGTCTCGAAGTCGATGAAGTGTGGGTGTCCCTCCACAACGAGGATATTCATTCTGTGCGGGGAACCATGGACGACGCAGTCGGTGCTGGCGAGCTTGGACAATTGCTCCCTGCCCGAGCAGAGGGCCTCGTGTAAGACCGCACGGTCCTCGGGGGCCAGATCAGGGGCGTAATCCTGGTTTGCGAGTGCGTGCATGGCGTCGATCATCTGGATCTCGTACGAAGGAATGGAAACGGTTGATCGAAGTGTGTCCAGAACCGTATGGAGATCGAAGAGCGCGAGAGCGATCAACTGAGGGTCGACTTCCGGGCCCTCGTCCTGGGGTTGATATTTCCAAAACGTCACGTCCTTGTCGGCCACCCTGTAAAGCCGGTCCCCGATCCCGGCGGCAGGGGGCACGACTGGCGCCCCGGCAAGCGCAAGTGCCTTCGCAATCGTCAGTTCGTAGGCGGCCATATCCGGGCGCGTCGAGGCTTTCGCCACCACCATGCTTGGTGCCAGCCAAACAACGACGTTGTTCGTTGACCGTAGGAGGACCGGTTCATTTACGGTCACTCCGAGACGTCTCGCCAGCGCCACAATCTCATCAATGCCTGGCACAGACATATCATGGGACATTCCAGGCACCATGTGGGCGAAAGTCCTTCCTCCGGCCGGGAGTTACACAGATGACGGTCGAAACAGTCAGAGTGACGCCCGACGATTGGCAGCTGTGGCGTGGCCTCAGACTGGCCGCATTGGCGAACGCTCCGGAGGCGTTCGCCTCCACCCTGGCGGAGTGGAGCGGTGCCGGGGATACCGAACAGCGGTGGCGCGCCCGGCTCGAGGAGGTGGCGTTGAACCTTGTCATGACGTGCGAAGGCGAGGCCGTGGGGATGGTCAGCGCAAGCGCTCCCCGCGACGATCAGCCGGTAGCGGTGCTGTCCATGTGGGTGGCGCCGGTCCGTCGCGGATGCGGCGTCGGAGACGAAGCCATCCGACGGGTGTTGTCATGGGTCAGAGAGTATTTCCCCGCGAGTGGAGTCGAGTTGTCGGTGAAGGTGCACAACGAACACGCCATTCGGCTCTACCAGCGCCATGGGTTCGTCGCGTCCGGCCGCTCCCCGTATGGGAGAGACGAAATGTTGATGCGCCTTTGAAGGTCCCGGCGGGTAGCTCGCACACCATAGTAGGACCCGCATCACCGCCCAGGCCGGTGGGTTGCTCAACATTCCCTACGTCACATCGACCAACGGGCTGCGGGCGCCGCCCCATGGCGCAACAATGGAGGCGTGGATGTCGGCGGATCAGCAGGGCGACGGAAGGAGTCCTTTGACACCGTCGCCAAGCAGTACGACAGGTATCGGACGGGGTATCCCGATGAGGTCGTGAATGCGGTCATAGCTCTCTCTGGACTCTCACGGAATGCGAGGGCACTGGAGATCGGATGCGGAACCGGTCAATTGAGCGTTCCTCTGGCCCGACTCGGCATCGAGTTGGTCGCCGTCGAGCTGGGACCACACCTGGCCTCGCGGGCCCGGCAGCATCTTGCGGAGTTCCCAAGAGCTCGCGTCGAGGTCAGATCCTTCGAAGAGTGGCCGCTACCTCAAGAACGGTTCGACGCGGTGATTTCAGCCAGCGCCTTTCATTGGATCGACCCTGATGTGCGGTTCGCGAAGGCGGGCGAGGCCCTTCGGCCCGGCGGGGTCGTCGCACTTGTTCACGTCCACCACGTCAGAGGTGGCACTCCTGGATTCTTCGCGGACACCCAGCCCTTCTACCTGAAATGGGGCTTGAGTGACGACCCGTTTTTCCAGCCGCCCGAGCCGGCTGACGCTCCCAGAATGTACCCAGAGCTGGAACATCTGTTCGGCTCGGTCGAACGGCAACGTTTCGAAATACCCAGGCGCCATACGACGGAATCGTACGTGGGCTGGCTCAGCACGGACTCATTGATTCTCAGCCTCGATGAACACAGCCGGCTCGGTTTCCTACACGACATAGAGCAATTGATCGACTCTCGCTACCACGGGCAGGTCTCGCGCAACTTCGTCTACGAGATTGCTGTCGCCCACAAGGTTGCGTGAGTCGTCCGCCCGGAATGTCGACCATTTGCGGCACATCGGCACCCGGTTTTCGACTTACGACTCTGGGATGTCACGTTCGTCGTCGATGCGAATACCTAAGCCTGAGAACACCTGAAGTGCCAGAGGAAGAACCTGCGCGCTATCGATCACGATGTCCCTCAAGTGTTCGGCTCCCTCGACGTCAGTCAGCGATGACCCGTGGAATCGAGCGCCCGCGACGACGGCTTGTGAGAAGTTCGCCTGGCTCAGGTCGCAGTCGTAGAACCATGCCGAGGTGAAACGACCGGCGGCAAAGTCCGTGCCACGTAGGTTCACATGATCAAACAGGATTCGCTCAGCCTCGCTCATTCTGAGATTGGCGCCATCGAGCTTGCACCCGGTGAATGCGACGTCCTGCAGCGTGGCCCTTGGGATGAGCACTCCGGACATTCGACAGTCAACGAACTCGACTCGACAAAACGAAGCCTCCTCCATATTCGCCCCTGAAAAATTCGCCCCCTCGATCAAGACGTCGATGAGCCGGAGCCGACGCAGGTCTGACCCGACGAACGAGGCGCGAAGAACATGCGCTTCTTCGAGCGCCATCTCCTGACAACGTTGATCTGAAAAATCACCCTGGAGCGTCAGCTGGAAGAGCTCCGATTCGTCGGCGAGAACGGGCGCGGATGAGGACGGCAAGTGAGCAGGAAGTCGTGGCCTCTGGGGGCGGCCGTTCCGTCTCTCCATCCCCCGAGCGTAAACCCTCGAAAGTGCAGTGGCTGCTTCATCGAGAAGCCTATCGACTGAGAAAGGCCTATCTGCGCTGAGTTCAGCTACGTCGCCGATCGTTGCTCGAACGATCGTCGAATCTCGCGAGCTCGTTGTAGAGATCCGTCACCCGGTCCTCGGTCAGGGATGTCACCCGAAGTTCCAGCACGTGTTTCGCCTGAATCTCGCTGAAGTTGAGCGGGAATCCGGTGAGCGCTTCGAACGCTGAGGCAGCGTCAGGGCACCCCCGTACTGCGGCATACACCTGGTCGTAATCTTCAATGGCCCGAATGAGTCCCTCGAGGATGTGCAGCCGATTACGCCTTTTGGTCTCCTCCGCCTCCATGGCTTCTCGAGGTCCTCGGGCCGACATCAAGGTGAGCGCTTCCCGGCGGACCCGGTTCAGATTGATCCCGCGGCGGTTCAATGCCTGCGCGGCTACTCCCTCACCCAAGCGGGCCAACCCGAGCAGGATATGTTCGGTACCGACTTGGTCCTCACCCAACTGCGAGGCTTCACGTTCCGAAAGTTCAAGCACTTTTTCGGCTCGCGGCGTAAGAGGCAACGATTCTGTCGGCGACTTCGCTGACGCCCTCACCTCTTGTTCAACCTCTTCTCGCGCCGCATCCAACGTGACTCCGAACGAATTGAGGGCGCGGGCGGCCACCCCTTCGCCCTCGTGGATCAAACCGAGAAGGAGATGTTCAGTGCCCAGATAGCCGTGATGCATGAGTTCGGCTTCCTCTTCGGCCAAGGCAAGCACCCTTCTCGCCTGGTCATTGAAACGCTCGAACACGTCGCCAAGAGTCCCATCTTCATAGGGCCAAGTCCAGCATCCACGTCGCCTTCACTCCGGGATCGACCGGTCGCTCGTTCCCTTCAACTGGAGGCCGAAGGTGGTCAGGGCTCCTTCAGCGGGCGGGTGCCGGACGCGATTGCACGCTCGAGATTGTCGATGCCGGGATACGGTCGACCGGCGTCGGGCGTCCGGAGGGCGGGACGCCCGACGCACCCGAGCGACCTCCCAGTGGGTCGGCGAAGTCGGCGGTCGCACCTTTACGCCTGGTCAGATCGCCAAGCCGGCGGTGGACCTGGCCAAAAAGTGGTCGCAATCACGGTTGCACTAGGTCATACTTGGTGGTGTGACTGACAAGGATGTAGGCGAATCGCCCTCGGAGTGGTCACAGGAGAACGAGCGAAGGCGTGCGACCCGCAGAACCGGCGTCGACCGTCGGACCAAGGATTTGCCGCCTCCAGGGGGCGTCGAACGTCGTCGCGGTGAGCGGCGCGGTGAGGAACGCCGAAAGTCCGACGAGGAGTCTGATTCTTAGAGGTCCCTCTCCAGTCGTGGAGAGAGCGTGATGAGAGGTTTCCTCGCGGGAATCGCCACGTACGTTCTTTTCCGCTCCGAACCTCCCCGGCACTCATTGCGTCATAGTTGCATGGTGAAATTGCCCCTGCGGGTGGCGGCACTCGGGTTGGCCTTGTTGGTCGTCGCCGCGGTCATGGGACCGGAGGTGGCTGATGCGACCCCGACGAAAGAGGCGAATGTCGGCGTGCTCCTGACGCGGGCGCTTCATGCGTGGTCGCATTTTCCGGCCGCGTCCTCGCCCCGTCCCCTTCTTTTGCTCCAGGGGTACGTCCTCGATCCTGAGGGGGGGTTTCCGGACAACAACAGCAAGATCGCATATGGCAACGGTGCCATCGCCCCCCCGGTGAGCTGGCCGATCTCACCCAATTCGTCGAGGGGATTTCCAATCATCACCGCTCCGGCGGCCTTCAAGACTCTCACCGTCCCGAACGACGTTCTCGGGACACCCCCTCCCCTCAACACAACAGGCGTCGTCCTCGGTTCCGGGCTTTTCCTCACTGATCGAGGGTGGCGAGTCCTCCCAGCCTGGCTCTTCTCGCTCTCCGGCGTACAAAATCCGGCGAAGGTACTCGCCGTCGGCCCATCTGCCATTTATGCCGCCCCGGTGACGCATGACGGTGAGTCGCTTGCACAGCTCTCGGTGACCGTTGGCCCCGGCGGCCGGCAGATCGTTGCGAACATTGTCGGAGCTCCCTCCGGCACCGGACCGTGTACTGCCGACTACACACTCTCGGTCAGGGAATCCACGCAGGCGGTTGCGATCGCCGTTGTCCCGCATCCTCACAGAAGCGCACGAGCTGAAGGGCTGGTGGTGTGCTCGGCAGTCGGTTACCAAAGACATGTACGCGCCGAACTCAGGGCTCCGCTCGGCAACCGGGTCGTCGTCGACGCAATGACAGACGGCGCCGCTGCAGCGACGCCCGCGTCTGCTCCTGCCACCTAGCATTCGCCGCGGCCAAATGAACCAATTCACGCTCACGTGCGTCATATCTGATCGATGCCGAATCGAAGAGTGATGCGATGGCCACTCGCCTCGCTGGTGGTCGGTGTGGTGCTCTTGACCGGTTGCTCATCGCCCGGTGGGACGGGAACCGTCACCGGCATATTCGAAACCTCCGGTGGTCCAGGTGGTTACCAGCCTCATCGCTTGCCCGGCTCGGTGGTCTTCACCAATTCCGAAGGTGAGCGTGTCGCGGTGCGTGTCGGAACCTCGGGCGCTCTCGTGGTAAAGCTTCCAGGCGGAACCTACTCGGCGGTGGGTCACAGTCCGATGGTGCACAGCGGGTCGGGCGAAATGACCTGTCATGCCCTGAAACCTGTCAAGGTGACAGTTGGCCACACGCAAAAGGTGACGGTCGCTTGCCAATTGATGTGATGACGCTGTCCTCGCGTCACCGCTCCTGAGCAGTCGGCTCACACCGACGACCGCTGGACTTCCTCGTCACCGAGGACCGCCCAAGGCCGACGACCGTTCGGGCGTCGGCGCCGTCATCCGTGCGCAGCGGCAGACCTGAGGCCCGTTCCGCCATCCACGCAGTACTACTTCTTGATGTAGATGCCGGTCAGGTCGGTGTGACATTGGCCGATCGGGGCTTTGACCGTGCCACCGACCACATCTTTGTTGTACCCGATCAGCGACGGTTGGAAGATCAGCGGCACTTCGGCGCCGATGGACATCGCGAGGGCACCTGCCTTCTGCATCAAGGGACCCTGCTGCTGGGCTGTCACGTACTGGAGGGCCTTGGTGATGTAGGGAGCGAGCAGTGGGTTGGCGGTGCCGTAGTGCTGAGTCAGAAAGCCGATCGGCAGGAATTCGTTCTCGAAGTTGTTGGCCAGGTCGGGCCCATTCGAAAGCTGCTCCGTGAGGACGGCGTTGCCCTCGCCCTTGATGTAGACGTCGACGAGGAGGTCGGCCGGGTCGACTTGCTGCAATGTGACATTGAACCCGGCCGCCTTCGCCTCCTGCTGGATGATCTGCGATGCTTCGGCAAACGAAGGGTCTCCGCTCGGCACGGAAAGCGTGAACGAAATGCCCTTGGGAAAGCCTGCGGCCTTCAACATGGCCTTGGCTTTCGCCGGCTGATAGGTGTACTTGTTCCCCACTGTCTTGTTGTAGCCCGGGGACCACGATGGGAACGGTTGGTAGGCCGGCTCGCCGAGGCCGTCATCGACCACCCTGTTGAGCGCGTTGCGGTCGATCGCATACTCCAACGCCGCGCGGACTTTCGCGTTGTTGAAGGGAGCGGCGTTCTGCCGCATCTGCAGGTCGACGTAGTCGTAGGACTTGCCCACTACCGCTGCGAGGTTGGGCTGGCGCCTGACCGCCGCCACCTCGTCGGGCTCGAGCGACGCCATGTCGATGGCGCCAGACTCCAGTGCCGAGACGATCTGAGGGCCAGCGGATGCCTGGTCGAAATCGACGCCGCCGAGCAGGTACTGGCCCTTCCTGAAGTACTTGGGGTTGGCGGCGAGCTTGATGGAGGAGCCCACGTTGTAGCTCTTCAAAACGAATGGCCCGGCTCCCACCGGCGCTTTGCCGTCCGTGCTGATCGTGCTGGGATCGTAGATCGTGCCGTCCGAGTGGTACATCGCCTGGACGACATCTCCGGGAATGGGGTTCGACAGGTTGAGCACAAGAGTCGTGGAATTGATCACATCGATCGTCGAGATGGCTGTCAATGTGGTCAGTAGGGGGCTCTGCCGGCTGTACAGGAGGCTCGTCTTGATTGCGTTGGCGTCAACGGGGTCACCGTTGGAGAAGACGACACCCGGCCGGAGGTGGAGGGTCACCGTGTTCGGTGTCGTCGACCAGCTCGTGATGACGTTCGGGAGGAAGGCGGAGTTGGTGATGGCGAGGCCCGAGGCGTAGATGTTCGAGAGGATGGCGAACCCGCAGGGGTTGAACGATTGCTCGGGGTCGAACGTATTGTCGAACTCGTTGTTCAGGTCGATACCGTACGTGAGGACCCCGTTGGGATTGGCGTCCTTTGGGAGAGTTGCCCCTGCTGTCAATGGCTGCAGTAGGGACGTACCGACCAACACGGTTGTGGCTATGGCGAGCGCAGGGAGCAGCCCACCACGGTTCCTGATGCGCGCCTCGCTCCGCTTCCTCAGTCGTCCGGGTTTCACCATGGATTCTCACCTCGCTGGGCCCTTGTCGGGCTGTCTGGTCCGCCGGAGTTGAGCGCGGAAAATCTTGAGCTTACGCTGGGTCACTACGCTGCGCTGTGCACTCCATGGAGGCAGCGATCGCCTTGCCCTTACGACTCTTTGACCGCCGGAGGAGATCATGACGGCTTCGGAGAGCATCGCGGTACCGGCCCTCGAGCGCGGCTCGGGCGACCTGGCGGACCAGCGGATCATCGTCCGACGATGCGGCTACTTCCAAGGCCGCCCGGGCACGTGCATCTCGACCCGACAGTCGCAAGAGGATCGGGATCGCCTTGTGTCGAACCTCGGCGCTCGTATCCGATTCGATGACCCTGCTCAGCACGGGTACGACGTCGGCGACGCAGAGTTCCACGGCACGACATTGCTCACAGGCCAACCCATGGAGCGCCAACTCCCGCACCGGCGTGACAGGGTCACCGAGCGCAGCGAGGAATGTGTGCGTTGACGTGTCATTCGCATAGTGGTCCAGGAAGAACAGACAGGCTCGCCGTACCCAGGGATCAGGGTGGTGGACCGCCGCGGTCTGCATGTCGGAGAGAGGGATCTCGTGCGTCAAGCCGTGCTTCTGTTTGTGTGGCAAGGCTCTCCACCGCTGGAGGAAATCATCGACCTTTTCCAACTCGCTCTTCGCCGGCACCTCCCAATTGCACCACACCGAGCGCTCTTCCCACTTCACGATTGGCGTAAAGTCCTGAGGCGTGTCGTCCAGGCTCGACAAGAGTTGGCTCGTTCTGGCGAGCCACCAGGTAGCCGACGCCAGTCGCTGCGTCGACATTTTTTCTCGTCCTGACGGCACGTTCGGCTTCGAGGAGTTCCGTAGGGACCCCGAGGACATGGGAGCTTGGACCCCAATCAGCTCTTTCTCCGGGCGCGCCTTCCCGACGGAGACCAGCGCGGTCGACGCTGCCCGTCACTCGATACCCTGGCTCGCCAGCCTGCTCGATGCAGCTCGGTGAACCGCCGGCGGGTCCGGTCACGTCGAGGCCGGCCCGATGAACACGAACTCGTCGATCGGTACACCGCGGCCAAAGGTGACGGACACCTGTCCGAGACGGACCCATCCACGGTTCTCGTAGAGACGTATGGCCGAGACGTGGCGATCGACGACGTCGAGCATCGGCCTGAGCCCGAGCTGCGCCGCATATCCCGCGGCGTGATCCAAGAGTGTTCGGCCGATGCCTGCTCGGCGAGAACCAGGAGAGACCAGGAGCCGGGCCACCACCCCGAAGCGTGAGGCCGGAATCCCCGTCTTCGCCGTCGCGAGGTCCATCACGGCTCCCTCGCGGCCCGGGTGCAGGGCGACGTGGCCGACGACCTCGTCGTCTTCGACGGCGACCCAGGCCGCGAGGGCGTCGGGCACCGCCAGGAACGAGCGGAGATCTCCGGGCAGGTAGACGGGATACCCATCATTCGCGTGCACGATTTCAGCCAGCCGCTCGCACGCGCCGAGATCGGCATCGACCCGAGGTCGCACTTCCACAGTCCAACGATCCCACAAACCACCGCAACCGGACGATGACATGTCTGATTCTGCACAGTACGATGCGCGCGCAATGATCACAGCGGCGAGACGATCGAACGCGTGACCGGACGCGGCGGCATCCACGTCGGCGACATCGACCTCACCGACTACGACCTCTACCGCCGGGGATTCCCGCACGACGTGTTCACCCGGCTGCGACGCGACGCGCCGGTATGGAAACACCCCGAGACCGAGATGCTCCACCAGGCCGGTGTGGCACCCTTCTGGGTTCTGTCCCGGCATGAGGACTTGCGAGCGGTAAACCGGGACACCGTCACCTTCACCGCCTTTGACGGGGCACAGATCCGCGACACAAGTCCCGAACGCAAGGGAAAGATGCTGATCACGATGGACGGGAAGCCGCACTCCCGATTGCGCCGGCTCGTCTCGTCACGGGTTCACGCCGCGCATGCTCAACACCCTCGAGAGCCATCTCAGGTGGCGCACCAATCGGATCCTCGATTCCATCGAGGGTGCGTCGGGCGTCGATTTCGTCGGAGAGGTGGCCGAGCTCCTGCCTCTGCACGTGATCGCGGACATCATCGGCATTCCCGAGGACGAACGTCCCGACGTGTTCAATGGCACCAATACGATCCTGCGGGCCTTCGATCCCGAAGGCGGCGTCGGCCTCGAGCAACGGCTGGAGACCGAGCGCAAGCTGTTCGCCTACGCCACCACGTTCAACGACGCGAAACGCCGAGCGCCGGTGGACGACATCTGGTCGGTATTGGTGCAGGCCGAGGTCGTCGACGACGACGGCACGCCGACCCGCTTGAGCAACCACGAGCTTGACCTCTTCTTCTTCCTTCTCGCCGCGGCAGGATCCGAGACAACCCGCAATGCGATCTCCTACGGCATGCTGGCCCTGACCGAACACCCCGCGCAGTTGGCGCGGCTCCGGGCCGATCCCGATCTCCTCGACCTGGCGGTCAACGAGATACTCCGGTGGAGCTCACCGGTGTCGTACTTCCGGCGAACGGCGACGACCGATGTCGAGGTGCGGGGCCAGCGCATCCGATCGGGCGACCTGGTGACGTTCTGGCATCCCTCGGCCAACCGGGACGAGGACGTCTTTGACGAACCATTTCGCTTCGACGTGGGGCGGACGCCGAACGACCAGGTGGCATTCGGTGGCGGGGGTCCGCACCATTGTCTCGGAGCGACCCTGGCCCGGCGCGAGATCCGGATCATGTTCGAGTCACTCCTCGAACGGTTCACCTCGCTGGAGGTAACCGGTGATCCCGTGTGGGCCGTGCCCGGACCCCTGGTCACGGTTGTCTGCTCGCTCGATCGCCTCCCGATGCGTCTCGGTTGAGTCACGCACCGGAGCGTGCCCCCATCGTGCGGCGGCGGTTCTTTTGGCCCTACGGTCTCGGCCACACACCGTGAGCGTCGAGCAATGGGGAGGCGAAGTGCAGGACCACAGGTTCGAGTTTGTCGTCGAGGGAACGCCCGAAGAAGTCTGGGATGTCATGGCGGCCCAATCGCGCACCAACGTGGACGGGGCCCCGTGCAGATCGAGATACTGCATCAGGGCGACGCCGAGGGGAACGGCCTGGTCCGTCACTGCCACTTTCCTGTGCCGAAGTATCTGCTCACCGGCGGCAAGGCCGAGTCCTGGGAATGGATCACCGAGGCCAAACGCCCGATCTCGTGGCGCTACGACACGGTGTCCAAGCCACTCTGGTCCAAGTCGACGGGCTGGACCCGTCTGGAAGATGCAGGCGAGGGGAGGACGAAGGTTTCCTTCCGCGAGACCTACGAAGCGTTCAACCCGCTCTCCCGGCTCCTCCTGGAAAAGCCGGTGCATACGTTCATCTCGAAGGACAATGACCGGCTGATCGAGGCAGCATTGGTCCATGCGCTGGCTGAAGCACGTCGCAAACGGGAAGGGAACCCGGCCACATGAAGTTCGGGCCCCGCTTCACGAAATGCGTTCCTCACGGGCGTGGCCGGGTGACAGGGCGGCTCCACTTGATTAGGGTCGTGGCGCCGTCGGCACTCGACGGCAGACGCGGGGGAGGCGACATATGAGCGATCCAGGAAGTGCAGTCGTCGTCGGGGGGTCTTCGGGCATCGGGGCCGCGGTGGTTGACCTCTACCGCTCCCAGGGCAGGCCCGTGCTGGTCTGGGACATCGCGGGGAAACCCGACGTGGAATGTGACGTGGCCGACCCCGGGTCCGTCGATCGTGCGGTCGCAAAGACGCTCGGCCTCGCCGGCGTCCCCACGGAATTGACGGTGACGGCGGGCGTCGGGCACGTCGGGATGCTGCTCGACGAGCCGGTGGAGGAATGGGACCGCGTGCTGGCCGTCAACACCCGGGGTCCATTGCTCGTTATGCGGGCGCTGGCCAAGGCCTCCATCGAGGCCTCCGCGCCGGCGTCCTTCATCGCCACGTCGAGCGTCAGTGCACGCCTGGTCGACCGCAGCATGGGCACGTACTGCGCCTCCAAAGCGGCGCTCAGCATGGTGGTCAAGGTGGCGGCGTGCGAGTGGGCACCGCACAGGATCCGGGTGAACGCCGTGGGGCCGGGCGTCACCCAGACCCCGATGCTGGGTGAGGCAACGACGGGCCAGGGCTGGTGGGGCGCCGTGGAGGACCGAACCCCGCTGGGTCGCCTCGGTCAGCCGGGCGACATCGCTGAAGCGGTCCTCGCACTGCACCAACTCGGTTGGGTTACCGGGCAGGTCCTCGAGGTTGACGGTGGACTGGCGCTCCACAGCCCCATCGACGCGTACGGCGAGAACACACGACAGGCATCGAGGTGAGCCGATGAAGATCCACCACAGCGCCATCTGCACCCGCGATATCGAGGCCAGTGTCCGCTTCTGGCGGGATGGTCTGGGCTTCGTCGAACAGATGGACGAACGATTCGAGGGTGATTGGCCGACCTTGTTTCAGGCCCGCGCGCCCGAACTGCGCTCCATCTTTCTCGGCGATCCGACGGACATCACGGGCGGTCTCGTCGAGCTCGTGGAGTTCCCGGCGGGTATCGACGACGGCGACGCCGATGTCGGTCCGCCATCGGTGGGCTTCTTCCTGCTCTCGGTCTATCTGGACGTCGGGCCCACGCTGGAACGGTTGGCCAGCCTCGGTTTCGACGAGGAGGTGCGCCGGATCACCCTCGTCCAGGGAGTCGAGATGGCGGTCGTCCACGACCCCAACGGCGTCCGAGTGGAATTGATCGGTCTGGGAGCAGCCACCGACCCGTTGGCGGCGCAGTAGTCCGGCTTCGCCTCAGCCGGGACTGGTCGAGCTCGAACGCTTCACCCGCACGCCCTGGCTCACCGTGGCGACGCGGTCGCCTCGGGTGTCGGAGATCGTGGCGGCGACAAGACCGCGCTCATCGTGGCGGGTGCTCAGGCTGGCATCGAGATAGAGCCAGTCATCGAAACGGGGCACGCCGTGGAACCAGATGGTGTGGTCGACCGTCAGGGGCGTGGCGTGCGGGTCACCCACCGCTTCATGGACGACCATGACGAGCGCCATGTCAGAAATGAAGGCGATCGCCGCCGCGTGGAGCGCGGGATCGTCGGGGAGATCCACCCGTGGCCGCACCCACAACGGGTGAATCGCCTCGGGATCGCGGTGGACGACTTCCACTTCGGCGAAACCCCAGCGCGCGACGAACGGAGATCTGGGGTCAGAAGCCGTCGGCGGGGTGATGGCGGCGCCGGCCGGGGTGGTGGTCGAAACGGGTGCATCCTGCGGGAGCGGCTCCAGTGCGACCTGCACCGACGCGATCGGGCGTCCGCCTTGGCTCATGGCCAACCGTCGGTGGAGGGTCGAGCGGCCGTCGCGCAGGTTCGTCACCGCAATGTCGATGGCGGAGCCGGCAACCCCCCGATCGAGCAGATGGGCCTGGAGCGACGTCGGAACCCACGCTCCCTCGGCGGATTGTGCCGCGGCAATCACTGCGAGTCCGAAGAGCTGCCCACCGAAAATGGAAGGGCTGGCGATGACGTTGGTCTCGGCGGAGCACTCCGTGCCCTGACCCGAGACGACGAAAAGATCGGCGAGCCGTGGTTCCTCGCCGGCGTCCGCTTCACCCAACTGGGTCACCGGCGATGCTCACCAGAATGCGGTGGAACTCCTCTGGCCGCGACACGAACGGCGAGTGATCGGTGTCGATGCTCTCGACCCGCCCCGCCTTCTTCGCCATGGCACGCTGCATGTCCGGAGACAGGGCCCGGTCGCGTTCACAGACGATGTAGGTCGTCGGCACCGACTTCCACGGATCTGACCCCGGAGTCGCGGTCATACCCACGGCGGCGGTCGGGCGCATGCGCAAAGAGGCGGGCCCGGCAACTTCGTCGGGCGTCTCGTGGTAGAAGCAATTGAGGGCTGTCTGCGGGCTGAAGACCATGGAGCCGTCCTCGGTGTACTCCATCTGCTCGATGAGCAGTGTCGGCGGGTACTGGCCCGCCATGTCGAGCACGCTCTCCTCGGAGCCGACCAGCACCGCGGCGACGTAGACCAGCTGCGCCACATCGTCTCTGCCCCCGGCCGCCTCGGAGATCACAAGACCCCCGTAGGAGTGCCCGACGAGGATCGCCGGCTCGTCGAGGGAGTCGAGGAGCTCGCGGACCGCGGCGGCGTCGTCCTCCAAACCGGTGAGGGGCAGATCGAGCGAAACCGACGTGAAGCCCGCTGCGGCGAGATCCCGTTCGGTGCGCTCCCAGCACCAAGCCCCGTGTCCCGCCCCGTGCACAAGGACGAAGGTGCTCATCGGCCCGAGCCCGCCGTGTCGCGCCCACTTCGCAACAACGTGCCGCGACGCGAGGGGAGGAGTGCCCCGTCCTTGACGATGGGCGAACCGTTGACGACGACGTGCTCTATCCCCTCCGACTCTGCGTACAAGCGACCCGATCCTCCGGGTAGGTCGTACTTCATCGCCACATCGTGACTGGCCACGGTGGCCGGATCGAGCACCACCAGATCGGCATAGCTCCCCTCTGCCACCAGCCCGCGGTCGGTGATCCCGTACAGGCGTGCCGGCTCCTCTGTCATGTGGTGCACCGCTTCTTCGAGCGAGAGCAGCCCGTGACGGCGGACGGCCTCGGCCAGAATGATGGTCGGGTAGTTGAAGGTGGCGAGGAGGTCGAGGTGGGCGCCCGCGTCAGAGCCTCCGAGCAACGCCCTCCCGTCCCGGATGATGGCGATCCGCTGTTCCCAATCCTCTTTGCTGAGGACAGGGGTGGCGGCACCGAACGACGTCCGCAATTCGTCCGCCACGGCAATGTCGCACAGGACATCCCAGGCGTCCCGCCCCTCTTGCTCTGCGATGTCACCGATACGCGCGCCCTTGTACTGCTCGATTCTCGGGTGCCTCCACGTCGAAGATGTAGTGGTCCTGCCACGACATCAGGCCCCGCAACGGGTACGACTCGCTGTGCGCCGCAGCATTGAGCGCGGCGCGTGCCGCCGGATCGGCGAACAGAGCCAACCGATCGTCGCGCGAGGTCTTCATGGCGTCCTCCCAGCCCGGGATGGAGTCGAGGAAGAACCCGCTGGCAAAGTTGAAGCGCATGGTGACCGGAAGGGGCAGTGTCAATGCGACGACCTCGCCGCCGTGGGCCCGTGCGTAGTCCCCGGGTGCCAGACGTTGCTCGATCTCCTCCGCGGACCCGCGGCCGACGAGCAGGTTCCAGTTCAGTGGGCGCTGCGCCGCTGCCGACATGTCGGCCATCAGCTCGACCGCCCAGGAGTCGAAGGCGCCGATCATCGGAATGAACTCCAGGCTCGTCCCGGGGAACTCGCCGGCGACTGCACTGAGGGTGACCAGTTCTTCGGCGGTGGCGTGACGCGACGGCACCATCTCGCCGTCCGCATCATTGTGGGTGCGGGCCCAGGACGAGGAGAACCCCAACGCCCCTGCCTCGAAGGCCAGTCGGAGCGCATCAGCCATCTGCGCCGATCTCTTCTCGGGTGGCGGCACGCTTGGTCGATTCGGCGCCCATGACCAGGCGCCGGATGGCGGAGTGCCCCACCATGAACGCAGCGTTGATACCGAGCTTGGGCTCGACCGCAGCGAGGTACTCGTCGGTCGAGCGCCAATCCCATGGCACGCCCTGGCGCAGCGACTCAACCGGCATACCCTCGACCCGTGCCAGCATCCGCAGCAGGTACTCGGCGTCGGCCGCTTCCCCCGACAGTGGCTGAATACTGAAACCGCAATTCCCGGCGAGCGCAGTCGTGACGCCGTGGAACGGCGAAGGTGTCAGCGCCCCGTCCCAGAAAACCTGCGCGTCGAAGTGCGTATGGACGTCGATGAAACCCGGCGTCACCACTTTGCCGCTGGCGTCGATGACGGCGGACGCCTCCGTGTCGAGCTGGCCGATCGCCACCACGCGGTCGTCCTGGACGCCGACGTCCGCCCGTCGACGGGGTGCCCCCGTCCCGTCAATGAGATCGCCGCCTCTGATGATCAGATCAAGCATGGTCCCTCCCTTTCAGGCTGTGCCGAGACAATGTGCCGAGACAATGAGACAGCCCTCGTCGTCCATGGTCCTCCGTGCGGTCCCCGATCCGGTGACCGCACGTGGACGTCCAGACCTCTGCCAGACTAAACGAGCAGGTCAACGAGGAACAACTACGGTGCATTCGGCCGGCTCCGCACCGCAGAGCGGGGCAGGGATACGCTCAACTGCGCCTTGGTGATGTGCCGGAACCTGCCGGCGAGCACAAGGAGCGAACCCGGAGGGAGTGCGCCACGATGTTTGATCTCACGGTCGAGGATGGACTGTTCTTGGACGGGACAGGTTCCCCCGCAGAGCACCGGGACGTTGCGATCACCGACGGCCGGATCGTCGAGATCGGTGAGCCCGGTAGGCTCGGCCCGACCAGGCGCCGGATCGACGCCGGCGGGAAGGTCGTCGCCCCCGGCTTCGTCGATGTCCACACGCACTATGACGCCCAGGTGCTGTGGGATCCCTACCTGTCACCGTCGTCCCTCCACGGTGTGACCACGGTGATCGGCGGCAACTGTGGTTTCTCCATAGCGCCGCTCAGCGACCATGACGACGGGTACATGCTGCGCATGTTGGCCGAAGTCGAGGCGATTCCGGCCGAAGCCCTTCTGGAGGGAGCGGGGTGGGATTGGCGCTCCTTCGGTGACTATCTCGACGCGGTCGAAGCAGCGCGGCCGGCGCTGAACTTCGGCGTGATGGCGGGTCACTCGGCGCTGCGACGGGCCGTGCTCGGCGCCCGGCACACCGAGCCCGACCCCGGGCCGTCGGCGATCTCCGCCATGCGGGCACTGCTGCGTGACGCGCTGTCGGCCGGTGCACTGGGCTTCTCCTCATCGTGGAATTCGCTGCACCTTGACGGAGAAGGCGAACCGGTGCCTTCGCGCTTCTCGCTCGCCCCGGAATTGGTGGCGCTGGCCGGAGAAGTGGCCGCATTCCCGGGCACCCAGCTCGAGTTCATCCCCACGGTCGGTGCGTTCAGCGACGAGCACATCGAGACCATGATCGCCATGTCGCTGGCGGCTGGACGCACGCTCAACTGGAACGTCCTGATCCCGGTGGACCCTGACGTGTCCCGCAAGCAGCTCGAAGTCTCCGATCTGGCGGCGGCACGGGGGGCAGCCATCGTTGCCCTCACCTACCCGGGGCCGACCGCGATACGCGCTCGCGCGTCGGAGCTCGTTCTTCCGATCAGTCCCCGGATGGGCCGAACTCCTCGACCTCACCCTCGCCGCTGCGCTCGCGCAGCTGCGGGACCCCGAGGTGCGAGACCGTCTCCGCCGGTCGGCGGAGGAGTCCGGCTCGCCCCTGGCCGCCGGCGTGGCCGACCTAGTCGTCGCCGACACGCACTCTTCAGCCGCTTTACCATCGGCCGGTCGACGACTCGGCGACATCGCGTCGAGTGGCTCGGGCGACGCGTTCGATGCCCTTTTCGATCTGTGGATCGCCGATGAGCTCCAAACCGGATTTCAACCCGAGCCGATCGCCAACAACGCCGCCAGTTGGCGGGTCCGGCTCGAGTCCCTCCACGACCCGCGCGTCATCATCGGTGCCTCGGACGCCGGGGCGCACGTGGAGGTTCTGTCGACGTTCGATTATGCCGTCGTCCTCCTGGCGTTGGCCCGCGAGCAGAGCACGCTCACGTTGCCCGAAGCGGTGCAGAAGCTGACGGACATCCCGGCCCGCCTCTACGGCCTGCAGGGACGGGGGCGGCTCGTGGAAGGAGCATGGGCCGATCTGGCGGTGTTCGATCCCGACACGGTCGGTCCGGGCGCCCCCGGGTGGCGCAACGACCTTCCCGGTGGTGCCGGACGCATCTACAACGAGCCGAAGGGCATCGAACATGTCATCGTCAACGGGACTGAGATCGTCGGGCCCTCAGGCCTGACCGGCGAGCGATCCGGCAAGTTACTGAGGAGTGGCACCGACACGAACTGAGCATCTGTCGGTGCGGCCGTCAGTCCTTCACCACGGCCCGCCGCTCGATAGTGGCGAATCGCTTTTCCGCATCAGCATTGATGTTCCAGCTCCAGATCACCTCGGGCTCGATCCGGATGCGCAGGCCGCCCTCGTGGTCCTCGATGGTCGCGGAACCCCGGACCTTGATCCCACGCGGACGCCAGGGGTCGGTCGAGGCCAGATCGTCGATGACGATGGTGGCTCGCGGGTTCTCACGCAGGTGCCGCAAGCGGACCGTCTTGGTCAGGTCGATCCCGCCGCTGACGATGGAGTCACCGTCCAGACCGAATCCGACAGCCGACACGTCAGGCTCGCCTTTCGTCGACGCCGTGGCCAGTCGCGCCAACCGTTGCGAATGCAGGTACCCGACCTCACGCTCGGTGAACACGCCCACTGGGCCTCCTTCAACGATCCGATATATCACGCATGCGGCGTTGTCGCCGCGGGCAGACGTGGGGCGACACAGCTGGAAGGGCTGACCGAACCGGGAGGGATCGCTGCCTCCAGGACGGCTTTCATGATCGGCCCGGCCACCGAGGCCCCGTCCGATGCGATGGATTGCTTGGGCACCACGACGGCGACGGCCACCTTGGGGTCATATGCCGGCGCAAACCCGATCATCCATGTCTCGGTCACATTCTGGGTCGCGCTGGTCTGCGCCGTGCCGGTCTTGACCGCGGCACACAGGTACGCCGGAAACCCGACACCGGATGCCGTGCCGTGCTGGGCCACTCCGACCATCAACGACGTGACCTGTGCCGCGGCGAGTGGCGTCGCCGTCTCGGGCAAGGGCTTGGGTGTGTACTGCTCGACGAGCTGACCCTGCGAATTGCGGATCTCCGACATCAGGTGCGGGGTCATCACGATGCCGGCGTTGGCGACGCCCGACGCGACCATGGCGTTCTGGAGTGCGGTCGCCGCGACGTCGTACTGGCCGATGGCACTATCGGCCAGGAGCGCCTGGGAATTGGTGGGAAGCGTCGGAAACACCGAGGGGACCACACCGGGAAGGTCGATGCCGGGCGTCGAGTTGTACCCGAACAGCTCCGCTTGCTTCTGGAGCACCGGGACACCCAACTGGACACCCAACTCGCCGTACCCGGGGTCACACGATTCGGGGAGCATGATCGCCATGGTCCCACCGCACGGACCGCTCTGATCGCAGAGGGGCACGTTCGAGTCGGGGAATGTCTGGCACCGCTGCACCGGGTAGTCGAAGTTCGCCAGCTGCGGAGCCAGGTTGTAGGTGGCCGTGCTCGTGACGACCTTGAACGTCGATCCCGGCGCGAACCGGTACCCCGTCGCGATGGGCTGCAAGGGGTAGAAGTCTTCGTGGTCCTTGGTGTTGTAACTCAGGTATGCAGCCTGCTCCTCCGACAGGTTGGGGCTGACCAGCGCGTTGGGGTCATAGGTCGGGTTGGAGACCATCGCCTCGACGTCGCCCGTCGATGGCTGAAGGACCACGACCGCTCCGTCCTTGTTGGCACCCGGCGGCAGGGTGCTCAACGCATTCCACGCCGCCTGTTGCAGGCTCGGCTGCACGGTAAGGGTCACGTCGTCGGTAATCGAAGGGATCTTCTCCCCGAAAATGAGCTGACTCAGGTTCTGCGGCCCCTGGCTGTGCGCGCTCAACTGGGAGTTGTACTCCTCTTCGATTCCCGCCGTGCCGTAGTAGAGGGGCGAGTAGTAGCCGGTGATGCCCGCATACAGAGGTCCCTGGGGATACTGGCGGAGGTAGGAGTACGGATACTTGTACGGGCCCGGGGTGGTAGGCACCGACTGGGCCAGCACCGTCGTGCCATCGGCGGCGTAGATCGTGCCCCGTGGGTTGTCGTACTTCAGCACCGCCACCTGCGGATTGTTCGGGGAGGTCGCAAGCTGATGGGCCTTGACGAATTGAATGTTCACGAGCTGGACCGCGATGAGCCCGAAGAGGAGGACCATGACAACACCCAGCCAGCGGATGCGACGTCTCACGTGGCCGACTGGTCGCCTTGCAGGCCATCCCAGCTCCAGTGGGGTACGGCGAGACCTCGCCGGCACGATCGAGCCCTTGGCGTTGTAGGTGTGCACATCAGCGGTCGCCCACTCCATGTAGGACCGCAGCGCACGGCGGAAGTCGGGTGCGTCCGGCAGGCCGGCGTCATCGATCGCGTGGAGAAAGCAGGCGAGGAACCGAGCGCCCAGATCGTCATCGGCCTGCATCCCCGCATGGAGGGTCAGCATGCCCGACTGCCCATCGGACGCTTGACTGTAGAGCGGTGGGCCGCCGAGCACCTCCGCCCAGTAGTTCCCCAGTCGCTCGACGTGCCTCGGGTGTCCCGGGTGCGAGAAGGGGTGCTCCAACACAGGGTCCTGCAGGCATCGCTCGTGATGTGCCGCCGCCAGCCTCAAGAACGCGTCCTGGCCACCGGCAAACTCGTAGATCGACGGGCGCGACACCGGCATACGTTCTCATATTCTCCGGCGGAGATGGGGCCATGGCGGGGTCACCCACACTGCACCAGGGTGGAGCTCAGCCGGGTACGGTGACCCGATGAACGCCGTGCTGCGCCCATGACACCGCCGCTGCGGTCCAATGACCCGTGCTGGTGCGGCAGCGGGCGCAAGTACAAGCGGTGCCACCAGGCGACGCAGGAGCGGGTGCTCCCCGGATCGGTCTCTCCCCGACGTGACGTACCCCCGGCGATCCCCGGGCCCGACTATGCCGAACGCGGGCGCCCGCTCAAGGTGGACGAGCCCATGGTCAAGAGCGACGACATCATCGACCGGATGCGACGGGCAGGTCGCATGGCGGCCGACGTGCTGGAGACCACGGCCCGTGCCATCGAGGTCGGCGTGACGACCGACGAGCTCGACGCGATCTGCCACGAGGCGACGATCCGACAAGGGGCGTACCCGAGCCCGCTCAACTACCACAGCTATCCGAAGTCCCTCTGCACGTCGGTCAACGAGGTCATCTGTCACGGCATCCCCGATTCCCGGCCGCTCGGCGACGGCGACATCGTCAACCTCGACGTGACGGTGTACCTCGACGGGGTGCACGGCGACACCAACGCCACCTTCGGCGTCGGGAGCGTCGACGACGAATCGCAGCGGCTCATTGCGGTGACACGCGAATGCCTCGAAAAGGCCATCGAAGCCGTCACGCCCGGACGGCCGATCAGCGACATCGGTCGAGCGATCCAGCGTCACGCCGAGGAGGCCGGGTTCGGCGTGGTGCGCAACTACTGCGGTCACGGGATCGGCGAAGTGTTCCACTCGCGCCCCCAGATTCCCCACTACTACGAACCAACGGCCGACACCGTCATGGAACCGGGCATGACCTTCACGATCGAACCCATGATCACCGCAGGCACGTGGCGGCATGTCATGTGGGAGGACGGCTGGACCGCGGTCACCGCCGACGGGCGCCGCACCGCACAGTTCGAGCACATGATTCTGGTGACGGAGAGCGGCGCGGACGTCCTGACCCGGCCGGACTGAGTCGCCGCGCACCTGCAGTCCGCTCAGTCGAGTTCGGGGCCGCCGATCTGCGGGCCACCGTTCACCGAGAACGTCTCGCCGCTGACGTAGGACGAGGCGTCGCAGCTGAGGAACAGGATCGACGAGGCCACGTCGACGGGCTCGCCCACGCGTCCGAGCGGGATGCCTCGGCGGAAGGCCTCGGGGTCGATGCCCGCCACCTCCCAGGCGTCCACGGCACGTTCCGAGGCGACGAGCCCGACCGCGACGCAATTGGCCCGTATGCCGAAACGCCCCCATTCACCCGCGGTCACCCGCGTGAACATCTGGAGCGCCGCCTTGGCTGCGCTGTAGCCGGCCCCGTGCCGTACGCCGTTGACCCCGGCCCCCGACGAGACGTTGACGATGACGCCCGACCGCCGGGCGATCATGTGCTGCCCCGCTTCGCGTGTGCAGAGGAAGGGGCCGCGCACGTTCAGCGCGAAGACCGAATCCCACGCCTTGGTCGGCGTGCTCTCGAGCGGGCCCATGCGTGTGCCGCCGGCGTTGTTCACCAGGACGTCGATACGACCGAACGCGTCGATCGTCCGGGCCACCAGATTGACCACGGACGCCTTCATCCTTGACGTCGGTCCGCACCGGAAGGGCCCGTGTGGCCGACGACGACTTCGATGTCGGTCGCCACCGCCGCTATCTGCGCGTCCGTGCGGGCGGCGAGCACAACCGCTTCTGCGCCATGGGCGGCGAACAGCCGTGCGGTCGCCGCCCCGATCCCCGTTCCTCCACCCGTGATGATCGCCACCCGCCCACGCAGATCCAAGCCGTCCTCGGTCATTGCCGAACCATAGACGTGCGGGTTCGGACCGGCACACGCCCGCGTGCCAGACTCCGCCCTGGAGGTACTGGGCCCGTTGACGGACGCGCAACCCACAGCCGAGAGTGCGGGCGGACCGGTCCAGCTCGCATTCGGGACGAGTCGGGGACGCTGGGTCATCGCGGCCACGGTCCTCGGATCGGGCATCGCCTCGCTCGATGCCACCGTGGTCGGCATCGCGCTCCCCACCATCGGGCGAGCCTTCCACAGCGGCGTCGGAACCCTGCAATGGGTCGTTTCGGGGTACTCGTTGACGCTGGCGGCGTTCTTGCTCCTCGGCGGATCGCTGGGCGACCGCCTGGGGCGCAAGAGGATCTTCTCCATCGGCGTCGTCTGGTTCGCGCGTGGCCTCAATGTGTTGTGGGTGTCGCCCCCAACGCAGGGACGCTGATCGCGGCCCGAGTCCTCCAGGGTGTCGGGGGCGCCCTCCTGGTCTCCGGCCAGCCTGGCCATCCTGCAGGCCTCGTTCCGACCCGACGACCGGTCTCGGGCCATCGGCGCCTGGTCGGGGCTCGGGGGCGTGGCCACCGCGGCCGGGCCGTTGTTGGGCGGTTACCTCATCGTCGCCGCCTCGTGGAGGTGGGTGTTCTTCATCAACCTCCCCGTGGCAGTCGTGGTGCTTCTCGTGACCGCCCGTCACGTGCCCGAGACGCGCGACCCCTCGACGGCCGGCAAGGTCGATTTCCCGGGAGCCGCACTGGCTGTGCTCTTTCTGGCCGGGCTCACCTACGGGCTCATCGAAGCGCCCGCGCACGGCTGGACGAGCCCGGGCGTCATCGTCGAGCCTGCTCGTCGCCGCTGTGGCGGCCCCCGCGTTCGTCGTCCTCGAGCACGTCAGTGCCAACCCCATGCTCCCCCTCGGGGTGTTCCGCAGCCGACAATTCAGCGGGGCCAATGCCGTCACCTTCGTCGTCTACGGCGCCTTGGGCGGGGCGCTGTTCCTGCTCCCGGTCGAGTTGCAGCTGGTCGTCAACTACAGCCCCCTCGAGTCCGGGCTCGCCCTACTCCCGGTCACCTTCATCATGTTGGTCTTCTCGGCGCGTTCGGGTCAGCTCGCCGCACGGATCGGCCCCCGGCTCCAGATGACGGTGGGACCTTTCGTGGTCGGGGCCGGCCTGCTCCTCCTGACCCGCGCCACGCACAGTGGGAGCTACCTGGTCCAGGTCTTCCCCGCGGTCGTGCTCTTCGGCATCGGACTGGCCATCACGGTGGCGCCCCTCACGTCCACCGCCATGGGCGCCGCCCCGGCGGAGCACGCCGGGGTGGCGTCAGCCGTCAACAACGTCGTGGCGCGGGCCGCCGGCCTGGTCGCCGTGGCCGTCCTTCCGCTCCTGGCCGGGATCACCGGTGCCGCCGCCCTCGATCCCCAGCATTTTTCCGCGGGCTTCCGGAACGCGATGATCATCGCCGGTCTGACAAGTGCGGCGGGAGGACTCATTGCCGCAGCGACGATCCGCAATCCGAAAAACGCCCCCCGACTGCGCAACCTCCTTCCGGGGTACCACTGCGCGCTGGACGCCACCCCACTCCGTTCGGACGAGGCAGCAGGAGCTTCCTCAGGAGCGTGAGCCCGGGGTGGTCGGGAACCCTGCGCGCTGCCATGCCACGAACCCGCCTTCGAGATCGGTCACGGCCCGACGCCCGACCTGCAACAGGCTGACTGCGGCCAGGCTCGAGGCATAACCCTCCTGACACACGATCACGACGGGTCGATCAGGGTCCTCGGCTTCGGGGATGCGGTGGGAGCCGCCGGGGTCGAGCCGCCACTCGAGGTTGTTGCGTTCGACGATGACGGCACCCGGGATCTCACCGAACTCGGCCCGCTGCGCGGCCGGCCGGATGTCGATCAACAGGCCGCCCTCGCCGTGGATCTTCTGCGCCTGCGCGGCGTCGACGCGGTGAAGACCGAGGCGCGCCTGCGCCAGCAATCGATCGACTGCGCTCAAGGGGCCCAGGAAGGATCGGCCCGGTACTCCGCCCGATCCACGATGAGGCCCCGGGCCTCCTGTCGGTAGAAGGTCATGGAGGGCATGGGAGGAGAGTAAGCGTGGACGCTGGTGGCCGGAGCGGGTTGTGCGTTCACCACATCGTGGATGTACGTCGGCCCGAACGCCGCGCCGCCCCCGGTGACGAGCGTCCGATGGGCAACCGTGGCAGGACCTTGCAGGTAGTGCTCCTCGAGGCTGCCCGCCACGACCCACAGCGCGCCGACCGAGCCGCCGTGGTCGTGGAGCTCGAGACCCTTGCCCTGGGGCCAGTGGATCGCCCAGATCTCCAACTCGTCGGTGAGCTCCAACAACTCGTACCTGCGCTCGGTCAGGCCGGGGGTGGCCAAGGGGAGCAGTCCCTCCATTTCCGAGGTGTAGTCGTGCAGGAGATCGAGAAGTTCCAGCGGCCCCAGTCCCGGGGGCATGGACGCGCCGCTGATCGCCAGCTCCCGTCCAATCGCCCGGTCCTGTGTGATCGTCATCGTGCGCCCTCCCAGGCTGGTCACGTCATACTACATCTCTATTTCCGATCAGTTTAGTCGTATTTAGCGACGGACGTTGTATGGATGCATCGATGGTGTACCGCACCGCATCCCCGCCCGGGGAAGTGCGCCGGATTGTGCGGGGCCGGGACTGCGGCCCGGGAAGATCAGACTGAAACGCCGGCCCCGACGGTGTTCCCCACGGGGCCCTCCTCCGCCTCAGGTCTGCGGGCACCCGTGCGGACGGCGATCGCCTCGGTGACCGAGACGTCGGCGCCGCACGCCGTACAGCGGCGGCGATCGTCCAGCTCACCGCCACATCCCCGGTGCTGGATGACCACGGGCGGCTCGCCCTCGATGGCGTAGCGATCACCCCAGTGCAGAAGCGACACCAGGACCGGCCACAGATCGGCCCCCTTGGTCGTGAGCCGGTACTCATAGCGGACCGGTCGTTCCTGGTAGGGCCGTTTCACCACGATGCCGTGCTCGATCAACCGCTCCAGACGGCTCTGGAGAATATTGCGGGCCACCCCCAAGCTCCGCTGCAGATCGTCGAAACGCCGGATGCCCAGAAAGATGTCGCGCACGATCAGGATCGTCCACCGCTCACCGATGATCTCGAGCGTGGAGGCCATGGAGCAGTACTGGGTGGGGTAGTCCCGGTTCAGCATGCCTGCAGGGTAGCGCATTTTTCCGCCAGATGCATTGTGTTATGCAACTAACTCCACTAACGTGCGTTTTATGACACAACTAAGTGCATTGCGTAGCGAGACCCAGAAGCCCGGGGTCACGAGGCCGACGCTGACCGCGCTGGTCGTCCTCACCGGCGTGTTCCTCTCGTCGCTCGACCTGTTCATCGTGAACATCGCCTTCCCGAGCATCTCGCGGAGCTTCCACGGAGAGTCGCTGCGATCGATGTCGTGGGTGCTCAGCGCCTACACCATCGTCTTCGCCGCATTGTTGGTCCCGGCCGGAAGGTGGGCGGACCGAACCGGTCGGAAGAAGGCGTTCCTCCTCGGTCTGGGCATTTTCACTGCATCCTCGGCTCTCTGTGCCCTGGCACCGTCACTCGACCTCCTGGTGGCGGCCCGCATCCTCCAGGCCAGCGGCGGTGCACTCATGCTGCCCACGTCGCTCGGTCTCCTGCTCCCGGCGTTCGGCCCGGCACGGAAGGGGGCGGCGATCGGCCTGTGGTCTGCCGTCGGCGGTGCCGCGGCCGCCTTCGGGCCCCCGATCGGAGGGCTGCTGGTCCAGGCCAGCTGGCGCTGGGTGTTCCTGGTGAATCTGCCCCTCAGCCTGGTCGCACTCGTGGTCGGTGTGCGCGTGCTGCGCGAGATCAAGGACCCGGTCGCCCACAAGGCCGACCTGTCGGGCGCCGCGTTCCTCTCCATCGCAGTGGCGAGCCTGGCCGCGGCCATCGTCGAGGGATCGAATTGGGGCTGGACGAGCATTTCGATCCTGGGGGCCTTTGCCCTGGCGGTCCTCGCCGGCGTCGCGCTCGTGGTGCGCTCGAGCCGGCACCCGAATCCGATCATCGAACCGGCGGTGATCCGCCACCGGGCCGTCGCACTGGCCGACGCCAGTTCGCTGGTCTTCTTCGCCGGCTTCGGCGCCATGGTGCTCGGCGGCGTCCTCTTCCTCACCGGCGTCTGGCACGAGCCCGTTCTTCGGGCCGGCTTCATGATCGCTCCGGGCCCGCTGGTGGCATCGATCGCTGCCTTCCCGGGCGGGCTGCTCGGTTCACGATTCAGCCACCGGGCGGTGGGCACCGTCGGCAGTCTCCTCTTTGCCGCCTCCGCCATCTGGTGGATCACCCGGATCGGGGTGACACCGGACTACGTCGGCGCCTACCTCCCCGGGGGCCTTCTCGGGGGCATCGGCGTCGGGCTCATGTTGCCCTCCCTCGGCGGTGCAGCCACCGCACCGCTCCCTCCCGAACGTTCGGCGACCGGCACCGCCCTCTATGCCATGTGCCGGCAGATCGGACTGGCCCTCGGGGTCTCGTGCCTCGTCGCCGTGCTCGGCACGGCGACCGGGATCGGCGCGGTGCATGCCTTCCACCACGCCTGGCTCTTCATGGCGGCGTGCAGCCTGAGTGCCGGAGCGATCCTGCAAGGGATCCCCCGCAAGGCGACGGTACGTCGGAAGAACGTCGGCCTCCCCGTCGAAGAGCCGCCGGTGCTCGTGCTGGCAGCGGGCAAGTAACCGCCTTACGCAGTGGTCGGCAGGTAGGAGGGGTTCGCCACCAGCAACTGATCACGCGCCGAGGCGGCCAGCGCGTTCCCTACGGCAATCCATTCGGCATCGCACGCACCGGCCCGGATGGCCGCAGCCAGCGAGCCGTCATCCTCGAAGCCGAGCGATGCGAGGCGCCGCTGATGCGCCTCGGTGAAGACAGCGCCCCACTGCAGTTCACGCTCGACCATCGACAGCACGTTGCGTGCCACACGCGCCGTGAAGCGCGCCCCGGGGCGCTCTCCGCGGCTTCATTGTGCTCGAGGTATGCGCGTACCGCGTCGAGCAATTCGGCCGCGCCCGGACGGCCGAAGGGCGACGGCACGCGCACCGGCACCGACGCTGACCCGTTGCCCGGTGCGGGGCGCGCAGGCGGATGGGGTGCCAGCCCCAGCAGCACGAGCATGTCCCACTCGCTCTCACAGACCCGGCGACCGATCGCCGCCGATTCGACGGATCGCGTCGTCCCGCGCAGATGGGCCGATCCCTGCATGGCGCAGATCGTGGCCCACTTGACCGTGGCATAGACCGACCACCAGTGGAAGCGGTCGGGGTCGATCGCCTCACCACCTGACCCCGCGTACACATCGAGCAACTCCGCCACCTCGCCGAATCCACCGACCTGGCCGGGCCCACCGAATCGCCACGCCGGCGCACTGAGCCACGCCAGGTCCTCGGCCGCGTCGCCGACGTGCGCCAGCTCCCAGTCGAGGACGGCACGCAAGCCGTCCGCACCGACCATCAGGTTGCCGAGGCGGAAGTCTCCGTGCACGGGCACCCGGCGCGCCGGGGGCGGCCGGTTGCGGATGAGCCAGCGTGCCCCGAATTCGATGGCGGGGCGGGTGTCGCCCAGCGAGTCCAGGAAGGACAGGGGGTCGGAAAAGGGGTCGTGGTCCGGCAATCCCGCCAATCCTTCCGTGTGCGCCAGGTCGAGCGCGTGAATCGCGGCGAGTGCCCGGGCACACTGGGCGGTCAGGACGGTCCGTGCGTGCGCCCACTCGGGATCACGCAGGATTTTGCGGGGGATCGTCTCACCCTCCACGCGCTCGACCACCAGCCAGCCGTGGCCCAACCCCTCCGCCTCATCGTCGCCATGAGCCAGCACGCCCGGAACGGGGACGCCCGCGCCGCACGCCGCCCGGAGCAGGGCCACCTCCCCGCGCACCCGACCGGGACCTGCGATGCCCTCCCCGCGGTCCTGCTGAATGATCAGCGGACGGAGTGTGCCGTCCGCGACGACGAGGTCGAATGCACTCGTCACACGCGAGGCTCCCCCGGACACCTGGTGCACGTGGCGAACGTCGCCACCGAGCACGCGGGCCAGTGCACGCTCGAGCGTCCGGGGCGCCTCTCCGCTCGGAGGTCCACCGGTGCTGGCTGAGTGCACGGACGCCGGCATCGTTTACTCGACGGGGACGACAGGCCTCCCGCTGCCGTCGGTCTGATGCAGGTACTCACTGATGCCGTACCCGGTGCGCTCGGTGCCGTCGCCGTCGCGGTAGGTCCACCGGGCCAACCCCTCGTTGACCACGGTCCCGCTGACCTGGCGGGTACCGGCGACGCGCAGGACGTCGCCACGCAGGTCGAAGGTGCGTCCCTTCTTGTCGAGCACCTGGAGATGCACGACCTTGTGCGTCAGGGCGTCCTCCTCCAATTCCGTGCGCACGCGCCACTCGGCCACGCTGGTGGCCGAGTCCCCGTCCCACACCCAGCCGCGGTGGAGGTCGCCGGCTTCGGTGCCGAGGCGGATCCCGCCGAAATGCAGATCGTCCCCGACGTTGATGCTGAACCATCGCCACATGTTGGGACCGCCCCACCGGCGTGGGCCCCAGGACTTGTCGCGGTGGCCGTGGGCATCGGTCCACGGCGAACGCACACCGTCCACCGCCAGCCATCCGGTCCAGCGGCCCGCCTGCTCGAAATGACCCTTTCCCACCGTCCCTGCCGCGGCGACCGCCTGCGCCGACTTCGGTCGCCCGGCGTTGCCGTCCGCACCGCGCTGTCCGTCGGTGCCGATGGCCGGCGTCACCGCGTCAAAGCGCACGTCAAGTGCGAGCTGCACATCACCTTGGCGCTCCCCGGTCGTGAGGTCGCGCACCGGTGCGAGGTCGTCCATCGTCAGCCGCCACTGCCCGAGCGCGGCGAGCATCTCGTAGCGGGCGCCGCCGACATCGAGCACGGTGTCGACCATCTCGTGCTGCTCCTTGACGCGGCGGTACTCGGCCAGCCGCCCGTCGGGCAGCCACGCCGAGACGGCGACATCCATGGTTCCTTCGTTGGGACGGATCCCGATACGGGTGAAGAATCCGGAGTCGGTGCCCGGGTCGTAGGCGTTGAAGTAGTACGACTCGCTCCACGCCGAATCCTCTTCGACCGGATGGGCCAGTTCATGGCGGGCTTCGAGGATGGGCACCGCTACACCATCGCCCGTTCGAGCGACACGTTCAACCCATCGGCGGCAATCGCCCCGAGGCGGACGGCGGGGTGGGGGCGGGGGTGGGGGCGGATGCACGCATCTTGTGTGAAACTCACTGGGCAAACGTAGACCCGAGGGGGGCGAGATGCGCGCTGCGGTCACCAGGGGCGGCAACCTCGTCGTGTGCGAGGTGGACGACGTGACCCCGGGGGCGGGCCATGTCGTGGCCCGCACGCTGGCTGCGGGCATCTGTGGGTCGGACCTCCACGCGCTGGCCGACTTCACCCGTTTCACCGGGTTGATGGACTCGGTGGGCGTCCCTGCCCTGGACCCGCACCGTGACTGCGTGTTCGGGCACGAATTCTGCGCCGAAATCGTCGACCACGGCCCCGGCACCTCGCGCGCCCTCGCCGTGGGTACCCGCGTCTGCTCGGTCCCGATCGTCGTCGGCGCCACGGGCGTCGAGCAGATCGGCTATTCGAACGCCTTCCCCGGCGCGCTGGCCGAGTACATGGCACTGCAGGAGATGCTGCTCCTGCCCGTCCCCGAGCCACTCGACACGGACCTCGCCGCCTTGACCGAGCCACTGGCCGTGGGCGAACACGCCGTCGCCCTCTCGGGGTTGGACCCGGGGCAGCCCTGTCTTGTCCTCGGCTGCGGTCCGGTGGGGCTCGCTGTCGTCGCCGCCCTGAAGGGCCGTGGCCACGGGCCGGTGCTGGCCGCCGATTTCTCACCCACGCGCCGTCGGCTGGCCGAAGCGTTCGGGGCGGACGAGGTGATCGATCCGGCAGCACATTCGCCCCACGACCGCTGGCCCGACTTCGGGGTGGCGACGACCGTGATGGAACGCGCCGGTGCCGCGATGTTCGGCACACCGGTCACCGATCCGGTCATCTTCGAAGCCGTGGGTGTGCCCGGCATGTTGCAATCGCTCATCGCCGATTCGCCGCCCCGCAGCCGTGTCGTGGTCGTGGGCGTCTGCATGCACAGCGACACGATCGAGCCGTTCATGGCGGTGGTCAAGGAGATCGAGCTCCGCTTCTCGTTCGGGTACACCCAGGCCGAGTTCGCGGCGACCCTCGATCGGTTGGTGGCCGGCGTTCCCGGCGCCGACCTGCTGGTCACCTCGGCCGTCGATCTGGCCGGCACGCCCGGGGCATTCGAGACCCTGCGCACGCCGGGCGAGCACGGCAAGATCCTCGTGCATCCCCACCTGACGCCAGCGCCGCACCCGCCAAGAGAGGACACTCCGACCACATGACGACCATCGATGCGGGAGATCGCCTGCAGTTCGGCATCTTCCTGGCCCCGTTCCATCCTGTCGGCCAGAACCCGACGCTGGCCCTCGAGCGCGATCTGCAGCTGATTGAGCATCTGGATCAGCTCGGGTTCGATGAGGCCTGGTTCGGCGAGCACCATTCGGCTGGATACGAGATCATCGCCTCCCCCGAGGTCTTCATCGCCGCCGCGGCCCAACGCACCAGGCACATCCGTCTCGGCACCGGCGTGTCGTCATTGCCGTATCACCATCCGTTCATGCTGGCCGACCGCCTGGTGCTGTTGGACCACCTGACGCGCGGACGGCTGATGATCGGCGTCGGGCCGGGGGCCCTGCCTTCGGATGCCTTCATGATGGGCATCGACCCGGCGAAGCAACGCGACATGATGGAGGAGGGGCTCGAGGCGATGCTGCGCCTGCTCGAGGGCACGGAGCCGGTCACGATGGAGACTGAGTGGTTCAGACTGGTCGGCGCCCGCCTGCAGATGCGCCCGTACCAGCGCCCCTACCCCGAGGTGGCGGTGGCGGCCCAGGTCTCCCCCGCCGGCCCGCGCACCGCGGGCCGGTTCGGCTGCAGCCTGCTCTCGATCGGTGCCACGTCGGCAGCCGGTGGATTCGACATCCTCGGCGCCCACTGGGACGTCATGGAGGAGCGGGCAGCCGAGTTCAACACGACGGTCGACCGTTCCAGATGGCGCCTCGTCGGACCGATGCACATCGCCGACACCAAGGAACAGGCCGTCCAGGACGTGGCCTTCGGCCTCGCACAGTGGGTCGACTACTTCCAGCGGGTGGCGGCCCTGCCGCTGGCGCCGGACACGGCCAACTTCGAGACGCTCGTCGAGGCGCTCATCGCCTCGGGCTTCGCCGTCATCGGCACGGTCGAGGACGCCATCGCCCAGATCGAACGTCTCCGGGCCCAGTCGAAGGGCTTCGGCTCGTTCCTCCTCATGGCCCACGAGTGGGCGGACACCGCGGCGACCCGACACTCCTACGAGCTCTTCGCCCGGTACGTGGCACCGGAGTTCCAGGACTCGTCTCGCACGCTGACCGCCAGCCGCGACTGGGCGGCCGAGAACCGCCCCGAATTCATCGGTGCGGCGGGAAACGCCGTCATGTCCGCCATTCAGAAGCACCAGGAAGAGAAGGCGAGCAGGTCCGCCGATGCCTGACACCCCTGGGTTCGACGGGTCCGGCTTCGGGCACGAGCAGATCGCGACGAACGGGATCGAGCTCCATGTGGTCACCGCCGGCCCGGCCGACGGGCCACCCGTCGTCCTCTGCCATGGCTTCCCTGAGCTCTGGTATTCGTGGCGCCACCAACTGCGGGCACTCGGCCGTGCCGGGTACCGCGCCATCGCGCCCGACCTGCGGGGCTACGGGGGGAGCAGCCGCCCCACCGAGGTCGACGCAGTACGGCGCGGACAACCTGACCGCCGACCTGTGCGGGCTGCTCGACCATTTCGGCTACGAGCAGGCAGCGTTCGTCGGGCACGACTGGGGTGCCATCGTGGTGTGGGAGATGGGACGGTTGCATCCCACACGGATGTCCTCCCTCTTCAACATGAGCGTCCCGTACACCAATCCACCGGTCCCGCCGATCGACATCTTCGAGAAGATCTTCGCGGGCAAGTTCTTCTACATCCTCTACTTCCAACCGGTGGGCATCGCCGAGGCCGAATTCGAGGCCGACCCGCGTCATTTCCTGCGCACCATGCTGTACTCGGCCAGTGGTGAGGGCATGACCGGCGGCCACCGGGCGCTTGCCGACGCCCCCGCCGACGGCACCCGGTTCGTCGACACCCTTGCCCCCGCACCCGCGGAGCTCCCAGCCTGGCTCACCGAGGCCGACGTCGACGTCTATGCGGCCGCGTTCGACCAGAGCGGCTTCTTCGGTCCCGTCAGCTACTACCGGAACATGAACGCCAACTGGGAGCGGAGTCACCGCATCGAGCCCACGATCTTCACCATGCCCGTGGGATTCCTTACCGGCGCGCTCGACCCCGTCAACACCATGATGCCGGGCGCAGCCGACACCATGGCCCGCGTGCTCCCCGACTTCCGCAGCACGACCGTCGTCGAGGGCGCCGGGCACTGGGTGCAGCAGGAGAAGCCCGACGAGACCAACGCAGCCCTGCTGGAGTTCCTCACCGCCGCCGGGTGACGAACGCAGAATGACCTATTCCATCGTCGCCCGCGATGCGGCCACCGGCCAACTGGGTGTGGCCGCGCAGAGCTGCTACTTCGCGCTGGGCGCGGTGTTGACGTGGGCCCGGGCCGGCGTGGGCGCCGTCGCCACCCAGTCGATGGTCGATCCCGGCTACGGCCCGCGCTGCCTCGATCTGCTCGCCGACGGATCCGGAGCCGCCGACGCGCTGGCGCGCGTACGGGAGGCCGATGAAAGGCGCGAGCTACGCCAGGTCGGCGTTGTCAGCGCATCCGGCGAGGTGGCGTCCTTCACGGGCTCCTTCTGCATCGACCATGTCGGGCATGCCGTGGGCGACGGCTACGCGGCCCAGGCCAACATGATGGCCGGCGACGGCGTCTGCGAGGCCATGGCAGCTGCTTTCGAGTCGGCGACCGGGTCGTTGGCTGAGCGCATGCTGGCTGCACTCGCGGCGGCCGAGGGCATGGGGGGCGATGCCCGGGGGCGGATGTCGGCAGCCCTCATCGTGGTCGAAGGCACTCGGCACGCGCACCCGTGGCAGGGCGTGCTGACCGACGTGCGGATCGACCACCACGACGATCCGCTGCCCGAGCTGGCCCGCTTGACCCGGGTGGCCGAGGCCTACCACCGCCACGCGGTGGCCGAAGAAGCGCTCATGCGGGGCGACCCCGCCGGCGCACTTGCCGCATCGCACGCGGGACTGGCACTTCTCCCCGACGACGGCAACCTCCTCTTCAGTTCCATCGCCGCGCTGATCGGCATGGGTCGGATGGCCGACGCCGCCACCGAGGTGCACAAGCTCGTAGCGCTCCGGCCGTCGTGGGAGGGCATCCTGCGTGCGCTCATCGACCGCGGCCTCGTGGCCGGGCCCGAGGGCCTGGACCTCGATGTCCTGTTGGGTCGCGCGTGAGATGCGTGCGCACGTAAGCGGCCGCGTGTGATGCCGCTGGTCCCGCTCCCCGCGCAACCCGAGGGCGTGCCGTGGCCGACCATCGAGTGGCCGCACGGCGACCCACCCGAAGACGTCGGTGCCGAGCTCGCGATGCTGCTCGATCGCGTCTGCGACGACTCCGGGCCGTTGGCGACGACCCATGCCGTGGTGGTAGTCCATCGGGGCAACGTGGTCGCCGAGCGTTATCAGGGCGAGCTCGAGCATTTCGACCGTCCGCCCGAGCGAGTGACGCAGCAGACACCCTTCCTCAGTTGGTCGATGGCCAAGTCGATCCTGCACGCTTTGGTCGGGCTCGTCGTCGGCGACGGCCTGCTCGACCTCGATGCTCCTGTGCATGTCCCGGAGTGGGCCGACCGCGACGACCCGCGCCATGCGATCACGCTGCGCCACCTGTTGGCCATGCGCGACGGTCTCGATTTCGTGGAGGACTACGTCGACGCGCGGGCCTCCGACGTCATCGAGATGCTCTTCGGCGCCGGACGGGACGATATGGCCCACTTCGCCGCTGACCATCGGCTGGCGGCCCCTCCCGGGGAACGCTTCAACTACTCCTCGGGGACGTCCAACATCATCTCGGCGATCGTGGCCCGGGCATTGGAAAGCGACCACGGGGCGTACGGGCACTACCTACGCGAACGCCTTTTCGAGCCCCTCGGCATGCGGAGCGCCGTGCCCAAGTTCGATGCGGCCGGCACGTGGGTCGCCTCCTCCTACGTGAGGGCGACGGCACGCGACTTCGCCCGCTTCGGGTTGCTGTACCTGCGCGACGGCATCTGGGAGGATGCGCGCCTGCTTCCCGAAGGCTGGGTGGACTACGGCCGCACCATCGAGTCGGACGATCCCGTCGACGGTCCGTATGGCGCCCACTGGTGGGGCTGCGCAGGCGACACGCTCGGGAGCTTCCGCGCCTCAGGCTACGAAGGGCAGTCGATTACGATCTGCCCCGCGTACGACCTCGTTCTCGTCCGGCTCGGCAAGACACCGGCTGCGCGTTATGCCGATCTTTCGGAATGGCGGGCCGATCTCTTCCGCGCCTTCAGCCGAGTCGGGAGGTCCTGATCGCACAACCCACGACGTTTCGTTTTCCGGTGGCCGTTCGTGCCTGCTCGTCAGGCGCCTTCGTAGTCGAAGCCCAGATCGGGCGCGGTGAGGATGGCGCGGAACGTAAGTCCCTCTTCGGCGGCCATGGCCTGCGCGGTTCCCCCGCGATCGACGATGGCCACCAGGAGGACCGGATCGGCCCCGGCCTCCCGAATGGCCAAGGCCGCCTCGAGCAACGACGTCCCACGCGTCACCGTGTCCTCGGTGACGACCACCTTGTCGCCCGGGTCCAAGGCGCCGGCGATGCGGCCGCCGCCGCCGTGGTCCTTCACCTCCTTGCGCACGCTGAACGCCTTGAGCAAGCGGCCCCGGGTGGCGGCGACACCGGCGGTCACGAAGGCCACGGGGTCGGCCCCCATGGTCAACCCGCCGATCGCGGTGGCCTCCGGGGGGGTGACCGAGAGCACCGCATCGGCGACGAGCAGCATGGCTTCGGGGCGGCACACCGTCTGCTTGGAATCGATGAACCAGCTGCTGCGGCGACCGGACTTGAGAACGAAGTCACCCCGCCGCACCGAGTGCTCCAAGAGGTGGGCGCGCAACGCGGGAAAGTCGTCGGCTCCGCTCATCGGATCACCACGCTGTGCGGCCCGGCGACGACGGTGCCGATGACGCGCGAGGGGCTGCCGGCCCGCGTCAGCGCGGCCAGCGCCGCGTCGACCGCAGTCCCGGCCACCACGAGCGCCATGCCCACGCCCCGGTTGAAGACACGATCCATCTCGGTCTCGTCGACCGATCCCAGCCGTTGGATCTCGGCGAAAATGCGCGGCTCGACCCACGACGGCGCGTTCGAGCACCGCCCCGAAGCCCTCAGGGAGGGCGCGTGGGAGGTTGCCGACGATGCCGCCGCCGGTGATGTGGGCGCATGCATGCAACCCGTCCGGCGGCGCTGCCATCTCCGCCGCCCGCACTGAGCGCGGCCCGTACCGCGAGCACCGCCGGGCGTGTAGATCACCGAGGGGCGCAGCAGTTCGTCGGCCACGGTGTGGGTGGCCCCTTCCCAGGCCGGGTCGCCCAGGCTCCGCCCGGCCCGCTCCAACAGGACGTGGCGCGCCAGGGTGTAGCCGTTGGAGCGCAGGCCCGGGGACGGAATCCCGATGATGGCGTCGCCCGCTGCCGACGCGCTCGGGCCCGAGCATCCGGTCCCGATCCACCGCGCCGACGGCGAAGCCTGCGATGTCGAGGTCGTCGGGTGCCATCACCCCGGGGTGTTCCGCCGTCTCGCCGCCGATCAGCACACATCCCGCCTGGCGGCAGCCGTCACCGATACCTTCCACCACGGTGGCGATCCGCTCCGGGTCCACCTTCCCGGTTGCGATGTAGTCGAGCATGAAGAGAGGCTCGGCCCCGAGGCAGACAAGGTCGTCGACGCACATGGCCACCAGATCGATACCGACGGTGCCGTAACGGCCGGTGGCCTGGGCCACGGTGAGCTTGGTCCCCACCCCATCGGTCGACGACACCAGCACGGGATCGGTGAAACGGGACGTGTCGAATGGGAACTGCGCCCCGAAGCCGCCGATCCCCGGCACCAGGCCCTTCATCTTCTCCACCGCCAGGTCGCCGGCGCCGATGTCGACGCCCGCTCCGGCATACGTGGCTCCCGCGGTCACCGCGGGGCCGGACCCTCGGGCGCCGCCCCCGGCCACGCCGTCAGACTCCGGGAAGCGCAGCTTGATACGCCACCGGCTTCTCCGGCGTGGTGAAGAGCACGGGCGTCGACGTGGGCACCGAGCCGTCGGATAGTCGCCGGTGAAGCAGGCGTCGCAGAAGCCGCCATCGGCCCCGATGGCCGCCTTGAGGTTCTCCACGCTGATGTAGGCCAGCGAGTCCACCCCGAGGATCTCCGTGATCTCCTCGATGGAGTGATTGGCCGCCAACAGCTCGTCGGTCGACGGTGTGTCGATGCCGTAGAAACAGGGCCAGCGCCAAGGCGGCGACGAGATCCGCAGATGCACCTCGGTGGCGCCGGCTTCGCGCAGCATGCGCACCACCGAGCGCTGGGTGGTGCCGCGCACGATCGAGTCGTCCACCACGACCAGGCGCTTGCCGTTGATGGTCTCGGGCAGGGGATTGAGCTTGCGCCGTACCGCATCGCCACGCGCCTGCTGATCGGGGGCGATGAAGCTGCGGCCGATGTAGCGGTTCTTCACCAGACCCTGCCCGTAGGGGATGCCGCTGGCCCGGGCGAATCCTTCCGCCGCCGGCACACCGGACTCGGGCACGCCCATGACCAGATCGGCCTCGGCCGGCGCCTGCGCGGCCAACAGCTCGCCCATGCGGACAGCGGGTGGCGTGCACCTCGCGCCCGTAGAGCTTGCTGTCGGGGCGGGCGATGTAGGCGAACTCGAAGATGCACAGCCGCGGCTGCACCTCTTTGAGCCACGGGACGACCAAGCTGCGCGGCCCGTCCTCGTCGATCACCACCAACTCCCCCGGGGCGATCTCGCGGACGAACGTGGCGCCGATCACGCTGAGGGCGGGCGACTCCGATGCGAGGACCCAGCCTTCGGGCGCCTCGGCCGGACCGAGTCGTCCCAGGCACAGCGGGCGGAACCCGTAGGGATCGCGCACGCCGAAGAGCTTCTGGGTGTTCATCAGGACGAAGGAGAACGCCCCTTCGACGATGGGCAGGACGGCCTGCAGCGCAGCGGAGAGCTCCTCGGTCTCCGGGAACGCGTGCGCCAACAGTTCGGCCACCACGTCGCTGTCCGAGACGATCGACCCGGGGAACATGCCGACCTTCTCCGCCAGCTCGGTGGTGTTGGTCAGATTGCCGTTGTGCCCGAGCGCGAAACCGGCCCGCCCGACGGGGCGGTACACGGGCTGCGCGCCGTCCCAGTCCGATGCCCCGTGGGTGGAGTACCGCGTGTGGCCGATGGCCAGATGACCGTGCAGGCCCGAGAGCGTGCGCTCGTCGAAGACGGTGGCCACCAGGCCCATGTCCCTGACCACGGTGACCGTGTTGCCGTCGCTGACCGCCATGCCGGCCGACTCCTGGCCGCGGTGCTGCAGCGCGAAAAGACCGTCGAAGGTGAGGTTGGCCACCTTGCGCCCGGGGGCGTAGACACCGAAGACACCGCAGGCTTCCTTCACGGTGCGCTCATTCTCGCACACGCCCGCACCCTCATGAGTCCCCCAGCAACTGGGCCAGATTCCCGTCGTGGGCCTCCCGCAGGGCCTCGAGGGGAAGGTCGAGCAGATCCCCCACCACGACCCGGTCGCCTCCGGCCCGGCCCACGACGTGGGTCGGGATGCCGAGGGTCTCCGCCCGGAGGCACAGCTCGTCGGGCATGGCCGTGGCCACGAGGAAGCGGGAAGGAAGCTCGGTGAAGAGCTCGGACGGATCGTCGAGCGCCACGGCGCAGCCCGTGCCGCTGGCGACCGCCATTTCACCCGAGGGCGACGGCCAGGCCGCCCGACGACACATCGTGCACGGCGTTCAGCAACGGCGGCTGAGGATCGCCCGAGACGATGGCACCCACCAGCCCGGCGACGAAGGCGCACACCGCGGCGTGGCGTTCCAGATCGATGGCCGGCAGTGTCGCCGCTCCGATGGGCCCGGCGTTCGGTGGCCCAACGGGAACCGTCCAGCGGGAAGGAGCCGTCGGGCGAGGCGCGGGCGCCGAGCAGGACGAGCGTGTCGCCCTCGTCCCAGGCCACGCCCGGCGGCGGGGCGACGAGGAGATCGACGAGGCCGAGCACGCCGAGCACGGGGGTCGGGTCGATGTCGGCGCCTCCACTCTCGTTGTAGAGGCTGACGTTGCCGCCGATCACCGGCAGCGACAGGGCCCGACAGGCCTCGGCCATGCCGTCGATGGCACTCCGAGAGCTGCCACATCACTTCGGGATGTTCGGGATTGCCGAAGTTCAGGCAATTGACGACCGCCACCGCGGTCGCACCGACACACGCCAGATTGGCCACCCCTTCGGCCAGGGTCAGCATCGTGCCGAGGCGCGGGTCGAGGGCGCAGTACCGCGGGTTGGAGTCCGTCGTCACCGCGACGCCCCGTTCGGACGGCGGGAGTCCGGGCCCCGCCAGACGCAACAGACGCAGCGTCACCGCCCGGGCCGACGACGGTGTTCAGGAACAGTTGGTGGTCGTACTGGCGAAAGACCCAACGTGGTGAGCGCAGAAGCGCCAACAGGTCCGCGGCGCAGTCCTCGGGTGGCGTCCACCGGAGGCGAGGACACCGCGGCCGGCTCGGCGACGCGGGCGATCGTAGAGCGGCGCGTCGTCAGAGAGCGACGCGGCGGGGACGTCGGCCAGGATCGCACCGTCGAATCCGTCGCGGATGCGCAAGCGGCCCCCCGCTGCCGGGTCGGGCGCCGTCACCCGGCCGACGACCGTTGCCCGCACCTCCCACTTGGCACAGATTGCGGCCACCGCCTCCCAGGAGCCGGGAGTGACGATGGCGAGCATGCGCTCCTGGCTTTCGCTCGTCATCACCTCCCAGGGCTCCATGCCTTCCTCGCGCAGTGGGACGGCGGTGACATCCACGTCCATCCCGACCCCGCCGCGCCCGGCGGTCTCGCTGGTGGCGCAGGCCAGACCGGCACCGCCCAGATCCTGGATGCCCACGACGAGCTTCTTGTCCAGGAGCTCCAGGCAGGCCTCGATGAGGCGCTTCTCCTCGAAGGGGTCGCCCGACCTGCACGCTCGGGCGTTTGGTGTCGTCGGCCGTCTTCGTGCCGGTCACGCCGTCGTCGGTGCCGGCAAACCCGGCTGAGGCCAGGACGCTCACGCCGCCGATGCCGTCACGCCCGGTGCTGCTGCCGAGAAGCACGGCCAGGTTGCCCGGGCCCGAGGCGATGCCGAGCACCAGACGGTCGGTCGGGAGCGCCCCCATGCACAGGACATTGACCAACGGGTTCTGGGCGTAGCAGGAGTCGAAGGTCAGTTCGCCCCCGACGGTGGGCACGCCGACCGAGTTGCCGTAGCCCGAGATGCCGCTGACCACGCCCTCCATCAACCAGCGCTGGCGGGGGTCGTCGGGCGAGCCGAAGAAGAGCGGATCCATGATGGCGAGCGGTCGGGCGCCCATGGTGAAGATGTCACGCAGGATCCCCCCGACGCCGGTGGCCGCTCCCTGATACGGCTCGATCGCCGAGGGGTGGTTGTGGCTCTCGATGCGAATGGCGATGGCGATGCCATCGCCGGCGTCGATGACACCGGCATTCTCGCCCGGTCCGACCAGGACCTTGGGCCCCTCGGTGGGGAGCCGCTTCGAGGTGCATGCGGGACGACTTGTAGGAGCAGTGCTCGCTCCACATGACGGCGTAGAGCGCCAGCTCCAGATGGTTCGGTGACCGCCCGAGGATCTTGCCCACGGCCTCGAACTCGTCGTCGGTCAGGCCGAGTGCCCGGTGGAGCGGAACCTCAGGCAAGGGCTCCTCGGCGGCGGGAGTCATGGTGCTTCCCAACTTAGTGGCCGTGACCGGGGTGATCGGCCACATCGGCGAAGATCAACCCGAAACCGTGCGATCCGACGATCTCCGCCGGCCCGGGGCCGATCCGACCCTCAGGGTCAGTTGGCGTCCTCGCTGATGCGCATGTCGCACTCACGACGTTCGATCGCGACCGCTTCGCCGTATTTGAAGATCCATCCCACCTCGCGGCCCGCCTTGAGGTCGGGCAGCGGTTCACAGCCGCTCGTGTCCGTTTCGACGTTGTCCTCGGGCCCAGCAACCATCTGACAACCCTGATCGGTCGTCGTGGCAATTCCGGTGTCGTTCGGTTGCAATCGGGGTGCCAATTGACGCAAACGTCAACATGGGCACTTCAGGGTGACGCAGGATCACGATTTCGGCCGGGGAGTGAACAGGGGGACTGCAGTGCCCACTCAATCACCTCCCCGATGGAGAGGTCGCTCCTCCACCGCTCCCGTTCCTCGGCGACCCGGTCGAACTGAGGACCCAGGTTGGCCTTGAGCCGGCGCGCTTGGATGGTGATCTTCTTCCGGCCCAGCCGCTGGACCAGAATGGCGGTCACGACGAGCGGCGCCGACGCCCCGAGGGCCATCGTCAGCGCCTGTCGCTTGGCAACCCTCGCAACCGCCACGTCAGGACCCGACCGTTCTGCGGGACTGCGACGACTGCACGGTGGTCACGTACGGACAAGATAGTGGCGAATGGGATTTGCCACCACCACCCACGGAAAACTCCACGTAAACCCCTGTCTCGGCCCAACGGGCGTAGCATGGCGGCGAATCAGGAGGAGATCGTGAACCACGTCAGCGATGGACACACCCCGTCCGCGGGCTATGCGGGCGATCGGACAGCAAGGTCGGCACCATGACACCCGATGAAGTCGAGGGACCGAGCGCCGAGGACGTCAGTCCCGACGCTGCGAGTGACCCGGTCGAAACCACAGAAGCTCCTGCCGCGAGTGAAGCAGCGGAGCCCGAAGAACCGGGTGAGGTCCGCCCCCGCCGATCATCACGGTGGCGCCGCGCCCTGAGCGTCGTCCTCCTCGTCCTCAGCTGCCTCACGGTGCTGGTGTCATCGGTCAGCATCTGGGCCCACCGGACCATCTTCAACACGGACCAGTGGGTGGCGACCGTCGGCCCCTTGGCGCAGAACGACGCCGTCATCAAGTCGGTCGCCGACCACGTGACCACACAGCTGGACAACACCATCAAGCCCGAACAGGTGGCCAAGAACTACTTGCCCCCCAAATTGGACAAGCTGGCCGGACCGATCGGCCAGGGCTTCGAGCAGATCGTCCACACGGCGGTCACCGGCATTCTCCATACGAAGCAGTTCCAGACGTTCTGGGTTGAAGCCAACAGGCAGGTGCACAGCCGCGTCATCGCCGTATTGGAGGGCCAACCGACGAAACACCTCACGACAGCCAACGGCGATATCACGCTGAACCTGCTGCCGCCGGTGTCCAAAATTCTGACACTCATCCAGTCCCGGGCCCCGGGTCTGTTGCATACGAACGGGCCGATCCCGACCATCACGGCCAGCACGCCGGTGGACCAGGCCCGGGCCGAGCTCAGTCAGGCGCTCGGACGGACCTTGCCGGCGGACTTCGGCACGCCGGTCCTGTTCCACAGCGACAAGCTGGCCTCCGCCCAGCACCTCGTCCATGTCTTCAACAGATTGATCGTCGCCCTGGTCATCGTCACAGTGGCCCTCCTCATCGGCACCGTGGTGGTCGCCGAACGGCGTCGGCGGGCGATCGTTGCGTTGGCGATCGGCATTGTCGTGTCAATGAGCCTGGCCGTGGTGCTGACCAAGGTGATCACCAATCAGGTCGCCGCTTCGATCGCCCAACCCGATGACCGGAACGCAGTGAGCGCCACGATCAAATCGGTCCTCAAGGGGCTGAACGTCATCAGCGCCATTCTCATCGTGGCCGGGCTGGTCTTCGCCGTGCTGGCGTTCCTCACGGGACCGAGCCGGTTCGCCGGATCGGTCCGGTCCCACGGTGCGGAACTCGGCCGGACGCTCACAGGCAGAAAGGGCGGCGGTGCCGTGCCGCCGTATCTCGCCTGGATAGGGAAGTACCGGTTGCCTCTGGCACTGGTGGGGCTGGCGCTCGCCCTCCTGGTGCTCATTTTCGTCGTGCAGGGCTGGGTCGGCGCCCTCGTCACCGTGCTGGTCCTGGCGGCGTACGAGGGAATCATCACGTGGGTGTCGCACAGCACAGCCGGGGCTGACGTCGCCCCCACCGGGGGTACCCCCGCCGTGAGTAGCTGACGCAGTCAGTCTGTGGGGGAGGCTCTGCAGGCACGATGAAGAGTGGCCTCGACGCGGTTTCCGGAGCCGAGCCGAGCGTGGGTGGGCCCGAACCTCCCCCCGGAGGATTCCAGCGCACCCTGACCGAGCCAAATGGCGCGGGGCGCCATCGCTTCGGGCGCGTGTCGCGCTCGTTGTTCTACGCACCGCACGGTGACGGACAGACGCGGCGACGGGGGTCGGACGCGACACGTGTGACGCTCTCGATCCTCGCCGTGGTGGTGTGCTGGCTGGCGGTCAAGGCCAGCTCACACGTGGAGCATGCAATCGCCAACGGCCTTTCGCCGCCCCCGAACGGGGTGAGTTGGCTGGTGACGACGGTGTGGTGGGGCGGCACGGCCGGGGTCATCGTCGTCCTGGCCGTCCTGGCGCTCTTCTCCCGACGTTGGCAGGTGATCCGAGATGCGCTCTTTTCCGCGACGGCGGCGTTCCTTCTCGCCGTGGGGTTGCGGGCTCTGGTCGGTGCTGACGGCGGACGACCGCCGGATCCGTCGCTCGAGGGGATCAATCTCGGGTTCCCCGTCGTCTGGTTGGCAGTCACCACGGCCGTCGTGCTGGCCATGCTCCCGTATGTCAGCCGTTGGTTGCAGCTGTCATCGAAGACCGCGCTCGTCCTGGCCTCCGTCGCGGGCATCGTGCACGGAGCCGGCATGCCTGTCGCCGTCCTCGCCAGCCTCGCCCTCGGGTGGGGGTGTACCGCCGCCATCCGCCTGATCTTCGGTTCGCCGGTCGGACTGCCGTCCGTGGCCGAGGTCCTGTCCCTTCTGGAGGACCTCAACATTGCGGCCTCGGCGATCGCCCCGTCGGCGCGCCAGGAATGGGGCGTCGGCCGCTTCACGGGGCGAGCGGGCTCCGCCGTCCTCGACGTCTCGGTCTACGGACGCGATGCATCGGATGCCCAGCTCCTGGCGAAGACCTTCCGGTTCCTCCTCTACCGCGACTCCGGGCCGACCCTTGCGCTGACCCGTCGTCAGCAGGTCGAACACGAGGCCCTCCTCACGATGACCGCTCAGCGCGTCGGCGCCCGGGTACCCGACGTCATTGCCGCCGGGCCGGCCGGGCCGGCCCGGGATGCATTGCTGGTGACCACACCTCCGCATCGGCCGCCTCTTGTCCACCTTCACGCCCTTCCCGACGGAGAATCCCGAAACCGCAACAGGACCTGAAGACGGCTCGGACACCATACCGACACCGCCGGCGGCGGCGGCTCTCCCGATCCCGGTCGAGGAAATCCACGACGGGGCCCTCGACAGCATCTTCGAGCAGGTACGCGCGCTCCGGGTCGGTGGGATCGCCCACGGCTCACTCTCGACCGAGACCATCGTGGTGGATGATGCCGGAGCCGGTCTCGTCAATTTCCGCAGGGCGGCGATCCGAGCCACCCAGGACCAGTTGAACAGGGACATCGCGGCAGCTCTGGCAGCGTCGGCCATCGTCGTCGGACCAACCCGCGCTGCGGAAGCGGCCGTGCGGGTGCTCTCGAGCGACAACGTGGCGGCCGCGTTGCCCTTCTTGCAGCGCGCGGCGCTCGATCCCGTGGCCTCACGGACACTGCGTCAGAAGAAGGCACTCCTCGGCGACCTCCGGACCGAGTGCGGGCGGGCCGCCGGCGTCGAGGTCCCCAAGCTGATCGAACCGCGGCGGATCAGCTGGGTGAGCTTCTTCATGGTCCTCGGCACCCTCATCGGCGGGTGGGCTCTCATCGGCGTGTTGACCGACGTGACGCAGTCCTGGAGCACGATCCAGGGAGCCGACTGGGCCTGGGTCGCTGTGGTCTTCGTGCTTTCCCAATCGGCCTACCCCGCGATTGCGATTACCACCGTCGGTTCGGTGACCACACCGCTGCCGTACGGACGCACGCTCGCTCTGGAAGTGTCAGATACCTTCGTTGCCCTCGCGGGAGGCTCCATGGCCGTCCTGGCCACCCGGATCCGCTACTTCCAGAAACAAGGGTTCGACGCGACAGTGGCGGTGAGTTCCGGCGTCCTGGTAAGCACGGCCAGCTGGATCGTCAAGGGAGCGCTGTTCATCATCGCCCTTCCGTTTGCGATCTCAAGCCTCCATTTCTCGGAGCCATCGTCGACCAGCGACAACAGTCACCAAAATCTGGTTTGGATCATCGTCCTTGTCATCGTGGTGGTCGGCGTGGTGGCCGGTCTTGCATTCGCCGTGCCCCGATGGCGACGACTTGCGGCAGCGAAGGTGCGACCAAAAGCCACAGAGGTCTTGTCCCACTTGAAGATCCTGGCGGCGCACCCGCGCAACCTGGTCGAGATATTCGGCGGAAATGTTGTCGCGCAAGTGGTCATTGCCCTTGCCCTCGGTGCGGCACTCCATGCCTTCGGCGAGCATTTGGGACTGGCGACGCTCATCGTCGTCTTGACGCTCGCCGCGATGCTCGGCGGCGTGTCGCCCGTTCCCGGTGGGATGGGTATCGTCGAAGCCGGCATGATCCTCGGCCTGCAAGCCGCCGGCATACCTCAATCTGAGGCCGTGGCAGCAACCTTCGTACAGCGCCTGTTCACGGCGTATCTTCCGCCCATCTGGGGCTGGTTCGTTCTCGTTTGGCTTCGCAAAAAGGAGTACCTCTAGCCGTCCCATTTGATGAAATGGTCCATCCCGATTTTACCCAATGTGCGCGCAAAATGTTCTCAAATGTGAGCGCGCATGCGTACGGGACGGGTCACAATGGAGACATGGCAAAAGCAAAGACCCCTGCTCCTCGCAAACCTATGAGCATCGGCCACAAAGCCGCCCTGGCCCGGGGGCGCGCCGAAAGCGCGTGTGTGCGCCACTACCTCGAAGCATTGGAGACCTCCAAACCCAAACGCGGCCGGAAGCGCACCCCGGCGTCCATCGACAAGCGGTTGGCCGCCATAGATGCGCAACTCGCCAACGCCGACGCCCTGACCAAGCTCCATCTCCTGCAGGAGCAGAAGGACCTGACGGACGAGCGGCTACGGGTGGCCAAAGTAAAGGACCTGAGTACGCTGGAAAAACAGTTCATCAAAGTGGCCGATGCCTACGGCAAGCGCAAGGGCATCTCGTACGGGACCTGGAGAGCGGCCGGGGTCAGCGCAGGCGTGCTGCAGTCGGCCGGGGTCTCCCGCTCCCGCAGCTGAGCGGCCGGTCGAGGGACGTTCAGGCCGCGGCGCTGGACGTCGCGGCGGCGAGGAGCGAGCGCAGCAGGACCAGCCCGTCCTCGGAGCCCAACAAGGTATGTGAGGCGCGCTCGGGGTGCGGCATCAGGCCGACGACGTTGCCCCGCTCATTGGCGATCCCGGCGATGTCGTCCACCGAGCCGTTGGGATTTTCCAGATAGCGCAACACGACACGGTTCTCGGCGTTGAGCCGGCGCAACGTCTCCGCGTCGCAGGTGTAACTCCCGGAGAAATGGTTGATCGGGATCACGAGCTCCTGCCCGACGTGGGCCAGGCCGGTGAGGACGGAGGCGGTCGACGTCACCTGCACCCGGGTCGGCTGGCACAAGAAACGGAGGCGGCCGTTCTTCTGCAGCGCACCCGGGAGGAGACCGGCCTCGGTCAGCACCTGGAACCCGTTGCAGATGCCCACGACCGGCCCACCCTCGCGGGCGAAGCGGGTCACCGCGTCCATGATCGGCGAGAAACGGGCCAGTGCACCCGGACGCAGGTAGTCGCCATGGGCGAAACCACCCGGGAGCACGACCGCGTCGACGGAGCCGATGGTCGCATCACCGTGCCAGAGCAGCTCGCCCGTGGCCCCCAACCGCTCGGTGGCCGTGACGACATCGTGTTCGCAGTTGGTCCCCGGGAAGACGACGACACCGATCCGCGGCGCCATTCAGCCTCCCAGGGCCACGAGCTCGAGGCGGCTCTCCTCGATGACCGGGTTGGCCAGCAAGCGGTCCGCCAGCTCGGTGGCCACGGTGCGCGCCGCGCGCGCTCGTCGAGCGCGTCCACCTCGAAGCTGAAGGAACGTCCGGCCCGCACATGGAAGACACCGTCGAAACCCAGCGCCGGGAGCGCCCGCTCGATGGTGGCACCCTCGGGGTCGGCGATGCCGGACCGCAACTGCACCTCCACCCGCGCCTGGAACCTCATGCTGTCGCACCGTACCAGTCGTCGAGTGCGAGCCCGGTGACACGCTCGTACGCGGCCACGTATCGCTCGGAGAGGGCGGTGGTCACGCTGGCCGGGAGGGGCGGCGGGGGCGGCGTGCGATCCCAGGGCTGCGCCGCCAGCCAGTCCCGCAAGGGCTGCTTGTCGAACGCCGGCGGCGTCCGGCCGGGGACCACCTGGTCGGCGGGCCACAGCCGCGACGAGTCCGGCGTGCACACCTCGTCGCACAGGCTGAGCACGCCGTCGACGTACCCCAGCTCGAACTTGGTGTCGGCCAGGATGAACCCGACGTCGGCCGCCCGGGCCGCGGCGCGGGTGTAGAGCTCGAGGCAGATGTCCCGGGCCGCCGCCGCCGCTTCCGCGCCCGACCAGGTCGACCGCCTGCGCGAAGTCGATATTGATGTCGTGCCCCTCGGCGGCCTTGGTCGACGGCGTGAAGATGGGCTCGGCCAGGCGGTCGGCCAACTTGAGGCCGGGGGGCATCAGCAGTGCCGTGCACGGTGCCCGACCGCACGTACTCCTCATGGGCCTGGCCGGCCAGGTACCCCCGCACGATGCATTCGATCTGGAGCATCTCGGCCCGCTGCACCAGCACGGCCCGTCCGGCCCACTCCGGCGGCAGGGCGCGCCCCAGCACGGCTTCGATCTCCTCGGGATCGGTGGCCAGCAGGGTGACGGGGACGACGTCGGACATCTCACCGCACCAGAACGCGGTCATCGCCGTGAGCACACGGCCCTTGTGACGGATCGGCTCCGCCATGATCACGTCGAAGGCGCTCACGCGGTCCGACGCCACCATGAGCAGGTGCTGCCCGCCGGCGTCGTAGAGCTCGCGCACCTTTCCCGAGTGGATCTGTGGCAGGTCGATCGTCATGACGTCTCCGTTCCCCGATATCCGTGCATCAGGCCAGCGCGGCCAGCGCGTCAGCGAAGCGATCGACGTGGCGCAGCGTCCGTGTGAGGTCAAAGGCCGCGTCGAGCTGCGCCCCGCTGAGCGTCACATCGGGATCATCGGTCAGGACCTGGCGGAAGTGCCGGCGCTCGGACCAGGCGGCCCGGGCGTCGCGCTGGACGATGCGGTAGGCCTCGTCGCGGGTCAAGCCCGACGACACCAGGGCGAGCAGGACCGATTGGCTGAAGACGAGGCCGTAGCTGCCGTTGGTGAGATTGTCGAGGGCCCGGTCGGCGTGCACCACCAGACCCGACGCGAGGCCCGTGGCCTTGCGCAGCACGTAGCAGGCGAGGAGCGACGCATCGGGCAACGCCACCCGTTCGACCGAACTGTGTGAGATGTCGCGTTCGTGCCAGAGGGCGACGTCCTCGAGGCCGGCGCCGAGGTAGCCCCGCAGCAGACGGGCCAGACCGCACAGCCGCTCCGAGAGAATCGGGTTGCGCTTGTGCGGCATGGCCGAACTTCCCTTTTGGCCCGCCCCGAACGGCTCTTCGGCCTCACCGAGCTCGCTCCGGGCCAGATGGCGGATCTCCGTGCACATCAGCTCAATGGTGGCCCCGACCGACGCGCAGGCCCAGAGAAACTCGGCGTGCCGATCGCGGGCGATCACCTGCGTCGCCGGTACGGGCTGCAAGCCGAGCGCGGCGCAGACGTGGGCCTCGACGGCGGGATCGATGTTCGAATAGGTCCCCACGGCGCCCGAGAGCTTGCCGACGGCGATCGCCTCGCGGGCCTTGCGCATGCGCTGCCGGTCGCGATCGGCCTGGAGCGCCCAGAGGGCGAACTTGGCCCCGAAGGTGGTCGGCTCGGCGTGCATGCCGTGGGTGCGCCCGGTCACGGGAACGTCCATGAGCTCCAGGGCGCGGGTGCGCAGCGCGTCGACGAACGCGTCGAGGTCGGCCAGCAGGAGATCAGCGGCCCGGGTCAGGGTGGCACAGAGCGCGGTGTCCACCACGTCCGACGACGTCAGCCCGAAGTGGATGTACGAACCGGCGGGCGCCCCGATCCGGTCCTGGACGACGTCGACGAACGCCGCCACGTCATGGTCGGTCACCCGCTCCCGTTCGAGCACGTCCGCCACGAAGACGTCGTCGACGGTCGGCGCCTTCGCCCGGCATGTCGCTGCGTCCTCGGCCGGCACCACCCCGACGGAAGCCTGCGCCTCGGTCGCCAGCAACTCGACCTCGAGCCACAGCCCGAAGCGGGCGGCGTCGGTGAACAACGCCGCCATGTCGGCAGGCGAGTAGCGGGGAATCATCGGACCAGCTCCTCCACATCATCGTTCGACTCTTCAGCCGCCCGGGCGGCAATGTCGCTCCGGACCAGCATGCCGTCCCAACGGATCGGCTCGAGCGCGGCGTAGGCGTTGGCGCGCGCCGCCGAAAGCGTGGGCGCCAGTGCCGTCACCCCGAGGACCCGTCCCCCCGATGTCACGAACGGCCCGGCGGGATCGGGCCGCGCCGTGCCCGCGTGGAACACCGTCACGCCTTCGACGGCGGCGGTCGAGCGGCCCGACGCGTCCAGGCCCGTGATGGCACCACCGGTCCGCGGCTGCTCCGGATAGCCGGGCGACGCCAGGACCACGCACACCGCAGCGTCCGCGGAGAACGTCGGGGGCGGAAGGCGCCCGAGGGAGCCCGTGGCGACGGCCATGAACAACTCGGCGGCGTCGCACGAGAGCAGGGGGAGCACCACCTGCGCCTCGGGATCACCGAAGCGCACGTTGTACTCAATGACCTTCGGCCCGTCGTCGCCGAGCATCAGCCCGGCGTAGAGCACGCCGCGGTAGTCGATGCCCCTCCTGCGCAAGGTGGCGATGAGCGGTTCGACGGCCGTCGCCATAATGGCGTCGACCTGCGCCGGCGAAATGTGGGGCATCGGCGCATAGGCACCCATGCCGCCGGTATTGGGACCTCGGTCGTCGTCGCCGACGCGTTTGAAGTCCTGCGCCGGGAGAAGCGGGACGGCGGTCGTGCCGTCGAAGAGCACCAGGAGCGAGCACTCCTCTCCCTGCGAGCCCTTCCTCGATGACCACGCGTTGCCCCGCCTCGCCGAAGGCCTCGCCCGAGAGCTTGGCCGTCACGTCGGCCCGCGCCTCCTCCAACGAGCGCGCCACCAGGACCCCCTTGCCCGCTGCCAACCCGTCCGTCTTGACCACCCACGGACCGGGCAGCTGCTCCAGGTACGCCAGCGCCTCGGCGCGCGCAGCCGCCCCGAACGCGGCGAAGCGGGCCGTGGGCACGCCCGCCTCCGCCAGCATCTGCTTCATGAAGGCCTTGGACCCCTCCAGGAGGGCGCCGTCCGCCCCGGGTCCCATGACCGCACGGCCGTCGGCCCGCAACCGGTCGGCCAGCCCGTCCACCAGGGGCGCTTCGGGGCCGATGACGACCAGGTCGGCGTCGATCTCCTCGACCGGTTGCGCCGTCACACGAATGGGGTGCGCCATGCCCGGGTTGCCCGGCGTGACCACCACGTCCGCCGTGCGGGCCAGCACGTGCGCAAGCGCGTGCTCGCGGCCGCCGCTGCCGACGACGCAGACCTTCATGCGCGGGCGCCTCTCACGCCGTGGCGAATGAGACGAACTGCTCGCGGCCCGGGCCCACCCCGACCAGGCGTACCGGCACGCCGATCTGCTCGGACAGGAACGACACGTAGTTGCGGGCCGCCTCGGGCACGTCCTCGGGCGCGGTGGCCGATGTCAGATCGGTGCGCCAACCCGGAAGCTCCTCATAGATCGGCGTCACGTTGTGGAACGTCGACTGGTGATAGGGCAGATGGGTGTAGCGCACGCCGTCCGCCTCGTAGGCGACACAGACCTTGACGGTCTCGAACGTATCGAGCACGTCCAACTTGGTGAGCGCCACCTCCGTCAGGGAGTTGAGCCGGACCGCCTGGCGCAGCATCACGGCATCGAACCACCCGCAGCGCCGGCGGCGGCCGGTGTTGGTCCCGAACTCGTGCCCACGCTCGACCAACAGGTTCCCGGTGTCGTTGTCCTGCTCGGTCGGGAACGGCCCGGCTCCCACCCGGGTCACGTACGCCTTGGCGATGCCGATGACCCGGTCGATGTCGCGCGGCCCCAGGCCCGAACCGGTGCAGGCCCCGCTGGCCACCGGGTTGGACGACGTGACGAACGGATAGGTCCCGTGATCGAGGTCGAGGAAGGTGGCCTGGGCCCCTTCGAGGAGGACCGACTGGCCGGTGTCGAGCGCATCGTGAATGAGCCCGACGGTGTCACCCACCATGGGCTCGATCCTCGGCGCGTACTCGTTGAGGTACCGGTTGGCGATGTCCTCGGCCGACAACGGGAGCCGGTTGTAGACCTTGGCCAAAATCGCGTTCTTCTCCTTGAGCACCACGTCGAGCTTCTGGCGGAAGATCTTCGGGTCGAACAGGTCCTGTACCCGCAGGCCGACCCGGGTGGCCTTGTCGGCATAGGCCGGGCCGATCCCGCGCTTGGTGGTGCCGAGGGCGTTCTTGCCCAAGAAGCGCTCGGTCACCCGGTCCAGCTCCTGGTGGTACGGCATGATCAGGTGGGCGTTGCCACTGACGACCATGCGGCTGGTGTCCACGCCCTTGGCGATCAGGCTGTCCAGCTCGGCCAGCAGGACCGCCGGGTCGACGACCACGCCGTTGCCGATCATCGGCGTGATGTGCTCGTAGAGGATGCCGCTCGGGACCAGCTGGAGGGCGAACGCCTCGCCGTTGACGACGATGCGGTGGCCGGCGTTGTGGCCGCCCTGATAGCGCACCACCATGTCCATTTCCCGGGCCAGGAGGTCGGTGAGCTTTCCCTTCCCCTCGTCGCCCCACTGGGTCCCCACCACCACGGTTGCGGGCACGCGTCATCTCCGTTCGCTCTGTCGGATTACGCACAATTGTAGCGCCCCGGGCCGGGTCGGCGGAACGTTCCGACGAACTCCGGCAACGTGGGAGGCAGAACGCGCCCGGACGAAGCCCCGCTCCTGGGTACGGGCGAGGCCCCGGCAAAAGCAGCGGATTGTCTCTAGGGTGGGCGGGTGACCAATCTCGTGCAACGCCCTCTCTCCTTCGCCTTCGTGGCCAGCCTGCTGGCGCTCGTGGCGCTCCCGGTCATCGGGGGCACCGCTGCCGGAGCGAGCACCCCGGCTGCCACGTCCTCGGTCGCAGGCGACCAATCGGTCACCTTCGAGCCCACCACCGTCGGCGACATTCTCGGGCCCCAGAGCGTGGACTTCACGAACACGGGAACCACCACGGTGACGGGGTTCACCATCGGCGGGCGCCGACCCTGATGACTTCACCGAATCGGACAACTGCACGCCGCTGGCGCCGGGGGACTCCTGCGACGTGGACGTGTACTTCGTCCCCGGCGAGCTCGGACTGCGACAGGCCACGCTCGTTCCCCTCGATGGCACGACCTACGACCCTTCGGGCCTCGCGCTCTCGGGCGTGGGCAGCGAGGGCTACTACGAGGTCACCGCGCAGGGCGCCGTCTCGACGCATGGCGACGCGCTCCCGCTCGGCGACACCGTCGGGAACGCACCTCGCCCAGCCGATCGTGGCCTCCGGCCACCACCGGTGACGACGCCGGCTACTGGCTCGCCGCAGCCGACGGCGGCATCTTCACCTTCGGTGACGCCGGCTACTTCGGCTCGACCGGGGCCATCCATCTGAACAAGCCGATCGTGGGCATGGCGTCCACCGTCGATGCCGGTGGCTACTGGCTCGTCGCCTCCGACGGCGGCATCTTCAGCTTCGGCGACGCCCAGTTCTTCGGCTCGACCGGCGCCATCCACCTGAATCAGCCGATCGTGGGCATGGCGGCCACGCCGGACGACGAGGGCTACTGGCTCGTCGCCTCCGACGGCGGCATCTTCAGCTTCGGCGACGCCCAGTTCTTCGGCTCGACCGGCGCCATCCACCTGAACCAAGCCCATCGTCGGCATGGCGTCGACGCCCGACGGGGGCGGCTACTGGCTCGTCGCCTCCGACGGCGGCATCTTCAGCTTCGGCGACGCCCAGTTCTACGGTTCGACCGGCGCCATCCACCTGAACAAGCCGATCGTCGGCATGGCGGCCACGCCCGACGGGACCGGCTACTGGCTGATGGCCTCCGACGGCGGCATCTTCACCTTCGGGGATGCGCCATTCGACGGCAGCTCGGCCAGCGCGTCGGGCGGGAGCTACGTCAGCATCGCCGGCGATGCCCCGCCGACGGTGCAGGCCATCCTCGACGTGCCCGGCGCACGGCACGGTCCGACGCCGACGCAGCAAGCGCGCGCGCGGGCTGACGCAACGCGAGTCAGCCGAGGACGATCTCGTCGTCGACCACACTGACGGTGACCGTCGAGCCCTCGAGATAGCGACCCTCCAGGAGCGCCAGCGCCAAGGGGTCCTCGATCTTGCGCTGGAGCACCCGTCGCAACGGGCGGGCCCCGAAGTCGGGGTCGTACCCGGCGCGGGCCAGCCAGGCCTCGGCCTCGGGTTCGACCACGAGGGCCAGGCGACGTTCGGCCAGCCGGTTGCGCAGCTGGTCCAGTTGAATCCCGACGATCACCGTGAGGTCGGCCTGGCTCAGTGGCCGGAAGCGGACGATCTCGTCGATGCGGTTGATGAACTCGGGCTTGAAGTACTGCGACGGTTCGCCCGCCAGGTTCGAGGTCATGATCAACACGGTGTTGGTGAAGTCCACCGTGCGGCCCTGGCCGTCGGTGAGCCTCCCGTCCTCGAGCACCTGCAGGAGGATGTTGAACACGTCGGGGTGGGCTTTCTCCAACTCATCGAGCAGGACCACGGCGTAGGGGCGGCGGCGGACCGCTTCGGTCAACTGCCCACCCTCGTCGTAGCCGACGTAGCCCGGAGGAGCCCCGACCAGGCGGCTCACGGAGTGCTTCTCCATGTACTCGCTCATGTCGATGCGCGTGATGGCCCGCTCGTCGTCGAAGAGGAACTCGGCCAGCGCCCGGGCCAGCTCGGTCTTCCCCACGCCGGTCGGCCCGAGGAAGAGGAACGATCCGATGGGGCGGTTGGGGTCCGAGAGGCCGGCCCGGCTGCGCCGGATGGCGTTGGCCACGGCCGACACCGCCTCGTCCTGCCCGACCACCCGCTCGTGCAGCGTCTGCTCCAGCCGCACCAGCTTCTGGATCTCGCCTTCCATGAGGCCGCGAGACCGGCACGCCCGTCCAGCGGCTCACCACCTCGGCGATGTCCTCGGGGTCGACCTCCTCCTTCAAGAAGCGCGTGCCCGACTGCAGCTTGGCCAGGTCGTTGGTCGCCTCGACGATGCGTCGCTCGACCTCGGGCAATTCGCCGTAGCGGATGGCCGAGGCGCCGGCCAGGTCGCCCTCGCGCTCGAGCCGGACGGCATCGTCACCACGCGCCGTCTGCTCTTCTTTGAGCAGGCGGATGGTGTCGATCAGGGCCTTCTCCTGCTGCCAGTGCGCCGTCATCCCGTCGCGTTGCTCGGCCAGGTCGGCCAGCTTCGGCCTCCAAACGGTCCAGGCGCTCGCGCGATGCCTCGTCGGTCTCCTTCTCCAGCGCCACCTTCTCGATCTCCAGTTGGCGGATGCGCCGGATGACCTGGTCCAGCTCGGTCGGCAACGAGTCGATCTCGATGCGCAGCTTGCTCGCCGCCTCGTCGATCAGGTCGATGGCCTTGTCGGGCAGGAAGCGGCCTGTGACATAGCGGTCCGAGAGGACGGCGGCGGACACCAGCGCAGCATCTTGGATGCGCACGCCGTGGTGGACCTCGTAGCGCTCGGACAACCCGCGCAGGATGGCGATGGTGTCCTCCACCGAGGGCTCGCCGACGAAGACCGGTTGGAACCGGCGCTCCAGGGCGGCATCCTTCTCGATCGACGTCCGGTACTCGTCGAGGGTGGTGGCGCCGATGAGCCGGAGCTCGCCGCGGGCCAACATGGGCTTGATCATCTGGCCGGCGTCCATGGCGCCCTTCGGCCGCGCCCGCGCCGACGAGTGTGTGCACCTCGTCGATGAAGGTGATCACCTCACCCTCGGCGTCGGTGATCTCCTTCAAGACGGCCTTGAGGCGCTCTTCGAACTCGCCCCGGTACTTGGCCCCGGCCACCATTGAGCTGAGGTCGAGTGCGATGACCGCGCTTCCCCTTCAGCCCTTCGGGCACGTCGCCTTCGATGATCCGGTTGGCCAACCCCTCGACGATGGCGGTCTTGCCCACACCGGGCTCGCCGATCAGCACCGGGTTGTTCTTCGTGCGCCGCGACAGGACCTGAATGACGCGTCGGATCTCCTCGTCGCGCCCGATGACCGGGTCGAGCTTGCCCAGGCGCGCCGCCTCGGTGAGATCGCGTCCGTACTTGGCCAGCGCCTGGTACGTCTGCTCCGGGTCGGCCGTCGTCACGCGGTGGTTCCCGCGCACGGCACGCAGGCCGACCAGCAGGGCGTCCTTGGTCACCCCGATTTCGTCGGCCAGCGCCAGCAGGAGGTGCTCGACCGAGACGTAGTCGTCGCCGAGGTCCCGGCGGTTCTCGTCGGCCGCCTCCAGAATGGCCCGGGCTTCACGGGAGATGCCCGGCTCGGCGCCGCCCTGGGCCCGGGGCAACCGGGAGAGCTGGACCCGGACCCTCTCACCGAGCGTGTCGGGGTCGACCCCGACCTGGGTGAGCAAGGGCCGGGTCATCGTCTCGTCCTGCGCGAGGAGGGCGTCGAGCAGATGGGCCGGTGTCAGCTCGGGATTATTGGACGACGCCGCATGCGCCGTCGCCGCGCTGAAGGCGGCCTTGGTGTTGTTCGTCCAACGTTCCGGATCGATGGGCATTACTCCGTCACCTCCTCGTATAGCAACCGGTGATTGGCGCAGCGGGACCAGGTCCCGCCGGTACTGCCGATGGGTGGCCGCCACCGCCTCGCGCGACTGGGTGCGGGCCTCCTGCAGCTCGGACTTCAGGCGCTCGAGCTCGTTCTCGAGCTCGAGCACCCGGCGCACGCCTTCGAGATTCAATCCGCTCGCCGTCAGTTGTTGAATGTGGCGAAGACGGGAAAGGTCCGCGTCGGAGAAGCGCCGGCTGCCGCCACTCGTGCGCGATGGGTCCAAGAGGCCCTTGCGCTCGTAGATACGCAACGTCTGCGGGTGCACACCCGTCAGTTCGGCCGCCACCGAGATCACATAGACAGCCCGGTTGGCATCGCTGTCTGCCATATCAGTCCTCCACCTCAGCCTTCAACCGCCGCCCGCGGTGCCTCGTCGGTCACCGCAGCCAGTGATTCCACCGCCGCCCGCTGCTCGTCGGTGAGCTCGGTCGGCACAATGACTTCCACCTTCACCAGGAGATCGCCCGGCTTCCCGGCATTGCGACCCGACCCGGCGGGCACACCGCGGCCCCGCACGCGCAACGTGGTGCCCGATGCCGTTCCCGACGGCACCTTGAGCGTCACCTTGGAGTCCAGGGTCGGCACCGTGATGGTGGTGCCGAGCGCCGCTTCGGGGAATGTGACCGGCACCGTGATGGTGAGATTGCGGCCGTTGCGGCCGAACACCGCGTGCTTGCCCACATGGACCACCACGTAGAGGTCTCCCGGAGGCGCCATGCCCTGCCCGGGGGCGCCCCGTCCCTTCACCCTGATGCGCTGCCCGTCTTCGACACCGGGCGGGATGCGCACCTTGACCGAGCGCACCTTGCGTTCGGTACCCGATCCCTTGCAGACCGGGCACGGTGTGTCGAAGAGGGTGCCGCGCCCGACACAGTCCGGGCAGACCGTGCTGAGCGAGAACAACCCCTGATCGTCGTTGAGCGTGCCGGTACCCCCGCAACGCGGGCAGGTGTGCGTCGCCGTCCCCGGCGCCGCACCGGTGCCGCGGCAATTGGAGCAACGGACGTCCTCGGGCACGTTGACCGACGTGGTGACGCCGTGGACGGCGTCGGAGAACGACAGATGCAACGCCGCCTCCATGTCGGCGCCGCGCGCCGGTCCCCGCGTGCGTTGTCGGACCCCGTCCCCGGTTGCCGAACAGTCCACCGAAGAGATCACCCAGATTCCCCATGTCGTCCATGCGGAACGTCCCGCCGCCGGGCGCGCCGCCGCCGAACCCGCCACCGAATGCGCCGGCCATCGGGCCCTGCTTGCGGACCTCGTCGTACTCCTTGCGCTTGTCGGCATCGCCCAACACGTCGTAGGCCGCGCTGATCTCCTTGAACCTCTCCTCCGAACCGGGATTGGCGTCAGGGTGATACTGCTTGGCCAACTTCCGGTAGGCGCGCGTGATCTCCTTGTCGGTCGCCGTCGAAACGACGCCGAGCACCTTGTAGTAGTCCTTCTCGAACCACTCCCGCTGGGGGGCCATGAATCAGTTCACCCCCGCACGCTGACCATGGCCGGTCGGAGCACCTGGCCCCGCCAGCGATAGCCCGACCGGAGGACCTCGTCGATCACCTCCGGACCGCCGTCTCCCTCCGTCCGCGCCACGGCATCGTGCACGATCGGGTCGAACGGCACGGCGGCCTCGTCGACCCGCTCCAACCCTTCCTTGCCCAGCGCGTCGAGCAGCATGGAACGCGCCGCGGTCAATGCCTTGGCGTCATCGCTCTGCGCGCTGGACTCGGTCTGATGGGCCTGGGCGAGGTCGAGCGTGTCGAGCACCGGGAGCAGCTTGGTGACCAACGCCGAGGCGGCGCGGGCCGACTGCTCCTCCTGCATGCGCTGGATGCGCTTGCGGTAGTTCTCGAAATCGGCCTGGGTCCGCTGAAGAGCGAGCAGGTACTCGTCCCGCTCGCTCTTCAACACCACCATCGGGTCACGCTCTTCCTCCACCACTAGTTCGGCTTCCACCACCTCGTCGTCGGAGGTCTCGTCGGCGACCAGCTCGGGCTCCGGCGTGACCTCCTCGGCGGGGACGGCCTCGTCGGAGAAGCTCACTGTTCGTCGACGATTTCGGCGTCGACGATCTCGTCGTCGGAGGCGCCGCCGCCGTCACTGCTCTCGCCGCTCCCGTCGCCGCCACTCGGCGCGCTCTGGGTCTGCGAGGCCTGCTCGTACAGCCGCTGGCTGAAGCTCTGGCTGACGCCCATCAACTTCTCCGTGGCGTCCTTGATGGCTTCGACGTTGGTTCCGGCCAAGGCATCCTTCAGGTTGGCCACGGCGCTCTGGACGTCGTCCTTCTCCGTGCCCTCGAACTTCTCGCCCTGATCCTTGAGCAGCTTCTCCGTCTGGTAGACGAGGGTGTCCGCAGAGTTGCGTACCTCGGCTTCCTCGCGGCGGGCCCGGTCGTCCTCGGCGTGAGCCTCGGCGTCGCGGACCATGCGCTCGATGTCGTCCTTCGCCAGCGAGGACTGGCCGGTGATCGTCATCGACTGCTCCTTGCCGGTGGCCTTGTCCTGGGCCGAGACGTGCACGATCCCGTTGGCGTCGATGTCGAACGTGACCTCAATCTGCGGAACGCCACGTGGCGCCGGGGGCAGGTCGACCAGCTGGAACTTGCCCAGGGTCTTGTTGTACATCGCCATCTCACGCTCACCTTGGAGCACATGGATCTCCACCGAGGGCTGACTGTCCTCGGCCGTGGTGAAGATCTCGGACCGCTTGGTCGGGATGGTCGTGTTCCGCTCGATGAGACGGTGCATGACCTGACCCTTCGTCTCGATACCGAGCGACAGCGGCGTCACGTCGAGGAGGAGGACGTCTTTGACCTCACCCTTCAGCACGCCCGCCTGCACGGCGGCACCGATGGCGACGACCTCGTCGGGGTTGACGCCCTTGTGGGGCTCCTTGCCCGAGAGGGACTGGACCAGCTCCTGGACGGCGGGGATCCGGGTGGATCCTCCGACCATCACCACGTGGTCGATGTCGGATGTCTTGAGCCCGGCGTCCTTGATCGCAGCCTCGAACGGCCCGGTGCACGCGGCCACCAGATCGGCGGTCAGCTCGTTGAACTTCGAACGCGTGAGCTTGAGGTCGAGGTGCTTCGGACCATCGCTGGTCGCCGTGATGAAGGGCAGGTTGATCTGCGTCTCCTGCACGCTGGACAGCTCGATCTTGGCCTTCTCCGCTGCTTCCTTCAGGCGCTGCATGGCCATTTTGTCGGTCGACAGGTCGACACCTTCGGTGTCCTTGAACGACTTCACGAGCCAGTCCATGACCTTCTCGTCCCAGTCGTCACCACCGAGCTTGGTGTTCCCCGAGGTCGACTTCACCTCGAAGACGCCCTCGCCGATCTCGAGTACCGAGACGTCGAAGGTCCCACCACCGAGGTCGAAGACCAGCACGGTGCGGTCGGAGTCTTCCTTGTCCAGGCCGTAGGCCAGGGCGGCGGCGGTCGGCTCGTTGATGATGCGCAGGACCTCGAGCCCGGCGATCGCGCCGGCTTCCTTGGTCGCGGTGCGCTGCGCGTCGTCGAAGTAGGCCGGCACGGTGATGACCGCCTGGTCCACCGTGTCGCCCAGGTACGCCTCGGCGTCCCTCTTCAACTTGCCCAGAATGCGGGCGGAGATCTCCTGGGCCTTGTACTTCTTGCCGTCGATGTCGACGGTCCAGTTCGTCCCCATGTGGCGCTTGACCGAACGGATGGTCCTGTCCGGGTTGGTGATGGCCTGGCGCTTGGCGACTTCGCCGACCAGCACCTCACCTGTCTTGGAGAAGCCGACGACCGACGGGGTTGTCCGCCCACCCTCAGCATTCGGGATCACGACGGGCTCGCCCGCCTCCATCACACTGACCACCGAGTTGGTGGTCCCCAAGTCGATTCCTACGGCCTTAGCCATTGCAGTCCTTCCATTCGTCTCGTGCTCGATACTGCTGTTTTTTCGCTTGCGACAAGTGTAGCAAACTTGAGTGCCCTTGTGTCAACTTTTCTGCTGGTGAGACCAGGCCAGTGGCGTCAACCGGTTTACGGGCCGATCCGACCCACAAAGTCCCTGTTCAAAGCCATATCCAGGTCGCAGCCATGGTCGGAACAATCCCTCCGACGGGCTGATGCGTAGTCCATTGAGAGACCAGACCGACCGCTTTGAGGAGACGAACGCCATGAAAAGGCAACCCGGAACGACGACAAAAGGGCTCCGGACCGGGTGGCCGCCGCAGTTGCCCTCGCCGTCGGTGGGCTCTCCCTCTCCGCCATCGCCGCTCGCCCCGGCCGGTGCGACCGCCAGCCGGACCGCCAAGACGGTGGTCGTGAGAACGGTCACCGTGGCCAAATTCGGCAAGGTCCTCGCCAGCGGCAAGACCCTCTACGTCGTGAAGCCCAGCAGCACCGCCTGCACCGCAGCGTGCCTGAAGGTCTGGCCGGCGCTCGTGCTCCCCAAGGGCGTCACCAAGGCGACGGCCGGCTCCGGCGTGAACAAGTCAAAGCTGGGCACCGTGACCCGGGCCGGCGGCGTGCGCCAGGTGACCTACGGCGGCAAGCCCCTCTACTTCTTCGTCGGTGACACCGGTGCCGGCCAGGTGCATGGCGATGTGACGGACACCTGGGGCACCTGGACCGCGGTCACGACCACGAAGGCGGTCAGCACCAGCGGAGCGAGCTCCACCTCATCGACCGCCGGCGGCGGGGGAACCGCGTTCTAGCCCGCCGGGTCCTGGACTAAGAAATCGCCATGGTCATCGCCCTTGATGCGCCAGCTGCAACAACCGCGCAGATCGAGCGGACCGGCAACCGAGCAGCAGAGCTGCGCCGGACGCTGCGTGCACGCGTCTACCTGCCGGCGTTCTCGATCGTCGCCGTCGCCGCCGTTCTGCTCGTCATCGGCTTCGCCGACCACTGGGGAGGAAACGACTTCACCGCGTCGATGACGAGTCTCCATGTGGTCCTGGTCGGCCCGGTGGCCCTGGCGATCATCGGAGTCATCCTCGTCGTGGAGCGGCTGCATCCGGCCCAACGGCGACCGATCTTCGCCCGCGGCTACCGCCAGGACCTCCTCTTCACGATCCTCAACACCACGCTGATCGTGCCGCTCGTGACCGCGCTGACCATCTCCTTTTCGGTTGTGGCGCAGCGTTGGCTCCCGTGGCTCGTCCTCCCGAAGATCGGCGCCATCCCGCGCTGGGGAGCGATCGCCGCCATCTTCGTGGCCATGGACGGGCTGAACTGGTTCGCCCATCTGGCGAACCACCGCTCGCGCATGCTCTGGCGCTTTCACGAGCTGCACCACTCCCAGGAGGACATGAGCGTGCTCACCGTCTTCCGCACACACCCGCTCATTCACGTCTCGTATCTCATCGCGCTGATCCCGGGCATCGTGCTGCTGGCCAACGGCACCCTGCCCATCACCCTCCTCGTCGTCTACGGCGGCATTGTGGCGTTCGCCCACTCGAACACCAACCTCGGCTTCGGACCTCTCGGCCGGATCTTCGTGAGTCCGAACTTTCACCGCATCCATCACAGGCTGGACGGCCGGCAGGACGTCAACCTCGGCTTCGCCTTGTCGATCTGGGATCAACTCTTCGGCTTGGCGGTGTTGCCGACCCCCGAGACCGTCAGGGCCGACACGGGGCTGCCCGGCCGGCCGCTCATCGTGGAACAGGCCGGAGAACGGCCGCACCACTTCGCGGTCTTCGCGGCACAGCTCGCCGCGCCCTTCCGGCCGATGGACAAGGGACCACTCGCTCCGGTCGCCGGTTCCCCGTCACCTCGACAGGCAACCGGGGCCGGGTCGCCTACCATCGAAGGGTGCTCGACCTCGTCCTCCTTCGCCACGGGCAGTCCACATGGAACGCCGAGAACCTCTTCACCGGATGGGTCGACGTCGACCTGACCGACATCGGAGAGGCCGAAGCACGCGCCGGCGGCCAGCTGCTGGCCGAAGAGCCCGGGCTCGACCTCCGGATGCTCCACACATCGGTCCTCACGCGGGCGATCCGCACGGCCGAGTTGGCCCTCGCCGCAGCCAAGCGCAGCTGGCTGCCGGTGCGGCGGGACTGGCGGCTCAACGAGCGCCACTACGGAGACCTGCAGGGGAAGAACAAAATCCAAACGACCGAGGAGTTCGGGAAGGAACAGGTGCTGCTGTGGCGCCGGAGCTACGACACCCCCCCGCCGCCACTGAGCCCGGACAATCCCACGTCGACCGCGAACGACCCCCGCTACCGCGACGTCGACCCGGCGGAGATCCCGACGACGGAATGCCTGGCCGATGTGGTCCGGCGGGTCCTCCCCTATTGGGAGTCGGCCATCGTGCCCGATCTACGCCAGACGGCCGAGCGGGGTGGCGCGGTGTTGGTGGTCGCCCACGGCAACAGCATCCGCGCCTTGCGCAAACACCTCGAAGGAATTTCGGACGACGACATCGCCGCGCTCGAGGTGCCGACGGGAATTCCCTTCCGGCTCCTGCTCGAGGACGACCTCACCGTGCACTCGTCGAACTTCCTCGGTGATCCGGCAGCGGCCGAAGCTGCCGCCGCTGCCGTCGGCCGCCAAGCCGGCTGAGCGCTGCATCCGGGAGGATCTCCTCGGACGGGTCATCACATCCCCGTCCCGGGGTCCGGGCCGACCGCGAGGGCCACGGACCCCAAGACTTCGTTCGGGGACAACAGGGTTGGGCTCCACACGTCGACGGCGGTGCCGACGGCTTAGGCCGGGGGTCGGGGCGCCTCGCCGCACCCCGACCCAACCCGACCAACTGCGCAAGGCCGACGCGTTAGAGGGCGTCGGTCCCGCGTTCTCCGGTACGCACGCGCACCACGGTCTCCACCGGGATGACCCAGACCTTGCCGTCACCGATCTTCCCGGTGGCGGCAGAGGTGACGATGGCGTCGACCACCTCTTCGGTCTGCGTGTCGTCCACCAGTACCTCGATGCGGATCTTCGGTACGAAATCGACTTCGTACTCCGCACCCCGGTACACCTCGGTGTGACCTCTCTGACGTCCGAACCCCTGAGCCTCGGTCAGGGTCATTCCCTGTACCCCGAGGTTCTTCAGTGTTTCTTTGACGTCGTCGAGCTTGAACGGTTTGAGAACGGCTACCACGAGCTTCACGCACGTGCTCCCTTCGCTAGCTGGTGCGATTGATTTGGCATCTCGTGCCTACGGTATCGGTGCGTGGAACCGGTCATTCGTCGGTTCCCGTGCTGGACATGGCGGACACACGCTCTGCAAAGGTCTCTTGTGGGTAGACCTCTTCGTCGTGGATGGCCACGTCGCCGATCTCGAGCACCTCGTCGGGCTCTCGCAGACCCCGGCAGATGAACTTGACGATCACCAGCAAGATCGCCGTGATTGCCGCCGACCAGCAGATGACCCAGACGGCCGCCAGGAACTGCTCCCAGAACTGATGCCATCCGCCTCCGTAGAAGAGGCCGTCGACCGCGAAGCCGGTCACGCCGTGGATTGCCGTGTAGTTGGTGCTGGAGATGACCTGTCCCGAGGCGCTGAGTTTTCCGACGCCGTACTGGATCATGCCCGGGTCTGCCAGCAATCCGACCAACATACCGCCGAGGAAGCCGGCGATACCGTGGGTGTAGATGACGCCGAGTGCATCATCCACCTTGGAGAACGGGCGCACCTTGGACAGATAGTTCCAGGCGATCCAGACCACGATGGAGCAGATGAGGCCGACAAGAATGGCCCCGTACCCGTCGACCCAACCCGCAGAGGGCGTGATGCCGACGAGTCCGCAGATCATGCCGTTTATCGCTCCTAAGAACGTGGGCTTCTTCTGCTTGGTGAACCACCAGTCCATCAGCATCCAGGTGAGAAGACCCGTCGCCGTTGCGATGTTGGTGTTGAGCACAGCCGAGGCTGCGTCGACACCGGCGTAGTACGGGTCACCACCGTTGAAGCCGTTCCAGCCGAGCCAGAGGATTCCGGCACCGACCGCCACCAACAGGAGGTTGTTCGGCACACCGTGGCGGCGGTCCCGCAACAGGCGAGGGCCGACGATGGCCGCAGCGACAAAGCCCGAGACACCGGCTGACATGTGGATGACGTACCCACCGGAGTAGTCAACAGCGCCGTGCTGGGCCAGGAATCCACCACCCCAGAGGAGCTTGGCGTTGACGGTGTACACGAAGGTCGTCCACAGCGGCACGAAGATCAGCCACGCCTTGAACTTCATGCGACCGAGGATGCTGCCGCAGAACAAGAGTGGCGTGATGGCCGCGAAGACGAACTGGAAGTACGCCAGCGTCGCCGTCGGGAAATGGAACGGAATCAGGGTATTCGCCCCCGAAACCGCCTGGTTCTGTTCGCCGAAGTGGGTGACGATGGGATGCCACCCTCCCCACATATTGGCGAACCACCCGGTCCCTTGCGCATCGAAGAGATGGTTGGCCGGCCCGAACCCCAGGTTGTAGCCCCACAACACCCACACGATCAGCACGGCCGAGAAGCCGGAGAAGATCATGAGCATCGTGTTGACAACCCATTTGCGCTGGACCAGACCTCCGTAGAGGACAGCCAGGGCCGGCAGGCTCATCAGGCCGACGAACGTGGCAGCCGTCAGCTGCCACGTATTGTCCCCCGGATTGAGCCATGTGGGATATGGAATTGTTGTTACGGCTGCTAGCACTCTTGGTGCCCCTTTCACGGTGTCAGCCGGTAATTCCTCCCACTTTCCGCCAGGCGAGTAGCGGGAAGCTACCGGACATCGTTGTGCCGCAGTCAGTATGAATAGAGGGGATTACGTGACGAATACGCGCGTGTTTCCAGCAGATGAACACGCTCCCCAGATAGCCTGTGGGCCGTGGCAACCGGTCCTGCCCTCGATCTCTCGACGATCTGGCTGTTCTCCACCTCCTCGGCCAAGGACCTCCGGACGATCCGCAAGGCTCTCGAGGAAGTGACCGTGCCCGCCGGGCGCCTCCTCACCGAACAGGGCACGATCGGGCGTGAATTCTTCCTCATCGTGTCGGGACAGGCCTCGGTCCGGCGCAACAACCGGAAGGTGGCCACGCTCGGGCCGGGCCAGTATTTCGGCGAGCTGGCCCTGCTGGATCGCCGGCCCCGCTCGGCCAGCGTGATCTCCGACACGGAGATGGACCTCCTCGTGCTGGGTCAGCGCCAATTCAACGCGGTGCTCGACCAGGTGCCCGCCCTGTCCCGCAAGCTCCTGGCGGCCATGGCCACCCGCCTGCGCGACGCTGACGAAAAGGCCTACGCCTGAACCCGCCCCACATACCAACCGAGGGTCCGCGCCCAGGTAGGGATGCGCTGCAAAACTCCCTATGTCCGCAATCCCTCGCCTGGACCAAGGAGTGAAGAGATGTTCAATCCCAAGAAACTGGCCGCCGAGTTCTTCGGCACCTTCATCCTCGTGTTCATCGCCGTCGGTGTGGCCACCGAGTGTTTCGGGTTCAAGCTGTTCGGGCTTAGCTACGCCGCCGGCGTCGTGGCGACCGCGCTCGTCCTTTGGGCTTGTCCTCCTGGCCCTGGCCTACGCCATAGGACCGATCTCGGGGTGCCACGTGAACCCCGCCGTCACCCTGGGCTTCGTTGCCGCCGGCCGGATGAAGATCGGCGAGGCGCTCGGCTTCTGGGTGGCCCAGTTCGCCGGAGCCATCGCCGGGGCCGCCGTCCTGTGGCAGATCTTCGAGGGCATTCCGACATACCACCGCCAGCTGCAGGGCCTGGGCACGAACGGCTACGGCGCCGCATCGCACCTCTTCTTGAACCAGAGCGGCGCTTTCGGCGTCGAGGTGATGATGACCTTCGTCTTCGTGACCGTGATCCTGTTCGCCACCCATAAAGCGGCCATTCAGGGCGCTGCCGGCCTGGCCATCGGCACGTCGCTCGTCGTTGTGCACCTCATCGGAATTCCGCTTACCGGCACCTCGGTCAACCCGGCCCGGAGCCTCGGCCCAGCCCTCATCGTTGGCGGCACCGCCCTCAGCCAAGTCTGGCTCTTCATCGTGGCCCCCCTGGTCGGCGCCGTCGCCGCCGCCGCCATACATCTGTTGATCGCCGGCCGGGCCGATGTCGTCACGCCGGAGGCCTTGGCGCCGGAGCCCGCTACCGTCTCGTAGATGGAACTCTCCGAGGCGCTCCCCTTCGTGCTGGCCCACAAGAACGGGGTGCTGGCCACCATCCGGGCGAACGGCAGGCCCCAGCTGTCCAACATCCTCTATGTCGCCGGGGATTATGGCGCCTTCCGGATTTCGGTCACCGACGGCCGTGCCAAGACGAACAACATCCGCCGCGACCCCCGCGTCTCCCTCTACGTGCCGGGGGACAACTTCTGGCAGTTCGTGGTCATCGAGGGAACGGCCGAGCTGTCACCGGTGGCCGCCGACCCGCACGACGCCACGGTCGAGCAACTCGTCGCCTATTACCGGGCCGGGAACGGTGAACACCCGGACTGGGACGACTACCGCGCAACGATGGTGGCCGACCGGCGCCTGATCATCACGCTGCGGCCGGAGCATGCCTACGGGATCGCCCCGGACTGACACCGTCTACGCGGGGACGTCCTCCAGCCCCGACCGGATCATCGCGTGGAGCTCCGGCGTGTCCTGATGGCCGTGCTTGGCGACCGCGTGGGCCACTGCGGCTTCGAGCACTTCGTCCTCTTTACCGGCGATGGTCAGGGTGCAGTTGATGTCGTTCGGCACCTTCCCACAGTCGATCATCTTCTTCGCCATGGCACTCTCCCGTCCGTCTCGGAGCCAACCTGCTGATGCACTACCATTGTTTACCTACTAGTAGGTAAATTCAAGAGGGAACCATGACCAGCACCGACGTGAAGGCCAGCCGACGGGGAGACATGGCGACCCAGATCCTCGATGTGGCCGAAGCCCTTGTCCAGACCCGCGGCTTCAACGCCTTCAGCTATGCCGACGTCGCCAACGAGCTCGGCTGCACCAAGGCCGCGCTCCACTACCACTTCGCCGGCAAGTCCGAGCTCGGCGAGGCTCTCCTCACGCGCTACACCGAGCGCTTCGTGGGTTCCCTCGCCCTCATTGAGGCAGCATCGCAGGACGGACCGACGCGGCTCAGTGCCTACGCCGACCTGTATCTCGACGTCCTCCGGCACAAACGCATGTGCCTCTGCGGCATCCTCGCCGCCGAGTACGCCACCCTCCCCGAGACCATGCAAGGAGTTGTCCGGCGCTTCTTCGACGCCAACGAGGCATGGCTCACGAGAATTCTGACGCAAGGCAAGCAAGCAGCACACGCTGAGCTTCTCAGGCTCGCCCCTGGAGACGGCGCGCGTCATCGTCAGCAGCCTCGAAGGAGCCGTGCTCATCGCTCGGCCGTTCGACGACCTCGACACGATTCCGCTCCGCCGCCGACCATCTGATCGACGGCCTCCGAGCAGGTTAGGTAAGCGACTCCTCGACGAGCTGGGACAGGTCGAGCACGCGGACGTCGTCTTCCTTGGCGTTGGCCCGGACGGCGTCGTCCAGCATGATCATGCAGTAGGGGCAGGCCGTCGAGACCACGTCGGCGCCCGTCCCTAAGGCCTCGTCCATGCGCTCCATGTTGATGCGCTTGCCGATGTTCTCCTCCAGCCACATGCGGGCGCCGCCGGCGCCGCAGCAGAAACCACGCTCCTTGCACCGGCGCATCTCGATCTGCTCCACCCCGGGAATGGCGCTCAACACCGTGCGGGGCTCCTCGATGATCCGGTTGTGCCGCCCCAGGTAGCAGGGGTCGTGGTAGGTCACCTTGCCCTTGTAACCCGTGCCCGGGGTCAACTTGCCCGAGCGCACCAGGTGCTCGAGCAGCTCGGCATGGTGGATCACCTCGTAGCTCGTCTCCCCGAGTGAGGGGTACTCGTTCTTAATGGTGTTGAAGCAGTGCGGGCAGCTGGCGATGATCTTCTTGGCGCCGGCCTCATTGAGCGTGGCGATGTTCATCCGCCCCTGCTCCTGGTAGAGGTACTCGTTGCCCAGGCGGCGCACCGGGTCCCCCGTGCACGATTCCTTGGGCCCGAGGATCCCGAAGGTGACCCCGGCCCGGTGCAGCATGCGCGCCGTGGCCTGGACGCCCTTGCGGGCCCGCTCGTCGAGCGCCCCGGCACAACCGACCCAGTAGAGGTACTCGATGTCGTCGGGGATGGTCCCGGTGATGACGGGGATCTCGAAGTCGAGGCTCTGCGTCCACTCGGTGCGCTTGGCCTGGCCCAGGCCCCACGGGTCGCCCTGGTTCTCGACATTGCGCAGCATCAAGCCGGCTTCGGAGGGGAACTCGGACTCCATGAGCACCTGGTAGCGCCGCATGTCGACGATGGCGTCGATGTGCTCGATGTCGACCGGGCACTCCTCGACGCACGCCCCGCAGGTGGTGCAGGCCCACAGCACGTCGGGATCGATGACGTTGGGGACCAGGGCGGTCAGTTCACCCTCGCCACCCATCAACGGAGTGGCCGAAGCGAACATGTTGTCCCGCAGGGCCATGACGAGGAGCTTGGGCGACAGCGGCTTCTCGGTGTTCCAGGCCGGGCAGGCCGACTGGCAGCGCCCGCACTCGGTGCAGGTGGCGAAGTCCAGCATCTGCTTCCACGAGAAGTGACCGACCTCGCCCACGCCGAACACGGTGTCCTCGTCGATGTTCTCCATGTCCATATCGGGCGTCTTGTTCAAGGCACCCAGCGCCCGGGGCCGGCGGGAGAAGGCCACGTTGATCGGGGCCATGAAGATGTGGAGGTGCTTCGAATAGGAGACGAAGACCATGAAGCCCGAGATGACGGCCACGTTCAGGATCAGGAAGATGGTGGCCAGGTCACTGTTGACCCCGGGTCCCAGCGGGTGGAGGAGCTTGGCGATGCCGTGTGAGGCGAAGGCACCCCAGCCGTAGGGGAACTGGTCAGGATTGACCGTGTTCACCTGGGCCGCCCGGTACAGGAGCAGGGTGATGATGACGGCGGCGATCATGCCGAGGACGGCCCAGGCGGCACCGGTGTGGGAGCCGTAGAACCGGGACTGGCGCTCCTTGCGGGCGGGGGCGTTCTTGATCCGGATGATGGCGAAGACGACCAGGGCCACCAGGACCATGACGGCGAAGAAGTCCTCGACGAAGCCGACCCAGTCCCACTGGCCGATGCCCGGAAAATGGAAGTTCTTCTGGAACAGGGACCCGTAGGCCTCCACGATGGTCAGCAGCAGGATGGTGAAGCCCCACATGGTGAAGAAGTGGGCCAACCCCGGAATGGTCCATTGCAGCAGCTTCCGCTGCCCGGCCACCTCTGTGACCTCGGCTTCCGCCTTCGGGACGACGCTCCCCCGGGTCCGCTCAGGGGCCGGCTTCCCCGACCGGATCAGCTTCGACAGCCAATGAAACCGCCGTGCGGCGATCCCAAAGCCCACCAAGGTGACCGCCAACCCCAAAATGATCCTGACCGGCACAGACTCTCCTCGCCTACCTCAAACGTCGACACGGACAAGTGACGGCACTGCGAGCGCCACCTGGGAACTAGATGCCCCGCAGACGATAGTGTGCTGGACGTTCGCGGGCGTAGTTCAGAGGCAGAACATCAGCTTCCCAAGCTGAGAACGCGAGTTCGATTCTCGTCGCCCGCTCTCACACATCAAACGCGTGGGCGCCGTGCAACAGGAGCGCGCCCTAATCGTGTGCTCGGAGGCGACCATGGTTTGCCGCCACTCGCAAGGCACCGGTAGTGCGTTCCGGGGTGGCGAGAGCGGCCAGAGGAACCAGGCGGGATGGTCCAGCGATGGCGGGCACCACGAAACGGGAGAGGTTGTCCAGTACCGCCGTACGCATTGGGAAGTGTCGCGGTTAGGAGGAACTAACCGCACCGTACATTCCGCGTGAACCCGTCCGTCAGAGCTTGACCACTCGTCACGTCCTCTCACGGAGGTCTTCGACCGCCACAGCGCCGACTATCGGAGGCGCGGCCACCATGCGAGAACGGCGCTGGGAAAGCCGGACCAGGCGTGGAGAGCGCTAGTGAGCATTGCGCCAACCGTGACCCCGTTGCCCAGAGCCGCACCCGCCGTCGGCCCTATCCGGATGGCGGGCACGAAGACCAGAATCAACCCGAGAACCGCGATTGCGCGACGGGCCAATTTCACGATGCAACTATGAAGCACAGAATGCCATGAAGGTCCGGAATCGACGTTTTCACGTACTGTCGGGGAGGGGATGCGACGTGCCCGTCCGAGATGCTAAGCACGGGAATGAAAAGCACAGGGGGGTGGGCAGATGGCTCTTGGTCTGGCAGGTAGTGCACCCGCTGCGAACAGAGCGAATCCGGCCTTGCGCCACGGTTCCCTTGCCATGGCGACACTGCTTATGCTGATGTTCGCCGCCGCCCTTTTCGGATTCCCTGCGATGTCAACGGCATCCACGAATACGACCAGTAACGGTCCGCAACGGATCATCATCGACACCGACCTCTCTCTGTGGTGGGATGACGCCACAGCTCTCGGAATGGCCAATGTCCTACAGCAACGGCACAAGGTACAGATCCTCGGCGTCATGTCGGACGTGAGGAACCCCGAGGCTGCCGCCGCGATCGATGCCATCGATACGGCGTATGGCCATAGCAAGATTCCGGTCGGGGCCGTGGCCGACAGCTCCGCCAATACGGCGGCACACGGCTACAGCGACCTCTTGGCCGAAGAGCTCCCTCACAGCATCCGCAACAGTTCGCAGGCGCAACCTGCCGTCAGCCTCTACCGCCATCTGTTGGCCGCCGCGCCGAACGACAGTGTGACGGTCGTCGCTATCGGAGGCGACACCAACTTGGCCGGGCTGCTTCGCTCCGGCCCGGGACAAGGGAGTTCGCTGCGGGGACGGGCGCTCGTGGCCGCCAAGGTGAAGAACCTCGTCATCGAAGATGGCCTCTTCCCAACGGGGGGTCCCCCATTTACCAACGAGAAGATCGATATTCCCGCTACCCAGTTCCTCGTGAGCACAAAGGGGTGGCCGACGCCGATGGCCTGGGTCGACGGGCTCACTGGAATCGCTACGAAAGTCGGCGCAAGCCTCTGTACATCGGTGCCGCCGAAGAACCCGATGCGCATCGTCTATACGAAGCTCTTCAATTGCGGTCCACCCGGTGACGGCGACTGGGACGGGCCCACGATGTTGTTCGCCGTCCAGGGTGCATCGGGAATATTCTCGGAGTTGGGTCAGGGTGGTGCAGCGGTCATCAATAGCGAGGGCGGGCTGACATGGGGATCAGGAGTGGATCTTCCCCGGGAGGTCTACATCCACGTTGCGAATCAGGCTGCATTGAATGCCCGGATCAACTCGCTAATCGACAGTTCATGAGGACTCCGGGAGGATGCAACCCGACGCCGCCAATAACGGCATATGCCTTTCGCCAGATGGTCGGTACGTCTACGTTGTCGTGAACCGATCCAGATCGTTGGACACCGAACGCTCCGGCGCCCAGCGACCGAAAATGTCACCGCCACGTGCAAGAGTTGGACCAATGTTGACCGACCCCGGGGGCGAGCGGTGACCGAGCATCTGCTCACACCCTCGAAGATCACCGCCTGGCTCGACTGCGAGCACTACCTCACGTTGCAAAAGCGCGTCGAAACCGGAGTTCTCGAAGTGCAGTTCTCCCACCTTGGCGAGTTCGCTCGACTCTTGTTCGAGAAGGGAAACCAACACGAACTCGAATGTCTGGAGAAATACCGGGCCGAGGGACGTTCCATCCATGAAGTGCCGGCTCGACATCCGGGAGAGCCGTTCACCGCCTGGGTAGAGCGGGTAGGCACCCCGTGGGAGAACGGGTTCGACGTGATCTACCAGATGCCCTTCCTCCACGATGGAATGCGCGGCATCGCCGATTTCCTGGTGAAGGTGGACGAACCAATTCCCGGAGCCTGTCCCTACGAACCGCTCGACGCCAAGCTCGCACGCGTGGAGGCGAAACCAGGGCACGTGCTCCAGCTCTCGTTCTATGCCGATGCGCTCCACGCGGCCACAGGGGCGGCACCGGAGCATCTCCACCTTTGGCTCGGGTCCGGGAGGGTGGAGTCGTTGCTCACGAAGGACTTCCGCCCTTACTGGAGACGCCTACGGCTTCAGCTGAAGAGTTTGGTGGAAGAAGACGGCCCCGACCTGCCCACGCGGCCGGAACCGAACGCGCACTGCCCATTCTGTGAGTTCGCCGGCGAGTGCGACCGCCAATGGCGTGACGAGGACTCGCTGGTCTTCGTGGCGGGGATCCGGCAGACCGACCGATGGGCGCTCGAGGATTCCGACGTCGAGACCCTGGCGGAGCTTGCCAAAATATCCGAGCCCGTGGCCGAGGTGCGTCCTGAACGGCTCGAGCAGTTGGTCACCCAGGCCACGCTTCAAGTGGGAGCCCGGAGCATGCCCGAAGCCGTGGCCCCTTTCCGACTGATCCCCTTCAGCGACGACCCGACGTGGGGACGGGGGCTCGAAATGCTTCCGAAGCCCGACGGGGGGGACGTCTTCTTGGACTTCGAGGGCGACCCGTTCTGGAAGCCGGATGCTGGCCTGTTCTTCCTGTTCGGCTTCATCGCGAGATCCGAGTGGCACCTGGGTGTACGACGCACGCTGGTCACACGATTTCGCCGAGGAGGAACATGCTACAGGGGAGCTGATCGAATATTTGCGGAACCGCCGCGTCTCCCATCCCGAGATGCACGTGTACCACTACAACCACACGGAACGCTCGGCTCTCGAGCACTTGTCATCGGAGCACGGTGTCGGGGAGCTAGCACTTACCGAGCTTGTCGACACGGGGTTGTTCATCGATCTCTACCCCGTGGTTCGAAATGCCGTTCAGGTCGGAACTGAATCCTACGGATTGAAGGCCATGGAACGCCTCGCCGCATACGAGCGTGGTCACGAAATAGATCAGGGCTCCGGGGCCGTCGTCGAATACGAGCGGTACATGGTCACGCCCAACCCGTCTATTTTGGAGCGGATCGCGGCGTACAACGAGGATGACGTGCGCGCCACGCTCGCACTGCGGGACTGGCTTATCGGTCTCCGGTCGCCGGATCTGGCGTGGCGGGCGTCACGTCTCGAGCCGGAGGAAGGGTGGCCGGAGCTCGACGCCAAGATCGAGGCACTCCACGCATTCGGCCCCAGCACACCCGAGCATCTCCTAGGGGACCTGCTCGGTTACTGGGTACGTGAACGTAGGGCGAACAACGCTCCGAAGATCGCAGCGACCGTGCTGGACACACCGACGTTGCTTGACAACCCGGAGGTGATCGGCGGACTCCAGTTCCTCGCGATCGAAGCGAGGGTGAGCAAGAAGGGAAAGGAGCTCACGCCTGGAGCGCGCTTCAGCTGGCCCGCCCAGGATGTTGCCGAGGATTTCGGAAAAGGGGCACGCGTCCTCTACGGGACTCCCGACGGACCGACCGGATACGCCACCGTGGCCGAGATTGATGAAACGAACCAGAAGCTCCTCCTCAGCTGGAACGATCGAGCGCGGGAGTTGGGGGTGACACCGTCGGCCGTCGCTCTGGACGACTGGGTATTACCGGATCCCAAGCCGGCGGCGCTCGCCGCTCTGGCCGCGAGCGTGCTTCTGGACCCGAACAGTCCGACTCCTCCGAATCCGTCCTCGATCGCCCTCCTCCGCCGCGACCTCCCGGCTTTCACCCCCGAAGGCGGACCCCCGGCGGGAGTGTTCTCGGACGACCTCCCTGGAATGACGGAGTGGGCCAAGGCCCTCAACGGGAGCTACCTCACCATTCAGGGCCCACCGGGCACCGGCAAGACCTTCTGGGGAGCACACATCGTTCACAGTCTCGTGAGAGCCGGCCGCCGCGTCGGGATCACGGCGATGAGCCACCTTGCAATTGACAACTTGCTCGAAGAGATTCTTTCTGTATTCAAGGAAAAAGGCCACAGCACCGAGCTCCGAGCGGTTCGTAAACCTTCCAAGGTTCCGGACTCGCCTTTGCCGGGTGTCAAGTACGTCACCGACAATCCCCGGTGCGCTCGAAACGAGTTCAATGTCGTCGCCGGCACCACATGGCTCTTCGCCGGCAAGGAGATGGCGAACGCCCCGGTTGATGTATTGATCATCGACGAGGCGGGTCAGTTGGCGCTGGCGGATGCGCTCTCGGCCTCCATGTCAGCCAAGAATGTCGTGCTACTCGGGGATCCATTGCAACTGCCTCAAGTCTCACAGGCTGTCCACCCAGGAGACGGCGGGTTGAGCGTGCTTGAGCATGTACTCGGTGCACACGTGACGCTCCCGACCGATCGGGGGGTGTTCCTGACCGAGACCAGGCGCATGCACCCGGACGTCTGTCGGTTCATTTCGGAGCAGATCTACGAGGGACGCCTACGGAGCCATCCGAGTTGTGCGCTCCAGAACACCGAATTCGGGACCGGACTCCGTTGGCTCCGCGCCGACCACACCGATTGCTCGACCGAGTCACTGCAAGAGGCCGACATAGTGGCGGAAGAAATCGGGCGACTGCTCGGGACTCCGTGGGTAGACCGGCACGGGGTCGAGGCACCTCTCAGTGCTCAGGACTTCATGGTCGTGGCTCCCTACAACAACCAAGTCGCGCTTCTTCGTGCAACCCTGAACGCGCATGCCTCGACGAGGGGCGTACCCGTTGGGACGGTCGACAGATTCCAGGGTCGGGAAGCCCCTGTCGTCTTCTTCACTATGACCACATCCTCCAGCGACTACATGCCCCGCAGTGCTGAGTTCCTCTTCTCACGAAATCGCCTGAACGTTGCGGTGAGCCGTGCACGGTGCCTCGCCTATCTGGTCTGCACCGAGGCCCTGCTAAACAGTCGAGCGCGATCCATCGAGGAAATGCGGCTCATCTCGACGCTCTGTTCGTTTGTGGAGTATTGCGAACCATGAGTAATGGTTAAGCCGCCGACGACCACTTCGGACGGGTGCCAGGCCAGCGACCTGCACAGAACAACTTCAGTCTCCCTGATCATGCTGACAGAGGTCGGAAGTCATTCCCGCACAAGCGGGGTAGCTCCGCTTTTCGTGTCCGCCACTGACGGCGTACGACTACTGGTTCCACCGCAGCGTGGTTCACTCCGCAGTCCACAGCCGCTGACGTAGACCCGAGGATCGAGAAATCGGCCTGGAGACTGCCGTACGGATGGCGGCCTCGGTGCCGGCAAGGATCACCCGGTTTTGGCCACGCGAGACGGCGGTGTAGAGCAGTTCCCTTGTGAGAACCCGCGAGTTCGGCCCGGGGAGCAGGACGGCGACCGTGTCGAACTGGGAGCCCTGAGCCTTGTGGATGGTCATGGCGTACACGGTGTCGACTGCGGCGAGGCGAGACGGGCTGACCTCCACAATTTCGCCATCGCGCTCAAACGCAGCGATGGGACGAAGCTCAGGACCAGCGACAATCACTCCCGTATCGCCGTTGTAGAGCCGGAGGCTGTAGTCGTTCGCCGTGACGAGAAGCGGACGGCCGACGTACCACTTCCCCTCGGCGCCGAAGCCCTCGATCTCCGACTTCAGCCAACCCTCGATGTTCGCCATCCAGGTCGTCGCTCCTTCGGGCCCCCGGCGATGGGCGCACAACACCCGGAAAGACGACAGGGCTGTGAGGGCCTCGCTCGCCCCACCGGCGCGTCCTGCTTCTACGACACGACGGGCCGCCGTCACCGCGGCCGTTCGCACCTCGCCGAGAGAGTCAGGCGTCGCCGCTATGTCGACGGGGAGCCAGCGCACGTCGGCCCGATCCTCTTCGAGCAGCCGCATGGTGGCATCGGCGTCGCCCTGTCGGATCGCCTCGGCCAACAAAGCGATCGCACCGCCGAATCGATGGACCCGCCGGAGGACGACGATCCCGTCGCCGATCGGGGTGTCACCCGGGGGCTCGCTCGCCTGAACCTTCTGCCCCGTGACCTCGGCGAGTGTCCGCTGCGCCGATCCCCGCATGTGCAGGCCCTGGGTGGCCGGCCCGACGAGATCGCCGAGGACCGCACCAGCCTCGACGGAGGCCAGCTGCTCGGGATCACCGACGAGTATCAGGCGGCCGTCCGGGCGCACGGCCTCGACGAGGCTGGCCATGAGCGAGAGCGACACCATGGAGGTCTCATCGACGATCACCACGTCGTGGGCGAGCCGATTGAGCCGGTGGTGGCGGAACCGGGTGTGATTCGGGCTCCAGCCCAGCAATCGGTGTAGCGTCTGGCCGCGGAGTTCGAAGAGCCGCGCCTTTTGCTCCGCAGAGATCGGGAGACGTTCCGCCTCTCCTTTGACCGCCTCGTCCAGCCGGGCCGCCGCCTTCCCGGTCGGCGCGGCCAGGGCGATCAGGGGCGGGCGCCGACCCGCGGCAGTCGCCTGCTGGTCCAGGAGCACCAGGACGCGGGCGACCGTCGTCGTCTTACCGGTTCCGGGGCCACCGGCGATGACCGACACGCCGCGCAGGACGGCGGACGCCGCCGCGAGGCGCTGGAGATCCGGGTCCTCGTCCCCACCGAACAGTGCGTCGAGGCCGCTCCGCAAGACGGCGGGGTCCACGCCGTCCACCTGCCTCTGCGCCCGGGCGAGCAGATCGGCCGCCACCTGGCACTCGGCGGACCAGTACCGGTCGAGGTAGAGCCGGGTCCCCTCGAGCCGCAACGGACGGTCTTCGCCGACCAGCGGGCTGGCGCGCAGCCGGCGGAGCCACTCCTCCGCGTCGGGCCAGGGCAGCGCATCGAGGTCCACCTGATCTTCGGTCTCGGTGCTGGCGGTGGCGCGGATCGTGGTGAGGTCCACGCAGACGTGCCCCAGCCGTGGGCAGCGCACAGCCAGGGCGGCGGCGAGCAGCACGGTGTCGTCATCGGTGCCCATGAGGGCTCCGAGACGGAGCGCGACGTGCACGTCCGCGGCGCGGAGCACACCTGCTTCATTGAACGCCCGCAGGACACCACCCGCTCGATGGGCCAGTGCGACGTCGTAGGGATCGAACACCGGGAGCAGGGTCATCGGTCCGGGCCATGCTCGAAGAGGTCGCTGAGCGCTTCGACCAGCCCTGTCGGCGGGCACCATCCCCACACCCCGCACGGCTGGCTTCCGACCTTCGGGAACTGGGGGCTGCTCATACCTCGCACGAATAGGTAGAGGACGCCGGCGAACTGGCGCGTCGCGTCATAGGCCGGGAGTCGCCACCGCAGGTAGCGGTGGAGCGCAACCGAGTACAGGAGGGCCTGGAGCGGGTAGTGGGCCTGGTACATCTCGGCGGTCAACGCAGAGGGCCGGTAGTTCCAGGCATTGGCCACCGTCCCCGAAGGACCGCCGAGCCAGTTGGTCTTGTAGTCGACGACGGCGAAGCGATCACCTGGGAGTCGCAACACGAGGTCGAGGCTGCCCGTGAGGTAGCCCCGCAGGGTCCTGTCGAGCGAGGGGTCGGCCAGTCGGTCGGCATAGGCGGCAGAGGATGTCGTCGGCACCCAGGTGGAGCCCGGAGCAATTCGGCGATGTCGGGCACGGACAGCTCGCCTGACGGTGTGTCGCCGCCGACAAGCGGCAGTTCGAAGCCGATCTCGTCGAGCCGATCACCCGGGCCGAACTCCCTGAGCGCCATGTCGTCGACCAGCGGACCGAGCGGGGACTCGATCATCGTCACCAACCCGGCGACCCAGGTGTCAGGGTCACCCAGGTCGATCCGTCGCCAGGCCAGTTCGGATTCGATCCTGGTGCGCAGCTCTTCCTCCAGCGATACGGCGGCGAAGTCGGTGGTTTCCAGCACCCGGTGGATGAACGTGCCGATGTGCACGCCGCCGGGCAGGTTGGCCAGCGGCAGTGGGACGTCGCGCAACGTCTCCTCCCCTTCCCCGGTTCCGGCTTCGCTCACGAGCCCTGCGCCGAGAACGGCCTCGTCATCGAGCACGTCCTCCTCGGGCTCGCTGCCGACCCGGGCGATATGGGCGCCGGCGGTGATACCGCTGTACGACGTGCGCCGCCACTGTTCATCGAGAGTCCGCTCGAACGGCTCCACCGACAGGACCGGGGTGTCACGATCCGGACCATTCCACAGCGTCCCGATTCTGGGCGAGACGCGCTCGACGCTGACCTGACCGTTCGCGGCGACAGCGACCTCCTCGAATCGTGCGATCGCCTCGGCGTCAGACGGTGGGGGCGAGCCCACGGCGGCCACCACTCCCTCCTCGTCCCGATCGAACAGCAGACGCGACAGCGGGGAGTCCTTTCCCTGCCAGGTCCCGGCCCACCACACCACGGCCTGGTGGCGGGCCCGGGTGAGGGCGACATAGAGCAGCCTGACGTCCTCACCCCGCTGTTCGTGCTGATCCAGGTCGCAGTGGATGCCGAACTCCGGGCTCCCCGGCCCGCCCACGTCGATGGTCCGCAGGTTGTTGTTGTCGGGATCGTGAAAGACCGGAATCCGCGGCGTGGGGCTGTATGCGTCCCACAGAAAGGGGCAGAAGACGATCGGGAACTCCAGCCCTTTGCTCCGATGGATGGTGAGCACCTGGACGGCCTCCGCGTCTGACTCGAGGCGGCGACTGCGGTCCTCGTCATCCCCGTCGTCGCCCGCTTCGTTGATCCGACGGCGGAGCCACGCCGTCAGCGCGGTTGCCCCGAGGCCCTCCGCCTTCGCCTCGGCATGGAGGAGTTGGCCCACGTGATGCAGGTCGGTCAGGAAGCGCTCCCCCGAGGCCCGGCTGAGCACGCGGGCGGGCAGCTGCCGGGTGGCGCTCACATGCTCCAAGAGAGCGGCGACCCCGCGGCGCCGGAGGATGCCCGACCATCGGTGCAGCAACCAGTGCAGGTTCTCCCAATCGGCGGCACCGGTTGTGGCGATCTCCTCGGGACTCCAGCCGATGAAGGCGGTCAGGGCCGCCGAAGCCGCCCTGTCCCGCGCCGTCGGTCGCTCCAGCGCATCGAGCAGTCGTAGCCACTCGGCGGCAGGTGCCGTACCGAACACGCTGCCCGAACCGTTGGTCACCGCCGGGACGCCGGCGGTTCGTAGGGCCTCGGAGACTCGCAGCGCCTGGCCGTTGGTGCGTACGAGCACGGCCACGTCACCCGGACCCACCTTCTCGGAGGATCCGCCGGGCTGGCGCACCTCCGCGCCCGAGTCGAGGAGCGTCACGACCTCCACGGCGAGATCCCGGTCCACCAATGCCCGCGCTGGATTGAGCAGGGCATAGCCCTTCGATGTCAACCCGGCGTCGTCGCGGTCTACGACCCGCACGCGCAACGGCGCCCCTGGTGCGCCGATCAGACGGGCCTCTGCGTTCGGAGGGGCCGCGACGACCTTGCGGTAGCCGATCCCGGAATGGCCGAGCTGGGCGCCCGAGAACGAGCGCGTCATAGGCGTCGATGAGCCCCTGGTCGCTGCGCCAGTTTGTCCCCAGCGTGGCTCTTGTCGACGCTTCTCCAGCGGCGCCGAGGTAGGAGAAGACGTCGGCCCCCCGGAAGGCGTAGATGGCCTGTTTCGGGTCACCGATGAGCACCAGGGTCGAACCGCCGGATCCGAAGGCCCGGTGCATGATGTCCCACTGGACCAGGTCCGTGTCTTGGAACTCGTCGACCAAGGCGATATCGAAACGAGCTCGTAGCCACCTTGCGATGGCCGGACCTCGCTCGCGGTCGGCCAGCGCGTGATCGAGCCGCGTGAGCAGGTCGTCGAAGGTCATCAGCCCGGCGTCACGGGTACGCCTCTCGATCTCGGCGCGGACCGCCCGGGCCAGGCGCCCCCGCATCGCCGCGGTACTGGTCTCGTGGCTGAACGGAGGGAGGATCTCTGCTGATGGGTTGGCCAGCACGGCCCGACCGATCTCGGCGGCCACTGCCCGGTTGAACGGGGCCGGCTCGTCGTGGGACCAGAACCGCCGGACGTAGAGATCGTCCACGACCTCGTCGAGCAGATCCCGGACGTCGTCCACGAAGCTGACGTCGCGCTCGACGTCCCCTGCCACGCCGAGCCCCACCAGCACGTGGAGGCAGAAGCCGTGCGTCGTCTCGATGGTGGCGGCGTCGAAGTCGGTGACCGCCTTCGCCAGCCGGTCACGGCGTCGTTCGACCTCATCGCGGTGAGGCGTCGGCCAGCACGCGCAGGACGTCGTCGGCGGGATCGACCCGAACTCCCCCGAGAACGTCCGACAGGCAGTCGGCGGCAGTGACGAGACGCTCCCGGACCCGCTCTCGCAACTCCCCCGTAGCCATGCGGGTGAAGGTGATGACCAGCAGGCGATCGAGCGGCGTCCCCTCGGCGACGTAGCGGGCGACGAGGGCGGCGATGGCGAACGTCTTTCCCGTGCCGGCACTGGCTTCGAGGAGCGTCACTCCGCTCGGGAGGGGGCCGGCCAGATCGAACGGCACGAAGTCGGCCGGACCCTGCACCGGTGCGGCGTCGCCCGAAGGCGGTTCCCGCGTCGCCGTCATTGATCGGTCACCGTCTCGTACGAGAGCAGGCCCGCCCACAGTCGACGGGCGTAGCGCCCGAACCGGGTCTCCTCACCTGCATCCCATCCCTCGCCCTGCTCGTCCGGCCGGGGAACCTCCTCGAGCAGCCGCTCGAAGGGAACGACGCCACCGAGCACCTCCTTGTGCTCAGGGTCGGCGTCCTCTCTGGGGAAGTTCCACTCAGACGTCCACTGCTTGGCGGCGAGTCCCTCACGCTTGATCACCGAGCCTCTGGCCCAGGCAGCGGTCGTCTTGCAGTAGATCGGCACCGGCTCGCGCATTCCCCGGCGGTACAGGTCGACGAGCTCCTCGAGGTGGCGGGCTGCCGTACGCTGCCGCTCAGCCGCGTCGGTGCCCAGGACCTCGAGACGCGCCACGCTGACGTCGGTTCTGGGAGGCCCGCTTTCCCGGAGGCGACCCACCGTCATGGCCGTGAACGAGCGATCGGGATAGCCAACCGTCAGGACCAGCAAGCGCAGCCATGCCTGCAAACGGTGGTGGGGACCGAGTCTCGAGTAGGTCACCGCGCGAATTACGTCGCCCCGGACCTGCGGAACGGTGCCCACAATGCGAGACCCGTCACCAAGGGTGACGTTGACGTCCAGCGAGGTGGGCTCTTCCACTTCGTCGTGCACCGCGACGGCGACGACGGCCTGCACCTCTGGAACCACCCGTTCGAAGATCTGATCGGCCAGTGCGCCCGGGGGCATGAGGCCACGCGCCCGTTCGGCAGCCAGGCAGGCCTCGATGGGGGCGCCCGCCATGCGGGCCGTCAACAGACGGTCTCCGAGGCCCCATCGCTCCAGGCCATCCAATTCGACCGGCAAGGCATCGTCGATGTCATCCACGTCCAGGCCCAACCTGATGCCGAGGCGCTGGCGGAGGAAGGCACGGACAGGATGGCGGAGGAAGCGGTCGAGGTCGTCCAGCTCGACCACAGCAGTGTCGGTATCGGGGAGAGGGCCCGCCAGAAACGGGCGCTGTGGCTCGCGCCGGCCCACGGACGCTTTCGCACCCTCGAGGTTCACGGGGTCAAAACTCCAGACGCGTCCCGGAACAAGTTCGCCGACTGTGTAATTGCGGGCGTCGAAGGGTTGGAGCGGGTGCTGCACGACGATGTGCGCCCGGGCGGGTGAGCCGTCGCTACTTCGAACAGTCCGGTCGACGACATCGAGCAGCTCGCCGACCGGCACCGCCGGGGGCCGTTCGACGTTGGTCCGCTCGTCCCGCCCCGAATAGGTGATCAACAGCGTGTCCGTGGCAGCCAGGAGCGCATCGAGCAGGAGCTGGCGGTCCTCGCTGCGCGGATCGCGATCGCCGACGTGGGGGTCGGCGAGGGTGAGATCGTCGCCGTCATGTTCACTCACCCGGGGGAAGGCGCCGTCGTCGAGGCCGAGCAGGCACACCACCCGGTGGGGCACCGATCGCATCGGGACGAGGGTGCAGACGGTGAGGTGCCCTGTGCGGAAGTTGGCTCTGGTCGGCCGTCCCTTGAGTCGATCCGACAGGAGCGACACAACGTCGCTCGGCTCGAGTGACACACGAGAGAGAGCGTCGTCGGTCGTTGCTTCGCCGATCAGGTCGTCGAGAAGGCGCTGGAGCTCCTCCCGCTGCCAAGCGTCGCTCTCCGACGTCGCGGTGAGTGCGTCGGCGGCTCGGGCGATGGAGGTGGCCCAGGCGTCGACGGACTTGGGCTCGCCCAGGGCGGTGAGTGCCTCGTCGAGGCGGTCGACCAGTTCGGCGAAGCGCCCCACCAGCTCGATGTCCCCACTGTCGACGTCGTCAAGGGGGAGCACCCCTCCGACCAGGCGCTGGCGCTCGTCCGCCATCGTCACACCGACGAGGGCACGGTCCACTCCCGCCCGCCAGGTATTGGCCTCCAACCTCTCGAGTTTGTAGGGCGCGCGGCGGCCCGCATCAAAACCCCACCGGACGCCCGACTCCACCACCCACTCCCCGAGGCGTCCCAGATCATCGTCGTCGAGGCCGAACCGGTGACGGACCGGGTCGCGGCCCGCCAGATCGAGGACCTGCGACGCGGTCACCCGCTCCGTCACCAGTTCGAGCAGCCGTGCGATGACGCTGAGAATAGGGTTGGTCTGACGCAGCGAACGATCGGCGAGTCGCACCCGCAAGTCGGGCAGTCCCGGAACACCCTCCCCGGTGTCAAAAGGCTCCGCGACGCCGAAAGTGGCGTCGATGAACGGTGCGTATGTCTCGATGTCGGGACACATGACCAGGATGTCGCGGGGCTCAAGTCCGGGATCGTCCTCGAGCAGGTGCAGTACCGCGTCACGGAGGACTTCAACCTGCCGGGCTCGACCGTGGCAGCCGTGGACCTGAATGCTGCGGTCGTCCGGAGCGAGGATGGCACGAGCGTCATCTTGCGAATGATGGGACGACCCTGACGGCGACCGGTCGCTCCGGATGTCATTTTGGATCCTTCGCAACACGGTGGTTCCATCCTGAACGATGGGGTGATGGTCATCGAGCACTTCACCACCGGCGGCGGCCAGCACCAACTGCATCTCCCGGGCGTCGCCGCCCCACGAAGCCAGCAAGGGGTTCGTGGTCATTTTGGTGCTGGGATCATCCGACCGCCGCAGGCCTCTCGGGGGCCGGTACTCGGCCAGTTTCTCCCAAAGCACAGGCGAAGGGTGCAGCAGGAAGAGGTGGACGTCCCGTCGATGAGCCAGTGCCGTCAACACGTCGAGATAGCTGGCGGGCAGACGGGTCAGCCCGAACAGGGATACGCGTTGAGGAAGGTCGACGAGCGCTGCGTCGTCGCGCAGAGCAGTGCAGGCATCGATCAGCCGTTCGGCTGGGCTGCGTAGACCGATCTGCTCTCGAAGCCGGCGCCACAGATCCGCCTGCCAGCGCTCTTCGGGTGTGATCGCCTCGGCGCCACCGGCGGCCCACGACCTGAGCATCTCCGGACGATGGACCCCGTAACGGTCGAAGAGGTCGGCGATGTGGCGCACGGTGGCGAACCGCCGCAGCGCGCCCTCGGGGCCGGCATTGCGGAGGTGACTGGCGAGGGCGGCGAGCCAGGATTGGTCGAGGTTGGCATCCACCACTTCGAGCAGCGGCCATACCGCCCGTTCGGGTCGCCAGGGATCAGTTGCAGGGTCGACACCCGATGCCGATGAAACAGCGCCACCGACCAAGGTTCCCGGGAAGGGGAAGTCGACGTTCGCACACACGCCGTCCGTTCTTCCCGGACTGGTCCCCAGTTGTGCCGATACTCGTTGGGACAGCCACCGCTCGACGCCCCGCGAGGGGACAGCGACGATCTCGGCTTGCATGACGTTGGCGAGTGGTCCTCGCAACAGCTGACCCAGCCCGTCGACCAGGGCGTCAGCCCGCTCAGACCTGTGGATGTGCAGCACACTACGAACTTACGGCCTGAGGGACGAGTTGGGGAGTCCCGGCACCGGCTCTTCCAAATTGGTGCGACGCCACGAGAACCCGAATTCATGAGCCATTGGAAGCCTCTAAGCCCCTCGGAACTACGACCCGGGGACCAGGAAGCCGCCGTGGGTCCTTAAGCGCGCAGCGAGTGCACCCGGAGTAGTCGCCGTCAGCGGCTCGATGTTGCACGGTATCCACGGAACCTCGTTTCGCGCAATGGACCAGCAGTGATTTGTCCATCCCTGCAGGATCGATGAGAAGGCTCGTACCGTTCTCCCAAGGCCTACGATTTCAAGGAGCCGCTCGGTCTCGTGATTACGGAACTTCTCGACGTGGTCCCCGAAATCAACGGCGAGAACGTTGTCCTCGACGGATCGGAGTGTGCCGAAACGAGGCTCCTGCCTCAGACACACATTTACCTGTGTTGGGTGAGGTGTGTGCCCCGCTAAGTACAATTCACAGCGGCGTGGCCAGAGATAGCCAGACTCGGGATCACGAGGCTGCTTTCGATTACAGGCCCATTCCGGTACATCTCTTGTGCGGTCGTCAGGGGCTCGCTTACGTTGATCCTCGGCCATCACCGGTCTCCCAGATCAAAGCGGAGCTGGACCGACTCTTCAGCTGACCGCACATCGGACTCGGATTGCGATTCAGCTCGACAGTCCTGCTCCGCGAGAACCTCCTCGGCCAGGACGAGCCACGCGTCAAGCGATGCGAGTGCCTTCGACACCATGATGGACTCCTCATCGAACCTGGCGTTGCCACCGTGCCTCTCGGTCGGTTGGCGGAGCATCAACGGGCCAGGACCCTCAACTCCTCTGGATGATTACGTCACCAGTATAGACACGGGCTGACCAACCGGAACCCCGCCCTGCCGGTTTGGAGGGCACATTCTGGCCGAGGCGTGCGGATGACTGAGTGACGGGTAACGCTGTCGCTGAACTCCTTTTGTGACTCGGGCCCACTTAGCCGGGTATGTGCCTGCGGCTCCGTTCCCTTGAAAGTGTGGCCTGGCAGTGATGTGCTCCCCCGGTTGAGGACACGGTGGAGCGTGCATGCGTCAGCAGCACCACAATGCCTTGGAGACTCACTTCATCAGGCGATATTTCGCGTCAACAAGGTGCGTGGGTAGACCCGCCCACTTAGGGTGCACCCACTATGCCTCCTCCCTTTCTCCAATCGACCACATTCGGTCCCTACCAGCCCGTCCCGGCGATGATGGGGGCGTTGAGGTGCTGACCGGCCATGCTCCCGTCGTTCGTCGCATCGCCGTACTGGTAGACCGCACCTGCTGCCGAGGTGACCCAGTAGCCCCCACCGTCGGCAGTGGTGAAGATGGCTGTTGCCGGGTTGATGCCCCCCACAAGTCCGAGCGGACTACCGAGGTTCGCCGCGTCGCCGTAGCCGCCAACCGCTCCGTTGGCGAAGAGAATCCAGTACCCCTTCCCGTCAGGAGTACGGACGGCAGAGGTGACCGGGACACCTTGGGGACCCGGCGCCCCGTAGTAGTTGGCGTCGCCGAACGTGTAGACGTGCCCTGTGGCGGTCACCACCCAGTACCCGTTCCCGCTGGCGTCGGGCATGACGGCCACGGCCGCGCCGGAGCACCCACCTACGAGCCCGGGGCATGACCCGGCGAAGTGTGCGTCGCCGAAGGCGAAGACCCCTCCGTCGGAGGCGACCATGAAGTACCCGCCACCGTCGGCGGAGGGGACAATGCCGACGACGGGTGCGTTGAGCTTCTTCACACTGCCCGCCGAACCGGCCGGGGCGAAACCCAGTCCGGGAATCGATCCGTAAAAGCCGGCGTCCCCGAACGTGAACACACCGCCGTCCGATGCCACCAACCAGTAGCCGGCTCGATCCGACGTGGGCGAGATGCCCACAACCGGGCGCTGCAGGTGCAGGTTGCCCGTGGAGCCGTAGAACTGGGCCGAGCCGAAGGTGAAGATGCCCCCGTCGGCACCCACGAGCCAGTATCCGTGGGTCACGGCGAAGGCCCCCATGTCGCATGGCACACCCCGGGCGACACCGCGTTGGTCACTTTGAGAACAAGATGGCCCGGTGGCGCCCGGTGGCGTGAAGGTGGACGGGATGACCGCCTGAGCAGGATTGCCGATCCCCGCGATCAGCGCGATGGTCTCGGTGGGGCCACCGTTGTCTTGGAGGGGCCCGAGGAAACTTCCGATCGTCGTCGAATCGCTGACGCTGTGATTGCTGGAGGACAGGTGGCAGGTCCCATCATCGTCCACGTTGTAGCCAAAATCGGCGTAGCTGGGCACGCCCACGCACTCTCCGCCCACCGGTGGGCCGCCTCGGGTGGCCAGGATGTCGCCGGCCATCGATAGATTACCGACGTCGTCAATCGCCGCGCTGGAACTGGCGGTGTTGCCCGAAATGGTGGAGTCGCTGATATCGAGCACGCCGTTGGCGGTGATGCCCCCTCCGGGGCCCGCCGCCGTGTTGTCCGAGATCGTCGAGTTCAAGACGGTGTCACTGCCTCCTTCGACGAAGAGGCCGCCGCCGGATGCACCCCCACCCTCGACGGTGTTGTGAGAGATCGTGGAATCCAAGATGACGCCGCCGCCGAGTGAGGTGTCGATGCCGCCGCCTTGGCCAAATGAAACGGGGCCTGTCACCGTATTACCTGAGACGGTTGAGTCGAACAGCCGGAACGGGCCAGAACCGGTGCCGATCCCGCCACCTGCATCCTTCGCTGTATTGCCCGAGACGGTCGACGCGTTGAGCACGATCGAGCCAGCACTCGTGGCGACGCCGCCGCCCACGCTCGTGGCTGTGTTGCCCGAGATGCTCGAGTCATTGATCGTGGCGATGCCGTTGGCGACGAAGATGCCGCCGCCGCTCGTGGCGCTACCGCCGGTCACGGTCACCTGGTTGAGCCTCAGGATACTGGAGCCTTCGACGGTGATCACTGAATTCTTGCCCTCGCCGTCGAGTTCAGCCGGACTCCCACCAGGATCCTGTGCGATCTCGACCGATGTGTTGTTGATCAGCACGTTGTCGTCGATCGTGCCAGCGATCAGGATGGTCTCACCTGGGGAGTTGAGTTGCGTGAGGGCGTAGGACACGGTCGCGCAGGGCGCTGCCGATGACGTGCACGTTCCACTGTTCGCCCCAGTGTTTGACACATACAAAGTGCTTGTTGCGGCCGCGGCCGGGACGGCAAGGGCGAAGAACGACCCGACACATGCCGCCGCCGCAAGGAGGACGCCTACGGCGCGAATCTGACCTACGCGTTCGTGCAGTGTTTGCATTCGCCCCTCCCGATCGTCCTTCGACCGCCTCGGACACCAGCGAAACGAGTCGTTCACGGTTCGTTTGATTGCCTACGGTCACATGGTTGTAGTCGATCACACATACCGACATAGGGACCCTACCGAGGCCCGGTAAATTCTTGGTAAGGCGGTCAAACGCGACGACCACTCGCCCGCGGAGCCCGTCTCTTTGACAGCCAGGCGCCGGTGTTGGGCCACACCTTGAGCGCCGCGATCAGCCGTTCGGGCTCAGGGTTGGGTCCGCGCAGTTCGCGGCCTGGAGAGTGACGTCGCCGTGATTGCCCAACAGGCATGATGTGGATCCCGTCACCTCCGACCCCTCAAGGAGCGAAAACACATGTCAGCGCCGTACGAGCACAGTCCCGGTCGATGGAAGACCGTCCTGATGCAGGATGGGAAGGCCGAAATGACCTGGACGCCGACGCCCGATATGGCGAATCCCCACGGGAGCGTCCACGGGGGGATTATCGCCACGCTCGTGGACGAGGTCACCGGGGCGGCCGTGACGTCGGCTATCGAATCTGCTTCCGCGCCGACTGTGTCTCTGAACGTCGAATATTTCTATGCGATCCCGATCGGCGGGACCTACACCGCCATCGGTGAGATCGTACGGATGGGGCGGGCGATGGCGATTGCCGACGCACGCATCGTCGATGCGGACGGCAAGCTTCTCGCCCGGGGCACCGGTATCTACCAGATCCCCCGTCCGAAGTAGCGTCCGAGAAGATGAGCGGTAGCCCATTGCCGGATGCCTCAGTGGAACAGAGCACGGCCGACCGCATTCTGGCCGGGGCACTGCTTGCGCTGGGCGAGCACGGCGTGGAAACGCTCAGCATGCGTGAGATCAGTGAGGCGGCCGGGGTTTCACGGGGCACGCTCTACCGCTACTTCAAAAGCCGGGAGGAGCTCCTTCGGGCAGCCGCCCGTTACGACCAGCATCGCTTTGACCAGGGCGCCAGTGAAGCCATGCGGCATGCCGACGGCCGGACCGGGACAACTGCGGGCGTTGCTGCACTATGCCCACGGCTTCGTCGCCGACCACCCGTCACGATGGATGGTCAAAGTCGACCCCGCATTCCTCCTCGCGTACCTGGACGAGCGCCTCCCCGAGACGATGGGCACCCTTGCCGGGGTCCTCCGCCCGACCTTGGAACTCTCCGACGCCGTGCGCTCAGGGCAGACGACCGTTGAGGACCTGGCCGACGTGATCGTGCGACTGATCGTCTCCATGTACCTCGTTCCTGCCGGTGGTTCCGATGCGCCGCTGGACACGATCACCGCACTGATCATGGGGCCTTCGGTCCCGCTCGAGGACCCTCGTAGGCACAGAGAATCCCAGCTCGCGCTGGGTCTGGGTCGGTGGACTGAACAGATCTTCTGATTTTTGTTCCATGGGGCTGCTATCGTCCGCCTTCTGCCGAAACAGCGAGGTACGACGATGGACTTCACTCCGCCGGAGGACGTGCAACGGATCCGAGACCAGATCGACCATCCCGTCGTCGACGGCGACGGCCATCTCGTCGAGGTCATCCCGCTCATCCTCGAGCTCATCGGCGACATCGGGGGTGCCGATGTCGCCAAGGCATTCACCGCCTATCTCGGGAAGATGTTCGGAGAGGGCTCGGGCTTCACGCCCGTCCGCCAACCGTTCTGGGGCTCACCCGGGCCGACGATCGATCGCCTGACCACCGCACTGCCGGCATTGATGTACGAACGGCTCGTCGAATTCGGGATTGACTTCGCGGTGCTCTACCCGGGCGTGGGACTCCCCCTCATGTCGTGCGCCGACGACGAACTGCGCCAGGTCGGCGCGCGGGCGATGAACACCTACTGCGCCGAGGTCTTCGGTTCCTATGCGGACCGCATGACGCCGACGGCGCTCATTCCGATGTTCACGCCGGAAGAGGCCATCGCCGAGCTCGACCACGCGGTGGGGACCCTCGGCCTGAAAGCCGTTGTCATGACCGGCGTCGTCCCCCGGCGCCTGCGCGCCGACGGCGCCGCCGGATGGCTCGATACGTTGGGCCACGACTCGGATTTCGACTACGACCCTCTCTGGGCCCGTTGCCAGGAGTTGGGCGTCGTTCCCGCCTTCCACGGCATCGGGTTCGGCTGGGGCTCCCGCACGTCGCGTTCCAACTACGTCTACAACCACTTGGGCAACTTCGCCGCAGCCCAGGAAGCGATCTGCCGTTCGCTGATCATGGGAGGGGTGACGACCCGATTCCCCGACCTGCGCTTCGCCTTTCTCGAGGGTGGGGTCACCTGGGCCGCACAGCTCTATGCGGACCTGATCGGACATTGGGAGAAGCGAAACGGGCAGGCGATTCTGGCCAATGACCCCGCGGCGATCGACATGGAGCTGGCCAATCGGCTGATCGACGAGTTCGCTGTCGGGTCCTTGTCCGCAGGTCGTGCACACGTGCGCTCGTCGGTGCGGGTCAGTCCGAGTGCGGCGGTCGATCTGGCGACCATCGACGAATTCGTCGAGTCGGGGATCGATGGTCCGGCCGACGTGGCGCGCATCTTCTCCGAGCAGCTCTTCTTCGGTTGCGAAGCAGACGATCCGTTGAATGCCCTCGCCTTCACGCCGGGCCTGCTTCCCCTCGGCATCCGCCTGAACGCGTTCTTCGGTTCCGATATCGGTCACTGGGACGTCCCCGATCAGCGAGAAGTCCTTCCAGAAGCCTGGGAACTGGTAGAGCACGGCCACATTTCGCGGGACGACTTCCGGGACTTCACGTTTCGCAACGTCACGCGCATGTTCAGCGACGTGAATCCCGAGTTCTTCGACGGCACACCGGTGGAAGCCTCCGTACGAAAGGAAGCGGCATCATGACCAGCACGATCGACGATCTCTTCTTGCCCGAGCCCGAACCCCGGGAGGTACGCTACACCGTCATTTCGGTGGACGATCACCTCGTTGAGCCTCCGCACATGTTCGAGGGACGGCTCCCCGACCTCTTCAGCCCAATACCCAGGACGTCATCGAGAAGGCCTGGGGCCACATCCCCGAGGACGAGCTCCGGCTGATGTGCAGCGAGAACGCGGCGAAGCTCTTCCGCCACCCGCTTCCGGAGCAGGTCCTCCCCGACTCCCGCCTCGTCTCCTCCATCGACGGGGGGCGCTCGAATGCTTGATCTGGCGATTCGAGGGGGTGTCGTCATCGACGGGACCGGAGCGGCGCGCCGACGGGCCGATGTGGGCATCCAGGGCGATCGCATCGTCGCCATCGGGGAGGTGGGTGAGGCCGCGACCGAGATCAACGCCACCGGTCAGGTGGTGACGCCCGGGTTCATCGATGTCCACACGCACTTCGACGCGCAGGTCTTCTGGGACGGGCAGTTGACCCCGTCGCCGTTGCACGGCGTGACCACGGCGTTGGGCGGCAATTGCGGCTTCACCATTGCTCCACTGTCGAACGACACACGGGACGCCGAGTACCTCATGCGCATGTTGGCTCGCGTCGAAGGCATGCCTCTCGAGACGCTCGCGTCAGCTGTGCCCTGGGGGCAGTGGACCTCGACACCCGAGTATCTCGACGCGGTGGAGAGCCGGCTGGGGATCAACGCTGCTTTCATGACCGGGCATTCGGCCATCCGGCGCGTTGTGATGGGAGAAGCCGCCACAGCCGGGGAGGCCTCCGGCGACCAGGTGGCGGCCATGGGCAGGCTGCTGCGCGAGGGATTGGAAGCGGGCGCACTCGGTTTCTCGTCATCGTGGGCCCGCACCCACAATGGCGCCGACGGCCGGATGGTTCCCTCGCGGTACGCCTCGAAGAGCGAGATCCTTGCGCTGTGCGCGGTGGTCGCGGAACAACCCGGGACGTCGTTGGAGTTCATCCCGATGATCGGGGCGTTCGAACCCTGGGCGGTCGACCTCATGGCCGAGATGTCCGTCGCAGCGCAGCGTCCCCTGAACTGGAACGTCATGCCGGTCACCGCGTCGACACTTTCGCTGGCGATGGAGCGGCTGGAGGCGTCCAGTGAGGCGAAACGGCGGGGCGGCAAGGTCGTCGGCCTGACCATTCCGATGGCCATCTCCACCCGACTCTCATTCGCCTCGGGGTTCGTCCTCGATGCCATTCCGGGTTGGGAAGAGGTCATGCTGCTGCCACGGGCGGAGAAGCTGGCGATCCTGTCTGATCCACGCGGGCGGGAGCGCCTCGATCGTGCGGCCCAGGAACCCGGTCACACGCTACGGGCGTTGGCCAACTGGTCGTCGAAGATCATCTACGACGTCGTGGCAGCCGACAACGAGCAGTACCGGGGTCGCTCGGTCGGCGAGATCGCTGCTGCAGCAGGGTCGCGATCCGTTCGATGTCCTGTGTGACATTGCGGTCGCCGACGACCTCCTGACCAGTTTCGGCGACCCGGCACCGGTCGATACGAAAGAGGATTGGGAGGCGCGTCTGGCCATCTGGCGCGACGGCCGTGCGGTCATCGGCGGATCCGACGCCGGGGCCCACCTCGATCTGCTCGCGACGTTCAACTACGCCACCGTGCTGCTCGAACATGCGGTCCGCCGCCACCAGGTCCTTTCCCTGGAGGAGGCGGTGTACCTCATGACCGACGTGCAAGCCCAGCTCTACGGGCTCCGCGAACGGGGTCGCGTGGCCCCGGGGTGGTTCGCCGATCTGGTCGTCTTCGACCCCGTTCTCGTCGGAAGCCAGGAAGTGGCGATGCGCTACGACCTACCCGGTGGAGCCGGGCGGCTCTATGCCGAAGCGAACGGCATCGACCACGTCATTGTCAACGGCGCCCCTGTCGTGAGTGGCGGCAAGCTCACCGATCGGCTCGAGGGACGGCTTCTGCGCAGTGGCAGGGATACGGCGACCGCATCGTTGGACTGAGCGCACTCGCGACCGAGGTGACCCCACGGAAGCGTTCCGCTCCGTAGGGTTGGAAGGGTGCCTCATCCACAGCCCATTGCGCCCGGGCCCGGCCAGGAGTCCGTGTGGGACTATCCGCGGCCGCCCCGCCTCGAGCCATCGACGTCGACGATCCAGGTGGTGCTCGGTGGCGTGACCATCGTCGAGACGAACCGGAGCTTCCGGGTCCTCGAGACGGCCAGCCCGCCCACCTACTACCTCGATCCTGCCGATTTTCTCACCGGCGTCGTACGACCCACTGCGGGCGAGAGCTGGTGTGAATGGAAGGGCCGGGCCTCCTACGTCGACCTCGTCGCCGGCGGCACCGTCGCACGGCGGGCAGCCTGGCGGTACCTGGAGCCGACGCCGGCCTATGAGCCCCTGACCGGTTGGCTGGCCGTCTATCCCTCCAGGGTGGACCGGTGCAGTGTCGATGGCGAAGAGGTCCGTCCACAGGACGGGGACTTCTACGGCGGCTGGATCACGGCGCGCGTGGTGGGGCCCTTCAAGGGTGAGGCCGGGACGTTGGGCTGGTAAGAGAGCGAGCGCATGACTATTTCGCCCCGAAGTGGCCACGAGAGAAGTCGCTCATCTTCCAGATGGTGTTCGTCGCATGGCCGACCACCTGCTGGCGCTGGACGTTATGGGTGAACTGTTTCACCGGTCGTTCTCCTGAGGAGATCTGTCGCCGTCGATCATCGGCTTCTCGTCCGGCGGTGCTCCGACGTTCGGCGTCCGTCAATCTCTGCGTCAATATCGCTTTGGCCTCCCGCAGGTTCTGGAACTGGCTCCGCCCTCGCTCGACGGTGACCACCGAGCCCGTCGGTCGATGGACCAGGCGCACCGCCGTGGCGTTCTTCTGATGGTGCTGCCCACCGGGACCCGGTCCCTTGTAGACCTGGATCTCGATGTCCTCGTCGCGCAATTGCACCGTGGGCGCGCACCGGTCGTCGATGACCGCCACCGTTGCCGTCGAGGTATGTCGGCGCCCCCGACGGTCGTTCTTCGGGATGCGCTGCACCCGATGGACGCCGGTCAGGGACTCGTACGGTTCTCGTGATCCGCTGATCCGGATCACGAGGGTGCGGCCGCCCGGCTGTTCGGGGACAAGCTCCGCAACGTCATTGTTGTGACGCGCGAACGAGAGGATGGCTGAGCGAAGCTCCCGACAGAAGTGTTCGGCGTCGCGACCACCTTCGCCCACGCGGAATTCAACCGCAAATACAGGCATGGAAGATCCTCCGATGAGAGATGGGTGGTGTTCGGGGTGAGGCAGGACAAGATCGCCCGGTTTGTCCCCGGACGCGCCCTCTACTGCGCTGCTAGCGCTTTACCCTCATCGGAAACCAACGACGAACACGCCACCATCGTAACGCGGCGATCCTCGGTGACACATCAGGCATGCGCTGCCCGCGGACGGGCTCGCGACCCATCTCCTCCTCACCTCTGCAGGCCGGGCATGGCGAGGGCGGCGGCGGCGAGCCTTCCGGTACACCCCGGTGCTGCCGTGAGGTAGTCGGTGATGGCGGTGTCGTCGAGGTCGTGGGACTCGCGCAGGCCGCCTATCACCATGGCCAGGTAGGCCGGGACAGGCGTGGCCGGCTCTCTGTCGGCCAGGGCCCATGGCGCGGTGAACGTCACGATCGGGCGGCCGTCGTGACGGCCCACGCACAGGAGGTTCTCGTAGCGTCCCGGGCCGATGCACCGCGAGAATCCGCCGGTGAGCTCGGTCGGTGCGATGTCGATCGGCGCCGTCGGTCGGCCGTTCTCCTGCGCGACCACGTCCTCGAACTGCTCCCATGTGATCAGGTACGCCCGCGCCAGGGCGCCGAGCTCGACGGAGGATGTCGTGTCGACGAAGGCCGTTGCACCTCCCCAGACTTTTGAACTGCCGGTGAAGTAAAGGCGGTGCGGGATGGACAGCGTCACCGAGTCGGAGGGCAGCGCGCGATCACGAGCTCCGCTGTAGGTGCGGCCGGCTCCGGACGGGCGCCCGCCGCGGAGGTAGCAGGCGAGACGGGCCGAGGAGAGGTTCGAGCCGTACGAGGCGTAGTAGACGGTGCGCGCGCTCCACTGTAACGTTGCCGCGTCGATGCCTACGTTGACCAGCTCCGATGTGATGGAGCGGCGCTGAACGGAGCGTAGATGGCCGAACTGGTCATTGAAGGGAGCGACCTCGTCGTCCGCTTGAACGTGATGGAGAAGCTCGAAGCCGTGCATGGTGGGGTCAGGGTGCCGTGTGCGTCGATCAAGACGGTCGAGGTCCTCGACGACGCCATGGGGGCGATCCACGGGATCCGCGTGGGCACGGGCATTCCGGGGTCCGTCGCCGTCGGCACCTTCAGCTCACGCACCGCCAAGATCTTCGCCGTGGTGCACCACGACACCCGTCGTGGAGTGCGCGTCATCCTCGAGGGCGACCACTTCGACGAACTGATCGTGGGCTGTTCGGACCCCGAGGCGGTCGCGGCGTCCCTGCGCCAGCCCGGCTGAACCCCTGGCGCGCCGCTCTGACGCCGGGCAGAACTGTTGGGGATCCCCTTCTGAGCGCCGCGACGACGCGGGCAGAACTGTTGGGGATCACCTTCTGAACGTGCAGGTCAGACGTAGAATCCTGGGCAAGTGTCACAACGTCTGTTTACCGTCCACCCATGACCAAATTCGTCCATACGTCGGACTGGCAGCTCGGTATGACGCGGCACTTCCTCTGCGAAGAAGCCCAGGCCCGCTTCACGGCGGCCCGCCTCGAGGTGATCGCCAGCATCGGCGCCCTGGCCGTGGAAGAAGGTTGCTCCTTCGTGGTCGTGGGCGGCGACGTGTTCGAGTCCAACCAGGTCGAACGCCAGGTGGTCGTCCGTGCGCTCGAGGCCATGAAGTCCACCCCGGACGTCACCTTCTACCTGCTCCCGGGCAACCACGATCCGCTCGATGCCACTTCGGTGTTCCGCTCGAAGACATTCCTGGACAACTGCCCCGGCAATGTGGTCGTGCTCGAGAACAGCGACCCCGTCCTCGCTGGCGGTGGCGTCGAGATCGTCGGCGCTCCGTGGCCCAACAAACGGCCCCTCGCCGATCTGGTCTCTCGCGCCGTGACCGGGTTGCCCAGCGACGGCACACTCCGGGTGGTGGTCGGGCACGGGGGCACCGACAACCTCTCCCCCGATCCCCACAACCCGGCACTCGTGGTGCTGGCCGACCTCGAGGCGGCCATCACCTCCGGCGCCGTGCACTACGTCGCCCTCGGTGACCGACACTCGACGACGGAGGTAGGCGCAAGCGGCCGGATCTGGTACTCCGGAGCTCCCGAACCCACTGCGTACGACGAGATCGATCCCGGGAACGTCCTGATCGTCGACCTTGGCGCTGATGCGGTCACGGTCGAGCATCGGCACGTCGGCACCTGGCAATTCGTGCTTCGGGACTTTGACGTGACGGGGCCCGAGGATTGCCTGAAGGTCGAGCACTTCCTCGAGGAGATCTCCGACAAGGCACGCACCATCGTCAAACTTTCGTTGGTCGGGCAGCTTTCGCTCGCCGATATGGACCGGCTCGAGGTCACCCTGGATCACGCATCGGATCTTCTCGGTGCCCTTCAACGCTGGGAACGCCGCTGCGACCTCGTGGTGCTGCCCGACGACGACGATTTCGAAGGGCTCGCCCTCTCGGGTTTCGCCGCTGTCGGCCTCGAGGATCTCCGCGGGCTCGGCGCGGGGCAAGGGGCCGACGCGCTCACCGCCCGGGACGCGCTCGGGCTGCTGTACCGGCTGGCCGGAAGATCAGTGACGACGTGAGGATCCACCGGATCAAGCTCTGCAACTACCGGGGCGTGAGCCACACCGAGGTCACGTTTCCGGTGCAGGGGGTCACGATCATAGAGGGCGACAACGAGATCGGTAAGACCTCCCTCTCGGAGGCCATCGACCTCTTGCTGGCCGAGCGTGACGACTCCGGCAAGCAGCGGATCAAGGCCGTCAAGCCCGCCCATAGAGACGTCGGTGCCGAGGTCGAGATCGAGCTCTCCACGGGCCCGTACCGACTCGTGTACCGCAAACGTTGGCACAAACAGCGCGAGACCGTGCTCGACATTCTCGAACCCGGTCGATCCCAGCTCACCGGCCGGGAGGCGCATGACAAGGTCCGCGCCATTCTCGACGAGACCCTCGACGAGGGGTTGTGGGATGCCTTCCGGCTCAAGCAGGGCGCCCAACTGGAGCAGGCAGCCTTTGCCGGTGGATCACTCGCTCGAGCGCTCGACAAGGCCGCCGGCGGCGAAGCGACGGGTGACCGCGAGGACGACCTCTGGGAACGCATCACCGCCGAGCGGGACCGGTACTGGACGGCCACCGGCCAGGTGAAAGGCGAGCGGACAGCCCTGTCCAATCGGGTCGCCGAAGCCGCCTCGAGGGTGGCCGCGCTCGAGGCCGCACTCAGTTCGTTGAATGACGATGCCGCAGCAGTGGACCGTCTCGGCGATGAGGCCAAGGTCCTGGCGGATGGGAAGAGGGCTCAGGAGGAAGCCGAGAGCGCCCTCACAGCGCAGTTCGAAGCGATCCAGAGTCGCCGTCACGATGTCGCCCGGCTGGAAGGGCTGCACGACACGGCTTTGGCCCAGCGCGACCACCTGCTCGGCCTCAGCAGTGTCCGCGCCGAGCAGAACGAGCGCGTGGCCGAGACAGCCGCAGCCGTGGCCGAAATGGAGTCCCAGGTGGCGCGGGCGCTCCCTGCCCGTCAGGAAGTCGTGGCATGGCTACGCACGGTGCAGCAGGAGTACGTCCTTGTGAAGGTCGCAGTGGGCAACGCCGAGCGCACCCAGCGTCGGGCCGTCGATGACCGCGACTTCCTACGTCAGCAGATTGAGGTGGCACAACTTTCGGAGCGCCTGGCCCGGGTGACGGACGCCGTTAGCCGCAGCAACTCGGCGGCGGCGGTCCTCGAGTCAAGTCGCGTGGATGACGCCCTGGTGGCGCGCATCGAAGCAGCCGGGATCGAAGTGGCACGAGCCGAAGCGGCCGCCGCAACCGGTGCGGCAAGCATCACCGTACGGGCCATCGCCGATGTCGACGTGGAGATCGACGGTCAGGTCGATGCGCTCCTCGCCGGAACCGACCGTCAGCTCATGGTCGACGGGGCCACCCACGTGGTCGTTCCCGGGCTCATCAGTGTGGTCGTCAACGCAGGGGCGCAAGCCCAGGCGCTGGCCGATCGGCTTGCCGAAGCCCGTGCTGCCTGCCAGGCGACGTGCGACGAGGGCGGTGTCAACGGCCTGGCCGAAGCTCGCGTGGCTGCCATGGAACGGAATGAGGCCGCGCGCTCACTCGTGGAGACGGCGAAGTCGATAAAGGACGACCTGCGCGATCTGACAGCCGACGCGCTGGCCCAGAAGGTCGCCGGCCTGACGGCACGGATCGCCCGTTACCAGCAGGAACGTCCGACGGAGCCTCCCCTGCCGCCCGGCTACGACGCGGCCGAACGAGTGGCACTCGAGTCCGACGCGGATCTCCAACAGCGCCGAGAAGAGCTCGACCGCCTCGAAAGGGATCTGGCCCGGGCCAAAGAAGATGTGCAGGCACTCGACATTGACGACGCCAGCAACAAAGCGCGACTCGAGCAGGCGCAGGATTGCGGCCGTCCAGGAGCAGCGGTCGCTCGCGCAGGCTCGGAGCGTCACGTCAGATGAGGTGATCGCCACGCAATTGGCCACCGCCCAGGCAACGTTGTCGAACCGAGCCGCCGAGTTGGCTGACGTGCAGCAGGAATTGGCAGCACAGGACCCGGACACGGTCGAGGAACTTCTCCGGAATTCCCGCGCCGTGCGGGCACGGCTGGTGGGCGAACTGCACGACAACGAGGTGCGCGTGCGCGAGCTCCGGACAAAGCTGTCGCTCCTGGGCGACGAAGGCCTGGCCACCCAGCTGGACACGGCCAAATCCGACCTTGCTCACCTGATGGTCAGCCATGAGCGTCTGGAGGCTCGCGCCGCTGCGGCCAAGCTCCTGTTCGAGACGTTCGCCCGACGACGGACCGAAGCGTTGCACCGCTACGTCGCCCCGTTCCGGGAGGGCATCGAATCGCTCGGTCGCCTCGTGTTCGGATCCACGCTCGAGGTTGAGCTGGCTGATGATCTGCGCATCTCGCGCCGCACGTTGCACGGTGTCACGCTCGACTTCGCCGATCTGAGCACCGGGGCAAAAGAACAACTGGGCATGATCAGCCGATTGGCCTGCGCATCCATCGTGGCCGCCGACGGGGGCGCTCCGGTCATCTTCGATGACGCACTCGGATGGAGCGACCCCCGAAAGCTCGAACGCATGGGTGCCGTCATCTCCAAGGCCGGTCGTTCCTGCCAGATCATCGTGCTGACGTGCACGCCCGGGCGCTACTCCAGTGTCGGCGATGCCTCGGTCATCCAACTCGCGAGCTGATCTCCCTCCTCACCCACACGTTCATGAGCAGGCGAGGTATGGACAGGTCACGTGGACCGAGGGTCCGGTCGGGAACTTCCGTGCTCATCGTTGTGGTGGCTGTCGCATTCTCGATCGCCGGATGTTCCACTCCGGCCGCACCCCGGAGCACCTCCCCCTCGACGAGTACGGGTAGGAGCGGCAGGACGACATCGGCGTCACCCGTCGTTCCCACCAGCACCACCACTGTTACCCCGACCACGACGGCGCCGGCGGCACTGTCGCTGTTGGTCGAGCCGCAAGCCGGTACCACGGCCCTCTACGACCTCATGTCCTCGGCCAGACAGAGCCTCGATATGACGATGTACGAGTTGTCGGACACGGCGGCCGAGCAGATCCTGATCGCAGACCACCGCAGGGGCGTCCGGGTCAGGGTCCTCCTCGACCGCGACTACAGCGGGGGGTCGGTCAACCAGGCCGCGTACTCGACCCTGTCCTCGGGCGGCGTACCCGTCGCCTGGGCGAATGACGCGGAGATCTTCCATCAGAAGACCATCACGGTCGACGGTGCCGAATCCGCCATCATGACCGGCAACCTCACGCCGCAGTACTACGCGACGACTCGGGACTTCGTGGTGATGGACGACCAGGCCGCCGATGTGGCGGCCATCGAGTCGGTTTTCGCCACGGACTGGTCGGGTGCGGTTCCGGCGTCGGGTCCGCCGGGGGTGGACCTCGTCTGGAGCCCCGGGTCTGAGCCCGAGCTCGCCGCGCTCATCAACTCGGCCACCCGCAGCGTCGTGGTGGAGAACGAGGAAATGGACTCCACCCCGATCGAGGACGCACTCGAGTCCGACGCCCGGAGGGGCGTTGACATCACCGTGGTGATGACGGCGGACGCGGAGTGGGATGCGGCATTCTCACAACTGGCTGCCGCCGGGGTCCATGTGGTGCTGTACCCCGACACCTCGTCGGCTCTGTACATCCACGCCAAGGTCATCGACGTCGACAGCACGAAGGCCTTCGTGGGTTCGGAGAACTTCTCGACCGCGAGCCTGGACGACAACCGCGAGTTGGGCCTCATCACCTCGTCGGCCGGTGTTCTCAGGCCGTTGAACAGCGCCCTCTCGACCGATGTCGCGAACGGACAGCCGCGGCAGGCGACGAGCACGTCACCGCCGGCCGCGACCACGCCCTTCTCGTCGGTACCGACATCTGCCGGTACCACCACGGCGGGTTGCACGCCGATCGACAACGAAGGTGGGTGCTACGAGCCGGGTGAATACTGCCGGGACGACGATCATGGGGCGAGCGGCCGGGCCGGGGACGGGCTGACCATCACCTGCGAGGACGAGAACGGCACCTGGTACTGGGAATCGACGTAGGGATATGGCGCACCTCACGGGCGCGAGGGTGTGCCGGCAAACGCACGCGCCTCCCCCTCGGCGGCCAACCGTTCGTAGGCAGCTTCGAGGAGATCGGCGACTTCTCGACCACGTACCGCCAGCACCCCACGGGGAAGCAGACGCAACACCGCTCCGGGTACCTCCGCCGCCCGAGGGAGGCAGTGGACCCCGGCCAGGTCTGCGCCGGCCTGCCAGAACGTCGCGAGCTCTTCGGAAAGGGGGACGTCGGGCACGACCGGGCCCGAGGAGGGAACGTCCCCGCTGTCCCCACCCTCGACCGGGGAGCCGCGACGCGCCCGTAACTCGGCGAGCAGCGCTTCGCGTTCGCGCCCCCGGAAGGCGAGCAGCAAGAAGGGGTCGTCGTCGAACGCCTCGGCCATGAGGTAACAGACGGCGGCGGCGTGCTTGCACGGTGTGGCCCAGTCGGGACACGTGCAGGTCGTGATCAGGTGGGATCCGCGCTCGGGGAACAGCGCCACCCCGGCCTGCGCGAAGACGTCCTCAATCTCGTGCGGCAACTCTCCGGCCAACAGGCGTGCGGCGTACCCGGCCTGGCCGGCGAGCGTTTCGACGATGGCCGCCCATCGCTCGTCGCTCGCGGCCGGCATCGTTATCTGCACCCCGTACGGGGTGCGCCGCGTGCCCTGGACCTGGGCTACGACCAGGCCGGCGCCGATCCCCAGGTCGATCACCTGTCCCTGGCGGGCATACGTCCGGCCCCGGGTGAGACGGCCGCCCGTGAGGATGGACTCGACCGCAGAGAGGAAGCGCCGGGACCACCAGCTCTCACCGATGGCGCCACGTCGGCTGCGCAGTTCCAGAGCCGTCGTCGACGGGGATCCGCTTGGCGGGCGTGAACCGGGACCAGTCCCTCCGGGACCTCCACTCGCCCGACTCGTCCTCTTCCCACATCTCGTCGTCGTCGGCATAACCGAAATCGTCATCGTCGAGAAACTCGCCGGCGTTCTCCACGTCGTCTCCCCCGGAGGTGTCGTCCTCGTTGAGGTCGAGGGCCTCGAGCAGACGCTCGCGGAGCCGGGACAGTTCCGCCGCGCTCTGGGCGGAGGGCTGCGCCTTGTGGCGGCGCCGGAGCGCCTGGACCTGATCGACCAGCGCCTGGAGGTCGCCGACTGCGGCAGCCGACGTGTGGTTGCGATTGGCCTTGCGGGGAGACCCCGGCTTCTTGCGCGGAGGGCTCACGTGCCCACCGCCACTTCGGCCGAGAGGCGCAACACGTCGGCCAGGTCGTCCGTCGACAGTTCGGTGAGCCAGCCTTCACCTGCTCCCACCACCCGATCGGCCAGGTCGCGCTTGGACGCGATCAGCTGGTCGATCCTGTCTTCGAGCGTGCCGGCACAGACCAGCTTGCGCACCAGGACATCCTTGCGCTGGCCGATGCGAAAGGCCCGGTCGGTGGCCTGGTTCTCGACGGCCGGGTTCCACCAGCGGTCGAAGTGGATCACATGGTTGGCGGCGGTCAGGTTGAGACCGGTCCCACCGGCTTTGAGGGAGAGCACCATGAGGGGGACGTCGATCTGCGGATCCTGGAACTCGGTCACCATGGTGTCGCGCTGATTGCGGGGAACCCCGCCATGGAGATAGGAGATCCGGCGCCCGAAACGTGCCGACAGATAGTCGACGAGGAGGGAGCCCATTTCGGCGAACTGCGTGAAGACCAGTGCCCGTTCGCCCGAATCGAGGACCTCGTCGAGGATTTCCGCGGCGCGCTCGAGTTTGCCCGAGCGGCCGGCGAGTGCTGAGCCATCGCCGAGAAACTGCGCGGGGTGGTTGCAGACCTGCTTGAGCCGCAGCATGGCGGTCAGTACCAGGCCCTTCCGGGCGATGCCCTCGGCCTCCTCGATGCGGCGCATCATGTCGTCCACCACCGCTTGGTAGAGCGTCACCTGTTCCTTGGTGAGGGTGCACAGCTCGTTCATCTCCATCTTCTCGGGCAGGTCCGGGACGATGGTCCGGTCCGTCTTGAGCCGCCGCAAAATGAAGGGGCGGGTGAGCGACCGCAGCTGTTCCGCCGCCTCCTCATCGCGGAAGCGCTCGATCGGGATGACGAAACGCTGCCGGAACGATGCCGCCGACCCGAGCAGCGCGGGGTTGAGAATCTCCATGATCGACCACAGCTCGCCCAGGTGGTTCTCGACCGGTGTGCCGGTGAGCGCGACCTTGCGGGGCGACGGCAGGGAGCGGACAGCTTTGGTCTGCTTGGCTTCAGGGTTCTTCACGTTCTGGGCCTCGTCGAGGACGATGCGCCGCCACGGCACCTTGGCCAGAGCACGGCCTTGTCCCGGGTCGCCAGGGCGTAGGTGGTGATCACGATGTCGGCGGCTCCGGCCAGCTTCTCGAAGGTCGCTTCCCGGGACCGTGTGGCGCCGTGATGCATCATTACCGAGAGCTCAGGCGTGAAGCGCTCGGACTCGCGCGCCCAGTTGCCGGCCACCGATGTCGGGCAGATGACGAGCGTGGGCCCACGGGCCGCACCCCGGCCCTTGGTCAGGTGTTCGTCCTGCAGAAGGGCCAGCACGGTCGCCGTCTTGCCGAGTCCCATGTCGTCGGCCAGGCAGGCACCCAGCCCCAGGCGCTCCAACATCTTGAGCCAGGCCACCCCCCGCTGTTGGTAGGGACGTAGTTCGCCGACGAAACCCTCGGGCGTCGACCGCACGTCGAGCGTGCCTTCCAGCTCGCCGCGCAGCAATGCCCCCAGTTGCCCTTCCGCCGAGATGCCGAGCATCGTGACACCGGGGTCGGGACCGACGCCCGCCGCCACTTGGAGCACTTCGCCGATGGTCATCGTGCGGTCGGCTCTCGTCTTGGGCTGCGCCTGCAAGAAGCGGACCAGACGGTCGACCTCGCCCGGGCGGAACTCCATCCACTGGCCGCGGACGTTGACGAGCGGTGCCTTCAGCTTGGCCAGGCGGAGCAACTCGGCCTGGTCGATCTGTTGTTCGCCCAGGGCGGCCTCCCAGTCGAAGGCGCAGAGGCCGTCCTGACTGAGCAGACCACCCGAGCCGGCACCCCGGGATGAAGTCGAGGATGCCGAGGCCTTGAGCCGAACCCCCAGCCGGGCCTGGGGCCGCCCCCACCACGACGGCAGGAGCACGCCGAAACCGGCCACTTCGAGGGCCGGTGCGGCGTGCGACCAAGAAGCTGTGGGCGCCACCCAGATCCAGCAGCGAGACCCGTCGGCGTGGGCTGGCGTAGCGCTTCTCCCAGGGCGGGATAGATGCGAACCGCCCGACCCAGCTCGGCCAGGAAAATCTCATGGGGATCACTGAGCGAGCGGCTGGCGCGCTGCAATTGGTCGCCTGCCCGCCAGACCTCTTCGGCACTGACCACCAGGCTGAGATCGTCGGTGGCCTGCAGGAGGAGCTCCAGATGCCACGCCGATTCGGGCGACTGGCCTGGTGACTCGCCGTTGACTGCGTGGTCACCGTCATCGCCCGGCGCCGGCTCTTGCAGGCGGAGGCACAACCTCCAGGACCCGCCCCGTGCAGCCGCATCGGCACGCCATTCCCCGATGAGGTGCTCCAGTTTGGCGAGCTCGCCCACCTCGGCGATCACGTGGGGCGACGGGGAGGAGAGAGCCGTCAGCCACGACTCCGCCGCCGTCGGCGTGTGGTCGGTCCCCGGACGAGGCACGCGGATCAGAGGGCGCCTGGAACCGGCCAGCGATTCTCGGCACACAGCGTCGACGAACGCGTCCAGGGCGTGGTGGACGATCCCTTCTGCGGGAACACCCTCGGCGGTGAGTGCGCGGCAGACCGGAGGCAGCGAACGGGTCACGGTCCGCACGCGTTCGTCGTCGGCTCCGTTCATCAGGGGCTCCCATCGGGCCTCGTATCCACACGGTGCGGACCTGAGATTCGGGAGCACCCTCCCGGCGGCCACGATCTCCAGGGCCAAGGCGGCCAGGGCGGAGAACGGCGACACCGAGGCGCCGGGATGCAGCTCGGGTGATGCCACCAACCTCAAGGCAAGGGCGACATCGAGCGCAGCCGAGGGGCTGACGCTGAGGGCCGTCACTTCGAAGGGCCAGAGCCTGGGCGCCTGTCTGCTCATCCGGGTCACACCTTCGCCCCGTATGAGTTCGGGTGAGGGGTGGGGGGCGTGGGCCTTCCCCGGCAGCCAGACGACGCGCGTCCGTTCCACTGCTCCTGCCACTGCCGCGTAAAGGGAGGGGGCCGCGTCGGTGACCGCGGTACTCAGGCGCGACCCGGAGGCGGTGAACGGATGCGGCCGCGGCAGGGGTACGACCGGACTCCGGCCGCGCGTGGCCGGACCGGTCAACGCCCTGTCGCTGTCCTCGGCCCACAGGAAGAAACCGCCACCGTCGTCTTCGGTCCAGAGGAGATGGACGGCGAGCACTCCGTCGACTGTACCGGGGGGCCGCTCGCCCTCCCACGGAAGCTATGGATCGACGGCGGGTGGATCGACGGCGGGTGGATCGACGGCGGGTGGATCGACGGCGGGTATCGGCTCAGCCAGGGCGGCACGCCCGGGCGCCGCGGCGAAAGGGTCGGCGAAGTACTGGGTCTCGTGCGTGACGGAACCGTCGCGGAACTCCATGATGCTGACCGAGTAGGTGGGGGCGCCGTCATAGGTGATCACGCATTCACTCACCCAGAGGTCGCCACCGCCCTGGATCCGGCGCACTGCGAAGTGGCGCTCGGCGGGATGCCCACCGCGCTGGGCGCGGATCTTGGCCCGGCCCCTGAAGCGCTCGCCGGACTGCGGGTAGTCCAAGGTGGCGTCTGCCGCGTAGATCGCGTGCTCCGTGTCGCCGTCCCCGCGCTCGGAAGCATCCCAGTGCTCCCGGATCCGGGCCCTCGTCACGGCGTCACCTTCGAGTGCCTTGTTCATCCGTTCCTACGCCGCGGGGCGCTCGCTGTCGACGGTCGTGCGGTGCATCAAGCGGCCCGACTCGACCTCGTACTGATGGGCCCTGTGCAGAATGCCCGTGTTGTCCCACAGCACGAGGTCCCCGCGCTCCCAGTGATGCCGCATGGCGAAGCGTGGTTGGGTGGCCCACTCGAGAAGCCTTCCGAGAAGTTCCTCGCCTTTGTCCAGCGGCCAGCCGATGACCTCACCGGCCTGCGAGCCGAGCAACATCGACTTGCGACCCGTGCGATGCGTCCAGATGAGCGAACGATCGCGCGGCGGCATCTTCTTGTAGGTCTCGATGGCCTCGGGGGTCATGAACCCCTGTCGGAGTCGGATCCGGTTCAGGTAGCTGTAGCGGACCTGCAGTCCTTCGAGCTCCGCCTTCTCCCCCTCACTCAACGCGTCGTACGCGGCATAGGTGTTGGCGAATTCCGTGTCGCCGCTGCCGTCATTGGCCGGCTCCAGGCAGGAAAGCAGCGTGATCTGGTGGGGGTACTCGACCATCGTGCCGTCGATGTGCCACTGGAACGTCCCGCGCTGTACCGCCGCCGATTTGCTCATCTCGGGATCGAGGCTGACCACCGAGACCTCCGGAAACTCGTGCACCGGCCCGAGCAGACGGGTGAATGCGCTCAAGTCCTCATCCGCGATGTTCGCCTCGCGATAGACGAGGACGCCGCGCCCATCGAGCAGGCGCTGGGCCTCGGCGGCGACGTCAGGGTCGACGAAAGCATGTCCGGAGATACCGGTTATTTCGGCGCCGATGTTCGGCGTGATCGGCGCGACAGTGGGGTGCATCCGGCCTCCAAGCTGCGGGGATCGCTGTCGGTGTCATGATCTCACACCCGGGTCCTCACATGCCGTGCCGCACTCGTGCAGGCTGGCGAGGTCAGCGACACGCCGAGTAGCGTCGTGGGGCCTTACGTGGGCGTCGGCGAGGGGATGAGCGAGTGGAGCAACACGTCACTGTCGGCTTCGTCGTGGACGTTTTCTTGCTGTTCCTGATCGGCATCGGGCCCAAGATCGCTCTCGTGCCGTTCCTCGAGATCACGGCGGACATGGACAGCGTCACGAAGGGCCGCGTGACCCAGAAGATGCTCGCGACGGCAAGCGTCGTCGCCGTCCTCCTTCTGCTGCTGGGTGAGCTCCTGGCCCGGCTCCTGCACTTCACGATCGGCGCCCTCTCCATCGCCGGCGGCGTCGTGCTGTTGATCATCGCGGTGACGATGGTGCTGGGCTCGGGGGAGAAACGGGATGAGTCGCTCAAGGAAAAGGACCCCATGCTGGTCGCCGATTTTCCGTTGGCGGTGCCCTACCTCCTGAACCCGGTCGGCATCGTCGCCCTTGTGACGCTCTCTGGTGACGCCGACACGTGGGAGTTGTTCGGCGTGGTGCTCGGAGCCCTCGTCGTTGTGCTCGCGCTCGACTTCGTCATCTTCCGGTCAGCCAACCGGATCAGCAAGCATCTGGACGAGGGGCGCATGCTGATCACAGAGAAGGTCTTCGGCTTTCTCCTCGCAGCGCTCGCCGTCCAGCTCGTCCTCGACGGTTTGTCGGACGCAGGCGTGATCCACCTGTCAGGCCATTAGGCCAGGATTTTGGCCTTCTGCGCCGCGAATTCCTCGTCGGTGAGGATCCCTTGTTCCTTCAGTCCGGCGAGATCCTGCAGCATCTTGATCTTGTCCGCACTGAGGCCTTCCGGCGCTGCAGGGGCAGGTGCCTCCACATAGACAGGTTGCGGCGCCGCCGCCTGTTGTTGGTAGGCAGCCGCATCCTGTGCCTGCTGGGATTTCGCGGCCTGATGGCGCGACACCCCGCCGACGACCGCTGTCGCGGTACCGGCGACGACTGCTGTCCGTGCGACGGTACCGACCAGTCCCGGTCGGCCGACCCGTCCTACTCCGCGTCTCATCATGTGCTTTCTCCGTTCGTTTTCGAGATCAACCGTCGATCGCCGCCAGAGCGGCGTCGACCACCAGTGCGGGCACCCGCCCACCCGTAATCAGTTCGCCTCCGCAACGGCGCACCGCTTCTTGGAACTCGGTCGCCCAGACGTCCTCCCAGACGAGCAACGCAGCCGACGAGCCTGGATCGAGGATCTCCGCCACCGCTTCGATGTCCTCGTCGCTCAGAAGCGAGCCTGCCTCACCGTCGAGTTCCGCCAGGGCCGCAACTGCGCCGGGCATGTCCTCGTATTCGAAGCCGATGACGTTGCCATCCTCATCTTTGGCGATGAAGACGAGGTCGAGAATACGGATGAGTCCTTGCTCCACGAGATCGGCGAGCGCCGGAATGATGGTGCCGTCGAACCGATTCTCCGGGAACCCCACGACGATGTATTCGACCGGCCCCATGGGCATGCTGCTCCTCCTTGTACACGACTCCATGGCGATTGTTGCACTGATTCTGATGGCACGCCAAGCCCGATGCGGTGCAGGTACAAACCCTATTGTTGCGCACGGTGGATCGATCGATACCACCGACGTATCGTCTGCCGGCCTCGTCGCATCGAAGCTGCGCAGCGAGGCGAGAGGAAGGATGAGGACCATGCCCGGTCTTGCTCAGTCCCTGTACGGCCGGATCGAAGGACGTGTCCCCGGCTACCGGTTCGGCGGGGTCTTCGTCCTGCTGATCCTGACCTATGTCTTCCTGGCGTCGGCCCCACCCACCGGGCGATGGGTGCCGCTCTTGGGCATGACGCTCATGGGGGCGACGCTTCTCGCCGCAGTACTCGCGGCGCGCAGCGGCAGGGTGGCGTTCTATGCCACCGTGATCGTGCTTGTCGGCGGCTTGGCGGCAGTGATCTTCGCGATCGCCGGCGGCTATTCGAGCGAAGAGGCGATCGCCTACGGGGTGAGCGCACTCCTGGTCCTGGCCGCGCCGGTGGCGATCGTCCGGGGCGTGGTGCAGCGGGGAATCATCGACGGGAGGACAATTCTGGCGGCCCTGAGCATCTACGTCCTGGCCGGGATGTTGTGGGCGTTCATAGAGCTCACCATCCAAGCGGCGACATCCCATCCGTTCTTCGCGCAGACCGACAAGGGCACGACGTCGGACTTCTTGTACTTCAGCTTCGTCACCTTGACGACGGTCGGCTACGGGGACCTGACTGCGGTGGGCGGACTGGAGAGGGCACTGGCCGTTCTCGAAGCCATGTTCGGGCAGATCTACCTGGTGACCGTCGTGGCGGTCCTCATCACGAATCTCAAGTCATCGCGGCGGCTCATGCAGCCGCAGGCTCCGGTCGAACCGCGGACGTCCTTCGATACTGAGTAGAAGCTGGACGCCCACCGCCTCAGGCGGGTGCGTCAGTCACTCCGGTTGTGCTTTGTACTCGATGGCCCCGCGTCCGGCCAGCCATTTCGTCAGCGGCGCCGGCATCTCCGCCGGCCGCTCGCCCCAGTCGTAGACGACGCAGGTTTTCGCGATGTCGTCGTGCAGGGCCTTGCGCTGCCGGCCGAGGACGGCCATGAACAGGCCTATGCCGAGCAGGATGACGCTCAGCGGCAACGTCAGGACCCGCACGAACGATTGCCCTCCACCGATCGCTGCACCATCCGTGGCGACGACGCGCAGCCCGAAAAACGCCATGCCGAGAGTCCGGCCGGCGACGGCCGGCCCGATCCAGTAGTAGGCGAAGGCCCAGACAGCCAGTGCGATGGCCCACCAGACGCCGTTGGTACTCCCGTGATCGAGGACGTCCCCGGTGAGGAGCCGGACCAGGTAGTTCAGGATGGAGGTCCCCAGGGCGAAGAAGGCGAAGATCAGCAGTAGATCGAGACCGAACGCGAGCAGGCGGCTCACCGGCCCGGCATACCGACCGCTCACCTTCGCGCTCGACTCACCCTCTCCGGCGGGGATCAGGCGCTCCGGCCCGAGCTGGAGTGCTCCAGGTTGTCGCCGGAGCATCCCGTCGCTGAAACGGAGGATGACCATGTCGAGGCCGACCACCTGGCGCCGCACCAGGTCGAGCATGGACCGGAGAAAACTCTGGGTGCCGTGCGTCACGGCTGAACTGATCTTTCCCGTGAAGGCACTGATGTCGACATCGTCCATGATGGCGTTGACATCCACCCGGTCCACCAGGGCGTTGATGTCGACCCGCTCGAGGAGTTGGTTCAGGTCGACGTTCACGAGCAACGCGTTGAGGTCGATGCGCTCGAGCAACTGCTCGATCCCTATCCGGTCGATGAGCGCGTTGAGGTCGACCTCGTCGAGTATCTGATTGAGGTCGAGCCTCTCTATGAGTACCTGGAGGTCGATGTGTGCGAGGAGTTCGTTGACGTCGACCCGCCCGAGCGTCTCGTCGATGTCGACGGCGTCGACGATGGCCGGCATGACGACCTCCGCCACCGAAGCCACCGGTTGAGAGATCGCCCTGCGGATGAACCCGGACCGCCCGGGCGGATGCGAGCTCACCGACACGTCTCCCGCTTCCGGTCGCCGCCGTATCCATGACGAGGCCGCCGCTCGCTTCGCATCGGCCTCCGACCGTACTACGGCCTGATCCGGGGACGCGAGCCTTCCGCAAGCGGGATCTCCGTGGTGAGCGGCCTCGCCGAAGGAACCTCGACTGGTCAGGAACGCCGGATGAGCCGACCGGGGCGGGCCTCGGTCGGCTTTCCCTCCAAGCTGGTGAGTTCGCCGCCCACCACCGTGGCGTAGATCCCGTCCGCCTCCTGGACGAGGCGCGTGCCACCCGCAGGAAGGTCTGCGCGTGCGTAGGGAAGCTTGGGCCCGACGGTCTCGGGGTCAATCACGACGAGGTCGGCCGCACGACCCTCTGCGACGTGGCCGCGTTGACCGAGGCCCCATTCGCGGGCGGGCCGCCCGGTCAACATGTGGATGCCCTCCTCCCAGCTGAACGCCTGCCGCTCCCGCACCCAGTGCGCGAGGAAATGCGTCGGGATGGAGCTGTCCATGAGTTGCGAGACGTGTGCCCCCGAATCGGACTGGGCGATGATCGTGCGCGGATGGCGCAGGATCATCTCCACTGCATTCTCGTCCTGATTGGCGAAGGGCTGGGTGAAGTACTGCTCGAAGTCAGCGGCCAGCGACAGATCGATCATGACGTCGACGGGGCTCGTTCCCCGGGCGCGTGCCAGATCCGCCACTGAGGGATTCGGCTCCGTCGGTGACTCGAGCACCCGCAGTGCTTCGTAGTCGGGGAGACGGGCCTGCACCTCGACCACGACCTTGCTCGTGACGTACGGGCCGTGCAGTGCCTCGTCGACGAGGACGCTGCGACGCCCGGGGTCCTCCAGGACGAGTCGCTGCTCGGACAGGGGCCGTCGCCGGAGCTCGCGCCAGGTCGGCAGAAGATCGAACGGGAGCCCGACCTTGAACCCGATGACGTTGACCAACGGCCGCACGTGTGCCTGGCCGATGATGCGCGCGCCCTGGTCCGCCGCATGGTCGAGAAAAGCGAGACTGGACCGGAAGCCCTCCGGTTGGTCCGCCTTGTAGATGCATCCCTGGTGCACCGGGCGGCCGCCGACGAGGGCCAGGTTGAGAAGGTGCTCCTGATTCTCCGGTTCGGCCATCAGGGTGGCCAGTTGGAGCACCCCCGCGTGGGTACGGCCGAGCACGCGCGTCAGATGCTCGACCTCGTCCCACCCGCCGATATAGCTGGCGACGGGCTCATCGGCCATGGTCCGGTGCTGGGAGATCTGCGAGGTTGAGAACCCGACGGCTCCGGCCGCCATGGCCGCGGTCAGCTCCTGGCCCATGCGCTCGAGATCGTCCTCGGTCGCCGGATCGTGGTATGCCCGCTCCCCCATCACGAACGTGCGCAGCGCCGAATGCCCGACGTATCCGGCCAGGTTCACCGCCTTGGGTGTGGCATCCACGGCATCGAGATAGTCGGCAAAGGTGCGCCAACCCCAGGGGACCCCGATCTCGAGGTCGCCGCGGGAAATGTCCTCGGCCCGCTCGATGCTCCGGATGGCGAGCTCCTCCAGGCCCGACTGGACGGGGGCGAGCGTGAAACCGCAATTCCCCATCACGAGGGTGGTGACCCCGTGCATGGAGACCGGCGTGGCCAGTGGGTCCCAGAAGATCTGGGCATCCATGTGGGCATGGCCATCGATGAAGCCGGGACAGACGAGCAGCCCGTGCGCCTCGATTTCCCGCCGACCCTGTTCCTCGATCACGCCGATCCCCGTGATCACCCCGCCGTCGACCGCGACATCCGCCGTCAGGCTTGCGCCCCCGGTGCCATCTATCACCCTGCCGCCCCTGATGACGAGGTCGATGCTCATGGTGTGGCTCCTTCCGGGCGAGCCGAATCGGGTCACGACGGGGACCGGACCGGCCCATGTGGTCAGTCTGCCCGATCGTCCGGCGCACTGTGCGACCCGCCCTTTACAGACGGGGGAAAAAGTGATATCACTTTGATAGACGCTCGGTTCTCCGGGTGCTCCAGGGCTGAGGAGGTATCCCCATGGGGACAGCACCAGAAAACATGCAGGCACCCGGGCTCCTGAGCTCGGTCGAGGAGCGGGAACTGGGCTCGGGTCCGGGCATCGCCGTCCTGATCGGATCGCTCGCGGCGTATGTGGGTGGCATCCTGCTGGCCCGGGCGGGCGGAACGGCCGAGGTCTGGACCGCCGTGGCGCTGTTCGTGCTCGGGACCGGTGGCCTGGTCGGGCTCACCGCAATCAAGCCCGGCGAAGTCCGCGTCGTGCAGCTCTTCGGTGGCTACCGGGGCACGGTGCGCAGAACCGGCTTGCGCTGGGTGAACCTCTTCGCCGTACGCCGAAGGGTGTCGGTGCGGATCCGCAACAAAGAGACGCCGACGGTGAAGGTCAACGACGCTGACGGCAACCCGATAGAGATCGCCGCGGTCGTCGTCTGGCAGGTGCGCGACACCGCCCGCGCCACGTACGGCGTCGAGGATTTCGTCGCCTTCGTCGACACGCAGAGCGAGACCGCGCTCCGGCATGTCGCCAATGGCCACCCGTACGACAACGCGGACAGCCGCGCACTCTCCCTGCGGGACCACACCGACGAGGTCGCGGGCCAACTCGCCGCCGAGATCGCGGCCCGGGTCATCCCGGCGGGCGTGGACGTCATCGAAGCCCGCATCACGCGGCTGTCCTACGCGCCCGAGATCGCGCAGGTGATGCTGCAGCGCCAACAGGCGGGCGCCGTCATTGCCGCACGTTCGCGGATCGTCGATGGTGCGGTCGGCATGGTCCAGATGGCGCTCGGCCGGCTGGCCGACGAGGGCATCGTCGAACTGGACGAGGAACGCAAGGCCGCCATGGTCTCGAACCTCCTGGTCGTCCTCTGCGGCGACCGGGGCACCCAGCCGATCGTCAACACCGGCTCGCTGTACCAGTAAGCCGGTCCTGATCCGAGAGTGGCCGAGCGCAAGAGCATCCTGCTGCGGCTCGACCCGTCCGTCCACGACGCCCTGGCCCGGTGGGCCGCGGACGAGCTGCGGAGCACCAACGCCCAGATCGAGTTCCTCCTCCGGCGGGCGCTCAGCGATGCCGGGCGAGGAACATCCCCCCGGCCCATCCCGAGACGCGGCCGTCCGAAGAAGGATCCGCAGGCGGAGTGACCCCGGCGCTCCACTCGGGGGGAGGTGGAGTTGCACCGGCAGAACGATGTTTTCCGGTGACTGAATGGGGTAGCCTTGGAATCTACCGAAAACAACCGTGCTCCGATCCGGTAACATCCCAGGAGAAGGGCGCGCAGCAGCGCCCGCACAGTCTCAGTTCCATGAGCCAGTCTCAGTTCCATGAGGAGGAATGCCCGATGACCATCACCTCGGAAGCGCCCGACACCGCTTCGGAAGCGCCCAAGGCACTCGCGGTCCTGGACGCCGACTCCCACCTCACCGACGTCGACGACCTGTGGACGTCGCGGGCACCCGCCAAATACAAGGACGAGATCCTCCATGTCGAGCGGATCGACGGCCTGCGCCAATGGGTCATCGAGGGGGAGGTCGTCGGCAAGGCCGGCGGCGGCAGCACCATCGACAAGGCGGGCGCCAAGCACCCGTTCCTCGATTCGATGGTCGAGTGGGACTTCGAGAAGGCCCACGTGGCTGCCTGGGACATCGACGCCCGCCTCGAGATCCTCGATCGCATGGGCATCCAGCACCAGGTGCTCTACCCCAACGCCCTCGGTCTGGGCGGGCAGGCCCTGGCCGGGGTCAAGGACCCGGTCCTGCGGCGCCTGGCCGTCGAGATCTTCAACGACTCACGGGCCGAAATCCAGAGCAGGACCAACAACCGCCTGCTGCCCATGCCGATCCTCCCGGCCTGGGACATCGAGGGGTGCGTGCGCGAGGCCCAGCGTGTCTCCGAACTTGGTCTGCGCGGCGTGAACATGACCTCGGACCCCCAGGACCTCGGTTCACCGGACCTGGCCAACCGGGCGTGGGACCCCCTCTGGGAGGTCTGTGCCGACCTGGAGCTCCCGGTGCACTTCCACATCGGCTCGAGCCTGACGGCCATGAACTTCTTCGGCCAGTACTTCTGGGAGTCCCAGGATGAGCACGTAAAGCCCGCAATCGGCGGCTCCATGCTCTTCATCGGCAATGCCAGGGTCGTCATCAACACGATCTTCTCCGGCCTCTTCGACCGCCACCCGAAGCTCAAGATGGTGTCGGTGGAGAGCGGGATCGGTTGGGTGCCCTTCATTCTCGAGACCATGGACTGGGAGCTGCCCGAGAACGCTCCTGTCCAGGCGGCCCAGCTCGGCCGGCCACCCTCGGAGTACTTCAAGTCCAACTGGTGGGCCACCATGTGGTTCGAGACGGGCCGCGGCCACCTCCAGGAGCTGGTGGACAAGGTCGGCGAGGACAACATCATGTTCGAGACCGACTTCCCCCACCCGACCAGCCTGTGGCCGAACCCGCTCGAGCACGTGCACGAGGCGATGGCGACGCTGCGGCCCGAGTCCCGCACCAAAATCCTCGCCGACAACGGGAAGAAGCTCTACCGCTTGGGTTGAGCCCCGCCGGCGACACCGAACTTCGCCGGCTCGCGCGTGCCGTCCTGGAGCGGAACCACCGGGACGGCTACACCATCCCGGCCGAGGGCCTCTATCCCTTCCAGTGGTGTTGGGACTCCGGCCCCATCGCCCTGGGGTGGGCCGCCGCCGGTCGCTGGGACAGAGCGTGGCAGGAGCTCGAGCGGCTCTTCTCGGCGCAATGGCCCACGGGCATGGTGCCCCACATCGTGTTCTGGCGCGAGGACGACGGCTATTTTCCCGGACCCGAGGTGTGGGCCACCGGACGGAATCCCGCCGACCACCGGGCTGACGCAGCCTCCGCTCCCGGTGAGCGCTGCCGCCCGGCTCTTCGCCGCGTGACCCGGATCGGGCGCGGGCCCTTTCCTCCTTTCGTTCGCTCTGGCCGCACCTCGACGCGTGGCTGTCCTGGATCGAACGGGCGCGAACGGGCCCGCACGGCGGCGCGTTGATCGTCCACCCCTGGGAGTCCGGCATGGACAACTCGCCCTCGTGGGACGAGCCGCTGTCCGTCGTTCCAGAAGTCGGCAACGAGCACATCGAGCGGCGTGATGTCGCGACCGTGTCGGCCGATCAGCGACCTTCCTCGCGCGAGTACCGGCACTATCTCGGGATCGTCGATGCGTTGCGGGCTGCGGGGTGGGATTCCGAACGACAAGCGGCCGACAGTCCTTTCGCTGTCGAGGACCCGGGGTTCACCGCCATCGCCGCTCGCGCCGCGAGCAGACGCCGCCGCAGCCGCTGTCGCCGCGGGCATCGACGGACGCCACACCGTGGCCGTGGCCGAGGCGCTGCGGGTGGGGCTCGACGCGCTGTGGGACGAAGAGCTCGGGTGGTACCGCCCCTACGACACCCTGGCCCGGCGTCCGGTCGGTCCCGCCACCGTCGACGGGCCTCATTGCCCTCTGGGCCGGAATCTCCGCGTCGCACGTGGAGCGAATGATGGAGCGGGTCGACTCGTGGCGCGTCGCACTGCCCTCTGCGATCCCCACGTCCCAACCCGATGACCCGTCGTTCGACCCGATCCGCTATTGGCGGGGGCCGGTCTGGGTGCTCACCAACTGGCTGGTCGCCGACGGGCTCGACCGGGCCGGTTTCGCCGACCGGGCGGCCGCGCTGCGCACCGGCACCCGCCGGCTCGTCGAACACGGGCTTCTCGGAGTACTACGACCCGCGCGACGGCACCGGCATCGGGGGCCAGGCCTTCTCCTGGAGCGCCGCGCTCGCACTGGCGTGGCTCACCGACGCATGACCCGGCCCCATATCGGTACCCATTCGGGTGCGATGGCACGCTGACTAATGTTGTCAGCGACAGAAGAGAGGTCGACCAATGGACGAAGGACGCCCGATTTCCTACTTGGCCTTGTCAGTCGGCACCGCCGTGCTCAGCTCGACCGGCGTGGAGTTCGGCACAGTCGAGCACGTGCTGCAGGTCCCTGAACTCGACCTGTTCGACGGCATCGCGGTGAAGACGAAGGATGGACTTCGGTTCGTCGATCGTGACCAAGTGACGGACATCACCACCACGCTGGTGCACACGACTATTACGGATCAGGAAGCGGCTGCGTTGCCTGCCCCAAAGGGAACGCTCGTTCTCCATCCGGACACGGCGCGCGACGAAGGGCCCGTCCTTGACCGCTCGCTTCGGGCGCCTCTTCGGGCGCGAGCACTGGAAGGAACTCGAGTAGTCAACCGTCGTGCAGATAGGGCACGACGGCACGCCCGCCGAGTTCGACCAACCGCTCGTTGATCGCCAGAGCGATGACGTCGTGGTCGTACACGCTCGGAACCTCGAGACCCTCCAGGAATGCCTCGAGTTCGAACGCGGCGCACATGCCGCCCAGCTCGAAGTAGCGCAGCCACAACTCCCCACGGGAGAGTCCGGCCTCCCGGCAGTACGAATCGAGGACATCGTGCGGTCGCTGCATCATCGGTCCTCCTCCCGACGTTCGATCTGCGGCCTCAGCGCCGAGTGCACGGTCGCCGCGGCACGGTGCAGGAGCGGAACGCCCTCGGACAGGGAGAGGTGCAAAAGACGGCTGAAGGCCTCCACCGCGTCGATGCCCTCGCGCTCCATGATGATCCCCTTGGCCAGGCAGACGACCTCCCGGCTCCGCAGGGCCTCTTGAAACCGGATGGCCATTCCCGCGTCGCTCACACCGGCCTGGGCATCGCTCAGGATCACCGATGCCTTCTCGGCGAAGCCGGCTGCTTCCTTTTGATCCCTCACCCCGAACGTCTCCGCCGTGCGTGAGTAGATGTTGAGCGCGCCGACCGGCACGTCGGACGCGGTCAGCGGCGTGGACAGAATCGCCTTGATGCCGAGCGTGCGGGCCCGGGGTGTGAACGACGGCCAACGGACCTCGGAATCGAGTGACTCCGCATGGAACCAATGCCCCTGGACCGAGGCATCGACGCACGGGCCTTCCCCTGTCGCGTACTGGTACGTGTCCATCGCCATGATCGTCTGATCGCTGGCCGCCACCGTGGACAGCACGCCATGGCGCATGAGGGAGACGCTGACCCCGTCCGCCACCCCGATGCTCGACTGGGAAAGCTCGACGATCAGGCGCAGCGCGCCGTCGACGACATCGGGGTCTGTCGGCATGCTCGTGACCCGCCTCAGGTCCTTCGTCGAGAGGCTCGAGGCGAAGCGTTGAGTGGGCATCTGCGCATCGGCCATCTGCTCGGGCCCGAGATGACCTTGTTCTGGTGACGCACGTTCGAGCTCGCTTCGCCTCCGCATCCTCCATCATCCCGAGGAGGCGGTTCACCAGAGCGGACGGGGATTGGACCCTCAGCGCGACACCCACCGACGCGAGCCGGTTCTCCGCATTGGTCACCGCGATCAACCCGGCGGCACCCATGAAGTCGAGGTTTGCCAGATCCAGTGTCATCGATGTCGGATGGCGATCGATCACCGCGTCGAGCGTGCCGCTGAGCGTGAACGCGGCGGCGTTCTCGACACTGCCGCGCAGAACGACGGTGGCTTCGCCTCCTTCGAAGTGTGTGACCGCCTCGAACCGGGGCGCGTCATCGGTCATGGACATGGCAAGCGCACTAGGTGAACCTCGTGCTCGGAGGCCGGCCGGCGCCGCACACCACAACCACCAGCCGATCCACTCGAGGAAAGTCGACGACGAAGGACGGAGGAGCCCAAGGGCGGAGCGCTAAACCTTGAAGGAAACAAGACTCCGGCGTTGTGCGCCGGTTGGATGCGGTGGGCGGCGTCGGCCGTCCTCACGGAACCCTCGCTGTTGAAGGTAAGCAACCCCGATGGTACTACCGATCCATGCGATCGGGCCACAGGTTCGAGCTCGTCACCGAGTGAACGCAACGCTCACCCGATGGGGTGGTTCTCCTTCAAGTAGGCGGCGAACAGCGGCACGGTGAAATCGACCTGCCCCCGGCGCGGGCTCCAGATGAGACCCTTCTGGATGAGCGACTCCCGGTGCATGGAAGCTCGCCGCTGATCGCTGACGCCGAACGCGTGCGCCACCTCACCCACCGGGTAGGGACCGTCGCCGAGCGAGGCCATGGCGGAGAGGTAGCGCTGCTCGGTGTCGGTCCCCATCTCGAAACGCGTGCCGAAGAAGTTGCGGGCCAGGCTGTCGTTCACGATCTCGCGTGCACTCTCCAGATCCTCCACCGTGATCGGTGTGGTCTCGGCGTAATTCCACAGCTCGCGCCCGTACTCCTGGAGGAAGTACGGGAATCCGGCCGCCTCCTGCACGATCTGGCGCGCCGCCTCCTCGTCGTAGGCGACGCCGGCCGAGGCCGCCGGCCCGATCAACGCCGAGCGTGCCGCTGCCTCCGGCAGCCGGCCGAGCTCCTCGTACGAAAAGAGCCGATCGGCATAGGGCTTGGCCGAAAGGAGCCGGACACGGAGGTCCGGGAGTCCCGCCCCCACCATCGCCACCGGCAGGCCGGCGCGGCTGATGGCCTGAAAGGCCATACAGATGGCGGCGAGAGAGGCCGCATCGAGGTTCTGCATCTCGTCGATGAGGAAGAGGGCGCCCATCTGGTTGGCCTGGGCCACTTCGCCGATCTCCCGGAACAGGTCAGCCAGGTCCCGTTCGGGATCGCCCGAATCGGCGACACCGGCCGACGTGTCCACGTCGAGCCTGATCTCGACATGGCCGGGGATGGCGATGCTGAACGCCTTGACCACAGAGAGGGCGCGTTCGATGCGCTGCTTGGCCCGGTGCCGCCGGCTCATGTTCATCAGGAGACGGTTGGCCATGCCGGCGAACGTGGTGCGGAAATCGGCGTTCGAACCGACTTCCTGCACGTCGGTCGTGGCCCAGCCCGCCTCGCTGGCCAGAACGTCGAATTCCATCAGCAGGACCGTCTTCCCCACGCCCCGCAGCCCGGTGTAGATGAGGCTCCGCTCATACGAGCCGGCATCGAGCCGCTCGACCAACGATTGAAAGCTCTCGAGGTCACGGTCCCGCCCGGCCAGGGTGCGGGGCTTGCGACCGGCGCCCGGCGTATAGGGGTTCTCGCGCTTGTTCATGCCCACTCCCGCGTTCGCTGGTCCCGGCAGATTTCTAAATATTTCCTTAGAATATCGTAGAGACCGGCGCCCGAGGTGGACGGTGGATGCGTCCGGCGGCCTTTCCGGGGACCTTTCTAATTTTCTCCTGAGAAAGTCCGAGAAAGTCTCCGCCGGCTACTGGTCAGGTCGGCTCGTCGAGCTTGCGGCGGCTCTCGCGCAGCCGCACGGCGGTCGCCGCCCGCTCGTCGCGAAAGGCCTGGATGCGGCCTAGAATTTCGTCCAATCGGGCCAGGAGCTGGTCGTTGGCCACGGTCGCCTCGTCAAGAAGCTCCCGGTGGCGCTCAATCGGGAGGTCGGTCGCGTTGAGCTCCGAACGGACCCGGTCCAGCACGTCGACGTCCTCCGTGCCGAGCACCGTCCGGACTTCGGCCAGCGAAAAGCCCAGGAGCTCCTGCAGATTGCGGATCCGGGTCACTCTCGCCACATCGGAGGGCGAGTAGAGCCGTTCCCCGCTCGTGCGGTAGCTGCTCGGTTGGAGGAGCTCGAGCTCTTCCCAGTAGCGCAAGGTCCGGGTGGTGACGCCCGTCAGCTTCGCCACCTCACCGATCCGCCACAGGACCGGCTTCGCCTCTGTCGTCATCGCCTTGGACGTCATCGCCTCATCGCCTCCGACCTCGTCGGGGCCCCGGCTGACGCCGGCTCCCTCTCGGTCTGTGCGTCGCGTTCGTCAATCTCGTAGAGCTTACCGTCGGCCTCTTCGTGGCTCGGCGTCACGTACATCGTCGCCGTTCCGGTCGGAGGTGGAGCGCTCCAGAACCACGAGATGGCGGCGGCGAGGATGCTTGAAATGATGGCGAAGTCAAAGGCGGCGCGCAGTCCCGTCTGGAAGGGCGACGCGATGAGCGAGGGGAAGAAACCGCGCCCGGTCAACGTGGCCTGCTGTGCGTGGGGCAGTGCGGCCAACGCCTGTGGCCCGAGGAGCTCGTGGATCGGGTTGTACCCCAGAAGGGCGGCGAACAGCGTGGAGACGGGGGACAGGCTCGCCACCCGGTGGGCCGCGGTGGACGAGACACCGTGGGCCACCAGCCCGTGGTAGAGGCTGTGCGGAAGCGACGCGGACAACCCGATGATGATGAGTGAGAAGAAGATGCCTATCGAGAGCACCTGGGCCGAGTTGACGAACGTCGTGCTCATGCCCGAGCCGACTCCCCGGTGCTCGGCGGGCAGGCTGTTCATCACCGCCGCCCGGTTCGGCGAGCCGAACGAGGCCATGGCCAGGCCCATGAGGAACAGCAGGACGGCGAAGACCCAGTAGGAGAAGTTGACGGGCAGCAGCTCCAAGAGCACGAAGAGGACGGCCGTGGCGAGCATCCCCCCGGTCGCGTAGTAGCGGGCGCCGTGCCGGTCCGACAGGATGCCCGACACCGGTCCGGCGATGAGAAAGCCGGCGGTGAGGGGAAGGATGGCGACGCCGGCCCACAGCGGCGTGTCGGCAAAGGAATAGCCGTGGAGTGGCAGCCAGATGCCCTGCAGCCAGATGATGAGGATGAACATCAGGCCACCCCGGCTCAAGGCGGCCAACAAGCCGGCGAAGACCCCGGCGGTGAAGGCGCGGATCTTGAACAGCTGCAGCCGGAACATCGGTTCTTCGACCTTGGTCTCGATGACGCCGAAGACGATGAGAAGAACCACGCCGACGATGAGGCAGGTCAACACCAGGGGGCTCATCCACCCCATGGTGTGACCGCCGTAGGGCTCAATGCCGTAGGTGATGCCGATCATGACCAGGATCAGCCCGAGGGCGAAGGTGATATTGCCCGGCCAATCGATGCGCGCCGGACGCCGCGGGCTCAGCTCCCGGAGCTTGTAGTAGCCGACCACCGTGCCGAGAATGCCGACGGGCACCGACACCAGGAAGATCAACCGCCAGTTGACCGGCGCCAGTATCCCCCCCAGCACCAATCCGATGAAGGCCCCGCTGAAGGCCGCCGCCTGGTTGATCCCCATCGCCATGCCCCGCTGCTCGGGAGGGAAGGCGTCGGTGAGGATGGCCGAGGAGTTGGCCATCAGCATGGCGGCACCGACTGCTTGCAAGAGGCGCATCACGATGAGCCAGATCGCCGCGGCATGCCCAGATGTCCACGTGACGGCGAGCACCAACGAGAAGAAGGTGAAGACCGCAAACCCGAGGTTGAACGTGCGGACCCGCCCGTAGATGTCGCCGAGGCGGCCGAGGGTGACCACGAGGACGCTCGTCACCACCAGGAACCCGAGAATCATCCACAGCAGGTAGAAGCTGTTTCCGGGTTGCAGCGGATCGATCCCGATCCCGCGGAAGATGTTCGGCAGGGCGATCAACGTGATGGAGGCGTCGATCGTCGCCATCAGCATGCCCAGCGTCGAGACGAACAGCGCCGTCCACTTGTAATTCTCCGAAATGGGCCGACTCGTGTCGAGACGTTCGGCACGACGAGCCCCGTTGGATCGTGTCGTTGGGTTGAGGACGGACATCGAGCTCCGGACGTTATCGGCAACTACGTGAATGAAGCATAACGCCGACGTTAACTATCGGAGCACGGGTGACCGTGTGTGCGTGGCTTCTCCGTAGGGTCGGAGTGCCCTTTGTGCCGGGCATCGAGCGGTGCACGGGTTGCCACGGGGTAAACAGTGGTGGTGAACGTGTCGGACGGCGCAACCCCCCGAGAGAGGCGGTCGGCGATCGGCCTGGTGCTGGGCGCCGGTGGCGTGGTGGGCCAGGCGTATCAAGCCGGCGTGCTGGCCGCGCTCGAGCGCGAAGCACACTGGGATGCCCGGGACGCCGACATCATCGTGGGCACCTCGGCCGGCTCGGTCACCGGCGCCGCGCTGACGAGTGGGTGTCCCGGCCACCGACCTCGCCGCCTCGACCTACGGCCGGCCGACGTCCCCCCAGGGCGGGGACCTCCTCAGGCGGATCATCACCGAGGAGAGCCCTCTCCCCGTGCCGTCGGTCATGTCGCTCCTGCGGCCATGGAACCCGCCTTCGGGCGACCTCATCAAACGCACTGTCCGACGGCCTTTGGCCTTCCGGCCCGACGTGGCCACAATGACGCTCCTGCCCCGGGGCCGGATCGATATCAGTGCACGGGCCGACGCCCTGCACGAGCACATCGGCGACGAGTGGCCCGCGGGACTGTGGATCTGCGCGCGCGAAGCGGTCCGACGGGGCCCGGGTCGTCTTCGGCCGCGAGGGGTCACCGACAACGAGCCTGGCCTCGGCCGTGCTGGCGTCGTGCGCCATCCCCGGCTACTTCGCCCCGATCACCATCAGCGGCACCGAGTACTTCGACGGCGGCGTGCACTCGCGGACAAATGCGGACGTGCTCAAGACGCAAGCACTCGACATGGTGATCGTCGTCTCCTCCATGTCGGCGACCAACGGGCGCTCCGTCGGTGCTGACAGCCTCCTGCGCTGGTCGGTCCACCGGCGACTCGAACGGGAGATCGCCCGTCTCGAGGCCACCGGCACCTCGGTCGATCCGACTCGAGCCTGGCCCCGAGTCACGACGCGCCATGGGCTTTTGGGCCATGGCCGAGAACCGCGCGCCGCGGGTGATCGAAGCAGCGTACGAAGAGACCCGGGAGCGGGTTCTCTCCAGCACCGTCCTCGACGAGTTGCGCGGCATGGCCACCGCCTGTTGAGACTGCCTCGGTGGGAGCTGGTTAGCGCCTCTGACGGAACTTCTTGACGAAGACCACCACCAGAAGAATGGCCACGAAGATGAAGACCACTGAGCCGACGTAGTACATCGTTGCCCTTCTCCGTCAGGACGTCCGTCCCGACGGAATCGCCGCGCGACGCGAATCAGGCGAGGATCTTCGCCTTCTCGGCCTCGAACTCCGCATCGGTCAACACGCCTTGGGCCTTGAGGTCGGCCAGCTTGGACAACTGGTCGGCCGTGCTGTCACCCGAGGTACCCGCCGCCTGCTTCACGTAGTCGTCGAACGCGTTCTGTTGGGCCTGGGCGGCTTGCTCGGCCCGCTCGTGCATCTTGCCGCCCCGGGCGATCAGGTAGACGAAGATCCCGAGGAAGGGAAGGATGATGACGAAGATCGACCACAAGGCCTTGGCCCATCCGCCGATGTCCTGGCTACGGAAGATGTCGCTGAAGATGATGATCAGGAGCCAGAACCAGATGACGAGGAGGAAGAACCCCAACATGGAGCCGAACAGGTCAAGCAGGGGATAGGTATAGGCGAGCATCGAAAGTCTCCTTGAGGTGCGTCAATGTGCCCCGTCATACAAGCACACCGGGATTGCCTCTGTCGTGATCAATCCCCGATGCCGCCGTCAGAGGGCATCCGGCACGCCCACCGCCGGAGCGTCCCGACGTCTCCCAACAGGTGGAAGGTGGGCACGTCGTCGCGAGACTCAGTTCAGATTCAGGTTCCGGCGGTTTCGTCCCGCTCTTTGAACGCGTCGGCCAACTGCGGTCCGCGTAGTGGTGGCGGCATGAACGCCGGGGCACCCTCGACCAGGAGGGAGTCGGCGCCGAATCTGGCGATTCGACCGAGATTGCCCGTGTCCTCGGCCAGCACGGGCCCGGCGCACGCACCGATCATGATGCAGATCGCCGCGCCCGAGAACCACGAGACCAATGAGATGGCGATCCCGAAGAACCCGAATTGGCTGTTGTTGTTCAACACACTGCGCGGCATCCAGATGGTGGCCGACAACGCATAGAGACCGATCAGCAGGCCCGTGATCGCTCCCGACGGAATCAGCACACGCGGTCGCACCTGTCCCAGCATCATGAGCCAGGCGGTGAACCACCAGAAGGAGGCGGACAGGGCCAACGCGACCACGACGAAGAACGCGTCGCCCACCGGTCCGGGGAGGATCTTCCGGACACCTCCCAGGACCGCCATGTAGACGATGATCGCGAGAATCCACTCCGCACCGCGGGTGTAGGCGCCGACCGGGCCCGGCGAGGGACGCCGCCACGCGGCGAGGTACATGCGCTGGAGCGCCGTCGTGAACGAAGTGGCGAAGAAGATTGTGAGGATAAGCCCCAGAACGCCGGTCGCCCTTCGGATGTCACTCGCTGAACTGAATGCCCCCTGCACCGTCGCCAGGGAGTGCCCGGCGAGGCCGAGTCGATGGACCAGCGTTGACACGATCGATTTTCGCAGTCGTTCCGGAACGAATGCGGCGACCACGATGACGAGTGGGAAGAACGAGACGAAGGCCTTCCCGGCGAGTGCGACGCTCCGGTCGACAAAGTTGGTCTCGAGGAGTCGCTCCCAGATCTTCCAGGCGAGGGTGCGCTCCACCCAGAGGCGAAGCACGTCAACTCTCCGCCGAACGGAATGATGTGTCTCTGAAATGGCGCGTGTTAGCTGTGGCATCGGGCTGATCCGTTCATCGACTTGGGGATCATAGATTGGGCGTCGCCCCACCGGGTCCTGGCCCTGCCGCCCAGAGCCCTCCCGAAAAACCCGCACTAGCCTGTCTCAGCGATGTGGGCCGTCGGGCCACTGATGAGGAGGATGGTGCTATGGCAGACGATCTGCCCGGACTCGTGGCGGTCGACGTGGCGGACCCCGATCAGCAGCGGACCCCCGTGGTGCCGACCGGCCCTCCGCCCACCCGGGCCGAGCGTGAGGCACGGGGCAAGGCGGCGCGGCGTGAGGTCCCACTGGAGTCCCACGCCTTGCTGGCCCCTACGGAGTTACGACCCGATCCTGTCGAGCTCCTCGAGCGCCAGGCGACGACCCGCGTACCCGAGTTGGTCCCCATCCGCTACGGGCGCATGCTGGTGTCGCCGTTCACCTTCTATCGCGGCGCGGCGCTGGTGATGGCGTCGGACCTGGCCGGGACGCCCAATTCGGGGTTACGTGCGCAGCTCTGCGGTGATGCGCACATGAGCAACTTCGGCGTCTTCGGCTCTCCGGAGCGCCACTTGATCTTCGATGCCAACGACTTCGACGAGACGGCTCCGGGGCCATTCGAGTGGGACATCAAGCGACTCGTCGCCAGTCTGGAGATCGCTGGACGCGAGAACGGGTTCAAGTCCAAGCAGCGCCGCAGCATGGCGTTGGCCGCCGCCGCCTCTTATCGGGAGGCGATGCGAACGTTTGCGACGCAATCGAATCTCGCCGTGTGGTACGCCCACCTGGACATGGATGCGGAGATGGCTTCGATCTCGGCTCTCCTCTGCGCCCGATCGAGCCAAGCTGACCGAGGCCGCTCTCGCCAAGGCGCGCACCAAGGACAGCTCACAGGCATTCGAGAAGCTGGCGACGGTCGTGGACGGCCGACCGCGGATCGTCAGCGACCCCCCGTTGATCGTTCCTGTACGCGAACTCCTCCCCGACGCCGATGCGTCCGAGGTGTTCGCGCAACTGGAGGGTCTCCTGCAGGCGTACCGGCGGACGCTGCAATCTGACCGGAGCCACCTGTTGGAGCAGTACCGGTTGGTGGATATGGCGCGCAAGGTGGTCGGGGTCGGCAGCGTCGGCACCAGGGCGTGGATCCTGCTCATGGAGGGCATCGACAGCGGTGACCCGATGTTCTTGCAGGCCAAGGAAGCACAGGCGTCGGTGCTCGAGGAATTCGCGGGAGCGAGCCTCTACTCCAACCACGGGCAGAGGGTGGTGGCGGGCCAGCACCTCATGCAGGCGGTGGGTGACATCTTCCTCGGCTGGGAACGGACCAAGGGTTGGGACGGCGGTGTCCGTGACTACTACGTACGACAGCTGAGAGATTGGAAAGGTTCGCTCGATCCCGCAACGATGCAGCCCACAGGCATGACGATCTACGGCCGGCTGTGCGGGTGGACGCTGGCGCGGGCACATGCCCGCTCCGGGGACAGGGTGGCGATCGCGTCCTACCTCGGACGTAAGGACACGTTCGACCAAGCCATCGCCGACTTCGCCAGTGCCTACGCCGATCTCAACGACCGCGACCACGCCGCACTGCAGGTCGCACAGAAAGAAGGGCGGATTGAGGTGACGTCCGGCCTCTGAGCACGCTGCTCGTCCCCGGGTGGCAGAAGCACACACCTTGCGCGCGCACGACGCACGAGACGTCATCGGGGTGACGCAGCGAGGTGTACTACCGTTCTCGAGCAGAGTCAGTCCCGGGTGGAAAATGTGAGCGGATCCGATCCACAGACGTCCGACGAGGCACCGCCGGCCACCCCGAGCGCATTCCTGAACCGGGCGGCCACACGACGGTCCGCACCCATCGATCCGCGGCTGCTGCGCTACACGCGTGGCACCCGTCGCTACCTCGTAGTCGCCGTACTGTTGGGCGGCATCACTGCATTTCTGGTGGTGGCACAAGCCTGGCTCATCGCAACGACGATCGCCGATGTCGTGGTCCATCACAAGGGACTCTCACGGGTGGACGGGCGGGTGTTCGTTCTCTTCGTGGTGATCCTCGGTCGGGCGGCACTGGGATGGCTCACCGAGCGGACGGCCGATCGCGCGTCGGCGTCGGCCAAATCGGACCTGCGCGAGGCGCTGGTGGAGCAGGTCGCACGTCTCGGCCCGGCGGGCGATCGAGCGCGAGCGGTCCGGGAGCCTGGTCGTCCTTGCCACTGTTGGGATCGACGCGCTCGACAGCTATTTCGCCCGCTACCTTCCCCAACTGTTCCTCGCGGTCATCGTCCCGGTCACGGTCGTCGTCGTGGCGCTCGGCGCGGACTGGATCTCGGCCGTGATCATCGCCGTCACCATCCCCCTGATCCCGCTGTTCATGTCGCTCGTCGGGGCCTCGACCAAGGTTCGGATGGCGCGTCAGATGAGGCTGCTCCAACGCCTGGCCGGGCACTTCCTCGACGTCGTCGCCGGCCTCCCCACCCTCAAGGTCTTCGGGCGGGCCAAGGCGCAGGTCGCGGCCATCCGCGACATCACCGATCACTACCGCACCGCGACGATGGCCACGCTCAAAGTGGCATTCCTCTCCTCGCTCATTCTCGAACTGCTGGCCACCATTTCGGTTGCCCTCGTCGCGGTGGCGGTCGGGCTCCGGCTGCTCGGCGGCCACCTGAGCCTGGCCACCGCCCTCTTCGTGCTGATCCTCGCCCCCGAGGCCTACCTGCCCCTGCGTCTCCTCGGCGCCAACTATCACGCCAGCGCCGAAGGCATGAAGGCAGCCGAGGACATCTTCGAGGTCCTCGAGCGACCGATTCCCCCCGCGGGACCCGCCGCGATGTTCCCGACCTGTCACGGTCCACGCTCCGGGTCGAAGGCCTGGAAGTCGTGTATCCCGGGCGGCCACATCCCGCGCTCGGGGCGGTGAGCTTCGAGGTGCATCCCGGGGAGGTCGTGGCCGTGGCCGGGCCCAGCGGCTGCGGGAAATCGACGTTGCTCGGCGTGCTGCTCTGCTTGGTCGCGCCGACCGAGCGGATCCATCTTGGTCGGCGACAGCGGGCTGGCCGCCCTCGACCCCGATGCCTGGAGGGCCCATGTGGGCTGGGTCCCCCAACGCCCGCACCTGTTCGCCCGGTCGATTGCCGAGAACGTTCGCCTCGGCCGTCCCGACGCCAGTGACGACGCCGTGCGCGCGGCCATCGCGGAAGCGGAGCTCGAAGACGTGGTGGCGCGACTTCCCATGGGCGCCGACACGATCCTCGGCCACGAGGGGTCCGGTCTGTCGGTGGGCGAACGGCAACGCGTCGCCCTGGCCCGCGCCTTCGTCCGCGACGCTCCCCTCCTCCTCCTCGACGAGCCGACCGCCAATCTCGACGGCCGGACCGAAGAGAACGTCCTGACCGCGGCGCGCCGGCTGATGACGGGCCGGACCGTGGTGCTCGTGGCGCACCGACCATCCCTGTTGGCGCTGGCCGATCGGATCGTCCACCTCGAGCCGGCCGTGACGGCGGCATCCTGAATGTCCGTCCTGCGCACCCAGACCCGACGTCGTGGAGATCGCGCCGTTGGGCCGCACCCTGGGCATCGCCCGCCCGGCCGGCCGCCGTCTGGCGCTCGCCGCACTCCTCGGGGCGGGTGCCATCGCGGCCGATATCGGGCTGATCGGCACCGCGGCGTGGCTGATCTCGAGAGCGGCCCAGCATCCCAACGAGTCCCATCTCGCGGTCGCCATCGTCGGGGTGCAGTTCTTCGGGCTGTCGCGGGGCTTCTTCCGCTACGAGGAGCGACTGGTCGGACATGACGCCGCTTTCCGGCTCCTCGCCGACCGGCGGGTGAAGGTCTACAAACGGCTCGAGCAGTTGGCGCCGGCCGGACTGCCCGCCTTCCGGCGCGGCGACCTTCTCGCCCGGGTGGTCGGAGATGTCGACTCGTTACAGGACCTGGCCATCCGGGTCATCCCCCCCTTCGCCATCGCCCTGCTGGTGGGGGCGCTGACGGTGGCTCTCATGTGGTGGATGCTTCCCGCCGCCGGCCTGATCCTGGCCGGCGCCCTCGTACTGGCCGGCACGGTCGTCCCCTGGCTGACGGGGAAGCTGGCGCAGCGCAAAGAAACGAGGTTCGCGCGCGTACGGGGTGATCTGGCAGCGGCGATCGTCGACCTGACCGAGGGTGCCGCGGAGCTCGTGGCCTTCGGTGCCACCGAGGCCCAACTCCGAACGGTCCAAGAGCATGACCGTGAGCTCACCGCCATCGGCGCCGCGTCGGCCGGGACGGCGGGCATCGGCCTCGCACTGACCACCTTGCTGGCCGGGCTGGCCTGCTGGGGTTGCCTGCTCGTCGGGATCCCCGCTGTCGTGTCCGGCCGCCTGGACCCGACCGAACTGGCGGTCATCACGCTCATCCCTTTGGCGGCCTTCGAACTCGTCGTCGGCCTGCCCGTCGCCACGCAAGCCCTCCAACGCGTACGCCAGGCCGCGGCGCGGGTCTTCGAGGTGACCGACGCCACCGTGCCCGTCCCCGAGCCGCAGCCGCCCGAGACACTGCCCGACAGCCCCTACGACCTGCAGGCCCGGGCGGTGTGGGCGCGCTACCCGGGCGCACCCGAATCTGCACTGCAAGGTATCGACCTCTCACTCGTTCCGCGCCGACGTGTCGCCATTGTGGGCGCCAGCGGGTCCGGGAAGTCGACGCTGGCCGCGGTGCTGGTGCGGTTCTTGGCCTACGAGTCCGGAACGGTCTCCCTCGACGGCGTCCCCCTCGATCGCCTGGCCGGCGACGACCTGCGGACGGTCGTGGGTCTCATCGGGCAGGACGACTATCTCTTCGACACAACCCTGTCCGAGAACCTGCGGATCGGTCGGCGTGACGCCTCCGAGGCCGACCTGCGCAGTGTCCTCGACCGGGTGGGACTGGCCGGCTGGGTGGCCGGCCTCCCCGACGGCCTGGAGACCGAGGTCGGCCGGCACGGCGCACGGCTCTCGGGCGGGCAGCGCAAGCGGGTCGCCGTGGCGCGGGCCCTGCTGGCCGACTTCGCGCTCGTCGTGCTCGACGAGCCGGCCGAGCACCTCGACGTCGCGGCGGCGGACTCGCTCACCGCGGACCTGCTGACGGTCACCGATGACCGCTCGCTCGTCCTCATCTCCCACAGGCTCGCCGGTCTCGAGAGCGTGGACGAAGTGTTGGTGATGGATGGGGGCCGGGTGGTCGAGCGGGGAACCCACGACGAGCTCCTCCTCCGGGGCGGGCGGTATGCGGGCCTCTGGTGGGAGGAGGCGCGGCACCTCGCCTCGCAAGAAACGTCGGTCGTGACGATGCTCCCGTCAGTCGGACGATTCAGTTCATTGCCGCACCATGGCGACCTTCATGCGGTCCTCGGGGGAGATGAGGTGTGACTGGTCGTCGACCCCCTGATCGAGCTGCACCCAGTGCACGCTTCCGGTGAAGCGACTGGTCTCGGGCGTGTAGTCATCGCTGACCGACGTGGCGTGATCACCACCGATGTCGAGAGTCTCGTCGCCGGAGAAGAGCATGGGAATGCTGGCCTCCTGGCGCGCCGTGGCAACCTGTTGCCCATTGACGAAGAGGGTGGTGTCTCCACCCTTGGCCAGTCCGTCGCCGTCGTAGGCGAATTCCACCCGGATCTGGTGGGTGCCGGCGGGGAGTGCCTCCGTTCCGGTGGCCTTGACGAGTGCAAGCCCCAGAAGGTTGTAGCAGTGGGTCGGCACACCGTCGACCAGGTAGAGGGACCAGCCTCCGAAGGCTCCCCCTTGCGCCGCGATGACCCCGTTGGCTCGCTCGTCGGTGACGGCCACTTCGGCTGTGATGGCGTAGGACTTGTTCTTCATGTTGAGGACCGTGTTCTCGGTCACCCGGGACATGCCACCGAAGAGCATTTGGGACGGGCCCGTGGCCAACTCCGGACGGCCGGCGATCTCTGAGTTGAACCGCTCGATCCTCCTGTCGTCCAGGGGAAGCACGTTGTACTTCACCGCTTCGATGAGGAAGAGGCGTTGGAGCTCGGCCAGCTTTTCGGGCTGCTCGGCCGCCAGGTCATGGGACTGCGTCCAGTCATGGTCGATGTCGTAGAGCTCCCAGACATCGTCGTCGAGGGCGGGGAGGGTGGCCCCGAAGAGCCAGGGGATGGAATGGCGGGTGACCGCCATCCAGCCCTTGTGGTACACCCCGCGGTTGCAGACCATTTCGAAGTACTGCGTCTCACGACGATCGGCCGCCTCGGCATCGTCAAAGAGGTAGGCCATCGAGACTCCGTGGAGCGGGAGCTGCTCGACCCCGTTCACGAAGGCGGGCTCTGGGATCTTCAGCACGTCGAGGATGGTGGCGGCGACGTCGATGATGTGGTGGAACTGCTGCCGGACCTCGCCTTTGGCCTCGAAGCCGTTCGGCCAATGGACCACCGTGCCGTTGCGGGTCCCCCCGAAGTGGGAGGCCACCTGCTTGGTCCACTGGTACGGGGTGCACATGGCGTGGGCCCACCCGACCGCGTAGTGGTTATAGGCGGCCGGGGTGCCGAACTCATCGATGTGGGCGGCCAGGAACTCCGGGGTCTCGAAGGCGGCGGCCCCGTTGAGCGAGAGCATCTCGTTGAACGTGCCGTTGGGGGTGCCTTCCGCACTCGCCCCGTTGTCACCGATCATGTAGAAGATCAGCGTGTCGTCGAGGACGCCGAGCTCTTCGAGGGTGTCGATGAGACGGCCGACGTGGAAATCGACGTGCTCGAGATAGCCGGCGTAAATCTCCATCTGCCGGGCGAGGACGGGCTTGAGCACATCAGGGACGTCCTCCCAGGCCTCGATGTCGGTCGGGCGCGCGGTCAGTTCGGCATCCTCGGGGATGACCCCGAGGCTCTTCTGGCGAGCGAACACCTCTTCACGCAGTGCATCCCAGCCACCGTCAAAGCGGCCTTTGTATTTGTCCGACCACTCGGCCGGAGCGTGGTGCGGGGCATGCGTCGCCCCGGGGGCGAAGTAGGCGAAGAACGGGCGGTCGGTCATGAGGGACCGTTGCTGGCGCACCCAGGTGATGGCCCGATCGGCGAGATCCTCGCTCAGGTGGTACCCCTGCGCCGGGGTCTTCGGTGGCTCTATGGGTGTCGTGCCCTCAAACAGAGCGGGGTAGTACTGGTTGGTCTCCCCGCCGATAAAGCCGTAGAAGTAATCGAAGCCGCTCTGCGAAGGCCACTGGTCGAAGGGCCCCATGGGGCTGGTCTTCCAGACCGGGACCTCGTGGCACTTGCCGAACTGGGCGGTTGAATACCCGTTGAGCTTGAGAATCTGGGCCAGTGGAGCGGTCGTCAAGGGCCGGATGGAGCTGTAGCCGGGAGCCGAAGTGGCCACCTCGGGGATCGCCCCCATGCCGGCCGTGTGGTGATTGCGCCCCGTCAAGAGCGCCTGACGGCTCGGCGCACACAGGGCGGTCGTGTGGAACCGGCTGAGCTTGAGCCCCCGGGTGGCCAGGCGGTCGGCCGTCGGGGTGTTGACGGCCCCGCCGAACGTCGAGGCTGCACCAAAGCCGATGTCGTCCAACAGAATGATCGAGCACGTTGGGTGAGCCTTCGGGCGGATGGACCTCCGTGATCGGCGGGAAGGCGGTATCGGGATCCTTCGCGTCATAGGTGGTGAGCCCCACGTGCTGTCGATCATGAATCGGCAGCAGATAGCGGTTGACGTTGTCAGACTTGGCCACGGGGCCCTCCTCTGGGTAGCGGGCGATTCGAAGCCATGTCAGCCTGCGAGGCTCGTGAGCAACCCGTTCGCGAAGGTCGCGGGCCTCGTCAAGCTGGGCGTCCTGGATGTTCGTCCGGGGAATTCTTCACTCCGAGATAGCGCTCCCGGTACTCGCCGCTCCCGAGGTAACTGAGCAGTGACAACAACGAGTGCACCTGACCGCCCTGATAGGTGAAGTGAATCCCATCGGTGAAGCGGGCACCCAAGGCTTTCCCCTTGCGCTGCAGCGTCTTGAAGTTGTGTTTCCAGTACCGCCGGCAACAAATGACCGTGGCGAACGGCTTTCCGGCCAGAGCCTTCCGCGCCTCGTCCGACTCCATGAAAGATCGCATCGGCACGTCCGTCGACAGCCACCACGTGGGGGCCCCGACGACCACCAGGTCGTAGTCCCGCTCCGTCACGGCTTCGGGGATCTCTATCTCCACGGGCCGATCGCGTAGCTCCACCGGGATCATACCGAACATCTCGCGATAGGGCTTCTTGAACGGGAACGATTCGAATCGCTTCTCGTAGCGGGGGTCGGTGAGTCCGATGGAGGCAAAGGTGACCTCGCAATCATTCGCCCGCAGCACCTCGGCCATCACATCCAGGACCTTCTTGGTCTGATTCGTGAAACTGAAATAGGCGAAGAGAACTGATCGGCCGTCCGTCGGGCTCATTGCGTACTCCCCTCTTCCTGTTGACCGCTCGATGGCGCTTTCGACGTGCCTCTCTCGGCGCCACGTACGGTCATCCTCGCAAACGATGCGGAACTATTCGTCACCCTCATCGGATGATCCTTCATCGCCTGGAGAATGCGGCCGACCCGCCGCGAATGTGAGTACAGTCGCACAGGACGAGACTCCTTCTCCCCGGGGTACCTATGACGAAGCGGGCAATGTGGTCGAGCTCCTTGGCGCGGTCGTCGACGCAGCCGCCGGAAACAACTTCGCGCCGGGTGACGACGCCGCCCTGCACGCCCACCCCTCTCTGCAACCCTCTCCGTTGGGCCCTGGCGCCCTGAACGACTGGAGCCCCATGCGATGAGTACCGACCTCGCCCGCTGGCAGTTCGCCACGACCAGCATCTACCACTTCCTGTTCGTGCCCCTGACGATCGGGCTCGCGTTCCTGGTGGCCCTCCTCCAGACCAGCTGGTACCGCAACGACAATCCGACCTTCAAGCGACTCACCAAGTTCTTCGGAACGCTCTTGCTGATCAACGTCGCTATCGGCGTGGTGACCGGGTTGGTGCAGGAGTTCGAATTCGGCATGAACTGGTCGAACTACTCGCGATTCGTCGGCAACATTTTCGGGGGCCCCCTGGCCATGGAAGGGCTGGCGGCGTTCTTCCTTGAATCCACCTTCCTCGGCATCTGGATCTTCGGGTGGGACCGCCTCTCCAAGAAGGTGCACCTGGCGTGCATCTGGCTGGTGGCGGCCGCGACGATGGTGTCCGCACTCTTCATCATGGCGGCCAATTCGTGGATGCAGCACCCGGTCGGGTACGTGCTGAACTCGCAGCACCAACCCGAGCTCAACAACATCTGGGCCCTGTTCACCAACCCGGTGTTCCTGTGGGCCTACCCACACGTCATTCTGGCCTCGCTGGTCACCGGGGCGCTGGTGATGCTGGCCGTCTCGGCCTGGCATCTCAAGAAGAAGAGCGCGGTGACCGCCTTCCGCCGCACCGCGATCATCTCGCTGGCCGTCCTCACGCCTGCGGTCTTCGTGAACATGTTCATCGGGAGCGAGCTCGGGGTGGTCGAGGGTAAGTACCAGCCGATGAAGATCGCCGCCGCCGAGGCGCTGTGGAACACCTGCGATTCCCACTGCGCCTTCTCCCTCTTCCAGATCGGTGGCGGCAATAACGACCAGACGCCGACCCAGATCCTCGAGATTCCCGGTCTGCTCTCGGTTCTCGCCACCAACCACCTCGACGGGACCGTCCAAGGCATCAACAACCTCCAGGCCCAGTACGTCAAGGAGTACGGCCCCGGCGATTACATCCCCAATGTCTTCATCCAGTACTGGGGCATGCGGGTCATGGCCTACCTGGCCGCGCTCATCGCACTCTTCGCCCTCTGGGGTGTGTGGCTGATCCGGCGCAAGACGCTCGAGAAGTCCAAGTGGTTCTTGTTCATCGCGCCCTGGTTCGTGATCACGCCGTTCCTGATGAACACCGCCGGTTGGCTGCTCACCGAGAGTGGCCGTCAGCCGTGGATCGTCCAGGGACTCATGAAGACGTCACAAGCCGCGTCGCCGTCGGTCACCACCACCGACATCTGGATCAGCCTGATCGTCTTCGTACTCCTCTACCTCGCACTCGGGGTAGCCGACGGCTACCTCATGATCCACTACGGCCGCAAGGAACTTGCGCTCGACGGAGATGAGGAAGGCGGCCACGGAGAGAGTGAACGCGCCGGTCCCGCCGGCGACGGCGACGGCGACGGCGACGGCGACACATCGTCAGAAGAATCCGACCACGGCCGGGTCCCGGCCCTCATCTACTAGGGGACGACGGTGCTCCATCTCAACAACATCTGGTTCATCATCGTCGCCATCTTCTGGGTGGGGTTCTTCGTGCTCGAGGGATTCGACTTCGGGGTGGGGATGCTGCACTCCTTCGTCGGGCACAACGACCAGGAACGACGCGTCGCCATCAACTCGATCGGTCCCATCTGGGACGGCAACGAGGTGTGGCTGATCGTGGCGGGAGCCGCCATCTTCGCCGCCTTCCCGTCGTGGTACGCCACAATGTTCTCCACCTTCTACCTCGCACTGCTGGTGGTCCTGGTCGCTCTGATCGTGCGTGGCCTGTCGTTCGAGTTCAACCGCAAAGTCGACGACCCGCGCTGGCGCTCCACGTGGCGCTGGTCGCTCACCATCGGGAGCTGCCTCATTCCCCTGTTGCTGGGCACCGCCCTGGGCGATCTCCTGTACGGGCTGCCCATCGACAAAGCACACAACTACACGGGAAACTTCTTCCAGTTGCTCGTTCCCTTCGGCCTCTACACCGGCCTCACCCTGACGGTGTTGTCGCTGTTCCTGGGCGCGGCCTACCTGACGCTCAAGACCGAGGGCGAACTGCACGACCGCGTCGCCCGGGTCTCGAGCCGACTCGGCTGGCTGGCGGCGATCGTCACCTTCGGCTGGCTGACCTGGAGCCACGTGGGACTCGGTGTGGGCTTCGTCCCCAGCCCGATCGACGCGTTGGCATTGGTTGCGGTGGTCGCCGGCGCGTTGTTCGCCGAATCACACGTGGAGGGATGGGCCTTCGCCAGCGCGGCCGTGACCATCGCGAGCGTGGTCGGCTCGATCTTCTTCGACCTCTTCCCCCGCGTGATGGTGTCGAGCACCAACAAGGCATACAACCTCACCGTGGCCAACTCCGCCAGCCCCTCGTACACGCTGAAGGTGATGTCGGTGGTGGCCATCGTCTTCTTCCCGTTCGTCCTCGTCTACCAGGGGTGGGGCATCTACGTCTTCCGCAAGCGACTCATCACCCCACCGCCCGAGCCGCATGCCCGGAGAGCGCCGTCGCCAGCACCGGCGTCGGTGTACACCCGACCACGCCCGTGTAACTCCCGCCCCTAGTCCCGCCCTCCCTACGCAACGAGCTGGTAGATGCTCTTCCCAACCAGCCAGAATCCGAGGCCGAGAGAGAGGATGATGATGACCTGGTCCGTGTGCGTGTCGATCCAGGTCCTGACCCCGTCCATGATGACCTTGGCCCGTTCGGCCCGAAAGCCGGCGTAGATCTCCATCACCAGATAGACACCGGTTGCCACCAGGCAGAACAGCAGCAAGCCGATGTAGCTCTCCCACGAGCTCAGCTTGGCCTCCATGATGGTGGCCACCCCGGCAGCCACCAGCCCCCACGGTTGGGTCAGGGGGCCCAGGCCGATGACCACCCACGGCGACATGTTGTCGATGCCCGTTTGCCACTTGGGTGGGCTCTTGGGTTTCTTCGGGCGCCCCAACCGGGCCCTGCGCCGGAGGCCGATGACCACCAGTACCAGACCTATGAGGATCTTGAGGGCGAGGGCGGCCAGCGAGGGTTGGGTGTTCGGCTTGGGCGGATTGTTGCCGGTGGCCACGACAGTCAGCGCCACGACAGCCGCCAACGAGAGCAGCCACCCGAAGATGAACGCCGCTCCCTTGCGGACCCCGCCCTCGGACGCCAGGACCAAGATGAAAGCCGTGAGCGGAATTGGCTCAAGCGTAATGACCAGTGCGATGAGGAGCAGTTCGAAGATCATGTTCCACCCTCCTCGGGCGAGGAGGGTCGCCTGCGTTTGTCAGCCGACGCGACGCTACCTGATCAGGCGAGGAGCTTCGCCTTCTGCGCCTCGAACTCCGCGTCCGACAGGACCCCTTGGGCCTTCAGGTCGGCCAGCTTGGACAGCTGGTCGGCGGTGCTGCTCCCCGAGGTTCCGGCGGTTTGCCGAACGTAGTCGTCGAACGCGCTCTGCTGGGCCTGGGCATCTTTTGCGGCCCGCTCGTGCATCTTGCCGCCCCTGGCGATCAGGTACGTGAAGATCCCGATGAAGGGGAGGATGATGACGAAGATCACCCACAGGGTTTTGGCTCCTCCCCCCATGTCATGGCTGCGGAAGATATCCCCGAAGATGATGATGAGAAGCCAGAACCACAGGACGAAGACGAAAATGCCGAGCATGGTCCCGAACAAGTCGAGCAGAGGGTAGGTGTAGGCGAGCATCCAGGGCCTCCTTGAGGGTGCGTTCGTTCGATGTGCCCCGTCATCAAACCACACCGGATGCAGCGATGTCGTCATCCTTCCAGGATGATGTGCCATTCCCTCAGGTCGCCGGATGACGCGTACGGCCTTAGGTGGGCAGGGGTGTGTAACTCCTCGGGGTCAAGCTGACTTCCACCTCGACTCCGGAGAGCCCGGCGGCCACAAGGTCGTTGTGCAGAACCGTCAGATCGGGCGCCGGGGCGGGGCCCATCGCATCGACGAACACCTTGTTGCCGTCAGCCGTGACGCCGGACACGCTCCAGCCGGCCGCGTTGGCCCAGTGGTCGGCGACCGCCTGGACGTCGGCCTGCCGACGTTGGTCCGATCGATCCGGTCGGAGTTGATCGTCAGGGGCACGATGACAACGGCCAGAAAGACCGCGACGACGGCGACGGCGCCGCTGCGACGGAACGCTGCTGCCTGCGCCCGGTCAGAGACCCGGTGGGTGCGGTAGAGCGCCATCACGACGATGCCACTGGCCAGAATCGCCGCGACATTCGTCGTGAAGAGGAGGAGGGCGCCGAGGGCCTGGTGCGGGGCGCCCGATTCGAGCGTCAGGCCCACCACCGCCAGGGGCGGGACCAGCGAGATGGCGATAGCGACGCCGGGAAGGGTGTCGGAGATGTCGGAGCGGGCGAGGGCGACCGAGCCGACCGCCCCGGTGGCCAGCGCGGCGATCAGGTCGATGATCCGGGGGGTGATCCGTTGCGCCACCTGGCTGTTCGTGGCCGCGACCACGGGGTAGGGAACGAAGAGCCCGAGGATCCACGCCAACGCGATCACCGATGCCGCACCGACGATGACCAAAAGGACGGAACGACGGAGGTTCTTCGCGTCGGTGAGCACCACGGCCAGGACGATCCCCAGGATCGGGGTCATGAGCGGGGCCACGATCATCGCCCCGATGACCGTGGCGGTCGAGTCGCTGACCACGCCGGCGGAGGCAATGAGCGCCGAGAGGGGCAGCAGCAGCCAGAATCGGCTCAGCCGCCGGTTGCGCTCGTCGCCCTCGAAGAAGAGCTGATCGCGCATGCGCTGCAGGTCGGTTTCGTTCAGGCTGGCCACGGGTCTCGGTTCCTCCGCGCGGTGTCGTCGAGCCCGAGCGGGCCCGTCGATCGAGACTGTGGCACACGGCCGACCGGATGCGGCGGATCACCGGTTCAGACGGCGTCGACCTCCGCCTCAATAAGTTGCGACACCGCGTCGATCAGCGCCAGATGCGTGAACGCTTGGGGGAAGTTCCCGAGGTGCTCCCCTGTCGTGGCATCGATCTCCTCGGCGTAGAGGTTCAGTGGACCAGCGAAGGAGAGGAGCTTCTTGCACAGCGCACGGGCGCGCTCGATCTCGCCGATCATCGCCAACGCGGAGACCAACCACCACGAGCAGATCGTGAAGGTCCCCTCCTTGCCCTCGAAACCGGTGTCGGTGGCGTCGACCTTGTAACGGAGCACCAGGCCGTCCTCGGTGAGCTCGTCGGCGATGGCCAACACGGTCGCCCTGACCCGTTCGTCGTCGGGAGGCAAGAACCCCATGATCGGAATCAGGAGAAGCGAGGCATCCAGCTCGTCGTTCTCGTAGGCCTGGCGGAACCGACCGTTTTCGTCGACGCCCTTGGCCAGAATCTCCTCTTTGAGCGCGTCCGCCCGCTTCCGCCAATCCTCGGCCCGCTCGGCGGCGCCCCGCCGGAGCGCCAAACGTGCGCCCCGATCCGCCGCCACCCAGCACAGAACGGCGGAGGCCGTGAAGTGTTGGGGCTCACCGCGAATCTCCCAGATTCCCTTGATCCGCGTCGCCACTGTGGGCGAGCGCCTGCTCCACCAGTCCGGCCAGGCCTTCCCAGACGGTGTGGACGATCTGCGCCGCACCCCTCGAGAGATGTGTGTCGACCGCGTCGAGCAGCATCCCCCAAACGTCATTTTGGTGCTGGTCCCATGCCCCGTTCCCAACCCGGACCGGGGCCGCTCCCTCGTAGCCCGACAAGTGGTCCAGGGTCCGCTCGGTGAGGTCCCGTTCGCCGCCGATGCCGTACATGATCTGGAGCTCGAAGGGTTCGCCCGGTTTCCCCTGCGCCACACATTCGAGGACGAACGCGAAGTACTCGAGGGCCTCCCAATCGAAGCCCAGCCGATAGAGCGAGCGCAGCATGAAACCGGTGTCCCTGATCCAGGTGTAGCGATAGTCCCAATTGCGGGCGCCTCCGGGGGTCTCGGGAAGCGACGTGGTGGAGGCTGCCATGATGGCTCCCGTGGGCGCGTAGCTCAGCCCTTTCAGGGTCAGCGCGCTGCGCTCGATGTAGGGACGCCACGGGTGGTCGGGGAACGTCCCCGTCGCCAGCCAGTTCCGCCAGTAACTCACCGTCGACGCGAGGTCCGCCTCCACCTCGTCCCGCGTGGTCGGGGGACTGTCGCCCCACGACAATGCGATGAACGCCGACTCACCCTCGGACAGACTTGTGCGTCCGTAGCATCGGGCGCCGGCCAGGCCGAGCCGGAGACTGCTCGATCACCGACAGTGTCGTCTCGCCGTTCGGCGCATCGACGGTGAGGGAGCCGTAGCCGTCGCCGCTGTAGGCCCATTGACCGATGCCAACGCCGTACTCGAACAACGGAACGCAGTTGGCGATGACCTCGACGTTCCCAGCGACACAGGTGGCGGTGCGCAGCAGGACACCGACGGCGGCCGAATCCATGGGCGCCCGGCGGTAACCCGGACGGCGGGCCCCTTCATCCACCTTGCGCACGACCATGAAGTCCTGCACGATCAGCCAGCCCGTCGGCGTGTGCCAGGTGGTCTCGACCACCATGGTGCCGGGGATGTAGCGGCGGTGATGCGGGACCAAGGTGTTCGAGGGGCCGAAGCGGAAGGAACCAGCCGAGCGGTCCAGGACCGCCCCGAAGACACTCGGCGAGTCGGGGCGCGGTAGGCACAGCCATTCCACGGAACCGTCGGGTGCGATCAGGCAGCTGTTTTCGCAATCCGACAGGAATGCATACTCGGCGATCGGCGGGAACGTGCTCATGATCGGGTGCTCCTTCTTTCGGCCCGGGCCAAGGTGCAGCCGGGCACTGACCAACTTCCAGGCGACAGTAGCGTGCCCGTGCCGACGAGGCTCGGGCCGCACGACCGTGGACGAGTTCGCCCTTTCGTCACACTGCGCGTGCGTCTGTTCCCCGGCAATTCGATGGGTTCTCGGATCACCCGCGAAGGATGACGAATCGTCATCGGCGGCCGCCGTAACCTCAAGAGAAAAAGGCGCTGCGTTCTGCATAGGATGCAGTTGAGTCCGGGCGGCAGTCCCCGGACCGGAAGGAGTCCAGGTGACGCTCCAAGGCAAAGTAGCCATCGTGACAGGCGGCAATACCGGCATCGGCAAAGCGGTGGTGTTGGCGTTGGCGGCCGAAGGCGCCTCCATCGTCATCGACTACGTGACGAACCCCGACGCAACCGAGGCCCTCGAACAACAGCTCCGGGACCTCGGGGACAAGGTCACCGCGGTCAAGGCCGACGTCAGCAAGATCGCCGACCTCGAGACGCTGATCGGCACCGCCGTGAGTACGTTCGGGCGGCTGGACATCATGGTCAACAACGCCGGCATCGAAACCCGGACTTCCGTGCTCGACACGACCGAGGACCAATACGACCGGGTGATGGACATCAACCTGAAGAGCGCGTTCTTCGGCACCCAACTCGCCGCCAAGCAGATGATCGCCCAGGGCGACGGCGGCCGCATCATCAACATGACGTCGGTCCACGAGGACTGGCCGATGCCCAACAACACCGCCTATTGCCTCTCCAAGGGTGGCATGCGGATGTTGACCAGGACGGCGGGCGTGGAGCTGGCTCCCCACAATGTCCTGGTAGTCGGCGTCGGTCCGGGAGCCGTCGACACACCCATCAACAAGGCCACCGTCGCCGATCCGAAGGCATTGGCCACGCTCGATAACGCCATTCCACTGGGTCGACTGGCGGAGCCCGAGGAGATAGCCAGCGTCGTCGCTTTCCTGGCGGGGCCCGGCGCGAGCTACCTCACCGCCACCACGATCTTCGCCGACGGCGGCATCATGCAGAGCAGCCCGGGGCTGTGACGTTCACCGACACGTCGGCGACGGCGTGGATGCAAGCCGACGATGACGATCTCGCACCTCACGGCGAGGCCTGAGGCCGGACCCAGGGCCTGGAGCCGCTGAATATGTCGGCCGTACGCCACAGGGTGGTGATCGTCGGTGGAGGGTTCGGGGGTCTGCCCGCCACCCGGCTGCTGGGCGGAAAGCCGGTCGACGTCACCTTGATCGACCGGCGCAATCACCACTTGTTCCAGCCTCTCCTGTACCAGACGGCTACCGGGATGCTCGCCCCGGGCCAGATCGCCCCCGCGTTGCGTCACGTCGTGCGCAAGAAGAAGAACGTGCGGGTGCAATTGGCCGAGGTGAGCGGCTTCGACCTCGAACGCAGGGTGGTGCACGCCAACGTCGCCGGACGATTCGCCGTCGAATACCCCTACGACAGCCTCATTGTGGCCGCAGGCGTCACCCAGTCGTACTTCGGTCACGACGAGTTCGCCTTCTTCGCTCCGGGCATGAAGACCCTCGATGACGCACTCGAACTGAGACGGCGCATCTACGGCGCCTTCGAGATGGCGGAGCTGGCCGCTGACGCCACCGAGAAGGAGCACTGGTTGACTGTCGTCGTGGTCGGTGCCGGGCCCACCGGCGTCGAACTGGCCGGCCAGGTCAGGGAGTTGGCGACGCGCAGCCTGCGCGGGGAGTTCCGCACATTCGAGGCGTCAGCCGTAAGGGTGATCCTGGTCGACGGCGGAAAAGAGCCGCTGGCCACCTTCGGCGACGAGCTCTCCGCGAAGGCGGCGAAGACACTCGCGCGACTCGGCATCGAAGTGCGCATGGGTTCGCAGGTGGTCGGCGTCGACGCTGACGGCGTCGACATCAAGGGGACGGACGGCACCTCGAGGATCGAGGCCCGGACAACCATCTGGGCTGCAGGCGTCCAAGCCTCACCACTCGCAGCACTCCTGGCCGAAGCCTCTGGCGCCACCATCGATCGCGCCGGCCGTATCGCCGTTCTTCCCGATCTGACGATTCCAGGGCACCCCGAGGTGTTCGCCATCGGCGACATGGCAAGCCTCGACAACCTTCCCGGCGTCGCGGAGGTGGCCATGCAAGGTGGCCTCCACGCGGCGAACTCCATTCTTCGCCGTCTGAGGAACGAGCCGACGAATTCGTTCAAATACCGGGACCTCGGAAGCGTGGCCACCATCGGACGATTCCGGGCCATCGTGAGCGTCAAGGGAATTCACTTGAGCGGCTTCCCGGGCTGGGTGGTGTGGATGTTCGTGCATCTGGCCTTCCTCACCGGCTTCGGTAACCGCTTTACCACCCTGTTGCGGTGGCTCCGCTCGATGATCGGGCGTGGACGCGCCGAGCGGGAGTTCAGCGTGGCCCATACCGGAGGTGACCTGAGCCTCCCCGATCAAGTGAAGGAAAGGGTCCAGCCCAAGCTGTTCCCTGTGTTGGAGGACGCCGAGTCACTGGGCGGAGCTGACGCAGATGATGGAGCGGCAGCGCCCCCGACGACCTGAAGCGACCGCCTAAGGAGGAAGCACCATGCCTGAGCACTTCGACGTCATCATCATCGGAACCGGAGCCGGTGGGGGAACCTTGGCCCACACCCTCCGATCGTCGGGAAAGCGGATCCTCCTCCTCGAACGCGGGGACTTCCTGCCGCGGGAAATGGAGAACTGGTCTCCGGACGAGGTGTTCGTCGACGGGAGGTACATCTCGAAGGACACCTGGTACGACAGTAAAGGCGCGGCCTTCCAACCGCAGGTCCACTACTTCGTGGGCGGCGCCACGAAGCTCTACGGCGCCGCCCTGTACCGGCTCCGGCCCGAAGACTTCGGCGAGGTCCAGCACGTCGACGGGGTCTCCCCGGCGTGGCCGATCGGCTACGACGAATTCGAACCCTGGTATACGAAGGCGGAAGAGCTGTACCAGGTGCACGGCACGCGCGGGGAGGACCCCACAGAAGGGCACTACTCCGCGCCGTATCCGGCACCTGCCCCGAGCCACGAGCCACGCCTCCAGGAGATTTCTGACGCGCTCAAAGCCAAGGGGTACCACCCGTTCTCGGCTCCGTGCGGCATTCTGCTCGACGAGTCCGATCGCAGCCGCAGTCACTGCATCCGATGTGCGTGGTGCGACGGCTATCCCTGTCTGGTCCACGCCAAAGCCGACGCCGAAGTCATGGCGGTCCGGCCCAGTCTCGAATCACCGAATGTATTCCTCCTGACCAATGCCCGGGCGACAAAGCTCCTGACTGACCCGACCGGCCGTCGCGTCACCGGGGTCGTCGTCGAGCGCGCACAGGGTGAAGAGGTCTACGAAGCTGACATCGTCGTGGTGGCGGCGGGAGCTTCCAACAGTGCCAAGCTGCTGTTGAACTCGGCGAACGACAAGCATCCCGCCGGGCTGGCGAACGGCTCGGATCAGGTCGGCCGCAACTACATGTTCCACAACTGCAAAGCCGTCGTCTCGCTGGGCAAGGAGCCGAACGACACCGTCTTCCAGAAGACGCTCGGCATCAACGACTTCTACTTTGCCGGGGGCGACCGCAAATGGCCCCTCGGGAACATCCAGATGGTCGGGAAGTCCAATGCCGGGGCGATGAAGGGCGAAGAGCCCAAGCTCACCCTGCTCGCGCCACACTTCTCCCTCGAGGAGGTGGCCCAGCACGCAGTGGACTGGTGGTTGACCACGGAGGACCTACCCCGGCCGGAGAACCGGGTGACCGTCGACGGGGACGGCGACATACATCTGGCCTATGAAGCCACCAACAACGAGGAGGCGGACGGCCTCTACAAGGAACTGCGGACAATCCTCAATCACGTCGGCATGGCCGATCATCACGTGCTGAGCAAGAATTTCTACATGAGCATGAACGTCCCCGTCGCCGGGTGCGCCCATCAGGCCGGGACCGTCCGCTTCGGTGTCGATCCGGCGACGTCGGTGCTCGACACCAATTGCAAGGCGCATGAGCTCGACAATCTCTACGTCGTCGACACGAGCTTCTTCCCGAGCATCGGCGCGGTGAATCCCGCACTCACCGCGATGGCCAACGCCATCCGGGTGGGCGAACACCTCAAGGAGCGGATCGCGTAAAGGACCGCGTTCAAGAGGGGGACGGATTCGGGGCGGGCGCGGGCGTCCCTGCCGATGCAGGTCCGGGCGGATCGGCCGTCGGTGCCGGGACCAGATGCGCACTGACGACGTACGAGACCACCACCGCCACGATGATGAGCGGTGTGAGCGACAACCCGTCCGCCTGCAAGAGGAGCGTGGCCAGCAGGACCGAGACGAGCGGGAGACCGAGCATGGCCACCGTGACCGCCCCGATGCCCATGCCGACGCCGGCGATCATCGGCAGGCCGGGTAGGTGGGAGAGGAGAATCCCGACCGCGGCGCCGATGAACATGCCCGGGAAGATCGGTCCCCCCCGGAAACTGCTGAGCGACGCGCTGTAGGCCAGGCCTTTGCAGAGGATGAGCACTGCCAACGGCCCCACCGTCCACCCCGCCGCCTGCTGGATGAGGCCCGGGAGCGCACTCTGACCGGAGAAGAGCACCTCCGTGAACGGCCTGCCGGTGATCTCGGCGAAGGCGATGGCCAGGAGGGCCACCACCAGGCCCACGAGGGGGGTGAGGAGCACCTTTCGCTTCTCGACGACGGGTTGCAGCGCCAGCGCTCCGCGCTTGATCCCCAGACCGAGAAAGGCCGCGCCGATGCCGATGGCGATGGCCCAGAGGAATTCGGCCCCGGTCGGACTCCCGAAGTGAGGGATCGTTCCCACGTTGAGCGAGAACGTCCCGAATCCGGTCCACCGGTCCAGACCCACGAAGATGAGGGACCCGATGCCCGCGGAGAGGAGCCCGGGGACGAGGACGACACCCAGGAGCGGGCCGCCGATCCCGGACGCCTCCATGAGCAAGAAGGCGCCGACGATGGGAGATCCGAGCAAGGTGGCGATCGCGGCGAAGCTTCCGGCGGCACCGATGACGACGGCGGCCATCGGGGGCGCGTCCTTCTTGACCAGGTGGACGGCCAGGACGCCGAGCCCTCCGCCGATGGCGATAAGGGGTGCTTCGGGGCCCAGCACGGCACCCAGACAAAGAGTGGCCAGGGAAGCAAGGACGATCCCGGGGAGATCGACGACCTCCACGCCACCCGCAGCTTTGAAGCCTTCGGCCGGCTTGTGGCCGCCGGTGCCGTGGAAGTACGTCAGCGTGAGGGCAACCAGCAGGCCGCTCAGGACGAGAGGGAGTATCGGCCACCAGGCCGGGGTCCCACTGAACCCGAGATTCTTGGGGAAGGTCGTGAACACGAACGTCTGGGAGATCGCGACGAAATGGAGGTAGAAGTACGCGATCGCCGCCACTGGGACGCCGATCACCGCCCCCACGACGAGCAACATGACGTAGTTCTTGCTCCGCAGGATCGCAAGAGGGTCGGGGCCTGCGGCAGGCGGGGGGGGTGGCGCGCTCGGCGCCGTCGGTGCACTCGCGTCCGTCACCTGGCGCTCACCCCTCCGACTTTCATTGCCTATCCTCCTTCGTCGGCCCGCGCACCAAAACCCGGTCGCCCGCTGTCTAGAGGTGGCTGAATCCGCTGGCCTCTTCCTTGGTCATCGCAACCGACACCGGGTGGCGATCGAAGTGCTCTACAGCGACCTTGAAGTCTTCGAGAAGAATTCCGGCCAGGTCGCGATCGACCCCCTGGCGCACCAGGATCCGCTGAACCGCTATGTCGCTGGCCGTGCCGGTCAAGGTATACGCCGGCACCTGCCAACCGCGGTTTCGCAGGCGGTCGGCCACGTCGAAGAGCGTGTAGCCGGGATCTTCGCCCTCGATGATGCGCCACGTGACCGCGGGAATGCCCTCTGCCGGATTGCTGCGGCTGAGCAGTTCGAAGGGCCCGAGTTTCGGGATCTCCTCGGCCAGGTACTGCCCGGTGGCGTAGCAGGCGTTGTGGATGGAGCTATAGCCCTGGTGACCCAGTCGGATGAAGTCGTAGTACTGGGCGATGATCTGCCCGGCCGGCCGCGAGAAGTTGATCTGAAAGTCCGGCATGTCGCCGCCCAGGTAGTTGACGTGGAAGATCAGCTCTTCGGGGAGTTCGGCGGCGTCGGACCACACGACCCATCCGACGCCGAGCGGGGCGAGCCCGAACTTGTGCCCCGAGGTGGAGATGGACTTCACCCGGGGGATGCGAAAATCGAACTCGATCTCGGGAGCGCAGAACGGCGCCAGGAAGCCGCCGCTCGCCCCGTCGACATGGATGTCGATGTTCAGGCCGGTGCGCTCCTGCAGGTCGTCGAGGGCCAACGCCAACTCGGCCACCGGCTCGTAGGCACCGGTATAGGTCACACCGAACGTCGGCATGACGAAGATGGTGTTCTCGTCCACCCGCTCGAGCATCTGCTCGACGTCCATGCAGTAACGGCCGGGCGACATCGGGATCTCGCGGAGTTCGACGTCCCAGTAACGGGCGAACTTGTGCCAGACCACCTGCACGGGGCCGCACACCATGTTGGGCTTGTCGGCCGGCTTGCCCGCCGCCTCCTGGCGTGCCCGCCAACGTCGCTTCGCCGCCATCCCGGCGAGCATGCACGCCTCGGAGGAACCGATGGTCGATGTTCCCACCGTGTTGGCGGCGTCGTGGGCGCGCCAGAGGTCGGCCATCATGTGCACGCAACGTCGCTCGATCTCCGCCGTCTGGGGGTACTCGTCCTTGTCTTCGAGGTTCTTGTCGATCGCCAGGTCCATCAGCGCATGGACCTGGGGCTCCTCCCAGGTCTGGCAGAACGTCGCCAGGTTCTGCCGCGAATTGCCGTCGAGGAGAAGTTCGTCGTGGATGACCTGAAACGCCACGTCGGGCAGTGTCTCGAGGGGGGGGAACTTGTACTTGGGCAACTCCACCGAGAGGTCCTTCGAGGCGAAGACGCAATCGAGAAGCTGGTCAGCGACTTCTTTTTTCTGGTGCAGCCCCATGGGAAAACTCCTGTGCTCAGTGGTGGGTCGACTCTAGACCTGACTGCAACCCCTGGGTTCGCTCTGACGCATCACCCCTATGCCGGGCTCGTGCCGAGCGCCATCTCGCCGTCAGCAACGTGTTCGGTCCGCTCGACCAGAAGGAGAAGCGCCCCGATCAGGAATCCGAGAGCCCCGACGAACGTGCCGAGGTTGGACAAGGATGCATTTCTGAGCTGGCCGGTTCCCGGCACGATGAAGCCGGCCACCGCAGAGACCCCGAAGGCCACCGATCCGAGCAGGTTCACGAACGTGATCCACCAGTCCACCTGCCGGGGGCGCCATGCGCCCCACCCATGGCACACCTCCCGCCACGCGAGCAGGCTGGCGACAAGAAAGCACACGGATCCCACCGCGTCGGGACGCCAGACCGTGTGCTGGGCCGCCTGGATCGTGAGGTCGATCCGACAGGCGTTTCCGGTACTGCGATTGAAGAAGATCGTCCCTGCGAGCTGGATCGCCACGGCCAGCCATTCGACCCGGCGGGGCTGGAAGACGAAGAAACGCCGGCGGGGGCGCCCCGCCCGCGCCGGAAGTGCATCCACGACTTCTCGATACTGGAGAAAGGCCGCGGAAGTGAAGAAGATCGAACCCACGAAAAACGTGACCGACGTCGTCGATGCGCCGACCGACGTCGCATACAGCGGGAAGGCCCCGAGAGCGAAGAGCACCGAGCCGACGGCGAAGAGGACGCCGATCCACCAGCCCCGGGCTCGCGGCGCCCACCATGTCGATCCCGCTGCCGACGCCGAGGGCGGGTGCTTCCTGATCCAGCGCGTTTCGAGCCAACGCGGGAGTCGCTCACTCTCGGACACGTGCCGCGGCGACGATCAGCGCGAGGCTGTGAAGCCGGGTAGCAGGGACACCTCGGCCGCGAGGTACGAGCGCAGCCCGGACACGATCATCTCTTCGACCTTGCGACCGACGAGAAAGACATGCACCTTGAGGTCGCCTTCGATCGTCACCAGCGTGGAGTCGGGGCCGCCCTCCCCCTGGGTGAAGACGAAGGTGCCGCTGCAGTCGAGCCGATCGGGGTAGTAGTCGGGGAGGACGGTGAAGCTCGTGCGGCGCGCCTCCCCGTGCAACTGGGTGTGGGTGACCCAGGAAAGCTTCGCCGGGTCGACGACGGCCTTCACCGCAGAGGAGACCGATCCGGTGAACTTGTAGCGGATCTCCAGGGTCGCGGGCGGCCCGTCAGCGTGACCGACCACCTCGACCAGGGAGATGTCGCCGCTGGAGGCGCGGCCTTCATAGAACGCTGGATCGCCGTAGGCGTCAACGGCCGCGTCCGGTGCCACCGCCACCCGCTCGCTGATGGAGAACTTCATCGCGCGACAGGCCTGGTCGCCGGCCCGAGCTTGCGGTGATCCCAGGAAACGCGTGCGCTCGGGGTGCAGCTTGACGGCCACGCGCTTGCGCAGCATTCCCTCGAGGAAGGGCCTGGCCTCCTCGCTGTAGGGGCCGTAGTAGCGCTCGTACACGCTGAGGCCCAACGCCCAGAGCTGGGCTGGATCATCGATGATCTCGGCCCGGCCCACCAATTCGACACCGCGCAGCTCCTCGTAGGAGTCGCCGTCTTCGAACAACAGGGTCAGCCGGGGATCACGCCGGAGGTTCTGCACCTTTTGCGACTTGGTCTTGGTCTCGACGGTGACGCACCCGTCGAGAAATCCGTACCACATGGCCACGGCGTGGATGTATCCGTCCGGCCCGAGGGAGCACATCGTCATGGCCCGCCGCTCGGCCAGGAAGGCGTCGACCTCTTCGGGTGTCATCTTGATCAGGCCACGCTGGTTCACCCCATGGCCCGGGGCTTCCGCCATCTCCCACCTCCGCTTCTCGTCCGAAAGGGTAACGCCGGGGCGAGAGTCACAGCGTGAAGAGTTCATCTTCGTGACACTTCCCATTAGCAACGGTTTCGCGAGCCGTTCATCTGGGGTCCTTATGGTCACTGCATATGGCGCCAGCTCACCATGACACGCCCTGCTTCCGGCGCGGCCACCCTGCTCCGCGCCCACGGAGCCGTCGCCACCACGATCGGGGCGTCCTGGCCGAGGTCGTGCCACTCTGGCCGGCGCCCCCCGCCCGAGACGGAAGAGGCAGGGGACTGAAAACCAAGATCACGCAGGTAGTCGCCTCCCTGCGTGTGCAGGCGACGCCGGAGGGCACACCCCCCGTGCCTCCGTCGCCGCCTGCTCTCCTCGCCCTACTCCCGCACACTCTCGCCGCCTCGCCTGACGACGCGGCTTGATGGATTCGGCTCCCATGGCCACCACCACGGTGACCAACGGCCGGCAGGCGCCGAGCGCCCAAGCGCGCGACAACCGGCCGCTCGTCCTGGTCGTTGACGACGAAGAGTCCTACCGACAAGCGCTCGCCTCAGGTCTGACCCGGGAGGGCTTCGCCGTCGAATGCGCCGGCGACGGGCACGAGGCGCTGCGTCTCTTTCATCGGGTACACCCCGACCTGGTCCTCCTCGACGTCATGCTGCCCGACCAATCGGGCATCGAGCTCTGCCAGCAGATGCGCGCCCTGAAGCCGGTGCCGATCATCATGGTCACCGCCCGGGATTCCGAGGTCGACGTGGTCCTCGGCCTCGAGCTCGGCGCCAGCGACTACGTCCCCAAACCTTTCCGCTTGCGCGAGCTGGTGGCACGCATGCGGGCCGTCCTGCGGCGGGGCGTCGCCGTGGCCGAACACCACGAAGAGGTGCTCCACGTCGGTCCTGTCCGGCTCGACGCCGGTCGGCGGGAAGTGACCGTGCACGACCTGCCGGTCGAGCTCTCCCGCAAGGAGTTCGACCTCCTGTCCCTCCTCATGTCCCACAGCGGCCAGGTGGTCACCCGCGATGGGTGCATCGACCGTCTCTGGTGGGATCAGGAGCTCACCGACACCAGGACGTTGGACACCCATATCAAGCGTCTCCGGCGTAAGATCGAGCCTGACCCGGCGAACCCCCGACACCTTGTCACCGTGCGCGGGGTGGGCTTCCGCTTCGAAGCCTGAGAGCGCCAACCTCCTCCTGCACCTACATTGGGCCCATGCACACAGGTGACGTGGTGCCCGACTTCGAACTCCCCGATCAGACCGGGACGCCGCGCCGACTCAGCGATGTGTTGGCCAACGGTCCCGTGGTGCTCTTCTTCTACCCGGCCGCCATGACCCCGGGCTGCACGAAGGAGAGCTGCCACTTCCGCGACATGGGGGCCGAATTCGCCGCCGTCGGCGCCCAACGGATCGGCATCAGTGCGGACTCCGTCGACAAGCAGAAGCAGTTCGACGAGAAGGAGTCGCTCGGCTATCCCCTGCTCTCCGATGCGGACCGGACCGTGGCGAAACTGCTGGGCGCCAAGCGTGGTGGGCCGAGCTTCGTGCCCAATAAGCGGATCACGTTCGTCATCGACACCGACCGGACGCTCCTCGGTGTCATCCACTCCGAGATCTCCATGGGGGCGCACGCCGACAAGGCTCTCGAGATCCTCAAGGCGCGCCCAGCGGCCTGAGGAGTCCCACCGCCCGGACATCGTCCTGGCCGTTGTCCCGCAAGCGCGCCGCAGACTGGGATCTCTTCGTCGTGATCCTGTTGGGCCCGGGCCGCGGGAGAAACTGCGCAGCCCGTTTGACCAGGAAAGCTCGATAGTGTTGATCCAGCGCAGGGGAGAGGGAAATGTCTGACACGACGTCGGCGGTTGCGGCCCGCATCCATCAGGGGGCTCTGGCTCAGGGCCCAGGACAGGTTGCCTTGCTCGACGACGCCCCCGCCGCCGTCACCTTGACGGACGTCTCGGTCGATTTCGGCAACGTCCACGCCGTGCGACGGGTCAGTTTCCCGTTGGCAGCGAACCACGTCACCGCGCTCGTGGGCCCATCAGGTTGCGGCAAGACAACGGTCTTGCGGGCCATCAACCGGATGCACGACCGGTCCGGGGGCAAGGTAGGGGGTTCGATCCGCTTGGGGGACATGGAGATCTACGGCCGCGATGCCCAGCCCGAGCTCATCCGGAGCCGCATCGGCATGGTCTTCCAGCGCCCCAACCCCTTCCCCACCATGAGCATCATCGACAACGTGACATCCGGCCTGCGCTTCAACGGCATCCGCAACAAGCAGGTCCTCAAAGACGCCGCCGAGGCGGCCCTGAAGTCCGCTGCCCTGTGGGACACGGTGAAGGACCGCCTCGACCAGCCGGCCGTGCGGCTCTCCGGAGGCCAGCAGCAGCGACTCTGCATCGCCCGGGCGCTGGCCGTGGAGCCCGAGGTGCTGTTGATGGACGAGCCCTGCTCGGCCCTCGACCCCATCTCGACGTCGGCCATTGAGGAGACCATCGTCGACCTGGCGTCCGAGGTCACGATCGCCCTGGTCACCCACAACATGTTCCAGGCCACCCGCTGTGCCGACCTCACCGCCGTGTTCCTCCTCGACAACGACGACCACATCGGCGAGCTCGTCGAGTACGGGGCCACCCAGCAGATCTTCTCTGCGCCGTCGGACCTCCGCACCGAGCAGTACGTCACCGGTCAGGTCAGCTAACCCCCCGTGCACCCGGCTCCTCGGAGCACGGTGCACCCTTTCACACAATTCCAAGTGTACAACGAGGTTTAGTATGGACTAGGTTGTCCCCCGGTTCCGCCGTACCTGCTGGAGGCACCGAACGCAGAGAACGGGGTTGAACGTCCATGGTGACGACAGCTCCCGTTTGCCGATTGATCAAAAAGAGTTCAGCTTCACCAGACGGGAATACCCCGAGAAATGAAGGCGCCCTGACTGCGGTCAGGCTCCCACGAGAGGAGCGGTTCGTGTCCCACGACGTCACTGGCAAGGTGGCTGCATCCCCAGGTCGGCCAAATCGGAAGTCCCGCCGGGCGCGCACCGTGCCCTTGGCGCTGTTGGTTGGCGCCCTGGCCGCGGCGGCTCCTCTGACCCTTGCCACCACGCCGGCCGGTGCGGCCGTCCCGACGGCGATCGGCTACACCCTTGTCACGTCCCAGGGCGGGACCTTCAATTTCGGAAGTGCCCCGAATGTCGGCGGCGCCATCGGCGTCGCGAACGGGCCGGTGATCGGCGTCGCGCCGACGTCTACCGGCAAGGGCTACTGGGTGGCGACGTCCACCGGTGGGGTGTACACCTTCGGTGACGCCGCGTTCTACGGCTCCCTCGGCGCGCTCAGGCTCAACTCGCCGATCGTCGGCATCGTCCCGACGGCGGACGGCAAGGGGTACTACCTCGTGGCCGGCGATGGTGGCGTGTTCACCTTCGGTGACGCCAAGTTCTTCGGTTCCGCCGGCAACCTCGCGTTGGCCTCCCCCGTCGTCGGGATGTCCCTGACGGCGACCGGCAAAGGGTATTACCTGGTCGGAGCGGACGGCGGCGTGTTCACCTTCGGTGACGCCGTCTTCGCCGGCGTGCTCTCCGACACGCTCGGCACCTCGGAGCCCGACGGGCCCGCCATCGGAATCGCCGCGAACCCGCTCGGCACGGGCTACCTGATCGCCACGGCGCAAGGGGCGATCGTGGGCTTCGGCAACGCGCCGTTCTTCGGTTCGCCGGCATTGAGCGGCGTCACGCCGGCGGAACCACTGGTCAGTATCACCTACGCCCCCGACGGCACCGGCTACTGGGCCACGGGTGCCGACGGCGGGATCTTCACCTTCAACTCGACGATGACCGTCGGTTCGGGCTCGTCCAGCTCGCTGGTTGTGACCGGACACGCCCACTTCTTCGGGTCGGTACCGGCGGTGATCGGGACCTCGGGGCTCCCCCTCCCGACCACGGTCGTCGGGTTCGCACCAACCTTGTAACGATCTGCACCGCATCCGGTCCGGCGCGTCGCGGGCGACGCCGGGTCGACCAGCGATCAGTGCGAAAAGGGCCCCTCACTCGTGGAGGGCCCTTTTCCTTTCTTCAGGTCCCGGCCTCCTGCCGCCGGGCGCGACGCCGGTGCGATCGGTTCGCTCCCACGATCGTCGAGGCCAACGCGTGGGCGTGGGCCGCCTGGGTAGGCGTGCACGACCGGGGCGTGTAACACGCCAGCTCGACCAGTCCGGCCAGGTCGGCCAGGTCGGCCGCGTGCACCGTGTCCTCGCTCGATGCCTCGGCCCGCCCAACCCGGACGGCGAATTCGGCCGGTGTCTCGTCGGGGCGGCGCGCCAGACCCTTGCGCCGGAGCGCCGCGACCGCCCGTTCCCACGCCCGGACCACCCGCTCGTCGGGTCCGAGGACCGTCTCCCGGACGGCGTTCCGGCGTCGCCCGGCCCAGATGGCGAGCGCACCGAGGAGGAGAAGGGCGATCAGGGCCAGGACCGTCCACCATGGGAAGCCGTGGCCCGACGTCGGGGCGGGCGGGTGCAGCCGATTGCTCTTCGGCTGCGGGGTCTGCGATCCGGCGGAACTGGCGCTTGTGGTGGTGACCGGGGCCGTGGGGGTCCCCGCGACCGCTGAGCTCGACGCCGAACTGGTGGACCCGGTGGTGACGGAGGGCCCCACGACGCCTTCTGCTCCCGGCGCACCGGTGGCCGACGAAGGCGTGGGCTCCACCGAGACCCAGCCGGCGTCAGGCCCGAGATACACCTGCGGCCACACGTGGGCGTCGGCGCCGGTCACCGTCGTCGTCCCGTCGGACCCGGGCTGGCCGGCCGTGAAGCCGACGACGAGTCGGGTCGGTATGCCGAGGGATCGGGCCAGAACCCCGTAGGCGCCGGCGAATTGCTCACAGAAGCCGGCCTTGGTCACTGTCAGGAACTGGACCAACGGGTCAGATCCACCCGTCGGCGGAGGCGACAGCGTGTAGCGGAATCTGCCCGACCTGAACCAGTTCACGAGGGCTTGAGCCTTCGCCGCCGGGGTTGTCGCATTCCCCACCGCCTGGTGGGCCAGTTGGTCCACCACGGACGGCTGGGCAGGAAGGGCGAGGTAGGCGGCCAGGCGTGGATCGGAGGAGCGCAACTGGCTTCCGCCCGCCGGGAGAGCGGACTCGAGGGGGGCGGTCACGACGTACGTGCTGCCCGTTAGGTCAGCGGAAGGGGCAAGGACCCCCTCCTGCTTGATCGCAATCGCTCCGTCGACCCCGCGCACGGACAGCGTGCCCGGCGGGGCCGGCAGGAGCCGGCTGGCGAAGTCGGAGATCGTCACCCGCGCCGTGAATGTCTGCGCCGGGGCGGGCGATGGGAGCGCGGTGGAGGCGAGCGCGGCCTTGAGCTCGCCCGCAGACCCACTGAGCGCGTCGTTGACCTCCGCGTTGGGGACCCATTGGGTGCCGTTGAACGACGAGAGCGTGCCGACCTGCCAGTAGGTGCTCACCGGTGAGGACGCACGGAAGATCACCGTGTGCGATTCGGTGATCTCGGTATCGAGAAGACTGTCGACCAGGGAGATGCCCGTGACCAGGTTTTGCGGAGCGGCGCCACCGGCCGCCGGCGGCGGCGTCACGTGGAACACCGTGAGCCGCATGCCCGAGAGCCCCGCCCCGGCCGCGAGGGCGACGAGCGCCACCAGCACGCACGCCGCCACCGCTCCTGCGCCCCACGCCTTCGGCCCGTTCCGTTTGGCGCGAGGCGCCGACGAGGCGACGGCGGATGCCGTGCGATCGGCCAGGACGACGAAGATCAGTACCCCCAGGAAATAGGAGATGAAAGCGGGAACCCTGCTCTGCTCCGCGCTCACGAGGGTCGAGTACAAGAAGATGGCGACAGAGGGGGCCAGGCACGGAGACAGCGGGCCGCGACCCTCGTCGACGTACGTCCGGCGCCGCTGACGGGCCCAGATGCCTCTCGTCATCGCTGCGGCGCCGGCACCGATTGCGCCCAGAAAGATGACGACACCGCGCAGACGCGGCAGCGGGGTCCCGTCGTTCGCCAACACGGTACGCCCCAGGCGCAGTTGTCCGGAAATGATCGACAGATGCAGGAAATGGGGCGAGCGCGGATCGAACACGGACGGGTCGACGGTGACGAGCAGGCCGCAGAACGAGATCGCGCAGCCCAACGCGACGGCCAGCACGACGTTGCAGTGCAGGCGCAAGGCCACGGCCGTCACCACGTCCGCGATGACGATCGCCACCACCAGCGGTACCAGGACGCGGGCGCTCATGCCATGGACCGTCAGCCGGCCGAGGGCGACGGCAACCGACGCGGAGAGGACGAGGGGAGCGACGCTGCTGGCTCCGGCGCGTCGCGATGTGCGCTGCCGACGTCCCGACGTCAGGTCGCGGACGTCGGGTGGCGGCGGGCGAACCGTGGAGGTCACGGGGCGATCACCACGCGGGCGAAGGCAAGGCTGTCCGGCAACGCGTGCACGCCCTCCACCGTGGTGACGACGAACGCCGTCCCCGACGTCGGACGACCGTCTCCGGCACGACCCGCCGGCGAGTCACGGGCGCGGCGCCTGTCACGCGGACGGTCCCGCCGCCGGAAGCGGACGGACTGGCGCGGGGTCTCGATCGAGGCGATGGCGCGTAACAACGACGCTGCACCGACAGGACCGGGTCCGATGGCCATCCGCTCCCCCGCCGTCGTGGAGAGCTCCACCACCGAGCCCTGCGCCAGGACCTGCAACCCGAGACCGGCCACGGTAGCCAGTACCCGTTCGCTTCCGGGTTCCCCGACGAGCGGACGGACGTCCGCCACAATGTGCACCCGGGGTGGGCCCGAGTCCTCGAAGTCGCGCACCATCAACTCACCGCTGCGCGCCAGTGCCGGCCAATAGAGCAGCTTCAACCGGTCCCCCGGGAGATAGGGGCGCAGTCCGGAGAAATCGCCGAAACTGTCCCGTCTCGGTTGCGCGTCACGCGGCAGGGAGGGGCTCTCGTCCGGCTCGGGACGGCCGCGGAGCAATCCCTCCGTCACCTCGACGAGGAGCGGCACCGGATGCACAGTGATGGTGGCGCTCGGGCCGACGGCGACCGGTCGGGCCACGAGGCCGAAAGTGTCGAAACTCCACAGGCGCATCGCACGCAGCGTGAATACGCCCCGCGCCTCGGTGGGAGCGGGGAAACGGAGCTGCACCGCGGCACCGCTGTCGAGATGCGCGATCCGTAGCGCCAGAGACGGATTCGGTAGGCGCCGGCGTCGCTCGGCCGTGTCGTCACCCCGATGAGCGCGATCCCAGGATTCCTGAGGATCCTCCAACCAGACCGGCGTTGCCCCACCTCGGCCGGCAGCCGCCAGGGTGACGGTCATGTCGAGCTCGCTCCCCAGTTCTGCCTCGCTGGAAGTGAATGCGGCTCCCACGCGCCAATTGCCCCGGGCCCGTCGGGCCCGGAACGCGCACTGCACGATCCCGCTGACCAGCACCGTGGCGAGTGCACACGCTGCGAGGACCAATTCCTCTGCACCCAGAAGGAGGCCGGCGACCGCGCCGAGGGGAATCGCACCCAGTGCGATGAGGCCACGCGTCGTCAGCGTCATTCGATGTGCCAGCGTCATTCGATGCGCCAGCGTCATCCGATGCCTCGGTGCCAGGGGATGCTCACGTGTCAGTGGACGCTGCACCATGCGGGACGGCGTCTACCCAGCGGCAACTGGCGCGCGCACCGGCACCGGGATGCTCGCTAAGAGCTCGGCGATGACGAAGGGGGATGACGAGCCTCCCAGTTCCGCGGCCGAGGTGATGGCGAGGCGATGACCGAGCACGACGCCCGCCACCGCTTTGACGTCGTCCGGCGTGAGGTAATCGCGGCCCGCGGTCACGGCGAACCCGGACGCCGTGCGCAGCAGAGCCAGTCCCGCGCGTGGCGACGCGCCAAAGAGGAGGCTCGGATGATTGCGCGTCGCTTCCACCAGGTCGAGGACGTACGCCCGTACCTCGGGGGCAACGAAGACGTTGTCCACCGCCCGGGCCAGGTCGGCCAACATGGGAAGCCCCCCGATGACGGCGAGGTCTTCGGGGCGTGGGCGGACGCCACTGGTGGCCAGCAGATGATCCTCGGCCTTCCGCCCCGGATACCCGATGCTTGTGCGCAACAAGAACCGGTCGCGCTGACTGAACGGGAGCGGATAGGTACCTGAGGCGTCATAGGGATTCTGGGTGGCGATCACCATGAACGGCTTGGGCAGCGGATGGGTGACCCCGTCGACGCTCACCTGCCCCTCCTCCATGGCTTCGAGCAGGGCGGATTGCGCCTTCGGCGAGGCCCGGTTCAGCTCGTCCGCCAGCAAGATGTTGGTGAAGACCGGGCCGGGATGGAAGACCGGGGTCATCCGCTCACGGTCGAGGACCATGGCGCCGAGGAGGTCGGAAGGCAACAGGTCGGCCGTGAACTGCACCCGGCGGCAGTGCAGGCCCAGCGTCTGGGCCAGCGCCTTGGCCAATGTGGTCTTTCCGACCCCCGGGAGATCCTCAATGAGGAGATGGCCCCCGGCAGCGAGGCAGGCAAGCGTCAGGCGCACCACGTCTCGCTTGCCGAAGAGCACCGAGCCGACGTTCGCCGCAACTTCACCGAGTTGGCGGGACAGGAGACCGGCGGCGTCGAGGGTCCGCTCTTCTCCTGTGGTCGTCATGCGGCCCCATCCTAGGGCGCACCGAACGGCAAAAAGGCGGGCCAGGTTGTGTGGCAAGAAGGTAAGCGCCGTCATCGACGATGCTGCCGCGGCAGCCCGTAGGCTGCTCCCATGCCGGGCAAGATCCTGGTGGACACCACCCCGTTGCGCGAGAGCAGGGACTTCAGGTTGCTGTTCACCGGACAGCTGATCTCCATGCTGGGCACGCAGCTGACGGTGGTGGCCATCCCGTACCAGGTCTTCCACATCACGCACTCGTCGCTGCAGGTGGGTGCGATCAGCCTGGCCCAGCTCTTCCCGTTCATCGCCGGCGCGCTGTTGGCCGGCCCACTGGGCGACTCCCTCGACCGCCGCCGCATCATGCTCTGGTCGGCGGTGGCGCTGTCGCTGACGAGTGTCGCGCTGGCCTTCAACGCCTCGGTCAGCCATCCTTCCCTGCTGGCGATCTACCTCGTGAGCTCGGCCGCCTCCGGGGTCAACGGTTTCTCCAACACGGCGCGGATGGCCTCGGTGCCCGGCCTGGTGGAGCGTCGCCACATTCCGGCGGCCGCCGCCATGATGCAGATCACCTTCCAGGTCGGGAGCGTCGTCGGTCCAGCGCTCTCGGGGATCCTCCTCGGCATCGGTCTCCCCCTGGTCTACGGGATCGACGCCGCCACGTATGTGGTCGCCTTCGTCGCCACCGCGATGATGGCCCCGATCCCCGGCGCAGACGGTCCGGGCATCGGGGCCTGGGGGTCGGTCAAGGAGGGGATGCGGTTCCTGCGTGGCCATCAGGCGCTGCAGGGCGTCTACATCATCGATGTCAACGCCATGGTCTTCGGCATGCCACGCGCCCTGTTCCCCGCCATGGCCGGCTCGGTGTTCGGCGGTGGCACCATCACGCTTGGGATTCCTCTACGCCGCGCCAGGCGTCGGTGCCCTCATAGGGGCGCTGACGACCGGGTGGGTGGCCAACCTCAAGCGCCAGGGGTGGGGGGTGATCTTCGCCGTCGTCGCCTGGGGTGCGGCTATCGCCGTGTTCGGCCTCGTCGACACCTTGTGGGTGGGCCTGCTCATGCTCGCCATCGCCGGTTGGGCGGACGTGATCTCGGCTGTCCTCCGTAACACGATCCTGCAGACGAGCATCCCCGTCCGGTTCCGCAGCCGGATGTCCTCCATTCAGATGGCGGTGGTCCAGGGCGGCCCGCGCCTCGGCGACATGGAGTCGGGCGCCGTCGCCACCGCCACCAGCATCCAATTCTCGGTGGTCTCCGGCGGGTTGGCCTGTATCGCCGGGGCCGCCATCATCGGATTGCTCATGCCGAGGTTCCGCAACCATCTCGCCGTCCCCGACGAAGTGGACGACGTCGCCGTCTAAGAACGTCGCCGTCTGAACATCGCCGTATAGTCCGCTGCATGGCATTCGCAGAACCGACGTGGGGCGTGCTCGACCCCGGGGTGTTCCGCCGCATCGTGGTCGTGTCGCCGCATTTCGACGACGCCGCTATGGGAGCCGGTCACCTGCTGGCCAGTTATCCCGACACGACGGTGATCACCGTCCTCGCCGGGGAGCCACCGGCCTATCCCGAGGAGCCCTCGGAGTGGGACGCGCTCGGAGGGTTCAAAGCTGGCGACGACGTGGTGGCGGCTCGGAGGCTCGAGGACCTGGCCGCACTCGAAGTGCTCGGGTCCGCGCACCGCTGGCTGGAGTTCGCCGACCACCAGTACCTGGCGCCGGCCGATCGACCGACCCCCGAAGAGGTGGCGCCCGTGCTGGCCGACGCCATCGCGGAGATCGATCCCACTGCGGTCTTCGTGCCCATGGGCCTGGGCAACCCCGACCACGTCATGGTCCATGAGGCGTCGTTGCTGGTGCGGTCCGAGCAGCCGGGTCGCTCCTGGTTCTGCTACGAGGACCACGGTTACAAGCACATCCCCGGCCTGTTGGCGTGGCGAGTGGCCAAGCTGCTCCGGGCCCGACCGTGGCCGACGCCGGCCATCGTTCCCCACGTCCCCGACGAGGAGCGCAAGCGCCAGGCCATCTTCTGCTACACCAGCCAGATCCCCCCACTGGAGAACGAACATGCCCTCACGGCACGGCTCGAGGGCCACGTGCCCGAGCAGTTCTGGCACCTGGCGCCCCCGCCCGAAGGTTGGGAAGGCCTGGCGGATCTGGTGTGACGGACAACCAGTCGCTGGCCGTCCGTCGCCGAGGTCGTCATTGAAGCGTGGCTGTACTCATCGGTCTCATGGTCGCCGCCTCCTTCGGCAGCGGGGACTTCCTGGGTGGCCTGGCTTCACGCCGGGAGAACACGCTGACCGTACTGGCCTGGGCGCAGCTCGTCGCCCTGGTCGGCGCACTGGCGATCGCACTCATCTGGGGCGGGCCCCTCACAGCCAATGCCGTCGTTCTGGGTGTGGGGGCCGGACTGCTCAACGTGATCGCGCTGGGGTGTCTCTTCCAGGGCCTGGCCACCGGCCAGATCGGGCAGGTCGCTCCCATCGCTGCGGTCATCGGAGCCATCATCCCGGTCGGCTGGGGGCTCGCCGTCGGGGAACGCCCCTCGGCACTGGCCCTGGCCGGTGTCGGGCTCGCTGTGATCGCTGGAGCGATGATTTCGGCGGACAAGGACGAACAGCGCTCCGAAGGAGCCCGGGTCGCGTTGCTCCTGGCCGTCCTGGCCGGGATCGGTTTCGGTCTGTCGTTCATCCTCTTCGCCGACAGTTCACATCACCCGGGCTTCTGGCCGGTGCTGAGCGCTCGAATGGCCGCGGTCGTCGGGGTGTGGTTCCTGCTCTTGGTCACACGTTCGCCGAAGCGCCTCACTGCCCCGTCCAGGGGGCTTGCGGCGTCGGCCGGGTTGCTCGATGTGGCGGCGACCGCCCTTCTCATCGTGGCTGTGCGCACGGGACTGACCGCTGTGGTCGCTCCCGTTGCCTCTTTGGCCCCCGGCTTCACCGTCATGCACGCTTGGTGGTACCTCCATGAGAAGGTCTCTCGCCTGCAGGCCGTGGGCCTGGGTATCGCACTGGTCGGCCTCAGCCTCATCGCTATCGGGTAGGCGTTTGCGAGATTGGTCCGACAGAAGCCAGTGGTTATCATGCGGCTCCGTGCCCAGCCTCCCGCCCCGGACGTCCCCGATCCGGATGGCCGTGGTGGGCCTCGGCCAGATCGCCGAGCTGGTCATCCCCGCATACGCCGCTCGGGCCGACGTGGAGATCGTCGGCCTGTGCGACCGGAGCGAGGATCGCGTGGCCCGCTGGGCCCCTGAGGTGCCTGGTGCCCTGCAGACCACCGACCTCGGCGTGCTGTTGGACACAGTCCCGGACCTCGTCGAGGTCCTCGTGCCCACGCCGTCCCACGCTGACGTCGTCTGCCCCATTCTCGACGCGGGGTTCCATGTCGAGGTACAGAAGCCGTTGGCCCGTGACATGGAGGGTGCGGACAAGATGCTCGCCGCCGCACGCCGTTCCGGAGCCCAATTGGGCGTGCTCGAGGACTATCTCTGTTTCGCGCCCCTGGTAAAGCTCCACGAGATCGTGTCCTCCGGAGAAATCGGCAGGGCCGTCGGGCTCCACATGAAGATCGTGGCCACGGGCCGCGGGGGCTGGGAAGTGCCGATCGAGAGCTATCGCTGGCAATTCGAACAGGCGCGTGACGGACGAGGGATGCTGGTCTTCGATCACGGCTGGCACCAGTTGGCCCTAGCTACCTGGCTGTTCGGTCCGGTCAAGAAGGTCTTCGGCTGGCTGGGTGCAACCGAGGTCGCACCAGGCATCAGCATGGATGCGCCGTCGACCCTCGTGTGGGAGCACCACAACGGCGTACGCGCCGTTCTCGATATCAACCTCGCCGTCGACACCTACTTCCGGTCATCCCACTACTCGTGCGACGAACGGGTCGAGGTAACAGGCAGTCGCGGGTACGCCCGCTGCAACCGGATCAGCTCTTGCGGCGTGCAGGAGCCCAGCGTCGTGATCTACCGGGACGGGGAGATCCGCTCGTTCCACGCCCTGGCCGACGTGCCCCCCGACGCCTTCGCCGCCTTGGCAGAACGTTCGGCGGACTACTTCTCGGGTCGATCTTCCACACCCGTCATGAGTGGCGACACCGCCCGGCATGTGCTGGCAGTGCTCCTCGCCGCGATCGAATCGGCCGAGCGCGGCATGCCCATGGCCGTGATCGACCCAGCGGTCGAGTGACAGAAGCCCCGCGCACCGCGTCGGAGGGCACCGGGGAGAATTTCTCGGTCGGGCAGTTGATGGACGTGCGGGCCAGGACGCGCAAGGCGGTGCATCTCATCGCTGAGCAGGTCCACGCCGGCATGCGCGAGGAGGACGCCACCGCCATGGCGCGTGCGACGCTCACGGGACTCGGCATGGGGCGGGGCTGGCACAAGACCCTCGTACGTTTCGGTCCCAACACGACCAAGACCTTCTCGGAGAAATCGGCGGAGGGGACGATCCTGCGCGATGACGACATCTTCTTCATCGACATCGGACCGATTTACGAAGGCACCGAAGGTGATGCCGGTGACACCTTCGTCGTGGGTGCGAACGCCGAGCATCATCGAGCCAAGCGCGAGGTCCGGACGGTCTGGGATCAGGTGCGGGACAAGTGGTTCCGCGACGGGTCGACGGGCAGGGAGCTCTACGAATACGCCATCGCCGCAGCGGCGGACCTCGGGTGGACCTTGCATCTCGACCTGACGGGTCATCGGCTCTCCGACTTCCCCCACTCGGCCCACTATGACGGCACGCTGGCCCAGATCGAGTTCCGTCCCAACCCGAACCTGTGGGTGCTCGAGATCGTCATGGTGCATCCGGACGGGACATTCGGTGCGTTCTACGAAGATCTCCTGTTGAATGACCAGTCGTTTCCCGACTGAGGCGAGGCGACGAGCTACATGCTCCGGCCGTTCTCGAAGCGCGCGTACTGCTTCAAGAACAAGAGATTGGCCTTGCCGGTCGGACCGTTCCGGTGCTTGGCCACGTCGACCAACGCATCGTCGGCCCGGTCGATGGCGACTTCGTCGTTGTACTCGGACTCGCGGTACAAGAACAACACCACGTCGGCGTCCTGCTCCAGTGAGCCGGACTCACGGAGGTCGGACAGCATCGGGGTCTTGTCCTGACGGGACTCGAGATTCCGGCTCAACTGTGAGAGCGCGACCACGGGCACCTCGAGCTCGCGGGCCAGGATCTTCAAACCCCGGCTGATCTCGGCCACCTCGGTCTGCCGGTTCTCGGCCCGGCCCCGGCCGGTCATCAGCTGCAGGTAGTCGATGACGACGAGACCGAGGTCGCCCTCCGATTTCTTCAGCCGTCGGGCGCGCGCCCGGATGTCCATCACCGTGACGTTGGGATTGTCGTCGATGAAGATGGGTGCATTGCTCAGCCGCGTGACCGCTGTGCCGAGCTTGGGCCAGTCCTGGGTGCGGATCTGACCGGTCTGGAGGTTCTGCCCGTTCACCTCCGCCTCGGACGCCAACATGCGCTGCGTGAGCTCGAGGTGTCCCATCTCGAGCGAGAACAGGAGCGCCGGGCGCTGTACCACCACGCCCACATGGGCCAGGATGCCGAGGGCGAAGCTGGTCTTCCCCATGCCGGGACGGGCCCCGACGATGGTCAATGTCGAAGGCTGGAGGCCGAGGAGGATCTTGTCGAGCTCGTGATAACCCGTGGCCACGCCCGTGATGGCCGAACCCCGCTTGCCGAGCTCCTCGATGCGATCCAGTCCCTTGAGGAGGAGCTCGTGCAGCGGCGACATCGTGTCGGCCGTGCGGCGCTCGGCCACGTTGAACATCATCTGCTCGGCTTCGTCGACGGCCGTCTCCACGTCCTCGGGCACGGAGTAGGCGAGGTCGGCGATCTCGCCCGCCACACCGATGAGCCGCCGCAGGAGCGAGTGCTCCTCGACGATGGCGGCGTAGTGCCGGGCATTGGCGATCGAAGGGGTATTGGCCTGCAGCGAAATGAAGACCGACGGGTCGCCCACCGCCTCTAGCAACCCCGAGCGTTGGAGCTCGTCGGTGACCGTCACGGCGTCAATCGGCTCACCCCGCTCGATGAGCGCACGGATGGCCCCGAAGATGTGCCCGTGAGCCGGCTTGTAGAAGTCACCCGCTGAGCACTTCTCGATCGCTACCGACGCGGCATCGTTGGAGAGCAGCATTGCCCCGAGGAGCGACTCCTCCGCTTCGAGGTTGTGCGGCGGGACCCGGCTGGCGCTCGACGAGGCGGGAGCCGCCCGAAGCTGACGGGGGCGGGTGTCATCAAAGGCTTGGACCACGGTCCCCCAACTCTGCACGCAATGCACTGTGGGTAACGAGAGCAACAAGCTGGGGATTCGACTGCCCAAATAGAGGGTGCGGCTGTGGACAACCGCCCGAGACCTGTGGAGGACCATGGGATTCCATCTGCATCCCACAATGGTCCCCTCGGGGTGTGACAGCGCGGATCCCTGCGCCGCCCTCCCCCGCCTCCGACCCCCCCGAAGACCTCAGGAAGCGGCCGTGACCTCCACTGTCACCACTGTCGCCACCCCGGGAAAGAGCTCCACGGTGATGTCGTAGGAACCCACTTCTTTGATGTGGTCCGCCAGCAGGATGTGCTTGCCGTCGATTTCCACACCCTTGGTGGCGCGGATCGCCTTGACCACATCGGTCGGGCCGATGGAGCCGAAGAGCCGTCCACCGCCGCCGGCCCGGGCGGAGATCGGGATGACCGCCCCGGCCAAGATGGTCGCCTGACCCTCCGCGGCGCCCCGGTCCTTGGCCTCGCGCAGGTCGCGGCCCTTGCGCATCTGGGCCGCCTGGCCCTCCACGCCGGGGCTGGCCAGGATGGCGCGGCCCTCGGGCAGGAGGAAGTTCCGGGCGTAGCCGCCCGCCACCTTGACGATGTCCCCCCGGCGGCCGACCCCGTCGACGTCGTCCCGTAGGAGCACCTTCATCGATCGCCCTCCTCGTCCTGAACGGACGCGGCTGCCACGTCGTCCACCGCGGCGTCGGCACCGGGTGCCTCCACGTCCTCGGCGTTGCGGCGGTCGAAGTCCTCGACGTCGCTGAGGATCTCCACGCTCGCGTCACGGTCACGCGGCGCGTCGGCACCGATCGTGTCACTCAAGGTCCGCTCGGCCCGTTCGCCGCGTTCGCCGCGCTCGCCGCGGTCACGCCCGCCGCCGCGCCCTCCGGGACGCTCGGTCACGGTCCGTTGGGTGTACGGCAGGAGGATCAGCTCACGGGCGGTCTTGATCGCCTGGGCCAATGCCCGCTGGTGCTGGGCGCAGTTCCCGGTGACCCGCCGCGAACGGATCTTCCCCCGGTCGCTCATGTACTTGCGCAGCATGGGGACGTCCTTGTAGTCGACCCATGCCGTCTGGTCCCGGCACAGCGCGCAGGGCTTCTTCTTGACCCGGCGTCCCAGGTCCTTGGGCGCCCGACGTGTCGTCGTGCCTCCGCGTTGATTGTTCCGTGCCATCAGAAAGGCTCCTCATCGAATCCGTAGCCGCCGCCATTGCTGGGGGCTGCCGGGGGGGGTGACGATTGCGGGGGTCGGTTCCCGCCACGCGGTGGCCCGTCGCTCGGGCCGCGTCGCTCGTTCTTGGTTATCTGTGCGGTGGCCCAGCGCAGGGACGGCCCGATCTCGTCCGCCACCACTTCGACCTTCGATCGCTTGTCCCCCTCCTGGGTCTCCCAACTGCGCTGCTCCAGGCGGCCGGCCACCATGACCCGGGCACCCCTCGTCAGCGTCTCGCTGACGTTCTCGGCCATCTCGCGCCAGCACACCACGTCGAAGAAGGAGGTGGCTTCCTCCCATTCCTGGGTCTGGCGGTTCTGCCAACGCCGGTTGACCGCCAACCCGAAGGAAGCGGTCGGCTGGCCCGTGTTGGTGAAGCGCAATTCAGGATCCCGGGTGATGTTGCCTACCAGGACCACGCTGTTATCCGTCGCCATTGTCTACTCCTCTCGTCCCGACCCGCATCGGGGATCAGCCGGCGGCCGGCTGGGCCGCCGCTTTGCGACCGCCGACGGACTCAGGGAGCCGGACGATCTTGTGGCGCACGACCTCGTCGGCCAGGCCAAGCATGCGGTCGAGGTCCGCCACGGTCTGCACACCTGACGTGAATTCGACGACGACGTAATAGCCCTCGCGCTTGTGGTTCACCTCGTAGGCGAACGTCCGCTTGCCCCAGCGGTCGATGGCGCCGGGATTGCCGCCAGTGCTGCGGATGACCTCGAGCACGCGGTCGAGGACCCCCTGTATCACCGTGGGGTCGGTGGTGGCCTCAAAGATGGCCATGACTTCGTAAGGCCGCATATGCGGTCGATACCTCCCTCTGGACCGGGCGAAACGCTCCGGGCCCCTGACGGTCAGGGGCAGGGTCTGTTGCGGGCATTCATACTAGTCGAGCCCGGCGTTCTTCTTTTCCCCGCCGGCACCAGCCGTTTGCGCCCCGGACCAAGCGGCTTCAGCAGGTGGGGCTCAGCTCAGCGCCTCTCCGAGCTCGGCCGAGCCGTGGTAGCTCTCTGCGTCGCTCGGGAAGCTCCCGCCGCGCACGTCGTCGGCAAAGGCGGCGATGGCCTCGGTGGCGATCCGACCGACCTCTGCGTACTGGCGCACGAACTTGGGCGGTGTGTGGGCGCCCAGCCCGAGCAGGTCGTGGAAGACCATGACCTGGCCGTCGCAGGCGGGACCGGCCCCGATGCCGATCGTCGGGACCCCGACGGCGTCGGTCACCGCAGCACCCACCACGTCGGGCACCCCTTCGATCACGAAGGCGAAACAGCCCGCCGCCTCCAGGGACTTCGCCGCGTCGAGCAGGGCGTCGGCTCCGGCGATGTTGCGGGCCTGCACCTTGAAACCACCCATGGCCAGGACCGACTGAGGGGTGAGGCCGAGATGGCCCATGACAGGGATCTCGGCGCGGATGATCGCCTCGATGACCGGCAGTCTGGCCCTCCCGCCTTCGAGCTTCACCGCCTGGGCGCCGGCCCGGATCAATTTCGCCGCATTACGGACAGCCTCCTCCGTCGAGAGGTGGTAGCTCATCCACGGCATGTCACCGACGATCAAGCAGCGCGGATGGGCCTGGGCCACCGCGGCGACGTGATGGACCATCACATCGGTGTCGATATGGAGGGCGTCCTTGTGCCCGAGCACGTTGTTCGAGACCGAATCGCCAACCAACACGATGTCAACGCCTGCGTTGGACACGATCCGCGCCCCCGGCTCGTCGTAGGCGGTCACCATGACGATCGGGACCGCCCCGGTCCGCCGCTTGCGACTGCGGAGCGAGGGCACGGTCACCGGGCTCGGGGCCTTCTCGCTCTGCGGCGGCTCGCTCATTGGGCCACCTTGCGGCGGCTCGCTCATTGGGCCACCTTGCGGCGGCTCGCTCATTGGGCCACCTTGCGGCGGCTCGCTCATTGGGCCACCTTGCGGCGGCCGCGCGCCTTGGGCCCGCCAGCTGGATATTTCCGCATCAGATGGTGCCATGCGCACTCCGGGCACACTTCCACCTCGTAACAGAGCACCGGCTCGGGCCGGCGGCACAGTGCGGTGAGCTCCGCCGCAGTTCCCGGACAGCGCCCGCCTGCGGGCAGTTTCGCCCCGAAGACGAACGTCACCTTCACCAGGCGGGTCTCGTCGCAGATGGGGCAGCGTTCCTTGGTCGGTCGCCCCACGTTGCGGGCGGCCCGGAGCAGTTCGGGGTGGGCGTCGCAGACATCGACCTTCAAGGTCCGGCCCCGTTCGACGTCGCTGACGACCCGATTGCGGACCAGGCGGTACTCCACCCCCGCCGAGATATCGGCGCTGACTCCTCTCCCAGACGCCCCCGGTTCCGAGGTCACGGACACGGCGGCAAGGCTACCCCCCGCGGACAGCGATCACACCACATCCCCCTGTTGCAGACCCTCCTTTCCCCGATTCGCCACGGCGCGATACCGAACTCCCGGGGCACTCTGTGAGCAGGAGGTGACAAGGTGGTGTACTTCGCTATATCGGTTCGATATACTGAAACGTAATGTTGGACATGGCAATCCTGGGGCTCCTGGAAGAACGGGACCTGCACGGCTACGAGATCAGGCGTCAATTGCGTGACAACCTGGGCATTCTCGCCAACGTCTCCTTCGGATCCATCTATCCGGCCCTGACCCGACTGGAGAAGAGCGGCGCCGTCGTGGCGACCGACGGTTCGGCTGTCCGCAATGCCACTGAGGGAACCGCCCCCAAGGCTCCGCCTACTGGCTCGCTGAGCGGGGAGTTGGCCGTCCTGCGGGCCCGCCGTCACTCGCCCGCCCACTCCCGGCGGGGCAAGAAGGTCTACCGGATCACCGAGAAGGGCCGGCAACTCTTCGTGCAGCTCCTCGCCGACGGCAGCTCCCTCGACGACGCGCGGAGCTTCGGGCTCCGTCTCGCGTTCGCCCGGCATCTCGCCCCCCAGGCCCGGCTCTCACTCCTGGAGCGCCGCCGGGCCCAACTTGTCCAGCGCCTGGCCGAGGCCCAAGAGACCAACGTCGAACTCGACGTCTACGCCCGATCGGTCGTGCAGCACACCGCGGACAGCGTCGCCCAGGACATCACCTGGCTCGACCGGCTGATTGCCAGCGAACGCGCCATGACACAGCCGCCCCCCACCTCGATGCCCGCTTCGTTTCCCACCGAACGCACGTTTGAACACTCGGTTCCCACCGAGCTCACCTATGAAGGAGACATCCGATGAGCACCCCTGTCCGCCTCGCTATCGCCGGTGTCGGCAACTGCGCCAGTTCGCTGATCCAAGGGATCACCTACTACCGCGACGCGCAGCCCGGCGACACCGTGCCCGGCCTGATGCACGTCGAGCTCGGCGGCTATCACGTGCGTGACATCGTCCCGGTGGCGGCATTCGACGTCGACCAGACCAAGGTCGGCACCGACCTCGGCAAGGCCATCCACGCCGGACTGAACAACACCATCCGCTTCGCCGACGTCGGGGAGGTCGGCGTCACGGTGCAGCGGGGACCGACGTTCGACGGGTTGGGCAAGTACTACCGCGAAGTCGTCGAGGAGTCACCGGCCGCGCCGGTCGACGTCGCCCAGGCCCTGCGCGACGCCAAGGCCGACGTTCTCGTTTCGTACCTCCCCGTCGGGTCCGAGCAGGCGCAGCGCCACTACGCGCAGGCGTGCCTCGACGCCGGTGTGGCCTTCGTCAACGCCATCCCGGTCTTCATCGCCTCGGACCCCGAGTGGGCCCGCAAGTTCCGCGACGCCGGCGTGCCGATCGTGGGTGACGACATCAAGAGCCAGGTCGGATCCACCATCGTGCACCGCATCCTGACCCGTCTCTTCGAAGACCGCGGCCTCGCCCTCGACCACACCTATCAGTTGAACGTCGGCGGCAACATGGACTTCAAGAACATGCTCGAGCGTGAGCGCCTCGAGTCCAAGAAGATCTCCAAGACCCAGGCCGTCACCAGTCAGATAGAGGACAGCCTGCTCGACGCCGACGATGTCCACATCGGGCCTTCGGACCACGTGCCGTGGTTGAAGGACCGCAAGTGGGCGTACATCCGCATGGAAGGCCGCAACTTCGGCGATGTGCCGCTGAATCTCGAGCTCAAGCTCGAGGTGTGGGACTCCCCGAACTCGGCCGGCGTCATCATCGATGCCGTCCGCTGCGCCAAGCTGGCCCTCGACCGCGGCATCGGCGGACCACTCCTCGGCCCTTCGGCGTACTTCATGAAGTCGCCGCCGGTGCAGTACCACGACGACGTGGCCCAGGAACTGGTGGAGTCGTTCGCCGCCGGCGACCGCGGCGACGTCTGGCCCGCCGACTGACCGACAGGCGGCACCACCAAGAGTGTCCGGCTTAGTCCTGGGCGCGCCACCACTCGAGCAGGCGCCGGCCGGCTTCCGCCTCGCCGAGGGGGCCTTCGTCCAGCCGTAGTTCCATGAGGAACGCCAGGGCCCGCCCGACGACGGGGCCCGGCCCGACCTCGAGCAGCTCCATGACCTGATTGCCCGAGAGGTCCGGCCGTAAGGCCCGCAGTTCTTCTTCCTCGCCGAGCTCGGTGATGCGGGCCTCGAGCTCGTCCATACGACGCGCCAGTGCCCGCGCCTTGCTGGCGTTGCGCGTGGTGCAGTCGCACCGCGTGAGCTCGTTGAGCCTCTCGAGGTGCTCCCCCGCGTCGCGCACGTAACGGCGCACCGCTTTGTCGGTCCACCCGAGGCGGTACGTGTGGAAACGCAGGTGAAGCTCGACCAACCGCACCACGGTGTTGACGTCGTCGGCCGAATAACGCAACGCCTCCATACGGGTCCGCGTCATGCGCGCCCCGACGACCTCGTGATGGTGAAAGCTCACCCCGCCCTCGGTGATGGCCCGCGTCCGGGGCTTGCCCACATCGTGGAAGAGCGCCGCCAAGCGGAGCACGCGATCGGCCGACGTCTTGTCCACCACGGCCAGCGTGTGCGCCAACACGTCCTTATGACGGTGAATGGGGTCCTGCTCGAGCGCGAGGCCGGGGAGCTCGGGGAGGAAGTCGGCGGCCAACCCGGTGCGTACGACGAACCACAGCGCCTCGGAGGGCGTATCGAGCATCATGATCTTGTCGAGCTCGTCGCGGATGCGCTCGCGCGACACAATGGAGAGACGCTCGTGCATCGCCTCGACCGCCGTCTCGAGCGCGAGGTCGGGTTTGAGGGCGAAGCGGGCCATGAAACGCGCCGCGCGCAACATACGCAAGGGGTCATCGCCGAAGGAGATCTCCGGATCGAGCGGTGTGCGCAGACGACCCGATGCGAGGTCGGCCAGACCGCCGAAAGGGTCCACCAATTCCATGTCCGGCAGCCGCAGCGCCAGGGCGTTGATGGTGAAATCGCGCCGCGACAGATCCAGTTCGATGTCGTCGCCGAACGTGACGTCCGGTTTCCGCGAATCCGGCACGTAGACCTCGGCGCGGTGCGTCGTGATCTCGAAGACCTCGCCGGCGCGGCGGCACCCGACGGTCCCGAAGCGGGCCCCTTGCGTCCAGACGTCGTCGGCCCAACCCCGGACCAGGCGCTCTATCTCGTCGGGCCGCGCATCGGTGGTGAGGTCGAAGTCGTGGTCCGCCCCCGCGCCGGCCGGAAAGAGTGCGTCACGGACTGAGCCACCCACCAGATACAGGGCGCGACCGGCCTGGCGGAATCGGTCGGCGAGTTCAGCCGTCGCTTCTTGGAGAGGGCGGAATCGCTCGGGCACGGACGTGGATGGCACCCGACCACGGTAGTGCGGCATCTAGCGTGGCCCTGTGTCGACGCGCTGGGCCACGCTCTGCCTCTGCGCTCTCGCGCTGGCGACGGGGCTGCTGGTGGCCGGAGCTCCGGCCACGGCCGAGGTGCAGCACGAGGCGGTCACTGGTGGTTCCGCGGGTGCCCCCCCGTCCACCGCCGCCCTCACGCTGCGCGGACAAACGCCGTGGGCCACCCCGGCCTCACCCTGGTTCTGGCTCACGGCGGGCGTGGGGACAACTGCCGGCGCGATCGAGGACCTGCATGTGCAATTGACCTTCTACAACCGCATCAACGACGCCACCGAACTGGGCCAGGCCACGAATGCAGTGCCCAACAAGTCCGTCCTCCTCCGCTCGACCGCTGCCGTGACCGTCAGCGCAACAGGATCGATTGCGGCGACCTGCACGACCGTCCTCCCCGACAAGGCGGCGAGGGCCCCGACCACCGTGCCGACCGGCAGCGTGCCCTGCCCGGCCGGCGGCCCGACGGTGATCCTCGGGTGCACGCCCAATAACGGGACCTGTGGGGGCGTCTATCCGGTCTCGATCGCGCTCTACCGGGCCGGATCCACGACGCCGGTGGCCCGCCACACCACCTTCCTCAGCTACCAGGAGCCTGGCTCCGTCGGAGCCGGAGGAGCGCTCCGGGTGAGCCTGATCATGCCGCTCTCCGCTCCTCTGTCGCCCGACCTGTCTCCACCGTCCAAGGCCTCCCTCACGCTGCAAGAAGAGGTGGCGGGGGTGCTCTTCTCCCACCGCGCCATCCCTCTGACGATCGCCGCCAACCCCGTCACGATGCAGAGCCTGCTGGCCGACGGCAGGCCGGGGCGGCGGACCAGGGACGAACTGGAGAGCTTGACGGTCCCCGGCGGGGACGAGTTGATCGACCAGCCCTACGTGCCCATCGACGTGGCCGCCCTGGCGGGCGGCGGACTGCTGGGCGAAATTCCCGAGCAGCTCACACGCGGAGACACCCTCCTGCGCCAGGTCGGCCTCCATCCGACACCGAGCGCATGGGTCGACACGTCCTCGACCTTCACCAATGCCAGCGCCACCGACCTCGGTTTGGGATTGCAAGCTGCCAATACCGATCATGTGGTCCTCGCCGACTCAAATCTCGTGCCCGTGGTGCCAATCGGCTCCGACGCCCTCACGTTCGCCCAGACCTTCTCGCTCGCCCTGGGCCGCGGGACGCGTGTCACCGCGGCCGCGGCCGACAGCCAGCTCGCCTCGTTCTTCCGGGCCGATCCCGGCGATCCCGTCCTGGCCGCCAACCAGCTCCTCGCCACCCTCGAATTCATCCACTTCGAGAACCCGTTCAAGCTGGACGCCCGCGGCATCGTCGTGGAGCCACAAGGTTCGTGGCAAGCTTCGTCACCCACGTTCCTGGCGGCACTTCTGGGAGGCATGTCAGGCAACCCGGCGCTCCAGTCCGTCACCCTCAACCAGTTCTTCTCCCAGGTCCCCAAGGGAGGGAACGACGAAACGTCGTCCCGTCGCCTGCAGGCGGGGACAGCGCCCCGTGAGATCCCGGCCGGCCAGGCCACGCGGCTCGTCACCGCACGTGCGCGCCTCACCTCGCTGAGCGGTGCCGTGAGCGATCGTCCCTCGCTCCTCAGCGACCTCTCGGACCAGCTGCTGGCCACGCAGAACCAGCAGTTCGACCCCGTCCAGCGTTCGGCCGCCCTCTCCGTCTACACACAGCATTTCGATGACGAGCTGGACCTCGTTTCGCTGGCGGACCTGGGCACGATCACCTTCACGTCCCGCACCGCGCCCATCCCGGTCTCGGTCCTGTCCAAGGCCGGGTATCCCATCAAGGTGCTGGTCTCGGTGGACAGCGACAAGTTCACCTTCCCCGATGGGAGCTCGCGCGCGCTCACCCTCGTCCGCCCGACCACGGCGGTGCGCATACAGGCGCGTTCGCGCACGTCGGGCGACCGGCTCCCCGTCGGGGTCACCCTGACGACACCGGACGGTCAGGTCGTCATCGCCCGCACCACCCTGACCGTGCACTCCACCTCGATCTCACTGGTCGGCGTGGCCCTGACCTGTCTGGCCGCCCTGGTCCTGTTGGTCTGGTGGGCCCGCACGTGGCGCCGGGGCCGGCGCCGTGGCCCGCGGGCCGCCTGACATGACAACGCTCAACCCCCCCACACTGCCCCCGACCACGGCCCCGGCGCGGCGTGGACTCTCCCTCTCAACCGCAGCTTCGTACGTCGCGTTGGGGACGGGGGTCTCCCGCCTGACGGGTGTGCTGCGGATCGTGGCACTCGCCTGGGCTCTGGGCCAGTCCCATCTCGCGGACGCCTTCAACCTGGCCAACACCACCCCCAACATGCTCTACGACATCGTGCTGGGCGGGGTGCTGTCGGCCACGTTCATCCCGGTCTTCGTCGCCCAGCTGGCCAACCGGAGCGAGGACGACGCCTTCAGGTCCATCTCAGCCATCCTCACGGTCTCGATGGTCGTCCTCGTGACCACGACGGTGGCGGCACTGGTGCTGGCGCCCGCCTTCATCACCGCGCTGACCGCGCTCGATACGTCCGCGCACTCCCACCTCATCCACACCATCGCGGCCGAGCGCGCCGATGCCACGACCCTGTTGCGCTGGTTCGTGATCCAGATCGCCGCGTACGGCTTCTTCGCGTTGGCCACTGCGCTCCTCAACACGCGACGGCGCTTCGTCGCCGTGGCCTGGGCTCCGATCGTCAACAACCTGGTCTGCATCGGTGTCCTCGTCTGGTTCGGCGTCCTGACCGGGCGCAGCGCAGGACTGGCGAGCCTCGAGAACAACCATTCCGACATCGTCCTGCTCGGACTGGGCACCTCGCTGGGCGTCGTGCTGCAGTGCGTCGCTCTCGTGCCGAGTCTGCGCCGGGCCGATCTCGGGCGGGTCCGCTGGCACTGGGACCTCCACGACGCCGCGCTGCGGACCGTGGTGCGTCTCAGCGGCTGGACGTTCGGCTTCGTGCTCGCGAACCAGGTGGCCCAGTTCGTGGTCATCCTTCTCGCCGGGACCGCCGGTGGGCCCGACCCGGTCTCCTCGTACACCTACGCCTACGCCTTCTTCCAGATGCCCTACGGCATCGTCGCCGTCACCATCATGTCGGTCGTGGCACCCGACCTGGCCGAGCGTTGGTCCACCGGCCAGATCGCCGCGTTCCTGGCCCGTCTGTCCGGAGGGCTGCGCGCCATGCTGGCCCTCATCATCCCCGCCGCCCTCGGGCTGCTCCTCCTGGCCAAGCCCGCCGTGGCCCTCCTGCTCGGTCACGGCGCCAGCACACCGGAGCAGACAGCGACCACCGGCGCTGCACTGGCGATGTTCGCGCTGGGCCTACCCGGGTTCTGCACCTACCTCTACGTCGTGCGCGTGCTGCAGTCGATGCAGCGGACGAAGGTCGCCTTCTACCTCTACCTGATCGAGAACAGCATCAACATCGCGCTGGCCGTGGTGCTGGTGAAACCCCTCGGGGTCCGCGGTCTGGCCCTGTCCCTGTCGGTGGCCTACACCGTGGGCGCCGTCATCGGGCTGGCCCTCCTGCGCCGCTGGTTCGGTCGTCTGGGCACGCCCGAGACCTGGGACCCCCTGCGCCGGGTCCTCGTGGCGTCACTCGCCATGGGCGTCACCGTCCTCGTGGTGTCGAACCTCTCCGGCGCCACGCAAGGTTTCCTCCTCTTCGCCCGCGTCGCGGGCGCGGTCGTCGCCGGGATCGTCGTGTATGTCGGCGTCGCGTTCCTCCTCGGCCGGCGCGACGAGGCCCGCGCCCGGGAAGCGCGGCGCCACGAGACGCGCCGGCTCGTGGCGCACCAGCGATCCCCCTCATAGCGGACATTCCCCAGGTGCCCGTGGCAGACTCGTCCCATGCCCGGTGTGCGGATTGTGACCGACAGCGCCTGTGACCTCACCGAGGACCTGGTCAAACAACACGACGTCCTCGTCGTGCCGCTCACCATTCGCTTCGGCACCGAGGAGTTCGAGGATCGCAGCGAGCTGACGCCCGACGAGTTCTGGCACCGGTGCAAGGGCAAGGGCGACCTGCCCGAAACCGCCGCTCCCCCGCCGGGCATGTTCATGGAGGCGTTCCAGCGCGCCGCCACCGAAGGGGCAGAGGGCGTGCTCTGCCTCACCATTTCTTCCAAGCTGTCGGCGACCTACGCCTCGGCCGTCACCGCGGCGGACACGTTCACCGGGATCCCCGTCCGTGTGGTCGACACGCGCTCGGTCACCATGGGTCAGGGGCTGATCGTCGTGGCGGCAGCCGAGGAGGCCGCCGCCGGAGCGGGCCTGGACGAGCTCGTCGCCGCATCAGAGGACCGGACCTTGCGCACCCGCGTGTTCGGCGTGCTGGGCGGGCTCGATTTCCTCCAGCGCGGCGGCCGCATCGGGGGGGCGCAGGCCCTGGTGGGCTCGCTCCTCTCGATCAAGCCGGTGATCATGGTCAAAGACGGTGAGGTGGCCGAGGAATCCAAGCAACGCACGCGGACGCGCGCGCTCGGCTATCTCAGCAACAAGGTGGCCGGGGACGCGCCGCTGGAGCGACTCGCCGTGGCCGATGGGGCCTGCGGCGACATCGACGAGGTGCTCGCCGTCATCAAGGCCATCCCGGGACAGCACCCCATGCTCTCTGTGCAGCTCGGACCGGTGGTGGGCTCGCACACGGGTCCCAACACGGTAGGGGTCTGTTACATCGTGCCGGCCTCGGCCTCGGCCACGGCGCCCGACGACTAATCTCTGCTCGTGGCCGATCAGAACATCACCGATGAGCTGTCCAACAAGGCGCTCGACGCCGTCGATGCCATCGTGGCCGTGGTCAACGACAAGGCCGTGCGCCCTGCCGTCGTCGCGGCACGCACCGTCGTCTTCGGAGTCATCATCGTCGTGGTGGCCCTGATGATCGTGGTGCTGCTCAGCGTGGGCTTCATCCGCTTCACCACGGTCTACTTCTTCAACGGCAAAGTCTGGATCTCCTACCTGGTGCTGGGCGCGATCTTCTGTGCCGGCGGGGCGTTCGCCTACTCCAAGCGGGGCGTGGTTGTCCGAAGCGATGCCTGAGCACCGCAAGGTCGTCATCGTCGGTTCCGGTCCGGCCGGCCTGACGGCTGCCGTCTACGCGGCCCGGGCACAGCTCGAGCCCCTGGTCATCGAGGGCGAGCCTTCGTCGACCAGCGACCAGCCCGGCGGTCAGCTCATGCTCACGACCGAAGTCGAGAACTACCCCGGCTTCGTCGACGGGGTCATGGGGCCCGAGCTCATGGGGCGGATGCGCGAGCAGGCCATCCGCTTCGGCGCCGAACTGCGCACGGCCAAGGTCAGTCGCCTCGACCTCTCCTCTCCTTCGCCCTTTCCGTTGTGGCTGACCAATCCGGAATCGGACGAGCCGGCGATCGAGGCGGACGCCCTGATCATCGCCACAGGCGCCCGTTCGCTGATGCTGGGGTGTCCCAACGAGAGCCGCCTGGTGGGCTACGGGGTCTCGACCTGTGCCACCTGCGACGGGTTCTTCTTCCGCGAGCAGCACATCGCCGTCGCCGGTGGTGGCGACTCCGCCCTGGAGGAGGCCATCTTCCTGACGCGTTTCGCCTCCAGGGTCACCGTGGTGCATCGCCGCGACGAGCTGCGTGCCTCCAAGATCATGCAGGAACGTGCCTTCAAGAACCCCAAGATCGACTTCCTCTGGGACTCGGTGATCGTCGACGTACTGGGTGACACCAAGGTCAGCGGGATCAAGGTGCAACACACCACGTCCTCGGAGACCTTCGAGTTGCCGGTGAGCGGGCTCTTCGTGGCCATCGGCCACGAGCCCAACAGCACGCTGGTCAAGGGCCAGCTGGAGCTCGAGGCCAACGGCTACGTCCGTACGATCGGGAAGTCGTCACGTACCAGTGTGGAGGGCGTGTTCGCGTGCGGCGACGTGCAGGACGACTACTACCGCCAAGCCGTGACCTCGGCCGGATCCGGCTGCACGGCTGCCATCGACGCCGAACGTTGGCTCGAAGAGCGCGGCGAATAACGCCGGCACCCTGCGGGAACAGAACAACTGCCCGGGGCGTTACACGACTGTGACAAGGAGAACACATGAGTGAGAAGATTGTGACCCTGAGCGACGCTACCTTTGACGAGCATGTCAAGAGTTCGGATCTCCCCGTACTGGTGGACTTCTGGGCCGAGTGGTGTGGCCCGTGCAAAATGATTTCACCGGTTCTGGAGGAAATCGCCGAGGAGCAGGCCGGCAAAATCCAGATCGGGAAGCTGAACATCGACGACAACCTCGAGGTGACGCGCAGATACGAGGTGATGAGCATCCCGACGTTGATCCTCTTCAAGGACGGGCAGCCGGAAGTACGCCTGATAGGGGCGAAGCCGAAGGGTCAGCTCCTCCAAGAGATCGCGGCGTACCTGTAGGTCTCCCACTCTCCCTCGGAGACGAGGGGGACGCCGTCTCCGATGTCCAGCGCCGGTTGACCGCCATCCTCAACAGTGGTGCGCCGATCGACGCGGACGGGTTCTTCGGCGACGCCACTCGAGCAGCCATTGAGGCGTTCCAGCACCTGCGAGGACTCCGTGTCGACGGCGTGTGCGGGTCGCAGACGTGGAACATCCTCGTCGAAGCAGGTTTTCGCCTTGGTGACCGCTTCCTCTACCGCCGCACGCCCATGCTCCGCGGCGACGACGTCGTCGATCTGCAGCAGCGCCTCAGCACACTCGGTTTCGACACTGGCCGGGTGGATGGGATCTTCGGCGACCGGACGTCGCGAGCCCTGGCCGAATTCCAACGCAACGTGGGCATGCCTGTCGACGGCATCGCCGGCGGGGCAACCCTCCGCGAGCTCATCCGGCTCGAGAGCCGTCACGAGGAGCCCGAGCTGATCTCGTCGGTCCGCGCCCGGGCCCAGTTGCGCCACGCCCCCCCGACACTCACGGGACGCCACGTCGCCATCGGCGAGCGGGGCGGACTGGGCAGCGTGACCGGTGCTCTCCGGCGGCGGTTGGTGCTCGGTGGGACTCAGGTGACCGACCTTCACCATCCCGACGACTCGATGCAGGCCCACCAGGCCAACGATCTCGGGGTTGACGTGTTCCTCGGCCTGCGTCTCAACCCCGCGCTCGCCGAATGTCACACCTCGTATTGGGCCGGCATCCACGACCAGTCACAGGGCGGCCGCCTCCTGGCCGAACTCATCCAGGAGATCGTGCCGGGCCTTCTGGGGATCGCGGACGGGGGGGCGCACGGCATGTCGTTGGCTATCCTGCGCGAGACACGCATGCCATCAGTGCTGGTGGAGCTGGGTCCCGCCAGTCTGGTCGTCGAGCGCGCGGCCCTTTTGGCGGCTGCGCTGTCCACTGCGCTGGGCAAATGGGCTGACGCTTCGTGGGACTAGCGGGGTGAATGTTGAGTGACCAACCTCACCCGGAGATGAACGCTTGGCAACAATCCACAACCTGTGCATGACGTTGTGGATGAAGCTGAACGGTGACTTGACGGTTCTGTGAATAACTAGGCGGAACCGTCACCGACCATCGCCCGGTAGATCCGCTCCAGATCCTCCAGTGTCGGCGAATTCGACGACGAGCCTGCCTCGTCGATTCTGAATGTCGACACGTACCCGGGTGTTGAGATGGGTCGACAGAAGGTCCTCCAACTCCAAGACGCCAGGCTCTGGGAGCTTTTTCACCGGCGTCCGACGGACTCCCAAACCGGTAGGACCAGTGGTAGTACTGACTTCTTCCTCGAATTCTTCCGGAATCGCCTCCGGTGACGGCTGCGGAAGCGGCGGCGGTGCGCCGCCACGCACGATCTCCTCGACAGCCCGAACCGTTAATCCCTCGGATGTGATTTGCTCGACCAGCTTCTCCTGCAATGTTCGATCAGGTGTCCCCAACAGCGCCCGGGCGTGGCCGGCCGAGATGGTGCGCTCCGCCAAAGCACGCTGCGCACCCGCTGGAAGTTGCAGCAAACGGAGGGTGTTGGTCACTGTTGCCCGACCCTTCCCCATGCGGGTCGCCACCTGTTCGTGGGTCAGGCCGAATTCATCGATGAGTTGCTGATACGCGGCAGCTTCCTCCAGGGCGTTCAGGTCCTCCCGATGCAGGTTCTCCACGAGCGCCTGCTCGAGGCTCGTGACGTCGCCGGTCTCGGGCTGTACCAGGACCGGGATCGTCTGCATGCCGGCCCGGCGGGCCGCCCGCCAACGGCGCTCCCCCGCGATGAGCTCGTAGCTCTCCTCCTCGCCTTCGACCTCGCGTACCAATACCGGTTGGAGAAGGCCCACCTCTCTGATGGAGGCGGCCAGAGCTGACATCGACTCTTCGTCGAAGTGACTGCGGGGCTGAAAGGCATTCGGCTTGATGTGCGAGATGGGCACGACGCGAAGGGCCGAGTCCATTTCTCCCGTCGCTTCGGACGGAATCAGGGCGCTCAGGCCCTTACCGAGTCCGCTGCGGCGCGCCATTGCTCACCTCCTTGGCCAGTTCACGATAGGCAACGGCCCCTCGTGACGTCGGATCGAAAACAGTGATCGGCTGCCCGAACGAGGGTGCTTCGGAGAGTCGCACAGTACGGGGGATGACGCTCTTGCACACGCGATCGGCGAAGTGGAGTCGCACTTCGTTGGCGACGTCCACCGACAGCCGGGTCCGCGCGTCGAACATTGTCAGCACAATGGTCGTTACCTCGAGTGACTCGTTCAGGTTCGACGACACGAGGTTCACGTTGCGCAGAAGCTGGCTCAGGCCTTCCAGCGCGTAATACTCACATTGGATCGGCACCATGACCTCGCCGGCCGCAGCGAGTCCGTTGACTGTGATGAGTCCGAGCGACGGAGGACAGTCGATGAGAATGAAGTCGAAGTCGTCGACCACCGTGTCAATGGCACGCTTCAGTTTCATCTCCCGGCTGAAGGCCGGAACCAGCTCAATCTCAATTCCTGCCAGGTCGATCGTCGCCGGCGCTACGAAGAGATTCTTTACGCTGGTCGGCTCGATGCAGTCCTCCAGCGATTGATCCCGCATGATGACGTCGTACATCGAAAGCTCGAAGTTGCGGGCATCGATCCCCAACCCCGTCGTCGCATTGCCCTGAGGATCCAGATCGATAACAAGCACCCGGTAGCCGATTTCAGCGAGGGCGGCGCCGAGATTGACGGTCGTCGTAGTCTTACCGACGCCGCCCTTCTGGTTCGCGATGGCGATCACGCGTGGGAGCTCTCTCGGTGCAGGTAGGGAACCGTCAAGGAGACTGTCGGCCTCGGACCGGATGGTCGGCGTCCTCATCTGCGGACTCGACGCCTCCTCCACTGGAGCGGTGGCGGACGCGGGGGGCGGGGCGGACGCAGGAGTCGCGACCCGGGCGGACGCAGGTTCCGGTGCCACAATGGGCTGGGTGACGACATTCTCGGTCTCGACACCCGTCACCGCGGTCTCGGTGACCGGAGTGCGGGAGGCCTGCTGAAGGATCGGCTCAGTGGCGCGGCCGACCGGTTCAACCCTGGGCTCAACGACAGGAGGCACAACCACGGGCTCGACCGGGACAAAGGCTTCGACAGGTGGCGAGGAGCCCCGCATGGGCGCCTGTGTCGGCTGCGGAGCCGAAGCGGGAGTTGGCGGCAGCAGCGCTTGGTCAAACGGAGGTGGCGTGGCGTCTGGGGAAGAGGCTGCTTGCGTCTCCCGGTCATCCGCTGGCAGGGAAGGGACTGCCATAAGAACGATGTCATCCACAGGTTGGACGGGCGGATCGGTAGCTTCAACGGCCGGAACTCGACCTGCCTCACCCCTGTCCCGACGGCGGATCCGCATTAAGCAGTCTCAACAATTCGCCGTGTCACATTACCTATCCTGGCCTGCCGACCCTGCCCAGGTCAAGACTCGTCGAATGTTTCACGTGAAACATTCGGTCGAAACGGGCATTGTCCGTCGCTCGGCGCTTCATCCAAGGTCCTCGGGCCACAATTATTTGGCCACCGCTTCGACGCCCTCAGCGGCCCCTGCTTTGCCACTTCACGGCAGAAAGGCGAGCCGGCCGGCTCCCGAGCGGGGCCCCGATGTGATGAGACAGCACGTTGTGACGCCAGGCGATGTGGGGGAGGGAGCTAACGACGAGTATCCGGATCATCACAACCCACGGTTACCGTTTATCACACAACCCCGACATCGTCGGAAAGGTGGGGCTTACTGGCGAACCGCCGACTGGGCCCTCCCTAGACCATATGTGACGAGCCGCCAGGGCGAACTCTGGAAGCTCTTCAACGGAGCAGACCAGAGGATCCATGGGATTGTCGCTCCACCCAACCGTGGCATCCGGCGGGAGTCAGCCATGCCGGCGAAGGAAGGTTCCCCGCCAAGCTTCACGGATTCAGCGTCGCCTGTAGGCGACAAAGGCCGAGCGCTTTGGTGGCGTCCGTTCGCTTCGACGGTACGATCACTCGGAGCCCTCCGCTCTCCGCACCTGAACTGGCGAGGATCACATATTCTGGGTTGCCTTATCCCCTTCGGGTTCACCCGACGGCTCGCTTGACCAAGCCGTTCCTCCTTGACCACATACGGAGACCGGATGCACTGCGGGTCCAAGAAACGGCTATGTTCGACCGCTTCGCCCCCGAGGCCGCCATTGTGCCCGACGGGGGGACGGGCTCTGATCCGACCCGGTCGGGTGTCCGCCAATCACTGTCGGAAACCCAGAGCGTCTCCGCCCTCTTCCCCTCTATCCTGAAGGATCAGCCCAGCGTCCGTGACACCCGGACCATGCAAACTGTACGGGCGAAGCACACCGGTTGGTTCACCGAGCAGCTTCGATCACACGCCGGTCACTCGACCCGACTTCAGTCGGCTATCTCCTTCTGAAGCGATTCAGGGCGGCCGGCTCGGGCCGGGGCGCCCACAGGTTCATCTCCAGGACCGATTGTCCATCTGAACAGATGGCGAGAGAGTTCCTTCCATAGACCATCGGGCCGCTTCGACTCGGCCATCTCGAATGAGAACAGGCGGTGAGTAGCCATGGCAACGCTCGAGGCGCTGGCCAAGCCTGGGAATCGAGCTCCCTCATGTGAGGGCGAAGGGCGGCAGCCGATTCGGCGGCGGGCCGGATCTTTGCAACCCTCGGATGTGACGTCCAGCGTGCTCTTGAGGCGGGCTTCAACGTACTATCGGGGTGAACGCCTCGTTTGTGGCCGCTGGGTCGGAGAGCCAGTTCTCCTTGTCGACTCGGATCTCACCGACGACGACCTCGCTATTCAACGGGTTTCGGCGCACTCACACCTAGGCGGCATCGGTGTCGGCGACCCGGGAGACGTATGGCCACGACCCATAGGCGTGGGCCTCAGTACCGCCGTAATGTTCCACGTGAAACATTCCCATCCTCGTCCGAAGCCCGGGCAAGGCAGGTGCTTCGCCTGCTCGTAACTCGTCGCATGTAGGGCGCCGGAAGCCATGAACCCCAGGGGGAGTGGGGAGGTCGCCAGGCTCAGGGTCTCCAGGCCCTCTTGCACCGGGATCCTTGTGGGCGTACGAGGGCCACCACTAAAGGACGGAACTTCCTGGCCGGGGTGCGGGTCGCTCCGTTCGCGAGACGGCTCCCCGAGTCCGGTCAAGTGACGCGGATGCTAAATCACCGCTGGACCGGTGGGTCATACAAAAGGTGGACGGGTAGGTGAACCTGGCTGTCCTCTAAAAGAGCGGCTTTCGGCTGGGAACGCCGTCGCGACGGGGGAACCTCTCCGGGCAAATTACCGATTGCCGCAGGACTTGATAGCCGAACTCGTACCGCACGAATTCGAGAGGAGTAAGTCCAACTTCAGCGAGCAACTCCGCTGGCCAACGACCTGATTCGTCGGGGGCGGGCCCTTGAAGTTCCTCACCTGTCGGAGGCTCCGAGACAATGAGCCACCCGTCTTTGCGAAGGAATGGTGCTGCGCATTCGGCAACAACAGCCGGAGGTCCGAACGACCGGACGACGACACCATCAAACGCCTTCCGGAGGAGGGGATCACGACCGGCAATTTCAGCCCGCTGCTGTACTACTCGAACACGGTCCTGAAAGCCGCAGGAGATCACCACCCGTTGGAGAAAATCGGTGCGACGCTGGTTCGCGTCGAGCAGGACGAGCCTCGCTTCTGCCCATTGATCGGCCAGCACAAGGCCAGGAAGCCCTCCGCCCGAACCTAGATCCAGTATGTGAGGCGACCCCACGGTGCGGGACTGACTCTTCGCCAGATCAACGAAACCCTGTGCGTGGACCAAGTGGCGGTCGATGGGCCCAGGACCCAAAAATCCGAGCTGACGCGCCGCAAGCAGTGCCCCTCTGACAGATCCAGGAACTCCGTCGTTGTCGGCGACCGACATCGACGGACCTGAATCAGCCGGCTGGGGCGATGACGATATAACGGTTCGGGTCCTCACCCTCTGATCGGGTGGCAACTCCTTCGATCTCATTGACCGCGTCGTGAACCGCCTTGCGGTCCGCCGGGCTCATCGCTTCGAGAGCCTTCTCCTGCCCCGACGCGATGACTTCCTCGGCGATCTGGGTGCTGAACCGCTTCAAAGCGGCTGAACGCTTCTCGCGGTAGCCCGCCACGTCCACAAGGATGCGATCGGTCCGAGACGGGCACTGGCGTTGAACAACAGCGCGTGTGAGATCCTGCAGCGCACTCAGGGTTGACCCTCGAGGCCCGACAAGCAGGCCCAGGTCGTCTCCCACGGCGGCTACCTCCACCGTCTCCTCGTCCAGAAGTCGCATCTCCACCGACGCGGAGACCCCGTATTCGGTCAGCAAGCCGGCCAAGAACGCTCGGCCAACCTCACCCTGCTCCTCGAGCGTCATACCTTCGGCCATGTCAGCTGTCTCCTTCGGTTCTTTGGTCCGTTGCGTGTTCTTCGGCGTTGCCCCGTTCGACGCCTCGCTCTTCGGGGCGACAGATCCGTTCTGGGCTCCACCCGAGGACCCCGCGCCGCCCTGACTGCGATTCCGGCGACGACGGGCAGACCGGCTGGTACCAGTGCCCGCACCTTCGGAAGCCCCGTCAGCAGGCGCCTTCTGGTCGCTGCGGGGCGTGGTCGGACGGCTTCCAGACCCATTCTGGCCACCGCCTCCCTTACCCCCCCGGCTCCGATCCCTCGACCGTTCGCGCTTCGGCCGCGCTCCGACGGGGCGGACGCGGGCGCGCACACGAGCCTCGACCCTCATCCGCCCGAACAGACCCGTTTTCGGCTCCGTGACCACGATGACCTCTGCGTCACCCACTGCGACCCCGAGCTGGTCCAAGGCGAGCTCAGTTGCCTCGGCGATGGTTTTTCCTGCGACCTCTACCCACTCCACGCTCTATCGAGCCTTTCTTGTCCTCTTGGATCGCGAGCGTGGATGCTCTTTCGGCACCGGTGTGAGCTCGATTTCCGCGTCTTCTGATGGTTTCTTCCCATTGGCCGCGCCGCCTTTGCCGGCGGCTGCGCCTTTGCCATTCGTGGCTTTCGGATTCGTGGTGCGGCGAACGGTGCCCGGCGGCTTTCCATTGGCCGCCGTCTTCCCGTTCGATCCTGAACCGTTCTTCGGGGTAGCCGTCCCCTTCGGAGGCGTCGCTCCCTTGGCCGGTGTCTTGCCTCCACCCGTGCCAATGGCCTTTTGAGGCCCGGTCACCTTGGGCTGCCCCGAGGATCCACCTATCTCGCGTTCGGACGCCTTCTCGGTGGGCGCGGCGCCAACCGGCGTGACCATCCCTGAACGGAACATGTACTCCTGCGTCCCGATCCTCATCGCCGACGAAACCACCATGTAGATGGTCGCTCCTGCGGGCACTCTCAGGTAAATTATACCGAAGATAATAGGAAAAAACTTTTGCATTTGTTGCATCTGCGGATTCGCAGCCGCTGCCTGAGGATTGCGACTATTCATCTGCTTCATTTGGTAGTACTGCAAGAAAATAGCCATCCCGATTAGAACCAAATAAGGGATGGTGAGTAGCGCCTGATTAGCCCCGTGATGACTGAATGGAGTGGACGAAAGATCCATGCCAAACCACCAGTGCATTTGACCGCCACTGGCCACCAGGTCGTGGTGCATTTTGGAATTAGTCGGAATATACCGGGGCATCGGTATAAATTTTCCGGACTTCGTCGTTACCCCATAGGACAGTCCACGAATAAGGGAGTAGAGGACGATCAAGAACGGCATTTGCAGCAGACTCGGCAGGCAGGCGCCGAACGGACTGGTGCCGTTCTCTTTGTACAACTTCATCATTTCCGCGTTCAGCTGCTCGCGGTTCTCAGGGCCCTTGTACTTGACCTGGAGCTTCTTCATCTCCGGCTGCAGGCGCTGCATGGCGATCATGGACTTGGTGCTCTTGATCGTCACCGGCGTCAAGGCCGCCATGATGATGATCGTCAGGCCGATGATCGAGGCGCCGTAGTTGGGGATGACGGCGTAGATGCCGGCCAGGATCAGACCGAAGAGCTCGAACAGCGGGTGGAATATCTCTCCGATGGACTTGAACAGGGCGTTCTCTCCGAGCAGTGTGCTCATCATCGGACCCGACCGCCCTTCGAGTCTGCCCTGACGTGGACGTGCAGCGGGACAAGGTCCACGCCGTGGGGGCCGAAGGGCCGACAACGGATCAGGCGTTTCGTCGTCAGGACGAGCCCGGACCAGAAGCCGTGCTCAGTAAACGCCTCAACGGCGTAATTGGAGCAACTCGGGTAGAACCGACACGGGGAAATCCGGCCTGACGCCGCGCTCTGGTACCCCTGAAGCGTGCGGATCGCCACTCTTGACGCAAAGTTCGGAGACGTTTCGGCGTTCTTCATGACGATCCCCGCACCGATCCCGGCGCCCGCGACAAGGCCTCCTGTACGAACCTCACGAACTGCGCCGGCTCACAACGGGCGGCGGCGGGCTCGACCCGGAGCAGGTAGGTGCCTCGGGGAAGCGTCGGGGCGATGCTACGGGCGGACTCCCGCATACGTCGTCGAAGCGAGTTGCGCACCACAGCATTGCCACAGTGTTTCCCAATTGCGTACCCCACCTGGGGATACACGCCGGAAGCACCGGTGTCTGCCGGCACAAAGATAGCGCGCACCGGGCCGCAACTCGCCCGGGCACGGGAGCGCTGCAGTTGGCCGAATGCTGCCCTGGTTTGGATTCTTCCAACCGTCCTGGTGGCCACGAGCAGCTCAGACGGTGAGACGGTGGCGCCCCTTGAGCCGCCGTGACTTCAGGATGGCCCGGCCCGCACGCGTGGACATGCGTTTGCGGAATCCGTGCGTCTTGGCCCGCTTGCGGGTATTCGGTTGGTAGGTACGCTTCACGTCATTCAGCCTTTCGCCACGCTTTCACGGCATCGGCCGGGGCGTAACAGAGTTCGTTTCACCAGCTGGTCTGGGGCCAGTGGTAGTGGAGTGCGTCCATGTTAGGCGCGATTGGACAATCCCCACTAGTCGACCGGTGCGGCACGGTGTACCGTCAACGAATTACCCGCACCGAGGAACGTTCAGACCTGCCCAGGACGCCGCGGACGGAGGAAGGGCTATCGGACGACGCGGTGAATCAGGCCGGAGAACTATGGAACCGGTGTACCGGGTCGTTGCGCGAGCAGGTTTCAGAGACGACGTGGCAGCTGTGGTTATCGGGGATCGAGCCCGTGACGTTCGCAGACGGCGTCTTCGTCCTGTCCGTTCCCAACGGTCTCATCCTCGAGCGGGTGGAGACCCGCTATCTGCCCATGATCGAGGACACGCTGGCCAACGAGGTCGGTTCGCCGGTGCGGGGGCGTCTCGAAGTGCAGCACCACGAGCCGGACGAACCCGAGCTGGAGGAGTTCCTGGGCGTGCCGGCCCAGGCCGAAGTCAACGCCCGGCTGGCGCCGGCTCCCCAGGTCACGACAAACGGTCGGGAATCCCCGGCGGTCCAACTCGACCCGAAGTTCGTCTTCGAGACCTTCGTCGCCGCGTCCTCGAATCGGCTCGCTCACGCGGCGGCACAGGCCGTCGCTGAAACTCCTGGTAGATCCTATAATCCGCTCTTCATTTACGGCGACAGCGGTCTGGGAAAAACCCATCTTCTCCATGCCATCGGCAACTACGTTTCGGAGAATTTCAGCCGACGCAAGGTGCTTTACGTCACCACCGAGACGTTCATGAACGACTTTGTCGACTCACTCCGCACCTCGACCACCTTGGCTTTCAAGCGTCGCTACCGGGAATGCGATGTGCTTCTCATCGACGATGTCCAGTTCATGGAGAACAAGGAAGGCCTGCAAGAGGAGTTCTTCCACACCTACAACGACCTCAAGGGCGCATCCAAGCAGATTGTCCTCACCTCCGATCGACCGCCGAAATCGATCGAGACCCTCGAGGATCGGCTCCGAAGCCGCTTCCTCTCTGGTCTCATCACCGAGATCGACCCTCCTGACCTTGAAACCCGCCTCGCCATCCTTCGTTCAAAATCAGAGAGTGAGCGCCAGGAGGTCCCTGACGACGTCCTCGAGTTCATCGCCACGCACGTGAAGAACAACATCAGGGAGCTCGAAGGGGCACTCACCCGCATAAGCGCCTTCGCCAAACTCAACAAGGAGGCGATCTCACTGGCGCAAGCCGAGCGGGTGCTTTCGGACATCGTCCTCGCCGGCGAGCCCCGCCGTATCACCCCCCAAATCATCCTCGAGGCCACAGCGGCCAGCTACGGGTTCAGCATCGAGGCAATTTGTGGTCCGAGCCGGACGCGACCCCTGGTCACTGCACGGCAGGTCGCGATGTACCTGGTACGAAATCTGACCGACTACAGCTATCCCGCCATCGCCCGCGTCTTCGGCAACCGTGACCACACCACCGTTATTCACGCTGTGGACAAGATCACGGGCCAAATGCAACAACGCCGGCAGATATATGAGCAGGTCACTGAGCTAATTCAACAGGTGCGAGCCGGAACGTGAGCGGCCTGTGCAAGAGCCGGAGAAGCTGTGGACAACCCCCGTCGTGCTGGGGATAGCGTGGTCGTCCGTCCCCAGACCGAGGCGGGGAAGTGAAGTGGCCCACTGTCCCACCCGCCGTCACCCACACGGCGATGGGGACACGGTTACAGCCATTCACCAGCCACGGGTGACGGTCATCCACAATCCACAGCCCTTATTACCTTTACTAGTTACATTTCACTCCTCCTCATCCAACGGTGACTGGGGACACGGCCGAAAGGACAAGCACCGGTGAAGTTCAGATCCGAGCGAGACGCACTGATCGACATGCTGGCAACCGCTGGTCGTGCCGTGGGCGCACGCGCGACCTCCTCCCCGGTATTGTCCGGTCTCCTGCTCACGTGCACGGGAAATGTGCTTTCGGTCACAGGGACGGATCTCGACCTTACGATCCAGGTCACCGAAGAAGTGATCGGCGTCGAGGACGGGAGCTGCGTCGTCCCGGCCCGACTCTCCACCGACATCGTGCGACGGCTGGAGCCGGGAGCCGTCACGTTCGCGAACGATGACGACCACATCACGATCTCCGCGGCCCGGTCGAACTTCAAATTGCGGACGTACCCGGTCGTGGAGTTTCCGGCTGTCGGGAAATCAACCGAGGCAACGACCGATCTCCCGGAGGCCGCTCTGGGGGAAGCAGTCCGCCAGGTTGTCCGGGCCGCCTCCCATGACGATGCCCGCCCGCTTCTGACCGGCGTCCTGTTGTCCCGGGTGAACGGATCCATTCGGATGGTCGCCACCGACTCGTATCGGATGGCCATGCGTGATCTACCCGGCATCACGGCATTACCTGGCGAAGAGGATCTCCTGGTCCCGGCCCGGGCCTTGGCCGAACTGCAGAGACTGCCCTCGCGACACGTCGCAGGCGAGGAAGGGGAGAGCCACGTCGGTGTCGCGGCCAGCAGCAGCGAAATCACCTTCTGGCAGGGAAACGTGCAAATAAGCACGCGGCTGCTCGAGGGTCGCTATCCCGACTATAACCAGCTGATTCCCGACCACTACCCGAATCGGCTCCACCTCGGGAAGGAGTCATTTCTCGCTGCACTGCGTCGGGTTCAGCTCCTGGTCCGGGATAACACCACCCCGGTGCGGCTTTCGATGCGCCAAGGGGGAGTGGACCTCACGGTGGTGAGCCAGGAGGTCGGGGACGCGTCGGAGTCGGTCGATGGTGATTTCACGGGGGAGGACCTGGTGATCGCCTTCAATCCTTCGTATCTGATAGACGGGACCGAAGCTGTACAGGGTGATGAGGTGATACTGGAATCGGCCGATGCCTCGCGTGCGGCTACGGTACGAGGCGCCGACGACGACCAGTTTCGGTATTTGTTGATGCCAGTGCGCGTTTCCTGAGCGAAAGAGCAATTTCGGCGGTGAGTCTGCGGCAGATAGAACTCATCGATTTCCGTATTTTCAACGAGGCTGTCTTCGTTCCGCAGACCGAGGGAACCACCGTCATCACAGGTCCCAACGGCACAGGCAAGACCAGCGTGCTCGAGGCGATGGTCTATCTCGGGACACAGAGATCCTTTCGGGGGGCCCCGCGAGAAGCGATGGTGCGCACCGGGGGTACGAGGGCGATCGTCCGCGCTGAACTGCAGCGGGAGGGAAGCCCCACCTTGGTGGAGGCGGAAATCGTCCTCGAAGGCCGGAGCAGGACGCAGGTGAATCGTAAAGCGGCCCATGGCCGAAAAGACCTGGCCAGAGCTGCCCCTTGCACGATCTTCTCGCCCGAGGACCTCGCCATCGTCAGCGGGGGGCCGAAGATCCGTCGAGATGTCCTGGACGACGCGCTGAGCCTTCTCGACGCGGAGGGAGCCCGTGCGGCCGATGACGTCGAACGGATTCTGCGGCAGAGGGCCGCGTTGTTGCGCCAGGCCGGTGGCCGGGTGACCGGCGATGTGGCCAGCACACTCGACGTCTGGGACGAACGGTTGGCACAGGCCGGGAAGATTCTCGTCGCGGCCCGAGAACGCCTGGTGGGAGCCCTGGGCCGCTTCGTCGGGCCCGCCTACGGTCGACTGGCCGGAACACCCGATGACGTGCTGACCGGGCAGCACTACGTCCGGAGCTGGACCGGCGAACTCCTCGACGCGTTGACCGCGCACCGGAACGAAGACCTCCGGCGGGGTGTCAACACCCTGGGGCCTCACCGGGACGACCTCCTTCTGACCCTCGAAGGGCGTGAAGCCAGGACCCACGCCTCCCAGGGGGAGCAGCGGTGCCTGGCTCTGGCGTTGCGCATCGCGGTCCACCAACTCGTGATCGAGAACACCGACCTCACCCCGATACTCCTCCTCGACGATGTCTTCTCGGAGCTCGATCCGGCCCGGAGCCGCGCCCTTATCGCCGAGCTGCCGCGAGGGCAGTCGATTCTGACGACGGCAGCGCCGCTGCCCGCCGGCATAGAGGTGGCACAGGTCGTCGATATCGGGCAGATCGCCCGGGTTTCGTGAGCGACGAGCGACGGCACCGGCCGCGCGGGCACGATGCCGGGCCTCTGCAGGTCGGAGACGCTCTGGCGAAGGTGTTGAGCCGTCTCGGGGCCTCGCCGTCCCCGCAGACGATGGAACTCGTCTTCACCCGCTGGGAGGAGGTGGTGGGCGCCGAACTCTCCAGCCACGTGCAACCGATGCGCCTGCAGAATTCCACCCTTGTGGTCGGTGTGGATCACCCCATTTGGGCGACTCGGGCACGGATGGCGACCGAGCGGATGTTGCGTCAATTGCAGCAACTTGGAGACAGTTCCATCGAACGAATAGAAGTGGTGGTCCAACGGTCGTAGCGGTCGGACGTGGCCGGTCGAAACGTGCCGAAATGAGACAGCTGTCGGGTAGGATGGAGCGTTCGGATGGGAATACCGGGGACCATGGTTCGGGGATTCGATCCGCACCGCGAAAATTGCCGTTTTGAAAGGGCGCGCCTGTGGCGATAAAGGTTGATGGAGTTACAACTCCGCAGGACAGTTCCTACAGCGAGAGTGATATCACGATCCTCGAGGGACTCGAGGCTGTGCGCAAACGTCCGGGGATGTACATCGGCTCCACCGGGCCGACAGGGCTGCATCACCTGGTGTGGGAGGTGGTCGACAACTCGGTCGACGAGGCGATGGCGGGCCGGGCCTCACGGATCGACGTCACGTTGTTGGCCGACGGAGGATGCCGGGTGAGAGATGACGGCGCGGGAATTCCCGTGGGACCGCACCCGAAGAACACGAAAATGTCCACGGCGGAAATCGTGCTCACCACTCTGCACGCCGGCGGGAAGTTCGGAGGGAAGGGGTACCAGGTTTCCGGGGGACTCCACGGCGTCGGCATCTCGGTGGTGAATGCGCTCTCCAGCCGTCTGATCCTCGAGATCGACCGCGACGGGCAGCGGTGGGAAGCCGAATTTGAAAACGGTGGAAAGGTCACGCGCAGGATCGCCGCGACCGGCCCCTCTCCCATCGACCGGTCGACCGGCGAGCCACGCACCGGGACGACGGTGACGTTCTGGCCGGACGGGTCGATTCTCGATGAAACCGAGTTTCGGGCCCAGACCATCACCGAGCGGATGCAGATCATGGCCTTCTTGAACAAAGGTCTGGACATCCGTTTCACCGACGAGCGGGCGACGCCCGAGGCCAAGACCACGTTCAAATACGCGGGCGGGATCGTCGACTTCGTAAAGCACCTGAACGCGGCCAAGGAATCGTTGTTCCGCAAGGTTGCGGGCTTTGAAGAGGCCGAAGAAGGCCAAGAAGTCGAGATCGCCATGCAGTGGAACACGGGGTTCCACGAGTCGATTTTTTCGTTCGCGAACGGCATCTCGACCGTGGAGGGCGGAATGCACGAAGAGGGGTTCCGCACGGCCCTGACCAACACGGTCAACCGGTACGCCCGGGCGCGCAATCTTCTCAAGGAAAAGGAAGACAACCTGCAGGGAGAGGACATCCGGGAAGGCCTCACGGCGATCATCTCCGTCCGCCTCCGTGACCCGCAGTTCGAAGGGCAGACCAAGGCGAAATTGGGCAACCAGTCCATGCGCTCTCTCGTGGTGAAGGCCACCAACAAGAAGCTGAGCGAATGGTTGGAGGAGAATCCCAAAGAGGCCAATCAGATTGTGGCGAAGGCCACGCAGGCGGCGCGGGCGCGGATGGCCGCACAGGGCGCCCGTGATCTCACCCGGCGCAAGTCTGCCCTCGATGGTGCGGGTCTGCCGGGCAAGCTCTCCGACTGTTCCTCGCGGAACCCCCGCGAGTCCGAACTCTTCATCGTGGAGGGCAACTCGGCCGGTGGATCCGCGAAGGACGCCCGTGACCCGCGCACGCAGGCGATCCTGCCTATTCGTGGGAAGATTCTGAACGTCGAGCGGGCCCGTATCGACAAGATGCTGAAGAACACGGAGATTCAGGCGCTCATCTCTGCCATCGGCGCCGGTCTGGCCGATGATTTCGACATTGAGAAGATCCGCTATCACAAAGTCATTTTGCTGGCCGATGCCGACGTGGACGGAAGTCACATCCGGACGCTCCTTCTGACCTTCTTCTTCCGTCAGATGAAGCCCCTGGTCGAGGGAGGCTTCGTCTATGTCGCCCAGCCGCCGCTCTATTCAACGCTGGTCGGCAAGGAGAAGATCTACCTCAAAGATGACATGGCGAAAGCGGCGTTCCTCGCCGAGCACCCGGACCACAAGCATGATTTCAACCGGCTCAAGGGCCTCGGGGAGATGGACTTCGCCGAACTCCGCGACACCACCATGTCGCCGTCCTTACGTTCGTTGTTACAGATCAACGTCGAGCAGGCAGCACTGGCAGACGACGTCTGCTCAATCCTGATGGGCGACGACGTCGAGCTGCGCCGGCATTTCATTCAGACCAACGCCAAAGACGTCCGTTTTCTCGACATCTAGGCGATCGGAGCAGGAGAACACATGGCACGACAGTCGACGCGCGGAAGCGGCGGACGCGGAGGTAGTGGCGACGGCAGCGGGACGCCTCCCGGCGACGAAGAGCCGGTCAGCGGCTCGGTAGAGCCCATCGAAATCCAGGAAGAGATGGAGCGCTCGTTCCTCGAGTACTCCATGTCGGTCATCGTGTCGCGCGCTCTTCCCGACGTGCGCGACGGGCTCAAACCGGTGCACCGCCGGATTCTGTTCTCCATGTTCGACCGCGGCCTGCGACCCGATCGGCCCCATAACAAGTGCGCCAAGGTGGTGGGTGACGTCATGGGGACGTACCACCCCCACGGTGACTCGGCCATCTACGAGGCGCTGGCGCGGATGGTGCAGGAGTTCTCCCTGCGGCACCCGCTGATCGACGGCCACGGGAACTTCGGCGGACGCGGGCCCGACGACGGTCCGGCCGCCATGCGCTACACCGAATGTCGACTCGCTCCGCTCGCGCTCGAGCTCATGGCCGACATCGACGAGGAAACCGTCGACATGATCGCCAACTACGACGGCTCCGACGAAGAGCCGGTCGTTCTACCGGGCCGCTTTCCCAACCTGTTGATCAACGGTTCGCAGGGCATCGCGGTCGGTATGGCGACCAACATCCCACCCCACAACATGGGCGAGGTGATTGATGCGGCCATCCATGTGCTCCACAATCCCGAGGCCACACCTGATGACCTGATGGCCTTTGTGAAAGGTCCGGACTTTCCCACCGGGGGGCTCATCCTCGGACGGCAGGGAATTCTCGACGCGTACCGCACGGGTCGAGGATCGATCAAGATCCGCGCGGTCGCCGAGATCGAAGAGGGTCGGGTGGGCGACCGCATCGTGGTCACAGAGTTTCCGTATCAGACCTCGGTCGAGGTCATTGAGCAGAAGATCTCCGACCTGGTGCGGGCGGGAGAGCTTGACGGCATCAGCGGGGTCCTCAACTCGTCGGCCAACCAGCAGCCACGTCTGGTCATCGAGCTCAAGCGCGACGCCAACGCAAACGTGGTGCTCAACAACCTCTTCAAGCAGACGCCGCTGCAAACGAGCTTCGGCGTCAACATGCTGGCCCTCGTCGATTCGGTCCCGCGCACGTTGAACCTCGCGCAGGCCCTTTCGCATTACATCGACCATCAGATCGAGGTGATCACCCGGCGCACCGAGTTCCGGCTCGACAAGGCGCGTAAACGGGCACACATCGTCGAGGGCCTCCTGCGGGCCATCGACATGCTCGATGCCGTGATCGCCACCATCCGGGGCTCGGACGACCGCCCGACGGCCCGGACCGCGCTGATGGCCGAACCGTTCACCTTCAGCGAGACCCAGGCCGAGCACATTCTCGACATGACGCTGGGTCGGCTGACCCGTCTGGGCCGCACGCAGCTCGAAGAGGAGATGGCAAAGCTCCTGGAGGAAATCGCATATCTGGAGTCGATCCTGGCCGACGACACCAAGTTGCGTGGCGTCATCGCCACGGAGATGACAGCGATTCGTGAGAAGTTCGCCAACGCGCGCCGCAGCGTCATCACGCACGACCCCGGCGAGATGGGTGTCGAAGACCTGATCGACGACGAGGAGATCGTCGTCACCATGACCAAGGGCGGCTACATCAAGTCCGTGGCAGCAGCGGCCTTCCGCACCCAGGGGCGGGGTGGCCGGGGGGTTCAAGGTGCCCGGCTGAAGGAAGAAGACCTGGTCAACCAGGTTGTGCACTCCTCCTCCCACTCCTACCTGTTGCTCTTCTCCAACCACGGGAAGGTCTACAGACTGCGCGGGCACGAGATCCCCCTGAAGGAGCGGACGGCGAAGGGAACGGCCGCGGTGAACCTTGTTCCGCTCGCCCCCAACGAGTCGGTGCAGGCGATCATCACGACGCGTGAGTTCTCGCCGGACCAGTATCTCGTTTTTGCGACCGCCCAGGGTCAGGTTAAAAAAACCGCGCTGAGCGAGTACGACAAGTCACGGCGCGAAGGATTCATCGCAATCAACCTGCGCGACGGCGACGAACTGGTGCGTGTGGTGGCCACGTCGGGGGATGACGACATCTTCGAGGTAACCCGGACCGGCATGACGATCCGGTTCAACGAAACGGACGTGCGTGCAATGGGGCGGGACGCCGCCGGCGTACGGGGCATCCGTCTGCGCGCCGGCGACGCCGTGGTGTCCTGCGACGTGGCGGCGGACGACACCGACATCCTCATCGTGACCGACGCCGGCTATGGCAAGCGCACCAAGCTCGAGCGTTTCAACCGGCAGGCCCGGGGCGGCCAGGGTGTGCGCGGCATCCGTTTGACGGGGAAACGAGGCTTCGTGGTTGCCGCGTTCATGGTGGCCCTGGACGAGGAGATCCTTCTCGTTTCGTCCGGAGGCGTTGTCATTCGAACCGCTGCCCGCGAAATCGCGTCACAGGGCCGCGACGCCACCGGTGTGCGGGTCATGAACCTCGATGATGGTCAGTCCGTCGCCGCCGTGGCACGCGTGACGGCTGAAGGCGAGGACGAGTAGCCGGACCGCGGATGCAGCGGCGTCAGGTCGCGGCGTTGAACGTCATGGTGAACGGCGTTTTGGCCGGGACGTACGAGGTGAGCAACGTGAATCCCGAATAGACGAAGGCTCTGCCCGACCCACTGCCGGTCACGATCGTCATGGAGCTCGTGACCTTGAAGAGGTGGCTCTGCCCGGCGGGGAGGACCTGCGCGAAGACGGGTTTGGGATTGCCCAGTTCGGTGGCCTGGACCCAGCAGGGGGCGTTGTCCGCCAGGATCTTGACGATGAACGACGCCGCGGAGACATTGAAGGTGGCGGCCTGACCCGAGGGGTCGGGTACGACCCTGACGGTAGGACCTTTTGAGGTCGACCTGGACGTGGTGGGCGTTGTGGTCGCTGTGGTATGTCCCTTCGGCGTCGCGGTGATTCCGACGGCAACCTTGGCATTGTCGTACCAGTGGGCGGTCGTCGACCGTGCGTCGTGGTACCAGTGGTCGACGTTGTCGTGCTCCAGCAGAGCGACCGCGCCCACCACGATCAGGAACGCCACGAGGCCCACGAGCACTTTCAGGATTCTGGGCGTCTGAAAGTTGACGGCAGCGACCTGGCCCGTGTCGATGGCCGGGACCTGGCTGGTGTCGCTCAGCATGGTGTTCTCGCCCAGAAGGACCGGTCGGGTCACGGGCTCGAAGACGCCGGTTGTCGTGGCATCGGCCACCCCCGTCGCCTCTCTGCTCCAGATTGCTCCTCCGCCTGCCGGGGAGTGCCCTCCTGCGGGTGCAGACGAGATCGAGACGACCGGGACCACGGCGGTGTCACCGTTCGTCGCCGGGGTAGGAGCCGCGAGGGGCCATTGTTCGAGGGCGACCAGCACGTAACTGTCCCCGGGTAGGCCCAGGGCGTTTGCGTAGGTCCGGAGGTTCTGCAGCGTTTCGATCCGGTCATGCTGAGGCCCGGCACCGCCGCTTTCGAGCGCCTCGAGAGCGGCGCTTCGGAGGCCGAATCGCGCGGCGGCCTCGGGCAGGCTGAGATTGGTGTGTTCGCGGGCGGCCTGGAGTGAGCGCCCGATATCCGGCAGGGAAGCCGGCAGCAGGTGTGCGTCGCCTGTTGCAGAACTCTCGCCGCGGCTAGGCACCATCTCGTCCCTTCTGATCACGAAAAGGTCCCCCCATCGTACTGAGCGGAGGATCCCACCAGGCCGCGGGCATAAAACCGTGTGTGGCCCGGGGAAGAACTACCCATTTCTCGGTGGTTGGAACCGCCTCAGAAGAAGAAGTGCAAGCCTGTGATCGGCCACACCCTCATATCGACCTTGCCGACGATGAGGGAACGGGAGATCGGGCCCCAATAGCGGCTGTCGCAGGAGTCCGTGCGGTTGTCGCCCATGACGAAGTAGTGGTTGGCCGGGATCACATAGGGCTTGGCAAGGTTGTACGGCGTCCCGGCCGGTCCGGGGAACGTCATTCCCTGCACGGAGGACGGGAGCCAGGTTTCGTCCAGGCGCTTCCCGTCGATGAGCACATAACCCCTGCTTCCTTTTGTCAGTGAGATCGTCTCACCGGGAAGCCCGATCACCCGTTTGACCAGGTCAGCCACAGGTTCCCCGCCGCAGTTCTCGCCGGCGGGCCGTTTGAAGACGACGATGTTGCCCCGATCCACGCCGTGGAGGTGGTAGCTCAACTTGTCGACCACGATGCGGTCGCCGATGTTGAGCGTCGGTTCCATTGAGCCCGAAGGGATGAAGAATGTCTGGACGACGAAAGCACGGAGGAGGAGGGCCGCCACAATAGCCACCACGACGACAATTCCCGTCTCGCGCAGCCAGTGTGAACGTCTGGACGGCTTCTCATCGACCATCTGGTCGGATGTGCCCTCGGAGCCGGTAGGGGCAGGTTCTGAGAGGTCTGCCGTCACGGTAGGCGCAGGCTAGTCGCAGCGACCGCCGGTGCTCGATCACCCGCCCCGCTTCCCCCGGAGGGGCGTGAGGGCGAGGGCCGACCGCCTTCACCCGGCTCCCGGTCAGGGTGAAATGCCAGTTGCGGTGGTTGCTTGTGGATAACAATTGCGTGCCTGTGCAATGTACGTGTACCGGCCGTTCATCCCCAGGTCATCCACAAGCTGTTCCCGATGCCGGGGCAGCGGACTTTCGTGCAGCCTCACCACGTGCTTTGCTCATAGCGTGACCGTGCATGCCCTCGACTGATCGAAGAATCCCGTGGTGCTGAGCCTTCCTTCCAGCGCCGAAGGCGTCCTCCCGGGGCACCTGCTCGAGCGGGCTATCCGTGCCGGCTACGTCGATGCCGGGCGATTCAACATTCCTGGCTCCAATGTGCAACCGGCCAGTCTGGACCTGCGCCTGGGGGAGCGGGCCCTCCGCATCCGGTGCAGTTTCCTGCCGGGTGACGACACGGTGGAGCACAAGCTCAAGGACTACATTCTCGACGAGATCGACCTTCGGGGCGCCGGCGCCATGCTGGAGGCACGCTGCCCCTATCTGATCGAGCTCAAGGAACGGCTCGACCTCCCCGCAGGACTGCGGGGCAAGGCCAACCCGAAGAGCTCTACGGGCCGCATTGACGTCTTCACCCGTGTCATCACCGACCATAGTGACCGTTTTGACGAGATCGCTCCCGGTTACCAGGGTCCGCTCTACCTCGAGGTGGTGCCTCTCTCGTTCGCCGTGAGGGTGCGCGAGGACCTCACCTTGAACCAGCTGCGCCTGTCCATCGGCCGCCCCTGGCTGACCGATGATCAGGTCCGGACGGCACACGAGGAGGAACCCATCCTCTTTCGCGACGGGGAGCCGGTTCCGAGTGAGCGCCTGGTCCTCTCCGACGGGCTCTTCCTGGGCCTGGATCTCCATGGTGATGCCCGGGGTCGAGTTGGGCACAGCACGAGGGACAGCGCCCCGCTCCTGGACCTCACGTCGGCGCGTGAGGTGGATCCGTCCGCGTTCTGGGACCCGGTCTACCGCGAAGAGGGTGACCGACTGGTGCTCTCGCCGCGGCGCTTCTACCTCCTCATGTCCCACGAAGCGGTCAGCATCCCGCCGTATCTGGCCGCCGAGATGACGGCGTACGACCCCACCAGCGGCGAGCTGCGCACGCACTACGCCGGGTTCTTCGACCCCGGGTTCGGCTTTGACCCGAGCCGACGCTTCCGCGGTTCGCGGGCTGCGCTCGAGGTGAGGGCGCACGATGTGCCGTTCATGGTCGAGAACGGGCAGGCGGTGTGCAAACTCACATTCGAGCGGATGCTCGAGGAGCCGATGGCCCTCTACGGCTCTGACATCGGCTCGTCCTACCAGCAGCAGGAAGAAACATTGAGCAGGTACTTCACGCGAACCCCGCTCTGAGGGAGGTCAACGGTGCGTTACGTCAATTTGGGCAAGTCCGGTCTCCGGGTCTCCAGGGTCTGTCTGGGCATGATGGGGTTCGGGAAGAGCGACGACAGGCCCTGGGCCATCAGCGAGGACGAAGCCGAGCCCATCGTGCGGGCGGCGGTGGAGGGCGGGGTCACCTTCTTCGACACGGCCGATGCGTACAACCGCGGAGCGAGCGAGGTGGCGACCGGGAAGCTCGTGAGCAAGTACCTGACCCGCGACGAGGCCGTCATCGCCACGAAGGTGTTCATGCCGGTGGCGCCCGGAGAGAACGGCGGCGGTCTGTCCCGCAAACACATCCTCTCGGGTATCGACGCGTCGCTCGGTCGCCTGGGCCTGGACTACGTCGACCTGTACCAGATCCACCGATGGGACCCGCGCACACCCATCGAAGAGACGATGGGGGGCACTCCATGAAGTCGTGCAGGCCGGTAAGGCCCGCTACATCGGAGCGAGCAGCATGTTCTCGTGGCAGTTCGCCAAGGCACAGCACACGGCCGAGAAGAACGGGTGGACCGCATTCGTCTCGATGCAGAACCACTACAACCTGATCTACCGGGAAGAGGAACGCGAGATGATCCCCCTCTGCCTCGACCAGGGTGTCGGCGTCATCCCCTGGAGCCCGCTCGCCCGAGGGGTACTCGCAGGCACCCGGACGCGTGCAGGTGCGCGCATGACGACCCGATCCACTACCGACTCGTTCATGGATTATCTCTACGAGCAGCCGACCGACTTCGACGTGGTGGAGAGCGCGCAGCAGGTGGCATCGACCCGGGGCGTTTCGATGCCGCAGGTGGCCCTGGCGTGGCTGTTGGGCAAGCCTGGTGTCACGGCGCCCATCGTCGGCTCGACGAAGTTGGCGCACCTGGAGGACGCCTTGGCCGCCGAAGAGCTGGAGCTGACCGAGGAGGAAGTGGCATCTCTCGAGAAGCCGTATGTGCCGCACCCGGTGCTGGGTCACTCCTGAGCGGTATGCCCGGGGCGGTAGGGTCTCGGGCATTCGGGGGGAGTAGCCCGGAGAGGGGAGCGGGTGCCGATGCGGGTCGCATTGACGGTGGCGGATTTTCTCAACCGGGGGGCGGCCGTCTACGGGTCCCGGACAGCGGTGATCGACGAGCCCGATGTGCCGGGTTCGCTCGGCACCATGACCTACACCGAGCTCGAGGCGCGGGCGCGGGGGATGGCGCTCGCTCTGGACCACCTCGACGTCGCGGAGGGGGAGCGGGTGGCCATCGTCAGCCCGAACTCCGCCCGGTTCCTCGCGTCGTACTTCGGTGTCAGCGGCTATGGCCGCATCCTCGTGCCGATCAACTTTCGCCTTTCGTCGGCTGACATCGCCTACATCGTCGAACACTCCGGGGCTTCGGTCCTCCTGTACGACCCCGACCTCACCGCCGTCGTGGACGGCATCCCCGTGGCGCACCGGTTCGCCCTCGACGGGGTCGACGATGCCGATCTCTTCGCTCCGGCCCCCGAAGGCGCGCGCCCACGGGAGTGGGTCGGGGAGGAGGATTACTCGTGCTCGGTGAACTACACCTCGGGGACGACCGCCCGTCCGAAGGGGGTGCAACTCACCCATCGCAATTGCTGGGTCAACGCCGTGACCTTTGGTTGGCACACCGGCGTCAGCGACCGCGACGTCTTCATGCACACCCTCCCGATGTTCCACTGCAACGGCTGGGGCATGCCCTACGCCGTGACGGGCATGGGTGGGCTCCACGTGGTGGTGCGCAAGATCGATGGCGAGGAGATCCTCTCGCGGATCGAACGCCACGGGGTCACCCTCCTGTGCGGCGCCCCGGCTGTGGTGGCCGCCATCCTCGATGCGGCAGCCACACGGGCGCGCGAGGGTCGGGCCATTCCCGGGACCGGAACCGTCCGCATCGTCGTGGCGGGGGCGCCACCGCCCTCCAAGGCGATAGAGCGGGTGGAGACCGAGCTCGGATGGGAATTCCTGCAGATCTACGGGCTCACGGAGACCTCGCCCCTCCTCACCATCAATCGGGCCCCGGCGGAGTGGGACGCCATCGGCGCGGTGGAGCGTTCGCACCGGCTCAGCCGTGCCGGTGTGCCGGCGATCGGTGTACAGATCGCCATCAGCGGGGAAAGTGAGGTGCTGGCCCGCTCCAACCATGTCTTCGCGGGCTATTGGGAGCAGCCGGACGAGTCCGCAGCGGCGCTCGCCGGTGGGTGGTTCCACACCGGCGACGGCGGTTACCTCGACGGCGACTACCTCGTCATCTCCGACCGCAAGAAGGACGTCATCATCACCGGTGGTGAGAACGTCTCGTCGATCGAGGTGGAGGACTGCCTCTACCGGCATCCCGCCGTGGCGGAGGTCGCAGTGATCGGCGTCCCGCACGAGAAATGGGGCGAGACGGTCAAGGCCCTGGTGGTCCTCCGGCCCGACCTCACTGCGACCGAGGAGGACCTCATCGCGCACTGCCGGGAGAACATGGCACACTTCAAAGCCCCGACGAGCGTGGAATTCCGCACCGCGCTCGACCGCACGGCCACTGGCAAGTTGCAGAAGTACAAACTGCGCCAGAGCTACTGGTCGGGGCGAGAGCGGACCGTGAACTGAGGCCGGAAGGATCTCTCTTCGAGGACCAGGGTGCCGTCCGTCGCGAAGGCTGCCGCCACCGACCCTGCGATGAGGCTCCGTAGGGGATCGCCGGCGATGGAGCTTCGCCACCCGACATCGAGCCGGCTGGTCTCGCCACACAAGAGGTTGGAGATGTCGGCCCGAGTGGCCAAAAGACCCTGGTCGAAACTGAGGTCGTCGGCGATCTGGCGCACGAGCCCGGTGCAGACCGCCACCGCGGCCGGGGGTGCCTGGGCTTCCCTGCCGTCAGGAGGAAGCCGAATTTCGTCGGGGGTGAGGGCCAGCCCCTCGCGATCGCCTCGAGGATCTCCGTCGCACCACCCTGTGCCAGATGGCGGCCATCGACCCCGCGTGTCTGCTGGAGCTCATGGCGGTTCTTCGGCGGGCGTTGCGAAATGGCGAGGAGCGCCAGGTCCGAAAGGATGCTGCGACGCGGCCGGTCGAGTGCAGCGGCCCGGCGGTCCCGCCAAGCTGCCACCTCCTGGGCCACGCCGCGGGATCTTCCTGACAACTTGCGGATATCACCCATCTTCCACCAGAGCTCCTCCGGTGCCACGTGGCGGCGCCGAATGGACAACATCTGCGCGCACTCCTCGAGAGCCCAGGTCAGTCGGTCAAGTTTCTCGAGCCGCGCCGAAAGGACGGCTCGCAATTCCAGCAGGTGAGCAACATCGCCGGCGGCATACGTGATCTGACGGTCCGGGATCGGGCGTTGCATCCAGTCCGACAACTGGTCAGCTTTCGGGAGTGAAACCCCCAACATCTGATCGACCAGGCGCGACAGGGAGGGAGAGGACATGCCCAGGAACCCAGCGACGATCTGAGTGTCGAACACCGTGGGGGGCACGGCGCCGCACGCAGTCTCCAACACCTCGATGTCCTGTTCGGCCGCGTGCGCCACCGCGACACCGCCACCCGAGAACAGGCGGGACAGAGGGCGGGGGTCGACAGCCAGGGGGTCGACCAACGCCACCTTGTCGGCCCATGCCAGTTGGATAAGGGCCAGCTTCGGGTAATACGTGCGTTCAGTGTGGAACTCGGTGTCGATCCCGTAGTACTCCTCGCCGGCGATCTCTGTGCACACCGCTTCGAGAGCCGCATCGTCCACCACCATGAGCGGCGCGGACGACGCGCTCACGAAGGAGCCTTCTGCACAACGGTGTCGATCCCCGGCGAACCGTCTGACCTCGTGACGTCTGATTGGTTGCCGGGTTGCGTGTGCTTCATTCGGTGGTGGCCTCGTGTCGGTCGAAATCTCCCATTCCCGTTGTTCCGACCGACGAGGAGATCGCAGCAACGATTCTGCCAGGTTTGTACCCCACCATCGGGACTTTTGGCCCTACACCGCGCCGAAGGCGTTCGGGACCTTTGGCTCTGGTGGTCGCAGGCTGGGTGGTTGAAGATTGGACCGCGTCCCCCAGTTCTCTCCAAGCTGGGCGGCGCGCGCAGGTGTGCTGCCCCGGGGTGGGTCACCGTTCGACGGTGTCGAACGGTGACACCCGGGTGCACGGGAAAATGCGCGCTCGTAGTGTTGCTGCGTATGCCCCGTCGACCCGTCATTGCGTACAGACGTGCGTTCGACTTCGACCACGTTCCTCTGGACATCTGGGCCGGGATCGAGCGGGTGGATCAATTCGAGCGCTGGTGGCCCTGGCTGCAGGAGTTCCGTCTGGAGGGGGATTCCCTGACGGCGGGTGCGGTACTCCACGGAGTGGTCGTGCCGCCTCTTCCGTACCGGATGCGCATCCGGGTTGTGTTGACGCACTGCCAAGCACCGGTTGCCATCGATGCCATGGTGGCGGGTGACCTCGAAGGGCGGGCGGAAATGCGGATCCGGCCCAACGAAGGGGGTTCGCGCATTGAAGTGGCGTGGACGGTGGAGATGATGCAGCGCCCGATGCGCGTCGCCAGTCGCTTCGGGCTCCCGCTCTTGCAATGGGGTCATGACCGGGTCGTGGAGATGACGCTGCGCAGCCTGCCTTCGGAGTTCGGGTACCTCGGTGGTGGGACCTGACCGGCCTCTCGGGTTAGATTCGCACCTCAATGTTGCGTGGGCATGCCAAGGATTCCCTGTGACGACCGGTTTGTACGTCGTGGGAGTCGGGAGAAGTGGGACGTCTGTCGCAACGAGGATCTGTGCGACGATCGGGCTCCGGCTACCTCGCTCGACCGATATCATCCCGGCCGACAGCGGCAACCCGCATGGATACTTCGAGAGCCATTCCCTGACCGCGCTCAACGACCGGCTGCTCACGCGTTTGGGGGGCAACTGGTGGCAACCTCCGCCGGGACTGGACAGCCAATCGCTGGCCGTGCTCGACGACGAAGTCGCAGCCGCGGCACGGGTGTTCCGAGATTCCTTCGGCGAGACGGACGGGTGGGTGTGGAAGGAACCGAGACTCACTGTCCTCCTTCCGTTCTGGGAACAAATCGTGGGCCCGAACCCGGTCCTCGTTCCCTTTCGCCAACCGCAAGCTGTCGCGCGGAGCATCGCGGCCCGCGATGAGCTGACCTACGGACAAAGCCTCGAGATCTGGACCAAGCACACCCGGATCCTGCTCGAGATGCTGGCCGGGAAGCCCGTGCTCTTTGCCGCGTACGAGGAGCTGATCGCGGATCCGCACGCATGGAGTGAGCAGTTGCGGTCGTTCTGCGATGCATCGGGCCTCACCGGGTTGTCGGCGCCCGAGCCCGCCGGGAAGCTCAGCAACAAGGTGGTCCGTCCGCGAAGCGACAGCGATGGCCCGCTGAGCACAGAACAGCAGCAGCTGGCCGACCTCGTCAGCGACCTCGCGGGTGCGCATGCCGTCTTCCCCGAGATCGAGCTTCCGCCGCGCATGCCGAGCAACGAGGAACCCTTCTCGGTCCCGGTCAGCGGCACGCCCTAGGCAGAGCAGGCCTCAGCCCAGGCGGGCGACGGCGAGGGACGCGGCGACCAGGACGATGCCCCACGACATGGCGTGCAACGTGGTCTCGAGCGGCGCCAGCAACGTGCGCTCGTCGAGGGGGATCCGCGTGCCATCGGACAACGTGAGCTGCCCTTCCACGCGCGATGCACGCCGACGTATCAACCGGGCGGGAGTGCTCAAACGACGTTGTGCCGCCGAGAGGGCGAAGGCGGCCGCGGCGGCGAGCACCGGGCTCAGCGCGAGCCGGCCGGTTTGTGCCACGTAGGCCACGAGCACGGGGAACGAGCCCCACGCGAGCGCGAACCCGGCGTCGGTGTGCACCAGCCCTCCCAGCAACTCCCAGTTGTAGGCAACCACGAGGAGCGGGCCGAGGACCAGGAAGGGAAGCAACGGCCATCCGACGCGCGACAGCCCGATGACGCCGAGCACGATCGCACCGGTCAAGCCCACGACCGTGACGCCTATCAGCGTCGGCGCCGAAATGCGGGTTCCGAGCGGACGCCCGTGCAGCTCGTCCAGGGCATGGGCCGCAAAGCCGACCGCAAGGAGGAACGCCAGGAGCGTGGCCGCCAGCCGGTTGAGGTCGACGTGCGGCGCCAACGAAGCGCCGATCACCACATACGAAAGATGCCAGGCCGTGTAAGGAGGATGCAGAAGGGTCCACCAGTCCCGCCATCCACCGTGCCCGGCCGCGTAGAAGGCGGGACGCCGCTCAGCCTTCGGCGGGTCCACCGCTCCGCGTTCCCCACATCACGAGACCCCCGCCGAGGCTCATCACACGCGCGCCGACCTGCTCGAATCCGGCACGGCGCCACGCGTCTTCCGTCCACGACAGCGGGTACTTCCGGTAGTGGCCCGAAATGTTCGGGCCGAGGAACTTTCCCACCGTGAACCATTCGCGTCCTCCGGTCAACCATCCGCCCGCTGGAAGGATGAGCCGCGTGTAGAGGACCCACCAGAACCGCCAGAAGGCGCTCGGGGGAACGAAGAACTCGAGGCTGGCCACGGCCCCACCCGGTTTGACGACGCGGGCGAGCTCGGACAACGTGGCCTGCGGGTCGTCGACGTAGCGCAACAGGTAGGTGAAGGTCAGTGCGTCGAACGACTGGTCCGGGAAAGGCAGTTGTTCGGCCCGGCCAGCTACCAGTTGCACGCGTCGGGCCATCCCGGCGGCCTCCACATTCTTGTGGCCCTGGGCCAGCATGCCGATCGTCAGGTCGACGCCGATGACGTCGGCTCCGCTGCGTGCCGCGAGCTGGAGAGCGACACCGGCCGTCCCTGACGCCACGTCGAGAACCCTGCGGGGGGAGGAGGGCACGATGTGATCGACCATGGCTCTGCGCCATCGGCCGTTCTGTCCCATGGACAGGAGTTCGGCCAACCGGTCGTAGCGCCCGGGGAGGGAGGTGAACAGTTCCTGCGCGAACCGGTTCGGATCGCCAGTGACGTCGGGCAACGCTCTACCTCCGGGAACTGGAAAATCTCACTGTAGGTCGGCCGGCGACGATCGGCCTCGATCAATCTCAGATCCCCAGAGCCGCGGTGCGTAGCTGATGCGCCAGGTCGGCGTCGCCGGTGATCTCCACCCTGGTTGCGGCCTGGCGTCCCGATCCGAACATTGTCAGCTCACCCGGATCGCCGTGCACCTCCAGCCGAGGCCCGGTGCCGGCCACCTTGTCCGGCTGTCCGGGGGAGCTGATCACGACGGTGGCCGGAACCTTCTTGGCCATGCCGCCGGGCCCGACCCGGGCCCAGAGCGCGTCGGCCAATCCTCCGGGAAGAGGGCGGGGCTCCCAGAGGGGCTGGGCCCGACGGACATCTTCGACGTGGATGAAGTACTCGACGGTGTTCATCGGCCCGTCGAATGGTCGCAGCAGCAGGGGGGGACCGTGACGCACCTTCTCGACCAGCTTGGTCCACGTGGTGCGATCCCTGACCGATCGCCGGACCTTGTCCGTGTAGCCCGCCAATGGTGGCCACACGATCCCGGGCCCACTGTCAGGCCGTCGTTCACGGACGACGAGGTGCGCTGCGAGATCGCCCGTAACCCAGCCCTCGCACAGGGTCGGCGCGTCGGGGCCGAGCTCGTCGAACAGATCGCAGATGGTCCCCCGTTCCTGCTGGGCGAGGATCGGTGCCACCATCCGCGCATCCTACGACCGGCCGAACGTCAGCGCTCCGCCAGTGCTGCCACCCGGTCGGCCAGCGCCATGTCCCTGAAGTGACGGCAGACATCCTCGAAGTCGGCTGTCGGGCCGCGCCACGCCAACGACGAGACGTCTTCGAGGAGGGCAGGATCGACCCGCAGGGTGGCCAGCTCACAGAAGAGCTCTGCCAACGCGCGCTCGCCTGCGAGTCGTTCGGCCAATTTGGCGGCGCTGCGCACGGCTTGGCGCACCGTGGGATCCCACTCGGCGACCTTGTCCGGAATCTGGTCGAGCTGCCCGTAGTGGGCCAACACCAGCGACGCCGAACGTTTGCCCCACCCGGCCAAGCCGGGGAACCCGTCGGCGGAGTCGCCCACGAGGGCGAGCCAGTCGGGGATGGACCGGGGAGCCACGCCGAACTTCTCCCAGACCTGGTCCTCGTTGCTGACCTTCCCGGTCCGGCGATCGAGCTGCACGACCCGATCTCCGACGACACACTGAGCGAGGTCCTTGTCGGGCGTGCAGATGATGACCCGCCCCACGTCGGGGTCCTCTGCCGCGACGTGTGCCGCCGAGGCCAGTGCGTCGTCGGCCTCGAGCTCGACCATTGGCCAGAGCCCGACGCCGAGCGCCCCGAGTGCAGTCTCCAGAATGTCGAACTGCGCGCGCAGCGTGGGATCGATGCCGGCACCCGTCTTGTAGCCCGGCCAAAGCTCGTTGCGAAACGACTCGATGACGTGATCCGTGGCCACCCCGACATGCGTGGCCCCGTTTCCCAGCATGCTCACGACGGTTGTCACCACGCCGCGTGCCGCACCGACTTCGCTCCCGTCGTCGGCTTTGCGTGGGGGCTGACCGAAGAAGTGCCGAAAGAGCTCGTAGGTCCCGTCTACGAGATGGACGTCCATGGGGGCAGTCTGTCAGCTGCGCCCACGCCCACGCCCACGCCGCACGCCCACGCCGCCGTCGGCCGTCAGGAGGTGGGGGGTCGGGCGCCTACGGCTTCACTGAACCTCGTCGGCTGAACCGTGCGCCGACCATGAGCCCCACCACGGCGCCGGCGAGAGAGCCGACGATCGCGTCACCCGGATAGTGGACCCCGGAATGGACACGCGAATACGCGACGGCGGCGGCCAGCACTTCGAGAGGAAAGGAGAGGACGGGCACCTGGTGCCCGACAGCGGTGGCGAATGCGAAGCCGGAGGCCGAATGTCCCGAGGGGAACGAAGCGGACTCAGGCATGCGTGTCTGACGGGAGAAAACGACACCAGCGGCGACCCGGTCCGGGCGCTCTCTCGAGGAGAGTCTCTTCAGAGGAACGTTTACCGCGGCCGACGAAATGGCGATCGATGTGAGCCCAGCGACAGCGGCTCGCCTACCGCGGCGGCCTCCGAAAAGGGCCAGTAGTCCCGCCGCCACCACCCAGATGAGGGAGCGATTGGCGGCATTGGACAGACGTCGCAAGGGTGCGTCGAGCGCCGGTGTCGGCGTGGAAGCCACGGCTCGGTAGATGGCATGGTCCACCCGAGAGAGGTCCTGCAACAGCCTGTGGAGGGCCTCTCGGGGCTCCGGGTCGTCGGCCACGCATCCCATCCTCCTATGCGGGACAATCGGTCGCCAGGAAAGCGACACGGGTCAGACTGGGTCGGGAGGAGTCGGACATTGTTGATGCGCGTGCCCGGGTTGCGGATGGTGGCGACCTACAAGAAACGCTGGCTTGCGAAGGACGTGGTGGCGGGCCTCGTGCTCACCGCGATCCTGGTTCCACAGGGCATGGCCTACGCCGAGTTGGCCGGTCTACCTGCGATCACGGGTCTCTACACGTCGGTCCTCTGCCTTGCCGGGTACGCCTTGCTCGGACCCTCTCGGATTTTGGTGCTCGGGCCCGATTCGTCGCTCGGACCCATGATCGCGGCCACCATCCTCCCCCTGGTCGGGGCAGATGGAAGTAGTGCTCGCGCCGTAGCCCTCGCATCGATGCTGGCCATTCTGGTGGGCGCCACGATGATCCTGGCGGGAGTGGCGAGGCTGGGATTCGTGGCCGACTTGCTCTCCAAACCGACCCAGATCGGCTACATGACAGGCCTTGCGCTCACCATTCTGGTGGGTCAGCTTCCGAAGCTGTTCGGCTTCTCGGTGAAGTCCGACACGCTGATCGGGGACATCAGGGGATTCGTTGAGGGGCTCCAATCCGGCGATGCCGTCCTGGCCGCGGTAAGCGTGGGCGTCTTCGGGCTCATCGTGATCCTCGTGCTCCAGCGCTGGCTGCCGAGAATTCCGGGCGTCCTCGTCGCAGTAGTGCTCTCGATTGGTGCGGCGGTCCTGTTCGACCTGGCCAACCATGGTGTTGCGCTGGTGGGCACGCTTCCACGGGGATTTCCCCCGTTCACGATTCCCCGCGTCTCAGTATCGGACGTCGGATTGCTCGTTGCGGGCGCACTCGGGATCTCACTCGTCGCCCTTACCGACACCATCTCAACCGCTTCGGCCTTCGCTGCTCGGAGTGGGGACGAGGTGCAGGCCAACCAGGAGATGATCGGCATCGGCGCGGCGAACGTCGCCGCAGGGTTGTTCCAGGGGTTCCCCGTGAGCACCAGTGGATCGCGGACAGCCGTGGCGGAACAGTCGGGAGCGAAGACGCAGGTCAGCGGACTCGTCGGCGCCGCACTGATTGTGGTCATGCTGGTGGCTCTCCCGGGACTGTTCAGAAACCTCCCCCAGCCCACCCTGGCCGCGGTCGTCATGGCGGCGGCGTACTCGCTGGCCGACCTCCAGGGGTTGCGACGACTCTGGGAAGTTCGCCGAACTGAATTCGCCTTGTCGATCGCGGCTTTCATGGGAGTGGCGCTCCTCGGCGTGCTTCCGGGAATCGGCATCGCAGTAGGGCTCTCCATCCTCAATGTCTTCCGCCGATCGTGGTGGCCGTACAGCACGCGTCTCGGACGAGTGGACGGCATCCCTGGATATCACGATCTCCGTTCCCATCCCGAAGCTGAGCAGATCGACGGACTGGTCATCTTCCGATTCGATGCCCCGCTTTTCTTCGCCAACACTCGATCCTTCCGCGAACAGATCCGAGCCCTCGCTGCGACGGAACCGCGTCCGCGCTGGATCGTGGTGGCCGCCGAGCCCATCACTGACGTCGATACGACGGCTGCCGACATGCTCGAAGACCTCGATGAGGCACTCAATCGTCAGGGAATATCCCTTGTGTTCGCCGAGATCAAACATCCCGTGCGAGCGAAAATCGAGCGCTACGAATTGACCCGGACGATCGATCCGACGCATTTCTTTCCGACGATCGAGGCAGCTATTGCAGCCTTCCCCAGGTCACCACTCGTGGGTGACAAGAGACCCGAAGGGTCGGATGAAAGGGCCGGAATCGATGACTGATCACAAACCGAAGATCTCCGAGCGACTCTCGGGACTCATCGCCCTGGCCGCTCTCGCCGGAGCGGTGGTCGTCCTTGTCGTCGGGAGCGTCATCAATTTCGGGCAGACGGTCATGATCCTCGTCGGGCTGATCGTGGCAATCGTGGGCTCATGGGACCTCCTCACCAGGCGAGGGGTTATCCGGTTCGTCGCGGCTTCGTTGGTCATCATCGGGTGTGGGCTGCTGGTGGGAGGCTTCGTGTGGGCCGACCTCAGCCTGGGCCGCATCGCCGCCATCGTGGTCCTGGTGCTGTTGTCAGCGGGTGCAGCGCGGTTCGCACTGGGCAAGGTGGATCGGGGGGCGCGGTCGGCAAGCGGCTCCCGTGAAGGTTCCCCACCGGCCGCGCGGCCGGCCCTGATAATGAACTTGAAGTCAGGCGGCGGGAAGGCTGAGCGGTTTCACCTCGTCGACGAGTGCACACAGCGGGGGATCGAGCCGATCGTCCTGCACCCGGGGGACGACCTGCTTCAGCTGGCCGAGGACGCGGTTGCCCGGGGCGCCGATGTTCTCGGGATGGCGGGAGGCGATGGTTCACAGGCGCTCGTCGCCTCGGTCGCTGCGCGTCACGGTCTTCCCTACGTGGTGGTTCCAGCCGGTACGAGAAATCATTTCGCACTCGACCTCGGGTTGAACCGCGATGACGTCGTCGGTGCTCTCGATGCCTTTGCAGACGGTGTCGAGCACCGCGTGGACTTGGCGACCGTCAACGGCCGGGTCTTCGTCAACAACGCGACCCTCGGCCTCTACGCGAAAATCGTTCAGTCGCCCGAGTACCGCGACGCGAAACGTCAGACGGCAGCTGCCATGCTCCCGGACCTTCTGGGACCGGGTGCCCCCGGCCTCGATCTGCGGTTTCGCGGTCCTGACGGAAGCCTGCACGAAACTGCGGACGTCATCCTCGTCTCGAACAACCCCTACGAGCTCCAGCGATTCTCAGGTCTCGGCACTCGCGAGCGGCTCGATTCGGGTGCCCTCGGCGTCGCCGGGGCAACCATCGATGATGCCACCGCCGCGGCGCGATTCATCACACTCGACCTCGCCGGACAGGTCCGGCGCTACCCGGGTTGGATCGAGTGGACGACCCCGCGATTTCAGATTGACGCGAATGAGCCCGTCGACATCGGGATCGACGGTGAAGCGATGACAATGGATCCCCCGCTCGTGTTCGAAGCATTGCCTGGAGCACTTCTGGTGCGCCTGCCCCGCCATGGCGTCGGGCGGTCGCCCGCGGCGCGTGCCGTGCACGTCGTCTCACGAAGCACAATCGTCGACTTAGCCCGGATCGTGGGCGGCGTCGGACCCGCCGACTGACCGGCCACTGGAGGGTCCATCCTCCTGACCTGGATATCTATTCCGGGTTGCCACGAGATGAGCGGTTCAGCCGGTGCGCGTGCGACCTCGTCCGCGCGAAGGAGGTCCGTGTTGCCCGTAGGGCCACGAGGGTGCGAGCATGTCGGGCCATCCGCGTCCGGGGTGAAGGGAGCCGGACCCCAGATTGACCACGGGAGGACAATGACCGGAGTCGCAGCGCCAAACGGGACACTCGGCTCCACGGCAAGAGTGCGGACACCCCTCACGGCCGGCAGTCGAGAGGGGACTCTTGCTCCGGTCAGAGCAACCGCGATCGTGGTCGTCGTGGGTTTGCTGATCACCTTGGCGGCGTCCTGGACGGCGTGGACGCTGAATCGCCACAACGAACACAGTTTGTTGGAGGTCCAAACCCGGCAGGCCAGTGCCCTCCTCAGCGCATCGATCTTGAGCCTCAAAGACCCGCTCGAGACGACGCTGGAGATCGAGAACGCCACGGGGGGCGATGTGCAACAATTCGACAAGTTCGTGTCGACCCTGGTCGGCCCGGACCTCCCCTTCGTTTCGGCTGTGCTGTTGCGGGCAGACGGCACCACCTGGCTCCCAGTCTCGGTGGTGGGGGCCAAACCCCTGATGTCCCCCGATTCATCGAAAGCCAGGTCCTTTCTCAGCAAGGCAAGCAAGAGCCCTTCGATCGTGGTCACTCCTGTGCCGACCTTGAACCCCCGAAGGGTCGGGTACGCCATTGCCGACCCGGGTGATCCCACGATCGCCGTCTATGCCGAGCGTGCTATCCCGGCCGATCGTGTGGTTCCGGTCGAAAAGGGTTCCGCATTCTCCGATCTGAACTTCGCGACCTACCTCGGAGCCACCACCGAGCCATCCGCTTTGGCCACGACGGACCTCCCCGTGACCCAGTTGCCGATCCAGGGTGATGTTGTGCGGACGTCCATTCCGTTCGGCGACTCGAGCATCACCCTCGTGACGGCACCCCGAGGCGCCCTGGGTGGCACCCTGGGCGGGGTGCTTCCCTGGATATTCCTCATCGGCGGAGCGCTCCTCACCCTTGGCGCGGCAGTTGTCACGTACCAACTCGTCGGACGCCGGCGAAGTGCCGAACGCGATGCTGAGACAATCGCCACCCTCTACCAACAGCTCGATGGTCTTTACGGTGAGCAGCGCTCCATCTCAGAGACCCTGCAGCGCGCCCTTCTGCCCCAACGGAATCCTGCCGTCCCCAATCTCGAAGTTGCGTCCCGGTACCTGGCCGGAACCGACGGTCTGGAGATCGGTGGCGATTGGTTCAGCCTGATCGACATCGACGACCATCATTTCGCGTTTGCGGTCGGTGACGTCTCGGGCAAGGGGGTGGATGCCGCCTCGATCATGGCGCGCCTGCGCTTCACCATTCGGGCCTATCTCACTGAAGGGCACGCCCCCGACGTGGTTCTCGGGATGTGCTCCCGCCAGCTCAACGTGAATCGGGACGGGCACCTCTCGACCGTGCTCATCGGGGTGGGAGATGCCGACTCGGGGGTGATCTCGCTGTCCAACGCGGGCCACCTGAATCCGCTGTGGGTCTCCGACACCTCGGCCGAGTTCATTTCCACCGAAGTCGGGCTGCCACTGGGAGTGTCCCCGAGTTCCTACGCGGTCACGACCCTGCAGCTCACGAGCGGATCGACCTTCGTCGCTTTCACCGACGGGCTGGTCGAACGTCGTGGCGAGAGCATCGATGTGGGACTCGAACGGTTGGTCCGTGCTGCGAGCGGCCCCATCCCGACCGTCGACGGTCTCCTCTCGCGCCTGCTGGACACGGTGGAACCCCACGGATCTGACGATGACGTGGCAATGTTGGCCTTTCGGTGGACGAGTCCGGCTGGCGCCGCCGCGTCGGGGACAGCACGTCTCGATCCGGTCAGCTGAATGAGCCTCGCCCGCCGGTGTTGAGAAGCGTGCAATGGCTCGCAAGACGTTGATCCACCAGGTAGTTTGGTGGAAACTGCTCGGATCGTTGCACGCGATGGGCCTTGCGAGAAGGACGGGGGAAGGCGGCCATGCCAAAAGCTGATCGACCGCTGGTCGAGGTGAGCCTCAGCCTGGAGGACGCCTCCGCTCCGGTCATCCACCTGGCGGGCGAACTCGATCTGGCGAGCGTGGAGGCGACGAAATCGGGTATGGAACCGTACCTGGCCTCCGGGCCGGAACGCGTCACGTTCGATCTTGAGAAGCTCACATTCATGGACAGCTCAGGAATCGCCCTTCTGGTCCAGGTGGCAAACGACGTCGGAGAGGTGACGTTGATCCATGTTCCGCCGATCGTCTATCGCGTGCTCGAGGCCAGCGGGCTCCTTGAGCATTTCGGCCTCCAATGAAAGTGAGAACGAGGTTCGACACTTCGAGAGAGTCGATAGGCGCAGCGAGGAGATTCGTCACCGGGATCATCGACGACGCACCGGTTGAGATGCGTGAATCGGTCGCCGTGATGGTCTCGGAACTCTCCACCAATGCCCTCGTTCATGCCGCCAGCTGCTTCGACGTTGTCGTGGACCGTTCAGAATCTGCCGTAACCGTCGCTGTCACCGATTGGGGGGAGGGCTCGCCCGAGCTGCAGTCGCCCGGCTCCGCTGAACCTCATGGCCGTGGTCTCCGCATAGTCGAGGCCTTGTCGGACGAGTGGGGAATAATTTCAAGCTCGGACGAGGCGAAGACCATCTGGTTCCGGGTATATCTGCGGTCCTCCAAAACGGATGGGCACGCAGCGGCCAACGGCCCCCCTGTCCTGGCTTGACCCCGTGAAACGGGCTCGGGGATCTACACCTCCTCGTCGTCGCTGAAGACCGACAACGACCGACCGGCTCCAGTGCCGGTTCATGACTTGCAGGATTCGTCAATCCATGAATATGATGGAGCCGTGCCGACCATCGATCGGCCTCTCTATGCCGTCAAGGCCGAGCTCTTCAAAGCCCTGGGGCATCCCGCCCGGATCCGCGTCTTGGAGCTGCTGGTCGACAACGAGCAGACCGTGAGCAGTTTGCTCGTCGAGACCGGGTTGGAGCCCTCGACGCTGTCGCAGCATCTGACGATTCTCAAGCGGATCGGCCTGGTTGACTCGACCCGGAAGGCCAACGCGGTGAACTACCGCCTGACGGATCCCTCGGTCGGCGAGTTCCTCGCTGCCGCGAGAACGGTCCTGTCGTCGACACTCCGAAGAACTCGCCGGACCCTCGAGGAACTCGAAGAGCAATAGGGACAATGCCGATATTGACGTTTCTCGGCGGACGCTCCGCGCGCCGGCTGCTCCCACGGGCGGCCGACTACGCCGGGCTCAGCCGCTCGTGGCAGGGTGATCTGTTGGCCGGACTGACTGTGGGCGTGGTGGCGCTGCCCCTCGCACTCGGCTTCGGTGTGGCCTCTGGAGTGGGGCCGACAGCAGGCATCATCACCGCCATCGTGGCGGGCATCGTCGCGGCGGTCTTCGGCGGCTCCCCGGTGCAGGTGTCGGGTCCGACCGGCGCCATGGCTGTCGTGCTTGCGCCCATCGTCATCCACGATGGTGTCCCGGCCGTCACCACGGTTGCCGTGATGGCCGGGATCATGGTCCTCCTCATGGGCGTGGCCGGACTCGGCCGCACGATTCAGTTCGTCCCGTGGCCCGTCCTCGAGGGATTCACCGTCGGCATCGCTGTCACCATCGCTCTCCAACAGGTCCCCCTCTTGATGGGCCAGACGAAGGCGACCGGATCGAGCGTGCTGGATTCGGCGGCGAAGGCCGTCGGCGACGCCTCGTGGGGACGCTCGGGTGTAGCGCTGGCACTGGCCGGAGGGGTCATTGCGGTCATGGTCTTCTGGCCGAGGATCTCCAAGCGGGTTCCCGCCTCGATCGTGGCCGTGGTCGTCGTGACGGTCCCCGCGGCGCTCCTCCACCTCTCGGTGCCGACCATCGGGCTGCTCCCACGCCGGCTGCCCACGCCGAAGATCCCCGACCTCAGCCCTGCCGTCGCCGGCCACCTGATTGGGCCGGCGCTTGCCGTCGCGGTCCTGGCCTCGATCGAGAGCCTGCTCTCGGCCCGAGTCGCCGACGCAATGACAGGGACGACGAGGACGTCCGACGATCGTGAGCTGGTCGGGCAGGGGCTTGCGAACATGGCGGCGGGGATCTTCGGTGGTATGCCCGCCACGGGGGCCATTGCGAGGACGGCCGTCAACGTGCGGGCAGGTGCACGTACCAGACTCGCGGCCATCACCCATTCATTCGTGATCGTGGGTGTCATTCTCCTCGCCGCTTCCGTGGTCGGGCGCATCCCACTGGCGGTCCTCGGTGCGGTACTGGTCATGACCGCCGTCAAGATGTTCGATTACCGACGGGTCATGGCCAGCATCAAGGTCCACAAGTCGGAATCGTTCGCTTTCGGGCTGACAGCCCTCGTCACGATCGTCATCAACCTCGTGACGGCCATCGAGGTCGGCCTGGTGGTCGCCGGTTTCATGGCACTTCGGACCGTCGCGTCGGGCTCCGGCGCCACGCAGGAGGCGCTTGCAGACCATCATGACGGACCCGTCAACGAGGTGGCGCTGCTCTCGGAGCACATCGCCGTCTTCCGGTTCGATGGTGCCCTGTTCTTCGGTGCCGTGCCTCGCTTTCTCTCCCAGCTCCGTTCCGTCGATGGTGTCCGGGTCGTCATTCTGCGACTCAAGGGAATGACCTTCATCGACGCGTCCGGGACGGACGCCCTCTCCCAGATCATCGACGAGCTCAATCGAAGGAACATCACCCTCCTCGTCAAGGGCGTCAGCGCCGAGGACATCGACTCGTTGACCACGGCCGGGGTCCTGGCTGAACTGCGAGCGAAGGGGCACTTCTTCGATGACCTCGACGCTGCCCTCGCGCATGCCGCGACGCCACATCGAGAGAGACGGCCTCATCGACGAACTCGGGGCTGCGTAGCGCCGCACCGGCGGGCGTGGCCAAAATGCGCCAGAGCGCCATTGGCAAGAACCCCCGTCAATTAACCGAAGGTTTCGGTCCGTGTCACCTCCCGTTCAGCCGGCGTTCACTTGCCATTGTTACGGTTGGGTTGCACCCCAGCCGACGGGACTATTTTTCAATGCCTCTTCAACATCAGACGGGAAGCGATGCCTGACCCAGAGAGCGTCAAGGCCACCAACTACGCCCCCGCAGGTTCCGAGGCGGTCGACCCGATCGACAAAGTGCTCTCGGCTCTTGATCCGGATCGTGGTCGACCTGAGGATGTGGTCTGCTCCCGCAATCTGTGCCTGAGCTTTGGCACCAAGAAGGTCATTTCCGATGTCGACATCACGTTCCGGCGAGGCACCATCACTGCGCTGATCGGTCCGACAGGGTCCGGCAAGTCGACCTTCCTCCGGACAGTCAACCGGATGAACGACAAGGTCGCAGGGTTCCGCCACGAAGGCGACGTCACGTTTGACGAGGAGAGCATCTGGTCGCCACACCACAATCTCTTGACGCTCCGCCGACGCATCGGCATGCTCTTCCAGCGCCCGAACCCGTTTCCCATGTCGATCCGGGACAACGTGGTCGCCGGGGTGAAGGCCCATCGGATAGCCAAAGGCAAGCAACTCGATGTGGTCGCCGAGCAGCGGCTACGCGAAGTCGGGTTGTGGGATGCCGTGAAGGACCGACTCGGCGATTCCCCCTTCCGGCTCTCCGGCGGTCAGCAGCAGCTCCTGTGTCTGGCCCGGGCACTCGCCGTGGGTCCCGAGGTGCTGCTTCTCGACGAGCCAACCTCGGCCCTCGACCCCATCTCCACCGAGTACATCGAAGCGCTTCTCGGCACCCTGGTGCCTGCGCTCACTCTCATCATCGTCACCCACAACTTGGCTCAGGCACGTCGTGTGTCGCACAACACGATGTTTTTCTACGACGGCAAGTTGATCGAGCACGGCGATACGAATCAGCTCTTTGAGAACCCGCAGGACCCGAGTACCGAGCGCTACGTCACAGGCCGGATCGGCTGACGCCCCCGGCTTCGCTGTCGCAGTTCAATGTCGTGATACCAAGCAAAACACCAGGAGGAAAACCCTTAATGCGCACGTCCCGTTTCAAGCGTCTGGCACCTGCGTGCCTGATAGCTGCGTCTCTCGCACTCGTGCCCATCGTGGCAGTGAGCGGGACCGCCGGAGCAAAGAAGCCATTGGTGGAGAAGCCTTCGGGGGGAACGGTGAGCGAGACGGGTAGCACCCTGCTCTACCCGCTCTTCAACCTGTGGTCCTCGGGCTACAGCACCGCGTTCCCGTCGCTCACCATCCAGACCGCCGGGACGGGGTCGGGGACGGGCATCACGGACGCCACGAACGGGACGGCCGACATAGGCGCATCGGACGCCTACCTCTCACCGGCGGAGCTGCAAGCAACCCCGGGCCTCCTCAACATCCCGCTCGCCATCTCGGCCCAGCTCATCACCTACAACATCCCAGGAGTGACGGCGCACCTGAAGTTGACCGGGAAGCTGATCTCGAGCATCTACCAGGGCAAGGTCACCAACTGGAACAACTCCGCCATTACGGCGCTCAATCCGGGGGTGACGCTCCCCAGTCTGCCGATCGTCACCCTTCACCGCTCGGACAGCAGCGGGGACACGTTCTTGTTCAGCTCGTTCCTCTCGGCGACCGATCCCGGCGGGTGGGGCAAGAGCGTCGGCTTCAACACGACCCTCACCTTCCCGAACGCACCGGGCGCACTGGGAGAGATGGGCAACTCGGGCATGGTGGCAGGCTGTAAGGCCACTCCCGGCTGCATCGCCTATGTCGGTATCAGCTATCTCACCCAGGCGATCCAATCGGGACTTGCCTACGCCCAACTGCAGAATGCCAAGAAGCAGTTCGTCCTGCCGGCCCCCGCGAGCGTCGCTCTCGAGGCAGCTGCCTTCACGAAGAAGACGCCGGCCAATGGGACCATCTCACTCATCTACGGCAAGGCTCCGGGTGGCTACCCGATCGTGAACTACGAGTACGCAATCGTGAACTCCAAGCAGTCGAGCTCGAGCCAGGCGAAGAACATCCGCTCCGTTCTCGAGTGGGCGGTCAACCCCACCAACGGCAACAACGCGAGCTATCTGGCGCAGGTGAACTTCCAAGCTCTGCCCGCCAGTGTCGTGAAGCAATCACTGAAGCAGATCAGCAAGATCAAGTAGTGGCCGTCACGAGCGGCGCGGCGGGGGAGGGCCCCGCCGCGCCGGTCACGCTGCCGGGGGGACGTCGCGTGTCGCTCCCACGGCGCGTGGCCAACGGATTCCGCTCACACGAGGAGACAGCCTGGCGGATCGGCGGCCGGGTGGGGGTACTGATGCCGTTGGCTGCCCTCATCTTCGCTCTGACCGTACTGATCATCAAGGCGTACCCGGCGATCCGGGTCAACGGCTGGTATTTTCTCACCGGCACCAAGTGGACCTACGGGAGCAGCTATGGCGCCACTGTCCACACCGACGGTGTCGCCCACCCGGAGGGGTCATCGTTCGGTGCCCTCGCCATCATCGTCGGAACGCTGCAGTCCTCGCTGATCGCCCTCATCGTCGCGCTGCCGATCTCGATCGGCGCAGCGTTCGCCCTCACAGAGCGGATGCCCACCTGGATCTCCCGACCACTGGGGTTCTTCATTGAGGTGCTGGCGGGAATTCCCAGCGTGGTGATCGGATTGTGGGGCCTACTGACTCTGGGGCCAATCCTGGCCCGCGACGTGTATCCGATTGTGGCGAACCGCATGCCTGACGTGCCCGTCTTTCGCTACTTCGGCAATCCCACCGGCACGGGGGAGGGACTGCTCACCGCCGGATTGGTGCTCGGATTGATGATCATTCCGATCATCGCCTCCACCACCCGGGACCTTTTCAATCAGGTCCCCCCGTTGCCCAAGGAAGGCGCCTCCGCTCTCGGCATGACCGATTGGGAAGTGGCGCACAAGATCACCTTGCCCTGGGTGCGCTCAGGCATCATCGGCGCAACGGTGCTCGGTCTCGGCCGCGCTCTCGGCGAGACGGTGGCCGTGGCCCTGATCGGTGGCTCCATCATTCATTTCGCCCCCAACATCTACGGTTCGATGACGACCATTGCCGCCACGATCCTGACCCAACTCGACGGCGCCCAGACCGACGGAACAGGCTTCGCCATTGCCACCTTGGCCGAGCTCGGCCTGGTCCTCGCGGCCATCTCGGTCGTGGTGAACCTGCTCGCCCGCAGCATCATCCGCCGTACGGGCTCTCTCGGTCCCTCAGTGGGCCCGAACTAGGGAGGGAGAGCGTTGGTCGAGACCAAGTCCATGCCCGGTAACAGGCGGCGGACAGTGGCCGGGATTGCGTTTCGCGTCGCCACGTACCTGGCGCTCGCAGCCGTCATTGCCCCGGCTCTGTGGATCCTCATCGGGGTCGTCGTGCGTGCCGTGCCCCATTGGCAGTGGAGCGTCCTGACCACTCCCACCAAGGGCACAACCGGGGGACTCGAGAATGCGATCCTCGGAACGCTTATCCTCATGGGTGGAGTGCTGATCCTGGCCGGGTCCATCGGGGTCATGGCGGGCATCCATCTGTCCGAATTGGCCAAGCCGCGGCGCAACGGTAAGCAGAGCGGAGGGTTTCTCCGCACCTGTTCTGACGTCCTGTCCGGGTTTCCTTCGATCGTCCTCGGCTACTGCGGCTACGTGGCGCTCGTGGTGGGCCTCCACTGGGGCTTTTCGCTGCTGCCGGCCCTCATCATCCTCTCCATCATGGTGATCCCCTACATCGCCAAGTCGACCGAGTCGGCTCTGCGCCAGGTGCCGGACAATTACCGTGAAGGCGCTGCTGCACTCGGCATGTCCATGGGGTACTCGATGCGCAAGGTGGTCCTCAAGACTGCGCTTCCCGGGATCGTCACCGGTCTGCTCATCGCTCTCGCCATCGCCGTGGGGGAGACGGCGCCCTTGATCTACACGGCCAACTTCACCGACGCCATCCCGAGCCTGAAGCTCATCCATACCGAGGGCTTCCCGTATCTGACCTATCCCGTGTATACCTTCTACAACCAGCCGAATCCCGAAGCCCACTATCTGGCCTACGACGCCGCCTTGCTGCTCGTGATCATCGTGCTGGTCTTGCTCACGGTTTCCCGGGTGATCGTGGCGCGCACCCAGCGCCATTCGGAATCACGGGGCAGATAGGTCCTTCGCGGAGCCACGGCCACCTTCCGAGCCGTGGAGCATGCGCCACACGAGGACTGCGCCCGCAGCGGAGAGAAGCACGCCGGCTCCATGGCCGAGCACGGCAAGCCCCGCACCGCCCACGATCATTGCGAGAGCGATCACGCAGCGCTGCCAGGGTCTGGCGTGCCCCAACGCTTGGCGAATCACCTGCCCCGAGCCGTAGGCCATCACATTCCCCTTTCCTTAGGTACGTCGCAGATAGTCCCGAAGGCGAATGTGTTCACCGTCGGCCCCCAGTACCCCGAGGCCGTCCTTCATCTCGCGCTCGATGCGCTCGGCGGCGCCGTCCTGGGCTTGGACGGAGGGCTGGTGCGAGGGGTGACCGTACACCGGCGGTAGTGGAAGAGAGGCCAGGTTGCACGACGAAGAGGGTAGCGGATTGTGAACCGAGTTGACAATCTGCCATCCTCATCCCATACTGCCTGGATGGGTCCGGCTCGCTGGTTGAACGCTGGGCGCCCGTCGCTGCTCCTGGCACTGCTGCTCGCTCCGACTCTTGGGGTCGCCGGCTTGGGGCCCTCAGTCGCCGCGTCGGCGACGGTGTCGCGCTCCGCCGTTTACAGGTTCGGCGTGGTCGGGAACCGGGGAGCCATTACCCAGCTCCAGCTCGACCGACCGATGCCGGTGGCGGGCATCAGCGGTCGGGTCGTCCAGATTGCCACCTCCAACTCGGACGGTTACGCGCTGACATCGGACGGCACGGTGTGGGCATGGGGAGTCGCCAGCTATGGGGAACTCGGCAACGGGCGTGATCCTGCGTACTCGACCTCAGCGGTCAAAGTCGAGTTCCCGACCGGTGTCCATATCGTCACATTGGCTAACCCGATGCCATTCGATGGAGCATTGGCGATTGACTCGCTCGGACACGTCTGGGGCTGGGGACTGAACGCCCTCGGCGACCTGTGTCTGTCCGAGCTCACGTTGCTCAAACCCAAAGAGCTCCCGCTGAGCAATATCACGCTCGCGGCCGGAGCGCGGACGCACTCGCTCCTCGCTTCTCGGCGCGCGGTCTACGCGTGCGGTGACGGGCAGTACGGCGTGCTGGGCACCGGGTCGACCACGAGCAGCTCCACTCCCGTTCCCGTCAACGGTTTGCCGACGACGTCAGGGGTCGTGGCACTCACCTCCTCCTGGGAAGGGTCAGGGGCCCTTTTCGGCAACGGGGCCTACTACGACTGGGGTTACAACGCCGGCGGTCAACTCGGCGACGGCACCACGCTCGAGAGCAACGTCCCGGTGCCTGTGTCCTTGCCGGGGGCCGTGCGCCAGGTGTTCCAAGGCGGCAGTGGACCAACCAACGGCCAGACGGTTACCATACTCGTCAGCGGATCAGTGTGGGCCTGGGGAGACAACGGCGGGGGCCAGCTGGGCAACGGCACCAGAGTCAGCTCTGACGTACCCGTGCGTGTGGCCGTCCCCCGAGGGGTGAGCTTCGTGAGGGTCAGCTCTGGTGGGTTCGCCACGTACGCCATTGACGGTTCGGGCCGGCTCTGGGCCTGGGGTGAGAACAAGAAGGGCCAGCTGGGGACTGGAGGCACCCCAGCGGTCGCCACCAAGCCGATAACGGTGGGCATCCACCTGAGTCAGGTCTCCTCGACCGCCCAGAACGTGGCCGGTCTGCAGAGCGCAACGAGGAGGTCATGACCTGGGCGGTCGGCTCAGGCAGACGCGTAGACTCGCTGGTCGCACCAATCGCCACCGAAGGGCATTCGTGAATATCGATCCGTACATCGTGCTCGGGAGTGCCTTCGTCGGGTTTCTCGTGGGGCTGACCGGAGCAGGTGGCGGAGCATTGATGACGCCGATGCTGATCCTTCTGTTCAACGTGAAGCCCTCGACGGCCATCTCCAGCGACCTCGTGGCAGCTGTCTTCATGCGTCCCTTCGGGGCGGCCATTCATATGACCAAGCGGACCGTGAATTTCAGCCTGGTTGGATGGATGGTATTGGGATCGGTACCGATGGCTTTCCTTGGCGCCTATCTCCTCCACCTCCTGGGGGACACGACGACCTCCCAAATCAACATTGAGAAGGCGCTGGGCGCAGCGCTCTTGATCGGGGCAGCGGCCATGGTGATCCGCTACTTTCTCGACCGACGCGGCCATCACGAGCGAACGGCACTTGTGCATGGACTCAGAGTCCGACCAGTGCCCACGGTTGTGATCGGCATGGTCGGCGGGCTCATCGTGGGGATGACGTCGGTCGGGTCGGGATCGCTGATGATCGTCATGCTCCTCTTCCTCTATCCGATGCTCGGTGCCAATCAATTGGTGGGCACCGACCTCACCCAGGCGGTCCCGTTGACCGCGGCCGCCGCACTTGGCGCCTTGGCCTTCGGGCATGTCGAGTTTTCCGTCACGACATCGATAATCATCGGCAGTATCCCGGCCGTGATAGTGGGATCGTTCATCTCATCGAGGGCTCCGGACAAATACATACGTCCGGCCATCACCTTTGTGATCTTCGCTTCAGGCCTCAAGTACGTAGGACTCGGGACGACCGCTCTCGGATGGGTCCTCTGTGCAACCTTGCTGGCCGCCGCCACGATTTGGGTTGCCTACGTGCGACCGTGGCGCGAAGTTCCCTCAGGGGACTTTGCGGCCAAAGACGCCGAACAAAATCAGTCAGTCGGACCCGGACCGTCCCCCTGATCGGACCGTACGCGTGCCACAGCGTGACTGCATCCCGGTCTGGACCGCGATTCACCGAACGACAACAGAGGCTCCGCTGAGGCCCTCCACCAGGGCGCGAAGTAACTGGAGTTTCAGTCGTATAGCGTTCTCAGCTCAATGTCAGGTGGGGGGATCGGGCGTGCGGATGCGCCGTCATAAAAATCGTTTGAGCCTGTTCTGTTCGGCACTGCTGCTGGCCGGAAGTCTCATGGTCGTGGAGGCTTCGGGTGCCACAACGAAGCCACCACCCTCGACGCGTTACGTCGCCTTGGGCGATTCCGTTCCTTACGGGCACGGACTGAACAATCCGTATACGACGGCGCAGATCGGGTTGCCTCAATCGGCGGTCTCGCAAGGACCGTCGACGCTGGCATGGCCGAGTCTCGTTCAGGGGTCTCTCAAACTGACGATGAATGTGAGGCCCACGAACTGCACGCTCTCCGGCGACCAGCTCGCCATCAGTGGTGCAAAGGCTTCCACGAAGGATACGAGCAAGACGCCTCCCTCCCCGACGGCACTCAACTATCAGTGTCCGGGGAATCGGAATGTCCCGAGTGACGAGATGGCCGCTGACAATCTCGTCACGAACCCGGCTGCTCTGGTGACAATTCAGGCCGGCGCTGATGACATCGACTTCGCTGGTTGCATTGAAGGGGCGCTGTCTCACGGCTCGCTTCACAGCGAATGCGTTACCTCCAATGGTGCACCAACGGTGTCGGTCGAGCAGGACCTCTCGAATGTGACGAGTGCACTGACCACCGAGATTGAGTCGGTGAGTCCGCACACAAGGCGAATCGCCGTCCTCAACTACTACGACCCGATTCCCAGTCCTGCCGATTTTTCGAAGTCAAGCATTGGCGCAGCTGGCAATGAGGTGAACCCCCTCTGCCTCCTGATTGGAATGAACGAGAATTCACTCTCCAATCAAGGCGACGTCGTTGTCGGTGCTCTCAACTCCGCAATCGACGAGGCGGTACGCAACGCACAAGTCGCCGGTGATGAGAATGTGACCTACATCGATATCTCGAAAGTGGCGGTCGGCCACGAAATGTGCACGGCGGACCCAGCGATATTTTCTGGGGAGCCAATGCCAATTTCTGAGTTCACGAGCGACCTCTTCACCATCGCTCTGCGTGGCAGCCAAAACGACATCGAGCGCCATCTCTGGCGCGCCGCCCACCCGAATCAGTTTGGCCAACAGGAGATCGCCAAGAAGGTGATCGCCGACCTGGCGACGTAGACGCCGCTCCTCGCCCCCTCCTCAGGTCCGGACTTTCGTTTCCTGGAACTAGGCGGGAATTCGCCGGGAGGACCTCCAGGGTGCATACCGTTTTGCGGTTATGAGAATTGCCGCTCACATCTTCGCCGGGTGATTGTCACCCTGGGAATTCGGCAGACGCATCGAAGGAACCACTTGCCGCGTTATCACGTGTTAGGCCTTCGCGATGCGCTGCCCAGCGGTTGCCCAAGAAGCCGCCGATCGCGATACCGGGAATCCAGAGCCGCATTGAATGTCCTTTGCGAAGATGGCCGGGAATGGCAAAAACCAGCCACCCGATCAGACCGCCAACCCACGTGGCACGTCGCTCGGCATCCGTCATTTCCAGATGGTACAGCGTGTCTCCGCACGGCGGGTCTCCACGTGCGGCCAACCCTCAAGGCGGACCAAACCCCTACCGCAGAGGTCAGCCCCTGATTGAGCCGGCAAACCGATTGCGATCCATTTTCGCAGCTTCTATCCTCCACTCGTTGATGGATATCCTCCAATGAGAGGCGGCCGATGGAACACGATTCTGAAGGTTGGACTATCTGTGCGGCCACCTTTCTTGGAGTGGCAGGAATCATGCGCATTTTCGACGCAATCTGGGCGTTCCGCTACCACGGCGTCCTGCCCTCGAACCTTGAGGATGGCATCTTCGGCCACAGCCTCAAAACATACGGCTGGGTCTACCTGGTGGTCGCCGTCATCCTCATCCTCTCGGCGATCGCCATCGTCGTGAACCGTTCCCAGATCGGTCGCTGGATTGGCGTCGCCGCCGGTGCGATCATGGCCATTACTTCGATCTGGTGGATGCCGTACTACCCGATCTGGTCGCTCACCTACATCGCCCTCGGCGTCTTCGTCGTCTACGCTCTCGTGGCCCACGGAGCGAGGGACGAGATCCCCACGTGAAGTGGTCGACCTCCTGCGCCAGGTCAGTCTGGAGACGGGGCTGATCGCTCGAGTGGCCCCGGCCGGAATCAGTCGTTCGTTGGCTCGTCGACCATTCCAGGGGGGAGCGTGCCCGTTGCGGCTTCCCATTCAAATACGGCGATACGAGCACTCACTACTTTTGCGATGCCGAGTCCGATGCCGGCAGCGGCCGCCCACAGCAGAGCATCGGGCCACGAGAAATTGCGGCTGGTGAGGTCGAACGGCGTAGCGGGGGCAGTGTCCTTGCGGACCGCCCGATAGGTGGCCCTTATGAGCTTTCGAGCGAGCACGGCGCCCAACATGCCGGTGCTGACGGAGACGAGCTTCCATCTCAGCTCCCGGCTGATCATGTTGTGTACGACCGCCCGCATAGTCACTGAGAGAAGCTACCTTGAAAATCGTGCTTCAGCATGAAGAGAATTCGGCTTGGGCGTCAGAACCGGCTCACGTGCTCCACGAGCCGCGCGTAGTCGATCAGGTGGCGGTCGCTGAGGAAGTGCTGGCGGACGTGGTGGCGACCCCGCCGTCCCATTGCGACCAGCTCGTCGGGCTCGGCGAGCATCGAGAGCAGGGTGCGCCCGAAGACGTCGAGGTCACCGGGATCCTCCAAGAGCACGCCCGCTCGTGCCGGCACCTGGTCGATGATGCCCCCGACGCCCGAAGCCAACACCGGGCGCGATTTCCACATGGCTTCGGCCACGGTCAGTCCGAAGCCCTCTTGGAGGCTCTTCTGGACCACGATGCTGGCGTGGCGCTGGGCGGCGTTCACCATGAGCGCGTTGGTCTCGAAATCGTCCATCGGGAGGGCGACCAGCCGCACTGCCGCGCGCACTCGACCCGGGAGCTCCTCCCAGGCCGCCAGGCATTCCGCCAGCACTTGGGCCCCTTCGGGGTCGTCGGTCACGCCGTCGACCGATGGGCCCACGAGAGCGAGCTTGGCGTCGCTGCGCCCAGCAACGTGCTCGGCGAACCCCTGGAGCACTCCGGGCATGTCCTTCAGTTTGTCCCAGCGCGAGACCTGCACGACGATCCGATCGGTGGGTGAGAAGGGACCGGCACCGCCGAGGACCCCTTGTGAGGCTGCCGAATCAGCGCCCTCCAGCAGGCCGATGCGCTGGAGCAGATCGGTGACTCGCGACTGCGGCAGTGCCCGGTTCTTCGGCGAAAGCGGGTCGATGGACGGCTCGATGACCCAGACGTCGGCCTCTGTCAGTTCGGAAGGCACGAAAGCGGCACGAGAGAAGACGTAGGAGTGGCAATCGCGGAGGTGGGGCAGCAAGAACCTCCAGGCCTCCTGGGTCTGCGCGTTCGCCCGGTCGGTACCAATGTGACAACGCCACACGACGCGTGCACCTCGTCGGGCGAGGTGACCGGCCAGACCGGCGGTCTGCGGATCGTGGAGGAGGACGACGTCCCCCGGTTCAACCCTGCCCGCCAGCGCGGACCCATTGGCCTCGAGGACCGAGCGATAGTGCATGTCGGCTTCCTCACCGAGCTCATGGCCATCGCCTGGTGCTCCGTGCAGACGATTATGCACTCGCTTTGTGATGCTGAAGAATTCGGCGTCGCCCTCGATCACGACCCAGTGGGTGGCAACCCCCAGATTGTTCGCGTACCCGACCAGAAGGTGCAACATCTCGGCGACCCCGCCTCCGATCGCCGTCGAGCTGATGTTCCAGACTCTCCGGCCCCGGAGGGCACGACGGGCTGCGTCTGCGGCTTCTCGGAGGTGCGTCGAGCGTTCCGCTCCCACCATGCGAACCAGGCGGTCGGCGGAGCGCGGCGGCACGACGACCTCTCGGGGTTCCGGCACCGACCGATTATGCACGACCACCGAACCCGGGGGGACAAGATCACCGTTCCGTCACACGCGCGGCCGTCGTTGGAGTATCGCTACTCCCTCGCCATCATGGCCACGGCCTCGCGTTCGAGGTCCACGTAGGGTTCGCCACTCACGTCCACCGCCACCCGGTTGATGGTCCCTCCAGTGAATCGATGCGGCTCTTCACCCGGATAGTCGCCCGTCACCGGCTCCCCGCTGTCCCGGCCGACGCACAGTCCTTCACCTCCGATGGAGAACTTGCCGGGCTGGGTCCGGATACGGCCCTCACCGACCTTGGTCTCGCCGTGGAACAACGTCAGCATGCCGGTGGCCGTACCGGGAGACACTTCGCCGTCCTTTTCGAACGAAGCTGCCAAAATCAGTTGATCCCCCGTCGGCACGTCTGTCTCGCCGACGACATGCTGTTCGTCCATACCCAAGAAGTTGTAGACGTAGTGCAGCCGGTTGTCCTTCAAATAGAGCGCGTGGCCGCCAAAGAGCGATCCGTGGGCAAAAATGACGCCACTGGCACCCGGTGCCGGGAGCGTGACGAGGGCGCCGATCGCATAGGACCGGTTTCGGATGTTCACCGCCTGGGACTCGGGCACTTCGGCAACATCTGGGTAATAGACGTAGCGATTGCGATTGGGGCTCAGCACCGGTCGGGGAGTCGTGAGGATCTCAAGGGGGGAACGGTCGTCAAGGGGGAATGCACCGTTCGCCCCGGCCTCGGCGTGCCACAAGTTGATCATTGCCTGGAGGCGCTCCGGCTCCTCCTGGGACAGATCGTGGAGCTCTGAGCGGTCGACGTCGGTGTGGTAGAGCTCCCAGGTGTCAGCGTCGAAGTGCCCCCATCCCGCAACGGTGGCATGGGTGGTGACCGCCTTCCAACCGTCATGCCAGATGCCTCGCGACCCGAGCATCGAATAGAACTGCGTGTGGCGCGATGAGGGGGCATCCGGGGCGTCAAAGCTGTAGCGCATGCTCACACCATCCATCGGGCTCTGCGTGTGTCCCTTGATGCTCTCCGGCGGCTGCTCGCCGAGTGCGTCCAAGATCGTCGGGACGAGATCAACTGCGTGATGATATTGCGTGCGGACATCGCCCTTCGACGTGAACCCTTCGGGCCACGACACGATGCACGGGTCGCTCGTACCCCCGTTGAATTCGTAACGCTTCCACATTTTGAACGGTGTGTTGAAGGCCATGGCCCAACCGGTCGGGTAGTGGTTGTACGTCTTCGGGCTTCCGAGTTCGTCCATTTGCGCCAAGTTGGACGCGATGTCGTCGGGCACGCCGTTCATCACTTTGGACTCATTGACCGAACCGTTTGGCCCACCTTCGCCGCTGGCACCGTTGTCCGAGACCACGATGACCAGAGTGTTCTCCCGTTGGCCCGTCTCTTCGAGGTAGTCGAGCAATCGGCCGATTTGGTGGTCGGCATGCGCGAGGAAACCGGCGTAGACCTCGGCCATCCGGGCGTAAAGGGCCTTCTCGTCATCCGACAACGTTTCCCAGGGCCGGACGTAGTCGAGGGCCGGGTACGGCTTGTCGTCGGGTCCCCTCCGGGTCTCGGGCGTGCCAATGGGATTGAGCGGAGACAGCTCCGTGTCTTCAGGGATGATTCCCATCTGCTTTTGTCGCGCCAGGGTCTGTTCACGCATCGCCTCATAGCCCATATCGAAGCGACCCTTGAACTTGTCGATCCATTCCTTGGGTGCGTGGTGCGGCGCGTGGGCCGCCCCTGGTGCGTAGTAGAGGAAGAACGGCTTCTCTGGCGCCAGTACCTTGGCATCCTTGATGAATTCCAGTGCCTTGTCGGTGAGGTCGACGGAGAGGTGGTAGCCCTCAGCCGGTGACTTCGGCTGGTCAACGACGTGGTTGTCGTAGACGAGGTCTGGATACCACTGGTTGGTCTCTGCTCCGAGAAAACCGTAGAAGCGTTGAAAACCTCGCCCAAGGGGCCAATTGCGCGGAGTGGACGCAAGATTCATTTCGGCTTCGGGGCACAGGTGCCACTTGCCGACGATGTAGGTGTTCCATCCACGCTCCCCGAGGATCTCGGCAAGAGTGCCGTTCTCGGGGGGGATGACGCCGCTGGCGTTCGGGAACCCGATGGCGCACTCGGTGATGCAGGCCATGGAATTGCGGGTGTGATTGCGGCCGGTGAGAAGGCACGAGCGGGTCGGTGAACACAATGCGGTGGTGTGCCACTGTGTGTAACGAAGCCCGTCATTCGCGATCCGTTCGATGTTGGGGGTCTCGATAGGGCCGCCGTAGGGGCTCATGGCTGAGAATCCGACGTCGTCGAGAACGATGTAGACCACGTTGGGCGCACCCTCTGGGGCCCTCGGAGGTTCGTAGGGGGTCCAATCCGGCACCGAGTCCCTGATGTCGACGTTGACCAAACCCTGAAAACCCTTTGACCCTGTCATCGGGCCAGGCTTGCCCAATTGTCCTGAAATAGCAAGCGTCACAAGCCCTCACAGCAGAGCTCGACGAGAACTACTACCGTCAGGATGCAACGGCAGTACTGGAGGCATCAAAGACACAGGAGTCCGTATGAAACCCGGGCCGATTCAGGAGGATTGAAATGTCGGGCATAACTACTACAGGTTCAAGCCAAGAAGTGAAGGCGCTCGCACAAAAATGGTGGCTGCTGGCCGTCTTTGGTGTGATTACCTTCGCGTTCGGCTTCGTGCTGACGTTCAAGCCGGGCAAGTCGGTACACACGATCGCCGTGATCATTGGCATCTGGCTGCTTATTCTCGGTGTGTTTCGGTTGATTCAGGCGATCGGTGCGTCAGGTGAGCGAACGCCATTCGTGATCGTGGGTCTCCTTTCGATCGTCATCGCGCTCATCTTGCTGCACCACACCACGACGACCGTTGCGGTGCTCGGCTTCATCGTGGGCATCTTCTGGACCATCGGTGGCGTCTCGGAGCTCTATCACGGCTTCAGCGATGAGGGCGGAATCAACTGGCTCACGGTGGTCCTGGGGCTGATCGGTACGATCATCGGGGTCCTCTGCCTGGTCTACCCCTCCCTGTCGCTGTCGATCATCTGTGTCATCGTCGGGCTCGGGATGATCATTTATGGCATCGTCGAAATTGCGGCAAGCCTGCAACTCCGCAAACTGAAGGAGAGCTGAGCGTCTCCCCTACGACGCCCCCCCCGGAGCCGGCCGGGACCAACGCACCGAGACGGCGCTAGTCACCCTCTCAGGGTGATTCGGCTTGCCCGGAATTTGACCACAATCGGAGGGTGGGGCTACCCCGAGTGGACACCGTGCGTCACCGCCGGCATGCATCCAGGACGACCCTGACCTCAAGGTCCGTCCTGCGGTACCGATGACCACTGACGATCTCGGAGACTTCGACCGGTCCCACGTGGTCAAGACCGGGGTTCGGGCACTCGTCACAGCGGCAGTACTGGTTCTGCTCTACTTCGTGATTCCGGTCGAACACCGTCCGCATCAGTCCGTGGTGTTGCGCCTAGGTCTGGCGCTGGTCGTTTTCGTCGTCGTTTTGGCCAACGAGATCCGGCTGATCCCGGGCCACGCTCGCCCAATGTTGCGGGCGAGCGTGGCCATGGCGACCATCATCCCGCTTTTCCTCGTTCTGTTCTCCTGGATCTACCTGACCATGGCTCGTGCGGATCCGGCTGATTTCGGAGGGCCGCTCAGTCGGATATCGGCCCTCTACTTCACCGTCACCGTCTTTTCGACCGTCGGTTTCGGCGATATAGCCCCGAAGACCGACGTGGCCCGACTGGTGGTCACGGTCCAGATGCTCGCCGATCTCGTGGTCGTCGCGGTGGTGATCCGACTGATCCTCGGGGCCGCCACCCGGGGGGTTGCTCGCCTCCGAGAGGCGTCGACCCCATAGGCCGATGTCACCCGCGAGCGGAACGCGTCTCCACCCGATGGTCCCCGGCCCGTGGGGCTATCGGGCCCCAGACCGATATGCCCTGGTCGCCTCAGGGATACACCGATCCTTCGGAGGGGTTGGGGTTTCCAGTTCCGTGACGAGAATGCGAATATTCGGGGGGACGAAAGAATCAGCGAGGCTCAATCTGATAAGCATCTTATGCGACCCTCCGACCGGTCGGGCGCGTGAGTGAGGAGGTCACAATGCCCGACGAAACACCCGTACTCGACACGATCGCTGCGATGACGCTGGATTCGGTTGAACGATGTGGTCTGGATGCCGAGGCATTGCTCTTGGTCCGTATCGCCGCCTTGGCCGCGGTGGACGCGAAGCCGGCTTCCTATCTCCTTCATGTCGGGCCCGCCATGGATGCCGGGATCACCATTGAGCAGGTTCAGGATGTCCTCGTGGCTGTAGCGCCGATCGTGGGCACGGCGAGAGTGATGTCGGCCTCTTTGGCGATCACCGAAGCTTTGGGCCTGGCGATCGCCATTGTGGAAGCCGAGATGGACGCCGAACTCGATTCTTGACGTGAACTAACTCCGAGTCGGCTCTCGTCGATCAGGACCCAAGTGAAAGTCCGCGTGCCACTTCGGAATCGATGAGGTGCTTCAGAACGGCGCCTTCTGGGGTGGCGCGGGCAGCACCAGGAGGCCGTACCCCCACAGCAGTCGACGGTATTCCGCCGAAATGAACGAAGCGTGAACTCATCGCGTCGAGTACGCGAGCGAGGGGTACGACGTGTCAAGAGGACCGATGTATCGCTGGACCGTGCGAGCCACGCCCGGCTACTTTCGCAGAATGCCCGCCGTCAGCCCAGACACCAGTGCCGAGAGAACCCACGACAGCAGATCCGTGCTCCCCCGTGCCACCTCGGTCGACGGTCGGACCTTTTCGTTTTACGCCTCTCTGGACGACCTGCCATTCCAGCTCGGTGGTTACGTTGTCCAGGTCGGGGGGGACGAGCATTGGCTCGGCCAGATTCTGACCCTCGAAGTCGGTCTGATCGAGGTCAACCTGAACGCATCCTCCCCGGGTGCTGAGCTCCTGACAGAACACCGAGTAGCCGCAGCCGTGGGGACCGGGTCCGTTCTCGGCGATGGGCGACCGTTTCACGACGTCCTGCTGGCTCCGGCCACGGCGATCCAGGTCAACAATTGGCAGGAGGCGTCCTGGTCGAACGGCGCCGCCCTCGAGGTGGGTCGATTCGCCAACCTCAGTGGTGTGCCGGCACTCATCGATCCCCGAGGTTTCGACCGCCACACGTTCCTTTGCGGCCAGTCCGGTTCAGGTAAGACCTACTCGCTGGGCGTCATCCTGGAGCACTTATTGGTGGAGAGTGAGCTCCGCGTACTGGTGCTCGATCCGAACTCGGACTTTGTCCGCTTGGGGACAGTGCGCGAAGATTCGAACGATCCGATAGCCGAGGCCTACCGGCAGGTCGCGTCCAGCATCGAGATCCTCGGCTCCCAGTCAGAGGGCTGTCGACCACTGCGGATCAGGGTGTCGGAGTTGAGTCCCGCCGCTCGCGCTGCGATGCTTCAACTCGACCCTGTCCACGATCGCGAAGAGTACGCCGCACTTGATGAGCTGCTCGAGCGCGACGAAGCGGGTCGGCCTTTGATCGGAGGCATGAGCGAGCTGCTCTCCTCAGAGCTCCCAGGAGCACGCCAGTTGGGTTTGCGTGCTGCGAATCTCGGAGTGCTCGACTGGGGCATCTGGGAGAGAGGTGCCGGCGGATCACTCCACGGGCGCCTCCTCCACGATGACTGGCGTTGTCTGGTCGTTGACCTCGGTTCACTCGACACTCCCGAGGAGCAGGCTGTGATCGCCGAATCAGTACTCGAAACGCTGTGGCGCCACCGACGCGATCGGCGGCCCGTCCTGATTGTCATCGACGAGGCGCATAACGTTTGCCCGCAGAACCCCGAGTCCGGCATGGTTGCCCTTGCAACCCGTCACGCGATGCAGATCGCGGCCGAAGGGAGGAAATTCGGACTGCATCTGCTGGTGTCAACGCAACGGCCCCAGAAGGTTCACGACAACGTGCTTTCCCAATGCGACAACTTGGTTCTCATGCGAATGAATTCCGCGGCGGACTTGGCGCATCTGACCGAGTCGTTCTCGTTCGTGCCACCGAGCATCTTCAATGAGGCGCGCCATTTCCGACTAGGCGAGGCCCTTATCGCCGGCAAGTTCTCACCCCATCCAACACTGGTTCGCTTCGGAGCTCGCATCTCCGAGGAAGGCGGAGCCGATGTGAAGTCGGCCGCGGATCCCGGCTGAAACCGGGAGGGTAACACGCACTGCGTAACGTAGCGACCGGCGGAGGAGAAGAGGTGGGTCCGTAGTCCATGTGGGTACGAAGACGCCGTCAGCCGCGGCCAACGGTCGCTGAGGGAGTCGTCCCCAGCCACGGACCGACGGCGTTGGCCCTCCAGACGGTCGAGGGTCCCCCTCGGCGGTACCTCTCCTGGACGGTGTTGGCGATGATGACGGTGGGATCCGTCGGCTATCTGGGATCTGCACCGGCCACATCGGTCTTCGGTCTCGCCTCCGTGTTCCTGTACGTCTTCCCCGCATTTGTGTTCCTTGTGCCCGTTGCACTGGTCGCCGCGGAGTTGGCGTCGGGCTGGCAGGGAGGCGTGTACAACTGGGTGCGAGAAGGTGTGTCTGCCCCGATGGGACTGCTGGCCGTCTGGTGCGAGTTTGCGCAGACGATCTTCTATTACCCCGCTCTGCTCGCCTATGTCGCCGGAACGCTTGCGTATGTCATCGACCCGAGCCTGGCTGCCAACGGGGTCTACAACGCCGCCGTCATCATCGTTCTTTTCTGGGGTGGTGTGTTCATCTCTTCGCGCGGAGCCGGACTGGTGGCAAAGCTCTCTTCGAGTGGGACCCTGATCGGTACGCTGATCCCTGGGGCGATCCTCGTCGTTCTCGGCGCCTCGTATCTGCTGGAGGGACACCATTCTGCTGCTCCGATAAGTACGCACCACCTCCTGCCTGCCTGGACGGGTATTGCCAGTGTGGTCCTGGTGGTCAACAGCTTCTTCACGTATGCCGGCATCGAGGTCAACGCCGTCCACGTTGACGATCTCCGGAACCCAGCCCGGGAATTCCCAAGGTCCATCTTCCTCGCCATGGCACTCGTTCTCGCCATCTTCATCCTCCCCACGCTGGCGATTGCTTGGGTGATACCGGCGAAGAAGATCAGCTTCACAGCAGGGGTGATGCAGGCCTTCAACAGTCTCTTTACGCACTTCGGCATCAAGTTCGCCGTACCGCTGGCTGCGATCGCCCTTGCCATCGGAGCCCTTGCGGGAATGCTGGCCTGGCTCGACGGCCCATCCGAGGGGCTGCTCAGGATCGGGCGCGAACAGGGATTTCTCCCCCCGTTTTTTCAGAAGGTGAACCGCAGGGGCATCGAGATACGCATCCTGACAGGACAGGCGATCGTGATCACCGTCATCGCGTTGCTCTACGCGTTCATACCCGATGTCTCGCGTGATTACTGGATCTTCGCCGTGATGGCTACGCAGGTGTACCTCATCATGTACGTGCTGATGTTCATCGCAGCGGTCAGGTTGCGCCGTACGCAGCCCGACCAGTCCCGGGGTTACCGCGCACCGGCCCTCCGCCTCCTCTGCGGCGTCGGTGCCGTGTCTTCGGCGACAGCTTTAGGTATGGGTTTCATCGAGCCGTCGCAGTTCGGCCACTCCAACCGGACGGAGTACGCCCTCCTCGTCCTGGGAGGGATACTCCTGATCGGGGTCGTCCCGCCTTTCTTCATGCATCGGCTTCGCAAGCCGGAGTGGAAAATAGCTGGCCGCGCGCCGACACCGGAACTCTGACTCCTTTGTACCTGTCGCCCGACCCACCCCTCTGGGACGGCGATGGATGCCCCGGACTGTGACCGCTGACGATCCGGGGCGTCAAACATGAAGTCCCCCGGCGCTCACACAACCGCCGGGGGACCTCGAGCCGACACTCAAGGGGTGACGACGAGGCGACGGTAGCAGGCACCCCGCCGCCTCGCATCTTGCGGTTTCGCTTTGTTCGCGCACTGGTCACCCAATCGTCGCCGCCGCTTCGTCCGGAAGGATCCTTCTGGTGAACGGGATGTGATCTGAACATGAACCGCAGAGAAATGGGCCCTGCAGAGCGGTCGGCCATCTGACAGCGCCGGAGAAGTTTGCAAAGATCGATCGGACCACCAAGTGACGACTGGAAAGGTGGATGCGCCATGGGTGTCGAGTCGGAGCGGGTAAGCAGTTTCGGTGGCCTCGAGAACGGGCTCCGTCAGGCCAGTGACTGGTACTTATGGGGGCCATATGTCAGCGAGCGGCAGTGGGGAACGGTTCGCGAAGATTATTCTGCCGACGGCGAAGCCTGGGATTATCTGCCTCATGATCGGGCCCGGTCACAGGCCTACCGTTGGGGTGAGGACGGGCTCGCGGGCTTCTGCGATATTGAGCAGCGTCTGTGCCTGGGTCTGGCGTTGTGGAATGGCCGTGATCCGATCCTGAAAGAGCGCGCCTTCGGGCTCACGGGGGCCGAGGCGAACCACGGCGAGGATGTCAAGGAGTACTGGTGGTACCTCGATGCCCTCCCTAGTCACGCCTGGAATCGGTGGCGCTACCACTACCCGCAGGGTGCCTACCCCTATGAGGATCTCCGACAGGAAAACGGACGACGGACCAAGTTGGATCCGGAGTATGAGTTGCTCGATACTGGTGCGTTTGACGGGGACCGCTATTGGATCGTGGAGGTGCACTACGCCAAAGGCGATCCTCACGACCTTTTGATGTCGATCCAGGTCACCAACGCCGGTCCCGAAGCTGACACTCTTCATGTCCTGCCGACGGCCTGGTTCCGCAACACCTGGTCGTGGGAACTCAACGAGCCGAAGCCGGTGTTGGCCGCGTCCGGGGAAGCGGCGGTCGACATTCAGCACCCATTCCTCGGCGATCTCGAACTTTTGGGCGGTCCTGTTGCGGGAGGGACCTCACCGACACTGTTGTTCTGTGAGAACGAGACCAACCATGGCCGGCTCTACGGTGTGTCCTCGAGCCCGCCCTACCCGAAGGACGGGATCAACGACCACGTCGTTGGCGGCGCCGCAACTGTCAACCCCGAGGGCCGGGGCACGAAGTGCGCGTTTTGGTATCAGGTGCCAGTGGACCCGGGAGCGACCGTCGAGCTACGCCTGCGACTGCGCCCCCGGGAGGCCACTCCCAGGGCGACGTCGGCCCGGTTGGGGAGCTCCTTCGACAAAGTCATGGCGGAGCGCCGGGCAGAGGCCGACCAGTTCTATGCCGAACTGACCCCGAAGGCGGCTTCGGCCGACGAGGCGATGGTGATGCGTCAGGCCTTCGCCGGGATGCTTTGGAGCAAGCAGCTGTACTACTACGACGTGTCTCGTTGGCTGGCGGGAGACCCTACGCAACCTCCACCGCCCGCCTCGCGACTCTCGGGCCGCAACGCCCGGTGGCGCGACTTCGACGCCTTCGACATCATGTCGATGCCGGACAAGTGGGAGTATCCGTGGTTCGCCGCATGGGATCTGGCCTTTCACTGCGTGGCCCTCGCACACGTGGATCCGGCGTTCGCCAAGTACCAGCTGATCCTTTTGTGCCGCGAGTGGTTCCAGCATCCCAACGGGGCCCTGCCCGCCTACGAGTGGGATTTCGGGGATGTCAATCCTCCCGTGCAGGCCTGGGCCGCTCTCGAGGTCTTCGCCATCGACGGTGGTCGTGATATCGAGTTTCTCAGCCGCGTCTTTGACAAGCTCCTCGTCAACTTCACATGGTGGGTCAACCTCGAGGACAAAGAGGGCAACAACCTTTTCGAGGGCGGCTTCTTGGGGTTGGACAACATCGGGCCGATCGACCGCTCCCACCTCCCGGTCGGCGGCACGCTGGAGCAGTCCGACGCCACCGGGTGGATGGCTTCGTACGCCTTGGCGATGACCGCCATGGCGGCGATCTTGAACCGGAGCGGCCAACGTCCCGGGCTCGATCTGGTGCTCAAGTTCGTGGAGCACTTCGCAGCCATCAGCGAGGCGATGGACACCCAGGGCCTGTGGGACGACACCGACGGACTCTTCTACGACCGGTTGGTCACTCCCGACGGGTCCCAGGTGGCGGTGAAGGTCCGCTCCATGGTCGGGGTCATCCCCGCTCTGGCGGCCGCTGTGGTCGAGGAGGAGCTGCTCGGCCTCGGCATGAGCGTCGCCAAGCGCTTCCCCCGCCTGCTGCAGCGCCAAGGCCTCGAGAGCCCAGAGAAGCTGGCGGACGCCGGTCTGTTGAAGGGCGAACCAGGCAGCCGGAGGCTGCTACTCGGAGTGGTGGGAGTCGACCGACTGGAGAGGATCTTCACCAAGCTTTTCGACGAGGCCGAGTTCCTGTCTCCCTACGGTCTGCGAGCCATTTCGGCCTACCACCGCGATCATCCCTACGAGCTCGACGTCGAGGGCATTCGGGCCACCATCGACTACGAGCCGGCCGAGTCGACCACCGACATGTTCGGCGGGAACTCCAACTGGCGAGGGCCCCTGTGGTTCCCGCTCAATTACCTGGTGCTCGAGTCGCTGGAGCGCTACTACCGTTTCTTCGGCGAGGAGCTCCAGATCGAGTACCCCAGCGGGTCGGGACAGAAACTGTCGCTCGGCCAGATCGCCCAGGACCTCCGCCAGCGCATGGTCTCGATCTTCCTCGTCGGCACAGACGGCCGCCGGCCCTGCTTCGGCGGTGTCGAAAGACTCCAGACCGACCCCGCCTGGAAGGACAACCTGGTTTTCAACGAGTACTTCCACGGCGACAACGGCGCCGGACTGGGAGCCTCCCACCAGACCGGCTGGACAGGAGTGATCGCCGACACGATCCGCCGACGTCACGGAGACGTGGCCACCTTGGGCGACGCTCTGCGCGCCGGCCGCTGGGTTAGCAAGCCGTAACGGACCACCCCACATCACGTCACTTCGGTAGCATCGACGTCGAGCGCGCTTCGGACGGACGTCGTGAGCGAACAATGCCAGGACAACGATCAGCCACGCGCTGACGAACACCATGCTTGCAATGACGTCGGTGGTCCAATGCACACCCAACTCAACCCGTGAGAAGGCCATTGCCACCACGGCCAACGCCGCCAGCACCCACGCCAGCGCCCGGTACAGCGGTTTTGGAGCCATAGCTCCCACCACGAGGGCCAATATGGTGAACACGAGGAGGGCGACGGCGGTGTGGCCCGATGGCCACGACCAGCCGTGTGCCGAGACCAGCCGGAGATCCAGCGGGGGGCGGGGGCGCTCGACTATGTGTTTTGTCAGTGTGACGCCGCCGTTCTCCCCCACCCAGGCGATGATGGCAAGAACCAGGACAGCTATTGGGAGGCGCCGGCGGAGGACCAAGACGATCAAGAGGATCCCGGTGGCCACGAGCGCGACCCATGAGCCGAGCCAGGACACCACCTTCATGACAGTGTTGAGGACCGGGGTCCGGTGAGCAACCACAACCGAGGTCACGTGGCGGTCGAATGCATTGACCGAACCGGAGTGCTTCACGCCCACACCGGCCGCGACCAGGAGCCCGGTGAGAGTAGCCCAGGCGAGGACAAGCGCAACGGCTCGCACTGGACGACTGTGAGGGCCCCCATCTGTGGGGTTCGTGATCACGTCCGTCACGTCCGTCGGGAGAGTTCGTCCGCGGCGGTCAGCACCGCCCTATCTTCTCAGCATCAGCGCCAGACCATGGGCGCCTTGGACACCCGGGGGAGGGTTCGTGAATGCGAAACCTCACGGCTATTTGGTTCCATACCAGTCAACGAAGCGGTCAAGTGCCACCGTACAGATCGCTTGTTGGCGCGCTGGGAGCGTGCAGGAATCAATCCAGCTCCCATTTCTATTCCCCGAGTAGTAAGTCATGACGCCATTCGTCGGAAAATCGCTGGCTGTTGATACGCCGGTTCCGGTCGTTCCCGCTGGAACGAAAAAGCCAACCACTCCTGGGCTCAGCGACACCCGTGACTCGGTCGACGGCGGTGCTTCACACGTCATTTGAAAGTCGCGCTCGTTGTCAGCCGCAGCGGTCGCAAATAGAGGGCAAGCCTGTCCCTCCGTGCAGCCAACACATGTCGAGGTCTGACTGCCGCGTATGAGCTTATCGGACGGACCGATCGCTGCCGCAGTCGTCAGATCTTCTCCGGTCGGATAAACAGATAGCCCGCCTCCGCCAATCGCAACGTAGTTCGCGGCGCACATCCAGCCCAGCGGCGCGACCAATTTCATTTCTCCCTGTTGGTCGCTATAGACGGCGAGCTGGCTCGACAAGACCTTCGGCACTACCACCTGTATCAAGTGGGGTAGTGATGCAGGTGTTGGAGAAGGGTAAAACGCATAGGCGGTAGGACAAATCTTGAGGGGAAGATCTGCTGTGGTTGACGCTGTCGGATTCGGTGCCGCATCGGTCGATGGGGAGGCTGCCCCGGTCGCCGAGCGGTCAGGCGGCTGCGATTGATCGCCCTGCACGCGATAGAGGACGCCAGCGGCCACTGCCGCGATCAGTATCACGGCGGCGGCAACCCAGGCCAAAAGGCGACCAGGGTGTCGTTGTACTTCTGGAACCCGTGCGGTATGTCGCCATGTCTTGTCTAATACCAGCGTTGTCATCTCGACAGAACCACCGGGGGAACGACGACCGCCCATCGCTGTCTTCACCACATCCCTAAAGAGCCGATCAGCAGACGGGCGCGTTCTCGGATCCTTATTGAGTGCATTCGCTACGTGCCTGCGAAGACGCCGGTCGACACCGGCCAGATCCGGTTCTTCGTGAACCACGCGGTATAGGACAGCCTCTGGCCTCCCTTCTCCGAATGGCGAGCGGCCCGTTGCAGCGAAGGCAACGGTTGCACCCCACGAGAAGATGTCGACCGCTGGAGTCGCCTCCCGTCCTTGCGCCTGCTCCGGTGCCATCCAGGAGGGAGTGCCGATCACGACGCCGGTCTGGGTAAGCGCGGTGCTTTCTGGCGCATGAGAGATCCCGAAGTCGACGACTTTAGGACTGGACGCCCCCATCAGCACATTGGTTGGCTTTAGGTCGCGGTGAATGATGCCAGAGGCATGGATCGCAACAACGGCTTCCGCCAAACCTACAGCCAGTCCAATCAGCTGATTTTCGGCAAGGCGCCCGTGCTCGGAGACGTAATCCGCCAGGTTGCCTCCTTCGACGTACTCGGTGACGAGGTAGGGCCGGTCTGACTCCACGTCCGCATCGACATAGCGTGTCGTGCAAATTCCGCCAACCCGCCGGGCAGTTTGCACTTCTCGGCGGAATCGAGATCGGAACGCCGGATCGTCAGCGAGCTCCGAACGGACCAGTTTCAATGCCACCTGACGCCGTTTGGAATCCTCAGCCAGGTAAACAACTCCCATCCCGCCCCCGCCGATTCTGCTGACAAGGCGGTACGGACCAATGCTCCTGGGGTCGTCAGAGCGGAGATCCTGCATTGGAGGCAATTCTACGACTTCGGGATCCGGGCTCCGTTTGGGTCCTAATCCGGAAGGCAGGTCGCACCGCTAGCGACCAGTGCATTCCGTCATGGTCCGAACGTGCAGTGCGAATCGACAGCGGAGTGGCATCGAAGATGGGCGAAACGATTCCAAAGGGAAGCGCTGGAATAATCATCCTGGTAAACCACCCTGACGGGGAAGCCGTCAAGGGAGTGCTTGGCAACTCACTCAAGGTCAACTGTGTCTCCGTCGAGGGCGACGGGATAAGTGAGCTCAAAGAAGGGCTCGCGTTGGCCAACGTTGGATGAAAAGGAACTGGTCGCAAGTAGATCTTCCGTTCGGATCCGACCAGCGGCTCTCGAGACAACCCCATCTCACGAGCTCCGGCGGACGAGTCCGCCTTAAGGACGGCCAGCCCGTTAGCCTCCGCTCCGTGAAGTTGTTCGCCTCCACCGCGAGCGTGCTGTCCCGCAGCGACGTCCTCTTCTTTTCAGGTGGCCTGATGATGACCGTTGCCAGCGGGGTAACGGCCCATGTGGACGTTGGACCGGTCGCGCCATTCGTGGTGTCTGCGGCCGCTCTGGCCGTGCTCGCTGCGGTGGTCGGCCGCTGCGTAGACCACCTTTCGGATCGCTTTGGACCCGGCGCCACCGGCCTTCTCCAGGCGGCTTTGGGCAACTTGCCCGAGTTGTTCTTTGCCATCTTCGCCCTTCGCGCCGGACTGGTCGTCGTTGTCCAAAGCGCCCTTGTGGGATCCATCCTGGCCAATGTGCTCCTGATCCTCGGCCTGGCCTTCGTCACGGGCGGTCTTCGACACGGCACCCAGCGATTCGCAGCGGAGAGCGCGCGCAGCGTCGCCCTTCTCCTGCTGCTGGCCGTGACCATTCTCTGCGTTCCCGGCATCACTGCCCACTTACACGTGGCTGCTACCCACCACGAGGCGACCCTGTCCACGGTGGCCTCGGTAGTGCTGTTAACCGTATTCGTCCTCTCGATCCCCTCGGCGATGAGCCATCAGGCTCCGGCACTGGACGAGGAAATCGACGGTACAGCCTGGCCCCTCGCACTCGTGCTCGGCGCCCTGATCGGGTCGAGTGTTGCGGCGGCATTCGTCTCAGACTGGTTCGTGACGGCATTGACCCCCGCGCTCTCGGCGCTCCACATGTCCGAGGCCTTCGCCGGACTGGTGGTCGTGGCGATTGCGGGCAATGCCGTGGAGAACGTCGTCGGTGTGCAACTGGCCGCCAAGAACAAGCCTGACTACGCGTTGGCCGTCATCCTGCGGAGTCCGATCGTGATCGCCTTCGCGCTGCTCCCGCTCCTCGTGCTCGTCTCGCCTGTGCTGGGAGGTGCCCGGCTGACTTTGGTCCTTCCGGCTGAGTTGCTGGTCGTACTGATTATCTCTGCCGTGATCACGGCGGTGGTGGTTTTCGATGGGGAGTCGACGTGGCTAGAAGGCTGTTGCCTCATCGGTCTCTATATCGTGATCGCCGCGGCGTTCTGGTGGGGTTGACCTTCGCCGCAACAGCTACTTCAGGATATTTGACGCTCGGGCAATCACGAGAATGGCGAGCGATCCTGCGGCCTGAACCGCCATGGCCAACGTGGCCCAACGAGGCCTCGGTATCGCGTCGGTCGGCTGAACGCCGCGGGGTTGGCAGAGCCCAGATAGGCGTAGTCGAGAACTAGGATCCGCCTCGGGACCTCCCCCAAGTCAGAGCGAGAATATGCGCTCCTGGCGTGACGGTTCAGCAAATTCGCCGGGCGCTCAGCACCATCAATCGGGGGATGAGGTCGGCGTTCACGAAGCCGCCCGTCTCGAGAAGAACGGCTGGGGGTGGCGAGGGCTCGACCATGTCCTCGAGGAGCAGTCCGACCTCGCCCATCGCGTGGACGTATCTGCTGAGGGGCCGGTGATGGAACGGTAGGGAGACCCCCGGTTCGACCTCGTCGATGACGAAATGGTCAGGCAAGTAGGAGCCGACTCGCCAATATTGCTCGTTCGATCCCGGGTCATCGACCCATCCACTACCGGGTGCTTGGAGGATCGGGTGAACCAACAACAAGAGAAATTGCCCATCCGGCACGAGGACCCGGGCGATCTCCTGGATCGCCGGCTCAAAGGGATCTATGTGCTCGAGAGCGAGGCACAGGACCACCGCTTCAAACGCGCCGTCACGAAAAGGGAGTTGCTCCCCTCCCGCTTGTACGTAGCACGGTAGTCCGCCACGAACGTGGGCTTCACGAATCTGCGATGGTGTCGGGTCGAGACCTACGACGTGCGCGCCGCTCCGGGCGATGTACCGAGCGACCTGACCTTCTCCACACCCCACATCGAGCACACGACGTGCGCGTCGTAGATGCTTCTGGACCAGGGGAAGGATCTGTTCCTCATATTCGGGATCGGCACCTTCGGTGAACTTCCGCTGCCACCACCTCGAATGTTGCTCCCAGAGAGAACTGCTGTTCACGGCCGCGAGGCTAGCTATCTTCCCCGGTCGTGCCAGGAGCTGTGTACCCCGGGAACCCGGGTCCCCCCGACGTGAACGGCGGTGGGTGGGTGGGTGGGTGGGTGGGTGCCCGACAAAACTCCCTGACCAGGGAGAGATGTCCTGCCGCTCAACCCACTTCCCACGCTATTCACCCCGATTTCCCACCGCCCTGACCAGGGCCTACTCGCCAGTCGGATAGAAACGAAGGCATTCCATCGGAGATTTCGGACCACCTTGCCGCCCGCTCGGGCCACCCGGATTGGACCGAGCAGAAGCGGCGCGGGTCACGCGGGGAAGGACCCGGTGGTGCCCTGCACGGGATCGACGGAGGGAGCCGAAGGTGATCCAGGCTCGGGCCCCGGCGAGCCGCCGGTGATCCTCTTTCGGAAGACCCACAGACTCCACCCCTGGTACACGAGCACTACGGGGAAGAGGACAACGGCCACCACGGTCATCACCTTCAGCGTGTACGAGGGGCTGGCGGCGTTGGAGATCGTCAGGTTGTAGGTGGTGTTGGTGCTGGACACCATGACCCGTGGAAACAGCTCGAAGAAGATGGAGGCGACCACGCTCCCGATGGCCACGGCGGCCGAGATGAAGGCCCAGCCTTCTGAGCGCGCCTCAGCCATCCAGGCTGCGGCGATCACTGCTGCCAGGGCCAGGGCTTCGATGGGCTTGGGAACGAAGCCCTGGCCGAGGCCCACGTGGATCCATGTCAGCCATCCGAAGGTGAGAAGGGTGGCGATCCATCCGAATCGGCCCGAGAGCATAGCCACCCGTTCGTGGAGCGGCCCGTCGGTCTTCAGGCTGAGGTACGCGGCGCCGAGGAAGAGGCAGAGGAACACCAGGGTCACCCCGGTGTACAGGCCGAAGGGGACCAGCAGGCCCCAGAATGATCCGGTGTAGTTGTGGGCCGAGTCGATAGGCAGCCCGTGGAGCATGTCGCCCCAGGCCGTGCCGAGTAGCAGGGGGATGAGGGCGCTGCCGATGGTCAGGGACCACCGCCACAGCGACCGCCACCTTGGATTGTCGATCTTCCGTTGGTACTCAAAGGAGACCCCCCGCATGATGAGAGCGAACAGGACGATCACCAAGGCCAGGTAGAAGGTGGAGAACATGGTGGCGTACCACGAGGGGAAGGCAGCGAAGATGGCTGCCCCGCCCACGATCAACCACACTTCGTTGCCGTCCCAGATGGGGCCGATGCTGTTGACGGCGATGCGCCGCTCGGTTTCGTCGTGCCCCACGAAGGAGTGGAGCATGCCCACCCCGAAGTCGAAGCCTTCGAGCACGAAGAAACCCACCCAGAAGACGGCGACGATCACGAACCAGATGTCGTTCAGGTGCACCATTGTGGTCTCCTAGTAAATAAGGGCCGGGACCCGGTCCTCATCGGGCTCGGCCGAGGAGGCGGGCGGGGAGTGATCGGAGTCAGTGTCGTGGCCGCTGGGGCCCTCGTGTGCGCCCGGTTCTAATTCCTGGCGGCCGTAGTGGATCATCAGATAGACGTCGGCCACCCCCAGAGAGAGGTACAAGAGCACAAAGGCAATAAGGCTGATCCACAGGTCGGTCGACGTCACCGAGGGCGAGGCGGCCTGGGACGTTTTCATCAGGCCCTGGACGATCCAGGGTTGGCGGCCACTCTCGGTCAGCAGCCAGCCAGCCGTGTTCATCAGAAACGGGGCGATGGCGAACCACGGAGCAATCAGGAGGAACCACTTCGCTTTGCCCAAGGTCTTGCGGCGGATGAGCCAGAGCCCCCACAGCGCGAACAGAGCAATGAGCGCGGCCAGATAGGCCATGACCCGCATCCCCCAGTACTGAATGAAGACGTTAGGAATGTAATTCCCTGGCCCGTACTCCTTCACATACTGCGCCTGCAGGTTGTTGAGGCCCTGGACCTCGCCGTCGGGGTGATTGGTGGCGAGGATCGAGAGAAGATCGGGTACCTCCCAGATCTGGGTGGGAGTCTCGTCGTTGTTCCCGCCACCGATCTGGAAAATGGAAAAGGCGCAGTGTGACGGGCAGGTGGTCCACAGAGCCTCGGCGGCAGCGATCTTCATCGGCTGGTATTTGCCCTCGACCACCCCCCAACTCGCTCCCGATGAACATGTTGAGGAACACGGCCGGGGCGAGTACGGCCAACGAGATGATGGCGGTCCGGCGGAAGGCGCCGACGGAGCTCTTGCGCCTGAGGTGCCAGGCAGAGAAGGCCAGCATGATGATGGCCCCGGTGACCAGCGATGCCAAGATCACGTGCGGGTAGGCCCACAGGAACACCGGATTGGTGAACAGCGCCCAGATGTCGGTAAGCACGGGCTGGTGTTGGGAGTTCATCACGTAGCCCACGGGGTGTTGCATCCACGAGTTCGCCGCCATGATGAACAGGGCCGACAGCATGGTGGCACCCGCCACCAGCCAGATACAGGTCAGGTGCAGTTTCTTCGAGAGTCGGTCCCACCCGAAGATCCAAATGCCCAAGAAGGTGGATTCGAGGAAGAAGGCCGCGAGACCCTCCATGGCCAAGGGACCTCCGAAGATGTTGCCCACGAAGCGGGAGTAGTTCGACCAGTTCATTCCGAACTCGAACTCTTGGACCAGCCCGGTTACGACGCCGATGGCCACGTTGATCAGCAGCAGGGTCCCGAAGAACTTCGTCAACCTCTTGAACGTGGGATTGTCGTTGCGATACCAGCTGGTCTGGAGCAGCGCGACCAGGAACGCCAGTCCGATGGTCACCGGCACGAAGAGGAAGTGGTAGATGCTGGTGGTGGCGAACTGCCATCGGGCGAGGTCGGTGCTCATGGGGTGGGTCTCCCGTCGGGGTCCGGTGCGGTCATGGTCTAGTACCGGGTTCCTCGTGCGTAGTAGAGATGTCGCGGGCCTAGATGGTCAGGGTGATGGCACAGACCCTCAGTGCAGTCGGTGTCACGCGGCGCTCCACGGGATTTTGTCTCGGATTGAATGGTGGCGCGATGGGCTGGGGTTCCCGACCACTCGGCACCCAGGCGCACCGCCGCCCTATCACCGGCACAGTGTGGTGACGGCCCTTTACATTGCCCCGTTCTACGTCCAGGACGCATAGCAGCTGACTCTAACTGTTGAGGCGGGCGGCTGGGAAGATTGGCCTGCTCCCATTTGTGTGGAGTACTGACCCCGTTGACACGGCGAGCAGGCTTGGAGAGTGCCACTGGCAATCGATGTTTGCCGCGCGCGTACGCTGATGACGCAGGCGGTTTGGGTGCCGTGATCCCGACCCGTCAGGGACCCGAGTAGGAATGATCCGCAATCCGATCGGCCCAATAACAGTTCGCTCTGACATGCAGTCCTGGTGGAATGACTCAGCAAAGGAGACCCAAATGAGCACGCCCGATTTCTCTCAGTTGGTCGCCGACCAGAGGGCCTATTTCATTTCGGGAGCCACCCGATCGGTGGATTGGCGCGTCGCTCAGCTCACTGCCATTAAGACGATGATCTCTGAGAATCGCGAGGCCCTCTATGACGCGCTGTGGCACGACCTTCGCCGGAACCGCTACGACGCTGATCTCATGGACGTCGAATACAACATCAAAGAAGCGCAGTACGCGCTCGACCACCTCCACGAGTGGATGAAGCCCAAGCACGTGCACACGCCTCTGGTCATGGAGCCAGGTCACATCCGGGTGCGACGTGATCCGTTGGGCGTCACACTCATCATCGGAGCGTGGAACGAACCCCTGATGTTGACCCTCGCCCCCTTGGTGGCAGCTATTGCCGCCGGCAACACGGCGGTGATCAAGCCGTCGGAGGTCTCCGAGGCGACTTCGGCCGTCCAGGCTCAAATCATTCCGAAGTACTTAGATACCCAGGCGATCGCCGTAGCCGAAGGCGGAGTACCCGAAACCACCGCGTTGTTGGATCAAAAGTGGGACATGATCTTCTTCACTGGGAGCCCGCAGATCGGCAAGATTGTTCACCAGGCCGCGGCGAAGAACCTCACACCGGCCGTGCTCGAACTGGGCGGCAAGAACCCGACCATCGTTCACTCCTCTGCCAATATCCGCTCGGCGGCACGCCGTATTGCCTTCAGCCGTTTCATCAACTCGGGCCATATATGCACCGCCCCGGACCACGTACTGGTCTGGCCGGAAGTGAAGGACGAGTTCGTTGATGAGATGAAAAGGGCCATCACCGACTTTTACGGGGAAGATCCCAAGCAGAGCCCCGACTACGGGCGAGTGATCAACGACCGATCTTATGAGCGCCTCATGGGCTATATGGACAGCGGGACGGTGGCCATCGGAGGCATCGGCGACCCCACCGAGCGCTACATCGCCCCCACTGTCTTAGTGGACGTGGCGGTCGACTCACCGATCATGCAAGACGAGGTCTTCGGGCCGATCATTCCGGTGCTCGAGATCGAGTCGGTCGAGGCGGTCATCGACTGGGTGAACAGCCATCCACGCCCGCTCGGGCTGTACGTCTTCGCTGAGGATGAGGCTGTCGCCGAACACATCCTCGAACGCACGGGGTCCGGGGACGCCTGCGTGAACGACTGCTCGATCCAGCCCCTGATGCCCGAGCTTCCCTTCGGCGGGGTGGGGAACTCGGGGATGGGCAAATACCACGGGCACTGGGGCTTCGAGGCCTTCACCAATGCCCGTGGTGTGCTGTACCACGGCGCCAAACTCGACCCCGGCGTGAAGTACCCGCCCTATTCGGAGCACGAGCGACTCCATGGGATCATCGCCAAACTGATGCCGTAACTCGACGATTCGTAGAACGCACCACATCGGAGAGCGAGGAGCCTGTTGACAAAGACGTCAGATCACCGCGTTGTCGTTGTCGGTGGTGGTTTCGGGGGCCTGCCGGCGTGCCGGATCCTCGGTGGCGAGAAAGGGGTCGACGTCACCCTGCTCGACCGGCGCAACCATCACCTCTTCCAGCCACTCTTGTACCACGTCGCGACCGGCATTCTGTCCGAAGGCGAGATCGCCATTCCCTTGCGGCACGTGGTCCGTCGTTCCCCAAACGTGAAGGTCGAGCTGGCTGAGGTGACCGGCTTCGATCTCGAGGCGCGGATCGTTCACGCCAAGAGCCCCTTCCACGATCCGGTCGAGGTCCCCTACGACAGCCTGATCGTCGCTGCCGGTGTCAATCAGTCCTACTTCGGTCACGACGACCTCGCGTTGTTCGCGCCCAGCATGAAGACGCTCGACGACGCGCTCGAACTCCGGCGCCGCATCTTTGGGGCCTTTGAAATGGCCGAGGTGACGACCGACGCAGCGGAGAAGAAGGCCTGGCTGACATTCGTGGTAGTGGGAGCCGGACCCACCGGGGTCGAGCTGGCCGGGCAGATGCGAGAGCTGGCGGTGCGGAGTCTCAAAGACAACTTCCGCACCTTCGAAGCCTCATCGGTACGGGTGCTCCTCCTCGACGGAGGCAAGGAGCCTCTAGCCACCTTCGGCGACAAGCTCTCGGGCGAGGCGACAAAGATGTTGGAGCACCTAGGCGTCGAGCTGAAGATGGGAGCTCGGGTAACTGACATCGACGCCCACGGCGTCGTCGTCGAAACCGAGAAGGGCAACGAACACATTGAGGCGCGCGTGGTTGTGTGGGCCGCCGGTGTCCAGGCCTCACCGCTGGCGAGCATGCTGGCCCAGGCGAGCGGGGCCGAGACGGACCGCAGCGGCAGGATAGCGACGCTTCCTGACCTGACCCTCCCAGGCCATCCCGAGGTGTTCGCCGTCGGGGACATGGTCACGCTCAACAACCTCCCCGGTGTGGCCGAGGTGGCACTGCAGGGCAGCCTCCACGCGGCGAACACGATCAAGCGGCGGCTGAAGGGCAAGGACACCAGGCCCTACAAGTACCGGGATCTCGGCAGCATCGCCGCCATAGGCCGATTTAAGGCCATCTGCAGCGTCAAGGGCCTCCACCTGAGAGGGTTCCCGGCCTGGGTGGTGTGGCTCTTCGTGCATATAGCCTTCACCAACGGTTTCGGTAATCGACTCACCAATCTGTGGCACTGGTTTTGGGCCATGGTCGGCCGGACGCGGCCAGAACGCATCTTCAGCGTTGCCCATACCGGAGGCGATCTGAGCACGCCCGAGACTGTGCGCTCGATCATCCAGCCGACGCCCTTCCCGGCGGTCGGCGCTGAGCCTGCGGCGCCCCCCGGAAGCGCCTGAGCGCCCCGGCCTCTCCGAGTCGAAGAGTCATCCGTGTACCGACAATTCGCCCGGTTCGTGGTGCTGCTCGTCCTCCTCGTGGGCGCTCTCCAAACCGGCACGATGGTCGTGGAGGCCGCCCCCGGACCTGGAGAGATCCCGCTGATCGGTCGGTCACCGCTGGTGGGCAGCCGCTGAGCGGCGCAACGGTGACGCTTTATGCCGGTAATAGTCAAGGGGTATCGCCTCTGGGGAGAACCACGACCGGGTGAATGGCGGATTCTCCATCACCTACGCCCCGCCGACCCTGGGCGTGCTCTATGTGGACACCCAGGGTGGGACGCCCGCCAAGGGCACGATCCCAGTGTCGAGCGCACTGAGGCTCCTTTCGATTGTCGGCGTGCGTGGCGACGCCGGGGTATCAGCGCAGACGCTGTCCACGGTGACCGTCAACGAGCTGACCACCGTTGCCACGACGTATGCGTTGGCCCAGTTCCTGTCACCGGTCGGCATCTCGGGCCCGAGCCCCGGGCTTGAGAACGCCGCCGCCACAACCTTCAACCTGGTCAATCCCGCTAGCGGCCAGGCCGGAGCCGTCATCACCGACGCCGACAACGGATCTCAGAACGACACCTTGGCTACCCTCAACTCCGTTGCCAATCTGGTGGCGCTGTGTACCAGCCCGTCGGGTCGCGGCGGGTGTAGCCAGCTGCTTCGTTCGGCCACCCCGCCTGGCGCGACAACTCCGACCAACACCGTGATCGCGGTGCAAAACCTCGTAAAGAATCCCACCTTGTCGACGGGCAAACCCTTCGCGCTAGCCAGAAGGTCGAGCGTCTACAGCCCCGCCCTGAGAACTCCTCCGGGAGCGTGGATTCTGGCGTTGCTCTACACCGCAAACGCCCTCTACGCTCCCGGTCGCACCGTCATCGATGCCGCTGGCAATGCCTGGTCCGGCAACAACTGGGTGCCTGGGACGACGACGCCCTCGACGCAGGCAACGGCACTCAACCCCCTAG
>CAWAMS010000006.1:0-308057 GCA_963783245.1 uncultured Acidimicrobiaceae bacterium | reverse complement strand
GCCGGAGCGGAACGCCCTCGCGATGTGTCGACGCCATGAGCCGACGGTGCTTAGGGGGCCTCAAGGCGCCACCCATCGATGAACTCGTGAACACCCTCAACCAGACCAGACACAACAGACCACAGCAGAAGAGCTGAGAGAAACACGGCGACCGTGCTCAGCGAACGCTTCAGAACGGCTCCTCTGCCACGGTTGATTGGGGCCGGCTCCCTTTGGGGCCCTCTTCCACACGTCGCCGAATGGCGCATCGTCTTCCCCCTCGCTGCCAAGATCCCCCGACCTAGTCGCCACCGTAGGAACAAGCTGACCCCATGGTTAGAGGAGAAAGTCCCAATTTGACGAGGTATCGGCAATAGACAGGACTTTGTGCCCAGTACGTGAGGGACTTATTCCTCTAGTGCTGGAGACCGTCGATTCATACGGTGGGAATGCCTAAAGAGATACGCCAAATGTTGACGCGTCACGGCACTCAGCCGAAAGGACCGAATGATCACCGCCGATTTTCGCGCCGAGCTGATTGTTGCATTTCTCGGCGAAGGCAAACCCGTTACGGCGAGTGCCACTTCGCCGCGTGTTGGGCATAAGGAACGAGGCCGGATCCCTATGAGCGAACCATGTACGACAGAGTACGCGCTATGCGAGATTGCGAAGGTCAATCACGGCCTCGGACGCGTGATGAGGTCAAAGAGCGTGCAGCACAGTAACCATCACACTTGGGCCGAATCTTCCCCGGTCCCGGTTTAGGGGGTTTCTCGGGCCCATGCAGCATCACCACTACCGCCGTGACGTGTGGCGCACTCTTCGGACTTTGGTTGTACTTGCCATCCTTGCCGCTGTGGGGATGGGCGTCTGGCTTGTCTCTGCTGGGATAGGACCCCAGAAGCCATGAGCGAACCTTGTCCTGGGCAAACTCCATCGACCTGATTGGGCCAGGGATCCCCCGTGCCGCTTTCCTCTGAGGCGTCGGCCCGCTGTTCTGCCCGATCACCCAACGGGGAGTGGCAATCATCCCCTCGACTACTGATCAAGCGGTTTGCTCCATCCATCAGACTCGGACGATAAAATAGGGGCTTTTGGCTCTATTCGAGCCGTCTCACGGGCGTGTCAGAATGTATGAGGAGGGTTAGCGGAGGGGAAAACCATGAGCGACACCTCGCAGGGTCCTGGCTGTTGGCTGGCCTCAACCGGAAAATGGTACCCGCCCGGAACGCATCCCGACCATAGACCCAGACCGTCTCCAGCGCCCCCTACGCCTGCCGCACCCGCGCCGGCCGTTGTTCATGTGCAGCCTCCGAAGAAGCTGTTCTTGGCACAACCTAGAGCGTTTGTGGTCGGATTACCGGCGTAATCGACGTGAACGAGAGCAACGAGATGTCTCGGGTGCTTGTCGTAGGGGCAGGTACGCGATTCCTGAGTGCTATGAGCTATTACACCATTCGACTGACGAATGCCCTTTCGGGGACGTTCAAGGTTGCCTTCATTCCCATGCGACAACTGATCCCTACTGCCTTCTATCCGGGTCGGTCCCGAATCGGATCAAAGTCCCCGGATCTTCAACATCATCCAGGTGTGGAGATGCTCACGCCTATTGACTGGTTTTGGGTGCCGAACCTCTTCCGCACCCTGAATGAAGTAAGGAAATGGAGACCTGATGTTGTCATCTTCGAACTATGGTCTTGCGCCCTTCTTCATTCCTACCTCGCTGTCGCACTGTTCTCCCGGCTCATGGGAGCCTCGATCGTGGTGGAAATCCACGAGCTAATCGATAGCGGCGAGGAGCAACTTTCGTTCGCCCGAGCATGGGTGCGATTACTGCGCCGGCCATTCTTCCGAACGGCATCCGCATTTGTCGTCCACTCTGAAGCAGATCGATGTCTTCTGCATGCGAGCTATCGACTGCATGGACAGCCGTGCGTTGTCATTCCCCATGGACCATTGGATCACCATGCGTCAAGCAATCAGAAGGAACGGTCAGCTTTGGCCGCTCGTCGTGTGGCGCCTCCCGATGCGCTCAATCTTCTCTACTTCGGCCTCATTCGTCCCTACAAAGGGCTCGAAGATCTTGTGGAAGCATTCGGAATGTTCGGCGACGATGAGGTGAAACGCTACTGGCTGACCGTGGTCGGCGAAACGTGGGAGGGCTGGGACTTGCCCATCAAGCTGATTGAGGGCAGCCGTCACCGTGAGCGCATCACATTGGTCAATCATTGGGTAGACGATGTTGAAGTAATCGAACACTTTGCCGGAGCTGATGCTGTCGTCCTGCCCTATCATCGTTCGTCGGCTAGTTCCCCGGCCCATGTGGCGATGAGTAATGGTCTGCCCTTGGTGATCACGGCCGTGGGTGGCCTCCCAGAGGCCGTAAATGACTACGAGGGAGCGATCCTCATTCCGCCGAGCGATCCACTGGCGCTAGGAGACGCTATTCGCCGACTCTCCGGACTGTGCGGGAAGAGTTACACAGACCCCCACTCCTGGGATCGCACCGTCCTTCACTATCGGACGCTGATGGAACAGCTCGGGCACTCCGGCGTGATACCTCTTACGCCGCTCAGCCCTTCAATGTCGCGCACGACTGGCCGGGACATGTTCAACGAGCGGCCAGGCGGGGTCGAGATACCGGCTAAGAAATCGGCCATGAGCTATTCCACTGAGTGGCCTCAAGCCTTTTGCACTGACTATCAAGTCCCGATCACTTGATCTGAGCGTCGTGGCCCGAAATCCATTGTTCGACGATGGGCATGCCGACTGCCGTCCCTGGCCCGCCGACGATTCCTGGACAAGACGCTTCAAACTTGGCGTCCCCGAAGGTGAAGACTCCTCCGTCCGCGCCCACCATGAAGTAGTCACCACCATCAGCAGAAGGGACCATGCCCACAATGGGCGCATTCAAGCGGTGCGGCGCACCTGATCCTGCGATTCGTCGGGAGGACGTGCCATTGTCCTCCCACAGAGGACCCACGGGCATGGAAAACTGACCCTGTGCCGCTCACCCTGGTTACGCGCTCGGGAGCGATCGCGGTAACCCGAACCATGGGAACACATTGTTCTCGAAGCGGGTCAGGGCGCAGATCCGGTCGCCGGCGAGGGCGAGGACGAAGAGGCCCACTCCGTGGCTGATGCCGTCAGGGGTGCGGACGTATGCACCGAACGCCGGCTGACCGTTCGCTCGCGTCGGCACGAGGTCGAAGCGCCGGCCCGAACCGAAGATGCTGGCGCAGAAGCGGGCCACGGCATCTCGGCCCTCGTATTCGAATGGCATCGGCGGCATCGACATGAAGACGTCGTCGGTCAGAAGGGCCACCAGTGCGTCGAGATCGGCGGACTCCCACGCGCTGACGAACTTCCCCACGATCGCATCCTCTGAGCGTGAGTCGGGGGCGGGAGGTGGTTCGAGGGCGGCGTCCAGCAGCCACCGTCGCTCCAAGCTGGCGCGCGCCCGCTTGAGCGCGCTGTTGACCGATTCGACGGTCGAGCCCAGCATGTCGGCCACCTCGCTCGCCTGGAATCCGAGGACGTCGCGCAGGACAAGCACAGCGAGCTGCCGCGGCGGCAGGACCTGAAGGGCGGTCACGAATGCCAGTGAGATTGATTCGGTCTGCTCGTAGCGGGCCTCCGGGCCGAGCGGTATGTCGATCGCACCCTCGAGGAGGGCGTCGGGATACGGCTCGAGCCAGAGGACTTCGCCGAGCCGGGTCGGCTCGGGCGGTTCAACCTTGGGCACGTCCCACTCCTTGGCCGGGCGTCGGCTGGCCGACCGACGGGCGTTGAGGCATCGGTTGGTGGCGATCTGGTAGAGCCAGGTGCGGAGCGAGGCGCGTCCTTCGAAGCCTCCGAAGCCCTGCCACGCGGCCAGCAGCGTCTCTTGGAGGGCGTCCTCGGCATCCTGGAAGGATCCGAGCATCCGGTAGCAATGCACCTGGAGCTCCCGGCGGTGCGGCTCGGTCAGCTGCTGGAACGCGTCGCCATCCCCGGCCCGCGCCCTCGAGATCAAGTCGGCCGTCACCACAGTCGTCGCCTCCTTCTTCCCAGTGCTTTGCCGCAGTTCCATCCTCTTGTAGACACCGGCCGAGGGGCGAACTGGGCGGTTGGTGAGCGCCCAATTTCCCGAAGTCGCGGTGTCTACATCACTGGTAACTGAAAAACCAACGAAAGGAGAACCGAAAATGGGAAAGATCGTCGTCACCACCAACGTCTCACTCGATGGAGTCGTCCAGGACCCCGACGGTCAGGAGGGCTTCAAGCTTGGCGGCTGGTTCGGCCAGTTTGGAGGCAAGGACCTCGAAGAGTGGGCCAAAGTCGAGACGGACGAGGCGTTGCGCGCCGAGGCCTTGCTGCTCGGTCGTAAGAGCGACGAGTGGTTCGCCACCCGGTGGTTGGACCGGACCGGGAGTGGGCGGACAAGTTGAACAGCCTGCCCAAATACGTCGTGTCCTCCACCTTGAAGGAGCCCAAATGGTCCAACTCGACGGTGCTCAATGGCGACCTGGTCAAAGAGGTCTCCAAACTGAAGCAGGAGATCGATGGTGACATCCTCGTCTACGCCAGCTATCAGCTCGTGCGTACATTGATCGAGCATGACCTTGTCGACGAGTTTCGGCTCGTGATCTTCCCCGTCGTGCTCGGAGCGGCGAGCGCCTCTTCGGCGACGCCAGTGACAAGACACCGCTGCGCCTCGTCAGCACCCAGACCATCGGTGAAGGCCTACCGTTGCTCACCTACGAGGTGGTCCGATCCGCATAGACACCCCATTGGCCAGCGGTGCGTGTGCGAAGCGGCTGAGGTCGCTTCACACACAGCGCGGCCGTTTGCTTGGATCGATTTAAAGCGGCGCTGGCGTTTGGCTCCACCGCTTGCACATGTTTCAGCTGTCCTGCTCGCGCTGACTCCGGTCCGATTAGGAGGCCCTTCGAGTTCCGTTGCGGGCGCCGCAGGTTTCGCAAGAACTACCATCGGCAGGTCTTCCGGCGTCCAGTCGAGGATCCTCGATTGGTTGGTAGGAGCCCCAGAGGGCATCGTGGAGCCATTCCAAGTGTCCCGAGCGAAGACTTCCGGGTTGCATTTCGTCGATCTTTTGCGCACCGTTGAGCCCGGGCACGACCCTGAGTTACCCTACGGAAGGTTCAGAAGACTCGAGGGGAGGTACGCGTGGCCGTGAGCAAGTGGAGGCACTTCACAAAGGCGGTCACTCGCAATGCAAAGTTCATGCGACTCGTGGACAGCGTGACCTCGGCCGGTCTGCGAGTCGCGTCGCCGCCCTTCTTCTTTTTCATGAAATTAGGTCCGGCACGCCTGCCGTTGTCGACGAGATCACTGAAGAACATGGGCCTGTTCCCTATACCTGACCACTACTACTTCCCACTCTTCAACGACGCCCATTTGCGTAAGCGACTGTCAGACGTGCGAACGCTTCCGGGGATCGACTTGCGGCACGAGAGTCAAGTGTCGCTGCTCTCTCAACTCCAGTTCGCGGATGAGTTGCGCTCGCTGGACCTGAAAGGATCGCCGGGGAGCGACCTCGACTTCGACCTTGAGAACCTGTTTTTCGGAAACGGTGATGCGGAATTCCTGTACTCGATGATCCGCCACTTGAAGCCACGCCGGGTCTTCGAGGTGGGCAGCGGCAACTCGACCAAGATCGCACAACTGGCAATCAAGCGGAACGTCGCAGAGGATGGCGGGACCGTCGAGCACGTGTGCATAGAACCGTACGAGATGCCCTGGCTTGAGCAGCTGGGTGTTCGCGTCATTCGGGAGCGCGTGGAGGATGTGGGGTTGAGCCTCTTCAGTCAGTTGGAGTCGAGCGATCTGCTCTTCATCGACTCCTCACACATGATCAGGCCGCAAGGCGACGTGCTCTTCGAATATCTGGAAATCTTGCCGAACCTCGCCAGTGGCGTCTTCGTGCACATCCATGACATCTTCACTCCCCGCGACTATCTCGAACAGTGGGTGCGGACAGAAGTACTTATGTGGAACGAGCAGTACCTTCTGGAGGTTCTTCTGGGTAACCGGGAGCGCTATGAAATTGTGGCGGCAATCAACTACCTGTACCACGCAGAGTTCGACCGTCTCTTAGCTGTCTGTCCCCACCTATTGCCAGATGATGAACCCGGTTCGTTCTACTTCAAAATCCGATAGAGAGACCCAGCTCGCTCGGCAGCTACGGAATCGATCTACCGATGGATCTCCCCACCTGGCGCCAGAGCGTTATTGTGGAGTTGGGCCATCGTTCGGCCTCTAGAGTTCGATGCAAGAGTTCTCTCTTGGCAATGTGTGTTGCGCCACAGACCTGGCCTGATGTTGTGCGGTGTTCCGCCGCGTGGAGTACGCCCGTGGGAGCTGCTGGACGCGGGCGCTTCTCAGAGCGATTGCAATCGCCTTTCTGCGTCGTCGGACTGGTGAGGAAGGCCAGTCGGCACTTCACCGCCGCCGTAGTGGCCGAGCATGCCGTCAGGAAGGTCGGTCATGGACGCGGGAGACCCGGGTATGTCGAGGCGATGGTCCAATAGCGCTTCCAGGGCATCAGCGGGGAGGGGGTGGGCGAAAAGGAACCCTTGACCGTACTTGCAACCGAGGAGTTCGAGTTGCGCGACGTGTGAAGGAATTTCGATTCCCTCTGCGATACCCAGCAAGCCCAGATTGCGCCCCATAGAGACGATTGTGTCCAAGAGCGCCATGCCGTTTCCCTTGTCCATGTCCCTCACAAAGGCGCGGTCTATCTTGATCGTGCCCAGCGGGAATTGATGGAGGTAGCTGAGTGACGAGTATCCCGTCCCAAAGTCGTCGAGTGCGAGCGTGATGCCGCGCTCCTGGAGCGTCGCCAAGAGGCGCACGACCGAGTCGTCCTCTTCGAGGAGCACGCCTTCGGTGATCTCCAGCGTGAGTACGCTGGGGTCGAGGCCGTGTTCAACAAGGACCTCGTCGACCATTTTTGCAAAGTGTTGATCGTGCAGTTGGCGGGGGGACACGTTCACGCTCATGCGGAGCTGGTGGGCATTGGGGTTGCTCCGCCGCCAGTGGCTCAGGTCGGCACAGGCCTGGTCGAGCACCCACCGCCCCAAGGGGACTATGAGCCCGGACTCCTCGGCGATCGGGATGAACTCAGACGGGAGCAAAATGCCCCGTTCCGGATGGTTCCAACGTGCCAGCGCCTCAACGCCGGCGATCCGTCCGTCGCGCAACTCGACGATCGGCTGGTAGTACACGAGGAGTTCGCCGCGCGCGATCGCCTGCTCCAGCTCGGTTCGCTCCTGCATACGCATGAGCACCGCTTGATGGAGACTGGGCTCGTAGAACCGGAAGGTGCGCTTCCCCGCATTCTTGGCGGCATAGAGCGCCAGATCGGCTTCTCGAAGGAGGTCGGCGGCGTTACTGTCAGAGTCCGACCTCGCCGAGGCTATTCCCACGGTCGCGCTCGTATTCATATCGGTGTTCGCCACGGCGAAGGGAGCCCCGAAAACGTCGATCACACGCTCCGCCAGCGCAGTGACGGCATCGGTCTCCGATCCGTCGAATGCCGCACAGATCGCGAACTCATCCCCACCTAGACGGGCCGCAGTGTCGCCATGGCGCAGGAGCCCGGCCAGTCGGCTGCCCACTTGGATCAGCAGTTCGTCACCTGCTCCATGTCCAAAGGTGTCGTTCACGAGCTTGAAGTCATCGAGATCGAGAAGCAGTACCGCCACCGATGTGGCCTCTCGTTCTCTTCTCCCGAGTGCGTGCTCGACACGATCGTTGAACAGGTCCCGGTTGGCCAGGTTCGTCAGGCCATCGTGAAAGGCCCGGTGACGGAGCTCGCTCTCGAGGTGCCTTCGTTCGGTCACGTCTCGTAACGTGAGGACGACACCTGCGATGTGGACATCAGCGGAGAGGTCACTTCCGGTCACTTCCATTACGAGCCACCGGCCGTCGGCATGGCGAACCCGCCATTCGTCACGCGTGCCTCCCATGCGGCGTCCTGACATCATTGATTCAACCAGCGCGAGTGCCGGCGTGGCATCGTCGGGGTGGAGGAGGTCACTCATCGTTTTGGCTTCGATCGTTTCGCGCACATAGCCGAGGACGGTCGATACGGAGGGCGTTTCCGCGCTAAGCCTGCCGTCTGCTTGCACGATCAGGATCACATCCGACGCGTTTTGCACGAGCGAGCGAAACTTCGCTTCGCTCCGCCGTTCGTAGAGGATCATGGAGAGCTCCATCCGCTCGAATGCCAATGAAACCAGCGCTGCCATGGCTTCGAGGATGGTGAGGGTGTCCGGCGAGAAGTCCGTCTTGTGAGAGATGAGAATCTGCCGACGCACGCCTTGGACGTCGGCGAGTGCAATCTGGGTCCAGTAGTGCGCGCTGTCAATGACGGGAGACGGTACCTTGGGAAATGTGACCTTCAAGCCACCGTATGCGTGATCGCTCTGCTGAAGGATGACACTGCAGCCCACGAGGATGGTCGGGACCCCGCCTACAACCCGCTCGCCGTCCTCGCCAATTTGCGTGAGCAGACAGGCTCCCGAACGGTCTCCGACGATTGCCGCCACCGCACCTAGTGAGACGGAGACGACCTCGCTCAGCTCTGTCGCTCCCAGTAGGCGTTCACCGAGGTCGCGAAGAATGTGCTCTCGCTGTGCATGCACCGCCCGGTTTTGGGCCAGTCCGGTGATCCTCAGCATGACGAGAATGAACAGCAGTGCGGAGACCGTACCGATCAGCACGCCATCGTCGACCGTTGGGTTGAGGATTGCGCGCGCCACAAGGAGAGCGGGGGCGACGACGGTAGACACGCTGATCGCGGCCAGCGAAATGGGGCTGAGCGGGCGGCTCGGTTGTTTTTCGGTCAGCTCCCGCATTGACGGGTGGAGGGCGGCCGTCCCACCCAGGACGTAGAAGGCGACGCACCCCAGGGCCGTAGGCCCACCGACCGACAAGTTCCCATGGAGTTCGCTCCATCGGTACATCGAGTCGGCGGCGAGGAAGCCGATGCCTCCGGCTGACAGGAGCATGGCCGAGGTGTTGCGCCGCTGGCCGCCCAGCAGTAACCGGGCGAGCATGTACAGAATCACGATGTCACCGAGCAGGTACGCCAGGGACACTTCTTTCGTCAAGAAGGTCAGCTCCGGGGCACGGAGGGTGGGCTCAATCAGGTAGATCCATGACAACAAGGCCAGGCCGACGGTGACGATGAGGGAGTCGAGAAATGCGCCGACATTGCGTTCGCGGCTCTGGGCCCGCACCAATAGGAACAACCCGATAGCAAGCAAGCGGGTAGGTCGCGAGATAGAACGCGTCGGCGATTGACGGGAACGGCTTGCTCTCGTGGAGGAACTGGGTCAGGACATCGTACGTAATGCCACCGCTGATGAAGGCAAACTGTGCGATGGCGATGAGAATCCATGGCGCCCGACGAGCCGGTCGGTTCTTTATTTCTCCGACGACAATCGCCACGGTGGAGCAGAGCCCCATTGAACCCCAGAGGTAGGTGTGATATCGAGGAAGGGCGAAGATTGCGACGACCAATGGGACGTTGGCCAGGAGGTACAGCCAGTGCCAGCGAATGCTCGACGCGTCCTCCTTGCGTTGGGAGGGAGGGTCGACACGGTGTTCGGGAACGCTTGCGACCTCGCTCATTCGCGGTACCCGATGGGGGGGCGGGCCGTCCCGTAGCCGTGGGGCGTCCAACCAGGACGGCGTAAGGACCCGGCTCATCGCGCCGGTGCACCGATTCTTCTGCGTGCACCCCGCTTGTCGTCATAGTGACCCCTCGCAGCCGGGACAGCCCTCTGCGCGCACTTCATGGGTGTACGCCGCACTGGCAGTGTCGCGTCCGGTGCTCTACACGGAGCCGACTGCCGCCCAAATTCCGCCCAACTTCCCTTTTCCGGCCCAGTGCCCGGTCCCTCGGGCGGCGTGCCCGCGGGGAGTGGGCAATGAGACGACGTGGGCGAGACCGCAGAATGGATGGACGAGTGGATGAGTGGCGGCATTCCTGACCGGAACGTTGACCGATCGTTGCGACGCAGAGGGTCTCGCCGTTCCCACCTGGGCTTGGACTCTTGGCGCACAGGTGAGTGCGCCGGCTCAATTGCTGGTTGATCTCCTCCTCAAAATGACCGACGAGGTCTCGCTGAGCGATCTCCAAGAGTCCATCCTGTTCCGACTCGAGCTCGGATTCCCGGACTAGGTATCGCCCGGGCCGGCTCGGCGGGCAGTGTCAAGAAGCTCAACACTCCGTCGTCGGCAGCGTCCCCTCCGCCGACGGCGGCGGGGACTTCTCCGACGGAGGGTCTTCGCCTTCGGCGACGCACACTTCGCCGGGTCAGAAGGTTCGCCACTGGCAACCCACCACTCACTTCGGGTGCCTAAGACTTACTCCCGGGCGGTTCTGGCTAGGGGTGGCTCATCACCGGGTGCGAGAGGTACGGCTTCTCCAGGGTCGCCTTCTCGTCCTCTGTCAGGACCAGCAGCTCGGCCGCCAAGGCGTCCTGCAGGTGCACCAGCTTGGTTGAGCCGACAATGGGTGCGGTGACGCCGGGTTTGGAGAGCACCCAGGCCATTGCCACCTGCGCCGTCGGAACGCCACGCGCCGCGGCTACCTGCTGCGTCGTCTCGACAACGTCGAAGTCCGTCGGGTGGTCATAGAGGGTGTCCGTAAAAGTGTCCGTCTGGGCGCGGAGCGTGTTCCGTACTCCCGAACGTGTGCGATTTCCCGCGAGCACGCCTCGGGCCAGAGGGCTCCAAGGAATGACACCCACGCCCTGATCGAGACAGAGAGGGATCATCTCTCTTTCCTCTTCCCGGTAGATCAGGTTGTAGTGATTCTGCATAGAGACAAACTTGGTCCAGCCGTTTTTCTCGGCCGTGTGCTGCGCTTTGGCGAACTGCCACGAGAACATGTTGCTTGCCCCCAAATAGCGAGCTTTCCCGGCCAGTACGACCTCGTGCAGCGCGCCCATCGTCTCCTCAATTGGTGTGTGCGGATCCCACCGGTGGATCTGATACAGATCGACGTAATCCAGCCCGAGACGCCGGAGCGAGGCGTCGATCCCCGCGAGAACGTGCTTGCGGGAGAGGCCGCGGCCGTTCTCTCCCGGGGTCACCGGGTGGAACACCTTGGTGGCGATGACCGCCTCTTCGCGGCTCAGGTATTTGCACACCAGCTTTCCTGTCACCACCTCGCTGGCGCCGCGGTTGTACACGTCGGCAGTGTCGAAGAATGTGACGCCACCCTCCACGGCGGCCCGCACAATGGGCTCGGTCTCCTCCTCACTGATCGACCACGGCTTGTCGTCGCTCTTTCCGAATGCCATCATGCCCAGACAGATCCTGGAGACCCGGAGGCCGGACCTTCCCAAATTGGCGTACTCCACTTCTGACCCTCTCTCTTCTCACCCGCCCCGCCGGCGTCTGCCCACGGCTTACCAGAAGAGACAGTCGTAAGCCGGGCTGTTGCCGGAGGTGGAGCTATCGCCGTACGGGATGGAGCCGGGCAGTCCATGAACCGCACCCTCGTCACCATGCGGGGAGCGGAGAGCTACGGCGATCGCGGCCCAATCGAAGTCACCGGGGGAGGGGAGAGGTGCCGGACCGTCATGGTTGTCCGGTTGTTACACGGTGTCACGGCCCGGTCCCCCAATCCTCCCGATGACGAGTCGTAAAGAGGTAACACGGTGTTATCGGTTACACGCCGCGAAGCCAGCCTGAGTACGACTTCACCTCTGAGGAGGGCCGGAACGGAATGTGCCACCCGATGCCCCGCGCACAATCTGACCTCATCTGAGATCGTTGCTACTCGGCTCTAAGCACGAGGGCCGTCGGCGTCCGGGCGGCATTGCGGCCGGGAATCGCGGCCACGAGGTTGGCCAACACGAGTGTCCCCACTGCGACCAGGACGATCGGAACGGCCGGGACGGTTGAGTCGACAACAGCGGAGAGCTGGTGGGCGAAGAGGCCCCATAGAAAACGGCCGAGAGCGATCCCAAGGGGGATCCCGACCACGAGGCCGACGAGGGCGACCACCGTGGACTGCCAGGCGATCGTCGCAGCCAGTTGGCGCTGGGTGAATCCGAAGGTCTTCAAAAGGGCCAGTTCTCGTCGGCGTCGCCTCACCGACGCCACCAGAGTGACCCCGAGAGCCGCCACCGCGCCCGCCGCAAGCCCACCAGCCAGGAACCCTGGCGTCGAGCCCATGGTGCGGTAGTTGACGATCTCCGCCGGTCGCTGCGCACTCAGGAGCTCAATGGTCAACCCGTACGCTATGGGGCCACCCTGAGCCAGGGTTTGTGGCGAACGGAACAGCTGCACGGCCGAATGCGCGATCCCCTCCAAGGATCGACGAGCGACTGTCGGATCCGATCCCTTGCGTAGGCGGATGAACAGGGCGTTCGGTCCCGAAACGGGGCCGAACTGCTCGAGCAGCGAAGCCGGGGCGGCTGAGGTGGGGATCAGCGCGCCGGTGCTCATGGACGGGTGAACGCCGAGCACCGTGCCGATCGTCGGCAGGGTAGCCGTGCCGACGATCTGCAGGCGCACTTTGGGGATACCGTCGCCTTGCACGACCACTGTGTTGCCGATCCGCTTGTGCAGCTGGGTCAGCGTGGCGGAACCGAGTACGACTTGGTCCCGTCCGTCCAACCGGTGGCCGCTGAGGACCGGCGGCGCAATCGTGGCCTGCGCGGACTCAACCAGGAGCGGCACCACCTGGTTGTCGATCTCCACCGTCCCGAAGTAGACCCCCGTCGTGCTGGCCACCGCGTGGTCATGGGCGAGCAGGGGTGCAACCAACTGGGAGGGGACGGGTCCGTATCCGTCCGTCGAATAGAGGGCGTAATCGAAGTTCCACCCGTAGAGATTGGGATGGGAGATCAGCGTGTTCAAGCTGGCCCCGAAGGTGATCGTGGCGGTGACGACGGTGATCGCCAGGACCGCGCCCACAATCACCGAGCGGACTGGCGCGGTGCTGCGGCCACGGCCACCCTCGAGAGCAAACCGGAGGCCCGCGATCCCCGCCACCGGGAGACCGGCCGCGAGACCGACGTGCACGATGCTCGATCCGTGTTCCCTCGCCTGTCCGCGCGAGGTGACGTGATGCGGCGCCTGGCGGTAGGCCACCGCGACCGCCGCCCCGCCGACGATGACTATCTGGGCGAGGACCCCGAGTCCGAGGACCGTCCAATCGACGTTGATCCCAGGAGACGGGTCGACGGCGCGCACCGGCCCAAACGGGGCGAGCAGGGACAGGCCGATGGCGACGGCGACGGCCAGGAAGGAACCGGTGACCACCGCGGCCACGATGCCGAGCAACCCATCGGTTGAGGTCACCGACGGCCCCGCACCGATGGCCCGCAGGACGGCGGTCTCCTCCGCCTCGCTGCGCAACTGGCGGGAGACGGCCTGAATCCCGATGAGGAGCGCGGCGAGTGCGGCGATGACCCCGAACGTCCCGAGAGCGATGGCCTCGGGACGGATAGCCCGTTGAGCCTCCGCCTCGATCTCCGACGTGACGTAGACCTGGAGTTGGGGGACTGCTCCGGAGGCGGCGGTGATGGGGCTGGTGTCCGAAAGGTGCGCGTACTCGCGCTCGACGGTGGTGTCGTACCGGCTTCCCCCGCTGAGCTGCACCCCGTCGTAGCTGCCCTCCTGGCAGCAGGATTGGAACTCGTGGAGCAGGGCGGACGTGCCGAGCAGAAAGCCCGTGTTGCCTCGGTCTATGTCGTCCTGGACAACCTGGGTGTTGAATACGCCGATGCCCACCACCGTCATGTCGATGACCCGGTAGGGCTTCAAACTCCTCTGACTGTTCGTCCAGACCCCGATCGACACGTGAGAGCCCACGTGCAGTCCCAAGAATGCGGCCGCCGTCGGGGTAGCAACGATTTGGTCTGCCCGGGACGGGTCGGCCCGATGGCCCGAGGTGATCGTGACCCGATCCTGGGTGGAATACTCCCCGTCGGCGCTGGCGATCAGCCCCACCTGGGCGAGTAGATCGGTGCCCAGCCCGCCGGTCGGTGTGCGGGTGGCGGCATTGAAGGAGTCGGCACAGGACACCCGCTTCACGTGGGGCAGGCGGGCGATCTGAGTGATGAAACCCGAAGAGCACGGTACGGCGCCACTCGGCTGCACCAGAAGGTCAGAGGGATCGGTCCCGGCCACGAAGGTCGGGTAGGAGGACTGCGTACGACGTGCACCGGCGATCGACCCCATGGCCAGGCCGCCCACGAGGCCGAGGAGCAGGACAATCGACAGATAGGCACCCCACCGGCGGCGGAACGTGGCCTGGAAGCGGTACCAGGCAACAGTCAGCACACCGTTCTCACGACGTCAGTCCTTCCTCGTTCTCTCCAGGGGCGCCGCCACACGACAAAGTGTCGTGCACGGTCAGTCGGTAGCCAAGGGAGGCAGCATCCGAATCTCCTTCGTGCCAGCACCCCGAATCCAGGGCAATCGTGACGTGCCGCGCTGTCGCCGCGCTTTTGCCTTTCGGCCTGCAGGTCGTTGTAGGAGCTGTGACCAGGGAATTAGGATTCCCTAGGCTGCAGTGAGGGTCGTCTGGCCTCGTAGGAATACCTGTGTGCTCGGAGGGTCATACGCCCTCCGACATCTGGTCGTGTTATACAAATCTGGTTGTCATAGCGGCTCTGGATGGGAGGTGAGATGGCGGATTCTGAGGCAATGGGGCCTGTCAGCTACGTGGTCGTTGAGTTCCCCGGGAACAAGATGACCGGCGAAGGATTCCCAGCTGTTGTGGATCTGGTTGATCGAGGTCTGATCCGGGTTCTCGATCTTGTGTTTGTGACACGGGATCTTGACGGCACGACCACGAGGTTGGAACTGGCAGACATTGACGGGGACGGAGACCTTGACCTCTCGGTCTTTCAGGGAGCATCGTCAGGGCTACTCGACGAGAGTGATATCTCAGATGCCGGTTCGGTCCTCGAACCCGGATCGGCTGCCGGCATTCTCGTGTTTGAAAACCGGTGGGCCACCCCCTTCGTCCGGGCCGTCCAGAGAGGTGGGGGGGAACTGGTCGCTGCGGGCTACATCCCCCATGACGCGCTGCTCGAAGCTCTCGAATCGACCGACCACTAACGGAGGCACCAATGGGACTACTTGGAATGGTTGCAAGGACCACTGTCGTGGCAGGTACAGCGACGGCCGTATCGAATCGGGTCTCCAGGCGCCAAGCCAACCGGTGGTCGCAACAAGAAGCCGCGCAACAGCCCCAATATGCGCAGCAGGCTCCTCCACCACCCCAATACGTGCAACAGGCGCCACCGCCACCGGCGCCGCCCGTTGACACCGTTGCGCAACTCAAGGGCCTGGCCGAATTGAGGGACCAAGGCATCCTGACCGACGCCGAATTCGAGGCCCAGAAGGCAAAAGTTCTGGCAACGTGAGCGGGCGGCGGCCCATCGCGGAGTAGATCAATTGCCCGAGCGACTGGAGTCGCACACCGGCTCGGGAGAGTTGCACTCCTCAAGACTGAAAGTGCTACCACCTAGAGGTGGGCTGCGGTATCCGTATTCGAGGCCGATAATCATACCCAAGGCTGATCCTGCGCGACGCATTGATCGGTACGGTGTCTCGTGGCCGCGATCTGCCGCTCTGAGAATCTGTCCACGGGGTTGCATGCTGTATCTCTGAGTCCCCCGCCAGTGACGACATCGATCCCCTTGACGACGTGCGGAGTGGACTGATGGAGCGCGACCGTTTCTCCAGCGAGGGCCGTCGTCGCTCTTCTGCACGCGACCAGGACACTCATTCGGACTCGGGTACCGTTCGATGGGTCGCGAGCTCAACCGGACACGGACCGAGTCAACGCTCTCCTCAGCGCGATTTCCCGCGGTCGTCAGTGTCGGCTTGGGAGGCCGTCGCGACTCGCGGCAGACCGGAGCTCGGACGGGACGCACCTGCGCGGCAGGAGCTACCCCAAGGGGATGGTTCTGATGCCGATGAGGGCGTGGAGGGCAACGCCCGGCTGACTGGCATGACTGCGGCTGTATTGCTCATCCTGTTGGCCATCGAAGGGTTCACCATCTTGCGGATCGGCAAGCTGCTCACACTCCATGTGGTGATTGGCATGGTGCTGGTGCCACCCGTATTCCTCAAGATCGGCAGTACCACCTGGCGGTTCGCCCACTACTATCTCGGGTCACCCGAGTATCGGCGGAAAGGCCCACCTCCTGCACTGCTCCGACTCCTCGGGCCGTTCTTGGTGGTACTGACCATCGCCGTATTGGGCAGTGGGATCGCCCTCTTGCTCGGTCCCTCTTCAGCGCGGAGTGAGCTGCTGACGATTCACAAGGCGACGTTCATCCTTTGGATCGCCGCCATGGTCGTCCACGTTTTGGGACATTTGGTCGACACAGCTCGTCTCGCGCCGAAAGACTTCTACTGGCGGACTCGCCGGCAGGTCGCAGGGGCCAGTAAGCGCCAGTGGGCACTCGTCGGTGCGATCTTGCTCGGGATCCTGCTCGCCATCGTCGTTGCGCCAAGGATCGGCCCCTGGAGATCGGGCGGGACGCCCGTGCACCCCATAACTCCGGCGGGCAAAGTGGGCGCGTCCACCTCGACCCGATCGGTACACAACGGCTCACCCGTGGCGGTCAAAGCCGGCGGGGAGTCAAACGTGGCGATGCGGGGGCCAAGAGTTCGGGGTTCTCAGTGACTGCGGCCTTGCTGAGCGAGAACATCCCGTGGAAGGCGTCGTCGAGGGCGGCCTTCGCGGAAGGACGCCCACCCGTCTGGCGACTCCCGGCTCGCCGGCATCGGCGCGTCGATTAACCCATCGCCGATTCGCTTGCTTCTAACGAGAAAACCAGAACAGCGTCGGCGGGAGGGGATCCGTAGCGGCTTCTCACTAGTGTCTCATCGAATCCGCAGTCGGACACTGGGTTGATGAAATCACGAAGTGATGTCCCTGTGCACTCAGCGTCAACCACCGGTGCACCAATATCGGCCACAATGTCTCTGCGGTCAACCGTTCTAAAATCAATGCTGTATCGGGTTCGTCCAGACTCGTTCGGGATGGAGGCGTGAAGGTGCGTTCCTGAGAACAGCAAGATCGAACCAGGAGGAAGGAGCACGACCGTATCGTGTTCTGGTTCATGGTCTAGAGCCGCCGGGCGAGGCTGGGTTTCCACCTTTATCTGTGTCGCGGTCCGCTGGCGGTCCTTGTTGATCTGGTAATAGTCGAAGGTCTCTGAGGTATTCGCAACCGGCTTGTCAAATCGCGCCAAGTCGAACTTCATGGCATTCGTCTTGGATACGTCAAAGATGGGCAGCCACCAGTTGATCTGCTGGGCCGGTGCCGCGTACCACGTGTCGCGGTGCCACGGAAAGGCGAACGCGATGCCGGTTGTGAGATGCTCGACTGGAAATGATGTGCGTGGCTTCAGAAGGTCGATGTAGGTATTGCTCGACGAAAACCCGACTTCTTCGACGATCGCTCTTAAGAGACACCTTGCCCGATCCTGTCGCATAAAAGCTGGCTTCCATGTGGCCAATATTGAAGCGGCCTGCTGCGGCGAGAAGTGAAGGTGGGCCTCTTGTGGATCATGTGGGAAAAAGATCCTGGTCAACTCGGCGCGAGCATATTCGACCAGTTCAGTGACTGCTTGAACCCTGGTGAAGACCACCAGGTCACCGTCGTAGATCAAATCACGGACATGGCCCTGAGGAGGATCGACAGAGATTGCTATCACATGGATACGGAGAGGTACCTCATGGTCCGTGATACAAGCTTCTGTGGATGATGATCCGAAGCTGTCGCGGCAGCGCCCGCCATGCCCAGAGGAACCTCCGGGAGTGCATGGCCACTAGGGAGATGAGTGGGTGCCGGGACCAGAACTACGGAGCCAAAAATCTCTCGACTGCCCTCGCCCAAGATTGCGCGCCGTCGTAGCGGTGTAGTCGGAGCTGTGCTCCTCCCACGTCGTGGTTCATCAGCATGTCGTGGGCGTCGGATCCAGCATTGAGATGGCGTTGGCGCAACATGAAAGGGGACTTGAGGTCTCGCAGAAGACCGTATCCGTTAGCCGCGAACTACTTGTTACTGAAGATGTGTGTTCGAACCGACACCCTTTGAAGACCCAGGTGAGGCACACCAAGTCGCTCGATGTCCGTGCGCTCGGTTCATTTGCTCACGCTGAATGTCAGCCCATTCACGGCGAATGTCTCGGTGCCATTCGTGTAGCTGATCTCGGTGCCGTACTCGAGCTGCGTGGGGACATCTGATGCACTGGCGTAGCCGTGCGCTACTTCCCACTGGAACGCTGCTAGCAGGTCCACCGAACCACTCGCTACCTGCGTGTCACGGAAGAACATGTACTCACAGTCGCTCTCGTTCTTCGGGGTGCAGGGGATTGGAGTGCCGTTGGCGTTCTGCGGTCCGTTGGCGATGAAGTGATACGGCACGCCGTCAAGGGTTAAGGCAACGCCCTGCTCGGTGCCACAGAAGGTGGTGCTGTTCGCGGCGTTTGCACAGTTTGCCCAAAAGGCATTGTCGCCAGCCCACTGGTTCCAAATCATCGTTTCGTTCGACCAGTTGTTGGTCCACAGGTCATAGGCCGCGTCCCAGCCACCTGCGGTGGAGTTCAGCTCGCTAAACGTGGACGTGATGGATTTGAATCCCGAGATCGGCGTAGTCGACGGGTTGTCTCGCCCACCCACGTCGTACTCGGTGTCGGGGTAGGTCTCCACCTGGCCGCCGACGTTGGGCTGGTTCGAGGCGGCATACCACGACGACTGGTTGCAGACGTTGATTGTCTGAGGGCCATGCGAGCCGGACCAGGCGTCGTTGTTGACCCAGTAGTACTCCCCGTCGTTTGGGTCGGTGTTGTAGGTTGCCTCAGCCTGGCTGGACGAGAACGAGATGGTCGGGCACGTGCCACCCGGGGCAGACCCCGTCGTTGTGTTGTTTGGAGGCGCGGTTGTTGTCGTGGTGGTCGAAGGCGGCGTGGCCTCTGTGCAATTCACGGTCTCCGATTTGGATTTGACGTTGGTGTAGGTCAGCGAATTCGGACAGGTGATCGCCTCTGAGTTCCCAGCTCGGAGCGCCAGATTGTTCGTGATGCCGGACGCGCCTATGCCGAGTAGCAGGACGCTGGCGACGGCGAAGGTGGCAAAGACGGTGATGATGGTCTTCCTCATTTATTCCTCCTGCTGCTCGACGCGTGAAGGCCGTATACCCGCTCGTGGTCTCATTTACCCGTCAACCTGGCGAAATCTCCCAGGGGCGACGAGGCGCCGTGTCTCGAGATAGTGACCTTGTGCCCCCATGTTGGGGATCGACGGCATTTCGGAATGTACGCCCCTAAGGTCGCCATTTCGGTTGCAGTTGGGTTGCGTGCCAACTTTGTGCCGTATCTCAACGGCCGGTGCAGGAATTCGCTCACCATGACGCAGAAACATGGAGCGGGATCCTCACGGGGCAGAATGAGGCCGCCCCCGCTAAATGTTCGAACTGGCGGATGCTCCTAGCGACGCCCCAGTAATCCATTTCGGACCAACACCACCACCTAACGAGGTGATGCCGTTGGATCGAGACCATCGCAGGCAAGGGTTGGTCCGGCGATTGACCAAGCGACGCTCCGTTTCAGGGCGAGAAGCATGGGGAGAATCTCCCGTCCGATTCTGGGTGCGTGTCCACTCCGACATGATGTGATTTTCAAGGCATCGCGGAGTGCCTCGGTATGCACGACGCCGGAGAGGAACTCCGATCAGGCGAGGCCCCGGGCTTCTTCGACCCGGTGCTTCCATGCGATGCCGAATCCGAGGACCGCCACGTAGCCGGCCAGGATCAGCCAATGGCTGAGTGCCAAGGTTTGGCCATCGAGAGAGGCAAGGGCCAGCGAAGCCTGGTGGTAGTTCGGCATCAGGTGGGCAACGAACTGGAGCGATCCCGGCATTTGGTCAACCGGGTTGAACAGGCCTCCGAAGTAGCCGAGGATGAACATGAGCCCGGTGACGACGGGAAACGCAGCCTCGGGAGCCACCAGGAAGCCGATGAAGACGCCCAGCACGGCGAACGGGAGTGAGGTCGCCCAAAGCAGGAGGGTGAGCCCCATCCATGTCGTGCCGGCCAGTCGGACATCACCGAAGCCGGCACCGACTGTTTCCACCAAGACGATCACGGGGAGTATGACGAGCATACTGGCGACGACCTTGGTGGTGACATACGACCACGCCGGTAATGGGGTGATTCGTAGCTGGCGGGCCCACCCGGAGGCTCGTTCCATCGAAAGCCGAGGACCTCCCGCGTTGAGGGCGGCCACCAACGCGCCAAACGAGCACATCGAGACCATCAAGTAGACGCGCCAAGGCACTGTGCCGTCGACCACCTTGTCTGCTGTGTGGTTACCGAGGAAGAGGATGTAGAAGATCACCGGGAAGCCGACGGTGATGGCGAGAAATTTCCAGCTCCGCAACAGACGCCCCACCTCGAATCGGCCGAAGGCCAACAGTGGCGTCAGGCGTCTGCGCCAGCCGTCAGGAGGTGCGGGGTCCGTTGAACTGTGCACGCCCTGATGGCCGGAGAGGTTCGACGGAGCTGCCCAGAGATCAGTCACCGGTCGTCTCGACCCGGAGTAGCGGCGGATGCGGCCTTCGCGGGTGCCTCCGCGATCGTCGCTTCGTTGGCATCGCCTTGGGTGAGTGCCATGAAGGCCTGCTCCAGTCCAGCTCCGGTAACCTCGAGGTCGCGAAACGGGACCCCCCGACCGACCAGGTCGCGGATGGTGGCGTCGGCATCCAGCGAGTCCATTGAGACGCCCGTGCCGCAGACGTCGAGCTCGGTGACGCCGTCAAGCTCGGAGAGCTCCCCACGGTCCGGCCGGTCGGTGACGAAACGGAGCCGCCGGGTGGCCACAGCCGCCTTGAGGGTGGCGCCAGGGCCGTCTGCCACGACCTTGCCGTGGTTGAGCACGACGACGCGGTCGGCGATCTCGTCTGCCTCCGCCAGATGGTGGGTGGCGAAAAGCACCGTGCGGCCCTCGTTTCCGAAGTCTCGCATCATTCGCCAGAAGCCCTGACGGGACTCCACGTCCATGGCCGAGGTTGGCTCGTCGAGGAACACGACCTCGGGGTCGCCTGCGATCGCGATGGCGAAGCGGACCCGCTGGGCCTGGCCGCCTGAGAGGCGATCGGTCCGCCGGCGGAGAAGCCCACCGATGTCGGAGCGCTGGACGATCTGGTCATGTGGAGCGGGCCGGGGGTAAAGCCGTCGGACTAAACCTAGGGCCTCGTCGACGCGGACGCCGGGGGGCAGGCCGATGCCTGAGCCGGACTGGAGCATGGCACCGACTCGGCCGTCGGCCACGGACTGGCGTGGGTCACTGCCGAGAACCTCGACGCGGCCTTCCTGCGGTCGGACGAGTCCGAGCAACGCCGAGATGGCGGTCGACTTACCGGCGCCGTTCGGTCCGAGGAGCGCCAGCACCTCACCCTGGGACACCTCCAAGTCCAGCCGGTCGAGAGCAACCCGGGAACCGTAGCGGTGCGTGACACCCCGGAAGGACAGGGCGGCTGGACAGGAGCGCGCAAGGTCTTGTGCGCCGGGCAGTACTGCTGCAGAGGAAGACAAGGACGTTCTCCGGCGGCTCAGGCCGCGCTCACGATGTAAGGCCGTCATTGTACCGCGGCCGATTCCGCGTTGGGGTTCGAGCCAGCGAGCAATTGACGAAGCAATAACTGTTTCGCAGCCTGACGGCTCCATCTCGGTTTTCGGCTCGTTCCTGGCTCTCGGCCGGTTTCCCGAACTCGGCGATCGACTTCTTCACCGGCGGGAGAATGCTGCTGCACAACCAACGCTCTGGCGATACGTGACACGGCGTGGTCCCGCTGCACTCCGTAGGGGAAAGAGCGGAAGCGGCAATTCTCCTCGGCGGTGAGCTGGTCGTCGAGCGTCTGCTCCTGAAGACGAGCCCGATGTGCCGTCGGACGGTCGTGACTTGGGCGGCCACGTCGAATCCAGCCACTGCCGCCGTGGAGGCGGTCGGATACGCTTGGGAGCTCTTGACAGTTGTCGATCTCCCGGTGCCGTTCGGGTGGAGAAAGGCAGAGATTTCGCCTTGCGCTGCGGAGAAGTTGATCCGGCCGTCGGCGGCCAGGTCGCCACAGCGCTTCGCTAGATCGTTGACCAGTATGGCCGGCGCTGCCACCTGGTCGGCCGCCACCCGGATGTGCCCGGACGCGAGCACGCTCACGACGGTGTACCAGCTTGACGGCCTCCTGATGGTCCACGAACGACGGACCAATCGACGATCCAACGGCAGCTCATTACCCGATGATGGCGCCGAACCGGTTAACCCACCAGGGCCGATGGTCCCATCGGAGGACAACTCCAGCCGGTCCAAGGTTGGACTTGGTGAAGACTTGGCGCAACGTTGAAGGTCCTCACCTGTTTCGTCCCGACCCACCGCGGGACCTAAAGGCCGACAATCGACGCTACAACGAGTGACCCACCATTGTTCTGTCTGCGCCGCAGGACTTGCCGCTTTCGATGAATCGGGTGCTGTTCCGATGGCTCCATCCGACCTGCCTGAGCGTCTCGGGGCCAGCGATTGGAACGGCCATCGAGCGCCCGATGACCTTGCACTGGCACGGGGTCCTCAGCTGAGCGCTGGTTGGTGTCTGCAGGACCCTTTTGCGTCGAGGCCCGCCGTAGTAGGCGCTGACGATTGCCGCGCTATGTGCTCACAGCAGTGAACTCTCCGACGCCACATAGATCGGGGGGCCCTAATCCCGAGGTGAGATGGACCTGAATGCTCCAAGGGGTGCCAGGCCGCGCGGCCACCAATCGGGCGTTTCGGCCCAATGAGGCACCTTGTCGATCAAAGAGTTGAACGACAATCTCATTCCCGTGTTTGGAGCGGCTGTTGAACGTCCCGTAGGCCAGCGCATCATTCCCCGACTCGTTGACCTCGCATCGGGTCGTCTTCATCCCTGGCAGGCTATTTGTAAAGTGCTTTACGTGGATGGCCCTGGGGCCGTGCGTGGAGGCCACAGCGTTTCCCGGAGCGCACAGAACAGTCCCACCGAGCACAACGCTCGTCAGCAGCGCCAACCCCGCTCTCCGAATATCTTGACGCTTGCCGGTGCTCTTGAGACAAGCCTGGACTTGTACGTGCCGCACCCGCGTCAATCGTCCATCGGAGCCCGTTTGGCGCTTCGAGGTAGCCATTGACCTAGTCATTCCCAATCGATCGCGTCTTGGCCTTGATCATTCCCGCACCGCCGCACCGAAGCGACGGCCACTCGCGAAGTTATCCCCCCAAAGTGGCGATTTCGGTTGCAGTTGCGGTGCCATGGCGGGATCCGTATGCCCTCCCTGTTGGTGGCTCTACGCCTTGATCGAGAAGACCTTGTTCAAGGCCGTGATCTGAAGGATGCGGCGGATCGAGCGTCGCGAATGGGCGGCGGTGCTGCTCGTCCTCCGCCTGCGCAGAGTGGCGATTGGATGTGGGGAGTCGGTCGGGAGCCTCCACCTGTACCGGTGAGAACAGCGAGTGTGAACCAAAGTTCGATTGGCGCCCATCGCTGCGTCCGGGTCTAAAACTCCACCTCAGGTGCATCCGGATTGTCCGGCCATCCGATCACCTCGGGGGCCTCTTCGGACTCGTCGTCGGGATCGTCTGTTGTGCTCGGAGGATCGTCGGTTGCACTCATGACGGGCAACTTATCCGTCCGAGCCTCCAGACACGCCTGATCCCCCGGTACCCGCCCTGACGCACCACGTTCAAGGTAAAAAGGTCATAAACCGACGTTCATTCCGTCCCAGGGCTGTGCTTAATTATTGCCCGTCCGGGCCTGGCCCGTGGGATGAGGGGAGGGGGGCTGTGACCGCCGCCAGGGCTGGCATCCATGGGCTGCCCGGACACCTTCCACTCGCGTTCGGACCGCACGGACTGGGGCGTTGCTCAATCAGGCATCCGGTCGCGCGCAAGCGTTGCCGAACCCGGACGCGTTCCCCCCTCCCTCAGAACTTGAACACCCGCATCACCTGGCCCACAACGGTGTTGGACCTTCGGTATACCTTCCGGCGGACCACCCGCTTGCCGTAGCTCACCGGACCCTTCTCAGCCGCCTGGAGGTTACCGAGGTCTCGGGCTGCTCGGTAGAGCTGGGAACGGAGTGACTTGGGGCGCGCCATCGCCTCATTCTCCACGATCTCGCGCCCCGTCGCCGTGGCCCGGGAGCCCTGTGAGCTTGTTCCCTCCCTTTTGGCGGGCCTGCGATGGATCCACCGTTGCGGTTTTCAGGCGAATTAGGCTTTTTCAGTCCGAATCAGGGGGGTCCCGAATGACCACAACACTTCATGCTCCGACGGGGGACGATGGCGTCCTCACATTCGGTGGAGAACGGGGCTTCTACTCGCGCGAGATCGGCATTGGCGAGATCGAGACCGACGACGGGAGCAAGGTCGAGATCACCGCTCCGGGCCTCCGGATGATCCTCACACCTGCAGCGGCTGAGAAGTTGCTGCTATGGATCGATCAGTGGATCACGGATTCAGCGGGTGATCCCCCAGTGGTCACGACCGGATCCAGATCCAGTAGGCAGCGCTTCACCCGGTATCAATACGGCTGAGATCCGCCGACACCCGCGATCGGAGAGAGGCATCACGGGTATCCGAACGTCGACGCCGTATGCACGCCTCGAAGCCGGACGAGGCCGTCTTTCCATGCCGACTTGCGGCCCGCGGGATGGGAGATGTTCGCCGGTGCGCCTGAGGCCGGCCAAGACGGTGTGCGCCGGCCGATAGAGAAGACCCCGAGCAGAGAGATCGCCCAGGGTGGGCCTAGTCATTGCGGGCTGAAGTTGCCGGACTCGTCTCGAGGCCCAGGACTCTCACCAGGTCGTCGGCAATCGACCGCGCGCAGGCTGCGACCACTTCGTCGAAGTACCTCAGGAGTGAACGTTTGCCGTGTTTGAAGTACAGGCGGACGGCCGTGAGGAACCAGCCTTCGGCCATTTCCGTGAAGGCCACGATTTCGGCCACCGAGTACCGATTTCCCGCTCTGCTTTTGAGCACGGTCACGAGATTCTCCTCAAACGCTCGAAAGCCAGGCGTCCACTGCTCCCCGCCGCGTCTCGGCTCCATTGCGAGAACCAGACGGATCTGATTCAGCAACCGTCGCTCGTACCCTTGCTCGGCCAGCTCCCGCAGGACGGCATGCAAGCTGACGATCGGCGGCTCAAATGGTGATCGCTCTTGCAAGCGACGCATCGCGTAGTCCCGCTTGATCGCAAGATGGTCAAAGAGGATCGCCTCTTTGGTGGCGAAGTGGCGAAAGACTGTGCGCCGATTGACACCCGCCACTTGGGCGATCTCATCAATCGTGGTTTCTTCGAAGCCGTGACTCACGAACAAGCCGAGGGCCGCCTCGGTTATGCGAGCTCGCGTTTCTTGCGTCTTGCGATCGCGAATCGGGGTCTCCGCCACACACCCTGAGCGTAGTGGATCGGTCTCCGCAGAGATCGGTCCGCGTTGCTCCCGGACAGCTACGGTTCCACGGGTCGCTGCTTGACAGTTCATGCCACTAGTGGCACCATTCCCGCACCGAAACTGGCAGTGGGCGAAGGGCCCCAGCAGCCAGTGGGGGAGGGGCTCGGTGAAGACGATCGTCGGAGTTCTGGTTGCGGCTGCCACTCTCCTCGGAGCCACCGTGTCCTGTTGCGCCGCTACGGCTGTGAACGGTGTTCCCAAGAACCCCCGGTTCGAGCTACCCGTCTACGGCAAGGCCGCAACTCTGAGCGGTCCGATAACAGTTGGACATGTCATCGATCCCGAGTCGGGTGCCACGACCGGATCCACGGCAAGCTACGGCTACAACGAGGAGGAGTTCTTCGCCTCGGGAACAGCCACCGCCTTTCACGCGACATCAGACCCGAGCGACGGGCGCTGGAAGATCGCTCCGAATTCCACTGCCGCATATCGGACACGACTCCTGGTCCGGCTACCAACCGACCCGAAACGGTTCAACGGCACGGTGGTGGTGGAGTGGTTGAACGTCTCTTCGGGCGAGTCTTCTCCGGACTGGGACTATCTCAACCCCATGCTGACCCGAGACGGATACGGCTACGTCGGTGTTTCTGCCCAGGCGTTGGGGGTCGAGGGTGGCACTGGTATCACCAGCACAAGTGGCAGCCACGGACTGATCCAGCAGGAGCCATCACGGTACGGCAGCCTTCATCACCCTGGCGACGAGTACGCCTTGGACATCTTCGCCCAGGTGGGTAGAGCCCTTCGCCTGGACAAGTCCCCGGACGTCTTTGCCGGCTTGCAGCCTCGGCATATCGTCGCCGTGGGCGAATCCCAGTCTGCGTTCTACCTGACCACTTTCGCTGACGCCATCCAACCGTTGACCCAGACGTTCGACGGAATTTTCATTCACAGCCGGGGCGGCACGGGCGCCCCTTTGAGCGGGGCATCCATTACGAGCAGTAGTCCCGGTCCGGCCAGCCTGCGCATCCGCACCGACCTGACCGTGCCGGTATTCATGTTCGAGACCGAGACCGACATGACGAAGCTCGGTTTTGCGCCAGCACAGCAGCCGGATACCAGCCGCATCCGCACATGGGAGGTGGCCGGGACATCCCACGCGGACTCGTACATCGTGGGCAGCTACGCCAGCGTCTTGGGCTGTACGAATGAGATCAACATGGGCCCCCAACACCCTGTCGTCCAAGCAGCCTTTCGCGCTTTCGCGAATTGGGTCACAGCGGGGAAGGCGCCTCCGTCGCCGCGGCCGATGGTCTTGTCGAGCACCAATCCAGTGACGCTGGCCAAGGACGCCAACGGCAATGTGAAAGGTGGAGTGCGTACGCCAGCAGTGGACGTGCCGTCTTCTGTCCTCAGCGGGGTGGCCCCACCCGGTGCAAGCGTTCTGTGCTCGCTGTTCGGGATCACCACGCCGTTCACATCGGCGCAGATGGCCCAGCTCTACGGCGACAAGGCCACCTACGTGAGCCGCTACGAAAAGAGCCTCGACCAGGCCATCTCAGGCGGTTACATCCTTCCCCAGGACCGAGCGGGCCTTGTGGCCCAAGCCGAGCACGTTCCATTTCCTGCGTGATACGAAATTGGCTTCCGTCAGAGGACGGGAACCCACAGCTGTCAATCATGTACGAATCTGACGTGCAACCATTCTGCAACCACGGTTCGCCGTATCCTTGACGGTATGCAGGTCGAACCCTTCTACGCGACCCGGATCTTGGTCCGTAGCAACGTCTTCCACAATCAATCCGAGTGCGGGGCCGGTAAGCAGGTGATGACCCGTGGTCACGGCGTCACGGGGGATGTCAGCGACAAGACCATGTGCGCCCGCTGTGCGGCGATAGCAAAGGCCGCCGGGGGCAAGCAAACGAAGGCGTCGAAGAAGAAAAAGAAGAAAAAGAAGAAGAGTCACCGAGCGACGGCGGTGCACGCGTAGCGCAGGGTTCTCGAGGTCTATCCCGGGCCGCGTTGGGGATGGACCGTGCCGAGCGGCGCATGACGAGTGCTTTCGAGGCCATGTTGTTTCGCTATGGTTTGTCTCGTTCACCTGCATCGGACTTCGTGACAAAGGGACTTGTTCATGCCGGAAGAGACAATGGTGCGACTGGTGCAGGAGGCCCTTACCTCGCAAGGAATTGCCGAGGAGATCCTCGTCGTCGGACAGTTCAACCCACGGGGGCACAGTGGTGGGATGTTCGCGGGGGGACTGAGCGGGGGTGAAGCCGGCGGCCTCATTGGTGGCGCCGCAGAGAGTGTCGGCGTCGGGGCGGGTTCGCTGGCGGGGATGCACGCTGCGGACAAGAGTTCCGGCCTGCCGAGCAAGTTGCTGGTGGGGGTGTCGGCGGAGGCAGTCTACGGATTTGCCGCGACCACTCGGAATTCCCCACCGACGGCTCTGTTGTTTCGCGTGCAACGGTCGGGCCTCGAGGTCACAGTGCACAAGCGGTTCAACGTGCGCATTCTGGAATTACGCGATGTGAAAAGTGGGTCCACCATCGAGTTGGAGGGCAACCGATTGCCCATGACGCACTCAAGAGACGTGATAGATCTGCTTCAGGCCTGAACTGCGGCTCACGTGGTTGCAGCCAGCCTCTCGAGCCGCAGCGCCCGTCGCGGACAATCCTTGACGGCGCGGCTTGCCAAGTCGACCAGGCGTGCCTCCACGGGATATCCGTCGAGAACGGGATAACCCCATTCGTCGAGCGTCACGTGTTCGGGCAGGATTTCGGCGCAATAGCCGTACGCGTCACACGCAACCGGGTCCACCCTCAGGTGGAGCGTCACTCGAGTTGTCGTCGTCATGACGCGATCCTCGAGAGCTTCGGTCCTTCGGGAAAAGGCAACATGCTCGGAGCGGCGCTCCCTGGGCAGGGTCGGCCCCTGGCGTGCAGGAGGACATCGTCAGCGAACACGGCCAGAGCACTGCGCACGAGGCGGACTACCCCGTCGGGCAGTCGGCATGCACCTCTGCCCTCGATGACGTCGGCTCTTGCCCATATGCGTTCGACCAGATCCGTTTCGGAGGTGCCCGCCGCCAGATGCTCGAGGTCGTCCGCGAGAGCCGGGAGCCCGAAGACGCAAGGCCCGCATTGTCCGGCACTCTGCCCGGCCATGTACCGGGCGATCCGAGCGGTTTCGCAGATCCCGCATGACATTGCCGGGAGTGCGATCACGATACCGACCCCCAACGTCGCGCCAGCGGCCGTCAGATCCCCGGGTGTGTAAGGGGTCTCGAGTCGTGACGCATCCAGCCAGGCGCCCCCGTACCCGCCAAGAAGCACGCCAGAGAGCGCACTGTTCACTCCGGCCCGCTGGAGGATGTCGCGAAGCGGCGTCCCAAGTTCGATTTCGAGCACACCCGGTACGTCCACCGCACCGCTGACGGAGACCAGCGTCGACCCTGGTGCATCGTCAGTACCTCGGCGCCGGAACCAGGCCGCCCCGTGACGAGCGATGAGGGCGACCTGGGCCAACGTCTCCGCATTGTGCACCAGGGTGGGTCGGCGCGACACTTCGAGCGCCACCGATTTGTCCATGCGGACCTTAGGCAGTGCCCGCCCCTTGTCGAGCCAGCCGATCAGCGCCGACTCCTCGCCCACCACATATCGACCGGGAGGACGGTGCAGCGTCGTGCGGTAGCGCATGAGGCCGGCGCCCTCGCGATCTGCGATTGCCCGAGCTATCGACGCCGCCGCGAGGTCGCTGTCGTCTGCGACGCAGATCTTGATCTCCGAAGCGTTCACCGCAGAGGCTGCAAGCTCTGCTCCGTCAAGGACGAGGTGGGGTGCTCGTTGGAGCAGCACGCGGTCCTTTTCGCTGGCGGGTTCGCCTTCCATTGCGTTGACCACGACAATTGGGCGCTTTCGCGACCCGGAAACGGTCTGCCACTTTCGGGCGGCGGGAAAGGCTGCTCCACCACGCCCGAAGAGCCCCGATTCGGCTATCTCGCTGCGGAGCCGGGTCTGCCATGCGTGATCTGCCGGGTCTGCCAGCTGGAGGGGACCGTGCGTGGCCAAGTGATCGCCCAGTGTCGGCGCGGCATCGTCTGACGAAACAAGCCGACCGATTCTGTCGAGCGTCGGGGCTGTCATATCTGTGTCCTTTCAGGTTGGGGTTGGAGCGAGGCGTGCAAGGTGGTGTGCGTAGGTACTGAAGGGACTGCCCGGGTGATGATCCGAGTGCCGGCTCCCCCCGTCCTCGGGGCGTGACGCCCTTTCTGGGCTTCAGCAACCCGCCAGACCAGTGACCCGACGACGCCGAGAGCACAGATTCCCGCGAGGGCATCCATCCACAGCGCAGAGGCATCAGTGCCCATCCCGAGCGAATGGGCCATCGCGACGGGCCAACTCCCATAGGCAAGCCAGTGGATACCGCGCCACGTTGTGGCACTGATGCGCTGGCGTAGGGCTCCGGAGATCGCCAGGGCGAGGAGGAGGTCCACCCCGACCGTTCCCAGGCCGACCCACAGCGGCCGGTACGAGGAAGCGAACGGCACGACAACGGCAAGCCATCCGACGTGGACGTATGTGTCGACTATTGCGGTCAGCACATGGAGGCTCAGGAAGACCATCGCCAGTATGGAGACACGCTTGTGCAGATCGGCCTGGGCGAATGCCGGCCAGTTCCGGGCCTTCAGGCGCCCTGCGGTGAGAATGCCGAGTGTCATTGTGGCGCTCAGCAGCACCAGGGCCACGACGCCCGAAGCTCGCATGGTGTACCAGATGGTGGTTGACGACACGGCCAGCATCACTGCACGCCCCCTTCGAAGGTGGGGGTGGTGGTGGGCCAACCACCGACGTGGGTCACGGCCCCGTGGGCATCGACGAGCCGCGCCGGCACGCTGCGGGCGCCGAGGTTGCCGACGGCGTCATCACCCCAGACAATGGCTGCCGTGCTCCAGGCGTTGGCTTCGACGCAGGTCTCGGCCAAGGTCGACACAAGCGACCAGACAGGAGGCGCGGGCTCGCCCGTCCAGGGGTCGACGATGTGGTGCATCACCCGACCATCCCGTGTCCACGTCCGAGCTGTCGTGCCCGAGGTGGCGACGCCTCCACTGTGTACCGAAAGGACCACGTCGACCTCGTCGGTCGGGGTCGTGCAGTGCGATGCGATGCCGACCGCCCATCCGTCGGCGGGAGCGGCGCCGCCGAGGGCGACGTCACCCCCCAGGTTGACCAACACGCCGCAGTCGAGCGACGCGGCGATCTGCCGGGCGGCTCGATCGGCGGCGAAGGCCTTGGCGGTCGCTCCGAGGTCGATGTGCACTCCGGTCGGGACGGCGACAGTGCGGTCGTTCTCGTCCAACCGGATCTGCCACCATCCCGGTGCAGGTTCGGAGGGCGTGGTGCAGGGACGATCGACGAGTTCGTCGAAGTCCCGGTCGTAGCCAAGCTCGATCAGGGCCGACCCGATCGTCGGATCCACGATGCCGGCGGTGAGGCCGGCGATGGCACACGCCGCTTCGAGGACCTCGAAGAGAAGGGGTCCGACGGCAACCGGGCGTCCGAAGCTGCACTCTTCGACCCGTCTGATCTCGGAGTCCTCGCGGAAGCGACTGCATGCGAGGTCCAGGGCCACCAGATCCTCCATGAGCAACTGAAACGCATCGTCGATCCGACCGGGATTGGTGACGGCGACCGTGACGGTGGTGCCGATCGCCCGTCCGGAACGGCTGCGGAGGGGCTCTTGGGTTGCGATCGTCGACGTCATGACTGGCCCGACGTGGTGGTCGCCTTAGCGGTCGTGGTGGTTGTCGTGGGCGTCGGCGTCGACGTGGTGGTGGTCGAGGTCGAACCGGAAGTCGTACCGGACGAGGAAGTGGAGGAGGAGGTGGATGTCGGTGACCCCGACTCCGTGGTCGACGTGGTTGCAGTCTTGGACACCTTCGCTGTCCCCGTGACGGAGGTCGCTTTGGAGGCGGTCGCCGTCTGGGTGCCCGACGCCACCAAAAAGCCCAGCCCAACGGCACCAAGGACCGCCGCGGCACCGGCGGTTGTCGTTAACCGACGAACGCGTGCCATCGCCCGGTCCCTCGCCATCCGGGGTTCTACGGCGAACTGCGTGCCGTTCCGTCGACGTGTCATGTTGGCTCCTCTCGGTAGGGACTGGTGGCGAACCGGCCACCTGATGAACGTCATTGGACAACGTCCCGGAGAACCCCAGCGGAACGGGGGCAGAATGCCCGCTGAGAATCGCGGAACGAGCTCGATCCGCACGGCAAACGCCCTCCGCCACGGATTCGCGCCGGCCCGTCTCGACGCGGGCGGGTCACTCAGCGGGCTTTCAGCCAGCCTTCAGCGGGCCACCCACCGTCCTCGCGAGGATGGTGGCCAAGGCAGTGAGGGAAGAAGGAGGGACTTGTGTCCGAACCGGTGGCAAGCGCACGAATTTTGGTGGTCGACGATGAACAGTCGATAGTCGATTCGGTCGCGACCGTCCTGCGCTACGAGGGTTTCGACGTTGATGTCGCGTATTCGGGCAGAACTGCGATTGAGAAGGTCACTGCAGGCCTCTTTGACCTGATCGTTCTCGACGTCATGCTGCCGGACCTCGACGGCCTTGAGGTCACTCGACGCATTCGCGCCGATGGACTCGACATCCCGGTCCTGTTCCTCACGGCGAAGTCAGAGGTCGAGGACCGAATTGCGGGACTTACCATTGGCGCCGACGATTACGTTGCGAAGCCCTTTTCGCTCATGGAGATCGTGGCCCGCATCAGGGCAATCCTCCGTCGTCGCCTCTCCAGCGAAACAGACAACAAGCTGCGATTCGCTGATCTCGTGATGGACGAGGAAAGCCACGAGGTGTGGCGCGGTGATCATCCGATCAAACTAACGGCCACGGAATTCAACGTGCTTCGCCTCTTCATGCTGAACCCACGGCGCGTCCTGTCGAAGAACCAAATCATCGACCATGTCTGGAACTACGACTTCGGCGGCAATCTCAACATCGTGGAGACCTATGTGCGGTATGTCCGCACCAAGATCGACGCGTACGGTCCGTCATTGATTCATACGATTCGTCTCGTGGGCTATGTGCTCCGCGAGGAAGCGTGATTGCCAGGCTCTCTCTCCGCTCCCGACTGCTCCTCGCGGTCGGCGCCATCACGCTCGTGTCCCTCGTCCTGGCCGACGTCGTTGTCTACACTGCGATTCGCTCCTCTCTCTACCGGCAGGTCGACGCGTCCCTCGAGGCGTCGCATTACTCGGTCGAGGCCACGGCCAACAATCCGCAGTCTGCGGCCACCGGCAGCGGGGGCACAGGGGCGGGCGTCCCGCCCTCGACGGGACCGTCGGCACCACCGAGCTCATCGACCTTTTGCGCCATCGGACGAGAGAGCGCTCCAGGGATGTTCATCGAAGTACTGGACAAACAGCACAACGTCGTCACGTCCGCCGCCGGTCTCGAAAAGTGCGTGGCGTTCCAACCCGGGAACAAGTCCTATTTGCCGAAGCTCCCCGAGGTGATCACCGGGTTTCAGTCGAACACTGTTGGGCCCAAGGAGCCGACGGTCTATTTCACGGCGCCCTCCAGCACGGCGGACGGCCCGGCGTTTCAAGTGCGGGCGTCGATACTCGCCGACGGGGGAGTACTGATCCTCGCGGAGCCGATCGGGGGCGTCACCAATACGCTGTCGCAGCTTTTGCTGGTGGAGGTGATTGTGACCGCCGGCGCCCTTCTCACCGCCATCCTGTTGGGCCTGTGGCTGGTGCGACTCGGGCTTCGGCCGCTCGTCGACATCGAGCAAACGGCCAACGCCATTGCGGACGGCGACCTCATGCACCGTGCTCCGAGAGCCGATTCGCCCACCGAGGTCGGCCACTTGGCCACGGCCTTCAACGTCATGTTGGAGCGCATACAACAGACGGTGAGCGAGTTGACGGACTCCGAGGAACGTCTGCGCCGCTTCGTCAGCGACGCTTCCCATGAACTCCGCACCCCCACCGCGGCGGTGTCGGCATATGCACAGCTCTTCAATCACGGAATCGTGACCCGCCCCGAAGAGCTGGACCGCGTGATGATGGGCATAGAACGCGAATCGGGTCGGATGACGCACTTGATCGAAGACCTCCTCCTGCTGGCGAAGCTTGATCAACACCGCCCGCTGACTTCCGATCCGGTGGAGTTGGTGGGCCTCGTCCTCGAATCAGCCGACACCGCCCGTGTCGTGGGGCCACATTGGCCGATTGAGGTCACGGCGGACGAAGTGATTGAAATCGTCGGTGATCGAAGTGCGCTGCGCCAAGTCTTCGACAACCTCTTTTCAAATGTACGCGCCCATACGCCTTCTGGCACGAAGACGACCGTGTCCGTCACGCGTGTCGGTGCCCAGGCGGTCATCGACGTCAGCGACGACGGCCCTGGCTTCACGAGCGAACAGGCGGCGCATCTCTTCGAGCGGTTCTTCCGGGTCGACGCTTCACGCGCGCGCGAAAGCGGCGGGGGCTCTGGTCTCGGTCTGTCGATCGTGCATGCAATCGTTGTTGCGCACAACGGAAGCGTCAGGGCCGCTCCCGGTCCGAACGGTGGTGCCAGCTTCGTCGTGCGGCTGCCCGTCGCTGGCCTCGCCGGGTCTCACAACGAGGAGCCGGCGAGCGTTCCGACGGTGGGGTAGCGCTTCCGCAAGCCGCGAGCGCCCTCTTTCGCCGTGCGGGCGCAGACATTCTCCGCGGGCTTTCGGTTGCCTTTCCGTTGGGCTTCGCGGTGGACCTTCATGCTGACTTCGTGCCATCGGCCCGATGGCCGGAACCGAGGAGAAATCGTCATGATCGTCTTTTACCTGACCCTTCCGCTGATGCTCGTCGCAATCGGAATCGCCGTTCTTCCGCTCCTGTGGGTAACGAAGCTCCAGGGTGAATCGGAGACGCAGATCGCCGCTTCACGCAGCGAGCACCAGTCCATCTCCGGGGGTGTTCCTCCGACCGTGCGGGTCGCCGACGCCGACATTGCGGCGTAAGAGGCGGTTTCATCGCTCGCAACAAAGAATTTCTTGCTGCCACATCCTGTTGGCAGACTTTGTAATGTCATTCTATAATGAGGAGCTGGGCACGACCTCAAGGAGGTGAAGTGCGACGAGTTCCACAAACGACGGCGGTCAAGGTCATGCGGGCGGCGGAGCTTTTCGCTGAGCGGGGGCTGGATGGCACCAGGGTCGAGGACATCGCCGCAGCCACCGGCGTGCCGCAGGCAACCCTCTACTACTACTTCGAGGGTAAGGACGAAATTCTGTCCCACATTTTCGGGGTCGTGCTCGACGCCGTGGCTGATGCAGTGAGGAGGGCACTCGAGCAACCGGGGAGCGGAGCCGAGCGCCTGGCCGGAGCCATCGAGGCTCATGTCGGCGTTTTCGCCGAGTACCCCAAGGCGAGCCAGGCTCTCCATTTCGACCTCGGACGAGCAGCGCGCCGTCCGGAGGTAGCGGATCGCACGGCCAGTGCCTATGTCGATCCCATCGCCACGGTCCTGCGGACAGGGGCCCTCGATGGGAGCCTTCGTCCGGTGGCCGATCCGAAGATGACGGCCGTGAGCCTGCTCGGGGCAACGAGCACTGCGGCTATTCACGCGTTGGCGATCGATCCCTTGTCGTCCGACCCGTCGGAGTCGTTGAGCAAAGTGGCAGATGCGGTGATCCCCCTCGTACTCGAAGGGCTCGGAGCCAATGCCCCAAGCGCGTCCCGGCGTGCCACCACCTGTGCCCCCGCGTTGTCAGCGAATCAGTACGGCCGTGATGCCGTTCAACGAGAAGCGAGGAGAACGTCGTGAATTCTGCCAACGATTCATCGCATCCGCCCTTCAATCCTGATGCCGTCCATGCGAAGTACCGGCAGGAACGGGACAAGCGATTGCTCCCCGACCGGGCGACCATTCGGGACCTCACGGGCGACAATCTCTTCGCCACATACAGGGAAGATCCGTTCACCCCGTTTGCGCACCGTGATCCGATCTCCGAGGAGGTGGACGTGGTTGTCGTCGGTGCGGGAATTGCGGGGACCGTGGTGGGCGCCCAGCTGCGCAAGGCCGGGATCAAGCGGATCCGGCTCATGGACCAAGCCGGAGGTATCGGCGGGACCTGGTACTGGAACAGGTATCCGGGCGTCATGTGCGACGTCGAGTCCTACATCTATATGCCGATGCTGGAAGAGCTCGAGTACGTCCCGACCCGTAAATATGCGTTCGGAGACGAAATTCGCGAACACCTGGAGCGAATTGCTCAAAAGTACGACCTGGTGACAGACGCCCTGTTCCACACCGGCGTCAACTCCTCCCAGTGGGACGAAGAAAGCTCCCGCTGGATCATCAGGACGGATCGCGGCGATGTCATCCGGCCGCGCTACGTGGTGATGGCCGTCGGGATCCTCAACCTGATCAAGCTCCCGGACATTCCGGGGATGGAGCTGTTCAAAGGAAAGTCTTTCCACACAGGTCGGTGGGACTACGAGTACACGGGCGGCGATATGCATTCGAGGATGGACAACCTGGCGGACAAGGTTGTTGCCATTATGGGGACGGGAGCGAGCGCCATCCAGTGCATCCTGCCGCTGGCGGAGTCTGCCAAGCACCTTTACGTGTTCCAGCGCACGCCTTCAGCGGTGGGGGAACGGAACAATCGCGCCACTCCGTCGGGCTTCACCGACACATTCGAACCGGGTTGGCAACGTGAGCGCATGTACAACTTTCACCGGGTCCTCAATGGCGAACGCGTGAACGATCTCGTCGGGGACGGCTGGACCCGATACGAGGCCAGGGTCTGGAACCCCCGACGGGAGCCCGGAGCGACGACGGAGGAGTTCATTCTTCGGGCTGAGGAGGAGGACTTCGAGATCATGGAGGAACACCGGCGGCGCATCGACGAGACCGTCACAAATCCCCGCTATGCGGAAATTCTCAAGCCGTACTATCGGTATCTCTGCAAACGCCCGTGCTTTCACGACGAGTACCTGCCGGCGTACAACTTGCCCAACGTGACACTCGTTGACTGTCCCGCGGGTATCGAGCGGGTGACGGAATGGGGCCTCATTTGCGACGGCCGGGACTACGAGTTCGACTGCCTCATCTACGCCACGGGCTTCGAAGCGGAGGCGACGCCCTTTCCCAGACGAGCGGGGCACGAAGTAATCGGACGCGGAGGTCTCCGCCTCGCAGATGAGTGGGCAGGCGGACCATCCACCCTGCACGGCGTCATGACCAGGGGGTTCCCGAACTTCTTCATGGTGCCGGCACCGGGACAGCAGGGGGTCATCTCGGTCAATTTCACGTTGGTCAACTGCGAGGGAGCCGAGCACATTGCGGAGACCATTCGGCTCCTCGACGAGCGCCACATACGCGTGTTCGACGTGAGCGCCGACGCCGAGGAGGAGTACGTGGCGGGTATCGTCGGCGCCTACACCGACAACAGCGCGGTCATGGAGGCGTGCACGCCGTCCCGTCTCAACAATGAGGGAAATCCAAAGGCGATGAACCCTCGAGCGGGTTCCTACGGCGGTGGCCGCGGTGACCTCTTCGGCTGGATCAAGTTGTTGAAGGACTGGCGTGAGGCGGGCGACTTCGCCGGGCTCGAGATCAGTGAGGATCACGCGATCCGCTGAATGGCGTGCACACCCACCCGGGTTTCCATTCCCGTCAAGGAAGTTTCTGATCCATCGATACGACGACCGAAAACGGTGCGCCACAGTAGGGCCGAAGGTCCCTGTTCAAATGAGAACCGGCGACGTTGAATAGCCGAAGGCGATAGGAAAACCTTGGGAGGAGTGACGGTGGAATATCCGAATCACAGCAACGACATGAAGTACTCGGAATTCGATGGCCCGGTGTTCGACTGCGATTTCCACCTCTACGAAACCGCAGACGCATTTACCCGCTACCTGCCGTCGAAGTATTCGGACGTGGTGCAGCTGGTCGAGGTGAAGGGTCGAACGAAGATCGCCTTACGTGGTCGCATCTCTGAGTACATCCCAAACCCCACCTTCGAGGTCGTGGCCGCACCGGGGTCGGGTATGGAGTACTTCGCGGCCAAGAACACCTCCGGGAAGTCCTTCCGCGAGATCGTGACGCCCATGCGCGCCATTCCAGAGTTCACCGACAAGGACGCCCGTATCCATCTCATGGACAGGATGCACCTGCAAGCGACGCTCGAATTATCCGACGTTGGCATCAGTGATCGAGGTCAATTTCATGGATGATCCGGAGATCACCCAGGTGCTCATGCATGCGTTCAACCAGTGGCTCTATGACGAGTGGACATTCGATCATGAGAATCGGATCTTCACTACCCCGGTGATGAATTTGAGCACCCTCGAGGGCGCCATAAAGGAACTTGACTGGGCCCTCGACCATGGAGCGAAGGTCATACTGGTGCGGCCGGCTCCCGTCGCGGGTTGGCGTTCGCCGCGCTCACCTTTCCTCCCCGAGTTCGACCCCTTCTGGGCCCGCGTCGAGGAGGCCGGTGTCCTACTGAGTCTCCATGCCTCCGATTCTGGCTACCAGCAGTACGCAAATCGGTGGCTCGGTCGAGGCGACTCGGAATTCCTCGCCTTCCAACCCGATGCCTTCTCCATGGCGTCGAGCAACGGACGCGCCGCGATGGACACGGTGATTTCCGCCGTCTGTCATGGCATGCTGACCAGACATCCCGAGGTGAAGATGGCGACCGTCGAGCTCGGGAGCACGTGGCTCCCCCGTGTCGTCGAGGACCTCCTGCTCACCTATAAGAAGGTGCCCCAACAATTCGCCGAGCACCCACTCGAGACGATCAAGCGCCAGCTCTGGGTGACGCCATTCTGGGAGGATCCGATCCAGCCGGTCATCGACATCATCGGGCTCGACCACGTGCTCTACAGCTCCGACTGGCCGCATCCCGAGGGCCTCGCCGATCCAGTGGGATATTACAAATTCTGCGAGCAAGAGGGTCTCCCGGCCAACGCGATAAGGAAGATCATGGGCACCAACATGTTTGACCTGATGGGCGTGGCAGCCTGACGTCGAGACGGCCACCCCCGCCAGGCGCGGGTGGGTTCCCCTCGGTGTCCGCCGAACCGGCAGGAATACCCAACGGGATGCCATAGGCGCCCGACAAGGGCGGGGCGAGGGGACGGGAGAGTAGCGGACCGTCTTCGTCGGGCGCGAAGAGCCAGCTTCAGGCATGATGACCCGGATGCGTGACCCATTCCGGAGGATGAGGATCGGTCTAGGTGCGCTCGCGCTTGTGCTCGTGGGCGGCACAGTTGGGTATCTGGCGTTCGGGTTTGGCCCGCTCGACGCCGTCTTCCAGACGGTCGTCACGGTGACGACGGTCGGCCTCAACTCCCCACACCCGCTCGACACCGGCAGCAAGGTGTTCACCATCGTCCTCATCCTGGTTGGCGTCGGCACGGCGTTGTATACGTTCTCGACGGTACTCGAGGTGCTCTTCGAGGGCCAGATGCGTGAACTCGTGAGGAGTCGCAAAATGGAGCGCGAAATAGATCGAATGTCCGGGCACGTCATAGTATGCGGGTGGGGTCGTGTGGGGCGTGAGGTGGCGGAGTTCCTGACCAACGCGCAACGTGTCGTCGTCGTGATCGACCGAGATCACGAGCGTGTACGCGACGTCCCGTATGCCTGGGTTCAGGGTGATGTCACAGAAGACGAGACACTTCTCAAGGCAGGCATCGAACGTGCTGCCACGTTGGTGGCAGCACTCGACACTGACGCCGACAACCTCTACGTGACGGTGGCTGCGAAGTCCATGCGACCCGAACTCCAAATCATCGCACGTGCGCGTAGCGAGTCATCCGAACCGAAACTGGTGCGCGCCGGCGCCGATCGTGTGGTCAACCCGCAGCAACTGGGTGGGGACCGTATGGCCTCCTTCGTGACCCAGCCCCACGTGGTGGATTTTGTGGACATCGTGATGCATGACGGAACGCTCGAGTTCCGATTGGAGGAGCTCGTGGTGCCACGCACTTCGCTGCTGGCGGGCTCTACGATACGTTCGGCTCAGTTGCGCGACCGCACCGGTGCCCTCATTCTGGCGATCCGCCGACCTGGGGGCGGATTCGTGACCAATCCCTCTCCTGAGGACGTGATTGAGGCGGGCGACGTCTTGATCAGCGTGGGTACGGCTGAGCAGCTGGAGGCGCTCACCCGCTACGCAGCACAGCCGTGAACAGCTCATGGTGTTGGTCTGCGCAGGAATGATTCGATAACCTCGTGCCGTGCCGAGGCGACGACACGTCGCGCACACGGCACCCTTATGTACTGAAAGGGGCGGCATCCTGATGATTCGCTTGAGCGTCTTTTATCCGACCACCGAGGGCGCAACCTTCGACCACGACTACTACAGGGACAAGCATGTGCCGCTCGCCGTCAAGACCTGGGGCCTTGAGGGAGCGGAAATCGACAAGGGCGTCGACGGTCCATATGTGGCTGCGGTGCATTTCAAGTTCGACTCACAGGAGGCTCTTGCCGCCGCGCTGGGCAACGAGAACACTGGAGAGGTGCTCGCTGATGTTGCGAACTACACCACTATCGCTCCTGTCCTCCAGACAAGTGAGATCGTGGGCTGATCAGCCGGCGATCACAATGCGGTGGCCGAAGTCCGCACTCTCCAAGTCCAACAGGTCTCCGTACGTCTGTGTCCACTGCCCGGTCCGGAGGTCGGTCCTGAGGCGCTCGATACCGGGCTCGACCAGTTCGGGTGGCAAGGACGCGAATGTGGAGCTGGCCGCTCTGACCAGCGGATCAAGATACATCTCAGGCCGTCGCCAATAGGCGGCCTGGAATCCGTCGGTGAAATCGTGGGGTATCTCGAAGCGCTCCACACTGTGGGCGCCGAGCGCATCGACGACAGCGCGCAATGAAGGGAAACGGCCGGTCTCCAGCCTGTCGATGGCAGGAACGTAGTCCATGGTGATCCATAATTTCTGCGCGTGATCGGGATCCCAGGTGAAGATGACCTGGCGCCTGGCAACTCGTCGCAATTCTGCGAGGCCGAGGCTCGGGTCCGCCCAATGGTGCACCGTGAGGATCGCCATGGCCGCCTCGAAGGCGTCGTCGCCAAAGGGCAGGTGTTCGGCGACCCCCCGGATTCGTCGGCTTCCTCCGTGCTGGGCGAGCATGACGCTCGATGGTTCAAGAGCCACCACCGAGCGGTCTGATGGCTCGTAGGATCCGGCACCCGCACCGACGTTGAGTATCGTCTTTGCGTCCCCGAGCGCATGGACGATGGCGGCGCGCAGCCGTGGATCAGCTCTCCGTTGTGTGCTGTAGCCCACTCCGATGGTGTCATACTCGGCTGTCGAACCTGGACCACGGCGATCCACCGGGGAAGAGTTTACGGCTGGATGCACCTGCTGCTCGAGATGGTGGCCTCCGCCGTCGCGACCGACTTGGTGCCGATCCAGTTGGTGCCGATGGAGGCGGCGACTTCGAACCAGTAGTTGGCCGCGGTCAGGGTGGCACTCGTAGAGCTGGTCGCGGTGAGACCGGTGGCCACTGCGGCGTACGTGCGGTGGCCGATGTCGTGGTGTCGTAGACGGTAGAGCTGGTGGCCCTGGTCACGGCCGTCCAGCTGACCTTGACCGTCTTCGCGCTCGAGCTCGTACAGGCCACCGCCGGGCCACCGGGGGCAGCGGGGACGGCCTGGGCCTTGGCTTCTCCGGCACTGCCGGCATGCAACGTCACCACCCAGTTCGAGGCCCACGCAGGCACGGCGAACCCGGCCACCAGCCCGGCGGCGGCGACACCCACGAGCCAGCGCCTGGCTGGTCTCGGGGTGTCGTCGCTCGGGTCATGCACGGGAGTCTGAACTCCTCTCAGAGGCGATCAGCTCGTCCAGGCGTCGGTGGCCGGGGTCGTGGTGGACGTGGCGGATCCGCCGGTCGCAGTCACTCCGGTGAGCGACGGCATGGAGAAGTACGTGTTGGCGCAGGCGGCCGGGGCTGCCGTCGTCATGCTGGCATCGTTGGTGAATGTCACCACGAGTGGGTTGTTGGCCGCGCCGCTCGCGCCGACGGTCAACCGCGCTGGTCAGCGTGTGCGAACTCCCGCTCGTGGCGTTGGCATAGTTCCAGATGACGTCACTGGGCGTCGACGCCAGGCAACCGGCCTGTGTGGTCGTGAGCGCACTCGTGGTGTACCCGGTGGCATAGGTGGTGTTGGCGGGCAACTGAAGGGCGGTGATGGTCACCGGGAACGGGTTCGGATTGCTGATCGTCACCACCACGTCGCCCGAACCGCCCGGGTAGAGCAAGTTGGTCGGTGAAGGTGAGGCCACGGCGCTGATCGCCAGGTTCGAGATGTTGGCCGACTGCCCGGCACCGCTGGAGCCCGCTCCCAACCCGATGATCCAGTTCGTCGCACCGAAGGCGGCCCCGCCGGCCAAGACGACCCCGAGCACCGAGCTGACGACCTTCATCTTGAGAGTGCGCGGCGTGCGCGGTCACTTTCGGTGCTGTCTGGCGTGTGCGCCACGGCGCGCCCGCGTCAATGTCGGAACATGCATGATGGACCTCCCCGTCCTCACGGCCCCCGGTGTCGGGGAGTGCCGCTGTAACGAGAGTACGGGGGAGCGTCGCGTCCACCACGTCAGCGGCGTACCGGAATTTCGTCCGTACCTTACGGAGAATTTCTACGTATCGAGGGCGGGAGCTTCGGTGTCAGGGTTGGGTTCGAAGCGCTCCACCAGGTCTTTCATGCGGGCGAACGTCTGGATGGCGTCGGCCCGTGTCCGCACGCCGAGCTTGCGGTACGCATGGGAGAGGTGGGATTCAACCGTCCGGGCGGACACGAAGATCCGCGCCGCCCAGTTCCGTCGCCGTCACCGTCTCATCGAGCAGTTCGAGCACCTCGACTCTCCCTCGGGGTCAACGTCGGCCAACCGGTCCTTGGCGATCACGGCGTGCGAGGCGAGCTCGCGCTCGAGTCGCCTGCGCTGTCGTGTTGTCCTCCACGGTCCGCATGCCGTAGAGCGGTTCTCCCTCTTCATTGAGGATGACCGCCGCCGCGACGGTGCCATAGACCTCCTCCCCCTGCTTGGTCACGTAGCGCTGGCGAATCCGATAGCTGGACACGGTGCCAGCGGCGAGCAGCCGTCGATTGCTCGACGTCCGCCGCCACGTCGTCCGGATACATGAGGGAAGAGAACAGGGTGCCGACGAGCTCGTCTCTGGGGTACCCGAGGAATTCGCAGAGCGCATGATTCGCGTTCGTGATGCGTCCGTCCTGATCGAGGAGGGCGACACCGAGAGGAGCCTGCTTGAAGGCTTGGCGGAAGCGCTCCTTGGCTGAACTGAGCGCCTCCTCGGTCCGCTTGCGCTCGGTGATGTCGTGGATGATGCCGACCATCTCGACCCCCTGGTCATCGGAGACCAGAGGCACGACGCAGGTCTGTGTGAGCAGGTAGTCCCCGCTCGTGGTGAGGATCCGCACCTCGTCGTCCTCGACCTCTTCGTTCCGCACGAACTGGCCCAAGGTGGTGACGGCGTCAGCGAGGTCGTCCGGATGGACGAGAGGAGCGAAATGGGTGCCGAACAAATCGTCACGTCGCCAGCCGGTCAGTCGCTCGAACTCGGCGTTCACCGACTGGATGACCCCGTTGGGGAGCAACGAGAACATCATGACCGGTGCGGCTTCGACGAAGGTGCGGAAGCGTTCTTCGCTGCGGTGCGGCACGTCGTCGCCCTCGGACTTCTCGGAGTGATGGCGCGCACCAACGCCAGCACATAGGAGTTCGCACCGATTTCGGTGACGCTCAGGTGGACGTCCACCGGAACGATCGAGCCATGCTTGCACCGCAGGCGCACGTCGAGGCATTCGCCGATGGGCCGGCTCGCCCGTTGCTCCACGGACCGGACACCCGCCTGTTCGTGGATCCGCGGGTAGTCATCGGGAACCAGGTATTCGACACGACGGCCGATCAGCTCACGCTCGCCGTACTGGGACAGTTCCTGCAGACGTTGGTTGACGAAGACGATGACCCCCGTCTCGTCCAGTACCGCGATGCCGTCCGGGAGGGCGTGCATGACGGTTACCAGCTGTCTGTCGAACTCCGCCTGGGTGGCGTTGAGGGATTCGAACGACTCCATCTGCCCATGTTTAGTTGCTGCAGGTCGGAGCATGGCGCCACACGCCGGATCCCGAAACCACGCGACGCCGCCAATCGCCTCGTTGGCAAGGGGGGGATCGGCCGCATCCAGCCGTGTCGACTGCGATCGGCCCTTCGGCCAGGGCACGAGCCTGGCCCAGGGACGATTGGCCCTATGCGCCCCCCGGGGGAGGCCGTAGCCTCTTGGCATGGACGTCGGGGATGACGCGGTCATCGATCGGTACGGCTTCGATGTTCTGATCGCGGTCCTGCGCGGGCGCGGCATGCGGACCATGGGGCCGGTTGTGCGTGACGGGGCGATTGTGCATGGGGAGATCAGCTCCGCCTCCGACCTGCCCGAGGGCTGGCATGATCACACCGAGCCCGGACAGTACCGACTCACCCACGACGGAAGCTCCGAGCTGTTCGGGTGGGCCGTCGGCCCAGCCTCGTGGAAGTCCGAGTTCTTCGTCCCCGCCGAGACCGTATGGCGGGCCACGCTCGCCGAGGGCAACGCGAGGTTGTCCCAACCCCGGGAGGAGACGGTATCGTGTGGCCGTCATCGGCGCCCGGCCGTGTGAGGTGGCAGCGCTCGGGATCCTCGATCGAGTGCTCCGCGACGGTGCCGTGGCCGATGACCGGTACGCGGCGCGCCGTGAGGGGGCGTTCATCGTTGCGGTCGAGTGCGGTACCCCCTCGAGCACCTGTTTCTGCACGTCCATGGGCACCGGTCCGGCGGCCGATGCCGGGTACGACCTGGCCCTCACCGAGCTGAACGGCCCCGTCGACTGGTGACCATTCGTACTACGTCCGGGTGGGCTCAGTGGCTGGGGCCGACGTTTTGGCGCAGGTGCCCCGTACAGCCGCCGACGACACTGTGCGCTCTGGTCGCCGGGCGGTCGTGGACGGTGCTTCCGGGCGGATGGGCCGATCACTCGACATCGAGGACCTCCCCGGCCTGCTGGCCCGGAATCTCGAACACCCGCGCTGGGCGGAGGTGGCGGAACGCTGCCTCTCGTGCGGCAACTGCACCCTGGTCTGCCCCACTTGTTTCTGCAGTGACGTCAAGGACGTCACCGAGGTGAGCGGTACGGTCGAACGCCAGCGACGCTGGGCCTCTTGCTTCGATCTCGAGCACTCATTCCTCCATGGAGGCTCGGTGCGACCGACGACCTCGTCGCGTTACCGGCAGTGGATGACCCACAAGCTCTCGACGTGGTGGGATCAGTTCGACGAGTCGGGTTGCGTAGGCTGCGGAAGATGTCTCGCGTGGTGCCCGGTCGGCATCGACATCACTGAGGAGGCTGCTGCTATTCGGGCCACGGATGGCGCATCGATAACCGACACGGTCAATCGCATGATACGGGAATCATGACCGGCGGAGGCGAGACGATAGACGAGCTCCTGCGCGAGCACCGATTTCTCGCAGGTGCTTCCCAGGGGACGCTTGCGCTCTTGTCGGAGGCGGCCACGGTCGTGCGCTTCGATCAGGGTACCCTGCTTCTTCGCGAGGGCGAGGATGCCGGCACCATCTTCCTCATCACCCGGGGCGTGGTGGCCATTGAGATCCACGCTCCCTCTCGGGGTCCGATTGTGATCGACACTGTCGGACCGGGTCATGTCGTCGGGCTCAGCTGGATGGCCTCGCCCTTTCGTTGGCAGTTTGATGCCGCGAGCGTTGGAGCCCGTCGAAGCGGTCGCTCTTGGCACGAGCATCCTGAAGGAGGTTCTGGCGGCGCACCCGGAGGAGGCTGCAGAGCTCCACCAGCGCCTCGCCGCGGTGCTGTTGACGCGGTTGCAGGCCACCCGTATCCGTCTCCTGGATCTTTACGCCAATGCCGGCCGCTGATCGTGGGGTCCGTGCCCTGCACCTGCGTAGCCCACTTACTCCAGTTCCGTACCGGATCGTCACGCGGCGGGTGGAGCTCGACGACGTCGTCACCATGTCCGTCGTTCCGTTGTCGGCGGAGCCCCACGAGCCTTTTCGTTTCGCCCACGGGCAGTTCAATATGCTGACGTCCTTCGGAGTGGGAGAGGTGGCGATCTCGATTTCGAGCGCACCCACAGAAGAGGGGCCCATTGAGCACACCGTGCGCGACGTGGGGGCCGTGACCCGTGCGCTGTGCGCGGCTCCGGTCGGATCCGTGATCGGCGTGCGCGGGCCTTTCGGGCACGACTGGGGACTCGGCACCCTTGACGATGCGGCCGACGTCGTGGTGGTGGCAGGAGGGATCGGCCTCGCACCGCTGCGCGGCGCCATACGTGATCTGGTCGATCGTCGAACCGGGCGCGCGGGCCGGGTCTTCGTGCTGGTCGGGATGCGTTCGCCTGCTCAAGTCCTCTTTCCCGACGACCTCGAGGCGTGGCGAAGGGCTGGGATCTATGTCGGTGTTGCGGTCGATGTCGGGGCACCTGGGTGGGATGGTTCGGTAGGTGTCGTGACCGTGCTCCTCCCCGACGCGCCATTCGAGCCGGCCGGGGCGGTGGCGCTGCTCTGTGGTCCCGAGATCATGATGCGTTTCGCAGCGCGTCAACTCGTAGACCAGGGAATCGAGCCGTCCCTGATCAGAGTCTCCCTTGAACGAAATATGCAGTGCGGGGTGGGACTGTGCGGCCACTGCCAGCTCGGGCCGCTCCTTTTGTGCCGTGACGGGCCGGTGGTGCAGTACGGGGGCCTGGCCGACGAGCTGTTCATGGAGCGCAACCGGTGACGCCGGCAGAGTCCGGCGATTCGGCGGGTACCCATGACGCCCGTCCCACGTTGGCCGTATGGAAGTTCGCCTCCTGCGACGGATGCCAGCTGAGCCTGCTCGACTGCGAGGACGAACTACTGACACTCGCCGGTGCCCTGCGCATCGCTCACTTCACCGAGATGTCGCGGGCGACCGTCGAAGGACCGTACGACCTTTCATTGGTCGAGGGTTCGATCACCACCGCCGAGGACGCCGAGCGGATCCGGGAGATCAGGGCCAGTTCGCGCCGCCTCGTCACGATCGGCGCGTGCGCGTCGGCCGGCGGCATTCAGGCCCTGCGGAACTTCGCCGCCGAGGGCGCCTATGTCGGTACCGTCTACGCCCACCCCGAGTACATCTCCTCGCTGTCCACTTCGACCCCCATCTCCGCACACGTCGTCGTGGACCTCGAGGTTCAGGGATGTCCCATCGATCGGCATCAGCTTCTCGAAGTGATCACCGCAACGCTGGTCGGTCGCAAACCGGTCCTCCCGGGGCACTCGGTCTGCCAGGAATGCAAGGGGAGGGGCACTGTGTGCCTGTTGGTGGCCCACGGGACCGCGTGCCTCGGCCCGGTCACGCGCGCGGGCTGCGGTGCCCTGTGCCCGTCCATCGGCCGTGGCTGCTTCGGTTGCTTCGGACCGTCGGAGGGGGCGAACACCGACGCCCTGGCCCGGCGCCTCCTGGACAGCGGCATGGCCCCCGTCGACGCCTCCCGTCTCTTTGCCACGTTCTATGCGGGAAATCCTGTGTTCAGCCAGCAGTCGCGGGCTCTTTCCGAAATGACAGAGACCGTCGCGGCCGACGACAGTGGGGAACGTCAATGACCCACGGGTCGGGCGCGCAGCGCACAGTGTCGATTGAGGGACTGTCGCGGGTGGAAGGGGAGGGTTCACTCCATGTGGAGGTGCGCGACGGTGTGGTCGGAGAGGTGGCGCTCAACATCTTCGAGCCGCCCCGCTTCTTCGAAGCGCTCCTGCAGGGACGCCGGGCCACCGAGGCCCCCGACATCACAGCCCGCATCTGTGGCATATGCCCGGTGGCGTACCAGATGAGCGCCTGCGCCGCGATGGAGGACGCTCTTGGTGTGGAGGTGAGTCGGGAGGTGGCCGATCTGCGCCGCCTCCTCTACTGCGGAGAGTGGATACAGAGCCACGCCCTGCACATCTACCTGCTCCACGCCCCCGACTTCCTCGGCTGTGCCGACGCGGTGGAACTGGCCGAACACGATCGCGCCACCGTCGAACGCGGCCTGGCCATCAAGAAGGTCGGCAACCTGCTCATGTCGACCGTCGGCGGCCGGGCCATCCATCCCGTGAATGTCCGCGTGGGGGGTTTCTACTCTGCACCGTCCCGCGCCGCCGTGGCCGCCCTGGCTGAACCACTTCGTCGTGCCCGCGCCCAGGCCCTCGACACGGTGTCCTGGGTATCGGGCTTCGATTTTCCCGGGGTCGAGAGCGAGTACCGTTTCGTCTCCCTTCGCACCCCGGGCCGCTATCCCATCGAGTCCGGCCGGGTCGCCTCGAGTGACGGGCTGGATCTGACCGCGTCGGACTTCGACCAGCTGGTGGTCGAAGAACATGTCGCGCGCTCGACCGCACTCCACGCACGTCTGGGAGGCGAACTCGACTATCTCACCGGTCCGCTGGCCCGCTACGCGCTGAACTCTTCGGTCCTGCCGGAGGTGGCGCGGCAGGCGGCTGCCGGTGCCGGCCTGGGGCCGATCGTCACCAACCCCTTCAAGAGTATCGTCGTGCGCTCGGTCGAACTTGTCTTCGCGTGTGATGAGGCGCTGCGATTGGTGGAATCCGTACGAGCCCCCGATCCCGCCGGCAGCCGGCATTCCGCTCCGGGCGGGCGTGGGCTCCGGCGTCACCGAGGCCCCGCGGGGCCTGCTCCTGCACACATATGCACTCAATGCCCGAGGTGACATCGCCACCGCTCGAATCGTGCCGCCGACTTCGCAGAACCAGATCAGCATTGAGGCCGACCTCAGACGCGTCGTGCAGGAGGGCCTGGACCTTTCGGACGCTGATCTGTCCTGGCGTTGTGAGCAGGCGGTGCGCAATCACGACCCGTGCATCTCGTGTGCCGCCCACTTTCTCGACGTCAAGGTGGTCCGGATGTGAGTGATACCCCGAGCACAGAGCAGACAAGCCGTCTGCACAGAGGGTCCCATAGGGTCGTGGTGGCCGCGCTGGGTAGTGAGTACCGCAGTGACGATGGCGCCGGTCCGATCGCTCTCTCCATGGTGACCCGGCAATGCCCCGGAATCTCCGTGGTCGGGCCGCTCGACGACCCTCTCGACCTTCTCGGTCTGTGGGACGGAGCCTCCCTGGCCGTCGTCATCGATGCCGTCTCTTCGGGTGCCGCGCCCGGAATGGTGCACGTGGTGGAGCTCGATCCCGGCGCCCCCGGGCCGGTCCGCGATTCTGGGGCGTCGGGAGTGAACAGCACGCATGGCATCGGGCTGGCGGGCGTCTATCGCCTGGCCCGGGCCATCGAGCGCGCCCCGTCGAGGGTGGTGGTGGTCGGCATCGAAGGGTCTGACTTCGGGCAGGGCGTGGGCCTGAGCCAAGGGGTCGAGGACGGCGTACTCCATGCGGTACGTCATGTGGTGGAGATGATCAGGGAGGTCAGCTGATGTGTCAGAGCAGGTTGCATCAGGTCCGCTCGGTGTGCGCTCCGGGCAGGGTCCTCGTCGAGGACGTGGACGGGCGGCTCCATGAAGTGTCGCTGTTGGCCCTTGAGCCGCCACACCCCGAGCCACGGCCGGGGGATTGGCTCGTCGTGCACAGCGGCTATGCCATCGACCGGGCGGATGCACGGGAGGCTGAGGCAGCCCTCGCCGAGATGGCCCGGGGCAACGAACGCCTTCAGAAAGAGTCGGCCAAGTGAGCGAGGGGACGACAACGCCCGCGACCGCCCGGCGGGTGGGGATGAACGGGGTTCTGGTAGCCGGCATTACGGCCGTCATCAGCGGTATTTCGGTGTTCGCCAACAGTTACGGTGTGCATCACGTGCCGTCTCCTTCGGTGTACACCACGGGAAAGAACCTGGTTGCCTTCCTGGTACTTGGGGGCGGCACGTTGGCCGCATCCTCGTGGAGGCGGCGCGCATCGTTGACCGGTCAAATGTCCGCCCGCTGGGTAGCGGCGCCCGTGCGAATCGCCACGGGCTCCCCGAGAGCCCTCTCATGGGTAGGGCTCGCCTATGTCGGCGTCATTGGTGGCGGGGTGGCCTTCGTGCTCTTCTTCAACGGGCTCGCTCGCGCGACGGCGACTCCCGCTGCCTTCGTGCACGACACCCTGGTCATCTGGGTGGTGCTCCTGGCCGGCCCCTTTCTTCACGAGCGGGTGACAAGGTGGAATATCGCCGCCATCGCCCTTCTCGTCGGGGGCGAAGTGGCGCTGTCGAAGGGGATCGGCCATCTGGTTTGGGGGAGCGGTACATCCCTTGTTCTCGCGGCTACTTTGCTGTGGGCGGTCGAGGTGGTGGTCGCCAAGAAGCTGCTCTCGAACGTCCCTCCGGCCACAGTTTCGCTGGTTCGCATGGGCGTGGGTTCGGCGGTCCTCCTCGGTTATCTGGCAATAGACGGCACCCTCGGTTCGCTGATCGACCTCACCCGCGGCCAGCTGGGTTGGGTCCTGTTCACCGGGCTGTTGCTCGCCGGCTACGTGGGCACATGGATGACCGCCCTCAGCCGGGCCCGGGCGATCGACGTCACCTCGATCCTTGTGGCGAGCGCCCTGATCACCGCCACGTTGCAGGCGCTGGCCGGTGCGCAGCCCCTGGCGCCGGAGTGGCTCGGGCTGGTGCTGATCACCGCCGGTACTGCGTTGGTGGCGTGGCGCATCCCGCGCCCTGTGGAGGTGGCGGCGAGATGAGCGATCCGGTCGTCGACCCTCAGCGCGCCGGAGCGGCCGGAGCGGCCGCCCCCGGGCCCCTCTTGTTCGCCCGCTACGCCTATCCGCCAAACGAGCTCGGCTACTGCGGGCCGTCCGATCCGGGTGCGCTCCTCGAGTCGGCCTCCGACGGCGTCGACCTGGCGGAGCTGGCGCACCTGGCCACGGGATTCGCCGGCGCATGGCCCTACCTCGAGCTGATCGCCGGGTGCAACGGCATCGCCGATCCACTCGATGCCCGAGTGGTCGAGGCCTACTGGCTTGGCAACCCCCTGCTCGACAAGGTCCCCAACTCGGCCCTCTTGTCCTCGCTGAGCACCCGTTTCGAGGACCGGGCCGGACGGCGGTTCGGGCATGTGGCGAACGCAGTGCCACTGGGCGCGATCTGTCAGCACAGCTTCCACGTCTTTGCGGTGTACCCGTGGCTGGGGCTGCTGCGGGCGGGGATGGAGGGTGCGCCGCTGACCGTGCTCGATCGTTGCCGCATCCGCTGGGGGCACGTCGAAGCCGTCACCGGTGACCTCGTGACCGTGCGGAACCGTCTCCTGCGCTTCGACGGGTCACGGTTGGCACTCGGCCCGGAACAGGTGGAAGTGGCGCGGCGCAGCGTGGACGGCGTGGGTTTGGCTCCCCAGGTGACGGTGGGCGACACCGTGTCGCTCCACTGGGACTGGGTGTGCGATCGGCTCACGCCGGTCGGGCTGGCGAACTTGGCGTGGTGCACGGCGGCGAATCTGACGGCCGTCAACGCCCTCCCAACGCCGGGCCCGGCTGCGGTGTGCGGCGCCTGAGTTACCTGCCGCATTCGGAGAATGCGGGACCTATGGCCCTATTACCCTGCGGTGCTCGAGCCGAAGATGATGTCGTGCTCGATCACCTCTCGATTCAGTGTGCCGACAGCGCTGTCAGCGCGATGTTCTATGACGCCGTTCTCACGCCCCTAGGAGGATGCCGGGTCATGGACTTCGGACAGGTCATTGGTTTCGGCACCGGAGCGAAGCCGGACTTCTGGATCGGACCACGAGCGACCGGCGATGGCTTTCGGGAGTGTCACATCGCTTTTGCTGCGCCGAGTCGTGCGGCTGTGCGTCAGTTCTTCGATGCGGCCACGCGTCTGGACGCGCAGGTGCTTCATGAGCCGCGTGTGTGGCCGGAGTATCACCCCAACTACTACGGCACGTTTGTGCGTGATCCCGACGGCAACAATGTCGAAGCGGTCTGTCACGAGCCGGAGTAGTCCAGAACGGACATGTGGTCCGGCATTGGTCAAGGAGGCGACATGCCCACTGTAATGGTCCACCATGACGTGAGGGATACGGATCTGTGGCTCTCCTCGTCCAAGCGTGAGGAATTCTTCGCAACTCTGGGTGTGACCAATATCCGGACCTTCGTCGATCTTCAGAACCCCTCTCGCGTGGGTGTGCTCATAGATGTCCCCGACATGGATGACCTCATGGCGGCGATGGTGACCGAGCGTGCATCCGATTTCATGGAGTACGACGGCGTGCTGCCCGAGACCTTGGTGGTTCTCGTAGAGACGTAGCGCCAGTCGACGTTCACCTCCTTTTCGCCCGACCACGCAGGTGGGCCGTTTGAAAAGCCTTAGTATCGAATGCATGTTCGAAAACTCACTCGTCGTCGACGCCGACAGCCACTGGACGGAGCCCCACGATCTCTTCACGAAGCGTGCTCCCGCTCACCTCCGGGACCGGGTGCCCCGGGTGGAGCAGATCGACGGCATGCCGCATTGGGTGTTCGACGGCCATCCCATGGGCATGGCCGTAGGGGCCGCTGTGGTGGGCCGCGACGGCAAGAAGGTGTCGGCCCAACTCGGCCTGTACGAGTGGGGGATCGAGGACATCCATGTCGGCGCCTACGACCCGAAGGTGCGCCTCGAGGTGATGGACGAGTCCGGTATCGACGCCCAGGTGATCTTTCCGAGCACGCTGAGCCTCGGTGGGCAGGACCTCGCCGCCGTGGGCGATCCCGCTTTGAGCCTCACGGTCATCCAGATGTACAACGACATCATGGCCGAGATCCAGGCCGAGTCGAACAACCGGCTCCTCCCGATGCCGCTCCTCCCGGCCTGGGACGTCGACCTGTCGGCCGCCGAGGCCCGTCGGGTGGCCGACATGGGCATGCGGGGTGTCAACATGACCTCGGACCCCGACGACGTCGGGGGTCCCGACCTGGCCGATCCGGCATGGGACGCCCTCTGGGAGGCCTGCACCGACCTTCAGCTGCCGGTCCACTTCCACATCGGGGCCAGTGTCACATCGAGCTCACTGGGCTGCGAAGTACCCATGGGCCTCACACTCCGACAACGTCAAGCACGCCCTGACCGGCACCCTGCTCTTCGTGGGCAACGCCCGCGTCGTGGCCAACGGGATCGTTTCCGGGCTCTTCGACCGCCACCCTGACCTCAAATGGGTCTCCGTCGAGAGCGTGTGCGGCTGGATCCCGTTCATCCTCGAAGCCCTCGACTATGAGATGTTCGAGAACGCCCCCGAAGAGGTCCGGGCGCTCAAGAGGAAACCCTCGGAGTATTTCCAGAGCAACCTCTACGCCACGTTCTGGTTCGAGCGGAACAACCTGTCCTGGCTGGTGGACACCCTCGGGGAGGACAACATCCTCTTCGAAACCGACTTCCCGCATCCGACATGTCTCTACCCCGATCCGTTGCAATCGGTGGCCCCGAAAATCGCCGTCTTGTCCGAAGTGGCGCAGCGCAAGATCCTCGGGGAGAACGCCAAGAAGCTTTACCGGCTCTAGCGCCCCGGCGACGTTCGGCGCTCTCGCGTTCGGGGACCTGTTGCAGAGGCGTTGTTCGTTCTGTACGTTTGACGCCAGCTCCACCTGACATGAAATGGCCGGTACGGCGGGGGACACCATGGCGCAGCAGATGGAGGGGAAGGTGGCAGTCGTCACCGGCGCCGGCGAAGGCCAGGGCCGGGCAGCTGCGCTGCTCTTCGCCGCCGAGGGCGCCCGGGTAGTTGCCGCCGACATCAGCGGCAAGCAGGAGGAGACGGCGGCCGACGGCGGTGGGCACATCCTCCCTGTCCAGTGCGATGTCTCGGTGCCCGAGCAGGTCGAGGGGATGGTGGAGGTCGCCGTCTCGCAATTCGGGCGCCTCGACGTGTTGTGCAACGTGGCCGGGATCGCCCTGGGTGGAGGGATGATCGCCGATGACGACCCCGACGCCTGGGACCGGGTGCAGGCCGTCAATCTGAAGGGCGTCTTCTTGGGGGTGAAGTACGGGGCGCCGGCGATCGTCGACTCCGGCGGTGGTTCGATCCTCAACTGGGGATCGATAGGCGGGATCATTTCCTCGGGCATGTCGCCTGGCTACTCGGCCTCGAAGGCCGGTGTGATAAGCCTCACCAAGAACGCTGCCATTCAGTACAGCCCGTTGGGTGTGCGGGTGAACTGCATCCTCCCCGGGTTCGTCCTCACCCCGATGATCGGCAAGGGACGGCCGCAGCCCTCACCCGAGGCCCGGGAGCAGATGCTCACGACGATGCGGGCGAAAGCGCTCCTCGGACGGGAGACCACGGCAGAAGAGATCGCCGGGGTGGCCCTGTGGCTCGTCTCCCCGGCGGCGGACTTCATCACCGGGGTGGCCTTGCCGGTTGACGGCGGCTGGTCCATTCGGTCCGTCTGATCCACACCATCGGCTGGAACGGAGGCACATGACAACCACGGCGCCGCAGGACCTGTCCTATGACCCCTATGACAACGACATCTACATCGACCCGTATCCCGTCTACCGTCGCCTCCGGGAGGAGGCGCCCCTCTATTACAACGAGCGGTACGACTTCTATGCGCTCAGTCGCTTCGATGACGTGCAGAAGGGTCTGCTCGACCACGGCACATTCAGTTCCGCGCACGGTGTGATCCTGGAGCAGATCCGGGCGAATCTTCCGAGCATTCCCGGGGTCTACATCACCGAGGATCCGCCGGTCCACAGCGCCCACCGCGGACTCGAGTCACGGGTTTTCACGCCGAAGAAGATGGCGGCGCTCGAACCCGAGCTCCGCGCCCTCTGTGCCGAGATGCTCGACCCGTTCGTGAGCGGCGGGAGCTTCGACTTCGTGACGGACCTCGCCGCACCTTTGCCGATGCGGGTGATCGGGATGCTGCTCGGCATCCCCGAGGAGGACCAGGTGGGGGTCCGTGAACGAGCCTTTGACCACATCCGCCGCGAGCCCGGCCAGCCGATCGACCAAGGGAAGCCCTTCTCGGACGCGGGCTTCTTCGCCGACTACATCGACTGGCGGGCGTCCCATCCCACTGACGACCTGATGACCGAGCTGCTCCAGGCCGAGTTCGAAGACGAGACCGGTACCGTGCGCCGCTTGACCCGTGAGGAGATCCAGAACCACGTCAGTGTGCTGGCCTCCGCCGGCAACGAGACCACCAACCGGCTGATCGGCTGGACGGGAAAGATCCTGGCCGAGCAGGCCGACGCCCGGCGTGAGCTGGCCGCAGACCGCACACGGATCCCGAACGCCATTGAGGAGGTGCTCCGCTACGAGCCGCCGCCCCACACGATCTGCCGCTTCGTGACCCGAGACGTCGAGTACCACGGCCGGACGGTCCCCGAGGGAAGCGTCATGATGTTCCTGCCGCCGGCGGCCAATCGGGACGACCGGGCGTTTCCCCCGGACGGTGACGTGTTCGACATCCACCGGACGATGGGGACGCACCTGACGTTCGGACACGGCATCCACTTCTGCCTGGGTGCCGCCCTGGCCCGCCTCGAAGGCCGTGTTGCCCTCGACGAAGTTCTGAACCGTTTTCCCGACTGGGAGGTGGACTGGGAACGGGCCGAACTCGACATCTCGCACATCCGCGGTTGGAAGCATCTGCCGGTGAGCCGACCCTGAGATACTCCGTGCGACCTGGCTGGATGCATCGCCGTCACCCTTCATCGAGCAGACTCTTGGCATGGATGAAGCAGACGTCGATCCCGACCCGGTGGCCCAACTGTCCAAGTGGTTGGAGGCGGCGCGAGCGGCTGGTGAACGCATGCCCGAGGCAATGGCAATTGCAACGGCCACGGTCGAGGGGCGGCCATCTTCGAGAATGGTGCTGCTCCGGGGTATCGATGTCCGGGGTCTCGTCTTCTATACCGACCGAGGGAGCGAGAAGGGCCGGGACCTCGCGGCGAATCCATTCGCGGCCGCCCTCTTCCATTGGTTCCTTCCATTCCACCGTCAGGTCCGCGTGAGTGGAGCGGTGGAGGAAGTCGATGAGGAGCAGTCGGATGCCTACTGGCTCTCACGTCCGCCGGGGTCACGCATGAGCGCGGTGATCAGCCATCAGAGCGAAGTCGTCGCTGGGCGTGCGTCGCTCGAACAACGCAGAGCCGAGCTGGTCGACGCACTCCAGGGCGACGCGGTGCCGCCTCGACCTGATCGTTGGGGTGGTTACCGTGTGCGACCTGAAGTCGTCGAGCTCTGGGAAGAAGGGGCGGATCGACTCCATGACAGGCTCCGCTACACGTCCCGGTCCGGAAAGTGGACGATGGAGCGGTTGTCGCCCTGAAGCCCGACTCAACGACAGGCCTCGCCATCACGATCGAGTGGATGCGCCGTCACTCGTTCGTCTGCGAGGGGACGTGGGCGGACCTGTTGCACTGTCTGCCGAGTTAGGTATTGACTTGCACCTGGGAGCGTGCTGAAGGTCGGCACGACCATCCCCGTCTGGAGTGGATCACGCGGATGAACGAACGATTCGAACTGCTCGACGCCTCCGACGAATTCATTGAGGACGCCGTGAAATTTGCCGACCCGATGGTCCTGCGGGGACTGCTGTACCAATTGACCGGCGATGAAGCGGTGACGTCCACCGCGGTCGGGACGGCTGCTGCGGGGTATTTCGAGTTCAAGACGCTCACCGACCCCACCGACGTCGCTCTGCTGCAGGAGAAAGCCGCGACCTTTCTCAAGGCGTACCGGGACGGCGGGGCGGGCCACCTGGACAGCGGCCCTACGGACCGCCTGCAACGCAGTCTCGGGCTTTGCGCAGGTGAAGAGATTCGCGATGCCGAGTTCGAGATGTGGTGGGAGACCTTGGCGCTCGACCCATGGGCCCGGAGCTACGCGTGGCCGGAGCAACCATCAGCGGCGCAACTCGAAGGGTTCTCCGTCGCCGTGATCGGCGCCGGCATGGGAGGCCTCAACGCGGCGGTACAGCTGAAGCACGCGGGGATCGCGTTCACGGTGCTCGAGAAGAATGCCGGCGTCGGAGGAACGTGGTTCGAGAATCGATACCCCGGAGCGAGAGTCGACTCGCCGAGTCGCACCTATACGCACACCTACGGAGTGGACTTTCCGTTCCCGAACCCGTTTTGCCCGCAGAGTGAGAACGAGAAATATTTCAACTGGGTGGCGGACACCTACGACATCCGCCGGGAGATCCAATTCGACACCGAGGTGACGTCTGCTTCGTGGGACGAGGACAGCAAGACCTGGGAGATCCGCGCCGAACACCCCGAGGGCACTCGGACGTGGAGGGTGAACGCGGTGATCAGCTGCGTCGGCTTTCTGGCTCGCCCGAACGTTCCTGACATCGAGGGGATGGAGACCTTCGGGGGGGAACTGTTCCATTCAGCTCGTTGGCCGGCGGATCTCGACCTCGAGGGCAAGCGGGTTGCCGTCGTGGGCAGCGGGTGCACCGGTTATCAGATGATCCCCGAAGTGGCAAAGGTGGCGAGCCATACGGTCGCGTTTCAGCGAACGCCGAATTGGGTGTTCGACACCCCGGGATATCTTGATCCGTTTCCCGACCAGGTGACGTGGTTGGACCGCAACTTCCCCTTCTTTACGAACTTCGTGCGTTTCCGGACCAGTTGGATGTATGGGCCGACGAACCTTCAGGCCACCTTCACGATCGATCCTGAGTTTCAGGACCCGCACACCCTGAGCCCGACCAACAAGAAGATCCGTGACCAGAGGATCGACTTCATGCAATCGAAGTTCGCCGGCCGCCCGGATCTCCTGGAGAAGATGCTTCCAGAGGCGCCTCCCATGTCGGCGCGTCCGATTTTGGTGGACCCGAGCCGGAGTGTGTATGACGCATTGTTGCGAGACGACGTCTCGCTCGTCACCGACGGTATTCTCCGGATCACCCCCGAGGGCATACAAACGTGCGATGGCTCTGTCTGCAAGGTGGACGTCATCGTCTTCGCCACCGGCTTCAAGTCCAACGACTTTCTCTTTCCCATGGAGATCCGCGGTCGTGGTCAGCGCGAAGTCGTTGACCTTTGGCGCAAAGACGGGGCACGTGCGTACCTCGGCACCCTGCTCCCCGGTTTTCCCAACTTCTTCATGATCTACGGACCGAACACCAATCCGTACGGGGGTCTTCAGGTCGTGGACATGGAAGAGGTGGTGACGCGCTTTGCCCTGGCCTGCATCGGGCACTTGATCGCGGAGAATCGAAGCTCGGTCGAGGTCACCGAGGATGCCTATTGGCGCTACAACGACGAACTGGATCAGGTCGAGGTGACGAAGGTCTGGCGAGACGCCCGCGCCCACAATTACTTCACGAATGAGTTCGGGCGGTCCTCGGCAAATATGCCCTTCGACGTCCGGGAGACGTGGAAATGGATGCGTGATCCGGCCGGCCGCGGGGAAGTGGAGAGCGGCCCTCGCGCCTCGATACGGCCCTATTTCGGCGAGGATCTCGTGGTGTCCTGAGGTCCGTCGCTGGGCACGGGATCAATGGTGCGATCAAGCACCTGGCCAGTCGCCACCGTGTGACGGAGGGTCCGGACATCGAACGACATGTCACAGGTCAGGCTCCCCGCCGAGGGCTCCGGTCAGTCCCTCCAGATCGGCCACGGTCACAGTGAGCGCCGAGTGACCGCTTCGTCGAAGGGCCGATGGCACCTTCTCCGCAAAATGGATGCAGACGCCGCCGTTGCGATTCGTTCCGAAGGTCAGCCCGTCGTCGGCCCGCGACATGCGAACCCCGCATGCCGTCCACCAGCGGTAGTTCCGCGTGATGTGCGCACCCGTGATGTTTTCGAGCGGTGTCACGATCTTGAAGAATCCGAATGTCGCGACGAAAGCACCCTCCTCGGTGACCTTGACCCCATCCTTTGTCGGGCGCAGCAAGAATGGCAGCAGCACCGGCAGGTAGCGCTTATCGACGGCATAGAGGAAGGTGGTCACCTCCCACAGGGTAGGCGGGTCGTGACGGGAGGCATCCGTCGCCCGGGGGAGGAGAGGGGAATGTTTTGCCGCTTGGCCCGAGGGCTGAGCGACCGTCCGAGCGCTGCCGGCGCTCGACACGTCGGTCACGTCGCCGGTGTGGGTTCCCCCGAATTCGTCACCCGAGGCTCGCCGCCTGCGCCAGGTAGGCGGCATTCGCAGGGTTGTCGATATCGGTCTTGTAGATCAGGAGGTAGCTGCCGTGGAGGTTGTCGATGCCGTTCGAGATGTCGGCGCACAGGCAGTCGCCTGAGTTCTTCGCCGAGGTGAGCTGTTCGAGCGCCAACGTCACCCCTGACCATTCTGAGCTGAGCGTTTGGGTCGCCGTCAGGCCGTTGTTCTGCAAGCGCCAGTTCGGGACTGACTTGAACCAGGCCATAAGGGTGTCGAAATCGGGACCGTTTCCGTCGAAGAACGAGCGATCAACCATCCAGTAGGAGTGCGTCGTATGGAACGAAGCCTCGAAGAAGGAGGAGATCGTCTCAACCGTGTTGAGCCACACCGCGTCCGTGTAGCCGTCGGACTGCCAGGCCGCGAGACCCGACGATGACGGGTTGAATTCGGGATCGTCTCGCCTCCCATGCCCACCCCGGGTTCGATGAACGCGAAGTTCGGGTTGCCGTCGAACTGCTGGGCGAGGCTCTGCACGAAGGACGAGTAGTCGCTCAGGTAGGCCTGGTCCCAGTAGACGGGTATCGTCTCGCCGTTGTCGGAAACCGACCGGGCCCCGTCGGTGAACACCCACGAGGGCGTGCCGTCGCCCGAGTACGGGGCATCCCAGGAGCTCTCGCCCGCCGTCGAGATGCGCAGGATTATCTTCTTGTGTGCGGCGATCCACGGCGCCATCGCCGCGGTGATCACGTTCCACGCGAACACGCCCTTCTGCGGTTCGATCTGACTCCAGTAGTAGTTGAGGACGACGCCGGCGAGGTTCGGATTCGTGGCATCCGCCGGCGAGTTGTTTCCTGCGAATTTGTAAATTCCACGGAAATTCGAGGTACTGGCCGCTTCGGAGGCGGTCCCGCTCCAGACTCCGACAATCAGCGATAACGCGAGGGCGACACAAAGAGAGAGGCCGAGCGTCAGCGGCCCCTTGTTGCCGTGCCGCCTCGTAAACGCCTGATACACAGAGACTCCTTCCACCGGTGTGGTGGCAGATCGTAAGCGAGCGTGGAGCGCATGACCATGCGGAGGGAAAGGGTTGGGGGAGGGTTGGGACGTCGTTGGGACGGCGTTGGGTCGCGTCTTTGTACTGTCTGCCACTGGCAGACAGACCTCCGCGTCACGCGATGTCGGAGAAACACGTTTCTGACTGTTCGACGACCAGGGTGACCGCGTCCTCGGGCAAACCGACACATCCACTCGTAAGCACCGGGGAGTAGGGGGCACCTGACATGGTCTCGATGACGACCATCCGCAGCCGCATCCGGCGGACGCTCGGCGCGGTATTGACCGTGGCGGTGATCGGCGTGAGCGCGGGAGCGGTGGTGACAACGGCGACGGCGAGTCCGGCCGGCGCGGTCGCCACCACCAACAACGCGGACAATGCCCGCGACGGGTGGTATCCCGACGAGCCCGACCTGTCGCCGACCAGCATCACCAGCGGCGACTTCGGCCAGCTGTTCAGCACCCAGCTCGACGGGGCGGTCTACGGCCAGCCCCTCCTTGACAACGGCGTGCTCGTCGTGACAACCGAGGCCGACTGGATCTACGGCCTTGACCCGGTGAGCGGCGCCATCCTCTGGTCACGCAACGTGGGCACAGCCTTCAACGAGGGCAGCCAGGAAGGGTGCGGGGATCTCTCCCTGTCCGGGATTACGGCCACCCCGGTGGTGGACCCGAGCACCGGCATCGTCTACTTCACCGACAAGCAGTACATCAGCGGCGACACGGGCAACCCGCAGTACTGGCTGCACGCCGTCAACCCGGCGACGGGGGCCGAAGAGCCCGATTTTCCCGTGTTGTACCAGGGCCCGGCCGACAACGACCCTACGCAGAGCTTCAATGCCTACTACCAGGACCAGCGTCCGGGCCTCCTCCTTCTGGGCGGGGTCGTGTACGCCGCCTTCGGGTCGACCTGTGACTACGGGACCTACGAGGGTTGGGTCATCGGCGTCAGCACGAGCGGGCAGATCACCACCCGGTGGTCCGATGAGGCGGGTCAGGGCCAGACGGCCCAGGGCGGGATCTGGCAGTCGGGATCGGGGATCATGTCCGACGGGCCCGGCACAATGGTCGTCGTCACCTCCAACGGGGCCACCCCGCCGGCCCCTGCCCCGGGCAACGACCCACCCGGCGCCATAGGCCAGAGCGTGGTCCGGCTCGACGTCGGCTCCAGCGGCCAGCTCAAACCGGTTGACTTCTTCACCCCGTCCAACGCGGCCGAGTTGAGCAGCATCGACGCCGACTTCGGCTCGGGCGGGGCGGTCGAGCTCCCGCCCCAGACGTTCTCCACCTCCAAGTACCCCGAGATCATCGCGGCCATCGGCAAGGAGGGGTACCTCTACCTGCTCAACGCGGCCAGCCTGGGCGGGTACGGCCAGGGGGCCAACGGTGGAAACGACGACATCGCCCGGATCGGGCCGGTGGGCGGGGTGTGGGGAAAGACGGCGGTGTGGCCCGGGGACGGTGGGTACGCCTATGTCGTCACCGCCTCCCAAGGCGGTGGTCCGGGCACGCTCCAGGCCCTCAAGTGGGGCACCGATGCCAACGGCAATCCGACCATGAGCCAGGTGGGGTCCTCATCGGACGCCTTCGGCTACGGTTCGAGTGCCCCGGCGGTCACCTCCAACGGGACCACTTCGGGGTCGGCCACCCTGTGGACGGTGTGGTCGTCCAGCGACGCCCCTGAAGGTCAGTCCGGCGGGAGCGAGTCCCAACTCCGGGCGTACGACCCTGTGCCCGTCAACGGGACCATGCAGGAGATCTGGTCGGCCCCGATCGGCGTGGCCTCCAAGTTCCTCACCCCCACCTTCGCCAATGGGCGGGTCTACGTCGGCAACATCAACGGCCAGCTCTTCGGCTTCGGTGCCCCGGTGCCCCAGCCCCTGTCGGTCACGCCCACGTCGTTCCCCACCACCGCGGTGGGCTCGTCGGTCACCCAGACGGTGACCATCACGAGCTCGTCCGCGGTCATCCTCAACGCGATCAGCTCCGACAACGCCGACTTCGTCGTCGGTGCACCCTCGTCCAGCCTGCCCGACGCCCTCGGTGCCGGTGGCTCGGTGACCGTTCCTCTCACGTTCACGCCGAGCACCGCCTTGCCGGAAGCGGCCGTCCTCACGCTGTCCATGGCGGGCGGAGCCCTGTCCCAACAGACCATCGGCCTTTCGGGATCAGGCGAATACGCCACGGGCCACCCCATGTTCACCCCGCAGACGATCGACTTCGGCAATGCCGCCCTGAACTCGAGCACCCAGTCCGAGAGCGCCGTGCTCTCCAACAACGGGGCCCAGACCCTGACGATCACCGGGGCCGTGCTGCCGCAGGCGCCCTTCTCCGTGCCGAGCCTGCCGGCGGCCGGTACCACGGTGCTTCCCGGCAAGAGCGTGTCCATCCCGATCACGTTCACCCCCGACGTGGTCGGCAACTCCCTCAGCAGCCTCACCGTCGATACCAACGACGGGAACGTGACCCTGGAGCTGACCGGAGGGACCGGGTATCCATCCACTCTGGAGGTCGGACCCCAGACCGTGGACTTCGGGAACGTGCCGGTGGGGGCGACCGAGGTGCGGACCTTCACGATCACCAACACCGGATCGACCGCGGCGGCCGTCACCCTGTCCAAGCCGCCGGTGACATCGGCCGGGTTCGCGGCAGTCTCCTCACTACCCGAGGACACCACCATCGCCGCGGGAGCCACCGTGACCGAGACGGTCTCCTTCACGCCGCCGACCACCGGGGCGGCCACTGACGGGTGGATCATCGACGCTACCGACGGTCTGGGCAAGCGGACGGTGACGTTCCTGGGCACCGGCACGACCCCTCCGCCCCCGGCGTTGACCGTGAGCTCGCTCTACGCCCACTGGCCCCTGGCCGGCACCACCGGCACCGCCAGTTTCAGTGTCTCCCTGTCCGCGCCAAGTGCCGGTCCCGTGACCGTGCAGGCCAACACGGCCGACGGCACGGCCACCGTGGCCGGCGGCGACTACCTGGCCGTGACCAACCAGACGGTGACCATTCCGGCCGGCTCCACCTCCGCCACCGTCGCTGTGACGATTGAACCGAACGGGTCGAAGCACAGCGGCCCGGTCACCTTCTCCCTCTCCCTCTCCAACCCGACCGGTGCCGTTCTGGGCACGGCCACCGGTACCGCGAACATCGTCTTCGGTGGGACGCCGATCAACGAATTCATGGGCCTCAGCGCAGCCGTGGCGGTCCAATCAATGGTCACGGCCCAGACGGTGCAGGTCCCGGTCTCCCTGAACGGCGACAGCTATGCGGCCAATTGCCTGGTCAACACAGCCGACGGGACGGCGACGGCGGCCGCCAACGTGTACGTGCCCATTTCCAACGGCGTCATCTCCTTCAAGAGCGGGCATGCCGCCGCCACGATTCCGGTGACGATCCCGGCGGCAGCCGCCCCGACGGGCAACGAGACGTTCACCGTCAACCTGAGCGACTGCAATCCGGGGACCGTCGCGTCGGCGCCGTCGGCCACCGTGACCATCGTCGGGGCGGCCGACAACGGGCCGTCGCTCGAGGTGACGCCGTCGGCCCTCCAGTTCGGCTCGGTGCCCGAGGGCGTCACCGAGACCCGCCAGGTGACACTGACCAACACGGGCGGCTCGCCGGCGACCGTCACCTCCTCGGTACCGCCCAGCGACGGGGAAGGCTTCACGGCGACCACCGGCCTGTCGTCCGGCACGACGGTCGCCCCGGGAGCCTCGATCACCGAGACGGTGGTCTTTGATCCCACCGTCGAGGGGGCACTGTCCGACGGGTGGTCGATCACCGCCGACGACGGTCTGGGCGCCCGGACCATCACCGTGGCCGGAACCGGCCTGGCCCCGCTCACCCCGACGGTGTCGGTCGACTGGATCAACGTGGTCCGCCCGACGAGCGGCACGGTCACCGCCACCTTCACCCTCTCGCTCTCCGCGCCCAGCGCGACGACCACCTCGGTGACCGTGCGCACGCTCGACGGCACGGCCACCGCGGCCAACGGCGACTACACGCCGATCACCGGGCAGGTGGTGACCTTCGCCCCGGGCCAGAGCAGCGCGACCGTAGCGGTCACCGTCAACGGCAAGGTCGCCACCCACAGCTACTTCGGCCTGCAGATGCTCACGCCGAACGGGTTGCTCGTCGAAGACGACTACGGCCGGGCCAACCTGCTCGGGCCCACCGATCTGGGGCACGAGTTCGTCTACGTGGGACCGGCGCAGGTGATCCAGAACGCCGCCTACCCGCAGACGGCGGAGGTCCCGGTGACTGCGAGTCCCCACAGCGACACCATCACCTGCGCGGTCAACACGGCCGACGGGACGGCCACCGCGGCCGGGGGTGACTACACCGCCATCGTGGGCGGCACGGTCACTCTCGCCCCGGGTGTCACCGCCACCACCGTGCCCGTGCGGATCCCTCCCGGGACCTCCATCCAACCCAATCGTCAGTTCACGGTCACTCTCAAGGCGTGCAGCCCGACCAACGACGTCGTCGAGGACCCGACCGGGGTGGTGACCATTAACGGGGCGGCGGAGCCGACCGCGCCGACGGTGACCACCGGGCCGGCCAGCCAATCGGTCGTGGCCGGCCAACCCGTGACATTCGCCGCGGGCGCCGATGCCAGCCCACCGCCCTCGGTCCAGTGGGTGAGCGAGGCCCCGGGCGCCACCTCCTTCTCGGCAGTCATCGGGGCCACCTCGACCACGTACACCTTCTCGCCCACGTTGGCCGAGAGCGGGACCCAGCTTGAGGCCGTCTTCACCAACGCCCTCGGGTCGGTCACCACCGCGCCGGCCACCCTCACCGTGACGCCGGGCACCGCCCTGGCCCTGTCGACGACCGCCCTGGGCTTCGGGTCGGTGCCGAAGGGGATCACGGAGACCCACACCTTCATGGTCACCAACACCAGCGCGTCGGCCCTGACGATCACGTCCTCGGCGCCGCCCAACGACGGAGAAGGCTTCACGGCCACGACCAGCCTTCCGGTGGGCACGGTGCTGGCCGCAGGGGCGTCGATCCCCGAGACCGTGGCCTTCACCCCCGGGAGCCAGGCCAGCCTGTCCGACTCGTGGTCGATCACCGCCGACGACGGTCTCGGTGCCCACGTCATCAGCTTCACGGGGGCCGGGACCGCCCCGCTCACCCCGACGGTGTCGGTCGACTGGATCAACGTGGTCCGCCCGACGAGCGGCACGGTCACCGCCACCTTCGCCCTCTCGCTCTCCGCGCCCAGCGCGACGACCACCTCGGTGACCGTGCGCACGCTCGACGGCACGGCCACCGCGGCCAACGGCGACTACACGCCGATCACCGGGCAGGTGGTGACCTTCGCCCCGGGCCAGAGCAGCGCGACCGTAGCGGTCACCGTCAACGGCAAGGTCGCCACCCACAGCTACTTCGGCCTGCAGATGCTCACGCCGAACGGGTTGCTCGTCGAAGACGACTACGGCCGGGCCAACCTGCTCGGGCCCACCGATCTGGGGCACGAGTTCGTCTACGTGGGACCGGCTGGGGTCATGCAGACCTCCATCGATGCGCAGACGGCCGAGGTCCCGGTGACTGCGAGTCCCCACAGCGACACCATCACCTGCGCGGTCAACACGGCCGACGGGACGGCCACCGCGGCCGAGGGTGACTACACCGCCATCGTGGGCGGCACGGTCACTCTCGCCCCGGGTGTCACCGCCACCACCGTGCCCGTGCGGATCCCAGCGTCGGGCGTCGCGCTGCCCCAGCGGGCCTTCACCCTCACCCTCAGCAATTGCTCGACCAACGTGGTCGTTGCCACGGCGACCGGGGTCATCACCATCGTGGGCTGACGGGGCGGGTGCTCACCTCGCTTCGGCTGCCGCCTGATTCAAGTAGCCGACATCGGCGGGGTTGTCGATGTCGACCTTGTAGAGCAACAGATAATTGCCATGGAGGTTGTCCAGACCGTTGGCGATGTCCGCACACAAGCAGTCGCCCGATGTCTGCGTCGAATTGAGCTGTTCGAGGGCGAGGGGAGGCCCCGACCACTCGGCGTCCAGCGTCTCCGACGAGGTCAGACCGTCGTTCTGGAGCCCCCAGTTGGCCCGCTGCTTGAACCAGGCCATCAACGCATCGAAGTCCGGGCCGTTGCCGTCGAAAAACGTGCGATCCACCAGCGGGTAGACGGGGGTCGCCGAGAACGACGCCTCGAAGAACGAGGCGATCGTCTCCACCGTGTTCAACCAGACGGCATCCGTGTACCCGTCGGCCTCCCATGCCGCGATCCCGGTTGCCGACGCATTTGGCTCGGGAAGCGTCTCCCCTCCCATGCCGACGCCGGCTTCTATGAACGCGACGCTCGGGTTTCCGTTGAACTGTTGGCCGAAGCTCCGCACGAACGACGAGTAGTCGGCCAGATAGGCCGGGTCCCAGTAGACGGGAAATGTTGCGCCGTCGTCGGCGACGGCGCGCGTCCCATCGGCGTACACCCAGGAGGGAGTGCCGTCTCCCGAATACGGAGGATCCCACGATGCGGCACCCGACGTCGAGATCCGCAAAACCACCTTTTTGCCGTCGGCGACCCAAGGTGCCATGTTGCTGGTGATCAGGCTCCAGTCGAAGACGCCCTTCTGGGGTTCGATCTGGCTCCAATAGTAGGTGAGGACCACGCCGGCGAGGTCCGGGTTACCGGCGTCCGTCGCCGAGTTGCCGCCGGCGAACTCGTACACACCCTTGAAATTCGCATCCGCCGTGACGGGCGCCGGCGTGCTCGATGGCGCACGCGACGTCGTTGTGGTGACCGCGGACTTCGAAGAAGCAGGGGGTGCCTGCTTGGCCAACGGTGCAACCGGCGTGGTGGTCGCCGTTGACCGCGACGTCGATTCCGTGGTCGTGTCACTCGACGTGGCGGACTTCGACGTCTTCGACGCTTTCGAGGTCGTTGTCGTCGACTTCCCTTTCGTGGTCGTCGTCGCCTCCGGTGTGACTGCACCACACGCGGCAGCGAGGATGGACAGCGCGATGCGCGACGCCAAGATACACGGCGAGCCGTGACGCCTTTGTCTTTTCGCGTCCGTCCGTCACGGCCTTACCCACAAGGACTCCCTCGACACCATGTGGATGAAATTGTAGGCATTCGGACGCTGGAAGAATGCGCGAGCGGTCGACAGGCGCTTGTGGCGCTCGGGGAAGGCTACCCCGAGCCTCGAGGCCGCCGTTACGGTCCCAACGTCGCAGGGTGGGATTCCTGCTTGTTGCTCTCCTTGGCGTTGCGAGCGTATCGGGGCAACCTGAGGCCAAAGGAAAGGTCGGTTCCCTTGGCCGACGGAAATGCCAGCAGAGAGGCCGCGACGGTCAAGTCCAGGAGGTACTGCGACGCACCACCCAGGCCGCTCTCGCTGAAACCCGCCAGTAGGCAGTAGATGATCAGGTACAGCGCGATCGCCCGCGTCGGGCCGCGTGCTCTGGTAAAGGCGAGGACCAGGAGGAGGAGAAAGATCGCTCCGACCAGCACCTCACCGACTATGCCTTGGTCCTGGTAGATCGAGATCCAGCTACTGTCTATGGGTAACCCGTTCTCTGCGGCGTTCGGGGATCCGTTCACTGCGTCGTTGGACAGGCCGCTCCCGAAAATCACGTTGGTGGTCGGTCGTGGAGTCGAGAGTGCCGCCGACCACGCCTTGGTACGACCGGTGAGGTCCTGAATTTGCTGCCCGTTCTCCCCGCGCGCCAACCAGTGCGTCAGGTAGGGAGCCGTCGGGATTCCCACGACCACGATGACGATCATCACAACGGCGAACGTTTGGCGGACGCGTCGTCGGGCGGAGAACAGGCTGACTCCTGCGACCACCAAGCTGATGAGCATGGCCAGGAGCGCAGTGCGCGTGTGCGTGAGCACCAGGACGGCCATTGCCGGCACGGCGAGCATGAGGGCGCGTCTACCGGTCAGGAGGCGAGAGGCCCAGAGCACGACGCAAAGTCCGGCAACCTCAGCGCCGTAATGAGCCACCTGCGTCGACCAAATCGGCCAGATCGAGCCGCTCAGGCGTCCTTGTGGCATGGCCTTGCCGGGCGAAATAAACAGTCCCAGGACGACTGATGCCAAAATGACCAGGAGGAAGCGCATCTGGCACCGCAAGACCACCAGGTCCCGCCTTCCCCACCACGGCGTGAGGAGCCACAGTACGGCGAGGATGGCGATGAGCCGGAAGCTGCGGAAGGCGGTACCCAAGCCCACCAATCGCACGCTCATCATCAGCGAGGTCGTGGCCAGCAACGTATAGAGCCCGAGGAACCAGTTGGGCCGCACCCGCAGGCGGGGGTTGACTGTCAGCACAAGGACGAGCGCCAATGCCAACGAGCCTTGCGTCAAGACCTGCGCCACCCTGTGCGGGATGGGCACGATCGCACCTTGCGAAGGGGTGAGGGCGTTGAAGAAGATCAGGCACCAGATGGCGAAGATCCGCCGGAGCGGTGCGCTACTACGCGCGGCCTGAGGTGGCCCCCCGACGGCGTCCGCGGTCCTCTCCGGCGCGCCTACGCCGGCCACGCTGCGGTCCCGGGCGGGGAGAGACGGATGTCACCAGGGTTGAGCACTCCTGAAGTCTCGTCTTGGGGGTCGGAACCCAAAAGGATGACGGACCGCAGGGAGATTCCCGCCTGCGACAACATCTCCCGGCCCACGTCCATGCGAGCGAGGGAGACATTCCTTCCGGACAACATCACCACGGCGTCGGAGGCCCATGGTGCGAGGTGGTCGGCTCCGAACGCTGGGTCGAGCGAGGCAAGTACCAAAAGAGCATCCGTGTCGTCGGGGGGCGGCTTCTCGGCCATTTGTATCGGGTCCGGCGGTGCCACCAGCAGCCGCAGTGAGGCGTCTCCGCCCGCAGGAATCGGGAACATCTCCATCGTCTCTGACGAGGGGGATTGGCCGAGCATGGCGGTGAGGAGCCGGCCGTCGGCTGCATCGACGACGACGACCCGATGCCCCTCGGAGGAGAGGTCGAGAGCCAGCGCGCCGACCCCGAGCGCTGCCGGCTCAGAGGTTCCCATCGTGACGATTGCCAGTGCGGACCCGGGCGCCGCTTCAAGCTGTGCTCGAAGCCTGCGTTCGATCATGCGGATCGCCGGGTCCGGTCTACGCAGACGTCTGGCCATCCGTCGTCGCCGCATCAGAAGTGGTCTCCGATAGCGCTCGAGGCTCAACACCACAGGTGCACCAATCGTCTCTGCCACCGTGTCGCGGTTGGGGGATCCTTCGGAGAAGAGTGTGCTGAAAATGATCACGAGGAGGCCGATGACAAGACCGGCGACAAGCCCGGAGAGGCCGTCGACCAGGAGCACCTTTTTCGTCGACACCGGGGTGACGGCTGCTGGGTCGAGTACGTGGCTGATAGTGCCGGAGGACTGTTCTTCCGTCAACGCCTGGTCGATCTGGCCTTGGAGTTGCGAGACTTGTGATTCGTCGTCGCTCCGTTCGTTGATCAGATTGCTCAGGGTGTTGCTCGCATTGGTGGCGGAGGGGGAGCCGCTGTCGATCTGCGAATTGAGGGTGGCGATCGAGGAGTTCAGTGCCGAGATCTGCGACCGAAGCGACTGCACGAGCCCGTCGGTTTCCCGGCGGACCTCCCCGGCCTGAACGGCGAGAAATGCCTGCGCGACGGCCTTCGCACCAGCAACTGCTTGCGACGGCGAGCCTGCGCTGAACTTGATCGACATGATGTTGTCACTCAGCGACAGTCCCGAATAGTGGGAGAGCAGCGAGTGCGGGGTCATGCTCAGATGGCCGGCGGCGATGGCCTGCTTGGCGACGGTGGCGGTCTGGAGGAGCGCGACATTGTCTGCCATCACCTCCAGCGGGTTAGAGCCGGAGGGTATTGCCAGATACAGGTCGGAGGTTGCCGCATATTTTCGTGGAATGACCAGGTGGAGGCTGGCACCGACCAGGAGACCCACAAGGCTGGCGACGACGACGAATCTCCACCTTCGCCGGATTGCCGCCCATAAAGAGCGGAGTTGGATGACCCGGCCAAGGGCGGGGTCCTCTACTGTGGAGGTCGCCGCCATCAACTGTTCCGGCCCGTGATGATGAGCTTTGGCGTGCCATTTCCCGTTCGCGAATCAAGGGATAGCGGGTTCTCGGCGGCCGTAACTCGGAGGGAGACGGGGGAGAGGGGACGGACGCCCTCGTCCCTCCATCTGCCGGTGGTGGAGTCGGCGGGATCAGGGTTGACCACCACCACCCCTTCAAGAACCGACCCGTCGTTGGTTGCGGCGAGGGCGAGCTGCGCCAGTTCGTCTGCCGTCAGGAAGTTCGGCGACACCGAGAGCACGTTCACCGCATCAGAAGGGGCCAACGTCGATGCATTCCGGTCGAGAACGGCGACCGAGACCTGCAGTTGTGACGCAGAGCCGTCACCGGCCGCGCCGAGAGTCAGTGGGAGACCCTGCCCGACCGCATCGGCACCCGTGAACGCTGCGCGCAACGGAGCGAGTTCGAGCGCTTCTCCCGCCACGAAGGAAGTGCGGATTCCGTTGGTCGCCGCGTGCAAGGCCAGCCGAGGACCGGTGGTGAGGGCCGCCGAATCGTTGGCGAAGGAGATCACCCGGACGGCCGAGCACGGAGCTGCACCGTTGCGCACGCTGTCGAGAATCAGGCGGAGGGCCCATTCGTCGGTTGCTCGGCGTGACCCCTCGAGCAGGTCGCGCCACGCGGAAGCGGTGGCGCAACCCGGTGCTTCGAGAGAGGCGACGACCGAGGCACCCGCGACCCGGGCGATCTCGTCCCGGAACCGCAGACGACTTCCGCGTTGGGCCCGGACGAGCACGAAGACCGCACCACCGAGCAGACCGATGAGGAAGCCAATGACGCCCGCCTCGATGGGGAGTCCGTATTTGGAAACGGGCTGGACGGTGGCCTTCTGGACGACCATTGATGATCCCGCGGCCGAGCCGCTCGCAGCCTGCGCTGCTGCCAATTTGCTCGTGACGCTGTCGAGCTGTAGCACTGCCTGGTTCTGCTGATTGCGCAGTTGACTCACCACCGTGGCGTCCTGCTGACCGGCATTCGACCCGGCCCCCTCTGAAGTTATGCGGTTTGAAACCGAGTTGATTTGCGCCTGCAGGGCCTTTATCTCCTGCGTGTATAACGTGGATTGGTGCTGGAGTGATGCAACGGCGGGCCCCGAGTTTGCCGCAGCCAGTTCGGTGACGTACTGAACCAAGCTCGTTGCAACGTTGTTCGCCAGACGGACGGCGTCGGAGCTCGTCCGGCCGCTCGCCTCAATCTGCAGGATCTGCCCACTCGGCTGGCTGACAGACACCAGGCTCCTCAGTGCCACTGCTCCAAGCGGTGGTGAGAGTTTGGCTCCGGCAGCGGTCAGGACCGGCGTGCTCTTGGCGATCACGGCATCCGTGCTGATGTTGGAACCGACGGATCCCGACTTCCCCGACTGGGGGAGGAGCACCAGGGCGACGGAGGTGGAATTGGCAGGCTTCAAGAAGCCGTAGGCGACCCCCGCCGCTGCGCAAAGTATTGCGACGACCAGGATCAGGACCCGGCGTCGCCCGATCTCCCGAAGCGCTGTCCGCAGATTGAGTGGCTGTTCGTTCATGCTCCGCGCACCCGAGATGTGTTGTCGGATGGCGCCGAAACGGGCACATCGGGACCGCGTAGCGCTTCGGTGCGTGCCAGGTACCTTGCGATCTGAGAGCGGTTGGTCAGCTCGAGCTTTTGGTAGAGGCGACTGACGTAATTGCGGACGGTTTTTTGACCGAGGTGCAGTTCGGCGGCGATTTCGGCGTTATTCGCGCCTTGGGCGACCATCCGGAGAACGTCCGACTCACGTTGGGTGAGATGTGTGGCGTACTCCTCTCCGAGAACCCAGCGGGCCGCCTCGTTGCACAGAACTTGGTCGCCGAGATGGACCGACATGACGGCTGCCCTGATCGATTCTGGAGACGTGTCCTTCAGGAGGATGCCGGCAGCCCCCGCGAGCATGGCCGGGCGGACCCGCCAGTCCGCTTGCGACGTCACGATGAGCGACCTGGTGGCCGGACATTCCGACGCAAGGAGGCGGACCAGATCAATGCTGTCGACCTTTGTCAGATCGAGATCGATCAGGACGACGTCGACGGAACTCGCTGCGCAGAGGCCCACCAGCTCAGGCTGGCCCTCGGAGACCCCGATGACCTCGATGCGTTGATCCTCGCCGAGCAGGCGGGCCACCCCGAGGCGGAACAGCCGTTCGGCGGCCACGACGATGACCGAGACAGTCGAATCTGTGAGTGACGTGCTATCCGCCTCCTCCGGACTTTGGGTTACATCGTTGTCGAGTATTACCATCGAACCCCCCAGTCGGTGGTCGAAATCGGTGGGCCCGGGTCGGCGACGCCATGGGACGCATGACAGCCCTCTGTCGTGTCGATGTTCGTACAGAGAGAGCAGGGTGTCCGAAGATACGCCCGGATGGGACCTTTCCCGCCGTTCCCGGGACTGTCCCCGAGTTGATTCCTCTTCGCCCACCCCGTTGGCGCGGCGAATAGGGCACCTGACCTGAACCTCTTCGGCGACGCGCGCTTTGGCGGATCCCCCAGGATCGTGGTCCCAGGAATCGCGAAAAAGAAGTGTCAACGATGGATGTGCCGGTGCAGCCCCCCGCTCAGGACGCCCGTGCTCTGCCGCCTGTACCGGCAACGCGCCACGCACTCATTGGCTCAAGCTGAACGTCAATCCCGTAGTCGGGAAGGTCTCGGTGCCGCTGGTGTAGGAGATTTCGACCCCATACTCGAGCTGGGTCGGCACATCTGTCGATTTCACCAGCCCCTGTGATACCAGCCACTCGAATGCCGCCAGGATGTCGACGGACCCCGATGCGACCTGGGCGTCGCGGAAGAACATGAGCTCACCACCGTTGTTGAGGAAGTGGTACGGCACGCCGTCGAGGGTGAGCGCAACGCCCTGTGGATCGCCGCAGAAGTTCTCGCTGTTCGTCGAGTTGGCGCAGTTTGCCCAGTAGGAGTTGTCCCCCGCCCATTGGTTCCAGATCATGATCTCGGTAGACCAGTTGTTCAGCCAGAGGTCGTACGCCGCATCCCAGCCGCCAGCCGAGGGGTATGCCTCGGAGAACGTGGAAGTGATGGAGCCCCACCCCGAGATGGGGGTGGTGGACAGACTGTTTCGACCGCCCACGTCGTACTCGGTGTCGGGGTAGGTCTCCACCTGGCCGCCCTCATCGGGCTGGTTTGACGTTGCGTACCAGGACGATTGGCTACACACGTCGATCGACTGGGGCCCGTGCGAACCGCTCCACGCGTCGTTGCTGACCCACCAGTACTGATGGCCGTCGTTGGGGTCAGTGTTGTCACTTCCCTCGGCATCGCTCGTGGAGAACGACGGATTCGTGCAGCTGGCAACCGAGGGAGCAGTCGTCGTCGTCGTTGGGGTCGTCGTTGGGGTCGTCGTCGTGGTCGTCGTCGTCGTGCCGATCCGACGCAAAGTGGTGGTGGTCGTGGCCTTCCGCAGAGTGGTCGTGGGGGTAGTGGTCTGCGGCAGTGTTGTGGCAGTCGCTGCCTTCAGTGGCTGGTTCGATGTTGTCGTCGACGACGTAGTGGGCGTCGATTTTCTCGCCGCTTCGTGTACCGCTGTAGTCCCGCAACTCGTCACCAGCAATGCAAGAATCGACAGGCCTACGCCAACGGTCATCGGCCTCATGGGACACAATAGTAACAATTCTCCCAGGAATCGCGAAAAAGAAGTGTCAACGATGGATGTGCCGGTGCAGCCCCCCGCTCAGGACGCCCGTGCTCTGCCGCCTGTACCGGCAACGCGCCACGCACTCATTGGCTCAAGCTGAACGTCAATCCCGTAGTCGGGAAGGTCTCGGTGCCGCTGGTGTAGGAGATTTCGACCCCATACTCGAGCTGGGTCGGCACATCTGTCGATTTCACCAGCCCCTGTGATACCAGCCACTCGAATGCCGCCAGGATGTCGACGGACCCCGATGCGACCTGGGCGTCGCGGAAGAACATGAGCTCACCACCGTTGTTGAGGAAGTGGTACGGCACGCCGTCGAGGGTGAGCGCAACGCCCTGTGGATCGCCGCAGAAGTTCTCGCTGTTCGTCGAGTTGGCGCAGTTTGCCCAGTAGGAGTTGTCCCCCGCCCATTGGTTCCAGATCATGATCTCGGTAGACCAGTTGTTCAGCCAGAGGTCGTACGCCGCATCCCAGCCGCCAGCCGAGGGGTATGCCTCGGAGAACGTGGAGGTGATGGAGCCCCACCCCGAGATGGGGGTGGTGGACAGACTGTTTCGACCGCCCACGTCGTACTCGGTGTCGGGGTAGGTCTCCACCTGGCCGCCCTCATCGGGCTGGTTTGACGTTGCGTACCAGGACGATTGGCTACACACGTCGATCGACTGGGGCCCGTGCGAACCGCTCCACGCGTCGTTGCTGACCCACCAGTACTGATGGCCGTCGTTGGGGTCAGTGTTGTCACTTCCCTCGGCATCGCTCGTGGAGAACGACGGATTCGTGCAGCTGGCAACCGAGGGAGCAGTCGTCGTCGTCGTTGGGGTCGTCGTTGGGGTCGTCGTCGTGGTCGTCGTCGTGGTCGTCGTCGTGGTTGTCCCCGGGGTCGATGGTGTGGTCGTGGTGGTGGTCGTGGTCCTCGTCGGGGTTGTCGTCGTCGTGGTGCCGCTGGGTGTCGTCGTGGTGGTCGTCGTCGACGTACGTACAGTTGTTGTCGTCGGTGTGATCGTCGTCGTGGTTGTCGTGGTTTCCTTGGTCGTGCCCGGCGCCGCCGCCCCGGTCGTTGTCGTTGTTGGCACCGAGCTCGTTGTCGTCGGGAGTGACGACGGGGCAACGGAAGCTGGGGCAACGCCGAAATCACTGATCAACGCGAGGAAGCTTTTCCGATTCACTCGTGGACCGACGGTTGAGGCATCGACATCCCACAGGGTCGCCTCGTAGACGTTGTTGGCCTCCATCCACGCTGCCATGTCGTTGATGAAGGTGGGGTCGTCGCTACCCGAACGCACCTTCCTCGCCATCGACAAGGGCGCTCTGTTGTCCGAGTCTCCTCGTCCAAGTCCCCACTCTGGAAGCGTGATGGGCTTCCCCTGTTCCCCTGCGAAGGTCGCCAGCCAGTTCAAACCATTTGGTTCCGTTTCAAGTCTGCTGAACGCAGCGGACGGACTCGGGTCCCTCCCATCTGTCTCGTCGAATGCGTCGAGACCGATCAGCTGGACGTAGTTGCTACCCGGGTAATAGGTCTCGAGGTTCCCCGCAGTATGCACCGGACCGGTAGGGTTCCATTCGAATTGGAAGTTCGCCCCTTGGACCGACTGCATGGCGGTCACGATCTGTTGCCAGTAGGCATTCACATCGGCAGCTCGCCCGATCCAGTCAAAATCCCAGCCCAATCGAACGATGGAACTGCCCTGCCCACCGGCAACCAGGGATCTGGCCAACGTGACGAAATATTCGTCGTAGTCACCCGTAGCGCCCGATGACAGCTGGGCTCCACCCGTTTGCGGCAGCATCGGGACGTCCCAGATCAGTTGGTAGTTTGTGCCTTCCCATCGCGAGAGCAGCCCTGAAGGGTCGGTGAGGGTCTGCCAGGTCCTCCCATTCAGGTAGACCATGACGTAGTTCGGTCGCACCCCGATTGCCCTTCCCAGGGCGTCCACCGCGCGCACATTCGCGTTCCCGGCGAAGACGCCGAAACGGCTCGTTGCGCTCGCGGCAGCGGCGCCTTGTCCGGATGGAAAGTTGAATAACCTCATGGGAAGAAGGGTTGCGGCGGGGACGACGAACGCGAGCACGATGGCCGCAAGCGTCCGTCGTGATACGCCCTTTCCCATCCATCGATTCCCTCCGTTCTGCCAGAGGCGAGAGGAAGCACCAGGTGGAGGGCGGCCGGGCAGTGTCGTCGAGGGCACACCGGGGGCGTCCGGCCTGGCGACCTGTGATTCATGCGAGAACGGCGACGGAACAGTTGTGCGCACAGCTCGCGCGGGGAGATTGTCGTACGACGGTGATCCCCTGTCACTGACAAGCCGGGTTGCCGCGCCGCTGTCAGAGAAGTAACGGAGCTCGTGCAACCCGAATGGGTCGGGACGCCAACCTTTTGAGAAGTCCGCCATCGTTCGCCAGTCCAGTGCTCGTCGGTGGAAACTCCCTTTGCAGTATGACCGAGGGCGACGGAAACTTGAGTTACCAGGGAATGAACAGTTGGAGTCAAAGATGATCACTTCGCGTCCATTGGTGTTGCCTTGGGAACAGAGCTGTGACAAAACCCAACGGGAGTCCCGTCGGAAGGAAGCAGACCTCTCGGACGGAGGGGAGTCTGAGGGGTCGGCCCACAAACAGCCTTCCGGGACCGCGCCGCCAGCTCGGTCACGGTCGCCCGACGTCGCAGGCGATGTCCGGCATTGACGGCGGCGGGGTGACCCCCCCCGAGTACCAGGCTGGCCACGGGAGGGAGCCAGGCGAGCGGGCGGGGCACGATGCGGGACGAGGTACTCCAACCGTGAGTGGGAGCCCGCCGCGGGCTGCCGCCTCGGCGGGTGTATCTATGCGGTTCCTGCCAGCTCTGTCTAGAGCGGGGTGCTGTAGGAGGAAGGCGCCGCGGTGGACGTCAGTCTGGGCGGCGTTCACCCTGGCAGCGGGTGTCCCACCCCGGCGTGACAGATAGGAGATGGGTATGTCCGCCACCCGGTTCGGGACACGGTGGGGTATCAGGGGCGGCGTGGCGTCGCGTGCGACGACGACCATGGTGGACCAGTGCGTGGCCTCGGCGTCGAACTTCTCGGTTGGCATCGTCGTGGCCCGGATCACGGGGCCGGCGGGTCTCGGGGCTTTTGCCTTGGCGTACACGGTGTGGATCCTGTTGACCACGATGAACCGCTCATTGATCACCGACCCGATGGCGATCATGGGGGACATGCGCCACGAGGATCGGGATGGATTTGTCCGACGCGGCTTCGCGGCGAACGTCACGCTTGGAGTGGTGGCAGCATGCATCGTCGCTGGTATTGGCGCCATTTTCCTCTGTGTCGGTCAGCACACGTTCGGGATCGGCCTCCTCTCCGTGGCTCCGTGGATCGTGGCGCTCGATCTGCAGGACTACTGGCGCTGGATCGGCTTCATGCAGGGGACGCCAAGGAAATCCCTGGTGAACGACCTGCTCTTCAATGCCGTGCAAGCTCTGGCCTTCGGGGCTGTCTTTGTGCTGGGCGTGCACTCCGTGTTCGCCGTCGTTTCAGCCTGGGGTCTGGGCGCAATCGTCGCGGCGGCGTACGGACTTCGGCAGTTTGCCGTCCGTCCGTCCATCAGGGGGGGAGCAGCATTCCTCTGGGTCCGCTGGCCGACGAGCCGGTGGTTGGCCGGTGAGCGGGCGGCCAGTTGGGGGTCGAGTCAGCTCTATCTGATCGTGGCCGGGGCCATGCTGGGCCCGGCGGCGCTCGGGGGCCTCAAGGCGGCGCAGGGATTAGTGATCGGGCCCACCAACGTCGTGATCAACGCCGGAGGGAGTTTCGGCCTGCCCGAGGCCACCCGTCAGTTCGCCGAACGCGGATGGACGGGCATGGTGCGCGTGACTCGGCTCGTGACGGGTGCCGGATTTTCGGCGGCGTCAGCATGCGCCATCGCGGTTCTCCTCGCTGCGCCCACGCTCATGAGGGTGCTCTATGGTCCGGATTTCGTGGCGTACGCTGCGAGCGCCCGGATCTTCGCAATCTCGATCGTCGTCCTGTCCTGCGGCGTCGGGCCAATCCTGACGCTGACGGCGACCCGCCGTGTTGTGCCACTGTTCGTCGTCCAGCTCGCCCGGCTCGTCGTTTCGGTGGGGCTGACGGTTGTGTTCGCATCGGCTTGGGGAGTCACAGGGGCGGCGACGGCCAATCTCGTGACAGCGGCGGTCTCAGTCGTCGCCATGTGGATCATCCAGTCGCGAGTGCGGCGTTCGGTCGAGGGGGCGCAGCCTCTACCCGAAGTGCAGCTCGAGACGGAAGACGACGAAGTGAAGATGCTGCTCGACACCCTAGAGGGAGAGTTGAAGAAGCTCCTCGACAATGTGGACGGACGAGTGGACGAAGCTCCCTGAGGCGGGGGAATTGGGGGGAGAGGGCGGCGTCAGCGACTCCGCTCGGCGGCCTCGCGGTAGGCGTCCAGAGTTGCCTGGGCGACGACGGCCCATGTGAATTGCCCGGCACGGAGAATGCCCTCGGTTCGCAGTCGGCTCGCCGCGATTCCACAACCGTCGACCATCGCTCGAGCGATCGAGCGCGGGTCGTGGGGGTCGGCGAGGAGAGCCGCCCCTCCGGCGATTTCGGGCATGGAGCTGATGGAGGACGTCACGACCGGGCACGCGCAGGCCATCGCCTCGAGTATCGGCAGCCCGAATGTTTCATTGAAGGACGGATAGACAAGGAGGTCGGCTGCCCGGTAGAAGTTGACGGTCTCCTCGTTGGATACACCGCCCACCCAGACCACGTCCTCGCCGATTCCGAGCCGGCCGATCAGTTCGCGTAACTCTGACGCATAACGCTGGTCGCGCTCGGTGCCAACGATGACCAGTTGGCGCCCCGCCAGCTCGTCACGTGCAACCCTCCAGGCGTGCAGCAGCCCATCGCAGTTCTTGTAGCGCCACAGGGACGAGACGAACAGGACGAAAGGGCGTGTGACGCCGAACGTGGCCACCCGCGCCCGCGCACTGTCGCCGTCCCCGGGTGTGAAGATGTCGTGATCTACGGCTTCGTAAATCAGCCGGATCTTTTGCGGATCAACCTCCAGATGTTCGTCGACCTCGGCTTGCAAGCTCTTCGAGTTCACGATGACAAGGTCGGCGCGACGGAGCGAGCGCTGGTAGTTGAGCCGCCGGTAGGTCCGGGGCCAGAAGCCGATTGCCTCGGGCGCGCTGAACGTGTGCATCGTCTTCATGTGGATGACCAACGATCTCGTCGGAGTCACCATCGGGGCTATGGCGGTGCTGAGAAGGTCGATGTGACGCATCGGGAGGCGGAATGGCGTGAGAAGGTGCTCGCTGGCCGTGCGTAGGACGCGATGCTCGTTGGAGTACGGGAAGGTCAGGTACCGCACGGCGTCGCCGTGGTCGGAGAAATAGTGCTGCATCTGCGGACTCACCATCAGGTGGAGTTCCTCGCCGGGCAGGAGACGATCGGCCATCGCGGGCACAATGCGCGTCCAGCACCAGTGGGCCCCCGACGGTTGACGGGGATCCTCCGTGAGCAAGTTCAGCGCGATACGAAGGCGGGGGCCAGGGGCGGTCCTGGGAGACGAAGGGACCGTACGTGAGAGAGGGGATCGCGATGTCCCCGTGTCGACGGCCATTACATGGTGCCCCGTGTGGCCACCTTCAATGGAGCAGGTACCTGGGTGGTTGATACTCCGAACTGCAGCACGGTCGTCATTGTGTCTGTGCCGGTCCGACTGCAGGCCCCCTCTCCGACGAGGGCCCACGTCGGCTGTATCTCCCCGAAATGCGAGGAGTACCATCCGAGACGTGGATGGGTTTCTCCACGGGCCAACGTCCACGAGATTCCCTGGGGGAGCGAGAGCGTGGCACATTTCTCGGACTCGCCTTCGAGCCACGTGAGTGCCACCTCGTGCGTCGTCATCTGGGCATCGATGGCTGGGCCCAGGAGGAACGAGATGCGGAACGGATGCCCTCCCGCCGTCTCGAGGTCGTCGACGATTTCAATGCGACGAAGTTGGCGCTGGAGCCGGACCGAGCGACGGTGCCGAAGCGGAGGGTCGAGGTCGAGGTAGCCGTCGTGCGCGGCGGACCAGGCGGTCACCTCCCCGTTGGCATCTGTCTCGAGCCCGAGCATTGTGCTCCTCGCGTGGCGGGTCCAGAGGAACGGTCCTCCGGCGGTGGACTGCGCTCGCCCCGCCACCTCGACGGTGTTATGGGCCAGGGTGGAACGGAAATAGCTGCGCCATTCCGGTTCACCGTGGTAGCAGTAGGTGCCGGGGTCCGCCAGCACGTCCGTCCCGTTGTGACGTACTTCGACTGCCAGCGCGTCGGCGTGACCGTGGGCGGCGATCGACAGGTAGCCGTGGGGACCCGCATCGCAGCGGCACCAGATCTCGTCGGCGTCGGCAGGCTGACTCCGGAGAAAAGTCAGGCCGGCATCCTCGTAGTGGTTCGGACGGCGTTCGGGATGGACGGCCGGATGCCGGGCGGCCATCGATGCCAGGAGCGAGCTCGCCACCGTCGGTTCGACGACGGGCCACCACTCCGGCGTTTCGAACAGGGCTTCACCGATTGCGAGCAGCCCCGGCCACCGTTCGGCGGTCGGGGCGTCGACGACCAGGGCCCGCCCATCGTCTCCGTCGCCGTAGCGAGGTGCGCGAAGCTTGACGTCCACCGTCGCCGCAATCACGTCGAACATGCGAGCGAGCAGGGCCCAAAGCTCGTCGGACAAGGGGCGCTGCGCAAGTTCGGCCTCCACGGCCGCCACGACGCCCAATTCGACGACGAAGCCGTGGTAGTCGAAGGCCATCTCGCGATTGACACCGCTTGGGAACGTGTTTCGCCGTAGCTCCTCCTCAAGGAGTCGTGCGGCTTCGTCACGCCAACGACCACTTTCTGCGAACCAGTCGAATGCGAGCGCTGACACCAGGAGGCCGGCGGCTTCGGCGATCACGTGATTGTTGGCCGACGATCCCCGACTCCGGAAGCTTGCCAGATACTGTTGGTGCCACCAGATTTGAGCCCGCGCCTCCTCGTTGCATTCGAAGTGCTGCGCTGCCTTTGCCCATCCCGAGAGCAGTCGCCGTACCCAGACCCATGCGATGAGCCGTAGGCCAGTCTCTATCCCGCTCGTCCAATGCACGCCGGAGAGGAATGGATTCTGCCGCCACCACGAGCGCAGGTGCAGAACTGCACGATCCGCGTAGCGCTCATCGCCGGAACACGCGAAAGCCGCCGCGAGGACGGTCACATGGTGCAGGCGCGACAACTCCCAAATCTGCTTCACGTTCCCGGTAACGTCCTCCGCCCGGTGGTTGATCGTGAAGCAGTAGTCCAGCTGGGGGGCGCGTCGTCCCGTGACCGGATCGAAGAACCAGTCGGGGTCCTCCATGTCCCGGCGCTCCGACCCGAGGAGCTGCCACCTCCCGCCCATGATCTCGTCCGCTGCTGCAGTCAGTCTGCGGCGAGCCCCTAATGGCACGTCCAATCGCGCGTCCTGGAGGGAGACGTCGTGAAATGTGACGTCCGGCGCCCAGTTCCATGGCGCTGCGGAGCGTCGAACCGAACGTTGAGCCCACGAATCGGGTCGGAGATCGGGTGTGACCTGGCGCGAAGCCCACCGTCTGCGTCGTACTTCATCAGACAGCCGCCATTTGACTTCCGATGCCGACATCTTCGACAGACGCCGGATCTGCCACTCGAGGTCAGCTGTGTTCATGGGTCGATGCCTCGCACATTCACAGCCGGGTGGTCGTACATCCCGGGCCGGCTGGAGCGGCGGCCAAGGTGGCACGTGTGGTGGTGCTCAGCGATTCCAGGGAGATCGGCATTGGCCCGCCGCTCCGAACCGCGTCCAGAAACTTCTGGATCTGAGCGGCCTGGCCCTTGTCCGGTGCCCCCAGATGCCGGCGAACACGAGCACGCGAACCCGACCACACCGTGGTGCGCCTGAAATTGTCGAGTCGCGCCGTTCGTCCGCCGGACGAGACCTCAAATGTTTCCTTGGGGAAGCGGCGGTGTGCATTTGCGAGGTACGTGATGGTTGCCAATGAGGCATCGTCGTAGCGGAGGCTCATCTGCAGCTCGTCGGGTCCCGCAGCCGGCATTGTCACGACCTCCACCGGATCCCTCCCCATCCACCAACTGAGCGTGTCCACGAAGTGACCCCCTTCGCCGACGAACCGAGATCCCTCTGTCTCGCTGTCCCCATACCAGCTGTCCGAGGCGAGCCGTCCGGCGTTCACCAGGTAGCGCGCATTCGTCGGCTCGGAGGAAGGCCCGAACCGCGTCCGCATCTGCACCAGGAGTGGGGCGTACCGACGGTTGAATCCGACCAGGATCCGGTCGTTACCAGTGGCATCAACCGTGTCCAGGACCCGGTCGAGCTCCTCACCTGAGAGCGCAAGGGGCTTCTCGACGAAGACCGCCTTTCCTGCTTCGAGAGCGCGACAAGTAAGGTCAGCGTGCGAGCTGTGTCTGGTGACAATGAAGACAGCGTCGAGTGAGGAATCCTCAATCACGGCGTCCGCATCCGTCCCCATTGTCACGAATCCGAACCTGCGCTGCGCGTTGACGGCGGAGAGTGACCGGCGCGTGGCCACTCGAACCAACTCCACCTCGGGGTGCCTGGCGAGGTGCGGAAGCAGCATTGACGACGCGTAATTTCCGGCACCGATGAAGCCGACCCGCAGGGATCGTGCGCCGTCGACACCTGACGACACGAAAGGACGGCGCGCGGTGACACTCGCCTCCGGCCCGATCCCGGGCAGGGCCCGGACCGACGCATATCGATCCGTGGCGGTTTCGTTCTCCTTCGGATTGTCGTATTCGAAGAGGAAGCCCACACCCTGCAACGATCCGTCACTCAGCTTCTCGTAGACATTGGGGGCGTCCACGACGTTGTGAATCCCGGCGATCAACGGTTGGGGATCGACCTCCTTGGTGGCCAGCGCATTGACGAAGCATTGGAGGTTACGTCGTTCCGTCCAGCGGACGTAACCGGCTGGATAGTCGATCCCGTCGACCTCGTAGCTGGGGTCATAGCGACCAGGCCCGTACGAGCGTGAGAACCGGAGTTCGAGCTCTTTCTCGTAGTAGTCGTTCCACGGCAGATCCAACTTGCACTTTCCGATGTCGACCACCATGGCCCGGTCGCGTGCGAGCCGTGCGGCCAGTTCCACAGGCTGGTTGGACGAGCCACCCGACACGAGGAAGATGCGATCGGCACCCAGGCCGTCCGAAGCCCTGGCCAAGGCCCGCTCTACTGCCACGATGCCGTCCTCGGTGGGTGCTGCGCAGACGAGCGCCCCGGCCTTCGCGGCCAGACGGCACCTGTCCTGGTCGGGATCGAGTCCTACCACCCGTACCCCGGATGCCACCAACAGCTGCACGACCAACTGACCCACCAGTCCTAGGCCAATCACGCACGCCGTGTCCCCGATCTGCGTGTTCGCCTGGCGAACCCCCTGCAGTGCGATGGAGCCGACCGTGGCAAATGCGGCCAGCTGGGGGGAGACCCCGTCGGGTACCGCCACGCAGAGATTGGTCGGCACCCAGTTGATCTCCGCGTGGAGTGCGTACTCATTCCCGGCGCATGCCACGATTTGGCCGATCGAGAACTCCTCGGCCCCCGTGCCGACATCGAGGACGACACCGGCGAGGGAGTAGCCCAGGGGGGAGTAGGAGTCGAGGCGCAGCATCGCCTTCTTGTATGCGGTGAGCGGTCCCTGCTGCTGAACGGTCTCGAGCACCTTCTTGACCTGGTCGGGCCTCGTTCGTGCCTTGCCGACCAGGGACATCTTCGACTCTCCCACCTTCATCATCTCGGTGCCGGTGGAGATCAGAGAGTAGAGCGAGCGCACGAGCACCCCGCCTGGCGCGCACGTAGGAGGAGGCGCGTCGATCACGGCGAGCTCCCCTGAGCGATAGTTCTGGACCACTTGCTTCACCGGTCGTCCGACCCCCTTTCTGCTGGCCTCACAGCCCGACTCCCGCGGTACGGGTTTGGCGGTACCACAGTTCGAGAGTGAGAAGTTGCCATATCTGCTTGGACCGGTCCTGTCGTCCGGCCCGGTGATCCCCGACGAGACCCCTCACTGCAGTGCGGTCGAGGAATCCAGTCCCCACGAGGTCCCCTTCGAGCAACGTGTCATCGATAAGCGTCCGCAGGTCATTGCTCACCCACGCCCTGAGCGGTGCGGAGAAGGACGCCTTGGGCCGGTGCACGATCTCGTGTGGGAGCCATGCCTCGGCGGCACGCTTGAGGCCGACTTTGCCGCTCTTCCCTGCGACCTTGTCCTTGCCCGCCAGGGAGAACGCGGCCCGGAAGACCATGGGATCCACGAAGGGCACACGCACTTCGGTAGATGCAGCCATGCTGGCGCGGTCGGTGTAGGCGAGGTTGAGGCCGGGCAGAAAGAGCCGCGTGTCCGCCAGGCACATCCGATTGACACTGTCGTCGAGGACGTTGTCTTCGTAGACCTCATGATGCTGTTCGATGACGTCATAGACGTCGTGGTGGAGATCGGGGCCCAACAGAGTGGCCAACTCGGCCGGCTCGTAGAGGCTGTAGCTCCTACGAAAGGCCGCCTCCTCCGGAAGCTCGGCGAAGGTGACGAATCGCTTTGCCCAGCGGGCATAGCGAAGGCCACGACCGGCCGCGGTGACGGGCAAGCGCCCGACGACGCCATTCGTCGATCGGTGGACGAATGCGGGCAGTTTTCGGTACCGCCCGGCGAGAACACACGCAAGGTGTTTGCGGTACCCCCCGAAGAGCTCGTCCGCGCCCATTCCCGACAAGAGGACCTTGACCCCCGCCGCACGTGCCGCCTCCGACATGAGCAGCGTATTGATGGCGGCCGGATCTCCGATGGGCTCGTCGAGCACGCCCACCATCCTGGGCAAGAGATCGACCACGTCGGGATTCAGTTCGATCTCGTGGAGTTCGATCCCATAGCGTTGCGCAACCTTCCGTGCGTAGACCGCATCATCGGGCATGGCCTCTAGCCGTCGGTCCTCGTCCCGAAAGGTGATCGTGTACGCGTCGATCTGCGGATTGGCCTGCTTCGCCAGCACGGTCACGATGCTCGAATCGAGGCCCCCGGAGAGAAAGCTCGAGACCGGAACATCCGCGACGAGGTGTGCATTGACCGACTCTTCCATGACTTCCCGAAGGTCCCAGTCGCACTCTTGCGCGGCCGCCGCCTCTTCGGCGATATCCCAATACCGCCCGGCACGGTGAGTGCCGTCGGGCCGAAACTCGATCCATGTGCCCGGCGGAAGCCTGTCGATGCCACGCAACGAGCACATCTGGTCGGGCACCCAGTAGTAGAGCATCGAGGCGACCAATCCCGTCGTGGAGATATGCAGTTCTCTGCCGAAGGTGGAGACGAGAGCCTTGATCTCAGAGGCGAACACCACGCCGTCCTTCCGGCGCATGTAGTGCAGCGGCTTGATGCCGAACTGATCGCGAGCAAGGAAGAGAGACCCCGTACTTTGATCGAGAATGGCGAACGCGAACATGCCGCGAAAGCGCCGCAAGCAGCCCGAGCCCCATCGGCGCCAGGCTTCGAGCACGACCTCGGTATCGGAGCTGGTGGTGAAGACCGCACCCCCGGCGGCGAATTCCGCCCGGATCTCACGGTAGTTGTAAAGCTCGCCGTTGTAGCAAAGAACAAATGGCGCTTTCACCAGCGGCTGCTGGCCGAGGTGGAGGTCGATGATGGAAAGGCGACGGTGGGCGAAGTGGACATCCACCCGTTCGTCGCTGTAGGAAAACTCGCCCGCCTCGTCCGGACCTCGATGTTGGAGGAATCCACCCATCCTCTTTGCGGCCGCGTGGCCATCGATCTGCTGGTACGCCCCGGCGATGCCACACATATCGGCGTCAGGCAGTCGCGGCGACAGGCTGTGGCGAATGTGCCAGAAGCTTCTGATAAATGCCCACGTAGTTCGGAGCTTGATGCTCCCAAGCGAGCTCCTGCTCAATGCGGGCCCGGCCTACACGCCCCATCGAACGCCGTCGAGGCTCGTCGTCGATCAAATCGACGAGCAACGTCCCGAGCTCTTCGACGTCGTTGGGCGTTGCATAGACTGCTGCGTCGGATGCCGAGACACGGGTTTCCCGCAGGTCGAATGCGACGACCGGCAGCTCGAACGTCATGTACTCCATGGTTTTGTTCATCGTGGACACGTCGTTCAAGGGATTCTTCGGATCCGGCGAGATGCCCACATCGGCCTTGGAAAGAATCGCCGCGACGTCGGCGTCGGGAATACGTCCCGTGAACGTGACGTAGTCAGTGAGGCCGAGACGGTGGCTCTGCGTGACGAGTTCGTCGTAGCAGTCGCCGGACCCGATGAGGGTGAAGCCGATGTCGTGGCGGTCCAGCCGGTGCACCACGTGATCCGCCATCTCCAAGACCAGATGCACACCGTCCTGTGGTCCCATCACACCCAGATAGACGGCCACGTGGGGCTTGGTCGTCGAGACCCTCGGCTGGGTCGTCGTGCGACGAAGCGAGGCCAGGTCCGGGCCCGTGCGGACGACGGTGACGCACGAAGGGGACACCCCGTCCCGCTCAAGAACGATCCGCCGGTACGAGTCGTTGGTGGCGATCACGTGGTCTGCCGCCCTTGCCGTGCAACGTTCCATCAGCCGCAGACCTCCGTAGACGATGCGGCTTCCGTCCGGGAAGCGAGACTGAAAGAGCTCTGGACAGAGATCGTGGTGATCGAACACGAAGGACGACCCGTGAATGACACGGAAGAGGACTCCAATGGGCCAGAACAGGTCAGGGGGATTGCAACTCTGCACGATGTCGAATCGCCCTCGGAAGCTGGCTCGCAGACTCAGCACCAGCGTCATGATGAATGAGTACACGTATTCCAGGACGAAGGAGACGCTCGATGTACCAGGGGCGTACGGTCGGTACTTGAACAGTTCAACTCCCCGCAATCGGTAGTACGTCGGATCGCCGGGGGCCTTGGGGCACACCACGGCCACCTGGAAGCCGGCGGCGGTCAGTGACTGACATTCGAGCCAGACCCGGCGATCGAATGGTACCGACAGGTTCTGTACCAGAATAAGGACGCGCCCTCGCTTTTGAGGACCGACCTGGGCCGACGTGTCGCGCCCCTCTCGTCCACGTGCTTTCCGTTCGCGACCACTCACCAGGCGAAGCCTTCGTAGCTCCCCAACGCCTCGATCTCGGGTCCGAGGTGACCGGCAAGGTCGATGATCCTCTCTGGGGGAGAGTCGGAAAGGGCCGCCACCACTTCCGGTGTCGCGTGCGAGACGATGGCGATGTCAGCACCAAGAAGTGCCTCGCGGGGACCGTCGGTGAGAATCCGCTTGAGATGGGGCAGTTTCGACTCCACGTACTGACGATTCGTGCCGATGAGGGCGGATGGGTTGAGCGCGGGGTCGTAGATGCGTACCTCGTAGCCCTTGCCGAGCAGGGTCTCTGCCAGATCGACGTAAGGGCTCTCGCGGAGATCGTCGCTTCCCTGCTTGAAACTCAGACCGAGCAGAGCCACCCGGAATCCTTCGCCGGCGACGACGCGGTCGACAGCCTCGTCAATGGTCAAACGGTTGCTGGACAGGGTACCGGAGAGCATCGGGACGTCGATGCTCTCGTTCCTGGCCAGGTACAGGAGTGAGCGAAGGTCCTTCGGCAGGCACGATCCACCGAAAGCGAAGCCGGGCCGAAGGTATTTGGGGGAGATGTTGAGCTCGGTGTCCTCGCAGAGGATCCCCATGACCTCTCGGCTGTCGACACCTAGCCGGCTCAAGATTCGGCCGAGTTCGTTGGCGAAAGTGACCTTCGTCGTGTGAAAGGCGTTACACGCATACTTGAGGCCTTCGGCTGTGCGCTGGTGGACCACGCGCAGTGGTGCCTCGAGGAATGCGAACAGGCGCGACGCGTTGTCAATGGCCCGCAGATCCGATGATCCGATCACCGTGAAGGGCGGAGACAAGAAATCTGCGACTCCCGTACCCTCGCGGAGGAATTCCGGGCACACCGCAACGGATACTTCGGGGCCTGCCTCTCCGAACGCACTCTCCACAACGGCGGTCACGTCATCAACGGTGCCCGGGGGAACCGTGCTGCGGATGATGATCGTGTGGGACACCCGCTCCGGAGGTGACTCGGACAGGGATTGGATGACGTCCTCCACGACGCGGTAGATGTAGGCGAGATTGGCCCCCCCACTCGTTGTGGACGGCGTGCCGACGCAAATGAGGGAAACGTCGGCGTTCGCGAGAGCGTCAGCGGGCCGGACCGAGGCACGGAGCGTGCCGGCGGCGACTGCGTTCGCCACCAGGTCCTGGAGTCCTGGCTCGACCACCGGACTGAGACCAGCCGAAATGGTCGCCACCTTCATTTCGTCCGGATCGACCCCACAGACATCGTGACCGTTTGCCGCGAGGCATGCGGCCGAGACGGTGCCGACATAGCCGAGACCGAAGACTGCGACCTTCATGCGTTCGGATGCGGAACTAGGGGAGCCCGTCTGCAGCGTGATGCCATCATGAACAACATGAGCAGGGCGGCGCCGCTGAGATACAACACTTCGGTGATCAGGTGGCCGGCCGCTTCCCCTCTGAGGGCCGCCGACGCCCTACGGACGCCTCTTGGGTCAGGAGGCTTGGTGTCGCCGGGAGTTCGACGGTTTCTGAGGCCGCTTGGCCGGTAGTTCCAGGGACCACCCAGCACGCCGAGCCATTGCGACGGCTGCCAGCTGGGAGTTCACTCCCAGCTTCTGGAGGATGGCCTTTATCTGTGATCGAACGGTCGAGATCGACACGAAGGCCGCTTTCGCGATTTCTTCTGCGCCATTGCCCTCCATGAGCTCGGACAGCACGAATTGTTCACGCTCGGTCAAACGGTCGAACAAGTCGAGGCGAGAGCCGCGTCGCCGCGCTGGTGGCCCGGCCTGCGACGCGACTGCGTCCCGAGATGCGTTGAGGGCAGGGCTGATGCGCAAAAGTTCGGTAACTGTCTGGAACAGCTGGTCGAATGGTTCGTCCTCGCCGACGACGGCCGACGATCCGGCTCGTAACCAGGCTGAGGGTCGGTCACCGTCCCCGGCGTGATCGATGACGCACACTTTGCATCCAGACCTCTGTACGCGCCGGACGATGACTGATCCGGGTTGGACATTGAAAGGCCGGAGATCGATCAGGACAAGGTCTGGCCTCCAGTCCAGCTTCTGCGCTATCTCCTTAGAGCTCGCTGTTGTCTGGGCGGTGACGAGTCCATGCGTTCCCAGCGTGCGGGCCAGAGTACCGGCGAAAAGATTACTACCGGCAATCAGGACACGAGCCGACTCGGACTGCACCGAAGACTCAGGCGAACTGTTGACCCCACGGCTCATGGACGGTCCACCCGAACTGGCGAACGTGACGGCATCACCATGGTTCCGAATATCCGGTTCCGGGTGGCCACCCGTCGCGTCACCACGTGTCGCGGCAGATCGGCAGGGACACCATGCCTCCGCGGACCGCTCCATATCGGTCCGTACTCATCGCAATATTTCGACTCCTATCCTAAAATGAGACTCGTGTCACCGACATTTCGGCGTGCCCATCGGATTCGAGTGCCGTTGAGGGTTTCCCCGCCCTTTGTTCAACGTTCCACCCTTACAGACTGAGCCAGCCTCGTAACTATGGAGCCAAAACCCACGCGTTGTTAGGGGCTAAAGTCACTATTTACCAGGTCCGGTCCTCTTTTTGCGCTGTCGATCGTGATGAACGTGTGACGAGAGATACCTATGGCACGGGCTGCGGTCGATTGTCAAAAGGCGCGTGTGCACGGCGCCGACATCCGTTGCGCGGCGTTGTCAAAAAATGGGGGAGTGAGGCAAAGTCCCAGGATGCTACGGCCGAGTCCCTCAGGAAGCTGCGGGATCCGGCGGCACTACGTGGAAGCACAGGTGAGTCGATGATGCCGGCGACTCGGTCGACACGAGAACCCGGGCGGGCGAAGGGCACTCCGCCGCAGCCACCGCCGTGACGGCACGGCGTATCGCCGCAAGCACGTGGGCGCGCGCAGGCGGGAGCAGCTCCTCGAGGCCACCGACGTGCTGACAGGGAATGACCAAGAGGCCCGTGATGTGCGGGCCTCTGATCACGACCACGTCCGAGTCGACCGTCGCTTCAGCTCCGGCGAGCGAGGTCCCGACGTCGCAAGGTACCCCGGAGCGTACGACATCGCAGGCTTCGCACCGCTCGGCATGAGCGGAGGGCTGATCTACGGGCTGTGGCGAACTAAGCCTGTGGTGCACGCAAAGCCCCTTCAGTTGTCGGCTCACCAAGCACTTTAATTAGAACGGTCGCAGAATTGGGCGATCCCGTCCTGCCGATGCCACTTGCCCGCGCAGGGTCTTCGGGATGGCGTGTATCACGATCCGTGCACTCGTCCTCCGAATGAGCACGCAACCGATCAATTCTCTCCGTCATGTGGTGCCCGAAGCATGGCCGCGCGCGGCCTGCGAGGGTTTCGAGGACCTTGACCAGCTGTCTGGCGGTCAGCGGTCGTGGATCTGACTCCTGGGGACGGACGGATGCAAGAAGAGAGTCGGATCGAGGTCTCGGACCCGGGGGAGCGATCATCGTGTCATCGGATTTGAGCACGGATCCAATCGCTGCGTCGGCCGAACCGGCCACGCTGGCGCCGGTGCCCGAGTTGTCCCCGATCGGCCTGGTCGATGCTCTTGCTGGAAGGATCACGCCCGATACTGACTCCGACGTGCCAGTTGCTTCCCCGGTACGAACCGTTCACGGGCGAAGCAGTGGCCTCCGAGCTCGCCTGCTCGTTCTCGACGTCGCCGCCGTGGTCACGTCGTGGGTCGTCTTGGGCACCGTCGGGACCCCAGGCATGGCTGCGAGCCGCCGGTTGGGGGCGGTCGGCGTAGCGATTCTGGTCACCCTCGCGTGCATGCCGCTGCTCGGACTCTACCGATCGCGGCTGTGCATCCAACGCAGGCGGGAGACAACGCGGATAGCGATCGCGTGTTTCGCCGGTGCAGCGACGTTCGGGCTGGTCAAGGCTGCCTCCGTTGGCGACGACGCGACGGTGATCGTGGCCGCGGGATCGTGTGCTTTGGCCCTCATAGTGCTGCGATGGGCCTTCGGACAATGGCTGACTGCGCAACGCGCACGCGGCCGTTACCTCCGAGGCATCGTGATGGTCGGTACCGACGTGGACGCCGTGGACGTCTGGAGGATGCTCCATTCGCAGCCGGAGCTCGGGTATGAGGTGAGAGGGATAATCGGTGAGTCCAGGTTCTGTCCCGAATGGGCCGATCTCCCCAACGACCGGGCCATTGATGGGCTCCCCGATATCGCAATGAAGACGGGGTCGACGGGCGTCCTGGTGGTAGCGAACGCTCTCTCGGCGGCGGAGATCAGCGACGTGATCGAGCTGAGCACCGCCCACGGTCTGCATGTGCAGGTCTGTCCAGGGTTTCGGGGCTTGGCGACGTGCCGGGTCCGTCACGTCCCGGTGAGTGGCGAGGCTTTTCTCTACGTTGAGCCGGGAGGGCGTGCCACCTGGCAATTAGCGGCTAAACGTGTGATCGATGTGATAGGAGCCAGCATCGCGGTGGTCCTCGCCGCTCCTGTGCTGCTGGTGGCGTGGATCGCCATTCGGATCGAAGGTAAGGGACCGGCGATTTATCGGCAGACGCGGATCGGGTTGCACCTGCAACCTTTCGTGGTCTATAAGTTGCGCAGCATGACCGTGGGCGCGGACAGCTCCGATCGAGATCTGTCGCGCATCAACGATCGCACCGACGGGCCCCTGTTCAAGGCGGCAGTTGATCCACGTGTGACCAAAGTCGGGGCCGTCCTGCGCGCACTCAGCATCGACGAGCTCCCCCAGCTCTTTAACGTCCTCACCGGGAAGATGAGTCTCGTCGGCCCGCGCCCCGCCCTCCCCGAAGAGGTCGCGCAATTCGATCCCGCGCTGCTGCGCCGCCACGACGTGCGACCGGGGGTGACGGGGCTTTGGCAACTCGAAGCCCGAGACAGCCCCTCGTTCCATGCGTATCGGAGACTCGACCTCCTCTATGTCGACAATTGGTCGATGGGGCTTGACCTGATGATTCTTGTCGCGACGGTGCCCATGGTGATCTTGCACGCGTTGAGATTCCGCCGGTCGGCCCCGAGCTCTGTGCACTCTTGATCTGAACGACGCCCGCCCGCGCGATCTGCGTAATTGCCGACGTCGCCTACCGATCCTTTCGGACACTCGACGCCCCTTCGTCGCGTCGGTCCCGACGTCTGTGCACTCTTGATCTGAACGACGCCCGCCCGCGCGATCTGCGTGTTGCCCGCCTCGCCTACCCATGCTTTCGGGACAGTCGACGCCCCTTCGTCGCTTGACGCCTTGGAAAGTCAGCGCGCATCCTCAAAACAGGGGATGACGAATCCCAAGAAATCGGGGACTATGACTGACAAGACTGGGCAACGGCATCTGGCGGTGTCGGGAGGGTGGCGGGTTGTGTGCGTTGAAGATTCGGTGAGCGGGCCTGACAGTGCGCCGGAAGACACGTCGCGGGTACCTCCGGACGATGGAGACCTGATCCGCGTCGTGGCAGAGGCCGCGGCCGGGGCGGGGGCAGCCTGGGAGATCCTCATCGAACGCTTCGGTGGGTTGGTGGTCGCGATCGCAAGGCGGTGCCGACTCAGTGACGCCGATGTGGCCGAGGTGTGTCAGACGACGTGGTTGCGCCTGGTGGAGAACGTCGACCGGATCGAGCAACCAGAGCGCCTCGGTGCGTGGCTGGCCACCACATCAAGACGTGAGAGCTTGAGGATCGCCACGCGGCGGGTAGTACTCTCCGCGACCGACGAGGTCTACATGATGGCCGACGACCATGTCGATCCGCTCGATGCCGGTTTGCTCAAGAATGAACAACTGAGAATGATCCGGATGGCGACCGAACGGCTGGCGCCGCGCTGCCGGCGCCTGCTCGGCCTGCTCATGGCAGACGATGATCTTCCCTACAAGGAGATCGCCGAGCAGCTCAGCATGCCCATCGGCAGCATCGGTCCCACCAGGGGTCGCTGCTTGGAACACCTCCGACAGATCCTCGCTGAGGCCGACCTCACCCAGACGTCTGTCTGAGCCGCGCGCGTATCACAGCGAACGTTCGCCGCTCGCTTTAGGTGGGTACATCAGCCATGTCGGGAGCGTCGAGTGATGTCACATAGCGAGCAGTCGGTCGAAGGAGTCCGCATCGGACTCTTCGGCCTGCTGGGATCGGGCAACATCGGCAACGACGCCTCGATGGAGGCCGTGCTCGGGTACTTGCAGACAAGGCATCCCTCGGCGGTGATCGACGTCATGTGCTCCGGACCCGAACGGGTGACCGAGGAATACGGGCTGCCTGCCGTCCAGATGTTCTGGTTCGATCGCCACCAGGACCGTCTCTCGTCGAAGCCCTGGAGCGTCTTGCGGGTCCCGAGCCGGGTTCTCGATGTGTTTCGTGTCTCGAGTTGGGTCCGACGCCATGATGTGGTGATCGTCCCCGGGGCCGGTGTTCTCGAGGCGAGCCTCCCGTTGCGACCGTGGAACACTCCGTACGGGCTCTTCCTGATCACCGCCGCAGGCAGGCTCTTCAGGACGAAGGTTGCCCTTGTCTGCGTCGGTGCCGGTCCGATCAACAAGCGGGCGACGCGCAGTCTCTCCACCTGGGCGGCCCGATTGGCCACGTACCGTTCCTACCGCGATAGCGGTTCCCGTGAGGCGATGCGGCGCCGCGGCCTTGATGCTGGTGACTCCGTCTTCCCCGATCTGGCCTTCTCCCTGCCCACCCCGGGAAGGGACCGGCACGGCGGGGACTGGTCAACCATCGGTGTCGGCATTATGGCGTACGCCGGATCGAACGACGACCGCTACCGGGCCCCGGAGGTGTACCGCGGTACGTCGACGGCCTGACGGGGATCGTGTGCCGCCTCGTCGACGATGCCCGGAGGGTCCGCCTGTTCATCGGGGACACCGACGGGTCCGACGAGGCAACGGCGCGCGAGATCCTCATCGCCGTTCGGGAGCTACGACCAGATTTGGACGAATCGTGGGTGGTTGCCGAACCGGTGACGACCTTCCGCGAGATCATGGACGGGATGGAACCCCTCGGAGCGATCATCGCGACCCGGTTCCATAATCTCATCGCCGCGCTCAAACTTGGCAAGCCGACCATCGCGATCGGCTATTCCGACAAGCATCGCGACCTCATGGCGGACGCCGGCATGGCCGAATTCAGTCATTCGGTCGAGTCATTCGATACCGGCGTCCTGGTCGAACAGCTCCATGACATGGAGCGTCGCGCCGACACGTTGCGGCACGCCCTCTGCAGACACAACGCGGAACTGGCTGAAGAGCTCGAACGCCAGTTCGACGAATTGGACGACGCCTTGTTCGAGCCGGGAGGCGTAGGGCATGCCCACCGTGCGCCGGACGTCGCGGGGATACCGCGTCGTGGAGAGTCCGGCGATCCGGGGCAGAAACTCGGGGACGAGCCAGTGTGGGATCGGCGTGAGCCGACAGGTGTCGCATGAGTTCGGCGCCACGGTCGGTCTACAAACGGGACTTCTGGTCGCGCGAGAACTTGAAGTATGCACAACCGCACTACCGCATGCGCAAAGTTGCACGAGTGGTGAATCGTCTGGCTGACGGGAACGCGTCTCGGCTGTTGGACGTCGGATGCGGGCCGGCCACGCTACGGCAGCTGCTCGACCCGAACATTGCCTATTACGGGGTCGATATCGCCATTCAAGAAGACTCCCCGAACCTGGTCGAGCGTGACCTCCTGCGGGAGCCGATCGACTCAGACCACGCGCCGTTCGATCTGATCGTCGCCCAAGGGTTCTTCGAGTATATGGCCGACGCTGAGTCCCAGAAGTTCGCCGAGATCGCCGAGCTGCTGGCGTCCGGCGGCAGGTTCGTCGCCACCTACGTCAACTTCGATCATCGTCGTCCTGACTACTACACGCCCTACAGCAATATTCAGCCCGCGGACGAGTTCCGCACAACCCTGGCGGAGCATTTCCTCATCGAGAGAACGATTCCGACCGCGCACAATTGGAACCACAGCGAACCGGGACAGTGGCTCGTACGGACACCCAACATGCATATCGACGTGAACGTGCCGATCCTCACGAACTGGCTCGCAGTCGAATTCATCTACGTCTGCCGAACGCGTCCGGCCCAAGGTCGAGTGAAGCACAGTCTCGACGAGTCGGCTCGGAGCATCAGCCTCTGATTCAGGCTGGGGAGACGTATCAAAACACGGGTGTGCGGCTCACAATTGCCGTCGTTGGTGGTCAGATCGGGGAGTCGTGTCGTACCAGTGTGCCTGCCGCCTCTGGAGTGTGGCCTCTCGCGGACTCTCGACTGCGCCTGTAGTGGGGAGGGAGAAACTCCATGGTTGAGCACGTTCGGAGTAAGCGGCATCACCGGAGCGGGTCGCGAGCTGAAGAGATTCGGGCGAGGCGCATCAGTGCTGTGCCGCGCTTGAGTATCGGACTCCCGGTGTATAACGGGGAACGACACCTGGCGGAGGCGTTCGAGTCCCTGCTCGGACAGACGTACGAGGATTTTGAGCTCATCGTGTCGGACAACGCATCGACGGACGGCACATCGGAGATCTGCCTTCGCTATGCGCGGCAGGACCACCGTGTCCGTTACATCCGCCAAGAGCGCAACATCGGCCTCATCCCGAATCACACCTTCCTCATACAGCAGGCCAGGGGAGAGCTGTTCAAGAGCGCAGCGCACGACGACCTCTATGCGCGTGACCTCTTGGCTCGGTGCGTCGAGGCGCTCGACGAACACCCGGAAGCCGTGCTGGCGCATGCCTGGTCGGCGCTGGTCGACAGCTCCGGCGGCGTGGTCGGCACGTTCGGCCCCGGTGTGGCGCTCGACGCATCGCGGGTGACCGACAGGTTCCGGAGCGTCCTCTACGAGGGTTGCCATGACTACGAGTATGCAGTGACCCGCACGCAGGCCCTGCGACGCGTGCAGCACCAGGGGAGTTACCATCTCGCTGACCGGATGTTCAACATCGAACTCGCCTTGCATGGTCCGTTTCAGCAAGTGGACGACTGGCTGTACTTCCGCCGCGAGCACCCAGCGCATCCGCCACGAAATGTGCGCGAAAGGTGCACGCTGCTGGACCCGAGGCGCGCGAACCGACTTCGGAATCCGGTTGTCCGTCTCTACGCCGAATACATATGGGCGTATTGTGTGGCTCTTTGGCGGGCCCCCATGTCGAATGCCGAACGGCGTGAGTGCGTCGGCATCCTCATCGGCTACCTCGCCTCTCGGGCGCGGGCCGTGATGGACGAGTCCGTCGGTGGGGTCCGGATAATGGAGGATCCAGCGCTGTCCAGTGCGCCATCCATCCCAGTCGACTTGATAGTAGCTGGCCGAGGTGGGAGCTCCGTCCTGGAGGCTCCGGGCGCTCGCTCGTAGAGATCTTTCACCGCTGAGACCTCCGCGCTGAGTCGCTCCTGGACCTCAGCAGCCCCGATAGATCAGGAGTGCCGCGAGGAGACCACCCCACTCATGGAGCGCGTCACCCGGAATTTCCCGGAGCGGCTCCGTGGCCGGACTGACGACAACCTGCCCCGAGAAACATCGTGTCATGAGCAAGCGCGCGCGTGTGGCTTGTGCTCGGCCCGGCACGATCAAGAGACTGTGCCAGTGGTGGCGCTCTGCGTAGTGCCCCGCCCATCTCGCCTCGCCTCTGGTGTTGTTCGTGGCGTCGATGAAACACACAACCGAGACATGGGGCACTTTGGGACACGGCGTGTCGTTGGCCAGTGAGCCCTGAGAAAACAGAAGAACCGAGGCGTAGCCCTTCTCAGCGAGAGACACCGCCTTTGCTTCCCGAGCTTGTTCATCTCCGCCATTGAGGCTCAAGATCCCGTCGACATGCCTTGGCTGATCTGTCGGAGGATAGACAAAGAGTGCGAGAGTGGCCGCCACGAATACGACGACGACTGCGCCGAGGGCCAAGAGAAGTCGACGCCGCCGTCGGTGACGGGCTCTTGCGCACCCTTTAGGTGGAACTCCTTCTGGGGGTGCGCCCTCGTGTCTCGAGCCCTCTACCTGGGATCCATCGGGTGCGAGGTAACCCTCGGCAAGCATGCCCGTCAACGCGTCACCTCAGGGATGCAATCGCGAGCATACGGGGGACGCGGTCGTTGCCCCGACAATGGTCATACCAAGGAGAACGAGCGATTCGGCGCCTTGGTGATACATGCGGGGGGCGGGACCTCCAGTGTGCAACGCCGGTTACAAACGACTGCGTTCACTCTCCGGCTCGATTGTCGACTTCGCACCCCGAGCCTTCGCACAAGGCTGCATGAACGAGGGCACCCGGTCACTGCTGACCCGGACAGACGGGGCGATGTTGGATCGAGTGGTTGCACGCGGGGATTGATGCCCGTGCGTCGATACATGGGGGTGCGCAAGCACCGAGGACGGGGTCAAGGTCGCATGCATCGGCACTGCACGACGCTCTTGACCTACGTTGACCTAGGTTGCAGTGGACCTAGTCGAGGAGTCAGGCATGTCTACCCAACGTCCTCTTTGTATCGATGCCGACAGCCATGTTCTCGAACCGCGCAACACCTGGATCGACTACATCGATCCGGCCTTCCGGGACCGGGCCATCCGTATCGCCATCGACGAACGAGGTGATGAGGTCCTGCTCATTGACGGGCATCCGGTCGAAGGAATGCGCAACGGCCTCGCCGGCATGGGCGGGATCAACCTCGAGGCCGCAGCAGCCCTCGACCGGAGCGGCACGCTTCGCTACGAAGATGGATGCCCACCGGGAGGCTACGACCCCGCGGCGCGTCTGGTCGTCATGGATGACGAGGGTATCGACATCGCGTTGCTCTATCCGACGCTCGGCATTTGCTGGGAGGGGTTCGTGACCGAACCGGCCCTGGCGAGAGCGTACGCGCGAGCCTACAACCGCTATATCGTCGATTTCTGCTCCCACGACCCGGTGCGCCTGGTACCCGTGGCCCATATCTCCCTCATCGACGAAGTGGGCGCCATCGAAGAGGTCGTGCGAGCTCGGCATGCCGGTTGCAAGGCGGTTTATCTGTCGCCCGATGCGGCAGCGCGGGGTGGGCGGGGCATCAGCGACCCGGCCTTCGACCGCTTCTGGTCCACCGTCGAGGATCTCGACATGCCGATCGGGTTCCACGTGGTGGTGCGAGATCAGACGTCCTTCTCCCGACCCGCCTTCCAGACCGCTGGAGGTCAAGCCCTGTTCGGATTCGCCTTCTTGGCCATCGACGTGATGGCGGCGTTCACCGAGATTTTGGCGAGCGGCGTTTTCGAAAAGCACCCCCGTTTGCGCTGCACGGTGCTCGAGTCGGGAGCCACCTGGATCGCCGCGTGGCTCGACCGGATGGACCACAAATTTGAGGTCATGCGCTCAATCGCACCAATGAGCATGAGGCCGAGCGAATACTTCTTCCGCCAGTGTCTCGTATCGGCCGATCCCGACGAGTCGGTGATCGCTCCCATCATCGAAGCGGTGGGCGCGGACTATTTCGTGTGGGCGTCGGACTACCCCCACATCGACGCTAGTTTCGGCGTCGTCGACGAGATTCGTTCCCGGATCGCATCCCTCGGCGAGGCCGACCGGGCGAAGGTGCTGGGACTGAATGCCCGACGGTTCTACGGACTCGAGGTCCCTTCTCTCGTCTGAGGGCGGACGGCTTCCTCCCGTCCGGAAGGCCAGATTCTCGTGCGGGCAACTGACGAAGTCCGTGAACGCGCATTTGCAAGGGAGTGTTGCAATTTAAAGTGACCTCGTTTACCATCGACACCTGCGGGCGTAGATGCACGACTTGGTAGGTCCCGAAGAAGACCCGCAAGCGGAGAGTTCAGCGCTGTTCCGGCTGAACGAAAGGAAGAGCTGCGGCGATCGGGAGTGGTCGCTCAGGGGGGGTCAACGTCGTCATGACGCGTCATGTTGGGAAATCCGCGCATCTGAAGTTCGTCACCCGGAAGCGCCAGCGCGTGTCGGCGATGGATGGGCACAGCCGTCGCAGCGGCGTTGGCGAGTACGCCACTCGTCGCGGTCGACCTCGTGGGGAGCGCGACTCCGGCCGCCGCGGCGGGTGCCACCACTATCGTTATCGCGGATATTTGCAGCTGCACCGGACCGCAGGGCGCGCAGGCCCAACAGACGACCCCGACCCTTCAGGCCTGGGCGTCGTGGGTGAACGCCCACGGAGGCTTGAACGGACATCCGGTGAAGGTCATCGCGACCGACGATATGACCAATCCGGCCGTGTCGACCACGGCCGTCCAAAAAGCCATCGACACCGAGCACGTCGCCGCCATCTTCGACAACAGCAACGCGGATACGGCCTGGGCGAAGATCGCCGCCGCGGCCGACGTCCCCATCATTGGCGCAGCCGACAGCAACCTCAGTTACAACAGCCTGGACACGTTCTCGCCCGGCCCCACGCTCAACTACGGCGACACGGGGCAGCAGATCGGCATCGCGCGTTTGACGCATCTGAAGAAGGAGGCTGTCTTCTACTGCGTCGAGGCCGCCGTATGCCAGTCGGAGACGGCGCTCGACAAGGTCATCGGGAAACAGTACGGCGTCAGTGTCGTCTACACATCGGGAATCTCGTTCTCAGCGCCCAGCTACGACGCGCAGTGCATTGCGGCGAAGCAAGCCGGGGCGGACGTGCTCGAAGTCGGTGACGCCTCGGTGGTCGCCGAGAAGGCGGCGACCGAATGCGCCGCGCAGGGATGGAGCCCCATTGAGATCGCGGCTGCCGTCAGCAGCGATATGGCCACCAATCCGCAGTTCCAGGGCATGCTGGCCTCCCAGCAGGACATTCCCTATTTCGTCCATGACGCAGCGACGAAGACGTTCTGGTCGGCACTCGATACGTACGCACCGACGCTGCACACGTCGCCGAACTTCGGGGAACAGGCCATCATCGGCTGGGCCGAAGGGGCTCTGCTCCAGGACGCCATCAAGTCGGCGGCGCCGTCAAGCGGGACCGCCGTGACACCGGCTGTCGTCAAGAAGGGTCTCTACAATCTGCCCTCCGGTGACAACCTGGGAGGAATAGCGCCCCAGGCGATCCACTTCACCAAGGGCGAATACTCCAACCGGAGCTGTTGGTACTACATCTCGGTGAAGAACCAGCAGTTCGTCTGGGGCGCCGACAAGAAGCCCCTCTGCGGATATCTCGTCAAGCCGGGGGCGAACGAGGGCAGCACCTTACTGAGCCCGAAGAAGGAGTACGAACCGGGGGAGGCACCGTCGAGCTGAGCGCCCCGGGCGCCGCGTCACACTCCTCGCACCGGAGGAGTGTATTCGTGTCATAGGATGATGGCACTGATGTACGGGGCGTCGGTTCACCGGAGGGGTTGGCCTGTCGTGGGGTGCGTGAAGGCTGGGACATCGATCATCACCGGAGCCGGATCAGTACCGGCGCAATGCCTGCCGTCGATCGACATCGCCTGATCGTCCATGAAGCCGACCCAGTTCGACTACCACGCCCCGGAGACGGTCATCGAAGCAGCATCGATCCTCGCTGAGCTTGGCGAAAATGCGAAAGTGCTGGCCGGGGGCCAGAGCTTGGTCCCCATGCTGGCACTGCGCCTGGCCGTCTTCGATCACCTCGTCGACATCGGGCGTATCGGCGAGTTGAAGGGCATCGAACGTCGGGGCGGCTCGCTGTGGATCGGTGCGGGTACGACCGAAGCGGTCGTCGGGAAGAGTGCCGAGGTGGCTGCCGCGGTGCCTCTTCTGGCGAGAGCGACACCCTTCATTGGTCATTTCCAGATCCGCAATCGGGGGACTCTCGGCGGATCGATCGCCCACGCCGACCCGGCGGCTGAGTACCCCGCGGTGGCTCTCGCCCTGGATGCGCGCATGGAAGCGGTTTCGCCCCGGGGGACACGGTCCATCGCCGCCGGCGATTTCTTCGATGGCGTGTGGAGCACGAGTCTGCTGCCGGACGAAGTGCTCGCGGGCGTCTCCTTCCCGGTCTGGTCGGGTCGCTGCGGCTTTGCCGTCGAGGAATTCGCCCGTCGTCACGGTGACTTCGCCATCGCCGGCACGGCGCTCGGCCTCGAACTCGACGACGATGATCGGATCCGGCGCTGTGCGATCGGTCTGATCGGTCTCGGTTCCACGCCGGAGCGTGCGGTCGGCGCCGAAGCCGCAGTTGTCGGTGCGTCCGTCGCCGATGTCGATCCCGACGAGGTGGGTCGGCTCGCGGTCGAGCACCTCGAGTCGATTCCGTACGATCTTCACGGCTCTGCCGACTATCGCAGGCAGGTGGGCGGGGTCATGGTGGCACGCGCCTGGGCCGCCGCCAGTGAGGAGGCGCGCCGTGGGTGACGCTGTCGTACACCTCACTGTAAATGGGCAGGTGTATACGAGGACGGTCGAGAGCCGCCTGACGTTGGCCGATTTCCTGCGCGAACAGTGCCGTCTCACCGGGACCCATCTGGGCTGCGAGCACGGGGTGTGCGGCGCGTGCACGGTTCTCGTGGATGGCGAAGCGGTTCGATCGTGCTTACTCTTCGCGGTACAGGTCGAGGGGGCCGAGGTGACGACGATCGAAGGCATCGCGTCGCCCGAAGGAACGCTGTCGACCGTTCAGGAAGCGTTCCGGGACTGCCACGGTCTTCAGTGTGGCTTCTGCACGCCGGGGTTCATCGTCTCGGTGACGGCCTTCCTGCGTGATCACCCGGATCCGACTGATGCCGAAATCCGCGAAGCTCTCTCCGGAAACCTGTGTCGCTGCACGGGCTATCAGGGGATCTTGAAAGCTGTTCGCCAAGCCGCCGCCGCGGGTCCGGGCCATGCCTGACTTCGCGCAAGGTGGTGCCGCACGCTACGCCGGGGCGCGCGTGCACCGGGTGGAGGACGCCCGGCTGCTGACCGGGCGGGGCGTCTTCGTCGACGACATTTCGCTGCCCGGTATGCTGCACGCCTGCTTTGTCCGCAGCCCGTTCCCGCGTGCGGCTCTCGGCCGTATCGACACGTCGGCGGCACGTGGGCTCCCCGGGGTCCACGCCGTCTTCACGGCCGCCGATCTCAATTGCGACGTCAAGGAGCAATGGCACAGCTCTTTGGGCCCGGCGAGTCCCGAAACGCCCCGGCCCCCGCTGGCCGAGGGCGAGGCACGCTTTGCCGGCGACCCGGTGGCCCTGGTGGTTGCCACGAGCCGCTACATCGCTGAGGACGCGGCGGACCTGGTCGACATTGAGTACGAGCCACTTCCTGCCGTGGTCGACTACATGTCCGCCGACCACGAAGGAGCACCCCTGGTGCACCCGGGCCACGGCTCGAACCTGATCGGCGCCATGGGGGGATTGCCCGCCTCCGCCCTCGAGGACGTGTTCAACTCCGCCGCCCACGTGGTCGGCGAGACGATCGTCCAGCAGGCCTACGCCGCGGTCCCGATGGAGTGCCGAGGACTCGTCGTCGACTTTTCGGCGACGACGGGGGAACTCACCATCTATGCGGGGACGCAGTCGCCCCACGAGGTCCGGCTGTTCTGCTCCCGCCTGCTCGGGATGCCGGAGAACCTCATTCGGGTGGTGATGCGCGATACGGGGGGCGGCTTCGGGCAGAAGATCATGGTGCAGCGCGACGAGATGTGCCTGATGCTGGCGGCGCGCAAGGTCAAGGCTCCGGTGAAGTGGGTCGAGGACCGGCGTGAGAACCTCCTCGCCGCGGGCCAGTCCCGCCACGAGCAGGCTGCCGTCAAGATGGCCTTCGACGCGGACGGGCTGATCCAGGCGGCGCAGATCGACTTCGTCTCTGACTGCGGCGCCTACCCGACACCCTGGCCGGTGGGGACCTCCTCGGTGGTGGGTGCCATGTTTCCCGGCCCGTACCGTGTGCCGCGCGCCAGTTTCACCTCGAAGGCGATGTACACGAACACGGTTGGCCGCACCCCCTACCGGGGTCCGTGGCAATTCGAATCCGTGGCCCGGGAAGTCCTGCTGGACATCGCGGCGCGCCAGATGGGCATCGACCCGGCGGAGCTCCGGCGGCGGAACCTCCTGCGGGCCGAGGAGCTGCCCTACACCAGCGCCAACGGCATGACGTTCGACAACGTCTCACCGCTCGAGACACTGGAGCAGGCGCTGGAGATGCTCGACTACGAGGCCTTCCGCCGCGAGCAGGCGACCGCTCGACAGGCCGGTCGCTATCTGGGTGTGGGCATGTCCACCTACGTCGAACCGTCCACACCCGGCTTCGGTTATTACGCCACGGAGGCGGCGACGATCCGTATCGAGCCTTCAGGGAAGGTCAACGTCTATATCGCCGGGGGCTCGGCGGGAAACAGCATCGAGACAACCGTCGTCCAGTTGACGGCGGACGCACTCGGCGTCGACATCGACGACGTGCATACGATCCAGGGCGATACCGCGGTAACCGGGTTCGGTCCCGGTGCTGCGGGCAGCCGCAGCGGTTCCATGACCGCGGGGGCCATACGGGAGACCGCGTCGATCTTGCGCGCCCGCATCGTCGCCATCGTCGCCAACAAGTTCGAAGCAGCGGTCGAGGACATCGACATCACGGGCAGCCGGGCGAGCGTGCGGGGTGCGCCTTCACTGGGGATGACGATCCAGGAGGTCGCAACGGTTGCCTACTTCGATCCGCACTCGCTCCCTCCGGGCCAAGAGGCCGGGCTCGAGGCGAGTGCCCGCTACACGACCAAGCCGGGCTCCATCTTCGTGAATGCCTCCCATGTGTGCACCTGTGAGGTCGACGTGGCGACCGGCCGCGTCGAGCTCCTGCGCTACATCGTGAGTGAGGATTGTGGGCCCATGATCAACCCGAATGTGGTGGAGGGCCAGATCGCCGGGGGCTCGGTGCAGGGCATCGGCGGCGCACTCCTGGAGCATCTCGCCTACGACGAGGACGGGAATCCGTTGGCGACGACGTTCATGGATTACCTGTTGCCCACGGCGGCGGAGGTTCCCGTCATCGAATACGGCCATATCGAGACACCGAGCACCGGTCCCGGTGGTTACAAAGGCGTCGGCGAAGGTGGCGCCATCGGTGCTCCACCGGCGGTGATCAACGCCGTGGCCGACGCGTTGGCGCCCCTGGGGGTCACGGTGACCCGCCTGCCCTTGAGCCCGTTCGCGATCGTGTCGCTGCTGCGGGAAGCCTGAGTCGTCGAGACGCCCCTCACGGCTGATAGGGCGGTGCCTCCCCCCATCCCCATCGCGGGAGAGGAGCATGCTCGACGACGTCGGCGCCCTCTTGTGAGTTCGCGAGTGCGAGGCGGGTGCCCCATTCGAGATACGCGACGAGAGCCGAACGGAATTCCGGGTCGTCGGGCAGGCCGGCGTCGTCGGCAGCGAGGCTCATCAGCGAGGCGAACCTGAACCGTTGCTCCTTGGTTATGCGAAGGCGCAAGTGCTTGTGCAGCATCCGTTCGTACCCGCCGACGTCTCCGGAATACTCCTTTGGGCCTCCGAATACTTCGCACCACCACGTCGCCACGTTGGTGCGGTGCTCTTCGTGGACTCCTCCCGGAAAGAGGGGCCCCAGGAGATCGTCGTTCTCGACCCGGTCGTAGAACGCATCGATCATTCGATCGAAGGCCACTCTCCCTCCAGCCCATGCAAAAAGGGTCGGGTAGTCGTCCATTGCCGCAATCTACCGGCACCCGAGCGGCCGATGACCGAGGGGCCACGACCTCGAGAATTCGCCGCAACACAGGGAATAAAGTCGAGGCGCGAGGGAAGGAGAATCTGGCGATGAAGCCGACGAGAGGATTCCACGGCCGGGGTAACCGCGATCCCCGCTTGCCTCCGGGGCAATATGACGTCGGGCAGGAGTGGCCGGTGCTCACAGCCGAGGCTACCCCCGACATCGCGACGGAGACCTGGACGTTCTCGGTCGGGGGCCTGGTCGAACAGCCGATGAGATGGACGTGGGAGGAGATGCAGGCACTCCCTGGATCGACCTATGCGGGCGACATTCACTGCGTGACGACGTGGTCGAAGTTGGGTGTCACCTTCACCGGAGTCTCGGTCGACACGCTCCTCACGGCGGCCCGACCTTCCGCCACTGCGAGCCACGTGCTCGCCACGACCCACACGGGGTACACGACGAACCTTCCTCTCGAGGATGTCACCGGCGGCCAGGCCTGGGTCGTCTGGGAGTACGGGGGCGCGCCGCTTGCGCGCGAGCACGGTGGTCCGGCGCGCCTCCTCGTTCCTCATTTGTACTTTTGGAAGAGCGCCAAGTGGGTCTCTGGCCTCGAGGTCATGGATCATGACGAACCGGGGTTCTGGGAGCAGAACGGGTATCACGATCACGGTGACCCCTGGTTGGAACAGCGGTACCGGGGTGACTGACGCGTCCATTTCGCTTCCTCCCTTGGGGAAATGGCAACGTGCCACGGTCGTGCAGATTCGTCCGGAAACGGCAACGGCCAAGACGTTTCGGATGGCGTTGGATGAGCCGTCGGACTACCTGGCCGGTCAGCACTACGTGCTGCGCCTGACCGCGCCGGACGGCTATACCGCCTCTCGTTCCTACTCGGTGGCCTCGGCTCCCGACGGTTCCCGCGAGATCGAACTGACCGTCGAGCGATTGCCCGACGGCGAGGTCTCGTCCTTCCTCCATGACGAAGTGGTCGTCGGGGACGAACTGGAGGTTCGAGGCCCGATCGGGGGTTGGTTCGTGTGGCGTGGTGACACGCCCGCCCTCCTCCTCGGCGGGGGGTCGGGCATAGTGCCCCTCATGTCGATGCTGCGGTTGGCCCGTCAGACGGGGAGGTCGGATCTCGTGCATCTGATCGTGTCCATTCGTACCCCCGAGGACCTGTACTACGCGGCAGAGTTGGGCCACCTCCCCGGAACGATCCTCTATACACGCAGGACCCCCGAAGGCTGCCCTCGTCCTGCAGGCCGGCTCTCCGCGGCAGATCTCCCGGCGTCGATAGGGGCGGAGACCACTGTTTTCGTCTGCGGTTCGTCAGGCTTCTCGGACGCGGCCACCGAAATTGTCCTGCGGGCAGGAATCGGGAACGAACGCATCCGCGTCGAACGGTTTGGTCCCACGCAGTAGTCCGGGTCGGGTCTGCGGGGGAACGAGCCCGCACTCCGAACCGCCCTGGTGGCGCCTGACACCCCTCAGCCCGCCGGGGTCCCTAGGCTCAGGGGGTGTCTCCTGCTGCGGATGGTCGAACCGACAGGAAGTCGGGTCCACACGTCGCCGTGGGTCGCAGGGTGTTCCTCGGCATGGGGGTGCTGGGTGCGGTGGGCATCGTCTTCGGTGCCAAGGTCCAAAATGCCATAGGCAACGCTCTCGGGTCCGGGCTGGGCGGCCTGCTCCCCGGAGGGAACCGCTTCCGCATCTACACCATTACCGGCTCGTACCCGGTGATCTCGGAATCGGAGTATCGATTGGAGGTCAGCGGGCTCGTCGATCATCCCAACGTGTTCACTCTGGCCGATCTCAAGGCGATGCCCAGTACCTCGTTCGTCCAAGAGTTCCAATGCGTCACTGGGTGGACGGTCTCGAACGTCCATTGGGAAGGCGTGAAGCTCGCGGACATACTCGACAAAGCCGGTGTGCAGGACACGGCCGTCGCGCTCAGTTTCGAGTCGTACGACGGAGCCGATAGCGAGAGCCTGACACTGGATCAGGCTCGGCTCCCCGACGTCATCGTCGCCTACCGCATGCTCGGTGCTCCCGTCACCACCGAGCACGGCGGTCCGGTCCGTCTCTATGTCGGCCCGATGTTCGGCTACAAGTCGCTCAAATGGCTCTCCGCCATCCGGGTCGTGGACCGTGTCATTCCCGGCTACTGGGAGCTCAACGGGTACCCGGTGAACGGCTGGCGTGACGGTTCCACGGGACCCACGGACAAGTCGCTGACGTGAAGAGCAACGTGACCGTGCAGGGCGCGCCGGACCAGTCCGTCTCCCGTCTCGTGCGTTTCGACGGCGTGCAGCGTGCCGCCCACTGGGCCAACGCGTTCTTGTTCGCCATCTTGATGGTCACGGCGTTGTTTCTCTACTTTCCCTCGCTGTCCGACGTGGTGGGACGTCGAGCGTTGGTGGCCGACATCCACGTGTGGACCGGCGTCGCCCTCCCGGTCCCGCTCGTCATTTCCCTTCTCGGTCCGTGGGGAGCGCAGATGCGGCGGGACATTCGGCGTATCAACGTGTGGACCTCCGACGAGGTGAGATGGTTGCGCTCGTTGGGGCGCAATGCGCCCCGGGTGGTCGACAAGTTCAATCCCGGCCAGAAGCTGAATGCGATCTTCGTCGGGGGATCGATCCTGGTCATGCTGGCGACGGGTTTCGTGATGAAGTGGTTCGGCTTCTTCCCGGTGAGTTGGCGTACGGGCGCCACGTTCGTCCATGACGTACTGGCCCTGGCCATCTTCGCCGTGGTCATCGGCCACATTCTCTTCGCGGTGACCCACCCCGAGTCGCTGCGCTCGATGCGCAGGGGCTGGGTGAGCGAGGCATGGGCGGCCCGGAATGCTCCGGGGTGGCTCAAGGAGAGCAGGGCAGCCCGCGCACGCGAACCGAACTCCTCAGCGCGTCGGACCGTCCGGCGCCGCCGCCTCCTCCTGACGGGTGAGCCGGTCCTCGGGGCCGCTGCGTTCCCAGTGGCCGGACCGGCCGCCGGATTTGTGCCAGAGGGTCAGATCCTCGATCGAGGCATCGGGGTCGACCGGGATGAGGGTCGTGACGATGGTGAGGGCGGCGACGGCGCACGCCGTCAACGCCTCCATCTCGACACCCGTCCGCTCCACGATCTCGGTGACCGCGCTGATCTCAATCCTGTGCCCGTCGACCGCCACGTCGACGGCGACCCGGTCGAGACGGATGGGATGGCACAGGGGGATGAGGGATGACGTCTGTTTGGCCGCCTGGATGCCGGCAAAACGAGCCCCCTCGACGGCATCGAGCCCTTCAGGGGTGGCACCGAGCACGGTGGTGGCGTCCGCCGATGTCACCACGACACATTTGGCGAGTGCCACTCGTCGAGTGAGTGGCTTGGCTGTGACGTCCACCATGCGGGCGCGGCCCTGGAGGTCGATGTGGGTCAAGGTGCCGCGCACGTGCCCATCGGGACCCGGTTCGGCCGGTGGCGTGCTCATCCTCCCGAGACAGGGGGAATGACCGCGACTTCATCGCCATCGACCACGTCGGTGTCGGGAGTGACGGGCTCCCCGTTCAACCAGATGTTGGAAACGGCGACCACCTGGGAGAATGCTTCTCCGAAACGCAGCTCCGCGGCGGCGATGACCGTCGCCACGGTTTCTCCGGGCAGCGTGACGCTCACGGCGCCGTCGGCTGCTTCGCGGGCCGGTCCGAAAAGGCGCAGGCGTACCACGCTCAGCCGCCGATCATCGACATGGAACGAGCCGGGCTGAGGAAACCCGGTTCGTTGATCCCGTGGCCGGGGAACTTGGCCCAGACGGCCCGCCGGAACAAGAGGGCCAGGTCCGCATCGCTTCCACCGTGGCGCAGGAGGTCGCGGACGGTCTGCTCGTCGTCGGAGAAGAGGCAGTTGCGCAGCGCGCCGTCGGCGGTGATGCGGAGCCGGTTGCAGGTGCCGCAAAATGGCTCCGAAACGCTGGAGATCAAGCCGATCTCACCGATCCCGTCGCTGAACCGGAATCGCTCCGCCGGTGCCGCACTCGAAGCTTCGGAGAGCGGTTCGAGAGGCCACACCTCCGAAATGCGCTCGAACACCTCTCGACCCGGGACGAGCTGGTCGCGGTCCCACTTTCCTTCTGCGTCGAGTGGCATGAACTCAATGAAGCGCACGATCCGCCCGGTCGCCCGGGCGAAGGACGCGAAATCGAGGATCTCGTCGTCGTTGTGGCCGCGCAGGAGTACCACGTTGACCTTGAGCGGCGTCAGGCCGGCCTTCTCGGCTGCGTGCATCGCGTGGAGGACGACGTCAAGCTTTCCCCGGCGCCGGATGGCAGCGAAGCGTTCGGGCCGCAGGGAGTCACAGCTCACGTTGACCCGTCGCAGCCCGGCCGCCGCCAACGACCCGGCGACCTTGGCCAGCTCCGTGCCGTTGGTGGTCATCGCCAGATCCTCGAATCCGAGCGCGGAGAGCCGTGCGATGAGCGAGGGCAGCCCCTTGCGCACCAGCGGTTCCCCACCGGTGAGACGCAGCGCCGAGACGCCGAGACTTTTGGCCACCCGGGCCAACCGTGTGATCTCGTCGAACGTCAGGAGCTCGCTCGTCGGGAGGAACGAGAGTCCTTCTTCGGGCATGCAATAGACGCAGCGCAGGTTGCACCGATCGGTGACCGAAAGGCGGAGGTCGTTGTGGACTCTCCCGAAACGGTCCACAAGAGGCCCGTCGATCGGCATGGTCTGTGCCGGGGAGATCTCACCATCGGGACGGCTGCGACGCGGATTCACCGAAATGGCGACGGGTACCGGGTTCGTCACGATCCCCCCCGGTCCGAAGGGGCGTGCAGGACCGGCGAGGTATCCGCGTGCAGCCGGTCGGGGTCGATCACGAGCACGCTCACCCGCTCTCCGGCCGCGACACCGACGCCGTCAGGAAGCAGGATCAGCGCATTGGCTTCGGACATGGCATGGAGTTGATGCGATTCCTGGCCGCCGGTGGTGCGGACACGCCACGAATCGGGTGCGTCGAGGGTGAGCTGGGCCCGGAGGAGGTGAAGCTTGCCGTCGGGCTTGCGGCGCAGGTCCACCTCCGCGGTGGCCGAGACGATGGGCCGCTGCAGGACATGATGGCCGCCCAGGAGCCGAAGAGCCGGGCGGACGAACAACTCGAAGCTGACCATGGCCGACACCGGGTTGCCCGGGAGCCCGAAGACCGGGGTCGCCGAGGCTTCCAGAACGCCGAACGCAAACGGCTTCGCCGGCCGGATGGCGACTTGCATCCACCGCATCTTCTCCGCACTCAGTTTCTCCAGCACGACCCGCACCAGGTCGAGGTCGCCGACGCTCACCCCTCCGCTGGTCAGGATCGCATCACAGGTCGACCCCGCCGAGGACAGCACCTCGACGAGAGCGGCTTCATCGTCCCCGACGATCCCGAGGTCGACGCCGTCCCATCCCTCGCGGCGGACGAGGGCCAGCAGGGTGCGGCGGTTGGCATCGCGGATCTTGCCGGGGGGAAGGGGGCCGGTCCCGGAGAAGAGCTCGTCACCGGTGGAGAGCACGCCGACGCGCGGACGGGGGTGTACATCCACACTCGCGACACCTTGGTTGCCCAGAACTCCGAGGTGAGCGGGGGTGAGGACGGTTCCCGCGGGCGCAACGACATCGCCGATGGCGACATCGCGACCGGGTTGGCGGACGAAGTCGCCCCGCTGCAGCTGGCGCCCGATGACGACACTGCCTCCGTCCGCCGCCGTCTCGGTCTCCTCGACCATGCAGACGGCGTCTGCTCCGGCCGGCACCGGTGCACCGGTCATGATGCGTGCCGCCTCACCCGGGCCGACGGTCTTGTCGAGTGGATGGCCGGCCATAATGGAGCCGATCACGGTGAGGCGCACCGGTGCCCCCGACGTGTCGTCGGCCCGCACCGCGTACCCGTCCATGGCCGAGTTGGCGAACGACGGGACTTCCTCCGTGGCGATGACGGGTGTGCCGAGCACGCAACCGAGAGCATCGTCGAGCGCGAGCTCGACGGGAGGCAGAGGACGGCAGAATCCCAGGACGAACCGTTGCGCGTCGTCGAGGGGGATCATCTGCGTCGACCGGCTGACGGTGCGTTCACTCGCCGGATCCGGCGGGCGCAGGGAGTGCCACCAGCGACGACGGGTCGCCAGGGGCCGCGGCACCCTCGGTGGAGCACACGCTCCAGTCGGATCCTCCCTCCCAGGTCTCCCGTTTCCAGATCGGCACGGTGTGCTTGAGGGTGTCGATACAGAATTGCGCGGCGGCGAACGCCTCGGCTCGATGCGGGGTCGAGACGGCGACGACGACGGCGACCTCGCCTACTTCGAGCCGCCCGACCCGATGGAGGAGGGCCACGCGGCCGATTTCCGGCCATCGCGCCCGGGCCGTGGTGGCGACATCGGTGAGCCGCGGCACGACGTGCTCCTCGTAGGCCTCGTAGTCCAGGGTCGTCACCCCTGCCCGTCCGTCGGAGTGATCCCGAACAGTGCCGCAGAAGGTGACGATGCCACCACAATCGGGGACCCCGACCCATCTCCAGGCTTCGTCGACGGGGAGCTCACCCTCACCGACGGCGATCCAGTCGCCGCTCGTCGGTGTCTGCAACGCGGACCCGCTCATGGGGCGACCCGATGGATCGGGCCGACGCCGTCGCGTAGCGAGGGCGCCGTGACGCCGGCGCGCAGCGAGATGATCTCGGCGCAAATCGACACGGCGGTCTCCTCGGGCGTCCGGGCCCCTATGTCGAGACCGATGGGTGCCATGATCCGTCGGAGGTCATCGGGTTCGACGCCTTCAGCCTGCAACCGCTCGACGCGGCCGTTGTGCGTGCTGCGAGAGCCCATGGCGCCGATATAACCGACCTTGGTCTTCAACGCGCCGGTGAGCGCGGGGATGTCGAACTTGTGGTCGTGGGTGAGCACGCAGACGGCGTCACTGGCCCCCAGGCTGTCCGCCACCTTGGCCAGATGGCGGTGCGGCCAGTCGGCCACCACTTCATCGGCCTCGGGGAAGCGGGCAGAGGTGGCGAACACGGGCCGGGCATCGCAGACGGTGACGTGATAGCCGAGCACCTTGGCCACGCGTACCAGCGCCGCGGTGAAGTCGACCGCCCCGAATATCAGCATGCGGGGTGGGGGAGCGAAGACCTCGATGAACACCGTGATGTCCGCGCGTCCAGGTTCGCCGTGGGGTCCGTAATGGCGGGCCACGCTGTGGCCGTGGACGAGCGCCCCTTGCGCGTCGCGGGTGACGACGACATCGAGGCCCGGATCGCCCAACGAGCCTCTCGGCTCCGTCTCCGGGCGTACGACGACCTTGGCCCCGAGAGGCGGGAGGGTCTCGGGGCCACCCTCTTCTCGGGGAGCGAGCTCGATGACGGTGGCCCATGCCACCGGCTCTTCCGCACGCAGGCAGTCGGCCACCAGGTCGAACAACCCGTCCACTAGTCCAGCGGCTCCACGAAGATCCGAACCGTTCCCCCACAGGTCAGCCCGACCGAGAATGCCTCTTCGTCCGAGTAGCCGAACGTGCAGAGTCGAGGTTCCCCGCTGGCCAGCACCTCGAGCGCCTCAGCCACGACGGCGCCCTCGACACACCCGCCGGAGACGGACCCGGCCACCTCTCCTTGCTCGTTCACCGCCATGGCGGCTCCCGGGTCGCGTGGTCCCGAACCGATCACGGCCACGACCCGGGCCAGGGCAACGCGGTGGCCCGCACGCTGCCATTGTTCGATGTCGTCGAGCACGTCCTTCACAGTTGCCCCTTTCGGCTTCCGTCCCCGGACGAACGCCCTTGGCCAGACTAATAAGAGCCGTGCCAATTATTGCCTTTTACCGGCCTCTCGGGCTTCACCTCCATGCCAGCGACGGTTCGGTCGGTTCCCGAAGGCTAGTGGGGTGCACCTCCGGCCAGGAGCTCGAGCGCATGGGGAAGCACGTCGACGACCGCGTCCAGGGACTCGATCGCCCCTTTGGGGGATCCGGGAACGTTGAGCACGAGACACTGACCGATAACACCCGCGACACCACGCGAGAGGCGCCCGAGGGGGCTGACGGCGCGCATGGCCTCGGCCATTCCCGGGGCCTCGCGTTCGATGACCGAGCGGGTCGCCTCCGGCGTGAGGTCCGTGGGTGAGAATCCCGTCCCGCCGGTCGTCACCAGCAGGCCGGCGAACGACGAGGAGAGGTCCCGGAGGGCGGAGGCGACGGGCGCGACCCCGTCAGGGACGACCCGCCGCTCGACGACGCGGTAGCCGTGGCGGGTCAATGCAGCGGCCAGTTCCTCTCCTGAGCGGTCCTCGCGGGTGCCGCGGCTGACGGATTCGGAGACCGTCAGCACCTTGGCAGCCAGTGTCACCCCCGCGACGTTACCCCTGGTGGCGTTCCGGCCAGGCAAGGGGTCCGTGCCGGGGGGCACCCGCCGGCTGCGATAATGGCCGGATGGGCCGGACGTACGAGGTCATCGATCAGGGTCTCGCCGCGTGGCTCGAGGCACAGCCGGTCTTCTTCGTGTCGACAGCTCCACTCTCGGCCGAAGGCATGGTGAACTGCTCACCCAAGGGCAATCGGCAGGAATTCGTCGTCGTCGACGAGCGCACCGTGGCCTATCTCGACCAGACCGGGAGTGGCGTCGAGACCATCGCCCACCTGCGTGAGAATGGCCGGATCGTGGTGATGTTCTGCGCGTTCAGCGGAGCGCCCCGCATCGTGCGACTGCACGGGAAGGGCCGGGCCGTCCTGACCGACGATCCCGTCTTCGCCGATCTGGCCGGTCGGTTCCCGGGTGGGGCGGGCGTGGGCGTGCGCTCGATCATCGTCGCCGAGGTGAGCCGGGTCGCCGATTCGTGCGGGTACGGGGTTCCCTTCATGTCGTTCGAGGGCCACCGACCGACCATGGACCAATGGTCGAACAGGAAGGGGCCGGAAGGAATCCGCAACTACTGGGCGGAGAAGAACACCAAGAGCATCGATCAGCTCGACGGGCTGTCGATCGACGGACCGGGCGATATCAGGCCCACCTAACTTCGGGCGGCGGGTATCCGGACCACGGCGGTCGATGATGATCCCGGACACTCCCCACTAAGGTGACACCCCTAAGTGCATGTGAGCCGAGGATGGTCGCGGATGGTCTTGATTTCTGTCGAAGTGAACGGCGCTGCGCACCGGGACGATGTCGAGCCGAGGCAACTCCTCGTGCAGTACATCAGGGAGACGCTCGGACTGACCGGGACGAATATCGGGTGCGACACCAGCTCGTGCGGCGCGTGCACCGTGCTGTTCAACGGTGAGTCGGTCAAGTCGTGCACGCTGCTGGCGGCCCAGGCCGACGAGGCGCAGATCGTGACCATCGAAGGCCTCGGTGGTCCCGACGGTGCGCTGCACCCGGTGCAGGAGGCCTTCCGTGAGCATCACGCATTGCAGTGCGGCTACTGCACGCCAGGCATGGTGATGGCGGCGGTCTCGCTCCTGGCCGAGGAGCCCGAGCTCGACGAGCGGGGGGTGCGAGAGGGCCTCGAAGGAAATCTCTGCCGATGTACCGGCTACCACAACATTGTGCAGGCGGTTCTCGCCTGCACCCAGGATCGCAGTTCGCAGACGCGAGTCGGTCTCGTGATCCCGGCTGCCTTCGACTATGCCCGGGCTGCTTCGGCGGAGGAAGCGATCGCCCTCCTCGTCGAGCACGGCGACGAGGCCAAATTGATCGCCGGCGGACATTCGCTCCTGCCGCTGATGAAGCTACGACTTGCCATTCCATCGGTCCTCATCGATGTCGGAAGGGTTCCTGATCTGTCGTTCATCGAGGAACGGGGCGACGAGATCGCCATCGGTGCCCTGGCCCGCCACCACGACCTCGAGACCTCGGCGTTGCTGAAACAGGAAGTCCCGTTGCTCGCCTACACCGCCCACCAGGTCGGCGATCCGCAAGTGCGCCACCGCGGCACCCTGGGCGGGACGTTGGCCCATGGCGATCCGGCGTCGGATCTCCCTGCCGCCGTCCTCGCCCTGGGGGGTACCCTCGTCGCGCAGGGGCCCGACGGCCGCCGAGAGATCGCGGCGGTCGATTTCTTCCGGGGATTCCTCGAGACCGCCCTTGCTCCCGACGAGATGCTCGTCGAGATTCGCGTGCCGAAGATGGCGGGTGCGGGATGGTCGTTCCAGAAGTTCAACCGGCGAGCGCAGGACTGGGCCATTGTGGGAGTGGCAGCGGTCGTCAACGGCACGACCGGTATCGCCCTCGTCAACATGGGGGCGACGCCGCTGCGGGCGACGGCGGTCGAAGAGGCGGTGGGCAGAGGTGCATCCGTTGCGGATGCCGCGGCGGCCGCCGACCACGGGACGGAACCACCGAGCGATACCAACGCATCCTCGGAATACCGCCGCCACCTGGCGACCGTCCTGGTCCGCCGAGCACTCGAGGAGGCAACCGTATGACACTCGGCGCCGGTACGTTCTCGGGCAAGCCGATACGACGGGTTGAGGACCCCGACCTTCTGCGGGGAGCGGGGACGTACGTCGACAACTTGAAGAAGGAGGGCATGCTCACGCTGTACTTCGTGCGCTCCCCGATTGCGCACGCAACGATCCGGTCGATCGACCTCAAGGCGGCGCGAGAGATGCCGGGGGTCGTGGGCGTCTACAGCGCCGATGACCTCGATTTCCCGGACGCTCCGGCCCTGATGCTGTTGCATCCGGCTGCGATCCGACCCGCACTCGCGAAAGGAACCGTCAACTTCGTCGGAGACCCGGTCGTCGTGGTCGTCGCCGAGTCACGTGCCCTGGCGATGGACGCGGCCGAAATGGTGGAGATCGACTACGAGCCACTCGGGGCCGTCGTCGACATGGAGGACGCGCTCGATCCGGATTCCCCCTTGCAGTTCGAAGCAATGGGCAGCAACGTCATCATCGGATTGCGTGCCGGCAGCAAGGACCCCCTCGCGGACGCCGACGTCGTCGTCCGGGGACGATTCGAGAACCAACGGGTGGCCGTGGTGCCCATGGAGGGGAGTGCCATCGCCGTCGATCCGACCGGCACCGATTTCGACCTCACCGTGCATCTTTCCTGCCAGATGCCCCACATGATCAGGGGCGTCCTGGCCGGGCTGTTGGGCATCGATCCGGAGCGTGTGCGGGTGATCGCCCCGAACGTGGGCGGTTCCTTCGGCGGCAAGCATCTTTCGGCGGAAGGTGTGGTGGCGGCCAAACTCGCCCTCGAGCTGCACCGACCGGTGAAGTGGGTCGAGACCCGTTCGGAGAACATGGTCGCGTTGTCACACGGTCGCGGCCAGGTGCAGTACGTGGAGTTGGGCCTCAAGCGGGATGGCACATTCGTGGGGATGCGCTGCCGGATGATCGGGGATGCCGGAGGCTACGGAGGTTTCGGTGGCATCCTCGTGCTGGGCCAGACCAAGGTCATGGCCCAGGGCGTGTACCACATTCCGCACATCGCGTTCGATGTGGCGGTCGTTGCCACCAACACCACGCCGATGGGGGCCTACCGGGGGGCGGGACGTCCCGAGGCGGCCGCGTTCATCGAGCGGATCGTCGACATGGCGGCCGATGAGCTGGGCATCGACCCGGTCGAGATTCGCCGTAAGAATTTCATCCAACCCGACGAATTCCCTTTGACGACGGTCATGGGCTCCGACTACGACAGCGGCGATTACGAGGCCGCCCTGAACGAGGCCTTGCGCATCGCAGGCTATGACGCGCTGCGCCGCGAGCAGGCCGAGAGACGCAAGAACGGTGACCGCATCCAACTCGGCATCGGGATCTCGTGCTACGTGGAGGTGACGGGAGGCGGGGCGGAATTCTCCGAAGTCGAGGTACACGACGACGGGATGATCACGGTCAAAGCAGGCACTTCCGCACACGGCCAGGGCCACGCGACAGCGTTCTCGCAGATCGCGGCGGATCAGTTCGGCGTGCCGATCGAACAGATCCGGTACGTGCAGTCCGACACGGCGCTGGTCGCCCGCGGTGGGGGACCGGGGGCTCCCGTTCCGTCCAACTCGGTGGGACCGCCGTGCTCCAAACGTCGAAGTTGGTGGTCGAGCGAGCCAAGGAGCTCGTGGCGGAGATCCTCGAAACGGCACCGGAGGACATCGTCGTCATCGGTGACGGCCGGCTGGGCGTCGCGGGCGTTCCGAGCAAGGCGCTCGGATGGTCCGAGGTGGCCCGGGTGGCCTCGGACCGGGGCGAGCCCCTCATGGTGCAGCACGACACGGAGAGAGCCGGTTCGACCTTTCCGTTCGGGGCCCATGTCGCTGTTGTGGAAGTCGACACCGAGACGGGGCGCGTCGTCCCGGTGCAGCACTTCGCGGTCGACGACTGCGGGGTGATCGTCAATCCGCTCCTCGTCGACGGCCAGGTGCACGGCGGTCTGGCATCGGGCATCGCCCAGGCGTTGTGGGAGCAGGTCCTCTATGACGCAGACGGCAATCCGATCACGTCCACCCTGGCCGAGTACGGCATCCCCAGTGCGGCCGAGCTGCCGTCGTTCGTCACGGCCCACACGGAGACGCCGTCGCCGACGAACGAGCTCGGGGCCAAGGGGATCGGTGAGTCCGCCACCGTCGGCTCGACCCCCGCCGTGCAGAACGCGGTGGTCGACGCGCTCAGCCACCTCGGCGTCCGCCACATCGACATGCCCTGCACCTCCGAACGTGTCTGGCGGGCGATCACCGACGCGCGGGCGGGCACGTTGCCCGATCCGTGGCGGGAGCCGCCCAGCGAAATGGCCGCATTCCCGAGGGAAGATGCCGCAGGCGAAGACCTCGAGCGTGGCGCCGAGAGCGTCAATCTTTGACGACCCGCACCATCATCACCTTCTTGTCCGGGGGACCCGGACGGTGAGCGGGACTTCCGACAAGCCGGTGCGCCCTCCGTTCGCCCCGCCGAAGTCGCCCGACGATGTACGGCACGCGCTCGAGGGGTACGGCTACCTGGCGGACGACGGTCTGGCCACGGCGATCTTCCTGGCGATGGTGCTCCGCCGCCCGCTGTTCCTCGAAGGTGAGCCGGGTGGGGGCAAGACCGAGGTGGCCAATGCCCTGTCCAAATGGACGGGCGGGGAGTTGGTCCGCCTCCAGTGCTACGAGGGAATAGACGTGAGCCAGGCGGTCTACGAATGGGACTTCGCCCGACAACTGCTCCACCTCCGGGCCGCCGAGGTCCGGGGCACGGCGGGCGGCCGACCCGAAGACGTCAACATCGTCGAGGACGAGTTGTTCTCGGAACGCTTCCTGGTTCGGCGCCCGCTCCTCCGTGCGATAGCTCCTCAATCCGAAGGTCTCGCCCCACCGGTGCTGATCATCGACGAAGTTGACCGCGCCGACGACGAATTCGAGGCGTTCCTTCTCGAGGTCCTTTCCGACTACTCGGTGACGGTCCCCGAGCTCGGGACGTTTCGCGCCGACGAGCCGCCTCTTGTGGTGCTGACCTCGAATCGCACCCGTGACGTCCACGACGCCCTCAAGCGGCGGTGTCTCTACCACTGGGTCGAGCACCCGGACTTCGAACGTGAGGTGGCCATCGTGCGCCTCAAGGCACCCGAAGCCGGGGCACGGTTGGCCCGCCAGGTCACCGCGGCCGTCCAGGTAGTCCGGGGGATGGGCCTCTACAAGGCTCCCGGTGTCGCCGAGACCATCGACTGGGCCCACGCTCTCGCCGCCCTGGGGAGCAGCCAACTGGACGAGACCGCGGTCGAGCGCACTCTCGGGAGCATTCTCAAGTATCGCGAGGACATCGAGCGGGTGTCGGCCGGCGACCTTGCGGGGTTGGTCCAAGAGGCCACACGGCGTGACTGACCGTCAGACTGCCTCGACCCTCAGCCTTCTGGTGGCGTTCGCCCGCTGCCTCCGCCGGGCCGGCGTGACCGTCCCGGTGGACAACGTCGTGCAGTACGTACGGGCTGTCGATGTGCTGGGGATCGATCGGCGCGACAGGGTCTACTGGGCGGGGAGGAGCGTGCTGATCCAGCGCCAGGAGGACGTGCCGACCTACGACCGGGTCTTCGGCTCGTTCTGGTTGGGCGACACCGTGTCGCAAGATCCCCTCCCACCGCCTCCGGATCAATCCTTCGACCTCGAACGTGACGATGTCGATGCTGCGCAGACGGGTGACGGCGAACCGCCGCGGCACCTGTCCCTGGTCAGCTACACCGACGTCGAGCAACTTCGGCGCAAGGACTTCGCGGCATGCACTCCCGAGGAGCTCGAAGAGATCTCACGGCTCCTCCGCGAGACCACCGTCAGGGCGACGCATCGCTCCCGGAGAATGCGCCGGTCCAGGCGCGACCGCGGGCGTCACGATCCGAGAGCGACCCTGCGGAGGACGTTGCGATCGGGAGGCGAGGTTGTCCGCATCATGAACCGGCAGCCCTCCGAGCGGCCGCGCCGAGTCGTGCTCCTCTGCGACGTGAGTGGGTCAATGGAGCCGTACGCCCGGGCTCTGCTGCGCTTTCTTCACGTCGCCGTGGCCGGTCAGGGCAAGGTCGAAGCGTTCGCCGTTGGGACCCGGCTCACGCGTCTCACCCGCCAACTGTCGTCGCGCGACCCCGATGCCGCCTTGCAGCAGGCGACCGAGCAGGTGCTGGATTGGTCGGGAGGCACCCGGCTGGGCGAGGGAATCGGCACCTTCAACGACCGCTTCGGTATGCCCGGCATGGCCCGTGGTGCGATCGTGGTGATCCTGTCGGACGGTTTGGACCGGGGCGACCCGACCGTGCTGGCGGGGGAGATGGCCCGTCTGCACCGGGCGGCCCATCAGACGATATGGGTCAACCCACTGAAGGCGTCGGCCGGGTACGAGCCGCTGGCCCGGGGCATGGCGGCGGCACTGCCCTACGTCGATCAATTCGTCGAGGGCCATTCCGCCGCCTCGCTCGATGCGCTCGTGGGCGTGATCGCGGCGAGTGAGTAGTGGGGATCTTGCGCAGATGACCGTGGCCGCCGTGGTGCTGGCCGCTGGTGGCGGCACCCGATTCGAAGGCAGCGACCACAAGTTGCTCGCGGGGTTCCGGGGCCGGCCTCTCGTGTCGTGGGCCCTGTCGGCCGCACTCGGTGCCGCTCTTGACGAGGTGGCCGTGATCGTCGGGGCGGTTGATCTGGGGCAGGCGGTGCCGGAGGGCGTCCACGTGATCCAGAATCCCCAGTGGGCGAGCGGGCAGGCCTCTTCCCTGCACGCCGCGGTGGCGTGGGCCCTCGAGCGCCGGCACGACGCGATGGTGGTCGGATTGGGAGATCAGCCCCTGGTGCCGTCGTCGGCTTGGGCTGCGGTGGGGGCCTCAGCGAGCCCGATTGCGGTGGCGACGTTCGACGGTCAGCGCCGACCTCCGGTCCGGCTCGACCGCTCGGTGTGGGCACTCTTGCCCGCGGCCGGGGACGAAGGGGCCAGGGTGCTCATGAAGGAGCGCCCCGACCTGGTGTGCGAAGTAGTTTGCGACGGCGAACCCGCCGACGTCGATAGCGAGGAGGATCTCACCCGATGGAACTGAAGAATGACTTTCACGTCTCGGTACCGATCGATGTTGCGTGGGCGGTGCTCACCGACCTCGAGCGGGTCGCACCGTGCATGCCCGGTGCTGAGCTGCAAGAGGTGGAGGGGGACGAGTACCGAGGGGTCGTAAAAGTGAAGGTGGGGCCGATCTCCGCGCAGTACAAGGGGAGCGCCCGATTTCTCGAGAAGGACGACGGGCAGCACCGAGCCGTGCTGCTCGCCGAGGGGCGTGATACACGTGGGCAGGGCAACGCCTCGGCCACGGTGACCGCAGTCGCCACCGCCGACGGCGACGGCACCACCGTCTCCATCGTCACCGACCTCGCCATCACGGGGAAGGTCGCGCAATTCGGCCGGAGCGTGATGGGCGATGTCAGCGCCAAGATGCTGGGGGAGTTCGCCGAGCGACTCGAAGCCGACGTCCTGTCGCAAGGCACCGCGCCGGAGCCGGACGTCACGGAAAGCGCCTCCCCGGCTGCGACCAATGGGGCCGCTGAAGGGCCCGCGACACCGACGATCCGGGCAATCCATTCGGTCCCGGCCGAGCCGGTCGACCTCCTCGGCACGGCCGGGCCCTCCGTCGTGAAGCGGCTGGCGCCGCTGGCTGCAGCGCTGATCCTCCTTCTCTTCTGGTCGCGCCTGCGCCGACGCCGGCACCGCGCACGGGACTGAGGTGTCCCGTGGCGTTTCATCCCTGCCGCCTCTTCACCACATCGACGACGGCAGGGATGAAACGGGCGAACCCCCCGAACTGACCTAGAGCGGCGGCCGCATCACGGCCTCACCGTGTCGGCGTCGCCGTGATGCCCACGACGTTCGACACGTGGACGTTCTGGCCCGGGAGCGAGCCGAGGAATGTCGCTGAACCGAAGGCGAAGGTCCCGCCATCGGATCCGACCAGCCAGTAGCCGCCGCCGGCAGGGTTGCCCGCGATGCCCACGATGTTCGACACGCTGACGTGCTCGCCCGGGATCGAACCGGCGAAGGCGGCATCACCGAAGGCGAAGACACCGCCGTCCTTGCCGACCAGCCAGTACCCGCCACCGTCGGCCGTGGGCGCGATGCCCACGATGTTCGACACGCTGACGTGCTCGCCCGGGACCGAACCTTCGAACTTGGCGTCACCGAAGGCGAAGACACCGCCGTCCTTGCCGACCAGCCAGTACCCGCCACCGTCGGCCGTGGGCGCGATGCCCACGATGTTCGACACGCTGACGTGATCGCCCGGGACCGACCCGGCGAACGTGGCGTCACCCAGGGCGAAGACACCGCCATCGGTGCCGACCAGCCAGTACCCGCCACCATCGGCTGTGGGCGCGATGCCCACGATGTTCGACACGTGGACGTTCTCGCCCGGGAGGGATCCCCAGTAGGTGGCGGATCCGTAACTGAAGATGCCACCGTCCTTGGCGGCCAGCCAGTACCCGCCACCGTCAGGAGTGGCGGCCTGGCCCACGACAGGCTGGGCCAGGGTCAGGGCGCCGGCCGAGCCCTCGAAAGGAGCCTGGCCGAAGCTGAACACGCCACCGTCGGAGGCCGCCAGCCACAATGAGCTGCCCGGCGGCACCCCGGTGAAGACTGGTACCCCACCCTTGGTGACCGTGACCGTGTTGCCCGAGACCGTCGAACTGGCCGCCCCTGCAAACAGGTAGATCCCGAAGAAGTTGCCACTGACCGTGTTGCCGGTGATGACCGTGCCGGTCACGGGACCCGCCGGGGCGTCGACCTGGATGCCGGTGGTCTGCGTCGACAGGGAGTTGTGGCTACCGGGGATGCCGCCCCCGGGACCGTCGAGGAGGGAGTTCACCCCGACGGTGTTGCCGATGATGGAGTTGCCGTTCACATCTCCGCCGGGGAACGTCGGGTTCAATTTCACGCCCGGCTCACCGTTGTTGTCGAAGGTGTTGCCCTCGATGGTGTTGTTGTAGGCGGCGTTGAACACGCCGATGCCGGTCGCCCCGTTGCCGCTCGAGACGTTGTCCTTCACGGTGTTGTTGTACACGCCACCCGCCGCCGGGTTGGGCTTACCCGCATTGGGGCCGCTGGAGAAGATGGCGGCTTGGTTGTGCGCGGCCAGGGTTATGCCGCAGCCCAACTGGTTGTCCACGATGTTGTTGTTCTCAATCGTGTTCCCGGAGCTCGGGCCAACCTCGTCGGAGACGAGAAGTCCGCCACCCAGGCCACCAGCGAGGGTCGAGCCCTCGAGGGTGGAGTTCGTCACGCTCTCCAACCAGATCGACTCTCCGTAGTCTCCGGCGCCGATTGCGCCTGTGCAGGCGGGGGTCGTCGGCGTGTTGAAGCATTGGTCGCTGTTGGTGCTCACGACATCATTGAGCGTCACGTCGTTGATTGCCGCGGGCGCTGTGGCCCCCGCCGGCGGCGTCACCAAAATGCCTGCTGCGCCCGAGTGATCGAACGTCAGGCCGGCGACCGTCACGTCGTTCGCATTGATCGTCAGGCCGTTTGTCGGGGCACCTTCGATGATGGTGTTGGCAGCGGTGCCCAGGTCGGACTGGATCGTGAGGTTGTTGAGTGCCGGTGGCACGGTATTCGACGTGCCCGTGGGGTCGGCCGAGGCCTGGTAGGTACCCGGCTCAATCAGGATGACGTCGCCCGCGCGCAGCCACGGACAGCGCGTACCCGAGCGTGGCGCATGGGGCAGCGACACAGTTTCCGGTGTCGGCCCCGGTGGTGGCCACCGTCAGGCTGACGGGCGCCGCACCGGCGGGTTGCGCCAGGAGTGCGGCACCGAACACACCGAGACCGATGCTGCCGGCGGTGGCGGCGGTCGCCATGAGGAGGCGCCGGAGACTACCGGGGGCGTCTCCCGGAAACGGGTCCGCTCCCGTTGCTTCCAAGTGGCCGTTCGTGCATGACTACCCCCCGATCGTTCGGTGGACCGACCCTATCTCCTCGTCGGCGAATGAGCGAACGGGTTTCGCGCACTGCGCCCGCCACGCGTGGCAGCCTCGGACGGTCCTCTTGGCGTATTTGTGGTTGCTGTGCGAGGACTATAGGGCGAGCGCCCATCGACGGCAATGGTGTTACCACCACCCCACCGTTGCCGGACCAGCGTTGGTCATGGGCCCGCAACAATGGGCTCTCAGCCGTGCCTCAGCGGATGGGGCTCCCGAAGCGAATCGTGTTGCCGTCGGGGTCGGTGACGGAGCCCTCCCTCTTGCCATAGACCTCGTCGCGCGGGCCGTCCACGTCGATCCCCGCCGTCCTCCACTCCTCGGCCACCCGGTCGGCATCGTGACAGTGGACGTAGAGAGCGCCGTGACCCGGAGCCTCTTCCCCGATCGCTTGGGCAAGGTGGATCGTGAGGTCTCGGTCGCGGTGGGCGAAGGCGTAGGTGTCGTCGTGAGACGACACCTCGAAGCCCGCACGTTCGAACCAGGCGACGGAGCGGGGCATCTGCGCCACCTTGAAGATGGGCTCGAACCCTGTGGCGACCCACTTGCCCGTCATGAGCTGCAATTGGCCGTCTCTCTGCCCATTCAGCCCGGCCAGGCAGTCGTGACAGATCGGCTGGTCGGGATGCGAGCGCAACCTGACCCACCAATCCACTCGCGTTGAGCAGCAAGAGCACACCACGGCCACGGTCGACAATGTAGATGGCCGCCCGGGTGGTTACCGGCTCTTCACGGCCACGACCACGTCCTGCAAGCGGGCGAAACCGTAATGGACGGGCCCGACGACCGTCAGGCCACTCTCGGAGAATTGCTCCATGACATAGCTCTCGCGATACCCCACCGCATTGTCCGGGACCTCCGGATTGTGCACGGCGAACAACCCCGAGTGGTCGAGTCGTCATCTCGGCCACCATCGTCTTGGGGCTCGCGCTCAGGGCACCGTCGAACAGGAACCAGGTGGTGTAGGCGGTGCCACCCGGCTTCAGGACGCGGTGGAGCTCGCGCAGGTAGTTGGTCGTCGACCCCGGGGGCAGGTGGGTGAACACCGAATGCGCGAAGGCGAAGTCGAACGTCCCCTCCGGGTACGGAAAGGTGAAGGCGTCAGCCGAAGGAAGCGAGTCGTCTGGTTTGTACGCCGTGTTGTACAACGGTGTGTGGGTGAACCGAAAGTTGGGGAAGCGCGGAGTGATGTTTTCCTGGCACCAGGCGACCATCTCCTCCATGATGTCGAAGCCTTCGTACCGAGCATCACTGTCCATGTAGTCACAGAGGTAGCGTGCCGTGCGACCCACCCCACAGCCGACGTCGAGCACTGCGTGATCGGGCCGGAGGCCGGCCATGTTCATCCGCCCCAGTGTGGTGAGCGCCACATCGTGGAACGCCGGTGCCGGACCGACCCGGGCCTGAAGCTCCTCGCTGGGCATCGGGATCGTCCCTTCGTCCGGGAACGATCTGACCCATCGCCAGGCGTCCTCCAGCGGTACCGTCGGTTCCCGCACCGGCGATCCTGCGGCGTGACGTTCCCGCTTACGAAAGAAGCCTGTCGCCATGCACTTTCCCCCTGCCGGTCGAGCTCTCGAATGGAAACAACGCCCGACGGTAGATGCGGAACGAAACGGAGAGCAAGGCTGTGTCGCGCCGCGCAGGCGGCCGGCCGGGCCAGACTGATGTCGTGCTGTTGATCGATGCGGCGAATGTCATCGGATCCCGGCCGACCGGTTGGTGGAAGGATCGACCGGGTGCGGCCCGGGCATTCGTGGAACGGGTGCGTGTCGCCGCCAAGAACGGGGCACTCGGCGACCCGGTTGTCGTGGTCGTCGAGGGCAAGGCCCGGGAGGGCGTCGACCCGGGGACCGCTGATGGTGTCACCGTCCTCCATGCGTCGGGCAGCGGCGATGACACGCTCGTCGCCGTCATCGCCGGGACGACCGATCCGGTCACACTCGTGTCCGCAGATCGGGCGTTGGGTCGGCGCGCCGAGGAGATCGGTGCTGACGTGGCACGGCCGGGATGGCTCATCGACCTGCTCGAACGAGCGGGATAATGACCCCTCCCTCGTTGCGGCAACGGTGCGTCGCCTGACCCGAATCGCCCCGATCTCCGCGCCCTCGGTTGCCTCGCTATTCTCGTCGTGATGTCGAACAGGGCCGATCACGCTTCGGTTGCGGCGGCATCGAGCTGATGGGCCAGCGGATGACACCTCAGCCGACTTCGGATCGCCGGCCCGGGACGTTGGAGGAGCGGTATCTGGACCTCATCAAGCGTTCGCTCACGCGGCTTTTGTTCCCCGATGAAAGTTACGAAGCGCTCCCGTTGGATATCCCGGGATGGAAGGGTCCCCCGGCGCGCCTGTTGAGCACGATGCTTCGTTGGCGGAATCTGGAGCTGGTCCGAAAGGCGGATCCGTCGGCGCGTTACTGGGGCAAGGACTGGCCACAGCACGGTGAGACCATGGTCGGGATGGCACGACTCGACAACCTACAAGCATGTGTCGAACGGGTTGTCGAAGAAGGTATCCCCGGGGATTTGATCGAAACGGGGGTCTGGCGCGGTGGAGCGGCGATCCTCATGCGGGCGGTGCTTGCCGCCAGGGGTGACACGGCAAGGACGGTCTGGCTCGCCGATTCCTTCGAAGGATTGCCAAAGCCCGACTCCGAAAAGTACCCGGCCGACACGGAACTTGATCTGTGGAAGAGCTCCGTCTTCGCCGTCGGCGTCGAGGAGGTCAAGAAGAACTTCGAGAAGTACGAGCTGCTCGACGACCAGGTGAGGTTTCTCGTCGGTTGGTTCCGCGACACGCTCCCGAGCGCGCCAATCTCCCAGCTCGCAGTGCTGCGCCTCGACGGCGATCTCTACGAGTCGACGATGGACGCGCTCAGCGCTCTCTACCCGAAATTGTCGGTCGGCGGATACCTCATCGTTGACGACTTCTATATCGATGCCTGCGCAAAGGCTGTCACGGACTACAGGACAGCGAATGGCATCACCGAGCCGATTCTTGACATCGACGGGCATGGGGCGTTCTGGAGGCGCGAGCGCGGATCCTGATCCATTCGCTTCCGCTCTGCACTATGCAGGAGGGTGCTCGGCGTCCCGCTTGTCCGCCCGAAGGCGGCGCAGGCTGATGGCCGGGAACAGGAGCACGGAGAGCATGCCTGCACCTACCAGGGCAGCGGCGTTCTCCGGGCGCATGCGCCCCTCCGCAGTGCCGATGGCCGTGATGACGACGATGAGTGGCAGGCCAGTGGCCGAGAGGAGCGCAAGGACGACACGTTGGGCACCGGTGAGGATCCGGCGGTAGAGCAGAAGTGCAGGGATGCCGCGAGCGATCAACATCAGCCCGAGGAACATGACGAGACGTAGCAGCGCGCTCGGGCGGCTAAGTATGTGAAGGTCGAAGTTGATCCCGCTCTCGATGAAGAAGACGGGAATGAGAAATCCGAAGCCGATCGCCTTGAGCTTGCTTTCGATGGCCTCGCTGTCGTCACCGATAATCAAGAACCTGACTGCGATTCCCGCCGCGAAGGCCCCCAGGAGAACATCGACCTGCAACTCGTAGGCCAGGTACACGAGGAGGAGCACAACCAGGATCGAGATGCGCACCGGCAGCTGGGTACTCGACTCGAGATGCCGACGCAGGAGCGCCACGACTCTTGGCGGATGGGCCCTGGTTGCGAGGAATGCCGTTGTGATCGCCACGGCGACGAACGCGACGAGAAGCAGGCCGCTGATCAGCCGGTCTTTGTGGGTCAAGAGAATCGCCACCCCGACGATGGGCCCGAATTCCCCGGCCGTCCCCACGCCGAGAACGTACGAGCCGAATTCCGTCGGGAGCACTCCCGCATCGCCGAGGACCGGGAGGAGAGTCCCGAGTGCGGTGGTCGTGAGCGCGAGGCCCACGATGAGCGTGTCGATGGCCAAACCGGTCGAGACGAGAAGGGAACCCAGGGCCAGTGCCAAGGCCAATGACAGCAACCAGCCCACGGTCGCCACTCGAATGGGACGCCCTTTGACCCGGTTCGGGTCGACTTCGAGGCCGGCCAGGAACATGAGGAAAGTCAGGCCCATGTCCGACAGGCCGGTGATGAGCGCATTGGGGTGCACCAGTTTCAAGACGGAGGGACCGAGGATGATGCCGAGCACTATCTCGAGCACCACCGAGGGGATCCGAAGGCCCCGTGACTGTTCGGCGATGATCGGTGCCAGGACCGCCGCCAGGGCGATGAGGACCAGTGAGGGAATGGCCGCCTCGGTCATTTCGCTCGGCTGGGCTCGACGTGAGGGACAGGCGCGCCCGGGTGGATGCGACCCGGGCGCCGTGACATGGCCGGCATGTTACGAGGGTGCACACTCCGTGCCCAGAATGGTCCCGATCATGGGGAGGGCAGCTGGGCCGGTCAGGTCGCCCGGTAGCGCCGGGCGAGCTGCGGACTCTGTGCGCCGAAGGCGGTGAGGTCGGCGTCAAAGACCGCGTGGAGGAGCCCGGCGTCCTCTACTCCCGGAGCACAGACGACCTCTCCGAGCTCCAGCCCCCGCAGACTGGCGGTGACGACATCTTGTGCCGTCATGCGGGGCACCGCACTCAGGTCGAGGCCTTGGCGCTCGTGAAACTCGGTCGCCACCACTCCGGGGCACAGGACCTGCACCGTGACACCCGTGCCGTCGAGTTCGGCCGACAGGGCCTGTGACATCGCGACAAGGTGGGCGAGCGACCCGGCGTAGACCGCGTGGAAGGGCATCTGGGTGGGTGGTGCCGGACCACTGAATGCGATCATCCCGGCGACGTTGATGATCGTGCCTTCGCCCCGGGCCAGCATGCCCGGGAGCGCGGCACGGGTGAGCATCGTCGGGGCGACAACCTTGACATGCACAAGCTCCCGCGCCTTCTCGGCGGGGAGTTGCGCGAGCTGCATGTAGTGGGCGACGCCGGCATTGTTGACGAGCAGATGCAGTTGTTCCGTGGCGCATGCTTCGGCGACGCTGTCCGCACCGTCGTCGGTGGACAGGTCAGCTGCCATGACCCTGACCCTTCGCCGGGGGAGGGAGGCGGCGAGCGCCTCCAGCCGGTCGAGTCGGCGTCCGACGACCACCAGGTCGTAGCCATCGGCGCCCAATCGCTCGGCGAATGCCCGGCCGATGCCCGACGAGGCGCCGGTGACGAGTGCCACCTTGCTCACCCCTTCGCCTCCCTTCGCCGGCCGACCACGTCTGGATCTGCCTCAGGACCAACGCAGGTCGTTCCGGGATGGGGACGTCCACAGAAGAAGGGTGGCGCCGCGGCGCCACCCTTCTTCGTGTAGTTCCGGTGGGGCTCTGGATCAGAGCTTCGCGGCGCAGGTCGGCTTCAGGCCGTACTTCTCGGTGAACTTCCCGTGCGATGTGGTCATCCAGAACCAGCAATCGGTGGTGTTCGGTTTGCCCGCGGTGTAGGTCAGAGGTGGCGCCATGCCTCCCAGGGTGTTGCCGTGGAGCGAGTGCAGACCCTTGAGGATCTCGGCCGAGGTGATCGTGTTGCCGGGGTGACCGGCCTCGACGGCCGCCGCCAGGAGCAGGCCACTGGTCCAAGCTTCATCGACTTCGCCGTTGTAGTTGGGGCTGCTCATGAGGCTGGGCTGGTACTTCTTGAACGCAGCGACCATTGCCTCGGTTGCGGGTGTGTTGGTCACGTTGAACGGGATCTGCGGCTCGAAGGCGAGCAGGTTGTTCTCGAGTCCCGGCGTCGACTTGAAGTCCACACCGACGGCACCGTCGCTGGCGATGATGGTCGGGTTGTAGCCCTGCTGAGCGCAGTCCTTGGCCACTGACTCGACCACGGTGACGGCGTCACCGATGAAGAGGGCCTTCACGCCGGCCTGCTTCGCCGCCAGACATTCGGAGGCGTAGGAAGGTGCGGCGTAGGAGATCTGCGTGTTGTAGGCCAGCTTCAGGCCGTACTTCGCGCCGATGGCCTCGAGTGGGGCGACCAGTTCCTGGCAGGCGGCGGCTTCGGCGCAGTACATCACGCCGAAGTTGCTGGAGCCCACCTTCTTTGCCGCGGTGGCCACTGCTGCGGGCAGCGAGTCGTCCGTCTGTCCCGGGAAGAAGAAGTCCGGGTCGGTGAAGAACTGGACGGCGGAGCCGTCCGCCCCCACGATCGGGATCTTCTGGCCGTCGACGTACGACTGCCACGCGGAGGGGCTTCCGGCCAGCGAGACGATGGCCTGCACGTGGTCCTGACTCACAAAGGTGTGCACGTCCGCGGACGATGTGGCCGGGTTGGCGGAGTCGTCGGCCAGATAGAGCTTGATCTGGTGCCCGTCGATGCCGCCATGGGCGTTGGTGTAGTCGACGTAGGCCTCATAGGCGGAGCGATTTATCACGACGCTCGATGCCTGCGGGCTCGTGCAACTACAGACGTAGCCGATGGCAATCGGAGCCTTGGTGGCCGCACCACTCGGTGCCGCCACAAGGACGAACCCGGCCAGCGTCAGTGCGCATGCTGCCGCCGTCGCTGCTGCGCGGGACAGAAGTGTGGATCGTTTCATGTAACCCCCCTTTAGATACCAACACCTACAAGTTTATTACAGTAACAATAGTTAGGATCGCTAGCAATCATCCCGGCGATCCCGTCCGTTTTTTGCCACCTGAACAGGTATGGAGCGTGCTCCTACGTTCACCTGCGACGGTGCAGGGCGGAATCCAGGTGGCAAAACCTTCGGGCTCTCGGTCCGCTACCCCCTCCCCGTGGACCAATGCGAGGTTATCCACGATTCGGACGCTTCGGGTGTCACGTGTGCGCACCTCAGACAACTGGGGGCGGACCTGCCCTCAAAGGGCTCGACCACGCGAATCGACCCCGCCGGCGAGAGCGGGGTCGAAACGCATACCTCATCGGCAGCGCAGCAACAGTAGCGACACGGCCTGGGAATTGCCTGAGCATGTCCACATTTCTTCGGCCGGCACAACGGCCCACGCGTGGGTGGAGGAGCGCAACGCACGTACGCAGCGTGGTTGCCGCCGGAAGGGTTTCACCCGCCGCCGCGGACCCCCTCGCTTCGATGCGCCAATGAGTCGGTGGAATCGGCGCTGTTCCGCACGGAGACAAGCCGAGGCAGCCGTTCGTGCGGGACGCGTGTCATGCGCTCGACGTGGTGTCGCGCGTCAAGCAATCAGGATCGTCGTGGCGCTCGACGATTTCGGGTTGGTCTCTGAATTATCCGATGGAATTGTCGCCTCTTGGAGGATCGACCAGAGCTTCATCGCGAACCACGCGGAAAGCAGTGCGAGTCACGTGCATGGGTGAGGCAGACTGAGGAGCGATGGCCACGTGTGACCTGATCCGAGACATCGTCGAAGCTGGCCAGGCCAGCATCATCGACCCGACCAGCAAGGGTGAGGCAAACGAGGCTCTTGCGACGGCGACAATCGTCGCCTGCTACGCGCTCGGCGAACTCCTCGATGACCTGATCCACCGAGTAGCGACACTCGAAGTCCTCAGCGCCGTGCCCACCGATCTGGGTGCTCAACTCGACGGGATCCGCGAGGAGCTCCTCGAATTGGAGAAGGCAGTCAAGAAATCAGCGAAGAAGAAGAAAAAGAAGAAGGACAAAGAGTGGCGCGAGTGACGCTTGCGCGTCGCGATGATGAACTCTCGGTGGCGACGAAGCCTCACTCGATGCCGCGCCCCGAAAACGCGATGTGACCGCCGATAGTCTCGGCCCATAAAGCTCCGGACCCGATCGAAACTTCGGAACATCGGCCTGCTGGCGGCGACACTGAGCGTGGCGGGCGTGGCTGCGGGCTGTGACGCGTCGCACGTGGTCTCGGGTCAGAGCAAGACGCAGCTGCGTCACGAAGTCCGCGCAACCGCTCCCGCGGAGACAGCGAAGCTCGCCATCCCTTCGAACACCACGACGGTGGCCACGCTGCACAGCGCGACACCGGGTTCGGTGGCGCCGGGAGCCCCACCTGATGTGGTTGTTCCGGCAACGTGGTACGGCTACCCCTCGGTCCTCCCGGTGATCGGATCCGCCCCGGGATGGCTCGAGGTACGTCTGGCCCAACGCCCGAATGGCTCGACGACGTGGGTTCCGCTGAACGACGTGGCGCTTTCAGTGACGCCCTATCTGATGGTGCTGAATCTGCATACCGAACATCTCGTCGTCTATGACAACGGCCGGGAGATTCTCGACTTTCCGGCCGGGATCGGCTCGCCCGAAGATCCGACCGTGACAGGCAGCTACTTCGTGACGATGCGGGCCGCAGCTCCGGACCCGGGTTACGGGCCGTTCGTGCTGGTCACCTCAGCCCACTCGGACGCCATATCGGACTGGGGAGACTCAGGCGATGCGATCATCGCCATCCACGGCCCGATCACGACCTACGACGACACTCTGATCGGAACGACCGGGGCGGCGATCTCCCACGGCTGCATCCGCCTGCACGACAGCGACCTCTCGCAGCTCGCCATGATCCCCGCCGGGACGCCGCTCGACATCATCGCGGGTGTGGCGTAGAGGGTGACATCTCCCTGTCCCTCCCGTGCCCTTTCGCTGTCCGTTACAGGAGGGCGGCCAGAATGTCGCCGAGGGTCCGGTCGCCCGGAGCTTCGGGAAGGGGCAGGTGGTCCTGCACGTGATACCTGTTGCGTCGGCCGTCCTTTTCCTTGATCACATACCCGGCCACCGCCAGGTCGTTGACGAGGTCGAAGGCGCGGCGTTCGGTTATCCCGAGACGTTCGCCCAGATCGCGGAGACGCATCTCGGGGTCCTCGGCGAGACACAGGAGGGCACGGCCGTGATTTGAAAGAAGGCTCCACATAGCTGTGTGAGGAATATATCAAAATAACTCTAGAAATATATTGCTTGTAATGCACGACTAGCGTAGTGTGAAGGGGAGTCCTCGAACGTCCGTGACCAACGGTGTCTATTTCAGGGCTCGGAAGGCCCCATCATGTTCGCCGTACCCCTGTGCCTTCGTCGGCGCTCGTCGTTCCGTCACGGATGTACCGCCGTGCGGCGTCGTCCCCGCGTGAGATCCGGGAACGTGCGGCACGGCCTCATCCTGCTTGTCGTGGCATTCACCGCGCTCGGTGGTCTCTTCATGGCCGGCTTCGGCGGCGCAACCGGCGTCGCCGCGGCGACCCCCGCTGCGGTAGCACCCGCTGCCACGCAATGCGACCCCCCGGCGTTCCCGACGGGCGCCGGCTTTGAGGTGAGTTGCACCATCACGATCCACAACACGGTGACCTCGACCGGGGGAACCACCTCGTCGATCACCGCCACGGGATGCTTGGCGGTCGCCGGCGTCCTCCCGCCCTTTGGTTGCACCACCGTTGTGACGACCTCGAACCAACTCGTGTCCACCGTGAATCAGTGCAACGGGGTCGTCGACGGCGGCGGGAGCAATGTCGTGTGCAGCGTCTCGGTGATCAACACGATTCCCGCCGCAACGAACTCGGTGGGTGTGACCGTCAATCAGTGCATCGGCTCAGGCACCGGCGGCGGCACGCAGCCCACAACGGTATGCGCGCCGGTCGCCAGCACGACCGGCGCCACGGTGACCCAATGCAACGGATCGGCAACAGGAGGTGGGGGGTCAACGCGGGTGAAATGCAACGAAACCGGGGGCGCCACCGCGTTGCCGATCACCATCAACCAATGCAATGGCTCCGCCAACGGCGGTGGGAGCACGGTGACCTGCTCGACCACATTCACGAACAACTTCGTCGCTGCCCCAACCACTCCGACGACAGCCACTCCGACGTCCAGCGCTCCAGGAGGAGGGGGTGGGACCACTCCGACGACCGTGACGTCGCCCGGAACTGGCTCAGGAGTCACCGGGAAGACGGGGACGGCGAAAGGGGTCGGGGGATCGACGCAGGGTTCCAGTCTCGGCACGCTCGGTTTCGTACCCACCGGCGCCCCGCAAACCGGATTCGGTGGAGCGGCACGCGGCAAGAGCCACGAGCTGGTCCTCGTCGGTTCGGGTCTGTTGCTGGCGGGTGGGCTGGCGCTGGTCCTCTTCCTGCGCCGACGTCGTATCCATGTCCGCCCGATCTCCGTTGACGATAGATGACCTCGGACATCCCCGAAGGAGCCGTGCGCCACACACGGCGTAGGTGGTGGGCACTGGCCGCGGGCTTGCTCGTCATAGGTGGAGCCGGGCTGGCGTTCGGCCTGCAGGGCCAACCGCGGTCATTGGCCGGACCGACAAACCGGCACGTCACGCCGCCGCGTGGTGTGGCGGGCAGCACCAAGAGCGTCCCGACGAATGTCGTCGTCCCTCCGCTGCCAGATCGTTCGACCCCACTCACTCTGCATATTCCTGCGATCGGCCTGACACAGCCGCTGGCGCTTCTCGGGGTGAATGCGAACGGCACGGTGCAGGTGCCTACAAACATCCAACAACCTGGTTGGTACAAGTTCGGGCCGTCTCCGGGACAAGCGGGCTCCGCCGTCATTTTGGGACATGTCGACTCGTACCGGGGCCCCGCCGTCTTCTTCAAGCTCAGGTTGTTGGTCGCCGGTGACCTCATCGGTGTGACGATGGCGAACGGGTCAACCGCTCAGTTCAAGGTCACTTCCACGGCCATGTACCTGAAGACGCAGTTTCCCGCCCAGTTGGTCTACGCCGCACCGGGTGGCAGTTCGCTCCAGCTGGTCACGTGTGGGGGAGTCTTCGACGCTCACAGCGGCCACTATCTCTCGAACGTCGTGGTCTACTCGTCGTTGGTTTCGACGACCCCCGCCACGACACCCGCGCCGGCTTCGGCAGGAAGCGGCATCACGCCCGGGCTCTGAGCACTCAATAGGTGTCGTGGATGTGCTCCGCCACGGTTGTGGCGAGAGCCGCGGGGCACTGCCACGTTCCGGCGGCATTGTCCTGAAAACCCATGAAGTGCACGACGAGGCAGGATGCCACGGCATCAGTGGGTGACCACGACGTCCCCGCCGCTGCCGCTGACACCTCGTTGAGCAAGCTCGGCACCGCGTCATTCTGGGTCTCGGCGTTCGCCAGTTCGTGGGCGACGAGTGCGAGCGTCGGGGTGCCGGCGAACGTGGTGTGCTCGAGTCCTGCTGCACCGTAGGTGCATCCGGTACCGGAGCCTGAGATGGGACCGCAATAGGTCGCAGTGTCGCCCATGGTCCACGTCCAATTCGAACCCGGTTCGATTCCTGATGCCTCAACTTCTCCCACCAGGGTGGAGACAGAGGGCACCACCGGGGCGGCGGCGACCGGGGTGACCACCGGGGCGGCGGCGACCGGGGTGACTACCGGGACGCTGGGTGTGGCGGCGGCGACCGGCGTTGCCACGGGAGCGGCGGGGACCGCGCCTGTGGGTGGTACCGCCACTGTCTGGGGAGCCGCAGCGGCGACCGAGGCCGCGTGCTGGGTGGCGTGTGACCGATGCACTCCGACGCTGGCAGAAGGGGCACCGGCGAAGAGGGTAAGGGTTCCAACGGCCAGGGCCCCGAGGGCTGCCATCGAAACGATCGTCGTCACCCACGTCCGTGTACGGGATCTGCTGTGTGGGTGCTTCGACGTATCAACCATGTGTTGAAGATTAGCGCTTCAACACATGGTTGTCAACACATGGTTGAAACACGGTGCGGAGGTTGGTAGGCTGGGCACATGCCCGCGGAAATGGAATCCCTGATCCAGAAGCTCATCGAAGACGGACGGGCGGAAGTCGTGTCCGGCGTGCCCGACGGCCTCGAGGCGGGATTGGCCACCCTGCAATTTGCGGATCAACTCCGACGTGCTGCAGATCGGTTGTGTCAGGAAGCGGCGGCGACCGGCAGGCGGTCCGGCGCCAGCTGGCGCCAGATCGGAGAGGCGGTGGGTGGCATCACGCCACAAGGGGCTGAGCACCGGTTCAGTCGCGCCGCGAAGGAACGACGATCGAAGGCATCCAAGGTTGTCTGGGCCGCCAAAGAGCGTCGCTCCACCGTGCCGCGCTGACGGCCACCGTTCGGGGCCGGGATTCCCGATCGAGGAGCGATGGGCAGTGGTGACCCTGACGCCCGCGCTCCACGTGACGTGGAAGCGACGGCAAGATGAATTCTCTGTGCTCCCGGCATCCCCGGTCCAAGGGTTGGCACGCGGCACACACGTTGAGATTCGGCGGGGATCGGGCATCTGAGGCCGCGCTCGTCAGTGTCGGGGAGCAAGCCCCCCGACCTCGGAGAATGTCGAGATTGATGGCCGATCCGCCCGTGCGTAGTTGCACACTTCGCGTCGGCACCGCCCGGACGAAGAGCCCGCAATCGAGCCGTGGCGGCGCGGCGTGCCCAGTGGCCGACGCTCCGTTCTGATGCAAGGATGCCAACTGATGCGGACGAAATACTTCCGGGCGGAGGTCAAGCGGGAAGGGGAGTGGTGGAGCATCCGGATCCCCGAGCTGAGCAACCTCACGACGCAGGCTCGGCGGCTGCTCGATGCAGAGGACAAGGCGCGAGGGGAGATCGCATCCCGTCTCGGGATCGGTCGTGATGCGTTCGCAGTCGAAATGGAAGAGGTTCGACGAGCGGCGAGCGCCCATGATGCGGACCGGCCACCACCGGCCGGGGGGCCCGGATGGGGCGTCAGAAAATTGGCGCGCCCCGGCTGAGGCGGTGGCGTCTCCGTTGCGGGCCGATCTTTTGCGCTCCGACCTGGGAATTCTGCCGGTCTTCGGTGGTGCGAGGTGTACACCTCGTAGCTAGCCTTCAAAAGTGAGGGTCTGTCCTAAAGGGCGAACGCGTGACCACCACCGAGCACAGGCTGTCGGAAGTGCTCAGCGAGTTCGCGAGCACAATGCTGACGGACTTCCCGATCCAGGGGATTCTGGACCAGCTCGTGTGCCGGATCGTCGAGGTCATGCCGATCACGGGCGCCGGCGTCACTCTCATCTCGGACACGACCAGCCCGCACTACGCAGCTGCATCGGACAGTTCGGCGCTGCAGTACGAGAAGTTGCAGACCGAACTCAACGAGGGACCGTGCATCGTCAGCTACCGCTCAGGGGAGGCCGTCGCAATCCCTGACCTCCGGGCGGACAGGCGCTTCCCCCTCTTCACACCCCGGGCGGTCGAAGCCGGGCTCTCGGCGGTCTTCACCTTTCCGTTACGCCAGGGCGACAAACGGTTGGGTGCACTCGATTTGTACAGGAACCTCCCGGGGGCCCTGAGCGACGAGGCGATGACCGTGGCGCAGACGCTGGCTGATGTCGCGTCCGCCTACCTCCTCAACGCCCAAGCTCGCGCCGACCTGGCGGATTCCCACGCGCGGGCCCATGCCACCTCACTCCATGATCCGCTGACCGGGCTGCCGAATCGTTCGCTGCTGCTCGAGCGAATCGAGCATGCGCTTCTCTGTCGTCGTCGTTCGGGCAAGACGGTGGCGGTGCTTTTCATCGACCTGGACAATTTCAAGAGGGTGAACGACAGTTCCGGGCACCAGGCCGGGGACGAGCTCCTGGTCGCTGTCGGTGCGCGCATCAAGGCCATGCTTCGGCCGGGTGACACGCTGGCGCCCCTCTCGGGTGACGAGTTCATCATCGTGTGTCATGAACTCGACGACGAGACGTTGGTGGAGGGCATCGCCGCGCGGCTGCTTGATGCTCTGTCGTTCCCGTTCAGCCTCGGGGGAGTCGCTGTCGATCTCTCGGCCAGCATCGGCATCGCGTTTGCGGACCAGGGTGACAACCCCGAACAGCTGCTGCACAAGGCCGAAATGGCGATGTACCAGGTGAAGCGCAGGGGAGGAGCGCATCACGTTGCTCCGGTGGGATCACCCCGAGCGGGGTCTCATTCCACCGTCGGTCTTGATACCCCTGGCAGAAGAGTCGGGCGACATCATCGACATCGGGCGTTGGGTCCTGGAGCATGCATGCGAGAGCCGCCATCGTTGGGAAGATGCCGGAGGAGACGAGGCGTTCGTCATGGGTGTGAACGTCTCGGCGCATCAACTCATGGCACCGGGTTTCGTCTCCATGGTCGAAACCGTCCTCGCGCAGAGCGGCACGTCGGCAGAGCATCTCTGTTTGGAGGTGACCGAAAGTGCGTTTGTCCAGGACGCCGAGCTCGCGCTCGCCGTGCTCTCCCGGTTGAAGCACATCGGGATTCTGGTTGCCCTCGACGACTTCGGCACCGGGTACTCCTCACTCAGTTACCTCAGGCAGTTCCCGTTCGACATGATCAAGATCGATCAGAGTTTCGTGGCCGACCTGGTCGACCAGGGTGCCAGTCACGCCATCGTCTCCAAAACGATCGAGCTGGCGCAGCTTCTGGATCTCCTCGTCGTCTGCGAGGGAGTGGAGACACCCGAGCAATACCATCAGGTGTCGGTTCTCGGAAGCGACTACTGCCAGGGGTATTACTTCGCCCGGCCGATGACACCGGACATGCTCGACGATGCAACCAGTCGCTCGACCTCTCCCTGGGTCATCGAGCGGTAGCTTCACGCAATCGGGGTTCACCCCCCGGAGCGCCAACTAAGGTCTCGTCGATGAGTGACGCCGTGCCGGGCCCATTGGAGATCGACGTGCAAAGAGGTGACGACCGCACGTTGGTGACGCTGTCGGGGGAGTTGGACGCCTCGACAGCGACACTTCTGTACGACCAGCTCTCCGATCTTGAGGTTGAGGATGTGCAGCACGTCGTCCTGGACCTGGCCCAGGTCTCGTTCATGGACTCGACCGGACTCAGCGTGATCGTGACCGAGCACAAGCGGCTCCGGCATACGGGCGGAGGGCTCACGATCTTCGCCCCACCGTCGTCGGTCCGGCGCCTCTTCGAGATCACGGGTCTCGACGCGGTGCTCGACATCGTGCCGGTCAACGAAGAGCGATAGGTCGCCTCGCCCGTCCGGTATCAGTCGATCACGGATCCACCGAAGCGTTGGAGCGCTTCAATGGCGTGATCGACGGAGTCGCCGGGCACGCCGACGCCCGACCACGTGATGCCCACGGCGGCCAGTTGTGCCACACCCTCTCGTTGGGCCTCCGGGTTGAAGTCCTCGCTCCCAGGGTCACCCCCGGCATTGGAGCCGAACGACACGTCGATCTCCGACGGGTTGCGACCTGCCTCCTCCACGTACTGCCAGAGCTCGTCCAGCATCGGTTGCAGGTCGTCGAGCGTCTCGAGCGGAGGTGTCTTTGCGGTCTGGGCCAACACGCGCGGTGCGGGAAATGGATTCCAGCCGCTGCCGTAGCGTGCAACGCGCCGCCGGGAAAGCCGACTGTTCCCACCGACCCATATCGGGGGATGAGGGTTCGGCTTCGGATTCGCGGTCTGTCCCTGCGCAGTGAACGTCAGGCCCTCGTGGGCGAAGTCGTCGTTGCTCCAAATGCCTTGAATGACCTCGATCGCCTCGTCGAAGAGCGCATTGCGCTGTGCGAAATCGACCCCGAGCGCCTTGTACTCACCGCGCAGGTAGCCGGTGGCGACGGACAAGGTGAACCGTCCCCCTGAGAGCGCGTCCAGCGTGGCCGCCGCCTTGGCGACGACGAAGGGATTGCGATAGGGCAACACCAAGATGTTGGGGATCAGGCGCAGCCGATCGGTGACGGCGGCGCAAAAGGCGAGGGCGGCAAACGGGTCGAGGGCATCGTGCCCGCCCGCACGCAGCCATCGCTCGGTCGGGACTGGATGATCGGTGAACCCGATCCCGGAGAAGCCGGCGTCCTCCGCCGCCACGCAGAATCGCGTGAGTCCGTCCTTCGTCAGGAAGGCCGGATCATAGGGATGCCCGATGATGGGATACGTGACCCAGAAATTCATGTGGGCACCATAGTGGCCGCGCACGCCCTGCACCCGGGCTTCTGGGGGCGGAGGCAGACGTCGGGCGTCGCCTCCCCCGGGGCAGGACCCGCTGAAGCGCTGACGGCTGCACGCGGGTGGGTGTCGTGCAGAACTAAGAGGTCACGAGCGCACGGGAGCGCCCGTACGAAGCTTGCATGTCCTGCGCGTCGACCGGCCACTCGATTCTGGATGGGTGGCGATGGCGAGAAGCGATCATTTCCAAGCGGAGGACATCCTGTGGTCGTATCACCAGGACGACAACGTCCTCTTCGGCCGTCACACTCGCGCTGGGCCCGTGATAGCGGCCCGGGTTCCAGCCGAAGTAGTCACCGGCGTCGAGGGCGATGCGAATGCCGTCACCGGCGTCGAGTGAGGCGACGCCCGAGACCAGGACGTAGAGATTCTGATCGCACTGTGCCTTCGAGCACAGCGTCTTGCCCGCCGCGACATAGACCCTCGATGCGGCGTGGGTGACGAATTCTTCGAGCACCTCGGTGGCGCAATCGGAGAATGCGGGGATGTCCCCCAGGTAACCGGCGTACGTCCTGCTATCCGCCACGGAGTTCACGGTGGCCTCCTTCTTGCGCAACGCCGATGTGCTCGAGCGTCGCTGGTCCGATGTCATTGGGGGCAGCTTGTGCGGTCGGAGTTGCGCGTGGGGTTCGTGACGGTTGCAATCAGGGGGTAAGGGAGAATGGTGCGGCAATTGCACGGTCAGGCCCGTGGTGCCCTCAATCTCCGAGGCTCTCCCGCAGCTCATCCATGGTGCGGCGCAGTTCACTGATCTCTGCCCGGAGGGTGGCCAGTTCTTCTCGAAGGTCCTCATAGCAATCATCCGACGGAGACGTGGACCGAGCCGCGACGCCGTCCTCCAACCCCGCGGATGGACGGGTCGTCGCCGCGAAGGTTGCGTTGTCGACCGGTTCAGCCGGGGCTGCCACCAGCGGGCAGATCCATCGCTCTTCCTTTTGGCCCGGTTTCCGTTCGAGCCTCGCGGCCAGAGGCTCCTCGACATCGGAGAGGAACCGCAATTCGTGCTCGACCTCTTCCAGGTTGTCGAAATCCGCCATTCGATCCGTCCGGCTTCGCAGCTCACCGATCGTCTGCGGCCCGCGGAGCAGGAGCACCGCAACGAGCGCACACTGACGCTGGTCGAGCGCCAACGCCTCCGGCAAGACGTGCCGATAGCGGACGGCGCTGCGCCCATGGGAGGGGAGGACGAAGCGGACCAGCCGTTGCTCCTTCAGGACGGCGAGGGCGGACAGCACGGTGTCCTCGTCGTAGCTCACGACAGGGTCGCGGTTGGAGGATTGATTACATGCGGCGAGAAGCGCCTTGATCGTCAGGGGATACTGATCCGGCGTCGTCAGATCCTTCTCGACGAGTGCACCGATGACCCGTGCTCCTTGCGTACTCAGCCTCACGACGCTGATCATACGGTGGCAGACTATCGAGCACCTTGATTGATGGGGGTTGCCGTGGACACAGCGTACGTAAGCGAACCTGCGCCGCTCGTACCGAACAGCTCGTACGGCGCTCCGTACTGCACGGCGAGTGGAGAGGTCTCCGGCTTCCTCTTTCACCCCGACGACTTCTCGCTCTGGAGGGTCCAGGGAGAGCTCGGTGCGGGGGCGACACTGGAATGGGACGATGCGCACGGCGACGAAGCGCTCTACGTCACCGCCGGCGCCCTCGACTGTGCGGGTCAACGGGTGGGAGAAGGATCGACGCTGGTCGTCGAAGCCGGGGTCCCTGCGATCGTTCGCTGCGTGGCCCCGGCGCAGGTCGTCCATTTCGGGACTGTCGCCACGGAGGCGCCGTCCGATGGAATTCTGGGACCTCCGGCGACGAACGGTCGAGCTGTCCATGTCGTGGGTCCCGAGCACGCATCATCCGTCCACTTCAGCGGTGACGGCGCAACATCGGTCTACTTCTGTGATGGCACGTGTCCGACGTGTCGCGTCACCTTGTTCCTCTACGACGGCTCTGTCTTCGCGGATGGGTACGCGGGGACGTCGCATTACCATTCCGTCGACGAGATCATCCACGTCCTTGCGGGGGAGCTCCACTTCGGGCCGTTGACCGTGCCTGCCGGCGCGAGCATTGCGGTGCCGGGCAAGCAGCGCTACAGCTTTCGGACTTCAGGTCCGTTCCTCTACCTCAACTACCGGGCCGATGTCTCGACTGCAGTTGTCGGCCCGCGGTCGGAGCCCGTCCTCGAGACGGTCGACAACTTGCTGCGCATGAGCGGCGTCGGGAGCCGCTGACGCAGTTCCCCTACAGTGCATCGGGCGCGGAGACGTCGGGACTCGCCGTCTCCGCGGCCTCACCTTCACCGTGAGGGCGAATGAGCGCGCTGACCCGCTGGCGGGAAACTCGGAAGAGGGTGCCGATCTCGGTGACCTGCAGGCCCTCGCGCCGGAGTCCGAGAGCCAATGCGCGCCGAAACCCGCCGCAGGCCCGACCGAGGTCCGCGACGATCTTCGTCAGCGTTGACAACAGGTGCGGCGAGCCGCTTTCGGCCATGATGTGCCGCCACGACGACCCCTGCAGTCTGCGTAAGCGGACCCGTTGCAGGTCCTCGTTGAGCGCGGTCAATTCGTCCGCACTCGAGATCGCGACATCGGAGAGGCTCGTCAGTGCCTCGAGAACGGGATCGTCCTCGACCTTCAGTAGCTCCGCCATCTCTCGAACTCCTCATCCTCGTTGATCCGTCACGTGGACGCACCCGCAGCGATGTGACCGGTACTTGCAGTGTTCCCATCTCCGCGCACCCGCAAACAGGGGAGGGGTCAACCCGGCGCAGGATGCGAGTGGGCTCAGGCGATCCGAGTCTGCTCGCCGGGCTCCCTGACGTCCATATTCGTACGGAGCTGTCGCAGACATGCTGCCAACAAGCGGCTCACCTGCATCTGGCTGACGCCGAGCTGTGCGGCAATCTGTGACTGGCTGAGGCCTTCAACGAAGCGCAAGTTGACGATGGTGCGGTCACGAGCGGAGAGGGAGTCCATGGCCTTCGACAACGCCGAGCGATGTTCGACCCGGTTGAACCCCTCATCGTCGGAGCCGAGGGAATCCGCCATGGTCTGACCTTCGACGAGTGGGGCATCCAGAGAGGACGCCCGGTAGCTCTGGCCGGCTTCGAGAGCCTCGAGAATGTCGGACTCCGAGGCGTTGATGGCCTCAGCGAGTTCGGGCACCGTTGGGGCCCGTCCGAGCTCTTGGCTGAGGCGCTCGACGGTACTGCCGATCTCGAGGAGGAGTTCTTGCAGTCTCCTCGGCGCACGCACCGCCCAGCCCCGGTCACGGAAGTGCCGCTTGAGCTCGCCCACGATGCTGGCGGCGGCAAACGTGCTGAACATGATCCCGCGCTCAGGATCAAAGCGTTCGGCGGACCGGACGAGCGCCAGCGATGCCACTTGGACGAGATCATCGTGCGGCTCACCGCGGTTGCCGAAGCGTCGGGCCAGCTGGTGCGCCAAGCCCAGGTGCGAAGTGACAAGTTCGTCACGTTGCCGCACGTCGACGGGCCTGACGGGACCCATCGACGGGGACCTCGGGATCACACGTGGTCACGTGCGCCGTCATCGGATCGTCCTCCCGCGTCGCATCATCAGCCATGCGACGGAGCGCCCATCGGTGATCTCCCGGCCGTGCGCGGTCACGAGCTCATCGAGAAGCACGGCGGAGAGCTCGCGTGCCTGCATCCAGTTGGCCATGTCCCGCTCCGACTCCATCGCCATGCGCTCTGCGCCCTGGCCTTCGCGGGTGACACGACCCGGTGCGGGCTCGCGCGTGAAACGCACCGTGACGGAGTCACCGTCACGCACGAACTCGTAGCGGAGGCACGAGTCGGTATCGATCGGACCGAAGGAGATGCTCAGTTCATCCACCGCCAACCGCAGATCGTCGATGTCGTCGAGGTCGAATCCGGCCCGGGCCGCAACAGTTGCGGCGGTGAAGCGGGCAATGACGACAAAATCGACAGAGCCGGGAAACGAAATTTCGACGACCTCCTTCTCGGAGATCCTCAGGTCTTCGTCGGATACTGCCTTCATGAGGTTTCTCCTCCGCCATTGAGCTCGGCACGGGTTTCGTGGAGCACAAATGCCTGTCCCAATCCCGTTATCGAAAGAACACGGAGAATCTGGGGCTCCGTCACCACCAGGTGGACATCACCGCCCCGTTCCTTGCACCGGTTCAGCCCTCCGACCAGTACGCCGAGAGCAGTCGAGTCCAAGAACGTCGCCGACGTGAGGTCGACGATCACAGAAGAGGCACCCCCCACGAAGAGTGCATCGAGCTGTTCGCTCAGCCACGGAGCAACGGCAAGGTCGAGCTCACCTTTTGCTTCGAGGACCGGCAACGGCGCTGCATGATCGTGTCGGTCCGATGGAGCAGGGATCCGTTCGTTCGCCGAAGACGGGGGGGCCACCGGCCCTGTTGACTGTGTCTCTCGCGGCACGCAACGTGCATACCCAGTTCAAAAAGTCTCCAAACCGGGCTGCTCGCCCGACGTCGATCGGCGATTTCCACCGCCGACGCGGCTATTCGATGCGGCCTTCGCCCTTGTCCTTGGCGCCGAGGTCCGCCATCTCCTTGTAGTGCGCTGCCACCTCGGCCTCGTCACCTTCGAACTTCTTTCGGGATTCCTCGGCTGCTGCTTCCTCCTCTTTGCTGGGCTGGCGATCGGCCGACGCGGACTGTGCGGCGTCGATCTGTTCGGCTTCCTCGGTTGCCTCTGTGGGTTGCGCGTCGCTTTCCATGAGTCATCTCCTTGTGGCGGGTCGGGTGCATCTTCGACCTGGCATGTGCGGGTATCCAGGTGGGTACCCAGGATCCCCCTCCTCAAACGCTCTTCACATACCCATTCGTGAGGCGCAGCCGGGAGCGCGCGACAATGGAGACGGCAGGAGTCGGCAAGCCACGGAGGATCGATGCTCAAGGCGAGGGATGGGAGTGGCGCGGTTGCGGTCACATTCACCCTGCCCTCAGCGGTTGGGGCTCTGCGGGCGGCGGTCTGCGGGGACTGGAACGGGTGGTCGCCCGATGCCGATGTCATGGACCTGGTCGAATCGGGGTTCGTCCGGACCATTCTCCTGGACGGCGGCCGCTCCTACAGGTTCCGTTACCTGCTCGACGGCTCCCGCTGGGAGAACGACTGGGCGGCTGATCGCTACGTGCCGAACTCCTACGGGGATACCGACTCGGTCCTCGATCTCACGGCCCTGCCATGGTCGCCGCCGGTCGCCCCCGAAGACACGACATCGGGTGCCGGACCCTCCGCTCGTCCCGCATCGCGCAAGCGGCCGGCAGCGGCGAAGAGCCCTGCATCGTCCAAGAGCCCCGCGTCCCCGGCGGCCAAGGCTTCCGCCGCGCCGCGCCGTGCGTCAGCTTCGAGCAAGAAGCCCGCACCGCGGAAGCCGCCGGCGCCCCCGTCCCCGATCCCGACCACGCCCTCTCCGGACGCGTCCCGGCCCCCGGCAGCAACCTCGGCGGTGGCCAGTGTGGAACGCGAGGCCAAACTCATCGCGCCGGCGGGTTTGGGCATGCCCAACCTCAACGAACTGATTCCCGGCACCAGGGCGGTGTCGCGACCCGTGCAACGGCTGGACGCCACGTATTACGACACGCCCGATCTGCGACTCGCCCGTTGGGGGATCACGGTCCGTCATCGGGGAGGCGAAGCGGGTCCGGCGTGGACCGTCAAGCTTCCGAAGGACGGATCGTCGTCGGATCTGGTGCGTCGTGAGATTCGTTTCGAGGGACCGTCGGGTCGGGTGCCGAGTCCGGCGGCGGATCTCGTGCTCGCCTCGACGAGGTCGTATGACTTGGCGCCGGTGGCGCGTCTCACCACGGTGCGACGCCCCATCGAGATACGCGACGGGAACGGCCGGCTCCTGGCCGAGGTGGTCGACGACACCGTTTCCGTTTCGCACGACCAGGGGCCCGTCGGACGGTTTCGAGAGGTCGAAGTCGAACTGCACACGAACGGAGCAAAAGGGCGTCGCCTCTTGCAGGCCGCGCTGGACGCGCCTCGTCGGCGCAGGCTGCGATGCCGAGGAGCCCATGCCCAAGCTCGTCCGTGCGCTCGGGGAGCCGGCAAGCCGGCCGCCCGACGTGGTGGTCCCTGCTCTGCCCGATGACGCCACGATCATCGAGTTGGTCCGACATTCCATCGCGCGGTCGGTGTCGTTGATCATCCGTCACGATCCCGGCGCACGGATGGGCGACGACGACGAAGAAGTGCACAAGTTGCGCGTGGCCACCCGTCGGTTGCGTTCGGATCTCCACAGCTTCGGCCCGTTGCTCGACAAGGCCAGCGTGCACCCCATCCGGGCGGAATTGCGCTGGCTCGGTGGCGCCGTCGGCGCGGTGCGGGACACCGACGTGCTCAGGATTCGCCTCGTCACGCTCCTGGAGGACCTCCCCGAGAGCGACACCCCGGGTGCGGACCGGCTCATGACCCTCCTCGGGGAGGAGTCGGCCACAGCTCGCGACGCCATGATGGCAGCCATGCGGGACCCGCGGTACGTCCGCCTACTCAATGCGCTGGTGGATCTCGCCGCCGCGCCGCCGCTCATCGATTCCCGCCCGCTGAGCAACCGTGCCTCGCGCAAAGTGGCGATCGACATCGCCGGGAAACCGTGGCGCCGGGTGGTCAAGGCCGTGGACGCGCTCGGAGCTGACCCCAGCGATTCGAGCCTTCACCACGTGCGGATTCTGGCCAAACGGTCCCGTTATGCCGCCGAGGCCACCGCACCTCTTCTCGGGCCGCCCGCCGTGCGCTTCGCCGCAGGCGTGGCGGACCTGCAGACCGTGCTCGGCGACCACCAGGACACGGTGCTGGCCGAGGAGTGGCTCTTCCGCGCGGCGGGCGCGTCGCCCGAGGTCGCCGATGTCGTGGAACACCTCGTGGCGGTGGAACGCTCGCAGAGGAGGACGCTACGGAGCGAGTGGCCCGCGGTGTGGGAGAGGGCGGTGGCACGGGAACGGGAGGAGCGCCAGGACTGAGAGGGTCAGGACACCCCGAAGAACTGGTGCAGGTAGGTGAGGAGCTGCTTCTTCGTCATCCGACCGGTGTGGAAGTCGAGCAATTTCCCGTGTGCCACGAAATAGGTCGTCGGTGTTCCCTCGATGCGGAACGCCGTCGCAACTGCCCCATTGCCATCGAACCCGCTCGGGTACGTGACCCTGACGCGGTGGAGAAAGTGGAGCGCGGCACCTCGCGTGTCCTCCTCGTCGATGCCGACGAATCGCACCTTGCTCCCCAGCTCCTGATGCACGGCTTGGAGCGCGGGCATCTCCTCCACACACGGTGGGCACCACGATCCCCAGAAATTCACCACGGTGGGACCGCCCTGCCGGAGCTGCGCGGCCGTGATCGTGCCCTGGTTCGACTGCAGGTCCTCCAGACGGAATTGCGGCACCGGGAAGTTCAGCAGCGCGATGGTGGGGGCGGGTTGGGTCGAAACGGTGAGCGCGGCGATGATCGATGCCACGACAGCTGCCGCAGCGGCGAGGGCCAGGCCGAGCTTGATGGTGCGTCGTCGGGCCCGAGCCGTGTCCGACCGGGCGACGACGCTGGTCACGGGGCAACGCTACCCAGAATGGTCCCGCCGTACCGGGTCCGGGATGCCGGGCACCGACGACGTCGAGCGAACGGGCGCCGCGGCCGGTGATTGCGTTGTGCCCACCCCGCCTACCAGGTACAATTTCGGGGAGGCCGCACTCGGTACCCCGACACGGAGACCGAAGAGCGCGAGAGAGTGGCCCGCATGGCAACCGATCGCCAGTTGGCAGACGTGCTCAGCGAGTTCGCACGCACGATGGCCACCGATTTTCCCATCCACGGGATCCTGGATCACCTGGTGCAGCGCATCGTCGAGATCCTCCCCGTCACGGGCGCCGGGGTGACGCTCATATCGCCGACGACGTCGCCCTACGACGTGGCCGCGTCGGACGATGCGGCGCTGCGTTTCGTGCGGTTGCAGACCGAACTCGGCGAGGGACCCTGCCTGCATGCCTACGAATCCGGGGAAGCCGTCGTCGTACCTGACCTGCGTGACACCGACATGTACGAGGAATTCCGCCCGAGAGCGCTCGAAGCCGGCCTGGGCGCGGTGTTCACCTTCCCGCTGCGCAATCTGGACGGCCAACTCGGTGCGCTCGATCTCTACCGTGCCACGCCGGGAACGCTCACACCGCGTGACATGGAAGCGGCCCAGACGCTGGCGGACGTGACGGCGGCCTATCTCGCCAACGCCAAGTCCCGCTCGGCGTTGCAGGATGCGTCCGAGCAATTCCACAGCAGTGCCCTCCATCGACGCGCTGACCGGTCTCCCGAACCGCCTCCTTCTCCTCGAGCGCCTCGAGCACGCCCTCCTGCGCAGCGGCCGGCTGGGCCATCCCGTGGCGATCCTGTTCATCGACCTCGACCACTTCAAGTCGGTCAACGACAACCACGGCCACCTGGTCGGCGACGAGTTGCTCGTCGCAGTGGCCAAACGGATGGCCCGCCTCATCCGTCCGGGCGACACGCTGGCACGCCTTTCGGGCGACGAGTTCGTCATCGTGTGCGAGGCGATCTCGGAGAAGCTGCAGATCCATCTCGTCGCCACCAGGATCGTCGAAGCGTTGGCTGCACCGTTCAAGCTCGATCAGATCCTCGTCGAACTGTCCGCGAGCGTCGGCATTGCGTTCTCGGCCGAGGACGAGGACGATCCCGAGCAGGTGCTGCGGGAAGCCGACATAGCCATGTACCAGGCCAAGCGCAGGGGAGGTGGCACACATCAGGTCATCGACGTGCGCGAGCAGAGCTTGGCCGAACGCATGGTCACGCTCCAGCGCGACCTCGGTAGCGCGGTCGAACGGGGTGAGCTCCGGACCGAGTACCAGCCGATCGTCCGCACGCATGACGGGCGGATCCTCGGGGTCGAAGCACTCTTACGGTGGGATCATCCGACGCACGGGCTGATTCCGCCGACGACCGTGATCCCGTTGGCCGAGCAGTCGGGGTCGATGGACAGCATCGGGCGTTGGGTGCTCGAGCGGGTGTGCCCCGACCTGCACCGGTGGAGAGCCCAGGGGCGCACCGTCGGGTTCGGCATGTCCGTCAACGTCTCCGCACAGCAGCTCATGGCGCCGGACTTCGTCGGCACGGTGGCGGAGGTGCTGGCCGCGAACTGGACCCCTCCGGAACAGCTCACCGTGGAGATCACCGAGGTCGCCTTCGTCCAGGATCCAAAACGTGCCCTGGTGGTGCTCACCGAACTGAAGGAGCTCGGCGTGCTCCTGGCCCTCGACGATTTCGGCACCGGCTATTCCTCGCTGAGCTATCTCAGGCAGTTCCCGGTCGACATCCTCAAGATCGACCGGACGTTCACCGCCGATCTCGTCCACGACCAGGCCAGCCACGCCATGGTCACCAAGATCATCGAGCTGGCGCACATGCTCGATCTCTCGGTGGTCACCGAGGGCGTCGAGACGGCGGCGCAATGCGCGGCAGCCTCCCTGTTGGGGAGCGAGTTCTACCAGGGCTATTACTTCGCCCGTCCCATGTCGGCCGAGTGCCTCGACGGCCTGCTCCTCTCGGCGGCGACCGCCTGACCGGACGCACGGAACACCTGGTCCGCGGCGGTGGCACCCCCGGTGGCATGTGCGGGGCAACCCCCGGCTGCTCTATGGTCACCCCCAGGAAGCGGTGCGTACCGGGGAAGTGCGCAGTTCGTATCCACGTCGAACCCCCTTGGCCGAAGTAGATTTCGCACACGGGTAGGGGAAACCCGGCGAAGGTGTCAGTCCGAGTCAGTCCACAAATGAGGCCCATCGGTGGGAAACATGATCAGTCGGCGGTATCGCTTCGGCGCAAGCTTTATCGACAGTGCGTCAGGCGTGCGGTTCGAAGGTCACCACCCGCACGAGCGGCCCGACCTCTGGAAGCTCTATCTCCACGAGGCCGAGGGGAGGTACCGGAACTTCGGCTTCGAAGGCAAGCTCCACCTCCAGGAACTCGACGAGGGAACGGGCGTCTCCCTCTTCTTCGTGGGTTTCGACGCCGATGGGGACGCCGTGGCCGGCGTGCGCTGTCACGGGCCGCTCGAATCGAGTCACCAGGCCTTCGTCATGCAGGAAATGGGGGCGTCACCCGAGATCGAGATGCTGGCGCGGACGATCGACGACGAGGTGCCACTCGGTATCGTGGAGATCAAAGGCGCCTGGTCCAAGGGCGAGGCCGCGACGGGGCACCGGCTCATCGAAGCCATCGCGCGCTGCGCCACCCACTCCATGAACTGGCTCGGCGCTGAGCACGCCATTGCGGCGATCTCGGACACGCTGCTCTTCGCCGGTACGGCGAGCGGTGGCCGGATGCTGGGTGAAGCGGCCGTCCCTTTTCCCGACGAGCGCTACCGCACCGTCGCGCTCTCCTGGCACCGCTCGCGGACCCTGGAGCTGGCGACGCCCGAGGGTCGTCAGGCCCTGCGCCTCGAGGGCGAGCAGCTGGCGCGCAATCCCGATCACCATCGTGCCGGCCCGATCACCCCCGACGCGGCCCGCACGCGCGCGTGGCGCCCTCTGATCCTCGACGTGCGGGCGCGTGACCAACGCGAGGTCCTGCGCGTGCTGCGCGAGGATCCGTCGCTGCAGGTGATCGACCGGCTGGCCGAGCAACGCGAGCAGTTGGCCGAGATGAAGCCGGCGCCCACGCCCTCGCTGGAGGACGAGGCGCAGCGATGGGTCTATTACCCATGGCGGCGGGCCGTCGTGCGGCTCCTCGGCCCGCGTTCCTTCGACATCCTGCGGCTCGATCGGAACCGCAACAAGATCACCCGGGCGGAGCAGTCGCAACAGCGCCGTCTCCGCATCGGTGTCGTGGGTCTCAGCGCCGGGCACGCCATCGCCCACGTCCTGGCCATGGAGGGCCTGGCCGGTGAACTGCGCGTGGCCGACTTCGACACACTCGAGCTCTCGAACCTGAACCGCATTCCGGGCAGCGTCCTCGACCTCGGCGTCAACAAGGCCGTGGTGGCGGCGCGGCGTATCGGCGAGATCGACCCGTATCTGCGGGTCGTGACCATTCCCGAGGGCATCACGGCCAAGAACCTCGGCTGCTTTCTCGACGGTCTCGACCTGGTCATCGAGGAGTGCGACTCCCTCGACGTGAAGATGCTGGTGCGCGAAGAAGCCCGGGAGCGCCGGATCCCGGTGCTGATGGAGACGAGTGACCGCGGCGTCCTCGATGTCGAGCGATTCGACCTCGAGCCGGATCGTCCGCTGTTCCACGGGCTGCTGCGCGGCCTGCGCTCCTCCGATCTCGCCGGCCTGACCATTCAGCAGAAGGCGCCCTATGTCCTGCGCATCCTGGGGGCGGCCGACATCACCTCGAGGGGAGCGGCCTCACTCTTGGAGGTCGGCGACACCGTTACGGGGTGGCCGCAACTCGGGAGCGAGGTCACGCTGGGTGCGGCGACCGCCGCGGCGGCCGTACGGCGGCTCGGCCTGACGGGCGACCTCCCGTCTGGGCCGCGTCCGATTCGACGTCGAGGAAGTGCTGTCGGCCATCGGCCCAGTGGCGCTGGCTCCCGACGGCGACGCCGACATGGACGTCGACGTGCACAACGGCTTCTCCACGTCGTTCGCCCTCACCGCGGTCGAACTGCAGTCCCCCGGGGTGACCGATCCGATCGAGGCCATCGTCGACGCGGCGCGCTGGGCGCCGTCGGGCGGGAACATCCAGCCGTGGCGCTTCGAGGCCGATGCCAGCCAGATCCGCATGTATCTCGTCCCGGAGCGCACGACCACCATGGACGTCCGGCACCGGGCGAGTTACGTGGCGATCGGCGCCGCGCTCTTCAACGCCCGTGTCGCCGCGGCGTCCCTGAAGAATCTCGGTGAGTGCCAGCTGTTCCCGGAGGGCTCGCCGTCGCACCACGTGGCGACGTTGCTCATGGGGGAATCGACGGACCACGAGATCGCGCCGCTGGTGTCCCGGGTCCGGACGAGGGTGGCCAACCGCAAGCTCGGCGACACCGAGCCGATCGACATCGAGATCCTCAAGCTGCTCTCCCGGGGCGTCGACCGGGAAGGGGCGAGCCTGCGCCTGGCCGTGACCCGGCCCGGGATCGAGGCATTGGCGGAGGTGCTGGCCCAATCCGACCGCATCCGCTTCCTGCTCCCGAAGTTGCATCACGAGATGGTGGGGGAGTTGCGCATCCCCGGTCAGGACTCCCTCGATGAGGGGCTCGACGTCCGCACCCTCGAGCTCTCCCCGCCCGAGATGGCGGCTCTCGAACTTCTCCGCCGGGCCGACGTCATGGAACATCTGGCCGATTGGCGGGCCGGCCAGGGACTCGGTGCCCGCACCCGGGCCATCGTGAGCTCGAGCTCGGCGCTGGCCATCGTCACGGTGCCCCGTTCGGACCCGGCGTGGTACGTGCGGGGTGGGGCCGCCGTCGAGCGCCTGTGGCTGACGGCCGAGCAACACGGCCTGGCGGTGCAGCCCGTTTCGCCCGTTTTCCTGTACGCCGTGGACGAGAACGACTTCCTACGCCTCGGGGGTGAACGTCATGTCGACACGCTGTTTGATCTGTCGCAGCGTTTCAACGAACTCTGGGACCTGGACGACGGCGAGCACGTCGCCCTGTTGCTCCGCCTGAGCCATGCGTCGCCCCCTTCCATACGCAGCGCGCGCCTTCCCCTCAGCGAACTTCTCAGCCGGGAATTCGAGATGGCCTGACGGCACTCGCAACCTGCCTGCCACCAGGGAGGATGGCTTTTTCAGACGGTCCTATGCCATACTCGTAGGCAGGTATTTGCGCAGCAAAAGCGCAGGTGACCCGGCGAACCCTCGAGGGGGGGGTTCCACTATGACCGACATTGACGACATTTCCCCTGGCGTAGCCGGCCTGCAGACACGTCTCGTCGTCGAGACGATCACGCAGGTCGTCCCAGGGGCGGAGATCGTCGAAATCGTCGGCAGCCTCGACGAGACCATTCCCGGTTTCGATGCCGAATCGTGGGCGGCACCCGGCACCGAACACGCGCTCGTGCACATCCGCAAGCGCGTCGTGAGCATGCTCGGCACACAGAGCACCGTCAGCTCGTTCTCCTGCGTCGTGTCCAGCGTGGCGTGGGGCGTCCTGGTCGAGCCCATCCAACTCCAGGACGGTGCCGTCGTGGGTGCCCTCGTCGTCGCCCGTCAGGGACGGGCGTGGTCGAGCCGCGAACGCGCGCTGGCCCGCGCCTTCGGCGGACTGTTGAGCCACACCGTGACGCTGTCCTCGCGCGAGAGCGCGCTGCTGGACCAGCGGCGTCTGGACGAGCTCGTGGGCCAGGTCGCAGAACGGCTCATGTCGGCGTCGTCGCGAACCCGCCAGGACGTGCTGTCGTGGACGACCCAGGTGCTGGCCGAGTTTCTCGGGGCCGACGTGGCCTTCCTCCGGCGCAACGACCACCAGCGTGGCTTGAGCATCCTCGAGACCGAATGGCCGCGGCGCAACATCCCCACTGCCGAAGATCCCCTCGGCGAAGTGCCCTTCGACGCGGACCCGGTCTTCGCCGCCACGAAGGACCTCCGCCAGCCCTATCTCGCCGGTGTCGACGGCGAAGTGGACTACCTCGAACGGGTGGAGAAGGGCACGGGTGTGCCTCTGGTGGGCGGTGCCTGCGTCCCCCTCCTCCTGGCCGAATCGACCTGGGGCGTGCTGGGTTTCCTCCACTTCGGCCTGCACAAGTGGACGGTGGAGGAACTGAGTGCCCTGCAGGCGATCGCCTCCATGCTCGTGCAGCTCCAGGCGCGCATCGACGCCGAGGAGCGCACCGAGTACATCGCACTGCACGACGACCTGACCGGGCTCCCGAACCGCCGTTCCCTCCTCCGCGAGCTCGAAGTGCGACTGGCGGCGAACCGCGAGACGGCGATCCTGTTCTTCGACCTCGACCGCTTCAAGGTGATGAACGACTTCCTCGGCCACGCCAGCGGCGACCGGGTGCTGACGACCATCGCCGACCGCATCCGCACCAGCATCCGGCCGAACGACTTCGCGGCCCGGCTCGGCGGCGACGAGTTCGTGATCCTGGTCGGCGACTGCGGCAGCGAGATGGAAGTAGCCGCCACCGCCTACCGGTTGCTCGGTGTCATCGGCGAGCCGATCGACTTCGCCGGGCAGGAAGTGACGCACACGGCCAGTATCGGCATCGTGCTTTCGAGCCCCGGCGTCAAGAACGGGATCGAACTGCTCGGATGGGCCGACGTGGCGTTGTACGCCGCCAAGCGTCAGGGACGCAACCAGGCGGTCGTCTTCGACGAAGTTCTGCGGGAATCGGTCAGTGAGCGCTCACGCACGGAGTTGACGTTCCGCGAGGCGATCGAGGGCGACGGGCTGCGCCTGCACTACCAGCCCGAAGTCGACCTGCGCACAGGGAAGCTCCTGGCGGTCGAGGCCCTCGTGCGCTGGCAGCATCCGACGCGCGGCCTCCTGCCGGCGTCGGCCTTCATCACGGTGGCCGAGGAGACCGGGCTCGTGGTGGACATGGGCCGGTGGGTCTTCGCCGAGGCCTGCCGTCAACTGGCCGAGTGGCGACGGGAGTACCCGAACCTGCCGGTGGTCGTCCGGGTCAACATGTCGCCGGCGCAGTTCGTCATCAGCGGTCTCGTCGAGTTCGTCGAGAACTGCCTGCGGGTGCACCGGATCCCCGGCGAGCGCCTGTGCATCGAAATGACCGAGCACGCCGTGCTCCAGGAGCCCGAGCAGACGGCACGCATCCTGCGGGGATTCCAGGCGCTCGGGGTCGAGGTCGCCATCGACGACTTCGGGACCGGCTATGCCTCGTTCACCGAGTTGAAGCACCTTCCCGTGAACTTCTTGAAGCTCGACCAGACCTTCGTGCAGGGCATCGACACCGATCCGAGTGACAAGGCCATCGTCGAGGCGATCATCCAACTCGGCCGTGCCCTCGATCTGGGCGTCATCGCCGAGGGCATCGAGTGCGGGACCACGATCGACAAGCTGCTCGAACTGGGCTGTCACCGCGGCCAGGGCTATCTGATGTCGGTGCCGATGTCCCCCGAGGAACTGGCCCCGGTGCTCCGGGCCGGCGCCATCCCCATCGAGAAGTTCCGTCCAGTTGGAAAGGTGGCTCCCGCTCTGTCGGAAAGGTCCCTGTGACCACCATGGCCGACGCCGGCGCGGGGGAGATCGACAACACGGGGCAACTCCACGAGCCGTGGGTCTTCCTGACCATGCTCGACCAGGTCTCGACCAACGAAGTCAACATCGGCTTCATCTATTCGGTCCTCGACCTGTTGTCCCGCCGCTACAAGTTGACCGATGCCGTGGTGGTCCTGCGCGATGAGGCATTGGGGACCCAGGCCTTCCGTCTCGGCCAGAAGAGCCTGACCCCGGATTCCCCGGCCAACACGGCCACCGCGCCCGGGGTGTTCTGCGAGCCCGACGTCGTCCCCTATGTGGTGCGCGACGTCGTGCGCAACGTCTGCCAGCTCGCGCTCACCCTGCACCTGGCCCGCCACAGCGCCGATCACGACCCGCTCACCAACATCGCCAACCGGCGGCACTTCGACGCCGCTCTGCGCAACGCGGCGGTGCAGAGCGCGCGGTACGGCTGGGCGTTCACGTTGGTGTTGATCGACCTGAACGGCTTCAAGGCCGTCAACGACAAGCTGGGGCATGCGGTGGGCGACGACATGCTCCGCTCGTTCGGCTGGGCCCTGCGCCGCTCCGTGCGCAGCGGTGACACCACGGCGCGGATGGGCGGTGACGAGTTCGCCATCATCCTGGCCAACGCCGAGGGCACCGAAGTGCTGGCGTTCACCGAGCGCCTGCGGGCCCTCCTCGTCTCGCTGCCCGAGTTGGACTTCTCGGTCGGCACCGCGACGTCGCCCGGCGATTCGACCGACCCGGCGGAGCTCTACCGCATTGCGGACGCCCGCTTGTACGAGAAGAAAGGCATCGTGCTCCGATGACGGCGACATTCGAAGAGGATTTCGAACTCGAGCTGCGCTCGCTGCCCGGCGTCGTGAACGTGGGCATCAACCACCTCGAGAACGGCGAGGTCGATGCGGTCGTCCTGTCGGTGCGCAACCATGACCCCGAAACGGTCCGGGACAGTGCGGTGCAGGTGGCCAGCCTGTACTACCCGGATGCATCGGTGATCTTGGAGGAGGCCGGCGGGTCGGCGGCGGAGACTCCGGCCCGGGGTGGGTATGTGGCCCGGATCACCCTGGCGATCGCCGAGTTCAACGAGCACGACGGCATCAGCGAGATTCACCTGACCTTCGGCGGCCGCACCGGTGTCGGCCGGGCCGGCAGCGGCCCGTTGATCGGCGGGGCGGAAGCCACGTTGGGCGCGCTGCGGGACCTGGGCTACGTCATCCCGTTCTACCTGATGGGGGTGACGAAGGTCGATACGGTGATCGGCTACTCGGTCATCGTCGCCGTCCGGTCGCTGTCGGCCGACGACGACCGCATGGGCATCGCCCGGGCCGAGGGCGACCTCATCTCGGCGGCCAAGGCCACGCTGGACGCGTTGAACCGCTACATCACCATGGACCCCGAGCGGCAGCGGGAAGACCCGCCGTCCGGAGCGCTCTCGCCCATCGGTGAAGAGGCGGTCCGACAGTACGAGTACGAATAGCGGTTGCGTGCCCGGGCCGACCAGGCCCGGCCCGTCGGCGCCGTCGCCCCATTACCTTTGGTCCCATGGACCATGTTCACCTCGGCCGCACCGGACTGCTCGTCTCCGAACTCTGCCTCGGCACGATGACCTTCGGGTTGCAATGCGACGAGACCACGTCCGTCGCCATCCTCGACCGGGCCGCCGAGGGAGGTGTCACCTTCATCGACACGGCGGACGTCTATCCGCTGGGCGGCGGGCTCCCCACGGTAGGGCGCACCGAGGAGATCCTCGGTGCGTGGTTGCGCGGCAAGCGGGACCGGTTCATTGTGGCGACCAAATGCTTCGGACGCACCGGCCCGGCGCCATGGGAGCAGGGCAATTCCCGCAAGCACGTCCTGGAGGCCGTCGAGGCGTCGCTGCGTCGTCTGGGCACCGACTACATCGATCTGTACCAGCTCCACGGGCCCGACCCGGCCACGCCGATCGACGAGACACTGGCCGCCCTCGAGGACCTGGTCCGGACCGGCAAGGTGCGCTACGTGGGCTGCTCCAACTTCCTGGCTTACCAGGTGGCACGGGCGCTCGGGCGGAGCGAGGCGCGGGCTGTGGTCCGTTTCGACTCGGTGCAGCCCCGCTACAACCTGCTGTTCCGCCAGATCGAGCGCGAGTTGGTGCCCCTGTGCGAAGAAGAGGGTGTGGGGATCATCCCCTACAACCCGATCGCCGGCGGCCTGCTGTCGGGAAAGCACAATCCGTCGGCGCCCCCGCCCGAGGGCACGCGGTTCACGCTCGGCAACGCGGCCGGGATCTACCAGAACCGGTACTGGCACGACCAGGAGTTCGCCACGGTGGAGGAACTGAGGAAGATCGCCGAGCGTGAAGGCGTCTCCTTGGTGACCCTGTCGGTCGCCTGGGTCCTCGCCAACCCGGCGGTGACCGCGCCGATCGTCGGGGCCAGCCGCCCGGGCCAGCTCGACGACAGCCTGGCGGCGGTGGACTACGTCATGTCCGGCGCCCTCAAGGCCGAGCTGGACGAACTGACGAGGCCCTACCGCTTCGGCGACGCGGCCCGGTGAGCACCCCGTCGATCCCCGCCACCCACCGCGATCTCCTCGAGGCCAAGGTGGCCACCTTCGCCACCGTGGGGCCCGACGGCCGCCCCCAGCTCTCGGAGGTCTGGTTCCTGGCTGAAGGCGACACCGTCCGGCACCTGCGGCTGCACGACCGACCCGGTCAGTCGCGCGTCATGGTCACGTTGCAGATCCGCAAGGTGCACGCCGCCGACATGGCTGCATGAGCGCAGAAGCGGGGTAGCCTCGGTGCACCACCATGAAGGAGAGCGACATGCCCGAGAAGTCACCGCAGAAGCCGGCTGGCAAGAAACCCGGCAAGTCGCTCAAGGAGAAGCGCGAAGCCAAGCGTGAAAAGAAGGAAGGCCGTCCTCTGGGACGCTGAACCGGGCGGTCAGTCGAGCGAACGGACGTAGCCGAAGAAGCCGCGTTTCTTGATGAGCTCGGCCGCGCCGGCGGGCACCATGTCCACCCACGCCTCGTCCCCCTCGGCAATGCGACGCAGGACGTCCCGGCTGAAAATGGGGAGGCACGTCTCGCGGAAATTGTCGAGCGGCACGAAGCTCCCACGATTGGCGAGATAGTCGTACAAAGGCCGCACCGCCGGCGCCACGTGGAGGTTGTCCACCGTCTCGAGCTCGTCGCCCCCCGACCGGCGGAGGGGGTAGACGTAGAGCTTGAGGTCGTTCTTGAACAGGCGGCCGAAGCTCTCGAGGATCCCGCCTTGGAGTTGCTCGTGATTGCGCTCGTCGAAGAGGTCGAGCAGGCTCGGCACACCCATGACGATCCCGATGCGCTCGCTCGTCCTCGCGGCCAGGAAGGCCGCGAGGAGGTAGTAGTCGAAGTAGTCCGAGATCATGGTGGTGAGGCCGCATGCGGCCAGAAGCTCGGCCCGGGCCAGGAAGTCGCGTCGGTCCACGCCGTTGCCGCCGGCGAGCAGGTTTCGCATGGTGAGCTCGGCCAGCGGCAGGATGGTCTTGCCCTCCATGCCCGGCTCGGCGCCGAACTTGGCCATGGCGCACTCGAGCATGTCGAGGTTGACGACCGTGGTCGGCCGGAAGCTGCCCCGCTCGACCAGGACAGCCTTCTTGCGGAGGACCTCGCTCGGCTGCAGCACCTCTTTGTCCGGTCCGAACATGGCCACGCCACTCAGGCCGAGCTGCACGAGCTGCAGGGCCACGAGCCGGTTGTCGACGCTGCGGAACTCGATCCCCCGGAAGCGGATCATGTCGATCTCGATCCGGTCGGTGTTCAGGCGGTCGAGCAGGTTCTCCACCAGGACTTCGGGTTCGTGGTGTTCGAAGAACGCTCCGTGGAGGAGGTTGACGCCGACGATGCCGAGCGCCTCCTGCTGGAGCGATGCCTCAATGTCGAGCATGCGCAGGTGCAGGGCGATCTGACTCGGCTCGTCGTGCGGGTGGGCCTGGAACTTGACGCCCATCCAGCCGTGGCACTCGTTGCCGCCCCGGAAGCTGCGGGCGACGACGGTGTCGGCGAAGGCGAAGAAAGAGGTGCTGTCCCCGCGCGAGTCGCTGAGCCGGTCGATGTTGAGGGCGAACTCATGGTCGAGCATCGCCTGCAGCCGGGCCTCGGAGACGTAGCGGTCGACCTCGCCGTAGACGGCGTCGCTCACCGCCATGTCGTAGGCCGACATCGACTTGGCGATCGTCCCGGCCGCGCCACCCACGCGGAAGAACCAGCGGGCCACTTCCTGACCGGCGCCGATCTCGGCCACCGTGCCGTACCAACGAGGGTCAAGGTTGATGCGGAGCGCCTTCTGGTGCGTGTCCTCGGACTGGCGCGAGGCGAGAGTCTCGATCACCTCACAGTGATAACAGACGAGATGGACCGAAAAGCTACGGCAGTGTGAACTTTGGCTAACCTCCGCTTGATGCACGGCACCTGGGTCATCGACCTCGACGGGGTGATCTGGCTGACCGGCGAGCCGATCGAAGGTGTGGACACCGCGGTGGAGGCCCTCCGCGACGCCGGGATCCGGACGTTGTTCGCCACCAACAACTCGGCCCCCACCCGGGCGGAGCTCCATGCCCGCATGAAGAACTGCGGCATCACGGCGTCCGACGAGGATCTCCTCACCTCGGCCGACGTGGCGGCGGAGATGCTCCCGATCGGCTCGACGGCGCTGGTCCTGGCCGACGGGGGAGTCCGCGAGGCGCTGGGTGCCCGTGGGGTCACGATCGTCGAATCGGGTCCGGTCGATGCCGTCGTGGTGGGGTGGACCCGGGGATTCACCTTCGACGCGATCTCCGAAGCGGCCAGCAGGGTCCGCGACGGGGCGAGGCTGATCGGCACCAACGAAGACCCGACCCATCCGACGCCGCACGGTCTGCTCCCCGGGGCCGGGGCGCTGCTGGCGGCGGTGGCCACGGCGGCCGAGACCACGCCCGAGGTCGCGGGCAAGCCGCATCGCCCCACGGCCGATGCGATCAGGGCCCGGGCGGACGATCTCTCCCTCATGGTGGGCGACCGGCCGTCCACCGACGGTGCCCTGGCCGGGCATTTGGGCATTCCGTTCGCGCTCGTCCTCTCCGGCGTGACCGGCGCCGACGAGGTCCCGACGGACCCGGCCCCCCATGACGTCGCCCCTGATCTCTCCGCCTTGGTGGCGAGAGTGCTTGCTCACAGCTAACTCAGATATACTCTTGTTATATGGTGAACAACGAACGCATCAAGAAATATCTGGACGCCGGTACGGTGTTAGGGCAGGTCACACGGGCCCGCGCCGAAGAGATCGTCCGCGAGTTGGTGAGCGCCGGGGACATCCAGCGTGATCAAGCACAGGAGTGGGTGGACAACTTGGTTGAGCGAGGGCACAAGACGAGCGAGCAGATTCTCGAACTGGTACGCCACGAGGTGGCCGAACAGCTGCGGAAGATCGACGGGTCCTCCCTCGAGAAGCTGGCCAACCAGGTGGCGGATCTCCTGAAACGGTCGGCCGACGCCGGGCGCGCGGCCAGCTCCGACATGGCGGCCCACGCCGCAAAGGGTGCCAAGGCGGCCCGCGACGCCGCCGAGAACACGGCCACGGCGGCCAAGAAGGCGGCGACCAAGACGACGAGCGCCACCACGTCGGCGGCCAAGAAGGCGGCGACCAAGACGACGAGCGCCACCACGTCGGCGGCCAAGAAGGCCGCGACGACGACGGCCAAGGCGGCCAAGGCCGTCAAGAAGTCCCCGGCGGCCAAGAAGGCGCCGACGAAGAAGGCGACCTCCGCCGGCAAGTCGGCTGCCGGCACGAAGACGGCCGCCAAGAAGGCCCCCGCCGCCAAGAAGGCAAGCAGCTGAGCCCAGGGTCCCGCCGGCGGCTCGATACCGAGCTGGTCCGTCGCGGTCTCGTCGCCAACCGGCACGAAGCCCAAAAAGCGATCGCCGCCGGATTGGTGCTCGTGGCGGGGACCCACGCGGACAAGGCAGCACGCCTGGTGGCGCGCGATGAGCCCGTTGTCGTGCAGGGCCCCCCGGCGCCGTTCGTGAGCCGGGGCGGCGAGAAGTTGGCGGCTGCACTGACGCGGTTCGCCGTCAGCCCCGAGGGCAGGCGCGTGCTCGATGCGGGAGCGTCAACCGGAGGGTTCACCGACTGTCTCCTCCAGGGTGGAGCGGCGCAGGTGTACGCGGTCGACGTGGGGCACGGGCAACTCGACCAGCGCCTGCGCACCGACAGGCGGGTCACGGTGCTGGAGAAGGTCAATATCCGTTCGCTGACGCCCGAGATACTCCGCGCACGCGACCCGGCCTTCGAGCCCGTGTCGTTGCTCACGGCGGACGTCTCGTTCATTTCCCTCGTCACGGTGGCGCCGGCGCTGTGCGGGCCGCTCGGCCGTCCCGATGCCGAGCTGGTCCTGTTGGTGAAGCCGCAGTTCGAGGCCGGACGGGCCGTCGTCTCCCGTGGCAAGGGCGTGGTGCGCGACCCTGCCGTCTGGCGCAGTGCGCTCGACGGAGTGACGTCCGCCCTCCAGGACGCTGGAACCGGCATCATGGGGGTGATGGTTTCCCCCCTGACCGGCCCCGCCGGCAACGTCGAGTTCCTGGTGCACGCCCGCAAGGGCGCTCGAGGTGAGGTGGTCGGCCGCCTGTTGTCCGACGTCGTCGACGAGGCGGCCTCGGGTCCGCAGGATGCGAGCTGACCCGTGTCGACGGCGACGTTCCTCGTCCACCCCGAGCGCCCCGATGCCCTCGCTCTCGCCCACGACACGGCGGAGTGGCTCACCGCCCAAGGTGATACCGCACGGATCCTCGAGTTCTCCGCTCCCAACCGTGTCACCGAAGCGGGCAAGGAGACCGACCTCGATGCCGTCGATCTTCTCGGCTCGACCGTCGCCGTCAGCCTGGGCGGTGACGGAACCTTCCTCCGCGTCGTGCGCCTGGCCTGGACGGAGGACGTTCCCGTCCTGGGGGTGAATTTCGGCCGGCTCGGGTATCTGCCCGACCTGGTGCCCGATCAGGTCCGGGTGGCCCTGACCAGAGTCTTCGAGAACCGGGCCGTCATCGAAGCCGCGCTGCGCACTGGAGGTCACCATCACCGACCGTTCCCAGGCTGATGCGGTGTCGACCTATCTGGCCCTCAACGAGGTGGTGCTCGAGAAGATCGATTTCGGCCATACGGTGCGCCTCGCCACCTCGATCGACGGCGAGGACGTGTTCACCTATTCGGCCGATGGAGTGATCATCGCCACGCCGACCGGGTCCACGGCGTACAACCTGTCCGCCCGGGGGCCGATCCTCTCGCCGTCGCTGCGCGCCATGGTCGTCACTCCGGTGGCACCGCACCTGTCGCTCGACCGCAGCCTGGTCTTGACCGATACGCAGCGCGTCCGGGTCGAGATCGCACCGAACCGGTCCGCCGCGCTCGTCATCGACGGGCAGGAGATCGGCCGGCTCGAGCCGGGTTCGACCGTGACCTGCCGGGTCCCGACCCGCCCCGTGCGGGTCGTGCGCAACGACCCCCACGGATTCGGCGCCCTGCTGCGGTTCCGGTTGTTGGCCGACCGCGAGCAATGAGCGTGCACTCGTTGTGCTGACCGATCTCAGGGTCCGCGACCTGGGCGTGATCGAGGACCTCTCGTTGACGTTCGACACGGGAATGACCGTGTTGACCGGCGAGACCGGCGCGGGCAAGACGTTGGTGGTCGAGGCGCTGCAGTTGGTGCTCGGCGGCCGGGCTTCGCCCTCGCTCGTACGGGCCGGCGCACACGAGGCCATGGTCGAAGCGCGCTTCGTGCTCGGCGAGGAGGAGGGCGAGCGCGAAATCATCATCGCCCGGTCGGTGCCGGCCGAGGGCCGCTCGCGGGCGTGGATCGACGGGCGCATGTCGCCCGTTGGCGCGTTGTCCGAGGTCGCATCGGAGCTGGTCGAGATCCATGGTCAGCACGAGCACCAGTCGCTGGTGACGCCGGCGGCACAAAGAGCGGTGCTCGACGCCTACGCCGGGACCGATGTGGAACCGGTGCTCGCCCTGCGCGCCGAACTGCGCCGCTTGGCCGAAGCGGTGGCGTCGCTCGGGGGCGATGCGCAGCAGCGGGCGCGCGAAGCCGACGTCCTGCGCTATCAGGTGAACGAAATCGCGGCGGCGCATCTTGGCGATCCCGACGAAGAGGATGTGCTGCGCCAGGAGGAGGTGCGCCTCGCTGACGCATCCGCCCACCGGGAGGCAGCGGCCCTCGCCACCGAACTCCTGGATGCTTCGACCGGGAATGACGGGGGCATCCTCGGCCAGTTGGCGCAAGCCGTCGGTGTCCTGGGCGGCAGGGAGGCGTTCGACGACTACCGCGAACGGATCGCCGGCGCGGCCATCGACTTGTCCGACGTCGCCCGAGGATTGCGCGATGTCGTCGAAGGATGGGAAGACGATCCGGAGCGCCTCGTCGAGGTGCAGGAGCGTCGCCGGCTGCTGGCCGATCTGCGCCGCAAGTACGGCACCGATCTGGTGGCCGTGCTCGCCTTCGCGAAAGAGGCCGCCGCCCGTCTCGACGAGCTGGACAACGCGGAGGCGACCGCAGCACGTTTGGAGGCCGAGCAGGTCGAGGTGGCGCACAAGCTGGAGGCGGCGGAGAAGAAGGTGCGCGAGGTGCGCACCCGGGCCGCGAGGACATTCGGTGCCCTTGTCGGGGAGCGGCTCGCCGATCTCGCCATGCCCGGGGCGCGGGTCGAGATCCGGGTCGCTCCCGAAGGGGCCGGGGATCCGATCGAAGCTGCGCTGGGGGCCAATGTCGGCGAGGCGGTCCTGCCACTGGCAAAGGCTGCGTCGGGTGGTGAGCTTGCGCCGCGCCATGCTGGCCATTCGACTCGTGGCCATGGGCGGCCCGCAGACGATGGTCTTCGACGAAGTGGACGCCGGCGTCGGTGGTGCGGCGGCGCTGTCACTCGGGGAGGCGCTCCGCGAGGTCTCGCGCACCCGCCAGGTCCTCGTCGTGACCCACCTGGCGCAGGTTGCAGCCAAGGCAGACCGGCAGATCACCGTGCGCAAGGACGAGGTACTGGGCCGGACGCTCACCTCGGCCGTCGCCGTGGTGGGGGAGGAGCGGGTGATCGAGCTCTCGCGGATGCTGTCGGGCCACCCGGACAGCGACGTGGCCCGCGCGCACGCCCGCGAACTGCTCGGCGTCTGACCCCGTCACGGCGTTCGAACGGATACGTACGAGGGGCGAGAAAGGCGAGTCCCAGCAAAGAAGCGGCTTCTTTGGTAATGTGCGCGTCAGCGAGTAAGGGCCGAGACAGCCATGCTGGATCGGTGAACTGCGACGTAGGGGGGAATATGAGATTCCATCGACTCGGGGCTTTCATGTTGGCCGCGGTGACAATCTGCGGGGGTTTGCTTGCGTCCGGCGCCGGTTCTGCTTCGGCGGCGTCGTCAGCGCCCGTTGTTGTCGGCATTGTGTGCACGTGCACGGGGGCCTTGGCCTCGAGCACCGAAGTCGGTCCACCGGCGTATGTAGCCTGGGCCGACTACCAGAACGCCCACGGCGGCCTGAATGGACATCCCGTCAAGGTCATTGTGAAGGAGGACTCCTCGAACCCGGCCACTGCCCTGGCGGAAGTGACGACCCTGGTCACAAAGAACCATATCGCCGTGTTGGTCGACAACTCACAGGTGGACTCAGGATTCGCCAAGTACATCGACTCTCAGCACGTCCCGGTCATCGGCGGTGGTTCAGAGTCCGACATCTTGCTCACTGACCCGAACTTCTTCGCCCCGGGCCAGACAGTGGACGACTACTTCATCAACTACATGGAAGCAGCCAAGAAAGTTGGGGCCGACAACATCGCCCAGCTCTATTGCGCCGAGTCGCCGATCTGTCAGAACGGCGTGGCCCCTTTCAAGGCGACCGCGAAAGCGGAGGGCATCACGGTGGGTTACGTCTCGTCGATCTCGTTCTCGGATCCGAGCTACACCGCTGAGTGTCTGGCCGCCAAGCAGGGCGGCGTCCAGATTATGAATGTGGCCGACGCTGTGACCGTGGTCGAGCACGTGGCCTCTGACTGCCTGAAGCAGGGTTACACCCCCTGGCAGCTCGCCCTCGACGGCGGTGTCTCGCAATCGTTCACGACCGCGCCGGGGATCGCGAACAAGTTCATCGGTTCGGAACCCGACATCCCCTTCTTCTCAACGATCGCTCCGGTCAAGACCATGAACGCCGCCTTCAAGAAGTATGCCTACGCCCAGACCCTGAAGAGCCCGAACTACAACGAGCAAGCGGTCCAGAACTGGGTCTCGGGTTTGATACTGGCCGAAGCGGTCAAGAAGGCCAACGCAGGCAAAAGCGGGGCCATCACCTCCGCCGAGGTCTACAACGGTCTCTACGCCATGCACAACGACACGCTCGGAGGGATGGCGCCACCGCTCACCTACAAGAAAGGCCAACCGAACCCGGTGCACTGCTGGTTCTGGATCCGCATCCAGAACCACAAGTTCACCACGCCCTACGGCACGGCTCCGGTCTGCAAGGCACCCGTGAGCTGAGCCGGGCGCGGCACCCGGTTTGCCCTGCGATCGCCACCGGTCCGCAACCCTGGAACGTTACCGTTTCCCTCCTGCATCGCGAGGTCTCACACTCGAGTACGGGAGAGGGCATCATGCCGAGGACGACCGTGGTTCGCCACGACCATGCGCAGGACCATGCCGACGCGTGCGACCTCGCCCTCGTCGATGACTTCGGGCATGCCCTCCAGACCGGTGGGTTGGTCCTCCACTACCAGCCCAAGGCGACCCTCGTCAGTGCGCGGGTCGACGCCGTTGAGGCGCTCGTCTTCTGGCACCATCCCCAGCTCGGCCTCCTCGGCCCCGATCGCTTCTTGCCCCTGGTCGAACAGACCGACCTGATCGACCAGCTGACCAAGTGGGTCCTCTGCCGGGCGCTCGACGACCTACGAGGCCTCGGGCGCCGCGCCGAACACGTGACGATGGCGGTCAACGTCTCGGCCCGAGATATCAGTGGACCGGGGTTCGCCGACCTGGTCGAGCGGTCCCTCATCCGCGCGCAGATTTCGCCCGGGCGGCTCGTCCTGGAGATCACCGAAGCGGCGTTGCTCTCGGACCCCGAAGGCGCCCGAGGGGTCATTGCGAGCCTCGCTGCGCTGGACGTCAACGTCAGCATCGCCGATTTCGGCCGGGGCCGGACACCGTACGGCTACCTGTCCACGCTCCCCATCCGCGAGCTGAAGATCGACCGGCGTTTCATCGGCGACATGCTCGTCAATGCCGCCCATGCCGCCGTCGTGCGCTCCATCGTGGACCTGGGCCACGACCTGCAGCTGCGCGTGGCCGGCGCGGGTGTTGAATCCGATGTCGTCTGGGAGATTCTGCGGGCGCTCGGCTGCGACTCGGCGCAGGGGTACGTGCTGGCCCGGCCGATGCCCGTCGAGCAGCTCGGGCATTGGCTGGAGAACTCGGCCCACGAGAGTTGCGGACTGGTGGAGAACTCCGTGTTCACGGAGCACGCGGTTTTGGCCGACCGCGGGTAACCCCTGCTGACACCACCCTTGTGGTGGAGCTCCCATCCGCCAGCGCCGGGCAGCCGCCCACGCACCTCGACGCCCCGCCCGAATGAATCCGCCACATCCACGGGCGACGTCGATTATCTTGGCAGGGTGCACCGATCATGCGAAGCGACATTGGCGGCGTGAGCAAGTTCATCTTCGTCACCGGCGGTGTCTCGAGTTCTCTCGGCAAAGGCCTCACCGCCTCCTCCCTCGGTCGACTCCTCAAATGCCGTGGCCTGCGGGTCACCATGTGCAAGCTCGATCCGTACATCAACGTCGACCCCGGGACGATGAACCCCGGCGAGCACGGCGAGGTCTTCGTGACCCACGACGGCGGTGAGACGGACCTCGATCTCGGGCACTACGAGCGGTTCATCGACGAGGATCTCGGCCAGAACTCCAACACCACCACGGGATGGATCTACCGCTCGGTGATCGAGAAGGAGCGCCGAGGGGACTTCCTCGGCCGCACCGTCCAGGTCATCCCGCACGTGACCGACGAGATCAAGGAGTGGGTGCGCCGGCTGGGCGATGACGACGTCGACATCGTCATTGTGGAGATCGGCGGCACGGTGGGCGACATCGAGATCGTGCCCTTCATTGAGGCCATCCGACAGTTCCGCCGGGACGTGGGGCGGGAGAACGTCTGCTACATGCACCTGACCCTGGTGCCCTACCTGGTCACCGGTGAGCAGAAGACCAAGCCGACGCAGCACTCGGTGACCGAGTTGCGCAGTCGCGGTATCCAGCCCGACGTCATCGTCTGCCGGAGCGACAAGCCGATCTCGGAGAACCTCAAGCGCAAGATCTCCAACCTGTGCGACGTGTCCATGGAGGCCGTGGTCTCCGCCGTCGACGCGCCGAGCATCTACGAGATCCCTCTCGTCCTCCACGACCAGGGCCTCGACGGGTTCGTCTGCCGCACCCTGGGTATCGACGAGGCTTCCCACCCGATCGACCTCAGCCAGTGGGAGGAGCTGGTGCGGCGGGTCGAGTCGCTGTCGCGCAAGGTCAAGGTCGGCATCGTGGGCAAGTACGTGAGCATGCCCGACGCCTACATGTCGGTGGTCGAGGCCCTCCGCTCGGCCGGGTTCCACTTCGGGACCGACGTCGAACTGGACTGGATCGATGCGGAAAAGGTGCCGGACCTTTTGGGGACCGAGCGGGTACGCCAGCTCGACGCGATCGTCATCCCCGGCGGATTCGGCGTGCGCGGCGTCGAAGGCATGGTCGCGGCGGCCGGCTACGCCCGCGACGAACACATTCCGTGCCTCGGACTGTGCCTCGGCCTGCAGGTCATGGTGATCTCGGTGGCCCGGGACTGGGTGGGGCTGGACCGGGCCAACTCCCGCGAGTTCGACTCGCTCACGCCGGATCCGGTGATCGACCTCATGCCCGACCAGGCGCACGTCACGGACAAGGGCGGCACCATGCGGCTCGGGTCGTACCAGGCCGCGCTCCTTCCGGGCTCGAAGGTGTCCGAGGCCTACGGGACGCTGGGCGTCACCGAGCGCCACCGCCACCGCTTCGAGTTCAACAACAAATACCGGGCCCGACTGGAGGCGGTCGGCCTGGTCTGCTCGGGGACGTCGCCCGACGGGCGTCTGGTCGAGTTCGTGGAGTTCAGCGAGCACCCGTTCTGGGTCGGCACCCAGGCCCACCCCGAGTTCAAGAGCCGACCTGACCGGGCCCACCCCTTGTTCCGTGAACTGGTGGCGGCGGCGCTCGACCGGGCAGAGGGCCGGGAGCCCCACCTGCTCGACCTCGATCGCGTGCCCTAGGTCCCGGTGCCCGTCCCCGTGCCGTTCCGCCGGGTGTCCGAGGTGGAGGTCTTCAAGGGGTGGATCTTCACCGTGGGTCGGGTCGAAGTGGTCGATCCCGACGGCCGGCCCTTCGAGCGCTTCATCGTCCATCACCCCGGGGCGGTGACGATCGTCCCGGTCGATGCCGAGCGACGGGTGACGTTGGTGCGCCAGTACCGAGCGGCCGTGGACCGGATGCTGCTCGAGGTGCCGGCGGGCACCTGTGACGTCACCAATGAATCGCGCGAGGTGGCGGCACGGCGCGAGCTGGCCGAGGAAGCAGGCCTGGTGGCCGAGAAGATGGAGGTCCTGATCGACACCCTCAACACGCCGGGGATCAGCGACCAGCGCACGACGATCTATCTGGCGACGGGTCTCTCCGCCTGCCCGCCCAAGCCCGTGGGCGTCGAAGAGGGGTTCATGACGGTCGAGACGATCGCCCTCGACGACGTCGACGCCCTGGTGGCCGACGGGACCCTGGTGGACGAGACGACCGTCCTGGGGCTCTATCTGGCCCGGGCCCGCCTGGCGGGGGCAACGGCGACGGCGATCCCGTGACGGCCGCCCTTTCACGCAACGCCGAGGAGTACCTCTCCTGGTTGGATGTCGAGCGGGGCCGCTCGCCGCGCACCCTGGCCTCCTATCGGCGTGACCTCGCCGGCTACCAGTCATTTGTCGAGCAACGGGGCCCGGGTGCCGACATCGACGGGGCGTCGGCCGAGGAGGTGGCGGCCTACATCGCCTCCCTGCGCCGGGTCCGCAGTGGAGCGACCGTGGCCCGGGCGCTCTCCACACTGCGTGGCTTCCATCGATTCCTGGTCGAGGAAGGGTCGGCGCCCTCCGATCCGACGGCCGATATCCCCGGCATCGGCGTGGCCGAGATGCTCCCCAAGGCCCTCAGCGAGGACGAGACGGCGCGGTTGCTCGGTGCGGTCGTGGGGACAGGGCCGGCCATGTTGCGCGACCGGGCCCTGCTCGAGGTGCTCTACGGGACCGGCTGCCGCGTCAGCGAGGTCGTCGGGCTCAACCTGGGGGACGTGGCCGAAGCAGTCGAGGGCGGCGACGTCCCGCTGATCAGAGTCCTGGGTAAAGGCGACAAGGAGCGGCTGGTCCCGCTCGGGCGCCTGGCGCTGGCCGCGCTCGGGGACTGGTTGTCCGGCGAGGGACGCCCGCTGCTCGCGCCGAAGAAGTGGAAGCGGCGCAGCGATGCCGAGGCCGTCTTCCTCAACGTGCGCGGTGGTCGCCTGAGCCGGGTGGGGGCGTTCGGGGTGGTCAAGAAGTACGCCGGGCGGGTCGATCTGGCCGACCGGGTCAGCCCCCACGTCCTCCGCCACTCCTGTGCCACGCACATGCTGGCCCGTGGAGCGGACATCAGGGTCGTCCAGGAACTCCTCGGCCATGCGTCCATCGCCACCACCCAGCGCTACACGAGGGTCTCCCCCGAGCACCTGCGCCGGGCCTACGAGGACGCACATCCGCGGGCGGGCGCCCGGGTGGACAGTACGAAAGGCAGGGAGGACGTAGCATGAGTGCATGCCGAACGAGGCCCCTACAGCCGAATCAGCCGAGGTCGACTACGTCGCCCTTCTCACGGCGGAGCAGGCCGAGCTCCACGCCCAGCTCAAGGAGCTCGGATTCGCCGACCGGGGGGACACCGGGCTCAGTTACGACTCGAATTTCGCCGATTCCAGCCAGGTGACTGCGGAGCGGGCCGATGCCGAGCGCCTGGCCACGGAGCTGCGCGAGACCCTCGACGAGGTCGATGCCGCCCTCGAGCGCATCAGTGCCGGCACCTATGGACTCTGTCAGGCGTGCGGGAAGCCGATCGGCGGGGCGCGCCTCGAAGCCATGCCTGCGGCACGCTTCTGCATCGTCGACGCCGCCAAACAGTAGGTGAGCCAGTCCGGAGGGGGACCTTCCGGCCGGCGTCCCGTCAACCAGTCCACCCGGCGGACCCTCTGGATCATCGCGGGCGTCGCCGTCTTCGTGGCCCTGGTGGCGCATCACAACATCTCGCGTTCCGACATCATCCTCTTCTGTGTCATCGTCCCCTCCATCATCCTCCACGAGGTGTCGCACGGATGGGTGGCCCGGGCTTTCGGCGACGACACGGCGGCCCGCGCCGGCCGTCTCACACTCAACCCCTTCGTCCATGTCGACCCGGTCGGCACGCTGATCGTGCCGGCGATCCTGGCCCTGGGCGGCTTCGGCGTCTTCGGATGGGCCAAGCCGGTGCCGGTGAACAACGCCCGCCTGCGCAGCCCGCGCAATCAGGGGGTGCTCGTGGCCTTGGCGGGCCCGTTCACCAACGCCCTGCTGGCCGGGCTCAGCGCCTGGCTCTTCATCGCCGTGTACCGGAACGCAGCGGAGCTCAGCGGCGCGCTCTCGCTGCCGGCCGAGATCGTCTTCCTCTTCAGCCTGGGCAACATCGGGCTGATGGCGTTCAACCTCGTCCCCATTCCACCGCTCGACGGGTCGGTCCTCTTCGAGCGCCTGCTGCCGCGGCGATATTGGCCGACGTATCTCCGCATCCGCCCCTACACGATGATGATCATCGTCGGGTTGGTCCTGCTCAACTTCCTCTTCAACCCCGGCCCCATCACCATCGCCTTTCAGCACCTCTACAACTGGTGGGCCGGCATTCTCTACGGGGGGTAGCTCTCCCCGTTGGGGACGTCAGTCGGGCGCGTCCCCTTCTTCGAGGAGGGGCAAGCCGAGGTCGGCCACCCGGTTGCGCGCAGCGGAGACGAGCGCCGTGGCCCCGCGCCCGAGGGCGCCGTCGCGCCGCCACGCCAGCTCGACCTGGGAGCGTTGCGGGACGCCGTCGATTTCGATGCGTCGGCACGTGATGCCACGCCGGGGGCGCAACCCGGCCAGGACGGCCACCCCGAGACCTGCACGCGCCATGGCCAACAGCAGTCCCGGACTACCCCGTTCGTGCGCCACGGTGATCGGGTGGTGGATGGGGTACGTCACGCGCTCGAGGGGCAAGGGAAGGAGGAGGGGCAGCTTGGCCAGGTCCTCCCACTCGATCCCCTTGGTGGTCCGTCCCAGATGGTCGGGCGGCCCCATCGCCACGTGCTGGACGATGCCGTACGTGACGCCCTCAATCTGGTGCGTGGTGAACTCGGAGGTCAACAGACCCAGTTCGGCGTGATGCTCGACGATCTGCGCGGGCACCTCGCCCGAAGGGACCTCGCGCACGCGGACCCGGACCCCGGGCAGTCGCTGACGGGCATGGCGGACGAGATGCGGGAGGCACGCGTCAACGAGGGCATCCGCGATGGCAACCACCAGCTCGCCGGTCACCCCGCGTGTCTGTTCCTTGGCGGCGTGGGAGAAGTCGTCCAGGTCGGCGAGCGCCTTCTGCGCATACGGGAGGAGGATCTCGCCCAGCGTCGTCAAGAGCGGCTCACGGCGGTTCTCCCGCTCGAAGAGCGTGCCCCCGATCTGGTGTTCGAGCCGGGCGATCCTGCGCGAGAGCGCGGGCTGGCTGGTGTGGAGGCGCTGCGCCGCGGCCGTGAACGTGCCGTGGGCGACGACCTCGACGAACGCACGGAGATCGTCGGTTTCGGGCAACGTCACGCCCGCTGTTCCGGCACGCCGCCAACCTTGGTCATGTGCCCCCTCCACCCCTCCGCCCGCACACCGTGCTGCGCGCGGCTCACTCTAGCGACCGGGCGGCTCAGTCGGCCTCGGCGGAGAGGAGCGCGACCAACGCCGGCCGGTCCACCTTGCCGGTCTCGTTGTAGGGGATGTCCGCCACGAAGGTGATCCGCTCGGGCACCTTGAAGCGCGCCAGGTTCTCCCGGCAGAAGTCCCGCAGCTCGGCTTCGGTCGAGGGACCGGCCAGGACCACCACGGCTTCCACCCGCTCGCCCGAGGCGCGGTCGGGGATGCCGGTGACGGCGACGTCGGACACCGCGGGGTGTCGCCGGAGCACCGCGTCGATCTCGAAGGGCCCGAACTTCACCCCGTGCCGGTTGATGGTGTCGGAGAGCCGCCCTTCGGCGTACAGATAGCCGTCGCGGTCGGCCCGGGCGAGGTCGCCCGTGCGCAGCCAGCCCGGCGCCACGCTGTGGGGCGACAGGACGAGCAGCTCGCCCACCGCACCGACGTCCACCTCCGTGGCGGAACCCGGTGTGACGATGCGTACCCGCACACCCGGCAGCGGCCGGCCGATCGAGCCCAGGCGGTCGGGGCGCCGGTAGTCCTCGGGCAAGAAGGCCGCGTACGCGCCCAACGTCTCGGTCTGGCCGAAGAGGTTGGCCAGGGCGACATGGGGGAGTGCCCGCATGGTCCGCTCGATGAGCTCGCGCGGTGCGGCAGCGCCCCCGTAGGAGAGGGAGATCAGGGAGCTGAGCGTGACCGCCGAAAAGGAGGGATGGTCCAGGATCCGCTGCAGCATGGTCGGCACGAGGAAGACCCCGGACGCCTGGTGGCGGTTGACGAGGTCTATCCACTCGCCCGCATCGAAACGCTCCTGCACGACGAAGGTGTTGCCGGCGTAGAGGCTCCCGAGGATGCCGAGCGATCCGCCGACGTGGTGAAAAGGGACGCACATGATGTTGGTCACCGGTCCGACGTCGGGGCTGAAGGGTGACGCGAACCCGGTGACGCGAGTGGTCAGGACCCGCTGCGGGATCGGCACGGCCTTTGGCGCCCCCGTGGTGCCGCTGGTGAACAGGACAAGGGCCGTCTCGTCATGGCCCGCCGTCCGGAGCGGAGCGTGGCTCACCGGGTCGGCCCGGAGGGCCTCGGTGGCGGTCACGAGGTCGTTCCCGACAACGGCTCGTCCTGCAGCAGCGAACGCGTCACCGACGAGGGCGAATCGGCGGCACGCACCGGTCGCACACAACGCCTCCATCTCACCGGGCCGGAGTGCCGGATTGATCAGAGCCGCGGCCGCGCCGACGCGGGCGGCCGCGAGGATGCCGGCCACCGACACGATGCTGGCGACATCGATGATCGGCACGCGATCGCCCGGTTGCACCCCGGCTTGGAGGAACGTGGTGGTGACACGCCCGATGGCCTCGTCGAGCTCCCCGTACGTGCACGGTCCGCCGGGGAAGATGAAGGCCAGGCGTGCGGGTGTATCGACGACAGCCGCGTCGGCCAGCCAACCAAGGTCGATCGCCGTCATGCTCAGTACGCCGTCATGCTCAGTACAACGGCGACCAGCTGCTGGTGCGGAGGAGCCTGCTCTCCCACTGGTCGCGGAACTTCAGGGCGTCACCCATGTAGGTGCCCGCACCACGATGCTCGGGGGGGAGCTCGGTCGTCAGCAGGTGCATGAGACTGTCCGGGTCCGGGATCTTCTGCCACAGCATCGCCTCGCGCCGCATGTGGGTCCCGTGCGCCGGCTGGAAACACGCCTGGATGTCGAGGACCGTTTTGGGCATGTGGCTCAGCGGCTCGTAGTAGATGTCGTACCAGCATTGGATGTAGTCGTCGATCGGCACGTAGGGCCACCCGGTGTCCTCCATGAAGAGGCTGAGCTCGTGGGTGGAGCCGTCGGTGGGCACGGTGTCGAGATCGATCTCCTGGATCGGCGACCAGTGCACCGGGACGAGCACTTTTCCGTAGACGTCCCAGCGGAGCTTGTCCGTGTCGCGCATGAAGGTCTGGAGGTCACCCGTCTGGCTGCGCGTGACCAGGTCCTCCCACGCCGCCCCGTCGGTGATGCCCGTGATCGTGCAGACGTTGTAGGAGACACCGCTGCCCACGGCGTGGTTGGTGTACCAGAGGAGGCGGGCGTAGTCGGTGTCGGCCATGAGGGACATCCAGCCGTCGCGATAGGCCGCCTCGAATTCGTCTTCCTTCAGGCCGACGACCTTGTGGGTCTCATGCAGGTAGAGCATCTGGTCTTGGTCTCCTTTGGATGCAGGTCAGGCGGATGCGGGTGAGGCGGGTGGACTATTCACTGAGCAGAGCGACAACGGAGCGTCGGTCGACTTTTCCGGTGGCGTTGTACGGGATCTCCTCGGCGAAGATGATCCGCTCCGGCAGCTTGAAGCGAGCGAGGCGGTCGGCGCAGAAGGTACGCACCTGTTCGTCGGTCAGGGGTTCTGTGGCCACGATCAGCGCGCCGACCCGTTCCCCCATCTCGGCGTCCGGCACCGCCACGACGGCCACTTCGACGATCGCCGGGTGATCACGCAGCACCCTCTCGATCTCGATCGGCCCGAACTTCTCGCCACCGCGGTTGATGGTGTCCGAGAGCCGCCCCGAGGGGAAGATGTACCCCTCGGCGTCGATCCGGGCCAGGTCGCCGGTATGGAACCACCCCGGCTGGACGTTCTGGTCGGACAGCACGACGAGCTCCCCGACCTCTCCGGCGGGGACCGGGTCCTCGGTGCCGGGATGCACCACGCGGATCTCCACGCCCGGGAGGGCCTTCCCGACCGAGCCGATCAGGTCGACGTTGCGATGGTCATCGGGGGCGAGGGTGGTGTAGGCGCCCAGCGTCTCGGTCTGGCCGAAGATGTTGGCGAAGGCCACATGGGGGAGGGCCTCCAGCGCCCGCAGGACCAGTTCCTTCGGGGCGGCCGCCGCGCCGTAGGCCACGACGGCGAGCGAGCTGAGGTCGGCGTCGGCGAAGTTGGGATGGTCGAGGATCCGCTGCAGCATTGTCGGCACCAGAAAGGTGCTGACCACCCGGTGGCGTTCGACGAGCTGGAGCCACTCGCCGGCGTCGAAGCGCTCCTGGACCACCGACGTATTGGCGCCGTACAGACCGGTCAGCTGCCCGAGCGAACCGCCGACGTGGAAGAAGGGGACGCTCATCATGCCCACGTTGGCCTTGCGCTCGGGCGTGAACGGCGGCGCGTAACCCATGAACCGCCGTGAGATCACGCCATGGCTGATCGGAATGGCCTTGGGCAGTCCGGTGGTGCCACTGGTGAAGAGGATCAGCCCGTCGTCCTCGTCGGTGCCCACGACTTCGTCGTCGGCAGAGTCACCGTCGGCGCCACTGTTAGGCAAGAGCTCTGCGACGCCGAGGACGTGACCATCGACGGCGGGGGAGACCATGTCGGCGAAGGCGGGACCCGTCACGGCCACCTTCACACACCCCGCGGTCTCGATCAGGGCGGCGATCTCCTGGGGCCGCAACGCCGGGTTCATCAGTGCCGCGGCAGCGCCCATCCGGGCGGCGCCGAGCATGGTGGCGATCGAAAGAAGATTGCCGACGTCGACCACCGGCACCCGGTCGCCCGGCTGCACGCCGGCGGCGCGCAGCCCGCGGGCGACGCTGCGCGCGGCGGCGGCGAGCTCACCGTAGGTGACGTTGCCGTCTTTGAGGATGAGTGCCGTGCGGGAGGGATCGAGCGTGCTCGGCGCATCGATGAGCGATGCGATGTTCACGACTGGTCGACTCCCCTCACTGGCCGGCTCCCCTCACTGACGGACGCCGCTCAAAACAGTGGCGACCAGGGCGACGTCCGCAGGAGCTTGCTCTCCCACTGATCGCGCACGGCCAGTCCGTCGTACATCCACGTCCCCGGTCCCCGGTGCTCGGGAGCGATGTCGTTCGTGAGAAGCCGCAGCAGGTGATCCGTGTTGTGGATCTTCTGCATGAGCGAGGCCTCGCGGCGCACGTTGGTCCCGAGTGCAGGGGTCAGCGCGAGATCGATCGTGATGAAGACGTCCTCCGGCGAGTGCTCGAGGCTCTTGGAGTAGACGTTCCCGCAGGCCTCGATGTAGTCGAGCACCTCGTAGGGCCACATGGTGTCCTCCATGTACATGGTCTGCCCGTGCGTGGACCCGTCGGTGGGCACTGTGGCCAGGTCGACGTCCTGCATGGGCGACCAGTGGAGGGGGACCAGGATCTTCCCGACCACGTCATGGCGCAGTTCGTCCGTGTCGCGCAGCCAGGACTGGAGATCACCTTTCTGGCACCGCCGGACGAGATCCTCCCACCCGGCGCCGTCGGTGATGCCGGTGATGGTCACCACGTTGTAGGAGACGCCGCTGCCCACGGCGTGGTTGGTGTACCACAGGAGGCGGGCATAGTCGGTGTCGGCCATGAGGGACATCCAGCCGTCACGGTAGGCCGCCTCGAACTCGTCTTCTTTCAGTCCTTTGACCTTGTGGACTTCGTGCAGGTACAGCAACCTGGCCCCCGATCGGCGACGCGCACCACGTCCGCGGAAGGACGCGACGCTCTGCCGCGGTTTGACGTTGGCTCTCACTGTGCGGCCAGACGGGTCACATCGCTAATGCCAATCCGGTATGGATGTATGCGCTCCCGGTATGGGTCGGCCGGAATGGATCCGGATGGGCACAAGCCCGGTGTTAGCGTTCGCCCCGCGGGCCGGACTGTCAGAGGAGGTGCCCGCAGCACACCGATCGAGGAGGAAGAACCGGGTGGCGCAAGCGTGGATCATCGATGCCGTGCGGTCCCCGCGAGGCCGGGGCAAGGCAGGGAAGGGAGGCCTGGCCGACGTCCATCCGCAACGGGTGCTGGCACAGGTGCTGCAGGAGCTCGAACGCCGGAACGGGCTGGACACGGCCGACGTCGACGACGTGATCATGGGGTGCGCCGCCGGAAGCGGCGACCATGCGATGGACATCGCCCGCATGGCCGCGCTCGACGCCGGCTGGTCGCTGGACGCGCCGGGGGTCACCCTGAACCGTTTCTGCGGCTCGGGTCAGCAGGCGGTCAATTTCGCAGCCATGGGGGTGCTCGCCGGTCACCAGGACCTGGTGGTCGCCGGTGGCGTCGAGTCGATGTCGCGCACCGCGCCGATGCATGTCGACGGCTTCAGCGCGAACAACGCCCATCTCCAGGAGAAGTTCCCGATGGTCCCGCAGGGGATTTCGGCCGACCTCATCGCGTCCCTGCGCGGCTTCACGCGCGAGGAGTGCGACGCCCTGGCGCTCGAGAGTCAGCGGCGGGCCGGCATCGCACTCGAAGAAGGACGGTTCGAAAAGAGCATCGTGCCGATCTACCACGACGATGGGCGGCTGGCGTTGGATCATGACGAACATCCGCGACCCAGTACGACGTTGGACGATCTGACGGCGCTGCGCCCGAGTTTCGAGGCGATGGGCGCGGCACCGTCGAGCGAAGGCGGCCCCACCTTCGACGAACTGGCGCTGCAGAGCTACCCCGAGCTGACGACGCTGCGCCATGTGCATCACGCCGGCAATTCCTCAGGCGTCGTGGACGGTGCCGGCGCAGTCCTGGTTGCGTCACCGTGGTACGCCCAGAACCACGGCATGACGCCGCGGGCGCGGATCGTGATGACCGCCGTGGCGGGGACCGAGCCCGTGATCATGCTGACCGCGCCTGCCCCGGCCACCGAACGGGTACTGACGAAAGCGGGCATGACGCTCGACGACATCGATCTGTTCGAAGTCAACGAGGCATTCGCCTCGGTCGTCCTGGACTGGTTCCGGGCGACCGACGTCGATCCGCGCCAAGGTGAACGTCAACGGAGGCGCCATGGCCCTCGGGCACCCGATCGGGGCGACCGGGTCCATGCTGATCGGGACCGTCCTCGATGAGCTGGAGCGCCGCGACCTCTCCACCGGGCTCGTGACGATGTGCACCGGCGGCGGCATGGGGACGGCCACCATCATCGAACGGTTGTGAGGCGCCTGGCCGCCACCCGAACGGCCGCCTGAACGATGTCCATCGCCATTGCGTCGGATCATGTCGAGCTGGCGTCGGTCGTCCGTGCCTTCCTCCGCGACAAGGAGGCGTTGGTGGTCGCCCGTGGCGGCCCTCGACGCCGAAGAGGAGACGACGCCGCCGTATTGGGGCGACATGGCGGCGCTCGGGTGGATGGGGCTCCATCTCCCCGAAGAACACGGAGGATCGGGCTTCGGCCTGCTCGAGCTGGCCATCGTCCTCGAAGAGATGGGGCGGGTCGCCGCACCCGGCCCGTTCCTCCCGACGGTGCTGGCGTCCGCCGTACTGGCAGTCACGGGCACGACCGCCCACTGTGCCCGCTGGCTTCCCGGACTGGCCGGCGGGGAACTCGTCGCGGCGGTCGGTCTGACTGCCGACGCGCCCGTACTGGGAGCCCACCTCGCCGACATCCTCCTGCTCCCGGTCGGCGAGGACATGGTGGTACTCGAACGGGACACCCCGGGGCTTTCGATCCACCCCTGCCCGAGCCTCGATCGTTCCCGCCGGGTGGCGATGGTCACCTGGAGCCCCGCACCACGCCGACCACGCCGACCTGGCCCCGATCACCCTCCCGGGGGCTGTCGCCGTCGCCCGGCGCCTGGCCCGCACGATGGCCGCGGCCGAGGCGGCCGGCGGCGCGCAGGCGTGTACCGAGATGGCCTCGGCCTACGCCCGGGAACGTGTGCAATTCGGCCGCCCGATCGGGACGTTCCAGGCGGTCAAGCACAAGTGCGCCGACATGCTGGCCCGGGCCGAGCTGGCGACGGCTGCGGCCTGGGATGCCGCCCGCACCGACGCCCCAACTGGCACCGACGCCCCGACCCGCACCGACGCCCCGACCCACACCGACGCCCCTGACCGCTGACGCCCCCGACCGTGCCGCCATAGCCAGCGCCGCCGCAGCCGCAGTGGCCGTCCCCGCCTACCTGACGTGCGCCACCGACAACATCCAGGTCCACGGTGGCGTGGGCTACACCTGGGAGCACGACGCCCACCTCCATCTGCGCCGGGCGGCGGCACTCAAGGCCTGGTGCGGCCCCTTGGGGGCGGCCCGCCTCGAGGTGAACGAGCGCAGTGGCGACCGTCCGGTCGAGCTGCAGGGGTTGGATCTCCCCGAAGAGGGCGCCGAACTCCGTGAGGAGTTACGTGCCTTCCGGCGACGTTACGAGAGCCTGCCGAAGGCGCAACGCCAAGATGCGCTGATTGACGCCGGCCTCCTCCTCCCGCATTGGCCACCGCCCTGGGGCCGGGACGCCACGGCGATGGAGCAGATCGTCATGGACCAGGAGCTGGCCGGGATCCCGCGGGGGCATCCGTTCGCCTGGGTGGCACGCACGTTGGTGAGTTGGGGCAACCCGAGCCAGCAGGAACAGTGGGTCCGCCCGGTGCTCCAGGGAACGCTCGTGATCTGCCAGCTCTTCAGCGAGCCGGGTGCCGGCTCGGATCTCGCGGCGTTGCGGACACGGGCCACCAGGGTCGAGGGCGGTTGGACCGTCACGGGGCAGAAGGTCTGGACCAGCGCGGGCCACGACGCGACGTTCGGCTTCGCTCTCGTCCGCACGGACCCCGACGCGCCGAAACGGGCCGGGATCACCGCCATGATGCTCGACATGCACGCGCCCGGCGTCGAGGTCCGGCCGATCCGCCAGATCACGGGGGAGGCCCAGTTCGACGAGGTCTTCCTCGATGACGTCTTCGTCCCCGATGACCACGTCGTCGGTGGGGTGAACGAGGGCTGGAAGGTGGCCCGGGCCACCATGGGCAACGAACGGGTGGCGCTGGGTGGGGGAGGCGGCTACATCGGCATCGACAAGTTCCTGGCCTGTGCCCGGGCCACTGCCGCGGAGAACGGCGCCATGGCCGAACAGGTCGGCGAGATACTGTCCGAGCACCGTGCCCTCCAAGCCCTCGACCTGCGCCGCACGTCGCGTGCCCTCTCCGGCGGGGGCCCCGGCGTGGAGGGCAACGTCACCAAGCTTCTCGGGAACGAGTTGGACCAGCGGATGACGCGCGTCGCCATGGAGATGTTGGGTGCGGCCTCGGCCGGCGCCGAGGGCCCGGCGGCGGAGTGGGCCCACCTGTTCCTCTTCGCCCCGTGCCTGACCATCGGCGGCGGGACGTCGGAGATGGCCCGCAACGCCATCGCCGAACGGATGCTCGGACTGCCGAGGGATCCCATCCTCCCCTGAACCCCCGGGCGGCCTGCGCCGCTGAGGAGCTCTCCCGGTGAAAGCCGCTGGACGACACGACCCACGCAGGGCAGAATCCCCCAAGCCTGACCGTCCTTCGGGCCCGGTCCCGACGTGGCAACCAAGACGTTGCAACAGAGGAGGCACGACCATGTACGACGCCGTTGTGAAGAACGGGAGTGTCATCGACGGGACCGGGGCGCCGGCCCGGGACGCCGCAATCGGCATCCGCGACGGCCGGGTGGTCGCCGTGGGCGACCTCGAGGAGTCGGGCCGCGTCGTCATCGATGCGGACGGGTTGACCGTGGCGCCGGGATTCATCGACCTGCACAGCCACTACGACGCGCAGGTCTTCTGGGACACCACGCTCACCCCCTCGTGCCTCCATGGCGTGACCACCGTGGTCGGCGGGAACTGCGGGCTCACGCTGGCCCCGGTCTCGACCATCGATCAGGACTTCTTGACCCGGCTGTTGGCGCGGGTCGAGGCCATACCCGTGGAGGCCTTGCTGGCGGGGGTCGAGTACACGTGGAGCTCCTATCCCGAGTTCCTCGACGCCGTCGACGCCAAGCCGCTCGGTCTCAACATGGGGTTCATGGTGGGCCATTCGGCCCTCCGCCGTGCCGTCATGGGGCCTGCCGCGTCCGAGCGTGCGGCGTCGGCCGAGGAGCTCGCCGCCATGTGCGCGCTCCTGTCCCAGGCCCTGGCCGCCGGCGGGTTCGGGTTCTCCACGGCGAACGTGTCGACACAGATCGACGGTGACGGACGCCCCACGCCGCCGAACTTCGCCACCCGTGACGAGTTCGTGGAGCTCTCCCGGGTCTGCGGCGCGCACGGGGGTACGTCCATCGAATTCATTCCGGGCTCCTTCCTGCAGGGCTTCAGCGACGAGGAGATGAACCTCATGGCGGACATGTCCGCCGCGGCCAACCGTCACCTCAACTGGAACACACCGCTCATCAACCGCTTCAACCCCGACCTCTTCCGGCGCCAGCTGTCCGCCTCGGACATGGCGCGCGACAAAGGTGGGCGCGTGGTGCCGCTCGTCATGGCCCAGAACGGGCCGACGCAACAGGACTTCCTGCGCGGGTACGTCTACCGCTCGCTCCCGGGTTGGGGGTGGCTCTTCGATCTCCCGGTGCCCGAACGGATCGCCGCCCTGCGCCAGCCGGAGACCCGCACGCGCTTGACCGATGCACTCGCGGCGGAGACGACCGGCCTCGCCGTGACCATGCGCACCTCCTGGGGGCAGCACTTCGTCAATGACGTGCGGGACCCGGCACTGCACCACCTCGAGGGCCGGCGCATTTCGGAACTGGCGGCGGAACGCAACGTGAGCGATTTCGACGCCTTCGTCGACGTGGCGGTGGCGGCCAAGCTCGAGGTCGGGTTCGTGCGCTACTCCTATGGCGACGCCGACGAATGGACGAGGAACGCGCGGGCCGAGGTGCTCAAGGATCCCCGTGTGGTCCTGGGAGCGTCGGACGCAGGGGCGCACATGGACATGATGGTGGGGGCCGACTTCCCGACCCGTTGTCTGGGCGAGCTCGTCCGCGAGAAGGAGCTGTTCACCCTGGAGGAGATGATCCATCAATTCACCGAGGTCCCCGCCCGCCTCTACGGCTTGCGTGACCGCGGGCGGATCCAGGAAGGCACGTGGGCCGATCTCGTCGTCTTCGACCCGGCCACCGTGGATGCCGGACCGCTGCGCACGGTGAGCGACCTGCCCGCCGGAGCATCTCGCCTCATGACCGAGTCCGTCGGCGTACGCCACGTGCTCGTCGCCGGCCAGGCCCTCGTGGAGGACAACAAGGTGACCGACGCCCGCAGCGGGCGGCTGCTGCGCTCGGGCCGCGACAACGACACCGTGCTGGCCCGAGAATCCTGAGATCGCAACCGACCCAGCGGAAGGGACCCGATGAGCGAGCGTGACGCATTCCAATTCGACCATGGCGGCTGCATCGGCGTCGATGTGGGAGGCACGTTCACCGACGCCGTGTTGACCGATGGCATCGGGGTATGGCGCGCCAAGTCGCCCACCACGCCCGCCGACATCGGTGAGGGCGTCCTCAAGGCGGTGGAGCTCGCGGCCCGCCGTGCGGGCACGGAGCTCGACGCGGGTGCTGCCCTCGGTGGGCCGGTTCGGCCTGGGCACCACCGCGGTGACCAACGTGCTGGCGTCGCGGGCCGGGCGACGCGTCGGGCTCATCACGACCAAGGGCTTCGAGGAGCTCGTCCCCTTCGCCCGCGGGCGCAAGGTGCACGACGAGGACGGCTGGCTCACCACCCCGCCCGAGATCGTCTCGCGCCACCGGATCATCGGGGTGAGCGAGCGGGTCGACCGCGACGGGGCCGTCGTCAAGGCGCTCGATGCCGAAGAGCTGGTGCGGGCGGCCGAGCTACCTGATTGAGGTCCAGCAGGCCGACGCACTCGCGCTCTCGTTCCTGTGGTCGTTCCGCAACCCCGTGCACGAAGAGCACGCGCTGGCCGTGATCAACGAGCGGTTCCCCGCCATTCCGGTCGTCTCCGGAGCGGCGCTGCACCCGGCCGTGCGCGAATACGAGCGCACCACCTTCGCCCTCCTCAACGCGTACGTCACCGGCGCCTTTGCCGGCATCGAGCAACTCTCGGCCGCGCTCGAGCAGCGGGGCCTCGCCGTGCCGCTCCTTCTCGTGCACTCGGCGGGAGGGTCCATCTCGGTCAACGAGGCGCGCCGGGTACCGGTCGGTCTGGCCGAATCGGGACCGGCGGCCGGCGTCGCCGCCTCGGCCCAACTCTCGAGGGCCGAGGGGATCCCCGACGTGATCACCTGCGACATGGGCGGGACATCCTTCGATGTCTCCGTCATCGCGGGCGGAGAGCCCATCCGGCGCACCCGGGGCGAGCTCATGGGCGTGTGGACGGCGCTGTCCCTCGTCGACGTCGAGTCGATCGGCGCCGGCGGGGGGTCGATCGGGTGGGCCGACGCCCGGGGGATGTTGCGGGTGGGGCCCCGCTCGGCCGGCTCGGTCCCGGGCCCGGCGTGTTACGGCTGGGGCGGGACCGAACCGACGGTGACCGACGCCCTCCTCGTCCTCGGCTACCTGTCGCCCGAGAAGTTCCTGGGCGGCGACATGGAGCTCGACCCTGATGCGGCCCTGCGGGCCTGCGCCGCACTCGGGGCCCAGCTGGGCATGGACGCGTCGGAGACCGCGTGGGGCATCCGCCAGGTGGCGATCGCCGGCATGATCACCGCCGTCCGCTCGCGCCTCGCCGCCCGGGGGTTGGATCCGCGCGAGCAGACGATCCTCAGCTACGGAGGCTGCGGCGGGCTCTTCACGCCCTCGATCGGCGAGGCGATCGGCTCACGCGGCGTGCTCATCCCCGGTCTGGCCTCGGTGCTGTCGGCCTTCGGGGCCGCCACCACCGACGTGCGGCGCGAGCGCATCAAGGCCGTGCTCGAGCCGATGCCGGTCGACCCGCTGCTCCTCGAGAAGCTGGGCCAGGAGTTGCAGAGCCAGGTGCATGCCGACCTCGAGGCGGACGGGATCGAGCCGTCGGCGCGCACGATCGATTTCGAAGCGGACCTCCGCTTCAAGCGGCAGGTGTGGGAGATCTCCATCCCCCTCGCCACCCACCAGCTCGAACGGGTGGAGTTCGGTTCGCTGGTGGACAGTTTCAAGGACGAGTACGCCAAACGCTACGGCCGGGGCTCGATCGTCCTCGGCGCGCCGGTTGAGTTCGTCAACCTCCGCGCCGTCGGCACCGGCCGCACCGTGAAGGCCTCCTTGGAGGCCGGCCACACCGATCACGTCGCGGAAGGGACGAGCGCCACGGTGGCCTCGACCCGCATGGTGCGGGTGGACCGCAACGAGGGCGGGGAGCACCCGGTCGACGTCTACGAGGGACGCGAGCTCCTCCCCGGGCACACCCTCGAAGGGCCGGCACTCATTGAGGGCACCGACACCACCGTCTGGGTGCCCGCCGGGGCCACGGTGACCATGACCGCACACGGTACCTACGCAGTGGAGTTGGCACGATGACGAGCACCACGAACAAGATCGACCCGATATCGCTCGAAGTCCTCCGGAGCCGGCTCGAAGCGATCGGCGACGAAGCGGCCGCCGCGCTCGAGCGCACGGCCATCAGCCCCGTCGTGACCGAGTCGAAGGACTACTCGTGCACGATGCTCGACGCGCGGGGCCGCCTCATTCAAGGGGCCGGGCAGATCCAATTCCACTTCGGTGCCGCGGCGCACGCCGTGCGCTCGACCATGGCGCGCTTCCCCGACTCGATCGCCGACGGTGACGTGTTCATCGCCAACGACCCGCATCACGGCGGCGGACTGCATCCACAGGACGTGATGATCCAACGTCCCGTGTTCCTCCGCGGGCAACTGATCGCCTGGGTCGTGATGTCGGCCCACATGATGGACGTGGGCGGCATGGTGGCGGGCTCGTTCGCGCCGATGGCCACCGAATGCTTCCAAGAAGCCCTGCGGCTCCCGCCGGTTCGCCTGTTCCGCCAGGGGGTCGAAGTCACCGAGGTCTGGGACATCTTTCGCAACAACGTGCGGGTCTCCGCCCTGGTCGAGATGGACATGCGCAGCCTGGTCGCCGGGTGCCACGTGGCCCAGGAGAAATTGATGGGCGTCGTGGACTCCATGGGAGTCGACGTGTTCGTCGACAGCATCCAGACGATCCGCGACCTCTCGGAGGCCGAGATGCGACGCCGCATCGGCCTCCTCTCCGACGGCACCTATCGCGCCGCGAGCTGGACCGAATGGGAGGACGAGTTCTTCAAGGTCCCCTGCGAGCTGACGGTGGACGGCGACCGGTTGGTCTTCGACTTCACCGGCGCCTCGCCGCAGACCGATCACTACTTCAACTCCAAGCCGTACATCATCGAGAGCGAGATGGTGGCGCAGCTGGCCTGGCTCATGGCCAGTGACCTCCCCTTCGACGACGGGATCTTCGCCCCCCTCGAACTGCGCTGCCCCGAAGGCACCATCGTCAATTCGATTGAGCCGGCACCCATCGCGGCGGGGCACATGGATGTCGCGCTCAATGCGGCCGAGGTCGGCGTGCAGACGCTGCGCCTCGCCCTGGCCGCATCGCCCGGGCACCCCGCCGCCGTACACCTGGCCGGGTGGGGTGCCAGCTCGGCCCTCGGCCTGCACACGTGGGCCTGTGCCGGCATCGACGGCAACCCGGACGCGTTCATCATGCTCGACGGCAACTGGGTGGGGAGCTCGGCCGGGTCGGGCTGCGACGGCATGGCGCTGTCGGGCAACATCGTCGGGCCCGAGTCCGACTACTCGTTCACCGACGTCGAGATCCTCGAGTCGTGGTACCCGATCCTCATCAGCGAGAAGTCGAGCCGCACCGGCACGGGTGGGGCCGGGCGCTACCGGGCGGGCGGCGGCAACAAAATGGGTTTCAGCCCCCACGGGACGGACCGCCTGACCGGCGCCATGCTCGGCATGCGGCGTTGGTTGCCCCTCGAGGGCGCCGCAGGCGGGTCGCCCGGCGCCTGCACCCGCTTCCTCATACGCCGGGCCGACGGCACGGTGGACGAGGTGGCCACGCACGCCTCGGGAGTGGCGATCGAACCGGGCGACACCTTTGAGTTCCATTGCGCCAACGGCGGCGGGTTCGGCGATCCGCTCGACCGCGCGCCCGACTCGGTGCACGAGGACATCCTCCTCGGGCGCCTGACGCGCGAAGAAGCCGGGCGGACCTACGGGCTGCACTTCGACGCGCACGGCCGACCCGACGCCGCCGCAACCGCGGCACGACGGGCCGAGATGCGGCACGAGAGACTCGCCCGCGCCACCCCCGCCCGCACGCCGACGGAAAACCCGCCGACCACCTCGAGCGCCTCCCCGCATGTCCCCCCGGCCGCCGACCGCCTCCCTCTGTACCCGGGCGTGGTCAACCAGAACGGGACGGCAGTCGCCGAAGACAGCGGTGCGATCCTGGCGCGGTCACCGGGTCACTGGACCGACGGATGCCCGGTCCTCATCGAGCGACGCCCCGAGGGCGGTCCGGAGGTCCACGTGCGCTCCTATCTGGATCCGACGACCGGACGCGTCCTCTATGCCGAAGTGGCGCTGGCGGACGAACCTCGTGGCTTCGACTCGAGCCCGTTGCACTGGACCGGGGCGGCCGGCGGATCCTGACGCCCGGCGCACCACGCGACGCCGGCGTCCCCGCAACCCCCTGGTGGTCACGAAGACGCCGGTGCGTGCAGTACTGCCCAATCGTTACCAGGTCAAAGGATGAAGTGAATGGTGCCGCCACCTGAGTCGCTCGGGTCATGGTCGGGGTGGTCGCACGGGCGACCGTCCCAACAGTGACCGAGAGCATTGCGGGGGCGAACTTCAGCGGGGACCCGAGTTGCCGCCCTCTGTTCATCATCGCTTCGACGCCGCTCGACAAGGCTCGGATGTTCGGGATAAAGCACTCTGACCTTTCTGTAAGCCCTGGAGCCCCTGCATCCTCGGGCCAAGGCCTCCGAGCTGGCAAGTCATCAGAGATGAATTGACAGAATCCCACCTGACACACCAGTTGGGCGAACGCTCAGGATACAGTGAACGGCGGCAACAGTCCCACGGCGTCGGCCGCCGCGGCGTAGGTGACCGCCGCCACCCCGTGGGCATGGGCTGCTCCGTCGGCGAGCACGGACCCCACGTACGAGGGGTCGCCGTCGAGTTCGGCCCGACGTTCACGCACCGGGCGGAGGAGCTCGCTCAGGGCGGCGGCCACGTCCTTCTTGAGGTCGCCGTAGCGGCTGTAGCCCTCGGCCACCTCGGTCGCCGTCCTGCCGGTGGCGGCCGCCAGAAGGTCGAGGAGGTTGGCCAGTCCGGGTTTCGCCGCCCGGTCGTAGCGGACCTCGCCGTCGGTGTCGGTGACGGCCTTGCGGATCTTCCGGGTGATCTCCTCCTCGGAGTCGAGCAACCCGATCGTGCCCAGAGGGGACTCCACCGACTTGGACATCTTGCGCTCGGGGTGCTGCAGGTCCATCACCCGTGCCGCAGCTCCCGGTATGGCTGCCTCGGGGACGGTGAAGGTCTCGCCGTAGCGATTGTTGAAACGGATGGCCAGCTCACGGGCGAGCTCAAGGTGCTGCCGCTGGTCGTCACCGACCGGCACCGCCTCTGCGGCGTAGAGCAGGATGTCGGCCGCCATGAGCACGGGGTAGGTGAAGAGCCCGGCCCGCACGGTCTCGTGGCCGTCGCTCTTCTCCTTGAACTGCGTCATCCGGCGCAGCTCGCCGAAACTGGCGGTGCACTCGAGGAGCCAGGTGAGCCGGGTGTGCTCGGGGACGTGGCTCTGCACGAAGATCGTCGAGCGTTTGGGATCGAGCCCGACGGCCAGCAGATTGAGCGCAGCATCGAGTGAGTTGCGGCGGAGGACCTGCGGGTCGATCTCGACCGTGAGGGCGTGCAGGTCGACCACGCAGTAGAAGGCGTCGCTGTCGTCCTGGAAGGTCACCCAGTGCTTGAGGGCCCCGAGATAATTGCCGAGGGTGAAGTCGCCCGAAGGCGCAATGCCGGACAGGACCCGTTTCATGGGTCGCCATGGTAGGTCGCCTGTCCCGGGGGTCCGGACGTGTTGGGCTGGGCCTTCGGGGGGTGCACGGATCCGGGCGGGGGTTTCGGTATCGTCGAGGTGTGACGTACGCCGTGTCCACGCCCACGTTCGAGGGCCCGATCGACCTCCTGCTGCACCTGGTGTCCTCCCACGAGGTCGATGTGCTGGATATTCCGCTGCTGCCCATCGTCGACGGGTTCGTCCAGGTGCTGACCGAGCAGCGGGACCGGATCGATTTCAACCAGCTCTCGGAGTTCCTCCTGATGGCGGCGATCCTGATTGAGCTGAAATCCCAGAAGCTGCTCCCGGGGCGCGAGAGCGCGGACGACGATGACGAGCTGATCGGGTGGGAGGAGCGCGACCTGCTCCTGGCCCGCCTGCTCGAGTGCCGGGCCTACGCCGCCGCCGCCGACGTCTTCGCCACCATGACCGAGATCGCCGCCCGTTCCATTCCCCGAGAGGTCGGCCTCCCCCCGGACTTCGCCGTGCACGCCCCCGACCTCCTGGCCGGGGTCACGCCCGAGGAACTGGCGCAGGCCTATCTGCGGGGTGCAGCCGAGCGCCCGGTGCCCCGGGTGGACCTGTCCCACGTGACCGTGGACACGGTGTCCGTCTCCGAGGCCGTGTCCACGCTGATCGCCCTGCCCCGAGGGGACCGGTCCACGTCGTTCCGCACCCTGGTCGAGGGCTGCACCACGCGTATGGAGGTCATCGTGCGCTTCCTGGCCCTGTTGGAGCTGTGCAAGATGGGCCGGGTCACTCTCGGCCAGGGCCGGACCTTCGGCGATCTGGAGATCGATTGGCTGGAGAACGACGCCGTCCTGGCCGGCGTGACGAGCGGCCGGGGCCTCGGCGAAATGTCGGGCCTCGAGATCGACGATTACGAGGGATGACCAGGCCGGAGGATGACCATGGAGAATGACGAGCTCGCCCGCGCCATAGAGGCCGTCCTCTTCGTGGCGGTGGAGCCGGTCTTGCCCGGCTTGCTGGCCGAGCTGCTCGAAGAGCCGGTGGAGCGGATCGACGACGTGCTGACGGTGTTGGCCGACGGCTACGTGGCCGAGGGTCGCGGCTTCGTCCTGGCCCGCATCGCCGGAGGGGCCCGCCTGCAGACCCATCCCGATCTCGCTCCCTATGTCGAGCGCTTCGCCAACCGCGACGTCTCACACCGGCTGTCGACGGCCGCCCTCGAGACACTGGCCATCGTGGCGTACCGCCAGCCGGTGTCCCGCGGGCAGATCTCGTCGTTGCGGGGAGTGAACGTCGACGGCGTGACGCGGCTGCTCGAGCAGCGGGGTTACATCGAGGTGGTCGGGCGCGCCGATGGACCGGGCCAGCCCGCGCTCTACGGGACCACCGACCTCTTCTTGGAGCGGCTCGGGCTCGATGCCCTTTCCCAGCTCCCACCCGTCGAGGACTTCCTACCCGGTCCCGAGGTGGCCGGCGAGTTCGAGTCCGACCTGCAGGCCGCGCTCGGCGTGCACGGCGAGGTGGGCCCCGACGACGTCTGAGTCGTCAACGTCCGAGCCGTCTGCTCAGCGCTCCCGGACGAAGAGCGACAGCAGCTCGGCGTAGGTGCGCCGTTGCTCGTCGTCGAACGCGGCGAGGAGCTTCTCTTCGACCTCTTGTGCATCGTTCTCGCACGCCCGGGCGACGCGCTCGCCCTCCTCGGTCAGGAAGCACCGCCGGATGCGCCCGTGATTGGGGTCGTCGGACCGCTCGAGGAGGGCCAGCTTCTCGAGCGCGCTCACGGCGGCCATGACCGCTTGGGGGGTGATGATCAGCCGCCGTGCCATGTCGGAACTGGACAGGCCGGGCGACGCGTGCAGTTGGGTCAGCACGCCGGCCTGCGTGGCGGTGATGCCGTGGGCGCGCATGGCGTCTTCGACGCTGCGGCGCTGCAACGCGAAGGCGTGCTTCATCAACCACAGGACGCTGCCGGGCTCCGCCACTAGAGGATCGCTCGTTCCGCTTTGAGCGCGTCGATCTCTTCCCACGTCAGGCCGAGGTCGAGCAGCACCGTCTCGGTGTGCTCACCGTGTTCGGGGGCACGGGTGGGCCGGCCCGGCTCCTCGTCGAACTGGACCGGTGGCGTCACCATGGGCAACGTCGTGCCATTGGCCATCTCCACCTCGGCGATGTAGCTGTTGGCCTGGACCTGGGGATCGCCGGCCATGTCGTGGGGACTCTGGGTCGCCACCCACTCGCCTTCGAACTCGTGCGTCAGGACGTGCCGCCACGCGTCGAAGTCGCGCCCGGCGAAGATCTCCTCCAACCGGAGCACGCAGTCACGGGCGTTCTCGCGGCGCGTGTCCATGCTGTGGAAGCGTGGATCGGTCGCCATCTCGGGGACCCCGAGCGCCCGGCAGAGATCGGGCCAGTAGCGATCCGGGGAGAGCATCTGGAGGTTGATGAAGCGCCCGTCACTGGTGCGGTACGGCATCATCAGGGGGTTCCAGGCCTCGTAGCGGCTCCCGAATGCACGCGGGTGCCCCTCGTCGTCGAGACATGCGTTCACGATGTCGATCTGTACCTGCCACATACCGGCCGCCAGCAGCGACACGTCGACGACGGAGGGCTCGCCGGTCGTGGCCCGGCGGTAGAGGGCCGTGGAGATCGCCCCGGCGATGGTGAGACCACCCACCACGTCGCCGAAGGCCGGTCGTGGACCGGCGGGCCATTCCGCGCCGGGTTGCGTGAAGACGTGCTGCATGCCGGTGCGGGCCCAGTACGCACCGGCGTCGTAGCCGCCGCGGTTGGCGTCAGGCCCGCGGGAGCCGAACGCCGTGCCGCGCACATAGATCAGGGACGGATTGTCGGCACGGACGTCGTCGACGTCGATGCACAGCGTGCGGCGGGTGTCGGCCCGCAGGTTCGTCACGAACACGTCGGTGTTCTCGAGCAGACGACCCAGGAGGCGTCGGCCCTCGGGATGCTTGAGGTCGAGCCCGACTGAACGCTTCCCCCGGTTGGTGGACTGGAACTGCGGATCGATCCCACCGTGGAGCTTGTGCAACCCCGCGGTGACCAATCCCCGGTAGGGGTCGCCCGTCTCGGGGTGCTCGATCTTGATGACATCGGCACCCCACTCCGACAGGACCGCACCGGACATCGGGACGAACACGTGCGACGCCACCTCGAGGATGCGCACACCGCTGAGTGGAGCCGACACGCGGAACGCTCAGCGCTTGGCCGCGCCGACGAATTCGCCGAGCGTGGTGATGCGCCGCTCCTTCATGCCGTGCGAGACGTTGGAGACGTCGCGGCCCGCGGCTTGCTGGCGCAGCGCGCCGACGGTGCACAGCTCACGCGGTCGGGTGGCGAAGGGGTCGAACGAGAAGAGGCGCATGGCGTTGGCGTGGGTGATCTTGTTGATCTGCTCGTCCGTCAGGCCCTGGACGCTGTCCCAGACCACCTCGGGGGAGCGCGGCCACGTGGTGTCGGAGTGGGGGTAGTCGCATTCCCACGCCACCATGTCCTCGTTCATGGCGCCGAGGCTGCCCAGGCCGAACTTGTCGACGATGAAGCACGTGATGATGCGCTCGCGGAAGATCTCGCTGGGGAGCCTGCCCCCGAGCTTCGGCTCGGTCCACGCCTTGTGGTGCTCGTAGGTGTAATCGATGCGCTCGAGGAAGTAGGGGATCCAGCCGACCCCGCCCTCGGCCAGGGCGACCTTCACGTTCTTGAACTTCTGGAAGATGGGGGACCACACCAGATCGGCCGCGGTGGGGTAGATGTTGATACCCGAGCAGGTGATGCGGACGTTCATCGGTGCGTCCGGTGACGTCGTCACCTCCAATCCGCCCGAGCCGATGTGGAGCGTCACGACCGTGTCGGTCTCGTCGCACGCGGCCCAGAAAGGATCCCAGTGGTCGCCATGGAGCGACGGGAGCCCCAGGGCGTGCGGGTTCATGGAGAAGCTGACGCAGTGGGACCCTTTGGCGACGGTGCGGTGGACTTCGGCCGCCATCAGCTCCGGGTCCCAGATCGGCGGGATCGTGCAGGGAATGAACCGTTCGGGGTGGGCGCCGCACCAGGCGTCGATGTGCCAGTCGTTGTAGGCCTGCAACACCGCCAGCGCGAGGTCGGGGTCCTGCTGGGCACGCGAAGCGAAGAACTGGCCGCAAAACCGCGCCATCGACGGGAAATTCAGCGAGCCGAGCACGCCGTTGGCATCCATGTCCTTGACCCGCTCGTCGACGTCGAAGCAGCCGATCCGGATCTCCTTGAAGGTGGTCGGCTCCAGGCCGTACTCCTCGGGCACCCGCCCGGCCACGGCGTTCAGGCCGACGTTGCGTGCCTCGCCCTCGCCGAAGACCCACTTCTCGCCGATCTCGTCGTTCACCAGTTTCGGGGCACGATCGCGGTACTTGGCCGGGACGAAGTCCTCGAACATGTTCGGTGGCTCGATCACGTGGTCGTCCACGCTCACCAGAATCAGATCGTCCATGTCCATGGCCATTCCCCACCCTTCTGTCCTGATCCCGTGGTCCCGTGGAAACGAAATCAATTGACAATCACTTTCAATCACGTAGTGTAACCCGAACGCACGTTGTGAGAGCAGGGGGGGAGTCGTCATGCGCTTCAGGGGAACGCGGTTGTTGGCGGCAATGGCCGCCGCTGTCGGTGTGACCGGGACGCTGAGTGCCGTCAGTTCGCCGGCCGGTGCCGCCGCGAGCTCGCCGATCACCATCGGCTTGATCTGTTCGTGCACCGGTCCCGCCGGTCCCGAGTACAAGGGTGTGCCGGGGGCATTCATGGCGCGCATCGACGTGCAGAACGCCCAGGGCGGTATCAACGGCCACCAGATCAAGACCGTCGTCGAAGACGACCAGACGAGCCCGGCTGTGGACCCGACAGCCGTCCAGAGTGTCATCTCCAAGGGTGTCAGCGGGATCGTCGCGGTGAGCGCCCTGTTCTTCGAGGGCGCGAAGTTCGCCTATCAGGCCCATCTGCCGGTAACGGGAGCGTCGTCCGACGGGCCCGAATGGGGCACCCAGCCCTACACGAACATGTTCGCGTCGGACACCGGGAGCATCGACCCGAGCTACCCCGTCAACACGCAGATCGGAAAGTTCCTGACGTCGCACGGGGGATCGGTCGTCGGCTCCTACGGGTACGGCATTTCGCCCTCCTCGAGCCGGTCGGCCATCTCCACCGTTCGCTCCGTGGTCCACGCCGGCGGAAAGCAGGGAATCCTCGACATCTCGGTGCCGTTCGGAAGCGTGGCCTTCGGCCCCGAGGCCCTGGCGGCCAAGGCTGCCCACATCACCGGTCTCTACGCCGGGATGGTCGACAGCTCGAACTTCGCCATGGCGACCGCCATGCGACAAGCGGGGGTACCACTGAAGGCCGTGGTGTTCCCGACCGGGTATGAGCCCAGTGCCATCACCTCACCGGCCTGGTCGCAGTTGCAGGGCGACTATTTCGACACGGAATTCCGCCCCTTTGCCGCCCCCAATGCCGGGACCACGGCGATGCAGGCCGCGCTGATCAAGTACGACCACTTCTCGAAGTCACGCTTTCCCACGCTCAACGAATACGAAGCCTGGGTGGGAGCAGACCTGATGATCAAGGGTCTCCTGGGAGCCGGCAAGAACCCCACGCCGGCGGCCACGATCAAGGTCCTGCGCAACGTGAAGTCCTACAACGGCAATGGACTGCTGCCGGTACCGCTCGACTACTCCACGAATTTCGGGCATGACACCTCGCCGGCATGCGGATGGTATCTGCGGGCTGAGAAGAGCGGCTTCGCACTGGTCTCGAAACAACCGTTCTGCGGTACGGACATTCCTGGTACCTCGACCGCCAACGCCAGCTGAGGCGACCCGCACGGCCGTCTCAGACGTACGCGTGCACCACGGCCCTGTAGTTGGCGCTCGGCGCAGAGGCGAGATCGGTGCGCGGTATGCCGCCGATGCGACGGCCGACGCGGGTGCGCAGTGACTCGCGGCGCGGGGCGGGCACTGCCGGTGGACCCTCGATGGTACGGACAGTGGAAAATCCGGCGGCCCGGCACAGGGCGTGCAGGCACTCGAGCGTCGGGACGTACCAGTTCCCGAAATCGGCTTGCACTTCGCTACCCGCATGGAATTGGAGAAGCCGGTCGTGGTCGAGGTTGGTCAGATGCACGGCTTCGGTCTCGATCACCGCCACCTCTTTGGTGATGGAACGAACGCGCTCGAGGCACGTCAGTGGTTCCTTCATGTGGTACAGCACGCCGAGGTAGAGGACGACGTCGAAAGAGCCGAGCGGTTCGAGATCGGTCGTGGCGAAGTCGGCCACGACGGGCTCCACCTTCGAGTCCAGGGCCGACTTGGCGAATTCGAATCCACGTCGTCCTGGAAGCTCGGGCTGCCAGAAGTCCGTGAGGTCGCGCGCATGGTCGGGCAAGGTGCCGTTTGCGAAGCACTCGTTCCAATAGGTACCCCGGGCGACGAAGTCGACGCCCCACGCGTAGTGGTCGAGAGCGACCACCCGACTGGCACCGCCCTGCTCGGCCAAGAAGGAGTACTTGCCGTCCCACGCCCCGATGTCGATGACACTGCGCCCGGTCACGTCGGGAAGTATCTCGGCGCCGCGTGGCTGCACGCCGATGCCCTTGGTCACCACTCCACCGCCCAAGTCGATGGTGTGAAACCACATCAGGGCGTCAGCTTGGTGTTGCAGGTCTTCCTGGGGCGTCATAGCGGGTCAGGTTAGCTGGCGCAGGTCCGGCAACGGAGGTTGATAACGGGGTCGGCAGAGGCGGGCTTTCTGCGCTCGGTCATGGCTGGAGCGATGGAGAAGTAGCCACGACCGCGCCACGCTCAGCGCAATCTCAGGTCAACGATCTTGCACGGTCAGGGGCGGTGGTGGGGGACTACTCAGCGCCCGTATGGCGGCAACCACGGTGTCCTCTTGGAGCCAGTTGGCCTCGAAGTGACGGTTGGGGTCGGTCATCTGGTTGTAGTACCACCAGAAGACATAGATACCGAACGAAAAAACGGTGGCCACGATGCGACCGACGTAGTTGTTCTCGCCCTTTACCCGAGCCTGATCGGGTTCGGGAACCGGTTGACCGAAGCGACGGAATATCAGTGAGAGCTCGTACTCCACGCCCACCTCGGCGCGATCGTGGTTCACCAGGTCTTTGTCCAACAACACGAAGGCGATGATCTCCACGATGCCGCGTGCGACTATCGCCAACACCAGCCAGATGACGGGATCCCGGAAGTCGCCGTTCATGCGTCTGAGCACGTCCATGTGGGCACTGGCCCGTTGGAACGATGGCGTCAGCTCCTCCTGGAGCCCCCGCCGGCCTGCCTCCTCCCACCCGAAGGCAAGGGCGGCATCAAGAAATTCGACTCTGCGCGCATTGTGGTCGCGCATCCGCCGGACCAATTGGTAGAAGACATACAAACCGTAGATTCCGAACGTGAGGATGGTCCAGCCGAGCGCAGTCCAATAGCTGAAGATGTAGTCCGTCTCGCGTCGGTGCGACCAGCTGTTGTACGCGCGTGCAGAGGACGGCATCGGCGGTGGTCCGGGCATCCAACCCGCGCCAGAAGGGGCGGGTGGAACGGCGTCCTGGGGCGACTGTTGCGCACCGGTCGGTTCACTCACGCTCCCACCGGAAGCGGGGACCGGGTCGTCCTGATCGCCCTCAGCCACAGCGCCTCCTCGAACCTTCGAATGGGAACCGATGCTACCGCCTGCACTGAAGGGCTTTGGTTGACCGCCAACGGTCAGCCTTCGGTGATCACGGTTCCTCTGCGCGCATCGGGGCGATCGAAGACCGGCACGCGGTGTTCGTCTGCGACCAAACGTCTGTAGGCACTGGGTTTGCGGTAGGCATCCCCCATCGCCTCGCGCCCTCGGTACTCCCTGAGCGCATCCAGATCGAGGGTGGCAAGGTAGACGTCCTCGCCATCACCTGCCTCAAGAATGAGCTGGTCGCGAGGTTGCCCATTCGGGTGACCCTTCGTATCGAACACCATCCCGTCGAACACGCTGGAATGGCCGTCCTGATCGGGGGCCGCATAATTCACCGTCGCGATAGCGGTCATATTTTCAAACGCACGGGACCGAAGCTGAGAGGTCCGCTCACCGGCCATTGGACATGCGTTCGGCACCAGAATGAGCTCAGCCCCGCCGAGCATCAGTTCACGCGCTGACTCGGGGAACTCCCGGTCGGCGCAGATCATGACGCCGACGTCGACGGACCCGCGGTCAAGGTAGAGCCGAGCGACCTCGAAGGAGTCTCCGGGCGTCAGGGCTCTCTCCATTCCCCAGTCACACGTGTGCACCTTGGCGTAGCAAAGAACGTCGTGGCCATCACGGTCGATGAGCAGGGCGGTGTTCCGCGGGGAACCAGGCCACTGCTCCAGGAACGTCGTCAGTATCGCCATGTTGAGGTCGGACGCGGCCCTTCTGAATGCGCGCACCCATGGATCGTCACGGTCGATGGCCATCTCCCGCCACCGCTCTCGTCCTGCCTCGTCATCCGGGCACGGGGCGTAGCCGATCTGCCACATCTCCGGGAGTAGTGCGACGTCCGCTCCCTCTTCGGCGGCTCTGGCACACAGGGCCAATCCCTTTTCCAGGTTGGCTTGTGGATCGCCCCCAGCGGCGGATTGACAGAGAGCCAACCGAAGGTCGGTCACGCCTGCCCTCCCTCGGCGGCTCGTGGGCTCGTCATCCGGGCTCAGGTCGTTCGGTTCTTGCGAATGACCCTTGTCCTGCGTGGCGCGTCGAACATCTCGCCGGCCATTTGATCCGTCCGGGCGGCGATCTCCTCCATTGCGCTCCGCAGGTCGGCGTACCGGTCTTCGTCGACGAACGGGGGAGGTTCACTGCTGAGTGTGGGCGGCACCGCAGCGCGAGTGGTCGCTCGCCGCCACACCGCTCGCCGACTCGCTCCGAGCGCTTCGCCCAGCTGGGCCCAGGTGATCCCCGTCGCTTGCGCCACTTTGAGGGTTTCGCGTTCGACCGCGGCAAAGTATGCCTGTAGCTGCACACCGAGCTTCAGAATTTCCAGCAAGTCCGGACGCTCAGCACGCAGCAGTTCCTGCCAGCGGTCCCAAATGCTCCGATCGTCGTCCATGCTGGGTCAATGGTTCCTTGACAGGATGGGAACTGTCAAGGCTCGGGTCCGATGGACGTCGACACTCCCCCCGGGTTTGTCAGGAATGTGGGACCGATGTCATCCGATCGGCGCTTCCGCCCGTTGAAAGAGAAGAGAGATGGCGGGCACACGACGAGGAGGCACGGATGCCCAGGCTGCGTTCATGTCGACGAGGTGGAGCGAAGCTGTGGTTACTGGCAGTCGCCCCACTCCTGGTGGCGGCTTGCTCCACCGGAGTGCCCTCCGCGTCCGGGCACCACCCAACCACGACCTCCGGGACCAATCCGCCCTCCGCACAAGCCACGACCACGGTCGCCACCGCTCCTTCGCCTTCTCTGGCAACATGCGCAGCACGCCAGCTGCGTATCGGATTTCGTGGCACCCAAGGGTCGACCGGCAATTACTTCGCTGCGTTCTGGGTCGCGGACTCTTCGACAACTCCGTGCGCACTCCCTTCAAATGTCGAGGTGAGCCTGTTGAATTCGCAAGGGAATGCGCAGCTCGCAGCGCACGGAGCTTTGGGCGGTCCGATCGCCCTCAGCCCGAATGCGTCGATTCCGCCCGTGGGCAGCAATCCCCAACCCGAACAGACACTGGCAGATGTGACGCTTGAGTGGCCCACCGTTTTCGATTCCGCGTCTTCCAGCCCTCCTGGAAGCGCACACTGCCGTGATCCGGAATTCTCTCCCTCGGCGGTCCGTTTCACCTTCTCCGGTGTGCAGCCCCTCCTCGTGACCGATCTCCAATCCGACACATTCGCCACCCACGGGTTCGGTGCCCTGTGCGGTCCGAATCTCACCGTGATCAACGTCAGTGCACTCTGAAATGGATCGGCGATGACCATTCCCCCCGGGGAGTCTGCCCGGCGACGATGAGGTCATGCTGGGGTTCGGCTCAGCTATCTGCCGCTTTTGGCCCCCGCTGGCTCGTCGAACGGGTCACCGATGACGATGGGAGTCCCCCCGTCGCCCTGAATTGTGATGACCCGTCCACCGGGGAGGTAAATGGTGATCTGAGGAAACAACCCGTCGCCAAGGTTGGGATGGACGTGGGGGACGTCTGTCGCTGGTATGCCAAACGGCTGAGCGATTAAGCGTGCCGTCCCGCTCGGCACGAGGTCATAGGGCATATTGGAGTTTTCTGCGGTGCCCAGACCGTAAGGATTAGGCACATAGTCCTGAGCTGCAATACCCGGGCTCGCCGTCGTCGTGATCGTGCCCATGCCGGACGTGAACTGGGCGCCCGGTTGACCTGGAAGACTGCAGAACACGACCTGGAAGGCGCCGACCGGCGCCATTGCCTTTTGGTGAACTTTTCCTCCGTCAACCGCCACGTGGAAAGTGTCGCGACCGAGCGCAGGCCAGTAAATCGGAGGCCCTATGGGCAGGCCAGTGATGTCAAGCGCCAGACCTGTTATGCCGATGACGAAATCGTCCTGGTCCGTGCAGAGGTTCATGATGATTCTCGTTCCGGCCGGAATCGTATTGTCTTCGAGCTGGAGGAATGGTGGGGACGTCTCCGTGATGGACTCAAGTTCACTCGCGGGAACCGGGCCGAGTCGGTGCCATATTTGATTGAAAAGCGTGAGCTGATTGTTCTGCATGAACACCCCGAACTGCATCCACTGCGCATCCCGGTCATAGTCTTCGGTGTCGTCTGGGCCCAGATACGGCGTGTTGCAGTTGATCTGGATCGAGCATCCGTCAACAACCACGTCTTCGATGACGTCGATCGTTACCGTGATCCCGACCAAATGGTCGCCTTGGTTGGGCGGCAGCAGAACATACTGCCAACTTCCTTTCAGAGAGTTGCCGTACTCGGTGTTCATCGACACGACGGGAAGAGTTACAGGATCCCCCTGTCCATCGACGGCGGTCCACAGTTGGTAGTTATCGTTCGATATCCGGCGCGGATTCACGACGAGGGGGCATGGTGCCGTGGAGTGTGATTGCAGCTCAATGACGTACCCTGTTTGGGGGTTCTGTACAAAGACGGCATGGCCGGTCCCACCCGTCGGCGGCAGAAAGTCCCACAGCTGATAGTCGTTGTTGACCGTCTCGGGAACTTGAAGGGTGAGTGCTGCGCCGCGATCGGTCGCATCATCGGTAACGTTGGCGCCCACAGGGACATTCGCGCCCAGCCCGATACACAAGTCCGATGCCCCACTGACAATGAGAGAGTGATTCGAGCCCAGAGGGTCGGGGATCACCTGCCAGCTCTGGCTCGGTGTACCCCCGCCGCCTCCTGGCGGATCGCCGACAATTCCCGACCCCTCGGTGGACGTGCCGTCGATGTCGATCGTCAAGGCACCATTGGCGGATTGAATCATGAAGGGTGCGCCCATAACAGATTCCTCTCCTCTGGACTCGACACCAAGCCTCGCGGGATTCTGGATCGCGTCCCAGGTCGTCGTGGATAGACCTGCGTTCACCCTAAGTTCGACCCGTCAATGGTGTCGAGGGGAAAGAGGCGCCCGCAATCCAATCGAAACCCGATGGCAACCGTCAGTCCCGAGGCGGCCCGGTCATGCCGGTTCGGGGGATGGCCGGGCCGGTGCGGTGGCGAGGTCGACGTGAGTAGCATGATCCCGATGGCCGGAAACGAGCCCGAGGCGAGCTTTGGCAAGCGCCTCACGGCGCTCGCTCTCACCCCGCTCCTCGTTGTTGTCACGCTCGGGATCGGCTGGATCATCTGGTGCGCCTTCGAATGGCGAAAGGGACGGACTCCGAGCTATCGAGTCCTGAGGCTGCATGTTGTCCGGTTGTCCGATGGACAACCGATAGGTCTGGGGAGATCGATCCTCCGGAGTGGGCTGTGTTGCCTCCTGCTCGTGCCGACGATCGTCGTGTGTGCCGTCATCGGCATATCGTTCACCTTTGGGGCCTCCGCCCCCGACAACCTGTTCCGCGATCCCCGGAGGGCTCCCTGGGACCATGTCACGCACACCAAGGTCACCAGTGAGCACGTGGAACCGATGATCGGCGGAGAGTTCAGGCCCGTCTTCGAGCCCATCGATCTGGCAACGTCGAAATCCCCCTCCAATGCGCGCTACAACTGAGTGGCCGACTGACACATAGGACGACGCTGGCACCGTTGTCGGGAGTTGTTGCGGTGAAAAGCGGACGTCAGCACCCTCAGCGAGGTTCATGCCGTCTTTTCCTGATCGCGTTCGGTTTGATCTGGCGTGACCGGCGTATCCGTTGGACGCGGGCGAGGCCGCGTCAAGATGATCTGGATCGACGAGACCACCAAGACAGCGACGGTGACGAGCCGTTCATCTCGGCCGATCTCGTGAAAGAAGGCGTACAGCTGAATGGTTATCGCCAAAGCTTGGGCCACGAGCGGAAGGGCGACTGCCCGGAGTCCGGTGATTTCGAGCGAATGAGTGCGAACCTCAGGGGCGCGCACCCAGGCGGCATAGGCAATCAGCACGGCCCCGGTGGTCCAGAGGACGGAGTACCGCGTGTCGCCGGCAACACCGCCGACCTCCTGGACGGCGTAGACCGAATCCGCAATGGTCATGATCACGATGCCGCTGCCCAAGAGGATCCACATACGGTCGGGGCGCCATCCGAGCAACCCGTAGATACCAAGGATGGCGCCGATCATGAGGACGTCGAGTATGGGATAGCTGAATTCGATGGTGATGGCGAGCGATCCCCGCAAACTGCTCTCGGAGGTCGGCTCAATGATGAGGGCGACCCCCGCCGCCAGTACGACGAGCATGACCGCCACCCCGTCCATCCATCGGTGCCAGCTGAATTTCTGGAGTCGGGCTTGAACGAGACGGAAGATGCCAAGACCAATCAAGGGATACCACAGGAGCCAGAAGATGTCGGCGAAGGTGGGAAACGGTGGATTAGCCCGGGATCCGTAGGCGAGCGACCAGCCGACCGAGCCGACCAGCCAGGAAACGGTGGCCAAGCCGATGGCGAGCCAGGCCGCACGGGCCGCCGGTGTGTAAAGAGCGCGGGCCAGAATGAGGACCGCCGCCGCCCCCAAGATGCAGTTGTGGATCCACCCTTTGTAGAGGACGGTGGGACCGCCCAAATCGGAGATCTCGTTGACAGCTTCGACCACCAAGAGGACGATCAATGCCGCCCAGACGTAGCTCAAAACCCTGGGTGGACCGCCCAACTCCCTTTCGGAGGCCAACCGCGAAGGCCGCGAAGATCCCGCCGCCCTCGAAGGAATGAGACTCATCCGAACCACGTTAGGTACCGACCTCCTTCCCGGCAACCGAGTTGAATCTGCCGCATAGGTCGGTGGCTCGGTGAGCATGACCTCCTGTGACGCTCACGATGCCGTCACTCTTTGAGCTTCGCCAGGTACCGGCCATACCCCACTCGACAGAGAGCGCCGCGAAACGGCCGGTTCGAAGCTTCCGGGGACTGGGTACTCCCTTGAGTTAGGGGGTGGCGGGGATGCCATGATGACTGAGTGCCTGAGGGTTTGTCGGTTTCAGAGGTCGGCAAGGAGATCGCGGAACATCAACATGGAAACCACGCGGAGTCGGACGACCACTCCAGCCGGGGTTTGACGATCGTAGAAGCGATACTCCTCGCCGTCGTGGCTGTGATCGCCGCCTATTCGGGCTTCGCCTCGTCAAAGTGGGGGACCGAATCCTCGCTCAAGCTTGCCAAGGCGGCGACCGTCCGTAATTTCGCCAGCCGAACGCAACTTCAGGGGCTCGAAACCAAGAACTTCGACTCCTCCACATTCAACGCGTGGTTCACGGCCTACGTGGACGGCAACACAACCGCGATGACGGTCGCCGAGCATCGCTTTCGACCAAATTTCTTGGTGGCATTCAATGCCTGGATTGCCACCAACCCGTTCACCAATCTCTCGGCGCCGAAGGGCCCGACCTACATGCCCGAGTACGTCCAGCCGGAGCTGTCGCAGACCGATCATCTCGACAAGGAAGCCGACGACCTCTACGACGAAGGTGCTGCTGATGGGGCGCATGCAGATGACTACGTCCGAACGACTGTCTTTTTGGCCACAGTTCTTTTCCTGGTCGGAATCTCGGGGCACTTTCGTCTCCGAGCAGCTCGCATTGGCTTGATAGCCGTCGGCGGCGCCATCCTCATTACCTCGATCGTCCTTTTGCTCACAACACCTCGCCCTGCTCTCTGATTGGGCGTCGCCGGCCCCGGCGCGGATTGAAGACCGGCCATGAGGGTAAGTCCATTGATCGTGACCGCCGTCAATGTCATGAGGCGTGGCGCGTCAGACAGCGATTACCCTCCCCAGTGTCCAACGTACAGTTCGTCCGCCCGGTCCGGCTAGGGGCGGATCTGGTAGAAGGCGTTGGCCGGGTGGTCGATCGCCAGGCGTCGGAATCGGGTGAACCCGGCCCGCTCAGCCATCACTCTGGCTGCGTCCTGGTGCATCCCGAGGGTGCCGAATCCTGCGCCGTCGGGTTCGCTCATGGCGGAACTGAGGCAGGTGAGCACGCTCGCTCCGTACATTAAGGATGCCAGCGGATTGAGCGCTGCGTTCTCGGCGAAGGTCGGCAGACCATTGATCTCGACCATCAGCCATGTTCCGTTATCGGACAAAGAGCGACGGATGGCCGCTGCGACGTCGAACGGTCGGGTCATGTCGTGCATGCAATCGAACGTGCACACGAGATCGAGTGAACCGTCGTCGGGCAGCGGGTCAATGCGGGGATCAGAAAAGACGACGTTATCGAGTCCCTGTTCGGCGAGGCGTTCTTTGGCCCGGTCGATCGCGTGTTGGCTGATGTCGTATCCGACCACTCGGCTCTTGGGGAACGCCTTCGCGATCGTCAACACCACGGTACCGGTCCCGCAGCCGATATCGGCGACTGCCGCTCCCTCCGTCAGGCGTTCGACGACACCATCGAGGGCCGGCAACACGACCGACACCACGTTCGCCTCGTTCCACGCCTTTAGGGACATCTCGATCCCCAGCGCCCCTGACTCGCCGAACACGTCGTAGGAGTGGCCGACCCCAGTGCGGAATGACTCCACCAGTCGGGGTGCCACCGCCACTGTCGCTGGAAGGCTGTGGAACCACCCGAGACCGAACGCCGGATGGTGTTCGTCGGCGAGCACAGCAACCGCTTCGGGACCCATCGAGAACTTCTCGCTTCCCGCAACCGACGTGTCGACATCGATAAGGTGAGCCGCCGCCTGGTTGTAGAGCCATTCACGCACCCATCTCTCATGCAGACCGGCACGTTCAGCCAGTTCTTCGCTGGTAGCCGGTGCCACGGCCAACGCCCGGTATAAGCCGAGCTGGCCGCCCAGGTGGATCAACGTCGCCGTGACGGCGCCTTCCATCTTCGAGAACAGGGTAAGCGACAGTCCCTGCAACGCCTCCATATCCAAGCCTGGCTGAGTCACGATCCCTCCTCCCCCTTGCTGGCTCGAGACCAGCGAGGCTCGTCCAATTCTCACACAACAGACTGGACCGGCACACCTTGTCAGCAGCCGCCCCGCAACCCGCTCCAATTCGGACGCCAGGAAGTGGAAGCGACGACGGGTTCGGCCACTCAAGGTTCGTCTACCGCAATGCCGACCGAAGTAGAGGAATCGTCGGACCTTGACCCGCAAGAATGCCTGGAAGGTGTCGGCGAACGGGCATCGCTGAGCTGGCAGCGCGTGCCAAACTGAGTAGGTGAGCGAGGGTGGAGATCCTTACTATCGCCATGACCTCGCTCTGGTGCACCACCGGGGCTTCGCGTTCCACGCATCCGCGTGTGCTCCTGGGATCCTCGATCTGCTTGCCCCGCTGCCGCGCCAGCAACGGCGTCGTGCTCGAAGTCGGCTGCGGAACGGGGCTACTCACCAAAGAGCTGATCGCGGCAGGGCACAGAGTAATCGCCACCGACGCCTCACCGGCCATGCTGGACGTGGCCCGCTCTGTCATAGGAGATCAGGCAGAAGAGCTGCGCCAGCTGACACTGCCAGATGACATCCTGCCCGAGGTAGATGCGATCGTGGCTATCGGCCACCCGATCAGCTATCTGGCCGACGCCGCTACGGTCGACCGAGCCCTGGTCGCCATGGCGAGAGCGCTCCGCCCCGGTGGGCTGCTCGCCATCGACATCTGCGACCTGGCATGGGGCAAGGCTCGCGAGAATGCACCCAACCTGGGAAGAGTCGGGCCTGATTGGGCGATCATCACTGAGTTCTCGATGCCGTCGCCCGATCGCTTCGTCCGCGACATGACGACCTTCGTGCCCAACGAGGACGGTACGTGGCATCGCGACAACGAACACCACGAGAACGTGCTCGTCGACACCGCCCTCATCCCCGCCCTGCTCCGCGCCCATGGTGTCGTGGCCCGCGTGGGCGTTGCGTTCGGGGCTGAGGCGCTTCCTGAGGGACTCAGGGTGGTGATCGGACACCGGCCGGCCTAAGCCCAGCGCTCATTGTCCGGCTGTCGCCCAGAACGCTCGCTCTTCCAGAGCGTCGTTAGACGAACGGGATTCGAATCATTTCACGTTGGTGGCATCGGCCTATGCCCGATCCCCGCAAGGCGATCCTCGAGTGGTCACGAAGAGCCCTGGAGGGCTATCTCGAGTCCTTCGGATCGACCCGGCCCGGTGCTTCCTCTCGTACAATCGGCAGATGAGCGACCAACGACGAGAGAAGTTCTCTTCGTGGACCGAGGGCTACCAGGCGATCATCGGATTGAGCCGAGTCGTGCGGAGCTCTGGCCTCGAACCTGCCCTCCTTGAGCTCGTCAAAATGCGGTCCTCCCAAATCAACGGGTGCGCCTACTGCATCGACATGCATTCCAAGGACGCTCGTGCTGCTGGGGAAACTGAGCAGCGTCTTTATGCATTGAGCGCGTGGCGGGAGACTTCATTCTTTACAGTCCGAGAGCGCAGCGCGTTGGCCCTGACTGAAGCCGTCACACTCATTGCTGCAACCCACGCCCCACAGGAGGTCATCGAAGATGCCGCTGCTGTGTTCTCACCAGACGAACTCAGCAAACTCGTCTACGCCATCATCGAGATCAATGCTTGGAACCGTTTGGCAATCACGACAGGACTTTTCGAGCCTGGGAGCTATGAACCCGGCCAGAGATTGTCCTGAAATGTCGACCAATGGAGGATGTCCCCTTGAGGACCCCTTTCGGTAATGGGACCGCCTACGGTGACTACGGGTACACCGCTCGTCGTTCCCCGTTCAGGGCTTGACCAATCGCATCGTGAGAAACATCGGTATGCGACGCCAGGGCGCGAACCGGCTGCTTGCGTCAGTCACCAATGGTTCGCGCAACGCCTCAAGGAGAAGTCCAGCACTCTCGAACGCCCGCATGTAGTCCTCCAGTGCCATGCTCCAGCCTCGGAACGTCATGGTGTGCCCATCCCGCTCGAAGGTTCCCTCAAATCTCCGCCGCCCGAAATAGGACCCCGAGATTTGGAATGCCGAATCCCGTTCGGCGTCGAGGAATGTGCCCGCGTTGCTTAACGGGTGCGTGACGCAGACACACATCCGACCGCCAGGCTCGAGGACTCGAGCTGCTTCCTTTACCGTGGTGGGCAGATCGGCCACGTCCATGAGGCTGTTATAGGCAACCACCAGGTCACAAGTCGCATTGGCCAGCGGCAAGCTGGCGGCATTGGCGAGTATGTACCCGCCGCTGGGATCGGAATCCTTGGCATAGCGCAGAAGACGTCGGGAGCGATCAATGGCTACGACCCGGTGGCCGCGCTTTTGCAGGTCGCGCGCTACACGGCCCTCTCCGCATCCCACCTCTATGGTGCACCGGCCAGCAGGGGGGACGATCTCATCGAAGAACCGGTCTCGGTAGTGCCAGTAGGCGTCGTGGCCCGGCGTACGCGCCCAGCGAGTCCAGTTGTCGGCTTCCTGGTCCCAATCGATTTCTTCCTCCACCCCGGCGACCCTAGGGCATCGATCGCCGGCGGTAGTTCGTCTCCGCACGGCGATCGACCTAGAGCGCCGCCAGAAACTCGGACACCTCACGGGTGACCGACTTCTTGGAATTCCTCTCGGAGTGCGGGCAGTGGCCAGCGTCTTCGTAGGTGACCAACTTTGCCTGCGTCAGACTTTCACGGATTGCGTCCAACTCACCTGGCTCGGAGCGGGGGTCTAGACCACCGTGCAGGATGAGAGTGGGACAGGCCACTTGGTGAAGTCGACCTTGGAAGAGGTCGGTAGTCGAACTCATAGACTGGTCAGCCAGTTTCAACCACATTTGGCCGTCGAGGTGAAGGACGTCACGCCAACGGTTCTCTCCGTGCTCAGCGGCGAGTGTGCGACTGATCCTGTCGCCAAAACTGTCCGGGTCGCTCGCCATACGTTGGAAGAAGGACTGGGAGCGGGGCTTGTCAGCGTAGAAGTGGAGCGCCTCGAAAATTGCGGCTCCCACCCGGTCCGGTGCGTGGATGGCTGCCATGGCGGCAATGACAGCGCCGTCGCTATGGCCCCACCAGATTACGTCCTCAAGGTCAAGCTGGACGAGCACTTCTACGGTCTCAAGCATGGCGCGATAGTGAAAATCCGCCGGGAAGAAGTCGAGAGGCGTGGAGCGGCCGTAGCCAGAACGACTGGGGATGACAACTTTCCAGTGCCGGGCCATCGTCGCCCGATCAAGGGGATACACGTCGTAGCCCCAGCCGCCATGGAGGAAGACCAGTGGGCGTCCCTTTCCTGCAACCTCGTAGTGGATGGCGACCGGCCGCATTCCAGCAAGTTGCGAGGACGGAAGGTGCACTGTCGGCATCGGTCCATCGTAAATGGTGACAGCTGAGATGCGGGTGTGGACGGATCACATCACAATCCCGGAATTGGCCGAGCGAATCGCCAGTTCGCGACGCAGTCTCAGGGTCCCGCAGGACGATCGGCGAGCGGTCCCGGCAAGACAAGATGTGGCTCTCGGCATTCGCTAGTGCCGTGTCTGGCAGCGCCTGGGTACTCGGTGCAAGACATTCGAAATGAACCACTGGCGAGGTCGCTCAGGTGGTCGGAACTGTGGTGGCCGGGAATCCGTTACCGGCAAGGTCGGGCCCGAGGACCACCACCACGTCAAGGCCAGCGACGTTCGCGACGGGCGTGGCGGCGGTAAGCGGTTGGACCGCCGTGATCGGCACCCCGAGCTCTGAAGCGACGATCGTGGCCGCCGGTTGCTGCGACGGGCCGTAATAGACCGTTGTCTTCGACGCCGACGACGTCGCGTTCTGCGGAATAGAGACACTCCATCCCTGTTGTTGGAGCTGTTGGGTGAAATGGGCACCGGCGTTAGGCTCCTGAGTGCCGTTTGCCACGAGAATCTTCACACTTGAGTGAACAACCGTCGACGTGGTGGTTGATACCGGAGGTAGGGAAGTGGTCGTCGTGCTGGAGGTAGAAGCGCTCTTGAAGTGAGGGCCGACCACTGAACCGACAAATCCCGCGATTGCGAGTGCCCCCAGGATCACGATGGCGATGCCGATACGTCTCGCCCACGATGTCTGCTCATAGGCGTGGAGTGGACTCACGAGGTAGATACTAGAGAGCGCGACCTGGTGTACGCCCGAGTCGGCGCACTGTCGAGTTATGCGCTTCGCCAGGCGATTGTTCCCGGGGATGGCGGGTGTCCTCAGGGGATCCGCTTACGGGCGTGCAGACGGGCGGGGTCGAGCCACCTCCCGACTCGAAGCAGGTAGAGATCCCGAGCCGGGGGTAGCCGTGCATCTTGATTGGTGATTGGAAGCGACGGCCTTGCGCCTCAGCAGCAGTGGCCCTGTTGTGCGGGCGAGGTTGGGATCTCTCCGGCCACCGTGGTGATCACTCCCGAATGGGCGTCGATCCTGCGGATCGCGTCATTGAAAAAGTCGGCCACGTAGGTATCTCGTTGCCGGTCGATCGCCACGGCCGCCACCAACCCAAATGTGGCCTTTGTAGCCGGCCCCCCGTCGCCCACCGTCTGATGTGGCTCGGGAAGGGTTTCGGCACCCGTGCCGGCAACCAGCGGCACCCGCCCGCTACGCCGGAGTATCTCCGTAGCGATGGCAAATGGTGGATTTGCAACAACCCGATAGGGCCGCCTTGGCAGTCGTAATTCGACTGCATCGGTGACGACGATGTTCACGGGCTGGCCGGCGAATCGGATCCTCAGGTTGGCCGCCCGCTGGGCATGGAGCTCAACGGCGATGACGTGGGCACCACAGGCGAGCAGAGGTTCAGTGAGGGCACCGCTGCCGGCACCGATGTCAACGACCACATCGCCCGGACGGATCCCAGCATCTCCAACGATTTGTTGCGCCCAGAGGCTATCGAGGTGATGCCACCCCCAACGTGTCCGTTCCGCGGACACGACGCACCATCGTGAAGACCGTCATGTGAGAAGCGTAGTTCATGCCTCGTTAGCGTCCCGACTTGATGAGGAGGTTGGAAAGGAGGATTTGACGGTCCCGTAGACCGATCCCAAGTGGTGACAAGGCGGCCGTGCGCTCGGCTCGGCAGCGCGGCCTTCTTCGGGGTCGCAGATTACGCTACGTTCGAGCCGCCGGTGAATCTCATGAGCCGTGTGGGTCTTGCCTCCGCCGAACGGCCCGTTAATCCACACCAGCGGACCGACTCCGGCGGTCTGGGCGTCGCCTCGACCGCCGAGACGAGGGGCGTTGGGAATGCGTTGAGTCGTGATAGGGCCGACGTTGTTCTCCTATTCGTATGGTTTGTGTGCGCAACCACTCAGCTCGCTCGGGGTGTTCGGACGTCCAAGGGAGGACATCGTGAATCCAGGTCGGGTTGGTCGATTGCAGGTCGGCGCCAGAACGGGTATCCCCGCATCGAGGATCCACTTCTGGACATCCCTCGCTCAGTGGCGGTCGGTGATGCCGTGGGAATGGTTCGCTGACGCCTCAACGGCCCGAGCGAAGAGACGTCGTGGCTCCGCGCAGCCGAAGGCAGCTGCATCGGGCGTTGCTCATGGTCATCGTGATCATCCCGGCGCTCGGGGTTCTGTTCGGCGCGCATCCCGCCTCTGCAGCGACCTGGCAGCCTGTGTTCAACCAGGATTTTCCCGATCCGACCATCCTGCACGCCGACGGCGTCTACTACGCCTACTCCACGGAGGTGGGCTACCTCGACGTTCCCTACGTCACCTCGACCAACGGGGTGCAATGGTCCTCCTCTTTGGGTGTCGCCATGCCAACGCTGCCCAGCTGGGCCAGCTTCGGTGCGACTTGGGGACCGACCGTGGCCAAGGACGCAGCCGGGGAGTACGTGATGTTCTACGCCGCTTCGGACACGGCAACGGGGACCGAGTGCATCGGCGAGGCCGACGCCGCCTCTCCGGCCGGGCCGTTCGTTGACGCCGACGCCGGTCCGGTGATCTGCGATCCCGCAAGGGGAGGAGACATCGACCCGTACCTCTACGCTGATCCGAGTACCCGCCAGAACTACCTGATCTGGAAGCTCAACGCCAATGTGGTCGGCCAGCCCACGTCGTTGTGGGCCACGACTCTCAGTCCGAACTTCACCATCACCGGGACACCGAGCCAGCTGTTGAGCGATGATCAGTCCTGGCAGGGCGGCAACATCGAAGGTCCGGCCATGGTGGAAGAAGACGGGACCTACGACCTGTTCTACAGTGCCAACGACTACGCCACCGCGAACTACGCCATCGGGTACGCCACTTGTACATCGCCCCTCGGCCCGTGCACCGACAGTGCGAACAATCCGGTGCTCGCCAGTGGCGGCGGGATGTCCGGTCCCGGTGGCCCGTCGTTGTATTTCGGGCCCACCGGGTTGGAGATGGGCTTCTCGGCCTGGGCTGGGACGGTCGGCTACAACAACGGGGGGTATCGAGCCCTCTATAGCGCATCGGTCACCTTCCAACGCGGCGACCCACGCTTTGACCCTGTGCTTCAGGACCACAGCGATGCGAGCTACTGGGTATTCGGTGCCAATGGCGAGGTGCACGACTTCAACGCACCCGCCGACGGTTCCACACCCGCAGCTCCGCTTGCGCCGGTTGTGGGCAGCGCCTCGACGTCCGACGGCGGGGGCTACTGGACGGTCGCCGCTGATGGCGCGGTCGACGCCTACGGCAACGCCCAGAACTTCGGCGGCATGGCGGGTACGCCACTCAACAAATCGATCGTGGGCATGGCGGCCACCCCCGACGGCGGTGGCTACTGGCTGGTGGCCTCCGATGGGGGTGTCTTCAGCTTCGGCGACGCCTCCTACGACGGTTCCATGGGTGGCCTAACCCTCAATCAGCCGATCGTGGGCATGGCGACCGACCCGGCCAGCGGGGGTTACTGGTTGGTCGCTGCCGACGGGGGGATCTTCTCCTTCGGCGCCCCGTTCTTCGGCTCGACCGGAAATATCCGGCTCAACCAACCAATCGTGGGCATGGCCGCCACCCCTGACGGCGGCGGCTACTGGCTGGTGGCGTCTGACGGGGGGATCTTCACCTTCGGCGATGCCCCGTTCTATGGCTCGACCGGCAACATTCGATTGGACAAGCCGGTGACCGGCATGGCGCCTACCCCCGACGGAGACGGTTACTGGCTGGTGGCGTCTGACGGGGGCATCTTCACCTTCGGCGATGCCGGGTTCGCTGGTTCCACGGGCGGTGACCTTAACGGAGCCCCGATGGTGGCTCTGGCCGCCTCGTTGCGCAGCTAGCCATCGCTCCCCGCTCATAAAGCTACCCCATGCCATGGCACAGGGGCGGAGGCCGACTGCTGTTTCACGTACAGATTGGCCGAGGCCGTCAACGCTTGTGGATCCGCTAACGGGCTCTTGGGGCCTTTCGTCCAGGATGACTCGCCGGCCCCGGAAGCCGTTCCATCAACGGGGCGCCGCTGATGGGAGCAGTGGTCGAAGCGTCGCGGGTCTCACCTGGTTGTCCGAGGATGCGCCTCATGAACAACTGCCCCGCAGGCACTGGCGAGCTTCCTCTCAAAGGTTCCTCGAGTTCGCCAAGGGGTGCCGTCGCGTACGACCGGTATTGACCCGTTATCCGTGAGAATTTGTTCGAAGACATCATCGAACTGGGGGAAGCCAACCTCTGCTTTGCGTTCATCCGTCCTGCAGGCCTGCACCTATGACGACGGCGGGCGCGGTAGTAGCTACGGCGAAGTCAATAGTCCTACGGTTCGAGGCCATCTTTGTCGACCCGGGCTCAAAACGGGAGCACCGTTGCCCTACTTTTTTCGGGGGAAAGTAGCTAAAGTCATGGCCGCACCATATGAGTGACTTTCTTCCCTTCGTCGTCATCGGTGTAACGACGGGATCAGTGTACGGGCTGGCGGGGATGGGTCTTGTGCTGACCTACCGGACCTCGGGAATCTTCAACTTCGCGTTCGGCTCGATGGCCTCCGTAGCGGTCCTGCTCTTCTACGCGCTCGTTAGTAGGGCCGATGTGCCGTGGCAGCTCGCCGCCCTGCTCGCGATTTTGGGAATCGGTCCGGCTCTGGGCGTCGCCTTCGAGAGGCTGGCGCGCCGGCTAACGCCGTTGGCGACGAGTGACAAGGTGCTGGCGACAATTGGTCTTGTTCTGCTCATCGAAGGTGCGACCACCCTGTGGGGATCCGACGCCTATGGACCCGGTCTGGTGGTCTCCCACCCGTCGCTTCCTGGCACTCTCGTGAGGATCCTCGGCGTGAACGTTGGTGTCGACCAGATCATCATCGTCGCGGTAGGTCTGGTCATGGCCGCTGTGCTGCACCTGGTTCTCGAGCACACCAGGATCGGTTGTTCCATGCGAGCGGTCGTCGACAACCCGGACCTCCTTGCGATGACGGGGGTCAACCCGACGCGAGCACAACAAGCGGGTTGGGCGCTCGGTATCGGGTTCGTGACCCTGTCGGGCATGCTGTTGGTGCTGTCGCCGAACTACAACGTGACCGTGGCCACGCTGTTCCTTCTCTTTGTGCAGTCGTTCGGTGCGGCGGCAATCGGCGGGTTCTCCAGCCTTCCTCTCACCTACCTCGGGGGCATCGTGGTCGGCGTCATCGCCGCCCTCACAACCAAATACGTCACCACGATCAGCGTCCTCGGCGGACTGCCGACGAGCATTCCCTTTCTGGTCCTGCTCATCCTGTTCGTACTCCCAAACCACCTGGCACCCGAACGGTCATCGATCGACCGGCCCCCGGCCCGTCGGGTGCTGACAGTTCCCCGCTGGTGGCGCTGGCCGCTTCTGGCGGCCGCCGCGTCGGCGCTCTTACTCGTACCGCTGTCGAAGAACATGCATCTCGTCGACGTCTCGAACGAGGGGTTGTCCTACGCCATTCTCTTTATCGGTTTGACCCTTCTGGTGCGGACATCGGGTCAGGTGTCGCTGTGCCAAATGGGGCTGGCGGCGATCGGTGCGACGACCTTCGCGCATCTGTCGGCGACGTTCGGGGTCCCCTGGTTCGCGGCGTTGTTCATCGGCGGCCTTGCCGGCGCAGCCGTGGGCGCCATGGTTGCCGTCCCCGCCATCCGGGTGGTCGGTATCTATCTGGCCATTGCGACGTTTGGCTTCGGTATCGTGCTGGAGTACCTCGGGTATCCGACCAAGCTGATGTTCGGAGAGGGCCTGATGACGGTACCGCGTCCGGTGATCGGTCCCTTCAACGCTGCCGACGATGTGACCTTCTACGTCGTCGTGCTCGCCGTGTTCCTCTGTGCCTTGTTGATGACCTCCGGCATACGACGAGCACGCCTCGGCCGGCTTCTGCGGGCGCTCGGAGACTCCCCTCGGGCACTTCAAGCACAGGGAATCTCCCTCAACGTCACCAAAGTGGCCGTGTTCGCCATCGCCGCGTTCCTCGCCGGGGTGGGTGGAGCGCTTCTCGTTTCGCAGAACCGGTTCTTGACCGATGGGCCGTTTGACCCGGTCAATTCGCTGACCGTGGTCGTGGTCGTCCTCATTCTGCGCATGGGCCAGCCACTCACCGCATTGCTGGCCGCCGGCGCGTACGTCGTCGTCCCTTCGTACCTCGGCGCGCAGGGGCAGATCTGGTGGCTCTATGTGGGCTTTGGCGCGGCCGCTGTGCTGAGCGCAGTCATGGGATCGTTCGGATGGATCCCACGTCTCCAGTGGGCGGCGCGTCCGGTGCCGCGCCATGTCGCCGCCCGACCATCGGCGGGCACTCCGTCGGAACATCCGTCGACTCTCCTTCGAAGGTATAGGGGTTCGAAGGGTCAGGTGGCGTCGACCAGTGGGCTCGACATTGACCACGTCACCGTGCGCTTCGGTGGGGTCCTCGCGGTTGACGACCTCTCTCTTCGTGCCCCCGTTGGTCGCATCACGGGCTTGATCGGGCCCAACGGGGCGGGCAAGACAACGACCTTCAACGTCTGCTCGGGCCTCGTGGGGCCGACTTCCGGCCGCGTGTTGCTCGCAGGCCACGACATCTCCAAGCTCGACACGTCAGCCCGGGCGCGACGAGGACTCGGACGGTCGTTTCAGATGGCCGACCTGTTTTGGTCCATGACGGTCCGACAGAATGTGGAGCTGGGGCGAGAGGGCTCCCTGGCGGGCAAGCGCGTCCTGTCGCATTTCGTGGCTGCCCCAGGGCAGACCGCGCAGGTTCGGGCAGCAGCCTCGGAGGCCATGGAGCTGGTCGGCATCGCGCCGATCGCAGACCGTGAGATCGCGACTCTTTCGACAGCTGAACGTCGGTTGGTGGAACTGGCCCGATGTCTCGCCGGTCGGTTCGACGTACTGTTGCTGGACGAGCCCTCTGCGGGTCTGGACCATGCGGAGGCTCGAAGGTTCGCGACCGTCCTCACCGAGGTCGTCGATGCCCGAGGAGTCGGCGTGTTGCTGGTCGAGCACAACATGTCAATGGTCATGGACATCTGCGACCCGGTCAACGTGCTCGACTTCGGGCGCCTCATCTTTTCGGGTCCACCAGCGGATGTGGCGAACAGTGAGGTCGTCCGTGCCGCGTACCTCGGCATCGAGGAAGGCCGGGCGACGACGCTGGTGCCGAAGCTGGCCGATCCCCGGTGACCAATCCCTTGCGAACACCCAGGGTTCATCGCCAGGCTCTTCGTGCCGTTCAGAGTCTCGTCTTCATGGGCGGATATTGGCCGGCTGCGAGACTGGGCGGATGCAGGCACACTTGGAGTCATTCGTGAGGGAAGTCTGCCGGCGATTTCGTCTTGGCGACGGCGAACTCACGGTGGCGCCAATGCGGGGCAGTGCAAACCGCCTTTGGGAGTTTCGGGTTGGGGCGCGTCACTAAGTGGTCAAGGAGTTCCCTTACTACGTCAGCGACGACCGGCGGCTCACGAACCTCAACCGGGCGGCGACCTTCGAGCGGGGGCTCTGGCAGGAGGCAAGGTGGTAATGGCCGAGCCGGTAAAGTCAGATGACGGCCGTATGGTGATCGAAGTGGAAGGATCTCGGGGTCTCCCGGTCACGGTAAGGGTGCACCACTGGTTGTCTGGATCGTCGCTTCGTCCTGTGACCTTGAAACAGGCGCAGGAGGCCGGACGGATCCTCTATGTCATGAGTGACACTTCTGCTCGCTCAGCGATGGTTTGATTCAAGTCTTCTGGCGCTCTATGGAAACCTCTCAGGTATCGATGGGCTGGCCCGCGGTACCGAACCACCCCGCCCTCCCAGTGGTTGGGAGGGAAGCCGACGCTTGGTCGGGCGGTGATCGTGAGTTGGACGACGTATCTCCAGTCTCAGGATCCAAGGAAATCTGGACCGGTGCGTGGCGGCGTGCGGCGTCGCCGATTATCCCCTAGTTCCTAATCGGAGACAACGAATGACTTCGTCCCTCGGCTGGTTGACCTCCCCTTCGCCGGAGGAGGTTCGCCGCGCCATCGGGCACGTAATGCCCGATCTTCGGCGGCGGTCCCTAGTGTTCAACGATCGCGTCATCACCAGTGACCCTCGCTTCTTCCAGGGCAGCGCCGTCCTCGACGGGGTCCACGTCGTAAAGTTCGCTTGGTCTGAGCCCCCGGCCCGCCGGATTGTTCACGAGGGACGCGTTTTGGAGGCGCTGGCTGGCGCACGCGGTGGTCTCGCCATTCCGCGATTGGTGGCGATGACCAGAGACCCCGCGATGCTCGTCACCAGGCTGGTCCCTGGAGAACCCTTGAGCTGGGAAATGGCGAGCGAGGTATCGGGAAAGCGAAAACTCCGGCTCATCGAGGGCCTGGCTGGCTTCCTGTCTCTCCTCCACGATCAAGCAACCCTCGCTGCGGTACAAAGGGACGGGATCAGGCTGGAGATGCCTGAACCTCAGGCGACCACCAGCGAGATTAGGGCCAGATTCGGAAGGTTCGTGAGCGTCCCTCAGCAGGTGCTCGTCGACCAGTGGTGCGATTGGGTTGATGCGGTCCTGGCGGCACCTTCCACCACCTCGATGCTTCACGGCGATCTTCACGGTTACAACATTGTGTGGGACCCGACGAACGGCGCCCTACAACTTGTGGCGGACTTCGAGTCCGCCGGGGTGGGAGACCCGGCGTTCGACTTCCGATATATCCCTGGCGTCGCAGACACTGTCGATCTCTTTCGCGAAGTCGTCCGCCGTTACGAGCAGCTCAACGGACGGACGCTGGACCTCCAGCGAGTGATGGCGTGGCACATCAGAACTGTCCTGGGCGACGCGCTCTGGCAGACCGAGGCAAATGTGCCATTGCCCGGAAGTGGCGGAAATGTCGTTTGCGGACAAGTGCCGATCCACCGATCCATCAACATCGCCAACCAGTTATCGGTGCGGGGGCAACGATCTCCTGCGGGCACCCGGCCGACGGTCCGAGAACCAGCTGAGCAGTACCGGATGAGGATCCTTGAGCGGACATAATGCTTCGGTGCTGCGGGGATTGGTGTGTCATTAACGTTATATGGGCAGAGACCCTTTACCACCCGCTTGCAGCGATGATTGGCCCGTTCAGGTGCATACCTGACGTTCCCCCGTCGTAAGGCGCGTCACCGTACGAAAACACGGACCCATTTGCCGATGCCACCCAGTATCCTCCGCCGTCGAAAGTGGCAAAGATGGTCGTTGCCGGATCAAGAGCGGTGACTGAACCAGTAGGGCCACCAAGGTTCAGGGCGTCGCCATAAGCATCGACGACGCCATTAGCGAAGAGAATCCAATAGCCCCCGCCGTCGGCGGTACGCATCGCCGAGGTCACCAGCATGCTCTGTGGTCCGGGCGCCCCGTAGGTGGTGACAGCGTCGCCGAAGGCGTAGACATGTCCGGTGGCGGTGACCAGCCAGTATCCGTTCCCGCTGGCGTCAGGCATCACGGCTACAGCCGCACCCGAACACCCACCGATACCTGGACACGAACCTTCGAATTTGGCGTCGCCAAAAGTGAAGACGCCCCCGTCGGAAGCCACCATGAAGTATCCACCACCGTCGGCCGAGGGGACGATCCCAACTATCGGGGCATTCAATCGCTTGGGACTGGACGATCCTGCCGGGGCGAAACCGAGACCCGGGATCGAGCCGTAGAACGTTGCATCACCGAAGGAGAAGATGCCCCCGTCAGACGCGACCAACCAATAGCCCCCGTGATCAGAGGTTGGCGTGATCCCGACCACTGGACGCTGCAACTTCAATGCGCCAGTCGAACCGTAGAAGGGCGCCGACCCGAATGTGAAGATCCCGCCATCAGAGCCAACCAGGTCGTATCCCTCCTTCGCCCCTTGGTCGACCGGAGGAGTAGAGGTGGTCGGGCTGGTGGTAGTAGGACTCGTCGGTGCTCCCGGAGAAGGCGAGGTGGTCGGGCTCGTGGTAGGACTCGTCGGTGCTCCCGGAGAAGGCGAGGTGGTCGGGCTCGTGGTAGGGCTCGTCTGTGCTCCCGGAGAAGGCGAGGTGGTCGGGCTCGTGGTAGGGCTCGTCGGTGATCCAAGAGGACTGACCCCAAGCGTGAGCGTGTTTGACGAGATCGAATCAACGAAGCTCTCGCTCGGATCGTTAAACTCAGCACCAATGTCATAGTCTCCTACCCCGAGCGAGGGCGAACTCAAGCAGGTCGTTGGTTCATTGGTCTGACCAGTCAAGCTGATCGTACAGAGGTCGTATCCGTTTCCGCTGAATGTCACCGTTCCCGTCGCTATCGACGGCAGTCCTACTTCTGCCAACGTGGCGCTTTCTCCGGCCGTGATCGCTCCCGATGAGGAGTTGTTGACGGTAATCGTGAAGTTCGTCGATGGCGATCCTCCGCCGTCCGGATAGACGTTTAGATTCACGGAGTTTGACGAGGTCGAATCCAAGAGAGCGCCGTTGCTATCAGTGAACGTTGCTGTGATTACGTAGTCTGTTCCTGCTTGTATTAAGGGCGCGCAACCTGTTGCTTCTTCGAACCCGGCCGTCAAACCGACCGAACAGAGGACAATTCCGTTCGCGCTGAAAGTCACCACCCCGATTGCCGTGGATGGCAATCCGGTTTCTGACAGAGTCACGGAAGAATTGGAAGTGATCCACAGCGTCGATGCGGGGATCGACTGAGAATTGAGAATTGAGATAGTGAAGTTTGTCTGAGTACTGACGATCAGGGTGACCGTATTCGATGAGGTTGACCCCGAATAGACCCCGTCGGTATCGGTGAATGTCGCAGTGATCGAGTACGTTCCCACTGGCAGTGACGGTGAGCTATAACAGCCCTGCTGTTCGTTGACAGTCAGGTCATCAGTGCAAATGACCGTTCCATTTGCGGAATACGTAACTGGTCCTGCGACCGAGAATGGTAGCCCCACCAACGTAAGGTCCGCAGTGCCACCCGGAACAATCATCGCCGAGGAGGAGCCGTTGACCGCAATTGTGAAGCTTGTCTGCCCACTTATCGTCAGTGTCGCCGAGTTTGACGACGTTAAATCATAGATATCTCCATTGTCATCGGGGCCATAGAACGTCGCCGTGAAGGCGTATGTGCCCGGTCCCGGAAGCGGATCGGCCGAACAGCTGGTGCCCTCATTTGGTTTACCAGTCAGGTCGATAAAGCAGTTCGTGTCTCCATCCACTTCAAAGGTAACGACGCCGGCCGTTGTGGAGGGGAAGCCGGATACCGACAGCGTCGCAGTGCCCGTCGTTGGCATCGTTGCCGATGTCGATCCGTTGACCAAGACCGAGAAGTTTGTGGCTTGAGCCGCCTGCGCCGAGCTCGAGGGATAGAGCGCGGCCACCGAAAGTGACACCAGTAGAAATCCGGTTCCAGCCCTCAGACATCGTCGAAGAATTCCAAGAGCTCGTCTTCGAATGAGTGGGCTCATTGAGGGACTCCTCGTGCAACTGAAGAGGTTTGTCTCCGGGGGAGGCTTATCGAACAGGCCCACGGAACCCTGGGCATTGTTCTCCTCTCTTACGCCGGAGTCAGAACAATACCCTTCTAGTGCCTTTCTCAATAGAGGAATAAGTCCCGATTTTCTGGACATAGCAATAACTTCGAGCACCTCCGGCGTCCACACGAGCGCGACCGCCTCGCCACTCGAAGACGTTGGATGCTGCGCCCGTGAATCGGCACTTCTGTCATACCCGCTCCATTGTCGCCAGCGAAAGACGCCTACCCGTTGACCGCCATCAGATGGAGGTGAACTGCCATGTCTACGTAGGCAGGCTGTGCGCCAAGTGCCGCTTCAAGCTCGATCACGTTCTGATAGTTCGCCTCCTTGAAATCGCTTTCCAAGTAAGGGGCGATGACGTTGATTCCCGAAACTGCTTCCACCCGCAGACCCGAACGCTCAACCCATTGGGTCAGCTCGGTCCGTTTGTGCAGTCGCATCTGGTGGTCGAAGGTGTTGCCCTGGCGTAGCTGGGGACGTTCAGTAGCCCAGTGCAGTGCTTCCGCAAGGTCGTGATCCTCTAGGGCAAAACGTATCGGTTCACCCAGAGAGTTGGAGACGACCAGCGAAATCCTGCCATGGGCGTTCAGTCGATCACTCATCGCTCTAACGACCTCTTCTCCGTCGGAGATGTAAGCCAACACGTTGTGGCAGAGGATTACATCAAACGAACCGAGACTGCTTTGTCCGAGTTCGGCCGCATCGCCTTCGATAGCCACCCACCTGATACCGGCGTCCTCCGCACGCTGCGTCGCCGCTCGCAGCATGGCGGGTGAGTGGTCCATGACCGTCACCTTTGCACCACGCAGTCCCAAGAGAACAGCGGACTCCCCGGTGCCGCATCCGACATCTAAGACGGCGGCGCCGGTTGCTAGGTCGAGCCCGGCCAGGCGCCGGTCTATCAAATCAAGCCTGAGGCGCCCATGGACCGCTGCATTAAAGTCCTCCCAGACTGCTCGTTCGGTCTCCCACGTCACGTGTCATAGTTTGTCGGATCTGGCCAGAAGGTGCCATCGTTGGGCAGCCCTGAACACTCCCGGCTGAGGGATTGTGATCTATTTCGACACTGGGCCTCTTGCTGGCTCCCGCAAGCAGTTCGGATCGCTCCGTGTCCCGAAAGAGGATCCGCTAGCGGGCTCTAGGGCCTCTCCTCCAGGATGACTTGCCGGTCGTCAGTTCTAGAACTGACGATCAGCGCATCGCCGCGAGGCGGACCGGGTGGACGTGGTGGCCGACTACCGCGAAGGTGGCGATTACGACGGGGTTCCGTCCTCGGATGGCCGCTGGTTTTCGTGGTGGATGTGGGCGCGCTGGCCGTCGCGGTCGAAGATCATTATGAGTTCGGCGGGCTCATCGAAAGCCGCGACGGCGTGCGGTGTCATGGTGGTGAACTCGGCGGCCTCTCCCGTCTCGACGGTGATCTCGCGGTCACCGAGCAACAGACGCACTCGTCCTTCGACGACGAAGAACCAATCGTGACCGGGGTGTACCTGCTGCTCTGCCGCCCTGTCGGTCGGTTCCAGTCGAACTTTGATCGCAAGCGTCCTGCCCGTCGGGCGGCTCAGCATCCATGTCGTCCGCTCGCCCGAGCTGCTCGGCGTCGGATGGATCACCACGTCCTCGTCGCGGCGCATGTCGAGAAGCGCGTCGAGGTCGACCTGGAGAGCCGCTGCCAGAGGCAGCAGGATGTCGAGGCTGATCGTCCGCTTCCCGGTCTCGACCCTACTGATAGTGGAGGGACTCAGGTGGGTGCGAGCGGCAAGCTCGTCGAGGGACAGACCCAGCGTGTTGCGAAGGCTCCGCAGTCGGGTGCGAACTACATGATCGATCTCGTTTGGCTCAGCCATTTGTCCTCGGGAGTCTTGCGAATTCTGCAACAATGCTTGCAGTTCTAACCCTAGACCGTACGCTAGGTGCATGACAGACCACGTCCCCCAAATCATCGAACGGCACTGCGATGTCGCTGTCGTCGGCGGATCCGGCGCTGGACTAGCCGCTGTACTCCAACTGGGCCGCCAACGCCGGTCGGTGATCGTCGTCGACGCGGGTGAGCCCCGCAACGCTCCTGCAGCCCACATCCACGGTTACCTCAGCCGAGAAGGGTTTCCACCATCGGAGTTGGCCGCCACGGGTCGCGAGGAGGTCCGAAGCTATGGCGGCGAGATTCTCGCCGGTCACGTAAGCGTTGTCACCCGGACCAACGGCGATCGCTTCCGAGTCGAACTCGACAGCGGTCATCACATCGTCGCACGCCGGGTGCTCGTCGCCACGGGCTTGGTGGACGTGCTGCCAGAGATCGACGGACTTGCCGAAGGCTGGGGACGCGACGTCATTCACTGTCCGTTCTGCCATGGCTTCGAGTTTCGGGATCAGCGCATGGTTCAGATCGTCACCCACTCGATGGGGTTGCACACCACCGTACTTTTCCGCCAGCTGACCAGCCGGCTCACCGTGGTGCTCCACGGCCGAATCGACGTGAAGGACGTCGAGCTCGACGCCCTTCGAGCTGCTGGCGTGGACGTCCGCTTCGAGACGGTGCGCCAGATCGTGCGCGGCCCTGACGGCCACGTCGAGGCGGTTGAGCTGGTCGACCACGAACGCATCGACACCGACGCTGTCGTAGTCGGTCCCCGCTTCAGGGCACGCGCTGAGCCGTTCGTTCCGCTCGGCCTCCAACCAGTGGCGCACCCGAGCGGACTCGGCGACTTCGTGGAGACCGACGCGACCGGCGAAACAGTCGTCCCCGGCCTCTATGCAGCCGGCAACGTGACCGATCCGAGCCAGCAGGTGTTGCAGGCCGCCGCGAACGGCAGCCGGGTCGGAGCCATGATCAGCTTCAGTCTTGCCGACGACGACCTCCGAGCCACAGCGCGCCCATCAGCGAACGAGGCCGATTGGGATCATCGCTACGGGGGAGAGCAGCTCTGGAGCGGCAACCCGAACGGCACAATGGTCAACGAGATCAGCGGACTGACCCCGGGCCGAGCACTCGACGTCGGCGCCGGCGAAGGCGGTGACGCGCTGTGGCTCGCCCGGCAAGGTTGGCAGGTGACAGCGAGTGATATCTCGCAGCGGGCGCTGGATCGAATCGACGCCGAGGCCACGCGTCAGGGGCTCCACGTCGGGCGCCTTCACATGGACGCGAATGCTCTCAATGCGTTCGGAACCGATGCGTTCGATCTCGTATCGGCGCACTACGCGTCGATTCCGCGCACGCCCGATTGCCGCGGGGTGCGCAACCTTCTGAACGCAGTAGCTCCTGGTGGCACACTGCTCATCGTGGGTCACGATCTGGACGCCATGCGCGCGCCGGTCAGTGCCCCAGCCCACACCATGCCGTTTGACCCGGATGCCTACCTACGGACCGATGATTTCGCAGCTGCGCTCACCGACTCATCAACATGGGACATCGAAGTCAACGAGAAGCGACCTCGTCCGGCGGGGGCCGCCTCCGCTTCACACCACATCGAGGATGTCGTGCTACGTGCCCGGCGCCGAGCCAGTTGACGAATCCCGCACTGGCGTCTCCAACCGATCACCCCGCCGGTTCGCAGGCGTACAGAACGAGACGCCAGACCCCCTCTGAGCGCACGCAGATACTGGGGGTCGTCCGTTCTTGACGCATGACCGCGTGCCTGTTCCTGCAAGCCGGTCCCATGTGGGCACTCGCCGGTGGTTCGGGATCGAGGTGCGAGGTCCGTTGGCGACCGACTGGCTGAGCCCAGAGCGTGCACTTGATGAGGCGGGCATTGGATACCTTGCTGATCCGTATGAACTTCGGCTCGACGACGGCACATGGCAGCGGGTGCGCGTGGTTGAGGTATCTCCGACGTTGATCCGGCTCAAGAAGGAGGACTTCGGGGCAATCGGTGGGCCTCGGATGGAGTACACATTGCCCTTCCCGGCGCCCGACGCGCTCAGGGCCGCTCGCGCCGGGTCAGGCGACGAGCGCCCGCCCCAGCAGGCAGCGTAGGCAGGTCGCGTCCACCACTTTGACGTCCCGGTCGCGCAGAATTGGCGTCTGGAGCCCTGGGCGTCCTTCCCCAAGTCCTGCCAAAGGTGGAAGACATTTTGCCAAGCCAGTGACAGGGTGGTTCGAGCACGTCCCCAACTCAGGCGTCCGCAGTCACCGATTCGGCGTGTTGAATGTGGGGGGTAGGGACGGGAAAGGACGGAGCAAGGGTGGGGTAAAGGGCAAAAATGACCGGGCCATCGATTGTTGCGGAGCGGTGGCGACCTGCGTCGAAGTTGGCCGTTGTACGACGAATGCGGGCGATGAACCCTCGTACCTCATGGCCACGACGAGTCCGGCCATCAGGAGGACACCGGCGAGCGTCACAACGAGAATCCGCAACCGACGCCCGCGGGCGCCGGGCATCCTACGGCGCTCGTTCGACGGTTCCATCCGCTGAGAGCGGTAGGCGTGCTCGGCCCATGCGATATCGCTCGATCCCGGACGCCGGTCGACATCGGCTGTGTCGGTGGCGAAGGATAATTGGTTTGACGTGATCGTCACGACTATCACCTCCGTTTCTGAAGATGGCTTTTCTTATCGCCGGATACACCATGCGCGTCGTTACCCCGGCCGGGGGCGGCCAGCTGTTCGAGGTCGCTCACTGCCTCGGCTTGACACCCAACTGATGTACCTCGTTGTTCAAATCGATGCGGTCCTCTTCGAGAAGTCTGAGGTACGCATGGAGTGGCGTGAGCCCCCGATTCCGAGCGACACGCGCGATCGGGGGCGGAGGCTCATGAAGACGTGTCCAATGACGGGGCAAATCGTCATCTTGCGCCTGTGGGAACAGATGTGCCATATCCGACTTCCCTCCGTTTCGGCGTGCCCGGACGCCGGAGCCAGAACGGGTAGCCCCGGCGTCCGGGCGGTCCTTCCTATGCGCTCACTGCCTGGCGGTCCTCGGACCTGGCGTCGATCGCGTCCTGGTGCCGATCCTCGGGCTGGACGTCGATTGCGATCTTGCGTGGCTTTGCCTTTTCAGCCACGGGAATGTTCAACCGGAGCACTCCGGAGCGATATGTGGCGCGGATGTTGTCCGCGTCGAGCGTGTCGCCGAGGATGACCTGGCGGCTGAACATGCCCCGGGGGCGTTCCGAGGCGATCAACTCGACGTTGGGACCAGTGGGAGAGAGGCGCTCGGCGCGGACGGTCAGCACATTGCGCTCGACGTCGAGCTCCACCTGCTCGGGGTCGATGGCCGGCAGGTCGAACTCAATGACGAATGTGTCGCCGTCCCGCCAGGCATCCATCGGCATCGCCGCCGGTCGGGCCACGGTGCCGAACACTTGCGAGGCAACCCGGTCGAGTTCCCGGAACGGATCGGTGCGAACCAACATTGGTATTCCTCCTTAGTGATCGAGGGACTTCCCCTGATTGTTACCTTCCGATTGTTCCCTTCTCTCTGGTAATCACCACGATATTATCTGTTGTGGCTGCCATAGATTTTATGCCAAAGTGGTGGAGAGTCAACCCCGAAGAGTGGAGAAAATCGATGGTCCGACAGAGTGAGCCCGATCCGTCACGTGGGGTCTACGGCATTTCAGTGGCCGCAAGCCTGGTCGGGAACGCTCCGCAAAACCTGCGGCTCTACGAGGCTCGAGGGCTGGTCGCTCCCGCCCGCAGCGAGGGAGGTACCCGGCTCTACAGCGAGAACGACCTCGAGCGTCTCCGGGCAATAGCCGAGCTCTTGGGTGATGGCCTCAACCTGGCCGGCGTTCACATGGTGTTGGATCTCCAAGAAGAAAATGAGCGATTACAGGGTGAGCTCGACCAGCGAGCAGTCATGGGGGACGAGGGCCCGGAATCACGCAATCCGGATTAGCCCCAAGCGACGGAACTCGTGAGCCCCGTGGCGCTTGGTCATGTCCGCGATGGGCTGGATCGGAGTCCTTCCCTTCGATCCGGCTGGCCCTCTTGGATCTGACGATTCGTGCAACCGATCGGGTCTTTCTTACGAAAGTCTCTCCAGTGCCTGATGTCGACGTGAAGGAGACTGCATCATGAAGGTCGTCCGGGTGGCCCCCTCGGGCCCGCTTCTTAGGCGCCCGGCCACCCAGACGGCGCTACATTCATGCTGAACGGCTCCAATGGCGAGTTATCTGACCGGAGCGACTGATGCCCACCCCAGAGGTCTCCGACCGAACCCCTGGAATATTCGGCGCGACCCTGCCCGCACGGATACGCGACGGCGACGAGCGGGCACTCGAGGAGTGCTACCGCGCCTACGGCCCGATGGTGCGCAGCTACCTGCGCCGCTTCGTCAGCGAGGAGGAGACCGACGATCTCCTCCAGGTTGTCTTCCTCGAACTGTGGCGCTCCCGGGAGAAGTTCGACCCGTCCCGACCGCTCGAGGCGTGGCTGTTCGGCATCGCCCGCAAGCGGGCGATCGATCATCTGCGCCGCCGTCGCCACGATGTCGTTCGCGCCGACTCGCTCAGAGAGCTGGTCGGCGAGGACGGGGCTGCGTTCGTTGACAAGCTGGCCTGGTCGGCGGAGATCCAGGTTGCCCTGGCCCGACTCAGCTCGGAGCAGCGCGAGGCGATCTCGCTGTCCTATTTCGGCGGTCTCAGCCAGAGAGAAATCTCCCGGCATCTGGGGGTCCCTATGGGAACGGTCAAGGCCCGGATGGCGCGCGGAATGCGTCAGCTGTCTGTTGCCATCATTGGAGGTGAGCAGCAGTGAGCAGCCCGAACGAACCCGACCACGGCCAGTTCGATCTGGTCGGCCTCATCGCCGGGGAACTCGGCAGGGACGAGACGATCGCCGTGGGGCACCACCTTCACTCGTGCCCGCAGTGCGCCGATGAACTGGTCGATCTGGTCATCGCGCACGGTGCGCTTTCAGCCGCGTCGAGCGCGTTGTTGCAGCTCGACGAGGCGCCGACGGGGCGTCCGGGTCCCGAAGTCCGCCTCACCGGCGTGCTGGGGGGCGATGGCGAGCAGCCTGCGCTCCCGCCCCTCGAGGTTGACATCACCGAGGCGACAACGCGTCGGACCCGTCCTTGGCGCATTGTCGCCGCCGGAGTGGCAGCTGCCGTTCTTGTTCTCGTCGGAATTGGCACGTTCCTGGTCAGGTCGGAGAACCCCCCGCCAGGTGCCGTCGTGGCCGAGCGCGGCGTTGAAACCGATCGACGCTCCCGCCTCGGCCACTGGCTCCATCAAGGCGGTCGCGGTCGGGGAAACGCGGAATCTCATCGTCGAAACGAAGAACCTGGCCACGCCTACGGCCCAGCACTTCTACGAGGTCTGGATGCTGAACCCATCGACGCTGAAGATGCTGCCTGTCGGCGTGCTGCCGCCCTCGGGAACCGGAACCTATTCGATCGGAGCGTCGATCATGACCGGCTATTCGGCGGTCGACATCAGCCTCCAGACCAACAACGGCGATCCGGCTCACTCGAACACGAGCGTCCTGCGCGCCGTCTTTTGACCGATGCAGATCTCGTTCATATCCGCGGGCCGACCACATGCCGGGTTGAGAACTCGGACGATTGAGCACCGACATGAGGAAAGGGGAGCACGCCAATGGCCCGTTACAGCACCACGCTGCAGTCTGACAAGTCGCGAGAGGAGGCGTTCGCCTACCTGGCCGACTTTGCCAACGCCGCAGAGTGGGACCCCGGTGTCGTCTCCGGCGAGAACCTGACCGGCGAGCCCCTCGGGCCGGGGACCACGTTCCGGCTCATGTGCCGCTACTTCGGGCGGCAGTTCCCGCTCGAGTACCGGATCATCGCCTTCGAGGCCCCGAGCAAGGTGCGGTTCGAGGCGAACCGGGGCCACATCAGTTCGGTCGACGAGATCCGCTTCGTCACCGTCGGAGAAGGGACATCGGTGACCTACGATGCCGCCCTTCGCCTGTCGGGCTTCCTCGGCCGGCTGTTGGACCCACTCATGGGGATCGCCTTTCAGCGAATCGGGGGAAAGGCCGCCGCCGGGCTGCGGCGCGAGCTCAACTCGTGACTCGTCCTCCGTCGGTGACGACGGTCCTCGGCACCGACAGCGCTCGGGCGGATGAGCGCGGCGCAACGGCGTACTGAAACATCGCTGATTCCCTGCAACCGGAACGGTCCGAGTTACGAAGGTCTTCTCGCCGCATCAGAAAGATGCCCCGGGGGACCCCCCTCCCCTGAACCGAGGAGGAAAGACAACATGAAGCACCGACTACGGATCCTCATCGGGTCCGCCGTACTGGCGGCCGGGCTCGCCGCCACTGCTCTACCGTCCGGCGGTGGGATTGCCGGAGCGTCCACCACAGCGGGCGATGCCACCGTGACAGTGGTCCACGGCATCCCCGACCTGCCAGTGGATGTCTATGTCAACGGTACCGAGGTCCTGCCGGACTTCACCTTCGGTACGGTGAGCCCGGCGCTCTCGCTCCCACCGGGCACCTATGCCGTGGCCGTGAAGGCCGCCGGGACCTCCACCACGCTGCTGAGCGCCTCGGAGACCCTGACCGCCGACGAGAACGCCACCATTGTGGCCAACCTCGATGCCGGCGGGAACCCGACGCTCAACGTCTTCGCCAACCCCACGACCCCGGCACCGGCCGGTGACGCCTGGGTGCTGGTCCGGCACACGGCTGAGGCTCCGGCAGTCGACGTGTATGCCGGCTCGACCAAAGTGATCACCGGCCTCACCAACCCCAACTCCGCCGGCCCGCTGCCGGTCCCGGCGGGGACGGTGCCGATCTCGGTGTCCGTCAACCCGTCGACGACCGCCTCGACGCCGGTCATCGGACCGGTCGACCTGCCTCTCATCGCGGGTCACGTCTACATCGCCTATGCGATCGGGAGTGCCACGGCCGTGCCCAGCACCCTCACCGCGGTCGTGCAGGACTACACCGTGGGCCAGGCCAAGTCGGGTGCGGGCTACCGTGTGGTCACGAGCACGGGCAAGGTGGCCTCCTTCGGCGCGGAGTCTTCTGCGGGCGACCTCGTCGGAAACCACCTCAACGACCCGGTCACGGGCATCACATCGACGCCAGACGGCAACGGCTACTGGCTGGTGGCGTCGGACGGCGGTGTCTTCAACTTCGGCACCGCCGGCTTCTACGGCTCCGAGGGCGGGACACACCTCAACGCCCCCGTCGTGGGCATCACCAGCACCGCTGACGACATGGGCTACTGGCTGGTGGCGTCCGACGGTGGTGTCTTCAGCTTCGGTGACGCCGCCTTCTACGGCTCCGAGGGTGGGACGCACCTCAACGCCCCCGTCGTGGGTATCGCCTCGACGCCTGACGGCAAGGGCTACTGGCTGGTGGCGTCCGACGGTGGTGTCTTCAGCTTCGGTGACGCCGCCTTCTACGGCTCCGAGGGTGGGACACACCTCAACGCCCCCGTCGTGGGTATCGCCTCGACGCCTGACGGCAAGGGCTACTGGCTGGTGGCGTCCGACGGCGGCGTCTTCAGCTTCGGTGACGCCGCCTTCTACGGCTCCGAGGGTGGGACACACCTCAACGCCCCCGTCGTCGGCATCACCGCCACGGGAACTGGATCCGGGTACCTGCTGGCCGGAGCCGACGGTGGCGTGTTCACCTTCGGTGACGCCGTCTTCCACGGCTCGGCCGCCGGGACGCTCGGGACCCTCGGCGTCGGCATCTCGTCCTGACGCCAAGGAGTGAAGCGACACCGGAGTCTCGTGGACGCCGGTGGGATTGAGCATCGAGGGTCGGGGAGTGCGTCCCCGGCCCTCGTGCCATCCTCGTCGGCCTGCCGGTGACAACGAATACCGCTGTGTCCCATGGACAATGGTCCAGTGACGTATGGATGAGCGCATGACGGCGTCGTGGGCGAAATTCTCGCACGACGTGTAGACAACTAAATTTTTCGCAGCGAGAGAGCACGGAACGACACGGGGAGGTACGCATGAACGACGGGTCGAAGCGGGACCGCAGGTGGCTGGGTTCCGTCGGCGCAGGGGCGGCGGTCCTGGCCGCAGCAGGGCTGCTGGCGCAAGGGGCCGGGGCGTGCAGCCAGGCCGGATTCACCCACGGCGTGAACCTGAGTGCCGGAGTGACGAGGGTGGCCCTGGCCTCGACACTCGTGAACAGATTCAGGCAAGAAGGCCTCGCGATCACGGCAAGCGGGTCCTCGGGTGCCACGCCCGACGGGCTCGACCTTCCCGTCACCGGCGGGCTGGTGTGGTCCGAGTCGGGCTGGGGTTCAGTTGATCACAGCGGCCAACTGATCTTCGAGGACGACAATGACGGGCGGCGCGCCAAGTTCAGCGACGTGCACCTCAACTTTCTTCCCACCCCCGAGCTCACGGCGACGACATCGTCGGGATCCGAAATCGAGCTCTTCAATGTCCACCTGAGCGAGCAACCGGCAGCAGGGATCACGTTCACCACCGGCTCGGGGAGTCACCGGAAGCTCACGTATCGGAACATCGGGCTGGACGTCTCGGCGTCCGGTGCCGCCGCCATCGACAGCTCCTTACGCACCGCCGCCGTGAAGAGTGGCGAGTGGATCGGCCAGGCCAGTGTGATTGGCCGGGGCCAGGAGGTGAACTGAGGGTCCCGACCCTTCCGGGGTACATCACGTCAAGGTGCCATTGCCGCTGAGCCTCCGCCGCCATGGTGGGTCAGACGGCGGATCACGCGCCGGTTCTGTCGTACTCCTCAATTCGTGCCTGCATCAGCGTCTTCAGAAGGTCGATCGGCAGTTCGCGGTCGTAGGGGAGCTTGACGAACCCTTCACCGTACGCGTAGCCGCTCTCCTCGACCGCAGCCTTCTGTGTGGCGAAAAACGGTGGGGAGAACCGCAGAGAGCAGTGATTCTTGAAGTTCTGGAGCATCCACATGTTCGTCTTGTCGCCTCTGACGTACGTCGGCAGGTTCCACTTCAGTTCCTCGCGCGCCTCGGGGTCCATTGCAACGCTCAGCTGCCTGAGTGTCTCGAGGTGCGGCCGCTGGACATCGTTCAGTTGAGCGAAGTAGTCATCGACGTTTTCCCGTTTGGGCATCGGCATTCGGCCAGCGTACCTCCGTGTCTGGCTGGGTCTTTCGACCGCGCACTCAGGCGTCGCGGCGCACGAGGACCCAACAGCCGATCCCCAGTGTCACCACGGTGTACAGGGCAAGCAGGGCGAATCCGGCCCACGGGCTGAACGCAGCTGCGACGCGGTCGGGGACGCCCTGGGTGGAGAACATGACCAGACCGATGTTGGCCGGCAGGTAGCGGGCCAGGGCATTGCTCAAGCCGGTGGGCAACGCCTCCACGATGATCGGAAGGACCAGTACCACGCCGACAAAGGCCGAAATGGCCCCGGCCGTGTGGCGAATGATTGTCGCCAGTCCCAATGCCAACAGCCCGAGCAGGGCCAGATAGAGACCTGCGCCGACCACCGCTCGCAGGACGCCGGCCTGCCCGAACGATGCGGAGCCATTCGAGAGGAGGGGTTGAAGGTTGTGGGGGACCTTCAACCCGAGCTGCTGGGCGCGCTGCGCGGCCGCCGCCTTCGTCCCGACAGCGTGCTTGGCCGACAAGATCGCTTGGCCGAGGGCGAAGGCGCTGAACGTCAGGGCCTCGCTCACCACCACCGCCACCGCCCCGAACACGAGGACCTTGGCGGCGAGTACGACAGGGCGGCGGGGCACGGCTGACAACGTGGCGCGGATGGTCCCCGTTCCGTATTCAGCGCTCATGACCAGCACGCCCAGGACCCCGAAGATGAGCTGCCCGAGGAAGACGCCGATCAGACTGCGGCGGGTCGGATCGTCGATGACGTCCGATGGGCTCACCGTGCCCGTGCCCAGTGCACACAAGCCCACGACGGCCACCGCGGTAGCGATGAGCGTCAACGTGGTCGAGCGTACCGACCAGAGCTTGGTCCACTCAGCCGCTATGGCTCGCCGCAGGCCGACGCGGCCCGGCGGTTGTTCGATGACGAACGGGGCGGGCGTGTCGAGCACCGCGGTCACGACCCACCTCGGAACTCGACTGCATCGTCGGTCAGCTCCATGAATGCGTCCTCCAATGAGGCGACAGGGGTGAGCTCATGGACGGCGATGCCGATCGCCGCCGCCAGGTCACCAATTTCGGACGCCGCCAGGCCGGTGACACTCATGGACCCATCAGGATCGGGAATAACCGTCCCACCCGCATTGGTCAGGGCGTCGGACAACTGATGCTGAGCCGGCGTGCGTACCTTGACCGATTGACGCGAGCTGCCCGCGACGAAGTCAGCGACGGAGGTCTCCGCGATCAACTTGCCCTGGCCGATAACAACAAGATGGTCGGCGGTGAGCGCCATTTCGGCCATGAGGTGGCTCGACACGAACACAGTGCGTCCCTCGCCGGCCAGCGCTTTGCACAGCGTGCGTACCCACCGGATGCCCTCGGGATCGAGGCCGTTCACGGGCTCGTCGAACAGCAGGACACCTGGGTCGCCGAGCAGGGCGGCGGCGATACCCAGGCGCTGGCCCATCCCGAGCGAGAACTTGCCCACGCGCTTGCCGGCCACCGAGCTCAGTCCTACGAAGTCGAGTACGTCATCGACACGTTTTCGAGGGATGGCATTGCTCCGGGCCAGCGTGAGCAGATGGGCACGAGCCGAGCGACCGGGGTGAATGGACCTCGCTTCGAGGAGTCCACCCACTTCGCGCATCGGCCAGGGTAATTCCTGGTAGCGCCGGCCCGAAACGGTGACCGAGCCCGAGGCGGGCCAGTCGAGGCCCATGATCATGCGCATCGTTGTCGACTTGCCCGAACCGTTCGGCCCGAGGAAGCCGGTCACCGCCCCCGGACGGACGTCAAAGGACAGGTCGTCGACCGCCACCACGTTGCCGAAGCGCTTTGAGAGCCGTCGGGCCTCGATCACCCTGTCAGCCTTGCATGCCGCCGTGGACTGCGGGTATCGGGGAGAAGCACCCCGTGCCGTTCAGAAAACGAAGGGCACCAGCATTTTGGTCGAACGTCTGTATTCGGGGTAGGCGTCGGGGAACTCCTCGGTCAGGAGTCGCTCCTCGACGGTCGCGCTGTAGATGAAGTAAACCCCTGCCAAAGCCACGGCGATCAGCCACAGCCAGCCCAACGCCACCGCCGTCCCGACTCCTCCGAGCAGGATGCCCGAGTAGATGGGATGGCGGACCAGCCGATACGGGCCGCTGCGCACCAGCTCCGGGTCGTCCTTCTGCGACATGGGTGGGCCCCAGTTGCGCCCGATGTGCAGGCGCGCCCAAATCGCGAGCCCCAGCCCGAGTGCGAAGAGGATGAGGCCGAAACCGGCGCGCCACGGATCCGAGTTGATGCCTCCGGCGCGGAAAGCCCCCAAACGGATCAACAGAACCGCGAGGACGACGATCACCGCTCTGACGCGCAGCTCGCGGGACCAAGGAATCCGGCCGCGCTTCATGGAAAATGCCGCCGCGAGCCAATAGATCCAGAACGCAGCCCATCCGATGGCGAAGATGAGTTCGACTGCGTGCATGGTCTCAGCCTTCCACGACTCGGCGTTGCGGCACCGGGATGCGGTACCACACGCTACGGTGCGTAGATGGAAGAGAGTGGGCGGCTGTCGGAGAGCGGAGACTGACGATGACCTCGAAATCTGATTTCACGGCGGAGGAGTGGCAGCTGGTCCTCGAAGCACCACCGAGTGCCGGAATGATCGTGGTCACTGCCCAACGAGGTGGCTCGTTTCGCGAGACGATCGCCATGGCGAAGGCCTACGGAGAGGCACGCCAACAGCACGGCAAGAGCGAACTCCTCGATGCGATCGTTGCGGCGAAACCCGAGCGGGATCACACGCACTATCACTCTCCCGAAGAGCTCAAGCAACAGGGACTGCAGCACCTCCGTGATTCGGTCGCCCTGCTGCGGACGAAGGCCACGCCGGAAGAGGTCGAAGAGTACCGCCAGTTCATCGTGACCCTCTCGCACAAGGTCGCCGCTGCTCACCGCGAGCATGGGGTAGAAGTGAGCGAATCCGAGCAGGCGGCGATTGACGACATCGCGGCAGCCTTGAACGCCTCAGCAACATAGGATCCGCGCCACCGACGGAGAGCCGCCCACGGATTCCTTTCTCCCGAGGGTGGTCACATCCCCGCATCGACTTACCCCGCCTTTACCGCCAACCGGGACAATGTTCCACGGGACCTGCTGACCGATGATCGGCTCGTGGGCGCCCGATGGGACGGACGGAGGAAGGCCCGGCATGACAGAACGCATCCAGGCATCAGGCGACGAGCGAGGCCTGTTCAGAGGAAGAGCGGCGATCGCGGTGATGTGCGCCCTCTGGGTGCTGATGGTGTCCGTGATCGCGGTCGCTCCTCCCGTACTCGCCGCGAGCGGGTCGACCTCCGCCACACTCGAGAACTGGTATCAGCAGAGCGGGCGTCCCCTCTTGGAGCAGTTCCTGGCCGATGGCAAACGATTGGATGCGGCGAACGCCTCGACGACTGCGCGCGTCGAACTCCAGGACTGCAACAACTTCAAGCGTGCGGCTGCTTCTGCGTCAGACGGGAAGCTTCCTCCCCAGCCGGTCCTGAAGCGGGAGTACCGGTACTTCCTTCTCGCGACGGTAAAGAGCTTCAGTGAGTGCATGACCGGCATTCGCTCCTCCAATGACGCGCAGGTATTCGAGGGCGTCCAGGGTGGGGCGCAGGCCGTCGAAGCGGCGATCACCATCATCAGGGGGGCCCAGCGCGGACGAGTGGATTCCGTCCTGCCTTCGAGCGTGAACCTCACGCCGACCGTGCCGGCGTCGGTGTTGGTGCCGCAATGCCAATCAGACTTCAAGGACCTCGGAGTCGCCATCTCCGCCTACGACGCGCAGTCCAACACCAACCCTGTGCCACCGGCACCCTGGAGTGCCGCAACCTACTCCCACAACTTCGCGCCGCTGCTGACGTCGAAGAACGGTGGTCCGTTTTTGGACCAACCGTTCGATACGACGCACTACGTGCTGGAATACGATTCGTCGGGGCACGTATGGGTCGAACCTCCCGGACAGTACGACACGACCTACGTCGCCGCTCATGGGTCGTTCACTGCCTGTGCCGCCGTCGTGAAGTAACCGCGGTGCAGTCCGATCGAAGGAGCCTCTCTCAGACGCGGTCGTAGCGATCTTCGAGACGCACGACGTCATCGAGCTCAGTGGTGCTCGCCTCGAGAACGACCGTGTCCTCCAGAGCTGTCATGCGGTGACGGGTGCCGGGACGCAGATGGACAGCTTCGCCGGGGAGAAGCTCGAACGACTCCAGCGGGGCATCGGGAGGACCCACCTCGAAGTGAAGTCGGCCCGACTGCACGGCGACTGTCTCCTCTTTCCGTTCGTGATATTGCAGCGAGAGCGCGTGACCCGCAGTGATGTGCAACGCCTTTCCGCAGTAACGACCTTCGACGAGCGCGAAATGCTCTTCGTGTCCCCACGGTTTGTCGACTCGAAGGACGGCGGATACCCACGAAGACTTGGTCATTCCGGATTCTCCTTGCACCAAGAGCGAGCTGATCTTCCCCAGAATCTTAAAGGCGGGGGGAGGGGGATGGGACGGCGTCAGAGCTCGTGCCGTCCCGCAGTCGCAACGGAACACTGCTGCTCGGCCGCCCGGATAGTCTGCTCGAGTAGGACGGCAATGGTCATCGGTCCGACCCCTCCGGGAACAGGAGTGATGAAGCCGGCCACCGAAGCTGCCTCGGAGAAGTCGACGTCGCCGACATTGCCGTTGCTGTAACCCGCGTCGATGACCACGGCCCCCGGTTTGATCCAGTCGCCCTGCACAAAGCGTGGCCGCCCCACCGCCGCCACCACAATGTCTGCCGTGCGAACGATCGCGGGAAGGTCCTTCGTGCGAGAGTGGCAGTAGGTGACCGTGGCGTCTCGGCCGAGAAGGAGCATCCCGATCGGCTTTCCAAGAATCGGGCTCCGACCAATCACGACGCCATGCTTCCCCGCGGGATCGACGTCATACGCCTCGAGCAGGCGCATGATGCCACCGGGGGTGCACGAAGCGAACCCGGGAAGCCCGAAAGCCATCGAAGCGAAGGAGTGCGTGGTGACCCCGTCGACATCTTTGGGCGGAGCAATCGCTTCGAAAGCCGCCCGCTCGTCAATCGACTCGGGAACCGGATGCTGGAGGAGAATCCCGTCGATCTGCCCGTCGGCGGAGAGTTTCTCAATGGCTGCGACGAGCTCTTCGGTTGTCACGGTCTCGGGGAACTCGTGCACCACGGATGCGATACCGACGTCGTCGCAGCGTGCCTGCTTCATTTTGACGTACGTGACCGAGGCGGGATCATGCCCGACGAGCACGGCCGCCAGGCAGGGTCGTCGTCCAACTCGCTCAGTAAACGTGGACGCCCGTCGTCGACATTCTTCAAGGATTTCGCGGGAGAGCGCTGCGCCATCCATTCTCTGAGCGCCGGGATGCAGTGCCATTGTCGCTCCTTGGGTCGATGGAATCGCCCAGGCGCACGGCATGTCGTGGTCGTCGCCACCAGGTCGCTCCACGGTGGTGCTCCACCTCAGCGCCAGTAACGACCCGGCAGCGAGACTACTTCAACCGGTCAGAGGGACCGAACCGAAGAAGCCGGCGTCTCCGTAGGTAAAGATGCCGCCGTCGCCGCCGAGCAGCCAGTAGCCGTGGCCCGAAGGCGTCGGGGCCATGGCGAACACCGGTGCGGCGAGAGAGAGGCCACCCGCCGAGCCTTCGAAGGGAGCATCGCCGAAGCTGAACACTCCTCCGTCATAGGCAGCCAGCCAGTAGCCCCCACCGTCGGGCGTGGCGGCCATGCCCACGACCGGCGCATTGAGGTGCACGCCGCCGAGCGAACCATGGAAGGCCGCATCACCGAAGGAAAAGACACCGCCGTCGGCGGCGACCAGCCAGTAGCCCCCACCGTCGGGCGTGGCGGCCATGCCCACGACCGGCGCATTGAGGTGCACGGCGCCGAGCGAGCCATGGAAGGCCGCATCACCGAAGGAAAAGACACCGCCGTCGGCGGCGACCAGCCAGTAGCCCCCACCGTCGGGCGTGGCGGCCATGCCCACGACCGGCGCATTGAGGTGCACGGCGCCGAGCGAACCATGGAAGGCCGCGCCGCCAAAGCTGAACACCCCTCCGTCGGCCGTGTCGATCCAGTAGCCGTGACCGGCCGGGTCGGCCGTCACCCCCACCACGGGCCGGTTGAGTGGCGGTAACAGTCCCGCAGTGACGGCGTCACCTTTGGCCACGACGTCCGCTCCACTGGCATAGACGCCCCAGTACCCGTGGCCGTCTGTGGTGGCAGCCATCCCGACCGCCACGTAGGCGTCCGCGGGATCGATGAAGTCAAAGCCCAACGAAGAGCTGCCGCCCAAGTCGGGGAAGCACGATGGCGCCGACTGCGGGCCGCTCGACGACGACTGGCCGTCGACGGTCAAGGTGAAGATCCCCGGCGTGACCGGGTCGGCGCAGTGAGGGCTCCACAGCCAGAGGATCCCGAGCGGGAGGGGTCCACCCGTGAAATCCAAGGTGAGGATCTCGCTCGACGGATTGTGGATGACGTTGGTATAGCGACCACCCGAGACCGGACTGAGCGAAGCCTGAGCGGTCACCCGGACCTGGCACACCTGGGATGGGTTGGCCGGGTAGACGAGGAACTCGAGCCCCGCGGACCCCGCCGAACCCGTCACCAGTGGCGCGCCCAGATGGAACCCGCACGTACCGCCGACGGTCGAGTTGGCGGCGCCTGCCGGCTCGCCACCCATGAATCCGATCAGGCTGCCGGCGATGAAAGCCACCGCCAGGGCCTCGACCCCCAGCAACCGACCACATGTGTGAAGTCTCCCCAACACCGCGCTCCCTCCCAGGTCGACCCTCTCATGATCGCATAGTTCTCGCAGGTAGCACGGGGGTTCTTCCAAACAGCTCGTCATTTGCGGAGGGCAGCGCAAGAGACCCCTTGACCCGGGCAAATGACAGTGATGTGATTTAGGGGTTGGGCGGGCCGTCCAACCGTGACCCGGGAGGATGCATGAGCGAGACGCTGAGCAAGGCCCTGGTCCTCACGCTGCTGCAGCACGCCGAGGACTTCCCCTGGAGGATGCAGGAGATCGGGCTCATGAGCCTGCGTCTCGACGACCGGCGGGAACACCGACTGCATGTCTGGGACCCGACATACTGCGTCGGGGAACCGCCGATCCACGACCACCCGTATGACTTCGCCTCCACGATCATTGCCGGTGAGATGACCAACACCCGCTACGAAGAGGACCCGGCAGGCGATGAACATGTACGTTTCCGGTACCCCCCTGGGGCCGAGGTCGATCGGCAGTCGGACACGGTGAGGTTGTCCTCGACAGCGACCACGTTTCCCGAAGGCAGTACGTACCTCCAGCTCGCCCACGAGCTCCATGCGAGTCGGCAACAACCGGGGACCGTGACGGCCATTCGGTGTTCGTGGCTCGACCTTCCGACATTGACCGTGTGCTATCGAGATGAGAGCTCCTGGACCTCAGGGCAAGGGCGAGACGCCACACGCGAGGAGATCAAGAGCTTCAGCGCCAAAGCTCTGGAGTGGTTCTAAATCGGGCCTCTGGCGTGCTGGTCACACGGTCGTTCGGTGGGGCCGGTGGTAAATTGGGAGGCAGTGACAGTGCCACGCAGCGACCAGTTGGTGACGGATGAAGCGGAACCAGGGAGCTTCGAGTGGATCGTGAGCCAGCGTCCCCGTTACGCCGCCGCTCTGGCCGATATCGAGACGGCGCTTTGGCAGCAAGAGGCCATCGCCCCGCTGCTCCTCGAGCTCTGCCGCCTGCGTATCGCCCAGCTGCTCGGATGCGAGGCGGCACTGGTGCATCGCACCCCCGAAGCGGTGGCCGACGGACTGCAGGAGGATGTGGTGCGCGCGCTGGCGCAGTGGCCGACGGACGCCCGTTTCTCCGATCAGGCCCGTGCGTGCCTCGGCTACGCCGAACTGCTGCTCATCGACGCGCAGAGTGTCTCGGACGAGGAGGCGGATCGAGTGATCGACGCCGTGGGGCAAGGGGGTTTTCTGGTGCTCACGTACGCATGCGGCCTGTTCGAGACGACACAACGCGCCCGGCTTACGCTCGGCGCAGGAAGTTGGTGAGATGAGCAGCGTTGCCCGCACGGACGTCACACTCGAGGAGGTCGCACCGGCTCTCGCCGCGGCCCAGGCCAACTTCATGGCGGTTGCGTACCCTGGCGCAGTCGATCTCGTCACGAGAGAACTCCTGCGGATCCTCAGCGGCCGCCTGTCGCACTGCAGCCTCTGCAGCAACCTCCGCTTACGCGCCGCGATCGACCGTGGCTTCGACGAGACGATGGTCGGTCATCTCGAGGATCCGGCGAACAGCGACCTCCCCGAGCGTCAGCAGATCGTACTGCGATTGGCCAACGCCTTTCTCACCGCGCCGACGAGCTTCAGCGCCGAGGACCGGGCGACGCTGGAGCGTCACTACAACCCCGAACAGGTCGCAGAGCTCATCCTCGATCTCGTCCGTTTCCGCCCCGGCTCGAAGCTCATGGTCGCGTCGGGCCGCGAGCCCGATATCGACGACCTCGTCTACGCCTGAGAGCCTGAGGTCGTTCGCGCCGGTAGATCCCTTTTCATGACAACCTCGGAGGCTTCCCCGGCGTAATTCAGGTGGATGAGCATCAGTAGTCACGCCGTTGTGGTGGCGAGAGGCGGGGAACCAGATGAGCGAGACGTCGCCGTGATCCGCAAGGCTCTCCTGTCCGCCGGTCCGACCGGTTTCGACCTCGCCTTCGAGCGCCTCTACCAACTCGCCTATCGGGTGGCATTTCGGATGCTGGGGGACCGTGGAGATGCCGAAGACGTGGCCCAGGAGGCCCTGGCCAGGGCAGCCCTTCGTTGGAATCGCCTCGAGGAGCGCCCGGAGGGTTGGATCACCCGGGTGGCCTCCAATCTGGCCATTGACCGCATCCGGCGGCGCGGCCGCACGTCGCCGAGCCTCAACCGTCCTCTCGGTCTCGTCGATCCCCACATCGGAGAGCGTGGGGATCTGGTGGCCGGTCTCCGACGCCTGCCCCGCCGTCAACGCGAGGCGGTGGTCCTGCGCTACCTGGCGGACTTCAGCGAAGCCGATGTGGCCGTCGTCATGCGCTGTTCCGAGGGAACCGTGAAAAGCCATTGTGCGCGAGGGCTCGCTGCGCTGCGGAGACATCTTTCCGAGTACCAGGAAGGAGGTGAGGGGGATGTTCGAGCATCTCGATGATCCGGCCCCGCCTTCTCCGTCAGCGGGCGAGCTGGCAAGTGTGTTGCGCCGCGCTGCGTCCATGCGCGCCCGGCGCCGAACGGCACTTCTCGCCGCGGCGTGTGTCGTCGTCTTCGGTGCCCTCAGTGGGTTCATCGCCACCCGATCCTCGAACGTTCACCTCACTGCCGTGGAGACGACCTATGCGTTCGACGCAGTCAAGGGCCCGCTGACCGTCGGCACGGCCGTTCCCACGACGGCTCTTCTCAACGTTGTCTTCACCAGCCCAGAAGATGGATTTGCCTTGGCTGCGCACCGGGGAGCCGCTCTTCTCGCGTTGTCGACCGATGGGGGCGACACCTGGCACGTCGGAAATGACTCCCTGCCGGCGGGCTACGGGGAGCGAGCCGGATTCCCTGGCCAGATTGAGTTCGTGGGAACCCATGGGTACCTCTGGGGCGGCGCGCCCGATGCCTCCGGCGGGTCCGTGCCGTTGTGGGTCAGCGTGAATAGCGGCACGTCATGGAGCCGGGCGCCGATCGGACCAACTGTCTTCGACGTGAGTGCGATCGGGGCGAATGTGTGGGCCGTGACGGGGGATTGCGATGCCTTCGCGCCGAGACCTTGTGCGCTGCAGACCGAACAGTCGGCCGATGGGGGTTTGTCGTGGCAGGCAACCGGCCCCGGGGGATTCGCGGCGGTGAACGGTCCCGTCGAGCTCCACTCAGTGGAGCTGGCGCGCATCACCTCATTGCATTCCTATGTTCTGACCTCCAATCTTCCGACCGATGGTGGTTCCATCGGATTGTCCTATACGAGCGACGGTGGCCGGACGTGGCGAGAACTCCCGGTCCCGTGTGCGGGTGCCTTCGACCTCGGCGCCGAGGTCGCGGCATCGAGCACCGATGACCTGTGGCTCCTCTGCGGGAGCCAGGGATCCGGGGGCTCCCAGTCGAAGGATCTCTACCGATCGAGCAACGGGGGCCTGACCTGGGCACTGACCGCATCGGCGACAGGCCTGGGTACGCCACCACCGCCGGCGTCGGAACCGAACACGCTTCCACTGGCTGGCTACGTCGCGCCTTTCTCGATCGGGCACAAGAACCTGGCCGTTGCCGCGCCGACGACGGCCTGGCTCAAGCCCATGGGTAACGCGATGTACAAGACCTCCGACGGTGGGCGCTCCTGGGTGGCGGTGCCCGATCTCGAGTCGGAGGGGATACGCAGCAGCGGGCAGGGCAATATCACCTTCATCAGCGCCACGCAGGGTTGGATCTGCGCCTACGGCGTTGGCTTGTGGCACACCAGCAACGGGGTCGATTGGGTTCCACTGGGCCTATGACGTGGACCGAGCGAGACCTCGGTTGCGGGGTGGCGCGGCACCCTCAGCCCTGGCAGTCGCGCGGCGGGGTGATGGCGAGGATTGCGCCGCCCATGGTGGAGACGAGAAGCCGGCGGGCACGGTCCTCGGTGCCGAGGAGCGCCACGATGTCCCCGCCGACTTGCCGGGACTGCTCTGCATCGCGCACCGCACCCGTCGCCGGATCGACGCAGGCGATCACACCCCATCCGTTCTCTATCCAGAGGGTGTCCGCTGCGTACAGGGTCGAAGCGGACATCGGCCAGCTGAAGACGTTGCCCGGGGGCTGGTCGGTGCCCCGGGAGGGCGCACTCAGGCCAGGAGGGGTGATCGCCGCGAGACCGGCACTGCGCAGCAGCACAGTCTGACCGTCCATCCCTGTCCGGAACGACGTGGCGACGCCATCGGGCAGCGCCGTCAGGATTCCCCCCGCCACCGAACCGGTCACGGGACTGGTCGCCGACGTCGTGGCAAGGAGCTGTCCATTGCTCGCGGTGCGTTCTTCCACCGCGGCGTCGACCTTTTCGCCGTCGATGGTGGGGTAGGACAGCGACACGTAGAGGAGCCGACCGGAGGGGTCCGTGGCAAGACTGACGACGGTGCCCGACGGCACGGATGCGGTCGTAAGCACGGCGCCGCGACGCACGTCCAGATGGACGAGCCTGCTCCCATACCCGAGCCAGACGGTGCCCCGTGGCCCCGCGCTGACAAGCACCGGCAACCCCTCGGCGTTGCCGGTACCCGGAGGGGGAAGGTGTACCTGTCGCACGACGTGCAGGGTGCGCGGGCTCACCTGGCACAGCATCGGCCCGTTCGAGTGATCGCCCTTTCCAAGCTGTCCGCTCACCCACAAGGATCCGTCAGCGAGGGCCAACGTGTCGGCATAGCCGCTGAGACCGAAGGTCGGGCCCTGGCGCGCCGCGCCTCCGGCGAGAGGGAATGCCTCGAGAAGCTCGGGTCCCTGCGAGTACAGGGTCTCCGAGACGAGGCCGTACGCCGCGCCCGTGGCGGGGTCCACCAACTGCACCGTCGCCTTCTTCACGAGGACCTTGGAGGGCCACGGCCCTGGTGCGCCATTGCCGACCGCGAACACGGGTGCCACGGGCGAGGCCACTTCTTTGGCGACGCAGCCCCGGGTCTGCACCGGGTCGCTCGCCGCGCCGGCCACAACCGCAGGAAGCGCCAGAGTGACCAGGGTCAGGAGGGTGAGAGTCGCTCGGCACAGAAATCGGGGCTCCATGCCTCTTTCACGTTTCACCGCCCGCATCGGTTGCCAAGGGTCGCCCGAACGGCCCCGGGCCGGGACCAACCGGACCGGTACTAGGAGGCGATGCGGCGAGCCGTGCCGGCGTGGGTGCGTTGACGGCGCTCGTAACGTTTGCGCGGGGCGCGGAAACTCCCTTGCAGCGCACTCGCCGCCGCTCGGCGGGTGAGTGGGTCCGGGTCGCGTGTCGCCGCCTCCTCCAGGGCGGACCGCACTGTGCTGTCGCCGGGGGCGAGGTGCAGCAGCATGGAGATCGCCTTGAGGCGGAGGTCCGGTCGCGGGTCCGAGCGGACGACCTGGACCAGTCCCGGGACGACGTCAGAGGTGTCGAGCGCTTCCACCTTGCAACTCGTGCAGGCCAGCGCATGCAACGCGAGGTTCCGCACGAAGAGGACCGGGTCCTCGAGCGCGGCGCTGAAGACGGCGAGGGACTGGTCGTTGGCGTAGTGGTCGAGGAAGAACAGGCAATCCTTGCGGGTGACCGGGTCGGGGTGGCGCAGTGCCGCCACCTGAAGAGCGCGTAACGGTGCCTTGGCGAGGCGACGCGCGCGCTGGCGGGCCGTGCCGCTGAAGAATTCGCGCAAGAAGGCGAGCGCCGCCTCGCAGTGCGCGGCGTCGCTCGCATGGAGAGTGGGGTCGGCGACAACCATCCACCAACGCTACCTCGACCCGCCTCCCGGGATTGGCGCCCGAGGGCCGGCGATGCGACCTCTCGGCGCCCTCGAGATGCCTTCGGTACACTCCCCACCGTGCGCCACTGGAAGCCGAGCCGACCTGTCCTCATCGCGCTGGTGATCCTCCACGTCATCGTGACCGTGATCACGTTGCGCGACATCGGTGCGCGCAACGCGGCCCAGGTCCGGGGACCACGTTGGTTCTGGCGCGTGTTCACGCCGCTGCAGACGGGCAACTCCGCTGTCTACTGGCTGGTGGGTCGAAAGAACGACGCCTGATCTCGGCGACCTGCTCTGCACCATTCCGGGCCGTCACGTGGCCGATTGGTTGCAGACCAGGTGGGCCCGCAGCTGTTGTGACCGCATTGGGGGTGACACGCGGCTCCATAGATACCCGGCCCTGATACTGGGGGGCACATGTCAGCGAACCCGAAGAGAGCACGGAAGCGGATTCTCACTCTTCTGATCGTCGCCGCAGCACTCCCTCTCAGCACCCTGGCCTGGTCCTCGACGGCCTCGGGCGACCCGGACCCGGTCGCGATCAACATCGCGGCATCCGCCGACCCTTCACCTCTCGGCCAGGACATCACCTACACCGTCACCCTGGTGACGCCGGACGCCGGTCCGCTCGATCCGGCGGACACGGTCGACCTTCAGGACAACGGCAACGACATCAGCGGTTGCACCGGCCTCGCCCCCAGTCCCGGTGCCACACCTGGGACGTACACCGTCACCTGCGATGAGCCCGGGGGCAACCTCAACGTCGGTGACCGTTCCATCACCGCCTCCTTCAACGGCGACCCCAACTACAACCCCAACAGCACCACGACGACCGAGACCATCAGTCCCGGTGACACCGACACGACCATCACCTCACCCTCCGCCGGCTCCTCGGTGAGTTACGGCAACGAGGGCAACAACTCCCTCAACGTCTTGGTCGATGCGCCGGGTGTGGTCGACCAGTCGCCGTCGGGCAGCGTCGACTTCTTCTCGGGCGCTCCGGGCCCCGACACCTACCTCTGCACGGCATACCTCGGCGGCGCGGGCAACGGGCAGTCCACCGGGTCCTGCTACATCAATTCGACCACGCTCGAGTCCGGTGCCTACTCGCTCGAAGCGGTGTACAACGGTGACGACAACTTCAACGGCTCAGCGTCCACTCCCCAGCCGTTCACCGTCGACCAGGTGACGTCGCAGATGCAGTCGTTCGCGGTGCCGGGCTATGCCTTCTATGGTGCCGAGAACGGGAACTTCTTCATCGTCGGTGTCGGCGGAGGCAACAACGGCAACCCGAGCGGTTCCGCCACCGTCACCGCCGACGGGGTCAGTCTGATCGCCCCGGGCACGTGCTCGGTCGGCAACGGTGGCGGGAATCCGTGCTACATCGATTCCGCCACCGCTCTTCCGGCCTCGACGACGCCGTATACCGTGACGGCCGCCTACGCCGGCGACCAGAACTTCACCCCGACCTCGGTGACCTCGCGGCTTTTGGTGCTGCCGGCGACCACGACAACCGCCCTCACCGTCACGCCGGGCTCGGTGTCGTCGGACGACGAGGGATCGGTCTCCATCTCGGCCACCGTGACCTCGGGGACGACCGGCGCTCCCACCGGCCCGGTTGCCGTTCTGCACGGAGGGGCCCTGGTCTGCACCATCGCGAAGCTCGAGCCCTCGGGGCCGAACGGCGCAACCGGCACATGCCCGGCGCTGAGCCCTACCCAGCTCCCTCCGGGCACCTATGCCTTGACCGCCGATTTTCCCGGTGACGGCAACTACCAGAGTTCGGTCTCGTCGGCGCAGCCCCTCACGTTGACGAGCACCCTCCTGCCGACCGGTGACGTGCCGCAGCCGGGCGTGAGCTGCGGTGACACGCTCGGCGACGTGGCCTACATCTGTGCCCTCTATCAAGACGTGCTCGGCCGCACCGCCGATCCGGCGGGCCTGAGCACGTACGAGGCCCAGCTCTCCGCCGGCACTTCGCGCAACGTGGTGGCGGCGGAGCTGCTCACAAGCACGGAGCACCGCCGGGACATGATCGCCTCGTATTACGAGCGCTATCTCGGCCGGCCGGCTGACAGCGGAGGATTCGCCACCTTCCTCACCTTCTTCGCCGAGGGCGCCGACGCCGAACAGGTGCAGGCCGCCATCCTCGGGTCCCCTGAGTTCGCCAACCGCAGCGGCGGCTCGGAGAGTGGGTTCGTGAGCGCCCTCTACCAGGACCTCCTGCATCGCACCGTCGACCCCTCCGGCTTGGCCACCTTCACCGGGCAACTCGCGACCGGGACCGCCCGCAGCACCGTGGCCGAGGAGCTTCTGACCAGCGCCGAATACCGCAGCGACCTCATCAATTCGTACTACGAGGCGTATCTCGGCCGGCCGGCTGACAGCGGTGGCCTCGCGACCTTCCTGGGGCAGTTCGCCCAGGGCGTCACTGACGACGCCGTGCAGGCGGACCTCTTGAGCTCCGAAGAGTTCTACGCCGAGGCACAGTAGGACCACCGCAGCGAGAGGGGCTCGGGCGGGTTCGGCTACTGTCGATCGATGGTCCAGGGATCCGACGGGACGGCGCGGTTCGACCAGGCCAACGCGGCGCAGCGCAGCATGCGGCTGCTGGCGGGCACCCGGCCGATGGCGTGGCTGTTCGCACGCGTGCTGCACCACCTCGACGGTCCCGTGCTGCGACGCAGCAATGGCCGTCACTCGCTGTCCTCGGCGCTGAGCGGGCTGCCGATCGTCGAGCTCACGACGACCGGTGCCCGTTCGGGAGTGCCGCGGACGTTGCCCCTGATCGGCGTGCCCGATGGGGACCGCCTCGTGCTGGTCGCCTCCAACTACGGCCAGCAGCACAATCCGGCCTGGTATTACAACCTCAAGGCCACCCCGCGCTGCTCCGTCGTGTGTCGTGGTCAGCGTCTCGAGATGGAGGCCGCCGAGGCCGAAGGGGAGGAACGCCGGCGACTCTGGGAGTTGGACGTGTCGGTGTACCCGCCCCGCAACTCCTACGCACAGCGGGCCGGGAACCGTCGCATCCCGGTCATGGTCCTGCACCCGCTCCACGAGAACACGGTGCAAGGAGACACGCGATGAGCGTCGCCGGGAGAGAAGCGCACGTGCGGAGGTTCGTGGCCGAGGTCTGGAACGGTCGCAACTACGAAGCGGCCGCGGATCTCTACAGCGAGAAGTACAGCAACGTGTTCGGCACCGGACCGGCGGCCAGAGTCGAGCCGATACGCCGGTACCACGAGGCCTTTCCCGGGGTCCTGGACAACCCGTGGCCCAACTGACAAGCGCGTTCAGCCTTTAGCGATTGGGACCTTGACCGAAGTAGGTGCCGATTCCTCGGCTGGAGCCGGGACGCGCACTTCAAGGATTCCGTCCTTGTAACTAGCCTTCACATCGGCTTGGACGGTTCCCCTCGGAAGAGGCAAATCGCGATGAAACGATCCATAGCGAAATTCGCGGCGGACATAGTTGCGCTCTTCCGTCTTCTCCTCCTCCCTCCGCTCCGCGGCGATGTGGAGTACGTCGTCTTCGACTGAGACCTCAACGTCTTTATCCGGGTCGATGCCCGCGATCTCGACTCGCACAACAAGCGCACCGTCCTCAGTGAACTCCTCAACGCCGATGGAGCCGAATTCCCGCTCGGGCCACAACAACACCGGGCGTCGGAACATTTCCGGCCAGTCGTCGAAAAAGCGATCGAAGAAGTCCGTTCGCCTCGGCGTGACCTCATGCTTGGACTTGTCATGTTTCACGAGGGCCATTTTCATCACCCTTCCTTTCAACCCCAGCGTCACCCCGGCAGTGCATCGCCACTAGGGCCGAAAGTCCTCCTCACGAGGTGAATCAGCCATCGGGAGCGGGCTGACGTGAGCCCGCTGCACACCAGGTACGTGGATTTGGTTCAATCACGGAGTCATCTCGGGCAGTTGGTCCAAAACACCGTCCCTCCGGGGGGGACCTTTGGCCCTACCAGCCTGGCGGTCCCGATCGCACAGTGGAAGGGGGATTCGCCCAACTCTTCAGAGGAGAAGTCACCGCATGGTCATCCTGGCTCGTGCATCGATGGGCATTGAACGGGATTCCTCAGCGCTCCCAGAAGAGGAGCCCGTCCTGTGCGTCACTGATCCGAGCACTCTCCCAGGGGGCCGTTCAACCGTTCGCGTCCTCACGACCCCTGACGAGGTGGCGGCCGCTGTTGAACGTGCGCAGGCCTTTGAGCGCCGCACTGCCGCACACCTCGCGGCGCGTGCAAGCCGACACGCAGCAGCTCTGGCACGGTCATCTCAAACACACCCACTCGGCACGTGAGGGGCGACCAATGACCACGACGGGGGCTCAGGTGGCCGACGCCACTGGTGAGGGGTGTATGCAGGCATCAGCAATCTCCGAGTCGGAGTGCTGGTCGTTGCTGGCCTCAGCACCAATGGGGCGGCTGTCCGCTTGGGTGGGCGATTGGCCGTCGATCATTCCGGTCCAGTTCTATCTGGACGATGGATCCATTGCTGTGTGCCTCGGTCCGCATACTTTGGATGCTCGATCCCTCGATGGAGCGAAGGTGGGATTCGCTGTCGACGGGGTCGAATCCAGCTCGACATCCTGGTGGACCGTGCAGGTGCACGGCCTCGGTCGAACGATCCCCCCCGATCCATCCGATCCATGGAGGGACTGTGGTCAGCCGGATGGCGGGAGAGTGCTCCTCATTGACCAACCAACCGTCTCCGGGACCCGCTTGGTGATGTGCTCGTTCAAGTCCACCCTCAACTGCCTTCTGGCTATGGGGCGGTGACTTCTACCATACGAAGCACGTAGCGGCCTTCGTAGGATTTGTCCCTGCAACTCGTCTCACACTTCTGATGCGTTGTCCGGTGCGGCGGCGCGAAGATGGTTGCGTGAGAGAGCGACGCAGGGGGAGCCCACGGCGTCGAATCCATCCCGACTTTCATCCCAACTCTTTGCCGCGGAACGACCCGGGACCCTTCGGAACTGTCCATGGCGAATGACGCAGTTCGTGCCTGGGAAGGGCAAAACGAAGAGGATGACGGTAGCAACATTCGCTTGCAGAAGGTCCTGGCCCGGGCCGGCCAGGGGTCGCGCCGCGTCTGTGAGGAACTGATCGCGGATGGCCGGGTCACCGTGGACGGGAAGGTCGCCGTCCTGGGACGCCGGGTCGATGTGCACACGGCGCGGGTGGAGGTCGACGGCATTCTGCTCCCCATCGCGCCGGACCTCGTCTATTACCTGCTGAACAAGCCCGCGGGCGTCGTCACCACGTCCGCTGACCCACAGGGTCGTCCGACCGTGATCGAAATGGTGCCGCACGAGCCCCGGGTCTTCGCCGTAGGGCGGTTGGACCTCGAGACCGAGGGTCTCTTGATCGTGACCAACGACGGGGCGTTGGCGCAGCTGCTGACGCACCCTTCCCACGGCGTGGACAAGGAATACGTGGCCGAAGTCCAGAACGGCACACCGTCCCCCGGGGCCCTGCGCCAGCTCCGCCAGGGGATTGCGCTCGACGACGGGCGCACCGCGCCGGCCGAGGTCGGCGTGCTCTCGCCCGGGGTCCTGCGCCTCGTCATCCACGAAGGCAAGAACCGCCAGGTACGCCGCATGTGCGACGCCATCGGCCACCCCGTGCGTCGTCTGGTCCGCACACGCATCGGCACGCTCCGCGATACCGGGCTCCCTCCAGGACGCTGGAGGGAGCTGACCGGTACCGAGGTGCGCTCCCTGGCGGCCGCTGCGGGCCGCCAGCCGTGAACCGCTGACTACTTGACGGCCAGGTCCTTCGGCGTGCAGAAGTACTTGCCGCCGTTGAGCGTCACGAACTTGGCATTCTTGATGCCCATTTCGAAGAAACACGGGTTCGACGCGGTCTGGCCCTTGTGGAACGTGATCGGAGCCGACAGGCCGTCGAGCGTGGTGTTCTTGAGCGCGTACAGGCCTGCAGTGACGTTCGCCGCGGTCGGGGTCGCACTGAGATGGGCCGCCGCGAGCTGCAGCAGGACGCCCGCCGCCCACGACTGGACGACGACCTCGCCGAAGTTCGGGCCTGTCGTCACGCCGGGGGCGTACTTGTTCAGTGCGCTGTACATGGGATCGGTCGCCGCATCGTGCACGAACCACGGGACGTCGCCCTGCACGTCGATGTTGCCGTTCATGGCGGGGACGCCGAGCCACGCGATGGCCACCGAGCCGTCAGCGCTCAGCTCGGTCGGTGTGAATCCCTGGGTGGCGCAGTTCTCGGCCACCTTGGTCACGATGGCCGACGCATCACCCACGGCCATGGACTTGGCACCCGACTGCTTGGCGGCCAAACACTGCGCCGAGTAGTTCGGTGCAGCGAAGCTGATGCTCGTCGAAAAGACCAGCTTCATACCGAGCTTGGGCAGCAGGACCTTGGCCTCTTGGCTCGACTCCTGGCAGATCGCGACCTCGGCGCAGTAGAGGATCGCCTCGGTCTTGATACCCGCCTTGTGCGCGGCCACCGCGCCGGCCCCGTCGGAATAGTTGAAGGTGCCACCGGGCGGGAAGAAATCAGGGTTCTTGTAGCCGGCGTCGCTCTCCGTCGCACCCAGCACCGGGACTTTCGCCGTCTCCATGTAGGTTTCCCACGCCTGGTCCTCGTCGCTGTTGTCGAAGAGAGCGATGATGTGGTCCTGCTCGACGAGCGCCTGCGCATCGGCCAGTGAGGTCGCCGGGTTGTACCCGTCGTCCTTCACGACGATCTGCACCTTGTGCCCGTCGAGGCCACCCTTGGCGTTGACCGCCGACGCCCACGCATTGACGACATCTGTCGTCTGCGAGATGGTCGAGGCCTCGGGACCGGTGCAACTACAGAGGTCGCCGATCACCACCGGCGACTCGGATGCGGCATTCGCGGGTTGGCTCAGCGCGCCCGAGACCAAGGTCAAACCGGCGGCCAGAGCAATCGCACAAAGGACGCGACCCCCCACCAGACCATTGCGGATAGCAGCAACTCTCATTCGTACTTCCCCCCTTACAGCTTCCACGCACGCCCGCCTTGGCGCACCGGAGCTTCTCGACGTCAGGACGCTACACCCCTCCATGCGCCGTACGCACGCATCTCAGCCTTCCCTCAGGCACACGCCTCGGTCCGCATGGCACGCCGATCCTTCTACCCGTTAAACTCGATAGAAATACTAGGAATACCACCACGGACCGGGAGGGACAGCATGTCCATTTACGACGAAGTACTCCACGCCAACGAACAGTACGCCGCCTCTTTCGGCGAAAAGGGCAACCTGGCCCTCCCGCCGGCACGGCACTTTGCGATTCTGACCTGCATGGACGCCCGACTGGACCCGGCCAAGTACGCCGGGCTGGCCGAAGGGGACGCCCACGTCATCCGCAACGCGGGCGGACGGGCCAGCGACGACGCGATCCGATCCCTGGTCATCTCGTACAAGCTCCTGGGCACCCAGGAGTGGTTCGTGATCCATCACACCAACTGCGGGATGGAGTTCTTCACCGATGAGGTCATCCGCGGGTTGCTGGCCAACAGTCTCGAGACTGCCGCGCTCGGCCCCGACGGGTTCCACGACGTCGGCCGCGGACCGGGGTCGGCTGAGGCGTCCTACATCGACTGGCTGACGATCGCCGACAACGCGCAGAGCGTGGTCGACGATGTGACGCGCATTCGCAACCACCCACTGGTCCCGGGGCGGATCGCCATCTACGGCTTCATCTACGACGTGACCACCGGACGACTGGTGGAAGTTGCCGAGGCAACCAAGGTGGGGCTGCCCAACTGAAAGGTGGGGCTGCCCAACTGAACGCAGGAGCGGGCGCTCAGAAGCGGGCGGCGGCGACCCGTTCGCTCTCCGAGGCGGTTGCGCCCCTCACCATCCACTCCTGAGCCAACAGGGAGAAGGAGCGGACCCTGTCGGCGTGGCTGTGGGTGATCGTCGTCACGATGAGCTCGTCGGCGCCGGTCGCCTCCTGCAGGCGCTCGAGGTGGCCCGCCACCGTCTCGGGGCTGCCGACGAACTGCGTCGCGGTCCGGTCGTACACGAGGGCCCGGTCCTCCTCGCTCCACGTGTGCCTGCTCGCTTCTTCGGGGCCCGGGAACGCAATGGCGCCCTCGCCCCTGCGGATGCTGCGGACCCACAAGCCGTAGCCGGCTGCCAACCGGGCGGCGCTCTCGTCATCGGGCGCGACCACGACGTCCGCCGACACCGCGACGTAGGGTTCGGCGAGAGAGGCCGACGGGACGAACGCGGCACGGTACGCGTCGATACCGCTCAGCGCCGTGGCCGGACTGATGTGGTAGCTCGCGGCGAACCGGAGGCCGAGCCGTCCCGCCACCTCTGCGCTTTCGCCCGCGCTGCTCCCGAGGATCCAGGGCTCCACGTCGGCCCCGGCGCCCGGCACCGGGTGCGGGTCGACGCCGTCGGCCGAACGGTAGGTGCCATGGAGGAGACCGAGGATGTCGGCCAGCAGGTCCCCGTAGTCGGCGGACAGGGCTTGTTCCTGCTGCAGGAGTCCCGCCGTGAGGGCCACCCGGGGAGATTTCGAGAGTGCCCCCAGTGGCGGGGGAGCAGGGATCAGAAGCCCGTTCTCGGTGTGGCGGGGTCCGGGCCCCGTAGCGGCGTCCGGCCTGTTGGTCCCCCGCTTCTCGGCGTACTCCTCGAAGAACCTCCGGCCGCCCGAGCGCCCGATGCCCAGGTCGATGCGACCGGGGTGCATGGCATCGAGAAGGCCGAATTCCTCGACGACCGACAGCGCGGTGCGATGCCCGCTCTGCACCCCGCCCGACCCCACACGGATCTTCTTGGTGGCCGCCGCCGCCATGGCGATCAGGAGCGCCGGCGCCGATCCCGCCACGCCCGGGTTGAGGTGGTGCTCGGCGAACCAGTACCGGCGGTAGCAGAGCCGCTCGGCCAACTGCACGAGGTCGATCGTGTTCCGCAGGGCGCGTGTCACGGTGGATCCCGAGCTCACCGGGACCAGATCGAGGATGCCGAGCGGGACGCGGGGAGCGGTCATGGCCTCACGCCCCCACGGCAGCCCGCGTGAGCCGCGCCGACCTCGGCGAGGAGAGCCCGAGGTGATCACGAAGCGTCGGCCCGTCGTAGTCCGACCGGAAGCGGCCCCATTCCTGCAGGATCGGCACCACCGTGTCGGCGAACTCGTCGAGCCCGCCCGGCGTGACATGGGGGACGAGAATGAAGCCGTCGGCGGCGTGGGCCGACACGGCCTCGTCGATCTGGGTCGCCACCTGCAGGGGAGTGCCGACGAACGTGGCCCTCCCCGTGACCTCGATCATCAGCTCGCGGATGGAGAGGCGCTTCGCCGCCGCCAGGGCCCGCCACTCCGCCGCCGTCTTGAGGGCGTCGTCGAAGATCTTCGCCCGACCCTGGACGATCCGTGCCGTCCCGGGATCGGGCTCGATCTCGGGCAGCGGCCCATCGGGGTCGTAGCCCGAGAGGTCACGGTTCCAGACCTGTTCGAGGAAGAAGATGGCCGTGGGACCGCTGACCTGCTGGCGGCGGATGACGGCGGCCCGCTCCCGGGCGTCCCCCTCGGTCTCACCGAGGACGAACGTGGCGGCGGGAAGGATCTTGAGGTCGTCCGGAGCCCGACCGTAGCGAGCAAGACGCCCTTTGACGTCTTCGTAGAATCGTCGGCCGGCCTCGATCGTGCCGTGGCGGGAGAAGATGCAGTCGGCGTCCGCCGCCGCGAATTCACGACCCGTGTCGGAGTCACCGGCCTGGAAGATGACGGGGTGGCCCTGGGGTGAGCGGGGGACGCCGAAGCGACCCTCGATGTCGAACTCGACACCGTGATGCGAAAAGGTCCCCTGCGACGCACTCGTGAGGAACCGGCCCGCGTCCTTGTCGCCCACGACGGCGTCATCGTCCCAGGAGTCCCAGAGCTCCCGCGTCGCGTGCAGGAACTCCTTGGCCCGGGCGTAGCGGTCCTCCTGCGCCAAGAAGCCGCCCCGCCGGAAGTTCTCGCCGGTGAAGGCGTCCCACGAGGTGACGACGTTCCAGGCGGCGCGACCGTCGGAGAGGTGGTCCAACGACGCGAACTGCCGTGCCACCTCGAAGGGCTCGTTGAACGTCGAGTTGACGGTGCCCGACAGCCCGATGTGCTCGGTGACGGCAGCCAGGGCACTGAGCACCGTGAAGGTGTCGGGCCGACCGACGACGTCGAGGTCGTGGATCTTCCCGCGCTGCTCGCGCAGGCGGAGGCCCTCCGCCAGGAAGAAGAAATCGAACTTGGCCCGTTCCGCCGTACGGGCGAGCCGGGCGAACGACTCGAACGCGATGTGGCTCCCCGCTTCGGGATCGCTCCACACCGTGGTGTTGTTGACACCGGGAAAATGCGCCGCCAGATGGATCTGCCTCTGCTTCTTCGTCACGTGCGGCTCCTCATGCTCTCGCATACCGATTTGCCGGGCGGGCGAGGCCCAGACGGGCGCGCAACGTGATGTCCTCGTAGCGCTGTCGAAAGACCGATCGACCCTGCAGCACCGGCACGAGGTCGTGGGTGATCATCTCGAGGTCGTGGGGGATGGTGCCCGGCCGGAGACGGAATCCGTCGATGCCGAGGTGGTGCCACTGCAGCAGGACGTCGGCCAATTCCGACGGCGTCCCCGTGAAGATGAGCGCGTCGGAACGTAGGGCCCCGCCGTCCAGGTCGTCGAGACGTTCCTTGCGACGCCGCGCCTTCAGCGCGCTCTCGTCGAGGAACACGAGGATGTCGGCGAAGATCCGCAGCGTGGGAGCGCTCCGCGAGACGGCATCCTCGTGGGCCCGGACGGTCTCGACGAGGGAGCCGACCGACGCCACGGTCCGGGGCGTGACGAACACCACATCGGCACTGCGGGCCGCCAACTCGAAGGCGACCGGGACATGGGCCAGCACTGTGACGAGTGGCTGGCCCTCGGGAGACCGGGGCGTGATGGACGGCCCCTTGACCGAGAAGTGGGGCCCTTCGAAGTCGATGTAGTGCACCTTGTCACGGTCGATGAATCGTCCGGTGGCCTCGTCGCGGATCTCGGCGTCGTCCTCCCAACTGTCCCAGAGGCGGCGCACCACGTCGATGAACTCACCCGCCTCCTCGAACAGTTCGGGGATCCAGTTCGCCGTCGGCTCGGCGATCGGTCGTCGCCCGAATTGGCGTGCCTCGAGGACGGTCGGCGACACACGGGCCTGCAGGCCGGCCCGGCCGTGGCTCACGAAGTCGAGGGTGGCGATGGCCTTCGACAGGTGGAAGGGCTCGGTGTGTGTGGTCGTGATGACCGGCACGATGCCGATGGCGCCGGTGCGGGGCGCGATTCTCGCTGCGACGAGGACGGCGTCGAGCCGACCCCGGACCTGGTCCGTGCGGTCGTCGAACGTCCCGCGTTGCCCCGACTGGACGGCGAGGGAGTCCTCGAGGGTGACGAAGTCGAGCTGGCCCCACTCGGCCTCCTGGGCGAGATCGGCCCAGTAGCGGGGCGAGAACAGTTCCAGTGGACGGGCGTCGGCCTCACGCCAGGCCGCCGGGTGCCACCCCGCTCCGTCGAGCGCTACGGCAAGATGCAATGTTGAGGGATTGTTCATCGGTGTACGGCCTGGTCTCTTCGAGTGCGGATGTCGCTGACGTCCCCCGCTCCTGCTCCAGGGTCACGCCGAGGCGAGGGCCACCATTTCGTGTGTGCGCCATGCCCGCGCGTACTCGCTGAGATCAAGTGGGTACGCCGACCACCGGGCGAGGAGGCCCCCGCGGAACTCCAGGAGGTTGATCATCTCGAGCTTGTAGTCGACGCCGTTGCGGCCGAAGGAATGCGAGAGGATCACCGTTGCGGTGTCGCCCTCGATCCGGCCGATCTCCACGGTGGTGTGCAGCGAGGTCGGCGACAGTGCCTGCAGTGACCCGTACCAATCGGGGATGTCGGACTTGCTCAATCTGGTGGGGGCAGGTGTCGAACCGCGGAACTCGATCGACAGGTCAGCGGTGCACCCAGCGAAGAAATCGTCGAACCTGGCGCCCACCAGGGCACCGAAGAGCTGCCTGATGTGCTCCTTCTGTTGTTTCCTCATCGGTGACCTCTTTCGCAGCCGACGACGCCGTGCCGCCCGCACCCACCGCAAACTCAGCAACGTGGTGGGACAAATATGACTTAGCCCATCGTCTTTGTCAACATTCACGGGTTGGGGTCCGACCGACGCCATGCGCGTGCCTCCGGGGAGCCGTCCCCATTGGCCCTGGTCCGTTCGGCCCCCTGACCTCCGGCAGTAGAGTGAGCGCCCATGGCAGCACCTCTCATGGTCCGGGGCCTGCGGGGGGCCACCACTGTCGATGCCGACACCGTCGAGCAGGTGACGCAGCGCTCGCAGGAGCTGATCCTGCGCCTCATGGAGCGCAACGACCTGACCGAGGACGACATCGTGAGCGTGCTGTTCACCGCCACGGCCGACGTGACCAGCGTCTTCCCGGCCACCGCCATCAGGGAGATCGGCTTCGGGGCCGTACCGCTCCTGTGTGCAGCCGAGATCGCCGTGCCCGGGGCCATGCCCCTCTGTATCCGTGTCCTGCTCCATGTGCACACCACCAGGACCAGGGACGAAATCCACCACGTCTATCTCCACGGTGCCCAAGGGCTCCGCGATGACCTCCCGGTCTGACGGCGGGGCGCGCCCGCGGGCGCTCGTCGTGGGGACCGGTCTCATCGGTGGATCGATAGCTCTCTCCCTCCGTGAGCGCGGCTGGCACGTGAGCGGACTCGACGCCGACCCCTCGCGCACCGCCGAGGCGCTCGAGCGCGGGCGTCATCGACCAGGCCGGCGACGACCTCGGGGCCGAAATCGTCTTCGTCGCCACCCCGGCCACGGCGGTGGCCGAGGAGGTCGGGCGGATCCTCTCCACGCCGCAGCGCCGGTCCGATGCCGTGGTCACCGACGTCAGCGGGGTCAAGACCGCCATCGTCGCGGCGGCCGACCACCCGCGCTTCATCGGGGGCCACCCCATGGCCGGATCGGAGCAGATCGGTCTGCGCGGGGCCGCCCCCGATCTCTTCGAGGGCGCCGTGTGGGTCCTGACCCCGACAAGCGCGACGGACATCGACGCCTTCGACCGTCTGCAGGGTGTGGTGACCGAGCTCGGGGCCGACGTGCTCGTCCTCACGCCCGACGACCACGACCGCCTCGTTGCCGTGGTCTCCCATGTGCCGCACCTGGTGGCCGCCACGTTGATGAACGCCGCCACCGTCGGAGCCGAACAGAACGGCGCCTTGCTCCGGTTGGCCGCCGGCGGCTTCCGGGACATGACCCGAGTGGCGGCGGGGCATCCCGGCATCTGGCCCGACATCTGCTCGGAGAACGCAGGACCGATCGTCGACGCCCTCGACGCGTTGCTCGACGAGTTGACCCACATGCGCGCACGTGTGGCGGCCAACGACCGTGACTCCATCTTCGGGGTCCTGCAGCGTGCCAGCCAGGCGCGGCGGAACCTGCCGGCGCGCATGGTGCGTCCCGACAACCTGTCCGAGCTCCGCATCCCGGTGCCGGACCGCCACGGTGTGCTGGCCGAAATAACCTCGCTGGCGGCGGACGGGGGCATCAGCATTTACGACATCGAGATCGCGCACTCGGCCGAGGGCCCCCGCGGCGTCCTCATCCTCGTGGTGGATTCGGCTGAGTCCGAGCGCCTGCGCGACGCCATCGAGGCGAAGGGGTACCACTGCAGCACCGAGAATCTCTCATGACGGCGCCGCGGATCCTCGTGGTGCAAGGTGGTGCGGCGTGCCGCGGCTCGGTGCGCACGCCGGGGGAGAAGTCGATCTCCCACCGGGCCGTCCTCTTCGCCGCGCTGGCCGAAGGCACCTCGGTCATCTTCGGACTGTCCGACGGCGCCGACGTCGCGGCATCGCTGGCCGCCGTCGAGGCGATGGGCGTCGGCGTCGAGCACAATGACGACGGCAGCGTGACGCTCCGGGGGGGCCGCAGCCTGCTCCACCAGCCGCCCATCGCCCTCGATTGCGGCAATTCGGGGACGTCGATGCGCCTGCTGGCCGGCCTGGTGGCCGGACTCCCGTGGGAGACCGTCCTCGTCGGGGACTCGTCCCTGAGTGCCCGCCCCATGGACCGGGTGGCCGAGCCCCTCGAGTTGATGGGGGCCTCCGTCGAGGGTTCGGGCCCGCAGTGCCGCCCACCCCTCGCCGTCACGGGCGGGGCCTTGCACGGCATCGACTGGACGACGAAGGTGGCCAGCGCGCAGGTGAAGTCCGCCATCCTGTTGGCCGGCCTCGCCGCCGTGGGACCGACCATCGTCCGCGAGCGGGTCACCACGCGCGCCCACACCGAGGAGATGCTGGCGGAGGCCGGGGCGGACATCACCGTCGAGGACTGGGGAGACGGCCGTATCGTCACCCTCCACCCCACGGCACTGCGTCCGGTGACGCCCCGGGTCGTGCCGGGGGATCCCTCGGCCTCGGCCTTCTTCGTGGTCGCAGGGTCCGTCGTCCCGGGCAGCGCCGTCGCGGTGGAAGGGATCTATCAGGGGCCGGCCCGGTTGGGCTATGTCTCGGTGCTCCAGCGCATGGGGGCCCAGATCACCGTGACCACCGCGGCCGACGGCACCGCTGTGCTCGCGGCCACGGCCAAAGGGCCCGGCGAACCGCCCCTGCGGGCGACGACGGTCGCCGCGGCCGAGATCCCCTCTCTCGACGAGATCCCCGCGCTGGCTGTGGCCGCGGCCGTCGCGCACGGCACGACGGTCTTCAAGGACGTGGGGGAGTTGCGCGTCAAGGAAGTGGATCGGCTGGAGGCAGTGATCGACATGGTCACCGCCTTCGGTGCCCGGGCCCACGCCGACGGCGACACACTGTCGATCACCGGCGTCGCCGGCGCATCGAGCAGCGCCCACCTCCGCGGCGCGCGCTTCGACAGTCGCGGGGACCACCGCATGGCCATGGCGGCGGCCGTGGCCGCACTCGCCGCGGCCCCGGGCGAGCGCAGCCTCATCACCGGTTTCGGCGCCGTGGAGACCAGCTACCCCGGGTTCGCCGACGACCTCGGCCGCCTCACCGGTACCGGCCCTCCGGCACCCCGGGCCCTGATCATCGCCATCGACGGACCGGCCGGAGCCGGGAAATCCACGGTCTCGCGCGCCGTCGCCGCCGAGCTCGGTCTCGACCGCCTCGATACGGGGGCGATGTACCGCGCCGTCGCCGCCCTCGCCCTGGCCCGCGACATCGACCCCGAGGACCACGACGCCGTGGCGGCGCTCGCGGCAGGGGCCACGATCGTCGTCGGCACCCGGGTCGCCATCGACGGGCTCGATGTCACCGGCGTCATCCGGTCGCCCGAGGTCGGTCGGGCCGTCTCGGTGGTGGCGGCGAACGCCGATGTGCGCACCCGGCTCGTCAGGTTGCAGCGGGAGTGGGCCACCGCCCACGGTGGAGGTGTGGTCGAGGGTCGCGACATCGGCGCCGTGGTCTTCCCTCAAGCTGAGGTAAAGGTTTACCTTACGGCCTCTCCGGAGGAGCGGGCCCGGCGACGCCACGACGAGTCGGCGGCCGGGGTGGCCCGCCGCGACCGCATCGATTCGACCCGGGCCGCGTCCCCCCTCACGCAGGCACCGGACGCGCACCTCCTCGATACGACCGGCCGCACCGTGCAAGATGTAGTCGAGGAGGTCTTGTCGTGGCTGTGAGCACACCCGTGCCCGAACCCGGGCCCCATGGGGCGGCTGCGGCCCCGGGCCGTCACCAGGAGTTCGCCATTGAGCCCACACGCCAGGTCCCTTATCGCATCATGCGGTGCATCTTCAACGGCGTGCTGAAGGTGTGGTTCCGGCCCAAGGTCGTGGGCACCGGGTATGTGCCGGCAGCCGGCCCGGTCATCCTGGCGCCGGTCCACCGCTCCTTCGCCGACTTCGGGTTCACGTCGTTGTGCACCAGGCGCAAGTTGTTCTTCATGGCCAAGGACTCCCTCTGGGAGAAGAAGTGGCTCGGCAAGCTGCTCCTCTACCTCGGCGTCTTCCCGGTGCATCGCGAGTCGGCCGACCGCGAGGCCCTGCAGCGGGCCGAAGAGATCCTCAACCGCGGCCAGTGCCTGGTCCTCTTCCCCGAGGGCACCCGGCGCGAAGGCCCGGTGATCGAGCGTCTCATGGAGGGTGCCGCGTTCCTGTCGGCCCGCACCGGCGCACCCATCGTGCCCATCGGCATCGGCGGCTCGGATCTGTCCATGCCCAAGGGGAGCGCCGTGCCCAAGCCCATGACCATTCAGGTCGTCATCGGCCCCGCCATCCCTCCGCCGGCCCGTACCGGGGGTGGACGCGTCTCCCGCTCGGCCGTGCACGCCGGCACCGAGGAGCTGGCCGGCAAACTCCAAGCGGTCTACGACCAGGCCAAGGCCAAGACAGGGCGGTACTGAACATGTGCGGCATCGTGGGATGCGTCGGTTACCGGAACTCCGTGCCCATGGTGCTCGACGGCCTGGCCCGTCTCGAGTACCGCGGCTACGACTCGGCGGGCATGGCGGTCATCGACGGCGGCCGGCTGAGGATCCACAAGGTCAAGGGCAAGATCAACGAGCTGCGCGCCACCACGCCGGCCGACTTTGCCGGCACGGTGGGCATCGGCCACACCCGCTGGGCCACCCACGGCGTCCCGAACGCGGTCAACGCCCATCCCCACACCGACCCGAGCGGCCGCATCGCTGTCGTGCACAACGGGATCATCGACAACGCGCAGGTCATCAAGGACTCGCTGCTGGCCCAGGGGTACACCTTCCGCTCGGACACCGACAGCGAGGTCCTGGCCCACCTGATCGCGCTCTCCGATGCCCCGACATTGGCCGAAGCGGTGCGTGAAGCGCTGGGCGCGATCGAAGGGACCTACGGCATCGCCGTCGTCGACCTCGCGAACCCCGATCAGATAGTGGCCGCCCGCAACGGCAGCCCCGTCGTGATCGGCATCGGGGAGAACGAGCACTTCGTGGCGTCCGACGTGGGCGCGATCATCCTGCATACCCAGAAGATCGCCTACCTCGACGACGGGGAGATCGCCGTCCTCGAGCGCAACCAGTTCCGCACGATGAGCATCGAGGGGGCCGAACGCACCAAGGGCGTCGAGACCGTGGACTGGAGCGCCGCCACGTACGAGAAGGGCGAGCACGAGCACTACCTCCGCAAGGAGATCTTCGAACAGCCCGACGCCGTGCGACGCACGCTCTCGGGGCGGCTCGAGCCACGCTTTGCCACGGCGCACCTCGGCGGGATCGAGCTCAGCGCCCAGGAGATCCTGCGGACCCGGCGCGTGCAGATCCTCGGTTGTGGCTCCGCCTACTACGCCGGTCTGGCCGGGGCCCAGCTCATCGAGCGCATGGCGCGGATCCCGGCGGGCGCCGAGCCGGCCTCGGAGTTCCGCTACCGCAATCCCCTCATTGAGGCGGACACCGTCTACATCGCGGTGAGCCAGTCGGGCGAGACGCTCGACACGCTGCGCGCCGTGCAGGAGGTCACCCGCAAGGGCGGCACCGTGCTCGGCATCGTCAACGTCGTCGGCTCGAGCATCGCCCGCGCCTGCGGCCGGGGTATCTACCTCCACGCCGGGCCCGAGATCTCCGTTACCTCCACCAAGTCGTTCACCTCCACCGTCACCGCCTTCGCGCTCCTGGCCCTGCATCTCGGGCGCATCCGTGACATGGGGCAGGGCGACGGGGGGCGGTTGATCTCCTCCCTCCAGTCCCTCCCGGCCGCCTTGGAAGGGGCGCTCGCCACGGAGGGTCAGGCCCGCGAGGTGGCGGCCCGCTACCGGCACATGGACAGCGCCTTCTTCGTCGGCCGGGTGCGGGGGTTCCCCGTGGCGGCCGAGGCGGCCCAGAAGCTGAAGGAGGTCTCGTACATCCATGCCGAGGCCTACCCGGCCTCCGAGCTCAAGCACGGGCCGCTGGCCCTCATCTGTCCCGAGCTCCCGACCTTCGTGGTCATTCCCGACGATGAGCTCTTCGACAAGAACGTGGCGACCATCCGCGAGATCCAGTCCCGCGGTGGGCCGGTGATCGCCATCGGCCATTCGCCCGCTCTCTACGACCTGACGGACGAGGTGATCCTGGTGCCCAAGCTCGAGCCCGAGCTCGACCCGATCGTCCTGAACGTCCCCCTGCAGCTTCTGGCGTATCACGCCGCCCTCCTGCGCGACGTCGACATCGATCAGCCGCGCAACCTGGCCAAGAGCGTGACGGTCGAATGACGCGATTGACCGGCACCGTCGCCCTCGTCACCGGTGCCTCGAGCGGGATCGGCGCTGCCACCGCCGTCGCACTGGCCGCCGAGGGTGCCACGGTCTCGTTGGTGGCCCGGCGCAAGGATCGTCTCGACGAGCTGGCCGCCCGCATCCGTAGCGACGGCGGCGCCGCGCTGGTCCTCGAGGCCGACGTCACCGACGAGCAGCAGGCCAACGACGCGGTGCGCCACACGGTCTCCGAGCTCGGACGCCTCGACACACTGGTCAACAACGCCGGCGTGATGCTGCTGGGGCCGATCGTCGACGCGCCGGTGACCGAGTGGCAGCGGATGGTCGAGCTCAACGTCCTCGGGTTGCTCTACTGCGCCCATGCCGCGCCTGCCGCACCTGCTGCAGGCGGCCGAGGACGGCCCCCGTCACGTGGCGGACATGGTCAATCTCAGCTCGGTGGCCGGCCGGGTCGCTCGGTCCGGGAACGGCGTCTACAGCCTGACCAAGCACGGCATCGGCGCGTTCAACGAAGCCCTGCGCCAAGAAGTGACCCGTCGGCACGTCCGGGTGTCGCTGATGGAGCCCGGTGCGACCTCGACCGAGCTCATCACCCACAATCGCGCCGAGGTGATCGACGGATTGCGCAGTCAGTTCAACACCGCTGAGCCGATGCAGGCAGAGGACATCGCGGACGCCATCACCTACATCGTCACCCGTCCCCGCCACGTCGCCATCAGCGAACTGTTGATCCGCCCGACCGAACAGGAGCGCTGACCGCGCACCACTCGGCCCACATGCAACGTGCCGCGGCGCGTTCTATGCTCGCCCCGGCGAGGCGAGGAGTACAGGCGTGACGGATGTCCTGATTGTCGGTGGCGGTGTCGTGGGCATGGGGCTGGGCATGATCCTCGCCAAGGACGGTCACGCGGTCACGATGCTCGAGCGCGACGCTGCTCCACCCCCGAGCGGCCCGGACGACGCCTGGGACGGTTGGGACCGCAAGGGGGTCACGCAGTTCCGGCTGTCCCACTTCTTCCTGTCGCGGTACCGCCAGATCCTCGAAACAGAGTTGCCCGCGGTCGCGGCGGCGCTCGACCGCGACGGCGCCGTGCGCCTGAATCCGATGAAGGGCATCCCCGACGCGATCGGCGGTGGCTTCCGGGAAGGAGACGAGCGCTTCGAGGTCCTGTCGGGCCGGCGGGCCGTCGTCGAGCGGTCCGTGGCGTCGGTGGCGGAGGAGGCCCCCGGTCTCGACCTGCGGCGTGGCGTGGCCGTCGCAGGGCTGCTGACCGGCCCCGACGCGATCAACGGCGTACCGCACGTCACCGGCGTGCGGACAGCGGACGGCGAGGAGGTGCGCGCCGACCTGGTCCTTGACTGCAGCGGGCGGCGGTCGGCCCTGCCGTCGTGGTTGGAGGCGCTGGGGGCCCGCCCTCTGGAGGAGGAGGTCGAGGACAGTGGATTCATCTATCTGGCTCGACACTTCCGCTCCCGGGACGGGCAGATGCCCTTCGCGTTGGGCCCGCTGCTGCAGTCCTACGGTTCCATTTCCGTGCTCACGCTGCCGGCGGACAACGCGACGTGGTCGGTGACCCTCATCGCACGATCGGGCGATCGGGCCCTCCTCGGGCTCAGGGATATGGCCCGGTGGGAGAAGGCCGTACGGTCGCTCCCCACCGTGGCCCACTGGATCGATGGCGACCCTATCGAGGATCGGATCATCACCATGGCCAAAATCGAGGACCGCCACCGCGACCTTCGGCCCGACGGGGTGCCGGTGGCCACGGGACTCCTGGCAGTGGCGGACGCGTGGGCCTGCACCAATCCCTCGGTCGGCCGGGGCGCGTCCATCGGCATGCTGCACGCGCAGACGCTGCGCGACACGTTGCGCCACACCGGGCCCGATCGACCGGGCGAGCTCTCCGAGGCCTTCGCCGTGGCAACGGCCGAAACCGTCGAGCCCTGGTTCGAAGCGACCCTGGCCTTCGACCGCCACCGCCTGGCCGAAATGGCCGCCGAGGCCGAAGGTGTGCCCTACGAACCCGATGACCCCGCCTACGAGATGACCGGAGCCCTCGCCGAAGCGAGCTCCCGTGACCCCGACGTCCTGCGTGGCTTCCTCGACATCGTCGGCGCGCTCGACCTTCCCGGCAACGTGATGGAACGGCCGGGGATGTTCGAGAAGGTCATCGAGCTGGGCGCCGACTGGCGCACCACGGAGGCGATCGGACCGGACAGGGACCAGCTCGTCGCCCTGGCGACCGGCTGAGGATTTCGAGAGACGGGAGGCGTCGCCATGCGCGCGGAGAGCGGAGGGGCAGGAATCGAGTTCGAGGTGACCGGCGAGGGACGCCCGTTGATCCTTCTGCACGGCTTTCCCGATTCGGGAAGGTTGTGGCGCCACCAGATCGCCCCGCTGGCGGACGCGGGCTTCCAGGTCATCGTCCCGGACATGCGGGGGTACGGCGCCTCGGACAAGCCGGCGGAGGTGGATGCCTACAACATCCTCTATCTCGTCGCCGATGTGGGCGCGGTGCTCGACGAGGTGGGGGTGGCGCGCGCGGACGTGGTCGGGCACGACTGGGGCGCCGCGGTGGCCTGGGCCCTCGCCGCGATGGCGCCCGATCGCGTCGACCATCTCGTCGCGCTTTCCGTGGGCCACCCTTCGAGCTTCAGGGCCGGCGGCTACGAACAGCACGAGAAGTCGTGGTACATGCTCCTCTTCCTCTTTCCCGACATCGCCGAGCAGTGGCTCTCCAACGACGGATGGGCCAACCTCCGGGATTGGGGCGGCCATCCCGACGCGGATGCGGTGATCGCCGAACTCGAGGCAAACGGTTCGCTCACGCCCGGGCTCAACTGGTACCGGGCCAACATCCCCCCCGAGTCCTACATTGCGCCGCCCCTGGCCCTGCCACCGATAGCCGCACCCACCATGGGGGTGTGGAGCAGCGGTGACATCGCGCTCACCGAGGGCCAGATGACGCGTTCGCGCACGCACGTCTCGGGCCCGTGGCGCTACGAACGGCTCGAAGGACCGGGCCACTGGATGCAGCTCGAAGCTCCCGACGACGTGAACCGCCTCCTCCTTGACTTCCTGCCCGCCTAGCAACGCGTTGAAGCGGCCGGATCAGCACGGGGACCTAGTTCGCTGCTTCGATGTCGTTGCCGTGAATCATGGCGTTCCAGGCGATGGCGGGAGCACCCTTCCAGCCACTGTCCTTAACAGCTTGGGCAAACTCGGTTCCGGCGATCGCCAGCCCAGATATTCCGAGAAGTATTTCCACGGTCCATGCAGCGGTAAGCCATGCGCCGGACAGTCCGAAGATCAGGCCATAGGGGACCCATGACAATATCCACAGGGTGATTCCCAACCGAAGCTTCACGCCCTCATACTTCCACCAAGATAGGCCGACGCCGTTCGCTAACCGAAGGAAGAAAGGGCACCTGAAACCGAAGGGCTACTCCACCACGCTCCTTGGCATTCTCTGTACCTCGCACACTCACCCTGGTTGCGGTTCTTGCAGCTTGGATTGCGAGCGCCAGGCGCTCCCCACGTTACGGCTGGGTCAAGCAGTTCTGCAACGGCTGACAGGTCCTCTGCTGCCAGCGCCTTTCTGACAAGCGCGGCAACCTCGTCCATGTCGTCCGCCATCGACCCAATCGTGCCACTTGGTCAGCCGCCAGGCCACCTCGAAATGGTCACGATCCGGTACACCCGTGATCACAAGATGCAAAGCATAAAGTCGTCTATCGACGCTTGGGACGGTGGGACCCGAGCCTGCGGCTATGACACCTTCTGCGGTCAGGTTGAAGGGGGAACCACCATTGTGTTCGGACCGGGGAAAAACTCGGTCAGGTGACCGTCCTCCCACTCCACCCGGTAGTGCTCACCGGCAGATCCTTGTACGACCTCCACTATTTGACCGCTCCTCCGAGCGGAGCCGACCTTGGCCGACTCGACAATGATGTGATCTCCATTCTTTGCGTCCATAGATCTCACCTCCATAAGTAACCTACGCTTTCCGGTGAACGTTGTATATAGGGGTAGCCACCCACGGAGAACCGGTTAGGGAGGAGATTGCGGTGACCCATCAAACGCACGAAAGCCATGATGACCACGTCCACGGTCCAGCTTGCGGTCACGAGTCCGTACAGCACGATGACCACGTCGATTACCTTCATGATGGACATCGCCACCGGGAGCACGATGGGCATTGGGATGAATGCGAAGTCGAGGAGAAGGAGGGTGACTAGTCGCTGACATTCATCCGATCCGCCGCAAGCGGATGGCTACGGAACCGGTGATGGGCCGACCCTCAGTTCGGAAGGAGCCGTATATGGGTCTGCTCAACCGCTTCTGGCCGGTGAATCACGCTCTCTTCGGTGAGCCGATTCTCCGACGATCGAATCCGAGGCATTCCAAGGGTCGTAGTCGGACGGCTGGCCGCCGGGTAGCTGCGGATTCGTTCCGCCAGTGCGGAAAAACGTGCTGCATCCTCCGGCGGCGCGGTGAGAGTGCGGGGAGCCGCCACTTCTACAACTGGTAACCGGCCGCGCGTCGGGAGGAGCGCCAGCCTCGTCGCGTGCCGAAAGGCGCTCATCACGTAGGCTGCGCCCATGGCCGGGCTCGATCTGACGCCCCTTCTCAGGTCGACGCTGGCGCAGCCCGAGGCCGTCACGGCTGCGATCGAGAGTGTCGGCGCGACATTGGGCGTGGCCGATGTGGTCGTCTACCTCGTCGACTTCGGACAGACCGCCCTCGAACCGCTCGGCAACCAGGGTGCACATCCCGAGTTGCCGCACAGCGAGGAGGTTGCGTCGACGATGGCGGGCCGGGCCTTCCTCACGCAACGTCCGGTCACGGCCGAACGTCCCGGCGGCATTCGCCTCTGGGTGCCCATCCTCGAGGGATCCGACCGCAGTGGCGTGCTCGCCGTCACCCTGCCGGACGAGGACCCGGCGCGGATCAAGGCGTGCGAGGCGCTGGGCCTCCTGGCCGGATATCTGCTCACCGTCAACGGGCGCGTGAGCGACCTCTTCAACCTCCATCGCCGGCGCAAGGCGATGACGCTCGCCGCGAGCTTGCAGTGGGATCTGCTTCCTCCCCTTGTGTTCAAAGCCCCCCCGGTGACGGTGGCAGGCATTCTTGAGCCCGCCTACGAAGTGGGGGGCGACTGTTTCGACTACTCCATCAACTGGCCCGTGCTCGACGTTGCCCTCATGGACTCCATGGGACACGGCGTCAACTCGGCCATCCTGGCCGGTCTCGCACTGGGGTGCTATCGCCACGATCGTCGTCACGGCAAATCGCTGACGGCGATGCACCAACAGCTCGAAGGCACGGTGCGGGACCATTACGACGGCTCGGAATTCGTGACCGGGCAGTTGGCCCAACTCAACGTGGAAACCGGCCTGCTGCAGTGGACCAATGCCGGACATCCCCTGCCACTCCATGTCAGGAACGGGCACGTCATCGGAGATCTCGCGTGCCCGCCGACGCTTCCTTGGGGACTCGGAGCCAAAGCGACGCAACCCGTGATCGCGGAGATCTCGTTGGAACCCGGCGATGCCGTCCTCTTCTACACCGACGGTGTGATTGAAGGAAGGGTGCGTTCGGGCGGTGGCTTCGGGCTTGACCGCCTCGTCGATGTCGTCGGACAGAACGCATCGGATCAGCTCGCGGCAGAGGAGATCGTCCGTCGTATCGGTCGCGCCGTCCTCGAGTACCACGGCGAGCGCCTGGATGACGATGCAACCCTGGTCATCATGCAGTGGCACGGCACCGCGTAGCGAAATAATCGCGACGAAATGGTTGGCATGTTGCCGACCGGGTATGGAGCAGTGGTGGTGACCGAGTCGTTTTCACCTTGCCCCTCGGAGGTGAGCGCCGCCCGCCACTTCGCCCAGGCTCAGGCGCAGAGCCTGGGGTGCGACTCCTCTGATCTCGGGCTCATCGTGAGCGAGTTGGCGACCAACGCCTGCGTCCATGCGGGGAGTGCCTTCACCGTGTCGTTGAACCGGCACGGGTCCGATGTCCTCGTCGAAGTCGGTGACCAGAACCCGGCGCCCGCAGTCGCCCAGCCACTGTCGATGGGAATGTCCGGGCGAGGACTGCAGATCGTCGCCGCACTCGCCGCGGAGTGGGGTGTGGCGAGCCGTGATCCCGGCAAATCGGTGTGGGCCGTGCTGCCGTGCCTGTAGGCAATTCCTTTTGGTTTCGATCAGTGCGGCGGGGGTAGGTCGATGTCATGACGATTCCGACGACACCTGAACCCGAACCTGGTCCCCCCGAACCGATACCGCAGCCTGAACAGACCGTGGCAGCCGGACAGCGCATCGAGTACATCTCTTCGTAAAACGGTCCTTGCATTGGCGCCCGAGAAGTTCATAATGGATGGGCCGCCTGTTGCAGGAGTGGCGCACCCCGGGGTGTCTGTGACGTTGCAAAGAGGTGAAGACCATGACCATGCGGGTGCCGATTTCGGCTGACGAGCTCGAAATCGAGGTGTCCGAACCCGACGGGAAGGCTGTGGTTGCCCTTCGGGGTGATCTCGACGCATCAAACGCTCCCCGGTTGTTCGCGCAGTTCGCGCAACTGTCACGCGAAGGCGTCACCCGTGTCGAATTGGACCTGTCCCATCTCGAATCGATGGATTCGAGCGGGCTCTCCGTGGTGGTCGCCGAGCACAAACGCACGAGGGACGACGGAGGCGGACTGCTGGTCCTGTATCCCAATCGCCGGGTCATACGCCTGTTCCAACTCAGCGGTCTGATGTCCTACCTCGTCGTCCATCCCAAGATGTCGACCTGAACACCGGCGTGTAGCGAGGGCGCCCGCCTCTCGCGGCCCGGCGTTGGTCCACCCGGGTATCCCGACTGCATACGGGTACAGGTCGTACCCTTGCACCAAAGCCCGTGCGCCGGGATGAAGGTCAGATGCGCGTTCGATCCACGATGGGAGGTCACGAGTGGACGCGGTTCCTGAGGGCCCTGTCCCGCCGGTGATCCCTGGGCCGGCCGCGCCGAGTTCAACGTATCGACTGCAGATCTCCGAGCATTTCACCCTGCGCGACGCCGTCCCGGTGGTCGGGTATCTGGCCAGGTTGGGCGTGGGTGCGCTCTACCTCTCCCCGCTCCTCCGTTCCTCCCGGGGCTCCACCCACGGCTATGACGTCGTGGACCACGCGCTCGTGGACCCGGCCCGGGGTGGCAGGGAAGGCTTGGAGGAGCTGGCCGAAGCGACCCGCCGGGCCGGGATCGAATTGGTCGTCGACATCGTGCCGAATCACATGGGTGTCGCCGATCCCGCGCAGAACGAGGCGTGGTGGGAGCTGCTCGAGGGCGGGCCCGAAGGGGGGTTCGCCACGTGGTTCGACGTCGACTGGGCCGCGGCCGATGGGCGGGTCCTGATCCCGGTTCTGGCCGACGACTTCGACCCCGAGCGCGATCTCACGATCGACCGCGGAAGGCTCCGCTATGGGGACCTTCTCTATCCGATCGCCGCCGACACACGGGAGGAGGGCGACCCGGCCGCCTCGGTCCACCTCCGCCAGCACTACCGGCTCATGGAGGTCCGACTCGCCGACACCGATTTGAACTACCGCCGCTTCTTTGCCATCTCCGAACTGGCCGGTCTCCGGGTGGAGGTGCCCGAGGTCTACGAAGCCACACACCGCGAGATCCTGCGGTGGGTCACCGACTACGGGGTGCGCGGCATCCGCATCGACCACCCCGACGGACTCTCCGCCCCCGGTCAGTACCTCCAACGGTTGGCCGCGTCGGCTCCCGATGTCTGGATCGTCGTCGAGAAGATCACCCAGCTCTCCGAGGAACTACCGGCTGACTGGCCCGTCGCCGGCATGACCGGGTATGACGCGCTGGCCCAGATAAACGCCGTCCTGACCGATCCGGCGGCAGAGCCGGCGCTCGAGCACGCCTACCGCGAGAGCACCGGTGACAAGCACTCGTGGCTCGAGCACCTCCGCGAAGGCAAGCACCACGTGGCGACGACGGTCCTGCAGGCGGAATTTCGGCGACTGGGCCGCCTCGCGGTCGGCATCGAAGGGGCCGAAGAAGCTCTCATCGAGCTGGCGGTGGCCTTTCCGGTGTACCGCTCGTACCTCCCCGAGGGCCTCGACCACCTGCGCGCGGCCGTCGCCGTCGCTCGGCGGGCGCGACCCGACCTGGCTCCGGCCATCGACGCGCTCGTCCCACGGTTGACCGATCCGGCCGATGAGCTCTGCACCCGCTTCGAACAGGTCACGGTCTCGGTCATGGCCAAGGGGTCAGAGGACACGGCCTTCTACCGCTTCGCGCGGTTCATCGGATTGAACGAGGTAGGGGGGGACCCCGGCCGATTCGGCCTGAGTGTGGAAGATTTCCACACCGCCCAGCGACGAAGGATGCAGACGGCACCCCTGGGCATGACCACGTTGTCCACCCACGACACGAAGCGGGGGGAGGATCTCCGGGCGCGCTTGGCGGCCCTGGCGGAGATGCCCGCGGAGTGGGCCGACAGCGCACAGCAGTTGCAGCGGCTCGCGCCGATTCCCAACGCCGCGTTCGGCTATCTGCTCTGGCAGTCCTTCGCCGCCACCGGGTTGATCGAACGCGAGCGGGTCCACGCGTTCGCCGAGAAGGCGATGCGCGAAGCCGCCCAGGAGACCAGTTGGGCCGCACCGAACGCGCAGTTCGAGCGAGCCGTCCATGCCGCGGTCGACGCCGCCTACGACCGACCCGACGTGCGACGCCTGGTCGAGTCCCTCTCGCGGCGTCTGATCCCGTACGGGTGGTCCAACTCCCTGCTGCAGAAGGTGGTGCAACTGACCATGCCGGGCGTCCCCGACGTGTACCAGGGGAGCGAGACCTTCGAGGGCTCTCTCGTCGACCCCGACAACCGGCGACCCGTTGACTTCGGCCAACTGGCGGCCGCGCTGGACCACCTGGAGCGCTCGGAGTCCGGCCCTCCCGCCTTCGATGCACCGTCGGCCAAGCTGTGGGTCACGTGGCATGCGCTGCACGCGCGACGGGACCGCCCTGAGCTGTTCTCGGCGTACACCCCGCTCGTCCTGGACGGGCCCCTCGGGGCGCACCTGCTCGCGTTCGACCGGGGCGGTGCGATCACCGCGGCGACCCGTCTCCCGGTGGGATTGGAACGACTCGGCGGGTGGGGCGACACGACCGTGCCTCTGCGGGGCACCTACAGGGACGTGTTCACCGGCGCCACCTACCGGGACGCCGCCGGCCTCGCGCAACTGTTCCACCACTACCCGGTTGCTCTCCTCCTCTCCGAGGAGACGCCCGCTGCCTGACGGGTTGCGTCAAGGGACAAGGACGATCTTGCCGCGGGTGTGCCGTTGCTCGAGCTCGGCGTAGGCCTCTTGGACGTCTTCCAACGGATAGGTGGCGGCGATGGGGACCTCGATGTCACCCGCTGCGACCAGCTCGGCCATGGCCGAGAGGATCTCGGGCGTGGACCCGTCCCCGCTTCCCTGCGCCTTTGTGCCGAGCTCGGACGCCTTCTCGAACGAAATGATGGTCTCCACGCGATCCTTTGCGATCCCGAGGTCGACGGCGAGTTGCACGTACTGCGGACCGAAGAGATCGATGAAGGCATCGATCCCGTCGGGGGCGGCCGCCGCGAGACGCTCCGCCAACCCGTCGCCATAGGCGACAGGAGTGACGCCGTGTGCCCGCAGCCACGCGTGGTTGGGCTCCGACGCGATCCCGATGACGTGCGCGCCCTTCGTCCGGAGGAGTTGCACGACCACGGTCCCCACCCCACCCGCCGCCGCCGAGACGGCCACCGTGTCGCCGGGGGAGACGTCGACCGCCCGCACCGCGACGAACGCCGTGCAGCCGACCACGTACAGGGAGCCTGCGACTTCCCAGTTCAACTGGGGCGGCTTCGGGACCAGCTGGGTGATGGGCACCACGCAATAGTCGGCGTGGCTGGAGCGTCGCTCCGACCAACCAAGGACGTCGTCGCCCACCGCGAACTCGTTGACACCGTCGCCGACAGCGTGGACCACCCCGGCGAGATCGCTTCCCTCACCTGAGGGGAAGGTGGCCGGGAACCTGGCCTCGAGGGCGCCCTGGCGGATCGCCGCCTCGCCCGGGTTGAGTCCCGCCGCCCGGACCGCGACGACGACTTCACCAGGCGCCGGCTCGGGAACGGCTACCTCTGCGACGTACAGGACCTCGCGGCCCCCGTAGTGATCGAACCGAACCGCTCTCGCCATGTTGCCTCCTCTTGCCCCCGAAACGCACCAACGCTGACGGCGCTCTAGGGATTCCCCTGCGTAGCCCCGGGGGATGCAGCCATCAACAGCAGGAACGACCGATCGGGGACATCGAGGACGTTTCCGTCCCGCAGGGCCGGGGTTTCAGCCGGCTCCAGGCTGCTCAGGACGATCTCCCAGCCGCTGCGTTGGCCGGGGATGGTGAAGGCCACAGGTTCGAAATGGGCGTTGATGAGAACCAGGAAACGTTCGCCGTCCCAGTCGCCTTCGGCATCTTCGATCAGGCGGCCGTCGAGGGAGATCGCCAACGTCTTGGCCGAGGGGTCTTGCCAGTCCTGATCGGCCATCTGCTTCCCGTCGGCGCGGTAGAGCACCATCTGCGCCACGCCACCTTCGGGACCGCGGAGGTACTCGCGTGGACGCAGGGCCGGATGGGCGCGTCGCAGCATGATGGCGGAGCGGGCGAAGCCGAGGAGGTCTTTGTCCACGGACTCCCAGTCGTACCAGGAGATCTCGTTGTCCTGGCAGTACGCGTTGTTGTTCCCCCCTTGCGTCCGCCCGATCTCATCGCCGCCGAGGAGCATCGGGATCCCGGCGGAGAGCAGCAGCGTGCCCATGAGGTTGCGCCGCTGCCGCGCCCGGAGCTTCACCACGGCCGGGTCGTCGGTCGGGCCCTCCACCCCGCAGTTCCATGAGCGATTGTCGCTCTCGCCGTCGTTGTCGTCTTCGCCGTTGGCTTCGTTGTGCTTCTCGTTGTAGGCCGTGAGATCGGCCAAGGTGAACCCGTCGTGCGCCGTCACGAAGTTGACGCTCGCCGAAGGCACCCTGCGGTCGCTGGAGTAGATGTCGCCGCTCCCCGTCACCCGTAGAGCGAACTCCCCGAGCAACCCCTCCTCTCCCCGCCAGAAGTCCCGTACCTGGTCGCGGTACTTCCCGTTCCACTCCGACCAACGGGCCGGGAACCCTCCCACCTGGTAGCCCGCCAGGTCCCACGGCTCGGCGATGAGCTTGACCGGAGCAAGGACGGGATCCTGGTGGACCAGGTCGAGGAACGCACTGTGGATGTCCTCGTTCCCCGTCTGCCGTGTGAGCGTGGTCGCCAGGTCGAAGCGGAATCCGTCGACATGCATCTCGGTGACCCAGTAGCGCAGGGAGTCCATGATCAGCCGGAGGGCGGCCGGATGGCCGACGTTGACGCTGTTGCCGGTTCCGGTCGTGTCGAAATAGCGGCCCCGCTCACCGTCGACGAGCCGGTAGTAGGCGGGGTTGTCGATCCCCTTGAGCGACAGCGTCGGACCGAGGTGATTGCCCTCTGCCGTGTGGTTGTAGACCACGTCGAGAATCACCTCGAGGCCGGCGCGGTGCAACGCCTTGACCATCGACTTGAACTCGTCGACCTGTCCGCCTGCTGACCCGGCGGCGCTGTAGCCATCGTAGGGAGCCAGGAATCCGATGCTGTTGTACCCCCAGTAGTTCCGGAGCCCGAGGTCGAGCAGGCGGGAATCCTGGACGAAGTGATGGATGGGGAGGAGCTCGACCGCGGTGACGCCGAGGTCCGACAGGTACCCGGTGACCGCGGGATGAGCCAGGCCGGCGTACGTGCCGCGGATGTCCTCGGGAAGATCAGGGTGGCGTGCCGTCAGGCCCTTCACGTGGGTCTCGTAGACCACCGTCTCTTCGAGCGGGACACCGAGGCGCCTGTCGTCCTCCCAATTGAAGGAGCGCTCGGTGACGACGCACCGGGGCATGGCGGATGCCGAGTCCAGGTCATTGAGGACGTCGGGTTGGTCCAGATCGTGCCCGAACACCGCCTGGCCCCAGACGACGTCTCCGTCGATGGCCGTCGCATGGGGGTCGAGCAAGAGCTTGGCCGGATTGCAGCGCACGCCGTTCGCCGGGTCCCAGGGGCCGTGCACCCGCAACCCGTAGCGTTGGCCCGGCCCGACGTCGGGCAGGAGGCCGTGCCAGACATGGGCCGTTCGCTCCGGCAACGCGATGCGCTCCTCGGATCCGTCGCCATCGAACAGACAGAACTCGACGGCATCGGCTACTTCAGAGGACACCGCGACGTTGAGACCCTCCGGTGTGGGCGTGGCGCCCAGGGGGAAGGGGCGACCCGAAGCTGGCTGCATGCGTACTGTTTACCCGCAGCGGACAGGATCGACCAGAAAAGATGCCTCTCTACGTGGTGCCGTCCGCCCGCCGTTCGACGGTGCGCGCCACGATCTCCTCGGCGATGTCGCGCACCTTGCGATTCTCGCGTTGCGACGCATTGACCAGCACCTGGAATGCATCCGCCGGCGTCCGGCCACCGGCCGCGATCAGAATGCCCACGGCCTGGCTGATGGTCTCGCGGGTCTCAATGGCCTGACTCAGGTTCTCGCTGAGCTGCCGGGCGTCCCAGTACACCTGCGCGTTGGCGAGCACGATGCAGGCCTGGTCGGCGAAGACGCGGACACTCGCCTCGTGGGCCGCCGTGAACGCGTTCTCGGATTCCGAATAGAGATTCAACGCACCCAAGCTCGTGCCACGGGCCGCGAGGGGAACCGAGAGAGTCGAACGGATCCCGTAGGCAGCCGCGGCCGCGGCAAAATCCGGCCATCGTTGATCGGTGGCGGTCGAATCGATGCGGTACGACACCTGGTCCCGGAAGGCGTACATGCACGGGCCCTCTCCGGATCGGTATTGGGCCTCGTCGATCTGCGGCGCGTCGGGATTGGTGAACACCCCGGTGCGCGGTGAGCCCTCGACCATCATGGTGATCCCGGCGTACTTCGCGGGGGTGAACGCACACGCCATCTCACTGACGCGAAAGAGGGTGTCTCCCAGCGTGCCGTCGTTGACGAAGAACTGCGTCAGGGCGCGCAGGCTCTCCTGGATCGCCTCTTGGTTCTCCTCCATTGAGCTCTCTCCGGCTCCTGAGCACTTACGCGCGTCCCCGTTTTTGGAGGAGGGTCAGACGACTCAGCTGGGCCGAGTATACCCAGGCGAACCTGGTGGGAGCGCTTTCGCAGCTCGGGAAACTGCGAAACAGCGCGGTCAGGGAACCTCGGCATGAGGGGCCTCCATCCCACCACGGGCGCCGAAGCAGAGGTATGTTCTCTCTCCGGATGAAAGGGAAGGTTCGTGTCGGCATCGGAAAAGCAGTCTCCTGTGATCTGGCGTTGCGTCCTTTGTGGAGGATTGATTCACCCTTCCGATGAGCGTGCGCCCGCAGCGTGGTGCGCCCGGTGCGGCCAGGTCTCCAAAGGGATGCGCGACGGGGGAGAGGGCTAAGCCCTTCTGGAGCCCGGACGCTCTCGCCGCGTCGAGAGACTGTTGGTCGGACCCGGTCATACGGTCCTGATGCTGACGAAGATGCTCGCTCCACGAGGCGACGGTGAACACCTCACGGAACTCGTCGGGATTCGCACCGTCGCGCCACAACCGCCATACGTCGGCGCCGGCTGGCTCATCGCACCACGTCGGGTGGGAACAGCACGTTGGGGTTCAAGATCCCCGCCGGGTCCAGCGCGTGCTTGATGCTGCGAAAGGCCGCTATCTCCGCTGCACTTCGATTGAGATGGAGCCACGGCCGTTTCGCCGTCCCGATGCCATGCTCGGCGCTGATACTTCCCCCCATGTCGGCGGCGAGGACGAACACGCTGTCGTCGACCGCGACATCGTCGGGATCCACCCCGGTGATGTTGACGTGGACGTTGCCGTCCGCCACATGGCCGAAGAGCCACGTCGTCGCGCCGGGGTTCACTGCACTGACGACGCCGGGCACCCTTTCGATGAACGCCGCCAGCGCGGGGGCAGGGAGCGTGACGTCGAGCTTGTGGGGGGCGCCCAGCGTGTTGATCGCTTCGGTGTGCGCCTCGCGGTAGCGCCACAACTGCGCCCGTCGATGTGCGTCCGTGGCCACCGCGGTCTCCTCAATCCACGGGACCGACTCGAGCGCCTCGCCCAAATCCGGGAGCGGATCACGCTCGCCCGCCACTTCGGCCAGGAGATAGGCCCGATGCGCCGTCGCGAACGGTGGGGCGAGCCCCCCGGCACGGCACACCAGCTCGAGGCCCGACCCGAGGAAGAGTTCGAGAGACTGCAGCTCGGGCAGGCTCCGGCGCAGGAGGAAGCCGGCATCGACCGCGGCCGCGGCGGAGTCGAAGGCGAGCAGTGCGACGGCCCGCTCTTCGGTGGGCACGACGAGGCGCAGACGGGCCGCAGTGACCACCCCGAGGGTGCCCTCGCTGCCGCAGAGAAGCCCGGCGAGGTCGTACCCGGTGTTGTCCTTCGTCAGTCCGCCCAGGTGCGAGACGACTGCGCCCGTCCCGAGCACCGCTTCGATCCCCAGCAGCTGGGTCCTCGTGGCGCCGTAACGCAGCACCTGGAGACCGCCCGCATTGGTGGCGATCGTGCCGCCGACGGTCGCGCTGTCGCGGCTTCCCAGATCGACGCCGTAGGCCCACCCGGCCGCATGCGCCACCGCTTGGACCTCGGCCAGGGATGCACCGGCTTCCGCCGTGAGCTGACCGCCGACCTGGTCCACGTCGAAGATCCGGGTCAGCCGCCCCAGGCTCAGCACGGCCTCCCCGCCCAGCGGCACCCCACCGCCGACCAGTCCGGTGTTCCCGCCCTGGGGCACCAGGGCCACCCCGGCCTCGCGGCACAGCGCCACGAGCGCGGCGACCTCGACGAGATCACCGGGCCGGAGGACGACCGATGCTGCACCCCGGAACCGTCCCGTCCAGTCCACGACGTAGGAACCCATGACGTCGCGGTCCTCGATGACATGGCGGTCGCCGACCACCTCGCGGAGCTGGTGCAAGAGTCCGGGATCAATTGTGGCGGCCGAAGCCTCTGTCGCGTCGATCCCGCCATTATCGCCGGGACAGGCCGGAGGGGTCCCGGGGTGGCGAAAGGGCGCCCCGCTTCCACCCATGCCTCTTAGGGTGGGGTGACATGGAGGACATCCCGGGGTCCCGACCCGATCAGGTGGGCGGTCAGGTGAGCATCGCGACCCCCGACGACCCCGCCTCCGGTCGGGACGGCGCCGCACCCGGCCTGGTCATCAGGATCGGCGGCCTCGGTTCGCCCGCACAGGCAGTCGCGCTCGCCACCCTCTGCGCCGTCCTGTTCCTGACGTTCCTCGACAACACCGTCGTCAGCGTGGGGCTGGCCGACGTCCAGAGCGGCCTCCACGCAGGGATCACCTCGCTGCAGTGGGTCGTCAACGGGTACGCGTTGACCTTCGCCGCCTTCATGCTGGCCGGCGGGACGCTGGGCGACGTGCTCGGCCGCAAGAAGGTCATGCTGAGCGGTGTCGCCGTGTTCTGCGCCGGGTCGGTGGTGGCCGCCACGGCCACGAACGTCGACTGGCTCATCGCCGGCCGCGTCATCATGGGACTCGGCGCGGCGGCCTCCGAACCCGGGACGCTCTCCATCATTCGTCACGTCTACCCCGACGAGGCCACCCGCGCCGATGCCCTCGGCGTCTGGGCCGCCGTCTCCGGCCTCGCACTGGCCCTCGGCCCCGTCATCGGCGGTCTCCTCGTGGGCATTTGGAGCTGGCGCGCCATCTTCTGGTTCAACCTCGTGATCGGTGCCGTGGCCCTCCTCATGGCATCTCTCTTCGTGCCCGAGACGTCCGATCGTGAAGAGGGACGGCTCGACTGGCTCGGGATCGTCCTCGGAGCGCTCACGCTGGGTGCCGTCTCCTTCGCGATCATCCAGGGTGAGCAATCCGGCTACCTGGCATGGTGGATCGACGGGTTCTTCGCGCTGTCGGTCGTCTTCGGCGCAGCCTTCATCCTCGTCGAGCACCGCGTGCGGCGCCCCATCCTCGACTTTGCACTCTTCCGGAAGGGGCCGTTCACGGGCTCTGTGTTCGTCGCCTTTGCCGCGTACTTCGGGACCTTCTCGATCTTCTTCTTCACCGCCTTGTACCTCCAGGTCGTCGTCAACGCCTCTGCGTACGCGCTTGCGGTGACGTTCCTGCCGATGGCGGCCGGGCTCATCATCTCCTCGATCATGACGGGGCCCTGGGTGGCGCGCCGGGGGCCGCGCACGCCGATGACGGTCGGCTGCCTGTTGGCCGCCACCGGCATCCTGATCACGAGCGCCGTCCTGGGACCCCATGTCAGCCTGCCCGCACTGGCCTGGGTCCTCGGCATCGCCGGCGTCGGATTCGGCATCATGCTGGTCCCGGTCACCTCGACCCCGCTCGCCGTGGTGGCGCCCGAGCACTCGGGCATGGCGGCCTCGGTCACCAATACCAGCCGGGAAATGGGGGCGGTCTTCGGCGTCGCGGTGCTGGGGTCCATCGTGAACTCCAAGTTGACCGGCCAGTTGGCGGCGCGGTTGAAGGAGCTCGGCATACCGCCGAACTTCCAGAGCCTCGTCCTCCATGACGTGATCGGCGGTGGATCCGGCAGTGGGGCGGCGGTCTCGGGGGCAGAGCACAACAAGAACGCCGCCATCGCGAAGATCGCCACCAAGGTCGTCAACGCGGCATACGAGGCGTTCGGGTCCGGGCTTCACGTCGCCCTCGACATCTCCGGCATCCTCCTGCTCATCGGTGCGGTGGCCGCGGTGACCCTGGTGCACGGCCGGGAAAGGGTGGGGTCGCACCGGACCGGGTAAAGAGCAGGGGTGCGCAAGAAAAAGGTCTTCGTGTGCAAGAAGTGCAAGAACGCCGATTGCCTGCTGCGCGTCCTCAGGAAGTCGGAGTCGAAGCTGGTCCCCGTCGGGTGTCAGAAGATCTGCGCCGGACCGGTCGTCGGTCTGAAAGTGGCCGGCCGCATGGAATGGTTCCGCCGCGTCGACACACCCAAGTCCCTCGCCGGCATCCGCCTCCTGGCCGAACGCCGCCAGAAACGACCGGTTCCCGCTCTCGAACAGCGCAGGCTGTCCAAGCGAAGCGGGCGCCCACCGCGTTAGCCGTCACGCCGCCGGGCCACAGGAGCCCCAACGGGCGAGGAGTCCGGTTGCGCCAGCGCGCAATTCGGCGACGACGTCGAACGCGCCACGGATCTCGGTGACTGCGCCTACCTCAAGGAGCTGAGGTCCGCGATGCAACGCCCAGTCGAGCAGGCCGAGGTCGGGCATGGAGTGCCGGGTCACGACGACGTCTCCCACCGGCAGCCAGCGCGATGCGGTCCTCCGTCCACCACGACACCACAGTCCACGCACAACGATCCTGCGAGGCAGACTGGTGACCCGCCTTCCTCGGAAGACAGCATCGGCTGGCGGTCACACAACGGGCATGCAATTTCTGTCCCGACCCGTTTCGCCCGTCCCTCGGCATCGAGCACCCAAGGCCGCAGTCGGAACGGGGGCTGATGACGGATGTGCTGGCTATGTCCGCACGAGAGTTCGGCGACATAGTCACCCTTCTCATCGCGACGGAAGCTGACGATGGTTCGCACCACGTGTCCACAGTACCGATGCGTCGGCCGATCGCCCTGCTCCGGCTCAGGCGGCTGGACGCGACCCCTCACACCGGAAGGGCATCACCGAGATGCTCGAGCGCGCCTCGTACTGACCCCGACCTACCGCACGACCCCGCCGAACGGCGCTCTCTCCTTGCGCGCACGCCACCAGGTGGTCACGACGACCCGCGCGTACTGCAGGCCGAAGAGCCAGTTGCCGCCCTTCTTCGAGCGTCCCCGAGGCCCGGGGCAACCACGTCGTGGGCCGCTCGGTCACGCGCCAGCCCCGCGACATGGCGGTGATGAGCAGCTCCGCTGTCTGGTACTGCGGTTCCCTGAGCCGGTGGGCCACGTCTTCGAGCATGAGGACGCGCAGGGCTCGGTACCCGCTCGAGGTGTCGGTGAGCGTGGTTCCCCCCAGAAAGCTGAGCACGTGCGAGAACACGTGCACGCCGGCCTTGCGGACACGGTCCGAGGTCGTGTCGCTCCCGAGCCGGCGCGAGCCGACGACGAAGTCCGCCTCGTCGTCGACCAACGGCTGCAGCATGCGCGGGATCTCGGCCGGGTCGTTCTGGCCGTCCGCGTCCAGCGTCACCACGAACGTCGCGCCGAGCTCCATGGCCAGCGAGTAGCCGACCCGGAGCGCGTACCCGTGGCCGAGGTTCTCCGCCAGCGCGAAGGTGAGGGCGCCCGCAGCGAGCGCCACCCGAGCCGTCGCGTCGTCACCGCCGTCCACCACGACCAGCGTCGACACGGGCAACCCGCAGGCCTCGGCGGGCATCGCCGCCAGGACGGCGCCGATATTCGCCTCTTCCTCGTAGGCGCAGATGAGCCCGACGACGGGAGCGAGCTTCAGCCCGGGGTAGCGCTCGTCGAACGTCCGACGCGCGCCGACGATGACGCGGCGTGCCCGCGCCGGATCGATGTGCACACTTCCCGCTGCGTTCCGACGCGCCCCACCTTGACGTCCCCCGGTGAGGCCCTTCGTCAATGCGTCGAGCGGGAGCCGAACACCTCGCGGACCATGGGCTCGAAATGCGAGAGCGGCTTGGTGGGGTAGTCGGGGTCGAAGCTGTTCTGGTCCCATTCGTCGGCGAACTGCTCGGCGAGTGCGTACCAGGGCTGCCCCACGTGCTTGTCGCGGGCGGCCGGATCCATGCCGATGTACCCGAAGTAATGGCGTCCCTGGAAGTCCTGGTGGTGCAGCACCATGTTGAAGGTGTCCGTGCCCACGTAGGGCCGCAGGATCTCGGCCGCCATGGCGGGATGGTTCATCACGGAAATCGTCTTCCCCATGTCATGGCACAACGAGGCCACGACGACCTCGGTCGACGCCCCGGCCTCCTCGGCCCGGGTCGCCGTCTGCAGCGAGTGCACCAGCTGGTCGACCGCGAAGCCGACGACGAGGTCCTCGAGCTGGGCCAGCATGACGAGTACCCGGTCGGCCATGGTCTGCTCGTACTCGATGGTCTCGACGATGATCTGCTGCCACTCCGCCGAGGTCGACTCATCCATCCGCGTAAAGGTCACCTGACGATCATTGCACCGACACGCGTCACGAAGCCAGCATGTCCAGCACGTCGGCAGCCGAGACGCCCCGGTCTTCGATGACCGGGTCGGTCCGCCCGACCGTGGTCCCGGCGGACCCCGGTCCGACCCGACCGGCCAGGAATCCCAGCGTCGCGCTCACCGAGCGGAGGAGCTCGCGCAACTCGGGCGGGGGAGGGAAGTACTCATCCTCGGTGGTCACCGTCAGCTCGGTGACGCCGAGGCGGGGGGCGAGGACCGCAATGACCTCTTCGACCAGTGCCTCGGGAGCAGAGGCACCGGCGGTGACGCCCACCGTGCCCGACAGGTCGTCGGGGAGCTCGCTCGCCTCGTTGATGCGCAGCACGCGTGCACACCCCGACGCCAGCGCCACCTTCTCCAGCGCGATGGTGTTGGACGAGTTGGCCGAGCCGATCACGACGATGGTGTCCGCGGCGTCCGCCATCGCTTTGAGCGATGCCTGGCGGTTCGTCGTGGCGAAACACAGATCGCTGCGATTGGGCATCCAGAGGTCGGGGTAGCGCTCCCGGGCCGACTCCATGAGGCCGCGCCACTCGTCGTGGCTGAGCGTGGTCTGCGCCAGGAGCGCCACCGGCGAGCCCTCGCCGCCGATGTCCTCCTTGGCCAGGGCGTCCAGGTCCGATTCGTCCTCGATCAACCGCACCGACTCGGGCGCGACGGCCATGGTGCCCACGGCCTCCTCGTGCCCGGCGTGGCCGATGTAGAGCACCGTGTAGCCCTTGTTGGTCCGCACCTTGAGCTCGTGGTGGACCTTGGTGACGAGGGGGCACACGGCATCGATGACGACGCCACCGTTGGCCCGGGCCGCGGCCACCACCTCGGGCGCCGATCCGTGGGCGCTGAGCATGAGCGGCGAGCCCGGCGGGACCTCGCGCACGTCGTCGACGAACACGACGCCCTGCGCCCGGAACCGGTCCACGACGATCCGGTTGTGCACGATCTCGTGGTAGCAGTAGACGGGCGCGTCGAAGACCCGCACCATCCAGGCCAGCGCCTTGACCGCCTTCTCCACCCCGGCACAGAAGCCCCGGGGCGAGGCAAGCAGGACACGGTCGACGTCGCTCACCCCACTAACGCTAATGGTTGTTCCGGCCTGGTCCTTTTCAACCCGCCCCTCGCCCGGCCCGGGCGACCTGTTCGCTACCCTTTGGCCACCGGTGGGCTGGCATGGCAGCAGAATGGGTCGATGCGCACCTCGCAGATCGACATCGACACCTCCCGCTCGAGAACCGTCGACCTCACCACGGAATTGGAACGATTCTGCGCCGAGGAGAACGACGGGCTGGTCAACGTCTTCGTTCCCCATGCGACGGCCGGGCTCGCCCTCATGGAGGTGGGCTCGGGCTCCGAAGGCGACCTCCTCGAAACGCTCGAACGTCTCCTCCCGCGCGACGACCGGTACGGGCACGCCCACGGCTCACCGGGCCACGGCGCCGACCACCTGCTGCCGGCGCTGGTCAGCCCGTCCGTCACCATTCCGGTCGTCGGTGGGCGGCCCGCCCTCGGCATCTGGCAGTCGCTGGTCCTCGTCGACCTCAACGTCGACAACCCCAGACGCCAGGTGCGCTTCAGCTTCCTCCCCGCGTAGCGCCAGAAAGCCGGCGTTTCACCCGCCCTCGAACGGGTAGCCCTCCCGACAGGAGGTAGTGAGCACATGACGAACGAACTGCACGGCGTCCGGGTGGCCTTTGTGGTGGCCAACGAGGGTATCGAAGAAGTCGAGCTGACCGAGCCGTGGAAGGCCGTCCTCGAAGCCGGCGGCTCACCCCGGTTGGTCGCCCCCAGATCCGGGGACGTCCAGGCGATGCACCACCTGGACAAGAGCGACACATTTCCCGTCGACCGCACGACCTCTGACATCAGCTCCGATGATTTCGACGCAGTGGTCCTGCCGGGGGGAGTGGCGAACCCGGACCAACTACGCCTCGACGAGCCGGCGGTGACCTTCGTCCGCGCCATGTGCGACGCCGGCAAGCCCGTGGCGGCCATCTGCCACGGGCCCTGGACGTTGATTGAGGCCGACGTCGTCCGCGGCCGCACGCTGACCTCGTGGCCGAGTCTCGAGACGGACCTCGTCAATGCCGGCGCACGCTGGGAGGACGAGGAAGTGATCGTCGACCGCGACGGCCCGAACACGTTGATCACCAGCCGCAAACCGGATGACCTCAAGGCCTTCAACCGGGAGCTCACCGAGGCCTTCGCCACGGCGCGTCCGACCTGACCCCACGGGGCCAGGCGCCGCGGTGCGGTCAGGTCGGAGCCCCTCCGGTCAACACCTTCAACTCCTCGAGCGACTCCTGCATGATCTGCACCAGGTCGCGTTCCTCGTCCTGATTTCGGATCTTCGCTCCGGCGCAAACCACGACGTTGCGCTCACAGCGCCAACAGGAGCGTGCGTTAGAGACATCGATCCGTTACTCACTCAGTTCGTCGACCGTCCGTCAGAATGGCGAATGAACGGACGTCGCCTCTTGCCCGCAGACCTTCTCACTGACGTGGGATTCTCCGACGGGGCCATTCTTCAAGCCGCGCCGGCTGTCCCCGTGGACGCGCCGAGTGAAGGTCTGTTACCTGAAATTGAGCCAGATGAGATAGTTGGGCACCTTCGGGTCGTGGGAGGTCCTGACGCCGGAACAACCTGGACGCTGGGGTCCGGCTCCTACGTCATCGGCCGCTCGAAGGGCGCAGATCTCAGGCTTCCTTCCGACGGCGAGGTTTCTCGCCAACACGTCCGCCTGCGGCTTGACGCCGAAGGCGCAGTGATTGAAGATCTTGTGTCGAGTAACGGGACACTTGTGGGCGGAATCGAGCTGAAGACTCCGACCCGCCTTTCCGCCGGCGAAATAGTTGAGATCGGCGATTCGATGCTGACATTAACGCTCGCATCGGGACCAACCGCCATGGTGGACGTCGAACGAGAGCGGGATACATAAGTTCAACCGACCGCCTCGGATTCTTGCCCAACCCGAGGCGGCGTAGAATCTCCGTGCCAGTTCCACCAGGGGAACGACAAAGGAGTGCGTTTTCCATTGCTGGAATAGTTCTCCCGCTTCTCATCGGGGGAGTTATGGCCCTACTGGTGAAGCCGATCTTCATTCTCTTTGCGCTCCTTTCCCCAGCGATGGCGGTGAGCACGTATATGACGGATCGCCGAAAGGGCACTCGGTCACACAGGGGTGCGGTGGTCAAGTATCAAGAGCGGAAAGCCCTCTACACGGAGGAACTGAAAACCGCTCTCGACCGAGAGACGCTCTCTCTGCGGAGCGCCTTCGCCCGATCCAGCGTGAAATAGCGGCGATCGCTAGCGGCCCCCTCGTCCAACTGTGGGAACGGCGGCGGAGCGACCCCGACTTCATGAACCTCAGAGTCGGCTTGGCCGACCGAACGTCTTCGGTTGAGCTCATCGGTGGGGCTCGCCCCGACGTTGCCGATTCGCTTCCCGAGAAGCGACCAGTTCTCCACCAGGTTCCCGCGACCGTGAATCTTGGCCCAAGTAGGTGTACTTGGGGTGGCGGGTGGTAGTGCCGAAGTGCAAGCGCTTACCCGGTGGTTGGTGACCCAGATTGCGACACTGCATGCCCCAGACGATGTCCGACTCGTTGTTCTTCATAGCGGGTGAGCCATTGCAAAGGTGGAACTGGTCCATGTGGCTTCCGCACCTTCGGATGACCCAAAGTGAAAGCACCGCCAGCGTCGGCCTCACGGATGACGCTATTTTCTCCGTTGGCTGACCAGGTCGCTGCAACCATCGACCGCCGGATTGAGATCAAGAACGCGACACGAGCTGGCGATCATGTCCAGCGAGAGTCGGCGATTGTGGTCGTCCTCGGTGCAGCGTCCCGAATGCGATCACACCCGTCAGTTGCCAAGATTCTCGCACTTGGACCAACGGTAGACGTCTACTGCATCTGCCTTGCCGAAAGCGATGCGCAACTTCCCGAGGAATGTCGCGCGGTGGTCAACTTCCCGATCGGTGAGCATAATCGGCTCGAACTTCGTCTCTCCGACGGATCGGTGCTCAGCGATGTGGCACCCGACCAGGTAAATCCCGATTGGGCTGAGGAGACCGCCAGGGCGTTGGCTCCGCTGCGGCTTGATCGTCAAAAAGGATCAGGCGCTGGACTTCCCGATTCGCTTGTCCTCCTCGATCTCCTCGGATTGGAACCACCCGACGGCCGACAGCGCTCGTCGCGGGTTGGGAAGTGGGCGGGAGGACCACGTCGGCTGTTATCGGGGCTACCGCCTGCCGGCTCCCTTGAAGTCGACCTTCAACACGACGGTCCTCACGGATTGGTTGCAGGCACGACTGGCTCAGGAAAGAGCGAGCTGCTCCAGACGCTGATTGCCAGCTTGGGCGGTGGCCAACCGCCCCGACGCGCTGAACTTCGTGCTCGTCGACTACAAGGGCGGGCAGCGCATTTCAAAGCCTGTGCTCGACTGCCCCATACCGTGGGAATGGTGACCGACCTCGATGGCCACCTCACTGAGCGAGCGCTGACCTCCCTGGCTGCTCAGAGTTGAGACGACCGGGAGCGAGCTCTTCCGAACTGCAGGAGTGAAGGACATCGACGACTACTGGCGCTGTCCTCGAGGGCAGATCGGCCGACATCGTCTTCCGCACCGACGTTGGCCCGCATCCTCATCGTGATCGACGAATTCGCCTCATTGGTCGAGGAGATACCTGAGTTCGTCGATGGCTTGGTCGACCTGGGCCGCCGGGGACGGTCCCTTGGGAATCCACCTGCATCCTTGGCCACCCAACGTCCAGCCGGAGTGGTGTCGCCCTGCGATCAAGACCAACACCAACCTTCGGATCGCCATGCGGGTCACGGACGCCATGGACAGCACAGATGTCATCGACAGCCAGTTGGCGGCGCGCATCGCCAAGTCCAATCCCGGGCGGGGCTACATCCGTATCGGCCACGAACAGCTACTCGAGTTCCAGGCGGCCCGGGTGGGGGGGCGGCGGCGCGATCTGGTCGCCGACGGTTCTCAGCCCTCCCTTCGGGTAGTCACACCCGAGACGATTTACCAACCGAAACCCGAGCAGCGGGTGTTGGTTCTCAACGACGAAACGGATCTCACCCTGCTGGTCCAAGAAATCGTCGCAGCGACAGAAGCGTCTGAGGAGTCCCCCCGACTTCCAGCCCGTGGCTTCCCCCTTTACCCGAGTACGCTGCTCCTCTCCGACGTGGCCGGCCGGGCGCATCTGGTCCTCCCCTAGGAGGAATCCCCTTCGGCCTTGAGGACATTCCAGCCGAACAGGCCCGTTCCGTGGCATCCCTCGATATCGAGTTTGGTGGCCACCTCCTTGTGTGCCGGCGGACCCGGGATCCGGCCGTTCCACTTTGTTGCGAACGATTGCCGCATCGGCCGCCAGCAGCATGAGCCCGGGCTGACCTCCACATGTACGCCATCGATTGCGGCAACGGAGCCCTCCTGTCTCTTGCCGATCTCCCTCACTGTGGTGCGGTGGTCTCGCGGACCGAAGTTGAACGAACCGATCGACTCATCACCAAACTTCTCGCTGACATCGAACATCGGCAGCGCACACTGTCGATGGGTGGCTTCTCGAACGTCGCCGACCAGCGGACTTCGGTGCCAGCGGACCAGAAGTTGCCGTACGTAGTGGTTCTTCTTGACCGCTGGGAAGGATTCACGACCGCCTTCGAAGGAACCGATCGGGGGCCGTTTGGTGGCGTCCTTCCAGCATCTCGCTCAGAGAAGGTCCGGGTGCGGGCGTGCGTGTCGTCATCACTGGCGATCGGACGTGTCCTCACCGGTCGCATGGCCACAATGACAGAATTCCGGTTGGTTCTTCGTCTCAACGATCGGTCCAGTTATTCCCTCGCCGGTTTGAATTCCCGCAATCTTCCGTGACGAGATTCCCTCCGGCAGGGCCTTCCGGGCCGACTCTGGACAGCGAGATCCAGGTGGCGACGCTGTCAATGGAGGCGACCGGGCCAGCTCAAGTGTCTGCCCTGCGTCGGGATCGCCGATCAGTGCACTTCTTTGGCTGCGAGCGTCCCAAAGTCCTCGCTCCCGGAGCCCATTGCCGTCCTACCTTCCGACGTCGCCCACGCCGATGCTGGTCGCAAGCTTGGGCCCGAATGACCGGCAACCCCTTCGTGCGTCGATTGGTGTTGGAGGGCAATCGCCTCGATCGGATCGACGTCGACCTCCTCGGCGATGGACCGGGTTATGTCGTGCTTGGTACCCCGTAGATCCGGTCAGGAGCAACACGCTCGTCGCCTTCGCCAAATCGCTTGCAAAGGGAGGCACTTCGATCGTCGCCATTGTCTCGCTTCCATCGCCGCTGGAACGAATCGTCGGCGAACCGGGGGTACTGGCTGTACTGAACGCCCGAGTCACCTCCTCGGACGAGCTCTCTTTTGCTGCGATAACCGAGGTCGGTCCTCTTGCGATCCTGGTCGACGACGTGGAACAGATCCTCGATACACCGCTGGCAGCGACCCTAGAGGGCATGCTCAAGACGGGGCGGGACCACAGCCGGAGCATCGTGATCGCAGGAAACACGTCCGAGTTGAACGCAGTTTCGTTTCGTGGTCTCGTCGGCGAGGCAAGGAAATCACGTGCCGGACTGCTTCTCAGCCCAAGTGCGCCTCAACCGACGCCGAAATTTTTGGCGTGCGTTTACCTAAGACCAGTCTGTTCAGCGGGCCGGCGGGGCGGGCGATTCAGATCGCGGGCAGGGGGCCATCGGATGGTGCAGATTAGCAGACGCCATCGAGCGGCGGAAGCAAGGGTTCTGCTTGACCATCGCCACATCCCGCCCTACATTGGCGCTGTCGAGGGCATCCTGCCGGTTGGCGGACTCTATTCGCGGTAGTGAGGAGAGAAGACATGGCTGGTGGAATAACTGTCACTCCGGAGCAGCTCCGGGAGATCTCAGCGCAGATGAATGCCGGAGCGGCAGATGTCGAAGCTACGCTGCAACGCTTGGCTGGCGTCGTTGCGCCTCTCCGATCAGACTTGGGTCGGTACTGCGCAGGCCCAATTTCGAGGTGCTCTGGGATCAGTGGCAAAGAGATGCCACAGGCCTTCATTCGGCGTTGACCGGGATCGCGCAACTGACACAGAATGCAGCCTCCTCGTACGAGACGACCGAACAGAGCGTCGCATCCTCCTTCAACCAGAGCTGATCGAACCGACGCTTCCATTGAGGCATGATGATCAAGAGATGCCGTCTTGAAGAAGTATTGATTCCATGACCTCATTCCAGGTCGAGTTCGAGCTTCCGGCTCAACTGGCAGCTGGGTTCTCGCAACTCGTGTCGGCCTTTGGTTCCCTGTCGGCTTCCAGACTTGATCTGGGCGACACTGGAGACGCACGCCTTACGCAGGCCATCGAACATTTTTTCGACCGATCAAAGAGTGGGATATCGGAACTGTCAGATCAGTTTAACGAATTGCAGCGGGTATTGATCGCAACTCTCAAGGGCTACCAGAGCGATGAATCACACGTCGTATCGGAGATCGATGCGGAGATCTCGTCGGTTACTGGCGTTATCGACGGTTCAATAGCCGGCGGCTGAAATGACAGACTGGTCAATCCTCGGCGGTAACCCCACCCCCGGTTCTGCCGATGCATTTACCGACATCGCCAACGCCCTGCAGCCCATCATTGATCAGGGTGTATCAAGCGGCCAGTCCATACGCGGAATGGCGGAACAAGCTGGTACGTCTCTTTGGTCCGGAGTTGCAGCTCAGGCATTTGCTGAGTCCGTTCACGTCATCCCATTTGATCTTGAAGAGTTGGTAACAGCGCATCAGGACGCGGTTTTTGCCCTGCATGACTACGCCGGTACCCTTAATCGCCCTCGAACAGCAGGCCATCCAAGTTCTCGGCCGTGCTCAGAATGCCCAAATTGAAGCGAACTCAGCCTCAAACGCTGCTGGCTGCGGCGGCAGGCTCGTTACGGATCGGCCAACGAGGAATACTGGCTGTACTACGGCAAAGTGAATCTCTTCGAGAGCGAGAAGACGGTGGCCGATGCTGTGGGCAACCACACTGAAGCCGCCCGGCTGAGTGCGGAGATTGTCGCCGCAACGCAGTCTCGGAATGCAGCGTGGATCGAGCGTAACCAAGCGAGTGCCGATATCAAATCGGCGACCTCGACTCGGAACGCCGCTCAAAATCAAGTTGCCAGTGAACAGGCCAACGCTCGCCGGAATCACGTAACCAGCGTATTGATGCAATCGAGACTTTCGCCAGTCGTATGGCAACGGCCGGAGATTTCGTCGTAGGGCAGCGCTCTTGGTTCGATCGTGTGCGCCACGATTTCCATTCAGCGGCAGTATTTGAGTTGGGGATGTACAAAAGAGCTCTTCATAGTGTCGTGAACTTCGATGCGGGCACGCTTGAAGACGCCTACAGGCTTCAACACGAGTTAGTCGAGAGCCACGGATTTCAGGAGCTCGTCAACGACACGAAGGTGGTCGGAAACGTACTCTCAATGGCTGCTCCGTTTCTTGCTCCGATCCCGTTCGTTGGTCCCGCTGCAGTGGTCGCCGCAGTCGCAGTCTCAGCATCTCGCTCTCGCCGGAGAGACCGCAGAGATGGCCAACGGTGTACGACCTTGGAACGCAGGATTGCTCGCCGAAGGAGCCGCGACCGTTGCATTCGGTGCTTTCGGTGCGGGCGATGCTCTTGGTGCTGGTGACATGGCCGCGGGAGGAGAGGCGGGCATGAACGCCGTCCGGAACGCCTTGCCTGACCTCTCTGACCAGTCGATTCAAGGCGTAGCAACCTCTTTGAACCTGGCTAAGACGGGGTACACCGACGTGACAAGCGCAGTCGCTTTAAAGTCCAGTGGTCAAGCAGTTGTTGTCGACGTTCAAGAACACAACTTCGTTGGTGCCGTCACGGACGTGGCGGCTGGTGCAGCAAATGTGGCGAGTGCCGAGACTGACGGTTCGACGTCGGATGATCTCGGCGCCCTTCAGAACGAGGCAGGTGTGATTCGCCTGCCGGAGAATCAGGAGGAGTACAGGGTGTCGTCGACCAACTCCAGCAGTAAAGCCCAACTGGATGGCGAGAAAGCGCTCGCTTCAACCCGCCACTATCAACTTCATCTTGATCTCTCGTCGAATTTGGGTCGTCCTTGATCTATCTGTGATTCGACGGGCCCTGAGTCGCATCGAGGCAAGGGCTGTGGACGTCTCTTGGAATGCCGTTCGCTCCCTTCTCGCCGTCGACGCTCTCGATCCTGACCTGGTAGCAGTCCTCTCACTTCCATTAGTTCGCACAGATGGCGAGACTTGTGGCCTCCTCCTTGCTTCGCTGCTCGTCGTAACAATGCGCTCGGCCGACGTGCCGAGATTGGACACCGATGCGTTTGCGTTTCGGCAGATGGATGGCGTCACATTCCAGCCGGGACAACAACCAGCTTCTTTCCTTGTTCAGACCTTGCCTGTCGAATCTGATGACGGCGAGATGGTTGGTCTCCTCACGTTCAGCTCCCCGAACACACCACTCCGCCCACTTCTCGAAAGTGGATTCGCCGCAATAGCAAACGATGCGCGACTTGTGTCTACTGAAAAAGCTGCGGGAACGCTTGCCTGAGCGATGGCGTGGCGTCCGACTTGCGTCGAAGCGACTAACAGTTCAATTCAGCGCTTGACTTCTGCGTTACGGCTCTGAGATGTTTAGGGAACCATCGCTAACAAGTTTTGAGAAACTGAAGATCTGGACCGGGATTTACGAGGCTGAGCGCACTTATCCAATTTCCCCCATAGATCGAGATCCACTCGTCCGATTGGCTCGTGCCGTTGAGCCCCAGATCACCTGATGTGACGGTAGGGCCTGTCTCAAAACAGACTGCAGAAGCATAAACATAGTTGTAATCGGATTCTATCCCCGTGCCGCCTTCATTCAATGGAGTTGAAAAAGCCGGACCCGGAAAGACAGGAGTATTCTCTTCCTGCTGTTAGCTGGACACCTTCAAAGTTGCTGCTGAATGCGCCCGCTGAAGAGGGAGTCAGATCGGCGCTTGATTTGGTTGAGCCATTCGAGTTTGTAACTGTAAGTGTGACTGTGTAACTGCCGTAGCGACTCGGCAACAGCGGACAATAAACCTCGCAGGAATCCGTGTTATCAGGCACGAAGGAATTACAATCTACGGATTGGTTGGCGACTACGCCGACGATGCTGACACTACATGTCACGCTTGTGGGGAGTTCCCCCTCCGGATTCCCCGTATTGCCGAACGAGTCGCCCAAACCATCAGAGGCGACAACAATGATATCTGCGGCAGGCTGCGGCGACATCGGACTCCCCTTCTGAGCCCAAAATATCTGAAGACCTGAAATGGTTGGAAGGGGTCCCTTTGGTGCAGACCCCGTTGCAGTTCCAGTGGCTCCGGTCGGCTTGGTGGTCCCAGTGGTGCCGGTCGGCTTGTTGGTTCCAGTGGGTGCGACTGTTCCGGTGGTCCCAGTGGGTGCGGTGGTCCCTGTGGGTGCGGTGGTCCCTGTGGGTGCGGCGGTCCCAGTTCCTGATCCGCCGTTCGGTTGCGATCCAACATTGTTGGTTTGAGACTTGCTTCCCGTGGACGGTTCTCCAGCCGGTGCTGTGACGCTCACGGCGACCGATTCGTCGAGTGATCCGGACTGAGCAGTGAGAATGGTGTCGCCCGCTCCGAGCGCACTGACGAAGTCTTGCGTTACCGTAGCGACACTGGGGTCGGCGCTGCTCCAGTTGATACCTTTGAGAGCGGGGCTTGGGGCCGGAGTGCCGTTGTTCATCGTGCCAGATATCAACAGTGGGGCAGTCTGCCCAACGGTCATTGAGAGGCTGGTCGGTGAAACCGTAAAACTGGCCAAGGTAAGGGGCGGCGCCTGATCAGTGAATGCGAGGAACGCTGTCTGGTTGCTGATCTGGTCGTTGGCCAGATTATTGAGGCGGCGAGACCACGACCCGGTCGTCTTGCCGACCTCGGTGCTGTAGCTGATGGTGGTCGAAGCCTTGCTGGCAAGGTGGACGTCATATTGCAGCACGGGATCGGGGTTGACGACTTTGTTCGGCTTTGGATCAAAGGTCACCTGCCCAGCGCTTGTGGCCACCGACTTCGGGATTACTTCGTTGTAGGTGGTCTGGAGAGTCGCCGCTGTTCCATTGTCAAGGGTGAGCTTGCCGTGGAGTTGGTTTCCGGTCTTCCCCGACAGTGTCCAGGTCCGATCGACAATCAGTCCGGAGGGGTAGGACTGCGGCTTGAAGGCGAATGTGGCTGGGGCTGAGGCATGGGGCGACGACGGGGACTTTCCGTGGCTGAGTGCCACGCCGACGATCGCTCCGGCCAAGACGACAACAACGAGAGCAACGACGGCGATGACGCCACGGCGTCGTTTGGTGGAAGTCTCTGCCGTCTGTTTGGACTTCTTGCCCCGAATGATGGTCGCCTGCTCTTGGGGATCGATGGCTCGGACCTTCATCGAGGTGGGCGACTCTTCGCTCTCGCGCTCTGGCCGGGTCGGGGGGAGGGCAGGGAGGCCGACGAGCCGGGGTGCGATGGAGGCCAGGCGCTCCTGTCCCTCGGCCACGCTGGGCCGGGCGGTGGGCTCTTTGGCCAACATGGCGGCGATGAGGTCCCATAGATCGTCGAGGATCCCGGCAAGGCGAGGTGGATCCTCTTCCATATGGCGACGAAGCACTGCGACCGGGTGGCCCCCACAGAACGGGGTGAACCCGCTCAAGAGCTCGTAGAAGAGGATCCCGACCGCGTAGACGTCGGCGGCCGGGGTGGCGTGTTCGCGCTCGGCCAGCTCGGGGGCGAGGTACTCAGGGGTGCCAATCAGACCCGACATCCGGGTGAGTGACGGTCCACGGGCCAGACGGGCGATCCCAAAGTCGGTGAGCCGCAACCCACCGTCCGAGCCCACCAAGACGTTTTCGGGCTTGATGTCGCGGTGCACGATCCCCACGGCGTGGACCGCTTGGAGGGCCGAGAGCAGCTCGGAGACGAGCCGGGCGGCGTCAGCAGGGGCCAATGTGCCCGCTTCGTTGAGGACTTGGCGCAGGTTCGAGCCTTCGACCAGGTCCATCACGATGGCGGCGGAGCCCCCTTCGACCACCAGATCGTGGACCCGGACCAAGTTCGGATGCTCTAGGCCGCAGAGGATGGATCGCTCCTGGAGGAACCGGGCGATCAGTTCGGGATCAGCCGCCAGTTCGGGGCGCAACACCTTGACGGCGATCTGGGAGTCAGAGCCGTTTCGAGACGCCCTGTGCACCTCACCCATGGCGCCCCTGCCCAGGACCTCGCCGAGTTCGTAGCTTCCCAGTGTCGTCGTCGCCACTCCGGCTCCTGTCGCGCTCGGGATCGCCGCCCGTCGACTCTTTTCACAACCATAGGACGCCAGGCGAGGCGAGGCGCAGAGGAGGACCTCATTTTGAGAGATCTTGCCTCAGGCTCGATTTTCGGCGATGCGAAGCGGGGTCACTAGAGACTAAAGCCCAAATTTTCTCACGAACCTCACTGGACAGTGTTCAAACCGATGAGGTTCGTTACGCTGAACAGGCCATGGTAATGGACCGGCGTTCCTTCGCCTGTGTCCCGTTCGGACTCTTTCGCTCCAAGGTCAACCCGCCGTCAGAGCCTTCAACTCGCTCAAGGACTCCCGCATGAGCACCGTCAGGTCCCGCTCGTTGCCGTGCTCGACCCAGCGCGCGAATGCGGTCTTGAAGACGGCGACGGCGATCTCGGCGGTGAGACCTGCCGCCGGGTCCTTCACACCCCGCGCACGGAACGCCCGGCCAGCGCCTCCGCCAACGACGCCAGCTTGATCAGTTCGCGCTCTCGCAGCTCGACGCTGGCCGCGATGATGCTCTGGCGCTGCCGGGGGAAGTCGCCCCGCTGCTGGAGCAGGGCGCCGGCCGCGGCCAGGGCCCCGCCGACCGCCTCCAGTGGCGTGGCCGACTCCGGCGCACTGGCCACCGCCTGCACGAAGAGCTCCTGCAGGGCGGCCGCCCCCCAGAACAGGACCTCGCGTTTGTCGGTGAAGTGCCGGAAGAACGTCCGCTCGGTCAGTCCGGCCCGTTCCGCGATTTCGGCCACGGTGGTGTTGTCGAATCCCCGCTCGCCGTAGAGCGCCATGGCGGCCTCCTCGAGCCGTCGGCGACTGTCCGGCTCCCAACGTGCCATGCCTCTATCGTACTCGGTGATGACAGCGGCTGACATGCATGGTACAGTGATGACAGCAACTGACATCGGTTCCGACACGAGCATGCGGGACCGTCAACTTCTGGAGGTAGGCACCATGCGCATTTTCGTCACCGGAGCATCCGGCTGGATCGGCTCCGCCGTCGTCCCCGAGCTCATCGACGCGGGCCACGAGGTTGTGGGCCTGGCCCGCTCGGACGCCTCCGCCGCTGCCCTGACCGCGGCCGGGGCCGACGTCCAGCTGGGCACCCTGGACGACCTCGACGCCATCGGGGCGGCAGCCGAGAAGTCCGATGGCGTGATCCACCTGGCCTTCAAGCACGACATCGCCTTCACCGGTGATTTCCAGGGCGCCGCGGATGCGGACCGCCAGCGCCGTCGAGGTCTTCGGTGAGGCGCTGGCCGGCTCGGACCGGCCCCTGGTGATCGCCTCCGGAGTGCTCGGGCTCTCGCCCGGCCATATGGCGACCGAGGAGGACGGCATGTCCTCGACGCAGCCCGGCGTGCGATGCCCGCCGGCCCCCAAGCCCGTTGGGCCACGGCAGAGTTCACGCTCTCCCTGGCGTCACGCGGCGTGCGCTCGTCCATCGTGCGACTGTCCCCGACGTGTCACGGCGACGGCGACAACGGCTTCATGGCCACCCTGGTCGCAATCGCCCGGGACACGGGAGTCTCGGGGTACATCGGCGACGGGTCCAATCGCTGGCCGGCCGTGCACCGTCTCGATGCGGCACACCTGTTCCGCCTGGCCGTCGAGAAGGCTCCGGCCGGATCAACGCTGCACGGCGTGGCCGAAGAGGGGGTCAAGACCCGCGACATCGCAGAGGTGATCGGGCGTCACCTCGACGTTCCGGTGGTCTCCATCGATCCCGCGGACGCCGAGCATTTCAGCTTCCTGGCGCATTTCTTCGGGATGGACAGCCCGGCCTCGAGCACCCTCACCCGCGAGCTGCTGGACTGGCAGCCCACACAGCCGGGGCTCGTCGACGACCTGGACCAGGGCCACTACTTCAGCCCCCCGACCCCCGCCTCCACCCACCCCCACTAACCTGTAGCCCATGTCCGCTCCCACGGTGACTTCGGTCACCGAGGCGTCGCCGGCTGCTCGGGCCGGCCTGGCCGTGGGCGATGAGCTGCTCTCCCTCAACGGGCAGGAGCCGCGCGACGTCATCGATTTCCAGCAACTGACCGACGCCGATGACCTCAGCGTGATGGTCAAGCGCGCCGGTGCGGCCCTCCCGAGGCTGGTCAAGATCGACAAACAGCCGGGCGAGCCCTTCGGGGTCGAAGTGTCCTCGGCGGTGTTCGACCGCATCAGGACCTGCGACAACCACTGCGCGTTCTGTTTCATCTACCAGCTGCCCAAGGGCATGCGGAAGAGCCTGTACCTCAAGGACGACGACTATCGGCTCTCCTTCCTGTACGGGAACTTCACGACGTTGACCAGGTTCACCGAGCTCGATGCGGAACGGATCCTCACCGAACGCCTCGGCCCCCTGTTCGTCTCGATCCACAGCACCGACCCCGAGTTGCGGGCCCACATGTTGCGCAACCCCAAGGGGGCGACCAGCCTGCGCTGGTTGAGCGTGCTGCTGGACGGCGGGCATCGAGGTGCACGGACAGGTCGTGGTCTGCCCGGGCGTGAACGACGGCATGGCCCTCGAGGACACGCTGGCCGGGGTGCTGGACCAGTACCCGAACCTGGCCACCGTCGGGGTCGTGCCCCTCGGCATCAGCCAATTCTCCAATGAGGCCGAGATGCGTGCCCACACGACCGAGGAGGCCGCCTTCGTCGTCGACACCGTGCACGAGTGGCAGCGCATCTTCAAGAAGACCCTCGGCCGCCGCCTGGTCTACGCCGCCGACGAGTACTACCTGCTGGCCGACCGGCCGTTCCCCTCGGCCAGGGCCTACGACGAGTTTCCCCAGCACGAGAACGGCATCGGCATGGCCCGGGCCTTCCAGAACGCCTTCACCAACCCCACCCGCAAGGGCCCCGGCGGCGTGCGCCACGGCTTCTTCGCCTCGGTCGACGCCGCCCCGGCCGAGGGCTACCGCGCCCCCCGCATGCCGCACCTCGACGCGTCGCCGTCCGCCGATCCGCGGCCCGTCACCGTGCTGACCGGGACCTACGGCGCCCGCATCCTGCGGCCCCTGCTCGGCGAGCACCCCCGCCACGACGTCACCGTCCGCGAGATCGCCAACGACTTCTTCGGGGGCAACATCGGCGTCGCCGGTCTCCTCACCGGCGAGGACATCGCCCGGGCGCTCGCCGCGAGCCCCGAAGGCACCCGCTACCTCCTGCCCGACGCCTGCCTCAACGAGGGCCGCTTCCTCGACGGCCTCACCCTGGCCGACCTCCCACGACCCGTCGAGGTGGTCCCGACCGACGGCACCTCGCTCCGGGCCGCCCTCGACGGCACCTCCTTCCGATCGGCCTGCGCCGCATGAGCACCGTCCGAACCCTGCACCCCGTTGACGCAGACACGTGAACCCGATCGACCCCGACGAGCCGGGTCCCGCCAGCATGATCCCGGGGCAGCTCCCGATGGTCGTGGTGGCCGGCCGGCCCAACGTGGGCAAGTCCTCCCTGGTCAACCGCATTGTGGGGGAGCGGGCCGCCGTCGTCGAGGAAGAGCCCGGGGTCACCCGCGACCGCAAGGTCCTCACGGCCGAATGGGTCGGCGTGCCCTTCTCCATCATGGACACCGGCGGCTGGCTGGCCGGCGGCGACGCGCTGACGACCAAGGTCAGCGAGCAGGCCGAGCGGGCCCTGGCCGAGGCCGACGTGGTCCTCCTCGTGGTCGACGTGACGACCGGGGTGACGGACGAGGACCTGGCCGCGGCCAAGGTCATCCGCCGGGCCGGGCCGCCCGTCCGCCTGGTGGTGAACAAGGTGGACGACACCAACCGCGAAGCGGCCGCCTGGGAGTTCGTCTCCCTCGGGGTGGGCGATCCCTTCCCCGTGAGCGCCCTGCACGGGCGGGGCACCGGCGACCTCCTCGACGCCGTGGTCGACCTTCTGCCCCCACCCCTTCCGACCGAGGAACAGGAGGAGGCTGCCGCCTCCGCCGCCCGCACCGGGCCCGGTGGCACGCCGCGTGTGGCCATCATCGGCCGTCCCAACGTGGGCAAGTCGACCCTGTTCAACAAGTTGCTCGGCGAGGAACGCTCGGTGGTGCACGACATGCCGGGGACGACCCGCGACGCCATCGACACCGTGGTCGAGACCCCTGATGGTCCGGTCTGCTTCATCGACACGGCGGGACTCCGCCGCCCCGCCCGCACCGAGCGCGGCACCGAGCATCACTCCGTCCTCCGCGCCTTGCGCGCCCTCGAGCGGGCCGACATCGCCGTCCTGGTCATCGACGCCACCGTCGGCGCCTCCCACCAGGATCAACGCCTGGCCGAGCGCATCGGTGTCTCGGGCTGCCCCGCCATCGTCGTGCTCAACAAATGGGACCTGGTCAAGGTCGACGACCGTGACGACGTCCTGGCCGGGGTGGGGGACCGCCTCGCCTTCCTCGGCTCGGCCCCCGTCCTCAAGCTCTCGGCCAAGTCGGGCAAGGGCGTGCACCGGATCCTCCCCGCACTGCGTGACTCGGTGGAGGCCTACCACCAGCGCGTCCCCACCGGCGCCCTCAATCGGGCCCTGCAGGAGATCCAGCTGCGCCAGTCCGCCCCGCGGGCCCGCATCCGCTACATCGTCCAGGGCGCCATCGACCCGCCCACCTTCACCCTCTTCACCAACGGCCGCCTGCCCCAGACCTACATCCGCTACATCGAGCGGGGACTGCGGGAGAAGTTCGACTTCGGCGCCACCCCGATGAAGCTGCGGGTTCGTATCGGCGGCAAGTAGTGGCCTGGTGCGAGGAGTGCGACACGCTGGTGGAGGACGAGGACCTCGGCGAGGAGGGCGAGTGCCCGCCGTGCGGGACCATCCTGGCCGACCAGGAGCGCCCACCGATCCCGTGGTACTTCAAGCTCATGCTGCTGGCCACCGTCGTCTACCTCGGCTGGCGGATCTACCAGTTGGTGCACTGGGCCATCCACCACATCTGAAGCCGACCGCGCTCAGAACCCCGTCGCCGCGATGATCGGCCCGTTCAGCCTGGTGCCCGCCATCGCGCCGTAGAACAGGGCGTCCCCGTAGGTGTAGACCGACCCGTTGGCCGAGGCCACCCAGTAGCCCTGGCCGTCGGTGGTGGCGACGATCGCCGTGGCCGGGTTCGACGCCCCCGAAGACACCGGCCGGACTTCCGAAGTTGCCCGCGTCGCCATACCCGGCGATGACCCCGTTGGAGAAGAGGATCCAGTAGCCCTTCCCGTCCGGCGTCGCCACGGCCGACGTCACCGGGACGGCCTGCGGCCCGGGACCGCCGTAGTAGTTGGCGTCCCCGAAGGTGTAGACGTGGCCCGTTGCGGTGACGACCCAGTAGCCGTTGCCGGTGGCGTCGGGCATGACGGTCACGGCGGCGCCGGCGCACCCGCCGGATCCCGGGCATGACCCTTCGAACCTGGCATCGCCGAACGTGAACACCCCACCGTCGGCCCCGACCATGAAGTACCCGCCACCGTCCGCCGAGGGGACCATGCCGACGATCGGCGCATTCAGCTTCCTGGCGGGACCCGGCGTCCCCGCCGGGGCGATGCCCAGGCCGGGGATCGACCCGTAGAACTGCGGCGTCGCCGAACGAGAAGATGCCGCCGTCGGAGGCGACCAACCAGTAGCCCTCCGAGGTCGTCCGTCGCCGTGATGCCGACGACGGGACGCTGCAACCGGAGGGCGCCCGTCGAACCGTAGAACTGGGCCGCGCCGAAGGTGAAGATCCCGCCGTCGGAGCCGACCAGCCAGTAGCCCTGGGTGCCCGGCGGGCCGTAATTGACCGCCACCAGGTCCACCGCGGCCGAATCGCTGGCGGCGTTGGCCGTGTCGCCCCCGTAGGAGGCCGTGAGCACGTAGGTGCCCGCCACCTTCGCCTCAATGGACACGACCGCCTCGTCGCCCGAGAGCGGCACCGTGCCGAGCGCGATGCTGCCGTCGAAGAACTCGACCGAGCCGGTGATCGGCGCTCCGGCGGGCGTCGGGGTCACCGTGGCGATCAGCCGCTCGGGGCGGCCCACGACAGCGGGGTTCGCGGTCGCGGTCAGCGTGGTGGTGGTCGCCGGCAACGGTGGGGGCTGCGGGTTCACCACCTGGCTGACCGGGGACGATGTGCTGCCGGCGTTCAACGTGTCACCGAGGTAGACGGCGGTGATGGAGTGGGTGGCCTGGCTCAGCGATGAGGTCGACAGTTGGGCCTGGTTGGGCGCCAGGGCCGACGTGGACAGGCCACCGCCCCCCAGCGGAGCCGTGCCGAGCGAGGTGCTGCCGTCGAAGAACTCCACGCTCCCGGTCGGGGTGCCGCCATTCGCCGGGTTCACCGTGGCCAACAGGGTGACCGACTGGCCGAACGTGGAGGGGTTGGGCGAAGAGGTCAGGATCGTCGTGGTCGTCACCTGGTCGACCACCTGGGTCAGAGCCGGTGACGTGGAGGTGGCGTACGTCGCAGTGCCGCTGTAGACGGCGAGGACGTTGTGGCTGTCGGGCGAGCCGTACGTCTCCGCGCAGGTCGCCACGCCCGCACCGTTCAGCGGCTGGGCGTTGCAGCCCGGGATTGTGGTGCCGTTGTCGGTGAAGGCGACCGTTCCCCCGTTCGGTGCCGGCGTCACCGTGGCCGTGAACGTGACTGGGTCGCCGGCGGTCGACGGGTTGGCCGAGGACCCGAGGCGCGGTGGCGGTCGTGATGGTGTTCACCGTCTGGATCACCGTGCCGGTGCTCCCCGCGTTGTTGGCATCCCCGCTGTAGGCAGCCGCGATGCCCTGCGTTCCGGCCAGGAGGCTCGTCGTCGTGCAGGTCACGGATCCGCTGACGAGCGCCAGGGCCGCGCAGCCGGTGATCACCGTGTTCCCCGTCGTGAACTGCACGGTGCCGGTCGGGGTGGACCCCGTGACCGTGGCGGTGAAGCTGACGCTCTGGCCGACCGTCGAGGGGTTCACCGTGGACGTGAGGGTGGTGCCCGAGGTGACGGCGTTCACCGTCTGGCTCACCGAGTCGTTGCTGGTCACGTTGTTGCCATCCCCGCTGTAGGTGGCCGTGATCGGCTGACCGGCGCCGACCGCCAGGAGGGCGGTGGTGCAGGTCGCCACACCTCCGGCTGAGCGGCTGGGCCGCGCAGCTGTTGATGCCTCCGCCCGTGAACGCCACGGTGCCGGTCGGGCTCGACCCGCTCACGGTGGCCGTGAAGGTCACGCTCTGGCCGAACGTCGAGGGGTTCTGCGAGGACACGACGACGGTGCCCGAGGTGGCGGCGTTGACCGTCTGGGACAGCGTCTTACTGCTGACGGCGTTATTGCCATCCCCGCTGTAGGCGGCGGTGATCGTCTGCCCGCTGCCCACGGGGAGGGTCGTGGTGGCGCAGGTTGCCACCCCACCGCTCAGGGTCTGGGCGTCGCACCCGGTGATGCCGGTCCCGGTGAAGGCCACGGTCCCGGTCGGGCTCGAGCCGCCGCTCACCGTCGCCGTGAAGGTGACGCTCTGGCCGACCGTCGAGGGGTTGGCGGAGGAGTTGACGGCGGTGGTCGTGGTGACCTTGTTCACCGTCTGGCTCACCGTGCCGAAGCTCGTCCCGTTGGTGGTATCCCCGCTGTAGGTGGCCGTGACGGTCTGCGCGCTTTCGACCGGCAGGGTCGTGAGAGTGCAGGTCGCCACGCCTGTCCCGTCCAGCGGCACGGCATCGCAGCCGGTGATGCCGCCACCCTCGAAAGCTACGGTCCCGGTCGGGCTGGTGCCGTCGGTCACCGTGGCGGTGAACGTCACGCTGTCGCCGAACGTCGAGGGATTCGCCGAGGACATGAGCGTCGGTGGTGGTCGCGGTCAGCGCGGAGGCGGGCGAACCGCCTTCAAGCACCCCGGCCCCGAGCACCAGGAGGAGCGCCGCCGTGACGGACGCCCCCAGGCGCCTGGTGGTGGACACCAGATGCCCCCGGCCCTTGCGCTGTCCCCTCACCATTCCCCCCGACCTCGGCCCGCTCAGAGCCCGTTCGCCAGATGGTAACCGATGTCACGCAACCGTCCTCAGAGCCAGGTCGACGGTCGTTGCAACCGAGCCAGTAAGTTCGACGGCCATGGCCATCTACGAGATCGACGGCACCGCTCCCCGGATCGACCCCGCCGCCTACATCCATCCCGACGCCGTGGTCATCGGCGACGTGACCATCGGTCCCGAGTCCACCGTCTGGCCGGGGGCGATCCTGCGGGGTGACTACGGCACCATCACGATCGGCGCCCGGACCTCCGTGCAGGACGGCACGGTGATCCACGCCACGGCCGAGAACGCGACGACGGTCGGCGACGGCTGTGTCATCGGTCACCTGGTCCATCTGGAGGGCTGCACGCTCGAAGCCAGCTCGCTGGTCGGCTCCGGCTCGGTGGTCCTGCACAACGCGGTCGTCGGGACCGGTGCCACCGTCGGCGCCAACGCCGTGGTGACCAACAACATGATCGTGCCGGCCGGAGCGCTGGCCGTCGGCATTCCCGCGACCATCAAGGAGGGCAAGTCGAGCCTGGTCGCCATTGAGATGGCTGCCGCGCTCTACGTCTGGAACGGCAAGCGCTACGCCACCACCCTCGTCCGTCTCGACACGCCTCCCGGCAACTCCTAGTCATGGCGGTCCGCGTCCCCGCGCTCGAGCGAGGTATCGACGTGCTGCTGTTCCTGGCCGCGCGGCCGGCCGAGGCACAGCGCGGGTCGGCGGTGGCCCAGGCCCTGGGCCTGAGCCCGGCCACGTGCCACTCCCTCCTCTCGTGCCTGAGCGATGCCGGGCTGATCGTGCGCGACTCCACCAAGGCGTACTCGCTCGGTCCGGTGCTGGCCGCGCTCGGTTCCGCCGCCCAATCGCGCCAGGAAGGCCTGTTCGAGGCCCGCGAGGAGATCCGGGACCTGGCGACGCGGCTCGGGGTGCCCGTCTCGATCACGATGGCCGGCAACGAGGAGATGGTCACCGTTGACCGCGCCCTACCCCCCGGGCCCTGGGAGCCCCGGTCGGTGCCCAGCCGGGTGCCCCTCGTGCCGCCCGTCGGCTTGGTGTACACGTCCTGGCTCGCCCCGACCGAGTTCGACGCCTGGCTGACGCGCCACGGGAAGCAGGATCCCACCGAAATGGCCCGCTACCGCCATGCCGCCGCCGTCGTGCGGGCCCGGGGGTACGCCGGCGGGCTCGAGACGAGCCAGGAGCAACTCGCCACCATTCTGGAGCGGTTGTCCGACGTGAACAGCGAACCGGCGCGGATGGCCCTGGCCCGTGAGCTGGTCGACCTCCTGCGCCATGGCGTGGACTTCATCAGCGCCCCCGTCTTCTCCGCTGACGGTACGGTGCACCTCGCCCTGGCCGTCCTTCTGCCGCCGGAGTCCTTCGTGGGTGACGGGTTCGACGAATTGGCCCGCGAGCTCCTCGCCGCGGCGTCGAGGGTCACCGCCGCCATTGGAGGCAAGGCGCCCGCCCGGGGGTCGCCATGAGCCCGTTGCTGCCCAGCGTGCAGGGCCTGCTGCGCCAGCTGGAGGAGAGGCCCACCGCATATTTCGAAGAACTGACCACGCCCGAGTCGATTGCGGCCTACCTCGAGGCGGCGCGGCGCCCGGTCGACCGGCCGCGCGGCCCGGACGTCGACACCGTCGAGGATCTGGTCGTGGGGGAGCGCGACGTGCCCGTCCGGGTGTACCAACCGACGAGCGAGCAGCCGCTTCCGGCCCTCGTCTACTACCACGGTGGCGGCTGGGTGGTCGGGGACCTCGAGATGCACGACGACACCTGCCGCCTGCTGGCGAACGAAGGACGCTGCATCGTGGTCAGTGCGGACTACCGCCTGGCCCCGGAGCATCCGTTCCCCGTCCCGCTCGACGACTGCTGGTCGGTGCTCCGCTGGGCCCACGGCCACCTGGGCGAACGCGGGTGGGACGGAGCGCGCCTGGCCGTCGGGGGGACCTCCTCGGGCGGCAATCTGTCGGCCGCCGTCGCCCTGCGCGCCCGCGACGAGGGACTGCCCCTCAGCCTCCAGCTCCTCCTCTACCCGGCACTGGACAGCACCATGGCCACCGCGTCGTGGCGTGCGTTCGGCGAGGGGTACTTCCTGACCGCCTCCGCAGATGGCGTGGTACTGGGGCCAGTACACCGCGGACCCCGCTACCCGGCGGCTCCCCGAGGTGTCGCCGTCGCACAGCACGGACCTGTCCGGGTTGGCCCCCTCACTGGTGGTCACCGCCGAGTTCGACCTCCTGCGTGACGAGGCCGAGGACTACGCCACCAAGATGCGCGCCGCCGGTGTCCCGGTCCGGCTCTGGCGTTTCCCCGGGCAGATCCACGGCTTCCTCTCCCTCGGCGCCTCGCTGCCCGAGACCCAGGAGGCCAAGTCGGCCATCGCCTCCTTCGTCGGCGCGGTCTTCGATGACCCCGCAGTCCTGACCAGCACCACGTCCGGCCTCCCGGCGGGGGCCGTCGAGCTTTGACTCAGAGACCGGCGTCGCCGGGAGGGTGCTCGGCGAACCACCGCGCGATGTCCGGCATGTGCTCCTCGAAGTTGCCGGGGGCCGAGACGTTGAGCATCCCCGCACGCACCGGGCCGCGGTTCTCGAAGTCGTGGGTGACGTTGCCCGGCACCAGGACGAACGACCCGGCGTCCGCCTCGATCCATTCGGGGTCGACGAACACGCTCATGGTGCCGGTGAGCACGTAGAACACGTCGTCCTCGGGATGCGCGTGCGCTCCGGGACCTTTGGTGTGCGGTTCGAGCCACCACTCCGAGATCGAATACCCCTGCGCGGTCTCGGCCCCATCGGCTTTGAAGACCGCCGAGATGCGACCCATCGGATAGGCCCGACCCTCGCCGGGTGCCAGGACCACCGGACGGCGTGCAGTGTCGGTCATCGTCGCTCCCTCGCTCCGCCGCCAGGCTACCGGCACGTCGCCTCGACGCTCCCGGTCGCGACGTGGTCAGATGGAGAGCGCACGTTTTCGGACCGGGGGATTCCCATGACACTCACTGAGAAGACACGACCGGCACTCGCAGTGCCCTATGCCATGGAGCGGCCGGACCGCGTGCCCTCCCGGCGGTACTACGACCCCGAGTTCTACGCCATGGAGTGCGAGCTGCTGTGGCCACACGTGTGGCAGATGGCGTGCCGGCTGGCCGAGATCCCCAACCCCGGTGACTTCGTGGAGTACCAGATTCTGGACAAGTCGATCATCGTGGTGCGCATGGACCACTCGACGGTGAAGGCGTACCACAACGCCTGCCGCCACCGGGGCGTCCAACTGGTCAAGGACCGGGGGCACGCCCCGTCGGGCTTCACCTGCCCCTTCCACGGATGGTGCTACGGCCTCAACGGCGACAACACGTACATCTACCAGCCCGACCTGTTCGACCGGTCCAACATCGAGCCGAGCGAGGTGGCACTGACGCCGTGCCGGGTCGAGACCGCCATCGGCTGCGCCTTCATCAACCTCGACAACCACGCCCCGGGGCTGCGCGAGAGCATCGAGCCCTTCGCCAGCACCTTCGACGCCTGGAAGGCGGAGTCCCTGTGGCCGGAGTGGCACCTGTCCTGCCGCATGCCGGTCAACTGGAAGCTGGCCATGGAAGCGTTCATGGAGGGCTACCACGTCCGCGAGACGCACCCCCAGCTCTTCGGCCCGATAAGTGCCGGTGACATCTACCGCGACCTGGGCGGCGAACCTCCCTCCCATCGCAACCCACGACCGGGGACCGCACGCGCGGAGGTCGACTCCCGCACGTTCATCGACGAGCAGATACTCCGGATGCGCCTGGTGAGCGAGGGCATGGCCGGCGAAATCCACGAGAAGGACGTGCGCATCGCCGAAGGCCTGCGCGACCTCGAGCTCCCGAAGGATCCCGCCGGTGCGGCGCTGACCTTCTACACGGAGCTGAACAACGCCGTCATGGCCTCCAACGAGAAGGCCGGCATCGACTGTCCGGACCTCCACATGATCAACGAACGGAATCTCAACCGGTCGGTCTTCTTCTGCTTCCCCAACTACTTCCTGCTTCCCACCTACTCGAGCTCGGCCTCCTACCGGATCCGCCCGCTCGGTCCCGAAGAGTGCCTCTTCGAGTTGTGGTCGCTCACCCGCTACCCACCCGGGAGCGAGCCCCCCGTCCCGCCGACCCCGGTGCCGATGGCGCCCGACGATCCCCGCTGGCCGACCATTCCGGGCCAGGACTACTCCAACCTGCCCAAGCAGCAGCTGGGGCTCCACGCCGAAGGATTCGACTTCATGCGGCTGTCCCCGCATGTCGAAGGCCTGATCGGCAACTACCAGCGCCTGATTGACGGCTACCTGGCCGGGCTCGATCCCGAACTCCTGGTGCAGGGCGCACAACGCGTCTCGGGTCCCTTCGACGTGGGTCTGGTCGACATCGGCTTCTGAAGGACGCTCCAGACGTTCTGTTACGTTGGAATGAAATCAGTTTTCTGCTCTCAGAATCAACGGGGGGAGTGTGCACGTGCAGCGCGAGGAGCGAGCAATCGGGGAGTGTCGGCTCGACGTGCGGCGCTATGGCGCCGGGCCGCCGCTCGTGGTCCTGCACGGCGAGTACGGGGTCACCTTCACGCAGGAATTCCTCGAGCGGCTCGGCGCGCACCATGAGGTCTTCGCGCCCCATCACCCGGGTTGGGCCGGCTCGTCGCGCCCGACCCACGTCGAGACGACGCGTGACATCGCACTCGTCCAGCAGGAGTTCATCGAGGGATTCGGTGCCCCGGTGCCGGTCATCGGGCTCTCGTTCGGCGGCTGGGTCGCCGCCGAGGTGGCGGCCACGTCCCCCGGACTGCTGGCCAGCCTGGTTCTCGTCTCTCCGATCGGGATAAAGGTCGGGGGGCGCGAAGACCGTGACTTCGTCGACCTCTACGTCACCGCGGCGGACCAGCGCCGTGGCCTGCTCTCGCGGACGGCCGGCCCACCCGTCGACGCCGAGGTCGCGCTCGAGATCGCCCAGGCCGAAGAGGCGGTGGCGCGGTACTGCTGGTCGCCCTACATGCACGACCCCGGGCTCCGCCATCGCCTGCGCAGGATTGCGGCGCCGACCCTCGTCGTGTCCGGGACGGACGACCGGTTCGTCCTCCGTCCCGACTACTACGAGACGTACGCCCGGCTCATCGGTGAGGGCGCCACCCTCCGGAAGATCGACGGCGCCGGCCACAACGTGGAGGAGGAGATGCCCGACGCCGTCGTCGCCCTCGTGAACGAGTTCGTCGCGCCCGGTGCCGGCCGGCCGCTAACGAAGGAGACGCATGTTCCGGACGTACTACTTCTCAGAGATGCCGTATCCCTACACGCCGACTCTCGAGTTCGCCGAAGTGGCCCGGACCACCATGCCGACGCGGTGGTTCGACCCCGACGCCGCCCACGACGTGTACCACAAGTACTTCGACCTGGTCCTTGCGGCTGACGACATCGGTCTCGACGTGATGTTCAACGAGCACCACGAGACCATGAGCAACATGGACGCGGCCATGCCGCTGTCGATGGCCATCGCGGCGCGGGAAACGCGCAACGCCCGCATTTTGGCCCTGGGCAACCCGGTGGCCAACCGGCCGGACCCGGTCCGGGTGGCCACGGAGATGGCCATGATCGATGTCGTGAGCGAGGGCCGCCTGGACTGCGGGTTCGTGCGGGGCGTCTCCTACGAGATGTCGGCGACGAACGCCAGGCCGACCGACATGAAGCCCCGCCTGTACGAGGCCATCGACCTCATCGTCAAGGCATGGACATCGCACGACGGGCCCTTCAACTGGGAGGGCGAGTTCTTCCATCACCGCCAGGTCAACATCATCCCGCGCCCGTTCCAGCAGCCGCATCCCCCGATCTGGGTGACCACCCTCAGTCCCAGCTCCGCCGTGGAGATCGCCGAACGCGGCTACACCATCGCCACCATCTTCAACGGGAAGAAGGTCTGCGGGGAGATCTTCGACGCCTACCGCGTCGAGTTGGCCCGGCTCGGCCGGCCCGAGGCCCACCCGGACAAGTTCGCCTACAGCAACTTCGTCTTCGTGGGTGAGTCGGACGAGGTAGCCCTCGCGGCGGCGCCCAAGCTGCTCGACTTCCTGCGCCAGAGCCGGCGGTTGGCCCCGGGCCAGACCGACGTGCCGGGGTACATCGATGCCCGGGCACGCGCCGCCGCACTGGCCGAGTCCGGCGCCAGCAACCCGAACCGCGGCCTGACCCAGGGTCTGGGTGACCCGCTCGCCCTGGCCGACAGCGGCGTGGCCTTCTGGGGCAGTCCCGAATCCGTCTTCCAACAGATGAGGAACTTCTTCTACGCCGTCGGGGGCTACGGGAACCTCTGCGGCATGTTCCACGCCTCGACCATGTCGTACACGACCACCCGCCGCAGCATGGAGCTCTTCGCCCGGGAGGTCCTGCCCCGCTTCCGGGAGGAGGTCTACGAGCCCTGGCTCAAGGACCACGGGCTGAAGTCGACGATCGGGACATCCGGCGACACATCCATGGACATCTCGGCCGAGGCGGGGTTCGGTTCCCGGCCGGCGCCCGTGCACTGACAGGAGGGGACATGGAGCTCGAAGGAAAGCGCGTCGTCGTCACCGGGGCGGGCCAGGGGCTGGGCCGGGCCTACGCGGAGGAGATCGCCCGGGAGGGAGGATCGGTCCTCGTCAACGACGTCGACCCGGCCAACTGCACCGACGTCGTCGCGGCGATCCGAAGTGCAGGCGGAACGGTGGCGGAATACATCGGCTCGGTGTCCGACTGGGACGAGTCCGGGGCCATCATTTCGGCCTGTGTCGACGCCTTCGGTGGCATCGACGGGCTGGTGAACAACGCCGGCCTGCACGCGGTCAACCGGTTCACCGAGGAAGACCCCGTCTTCGCACGGAGAATGGTCGAGGTCAACGTCCTCGGCGGTATCTACATGAGCTCCCATGCGGCACGCCAGATGGAGGCCCAGAAGAGCGGGGGAGTCATCGTCAACGTGACCTCGGGCGCCGCCTCGGGCCTGTCGATGATGGCGACCTATGGCGCCACCAAGGGTGCCCTCGCCGCCTTGACCTGGAACCTGGCCAACGAGCTCAAGGAGCTCGGCATCAGGGTCAATGCGATCTCCCCGGCCGCCCAGACCGCCATGGTGGCGACCACCCGTCAGGTGCGGCCCAGCACGGTGACGTGGGGACCCGAGCTCATGGCGCCGCTGGTCGTCTTTCTGCTCAGTGACCTGTCGGCGGACATCACGGGGCAGATCGTCAAGTTGTGGGGGACCGAGCTGCAGCTGGTGCGGCACCACGGTCCGATCCCGCCGGCGATCACCCGGGACGTCTGGACCCCCGCCGCATTCGCCGAGGTCTTCGCCACGGAACTGCGCGACCAGCTCCAGCCCTACCAGCGGGACATGGAAGGGTACGTGCCCGTAGAGAACCTACCGACCGCCGCTGTACCCCTCGGTGGCCTGTTTCACCGCCATGCGGCTCACCTGGGCCGCCGACGACCGGACACCGGCAGCGCGCTCCTGGGCCGCGACAAGAGATCGGCTGGAGCCCTGGAACGCCGGGAACACCTCCCGGGAAATGATCTCGAGCGACCTGAACGTCGCTTCGGGGTCGGCCCAGTCGTTCATCATGAGCAGGAAGGTCCCGATGCCCCCGTCGGAGTTGTCGACCAGCCGCTGAATGAAGGCGACCGCCTCTTCTGGGCCTCCCACGCAGCCGGCGTTGCTGGCGTTGAACCCCTCGACGAGCATTTCGACGGGGACCGTCATCGGATCCGGTTGCGCACTCTCCGGAGCGTCGCCCACCACCTTGCCCGTCACCCGGCTCATGTAGTCGATGTACTGCGGCAGGCCATGCCGGACGTCGGCCACCGCCTGCTCGTAGGAGCTGGCCACATGCATCAGGCCGGTCACCCGCCACGATCTCCGATCGACGGTCCGCCCGAACTCCTTGGCCGTGTCCTCGAGTACTCCCCACATGCGGGGCATGGCGATGAACCCCGGGCCCGAGGCCACGGCGAGGGACAGGAGTGAGGCGCCATAGCGCCCCGCCAGGGTCGGACCGGCCGGCGACTCGACGGCCGCCACGGCCATCTCGAACAGCGGGTAGCTGAACGGCTTGAGTTGGAGTTCGGCCTCATGCAGGGTGAACCAGCTCGAAGAGCGTGTGACAGGCTCGTCGCTGGTCAACAACGCGTGGATGGCCTCGAAGGACTCCGCCATCATCTGCCGCTGCTGCAGGTGGTCCAGACCCATCATGGTGGAGTCCGTGGGAAGGGAGCCTGGGCCCACACCGAAGATGTAACGGCCCATCGTCATGTGGTCGAGAAGCACGGCCCGCGACGCCACGACAAAAGGATGATGAAACGGCAGCGACGTGACGCCGGTCCCGAGGCGGATCCGCTTGGTGCGCTCGGCAGCCGCAGCAACGAAGAGATCGCCTCCGGCGATGATCTCGTGCCCGGTCGAGTAGTGCTCACCGATCCACGCCTCGGTATAGCCGAGCTCCTCGGCCCGAACGATCAGCTCGAGGTCACGCCGCAGGGCCCTCGTGGGATTCTGCTGCGGGTGATGCAAGGGGGCGAGAAACAAGCCGAACTGCAGTGGCCACTCCAACGTCTGCCCCTCCCCGCGGTAGATGCTCCTCCACCGCCTCGAATCCGGGCCAACGTTAGTCGGCGAACCCGCCGGAATTGCCCAGACCTTCATCGCCCAGAGAGGGACAAGGTCGCCCGAGAAGCCTGCGCACGCGCCCATCGGCAATGCGCGAATGTGGGCGACGTGACCACCGTCCTTTTCGTCTGTACGGGGAATCTCTGCCGTTCACCTTCGGCAGAGTTGTTTCTCGCCCGGCTGTTGTCCGAGGAAGGTCCCACCGACGTGACGGTCGAGTCGGCCGGGACGATGGAGACCGACCCCCCGGTGCCGCGAGAGCTCTTGCGGGAGGCGTCTGGATTCGGGCTCGATCTTTCCTCGCATGTACCCCGCATAGTGGATGTGGCCACAACCACCCGGGCCGACATCGTCATCGGAATGGCTCGTGAACACGTGCGGGAGACCGTCTTGGCCAACCCGCCGTCGTTCACCAAGACCTTCACCCTGCGTGAGATCGTCCGCCGGGGAGGGGAGAAGGGGCAACGCCGTCCACAACAGTCCCTAGAAGAGTGGCTGGACCAGATCGGGGAGGGGAGACGACACGCCGACCTGATCGGCTATTCGCCCGAAGACGACATCTACGACCCAATGGGAGGAACGTCAACCGAATACCGAACGATGCTTCTCGAACTGGCATCGCTGACAAGGACGCTGCACTCGCTCATTTGGTCGAAATCGTTGGAGCGAACGTCGTCCTAGCCGCTTTACGGATGGGCTTACTAGTCGGTAATCCGACTGGTCAGTGACCCTTCCCCTTGCCGCCACTACTCAGCAATTTGTACCCGCCGTTGTCCTTGCCTTTATCGCCCGTGTCATGACCCTTCCCACCGTCGTCACCCTTCCCACCATGGTCTTTCGTCGTGGTGATCGGACCGGGATACCCGTAGCCGCCGTGATCGCCGTGATGGCCCTTTTTCGGAGGGGGGAAATAAACAAAGTGGCCGTGGCCGTTCCCATTGCTTTTCCCTTGAGACCCGGAACCCTTGGATCCGGAGCTCTTCGAAACGGTTCCACTCCCGTGGGCACTAGAGCCCTTCCCATCCGAGTGGGCGCTTGCCGCACCCTGGAACCCAAGAATCCCAATAGTCACCGATCCGAGGATCGCCACCAACTTAGGGGTCTTTCCCATCATCGAAGACCTTCCTTGCCCTGCTGGGACCTGCCGCTCCACTAACAGCCCGATCCGATTTGGCAACCATACCTGAGAATCAGCCCAACGCCATCGCCTTCGGAAAGGTTCATGCTGCGTTCACACGGACTAATGCTCAAAGTTCCAGCTCAATACGGTGGTCTTGCTCAAGGTTGCGCTCGAAGTTGCTCCGGTGCCAGAGGCGATGATGTGAACCCTCAGCGATTCGGGAGTGAGCCGTGGCTGAGGCTGGAACACAAGTTGCAGTTTGTCGTTCCGAATCGTGTTGGGGATCACCGTTTCAAAGTGCGCGGTCGCCGACTGGCCCGCAAGGACGGGAAGATCAATTTCGGGGGCTAGGAGCAAACCCGACTCCCGCACACCCCCCGTTTCCTTGGCGCCACGTGGACCCCAGAGAAATACTCGTCCGACGTACTCTCCAGACACGTGCGAGTTGGTCCCGTCGGGACCAAGTTGGTAGCTCGGTGGCCGCCCGACCGGAGCGTGATTTATGAGCTTCACCGACGTATCCACGGTCGCAGTTCCATTCGGGGAGATCGTGACCGTGTCCGAGATTGCAACATTGACGAAATAGTCGAGTTTCGTGGCCGTGGCGTTCTCGACCGCTACGTGAAAAGTCCGCGATGGGTCGTCAGTGTCGACATCTCCAGAGGCCCCAAGTTCGGTCACTGTTTGTTCATAGCGAGGATTCGCGTCCCATATCTGCAGATGGCGTCCCGCTACCTCCGTAGCCAATGTCTGGGCCAGGGCAACCACATC
>CAWAMS010000005.1:0-233233 GCA_963783245.1 uncultured Acidimicrobiaceae bacterium | reverse complement strand
GCTCGCCCCACAAGTACAAGGACTCCCGCGAGCACTTCGAAATGCGGGTGCACAAGCGCCTGGTGGACATCGTCGAGCACACGCCCAAGACGGTCGATTCGCTCCAGCGGCTCGACCTGCCGGCCGGCGTCGATATCGAAATAAAGATTCAAACCGCCTAGTCCGGGCTTTTCCGCCTGGCAGAGCGGGGCCCGCGTGGTGTAACGTCGCACGGGCCGATTTGGCACCCGATGGCGCCTCCGGCGCCGTCCTCTACAACAGAAGTGCGTGAACGCCGGTGTATGCCGGTACCTCACGCCAAACCATTCGAGCGCTCCGCTCGGGATTCCCGGGCGGAGCGTTGGCGTGCGCACGGGAAGCCGTGGGCAGCGCAGGGAGAAAAGACACGTGGCAAGCAAGGCGATCGTCGGCGAGAAGGTCGGCATGACCCAGGTCTGGGACGAACAGAACCGCGCCATACCGGTGACGGTGCTGAAAGTCGCGCCCGTGCGCGTGGTCCAGGTCAAGACGGTCGAGTCGGACGGGTACTCCGCACTGCAGGTGACCTGGGGGTTCCGTCGGGCCTCCACCCTGACCAAGCCCCAGATCGGGCACTACGCCAAGGCCAGCGTCGAGCCCGGCCGCGGACTGGTGGAGCTGCGGCTCGACGACGTGGCCGAGTTCAGCGTGGGGCAGGAACTGGCGGCCGACGTCTGGACGGCGGGCGATCGGGTCGACGCCATCGCCGTCAGCAAGGGCAAGGGATTCGCCGGTGGCATGAAGCGCCACAACTTCAAGGGTCAGGGAGCCTCGCACGGTAACCACAAGAGCCACCGTGTGCCCGGCTCCATCGGCGCCTGCGCCACCCCGTCCCGCGTCTTCAAGGGGACCCGCATGGCCGGGCAGATGGGCGGCAAGCAGGTGACCGCCCTCAATCTTCAGGTGATCTCCGCCGATCCGGAACGCCAGTTGGTGCTGGTCAAGGGCGCTGTGCCCGGGGCCCGCGGCACCGTCGTGGTCCTCCGGGACTCGGTCAAGGCGACCACCAAGCCGGGAGGGTCGCGATGACCATCACCGATACGGTGATCCGCGGACCGGTCAAGAAGGACCGTCCGGCGCCCGTGACCCGGACCGTCACCCGACGCAACGTGGCCGGCGACGAGCTGGGGTCGGTCGACCTGGAGCCTTCCATCTTCGGCATCGAGCCCAACGTGGCCGTGCTGCACCAGGTGGTGACGGCCCAACTGGCCTCCATCCGGGCCGGCACCCAGTCCACCAAGACCCGTTCGCAGGTCCGTGGCGGCGGGGCCAAGCCATTCGCCCAGAAGGGCACCGGCCGGGCCCGCCAGGGTTCGAGCCGCTCGCCCTCCATGAGCGGCGGTGGCATCGCCCTCGGGCCCAAGCCGCGAAGCTACAAGCAGCACACCCCCAAGAAGATGGTGCGCCTCGCGCTGCTGTCGGCCCTCAGTGACCGGGCCGCCAACGACCGGGTGGCCCTGGTCGACCAGTGGGGCTGGGAGGGTCCGAAGACCAAGGACGCCGTCGCTGCGCTCACCAATCTCGAGATCGCCGGCACCGTGCTGGTGGTGCTGGCCGCCGACGAGACGATCGCCGGCCGGTCCTTCGCCAACCTGCCGCAGGTCACGACCACCTCATTCGGCCAGCTCTCCGCCCACGACGTCCTGCGCAACGACTGGATCGTGTTCTCCGACCGCACGCTGCCGGGCTCGGATGCCTTCGCCGGCACTGCTGCGCCGAGGCACCTGAGGCTGCGCCCGAGGCAGCTGCGCCCGAGGCTGCGCCGAGGCCGATGCGCCGAGATGCGACCGACGCCGTTGACGATGCCGATGCCGAATGCCGAGGAGACCGACGCCGATGCGTGATGCCATGTCAGTGCTGATCCGGCCCGGTGGTGTCCGAGAAGAGCTACGGGCTCATGGACCAGAACGTCTACGTCTTCATCGTGGATCCCGGCGCCACGAAGATCGACGTCCGCCATGCGGTCGAGCAGGCCTTCAACGTGCGGGTCACCAACGTCAACACGCTGAACCGCAAGGGAAAGTCGACGCGCAACCGGCGCACGAACATCAAGGGCCACCGCCCCAACACCAAGCGCGCCATCGTCACCCTCCATCCCGACGACTCCATCGATCTCTTCGATCGCTGATCACAGGATCGCACTCCATGCCACTTCGCTCACGTAAACCCACCAGCCCGGGCCGTCGCTTCCAGACGGTCTCGGACTTCTCCGAGATCACCCGCGATCACCCGGAGAAGTCGCTGCTCGCGCCCAACCCCGGATCGGGCGGGCGCAACAACCACGGTCGCAAGACGGCCCGCCACCGTGGTGGCGGCCACAAGCAGCAGTACCGGATCATCGACTTCCGTCGCAACAAGGACGGCGTCCCGGCCCGCGTGGCGGCCATTGAGTACGACCCCAATCGCAATGCCCGGATCGCCCTGCTGCACTACGCCGACGGCGAGAAGCGCTACATCCTCGCTCCGGCCGGGCTCAAGGTGGACGACAAGGTCCAGAGCGGCCAGGGGGCCGACATCCGTCCCGGCAACGCGCTGCCCCTGCGCTACATCCCGGTCGGCTCGACCATCCACAACGTCGAGCTGCGTCCCGGCGGTGGCGGGAAGATGGCCCGCGGTGCGGGCATGAGCATTCAGCTGGTGGCCAAGGAAGGCGCCTTCGCCACCCTGCGTCTCCCCTCGACGGAAATGCGCCGGGTGTCGATCGACTGCCGCGGCACCCTGGGTGTGGTCGGCAACGCCGAAGCAGAGCTGATCAAGATCGGGAAGGCCGGCCGCAACCGCTGGAAGGGCAAGCGTCCGCAGACCCGTGGAGTGGCCATGAACCCGGTCGACCACCCGCTCGGTGGTGGAGAGGGCAAGTCCTCGGGCGGACGCCACCCGGTCTCGCCCTGGGGCAAGGCCGAGGGTCGCACCCGGTCACGCAACAAGAAGTCCGATTCGATGATCGTCCGTCGGCGCCGCACCCGCGGCGCGCGGCGATAGGCGAAGGGTTGAGCAGGTATGCCGCGTAGCTTGAAGAAGGGCCCATTCGTCGACGACCACCTGTTGAAGAAGGTGGACGTGTTGAACTCGAGCGGGGAGAAGAAGGTCATCAAGACCTGGTCCCGGCGTTCGACCATCATCCCCGACATGGTCGGCCACACCATCGCCGTCCATGACGGACGCCGGCACGTTCCGGTCTACGTGACCGAGTCCATGGTCGGCCACAAGCTGGGCGAGTTCGCCCCGACACGCACCTTCCGGTACCACGCCGGGCAGGAGCGGGGAGCACGGCGCTGACATGACCGCCACCAAGACCAACGAGCGTCCCGGGACGCGCGCCGTTCTCCGCCACAGCGGGCTGTCGGCCTCCAAGGTCCGCCAGGTCCTCGACCTCATCCGCGGGCAGGACGTGGACCGGGCCGCCGAGATCCTCGTCGGCACCGAGCGAGAAGCGGCGAACATCATCGGCAAGGTGCTGGCTTCGGCCGTGGCCAACGCCGCCCACAACGATTTCCAGAATCCCGACGAGCTCTACGTGTCGGCCTGCTACGCCGACGAGGGCACGACGGCCAAGCGCTGGCGACCCCGGGCCCGCGGCCGGGCGACGCGCATCCGCAAGCGCTCGAGTCACATCACGATCATCGTGAGCCGGCTGCCGGCCGAGAAGCTCGAGCTGCGCCGCAAGCGCATGGAAGCGGTCAGCGCGCACCGTTCGCGCCGGGTCGACGCCTCACGGCGCCGGGCCGACCTCTCGGGTCGACTCTCCCGCCGTCGTGCCTCGCAGGCGGTGGCCGAAGCCGAGGCCGCAGCAGCGGCGGAGGCCGAGGAAGAGGCACTCGATCCCGACGTGATCGACGTGCCCGAGCTCGATGCGGCCGAGGTCGATGAGGCCGAGGCGCCGGAGGACGACAGCGCAGAGAACGAAGTGGACGACGTCAGCGACGAAGGTGCCGCCGATGTGGTCGACATGGACGACGAGGACGAGACGGTCGAGGCAGACGCCGACGCCGATGAGAAGGGCGAGTAGATGGGCCAGAAGGTAAACCCCTATGGCTTCCGTCTCGGTATCACTACCGATTGGAAGTCCCGTTGGTTCGAGGAGCGGCACTACCGCGAGTTCGTGGTCGAGGATTGGAAGATCCGCGACTACCTGATGACGCAGCTCGAGGCGGCCGCGGTCAGCCGTATCGAGGTGGAGCGCACGCGCGACCGCTTGCGGGTCGACATCCACACGGCCCGCCCGGGCATCGTGATCGGCCGTCGTGGCTCGGAAGCCGACCGGCTCAAGAAGAAGCTCGAGGAGATCACCGGTCTCCAGAACCGGATCCAGCTGAACATCCAGGAGATCAAGCAGCCCGAATTGGACGCCGCCCTCATCGCCCAGGGCATCTGCGACCAGCTGGTGCGGCGTGTGGCCTTCCGACGTGCGATGAAGCGGGCCATTCAGACCGTGCAGAAGGCCGGTGCCCAGGGCATCAAGGTGCAGTGCTCGGGCCGGCTCGGTGGTTCGGAAATGTCGCGTAAGGAGCAGTACCGCGAGGGTCGGGTGCCGTTGCACACCCTGCGGGCCGACATCGACTACGGGTTCCGCGAGGCGCGGACGACTTCGGGCCGGGTCGGCGTCAAGGTCTGGATCTACAAGGGCGACATCCTGCCGTACAAGGTCTCGATCGAGGACAAGATCACCCGCGAGGCCGCCATGGCCGTGGGCGAGACCTCGGGCCAGAGTGGGCCCCGGCGTCTCATCACCGCCGGTGGCGGTCGCCGCAAGGCTGACTTCGGGGCGCCCGGCGAGGATTCCCCGGCCGAGAACGGCGCCGTCGCCGACAGCGACCTGCTCGACGAGCTCTTGATCGACACCCCGAGCGGGACCGAAGCGTTCGCGGTGGACATCGTCGAGACGCCCGTCGCCGATGAGCGACGAGTGGCTGACGACGTGGTCGAGGCCCCGGTGGCCGACCTGCTTCCGGTCGCCCCCAGTGAGCCCGACGATCTTGGAACGTCAGTTGGCCAAGGACGAGGAAATGGAACGCCAGAACCGTCACGAGCACCACGAGGCTCCGCACTTCCGCAAGGAGTCGGATTGACATGTTGATGCCCAAGAAGGTCAAGCACCGCAAGACGCAGCGCGGCCGCCTGAATGGACAGGCCAGGGGTGGCGCGTCCGTCGCTTTCGGCGACTTCGGCATTCAGGCCATGGAGCCCGGATGGTTGACGGCTCGTCAGATTGAGGCCGCTCGTATCGCCATGACCCGTCACGTCAAGCGTGGTGGGAAGGTCTGGATCCGCGTCTTCCCCGACAAGCCGGTGACCCACAAGCCTGCCGAGACCCGCATGGGCTCGGGCAAGGGCAACCCCGAGCTGTGGGTGGCCGTCGTGCACCCGGGCCGGATTCTCTTCGAGCTCGCAGGCGTCGACGAGGAATTGGCGCGTGCCGCCATGGAGCGGGCCATTCAGAAACTGCCGTTCAAGGCGCGCTTCGTGGTGCGGCCGGGGACGCACGGACATGCGGAAGTAGCGGTCTGATGGCAAGTGCAAGCGATCTGGCCCAGCTGGACGGCGGTGAGCTGGCGACCCGCTTGGGTGACGCCCGGCGCGAGCTGTTCAACCTGCGCTTCCAGCTGGCGACCGGTCAGCTGGACAACCCGGCACGGGTCGGGCAGGTACGCCACGACGTGGCCCGCATCCTGACCGTGTTGCGTGCCCGCGAGATCCTCGAGGCCGAAGGCGCCTACGTGGCACCGACTGCAGCTGCGCACTCCGAAGCGCTGGCCAAGCTGGCCGCCGAGGACGCAGAGGTGGCCGAGCGGGCCGCCGCCCGTGCCGCGGCCGCCGAAGCCGAGGCAGCGGCCGAGGGCCACGACCACGACCACGATCACGACCACGATGCATGACGTCGTCGATGTCGACGATGTTGATGACGACGATTCGATGACGATGACGATGACGACGATGACGACGATGACGATCTGACGACGACGAAGAAGAGGAAGAGGCCTGATGGCCGACGAGACCGAAGAGACAACCGGCGAAGTGACCGAGGCTGCGGAAGCGGCCGGGCCACGCCCGCGCCCGCCCTGAGGCCGAGGCAGTCCCCGGTCGTGACCGCTGCCGCGCCAGCCGAGCGCCCAAGGCTGCTGCGGCGCCTCTCGACGCCGAGGACGGCCCCCGTCCGAACCGGCGCAAGGTCCGTGAGGGTGTCGTCGTGTCCGACGCCATGCAGTCGACCGTGGTGGTGGCTGTGGTGGAGCGTGTCCGCCACCCCCGCTACGGCAAGACGGTGCAGCGCACCAAGAAGCTGTACGTGCACGATGCCGAGGACACGGCCAAGGTGGGGGACCGGGTCCGCGTGCAGGAGACCCGCCCGTTGTCCAAGCTCAAGCGCTGGCGGCTCACCGAAGTCGTGGAGAGGGCCCGATGATCCAGCAAGAGTCCCGCCTCCGGGTGGCCGACAACTCCGGGGCGCGTGAGGTCCTGTGCATCCGCGTGCTCGGTGGGTCCCGCCGTCGCTACGCCAGCATCGGCGACGTCTTCGTGGCCACGGTCAAGGACGCCATCCCCGGTGCCGCGGTGAAGAAGGGCGACGTGGTCAAGTGCGTGGTCGTGCGCACCAAGAAGGAAAAGCGCCGGGCCGACGGCAGTTACATCAGGTTCGACGAGAACGCGGCGGTGCTGATCAACGACCAGCAACAGCCCCGCGGCACCCGCATCTTCGGCCCCGTCGGGCGCGAGCTGCGGGACAAGCGGTTCATGCGCATCGTGTCGTTGGCCCCGGAGGTGTTGTGATGCGGATCCACAAGGGCGATCAGGTGATCGTGCGTTCGGGCAAGGACAAGGGCAAGAAGGCCGAGGTCGTCCGCGCCTTCCCGCGCGAGGACAAGGTCATTCTCGAGGGCGTGAACATCGCCAAGCGCCATGCCAAGCCCACCCGGGCCACACAGCAGGGTGGCGTCATCGACAAGTTCATGCCGGTGCACGTCTCCTCCGTGGCCCTGTGGTGCAAGAGCCATGACGGCCCGGCGAGGGCTGGAATGGACATCGGCAAGGACGGCGAGAAGGTGCGTGTCTGCCGCAAGTGCGGGGCCCAGTTATGAGTACGACCGTGCAGCGCGCCGGCTCGCCCCCGGCTCAAGGAGCGCTATGTGACCGAGCTGCGGGCTCAGCTCCGGGACGAGCTCGAACTGGGCAACATCATGGAGGTGCCCGGCCTCGAGAAGATCGTCATCAACATGGGCGTGGGCCGGGCCACCCAGCAGGCCTCCCTTCTCGAGGGGGCCCAGCGCGACCTCGAGCTCATCACCGGACAGAAGCCGATCGTGACGAGGGCGAAGCAGTCGATCGCCGGATTCAAGTTGCGCGAGGGCCAGGCCATCGGCGCCAAGGTGACCCTGCGTGGCGACCGGGCCTGGGAGTTCTTCGACCGTCTGCTGAGCCTGGCCATTCCCCGCATCCGTGACTTCCGGGGGCTTTCCCCCCGTTCGTTCGACGGCAAGGGCAACTACACCTTCGGGGTCACCGAGCAGCTCATCTTCCCCGAGATCGACTATGACCGCATCGACAGCGTCCGCGGCATGGACATCACCATCGTCACCACAGCACGCAACAACGAGGAAGGGCGGGCGTTCCTCGCGGCGTTCGGCTTCCCGTTCCGACAGGAGACTCGATAAGCATCATGGCAAAAAAGGCTTTGATTGAGAAGCAACAGCGCACACCGAAATTCAAGGTTCGGGGCTACACCCGCTGCCAGCGGTGTGGTCGTCCCAAGGCCGTGTACCGCAAGTTCGGGTTGTGCCGTATCTGCCTGCGTGTGATGGTGCACGCCGGCGAGATACCGGGTGTCACAAAGGCGAGTTGGTAGGCGCACCATGACGATGACCGATCCCATCGCGGACATGCTCACGCGTATCCGTAACGCCAACTCCGCCATGTTCGACACCGTGAAGATGCCCGGTTCCAAGCTGAAGGAGTCCCTCGCGGGCATCCTCGAGCGTGAAGGATTCATCGCGGGGTACCACGTCGAGCCGAACGGGGACAAGCCGGGCACGACGCTCGAGATCTCCCTGAAGTACTCGGCTGACCGCACCCGCACCATCGCCGGCATCAAGCGGATCTCCAAGCCCGGGCTGCGCATCTACGCCCGGGCCGACGGCATCCCCCGCGTGCTGGGCGGCATGGGCGTGGCCGTGCTGTCCACCAGCCAGGGTCTGGTGACCGACCGGGAAGCACGCCGGAAGCATCTGGGCGGCGAGGTGCTCTGCCATGTCTGGTAGCCCCGTGGCCGCCGTCACCCGCACGGGAGGTGAAGCCTGATGTCACGTATCGGACGTTCGCCCATTCCGGTCCCTGCCAACGTCACCGTCACCCTCGACGGCAACGCGGTCAGCGTCAAGGGACCCCAGGGCCAACTCGATCGGGAGCTCCCGGCCGGTATCTCCATCACCCAGGAGGGTGAGGAGCTCGTCGTCACCCGTCCTGACGACGAGCGGCGCCACCGTGCGCTGCACGGCCTGTCGCGCTCGCTGGTCGCCAACATGGTGACCGGCGTGACCGACGGCTTCTCCAAGGACCTCGAGATCGTCGGCGTGGGCTACCGCGCCACCGCCAAGGGCCCGGGTTCACTCGAGCTCGCGCTGGGCTTCTCGCACCCGGTGTTCGTCGACGCCCCCGAAGGCATTACCTTCGAGGTGCCCCTGCCGACGCGCATCACGGTCAGGGGCATCGACAAGGAGAAGGTGGGCCAGGTGGCCGCCGACATCCGCAAGCTCCGCAAGCCCGAGCCCTATAAGGGCAAGGGCGTGCGCTACGCCGGCGAGCGGGTCCTCCGCAAGGCCGGAAAGGCAGCGAAGTAATGGCACGTACAGACGATCGGACCCGGTTGCGGGTTCGCCGCCACGCCCGGGTCCGGGCCAAGGTGACCGGTACCCCCGAGGTCCCGCGCCTGGCCGTGCACCGCTCCAATCGCCACATCTCGGCCCAGGTCATTGACGACACCACCGGACGGACCCTGGCGTCCGCCTCGTCGGTGGAGCCGGATCTGCGCGCCAGTCTGGGCCAGAGCGGCGGAGGTAACGTGACCGGCGCCGCGTCGGTGGGGCGGTTGTTGGGAACACGGGCCAAAGCGGCCGGCATCACAAAAGTGGTCTTTGACCGTGGTGGCTTCGTCTATCACGGCCGTGTCGCCGTCCTGGCGGATGCGGCACGGGCCGAGGGACTGGAGTTCTGATCATGGTCGACACACAGTACGAAGAGCGCACCATCAAGGTGAATCGCGTGGCCAAGGTCGTCAAGGGTGGCCGCCGGTTCTCCTTCGCCGCGCTCATGGTGGTGGGGGACGGCAACGGCAAGGTCGGCCTGGGCTACGGCAAGGCCAAGGAAGCCGGGTTGGCCGTCCAGAAGGGCATCGAAGAGGCCCGCAAGAACCTTTTCGAGGTGCCGCTGGCCGGCAGCACCATCGTGCACCCGGTCATCGGGGAGAGTGGCGCCGGCCGCGTCATGCTCAAGCCGGCCGCACCCGGTACGGGCGTCATCGCCGGCGGCGCGGCCCGGGCCATCCTCGAGATGGCGGGCATCCGTGACATTCTGGCCAAGTCACTCGGCTCCTCCAACGGCATCAACGTGGCCCATGCCACCATCGCCGGCCTCAAGGCGCTGCGTCGGCCCGACGAGGTGGCGGCCCTGCGGGGCAAGGCGGCCGACGAAGTGACTCCGGGCGGCGTGCTGCGCTCCTACCGTGAGCGCAAGCGCGAGACGGACCTGTATGCGGCGGAGACGCGCTGACCATGCCCGCACGTCCGCCGAAGGCCACCAAAGACGAAAAGGCGCGCCTGGTGATCACCCAGACGCGCTCCGCCATCGGGAGCAAGCCCAAGCACCGGGGCACGCTGCGTGCCCTGGGGCTGCGCGGCATCGGGCAGTCCAACGACCTCCCGGACCGCCCCGAAATCCGGGGCATGATCGCCCGCGTCCCGCATCTGATCAACGTTGAGGAGGTGTCGCTGTGAAGCTGCACGATCTGGCGCCACCCAAGGGCGCCACGAAGGCCAAGCAGAGGGTAGGCCGCGGCACCGGCGGCAAGGGCCACAAGACCGCAGGCCGCGGCACCAAGGGCCAGCACGCCCGTAACACCGTGCCCGCGGGCTTCGAGGGTGGGCAGCTGCCCCTCATGCAGCGCATCCCCAAGCTCAAGGGGTTCACCAACCCCTTCCGTATCGTCTACACCCCGGTCAACATCGGGGTCCTGGCCGGCCTGGAGGGCGACGAGTTCACCGTGCAGACAATGGTCGACGCCGGGTTGTGCCGGCCGAAGGATCTGGTCAAGGTCCTCGGACAGGGTGCGCTGTCGCGTCCGATCCGGGTGACCGCCCACGCCTTCTCGGCTTCGGCCGCCGCCGCGATCACCACGGCGGGCGGTAGCGTTGAGAAGATGCCACTCCCCTTCGGCCATGGGCGTCCCCCGGCATCGGGCAACGCCTTGATGAACCGGTAGTGACGACACCCGGACAACACTGAGAAGGCGCGTCCATGCTCTCGCGGCTTGCCAATGTGTTCAGGGTCCCGGACCTTCGTAACAAGGTCATCTTCACCCTGGCCATCATCGCCCTCTACCAGATCGGGGCCAACGTCCCGGTTCCGGGGGTGAACTGGGGCCGCCTGCAATCCCTCGAGGCGGGCGCCTCGTCGTCCGGCGTGCTCGGCTTCCTCAACCTTTTCAGCGGGGGCGCGCTCGGTACGGCTGGCCGTCTTCGGCCTGGGCGTCATGCCCTACATCACCAGCTCCATCATCATTCAGCTGCTCTCGACCGTGATCCCCAAGCTGGAGGAGTGGCGCGACCAGGGGGCGGTCGGGCAGAAGAAGATCACCCAGACCACCCGGTACCTCACCGTCGCGCTGGCGCTGATGCAATCGTCCGGCCTGATCTACGCCTTCCATGGTCACGACGCCGCTCTGCTCGGCACCACGGTCGACCTGATCCCGAAGTTCAGCTTCGCCCTCGCCGCCTTCATGGTCCTGTGCCTGACGGCCGGGACGGCGTTCGTGATGTGGCTCGCCGAGCTCATCACCCAGCGCGGCATCGGGCAGGGCATGTCGATCCTCATCTTCGCCAACGTGGTGGCGGCCATCCCGAACGGGTTCAGGTCGATACTGGCCGAGGGCGGCAAGTTCAAATTCGGGGTCATCATCGCCGTCTCCCTCATCCTTCTGGTGACCATCGTCTTCTTCGACCAGGGCCAGCGAAGGATCCCGGTCACCTTCGCCCGCCGTGTCGTCGGTCGCCGGATGTACGGGGGGAGCAGCACCTACATCCCGTTGAAGGTGAACCAGTCCGGCGTCATCCCGATCATCTTCGCCTCTTCGGTGCTGTATATCCCCGTCCTGTTGTCCAATGTGATCCAGGTGAACTGGTTCCAGAGTTTCGTCCGGCGCAGCCTGACGCCGACCAGCTTCTTCTACATCGCGGCGTACTTCGTCCTCATCTTCATGTTCACGTTCTTCTACGTCTACGTGGCCTTCGACCCCCACCAGCAGGCGGACCTGATCCGCAAGCAGGGTGGCTTCGTCCCCGGTATCCGGCCCGGGCCGCCCACCGAGCGGTACTTCGCGCACATCCTCAGCCGGATCACGGTCGTGGGCGCGGTGTTCCTCGGGTCCGTGGCGGTCGTCCCCTCACTCCTCATGGCGTTGTGGCATCTCAATTCGTTCCCCTTCTACGGAACGACGCTGTTGATCTCGGTCGGCGTCGCACTCGAAACGATGCGCCAGATCGACAGCCAGCTGATGATGCGCAACTACGAGGGTTTCCTCAAGTAGGGATCGGTGATCCCCGGGGTCAGGCTCGTGGTCCTCGGCAAGCAGGGGGCCGGCAAGGGAACGCAGTGCGTTCGCCTCTCGCATCACTACGTCGTGCCCCATGTCTCCACCGGGGACATGCTGCGGGGCGAGGTCAAGTCCAAGACGCCGCTCGGCGTGCGGGCCCAGTCCTTCATGGACAAGGGCGAGCTGATCCCCGACGACATGGTCATGGAGATGGTGCAGTCCCGCCTCTCCGAGCGTGACACGAGGGGTCGCGGCTTCGTCCTCGACGGCTGCCCCCGCACCACGGCCCAGGCCACAGAGCTGGAGGAGATCGTGCACCCCTTCGGCTTGGACATCGTGATCGACCTCAACGTGCCCACCGATCTGGTCATGAAGCGCCTGGCCTCGCGGCGGGTGTGCGTGGACTGCGGGGCGAACTACTCGACGGCGGCGCCACCCATGGTCAACTGGACCTGCGACGTCTGCGGCGGCGAGGTGATCCAGCGCGAGGACGACACCGAAGAGGCGATTCAGCGGCGCTTGGACCTCTACGAGGCCGAAACGGCGCCGCTCGATCACCTGGTATACCGAACGTGGCCTTTTGGTTTCCATCAACGGGACCGGGTCGCCCGATGCGGTGACCCGCCGGGTGGTGGGGGCCATCGACACCAAGCGGCAGAAAAAGAGGGAGTAGTGCGACGTAACGACGAAGAGCTGGCCAAAATGCGGAGGGCCGGCAAGGTCGTGGCGGAGATGCACGAGGAGACCCGGGCGGCGGCCAAGCCCGGGGTGACGACGGCCGACCTGGACGCCGTGGCCCGGGCGGTGCTCGAGCGCCGCGGGGCGCGCTCCAATTTCCTGGGCTACCACGACTTTCCCGCCGTGATCTGCACCTCGCCCAACAGCATGATCGTCCACGGCATCCCCGGCGCCTACCGGCTCGAGGAGGGGGACATCCTCTCCATCGACTGCGGGGCGATCATCGAGGGGTACCACGGTGACGCCGCCTTCACCATGGGCATCGGGAAGATCTCGGCGGAGGCCCAGAAGCTGATCGAGGTGACCGAGCGCAGCCTGTGGGCGGGGATCGAGCAGCTGAAGAAGGGAAACGCCCTGCACGAGGTGGGCCGGGCGGTGCAGAACGTGGCCGAGGCCAGCGGGTTCAGCGTCGTGCGCGAGTACGTGGGGCACGCCATCGGCACCGCCATGCACGAGCAACCCCAGGTGCCGAACTACTGGCCCGGCAACCGGGGGCCCACGCTCAAGACGGGCATGGTGTTCGCGGTCGAGCCCATGGTCAACGCCGGCTCGGCCGCGACCGAGATGCTCGATGACGGGTGGAGCGTCGTCACCGCCGACGGGCGGCTCTCGGCCCATTTCGAGCACACGATCGCCGTCACGCCCGACGGCCCGGAGGTCTTCACCTTGGCCTGAGAACGGGCCCCGGCGGGGCTCGGACCGGGGCCCGTACGGGGGCCGTTGGAATTGTCGCGCCAATTGGGGTAGAATAATTCGCTGGTTCTGGGCCAGGTCGCTTTTGGGCCACTTGCCGTCGAGCCACATCCGATTCCGCCCCGTTCCGGCCTCGCGCCACCGGTGCGCTCGGAGCAGCACCAGAAATCGATCATTGAGGAGAGTCACCTGCCCAAGCCCAAGGAAGATGCCATCGTGCTCGAAGGCACGGTGGTCGAGCCACTGCCCAATGCAATGTTCCGCGTAGAGCTGGAGAACGGACACAAAGTGTTGGCGCACAGCTCGGGCAAAATGCGGATGCACCGTATCCGCATCCTTCCGGGGGACAAGGTCCAGGTGGAGATCACTCCGTACGACCTCAACCGGGGTCGTATCACCTACCGGTACAAGTAGCCACCGGTGCAAGTAGCGAGAGATAGGGACGCGACGTGAAAGTTCGGCCAAGTGTCAAGCCGATCTGTGAGAAGTGCAAGGTGATCCGGCGGCATGGCGTCGTCCGGGTGATCTGTGAGAACCCGCGCCACAAGCAGCGCCAGGGCTGAGGAGAGGAACCATATGGCTCGAATTTCGGGAGTGGACATCCCCCGCGAGAAGCGGCTGGAGATCTCCCTGACGTACATCTTTGGCATCGGCAACACCCTCTCGAGCCAGATCTGTGAAGCGGTCGACGTCAATCCCTCGACGCAGGGTGCGTGACCTGACCGACGAAGAGGTGGCGCGCCTGCGCACCTATATCGACGCCAACTTCAGGGTCGAAGGTGACCTGCGGCGCGACGTGTCCCAGGACATCAAGCGCAAGATGGAGATCAACTGCTACCAGGGTGTGCGTCACCGTAAGGGGCTGCCGGTCCACGGCCAGCGGACGCACACCAACGCCCGGACACGCAAGGGCCCGAAGAAGACCGTGGCCGGGAAGAAAAAGGTGAAGAAGTAGATGGCAAAGCCCACCAAGCAGGCTCGTCGCCCGCGCCGCAAGGAACGCAAGAACATCAGCTACGGCGTGGCGCACATCAAGAGCTCGTTCAACAACACGATCGTGTCGATCGCCGACCCCGAGGGCAACGTGCTCGCCTGGGCCTCGGCCGGCAATGTCGGTTTCAAGGGTTCACGCAAGTCCACCCCGTTCGCGGCCCAGCTGGCCGCCGAAGCCTGCGCCAAGCGGGCCATGGAGCACGGGGTGCGCAAGGTCGACGTCCTCGTCCGTGGCCCCGGCTCGGGTCGTGAGACGGCTATCCGGTCGCTCGCTGCCGTGGGCATCGAAGTCGTCGGCATCAAGGACGTCACCCCCATCCCCCACAACGGCTGCCGCCCCAAGAAGCGGCGTCGGGTCTAGGTCTAGAGGAAGAGTTTTATGGCGAGATACACCGGACCCGTCTGCCGTCTCTGCCGGCGTGAGCGGACCAAGCTGTTCTTGAAGGGCGAGCGCTGCTACTCGCTCAAGTGCCCCGTCTCCGAGGCGGTGACCGATCGTCACAGCCGCGCCTACCCGCCCGGCGAGCACGGGCGTGACCGCATGCGGCAGGGGTCCGAATACCTGACCCAGCTGCGCGAGAAGCAGAAGGCACGCCGGATCTACGGCCTCTTGGAGAAGCAGTTCCGCAATCTCTACGAGGAATCGAGCCGCCAGCCCGGCATCACCGGCGAGAACCTCCTGCGCAACCTCGAGCTGCGCCTCGACAACGTCGTCTTCCGGGCCGGATGGGGCGCCAGCCGCCGCCAGGCCCGCCAGTTCGTCCGCCACGGGCACGTGCTCGTCAACGGCAAGCGGGTCGACATCCCGAGCTACCGGGTGCGCAAGGGCGACCGGGTCACCCTCAAGAGCGGTACCCGCGAGAACTTCTCGGTGCGCCGCAACATGGACACCTTGGAGCGCCAGACCCCGGCCTGGCTCGAGACCGGCGACGGCGGCTTCAGCGTCGCCGTGCTGAATCCCCCGCTGCGCGAGCACATCGACGAGCCCGTGCAAGAGCAGCTCATCGTCGAGCTGTACTCGAAGTAGGACCAGACCTCTCACCCGGCATCCCCACGCCGCCCCGACCCACCCCGACGCAACACAGGAGTCCCCACGATGCTGATGATCCAACGACCGACAGTGGAAGCAGTCGACGAAGAGCAGAACAACCGGCAGCGTTTCGCCATCGGCCCGCTCGACCCCGGCTTCGGAACCACGCTCGGCAACTCGCTGCGCCGCACGTTGCTCTCGTCCATTCCCGGAGGAGCGGTGACGCAGCTGCGCTTCGATGAGGCGCTGCACGAGTTCACCACGCTTCCCGGGGTGAAGGAGGACGTCACCGACATCATCTTGAACCTCAAGGACCTCCTCGTGCGGATGCACACCGACGAGCCCGTGACCCTCCGCCTCGACGTGCGGGGCCCGATCGACGCCACGGCCGCCGACCTGCAGGCGACCTCGGACGTCGAAGTCCTCAACCCCGATCTGCACATCGCCTCGATCAACGCGAAGGGCCGGCTCGCCGTCGATGTGACAGTCGAGCGAGGCCGCGGGTACGTCTCGGCGGACAAGAACAAGCGCTCCAACACCATCGGCGTCATCCCCATCGACTCCATCTTCTCGCCCGTCCACCGGGTGACCTTCGACATCGAGCCGGTGCGGGTGGAGCAGTCCACCAACTACGACCGCCTGGTGCTCGACATCGAGACGGACGGGACCATCACACCCCGTGAGGCGCTGGCCTCGGCCGGTGACACCCTGCGCAACCTGGTCGGTCTGGTGGCCGATCTGGAGGATGCGCCGCAGGGGTTGGAACTGGGCGTTCCCGGCCTGTCTCCGTCAGGCTCGCCCGACCTCGACCTGCGCATCGAGGACCTCGATCTGTCCGAGCGCCCCCGCAACTGCCTCAAGCGGGCGCAGATCAACACGATCGGCGAACTGGTCGAGCGGACGATGGACGATCTGCTGGCCATCACCAACTTCGGGCAGAAGTCGGCCGACGAAGTCGTGCAGCGCCTGGACGAGCGCGGGCTCTCGCTCCGCACCAGGGACTGATCGTGATGCAGGGAACCCCGAAGCGTGGACGTCGTATGGGCGGCAGTGCGGCGCACCAGAAGGCCATCCTGGGCAACCTGGTGGCCTCGCTGATCGCGGCCGAGTCGTTGGTGACCACCGAGGCCAAGGCCAAGGCCCTGCGCCCGGTGGCCGAGAAGTGTGTGACCGCCGCCCGCAAGGGCGGTATCCACCAGCACCGCCGTGTCGTGGCCCTGATCCGGGACAAGGACATGGCCCACAAGCTCTTCGAGGAGATCGGGCCCCGCTATGCGGAGCGCCCAGGCGGCTACACCCGGATTCTCAAGCTCGGTCCGCGCCCGGGCGACAACGCGCCGATGGCGCGGATTGAGTTCGTCTAGTCCCGGCATCGATCTGGGCGAGCTCGTCCCTCCGGATGCTGCTGGGCTGCGGGAGCAGCTGCAGCGCTGGAGGCTCCTGATCGCCTACGACGGTGCCGCCTTTCGCGGCTTCGCCCTCCAGCCCGAGGTCCCGACGGTGGCGGGGGCCCTGCGCCACGCCCTCAGTCTGACGGCCCGTATGGGCGAGCCCCCCATGCTGACCTGTGCCGGCCGCACCGACGCCGGGGTCCATGCCCGCGGCCAGGTCGTCCACGTCGACCTGCCTCCGATCCCCTTCGACGGGATCGGACTGGCCCGGGCACTCAACCGCCAGTTGGCGCCTTCCATCGTCGTGCTGCGGGCGGACGAGGTCTCGTCCGACCTTCGATGCCCGGCGCTCGGCGATCGGGCGCGCGCTACCGCTACCTGGTGTGGAACGCCCCCGCCCCCGACCCCTTGCTGGACCCGATGGTCTGGCATGTGCGCGATCCACTCGATCTGCGGGCCATGGAGGCGGCCTCGGACGTGCTGCTCGGCACCCACGATTTCCGCTCCTTCTGCCGGCGCAAGCCCGGCTCGAGTCCCGAGGAGCCCATTGTCCGGCGGGTGACGCGGGCCAAATGGGTCCTCGAGGAGGGCCGGGAGCTCACCGACATCGGCACCGGCCGCCTCCTCCGTTTCGAGATAGAGGCCAATTCCTTCTGCCACCAGATGGTGCGCTCGGTCGTCGGCAGCCTGGTCGAGGTCGGCCGTGGGCGGGCCAACGCGGCCACCCTGCTCGAGCGCCTCCGTGCCACGACGCGGCACCGGGCGGCCGATCCGGCGCCGGCCCGGGGCCTCTGCCTGGTCTCGGTGGACTACGGGCCCGACGCCGGCTGACAGGGCGGTCGCGGGGCTGGCTGAGCGGTCTCCGCCACCCCTGGCCGGCCCGGCTTGCCCGACCCGCTCCGGGGCCCTATCCTGGTAGGTCGGCCCGCGGGACCTCCGAGGGCCTGAGCACACCTGTGGGTGGGCGCTCCCCGATGCATCTGTCAGCGAAAGACCGTTCCCTTGCGCACATTTTCACCCAAAGTCAGCGAGATCCAGCGGGCCTGGTACGTGGTCGACGCCGATGGTCTCGTCCTGGGTCGCCTGGCCTCCGAGGTGGCGCGCATCCTGCGCGGGAAGCACCGCCCCTACTTCGCCCCCCATGTCGACACCGGTGATCACGTGGTCGTGATCAACGCCGACAAGGTGATCCTCACCTCGGGCAAGGCCGCCGAGAAGATGGCCTACCGCCACAGTGGCTACCCGGGTGGCCTGCGCGCCACCAGTTACGCCGAGCTGCTCGAGAAGTCGCCGGACGAAATGATCCGGCGATCCGTCCGCGGCATGCTCCCGAAGAACACACTCGGTCGGGCGATGTTGAGCAAGCTCAACGTCTACGCCGGCCCCGACCATCCCCATGCAGCCCAGCGCCCCGAGCCGCTCGAGCTGCCCGCGGCCCGTCGGGCCAGCTGACCGAACGACGCAAGGAGCTCACCACCGATGCCCGCACCACTTACCCAGACCACCGGACGCCGCAAGCAGGCAGTGGCCCGTGTCCGCTTCCGCCCCGGCCAAGGCGCCATCCGGGTCAACAAGCAGCCGATCGAGGCGTACTTCACCTCGGCCACCCACCGTATGTTGTTGACCGAGCCCCTCCGGGTGACCAACACCACCGAGTCCTATGACATCGACGCCACCATCGACGGGGGAGGAATCTCGGGCCAGGCCGGTGCCATGCGCCTGGGCATCGCCCGCAGCCTCTGCGAAATGGACCCTGAGCACCGTGCCGCGCTGAAGCGGTCGGGCCTCCTCACTCGCGACGCCCGCGAGAAGGAGTCGAAGAAGTACGGCCTGAAGAAGGCCCGCAAGGCGCCGCAGTACTCCAAGCGGTAGGAAGGTGGCGTCGGCCCGCTTCGGCACCGACGGCGTCCGGGGCGTCGCCAACGAAGAGCTCACGGCCGAGTTGGCCCTGGCGCTGGGTCGCGCCACGGCCCGCGTGCTCCCCGCCCCCGCCTTCGTCGTGGGCCGCGACACACGTCGCTCGGGCCCGTTGCTCCAGGCTGCCCTCTCGGCCGGCCTGGCGACGGAGGGTGCCGACGTCATCGACCTGGGCGTGTTGCCGACGCCGGGCGTGGCGACGGTGGCCGAGCGCCGCAGAATGCCCGGTGCCATGGTCTCGGCCTCGCACAACCCCTTCGGCGACAACGGGATAAAGCTCTTCAGCTCGCTCGGCACCAAGTTGCCCGTCGAGCTCGAGTCCGAAGTGGAGCACGAGCTGGCGTCGATCCTCGCCGACGCCGAACGCCCGCCCCGGCGGCCGACCGGGTACGGAGTGGGCCAGATCAGCATCGATGCCGCGGCCGGCGACGTGTACCGGCGACATCTCCTCACGGCCACCGAGGGCCGCGGACTGGGCGGCCTGCACATCGTGGTCGACTGCGCCAATGGTGCGGCCAGCGCCTTCGCGCCGGGGATCCTCGCCGAGTTGGGGGCGACGGTGACCACGCTCTGTGCCTCGCCCGACGGCACCAACATCAACGACAAGTGCGGGTCGACCGATCCGGGCCTCCTGGCGCGCACCGTCGTCGAGCGGCGGGCCGATCTCGGCTTGGCCCTCGACGGCGACGCCGACCGTGTCATCGCGGTGGATCACAGCGGAACGGTGGTGGACGGCGACGTCCTCTTGGCCCTCTTCGCCCTCGACCTCGCCGGCCGGGGCCACCTCGCGGGCAACACGGTCGTGGTGACGGTCATGACCAACCTCGGGTTCCGCTTGACCATGGAGGCGCACGGCATCGGGGTGCGTGAGACGGATGTCGGGGACCGCCACGTGCTGGCGGCGCTCGATGTGGACGGTCTCGCCCTCGGGGGCGAGCAATCAGGTCACATCATCTTCCGGAACCGTTCGACCACGGGCGACGGCATCCTGACCGGGATCGCCCTGGCCGACCTTCTGCAGCGGACGGGGCGGTCGCTGGCCGACCTGGCCGACGGCCTGGTCGAGCGGGTGCCCCAGGTCCTGGTGAACGTCCCGATCCCCCAACCCGGGCGCCTCGCCGACTGCGACCCGGTATGGGAGGCGGTGGCCGAGGCGCAGGCCAAACTCGGGCATGAGGGAAGGGTCCTGCTCCGGGCCAGCGGGACCGAGCCGCTGGTGCGGGTCATGGTCGAGGCCAGGGAGGAAGCCCAGGCCAACGCCATGGCGGCCGAGCTGGCCGGCGTGGTCGAGGCGGAGCTCGGGCAAGTCGGGGGCTGACCCCGCCACCCCGGGCTACCGGCGCCGAGCGACCCCCCAAGTAACCTGGTCGGATATGTGCGGCATTTTTGGCGTTACCGGCGAGCCCGCCGCCCTCCCCCTCATCCTCGGTGCGCTGCACCAGCTGGAGTACCGGGGTTACGACTCGGCCGGGGTGGCACTCGTCGTCGACGGGGGCATCTGGCGGGCCCGGGCGGCCGACGGGACCCGTTCGGTGGCCGACCTCGCACGCCTCACGAGCGCTGACGCGGACGCTCCGAACGGTGTGCCGGCACCCGCCGTGCACGGCGCGGGCATCGGCCACACCCGCTGGGCCACCCACGGCCATCCGACGCCCGAGAACGCCCACCCCCACCTCGACTGCACGGGGCTCCTCGCCATCATCCACAACGGGATCATCGAGAACCACGGCGCCCTGCGCGGCGAGCTGGTGCGCGCCGGCCACACCATGACCTCGGCGACCGACACCGAAGTGATGGCCCATCTCATCGAGCAACAGATGGCCGAGGGACTGTCGCTGGCCGACGCCACGCGGACCGCGCTCAGGCGCGTGCGCGGTGCCTTCTCCATCGCCGTCGTCCACGCGGACGAGCCCGAGACGATCGTGGCCGCCCGCCGGAGCACCCCCCTGGTGCTCGGGCTGCACGACGACGTGGCGCTCCTGGCCTCGGACATCCCTGCGCTCCTCGGGCATGCCAGCCGCCTCTATTCCCTGGCGGACGACGAATTGGCGGTCCTCACCCCGGGAGCGATCACGGTCACGACCCTCGAGGGTGACCCCGTCACCCTCGCGGAGCTGCACATCACGTGGGACCTCGAGGCGGCCCGCAAAGACGGCTTCGACGACTTCATGTCCAAGGAGATGCACGAACAGCCACGGGCGGTGGCCAACACGCTGTTGGACCGTCGCGGCACCGCCGGCGAGCTGGTGCTCGACGAAATGCGACTCAGCGCCGACGAGCTCCGCCAGATCGACAAGGTCTTCATCGTGGCTTGCGGCAGCAGCTACCACGCTGCGCTGGTGGCGAAGTATGCCATTGAGCACTGGGTCAAGTTGCCCACCGAGGTCGACATCGCCAGCGAGTTCCGCTACCGGGACCCGGTGATGTCGGAGCGCACCTTGTGCGTCGGCGTCTCCCAGTCCGGCGAGACGCTCGATACGTCCAAGGCCATGCAGGAAGCCTCCCGACTCGGCGCCAAGGTCCTGGTCGTCTCGAACGTGGTCGATTCCTCCATGGCACGCCAGGCGGACGGGGTGCTCTACACGAGGGCGGGCCCCGAAGTGGGGGTTGCTTCCACGAAGTGCCATCTGGCCCAGATCGTCGCGCTCGAGCTCCTCGGTCTCACTCTGGCTCAAATGCGCGGCACGCTGGCCCCCGAAGAGATCACGGCGGTGCTCAATGAGATGGACCGCCTGCCCGACCTCGTCGAGGAGACGCTCCGCCGCGGGCCTGCGGTCGACGACGTAGCGGGCAAGCTGGTCGAGGCGCGTGACTTCTTCTTCCTGGGTCGTCACGTCGGGTACCCGATGGCACTCGAGGGTGCCCTCAAGTTGAAGGAGCTCGCCTATCTGCGGGCCGAAGGCTACGCGGCGGGCGAGCTCAAGCACGGTCCTATCGCCCTCATCGAACCCGGCACGGTCGTGGTCGGCATCGCGACCCGCAACCGGCTGTGGGAGAAGTTGCTCTCCAACATCGCCGAGGTGCACAGCCGCGGTGCCACCGTCGTCCTGGTGGCCGACGACGGCGACGAAGAGGCGGCGGCCGTGGCCGATCACGTCCTCTGGGTGCCCCCCTGCGAGCCCCTTCTCTCGCCCGTGGTGGGAGTGGTCCCCCTTCAGCAGCTGGCGTACAGCCTGGCGCGCCTGCACGGCAACGATGTCGACCGTCCGCGCAATCTGGCCAAGACGGTGACGGTCGAATGAGCGCCGCCCCGATCACCGCCACGTTCGACACCGCAGCGCTCGACCTGTCGGCGCACGAGGTGGCCGGACGGGTGCGTACCGCCGACCATGGCGGCTCGGTCGTCGGCGTCGGCGTGGATGCGGTCGATGTGGCCCGGTTCCGACGGGTTCTGGCACGCCGCCCCGGTTTCGCCGCCCGGTTCTTCACCGACGACGAACAGGCGGATGCACGCCGCTCTCCCGATCCGACCGAGTCCTTGGCCGCCCGCTTCGCGGCGAAGGAGGCCGTGATGAAGGCACTGGGAACCGGCCTCGGTGGTTTTGCGCTCACCGATGTCGAGGTCCGCCGCTCTGTCGCGGACGGTCCGACCCGCAATGCGCCGTCGGTCGTCCTCCACGGTGCCGCGGCCGTACTCGCCAACGAACACGGAGCCCGGCAGATCCACCTTTCCCTGACGCACACGACCGAGGTGGCCATCGCGTTCGTCGTGGCGGATCGGCACCCGCCGTGCTCCCCGTCCTGACCCGGGACGAGATGCGTGCGGCCGACGCCGCGGCACTCTCGAACGTGAGCGAGGACACCCTGGTGGCGCGGGCCGGAACGGCTGTCGGCCACGCCGCACTGCGCATCCTGCGCGGCGGCTATGGCCGCCACGTCACCGTGATCGTCGGCAAGGGCAACAACGGTGCCGATGGGCGCGTCGCGGCCGCGTTCCTCTCCCGGCGTGGGGCGCGGGTGACGATGGTGCCTGCCGCCGACACCCCGCCGGCGCTTCCCCCGGCGGACCTCGTGATCGACGGCGCCTACGGCACCGGCTTCCGTGGGGCGTACGACGCGCCCCTGGTGCCGGCGGGGGTTCCGGTCCTCTCCATCGACATCCCCTCGGGTGTGGACGCCGACACGGGCCAGGCTCCGGGGGCCGCATTCGGGGCCAGCCACACGGTCACCTTCGCCGCCTACAAGCCAGGGCTCCTCCAAGGTGCCGGTCCGGCGCACAGCGGCGTGGTCGAGGTGGTGGACATCGGCATTCCCCTGCCCCCAGCGCGCGCCGCCATGATCGAAGACGCCGATGTCGTGGCGTCCCTGCCGCCCCGGCCGCGGCAGTCGAACAAATGGAGCACCGCGCTCGGCGTGGCGTCCGGATCGACCGGCATGGAGGGCTCGGCCATCTTGTGCACCCGGGGGGCGTTGGCGGCCGGCGCGGGCATGATCCGTTTGGGCACGCCGGGAGATCCCGTCGGCAACTGGCCGACGGAGGCGGTGCGGGTCAGCCTTCTCGATCCCCGGTGGGCCATCCCGTTCCTCCAGGCCACCGTGAAGTGCAAAGCCATGGTCGTCGGGCCGGGACTCGGCACTGGGGACGCGGTAGGGGAACAGATCCGCGCCGTGATTGTGGGCGCGCCGTTCCCCCTGGTGGTCGACGCCGACGGCCTCACCGCCCTCGGTGATCTCGAGAGCGCACGCGCGCTCCTGGCGCGGCGCGCACATCCGACCATCCTCACGCCGCACGACGGCGAGTACGCCCGCGTGGCCGGATCGCCCCCGGGAGACGACCGGCTGGCGGCCGCCCGTGATCTCGCCAGCGCGGTGGGGGCCATCGTCCTTCTCAAGGGCCCGCTCACGGCGGTGGCCGCTCCCCGGGAGCCGGCTTCGACGGGGACCGCTTCTCACGCGCCGACCCCCGACGTGTTGCTCGCCGGGGCCGGGGTCCCGGCACTCGCCACAGCAGGAACGGGCGACGTGCTGTCGGGCATCATCGGCGGTTTCCTGGCCCGTGGCGTGCCGGCCCACCTGGCCGCCGCACTCGCGGCCCACGTCCACGGGCGGGCCGCTGCACGCGGCAGGAGTGAGGGCCTGGTGGCGGGCGATCTGCCAGAACTGGCGGCGAATTTTCTCAGTGAGGTGCGTGGCGATGGCTGACGGAACACTCAAGCGGTTGAAAGCCGGGGTGCACGGTCCAACGGCGCCAAAGGCCCCCAAGGTGACGGAAGTCGGTGAGGCAGCGACGCCCCAGAGCCGGTCGCGACCGGCCTGGGCCGAGATCGACCTGGCGGCCGTCACCCACAATGCACGCGTGCTGTCGAATCTGGTGCGCCCGGCCAGGCTGTGCGCGGTCGTCAAAGCACAGGGGTACGGGCACGGGGCAGTCGCCGTCGCCCGGGCCGCTCTGGCCGGAGGTGCGCTGGGACTCGCCGTGGCCCTGGTCGACGAGGGAGTCGAGTTGCGCCTGCACAAGGTGCACGGCCCCATCCTCTTGCTGAGCGAGTGCGGCCCCGAGGCGGTCGACGCGGCCATGGCCTACGGGCTGACCCCGACGGTCTACAGCGCAGAGGGCATCGGGCAATTCGCCCGGGCGGCGCGGATGCTGGGGCAACGGACGTCGGTCCACATCAAGGTCGACACTGGGATGCACCGGGTCGGCGCGGCGCCGGCCGAGGTGCCGGCACTCCTGCGCGCCATCGCCGACGACCCCCTCCTGCGCTTCGAGGGGCTGTGGACCCACTTCCCGGTGGCCGACGGGGAGAGTGCCGAGGACCGCTCGTTCACCCTCCGGCAGCTCGCGCTCTTCAATGGTGCGATCGACGAAATGGCCCGGGAGGACATCCATCCCGACGTGATCCATGCCGCCAACACCGCCGGCGCAATCCTGTATCCGCAGGCTCGCTACGGCATGGTCCGGTGCGGTATCGGGCTGTACGGGTACCTTCCCGGCGCAGCGGTCGACGCGGCGTTCTCGACGGCATCGGGGGGCGAGGTGCTGCGCCCGGCGCTGTCGCTCCGTGCGCGGGTGGTCTCGGTCCGTACCCTGGCCGAGGGAGAACGGCCCTCCTACGGGCGCCTCCGGGCGTTGCCACAGCGATCCGTGGTGGCCACGGTGCCTATCGGCTACGCCGACGGGGTGCCGCGGGCACTCTTTGCCAAAGGCGCCAGCGTGCTCATCGGCGGGAAGCGCCGGCCCTTGGCCGGCATGGTGACCATGGACCAGATCGTGGTCGACTGCGAGGAGGACGGCTCGGTGCAGCCGGGTGACGAAGTGGTGCTGCTCGGTCGGCAGGGCGACGAGGAGATCACGGCCGACGAGTGGGCTGACCTGTTGGGTACGATCAGCTACGAGATCCTCTGCGGCATCGGACCGAGGGTCCCTCGGGTCGTCGTCAATGCGCCCGAGCCCACCGGCGGCAGCATCACACCGCCTATCCCCTGAAGGCGACGAGGCGAATGTCCAGGCGAATGAGGAACGCGCGATGACGCCGGCCGGGGCCGGACCGACCTGGGAAGAGTTGCGCAGCACGGCGTGCGCGTGCACCCGGTGTGGATTGGCCGAGACGAGGACGCAGGTCGTGTTCGGGGTGGGGGATCCCGAGGCGGCGCTGCTGTTCGTTGGCGAGGCTCCGGGCCGCGACGAGGACCGGGCCGGCGAACCGTTCGTCGGCCGTTCGGGCAAGCTGTTGGACCGCCTGATGTTCGAGGAGATCGGGATCTCGAGGTCCCAGTGCTACATCGCCAATGTGGTGAAGTGCCGGCCTCCACAGAACCGGGACCCCGCACCGCCGGAGATCGAAGCCTGCCAGCCGTATCTCGAACAGCAGATCTCCCACATCAATCCTTCGGTCGTCGTCACCTTGGGCAATTTCGCCACCCGTCTCTTGCTCGGCAGTACCGACGGCATTCGCCAGCTGCGTGGATCGGTGTACCCGTTCCGAGCCGGCCACCTCGTGCCGACGTACCACCCGGCCTACGTGCTCCGCGCCGGGGGAGAGGCCATGGCCGAAATGCGCGCCGACCTCGTCCGGGCAAAGAGGCTCATGGCCCGATGAGCGGCTGGCCGCTGGTCGTCACATCGGATTCCCCGGACGCGACCAAGGACATGGCAGGTCGTCTGGCCGCGCTCTGCGCACCGGGGGACGTCCTCCTCTTGATGGGCGATCTCGGGGCCGGCAAGACCGCGTTCGCACAGGGATTCGCGGCCGCACTGGGAGTGAAGGGCCCGGTGACAAGTCCCACCTTTGCACTGGTGCGCCAGTATCGCTGCGCCGAGTCGGCGACCGTGACAACGCTGATCCACGCCGACGTCTACCGGACGGGCGGACCGGGTGAGGTGGTCGAGCTCGCGCTGGCCGAATTGGTGGAGGAGCGGGCCATCGCGCTCGTCGAATGGGGCGAGCTCGCTGCACCGGCCTTGGGTGACGATGCGCTCGACGTGTTGCTCGAGCTGCCCGATCCGAGCTCCGATGTCGCCTCCGACGGGGTGGACCAGCAAAAGCGCACGATCAGCATCTCGGGTCGCGGGCGTTGGTCCGGACGGGCGGAGGAAGTAGCACGCGCGCTGTCGCTGCGCTCGGCTGGGGCTGCATCAGTGAACATCGTGGCGATAGAGACCGCAACCGAGACGATCGGGGTGGCCGCACGCACCGACAACGGCGCCCGTGCGGCATTCACCTTGAGCGGGCGGCGCCGACACGTCGAGACCCTGATCCCGGCGTTGGAGGATGTGCTGGCCCGGCTCGAGCTGGGGGTGAGCGACCTGGACCTCGTGGCGGTAGACCTGGGCCCGGGCCTCTTCACCGGGCTTCGGGTCGGGGTTGCCGCAGCCAAGGGGCTGGCTCAGGCGCTGGGCATCGGCATCATCGGGCTCTCGAGCCTCGACATCCTCACCCGGGCCGCGATCGAGCAGGGCCACGACGGCACTGTGTTGGCGGCGATCGACGCCCGGCGAGGTGAGGTCTTTGCCTCCGTGCGTGAGTTGCGCCACGACCGGCGCGAGGCGGAGGATGTCATCGCTTCGCAGCTGTTCTCGCCCAAGCAGTTGGCCGGAGCGTTGCTCGATCTCGGAGGTGTTCCCATCGTGGCTGTTGGCGACGGGGTGCAGCGTTACGCAGAGGTTCTCGGGCAAGTACCAGGTGTCGTATGCCTCACGGATGCACTCGGGTTCCCTCCTCCGCTCACCCTTGCGGACCGGGCGGCCGAGCTCATCGGGGCGGGGGCCTCGCCGCTCGATCCTCGGCTCGTCGTTCCCCTCTACATGCGCGAGGCCGATGCGAAGAGCAACTTCGCACGGGTCACCTCGGGCTGAGGGCTTCGCAATGGAGCTGCGCATCGAGAAGCTCAAGCGGAGGGATCTTCGGCATGTGCTGCCGATCGAGGCTGTCGTGTTCCCCGAGCCATGGAGCGTCGGGTGTCTTCCAATCCGAGCTCGCCCTGCGCCATGGTCGGCTGTACCGCGCCGCCTGGCACGGCAACGAGGTTGCGGGCTATATCGGGTTCATGATCGTCGGTGACGAGGCTCATATCACCACGATTGCCACCGCTCCGGCCTACCAGAGGCGCGGCGTTGCGAGCACGCTCCTCATTGACGGGATCCACACGCTGCTTCCCTTGGGAGTCAGGCACCTCTCGCTGGAAGTGGCGACCAACAACGAACCGGCGCAGACGCTGTATCGCCGCTTCGGTTTCGCGCCGGTGGGAGTGCGCAAGAACTACTACCCGGTGACCGGTGAGGACGCGCTCGTCATGTGGGCCTACGACATCGACACCCCGCAGTACTCCGAACGGCTGGAGGAGCTCGCTCCCCGGTAGCGGGGGAATTGCGAGGTCGTGTTGCCGGGCGCTCTCCGCGCACGGCGAGATGGCGCGCCCTCCCAAGACCTGTAGTGTCTCGGTTACCTCTCGGGAGGTAGTCCATTCGGATGAGTCGGCATCTTTGGCGCATGTGATGGGAGACCGCGTGGTGAGTGGTGGGAGGAGTGTCGAAGAGAGCGGGGAAGGAACGCGCCCCGGTGCCGATCTGGCCGGAATGCTCTCTGCCCTGTGTCGAGAATGTGCGGAATTCACGGACATTTTGGCGTGTTCCATCGTCGTCAGGGAGGATCCCTTCGGGTTCTTCTCTGCGACGGGTTCGGCCGAGTGGGCCTGCATCCTCGATGATTTCCAATTGAGTGAGGAGACCGGGCCGACCTGGGAATGCTGTCAGACCTGCACGGCGGCGCAAGGTGACGGGTCGGGACGACGCGGCCTGACGGGCTCGGATCTGGCCGAGCAGATGTCGAGACACGGTGCCGTCGGCGCGCGCGCCGTGCCGCTCTTGCGGGAGGGAACGATCTGGGGTGCCTTGACGCTGTACTGGGGCCCGGCGACCCGGCCGGAGAACCTCGTGACGCCCGGCGGAGCGTTGGCCGCCACGGTGAGCGAGGCCATTGAACGCCAGCACCGGGACGAGATGAGGGGGACTCCGGCGGCCCGGGTCGGCCACGCCAGGCCCGGTGCACATGGCGTGGGTGCGCGCGAAGCGGCGGCGACTTTTCAAGAGCATGAAGCGCTCTCTGAGGAGCGCCACGCCCGGGCAACGGCCCGTGACGCCCGGGCGGCGGAGCGGGACGCACGGGCGGCGGAGCGTGATGCCCGGGCGGCGGAGCGTGACGCCCGCGCCCGGGCGCGCGATGAAGCGGCCCATGCGCACCCTGAAGGCCAGGGCTGGACAGACCGTGAGATGACCTCCGCAAGGGTACTGGCCAGGCAGGACCGTTCTGCGGCCGCCCGCGACCGCTTCCATGCCAAGTCCGACCGTGCCGCGGCCCGTCTGGACCGGGTCGTGTCGGCCGTCGAGCGGGTGGAGTCGTCGATCGACGGGTTGACCGGCGCCTATCGGCGTGAAGCGGGGATGATGGAGTTGCAGCACGAGATCACCCGGGCCAGAAGGACCGGCGACACGTTCGTGCTCGCCTTCGTCGACGTCAACAACCTCAAAGCCCGGAACGACACTCGTGGCCACCTGGCCGGCGACCAGCTCCTGCGCAAGATCGCCGACACCCTGCGCGCCAATGTGCGTTCCTACGACCTCGTCGTGCGCTATGGCGGCGACGAGTTCGTCTGCGGATTCCCCGCCCTCGACGTCCACGATGCGGCAGAACGGTTCGCCCGCATCAACGGGGACCTGGCGGCAACCGAGGAAGCATCGGTCGCCTTCGGGCTGGCGGAGTTGGAGACCGACGATTCGCTGGCGGATCTGATCACGCGGGCCGATAGCGTGATGTACGCCAACCGCTACCAGCAGTTGCGTGACTGCGGCAACGCCGCCAATGCCCACGCGGCCACCACCAATGCAGCACAGACGGTGGGCCGGGTCTCGTCGAGCACCGAGTAGAGGGGGGCACCGGCTCGGCCGGGGCGGGCTACGACTCGACGACGACCCCGCTCCACGGCGCCAGGGTGGTCGTTCCCTCCACGGCCGTGCCCTCGAGCGCCCGATCGGTGGCCAGGGTGATCGAACCGGTCAACCCCGTGAACCCGGTCGCGGTATCTGCCATGTTGAGCGCGACGACCGAACGCAGACCGCGCCGGAAGAGCCAGGAGTGCGCGGGCGACGGAAGGGTTCGGTAGGAGCCGAGTGCAAGGTCCTCGTTGTCCCTGCGCCGTGCGATCGCCCGCCGGGTGAACGAAAGGACCGAGTCCGGGTCAGCCGCCTGGTCCTCCACGTTGCAGGGAGCAGGGTCGGCCATGGGGAGCCACGGGCGTACCTCGACGTCGTCGCTGAAGCCGCCTCCCGGCCCGGACGACCAGGGCATCGGCGTCCGTTCCGCGTCTCGTCCCTTGTAGAACGGCCAGAATCGGATCCCGACCCTGTCACGCAGATCTGCCTGCCCGATCGGACCGTCGGTGAGGCCGATCTCGTCACCTTGATACAGGAAGGGCGTGCCGCGCAGGCACAGCAGGATCATGAGGGCGCAGCGCACCTTGGCCGTGTCGGCCCCTGCCCACCGGGTGGCCAGGCGCGAGATGTCATGGTTCGAGCCCGTCCACAGCGGCCAGGCCCCGTCGGGCAGCGTGGCCTCCACGTCTTCGACGATGGCCCGCATGGCGCCGGCTTCGAGCGCAGCATTGATGAAGACGAAGTTGAACCCGCCGTGCAACTCGTTGTGGCCGTTGCCGTAGAACTCCATGAGGGTCGCCAGGCGCTCCACGTTGGTCTCACCGATGAGCAACCGCGGTGGGTCATAGGTATCAGCGATGGATCGCCAATGCCGGAGGATGTCATGGGCCTCGGGGCGATCGCTGTTGTAGACGGGCCTGACGCCCATGAGCTGCTGGTCGAGGGGGTCGTCTTCAGTGGCCGGTGGATTGTCCCGCAGCTCGGCATCCTTGATCATCATGTTGCAGACGTCGATCCGGAAGCCGGCCACCCCCCGGTCCCACCAGAACCGGACGATCGCATCGAAGGCCCCCCGCACGTCCCCGTTCCACCAGTTGAGGTCCGGTTGCTCCATCTCGAAGTTGTGGAGGAAGTACTGGCCGCTGGCCTTATCGAGCTCCCAGGCCGAGCCGCCGAACACACTGATCCAGTTGTTGGGTGGGCCTCCGTCCGGTGCGGGATCGGCCCAGACGTACCAGTCCCGGTGTTCGGCGTCGCGACCGCGGCGCGCGTCCACGAACCAAGGGTGCCGATCGCTGGTGTGGTTGGGGACGAGGTCGAGCAGGATCCGTATGCCGCGCGCCTCGCCCTCCCTGACCAAGGTGTCGAGGTCCTCGAGTGTGCCGAAGTCGGGGTCGATGTCGCAGTAGTCGGACACGTCGTACCCCCAGTCACGGTTCGGCGAGACCGTCACCGGGGAGAGCCACAACGCGGCGACTCCCAACTCGGCCAGGTAGTCGAGACGCCCGATGATGCCGGGGAGATCTCCGTACCCGTCCCCGTTGGCGTCGGCGTAGGAGCGCGGATAGATCTGGTAGAAGACCCCGCCCCGCCACCACCGATCGCCGTCGCCGCTCACAGCGGAGGACCGGCCGCGGTCATACCGCCATCGACCACGATGCTGGTTCCCGTGATGAAGGCCGCCTCGTCGGAGAGGAGGAACCGCACGACCGATGCGATGTCTTCTGGTTGGGCCAGACGCCGGAGCGGCGTACGCGTGATCAGGCTCTCCTTCGCCCCGGGGACGGCGAGCAACGGCGCGAGGAGGGGGGTCTCGACGGCGCCCGGGCAGACCGAGTTGACCCGGATGCCGTCCGGGCCGAGAAGGGCGCAGGCGGACCGCGTCAGCCCGAGCAGCCCGGCTTTGGAGGCGCAATATGCAGGCAGGCGAGGATCGCCCACGAAGCCCTCGATCGACGAGATGTACACGATCGCCGACCCGGGATTGGCTTCGAGAAGCGCCGGGTGAAGTTCCTTGGTCACGGTGGCCCCGGCGCGCAGGTTCACGTCGAGCACCTCGTCCCATGAGGCGTCGTCGATGAGGGTGACCGGGACGGGCCGGCCGATCCCGGCTGCGTGGACCAGACCGCCGAGAGGACCGAGCTCGGCCAGCGACCGCCTGACGGCGGCCTTCAAGGTGCTGGTCCTGGTCACATCGACCTTGAGGCCGACCCCGCGCACGCCGTACTCGTCGCTGCATCGGGCGGCGGCCCGTCGGGCTGCGGCACCATCCCGATCCCAGATCGCGACGGCCCGGCCGACCTGCGCGAGCGCCAGGGCGGTGGCCAGGCCGATGCCCGAGGCCCCTCCGGTGACGACCACCCCCGAGTCGGGGGACGACGGTCCGCTCCTATGGGCTCGCCGGCGCACGGCGCGTGGGGCGCGGCGGGCTCCCGGCGCCGACGTTGCCGTGCCCGCCCCGGAGCGGAGCGCGGTCCGGGGCCGCCTGGTTGATGCCGGCGCGGCCGGCGCTGGTGGGCGCGGTGGGAGCGTTGGGTGCGGCGGTGGGAGGCTGCGGCGAGGCCGGCCTCCGTCTGTCCTCTGCCGCCATGACGTCCCCTTCCAGGCTCGTTGGCCCACGTCGGGGCCGGGAGAATGCTCATGGAGCGTATCGATCGGCGAGGGGGCTGAACGTCCTCCCTACAGGCGATTGATCGCGGTCGCGAGAATCGGCTGGGCGATCGCGGTGGGGAACGCGGATCCGTACGCGTTGAAGTCGACCTCCTGACCGAACTTTCCCTTCACGTAGTAGACGGCAGCGATGTTGGCGGTGACGGAGCCGCCCTGTGCGGTGATCGGGAGCGACATCACGAGCCCGGTGGTGCCGCTTCCGAACTGCGACGGGTCGGCCCGCGTGACCGTGATCGTCCCCAGCTTGGCGCCCTTGCCGGCGGAAGCCTGGATCTTCGCCTTGAACGAGCCGTTCAAGATGGTGGTCATGCACGAAGGTGTCCTGGTGTTGGCCATGGCGGCCAGCTCCGCCTTGGCCACCTTGGCCGAGCTGAAGATCGACACGGTGTCCTGGACCTCGAGGGATCCGTTCTGGTTCTCGTAGTAGGGGCTGTCGACTTCGGGGGGATTGGAGTTGATGAGCCTGGAAGGGACACCGATGCAGCTGGCCAGCTGCTTGGCCCCGGGGAGGCTGCCCGACCCGTTGTTCGATGAGCCCTTCTCGGTCTTCCATCCGGCCGGCATGTCCGACAAGGTGAGCAGGTACTGCTTGGCCTGTGCTTTGTCCGAGGCTTTGCTGGCACCGGCACCGCCCGCCTGCATGGCGCCGAGAAGCGCGGAGGTCAAGGCAACCGCGGCGAGGATGTTGCCGACGATGCCGGCCCGCCGCAGGAGCTTCCGGCCGCTCAACAGGGACATGACGCCTCCAGTACCTTCGCCCGGAGGCGTTTCCACCCGGTCGTGGGTGCGAGAATACGGGGGATCGCTGGGAGCAACCCGAAGATGGTTGCCCCAATGACACGGTCCCTCTTGCTCCCCGGCTTCAGGCCCGCTATCTTTGGCACTCTCAACCCGAGAGTGCTAATGAAGTAATGAATGCCAAGGAGGCCCGTTCAGATGAAGCTGCACCCGCTCGAAGACCGGATCGTCGTCCGGCCCGGCGAGTCTGAAGAGACCACCGCGTCCGGCCTGGTCATCCCCGACACGGCCAAAGAGAAGCCCCAGCAGGGCGAAGTTCTTGCCGTAGGTCCAGGACGCCGTGGAGAAGATTCCGGGGAGCTCATCCCGGTCGATGTCAAGGTCGGCGACACCGTCGTCTACTCCAAGTACGGAGGCACCGAGATCACCGTGGAAGGTGAGGACCTCCTCATCCTGTCCAGCCGGGACGTTCTGGCCAAGCTGGCCTAGTTGTCCGACGACATCGCCGAGCTGGCCGTTCTTTGCGGCCGGCCGGCGGTCCGTCACCCCATTCACTGAAGTAAAAGGACTCGAGAGGAGTTCCCTACAGTCATGCCCAAGATTCTGAAATTCGACGAGGCCGCCCGCCGTGGGCTGGAGGCCGGCGTCAACAAGCTGGCCGACACGGTCAAGGTCACCCTGGGACCGAAAGGTCGCAACGTGGTGATCGAGAAGAAGTTCGGCGCACCGACCATCACCAACGACGGCGTGTCCATCGCCCGGGAAGTCGAGCTGGACGACCCGTTCGAGAACATGGGCGCCCAGCTGGTGAAGGAAGTCGCCACCAAGACCAACGACGTCGCCGGCGACGGCACCACGACGGCGACGGTCCTGGCCCAGGCCCTCATCACCGAAGGGCTGCGCAACGTGGCCGCCGGTGCCAGCCCGACCGGGCTGAAGCGGGGCATCGAGAAGGCCGTCAAGGCGGCCGTCGACGACCTCGCCAAGCAGGCCAAGGTCGTTGACGGGAAGGTCGAGATCGCCCAGGTGGCTTCGATCTCCGCCGCGGACCCGGCCATCGGCGACGTGCTGGCCGAAGCCATCGACAAGGTGGGCAAGGACGGTACCGTCACGGTCGAAGAGTCGAACACGTTCGGCATCGAGCTCGAGCTCACCGAAGGTATGCAGTTCGACAAGGGCTACCTTTCGCCCTATTTCGTCACCGACGCCGAGCGCCAGGAGGCCGTCCTCGACGACCCCGCCATCCTCTTCTACAACTCCAAGGTGAGCGCGGTCCATGACCTCGTACCTGTCCTGGAGAAGGTCATGCAGACCGGCAAGCCGCTGCTGATCATCGCCGAGGACGTCGACGGGGAAGCGTTGGCCACCTTGGTGGTCAACAAGATCCGTGGCACGTTCACCTCCGTCGCCGTCAAGGCCCCGGGCTTCGGTGAGCGCCGCAAGGAAATGCTGCAGGACATGGCCATCCTCACCGGCGCCCAGGTCATCAGCGAGGAGATCGGCCTCAAGCTCGAGAGCGCCACGATCGACCTGTTGGGCCACGCCCGCCGGGTGATCGTGACCAAGGACGACACCACCATCGTCGAAGGCGGCGGCAGTGCCGAAGACGTCAAGGGTCGCGTCGCGCAGATCAAGCGCGCCATTGAGGACACCGACTCGGACTGGGACCGCGAGAAGCTGCAGGAGCGCCTGGCCAAGTTGGCCGGCGGTGTTGCCGTGGTCAAGGTCGGGGCCGCCACCGAGGTGGAGCTCAAAGAGAAGAAGCACCGTATCGAGGACGCGCTGTCCGCGACCCGCGCGGCCGTGGAAGAGGGCGTCGTGGCCGGCGGTGGCACCGCACTGCTGCGGACCCGCAAGTCGGTCAACGCTCTTGCGGCGACGCTGCACGGCGACGAGGCCACGGGCGCTCGTATCGTGGCCCGCTCGCTCGAGGAGCCTCTGCGTTGGATTGCCTTCAACGCCGGCCTCGAGGGCGCCGTGCTCGTCAGCCAGGTGGAGGCGGCCAAGGGCAACATCGGCCTGAACGCCGCTACGGGCGAGATGGAGGACCTGGTCAAGGCCGGGATCATCGACCCCGCCAAGGTGACCCGTTCTGCTCTGCAGAACGCGGCCTCCATCGCTGCGCTCCTCCTTACCACCGAGGCTCTGGTGGCGGACAAGCCTGAGAAGGCCGGAGACGCTGCAGCCGCCGCTGCCGCCGCCATGGGTGGCATGGGCGGCATGGGTGGCATGGGCGGCATGATGTAACTCCGCCTCTCGCTGCGGCGATTGGCAGATTGGTTGTGGCTGTGGCCGGGTCTTCGGACCCGGCCACAGTGCTGTTCTCACGAAAGGGGACATATCGTGACGGGTATGCCCCGCCCGGTCCCACCGCAGGTGATTCCCCGTCCGGCCGACTGGCGGATGGGTGGCGATGCGCCGTGGGCCCATCTTCCGGCGCGCGAGCGCAGCGGCATCAGCCTCGCCCGTGTGCGTCGGGCGCTGGCGTCCCGGGGACAGCTCGGCCCTCTTCCCGAGGGCATCGGCGACCAGGGGGTGATCGTCCCCTTGCTGTTCGCCAACGAGTCGCGGACCGCCGATCGGGTCGTCAATGCGGCCGTGCTGGCTGTGCTGTTCGAGGAGGAAGGCGAGGCCCGGCTGATCTTCACCAGGCGTTCGACCACGTTGCGGTCGCACCGGGGCGAGGTGAGCTTTCCCGGTGGCCGCATCGACCCGGGCGAGGACCCACCAACAGCGGCCCTGCGGGAGGCGTACGAGGAAATTGCGCTCGACCCCTCCCGTGTCACGCCCGAAGGCTGGATCCACCCTGTTGTCACCGTGGTGACCGGGTCGCTCATCATGCCGATCGTGGCGAGCACCCCGTCGCGCCCCCATGTCGTCGCCAGCCCGGCCGAGGTGGAGCGGGTCTTCGACGTCTCGCTACGCGAGCTGGCGGACCTCGAGAACTTCCACGAGGAGCGGTGGCGGTTCGCGGACGGCCCCGTCGAGGGCGAGGCCGGCGATGGGCTGACCGTCTGGTTCTTCGAGGTGGAAGGCGAAATGATCTGGGGTGCCACGGCCCGCATGATCCACGAATTGCTCAATGTTGTCCTGCTTCCATCGGGTTGAGACCGGTGCGAAGTTCAGCCGGAAGTCCCGTTGCATGAGCCGAAAGCGGCCCGAGGGCCAACCCCGAGAGAGTAAAGTGGTGGATCGTCGGAGTGTCGGCCCGGCGTTCGCTATTGCCATGCCGGTGTGGACCGAGAGTGCCGTACCGGCCCCATCGAATGCCGGAGGGCGAACAAATGGCTGAGATCGAGATCGGCGTTTACAAGTCCGGAAGGCAGGCCTACGGGCTCGATGACATCGCCATCGTGCCCAGCCGGCGCACCCGAGACCCCGAGGACGTCGACATCTCCTGGGAGATCGACGCGTACAGCTTCGAGCTACCGCTCCTCGGATCGGCCATGGACGGGGTGATGAGCCCGGCCACGGCGATCGAGCTCGGCAAGCTCGGTGGTCTCGGCGTCCTGAATCTCGAGGGACTGTGGACGCGCTACGAGGACCCGAGCAACCTCTTCGACGAGATCCGCGAGCTCGACGACGAGAAGGCCACGGCGCGGATGCAGCAGATGTACAGCGAGCCGATCAAGCCCGAGCTCGTGACGGAGCGCATCCGCCAGATGAAAGAGGCGGGTATCACGACCGCCGCCTCGGTCACACCGCAGCGCACCGAGTCGCTCGCGCCGGCGTGCCTGGCGGCGGAACTCGACATCCTGGTCATTCAGGGGACCGTCGTCTCGGCTGAGCACGTCTCGAAGACGGTGGAGCCCCTCAACCTCAAGCGCTTCATCCGTGAGTTCGACCTGCCGGTGATCGTCGGCGGCTGCGCCTCGTACCAGGCCGGTCTCCACCTGATGCGCACCGGCGCGGTCGGGGTCCTGGTCGGCGTGGGTCCGGGCAATGCGTGCACGACCCGTGGGGTGCTCGGTCTCGGGCGTGCCGCAGGCAACGGCCATCGCCGACGTGGCCGGGGCACGCATGCGACACCTCGACGAGACCGGCGTCTATGTCCACGTGATCGCCGACGGCGGCATGTCCAAGGGCGGCGACATCGCCAAGGCCATCGCCTGCGGGGCCGATGCCGTGATGCTGGGCTCGCCGCTGTCCTCCGCCTTCGAGGCCCCGGCCCGCGGCTTTCACTGGGGCATGGCCACCTTCCACCCCACCCTCCCGCGCGGGGCCCGGGTGCGCACCTCGGTACGCGGCAGCCTCCGCGAGATCCTGCTCGGCCCCGCCCACGAGAACGACGGCCGCATGAACCTCTTCGGCGCCCTGCGGACGGCCATGGCCACGTGCGGCTACGAGACGGTCAAGGAATTCCAGAAGGCCGAAGTGATGGTCGCCCCCTCCCTGCAGACCGAAGGCAAGTTCTTCCAACGGACGCAGGGTGTCGGAATGGGCCATTGAGCGTCTCCAGCGAGCCATCCATTGAGTCGGACTCGGTGACCGATACCGTCCTCGTCGTTGACTTCGGGGCCCAGTACGCCCGGCTGATCGCACGCCGGGTTCGTGAGGCGCACGTCTACTCGGAGATCGTGGCCGCAACCATCAAGCATCGAGGAGATCCGGGCCCGGCAGCCCAAAGGCATCATCTTCTCGGGGGGTCCCAAGTCGGTCTACGCCACGCCGGCGCCGACCATCGACCCGGCCGTCTACGAGTTGGGCATCCCGATCCTCGGCCTCTGTTACGGGGCCCAGCTCATCGCCACGCAACTGGGCGGGCAGGTGGCGCACACCGAGAACGGGGAGTACGGGCGCACGACGTTGACGCTGACCGCGCCCTCACCGCTGTGCCTCGACTGGCCCACGACATCGGAAGTCTGGATGAGCCACGGCGATGCCATCACGGTCCCGCCGGCGGGATTCGTGGCCACGGCCACCAGCGACGGCGCCCCCGTCGCCGCCATGCACGACGCCGAGCGGGGCATCTTCGGCCTGCAATTCCATCCCGAGGTCGTGCACACCGAGCGGGGCAGCGAGATCTTCGAGCGGTTCCTCCTCGATGCGTGTGGATGCCTGCCGTCGTGGACCCACGTGTCGATCATCGAGCAGCAGGTGGCCGCCGTGCAGGCGCAGGTCGGCGCCGAGCGGGTGCTCTGCGCCCTGAGCGGAGGGGTCGACTCGGCGGTGGCCGCCGCACTCGTCCACAAGGCCATCGGCGAGCAGCTCACCTGCGTGTTCGTGGACACGGGCCTCATGCGCGCCGGTGAGGCGGATCAGGTCGAGGACACCTTCCGCCGGCAGTTCAAGATCGACCTGGTGCACGTCAAGGCGGCCGACCGTTACTTCTCCGCACTGGAAGGAGTGACCGATCCCGAGCGCAAGCGCAAGATCATCGGCGAGCTGTTCATCCGCATCTTCGAGGAGGTGGCGCGCGATCTCGGGGCGGGCGGCGCCGAAGGCCGACGGTGCCGACGCCGGCGACGCCGCGGGACCGAAGTTCCTCGTCCAGGGCACGCTCTACCCCGACGTGATCGAGTCGGGGAGCGACACGGCCGCCAACATCAAGTCGCACCACAATGTGGGCGGGTTGCCCGACGACCTGGCGTTCGACCTCGTCGAGCCGCTGCGGCTCCTGTTCAAGGACGAGGTCCGCGCGGTGGGTGAGGAACTCGGCCTCCCGCACGACATCGTATGGCGCCAGCCGTTCCCCGGACCGGGGCTCGGCGTGCGCATTATCGGCGAGGTCACACCGGAGCGGGCGGAGATCCTGCGCAATGCCGATGCGATCGTGGTCGAGGAGATCCGCCGGGCCGGTTTGTATCGCGAGCTGTGGCAGAGCTTCGCCGTGCTCCCTGCCGTGCGAACCGTCGGCGTCATGGGCGACGGGCGTACCTACGCCTACCCGATCGTCATACGGGCCGTGACCAGTGATGATGCGATGACGGCCGACTGGGCCCGGCTCCCGTACGACCTGGTCGAGCGCATCTCGTCGCGCATCATCAACGAGGTCGAGGGGGTCAACCGGGTGGCGCTCGACGTCACCTCGAAGCCCCCCGGCACGATCGAGTGGGAGTGAGCGGGGCACGTCAGAACAGCAGTGGTGCCCAGCTGTTCGACATGGACGCGTTCACCAGGTCAAGCTGTTGCGCGAGGGGCCGCCGAAGGCGCCGCGATGGTCGACGCCGATGTCGTTGCGACGACTCGCGACGCCGCCACGAGACGCCGCCGCACGCCGCTGATGCCCTGGCCGCGGCCGGCGCATTCGACGATCGCCGCGCGGGTGCCGCCGCGGACGCCGACGAGCGCACCGCCCGACCGCCCCGCCTCTCCAACCCGCGGGGGCTCCGCCGCCGTCGCTCCTCCTCGAAGGTCTCACCCTGCCCCAACGGGCGGCGGTGGTGCACCGCGGTGGGCCGCTGCTCGTGGTGGCCGGCGCCGGCTCGGGCAAGACGAGGGTCCTGACCCGCCGCATCGCCCACCTACTGGCCACGGGCGATGCACCGCCCTGGGGCATCCTCGCCATCACGTTCACGAACAAGGCCGCCGAGGAGATGCGCAAGCGGGTGGCCGAGCTCGTCGGGTCCGAGAGCCGAGAAGATGTGGGTCTCGACGTTCCACTCCTCGTGCCTGCGCATCCTCAGGAGTCACGCCCACCGCCTGGGATACCGGCCCTCGTTCACGGTCTACGACGACACGGACACGCGCCGGCTCATCGAGATGATCGTGGCCGAGATGGGGCTCGATACGAAACGTCTCCCGCCCCGTTCCGTCGCCGCCGTCATCGGCCAGGCCAAGGCCGAGCTGATCGACTTCGAGACCTTCCGGGAGACCGCACGCCAGGAGCACGACCCGTTCCAGCGCAAGATCGCCGACGTCTACGCCGAATACCAGCAACGCCTCTTGGCGGCGAATGCCCTTGATTTCGACGACCTCTTGATGGTGACCGCCAACCTGCTGCAGGCCTGCGACGATGTGCGCGAGTCCTACCAGGAGCGTTTCAGCCAGATTCTGGTGGACGAGTTCCAGGACACCAACCACGCCCAGAACGAGATCGTCCAGCTGTTGGGCCAGGTGCACGGCAATGTCTGCGTGGTCGGTGACTCCGACCAGTCCGTCTACAAGTGGCGGGGCGCCGACATCCGCAACATCTTGGAGTTCGAGCAGGCCTTCCCGAGCGCGACCATCATCGTGCTGGAGCAGAATTTCCGCTCCACGCAGACCATTCTCAACGTGGCCAACGCGGTGATCGCCAACAACCTCGATCGACCGAACAAGGAGCTCTTCACGGTGGGAGACGCCGGCGATCCGGTGCTGCGCTACCGGGCCGAAGACGAGCGCGACGAGGCGTCGTGGGTGTCGGGCGAGATCCTGCGGCTGCGGGCGGCCGAGGCGCTCGCCTGGGGCGACGTCGCCGTTTTCTACCGCACGAACGCGCAGAGCCGGGCGCTCGAGGACTCGTTCATCTTCACCGGCATCCCCTACAAGGTGGTGGGCGGGGCCAAGTTCTACGACCGGCGCGAGGTGAAGGACGTCCTGGCGTACATCAGGGTCCTGGCCAATCCCGACGATGAGGTGTCGGCCCGCCGCATCGTCAACGTGCCCAAGCGCGGCATCGGCGAGACGTCGGTGGCCCGCCTCGCCGCCTGGGCCCAGGTGAACAGGGTGTCCTTCAGCGACGCCATCGACCGGGCCGAGGAAGCCGGGCTCACCGGCAAGGCCCTCAAGGGAGCCGAGCAACTCTCCAAGGTGTTGGGCGAGCTGCGCCCGCTCGTCTCGACCGTCAATCCGGCGGATTTCATCCAACTGGTGGCCGACCGCACCGGCTACATGGCCGAGCTGGTAGCGGAGCACACCCACGAGTCGGACGGGCGCATCGAGAACATCGCCGAACTGGGCAGCGTCGCCGGCCAGTTCGATGACGTCGTCGGGTTCCTCGAGACGGTGGCCCTGGTGGCCGACTCCGACGACCTCGACGGCGACGGGACGAGGGTTTCCCTCATGACGTTGCACACGGCCAAGGGCCTGGAGTTCCCGGCCGTGTTCGTGGTCGGCCTCGAAGACGGGATCTTCCCCCACCTCCGCTCCCTGAGCGAGCCGGCCGACCTCGAGGAGGAGCGGCGCCTCTTCTACGTCGGCATCACCCGGGCCCGCCGCCACCTCAACCTGTCGCACGCGTGGTCGCGGACCATCTTCGGTCGCACGCAGCAGAACATCCCGAGCCGCTTCCTCGGCGAGATCCCCACCGAAATGGTCAAGGACGTCGGGCTCGTCACCTCGCGCGAGAGCCGCAACCTCTCGACCGACGGCCGCCGCTCGGGGTACGGCCGCTCGGGCGAGAGCCGTTGGAGCGACGACCGCTGGAGCGACGACCGCTGGAGCGACGACCGTTCGGGCGGCTCGTTCCTGCCCAGCAGCCCGCTGGCGCCCCGGCCCGCCGGCCCACGGGCCAACAGCGGGGCCGAGGAACTGGGTCTGGTGGCCGGGGACCGGGTGGTCCACGACCACTGGGGCCCCGGTGTGGTGATCGACGCCAAGGGCGAGGGATCGCGGGCTCAGGCCACGGTCGACTTCGAGTCGGTGGGGAAGAAAAACCTCCTCCTCTCGGCCACGCCGCTGCGCCGAGCCTGAACCTGTCCCGAACCCGGTCTGGCGTCGGGGCAGGGGCGTCCCTATCATCGAGGGTTCATGAAGCGTCCCTACAGGGTGGTCGTTGCCAAGCCCGGGCTCGACGGCCACGATCGTGGGGCCAAGGTCATCGCCCGCGCCCTGCGCGACAGCGGCTTCGAGGTGGTCTACACCGGCCTCCACCAGACGCCCGAACAAGTGGTCCAGGCGGTCGTGCAGGAGGATGCCGACGCCGTCGGGCTGTCCCTGTTGTCCGGCGCCCATCTGACGTTGGTCCCCCGGGTCGTCAAGCTCCTGGCCGACGTCGGACGCGACGACGTGCTGGTCATCGTGGGGGGGATCATCCCCGAGAACGACATCCCGGTCCTCAAGGAGCAGGGCGTGGCCGCCGTCTTCACACCCGGTGCGCCGCTCGACTCCATCGGTTCCTGGCTGGGGGAGGCCCTCGACGAACGAGAGGATGCGTCGCATCCTTGAGCGCCGCACCCCGGGGCTGACGCCCCGCACCACACGATCCCGCACCGCAGCACGACCCCGAGCCACACGACAGAAGGAGAAGGCACCGCAAGTGGATCTTTACGAGTACCAGGGCAAGCAGTACTTCGCCCGGTTCGGCATTCCGACCTCACCCGGAGGGGTGGCCGACACGGTGGACGAAGCGGTCGTGCAGGCGGATGACGCCGGCTACCCGGTCGTCGTCAAGGCACAGGTCAAAGTCGGCGGTCGGGGCAAGGCGGGCGGCGTCAAGCTGGCTGCCGACGCCGACGAAGTGCGTTTCCACGCCGGGAACATCCTCGGGCTCGACATCAAGGGTCACGTCGTCAAGCGCCTCTGGGTCGAGCACGCGTCGGACATCGAGAAGGAGTACTACGCCAGCTTCACCCTGGACCGGCCCAACAAGCTGCATCTCGGCATGCTGTCGGCCGAGGGCGGGGTCGAGATCGAAGAGGTGGCGGTCACCAACCCCGACGCCATCGCCATGCTGCACATCAACCCCCTCGACGGCCTCGACGAGGAGACGGCACGCGAGTGGGTCGACCGGGCCAACCTCGACCCCGAGGCGCGCGAGCAGGCCGCCACGCTGCTCGTGCGGCTCTACCACTGCTATGTCGAGGGTGACTGCGACCTGGCCGAGATAAACCCGCTGATCCTCACGCCCGAGGGCAAGGTGCACGCCCTCGACGCCAAAGTGACGCTCGATGAGAATGCGACCTTCCGCCACCCCGAATGGGAGGAGTACGCCGACGACTCCGACGTCGACCCGCGGGAGAAGATGGCCAAGGAGAGGGGCTTGAACTACATCGGCCTCTCGGGCTCGGTCGGCATCATCGCCAACGGGGCCGGGCTGGCCATGAGCACGCTCGACGTCGTGACCCAGGCCGGGGGCGACGCGGCCAACTTCCTCGACATCGGAGGGGGGGCCAACGCCGACGTGATGGCCGCCGCCCTCGAGGTGATCAACGCCGACCCGGCTGTCCGCTCGATCCTCGTCAACATCTTCGGAGGCATCACCCGGGTGGACGAGGTGGCGAAGGGGATCATCGAAGCCATGGGCCGGGTCAAGCTGAGCTCGCCCGTCGTTATGCGGCTCGACGGGACCAATGCCACGGAGGGCCGTGCCCTCCTGTCCGACCACCTGTCCGACCAGTTGATCGCGGAGCCCACCATGCTCGACGCGGCCCGCCGCGCTGTTGCCCTGGCCAAGGCCTGAGGCAGAAGGGAACAAGGCAAACAACGTGAGCATCTTCGTTGACGAGACGACCAAGGTCGTCATCCAGGGCATCAGCCCGACCAGCCAGGGCCTCTACCACGGCCTGCGCAACAAGGCCTACGGCACCAAAGTGGTGGGCGGGACCAACCCCAAGCGCGGGGGCGAGGTGATCGAGGGGATCGACGTCTACGCGTCCATGGCCGAGGCGGTGAAGGAGACCGGGGCGACGGCGTCGTTCATCTCGGTACCGCCGCGCGGTGCGGCCGATGCGATTGTGGAGGCGGCCGAGGCGGGTATCGCCTTCATCGTCTGCATCACCGAGGGCATCCCGGCCCAGGACGAGGCGTTGGCCTACAACCGCCTGGTGCGCGAATTTCCCGGCACCCGCCTCCTCGGGCCGAACTGCCCGGGGATCATCTCGCCCGGGAAGTGCAACATCGGGATCACGTCAGGTGACATCGCCCTGGCCGGCGGTCCCGTCGGGATCGTGAGCCGTTCGGGCACGCTGACGTACCAGGCCCTGCACGAGCTGTCGCAACAGGGCATCGGGCAGACGACCTGCGTCGGCATCGGCGGTGACCCCGTCCCCGGCACCAACTTCATCGACTGCCTGGCGGCGTTCGAGGCGGACCCCGAGACCCGGGCCGTCATGATGATCGGCGAGATCGGCGGCTCCGAAGAGGAGCGTGCGGCCGAGTTCATCGCCAATTCGATGACCAAGCCCGTGGCGGCCTATGTGGCGGGCGTGACCGCACCGCCGGGCCGCAAGATGGGGCACGCGGGCGCCATCATCTCGGGCTCCCAGGGCACGGCACAGGCGAAAATGGAAGCACTGACCGCCGCCGGCGTGTTCGTGACCCAGAACCCGACCGAGTGCGGCGAAAAGATGGTCGCCATCGTGCGGGAACTGCCCTGACCGGCTGACCGGCTGACCGGCCCTCTTCAGCCCGCCAAAAAGGCCCGAATTGGGTTGTTGTTGGGCTTCAGTGGATATCCCGGAGTTGCGGGGCATCGAGTCTGGCATCAATGGGTACCACCTCAGTCTTCCGCGCCGCCAGGACGCGGGGAGCTGTCGTCGTGCTGGCTGCCCTCGCGGCAGTGGCGACCGTGGGTGCCGTGCAGGTGGGCACGGCCGCGCCGGCGCGGGCTTCGTCCCCGGCCGGGGTGGCCCTCTCGTCAACCCCGCCCGCGATCCCCGCCTACAACGGCGACGCCGGCGATCCCGATGTGGTCGAGTCGGGCGGGACCTACTACGCCTTCAGCACGGGAACCGCTCTCGGCAACCACCTGCAGGCGCTCGTCGACACCTCGGGCAATCCCCAGTCCGGATGGCGCAGCTACACCGGGCAGTCCTACGGGTCGACCGCGCTGCCGAACGTCCCCCCATGGGAGGCGGTCAACACCCAGACCTCTCCGGGGGTCTTCTTCTTCGGCGGCCACTGGGTGATGTTCTATGACGCCGCGCAGGCGGGTCATGCCACGGACACCGGGTTCGACTGCCTGTCGGTGGCGACCGCGGCCAGCATCAGCCCGTCGGGCGCGGCCTTCACCGACAACTCCGGCGGGCCGTTGCTCTGCCAATCCGCACTGGGCGGGGCCATCGACCCCAGTCCCTTCATCGACCCCGCCAACGGGAGTCCCTGGCTCGTCTGGAAGTCCAATGACGGAGGCTCGTCGCAGCCGGCGGGCATCTGGACCGAGGAGCTCGACAGCGCCGGCACCGGATTCCTGGCTGGTTCGGCTCCCACCGAGATCTTCTTCAACAACACCGCGGCCTACCCCTGGGAGAGCACCGTGGAGGACCCCTCCATGGTGGCCTTCGGCGGCAAGTTCTACCTCCTTTTCAGTGGGGGGATCTACAGCTCATCTGGCTATGCGGAGGGGGTCGCCGTCTGCGCCACACCGACGAGTCCCTGCACCCAGACCGATCCCAACCCGATCCTGTCCTCCTATGGCTCGGTGGCTGGCCCCGGCGGTGGCTCGCTCTTCCAGGATTCGCTGGGCAACTACTGGCTCGACTACGCCGGCTGGACTGCCGGGTGCACCAGCTACTCGTGTGGGGGCGCGCGCCGGTTGTTCGTCGCACCCGTCACGTTGAGCACCGTCTCGAGCGGGATAAACGAGCCCGCCGTGGATGTGACCGACACCCCGAACGGCAAGGGGTACTGGCTCTCGGCCCGGGACGGCGGCATCTTCACCTTCGGCAACGCCGCGTTCTACGGCTCGACGGGCGCACTCCACCTGAATGCCCCGATCGTGGGCATGGCGTCGACGCCCGATGGCAAGGGTTACTGGCTCGTCGCCTCCGACGGCGGCATCTTCACCTTCGGCGACGCCGCGTTCTACGGCTCGACGGGCGCACTCCACCTGAATGCCCCGATCGTGGGCATGGCGTCGACGCCCGATGGCAAGGGTTACTGGCTCGTCGCCTCCGACGGCGGCATCTTCACCTTCGGCGACGCCGCGTTCTACGGCTCGACGGGCGCACTCCACCTGAATGCCCCGATCGTGGGCATGGCGTCGACGCCCGATGGCAAGGGTTACTGGCTCGTCGCCTCCGACGGCGGCATCTTCACCTTCGGCGACGCCACCTTCTACGGCTCGACGGGCGCCATCCATCTGAATCAGCCGATCGTGGGCATGGCATCGACGCCCGATGGCAAGGGCTACTGGCTCGTCGCCTCCGACGGCGGCATCTTCACCTTCGGCGACGCCACCTTCTACGGCTCGACGGGCGCCATCCATCTGAATCAGCCGATCGTGGGGATGGCATCTTCGCCCGACGGAGGCGGCTACACCCTGGTCGCCTCCGATGGCGGCATCTTCAACTTCGGCGACGCCACCTTCTACGGCTCACCGGCCTGAACCGGTCCCGCCACTGGTGCCGGCCCGACCGTCACGGACGGCTGGCCGTTGCTAGCGTGACCGGCGTGCGCGTGGGAGTCCTGGTATCGGGAAGCGGGACGATCCTCGATGCCATGTTCGAGGCCGGGCTTCCGGTGACCGTCGTCGTGTCGGACCGGCCCTGCGCCGCCCTCGAGCTGGCCCGGGCCCATGGCGCCGCGGCCGAGCTCGTCGACCGCACCGGGTACGGCGGCTTCGGGCCCGCCTTCGATCGCGCCGCCTATACGGCGACGGTGACGGCAGCGCTGGTGGCCCACCAGGTGGACCTGGTGGCCATGGCCGGCTTCGGTACCGTGTTGTCCCAAGCCGTGCACACGGCGTTTCCCGACCGCGTCCTGAACACGCACCCCGCCCTTCTCCCCGCCTTCCCCGGCTGGCACGGCGTGCGCGACGCGCTCGCCGCGGGCGTCACCGAGACGGGGTGCACGGTGCACCTGGCCACGCTCGAGATGGATGCCGGTCCGATCCTGGCGCAGCACGTCGTCCCGGTGCTCCCGGGCGACACGGAGGAGTCCCTGCACGAACGCATCAAAGTGGCCGAGCGCACCCTGTACCCGGACACCGTGGCCTGGGCTCTCGGCGAGCTCGAGGCCGGACGATCGATTGAACCACCCGCGCGACCGGTGCGAACAGCGTCACCGGCGCGCCTGCGCGATGAGGAGATGACTTCGTTGAGGGCATTGCTGTCGGTCTATGACAAGGAAGGGCTGATCGAGCTGGCCCAGGGCCTGGCTGACCTGGGGTGGGAACTGGTGGCCAGCGGCAACACCGCCGCCGCGCTGGCCGATGCCGGTATCGCCCATCTCCAGGTCGCCGAGGTCACGGGCTCCCCCGAGATGCTGGGTGGGCGGGTCAAGACCCTGCACCCGAAGATCCACGGCGGGATCCTGGCCGACCGCGACGTGCCGAGCCACATGGCCGACCTCGCGGCCAACGGCATCGAAGCCATCGACCTGGTGGTCACCAACCTCTACCCGTTCTCGTCGGACCCCTCGATCGAGCTCATCGATATCGGTGGGCCGTCGATGGTCCGCAGCGCGGCCAAGAACCATGCGCACGTGGGGATCCTGACGTCGCCCGGGGACTACCCCGAGGTCCTGGCGGAGCTCCGGCGTGACGGGTCGTTGTCGGAGGCCACGCGTCGGCGCTTGGCCCGGGCGGCGTTCGCCCACACAGCCGCCTATGACGCCGCCATCGTGGCCTGGCTCGACGCCGGCGGGCCAGGACCCGTGACCACGGCCGAGGCCGACCAGCAGGCCCTCGCCGAAGAGCGGGCCCTCGCCGCCGTCCTTCCCCCGACGCTGCACCTGACATTGGAGCGGACCGCGGTGCTCCGTTACGGCGAGAACCCGCACCAGCGCGGTGCGCGCTACCGCACCGCCGGTACGACGAGTTGGTGGGACGACCTGCAGCAGCACGGCGGCAAGGAGCTCTCGTACCTCAACCTGTTCGACGGCGACGCGGCGTGGCGACTCGTCCACGAGCTCGCACGGGACGCCGGCCGGCCGGCCGTCGCCATCATCAAGCACGCCAACCCTTGTGGCGCCGCGGTGGCCGACGACCTCGTCACCGCCTACGAACGGGCGCTCGAATGCGACGTGCAATCGGCCTTCGGGGGTGTCGTGGCGATCGGCGGGGTGGTCACCGAGGCGTTGGCGGACGCGGTTGCGGCCGGACCCCAGGCCGACGTCATCATCGCCGCTTCCTACGAGCCGGCGGCGCTCGAGAAGCTGACGACGCGCCGCAAGGCCACCCGGCTCCTCTCGGGTCCGGCACCCGAGCAGGCGGTGCGCCAGTTGCGGAGCCTGGGTTCGAGCGTGCTGGTGCAGGACATCGACACCTTCGTCGTTCCCCGGTCCGACTGGGGCGTCGTGACCGAGCGGCCGCCGACCGAGGAGGAATGGGGCGACCTGGTGCTGGCCTGGCGGGTCTGCGGGCGGACCACCTCCAACGCGATCGCCATCGTGAACGACGGGCAGGCCGTCGGGGTGGGCGCCGGCCAGCAGTCCCGGGTGGTGGCAGCCGAAATCGCCGTCCGTAAGGCGGGGGAGAAAGCCAAGGGAGGGGCGGGAGCGAGCGATGCCTTCTTCCCGTTCCCCGACGGCCTGCTCGTCCTGGCCGCCGCCGGCGTCACCGCTGTGGTGCAACCCGGGGGATCGGTCAAGGACGGTGAAGTGATCGCCGCCGCCGACGAGGCCGGACTGGCCATGGTGGTCACCGGCGAGCGGCATTTCCGGCACTGAGATCGATGGAGGCGAACTGATGGCAGCGATCCTGCTCGACGGCGAGGCCGTGGCGGCCCGCGTGCGGGCCGAGGTGGCCGACCGTGTGGCACGGCTGGCCCACGAGGGCATCACCGTCGGGCTGGGCACCATCCTGGTCGGGGACGATGGTCCGAGCGAGCGTTATGTGGCGATGAAGCACGCCGATTGTGCCGAGGTGGGCATGCTCTCGGTGGGGGAGCACCTGCCGGCCTCGGCCACCCAGGCCGAGGTCGAAGCGGTTGTCAGCCGTTTCAACGCCGACCCGGCCATCAACGCGTATCTGGTCCAGCTCCCGCTTCCCGCGGGACTCGATGAAGAGCGGATTTTGCTGGCCGTCGATCCCGCCAAGGACGTGGACGGGCTGCACCCCACGAATCTGGGCCGCCTCGTCATGAGCGCTCCGGGCCCGTTGCCCTGCACGCCCGCCGGCATCGTCGACCTGCTCGGGGCGTACGATGTGCCGGTGGAAGGTCGCCATGTGGTGATCATCGGGAGAGGTCTGACCATCGGCCGTCCGCTCGCCCTCCTGCTGGCCTCCAAGCGCCCGGGGTGCAACGCTGCGGTGACGGTGGTGCACACGGGAGTCGACGACGAATCCCTGGCGACCATCGTGCGCACGGGCGACGTGGTGGTGGCCGCGGCCGGCCGGGCCGGCCTGGTCTCGGCCGACATGATCAAGCCCGGTGCCGCCGTCGTGGGGGCGGGCACGAGCTGGGCCGGCAAGAAGTTGCTCTCCGACGTGCAGGAGGAGGTGGCCGAGGTGGCCGGCTGGGTCACGCCGCGCATCGGTGGGGTCGGTCCTATGACCCGTGCCATGCTCTTGCGCAACGCCGTGCGTGCAGCCGAGCGCGCCGCGTAGGGTCGGCCGGTCCGGGAGAAGACATGTCCGAAGGTGAATTCTCAGAGCGCCCGTGGGGGAACTACACCGTCCTGAGCGAGGACGCTCCTGACCACAAGGTGAAGCGCATCGTCGTGTCCCCGGGCAAGCGACTGAGCCTCCAGCGCCACGCCAAGCGGGCGGAGCACTGGTTCATCGTGGCGGGAACGGCGCAGGTGACGGTGGACGACACAGTGACCGAGCGCACCGCGGGGCAGGCCATCGACATCCCGATGGGAGCGGCCCACCGCATTGCGAATGGAGGGGCGGAGGATGTCGTGTTCATCGAGGTGCAGCACGGGACCTACTTCGGCGAGGACGACATCGTCCGGATAGAGGACGACTTCGGCCGAGCGGAGGCCGAGGTCATCCCATGACCAAGATCGCCGACCTCCTCGCGGCCGGGAAGACGTACTCCTTCGAGTTCTTCCCCCCGAAGAACGACGCCGAGCTGGCCACACTCGCCCGCACCATCGGTGAGCTCCAGCCCCTGAGCCCGTCGTTCGTCTCGGTCACCTACCGGGGCGGCGCGGCGTCCCGCCAGCGGACGTTCGACCTGGTGAGCGGCATGCTGCACACGACCTCGCTCAACCCCATGGCGCACCTCATCTGCGTGGCCCACAGCCGCCTCGAGCTCGCCGACATTCTGGTCGCGCTCCGCAAGGCCGGAGTCGAGAACCTCATGGCCCTGGGTGGCGACCCCCCGTCCGACCCCGATGCCGGCCCCGGTGAGCTCGCCTATGCAGCCGAGCTGGTGGAGCTGGCCCGGGCCATCGGCGGCTTCTCGGTCGGCGTGGCTGCCCACCCAGCGGGGCATCCCCGTTCGACCAGCACCGGGAGTGACCGCGATTTCCTCGCCGCAAAACTGGAGATGGCCGACTTCGGGATCACCCAGTTCTTCTTCGAGGCCTCCGAGTACGAGGGGTTGCGGTCCGACCTCGAGGACCGCGGCGTCCGCACCCCCGTGCTGCCCGGGATCCTGCCCGTGACCTCCCTCGCCTCCATGGGGCGCCTGGGCAGCATGGGCGCTCCGGCGCCCGGATGGATGCAGGAGCGGCTCGAGGCCGCCCATGACGCCGGAGGGGCCGAGGCGGTACGCAGCGAAGGGGTGCTGTTGGCCACCGAGCTCTGCGCCGACCTGCTCAAGCTCGGTGTGCCTGGCCTGCATTTCTACACCTTCAACACCTCGAGCGCGACCCGGGAGATCTACGCCGCCCTCGGCCTGGGGCCCGCACTCGCCGCCACGGGCTGAACCGGCCAATTGGGACATCGCCAACCCACCCCCTAGCATCGAAGAAATGCCAGAGAAAATCTCCATGGGCGCCGACGGTGCGCTCAATGTCCCCGAAGAGCCCATCATCCCTTTCATCGAGGGCGACGGTACGGGGGTCGACATCTGGCCCGCGGCCAAGCTGGTGCTCGACGCCGCCGCGGCCAAACACGGCAACAAGGTGGCGTGGAAGGAAGTCCTGGCCGGGCAGAAGGCATTCGATGAGACCGGCAACTGGCTCCCCGACGAGACGGTCGAGAGCTTCCGGGAACACCTGATCGGGATCAAGGGCCCGCTGACCACGCCGATCGGCGGCGGCATCCGCTCGCTCAACGTCGCCCTCCGCCAGATCCTCGATCTCTACGTGTGCCTGCGGCCCGTGCGCTGGTTCACGGGCGTGCCCTCGCCGGTGCTCCATCCCGAACTGGTCGACATGGTCATCTTCCGGGAGAACACCGAGGACATCTACGCGGGGTACGAAGTACAGGCAGGCACTCCCGAGGCGCTCAAGCTCATGACGTTCCTCCGTGACGAGATGCACTGGCCGGTCCGTGACGGCTCCGGCATCGGCATCAAGCCGATCTCGGAGATGGGCTCCAAGCGGCTGATCCGCGCCGCGATCAAGTACGCCCTCGAGCACGGCCGGGCCTCGGTCACCATGGTGCACAAGGGCAACATCCAGAAGTTCACCGAAGGCGCGTTCATGAACTGGGGCTACGAGCTGGTCCGTGAGGAGTTCAACGACGTGGCGGTCGGCTGGGACGACTGCGGTGGCGATGCGGGCGACAAACTGCTCGTGAAGGACTCGATCGCCGACATCACGCTCCAACAGGTCCTGACGCGGCCCTCGGAGTTCGACGTGATCGCCACGACCAATCTCAACGGCGACTACCTGTCCGATGCGCTGGCGGCCCAAGTGGGCGGTATCGGCATCGCCCCGGGCGCCAACATCAACTACGTCTCGGGCCACGGCATCTTCGAGGCGACCCACGGCACGGCGCCGAAGTACGCGGGACAGGACAAGGTGAACCCCGGTTCGGTCCTGCTCTCGGGCGTCCTCATGTACGAGCACATCGGGTGGCAGGAGGCGGCGAACGACATCGTGCGCGCGCTGGAGGCCACCATCGGCGAGAAGATCGTCACCTACGACTTCGCCCGCCAGATGCAGGGCGCCACCGAGGTCAAGTGCTCGGAGTTCGCCTCCGCCATCGTCGACCGTCTCTGAGAAAGGAAAGCACCCATGGCAGCTCCCATCCATGTGACCGTCACCGGCGCGGCCGGCCAGATCGGCTACTCCCTCCTCTTCCGCATCGCCTCGGGCCAGCTGCTCGGCGCCGACCAGCCGATCGTCTTGCGCCTCCTCGAGATCGAACCGGCATTGGGCGTGCTCGAGGGCGTCGTCATGGAGATCGACGACGGTGCCTACCCGCTGGTCACCGACATCGTCGCCACCTCCGATCTCAAGACCGCCTTCGACGGCACCTCGTGGGCCCTGCTGGTCGGCTCGATCCCCCGCAAGGCCGGCATGGAGCGGGGTGACCTACTCAGCGTCAACGGCGGGATCTTCAAGCCCCAGGGCCGGGCCATCGCCGAGAACGCGGCATCCGACGTGCGCATTCTCGTCGTGGGGAATCCCTGCAACACCAACTGCCTCATCGCACGTTCCAATGCGCCCGAGATCCCCCCTGACCGCTGGTTCGCCATGACCCGCCTGGATGAGAACCGGGCCAAGGCCCAACTGGCCCACAAGGCGGGGGCACCCGTCGGCTCCGTCACCAACATGGCGATCTGGGGCAACCATTCGGCGACACAGTTCCCGGACTTCGCCAATGCCCGCATCGGGGGCGATCCGGCGACCGCGGTCATCACCGACCACGACTGGCTCCGGGGCGACTTCATCACGACGGTGCAGAAGCGGGGGGCGGCCATCATCGAGGCGCGCGGCTCGTCCTCGGCCGCATCGGCTGCCTCGGCCGCCATCGACACCGTCGTCTCGCTGCGCACCAAGACGGCCCCGGGCGACTGCACGTCGGTGGCCGTCGCCAGTTCGGGTGAGTACGGCGCTCCCGAAGGGCTCCAGTTCGGCTTCCCGGTCGTGTCCGACGGCCAGGGGAATTGGTCGGTCGCCGAGAACTTCGAGCACGACGACTTCGCCCGGCAGCGCATCGCGGTGACCACCGAAGAGCTGATCAGCGAACGCAACGATGTCCGGGAGCTCGGCCTGATCGAGTGAACCCGGTCTGGTGTCATCGACCGTTCGCGCCCGTGAAACCCTCGCGAAACACAAGCCTGTAAGCGTAATGGGAGTGGGCGATCTGTTCGATGGCTACGGGGAGGCCGCTCGCGGCCTGACGAAGGCCGCCTTTGACGAAATGGTGGGCCACGACGGCACCACCCGATCGCCCTATTCCGGGGTGGCGTCCTCCCTGTCGCAGATGGGTCCCGAGGACGTCTCGGCCCGGGCCACCCGCCTCGCCCGTGCCTTCATGGACCAGGGGGTGACCTTCGACCTCGATGGCGAGGAGCGCCCCTTTCCCCTCGACGTGGTGCCGCGCATCTTCACCGCGGGCGAGTGGAAGGAGGTCTCGACCGGCGTGGCCCAACGGGTGCGCGCCCTGGAGGCCTTTCTGTCCGACGTCTACGGGGCGGCGCGCATCGTCAGTGACGGGCTGATCCCGCACGAGGTGATCACCAGCTCGCCCGGATTCGTGCGGGCGGCCTTCGGTCTCGCGCCCCCGAACGGCGTGCGCATCCACGTGGCCGGCATCGACGTCATACGCGACGAGGAAGGCGAGTTCCGCGTCCTGGAGGACAACGTCCGCAGTCCGTCGGGCGTCAGCTACGTCCTGGCCAACCGGGCCGCCATGGCAAGGGTCCTGCCCGAGCTCTTCTGGGGTCAGCCGATCCAGATGGTGACCGACTACCCGGCCCATCTCGTCAATGCGCTGCGCCGCGCCGCGCCGACGGGTGTGCAGGACCCGACCGTGGTGGTGCTCACTCCGGGCGTCCACAACTCCGCCTTCTACGAGCACGCGTTGTTGGCCCGCCTGATGGGCGTGCACCTGGTCGAGGGGCGGGACCTGGTCTGCCACGGGACCGAGGTGTTCCTGCGCACGACCGAGGGTGAGGTGCCGGTCCATGTGATCTACCGCCGGATTGATGACGACTACCTCGACCCTCTGCAGTTCCGGCCCGAGTCCCTGGTGGGTTGTCCCGGTGTGGTCAACGCGGCCCGGGCCGGCAGGGTGACCATCACCAACGGCGTGGGCAACGGGGTGGCCGACGACAAGCTCGTCTACGCCTACGTGCCGGCGATGATCAAGTACTACCTGGGCGAAGACCCGATCCTGCAGAACGTCGAGACGATGCACCTGCAGGACGCGGTGGTGCGGGCCGACGCGCTGTCGCGGCGCGATGAGCTCGTCTTCAAGCGGGTCGACGGCTCGGGCGGCAAGGGTTTGGTCATCGGCACATCGGCCACGGGCAGCGAACTGGACCAACTGGCCCTCGAGGTGGAGGACGCACCACGCCAATGGATCGCCCAGCGCGTGGTCGCGCTCTCAACCTCTCCCACCTGGGTGGACAGCGAAATGGTGCGCCGCCATGTGGACCTGCGCCCCTTCGCGGTCAACGACGGCGAGAACGTGTGGGTGCTCCCGGGTGGTCTGACCCGGGTGGCCCTGCAGGAGGGTGGCCTGGTGGTGAATTCCAGCCAGGGCGGAGGCTCCAAGGACACCTGGGTGGTGGGCGGAGGCCCCCCGACGCCGGTGCTCCCGCCGCGGCAGGTGGTCGCGGTCAGCGTGAGCCCGCCCATGGACGCCGGACCGGGGGACGACTCGGAGAACCGGAACCAACAGCAGCAGCAACAGCAGCAGCAGATGACGCAGGCCCTTCTGAGCCGGGTGGCCGAGTCCATCTTCTGGGTCGGCCGCTACGTGGAGCGAGCCGAGGGGACCGCACGGATCCTCGACGTGTCCGTCTTCCAGGCACTCGAGCAGAGCGACACCGAAGGTGGGCACGCGGCCCGCCGGCTCCTGGCCGTCATGGGCCTCCCGGACAACGAGAACGAGACGCTGTGGCAGGCGACCGAGAGGTTGGCCACCGATCCGAAGAGCCGCTCCTCCATCGCCGGGGCATTGGCGGCCGCCCGCGAGAACACCCGCGGAGTCCGTCACGTGGTGCCCGTCGAGTTCTGGGAGCACATCAACGCCACATGGTCGGCGCTTCCCCTCCAATGGGAGGCCACCCGCCGCGCCGGGCCGGCGCCCTATCTCTCCTTCGTCAAGAGCCAGGTGGCCGGCATCACCGGTCTGGCGGACACCATGATGAGCCGGGACCAGACCTGGCTGTTCTTCACGCTCGGCCGATGTCTGGAGACGACCGACGTCGTGGCCCGCCAGTTGGCAACGGTCGAGTTCGACCAGGTGTTCGACAGCGGCCTGGTCATGCTCCTGCGCTCGTGCGGAGGGTACGAGCCCTATCTGCGGCTGTCCCAGGGTGTGGTCGAACCCGGACGCGTGCTCGACTTCTTGTTGCGCGACCGCCTCTTTCCCCGTTCGGCCTATGCCTCGCTGACGCTGGCCGAAGAATGCCTGGACAAGATCAACTCGGGTCGTCACGGCACGTGGGAGGACGCCCGGGGGCTGGTCGGTCTGGCCCGCGCCGAGCTCGAGTATTCCTCCCCGGCTTCCCTCTCGCGTGGCCTCGGGACCCGGCTCGAGCGCCTGCAGGGGTCCATCTCGTCGGTCTGCGACGCTGTGACCCGCCGCTACTTCGCACAGGATCTGCCGACACAGTGGCGCCGAGGGGGCGGCGGAGGGTGACCCGGGCCGACGGCTGGCGGCTGCACGTGTCGCACGAAACCCGCTTCGACTACAACGCGCCGGCGCGGGCGTCGTACAACGAGCTCCGCCTGACCCCACGTACCGAGCGCCGGCAGACCGCGCTCGAGACGAAGATCGCGACGGTGCCTCCGGCACCGCAGTACTCCTACGTCGATTACTGGGGCACGCAGGTCGTCGCCTTCAACGTCGACCGGGGCCACGAGATGCTCTCCATCACCGGGACGGCGCTGATCGACACCCAACGACCCGAGGCGCCCGAGGACGCATCGTGGGCGGACGTCGACGACGCCGCGCGCACGATGGCCGACTATCTCTCGCACAAGCTCTTCACCGCACCCGGACCCGAGCTGGCGGAGCTCGCATCGGGCCTGCGTGCGGCCACCCCCCTGCAGACGGCGCACAACATCATGGAGCGCACCCACGAGTCGCTGCGCTACGTGCGCGGCGTGACCAGCGTGCACACCTCGGCGCACGAGGCCTTCATCGACGGCGCCGGTGTCTGCCAGGACTTCGCCCATCTGGCATTGGCCATGACCAAGTCGGTCGGCCTGCCGTCGCGCTACGTGTCGGGTTACTTCCATCCCGATGCTGACGCGGTCGTCGGTGAAGAGATCGTCGGGGAGAGCCATGCATGGGTCGAGGTCTGGACCGGTTCGTGGTGGGCGTACGACCCCACCAACCACTGTGCGGTCGGGGAGCGTCACGTCGCCATCGGTCGGGGACGTGACTATTCCGACGTGCCCCCGGTAAAAGGCATCTATGCCGGCAACGCCGAGCACACCATGCACGTCGGCGTGCACATCATGAGGACGAACTAGAGAATGCACCCCCCATGCTGACCCGCATGCGGATCTGGTTGCCCGACGCTCCGGGCGTGCTGGGAGCGGTGGCCGCGGAGATCGGGGCGGTCAAGGGCAACGTCATCGGGCTCGAGGTGCTCGAGCGCGAAGCCGGCGTGGCCATCGACGAGTTCGTCGTCGAGCTCCCCGACCTGCCCGGCGCCGTCGATGCGGTGTGCAAAGGCATCCGCAACATCCCCGGAGCGGGCGTCGAAGACGTGCGCGAGCTGTCTGCGGTGGCCCAGGACCGTGAGGACACCGTCCTCAACGCGGCGGCCGCGATCCTGCAGGCGGCGACGGCGACGGCAGCCATGAACACGCTGTCGGGCCAGCTCATGTCGCTCTTCGATCTCACGTGGCTCGCCGTGGCCGATCTGGGCATGAAGACCTTCACCGAGGTGCACGGTGACGCGCCCAGCATCGCCTGGCTGATCGCGTTCGCCGAAGGGTCGCAGAGCGGAGCCGACCCGTCCAACGACACCACCAGCTCGGGTGTGTTCGTCGAGGCGATCCCCGAAACCGATCTCACCGTCTGCGGCGGTCGACCGGCACCCATCCGCCGCCGCGAGCGTCACGCCATCGCCATGCTGGTCCTCGTCACGGCTCGATTCGTCGACGCCCTGGGTTGGCGCGACCGGGTGCACTGATCGCCGATCGGCTTCAGTCTCAGCCGCCCACGCCGACGTTTTCGAGGGCCTCGGGCTCCTCGGTCTCGGCAGGGGCCACGTCGATGGGAGGGTCCTCGGAGTAGACGTACTTGCCGCCACGCAGCCACGACGCCGCGGCGGCGATCAGGCAGGCGATGACGGCGAAGTCGAAGGCGGCATCGAGGCCGGCCTTGAACGGCTTGGCGATGAGCAAGGGGAAGAACCCGCGTCCGTTGAGCGTCGCCTGATTGGCGGCCGACAAGTGCGAAAGCACCGGTGCGCCCAAGAGATGTTGGACCGGGCTGAAGCCGAGGAAGGCGGCGAACAGCGAGGTGACCGGGGGGAGGCCGGCCGCCCGCCGCGCCGCTGGACCCGGGATCCCGTGCGCCCTGAGCCCGACGAAGAGCGCACCCGGGAGCGTCGAGGACAGGCCGATGATCATGAGCGTGAAGAAGATGCCGATCGAGAGCACCTGGGCCGAGTTCTGGAACGTCGAGTTCATGCCCGCGCCCACCCCGCGGTGCTGGCTGGGCAAGCTGTTCATCACGCCGGCCCGGTTCGGGCGCGGCGAATGCCCCCATTGCCAGCCCGTTGCAGAGCAAGAGCACGGCGAAGGCCGGGTAGGGGAAGTCGACCGGGAGGAGCTCGAGCAACCCGAAGGTGAGCGCGGCCGCCAACATGCCACCGGTGGCAAAAGGGCGCGAGCCGAAACGGTCGGACAGAAAGCCCGAGATCGGACCGGCGATGAGGAAGCCGGCCGTCAGCGGCAGCATGTAGATGCCCGCCCACAGCGGGGTGCGGGCGAAGTCGTAGCCGTGCAGGGGCAGCCAGATCCCCTGGAGCCAGATGATCAGGATGAACATCAGGCCGCCCCGCCCGATGCCGGCCAGCAGCGTGGAGATGCAGCCGGCGGTGAAGGCGCGGATCCGGAAGAGGTCGAGCCGGAACATGGGATCGTCCACCCGCGTCTCGATGATGCCGAAGGCGATGAGCAGGGCGACGCCCCCGACGAGGCAGCTGAGCACGAACGGACTGGTCCAGCCCATGATGTGGCCGCCGTAGGGCTGAATCCCATAGGTGATCCCCACCATCAGCGCGATGAGGCCGAAGGCGAAGGTGATGTTGCCGGGCCAATCGATCCGGCCGTGCCGTCGCACCGGGACCTCCCGCAGGGAGTGATAGGCCCAGATGGTGGCGAAGAGCCCGATCGGCACCGAGACCAGGAAGATCAGGCGCCACTGGATGGGGCCCAGAATCCCACCCAGGACGAGGCCGAGGAACGACCCGCTGATGCCGGCCACCTGGTTGATGCCGAGCGCCATGCCCCGCTGATGCTCGGGGAAGGCGTCGGTCAGGAGCGCCCCGGAATTGGCGATGAGGAAGGCGGCGCCCACGCCCTGGAATATCCGCATGATGATCAGGTACAGGGCGGCGGCCGAGCCCGACATCCAGGTGATCGACAGCAGAAGCGAGAAGAACGTGTAGACGGCGAAACCGAGGTTGTACATCTTGACCCGCCCGTACATGTCCCCCAGTCGGCCGAGGCTGACGACGAGCACGCTGCTGACGATGAGGAAGCTCAGGATCATCCACAGCAGGTAGAAGGTGTTCCCGGGCAGGAGCGGGTTGATGCCGATGCCACGGAAGATGTCCGGCAGTGCGATGAGCAGGATGGAGGAATCGATGGTGGCCATCAAGACGCCGAGGGTCGTGTTGGACAGGACCGTCCACTTGTAGCGGTCCCCACGTGCGTCAGGCACGGGCAGCGTGATCCCGTTGGTGGTGTGCATGTCCATTGATCGTACCTTTACGTCAACGGTAGGAACGCACGGGGTCCCGCCGCGCGTAGTGTCCGGGACGTGGTGCGCATGGGATTTGTCGGTACGGGGCTCATCTCTTGGGCCCACGGGCTCGGGTTCGCGGGCGATGATCGAGGCCGGTTTCATCGATGCTGACATCTGCGTGGTGCTGGACCGGAGCGAGGAGCGGGCCCAGCGCTTTGCCGACCGCGTTCGGAGCCGACGTGGTGAGCGACCTCGATGCGCTGATGGAGCGCTGCGACGCCGTCTGGATCTGCACGCCCACGGTCGCCCATCGGAACGCCGTGGACGCGGCGCTCGCCCACGGCCGCGCCGTCTTCTGCGAAAAGCCACTGGCCACCGACTTCGACGGCGCGCACGCACTGGTTGCCGCGGTGGCCGCATCACCGGAACCGGTCCCGGCACAGTGCGGACTCGTCCTGCGCTCGGCCCCGGTGTTTCGTGCCCTCCGTGAACTGGTGACCTCGGGCACGCTCGGTCGGCCCATGGCCGCCATCTTCCGTGACGATCAGTACTTCCCGATTCAGGGCACCTACGCCTCACAGTGGCGAGCCGATGTGACCCAGGCAGGCGGAGGTTGTCTGATCGAGCACTCCATCCACGACGTGGACATCCTGCGTTTTTGTTTCGGCGACGTGGACCGGCTCAGTGCCCGCACGGCGAACTTCTCAGGCCACGAGGGCATCGAAGACCTGGCGACCGTGTCGCTGTCGTTCGCCTCCGGGCTGGAGGCACACCTGACGAGTGTGTGGCACAACATCCTCAGCCGTGGCTCGACGCGTCGCATCGAGCTGTTCTGTCAGGAGGGCATGGTCTGGTTGGACGACGAGTTCCGGGGACCGCTGCACATCCAGACGAGTGACGGCACCGAGGTGCGCCCCTGCCCATCGCCATCCTGGGTCGACGCGCTGCCGCTCGGCCATGACGAGGTCGGCCTGGCGATTCGGGCCTATGTGGAAGCGGATCGGTCCTTCGTCGAAGCCGTTGTGGACGGCAGCGCCCCCGTTCCCGGTCTGGACCAGGCTCTCGAGGCCCACCGGCTCGTCGACGCCGCTTACCTCTCGGCCGAGGGGGGCGGGACGCCGATCGACGTGGCGGCGAGGGACAGGTACGGTCCAGCAGACGTAGTCGCGATAGTGATAGCGGGTCTCGTAGCCGAGCTTGACGTAGAGCGGCTCGCCCATCGGCGACGCTTGCAGGGTCACTGACGTCGCGCCCATGTCGAAGGCGGCGTTGGTCGCCCACACGGTGACGACCCGGCCGAGGCCCGCCTGGCGGGCTCCGGCGACGGTGCCGACCCATTGCAGGGACGCCACCCCGCCGCTGAGATACGTCAGCGCCGTGGCGATCGGCTGCTCCCCCCGGTCCGCCCGGTCCCCCCTGTCCGCCCGGTAGGCCACCACGACGGCGGTCTGGACGTTCGCCAACAGGCGTTGAGGCCGGTCGAATATCTGGTCGAAGACCTCGGCCGGCATGCCGTAGGTTCCGTACGCATCGGCGTCGACGGCGGCGAAATCGGCCACACCCTGCTCGTCCCGCACGGCGCGCAGAGAGATACCGGCGGGGAGAGCAGGAGTGTCGAGCCTGTGGTGGCAGATCATCTGCGGCGTCGGTTCACCGAGCGGGACCAGGCCGTGGGCCTCGCACGCTGCCCGTAGGTCGTCGTCCTCCCCGTTGTCACGGACCTTGATGCTGTAGCCGCGTTTTCGACGGCTGAAGAATGCATCTGTCCTGTCCAGGAGATCCTCGGGATCTACCGCATCATCCGTCCGGAAAGCACCATTGCCGACGACGGGAATCCACGACCCTCCCGCATAGAAAAGTGCGTCGCGATCTTGATGGAGCGATCCTCTGCTGGCCCATTGGGTCGAGGCCCGGCTGTAGTCGATCAGGTTCTGGTGACCCAGCCTGACCTCGTTCTCGTCGGACATGGCGCTCCCCGTCATCGTCGGGCCAAGTGATGTGAAGGTTTATCAGTGCAGGATGAACACCGGGTGTCGCTGAGCGATGACTGCGAACTCGGCGTCGGTCGAATCGGGTCCGACCCCTTCGAAGAACATGCCAACTTCGAACTTCCACCGCCGGAGGTAGGCGCGCAGGATCTGGGCACGAGCATCCACCGGCACCTCGGTGGCGGTGCGGTCCTGGCGCTGACGACCCAGGATCAGAGTGAGATTTCCGTCGGCGGCGCGCACGTTGCGCACCCATTCGGTCTCGCCCCGGGCGGCCACCAGGTAATCCTTCTCGCCGAGCGTGAGGAGGTTGACCGGCGTGTGGTGCAAGGTGCCCGACCGGCGTCCCCGATGCTCGAGCACGCGGGAGCCCCAGGCGCTGATACCAAGCCGCATGAGGAGATTCAGGAAGGGCGTGAGGGTCTTGCGCATGAACCAGCCTGGTCGCTTGTAGTACGTGGACTCGGGAGTCGGGCCGGGAGTGTTGGTTGTGTTCGCCATGGGGTTCTCCGTTCTTTTGCTGGTGGCATGGATGCTCGCCAACTGGCGAGAACAGTAATCATAAATGTGAACAGTGTTCGTGTCCAGTACTTGTGTTCTCGTTGCGGACCATTCAGACTGTTCCCATGTCCGTCGCACGCACCGCCAGGGATCGGGTCCGTGATGAGGTGACCCGCGAGATCCTCGAGGTTGCCGGGACACACTTGGCCCAAGAGGGAGCGGCCGCCCTCTCATTGCGGTCGATCGCCCGCGATTTGGGGATGGCCCCATCGGCGCTCTACCGCTATTTCGACGGGCGCGACGCCTTGTTGAGCGCATTGATCGTTGCGGCCTACACCTCGTTGGCCGACGCAGCCGAACAGGCGGCCGACCTTGCGGGCGAAAGAGCGGCCGGACAATCGCAGGCGAGCGATGAGGGCACCGCGGCTGACGGCAGCGACGCTGAGCGCTGGATGGCCGTGCCGTGCGCCATGCGCACGTGGGCGCTGGCTCGTCCCCATGAGTGGGGCCTCATTTTCGGCTCGCCGGTGCCCGGCTACCGTGCGCCTGAAGAGACGATCATTCCCTACACCCGGCTGGCTGTCGCGTTGATGCGTCCGGTGGCCGAGTCGTACCGGTCCGGCCGTCTCAGGATTGAAACGCCGGAGCGGGCGTCGGCGTCGGCGTCATCTGCTGCGCGTGCGGCCGCGCTCGATACCGCGTTGGCACCCGTGCGCGACGTCCTCATGAGCGATGCTCCGACCTCGATAGTGCTGCGCGCACTGCAAGCGTGGAGCACGATCATCGGTGCAATCAGCCTTGAACTTTTCGGGCATTGGCGCAATGCGGTACTCGATCCGCAGCTGCTCTTTACCGAGACGATCATGTCCCTCGGTGATCAGATCGGCATTCCTCGGCAAACAGGGGGACTTGCGTAATATCCGTTCGCCGCGCATTCGGCCATTGCCGACACGGTCACTGAGAGAGGCCGAATTGTCTGGTCGAGGCTCTCGACTGAAGACCTGAAGACTTCGGACGAGAAAGGCTCACGTCCGCCTGAGCCGGTTGCGCTCCCCGGTCACGCCGGCCCGCCCCTTGGCGGCGGCCACCTTGCGGGCCCTCGAGATGGCGCCCGCACTTTTGGGGTGTGCGGGGGGGACCCAGGTGAAGTTCCCGGGCCCGCCGCTGAGGCGCCACCCGCCGAAGGTCTTGAGGGCGTGACAGCCCGGGCACATGCGCACAAGATTGTCGAGCTCGGTCGGACCGCCTTTGTGGTAGTCGAGCACGACGTGGTCTCGTTCGAGGCCGAGCCGCTTGCCACAGCCCGGGACGACACAGGTGCGGTCCCGCACGAGCAGGGCCGCCTCGAGCGCTTTGGCGATCGTGCGTGAGGACCGGGTCACCGTCTTGATGTCGAAACCCTCTTTGATCACATAACGCAGGGCCGACTCGCCCAGCAACTCGGTGGCCGCTCCGACCGAGACCGCGCCGATGCCCTCGATCTCGCAGGTCTCGTCTTCTTGTGTCGTGCCCCGGCGCAGCGCGGCGGCGTCGACGATGACCAAGGTCTCGACCGAGCACCCGCCGCCGCGGCCCGCACCGGCCAACAGGTCGATGAAGGCATCGAGGCGGTGGGCCTCGAGGGAGGCCCCGCCTTTGGACCCGGCGGCCTTGAAGCGTCCCTTGGCCCGTGCCTCGATCAAGGGGGCCACCCGGGCCCATTGCACCTCGTCGCAGAAGAACGCCCCCCTGACCCCGCCCGACGGGCACTGGTGCTGGCGCAGATGGCGGTGCTGGTGGACCCGGGCGCGCCGGGTCGCCTCGTCCTCTGCGCTGCGCGCGGCGGCGATGAGCGCGCTGGCGGTCGTGGCCAGTTCGTGGTGCGACGCCCCGGCCCCGGTCAGCTCCAACAGGGTCTTGGCACTCCCCGGGGCCGCCGCCTCGGTGTGTCCGAGCACGGCGAGCTGGGCGCAGGACAGTGCGCCGCCCTGGAGGGCCTCGCTCAGCGCCGCATCGGCACTGGCCGTCGTGGCGGCGGCCAGGCGGTCCTTGGCGACCGAGGCCGAGGACCCACAGATCGCGCCCAGCCAGTCGGCGGCCACGCCATGGCCGACCTTGGCGTGGGCCCCGGTATGGAGCACCCGGGGGCTGAACAGGGCAATGCCAGAGGCGGCGGTCCGTTCGGCCCGGGCGAACAGGTCCACCAACACCAGGGCTTCATCGCCCGAGAGCACCGACGGCGACGTCGCCCGCAGCACCGACTGCATCTGGCACAGGGCGGATTCGAGCGTCCCGACCGCAGCGGCGACGCTCGCACCGGCAACGGTGGGAGGAGCGACGTCGGACGGCGAGGGCGGGAGGAGCGAGGGTGGGAAGGGCCACACGAGGACCTTAGAGAGGGGGTGTGACACGGCCACGAAGACCCAGGCCGGGGTGAGGGAACTGAGGTCAGGCCGTGGGTGCGGGGCGGGCGAGTGGCTAGAGGAACTGTGAGGGCCGGATGTCCTCGGGCAACGACTTCAACCAGTTCGGTTACATATGACGCGACCAAATCCACGTCGAAGACCCCCGTGACGCCCGTTGCGGCGGGGGCTGCCGGTCCACACCCGACCGCACCCGTCCGTGCAGACACCATTGCGCTCTCTGCAAGCGCCGCAAGCAGAGGCAGCTGCCCGCCGCTGGTCCGCGGCCCCTCTTGTTGTGCTTCGGCTTGTTGTGTTTCCTACCTCATGACGGAATGGGCAAACGAACTTCGATACCCGCGTTCTGCAGGAAGGCCAGCTTGTGCTCTAACGCCGATTGCCAATCAACCATGTCTTTGTCGAATTGGACACGATCGCCCTCTTCGCATGCGTGCTCGAGTTCGTCGAACGCCACGTCCTCGGCGTCGAGCAAACTGCGGTACCTGGACAGGAAGTGGTCGCTGATCGGCTGATGCACGTCGTCCTCCCTACTGCGGCCCGCTCGTTACGAGCCGGTACCCGCCAACGATACCGCTGCGGGGGAGGTCCTGCCCAGTAAAGGATTTACCAGCTCTTTCGGCCCCGGTGATAGGCCCTCGGCAGGAGGTACCGGAACACCATGGCGACGTCGATAAGCCTCGATGCGCTTATCTCCGGCGAGGATTCCCCCGTACGCGCCAAAATTATGCGTGACACCGTCTCGACGCGGCGGATGGTCAGCCGGGGCGGTCGGCGCAGACCCCTGCGAAGTGCGCCAAGGCCGAGCTCGGTGGCCATGAAGGCGGGGTACACCACGTGGATGGTGATGCCTTGTGGCGCGAGCCGGAACGACGTTGACTCACTGAACGCTGACAGCGCCGCCTTTGACGACGGGTAAGCGCCCGGACCCGGCGAAGGGAGTCGACCGCCGTCGGACGACACATTGACGATCGTCCCCGAGCCGCGGGCCCGCATAGAGGGGAGCACGGCCAAAGTGGCGGCGACGGGGGCGAAGAAGTTCACATCGAACGTCTTTCGGAAATCGTCGAGCGAGATGTCCGCCAATCGCACACCGGGATCTTGCGCCGCGTTGTTGATGAGGAGATCGATCGCGCCGTGCATCTCGATGACTCTGGCCAACGTGGCGCACAACAACTCGGTGTCGGTCACGTCGCAGACCACCATGTGCGAAGAGGGTGAAGTAGCACGGAGCTGTACTGACATGGCCTCGAGCCGCTGCGGGTTGCGCGCCGAGTCCGATGACCGTCGCGCCGGCGTGAACGAGATCGAGGCAGAGTTGCGCGCCGAGACCGCTCGATGCCCCCGTGACGACTGCCACACGATCGTGATATCGGTCGCCGTAGAGAGGAGGCCGACGCGAGGTCCGGGTCATTCCTCGGGATTGTCCGTGGCGCCCGTGTCGTCTGTGTCGTCCGTGTCGTCCTGGTCGCTCAGGTCGGTCAGGTCGGTCAGGTCGGTCAGGTCGGTCAGAGTCCGACCCAGCGCGGCGGAGGCAGCGTTGAGGACCGACTGACCCGCCACGAGGACGGCGAGTTCGCCGCGCACGCGGACCCGACCGGCCGCCAGTGCTTCCGCTGGGTCCAGTTCTCCGCGCGCGATTGCGAGCGCGTCCGCGTAGCGCAAGACGATGGTGACGTTCGAGGCCAACGACTCGCCCGGGTCCGAGGTGAGGCTGATGCGGCCGTCGTCCACCGTGAGGACCGTGCGCACGACGCTGTCAGAGCCACCCGCCGCACCGCCGCACCCGCCGCACCCGCCGCACCCGGCACGTCCGTCACCACCTGGGCCACGCGGAACGCCGCCCTGTGAGGCGGTCAGCGAACCGGCACCGGCCGCCGCGATGGCATCGGTGAGGTCGAGTCCGCCCAGGGCGGCATTGAACGCCTCGATCCACGCGGGCGAAAGGTAGGGGGGCATGGCGGTACCGCGAGGTCGTCCTCCGGCTCAGCCGGCGGACGCCTCTTCGGCGGTCTTCTTGGTGCGCTTCAGAATTTTGCGACCGAGCCAGGCGACGGGGTCGTAGTGCGCGTCGACCACGCGTTCCTTCATCGGGATGATGGCGTTGTCGGTGATCTTGATGTGCTCGGGGCACACCTCGGTGCAGCACTTGGTGATGTTGCACAGGCCCAGACCGGCGCCGGAGCGGGCCAGCTCGCGACGGTCGTTGGTGTCGAGCGGGTGCATCTCGAGTTCGGCGAAACGGATGAAGAACCGGGGCCCGGCGTACTTGGGCTTGTTCTCCTCGTGGTCGCGGATGACGTGGCAGACGTCCTGACACATGAAGCACTCGATGCACTTGCGGAACTCCTGGCCCCGCTCGACGTCGATCTGCGCCATGCGATAGCCGCCCTCGGGCTCGGGACCGGGTTGAAGGCCGGCACGGTCTTCGCCACCTCGTAGTTGAAGCTGACGTCGGTCACCAGGTCGCGGATGATGGGGAACGTCTTCATCGGCGCCACGGTCACCGGCGCCCCTTCGGGCAGCGTGTCCATGCGGGTCATGCACATCAGGCGTGGCAGGCCGTTGATCTCGGCCGAGCACGAGCCACACTTGCCCGCCTTGCAGTTCCAGCGGCAGGCCAGATCGGGCGCCGGACCGGCCTGGATCGCGGTGGATGACGTCGAGGACGACCTCACCCTCGACCGCGGGCACCACGTAGTCGGTGAACTCGCCGCCGCTCCGCGTCCCCGCGCCACAGGCGCATGGTGAACTCGCCACTCACTTCGTTCCTCCGGCATCAGTGTGCCTCCTCGAGCAGTGCCCGCAACTCTGCCGGCATCTCAGGCAGCGGCTCGGGATTGATGGATATGGGCGCCAGGTAGCCGTGTTCGGCCGTCTGACGTTGCACGAAGTTCACCTTGCCCATCTCGGGGTCGGCGAGCGGAAAATCCTCACGGGTGTGCCCGCCCCGTGACTCCTTGCGGTTGAGCGCACCCTGGGCCACGGCGATGGAGGTGGTGATCATGGACGGCAGATCGGTGGCCAGGTTCCAGCCGGGGTTGTAGGCCATGCCGCCCTTCACGCTCAGCTTCGCCACCCGGCCCTTGTACTCCTCGAGCTTGACGAGCGCCTCTTCGAGCTCGGGCCCGGTCCGGATGATGCCGACCAGCGACTGCATCGTCTCCTGCAGCTCGTGCTGAATGTCGTAGGGATTGTCCCCTCCCTCACGGCTGAACGGGGCGAGCGCCTCGTCGATGATCGACTGGATCTCCGCCGCATCGACGTGGGGAGCACCGGTGCGGCCCTCGGCAAAGTCAGAGGCACCGATACCGGCGCGGCGCCCGAAGACAAGGAGGTCGGAGAGCGAGTTACCGCCGAGGCGGTTGGCGCCGTGCATGCCGCCGGCCACCTCGCCGGCTGCGAAGAGCCCCGGCACGGTGGCGGCCTCCGTGTCGGCGTCCACCCGGACGCCGCCCATCATGTAGTGGCAGGTGGGTCCCACCTCCATCGGGCCGGCCGTGATGTCGACGCCGGCCAGCTCCATGAATTGGTGGTACATCGACGGGAGCCGCCGCCGGATGTACTCGGCCGGTCGGCGTGATGCGATATCGAGATACACGCCACCGTGTGGAGTGCCACGTCCCGCCTTGACCTCAGAGTTGATGGCGCGGGCGACCTCGTCGCGGGGCAACAGGTCCGGCGTGCGACCGTTGTTGGCGTGATCGTCGTACCAGCGGTCCGCCTCTTCCTCGGTCTTGGCCGTCTCGGCTTTGAACATGTCGGCGATGTAGTCGAACATGAAGCGCTTGCCCTCGGAGTTGCGCAGCACGCCGCCGTCGCCGCGCACGCCCTCGGTGACGAGGATGCCGCGCACGCTGAGCGGCCAGACCATGCCGGTCGGGTGGAACTGCACCGACTCCATGTCGATCACGTCCGCACCCGGCCCAGATGGCCATGGCGTGGCCGTCACCCACCGACTCCCAACTGTTCGACGTGTACTTCCACGACTTGCCGATCGAGCCCGTGGCCAGCACGAAGGACTTGGCAGTGAAGACCACCATCTCACCGGTCGGTCGCATGTACCCCACCGCACCGGAGATCCGTCCTTCGGCTGTCGGGCAGGAGCTTGAGGATCTTGCACTCCATGAAGACGTCGATGCCGGCCGAGACCGCCTTCTGCTGCAGGGTGCGGATGATCTCGAGACCGGTGCGGTCGCCGACATGGGCGAGGCGGGCGTAGCGGTGCCCGCCGAAGTCGCGCTGGAGGATGCGCCCGTCCTTTGTGCGGTCGAAGAGGGCACCCCAGCGCTCGAGCTCGTACACCCGGTCGGGTGCCTCCTGCGCGTGAAGCTGCGCCATACGCCAGTTGTTGAGCATTTTCCCGCCGCGGATGGTGTCGCGGAAGTGCACCTTCCAGTTGTCCTCGGAGTAGACGTTGCCCATGGCGGCGGCGCAACCGCCTTCGGCCATGACGGTGTGGGCCTTGCCGAGAAGGGATTTGCACACCAGTGCGGTGCGCAGTCCACGCTCCTGGCCTCGATGGCAGCGCGCAAGCCGGCGCCGCCCGCACCGATGATGATGACGTCGTAGTCGTGAGTTTGATAGTCGGCCATGTGCGAGGTCCTTTAGAAGTGGAAGCGAATGAAGCCGGGATCGGTGATGGTTCCGCTCGCCACCAGTCGGACGTAGAGGTCGCACAGGGCCACCCCGAAGAGGCTGATCCAGGCGAACTTCATGTGGTGCGCGTTCAGCGGTGTCACCAGCTTCCACAGTTTGTGACGGATGGGGTGCTTGGCGAACGATTTCACCTGGCCCCCGCAGAAGTGGCGGCAGGCATGACAGCTGAGGCTGTAGAGCCAGAGGAACGTGGCGTTGAGGACGAGGAACGCCGTGCCCACGCTGATCCCGATGCCGTACCCCGGCTGGCGGAAGGCCTCCACGGCGTCGTAGGTGAGGATGGCGTTGAAGAGGAGCAGGATCCAGAAGAAGTAGCGGTGGACGTTCTGCAGGATCAGCGGGATTTTCGTCTCCCCGCTGTATTTGCCGTGGGCGTCGGCCACGCCGCAGGCCGGAGGCGAGAACCAGAACGAGCGGTAGTACGCCTTTCGGTAGTAGTAGCAGGTGAGCCGGAACCCCAGGGGAAAGATCAGGATCAGCAGGGCGGGGGTGATGTGCCACGCCTCGATCCAGACTCCGAAGGGGTGACTTCCCTCGACGCAGCTGCCGGTGAGGCAGGGCGAGTCGAGCGGGGCGATCAGGTTGCGGTGGAGCGCCGGTCCGGCGAAGTAGTACCGGTTCATGAAGGCGGCGTAGGTCGCGTAGACGGCGAACGCGGTGAGGATGATGAAGGTGACGGCAGGCTCGATCCACCACCGGTCCTTCCGCAAGGTGGGCTTGTCCGGACCTCCCCTCGGCGCTCCGATAGTGACCGGGATCCCCGGGACGCCCGGCGCCCCCGGTACTTGCTCGACCGTCGTCGTCACTTCAGACCTCCTCAGTGCCCCCACAGGATGGGCCGTGGCGGGCCAATCATTTCATCCTCTTGGCGCGAAACCGCAACTCTGTGACGCGCATGACCGTGGCGCGACGCTAGACACGGCTTATCCAGACGTCAAAGACATAGTTCACATGAGATTGATAGCTATAAGCTATGAAATGTGCAACTGCATCAGCTCAGCTATGTGGTGGCGGTGGCCGAGGATCGCCACTTCACGCAGGCGGCGGAGCGGCTGCATCTCGCGCAGCCCTCGTTGAGCCGTCAGGTCCGCCTCCTCGAGCGCGAGCTGGGTGTCCTCCTCTTTCACCGCGGGCCCGGGCAGGGTCTCGTGACGCTCACGGCTGACGGCGAGGCGCTCCTTCCGTTCATCCGCCGCGTCCTGGCCGATGTGGAGGCCACCAGTGCCGAGGCGCGGGCACTCAGCGGGATGACCCGTGGGCGCCTCTCCATCGGCGCCACGCCCAGCCTGATCACCCGGGTGCTGGCCCCGGCCCTGGTCGAATTCCATGCGAGCCACCCGGGGATCGAGTTGCTGGTGGTGGAGGCGGGCTCCCGCCAGCTCGTGCGCCAGCTGGCCAGCGGCGAGGTCGACCTCGCCCTGGTGGTGTTGCCGATCAACGACCCGCTCGTCGCCACCACGGCGCTCTTCGACGACCCGCTCGTACTGGCCGTGGCACCCGATCATCCCCTGGCCACCCCCGCCCGCCGCAGCGTGGCGGTGAGCCGAGCTCGACGGCCTGCCGCTCGTCATGTTCCGCGAGGGCTACGACCTGCGCGAGGTCACCCTGGACGCCTGTCGCAACGCGGGCGTCGAACCGCGCCTCGTGAGCCAGGGTGGCGAGATGGACGGCGTCCTCGCCTTCGTCGCCGCCGGCCTCGGTGCCGCCGTCGTACCCGCCATCGCCATGCCGGCCGAGAGCAAGTTGCTCGCCATCCGCTTCGACGCTCCCGGATTGAGCCGGACGGTCGCCCTGGCCCACCGGGCGGATCGCCCCGTCCCACGCCCCGCGCAGGCGCTGATGGCACAGCTGGTCGCCGCCCCGGCCCGGCGACGGCTTTAGGCGAGAAAGAAGTCACTACACTCCGCGTATGGACGGTCCAGCGCACACAGACCCCTCATCGACCCCAGGGCCCGGGACGCTTCGACCTCCTGCCGATCTGGCCCGCACGCTCGGTGCCCTGCGGGCCTCCGGGCTGGAGGTCCGTGCCCGTGGCCGAGGAGATGCGGCGCAACACCATGGCCCGTATCGCCGCCGGCGAGTCGTTGGTGCCCGGCGTCCTGGGCTTCGACGACACGGTCATCCCCCAGCTCGAGAACGCCATATTGGCCGGTCACGACATCATCTTGCTGGGTGAGCGGGGTCAGGCGAAGACCCGGGTCATCCGGGCCCTGGTCGGCCTGCTCGACGAATGGCTCCCCATCGTGGAGGGTTCGGAGATCAACGACGACCCCTACGCCCCGGTGTCGCGTAGCGCCATCAACGTCGTCAACGACCTGGGCGACGACACGCCCGTCGCGTGGGTCCACCGGTCCCAGCGTTACGGCGAGAAGCTGGCCACGCCCGACACGTCGATCGCCGACCTGATCGGCGAGGTCGACCCGATCAAGATCGCCGAAGGTCGGTACCTGAGCGACGAGTTGGCCCTGCACTACGGCCTGATCCCGCGGGTGAACCGGGGCATCTTCGCCATCAACGAGCTGCCGGACCTCTCCGAGCGCATCCAGGTCGGCCTCCTCAACGTGCTCGAAGAGCGCGATGTGCAGATCCGGGGCCACCGCATCCGCCTGCCGCTCGACATCACGCTGGTGGCCACGGCCAACCCGGAGGACTACACCAACCGCGGCCGCATCATCACGCCGCTCAAGGACCGTTTCGGGGCACAGATCCGCACCCACTACCCCTACGACACCATGACCGAGGTCAAGATCATGGAGTCCGAGGCGGAACTGCCGACGGCCGGGATCCCGGTCACCGTGCCACTCTTCTTGAAGGAGGTGGTGGCCGAGATCAGCCAGTTGGCCCGCCGCAGCTCCCACTTGAATCAACGCAGCGGCGTCTCGGTCCGTCTCTCCATCGCCAACTACGAAACGCTGGTCGCCAACTCGGTCCGACGGGCACTGCGCACCGGCGAGCCGGTGGCCGTCCCGCGCATAAGCGACCTGGCCTCACTCGTCCCGTCCACGCAGGGCAAGGTCGAGGTGGAGGCCATGGAGGAGGGCCACGAACAGGACGTGGTGGCCCACCTGGTGGCCGCCGCCACGCTGGCCGTGTTCCGCCGCCGGGTCACCCTCAACGACCCCAGCGCCATCGTCGCCGCGTTCACCGAGCAGGTGGTGGTGCACGCCGGCGACGACCTGCCGTCGGCCGCCTACCTGGCGGTGTTGGCCGACATCCCCGAGCTCGAGCCACCGACGCGCCAGCTGGCGGGGCCCGACGCCGCCGAGTCGCCGGCACTGATGGCCAGTGCCTTGGAATTCCTCCTCGAGGGCCTCCATCTCACCAAGCGGCTGAACAAGGACGCCTCGGGCGCCCGCGCCCTCTACCGGGGTCGCAAGTAGGAGCCCGCCGTGACGGCACGGTACGACTACTCGGGGTGGGACGGCACCAGGAGTTCACCGACCTCGACGTCGACGACCTGCTGGCGGCCCTCACCGACGAGCTCCTCGAAAAGGGCGACCTCGACGACGCCCTCCGGCGCCTGATGCGGGCGGGGATGCGCACGCCGGACGGCGAGCAGATCGCCGGCCTGCGGGACCTGATCGAGCAACTGCGCCGCCGCCGGGCGGAGCTCCTGGCCGAAGGTGATCCCGACGGCCACATGGCGGAGATCGCAGCCCGCCTCGACGAGATCGAGGCGGAAGAGCGGGCGGCCATCGACGAGCTGGTGGAGGAGGCGGCATCCTCGGGGGACGAGCGGCGGGCCGATGTCACCAACGACGTCGCCGACGGAGCGGCGCATGGCGTTGGACCTGCAGCCGGGTGACCCCGGTGGGCGCATCCAGTCATTGCAGAACTACGACTTCGTCTCGTCCGAGGCGCGCCAGCAGTTCGAGGAATTGGTCGAGGAGCTCCGGCGTGAGATGGCGGACACCTTCTTCCAGGGGGCCTCCGACGCTCTCTCCTCGATGGACCCCGAGCAGATGGCACGCATGCGCGACGCCTACGACGCGCTGAACCAGATGCTCGAGCAGCGCGAACGGGGTGAGGAGCTCGATCCGAGCTTCGAGCAGTTCATGGAGCAGTACGGCGACATGTTCCCGGGCGACCCGTCCACACTGGACGAGCTGTTGGAGCAACTGGCTGAGCGCATGGCGGCCGCCCAGGCCGTGTGGAACTCGTTGTCACCCGAGCAGCAGGCGCAGCTGCGGAGCCTGATGGAAGCCGTGCTCGAGGACATGGACCTGCGCTGGCAGGTGGAGCGCCTGGCGCAGAACCTGCAGCGGGCGGTACCCGGCGCCGGTTGGCAGCGCTCCTACGACTTCGAGGGGGAAGGTCCCATGGGCCTGTCCCGCGCCACCGACCTGGCTACGCAGCTGGGGCAACTCGACAGCATGGAGGACATGCTCCAGTCGGCCTCTTCGCCGGCCGCGCTGAGCGAGATCGACCTCGATCAGGTCAGGAACCACATGGGCGAGGATGCCGCACGGGCCCTGGACCGACTGGCCAAGCTGACCAAGACGCTGGCCGACGCCGGGATGATCGAGCAACACGGGGGCCGGACCGAGTTGACACCCCTCGGGGCCCGGCGCCTGGGCCAGAAGGCCCTGAGTGACCTCTTCGGGCAGATCAACAAGGACCGCCTGGGCGACCACAGCACCGTGTCGACCGGGCTGGGGAACGACCGTGAGGAGACGACCAAGGCCTACGAGTACGGCGATCCCCTGAACCTCCACCTCTCCACGACGGTCCACAACGCCGTGCGCCGGGGCGGTTCGGGGGTCCCGGTGCGGCTCCTGCCCGAGGATTTCGAGGTGGTCGAGACCGAGGCCTTGTCCCGCTCGGCCACCGTGCTGCTGGTCGACCTTTCGATGTCGATGCCCATGCGCGACAACTTCGTGCCGGCGAAGAAGATGGCCATGGCTCTGCAGACCCTCATCAGCAGCAAGTTTCCCCGTGACTACCTGGGCATCGTCGGTTTCTCCGAAGTGGCCCGGGAGATCCGTCCCGAAGACCTGCCCACCGCCATGTGGGACTACGTCTACGGCACCAACCTGCAGCACGGCCTGGCCCTGGCCCGGCGCATGCTGGCCCATCAGCATGGGACCAAGCAGATCATCGTGGTGACCGACGGCGAGCCCACGGCGCACATCGACGACTACGGCGAGGTCCACTTCAACTACCCGCCGGTTCCCGAGACCCTGCGCCGCACGATGGCTGAGGTCATCCGCTGCACCCGGGCCAACATTGTGATCAATTGCTTCGCACTCGATCTGCAGCGGACGCATTACCCCTTCGTCGAGCAGATCGCCCGGGTCAACGGCGGCCGGACCTTCTACACCACGCCCGATGCCCTCGGGGGCTACGTCCTCGTCGACTTTCTCAAGCACCGCCGCGTCCTGCGCCCAGCCGGCTGAGATCCGCCGGTCGGGCTCACCGGCCGGGCTCGCGGCCGAGGCTCCGGCCGGCCCTTCAGGCACGACCGTTTGCTATTTCCCCTTGCGTTCCGTGACGGTGTGGTGAAAGATGACATCGTTGTAACTACACGAATGCCACCTAAGTGGCGAGGGAGGCGAACTCGTGGACATTGTGACCACGCTCTATGGTCGCCAGGAACGCAGCTGGCAGATTCAAGCGAACTGCATGGGAGTCGACCCTGACCTGTTCTTTCCGGAACGGGGTGCGTCGACGCGCGAAGCCAAGGAAGTGTGCCGGGGGTGCGTGGTGCGTGAGGACTGCCTCGAGTATGCCCTGGCCAACGGCGAGAAGTTCGGCATCTGGGGCGGCATGAGCGAACGGGAGCGTCGCCGTGTCCGACGGGCGCGGGCGCTGCAGCGCCGTGACACCGGAGCCAGCGCCTCCTAGCCAGGGCTCCCTGCCTATGCCTGTCAGGCGGCTCTCGACCGTCTTGTCCGTCGAGAGCCCGAGCCGTGCCCAGCGCGTCGCCGAGATACCCCTCAGGACCGCCCGGGGGACCAGCCCCACCAATTCGGCACCGATAACCGCCCCCCCTTCCTGGTCGACCAGGCCCGCCACCAGGTCATAGACCTCAGCCGGGCCGAGTTGGCCCGGTTCGACCAGGTTGCACGAGACCTGGGCCCGATCGCCCACGGCCAGGCCGAGGGCCCGCACCATGGGGCCGCGGAGGCGCTGGGCCACCCGCTGCGCCACCGTCACCGAGGAGACCCAGACGTTGTAGGCCACCAGGACCGGCCTGGCCCCGACGGCGGTGGCACCGGCGGTGCGGTGCGGGTGTGCGGGGCCGAAATCCGGAGCGATCTCCGTGAAGGCATGACGCCTGACCTGGGGTAATGTGCGGATCTGGTCGCCGGGAAGAGGTCCGTAGAGGAACGTCGGAATGGTGAATCGGGCGCTGAACCATCGGGCGAACTCGTCCCGCAGCGGCAGGACGGCGCTCAGATCGTGGTCCGGGGGTCGGCCCGGCCGGTAGGGGACGAAGGGAACCACATCGAGCACGCCCAGTCGCGGGTGCGCTCCCTGATGCGCGCCGAGATCGAGCCGGGCCACGGTCGCCGTGGCCAGCGCCCTGACCGCGGGGGAGACGTCGTCGACGTGGCCGACGAGGGTGAAGACCGAACGGTGATGGTCGCCGTCTGCGTGCAGATCGAGCAGGACGGGAGCGGCCGATGCGGCCAATTCTCCCAAAAGAACCTGGTCACGACCCTCGCTCACGTTCACCACGCACTCGATGATCACAGATGGTGCGAGGGTCGGAGTAGGGGGTGCCCCCCGATCAGCTAGCCGACGGAGACGGACTGTGAAACCCGACGACGGCGCAGGATCCGACGACGCTCCCGCTCCGAGCAGCCACCCCAGACCCCATGGTCGATGTGGTTCTCGAGGGCGTATTCGAGGCAGGCCGCCGACACGGGGCAATCCGCACAGATCTTCTGCGCGACGAGCACTCCCATGCCGTCACTCGGGAAGAAGACGTCCGGTGCAACCTCTTGGCATTTTCCCCGGGCCATCCATTCAGTATTCACTTTGCACTCCCTTTCTGGCCCTCATTGTAGAGAAAAAGGGCTGCTAGGAGAACATCTCGGGCATAGGAAGTTCGTAAGAATCTGGGTGCACAGGCACGGGGAAACCCGGGCCTCGGGGCTCCGGTACGCTGACGGCCGTTCGCCCAATGCAGTCAGGCCAGGAGGTGCCATGTCCCCGGAAAACGAGGACGAAGTAGTCGAGACCGCCGAACCGATCGACCCGATCGGGCACGTGCGCGTGGTCTACCTCGGGCCTATCGCCCCCCACTGGGACGTCCAGTCCGACTTCGGTCCGGCCGACGTGATCGATGCTTTCCGGGAGCGGGTGCTGGCCCGCCTTGTCCTGCTGCCGCCCCACGACCCGCAATTCCGGCGCAACCGAGAGCGAGTCGTTCGCGACGCGGAGCGCGAGAACCTCAGGCTGGAGTGGGACCTCGGCATTCCCGAGGACGCCGCCGAAGAGTAGGAACCAGTCCAGCAGGAGTCAGTCGAGCAGGCCGATCCGGGCCAGCCACAGGCCCGGCGCATCGACTTCTGCCGGCGTGGGCAGGTCACGCTCGTCAGCCCACAGGCGGGTCAGGGCTTCTTCTCCGGCCCGCTCGACCACGCCGTCGATGAAGCTGGCACCCCGGTCCACTTCGGCCTGGCCGACGTTCAGACCGAACAGCCCGGCGAAGGCCTGCTCACCCTTGGTGTCTTCGACCCGGTAGCGGTACCAGGCTTCACGCAGCGCGGCCGGCGACGTCGTCAGCGTTGCGGCGATCCCCGCCGTCACGTGGTCGACGTAGGCGCCGATGCTCGTGGTCAGGGCCGTGAGCGCGTTGGAGATGTGCTGCTGTTCGGGACTGATGAGGTCGGCCAGCAGCGATTCGGGATCGCTCAGCACCCCCTCGAGAGCCGTCGGGTCGCCCAACCCGTCGCCTAGCCGCTCCACCATGGAACGTTGCGAGGCGGCCGCGTGCGCCGAGGCGTCAGCCAGCAGGAGGTTGAGCGACGACCGCACGCCGGGTCGGGTCATGACGGCATGCATGGTGAGCTCGCGCAGGCAGACCCAGAGCTGGACCTCCTGGAGCGGCAGGCTCCAGTCCTCGGCGAACTTGGCCACGTTGCCCGGCACGAGCAGCAGCGTGTTGGATTCGGGCCAGGGGAGGGGCAAGGCGTACTGGCCGAAGGCGCGCCGAGCGAGGTGGCCGGCGGCAGAGCCGAACTGCATGCCGAGGAGAACCGGGCCGAGTGTGAGGGCGAACTGGCTCAGGAGGCCGCTGATGCCGCCCGACGTGTCCTCCGAAAGGCCCAGGTCCATCGACGGCGGGACGGCCGCCGCGCCCTGTTGCTGCGCCTCCACCATGAGCTGGAGCGTCGGCCGGTACGCGGTCAGCACGCGAGCGGACCATTGTCCCGGGCCCACCGCGTCGAACGAGATTGCGGTCCCGCCACTTGTCAGCGAGATCCCGGTGGCGTCGGCCACGTGCAGTTCGGCCACCCGGGCCAGCTCTTCGAATGCGATGCGCACCAGCGGATCGGCATTGTCGTCGGACTCGCCGTCCGTGGCGACGCCGTGGGCCAACGTGCGCGCCGCCTCGAACCAGGTGTCGCCTCCTCCGGGTGCGGATCCGATGACCTTCAAGAGATCGCCGAGGAGTCCGCCCATCGGGTTGTCAGGGTCGCCCGCGCCGAACATGCTCACGTCAACATGCTAGGGGGAGGCGCCCAGGGTCACGTCCACGACGTGGGTGGAAGCGCCGTCGAGCACCGACAGCCCCACCTTCGACTCGGGCGCCATCACGTACAACCGGGCCCGCAGATCGGCCATGGAGCGCAACGGCACCGATCCCAGGGCCACGACGACATCGCCGGGGTGCAACAGGCCGGCGGCGGGGCTCCCGGACATGAGGGCCGCCACCCGCACGCCATTCGAACCCGTGGCGGTGGCACCCTCCACGCCGAGCCACCCGTGCACGACGTGCCCCGTCGATCGGAGGTCGTCGGCGACACCGAGCACGAGCTGTGCCGGGAGGTAGGTCGACGAGGGGCCTGCGCCGTAGAGGATCCCGATCACGGCGCCCTCCTGATTCAACAGCGGGTCGCCCGGCTGTTGGTTGACCGCGGTTCGCCGCCGAGGTGATCGCGGGCATTCCTTTGGCCCATCCGTTGGCGATCGCGGTGTCGATTCCTGTCACCGTGCCGCCCTCGCAGTGCAGAGTGACTGTCCCGGAGGTGGGCGAGTCCACGCTCAAGGTCATGTCGGCGTTCCCCTCCGCCAATGTCGCGTCATCGGCGAACGGCGCCACCGGAACGTCGTCGGGCACGCTGACGAGTGCGATGTCAGAACCGTCGTCGACGCCGACGAGTGAAGCCCGGTAACTGCGACCGTTGCTGGCGATCATGGAAATGCTCCGTAATCCCGCAGAGCCCGTCGGCGGTCGTCGCCACCAGACCGCCCTCGGCCACCGCCACTCCGACCAGGGGGACGATGCCGTGGTTGGTGACGGCCCGCAGTTGCACCATCGACTCGCCGGCCGGCTGTGCCCGGGCGGGGACCGTCTCGCTCCGGGCGGCCAGCGTGGTCAGGGGGATCTCGGACGCGCTTTCGCTCGCCCGCGGCGCGCCCGAGGGGTCCGGGGAAGGGGCGAGCAACACGATGGCCCAGGCCACAGCGGCCAGAGTGGCCGCGGCGCCGATAAGCAGGGTGGCGCGGGGATGGCGGCTGAGGAGCGGAGGACGGGTCCCTGCCCGCCTGCGGCGTGCGCCTCGCGAGCTCGCTCGGGTGGCGCCAGAGACGATCATCGGGGTCGATCCAGCCGCGCGGACGCGGGGTCGGCGTCATAGGGGGATTTGCCCGAATTGTCCTGGTCCGGTCCCTCTTCCAGTGGCTCCTCGGGGGTAGGGGTCACAGTACGAGGCTACCGATGAACGAACCCGAAATGCGGTCGGGGTACCCGACCGGCCGTACCATGAGGCCACGATGTCACGCGATCTGGCCATTGACCTTGGGACGGCCAACACACTGGTGTACGCCAAGGGCAAGGGCCTGGTGCTCAATGAACCGACCGTGGTAGCCCTCGATTCGCGCACCCGTGAAGTCCTCGCCATCGGCACCGACGCGTGGCAGATGATCGGCCGCACGCCCGGCTACATCGTGGCGGAACGCCCGCTGCGCGGCGGTGCGATCACCGACTTCGAAGTCACCGAACGGATGCTCAGCGTGTTGCTGCACCGTGTGGGCGTGAGCCGGCTGAACCGGCCCAAAGTGTTGATCTGCGTTCCTTCGGCCATTACCGCAGTGGAACGACGAGCCGTCAAGGAGGCGACACGGCGTGCCGGCGCGTCGGCCTGCTTTCTCATCGAGCAACCGATGGCCGCAGCCATCGGAGCCGGTCTCGCCATTCACGAGCCGGTGGGCAACATGGTGGTCGACATCGGCGGGGGTACCGTCCGAAATGGCCGTCATCTCCCTCGGCGGTGTGGTGGCGGTACGGGCGCTGCGTTGTGGCGGTTTCGATTTCGACGCGTCGATTCAGGCCTACGTGCGTCATGCACACGGTGTCGCCATCGGCGAGCGGACGGCGGAGGCGGTCAAACACGCGATCGGCTCCGCCTTTGCCTATCCGGGCGAGCAGGGGGCCGAGATCAGAGGGCGCGAAGTGGCGACCGGCCGGCCCAAAATCGTCGTCCTCTCACCCGAGGAGGTACGGGCGGCCCTGGAGGAGAACGTGACACAGGTGATCGCCGCGGCGACCACCTGTCTGGGCGAGGCCGCACCCGAACTGGCGCAGGACATCATGTTCCAGGGCGTCCACCTCACCGGCGGAGGTGCCCTCCTGCGCGGGATGACGCAACGCCTGGCGGACGCCACCGCCGTCCCGGTCCATCTGGTGGACACCCCGCTCGAGTGCGTCGTGCAAGGCGCGGGGCGATGCCTCGAGTCGTTCGACCGCCTCAAACGCCTCTTCACCGACGACGACTGACGACGCGCGCCTCTAGCCGTCTTCCTCGAGCAGTTCGTCGGCGGCCTGACGCACCTGCCAGTCCCGGTCCTCGGCCGATCGGCGCAGGGCCGGCTCGACCCGTGGGTCGTCGAATCCAGCCAAGGCAACCGTGGCCCGACGCCGTACGGTCGGCTTGTCGCCCAGCGCGTCGATGACCGCCGGAAGCCCGCGCGGATCGCCGATCGCACCCAATGCGGCGACGGCGGCTTCGCGGCAGCGCACGTCCTCGTGGGTGCCCGCGATCGTGACGAGGTCCTTGACACTTGCGGGCACACGGCGTTCGGAGAGGAACCAGGCCGCGCCCACGACGACGAGAGGGTCGGGATCCGAGAGGGCATCGAGGAGCGCGGCGTACAAGGTCGAGCGCGAACCAGGGCCCCGTACCGAAGAGAGCGGCATCGGTGGCCCGCCGCCGCACGGGTGCCCCTCCGGTGCGCAGCACACCGGTGACATCGCGCACGGTGAGGGCGCCGAGTCGGGCCAGCGCCCCGAGTGCGGCGACCTGGATCTCTGGATCGGCGTCACGCAGACCCGCCCGTGCGATCTCGACGCGGCCCGAGTGACCGGCTGCGATCACCCGACGCCGGCGGAGGGCTGCGGCGCGGCCTGTGGTGGCGGGTTCCGTGGGAGGATCATCGCTCACAAATTCGAGTATGGCCGACATCACGACAAATTCCAGCGGGGAGGCCGAGGTCATCCCCACACGACCGGGCCCCGGCGCGCCGCGCGACGTACGCCGCCGGCGCGTGGCCCCTCGTCCTGACGCTGATCGCGGTGCTCCTCGTGGCGACGGTGGTGGTCCTCAGCCGCTGGAACGTCAACTACTACGCCCTCTCTCCGGGGGATGCCTCGCCCGTGACGTCGTTCATCACGGTGCCGTCCGAGCTCGACCACCCGCTCACCGGTAACATCCTCCTTACCGACGTGCTGGTCAAGCCGCTCACCGCACTGACGTACCTCGAGGAGCGCTACCTGTCGTCGGACAGCCAGGTCGTCCCGGCGGAGGAATTGCTCGGGCCCACAACCCCGCCAGACCAACTGGAGACGCAGGGCTTCTTGGAGATGAGCCAGGCCCAGGACCAGGCGAAGGCGGCTGCGCTCTCGTATCTCGGGTACACACCGAAGGAGCAGAATGCCGGTGCCCTCGTCTTCGGGGTCGCACCGGGCTCCCCGGCATCGAACGTGTTGAAGGTGTCGCAGGTCATCACCGGGGTCAACGGTGTCGCAGTGACCGATGTCTGTTCGCTTGTCACCGCGCTGCACGGGCTGACCCCCGGAACCGCGGCCACCCTCTCGGTGGAGCAGTCCTCGGTGAAACCGTCGGGTGCGTTTGTCAACGGGCCGGTCGTGCAGCGGAAGATCGTGCTCGGGGCCCCGCCGACGTCGCTGACCAACGGAGGGTGCGGGCTCGGGAAACCAACCGTTTACCTGGGTATCGATCCGAACACCCAGCAGTCCTGGACCTTCCCGATCGACGTCAGCGTCAATACCGTGGATATCGGTGGGCCGTCGGCCGGGCTCTCCATGACGCTGGGCATCATCGACAAGCTCGGCGGCGGCCACCTCACCGGGGGCCACACCATCGCGGCGACGGGCACGATCGATGCCAGCGGTGCCGTCGGTGACGTGGGCGGCGTGCCCCAGAAGACGATCGCCGTCGAGAGAGCCGGGGCCACTGTGTTCTTCGTGCCACCCCAGGAGTACAAGCCGGCTCTGTCCAAGGACACGCCGCAGCTCCACGTCTATGCGGTGTCGACGCTCGATCAGGCCCTGGCGATACTCAAGAAGTTCGGAGGCACAGTGTCGAACAACCATGTGCCGGCCCAGGCGGCGCCGTAGTCTTTCCCACATGCCTGAAGGCCGTTTACCCATTTCCTCCGCCCGACTGACGGCGGGGGACGTCACCCGTCACTCCTTCGCCGTCGTTCGCCGGGGATTCGACGTCGACGAGGTGAAGACGTATCTACAGACGGTGGCCCGGAGCATCGAGCTCCTCGAGCAACGGGAGGAGGAGTTGCGCGCCGCGGTGGCGGAGGCCGAGGAACGGGCGGCCCACCCGGTGGTCGACGAGGCGACGCTCACGGCCTCTCTCGGCCAGCACAGCGCGCAGATTCTCCGCCATGCGCATGACGAGGCGGCCAAAATCGTGGCGCAGGCCCAGGAAGGTGCGTCCACCCTCCTCCGTGAAGCGCAGAGCCGGGCCAATGAGATCCAAGAGCGGGCCGAAGGATCATCGGCCGAACGGGTGGCCGAGGCGGAGCTCATGGTGGCCAACGCCCGCCAGGAGGCCTTGGCGGACGTGGAGGGGATCCGGCTCGACGCTGTCGCAGAGGGTGACGCCGTGATCGCGCGCGCCAAGGAGGAGGGGCGTGCACTCCTCGAGCAGGTCCAAGAGGCCCGCAAACGGCTCATGACCGATCTGGCGGCGCGGCGGCGTGCGCTGTCGATCCAGATCGAGCAGCTCCGGGCCGCCCGGGACGAGATGGCCGCCTCGATTCAGGGCACACGAGGGTCCGTGGACGCAATTCTCGCTCGCCTGGAGCGTTCCGACGACGAAGCCCGTGCCGCGGCACTCGCGGCAGGCGACCAGGCCCGGTTGCACCTGCCGAAGGACGTCCCGCACGACCAGGAGGCCGCGGGCGACGGAGAGAGCGATGGCAGCGACCAACAGGGCGAGGCTCCCGGTGACGCGCCTCCCGGAGGCGCGGCCCCCTCGGTCGACGAACTGTTCGCCCGGATCCGGGCGGCATCCGACGATTCCGGGAGTGGGGGCGACGGGGGCGTCGGCCACGGCCATGTCGCAACTGCCGTTGTCATAGACGTCGAAGAGGAGATCGAGCTCGGGACCGGTGACGATGCCGAGCCGGAGGCTGAGGGACCCGATGCGGCGTTGATCACCCGGCGGGACGAACTCCTGTCGCCGATCTCGGCCCAGCTCTCGAGTCACATCAAGCGGGCGCTCGGGGACGACCAGAACCGGCTGCTCGACGTGCTCCGCAGTTCGCCCAATTTGGCGGGGGAAGCACTGCTCGGTCCCGAAGACCTCCACCTGTCGATGTTCATCACGGCCGCGCAGGGTCACCTGAGCGACGCGTTCGCCGCCGGGACGGTGTTCGGCGGTGGAGAAGAGGGTACTGCGGGGTCCGGTGGGGCGATCGAACAGGCTGCAGCGGGCCTGGCCCGCACGGTTGTCACCATGTTGCGTAGGCGCATCATGGACGGCGGCGAAGACGGAGAAGAGGTGGCTGACCGCGTCGGGTCGGCTTTTCGCGAATGGCGGGGCGAGCGGATCGAACGGCTGGTCGGGGACTTCGCGGTCCAAGCCTTCTCGGCCGGCGTGGCCGCCTCCTCGTCTTCGGACGGAATGGTCCGCTGGATCATGACGTCGCCGACCGGATGCTCCGACTGTGACGACAATGCCCTGGCGGGAGCCGTGCCTCTCGCCGATGGTTTCCCCACAGGTCATGCGTATCCGCCTGCTCACTCCGGTTGTCGCTGCCTGGTGGCACCTGCAGAGCACTAGACCAGGACTCTCGGGCGGCGGACGTTAGGCTCGCCCCCGTGCGCACCCCCAAGGACCTCTCCCCACCCCGCTCGCCCCGCTCGCGCCGGCGAGCCCGGTGGTGGATCATCGGGGCCTTCGTCGTCTTCATCATCCTGGCCGCCTCACTGCGGACGCTTGCGAACATCTACACCGACGGCCTTTGGTTCTCGTCGGTCGGTTACCACAATGTGTTCTCCACACTGTTGGTGGTGAAGCTCGGGCTCTTCGGTGTCTTCGGGGCCATCTTCTTCGTGGTCATGTGGGTCAATCTCGTCGTCTGCGACCGGCTGGCGAGTGAGGACATCGGTGCCGTCCAGAAGGACGAGCTCGTCCGCCGGTACCAGCAGATCGTGCGCCCCTACGCCGGACGCGTCTACGTCGCACTTTCCATCGTGATGGCCCTCATCGCCGCCTCAGGGACGATCGGGGAATGGCAGAACTGGATCCTCTTTCGCCACGGCGGCAATTTCGGTATCAAAGACCCGCAGTTCGGGAAGGACATCGGGTTCTACGTCTTCAAGCTCCCGTTCCTGAACTTCGTCGTGGACTGGGTGCTGGCCATCCTGATCGTGACGCTCATCGTGTCGGCGATCTTCCACTATCTCAACGGCGGGATTTTGCCGCAGCGGGGAATCCCGCGGGTACGGCCGGCCGTCAAGGCGCACCTCTCGGTCCTGTTGGCGCTGATCGCGTTGACCAAGGCGGTGGGCTACATCCTGCAGCGCTGGGGGCTGGTGAACGCGCACGATGGCTACGTCAACGGCGCTGGGTACACCGACGTGCATGCGCGCCTGCCCGCCCTGCTCCTGCTGGTCGTCGTCTCGATCTTCGCCGCGGCGATCCTGCTCTTCAACATCCGCCGCCAGGGCTGGACCCTGCCCGTCCTCGCGGTCGGGATCTGGGCCTTCGTTGCGCTCGTCGTCGGTGTCATCTACCCGGCGCTTCTGCAGACCCTGAAGGTGACTCCGGCCCAGTCCTCGCTCGAGGCGCCCTACATACAGCGGAATATCCAGGCGACGCGGAGTGCCTATGACCTCAATCATGTCGTGGTCAAGTCATTCGACGCGACGACCACCATTTCGAAAACGACCGCAGCCGCACTCGCTCGGCGACGCTTGAGCAACATCAGGCTGTGGGACCCCGATCCGTCCATCACGCTGCAGACGTTCCAAAAGCAGCAGGCGATCAAGTCGTACTACACCTTCCAATCACTCGGCGTGGACCGCTACACCGAGGACGGGCAGACCACCCCGGTCCTCATCGGTGTCCGCGCATCTCCCCGGGCAACCTGCCGTCGCAATCGTGGGTCAATCAGCACCTGCAGTACACCCACGGGACGGAGCGGTCGTCGCCCTCGCCAACAAGGCACAGTCGAACGGCAACCCGACCTACGGCATCAAGGACGTACCCCCGACCTCCTCGAACGGCCTGCCGAAGATCACCCAGCCCAACGTCTACTTCGCCACGGGTGACTCCGGGTACGTGGTCGCCGACACCAAGCAACTCGAGCTGAACTACCAAGACGGGCAACGGCACGAATGTCGAGAGCCACTACCAGAGTACGGGTGGCGTCCAGTTGACGTCGTTGTTCAAGCGGGCAGCGTTCGCCCTTCGACTGGGCGACTTCAACCTGTTGATCTCCAGCCAGATCACCGACAAATCGCGGCTCCTGTTCGTACGTGACCCGGTCCAGATCGCCGAGAAGGCGGCTCCCTTCCTCACCTTCAACCAGACCCCGTACGCAGTGGTGAACGACGGGCAGATCTACTGGATCGTCGATGGGTACACGACCACCAACCAGTATCCCTACTCGCAGAACGCGAACACCCAGCAGGTGGCATCGGGCAGCAGCCTGCCCGGGAAGCTACAACTATGTGCGCAACTCGGTGAAAGTCGTCATCAACGCCTACTCCGGCAAGACGACGTTCTACAACGCAGACCCGAGCGACCCGATCCTGCGGGCCTACGAGGCGGCATTCCCGAACATGTTCACCCCGTTGTCGAAAATGAACGCCGGGCTCAAGGCGCACCTGCGGTACCCACCGGACATCTTCTCGATTCAGTCCGCCATCTACGGCCGTTACCACCTGACGTCGCCTTCGCAGTTCTACGCGGCCAGCAACGCCTGGCAGCTCTCGCCCACGGCGGGTGCCGGACCGCAGTCGCAATCACTCCAGGTGCAGGTCACCTTCAACCAGCAGGGACAGCCGGTCTCGTCCAGTCCGGACCGCATGGCCCCGCTGTATCAAGTGACCGGTATTCCGGGTTCGCCGTCGCCTGCGCAGGCGTTGACCGTCACCGATGCCTTTGTGCCGGCGACACAGTCGAATGCGACGGGGGCGAACAACCCGAACCTCACCGCGTTCATGGTGGCGACGTCCGATCCGGGTGACTACGGAAAGTTGTCCGTCTACGAGGTCCCGCAGGGAACAGCGGGCCCGGCCAACGCGGACGCGTCCATCGGACAGAATCCGACCGTGTCGAAGGACATCACGCTCTTGGACCAGCACGGGTCGGAGGTGCTGCTGGGCAACACGCTCATGGTCCCGATCGGGCAGTCCATCGTGTACCTGCGACCGCTGTACGTGGCGTCCTCTTCGAGCCCGCAGCCCCAGTTGAACTACGTCATCGGCGTGCTGGGGCAGAAGGTGGTGATCGAGTCGACGGTGTCCTCCACCCTGAGCGACCTTCTCCAGACGCAGATAACCGGGGGCGGCGGATCCGGTACGAAGCGTGGGGCCGGGCACGGTCCCTGCTGCGGTGCAGCAGTATCTCAATGCGGCGCAAACCGACTACAAGAATGCCGCTGGCGGCGCTCGCGGCGGGCGATCTGGGCGCCTATCAGACCGATATCGACGCGATGCAGGTAGCAGATCACCAAGGCCCAGGAAGCTCTCGGATCGGCAGCGGCCGCCACGCACGACGACAACGACGACGACCACCACGACCACTCCGGCCAAGAGCAAGAGCGTCAAGACGATGCCAAGACGCCGACCAGTACCGAACCCGACACGTCGACGACGACACCACGACGTTAGCCACGGCGTCACCATCAGGATGAGTTGCGCGTCGATCACGCATGCGATGCTGGTGGGACCCCGCACGGAAAGGATGAGCTGATGGGATTGCTCGACAAGGTAAAGGCCCAAGCGACGGCGGCCACCGTCATGGCCAAGGATGCGGCGCAGAAGGGCCAGGCCAAGTTGGACGAGGTGCAGGCCAAGAAGGCGGCCGACGGCATGCTGCGCGACCTCGGCGCAGCCGTCTACGCCACCAAGACAGGACGGGCCACGCCCACCACCGATTCCGACATCGACCGCCTGGTGACCGCCCTCCAAGCCCACGAGGCCGAGCACGGCCCGCTCGCGTTGGCGCCCGAATCGGCGGCGGCGGCACCCACCGCCACCACGTCCGGCGGCCTCCCCGCCGCCCGCGCCCGGCCCGCACCCTGGCCAGACGCCGTAGCCCACCCGTGGTGCGGGTCCGCTGACCCGTGTACACTTCTCTTCTTCGCCGCGGGGTGGAGCAGTCTGGTAGCTCGTCGGGCTCATAACCCGAAGGTCGTAGGTTCAAATCCTACCCCCGCCACCAACAAAAATTTTCACCGAAGTCCGCCAGCGGGTTCACCGAAGTCAGCGAACTGCCTGGTAGTTGACCATGCGGGTGTGACAGGTCGCCGTTACGCTCCTGCGTTGCCCCAACTCCCGGTCGTAAGGCCGCGGGGGAAGGAGATGTGGCCCGGCTTGGCGGTTCTGGCGCCCGATCGGGCACGTGAGCGGTGTCGATTACCGGCTCTTCGGATACGAGGGGTCACTCTTTGGGCGGCGGTCCAGGATGGGTCTCGCTGCGAGCAGGGTGACAACCGGGAAGGTGGGCGCTGAGATCATCGAGCCCGTCCCGGTTACCTGCGCACCGTCGGAGTTCGGTAACGATGCGCAGTGCGAGCGGATCGCAGCCAACGCGGGCGAGGTGCTCACGGAGCAGATCGGCGGCCCGATGACGTTGCCGGCGGCCGCCGTGCGGACCACTTCGATGTGATGACGTTCCCAGTTCACCTTGCGGCCGCCGATGACGCCCGGCGGCGCTTCGGTGAGAGCGGCGAGATCGGTGACTGCGAGCCCGAACGCCGGATCGATCATGATCGCGTGACGGAGCGCCGTCACTGCGTCGGCAGTGTCCACGGCCTGCTGTGCCTGGCGATAGTAAGCAGCCGCCTGGCTGCTTGCCGTGACCGCCCGACCGTGATCCTCGACCGCAGGACCAGCAGCGGAGGCCGACCGGACGCGGCGGGCGTGGAGTCGTTCCAGGTCGCGGTGCATGCCCCTCAGGGTGCGCCGGTGACCTGAGGCCGTCCTGAGGTGGTGCTGAGGCGCCGGCGCCACGGCTTGAGAGGGCCTGCTGGAAGAGAATTCGAGCTGCGGCTTTGCTGGTTCAGGTCGCGCTCGGTGTGAGTCGAGTCGCGAGTGCCACCAGATCTGGCTCGTCGGTGAGGGAGCGATGCGAGAGACCTGAGGCTCGCTGTTGGGCCAAGGCAACGAAGTCGTCGGTGTTGCCCTGAGTGGGTTCTGCGATCGCTTTCGCTGCGGCCAGGGCGGAATCAGCGAGCAGTTGTGATTCGGGATCCCCGATTGCCTTTGCGGCTCTGACCGCATCTGCCGCGAAGATGAGGGCAGTGGCGGGTTGCTCTGCGCCGATCGCCCACCAGGCCAGTCCCGCAAGCACCCGGGCTTGGCCGGCGGGAAGGTCGGCGTCCCTGTAACGCTCCGCGGCGGTCTCGAGCAGACCTCTCGCCCGTACCAGGTCACCGAGGTGACGGGCGACGGCTGCTTGGCCGACCATGGCGTCGGCCGAGAGCCACGGGTTATAGCAGCACTCGATCGCCTCTTGGTAGAGACGGTCGGCGGTGGCAGCGTCACCTTGTCGGGCCTTCACACCGGCCAAAGAGACGAGGCAAAAGGGTAGGTAGGGGTGCTGCCCGGTCGCCCGGCACCGTTCCAACAGCGCTTCGTACGCTACTGAAGCGCCCTCGAAATCACCCTTTGCGGCAGCAACCCCGGCGAGAGCGTTCAGCGCGTTGACCACCAGCAACACTTCACCCACGGCGTCGAAGCGCTCAATGCTCGAAATGGCTGCCGCCTCTGCCTCGTCGAGACGCCCGAACGACGCCATATTCCAACTGACCAACATGTCGTGTGTCCCGAGCAGCCACCCGTGTTCATGGGGCCCGAGGAGCATCTGCGTCTGCATCGTGTCGTGTGGCCCGGGCAGCCACTGATGGTCATCAGGGCCGAGCAGCATCTGTGCCTCCGCCAAAGCCGCCAGCGACCGGCTGAATTGGTGGGCGCGTATCAGGACCGACGCTCCGAGCAGGAGCGCCTCGGCCAGGCGAACAGGGTCGCCACCCGGCCTCAAGGCGGCAATGGCCTCTTCACATTCAACGACGCCCGCCGCGGGGCTGAACGACATGCCGACGCAGTAGCCGTGCCAGACGAGGGCGGTGGCGTGCAGATCAGCACGCCGTTCCCCCTCGGCACCCAGCGCACTGGCGAGCCAACGGGCGCCTTCGGCAAAATCGCTGTTGACGAACCACAGCCAGGCCATTCCGGACACCATGGAGAGTGCGGCATCGATGTTCCCGGTGCCCAAATACCAATCGAGCGCAGCTTTCAGATTGCCCAACTCCGGAGTCAGGCGTTCGCTCCACTCGGGCGCCCGTGCACCTCGCAGGCGTTCGTTGGCGTTCTCGGCGAAGCGGCGGTAGTAGGCAGCGTGTCTGGTGCGTACCGCGTCGGCCTCGTCGGACTCCTCGAGGCGCGTCGGTGCCGTACGCCCACAGCGTCTGCAGCTGAGAGAACCGAGAGTCGCCGGGTGTCGGGGCCGTGACGAGGGACTTGTCCACCAGCCTGCTCAACACGTCGAGGACGTCGATGCTCGGGAGCTCGTCGTCGACGCAGACGGCCTCGACGGCTTCGAGCGTCGCAGCCGCCAACGAAGACGGACAGCCGGGCGAACAAGCGCCGCTCGTCGTCGAAGAGGAGGTCGTAGCTCCAGTCCACGACCGCCCGCAGCGTCTGTTGGCGGGGCAACGAGGTGCGGGCGCCGCGGGTCAGCAGCGCGAAGCGGTCGCCGAGTCGCTCGTCCAGCGTGGACAGGGGGAGGGCTCGAAGGCGGGCGGCTGCAAGCTCGATGGCCAGGGGCAGGCCGTCGAGACGTCGGCAGATGCCGTCGATGATCGCTTCGGCCGGGCCGCCGCCTTCGAATGCCGGCTGGACCGCACGAGCACGGTCCACGAAGAGCTCGATGGCGGCCGGGGGTGCCAGCCCGGCGATGGGAATGAGGATTTCGCCGGGAACACCGAGTGGCTCGCGGCTCGTCGCCACGAGACGAAGGCCGGGAAGGTTTTCGACCAGGGTGCGGGCGAGGCTCGCGGCCTCGTCGATGACGTGTTCGCAGTTGTCGAGGACGACAAAGAGCGACCGCCCGGCGAGGTGGCGGGCGATGAGCTCGGCCGTCGACCCAGAGGGCTGGGCGTCACCCAGAGCAGGCCGCACGGCTCCGAGCGTGCCGGCCGCAGCCGGGGCGACCCCTTCGGGATCGGTCACGCCAGCCAGTTCGATCAGCCAGATGCCGCCCGGGTGCTGTTCCTGCAAGCCGGCCGCGGCCGCGAGCGCCAGTCGGGTCTTGCCCACCCCACCGGGTCCGATCAGTGTGACCAAGCGGCTGGTGGCAATGGCTTCGCCAACCTGTTCCAGTTCGGCGTCACGGCCCAGGAATCTGCCCAGTGGTTCGGGTAGGTTGCCCGGCACCGACGGGCGCGCCGGCGCACGGGGCGCCGGTGGTTGCTCGCCGACGAGAGACGGGTCGTGGTCAAGGACGCGGGTTTCCAACTCGCGCAGGCCCGAGCCCGGGTCGACCCCGAGTTCGTCGACCAGGCGGTCACGGATCTCGGTGTAGGCACGCAACGCTTCGGCTTGGCGTCCCGCGCGGTAGAGCGCCAACATGAGCAGCTCCCAAAGGCGCTCGCGTAGCGGGTGGTCCCGGCACAGCGCTTCCAGCTCGCCGACCAGCTCGTTGTGATGGCCAAGCTCCAGGTCCGCTTCGACCCGGTACTCGATTGCCACGACGGCCAACTCGTTGAGATGGGCCCGCTCGGCGTCGGCGAAGCCGGCATAGGCGAACTCGGACAGTGGCTCGCCGCGCCGCAACCGAAGAGCGTCACCGAGCACGGTGGACGCCCGGGCTACCGCGCCCTCAGCGCTCAGGCGTCGCCCTTCGGCGATCAGGGCTTCGAATCGGGCTGCGTCGAGGTCAGCGGCACTGATATCGAGTGCGTAGCCGGATTCGGAGGTGACGACGGCCGAGGCTCCGAGCGTTCGGCGCAGCTGGGCGATCTGGGCCTGCAACGCGTTGGCCGTCTTCGTCGTTTGCCCCTCGCCCCAGAGTTGGTCGATCAGACGATCGGCGCTGACCGGATTCCCCCGGTTGAGCGCCAGGAGAGCCAGGAGAGCCCGCTGCTTGGCACCACGAACCGGTATCGCCACACCCCCTCTGACCACCTCGAACTCGCCGAAGAGCTTCACGTCCACGCCCCCACGGTACGACCGATGACCAGGTTTGGCGTGATTGGGGTGACCCGCCCACCTCAGGGCCACGTCAGTGTCATCTCAGGTCCCGAGCGCAGGCTGCCTCCAGGACCAAGAACGTCGAGGAAAGGAAGCACCATGATCGAGGCAACGCACCTCACGAAGCGCTACGGCAAGACCGTTGCGGTCAATGAGGTCTCATTCAGCGTCAAGCCCGGTCAGGTGACCGGATTCCTCGGGCCCAACGGAGCCGGCAAGTCGACCACCATGCGGATGATCTTGGGCCTCGACGCCCCGACGTCGGGTGAAGTCCGTGTGGACGGCAAGCCGTACCACCAATTGGACGACCCTCTCCGCTCGGTCGGGGCACTCTTGGACGCCAAAGCCATCGTCGGCGGTCGCAGCGCCGCCAACCACCTGACTTGGCTCGCCGACAGCAACGGCATCAGCCGCCGGCGCGTGAGCGACGTGCTCGACATCGTCGGCCTCAGCGACGTGGCCGGCAGGAAGGTCGGCACGTTCTCACTCGGCATGCACCAGCGGCTCGGTATCGCCGCCGCACTGCTCGGCGACCCCGAGACGGTGATGTTCGACGAGCCGATCAACGGCCTTGACCCCGAAGGCATCGTTTGGATCCGCAACCTGATGAAGTCGTTGGCATCGGAGGGCCGCACGGTGTTCCTCTCGAGCCATCTGATGAGCGAGATGGCCCAGACCGCCGAGCACCTGATCGTCATCGGGCGGGGACGGATCATCGCGGACGCCAGCACTGATGCGTTCATCGACCGACACACGGCCCCGAGCATCCGGGTCCGAGCCGTGGAGCAAACCGAGCTGGCCGAGGCCCTGACCCAGCGCGGCGCGCTGATCGAGCGCGGATCTGACGGCGTCATGGTCGTGACCGGGCTCGACGCCGCCGCAATCGGCGGAGCCGCTCGCGCCCACGACATCACCCTTCTGGAGCTCGCCCCGCTCGGGTCCTCGCTCGAAGAGGCGTATTTCGACTTGACCAAAGATGAAACCGACTACCGCACCGGCCGGCTGGTCGACGCGACCAAAGGAGCCTGACATGAGCACTGCGACCTCCACCATCGATGCCACTCACCGTACGGCGACGCCTTCACCAGTATGGACGCCGAAGGTCAGGCGGGCTCTGAAGGCCGAGTGGACGAAGCTCCACACCCTGCCCTCGACGTGGCGAACGGCTGTGATCGCCACGGTCATCTCGATCGCCCTGGGAACAGTCCTCTGCGTCTCCCAGGTCCATGCGTGGTCCACCATGACAGCCCAGCAGCGCCAGATCTTCGACCCGACCGCCTGCTCGCTGTTCGGCGTCGTCTTCGTCGGCGCCGTGCTGCTCGCGGCCCTCGGCGTGCGGGCCGTGACGGCGGAGTACGTGACGGGGATGATCCGGTCCACCTTTACCGCCACGCCCACCAGACGCCTGGTGCTGGCAGCCAAAGCTGCGGTCACTGCGGCGTTCGTGTTCCCGGTGGCACTGCTCGCCGCCGTGGTCAGCTTCGAAGTCGGACAGCGGGTCTTCGCAGGCAAGCATCTCCAGGTGACGCTGGGGCACCCGGGCGTCTTCCAAGCGGTGGTCTTCGGCGCCGTGGCGGTGAGCCTTATCGCCATCATCGGCGTCGGTCTCGGCGGACTCATCCGGCACACCGCAGCGGCGACAACGGCACTTGTGCTCGTCATTGTGGGAGGCGTGACGCTCGGTCAGTTGCTGCCGGCCGGCCTTCGTCAGTACGTACCCGGCACAGCGCTCGAGGCCGCCGTGACGGTCAACCATTCGGCGGGGCTCTTGAGGCCAGGAGCAGCCATCGTGGTCCTCGGCTTCTATGCCGTCGTCGCAATGACTGCAGCGTCGATACGGATCGCGCACCGGGACGCCTGACCCGACGCGTCCGGATCCCGACGACGACTCAGGGTGGGCTGACGTAGCCCGCCAACAGGGAGTCGCCGTTCCCGGTGTCGGCCATCGCCTGATCCGTGCCGGTCTCGACCACAGAGAACCCGGTCCTGTCCCCGTCACCGTTCACCACGTCGGGGCCGGTCAGGCCGGGCGCGTCGTCGGTGACGATCGCCACGTGTACGGCCGACGGGTCCGCCCCCAATGAAAGACCGTAGACAGCCACGTCGCCAGGCGACGCGATGTAGCCACTTGTCGCCGGGTGCCATTCACCGTTGGCGACGCCCCACTCGTAGAAGCTGACGGCGGCGCCGTTGATCTGTGCCGCGCCGTAACCGTAGGTGAACTGCACTCCGGCCTTCTGCCAGGCCCAGGCGGCAAAGTCGGCGCACCACTTCTCGGACATCTCGCCGCTCGGACACCCTCCCGTGCCAGCGTTCCAGTAGGCGCTGAACTTGTTGCAATAGGAGCTGGACGGCTCGCTGCTGTACCCGACCTGGCTCTGGGCGACGGCGACGATGCGTTGAGGCGCGCTCAAGGCGGCGAGCGTGGCATCGCTCGGCACCGGGAAGGAATCAGTAACCCCGAACACCCTATGCAGGGTCACCACCAGCAGAACGATGACCACGGCCCCGACCCCGACGATGAGCCCCAACCGGCGCAGTGCCTTGCGCGGTCGTGGCGTCTGCACGGCGGGGCTCCGTTGCATCTCAGGTTTGGAGGAGCGTTCCGCCACCGGTGGTGAGCGCCGCGGACCACGCGGGTCTGCCGAATCCGACCGACGGCCTGTCGTGGAGTGCACGAGACGCCTCTCCGGGCCCTCAGAACGCATGGGGTTCGACTTCCTGTGAACTCCGTCATAGAGCGACGCACCCTTCCGGGAGCGTGTCGGCTCGGACGACATGTCCATCGACCGTGACGTCGCCCACGAGAGTTTCCATCGGTCTTCAGACCGCCCGGCGACGGACCAGCCAGACGGTCACGGCCGATGAGTAGCACTGACAGCGCCAGGAGCCAGCCGCCCTCGAACCATTGGAATGGCCAGAACCGGCTGGCTGGCTGGTAGGTGGTCAGCTGCATGTACCCGTGTCGCTCGAGGTATTGCCACACGGTGACGGACTTCGGAACCCCACCTTTCCCGAACAGATTCCCTGGGGCCCTCGAGAGGACCTGGCTGAGCACCGACTGGCTTGCCGGCCGGCCGCTCTTGGTGAGCCATTGCTGGCTCAGGACCCACGCCGAATCGGGAATGTTGAGCTTGCTGGTGACCAGCGGCGCGACGTAGTGCTGGCGCAGGAACCCTCCCCCGGAGCGCATCAGGTTCGATTTCCTGGGAAGCCGTCATGAGACACGTACCCGTTCCGGGACGAGGAGCTTCGAGGACCGATGTTGCCGTCCAGCGCTGGGGGCGACCCGGGCGGCAGGCCACCGAGGACGGTGAGGCCGCCCTCGGATGGCGCCGCCAGGCCGACGGCCAGGTTCAAAAGGGTGCTCTTCACCGCGCCGTTCGGACCGACCAGCGCGGCCACATGACCGGCGGGGATGGCAAGCGAGCACTCACGCAGCGCCTGCGTGCTGCCGTAGCGCTTGCCCAGGCCTGTTGCCTTCATGACGTTCATGCAACGCCCTCCGCCCCACTGTCCGCCACGCCGCCGTGGGTGGGCGACCCGGTGCGACGCTCATAGAAATCCCTCAGCTCACTGGCGACGAGCGCCACGATCCCGCTCTCGTCCAGTCCCGCAGTGTCCGCCTTGGTCAGCCATCCGCGTAGAGCTCGCCGGAGCCCGGTCAGCTCGGGGAGTGCGACGTGACCGAGGCTGGCCAAGATGAACGTGCCCTGGCCGGGCCGCCCCACGATGAGGCCCTTGGTCTCCAGTTCGCGGTACGCCTTGGAAACGGTGTTCGGGTTGATGGCCAATGATGCGACCACGTCCCTCACCTTGGGTAGCTGATCCCCAGGCTTGAGGTAGCCGAGACGCAGCGCGTGCTCGACCTGGTGCACGAGTTGCAGGTAGGTCGGCACGCCCGAGGAGGGGTCGAGTCGGAACTCGATCGGCGACACGGGACCGCTGCCCCCGGTGCGGGAGGCATCCGAGTCGCCGGCCGATCCGCTGCTGCTTTGTCCTATTGTCATAAGACAGGATTAGAACACGCGGATCCCCCATGTGTCAACGCGCCCGGGCCGTGGATGGTCGGGACAGGGGGCGTCCTGCAGCCGCCAGGGGGCCCTCACCCTACGTAGAGCGATCGCATTCCTGATCGGATCAAAGTGGTGTGCGTGCGAAGAGGACCAATGTCCCTATGTCCTCGGCGAGACGAGGTGAGACGATACGAACGTGACACCACCGCCGGTATCCGTTCGCATCCCAGCAGCTCGGCCCACGAAACGATGGTTGCTCGGGCTCGAGCCCTTCTTCGAAGGTGGGTGGCTTCACAAAGGAAAGCGGGCCAAAGTGTGGGATGTCGAGAGCCAACTGAGCGGACTCTCGGTGCTCGGTGACGTCACGATCGATCTGTCCGATGTCAAGAGCCTTCCTCACGAGCTCCACATCGAGGCGTATGCGCTTGGGCGCGATGTCGACATCATCGTTCCGCCAGGCACCCGAGTCGAACTCACCGGACGCGCCAACAACGACCGCTTGAACAACGAAGCGGTCTTCGAGCCTGGTCGATCTGACACTCCTGTGGTCCGGGTTGCCGGACACACGTTCCTCGGCGACGTGCACGTGCGGTCGGATCACGATCGCTGACCTCCTGGGAACCCAGAGCGACAAAGAGTGCGCCGGACCTGACCACGGTCTCTTTTGAACAACAAACGTGCCCCAGGGCAAATGGCGCCCAATCGGGCCTTTGGGGTCAGGGTCGTGAGAAATCGAATGCAAAGAGGAGAACAAGATGGACGCTCGGATCGACCTCTCTGGCACTGCGGTTGTCGGATTATTCAGCCAACACATCAACGCTGCAGGCGCGGTGATAACTGGTTCCACCTTGCCAACCACGACCCAGGAGCTGGTCAAGATCCGAGCCAGCCAGATCAACGGCTGCGCCGTCTGCCTTGACATGCACACCAAGGATGCTGCGCACAGCGGGGAAAGTTCGGTGCGGATCAACCTGGTCGCCGCATGGCGAGAGGCGACTGTCTTCACCGTAGCCGAGAGGGCTGCTCTCGAGCTCACTGAACAGGGAACTCGCGTCGCCGATGACGGCGATGTCACGGACGAAGCCTGGGCCAACGCGGCGACGCACTTCGACGACGACCAGCTCGGCGCACTGGTGTGCCTCATCGCCCTCATCAACCTCTACAACCGCCTCAATGGCATCACCCATCAGCCCGCAGGTGACTACACACCGGGTCAGTGGGGATAACCGCGACACGAGGCTAAATTCGAACGCGTGACGCTTCTTGGCTATCAGATTCCTAACTTCACCTATCCCCGAGTTGCTCCGGACGGACTGTTCGCTGCCGTGCGACAGCAGGCGGTGGAGGCCGAGACGTCCGGCTTCGACACGGTGCTGGTGATGGATCACTTCTATCAATTGGCAAGCCTTGGCCGACCCGAGCAGGAAATGATCGAGTGCTACACCATGTTGTCGGCGCTCGCCCAGCACACCAATCGGGTGCGGCTGTCCGCGCTTGTGACCGGCAACACGTATCGTCACCCTTCTTTGCTGGCCAAGACTGTGACCGCGCTGGACATCGTCTCCGGCGGTCGGGCCCAGCTCGGCATCGGTGCAGGGTGGTTCGAACTGGAGCACCAGTCGCTGGGCTTCGAGTTCGGCACGTTCACGGACCGCTTCGAGAAGCTCGAGGAATCGTTGCGCATCGTGCTCCCGATGCTGCGCGGCGAGAAGCCCACCCTGTCGGGAAAGTGGTACCAGGTGCAAGAAGCCATGAACCATCCCGCCCCGCTCGGTCGCATTCCGGTGATGATCGGCGGCGGTGGTGAGCGCAAGACGCTCCGGTTGGTTGCTCAGTACGCCGACGAATCCAACCTGATCTGTCGTGCCGACGAGATCCCGCGCAAGCTGGACGTGCTCGCCGATCATTGCGCGGTCGTCGGTCGCGACCGGTCCGAGATCACTGTCTCGTACCAGACAAGCGCCTGCATCGCACCCACCCACGAGCAGGCGGTGGCAGAGTTTGAGGACTACCTCATCCGCCAGCCCGAGGCCGAGATGCGACGGGGCACGATCATCGTCGGCAGCCCGGACGAGGTTGCCGAGAGGTTCTCGCAGTTGCGCGACACCGGAATCGACGGCGTCACGGTCAACGCCCCGCCGAACGGCCACGTCGAGGGTCGCGTGGCACTGCTGGGCGAAACACTCGCCCCACTGTTCGTCGGTTGATGGACTAGGCGGGGACTCTCCCGGTCGGAGGGGTCCGAGCGTCAGACATGAGCCGTGGAAAGGGGCCGAAGTTCGTCATAGCATCGGTACGAATCCGCCCCAGCGGTGTGCGTCCGACAAGTGGAGGTGCCCTATGACAGAGTCCCCATCGCCCGCAGATCAAATTGTCCTGGCCCACTTCATCGTCTCGGATGATGTCGAGCGTTCCCGGCGCTTCTATACCGAAGTGCTCGGCGGCAAGTTGGTCTTTTCAGGAGACGTGACCTATGTCGCCCTGTCGAACAGCTGGATCATCATCAATGTCGGCGGAGGCCCGACCGACGACAAGCCTGCGGTGACGCTGGAGACGCCACGCGATCCCGACCGGGTCAGCAGCTTCCTCAATATCCGGGTCAAGGACATCGAGGCTGTCTACGCCCAATGGAGCGCCAAGGGCGCCCAGTTTCTGACGCCGCCGAAGCAGCACCAGTACGAGATCCGTTGCTATATCCGCGACCCTGACGGACATCTGATCGAAGTGGGACAAACGACCGATCCGGAAGGCGACTGGATGCCCGACCAGTGGCCGTCGGGCACGTCCGGCGGGAAGTCCGAATGACGACCGCCCTCATCGGCACCGGCGGGATCGGATCGGTCATCGCCCGCGCGCTCGCCGCTGGTGGCGAGACCCTGCAGATCTCGAGCGCCGACAAGGAGTCAGCACAAAAGTTGGCCGCAGAAGTCGGTGGAGCGGCCGTCGCCGCTGAGGACAACCACGCAGCGCTGCGGGGCGCTGATGCGGTCATCCTTGCGCTTCGGTTTACCGTACTGAACGCCGTCGTCAAGGAGATCGCTGACGCGCTCAACGAGAAGCTCGTGGTCGTTCCGAGCAACCCGGTCGGCCTCAACGCGCAAGGGAAGGTGACACGTCTCCTGCCCGAGGGACAATCCTCCGGCGAGGTTGTCGCAGGGTGGTTGCCGCCAGGTGCGCATTTGGCCATGACGTTCGGAACGATGTCGGCGAATCTCTTCGAGTCCTCTCGCAACCGGTCGCCTGAGCCGGCGGTCCTCTTCTATGTGACCGACGACGACCGTGCTGGCGAGGCAGTAGAGCGGCTGATCCGAACGGCCGGCTTCGAGCCGGTCAACGCGGGCGGGATCGGCCAGTCCAGTCGGCTCGAGGTGGGCGGCGACCTCCACGACCTCGTTGTCGGGCCAACGGAGGCACGGTCATTGGTCGGGGAACCCTGATTCACTCGTCCGAATCGGGTGCTGCAAGCAGACTGGTGATCAGAAGCGCTGTCGCAGCGGTGTAGCGCTCCTCGTCGACACCTGATGGGTGGGTTCCGAAGAGGTCGGAGAGGAGCCAGTAGTGGGCGGTCGCACCGACCAGCACGGCAGCGATGGCCGGCCAGTCGAGGTCCTCGTGCTGGTCCGAGCCGAGCGCACGTAGCAAGGCCCCGACAGCGTGGTGGTTGGCCGCGATCTCCCCGTTGCCGTAGCGCTCGAGGAGATCGGGGAAGTCCTGAAGGCCACGGAAGAGGAGCCGATTGATGTGCCTGTCCTGTTCCATTCTCCGCAGGCCGGCGACAGCGACGGATTGCAGCAGGGCCTGCAACTCTGCGCTCTCGCCTTGAAAGGGTGCGACGCGCGGATCCAACACCGAGACGAGCGCGGCTCGATCGGCGAGCTGGGCCTCGACCCCCGCGGCCAAGAGTTTCTCTTTGGAGGAGAAATGTTTGTACAGGCTGCCCGACCCAGGCGACAGTCCGACTGCTGCCTCAATCTGGGCGACGGTGGTCGCCTTGTAGCCATGCTCTCCGAAGAGTTGCATCGCTGTCTCGATGAGTCGCTCCCGGGTCGACCGAGTATCGGTCACGCCGGTTGGGGGGAGTCGTCGGACCGTGTGGTGTCGGGTGGGTCCAACCGGTAGTTCTGGGTGGTCCATCCGCGCAGGCGGTGAAGGCGTGGGACCACCAGCCCGTGGACGAATGGATGTTGACGGGCAAGCGCGGCAGCGGCCCTCTGGGACTCCTCGCCCCCCAGCAGACCGGCGATTGCGGTGAGCGTCGTGTCGCCTTTGGGAGTGCCCCGAGGCCCGCTGGGTCGTAGCTCGACGTGTGGCGTGTGGCGGAGCCGCTTGGCTTTGCCACTGGTGTCCCAGGTGCGGAAATAGGCGATATCGCCCTCGACCACGACGTTCACGGGGGTCGCCACGGGAGTTCCATCCCGCTTGAAGGTGGTCAACAGTGCGTATTTGCTGACCCCCAACGGATCGAAGTAACCGGTGGGTTGCGTGGGTCCTGTCATGGCTCGGAGTGTAGCAAGTAACTACTTGCTTGCCAAGGTCGTGGCTGACCGGTCCGGTCCCGACCCGTTACCGTTGATCCGATGGGCGGCACGCGGGTACCGGGCGGAGTGGTGCACAAGCTCCCGGGAGACCTGCGCACGGCGTTGATCGGCAACCGCACAGCGCTCGATGCATGGATCGACATCACGCCTCTGGCCCGCAACGAGTTCATCTGCTGGGTCGAGGATGCGAAACAGCTGACGACCCGAGAGCGGCGCATTCGCCGAACGCAAGAGGAGCTGGAGGAGGGCATGCGCCGGCCGTGTTGTTGGCCAGGGTGTAAGCACCGCGAGCGCACAGGCCGATAGCGTGATGGACCCGCCAGGATCCCTCGAAGGGCTAGCTGTGCAATCTCAACGCTCGGACAGGAGGGCCTAGAGGTGCTGGCGCGATTGGGCATCCGGCTGTTGTTGGTGGCGGTCGTCTTCGGAGTGGTGGCCCACCTGGTCAATGGCATCCACATCAACGGGGGATTCCTCTCTCTCCTGTGGATCGCCGTGATCTTCACCGCCGTCAACGCCATCGTCGGACCGATTCTCCGTTTGCTCAGCCTCCCGCTGGTCGTCCTGACCTTGGGCCTGTTCCTGTTGGTCATCAATGCGGTGCTGTTCGCCATCACGGCGTGGCTCTCGAGCCGGTTGTCCGTGGACAGCTTCGGTGCCGCGGTGTTGGGAGGGCTGATCGTCGGAATCTTCAGCTGGCTCGGGGAGATGGTCTTGCCCCTGCGGAGCCGGAAGAAGGACTGAGGGGAGAAGATCAGAAACCCGCGACTCCCTTGCCGATCAGGACGACGCCGATGACAAGGATCAGGACCGCCATCACCGTGGCGTTGTTGGCTTGAAGCCAGGTGTTGAGGGACTCGAGGGTGCTCTGGGCCCGTGCTCCGAGAATCCGATACAGCACGACGGGCAGCACGACCGTGGAGATGGCCACCAGGACGAAGACGGTGGCCGCGACGACCTTGCCGCTCGTCGACGTAGGAGCGTTGGCGATGGCGAGACCCCCGCCGATGATCAGGAGCAAATTCTTGGGGTTGACGGCCGAGAGCGCGACGCCCAGGCCCGCGCTCTTTGCCGGGGTGATGCTCCCGATGGCCTGCAGCCACTTGGGCAACTCCACTGGTTGGCCCGCCTTCGGGCGCTTCCTCCAATTGCGGAGGCCCACGAGGAGCAGCAGGACTCCGAGCACGATCTTCACAACGGAGACGCCATGTGACGGGGCCCCGCCGGTTCCGGTGCCGATAGCTCCGGATGCGAGGATGACCACAGCGAGAGCGCCGGCAACGCCGAGGATCCAGCCGAAGGAGAATGCGAGGCTGTTGGCTCCCGCCTTCTTCGACAGGAGCATCAAGATGATGGCAATGATGGGAATCGGGCTGATGGCCACTCCCAGGGCCAACGTGATGCTGTCACCGATGGCTTGTCCCATGGACGTTCCTCCTAGGCGTGGGTGGGCACGGCGTGCATCGTTGCATAGAGATCGGGCCGACCCAGCCCATTGCGGCATGTCGGACAAGCTGGTAGTACGAGCCACGTCCCGACGAGAAGAGGAGGAACGCATGGGAACGATCACGACGAGCGACGGCATCGAAATCTTCTACAAGGACTGGGGTAGCGGTCAGCCCATCGTGTTCAGCCACGGTTGGCCCCTGTCATCGGACGACTGGGACGCCCAGATGCTGTTCTTCCTCCAGCACGGCTACCGGGTGGTCGCCCACGACCGGCGTGGCCATGGCCGGTCCACCCAGACGGGAGACGGGCACGACATGGACCACTACGCCGACGACCTGGCGGCGGTGACCGCCCATCTCGATCTCCACGACGCCGTCCACGTGGGCCACTCGACCGGTGGAGGGGAGGTGGCGCGCTATGTGGCCCGGCACGGCGAAGACCGGGTGGCCAAAGCAGTGCTGATCAGTTCCGTGCCACCTCTGATGCTGCAGACCGAGGCAAATCCCGGGGGCCTGCCGAAGGAAGTGTTCGACGGATTGCAGGTGCAAGTGGCGACGAACCGGGCGCAGTTCTATCGCGACCTGCCCGAAGGGCCGTTCTATGGCTTCAACCGTCCAGGGGTCAAGGCAGTTCCCGGGATCATCGACAACTGGTGGCGCCAAGGCATGATGGGTGGCGCCAAAGCGCACTATGACGGCATCGTGGCCTTTTCACAGACCGATTTCACGGAAGATCTGAAGAAGATCACGGTGCCGGTGCTCGTCATGCACGGCGACGACGACCAGATCGTGCCCTATGCCGACTCGGGGCCCTTGTCGGCCAAGCTTGTGCAGAACGGCACGTTGAAGACCTACAGCGGGTTCCCGCACGGCATGCCCACAACGCAGGCCGAGACCATAAACGCCGACCTCTTGGCGTTCGTGAAGTCATGAGGTAGCGCTGGGACGGCGTCGTCGTGAGTTTCTTCACGAGGGAACTTCGGACGTCCTACTCGCGTCCATCCCAATGTTCGGCGTCGCGCACGACCTGATCGAACGGCTTGTCGCGGTCGTAGCTCGGTTCGCGCGGCAGTCCCAGTACCTGCTCACTGATGGCGTTGCGTTGCATCTGATTCGTGCCGCCCGCAACCGAGTTGATCATGCCGTTGAGGAACGCGAGTGCGGTCGTCGCGCTGATCCCCTCGGACTCTGACGGCTCCCAGGCGACGAGATCACCCCGTGCGAGGTCGATGCCGATGTTGGCCCGCTCCGCATCGAATGTCCCGTGGGCGAGGGCCCAGTACGAAGCGAAACCGGGATTGGCGCCGTGTGCCCGCAGGGTGCGCCTGACCCGTTGACTGAGGGCCTCACGGAGGAACATCAGGCTGTGTCCGCGGGCGATCAGTTGGCGCGCCTGCGGATCGTCGATCCGGCCCACTTCGCGAGCGAGAGCGACCAGGTCGGGGGCCAGGGGACCTGGTGTCAGTGGCGTCTCGGACACGTTGGTGCTTCCGCCGCGCTCGTGCACGAGCATGGTCTGCGCGATCGTCCATCCTTGATCGACGTCGCCGATCCGCTCGGCGTCGGGGAGGACGACGTCGTCGAAGAATTCCTCACAGAAGTCGGCACCACCATTGATGAGCCGGATGGGCCGCACCGTGACACCCGGTGCGTCGACGGGCACGCCGAACCAGGTCAGGCCGCGATGCTTGGGAACACCCCAATTCGTGCGAGCCAGACACAGACCCCAGTCGGCCAAGTGGCCGAAAGACGTCCAGACTTTGGCCCCGTTCAGGATCCAGGTATCGCCATCACGAGTCGCCCGTGTCCGGACCCCGGCAAGGTCGGATCCGCCCGACGGCTCCGAGAAGAACTGCACCCACAGCTCCTCACCTTTGAGCATGCGGGGCAGGTGCCGACGTTTGAACTCCTCCGAGGCGTGTCCGAGGATCACCGCTGCGCATACCCCGAACGTCATGGAGCCCGCGTAGCCGAAATCCGGCAACTCGTAGCCGGCTGCCTCTTCGAGGAACGCGCGCTCGTGGGCACGGGTCAGGCCCTGTCCGCCGTACTCGACGGGCCAGGCGATCCCCGCATAGCCCGCATCGAACAGCGCCGCGTTGCTTGGGCCGTTCGCCCGCAATCTGCTCTCGTGTGAATTCGTGACTCCCACGCAGGTTGGCTGCGACGGGATCCAGGTTCTCCGTGCGCAACGTGAGGTTGGCCGCGATCCATGCGCGAGCCTCGCGTCGATAGTCGTCAAGATCGACCGGCATGGTTGTGGTCATTGCATCAGTCCCCGTGTCATAGGCCGTGGATCCGGCAGATTCGCTCACGGTGCCAGGACGGGTCGCCGTAGAGCACGCGGTCGACGGCTAAGCGCCGAAGGTAGAAGTGCAGATCGTGCTCCCACGTGAAGCCGATGCCGCCGTGCATCTGCTGGCAGGCCTGCGCCACCGCGACTCCCGCGTCGCCGACGTACGCCTTGGCGATGCTCGCGATCTCCGAGGCGTCCGCGGAACGGTCGCCGACCGCGTGAGCTGCCGCGGTCGCACCACCCGCGCTCACCTCCACCAGGAAACTGGTGTCGGCGAGTAGGTGCTTCAGCGCCTGGAACGAACCGATCGGACGACCGAACGCTGTGCGGTCCTTGGCGTAGCGCAACGGTGAGCTCGACGAGTCGGCTCATCGCACCGACCGATTCGGCGACACAGAGCGTGGCGGCGACATCGACCAACCGATCGAGGAGCGATCCCGGGTCGCTGGTCGTGAGCACATCCTCCTCCTGCACCCGCACGTCGTCGAAGGTCACCCGGGCGAACTCCCTTGTGATATCGAGGCCCGTGAGCTGTGTGATCTCGACGCCAACCGCATCGGCCGGAACGAGGCACTGCACGGCTTCACCCGCCTCACCGAAAGCCGTGGCCAGCAGAAGGCCGGCGCTCGCGGCCTCCGAGACGAGCCCAGCCGTGCCCGAGAGCGCGAAGCCGGCATCGATGGCCCGTGCCCTCAGCGCCCCCGCGTCCGGGACGCCCGAGCCGTCACTGATGCCCACGCAGCCGACACCTCGCCGCTGGCCAAGCGTGGGAGCCACGCTTCCTGCTGGTGCCGACGACCTGCTTCGGCGAGTGCCAACGCCACGACGTTCGTGGACACGAACGGGCCGGGCTGGACGGTGCGGCCGCGTTCTTCGGCCACGATGACCGCGTCACGCATCGGGATTCCCGAGACGCTCCCTCCGCCGAATTCCTCGGGAACGAAGAGGGCGTACCAGCCGAGCTCGCCGGCATCGCGCAGGACGGCCGGATCCCTGAGCAGAGGATCGTCGGCCCTTGCCCGCACCGTCGCCATGGGGCACCGCGCTTCGATGAACCGGGCGGTCGTCTCGCGGAACAGCTCCTGGTCCTCCGAAAGATCGATGTCCACCCGCACGGCTCCTTGTCAGCGCCCGGTGGGTGCGCAAGCCCTGGCCCGTCACCCTCGCCGTGCGACGCTAGCAGCGGTCCCTGCGGCGAGACGACCCGTCGTCGGCCCGGCACATCGTGCCAAAATCGGGAAAAGCGCCTCCCGGCGGGCTGCGAAACCCGAACGCGCCCACGCAGGCACCGGAGAGGGGAAGGAATGAAGATGGCGGCGATCTCGAGAGTGTTCCATGATCCAGAGGGCCACCTGCGGGTCCCGGTCGGCGAGTGCGTCAACCCCGATCTGCTGCGCCAGGTCGAGGAAGAAGGGTTCTGCGTCTTGCCGTCGGTCATCGACCGCGCGGCCGCCGCATCGGTCCGGGAGGCATCGGTCGCCGCCGCGGAGCAGGCTGCCGCCGGTGGCTACCCGACCACCTGGGAAGACCTCGACCCGAACGGGAGAAATATCCGTATCCCCGATCTCCTGGCCTATGACCCGGTTTTCTCCCAGCTGGTGATGAACGAGCACGTGACCTCATACGTGGCCGCCCTGTTGGGCCCCGACTGGGTGGTGTCGAACTTCTCCGGCAACATCGCACTTCCCGGAAGCGGGTCCATGAACGCGCACTGCGATCAGTCGACGATCATGCCCGAGCCCTGGTTGGAGCAGAACTGCCTCAACGCGATCTGGTGCCTCGACGACGTTGACGAGGGAAATGGCGCCACCCGCTACCTTCCCGGGAGCCACACGTTCACTCGTTTCTCCGAGGTCCCCGCAGATCCGAAGGTCGGCATGCGCCCCTTCGAGGCGTCGGCCGGGTCCGTGATCATCATGCACGGCCGTATGTGGCACACCTCAGGCGAGAACATCAGCGCGGACCGTGAGCGTTGCATGTTGTTCGCCCTCTACGCGAGTGGCTATCTCCGGCTTCAAGCGAATTGGTGGCAGATCGTCCCGCAAGAAACGCTGGCGGGGATGTCCTCGGAATTGCAGCAGAGGCTCGGTCTGAGCAGCCCGAACCGGGGGTACGGCGCGTACCTGGTGAGCACCGCCCCCCAGCCGAAACTGGGGTCCTGACGTGTTCGACTTCCTGGTGAGTGCCGATCTGCTCATCGACGACTTCCCCTCGGCGGTGCAGACGATGCTCGCGCGCCTCGGGTTCGGTGACCCGAAGCCGCACTGGTACGCCGGTGGCGAGGGTCGCGGCTTCGACGTCGTGTTCCTGCGCGCAGACCCGCGCTTGGCGGCGTCGCCGACCCGGCTGGAGGTGATGGCGGCGAACGACGTCGATCCGGGCCTGCCCGCCCCGCAGACGCTGCCACACATGCCCGGTCTGCGGCGTGCGCAGGCCGACGCTCCGGTGCGCACACACGGCACGGTATTCGCCGTCTCGGATATGGACGAGGCCATCGAACGCGTGCGCCGAGGCGGGTACCGGCACTGGCTCGACGCGGCCAACGAGCTGATGCCGCACCACCGGTTGTGGGTCGGTGTCAGCGAGGACGAAAAGGACGTGTGGATCCCGGGGGACGACGGCGGACTCCTGATCGAGCTCGTCGAGTCCGTGACGATCCCGGGCGTGATGGAGTCAGCCGGCGAACCCCCGCCCCAATCGGCGTTGCAACCCGGAGCGATGACGCGCATCACGGCCCGGCGCTGGCTCGTCCCCGACCTCGACCAGTCGATCGCACGACTGCACGCGACCTTCGACTGCGCCATCGGCCCGGCGACGCACACCGCCGACGGCTCGCGGACGGCGCCGATCATCTGCGCCCATCCGCGAAGTGCCGTCGTCGATCTCGTTGAACCCGGTCCACGAACACCGCAGGCGGCCTTCGTCGCCGCACGCGGGCCACTGCCCTGGACGATCGTCATTGCCGTCAACGATCTCGCGGCGAAGGCCCGGGACCTCGAGGCACGGCTGACCCCGTTCACGCGCGTCGACGACCAGGTGACCGGGGTTCCGTCTCTCGCTCCCGATCCCGCCACGACGCTGGGCGTCCCGTTCGCCTTTGTCCAGGAGGGCCTGGCAACCGCGCCGAGACCGCCGTTGCCCTGAAACCTACAGAGCGGTGGGAGGGTTGACGAGCCTGACCATGGAGACGGTACATGCGGTGCCCTCGGTATCTGAGATCGTGGCCTGGACCTGGCCGCTGCCGGTCCGCCCGAGCCAGCCCCTCCCGTCGAGGGAGAGCCACTCTCCGGTCGGTTCGCGGACGATATTGATCGCCACGTCGGCATTGATCCAGCTGATATGCGCCGAACGGTCGTGCCCTACTCCGCTGGCGGTGTCGGCGACGTAGGCCAGCCGGGCCACCGGTCGTGGACGCTCTCCCGCGATGACGTCGATGCGCAGGCGCAGCCAACCGGGGTGCTTGAAGTGACCCCCTGACCCCTCGAAGAGGTACTCCATGGCCAGCCTCGACCCTGGTGGTGGGTCCGGCGAGGAGAAGATGTCGTCTTCCGCGGGGAGTGGCTGGGTGGGGAGAGGGTTGGCGAACCGGCCGTCGGGGAGTCCCTCGGCCTCAACGGCAGTGCGCCGGATACGCAGGGCCGTGGCCCGGGTGACCTCGACGTCGTCAGCGAAGAGTGACGCCTCGACCACTTGGATCTTCTTGCCCTCCCGCACGATGCGTACCTCGGCTTTCAGAGGGGTGAGCGGCGTCGGGCGCATCAAATCGGTCGTGAGCCGGGCCAGCTGCATCGGGACCAAGCTCGGGGTCGTGTCGATCAATGTGGCCAGGAGTGCGGCCGGGGAACCCCCGAATTGCGCTCCGGGGTCCCAGGGCCCCTGGCAGTAGTGCGTGGGCACGTACAGGTCGCCATCAGGGACGTACAGGGCGGCGTCTTTCTCCACGGTGTACTGCACGACCGAGGGAGCTTCACCGCGATGGTCCGGCGGAGTGCAAGTCGGCGGAGTACACGTCGGCGGAGTGCACGGGGGAGATCGTGCTCGCCGCGCGTCACTGCACTCGTTACCATCGGGGCACGCCGAGGGGGGACTCGCGCCGTCCAGCGTGGCGAAATTCGCCGGAGATCGCTCCGCCATTCCGCAGCAAACGTCCGATCAGGAGGCCCACGCATGTCAACCCGTCAACAATTGCGATCGCTCATCGCGGGAGGGCCGTTCATGGCGGCCGAGTGTTACAGCGCATTGACCGCACGCATCGTCGAGGACGTCGGATTCCCCGCCGCCTATATGGGCGGCCACGGAACGAGCATGATGCATTACGCCATCCCCGACAATGGCATCTTCACCCCGACCGAAATGATCGAACAGGCCGGTCGGGTCGCCGAGGCGATCTCGATCCCCCTGATAATCGACGCGGACCAGTGCGGTGAGACCGTGGCCGACGTCCATCGGAGTATTCAGCGCTACGAGCACGCGGGCGTTGCCGGGATCCACATGGAGGACGAGATCCCCCCGAAACACTCGACGTGGGACGGGCCCCTCCTCTCGATCGCCGACATGCAGGCGCGGATCGGAGCTGCTGTCGGGGCGCGGCGGGATCCGGACTTCGTGATAATCATCCGTTGTGACGAGCTCTACGCCGTCGGCGGAGGTGGTTCGGGTTCGCTCGAGGAGGCGATCCGTCGAGGCATTGCCTACCAGGAAGCAGGCGCTGATGCGTTCCTGCCGACCTTCGCCACCGAGGAACAGATCGCGGACATACGGGCCGAGGTGTCGCTGCCCATTGTGGGGTTCGGCAGTTTTACGCCCGGGGTGGACGTCGTCCTCTCAACCGGATGGGGTACGGCCTCCGCAGCACGAGTACACCGACAGTGGGCCACCCATCTCCTTGAACACGGTGACCTACCCCCCGAGGCCTTCGACTTTCCCGGCAAGGCGGAGGCGATCCAACAGGAACCGTACGATTCGGTCATCGGGGCGTGGGTGACGAGCACGGGGCGGGTGTTGCGGCCGTGAACGTGACCGTCGCTCGCTACTTCGCCGCGATGGAACGCCACGACTGGGGAGGGTTGCGCAGTTGCCTCTCGGATTCCTTCAGCCGGGTCGGGCCCTACGAGGAGCACTCGTGGAGCACTCCGGATGACTATGTCGCTTTCCTGCGGGACCTGCTGCCGACCCTCGAGGGCCAGAAGGTCGAGGTCACAGACGTCATGGACGAAGGTCTCCTGGTGCAAGTGAACGTGACCGAGACGATTGAGGTTCAGGGCTCACCCCACACGGTGCGGGTGGCCGGGACGTTCCGCCTGGACGAGAATGATCGGATCGAACACATCGAAGTCTTCGTCCGGCGGCTGCCACCCGAGGAAGCCCTCGGCTGACAATGGAAGACGAGGCACCTCCGACTTCTGTTGCGACGGACCTCTCGCCCGCGTACGACGTGTACGACCATCATCGCCCCCTCGACGAATGGGACCCCGCGTCCACGCACGCCCAACTGCGCAGGTCGTGTCCGGTCGCGCACACCCCGGCCCATGGTGGTTACTGGGTCGTCACTTCGCACGATCTTGTGCGCCGGTGTGGCCGCGACCCCGACGCGTTCTCGTCCGAACACGACCTCGATGGTTCTCGGATGGGTCGGGAGTTCGGTGGAATCGCCATTCCCCCACAAGGCCGTTACCGGGGAATCCCTTCGGAGATCGACGGCACGGCGTTCCATGAGTACAGGCGCCTCCTGCTGCCGTGGTTCACCCCTGCGGCGACGACGCGCTGGCTTCCCGTAATCCGCGCCATCGCTGCGGAGAGGATCGAGCGCCACCTGGCGTCGGGCCAGATCGATCTCGTGCTGGATCTGGCGAACCCCGTGCCCGCCATGGTCACCATGATGCTGGTGGGATTGGAGGCCGACCAGTGGGAGAGGTTCGCCGGTCCTTTGCACTCCCTCGTTTTCGCCCCTCCTCACTCGTCGAGCTGGCTCGCCGCGTTGGAAGGCATCGGCCATCTGCGCGCGGCATTGCTCGAGCTGGTCCTTCTGCGTCGTCGGTCGCCCGCCGAGGACCTTGCTTCGGCAGTGGTGGAAGCTGAGATCGAGGGCGCACCCGTGAGCGATGCCGACGCGGTGAATGTCCTGTTCGCCGTTGTGGCCGGCGGGGTCGATACCACCACTGCATTGATCGCCAACTCCCTCTTCTGGCTCTCCGAGCACCGCTGATGTCCGTCGCCATCTCATCGGTGATCCGAGCCTCCGGCCATCGGCTCGTGAAGAGTTCCTCCGGGTCTTCAGCCCCGCCCCCGCCACGGCGCGCACGGCAACCGGTTCCGTCCACGTCGGTGGGCAGGACCTCGTACGAGGTGAGCGGCTCCTGCTGTCCTGGGCGGCGGCCAACAGGGATCCGGCTGTTTTCGACGAACCGGACCGTGTGGATGTCACCCGTGACGCCCGCCCGCACGTTGCCTTCGGGTTCGGGCCACACCGCTGTATCGGCGCCCCGTTGGCCAGGGCCACGTTCGACGGAGTGCTCGACAGCGTCCTCGACACCATCGGCGACTACGTCGTCGACGTTGCAAGGGCCACCCGTTATCCGAGAGTCGGTGCGGTCAATGGATGGGAGCGCCTCCCGGCCCGCTTCAGCTCTCAGGGTTGACGCCGTACCTGAGGAAGACGACGCCACTCCCGAAATGCCGGGTCTCGAGAAGTTCGAGTTCGAGCTCGAGCCGGGCCTGGTCAGGGAGCCACCGTTTGCCCCCTCCCACGACGACGGGCACCACGAAGAGGTGGAGTTGGTCCACGACGCCGGCGGCGATGGCCTGGCCGGCGAGATCCGCCCCGCCCACGGTCAGGTCCAGCGGGGCGGCCGACTTCATCTGTCGGACCTTGACGGGATCGAACTCCCGCTCGATCCTCGTCTTCGCGCTCGATACGCCTTGGAGGGACCTCGAGTACACCACTTTTTCGGCTGCTCGCCAGATAGTGGTGAAGTCCCGGTCGGCTGACGGCTGGCCGGGGATCGCTCCCGCAGTTTCCCAATAGACCATGGTGTCGTACATGCGGCGCCCATAGAGATAGGTGCCGACCGATCGTTCGAGGTCGTTGACGAAGCGGAATACCTCCTCATCGGGGGCGGCCCATTCGAACTCACCTCGACGGTTTTCGATACAGCCGTCGAGCGACGCGATGGCGGAGTAGATCAGAATGCCCATGGGATCATGTCCTTGCGCTCTCGAGTCGGTCCAGTGCGTCTGTTCCGCCGGTGTGGCCATACCAAGACGGCATCACACAATGCCAGCCACTAACTGGTAGAGGCCGCACGCAGCGCGACCGACGAACGTGGCGACGTCGGCGGAGATGATCGCACGCCCTTCGTCCGAGTCATACATTTCTGCAGCAAATGCTCCGGGTGAGCGAAATCCCAACTCGGCGATGCCGTCAATCGCTTCGCCGCCGGTGGCAACCGCACCATGCACCACGTTCTGCACGTAGAGCTCCATCCCGACGTGGTGTTTCTGCGCCAGTGGTCGATGCACCCGGGTCCAGTGGTCCTCGAATTGCGCCATCGTGAGTCCTGCGGCCCGCCCGACCCGGCAGATATGGGAAACGCCCGTGTGGCGGGACTGGCCCCCTCCAGGTCGCTGCCATCGCAATGCCTCGGAGACGGAATACCACTGCAGCTGTTCGCCGTCGACACCGAGCGCCTCCGCCCAGGCAGCCCGGTCCGGCCGCACCGACGCGAACCACTCCACGATCACCGGGGCAGGAGGCTCGGATGTTCCGGGATCTGGCTGCTCGGCCACCGCGACGTGGGTGAGCGAGGTCCCTGGTAGCCCATCCATGTGCCGGGTCAAGCGATTCGTGAATCCGTCGTCGACGTGGCCGGCAACGACGAGCACGAACTTCCGCAACGGTTCGGACATCGGCCTTCCCCCTTCCTAGATCGGTACGCCCCAGACAATCCTGGTACCGCCGCCAGGCGCATTCGCCATCTCAAAGGTGCCGCCCAGCCTTTCGGCGCGACTCCGCATGTTCGCCAATCCCATTCCGACGACGGCGCCCGGGGTCGGTAGACCGGTGCCGATGCCGTCGTCGACGACCTCGAGGGTCACCCTGTCGGCGACCGAGACCACGACGGAGACATTCGTCGCCCGAGCGTGCTTTGCGGCATTCGTCAGCGCCTCCCGGAGGACGGCCAGGAGATGGTCCGCCACGTCAGGTGGTACGCCGGCGTCGACGGGTCCGAGAAAGGTGACGTCGGGACGTGAGCCCAAAATCGAGGAAAGTTCGCCGGCGAGTTCGAGCACGCCATGCCGGAAGCCCCTCCGTGTTCCGCTGTCGAGCTCGAATATCGCCGTGCGGATCTCCGTGATGGTGGTGTCGAGATCGTCGATCGCCTTGTTCACTTTCTCGAGCACGGGGGCCAGCTCGCCGAGTCTCGTCGCGCCGTCGAGAGTCATGCCAACGGCGAAGATCCGTTGAATGACACGGTCGTGGAGCTCCCGGGCGATTCTGTCCCTGTCGTCAAGGACGCTCAGGATTCGCACCCGGTCGTGCAGTCTCGTGTTCTCGATGGCAATGCCTGCCGCGAGCGCGCAGTGCCTCGGCCATGGCCTCGTCCTCGTCGCTGAATGCATCGGCCCCCTGCTTCTCGGTCAGGTAGAGGTTGCCGTAGACGCCTCCCCGGGACCGGACAGGAACGCCGAGGAACGACTGCATGGAGGGGTGGTGCTCGGGGAATCCATAGCTGTCGTGGTGCTCGACCAGGTCGTTGAGGCGCAGCGGCTCGGGGTCTGTGATGAGGAGCCCGAGGACCCCTCGGCCGGTTGGTCGGCGTCCTATCCGCAGCTCTTGCTCGTCGCTCAGTCCGACGGTCAAGAACTGCTCGAGCCCGGTGCGGGCTTCGTTCAGGACCCCCAGTGCGCCGTAGCGGGCATCGACCAACGAACATGCTTCTTCAACCAGGTGGCGGAGCAGGACCGGCAATTCGACATCTGCCTCAATCATGAGGACAGCGTCCATCAGGCGGCTGAGCTTGGCCGGACTGTGGACACGTCTGTACGGCACCCTCACGACCGTAGTCCCTGGCAGCAGAGTGGACCGGCGGAGGAAGTGCACGTTGGCACGCCCGTGGACGGCTCGCTGTCATGATGGTGGCGTGCCGATCCGCGTGTTCTTGCTCGATGACCACGAACTTGTTCGGGAAGGCGTCCGGAGCCTGCTCGAGAGCGACGAAGGCATTGCGGTTGTCGGTGAGGCCTCGACGAGGGCCGAAGCGCTCGCACGGATTCCTTTGGCGAAGCCCGACGTGGCCATACTGGACGTCCGTCTCGAAGACGGCAGCGGCATCGAAGTCTGTCGCGACGTCCGATCGATCATGCCTGAAATGGCCTGCCTTATTCTGACCAGTTTCGCCGACGACGAGGCGCTCTATGCCAGCGTGATGGCAGGAGCATCGGGCTATGTCTTGAAACAGATCAGGGCCCGAGATCTCATCGAGGACGTGAAGAAGGTGGCCGGAGGCGCCTCCCTCATGGACCCACGAGCTGTGGCGCAGGTTGTCGAGCGCATTGCGAACCCACCTCAATCCGATCCCGCGATCGAGTCACTGTCTCCTCAAGAAGCGCGAATACTCGACTTCATCGCCGAGGGGAGAACGAACAGGCAGATTTCAGATGCGATGTTCCTCAGCGAGAAGACGATCAAGAACTACATCACCCACCTGTTGGTGAAACTCAAGGTCCACAGTCGCACCGAGGCGGCAATTTACGCCACCAGGGTGAAAGCCGGTGGCGCCAAGCCGCAGACTGCTCAAGGCTGAAACCCGTTCCGTCGGCGCGCGAGGGTGGTCAGGTCGATGCCGACTCTCTTCAATTCCGACTCGAAGCGCCGCCGCCCTTCCGTCGGACGCGAGAAGTCGGCCGGGGAGGCGCCTATATCCTCCGTGGCGCAGAGCTTGAGCAGCGCGCAATCGTACGCAATTTCGACGGCCAGCGCAGCAATCGCCGAGGTGCGAGCCAGCGGTCCTGACGCCAGCATCTCGGATCGACGTTCGATCGTGTACCAAAGGAGCGCGTCACCGTCCAGGTCCCGGAGGACGCTTCCCTGTGCCTGAAGGAGGAGCTCGTCGTACATCGACACCTTCTCATTGTCGGCGCTCTCTTTTGCATTTGCGTAGGGACCAACGTCCTGAATTGCGTCCCTTCCCGTTCTCCGGCCGGAGCAGTCGTGCCCGAAGTGTCCAAGGTCACGGGTGGGCGGGACCAATTGCCCTATTGGTCACCTCGATGTCCGGCTCAAACTGGGAAGATGACATCGACCACGAACGCATCTTCACCCGAGGATCCCCCCTCCGGGACACCCGGAACGAAGCACGTCGGGGACATGGCGCGCCGGGTCACCCACCGGCGCAACGAGCTCGGCCTGAGCACCGAGGAGCTGGCCCGGCGGGCCGGTGTCGACGCCTGGTTCCTGGCGTATTTCGAGCAGAGCGCCGACACCACCCTGAGTACGGGGGCCCTGGTCCGATTGGCGGTCGCTCTCGACACGACGCCTTTCACCCTTGAGGGGGGCCACGTGGACCGTCCACCGGGGGAGGGGCGCGCAGGGCCGAACCCCGTGCTCGAAGAGCTTACGGCGCAACAGTGCGAAGACCACCTGGCTGCGGGGGGCATCGGCCGTATCGTGCTCTCCACCGGCACCGGACCGGTGGCCTATCCGGTGAATTTCGTGTTCGCCGGTGGGGCAGTGATCTTTCGCACTTCAGATGCGATGGCCGATACGGTCACCGGGGTCGTTGCGTTCGAGGTCGACCACATCGATGAGGCCATGAGCGAAGGGTGGAGTGTGCTCGTCCGGGGCCACGCCCGGCGCATCGAGGACCCGGAGGAGCGTGAGGCGGTGGCACGGCTCGACCTCGAGCCCTGGGCCGGTGGTGCACGCCTGAACCTCATCGGCATCGAGCCCTTCGAAGTGACCGGAAGGGTTATAGTCCAACGCCAGCCGCACTGACACGCCGAGGGGATGGATGCTGGTCATCGCCTGAAGTATGTGCTTCCCTGGAGCTGGTACCCGGCCGACTGCCCAATGTCCGGGTACGGATGGGGACCGGAAGGGTGGACATGACGACGGCACAACTTCAGGACGAGAATCTGGCCAAGGTAATGGCTCACCTGCGCGCCGAATTCTCCAACGACATCGACCAGATCATGGACACGGTGGCGCCCGATCCCCATTTCTTCATCGTGACGCGAGAGCATGGGACGTTGGAACTCGAGATCGCCGAGACGACCGAGGCCGTGAGAGAGCACTACGTGAATCTGCGGACCTCGCTGGACGTCCTCCGCTCGCGCCAGATCCGGCGTATCGCCAGTGACTGGTTCGTCCTGCAACAAAGCGTGGCCACGATGCGTCCACGGGGCGATGGCCCCTCCGGCGACTCTCACGACTTCGCGGTCGACACCGCAGTGCTGTTCCCGATTGCCCCCGAGGGCATATTGGGGGAAATTCCCTGGAACCGCACCAGCTTCGCCGAGGCCATGACAACGAGGGCGATCCACCACGAGCCCCCGACCGAAGAGCTCATGGAGACGGTGGACATGCACGAAGCCTTTCTGGCCGCCTGGTGCTCCGGGGATGCGCAGCGCGTCGTCGATCTTCTCGACGATGACTGTGCGTTGGGCATACGCAGCTGCACTGACGTGGAGGGCTCGCTGTGCGTCGGAGCAGGTAAGGATGCGATACGGGAGGCCTTGGCGGAACAGTTCGGCGCATGGAAGCCCGTCGGTTTCACCATCTTGAATCTGGTGGTGACCGACTGGTACATCTTCTCCAACGTCAGATGGGTCGGCTCGGCACGCGTAGGGTCTCGCACCTGGTCACCACATGAGATGTCCACTGCCACCATTTTGCCGCTTTCTGCGTCGCGGCGGTTCCGGGCGATCGTCGGTTATGGGACCGCCCTGATTCCCCTCTGAGGCCAGGCGCTCATGCCGGGGTGTTGAGCCATTCCACGATGGCCTCGCTATCGGCTCCGAGGGTCGGGGGTGGCAACGTGTACCGGGGTGGCGTCTTCGAGAGCCGGATGGGATTCGAGAGCTGGGCGATGGAGGTGCCGACCTGGCTCTGCATGATGGTGATGGGATCCAATTCCAGTGTCTCGGCCAACGTGAACGCGCCCGCGAGATCATTGATCGGGCCGCACGGCACGCCGGCTTCGTTCATCCGCACGGCCCACCTCGCGGCAGTATCGGACGCCAGTGCCTGCTCCAGAACGTCGATGAGCTCGGTGCGGTTCTGCACCCGCGCGGCGTTGACCTGGAACCTCTCGTCGACCCCGAGTTCGGGCAATCCGACGAGCGAGCACAGACTGCGGAATTGCGCGTCGTTGCCCACGGCGACGGCGATGATGCCGTCGGCCGTGGGGAACGTCTGATAGGGCACGACGCTCGGGTGCTCGTTTCCCATGGCCTGCGGCACCAACCCGGTATTGGCGTAGGCCGACCCTTGATTGATGAGTGAAGCGATGACGCTCGAGAGGAGATTCACCTCGACTCGTTGACCCTGACCAGTTTCGCGCCGGGCCGCCAGTGCGGCCAATATGCCGATACAGGCGTGCAGCCCGGTCAGGATGTCGACCACCGCGACACCGACTCGGGTCGGAGGTCCTTCTTCGGTTCCCGTTATCGACATGAGCCCGCCCACGGCCTGGGCGATGAAGTCGTAACCGGCCAAGGTCGAACCCGCACCAGACCCGAACCCCGAGATTGAGCAGTAGACGACGCCCGGATTCGTCTGTGCCACGCTGTCGTAGTCCAGTGCGAATTCGGCGAGCCGGCCCGTGCGGAAGTTCTCGACCACGACGTCGGCGCGTGCGGCCAGGGTCCGTGCGCTCTCCGCGCCCGCTGCGGTCCGTAGATCGAGCGCGATGCTCCTCTTATTGCGGTTGATGCTGAGGTAATAGGTGCTTTCTCCATCGACATAGGGCGGCCCCCAGGCTCGGGTGTCGTCGCCACGGCCCGGTTCCTCAACCTTGATGACCGTCGCTCCGAGGTCGCCCAACATCATTGTGGCGAGCGGGCCGGCCAGCACGCGGCTGAAATCGGCCACGACCAAGCCTGACAACGCACCAGCAGTGTGATCGGCCCCCCGCTGTGCGGATGGCGATTCGCTTGCGCGCTCAGGCGTCATCATCGTCGTCAGCCGGGCCAGGAGCAGCAGCGCCGGCGAGCAGCGGCGCCAAGGTCCTGAAGGCGGCGTCGGCTGCGGGGGCGCCACAGTAGACGGCACAGTGCAGCACGATCTCTGCGATCTGCTCGGCCGACATGCCATCGGCGAGCGCACCGCGGGCGTGGGCGAAGAGTCCCTCGGGACGGCCGAGGGCGACCATCACGGACATGGTGATGACCCGCCGTGTGACGAGGTCGAGCCCTGGCCGGTCCCAGACCCCTCCCCAGATCTCGCGCGAGGCCAGCGCGGTAAAGGCGGCTTGGGCCTCAGTGGCCGGGGGCTTGGGCGCCGGAAGATCGGGTCCGAGCACCCGACGGCGCACCACGTCGGCTCGAGACTCGGAGGGTTCTGTCACTTCGGTTGCTCTCCCCGGAGGTCCAAGAAACTGGTGCCGATGGTGAAGGCTGCTGCTGCAGGAGGAGCGACTCCCTCGGCGGCGTCGTTGAGCATTTCGGAGACCACCCTTTCCATGTCGTAGGTGGGCTGGAAGCCCAGTTCGTCACGTGCCCGACTGATGTCGAGCGGGTACGCACGGTTGCGGGCGCGCGCGTCCGTCTCGATGGTGATGTCGGCTCCCGGCACCAGGCGGCGAACGATGTCGGCCACTGCCTCGAGCCGCATCGTCGACCCCACACCCAGGTTGTAGATGCGACCGTCGACGCCCTCGACCCGATTGGCCAGCACGGTTCCCCGAGCGATGTCAGCGACGAAGGCCCAGTCCATGTCGCCCCAGTCACGTACGTGCACCGGCTCGCCACGACGGGCACCCGCCACCATGACCGCCACGTTCGAACCCAATCGGGCGATGTCGGTGGCCGGAATGAACGCAAGCGCACCGTCGTAAGGGGGGACGACGAGTGGATAGCGGACGGCCGAGAATCCCATTCCATAGCCGTGGTGGTAGTTCAGCCCCAGATGCTCGCCGGCGAGCTTCGTCGTCCCGTAGACGTCTCCCGGTCGCAGGGTGTCACTTTCACGGACCGGGGCGGTCGGACGCTCAGGGTCGGTGGTGTTGGCGGCAGCATAGACGGAGGCCGTGGACGAGATCGTCACGCGTTCCACATCACAGAGCCGGGCTGCCTCGTACACGTTGAGGAAGGCTTCGAGGTTGACGCGAGCCCCCCGGTACGGATGCTGCCAGATATCCGACGTGAGAGAGGCGGTATGGATGATCCGGCTTACCTGGTGACGCTCGAGCGTCCGCAAGAGCTCGGGTAGATCGATCAGGTCGTCGCGCACGAGCGTTATGGCGTCGAGGTCGACGATCCGACGCAGAGCCACCGGATCGATGATGACATCTTGCAGTACGACGGGCTCACCGAGCGCCTGCAGGGCACGCGCGACGTACGACCCCGTCAGCCCCGCGCCGGTGACGAGCGTCGTCACGGGTCGTGGCTCACACGCGTCGCCCGTCAGGCGGGAATTTGAAGAAGCGCTTGGCATTATCGGCCAGGATGGCGCGTCGCTCCTCGTCGGGGACCCCGTAGAAGTCCGATTCGATGGTGCGCCACGAGAAGGGATGGTCGCTTGCACTATGGGGGTAGTCGCTCGACCACATCAGTTGATCGAGGCCGACGAGATGGCGGTTGTGCACGGCGTAGCGATCAGTGATGTACGTGAAGCCGATGCGATCCATGCAGGAAAGGGGGGATTCGGCCATGCCCCGTTCGGCGCGCAGGAGGGGGTCCTGACGACGCCAGCGGTTGTAGGCCTGCTCCTTCCAGTACGGGACCCAGCCGGCATCCACCTCGACGAAGGCGACCCGCAACCGGGGGAAGCGCCACATGACGCCCGTGTAGATGAACTCCTCGAGGCGCACCGGTACGTCGAGCATCCTGATCACCCCTTCGCGCAACGTGGCGTGGTGTGCTCCGGGGGCCACGTCCGTGAGACGGACGTGGATGGCCAGGGTGAGGTCGAGTTCCTCGAGGGTCGCCCAGAGATGGTCGTCCTCTGGTTCGAGCCGGACGTCCCCATGGGGGTACATGCCGATGGTGACCGCGTTGATACCGCTGAGAGCGGCTACCCGTCTGCACTCGACAACGGCGTCCTCAAGACCGGAGTTGGGGAGGAGCGCGACGCCGGCCAACCGCTCGGTGCTGTGGGAGCAGAATTCGCCGATCCAGTCGTTGTAGGCCCGGACGCAGGCGAGGTGAAAGTCGCGGTCGGGGTTCACAAAGACAGCGTTGGCCACCCTCGGCGTCGGGAACAGCACCTCGGCGTCCACGCCGTCCAGGTCCTGGTCGAGCAGCCTCGCCTTGGGGTCGTATCCCCCGGGCCGCACCTCTTCGAAGCGCATCCACGGGTCGGGGGGCCATGGGCCCATGCCGGCACACGCGTTGCGACCGAAGGGGACCGGCTCGCGGGCTCCTTCGAGCACCCACGCGTCGCCACGCTCGAAGCGCTCGATGCGCGGGGCACGTTCGACATAGCGGGCCGGCACGCGGGATGTCCAAAGGTCGGGCGGCTCGTTGACGTGGGAGTCGGCCGATATCAGTGTGTAGGGGCGCTGCGTTGTCATGGCTCGACCACCGTCGGAGAGAATCGTGGCAGGACCGCGTTCGGACCGAGCCGGTCGAACGCAACCTGCACACGCTGGCCGACGGCAACGAGGTCGGGTTCCACGCCGACGACGTTACTTACAAGGCGCGGACCTTCGTCCAGCTCAATCAGGGCCACGACGTAGGGCACCGCCTCGGCGAGCTGCGGGTTGGGGGCGTGACGCACGATCGTGAAGCTGTACACGGTCCCCGATCCGGTTGCCGGTATCCAGCTGAAGGCCGCCGCGACGCACTGTCCACAACGTGGCCGGGGTGGGTGGCGCACCGCGCCGCAGTTGTCGCAGCGTTGGATCAGGAGCATCCCGTCCTTGAGGCCCTGCCAGTAGGGAGCGTCGTCGGGTCCGGGGACCGGTAGCGGGCCGAGCCGACCGGTCATGACGCGCCGAGCACCAAGCCCGTCACCGGAGCGAGTGACCCACCCACGACGAGGCCGATCGAAGCAGCGGCTACCTGGTTGGCTGCATCCCCCCTGAGCTGCCGAACCGCTTCGACAACGTGGTTCATTGTCTGCACGTAGGCCTCTCCGAGGTGGCCGCCGTGGGTGTTGAGCGGCAACCGCCCATTGACGCGGATGTTGTCACCGCCGCGCACGAAGTCGACCGCCTCTCCCGGACCACAGAAGCCGAGCCCTTCGAGCGAGAGCACGGCCAGGGCCGAGATGTGGTCATAGACCTCCAGGAAGTCGACGTCGGCCGGGACGATGCCCGCTTCGGCGTACAGGCGGCGGGCCAGCAGCGCCGTTTCCTCCGGCCATTCGATGTCGGCCCGCTGGTAGCTGGTCACCACTTCGAGCTCGGGACCGGTGGCCCACCCCGCGGCCAGGACAGGGATCACGGATCGGCGGAGATCGGCTGCGCGCGCTGCCGTCGTGACCACCACTGCGCTCGCGCCGTCGTTGCCGACGTTCCCGTCGGGCAGGCGCAGGGGTGAGGCGGCGATCGGCGAGGTGAGATAGTCCGCCCAGCTCAGAGGCCGACCGAAGTGCAACGCAGCGGGATTGGTCGCCGCGTACTCCCGTTCGACCACCGTGACCCACCCGAAGCCATCGGGATCACTCGTGTAGCGGTGGACGTAACGTTGTGCCACCAGCGCGGCCCATTGGATCACGGTGAGCAGGCCAAAAGGAGCGTGGTGGACCCGGGAACCCGCAAGAGCCGGGGCAATCGACTCCATGTCCTGATCGAAATGCAGCGTGTCGCCGAGCGGCGCCTTCACGCTCCGAAATGCGACCACGGTGTGCGCTCGGCCGCTCGCTACGGCCAGAGCGGCCAGTGCCACTGCCCCGCAGCCGTTGCCGTAGGGGGACTCGGCGAAGAAGGCCAGGTCGGGGAGACCGAGGTTGTTGACCAACTCGTATTCGCGCACCCGGTCGAACGAATACCCGGTGATGCCGTCCACATCGAGTGTCGTCAGACCGGCATCGTCGAGAGCGAGCGTGATTGCTTCGAGCGCCAGGTCGAGGTGGGAGCGTTCGGACGTGAACGAGAACGAGGTGTTGGCCGCACCGGCAATCGCCGTCGTCCCGGAAAATTCACTCCCCACGGCAGGCATCCCACAGCCTCATCCGCGATCCTCGCCCAGACGCACCGGCATCGACTTAATGCCGCGGATGAAATTCGAACGTACCCGTGTGGGTTGCCCGGCCACAGCGAAGTCGGGGAAGCGCCGTAGCAGCTCCTCGAACATCACACGGATCTCCAGTCGGCCGAGCGCGGCCCCCAGGCAGAAGTGGGGACCGCCTCCCCCGAGTGCGATGTGCGGGTTGGGGTGACGGGTCACGTCGAATTCGTCAGGATCGCTGAATACCTCCGGATCGCGATTTCCCGCGCCATAGAACAGGACGAGCCAGTCCCCCTCCTGTATCTGCCGGCCCCGGAGTTCGGCATTCCTGGTCGCCGTGCGGCGAAAGTGCGTGACGGGGGAGACGAACCGGAGCATTTCGTCCGCCGCGGACCCGATGAGGCGGGGGTCGTCACGGAGCAGGCGGGCCTGGCCCGGGTTCTCGGCCAGCGCGAGGAGTCCCCCCACGATGGTGTTCCTGGTGGTTTCGTTACCGGCAAACTCCAAGAGCAAGAAGAAGCCTCGTTGGGCTTCATCGCTCAATCGCTCTCCGTCGATTTCGGCCTGCATGAGCAGTGACACGAGGTCATCGCCGGGGGCGTCCCGACGGGCCTCTTGCATGCCGGCCAGATAGGTCATCATGTGCCCGATGGCAGCAAACCCGTCCTCATTCTGACCGTCACCGCCGCCACCGCCCTCGGTGATGCCGTCACTCCAGACCTTGATGAGATGCTGGTCCCGGCGAGGGACGCCGAGCAGCTCGCCGATGACATAGCTGGGCAAGAGCGCGGCCACATCCTCGACGAAGTCAATCTCGTCGCGACCCGAGACGTCGTCGAGAATGGACGTGGTCAGTTCGCGGATGTGCGATTCCAGGGTTCTGATGCGAGCCGGCGTGAAACCCCGACTGACCAAGGCCCGCAACCACTTGTGGGCCGGGTCGTCCATCGTCACCAGGTTCTCGAACTCCGCCATGTCCTCTCCGCTGCCGCCCTGAATGGCGATCCCCTTGCCCGAGCAGAACGTCTCGGGGTTCTTCGAGACGGCGACGATGTCGTCGTGTCGGGTCAAGGCCCAGAAGGGATGCGCAGCCGTGTCGTGGTAGTGGACGGGATCTGTCTCACGAAGGCGCGCCAGGGTGGGGTAGGGATCGGCCATCCAGAATTCCGGCCGTGTCAGATCGATGCGCTCGTCGTCCACCCTCACCCGCTCCTCCCGTAGGTTCGCCCTACCAAAAGAAATGATTCCGATCCTCGCTCTTCGCCTCCTGGTACTCGGCCTGCCAGATGGAGGCGAGAAGGGAGCGCTCCGCTTCTCCCTCGGACTCCTCGATCCAGCTCTGCAAGTCGAGAACGCCGGCCCGCAGGTGGTCGAGGGTCTGCTCCAGCGCCGAGATCCTGTAGTCGCCCGCGGTTCGCGCCACCTCGGCGAGCACCTGCCCGAGACGATCCCGACGCGCACCCGTCATCAGCTCAGCGCCTCGACGAACGATGTCGGTGTACCGCGCGAATTCCGGCGAGACGCGTCGAGGCACACGTATCCCACTCACGTTCGATGATCGAGAGGAGAGACGAGACGCCCCGAAGGCGTGAGATCTCCTGGGCGTCGATCGACCCTGCGGCGAGCTCGCCCAGGGTTTCGAGGGCGGACCTCATCACAAACTGCGGGTCGGGCCTCATAGGCTCAGGACCCCCATGTCTTCGAGCGCCCACTTCTCCTGAGAGCCGATGTTCAGCCAGCCCATGGTGCCGAACATGAGCTCAGAGGTACGACCCGTGGAGAATTCGTGGGCCGCGGTGGCCCAGATGGCGTTGGCCTTTACGTGGCTGAAAAGCTGCCACCAGCGGAGGGACTCCTGATCTGCTCTCATGCCGCTGGAACTCTCCCATTCGGCGATCACCTCCGCGGGAGGGAGGGCTCCGCCGATCATTTCGGGAGTGGCGCCGCTCCGCCAGTTCTTGGCCATGCTCCAGGCGATGTCCTCATGGGGGTCGCCCAGGTGGGTCATTTCCCAGTCGAGAACCCCGACGACCCCTTGGGGTGCGAGCAGCACGTTCCCCACCCGAAAGTCGCCGTGCACGATGCGCGGCCGGTCGACCGGTCGCGGCGGATGGCGGCGGAGTGCACGGATCACCGCCGCCGTGATCGGCATCGGCCCCAGGTCGTGGTCGTGCAGTGTCTTCTCCCACCGCTCGAGCTCGGGCTCCCACGTGTTGTCGCGCGCCGGTACCCGCAAGACGTCCTGAAGTCCGGCGGCTTCGTAGTCCACTGCGGAGATAGAGCCGAGGACTTGGAACATCTGGCGCACGAGCGGCTCGCGCCGGCCCTCGAAGGCAGGGGTCAGCAACTCCTGTGGCCACGCCACGCCGCCGAGCCTCTCCATCACGAAGAACGGCATGCCGAAGACGTCCTCGTCATCTTCGATGAGGAGCGGCTCTGGCAGCGGGATGCCCGGGGTGCCGTACAGCGCGCGGTACATGGCGTATTCGGTGCCGCGGTTGCTCTCCAGGAGTGAAGCAGGCGGGTCCAGGCGGAAGATCAGCTCACGGATCTGTGGGATGCCGTTGCTGTCGTCCCATGCGGCGTCGACAGACCAGGTGTGGCGTGATGCACCGCCGATGATCTTCCGGGCACCGGTGACCTCGATGCCGGGTTCATCCCAGGCCTTGCGCAGATACATCGTGGCGCAGAGTGCGAAGGTGGATGGATCCATCAGCCGGCCCGTCAGTTCTCGAGGAGGGCGAATCCGGGCACGCCGTCCCGGCACATCTCGTAGAGGACGGGATTGGAGCACTCGAGGAGACCGATCGTCTGTTCGCCGTCGCATGTGGCGAGGACGAGGTGGTCGTCGAAGCCGGCGATCCGTTGCCGGACGGCCGGGTCGCGCAAGTCGAAGCTCTCGCCTCTGGTCTTCTCTCCTCCCCCGTAGGTTCCTTGGAACCAGTTCTCTTCGGGCGTGCCGTTCTGATCGGGTCCCATGTACATTCCACAGCGCAGGTAGGCCACCCGGTGGCCGATCTGCTCGTACGTGATCTCCTTCACGGTGCCGTCGGCGAAGCGGCTCTGGATCACCCCACCTGTCAGGTGGTTGGTCTCGGGATCGAAGCGCATCTTGTTGGAGAATGGAGTGACCATCTCGGCCCCGGGGTGTTCGGCGTCACCGATGTTGCGGAGGCATCGCCAGCCCCAGATCGACCAGTCGGAGAATTCGACCCACTGCCCGAGGTGGGACCCCCGCGCCTGCGGCTGGAGATGCCCCGGTCCGCCGACTCCGTTGCGGATGCCCCAATGATGGTCGCGGCTGCCCCGGGTCGACTCGGTCGAGAGGGCGATGCGTCTTCCCCCGGATCGTCACCTCACCCTCGATGCGCCCAAAGCCCTCATAGCCCGCGGTGGGGAGCGCCGGCCTCCCGTCGTGGCTCGTGTGCATCCCGGCGCCTCCCATGCGATGGAAGACGGCGCGCTTGGTGTCGTGCCATCTGAGGTCGACCCTCAGCTCCTGCGCGTTGTCCCCGACGGTCAACCGCCACTCCCGGAAGGGTTCGATCACCTCGCCGCGAACCGGCCCGGTCCCGATATCGGTCCGGTCATCCTCCAGCGCCCGGTGCGCCCTGACGGTGGTGTGGGTGTCCTCGTGCACCGAGAATTGCGAAGGCATCGGCGGTGCCCAGGTTGGGGTAGAAGCCGAAACCGACCACCAGGAGCACGTCCTGTGCCGCATCGGCGGTCGTGAACCAGTACCGCTCGTAGGCCCGTGGATCCGAGGTGCCGAGAATACGGAGGGGCTCGGGGATCTGATGGATGGGGTACTCATCGAACCCGCTCATCGGGCTGTGCTCAGACTTCATTCGTGACCGTCCCCCCTTGTTGCCAGCGCACCGTCAACGTACCAAGGCTGAGGGACGAACCTCTACCTGTGTGCAGTGCTTCGATCCGGTCGCCTTCAGCCGGGACGGATCGGTCAGCCCGTTTGCGCCACTTTGTACGCGGCGATGACGCGACCTCGGGCGAAGTCGTGGTCGATGATCGGATGGGGGTAGGAAACCCCCAGTGTCACGCCCGCAGGACGCCAGCTCCATCGGCGGTGCTGTCCACGGGGCATGGATCCACGGCGCCGGGACGTGGGCCAACTCCGGTACGAACGCCCGGATGTACGCACCGTCGGGATCGAACTTGCCCGACTGTGCGACCGGGATTGAAGACCCGGAAATACGGCGCGGCATCGGGGCCGGTTCCGGCCACCCATTGCCAGTTCCCCGCGTTCTGGGCGATGTCCGCGTCGACCAGGAGTCGCCGGAACCATCGCTCGCCGATCCGCCAGTCCACCAGAAGATCCTTGACGAGGAAGGAGGCGGCGACCATGCGGACCCGGTTGTGCATCCAGCCCGTGGTCGCCAGCTGGCGCATGCCTGCGTCAACGAGGGGAAAGCCGGTGCGGCCTTCTTGCCACGCCACGATGTCGTCCGGATCGTTCTGCCATGCGATGCCGTCGAGCTCGGGCCGTAGGGCTGCTGTCGACCAGCGATGGCAACTCCCACAGCAGATGCGCGTACCAGTCTCGCCACGCCAGCTGGCGGACGAAGGAAGCCCGGCCTTTGGTCCCCGTGCCGATCGCCTCGGCCACGGCGCCCGGCGCCAGTACGCCGAAGCGCAGGTCGGCGGAGAGCTGGGACGTGCCGTCCACCGCCGGGATGTCCCTGGTGCCGTCGTACTCGTCGACGCGCTGCGCGAACGCGCGGAATCGACGCCACGCCGCTTCTTCGCCCCCACGTTGAAAGGGTTGACCCTCGCACTCGGGAACGCCGTCTCCGGGATCGCTGTCGGGGACGGCCGGCCCGTTCTGGGGCCACGTGGGCCGCGCCGTGCTGCTCCACTTGGTGGCGAACGGGGTGAAGACCCGTGAGACCCGTCCTTTGGCTGTGAGTATCGATCCCGGAGGGTGGACCTGATTGCCCCACCATTGCTCGAACGACCCTTCGATCCGCGTCGGCGACGGCCTGATCGCGTCGCCGGGCATAGGGCGTCACATCGGCATTGCTGCACAGCAGTTCGGCTCTGAGGGACTCGGTGATCGCGGGAACAACCGTCGTCGGTGCGCCCGAGCGCACGAGAAGGCGTCCGCCCGACCGTTGCAGGGTCTCGTCGAGCGCCCGGAGATGCGCCATCAGCTGTGTCCGCCGGAATGCACCGCTCCCCTTCGAACAGCACGGGGTCGAGGACGTAGAGAGCCGTGACGTGATCGGCCCTGGCGGTGGCAGCAGCCCATGCGGGGTTGTCGTTCAGGCGCAAATCCCGGCGGAACCAGACGACCGCACGAGACGTCACTGCACCCCCGACAATTCGGAACGCAGCAGCCGGCGGACGCACCATTGCCAGAGGGCTTCACCGTCGAGTTGCCGTTGCGCCGGAGTGCGATACGTGGTGGGGAGGTAGTACTCCGCGCGGCGGCGCCGATCCAGCCAGATGCCGCCGGGTCGTGGTTCGGGCGGGGCCTGGCGTGGCCCGTCCGCGGCCAGCCAGGTCACCGTGTCCGCCCCTTGGTCCGGTGTTCGCAGAAACGGCCCGAGGCGGGCGAAAGACGGGAGCCCTGTGGCCAGTCCCGGTGTGTCCACCCACCCCGGGTGCATGGCGTAACTGGTGATGCCGTCAGGACCCCAGCGGCGGGCCCATTCGTGGGCGAGGACCACCTGAGCCCGTTTGGCGCGGGCGTATGCGGTGGCACCCCGATAGTCGTCTGCACGCATCTCGAGGCGAGCAAGATCGAAGCGCTGGGTGTACATCCCACCCGAGGACACCGTGACCATCACGGGGGCACAAGCCCGTCGCAGTAGAGGGGAGAGCAGGCTGCTCAGGTGAAACGGGGCGAGCACGTGCGTGGCCACGGTCAGCTCGGTGCCGTCGGCCGCCCGCCGATAGTCCCCGAACAGAGCGCCGGCACAGTGGATGAGCCCGTCCACGACGATCCTCCGACTCAACCAGGCGGTGGGCAAATCTTCCGACCGCATCGAGGATCGACGAGGTCCAGGGGGGCAGTGGTGATCCGAACTGCGTTGTCGGAGGTCATGGCCGATCGCCGGGTTGTCGCCAGCCGCGCTTCGTCGCGACCGATGAGAACGAGCCCCGCTCCGAGTCTGGCCAGGGCGAGGGCTGTCGCCCGCCCGATGCCGGACGACGCGCCGGTCACGACGATCAGCTTGCCGTCGAGCCGGGGTGGTTCGGTCCATGCCCCCATCCGGCTGCGGAGTACAAATCCAAGACGCGAGAAGCTCCCGACGACGGTCGCTTCGAGCAGACCGTCGGCTCCGGCGACCAGGGCTTGTCGTGGGTCAGGTGCTCGCCCTGCTTCAGCCGACACTGCTGTGCGCTTGCTCGCGGATGGATCCGGCGATGCTTTCCACCGTCTCGACGGCAGCGTCGGGTCCGGGACCGGTCCAGACATCTCCACCGAGCTCGAGGGCGTGTCGCCTCTGAACGTATGCCCGGGCCGCCGAGGAAAACGGTGACATCGGGGACCGCGGCGCGCACCGAACGAACCGACTCGGCCACTTCGGCCTCCAGCCCGGGCGTGGTCGAAACGATGCCCACGGCGAGGAGGCGATCCTGATGGGCGACAGCGGCAGCGAGGGCATCAGCTGGTGTATTGCCCCCGAGTTCGAGTACTTCGAAGGCGCGCCAACGGAGAAGATCGGCCACGATGGCGACCGGAAGCGTGTGCAGATCGCCTGACGGGGCGGCGAGCGCGATGGCACCTCGGCTCTTGCCGCGGCGCCCGAACTGCAGACCCAGGTGACCGACAAGCCGCTGGGCGACCGCGGTCGCTCTGTGTTCATCCGCCACCGAGACGTCTCCGCTGGCCCAGCGCTCGCCAATGGAACGAAGCGCCGGGACGACGAGTTCGCTCAGAGACTCCGCTGGGATCGAGACCGCCCTCGAGCTGGCTCTTCACCAGCCACCACGCCCCCGAGCCGTCTCCGGCCAGCATCCGGCGCTCCAGTCCTTTCGCAATCAGCCGTCGACCTCGCCGTACCACGCCGCGCCTGTTTGGCCGAGAGGTCACGCAAGCGCGTGCAGGTCGCCCGTGCGAAATCCTCCACCCGGCACCCTCGCGTGTGGCCGGCAACCGCCCTTGCCGGATGTAGCGGTAGGCCGTCATGTAGTGCACGCCGAGCTCGTCGGCAGCCTCTTGCAGCGGTCATCGTTTTCGGGCCGCCGGTCACTGCCGGATGATTTTAGCACTAAAGTAACCGGCATGGCTGAATCCGGGTGCAGGAAGTCGATCTCTTGACGGAACGAGTCGGGGCACGGCGCGAGCGCGTCGCGGTGGTCGGTGCAGGCGTCGCCGGGCTGACCGCGGCCTACATCCTGCGGGACAGCTTCGACGTCACGCTCTACGAGGCGGAGGACCGACTCGGCGGTCACGCCCATACGCACCATGTCGTGACGGAGGACGCCGGAACGATCCCGGTGGATTCGGGGTTCATCGTCTACAACGATTCGACGTATCCCTTCTTTCGGAGACTTGCTCGGCGAACTCGGAGTGCCGACGCAGGCGACCGAGATGAGCATGTCGATCCGCTGCGATGGATGCGGTCTCGAATACGCCGGAGGTCGCGGGCTGGGCGGGGTGCTGGCACGACCCCGGTCGGCCGTCATGCCCTCGTTCGTGAAGATGCTCGTCGAGATCAAGAAGTTCTATCGGCGGGCCAGAGCGACGATCGCGCGGGGGGATGACGGTCTCACCTTGCGTGAATTCTTGGTTGAAGGGAGATTCTCCGCCTATTTCGTCCGCCATTTCATGGTTCCGCTCGTCTCGTCCGTATGGTCCGCCGCCACCGCAGTGGCCTTGGAGTACCCGGCTCGCTACCTCTTCATCTTCTTTGAGAATCACGGGATGCTGTCCGTCGCGGGTTCACCGCAATGGCGAACGATCACGGGAGGCTCGCGGGTCTACGTGGAACGGCTCGCCAAGGAGCTGCACGCGGTGCACACGGCAACTCCCGTCCGTTCCGTCTCCAGGAATTCAGGCCGCGGCTTCGAGATACACGATGACTGCGACGACGTGGCCATTTTCGACCGCGTGGTGATGGCCACGCACGCGGACGATGCGTTGCGCCTCCTGGCCTATCCGACGACCAGGGAACGAGCGGTGCTGAGTGCCTTCGGGTACTCCAAGAACGAGACCCACCTCCACACTGACGGGGGCGTACTGCCGCGGGCGGCAAGAGCCAGAAGCTCGTGGAACTATCTGCTGGCACACTGTGACGCGGACACGGATGGCGTCCTGGTCTCCTATGACATGAACCGGTTGCAGTCACTGCCTACCGAATCCCCCCACCTCGTCACGCTCAACGCCACCGCACGGATCGATCCCGATCTCGTCATCGACCGAATGGTGTACGAGCACCCGATCTACACGCTGGCCTCCGTGACGGCGCAGCGGCATCTGCCGACCCTCAACGACGGCACGATCGCCTTTGCCGGGGCCTATCACGGCTGGGGTTTCCACGAAGACGGCTGTCGTTCCGGCGTCGCCGCCGCGGCCTCCTTCGGAGCGACCTGGTGAACGCGATTCCCGAGCTTCCCGCCCTTTATGAAGCAGATGTCACGCATGTCCGCCGCTCCCCCCTGCGGCATCAGTTCACCTACCGGGCGTCGTACTGGATGGTTGACTTCGACCGGCTCCCACAGCCGCGGGGATTCGCGCGGTTGTGCGTCCGCATCAGGCGCAAGGATCACCTGGACATCCGGGCGCCTGCTCGAGGAGCGGGGGATCAGGGCGTCCCGTGTCGTGATGCTGACAGGTGCGCGCACGCTCGGATACGCCTTCGATCCGATCACGGTGTTCTGGTGCTTCGACGAGACCGGTACGCAGTGCGCCATCGTGGCCGAGGTGCACAACACCTACGGTGATCGGCACGCGTACCTGCTCGAGCCTTCCGGCGACGATGCGGTGGACGTGGCCAAGGTGATGTACGTCTCGCCGTTCAACGGCGTCGACGGAACATATCGAATCAAGGTCGATCCGCCGGGCCCCACTGTCGGCGTCTCGGTGACGCTCGAACGAAAAGGAGAGGCAGCATTCGTGGCGACGCTCCACGGTCGGCGTCAGTCGATCACCCCCGGATCGGTGATCGGGTCGACCGTGCGACATTCCGGCGCACGCACGCGGCTGCTCATCGGGTGGCAAGGGCTGCGTCTGTGGGGTCGCGGGCTCAAGGTGCAACCGAGATGAGCTCGTCACTCGACACCGGGATGGACGCGCCGCTCCTCGCCGTCGATGGAGAGCGGTGGCCGTCGTTGACCGAGCCCAGGACCGCCCCGTTCCGGGCCGCGGCGGCCAGAGCTGGTCATCCGGCGGGCGGTTGCACGTGCCGGACTGCACCTGAGATTTCCCGATGGGACCTCGCTCGGGCCGCCGACGGGTCCGTTGATGGTCGTCCGGCGCCCCGATGCCTTCTTCACCCGGCTGGGACGCGACGGCAAGATCGGCTTCGGCGAGGCCTACATGGCCGGCGATTGGGACGCTCCGTACCTGGTCGATGTCCTCGAAGCAATGGCACGCCATGTCGACACGCTGGTCCCCCCGAAGGTGCAATGGGTACGTCGCCTCTACGAACCCCGGCACCCGAAGCGGGAGGACAACGACCGTGAGGGGGCCCGACGCAACATCGCTCGTCACTATGACCTCTCGAACGATCTGTTCGCCGCGTTCCTGGACGAGTCGATGACCTACTCCTCGGCCCTTTTCGCGGGAGGGGCGGAGGAGTCGTTGTTCGAGGCGCAGGCCCGGAAGATGGATCGCCTCCTTGACGTCACCGGGGTCCGTTCCGGGTCGCGCGTCTTGGAAATCGGCACAGGCTGGGGTGCGTTGGCCCTGCGCGCCGCGATGCGGGGGGCGCGTGTGACCACGGTGACGCTGTCAGAGGAGCAAGCGGCACTGGCGCGGCGAGCGGATCGCGCGATCCGGCATGTCCTCTGCCGTTGACGTCCGCGTCGAGGACTATCGCGACGTGACCGGCCAGTTCGACGCCGTGCTGAGCGTGGAGATGATCGAGGCGGTCGGTGAGCGGTGGTGGCCCGAATACTTCTGCACCCTCGAGAAGAGGCTGGCACCCTCGGGCCGCATCGGGTTGCAGACGATCCTGATGGCCCACGACCGGTTGCAGGCCACCAAGGCGTCGTGGACCTGGATCCACAAGTACATCTTCCCGGGTGGCGTGATTCCCTCGGCTCATGCGATCCGCCAGACACTCGGCGATCACACCAGCCTCGACGTCGTCGACCAGATGCACTTCGGGGAGAGCTATGCCATCACGCTTCGCCGCTGGCGCGACCTGTTCGACGCCAGGGCCGAGCGGATCGACCAGCTCGGCTTTGACCTGACCTTTCGGAGGATGTGGGACTTCTACCTGGCCTACAGCGAGGCGGGATTTCGCAGCGGGTATCTCGATGTGGCGCAGTTGGTCCTGGCCCGGGCGCGCGGTACGGTCGTGGGAAGGAAGGTGAGCGTTCCATGGTGAAGGTACGGGTGACCCAAGTGATCTCGGCGGAGCGGCACACAGTCTGGTCGGAGCTGGCGCGGATCGAAGACCATGTCGAGTGGATGATGGACGCGACCGCAATCCGTTTTCTCGGCGCCACACGGTCCGGAGTCGGTACGAGATTCGAGTGTGACACCAAGGTCGGTCCGATCCGGCTCACCGATGTCATGGAGATCACGGAATGGGAACAGGCGGCCGCCATCGGGGTACGTCACCTCGGCGTCGTCAGCGGGACGGGCCGTTTCACGCTCACCGACGCCGCGGGTCCCACCACGCTCGTGGCGTGGGAGGAACAACTCAGCTTCCCGTGGTGGTTGGGTTCAGTCGTAGGGGCGCGGCTGGCCCAGCCCGTCTTCACTGCCGTCTGGAAAGGGAATCTGCGCCGTTTGGGCCGCCGGGTCAGTGCCGCCGACGCGCGTCCGGCGCGGCCCGGTGAAGCGGCGCATGCTGCGCCCGGGGAGGCGCGTCCCGTGAAGATCGCCGTCACAGGGTCGGGCGGACTCATCGGCTCCTCGCTGGTTCCGTACCTCCGCTCGCAAGGACATGAGGTCGTTCCCATCGTCCGTGGGTCGGCCACGGGCGATGAGATCTTGTGGGACCCCGAGAAAGGCACCATCGACATCGACAAGCTGGAAGGCATAGACGGTGCCGTGCATCTCGCCGGCGCCGGAGTGGGCAATCGTCGATGGTCTCCCGGTTACAAGCAGGTCATCCTTTCGAGCCGGGTCGAGGGGACGACGACGTTGGCCAGGGCGATGGCAAACCTCCGGACTCGTCCCTCGGTCATCGTGAGTGCGTCGGCCGTGGGTTACTACGGGGTGCGGGGCGATGAGATCCTGACCGAGGATGCAGGCAACGGAGCCGGGTTCCTGGCTGATGTCTGCGCCCAGTGGGAGGCGGCAACCGCCCCGGCCGCGGCGGCGGGCATACGGGTCGTCACCGTGCGAACGGGAGTGGTGCTGAGCGCGGCGGGTGGCGCACTGAAGAAGCAACTACCACCGTTCAAGCTCGGTCTCGGTGCTCGGCTCGGCCGCGGGTATCAGCAGCTCAGCTGGATCACACGCCGCGACGTCGTCGCTGCCATCTCCCTGCTGCTGCGGGACTCGACGGTGTCCGGCCCGTTCAACCTGACTGCCCCCAATCCCGTGTCGAATGCGAGGTTCACCAAGGAGTTGGGGCGAGCATTGCACCGACCCGCCCGGCTGGTCATACCCGAGAAGCTCATCCGGGTGGCGCTGGGCGACGAAATGGCCGAAGAGTTCCTCCTGGCGTCCCAGCGAGCCGTGCCCCAGCGCCTTCTCGCTGTGGGATTCTCCTTTGCCGATCCGGACCCTCCCCGAAGCGCTGGCAACTGCACTCGAGGACCGCTGAGTCGGACCGGTCAGGTCGCGGGGTGTCCGAGGACCCACGCCGCGTTGTCACGGTAGAGAGCCGACGTCCGCGCCGACAGTGCGGGACCACCTGAAGCGTGGAAATCTTCGAGGGGATGCGCCAAACCTTCGGCATGCGGATAGTCGCTGCCGAACATGTAGAGGTCGCCGAAGGTCGACGCCAGTTGGTCCGGATGTTCGAAGCCGAAGGTCGCGACACGCACGTGTCGTCGGATGTACTCGCTCGGGAGGAGATCGAGGCGCGAAAGCGGCAGCCCGTTATAGCCGGCGTGGAATCTGTAGCAGGCGTCGATGGACGACAGGAACTGTCCGAACCACGACGAGGTGAATTCGACCAGGCCGATCCGCAGGGCCGGGTGACGGGCGAGAACGCCACCTACCGCCAGGTCGGTCAGCGCCAGCATGGGTGTGACGGAGATGAACGAGGACATCAACAGCGGCTCGATCGGGTTGCTGTCACCCTCGTACCATGCATCGTCGAAAGGGCGGGGACCGTCGGAGATGTGAAAGATCACGGCCACACCGTGATGCTCGAACGAACTCCAGCACCGATCGAGGTCCTGATGGGAGAAGGGTCGACCGTCAACCGGGCCTATGGGGACCATCGCCGCCGTCACGCCGGCTGCCGAGAGGGAAGCCAATTGGTCGTCGAGCCACGCCGGATCGCGGAGCGAGACGTGGCCGACGGGGTGGAGCCGACCTCCGCCCGCGGGCCGGATCCCCTCTCTCGCCCAGCGGTTCCAGGCCTCCATGTTGGCCAGTTGCGCGTCCAACCGGTCTTCGAGGGTGCGTACCCAGAACAGACCGAAATTCGGGAACACCAGGGCTTGGTCCACACCCTGGTGGTCCATCAGACGGACCCGGGCCGCGGGGTCATGATCGTGGGCGGCAAGCGCGTCGAAGGGAACGGCCGGCGGTAGCCCCGATCGTTGCCGGATCCTTCGTGCTCCCATCGTCATGATGTCCCCGGGTGTGTGGACCTCCGCCAGGTGGATGTGCGAGCCGTCGGGGCCGGTCAACCAGGCGTAACCCAGAGTGTCCTGTTCAATGCGCACCGCCAACTCCCGGCGGGCCCTGGGAAGATGCTCAGCCCACATCGCACCCGTCTCGAACAGGTGGGTATCGGCATCAATCACGGTTTCTGGCATCGCGCCAGCGTAGAGAAGGCCACCACGGCGTGCGTCGTCCCTGGCCGGGGATGGCACACATGCGCGCCTGGCCCTACAGTGCGGGGTCGAGCGACGGGGAGGGTAGATGGACGGATCCGAGTTCGGCGGGGGGATGTCGAAGCAACCGCTGATCGACTTCGATCACTACGGGCAACAGAGCCTGTCCGAATCTGACCACGCCTGGCGGAAGGTCCGCCAGGCGTGTCCGGTCGCCTGGACGGCTGCGAACGGCGGCCACTGGGTCGTCTCGGGCTACGAGGAGGTGGCGAGCGCCTTCAAGGACTGGGAGTCGTTCTCGTCCGCTCGCGTCGATCCTGATATCTCGTCGCTGAGCGTGGGGAACTTGAGGATCCCGCCGCTCTACCCCGAGGAGCTCGATCCGCCGCAATGGCACCCCCTCCGCCGCATTCTCAGCGAGTTGCTCTCGCCGGGCGCCGTCCAACGCCTGCAGCCACGGATCGCGCACTGGGTGACGTACGCCATCGACCGGGTGATCGAATCGGGTGAGTGTGACATGACGGACGACATCGCCTGCCCGATTCCTGCGGCAGTCGCCTTGGAACTTCTCGGATTCCCCCAGTCCGATTGGGAGCGCATGTCGAACGCGTTCCATGGAGTCGGGAGCTTCGATCGCACGACGCCTGAATTCGCACGGGCTCTGGCGGACGTCGCCTGGACCGGCACGAGAGTCCGGGAGGAGCTCGTGGACCGTCTGCAGCATCCCCGAGACGACGCCATGAGCTTCATTGTGCTGCACGACGTCGATGGGCACCGGATTGCCCTCTCCGATGCGGAGGCGGTCGTGCTTCTCGTGGTGGGCGGTGGTGTCGATACGACGACCTCGCTCGCGTCGTCGGCTCTGTTGTACCTGGGCCGCCATCCCGAGCTTCGGTCACGGTTCCTCGACGACCCCACCCTTCTCGATTCGGGCACGGAGGAATTCCTCCGGATGTACCCTCCCGCGCGCACTCACGGGCGCATCGCCGCGCGCGATGTCGAGCTCGGGGGCTGCCACATCGCTGCGGGGGACCGCGTGCTCCTGAGCGAGGTGTCGGCCTGTCACGACGAGAATGCGTTTCCCGACGCAGAACAGTTCATCGTCGATCGCTTCCCGAATCGGCACGTGGCCTTTGGTCTCGGGATCCATCGCTGCCCCGGGTCGCACCTCGCTCGCGCGCAGTTCAAGGAGATCATCCGGCAGGTGTTGCTGCGCATGCCGGACTATCAGGTGGATCAAGACCAGGTCGTGGAGTATCCGAATTGGTCGGGCATCGGAGGCTGGGCGAGAATTCCGGCCACGTTCAGTCCGGGGCGCCGGATCCTGTGAGGTCGGCAACTCCTCGGGAAGGGAGAACCCCGTGCGTGTGCGCGTAGACACCCAGCTTTGCACCGGCCACGCGCTGTGCCACCTTCAAGGCCCCGACGTCTATGAGCTCAACGACCTGGGGTTCAACGAGACCGACCGCATGGACGTGCCCCCAGAGCTCTGGGAACAAGCGCGCCGGGGCGCCCTGGCCTGTCCCGAAGGGGCCATCGTGATCGAAGAAGAGGAAGGCGACGTCAGTTGAGATGCCGTTGCCAGTCCCGGGGGACCTTGCCTTCGGGGCCCGGAACGGGTTGCGTCAGCGGGTGCGAATGCGGCGGCGCCAGGGGCGGCCCCTCGGCGTACCGCTCGGTGCTGTAGTCCCAGAACCAGTCCTCGCCGGGCTCAAAGCTCTGGATCACGTTGTGCTGCGTGCCGCGTGCATGCGCGGTGGCATGCTGGCTGGGCGAATTGTCACAGCAGCCGATGTGACCGCATTGTGCGCAGCGGCGTAGGTGTAACCACCATCCACCGGCCGCCAGACACTCGACACAGCCTGTCCCGCTTGGCGGGACCGTGGGGTCGATCTGATCGTCTGCCATGTGTTCCTCCTCGGGGTAAGACGACTATTGCGTGGACGCTGCGGCCTCCCGAGCCTGACGTTCTTGCGCCTGAGCCCGGTCGAATACCAACCGTACGGCCATCGATCCTTCTCCGATGGCGGTGGCGACGCGCTTGACGGATCCACTCCTCACGTCACCCACGCTGAAGATCCCCGGCCGACTGGTTTCGAGCAAGAAGGGAGCGTAGGCGGGATCGAGGTGGTGTGTCGCCGGTACATCCCGCCCGGTGAGCAGGAATCCGTGCTCATCCTCGGCCAACTGTCCGCCGAGCCAGGCGGTGCTCGGTGTGGCACCGATGAAGACGAACAAGCCGCTGATCGACAAGGTACTGGTCGCCTGGGAGATGTTGTGGCGTACCTCGACCCCCTCGAGGACGGTGTCGCCGATGAGCCCCGAGACCTCGGTGTGCGGCGACACGCTGATCTGAGGATGACGCTCTATCTGGTCGATCAGGTAGCGCGACATCGTCTCCGCCAGCGAGTCCCTGCGAATGAGAATGTGCACTTCGACGCACGTGCGACTGAGGAACAGCGCAGCCTGTCCGGCCGAGTTCCCGCCGCCCACGACGACCACGGGCCTGTCCCCGCACGCCTGTGCCTCCATCTGGCTGGCCGCGTAGTACACGCCGACGCCCTCGAGCTCGCTCAGCCGGTCCAGCGGGAGCCGGTTGTAGCGGGCGCCCGTCGCGATGATCACCGATTTGGCAGTGACCACGTCGCCGTCCTCGAACGTGACCTCGTGCGTGTCCGTCGTGCTGGAGAGGCCCGTCGCCCGGGATGCCAGCTTGACCCGCACCCCGAATTTCTTGGCTTGCAGGGCCGCCCTGGCGGTCAGTTCGTCGCCGGAGAGGCCGGCCGGAAAGCCGAGGTAGTTCTCGATGCGCGAGGACGTCCCCGCTTGCCCGCCGAGGGCCGTGTCCTCGGCCAGCGTTGTCGTGAGTCCCTCTGATGCACCGTAGACCGCCGCGGCGAGCCCGGCAGGACCACCGCCGACCACAAGGAGATCGCACACTTCTGAGAGGTCGGTCCCGTGCCTGGCCACGAGTCCCAACGCGTCGAGGAGCTCACGACTGCTGGGATTGCGGAGGAGCGGCGCTCCTGCGATGAGGATGATCGGGAGGTCAGCCGGCTCGATGGCGAGTTCGCGCAACAGCGCATCCACCTCGGGCGAATCCACCGGGTCCAGCCATCGGGAGGACAGTCGATTGCGGGCCAACACCTCGAGCAACCGGCGGGTGTCAACGTCGAGGCGAGAACCGATGAGGGTGAGCCCGGATCCGCGGTAGGTGAGCCGGGAGTGCCGAAGGAGGAAGGCCCGCAGTATCAGCTCGCTGAGGTCGAGCTCTTCCGCCATGATCACGTGAACCTGATCGACGGGGATCCGCAGGATCCGGCCGGGACCATTGGCCACCGCCGTCAGGTAGGCGTGTTGGCCGGTGAGGAGGCCCATTTCGCCCAGGAACTCGAGCGGGCCGTATTCGACGATCGCCACCTCGTCGGGCTGACCGTAGTGCTCGACGATCTCCGCTCCGCCTTCGAGCGTGACCACCAGGTCGTAGGTCTCGTCGCCGTCAGCAAAGAGCACGTCTCCGGCCGCCACCACTTCTTCGACGCCGTAGTGCCGGAGGACGTCGAGCTGAATCTCTGTGAGGACGGGTCGACTGCCCGGCTGCTCCGGCGGCAGCTCGGCCCGCATCCGCTCCGGCGGGCTCATGACGCCCTCCCCGTCATCATCGGTATGACGCTATCGCCCACGGAGGATGACCGATCCCTCACACCCCGGGTGCTGCCCGAGCGGACGTACGAGCCCTTCGGGGCCTCGGCACAGGGGGACCACGGTGCCGACGGAGACCGGTGTCGTTGCGTGGCAGGGAGCTGGACAATAGCGTGACAGAACATGCCGGCGACAGGAGGGCGCGCCACCGCCCACGTGGACCGGGTTCACATGGTGCATCTCTACGAACGCGAATCGGATCTGTGTGGAGAGGCGGCACGTTCCATCGCTGCCGCCCTCGGCGCGGGGGAGCTGGCGATCGTCATCGCCACCGAGGATCACCGGCGAGCCTGTGCAACCCAACTGGCGATGCTCGGCATGGACGGGGAGGAAGCGCCCCGCCGCGGACGGATCCTCGCGTTCGATGCCGCCACGCTGCTCGCCACCTTTGTGACCGACGGGCGGATCGATGCCGCAGCCTTTACCGAGGGGGTCGGAAGCATCGTACGGGAACAGGTGGAGACCGGGCACCGTGTGCATGTCGTCGGCGAGATGGTGTCGCTCCTTTGGAGTGCGGGCCACGTCATGGCGGCGGTGGAGCTCGAGGAGCTGTGGAACGAATTGCACGCGTCGGCGCCCTTCTCGCTCCTGTGTGCGTACGGTGCCGACTCGATCTCGGGTTCCCGGCAGGCCGAAGCCCTGGAGCGTCTCTGCGCTGCGCATACGTCCGTACTGTCCGGGCCCACACGCCGCGATGAAGGAGGGTGCATGTTGCCGGGCGCCGACATTTCCGCACGGTTCCCCGCCGATGTCCACGCGCCGAGGGCAGCACGTCACCTTGTGTCCGACGCGATGCGCCAATGGGGATATCGTGCCCAACTCGTTGACGATGCGGCGCTGGTGGTGACGGAACTGGCGGCGAATGCGGTGGTGCACGCCAAGTCCGCCTTCTCGCTCTCGCTCCGCACGGAGAGCCACGGCATACGTCTTTCCGTAAGGGATTCCCTGCCGATCGATCGGGAGAGACTGGTGGTGCGGTCAGGACGAGGTATCGGACTCGTCGCCTGCCTATCGCAGAACTGGGGGATGGACGCCTCGGACGTGGGCAAGGTCATCTGGGCGGAGCTGGCCTGAGCCGTCTTCCTACGGCGAGAAGTCGGCGATGAGCAGGCACACGTCATCGTCGTGGGCACCCATGAGCATTTCTCGCAGTATGAACTCGCAAGCCGAAGAGACATCAGCGTGACCCAGCGTCTGCTCGGTCGTGATCATGAGATGCGTCAAGCCGATGTCGAGGTCGACGCCGCGACGCTCGAACAACCCGTCGGTGAACATGACCAACCTGTCACCTGGTCGAAGGGCCACCGAGTGCTCGATCGGCCGTATGCTCACCGCAGCCGATCGGGGGTCCCGGTTTTCCCTGGAGGTAGCGCGAGGTCCCGTCGCGGCTCAGGAGGATCGGGGCCGGATGCCCGGCCGAGGACCACACGCCCTCTCCGGTGAGCGGATCGACTTCCACGCAGATGATGGTGGCGAACGCGTCGGGCTCCTGCGTCGCCACGAAGCTGTTCAACTTGGCAATTGATTCGGATGGTCCGAGTGACGCGAACAAATGGGCCCGGAGCGCATTGCGGATTTGGGTCATGAGCGCCGCCGCCTGGAGTCCGTGTCCCGCCGCGTCCCCCACGACGAGTGCGATGTGTCCTGACTGGAGCTCGAAGGCGTCGTACCAATCGCCGCCGACCTGGGCGCCCTCGCTGGCCGCACGGTATCCGGCGGCCAAGTGAAGACGTGGATGCACCGGAAGGGTCTTCGGCAGCGCGGCAGCCTGCAGTGCACTCGCCGTCTCCCGTTGCGTCTCGAGCTGCAGCACGCCCTCCAGCAGATCGGCCACGCTCTTCAAGGCCTCGCCCATGACGACGACGTCCTCGTCGCTGAAGGGCTCGCCGCCATGGCGGACCATGGTCAGCACGGCGACCACCCCCTGGTCTGACAGGACGGGCATGATGAGGCCCGGACCGTCGCCCAGCAGCCGCAGCGTCCGGCCGTACGCCGCGCTGGACACGCTGCCATCGAGATCGTTGACGATCTGCTCCGCCAAATGCGGCGAGGCGCAGCGGTTGGCCGCTGCGATAGACCACGACGCCGGGCGAGGGCCCGGTGAAGGGGTGGGGATAGCCACCCACGAGCCGTCGGGCCAAGCTGTTGAGAATCGGGTCCTGATGGTATGCGGCTACCCGGATCAGTTCGTCTCCCGATGGCACGACAACGGTGGACCAGTCTGCCATGGACGTGGTCACGGCCCTGCTGAGCCTCTCGTAGAGCTCGGCCCGGGTGTGCACGCCGTGCAGCTTTGACGAGAGTTCGGCCAAGAAGCTCAATCGGGCGTGGGCTTGCCGCGCCTCGTCCAGGGCCATCGTCTGCTCGAGTTCGGAGCGGTGTCGCTCGCTGACGTCAGAGAGATAGACGTTCAATCCATTGCGGTCCGGCCAGGCATGGACTTCGAACCACCCCTCCAACGGGCGGAAGTACTCCTCGAAGACGACCGAGGCTCCGGTGACGATCGCATGCCGGCAGCGCGCGACGAATCCGCTTCCCTCGGCGTCGGGGAAGGCTTCGACGAAGTTGGAACCGAGCACCGCGTCGCGCTGCGTGCGCGCCAAGCCGTTCCGCCTCGGCGTTCAGGTAGGTGATCGTCAGCGTGGCATCCAGCGAGAAGAAAGCGTTGGGCATCGTCTCGACGACGCTCGGCCGCAGGTCCACGTGTGCGCGTTGCGGATCGTTCTGCAGCACCCGCTCCAGTCCCAGGCCGACCAGCTGGGCCAAGAGGTCGAGCCGGCGCAGCTGCAGTGCCGTGAAGACCTGGGACCCGGGCCACCCGATGCCGATCGCGCCGAGTGTGGCCCCTGTCGCAGCGTGGAGCGGGACGGAGGCCCTGGAGCTCAGGCCCGCTTGTTCGATCTCGCTGAGCAACTCCGGGTAGCGGGATCGAATCTCGTCGGTTGAGCCCAGGAGCACGGGCAATCCGCTCCGGATGGCCTCGCACGCCGGCGTGTTGGCCCCGAGGTCGAACATGCCACGTTGCGCGACCACTTGGGGATTGAAGACGGGGCGGTGCACCACCTGGACCATGTCGGGCGTGTCGCTGAGGATCGCCATATTGGCGAAGGATCCCCCGGCGGCCAAAGCGCCTTCCTTGGTGAATGCCTCTGCCACTTCGAATGGCGTCACGGCACCCGCGAGCGCCGTGACGAGGCGCCACAGGGCTTCCTCGTCGCCGATCACGTCGGTGCCGGCGTGATCGTCACCTCGCATTCAGGCTGCTCCGTGAGCGATCGACCCCACAGCTGTCTTCGAGGCTCAAAGTCGTGCTCCTGACCAACGGTCGAACTCGGAATGACGGCCACAGGTTCACTGTTGCTCAAACATCGGGTGGTCCCGCCGGAACAGGTCGACACTATTTCGTGATGCGCACGTTCCGCAACGCCCGGATGGAGCCGGTCGGTCGGATCTCTCAGGAAATCTTCAGCTGTCACAGACCCGCGATCTGTGGCCGGGGTGTCGACGAGGGAGCCTTTCCCGATCCGCCGGATGCCGGACCCTTTTGCACCGCCGACAGTGGCAGGGCGATGTCCTCGAGTGATTGCTGCTCCGCGGCGACACCGAGCCCGACCTCTACCAGACCCCCGATGATCATGACGGCGGCGCCGATGAGGTAGCCGATGAAGAGCTTGAAATGGTCCTGGCCGTTGCCGATCAACATCCCGTAGAGCCATGGCCCGAGGGCGCCGAAGGTCTGTGCGATGGCGAAGAAGACGGCGATGGCCTTTGCTCTGACCTCCACCGGGAAGATCTCGCTCACCGTCAGGTAGGCGGCACTGGCGCCGGATGAAGCAAAGAAGAAGATGACGCACCAACAGACGGTCTGGGTCGTGGCGTTGAGAGCACCGGCATCAAAGAGGATGGCGCTGACGATCAGGAGCGATCCGGCCAGAATGTACGTCCCCGAGATCATGCGCCGGCGACCGATGGTGTCGAAGAGCCGCCCGAGGGTCAGGGGGCCCATGAGATTGCCGAGGGCGAAGAACATGAAGTAGTACGGGGTGTCTTTCGACGAGACCCCGTACACGTTGGTCAGGACGAGGGCGTAGGTGAAGAAGATCGCGTTGTACAAGAACGATTGTGTGATCATCAACGTCGCGCCGAGTATCGCTCGGCGCGGATAGGTCACGAAGAGGGTGCGAGCCAGCGCGATGAATCCGATGTTCGTCGCCGGAGCGATGTCGATCGCCTTTGACTCGTCGACCTTGCCGAGCGATCCTCCGGAGGCCTGGGCGGCCTCTTCGATCCGTCGTACTTGGGTTTCCGCCTCTTCCTCCCGGCCATGCATGAGCAGCCAACGTGGGCTCTCGGGAAGATTCTTGCGGACGAAGAGTATGACGAGACCGAGCACCGGACCGGTGAGGAACGCGACACGCCACGAGTAGGACGCCGGGAGATTGTTCACCACGACCAGTGTCACGATCGTGCCGAGGAAGGCCCCACCCCAGTAGGTGCCGTTGACCGCAATGTCGACCTGTCCCCGGTACCTGGCCGGAATGAGTTCGTCGATTGCCGAGTTGATGGCTGCGTATTCGCCGCCGATGCCCATTCCGGCGATGAAGCGCGACACCCAGAGCCAGTACACCCAGCCCTGGGAGTGACCCAAGGTCATGGCGGTCAGGAGCCCACCGAAGAGATAGACGCCCAGGGTGATCATGAACAGATTTCGGCGCCCCCACTTGTCCGACAAACGCCCGAAGAAGAGCGCTCCCGCCACTTCACCCAGGAGGTACACGGTGCCAATGGCAAACGAGACGTCGCCCGAAGAGAGGTTCAGCGCCTGCTGGTTTGCTGATGAGCGTGGTGACGTTGCTGGCGATCGTGATCTCCAGGCCGTCGAGCACCCATGCCACACCGAGAGCGACGACGACCATGGTGTGAAACCGGGACCAGCCGAGTCGATCGAGTCGAGCCGGGATCAGGCTCCGGATGGGCTCGTTGTCGGTGGATGCGACGCTGGATCTGTTCTTTGTGTCGTGGTGCACTATGAGCATCCGTCAACCCCCAGTTCTTTGGCGATTGGGGTATTCCCCGGAGCAGTGCCGTCTAACCGAAATCTTCTTCGGGAGAGAGTCGCCGATCGAGAGCTGGTTTGAGGTGACCGCAAGAGGGAATGGAATTGAGAAATTGACTCTCCCGGCGCGTACGTCGACGTGCGGCGAAAATGTCCGCGGCGAGGTCGCGTCGGCGAGATATAACTGAGGGATGGCTCGCCAGGAAACTCGAGTGACGGTGGGGGACCGCGAGCTCAGCGTCTCGAACTTGGAGAAGGTTCTTTTTCCCGAGGCGGGGTTCACCAAAGGGGAGTTGATCGACTACTACGTCAAGGTGGCGCAGGCGATGTTGCCGCACATAATGGATCGCCCCCTCACCATGAAGCGGTACCCGGACGGAGTGGAGAAGAACTACTTCTACGAGAAGCACGTCCCGTCGCATGCCCCCCCATGGGTCGATACCGTCATCGTTCCGAGCTCGGAGGGCGACGACGCGGTGGAGTACACGGTGGTGAATGATCTGCCCTTCTCTGGTATGGGCGGCCAACTTGGGGACGATCGAGTTCCACGTACCCCTGTGGCGGGTGGGAAGGCGACGTCGCTTACCCGCTCCACCTGATTTGCTCGTCTTCGACCTCGATCCCGGAGAAGGGACGGCTCTCGTCGAATGCTGCCAGGTGGCACTCTTCGTGCGTGACCAGCTCGACGCCAGGGGGTTACAGACGCGGGTGAAGACGAGCGGATCCAAGGGCGTCCAGGTGTATGCGCATCTCGAGGGCAGGACTTCGTGGGAGAAGGCGCGCAACGATGCGCACGGGATCGCGAAGGAAATTGAGCAGGCGCAACCCGAGTTGGTCACGTCGAACATGCGCAAGTCCCTACGCCGCGGGAAGATCCTCATCGATTGGAGCCAGAACCACCCGTCCAAGACGACGATCGGGGCCTACTCGGTGCGTGGGCGCGCCTTGCCCACGGTGTCCACGCCCGTCACCTGGCAAGAAGTCCACGAATGTCTGGAAAAGGGGGACGCCTCCATCTTGGAATTCACCAGCGCCGATGTGCTGGTCCGGGTGGAGCAGCAGGGAGATCTGTTCGCTTTCTCGTAGGTTTCGGGGTCCGGGACCCTCACCGGGAGACGTGAGAAGTGCGTGGGGTACAAAATGCTCCCATGGTTAGTCGACGGAAGGACGATCCCGAGAAGAGCGAGGCCGCTCTCGGGCCGTACCGGGCCAAGCGGGATCCGGCGAAGACCCCGGAGCCCATGGGGGTCGCGGGCCCGGCCGGCGGCGGAAAGACCCACCGGTCTTCGTCATTCAGGAGCATCACGCCCGGGCGCTGCATTGGGACTTCCGGCTCGAGCACGAAGGTGTACTGGTCTCATGGGCGCTGCCCAAGGGAGTGCCCGAAGACCCGAAGTCCAACCACCTCGCAGTCCATACGGAAGACCACCCTTTGGACTACGGGTCTTTCGAGGGTGACATTCCCGCAGGGGAGTATGGCGGGGGTCAGGTCAAGCTTCTGGGATCACGGCTTCTTCGAGGTCGAGAAATGGCGCCCTGACGAAGTCATGGTGGTGCTCCATGGTTCAAAGGTCAACGGTCGCTATGTCCTGTTCCCCACCGGCGGAAAGAACTGGATGATCCATCGCATGGATCCCGCTCCGGAGGGTTTCCATGCCCTCCCCGACAGGGTCCGACCGATGCTGGCCACGTTGGGAACGCTTCCCGTCGACGATGAGGGGTGGGCCTTCGAGATCAAATGGGACGGGGTGCGGGCGATCTCGTTCATAGAGGGTGGGCGAATCCGGATGATGAGCCGCAATGACAAGGACCTCACCCCGTCGTTCCCCGAGTTCCGCGAGCTGGGAGAGGCCCTGGGTTCACGGCCTTGCGTGCTGGACGGGGAGATCGTCGTTCTCGGAGAGGACGGTGCGCCCGACTTCGGCCGTCTGCAGCACCGCCTCCATCTGGCGAGTGCCAACGCGGTCAAGAAGCAGAGCGCAGAGTCGCCGGCGAGTTATGTGCTCTTCGACGTTCTCCATCTCGATGGCCACCCGTTGTTCGCACTGTCGTACGACGAGCGACGGGCGCTGCTCGAGGGGCTCGGGCTCTCCGGTGCATCTTTTGCCACGGCGGATTCGTTCCGCGACGTCAATGGAAGAGACATCCTCCAAGCGACGAAGGAAGCCGGTCTCGAAGGGGTGATCGCCAAAAGGCGCAACTCCCCCTACGTCGAGGGCAAGCGGAGTGACGCGTGGATCAAGATCAAGAACGTGCGAACCCAAGAGGTGGTCATCGGCGGCTGGACCGACGGCGCCGGCAGTCGAGGCGGGAGCATCGGCGCCCTCCTTCTCGGGATCCACGGCGAGGGCGGCTTGCGGTTTGTCGGCAAAGTCGGCACCGGATTCAGTGACGACGACCGTGATTCCCTCATGGATCTCCTCCGGCCGGCAACCCGCAGCGACGAACCCGTTCACCCCGCCTTCTGACGTGAAGGAACGGCGACCGCACTTTGTCGAGCCCGAGCTGGTCGGCGAAGTGCAATTCGGCGAATGGACGCAGGCCGGCCGCCTCCGTCACCCGGTGTGGCGTGGCCTACGCCCGGACAAGAACCCTGCACGATGTGGTCGTCGAGTCCTGAGCCATCCCGACGGCGGCCACGACACACGGATGCAGTCCTACCAGCGGTAGAAACGGTGGCGCCCGGCGGCTTCACCCCGGCCGACCGCAGCACCGACGAGCCACAGCACGAAGAAGACGATGGCCACGATCCACAAGCAGGTGGACAGCGAATCCGATCCCGAAAAAGAGGAGAACGAGGAGCAGGGCCAGGAGGAGGAGCATGCAATGTTCCTACCCGTCTCTTCGCAGTGGCAAACGTTCCGGTGACCGCTGCTCATTGACGCCGTCGTTCGCCGCTCCGTCCTCCTGTGCGGAGAGCCATGCGCGTTGCGTCATGGCCGGCGCGGTGAAGTCGACGGCGACCTCCTGCTCGGGTCGTCGTCGGTTCTGGGTGGCCTGAAGGGCGAGTGACCTCTGATCGGCTTCGGTCAGCGGGGGCTGTACGAGGCCTCTGGGCCACAGATGCCGAGCCAGCACCGTGTTCAGTTCGGCGGCGTAGATCGTGATCTGGGAACCCAGGTAGACGAAGGCGACGAGCCCGAGGACCACCCCGAACGTCCCATAGGTCGTGCTGTCGTTTTTGAGGTCGTGGCCGATCAGGTAACCGCCCACTGCTTGGAGGATCGTCCAGGCCATGCCTCCGGCTATGGCGCCGGCGACGAGTTGTCGGCCGGGCACGGCCTTGGGGGTGAGCACCCGGAAGGCGCCGAGAGTGGTGGCGATGTTCACAATGATGGCGAGTCCCTCGCTGACAACGCCCAGAGCGACGTTGTGCCGCCCGAAGGTTCCAAAACCGGCCAGGGCGGTGGTCACCACGAGGCCCGATCCGAGAACGGCGAGAAAAGCGAGACTCCGGCCGAGCCGTTGCACGAAGTTCGGCCTTTCGGTCCCCGGCAGGTTCCACACTTGGGACATTGAGAAGAGCCCGGATTGCGCCAAGCCTGTACTCCCCCAGAGAAGAGCGAGGAGACCCAGGACGAGTCCGATCACCGAACTTCGTTGCAGGCCGTGGATCTGGCTTCCCAGCTGATGGCCGACGACGGGGAACTCGTGAAGGGTCGAGTGCAGGATGGAGGTGCGCGCCCCGGAGTCATGCGCCAGCACGATATTGAGCACTGTCACCAGCAGAAGCAAGAGCGGGAACACGCATAAGAAGGCCGAGAAGGCGAGGTTGGCCACGAGAATGCCGGCGTTGTCGTCGCCGAATTTCTTCACGACGCCGAAGACGACGGCGGCGGGGCGCGTATCGTTGTTGCGCGACGTCAATTCGTCGCATCGCCTTCTCGAGTGGATTCATCCGTCTGCCTCCGTGGGCCCTCAGGTACCCGAAGAAGGCGCTCCCTAACACGTCGCAACGCGGTGGCCATTGCCCCGTGCCCACCTCGATTCGGTGATCCTCAATCGCCTTTCGACGTGGCCCCGGCATGAAAGGCCTCGACCCATTCGTCCACGACGGCCCATTCCAGCGTGAGCCAGGCCAGTCGAGCTTCTTCACCTGGTGGAACCTCGGCCGTCGGCCATGCCCGGACCGACATCGGCGTCGTGATCGGAAGTTCGTCCCAGGCTTGGCGGGCGCTGACGACCTTGTCCAACCCGGCGTGGGCGACGACGACCACCGGCAGATCGGGGCGCGCATCGAGACAGGCGAGGACGCCGCCCGGACGCGGTGGGAGGACGTTGGTCATCAATGTCGCCGCGCGGGCGGGCTCCGACTTGTGGTCGCGATGCAACCGACGGATGGCCCGCCGGCGTCGGTGCGGCGTCCAATTCGCACCCTCGGGAAAGAGGAGGAGAGCCTCTCGCTGCGTGAGTTGTGCCGCCATCGCCGCCACCTTTGCGCACAATTCCTCTCCATCGCCTGAAGGCGACGCGAGGAAGCAGCAACCGAGGCGGTTCAAGAGGACGTCGATGAGGGGGTCCAACTGGAGGATGTCCTTGAGGACGATACGCACGCTCCGGTGGTACCTGGTCAAGAGGAGATGCACCAACGCAAAGGAGTCACCAGGGCCCCCGTGACGGGCGAGCACGAGGACGGGTTCCTTCTCCGACAGGGGCGTCGTATCCGACGAACTGACGACTGCGACCTGGAATCCGAGGCAGCGGTGTGCGGCCCGCAAGACCATCCCGAGCGCCCAGGCCAAGAGCTGCTTCATTGGCAACGACCCACTCCCGCCGACCTTTGAGGCGGAACCGGGCCGGCGCAGCGTGACGCAACAAGAGAAGGCCGGCCGCGGTCAGCGCCGCGAGTTCAACGAAGCAATAGCTCAGGGCGAACGCGGAAAGACGAAGGATCCGCCGTCGGGGATGTCAGTGGGGCGACCAGGGTGCCGATCACGGCTCCAGTGGCGAAGAGGGCCGCCAGCATGATCAGCACCACTATGTCCACGGGCAGGAGCAGTCGGCGCACGGGACCGCGAAAGAAGGGCGGGCATGGTGCAGGGTTCGCTACGGAGAGGACTTTGCCTCGAGATAGGCGGCCGTCGCCGCGTGGGCAGCATCTATCCGACCCTTGACGCCGGAGGTGGAGCGATAGCGCATCGAGAGGGCCGGCGGCGCCGAACCGCTGGGAAGGACATTGACCTCCACCGCTTCTGGGAGGCCGGCGAGCTCTTCCCCGAACTGATGGCGCCGGGCGATCTCGAATGCGACCACCGCGACCTGCCATGGTCGCGTCGGTGGCTGCAACGGCCGCTCCAGGCGGCCCACCTGCAGTACGAAGATACGCCTGGCGCCCAATTCGGCTGCACGACCGATCGGGACGGAACGGACCAGGCCTCCGTCGAAGTAGTGCTCACCGCCGATCTCGACTGCCGGCAGCAGTCCCGGCACGGCACACGAGGCGAGCACGGCCGGGGTGACCAACCCCGTGGAGAACCACGTTGCGGAGGCCCGCTCGATGGATGCCGCGACACACTCGAATCGAACGGCCAGTTCGTCGAATTCCAGCGGGCCGAGTTCGTCCTCGATCAGCTGCCGCAGACCGTCGTTACTGTGGAGATGTGTCCCATGGCGAGCGAGCGTACCGATCTGGCCGAACACGGACCCGCCGAACACTCCTCGCTCGGACAGGCCCGTCCATACCTTGACCATCCGGTCGACCGAGGCCAGGGAAGGTTCAGCGGCGACAAATGCCCCGTTGAGAGCGCCCACGCTCGATCCGACGATCAGGTCCGGCACGATGTTGCGCTCGAAGAGGGCACGAAGCATGCCCACCTCCGCTGCGCCGAGAACACCTCCGCCGCCCAACACGAACGCGGTAGGACCTCCCGAAGCCATTGCAGGAGGTTAGGCCCGAACATCGGGTGTGTCGGCACCAGCTCGGGCCCTCTCCCGGTTTCGGGCCGTCCGAAGGCGGGTACATGGGCAACGTGGGTGTGCATGCCTGAGGACGATCGACGGTCCGAATCGCTCGTGCGGTTGACGCGACTATCCGCTGTACGTCGTCACGGCGTTTGCAGACGACGAGCCCAGCGGATGCCTCGCCGGCTTCGTGACGCAAGCGAGCATCGATCCGGTGCGATTCATTGTGTGCGTCTCGAAGATCAACCACACATTCGGCGTTGCCCTGCAGGTCGACCACCCTCGGCCTGCATCTTCTCGGGCGCCGACCAACGGAAGACCGCATCTCTCTTCGGGGAGCAGACCGGCGACGTGATCGATAAGTTCGCACAGGTGCAGTGGACACGTGGAGTGGGCGGGTCCCCGATCCTTTCGGAATGCGCGGCATGGGTGGAGGGTCGGGTCATAGACCGAATGAGCGGCGGCGACCATGAGGCCTTTCTGATCGCCGTGATCGACGGAGGAAATGGACCACGTGCGGGCCGAATGACCAAAAGGGATGTCGCTGACTTCGATCCGGGCCATCCGGAGTAGGAGATCGGGCGCGTCGTCCCCATGCGTGCTGGGGGAATCCGTCGCCATCGAGAGGTGCCGCCTCGATCAGAACGGGCCCGCGAGGTCGCCCAGAGCGGCGGTGAGCCGAAGGTTCTCCGAGTAGTCCACCGGGCAGGCGATCACGGAGACGGCGTCGTCGGCCAACGCTTCGTTGAGCATCGGGAGAAGGTCGCTCGCCGCGCGCACCTGGTACCCGCGAGCTCCGAAGCTTTCGGCGTACGCGACGAAGTCGGGGTTCGCGAAGTCGGTGGCGACGTCGTGTCCCAATTCGAGGCGCATCTTCCACTTGATCAGTCCGTACGCGTCGTCCTGCCAGATCAACACGGTGAGGGGGATCCGCTCGCGTACTGCGGTCTCTATCTCCTGTGCGTTCATGAGGAATGCCCCGTCGCCGACTGCGGCGAGCACCCGGCGGTCGGGCGCCCCCAGCTTGGCTGCGATGGCGCCCGGCAGGGCGAAGCCCATCGTCGACAACCCGTTGGACACCAGGCACGTATTGGGTTCGTACGTGGGGTAGAGCCGGGCCATCCACATCTTCACGGCGCCGGTGTCGGCGAGGACGATGTCAGAACGATCAAGGGCGATTCGGGTATCGGCGACCACGCGCTGCGGCTTCAGGGGGAAGCTGTCATCGGCAGCGCCCTGCGAGAGGTCATCGGCCAACAACTGCCGGATCTTCTCCCCACTTGCGCCACGTGTGAAATGACGGCTGGCAGCGTCGGCCAGGGCGTCGAGCGTCCGGCTGATATCCGCCTGGACCCCCACCTCGACGTCATAGTGTGCGTCCACCTCGGCCGGGAAACGGCTCAGGTGGATGATGCGCTTGTCCCCGTCGGGGTTGATCCGTTGCGGGTCGAATTCTTGGAGCTCGTAGCCCACGCTGATGATCACATCGGCTTCGTCGAAGCCGAAATTGACATAGTCGTGGCTCATGAAGCCCACCGCGCCGAGGGCGTTCGGATGATCGTCGGGAAAGACGCCCTTTCCATGGAAGCTGGTCGCCACCGGAAGTCCCAAGCGCTCGGAAAAGCGGATCAGTGCAGCTGCCGCGCCGCTTCTCGCCGCACCATGGCCGGCGAGCACGATCGGTCGGCTGCCGGCATCGAGCACGGCGGCGGCGCGCGCGATCTGCGAGGGTGAGGGCTCGTCCGGGCGGGGGACGTTCACGGTGAGGGGTAGGACATCGTCCTTCACGAACAGGGCTTCGACGTCTTCGGGAACGGCGAGGAAGACCGCTCCGGGACGTTCGGTTTGCGCCAGCTTGAACGCCTTGCGCACCATTTCGGGAACGGCCCCTGCCGTGAGGACCATCTCGGCCCACTTGGTGACGGGTGTGAACATCGCGACAAGATCGACGCTCTGATGGGATTCCTTGTAGATGCGATGCAGCCCGACCTGCGCCGAGATCGCCACGAGTGGCGTGCTGTTGCTGTTGGCGTCGGCCGTTCCCAGCAGAAGGTTTATCGCTCCCGGACCGAGGGTGGATGAGCAAACGCCGGCACGACCGGTGAGGCGTCCATGGATCTCGGCCATGAACGACGCCGCTTGTTCGTGGCGGACCAGGACGTAGCGAATCGACGACCGCGCGATGGCATCGGTGAACCGGATGTTCTCCTCGCCAGGGAGGCCGAAGACGCACGTGACACCTTCATTCTCCAGGCAGCGGACCAGCAGATCGGCGACTCGGCCTTGCTCTTCGTCCACGTCAGGAGCGTAGCGAAAGGAATGAGCCACCCATTGCGCCGGGCACGGGCTCAGGGATGCAGTGGTCCCTGCCAACGCCACACGACAGAGGCCCACGTCATGCCGGCGCCGAAACCGACGAAGAGAACTGTGTCGCCGGGCTGCAGGCGGCCCTCACCGATCGCATCGACGAGTGCCAGGGGAATGGATGCTGAGCTCGTGTTGCCCGTCCATTCGATCACCGACGCGATCCGGTCGTGGGGGATCCCGATCCGATCGGCGATCGCTTCCATAATCCGTTGATTGGCCTGGTGCGGGACGAACAGCGCCACGTCCGCAGCCTCAACCTTGGCCAGCTGCAACGCCGCGTTGGCCGAGTCGACAGCGGCCCTGACGGCCTTGCGGAAGACCTCCTGGCCGCGCATGATCATCCCCTGGCCATGATCGACGTAGAGGAGATTGACCAGGGAGCCGTCCACGCCGGCATCCCACCCCAGGAGCGAGCCGGGGCCACGTACCGATTCGAGGACCAGCGCTCCTGCCCCGTCCGCAAAGAGAAAGGCGTTCGTGCGATCCTCCCAGTTGAGGGTCCGGGTCATGGTTTCGGCCCCGATGAGGAGTACCTTGCGGGCACCGGTCGACAGCATGCCCGCGGCCGTGATCAAGCCGTAGGTGAATCCTGCACATGCCGCGTTGAGATCGACCGCGCCACCAGTGATCCCGAGCGCACCTGCGACTGCCGACGAGGTGCCAGGCATCACCTGATCGGGGGTGGTCGTGCACAGCAACACGAAGTCGATATCTTCGGGCGGTGAATTCGCTGATGCGAGGGCCTGACGACCCGCTTCTATGGCCAGCGCGGCGGTGGTCCCTAGGCCCCCGGAAGGGTGGACGGCGGGGGCGGGCGAGACGAAAGGCCCCGTGGCGGCACGTCGGGTGCGCACGCCTGAACGTTCGACGATCCACTCGTCGCTCGTGTCCAGTATGGACTCCAGATCCTTGTTGGTGACGACCGTGGGAGGCAGTGCAGTGCCCCACCCGGTGATGACACAGCCACGTTCGCTCACCAACGACCGATCGCAGTCGGGTGGGCGGGTGGAGGGACGTCCACCGAGGAAGGGGTCATAGGCCCAGCGTACGGGAATAATTCGGTGACCGGCGAGTAAGCAGGCGTGTCAACGCGGGAAGAAGGTCATCACGAACGGCCGTTTCTCCCCGATGCCGCCGGTGGGATCGGTCCGGTCATGGTCAAAGACCCTCGTCACCGAGTTCCCGGCCAGGTCCTCGAGAATGTCATCGATGACGAGTTCGTGTGGCCCGTCGCTCCATGGCTCGGCCGGCATCAGCCGCCACGATCGTTCGTCCGGCCCGGCCTCTCCCACGCCGATGACCCGTCGGCCGCCGGGGCCGATCACGTGCAGGCAGTGGCCGAGCAGGCCATAGTCGAGGGGGCGGTCAAAGATGACCTCGAGGGGCTCGAGGGTCTGACGCAAGGGATGACGCAGCCCCCAGTCCGTCGGCTCCACACGCCGCCGTTCGTCGGGGACCACGTCGTACGGCTTCTCGGCGCCCGAGCGAAGGGGGGCGCCCCGTGCATCGCGGAAACCGGCGTCGACAACGAGCCGAAACGGCTGGCCGACCTGGATCGGGTACCCGGCGTGGCGATGCGCTGCGAGACCCCGTTTTATGCGGGCCGGATCCAGCAGGACGGTCAGACGACGATGTGTGCCGTCCCAGAGTTCGTAGTCCGTCGACAGGAGCGACGCCAGGAGCGGCGTGCCCGTTTTCGTCGACCAGCCGGAGGTGTTCTCTTGCATACCCTTCGCTCATCGGTTCGGAGAACACCACGTAGAAGCGCAAGAGGTTGCGCGGCACGAAATGCGCCCGGGGATGGACCGCGAGAACCTCGGTTGTCGCGCTCGACCTGGCGCGCCGGTCGGATGAGGACGGCCACTGTCGCCTCGCCGACCGACACCGCATACGGAGCACCATCGACGAATGCGAACCGGGGGACAAAGCACACGTCGTCACCATCAGCGGCCATATGGCCCGCCATGGGGGGCCAACGACCGGACTCCTCGGACGTGCGCGGACGCACCTGCACGGTTTCTCCGTCCGCGGCGCCGCGTACACGGATGCACTCCCCACCGCCGCAGTGCGACCACGACGCGCTGATCCGGGCCAAGCTAGAGGGACGTGGTCTTCAACGAGCGGAGGTGGTGACGACCCTCGTCGTCCACCTGGAGTGCGAGCACGACATCGGCCCCGATATTCGCGAGGCGAATGACACCCTGGTATTCCGTGGTCTCGCGCGGGACCCCGACCGGCTCCTTGGGTTCGGTGAGCGGTTCCTGGGCGTCGATGTCACGCCGGGCGATCTTGACCAGACCGTGGGCGCTGTTGGCGACGAGGAGGTGCTCCTCGCCCCGGTCCACGAACGTGATCATGTCCAGGGGTTGATTCGCTGCGCCGAGCTCGGCCACGGTGCGCCCGATGGTCTTTGACCCGGGCTCCAGGCCATCGAGGGGGAAGTGCACGATCGGCGTGCACGTGTACCCCGCGACGATGCTCCGACCACCCTCGTAGGGCACGAATGTGCGGATCGGCGCCGCCGTCTCCCACTTGCCGTGAGAGACGTGAAAGATCTCGAGACTGTTGTCGTCACCTTCGTCGCCGAACGGAAAGGGAAAACGTCGTAGCTTCGAGGAGAACTCCTCGTTCGACAGACCCGCGACGAGAAGAAAACCGTCGGTAGAGGCCATGTCGGTCACCGTCGACGTCCGGATCGGCCGGCGTAGAAGGCGGATGGTTCGATCGCCGAACTGGAATTCTTCGCCCTCGGTGCCGAGGGGGAGGGTCGTGTCCAGCCGCTCGTCATCGAGGGACGGTGCGTCGGCGATGCGCATCGTCGAAAAGAACACGTCGTCGAGTGCCACGTCGGAAATGGAGCCGTCGAGAGCACCGATCCGCACGAGCACCGCCTGACCCAGGTCGCCACGACCGCGCTGGACGGAGAGATACACGTTGTGCGAGGTGGGATGCACGGCCATGTCGCGAATGACCAGATCCGGCGCGGCGCAGCCCAGGTACGACGCCACCACGGCATCGACGTTCTCCAGGTCGAAAGGCTCAGGTCCGGCTTCTGGTCCGGGATCGGCCACGTCGACGGCGAATATCGTCGCAGTGCCGTTGTCGGCCAGGAACAGAATTCCGGCAGGTCCGAATGCGATGGGACCGGCCGACTCGACCTTCACGGAACCCTTGTGCAACCCGTACGTACTCATCTGACCTCCCCGAGCCGGTGCGAACCGGCCATTGCCCATCGTTCTCAGCTGCAGCGTACGCGCTCTGCACCCGCGCCACCCGTGCCAGCCGGTCGGATCGGCGGAAGGCGGGGGTGATCTCCCTTGCCGAAAGCGTCTCACTACCATCGCCCGGGTGTCGTCCGCTCGCCTTGGTTGCCTCAGGTGCTCCTCGCGGCCTCGATGGGCCGCGACAGCGGCGGCTGTTCTCGTGGCCGGGATGGCTGCATTCGGTTGCGATGGCGCGCCGCCGCAGACCCGTTCGTCAGAAAGCGTTCAGCCGGGGCCGCAGTCTCTCGATGCTGCTGCCTTCGCGCCGGGCGCCTGTGTGGCGTTCGGACCGACCAAGGGTGATCGGCACCTGACGGTGTTTCTCGACGCCGGTCATGGTGGGATCGATCCCGGTGGGGTGGGCACCACGGATTCCGGCACGATGATCGACGAAGCCCATTTGACGCTCCCGGTGGAGCTCGACGCCATGCAGATGCTGCGGGCGAAGGGGTTTCGCGTCGTCGTGTCGCGCACACAGCAGTCAACGGTCGTGCGCCTCGGCCCGGGGATGACATCGGGGGGCGTTCTTACCCTCGAAGGGTCCCACGACGACGTCGTCGCACGCGATATCTGTGCCGACGACGCGCATGCCAGCGTGCTCGTCGGGATCTATTTCGATGCGGGCTCTTCGCCCGAGAACGCCGGAAGTCTCACGGCGTACGACGATGCACGGCCTTTTGCCGCGGCAAACCAGAGGCTGGCGACCTTGGTGCAGCAGGACGTCCTGGCGGACATGAACGCACAAGGTTGGGGGATCCCGGACGACGGGGTCCTGCCTGACACCTCGTTGGGTTCCTTCGTCGGCGACCCCTCACAGGGTGGCATCGCCGGCGCGGCGGCAGCTACGACCATCTCCTCCTCATAGGCCCGGCCCAAGCGGGGTACTTCTCCAGCCCGAGCGAGATGCCGGGAGCAGTCATCGAGCCCTTGTATCTGACCGATCCGTTCGAGGGTTCTCTCGCCGATACGACGCAGGGCCAGATGGTCATCGGACGGGGCCTCGTGGCGGCAATCGAGACCTTTCTCAAAGGAAGTACCGGGAGCACGAAGTCCTGAGACGTGGGGCGCCCGCCTGCCTCAGGCCCGGGCGCCCGGTCTGTCGCCCTTCCGGCGATCACGGGGCCCGGTGTCGGGTCGTTCCCCGGTGTCGACCAACGTCTGGGCCACCTCCCTGAGCTTTATGTTCAGGTACTGCGAGGCTCGCCGCAGAATATCGAAGGCCTGGTCCGCCGCGATCCGCTCCCGTTCCATCAGAATGCCCTGGGCCTGCCCGATGATCTCTCGACTGCTCAGTGCCGAGTGCAGATTGTCGATGCGCCGCTCCTCGTCCTCGTACAAGTGGGCGGCCGCGAGAGCTGCACTGGCCAGCGACGACAGAATCACGCCTTTGGCCCGGTCGACCACCCCGAAGGCGGAGGAGTAGGCCGCATAGAGGTTCACGGCGCCCAGGGCGCCGTTGGCCGTCAATGGAAGGGCCAAGGCGCTGCGTATGCCACTCTCACCGGCACGCGGGCCGAAGTTCGGCCACCGCGGATCCGTGCTCAGGTCGTCGCCGTAGACCATGACGCCCTGGGCGATGGCGTCGAGACAGGGTCCCTCACCACTTTGATGTTGCAGCAGATCGATCGCTTCGACGACCGGGTCGGTGGCCACGGCGGTGACGACCTTGTCGCCGTGCACGAGGAACAGGCCGGCGAAATCACACCCTTCGATGGTCTCCACGGCAACGGCGACGATCTGCTCCAGCGTACTGTTCACGCTTCCGGCCGAGAAGAGGAGTCGAGCGGTCTCCGAGAAGGTTGCGGTCAGTTCGGCGACGGGATCCTGGCCAAGCGTTTCGCTTTCGATGGGGTGCATAGTGAAGCTCCTCTCGCCCCATTTTTCACCAGTATGGCATTCGGATCGCTCTTCGGCACCCGACCCCCTTCGACTCCGGAAAGGGGTGAGGCTGCTCGGCGGTGGGTCAGAAGCCGGACATACCCACGATGGGCCTGTTCAGGTGGATGGCGCCGGTCGAGCCGTAGAACGTCGCGTCGCCGAAACTGAAGATCCCGCCGTCGGCCGCCACGAGCCGGTAGCCCTTCCCATCGGATGTGGCCGCCATGCCGACGATGGGTTGGTTGAGGTGGATGGCACCGGTCGAGCCGTAGAAGGCGGCGTCGCCGAAACTGAAGATCCCGCCGTCAGACGCCACGAGCCAGTACCCCTTCCCGGTGCGGGACGCCGCCATGCCGACGATGGGTTGGTTGAGGTGGATGGCGCCGGTCGAGCCGTAGAAGGCGGCGTCGCCGAAACTGAAGATCCCGCCGTCAGACGCCACGAGCCAGTAGCCCTTCCCATCGGGCGTGGCCGCCATGCCCACGATGGGTTGGTTGAGATGGATGGCACCGGTCGAGCCGTAGAAGGCGGCGTCGCCGAAACTGAAGATCCCGCCGTCAGCCGCCACGAGCCAGTACCCCTTCCCATCGGGCGTGGCCGCCATGCCCACGATGGGTTGGTTGAGGTGGATGGCACCGGTCGAGCCGTAGAAGGCGGCGTCGCCGAAACTGAAGATCCCGCCGTCGGACGCCACGAGCCAGTAACCGCCGGCGTCGTGGGTGGCCGCCATTCCGACTACCGGCTTGTTGAGACCGATGGCTCCCGTCGAACCGCAGAAGGGCACGTTGCCGAAGGTGAAGACGCCGCCGTCCGAAGCAGTCATGTAGTAGCCGTGGGGTGCCCCCGACGGCGCGTTGCACGGGACCTCGATGACTTGCGCCGTTCCCGCATCACCCGTCAACTGCGGGTCGTGGTGGAACTGCGGCCATGCCCCCGCCTCGTTGACGACCGATCCGTTCGAGCGCGCGATCTCGTAGTGGTACACGATGCTTCCGCCGGCCTGGTAGCCCGCCAACGTGATACCGATGGTTCCGTTGGGATCGTCGGTGACGAGGGGCGAGTTCTGAAAGCCGGTCGTCGGGTTGCAGGGTCGTGATGACCGCTCCCGTCCTGCCGTCGAGCACGACCACCCCGTTGGTCGTCGGGGCCAGGACGTCCTGGTAGCCCGAACCGAGGTCGGCCGTGACGACCGAGCCGATCACCCTGTTCATCGGTGTCTGCCACAGGACCGCGCCATTGGCGCCATTGAGCGCGTACACCGAACCGGTCGAACCGTTGTCCGTACCCTCCACCACCTGCAGTTGGCCGTTGCCGAGCACGTCGGCGAGCGCCGGGCTGCTCTTCGTGTTCCCGTTGAGTGCGGCGGACCACGCAAGATTGCAGTGGCTGTCGACTGCGATCAGCCTGTTGGCTGTCGGACGTGTGGTACGTGGCGCCCGTACCGAAGACGATACCGACCGTTGACGAGCTGCCGAAGAATTCACCGACCGCCGGCGATGACTCGACCGTCTCGTTGGTGTCGTACTCGCAGTCGAGACCACCGTTGGGTTCTGCCGCTCCCGCGTTGCCGGCAGGGCTGAGAATCCTCAGGTGACCGCCATTGACATAGTTCTCGCCGTACGCCAAGCCGGCGGACGAGTCGCCGCCCTCGACGATCTCTGTCGTGCCGTTGCTGTAAAGGTCGGCCAGGGCCGGAGTCGTGAAGTCGCTGTCGGCCTGGAACCACGGGAATCCGGTGAGGAGCGATCCGTTGCTTGCGTTGAGGGCGTCCTGGTTCTGGCCGAGAGAGCCCGCGGTCACATCGGTTGCCGCCCTGGAGGTCGCCGACCGCCAACGATGCCTGAACGCCGCTGTGCGTGGTCGGATCCGTGGGCGGGTTGGTCTCCTGCGCGAACCACTGGTCACCGCCGTTCGGGCTGATGGCCTGGTAGCCGCCCGCGGTGGGGATGGCGGCGTCGCCCGAGCCCACGAACACGCTGTCGAGTGCGCTTCCGGGGGTGACGGCCGCCACGGACGGGCTCGAGTTCACCGGCGCGCCGGCGTTGTAGGTCCAGCCCCGAGCACCGGTGGCCAGATTGAAGCTGTAGACCAGACCCGATTCGTCGCCGACGACGACGGCTGGTCCTCCGGGCAGGTTCGCCACGTTCGGTGAGGAGAGCGCGATCGGGTTCGACCCGTCGGGCAGCACGCCGGTCTGCCAGACCGGCGAACCGAAGGAGATGGCATTGGGGCTGGCCGCAGCGGACGGGAGCTGGGCCACGACCCCGACGATCGATCCGACTCCCAATGTCAGGAGCCCGGCCAGTGTGATCCGGCCGAACCGTCCTCGTCCTCGCCGGGCGCGCGACGCCGACTCGTACCGCCTGGTCATGTGCACTCGTCCTTGCCTTTTTGGTCCGTTATCCGAAACGCGCTGTCCCGTCGAAGACCCCGATCAAGCCGGGGTGACGCTTCCGAGATGCGATCGAACAGTGTCCGGCCAGTGTCGCGCCGCCTCCCCCGAAGAGGGCACGACGTGTGCCCAACAACGCCCCAATTCTCCGCGGGCCCTGCCGGCCACTGTCTGTTCCGGTTGTCGTTTCCCCTGGTGGCACAGGCGTTCACGCGATTCGCGCTGTGTTCTGCGCGCTCTGCACGGGTGCCCCAATGGCCACGGTCCTCCACGGCGAGGCATGATGCACGATGCACCCGCACACGGAGGCGCAGATCCGCTTCCAGCCCGCAAAGGACCGGTGAGATGGCGCTTCCCCCAGCCATAGAGATCGCACGTGAGGCGACGCTCCTGCCGATCGAGGAGATCGCCGCGCAGATGGGGATTCCCCGGACGATGCTCGAACACTATGGCGCCAACGTGGCCAAGGTCAGCCTCGATGCGGTGGCCGCCCTCGCCGACCGCCCGAAGGCCCGCTACGTCGTCGTCACGGCTATCACGCCGACGCCACTGGGGGAGGGGAAGACGACGACCACCATCGGACTCGGGCAGGCCCTGGGTTGCCTGGGGAAGCAAGCGACCATCGCCATCCGCCAGGCCTCGATGGGTCCGACGTTCGGCATCAAGGGTGGCGCCGCCGGTGGCGGCTATAGCCAGGTCGTGCCGTTCGAGAACCTCAACCTGCATCTGACCGGAGACCTGCACGCCGTGACCGCGGCCAACAACCTCCTGGCCGCCATGGTCGACAACCACCTGCAACAGGGCAACGCGCTCGGTATCGATCCACAGGCGATCACCTGGAGAAGGGTGCTCGACGTCAATGACCGGTCGCTCCGCAATCATCGTGACCGGTCTCGGGACGCGCGAGGACGGAACGCCCCGCCAAACCGGGTTTGACATCACGGCGGCTTCAGAGGTCATGGCAGTCCTGGCTCTCGCCACGTCGTTGCAGGATCTGCGGGCTCGTTTCGGGCGGATCGTCGTCGGGTTCACGACGGGGGGTGAGCCGGTCACGGCCGAGGAGCTCAAGGCAGCGGGGGCGATGACCGTGATCATGCGTGATGCGATCAAGCCGAACCTGCTCCAGACCCTCGAGAACACCCCGGTTCTGGTCCATGCCGGCCCGTTCGGGAACATCGCCCACGGCAACTCGTCGGTCGTCGCCGACCTGATCGGGATCCATGCGGGTGAGTACCTGATCACCGAGGCGGGATTCGGCTCGGACATGGGCGCCGAGCGATTCTTCAACATCAAATGTCGTACGTCAGGCCTGGTGCCCGACGCGGCGGTCGTCGTCGCGACCGTGCGCGCGTTGAAGCTGCACTCGGGGCGGCACAAAGTGACGGCCGGCCGCCCATTGCCTCCCGAGATGCTGGAGGAGAACCCCGGAGAAGTACGGCTCGGTGGGGCCAACCTGCTCAAGCATCTGGAGATCGTGCGCATGCACGGCGTGACCCCGGTGGTCGCCATCAACGCGTTTGCCGAGGACTTCACCTCCGAGCACGAGGCCATCCGGGAGATCGCCGCCTCGGTCGGGGTGCGCTCTGCGGTGTGCACCCACTTCGTCGACGGGGGGAAGGGTGCTGTCGAATTGGCGGAGGCGGTCGTGCACGCGACCGAGGAGCCGGGTGCCTTTCGGATGCTCTACGGCAGTGAGGCAACCTTGCCACAGAAGATCGAGGCCATCGCCACTGAGGTCTACGGGGCGGACGGAGTGGACTATCTGCCGGCAGCGGCGCGTCAGCTCGCCACGTATGAACGCGCAGGTTTCGGCACCCTTCCGGTGTGCATCGCCAAGACGCATCTGTCCATCTCGTCGGATCCCTCTCTCAAGGGAGCGCCCACGGGGTGGCGCCTGCCGGTCCGAGAGGCGAGGGCCAACGTGGGCGCCGGGTTCGTGTATCTGGTGAGCGGTGACATGAGGACGATGCCCGGGCTTTCCTCGAGCCCCGCGGCCGAGAAGATCGACATCGACGAGAACGGCAACGTCGTACGGGCTCTACTGAAAGGTCATGCGCAGGTCGGGCTGCGGTCCGAAGCGCAGATCGTCGCCGCCGCCGGCGGCGAACTTCTGCCATCCCGCGATGCCGATCATCGCCGCATTGTCCGTGGCGAGGGACTGCGGTGGAATCAGGAGCTGGCTGCCGAACTCGTCGGCGAGCGCCTTCGCCCGCGCCCGCAGGATGGGACTGGCGGCGACACCGCCCACGATGGCGAGAGCAGGGTCACCGAATTCCTCCAGGGCCCGGCGGAGTTTGGCGCACAGCACGTCCATGCACGCGGCGACGAACGAGGCGGCGACGTCGGCCATGACGAAGGACGGTTCCTTGCGGACGTAATTGACGACGGCGGTCTTGAGGCCGGAGAACGAGAAGACATACCCTTCCTGGATCATGGGGCGCGGAAAGCCGAGCACGTCGTTCCCGGTCGCAGCCAGCCGGTCGAGGACGGGTCCGCCCGGGTAGCCCAGACCCAGATAACGGGCGATCTTGTCGTAGGCCTCGCCGATTGAATCGTCGACGGTCTCGCCCAGCAGCTGGTAGTCGCCGAGTGCCGTGGCCCGGGTGAGCATGCAGTGACCGCCCGAGACGAGGAGTGCCGTCTGCGGGAAGGGGACCTCACGGTTGGCCAGGAAGACGCTGGCCAAGTGGCCCTCGAGGTGATTGACGCTGACGATGGGCACTCCCCACGCGAAGGCGAGCGACTTGGCCGTGGCCATGCCCACCAACAACGCCCCCACCAGCCCGGGACCCGACGTCACCGCGACGGCACTGAGCTCGGGTCCCGAGACCCCGGCCTCGGCCAGTGCCTGAGCGACGATCGGCGTGATGAGCTCGACATGGGCCCGACTGGCGAGCTCGGGCACCACGCCTCCGAACTCGGCGTGGAGATCGATCTGGCTCGCCACCACGGACGACCGTACGGTGTAGTCCTCACTGACGACGGCGGCCGCCGTCTCGTCGCACGAGGTCTCGATGGCCAGCAGGTGTCGGGGCCGCCCGGACCCGGTCATACGCCCTGCCCCGACTGCCCCGCGGCCCCGCCCAGGGCCGCCGCCACTTCACGGCGAGGTATCGCTCCTTCGCGTTCGACGTCCGCGACAGGGGAACGGACGTTGACCAGCGTCGAGGGCGAGGAGTCGAGGGTCCCGGCATCGATGGCGAGATGCACGTGCGGAGCGAGCTGCTGGCCGGCTTCCTCCGCCGAGAAAGGGGTTGCGGCGCCGTGACGGTTGGCGCTCGTGACGAGGAGAGGTCCCGTGGCATGCATCAGGGCGAGCAGGAAGTCGTTCGCAGGGATACGCACGGCCACTTCGTCTCGTCCCGCCAACCATTGCGGTCGGGTCGAAGCAACCGAAAAACCGAAGGCCAAGGTCAAGGGGCCGGGCCACCAACGGGCGGCCAGGGTGGTCGCAGCGGCGGTGAATTCGACGCCGAGCCCGCGGACCTGGTCCAGCGTGGCCGCGAGCACCGGGAGATGCAGGTGTCGGGGCCTGTCCTTGGCCACATAGATCCGGTGCGCCGCGCCCTCGATATCGGGCCGGACGGCAATCCCGTACACGGTGTCGGTGGGCACCACGACCACCTGGCCCGGCGCGTAGTGCCGCGGCGGCGGCCTCGAGCGCGCCCGCGTCAGTCTGGTGCAGTGTCCTCATGTGGTGCCCACAGGTCGAGAGGGGGCTCAGAGACGGAGCGGGCGGATGGGCGCCGCGAAAAGCGAGGGGTCGTTCTTCCAGTCGACGCCCGGGACGTCCACGTAGAGCTCGATCTCGTTGCCGTCGGGATCTTCTATGTACAGGCTGTGGGTCACGGTGTGGTCGGACGCGCCCACGATGGTGACACCCGTCCGCTGCAGCTCCGCCAGCACGGCACGCAGTTCGTCGTCGCTGTCGCCCACCTTCAGTCCGAAGTGGTACATCCCCACCCGCCGCCCTTCGGGAACCGGTGCGGCATCGGCCCCGACTTCGATCAGCAAGAGCTCGTGATGTGTCCGTCCGGAGGAGAATGCCGCAACGCCGACCGGGACGTCGCCCGGTTCGGGCATGATCTGGCGCCACCCGAGCACATCTCCGTAGAAGGCGGCCGACCGTTTGATGTCGCGCACGTAGAGCACGAGATGGCCCAACTCACGGACGCTCATGCGATCGCCGCACCGCTCATCTGGACCGGCGGCGCGGTCGAGGTGCGGGCCCAGCGGGCCGAGGGTGGCATGCCGGCGCCCATGTGCAGCGGCACGTCGAAAGCCTCCTCGTCCAGCCCTGCTGCCCGCATGAGCTCGGAGAGTGCCGCCGGAATGGCCGCCGCGATGTCCCAGAGCCGCGGGACAGCGCGGGCATCTGAGGCCAGCCCCCAGGAGAAAACGCCGCGATAGCTCATGATGGTGATGTTAAGCCCCAATCCGTCGACCACCGGCCCGAGCGGGAACATCCCGAGCATCTCGCTGCCGCCCATGAACAGAGCGAAGTCCGGTCCCGGCACGTTGCAGATGATCACATTGGCCAGTGGACGGTGCTGGTTCGCCCCCGTCATCGGCGTGTACAGGCGTGCAGCCGCGGCGAACACGTTGGGAGCTGCGTGCTCCGCCCAGTTCTGCAAGGTGTCGGCATCCAGGGCCTTCAGCTCCTCTTTGACCCCCTTCGTCAGGTCATGAATCGTCGCAAGGCGTTCCAGGGGATCGTCGAGCTCGCAGGGCAGTTGGGCGAACATGGGCGAGATCGTCGTGGAGCCCTTCGGCGCGGCCCGGTCGGGATCGACCGCCACCGGGACCACCGCGACGAGGGGCACACCCGGGAGCTCGTCCCCGGCCAGGAGGTACGTGCGGAGAGCCCCTGTGCAGATGGCAAGGATGACGTCGTGCACGCTGGTGCCCATGGCATTTTTCAGCTTCTTCACGTCCGCCAGGCTGGTTGCGGCGAAGGCGACACGTCGACGCGCGTGAACCGGCGCGTTGAGGGATGTGCGCGGCGCAGCCGGAGGGCCGGTACCGGGTTGCCGCAGCACCTTTCGGAGGCCCGGGATGGCGCGCGTCGCCTGCAACGCCGTACGGCCCATGTCGATGGGTCGGACGACGAGGCTCGTCAAAAGCGAGTGGGACACCAGCTCGAACGTCGACGGCACCCGCAGGTCGAGTTGCCTGCCGCCCTGGCGCTCGTGCGCCGGCGGGTCGGGCTCCAGGTCGAAGAGCACACCGACGAGCTCCGCGCCGGACACGCCGTCGATGGTGGCGTGGTGCATCTTGGCCACGAGGGCGACCTTGCCGTCGTCGAGTCCTTCGACCACCCACATCTCCCACAACGGTCGATCGCGGTGCAGCTGCCGGCTGGCGACGTCGGCCGCAAAGTCGGCCAGCTCGCGCATGCCCCCCGGAGATGGGAGGGCGGCTCTGCGCACATGGTTGTCGATATCGAATTCGGGGTCGTCCACCCAGACGGGTTGCCCCAGACGAAGCGGGACTTCGACCAACCGGCGCTGGAACACCGGAAGGAGCGGGATCCGCTCGATGATCCTCTGGCGGATCCGGCGGAAGGAGTAGCCCTGCGGCACGGTCGTGGGGTCGAAGACGGCCGCGATCACGACGTGCATGTGGACGGCCGGCGTTTCCATGTAGAGGAAGCTGGCATCCTGGCGGGTCAGTCGTTCAGGGGTCACCGATTCTCCTTGTCACATCGGGCCGCCTCCTACGCTGGCACCTTCTCGCTGTGGCGGCAACCGATCGACTGGTCCTCCCCCTTCTAGCCCGGGGCGTCTTCGGCCAACTCCACCGACACGGAGAAGGAGTCGCCGGCGACCAGGTGCAGGTCCTCCACCCCGCCGGCGTCGGTCAGGTCGCCTCGCGCCGCCTCCACCGCGGACAGGGTCTGCGGGGGGCCGGTCACGACGAGCCGTCGCACCTTGGCGCGCATGGATCTCTTCTCGGTCGTCTTGGCGCGGCGCACGGCGGCCAGTACCTGGGCGGCGACCGTGAGAACCGAGCCGTCCCCGCCGACGTGTTCACCGAACTCGGCGCGCGTCGGCCACGGCGATCGATGGACCGAGCCCGGCTGCCACCACCGCCACACCTCCTCGGTCACGAATGGAAGGAAAGGGGCGAAGAGCCGCAGTTGGACGGAGAGGGCCAACGCGAGCGTGGCGCGCGCCGAGGCGGTGCCCTCCTGCTCGCCCGCCGTAGGCCCTCGTCTTGACCAGCTCCACGAAATCGTCGCAGAAGGACCAGAAGAAGGTCTCGGTGATCTCCTGTGCGCGGGCGTAGTCGAACTCCTCGAAGGCGGCCGTGGCCCTGAAGACGACGTCCGCCAGCTGTGCCAGCAGTGCCCGGTCGAGGGGCGCGTCCACGGCCGTGATCCCCGGGGCCGGTTCGTCGCCGAGGCGCCCCAGGGAGAACTTGGACGCGTTGAGGATCTTGATGGCCAGCCGGCGACCGATCTTCATCACGCCGGTGTCGACCGCCGTGTCGGTTCCCGGCCGTCCGTTGCACGCCCAGTAGCGCACTGCGTCGGCTCCGAACTCGTCGATGAAGGGCATCGGGGTGACTGCGTTGCCCTTGGATTTGGAGATCTTCTTGTGGTCCGGATCGAGCACCCATCCGTTGAGGGTGGTGTCCCGCCACGGCAGGGCGTGGTGCTCCAGGTGTGACCGCAGCGTCGTGGAGAACAGCCAGGTCCGGATGATCTCGGGTCCCTGCGGGCGCAGGTCCATCGGGAACGTCGCCGCGAAGAGGTCTGGATCGTCCTCCCAGCCGCAGGCGATCTGGGGCGTGAGCGACGACGTGGCCCAGGTGTCCATGACGTCGGGATCACCCACGAAGCCCTCCGGTCGTCCCCGCTGTGCGGCGTCGTAGCCGTCGGGGACGTCGGTGGTCGGGTCGATGGGCAGGCTCGCTTCGGGTGGTGTGATCGGCCGGGAGTGGTCGGGCTCGACCGTCGGTACCGACCGGGTACCAGACAGGCACCGGGACGCCGAAGTACCGCTGCCGGCTGATCAACCAATCGCTGTTCAGTCCGTTCACCCAGTTCTCGTACCGCACCTGCATGTACGGCGGGTGCCACCGCAGTTCTTCCCCGCGGGCGAGCAGCGCCTGACGCAGGTCCGCGTCCCGTCCGCCGTTCTTGATGTACCACTGGCGACTCGTCACGATCTCGAGGGGACGCTCACCGCGCTCGTAGAACTTGACCGGATGCATGATTCTCTCGGGCTCCCCGATGAGGTCACCCGAATTCGGCGAGGAGCTCGACCATCGTGCGCTGCGCCGCCTTGACCGTGCTCCCGGCGATGGCCCTCCACGCCGGGCCGTCGGGCACGCCCGGCGGCGGGGTCTCGCTGATGCGTCCCGCCCGGGTGACGATGGAGCGGGTCGGGAGTTGCAGCTCACGCCACCAGATCACGTCGGTGACGTCGCCGAAGGTGCAGATCATGGCGATGCCCGACCCCTTCTCGGGATCTGCCAGAGGGTGGGCCACGATCGGGACTTCGACGCCGAAGATGGGCGTGTGCACCGTGGTGCCGAACCGGGCCGAGAACCGTTCGTCGTCGGGATGTGCCACCAGAGCCACGCAGGCGGCAACGAGCTCGGGCCGCGTCGTGTCGATCTCGATGTCGTCGAAGCGCAACCGGTGGTACGCCCCGGGACGCTCGCGGTCCTCCATCTCGGCCTGGGCCACCGCGGTCTGGTAATCGACGTCCCACAACGTCGGTGCCTCTGCCGAATAGGCCTCCCCGCGGGACAGGTTGCGCAGGAACATGCGCTGGCTGGCGCAACGGCTCCGGTCGTCGATGGTGGCGTAGCTGCGGGTCCAGTCCACCGACAGGCCCACCCTCCGCCACAGCGCCTCGAAGGTCTGTTCGTCCTCCGCAGTGAGCTGGTGGCACAGGTCGATGAAATTCGGGCGACTGACCGGGATGTCCTCCTTGCCGGGCTCGTCCGGCGGGGTGAACGCTGGGTCATAGGGGAGGGAGGGGTCGCAGCGGACGCCGAAATAGGTCTGCACACGACGCTCGGTCGGAAGCCCGTTGTCGTCCCACCCCATCGGGTAGAACATCTCCCATCCGCTCATGCGCCGGTACCGGGCGAGGCTGTCCGTCTGCACGTAGCCGAAGACCGAGCCCATGTGCAGCGACCCGGAGACCGTAGGTGGTGGGGTGTCGATGGAGAAGACCTGCTCACGCGTGGCGGCTCCATTGAAACGGTAGGTCCCCTCGTCCTCCCAGACGCCGGCCCACCGCGCCTCCACCCCGTCGAGGGTGGGCTTGTCCGGAACCTTGGGCGCGGTGGTCGCGTCGGTCGACATGATCGGGTTACCGTACCCGGATGCTGCACCTGCACGACACCGCAACCGGCACCATACGTCCTTTCGAGCTGCGGACCCCGGGCGAAGTGTCGATGTACATCTGTGGGCCGACCGTCTACGACCTTCCCCACATCGGCCACGGCCGCTTCACCCTGACGTTCGACGTGTTGCGCCGCTACGAGCTCTTCAATGGTCTCGCGGTGCGCTACGTGTCCAACATCACCGACGTCGACGACAACATCATCAAACGGGCGAACGCCGAGGGCCGGACCGAGACCGAGGTGGCGCAGGAATTCGAAGCACGATGGTGGGAGGCCATGGACCTGCTGGGCGTCCTGCGCCCCGACGACACCCCGCACGCCACGGCGTACATCGACCGCATGGTGGCGCTGGTGTCGGACCTGGTCGGGCGCGGCGTGGCCTACGAGATCTCCGATGGCGTCTACCTCAATGTGGCGCAGGTACCCGGGTACGGGCTCCTCGCCCGGCAGCCGCTCGAGAGCCTGCAAGCCGGGGCCAGGGTGGAGGCGGTCGAGGAGAAGCGCTCGCCGCTCGACTTCGTCCTGTGGAAGAAGGCAAAAGCCGGCGAGCCGGCGTGGGAGTCCCCGTGGGGTCCGGGCCGGCCCGGTTGGCACACCGAGTGCGTCGTCATGTCGCTCGACCTCCTCGGTGACGGCTTCGACCTTCATGGCGGGGGACGTGATCTGGCCTTTCCGCACCACGAGAACGAGCGCGCCCAGGCGGTGGCCGAGGGCCGGCCCTTCGCCCGCCACTGGGTGCACAACGGGTGGGTCGAGGTCGATGGCACCAAGATGTCCAAGTCGCTGGGCAATTTCACGTCCCTCACGGATCTGCTGTCCCGGAGCGATGCGCGGGCGTACCGGCTCCTGGTGCTGCGGGCCCACTACCGCTCGCCCATCGAAGTGACCGCGGGCACGGTGGCTGACGCCGAGAAGGCGTTGGCTCGTCTCGACACGTTGGCCCGGCGGTTCTCGGTGGGCGAACTGCTCGCCGCGACCGGGCCGGGCTACGTGGTCGCCGGGACCCCTCCGGCCACCGACGTCGACCCCGGAGCCTTGGCGCGGTTCCGTACCCGTATGGACGACGACCTCGATACGCCCGGAGCCCTCGCCGCGATCTTCGATCTCGTCACGGCCGCCCACACCAGCGCCGACGCGGGAGATGAGGGCCAGGGACGGCATCTCGCCCATTCGGCTGCGGTGCTGGCCGCCGCCCTCGGTCTCTCGCTGAAGGGCGACACGGAGACGATCGACGACGACACCGCACGTCTGGTGGCCGAGCGGGACTCGGCCCGGACCGCGAAGGACTTCGCCCGCGCCGACGCATTGCGCGACGAGCTCACCGCCATGGGATGGACCGTCGAGGACACGCCTGCCGGGACTGCCGTCCGCCGCTGAAGCCGGGTGCCCGCCACCTGGTGCCTCCCCCTTGGTTACCATCGGGTAACCTTGAAGTGGACCCGACGGACGGTCGGGTGGCGCCCAAGGAGGGCTTGCGATGTCTGATTTCTCCCTCGCACTGAACGAGGACCAACTCCAGATCCAGAAGTGGGTCCACGACTTCGCAGAAAACGTTGTCCGACCGGCCGGCCGCGAGTGGGACGAGCGTGAGGAGACACCCTGGCCGATCATTCAAGAGGCCGCCAAGAACGGCCTTTACTCGGCCGATTTCGTGGGCCAGTGCTTCACCGACCCCACAGGCCTCTTGATGTGCCTGGTGAACGAGGAGATGAGCTGGGGTGATGCGGGAATCGCCCTCGCCATTTTCGGTTCCACGCTCGCGGTGGCCGGGATCTTCGCCAACGGCACGCCCGAGCAGGTCAAAGAGTGGATCCCCCAGTGTTTCGGTACTCCCGACGACGTGAAGCTGGCCGCATTCGGCGTCTCGGAGCCCGACGCCGGCTCCGATGTCTCCTCACTCAAGTCGCGTGCCGTCTACGACGAGGCCAAGGACGAGTGGGTGCTGAACGGCACCAAGACCTGGATCACCAACGGAGGCATCGCCAACACGCACGTCCTGGTCCTCTCGGTCGACCACACCTTGGGCAGCCGCGGCCAGGCCAGCTTCATCGTGCCTGAGGGAACCCCTGGGATCTCGCAGGGACAGAAGTTCAAGAAGATGGGGATCCGTGCCTCGCACACGGCTGAAGTCGTGCTCGACGACTGCCGCATTCCGGGGCGATTGCTCCTCGGGGGCAAGGAAAAGCTCGACGAGCGTCTGGCCCGGGCCAAGGAAGGCAAGAGGACGTCGACGCAGGCCGCCATGGCCACCTTCGAGGCGTCGCGTCCCATTGTGGGTGCCCAGGCCGTCGGGATCGCCCGGGCCGCCTACGAGTTCGCTCTCGACTACGCCAAGGAACGCAAGCAGTTCGGCCGGGCCATCATCGAGAACCAGTCCATCGCCTTCAAGCTGGCCGATATGAAGATGCGGACCGACGCCGCCCGACTGTTGGTACATCGCGCCGCCTGGATGGCGGGTACCGGCCAGAAGTTCGAGCACGGTGAGGGCTCGATGTCGAAGCTCTACGCAGGTGAGAACGCAGTCTGGGTCACTGAGCAGGCCATACAGATCCTCGGGGGCTACGGCTACGTACGTGACTACCCGGTCGAGCAGTGGCACCGCGACTCGAAGATCTACACGATCTTCGAGGGCACATCGGAGATCCAGCGGCTGGTCATCAGCCGGGCGATCTCGGGCGTCCACATCAACTAGCTGACCCGGGGTTCTCGGGGTGGTCGGCTGCCGGTGCCCGGCACGGGACGTAGTGTCACCGGTGCCGTGATCCTCCACCCCTTCTCTCTTGGCGCACCGGGTCGCCCCGGGCGAACGTCCGGAGCGACTTCGTGACCGAGCTCTTGGTGCTCTGCACGGGCAATGCGGCCCGCTCCGTGATGGCGGGGTTCATGCTGGAGCACCTCAAGATGGATCGACCGGACCTGGCCCTCCATGTCGTCACGGCGGGCACGCACACCATCGACGGTCAACCGATGGGCCTCCGCACCAGGTCAGCGCTGTCGACGATTCCCGAGCTGGCCGGCGCCGACTTCAAGAGCCATCGCAGCCGCCAGGTGTACGGCGCAGATCTGCTCCGCGCCGAGCTGGTCGTCGGTATGGAGGCCGATCATGTGCGCTACGTGCGGCGCGAGTTCCCGGATGCGGCGGACCGTACGGCGACGTTGCGTCGTCTCTGCGCGGATCTACCCCCCGGCCCGCCGACACTCCGAGAGCGTGTGGCGGCACGGAAGCTGGCCGACCTATCCCTCTCTGACCAGGAGGATGTCATCGATCCCGCCGGTGGCGAGGAAGCGGCCTACGTAGCCTGTGTCGCCGAACTGTGGGTGCTCTGCCAGCAACTCATCACCCTCTTATAGATCCGTATAGCTACTTATACGCCAATCGTGACTGAAGCAGGAGCGAAGGTCGGTCAGTCGGCGTGCACCGAGCGCAATCCGGCCCAGGCCAGGTTGGCCACGCGCCGCGCGAGCCGGTGTGCTTCTTCTTCGACGGAACCGTGCTCGGTCGTGCGCTGTTGCATGAACTCCCGGCTGGCCCCTTCGGCCATTCCGACCACCGCGTAGGCCAGAAGTCGACGGTGCTCGTCCTGGAGCCCGGCGTCGATGAGCGGCTCGATGGCCTCGGCAATGGCGTCCTCCACCGTGCGCAACGCCCGCCCGAGCTCCTTGTCGTCGGCGTGGTCACGCCCGTAGAGCAGGCGGAACTCGTCCTCCCGGCTCACGACGAGGCGGAAGTAGGCCGCGAACCCCATCTCCACCTGCTGGCGGGGACCGTCGGCCTGCAGCACGGCGCTGCGCACCGCGGCCAAGAGCTCCTGGGCGATGGAGTCGACCAACTCCAGGTACAGCGCCCGCTTGGAAGAAAAGTGCTGGTAGACGAGGGGTTTCGTCACGCCCGCCGCCTCGGCGATGTCGTCCATGGTCGTCGATCGGTACCCGCGCCGCGCGAAGAGCTCCAGTGCGGTGGTCACCAGCTGTTGGCGACGCTGCTCAGCCGTGAGGCGACGCGTCGCCACCTGAAGGTTCGTTGCCATTGGTCCCAGGCTACCGGCACGCCTCCGGGGCGTAACGAGCGCCGGGGCAACGCCTCGACGACCTCCCGATCCGGCCCGTCGCGCCGTCTCCCTCCACCTCAACTCGAGGGGGAGGGGAGGCCGGCCAGCACGTCCGACAGCCTTGTCGGGAGGTCGGCCAGATTGAAGGACGTGGCGGCGACCCGGTGGTTGTGCTCGAGGAGGGTGTCGTCAGGGTGGGCCAACCACTCTTCGAGGGGGCCGGGCACGGCGCTGTCGAACCAGCGGAACCCGAAGGCGGCCAGCTCACGGGCGACCGGGTACGGCCCGATGGCCAGGGGTCGGCGGTGGGTGGCGGATTCGAGGGAGGGGTTGCCGAACCCCTCCCAGGTCGAAGGCAACACGACGACGTCACAGGCGGCGTAGGCCTCAGCGATGGTGAGGCCGGCCGCACCCGGCCCGAGGAGCACGGGACACCGGGCATCAGTGACGAGCCGGTCGAGCTCGGGGCCGTAGCCGTCCTCGGCGGGACCGAGGAGCCAGTACGTCGCGCCCACGGCGGTGGCCAGGTCGATGCCGCCTGCAATGTTCTTGCGAGGCAGTGCTCGTGTCGGCTGCAGGAGGAGCCGGGTCCCCGCCGTCACGCCGAGCGCTGCACGGGCGCGACCCCGGTCGGCCACCGGCGGGTTCGGGTCGAACGAGTTGTAGATCGTCGTGGCGGTGATGCCGTGCGCCGCCAATTCGCGGCGACTGAGGTGATTGATGGTCACGTGCGCCCAGGCCGGGTCGTCCGGAGGCGGGGGCATGTGCGCCAGGTGAGGTCGCTGCCACGGGAGGTCGTGGTGATGCAGGACGGCCGGTCGGCCGGCGCACACGGCGGCGACCACGGCCGCGGCGGCCGGGTTGAGCGGGAGTGAGCACAGATTCTCGATGACGACGACATCGGCGGTGGCCAGCGCATCGCCCAGCTCCCGGCGCGTGGGGGGCGTCGCGGCGTCGATGGCCAAACCCTCGAGGAGGACGTCGACCGGGCCGGAGCCGGCCACGGTCAGAATCTCCCATCCCAGGTGCAGGAGCGCATCGCCCCATTTCGCCGCCTCGATCGAGACGCCATCGCTGCCCCCCAGGCGAAACGACAGGAGGGCGGCGGTGGGCACGCCGCCGCACTGTAGGCCCCGGGGCCGTTGGCCGCGTGCCCTTGGGCGTCGGCTAGCGTTGCCGTCCAATGGCAAAGCGGGCACTGATCACGGGCGTGACCGGGCAGGATGGCTCATATCTGGCCGAATTCCTCCTCGAGCAGGGCTACGAGGTCATCGGGATGGTCCGGCGTTCGAGCACCCTCAACTTCGAGCGCATCGCCCACATTCAGGACCGGCTGGAGTTGGTGGCGGGCGACCTGCTGGACGAGGTCTCCCTTATCAACATCCTGCGCGACCACCGTCCGGCCGAGGTCTACAACCTGGCAGCGCAGTCGTTCGTCCAGACAAGTTTCAGTCAGCCGGTGCTGACCGGAGAGACCACCGCCCTCGGTGTCACGCGCATGCTCGACGCCATTCGCCTGGTCGACCCCGACATCCGCTTCTATCAGGCGAGCTCGTCGGAGATGTTCGGCAAGGTCCAGGAGGTGCCCCAGCGCGAGTCGACGCCCCTCTATCCGCGCAGCCCTTACGGTGTGGCCAAGGTCTACGGCCATTGGATCACCGTGAACTACCGGGAGAGCTACAACCTCCACGCCTCGTCGGGGATCCTGTTCAACCACGAGTCACCCCGTCGAGGACTCGAGTTCGTCACCCGGAAGATCACCAACGGGGTGGCGCGTATCGCGCACGGCCTCGATGACAAGTTGTCCCTCGGCAATCTCGACGCGCAACGCGACTGGGGTTTCGCTGCCGACTACGTCCGGGCCATGTGGATGATGCTGCAGCAGGACAGCCCCGACGACTACGTCGTGTCGACTGGCGAGACGCACGAGGTGCGCGAGCTGTGCCGGCTGGCATTCTCCGCGGCCGACCTCGATTGGGAACGCCATGTCGTGATCGACGAGAAGTACCTGCGCCCGGCCGAGGTCGATCTGCTCGTCGGCGATCCGGAGAAGGCGCACCGGGTCCTGGGTTGGCAGCGCGAGGTGGATTTCCCCGGGCTCGTGACCATGATGGTCAACGCCGATATGGACCTGGTCCGCAACAACCTCAGGTAGGAAGGGGCCATCGGTGGACTCGCTCGTGGCCACGATCGCTCCCGATCCACTCGGTGTCCTCGTCGCATTCGGGGCGGGAATCCTGAGCTTCCTCTCGCCCTGCGTGCTCCCGTTGGTGCCCGGGTACGTCTCCATGGTGTCGGGCCTCTCGGCAGCCGAGCTCGCCGCGACGCGAGCGCCGGAGCCCGCCGGCGGGATGGCGGCGGCGTCGGGCGGGACCACCACCGCCACCGTCACTGCGACGGCCACCGCTGCCCGCGACGACCGCTGCGACCATGCGGCCGATGCTGCGTGGCATCGGCCTTTTCATCGCCGGCTTCACCGTCGTCTTCGTCGCCCTGGGCGCCGCCGCCTCGGGTATCGGCCATCTCCTCGCCTCGCACAAGGAGACGCTCACCCATGTGAGCGGGTTCGTCGTGATACTCCTCGGGTCTCGTTCTGCTCGTGGGGACGGTTCCCGCCCGCTTCTGGGCCCGCCTCGGCGCGGGACCGTTGGGGGTGCTGACCCGGATCACCGGCGAGAGGCGCTTCGACGTGCGGCCGTCGACGCTCGGGACGTGGGCCGCGCCGATCATGGGGATGGCCTTCGCGTTCGCATGGACGCCGTGCATCGGTCCCGTCCTGGCCGTGGTGCTCGGCCTGGCGGAGCACAACGGGTCGCTGGCCGGGGGCGTGCTCCTCCTGTTCGCCTACTCGCTCGGGCTCGCCGTGCCCTTCGTCATCGCGGGACTGGCCTTCGGCCGGCTCACCTCGGTCATCGGCCGGGCGCGCCGTGGCCTGTGGATCGTCGAGGTCGTCGGCGGGTCGATCCTCGTCATATTCGGCATCCTCCTGGTGACGGACCACCTCGGTTGGCTCTCGTCACAGTTCTCGAGCTTCCTCGACCACATCGGACTGAGCCGGCTCAGCACGAGCTGACCCGGCGGGGCCCGCCACGCGCAGAGCGTGTCGGAGAGGCGCGTGCGAACGTAGGGACGTCCCCGGGCCAGGGCATGCGACCCTTCCTGGGATTTGCCGCTTGGAACCCCTGCACCCCGCCCCCCTACCATGGTGGCGAAGGCCATGGCCCCCGTCGTCCAATTCCGCCGCTGCCGTCGCACTCGCCGGCCGCTTCCCCGCCCTTGCCGGTGTCGATCTCTCTGTCGAGACCGGCGAGGTCGTCCTGGTCCTCGGCGCCAACGGTGCGGGGAAGACCAGCCTGCTCCGGGCCTGCGCCGGCCTCCTGCCGGTCACCTCCGGCGAAGCCCATGTCCTCGGGGTCGATCTCACCGCCGACCACACCGCCGTGCGCCGCCACGTCGGCCTCCTCGGCCATGCCGCCCCCCTCTACGACGAGCTCAGCGCGGCGGAGAACGTCCGCTTCGCCGTGCGCGCCCTCGGCCTCCCGGTTGCGACCGGCGACGCGGCGCTCGATCGTCTCGGCCTGGTGGGTCGCCTCCGCAGCACCCCGGCCGGCCGGCTCTCCGCCGGGCAGCGACGACGGGTGGCGCTGGCCGCACTGGTCGCACGCCGGCCCGCCCTCTGGCTGCTCGATGAGCCCCACGCCGGCCTCGACGCCCCCGCCCGCGCCCTCCTGGGCGATCTGATCGGCGAAGCCGTGGCGGACGGGGCGGCGGTGGTGCTCTCCTCCCACGAGCCCGAGCTCGCCATTCCGCTCTCGGACCGGGTGGTCATGATGAGCGGGGGCCGGATCACCTCGGCCGAGGGCGGTGGGCGGCGTGCCCCGCTGAGCCGCGGTGCCCGCGGCGGAATTGCCCCCGCCGCAGGACACGATGGGGACGTGGCATGTGGCGTGACGCCCTCCTGGTGGCGGGAAAGGACCTCCGGATCGAAGCGCGCTCGCGGGTCGGCCTGTGGCAGGTGGTCCCCTTCGCCGTCCTGGTCCTCATCCTCGTGGCGTTCGCCATCGGACCCGACTCGGCCTCGCTGCGGCACGCCGCACCGGGCATCTTCTGGATCGCCGTGCTCTTCTCCACCGTGCTGACCATTCAGCGGAGCGTGGCCATCGAGTCGGGTGAAGGGACCCGCGACGGGCTCCGACTTTCGGGGATCGATCCGGCCGGCATCTTTCTCGGCAAGGCCGCCGCGGTCGGGCTGCAGCTCCTGGTGCTCCAGGTCGTCCTGTGGGCCGGGGTGACATTCCTCTTCGACGTCCGGGTGCACGTGGTCTGGCTCGCCGTCGTCACCTCCCTGTTGGCCACCGTCGGATTGGCCTGCGCCGGGGTGCTCTACGGTGCGCTCTCGGCCGGTCTCCGGGTGAGGGACACCCTCCTGCCGCTTCTGGTCCTCCCGGTCCTGGCCCCGGTTTTGCTGGCCGGCTCGAAGGCATGGCAGGCTGCTCTTGACGGCAACGCCAGCTCGGGCACCGAGTGGTTGCGCATCCTCATCCCGTTCTCGGTGATCTACCTCGTCATTGGAATCGTCCTTTACGGTCCGCTCCAGGAGGCTGCATGAACACCATCGCAACAGTCTCCCGCCCCCGCTGGCTCACCGTCGTCGGAATCCTCGGCGTCGTCTGCATGGGCTTCACCGTCTGGCTCGGACTCGTGGGTGACCCCACCTGATCAGGTGCAGGGCAACCTGGCCCGCCTGCTCTACATCCACCCGCCTCTCGCCACCGTGGCCCTGTACTGGGCCGGCGGGGTCGCCCTGGCCGGCAGCCTCCTGTACCTGTGGCCCCGCACCCGCTCGTTCTTCTGGGACAGGCTGGCGGCGTCCGCTGTCGAGGTGGGCGCGGTGTTCTCAGCTCTGACGTGCGTCACCGGCTCGATCTGGGGCCGGCCGGCGTGGGGCGTGTGGTGGGCCTGGGACGCCCGGCTCACCTCGACCGCCCTGCTCCTCCTCCTCGAGTTGGGCTACCTGGCCCTTCGTCGTGTGCCCGCTGACCCGGCTGTCCGCGCCCGGCGCTGCGCCGTGGCCGCGCTCCTGATCGCCGTCGACGTGCCCATCGTCCATTTCTCGGTCCAGTGGTGGCAGACCCTGCACCAGACCGGGACCGTGCTCGACCCCGGGTTCCATCTCCACGTCCACGGCTCCATGGCCTGGACGTTCCTGCTCGGCTTCATCTCCTTCTCGCTCATCTTCGTCTGGCTCCTCGGCGTGCGCTACCGGATCGAGGTGTTGCAGGACACCGTGGGCCACCAGGAGATGGAGGTGTCCCTGGCCGAACGGTGGAGCGAGGGCAACGACCTCGTCGGTGCCGGCTCGGCCGCCCACGGACCCGGACGGGGGCACCCCATGAGCTACGTCGTCGCCGGCTACACGATCGCACTGGCCACCCTCTTCCTCTACGGCGTCGGCCTCGTCCTGCGCCGCCGCCGCTGGGAGCGCGCCCTCAAGGTGGCCGAGGACTCGCCGGAGACCAACGGCCCTGGCGACCGGTCGTGACGAGCACCATCAACGACCCGGGTACCCCGTCCCCCTCAGCGGGCTCTCCTTCCACAGGCGCCGCCTCCACACGCCCGCCCGGCGTCGTGGACGGAGGCCGGCGACTGCCCCGGCCCCGACGCCGGGCCAGCAGGAGGCTCTGGCTCGTGTTCGCCGTCCTGCTCGCCGCATTCGTCTTCCTCCTCGTCGAGGGGCTGGGGAGCGCGCTCAACTATTTCGACACGGTCAACCAGGCCTTCGCGCACCGCAGCACGTTGGGCACGAGAACCTTCAATCTCGAGGGTGACGTCGTGGCCGGGCTCGATCCATCCGACGGCGGTCGGGACCAACTTCGAGATCGCACAGGGCTCCCACACCGTTGCCGTCACGAACACGGGAAGCCCACCGCAGCTCTTCCAGGCCAATATCGCGGTCGTCGTGGTCGGTCACTTCACGCTCAGACGTCTCGCACAACTTCGTGTCCCATCAGATTCTGGTGAAGCACTCCGAGAATTACTGCGCCGCACACCCCGGTCGAGTGAAGGTGACCGAGGGCGCCCGCTCTTTATGCTGAACGCGTCGCTCGGATCGATCGGCGTCTGGCTCGCCTTCGTCACGAGCATCGTCGGCGCCGTGACCATCGCGGTCGGGCTGGTGCGCCAAAGAGGGCCGCGCCGGCGTCGTCGTCGCTCCGGCTCCGTGCCGCGTGCGTCGGCGGGCTACGCCGGGCTGATCGAGGGTCGGCTCTTCGCGCCGATCATGCTGATCGGGGCGGTGCTGGCCGTCCTGGCCATGGAGCGCGCGCTGGTCACGCACGACTTCAGCATCGTCTTCGTGGCCGAGAACAACAGCACCGTCACCCCGCTGCTGTACTCCATCACCGGTCTGTGGTCCGCCCTGGCCGGGTCGATCCTCCTGTGGGGCTTCGTCCTGACGATCTTCTGCAGCATCTTCGTCTGGCGCTACCGCGCGGTCGCGTCCGACGCCGTCATCCGCTGGGCCACCCTGGTGCTCTTCGTCGTCACCGCGTTCTTCTTCGGCCTCATGATCGGACCGGCGAACCCGTTCGTCACGACGCACAACGTCCTGGCGGGCCTCGGCCCCAACTCGTTGCTGCAGGACAACCCCCTGGTGGCCATCCACCCCCCGCTGCTCTACATCGGGTTTCGTCGGGTTCACCGTCCCCTTCGCCTTCGCCATCGGCATGCTGGCGACCGGGCGCATCGGGGATCGCTGGCAGATCGAGTGCCGCCGGTGGACACTGGTGTCGTTCACGTTCCTCTCCGTCGGCATCGTGCTCGGCGCGTGGTGGTCGTACCAGGTGCTCGGGTGGGGTGGGTTCTGGGGCTGGGACCCGGTGGAGAACGCGGCCTTGCTCCCGTGGCTGTGCGGGACGGCCTACCTGCACTCGGTGTTGGTGCAGGAACGCCGCGGCCTGATGCGGGTGTGGAATCTCTCGCTTTCGGTGGCCACCTTCGCCCTCACCATTCTCGGGACGTTCCTCACCCGTTCGGGGGTCATCCAGTCGGTGCACGCGTTCTCGGAGTCCTCGATCGGCCCCCTTCTCATCGGCTTCTTCTTCGTCGTGGTCATCGTCGGCTTCGGCCTGATCGCCTGGCGCGGCGATCGCCTGCGGTCGCCGGGTGGGATCGACGCACCGCTGGGCCGGGAGGGAGCGTTCCTCCTGAACAACCTGCTCTTCGTCGGCTTCGCCTTCGTGGTGCTGCTCGGAACGCTCTACCCGATCCTCTACGAGGCGGTCACGCAGCAGCAGGTGAACGTGGCGGCGCCGTTCTTCAACACGGTCGCCGTTCCCGTGGGCCTGGCCCTCCTTTTTCTGATGGCGGTGGCTCCGGCGTTGAGTTGGCGCAAGATCAACGCGCCCGTCCTGTGGCAACGCCTGGCCATCCCGGCCTGGATCGGCGTCCTGACGGTCGTCCTCTGTGTCGCATTCGGTCTGCGTGGCTTCGCCCCCCTGATCGGGTTCGGCCTGGGAGCGTTCGCCGCCGCCACGGCGGCGCGGGCGTTGGTGCTGTCCGTGCGCGCCACGCGGGTGCGCCACGTCGGATGGTGGCGCGGGCTCATCGGCCGGACGAACGGCGGCATGGTGGTGCACCTCGGGGTCATCGTCATGGCGGTGGGGATCATCGCCGCCACCACCTATCGCCACCAGACCGAGTTGGCGCTCGCCCGTGGTCAGGTCGTGACCTACAACGGGCACCGGTTCGAGTTCGTCGGGCCTGCGCAACGTCCGCACGCCGTCGAAACAGTCGGACGAGGCCCTGGTCAAAGTCGACGGCGCCGTCTTCACGCCGGCGACGACGAACTTCGGGGGAGCACTCGCCACCGTCGGGACGCCGGCCATCGATTCAGGCGCCCTCGGCGACGTCTACCTGACCTTCGACCAGGTCGGAGGATTGGGGAACACGTCGGGGAACTCACCCGTACCGAACCTGCCCGCAGGATCCGTGGCCATCGGCGTGGTCGTCGAGCCGTTGCTCGCCTGGCTGTGGGCCGGCGGACTCCTGGTCGGGTTGGGAGGCCTTCTCGCCCTCGTACCGGGATCGCGCCGTCGTGCCACCGACCCCGTCTCGGCCGCTTCGGACATGGTGACCGGCTCTGCTCCTCGGGCTGAGCCCTCCAACGGGTCGGACAGCTCGGCCCCCGTCCCCGGGCCGGTCGTGCGATCGGACGACACGGTGCACGACGGAGCACACGGTGCCGGTCGAGAGCGGTGCCCCCTCCGCATGACGAGGCCCGGCAGGCGCCGCCATACCACCCGCTGGGTGGCGGGATTCGTTCTTCTCTGTCTGGCCACCGTCGGGGTGGTCCTGGCCACGCGGACGCCGCAGGAGGCGACACAGGTGCAGAGCCCACTGGTCGGGCACATGGCCCCGCTCTTCTCGGGCGCGGACATTCAGCATCCGGACGGCACCCACGTGTCGTTGCGTGCGCTGCGTGGCCACTACGTGTTCCTCAACTTCTTCGCCAGCTGGTGCGGTCCGTGCCAGCAGGAGGCGCCCGACCTGATCACGTTCTTCTATCAAAAGGCCCCCGAGGACCACGCCGACGTGGTCAGCGTGGTCTTCCACGACGAGGTGGGTTCCGCCGAGGGATTCCTGAAGACCCAGGGCGCGCCATGGCCGGCCCTGAATGACCCAGGCGGCACCATCGCACAGGACTACGGCGTGACCGCGCCGCCCACCACCTACCTCATCGATCCGTCCGGGCGCATCTCCGTGGAACCCGAGACCGGTCCGGCGACCGAAGCCGAACTGCAGAAGATGCTCGAGCAGGCGCGCAAGAAGGCGCACCAGGCGCAAGAGTCCAGTGCCTGAGCAGACCGGGCGCCGGCCCCTCTGGATGCGGGTCTCCCTTCCACTCGCGGTGCTCGCCGTGGCGCTCGTCATCGGGAGCGGCGTGTTGTCGGGGAAGCCGCAGACCCAAGCCGAGAGGGCGGCCTCCATCGAATCGGTCGTCCGCTGCCCCTCGTGCATCGACGTCTCCGTGGCCCAGTCGGAGGAGTCAACGGCGTTGGCCGTGCGCCATGAGATCGAACGGCAGGTCGCGCAAGGCCGTTCGACCGCCCAGATCGAACAGACGCTGGTCGATCAATACGGCCGGACGATCCTCCTGGAGCCGCCCGACGCCGCCGGATTCCCCATCATCTGGATCGTGCCGATCGTGCTGGGAGCCGGCGCTCTCGGTGTCATCGGCGTCCTCTTCTGGCGTCGATCACGTCAGTTCTCCGCCACCCGGGAAGCGCAGACGCCGGTGGGCGCACCATGACGACCGACGCCGTCGTGGGCGGTGAAGGTGGCCGGGCCGATGTGGAGCAGGAGCGCTGGTCGCTGAACGACCAGCGCGACTTTCTCCTGCGTTCGATCGACGACGCCGCGCGTGAGCTCGTGGCGGGCGATCTGTCCAAGGACGATTACGACGTCCTTCTCCTGCGCGACCAGACGCGCCTGGCCGAGGTCGAGGCAGAACTCGCAGCGCTCGGCCCGCCACCAGAGGAGGGAACGAACGCCGCGGTCCCGGACCAGGCCGGCGCCGGGACCGAACCCCAGAAGGAGGCGTCCGCGCCCCACGCCGCCGCCTCGGCCCATGGCGCCGCGTCGGGGTCGTCGTGGCCTGCCTTCTCATCATCACGGGTCTGGTGATCCTGGTGGACCATGCGGTGAGCCCCAGCCTTCCGGGGCAACCCGTCTCCGGCAGCATCACCGAGTCCAAGGTGCAATTGATCGAACAGCAGCTGACAGAAGCCGACATTTTGAACAACAACGGCGAGGCGGTCCAGGCGCTCCAGCTCTACGACAAGGTGCTGTCGGAGGACCCGTCGGACCCGAATGCCCTCGCCGCGTCGGGATGGCTGGAGTGGAATTACGGAACCGAGGCGAAGATCGACGCGATCAGGAAGGTCGGCCGCCAGGAGGAGGAGAAAGCGATCAGCCTCGCACCGTCGTACTACGCCGGGCACCTCTTTCTCGGGCTGATCATCCTCAACCAGGATCACGACCCGACCGGAGCCATCGCGGAGTTCACCAAGTTCCTGGCCGATGACCCGCCCGATGCGCAAGTGGTGAGCGTGGCGTCGCTCGTCGCGGTTGGCTACAAGCAGGCCAACGTGCCTCTGCCCCCGGCGCTGGCGAAGGCACTTGCGACAGAAACGTCGGGGTCGACCACGACCACGACGACGTCAGCTCCGTAGCGCGCGCAGGCCGGCGACCACGTCGCCGAAGGCCGATCCGAACGCCGCGACGTCCACATCGGTCGTCGACCAGCCGACCGAGATGCGCAGCGAGTGGTTGGCGTCGACGCCCATCGCTTCGAGGACGGGTGACGGCTCGATGCTCTCCGACGAGCATGCGGAACCCGAGTGCACCGCCACACCCGCCCGATCCAGCCCGATCAACACCGGCTCGGCTTCGACGCCGCGCACACCGAGACACACGAGGTACGGCAGACGCTCGTTTTGTGCAGGGGGCCCGACGACCTCCACGTCCTCCACCGATGTGGCGAGGTCCGAGATTGTGGCGATGTGCGCCCTTGCTTGTGCCGCCTCGTCGTGCAGCGCCCTCTGCCCGTCAGCGTCCAACGCACCGGCCGCCGCCCCGAACGCCATCAGAGCCGGCAGCGCCTCGAGGCCGGCCCGCCGCCCTCGCTCCTGCTCGCCCCCGACGAGCAGGGGTTCGAACCGGCTCCCGCGGCGAATCGCCAGGGCGCCGGCGCCGGGCGGTCCCCCCATTTTGTGGGCGCTCAGGCTGACGAGGTCCGCCCCCAGTTCGTCAAGATCCATCGGAACGTGACCGCACGCGGCGGCGGCGTCCACGTGGACGGGAACACCGGCCGCGCGGCACAGCGCCACGATCTCGCGCACCGGCTGGAGCGTCCCCACCTCGTGGTTGGCCCACTGGCAATGCACGAGTGCCGGCCGCGGCAGTGTGGTGGAGCGCAGGCGCGTCGCCAGCGACCCACTCTGGATCCGCGCCGTGGCATCGACGGACATGATCTCGGTCGGCGCCAGCCGGTCCGATGTCTCGCGTACCGCCGAATGCTCGACGTCGGCGTACAGCACCGGCGCGCCGGGTGCGCGCCGGGTGGCACCCCACACGGCGGCATTGATCGCCTCGGTGCCGCCCGAGGTGAAGACCACCTGGCGTGCGGTGGTACCGATCAACGCCGCAACCTGCTGGCGCGCTTCTTCGAGCGCGTCGCGCACCGTGCGCCCCTCTTCGTGGAGCCGGCCCGGATCGGCCGCCGGGAGCGCCATCCACCGCGTGAACGCCGCGAGCGCCTCGGGGCGCGGCGGCGTCGTGCTGGCGTGATCGAGATAGGCGCGTGTCACCGCCGGTGCTCAGGCAGAAGCGGTGCAGGCGGCATCGCCCCGGGCGCGGGACGAGAGCATGACCGGCAGCGCCTGTTGTGAGGCGCTGCCGCAGAGCCCGGCCAACAGTCCCGTGACCATGCCCCGGTCGACGGCGCACAGCACGGGGTTGGTCGTGCTCGCATTGCCGAACGGGCACTGCTCGGCGACAACGGCGGTGGTCTCGCCACGGTCCTCGGCGTGGGCGGCGAATCCGTGCGCGGTGAGCGTGTCGGCCACCACGTGCATGGCGGCGCGCACGGTGCGCTGGCCTTCGGTCACCGTCATACGGGCCGCCAACGACCGCCCGTACTCCTCGCCGACGTGTGCCGCCATCTGCTCGGCCACCTCCGGACCCAGGCGTTGCATGGCTTCGGCCAGGAGGCGCATGAGGAGATCGTCCCGGCGCTGCATCAGTCCGACGGTCAACTCCTCCTCTACGCAGAAGTACTGCTTGGAGGGTCGTCCTGCTCCCAGGGCCTTGCGCCCCGTTTCCACCCGGAGGTATCCGCCGTCGACCAGGCGCTGGAGGTGGTGGCGGGCCACGTTGGGGTGGAGGGAGAACGTGAGGGCCACCTCGGTCGCGGTCATGCCGGGTGTGGCCCGGACGCGCAGGAAGATGTCGCGACGGGTCGGGTCGCCGAAGGCGGCCGAAACAGCGGCCACGGCGGCCGAGAAGCGACCGTCGTCGTCCCCGGGTCCGGCTTCTGCGGCCGACGGTTCTGGCACCACTGCGATCGGGCCGGGGCTCACGGTAGGTAGTCTACCGAAGGATCGGCCCCGTCAGCTGGGGTGATGCGCCCACCCCGCCTGGCCTGGCGGCGCATCCTCGGGTCCAGGCAGCAACCGAAGACGAGGGAGTGCATGGCAATCGATCAACAACAGCTCACCTCGGCGCTCAACGCGATCGTGGAGCCCGAGCTCGGCCTGCCCCTGGGCGGTCTCGGCCTGTTGCGCGAGGTGAAGGTGCGCCGGCGCCGGGCCAGGATCGAGCTCGCCCTGCCCGTGGCGGCGTGGCCCGGGTCCGACGAGCTGGCCGACGAGGTGCACCGGGTGGCCCGTGCCGTGCCCGGCGTCGAGGAGATCGAGTTCGATCTGACGGTGATGCGCGACGACGAGCGCGCCGCCCTGCGGGTGACCCTGCGCCGGCACATGTTCGGGGTCACGGCCGACCAGCTTCGCGACGATCCAGATGACGAGGCCGCCGATGACCACGGCCACGGCCATGGCGGGCACGGACACGGCGGCGGGCCGGAGGCGACGCCCGTGTTCTTGCAGCCGGACTCGACCACGCGGGTCATCGGGGTCTCTTCGGGCAAGGGCGGCGTCGGCAAGTCGACGGTGACGGTGAACCTCGCCGTGGCGTTGGCCCGGGCCGGGCACAGCGTGGGCCTGCTCGACGCCGATGTGTACGGGTTCTCCGTGCCGAAAATGCTCGGCACCGACCACGACCCGATCATTCTCGGCGATGTCGTGATCCCCACCTCGGCCCATGGCGTCAAGTGCCTGTCGATGGGGTACTTCGTGCCCGACGATCAACCCGTCATCTGGCGTGGCCCGATGTTGCACAAGGCCATTCAGCAGTTCTTGACCGACGCGTTCTGGGGCCAACCGGACTTCGTGCTGGTCGACATGCCCCCGGGCACGGGTGACGTGGCGCTCACGCTGGCCGACGTCATGCCGCGGGCGGAGATCATCGTGGTGACGACGCCGCAAGCAGCGGCCCAGCGTGTAGCCCAGCGTTCGGCCTTTGCAGCCCGCCGCCTCAAGCTCTCCGTGCGAGGCGTGGTGGAGAACATGAGCTGGTTCACCGGCGACGACGGCACGCGGTACGAGCTCTTCGGGGCCGGTGGGGGCGCCACGTTGGCGGCCGACCTCGGTATCCCGTTGCTCGGCCAGGTACCTCTGGTGGCCGCTGTCCGCCAAGGCGCCGACGAGGGTCGGCCCATCGTGGCGGTCGATCCCCAGAGCGAGACGGCGCAGGCGTTCATCGCCATCGCCGACCGCCTGGCTTCTCTCGGACCGGCCCGTGTTTACCGCAAGGAGCTCAGCCTGCGCTAGCGCGTCCGCCTGGTGCACTGGGAGATAGCGCTGCGGCATCCCGTGTGGGTCGCGTGCACGGAGCACATCGACCCGGGGGGCCAGGTGACGCGGCGGGTCGACACCCTCGACTGATTACGACCCCACGCCGGCCGGGAGTTTGTCGGGGTCCCATCCGAGGAGGGCGACCGCTTGGCGGAAGGCAAAGCGGTCCGTCATGCCGGCCACGTAGGTCACGGCGGCCCTGATCGCCTGTGCGCTCCCGGCCAGGACGTCCGGCTGGCCGTCGGCCACGGTCTCGGTGATCAGGTGGGGCCGGTCAGCGAAGTGCTCGACCAGGGCCCGTAGGACACGCACGACGGACTCGCCCTGGCGCATGGAGGCATCGCGCAGGTAGATGCGCTCGTAGTTACAGGCGCGGAACGCGGCCAACGCTTCGGCCGCGTCCTCGTCCATGCCCACCTGTCCGCTGCGCAGGGTGGCCGCCACGAGTGCATGGATGAACGCCCCCAACTGGGCGCTGCGCCGCTCGCCGCAGACGTCGCGCACGATCAACGGGAGCTGGTGGGGGGACACGATGCCGGTCAGCACGGCGTCCTCCCAGTCGTGACAGACGTAGGCCACGCGGTCGGCCCAGCTGACGACCTCCCCTTCGGGGGTGGCCGGTGCGGGACGAGACCAGGAGTGGTTGGCGATGCCGTCGATGGTCTGGGCACAGAGATTGAGGGGCGCCAGCGAGACATGCGCCCCCCACGGTGCGTGATCGAAGCCGCCGGGAAGGAACGGGTCCAGTGCGTCCTCGCTGGCGTGCCCGCCCGGGCCGTGCCCGCAGTCGTGGCCCAGGGCGATCGCTTCGGTGAGGGCGACGTTGAGCCGGCAGGCGCGGGCCATGGCGGTCGCCACCTGCGCCACTTCCAGTGCGTGGGTGAGGCGGGTGCGCTGGTGGTCCTGGGGAAAGACGAAGACCTGGGTCTTGCCGGCCAGGCGGCGGAAGGAGGTGGCGTGCAGAATCCGGTCCCGGTCGCGCTCGAAGCAGGTGCGCCACTCGTCAGGCTCCTCGTCCCGCGCCCGGACCCCGGCGCCGAACGCCCGGGTGGCCCCTGGCGCGAGGAAGGCGTCCTCGCGCTCTTCCCGGTCGGTGCGGGTGAGCGGTTCGGCCGGGGTGCCGGCGCCCCCCTCGTGCGCCCCACCCGGAGTCCCGTCCACTGCGTCGCCCTGGCCGAAGGCCGGGCCCGACCGGTCGATGCGGGCGGAGGAGTCGGCGTGGGCCAGTCGAACCGGCCCCGAATAGCCGGCCATGGTCGATGCCCAACGCACGTTGCGTTCGGACGGGTCGCCCCGACGGACCTGGCTCATGTCATGCAGTCTGCCGCGTCGCAGTAACGTCCAAGTGCCCGCAGGCCCCGCCAGGGACCATCGAGAGGAGCCAGATCAGGTGGACGTGCGCATCGGAATCATCCAGACACCCAAGGAGCTGGAAGTCGAGCTGAAGGATGACGCCGACCGCGACAAAGTTGTGGCGGACATCGAGAAGCTCCTCAAGGCGGGTGACGGCGTGCTGTGGCTGACGGACAGGAAGGGCCGCAAGGTCGGCATCCCCGTGGCCAAGGTGGCATACATCGAAGTGGGGGCTCCGACCGCGGAACGTCGTGTCGGGTTCGGCGCACCCTGACCCCGCGACACTGACGGAGGGACAGTGAGCGCGGCCGCTCCTGACCTCCTCCAGCTCAAGCTGGTCTTTGTCACCGGCAAGGGCGGCGTCGGCAAGACGACGGTGGCGGCCGCCCTCGCGCAATTGGGAGCCGACCACGGCAAGCACGTACTCGCCTGTGAAGTGGACGCCAAGGGGGACCTGGCGGCGCTCTTCGAGGCGGCGCCCACCGATTTCGTACCCCGCGAGATCGCCCCGCGCGTGGCCTCCATGTCGATGGACACCGAGGCCTCGTTGCGCGAGTACCTCAAACTCCACCTCCGCATTCCCGTGGTGGGACGCATCGGTCCCCTGGCCAAGGCGTTCGACTTCGTGGCCACGGCCGCCCCTGGCGTGCGGGAGATCCTCACCGTGGGCAAGCTCTGCTACGAGGTGCGCGAGCGCCACTACGACCTGGTGGTGGTCGATGCGCCGGCCAGCGGCCACATCATCGGCCAGCTGGCGGCACCACAGGCCATCAACGATCTCGTCAAGGTCGGCCTGATCCGGAGCCAGACCGACTGGATGCTCGAGATCCTCTCCGATGCGCAGAAGACGGGTCTCGTCGCGGTGACCACGCCCGAGGAGATGCCCGTGAACGAGACCCTCGAGCTGACCACGAGGGTCAGCGAAGAGACCACCGTGCAGCTCTCCGCCGTGGTGGTGAACCGGGTGCTGCCCGAGCTCTTCGGTCAGCGCGAGGAGGAGGTCTTCGAGCAGCTGCGGCTGCCCGCGGCCGAAGCCGTGCTCTCGGAGCGGGTGGGCGGTTCGGTGGCCCCGGTCCTCGAGGCGGCCCGCCTGGCCGTCACCATGCGCCGGACCGGCGCCGGACACCTGCAGCGGCTCCAGGCCGGGCTCCCTCCCGAGGTCCCCGTCCTGCTCCTGCCCGAGCTGTTCACGCGGACCCACGGGCTCCGCACGACGCATCAGTTGGCCCAGTCCCTGGGCGAGGAGCTCGGGCACTGATGGCCGCCCGGCGGGCGGCCGAGGCTGCGCCGACGATCGGGCGGCTCTTGTCGGCCAAGGAGATCGTCATCGCCTGCGGGCCCGGCGGTGTGGGCAAGACCACGACCGCCGCGGCCGTGGGCGCCATGGCGGCGGCCGAGCACGGGGGTCGGGTCCTGGTGCTGACCGTCGATCCGGCGCGACGGTTGGCCGATGCGCTCGGGCTGAGAGGGATCGGCAACGACGAGGTCCGGATCGCCGACGACATGTTCAAGCAGGCCGGTATCACCCCGCGGGGTGAGTTGTGGGCGGCCATGCTCGACACCAAGCAGAGTTGGGACGATCTCATCCGCCGGCATGCGCCCGACGACGTCACGCGGGAGAAGATCCTGGCGAATCCGCTCTACCAGAACATCTCGGGGCGCTTCGTGCAGTCGCACGACTACATCGCCATGGAGCGGCTCTACGAGATCCACTCCGAGGGGAAGTACGACCTCATCGTCGTCGACACGCCGCCGACCCGCAACGCCCTGGACTTCCTCGATGCGCCGCAACGCCTCGCCGACTTCTTCTCGTCGCGCCTGTTGCGCTGGCTCATCGCCCCGTACCGGTCGCGTTTGGTCAACGCGGCGACCAAGCCGTTCTACACCGTGGCCGACCGTATTCTCGGCACGCAGTTCCTGGCCGACATCTCGGAGTTCTTCATTTTGTTCCAATCGATGTACGAGGGTTTCGTGACCCGCTCCGATGCGGTGACCCGGCTCCTCTCGGACCGTCGCACCACCTTCATGGTGGTCTCCACGCTCGAGGCGACGCCGCTGCGCGAGGCCGAGTTCTTCTCGACGGAGCTCACGGCGCGCAAGCTGCATCTCGGGGCGATCATCTTGAACAAGGTGCTCCCGGACTATCTGCGCGATTCGGCGACCGCACGGTTGGCGCAGCACATGGCGGACGAGGTCGACACCCTCGGCGAGGGACTGACCGACGAGCCGGTGCTGACCGCCCGCGTACTGCGCGAGGTGGCCGAGAGCTTCCTGAACTTCGGGATCGTCGCCCGCCGGGAGGCGGAACAGCAGAACGAGTTGCGGGGAACCCCCGACATCCTCGTCACCGTGCCGTTCTTCGACGCCGACATCTTCGACATGGAGGGATTGATCCGGCTGGGCCAACAGGTCTGGGACTGACCCCGGGCGGGCGTACCATGCAAGGCCATGGACCCACTGCTGCTACCCGAAGCGCTGGCCTACGCCGAGTCCCACTCGACGGCCCCGCCGCCCCATCTGGCCGCCGTCGACGCATCCACCCGCAAGGATTTCCCGGCGTGGGGGATGATGGTCGGCCGTCAGGAGGGTCGCTTCCTCGAGATGTTGGTCTTCGTGGCCCAGGCCACCCGGGTGCTCGAGATCGGCACCTTCACCGGCTACTCGTCGATCGCCATGGCGGCGGGATTACCCGAGGGCGGGTCGATCGTTTCGCTCGAGGTCGACCCCCACCACGCCACGATCGCCCGCGGCAACATCGCCGCCGCCGGACTGGAGAGCCGGATCAGCGTGATCGAAGGGCCTGCCCTGGCGTCACTGTCCGCGCTGAGCGGTCCCTATGACCTCGTCTTCATCGATGCCGACAAGGTGGGCTACGACGCGTATTTCGAGGCGGTGCTTCCCATGCTGGCGCCCCACGGGCTGATCGTGGCCGACAACACCCTCCAGGGCGGGGGCGTGCTCGACAGCGCAGGGCCGCGCAATGAGGCCGCTGCCGCCATCGCCGCCTTCAACGACAAGCTGGTCGACGACCCCCGCGTGGTCTGCGTGCTGACCACCATCCGAGACGGCGTGACGCTGATCCGTCGCGCCGGCTGAGACCCGCCGCCGGTCCTGCGGTGCTCGACTACCACCTCCACCTGTGGCCGCACGACCGGCGGGAGACGCCGCTCCACCTCGACCAGCTCGCCCTGTACTGCGAGAAAGCGCAGTCGGCGGGCGTGCAGGAACTTGCGGTCACCGAGCACCTCTTTCGCTTCCGCCAGGCCGCGAGCCTCCTGGACCGCTTCTGGGCCGATGACGCGATCCCGCTGTCGCTGCAGGCTTCCATGGCGGAGTACTGGGACTTCCATGCCACGGCGGATCTGGACGACTACGTCCGTTGTGCGCAGGAGGCGAAAGAAGCCGGGCTGCCGATCGTGATGGGACTCGAGGTCGACTATTACCCGGGACGGATGGACGAGGTCGGCGGGCCTGCTCGCCGCCTACCCCTTCGATGTCCTCCTCGGCTCGGTGCACTGGCTGGGCGCGTGGCGTTTCGACGACCTCGATGTTCCCCTCCAGATGGAGGAGTGGTCGACCCGGGAGGTGGACACCTGCTGGGAGGAGTACACCTCGGCCCTCGAGGAGCTGGCGGCATCGGGTGCCTGTGACGTCCTGGCCCATCCCGACCTGATCAAGGTGGCAGGGCACATACCCGACGCTCCGGCCGAATGGTGGGATCGCATGGCCGAGGCGGCGGCCGCGTCGGGGATGGCGGCCGAGGTCTCCTCGGCGGGCTGGCGCAAGCCGGTCGCCGAGCAGTATCCGGCGCTCCCGCTCCTCGAGCGATTCGTGGCCCGCGGCGTCCCGTTGACGACGGCCTCCGATGCGCACCGTCAGGAGCACGTCGCCGACCGGGCCGACGGCCTGCGGGACCTCCTCGATGCCGTGGGGGTCGGTTCCCTGCAGGGTTACCGGAGCCGGGAGCCGCACCAGGTGGCGGTGGGGCGGCCAGTGCGCCCTGCGAGCGAAGGGTCGTAACCGATGCCCACTCCGGCCGAGCTGGCACAGTCACACACGGATCTCGAGCCCGAAGAGCTCGGCCACCTCCAGCGCCTGCTCGGGAGCTGGAGCGTCCTGGCCGACCTCTCCTTCTCCGACCTGCTTCTCGTCGTGCCGGTGCGGCCGGAAGACGGTAGGTCGACGGCCGGCGAAGACCCCGAGATGGTGGTCCTCGGCCAGATACGCCCGACCAACCGGCCGACCCTGGTCGATCAGGACCTCGTCGGGCAGGCCATCAACGAGACGCAGTGGGCCCTGGCCGCCAAGTGCCTGCACAGCGGTGAGATCACGCGCGGCAGCATCCATCATCCGCTCCAGGGGGAGCAGGTCCCGGTCGAGACCATCCCGGTCCGCTTCGGGGACGTGGTGATCGCCGTCCTGCTCCGGGTGTCGCTGGCGCCTCTCAAGGGGCCGACGAGCATGTACGAGCGCACCTACCTCGACGTCTTCGAACGCCTGGCCGACATGGTGGCCCAGTCCGCTTTCCCCTATCCCGACGAGGATGTCGGGACCGAGGAGGCACCCCGGGTGGGCGACGGCGTCGTGGTGGTCGATGCCGACGGCCGGGTGGAGTTCGCCTCGCCCAATGCCATGAACGCCTTTCACCGCATGGGTATCTACGCCCCCCCGGAGGGGAGGCGCTTCGGTGACCTCGACATCGAGGAGACGGCGATCGACTGGGCCCTGACCAACGGACGGCCGGTGGTCGAAGAGGTGGAGCGCCGGCCCGACGTGATCGTGCTGCTGCATTGCATCCCCCTGCTCTCGCACGGCGTGGTCACCGGGGCGATGATCCTCATGCGCGACGTCACCGACGTGCGACGGCTCGACCGCTTGTTGCTCTCCAAGGACGCCGCCATCCGGGAGGTGCACCATCGGGTCAAGAACAACTTGCAGACCATCTCGTCACTCCTGAGCCTCCAGGCCCGCCGAGTGGACGAACGCGCGGCCCGCGTCGCACTCCAGGAGGCAGAGCGCCGGGTACGGTCGATTTCGCTCGTCCACGAGATCCTCTCGAGGGACCCGAGCGACCAGGTCCCGTTCGCCGAGATCGTGGTGTCGCTCGTCCAGATGGCGGAGGACTCCGTGGTGTCGTCGCAGCCCATTGTGATCACCACCACCGGCGACCTGGGCGATGTGACCGCGGACGTGGCCACCCCACTCGCCGTGACGCTGGCCGAGTTGCTGCAGAACGCGGTGGAACATGCGTTCGATCTCGAGTCAGGTGGTGACGCCGAGAGCCTGTCGGGTGCGGACGCAGCCACGGGCAGGGAGAGCCCGGTGGGTCACGTCGACGTCACCCTCTCCAATCTGGGCAACGAACTCATCGTGGCCGTCCGCGACGACGGGCGGGGGCTGCCCGAGGGTTTCGACATCGAGAAGACGACCAGCCTCGGGCTCTCCATCGTGCGGGACCTGGTGGCGAGCCAGCTCGAGGGCCGGATCGCCATGGAGGGATGCCGGCGGCGGAGGGCGGGGGTACCAGGGTCGTGATCTCGGTCCCGGTGCGCGCGCCCCGTTAGCCGGGGTGCTGGACCGGGCCGGTGCAGGACCAGGTGGCTGAACAGCAGGTCAGGGGGTGAGACCAGCTTCTGAAGGGTCAGAATGTCCGTTGGGAGCGACGAGCGGCCAACCAGGCCTTACGGAGCTTGCGACGCTCCTCCTCCGAGGTGCCTCCCCAGACACCGGACTCCTGGTTGGTAGCCAGAGCGAAGTCCAGGCAGGGCTCGAGCGCCTCGCACGACCGGCAGACACCTTTGGCGGCATCGATCTGGTCGATGGCCGGCCCGGTGGTTCCGACGGGGAAGAACAAATCAGGTTCGGTGTTCCGGCATGCTGCGGCACGTCGCCAGTCGTCTGCGTCCCAGTCGACCGTCCTGTTCCACATGAGAGCCATTGGGAGAGCCTCCACCCACGCGGTTGTGATCCTTTTCACATGATCGAACCCAGATTGGTGTCCGTCACTGAGAAGGGATTGACGAGAAGAGGGTAATGGCTTGTCGCAGTGCTGGCAAGCAGTTTCGTGAAATTTATGAACAAAAGGTAAAAATGGGTGTCTTCCAGGGGAAAGGGTCGTCATGACGGCAGTTTTCGCTCACCGGGGGTGTACGGATGGATTCGTCGAGAACACGCTCGAAGCGTTCGCCGAAGCCAAGCGGATCGGGGCCGACGGGGTCGAGCTCGACGTGCGGCTCACCGCCGACGGGGCCCTGGCCATCCACCACGATGCCGAGATCGAAGGGCTGGGGCCACTCTCCGAACTGACCGTGCCTCAACTTCCACCGTCGGTCCCCCTGTTGGAGGATGCGCTGCGGGTTTGCGAAGGCATGGTGGTCGATGTCGAGATCAAGAACGAACCCGACCGGCCCGGCCATGATCCTCTCGAGACAGTGGCGGCTCTCACGGCGGTCACGATCGCCGAGGCGGGGTGGACCGACCGGGTGATCGTGTCGTCGTTCCAGGTGAGCACCTTGAGGGCCGTGCAGGTGGCGGACAGCCGCCTCGCTCTGGGCGCGCTCTGGTCGTTCTTCACCGATCCGGTGGAGGGCCTCGCAGTGGCGGTCGAGGAAGGATGGCAGGCGGTCCACCCCTTCGTCTCGTCGGTCACACCCGAACTGGTGGAGCGGGCTCAGGCCGCCGGCTTGGCGGTCAACGTCTGGACCGTCAATGCCGCGCGCGGACCTCGCCGCCTTCGTCGCGCTCGGGGTCGACGGCATCATCACCGATCAGCCCCGCGAGGCCATTGCGATGGTCGTCGTCGGCGAGGCCGGGTGAGGCCGGGAGCCGTGGTCGGCGGCCGTGGTCGGCTGCCGTGAACGGCTGCAATGGTCATTGAGTCGGGACGGCGAAAGGGCCGAATGGCGGCAGGGTGCCCACTTCGTCAAAGATGAACGGCCATGAACGTCGTTGTCTGTGTGAAACAGATCCCCGATCCGGCTGCTCCTGGCGCCCTCGATCCCGGGACCAAGACCCTCGTCCGTAGCGGCAAGCTCATCATGGACGACTCCGACAACTACGGGGTCGAGATGGCCCTGCAGTTGGCCGGCGGTGAAGGAGATGAAGTCACGCTGGTCTCCATGGCTCCGGGCGGGGAGACCTCGGGCCTGCGCACCGGTCTCGCCATGGGTGCCGCCAAGGCCATCCTCGTCAGCGATGACGCCCTGGCGGGCAGCGACGCGCTGGGCACGGCCAAGGTGCTGTCGGCCGCCATCAAGCGGGCCAACCCCGACCTGGTGGTCATGGCCACAGAGTCGACCGACGGCTACACCGGCACTCTGCCGGTCCAGGTGGCGGAGCTCTTGGGCTTCCCCTCCGTGACCTTCGCCAAGTCCATCGCCGTCGACGGCAGCTCGGTCAAGGTGGAACGTCAGACCGAGGCCGGGTACGACGAGGTGGTCTGCCCCTTGCCGGCCGTCGTCACGGTGACCGCCGGCGTGGTCGAGCCGCGTTATCCGTCGTTCAAGGGCATCATGGCGGCCAAGTCGAAGCCGGTGGACAACCTGACGGTGGCCGACCTCGGCCTCGACGCCTCGCAGGTCGGAGCGGCCGGCGCCAGACAGGAGATCACCGACGTCTCCGAAGCGGAGTCGCGCGGCTCTGGTGAGATCGTGGTGGACGAAGGGGACGGCGCCCAGCGCGTCGTTGCCTTCCTTGAGCAGCTAAAGGTGATCTGAGATGGCGATCGACAAGGTATGGGTACTGGCCGAAGCGGGAGACGCCGGCCCGACGCCGATCACGCTCGAACTGCTGACCGAAGCGCGGTCGGTGGCCACGACGGTCGAAGCCGTGGCATGGGGTGCGGAGACCGCCACGCTGGCCGCCGCCCTGGGAGACTACGGAGCGACCACGGTGTACGACGTGGGAGACCTCGGGGGATCGCTGCCCGGTGTGCCGGTCTCCGCCGCCCTGGCGGCACTCATCGAAGGCGGCAACGCCCCCGATGCCATTCTGATCCCGGCCACCTACGACGGGCGTGACGTCGCCGGTCGCCTCTCGGCCAAGCTGGATCGGCCGGTGCTGACCAACGTCACCGGCCTGGTGGCCGGCAACGACGGCTTGTCGAGCCAGCATCCGGTGTTCGGCGGGAGCCACATCGTGACGGCCCGCTTCACGGGTCCGGGTCCTGCCATCTTCGTGATCCGGGCCAAGTCCTTCGCGCCGGAGCCGGCCGGAGGTGCCGCGGCAGCGGTCGTTCCCGTCGCCGTGCCCGAGACCGGTGCAGCCAACGGCGCCAAACTGGTGGAGCGGCACGTCGAGGAGCGCAGCGGTCCCAAGCTGGACGAAGCGTCCGTTGTGGTCTCCGGTGGACGTGGCCTCGGCGACGCGGCCAACTACGCGCTCATCGAGGAACTGGCCAAGCTCCTGCACGGCGCGGCCGGTGCCAGCCGAGCGATCGTCGATGCCGGATGGGTGCCGTACTCCCACCAGGTGGGCCAGACCGGCAAGACGGTGAAGCCGACCGTCTACGTGGCCTGCGGAATTTCCGGTGCGACGCAGCATCTCGTCGGCATGAAGGGCTCGAAGAACATCATCGCCATCAACAAGGACCAGGAGGCGCCGATCTTCTCGGTGGCCGACCTGGGCATCGTCGGTGATGTGCACAAGGTCCTCCCGGCGTTGATCGAGGCTCTCAAAGCGAAGGGCTGACACCGTCCGCCGCCGCCCCGGCTTGACGGCGCCGGGCGCCGGTGGAGCGGAACGTCGATGACACAAAAGGCTACGGGGCGGCGATACATTCGGCGCAGACAACCGATCGGCTCGCATGCTTTTCCCCACATTCGATTTCGCCATCTTCTTTGCCATCGCCTTTTCGGTGAATTGGCTGCTCAACCCCTATTCGGTGGCATGGAAGTTGTCGATGCTCGCGCTGAGCTATGTCTTCTACGGGTGGGTGGGGTGGGGCTACTGCCTGCTCCTCCTCGGCACGACCGCCATCGCCTTCATAGGAGGCGTCGCGGTCGTGCACACGACGACCGAAAAGAGCCGTCGCGTCGCCATGGCGTTGGCCTGCGCGGGGCTCTTGGCGTTACTCGGATGGTTCAAGTACTACGGCTTCGTCTCGGTCAACGTCGACAACCTGACGCATGCGCTCGGGCTGGGGCACGCCGTGCCGCTCCTCCAGGTGGCGCTCCCCATCGCCATTTCTTTCTATACCTTCATGGCGCTCAGCTACGTCATCGACATCTACCGCCGGCAATTGCAGCCGGCGCGTCCATTGGACCTGGCGCTCTATCTGTCGTTCTTCCCCCATCTGCTCGCAGGCCCGATCGTGCGCGGCGGGGAACTGCTGCCCCAGCTCCGACAGCGCAGGGATCCGACGGCGGTGGACTACTCGCGTGCGTTGTGGTTGATCATGGCGGGGCTCTTCAAGAAGGTCGTGATCTCCTCGTATGTCTCTAGTGCGATTGTGGTGCCGGTCTTCACGGCACCGGCGCAGCATTCCGCTCCGGAGGCGATCTTCGCCGCGTGGGGCTACGCCGTGCAGATCTACTGCGACTTCAGCGGCTACACCGACATCGCCATCGGGCTGGCGCTTCTGCTCGGAATCCGCTTCCCGATCAACTTCGACGGGCCCTATACGGCGCGCAACCTGCAGGACTTCTGGCGCCGCTGGCACATCACGCTCTCGCGCTGGTTGCGTGACTATCTCTACATCCCGCTCGGCGGGAGCAACGGCTCGGAGGCCAAGACGATCCGCAACATCATGATCACCATGGTGCTGGGCGGCTTGTGGCACGGCGCAGCCTGGACCTTCGTCTTCTGGGGGGCGTTGCACGGGGTCGGGCAGGGAGTGGGGCACCTGCGTCGCCGCTGGCGGGTCCAGCACGGATTGCCGCCGGTGGCCGACGGGCCGGTCCGTGTCTGGGTGCAGCGCTTCTGGACGTTCCAGTTCGTGTGTCTGGGCTGGGTGTTCTTCAATGCCAACGGGCTGTCCCAAGCCTTCGCCGTCCTCGGTCGCATGATTTCGGGTTGGGGGGAGGCATCCCCGTTGGTGACACCGTTGCTGGTGCTCATCGTGATCGGCACCCTGGCCTCACAGTTCGTCCCCGACGACGCCGTGGGCCGCCTGCAGGCTACGTTCTCCCGGCAGCGCTCCGTCGTGCAGGTCGGCGTGTTGTCACTGATTCTGCTCGGAATCACCACGCTCGGGCCGGCCGGCGTGGCCCCGTTCATCTACTACCGGTTCTGAAGATGCCAGAGAGCGCACCGCCCACAGAGACAGCTCGCAGCGACAGCCCCGACGCGGCGAGTGCGCCGCGCCGTGGCAGCGAGTGCTCCGGATCTGCGTGGCGGCGTTCCTGCTCTGGCTCCTGCTCGACGCGCCGACGCTGCAGCACAATGCGCAGGTTTCCCCCGTAGGTACCCGCCGTACCGTGTCGCTCGACCTGTTGGGCCCGATCGCCGCCACGAGCCGAGCCCTGCAGGTGTCGCACATCGTCTCGTGGGCCGACGAGGCGACCGGTCGTACGGGCAACCGCCCGGGCAACGGGGCACTGACCACGCTCGGTCCAGTCCATGCGCACGGCGGCCACCCGGCGAAGCGGTCCGGCGGTCATGGGTCCGGTCCCTCGACCACGGACACCCAACCGGGCACGGGGAACGGCACCGGCACCACGGTCCCCGACATCACGCACCCGACAGCGGCCAATCCGCTGCGCGTCCTGATACTGGGGGATTCGCTCGGTATCGACCTGGGCGGCCCGCTGCAGAACGATCTGGTCAATACGGGCGTGGTGAAGGCCACACTCGACGCACGGGAGAGCACCGGGCTGACGCGGCCGGACTATTTCAACTGGCCGGCGGAGCTGCAGAGCGATCTCAGCGCGACAAACCCTCAGGTCGTCGTGATCATGATGGGCGCCAACGATCCTCAGGACTTCCCGGGACCGCCCGACGTCCCCTTCAGCTCACCCCAGTGGAACGTGATGTACGCGCAGCGTGTCGCCGACTTCATGAAGTTGGCCCAGAGCGGAGGGGCGACGGTGATCTGGGTCGGCATGCCCCCCATGCAGAATCCGACCCTGTCCGCCAAAATGTCAGATATCGACGCCGTCGACCAACAACAGGCGGAGGCACGCAAGCCCGTGGTCGACTTCATCAGCAGCTGGACCCTGCTCGGCACAGCGCAAGGGACGTACGCCGCCGTTCATCACCAACGGGGCCGGTCAGGTGGTCAATGTGCGTACGCCCGACGGCATCCATCTCACTCCGGCCGGTGGGGAGGTCCTCTCTCAGACCGTGTTGAATTACCTGCGGGGCCCGCTGCACTTCGTTCTGCCGTAGGTCGTTCCGGCGCCTTAGACGAGGGGCCAGGGATAGGGCGGCCATCCGCCGTCGTCGACCAGTTCGGGAAGGGCTCGGAGGTTCACGAGCCAGGTCGCCCGCTGCAGGAGCGCCTCGATCTCCGACGGTGTGAGGAGCTCTTGCAGGCGGCCCGATGGACCGTCGTGCTGCAGGCGTTCCAGGGCTGCCGTGTCATCGGGAGAGAGTGGCTCTCCGCCGAAGTCCCAGATGACCGTGCGGAGCTTGTCGTCCTCGTTGAAGCACAGCCCGTTGTCGATGGCCCACAGCCGGTCCTCGGCCAGGAGTACGTGTCCGCTCTTACGGTCCGCATTGTTGGCCACCACATCGAAGGCGCACATCCGCATCAGCGTCGGACGCCATTTCGGATCCTCACGCAGGGTGAAGTAGTGCGAGGTGCCGTCCTCGGGGACATAGCGCTGCACCGAACCTTCGCCGAACGGGCCCTCCGTCCGCTCGACGGTTTCGGGGACCAGCCCCCACCCGAGGGATTCGGACAAGACGTAGGCGGCGACTTCCCGGCGGAAAAGGCCACCTGGAAAGTCCCAGAGCGGCCGCTCCCCCTTGCACGGTTTGTAGACCGCCATGAGCTCGCTCTGCCCGAGCCGGCAGGTGACGAGCAGGGTGGCGTTCGAACTCCCAGCGATCCTCCCGTGCACCTCCATGTCGCCTTCGGTGAGGACGTGCGCAACGGTTTCGTCGGCCACGGGTGATCAGGTCACCGGCGGGCGGTGTCCGTTCGTGCGCGGACAGTCATGGCCGGACGGGTCGAGCGGGAGCCCGCAGAGTGGGCAGGGCGGTCGCCCGGACTCGACCAGGCGGGTGGCGTGGATGGCAAACGCAGCCGCCTGCTCGCGGGTCAGGGCGATGCGCAGGACATGGCCGCTCTCGTCGTCGTCATCGTCGTCGTCGTGGACCTCCTCGAGCACCACGACGACCCGATCAAGCTCCTCGTCGTAGGACACGCCGATCGTCCCCACGACCCACTCGGGGTCCTCTGTGCCGTCGAAGCTCAGGTCCTCGGGAAGGTGGCCGGGGCGACCGAGCTCCTTCACGATGCGGCCCAGGTAGCTGGCGAGGACGGCCACTTGCTGCTTCTCCACTTTGACCGTCGTCTCCATGAGACCCTGGCGGCAATAGAAAAGAAACAGCCGGTTGCCCACCTCGCCGATCACGCCGACTGTGCAGTGGTCAGGAGCGTCGAAGTCGGTTTCGTCACTCATGAGAGCACCAGATCGCCGAGGGAGCCCGTCGAATTCATGCAGAGGATCGCGGGGCCGCCGGCGGTGAACAGCAGGGCCGAGACCGAGCATGGTGAGATCACCAGGCGTTGCATGAGATCCAAAGGCACGCCCGCGGCGGCGGCCACCACCGCCTTTATCGGGTCGGCGTGCGAAACGGCCACGATCGTCTCTCCGGGGTGCTCCTTCACCAGGCCAAGGACCGCCGTCATGCTGCGCGTCGACATTTCGCTGAATGACTCGCCACGGGGAAAGGTGAAGCCGCTCGGCCAGCGCTGTACGGTGGCCCATTCCTTGGTCTTGTTGAGCCTGGCCAGGGATTTCTCCGTCCAATCGCCGACGTCCACCTCGATCAGGCCGCGTACCGTTCTGACGCGCACCCCGAGGGCAGCGGCGATTGGTGCGGCGGTCTCCCGGGTTCGTTCGAGAGGGGAGGCATAAACGGCAGTGGGGGGATTCTCCATGGCAGCGATCCTCCCGGCCACGACGTCAGCCTGGGCCCGGCCCTTGTCGGCGAGGTGTAACCCGCTCGCCCGTCCGGGCAGCATCTTTCCGGTGGTGGGGGTCGTCCCGTGACGCACGAGCAGGATCCGCGTCGGGGCGGGCGACTTGTGCGCGGAGCGCCGGGGTGATGGACGAGCGGAAGCAGGCACGAGACCCCATCGTAGGCTTTGCGCCGTGGTCCCAAACCGAGCCGGCCAGGACGGACTGCGTGCCGTCCAGCAGGAGGTGGCGGAGTGTCGCCGCTGCCCCCGTCTTGTGCAATGGCGCGAGGAGATCGCTGCCGCGCCCCGGGCGTCCTTCGCGGGCCAGTCCTATTGGGGTCGCGGGGTGCCCGGTTTCGGCGATCCCGGCGCGCGGGTGGGGATCGTCGGCCTGGCGCCGGCCGCACACGGGGCCAACCGGACGGGGCGCATGTTCACCGGCGACCGGTCCGGCGACTGGCTCTTCGCCGCGCTCTACCGGGCCGGCTACGCATCCCAACCGACGAGTACCGCCCGCGACGACGGACTCGTCCTGCGCGACCTCTACATCACGGCGGCGGTGCACTGTGCGCCGCCGGCCAACAAGCCGAATCCCAGCGAACGTGCCGCCTGCGCCCCCTACCTCGCCCGGGAATTGGAACTCCTGGAGGACCTGCGCGTCATCGTGGTGCTGGGCCAGTTCGCCCTCCAGAGCGTGGCCGACGTCCTCGGCCTACGGCCCCGGCCGAAGTTCGGCCACCTGGCTGAGCACGTCCTGCCCGATGGGAGGGTGCTGCTGTGCTCCTACCACCCGAGCCAGCAGAACACCTTCACCGGGGTCCTCACCGAGCCCATGTTCGACGCAGTCTTCGCCCGGGCCTCGCAGATCGGGGCTGAGCAGACCAGGTCATAGGGCGAGCCGGGAGGAAGCGGGCCGGCTCTAGGCGCGGACCTGGGCGTACTCCGCCACCCGGGTGAGTGTCGCCCCGCCGGCATTGGCCACGGTGCCCACGTCGAACGGCGGTTGAGGGTCGTACTCGATCATCAGTTGCACCGCCTCGGCGGCCGTGCGGTCGACGAGGAGCTCGACCAGACGCAAGGCCATGTCGATGCCGCTCGAGACGCCGGCGGCGGTGATGATCCGGTGGTCGAGGTGCTCGACCACCCGTTGCGCCGTGGGCAGCGCCCCGTGGACGGCCAACTCGGGATAACACGCCCAGTGGGTGGTCGCGGTGAGGTCCGTGAGGAGCCCGGCCGCGCCGAGCACCAGCGAGCCGGTGCAGACCGACGTGGTGAACCGGGTCGTGGTGTGCGCGTGACGGACCCACTCGAGGACCTCGTCGTCGTCTTGCAGCGGCCGCGTGCCGACCCCGCCCGGGAACACGATCACGTCGGGTTCGGGAATGTCGGCATAGGTGGCGTCGGCCACGACCCCGAGCATGCCGTTCTCGCTCCGGTACTCGCCCCGACGGTGTCCGAGAAAGGTCACCTCTATGCAAGGGATGCGTTGGAGGACCTCGTACGGTCCGACGCCGTCGAGTGCGGTGAATCGGTCAAAGAGGGGAATTGCGACCTGCATGCTGGTGGTCACGCGGATGTCCTTTCTCGGGCGACGGTGCGGAATCGGCGGCGATACGCATCGGGAGCGACGCCCAGGCGTCGCTGGCTCACGCGCCGGAGCGACTCGGCGGTGCCGAACCCGCAGCGGGCGGCGATCAGGTCGAGCGTGTCGTTCGTCGTCTCGAGCTCGATCCGGGCGGCCTCGACTCGCACGCGTTCGACGAACTTCGCCGGAGTCTCGCCGACTTCCGCGGTGAAGACGCGGGTGAAGTGGCGCACGCTCATTGCGGCCGCCGCGGCCATGGCGGGCACCCGGTGATCTCCACCCGGGGCCGATTCGACCAAGGTCTGCACCGCACGCACCGTGGAGCGCTCGGCGCGCCGCACCCACACCGGCGAGGCGAACTGGGTCTGCCCCCCGGGTCGATGGAGGAACATCACGAGCCACCGAGCCACCGTCTGGGCCACGTCGACACCCAGATCGTCCTGCACCAGTGCGAGCGCGAGGTCGATGCCGGCCGTGACGCCCGCGCTCGTCCAGTACTTGCCGTCGCGGATGTAGATCGGATCGGCGTCGACGGTCAACCACGGGAATTCCTTGGCCAGACGTTCGGCACTGGCCCAATGGGTGGTGACGCGCCGGCCGTCGAGCAGTCCAGCCTCGGCGCCGAGGAAGGTGCCCGTGCAGACCGTGGCGACCCTGCGGCACTGTGGTGCCGCCTCCTTGATCCAGCTCACGAGCGCCGCATCCTCTCTGGCCGCGCGGTTGCCGTCGCCACCGGCGAGAACGAGCGTGTCGATCCCTTCGGGATCGGGGAGGGGAACGGTCGAGAGGCCGACGCCGCTCTGGGACCAGACGGTGCCCGCTCCGGTGGAGGCCAGCGATACCTGGTAGCGCTCCTCACGACGCAGGGCCGACGCCACCCTGGACGCGCCAGCGAAGACTTCTATGGGCCCCACCGCATCGAGCGGTTGCAGTCCGGGGAACCCGATGACCACCACGGTGCGTGTGCGCATGCCCCCACACTGCATGGGCCTTCTCGTGGCGTCAATGACATAGTTCCCACAGATTCAGCCATACCGGTAGCCGAAGGAGACTCGGGCAGCGGCAGGTTCTTCTCGTTCTGCCGGGACCTGCGGGTACCCCGGGCACGCACCCAGGCCAGCACCTGGTCCGGATCGGCGTCTTCGCCCCGGTGCACGGTCCCGATGAAGATGTCCTCGCGCGCCAGTCGAGACCTCGCGGACGACCTCAGCCCGCAGCACGTCCCCGATGGCCGCGGGCCGGAGATATTCGACCAGCACCGAGGTGACGATGCCCGAATGCTCCTCGTCGTTGGCCGCGGCGGCGAGCGCCGCGCCGACGACGGCGTAGAAGACGGCGCCGTGGACCGCCCCGTGAGGATTGGCGTGATGCTCGGTGGTGGTCAGGGTGGCCACGGTGTGGCCCGGGCGGCGACGCTCGACATCGATACCGAGGAGTGCGGCGAAGGCGTCGTCCTTTGGTCCTGCCCCGGTCACGCCGTCGGCGCCGGGAGGCGGCCCGGCATGGGGACGGCGGTGGCCGGCCACCGCTTTCGGCTCACCTTGCTCAACCGGTTGAGCAAGGTCACCGCCCCCGGGTCGTCTTCGATGGGGCGGGTCTCGATGACACCGCCCTCCTCCATGGCGTTGAACAGCTCCTCGCCACGTTCGGTCCGGAGAAGCGTCAACGTCCAGTCCCCGAAGGCACCGATGCCGCCCGTGGAGATGTCGGCATGTTCGGCTGCGAAGTCGGGGCAGCTGGTGCAACCTTCCCGCGTCCAGGCGTGTGCCTCTTTCAGCGGAATCTCGTGGTACGCCCCGTCGCGCATCCACACCTGGAACACGCCTTTGATGTTCATCTTGACGATGTCGGCCCGTTGCAGCCCGTACTTGGCCTCGAAGAGCTCGGGGAAGATGGCATCGTCGAACGTCTTCGAGCACAGCAGCCCGATGGAGAGGGTGAAACGGCGCGCGATCTTGCCGGCCTTGCGCGCCGCCATGACCGGGGGCGCCGAGGCCTGGCACCCCATGCCGACCAGGGCGATGCGCTCGGCCCCTCCCGCGATCGCATCGGGGTAGGCCAACGGGTTGGCCGAGTACGTGTAGCGGGAGCCCGAGGTGGTCAGCACATCCTCTTTGTTCCAGGCGACCTGAGGGACGGCCTTCCAGGTGGACCCATCGCCCTCGAGCCCCGAAACGAGCGCGGCGTCGATGAGGTCGTGTTCAAAAGCCCAGATGAGGAGGGCGGAGACCAGGCCACCGTCCTGCCCGCACCCCTGCACCTCGGGATCGGTCGCCCGGGCCAGCACGGTCCGACGGGCGATGCCCGCCACCTCTTCGTCGGTACGGGGACGCCCGAACAGATGGTTCTCGATGTCGGGTTCCCAGGTGCGGAAGCGGGGGCAGGCGCGGGTGCACAGGGTGCACCCCTTTTCGCCGTGGGTGCAGTTGTCGGGCCCGCCGTCGGTCAGGACGTGGAAGGGCTTGTAGTGCCCGTCGGCATCGTCATACCCGAGGACGTCGTAGGGGCAGGCGATGACGCAGGCTGAACAACCGGTGCACAGCCCGGATGTGACGACTTCGGTGAAGAGCTCGGCCCATTGTGGTTTTTCGGGTGGCATTTACCCACCATATTCGGCAGAACAGCCATCGTCCGGTACCGTCATCGCGATGCCTGAGATCCTGGAAGTCGAGCTGTACCGCGGCCTCGCCGAGAAGGCGCTGGAACGGACGATCGACAAGGTCTGGATGGTCGATTCCCGTTACGGACGAGGTGGGACCACGGCGCGCGGCTTGCAACGTGCGCTGGGCGGCCGCACATTCACCGACGCGCGGCGGCGGGGGAAGCTCATGCTCCTCGATTCCGAGGGCGGCCCGACGCTCGGTGTTCGTTTCGGGATGACGGGCGGACTCGTCGTCGACGGCGACCAGGCGCTCGACCGGCTGCTGTACGGCCCGGGGGTCTTCGATGACAAGTGGGTCCGGGCACGTGTGACCTTCGCTGACGGCGGACACCTCCTGCTGCACGATCCCCGCCGCTTCGGCTCACTGGAATTGATGCCTGACGAAACCCGGCTGGGACCCGATGCGCTCTCGGTGACGTTGGCCGAGCTCCGCGACGCCCTGGCGAGCAATCCGGCGCGGGCGAGTGGTGCGGCCCCCCTCAAGGCGCGCCTCATGGATCAGGAGCGACTGGCCGGCGTCGGGAACCTCCTCGCCGACGAGATCCTGTGGAGGGCAGCGCTCGACCCGCAACGACGGGACCCGCTCAGTGACAGCGAAGTACGCACCCTGCACACGGCGTTGCGTGCGACCCTGCGCCAACTCGGCCGCCGTGGGGGATCGCACATGGGCGAGCTCATGGAAGAACGCCGTGCCGGCGGGCGTTGCCCCAGGGACGGCGCTGAGCTGCGCACGGCCCAGGTTGGCGGGCGGACGACCTGGTGGTGCCCGCTGCACCAGCACTAGCACCACAACAGCGCAGGGTCAGCCCTCGGAGACCGCCTCGAGCACCTTCGCCGCATGCCCGTCCGCACGGACGTGTGACCAGACGCGTTGGATCTTCCCGTTGGGTCCGACCAAGAAGGTGGAGCGGATGGTGCCGACGGTCTTCTTGCCGTACATCGTCTTCTCACCCCATGCGCCGTACTTCTCCATCACCTTCTTGTCCGAGTCGGTGAGGAGAGGGAACTTCAGCTTGTACTTTGTGCGGAATTTCGTGTGCTTCTCCGCCCCGTCCGGAGAGATGCCGAGGACGGCGACGCCCGCCTTCTCGAACGTCTTGAGATTGTCGTTGAACTGGCAGGCCTCTTTGGTACACCCGGGTGTGTCGTCAGCCGGATAGAAGTACACGATCACCTGCTGTCCCTTGAAGTCGGACAATTTGACCGGCTTGCCGTCCTGGTCGGGCAGTGTGAACGCGGGTGCCACCGAACCTGTTTCGAGTTTCGCCATCGACCTTTCTCCTTTGCCTCAGTGAGCGAGAGCACACCATTGCACAGGTAAAACGCCAGGAGATGCCTTCCGTACTGGTACAATGGAGACGCGACCGCTGGCAAGGGGCTAGCGAGTCGGGGCCGTTTTCTCCCCCTCTGGATGGCGCAGGGTCCCGCCGCTCAACAGAGAGAGCGAGATATGACAATTCAGGCTTTGACCGGCGCGGGCGCCGACGTACCCGACGAGGGGTCCCAGACCTCGACGGACGACACGTACGAAACGGCTCGGACATTCGAGTCGCTGGGAGTTTCTGAAGAACTGACCAAAGCGCTGGCCGATCAAGGGATCGTCAGCGCTTTTCCAATTCAGGCGCTGACGATTGCCGATGCCCTGGCGGGTCGGGACGTGTGCGGCAAGGCCAAAACCGGGTCGGGCAAGACGCTGGCGTTCGGCGTCCCGCTCCTGCAGCGCACCAAGGCGACCAGAGAGGCGCAGGGCGCGGGACACGCCGCCGCACGGCCGGCGAAGCCCCTGGCCCTCGTGCTCCTGCCGACGCGCGAATTGGCTGTGCAGGTGCACGATGTGCTGGCTCCGCTGGCCAAAACCTTGGGGCTGCGGGCCGTCGCGGTCTATGGCGGCGCCGACATCGACCGCCAGGTGTCGAAGTTGCAAAAGGGTGTGGATGTGATCATCGCCACGCCCGGGCGCCTCATAGACCTGGGCGATCGGGGAGAGATCTCCGTGGCCCAGCTCGAGACACTGGTTCTCGACGAGGCGGACCGGATGGCGGACATGGGGTTCATGCCCCAGGTGGAGTGGGTGCTCCGCCGACTCGAGACGCCACATCAGACGCTCCTCTTCTCGGCCACGCTGGACGGCGCCGTCGATCGCCTTGTGCAGCGCTACCTCACCGAGCCGGTCTTTCACGAGGTGTCGTCGTCGACGCAGACGGTGACACTGATGGAACACCGGTTCATCCAGGTGCACCAGATGGACAAAGTGAAGGTGGCGGCCGCCATCGCCCGTTCACAGGAAAAGACGCTCTTCTTCGTCCGCACCAAGCGCGGGGCGGACCGGCTGGTCGAGAACCTGGAAAAAGAGGGGCTCCACGCCGCCGCTATTCACGGAGACCTCCGGCAGGCCAACCGTGAGCGGGCGTTGGCCGATTTCTCCGGCGGCAAGCTACCCGTCCTGGTGGCGACAGACGTCGCCGCACGCGGCCTGCACATCGAGGCCGTCGATGGCGTCATCCACTGGGACCCGCCCGAGGACCACAAGGCGTACCTCCACCGCTCAGGGCGGACGGCGCGGGCAGGAAAGGCCGGCATCGTGGTGAGTCTCACGTTGTGGAACCAGCTGGTCGAGGTGGAGGTGATCCAGCGCCGCCTCGGACTGCGCATTCCCATCGTCGAGATGTTCTCCAATGACCCGCGCCTGGCCAACCTGGCCGAATGGACGCCACTGCCCGAAGAGGGCGTGCTCTGAGCGAGGGCGACGCACTCGACACGTGGACACCCGATGACGGGGTCCGGCGCGTCCTCATCGTGACGGCACATCCCGACGACGTCGACTTCGGTATGGCGGGAACGGTCGCCACCTTCACCAAGGCCGGCCTCGAGGTGACGTACTGCATCGCCACCAATGGAGACGCCGGTGGATCGGATCGCTCGGTGTCCCGCGCCGACATGGTGGCTATTCGCCAACGTGAGCAGCGTGCCGCGGCGGCCGAGGTAGGGGTGAGTGACGTTCGCTTCTTGGGGCACCCGGACGGGCGGCTGCAGCCCACCCTCGAATTGCGCCGTGACATCAGCCGCGTCATTCGCCAGGTCCAGCCCGAGCGGGTGCTGACCCAGTCGCCCGAGCGACGTTGGGACTTCATTTTCGCGAGCCATCCCGACCACCTCGCGGTGGGCGAAGCGGCGGTCTGCGCCGTCTATCCCGACGCCCGCAATCCCTTTGCCCACCCTGAGCTCCTCGAAGAAGAGGGACTCGAGCCATGGACGGTCAACGAGTTGTGGATCGGGGGGGTACCCGCACCCAACATGGCAGTCGAGACCACTTCGACGATCGACCGCAAGGTGGCGGCGCTCCTGCGCCACGAAAGCCAGATCGGCGACCCGGCGGGCGTGACCCAGCGGGTCATGGACAGCGGCCGGGCCGGGGGGAAAGACGCCGGGCTCCCCGAAGGCGCCGCGGCCGAGCTCTTCCGGGTCACCCGTATTCCCTGACCGTCAGTGAGCCGGGGAGAGTCAGCCGTCCCGGGCGACGTAGCGCTCGTGGATCGCGTGCCACTCGGGGAGCTCGATCAGATCCACCGTCCCACCTTCGAGGGTGTGGCCGAGCGCGAGCAGGTGGAAGTGCCAGCCCGCCAAAATCCGGGTGCGGAACTCGTCGGACAGCTCGAGGGTGCTGGTGAAGACGAGCATGGTCCCACCCTCTTCAGGAGTGAGTTCCCACCGCAGGACTCCATGGGCGTCGCCTGTGGTCTCCAGCAGCTTCGGAGGTTCGAACGCCGTGATGATGGCGTGCATGGTGAACCGGCCGCCGTCGGGCGTTGGGTTGAGCCATGTGAGGTCGAACCGACCTCCCGGACGGGGGTCGATGGCGACGTCGCCCCACCAGTGCACGACCCTTGCCGGCTCGGTCAATGCGGACCAGACCTCGTGCACCGGGTGGGGGAGATGCCGTTCGAAGCGGATCACCGCCTGGTTCCCGTCGTGGGCCACCGTGCCATCGGTCGAGCCGTCGTCGATCATGCGATGTGCGCCTCGGCGCTTTCGCGCAGGTGGTCCTCCAGTAGGGCCAGGTGATCCGCCCACACCTTGCGAAAGGGGGCCAACCACGCATCGACCTCCGAGAGCGGACCCGGTTGGATTTCGTACCAGCGTTGCTGCGCCCTCTGGCGGACCTTGACCAGCCCGGCCTCCCGGAGGATGCGCAAATGGCGGCTCATCCCTGGTTGGCTCTGCCCCAGAAGAGACGCTAACTCCCCGACCGGCCGGGGACGTTCCAGGAGCAGCGTCAACACGTGGCGTCGGCTTGGCTCGGCGAGCACGTCGAACGCGGTCGTCATGAACCCTTACCTTAACATCTTCATTATATAACGCAAGGTGTAAATATACAGCGTTACCTGGTGTCCGGCTCAGCCGGCCAACTGGCGCAGGACGTAGCGCAGGATCCCGCCGTGGCGGAAGTACTCCGCCTCCATCGGGGTGTCGATGCGGACCATCACCCGGAACTCCGTCGTCGATCCGTCCTCGGCGGTGGCGATGACGGTCAGCTCCTTGGGGAGCTCACCCGCGTTGAGCACCTCGATCCCCGCGACGGAGAATGTCTCGCTCCCGGTGAGTGCGAGTGACTCGGCCGAATCGCCTTTGTAGAACTGCAGCGGGATCACGCCCATGCCGACCAGGTTGGAGCGATGGATGCGCTCGTAGCTCTGGGCGATGACCGCCCGCACACCCAGCAGCGCGGTGCCTTTGGCGGCCCAGTCCCGGCTGGACCCGGTGCCGTATTCGCGGCCAGCGAGCACGATGAGCGGCACACCTTCCGACGCGTACTGCATGGCTGCCTCGTAAATAGAGGTCTCGGTGCCTTCGGGAAGGTGCAGCGTGTACCCACCCTCGGTCCCGGGGGCGAGGCGATTGCGGAGCCGCACGTTGGCGAAGGTGCCGCGCATCATCACCTCGTGGTTGCCGCGTCGGGCGCCATAGGAGTTGAAGTCCTGGCGGGGCACCCCGTGCTCGGCCAGATACCGCCCGGCCGGCGTGTCGGGCCCGATGGATCCGGCCGGCGAGATGTGGTCGGTGGTGACGCTGTCACCGACCATGGCCAGCACACGCGCCCCCTTTATGTCGGTGACGGGCAGCGGCGTCATCGTCATGCCCTCGAAGAACGGCGGATTCTTTACGTAGGTCGAGTCGTTCTGCCAGGAGAACGTCTCCCCTTCGGCCACCGGAACCTGCTGCCAGTACTCGTCTCCCTCGAACACGGCGCCGTAGCGGGTCCGGAACATCTCCGAGGTCAGTGATGCCCTGATGGCCTCGCTGACTTGCTGCTCGCTCGGCCAGATGTCGGACAGGAACACCGGATTGCCATCGGCGTCGTCTCCGAGTGGGTCTGTGGTCAGGTCGATGTCCATGGTGCCCGCCAGGGCGTACGCCACGACGAGCGGCGGCGAGGCCAGGTAGTTCATGCGCACGTCGGGATGGATGCGGCCTTCGAAGTTCCGGTTTCCCGAAAGCACGGACACGACCGAAAGGTCGTCGCTGTGGACGAGGTCGCTCACCCCCTCCAGCAGCGGGCCCGAGTTGCCGATGCAGGTGGTGCACCCGAACCCCACGAGATAGAAGCCAAGTTGTTGCAGGGGCTCCACGAGCTCCGCCCGCTCGAGGTAGTCCATAACCACCCGGGAGCCGGGAGCCAGGGAGGTCTTCACCCAGGGTTTGGCCCGGAGGCCCCGCTCGACGGCCTTCTTGGCCAAGAGCCCGGCGCCGACCATCACCTGGGGGTTCGACGTGTTCGTGCAGCTCGTGATCGCTGCCACGACGACATCTCCGTCAGCCAGGGCATGATCCGGCGCCGCCGCCGCAGCGCCGGTCGGCGGCGCGCGGTGACCGGTCCAGGGAAACCCTGAACGCGTCGCCGGCGCCGGCCAGTGCCACCCGGTCCTGGGGACGGGACGGACCGGCCAAGGACGGCTCCACGTCGGCCAGGTCGAGTGTGGCGTACTCGGAGAACACTGGCTCGACCCCGTCGGCCGTGTGCCAGAGCCCCTGCTCTTTCGCGTAGGCCTCGACCAGGGCCAGCTGCTCCTCGTCACGACCCGAGAAGCGCATGTAGTCGATGGTGACCTGGTCGATGGGGAACATGGTGCACGTGGCCCCGTACTCGGGGCTCATGTTGCCGATGGTGGCACGCGTCTCGAGAGGGAGTGCGGCCACGCCGGGTCCGTAGCATTCGACGAACGCGCCCACGACACCGTGTTTGCGCAGGAGCTCGGTCACCGTGAGCACCACATCGGTGGCCGTCGTCCCGGGCCGCAGCTCGCCGGAGATGCGCAGGCCGACCACCGGGGGGAGCAGCATGGACAGGGGCTGCCCGAGCATCGCCGCCTCGGCCTCGATGCCGCCCACGCCCCAACCGAGGACGCCCAGGCCGTTGACCATGGTGGTGTGCGAGTCCGTGCCGACCAACGTGTCGCAGAACGCCCGGCCGTCAGGCGTGCCGAAGACCACGCGCGAGAGGTATTCGAGGTTCACCTGATGGCAGATACCGGTCCCCGGTGGCACGGCGCGGAAGCCGTCGAAGGCGCCCTGGGCCCAGCGGAGCAGCTTGTAGCGCTCGATGTTGCGTTCGTACTCGATGGACACGTTGCGGTCATACGCCGAGGGACCGCCGGAGCTCTCCACGATCACCGAGTGATCGATGACCAGCTCGACCGGCACGAGGGGGTTTACCTGCGCCGCGTTCCCGCCGAGGCGGGCCAGGGCATCGCGCATCGCCGCCAGGTCGACGACACCCGGCACACCTGTGAAGTCCTGCATGAGGACCCGTTCGGGAGTGAGGGCGATCTCGTGCGCGGCGTCGCCCGCTCCCTGCCCGTGCGCCTCGGGATTGGCGCCCCAGGCGGCGACCGCCACGATGTCGTCAGCAGACACATGGGGCGAATCCTCGTGACGGAGCAGGTTCTCGAGGATCACTTTGATCGAATACGGGAGCCGGCTGACATCGTGGTCCCGGGTGAGGGCCGGCGCCTTCAGGGAGAAGATCTCATAGTCGCGGCCGTTGACGGCGAGCGTGGACCGGGCGCTGAAGCTGTCGGGGTGTGTAGCAGCGGGGGATCGTGAGGCCATGCCCCCATTCTGTCCTGCATGAGCGCCGAGCACCCCATCGAACCGTTGCCGGGAGATGCTGTTTCCCCGCCGCCCGATGTGGGCAGAATGGGGGAATGGGTCAGCGTGTCGGTGCCGCGCTTCGTCGCGCCTGTTTTTGGGTGTTCGCCCTCGTGCCGTTGGCGTCCGTCCTCACGGTGGCGTCGACCGTGGCGTCCGGACCGGCGGGGGCCGTGGCCCGGTCGGCGCACACCTACGCCGGCGGCGGCATGATCGGATTCGGTGACGTGGCGTTGGGCGCCCCCGACATGCCGCAGCCCCTCGATTCGCCCGTGGAGGTCGGCGCGGCGACTCCGGACGGCAAGGGCTACTGGCTCGCCAGCGCCGACGGGGGGGTTTTCACGTCGGGCGACGCCCCCTTCGAGGGCTCGCTCGGAGGAACACCGCTGCAGGGTCCCATTGTGGCCATGGCGGCGACTCCCGACGGCAAGGGTTACTGGCTGGCGGCGCTCGACGGGGGGGTCTTCACCTTCGGCGACGCCCCCTTCTTCGGGAGCATGGGTGCGACCAGGCTCAACCAGCCCATCGTGGGGATGGCGGCCACCCCTGACGGGCTGGGCTACTGGCTGGTGGCGGCGGACGGCGGCATCTTCTCGTTCGGCGACGCCCGTTTTTTCGGGAGCACGGGAGGCATCGTGCTGAACGAGCCCATCACCGCTATGGCGGCCACCCCCGACGGGCTGGGCTACTGGCTGGTGGCGGCGGACGGCGGCATCTTCACCTTCGGGGACGCCCGGTTCTTCGGGTCGTGGGCCAACCAGGATCTCCCGGATGCGGTGATCGGCATTCTGCCCACACGTGATGGCGGGGGCTACTCGATCGCTACGACCGACGGCGTCGTGCTGGCCCTGGGGGATGCGCAGGTCTTCGGGAGCTTGACGCTGAATCCGGACGCCACGCCCGTGTCGGCCATCATCGGCAACGGATCGGGTACCGGGTACTGGCTCCTCGACCCCGACGCCTGGAGCTATTCGTTCACCACGCCGACTCCCGAGGGGCGCTTCCCCGGATCGGCCGCGATCGTGGCTGCGGCCGCATCCCAGGTCGCCCCTGATCCGGACACCGGTTACCTGTGCAACCCGTACGGCCCGTGCGAGGAGTGGTGTGCGCTCTTCGCCACCTGGGTCTGGCGCCATGCCGGTGTCCCCATTCCCTCCTATGCCTTCACCGGCGACATCTACGACTGGGCGGCCTTCCACGGAGTCCTCCTCCCGCCGACGGCGGTGCCCGACCCCGGCGATGCCGTCCTCTACGGCACCGGGCCACAGGCAGTGACGACATCGGTGCATGTGGGGATCGTGGCGCAAGTGTGGCCCGACGGCGCTATTGACACCGTCGAGGGGAATGCGGGACCCGGACGCACGGGCTGGCTCTCGGTCATCGTCAACGGTCCCTTCCTACCGGCTGATTCGCTGTCGTACAACGGGGTGGGGATCTACGCCTACGCACGGCCCTGAGCACGACAGGACGATCGGGACACCGTTGTTGCGCGGTGTCCAACCTGGGTGTCGGCGCGCCGGGCCTTGAAAATTCCCCTTCTCTGCGGGGGAGGCGGTCCCCTGGGTGCGACAATGGGGGATGCCCGACGCGTTCAGCGTTCTCCTCCAGCGCCTCCAAGCTGCATTCGACACGATCACTCCGGGGGCCGACCCCGTCCTGCGCGCGTCCGACCGGGCGGACTTCCAGTCGAATGGAGCGCTGCCGCTTGCCAAAACGGTCGGCCGCTCACCGCGGCAGATAGCCGAAGACGTCGTCGCGGCGGCAACACTTGATGATCTCTGTGCGGTGGTCGAGGTGAGCGGGCCGGGCTTCATCAACCTGACCTTGGCCGATGCGTTCGTGGCCGACCAGGTGGCGGCCGTCAGTGCCGACGGGCGGTTGGGGGTGGCCGTCACCGCCGAGCCCCAGACGATGGTGATCGACTACTCGAGCCCCAACGTGGCGAAGGAAATGCATGTCGGTCACTTGCGCAGCACGGTGATCGGTGACTCGCTGGCACGCGTCCTGAGCTTCTTGGGCCACACGGTCTTGCGGGAGAATCACATCGGGGACTGGGGCACGCCGTTCGGCATGCTGATCGAGCACCTGATCGACGTGGGAGGTGCCGCCTCGGCCGAGTCCTTCAGTGTGCGCGACCTCAACGAGTTCTACGCCCAGGCGCGCCACAACTTCGACCGGGACCCCGAATTCGGTGAGCGCTGCCGCCAGCGGGTGGTGCTGCTCCAGGGGGGTGACCCCGAGACCCTGCGGCTCTGGGAGATCTTCGTGGCCGAGAGCCTCCGGCACATCGACGAGGTCTACGGGATGCTCGGGGTTCTCCTGACCGACGACGACGTGGCCGGAGAGAGCTCGTACAACCCCTTGCTCGACCTGGTCATCGACGAGTTGGGCGCGGAGGGCCTGCTGGTCGAGGATCACGGGGCGCTCTGTGTCTTCCCTGAAGGCTTCACCAACCGGCAGGGAGATCCGCTCCCGTTGATCGTGCGCAAATCCGACGGGGGTTACGGCTACCCCGCCACGGATCTGGCGTGCATCCGCGATCGCACGCAGCGGCGAGGCGCCAGCACCCTCCTCTACGTCGTCGGGGCCGAACAGGCGCTCCACCTGCGTCTGGTGTTCGATGTCGCCCGGCTCGCCGGCTATCTGCCCGACGGGTCGGAGGCCGTGCACGTCGGCTTCGGGCTCATTCTCGGCGCCGGCGGCAAGAAACTGGCCAGCCGGAGCGGGGACTCCGAACGCCTGATCGACCTCCTGGCCGAAGGGGTGACCCGGGCGAATGCCTCCATGGCCGAGCGTCCCAGCGATCTCGGCGCCGAGCAGCGGGCCGAGGTGGCCCGGTCTCTCGGCATCGGCGCGGTCAAGTACGCAGACCTGTCGACGGAGCGGATGCGGGACTACGTCTTCGACTGGGACCGGATGTTGGCGTTCGAAGGCAACACCGGGCCGTACCTGCAGTACGCGCATGCCCGGATCCGTTCGATCTTCCGGAGGGCGGAGATGCCGCCGCCCCCTCCGGGGACCAGGTCGACGGTGGACGAACCCCCTGAGCGCGCCCTGGCGCTGCAGTTGCTCGGTTTCTCGGCTGCCGTCGAGGCAACGGCGGAGGCCTACAGCCCCGCCAAGCTCTGCACCTACCTGTTCGACCTGGCGTCGTCGTTCACCACCTTCTACGAGGCATGCCGCGTGCTGGTGGACGACGAGGTGGTGCGGACGTCACGCCTGGCGCTCTGCGACCTGACGGCCCGGGTGCTCGCCCAGGGGCTTTCGCTGCTCGGCATGGAGGCACCGGAGCAGATGTAGCACCGGCCGCCCGGCGCGCGAGTTGGACGCACCGGGGGCACGCCCTATCCTCTGGCCGGCACATCTCGAACAGGCCCAGGTGGGGCCGATGCGACGGCCCCGGTGTGGGGCTCACGAAGGAGTCGAAGAACTGATGGATCTGAACGGCACGTCTGCGATCGTCACCGGCGGGGCCTCGGGACTGGGGGCGGCGACGTCACGGGCCCTGGCAGAACGGGGCGTCCGCGTCGTGGTGGCCGACCTCCAAGAGGAAAAGGGCACCGAGCTGGCAAGGGAGATCGGGGGCATCTTCGCTCCGACCGACGTGACCAATACGGAGCACGTCATCGCCGCCGTCGAAGCGGCGATGGAGATGGCGCCCTTGAAGTCCCTGGTGAACTGCGCCGGCATCGGATGGGCCGCACGCACCATCGGCCGTGACGGTGACTACGCCTCGGCCCATGACCTCGACCAGTACCGCCGGGTCATCGAGATCAACCTCATCGGCACGTACAACTGCATCCGGTTGGCCGCGACCAAAATGAGCCTCAACAATCCCGACGAGGATGGCGCCCGTGGTGCGATTGTGAACACCGCCTCCGCCGCGGCCGAGGACGGGCAGATAGGCCAGGCCGCCTACTCGTCGTCCAAGGGCGGCATCGTCGGCATGACGCTTCCCGTCGCACGCGACCTGGCGGTGGTCGGCATCCGGATCAACACGATTCTCCCGGGTCTGATCGACACGCCGATCTACGGCGCCTTCGAGGACGCAGAGGCATTCAAGGCGAAGTTGGCCAAGGATGTCCTCTTCCCCAACCGCCTGGGCCATCCGGCCGAGTTCGCCTCACTGGCCGTCGAGTTGCTGGCGAATTCCTACATGAACGCGGAATCGGTCCGTATCGATGCCGGCATCCGCATGCCACCGAAGTAGAGCCGAAGGGGCCCCGCGTGATCGATCCTGAGCTGGCCGCGTTTGTCGACGCACTGCCCGTCCTCGACCTCTCGGACCCCGTCGCCGCCCGGGCGGCGCTGGAGTCAATGGTCACGGGGATACAGGTCCCGGGGGTCGAGACCTTGGCGATCGACGATCGCCTCGTGCCGGGCTGGCACGGAGATCCCGACGTTGCGGTGCGGGTGTACCGGCCGTCGTCCCCGACCGGGCCCGTACCCGGTCTCCTCTACATCCACGGCGGCGGCTTCGTCCTCGGTAGCGTGGAGGCCGAACACGCAGGAGCAGCCGTCATCGCACTCGAGACCGGAGCGGTGGTGATCTCCGTCGACTACCGCCTCGCCCCCGAGCACCCGTTCCCCGCCCCACTGCACGACTGCTACAGCGCTCTGTTGTTCCTGGCTTCCGAAGCCGGTGCGCTCGGGGTGGATCTCGACCGGGTTGCGGTGGCCGGCGCGAGCGCCGGAGGTGGGCTGGCGGCGGGTACCGCGCTTTTCGCGCGTGATCAAGGGGGCCCATCGCTCTGCTTCCAGATGCTGCAGATCCCCGAGCTCGACGACCGCCTCGAAACGCCGTCGATGCGGTCGTTCACCGAGACGCCGATGTGGAACCGGCCCCTGGCCGAGCAGAGCTGGCGGGCGTATCTCGGCCGGTGGCCGGCCGGCGAGGATGTCTCACCGTATGCGGCGCCCGCTCGCGCCGACGACCTTTCGGGTCTGCCGCCGACGTACATCTCGACGGGGGAAATGGATCCTCTCCGTGATGAAGGCATCCACTACGGTCTTCGCCTCCTTCAGGCGGGAGTGTCCGTCGAGCTCCACCAGTTTCCCGGGACGTTTCACGGATCGTCGCTCGTTTCCACCGCTGCGATCTCGGTGCGTGCGCGCGCCGAGGCAGCCGGGGTCCTGCGCCGGGCGCTGGGCGTCGAGTAATCAGCGTCGCCGTCGCGTATGCGACGTTCGGCTCACTCAGCCCCCCGGCCCGGCGTCGGCGTTTCGGCACTGGAGAGGGCGCTCCAAAGGGAGCGGTAGTTCGGGTACGTCAACGCGTCGTTCACGTACCCTGCCCGCTCCAGTTCGGTGTGGAACGCAGGAAGGTTCCGCCAGGGCACGCCCATGTCCACGTGGTGGGCCAGGTGCCATCCCGTGTGATAGGGCACGAACCAGAAACGGGCCGCCAGCGACTGTCGCACGTTGTGAGTCGTGGCACGACGATCCTTGTTGCGCTCCATTCCTCCGTGCTCGGCGATCGAACGCAGGCGGTTGATGACGCGCCATTGGGTCATCCAGGGGAGCCACCACAGCAGCAGGTAGATCCACCAACGGCCCGTCGCCAGCCATGACACCGCCCATAGCACCGCCTGTACCCCGAAAATGGAGAGACCGATGCGCCGGAACCGCGGTGTCCCGATGTTCTTGACGAGAGGAGTGAAGTTCTTCCAGCCGGAGATCCCGATGGCGTCGCGCCAGAGACGGCGACGCAGGTCGGCCCGCGTGCAGGGGTACGGACGATAGAAAGGAGAGGTCGGGCTCGCCGGGACCGAATTCGTCCTTGTGGTGCGCGAAGTGCACTCTGCGGTAGAGCTGAATCGGGGTGAACACGGGATAGGCGATGATCCAGGTGCCGACCCAGTCGTTCCACTTCTTGCTGGTGAACAGGAGCTTGTGGGCCGCCTCGTGCATGAGGATGGCGAAGCGGGCGAACATCGGGCCCATGAGGGCGAACGCGATGACGTAGGCCCACCATGTACTGAGCCACGCCGCGCCGCCGACGAGGACCACCACAGAGAGCCACAACGACACGACGGTCCAGGCGTTGCGCACGTTGTCGATGTGGCGCAACGCCGGACGAAGCTCGGGAATCGCCATGCCGTTGGCCAGCAGGTGCTCACTCGGGAGGACGTCGGGTCGTGCCGCCGCGACCGGCACCATGGTGGTGACCATGCACCAATGTTACTATATTTCGCCAAGTGATACAAAGGAGTAATAAGCCGTTCACCGCCCGATCGGTCCTGGCCAGCGCCTTGTTGGGCATGGATCCGCCCGAGTTGCCCGTGGGGCAGCTCGTCCGTTTGAGTGGTCTGTTCGGCATCAGTGCCAACCGGGCCCGGGTTGCCCTGAGTCGCATGGTGGCGGCCGGGGAGGCGACCACCGACGGCGCGGGGACGTACTGCCTCAGCGGGCATTTGCGCGAGCGCCAGGAGCGCCAGTCGGCCAGCCGCTCCGGGGTGACGACCCCCTATGCCGGGCAGTGGTGGTTGGCCGTGGTCACGACGGCGGGCAGTACGGCGGAGGTCCGCACGGCCCGCCGCCTGAGTCTGTCGTTCGCCCGACTGGCCGAGTTGCGCGAGGGGGTGTGGATGCGGCCGGACAATGTCACGATCCACCTTCCCGCCGAGCTGAACGCCGACGTGGAATTGATGGTCGCCCATCCCGCGGAACCAGCCCGCCTGGTGGATCGCCTGTGGGATCTCCCTGCGTGGTCGGCCCGGGCAACGGGCCTGCTGGACGCGATGGCGACCCTGACGCCTGACCGCCCCGAGGCCTTGGCGCCGGGATTCGAGCTCTCGGCCGCGGTCCTTCGCCACCTTCAGGCGGACCCCCTTCTTCCCGACGAGTTGCTCCCGGAGCGCTGGCCCGGTGGGCGCTTGCGCGAGGACTACGCGCGATGGGATGCCCGCTACCGGGCCACGCTGTGGGAGTGGAGTCGGGCCTGACGTCGGCGACGTACGCGTGCGAGATCCGAGGGGCCCGCCATGTCGTCGTGGCGACGTCCGGCGCTACGGCGATGAGTCGTGGCGAGCGACGATGGTCGTGCTGGAACGCGTCGGGGACGACTCCGAGGGGTGACGCAGAGAGGGGACGAGTCGGAGAGCGGCATAGGCGATGACGAGACCTACCAGAACGGTCCAACCGACGATGGCCAGAGCCGGACCTGTTGTGTCATAAAAGCGGACACCCGGGAGGTCGGCGAAGCAGGCGATCGCTGACAGCGCCAGCAGGAGTCGCAAGGTCCAGGCCTCCGCTATCACAGCGAGAAACACGAATCCCCACGTCTCGTACCAAGGCCATATCACCGGACCCAGAGCGACAAAGACGAGAAGGCTCCAGCCGAGCGCCTGCAGAGCCCCGATCCTTGCGGAACGCAGAACCAATCCGACCGAGATGACGGCGGCGACACCGAGACCTGTCGCACGGGCCGCCCGGACGTATGTCGCCGAGTGCGTGGCGAACCCCAACGCCCCCGAGAGATGGCTGAGCGAGAGGCCGACCGCGGTGACCGGGTCCACCCAGGACACCACCGCACCTGGGTTGTTCAGTCCGTCGAGCCAACGCCACCCGAGCCCCGAGACCAGGCCGATCACCGTCATCAGGGCCAACGTGATCAGTAGGGCGCCAGCAACCCGAATGAGCCGTGGCCGCCATCGCGCGGATTCTCCGCTCCACCACCAGCCGATGAACAATGCGCCTGTCAGCGCCGGGATCTTGACCTCTGCGGCCAATGCGCAGAGCAACAATCCGATGAGGTAGTGATTCCGGCGGGCTGCGGCACAGCCTGCGACGAGCAGTCCCAGCATCAACGCGTCATTGTGGGCACCACCGAGGAGCACCAACAACACGAGAGGATTCAGGACGGCCAGGGCGAGGGCTGACGATGCATCATGTCCGACGGATCGAGCCAAGACGATCACACCCCAGGCGATAAGGGCGATCCCGACCAGCGCGACGACCCGAAAGCCGATGACGGCGGCGATCACGTCGTGACGAGCGAGTCGAACGATCCCTTCCGCTACTCGTTCCCACGCCGGGCCGTACGGAGCGTGAGCGGTTCGCCATATCGGGTCGACCAACCTGAGCGAGGCGTTCCCGCCGAGTGCCGCTGGCCCCTCGACGTATGGATTGAGGCCCCGACTCAACATTTCGCCTTGCGCCACGTAGCTGTAGACGTCGCGACTGAACAGCGGGGGCATCACGAGTATCGGAATCGACCACGCAACGATGATGCTCACGACTGTCCTGACGGAAGTTCCGCCATGGCGGCGGAGCGTCCGAACGACCTCGAACCAAGAACCGACCAAGAGGGCGACGCCCAGATAGACACACATGATGCCAAGGAACGTGCCGTTTTGACGGACACCCGATGCTCCGTTCGGTAACCCGAAGAACCATGCGTCCGGCAGCTTCGACGCGAAGGGCGACCCTGTCTGAGCGACGCCGATGAGAATGCAGACGGCACCGATGAAGCCCGTGGCCGCAGTAGTTCTCAGTGGAATCGGCCGAAGGGTATGCACCTCAACGGCTAGCGGATCACCGATATCGTGCACTGCCGTCGAGGCCCGTCCTCACGGTATGCGACCGCCAGAGCCGGCGCGTACTCGTTGGCAACACCATTGAAAGCGGCGCTAGGCGGCGTGCGACTGAGAGATCCAGGTGGCGTACATCTCGGCATAGTGACCACCGAGAGCGAGCAACTCGTCGTGCGATCCGACCTCGAGCAAGTGGCCGTCGCCGACGACGACGATGCGATCGGCCCGCATAGCGGTCGACAGACGGTGGGCGATGAGCACCGCCGTGCGCTGTTGCAGCAGCACGTCGAGGGCGGCCTCGATCATCGTCTCGGATTGCAGATCGAGATTGGAGGTGGCTTCGTCCAGCACCAGAACCCGCGGTTGGGCCATGAAGGCCCGGGCCAACGCAACGAGTTGGCGTTCCCCTGAGGAGAGTGACTGGCCGCGCTCGTGCACCGCAGTGTCGAGGCCGTAGGGGAGTCGTGCGATGAGATCGGTGAGTCCGACCTGATGCACCGCCTCCCATACCGCGTCGTCAGGCGCATCGGGCCGGGCGAAGGAAATGTTGTCGCGGATCGAGCCGGCGAAGAGGAAGGGCTCTTGTGGAACGACGCCGAGCTGGCTGCGCAGGGACTGCAACGTCACCGTGCGCAGGTCATAACCGTCGATGAGTACCCGGCCCGACGTCGGATCGTAGAAACGGGTCACCAGCTTGGCCATCGTCGACTTGCCCGCTCCGGTGGCACCCACGAAGGCCACGGTCTCGCCGGGTGAGATCGTGAGCGTGACGTCCTCCAATACCGGGACGGCGGGGTCGTACCCGAAGGAGACATGGTCGAAGCGGATCTCTCCGCGTATGGACGGCAGCTCCATGGCATCGGCGGGCTCGGTGACTGTGGGCTCTGTCTCGAGCAGCACGCGCAGCTTCAGGATCGAGGCCTGGCCCTGCTGGTAGGAGTTGTATTGCTGCACCAGGAGCTGGATCGGTTGGAAGAACCGGTTCACGAAGAGGAAGAACGTCGTCAACTGACCGATTTGCAACTGGTGGTGGAGGACCATGTACCCGCCCACCGCCAAGACGACCGCTTGGCCGATGACGCCGAGGAGCTGCGAACCGGGGCCGTAGACACCGTTGATGCGCCCGGTGTAGTAGTTCGCGTCACGGTATTTGCCGACCACGTTGCGGTGGTTGATCACGTTGTAGCGCTGCCGGTTGTGGGCCGTGACAATGCGCACGCCCTGCAGGCTCTCCGACAGGTCGGCCAGCACGAGCGCGATGCCGTCCCGCACTTTGTCGTAGCCGCGCTCAGAGGCCCGCTTGAACCAGACCGACATGGCAAAGAGCACAGGCATAACCACGACGATGGTGATGAAGGCGAGTTTCACATTGGTCGTGAAGAGGAAGACGGAGATGACGATCATCGTCAGCCCCTGAATGGCGAATTGCGCCAGGCCGTCCTGGAGCAACTGCTGCAGGTTCTCGATGTCGCTCGTCATCCGGCTCATGACGACGCCCGCCTTCTCCTCGGTGAAGAAGTCGAGCGAAAGTCGTTGCAGGTGCCGGAAGATGGTGACGCGTAGGTCGTTCATGACCCAAGAGGCGAGCCGACCGGTGACCCGGACCTGACCCCATTGCGCTGCGGCCGAGACGATCACCGAGGCCAGATAGATGCCGGCGATGAGCACGACCACCGCGAAGTCCTCATGGCCGGGGGTCATCCCGTCGTCGATGGCGAGACCGGTCAGCCACGGGCCGAGTTGCGTCGACACCCCTATGACGGCCACCAGCATGAGGGCCAGAGCCAACATGCCGGGGTACACCATCAAGAGACCGCGCAGGCTCAGTCGCCGCTTCTCATCGGGCGACGGCTGTTGGGAGAATGCGATCATCGACTCGCCATGGTCCGGCTCTTGGGTCAGGAGCAGGTCGACCCCGGCTTGGAGTTCGTGGGGGATGCCACCGAAGGGGAGCCCCGGCTGGGCCGCCCCCGGAGGGCCCCCGCCGCCGATGGGAGGTCCGCCGCCGAACATCAGCGACCCCCGGTCAGGGGGACGTCCGTCTCGAGGTCGCTCTCGGCCGCGGCGGCTTCTTCCGCTTCGACCGCCGCGGCCTGGGCCAAGATCTCCGAGTACAACGGCGTCGACGCCAGGAGCTCGACGTGGGTGCCGTCGGCCACGATCTGCCCGCGGTCGAGCAGGACGACCCTGTCCGCCAGGCTGATCGTCGAAAGGCGGTGGGCCACAATCAGGGTGGTCCGATCTTCCATGAGGACACGCAGGCCGGAGTGGATCCTCTGCTCCACCTTGACGTCGATGGCGCTCGTGGCGTCGTCGAGGATCAGGATGGGCGGGTTGATCAGGAGGGCGCGTGCGATGGCGATACGTTGGCGCTGCCCCCCCGAGAGGGTGTAGCCGCGCTCGCCGACGATGGTGTCGTACCCGTCGGCCAGACGTCCGATGAATCCGTCCGCACCGGCCGCGGTCGCGGCAGCGACAACCTCTTCGTGCGTGGCGTCGGGACGTCCGTAGGCGATGTTGTCGCGAATGGATACGGAGAACAAGAAGGGCTCGTCGAGCACGACGCCGATGTTGGCGCGCAGGCTCGTCAGGGTGAGGTCGCGCACGTCGTGGCCGTCGACCAGGACCGCACCCTCGGTCACGTCGTAGAACCGGGCCATGAGTCGCGCCACGGTCGACTTGCCGCTGCCGGTCCGTCCGACAAGGGCGACGGTCTCACCCGAACGCAGATGGAGGTTGAAGTCGGAGAGCACGTCGGGGTTCCCGCCATCTTCGACCGAGAGAGCGACCCGGCTTGCGGTGCCGTACGCGAACGACGCGTGGTCGAAGCGGACGTCACCGGTGCTGTCCACGAGGTCGATCGCGCCGGGGCGATCGACGATGGTGGCGGTCTCGTCGAGAATCTCGTAGATACGTCCGGCCGAAGCGGCGGCGCGCTGGCCCATCATGATCAACATGCCGAGCATCATGAACGGCGCCTGCATCATCAGGAGGTAAATGTTGAATTTGAGGATGGCCCCCAACTCCAGTTGACCGTGGATGACCAGGTAGCCTCCGAGCAGAAGGACGAAGACGAGCCCCACCTGGGAGAGGTTCTGGATGAGCGGAGAGAAGCGGGCGCGCAGATCCGCATCCTTGACGTAGGCCCATTGCACCTTTTCGGCAGAGGTCGCCATTTTCCTGAGCTGTTGCTCTTCGGCCGCGAACGACTTGACGACGCGCACGCCATTGGTGTTCTCGTCGACCACCGTGGCGACGTCGGCCAAGCGTGACTGGATCACCCATGACACGGGAAAGAGCCTCTTGCGCATGCGCACGCCGCTCCAATAGATGAGCGGCATGGTGGCCATTGCCACGAACGCCAGCGGCACGCTCGTGGCGAGCATGTAACCGAACGCCACGACCGCAATGGAGCATTGGACGAGGATCAGGGGAGCGAAGGTCAGGTACATCTGGACGGAGCGGATGTCCGAGTTGGCGCGCGAGATCAGCTGTCCTGACTGGACGCGGTCGTAGAAGGGGAACGACATCCGAGTGAGGTGCTCATAGATGCTGTTGCGCAGGTCGTACTCGATGTCGTATGCCACCTTGAAGAGTGACGTCCGCGAGAAATACCCCGCGATGGCGCCGATCACGCCGAGGACCAGAATCCAGTAGACGTAGAAATGGAGGGGAACCGTGGGGTGTGGTCCGAGCGAGTTGTCGATGGCGTCGCTGAGGAACTGGGGTATCTGCAGCTGCAGCACAAGGCCCACGAAGGACAAGATCAGGGCGACCAGAAAGTGTCCCTTGTGCGACTTGACGATGGGATAGGCGCGCTTGATCCACGTCTTTGACGTGTCTGGGTCGACACCGGCCTTCGGTGGCTTGTACGAACTCGTCACGCCCATCGGCACGTAGGCGGCGAGCGGCTGCGACCGAACCTCGGACGCTTCGGTCGCCGACGTCGTCGGCATCGTCGGCATCGTCGTTTCGCCCTGCTCGTCGTCGGACGCTGCGCCCGCGACCTTGTGCTCGGTCGTGCTCACTGTGACTTCCGGGCCTGATGGAAATTGGCCAGCGCCTGCCCCCACAACTCGAGGGATCGCAGGACCATGGCGGCGTCCTCGTCGGGGAGGTGCTCGGCGATCGAGGCGAGGTAGGCGTCGACCGCACGGTCGGCCTCCGCCACGGTGCGGGCCCCCTCATCGGTCAGTCGAAGCGCGATCCGACGGCGATCGCCCTCTTCGTGCCGGCGGTCGACCAGGCCCTTGGCCAGCAGGCCATCGATGATGGCGGTCACCGACGAAGGGCGGACGGCCAGGCGTCCGGCCAGCCCCGAGGCGGCGGCGGAGCCCTCAGCCAGAATGCCCAGGACCCGATACTGCGGCAGGGTCAGGTCCATTTCCGACAACGCGAATTCGACCCGCTTGGAGAGCCACGCGGTGACCCGTCCGTATGTCCCGACGCTCGGCCCGGCACCGACTGGTCGCGTCGTGGTCACGATCGCATGCGAAAAAGTCATTTAGACCATCATACAGTTAGAGTCTCTAACTACAACTCCCGGGAGTTCCACTCAGGGTCGAGCTGGCGCAGGAAAAGGGCGCAGCGCTGCTCTTCTTCGACTTCTCCGATTGCTGCCGCAGCAGTCTCGAGGGCATGGAGGGAACGCAGGAAGCCCCGATTCGAAACATGACGCCAGCGGACGTAGCCCGAGCCCCGCCACCCGGCGGCCCGGAGGGAGTCGAGCCCGCGGTGATAGCCGACCCGGGCGAAGGCGTATTGATCGATGGGCGCCTCGGCCAGCTCGGCCAGAGTGGCCCAGGCTTGAAGGCAGCGGGGGTCCGCTGCCGCCACGGCCGAGACCGCAGCCTTACGCTCGGCCGGGGGAAGGGCGATCGCGGCACGAAGCGCCTCCTCCACATCGGCGCTGATCGGGTCCAGCACGGTCTCGGGGCTCCCGCTGGTGAATTGGACGGAGTGTTCGGTGGCCATGACGTCATGTTAGGGATGAGAGGCGGCCCAGCGGGCTGAAGAATGTCGGGGCTTGGGCTCCGGCGGTACTGTTCGGCCACTGTGGGAATTGAGCCGTCGCCTTCTGTCGAACGTCATCCGGGCCTGCGGGGAAGGACGCAGGAGGCGCAGGCTCTCGCCGATGAGGTGCGTCGTCTCATCCGGTTGTCGGTGAGCACCGCCCCCTCCCCGCATGAAACGGCCGAGCTGACGGCCCAATTGGCTGCGGTGGCGGATCAATTCGAAGCGCATATCCCCGACGTGCCCCTGCCACGCTATGCGCCCACCGACGAAGGTCCTCGCGGCGGCTCGCTCGTCGAGGACTCCATGCCCTTCGACATCGTCGTCGGTCGCTTCAACCCGTTGGCGCTCCCCGTGCGGCTCACGGCTGAGCCACCGAAGGTCCTCGGCCATGCCAATTTCAACGTGGCCTACGAAGGAGCGCCCGGATGCGTGCATGGCGGCGCACTGGCCGCCGCGTTCGACATCGTGTTTTCTGCGGCCAATACGATTGCCGGGACGCCCGGGCCGACGGTGCAGCTGAACCTGCGGTATCGACGCCCTACCTTGATCGGCGAGGACATGCTGTTCGAAGGTTGGGTGACCGAGACGAGAGAACGGCGGGTGTTCAGTGAGGGGCACATCATGCAGGGGGGAATAACCACCGTGGAGGCACAGGCCGAGTTCGCCATCTTCGACCGGACAGAAGTCGACCGCATGGCGGCGGGGCGACGAACCGCCTTCGACCACGCGGTGCGGCGCGTCACGGATTGACGAATGGCGTCCCGACAGTCACTCGAGCCGTCCCGCCGACCTGGCGACTACGCATTCGCACACCGGCTCCGTACACGATTTGCCGAGACGGATGCCATGGGCATCGTGCACCATGCGGCCTACCTGCCGTACCTCGAAGAGGCCCGGGTCGAGTTTCTGCGTGACCTCGGACACCCGTACGGGGAGGTACGCCAGGGCGGGCACAACTTCGCAGTGCTCGAAGTGTCCGTGCAGTATCGGCGGCCACTTGTCTTCGACGAGGTCGTCGACGTCTTTCTCACGGCTGGCGCCGTCAGCCGTGCCACGTTCCAACTGGCCTATCTGCTCACAGTGGCCGACGAGGTGCGGGCGACGGCAGTCACGGTGCACGGGTGCGTCGACAACACGGGAAAGGCAACTCGTCTGCCGGTGTGGATCGGCGAAGTGCTGTAAGCGGGTCTCAGTCGACGAGGTTGCCGCGCAACTCCCAGCGGTTCCCGGCCGGGTCCTGACAGAAGAGCGTCGGGCCTGCGCCACCGTCAAACGTCTTGTACTCGTAGTCCGACTTGTCGAACTTGGCGCGAAGTTCGTTGAGTGAGTCGCCGAGGTCGACGGCGACGTGGGCGCGGGACGAGGGGTGGTGATCGGGGTCCTCGCTGAGATGGATCTGGGTGCCATCCTCCCCTTCGAACCACTTGGCCTGTGGGGGCGTGCCCGGCGTCAACTCCATGCGCTCGTAGTTGAGAAAGTCGACGAGGAACGCCGCCTCGGCGTCAGCACCATTGACGGGAATCGAGAGGTTCACATGGTGGAGTCGGAGCATGACGCGCATCGTACCAACAGGCGGGTCCCCGAACCACTGTGGTGTGGCCCGGCTCCCCCCGCTCAAAGGTGTCAGGCGCCCTTGAAGATCTGGCCGTCTTTCATGACGAAGCAGACGTCCTTTGTGACTGTGATGTCCTCGGACGGGTCACCGGGGACGGCCACGACGTCCGCCAGATAGCCGACGGCGAGGCGGCCGAGATCGTGGTCCCGCTCTACGAGCTCCGCACTCGTCATCGTCGCCGCCCGCAAGGCCTGCACAGGTGTCATGCCCCGATCGACCATCGCGATGAGCTCGTCGGCTTGGGACCCGTGGGGGATGGCCGGAGCGTCGGAGCCACAGGCGATCTTGACGCCGGCGGCAATCGCCTTGGCGAGCATCTGCCGGGCCTGGGGAAAGATTTCGGCCGCCTTCTTCTGCAGGATCGGGTGGATGCGGTCGAGGGCCATGTGATCAGCGAGCGCGCATGTACCCACGAGGAAGGTCCCCTTTTCGGCCATCAAGAGGATGGTCTCGTCGCTGGCCATCGATCCGTGTTCGATGCAATCGACCCCGGCCCGGATACAGGCGCGGATGCCGGCATCGCCGTGGGCATGGGCGGCCACCCGCAAGCCGGCCCGATGCGCCTCGTCGACGATGGCGTCCAGCTCCTCGTCGGAGTACTGCTGCGCGCCCGCCGCGGTGCTGAACGACATCACGCCTCCGGACGCAGAGATCTTGATGACCTTGACGCCGTACTTGATCTGATAGCGCACCGCCTTGCGGACCTCGGGTACGCCGTTCGCAATTCCCTGTTCGACGCTCTGGGGCATGATGCCCGGGGCCAGCCCTTGGAACATCGTGGGGTCCAGGTGGCCGCCGGTCGGCGTGATGGCGTGCCCGGCGGCGATGATGCGCGGCCCGGGGAACCATCCCTGGTCGACGGCGCGAGCGAGATCGACGTCGAGGAGAAAGCCTGCGGTGTACACCATCAGGCCGAGGTTTCGGACGGTCGTAAAGCCGGCCATCAGTGTGGTCCGGCAGTTCACCGCGCCACGAAGAGTGCGGTAGACGGGCGAGTCCTTCACCCCGTGCATCGGGTCGGGCAACCCGTCAGGGCCACCCGGCCCTCCGATGAGCATGTTCAGCTCCATGTCCATGAGGCCCGGCAGGAGTGTCACGTCACCGAGATCCACCTCGGTGGCGGGACTCGGGAGCTCCGTGGGGTTCACCCCCACGATCTGGTTACCGTCGATCACGATCACAGCCGGGGAACGCACTTCGCCAGCCTCGATATCGAGCCATCGGTCGGCCCTCAGGATGGTGACGTCGCTCATGGGAGATCCTCCTTGTGGTCCCGCTCGTGGCGTTCATGGTCGCACGATCCATCCCGCAACGCGGAGAAACTCGTAGACCGTGCCCGGACCCGGGTTTGCAGGTGGTCGGTCAGACCACGGTCTTCGCGCTCAGCGACCTCTCCACGGCGGACGCCAAGATGGCGGGGTTCGCCGGACATCAGGCCGCCATCGTGGCGGCCAACGTCGGGGCATTGGCTGCCGGGAGCGCCGAGTTTTTCGGCCTGGCGGTGGAGGCGCGCGAATAACCGCACGACGGGAGCTGCCGGCCCATGGATGGGCCGGGTACATTGAGGACGCTTGGTGTCACCCGCACCGCCGCGGTGCGCCGACGTGGCCACCGCCGGGCAAGGCGCCTGGGCACAAAGCGAGGGGGCATGAGATGCGGGCTGTGCGGAACGCTCCACCTGACGTCGAGATCGTCGATGTCGATGAGCCGGAAGGTGACGGAGAGCTGGTAAGGGTCGCCGGTGCAGGTATCTGTGCCTCCGACCTGCTCTATCTCGAGTACGGCAGCCGGGAGATCGCGGGACACGAATTTGCCGGGGTGCTCGATGACGGCACTGCAGTGGCCGTGGAGCCGATGTTCGGATGTGCGGGGTGTCCCGAATGCGACCAGGGGAACTTCAACCTGTGCACGGCAGGGCCGACCGCGCTGGGCATGTTGTCCGCGGGGGGAATGAGCGAATATTTCCGTGCGCCGCGCCGCTGCCTGATCCCGCTTCCGACCGGGCTGGATGTCACGGATGCTTCGTTGGTCGAGCCCGCCTCCGTCGTGTGGCATGCGTGCCACATCGGGTCGGTCGGCCCCGGCACGAGCGTCGCCATCGTGGGCGGCGGGGCGATCGGGATTCTTACGGCAACCTCTGCGCAGACCATGGGCGTCGAGGAGGTGGCGATCGAGGTGCGGCATCCACATCAGTTCGATGCCCGCGATCTCATCGGAGCGGTGGCCCCGGCGGGTCAGTACGACGTGGTGCTCGAAACCGGGGGAAGTGAAAGCTCGCTCCACCGGGCGGTGGAACTGGCGCGGCCCGGTGGCACCGTTGTCTACATCGGGGTATTCGGTGACATTGCGTGGCCCCACGCTGCGTCCTTCATGAAAGAGGTGGCCATCCGGCCATCGCTGGGCTACTGCGGGCACGACGGACGGCGTGAGTTCGCCGAGGCGGCAGACATGCTGGCGCTCCGACCGGAGCTGGCGCGAACACTCATCACGCACCGTTTCCCGATCGAAGACGCTCAGGAAGCATTTCGCGTCGCACGCGACAGGTCCCAGGGGGTCTTTCGGGTCGTCGTCCAACCCTGAAGAGATCGTCGCGTAACCGGGCTATCTTACGACTCGTCCGACATTTACCTAATGAAACCTGGGGGAACAACCATGGCGGGTCGCTTGGAAGGCAAAGTTGCGTTCATCACCGGCGCGGCACGCGGGCAGGGACGGAGTCATGCCATCCGCCTCGCCGAAGAAGGCGCCGACATCATCGCCATCGACATCTGCAAGCAGATCGAGTCCAACCTCTACCCGCTCTCGACGCCAGAGGATCTGGCCGAGACGGTGAAAGCTGTTGAGAACCTCGACCGCCGGATCATCGCGCGACAGGCCGACGTGCGCGACCGAAACGCGCTGCAGGCCGTCGTCGATGAGGGTGTGGCCGAGTTCGGCCACCTGGACGTGGTGGTGGCGAACGTGGGGATCATGCCCATGGGGGTCGAGAACCCGATGGACTTCGTTGACGCTACTGACGTGGACCTCATCGGTGTGATGAACACCGTGGCAGTGTCGATTCCCCATCTGCCGGACGGCGCTGCGATCGTCGTCACCGGTTCCAACGCCGGATTGATGCCCGGCACCACCGAAACGGGGTCCATGGGTGCTGGCGGCTCCGGCTATTCGTGGTCGAAGCGGACACTCGTCGGCTACGTGGAGCAGATGGCCCTCATTCTGGCGGCGCGCATGATCCGGGTCAACGCAATCCATCCCACCAACGTCAATACGCACCTGATCCACAACAAGGAGCTCTACCAGGTGTTCCGGCCGGACCTGGAGAATCCGACGCGCGAGGACGTCATCCCTGCGTTCACCTATTTCCAAGCCATGCCGATTCCCTATGTGGAGCCGGTCGACATCTCGAACGCGGTGCTCTTCCTCAGCTGCGACGAGTCCCGCTATGTGACGGGTCAGCAGTTGCGTGTCGATGCCGGCTCGCTGCTCCGTTGGCCGAACGGGCCGAAGTAGAGGCAGTCGGCAAGGGTTGCCGCCGACGCCCTGAGCACACTGGTCGGGTGCGTTGAGCGCCGGCCATATTGGTGTCATAATCCCTTGACACGAAATAATCGGCAATCGCACCGGGGTGGTCTCAACGATGTCCGTGATCAATTCGAGCGACGTCTACTACGACCCGTACGACGTCGAGATCGACGCTGACCCGTACCCTGTCTTTCACCGGCTCCGTGAGGAAGCGCCTCTTTATTACAACGAGAAGCACGACTTCTTTGCCGTGAGTTGGTTCGAGGACGTCGAGCGCGGCCTGGTCGATCGAAATACCTTTCTTTCGGGACGCGGCGGCATCCTCGAGCTCATCAAGGCGAACATTGAGATGCCACTTGGCACCCTCATCTTCGAAGATCCGCCGGTGCACACGGTGCACCGCCAATTGTTATCCCGGGTCTTCACCCCCAAGAAGATGAACGCCCTGGAGCCGCAGATCCGGGAGTTCTGCGCCCGTGCACTCGATCCCCACGTCGGCTCGAGTGGCTTCGACTTCGTCGGCGATCTGGGCGCGCAGATGCCGATGCGGGTGATCGGCATGCTCCTGGGCATCCCTGAGGAGGATCAGGAAGCCGTCCGGGACAGGGTCGACGCGAGCCTCCGCACCGAACCGGGTCAACCGCAGGACTTCTCCCAGGGCTTCAGCCCCGGCGCCGGGCTCGAGGAGTACGTCGCATGGAGAGCGGAACACCCGTCCGACGACCTCATGACGCAGTTACTGAACGCCGAATTCGAAGATGAGACCGGCACCGTGCGGTGCCTGAGCCGCGACGAGGTGCTCATTTACGTCAACGTGCTCGCCGGGGCCGGCAACGAGACCACCAACCGGCTGATCGGATGGACGGGGAAGGTGCTTGCCGAGCACCCCGAGCAGCGACGGCAGCTGGTCGATGATCCGTCACTCATTCCCAACGCAATCGAGGAGCTCCTCCGCTACGAACCTCCGGCCCCCCATGTCGGCCGCTACGTCGCGCGCGACGTCGAGATCCACGGCCAGATCGTCCCCGCGGGCAGCGCGATCCTCTTTCTCGTCGGCTCTGCGAACCGCGACGAGCGGCGCTACCCGAACGCCGACACGTTCGACATCCACCGTCAAGCAGGTCAGCCCATGACATTCGGCTACGGCATTCACTATTGCCTCGGCGCGGCACTGGCACGTCTCGAAGGTCGCATCGCCCTAGAGGAAGTGCTCACCCGCTTCCCCGAATGGGACCTCGATTGGGACAACGCCAGGCTGGCCCCGACGTCGACGGTACGGGGTTGGGAGACGCTGCGGGTGTTCGTGCCATGAGCAGCGAGAGACATGACGAAGCACATGAGGGAACATGGCGGGGTTGAAGTCGCCGCCAACGAGGCGATGATCTCGTGCCAGACGGCACGGCGACGTTCGCTGAAGGGTCATAGCAACCGCTCCAAGGAGGAATCATGGGAAAGCTTGACGGCAAGGTAGCGTTCATCACGGGCGCGGCTCGGGGTCAAGGCCGGAGCCACGCTGTCCGCCTGGCACAAGAAGGCGCCGACATCATTGCGGTGGACATCTGCGCGCAAATCGACACCGTGGGGTATCCGATGGCCGAGCCCGCCGATCTCGATCAGACTGTCAAGGAGGTCGAAGCAAAGGACCGGCGTATCGTCGCGACGCAGACCGACGTGCGAGATGTGTCCGCGTTGCGCAGCGCCTTCGAAGCGGGCATGGCGGAACTCGGACCGGTGGAGATCGTGTTGGCGAACGCCGGCATCGGACCCGGCAGCCCGGTGCCCGGCGATCAGGACTGGGAAGACGCGATCGCCGTCAACCTCACCGGTGTGTGGAATACGGGACGAGTCGCCATCCCGTCCATGATCGAGGCCGGCCGGGGCGGGGCGATCGTGCTCACCAGTTCGACCGGTGGTCTCATGGGCCCGGGAAGCGACTCGCCGGGCCTCCTCGGCTACACCGTCGCCAAGCATGGTGTCATCGGGCTCATGCGGTGCTGGGCGAATTTGCTCGCCCCGCACATGATCAGAGTCAACAGCGTCGCCCCTACAGCCGTCCGGACACCGATGGCCGCCAACATCAACTTTGACGACCTTATGAAATACAACCCCGCCCTCGCGAGCGCACTGACGAACGCCATGCCGGTCGACTTGATCGAGCCGATCGATGTCTCGAATGCCATCCTGTGGCTGGTGTCAGAAGACGCGGCGGTATGTGACGGGCTCCGTGATCCCGGTCGATGCCGGATCACTGAACCGGCGGTAACGGTCCACCGACGGCGCCACCCATTCCTCGAGCGGCACGAGTTGAGCCTGATCTACTACAGCTGGTAGTAATAGCCTCGGAATGAGGACCCGAGGAACCACATGAGCACCGCTGAGGTGGACGTCACCGGGTCCATTCACGTGCGCGCACCGGCTGAGGCCATGCCTCCACGCAGGCTTCGTCAGACGAGTGACCTTCAGCGGACGCGCGACTGCCACAAGCTCCGTCGGGGGGCTCTAGCCAGTCGTGGCGAACCCCCTCTGGCTCTACTACTTCTTCGCTACCCTGATGCTGGTTGTCTCCGCCTACTCCTTGGCCCTCTTTGTCGTTACCGTCAGAGCGCGCCGACCCGGGGGCTGGGACGTCGATGTCGCGCATGTTCTGATGGGCGTGTCCATGGCGGGCATGTTCATCGTCGATTGGTCTTTCGGCTCACCACACATGTGGGAAGTCATCTTTGCGACGTTGTTGGTCTGGTTCTCGTTGTGTGGAGCCCTGTCCATGCGGCGGTACGGTTTGCACTTTTCCCACTATCTGATCCACGCCGTCATGAGCCTGGCCATGCTCTTGATGTATGCGTTCCCGGGCCAAGCGAACGGAGCCATGGCGGGAATGTCGATGTCCACGTCGATCGGGCCACGGTTGGATCCGGGACTGTCGTTCCTTCTGGCACTCGTCATTCTGGCGTCGGCTATCTTCACGCTGGCGTCGGCCGACAAGGGTGCTTCGCACCATGGAAGCCATCCGCCGGTGTTCGCGGTTGGTGCCCAGCGCGTTGGGGGCCCCGAAGTCGGTCAGGGCCGGGACTGGTCCTCAGCGGTCGGCATCGAGGGACTCATCGCTACACCTCGGCTGGAAGACGCGAGCCACGTTGCGATGTGTGTCGGTATGGGATTCTTGCTCATTCTCATGATCTAGCGCCTCCGTGATTACCCGTGAGGCTTGCGGGCCCCATCGCGCAGGGAGCGCCGGAGGACGGCGACCTCTTCGGGAGACAGATTCTGAGCGAAACGTACAAGTGCAGAATTCCGGTCGCCCCCCGCAGCCAACGCTTCGTGCATGAGGACGGCTGTATGTGCACCCGGGGACCCTATGGCCGTGAAGCGAATGTGACGACCATCCATCTCCCGGCGCACCAAGTCCTTGTGGACCAAACGATCAAGGACCGTCGCCACCGTCGTGTATGCGTTCTCTGGAAGTTGCCCTGCGACGTCCCGTCCGGTCAGGGCACGATCGGGTTCCTTCCAGAGGATGTCCATGACGCGCCGCTCGAGTTCGCCGAGCTTTGCCGCACCGCAGTGACAGTTGTCGCAGATGCACGGATCACAAGAACACATCGGGTTCTCGCAGGTTGTGGTTGCGCTCGTCCCGGCCATCTCAGTCACCGAGAGTCCGACTGGAGGATCTTCGGGTAGGAGGTGCTCGCGGCCCGACTCGAGGAAGAAGGGGCAGGGATTGGAAGTTCCTTGAGCTTGGCCATAGAGGACGTGGCCATTCTACGCGAGAGGGCGACGTGGGTCGGCGTGAGGGCCGTTCGGGGTACCGCATCCCCTGCAGCGGTCTCGATATGCTCACGCAGGTGCATCGCTCATGACGGAGGTTCCCGGCACGCCAGAGAAGGAACCGGACGTCAGGTTCACCTACGCCAACGAACGAACGTTCCTCGCCTGGAACCGGACCGCGCTGGCTCTCATCGCCACAGGCGTCGCCGCCACCCAACTCCTGCCGGAATTCCACGTGAACGGCGGCCGTCGCATTCTCGGGCTGCCCATGATCGCGCTGGGCGCACTTGTCGCGTTCACCAGTTACCGCCATTGGAAGGCCAACGAGCGAGCTATGAGGCAGGGACTGCCGCTGCCCCGATCCCCGATGCCACTTGTGCTCTCCGTCGGCATCGCGGTGGTGGCGGTCATCGCGGTCGTCCTCGCCCTTCTCGGGTCCAAATAGGCGAGCGCGTGCCGCGAAGACCGCGGCGCAGGGGAGGAGACGGCGGATGCCGGGCTCGCCCGAGAACGTACCGAACTGGCATGGAGTCGATCCGGGCTGGCGGTGGCGGTCACGGTGGCCGTCACGCTCCGACACCTGTGGCCACTGACCGGCGACAAAGCCGTGGCGGCTCTCGTCCTGATCGCGGTCGGTTCGGCTGTCTGGGTCGTCGGGATGCAGCTTGGTCGGCGGGCGCGGCTTCTCAACGACGGGACCGGTGTGGTCGCCACATCGACGTTCCGCATGCTGACCATCGGGACCCTTCTTCTTGCTCTCGCCGGTTTCCTCGTTGGCCTTGTCCTGCCGTCGTAGCCGAGTGAGCCGGTTCTCGCACATGAGGAGAGCCTGACCATCCTCGGACAGCGACATGGTTCATGCCAGGATTTACGATGCCCTCTTGGAGCGTTGTTCCTCCCCAGAACGCGGTGCGACATCGACTGAGGTGGGTCGTCACTGCCTCGCTGGTCGCAGCCCTCACCTCCATTGTGGCGGTCTCCACCCAGACGCCGAGTCAGGCTGCTTCCTCCGGTTGGAACATCGTCACGAGCCCCAGTTCGAGTCCGACAGCCGACGACATCCTGCTCGGATCCTCGTGTGCCGACAGCTTCTCCTGTTGGGCCGTCGGCGTGACGATCAACAACATCAGCTCAAACTCGACATTCACGCCTCTCGTCGAGCATTGGAGCGGTTCCTCGTGGGCGCTCGTTTCCACCCCTCCGATCCCCAACGGAGGTGGCCTCTTCGGTGTGACCTGCATCAACGGATCGGACTGCTGGGCTGTCGGTGCGGTGCTCGGAGTAGCCGGTGGTGGATCCCCAACCGGATCGCTCACGGAGCATTGGGACGGAGACTCGTGGTCGATCGTGCCGAGCCCTACGCCGGTGGGAGACGTCGGGGCCCTCCTCCAAGGCGTGAGCTGCACGTCCAGCTCGAATTGCTGGGCCGTTGGGTTTGGAACCGATCAGAACGGCGAGAATCTGCAGAGCGTCACTGAGCACTGGGACGGAACATCGTGGTCCCTGGTGCCGAGTGGTGCGACCGGTCAGCCCTACGACCAGCTCAACAATGTCCATTGCATCTCGGGGTCAGACTGCTGGGCGGTCGGCAATGCGGGCCCCGTGCAACAGAATCCGAACTTCCTGCCGATTTTTCCCGGTGCGGTGGGGGACCAGGGACTCATCGAGCACTGGGACGGGACGCGCTGGTCCGTTGTCTCCACCCCGGCCGAACCATCACCGGACGGTGGCTACCTCAATGGTCTCACCTGCGTTGACGACAACAACTGTTGGGCATCGGGAGCGACGACCGATACCACCGGCATGGCCTCGGGGGTACTCATGGAGCACTGGGACGGGTCCGCATGGTCGCTTGTCCCGACAGCGACTCCGGAGGGCGCCACGGGAGGCATCCTCAGCAGCGTTTCCTGCGTCGCGGCATCACAATGTTGGGCGGTCGGATCGTCAGGTTCGTTCGGCGGCGGCGGCGGTTCGGGATTCCGGCCGAGCAGCTTCATCGAGAACTG
>CAWAMS010000004.1:0-807885 GCA_963783245.1 uncultured Acidimicrobiaceae bacterium | reverse complement strand
CGCCTTTGCCGTGGAGTTGGACGCCGCCGCCACTGGAGTCGTCAACGGTGGTGGCCCAGGTCGTTGATCTGCCCTATCTCGGTGATCAGAGCTGGACCGTCTCACCCGGAGCGACTGGAAATATCACGGTCATAGGAGTTGACAGCCTCGATGCCTACGAGACCGGGCATGCCGCACCGTGGACGTACTACAACCGCGGGATACTGGTCGTTCTTCAACGGGACCTCGGCGGCTTGGCAGGTGGCTTCGTCATCATCGCCTCTCACCCGCCGCCTGCGTTCAAGACGGAGGAGAGAGTAGCTCTCAGGGTGTTGTTCTTGAGTACTCTAGGAGGCAGCCTTCGTGCGGTGAAGCGCCAGAGCCATGTTAGCGGGAGTGCCGCGGCTCAGTCCCTCCGGAAACGGCGAGTCTCAATCTGGCTGAGGCGACTTGGTTTATATGGGAAAGCGCCCGCCTCAGGGCCGCTGCGTCAACCCTGATTCTTCCCTGCTCCTCCAACTCCTCAAATCTGTCTCCGCGTAATTTTGGCTACCTAGTGGTAAGGGCATCGCGAGCTCCCAGATCACCCGCACGACGGGTCATTTGGTCATGATCCTCAAGGTTGCCCTTTATCTGGACAGGTGGCCACCTGGGCGTTTGGTCTTAGAGTGTGGACCTCGGCGACCTGTGGACCTTCCTCGAGTTGCCATTGCCAACTGCTTCGCTCTCTCGACCCCTGGTAATGCTCCCGAGAAGGTCCACGAGGTCCGTAGAGTCCACATCGGCGACGCCACTCTCTTGGTGGTAACTCTTCGTGGCTGCTCACTCGCGAAGGTTCAACGACATGACGCTGCCTTCGCAACGACCGGAAGCGTAAGAGCCATTCGCGATCGAGGCGAAGCCGGTTTTCGGGACGTGGGCGGGGGCGTCGTGACCAGAGAACGATTGAGGTGACGAGAATTCGCCGCCCACTGCGATCAGACCGATGCGGGCGATCGAAGGCGAAAGTGCCCGGAGATACCGACCAAGAAGAGCACCGTGGCGAGGAGAACGGTCGTTCGGACGTAGTCGTCCGAGTTCTCTCCGTCCGCCGCACCCTCGTCGTAGAGAGCGTCTGCTTCTTTGTCGAGGTGGGTGGACTGGGCCTGCTCGGGCTGGATGCACTCGGGCATATAAGCGGGCCCTTCGGTGCCGAAGGGTTGGTGAACGGATCAGTTCGATCCAGGCATTGAAGGCCACTGAGATTCGCCCGAAACCGGTGCTCGGCCACGGTCATTGCGGTGGTGTTGCCGTCCCCGTACGCCGTCAACCTTGCGCTGAACGTGGAGGAATCGCTTTGCCGACCTCTCAGAAGGACAATCCCTCCGGCATGGGGCTTGCCGAGGTCGGTTAAAAGGGCCATGAGGCGTCGGCGGTCAAACGGCAGGTCAACGAGGAAGGACGGCACGCTTTGAGAGTATCGAAGTGACGGCTTCCTCAATCCGGGACAGGGGAGCAGCTAAATCCAAGGAGGGAGGGGTCATTCGGGTGCGGGGCGCGCTGCGAGCCCAATCGTCCAGCGAGCTATGTGCAAAAACCGCTCGATTCGGGGGTTCTGGGCACGCTCTCGCGTGCAAGGCCTCGACGGTCCTGGAGCTGGAGGCAAATGTCGGCCTGATTGATCGAGAACTTGTTAGCGATGGCTCTGCGCATCTCCTGTTCGGCGACCAGGAGCGTTTCGCCTTGTCGGTTGAGGTTGTCCAAAGACGGCACCTCAAGGGTCCAGTGGACTCCTTCGTACCTGACCTCGGTCCGAAACGTCTTGATCGACACGGCAAGCCATTGTGTCAGCCAAAGTGAATAGCTGCAAAGGGCTCAAACATGAGGACCCCCGGCGCTCACACCACCGCCGGGGGACCTCGAAGCCGACACTCAATGGCAACGAGACGCCGACCTCTGAACCTTAGCTGTCACCCCTGGACCTGTTCCAGGGCGTTCCCGGCCCGTTCGCGAACTCGTCACACTGGGGGTGCTGGTCATAACATGACCCCCGCTTCGAGGGCCTCGAGGATCGCCTGCATCGACCTCACATAGGCGGCGTGGTCCGTCGTTCGACGGAGAATATCGGCCACCATCCGAGCGAGTTCACTGCCCGTCGCTTCGAGGTCGTCGATGAAAATGAGGTCCTCGACGTAATGGCCCATAATCATCTGGGGCACAATATGCGGCAGCCGTAAGAACCCGCCACCCGTTCGCGACGACGTCACCTTTTGGGCGACGACCGGTCGCTGCCATGCCATGTGGAGCGCATCTCCGATCCCGACGACCGTACGGAAATGAGTTCTCCCCATCCATTTGGCATCCTAAGGAACCCTGCCCATCGCGTCCTCCTCTCAACTCGGTCCTCTCCGCTCCCACCATTTTATTACGACGATCATCTCTGGCTCGGTGGCGCACGAATACGAGGTTCCTTGTAGGTGGTCACGAACGAAACGGGCGAGGTTAAGAGCGGCTCGGCGAGTTTCCCTTTTGCCAATCGGCGGCGTTCCCCCAAGGAGGGCCGGCCAACTCGACGTGCGACACGTCGGGGAACGGGAAGGTGCATCGTTCCGTCTTGCCTTGATTCGAGGTCCTGTAGAAGGCCACGACGTCGTCAGCAATCTCCCAGAGGTCGGCGCGGACGAGCTGCGGTCTGCGGTGAGAGTCCTTCCAGCTGACGAGAAATTGTTGCATCCTGGTATTGCAGCACCAGGAGATGAACGGGTCGCGAACTGAATTCCACATCTTAGAGGCACGGTGTATCACGACCCAAGGCGGACGATCTGAAACACTGCGGCCCCAGGGAAGGTGCCACCAGAACAAGCCCTCGCTCCACCGGGGGCTTGTTCGGTCCGGGTTGTCAGCACCGGTCGATCCCGTGCCCCATGGACCGAATGCCCACACCCGGCGAACCGGTCCCCTGCTCGTCACCGCGCTGCCGGGAAATTTGGCTGAGGCGGGGTATGTACGCCTGTCTAGTTGAGCGAGGGCGGTTCTATCGGTGGGACCAACCCAGGGTCATCGTTTTGCGGGCACAGGTTCACGGTCAACCGGTTCGCCGAGGGGCACCAGTGCTCATGAACCACGATCACGGCTGTGTCATCTCCCATGAGGTATTCGCTAAAGGGGTCAGCGAGCGCCTGGCGGACGTACAGGTGACCGCCGCAGGGGCACTCGTCGAGGTCGTTGGTGGAGTCATCCGACATGTTCCGGGCCACCTCAGCTGATAGGACGATTCGAAGCAACTGGAACACGCGGGGCGACGTCCCAGCTTGGCGCGTCCGTCGCGGGCCGTCCGCATGGAGAGCACGGCACGGTCCGGTTGTTGTTCCTCCTGGCCCGTTTTTCCATGACTAAAACGCTACTTCGGAAGGTGGCGACTAGGTATGCAGGTCGGGGTCGTCGGGCGAATCTTTAACTGGCTCTTATCCGTGTTCATATCTTGAATCCGGTCGTCTCCAAATGACCCGGGATTGGAAACGGACGTTTGGCGTTCTCCTGCGACGTGGCGGTTGGGACCATTGACCCTTCTGCTGACCGCCTTCACTTACAAGTAGAGCCATCACGCTCCCCGACACCATCCAAGAGGCCCTACGGGCGTCCGCTACCTTCCGTAGCCTGTCTGGGCTAGGCGACGAGGACGAGGTGCTCGTTAAGATTGTTCTCGTAGGCGGTTCGAGATGACATTCCAGCAAGCCCGATTCCTGGGCCGATATCACCAGCACTGCGACCAGAGGTCGCGACAGGCGCCCTCGCTCAACGACACGATCTCGCGCCAGCTGTCGATCACCTTGACACGGGTCAAGAGGTCGACGTGGCTCAACATGATCTTCGGGAAACATTCAACGTCTCTCGCGTCGCGCAAAGTTCATATCGACTTCACACTGCCATCGGTCATCATTGAGGCTCGCCCGTCAAGGAGGTTCGATGTCCGTCACGGCGATCAGAGTTGCCGTAGGGTCAACCATGATCCTCCTTGCTATGGCTCTTTCAACGGTCAGTTCGGTGGCGGCTTCTGCCGATCAATGGTCTGCCCAGCACGAACGGCAGATCATTGTCGTCAAGAACGACTTGCGAGCGATAGTAAAAGCGGAGGACGGACTCACTAGAAGTGTCAGCGCAGCCACATGCTCGAAACTGGGTCGGGACGTGCAGTCGCTCATCAGGTCGGCCCCAGCTCCATGGTCCGCGGCCTTTGCGGACCTGGCCACCGGAGCGCGCGATTGCGGTATCGACTACCGCTCCCATGCGAAACAGTTCCGTAAGACAACAACGTCACATTTGAGCACTGGGGTGCAGTTGTTCGTCGTTGCCCTCACTGGTCCCTCATCGGCTGCGACAACAACTCCGATGTCACCGGGCTGAACTTGGATGGCGACACCCAAGAGGGAACGACGCGAGGTGCGTGTTCCGTATGGCACTTCCTGATCGCCGCATATGCAGATGTGGCGAACGAACTGATACGACGGTGTGGACGGTGCTCCTCGGGAAGTCGTTATCGCCAAGAAGGACTTCCCGTTGAAGTCGGGAGGGATGGCGCCTTCGTATCGCGAGGGTCTCGTTCCCTTCCACTCAGGTGTAAAGAGTTCATCTCCGCACCGCGCCATGGTCGCACCGGATTCGCGGCCTGTTCACTTCCGTCCGGTACGGTAACGATCAGTGAGCGAAACCAGCGAAGAGACGGCTGACATTCCAATGCTCGGCTATCTGGCCTACGTTGGCATCTACATCGCAAGAGGTCGCGGCGACGACGGGTTCTACGGTTCCGTATCTGCGAGTTCCACTATCGAGAAAGAGCTGGGACATCGGGTGTGAACCACTGATTGATGTCCCTGACACTCCTGTGATCACCCCACGCGTACCCAAGCGCTCTGACAAGCACCGTGCGCACGTTAAGAAAGCAAGAAGGAGTGCAAAGAGCGACGCTGTGGAAGATGCGGTACAGCACACATCGGAGTTAGTGGCAGACGCCATGGTGCGTGCCGATGCCAATCCTCAACTTCTCATCGACACAATGACGAACAGTAGTACTCCGAGCGGTTGCCCACCATTCACCCCGCGGGCAAAGAAGGTGCTTGAGCTATCCCTTCGCGAGGCATTGCAGCTCGGCCACAGCTAAATTGGAACCGAGCACCTTCTGCTCGGATTGATCGCTGAGGGCGAAGCGGTGGCGGCTCGGGTGATACAGAACTTGGGCGTAAACCTTGACGTGCTCCGCGAGGATGTCTTCGCTCTCATATCGGGCACCGCTGAAGAGGTTGAGGGCGAGGTTAGGGAGATGGGGCGCAGCGGTGTCACGGTGAGCGATCCACCGCGCTGCCCTCAATGTCGAGCCGGTCTTGTCGAACATGGCCGGTATCCGCGTTATTGCTGTTCCCACCGAGGTTCCCGAACCTGAGCCGGTCGACCTGGAGGTACGCGTGTTGTTCTGCGGTCGTTGCGGAGCCAGTTCGGGACTGCCTGACCGACAGGCGAGGTTCCGGTTCGGGAGCTGTCGGTCAGACTCTGGTCGTGAAGCCTCGATGGCGAAAATACTGGAGCTACGTATGCAACTTGATCACGACGAGGAGTAGTCCTTCTCCAGCGCCCGCACGTAGCTGTGTTCAGCGTCCGTGATGAGGTCTCTTTCATCGCTGACGTCGATCTTCAGTTCAGATGTCAGCACTTCGGCGTCGGCCACATTCATTTCAGCCGCGTTCGGTAGAGCGATTTCGGGCCGGTTCGACACCGCTGTCACCTGGTATAGCTGCCGGGCTTTGGACAACACGCTCGACAAGGTCTGAGCAGCCGTGGTCATGTTGGCAGGAACGACAGGGAGTAACGCAGTGAGATCACGCAGGGCCATGGTTGTTGCATTCGTGACAGGCGTCACCGTCGCCAGTATCTGCGCGGACGTGTAGATCGCGCTGGCCGCGGTCTCGTTTGCATACGCTGCGGTCAGATACCCGTTTGCGCCATTCTCCACGATATTGATTTCGACGAGGTCGCCGAAGAAGGCGGCCTGCGCTGCTGGCAGCGATGCCTTGCCCGTAGTGCCAGCACACACCTGGTTGTAGGTCCCCATGCCGGGCTGATTGCCCATGCCGAATGGCTTGTGGCCGCGGCTCAGGGCGTAATCCTTGCTATTGACGCTCACGATGAGGACGTGAGACCCCGCTGGGCAATGGCCTCCGGACTTCACCGTCGACGTCTTGCAGGCGACGATGTCGGCCACGGTCACCTTGAATGACCTTTGGCGACCTTCTCGCATTGGGCCGCGTTCGCGCTTTCCTGCGACTTCGATGTGGCCGAAACCCCCCCCGGCATCGGGATCCCGAACGCGAGTACCAAGACGAACAACAAAGCAGAAGAGGCTACGATCTTTCGCTTCATTCCCTGGCGTCCTCCATCACCGACAGGCCAATGGTCTAGCAAAGACCGGGGGGCGATGCCTCATAGCCCCATCGGGCTTTGGAGTTAGTTATTCGGGCGCGGGTAATGATCCGTATGCGTATGTAGCCCCATGCAATCCATGCGGTGCGTCTGTCTGGAGCCTCCGATTGCCAAGTTGGGCGTCAGGGCACCCTCGACTGAGCAAGCGAATCGGCGTACGCGGGAACACAGACCCCAATGCCCCGTCGCCGCCTGATCCATCAGGCCTATATCTGTCGAAGGAAATGGGGCCGTTCGTTGCTCGCCAGATAGCGAGCGCAGCTCCCATGTTTGTGGGCAGATACTCGATACTTCACACGCCGTTACCCTGACCGCAGATCGTCCAATGTGCCGACGGCGACGATGAACCATTGGCTTCCACCGGTATGCGGTTGTCCGTGTTTGCCATCGCGACCGATCAGGGCCCCGGGCAGTTCACTTCGGCAGAGCGATTGGCGCCCACGACCGGTGCGTTCGCGTTCGGACTCGGGTTGTTCTTAGGGCTATTCGTATCAAGTACCCGAGGACGTCTGCACGTCTCCTTTGGGCCATGGAATATGTCAACCGCTCCGGATCCGAAAGGAAGGCCGGGGTGGACGTTAGATGGGCCTATCTCCGTTACCAATAGCGGAGATCGGGATCTCACGTGAATCGAATCAACCTAGGCTGGTTGCATTGGGGACGATTTCACGTCAGGTTTCGACTTTGTCTCAAAAGCAGGGTCGGAGAGATGACTCCCCCGGATGGTCAAATCCACCCCAACCACACCTGGCGAGTCCGGGTCCATTTCTACGTCCAAGATAAGTCGTCGCTCGGGGCAAGAGAACCGATTACTGCTCACGGTAACGGTGCGGGACACGATGGGCGCACGCCATCGGGACATAATTGTCTTTCCTGAGGGGTCCCGTGCGACAACAGAGGCGTCCGGGGTAGAACCGGAGGTTCTGAACGAGGACTGATCGGCCAGCTTCGGCACGTGTTCCGCGCATGTCTCCACGTACCAACTCTTCCCCTGCGGTCGACCGAGTCGCAGGCTCGGGCATTCGGTCCATGGGTCAAGCTATCGACCGATGGTGACAACACAAGCATGAACAAGCCCCGCGGCGAACGGGGGCCTGCTCTTGCACCTGCCATGGGCGCCACCCGTTCAGATGCGCCCGCTCGGGGTCGTGATACATCTCAGCGATGAGGAATCGCGATGACAAAACGATGACGAGCTGGATTTAGAAACAAGTAGCCGACCGTGGGCGCTCAACATTCTTCCTGGTCAACCCTGGTGTCGGAGGGGGGATTGCAACCTTAACGACACCACCGGCCTGGCAGATCTAGTGGGCGGCCTAGCTGCCATTTCGTGTTGATTCGCTCGGCAGAAGAACGGCAGGAGCCGTGGGAGCGAGCGGCGGTCTAATTTTTGCGTCCCGCATCTTTCCGGAGTTCTGCGGACCTCGGCACCCTGTCTGCGATGCCCGATAACTTGAGATCGTGACACCGACTCAGCTCCGTGCCTTCTCAGCGGTGGTACGCCTGGGTTCGGTGAAGGCGGCCGCGGCCGAACTCGGCGTGACCGAAGCCGCCGTGTCATTGCATGTTGGGCACTTGCGCAAGGAACTTGAGGACCAGCTCTTCGCCCGTACCGGCAGTGGCCTGGCCTTTACTCCTGGCGGATTGCGGCTGGCCAGTCGAGCAGGTGAGATGCTCGGGCTGCAAGAGCGAACCATTCGCGAGGTGGGCCAGGCCGGGACCGGCAAGCGGCTGATGCGGGTGGCCGCCTCCAGCCTGTTCGCCGAGCATGCTGCCCCCGGGCTCATCGAGCTCTTCGTCAGTCGAGCCGCCGATCTCGACGTGGAGTTGAGCGTACACAACACCAGCGAGTTCGGGTCACTCCTATCCACCCGCACCGTTGACGTGGCCATCGGGCCAAAGCCCCGTCAACTAACCGAGACCTTGGTTGGTAAGTCGTTCTTGAACTACCAGATCATCGTTGTGGCCGGGCCCCGCCACCCCTTGGCGCGCATCCAGATTCGACCGACCCAACTTCGAGAGCAGATCTGGCTACTGGGTCCCTCGGCAATTGGAGACGACACGGTGGTACGGGGCATGCTGCGTCGTTACGACGTGCCGGAGGAACACCAAAGGATCTTCCAGAGCCACGCGGCCGCACTGGAAGAGACGACGCACAACAAGGGCATCAGTTTGGCGCTGTCATTCGCCGTGGCTGACGACATCGCCAACGGACGTCTGGTGCAGATATCCGGGCCGGGCGTGAAAGGAGACGGAGTGTGGAGCACCATGACCTTGCCCGAGCCCAGTCTCCTACCGGCCGCAGCCGAGCTGACTCGCTTCATCTCGACTCCGCGGGCGACCCGAGCCATGCTGCGCGGCTCGGGTATCAACATCGGTCATTTCCGCCCGTCGGTCTACGTCACCCTCTGGAGCTGACGACGTCCGATCGGCCGGCGCGCACAATCGCTTTCACCACGTCGCCCAGGGCCCGAACGTTGTGGGCTGGGAGGACGTAATCGCAATAGGGAAGGGCGGCAGCCATCGCTCCGACGAGGGGGGCGAAGTCAGGAGCCGCCACCCGCGGGTTCAACCAGAGAATCTGGTACGCCCGCCTGTGCAGCCTCGCCATGACCTTGGCCAGCTCATCGGGCGGGTCACTATCCCAGCCGTCCGAGGCAACGATCACGATGGCTCCTCGAATCGCTCCGCCGTGCCGTGAGGCCAAGAGGTTGCGGATGTTTGACGCTATCCGCGTGCCACCGAAACGATCCGCCACCTTCTCGGTCGCCTGTTGCATCGCCAACGCCGGCGACTTGTAGGCCAGCGCAGAGGTGAGTCTCGTCAAGGTGGTGGAAAAGGCGAACACTTCGGCGTCCGTGGTCATCGCCACAGCTCGCATGAGGTGAAGGTAGGCCGCGGTGTAGCTCTGCATCGATTGGCTGACGTCGCAGAGCATGACGACGCGACGGTGCTTCCGCACCGGCCGCGTCCGCACGAGTTCAATCGGTTCCCATCCCGTCCGGCGGGCCCGAGCCAAGGTGGGGCGCAGGGCGGTGCGGCGTCCCGAATGGTGAGCAGACTGGCGCCGTGTCCGCCGCGTGGGCCAGTCCGCCAGCGCCGACTCCAGCCAACCGCTTAACAGCACCAACTGTGCCGGGTCAAACTCGTCGAACGGGATGTCCGCCAGGCCTTCGAGCCGGCTCGGCAGCCGCTCAGGAACCACCAATTCACTCGTTCCGCCATCCGGCGTTGATCTCACGCGAGGGAGCGTCGCCCAGGGCAAGCCGCCTCCCTCATCATCGGAGGAGGGCACACCCGCTATCGACGCCAGCATGTCCTCGTTCTCCGCTGGCGGTAGAGAATGGCGGCGAGCATGAGGGTCGGAGCCCACACCCATTTCGTCAAATACCGCAGCGAAGACGGCATCGAACGACGCGAGTTCGCTTTGCCGTTGGACGAGACAGATACGGGTCGCCCAGTACAGCGACGACCGCGAGTCCGGTGTGACGACGTCCAAGGCGCGTACCAATGCGCCCATACCGGTAAATCCGACCGGGACTCCCGCCTGCTGTAGCCGCACCGAGAGGGACACCGCGAAGGCGGCCCGGTCAACCCCCCGCAGGAGTACGGGGGACGACGGTCGGTTACCGGACAATGCGATAGATCACGACGGCCGCCACACGGCGCGATAGCCCGCGTCGTCCTTCTCGCCGAAGGAGGCGGTTCCGGCGTACTCCGAGGTGACCGGTCCAACCGGGATCTTTACCCTCCCGATGTGGGTAGCGCCCTCGGACCCCGTGAGCTGAGCTGCGGGCAAACAGGCCGCAATGCCGGCCAGATCGGTCAACACCTCCTGCGCCTGGCCGATTGGCACGCTGACGGTGAAAGCATCGTCGATCTTCACGCTCTCCCTCTGATTGCTGCGCGATCGGGGTTTCAGGCCGTCACCTCCTCGAAGCCGAGGGCATCGAGCTCTCCGGCCACGGTGTCCCGATCATCGGGGGTCTTGGCGATCGCCCCCAAAGTGAGCACGATGTCGACCCGGGCCAGTTCGGACGCGCCGAGTACGGTCAACGCGGAGACCCAGTCGATGGTCTCGGCCATGCCCGGGGGCTTATCGAGGTCGAGGTTGCGAATGCGCCCAACGAAGTCGGTCGCCGTGAGGATCAATCCCTCGCTGGCTGCTGGAACGGTCCGGCGAAGTATCTCGGCCGCCCGCTTGGGATCCGGGAAGTCGATCCAGTGGTACAAGCAACGGCGACGTAGGGCGTCATGGAGCTCCCGGCTGCGATTCGAGGTCAGTATGACCCTGGGTCGCCGTTCCGCGGTATATGTGCCGAGTTCGGGAATGGTGATCGACGCTTCCCCCAAGAACTCGAAGAGGAGAGCCTCGAACTCGTCATCGGCCCGGTCGATCTCGTCAATGAGGAGGACGGGGACCACCGGGCCCCGGTAGCGGATGCACTGCAGGATCGGCCTCTCCTGGAGAAACTCCTCGGTAAAGAGATCTGCATCGCTCAACTTTTCATCACGTGACTCGGCCAGTCGGATGGCCAGTAGCTGGCGTTGGTAGTTCCACTCGTACAGCGCCTCGCTGGCTGTCAGACCCTCATAGCACTGCAACCTGATGAGGGGAGCATCGAGCGCACGGGCCAAGGCCTTGGCCGCGGCCGTCTTGCCCACGCCCGGTTCGCCCTCGAGCAACAGGGGCAGGCCCATCGCCAGGGCGAGGTAGAGCGCGGTCGACAGGCCCTCATCGACCAGGTAGTCGATCTGGTCGAGCTGCTCACGGAGAACCGCCGCGGAGGGCGGGCCGGCGGTCACCCGTCGGGCTCCCCGCCGGCGGCCGCCAGCAAGGCCTGATAGTCCTGCCAGGTGTCGACGTCGAGCGGGATGTTCCCGTCGACCACCACCTCTCGCACCGAGTGGCGGCCGGACTCCAGAAGCTTCCACACCGCCTTGTCACCATGGAGCCCAAGAAGGTCGTCGAACACCTGACGTCGGAACCAAAATGGGTGGCCCACGCCGTCGCCGTACCGGCACACTCCCAAAGGAGAGGCCCCGGCCCCCTCGATCAACTTCGTCACCGCACCGCTCGTGACGCCTGGTTGGTCCCCCAAGAGAAGGATGACCCCCTCGGCGCGGTCATCGACGACCTCGATGGCCGCCCCGATCGAGGAGGAGCATCCGCTGGCGTACTGCTCGTTTTCCACTACTTGGCAGTCCCGAAAATCGACGCGGTCACCTACCTCGGCCCCTCCACCACCGACGGTGACCAGCAGTTGGTCGAAGCGGCAGCTCCTGGCCATGTCCAAGGTGGCGCCGAGCACCGTCGTCCCCTTGTACGCCAGGAGCTGCTTGGGCTTGCCCAGCCGGCGCGACGCTCCCGCGGCGAGTACCAGGCCGGTCACGAACACGTCAGGACCCACCTGCTCGGCTCAATGGTCCCGGCACTCGGTACTGCAGTACCAGTGCTCCATCCCGTCGACGGTGCGATGGGGTGTGTCGGGACCCACCACGATGGTCATCCCGCACACGGGGTCAACGACCTGGTCGACCAGAGCCGACGCCTGCGGCCCAGGGGCGACCAGGCCTTCGGTCCGCATCGCTCGGACCACACCGGCCATGATCGAGAGCGCAACCTCGGCGGCCGTCCGGGCCCCGATGTCAAGACCGACCGGTGTGTGCACCCGGTCCCTCTCCCGTTTGGTCAGGTCCATGGCGTCGAGTACGGCCTCGCCGCGCCGGCGACTGGCGACGAGGCCAATGAAGCGCACGTCGGCATCCAATGCAGCCCTGATGGACTCCGGTTCACCACTCCCGTGACTGGCGACAATCACCGCCACCGCGCCCTCGGGCTGTTGCCTCTCCAGCGTGCGCACCGCGGCGAAGGCGAATCCCAGCGATTCGGCCTGGGCCGCCACCGCGTCCGATATCGGGGTCTCGCCCACGATATAGAGCAACGGGGGCGGCAAGTGCGGCTCCAAGAAGACCTCGAGCGCGCCGCCAGAGAGACAAGGGTTCACGACGACCTTCGCACCCGGTCGCTCGGGAAACTGCTCTTCGCCGTGCGGGAGCACCCGCAGGAGCAGGGCCTCGCCTTCGCCGAGCACGTCGAGCGCGGCGACCCGCACCGTCTCCTCTGCGCACTGTCCACCGACGAACCCCTCGATCGTACCGTCGGACAAAATGATGGCATCATCACCCGCCCGCGCTGAAGTGGGTGACTGGGCCCGCACGACCGTGGCGTAGACGAACGGCACCCGCTCCGCCAGCAACTCGGTCGCCCGAGCGTTCATCCGGTGCCCCATGTGGCCTCGGACTCACACCGAGGGTGTCGGGTGCCCCTGCATGGCATCCCACACTCGGGAGGGCGTGAGCGGCATGTCGGCGTGCCGTATACCAAAGGGCTTGAGCGCATCGACCACCGCGTTCACGATGGCCGGGGGTGAGCCCACGGTGGCCGACTCCCCCACCCCCTTGGCCCCGATCGGGTGGTGGGGCGAGGGGGTCACCGTGTGCCCCGTCTCCCAGTTTGGTACCTCGAGCGCCGTCGGAATGAGGTAGTCCATCAACGAGGCCGCGAGGCAGTTTCCGTCCTCGTCAAAGGCGATCATCTCCATGAGTGCCATGCCCACACCATCGGTGAGCCCGCCATGGACCTGGCCCTCAATGATCATCGGGTTGATCCGGGTGCCGCAGTCATCGACCGCGATGAACCGACGGACCTTCACCTCTGCCGTACCCGGATCGACATCGACCACGCAGATGTACGCCCCGAACGGGTACGTGAGGTTCTCCGGGTTGTAACAGATCTGCGCCTCCAGTCCGCCCTCAATTCCCTCAGGCAGGTCGCCGGCGCCATGGGCCTTCATGGCGATCTCCTGAATGGTGACGGACTTCGAGGGGTCGCCCTTCACATTGAACGATCCCTTTTGCCACTCGAGGTCGGCCACCGATACTTCGAGCATCCCCGACGCGATGATCTGCGCCTTGTCCCTCACCTTGCGCGCCACCAAGGCGGCGGCCGCTCCCGAAACCGGGGTGGAGCGACTGCCGTAGGTTCCCAGACCAAACGGGGTCTGATCGGTGTCGCCGTTGACAACTTGGATGTCGGCTGGTGGAATGCCGATCTCCTCGGCCACGATCTGGGCAAACGTGGTCTCGTGTCCTTGTCCTTGTGACATGACCGACAGCCTGACGACGGCTTTCCCCGTCGGATGGATCCGCAACTCGCACCCGTCGGCCATCCCGAGTCCCAGGATGTCCATATCCTTGCGGGGACCAGCGCCCACGGCCTCGGTGAAGAAGGCGATGCCGATTCCCATGAGCTCGCCGCGGGTACGCTTTTCCGCCTGCTCGGCTCGTAGCTCGTCGTAACCCGCCATCTCGAGAGCCAACCGCATGGCCGTCTCGTACTCGCCCGAGTCGTAGACCCAACCGGTCTTGGTCGTGTAGGGGAACTGCTCCGGTTTGATGAAGTTCTTCAGCCGCAGCTCGGCCGGATCCATCTCGAGCTCGTACGCCAGGCAGTCGACGATGCGCTCGACGAGGTAGACGGCTTCGGTGATCCGGAACGAACAGGCGTAGGCCACCCCTCCCGGGGCCTTGTTCGTATAAACGGCGGTCATCTTGCAGTAGGCCGCCTCGAGATCGTAACTGCCGGTGAACACCCCGAAGAATCCGGCCGGGTACTTCACGGGAGCGGCCGTACCGTTGAAGGCCCCGTGATCGGCCAGCACGTTGGTACGGATGGCCAGGATCTTTCCTTCCTTGGTTGCCGCGATCTCGCCGCGCATGATGTAGTCGCGGGCGAACCCTGTACTGATCAGGTTCTCCGAACGGTCTTCCATCCACTTGACCGGCTTGCCCAGGACGAGCGAGGCCACGATGGCGCACACGTAACCCGGATAGATCGGGACCTTGTTGCCGAAACCACCGCCGATGTCAGGGGCGATGACACGGATCTTGTGCTCTGGCAGCCCCGACACCAGTGCATACACCGTGCGGTGGGCGTGGGGGGCTTGCGAGGTGGTCCATAGTGTCAACTTGCCAGCGACCCGCTCGTAGTCGGCCACGCATCCACAGGTCTCCATCGGTGCCGGGTGCACCCGCGGGTAGACGATGTCCTGGCTCACGACGACATCGGCCGATTCGAAGACCGCGTTGGTGGCAGCCTCATCGCCCGTCTCCCAGTCGAAGCAGTGGTTGTCGGTCTTCCCCTCCAGGTCGTCACGGATGACGGGCATCCCGGGATCGAGAGCTTTGCGGGCGTCGATGACCGGATCGAGGATGTCGTACTCGACTTCAATCAGCTCCAGTGCGTCGCGGGCCGAGTACCGGTCCTCGGCCACCACGAAGGCCACCTCTTGGCCCTGGAAGCGGACCTTGTCGGTGGCCAGCACCGCTTGCACGTCATTTGACAGTGTCGGCATCCAGGCCAGGCCCTTTTCGGCCAGGGTGGCACCCGTCACGACCGCCTTGACCTTGGGATGGGCTTCCGCCGCGCTGGTATCCACCTTGACGATACGGGCGTGCGCCACCGGAGAGCGGAGGATGGCCATGTGCAGCATGCCGGGAAGCTGGATGTCGTCGCAGTAGTGGCCCAGGCCCCGAATGAAGCGCGGGTCCTCCTTGCGCAACATCCGGCCATAGCCGACCGGCTTCTGGTCGTTGTCGACGAACTCCGTAGGACGTTCTTCGGTGGTGGTCATGACCTGCTCCCTCTGCTGACGGCGGATTCGTGGGTCGCAGCCCAGCGGATGGAACGAACGATGGTGGCGTACCCGGTACAGCGGCAGATCTGCCCCGAGATGGCCTCCCTGATCTCCTGTTCAGTGGGATCAGGGTTGCGGTCGAGCAGCGCACGCGCCGTCATCATCATGCCCGGTGTGCAAAAACCGCACTGGAGCCCGTGGCATTCCATGAATCCCTGCTGCACCGGGTCGAGCTCGCCGTCCTGCTCGAGGCCCTCCACAGTGCGCACCTCCCTGCCACCTGCCATGGCGGCCAGCACGGTGCATGATTTGACGGGTTCACCATCCATCCACACCACGCAGGTCCCGCAGTTGCTGGTGTCACACCCCCAATGGGTGCCCGTCAACCCGAGCGTGTCGCGCAGAAAGTGGACCAAGAGCAAGCGACCCTCGATCTCCTGGCTGACCTCTTCGCCGTTCACCGTCAGTGACACCTGCATGTCAAACCCCCTCCCCGTTGATGCGGGCGACAGATCGGCGCAGGGCTCGTTGCGTCAATTCGTTGGCCAGATGGCGTTTGTACTCAACACTCCCGCGCATGTCGGTACTCGGATTGCAGCTCTCGGCCGCGATGGCGCCGGCTTGCGCGAACAGTTCTTCGGTAGGCGGCTTGCCCCGGAGGGCTTCGGAAATGGCAGGGATTCCAGCCGTGTTCGGCCCGACCGCGGCCAAACCCACCCGGGCGTCGCCGATGACCCCGTCCTCCAACCACACTGCGGCGCCGCTCGAGACCACGGCCCAATCGCCCGCCCTCCGCTCGACTTTCTCGTACGCACTGGAGCCCCCCGGCCGCAACGGGATGCGGATCTCTATCAGTAACTCCGCCGCCCCGACGACAGTTTCATAAGGGCCCTGGTGAAAATCCTCCATGGACACCACTCGAGCACCGCCGCTGCCCTGGATCACGCAGCTGGCGTTGAGCGTGGTGCACACTGCCGAAAGGTCCTCGGACGGATCGGCTTGACACAAAGACCCGCCCAGCGTGCCGCGATTACGCACGACGGGGTCGGCGATCACTCTCTCGGCATCTCGAAAGATCGGAAAGGCGTCGACCAGCACATCGGACTCGAGCAACTCCCGATGGCGGGTCATAGCACCCACTCGAATCTGGTTCCCTTCAGCCCGTATGTAGCCGAGCTCTGAATGGAGATCGTTGATGTCGATCAGATACTCGAAATTGGCCAGCCGGAGCTTCATCATGGGGAGAAGGCTGTGCCCGCCGGCCACGATTCGAGCCGAATCTCCCAACCGTTCGAGTAGTCCTATGGCGTGATCGACGCTGGTGGCGCGTTCGTAGTCAAACGGCGCTGGAACTTGCATACCGACCCCCTCGTTCATCCTGGCCCCCAGCGAATCTGAACTCTCCCCGCCCGATTGTCAACACCAACCTAAGGGAATGCTTAGGTACGAAGGGAGAACGATCAGCATCTAGCCCATCGTCAGCGACATGACGATCTCGCAACACAAGCGGGGCTCCGGGTCAGGCTCTGGGCAACTGAGAAGGAACGTTTTACCCGGTAAGACCTGGTGTCAAAAGGGGCGTTTACCTCGCCTGGTCGTACACCGGCCCTCCTCAGAGGGAAAGTCCTACTCAGGTCCACATAGTGGCGCCACCGGGATCGCGCCGGTAGGGGCGTGGTGGAGCCCCAGGGAAGCACGAGATTCTTCCTCGCCCAGGGCGGCAGGATCGAGCTGCGGCACCCATTTTCTCCCCCCTGTCCACATCCTTTCAGGAACCGAACCTCCGATGGCATCTGCAGCCAGGCTTGCCGGCTTCTCTGCTCAATTTGCCAACGCAGACGCGGGCGACGGCGAGTCGTCCCATTGAGGAGTGCGCTTTTCTGCGAACGCGATCGGACCTTCGAATGCGTCGGGATGACCGCGGTGTGCTACGAGAATCTCCCACCCGAGCTGCATCGCCTCTCCCATCGGCCTCTCCAACGAAGCCCATATGGCACGCTTGGTGCCCTCCACTGCAGCCGGAGAGGATTCGGACGCCAAATGCGCAACCTGGAGCGCGCGTGACAGCAGATCATCGTGGGCGACTACCTCTTGTACCATCCCAATTCTGAGGGCCGTCAGAGCGTCTATGCCGCCCGCTCGGCCCAGGACCGACAGCGCGAGGGCATTGCCGAGTCCAATCCTTGGCATGAGGGAGATCGGCTCGAGGGCACTCACCTGGCCCACTGACACGTGCGAGTCGACAAATCGAGCACGTTCAGACGCAAGCACCATGTCGGCGTCAGCCACGAAGTGTAGGCCGCCCCCAGCGCACACCCCATTGACGGCGACGATGGTCGGTAACCAGATGTCGTTGTTCAGAGCTGTCATCTTCTGTACGTCTGCAATCCGGTCAGACCGGCTTGGTCTGTACCCTCCCCTGTCCTTGAATTGCTTGAGGTCCATCCCGACGCAGAATCCGCGACCGTTACCTGCCACGAGTATGGCCTTGACTCGTGCATCCCGCTTGATCTTCGCCCACACCTCTTCGAGGCGCTCATGCATCGACGCGCTCAAGGCATTCAGGTGATCGGGTCGGTTGAGTGTGACGACCGCCACCGAATCCTCGACCTCGTAGATGATTTCCTCCATGGGAGCCTCTCCTTGATCTGTCAACGACCTGGCACTGAGATGCGCTGTCAAGAACGGCGGATCTCTCTCCATGGGAGATCCCGATCCACAGCTGGTTCACGTGGCAAACCCAAGACTCTTTCACCCAGTATGTTGCGCTGGAGCTCTGAGGTTCCGCCTGCGATACTGGCGGAACGGATGCGAAGGAATCCGTAGACGCTTGATGACGCCCACTGGTCATCTGCATCGTGCGCCGCCGCATTGAGACCCTCCAGATCGAACGACAGATTCTGCAGAGCCTGGGCTGCATTACTGTTGTAAAGCTTGAGAATGGAAGCCTCATGCCCCGGTTCTCTTCCCGCCTCACGCTGGGCCTCGATGCGCATTCTCGTCCATTGAATAATTCGATCGTGGGCGTAGGCCGTAGCGACACGCTGCCGGGTGACAAAGCCTTCGATGGGGCCATAGCGACGGATCAAGGCGTCTACCGAACGTCCCACCGCCATACCCGGCGGAGCCGATCCCCCTCCCGCCCCGGCGCCTCTTTCGAAGGAGAGGAGGCTGCTCGCGATCTTCCACCCTTGGCCAATCGGCCCGAACGCCATTGAGCAAGGAACCACGACGTTGTCGAAGAAGACCTCGTTGAAAAAGGCTTCGCCGGTGATCTGCTTTAGAGGACGGATCGTGATGCCCGGTGTTTGCATATCGAGGAAGAAGATCGACAGCCCCTGGTGCTTGGGCACATCCGGGTCCGTCCGGGCCAACAGAAATCCCCACTGAGCACGGTGTGCATGACTCGACCACACCTTTTGCCCGTTGACAATCCAGACATCGCCGTCACGCACGGCACGAGTCGAGAGTCCTGCAAGGTCAGAGCCTGCCCCGGGTTCACTGAACAGCTGCACCCAGATCTCCTTCTGCTTCAAGATCGTCGGAAGGAAGCGCTGCCTCTGCTCTTCTGTGCCCCAGCGAAGCAGAGCATGGGATACATTCAGGCCGAGTGGATTGTCACTGCGCGGCACCTTGTAGAAGCGGAGGACGTCGTTGACAACTCCGGCCTGGTGCGAATCTAGACCGCGGCCCCCATACTTGACCGGCCAGTTTGAGAAGAACCACCCGGACTCACCGAGACGTTCCCACCAGTCGTCAATATCCAGTGCCTTTCGCGCCAGAGCCAGCTCGTCCCGGGCATCTTCGTCAATTGCCCGCACCCAGGCGTCGGGCAGATTGCTTCGCAACCAGGCCGTGACCTGAGTGTGCAGATCCTCGTCGCTCAGTCGCACGACCGGCGGCACCTCGTCCCCCCCTCTTTGGACACCTTGATACCCTCCCCAGGGCAACAGTCAACCCTCAGCAGACTGCCACAACCCTATACGGCGAGCCGACCGACCGGTCGGGCGATCGCATCGGCCTCGCCTCTCATAGCTCAGGTCTTCATCCGTTTCTGCTTGTCTGGCTTTCTGAGAAGAATTAGGCTGAGTGTCCGCAGGGCACGGCGACCGGTCGTTCGGGGGCGCGTGCATCTTTCTATGGCGTATGCGACGTTGCGGGGGCAGGGCCACACGTATGTCTCGACGTGAAGTGCACGTGGCTTCGAAGAGAGTGCGATGATCGGGGCGTCGTCGATCCGGTTGACATCGCGGGGACACCGCTTCCATTCGCCATATTGCTGTTGGCGCTGGCAACATGCGTCCGGTACGCGTGCTATCCCGTACCATTACCAGCCCGCGTACGAGGTGTTCTCCGGCCTAGTCTCCGCAGGTGGGGTGCGGTCAGTCCTGGAAGCAGAACGGTAGGCGTCGTGGACACCGACCCGCACTCCATTGAGGTGCCAGGGATAGCCACGAGCGCTTCAACGACGAGCCAGAATTGGGGTCTCGGACAACGCATCGGCGATTGGCCGGGTGCATCGAATCTACGCCCGTCAATAGAACACGGGGCGCCGCTTGCCGCCGATCCGATGTTGGCGGGTCGACCGCTTGCCTTGGGCGGGTTCCTCCAAGAGGTTGCGACCCGCCACGCCGAACGCGAAGCCATCGTCACTCCTAAAGAACGGATGACGTATGGAGCACTTCTGGACAGATCCCTGTCGATTGCTCGTGGCCTCGTCGCCAATGGGGTAGGCATGGGGACGAAGGTTGCCATCCTCTTGCCCAACAGTCCGGAATGGGTGGCGGCCTTCTTCGGGATAACCATCATCGGTGGGATTGCTGTGGCACTCAATACCTTTGCTGCCCGAGACGATCTTCAATACATGCTGGCTCAAAGTGACTCGCAGATCGTCCTGACATCGAGTTCCCTGTCGACTCGCCATCCGATCCTCGCTCCAGGTGTAGTCCTCGATCGATATGCCGACCTCCCGGCACTCGTTGCCACCTTCCATGTGGACAATGATGCCTTGGTCAATATGGGCTGCAAAGTGAGTCCGGAGCTCATCGACTCGCTTGGCGCCCAGGTCACACCGGAAACAGACGCGTTGATCATGTTCACTTCCGGGTCGACGGGCCGCCCGAAAGCCGTGCTGCATATGAACAGAGCCATCTGTATTGCTAGCTGGCGATGGTGGCACCTAGAGCACCGCTCACGGATCGACCGAGTGTTCAGCACGTCGCCTTTCTTCTGGTCTTCCGGACTCACGCGAACGCTCGGCGGTACCCTCGCTGCTGGCGCCGCGCTTGTGGTTCAGGAACATTTCGAGCCGGGAGAGGCTCTTGAACTCCTTGAATCGGAGAGAGTCACTTCAATCCTTTCGCGTGCACACCTTGATCACCGTATGTTGAGCCATCCCGACTTCGAGGCACGTGATCTTTCGAGTGTTCGAAGGATTTACAAGGGAAGCCCACTCGCGATGCGCCTGGGAATCGAGCAGCCCAACGAGCTCGAGGGATACGGGATGACCGAGACAATGACGCTGGTCTCGTGCACGCCTGACGACACTGACGTTGGAGAATCTCGCAGTGGCCATCTTCTCCCGGGGACAAGTGTCCGTATCGTTGACCCCGTCACGGGGTCCGTTACGCAGCGAAACGCGCCCGGACGAATCTGCGTCAGAGGCGCCACGCTCATGCGCTGCTATTACAAACGTTCCCTCGGCGCCTATTTCGATGCGGACGGCTACTTCCTCACCGCCGACGCGGGATTCCTCGATGACGACGGCAGGCTCCACTGGACAGGACGTCTCGACAACATGGCCAAGGTCGCCGGCGCCAATGTCTACCCGATCGAAGTGGAAAGGCAGCTGTCTACGTTGGAGGGGATGCTGGCATTCAGTGTCTTGTCCCTTCCGCACCCAACATTGGGTTCGGCGCTGGTGTTGTGTGCCGTGCCTGCAGAGGTACGGAAGGGAGGACCCAACGTGATCGATGAGTCCGCTATTCGTGAGCACCTTCGAACTCGGCTGGCCGGCTACCAGGTTCCACGGCGAATATTTATGGTTGAAAGCCGGGAACTGTCCTTCACCGCCACGCAGAAAGTCGACGTGAAGGCGATGCGGAGGCTCGTGATCGAGCGGATGCTTGTGGATGACCTCGATCCCGATTGGGCTGCTCACCTGAGAACGATGGATGATGCGGGAGAATTACGCAGCGTTGAGTAGCCGAACGCCGAGGATCCCAGCCGGGCGACTTCCGTGAGATCGGGTGTCATTTAGGATCTGGTGTCACGCGGGGCCGATCACGGCGCCCGTTCTGCCCGCACGTTGTTCACTGCGTTGGCTACCCCGCACCACCATTCCATCCGAGAGGGCGCGAATGCGTTCCGCGTCATAGCCAAGCGACAGCAGAACTTCAACGGTGTGCTCGCCAATCCGCGGGCCCTTTGCTCCCACCCGAACCGGCGTGCGACTAAACCGCGGTGCCGGTGCTGGCTGAACGACACCATCTGCCTCCAGATAGGTGGAACGGGCCATCAGGTGAGGGTGGCGAGCAGCCTCGGGTACCGACATCACGGGGGCAAAGCAGGCGTCGGTTGCTTCGAGGAGGTCCCTCCACTCGTCGCTGGTGCGGGTGGCAAACAGATCGGCCATGAGCCGTCTCTTGTCCGGCCAGGTCGAGCGGTCCATCCGGTCGTGCAGGCTCTCGATGGGAATACCGGCCAATCGGGCGAGTTGCTCATGAAAGCGCCGCTCGACGGTGCCAATGCTTATGTAGCGGTGATCGGCCGTCTCGTACACTCCGTAGAACGGGGCTCCGCCGTCGAGTAGGTTCTCACCCCGTCCGGCTTCCCAGTGGCCCTGGGCCATGATCCCACAGGCAGCAGCCATGAGTTGGGCTACGCCGTCCACCATGGCGGCGTCAATGACCTGGCCGCAACCCGACTTCGCGGCTTCGAAGAGTCCTGCAAGCATGCCAACGACGAGAAGCATCCCTCCACCGCCGTAGTCGCCGAGGAGATTGAGGGGTATGTCGGGGATCTGCTTGGCTTTGCCAATGTGGCCGAGTGCTCCGCTCAGGGCGATGTAGTTGATGTCGTGCCCGGCGAAGTCGGACAGCGGCCCCTCCTGGCCCCACCCGGTGATGCGACCGTAGACAAGGTGCGCATTGATAGCGAGCGCCACATCTGGGCCGAGCCCGAGGGATTCCATTACACCCGGCCTGTACCCTTCGAAAAGTCCGTCAGCCTGCCGAATAATGTCGAGGGCCACGTCACGACCGCTCGCAGTCTTCAGGTCGACGGCGATGGACCGGCGGCCCCGCTCGACCGGCGAGGAGACCTCATGTTCATCTGCATCGATGCGGTCGATCCTGATCACGTCCGCACCGAGATCGGACAAGACCATGCCGGCGAATGGCACCGGACCGATGCCCGCGAACTCTACGAGCGTCACTCCGGACAGTGGTCCGCTCATCTCAAGGCCCGCGCTAATGCCCTGATATCGTCCGTGAGACTCTCCGGGACTGTGGCCGCCGAGGTATCGTCCATCTCAGCAAAGTGGTCGCGTACGTCTTCGATGGTCAGCTTTCCGTCCGTTCGCACCCAACCGGATCCCATCCCGATGAACAGTCGGGCCACCCGCCCGCCACCGACGCTGTACACGTGACCGGATACCGGGCAATCTTCGTGGCAGAGCCAAGCGACGAGAGGCGAGACCAGCAATGGGTCGACGCGGTCGCGCAGTGATCCCAGAACGTCCTCTGTCATCCGGGTTCTGGCCAGAGGCGCTATGACGTTCGACTTGATGTTGTGCTTCGCCCCTTCGATGGCGAGGACGTTCGACAGTCCCACAAGCGCCATTTTCGCCGCACCGTAGTTAGCCTGCCCGAAGTTCCCGAGCAACCCTGCCGCCGAACTAGTCATAACGATCCGGCCGTACTCCTGCTTCCGCATTGAGGACCATGCCGGTTGCGTCAGGTTGAACGCTCCCTTGAGGTGCACGCTCAACACGGAATCGATGTCATCCTCACGTAAGTTGACAAAGGCCTTGTCCCGAAGTATCCCGGCGTTGTTGACAACGATATCGACTCGACCAAACGCCGCCAACACGTTCTCGATGACCGCTCTCCCACCGTCGGGAGTGGCGACGGAATGGGTGTCGGCCACCGCCATTCCGCCGGCTGAAACGATCTCTTCGACCACGGCTTGGGCCGGCCCTTCGCTTGATCCAGTCCCATCTACCGCACCACCTACGTCGTTGACAACCACCGTTGCCCCCCGTGCGGCGAACAGAAGGGCGTGTTCGCGACCCAGTCCTCCCCCTGCGCCGGAGATTACTGCTACCCGATCTGCAAAGCGGAGGTCGAGACTCACGTCCACTCCAGCAGGGTCGCGGTGGCGAGTCCACCTCTGCAGCACATCGTCAACAATGACATCGAGAGATCCCTCCGCTCACATCTCGTGCAGGGCATTGGTGACCAGAACACTGTCCCTGCTGCCCAAGGTACGACGTCGTCCGTCATCTTTCTGTTCCATTTCATGGTTCTCGTTTACGACCCGACTGATCCATGGGCGGCCTGATAGCGGGCAACGAGACCTCGGGCAATGACGATCCGTTGGATTTCGTTCGTTCCTTCCCCGATGATCATCAACGGAGCATCCCGGAGGTAACGCTCAACTGGCAAAGCAGTCGTATATCCGTACCCGCCGTGAATTCTCATCGCTTCGGTCGCCACCTCGAAGGCGGTTTCGGATGCGAACAACTTTGCCATCCCTGCCTCCACATCGGCCCGTTCACCGCGCTGGAAGCGATGAGCTGCCGATTCCACCAAGAGCCTGGACGCCTCCACCTTCGTTGCCATGTCCGCCAACTTGAAAGCAATGGCCTGATGCTTGATGATCGGAACTCCAAAGGTCTCGCGCTGATTGGCGTATTCCATGGCCGCATCGAGAGCCGCCCGGCTCACACCCAACGCCCGCGCCGCCACATTGATTCGTCCCAATTCGAGTGAGCCCAAAATGAAGTGTAGACCGTGGCCTAAACCAGCCTGGCCGCCTAACACGCAATCGGCTGGAACCAAATGATCTACGTAGGACATCTCAACCGTCTCGACGCCTTTGTAGCCCAGCTTATCGATCCGTTTGGACGCGGATATACCCCCGAAGGACTCTCCTGGCTCCTTCTCCACGATCAGACAACTAATGCCCTCGGGCGTGCGCGCAGCCAGAGCCACTATCCCCGAATGGACACCATTCGTCACCCACATTTTCGTGCCGTTGACCAGGTAGCCGTCCTCGACGGGTTCCGCTCTCGCCTTCAATGAACGGGTGTCACTCCCGGCATCGGGCTCACTCAGACTGAACGCGGCCCGAGGGTTCCCTGTCGCCATGTGCGGCAGCCACCGCTGCCGCTGCTCCTCGGTACCATGGCGAAAGATCAGGTCTCCGACGATCATGTGCGTATTCAGCACACCCGCCAATGACATCCACCCGTACGCCAGTTCCTCAATGATGCGAGCATATGTTGGGACGTCCAATCCGAGCCCGCCGTACTCCACCGGAATGCGGGCACCAAACAGACCGAAGGACTTCATCTGTTCCACCCACGCTTCGGGATACTCGTCGGCGTGGTCGAACGTGGAGGCGTTGGGAATCACCTGCTGGCGCACCCATCGGGTGATCGTATCGATCAGTTCTGCTTTGACGTCCTCGTCCAGGGCTGTCATACCGCGTCCTCTCCTCACTCAATTGATCAGGGCGCTCGCCCTCAGGCTGGCGATCTCCTCCGACGAGAAGCCGCTTTCCCGTAGGACCTCTTCGGTGTGAGCACCCACCATGGGGGCGGCGGAAGGGACAACGGCCTCCTGGCCAACGATGCGCACCGGAGAACGCGGACCCACGATGGAGCCAAGAACCGGGTGATGTCGCTCAATGAGCGTTTCGGCCGCCCGTACCTGCTCATGGGCTGCGACTTCGTTCAGTGGCACCACCGGCATGCACGGAACCTCATGATTCCGTAAGAGTGAGGTGACCTCATCCGTTGTCATCGCCCTTAGCCGGTTGCCCACTTCCCGCATGACCTGTCCGCCGCTACGCAATCTGCTCTCGGGTCCCTCATCAAGCGGATCCGATATGCAAAGCGCAGCAAGTAACCCTGACCACTGCCGGTCGGTCACAGTGATGATCGAGACATGGCCATCCGCCGTTTCGGTCAGGCGAAATCCCCGAGCTATCGGCGGTTGCATATCCGCGGGGTTTGCGCACGTGTTATTCATCATCCCGTCAGGCCAGAGAAAATGCAGGGCCACATCCAGCATCGAGATCTCAAGGGAACTGCCCGCTCCGGACATGCATCGCCGCAGGAGGGCCGCCGTGATGGCCTGTGCCGCAACCATGCCGGTGGTTTTGTCCACCAAGCCTTGCCGCACGAGAGAAGGCGCACCGTCCTTCGTGATTTCCTGTAATGCCGCCATTCCGGACATCGCCTGAACGACATGGTCGTAGGCAGGCGTGTCTGCGAGAGGGCCGACGCGGCCATAGCCGCTAATGGAGAGGTAGATGAGTCGGGGGTTCGAAGAGCAAAGGTTGGTAGGACCGAGTCCCATCCGCTCGATCACGCCAGGCCGGAAGTTTTGGATCACAACATCGGCGGTCGAAGCCAGCCGGCGGATCACGTCAGGGCCGGCTGGCGCGTTCAGGTCCACGACGATCGAACGCTTGCCGTGGTTGAGGTTCTCGAAGTACGCGCTCATACCGCCGCGTCCGGTCCCAATCCTCCGGATGATCTCCCCCCCGGTGGCTCCACCTTCACGACGTCAGCACCCTGTTCGGCCAGAATCATGGTGGCGTAAGGTCCCGACATGTTCGCGGTGAGGTCGACGATCTTGACGCCAGTCAGCAGTTCAGTCACGTCCCTGCCCTCGACTACGGCTCAACATTGCCACTCTCACTCCCCAACCTGGCGTGCAGCCGAGCATACATTCCGACCGGTCGTACGAGTCGAGTAGAAATCAATCATGGAGTGTGGCCGGTCGGCCTCGCCAACTCATCCACCGTCCGCGATTCGACGATGGCGGTTCTTACCGCCTCTCGACGGTCGACCTTGCCGTTGGGCGTCAAGGGAACCTCGTCGATCGTGAACCATCGTCGCGGCACCTTGTAGGCGGCCAGGCGCTCCCGAATCTGCACGACGAGCTGACGGACACGTTCGGACTCTGGAAGATGCGTCGCCGAAGGGTCCCAGACGACCCCGGCAGCCGGGATCTCGCCCAGCCGCTCGTCCGCAACCGGAACGACCACGGCGTCCCGGACCAGAGAAGACTCCAGGAGCGCTTCTTCGATCTCGACCGGAAACACATTGAACCCGCCAACGATCAGCATCTCCTTAAGCCTGCCGGTCAAATAGAGAATCCCGTGCTCGTCGACACGCACGATGTCACCAGTGTGGTACCACCCTTTCTCGTCGAGCTGAAGGGTGGACTCCCCATCCTCGGTGAGGAGGACGGTTTGATCAGGACGCCCGAGCAACTCCCCCTCCTCCCCGACTGCCACATCGCGTCCCGCTGAGTCCACGACGCGCCATTCGCTCTCGGGCGTGATCCTCCCAACTGAGCCCGGGCCGCGCAGACCGGCCATCACGTCGTCGTACAGTTCGAGTGCGGTCACACCACCCTCCGTCGAACCATATGCCTGCAGGACTGGGACCCCGTAGCGGTTCTCGAACGCCTCTCGTGTAGCCAGCGAGAGCGGAGCCGTGCCCGAGTTGACGTATTTCAGGGAGCTCAGGTCGATCCTGTTGTCTGTGTGGGCCAACATATGCACCATGGCGGGGCTCAACTGAAGTGTATCGAGCCTGTACTGCTCAGCAAGGAGCGTGATGGTCGCGATGTCGAACTTCCGAACCATCACCAGCGGACGACCCACGTAGAGCCTGAAGACCAGACGTCCGAAGCTGGCCGATTGCCCAAAGGGGTTGAACGACAAGGCGGGCGGCTTTCCCGGTCCGGCCATCCGAGGCCGAAACGAAGGCGACCTGGAATACGCCGCTGCGGTACGTCGCGGAGCGCTCGCCAAGTGGCCGTGGCTCTTCACGAGGGCCTTTGCGTCACCGGTGGTTCCCGAGGTGAAGAAGATGCAAGCGGAATCGTCGGCCCCCGGTGATGCGAGGACCAGCGGCGAAGCGACGTCGGATGCGGGCGGCGGCTCGTTCAAGACGTTGCCTGCAACATCGACATCGATAACGGGCCAACGGGCATTGATGTCTGGGGCGTCACTCGTGATGACGAGCTTCGGGCATACCAGCTCGAAGCGTCGGATGGCTTCGATGGCGGGCGAAACGGTGCCGCACAGCGCAGCCACCGCTCCGATGTTCCACACCGCGAGCACTGACACGAACCAAGATGGGTCATTCCACTGATAGAGGCCAATCACGTCACCCCTCCGGACACCGTACGCCCAAAGCCGTCCAGTGAGGTCGGCGGAAAGATCCTCGATGTCTCGGAAAGTCCAGGATCTCCCATCTGGCAGCTGGAGGAACACAGAATCGGCATCCCCCGAGAGCCTTCGCCGGAACATTTCGGAGATCGTGACAGGCTCCCCAACCGCGACATCGGCTACGTGCTGTGGGGGGCCCGTCACAGCTTCGTCGGAAGGTCGTCGATACCGAGCTCGGGCAGCCGGGGGGGCGTTCCGTCCGGACCACACAGCAACACCGTCGCCTCGCCCGTGCAGGTCGTCTCGCCTCGTTGATTCACGCCCTCGATTGACACATCGACGGCCGGAAGGGATGACCCCGTCTCGACCCGCTCAATGCGGCCCTGCATCCACTGCGTGTCACCGATGTAGTTGAAGCGACGGGCACGAGCGGAAAGCCGGCTTATCCACGCATCGTCTCCCATCCAATTCGTCAGCAGGTGCACCATCCAGTTCGTGCGCATCGCCCCGTAGTCGTACGCAGCGGGATGGCCGAGCTCCTGGGCGAACTCACTCTCCCAGTGGCACCGCTGAGCCACGTCGAATCCATTCAGCGAGTTGCGGGTGTAGAAGCCCGGAACCTTCTTACGGCTCTGATGGGCCAACTTGAGTGGTCCGGCCGCTATTCCCGCCCACCCAAGACCCACGTGGTAACAGATGATGTCAGTGAGCGTCAACGGCCCCTTGACGATCTTCGGTAGTCGATCTCCCACTGAAATCTCATTGACGAGGATCTTTTCGGCGCCACGGCGCCACTCGTCGTCGTAGGCCTGCCCGATCCGCTGCATCTGGTCGTCCGTATACCGGAGGATCTGCGTATCCCGATACTTGCCGCTCTCACCAGATGCCTTCCGATCGGCATGGTGATACGAGCGCTCGTTCAGGGCGAACAGGTGCCCACCATCGTCGGTGTACTCCACGCGCTGCGTCAGCACCACCACCCTTCCTCCCCCGAACGAGCTGTCACGGACCTCCACGTCATGTACATAGCGCTTCTGGCGGAGTCGGAGGCCCGGCGTAACCGGGCGGACGAAGACCCACCGCTCGGAGCTGAGGTACTGGCCGATACCGCGCAGAGGATCCCCACCGGCCATCGCCTCGGCCTCTTCGTCCGTCCACGACACCTCTTCGCGCACGCCGGTCGTGAGAAAATACATTGGTGGGGCAAGCAGAGCGCCCCATCGGGTTCCCTCTGCGTATTCGGGGTCGTTGAACAGCGGATTGTCGTCTCCGTATCCGATGGCGAACTGTCGGATCGAATCGATCGATGAATAGGTATTACGGGGGCGACCGCCCCACTTCAGCGGAATTCCTTTCCGCCTCCTCAGTCGCTCGACGGCCGCGTCCGTTATTCCGGCCTGCACAGACGATGCATCATTCACTGAGCCTCACCTTCTGCTCGCTTCGCTCCAATGGCCGCCGACCTCACCCGCCGGCCGACCCCCCCGGGGGGGCAAGGGTTCTATGGACTGTCACTCTGCGCCCCGAGAAACCCGCTCCACACTTCCCCATCCTGCGCCGCCCGGCGCAGCGCCAATGCTGGACTCCGAAGTCTGCCAACGGTCCGACCATCGGGTAGGGAGAAAGCAAAGCACCGGCGGCCGAAGGTGTCAATGCGTATGAAGATGACCTGGGCCCGTCGTTCCTCGGGAACGATTGGGGATGAGCCTGGAGGTTGGCACCGCCCGCCTCGCGGCCGAGGGCGTACGCCGGGAGGGGTGCGCCGGGGGTGCAGAGGTCCCATCGGCTTCCTTCAATAACGTTTTGGACAACCGTCGCTGATGGTGCACACCGCGACTGAATCGGACTTCGCCAGTAACCTCGCAGTTGGCTGAAGGACGGAGAGGCTCGGATGTTGGGGCGCCCCGAGCGACTGGACACCGCGTGGCAGGAACCGCCAGGGACAACGGTGGATCTCCTTCTCGACCGATGCCGACCGACCGGTCGGTCATCTATAGTCCAGCGCGGATCTGGCCAGGGTCTAACGCCAAGGAGGGGTGCATGGACGTGTCTCTCAGCAGTTCAGAGGTGATGGTACGAGAGACGGCGCGAAAGCTCGCCGCTCATCTCGCCTGCAAGTCGGTCGCAGAGTTCGACTCGTTCGACACTCTTCGAGCATGGAAGTTGCTGCAAGAAACCGGATTCGTCGGCCTACGACTTCCGGCGGACGTCGGGGGAGGTGATGGCACAACCCTGGAACTGTCGCTCGTGGTGGAAGCGTTCGCGCATAGCGTGGTCCCCGTGCCGTACCTGGGCCAGGCCCTAGCGGCCGAGTTGCTCGCTGCGGCACCTGCATCGCCGGTGCTTCTCGAACGAGTTGCATCGGGGGAACTGCGCTGCACCCTGGGACTGACACCTGACCTGAGATCAGTTGCCTCGGCGGGTGCGGGCGAGGCGGTTGCCTTCGATGCAAGCGAAGCCCAGGCCCTCGTACTGTTCGATGCCAGCCGTACGCGTCTGCATATCGTTGCCGCCACGGAACCGGTGCGAGGCACCGATGTCACTCGGGAAATCTGCCGCGTGGACTCCGCGACGCATATGGCCATCGGTGACCTCGGGGGGGAGATTTCCCGCAATGCACTCGATCGGTTCCAGGCCCGAGCCCTGACACTCGTCTCAGCCGATCTCCTCGGCGTGATGGAGGCCGCGCTGGAGACCGCCGTCTCCTACGCCGCCGAGCGTCTTCAATTCGGTGTCCCGATCGGCAGCTTCCAGGCAGTGCAGCAGCTTGCCTCTGAACAGCTCGTGTCCCTGGAGGGTGCCCGCTCGCTCACAGAGTATGCAGCCTGGGCCGTGGATGAGAGCGACGTCGACACCGCTCTGATAGCCGCACTTTCGGCCAAGGCGTACTGCTCCAGCGCGAGTCGCACGCTCTGTGAAGCCGTCATCCAGATCCACGGAGGCATGGGAATCACATGGGACTGCATGGCACACGTATATCTGAGGCGGGCCCTCCTCGATGCAGTGATACTCGGCGATTACAACAAGCAGATCTCTGATTTGACAATCGCCCGGCGAAGGGGGGCAGCGTGAACTTTCTCGACAGCCCGGAGGAGGCCGATTTCAGGGGCAGGTTGCGGACATGGTTGAAGGCAAACTCCCCCCCGGAGCGCTATTCAGCGCACGGTAAAGATGGCAACGACGCCGCTCTGGCATGGCACCGCACGATGTTTGCGGGTGGCTGGCTGGGTCTCAGTTGGCCAGAAGAATACGGCGGCCACGGCCTGAGCCCAGTCTACGACGCGATAGTCAACGAGGAGGTCGGCAAAGCCAATGCGCCCGCCGTACCTTCGGTGAGCTTCCTCGGACGAGCAATTCTGCGATACGGGACGACCGACCAGCAACGCGAATTCCTGCCCCCGATGCTGCGAGGCGAGATTCAATGGTGCCAAGGTTTCTCCGAACCGGGTGCCGGTTCCGACCTGGCGTCGCTCACGACCCGCGCCGAGCGACGCGACGAGCACTACGTGGTAAACGGTCAGAAGCTATGGACCAGTCGGGCGCAGTGGGCCGACTGGTGCCTTCTTCTGTGCCGGACGCAGCCCGAACTGCCGAAACACAAAGGCCTGTCATGCCTCGTGTTCGAGATGGACCGTGCTGGCATCACCGTCCGTCCCGTCAGACAGATTTGGGGTAGCGCCGAATTCAATGAGGTGTTCTTCGATGACCTCGAGGTTCCGGTCAGCCACCGCATCGGCGAGGAGGGCGACGGATGGGCACTCGCCACCACCGTGCTGTCGCACGAGCGGGGGGCGGCCGATATCGGGTTCATCTCCAAGTTCGAACACCAGATCGCCCATTTCGACTCATTGCTGGCGAACCTGGAGGGCGCGGAGGCGGATCGTCTCGAGCCTCGCCTCGCCGAGGCGTATATTGCGGTGTCGGCCTGCCGTCTCCACGTGCTGAAGAGCCTGACCATGCGGGCCAAAGGGGTGCCACCGGGTTCAGAGACATCCATCGACAAGCTTCTCATGACGCGGGCAGAGCAGCGCCTGGGGGGGATGGTGCTCGACTCTGCCGGGGCCGCCCCACTTCTCGTCGACGAAGGGGACGTCATGTACGACTATTTCCGTTCCCGGGCCGCCAGCATCTACGGAGGAACAGAGCAGATCCAAAAGGGTATCGTCGCACAGCGTCTACTCGGAATGCCAAGGGGCTGATCGGGAAATGACTGTCGGGTTCGTTACTGAAGAGACCGTTGAGGCCGTCCGCCGGAGAATCGGGATTCCCACCAGGCATCGTCAAAGGTTCCACAATGAGCTCTGTTCTGGCGATTCCTTTCGTCACTTCGCGGAAGGATACGGCGACGACAATCCATTGTTCTGCAACGCCGACTACGCGATGTCCACGTGCTGGGAGGATCTCATCGCTCCGCCCATGTACCCAATTTCGGCGGGGCAGCTCCGGAGCGTCGAGTGGACCGAATCGCAATCGGCCGCGATGGGTGGGGGCGACCCCTTGGCCGGGGTGGGTCAGTACATGTGTGGCGAACGGTGGGTATTCGTAAAACCGGTGCGTCACGGCGATACGCTTCTCCGAGAGCAATCCCTCTTCGACGCCCAGCTGAAGAGCAGCAAGTTCGGTGGGGGCACCGGCGCGCTGGTGTCCCACCGGGTGTCCTGGGAGGACGTCGAAGGGTCCCCGTACTGCTTCCGCTTCCTCGACTTCTGGCATGCCGAGCGGGACAAATCGGCGAGGGCCGGCAAATACCGCTCCCTCGAGCGGGCGCACTACGACGACGAGGATTTAGCCCGAATCGACGCCTGCTACGAGGCAGAAGAGGTTCGCGGCGCCACTCTGCGCCCCGCGTCGACGGTTGCAGTCGGGGACGAGATCGGACCCATGGTGAAAGGGCCGCTGTGCACCACCGACATCATTTGCTATCACGTTGCCATCGGCTTCGGCGGCTACGGCGGAGGTACCGCGAAGCAGGCCTACAAGGCGCGCCGCCGAATTCCGAAGTTCTACCAGAAGAACTCTTTCGGTTTCTGGGACAGCGCACAACGGTGTCATTGGGAGGACGAATGGGCCCAGCAAATGGGCCATCCGGCCGCGTACGACTACGGTGCAATGCGAACCAACTGGATGGTCAATTTGCTGACCAACTGGATGGGTGACAACGCTTGGCTTTGGAAACTCACGGCCTCGATCCAAAAGTTCAATTACATGGGTGATACGCACTTCTTTTCGGGGTCGGTCATTTCGGTCGACACGTCAACGGGAGCGGTGGAGATTTACGTCAAAGGCACCAATCAGCGAGGTGTGGTGACCTGCGACGGAACTGCGGTCGTCATTCTGCCAACGGAGCGAGAGGCCAAAATAGTTGTCCCGGAATTCGATCCATCCGACATTCCGGAGCCTCAGGCACCCTGAAGGAACGAGCGGCACCGAGGGCTTGGACCGCTGGTCACAATGCGTCAGAAGTGTATAGCTGGGTTGGCGCCGAGCCGTCTCTTCCCAGTCGGACGTGTCCGGTCGCCTAAAGGTTGGTAGCGAGCCGTTGGTCGCATAGAACCGCAGCCGACGGAACCGGTGCTGAGTAGCCGCTACTCAGCCCAACTCATGATCTGTGCTCCGTGCTACCCGGAAGCCCACTCTCGATCCACGCGGGACGTGCCTCGACCTCATCGGCCGACGTCGGATAAGACGGGCCGGAGGAGATCGCGGATGGACACCATCCCGATGAGCTCGTCCGTGTCGCTGAGAACGGGCACATGGCGGATGCCGCATTCGAATATCTGGGAGGCCGCATCATGCACCGTGTCGCTCGACTTGCCCGGAATCATACGGCTGGTCATGGCCTCTCCGGCCGTCACAGCGTCCAGGTCCTTGCCACGGGCGACGTGCTCGACGAGATCCCTTTCGGAGAGGATGCCGACAGGCCTACGCCTGTCGCAAACCACAACTGCTCCCACATCTTCCATCCACAGCGTCCGGGCCACCGACCGCAGCGATTCGCCCCCCGACACCTATCTACCATCGACCTGGTCATCACACCTCCCATTGTCGGCAGGGGTCGGCCATTGAGTCCGATCCGCCCTTCAATCTCCGTTCCACTATGTTGCACCCGAAATCGACCTTCGGAAGGATCGCGGCCCTGCCCATCGGTGTCACACCAGTCCGCTCAGACGTTCTGCAATGCTTGCTCGAGGACGTCAGTTGATCGCACAACGATGGTCAAACAAGCCAAGACATAGCTCTTGACCTGCAGTGTCGGAGGGGCGATTACTCCGCTTCGTAGACCGGCTTTCTTCCGCGGAAAAGACCTACTAAGGGCTGTTTCGTGGCGTGTAACCGACATCCTGCTCCCACATGCGGCTGGCACAGTGCCAGTCCCGGAAGGAAGGCGTCACGATGCCGGGAGGACGAGTCGATCTGCGCCTGGACGCCTGCCGGAGGGGCTGAGCGCGAGTGCGTATCCTCTGGACACATGACCGCAGCCGGCGAAGGCAACCAGTTACTCGAGGGCCTTCGGGTCATTGACGTCGCCGCTGAGCCGGCAGCCATGACAGGGCGTATCTTGGCTGACCTCGGAGCCTGCGTGGTGAGGCCGGAGCTACCGGACGGGGATCCCTTGCGAGCGGCGTCGCCGCTCGGTCCCGATGGAGATTCGCTCCGGTTCGTCGCGTGGTCAGCGGGCAAGCTGATCCTCTCCATTTCTGGGCGTGATGACCCCTCCCTGCGCCGATTCCTTCGTGAATGTGACGTCGTCGTCATCACACCGGGTTGGCCAGGGACGTTGAAGATCGATCGGTCGATGGCACCGAACGCGGCCTGGGTGGCGGTCACGCCGTTCGGACTGGATGGTCCGCGTGCCGACTGGAGAGCGAGTGATCTGGGGATCATGGCTTCGACTGGAAACATGTTCTGCACGGGTGACGCCGATCGGCCGCCCGTACGCTCGACCGAACCGGCCGGCTACGCCCACGGCGCCGTGGAGGCCGCAATCGCGGTCTTGACCGCTCTCGCGTCGGGTCGACCGCAGCTCGTGGACGTCTCGTTACAAGAGGCAGCGATGGTTTCCTCGCTAGGTGGCGCCGGAAGGGCACTCCGGATGGGGCACGGAGGACAGCGCGCCGGGGCCAACATCGGCGGGACACGCGAGGTCTGGCCCTGCCGTGACGGCTATGTCTCGTTCGGGCTGCGCGGCGGAAAGGCCCGCCAGGCGAATCTGGAGACGATCACCCGGCTGGTGGACGAAGAGGGTCTTGGCACGCCGGCACTCAGAGAGCGCAACTGGGCCGAGTTCGACAATGCCAGAACTTCGCCCGAAGAGCTCGCCGCTATCTCCGCCCCGATCGCCGCCTATTTCGCGCGCCACAGCATGGCCGAGCTGTACGACATCGCGTGTACGAGGTTTCTCATGCTCGCACCGGTGAACTCTCCAGAGCAGCTCGTCGAGAGTGCCCAGCTGGCGGACCGACGGTTCTTCGGAGCGCTCGGTGCGGCCCGTTGGTTCCCGCTGCGGTTCGTGAAGACCACCAGCCCCGATGAATCCCTCGATGAGCCCGGGGCTCGTGCGCTGATCACGGAGTTGCGGAATCCACTCCAAACGCGGACGAACGAGAGCGGTTGGCCCGTCCTGCCCAACAGGCAGTCACCATTCCGCTGGGCGCACGCCCGCCTCGGACGGACCGTCGGTGTCGCGCCGGAGGGGCGACAGGTGGCAATCGGCGACGGTGCGTGGGCCGGGACGCGCATCCTCGAGCTGGGCAGCGGCGCCGCGGGCCCTATCGCCACCCGGTATTTCGCAGAGCACGGAGCAACGGTGATCCGTATCGAGTCAAGTTTGCGTCCGGATTTCCTCCGGGTCTATGGACTGCGCCCCGGCAACCCGTGCGGGCTCGACGGCGCTGAGCTGTTCGATTCACTGAACCCCCAAAAGATGAGTGTCACGATCAATCTAAAGCACGACGAGGGCGTGCGACTATTCAAGCGGCTCGTGTCGTGGGCGGACGCCGTCGCAGAGAATTTCGCACCAACAGCCTTGCGCCGCCTCGGGCTCAGTTACGATGAGCTGGCGGTCGAGAAGCCCGACCTCGTCATGGTGAGCTCGTGCATCATGGGACAGACCGGCCCCCACCGCAACTATCCGGGTTTTGGTGGCCAGGGCTCAGCTCTCGCCGGTTACAACTTCCTCACGGGTTGGCCCGACCGAGAGCCAGTGGGGCCTTTCGGCACAATCACCGATTCTCTGTCCCCCCGTTTCACTGCGACGGCGCTGGCGGCGGGGCTGCTCTACCGATGGAGAACCGGCAACGGCGTGCACCTCGACCTCAGCCAGGTGGAGTGCGCCATCTACACCCTCGCTCCATGGGTGCTCGATTACGACGTGAACGGGCGAACCACCCAACGCATGGGAAATCGGTCCGAACGGTATGTACCCCATGGGGTGTTTCCCACCCTCGGCGAGGATCGTTGGGTCGCGATTGCCTGCACGGATGACGACATGTGGAGCAGGTTGGCAGATGCCCTCGGGATAGGGGCCGAAGGTTGGGACCACGTGGAGGGACGGCTGGCGGACGTCGAAGAAATCGAGGAATGCCTCGCGGCCTACACCAGAGGACTGACGGCAGACGAGGTTGCGCGAGCGCTCCAGGACCGTGGAGTTGAGGCGGTGCCCGTCGCCGATCTCCTCGATGCAAGGTCTGATCCTTCACTGCTTCATCGTGGGCACTTCGTCGATCTGGTGCATCCTTGCATGGGTCCGTCGACCTACGAGCGCAATGGTTTCCGGCTGGCGGATACGCCTTCTGGCTACGACAGCCCGAGCCCACTCCTCGGGCAGCAGACGAACAATGTCCTTTCGGACGTATTGGGTGTGAGCGAGGCCGAGCTCGAACAATTGAGATCCGACGGGGCCCTCGATTGACTGGAGTGCTCGAAATTCACGCCCGGCGGGCAATCGGGCGAAACTGCGGCAACGTCAGCTCTTCGTCCACCTGGACGAAGCACGCCTCGACGCGCATTCCGATAACGATCTCCTCATTCTCGGTTTCGACCAGGTTGCTGACCATGAAGGGTCCTTCATCGAGTTCGACCACGACGACGTTGTAGGGAACTTTGGCTTCGAAGGCGGGGAGGACCGGTGGGTAGCAGGTCGTGTACGAGTACACCGATCCGGTACCGGCGCACTGCGCCCACTCGAACAAGGCCGACTGGCAATTCGAGCAGCGTGGGCGTGGGAAGTAACGGTGTAGCCCACAGTCGGTGCAACGTTGGACGCGGAGCTCGCCGCGTTTCGCACACTCCCAAAATTCTGCCCCGTCGCCACTGATCGCCGGTCTGGGAAAATCCGCCTGCACGAGCCACCTCTCCTTCTTGACTGGTGACGTCCTACCGACCGAGCAGCACCGCTCCGGCGCAATCGGTGATGGAGCCGTTGACGAAGGCCACCTCGCAGCCGTTCACCTGATTGACCGCTGTACCACGCAATTGACGAACGGCTTCGGGCAGGTGATTGAACCCGTGGATGAACGCCTCACCGTTTGATCCGCCGTGGGTGTTCACCGGCAGGCAGCCATCGGGCCACCGCGTTGCTCCCGCCTCGATGAACGGGCCACCACCGCCCTCGTCGCAGAAGCCGTACTGCTCCAGTGTCAACGGAATGGCCATCGTGAAGTGGTCGAAAATCATGGCCACGTCGACGTCGCCGGGTCGGATGCCCGCCGCGTCGAATACTCGTCGCCCGATGGACCAGCCTCCGGTTTCGCGGCCCCCGAAATCACCGGTCCGGGCAAAATACACCGGCAACTGCGTGTGGATGGGGTGCTCGCCCTGGGCACCCGCCAACACCTGTACCGGTGTCTGGCGGAGGTCTCTCGCCCGTTCAGCCGTGGTGACAATCAGGGCGACAGCTCCGTCGTTCTCGAGAGAACAGTCGAAGAGTCGCAACGGATCAGCGATCATGCGGGAACCCCGCCAGTCCTCAAGAGTGATGGCCTCGCGCATGATGGCGGCAGGATTGGACGCAGCATTCGCGCGTCTGAACCACCGCCTGCATTCCAAAATGCTCGGCGCGTGTGCCGTAGACATGCATGTGCCTTCGGGCAATAATGGCCATCTCCTGCGCCGGGCTGGCCAGCCCGAAGGGTAGATGGTATTGCTGACTACCCTCGAGGAGAGTTCCCGCTTTGGCCCAGGGCCGTCCCCCTTCGTTGGCGCCCGGGCCGTAGGCGGACTGACGCCCACGTTTTCGGGCTCGGTAGACCACAACCGTCTCGGCGAGACCCGTCTCGACCGCCAGCGCTGCCAGAATGATCGTCCCGGCCACGCCCCCTCCACCAGAAGGTGTGCCCGCAAAGAAATTCAGGTGCGGAATCCCGAGGCTGTAGATGATGTCCCACTCGGTATTCTGCTCCACGTCGTAGCGAGTGATCCCGTCGATCTCCGTTACCGGAATACCGCAGTCCTCGCACGCCAGCGCAATGGCGTCGCAGGCCAGGGCAAGTTCGCTGCGTTCGATCTTCTTGCTGAACTCGGTCTGGCCGATACCCACGATGGTGGCGCGACGGTGGGATTGAGTTGCCGACAACACGACGTCAATGATCCTTACCCATAGGACGGAAACTTAGTGCTGTGCGAACGTGTGCGCTGTTCGTCAGGACTCAGGGGTGAGTTGGTGAGCAACAGTGGTGCTGGCGCTCCTGCACGAGAACAGCAGTGGCGTCGCACTCACAGATGGCGGTGTCGCCCACCAGGTCCCGCGCCGGCTCGGCGAACTGGCACAGGCCACCGGGATCGCGCCGGTAGGGGCGTAGTGGAGCCCCAGGGAAGCACGACATTCTTGAGACGGCAAGCGCCTGCACCGGCTTGAGATCGACGCCTCTGCTGCGCCAACGGTCAAGCGGATCTTTGCGTCGTACTACTCACGCAAAGGCTTCCACGCCTTCGCTGAGGATCTCACCGGCGACGGCGTCCCCTGCCCAGCGGACGACCCGGCCGCAACCGCCACCGGGACACTCGGGCGTAGTCGAAGTTCGCCGTCCGAGCGATTCTGATGAACCCGAAGTACGCGGGTCGCCAGGTTTGGAACCGCCAGCGTCGCGGAACCAGGTGCTGCTGGACGTCGACGACGTGGCCGCGGGCAATCAGTCCCACTGCTGATGGAACTATCCCTCTGACTGGGTCTGGTCGACCGACCAGATGCGTGTGCCGATTGTCAGCTTCGAGGACTTCACGCGGGCACAAGTGCTGATGTCTGCCAGGGCGCACCGGCACACCGCCGCCAAGAGGCACCGCACGACGTGGACGTACATGCTCCGAGCGAACTCGTCACCTGTGAACACTGCGGTCGCAAGATGCAAGGCAGTTTCAACCACAAGGCTCACCACTACCGCTTCCAGTTCCCAGCAAACTACGTCGCGGTCAAGTGACTCGGCCACCCGAAGGCCGTTTACGTCCAGAGTCGGCGATCGTCCCCAGGCTCGACGAGCGGATTGCAATGAACGACTTCGCCAGAACCGCAAAGCGCTTGACGCGGGAGCCGATCCTATCGTGGTGGCCGGGTGGATGGCCGAGGTCCAGGGTGAGCGACTCAAGGCAGAGCGTGAAAATCGGGCTCGCTCAGCCCTCGGGGCGGCTAACCAAAGGGGAGGTCCGCGCCATGGTCTTGAGCTTTAAGGACATACCCTCGGTCCTGGCCGTGGCAGAGCCGGGATTGAAGGCTGAGGCAGGTGCGGAACTCGGCATTAGCATCACGTTTGATCCTGTGACCAGGATATTTCTGTCGAATCACGACCCGAAGGAGCCTGTAGGACGTAAGTGTTGGAGGGGGCGTTTACCTCGGTTAGTACACGGACCCTCCTCAGAGGAAAAGTCCTGCTCAGGGCCGCTTAGTGCCGTGTAACCGGTAAGGCCGTGTTACCGGGTTGCAACTCGTTATCGAGAGGATTGGGAGGCCTTGGTGGTCACTCGGTGTAACCACCAGCTAGCCATGATGGCCCCGTGACTGGTGTGCCTCCCGATGAGCGTCCCATGACCCCGGCGAGCTGGCCATTGTTGGAATCGACTGGGACAGCATTGCAGCGGCGACACAGACCGAGATGGGCAATGCCTCGGTCGAGCGTTGCAGCGACGCCTCCTGGCGAGCGATGGTGGTCGGCGGCGGTGTCCTGCCGGACTCTGAGGTCGACAACGTGCACTTCGGCGACGCGCCGCGACCGACCCTCCCGTGTCCCCGCGGCATCGAAGAGTGCGGACGGGAATTACTTCCGATGTGACGAATCCTTAGATTTGTCGATGATCTCTTCGACCTTGTGCCCTACCTTCTCCATCACCTCTTCGACCTTGTCCTTTGCATGGCCGACCTTCTCTTTCGCCTCACCGGCGCGACGATCGGCCGCGCCCTCAGCTTTGAGATCCTTGTTCCCGGTGAGGTTTCCGACAGCCTCTTTGGCTTTGCCCTTCACCTGATCAGACTCTCCGGCCATTGTGCCCCTCCTTCTTCGTTGAACTCCGTGTTGCGCCTGAGTGGCGTGGACTCAGCTCTCAGCGTGACCCTCCTATCTGAGGCCCGACAGTGCCGATCGGCCCTATTCCCAAGATTCGTCCGCCTGAGCCAACACGCTTTGAATTGGATCCGGCCTTTACGCCGATACCCTGCATAGCGGGGCCATCACCTCCACCAGCGGAATCGGATCGAGGGTTAGCCGATAAGCCCCAGCTCACGAGCCCGGCTGACCGCTTCGGCGCGGCTGTGAACCCCGAGCTTCTTGTAGGCACGTTCAGCTCGATCTTTCGCCGCGGAACGCGAGATTCCTAGCTTGTCGGCGATCACGGCGAAGGTCGACTTCGTGGCCAGGTAGCGGAGGACCCGCTCCTCAGCCACGGTGATCGATGCTGCTCTGGCGGTGGCGGCAGCTTCGGCCAGAGACTCCGCAGCCGCTTCGTCGGCCGCAGCGATGATGAGGCCGGCGGCGTTCAGGGCCTCAAGAGCCTCATGGGCTGCTGCCTCCTCTACGAGGCCAGCGGTGATCAGCGCTTCGATGACGTCAGCGGAGATGGCAGCGCGAATCGCTTCCGAGGCGGCGATCTCCTCGGCTGCCTGGGTACCTGCCGCCATCGCCAGAAGCGTGGCACGAGCTTCGGCAGCCTGAGCTGCCGCAATCACTTCGGCGGCCTCCTCCATCGCCGCAACCTCCGCCCCGACCAGCAACCCGGACTCGGACGTAAGGAAGCCCTCACCCAATAGCGCCCCTCCCGTCTCGTCGATAGCGTCGAAGAGCGGCTGCGCCCAGCCGTGTTCGATAAGTAGAAACGCGAGCGCCGTCCCAGGCAACAGGGATTCCGCCAGTGTCCACGCGAGAGTCGGATCGAATCCCGGCGAGCCTTCGCCCAGCGGTAGTCCCACGCGACTAGTACCGTCAACAGGGACGATGCCCGCGAGCAGTGCGCCAAAGTCCTCGTCATCGCCTACAACCAATCGCCGGATCGTACCGTCCTCGTTCTTCTCGATGAAGAGCATGTCGAGAAGCCGTAAAACTCCACGCCCCTGTAGCCGATCGACCTCAGCGAGGACCCGGCCCTCGAAGTCGGCACCGGGACCGAAGCTCACGGCGATTACCTGCAGCGGACCGGCCATCTGTCCTCCTCGAAGCGATTGTCTTCGAATCGTAATGGCTGTGCTGCGTCCGTGGGGAACGAGTGTGGGAATGGATTTGGAGACCTGGAAGACGTTCAATCAGGGCATGCCCGAATGTGCGCAGACTTCACTCGAGTGCATGACAGAAGTGCCGCAGTGTCCTGATCGGTGGCCAGTGAAGACCCGCCAAGATTACACGGCTGCGTCAGCGGTAGCGGCGACCGAATCCAGAGGGCGGCAACATACGAGGGTTCACCTGTAACGGCGGCGATCCCATCAGCCAATGCGCTGGCGGCGAGCTCGTTCGGGTCCTTCAGGAGGCCGCGGAGCGTCTCTGGGTCGGTGCGAAGAGATAGGTCCGGGATTGGGGGGCCCGCCGGACCGAACCTCCAGCTGGTCGCCTCCGATTTGGATGGTCCATGGCCGTTCGTCGAGCGGGAGACGGTACACCATTGCGGTGGCCCCGGTCTCTTGCGATCGGAGGGCAGCACGACCGGCAGATTCTGTTGTCGTTCATTCTTACTCGTAAATCGGAACCCGCCATGTCAAGGTGGTCCCCCCGCGTGGAGAGCACCCTCTACATCGAAACTACCGCGGAGCTTCTCAGCCCGTCGGCGCATGTTGGCCAATCCCAAGCCACCCTCTCTGAGTCTCGCCTGAGCCCACCCCCACGCCGTTGTCGGCGACTATGAGCTGGCAGTGATCAGCCTGCAACGCTCACCCGCACTGTGGCCTCGGTGGCATGAGCATGGCGACCGATATTGGTGACCGCTTCGCGGACGATGATCAAAAGGTGCTCGGCGATCTCGTCGGAGATGGCCGAGTCCACTGCGCCATCAAATGAACTCCGTACCTCAAAGCCCACCACTTCGGCCAGATCCGCAAGAGCTCGATGATCTTGGCCCGGATGTCTCGTTCCCCACCGGCTAAACCCAAGGCATAGATGATGGAGCGGAGTTGGGTGATCGACTCGTCGATCTCGGTGACGACGGAGCCCATTCGCTGAGCAATGTCGGCCTCCCGGACGGCTCCGGCGATCCCTTGGAGCCTGAGACCAGCACCAAAAAGGCGCTGTATGACCGTATCGTGGAGGTCCCGCGCCATTCGGTCCCGCTCGTCGTACACCGCAACCTCTTGGACGCGCTGGTGCAGTCGTGCGTTCTCGATGGCGATCCCTGCGGCGACAGCCAAGTGCCCCCACCAGGGCCTCGTCTTCACGGGTGAACTCCGACCAGCCAACCTTGTCGGTCAGATAGAGGTTGCCGTAGATCTCGTCGCGCACCTTGATGCGGGACGCCCAAAAACGAGGTCATTGGCGGGATGCCCGGGAGGGAATCCGTAGCTCTCGGCGATGAGAGTCGATGCGAGCCAGGCGCAGAGGAACGGGTTCGGCGATGAGCGCTCCGAGCACTCCTTTTCCGGTCGGAAGGGCACCGATCTGTGCAACTTCGTCCGGCTCCGAGACCAACCGTGATGAACTCGGCCAGAGCCGAACGGTCCTCGTTGAGGACACCGAGCGCACCATAACGAGCGCCGGTCATCGAGCGGGCCTCATCGACGACATGGCGCAGGAGGACCGAGAGGTCGAGGTCGCCCTCAATGAGCAGCATGGCGTCGAGTATCCGACGCAGCGTGGTGGGGTCCTCGATCGAACGGTACGGCATCAGCTCATCTCTCGGTTGATGGCCGTCGAGACCGAAACGATCGGCACGCTGATGAGTGACTCGACGGTGAGGCATCGACTCCGTCCCAGATAAGCATCAGACCCGCTTCTCGTAACCGCGCACTGACAAATCGCCAGCGCCTCCGCACCCAATGCGTTCGCCGATTTCCACTGCTCCTGCATCGATCACGACGGTCTCGACACCCTTCGAGCATCAGGTCGCTCATCACCGAGAGGAGTGCCGATCTTGTAGTCCCATCGAGCACCCCGTCCAGTCGAACTGCAACCGGAGAGCGGCTGTAGTCAATCCAGACCTCCAATATCGGGTCCATCTTGTCGTCGCTCACAAAGCGCATGGATTGCTCGATTTAGTCATGGAGTTCAGCGACTTACTAGCGGCGAGCCTATTCTCGAGATGACCCCTCAAAAATAGGGTGCACCCTCAAATTTCATAGGGTTTACTCCAGCGCCGATCTCCGGGCTGCACGGCTGTCGTTGCGGGGACTGTAAGAATGGCGAAGTCAAGCGCAGTTCGGCGTGATGCATGCAACATCGCCTGCCGGTAATGCGACGACTGTTCTGTTGCCTTACCCAGGAGCGCCCAGATATGCCCGAAACCCCCTCCGTGCTGCGTGCCGTGATCGCCAGCGACAATTTCTTGACCCGAGAGGGCTTGAGTTGTCTGCTCAGCGGAGTTCGGAGCATAGACGTAGTCGCTCGGGTGGACAGCCATCCCGAAACTCTCGAGGCTGTTCGTCAGTACCGACCCGATGTGCTTGTTGTCGGGATCCGGACCCCTCGGGTCAACGCCGAGGCGGCGCTCAGCTCCGCCCAGCGACTACGCACCGAGAATCCGAGTCTCGGCGTCGTGGTCCTCGCTGAAGCTGGCGATGGGTATGCACTCGAACTCTTGCGTAATGGAGCAGCCCATGTTGGCTATCTGCTCGATGATCACGTTGGGGATCTCGAAACTCTGGTCAGCGCTATCCACGGCGCCCACGGTGGCGACACCGTACTTGATCCGTCGGTCGTGAACGCACTGGTTCGGCGCCAGTCACCCTCCGCACTCGATGTGCTCACGATTCGTGAACTCGGCGTACTCGAAGAGATTGCACGCGGCTACACCAACGTCGAGATCGCCCGGCACCTAGCTGTGTCGAAAAAGGCCGTCGAGAGACACGTCACAAGTATCTTCCGCAAGCTCAACAGCGCCGATTCGAAGCGCTTTGACCGCCGGGTGGTCGCAGTGCTGACCTACCTGCAAGCTATGGGCGAACTCAACAACCAAATCACACCTCGGTTCGTCGACAAATGACCTAAGGAATTGAGGCGTGTCCGCGTAAAGAACGGTCAGCGACGCACCCGATTGCAACGAGTCAACTCCGAGCGTCTCCTAACTAGGCGACGGCCGATAGATCTGCGGACGAGATGCCGCGTATCGCTGTACTCCCCGCTCGACGCCTTTCAGTGTCTGGACTCTTCTCATCACCAAGTTCATCGGGATCGGACTCGGTGCGAGCCCAGCCCAGATTTGAACGCATTCCTACCTGCTTTCGCCGATACGTAAATCGACTTCGATCACTGTCGTCGTAATCTTTCGGATGACGGGGCATGCTGTCGCAGGGACACAACACGGACCGGAACTAGGACGAGGGGACGCAGTTCCTGTCACGACTCGTTCTGATGAGCGCTCGAACTCTAGCCCTTGCGAGCGTAAGGCACGGTGAGCGAGTCGTCGCACAGAGCCCGGTCGTCGGGGCCGCCAGCTGGTTTCCCCAGCGACGACGGCGACATTCTTGGCATTAGGCCCTTCGCCTTCATCTGCATCTGCTGCTCAATGGCTATCAACCTCAGTGCCACGAATAGCACGGCAAAAGGACGTTCGGCCCTACCTGGCCAGGACGCGCAGTTTCATGCTGAGCGTACGGGTGGTCGCGCAACGAAGGGCCAGTTGAAGTGCCGCAGGCGAGGAGAACGAGCTACCCACCCGGTGGGCGAGATGGAGCCACAAGATGAATACAGATTGGATGACCCAGGCGAAGTGCAAGACATTTGCATGGAACATGTTTTTCCCGCGTGATGGGATGGGCCTACTAGCCGCACAAGAGATATGCGCCGAATGCCCGGTGTCAAAGCGCTGTCTGGAGTACGCACTCGAGAACCATGTGGATCATGGCATATGGGGCGGCTGCTCGGAGCGGGAAAGGAGACGTATCTTGCGTTGGCGCCGTGATCGGCAAACAGTGCGTTACCTCGATGGAATCGAGAGCCCGCTTTCTCGTGACGACTTCGTCGAAGAGACCAGAAGCAATCTCGACGAGACGATCCGACAGGACAGAGTGGACGCTGCACCAGACGAAGATGTAGGCGGACTCTGCGCTAACCTCAGGGCAATTCCATGAGGAAAGACTTTTGAGATGAGTGCGGTCGGTTGGCTGATACTGGTGGTCATTGTGGTTGCCGTCGCTGTTGTGGGGTTCCTGGTCGTTCGGCGACGACGCCGAGGTGGAGGCGTCATCGCGACAAAGGACAAGCGATGAAGCTGATGACCGCGTCGCAGATCCGCTGTCTCCCCGTGGTCGCTGTCCACAGCGGAGAGGACGTGGCCGAGGTGCGCGACGTCATCTACAGTCCCGCATCGGGCCGCCTGGTCGGCGTAACCCTGAACAAACGAGGCTTCTTCGCCGGCCGAAGCCGCGACGTGCTCCCCGCTGAGGCGATTCACGCGATCGGACAGCATGCCGTGATGGTGCTCGACGAATCCAGCATTGTCTCTTCTGAGGACGCACCCGACGACGTCGGCCATCCCGCAACAGAGCGTGATGTGCTCGGAGACGATGTCCTGACCGAGGGCGGATCGAGCCTGGGAAAGGTCGCTGATCTGGTGCTGCTGGTCGGGAGTAGCGGTGAGGTTGTTGGCTACCAGATCGACAAGGCCGAGGGCGGGCGGGGATACATCCCGTTACCGGCACAGCTTTCCGTCTCAGGTGATGCGCTGGTGGTCCCGAATATCACCGAAGAATTCGTCCAAGATGATCTTGTCGGCCTCGGTGCCTCGGTTGACGAGTTCCGGACCCGGTTAGATTTGTCGTGAGCGAGTCGTTCCGGCGTTCCTCAGGCCGCCAGGTCTTGAGTCGATCCAGTGCGAGGGAGCTCGGCGCTGTGAGCCATCTACTCGTGGATGCGCAGCAACGGCGGATTGCCGCCGTGATCATTGGACGAGGCAAGAAAGCGCAGTTGGTCGATTGGGCGCAATTGAGCGGGTTCGGGCCCAATGCCGTCATGGTGGTCGATGAAAGTGCCCTCCGGCTGCCGGCGGACGACCGAGAACGGGCCGCCGCAGAAGGGAAACTCGAGCTGGTCGGGAAGCGGGCCCTTAGCGATCGAGGCAACGAACTCGGCCAGATTGACGACGTGACATTCGACGCCACTTCGGGCCTTCTCGAGGAACTGGTCATCGGCGACCGCCGTGTGCCGGCCGGATCCTTGCTCGGCAGTGGATCCTACGCTGCCGTTCTCGCCGAGAGTGAGTAGTCCTGGCATAGAAAGCTTCCCCACTCGGGCGACTGTGTCCGCACTCGCAGACCACGATGGCCGATCCTTTTCCTCCACCGATTGGAATGCCAAGCGTCCAGCCACCCCGGCCGCACCGTCGCATCAACCTCGATTCGCTGGGCGTCTGGCCGGTGTCGCCGTGACGGTTCTGGTCCTGGCCGCTGCCGCGTGCGGCACGACCACGACCTCCTCACCTCCTTCCACATCCACGACCACACTCGCCACCACCACAACGCATCCCCCGACGACCACGGCCTCTGCGCCTGTCGTCGGTCCGCCCGGGGGTCCGATCCCGGCAGGCTTCGAGGCCACCTCGTTCACAGCGGTGAGCCTGAAGGCGTGGTGGATGCTCGGCACTGCGCAATGCCTCACCGGATCCGGGACCTGCGCAGCCATTCTCCGCACCACCGATGGCGGCTCCGCATTCGTGGGTATTCCGAGCCCGCCGGTAGCTGCGAGTGACGTGTCGCAGCTCCGCTTCGCCAGCCCCCTCGACGGCTACGCCTTCGGGCCGGAGCTGTGGCAGACGGTCGACGGAGGTGCGACCTGGGCGAACGTCCCTGTCTCTGGTCAGGTCACGGAACTCGAGGCCGCCAACGGCGAGGCGTACGCGCTGATTGCCGGTGCAGGCTCCGCGAACAGCACGTCGAACGAGCTTCTGATTGCTCCGATCGGATCACCGCAGTGGCGACAAGTATCGACACCCATCCCTCTCGGCTACGGGGCGCAATTCGCTCTGAATGGGTCGAACCTCTACGTCCTCGGGGGCAACGGGGACCAGGTGCTCCTGTACTCCAGCGATAAGGGGGCCCAGTTCAGCCAACGGGTCGATCCGTGCACGGCCGGTCTCGGGGGCTCGGTGACGGCCGCCGCCGATGGGACGTCGACGCTCTGGGCCGCGTGCCCTACCGGTATGATGGCCGAGGCAATGTTATCGACCGATGACGGAGAGACCTGGCGCGTCGCCACGACGACCGGAGAGTTCCCCAACTCGTTGAAGCTAGCCGCGGCCTCGTCATCGGTCGCCCTCGCCTCGCCCGCACCGGAGACGCTCAGTGGGGCACTGGTGCGGACGACCAACGGAGGCAGCACCTTCTCTGTCGTCCTCTCCGGGTCGAGTCCGTCGACGGTCTCGTGGATGGGCTTCAGCGACCCGTCCCGCGCCTACGCTCTCGTTGCCGGCGGTCTCGTTGCATCGAGCGACGGGGGCGCAATCTGGAGCTCGGTGGCACTCAAGAGCTAACCCAGTTCGGCGCAGAGATGAACGGGGTAGTCGATCGGGCCCGCCGGCACCGGCGGACAGCTCCAGAGGCGACGCTCGTAGCGTTGTCCGAGAAACGGCGAAAGCTCTCGGACCTGTACTACAGCGATGGGATCAGACAGGAGCTGTTCAGCGAGGAGGAGACCAGCCTGTCCGCTGCCATTGAGGCGGCTCGCCGAGAGGCCTCATACCTGCAGACCGCGTGTAACCGATCACACGGTGTGACCGGTCTATGGCTCGTCATCGGGAGGATTGGGAGGCCCGGCCGTGACACGGTGTACCCACCGGAAAGCCAAAATGGACAAATGACCTCTCCCCCTCCCCCGGTGTCGACTTCGACTGGTCGCGGCCACGCGGGCCGAAATGGGTGATTGACGAATGGGTCGAGCGCTACGCCGACACCTCCTGGTGAGCGATGCGCGTGGTCAGTGTTACCCGGCTGTCAATACCTGGTGCCGTTGGTCGAGCCGCAATCCGACTCAGTGGAAGATATGAGGTGTTGGCACGAAGACGACCTGGAGCTGACACCCTTGATCGCTGCCAGGGCGCGTCTACCTGGCTTAGTACACCGCCGATCCTAAGAGGAAAAGTCCTGTTCAGGGCCGCTTAGCGCCCTGTGGGGCTGGTTGCACTCTGAAGACGTCAACCACAGAACCACCGGAGTCGCCCAAGCTGATCCGCGCCTGGGCGAACGCCATCTTCGACGCCATGAAGGCACAGTGGAACGTGTTGGACTCTGACCATAAGCTGGGCCAGGCAACTGGGAGCTGACATCCGGACGCCCAGGAGCACTTCGTCCGGGTGTTTTGATGAGACGCCAGTTCGGGCAGGACGATCGCCCAGCGGTACGTCGCCCCAAACGGGCTCGACGCCTCCTCAACGTGAGGAGAAGACTGTGACAACGCTTGTTCAAGGCCGACCAAATCAGGGTTGTTGCTCGACAACACTTTGCTCTATTCGAATAAGCGAATAGCAATGAAAGAACTTGTGTACCCCAGACTCCTACTGCAGCGCGCCGAGCAGCTCGCGGACAAAGTTGCGTTTATCGACGTGTCAAGGACGGGCACACACTATCAAGGCACGTACGAAATCCACATTGATCGCCTTTTGCGACTGGGCAATGCGATGCGATCGGTGCTTGGCCTCCGACCGGGTGACCGCTTCGCGGTGCTGGCCGCCAACAGCCATGAATACATGGAGCTGTACCACGCCGCGATGTTCGGGGCCGCCATCATCAATCCTCTGAACATTCGCTTGGCTCCCTCGGAGCTGGCGTATGTACTCAACGACTCAGGTTCCAAAACCGTCTTTACAAACGGGTCGTTTGCCTCACTTCTCGACCGGGCCCGAGTTGAAGGTGCGAATGTCGACAAGGTGGTCGTGATCGGCGGAGAGTCTGACAGCGGCGTCACCGGTGGATCCAACGCCGTCATAGGCTACGAGGATCTGGTGGAGGTGGGTCGGCCTATCATGCCGCCTGAGCCGGAGGAGGAAGATCCCGCTGTTCTGATGTATACCGGAGGGACGACCGGCTTCCCCAAGGGCGTCCTACTGCAGCAGCGCGCCGAGGTCCTCAACGTGTACCACGTCCTCTCCGAGTTAGGACTCCGAGAGGAACGACGCTTCCTGTTCCAGGCGCCAATGTTCCACGCAGCCCTCGTCGCTGGCGTGCTTGGAATCCCCGCAAGTGGTGCGACCTCGGTGACGATCCCATTGTTCGATCCAAAGCTGGTGCTGCGTGTCATCGAGGAGCAGCAAATTGACACCACAATGGTGGTCCCGATCATGTTGTCGATGCTCGAGCGAGCAGAGAGCTTCTCGCCTGAGCGCCTGCGGTCACTGCGTCAACTGGTCTACGGAGCAGCCCCGATATCAGAAGCCCTCGTCTGCCGATGGCTGGAGATGCTCCCTGATACCGACTTCTTCCAGGGATACGGAATGACCGAAGCGGCATCCGCACTCACGTTCCTCGGACCCGAGGACCACCGCCGTGGGGGCAGTGCGCTCACAAGTGCCGGTAGACCGATCTTCGGGATCGATGTTCGCGTGACCGATTCGAGGGGTGAGACCCTCCCTCGGGGAGAGACGGGGGAGGTATGCGCACGTGGCGGGAACTTCATGCGCGAGTACTGGGAGAAGCCGGAAGAATCCGAAGCGGTGCTTCGTAACGGTTGGTATCGAACTGGTGATATGGGCTTCTTCGACGACCGGAACCTCTTGCACGTCACCGATCGGTTGAAAGACATGATCGTCACGGGCGGCGAGAACGTCTACTCCACCGAGGTGGAGAACGCCGTCGCTTCACATCCCGCCGTGCAGGAAGTCGCGGTGATCGGGATCCCGAGCGATACCTGGGGAGAAGCGGTGCACGCGATTGTCGTTCTCAAGGAAGGTGGCAAGGTCACGGCCGAAGAATTGATCGAATACGCGCGGAACTCTTTGTCGGGTTTCAAGGTTCCGAAGTCAGTTGAGTTTCAAGACGGCCCGCTTCCGATTTCGGGTGCGTTCAAGCCGCTCAAGCGTGAACTGCGGCGTCAATACTGGGAAAACCGAGAGCGCCAAGTGAGTTGACTCACGCCATCACTCGGAGCTCCACGCGATCTTCGCAATTTGCGGAGTGTCCGCCGGCAGGCGGTCCTTGTCGTGGAACTCGGGTGGACCTCGGGGTTTCAGACGCTCCCCCATTGAAAGTCTTCTACCAGGAGGTTGGGCCGACGGAGTCGCATTCTGTTGGTGTCGGAGGGGCGTATTGCCCCCTGCGTACACCGGCCCTGCTGCGAGGCCAGGTGGTACTCAGCAACCTAGAGAAGATATAGGTGCAGTTCACAGTGCCGCGCGTGCCGTGGATCCATGGGCAACAGACGGCTCAAGAAGGGCTCATGGCTCCGCCTCGAGTCGGGGTACTGGCACGAAGGCGGTCTGGATGCTGCCTCCCTTGGCCACAGACCCAGGGTGTACGACACTTTGGACGTGATGGCGCAGGCGGAGGGGTCAAGGCAGGCCTGACGTGGTGAGAATGGCGTGCTAAAACTCGCCTGGTATCGGTTCCGGGCCACCTTTCGGCGCCGGTGGGCGGGATATCTGTCTCTCGTCCTCCTCATTGGTCTGGTTGGTGGCGTGGCCATGGCCTCGATCGCGGGCGCGCGGCGGACCCAGTCGTCGTACCCGACGTTCCTGGCCAGCACCAACCCGTCGGACATGAACGTGGCGGTGTTCAGCCCCAACGGCGGGCCTGGACCGAACTTGACGGCAAAGATCGCCCATCTGGCCGGCGTGAAACGAGTCCGGGTGCTGCTCGGGCCCGACGGTCGTGCCCCTAGCCAAGAACGGCGCCCCCGAGCTCGACAAGCTGAGTGATCTCGAGCCCGGCGGCAGCATCGACGGCGATTTCTCCGACCAGGACCGATTAACCGTCGTCGCGGGTCGGATGGCGAACCCGAACCGAGCCGACGAGATGGTGATGGACCAGCGCGCCGCGGACATCCTTGGCGTGCGGGTCGGCCAGATCGTGCCGATGGGGTTCTATACCGACGCCCAGACCTACTCGCCGGGCTTCGGCACGCCGTCGGTGACGCCCCGCCTCCGCTTCGACGTCAAGGTGGTGGGGATCGTCGTCCCGAATAACCGAAGTCGTCGAAGACGACATCGACCGGGTCTACGGCTTTGCGGTGTTGACCCCGGCGTTCCTCAGAGCGACGATCGCGGCGTCGCCGGCCGCGGCTGCGCCGGTGCTCTATACGCTCCAGCTCGACCACGGTGCGAGCGGCGTGCGCGCAGTGGAAAAAGAGATCGTCGGTCTCGATCCCGCGGGGATTCACCTATGAGTTCCACGTGACCTCGCGGGTCGTCACCGAGGTTGAGCTCGCCGTCAAGCCGGAGTCGGTCGCGCTGGGCGGATTCGGGGCCCTTGCGGCCGCGGTCGCCTTGGTCCTCGGCGCACAGGCCATCTCCCGCCAGCTGCGCGCCGACGACGACGACCGCCGGGTGCTGCGCGCCATCGGGGCCGGCCCCGCGGTCGACGGCTGGTGACGGGCTGATCGGCACCTCGTCGCGGTGATCGTCGGCTCGCTCGTGGCCGTCGGTGTCGCGGTCGGGCTCTCGCCGCTCTTCCCCGTCGGACCGGTGCGCCCCGTCTACCCCGACAGGGGATCGCCTTCGACTGCGACGGTGCTCGGCATCGGGTTCGCGGTGCTTGTCGTCGGCCTCGGGGCCGTCGCGGTGGTGCGTGCGCGTGCCGGGGGGCGCCCGCACGATCGTCCCGGGTCCGAGCGCCGACTCGACCGTCGAGCATCACCCGCGGCGCCGAAGCCGCGGGGATGCCGGTGGCGGGCGTGGTAGGCGTCCGCTTCGCCCTCGAACCGGGTCGGGGTCGCACCGCGGTGCCGGTGCGCTCGGTGTTGTTAGGCACCGTCATGGCGGTCGTCTTACTGGTCGCCACCCTCACTTTCGCGAGCGGCCTGAACACGCTGGTGTCGACGTCCCGCGCTCTACGGCTGGAACTGGACCTACGCGCTCAACCCGAGCAACGACGTCCCACCTGCGCGCCCTCACACTGCTCAACCATGACCCCGACGTCGCCGCATGGACCGGCGTCGACTACAACAACTTCGAGATCGACGGAGAGTCCGTCCCCGTGCTCTTCGGGCGACCGGGTGCCGCAGTGGCCCCGCCGATCCTGTCGGGACACGGCCTCGACGCCAACAACCAGATCGTCATCGGGTCGGCCACGCTCGCCGTGCTCCACAAGCACGTCGGCGACACGGTTGAGCTGAGCTACGAGACCCCCGCCGACGCCCCGATCTACCTCCCGCCGACGCGCCTTGCAGATCGTGGGGACCGCCACGTTCCCCGCGGTCGGGTACGCGAGCTTCGTCGCCGATCACACCTCGATGGGCACCGGGGCCCTGTTCTCCGAAGGGGTCTTCCCGCCGCCTTCCTGCGAGCCGTCGGGACCAACGGACCCGAACCTGAATGGCCCGGAGCTGGTCTTCGTCCGGCTTCGGAGCGGGCTCAGCGCCGCGGCGGGCCGGGCCAACCTGCAACGGATCGCCGACGCGGCGAACAAGATCTTCGCCGCGCGACCCCGGTGCCGTCGACAACAGCGTCGCCGTCATTGGCGTGCAGCGTCCCGCGCAGATCGTGAACTACCGGAGCATCGGCGCGACCCCGGTCATCCTCGCTGGAGGACTCGCCCTCGGGGCGATCGTCGCCCTCGCGCTCACTCTTGTCGCATCGGTCCGCCGCCGCCGACGGGACCTGGCCCTGTTGAAGGCTCTCGGCTTCAGCCTCGACAGCTGGCCGCCGTGGTCGCGTGGCAGTCGACGGTTACCGCTGTCGTCGGCGTCATCGTCGGCATTCCGCTCGGGATCGTCATCGGGCGCCAACTGTGGACGCTGTTCGCCCGCAACATCAACGCTGTACCCGACCCCACTGTGCCGGTCTTATCCGTGATCCTCGTCGGCCTCGGTGCTCTGGTCTTCGCCAACGTCGTCGCCGCAATCCCCGGTCGAATTGCGGCACAGACCCCAACAGCCTTAGTGCTGAGAGCCGAGTAAGACCAAGCGCTGGGAGCGGCAACAGCCCGCCTCAACCCTGGTGTCGGAGGACCGACTGGCGACTTAGGTCAACGCCCTGTTGTGATGGAAATTAGCTGGTCAGAGCTGTGCGGAGCCGCACGAGCGTGCCACCGATCACTCCGAAATGGCTGCGGACAATGACCATGAGGGATTTTGAGGAGAACGCCCTCTCGAGGCCCGGCGGCGGCAAGCAAGTGGCCGAGATCGAGGATGGGCTCGCGTCGCCACCAGGCTGACCGCGCCTCGAGAACAAGCTGGCTTCTCCCAGCGAGAAGTCGCCAAGCTCATCGGCGTTTCACAGACTCGAGTTGCCGCAGTCGAGCAGCCAGACCAACAAAATCAACTCGACCCTTCCCTATGCTCGTCGGGATCAGCTGTGACGCAACTGCTTGAGGCGCACCCGACCGCCGGTGCGTAGGACGGCACGGCTGTAGATACGTGCCGCGAACACTGCGACCCCGGCGGTGGTGGCCAACGTGATGAGGACCGAGGCCAGGAACTGCCACCAGGCCACTTCATTGATGGCCACCAGGGCCGACATGGCGAAGGGCGCTGTCGGTGGAAAGTAGGCCAGGACTTTGAAAAGGAGGCTGGCGTTGCTCGAGCTGACTACGGTGATCGAAAAGATGTAGCCGATGAGGATCGGGATACTCAGAGGGAAGGCCAAGGTCTGCACCTGGTCCTGACGTTCAGCCATGGAACCGGCCGCCGCATAGACCCAGCAGTAAAAGGCATACCCGAGCACGAACCAGACTAATTCCGCCAAGAGTGCCGTCGGCTCGGAACCCATCAGGATGTCCGAGCCAACAGCTTTGGCCACCAAGAGGGCAAACCCGACTACAACGGCGGCCTGGCTCAGCGCCACCAGACCGATGCCGAGCACCTTGCCCCCCAACAGTTGGATCGGGCGCACCGCGGCCAGCAGGACTTCGACGACCCGGCTCGACTTCTCCTGCATGACGCCGATCAGGATCCAGGTGCAGTATTGCGTCAACAGCACAACAGCATGATCATTCCGACGACAGACGTCGCATTGACCTTCTTCTTCTGGGCCTGGCTCAACAGGTGGACCGGAATCGGTCGGGCGTTGGTGACCGAACGAGTCTGCGACGGCGTTAGGCCGGCGGATTGATAGGAGCGTAGGAGGCCGAAGTACTCCGCCACGTTCTGCACCAAGGTCGGATCGGCGGGCGAGCTGGAGTCGCTGGCCGGTTCGTTGAGCAGCAAGGCATCGCCGTTGACGATGGCGAAGGCCAAAGAGTCGTCGCGCAGGTTGTGCTTGGCCTGGTTCAGCGACGATTCAGTCACGAAGTGCACGTTGTCCTTGTCCGCCGTCCCCGCTTCGATCACCACCTTTTGGAAATCCGGCGAGAGCGAGCCCACGATGCCCACCTCTTGCGTCGTCACACCACTGCCGCCGCTGTGATGATTGAGGTTGGGGATGATGATGGCCAAACCGACAGCCAGCAGGATGATCACCGTCCCAACTCGGAAGATGCGGCCGCGCACCCGCTCGGTGATCTCACGCATGGCGATGATGCCGACATCGCCGAAGCGTGCCCCGAAGTTGGCCGCTCGATGGCTTGACGTCGTCGTGGCAACCGCTCCGGCCGAGGCCGGAGACATCGTCGCCTGACCCGCCGATTCCGCCTCCTCCCCCGCCACCATGGCGGCTTGGTCCGCCAGCTGATGCCGTTTGCGCATCCGCATCGACACCCGATGATGACGACGACGGCAAGGACGCCGATGATGATGACCTGCCTCATGCCAGCGACTCCCGGAAGACCTCGGACAGCCGGCGCCGTCCGAAGGAAAACTCCGTCACCTTCCCGGCCGCCATGGCCGCGGTCAGCACCAGGTCGCTGTCGGTGTCGTCATCGAGGACGAGCCGGATCTCGCTGCCCCGGGTCTCGGACACGGTGACGCCGGGCAGCGAACGGGCCCAGGCGCCATCCCGATCACCTTCCACCCGCACCACCAGGCGACGAGGCCCGCTGGTGGCCAACTCGTCGACCGTGCCCGTCACCACCAAATGCCCGTGATCGATGATGGTGACCTGCTCGCAGAGCTCCTCCACCTGATCGAGCTGGTGGCTGCTGAAGATCACGCAGCAGCCGGCGTGCGCCTGATCGACCAGCACTTTGCCGATGGCGTCGATACCGACCGGGTCCAGACCCGAAAGCGGTTCGTCCAGAACGATCAGCTCCGGTTGTGCACCAGCGCGGCCGCCAACTGCACCCGCTGCTGGTTCCCGTGCGAGAGCACTTCGACCTTGTCGTTCCACCGGTTGGCGATCTCGAGTCGCTCCAGCCACTGCCCGGTCGACTTCGCAGCATCGTGCGAGCTCATGCCGTGCAGACGCCCGAAGTATTCGATCTGCTCCCCGACGTGCATGCCGGGATACAGCCCCCGTTCTTCGGGCATGTAGCCGAAACGCCGACGTGCCTTCTGATCCACCGGTTTCCCGTTCCAGTGCACCCTGCCACTATCGAGGTCGGTCAAACCGAAGATGGCGCGCATGGTGGTCGTCTTGCCGGCACCGTTGGGACCGAGGAAGCCGACTACCTGTCCGGACGGCACCTCGAGCGACAGGTCATCGAGGGCCACGATGTCCCCGTAGCGGCGGGACAGTCCGGAGCTCGAGGACGGCGGCCACGGCGGGGACGCTACTTGGGTCGACTGACGATGCGCGAGACCCTCACCGCCGATTGACCTATCCCTCGACGTTGCAAGGGCCTTCTACAGTCCGACAGAGGCATTCTGGCAGTTCACACTTGGATTGCGCCGGCGGCCCACCGAGTCAGTCAAGGGGTGACCAGTGCGCCCTCGCTTCCACGCGACCGTGGACCGTGCCGCCGAAGCCCACGGCATTGCTGGCGACGGGCACTAGGTCCGCTCATCAAACATTCACGGCATTCGCGCACAGGGTTGTTTGGTGTCGGAGGACCGACTGGTAACTTTGGTCCACGCCCCGTGATTTTGGAAAGTGGCTGGTCAGAGCTTTGCCGGGTGGCATGACTGGCTCCGGAATCGAACTCGCAACTGGGTTCGGCTGGAGTAGCCAGGACGGGATTGGGCTTCGGTCGGGTGTGACAAGGCAATCTTGTCGCTATGCCTTGTAGTGAGTAGACTACGGATATGAGTGTTGCTGAGTTCCGGGTCTCGGACCGTGGCCAGATGGCGTTGCCCGCTGAGGCCAGGCGTCGCTGGCACCTGAAAGACGGCGGTTCCGTCGAAGTGGCAGATCTCGGTGATGCACTGCTCATCGTCCCTGCCGGCCGGGGCGGGTTGCGCTCGATGCTTCGCGAAGCGATCCAAGAGGCCGGCGGATACTCCCGGCTGGCCAACCAAGTGGCGGCTGAAGACCCTGATCTCGCGTAACCGCGATCGTGGACGTCATCATTGACGACCACCTCTTGCTCCAGATGCTGCTCAATGAGGAGCCGCCAAACTTCCGCGCTCCAGGTGCGCGGATCTTCACGACTGGTCTTTGGTATCACAGACTCTGCAGGGCTGTGAGCATCAACGAAGTGAAAGGTGCGATGTCTCGTCGCTTGGGTCGGGCTGATCCCGTTGTGGCAGCGGCAGCGGTGCGTGCTATCACCACACTTCCCGAAACGATAGGGCTCCTGTCATTGCGAGAATTGGCTTGGCCGATGGCCCAACTACTCCAAGACGGGGTACGCCTGAACCTGATGTCACTCGAGGCTCTTGCTGCGGCGGAGGGCCAGGGCGCGGAGCTTTGCCTCGCCACAGCCGACGAGAATCCCCAACTTCTTGACGCAGCAGCCGCACGCGGCACGCCCGCTCGGCTTGTAAGCGATTGACGAGCATCACCTCCGGGCTCACAGGAGGGAAGGGACCTACATCTGGCAGTCCTCTGCCACCGGCCCCCTCTCTCTTGCGCTGGGCACGTCTTCTACAAGGAGGTTGGTCTCAAGGAGTCGCACTTTGTTGGTGTCGGAGGACCGATTGGCAACTTTGGTCCACGCCCCGTCGTGATGGACACTGGGTGGTCAGAGCTGCGTCGTGCGGCCTAACTGACTTCGGGATAGACCGCCCGTTGGTGCAGTGGACTTTCCGCCCCAAGGTGGCGACTTCGACGTCCTCGACTCACTTCCAAGGGCCCTGATGAGGGTTCGAGGCGGCCTACGCTGCTCAACAGACCGACCAGTAACGGATCGGAATCTAACTACAGAGGCGACCATTAACGTTTCGGGGGATTTCCGTTGTAACCGCCGACGACCCGAAAGCGCACTTTCATTGGCTGAAGGCTGCCCAAGACTCAAAGGTGGGTTCGGTGTCGAAGTGGGCGGATCGGCCGATCCGGGCTCGGCTGCGGGAAGGGCCCTGATGGTAGGGGACGTGCCAGAGGGCGTTCACGTCATTCTCCGCCTCGGACGACCCGCAATGACCGGCGTGCCGCCACGTAGAGGCAGGTTAGGTAGGAGGCCGTGGCCAAGGCCCAGAGTCCGGACATGATCATGGAACTGAAGTTGTGCTCGTAGTCGAGGAAGCTGGCTCCGTTGAACGCGGCGCCGAGAATCGCGAGCGCTCCGAGCAGAGAAGCTGCCGTATAGAGCGGGCCCGCCTTGGGAGGGGTCCAGGCAACGTTTGCCAGAGCTGCCAGTACGAGAGCGAGGCCAAGGACGACATGGGCGGCCAGCCATACGGGGCCGTTGGGGATCACCCTGAATCGGCCTGGGTTTGACGGAGGCTCGTTGGTTTGGTTTTCTCACGCCACGTTGGGCTGAGATCTCTGACGGTAGTCGGCCTCGAACTCGGCCGGGGTCTGATCGTCGAGTTCTGAGTGCAGCCGCTCCTCGTTGAACCACGACACCCAGGCGCAGATGGCGATTTCGAAGTCGTCGAGTCCCTTCCAAGGTCCTCCGTTGGCGACGAGGGCGGCGGGGTTGCGATGCAGCTCGGTCTTGAAGAGCCCCATGACTGATTCGGCCATGGCGTTGAGGCCCCTATATGTCAAGACGGGAGTTCAAGCCGCCGTTTGGAGGGCTTGTCTGGCGCGGTGATCGGTCATGACGTGCTGGTAGATCTCTCGGGCCAAGAACCGCTTGAGGCACCGGATGATCTCTCGTTTTCCTAGGCCTTCGGCCGTCCGTCGGTTGACGTATTCGATCGTCGGCTCATGAAAGCGCATCCGCACGATGACCGAGCGGTAGAGCGCGGCGTTGGCTTGGCGGTGCCCTCCGGTGTAGAGCCGATGACGTCCGGAGGTCATACCCGAGCTAGCGGGGACCGGACAGGCTCCACAGAGCTTGGCGAAAGCGGCGTCGGAGCGGACGCGGCTCGGGATTGTCACCGAAGACGACCAGCATCTCGGCTGCGGTGTCGGGTCCGACGCCGAAGGCCGCACGCATGGAGGGAGCGACGTCAGTGGTCAGTTGGTCGAGATGACGGTCGGAGTCGGTGATCTCGGCGTTGAGGGCGAGCCAACGCCGGGCCAGGGTCCGCAGGCTGTACTTCGCCGACGCTGTCGTGTCGATGAGCTTCGCCACCCGGAACCCGGCGCAGCGGTTGATCAGGGCCTTGTCGTTCAGCGCTGCGAGCTCCTCTCGCAACTCAGGCGGGGCATTCACCACAACCTGCTTGAGCGTGATTATGGCTGTCGTGCGGGCCTTGACGGCGGTGTCACGGGCCACTTTGAGCTGGCGAATCATCTCGACCTGGCCATCCGCGCTCTTCGGGACCGCTCGGGCGACGCCGGCGAGCACCTGGCGAGCCGCGACTTCGGCATCAGCCGTGTCTGACTTGCCGTTGGTCCGACGGGCTTGTCGGTTGCCCCGATTGACCTCGACGATGCGGTGCCCTCGTCGCCGCAGCGCTGAGGTCAGCCCGACGCCATAGCTGCCGGTGCCCTCGATCCCAAACGAATCGATCCGACCCAGGCTTTCGGCCCACTCGGCCAGCTGGAGGTAGCCGCCCGAGTCAGCAGCGAAGGACCGGTCGGCCAGTCGGACACCGAGGGTGTCGATGGCCACGGCAACGTGGACGTGTTTGTGGGTGTCGACGCCGACGATGATCTTGGTGCGACTCTCTTCGGCTGGCATGCTGGTAGTCACGGTTGAGCTCCTTTGTGGTCTGACCGGATAGCCGGCTGACCGGGTGGGAGGACAGGACTGTGACGGGTCTCGTTCGCAAAGCCAGGCCCCTATCGGGTCACTGCCCATCCGGTCAGCAGGCGTACAACTGCGCTGCCGGGCCGTGATCGACAGATCAACAGCAAGGACACCAATGGTCAGTCGTAACACGAGTCAGACCACGATCCGACAGCACCGTGACAGCATCCCCTCGAGATGCCATCCGGCAGGTGGATCATGCTCACAATCGAAGCTGTCGCCGATGGTGCCGAAGGAGGGAGCGGCGCCCACGTCATCGAGGCGCTCGGTGTAAAGAATTGACGTGTATTGACTCCCCGCGTCGGAGTGACAAATGAGGCCATCAAGGGTGGTGTGACGCCGTGTCCAGGCCGCCATGTTCAGCGCATCGAGGACCAGAGGCGTCGTCATCGACCGCGCCGCCTTCCAGCCGACGAGGCGCCGGGAGAAGACGTCGATGACGAAGGCGACGTAGACGATGCCCGACCAGGTCGAGCAGTACGTGAAGTCCGCCACCCACAAGGCGTCTGGGCGAGAGGCGCTGAAGTTTCGTTTCACCAGGTCCGGTGCCCGCACCGCAGCGGGGTCGGACTTCGTGGTGAATCGCTTCTTGGATCGGCTGGCCCCGCGTATGCCCTGGTCGCGCATGAGACGGGCTACCTGGTCCCGTCCGACGTCATGGCCGGCCCGACGGGCCGCCTTGGTCAGCTTGCGTCGGCCGTAGACCGAGTAGTTGTGCTTCCACAGCTCGACCAACTTGGGCCCGAGCTCGGCGTCACGCATGGCCCGGGCCGACGGTGGTCGGGACTTGGCGTCGTAGTAGGTGGAGGGGGCGACTGCGAGCTGCTCGCAGATCGGCTGTGACTATCACTGAGCCGGTCCTGGTTGCCGGTCAGGATGTCGCCGGTGCCCTTCGTGACCCACAGGTTGGCTGACCCGTTTGGTGTCTTTGTCGAGATACGTCCGTCGGGTGCCGGCGCCAGCCCGCCCTCCGCAGCTGGCCTGATCAGGAGCATGTCCCTTCGGGTGACCCATCACAGTCCTGCGCAGCGGTTCTCTCCAGGCTGGCGCCGTCTCTTCATCCAACCATCAAGGAGGACCATCTTGCTTGCAGATCTTGTCGATCATGTCATTGGCGTTGACCCTGACCGGGATCGCATCACGATCGCCGTCGTTGATGCCAAAACCCAAGGACAGCTGGCCTGCTCAGAGTTCCCCACTACCCCGGCTGGCTACATCAAGGCGATCGAATGGGCCGACGACTACACCAGCGCTGAGCGGCGAGTGTGGTCGGTCGAAGGTGCCGGCAGTTACGGGTCCGGGCTGTGCCAGGCTCTGACGGCAGAGGCCGAGTGGTCTATCGAGTTCGACCGTCCGTCCACTCGAGCCGCCAAGGATGGGGCCAAGTCCGACAGCCTCGACGCCGTCCGAGCGGCCAGAGAGGTACTCGGCCGCAAGCGGTGGTCTACCCCTCGGGCTCGGGGCGCCAGAGAAGGTTTACGAGCTCTTTTGGTGGCTCGTAGCGGCGCCCAGCTGGCCCGCACGGCGGCGATCAACGAGCTCAAGTCGTTGGTGCTCACCGCCCCGCTCGCCATACGCGAGGCCTGCGGGGCCTGACGGTCCACAGGCTGGTCCAACACTGTTCGAGGATGCGTCCCGACCCAGCTGGTGACCCCGAACTCTTTGGCACCAAGACCGCCATGCGCGCCCTCGCGCAGCGCATCGCACATCTGAGCGGTCAAGCCGCCGAGCTGGAGACGGCGATGAAGCCACTTGTTGAGCTGACTGGTCCTTGCCTGCTCGACGAAGTCGGAGTCGGAGTCATCCTGGCTGCCCAGATCATCATCTCGTGGTCCCACCCCGGACGTTGCCGCAACGAGGCAGCGTTCGCCAGATTGGCTGGGGTGGCACCCGTCGAAGCCACGTCGGGGCAGAGCCAAGACCGCCACCGGCTCAACCGCGGTGGTGACCGCCAACTCAACCGCGCGCTGCATCAGGCTGTCGGGATCCGCACCCAACGCGACGAACCGACCAAGGCCTACATCGCGAGACGTGTCGCCGAGGGAAAGACCAAACGCGAAGCTCGCCGGTGCCTCAAGCGCTACTTCGCTCGACGCCTCTACCGCCTGCTTGAAAATCAGCCGATCAGGCCTTGACAAAGATAGGAGAATCTCGACCCCGAACTCGAGGGCGGAGTTCGTCGATGAAGGCGACTACTTCTTGTGTCGGCGGTCGAGCTCCGCCCCGAAGAAACTGGCGGCCGCCTGCAAGATGTCATTGGCCCGCCGCAGCTCGAGATTCTCCCTGCGCAGCTGCTTCAGCTCCGGCTGTTCCGTCGTGCTCAGTCCGGCTCGCTGACCGTCGTCGATTTCGGACTGCTTGACCCACGCCCGCAGGGACTCGTCGCCGACACCGAGCTGGCGTGCCACTCGCGAGATCACAGCCTTGTCGCCGGGGTCTTGCTGTCGAAGCTCTCTGACCATGCGGACGGCCCGCTCTTTCAGCTCAGGCGGGTACCGCTTCGATGTTGCCTTCTTCTCCATGACTCCATCCTCGCTTCCAAGGTATGGAGCCTCCGGGGATCCCAGGCCGATTCAGTCGTCGCACTTGTCGTGACCTTCGCTTGGACGCGTGCGTACGGTAATCGGGCAGAACGCCGCAAGGCCACCCCTGACGCTCCATCGTCGAGTGGAACTCTTTGAGGATCCTACCGATCCGGTGATCAGAGCCACCCCTGGCGGGCAACGGTGAGGCCCGAAATAAGGCCCCCGATCTTCGACTGACTCGATCACACCTGCGCAACACGCATTGGTTGGTGCCTGTCTTGGAGAGAAAGGCCAAAGGCCCCCGAGGGTGGCTAAGCGCCCAGCTTGAGGAGAACGTTGACCAGCCCGTCAGGGTTGGCTAGCGCGAGGAGGTGACCACCGGGCACGACGGTAGCGCCTATGCCAATGCGTTCTCGAAGTACCCGCCTCTGGAATTCAACGGGGAATAGACGGTCGTCGCGCCCTATGACGGCGGCGGTCGGAACATCGGGCCATTTGGTGAACTCGCAGGGTTGGCCGAACGCGATATCCGCTTCGTCGCCAGGATTAGCGAGAACGGAGGCGGCATCCTCGGCTCCCAGGTCATGCAGAAAATACGTTGCCACGTCGAACTCTACGGTGTAACCCCCTGCTTTGGCAGCGGTAATCCGTGCGTCCTGGGCACCCGTCGCCTCCCACCATTGCCCTGGCGTTTCCCCAGGCGCAGGCACCATGGCGTTGACGAAGACTAAGCCGCGAGCCTGACTCCGATCGCAGGCCATCACTGCGCTGAATCCACCCAGAGATTGCGCCACAACAATCGGTTCAGCAGAGGCTTCGACAGCGCTTACGACGAGCGCCACGTACTCCGGCAAACCCGAGTCAGGATCGCTCCCGGGCAGGTCCACGGGGAGTGCCCGGTGGCCAGCGCGCTTGAGTTGTGCACTAACGAAACGCCAGTAGGGGGTGGCTATACCGCCCGCTCCCGGCACCAGAACGAAGTCGGTCACCCCTTGTGCTCCTTTCGCGTTCAGCGTATGCAGACAAGACACCGACCCCGAATCTCATCAATGCTTCGGGAGAATCTTGCTACGCGGAGCCACCCATAGGACTGGCATAAGGCGCACACCCCGCGTTAAGGGTTCGGTCATCGGCATCGCCCGTGCGCTGGCCTATGCCCGGTAATCCGCAGGCCACTGCTGGAGGGCCCACATATTTCCGTCTGGATCGCTGAAATAGGAATAGAGGACTCCACCCATGTCCTCGACCTCACTCAGTCCCACGCCGCGCTCAGTAAGGGAAGCTCGGGTCGCAGCCATGTCCTCAACGACCAAATGAAGACCCTTGATTAGGCCAGGGGTCATATCGGTAATTGGGCCCATCCCGGTACCAAAGACGATGGCGCAACTCGATCCCGGCGGCGTGAGCTGTACGACTCGCATCGTCGCTGTTACTTGGGTGTCGTGCAGATTTCCGAATCCAACTTGCTCGTAGAACGCCTTCGCCCGGTCGACATCGGACACCGGGATCGGCACGAGTTCGAGCCGCATGTCTGGTACTGCCGAATTACCTGCCATTAATCTGACCTCCTCATCACGATATGGCTGAGTTCTTCTCCCAGGCGTGGCAATCTTTGTCAGGCTGCCGCACCCGCTGCCAACTGACAGTTCTGACGGTCCTCGCGGGAACAAATCATCGGAATCGTCATACCGTGGTCCAAATGGGCGTAATGGCAAGTTCCAGCGCCCCCTTTGGAGGTTCATCTTCTAGGGCGAGTCGATCAGGCGTAAGTTCTTTCGGCCCAAGAGCCAGTAGACAGCCGAGTTGCTCATCTGAAGTGGTGCAAACGCTTGCCAGAACCAACGTGGTCCACGGACCTGGGCGTCACTTCGCTGGCTGAGATCCCGCAACGTGATGGTTGTCACCACGATGTGGAGGACCACCAAGGCTACGAGGACCGGGCGGCTCGGCTTCCACGGGTCACGGTCTGATCGTACTTGCGGAACGTCCTTCCAACGCCACGGCGTTTCTGGCCCAGGTGGGATCGCTGCGAGGTCACGAATGTCAGCTCGCCGTCAGTTCGTAGTGAACCGTGGTGTAGCGGCGCAGTCGGTGGAGAAGTGGAACGACTCGACCATGTATAAGGGGGTGCTTCTTCGCCAGGTCTTGCCCGGTGCGACCTTCCCCATCCGGGCCCAGCAACCGAGCGGTCGCGGCTGGCGCAACCGCGATACTGAGAGGGGCATGAGGCAGGTCGCCGATCAGGCCAAGGCTCTTGGCCGCTACGAGGCGGTTATCCACAACGCTGGGGTTGGTTATCGAGAACCAAGGCGGACAGAGACGGCCGACGGACTCTCCCTGGTCTTCGCCGTCAACGTCCTCGCCCCGTACGTCCTCACAGCGTTAATGACGCCGCCCGATCGTCTGGTCTATCTGAGCTCTGGAATGCACCGGGGAGGTGATCCCGACCTCTCGGACCTCCAGTGGGCGCGGCGTCAGTGGAACGGGTCGCAGGCGTACGCGGACTCCAAGCTATTCGACGTCGTATTGGCCTTTGCGGTCGCGCGACATTGGCCGCACGTGCTTTCCAACGCACTTGAGCCGGGATGGGTGCCGACGAAGATGGGTGGACCCGGCGCTCCCGACGATATGGACCTTGCTCCGGTCACCCAAGTGTGGCTCGCGACCAGCGCCGACCCCGAGGCCATGGTGACGGGGCGGTACTTCTATCACCAACGTCTCCGAGACACGAACCCCGCCACGGGCAGCCTTGAGGTGCAGGAGGGACTGCCGGCGAAGTGCGCCACGCTCACGAAGGTCGTGCTGCAGTGACCTACGAGCATTCTTAGTGCAGAACCAGACGCCACCACCCTGTTCGGTCGGCTGACCGATGAGATTGGATCACGTGGGCAATCGTTCGGCGCTAGGGCGGGTACTGACTAGCCCCGAACGCCGGCCTCGGGTCGCTATCTTCGTTGCGAAAATTGTTGCCTGCTAACTGAGGCAAGCGACTGTCATCGAGATCCAAAGTCGGCGAGGAGCATTATCATGACGAGCGGATCCTGCGGCGATTCCACGAATCCGTAGTGCTGGTAGAAGTTCTTGGCATTTTCGTCCTTGGCGTGAATCAGCAGCACCCTGACACCAACGGACTGCGCGACTTCGATGGCCTTGAGCATGAAGTGTTTCAAGAGGGCCGCACCAAGACCTTGGCCTTGGTGTCTTGAATCCACACCCATCCGAGCCAGGAGTATCGCTGGCATTTCCTCGGGTTGATTGCGCCCCATCTTTTTCGGCGCAGATGACCGAAGGATTGACGCTGTCGAGGAGGCATAGAAGGCAACGACCTGCCCGGTTTCGATCTCGACGACGACCCAGGTGCGACTCGTACCGGAAGACTGATTTCTGAGTGCCCTCTGGACGAGCCAGTCGTTGAGAGCGCCCGATCCGCAGTCGAATCCCTCGAGACGATGTTCGCCGGCGAGAAGTTCCGGGCCGGCGTAGGTCACTACGAAGGTCGCTCGAGCACCGACCGGTTGGTGAGCAACGCAATCATTGCTGGAGGAAGTGCCGGCGGCTCCGAAAGGAGCTTCTGCAACTCGGTCCAGGCATCATCATCGACTACGAACACTCGCCGATCGGCCAATTCCATCTCGGCGGCTTCAACAGCGTGTCGGAGGACGTAGTCGTTCGCCGACTCACCGCGAGCTTCCGCTGCCCTTCGAAGGACTGCGTCTTGTTCAGGGGTCAGGCGCAAGCTAAGCCGGGCCGTCTTGGAAGCCATGCAGATATTGTACACCCAATGACGTACAGATCGACCCGTCCGGAGCGCTACTCGGCCAACCGGTCCAGCGCAGCCCGGTTCGCTCTTACGGCGAGCTTCAGGAATTCCCGCACGTCCTGGGTCGTGTCCCGTCCCTCACGCCGATCCCTCGCTCCTCTACCAGAAGGTTGGTCACCAGCGGTCGCAGTTTGATGGTGTCGGAGGGGGGACTCCAACCTGCTTCGGTGGGTTGCAACCCAGTCCACTTGATCGTGTACAAGGTCGAACCTCCTATTTGTGTTGTCCTTACAGAGTAGACCGTCCACGATCGAAGTCACGGCATTCCCTCCAGACCTATAGCGCCAGGCTGGTCCACCTCTCCTTGCGCGTCATGCAGAAAAGGCGTATTCAGAGGCGTCCATTCGGGTTCGGTGCGGGTCTTTAACCAGGTCTTATTGTCCAAGGTCGTTCGGGGCCATTCGTCTGGATCCGTTCCCGTTGCTTACATCGGACAGATTGATTATGCCGCTTGAGCGGTGATGCGTTGACGGTTCTTCTCGTAGTTGGCGGGGCTGATCCCGCCGAGGGTGGAATGGCGGCGGCGCAAGTTGACGACCCGCCGGCTGCACTCGACGCTCGGCTATCTCAGCCCCGCTCAGTACGAAAGTGTCCACCGCAACTCCGACCGTCAGGCGGCATATTCAACCCAAGCAATTTGTCCGTCAAAGCGTTTGCGGCTCTTCCGGAATGAGTGGGGATTGAGCACCTCGCTGAACTGACCGAGCATCCACCACTGGGGCCAGGGGCCCCGACATCGTGACTGCTGTCTGACGGCAAGCACGAGGAGGCCCCTGGCAGTGAGCGACGGTATCGGACTGGCGGAGAAGATGTTGGGACTGCCCGGGCTGGTGGTGCTCGAGGTCGACGACGTGCCCGGCGAGGTGATCGTGCGGGTGGAATCGACCCGCAGGCAAGCGGTGTGCCCGTCGTGTCGCCGACGGGCGAGGCACAAGACCGCGTCGAGGTGCACCTGCGTGATCTGCACTGCTTCGGGCGACCGTGCCGGCTGGTGATCAACAAGCGCCGCTGGAGATGTCGGACGACGCGCTGTGTGCAAGAAGACCTGGACCGAGAAGATCCCCGGCGTCGCCCCCCGTCAGGTGCTGAGCGTCCGGGCCGGGGCCGAGGTGACCCGCCAGGTGGGCCAGCTCTGCCGCTCGGTGGCCTCGGTGGCCGACGAGTACGGGGTGGGCTGGGACACCGCCTGGGCGGCGGTCGAACTGCACGGCACCCCGTTGGTGGACGACCCTCGACGCGTGGGCTCGGTCCGCGCCCTCGGCGTCGACGAGCACTCCTATCTGTCGGCCACGCCCGAGCATTCGACCATCTACGCCACCTCCCTGGTCGATCTGGACCGGCGCATCGTCATCGACCTGTTCGAGGGCAAAAGCGCCGCCAAGCTGCGCCGATGGTGCGCCGGGCACTCCGAGCTACTGGCTCAAGGGCGTGCGGGTCGTGGCCCTCGACCTGACCGACACCTACCGCAGCTGGGCTGTCAACCGCATCTCTCCCACGCCAAGCGCGTGGCCGATCCCTTCCATGTGACCCGGGTGGCCAACCGCACCCTCGACCAGGTGCGCCGGCGTGTGCAGAACGAGACGCTCGGGCACCGGGGGCGCAAGGTCGACCCGCTCTTTCGCATCCGCAAGCTCTTGCTCAGAGGCGACGAGCGTCTCGACGAACGGGGCCGGGACAAGATGCTGGCCGGGCTGCGCTTCGGCGATCCCCACGACGAGGTGCTCGGCGCGTGGCTGGCCAAAGAAGCTGTGCGCAGCGTCTACCTCGTCGACGACCCCGACGAAGCGGCCGTGCTGCTCGACAACGCCATTGCGGCGTGTCGCTCCGACGAGGTGGCCGAGATCCGCACCCTGGGCCACACCTTGTCGCGCTGGAGAGGCGAGATCTTGAACCATCACCGCACCGGCGCGTCGAACGGACCAACCGAGGGAATGAACTTCTGCGCCAAGCAAGTGAAGAGAGCCGGCCGCGGGCTTCACGAACTTCGATCACTACAGGCTGCGCGTCCTCCTCCATGCCGGTGGTGTCACGTGGCCCAGCCCGATCAAGCCCCCGAAGATGACGTCATCGGCTCCCCACTGAAACCGGGAGAGCCGTCAAAGCGGATCAAGCCCACCGACCTGGATATCAACCATCGGACGTTGCTCCCGCCGTCGTAGGTCCACCCATGATCAGGACCCATGTGCTCCCCGGCCTAGAACATCTTCGATCGGAAGCCTTCGGAACAAAGTCACTAGGAGCCACGCCACCAGCAAACTTAAGGATTGTTCCAGGTTGAGCAATTTGTCGACCCCTTGGACCGATCAGCGCAAGAGTATGCGGTCGAATTCGAAACCCTTTCGGCCACTCCGTCGGGACTTCAGATTTGCCCAACCATGCGCAGGCACCGTGCTTCGATACCGAGACGTGCAGAGCCCCTTGGATTCTGGCTCCCAAACTCGAACCAGACGTCCAACCATCCGAAGGCAGCGGCAACGATCGATCGGCCAACGATGCTGCGAAGGCAGGCTGACCCACAGGCGGCAGCGGAGTGAAGGCGAGTAATCCGGCAGTTGCGAATACAACGATGGCCAATCGAAATAGATGGATAGGCGACATCCGGCGGTCATCAGTAGGCAATAACTTGCGTCCCCATCGCGAACTCAACAGCAGCTATCGGCGTGAAATAGGCGTCATAGGGATCCCCCACCGTTATGTCCGAGATCAATCCACGCGCATTAAGCGTTCCGGACGAAATTGTAATTATATACGGGCCCGCCACTATCACCTTCTTGTGCGATCGGCGAATATCCAGATGCCTCCTCGATGTCACAAGTCTTCACCCCTCCAACGGTGACGCATTGATTGATCGCACTGATGGCTGCGATACAGCTCTCACCCGTGTAATAGCCGTCGAAACACACCTGATCTCCCACCAGTTGCGTGCCGGCTTGTGAATGAACGTATTTTCCTGTGCCTGAACCAGTAGGGCCGACATACACCCAGCCCTCCGCTGTATTTGGATAGGTCGAGATCATCTCGTCGTCTCCGTTTCCGTTATTAACGTAATACCGTTTGGTAACAACTCCGTAGCCTTGGTTATTTTGATAAGTTGTCTGACTTAGATTTCCACAGTGACCGGCCGTAGAGTCATAGGTGACACCACTTGTATCCATAAGGCTGAATCCCGAGGTACAGGTTCCGGAAGGTACATAGTTGATAAGGTCCCCTCCCCACCATGCAGGACTGTCTGTTGTCCGGTTCGCCGTTGCATGCGCTATTTGGCCCTGTTGGTGAACGTCCAAGTCCTGACTACCGACAAGTGATTCTATGTCTGACGTGATCTGCTCATTGACGGTAGTGACACCAACAGAGAGCACGTTATTTGTCACATCCGGACCCCATTGGACCAGTTCTACGCCCTCTTTGCTCAATGTGTCCGAGTTTGCGGTAAGCGTAGACTGACGATTCGTAAGTGATGCCAATGATTCGTTCGCACTAACGAAGGAGATCGAAGACGCCGGAAGTGAATCCGGTGTCATTGCAAGAGTGTTCGTGACCGTACTCTGCGCTTGTGAAAGACCAACACCAAGTACATGCACGATAAGGTCATTTGACTTCACCTCCATTCCCGCATAGATGGCACCGTCGTTCTGTGTCAGAGCGGTGTCCAGTGCGCTTTCCGTAACTGAAAGTGGATCCGCGGCATATGGCGCTGGATGAGGCGTGCCCGGGGGAGGAGGCTTGTTGGTTGAGGTGAGGCTCGACGGCGTTGCTTGGCCACCCGTGGCAAAAGCCGCCTCGTCCACCGAGAACCCGACGACCAAAAACGCCACAGAACACAGCAAACCTTTGTGACCCCAACCGCTCAATGCTCCCATTTCACCCTTCCCTTCAATATTATTTTCAATATCGGATCGACCCATTGCCGAGGACGATGAGACAGACAAAAAATATTGCATTTCGCATTTGAAAATCGATTGGGGAAGAATGCCTCCAACCAATAACATTTCAGCAAGCCGACCAACTCAAAGAGCTCCGTGGACTTACCTCCGCTTTGCTCGGCGTTGCCTCTTGCACGGCTTCTAGCGCAACGATGAACCCAGACCGAGATCGTGTCAAGCTCCGATTCATTCCCATTTTGTCTATCCGATCTTGACGGATGTTCTATTCCTAATGCTCACCGCATAATTCGGTATCGCCGGACTCGCGTGAAGGCGCCGTCGAACTATGTTCCGCCGTCGCCGTGTGTGCGGGTGCGCTGCACACATAAACCCGAGCTGATTCAACTGACAAATGGCCCACTTTCTCCTCAATGCGATCGGCGATCCCCAATTCAGGATTCGCTCATTGGATGGGCCCCGCCGCCAGCACGTCTTGCGCTGGCCGGGTCGATATCGAACATCGACGGTGCCGCACGCCGTTCGCCGAAATTCAGCGCTGGACGGGGGGCGGTGCAAGGTCACGGGAAAGGCCGGGCGGAGGGCTGTTGATGACCGTTGGGTTACTGGTTGGGTCGAGCCACTGTATTGTCACACTGTTTTCGGGAGCTGGCGGACCCTGATTAAACGACGACCAGAGTGACATCTCGACCGGGAGATAGGGCAAATCGGTGAGGCCACGGGCCTCAAGAATCGCACCGGTCGTCGGCGCCAGAACCACTGCCGTAATTCCACCGGTCCCGTTGGCCGCGGCAAATCCGAGGCCATTGCCTGCGGACCGTGTGGTCTGCTCTCCGAGGGACGAAATCGCGGGCATGTCTGCCATCGATCTCAGCACTGCCGAACGAAACTGGGCAGTTGCTCCAATGGTCGGTCCGACGAGGAGATACACCGCCCGCTCAAAGCCTTGATTGCCTCCCGCTGATGCGACAGAGTCGAGCGAGGCGACACCGGTAGTTCCAGCCTCGAGCTCCTTGGCCAGGGTCGACGGGTCAACCGGAAGGGTCGATACATCGATAGCCCCGAGCGCCCCTCCCGCTCCACTCGCGCAGATGGGCGACCCGTCCGAGTGAGGCTGTACGGCGAGGTCTGCCGCTTCCCAGGCTTGCTGTTCGGTCAACGAGGCGAAAGTAGGTGTTCCAAAAACAGCTTCCAGGCATGTCCTATCGGCAGACACCCAGACACCAAAGGTAAGAGGGATAGTAGCCGTCGAATCTGGGGGGTACACGCCACCATCACTGAAAAGGGAAACCTCGACCGACGCACTGAACGTTGAATGCAACCATTGGCCTTGGCCTAGAACCGGAGATGGCTGAACCCCAGCAACCTGAGCGAGGTGTTCGAGAGCTGATGCAGGTGTCGACGTCAGGGGTGACGGTGCGACTTGGAAGACCACAAACGCAGCCACCACTGCTGCGACGCAAATGAGCGATACCGATATTGTGATGCCCCTCAGTCGACTCGGGGGGTCAGACCGGGTCCCGGTATCGACAAGCGACCAAATCCGTTCTCCCTCCATGGAGTTTGCCAACGGAATTCCGGTGAGGGCAGGATCTGCCTCGCGTACAAGAGAATCGATGTTTGCTGTCATATTGGCGTCTCCAGGTCGAGTTGAAGGTTAGCGAGGGTTGAGATCTCATCAGGGTCGGTGATGTTGAAACGTTCCGCTAGCCGCTTCCTTGCGCGATGAATGCGGATGCGTACTGCGTTTTCCGAACAGCCGAGTACTGCTGCTGCCTCTCGGTGCGTCAGGTTCTCCCAGAGCACCAAGTGAACGGCCTCACGATCTCTTCGGGGAAGAATATTGACGGCCTCTACTACCTGCTGATGAAGATCGCTCCCATGAAATACGGCCGGCGGACGCTCGTGGGTCAAACGCTCAACAAGCCGCATCCTGCGTGACTCCGTCCGACGATGGCGGGCGATGACATTGCGAGCAACCCCAAATAACCACAAGTGGTCCTCGGGCGGCATCGGAACATCGTCGATTCGGCGCCAAACCGTAAGAAAGATATCGGCGACGACATCATCCACCAACGAACGATCGTGCGGAAGCGATCGAACGACGAAGGCGTAAATCTTCCTGAAACCCTCGTCGTAGAGGGCCCGAAATCGGACCCGCTGATTGGCTATCCCGACAAGGGTGGCAGGCGGCGGTGGTTCCACATCTAGCTCATCTCCGGCATAGTGGCAGACATTTCGTATTTTACCGGAAATTGTTGATAAGTGCAGGACCATCCCAAATTCGCGACCGACCCAAAGAGAGCCAGCGAATGCGCCATATCCCTTGCCGGACTCAATGATATCCCTGCGATTCAAGTATCCAGCATCCTGGACGATGCTTGTCCAGCGCAAGGCGCCCTGGAGGTCCCCGTACCCCTCTGCACCAGCAGTTGCGCCGAACCTACTCCATCGAAAGCGGTTGGGCCTCAACGATTTCTTTCGAGAGTAACCCGGCCGGGAACTCAACAATGGACCGAATCGTCTCGAGGCGAGGAAGGGAGCAGGAATCCTTCATGCAGAATGGGTTCTCTTTGACCCTTCGGCCAACCTGCTCTAGATGGGTCGAAGTCCGGTGACACCTGAGTTTCCATCGTGTGGATAACCAATGGCACTTCGGACACCGCCGATGCGCCTGGGGACATTGTCCCCAGAACGCAGCGGCGATGGACCGATATCCGATGTTCACAGTCGATCAACGCAGTTCGAGACGTTCGATGCGTTTCAGACGGCACTCACCGGTTTCATCGAGCGTGTTGCGATGTCGAGACCGACGTAACACCACAACACGACTCTTCTCGATGAAGATAACTCGCCTAAGGCAACGTGTACCACGTCGAGTCACAGTCGAATACTCCGTAACACGCTAGATGCTTACTGTAGGAGGGCGTCTCCCCACTGATCACAACCGCGCTTGATGGGTTCCCGCCCGCACTCTCTTTGTTGTGTCCGGCGGTGGTGTAGATCCATGAGTACGTGGACCAACAGCTTGTCCCACCGTACATTGGATCCGGGGTGCCGGTACTGGCCAGAGCTCCACCAAAATCAGGGAGATGAGCCACTTCCGTTGAACAACTGTATGGACCTGCTCCAAAGAGTCCCCAGATCAAATGAGCTTCGGCACTAGTGGTAGCGCCAGCTTGGTCCGCCGTCAAAGTGACAAGCGGGATCGACAAAGCGGAGACGGCGAGGCCAGTCCGGACTAACGATTTACGCACCTTGTGATTGTTCATTGTGGGCCTCCGCAGGGAGCAGGCACAGCCACCCCGGTAGTGTTGAAATGTATAGGGCTTGCATCAACAGTTATATCGAAGAACGGGTATTCAACTGAACCTGCTCCGATAAGCTGTGGTTGAGCGACCGAACCATTGCTAAGCGTAATATCGAGACCCGTCGCCCCATGAGCGACTGTCCCCATGATCTCATAGCTATTTGGACCTAACGAGGTCACCTTGGCGATGCCCTTAGAAAGGCCCTGGCACGAGGCCATGTCGGTCAATCCCAATAGCTCGCGTCCAGCCACATCGTAGGAATAGGAAACATCACCACTAGCAAGCACGGAGCTGGAAATCGATAAAGTCTGTCCAGCCTGATCCGTAAACACTTTGGCAGTCGTTTGGTCTCCACTTGCACCGGTTGACCCGATATCTGATATGGCCAATCCAGCGCCTGCGCTACTTGCGGCTAAAAGCGACGCCGCGCCGATAAGTCTCTTGAGCCGATTCATTCCGCATCGTCCCACCCTTTCTGACAGGCACCAACGAACTTCGTAGGTCTCCTCTCGTAGTCAAGCTTTTGGGACCCTCCAGAAATTGTCAAGCCCATCTACCGCTCTTGTGGCGTTGAGCCTCGCTGCCAAGTAGCGGAGGTTCCTTCTTGAGCGGCGAGCCTTCTAATTCACATGTGGACAACCAATTTGTTCGGGGACTCTCCGACATCTCCTAGTCCAATTTAGTGATCCAAATCAAAGCAAGGTTCGCTGCGATGGTTGGGGATCTGAGGACGTCGAAGCTGTTGGCCAGTTCGCGTTGGGCGGTCTCGTTGCATGTCCTTTTTTGTCCCGCACGTGCCTCCAACTGCGCCGAGCTAATCACTGTTTGCTACATCTCTGCTTAGAATTTAGTCTTCATCGGCACTCTGAGATGCTAACGAGGGGTAGTCATGAACGACGAGATAGACCAGCCAATATTTGTTCTGACCTGCGCACGAAGTGGGTCAACGCTTCTTCGAAGATACCTTGACTCGCACCCCGAAGTCGCCTGCCCTGCTGAGACTGATCTTGCCGAGCTCTGCGAGATTCTCGCCAGAACTTGGGCAGCGGGTAGGTAGGCACAGGACTACCGATTCTGAAGGCTCGCAGCAATCGATCCGAAAGACACTTGATGAAATCATGAGCTGGAGCACAGCTATAGATATGAAGACTCGGTGGTGTGACAAATCGATTACGACGGCCAAACGCGCCGAGATCATTTTTTCCATCTACCCAGATGCGCAGTTCATCTGCCTTTACCGCGATTGCATGGATGTGGTTTTCTCGCTCTTGGAATCAAGTCCTTGGGGATTCGATCGCTTTGCTGTGGCCCCATATCTTGAAGGAACCATTGGAAACACCGTTGTCGGCCTCACAAGATATTGGATCGATTATGCCAGAACGATTTTGATGTTCGAGCGAAACCATCGCCAACAGTGCCACCGAATCCGTTACGAGGAACTGGTGACGGCACCCGAAGAGACTCTGAAGAATCTATCAAAATGGCTAGGAATTCACTGGCAAGACAAATCAATCGAGAAGATGTTTCTTAGAGATCTAAGCTCTGGTCCGGGGGACCAGAAATCCCACTATGCCGGGATATTTCACTCTGACTCCATTGGCCGAGGCTCCCAGATTCCATTCTCGTTGATAGGCGAAGTTGAGCTAGTACAAATCAATGGGCTTCTGAGGGAATTGAGCTATCCGACAATCGAACGGTCATGGAACGGACCCTCGCCGCTAAGACGCAGCCTAAAGCTCAACAGCATTGCCAGCAAAGGTGACGTCGATTATTGCCTCGAGACATGGAAGCTGCGGATTGCGGAACATCCTAGCCGGGGTGGATCGACAATCAGGCTTTGTAAGATTCTCGTCGAGGACATCCAGTCGATCTCCTTTATAATCGATCTAGAAGAGAGAACCGTTGATTTAGCTCAAGAGAATTCCAAAGCCGACGTGTTCTTACTTTGCCGTTGGGCGGATTTACAAACGTTGACCTTTGGCGATCTCGATCCGGCAGTGGCATTGGACACCGGCCGAATCCGTGTCGGCGCTGCGGTGAATAACGAGCCTGAAGTCGCAAAAGCTATTAGGTCCGCCCTCTGTTGTATCGCCAGATCAATCAGTGAGCAACATCTTGAAGCATGAGGACCGTTATTGGCGTCGATTCAACTGTCTGGCTCGCTCTTCGAGCGATGCCGCCAACTTGTTCCACGCACCCGCACGGGATTTCGCTACCACAATCAGCTGGGGGATCCGGCCGATAGGAATCAATCCAATTTGATTCTCCCAATTGCTTTCATCAATAGCGGCCCCGTCAAGCCATCTAACGAATTCGTTGCCTCCGGGCATCGCCATCATCGCATTGTCTGTGCTCCATCTGATAACGCCTCCCTTTGCCATTACGTCCTCGACGAGATGGTTTGAGACGGTGGACTTCACTCCGATGTCACCCGGGACCTGTTCCGTTGAATTTATCGGTTCGCCTCTCTCAATTCTCTTGCGTACGTCTCTTACCGTCGATGGTGACGTTGCAAGCGACTGAGCGAGCTCTACGGCGTTTGCCGTTGGACTCGCACGAATTGCGGCAGCGATATCGCTTCGAAGGTGCTTAGAATCGATTGGTCGGAACCGACCGTCGCGGCCGAGCCTCACTGACGACTGAGGAACTTCCGCAGTTGCTTTTCGTAGTCGTCCAACGGTCTTGCCAGAGAGACCACAAGCACGTCCAACTAGCCGGTCCGACCAGTCACTGTGCATTCCGAGGATCGTCTTTGCCGCCGATTCTCTTTCAGCCAGGGTCAGTGGCTTGCCATGGGCAATATTTGACCTAACTGCCTCCACGTACGCTTCGTCGTGCGTTCCGTCAAAGAATCGCACCGTCACCTTCGAACGCCCGAGCATTCGCGCTGCAAGCATTCGGTGGACGCCGTCGATAACGATCAACGTTCCGCGTTCAACCAGTATCGGCGGGCACTCGTCGAATGTGTGAGCCAACGCTCGAGCATGCTCAATGTCTTGCTCACCGAATCGCGGGGACATTCCCACCTTTAACAACTTGACGTCAACCTCAGTGTGGACTTCAGGAATCTTGTGGTCAGCCACTTCCGCCATTGCCATTTTCCTCTTCGCGATACGCCTGTGAACACTTCAATTCTCTTGAACTCCATCTTGGACGAAGCCCCTCTCCGCGGCCGATCTAGTCCAAGCATTGCGCCACGAAAGTGTCGGCCCGAACCATCGACTGGCAAATGTCTTTCAGACTGCCGCTTGCACCACACAACCCGTTGGGAATCAACGATCGGAGTCGCGAATACGTGGAAGTGGACTCAACGCGACTTTGAGCATCCATTTCCGCATTGGATTTCGGATTGCGCAGGGACCATGAGATTCGGCACGTTCACTCCGGCCCCAGGGAATAACGCCGTGGCTACCTGCTTGCCGCACCATCCATACTCTGGGCCTGTGGGTTCGTGGCCGAAGATGCGCCTGCCACCGCCGGTAGTGGGGAGCGGCCCTGGCACTCGTCACGGGGGCAACCTGGTGCAGCAGTTTGATCGCTCTTGGGTTAGTGGTAGTGCAGTCTGCCACCACTCGATGAGTGTTGGTAAGAACCCGGCTGCCATAACCCCTCCCAACCCTGAGGAGAGGATTGCATGAGATGGGAGTCAAGCAGACCATTTCGGCAACCCGGCTGACTCAGAGAGTCCCGCGGCTTTGCGTCCCCCCCTTGCGAGAGGTTTGCCCTTTTCGAGTGCTGCTCACTGAGAATGCACCGTTTGAGAGGGGGTGTCAAGCGATGCATGAATACTTCAGAACATGTGCGAATCTTCCCGCGTGACGGTTTCGTGCAACGTCTGGATACATTCCGCTAGCGCCGAGCCCAGCAGTAGGTTCGACGATCACAATTGCGGATCAAGCCTGTTACGACCAGCGACTCACTCTAGGTGCTGGTGAGTCACCTGCTTCCTCCGTTTCAGGTGGAGGCACCAGGTTGAACATGCCTTTGAGTTTTTGGTGCCCCTGGAATCGGGATCAGGAATTCGTACTCCCTCCCAGGAGGTTCGCAACTCGAGCGAATGTATTGACCGCCAGTTGTATCAGCGTCTCAGCTTTCTCCGCTTCACCAACAAAGCACCCGCCAAACCGTTTCCCCGCCCATTGGCCCAAGCTGAGAGCATGCTGCTTACAAGCAAACAGAAACGCCATGCGGGACGACCCAGCCCAGACAGGACCGCACGACCGCCCGAACAAATGCCCGATGACGGCAGGCGAAATGAAACCGACGGGTCCCCCCACTACGAGACCGGCGGGTTCTGTCGAACATGGGGCTTCGACCCGGCCTGTCGGGGACCCTTGAGACTTCCACGATGCTCAGCGCCCGATGCCGCGACCGGCGATTTGCCCACGTCCACGGCGATGCTTGGATTGGTACTGAAAATTTTGGCTCACTGCTCCAAGAGCACGGACCTCGTTTGTACGCTCGCCCGGAACCAGCAGTTGTATCGAGTTCGTCTGGAAGCGCTCGTGCAGAACCGCGATATCAGCCGACAAAGTATCGACGAGCACGTTTGCCGCATTTAACTCCCCCCGGGCGGCGTGTGCATCGCCGATGGCTCGAAGTGTCCTCCCCATCTGCTCTATCAAGTTGGCCCAGGCAATGGGCGAATCTCTGCCCAGTTGGGACTGGGCGACAATCGCCGCCACTCCGCGGAAGTCTCGCACCGCTCCTCGGTCCGGCGTGGACTCACCGCGCCGGTTCTGCGACGATCGACCTAGTGCGTCTGCGAATGCTGCAAGAGGTCCTGGGCTGTTTCGTTCCAGGCGTCTCGACCAGGCGGCGAACACGCCGGCGGCCTCCCGAGCCGCCCCACGCCAGGCGGCGAGATCCGATACCGGCACGGCTCTCAATCGTTCGAGCGACCTTTCCACTGCCGTCACCGCCCGTCGCCAGTCATCGGGATGACCGTGTAGAGCCTCTCTGCCCGGGGTCACCGATCTGGATGCGCTCCATTCGACCACCGCCGCCTTGGCGCCGTCGTTTGAGACTCCCCAGAAGTGGCGCAGGTTGGGCAGGGTGAGGTCCTTGGCCAACTTCCCTCCGCCGTACCAGATCGGCGCGGCCTGATCATCGGTCCGTAGCGCTACCGAGTACCCGACCACCGCATCTTGGCCACCGCCCTCGAAACGAGGTCGGACAAGGGCCCTGCTCCCCCGCAACCGCCGAACGAACTCGGCTTCGTCCCTGGAGGCGACCGACGCCTCGCGCACCAAGCGGGCCAAGGTGATCCGTGGAGGTTCGGCCAACTGCGCTCGTGCGGTGCGCTCCAGTTCGGCCCTACTCAGCCCGCGCATGCCTCTGCCCTCACGCCCGTCGATGACGGTGAGACCGTAGCCCTTTTCGAGTTTGGCACACACTCTGGAGAGTGTCTTTCTGTCTTGCCAGATGTTGACCTGGCGGCCATCCAAGCGGACCAACGACGCCGCAATGTGGAGATGTTGGTTGCCACCTGCACTGGTTCCGTGCTCGATGGCCACCCAGGCAGCTGGCTGTACGCCTTCGCGTTCGAAGCCCAACGCGGAGATGACCCGCTGGGCCATGTCGGCCCATTCGTCATCGACGAGGAGTCGATCCGCTTTTGGGATCGAGAGCGACACATGCCAGATGTGGCCCCCGGGCGGGTCCACGCCGAAGCGATTGTTCGCCGCATCGATGGCCGCACCCAGGCCGGCGATCTCGGCGGGGCTGAGTGCTCGCCCCTCTTCGATGCCCACGCTCAGGCCCGAGCACACCACCCGCTGGTCGGTGTGCTCGTTCGCCCTCCCTGGCCCGAACAGGTAGCGGATGAGCGCTCGACCCGACGATCCCTTGGTGATCTTCCCGATCATCGGCCACCTGCGAACTCCCTAGACACGGCCCTGGCGCACTCCTCAATCACGTCGATCGCCCGATGGACCTCGCCGAGCGCTGCCTCGATGTGGGCCGGGAGCGCGCCGTTCGCGTTGGCCCATTTGGCCAACTGGTTCAAGTTGTTCCCCGCCGCCTTGAGAACAACCCGGGCCTGCCCGAGATCCCACTCGACCCGGCGACGATCGGCAGCATCGCTCGCTGTCGCGACAGGCCCGCCTCGATGAGATACCGCTGCGCCGAAAGGCCGCACCCCGCGGCGAGGTGACGTATTCGTTGTCCCTCTTCGTCGGTGAGACGCAGGTTGAGTCGACCCTGCCGGCCTCCCGGGGCCCTTCTCATCCGAACGACGATCACCCCGCTCGATGCCACGGCAGATTGCATACTTTCTTCGGCCACGGGTTCCATCATCTTGCCCAGCGCAGCGACCCCGAGAGAACCTCGGGGACAAGGAACCAACGGGGTCCGCGGCAACGTCCGCCAGAACAGGACACCTGTTCGCCTATCTTGCTGTCTGCTTCATGACGCGCGGCGACCTTCATGATCGTCGCTCTGGCGGGAGAAACAGTGAGCCCTCCGGGCTCTCGATCTGACTTCGCGCTTCGGTCGGACCGAGGAGCATTGCCGGCACAGCGGAGAAGCTTTTGCCGAAAGACTGCGCTCGTGATCGCGTGAACCCTCCGTCCTCGCAAGCAAACGATATGTCTCTCCCACCAGGAAAACGAGGCTGAGAACGTTACGCTCGTGTCGAGTTGCCTCGCATCGTGCTTGTGGTTCGGCGGCCGTTGATTCGGTTGGTTTGTTCGCATACAAAGAACTGGGCAGCGAATTCGGCGCACGAACTTTCGTCATGATGAATCATCTCCGCTCCGTCATGAAGGGGTTCATGGTTACCACCATGAACCCCTTGAGCTGGGATGTTGTTCGCCGCTCAGCCTTGTCCGACCAATGCGCGGCCAAGTGTCGATCATTGGGCCACCCGGATCGTCAACCCTTCATGATGGGCACCGTGAACCCCGCACGCAGGAGTTTTTCTTGTCGACACCGCTTTCCCGACGGCCACGCAGCCGCGCTCCCTCCAAATGGGCCACTCGGATCGTTGACCCTTCATGATGGACACCATGAACCCCGCAGGCGGGGGTTTGCCCGTCCGCTGATTCACGCCGAATGAAACGTCTGGGCCCTCCTTGGGCGATTGATGGCGGGTGGGGTGCTTGCCGCCCCGCCTTTTCCCGTCATCGTTCACATACACGCGATTTCTCGCACCGGAGGCGGCCGTCAATGGACGGCCACGGGCCGAGCGAGGATCATAAAGGCCGACCCCGGCGCCGGCGTGCCGGCGATCTCCGGGGGCGAGCCGTATTCCGCAGCGACCATTTACGGCCAACGACGGCGCGACACGAGCCGGGCGCCGAACGGCGTCGGCGGGCCTGAGGCAGTTGGGACCACGTAGCGCCTTGAATGTTCGATGCAGCAGCGCCGGGTAGTCATGAACCCTTCATCGTGGGCATCGTGAACCCCTTCACCTGCGAAAAGGACTGGAGCGCGGATCGCTACGCCCTACGGGAGACGTTCGACATGCACGAATATTTCTCGAAATTTCTCCCACCATGAAGGTTTTCATTACGGTTTTCATGAAGGTCCGCCGTCATCGTGTTGACCATGAACCTCTGCCGCCGACCAGCTCGGAAGCCGATGCCAGGGTCACGAGACCGTTCCGCCGTTTGCGCAGTCCCCGTCATTTGCCATCCAATGACGGTGGTACATGACACGGCGGCGATCGCAGACGCGACCGCCGACCGACGTTCGGTTGAACGTGGTACCTGAAGTGGCCCACCTCGTCGATCATGAGCTACGAGTCTGGCCGAGACTCCCGTGAGCGTTGCACCAATGGCGTCAGTCCTCCCGGTGCGCGCCCGCGGCGGGCAGATCTACTCCACCGTCGAGGCCAACGAGGCCGACCTTCATATGTCGACGGTAGACACAAAAGGGCGCCTTGCCCTACGCAGACCTGCTTCGAGTATGGGGTGGGCGAGCGGGCAGGATCTGGCGCTGACACTGCGCGATGGGGTTGTGCTCCTTTCCCGTTTACAGCATGCAGCCCATGCCCGCGCGGGCGTCGTCGCGTTAGACGGTCGATGGCGCGTTCTCCTCCCCTACGGCATTCGAGTCCAGATCGGCTGGGAGCCCACGGTTCGTCTTATGATCCTCGCCGACCCAATCGATGGGTTTGTGGCCGCCCTTCCGGTGTCGCGAGTTGCGGCGGCGTTACTCGGGAGCCCATGAGCTATAGCGACCAACAGCGAGCGGTGGTCGAGGCTCTCGGCCTGTCGCCAGACGACCTCCGAGGTCTGGCCGGCGCGCTCGAGAGCGAAGAGCGGATCGTCAGTGTCCGCGAGGTGGCACAAGCTCACCTCGCAACACTCCCCCATCACCATCGCTATGCCAAATCGCTCAACCGAGTGATGTTGTGGGGCGGTGATGACAACGCCGCAGCGGTTCGGCCCGCCGACGTAAGCGCCTGGGCGCTACGCGGCTCGCGCCGAGGCCCGTGCCGACCCGAAGGCCCGCCACGGCGTCGGCGCTCAAGAGGCTTTGATCTTGGCCACCCGGGCCGCCTTCGCGGGTGCGATCGAGTCCGGCTTGGTCCGTCACAACCCGGCGGGTCAGGTTGGGCTCCCTGATCGTCCGCCCTCGCGCCGTGGTGCGCTCAGTGCCGAACAGCTCGGTCAAGCCCACTTCGCTTTACTCGCCCATTCGCGCGATCCCGACCTCGACGACCTCGTGTTCGGTTTGCTCCGAGAAACCGCCTGCCGTCGCCAGGGAGCAATCCGACTCAACCAAGACGATCTGGCACCGGCAACGAGAGCGGTTCGTCTAGTTGAGAAGTACGCCAAGCTTCGGTGGGTACCGGTGTCGGCTCACCTAGTGAGCCGACTCGTCTCCCACGCAACCTTACGACACGACGGCTGCAATCTTGTCCTGCATCGACAAGACGGTGGCCATCTCAACGACAAGTGGTTCGAAGGGTTCGCCCGGCGCATCCAGAGCCTGGCCTGGGCCGCCGAGCTTGGCGTCAGTGCCCACTGGATCCGCCACACGACGATAACCGACATCGAGCGGATTGCTGGCGTGAGGGTGGCAGCGGCTTACGCCGGCCACGCCGATGGCAACTTCGGTGTCACTGGGACCTACACCAAGGCTTCTCCCGAGGAGCTGCGATTGGCTCACGCCCGGCTCTTCTTCGATCGAAACGACAGCGCGGATGACCCCCGCTACGAACCTAATCTGTTGCGTCGAGCCGTCCTATCAAGCGGTACTCCCGTCGAGTTCATTCGGCCTCACTCCGACGTCGGAAGATTCGGGAGCTGATCGACTCGTGTCAGCTCGATGACATAGGTCAAGATTCGCTCAGAGCTTGCTGACCATGGGCGACACGCACTCCCTGACTGTGCCAGATTTGTTCGATTGACATTTCGGATTGGGCCACGCCCACATTCAATCGGCTGCGAGCGGATGCGCTTCACCCGTGAGTGCAGAGACAGCCGCCGCTACCTCACCGATCCGGGCACGGGTGTAGGTGCCGGTCACCGAAGAGGCACTGTGCCCGGCGAAGGCCTGCGCCACTGCGAAGCCGGCGTGACGTTCGACGGCAGTGATCGCCGTGTGACGCAAGATGTGGGCGGATACCGGCGTGCGCTCGGCCCACGGGAGGCAGGGCCGGGCCCGATCGAAGACGGTGTTGTAGCGCCGGCGGGTGATGGACCGACCGCTTCGACCTCGCAGGACCGATTCATCGGCCGCGGTCGCCCCTCTAGCGGAGCTGTGCGCCTTGAGCGCTCGCAAGAGGGACGGCGATATCGGTTGTTCGCGCTCGATCCCGAACTTTTCGCGTAACCAGACCGTAGAGCGGCGACCGTCGAGGTCGCGCAGCCTCAGGTTGAGCGCACCCTCTCGGCGGGCACCCGACTCGAGATGGAAGCGGATGAGCAAGAGATCGAGATCAGGATCCTGGCTTGTGGTCCGCACCGCGTCGATGACCTCGCGCAGCTCGTCGTCTTCCAGGGCGCGACGTCGGTTGGGGAGGCGGCGCGGCTTCTCCAAGTCCGTCGCCGGGCTTTTGATGACGAGACCGGCCCGCTCGGCCCGGGCGAAGAGGGCACGCAGCGCCCCGATGCAGTTCTCGCGGGCCGATCGGCCGTCGGTTCCGGGTCGATTGCGTCGAGCCCGCTCCACGGCGTCAGCCACAACCGATTCGCAGTCGTCGACACTGATCGCGTCAATTGGGCACCCACCGAACCGGGTCACGGCCAGACGCCAGTACGACTTATAGGTGCCTGCCGTGCCCTTGGAGAAACTCGCTCCAACGGTCTCCACGTACTCGGCGACGGTCGGAGCGACGCTGGTTCCGTCCGCAGACGCTGAAGACTCCGCCACCAGGTCCTCGATGGTCACCCCGAGGACGGCGGCCTCGGCTAAGAGCACCCGGGCGCGCATGAGGCGATCCATTACTTAGCCTCCGCCACCACGTGGGACACAAGGTCTTCGAGGATGTCGGTCGGGGCGAGCACGACGGCCGGCAGACCAACCGCACGAGCGCCGACCAGCACCGAGTTCGATAAGCGGACTCTCCCTCTGAGCCAGGCCGGCAGGATGAGACGACCCCGACGATCGATCGGGAGGCTGGCACCCACGCCCCCGTGGTGCAGCACCAGCACGCCCTCTCGGCTGATGGCCTGAACAGTCGACTCCGAGCCCAGCACCCCGCGGGCCCCGGGCGGCAGCGTGATGCGTCCGGTTGACTCCACTCCGATCACCCAGTGCCGCCACTCCGGGACGGGCCGGTGGCCGTCCCACTCGTGGAGCAGGGACAACGCCGCCCTGGGGGTGGGCTTGGCAACTGGCACGCTGCGGTGTTCAAGTGGGGTCGGGGAACCCCCACCTTCAAATTTCACTTGAGACACCGATTGTTGGGTTGCAACCCACTGAATGGTGTCGGAGGGGGGACTTGAACCCCCACGCCCTTGCGGGCACCAGCCCCTCAAGCCCCCCCCCCCTCCTGGCGCGTCTGCCTATTCCGCCACTCCGACTGGCATGCCACTCCGAGGAGCGCCCCGAGAGCGTAGCGCGTGCGCAATGGGCGACCTGAGGCCCGGTTCCCCACCGAAGATCAGGGGCTGGGGAGCGCCGGGGTGGTGTTGTTCGTCGACTCGGGCACCCTGACCGCCCAGTACTGCGCATACCAGAGGAGACTGTTGCTCGTCGGCGTCGGGGTCACTCCCCCGACCTTCCGGCTCCACGCCATCGCACTGGGCTCGGTGAAGAGCGGGAGCGCAACGAGGTCTTCCCACAGCTGCAGGTCGGCCGCCGTGTAGGCGGTTGCCGCCGGGGTCCCCGCGTTCAGTTGCTGCGACGCCTTGGTGATCAGGGCGTCGAACGTCGAGCTGTCGTAGTTCGTCCAGTTCTGCGAACCGTTCTGGCCCGCCGGGCCCAGAAGGTCCGAGTACCACGCCATTGCCTCACTGAGGAACGGCGAGGTCGTGAGCGCGAGGAGTGCCAGATCGGCCGAGCCCGCGGACAGCGCGGTGCCCGCCGCCTGGGCGCTCGCCTCGGGAACGAGGGAGACGGTGTAACCGGCGCTGATGAGCTGGGCCTGCAGCTGTGGTGCCACCGCGACCGCCCACGGATCGCTCTCGTCGACCGCCAGGCGGAGTGTGAGCGGAACCCCGGACGCGTTCTGCCAGGCACCCGGTGGCGTCCTGGAGTACCCCGAGGCGGTCATGAGGGACGCCGCTTGGACGGGGGTGGGCGTCACCGGGAAGTTGATGCTCCCTCCATCGCCGACCACGGTCGTCGAGGTGGACGTCGATGTGGTCGGAGGCCCGTTCGGGACCGTGGTCGGGGTGGTCGTTACCGACGAGTGATAGCCGTCCTGCCCTTCCGCGTAGATGTGGCTGGTCGCCACCTCCACGCTCGCGAGCGCCCAATTCACCTGCTTGTCCACCAGGGCCTGACGATCGACCGACAGCGCGATGGCGAGGCGCATGTCAGGTGTGAGCAGGCCTCCGGGGCCACTTGCCATCTCCAATTGCAGCACGGAACTGGACAGGCTGACCTGACTCTGGACGTGGGGCAGCGACGTCACCTCGGTCAGGAACGCAGGAGTCAACTCGTCGGGCAGGGCCACCTGCACGAAGTCGTCGCGCACCCATTGGGACAGCTGCGTGGTGCTCGAGGCGATGTGCACCGTGATGCTCCGCGCATTTGGTGGCGTTCCCCACCACTTCGGATTGGACTTCAGCACAATGGTCTGCGCCGAGACCTTCGCGATGCGGAAGGGGCCGCCGGAAAGATCGATCGCCGGGTTGACGGTGGTGCACGAAGGGTTCCATCCCGCCTTCTCCATGATGTGCGCCGGCAGCAGATTCGAGAACAGCATCTGCCAATCGGCGAAGGGTTGGCGGAAGATCACGGTGACGGTCCGCCCCTTGTTGCTGCCTTTCACCGACTTGATGTCCCTGTAGCCGGCGGTGCTGGCCACCAGGTTGGGATCGGATGTGACGTCACCGCGCTGTTGCTCCCAGGCGTAGATGAAGTCCTTGGCCGTGATCGGGACGCCGTCCGCCCAGACCGCCTTCGGATTCAGCGTGTAGACGATCGTCTCGGGACGGGGGGGACACTGACGACCTCGGACTGCAGAATGAGGTTCAGGTTCGCCGTCGGTGCCCCGGTGTCGCTCACCGTGAACGGACTGGGCAGCACGGCGCCCAGGACCATCAGCGTGCCGGGGGTGTCCCCCGCCGGCGTGTGCGCGTTGCACCCGGTCGGGCTCTGCGTCATGCCGAAGGAGATGGAGCCGCCGGTCACGCCGACATAGGTCACCGTGGTCTTGGTCTGTCCCGTGGTACCGGCCACGGCCGCGGTCACGCCGACGGCACCGAGGACCGTGGAACCAGCGACGAGGAAGGCGAGGGCCGCGCTGCAGAGAGTCAGACTTCGTCGCCACCCGGGCCGATGACCCGGGTGCGTCACTGCAGCCGGAGGTCCAACGTGAGCATCGAGAAGGCGAAGATGATGGCGACCGTGACCGTGATGCGGTCGAGGTTCCGCTCGACGACCGTGGAGCCCTGCGCCGCGGCACCGACGGAGCCGCCGAACATGTCGGAAAGGCCACCACCCTTGCCGCTGTGCATCAGGATCAGGAAGATGAGCCCGAGCGCCGAAAGCACTGCAATCACGATGTAGATCCAGGTAACGACGTCGGACACGGGTGCAAATCCTCCAACACGCTGAGTTCAGACCAAGAAGGGCCTAGGAACGGTAGCAGGCGGCGCAGGCACGAATGATGTCAAGGAAGCTGCCGGCTTGCAGGCTCGCCCCCCCGACCAGCAGGCCGTCCACGTTGGGCTCCGCCATCAATTCGGTGGCGTTCTCGCCCTGCACCGATCCCCCGTATTGGATGCGGACGGTCTCCGCTGCCTGTTCACCGGCCATTTTCGCCACGAGGCTCCGGATGAAGACCGCCGCATCCTCGGCGTCCATGGCAGAGGCGGCCTGCCCGGTGCCGATGGCCCAGAGGGGCTCGTAGGCCACCACGATTCCGCCGGTGTGCTCGGGCGACAGCCCTTCGAGCGCCGTGAGCACCTGCTCCTCGAGCCTGGTCTCGGTCCGGCCCAGGGCCCGCTCCTCCTCGGTCTCGCCCACACACACGATGGGCACCATGTCGTGGCGCAACACCGCTCTGAGCGTGGCCGCAACGGTGATGTCCGTCATCCCGAAGAGCGTGCGGCGCTCCGAGTGGCCCACGATCACGTAGCGGGTCCCGAGACGGGCCAGCATCCGCGGGCTGACCTCGCCCGTACGGGCGCCGGCATCCTCGTCGGAACAGTGCTGGGCACCCAATGCGACCGGGATACCCTCCTTCTCCACCAGGGTCTGCACCGTGCGCAGGTCGGTGAACGGCGGGTGCACCGAGACGTCGACGGCGGCCACGTCCTCGGGCTTCACCCGCAGGCCGAGATCGCGCACCATATGGAGCGCCTCGATGTGGTCATGGTGCATCTTCCAGTTGCCGCTGATCAGCGGACGGCGTGCACTCCGCTGCCGCCGTCATGCAGGAGCGTTCGGCGCCTGGCGCAGGGCCTCGAGCGCCGGCAGGTCACCACCGCGCTCAATGAAGGCGAGTGACGCGCCACCACCGGTCGAGAGGAAGTCGACGTCCTCGCACAGGTGGAGCTCTTCCAGCGCGCTGGCACTGTCGCCTCCGCCCACGACGGAGAACCCTTCGCACTGGGCCACCGCCAGGGCGACCTCACGGGTGCCGGCGGCGAACCGCTGGTCTTCGAACGCGCCGAGCGGTCCGTTCCACAGGACGGTGCCGGCTTGACGGACGGCTTTGGCGAAGGCCGCGGCGGATTCGGGGCCGATATCGAGCCCGGTCCAGCCGTCGGGCAGGTCCTTCTCGATCACCTTGACCCCGCCCCGGGGCCCGACACCGCAGGACAGCCCGGCCTCCCGGCCGAAGGTGCCCCCTGGCTCGAGAGCCCGGGAATCGGTGGGAAGGCGGATGTCGACACCGGAGTCCAACAGTGCCCGGCAGTCGGCGATGTGATCGGGATCCAACAACGAGTTCCCGACCCGCTGGCCCATCGCCGCCAGGAACGTGAACGCCATGCCACCGCCGACGATGAGCGTGTCGACCTTGGGGGCAAGCGCCTTGAGGACCTCGATCTTGTCCCCCACCTTCGCCCCGCCCACCACGGCCACGAAGGGACGCGCCGGGCACGCGAGGATGCCGCCCAGGACCTCGACCTCACGGGCCAGGCGCAGGCCGGCTGCGCTCGGCAGGAACTGCGGGGGGCCGACGATCGACGCGTGGCGGCGGTGGGCCACACCGAAGGCCTCGTTCACATAGGCGTCGAAGCCTTTGATGAGGGAGGCGACGAACTCGGGGTCGTTGGCCTTCTCCCCGGGGAAGAAGCGCAGGTTCTCACCGAGCTCGATACCGGGACACAAGGCCGCAAGGCGCTCGCGCACGGGGTCCATCTCCCAGCGGGGGTCGCGGGTGGCGGCCGGCCGGCCGAGGTGTGAGGAGGCCACGACCTCGGCGCCCTGGTCCTGCAGCCAGCGCAGTGTCGGCAGCGCGGCGGTGATGCGGAAGTCGTCGGCCACCGTGGCCCGGCCGTCGATGCCGATGTGGAGCGGGACGTTGAAGTCGACCCGCACCAGCACGCGTCGCCCTTCGATGTCGGGGAGGTCCTGAAGGAGCGGCAGGCCGTGCAGTGGGTTCACCGGATCACTCCCCTACCAGAAGGGTCAGATCGACCAGTCGGTTGGAGTAACCCCATTCGTTGTCGTACCAACCTTCCACCTTGACGAGGGACAGCTCCTCATTGATGGTCTGGACCATCGTGAGCCCGGCGTCGAAGGTGCACGAGGCGGGGCTGCCGACGATATCGCTCGACACGAGCGGGTCCTCGGTGTACTCGAGCACCCGGTCGAGGGGCGGCTTGGCCGCGGCCTCGGCGAAGGCGGCGTTCACCTCCGCCACCGAGGGATTGCCTTTCACCACGGCGGTGAAGTCGGTGATGGACCCGACCGGGAGCGGCACCCGGAGCGACATGCCGTCGAGCCGTCCCTTCATGGACTCGAGCACGAGGCTCGTGGCCCGGGCCGCACCGGTGCTGCTCGGGACGATGTTCACCGCGCCCGCCCACGCCCGCCGGAGGTCGGTGTGCGTCAGGTCGAGCAGGTTCTGATCGTTCGTGTAGGCATGCACCGTCGTCATGAGCCCGCTGACGATGTGGAAGTTGTCGTCGATCACCTTGACCATCGGGACGAAGCAGTTCGTCGTGCACGAGGCGTTCGACACCACGATGTGCTTCGCCGGGTCGTACTCGTCGTCGTTGACGCCGATGACGAAGGTGTGGTCGGCATCGGAAGAGGGTGCCGAGATGATGACCCGCTTCACCCCACCGTGCAGGTGCCCCGCCGCGTCGGCCCGCGAGGTGAAACGGCCGGTCGACTCAATGACGACGTCGACGCCGAGCGGGCCCCAGGGGAGCTGCTCGGGCTCGCGTTCGGCCATGACCCGGATGTGGTGCTCGCCGACCAGGAGGTCACTGCCCTCCACGTCGACCGGGACCGGCATGCGGCCCTGCGTGGAGTCGTAGCGGAGAAGGTGGGCCAGCGTCTCGGGTGACGTCAGGTCGTTGACGCCCACCACCTCGATATCGGCCCCACTCGCCAATGCAGCCCGGAGAAAGTTGCGTCCGATCCGCCCGAACCCGTTGATTCCGACCCTCACCGACATTTGGACCTTCTTCCCTTATTTCACTATGCCAGCAGACTGGCGAGGGCGTGCGCCAATCTGATTGGACTGTGTACCAGAGCATTCCCCCCCGTCAGGGGGATATCCAGTGCCGAAATACCTAAATCGCCCAGGGTCATGCCTTGACTGGTATCACACAGAACAACGTCCACAGTTACATTATGCCTGCTCAGAGCGTCCAAGTGGGCCGCCACATCGAATCCCGCCGTCTCGGGCTGCTGCGGCCGCAAGTTGCAGACGTAGACGCGCTGGCCACGTGAGCGCGACACGGCGTCGGCGATGCCCTCCACCGCGGCGGCAGCCAGCACGCTGGTGAACAGCGACCCGGGGCCGATGACGATCTGGTCGGCCGCCAGTATCCGCTCGATGGCCAGCGGCGGCGGCCCCGCATCCCCCGGCACGAGCGACACCGTCTGGATGTTGTCGGCCCGCGACACGGCCACCTGGCCCGCCACCTGCCCGCCGTCGGACTCGGCCTTGAGGGTGACCCGCTCGACGGTCGCCGGGAGCACGTCGCCCACCGCACCGAGGAGCTCGGCCGCGGCACGCACGCCCGAGACGAGGTCGCCCGTGGCCTCAACAAGGCCGGCCAGTATGAGATTGCCGAGCGCATGCCCCGCCAGCTCCCCTTCGTCGAAGCGGTGCTCGAAGGCCGCCGCCAGCGCGGAGTGCGCAGAGGTGGCGGAGAGCGGGGTGCGGAGAGGTGGCGGAGTCCTCGGCCGCCAGCGCGACCAGGCACTTGCGGAGGTCGCCGAGCGCGACGACGTTGAGGATCTCGCGCAGGCGGCCGCTCGAGCCGCCGTCGTCGGCCACCGACACGACCGCCGTCAGCGCGCCGGCGTACCGTCGGGCGGCCCGCAGCGTCACCGCCGTCCCGTGGCCACCACCCAGCGCGACGACCGCCGGCGGGCTCATCGCTCCACGTCCCGGTGGAAGACCGACACCGGATACCCGTGACCCACGAAACGCTCGCCCAGGGCCTCGGCCAGCGCCACCGAGCGGTGCCGCCCTCCGGTACACCCCAACCCGATCGTCAGGTAGGACTTCCCCTCCCGCTCGAACGACGGCACGATGCCGGTCAGCAGTCCGTCCACCTTGTCCAAGAAGTCCTTCGTCTCGGGCTGGGAAAGGACGTACTCGCGCACCGGCGCGTCGAGTCCGCTGTACGGGCGCAGTTCCTCGATCCAGAACGGGTTGGGGAGGAACCGGCAGTCGAAGACCACGTCCACATCGAGCGGGAGGCCGAACTTGTAGCCGAACGAGACCACCGACGTCCGCATCGACGACGCGCCGCCTTCGTTCCCGAACGCCTCGATCACCCGGGTGCGCAGCTGGTTGGAGTTCAGCTCCCCCGTGTCGATCAACAGGTCCGCCCGGTCGCGCACGGGCGCCAGCAGCCGCCGCTCGTCGGCGATCGATGCCTCCACCCCCCGCGCCACCAGCGGATGCCGGCGGCGGGTCCCCTCGTAACGCCGGACGAGCACGTCGTCGCTGGCATCGAGGAAGAGCACGCGCACCCGGTTGCTGTTGGCGCGCAACGCGTCGAGCACGTTCGGCAGATCGTCGCTCCCGGCCCCGCCGCCACGACCGATGACCAGCGCCACACGGTCGATCTCCGCTCCGGGCAAAGCCATCATCTCGGCCATCTTGAGGATCAGCGCCGCCGGCAGGTTGTCGATGACGAACCACCCGAGGTCCTCCAGTGAGGCGGCGGCGGTGGAACGTCCCGCCCCGGACATCCCCGTCACGACAAGGAACTCGCTCACCGTGCGCCAGTCTTGCGCACGCCCTCGTAGACCGCGAGGCCCACCTGGTCGGGCAGCCACGAGGGCGCCAGCAACTCCTCGAGGGCCGCCGCCCGCACCGCGTGCACGCTGCCGAATTCCTTGATCAGGCGCGCCTTGCGGGCCGGCCCGAGTCCGGGGATCCCGTCCAGCACGCTCTTGGTCATCCGCTTCGCCCTCTTCTCCCGGTGGAAGGTGATGGCGAATCGGTGGGCCTCGTCCCGGACCCGCTGGAGGAGGTAGAGGGCATCGGACCCACGCCGCAGGCGGACGGGTTCGGGCGAACCGGGGCGGTAGACCTCCTCGAATTGCTTGGCCAAGGACGCCAGCTCGATCTCGTCGGCCAGGCCGAGCTCGTTGACCACGCGTTCGGCGACGGCCAGCTGGCCCTTACCGCCGTCGACCACGAGAAGGTTGGGCCGGTAGGCGAAGCGCCTGGGCCGGGCCCGGACGCCGATCTCCCGGTCGGTCGGCTCCTTGAGTGCGGTCAAGCGGCGGGTCAGGACCTCCTCCATGGCGGCGTAGTCGTCGTTGCCCCTGACCGTCTTGACCTTGAAGCGGCGGTAGTCGGAGCGCTTGACCAGCCCGTCCTCGAGCACGACCATCGACCCCACGTAATCGGTCCCCTGCAGGTGGCTCATGTCGAAGCACTCGATGCGCAGCGGCGCCTCGCGCAGGCCCAGGGCCGCCTGCAGCTCGGTCAGGGCCTTCGAGCGGGCATTGTGATCGGACGCCCGCCGCAACCGGTGACGAGCCAGGTCCTCGGAGGCCGAGCGGGTCACGGTCTCCTGCAGGGCGCGCTTCGCCCCGCGCTGCGGGACCGCGATGTCGACCGGGCCCTCGCGCAAGGTGGACAGCCAGCTGCAGAGCAGGTCCAGGTCGGCCGGCGGCTCGGGGACCAGAACCCGGCGCGGCACCTCCGTCCCGACGGCGCCGTAGACCTGGCCCAGCACCAGCCCCATGAACTCGGGTGCGCTGAGGTCCTCCACCTTCTCGGCCACGAAGCCGCGGTGGCCGATGACCCGGCCCCGGCGGACGTGGAAGATCTGCACCGACGCCTCGAGCGGGTCCTCCGCGATGCCGATCACGTCGAAATCCTCGGGCCGCTCCGACACCATCTGCTGCGCCTCGGCCGCCTTGCGGGCCACTGCGATCCGGTCGCGCAGGCGGGCGGCGCGCTCGAACTGGAGAGCGTCGGACGCATCGCGCATCTCGGCCTCGAGCCGGTCGAGCACCGGGTCGGTGTCCCCGGAGAGAAAGCCCATGAGGTCCTGGACGTACCCGTCGTAGGCCTCGTGGTCGACGGCGTTGACGCAGGGTCCCGAGCACCGCTCAATGTCGTAGAGCAGGCAGGGCCGGCCGAGCCGCTCGTGACGGACGAACTTGGTGTCCGAGCACGTACGGACCGGGAAGCTCCGGACGAGGAGGTCGAGCGTGGACCGGATCGCCCCGGCGTGGCCGTACGGGCCGAAGTAACGCACGCCTTTGCGCTTGCGGCCGCGGATCACCACGGGCCGGGGCCACTCATCCGTGAGGGTCACGGCCAGCCAGGGGTAGCTCTTGTCGTCCTTGAGCCGGACGTTGTACCGGGGCAGGTGGGCCTGGATGAGCGAGTGCTCCAGGATCAGCGCATCGACCTCGCTCTCCACCACGATCCACTCGACGTGATCGGCCTGGGCCACCATCTGGGCCGTGCGGGGCAACAATTTGGCCGAGTCCTGCCAGTAGTTGGGCAGCCGGTGGCGCAGGGATTTCGCCTTTCCCACGTACAGCACCCGGCCCTCGGCGTCGTAGAACTGGTACGACCCCGGCGCATCGGGGATGGAGCCTGTGGGCGGCTTGTACTGCATCAGGTCAACTTTCGCGCAGTCACTGGGGTTGGGGGTTGCCGAGCGGTTGCTTGGCGGTTGCGCGGGCACTCGGCGCCAATGCCCGCGAACTTTTGCTGAACACCAGTTACACTACGGGTGCCGGCCTGGTTTCCGGCACGACACCTCGCACCGAGGCCGACATACCCGCGGATGGGCGACCAGGCTGTCCCCGCCGGCCAATCGGTGCACTCCCTCAAAGGGGGCATACAGATGCTCAGGCTTCAATCCCCGCTCCCCGAGCGCTATACCGTCGCGTCGGGTGAGGAGTTGGCGGCCATGATCGGCGCCGCCAAAGCCGCACTGGGCCCGCGGCTCTTCGTGCTCGGGCACCACTACCAGCGCGACGACATCATGCGGTGGGCCGACGCCCGCGGCGACTCGTTCGGGCTCTCCCGCATGGCGGCCGAGGTGACCGAGGCGGAGTTCATCGTCTTCTGCGGGGTCCACTTCATGGCCGAGTCGGCCGACGTCCTGACCGGGGCCCATCAGCAGGTGCTCCTCCCCGACCTCAACGCAGGGTGCTCCATGGCCGACATGGCCGACATTGAGCAGGTGGAGGAGGCGTGGGAGGAGTTGGGCCGGGTCACCGACGTGAGCCGCATCATCCCCATCACCTACATGAACTCCTCCGCTGCCCTCAAGGCGTTCGTCGGGCGTCACGGGGGTGCGGTCTGCACCTCCTCCAACGCCCGGGCCGTGTTGACCTGGGCTCTCGAGGCGGGGCGGGGCGACAAGGTGCTGTTCTTCCCGGACCAGCATCTCGGCCGCAACACCGGGTACGAGCTCGGGTACGGTGCCGGCGACATGCGGGTCTGGAACCCCCGGCTGGCCTTGGGCGGGCTCAGTGACTTCGAGGTCAAGTCGTCCACCCTGCTCCTGTGGAAGGGGCACTGTTCGGTGCACCAGCGTTTCCGGCCCGAGCACGTGGATGCCTTCCGGGCCGAGCACCCCGGCGGGCTCGTCATGGTGCACCCCGAGTGCGCCCACGACGTCGTGGAGATGGCGGACCTGGTGGGCTCGACCGACAACCTGATCCGTGGCGTGGCCGCCGCCCCGTCGGGGTCGGTGATCGGGGTGGCCACCGAGATCCACCTCGTGAAGCGCCTCGACGACGAGACGCCCGACAAGACGGTCGTCTGCCTGGACCCCCTCGTCTGCCCCTGCTCGACAATGTCGCGCATCGATCCCCCGCACCTGGCCTGGATCCTCGAGGGCCTCGTCGACGGCGAGGTGCGCAACCGGATTCAGGTCGACGGCGACGTGGCCGAATGGGCCCGGGTGGCCCTGGAGCGGATGCTGGCGATCACCTGATCTGTTCTATTTGATCTTCTCTTTCGCTTTGGCCAGCACCGGCTTGAGCACGTCGCCGGTGTAGCTGCCCGCCGTTTTCGCCACCTGCTCGGGCGTTCCTTCGGCCACCACGGTGCCGCCCCGGTTGCCCCCTTCGGGCCCGAGGTCGACGACCCAGTCCGCCGTTTTGATCACGTCGAGGTTGTGCTCGATCACCACGACCGTGTTGCCCTGCTCCACCAGGCGGCCCAACACCTCGAGCAGGCGGCGGGTGTCCTCGAAGTGCAGGCCCGTGGTGGGCTCGTCGAGGATGTAGAAGGTGTGCCCCGTCGGGCGCCGGCTCAACTCGCTGGCCAGCTTGACCCGTTGCGCCTCGCCGCCCGAGAGCGTGGGCGCGGGTTGGCCCAGCCGGACGTACCCCAGGCCGACGTCGACCATGGTCTGCATGTGCCGGGCGATCGGTGGCTGCTTGGAGAAGAAGGAGAGCGCCTCCTCGCAGGACATGTCGAGCACGTCGGCGATCGTCTTGCCCCGGAAGGTGATCTCGAGCGTGTCGCGGTTGTAGCGAGCCCCGTGGCAGACCTCGCAGGGGACGTAGACGTCGGGGAGGAAGTGCATCTCAATCTTGATCGTGCCGTCGCCGGCACACGCCTCGCAGCGGCCGCCGCGGACGTTGAAGGAGAAGCGACCCGGGAGGTAGCCCCGCACCTTGGCTTCGGCCGTCTGCGCGAAGAGCTTGCGGATGTGGTCGAAGACGCCCGTGTATGTGGCCGGGTTCGAGCGTGGCGTGCGGCCGATGGGGGCCTGGTCCACGTCGACCACCTTGTCGAGATACTGCACACCCTCGACGGTGCGGTGACGACCCGGCAGCGTCTTGGCCCGGTGCAGCTTCTGGGCCAGGACCCGCAGGAGGATGTCGTTGACCAGCGTCGACTTGCCCGAGCCCGAGACCCCGGTGACGGCCACCAGGCAGCCGAGGGGGAAGGAGACGTCGATCCCCTGCAGGTTGTGCTCGCGGGCGCCCCGTACGGTCACCACTTCGCCCGTGCCCGGTCGCCGGCGGGCCGGGACGGGGATGGAGCGCTTGCCCGAGAGATACTGCCCGGTGATCGAGGCCTTGTTGGAGAGCAGGCCGCCGCGGCCGGTGACCGGGCCGGCGTGCACCACGCTCCCGCCGTGCTCCCCCGCCCCGGGGCCGATGTCCACCACGTAGTCGGCGGTCCGGATGGTCTCCTCGTCGTGCTCCACCACGATGACCGTGTTGCCCAGGTTGCGCAGCCGCTCGAGCGTGCCGATCAGTCGTTGGTTGTCGCGCTGGTGCAGACCGATCGACGGCTCGTCGAGGACGTAGAGGACACCCACCAACCCGCTCCCGATCTGGCTGGCCAGACGGATGCGCTGCGCCTCGCCGCCCGACAGCGTGCCGGCGGAGCGGCTGAGGGACAGGTAGTCGAGCCCCACGTCGAGCAGGAACTGCATGCGTTCGCGGACTTCTTTGAAGACACGGTCGGCGATCATGTGCTCGCGATCGCTGAGCTTGAGCGACCCCATCTCCTCGACGGCCGCACCGATGGAGAGGCTGCACAGCTCGTAGATGTTGCGGCCACCGACGGTGACCGCCAGGGACTCGGGCTTGAGCCGGGCCCCGTGGCAGGCCGGGCAGTCAACCTCGCGCATGTACTGCTCGACCTGTTCGCGGGACCAGTCCGACTCGGCCTCGCCGTGGCGACGTTGCAGCCACGGCACGATGCCCTCGAACAGGGCTTCATAGGAGCGCGTGCGGTTGAAGCGGTTCTTGTAGCGGATGTGCACGGACTTGCTGCCCGTGCCGTAGAGGACGAGCTTCTTGTCCTTGGCCTTGAGCGACTTCCACGGCGTGGTGACCGAGAACCCGCCCAGCTCGGCCACGCCGGCCTGCAACCCCGAGAAGTACTCGCTGCGGGCGCCGGCCCAGGGTGCCAGGGCCCCGTCCGCCAGCGAGAGGGACTCGTCGGGCACCACAAGTTCGGGATCCACTTCGAACTTCGTCCCCAGACCGACGCAGGTCGGGCAGGCGCCGTAGGGGGAGTTGAAGGAGAAGCTGCGGGGGGCGGGCTCGTCGAAGCTGATGCCGCAGTGCGTGCAGGCGAGATGCTGGGAGAACGTGATGCCCTCGGCGTCGGGCCCGTCGGCACTTTCGATGCCGTCTGCGCCGGCGGACCCGTCAGCACCGGCGGCGTCCTTCTTGGACCTGGCCCCACCCGTCTTGCCGGAACTGTTCATGACCAGCACCTCGGCCGTCCCGCCGGTCAGTTCGAGGGCCGTCTCGATCGATTCGGTCAGCCGCTGTCGGATCCCGTCACGCCGGATGAGCCGGTCCACGACGACCTCGATGGTGTGCGTCTCGTAGCGCGCCAGCGCGACCTCGGACCGCTCGGCGAGCTCCACCGGGATGCCGTCCACCCTGACCCGGGCGAAGCCCTGCTTGGCCAGGTCGTCGAGCAGTGTGCTGTATTCGCCCTTGCGTCCCCGGACCACGGGGGCCAGCACCTGGAACCGCGTGCCCTCGGGCAACTCGAGGACGCGGTCGACGATTTGCTGCGGCGTCTGCCGGGCCACCGGCCGGCCACAGGTCGGGCAGTGCGGATGCCCGATCCGGGCGTACAGCAGCCGGAGATAGTCGTAGACCTCCGTGATGGTGCCGACCGTCGAACGCGGGTTGCGGGAGGCCGACTTCTGGTCGATGGAGATGGCCGGCGACAGTCCCTCGATGAAGTCGACGTCCGGCTTGTCCATCTGGCCCAGGAATTGGCGGGCGTACGCCGAGAGAGATTCGACGTAGCGACGCTGGCCCTCGGCGTAGATCGTGTCGAACGCCAGCGACGATTTCCCCGACCCCGACAGCCCGGTGAAGACAATCAGCTTGTCCCGGGGCAGGTCGAGGGAGACATCCCTCAGGTTGTGCTCGCGGGCACCGCGAACGACGAGACGATCGGCCATTAAGGGAGGATACCGGGAGGTTGTGACAGGCTCGACCGGCTCAACCCGGTACGGAGGCGCGCAACTCGGCGATCTCGTCGCGCAGAAGTGCCGCCTCCTCGAAGCGCAGCTCGGCGGCGGCGGATTTCATCTCGGCCTCGAGTTGCGTCATGAGCTCGATCGCCTCGGCCGGCGTGGAGGCGTCCCCGTCGGCGAGCAGCGATCGTTTGTTGCCGCGCACCGCTGCGTTCCGACGCACCTCGGCCCGGCTGCGCCCCGCGGTGGTGGAGCGACCTCCGCCCGCGCCGGCACCCGGCCCACCCGCTCCTCCCGAGTTGCCGCGCAGGCGTTCGAGAATGTCGGTCACCGTTTTGCGGATGGTCGTCGGATCGATGCCGTGCTCCAGGTTGTACGCGGTCTGGATCTCGCGCCGGCGCTGGGTCACCGACACGGCCTCGCGCATGGAGTCGGTGATGGTGTCCGCGTAGAGCACCACGGTGCCGTCCACGTTGCGGGCCGCCCGGCCCATGGTCTGGATCAGTGACGAGGCTGAGCGGAGGAACCCTTCCTTGTCCGCGTCGAGGATGGCCACCAGCGACACCTCGGGAAGGTCGAGGCCTTCCCGGAGCAGGTTGATGCCGACGAGGACATCGATGGAGCCGAGCCGGAGCTCCCGCAGGATCTCGATACGGGTGATCGTGTCGATGTCGGAGTGGAGGTACTGCACCCGCACCCCGGCGTCGGCCAGGTAGTCGGTCAGGTCCTCGGCCATCTTCTTCGTGAGCGTGGTGACCAGGACCCTCCCCCCGGCGGCCACGGTGCTCTCGATCCGCGCCAGGAGATCGTCCACCTGGCCCTTGGTAGGCCGAATGGTGACCTCGGGGTCGACCAGGCCGGTGGGCCGGATGACCTGCTCGACCATCTGGGTCGAGTGCTCCTTTTCGAACGGGCCCGGGGTGGCAGAGACGAACACTGCCTGGGGGACCCGCTCGATGAATTCGTCGAAGCGCAGCGGGCGGTTGTCCCTCGCAGAGGGGAGACGGAACCCGTGTTCGACCAACATGTCCTTGCGGGACCGGTCGCCGGCGTACTGCCCGTGCAGTTGCGGCACCGAGACGTGGCTCTCGTCGAGGACCACCAGGTAGTCCTTCGGGAAGAAGTCGAGCAGCGTGAAAGGGGCCTCATCGGGGGCCCGGCCGTCGAGATGCCGGCTGTAGTTCTCGATGCCCGAGCACACGCCCGTCTCGGCCAGCATTTCGAGGTCGTGTTCGGTGCGGACCCTGAGGCGCTGCGCCTCGAGGAGCTTGCCCTCCTTTTCGAAGTACTGCAGGCGGTCCCTGAGCTCGGTCTCGATGGACTTCACGGCTCGCTGCACGATCTCGTCACCCGTGACGTAGTGCGTCGCGGCGTAGACCGCGATGTCCTCGAGCTCCTCCCCCATCTCGCCCGTCATGACATCGAAGGGCACGATGCGGTCGATGGTGTCGCCGAACATCTCGACCCGCAGCGCCTGCTCCTCGTAGGCCGGATGGATCTCGACCGTGTCGCCCCGGGCCCGGAACGTTCCCCGGACCAGGTTGACGTCATTGCGGGCGTACTGCAGGTCGACGAGCTTGCGCAGGATCTCGCGCTGGTCGTACTGCTGGCCGACCGAGAGCCCGAGAATGCGGTCGCGGTACTCGAGGGGCGAGCCCAAGCCGTAGATGCACGAGACCGATGCCACCACGATCACGTCCCTCCGCATGAGCAGCGACGACGTCGTGGCGTGCCGCAGGCGGTCGATCTCGTCATTGATCGACGAGTCCTTCTCGATGTACGTGTCGGTCGTCGGGAGGTACGCCTCGGGTTGGTAGTAGTCGTAGTACGAGACGAAGAACTCGACCCGGTTCTTGGGGAACAGGTCCCGCAACTCGGAGGAGAGCTGCGCCGCCAGGGACTTGTTCGGCTCGATGATGAGGGTGGGGCGTTGGACCTGTTCGATCATCCAGGCGATCGTTGCCGTCTTCCCGGAGCCTGTGATGCCCTGGAGGGTCTGGTACCGGTCCCCTCGTTTGGTCCCCTCCACGAGCGCGGCAATGGCTCCGGGCTGGTCGCCGGAGGGCTTGAAGGGTGAGACGACCTCGAAATCGGCCATGTAGGGAGGATACCGGGAGGGTGTATCAGGGACGGTTGGTGCCCGGGTCTGCGCTGCTGTGCCCGGCTCGGCACGGCACGGCACGGCACGAGTGTGAGCATGCGGGTGCGGGTCCGGTGCGCTGTGGGTGCAAGTGGGTGTCCCGGAGCATTTCGGGGATTCTTCGTCCCTTGGGGGGCCTACGCTTGGGAAATGGCGATGGACTCCCCTCGCATTGACTCTGAAACTGCAGGCTCACCCACTGTCGCGTCGTATATGGATTCCTATTACACGGACCGGTTCGACAAGTACATCGAGGACAAGGGCATCTATCACGTCCTGTTCTCGTGTCCCCGGGGCCTGCTGATCAAGAAGAAGCATCGGATCGTCGGGATGCCCCCGGAGACCGAGCACCGACTTCCGTGCGACGCGTGCCTGTCCGAGATCAAGGACTGGTTGAAGTCGTTGCCCGAGGACATTCGTCCTTCACAGTTCCTCTAGCCCCTCGGCCGCCCCGCACCCACGGCCTGATCTGAGTTCCCTCACCCCGGCCTGGGTCTTCGTGGCCGTGATACACCCCCTCTCTAAGGTCCTCGTGTGGCCCTTCCCACCCTCGCTCCTCCCGCCCTCGCCGGTCCAAGCGTCGCTCCTGTGAACAGCGCTCCTGGGGGCGTCGCTCCTGTGAACAGCGCCCCTGTGGGCGTCACTCCCGTGGGCGTCACTCCCGTGGGCGTCGCCGCTGCGGTCGAAACGCTCGAATCCGCCCTGTGCCAGATGCAGTCGGTGCTGCGGGCGACGTCGCCGTCGGTGCTCTCGGGCGATGAAGCCCTGGTGTTGGTGGACCTGTTCGCCCGGGCCGAACGGACCGCCGCCTCTGGCATTGCCCTGTTCAGCCCCCGGGTGCTCCATACCGGGGCCCACGCCAAGGTCGGCCATGGCGTGGCCGCCGACTGGCTGGGCGCGATCTGTGGGTCCTCGGCCTCGGTCGCCAAGGACCGCCTGGCCGCCGCCACGACGGCCAGTGCCGATGCGGCGCTGAGCGAGGCCCTCCAGGGCGGCGCACTGTCCTGCGCCCAGCTCGCCGTGCTCGGACACACCGAGGCGGCGGCCCCGGGGAGTGCCAAGACCCTGTTGGAGCTGACCGGGGCCGGGGCGTCGCACCACGAACTGGCCACGACCGCCACCGCGCTCATCGCCGCCGCGCGCAGCGCAGAGGACGAGGCGACCCGGCGCGCCCGGGTCCACCAGCACCGCCATCTGCGCCAGCACCAGTGCCCGTCGGGCGGGGTCAGGGGGGCGTTCTTCTGCGACGAGGTGCAATGGGCCCGGGTGGCCCCCTTGATCGAGGCACGGGCCAAGGGACGCTTCAAGGCCGCCGGGTCCAAAGGCGGGGCCTCCCTCGAGGCCCACCGCCTCGATGCCTTCATCGACCTGTTGGCCGGTGCGGGCCGCGGCGGCGGGTGCTCGGTCGAGACCTTGGTCATCGTCGACGCCGCCGCGCTGCGCCGGGGCACGACACAAGAAGACGAGACCTGCGAGATCGAGGGCATCGGCGCGGTCTCGGTCGGAGCGGCCACCGAGTTGCTGGGCGAGTCGGCCCTGCGTTATGTGATCAAAGAGGGTTTCGACATCAAGACGGTGACCCGGTCCTCACGCACGATCGCCAAAGCGCTCGAGGCGGCCCTGCTCGTGCGGGACCGCACCTGTGTCGTCCCGGGCTGTGGCAAGCGGCTCGGCCTCGAACGAGACCACGTCGTGCTCGACTACCACAAAGGCGGTCCGACCGAGCTCGACAATCTTGTGCGCATGTGCCCGGGCTGTCACGCCCTCAAGACCTTCGGCGGGTGGCGCCTCAGCGGCGGGCCCGGGAACTTCACCTGGGTCCCCCCCGCACACCCCAAAGGTGCGGGCGCCATCTCGAGGGCCCGCAAGGTGGCCGCCGCCAAGGGGCGGGCCGGCGTGACCGGGGAGCGCAACCGGCTCAGGCGGACGTGAGCCTTTCTCGTCCGGTCGGCTAGGGCTTACGCCCGTTCAGCCATTCCCACAGCCGTTCGACCTCGACCTCGAGTGTGGCACGATCGCCCGAGTTGTCCAACACGTAGTCGGCCTCCTTCACCCGCTCCTCGCGGGTGATCTGGGCACGAATTCGCGCCTCGGCATCGGCGCGATCCATCCCTCGTTGCGTGAGCAAGCGCTCGAGCGCGATATCGGTGGGACAGTCCACAACCACGACCTCGTCGAGTTTCGACGTCTCGCGATGCTTCGCCGTCAAGAGGGGTATCGCCAGCACCACAATCCGGTCCGACTCGGCCAGCGCGTCCCGGGCTCCGACCATCGCCATCCCGATCGCTGGGTGGGTAATGGCGTTGAGATCGGCCCGCGCGGCATCGTCGACGAAAGCGACAGCCGCCAGAGCCGGGCGATCGATGGTGCCATCGCCCGCCACGATCGACGGGCCGAACCGGTCGATCAGCGGTTGGTACGCCGGCCCGCCCGGGGCCACCACGTCACGGGCCAGCTGGTCGGCATCGATGAGCACCGCGCCGCGCGCCACCAACAGGTCCGCCACCGCTGACTTGCCCGATCCGATGCCCCCGGTAAGGCCGACAGCCAGCACGGGGGCGAATGCTAACCGCGTGGCAGAAACGGGCGTGGCTATGCTCGCAGTCCTTCCGGCCCGCTGGGTCCACCACTTTCACCACGAGCAGCAAGGCGACCTCCCAGCGAGGGTGACCCCGGTACCGGTGCGGGGGTGCCTACAATGCGCCGCTGCCGGTAGACGAACGAGGAGCTGAGTGAGCCCTGCGGGGGTGACCACCGAACAGGGGACAGCGGGGGGCTTCGTCGGCCATCCATCGCCGAGCGCCACCGGGCGTCTCGGAACGAGTGCCCACCTCGAGCACGGGGTCGGGCGGTGGGGGTCGTGGACCGCTCATCTGCTGCTCGCCCTGTTGGCCTACGTGCCCCAGCTGATGGCCCAGCCCGGGCTTGTGAGCTCGGATACCAAGACCTACCTCTACCTCGACATCAACCGCTTCATCCCGGCGTCTGCGTCCATGTGGGATCCGACCGTCGGCCTCGGGACGGTCACTCACCAGCAGATCGGCTACCTGTTCCCGATGGGCCCCTTCTTCTGGTTCTTCCATGCCATCGGGGTCCCGGTGTGGGTCGCCCAGCGCCTGTGGGTCGGCACGATCCTGTTCGCCGCCGGGGCAGGCGTCCTGTTCCTGTGCCGCACCCTCGCCCTGCGGGGGCTGGGGCCGTTCGTGGCCGCGTTCGCCTACATGTTCTCCCCGTACTTCCTGCAGTACGTGGGGCGGATCTCTGTCCTGCTGCTTCCCTGGGCGGGGCTCCCATGGCTGGTGGCGCTCGCCGCCCTGGCGGTGCGCCGGGGGGGCTGGCGGGACAGCGCCCGGTTCGCGGTCGTCGTGGCCTTGGTGAGCAGCATCAACGCGACCTCGCTGCTGTACGTCGGCCTCGGGCCGGCGCTCTGGCTCGTCTACTCCGTGGTCGGACTGCGCGAGGCGACATGGCGCCGGGCCGGCGCGGCGGCGCTGAAGCTGGCCGGGTTGTCCCTGGCGGTTTCCCTCTGGTGGATCGCCGGGCTGGCCATTGAAGGTGGCTTCGGTGTGGCCATCCTCCAGACCACAGAGACGGTCCAGACGGTCAGCCAGACCTCCACGCCGATCGAGGTGCTCCGGGGGCTGGGGTACTGGTACTTCTACGGCACCGACCGTCTCGGCCCCTGGGTGTCGTCGTCGGTCCAACTGACCCAGGAGCTCGTCCCCCTGGCGCTCGGCTTCGCCGTGCCCGCTCTCTCCTTCATCGCCGCGGTCTTCACCCGCTGGCGCTACCGGGCCTTCTTCGTGCTCCTTGTCGCAACAGGACTGGTGCTCGCTGTCGGGGTCTACCCGTTCGCAGATCCCACCTGGTTCGGCCACGCCCTGAAAGCGTTCATGACCCAGACCTCGGCAGGCCTGGCGCTGCGCTCGACCGACCGGGCCACCCCGCTCCTCGCCCTGGGTATCGCCATACTGCTCGGCGCGGGCGTCGCCGCGCTCGCCCAGCGCTCGCGCCCGTTCGCCCTGGGCGTCGCCGCGCTGTCGGTGGCCGTGGTGGCGGCGGCCAATCCCTCCGCGTTCAACGGTTCCACCGTCGCGGACAAGTACACGCAGCCGGCCCAGCTCCCCGGGTACACCCTCGCCGCAGCGAAGGCCCTGAACAACGAGGGGGCGGGCACCAGGGTTCTGGGCATCCCCGGGTCCGACTTCGCCAACTACGACTACGGGGACACCACCGACCCCGTGTACCCGGCCATCCTGAACCGAGGGTACGTCAGCCGCGAACAGGTGCCGCAGGGCTCGACGGCGACCGAGGATCTCCTGTACGCCCTCGACGATCCGATGCAGGTCGGAGCGTCGAACCCCAATGCCCTCGCCCCGATCGCCCGCCTTATGAGCGTGGGCGACGTGCTGGTGCAGTCCGACCTCAACTACGAACACTACGACCAGCCCCCGCCGGCTCAGCTCTGGGCCCAGCTGCAGCCCACGCCGTCCGGCCTGGGCACCCCGACCTGTTACGGGACTCCCCGGCCGGACCATGGACCGCTGCCCCAGGTGGACGAGGCGGCACTGGCGAACCCCAACCCGATCGAACCCTGCCCCCTCGAGGTGTTGGCGGTCGCCAACCCGCGGGCGATCGTGCGCACCGAGCCGACCGCTTCGCCGGTGGTGCTCGACGGCGACGGCGAAGGGCTGGTCGCCTCGGCCGGGGTCGGGCTGCTGGCCAACGATCCGACCGTGTTGTACGCCGGTACTCTCGACCAGCACCCCGGCCAGCTGACGGCCGCACTCGGGCACGGCGCGACCGTGGTGGTCACCGACACCAATCGCCGGAGGGCCTTCCGGTGGGACACGATCGTGGACGAGGCGGGCCAGACCCTCACCCCGACCCAGCCGCAGCAGACCGATCCGTCCAATTCCCCCATCGTGCTCTTCCCGAAAGCACCGATCACCTCCTCCACGGTGGCCTCGTACCTCGGCGTGCGGTCGGTCACCGCCTCCAGCTACGGCGACACCGTCACGTACCTCCCCGAGGACCGCCCCGCACAGGCCATTGACGGCAACCTCGACACCGCGTGGGAGACGGGTGCCTTCGGTCAACCGATCGGACAGTGGTGGCAGGTGCAGTTCCTTCGGCCCACGACCACGAATGCCGTGAACCTGGTCGAGCCCCTCACGGGGGGTAACAACCGGTGGATCACCAAGGCCACGCTCACCTTCGACGGCACGCACCCGCTCACTGTCAACCTCGGACCGGCGTCGAGGACCACGCAGGGTCAGACCATCACGTTCCCGTCCCGTACCTTCGGCACCCTGAGGATCCGCGTCGATGCGACGAACCTGAAGGGGACCGACCTCAACGCCGGGCCGTCCTCGGTCGGATTCGCCGAGGTCCGCGTGGCCGACACGACGGCGACCGAGCTCATCGACCTACCCAGTGATGTGCTGGGTGCCGCCGGAACCTCGACGGCCTCCAACCGGCTGGTCATCCTGCTCACGCGCCAGCGCGTTTCCCCTACCCGCCGCGCCAGGACCCCGAGGCCAGCATCGACCGATCCTTTGTCCTGCCCAATGCCCGGACCTTCACCCTGACGGGCACCGCCAGGATCAACGCGCTCATCCCCGACGATCAGATCGACCGCCTGGTCGGCCGCCAACAGGCCTCGGGGATCGTTGCGTACTCCAAAGGACGGCTTCCGGGGGACCTGAGCGCCGGCGCTTCCGCCGCGCTCGATGGGAACCCCAAGACGGTGTGGAGCCCCGGCTTCGGCGCGGCGAGCCAACTCGGCTCGTGGATCCACGTCGACCTCCCCAAGCCCGTGACCTTCGACCATCTCAACCTGCAAGTCGTCGACGACGGCCGGCACTCGGTCCCCACCGAACTGACCGTGGCCACCGAGAACGGCTCGACGAACGTTCGCATCCCACCACTCACGGCAGGCACCAAGCCCGGTTCGACGGTCTCGGTCCCCGTCAGCTTTCCCACCATGCACGGGCAACACCTGCAGTTCACCGTTTCCGGCGTCCACCTCCGCTTTACCCGGAGCTACTCCTCGCGGCAACCCATCGCCCTGCCCGTGGGCGTCGCCGAGCTGGGCATACCCGGCGTCGTCGATCCCCCTGCGCCCGCGGCGATCCCGAGCACGTGCCGCAACGATCTCCTCAGCATCGATGGGAAGCCCGTCTGGCTCAGCGTCGGCGGCTCGTCGTCCGCTGCGCTCGCCGGCAACGGACTGAACGTCTCCCTCTGCGGACCCGACGCCGCCGGGCTGAACCTGGGGGCCGGGACCCACGTCCTGGAGGCGACGTACGGCCACACGACCGGATGGAACCTCGACGAGCTCGCCCTCGATTCGGCCGCCGGCGGCGCGGCCATGCCCGACGTGTCGCCCACCGCCCTGGTTGCCCCACCCCGTCCCTCGAGCGCGCCGACGGCTCGGGTCACCTCGCAGTCCGCGACCACGATCCACGTCCGGGTGAGCGGCGTCACCGCTGCTTCCGGCGCATTCCACCTGGTACTTGGCGAGAGCATCAACCGGGGATGGACGGCGACCGTCGACGGGGGCACGTCCCTGGGCGCGCCCGAGCTGATCGACGGGTTCGCCAACGGGTGGACCGTGAACCCGCGCCTGCTCACCGGCCAGATCCACGGCGGGACGTTGACGGTCACCCTCCGATGGACCCCGCAAAGGCTGATCTGGGTGGCGCTGCTCGTCTCGGGAGCGGGGCTGGTCGTCGTCCTGGTGCTCGCGGTGCTCCCGGACCGGATCTGGAGGCGGCGGCGGGGCCGTCACCGGCGGGACGCCGTCGGGTCGGGGACAGAACCCCTCGGCGGCGAGGCGCTCGGAGCGGGCTCGGCGACGGCGGTCGCAACCCTGACCTCCCCGCTCGCTTACCCGCCGGCTCGTCCCCGACCGTTGGTCGCTGCGGTGACCGCTCTCCTCCTCGGTACCGTCCTCGCCGCGGTCACCCGGCCGTGGATCGGGCTGGCGGTGGGGGCTGCTGCGGCAGCCGCGCTGTTGGTGCCGCGGGCCCGTGGCCTTCTGACAGCCGGTGCCGTCGGGCTGATGATCGCGGCCGGCACCGTGGTCCTGGTGGACCAGGCCACGCATCCCACGCAGGCGGGAGGGACATGGCCACCCACGTTCTCGACCGCCGCCCTCCTGGCGTGGGGAGCCGTGGCCTGCCTGGTTGCCGACGCGATCGTGGAACTCACTCGCCGTGCCGCCGCGCGCTCTGCCAACGGTCGGTACGGCCCTCCGGAGGACGACACCCCCGGTCGGTTACCGCCGCCGGTCTGAGGACCCTCTCACCCGGGCGTCGGTGCGGCGTGAGCCGGTCGGCTCCGCCGCGTCCACCACCCGAACCGGTCCTTCAGCTTCAGGATCGGGCGTTCGAGCAGCACGTAGCTCGCGGTCGCCGTCAGAATCGACAGTCCCAGGACCCCCAAGAACAGCTGCCACCAGGGCACGCCAAACGGGAAGTTCAAGTTCCGGTGGGCCCACCGGAGATAGACGAGGAGCCATCCCTGGTGCCACAGGTAGATGCCGTACGAGATCAGGCCCAGGCCCAGCATGGGTTTGCACGCCAGGAACCGGCGGATCGGCCCACGTGGCTGGGGCCCGAAGACCGCCGGCAACAAGAGAAAGAAGGCGAAGGCCCCGTACAGGCTCTGGCGGGCCAGATTGGTCGTCAGGTGGTCGGTGTAGATGGGGACGATCGGGATGTGGAGGTTGGACACTGCCCAGAAGGCGACACCGGCGCACGCCCAGCTCACCCAGGGCATGAACGGCGACCACAGCCAGCGCGGCTGGCGGTCGCGGTGGGCGAGCCAGCTGCTCACGACGGCGAGGAACATGCCCAGTCCGAACATGTCGAGCCACGCGGGTAGCCAGATGGGCATCACATGCGCCTCGAGGGTGTGCTGGTGGAAGGCGAAGGTGCGAAAGGCCACGCTGATGCCGATGAGGACCGCCACCCCCAGCAGCTCGTACAGAAGCTGACGGCGGTCGGATCGCCGGCCCCGGCGCAGGGCCACCACCGCCGCGTAGAGCGGAAGGAAGATGTAGAAGCTGATCTCGGTGTTCAGCGACCAGGCTTGGGAAACGCCGGTGAGCACCACCCTGGGGAAGTAGATCTGGGCGAACCCGTAGTAGACGAGGTCGTTGCGCCAGCCGTGGAGAAGGTGGACATCGCCCTTCATGACGAAGCTGACCACGGTGAACGCAAGCCAGTAGGCGGGCACGATCCGCAGGAACCGGCGGACCCAGAACCGTCCCGTGGCCGGAGCGGCGCCGTCCGGCGATGTGCGACGCCGCGAAGGGACGGTACAGCAGGAAGCCCGAGATCAGGAAGAAGACGGTGACACCGATCTCGAGCCGTGCCGTATAGATGCCCTCGGGCGAGGAGGTGGTGAACCCCGAGACGAACGCCGTGTGGACGGCCACGACGCTGACGGCGGCGATGGCCCGGAGGCCGTCGAAGCAGGGGAAGTGCCGCGGCTTGACCGGCTCGTCCCGCCGTTGCCGGCGGCGCAGGACCCCTCGTTTCCCGGTGCCCTCGGGAACCCCGAGCTCCTCGGCCGTCGGAGAAGCGACGTCGATCGCCTCGGGCGCCACGTCAAGCGCCTGGGTCGTCGGCACGTCGTGGATCACACCCCTCCGATGGTCGGCGCCTCGTCGGAGGCTTGCGTCATCGTGTCCGCTCGACCTGGGAGGCCAGGGCTTCGAGAGCCAGGAAGGCCGTCCGTTCCCACGTCATGCCCTCCACACGGCGCAGCGCGCCCTGGCTCAGCCTGCGCCGCAGCATCGGGTCGGTCAGAATCGAGCTGATCGCTTCCTCCAGCCCCGTCATCGTGGAGACCAGGAACCCGGATTCGTCGTCGATGACGGCGTCCTCATGGCCGGCTATCCGGGTGGCCACGGCCGGGGTGCCGCACGCTGCGGCCTCGGTGATCGTCATGCCCCACCCTTCGTGCGACGAGGTGGAGCCCACCACCCAGGCTCGCCGGTAGGCGGCGATCAGGTCGTCGTCGGGGAGCCGGCCCGGCAGGGAGAACCATCCGCCGGCGCCGGCCGCAGCGATCTGGGCTTCGAGTGCCGGCCGCTCGTACCCCTCCCCGACGATCATCGCCTCGAGGTCGGGATGGATGGCCTTGAGGGCGATCATCGCCTCGATGAACTGGTCGAACCGCTTGACCGGGACGAGCCGTCCCACGCCGATCACCAGCGGGGTCGGGTTGCGTGACGCGACCTGGGGAGAACCGCGCGTCGACGCCCGGGGGGACGACCGTGACCCGGTCGGCGGGGTGCTTGAGCCTCCTGACCAGATCGCGTCTGGCCGACTCGGACAGGGTGACGATCTGGCTCCTCCGGTAGAAGGGCGGAGCGATCCTTTGCTCCATCGTGCGGCCGAGGCGGGCCAGCGTGGGCGAAAGCACCATGTCCCACATCTCGCGCGTGGACGTGATGGAGGAGGACGATCCGCGGCGTGCGGCTCCATACCGGGGAGAAGAACGGCATCCCGTTCCAGATCTCCACGAGCGCGTCGCCGTTCCCGATCTTCCTCCGGAACCCGGCGACCGCGGTGCGCGGGAACACCGCGTAGCGGCCGGCCCGACGATTGATCGTGTACCCGTTCCGGCGGATTTGCCGTGCCGCCCCATCGACCCTGGAGGTCCACAGCCGCACGTCGATGCCGCCGTCGGCCCACCGCTGGAGTATCTCGTCCGCGTGCAGCTCCGACCCACCGGCCTCTGCGTCATCGAGGTCGCGCCAGGCCACGACGTCCACCCGCCGAATGCCGGCCGCGGTGGCCAGCTGGCTGATTCGCTCGCGGCTCTCGCTCCTGCGCTGCTCGCCCAAGAGGTCGGTGCTGGGGGCGTCCAGGGCCTCCCGGGCTGTCGCCTCAGGGCCGACAGACCCGCGTGTTGTGCCCTCTCTCAAGCCGCCGCCCCCTGAATTGGTTTCTGCGCATACTAGTGAAGGGCGGGAGCGGGGGGCCGTGAGGGCCACGGGACCGCCTCAGGACGTGGAGGACTTGGCAGACGTGGCAGTGGTGGGGACCTCGCCGTGACGGGCCAACGCGTGCGCCAGCCCGAGTTGCACCAGCGTCGGCAGGATCAGTGGCCGCAGGAGCTCCCCGCCGAGCGGGGAGAAGTGCTCGTCATCGCTGTTCCGCACACGGACGCCGTCGAGGTACGACGTGTACACCCCGCGTGGGTCGACCACCCTGTTCAGGTCGTAGACCGAGGCGGCCCCGGAGGAGCTGCGCCACCACCTGGCGGACCAGGGCGTTGTACTCGTTGGTGCGGACGGGTTGGTTGATGTCCCACGGGGTCCCGTTCGGCGCCTCGGTCGTCTGCTGGATATACGGCAGCGTGAAGATCACCACATGGGCCCCCTGCGACGACAGGACCCGGATCGCCCGGGTGAGCTCGGCCGCGTACAGGCGGTCCCAGGCGGGTTGGCCGATCCGCGTCCAGTGCCCGTCGACGATGCGGTCGGAGACCTCCCAGCGTCCGAGCTCCACGGCCACGACGTCGGGATTGACCCGGTCGACCAGCTCCCGCCACGTGGTCGGCCAGTGGGCGCAACCCTGTGCCGCCTTGGTGATCGACCCTTCGATGTTCACGGTGCTGTCGGGGTCGAGATCACAGCCGACCAGACCTTGATTGTCCACCGAAGCTCCCCAGCGCCCGGCCTGCACCTTGAGGCCCTGACCCAACGTCAAGGCGACGGAGTCCCCGAGCGAGGAGGACGCGGACGTGGATACCCGGTGGCACCGATGCCGGCGGGGCACTCGGCACCGCGAAGAGGCCGGCCTTGGTCGGAGTCAGCGGCGATGGTGCGGACGCGGTGGTCCCGAGCACGAGGGCGATGACGACGAGCACGACCGCCGACGGGCAGGGCCGCGACCAGGTGCCGGCCCTTGAGAAAGCGGTGCCGCCGTATCGGCATCTCGACGAGGTGGTACGACGCGACCGCAACCGCCGCGGTCGCGCCGAGCCTGACGGCCAGAAGCGTTGCTCCGCTGAGGCCGGTGTGCTGATTGTCGATCATCAGGAAGAGGGGGTAGTGGTAGAGGTAGAGCCCGTAGGAGATCCGGCCGACGTAGCCGAGGAACCCCAGGGACAGGACCCGCGAGACGACCGCCCGGGGACGCACGACCACCAGAAGGATCACGCCTGCAGTCGCGGTGGCGACCAACAGGAAACCACCCTCGTAGAGGAATGCCCCCTGGCCGCTCACGGCATGCAGCCCCCAGAGAAGGGCCAGGGCCGCCGCGCCCCCGAGAACGGTGACCGCCGAGTAGGCCATGCGCCGAGTCGGCCGACCGGCTCGACGCACTCGTCGAACGAAGGCGGGCAGGCCGATCGCCAGGAGCGCACCGACCATGACCTCCTGGGTGCGGACATCGGTTCCGTAGTAGAGGCGCGTCACACTGACGCCGTTCTCGAAGAGCACGAGCGTGAGAACAGCGGAGAGGACGATGCCGGCCGCTGCCACGACCGCGAGGGCCCTCCGCCCCCGCCATCGCAGGGTCAGCAACGCCACGCCCGGCCAGATCAGGTAGAACTGCTCCTCGACCGCCAGCGACCACGTGTGCAGCAGGGGTGACGGTGGGCCGAAGTGGACGAAGTAGTTCTGGCCGGAGAAGACGAACCGCCAATTCGCCACGTACGCCATCGTTGAGAAAGCGTCTCCCCGGAGCGTCGAGAGCGTGCCCGGTTGGGCGAACCATCGGGCGTAGACCGCGACCAGGAGCAGGAGCAGGAAGAGCCCCGGAACGAGGCGCCGCGCCCGCCGCTCGTAGAAGCGGAGAAAGGCCACCGTGCCGGTCGTGCTCCATTCGGCGACGAGAAGCGACGTGATGAGATAGCCGGACAGCACGAAGAAGATGTCGACGCCGAGCAGTCCGCCGCCGAACCCGGACACTCCGGCATGGAATCCGAGGACACCGATCACGGCGACGGCGCGGATGCCGTCGAGTCCGGCCACGTGGGCCCGTGACGGGCGTGAGGGGGCGTCGAGCTCGACGGTGCGCACAGCAGGTGGGACGACGCTGCTCTCCTCTGGGCGCGAGCTCCATTGTCGTCACGGCCGATGATCGTTGCACGTCAAGCCCCGCCTTTCCCAGCGGGACAGCCCGCCCGCGCCGGTCACCACCCTGACCAGGGTCTTCGTCCAGCCGATGGAAACACACCCGCTCAGGTCCGGAGACGTAGGCTGACCGGCCATGCGTCACAAGAGAAGACCGTTCCCGCGCTGGTGGGTGTGGCTCGGGCTGTGGATGGTGGTCGGCCTCGGCATCCGACTGGCCAGCGTCTACGTCGATCCGGGGAAGGTCGCCGGAGGGGACGCCTACTTCTACTTCAACGGCGCCAAGCTCCTCCTCCAGGGCCACGGCTTCATCAACCCCTACTACTACATACCCCCGAAGATGCACCACCAGGTCGTGCAGTCCGCCGATTTCCCCCCGCTGTTCATCCTGGCGCAGGCTGTCCCCCAGGTCATCGGCCTGAAGACCTTCCTGGCGGCGCGGGTCTGGTGCTGCATTCTCGGCACAGCCGGCATCGCCGTCTGCGCCTACACGGGGCGCGAGATCGCGGGGCGGCGGGTGGGTCTCATCACCGCCTTCCTGATCGCCGTGTACCCCAACATCTGGATGAGCAACCAGCTTGCCCTGTCGGAGACCATCGCCCCTTTGCTTGTTGGCACGCTGTTGCTCTGCGCGTACCGGTTCTGGAAGGAACCGAGCGTCAAAACGGGGCTCTGGCTCGGCGTGGCCATGGGCATCACCATGCTCGGTCGCGATGAGCTCAGCCTCCTCGTCTTCTTCCTCGTCATCCCGATCGTCCTGTTGGCCAGATCGCTCAGCTGGAGGCGCCGCTTCACCGTCCTCGGGATCGGCCTCCTGGCCACGGCGCTCGTCGTTGCACCATGGGTCGGGTACAACCTGAGCCGGTTCCAAAAGCCGGCCTTCATATCGGCCGGTCTCGGCGTGACAATGGCCTCGGCCGACTGCGCCACCACCTACTCGGGATCGAACGAGGGCTACTGGTCGATGCCCTGCGCACTGGCCTACTCGCCACAACCCGTGGTTCAAAGAGCACCCGAAGGCGGACGACGCCGCACAAGGTGACGAGTTCGAGCACCTCGCCCTCGACTACGTGCGCAGCCACGAGAACCGCCTCGTCCCGGTGACGCTGGCCAAGATCGGCCGGACGTTCGGCTTCTTTCACCCCCTCGAGCAGATCCAGATCGACTCCTACGTGGAGACCCGGCCCTACACGTGGGCAGCCGTCGGACTCGGGATGTACTACGCCCTCCTCCCGCTGTCGATCGCCGGCACCGTCATCCTCCGGCGCCGCCGGGTGCCGTCCTTTCCGCTGTGGGCCATCGGGCTCAACGTGGTGTGCGCGACGGCCCTGACGTTCGGCCAGACGCGCTACCGGACCACCTTCGAGGTCTCACTGGTTCTTCTGTCCGCCGTGCACTCGACACGGTTCTGGTCCGTGCTGCGACCGCGGCGGAGCGTGCGACCGCTGGCCCAGTCCCCACCGCTCGATCCACCTCTGGGCGAGCGTCCCGACGTACCCGCCCTGACCGGATGAGCCCGACCCCGACCCCGACCCCGTCACCGAGATCCTCGTGGTGCTTCCCGCCCTCAACGAGGAGGACACGCGTCGCGATCGTCGTGAAGGAGGTGCAGGCCGCCGTCCCGGACGCCACCATCCTGGTGGTCGACGACGGCTCGGGCGACCGCACGGGCGAACTGGCTCGGCAGGCGGGGGCGCAGGTGGTCACCAACCCGTTCACCCTGGGCGTCGGCGGCGCCATGCGGGTCGGGTTCCGGGTGGCCGAGGCCCAGGGATACGACGTCTTGCTCCAGGTCGACGCCGACGGTCAGCACGATGCGCGCGACATCAAACTTCTGCTGGCCGAGCTCGACGACGAGCCGGGCCCCCAGGTGGTCATCGGCGCCCGTTTCGCCGGGCACCCAGGACTTCGCCGTCCCACGGGCGCGGCGACTGGCGATGCGCATCTTGGCCCACCATCTCTCACGGGTGACCGGGACGCGGCTGACCGACGTGACATCGGGATTCCGCGCCCACAACCGTGCCGCCATTGCGCTCTTCGCCCGGCGCTATCCGGCCGACTACCTCTCCGACACCATCGAGTCGTTGATCATCGTGGCGGACGCCGGCGGACGGATCCATCAGGTCCCGGTGACGATGCGGCCCCGGCTCGCCGGTTCGCCCAGCCAATCCCCGGCGCGGGCCGCCCTCTATCTCCTGCGCGTCGTCGTCTTCCTGGCGCTTTCGGTGTTCCGCCGGCGCTCTTACTCGACCAAACAACCAACGAACGGAGGCCTTGTGACCGGAGTCCACATCATCGCCCTGGCAAGCGCACTCATCACACTCAGCGTCATCATCGAACTCTCCCGACGACGGCATCTCCACGAAAAGTACGCGGTCACCTGGCTGACTGTCGCCGTCGGCATCGCCGTCTTTGCCGTCTTTCCCGGCCTGTTCAACTCCATCGCCCACGATGTCGGCGTGAAGAACCCGCCGGACCTGCTGGCCATCATCGCGGTGTTGTTCCTCCTCACGGTCTGCGTCCGGCTCAGTTGGGAGATCGGCCGGCTCGAGGACCACACCCGGACCCTGGCCGAAGAGGTGGCGATCCTCCGGAAGGACCTCGACGACCGGACGCTCGAGCGAACCGAGACCTAGCTGGTCCACCGGGCGCGAGCGCGAACAGGGAAGGACGTCGGGACCCAGCGCGACCAGAGCGGCAGAATAATCTGTACCGATGGCGGTAGCGGGGGGCGTTATCGAGTCGGCACCCAGCTCACCGCGCAGCACCGACACCTCCCCCGCGACACCGGCCCGTTGGGTCGGCCCGCGCCGGGCGCTCGGGGCAATCGCCCGACGTCCCGCCCTGGTCGCCTTCTTCCTCGCTCTGTTGGGCGGTCTCGCGATTGCCGTGCTCACGCCCCCCATGACCGGTGGGGATGAGCGCGACCACTTTGCCCGGGCTTACCAGATCTCGCAGGGCGACCTTCTCACCACTCGACACGATGGCGTGTACGGCGCGTACCTACCCGGGACGTATACGAAGGAGGTCCAGGCCCTCACCGTCGATGCAGTTCTCGATCCGGACCGGACCGCGTTCCTCCATCATCTGGGCGATCCTGCTCCCCACGGACCCTCGGCATTCGTGCCCGTGGGTAATGCGGCCTCCTATGGCCCGGGTGCCTACGCCGCGTATGCGGTCGCCATTGCGCTCGGTCGCCTCTTCGGGCTCTCGGTGCTCGCTCTCCTCTATCTCGCACGTCTGGCCGGCGTCGTGCTGTACGCGAGTCTGCTCGCACTCGCGGTACGTCGGCTGCCGGTACATCGGTGGGTGCTGGTCGCCTGCGGCCTGATACCTGCCGCGCTCAATCAAGCGTCGACGGTGTCCGCTGACGGTGTGACGATGGTCCTGTCATTCCTCATCGTCGCGGAAGCGATACGACTGGTCGTCGATCCGCAGCGTCCGTCGCGTCGCCTGCTCGTTGAAATCGGCGTGGCTGCGGGTTTTCTCGCCCTCGCCAAGCCACCCTACGTGGCCCTCGTCGTGCTGTTGCTCTGGCCGGCGTGGCGTCTTCGGGGGAGGGTTGGTCGGGCTCTTCTGGCCATCGTCGCGGGAGCGGTGGTTCTCGCGGCCCTGTGGGGCGCCTATCAGTCCACACACTCGATTCCCCAGAACAATCCCAACGCCTGGCTCGGTGGCATTCACCAGACCCATGGGTACGCGTTCCGCAATCTGGCCGTCGGACGTCAAACGCGCTATGTCCTGACGCATCCGAACGCATTCGTCGCCACCATCGGACGGACATTTGCGTACCAGGGATGGACATTTCCCAAACAACTCTTCGGCCAGCTCGCTCTCTACCAACTGCCCGGCTGGCTCATCGTTGCCTGTGTCGTCCTGACCGCGGCCGCCTGCGCGGCGCCCGACGATCCCCTCCCGCGCCCCATCCCGTGGGTCTTCCGGCTCCAACTCCTCGCGGTGTCGCTCGGCCTCATGCTGGCGATCTTCGCCATCGCGTACACGAACTGGAACGCCTATCTCGCTCCTCGCATCGACGCCCTGCCGCCCCGCTACTTCCTGCCGCTCCTCCCTCCGCTTCTCCTTGCCGTGCTTCCGGCCCGCACACCATGGGCACGGATCACTCCGGCTCCCGCGTATCGAGTAGCTCTCGCAGTGGGCTTGGCCGGTGTGCTGGCCTTCGCCGTGGCCGGGCTGCAGTCCTACCACTACCTCCGACCCCTGCTGTGACCGTGGCTCTCCCTCCCCCGATCAGCTGTTGGAGCTCGTCGGCGGATGGTCGTCAGGGCACGCCCCAGGTGGGTCGTTGAACTCGGGGTTCGTCGTCCAGGACCCATCGAACCACCGCGCTTTCGGCGGAGGCAACCCGACCAGCATCTTGAGATCGTCTGCCATCGCCAGGCCCAGGCGGGCACTTCCTTGGGGACACAGGTGCGTGTCGTCGAGCTTGCGCACGCGCACCCATTGCGCCTGCGGCGCATGGAGGTCCCCCAACGGCGGGAGCCACGTGGAGTAGCGGCCGTCGAGCAGGATCGAGCCGGCCCAGGGCAGGTACATCACCCTTCCCGGAAAGGCGGCCGGCATGCGCCGGGCGATGGCATTCCAGGCGTCGCTCCCCTCAGCCTCGGTCTTGTCGCTTGCGCGCACCGCCGGGGTGGCGCCGGCGGTCACCCCGATCGGCGGGAACTCGAGGAGGATCACACCATCGACGCCGTCGCCGGGAGCCAGCAGGGTACGAAGAAACCGCTCCAGGAGAGCGGCATACTGCTTCGGTTGATGCAACGCGTTCGGCGTCGTCGGGCCGCCGAAGTCCCAACTCCAGGTACCGGCAATGAGCTGGGGATGCTCGGCGCGGATCAGACCTGGAAACACGGTCGGCCAATCGGGATGCGTGGTCAGGCCGAAGATAGGCATCGTGTTGTTGAACGATGTGGCCTCGCCGGTGGCCGACACGGCCGCGGCGACGCCGAGCTCCGCGTCGGCCATGACCGAATCCCCGATGAACATCACCCTCAGCGGGTGCGCACGTGAGATCGTCCCCGACGTGACGACGATGTGGCGTTGATGGTCGAATCCACCCACGCCACCAATGGCGCCGTGGCTCGCGCCGGCCGCACTGGATCCGAAGCACACCGTCCCAGCGCCCAGGCATCCGAGCAGGAGAGCCATGGCAGCGCGAGAACGTGCGAATCTCATCCCGGCCCGGCACGCCGGCGCGGCACGCCGAGCCCGCCGCCGAGGCCGCCCGGCCTCATTCGCGGCACCTCGCCGGCGCCGCCGGCAAGGGCCCGCAGGCGCACCCGGTGGACGGCGGTGAAGCCGATCAGGATCGCGACGAGCACGACCGCCTGCACCGCCAGGTCGACGACCGCCGTCGCGTGCGGCCTCCCGTGGACCAGATTCACCCCGACGGCCAGCGCCAGCCCCCCTGCGGTGAGGAGGGCGGCCACCCATTTCCGGCCGATCGCCAGCAGGTACATGGTCAAGACCACCGAGATACTCAGCAGGATCATCGCCCCCACCAACGGCGCCATCGCCGACGCCGCCGAGACGTAGGCATGGTGGAAGACCTCGACCAGGAGGAGGTGGGGGGCGCAGAGCGCGACGGCCAACACCAGGGCCGCGGGCACCGACAGGAGCACCAGGACCACCGCCAGCTGCCGTAGTGCGTGGCCCCCCTGGCGCCAGCGGATCGCCGCCTCGGGAAGGAGGTAGCCACCCAGGACCACGGCGCCGAACACGATGGCCTTGCTCGTCACCGAGACGGCGGCATACGCCCCGCTGTGGGCGGGGTCGTCCCGGCCCACGACCAGCACGTCGACGTTCTGGAGGACCGCCACCATGGAAAGCGAGAGAGAGGCCACCAGCAGGTCCACGACCACGCGGTGCCGTGCCGGACGCGAACCGCCCAGCACATGATCGGGGCGCAGAGCAGCGACCCAGCCCGCCATCCGGGAGCGTGACCACGTCACGCCGTGAACGTCGGCGTCCGTCGACCAGGCGCGCACCGCCACGAAACGGGCTTGGGCTGCTGTCACCATCTCGGCGATCAATATCCCCACGGCCGCGCCCGACGACCCCTTTCCCGCACCGACCAGGGCCAACACGGCGATGGTCCGTGTGCCGCCCTCCACCAACAGGTTGCCCGCCAGCGGGCGGTAGGCCCGCCGGGCCTGGAGCAACCCTCGATCCAGCGAGAGCAGCACGAAGAATCCGGCCGCGGTGAGGATGGCAAAGACCCCGATCCCACTGCGCTGTCCGAGCAACTCAGCGATCCAGTGACGGGAGGCGAAGACAAGGGCGGCCCAGGCGAGCAGGGCCAACGAGCATTGGCGATGGACGCGCCCGGCCCAGCGCCGCACGAGGTGCTCGGAACCGCTGTCGGACCACATCGTGACGCGTCGCACCACGGCCACCACCACGGCCGAGCCCGGCATCGAGAGGATCAGGAAGAGCCCGGTCAGCTGGTTGAGCGCCCCGTAGGAGTGCGGCGAAAGGATGCGGGCGATGGCCACCGTGACCACGACGTTGGCACCGTTGGCCAAGACGCCGGCCGCCGCGAGGGGGGCCGCATCGAGGAGCCCGGACCGCATGGATTCGCCACGGGCCGGCATGTCACCATCACTCGCGACGGCGAGGGGGATCTCGCCGCCGAGGCTCACGCCACCGGCGCTCGGAGCGAGGGATACGGCGGCCGGGATGGCTTCGACCAGGACCTCGACAGTGGGGCCGCCTCCGTCATGGGTGGCCGCTGGCGGTGGCTCGGTCGTCCTTCTCCTCGGCCTTCTCACGGTCCACCACCGGGGGCGGCCGGCGGCATCGGGACGCCAACGCTCACGACGAGCTGGCGAGGCTAGGGACGAGGCGCGCCGCATCGGCCACGCAGTGCGGCACCCCCATGGAAGCCGTCACCACCCCACGGGACGTCGTGGTCTCGTGCCGGGCGACACAATCCTTGAGCACGGCGTCCGGAACCACCGCGGCCCGGGTGGTGGACCGAGGCCCGACATCGACACCGTCCCACACCCACGCTCCCGCCTGGATAACGGGCAGCCGTCCCAACACGGCGGTCATGTAGGCGGCGGCGTAGCTCGGGTCATGCCCCTGCTGCCGGGCTAGGCCCAGGGGCTCCGGGGCGATCACCACGGTGGTCACCTTCCACCGAGACAGAGCGTCCCGCACGGCAGCCAGGTGGGCCGGGGTCGACGTGGGCTCGGCCATTGAGAACCCGAGCGACAAGATGTTGAGCACGTCGAAGCCCGGTGCCGCCGCTCCGGCCCGGGCGCTCGTCCCCTCGGGGCCGGCTCCGCCGGCCTGGCTGTACGACAGGCCGTTCACCGCCTGCCAGGCCAGCGCCACCTGGATCCCCGAGAACGGGACCGGATACGAGAGCAGCACCCGGCCGGGCGGGGCCTTCGGGGCCACGGTGGTGTACCACTTCGGGAGCACGACGGCCTCCATGGTGAACGGCAGGGCCGGCACGAAGTTGACGAAGAGAGGAACGAGGGCCACCGCCCCCACCCCCAACGCAACGGAGATTCCCACCAGGTCGCCCCCCACGGCGCCCAGCGTAAGGCGCTGGGGCAGACGGGTGCGGACGTGCTCCAGGATCAGGGCCACCATGACGGCGGCGCCCAGGAATCCAACGGCCAGGAAGCGCAGTGGGACGATGTTCTCGATCAGCGGCACCCGTGCGAGGAGCCGTGACGGCACCCAGGCTCCCGGGCCCGCGTTGAAAGAAAACGCCACGCAGACGGCGACCAGGAGCCCGTAGAACCAGAGCCTCCGGTCGCGGGACCACACGACAGTCCCGCTCACCAAAACCACGATCAGCCCCCACCCGACATAGCTGCCCGAGGGCAGCGGTCCTCCTTCGTAGCCGCCATAGGAGGCGACGACGCTGAGCGCCCGGTCCGGCACCGGGTCGACGAAGAGCGAGGCGGTCGTCCCGCCGGTCGCCTGCAGGTGGGGCCAGACAGCCCCGGACAGATGGGCCGGTCCGACAAGGGCGAAGAGGATCGGGTAGGCCAGGAGTACCCCGGCCACTACCGCCGCCGAGCCCAGGGCCACCGCGGCGTGAGGTGCAGCCAGCCGAAGCCGCTCCGGGTCGGCAACCCTGGCCACCCCGACGAGGGCGACCACAGAAAAAGCTGCGAGCAGGATCACCATCAACAGCAGCTCCGAGCTCAAGAAGAACTGGCCGACGATCAGGAGGCCCAGCAACACCCCCGCCCGCCGGGCCGGGTACCGCTGGCGCAGCAGGATCTCGTCGAGCACCGCCAGAATCAGCGGCAACAGCATCAGGGCGGCGGTCATCAGGTGGCCGTACTCGAGGCTGTTCACCATGAAGGGCGAGAAGCCGTAGAGCAGGCCGCCCAGGTAGGCGGCCGGGGTCCAGCGGACCCACCGCCGCAGCACCATGAACATGGCGAAAGCGGTGAGGGCGGGCACCAGTGTGGAGGCGAGGTTGAACGAGGCGACGGGCCCGAAGATCCAGGTCACCGGGATCAAGGGCACCGTCAGGCCCATGACCGAGGTCTGGTCCAGCAGATTGATGCCGGTGGGATAGAACATGGCGGTCGAATAGAACGGGTTCTGCGCGTGGGCCAGCGACGTCGCCGGTGCTTGGAAGAACCACAGGAACAGGGCCGGATCGCCACAGCCGCACAGCGTGTGCGTCCGGACGCCGCCGATCCAGGCGTGGGCCCACAGGGCGAAGCCCAAGGCAAGGTAGGAGAGTGCGGCGACCACGACCACCGATGCCGCCGACGGCCGGCGGGCTACCCTGTCCGGCGCAACACTGACAACGGACGCCTCCGCCCCGTTGGCCCACCCAGCAGGACGGCGAGTGGTCACGGCGACGCCTCAGGAAGGGGCGGTGGACGGAACTCGGGGGGGCAGTATGGGGGCGTCCCGCCCTGTCCCTCCGGTCAGCCCTGTCCCTCCGGTCCGCCCTGTCCCACCGGTCCGACCGGTCGAGCCCGCCTCGTGGTATTCCTCTTCGACGTTGACGGACCAGATGTCGTGATCGGCGCCGAACATGTTCTCGACCGTGAGCATGGCGGTGTACATCGAATGGTCCTGGTTGTTGTACTTGTGCATGCCGTTGCGGCCGATGGGATGCACGTTGGGCGCCTCGGTCTCGAGATATTTGCGGATGGTCTGGACATTGGCTTGATACGTGAAGTCGTAATACGGATATGCCTTCGGTACCCGGACCACGTAGCCGCGCTCCACGTCGCCGGGCTCGACGAGCCCGAGCGCGGCAAGTTCCCTGGTGGCCAGGGCGATGAGGTCGTCGTCGGCCATCGTCCAGAGCCGGTCCCCCTCGAACACGAAGTACTCGAGCCCGAGACAGGTGCGCCCGTCCTTGACCAGATAGGGCGACCACGAGCCGTAGTTCTGGATGCGCCCGACCTCGACCTCGGGCGCATGGATGTAGATCCAGTTGTCGGGAAAGCTGCGCGACTCGGGCACCACCAGCGCCACGGTGAGGTAGTCCCGGTACTGCAGCCCGTCGGCGGCTGCGAGCACCTCGTCGGGCGGCGGCGGCGTGATGGTGTGCACCAACTCACGCATCGGCATGGTCGAGATCACATGCGACACCGGCTGCTCGACCTCGACGTCGGGATCGCCCCCACGGTCCGGCGCATGCACGAAGGTCACCGACTGCGCCCGGCCGTCGGCCACGTGGATCCGGGTGACCCGGGACGACAGCCGGACGGTCCCTCCGGCGGCCTCCACCTTTTCTGCGCAGACCTCCCACATCATCCCGGGGCCGTACTTCGGGTACTGGAACTCCTCGATGAGACTCGTGATCTCCTTCTGGTTCCGTTTGGGGAGGATGGCGTTCACGACCGCCTTGCGCAGGTCCAGGTTCTTGATGCGTTGGGCCGCCCAGTCCGCCGGCATTTCGGAGACCTCGACCCCCCACACGCGTTCGGTGTACGTCTTGAAGAAGGTCCGGTAGAGGCGCCAGCCGAAGCGGGCCACCAGCCAATCCTCGTAGTTCTCCTGGTGTTTCGGGGGCCGTATGCGGGCCCAGATGTAGGAGAAGCCGCAGAGCGTCGACTCCCACACGCCCAGGTTGCGCACCGCATTCAGGGCCTTGAGCGGGTAGTCGTAGTACTTCCCCTTGTAGAAGATGCGGCTCATCCGCGGACGGAGGAGGAAGTCACCCTCGGGCAGGATCTCGTGCCACAGCGCTTCGACCTCGGGCACCTTGGTGAAGAAGCGGTGGCCACCGAGGTCGAAGCGCCACCCGTCGCGCTCGACCGTGCGGCTGATGCCGCCCACGACCGGATCGGCCTCGAGGACCAAGGGGCGCAGCCCCCGTTTGGTCAGTTGATAGGCCGCGGTCAAGCCCCCCGGCCCCGCGCCTGCAATCACCACCGGTGCCTCTTCAGGCATTCTGTCCTCTCGTCACCCTCTGACCCAGTTTCTCAGCCGTCAGCAGGATACCGGCTCATCACCGTCCGGCCCGAGGATGGGGTCAAGGCACCGAGATGTTCAGGAAGGCCAGGAGCGCGTACGCCGCCAGCGCAGCGGGCAGCAGCACGAGCACGACCCGCTCGACGACGGGCTTCCCGCAGATCAGGGCGGCCGAGATGGTCAACGGGAACGCGCTGAGGGCGTAGCGCTCGAACGAATCGAGGTTCGATCCCGCAGCGGCGACGAGCAGGACCGCGGCCGAGAACACCGTGTAGCTCGCCGGGAGCGTGCGCCAGCACACCACCAGGAGGAACAGGGCGAGCACGACCCAGGGCACGTGGAGGGCCGTGCCGACATGCCCGTGCCAGAGCCCCCGCACGTCGTGGTAGGCGGTGACCAGCGGGTCTGCGAGCGCCCCGTGGTGCGACGACTGGAACTGCACGCTCAGCGGTGCCCAGAAGTCCCCGACCTCGTGATGCGACCAGAGCCCGAAGGCGGCCAGCCCGACCAACGGAGCGGCGGTTGCGCCCAGTCCGGCCACCCGGCGGCCGCGGTGCAGCCGGGTCCACCACCGCACCAGTTCGACCGCCACGGCCAGGGCCAGCAGCACGCCGATGGGCCGGGTGAGCGCGGCCAGGAACGCCAGCACCCCGGCCAGCGCGAAGTTGGGCGGCGAAGTGGCCGTGCCCGGGCCCGCTTCCGTCGCGGGCGTCGGGCGCAGGGCCAAGAAGCAGCCGATCGCCAGGCACAACAGGGTCGACTCGGCGTAGCCCATGACCAGGACGAACGCGGCCGGGGCCAGGCTGAGGAACCAGATGGCCCGGCGCGCCACCATGGCGTCGCGCGTCTCGCGACGGACCAGGACGTACAGCAGGACCGTCGCCACGTAGGCCGCCACATTGGAGACCACGAGCAGCGCCGCGCCGTCCCCCACCCCCGGCAACCACGCCACGGCGTGCGTCAGGGCGGGGACGGCCGGATAGAACCGCAGCGACTGGGTGCCCAGGGCGGCATAGCCCATCCGTGCGATGGTCTCGTAGAACCCGGCGTCCCAGCCGAGGAGCCCCTCGTGCACCCGGGCGGCCACGCCCACAGTGGCCGGGTCCGTGCGATCGACGATGAAGTGGGCCAGCGCCAGGACCCCCAACACGACCACCCGGGCCAGCACGTACGGCAGGAGCGCCTCGCGTGCGGGCCCCGCCAGCCGGCGGGCGAGCGGGCGGCCGTCCATCAGCCGGGCTGCGGCGCGTACTCGGTGAGCGTCATCGGTTCGTAGTATTTGGCGCCGTTGGGGGCCACCCAGTTGTGCCCACCCAGATGGGGCGCCGCGAGCAGCGCCGCGGCCAGTTGCTCACATTTGACGCCGAAGGTCTCATAGCCGGGCTGCCACACCAGCCAGATCCGGTGACGGGTCCCCGCCTCCGCGATCAGCTTGTCGGCGAAATCCTTCGCGCTGGCTGCTTTGACGACGCTTCGCGTAATTGACCCAGTCCACGAACTGCGGACCGGTCCCCCGGGGGAAGGTCACCATGGTGTAGTCGCCCGGGTGTGCGACGGCCCGGTAGGTGGCCGGGCCGAGTTGATCGGGGCACAGGGCGACGATGTCGCCCGGCTGGGCGTGGGCATCGATGACGGCGGCCACCCGGGGGGCCTGCGTCCGCAGGGTCGTGATGTTCTGCACCGAGCCGATGAAACCCGCCACCACCGCGATGGCCACGATGACGAGGCGCACCCTCGTACTGAGGAAGGTCGTCGTGCCCAACGCGACCAGGAGGAGCAGCGGCAGGAAGACCACGGCGGCGTACCGGGGGGAGAACGCGCTCGTCGTGAGGATCCCGCCGGCGATGGCGGCGAAGAGGGTACCCACCACGGCGATCGACATGCCGCGTGCCCTCGGTTGGGTGTGCACGTCCAACTCGATGATGCGCCCGCTGCGGCCCACGCCGAACAGCGCCAGCGCGAACATGGCGAAATAGATCAGCGCCAGCAGGCGCCCCTGATCCGTCCCGGCGATCGACAGGCTGCCCTGATTGGCGGTGAAGCCGGTCACCGCGTTGATCACCGCGGTGAAGTTGGGCGGGGCCGCCCACGGCGTCCCGGTGTACCGGGACTGGTAGATGAAGATCGGCAACCAGGGCACGAACAGGACGCACCCCGCCGCCATGGCCCAGAACGCGGCGAACGGGCGCTTCCACGCCGGTGCCGCCGCGTCGAGGTGCCGGGACCACAGGGCGGACCACAGGAGCCAGAGCCCGACCACTCCGACCAGGTAGAGCGCCCAGTACTGGGTGTAGAGCAGCGCCGCCGTCACGATCGCCGTGGCGATCAGGTTCCCCGGCCGGGGCTGCTGCAGCGCCCGGTGCAGGGCCAGGACCCCGCAGCCGGTGAGCAGGATCACCAGCGAGTACATCCGCGCCTCGGTCGAGTAGTACACGGCGAACGGGGCGCTGGCGAGCAGGACGACCGTGGTCCATGCCGTGACCCGGCCCGACGGCCGCCGAACCGATTGCCGGCCAGCCATGCCACGGGCAGGGACACGACACCGATCACGCCGGACAGCGAGCGTGTCGCCAGATCCGATTGGCCGAAGATCCGCATCCAGAAGTGCAGGAGGTAGTAGTACAGCGGCGGGGCGCCGTCCTGTTTGACCGAGCCGGCGATCTGCGAGAGGGGGAGGCGGGCCCGGTTGACGGTCAGGGCCTCGTCGAGCCACAGCGCCGAATGGGTAAAGAAGCGCAAGAAGATGCCGAGCGCGACGATGACCGCCACAGCGACTCCGACTACGGTGCGCAAGCGGCCGGTCAGGGGTAGGGAAGGCCTCAGGCACGGGCGCATAGTAGGACACCGGGCCCCGGAGGATCGGGTAGCCCCTGACGTCGAGGCAGGTCGAGGAGAGGAAGGGGGGACCGACGGAGTGGGCAAGTACATCGCCAAACGGCTCGTCCTCCTGCTCATCATCATCTTCTTCGTCTCGGTTGCGTCCTTCTTCCTGGTCCACCTCCTGCCCGGGAACCCGGCCGCCGTCATCCTCGGGCCCAACGACACCCCGCAGAACCAGGCCATCCTCAACCAGCAGCTCGGTCTCGACAAATCGCTCTGGATGCAGTACTTCATCTGGATCGGCCACGTGCTTCGGGGGCAACCTGGGCCAGTCCTTCACCACGCATCAGACAACGACGAGCATCATCGCCGAGTCCTTCCCCATCGACATCGAGCTCATCGTGATCTCGCAGCTCATGGCGCTGATCGTCGCCGTCCCGATGGCCATGGCCGCCTCCCGCCGTCCGAACCGCCTCTTCGACCAGGTCTCCAACGGCGTGGCCTTCGGCATGCTGGCCCTCCCCGCCGTTCGTCATCGGCCCCCTGATGGTCCTCCTCTTCGCCGTCCACTGGCACGTCTTCCCGGGGCCCGCCTCCTACGTTCCCCTCACCCAGAACTTCTGGTCGAACATCCACACGATGCTCCTGCCGTCGATCGTGCTCGCCCTCGGCTCGATCGTCATCTACTTCCGGCTGCTGCGAAACGACCTGATCGCCACCCTGCAGGAGGACTTCATCACCATGGCCCGCTCCAAAGGGCTCTCGGACCGGCGCATCATGTGGCGCCATGCCTTGCGGCCCTCGTCGGTCTCCCTCCTGGCTTCGGCCGGGGTGACCATCAGCGGGCTCATCGCCGGGACGTTCGTCGTCGAGTTGCTCCTGCAACTGCCCGGCCTCGGCTTCCAGATCATTTCGGCCATCAACCAGGATGACTACACCGTCGTCCAGGGCATCACCCTCGTCGTGGCCGTCACCATCGTGCTGATCAATTTCATCTTTGACTTCATCTTCACCGTCGTCGACCCGAGGATCGCCCGTGACTGAGCTCGCCGCCGGACTGCCCCAGGACACCGCCTCACTCGGCCCCGACGGGGTCTTCCTGCCGGGGCCGACAGGTGCCGCGGGCCGCGGCACGGGCAAGAAGAAGCTGGGCGTCTTCTTCTGGATCTGCAGCGGCTGGATCGGCCTGATCATCCTGCGTCGCCATCTTCGCCAACCTGCTCCCCCTGCCGAATCCGGACTTCCAGAACTTCTCCGCACCCCAGAACGGCGCTCCGGCCTGGGGCCACCTGCTCGGGACCGACGACCTCAACCGCGACATCTTCAGCCGCCTGCTCTTCGGCGCCCGTGTCTCGCTCGTGGTCGGCTTCGGCGCCACGGCGATCGGCATGATCCTCGGAGGGATCCCCGCCATGTTCTCGGCCTACCGCCGCGGCCGCGTCGACACCTTCCTCAACACCGTCTCCTATGCCGTGTTGGCGTTTCCCGCCCTGGTGGCGGTGATCGCCATCGGCTCGTTCTGGGGCCACCAGCTCTGGAAGATCACCCTGGTCATCGGCGTCTTCAGTGCCCCGGTCATCTTCCGGGTCATCCGGGCCTCCACCCTGTCCTACGCCAGCCGTGACTTCGTGATGGCCGCCAAGGCGCTGGGGGCGAGCTGACGGGCGGATCCTGGGTCGCGAGATCCTGCCGAACATTCTGCCGACGGTCATCTCCTTCGGATTGATCGCCGTGGCCACCGTCATCGTGCTCGAGGGCACTCTGGCCTTTCTCGGGCTCTCCGTGTCCCCGCCCACCCCGAGCTGGGGCAACATGCTCAACGAGGGGTCGTCGCTCCTGTCCGGCGGAAAGGGCCAGAACAACCCCTGGCTCCTCATCTTCCCGGCCGCCGCCATGTTCACCCTCCTCTTCTCCCTCAACGTGGTGGCGGACAAGTTGCGCTCGTACTTCGACGTGACGGAGGTGAAGCTGTGAGGGCCGGCTCGGCGGATTCGCCCGGATCGGCGGACTCGCCGTTGCTGGTCGTCGAGGACCTGCGCGTCTCGTTCGCCACCCCGCAGGGTGAGCTGCAGGCGGTGCGGGGCGTCTCGCTCGCGCTCGAACGGGGGAAGACGCTGGGCATCGTGGGCGAGTCGGGTTCTGGCAAGACCGTGCTCTCCCGGGCGATCATGGGCCTCCTCCCCCCGGGTGGGGCGACCCAGACCGGATCAGTGCGTTTCTTGGGCCAGGAAATCCTCAACGCGTCACCCAAGGACCTGCGCCACCTCTGGGGAACCGAGATCGCCATGATCTTCCAGGACCCGATGACATCGCTCAACCCGGTCCAACGGATCGGCCACCAGATCACCGAGCCGCTCAAGATCCATCTCAACCTCGACCGGGCCGAGGCGAAGGAGACGGCGCTGTCCCTCCTGACGCAAGTCGGCATCCCGTCCCCGGCCGAACGCTTCGGCGCCTACCCGCACCAACTCTCGGGAGGCATGCGCCAACGGGTGATCATCGCCATCGCTCTGGCATGCGCGCCGCGGCTGCTCATGGCCGACGAGCCCACCACCGGACTCGACGTCACCGTGCAGGCCCAGATCCTGACTCTGTTGAGCACCTTGCAACGTGATCGGGACATGGGCATGGTCCTGGTGACCCACGACCTTGGCGTCGTGGCCACGCGCACGGACGAGATCGTCGTCATGTACGCCGGCAACGTGGTCGAACGGGCTCCGACCAGCGTCCTCTTCTCGAAGATGTCCATGCCCTATACCGAGGCGCTCCTCCGCTCCATCCCGCGGATCGGCGATCCCAGCCACACCCGTCTCGACGCGATCGAGGGCCGTCCACCCGATCTCCTCTCGCCTCCGGCCGGCTGTCCGTTCGCACCCCGCTGCCCCTATGCACAGACCAAGTGCCACCACGAGAAGCCGCCGCTGGTCGAAGGAGCCGTACCGGGACACAGCTACGCCTGCTGGTTCCCGTTGACCGGAACCGGAGTCGGTGGTTGGGCGACGTGCTCTCGGGCCCGCTGCTCACCGTCGACGATCTCGTCGTCTCCTTCAGCCGCGGTGGCAACACCGTGCAGGCCGTCGCCGGCGTCAGCTTCACGTTGGACGAAGGGGAGACGCTCGGTCTGGTCGGGGAGTCCGGCTGCGGCAAGTCGACCACCGGCCGGGCGGTCGTGCAGGTGGAGAAACCGACATCGGGCACGGTCACCTTCGACGGAACCGAGCTCACGGCATTGGATCGGGGCGACCTCCGCCAGAGGCGCACCGAGATGCAGATGATCTTTCAGGATCCCATCTCGTCGCTCAACCCCCGCCGGCGTGTGGCCGACATCGTGGCCGAGCCGCTGACCATCTGGAAGATCGGGACCAAGGAGGAGCGACGGGCCAAGGTCGACGCCATGCTCGACTCGGTCGGGATCGACCCCTCCGTGGCCGGCGACCGGTACCCGCGGGAATTCTCGGGGGGCCAGTGCCAACGGATCAGCATCGCCCGCGCCCTCGTGCTCGCACCCAAGCTCTTGGTGTGCGACGAGATCGTCTCGGCCCTCGACGTCTCCGTCCAGGCCCAGATCCTCAACCTGCTCGAAGACCTCAAGGCGGAGCACAACCTGACGCTCCTCTTCATCGCGCACGACCTTGCCGTGGTGAAGAACGTGAGCGACCGGGTGGCCGTCATGTATCTCGGACGATTGTGTGAGATCGCGCCCTCCGACGTCCTCTACGCCACCCCCGCGCACCATTACACCGAGGCGCTCCTGTCGTCGGCGGTCGAGCCCGATCCCGACGTCACCCGGACGCCCGTCATTCTCGCCGGAGAGCCCCCGAGCCCCATCAATCCGCCCTCGGGATGCCGCTTCCGCACCCGCTGCCCACGCGCCGAGGCTCGATGCGCGGCAGAAATCCCCGAGCTCCGCCAGATCGGTCCCGGCCACGAGGTGGCGTGCCACTTCCCGGTCGGGAGCTAGCTGATCACCGAGGCCAGATCTCCGAGGCGGTTCTTCCACCCCTGCCCGTGGTCGTCGTGCCGTTCGATCGGCAGGTCCCTGTGCGTCAGTTCGACGACAGTGCCGGCACCTTCGGGCCGCAGCACGATCTCCACGGTGCTCGAGCCTGCCGGCAGGACCTCGTTGCCCGGGATCCCCCAGGTGAAGACCACCCGGGTCGGCGGGTCGACCACGACGTAGGACCCACGTACCTGGGTCTGGCCCATATCTATGGCGAAGCCCCCGCCGGGCTGGGGCTCGACGTCCGCCCACGTGCCGAGCCACCGAACGAGCAGGTCCGGCTGCACGAGGTACGGGAACACCTCGTGCGGGCTGGCCTCGATGGTCGTCGTCACGACGAGGTCCGGGGTCACGTGAGGCTTTTCTTGTCCTGTTCGACGATGCGCTTGAGACGGTCGAGCGCATCGGGCCACAGGTCGTCCAGCAATTCCCGCACCGGATCGAGGGCGGTCGGGCGCAGGAGGTACAACCTCCGCGTTCCCTCCCGGCGCTCCTCGACCAGCCCGGCTCGGTGCAGCACCTGCAAATGTTGGCTCACCGCCTGCTGGGTGATGGGAAAGTTCTCCGCGATCTGACCGGCGGCCAGCTCCTCGCTCCGGACCAGGCGCAACATCGTGCGGCGGGTCGGATCAGCCAGGGCCCGCAACACCAGATCTGCGGCTTCGGCCGTCATCGTCCCATTATCGCCAGCGTCCAGGGTTCCCGGTACCGCTCTCGACGAACGACACGAGGCTCGGGAGGAAATGTGTCCACCCGGCGAAGCAGGACTCCGCGCAGGGCAGGCCACCCAGACCGCGGTGCGTGAAGACGAGCTCGATCGCTCCGGCCGTCGCTGCTGTGGCGGGGGTCGAGGGGGTCGCGGCGAACTCGATGGTCGTCCCGACCCAGTCCGGCTCAGCGGAGCAGCGCAAGACGTCCCAGACCACCAGATCAGGTCTGGCGACGACGCGTACGTCCAGGCTCTTGTCCCCGAAGCTGACGTGCAGCGATTGCGGTTCCGGGCTCACCGTCGGCATCCACCAACCGCTGACGCCTTGGGCGGTGGTGATCGCGGCCCGCAGGGCCGCTGGCGTGCCGTTGATCGTGAGGGTCCGGGTGAAGTCGGCGACGACGCCTCCCTCGGCTGCGTCGACCACGTCTGTCACGTCGGTTACGTCGGTTACGTCGGTCATGTGGGGCTCCCTTGCATCCTCTACATGCACAAGCACTCTCTTGTACAAGATTATGATTGTGCATCGGCCCGGGCATGTCAAGGCCTTACCGGAGGACCATCCTCCGTTCAGCCAGCCGGCAGGGAAAGGCTGCTGATGGCAAAGACGGGCCGGTTCAGATCCTGCCCACCCAGAGATCCGAGGAAGGGAGCTCCACCAAGGGCAAAGACACCGCCATCGGCGGCAGCCAACCAGTATCCGGCTCCCTTGGCGTTGCCGGCAATGCCAATGACCGGCTTCACAAGGACAGTGTGCGCCAGGGATCCACCGAAGCGGGCGCTACCGAAACTGAAGACACCGCCATCGGCGGCAGCCAACCAGTAGCCGTTGCCGTCGGACGTGACAGCCATGCCCACCACCGGCGCGTTCAGGTGCGTGCCTCCCATGGATCCGTAGAAGGCCGCGGCGCCGAAGCTGAAGACCCCGCCGTCAGAGTCGGCAATCCAGTAGCCCTTGCCGTCGGGGGCGGCAGCCAACGCCACCGGCTTCCCGACGTGCGACGTGCCGTGCGCCACGGTCGTCTCATCTCCGTAGTTGACGGCGTCACCGAAGTTCTGGACGGAACCGAGTCCGCTGAGGCCCTCCTCGAGCACCCAGTAGCCCTTGCCGTCGGGGGTCGCGACGATCCCGACTGCTGTGGGCCACGAATCGGCCCCTCCGCCGTACGCGGCCGTGCCGGCGGGCTCACCGTAGGAGACGGCATCGCCATAGGGGTAGATGACACCGCTGTAGGCGTTGAGAATCCAGTATCCACCGCCGTCGACAGAGGGGGCCATGGACCAGCACGATCCACCGGGCATGGAGCGGTCGGGCGGACTGGTCGGGCAACGAGTGGTGTCCGACGCCGCAGAACCCACGAAGGGCGTGCCGAACGTGAAGATGCCCCCGTCGCCGCCCTCCAACCAGTAGCCGGCCGGGCGTGGAGCTGCGGAGGTCGGTGAACCGGTGGCCACCACGAAGAAGGAACAGTGCGATCAATGCGAGCACGCTCCCTAGCCGTATCATCCGCCTCCCGATGTTGCTGTCCTGCGTCTCGCGTGAACCTCTGCGCATGGGGTGCTCCCCTCCTCGCTCACCGACGCGATCGCGAATCTCGACGGCGAACTCGCCTGCCGTAGTGCCAAGTGCTTCAGTGGGCTCAACAGGCATTCAGCTGAACCGCCCAACCCTGGCCCGGCGTGTACTGGGCGGCGAAGAGCAGGCCGGCGATATCGCCGTCCCACGCATTACCGCCCGGCGTAAGGGGCGCGACGCGGTGCCACGTGATCTTTGGCAAAGAGGTGAGTCGGAAGCCGCCACAGGATTCGCACCCCGAATTCGCCTCGACAATGTCATGGATCCATATGGCGAGCTCGGCGGCGTCCTGCGAGGAGGGACCGACCGGTGTGAGCGGTGGCGTGTCCGATGCCGCCTTCCGGGCAGCCGCTACATCGGAGGCGTACGAGCGGGCCGCCTTGCTCCCGTTGCCCAGACACGCCAGTAGGTAGCCGGCGGCGGACATGGAACCGGGGGTGGGACTCGTCCGCGGAACGGTTCCGGGCTGAGCTTCGACGAAACCTCGAAAGGCGTAATAGCGCGACACCAGGTCGCTTTGGACGGTCAGCACCGGAAGCAATACCTCCGCAGGGAGACCTGCGGGAATGTCGTCTGTCACAGAAGCGGGGTCGGCGGCGGCAATCGTGTCAAGCGTCTGTTGAGTGATCAACGATCTGCGTCGTCCCGATGGCACCGTTGGCATCGACGGCAGCGACCTTGAGGTTCTGGTCGATACCGTTGGCGGAGGTGAAGAAGCCCGTCAGGTCATGAAGCGCACTTGGCGGGCGCGTCGTCGAAGACACACTGTTCGAACTGGTGGTCGGTGCGCTCGCACAAGACGCGGCGGCGACTGCCAGCAGGGCCAACGTCACGATTGCCTTGCGCACCCACATCTCCTTCTTCTCTGGCCCCAAGCCTGTACGGAGCAGCGCTTCAGCAGGTAGGGCCATAGGTCCCACGGAAGACCGGGCACGCGCTGAGGTGGGACCCCCACGCCCACGCCGTGAGCGCGACGGTCCGGCTCGCCATAGTCGATGGTCGAGGTCAGCTACCGGTCTACTGTTGGAAGGGTGCTCACGTGGAAGGCTCCCTTCAGAGACCTCTCTGTCAGCCATGGCGAAACGACCTGTGTTCCAATCAAGATTGCCGCGAGCCGTGAGTAGCGAAGACCCGCTCGCCGCGATCGATGAGATCGAGCAGAGCTGGCTCGATGCTGAACGACATCGGGCCGAGGAAGCAGAGCGCGTGCTTTTGGACCGTTCGGAGTTCTCGAGAGACTTCATAAGTCGCTTCGAGGACGACGTCCGGCCGGCCATGGAGGCCGTCATCGAACGACTGCACGCTGATGGTGGAGGCGGTGTCATCGTCGAACGACCCGCGGACGAGACCCGACGCTTCACTCACCGGTTCACGTTGTGGATGTCACTGCTCGGCGAGATCGAAGGCACTCCCCGCGAGGACCGCCACCCGTACCTCAGGCTTGATGCCAACGTCGACACGCGACGCGTGGAGGTCTGGGAGGGTGACCTGTGGCGTGATCGCCGCGGTGGGACGTCGCGCAAGGTCACCGAATGGACGCTCCAGGAGATGGACGGGCCGCACGTAGAGCGAGAAGCGGTCGAGATTCTTCGCCGGTCATCGGATGGTGGCACCGCCTGACGTCATCCAATGGCATCCCACGGGCACGGACACCTCCGTTCTTCTCCGGCGAGGAGGAAAGCCCGTGGCGCACGATCCGCACACCCGGACCTCGGTACCGAGCGGATTACGTTGTGAGCCCGGATTCAGCTGTCGCCTCGTCGCGCACACGCAACATCCACGTGATGTGGGATGGGACGTCACGTTCGAGTTTCCGTGAGGCACCACGGATCTCACGCCGCCCGGCGTCACGTCGTCCAGCATGATGCGATATGACCGATTGCGGCCACTGAGCCTGTCACTGTTGTGGTGATGCCCGCATCGGAGTCGGACGGCTCCCGCCGATCATTGCGACCCCTCCATCTCCATGGTTGGACCGATCGTGCGGGTCTCGCCGTCGCCCTGGCCGCATTGGCCTCGGGCTTTGGCCAGTTCGGCGTGGTTGCTGCGCTTGGTGATGTTGCCCACGCCTTCGGTCGCATGGCCCACGGTGCGACGATCGCCGACCAGGCGGGCCTTTCGGGCACTGAGCTTGGAATCGGGTTGGCCATAATCCGGCTGGCGTCGTTGGGGAGCCTTCCGCTCACGGGTCTCGCGGACCGGTTCGGGAGGCGCACCATGCTCGGTGCCACCTTGTCCTTAGGACTGGCGATCACCGTAGCCTCAGCTGCCAGCCCGGGGTACTGGTCCTTTGTGGTGATTTTCGCCTGCGGACGGCCGCTTTTGAGTGCGACGAACGCGCTTGCCCAGCTTGCAGCCGCTGAACAGACTTCTTCGAACGACCGAGCAGCGGCGGTCGCCCTCACGGCCGCCGGCTATGGCATTGGTGCGGGACTTATCGCGGTGATCCACAGTCTGGCTTCGAGCTCGCTTGGATTCAGAGGCATTGTCGCCCTGGCGGCGCTGCCATTGGCCGCCGTTCCGTTTATCTACAGGCGAATCGAGGAGCCCGAGCGTTTCAGGATCGCCGAAGTCGCCACGGACCGTCCCCTCCCCGTGTTGGGCGCGGTCGGCCCCACGTTTCGCCGTCGCCTCCTTGTGGTGGCCATGTTGGCCTTCGCCGTGTCGATCATCACTGGCCCGGCCACAAGCTTTGTATTCCTTTACGCACAGAACGTCCTCCACCAATCCGGTTATGTCACCGCGGCGATGGTCGTGGGCGCCGGTCTTGCCGGATTGATAGGCCTTTTGGCCGGCCGGTGGCTGGCCGACCACCTGGGCCGGCGTCCCACTGCGACGTTCGCGATGATCGCGTTGGCACTGTTCAGCGTTCTCACCTACGCAGGGTCCCGCGCCGCATTATTGGTCGGGTACATCTTGGGTGTCATGGCCGGGTCGATGCTTGCCCCCGCCACGGGAGCGCTGTTGACCGAGCTGTTTCCGACGTCGGTGCGGGCCTCCGTCGCGGGATGGTGGGTAGCAGCGGGCGTCTTAGGGGCTGGATCCGGGCTCGTGGCATTTGGCGCTGTGGCCGACGTCGGCCACCGCTTCGGGATTGCTGCGGCTCTCACCTTTCTTCCTGCCGCCCTTATGTCCGGCCTCTTCTGGTTCGTTCCCGAGACGCGTGGGAGGGAGCCTGAAGACCTCTGGCCATGACCCGTCTCGTGATTGGGTCGATCAGGGCCGAAGGGTTCTACGCCGAGCTTGCACCTCTTGATCCCAACGTGAGGACATTTTGCGTCCGGCCCCGCCAGTCGGGACGTTCGGCCCTGGTGAGTCGCACCCCACCGGCTCAGTTTGGTGAGAGGAAGCTGAAGGAGGAACCTATGGCAGAGGGCACATCTCTCGAAGATCAGGTCGACGGGGCGACTTCGGAGGCGAAGGCGGACCTCTTCGAACGCATCGGTCGGGCGCTCGACGAATGGAGAGCGAGGATCGACCAGCTCGTCGTACAGCTCGACCTGGCCAATCTGGACCTGCGAGACGAGGTCCGCAAGAACCTTGACGCCACCCAGAACGCGTACCTCGCCGCTCATTCCAAGCTCGCCGACGCTCGCAGAGATGCCTGCTCCGGCTTGCACTCGGTCAAGACAAGCCTGGAGAAGCTCTTGGGTGATCTCACCCGGACCTTTGAAGAGACCCAGGCCGCCATACGGCGCGCCCGGGAGGAGTAGCCAAATGAGGGGGCGGCGCGACCGCAGAGAGGATGGGTTGGGGGACGAGTGTGCGGCCTTCTTGACCGGTACGCTGACCGATCAATTGGAGGCCGACGGCCTGGCCGTACCAATCTGGGCTTGGACCAATCTGTTGGCGCACGGAAGCAGCGACATGCTCGCGCAGGCCGTGTCCCGGCCCGGTCGACACCGCCTCTTGACCCGGTGCTGGTGGATCGCGCGGGCCCAACTGGCCGAACTGGTCCTCGAACTGACGGACAGAATCCCCTTGTGCGATCTCCAAACGTCCGTGCTCGTCCCACTCGAACTCGATTTGGCCTCGAGGACCGACGTTCCCTTCTGGACGGCTCGCCAATGGGTGGAGACCGTCACCACCGAGCTCCATCGCCACGATCACACATCGCAGAGTTCTTGAGGAGATGACTCCGGTCGGGCAGAAGGCGAGCGCAGCGCAACAGCTGTCGAAGTATCTTCGCGCCCACGCCGCGAGGGAAGATGAGCTGCTCGGCGACTACCAGGCCCTGTGCGAAGAGCTTCCCGCGCCATCCATGCGATATCTGGCGCGCCTAATCCTGGCCGACGAGCAACGCCATCAGATGATTTTCGGTGACCTGGCCGAGACCGTGTTCGCGACGGACGACCTCAAAGCAGTTGGGATGCCGATTCTCCAAGGTACCCACGTCACCGACTCCATGGTCCGCCAGCGCACCGTCGCCATGCTCGAGACACTCATCACCCGGGAGGACCACGAACGCCTGGAGCTTGCGGCTCTGAGCAGCACGCTTGAACCAAGTGACGAGTCCGAACTCTGGAACGTCCTTCTCGCACTTGTCGTCCAGGACACCGCACGACACATCTCCTGGCTCGAGTTCATGCGCGACCAGATGCTCTAAGAGAGTCGGCGAGCAACCCCAGCGCACGGCTTGTCTCCTGATCATCGGTCGCGGACGGGTTGGAGGGCTGACACGGGGGGACCCTCGGCCCTCGACGACCGACGCCCCGGATGTCCTCAGGCACGGCCCCCTCCCCTCCCATCCACTCCCCCAAACCCAGCACGCCGACTCAGCGCAGGCCCTCCAGTCCGCTCGCCCGTCGTGCCAGCGACAGAGTTCTCTACACTCGCCGCATGCCCGTCAAGAACATCTCCCACATTGCCATCGGCGTCCGCGACATGGATGCGTCACTCCCGTTCTGGACCGACGTCGTCGGTCTCCACGTGAGCCTCGACACGACCGAGGAGTTCACCATGGACGGGAAGACGACACGACGCCGCGGCGTCTACCTGAGAGAGCAGGAGGGGGCCAACGAGCCCTTCATCGTCCTCGACCAGGGCTTGACGACCCCCTATGACGGCGACCCCACGCCTCTCTTCCAGATCGGGGTGCACCACTTCGGCTTCTGGGTCGACAACCTCGACGAGATCGCCGGCCGGGCGCGCGCGGCCGGGGTGACGATCGTGACCGAGCCCAGCAAGGACGGCGTCGACACCCCCGCCTACGGCGAGCCGTCGGGTGGGCGCGTCCGCTCAATGTTCGTGCGCGACCCCGACGGCAACACCGTGCAGTTCGATCAGCGGGTCAGCTGAGACCCGCGGCCGTCCGTCAAGCTTCTGGAGCCGCCTCGACGGCATCGGTGACCTCGGCGGACCGGCGCGGCCTCGGCGGCCGGCGCGGCCCGGCATCAGCCGCGGCCCCGGTATCAGCCCCGGCCGTCAGGCCCCGGCCCCCGGCCTCGGCCCCGGCGTCGGGAGCCACGCCACCCACGCCACCCACGCCGTCGACCGCACCCGCCAATGACTCGGGCACGACCACCGGAGTGCCGAGCTCTTCGGCGAAGTCGGCCCACGCCGCCTGCGCCTCGGTCTCGGGCATGAACTCGCCCTCGGCGTAGTCGAAGCCGATGTAGTTGCCCTCTTCGTCGTAGGCGTGCTCACCGAAGGCCTCGCGGTACTCCTCGGAGACCTCGCCACCCTCGGCGGCCTGCTTGATCGACAGCGAGATACGGCGACGCTGCAGGTCGATGTCGATGATCTTGACCCACAGTTCCTCGCCGGGCGTCACGACCTGCTCGGGCAGGTCCACGTGGTGCACGGCCATCTCCGAGATGTGGACCAGACCCTCGATCCCGTCGCCCACCTGGACGAACGCGCCGAAGGGCACCAGCTTGGTGATGCGGCCGTAGACGAGCTGTCCGACGGCGTGGCTGTCGGCGAATTCCTGCCACGGATCGGACTGGGTCGACTTGAGCGACAGCGAGATCCGCTCCTTGTCCAGGTCGACATCCAGCACTTCCACCTCGATCTCGTCGCCCACCTGGACCACGGACGAGGGGTGGTCGACGTGCTTCCAGCTGAGCTCGGAGACGTGGACGAGTCCGTCCATGCCGCCGAGGTCGACGAAGGCACCGAAGTTGACCACCGAGGAGACGACACCCTTGCGGCGCTCGCCCGGCTTGAGGTTGGCCAGGAAGTCGCCCCGCTGCTCCTTCTGCGCCTCTTCGAGCCAGGCCCGCCGCGACAGGACCACGTTGTTGCGGTTGCGGTCGAGCTCGATGATCTTGGCCTCGATCACCTTGCCCACGTAGGGCTGCAACTCGCGCACACGGCGCAGCTCCACCAGCGAAGCGGGCAGGAAGCCGCGCAAGCCGATGTCGACGATGAGGCCACCCTTGACGACCTCGATGACCGGACCGGACACCATTTCGCCGTCGTTCTTCTTCTTCTCGATCGTCGTCCATGCCCGCTCGTACTGCGCACGCTTCTTGGAGAGAACGAGCCGCCCCTCCTTGTCCTCCTTCTGCAGGACGAGCGCCTCGATGTGATCGCCCAACGACACGATCTCTTCGGGGTGGACGTCGTTGCGGATCGAAAGCTCACGGGCCGGGATGACACCCTCGGACTTGAACCCGATGTCCAGCAGAACCTCGTCCCGGTCGATCTTTACGACCGTCCCCTCGATCACATCTCCATCTTCGAACTCGATGATGGAGTCGCCCATCGCCTGTTCGAGATCGGCGTCGCCCAGGTCGTCATCGATGATGACCCGGGGGGTGTAGTTCCCCTCAGCGTCGAACGTTCCCATGTTGTCGAGGGAGAGGAGGGGGGTGCGTACGTCGGACATCAAGAAGCTCGCAATCAGGTGACCGCGCCGGGGTCGGTGTGAGTCCAATAGGAGCCCGGCTGCCGGTGCCAGCTGGGCGATACAGAATACCAGGCCAGAGAGCGAGCTCTCGGCCCTCAGCCCGTCGGCCGCTCAACCCTTGGCGGCCGCCCAGCTGGGACCCATCGCCAGGAGATGGTGAGGGGGACCTTCAGGTCGGCCGCGCCGGTCAGGGCATCCTCGGTGAGGCGGCTCGCCTCGGCTTCCTCCCCGGCCGCCACCTCGACGATCACCTCGTCGTGGACCTGGAGCACGAGCCGGCTGCCCAGCTCCGCCTCCTCGAGCGACCGGTCGAGCCGGACCAGTGCCAGCTTGAAGATATCGGCCGCGAGGCCCTGGATCCCGGCGTTCATGGCCTGCCGTTCCGCGGCCAGCCGGACTCGGTAGTTGGACGAGCTCAGATCGGGCAACGGGCGCAACCGGCCGAACTCGGTGCAGGTCGCCGCCACGCACCCGCGCCTCGGCCACGGTCTCGTCCATGTACTGCCTTGACGCTCGGGAAGGCGCCGAAGTAGCTCTCCATGATGGCGGCCGCCTCTTCCACCGGCACGCCGAGTCGCTGGCTCAGCCCGTAGGCCTCCATCCCGTAGGCCAGCCCGTAGGAGACCATTTTGGAGAACTCGCGCTGGGTGTGCGTGACCTCTTCGGGCGGCACCCGGTACACGCCCGACGCAACGACCCGGTGCACGTCGGACCCCGAGGTCATCGCCTCGATCAGCCCGGCGTCGCCGGAGAGATGGGCGATCACGCGCAACTCGACCTGGTCGTAGTCGGCCACCAGGAACGAGTATCCCTCGGCCGGCACGAAGGCCCGGCGGAACTGCTTCCCGAGCTCGCTGCGCACCGGGATGTTGTGCAGGTTCGGACGATCGGAGGAGATGCGCCCCGTCCGTGCCACCGTCTGGCGGAACGAGGCGTGGATCCTGCCGTCGTCGGCCACTTCGGCCAGCAGGTTCTCGCCGTAGGTCGACCGCAGCTTCTCCACTTCGCGGTAGGACAACAGCGCGTCGATGATCGGGTGCTCGCCGCGCAGGCTCTCGAGGGTCTGGGCGTCGGTCGAGTAGCCGGTCTTGGTCTTCTTGCCCGGCTTCAGTCCGAGCTCGTCGTAGAGCACGGTCCGCAGCTGTTGGGTCGAGTTCACGTTGAACTCGTGCCCGGCCAACTCCTGCACCGTGGCCTGCAGCCCGGCCGCCGAGGTCTTCAGCTCGTCGCTGATCTTGGTCAGCTCGACCCGATCGATGCCGATGCCGGCCACTTCCATTTTGGCCAGGACCCGGACCAGGGGCGTCTCGATGGCGTCGTGGAGGAGGCCCATGTCGAGGGCGTCGATCTGCTGGCGGAAGCTCGCCGCCAGATCGGCCACGTCGCGCCCTTCGGCCACCATCGTCTGGGCCTCGTCGAGGAGCTCCGGATCAGGGTCGCCCATGCTCAGCTGCAGCTGGCCGTCGTCGCCCCGCAGATCGGACAGCTCGTACTCCCCCGTCGAGGCATCGAGCAGGTAGGCGGCCACACCGGTGTCCATGATCAACCCGGTGCAATCGATCCCGAGCGGGAGCAGCGACCGCATCACTTCTTTGACCTGGTGGCCCACCATCGGACCCGGCCATCGCCTCGGTGAGCGTCTCGGCCACCTCCTTCGACGACAGCAGGTCTCCCGGCAGCATCACCGCGCCGACGTCGCCGCCACCCTCGGTGGCGACCAGCGCCAGAGCCTTCAGCGGGCTGCGGCCGGCGGCGCCGGCCCAGCGGGCGACCAGGCTGCGGGTCCCCCCGGCCAACGCCGCCAGATCGGCGGTCGCCGCCCCGGCCTGCGTCGGCACGCGCACCTCGCCGAAGTCGACCAGCTCGGCCCGCACCTCTCCGGCCTCACCGGCCTCGCCGGACTGCCGGTCCACCGGCCTGGCCCGGTCCGCCGGCCTGGCCGGAGCCCCCGGTACCGCTCCGCAAGGTGGCCAGGCTCGCCTTGGCGTCCTTGGTGAGCACGGTGCCCGAGCCTGACGGTGCCGCGCTGCCTTCGGCGGCCTCGCCCAGGGCGCCGGCCGCCAGGAGCTCCTCGACCCGCTGCCAATGCGTCCGCAGTTCGTACTTGGCGAATGCGGCCTCGGCCGTCTTCAGGTCCCACCCGCCGAGTTGGAGCTGATCGACGTGTACCGCCAGCGGCACGTCGCGCACCAAGCGGGATCACGGTCGCATTGGACCGGGCGAGCTCCTCGTTGTTGGCCAGGTTCTCCCGCAACTTGGGCGTCTGCTCGGCGACGTGGGCGAAAACACCGTCGAGGTCACCGTAGGCATTGAGGAGCTTGGCCGCCGTCTTCTCGCCCACGCCCGGAATGCCGGGCAGGTTGTCCGAGGGATCGCCGCGCAGCGCGGCCAGCATCACGTACTTCGACGGCGGCACGCCGCAGCGCTCGAGGATCCCCGCCTCGTCGTAGAGCGAATAGTCGCTCACGCCCCGCCGGTTGTAGAGCACGCGCATGTGGGGATCCTCAATGAGTTGGAAGCTGTCGCGATCGCCCGTGACCACCACGACATCGCACCCGCGGTCGCGGGCCTCGGTGGCCAATGTCGCCAGGACGTCATCCGCCTCGTAGCCCGGTGCCTCGACGACGGGGATGGCCAACGCATGCATGACCTCGCGGATCATCTCGAACTGCGGCGGCAGGTCCTTGGGCGCCTCGGCCCGGCCGGCCTTGTAGTCGGCGATCATCTCGTCGCGGAACGTCTCCCCGGGAAGATCGAAGGCCACGGCCAAGGACCCGGGCTGGTGCTCCCGGATGATGAACTGCACCATGGAGACGAAACCGTGCACGGCGTTGGTGACGACACCGCTCGTCGTGCTCAGTGTCGCCGGCAAGGCGAAATAGGCCCGGAACGCGAGCGACATGCCGTCGAGGAGGAAGGTCGCGCCGACGCGGTCTCCCTGCGCATTCAGCTGCCCGGTCGGTGGTGCCTGCGTGGTCGGCGGCACTTACGGAGTCAGCGTGCCGTCGACGATCTGCTGCGCCACATCGCGCATGCGGGCGCGGTTCTGCATGGCCGTCTGTTGGATGAAGGTGAACGCGTCGTTCTCGGACATGTCGCTGACGTCCATGAGCGCCGCCTTCGCCTGGTCGACGACACGACGAGTGGCGATCTTGTCCTCCGCCGCCACGGCGGGCTCCTTGGATTCCTCTGCCGCGATCGCCCACTCCTGCCGGGCACGCGAGAGGACGTCCGCCACTGCGGGCAACAACTCACGTGCTTGGAACGGCTTCACGAGATACGCCGACACCCCGGCGTCACGCGCTTCTTCGATCAGGTCGCGCTGGCTGAACGCGGTGAGCAGCATGACCGCCACCTGATGGCGCGAGGTGATCTCCCGTGCGGCTTGGAGACCGTCGAGTCCCGGCATTTTGATGTCGAGGATCACGAGATCCGGCTCGTGCTCGGCCACCATTTCCACCGCCTCGTCGCCCCGCCCGCTCTCGCCGACCACTTCGTAGCCGGCGGAGGTGAGGATCTCCTTCAGGTCGAGCCTGATGATCGCCTCGTCCTCGGCGATCACCACGCGGGCCAAGCTCTCTTTCTCGTTGGTCCGCTCACGTGCTCACGATCGGGGGATGACCACGTTGGAGAGAAGCTCGTCCTGGCGGTGTTCGAGCTCGAGCACCGTGTTGGCCAGCGCGTCGCGCGCCTTGGACATGGCGTCGGCGTGGCGCGCCGCTTCGCTGCTCTCGTGGGCGGCGAGCGGCGTCTCGGCCACGAGGGAGCGCACGCGGGCCTCGTCGGCGGACTCACGCAGGACGGCCAACTGCTCTTCGACCACGGCGAGATCCTCACGGGCGCGCACCAACCTGGCGTGGACGTCTCGGATCCGTCGCTCGAGGAGGGCGCGATGCATGGACCGTTGAGTCTACGTTGCGCGGAAGTGGTCGGCGGCCCGGAACCACCGTCGCTCCGCCCCCAGGGCGGCCAGCACGCCTTCGTCCGGCCAGGCGCCCACCCCGGGCCGGTCCGGCACCCGGACCCAGCCTGCGCGCACCTCCGGATACCCGCAAGGGTCCTGTTCGAGGTAGGTGCGCGGGGTCGCTCAGATCACCGACCAGGCCGGTGGCGTCCTGGGCCAGACGGGCGGCCAGCGCCAGGTTCGACGCCCGGCCCAGCCCCGCTTCGAAGAAGCCTCCGACGAAGACCGACACTCCCGCGTCCGCGCATGCGGCGTGGGCCAGACGGGCGGCCCGCAGCCCCCCGAGCCGCCCCGGCTTGAGGCAGGCCACGCGACAGGCCCGGTTGCGCAGCGCGTCGAGGCACGCGCCGCGGGGAGGAGAGGGACTCATCGAGGCAGACGGGCACCGACACGCGGCGGGCGAACTCGGCCTGCGCCACGAGGTCCGCCGGCGGCAGCGGCTGCTCGATGCACAGCACGCCGAACTCGGCCAACCGCTCCACCTGCTCGGCGTCGTCCATGCGGTAGGAGCCGTTGGCGTCGACCTGGAGGACGAGGTCCGGATGGTCGGCACGCACGGCAGCGACCGGCTCTGACGTCCCACCCGGGTTGGATCTTGATCCTCGACCCGGGCCGCGCCGTCGGCCACGGCTTCGCTCACCTCGGCCCGCAGGACACCGAGGTCATGATCGAGTGGGATCCCCACCGCGGCCCCGACCGGGAGCGTCTCGAAACCCGGTCCGATCGCCAGGGCATCGGCCAGCGACCGGCCGGCTTGGCGCAACTCCGCGTCGGCCACGGCCATTTCGAAGACGGCAGCCAGCATGCGATCGACCGGTGAGCTCCCGAAGAGCTGTGCCACCTCGGTCTCGCCCGGGAGGTGGCCCGCCCGTGCTGCCGTTGCGTCGAGCAGGCGCTGCACGCCACGGTTGGCCGCGGCGGCCTCCACCACATCGAGACCGGGGTCGACCGCGGTGCCGTCGCGCAGGGCGACGCACTCCCCCCAGCCCTCCGCCTCCTCGGCGACCACCCGCACGAACAAGAGCGTCCGGGTGCGATGGACGCCGGCTGCGGTGCCGATGGCGACCCGGAACGGGACAGCGACCCGCACGAGCTCGATGCCGACCAGCTTCACTGGGTTCCGCCCACTTCCTCACGCTAATAGGACGTCGTGATCTCACCCGGTAGGCTCTTCGCTCCAGCCCGGATGGCGGAATCGGCAGACGCGGCGGCCTCAAAAGCCGTTGTTCGAAAGGACGTGCGAGTTCAAGTCTCGCTCCGGGCACGCTGTGATGTCGCGGGACATCGGAGACAGATGTCGCGGGACATTGTAGACAACCGTCGCCCTGCTCACGGCGCCCGCTGGTAGTCCACGCTCGTGTCGAGCGTGAGGTGGCGGAGAGGCGAGCCGTCGGTACCCAAGATCTTGATGTCAAGGCCGGCGACCAGCATGATGACCCGCCAACCGGCATAAGGACGACCCACCCCGATGTGGTGGTACTTCCCCTTGTGACGCAGCATCACCACCCCGCCCGGGTGACCTTGTCGTGGCGGATCCGATAGCCCGCCGCATCGATCCTTGGACCGATGGGGCCCACCTTCTCCCTGGCCGCAAATGCCGTGATGGGCGTTTGGCGTCCGACGCCGCGATGCGGCCGCTCGGTGTTGTAGTACCTAGCGAAGCGGTTGAGCTGGCCGACCAGTTGCTTCTTGGTCTCGGCGGGGTCCTGGGCGGCCAGGTACTTGTTCATCGTCTGATCGAAACGCTCGACCTTGCCACAGGTCTGGGGGTGATAGGGCCTCGAGTGCTTCGTGGCGATGCCGGGACTCATCAGCTCTGACTCCATGGCTCCCATAGCGCCGCCCAAAGGCGTGGTGAAGATGAGCCCGTTGTCCGTCAAGACCCGCTGCGGATAGCCCCAGATGCCAGCCGCTTTGTCGATCGTGCGCACCACGTCGGCGCCTTGACGACGACGAAGACCTGCGAGGCCACGCAGACCCTCGAATGGTCGTCGATGATGTTGAGGACCTCGTAGACGACCCCGTCGGCCACTTCGACATGGGTCATGTCGAGTTGCCAGCATTCGTTGGGGAAGTCGGCCACAAAGCGTGTCCACGGCTCTTGGGGCGCTTATGGGGCTGCGGGGTGACAAAGCCCCGGGCCTTCAGCACCCGCCAGATGGTCGACGTCGACGGCACGGCACGCCCCGGGTCGCCATGTGGAAGCGAATGGTCTCGGCCCCGGCGTCGTAGCCGGCGTCGGTCAGCTCCTTTCGGATGCGGACGATCTCGCCTCGGCTCGCGGCCGCCGATCCGGCCGGTCGCGTCAGCGCAGCCAGCAGCTGCCCGGCCGGGGGGCTCTCGGTCAGACCGACGCCACCACGAAGGAGATCGGCGTCGGGGTCGGCGTGACGCCCTGGAACGTCAAGCCGGCTCGCTCGAAGAGTCCGCGATGTTCGTCGGCTGTACGTTCGAGGCCGCCCGTCATGGCCAACATGGTCAGGTCCAGCATTTTGGACATGTGCGGCTCGTCTCCGGCGGGCATGACCGGCTCCAGCGCGAGGACCGTCGCTCCCGGCTTCGCTGCGGCGCGGATGTTCTCCAGAATTTTGCCCGCCAGCGCGTCCTCCCAGTCGTGGAGGACCAGCGACAGCACGTACGTGTCCGCCCCCGCCGGCACGGCCTCGAAAAAGTTCCCCTGCTCCACGCGCAGCCGGTCGCCGAGGCCATATCCCTTGATGGCGGGGGCCGCATCGGCGATCACGTGCGGCAGGTCGAAGGCCACCCCGGTCGTCTCCGGCGCGGCGGCCAGAATCTGGGCCAGAAGGGCGCCGTCGGCCGCGCCGACGTCGACGATCGTTCCGGCCCCGTTGAAATCGTAGGCGGCGACCGCGCCGGCCTTGATCCCGGTCGTGAGGTTGGCCATCGCTCTGCTGAACTGACTGACTTGCTCCGGATGCTGCGAGATCCAATCGAAGAAGGGCCCGCCGTAGTGGAGATCGGCGGCGGTGACCCCGGTCTTCGACGGTGTCGACCAACCGGGCGAAGGGGTCGTAGTGGGTCTCCATCCACATCAACGCCATGTCGCGCACCGAGCCGGGCTCGTCGGAGGCCAGGGTGCGGCCCAACGGGGTGACGGCGAAGACCCCGGGCTCGGGCTCGGTGAACACGCCCAGCGACGACAACGTGCGGAGGAGGCGACGGAGTGCCGTCGGATCAGCCCCGGTCGCGTCGGCGATGTCCGCCACGGTCCGTGGCCCGTCGACGAGCTGGTCGGCGAGACCGAGCTTGGCGGCGACGTAGAGGCCCTGCGAGATCTGGAATCCGGCCAGCATCTGCATCATCTGGACAGGAGGCGGTGGGGCAGCTTCCATCTGGGCTCCTTGGCGTCTGTGGGGACGTGGTCTACGCCGCTGCAACTGTAGTAGCAATCGTGGACGGCCTGGTTCGGCTCGCGTAGCGTCGTCCGTTCGCCTCGTGCGTTCGCCCTACGCCGGGGCCCCCGGGACCGGGGTCGACGCATGCTGCAGGGCGAAGCCCTCATAGCCCTGGGCGGCGACGGCATCGCACCGCGCCCGGTACGCGCCGAGCCCACCGACATAGGGCAGGAACACCCGCGGCTTGCCCGGAATGTTGGCTCCCATGTACCACGAGTTCGCCAACCCGAACAGCGTGGCATCGGCCAGGGCATTGACGTGGTCGACCCAGGCGTTCTCCGCCTCGAGGGTCGGCTCCATGACGTCATACGAGCGGTCGTCCACGTAGGCGATGGCGTCGGCGATCCAATCGACGTGTTGCTCGATCGCCATGATCATGCTGGCCAGTACCGACGGGCTCCCGGGGCCGGTAACCATGAAAAGGTTGGGAAACTCGGCCGTCATCAGTCCAAGGTACGTCCGCGGCCCGGCCTGCCACTTCTCTGCGAGTGTCAGCCCGTTTCGCCCGCTGATGCCCATGCGCAGGAGCGGACCGGTCATGGCATCGAAACCGGTGGCGAACACAATGACGTCGAGGTCGTACGACGCCCTGGTGGTGCGCAGACCGCTCGGCGTGATCTCTTCGATGGGATCAGCCCGTACGTCGACCAGGGTGACGTTGTCCCGGTTGAACGTCTGGTAGTAGCCGACGTCGAGGCACGGTCGCTTCGTCCCGACCGGGTGGTCCTTGGGGCACAACCGCTCCGCCAGGTCGGGGTCCTTCACGATGCCCCTGATCTGGCCGCGCACGAACTCGGCCAGCGTCTCGTTCGCCTCGAGGCTTGTGCGCAAATCGTTGAACGACTGGAGCACTCCGAAGGCTCCCTGTTTCCACAGAGCCTCGTATCTCTGCGTGCGCTCTTCGTCGCACACCTCGAGCGCCGAGCGGTCGGGCACCTCCACATGCTGCCCGCCGTAGGAGACGCGGTCCTTGGCCCGGTGCTCGTCGTAGTGCGCCTTCCACTCCCGCTCCACATCGGGATCCATCGGCCTGGGGTTCGACGGGAAGCTGAAGTTGGGCGTCCGCTGGAAGACGAACAGATGGGACGCCTGCTCGGCGATGACCGGAATGGCCTGGATCCCCGAAGAGCCCGTCCCGACCACACCGACACGCTTGCCGGCGAGGTCGACCCCCTCCTTCGGCCAACGGGACGTGTGGTACCAGCTCCCCTCGAACGAATCGATCCCGGCGAAGTCCGGCATATTCGTGGCCGACAGGCAGCCCGCGGCGCTGACGAGGAATCTGGCCGAAACCCGGTCGCCCCGGTCGGTCTCGATTGTCCAGCGGGCCGTGCGGTCATCCCAAGCCGCCCGCACCACCGTGGTCTCGAATGCGATGTCGCGCCGGAGGTCGAACCGGTCGGCGACGCTCTCGGCGTAACGAAGAAGATCCGGCTGGGCGGAAAACGTTTCGGGCCAGCTCCACTCCTGCTGCAAGTCGGACGAGAAGGAGTACGAGTAGGAGAGGCTCGGCACGTCGACACGGGCACCCGGGTAGCGGTTCCAGTACCAGGTGCCGCCGACGTTGTCGCCGGTCTCGAACACACGGACCGAAAGCCCCGATCCCCGCAACCGGTAGAGGGCATACAGGCCGGAGAAGCCGGCTCCGACCACCACGACATCGACCGACGTTGTCCCGGTGGCCTCGTCGCCACGCGGTGGACGCCCACGTGCGCCATCGCATGCACCCCCTCCCCCTGGTCATCTTCCCAGCGCAAACCTAGCTCGGTCCCACCACGGCCGGCCGGCGGGAGCAGCGCGCACGGGCCCTTGCGGCAGGCCGCTACTCGGACCGCAAAACCAGTGCAGTGGGGGTTCGGGCGGCGAGGCGTCCGGGGATCGCCGCCACCACATTGGCCAGGAGCGAGCGCGCCGAGCGCGATGAGCACGACGCTCAGAACCGGGACGCTCGGCGCCGGAACGGCATGGATGTTCCGGGCGAAAAGATTCCAGAGCGTTCGGCCGATGATGATACCCAGCGGAATTCCGATCGACGGTCCCGAGTGCGACCGCGATCGTCGACTGCCACGCCACTGTGGCCGCGAGCTGTCGCTGGGTGAACCCGAGCGTCTTCAACAGGGCCAGGTCACGTCGGCGGCGACGGACGGATGCAACGAGCGTCAGCGCGAGGGCGACGACAGCTCCCACGGCGAGGGCCCCTCCGAGGAGGGACGGAACGGTCCCGATGGATCGGTAATTGGCGATTTCAGCCGGCCGCAGGACCCCGACCAACCCGCCGACACCATCGGGGCCTTCATTGAGCGTTGATTCGACCCGGTGGAAGGAGCGTCGCACCAACGTGGGATTGGCTCCGGGCCGGATCCGGATGAGGAATGCATTCGGGCCCGCGACAGTGTTCTGCTGGAGATTGCGGGCGGACGCCGGAATGAGGTTGTAGTCCAACAGCGCCCCTGAGCCCATTTCGAGGTGTTCGCCCGTGGTGCCGATCGCCGGCATGGTGGCCGTTCCGACGACGTCGAGGCGTGCCGATTTCTCCCCGTTGCTCACCGTCACGGTGTCGCCCAGGCGAACGTGGAGCGCGGCCATCGTGGTCGCCCCGAGGACCACCTGGTTCGGCGCATCGAAGCCGTGCCCCGAGAGGAGCGGGGGCTGCACCGTGGCCCCGGGACTGCCCCCGAGCACCGGTACGACCTGTCCGTCGATCTTCAGGGAGCCGAAGTACACCCCGGCGGATCCCGCCACATAGGGATCGTGGTCGAGCAGCTTGGTCGTCTCGTGCTGGGGGAGGTCCTCGTCGCCGGAAAATCCCGACAGCAGCATGTCGTTCCAGTTCCAGCCGTAGAGCGACGGGTGCGAGACGAGCCTGTCCAGGCTGGACCCGAACGTGAAGGCGCCGGTCACGACGGTGATCGCCAACACGGCGCCCAAAATGGCGGAGCGCACCGGAACGGCGCTCCGCCCGCTCCCGGGCTCCAGTGCGAACCGAACACCGGCCTCCGCCGAGACCGGCAGTCCGGCCGAGGCCGTGGCCCGCGCCACCACCGAACCACGTCCCGACGCCCCACGCCGAAGACGCGCCACCCGGTGGGGAGCAGCGCGGTACGCGAGACCTACCGACAGGATCCCCAGGACGACAACGAGTACGAGGACCCCGAATCCGAGCACCGTCCAGTCGAAGGTCACTCCCGGTGTCGGGTACACCGGACGAACGGGCCCGATGGGCGCGAGGGGAGAAGTGCGACAGCCACCGCGAACGCCAGCAGGGAGCCGAGGACCACGGCGCCGAGGACGCCGACCAACCCGTCGGCCGCGGTCATGACCGGACCCGCACCGAGCGCCCGGATCGCTCCGGCGTCGTCCGCGCCGAGACGGAGTTGGCGCCCGATCACCTGGGCCGCGATGAGAATGGCCGCCAGCGCGGCAATCCCCCCGAAGACACCCAGAGCGATCGCCTCGGGCCGAATGGCCCGCTCGGCCGTGGCGATGGCCAGCCCCGGCCCACCGCCGCCGGAATTGCCACCGGCAGCTGTGACGCGCTTTCCGACGAGCCGATCGATCTCCGACTGCACGACGGGCAGTTCTCGGGCGCTCCCACTGACCTGCACCGCGCTCGTCGAGTACGTGGCGCAGCATTGGGCCAGCTTGCGGGTCAGCGCGGGCGTGAAGAGGCCCACCTGCGAACCGAGAGCATCGACATCGTCCTGCACGACCGTGGGGGCCAGGACGATGATGCCGACGAGCCGCAAATCAACGACCACCACGGGCGGCGTCGCCTTGGCCGAGCAGCAGTCCGAGGAAAGCAGCTGCGCATCGGAATTGAAGCCGAGGCGCACCCGTGACCCGATGTGCAGGCCGAGTTGGTGGGCGGCTTGGGCGTTCATGACGACCTCGTCCAGTCGATCGGGGTCGGCTGGACGCCCGGCGACGAGGGTGACCCGATCCTCCTTGACGAAATCACCGTCGGGGGAGCCTTCGAAGACCGGCGGTTTCTGCCCGGGCTCGCCGTGCGTGTGGAGATGGCTCAGGAGAACGAGGTTGGCGTCGAACCCCACGATTGGTCTCGGCCGCCTTCACATGGGGGAGGTGGGCGATGGCGCGGGCACGGGCGGGGTAGTAACCGGCGTTGTCGCCGATCGCCGGATCGAGAAAGGAGTCGAACGCCTGTATCTCGGACGGGTTGGTGCTTGCCGCGTAGACCGGAAACGAGGACTGCGTCCGCCGCGCACCGGCAATGGAAGCCATGGCCACGCCACCCACGAGACCGATGAGGAGAATGATCGTCACATAGCCCGGCCATCGGCGGCCGAAAGTGGCCCGGAACCGGTACCACGCCACCCGGAGAAGGGTTCTCATGCCGTGTGCGGACCTCCGGGGGTCGATGCTGATCGGACCGTTACCTGTCGCATGTGTCCTGTGGATTTCCTCGATTCCTTTCCCGGAGAACTGTCGAGGTAGGTAGCCGCACTCGGCCGCCTGGTAGTAGTACACCACGCTGGCGCCCGGGTGACGGTTCACGCGCGGCGGGCATGCTCACAAGCCGCCGGTGCTGCTCATTCGGACCGCAACAGCGACGCCGGCCGCGCCCGCGACGCTGCGAGCGCCGGACCGACCGCCAGAAGAATTGAGGCGACCAGAGTGGCCACCGCCACGACCACGATCACCCACACCGTCACCTCTGTCACCGGGAGCACGCCGAGACCGCGGGCAAAGACCTCCCAGACGCCGCGGCCGACGGCGATACCCACCGGGACGCCGATCACGATGCCGATGAAGGCGACGGTCGTCGTCTGCCAAAAGACGGAGAGGGCCACCTGTCGGCGGACGAACCCGAGGGCCCTGAGCAGGCCCACCTCCCGGCGGCGCCTCGTCACGCTCACCACCAGTACATGGAGGAGGGTGGCCGCGCCGAAGAGAATGAGGACGGCGCCGAAAATAAGCGGGAAATTCACCGCTTCACCGAAGTTGACCAAGTTGGTCGGCGCCGCCGGGAAGCTCACGTCCGACGAATATTCCCGAGCCAGATGCGTCAGGGCGACTCCTTCCCTGCGAACCGGGAACGCCGCGCACGAGAAACGCGCCGCCGTCCCCGATCACTGTTTTGACGAAACAGGCCTGCTGCTGCGGACTTGCCGGACATCGGCCCGCCAGCTTCAACAGACCGGGCAGGGTGAAGAGTGCTCCATTGCCCAGGCCGCCGGTGGTGAGGCTGGAACCGAAGACGACCGTCCCGACCACACGGAACAACGGGGGCTTCTTCTCGAGCCGCCTTCCGATCCTCACCCGCACGAGCGACCCGACATGCAGCCCGAGCTGCTGCTCGCGTGGTGGCACCGAGCGCGACCTCGGTGTCGCTCTGCGGAGCGTGACCACTGGTCGTGGTCACCAACATCGGACCGCGGAGACTCTCCACGGCGATGCCGGAAACGGCCACGCCGTTGATGACGGGGTTGCCGGTAATGCCACCGGTGATGTCCGCGATGCCCCGGTCACGTTCGAGGCTCGTGAGCATCTGGACGTTCTGAGCCGTGTAGCCGGTCTGGTTGACGGAGAACCATTCGTTGTAAGGCTGACCATAGAGGGCGGGCGTGCTTGTCAGGTGGGTCAGGCTGGCCCCGAAGACCGCTGTCGCGCACAGCGCCGTGACGGCCAGAATGGAACCGACGAGCGCTGGGCCTACAGGGACCGCCTGACGTCCCCGGCCCCGTTCGAGCGCGTGCCGGACGCCGATCAGGGCACTGGGCGGTGCGCCCGCCCTCACCAGAAACGAGACGATCCGCGAGGGCCGGGTCGTGGGTGCGACGTCGCCCGGCCGCGTCGCGTTCGCCGAGCGGATGGCAGGCCACAGGCCGAGGGCGAGGACCGTCGATGACGGTCACCAGCCCGCCCAGCAGAAAGACGAACGAGTCAAACGAAATCCGCCGGAGGGATCGGCAAGCTTGACTTCACCCACCAGCGTGAGGGGCGACACCACGAACGCCAGAACCACGCCGCGCGATCGCTCCCGCGACACCGACGATCAGCGTCCTGACCATGCTCACCAGCACGAGTTGGTTCCGTGACACCCCGAGCGCGCGCAACGTTGCGTTCGCCTCGCCCTCGACGGAGGCTTGTCGGGCCAAGGCCTGGCCCAGAACGATGAGGCCGACGAGCGCCGCGAGCCCGGCCAGGAGCCACCAGCCCACGGCCTGGGGATGGATCGACCGTTCGATGGCGGCGGCCTCGTTGTCGAGGTTGGTTACCGAAAGGCCATCGAGTGTCTTCACGCGCGTCTGGAACTCGGGAAAGTCCGGCCGCGCCATGACGAAGCCGGACGAAATAGGCGTCGAGAACCACTGACTTCGGGTTGACCTTCCGGGCGAAGGCCGAGGTGGTGTAGAGATCGTAGGACGGGCTTCCCCCTGCCGAGAACTCGATCTCGGACGCTTCGATCCCCACGACGTGCAGGGTCACCGTCGGCCCCTTCGGTGTGATGTTGGCACTGTTCAACACGGCGCGCCGCTGGGAAGCAGCAGCGAGCGGCACATGGAAGACGGTGCCGACATGCACGCCGTCGTCCTGCGCCAGCGTGAACGACGCCAACACCTGATCAGGATCCGACTGGTCCGGCATGCGGCCCGCTTCGAGCTTGACCATCTGGGTCAGATCTCTTCGGCGCCACCTCGAAAATGGAGAAATCATCCAGTTGATCGGACGGGTACAGGCGCACGTCGGCGTCCCCGACGTAGGGATCTGCACCAATGTGGACGAGGTGACGTCAGGCAGGCGTCGCGATTTTCGGGACCGGCTGCACGGCGTACAGGAAGGCGTCGTACCCGTGGGCCGTCTCGAATTCAGTGAAAGGCGGACGCACTGCGCCGCCCCGCCGCGGTGGCGGCGAGAACGAGGCCGCTCACCAACGCGATGAGCAGACAGAGCACCAACCACGAGCGCCACCGTTGGCGGAGCGACCCTCGCAGCACCATTGTGAGTACGCCCACCACGACCTCCTCCGGTGAGTGTGCAACGGGGAGGGCGTACCACAAGGGCGTCAACCAGCCATCAAGGCGTGGTGGTACCACTACCGGGGCACGAGGTCCGCCGTTCCCGCCAGGACCTCCCGGCTACGCCCCTTCGGGCGGGCTGAAGCGGTCGGAGGCCCGGATCGGCGCCAACAGCTGGGATTCGAACATCTCGGCGTCGAGCGGTCGGGCGAAGAGATAGCCCTGGGCTTCGTTGACCCGGTCGGCCCGCAGGATGTCCATCTCGCCCATCGTCTCCACTCCCTCGGCGAGGGTCTTGAGGCCGAGATCCTTCCCAGCTGGACCAGGGTCCGGATCAGCGTGAGCGATTCGGGCGAGGCGGCGATGGCGCTCGTGAACGACTTGTCGATCTTGATGCAGTCGATCGGGAACTGCCGCAGGTACGCCAGCGAGGCATAGCCCGTGCCGAAGTCGTCGACCGCCACACTCACGCCCATGTCCTTGATCGCCCGCATCCGCTGGGACGGCCGCCTTTTCGTCGCGCATCAGCGCGCCTTCCGTGACCTCGACGATGAGCGAGGAGGGATGCAGCCCGCTCGAGTGCAGGGCGTGTCGAATGTGTTCGACGATCCGATCGTCGTCGAGCTGCCGGGCTGAGATGTTCACCGAGAGGTTCAGGGTGTCGCCCCGTGAGTGCCACACGGCCATCTGCCGGCACGCCTCGTGCAGTACCCAGACGCCGATCTCCCGGATCTGCCCGGTCTGCTCGAGAATCGGGATGAATTCGTCCGGCGAGAGCAACCCTTCGGCCGGATGCACCCAGCGCAGGAGCGCCTCGACCCCCACGACCGAAAGGTCGTCCAGGTTGTAGATGGGCTGGTACACGAGTCGGAACTGATCCCCCGCAAGAGCGGACCGGAGGTCGTACTCGAGACGGATGCGTCGACCGATCTCCGATTGCATCTTCGGATGGAAGAACTCGAAGCGGTTCTTTCCTTCGGCCTTGGCCTTGTAGAGCGCGATATCGGCATCGCGCAACAGCTCGCCTCCCGTCGCCCGATCGCCGACGGCGATGCCGATGCTGGTGTTGGCGTGCAGCGAGGTCAGGGAGCCCTCGAGCTCGAAGGGCTCTTGCATCACATCGAGGAGCCGTTCGGCCACCAATTCCGGGGCCACCATGGGGTCGCTCCCGTCGATCAGGACGACGAACTCGTCACCACCCATTCGCCCGATCGTGTCCGCCCCCCGCAGGGTGCTCGACAAGCGGGCGGCGATCGCCACCAGCAGCCGGTCCCCCGTCTCGTGACCCAGGGAGTCGTTGACGATCTTGAAATCATCGATGTCGATGTACAGCGCGGCGCCCGACGTCCCGCTGCGGCGATTGCGGGCCAGGAGCTGGTCGATGCGGTCCATGATCAGGGCACGGTTCGGCAGGCCCGTCAGGGAGTCATGGAGTGCCTGGAACTGCAGCTCGTGATTCCGTTCGTCGATGAGGACCCTCCAGTGCGCCTGGCCCACGCCGAACGAGTAGGTCAGGACGCCGAGCAACAGGCTCAGCGCGAGACCCACGACAAGAGTCAGGATCGCACCGTCGGCGACGGAGGCGTAGCCGTAGGCCGCAGCCGCCACGCCGACCGAGGCCAGGAACGCCGCGTACCCGATCCACCGCAGCCGCAGCCCGAGGGTGAGCGCGGTCTCGTCCGGCCGCGCTTCCTCTTCACCTTCGACTTCATATTCGGCAGTGTCTTCGACGCCCTCGCCCATCACGTAGGCCACCCGCAAGACCGCGACACATCAATGGGCGTTTTCATGGCCGTGATTATCTCCAGCGGCTGACAATGAATGCTCTGCGCCGTCACAACAGCGTCCCAATTCAATTCCACCGGTGCCGACGCGACTGCCTTCTCCGGTGGCCGCGGCGGCGTCGATGCCAACGTCGATCGCCGCCGCCGGACCGTTTCATCGAGGCAACCACCGCGCAACCGCGACGCAACCGCTTTACGACCGGGAGTAACGACTATTTGAGGTCTGCGCCGGATCGGCGTGACGACTCCAACGAAGGCAGCCATGGCGATTCGGTCACAGGTGGATCACGAAGTGCGGGATCACGCATCCCTGCGCGTGGAGACGCCTGTCGGTGTGGGAGGAGAATCGCTCACGAGACTGGTCGGCGAACTCCTACGGCCCGGCGCGATCGAAATGGCCGCCCAACCGATCGTGAGCCTGGCCGACGGTTCGGTCCTCGGCTACGAGATGCTGGCCCGGACGGTCATTCCCTGCAGCAGCGGGCCCGACCAGTGGCTCGAGCACGCCTCGTACCTCGGTGTCCGGACCGAACTCGAGCTGGCCTGCCTGCACGCGGTCGGTGACCGTGGGGTGCCTCCGGGGGATGTCCGCATCTTCGTCAACCTCTCGGCCAGCACGTTCCTCGACTCACGGGTGGACGCCGTGTTGAGCCAGCTCCCGCCCCGGGTGATCGAGATCACCGAGCACGAGCCGGTCCCGGACTACCAGGAACTGCGCCGCCGCCTCCAGATGTGGTCGGCCGCATCGACCATGCTCGCCATCGACGACGTGGGAGCCGGCTATTCGAGCATGTCGCACGTCCTGCAGCTCCATCCTCAGTTCATCAAGATCGACCGCAGCCTTGTCCACAAGGCCCACCGGGACCCGAACAAGCTCGCCGTCCTGCGGGGCCTCGTCGGGTTCGCCCGCCAGGGAGGCATCACGTCATTGGCCGAGGGGGTCGAGACCAGCGAGGAGCTCAATGCGCTGCGGGCCATAGGGATCGACCTCGTCCAGGGCTACCTGCTGGCGCGCCCCGGGGACGGGTGGCCGCAACCTCGTCGGTGGCGCTCCTGCGGGGACAACGGCACTGCCCGCCCGGACCCCTCGGCGACGTTGGTGGAATCCCTCACCGAGCGCGTCGAGAAGACCCTCGACCCGATGGACGCCGCCGACGAGGTCACGGCCTACCTGAACGAAAAATTCGAATTCCTGCCCAGTGTCTACGTGGAGCGCGCCGGGGTGCTCCGTTTCCTCTCGGGTCGGGGCCAGTGGCAGGTCCTCGACGGCATCGAGGCCGGGGTGGGCCTCACCGGTTCGGCCTTCGCCGCCGGCGAGCCGATCCTCGTGCAGGACGTGGCCGCGGATCCCCGTTACCGCGAAGCGGTCCCCGGCGTCGTCGCCGAGCTCGCGGTGCCTCTGATCGTGCAGCGGAGGATCGTCGGCATCCTGAACGTGGATGCCCCGGCGCCGATCAACGGAGCGCAGGCCGACGCGGTGCGGGCCGCGGTCCGCGTGCTCGAAGACGCCTTCGCACGGACCGGGCTGAGCTCGTCCCGTGGCTCGCCCCTCGTGGACTTCGGGTGGCACGCCCCCCGCATCGCCGAGTCAACCTCGATGCCGGAGCTGGCCGCGGCCACCGTGACGGCGAGCGTGTCGGTGGCGCGGCTCCAATCGGCGGTCCTCTGGACACGGGTCAAGGGCGACCTCGTCCGACAGGGCACGACCGGGGCGCGTGCCGACGACATCGCCGGCCTCACGTCCACCGAGCTCGAACGGCTGGCGGGCCTCGTGTCGCACGTCGCCTCGAGTTACAGCACGGGACCCGTCATCAGCCGGACGTTCGGACCGATGGGGCTGCTGCGGGACCAGGGATTCGGTACCGTGTTCGTGGCGGCCATTCGGGACCGTGGCGTGCCGTCGGGACTCCTCGTCCTGGCCGGACCGGACGCCGGGATCATCGAGCCCGAAGCCGTCCAGGCACTCGAGCTGCTGTGTGTCCTGGCCGGCGTCACGCTGGCGCGTATCGGACCGAGCTAAGTCGATCCCGGCGCCGCCGGGCGCCGCGTCCCGGCGACGCGTCCCGGCTCCGCGGGCGGATCCGCCTCCTCGGTACGCCGACGGTCGTACCGGAATTTCTCCCAGAGCAGGCATGCCACGGGCCCACGTCCGGCTGCGGCTCTCCGTTGGTCGTACCAGTGGTAGTAACGCTGCCGCCAAATGCGGCCTCGGACGGTGCCCGCGTGCCACACTGTTGGCCCGCCGCCCGGCCGACGAACGGAGACGTCGTAGCAAGTGTTGGTTTTCACCTTCCCAGGACAGGGTTCGCAACGATCCGGAATGGGCGAACCCTGGGTCGACCACCCGTCGTGGGAGTTCGTCGAGGAGGCATCTGAAGCGGCCGGACGCGACCTGTCGTACCTGCTGTTGGAGGCGCCGATCGAGGAGCTCACCCGGACCGAGAACGCCCAGCTGGCGACCACGGTGCTCAGCCTCGTCGTCCTCGACGCCGTCGAACGGCTGGGCCTCTCCCCCGCCGCCTGCGCCGGGCACAGCCTGGGCGAGTACACCGCGCTGGTGGCGAGCGGCGCGCTCACGTTCGAGGACGGCATCCGGCTCGTCGTCGCCCGCGGCAACGCCATGGCCAAGGCCGGGGACGAGTCGCCGGGCACCATGGCCGCCCTCCTCGGGATCTCCGATGACGACGCCGAGGCGGCCTGCCAGAGAGCGGAAGGCGACGTCTGGATAGCGAACTACAACGCACCGGGACAGGTGGTGATCGCCGGCACGGCGGAGGCGGTGGCGCGTGGCCGGGACCCTGGCCAAGGAGCTCGGCGCCAAACGGGTCATGCCCATCCCGGTGTCGGGGGCGTTCCACACGCCGCTCATGCAAGGGGCACGTGCCACGCTGCGCGAGGCACTGACGCACGTCACGTTCCGCAAGCCCGAGGTGCGCGTCGTGGCCAATGTCGATGCCCGGGTGCACGACGACCCGGCCGACTGGCCCGGTCTGCTCTCGGCCCAGCTCTGCAGCCCCGTGCGGTGGCGTCAGACGCTCGAGACGTTCGCCGGGCTCGGGCTGACGTCCTTGATCGAGCTCGGCCCCGGAGGGGTGCTCAGCGGCCTGGCCAAACGCAGCCTGCCCGAGATCCAATCCTTGGCGGTGGCCAAACCGGCCGACCTCGACACGCTGATGGACCGGATCGGCGAAGCGGGCACGTGGCGGGCCGAGCCTGCGCTGCACCAGGGCGAGCACCTCTACATGTCCGAGCGGGTGGTCGTGAGCCCCGGGAGTGGCGTCTTCACGCCCGAAGAATCGCTGCGGGCGCCCGGGAACCGGCCTGCTCCCCGGCACCGAAGGCGGGCCGGATGCCGATGCGATCTCCGTCGTGGCCGTGGGCGACGTCGTCGGGCTGGTCGGGGACACCGACGTCCGCACCCCCTTTGCCGGCCAGGTCGTCGGGTGGCTGGCCGCGGCGGGAGAACGCGTGCAGGACGGCCAGCCCCTGGTCTGGATACGGGTCCCGGAACGGACGTGACCTGATGGCCGTCGTGCTCGTCACGGGAGGAAACCGCGGCATCGGAGCCGCCTGTGTCCGCTGGTTCCTGGCCAACGGCGACCAGGTGGCGACCACCTACCGGTCCGGCGACGCGCCGGACCTCCCGGAGCGGCGCCGACGCCGACCGCTTCCTCGCCGTGCGGTGCGACGTGACCGACAGCGCGCAGGTCGACGCCGCGTTCGCCGACGATCGAGGGCGCGTGGGGACCGGTCGAGGTCCTGGTGGCCAACGCCGGCATCACCCGGGACGGCCTCATGCTGCGGATGAGCGAGGATGCCTTCACCGAGGTGATCGACGCCAACCTGACCGGTTCGTTCCGGGTGGCCAAGCGCGCGGTGGCCAAGATGTTGCGCCTCCACACCGGGCGCATCATCTTCCTGTCGTCGGTCAGCGCCTATGTCGGGCTCCCCGGGCAGGCGAACTACGCGGCGTCCAAGGCCGGCCTGGTGGGCATGGCCCGGTCCATCGCCCGTGAGGTGGGAAGCCGGCAGATCACCGTCAACGTCGTGGCACCGGGCCTCGTGGCGACCGACATGACGAGTGCACTGGGCGAGGAGCGGGTCACCGCAGATGACCAGTCAGGTCCCGCTCGGCCGTATCGGGTCCGTCGAGGACATCGCCGGGGTTGTCGGATTCTTGGCCTCCGAAGCGGCGGCCTACATCACCGGCGCCGTGCTCCCGGTCGATGGCGGACTGGGCATGGGCTTGTAACGTGGAAGTGACCAAACCGAACAAGGAGCAGATTGTGGACAGCGACGCAGCGTTCGAGAAGTTTCGGGAGTGCGCCGTAGAGGTGCTGCAGGTGCCGGCGGAGAAGATCACCAAGGAGGCCAAGTTCGCCGAGGATCTCGACGCCGATAGCCTTGACCTGGTGGAATTGGTCATGGCCCTCGAGGAGTCCTTCGACATCACCGTCGAGGAGACGGAGCTCGAGGACGTCACCACCATCGGCCAGGCCTTCGATCTGATCTCCTCCAAACTCTGATGCAGCTCGGGATAGGCGCCGACGGCATCCCGATCCCCGGCCGGCGCGTGGCCATCACGGGACTGGGCGCCGTCACCTGCTGCGGCGTTGGCGTCGATGCGCTCTGGGAGGGCCTCCTCCACCCCTCCGTCGTCGGTGGCCCTGTGCGCGACTTCGAGCCCGAACAGTGGTTCGGGGCCAAGGAGGTGCGCCAGATCGACCGGTTCGCGCAGTTCAGCATCGCGGCCGCCGACCTGGCCGTGAAGGACGCCGGGGAGATCGGGGCCGACCCGGCCAAGTCGGGCGTCATCTTCGCCACGGGTGTCGGTGGGTTCGACACCCTGGCCGAGCAGGTCGGTGTCTACAACGAGCGGGGGGCCCGCCGGGTCTCCCCGCGCCTCGTCCCCATGATGATGGCCAATGCCGGCGCCGCCGGGATCTCCATGCGGTTGGGCTGGCACGGCCCGGCCGAAGTCATCGTCACGGCGTGCGCCGCCGGCACACACGCGGTCGCCGCGGCGGCGCGCCTGGTGGCGTCAGGACGCTGCGACGTCGTCGTCAGTGGCGGCGCCGAGGCCAGCCTGCACCCGGTCGCCATCGCCGCCTTCACCAACATGACCGCCCTGTCGACGTCGGGCCACTCCCGCCCCTTCGACATCCGCCGGGACGGATTCGTCTCCACCGAAGGAGCCGCCTCCCTCGTCCTGGAGGACTGGGACCGCGCCGTGGCCCGGGGCGCCACCATCTACGCCGAGTTGGCCGGGTCGGCCAGCACCGCCGACGCCCATCACATCACCGCTCCGTCCCCCGATGGCGCCGGTGCCGTGGCCTGCATGGAGTTGGCGCTGGCCGACGCCGGGATCTCACCGGGCGACGTGGGGCACATCAATGCCCACGGAACCTCCACGCCGCTCAATGACCTGGCCGAGTCCCGGGCCATCAACAAGGTCTTCGGCGAGCCCGGCCCCTTGGTCACCTCGACCAAGGGCGTCACGGGCCACGGGTTGGGGGCAGCGGGCGCGATCGAAGCGGTGGCGTCCGCCCTGACGATTCACCACGCCCTCATCCCGCCGACCGCCGGTTACGAGCAGCCCGATCCCGAGATCACGCTGCGAGTGGTGCACGGCGAGCCTCATCGCCTGGGAGCCCACGGCGGTCCTGTCGAACTCCTTCGGCTTCGGCGGCCACAACGGCTGCCTGATCCTGCTCCCCCCGTCCTGAGCTCAGGTCGGCCGGGGCGGTGCCCGTCAGGATCATGGACGTCCACGGCCGGCAGATCCTCCACCTCCTGCTTGGTGAGGCTCGAGCCGTAGCCGAGCCCTTCTCGATCGCGATGACGGCTCCGATGGGGATCGCCACTTCTTTGCGCCCCCAGAGGTGGCCCTCCTGGAGGAGGACGTGCGTCACGTGATGGTTGACCGGCTCGATCACCAGTCCCTGCACCCGCCCGATCTCGCCGTCCGGTGGCATGCGACGATCTCGTCCCGGCGCACGGCCACCTCCCCCAACGGCAAGGTGTCCGTCGTCACCGGCGGCGTGACGTTGCCCGGGCCAAGTCCGTAGTACGGCAGCACCAGGACCTCACTCGGACGTGAAGTCGGGTTGGAGGCCGCTGCCCGGCAAGAAGTGGGTCTCTTCGGCGAAGTCGAGCGCCTCGAATTCGGCCAGGGTGCAGCTGAGCGCGACCGTCTCGGACGAAGACGCCACGAGCGTGAGCGGCACCAGCCGGCCGATGCCCTCCCGATGCTTGGGCTCGACCACGATGTGCGTCACTTCGCCGCAAGAGCGGATTGACGACCAGGCGGATCACCGCACCGCACTCGCCGTCGCTGCAAGTGACCTTGGCCCCGATCGTGAACTGTGTCGCCTCAGTCATAGCCAGACCCTACGGCACGGCAGGCGGGCGCGCCGCACGGCGATCGTGGGCGATGACGCGAGGCCCGCTCGAGGGACTGCGTGTCGTCGACTGCTCGGTGACGATGGCCGGTCTCCGGGCGAGCGGGCTGATGGCTGCGTACGGGGCGGACGTGGTCTGGATCGAGCCTCCGGGCGGGAGCCCGCTACGCCACCGGTCCCCCGAGGGCGCCTCCGTGTTCAACCGGAACAAGCGCAGCGTGATCCTCGACCTCGATGACCCGCCGCAGCGGGACCAACTCCTCGCGCTGCTGGCCGAGGCCGACGTGTTCGTGGAGACGTGGGACCCGGCGCCGCCGCCGCGCGGCACTCGGTCTGGGCCCCGACGACCTGCGGCCGGTCAATCCGGGACTCGTCACGTGTGCCATCACCGGCTTTGGCCGCGACGGTCCGCTACCGCGACGTCGCCGCCCGCGAAGCCCTGGTGCATGCACTGGTGGGCACCATGGCCGAGCAGGCCGGCCACCGCGAGGGCCCGATCTTCGAAGGGCTGCCCCAGGCCGGCCTCGGCGCGGCCTACCTGGCCTTCCTCGGCACGCTGGCCGCCCTCTACCGCCGGTCCTCCGACGGCGCCGGCCGGCATGTCGACACGTCGCTGCTCGACGGTGCGCTGGCCTACCACTCCATGCTCTGGAGCGAGTCCGACGCATCGGTGGCCGCCCTGGCGGCCCAGGGAGCCAATGGAGTGGGGCAGAGTTCCACGGCCGGCACCCGGCTCGTCACCCGCTCCTTCGTCTGCAGCGACGGTCGGTACATCGGCATCCACACGGGCGCGCGTCGGCGCCTTCGGGCGCCTGATGCAGGTGCTGGAGCTCGACGACCGCATCCCGCCCAGTGCGAGCGGCCTCGACATGGGCGCACCACTCACCGAGGAGCAGGCGACGCTGCTCGAGACCGAGCTCCACCGTCGCATCGCCGCCGAGCCGCGCGCGCACTGGGTCGAGGTGCTGCGCCAGGCCGAAGTGTGCGCCATCGAGCACCTGCCAGCCGGGCGAGGTGTTCGACCAGCCGCAGGCGCGGCACAACCAGATGGTCGTGGAGATCGACGATCCCGTCCTCGGGCTGGTGCAGCAGGTGGCGCCGGCCGCCAAGTTCCCTTCGCTCGGCCCAGTCGACTCTCACCCCCGCCCCGACGCCGGGGCAGCACCTCGGAGCCGCCTGGGACCACGCATCCCTTCGTCGGCCGGGGCACCACTCACCCGAGCGGACCCGGCGCGCCGGCTCAGAACGGCGGGCCCCTGCTCGAGGGCGTCAAGATCCTCGATCTCGGCGCCTATTTCGCCGGGCCGTACTCCTCACGCCTGCTGGCCGACCTCGGGGCCGACGTCATCAAGCTCGAACCCACCCAGGGCGACCAGCTTCGGGGGATCGACCAATGCTTCTTCCCGGCCCAGGCCGGAAAGCGGTCCCTGGCCATGGATCTCAAGGCTCCCGGGGTGCAGGGCGCCGTCGAGGCCCTGCTCGAGTGGGCCGATGTCGTCCACCACAATCTGCGCCCCGGAGCGGCCGAGCGCCTCGGGCTGGCCTACGACGACATTCGCCACACCCACCCCGAGGTGGTCTATCTCTACGCTCCGGGCTGGGGCTCCGGCGGTCCGGACATGCTCCGCCAGAGCTTCGCCCCGATGATGTCCGGCTACGTCGGCGTCACCTTCGAGGCCGCCGGACGCTACAACGAACCCCTCCCGACGCCCTGCAACGAAGATCCGGGCAACGGCATGCTCGGTGCGGCCTGCATCCTGATGGGGCTGCTGCACCGGCGCCGGACCGCACAAGGGATGTACATCGAGAACCCGCAGTTGAACGCCACGATGTCCCACGTGGCGCACATCGTGCGGCGGGCGGGGGGCGAGGTGTCCGGCGCCGGCCGGCTCGACACCCTGCAGTACGGCTCCGGACCGTTCGAGAGGCTGTACCGGACGGCCGACGGCTGGATCTGTCTCGCCGCGCTCGAGGAGGACGAGATCCTCGCGCTGGCCCGGGTGCTCGGGCTGGACGTGTCCGGCCTCGCCGACCGCGCCGACGTGGCCGACCTCATGGCCGCCCGCATCGAGGAGCGGGCGACGGCGACCTGGCTCGCCACGTTCGAGGCCGCGGGGTGCCCGCCGTCGAGCCCGTGGGACGCAACACGCACGCGTTCTTGAACGATCCGGAGAACCGCCGGACGGGTCGGGTGGCCGAGTGTCGCCATCCGACCAAAGGGAACGTCCGTGAACTCGCCCAGCTGGTGCGGGTCAGTGGGTGTACGAACCCACCCCACCGGTTGGCACCCGACCTCGGCGCGCAGACCGGGAGCATCCTGCGCGCCATGGGGCTCGGGCCCGGCGAGATCGCCGACCTGCGTGCCGGTGGAGCCATCCGCCCCTGAGTCAGTCGATGGCCTGGCGGAGCGAGCCGACGAACTCCGCCGCCGCCTCGGGACCGCCGCCGGCCAAGAGGCGGCGCACCAGTGCCGACCCGACCACGACCCCGTCGGCCACCTCGCACACCTCGGCGGCCTGCTCGGGTGTCGAGACACCGACGCCGACGCAGACAGGCATGTCGGTGTGGCGGCGGATCCGCTCGACCACCAGGCGCGCCTCGTCGCCCAGATCCGCCCGCTCGCCGGTGACCCCCATGCGGGCCACCGCATAGACGAAGCCCCGGGCCCGGGCACAGAGGCGGGCCACCCTGTCCTCGGGGCTCGACGGCGCCACCAGCAGCACGGTCTCCACCCCGGCCGCATCGGCCTCCTCCGCCCAGGGGGCGATCTCCTCGAGCGAGAGATCGGGGATGATCGCCCCGCTCGACACCCGCCGTCATCAGGGAGTTGGCCATGCGTTTGTGGCCCGCCCGGTAGACGATGTTGTAGTACGTCATGACGGCCACGGGGACCGGGGCCTCGGCCCGGGCGATGCCGTCGAGCACCTGGTCGGGCACCGTCCCCCGCCCCAACGCCTTCAGCGCCGCCTCCTGGATCACCGGCCCGTCCATCATGGGGTCCGAAAAGGGGATGCCGACCTCGACCGCATCGGCGCCGGCCGCCACCACGGCGGCGAGCGACTGCTCCCAGTCGTCCGTCATGCCCCCCATGAGGTAGGGGATCAAGAGCTTGCGGCCGCTCCCCCGCTTCGCCCGTAGCGATGCTTCGAGCTCATGCACGGGCGCGTCCGAGGATCTCGCGCACCTGGGCCACGTCCTTGTCGCCCCGACCCGACAGCGTGATCAGGACGGTCGAGCCCGCCGGCAGGGCCGGCGGTCCCGGCGGCCCGGGACACCCACGCCACGGCGTGCGCCGACTCGAGTGCCGGGATGATGCCCTCGGTGTGCGACAGCAACTTGAACGCCTCGAGCACCTCGGCATCGTTGGCCGTGTTGTACTCGGCCCGGCCGATGGCGGCCAGGTGGGCGTGCTCGGGCCCCAGTCCCGGGATAGTCGAGCCCGGCCGAGATCGACTCCGCCTCCAGAATCTGACCGGCCTCGTCCTGCAGCAGCTTCGAATGCATGCCGTGCAGCACGCCCGGGATCCCGTTGGTGATCGCCGCGCCTCCGGCCGCCTCGATACCCACCAGCCGCGCCCGTGTATCCACGAAGCCGGCGAACGTCCCCGCCGCATTCGACCCCCCGCCGACGCACGCCACCACGACGTCGGGGTCGGCGCCGTCGAGGATCGTCCGGCACTGGCCACGCGCCTCGTCGCCGACCACGCGCTGGAATTCGCGGACCATGTAGGGGAAGGGGTGCGGGCCCATGACCGAGCCCAGGCAGTAGTGCGTGCGCTCGACCGAGGCCACCCACTCGCGCATGGCCTCGTTCACCGCGTCCTTCAAGGTGCGGCTGCCCGAGGTCACCGGGCGCACCTCGGCGCCCAGCAGCTCCATCCGGAAGACGTTGAGCTCCTGGCGCTTGATGTCGACCTCCCCCATGAACACGGTGCATTCGAGACCGAACAGCGCCGCCGCCGTGGCCGACGCCACCCCGTGCTGCCCGGCCCCGGTCTCCGCGATGATGCGCGTCTTGCCCATGCGCCGGGTGAGCAGCGCCTGACCGACGACGTTGTTGATCTTGTGCGAGCCGGTGTGCGCCAGGTCCTCGCGCTTGAGGAGCACCCGCACGCCCAGCTTCTCGGAGAGGCGCGGGCAGCGTGTGACCGGCGTGGGGCGCCCGCCGTAGTGGGCCAGCAGGTCGTCGAGCTCCCGGTGGAACGCCGGATCGGCCCAGGCCTCCTTGAAGGCCTGCTCGAGATCGAGGCAGGCCGGCATCAACGACTCGGGGACGAAGCGTCCGCCGAAGTCACCGAAGCGCCCGTCCGAACCTGGCTCGCTCATCAAACTCGTCATCACGCATCCCGCCAGTCGTAGGGCTCGTCGTCACCGGGGGCAGCGCCGAGATGGTCACGGGTCTCCACGTCGCGCGCCGCGGCCCGGGCGTTGACGATGAAATCACGCACCTTCAGCGGATCCTTGCGGCCCGGGGACACCTCCACCCCGGTCGAGACGTCGACCCCGAAGGGACGCAGGTGGGCCACGGCCTGGGCGACGTTGTCGGGGCGGAGGCCGCCGCACACGATCATGCGGGTCGGGTCGGCGACGCCCTCGGCCAGGCGCCAGTCGAAGACCTCGCCCGACCCGGGGCTCGCACCGTCGATCATCAGATAGTCGGCGCCGAACTCGGCGAAGCGGCTGATGGTGCGGTCGCCGGCGGGAAACGCCTTGATGACGAGCGGGAGCCTGGCGCGGATCCAGGCCGTGTGCTGCGCCGACTCGTGCCCGGAGAGCTGTGCGGCACCCAGGCCGGCGCGCTGCACCTTCTCCACGACATGCTGCGGTGCCTCGTCCCGGAAGACCCCGACGGTCAGGATTTCCGGCGGCAGGCGCTTGGCGATGTCGCCGGCCAGCTGCACCGAGATCTGCCTCGACGAGGGGGCGAAGATGAACCCGACCGCGTCGGCGCCCAGGCTCACGCTCAGGAGTGCGTCCGCCTCGGACGTGACGCCGCAGATCTTGACGAAGAGGTGGCCGCTCATCGGGCTGCGACCGGGTAGCCGACGAGTGACCGCAGCGCAGTGGCGCGATCGCCGGCCCGCACCAACGTCTCGCCCACGAGAATGGCGTCGTAGCCCGCGTCGGCGAGCCGGCGGGCGTCGTCACCGTCCCGGATGCCCGACTCGGCCACCGCCACCACGTCAGCGGGAATGCGGGCGGCCAGGGAAGCCGCCCGGTCCTCGTCGACGGCGAACGTGCGCAGGTCCCGCTGGTTGACCCCGACCAGGCGCGCCCCCGCCTCGAGGGCCCGCCCCAGCTCGACGTCGTCGTGCACTTCGACCAACGCCGCCAGTCCCAGCGCGGTCGCCCGTGCGGAGAACCGCCCGAGCTCCCCGTCACTGAGCGCGGCGGCGATCAGCAGTACGGCGTCGGCCCCCATGAGGGCGGCGTCGACGACGTCGAGCTCCGACACGGTGAAGTCCTTGCGCAGGACCGGCAGGTCGCAGGCCCCCCGGGCGGCGCGAAGGTCGTCGACCGAACCGCCGAAGTAGCGCGCATCGGTCAGTACCGAGAGGCAGGCCGCACCGCCGACGACATAGTCCTTGGCCACCAGGTCGGGTTGCAGATCAGGGTCGAGATCACCCTTGGACGGCGAACGGCGCTTGATCTCGGCGATGCATGCCAGCCCCTCCCCCGCAGTGCCGCGGTGAAGTCCCGGGGCGGCGTCCGCCGCAGCGAGCTGGCATGCGCGGCCAATTCGTCGACGTCACGGCCATCGCCGCGAGCGTCGGCTCGATGCGTGGCGAGGATGTCCGCCAGGTAGGAGGGCATGACAGCCCAGCGTAGCGGGGCAGCATCGAATGACCGGACCTGCGGTTACGCTCGCTCCCATGACCGATATGACCAACTTCAACCAGACCATCATCGACGAGTTCCGGGCCAACGGCGGCAAGGTCGGCGGCGGATTCGCCGGCATGCCGATGGTCGATCATCACCACGAAAGGCGCGAAGTCGGGCCAGCCCAGGGTCAACCCCCTGGCCGCATTGGTCGAGGACGACAAGACGCTCTACGTCTTCGCCTCCAAGGCCGGCGCGCCCACCAATCCGGACTGGTACCACAACCTCGTGGCCAACCCCGAGGTCCAGGTCGAGTTCGGGGACGACACCTACACCGCCGTCGCCACGGTCCTCACCGGCGACAAGCGCACCGAGATCTACGACCGCCAGAAGACCCTCGTGCCCGGGTTCGCCGACTACGAGGCCGGCACGACGCGGGTCATCCCCGTCGTCGCCCTCACCCGCAAGGAGGGCTGAGGACCCCTCAGCGGGCGAAGAGGTGCCAGCCCAGCCACAGGAAGCCCACGACGAGGACCACCCGCCCGACCGGATGCGTGGCGATCTTGCCGACCACGTCGGAAGGGTGCGCCACCGCCGAGGGTCGCACGTACGACAGCCACCAGAGCAGCAGCGCCAGAGCCCCGATCACGCCCCACACGACGTACGACGCCGTGCTGACGCTCATCGGCGGGCCCCCTGCCGCACGATGGACCATCCCGCCGCCATCCACCCGAAGAACAGCAGTGCCTTGAGGAGGTAGAAGCGGTCGTTGGCGTCGGTGATCGAACTGAAGGTCGGATGGTCGGCCCGGCTCCCGTGGACCAGGTAGTTGAAGAGCTCCCAGACCGTGAAGACGACGAGGAGCAAGACCCAGGGCAGGTACGGGTGCGCGCCGTGAGCGACCGGACGGGCGGTGCCGCGGGCAGCGGCACGGGCATGGAGCGGCCAGCACACGATCACCAGCACCGCCATGCCGACGATGGCCAGCCCGGTGAGCACGTCGGCCGGGAGCGTGAACGGTGTCGTCGACGCCGCGACGAGTGCGTAAGCGGCGCCCCCTCCGACCAGCAGCACGGTGGGAGGGGAACGCACCGGGTCTATCCGGGCGCCGTCGGGATCGGGACGGCAGCAGCGCAACCCGGGCCGGGATGGGAGCCGCCGAGGCCGTCGCCCGAACGCACCCGTATGGGACCGGGTGCTTCCACCGTCCGGTGCAGGTAGGCCAGAGCGACCCACGCCTCGAGCTCGGGGCTCCAGGCGGCGGACGTGATCGTCCCCACGACCTTGTCGCTCATGGCACCGCGGCCTCGGCGCCGTCGGCGCCCCCGGATCCGGGCCGACCGGTCCGGCGCCGGCGTGCAGCGTCATCCCGAAGGCGAGCCGTCGGCACCGGCCCGCCGATCACCCCCACGAGCCGGCGGGGCACGTTGTTGCCCCGCGCATCGAGCCGGGCCACGAGCTCCTGCCCGGTGTAACACCCCTTGGTGAAGCTCACCGAACGATCCACGAGGCCCGCCTCGGCCGCGATGGTCTTGTCGGTGAGCTCACTCCCCATGGCCGGGATCCCCGACACGATCCGGCAGGCCTCGACGGCGTCGCGGTCACAGGAGACGATCCCCTCGGGCATGGCTCCGGCGGCCGGGTCGAGGATCACATCCTTCGGACCGAGCAGGTCGATCCCGCTCCAGCCGTTCCACTCGAACGGAAGGCGCAGCACGCCGTTCTCCTCGAGCACGGTCAGCAGGCCGGCCGCCGCGGCGCCGACGCCGGCGCCCCGCAGGGCCAGGCAGCGCCACGGGAGGCGCTCGATCTCGACCTTGGAGCGGAGGAGGAACTTCTTGAGCCGGGCCACCATGGCGTCGCCGAATCCGGCATCCGTATCGAGCACGAAACCTTGCGCATCGACCCGGGTGACCCGCAGGAGGGCGGTCAACTTCCCGTCCGGTTGGAGGAGGAGCGAGTCGGCGGTCGCCCCGATGTCCAGCGCCAGGACGTCCTGACTCAATTGCCCCTGAAGATACGACTCGGCGTCATCGCCGCGGACCGAGAAGACATCACGGCCGAGCAGGAAGGCGCCGGCGCCGTGACGGAGCGCGGCGACCTGGGCGTCGAGCGTGCGTGCGTCGACGGTCACGTCGCCGCCGACCGGGCCGCCGTCATCACCCGGGCCGCCGTCACCGCCACGAGCAGGGCGCGCACCTTCTGGCCGCACTCCTCGTCCTCGCGGACCGGATCGCTGTCGGCCACGATCCCCGCCCCGGCCTGCACGTGGGCCCGCCCGTCGGGCGAGACGACCATGGTGCGGATGGCGATGGCCGTGTCGATGTTGCCCGAGAAGTCGATGTAGCCCACGACGCCGCCGTAGACCCCCCGCTTGGTCGACTCGAGCTCGTCGATGATCTCCATGGCGCGCACCTTGGGCGCACCCGACAGCGTCCCGGCCGGCAGGGTCGCCCGGAGCACGTCGATGGGTCCCTTCTCCTCGGCCAGCTCGCCCGAGACCTGCGACGTGATGTGCATGATGTGGCTGTAGCGCTCGATGGTCATCAGCTCGTCGACTTTCTCGGTGCCGAACCGGACCACACGCCCGACATCGTTGCGGGCCAGATCGACCAGCATGATGTGCTCCGCCAGTTCCTTGGGGTCCTCGGCCAGCTCGCCCTCGAGCAGGCGGTCGTGCTGCTCGTTCTCGCCGCGGGGCCGCGAGCCGGCAATGGGCCGCGAGGTCACGATCCCGTCGCGCAGGCGCACCATCGGCTCGGGCGAGGCGCCGACGACGGTCACCTCGGGAAAGCGCAGGAAGTACAGATAGGGACTGGGGTTGAGCAGGCGCAGGGCGCGGTAGACGTCGAAGGGGTCAGCATTGAGCTCGAGGTCGAAACGCTGGGAGAGCACGACCTGGAAGATGTCGCCCGCGGTGATGTAGTCCTTGGCGATGGCGATGGCCGCCCGGTACTCCTCCGAGCTCATGGTGCGGCTGGCCTCGGCCGATGCGATGCCCTGCCGTGGCGCCGGCACCATCTCCCCCGACCGCGTCCGGGCGCAGTCGCGGGCCAGCTCCTCCAGGCGGGTGCACGCCGCCTCGTAGGCGACCGCCAGCTCCTCGGCCGTGGCGTCCCCGTGGGGGACGACCACGTTGTCGATGAGCGAGATGCGCTGACGCCAGTGGTCGAACGCGGCGAACTGCCCGATGACCACGAGCGCGGCATCGGGGTGGCCCAGGTCGTCCTCGGGGATGTCCGGCAGGCGCTCGATCTCGCGCACCACGTCGTACCCGAGATACCCGACCAGCCCTCCGTGCAGGGGCGGCAGCCCGTCGAGGGTCGGCGACTGGAATTGGTCCAGGAGTGTCTCGACCGCCTGGAGGATCCCCTCGTCGGAGGAGCCGAGACCGAGTCGCCCGTCGGCGTGCACCGCCTTGCCCCGGGCCGTGAGGGTGGCCAGCGGGCGCCGGCCGACGAACGAGTAGCGCCCCCAGCGCTCACCGCCTTCGACCGACTCGAAGAGGAAGCCCTCGCCGTCGCCGACCAGATTGGCGAAGGCGCTCACCGGGGTGAGCGTGTCGGCCACGACCTCGCACCACACCGGCACGATGGCATGCTCCTTGGCCAACGCGGCGAACTCGACCACGTCCGGCCGGAAGCTCAGCACGACCGGCTCACGTCGGCTCGGGACGGGGCACTCCCGGCCCCTGGCCGACCGTGCGGTAGAAACACGTGCGCTCGCCCGTGTGGCAGGCACCCTTGCCGTGTTGGTCCACCAGGACCACGAGCGCGTCGCCGTCACAGTCCACGCGCACCTCGCGCACGTACTGGCGGTCCCCCGACGTCTCGCCCTTCTGCCAGTACTCCCGCCGGCTGCGGCTGTAGAACCAGGACCGGCCGCTCTCGAGCGTGCGGCGCAGCGCCTCGGCGTCCATGTAGGCGAGGGTGAGCACGGTGCCGTCCGTCGCGTCCTGGACGATGGCCGGCACCAGGCCGTCACCCTTGGCGAAGTCGACGGCCCCGACGAGCCCGTCGTCGACCTTCAGCGCGATCCCCTCGACGCCGTGGGCGGGCGCGGTCATAGATACAGCCCCGTCCCGCTGTCGTTCCGCTTCGATGCGATGGCGTGGATGTCCCGCTCGCGCAGGATCACGTACTCCTCGCCGTGCACCTCGACCTCGAAACGGTCCTCGGGATTGAACAGGACAGTGTCGCCCACCTTGACCGTGCGCACGTGCGGCCCGACGGCCACCGCCTCGGCCCAACTGAGCCGGCGCGAGATCTGGGCCGTGGCGGGTATCAGGATCCCGGCCCGGGAACGGCGCTCGCCGTCGCTCTGCCCCATCTGCACCAGCACCCGGTCGAAGAGGACCGAGATCGGCTGCATCTCGTCGATGACGGTCGGTTCGGCCGTCTTTTTTGTCGTTGTTGCCACCCTGGCACGGTACCGCACGAATGCCCATGTGCAGGTCAGGGCCGGACATTCACCCCGTGTTCGGCCATATAGGCCTTGGCCTGGCCCAGCGTGAACTCCCGGCGATGGAAGATGGACGCCGCCAGCACGGCATCGGCCCCGCCCACCGTGGCCCCCTCCACCAGATGCTGCAACGTCCCCACGCCCCCCGATGCCACCACGGGGATCCCCACGGCGTCGACCACGGTGGCGGTGAGCTCCAGGTCGAAACCATCCTTGGTGCCGTCCCGGTCCATGGAGGTGAGGAGGATCTCGCCGGCCCCGTTCTCGGCGCACTCGCTGGCCCAGGCGACCACGTCGAGCCCGGTCGGGCGCCGGCCCCCGTGCGTGAAGACCTGCCACCCGCCGGCGCCGACACGGGCCCGGGCGTCGATGGCCACCACGGCGCACTGCGTGCCGAACTCGTCCGCGATGTCACGGACGAGGGTCGGCCGTTCGACTGCCGCGGTGTTCACCGCCACCTTGTCCGCCCCGGCCCGCAGGAGCCGGCGCGCATCTTCGGTCTCGCGCACCCCCCCGCCCACCGTGAGGGGGATGAACACCTGCTCGGCCGTGCGCGCCACCACCGACACCATGGTGTCCCGGCCGTCCGACGAGGCGGTGATGTCGAGGAACGTGAGCTCGTCGGCGCCTTCGGCGTCGTACCGCGCCGCCAGCTCGACCGGATCGCCCTCATCGGTCAGGTCGACGAACCGGACGCCCTTGACCACCCGGCCGTCCGTCACGTCGAGGCACGGGATCAGACGGACGCTGCGCATGCGGCCAACGCCTCCTTCACGCTGAAACGCCCTTCGACCAGGGCCTTGCCGACGATCACACCTTCGAGTGACAGCGCGGCAAGGTCGCGCAGGTCGTCGAGCGTGCCCACCCCGCCCGAGGCGATGACCGCCAGCGCGCTCGCTCCGGACGCCGCCAGCTCGAGGAGGGCCCGCAGGCCGGCGAGGTCGCTGCCCCCGAGCATGCCGTCGCGGGCGATCGCCGTGGCCACCACCGCCCCGATCGGCTCGTCCGACCACAGCGCCAGGAGCTCGGGCACGGTGCGCCCCGAGCCCTCCTCCCACCCGTGCGCCCGTGCCTCGGCCACGCCGTCGGGTCGCACCACGTAGTCCAGCCCGACCGCGACCCGGCCCGGCCAGCGCCGTGCGCAGCGTGTGGCCAGAGGCGGGTCCGCCAGGGCGGCCGTTCCCATCACGACCCGGGCCACGCCGAGGTCGAGGACGGCCGCCACGTCGTCTTCGCTGCGGATGCCCCCGCCCGTCTGCACCCGCACGCCCGAGCCCTGCGGCCAGGTCCACGATGCGGGCCAACGTCGCGCGCTCGTGCGGCACGCCGGTGCGGGCCGCATCGAGGTCCACCACGTGGATCCATTCGGCCCCGCCCTCGACGTAGGCGGCGGCCAATGCCAACGGATCCCCGTAGCGTTGCTCCCGGTCGAAGTCGCCCTGGGTCAACCGTACGGCTCCCCCGTCGCGCAGATCGATGGCTGGATACAGAATCACGCCCTCACGCCGCCAGCGCGACGAAATTCGACAGCAGGGCGAGCCCGGTGCGACCCGACTTCTCAGGATGGAACTGGGCCCCCCACAAGCTCCGGCGCGCCACCAGCGCCGCCACCGGGCCGCCGTAGTCGCAGACGGCCACGGTCTCGGGCCCGACCGGTGGTGCGTACGAGTGCACGAAGTAGACCCAGGGCTTCTCCTCGAGCCCGTGCAACGGCGTCGGGCCGCCGTCACCGGCGCTGCCCCCGACCACCTCGAGCCGGTTCCACTGCATCTGCGGGTGCTTCTCCGTCGGCGGCAGGAGCGCCACCTGGCCGGCGAAGACGCCCAATCCCGACGCCTCGGGGCTCTCGTCGGAGCCCTCGTAGAGGAGCTGGAAGCCGATGCACACGGCCAGAAAGGGGACGCCGGCATCGATCGCGCCCCGGGCCGCCGCAGCGAGGCCGCTGTCGTGAGGGCACGGGCGCAGGCACCGAACGCGCCCACGCCGGGCAGCACCACGGCGTCGGCGGCTTCGACCTCGTGGGGGTCGGTGACGAGGCGGGCCGCCGCGCCGACGTGCTGCAGAGCCTTCTCGGCCGACCGGAGGTTCCCGATGCCGTAGTCGAGCACCGCGATCTTGGGCCCGCCGGACGGACCGCTCACAGACTCCCCTTGGTCGACGGGATGCCCGCCCCCTCGATGCGCACCGCATCACGCAGGCACCGCGCCACGCCCTTGAACCCGGCCTCGAGCATGTGGTGGGTGTTCTTGCCCTCCCGGCGGCGGATGTGCAGTGTGAGGTTGCCGGCCGTGGCGAAGGCGCGCCAGAACTCCTCGGCCAGCTGGGGGTCGAACGGCGGCGAGCCGAGCCCGGCCGCGTCCGGGCGCGAACTCGACGTCGTAGGCGAGGAAGGGACGCCCCGAGAGGTCGAGCGCGACCTCGATCAGAGCCTCATCGAGCGGCAACAGCATCGACGCAAAACGGCGGATCCCCCGCTTGTCGCCCAGGGCCTCGGCCAGGCAGCCCCCGAGCACGATCCCGACGTCCTCGACCGTGTGGTGCGCGTCGACGTGCAGGTCGCCCTGCGCGTGCACGACCAGATCGAACGAGGCGTGCCGGCCCAGCTGCTCGACCATGTGGTCGAAGAACGGCAGCCCGGTGCGCACGTCCACCGTCCCGGTCCCGTCGATCTCGAGCGACGCCTCGATCGTGGTCTCCTTGGTCATGCGCTCCTTGGCCGCCCGGCGGTCCCTCTGTGACTCGGTCTGTATCTGGGTCATTGCAGGCACTCCTCCAACGCACGCAGGAATCGGTCGTTCTCGTCCGGCCGCCCGATGGTCACCCGCAGGCATCCGGGCAAGCCCTCCCAGCTGGCGCAGTTGCGAATGAGCACGGAGCGCTCGAGGAGGCCGTCCCAGACCTTGTCCGCGTCGTGGTGGAGGGGACGGAAGAGGATGAAATTGGCATCCGACGGCCAGCTTTCAACCGGGAGGTCGCCCAGGGCGGCCGCCACCCGTCCCCGCTCCTCGGCGACGAGCGCCACCCGGGCCTCCATCTCGTCGGTGTACTCCAGGGCCAGCAGGCCGGCCAGCTGGGTCTGCGCCGACAGGTGGTACGGCAGCACCACGGCCTCGCAGGCCTGCACCACCTCGGGATCCGCCACCAGGTAGCCGAGCCGTGCGCCGGCCATGGCCCACGTCTTGGAGAACGTGCGGGTGACGACCAGGCCCGGGTAGCGGTCCTGTTGCGGCCCGCGCAGGTCGAGGGCGGTCCACGAGGAGAACTGACCGTACGCCTCATCGACGACGACGAGTCCGGGTGCGAGTTCGAGGATCCCGGCGACGATCTCCCTCGGCTCGGCCCGCCCCGTCGGGTTGTTGGGCGAGCAGATGAACGTGACCTCGGGTCGCTCCCGCGTCGAGCAGGGCCCGGGCGTCGTCGAGGTCGATGCGGAAATCCTCGGTCCGCCCGCCTTCGACGACCGTGGTGCCGGTCAGCCGGCTGATGTGCGAGTGCAGGGCGTACGTCGGCTCGAACAGGGCCGCCTTGCGACCCGGTCCGCCGTAGGCCAGCAGGAGGCACTGGAGCACCTCGTTGGACCCGTTGGCGCAGAAGACCTCGTCGGGCTCGACGCCGTGGAGCGCGGCGATGGCCGCCCGCAGTTCCGTGGCCGGGCGGTCGGGATACCGGTGGAACGACACGTCGGCCAGCGCCCGCAGGAGGTCCTCGGCTCCACTTCTCGGGGGGCGGGAAGGGCGACTCGTTCGTGTTGAGGCGTACCTCGGCCTCGACCTGGGGCGAGTGGTACCCCTCGCCGAGCGAGAGGTCCGGGCGGATGGGCGGGAGCGAGGTCATCGGGGTCTCGGACCGGGTCGGCGAGGTCGCGGCGGGGCGCGGTCGAGGGCGGCGAGGGCGGCGAGGCGGAGGCGGACCGAGTCGGCATGCGCGGGCAGGCCCTCGGTCTCGGCCAGCGTGATGACCGGGGGCCCGAGCTGCGTGATCGCCCCCGTGGTGACGGTCACGGCGTGGATGTGGCGGCGGAAGTCGTCCGCCCGCAGAGCCGACGAGAAGCGCGCCGTGCGGTTGGTGGGCAGCACGTGGTTGGGCCCGGCGATGTAATCGCCCAGGCTGGCGGGCGACCAGGGGCCGAGGAACACCGCGCCGGCGTTCTGGACCAGGTCCAACAGGCTGCCCGGGCCGGCGAGCAGGTCCTCGGAGACCATGATCTCGAGGTGTTCGGGAGCCACGGTGTTGGCGACCGCCATGGCGTCGCTCGGCGCGGTGACGAGGCAGGCGATCCCCGAGGTGGCGAGGGTGGATTCGAGGTCGGCCCGCCGGGGTGAGGCCGCCACGATGCGGTCGACCTCGGCGCTGACCGCGGCCAACAGCGACTCGTCCCAGGTCACGAGCCAGGCCAGCCCGTCGGGACCGTGCTCGGCCTGGACGACGAGGTCGATGGCGGCGAACTCGGGCGGCGCACCCGGGCCGGCGACGACGACGATCTCGGAGGGGCCGGCGAAGGCCGAGGCCACCCCCACGACCCCGCTGACCTGGCGTTTCGCCTCGGCGACGTAGGCGTTCCCGGGGCCGGCGATGACGTCGACCCGTGGGATGGTGGCGGTCCCGTAGGCCATGGCCCCGACGGCCTGGGCACCGCCGATCCGGTACACCTCGCTGATGCCGGCGATGGCCGCCGCCGCCAGCGTGGCGTCGTCGACCTTGCCGTCGGCGGCCGGAGGCACGCAGAGCGCGATGTCGGCCACGCCGGCCACCCGGGCGGGTGCGGCGCACATGAGGACGGTCGACGGGTATCGAGCCCGCCCGCCCGGCGCGTAGATGCCGGCCCGGCCCACGGGGCGCGTCAGATGCGCCACGCTGACGCCGCCCGACTCGAATCACGCCTGGCGGCGTCCCCTCGTGGGAGTGGTACGCCACGATCCGGGCGTAGGCCAGCTCGAGCGCGCTGCGCAGAGCGGGGTCGATCCGGTCGAGAGCGGCAGTGACCTCGGCGGGAGGCACGCGGATCCCGGCGGTCGGGGTGGCGGCGCTCGAGGTCCACGCCGTCGAACTTCAGGGTGAGCTCGAGGACCGCCTCGTCGCCGTCGTTGCGGACACGGCGCAGGACCTCGGCCACCGCCTCGTGCACGTCGGCGCCAGGATCGGCCGGGCGCGGGAGGAGGTGATCGAAGGGCGGCTGGGCGCCACGGAGATCGAGCAGCCGGAGGGACATGAGGACCCAAGGCTACTGGCGATGCGTGACCCTCCTGAGCGGTACGCAGGGCTGATCGGCCGTGGACGGCGGGGTGCGCAGGGTGGGCCGTTCGCCGGAAGGGCCGGGCGGGTTACGAGGACGTGTTGGCCGCCATGGTCGGGCTGACCTGCATCTGCTCCCACTCGTCTCGGCGCTCTGCCACGAGCTCGTTCACTGCGCTCGTCACTTCGGGGCGCGAATCGGGGATCTTCATGTCGAAATGCTCCACGCCGTGACGGATCTCCAGAATCTCGACACCGTCGGGACCGGCGTTGTACTGGTACGGGGCATCCTCGGGGACGAAGAAACCGTCGCCCGCCCGCAAGGTCTGATTCCCCATGACGGCCGAGCCGCTGATCACGTAATAGAGGCAGTCGACATTGTGGGTATGCCGGGGAAGTGGGTAACCGGGCTTGAACCACAGGGTCACCAGGCTGAACCCGCCCTCGTCTTCGCTCTGTCGCAGCAGCACCTTGGTCTGAGCCCCCGCCCCCAATCCGGCCGCGAGGCTGGCGCCGAACGCCGCCTGGGTCTCCGGCGACATCTCCGGGCTCGACATCAGGTCGGTCTCCATCAGGTCGACCGCATCCTTGGCCCGAAAGAGGGATATCCCCTTTTTCCTCGTCTTCGTGCTCATGATCCCCCGCTCCTTCTCTTCCCTCGTTCTCTATTCCCGTTGCGGTGTATTCCCGTTGCGGGATTCTCTTGCCTTGTCGAGAGCGCAGCCTCGTCCCTCGACACCGTGATCTCGCTCTTCGAAGGGTACACCGGCGGTGTGTCACACCCCCTCTCTAAGGTCCTCGTGTGGCCCTTCCCACCCTCGCTCCTCCCGCCCTCGCCGGTCCGAGCGTCGCCCTTCCCACCGTTGCCGGTGCGAGCGTCGCCGCTGCGGTCGGGACGCTCGAATCCGCCCTGTGCCAGATGCAGTCGGTGCTGCGGGCGACGTCGCCGTCGGCGCTCTCGGGCGATGAAGCCCTGGTGTTGGTGGACCTGTTCGCCCAGGCCGAACGGACCGCCGCCTCTGGCATTGCCCTGTTCAGCCCCCGGGTGCTCCATACCGGGGCCCACGCCAAGGTCGGCCATGGCGTGGCCGCCGACTGGCTGGGCGCGATCTGTGGGTCCTCGGCCTCGGTCGCCAAGGACCGCCTGGCCGCCGCCACGACGGCCAGTGCCGATGCGGCGCTGACCGAGGCCCTCCAGGGCGGCGCACTGTCCTGCGCCCAGCTCGCCGTGCTCGGACACACCGAGGCGGCGGCCCCGGGGAGTGCCAAGACCCTGTTGGAGCTGACCGGGGCCGGGGCGTCGCACCACGAACTGGCCACGACCGCCACCGCGCTCATCGCCGCCGCGCGCAGCGCAGAGGACGAGGCGACCCGGCGCGCCCGGGTCCACCAGCACCGCCATCTGCGCCAGCACCAGTGCCCGTCGGGCGGGGTCAGGGGGGCGTTCTTCTGCGACGAGGTGCAATGGGCCCGGGTGGCCCCCTTGATCGAGGCACGGGCCAAGGGACGCTTCAAGGCCGCCGGGTCCAAAGGCGGGGCCTCCCTCGAGGCCCACCGCCTCGATGCCTTCATCGACCTGTTGGCCGGTGCGGGCCAGCGGCGGCGGGTGCTCGGTCGAGACCTTGGTCATCGTCGACGCCGCCGCGCTGCGCCGGGGCACGACACAAGAAGACGAGACCTGCGAGATCGAGGGCATCGGCGCGGTCTCGGTCGGAGCGGCCACCGAGTTGCTGGGCGAGTCGGCCCTGCGTTATGTGATCAAAGAGGGTTTCGACATCAAGACGGTGACCCGGTCCTCACGCACGATCGCCAAAGCGCTCGAGGCGGCCCTGCTCGTGCGGGACCGCACCTGTGTCGTCCCGGGCTGTGGCAAGCGGCTCGGCCTCGAACGAGACCACGTCGTGCTCGACTACCACAAAGGCGGTCCGACCGAGCTCGACAATCTTGTGCGCATGTGCCCGGGCTGTCACGCCCTCAAGACCTTCGGCGGGTGGCGCCTCAGCGGCGGGCCCGGGAACTTCACCTGGGTCCCCCCCGCACACCCCAAAGGTGCGGGCGCCATCTCGAGGGCCCGCAAGGTGGCCGCCGCCAAGGGGCGGGCCGGCGTGACCGGGGAGCGCAACCGGCTCAGGCGGACGTGAGCCTTTCTCGCCGGGTGCGTATGGATGACAACGGCAACGGCAACGGGAACGGCAACGTTTGTCGCGCTCCGGGGGAACTGCGCCATCATCAAGGGATGACATCTGCGGCCGAACTCTCTTCCTTGTCGTCAACCCTCAAAGAGCTCTACGACCGCGTCTCGACTATGGCCGAATCGGCTCAAGCCGGCGGCGACGAGGACATGGCACGTGAGTTGTTCGCAGTCGAGCGTTCGCTCGCTGGCGCGCTGCGACGACTAGGCCGGTTCACTCAGACGGCGTAGAGGACCAGCTCATGTCCGAGGAGCGTCGCTGCACTCCGCAGGACGGCCTGGCGTTGGGCCACCACGGCACAGTTGCGTCGATCGGCCAACTCGATGACAGCGATCACGGCGAGATCGGTGGTGTCGCATCGAGCAGCCAACTCTCCCGATCGGCGGGCGGCCTCGCTGTTGAACGGCTCGACCTCTGTCCCGTCCAACAACTCGGCGATGCGGTCCCCCCTCGCCTCGGTCCGGTACGCCTCGGCCACGGCAACCGCCGGAATGACGGGCACGATGCCGTTCGACAGGGCCGCCCGGTGCAGGGCCCACATCATGCGGTCCCCCCTCGCCGCAGCATGAAGGGCCCCGACCCCGTAGACCAGTCCCTCCCGGCGGGCCGGGCTCACGGGTTCAACGGCGTCGGACCCGGGACGCGACCCCGGAGACGCCGGAGCGGAGGCGGGCCAAGAGCGCTTCGCCCGCGGCCAGTTCTTCGGCACTCAGCGAGCCCGTTTCGCCCTCCCATGCCGCAACCCCCCGCAGGCCCTGACGCACCTGGAGCTGTTTTTCTGCGGCATTCGACAACCACGCACTGAACGAGACGCCGTCCTGCTTCGCCGCCTCTTCAACGGCGGACGCCACTTCGTCAGCCAAGGAAACCGAGCGCTTGGTCACCATGGAAAAATGGTAACACCTTCAGTGCTACCGGCGGGCACCGGGCCGTGATCGGGAGGGACAAGGCCAGCACATGGTCCCTGCGACCTGGGATTAAACCGATGCCGGCCCCAAAGGGCCGGCATCGGACGGACCGTCCGGGAGGCGGATCCCATCGACGGCCCTGACCGGAACCAGGTGGCGGGAACCGGTTCCAGGTTCCAAGTGTAATCCCAGGATTGCCGATTGAGGCGTCATTGTGCCCGGATTGTCACGAGAATGTCAGACTCGCCGTCGGCCCTCCAGATGAGCGGCGAAGGGCATGAGAGCGGTGCCTAGACGGTCGATGAAGGGCAGATGTCGGCCAGTATGCAGCGGATGCACGCCGGTCGGCGGGCGACGCAGACTGCCCGTCCGTGCAGGATCAAGCGGAGGCTGAACGCTCCCCGTTCGGCTGGTGGGACGAGCGCATTCAGCTCGTGCTCGACCTTGACCGGGTCAGTGAGCTTCGTGAGACCCAGGCGCTTGCTGAGCCGGAGGACGTGGGTATCGACCGGGAGACCGGGCAGACCGAACGCACAGCTGCGGACCACATTGCCCGTCTTGCGGCCCACCCCCGGCACTGTGACGAGGTCGTCCAGGTCCGTTGGAACCTCCCCGCCGAAGCGGTCCTCGAGGGCGGCCGCCATCCCGATGAGGCTCCGGGCTTTCGCGCGGAAGAACCCGGTCGAATGGATGATCTCCTCAAGCTCCTCGGGGTTGGCGCGGGCCAGTGAGGCCGGGTCCGGGTACGCGGCGAAGAGAGCAGGCGTGACCATGTTGACCCGCACGTCGGTGCTCTGCGCCGACAAGATCGTTGCCGCCAGCAACTGGAACGGGGAGTCGTGCGCGAGCGCACAGAGCTCCTTGGCCGTACCGGGATACTCCTCAGCCAGGCGCTGCATCACCACCCGCGCCATACCCTTCGGCGTTCTGGGACGTCCCACCCCGTCACGGTACCGGGTTAACGTGCGCGCATGAACGTGCTGGTCCTGAGCGAACTCGACGCCGCCCAACTCTCGGATCTCTCGGCACTTCTGGCGCGCTGTGAAGCGTTCGACGGCCATCCGGCGCTGGCCGAACCGCAACGGGCTGCTGCCGCACGCCGGGACCTCGGGGCGCACGGGGCACGGGCCGTGCTCGGATATGAGGGCGATGCACTGGTCGGCTGTGCCTTCATCACGCCGGCCATCGATGGAGCGACGGCCGTCCATGTCGCCGTCGATCCGCTCCACCGGGGCGAGGAGAAGGACCTCAAGGCGGAGCTCATCGGCACCGCCCTCGAACGAGCCCAACGGACGCACCCGGTTCGCCTCTGGCTCATGCAGGCCACCGACCGCGACGACGCCGATGCGGCAGGGCTCGGATTCACGCCCGAGCGGGACCTCTTGCAAATGCGCGTGCACGCTTCCCCTCCCGGCGGACATCGTGGCGGGTAGCCGTCCCGTGGCCACCCGCCCCTTTGCACCCGGGCGTGACGACGAGGCGTGGCTCGCCGTCAACAACCTGGCCTTTGCCGACCACCCCGAGCAGGGCGCATGGACCCTCGAGGATCTCCACGAGCGCACGTCGGCGGCGTGGTTCGACCCCGAGGCGTTCCTCGTCGCCGACAGCGAGGACGGAACGGGGTTGATCGGATCGTGCTGGGACAAGGTGCATCTCGACAGCACGCCCGTGATGGGCGAGATCTATGTCATTTCCGTCAATCCCGCACACCACGGCCAAGGGTGGGGGCGGGCCTTGACCGTCGCCGGGCTGCAGTGGATCGCCGACAAGGGCATCACCACCGGCATGTTGTACACGACCGCCTCGAATACAGCGGCCGTGAAGCTCTACACCTCGCTCGGCTTCACCATCGACCATGTGGACCGGTCGTACGTGCGAGATCAGCCCGTCCCCGTGCCGATCGCCCGCCCGATTCCGTAGGTGACCCCTGCGGCCACCGCCGTGATCATCAGTTGGCGCAGCGCCGAGCGCACGCGAGAACGTTGCGTGAACGTCGCCAACACGACACCGACCGCCAGGGACGCCACCGCGGTGAGGATGATCGACGCCACGATTGCCGCGGTGCCACTGGTGATGAGCCACGGCACGAGCGGGATGAACGCGCCGAGTGCGAACGACACGAACGAGGACACTGCCGCCTGCACGGGGGATCCGAGGTTCGTGGGGCTGATGCCGAGCTCCTCCCGCGCGTGCGTCTCGAGGGCCAACTCGGGGTCCGCCATGACCTCGTGCACCATGTCGCGGGCCACGGCGGGGGCGATGCCGCGCTCCTCGTACATGCCGATGAGCTCCTCCGCTTCACCTTCGGGGCTCTGCGAGAGGGACTCTCGTTCCACATCGAGCTCGCGCTGGAGGAGCTCGCGCTGGGCCGCCATCGAGAGGTACTCCCCCGCCCCCATGGAGAAGGCGCCGGCGACCAGACCTGCCACCCCGACCAGCCGGACGATCTGGCCGCCGGGACTGGCGCCCGCGACACCGAGCACGAGCGAGATATTGGTGACCAGACCGTCGCTCACCCCGAAAACGGCTGCTCTCGCCCCACCGCCCCGGATATCACGATGCTGGTGGAATTGCAGCGGATCTTGCACTTGCACCAGCGTAGTGATCCCTGGGCCCCAGCCGACGATGGGTAGGGTGATCACGACCAGGACCAACAAGGAGCGGACCACCATGACCACCACCGTCGACGGACTCGAGGCATTCCACGACCTCGTCGGAAAGCAGATCGGCTACTCCGAGTGGCAGACGATCACGCAGGAACGGGTCAATCTCTTCGCCGACGCCACCGACGACCACCAGTGGATCCACGTCGATCCCGAGCGGGCCAAAGAGGGCCCCTTCGGCGGTGCCATCGCGCACGGCTATCTGACCCTCTCCCTGGCGCCGGTTCTCCTCAACAAGATCCTGCGCGTCGACAACATGAAGTTCGGCGTCAACTACGGAGCCAACAAGGTTCGCTTCCCGACGCCGGTACCCGTCGGCTCCGAGCTGCGGATGGGTGTCACCATCGCCAACGCCGAAGATGTCGAGGGCGGCGTGCAGGTCACGTACGACATGGTCTTCGAAGTGCGTGACATCCCCAAGCCTGCGTGCGTGGCGCAAGTGGTCTACCGCTATTTCCGCTGAGCGTGAGCCCCGGCCCGCTCCCCCAGGGCGAGGAGAAGACAGCGCGCGTCCGCTCCATGTTCGACGCCATCGCGCCCCGCTACGACCTCGTGAACCGGCTCATGACGTTCGGGCTCGACCAGAGTCTGGCGCCGTGACACCGTCGCTGCACTCGCCCTCCCCGAGGGCTCGCTCCTGCTCGACGTCGCCTGCGGCACGGGCGATCTCACGCGCCTCGCCCAGCGTCGTCACTACAGGGTCATCGGCGCCGATCTCAGCTCCGGCATGCTCGCGGCCAACCGCACCGGCGCGCCGCTGCTGCAGGCGGACTGCAGCCGGCTCCCCTTCCCCGACGGCGCCTTCGACGGTCTGGTCTGCGGCTACGCCCTCCGCAATTTCACGGACCTGGCCGGCGCCCTGAAGGAGACCGCACGGGTGCTCCGCCCCGGAGGGCGTGTGGCCATCCTCGAGGTCGACGCACCCCGCTCCACGGTCCTGCGCACCGGCTACGACGTCTGGTTCAACAAGGTCGTCCCGCGCCTCGGCGCTGCCTTGTCGGACCGCGAGGCCTACGACTACCTGCCGCGGTCGGTGGCCTACCTGCCGGCCACGCCGGTCCTCCGCCGCATGATGGCCGACGCCGGCTACTCCGGTGTCGGCATCCGCCCCCTCGCGGGAGGCCTCAGCCAGCTCCTCTACGCCACAAAGGCCGGTGTCCCCGCTCCATGACGCTCGAGCCGAGAGCCGTTGCACGCCCGCACCGTCACCGCTCGAGTACGGACCTGACGCACTGCAGTTCGACGGCCGCCCGACCGTTCTCTTCGACCGGCCCGGTCTCACCCTCGTCGGCTGGGGCACCGCCGTGTTGGTGGAGGCGAACGAAGCAGCCGAGGTCCTCGCGGCCATTCCGTGCGACGATCAGGTGCAGCGACCGGGCTCGGGGGTCGTGGCGCTCGGCGCCCTGCCCTTTCTGAAGACGTTCTCGGGCCATCTGATCGTGCCCCGCTTCACCATGGGGATCGCTGTCGACCCCGACGGCACGACCCACCGCTGGGCCACAGCCGTCGGGCCGGCCGACCTGCCTCTCCCCGAGACCGACGAGCTGTTCGACTCGGTCATCTGGCAGTACGGCGAGGTGACCGGGACGGCGCAGGATGTGGCGATCACGTCGCTGACGCACCGAACTGTCCCGAGCCGGCTACAGCGACCTGGTGGCGCGTGTCGTCGCGCAGATGGGCCATGCCGGCACGCCGCTCGAGAAGGTCGTGCTCTCACGCAGTGTCACCGCCGAGCTCAGCGGCCCCCTTCCCGTGTCGGCCGTCTTGCGCCGGCTGCGCGCACACGAGCCTGCGTGCACCATCTTCTTGTTCCCCGTGCCCGACGGCACCTTCTTCGGCGCCTCCCCGGAGCTCCTGATCGCCCGCAACGGGCGCCGGGTCTGGTGCCACCCCTTGGCCGGAACGATCCCCCGCGGGCGAGACCGCCCGCACCGACGCCGACGCCCAGGGACGCCTGGCCGCGTCCGCCAAGGACCATTCCGAGCACCGGTTCGTCGTCGACGACATCGCCGCCACCCTGCGCCCGCTCTGCGAGGAGCTCACGGTTCCCGACGAGCCCTCACTCGTCGCCTTCCGTGCCGTGGCCCACCTGGGCACCCGCATCGAGGGGCGCCTGAAGGGAGACACGACGATCCTCGAACTGCTCGAGCGCATGCACCCCACCCCCGCGGTGGGCGGCACGCCTCGGGAGGCCGCGCTGGCCACCATCGCCGACGGCGAGCCGACACCGCGCGCCGTACTGGGCCGGGCCGGTCGGATGGGTCGATGCGCACGGCGACGGCGAGTGGATGATCGGCATCCGCAGCGCCCTGCTCCACACCGACGAGCGGACGCTCACCCTCCGCGCCGGCGCCGGGGTGGTGGCTGACTCCGATCCCGAGGCCGAAGCAGCGGAGACCGACGTCAAGTTCTCTTCGGTCCTCGAATCCCTGGTACCGGGAGGCTCAGCGCACCTGCGGTAGGGAACGCGCCGGACCTGTCGCAGGCCGCGCCGAGACGGGCGCAAGGGGGATGCGCACCAGCACCGTGGCGCCCCGACCGGGACCGGTCTGCTCCACCTCAGCCGTACCGCCGAGGGCGACCGCGATGGCCCGCACGATGGCCAGGCCCAACCCGGTACCCGGTCCCGAGCGGCCGGGGTCCTCCCGGTAGAAGCGATCGAAGACGCGGGACGGCGATGGCCGGGTCCATACCCGGGCCGTTATCGGTGACCCGGAGCACGCCCATGCCGCGTTCGGCGCGCACCGAGACACGGACGCTCGAACCGGCGGGCGTATGGATCAGCGCGTTGCGAACCAGGTTGTGGGCGACCTGGGTCAGGCGCTCGGGGTCGCCGAGCACGACGACCTCGCTTCCCCGGCCCCATCGTCAGTGTGTGCTCGTGGGGGAACGCGTTGTTGTCCTCGACCACGTCGGCGCAGATGCGGTGGAGGCCGACCGGTTCGGCCCGGAGGGGTCGGCCACGATCGAGCTCCGCCAACAAGAGGAGATCCTCGACCAGCCCTCCCATGCGCTTGGCCTCCTCCTCGACCCGCTGGAGAGCCTTGCGGGTGCCGGCCTCGTCGGAGAACCCGCCCCGGCGGAGCAGCTCCGCGTAGCCACGGATGGAGGTGAGCGGGGTGCGGAGCTCGTGGGAGGCATCCGCCACGAACTGGCGCAGCCGGTCCTCGGAGGCCGTTTTCTCGGCGAAGGCGCGTCTCGATCTGGGTGAGCATCTCGTTCAGCGCCGTGCCGAGGCGACCGACCTCCGTCGTCGGCGTCTCCTGGGGCACCCGTCCGACTGAGATCGCCCGAGGCGATGGCATCCGCCGTCTGGGCCATCTCGCGCAAGGGCCGGAGGTCACGCCGCACCAGCCAGAGCGCGAGGAAGCCCATGACGAGCAGCACGGCGATGCTGGCCACGATCTCCACACGGCGCAGCGAGGCCAGCGTGTCGTTGGTGGGGTTGAGGGAGAGCGCCACGAACATGGTGCCCTCGGGCACGGTGACCGCCACCACTCGATACTGCCCGTCCGGATCCCCCTTGCTCCCGACGATCACCGCATTGGGATCGGGGCGGAACGTGCCGGCGTAGCGGCCGAACGTGTGCGAGGTGACAGCGGGCACCAACTGGACCGGCACGGCGCTCGAGACGAGCGGCTGCGGATTTGGCCGCGCCGGCGAGCCGGAGGGACGGCGCACGACAACCTTTCCCTTCGCATTGATGATGAGCACGTAGACGTCGGGCGAGACGTGGCGGGAGAGGTCGGCCGCAGAGAGGGGCGTCTTGTGGAAACGTGGCGTAGGCCACGTAATTGAAGGCCAGCCCTTCGGACGAGGTCAACGTCTCGTCCGCCCGGCCGTAGAGGAACGAGCGCACCGAGACGTAGGTGACGATGTCGGCCACGAGGAGCCCGACGACGAGCAGGATCGACATGACGGCGACCAGCCGCCGCTGCAGCGTCACGTCTCTTTAGGCAGCCGGAGGGTGTATCCCACTCGTCGAATGGTGTGGATGAGCGCGGGCTCGACCACGTCGATCTTCTTGCGCAGATAGCTGATGTACGTCTCGACGATGTTCGGATCGCCGCTGAACCCGTAACCCCAGACGTTGTCGATCAACTCGGACTTGGAGATGACGCGGCGCGGATTCTCGAGGAGGTGCCGCAAGAGGTTGAACTCCGTCGCGGTGAGGTCGATGGGTTGGTCCTGGCGCCAGACCTCGTGCGTGTCGATGTGCATGGTCAAGTCGGCGAAGCGGAGAATGGACGCATCCGCCGCGTCCACCTCGCCGGCCCGCCGCAGGATGGCGGCCACCCGGGCCATCAATTCCTCGATGCTGAAGGGCTTGGTGACGTAATCGTCGCCGAGCGAAAGTCCCTCGACCTTGTCCTGGACCGTGTCGCGTGCGGTCAAGAAGACGATCGGCACCTGATCGCCCTGGAGGCGCAAGCGGCGCCCGACCTCGTTGCCGTCGAGGTCGGGCAACATCACATCGAGCATGACGAGATGCGGACGGTAGGTCCGCGCCATGTCCAGTGCTTCCGTTCCCGTCCCTGCCGAGGCCACGTCATAGCCCTCGAAGCGCAGCGCCACCGACAGCAGCTCGGCGATGTTGGGCTCGTCGTCGACGACGAGGATACGCGGCAGCGGCAATTCGGTGGTGGCCATGGCTCTACGTGCTCCGCACTCGCTCGCCGGATCCGGCCGGGGTGGGAACGGGTTGGTCCGGGCGCCTGAAGCCGCGCACGGCGCGGCCCATGCCCCACCAGGTCACGAGGCCGAGCGCTTCGAACACGATGCGAGACGACATTTTCGACTCGCCGGCCACCCGCTCGATGAACGTGATCGGCACCTCTTTGATCCTGGCCCCGTGCTGCTTGGCCCGGTAGGTCATCTCGATCTGGAACCCGTAGCCCTCCGCCCGGATCCGGTCGAGATCGAATTTGCGCAACACGTCCGCCGAATAGGCGCGGAAGCCGGCGGTCGAGTCGGACACCTGGAGGCCGAGGACGATCGAGGCGTAGCGGTTGCCCCCCGCCGAGAGCAGGTGACGATGACGGGCCCAGTTCGGGACCTGTCCACCCTTCACGTAGCGCGACCCGATGGCGACGTCGTACCCCTCCCGCAGGGGCTGCACCAGTGCCGGCAGCGCACCGGGATCATGCGAGAAGTCGGCGTCCATCTCGATCAGTACGTCGTACCCGTTCTCCATGCCCCATACGAAGCCGGTCCGGTACGCGCTCCCGAGACCCGCCTTGCCGGGGCGGGCGATCAGATGGACGTCGGGCAATTCGGCCGCCACGCTCTTGACGATGTCACCGGTCCCGTCGGGGCTCCCGTCATCGACGACCAGCACCCCAGCCTCGGGCAGCGATTCGGCAATCCGACGCAGGATCCGCTCGATGTTCTCGGCCTCGTTGTATGTCGGAATGATGACCAGGGGCCGCACCCAGGTCATTCTAGGGGTACCACACCTACTCCGGGGGGCCGGCCGCGGCCACGGCTCCGGGGCCCTTGCGGAACTCCCGCACGGCCACCTGGATCGCTCCGCCGAGAGGGATACCGATGAGGGCCCCGACGAATGTGCCCAGGTCGGAGCCAACTCTGCTCCCGAGGACGGCCCCGACCAGCACCGCCAGGAGGACCCAGAACGGGTTGAGCCGCACCGTCTTGCTCATGATGACCGGGTTCAGGACATGGTTCTCGACCTGCTGGTAGGAGAGGAAGATGATCAGCATCACAATTCCGGCCGGCACCGAATGGATGGCGGCGATGATGACGACGGGTACCCCGGCCAGGAGACCGCCCACGAGGGGCAGCAGGTCGACGAGGGCCACGAACGCTCCGAGGAGGAGCGCGAACGGCACCCCGAGGATGGCCAGGCTGATACCCATGATCACGCCCGCGATCAGCGAGGTCAGGAAGTTGCCCAACATGTAACCGGTCACTGCACGCACGGACTCGTTGATCACGCTGTCCAGGCGCAGCGCGGTCGGCGGACGGAAAAGGCCGAGAAAGCCGTGCCACAGGCGTGGGGACTCCAGCATGCTGAAGAACGTCAGCACGGCGATCGAACCGACGGTGACGAGCGTGGAAAGGGCGGCGGCGCCCACGGAGAAGGCGGTCGCCGGTTTCAGCACCTTGGTGATCTGGTTCGTGATCTTCGTCGATCCCTCCGACAGATATTTCTGGAGGTGGAGCCGAAAGACCAGACGACCCAGAGGTCCCCGGCCCTTGCGGGTGTTCTTGATCAGATTGGGGATCTGGTGCCCGAAGTGCACGGCGCTGGTCACCAGGGGCTCGGCGAAGAGGTACACCAGGCCCCCGATGACGGCGAGGCCACCGAGAAAGATGAACGTCGCTGCAACTCCATGGGAGAGCCCTCGTCGCTTGAGGAAGCGCATCGGCGGCGTCAGGAGCACGGTGAGGAAGAACGCCACCACGATGTAGAGCACGATCTTGCGCAGTACCCACAGCCCGACGATGACGGCTGCGTTCAGATCGATGAAGGCGATGGCGACGGCGGTGGCCACGACGATGGTCGCCAACGGCACCCCTCGACGCCCGGCATTCTCGCCGAGCCGAGCGCGCCATGTGTCCGGATTCTCCTCCGCCATGCGGGAAGCATTACAGCTTTGCGAACATCGGGACGTGACAGCATAAGAGCGATGGACGCCGTCGCACCGGAGGAAGGCGCACCGGAGGAAGGCGCACCCGGCGTCGTCAAGCGCACATGGATCCCGCGCAACGTGAAGATCACGCTGATGTTCCTCGTGCTCTTCTTCGTGGGCGAGTACATCCTGCTCCCCGAGCTGGCACGCGCCCGGAGGGAGTCCCATCAGCTCACCCATCTCAACGTCCTCTGGCTTGTCCTCGGCGCCGCCCTCGAACTGGCCTCCCTGGCCGCGTACGCCCAGCTCACCTATACGGTCCTCCACCCCGACGCGCCGAAGCGGTTCCGGATCTTCCGGATCAACATGTGGGCCCTGGCCATCAGCCACGTCCTCCCGGGGGGCACCGTCCCTGGCACCGCCGTCAGCTACCGCCTCCTGACCGAGTCCGACGTGCCGGGGAGCACCGCGGCGTTCGGCCTGGCGACGCAGGGCATCGGATCGGCGGTGGTGCTCAACATCATCTTCTGGGTGTCCCTGCTGATTTCGATTCCGTTACGCGGCTACAACCCGCTCTACGGCTTTGCCGCCATCCTCGGCGTCCTCCTCCTCGCGATTTTCGCCGGGCTGATCGCGCTGCTCACCCGGGGCGAGAAGCAGGCTGAGCAACTGGTGTTCCGTCTGGCGTCGCGCCTCCCGTTCGTCAAGGCGGACACCGTCACCTCGCTGGTGACCAAGGTGGCCGATCGCACCAAGGTGCTCACCAAGAGCCCGCTGCTCCTCTCCAGAGCCGGGATCTGGGCCGCGGCAAACTGGCTCCTCGATGCGACATCGCTCTGGGTGTTCCTCTTCGCGTTCGGGGCCCACGTCTCGCCGATCGACCTGCTGGTCGCGTACGGCCTGGCCAACATCCTGGCCGTCATCCCCATCACGCCCGGTGGCCTGGGCGTGGTCGAACTGACGATCGTCTCGGTGCTCACGGGCTTCGGCGTGGCGGGCGGGGCGGCGACCGCCGGTGTCCTGTCGTGGCGGCTCGTCAACTTCTGGCTGCCCATCCCGTTCGGGGGCGTGTCGTACCTGTCCCTGCGCTTCGGGCGCTTCCGCCTCGGTGCGGGCGGCGCCGGCAGCGGCGGCGGCAAGCTCCAGCCGGACACCGGTTCGCCCGGGTTGGCCAACTAGATCCTCCTCGGGCTCCTCGGTCTCCTCGGGCTCCTACGAGCAGAGGCAGAACGGGTGGCCCGCCGGATCGGCGTAGACCCGGAAGCTCTCCTGGGTGTCGAGATGGCGGGCGCCGAGGGCGATCGCCCGCTCGTGCGCGGCCTCCATGTCGTCCACCGCCAGATCGATGTGCAGCTGTTGCTGCACGGCGGGGTGGGGCCACGTGGGGGCCACGAAGTCGTCGGCCCGCTGGAACGTGATAGCCGGGCCGCCTTCGGGCGGGTCGATGACCACGAAGTCCCCGTCGGGCTCCGGTGTCGGCCACTCGAGCAGCGTGGCGTAGAAGCGGGCGAGCGCGGCCGGGTCGGGGCAATCCAACATCACCGAATCGAACCGGGGGACCGCAGCGCCGGGCATCGGATTCCGAAACTACTCGCGGGCGGGCCGCGGTGCCTCGTCGCCGGAATCCTCGCCGTCGCTGCGACGCCGGTGACGGTCGCTGTCACCACTGCCGGCGTCACGCTCGGTGTCCTCGACGTACGGAACTGGATGGTTCCCGCCCAGCTCGACGAAACGCTCGTTGAGGGCGTGGGCGATCACGTCGTGATCGTGACGGCTCGGCTCGAGCGCGCCGTAGCAGTACGCCTCGAGCTGAAGACCGGTGCTCATGCCGCCCAGCTCGAAGTACCGCAACCACAACTCACCGTGCGAGAGTGCTGCGTCCTGGCGGAAGGTGTCGAGTCGGTCGATCGGGACGTCAGGCATGTTCTCCGTCGAGCCCGGGTGGTTCCGGTCGACGTGTGGACCCGACGATGTCCTCGGCCCGTTCCTGCAGCGGCCGTCCTTTTTCGAGCGAGAGACGCCGGAGCACGCTGTAGGCATCGTGCTCGGCCAGCCCCTCGCGTTCCATGAGCACACCCTGCGCCTGCGCGATCACTTCGCGCGCCCGCAGCGCGCCAAGGAACCGTATGGAGAGGTAGTCATCGGTCTCGTCCGTTTCCGCCGCGTTCAAAATCGTCGAAGTCTCATTGGCGAATGTCGACGCCAATGCCTGGGCCGCCGGTGTGAAGGCTTCCGGAGTACGCGAGTAGATGTTGATCGCCCCGACGGCGCGATTCTCCACGAGGAGCGGGGACGACAGTATGGCCTGGATCCCGAGCGTCCTGGCGCGGGGTGTGAAGGAGGTCCAGCGCGTCTCGGTGTCGAGGAACTCGGCGTACACGCAACGACCCCGTGTCGAGGCATCCACACACGGGCCCTCGCCGGTGTCGTATTGCGTGGCGTCCATGGTGGAGATGGTCTGATCCGTCGCCGCCACGGTCGCGAGCGTGCCCCGCCGCCGCAACGAGACACTCACGCCGTCAGCTCCGTCGACGAGGGACCGGGTCAGCCTGGCGGCCAGACCCAACGCAGCGTCGACGACCTCGTCGTCGGAGTGGATGGCCGTGAACTGCCGGACGCTCGTGGTCATCGGAGACGCTTTCGCGTCCGAGGCCGGCAACCCCCGGTCCGGCGACGACACCCGAGGTCGTCGTCCGTACTCGGACTCATGGTCTCCGAGCATCACGAGACGGGCGAAGCCGGTGATGTCGAGCATCTGGCGGATCAAGGCCGCCGGCGTGCGGATCGTCAGCGTGCCGCCCGTGACCTCGAGGCGATCGGCCCCTCGGGCGATCACAGCGAGGCCCGACGCATCCATGAACCGCAGTCCCACAAGGTCCAACATGACCGTGCGGTGGCCCCGATCGATCATCGTCTCGAAGAAGGCACCGAACTCGGGGGCTGTCAACGCGTCCACCTCGCCACGCAGTGCCAGGACCGCCTGGCCGTCCACGAAACTGGCGCCAATGGAGAAGTCGGACAAGGAACGACCAGGGCCGGGCACTTCTACGTACGGATTCGGGGAGGGACGGCCCGGCGGACAATTGGCCCGGGGCAGAGGACGACCGACAGTGAAGTACTCGACACGGTCTCGTCCCTCCAAGGATGTGGGGGGCAGCCGACGAGGCCGACCCTCTCAAACCCTCTCTGTCGAAGGTTCCCCAACCGTACACCCGGGTCCTCTTCGCCGCCGCACGCCGCCCCCGCCGCGAGGAACTAGCCGTCCACCCGCCCGTCCTCGCCGACGAAGAGCTCGCGCCGTCGGGCTCGCTCGATCGCCAGCTCCTTCAGCCGGCCCTGGGCGCTGACCCCGTGCACGTTCTCCACCCGCCGCCAGCGGCGATCGGAGCCGAGCTGCCACGTATTGGTCTCGTCCGCGAAAATCAGATCCAGGACCTCGAACAGCCGGCCCTGCAGCTCGGGGTCGCGAATCGGGGACCAGGACCTCGACCCTCCGATCGAGATTTCGGCCCATCAGGTCGGCCGAGCCGATGTACAGCTTGAGCGGCAGGCCGGGACCTACGTCGGGGTTCTTCGGCAGCCCGCCGAAACGATAGATCCGCGAGTGCTCGAGAAAGCTGCCGACCAGCGAGCGCACCGAGATGTTCTCCGACAATTCCGGGAATGCCGGGCCGGAGACGGCACAAGCCCCGCACGGACAGGTCGATCGGCACGCCGGCTCCCGATGCCCGATAGAGCGCATCGATCATGGCGGCGTCGGTCAACCCGTTCAACTTGAGGACGATGCGACCTTCGGGACCCGCCTCGGTCTGCTCTTCGATCATGGCGAGGACCCTCTTGCGCACGGTGACAGGCGACACCAGGATCTGGCGGTAATCGGCGTGCCGCGAGAAGCCGGTGAGATAGTTGAACAACTCCCCCACGTCGCCGCCGATCGCCTCGTCCGCGGTGAGGAGCCCGATGTCCTCGTAAATGCGTGCGGTCTTCGAGTTGTAGTTCCCCGTGCCGACATGGCAGTAGTGCCGCACCCCGTCCTCCTCGCGGCGCAGCACGAGCGCCGTCTTCGAGTGCGTCTTCAGGCCCACGATCCCGTAGACCACGTGGACGCCCGCCTCCTCCAACGCCCGGGCCCAGCCGATGTTGGCCTCCTCGTCGAAACGCGCCTTCAGCTCGACGATGGCCGCCACCTGTTTGCCGTTCTCGGCGGCGCGGATGAGGGAGGCCACGATCGGGCTGTCACCACCCGTGCGGTAGAGGGTCTGCTTGATCCCCAACACGGCCGGGTCCTCGGCCGCCTGCCCGATGAACGACTCCACCGAGGTGGCGAAAGAGTCGTAGGGGTGATGGACGAGCACATCACGTTCGCGCAGTTGGGCGAAGAGCTCTGCCGGCTCGTGCGCCGCCGTGGCCAATCGGGCCGGCGTCATCGGCGTCCACGTTTCGACGTGCAGGTCGGGCCGGTCGAGCCCGTAGACCCCCCAGAGCCCGCTCAGGTCCAAAGGAGCCCCCACCCGAAAAACGCCGTCTGCGCCCACCTCGAGCTCCGTGGACAACAGCTCGACGAGCTCGTCGTTCATGTCGGCACCGACCTCGAGCCGCAACGCCCGCCCGAAGCGGCGGCGACGCAGCTCCATCTCGATCGCCACAAGGAGATCGTCGGCCTCATCTTCCTCGAGCGCCAGGTCTGCGTTGCGCGTCACGCGGAACGCGTGGTGCTCGCCCACACTCATCCCTGGGAACAGTGTGTCGAGATGCGCGGCGATCACCTGCTCCAGCGAAACGAACCGTTCCCCGTCGGGCATGACCACGAAACGCGGGAGCACCGGCGGCACCTTGACCCGAGCGATGCGACGCTCACCGGTCGAGGGATCCTGTACCTGGACCACCAAGTTGAGCGAGAGGTTCGAGATGTAGGGGAACGGGTGACCGGGGTCCACCGCCAGCGGCGTCAGGACGGGAAAGATCTGGCGCTGGAAGACGTCGACGAGGTGCACACGATCGTCGTCGTCGAGCGACGACCAGTCCGAGAAGCGCACGCCGGCGTCCGCCAAGGCCGGGACGATCTGCTCCAAGAAGATGGCGTCCTGGCGACGCACCAATTCTTCGACCCGCGTCCGGATCATCTTCAACTGTTCTCCGGGCCGCAGCCCGTCGACGGACCGGGTGCGCACGCCTGCGGCCACCTGATCCTCCAGGGCTGCCACCCGGACTTGATAGAACTCGTCGAGCAGCTCCGAGAAGATCGCCATGAACTTCGTCCGCTCCAAGAGCGGGACGCTGTCGTCCTCGGCCAGGTCCAGGAGACGGGCACCGAAGTCCAGGCGCGACTGCTCCCGGTTCGTGAAGCGCTGGTACCCGAACGCCTCAATTTGTTGCAGCGTGGGTGGCGTCGGTCGCTCGTCCGCCCCCCAGGGCGGTGTCATAAGGTCTGGATCGGCAGTCATGGTGTCCTCCACCATGCTACTTGGCACCACTACGATGCGACGAGTGCCTCCACGAACCCGTCACACACGGATTCCGCGCTACGAGGTCGGCCCCAAACCGAAGCGGCGTACCGAACTCGGCCTCCTCGTGTTCGCGTCGGTGATCACGGTTGCGCTCTACGTCATTGCCGAGACGTCCCACAAATCGAAGATCCCCCCGCATATCGGCCCCTTCCTCGGGATCGTCCTCGGCCTCACACTGGTGGCGCACATGGCCAACCGGTGGCTCGTCCCGCAGGCCAATGCCGTCGTTCTCCCCTTGGCTGTGTTGCTCAACGGGATCGGGTACGTCGTCATCGCCCGTTGGGACCCCGCGTTCGCCAAGTCGCAGGCCGGCTGGGCCGGCATCGGCGTGGGTCTCTACGTCCTCACGCTGCTGGCCGTGCGGTTCTCCCGGGATCTGGAGAGGTACCGCTACCTCTTACTGCTGTTGGGCGGTCTCCTGCTGGTCGCCCCGCTGTTCTTCACTCCGATAAACGGAGCGAAACTGTGGATCCATTTCTCGAGCTTCGAGTTCCAGCCGGTCGAGTTCTCCAAAATCCTCCTCTGCATCTTCTTCGCCTCCTATTTCGCCTCCAACAAAGAACTGCTCTCGATACCGACGGCGCGTATCGGGAACCGGCTCGTCCTCGATCCCCGTCCGCTCATCCCGATCCTCGTCGCCTGGGGGGTCGCCATGGCGATCATCGGCTTGGAGGACGACATCGGCTTCGCCGCGCTGCTCTTCGCGCTGTTCATCGGCTTGCTCTGGATCACCACCGGCCGGGTGGGGTACCTCGTGTTCGGTTTCGTGCTGTTCGTTGCGGGCGCCATCTTCGCCGCGCACTATTTCAGCCAGGTGCACGTGAGGGTCGAGCAGTGGCTCAACCCGTGGCCGACCAAGGCCAATCCGCTCCTGACCCAGCTCGGCGCGACACAGTTCGGCTTGGGCGACGGGGGGCTCGGGGGAACCGGCCTCGGCATGTTCCACTCACCCGTCACGATTCCCGAGATCAGCAGCGACCTGATCTTCGCCGGCATCGCCATCGAACTGGGCACGATCGGCGCGGCTGCGGTGGCCTTCGCCTACATGCTCCTGGTCGGCGCCGGCATGCGCATCGCACAGACGGCCCGGTCGGACTTCTCCCGCCTCATGGCCACCGGGCTCACGATCATCATCGGTTTCCAGGCCTTCTTCATCATGGCCGGGGTGGTGAGGCTGCTCCCGCTCACCGGTATCACCCTGCCGTTCGTGGCCTACGGCGGTTCGTCGCTCCTGGCGAACTACATTCTCATCGCACTCCTCATGCGCATCTCCGATGAGGGCGCGCAGAAGATCCAGGAGGATCTCGCCTCGGGCGTCGTCCAGCCAGGCGAGTACCCGATGGTGCCCGTCTGAGGATCAACTCGGCTGCGGCACGACGTCGCCAACCTCTTCCAGCAGCCGCTCGTCGACCAGGATCGGTGCCGGCACCCGCATCCGCAGCGCCAGCACCAGGCCGTCAGAGGGTCGGCATCCGATGCGCTCGCGCCCGTTGGGCGCCATCAGGTCGAGCTCAGCCAGATAGTTCCCCTGGTCCCGGCCGACGAGGCGCACCGCGATCACGTCGATGCGCACCCGCTGCAGCACGAGGGCGAACAACTCGTGCGTCATGGGACGGAGCGAATCCATCCTGCGCATCGCCAGTGCCAGCGCCGTCCCCTCGGTGAGCCCGACCGGAAAGACCAGCGTGCGCATCGGGGGCTCGGACTCGACGAGCGTCACGAGCGGGAACTGCGAAGGCAGGTCCAACGACACGTCCTCGACGTCCATCACCCGGAAGGCCGGCGGCAGTGGCGCGACCGTCCCGTCGGCATCGGTCACCGCATTCTCCGGTGGGCGCCCACACTGAGGGCCAGCCCGACAGCCAGGAAGAACGAAATGACCGCCGTTCCCCCGTAACTGACGAACGGGAGCGGAATACCCGTGATGGGCATGATGCCCATCGTCATGCCGGCATTCTGGAACACGCTGAACGCCACGAACGTGAAGAGTCCCGTGCAGATCAGGCGACCGAAGACGTCGCGTGATTGTCCCGCCGCGTGCAGAACCCTCCACGCGATCACACCGAGCAACGACAGCAGTCCCACCGCTCCGACGAAGCCCAGCTGCTCGCCCACGGCGGTGAAGATGAAGTCGGTCGACTGCTCCGGCACGTACCCGAGGTTGGTCTGGGCGCCGTGCAACAGTCCCGTCCCGAGGAACCCACCCGCGCCGATGGCGTTCTTGGCCTCCGTCGTGTTGTAGATCGCCTCGGCCACCTGCGGATTGGTACTGGTCGAATTGGGGTTCAAGAAGGTCGTCAAGCGGGCGATCTGGTACGCGTGGAGAACCCCCGTTTCAACCGCCACCAGCGCCACGAAGGCCACCCCGATGACCAGCATCACCAGAATCCGCAAGGGCAGACCGGCGACGGCCAGCATGACGAGCAACACGATCATCATGATGATGGCCGTGCCGAGATCCGGCTGGATCAGCACCAGGCCGATCGGGATCCCCGACAGGATCAGGAGTTTGAAGACGTCCTTCCACGCCAAACCCTCCTCGCTCCGACGATCGCAATAGGCGGCGACGGCCACGATCAGGCCGATCACGGCGAATTCGGAGGGTTGGATCTGGATGAAGCCGACGCTGAACCAGCGTTGCGAACCCTGGACGTGGCTCCCCAGCTGCCATGACGCCCAACAACGAGAGCACGGAGAGCGCGTAGAGCGGGATGGCGACGGGTTCGAGCCGTCTGTAGTCGAAGAGCGCGAACACCACCATGATGACGAAGCCCAGCACCACGAACAATGCCTGTTTCTTCAGGTAGAAGTGAGGGTCGTCGCCCGCCGCGACCAAGGTGCCGCGAGTGGCCGTGTACACCATCACCAAGCCGATCCCGGCCACGAGAACCGTGGCCAGGACGAGGATGACGTCGAAGACAGGACCGCTGCGCCTGGTGCCGACTGTGCGAGAGATCATGGTCATAGGCGGTCTGGCGGGACAGAATACCGGGCATGACCCTTCCATCCGTAGGCAGCCTCCATCCCCTGGTGGGAGCGACCGAGCAGGGAAGCGGCTGGCTCTACAACCTGCTGACCAAGGCCGGCGTCGATCCCGATACCGCCAAGACGGTCACCGACCTGGTCGTACGGCCCCTGGGCATCCTCCTGGTGATCCTGTTCGCCCTCGTGGCGGCACGGCTCGGCAGCAGGGCCCTGCGGAGGATCCTTCAGCGTTTCGCCGACCGGGCCGAGGCACGTTCGGGCTCCTCGCGCATCGGGGCACGCATGTCGACGGTCTCCGCTGTGGCGGCCAACGTCTGGCGCTTCCTCGTCTTCGTCATCGCCGTGGCGATCTGCCTCGGCATCGTCGGCATCAACCTCGCCCCATTGCTGGCCAGCGCCACGATCATCGGCGCCACCCTCGGCTTCGGTGCCCAACTCATCGTGCGCGACTACTTCTCCGGCTTCCTCCTCACGCTCGAGGACCAGTACGGCATCGGCGACAGCATCACGGTCGGCACGGTCAGCGGCGTGGTCGAGGACCTCACCCTCCGCGTCACGAGTGTGCGCTCCGTGGACGGGACCGTCTACACCATTGCCAACGGCGACATCCGCCAACTCGCCAACTCCTCGCGTGGCCGGGCCCAGGCCGTGGTCGACCTCACCCTCCCCGGGACATCGGCCACGGATCTCCCGCGTGCCCGCGAGGTCATCGAGGGGGCGGCTCGGCGTGTTGCCGCATTACCCCGGTTCGCCGGTCACGCGCAGGAGCCTCCGGTACTGGTCACTCTGATCGCCTCCACCGAGAGCACCCTCACGCTCCGCCTCACGTTGCACACGGTGCCCGGCCAGCGAGATGCCCTCGCACGCGCCTTACGCGAAGAGGCGATCGTGGACCTGAGCCTCGCCGAGCTGTGGCCGGCTTCCGCGGCTGGCCCCGAACCCCCGGCCGTGAACGCCGGGTAAGGACCCCTTCAGGCGACGGAGATCGCCGCCTGCCACATGACGTCGACCGGGGCCGGTACGCCGGTCCACAGCTCCAGCTGCTCCGCCGCTTGATGCACCAGCATCCCCAACCCGTCGACCGCGGTTGCACCGGCCGCCGCCGCGGCAGCCAGCCACGGCGTCGGGCGGGGGACGTAGACGAGATCCGCCACCACCTGCCCCGGCCGCAGCAGGGATGGCGGGATCAGCCACTCCGCGCCCGCTGCCCCGGAACCCTGCATGCCCACCGGCGTGGCATTGACGACCAACTCCGCCTCGCCGACCAGCGCCTCGCCCACGTGCCCCGCGTCGCCCACGTGCCCCACCGACCCGGCCAGCGCGGCCACGTCGGCCGCCTTCGACGGTGTCCGGTTCACGACCGTGACCGACGCCGCCCCGGCGTCCGGCCAGCGCCAGCGCAACCGCCCGCGCCGCCCCGCCGGCCCCGATGAGCAGGCAGCGCTTGCCGGTCGGCTCGAAGCCCGCCGCGCGCGCCAGGGAAGCCAGGAACCCGGCACCGTCGGTGTTGGCGCCGTACAGCGTGCCACCCCGGTTGATCACGCAGTTGACCGCTCCCAGCCGCGCCGCCACCGCGCTGCGCTCGTCCATCAGGGCCTCCACGTCACCTTTGTGCGGCATCGTCACCGAGACCCCTGCCACGCCGAGGGCACGGATACCGTCGAGCGCCGCCGCAACATTCCCGGCGGACACCGCGAACGCCGACCGATATCCAATTCAGCCCCAACGCCGCAAAGGCCGCGTTGTGCAGGAGGGGTGAGAGGGAGTGGCGGACGGGGTCGCCCATGACGCCGACCACGGTGGTGCGCGCGTCGGGCCAGCCCGGACCGGGCACACCCCCGGCCATCACCCCACCCCTCGCTGCTGGGCCAACTTCTCATTGGCCAGTTGCTCGGCGAACGTGTCGGAGAAGGCCTCTGTGCCGTCCTGCTTCACCACGACGAAGTACAACCACGAACCGGCCGGCGGATGCACCGCCGCGGCGAGCGCATCAGGTGACGGGCTGCAGATGGGCGTCGGCGTCAGCCCGACGTGGAGATACGTGTTGTACGGCGTCTGCAACTTCAGGTCGGCGGACGTCACGGCACCGCCGTCCTGCCCGAGCGAGTAGAGAACGGTGGCATTCATCTGCAAGGGCGTCCCCGCGGCCAGCCGGTTGTAGATGACCCGTGCCACCTGAGGCATGTTCTTGGGGATGTAGCCCTCTTTCTCCACGATCGACGCCGCGATGATCACCTGGTAGGGCGTCAGACCGAGCGCGGAGGCCGAGCTGGTACTCAACCCGGCCTTCGTCGCCTGGGTGTCGAACTGGTGCACCATGGCGGTCAGAATGGCCGTATCGGTCTCCCCCGGCGCCACCAGGTAGTTTCCCGTGCCCAGGAGACCTTCGAGGTTGTCCGACCCGGCCGGCGAGAAGATGGAGTGCACGACGCCGCTGGAGGCCACCTTGGCAAATCCCCCCGTCGAGTGACCGGGGAGGTCATCGACCCGCTCCGCCACTTCGTGCAGGGTCAGGCCCGGGTCCACGGTGACCGCCGCGATGTTGGGTCCGCTGCCGAGGATCGCATGGACCTGCGAGAAACCCTGGTTCTGATGCAGCAGGTAGTGACCGGGGAGGATCGTCGGCGAGCCGTGCACCAGGTCGTAGACCCGGAAGGCGAGCGTGCTCCCGATCACGTGGTCCGCCGACAGCTTCGACAGCACGGTCCCCACCGACTCCCCGCTCTCGACGTTGATGACCTCGCGTGGCCCGGCCGTGCCCGACCCGTGTGATTCCACCTCGTACCAGAGACCGAAGGCCACGACGATGAGCACCACTGCGCCCCCGATCAGTGCCACCAATCGCCGCCGACGGTGGCGCCGGATCCGCCGGTTCCGACGAACTGCCGTCCCCGCCTCGGTCCGCACCCCCGGCGTCGCCGGCCTCCGGGACGTCACCACCAGCCGGGCCAGGCGAGGTGACCACGGGCTGCTCACCGGGCAGCCCCTCGGGTCCCGTCCGGCGGCTCGCCGTGCGGCGGCTCGCTCACGGCCGCTCCGTCACGGTCTTCCATCGAGCGACTTGTCCAACCATGCCTGCAGCAGCACCATGGCCGCCGCACTGTCGATGACGGACCGAGCGGCCCGGCCCTTCCGCCCGGCCGCCGTCAAAGAACGTTGGGCCTCGACAGTCGTGAAGCGCTCGTCAGCCGTCTCCACCCGAACGCCGAGGGGCTCGAGCAGGTCCCGCAGGGCCGCCACCTCGGTCAGCGCAGCTTGCGCCGCCGGTCCGCTCGCGCCGGACAGGCTCAACGGAAGACCGACCACCACCGTGCCGGCCTCGATCTCACCGATCGCCGAGAGGACGGCCGCATGGTCACGGGTCAGGTCACCCGTGCGTTCGACCACGCCCCACGGGGACGCGAGCGTACGCCGGCTGTCGCTGTATGCCACGCCGATACGACGTGATCCGAGATCGAGGGCCGCCACGCGCCCGGACCGGCCCTCACTCACGCCGAGAGGAGCCGGCGTGCCTCGGCGAGCGCGTCGTCCACCCGGGACACGTCCTTGCCACCGGCCACGGCGAGCTGCGCCGATCCCCCGCCTCCACCGCCGACGATCGCGCCCAGGGCACGCACCACCTCGGTCGCATTCGGCTCGCCGTCCGTCACGACCACGAGCGCCACTTTGGCCCCGTCGGGCGAACCGCCGAGCGCGACCGCGTGCACACCGTCGTGCCGGTGGACGGCCTGCGCCAACGTACGGAGGGCATCGGGCTCGAGCGCGTTCTGGCGGGCCACGACGATGCCCTCGACGGCGCCTTTGGCCAGTTCCGTCGCCACCGACTCACTCGACTGCTGGCGGAGCTTGGAAAGTTCCTTCTCGGCCTCGCGTTGACGGGCCAGCAGACGGTCCAAGGAAGGCAGGAGGTCATCGGGATCGGTCCGCAGCAGTTCGGCGGCCGATCGGATCAGATGCTCACGGGCAGTGGCCCGGTCGAGGGCCGCCCGACCCGTGACGGCAAAGATCCGGCGCTTGTTCGACCCGATGCTCTCTTCGGACACCAACGAGATCGGCCCGATCTGCCCCAGCGAGTCGACGTGGGTACCGCCGCAGAATTCGAGCGAGGTGCCGCCGGCCTGGATGACCCGCACGGTCTCGCCGTACTTGTCGTCGAAGAACCGCAGGGCGCCCATGTTCTCGGCTTCCTGCAGCGTCGTCTCGGTCGTCTCCACCGGGGCGTCGGTGAGGACGGCGTCGTTGGCCAGACCGAACACGGCGTCGAGCTCCTCGGTCGTCATGGCCCCATGATGCGAGAAGTCGAACCGCAGCCGGTCCGGCGCCACCAGCGAGCCCTGCTGGCGGACGTGCTCGCCCAGCACGGTGCGCAGGGCGGCGTGGAGCAGGTGCGTGGCCGTGTGGTTTCGGCGGATGGCCTCGCGGCGGGCCCCGTCGATGGAGGCGAGCGCGTCCTGCCCCGGCAACGAGCTCACCGACGACCCGCGCCTTGTGGGCGATCAACCCGGGGAGCGCGTACACGGTGTCGTAGACCTCGGCCCGACCGGTCTCGGTCACGATGGTGCCGGTATCGCCCACCTGACCGCCACCCTCGGCGTAGAACGGCGTCTGGTCCAAGAAGATCTCGACCACCTCGCCACTGCCCGGGCCGCGACTGGCCGGGCCGTCGTCGTCCGCAACGCCCGACCCCGAGAGCAATCCGACGATGCGGGCCGGCACTTCGTACTGGGCCGCCGCACGCCCGACGAACTGCGTCGTGCCCTCCGACTCCAGCAGGGCACGGTAGGCCGACTCGTCGCCCACCTTGGCCGAACGCGCCGCGGTGCGGGCCCGGGCCCGCTGCGCGGCCATGGCCGCGTCGAAGCCCGCCCGGTCGACCTCGACCCCGGCGTCCTGCGCCAGCTCCTCGGTCAGCTCGACCGGGAAGCCGTGGGTGTCGTGCAGGGTGAAGGCCACGTCGCCCGCAAGCACCTTCTCCCCCGTGGCGAACGCCTCCTCCAACCGGCCGAGACCGGCCCGCAGCGTGCGGTCGAACCCGGCCTCCTCACGCTCGAGCACGGAAAGGATGACGTCGTTGTTCTCGACCAGGGCCGGGTAGGACGCCCCGAGGATCTCCGTCGCCGCCCCCACCAGCGTAGGGGTCACGGGTCGTTCGACTCCGAGCCGGCGCGCCGCCAGCACAGCACGACGGACGACACGCCGCAGCACGTAGCCCCGGCCCTCGTTGGCCGGGAGTACGCCGTCCGCCACCAGCATGGACATGGCCCGGCTGTGGTCCGCCATCGACCCGCAGGGCGACATCGGTGCGGTCGTCGCGGCCATAGGGCGTGCCGACGATGGAGCCCGCCGCCTCGATGATCGGTGCGAACAGGTCGGTGTCGAACACCGAGTCGTGCCCCTGCAGGATGGGCAGGATCCGATCGAGGCCCGCTCCGGTGTCGATGTTCTTCTTGGGCAGTTCGGTCCGGGTGCCATCGGCGGCCTGGTTGAACTGCATGAAGACCAGGTTCCACAGTCTCGACGAAGCGCTGCTCGCCGCCGAACTTCGGGCCGCCGTCGGCGCCGTAGGCCGGGCCCTTGTCGATGAAGATCTCCGAGTCCGGTCCGCACGGGCCGGTCTCGCCCATGGCCCAGAAGTTGTCGGCGTCGCCCATGCGCTGGATCCGCTCGGCCGGGAAGCCCACCTTGTCGACCCAGATCTGCTCGGCGTCGTCGTCGTCGTCGTGGACGGTGACCCAGAGGCGGTCCCCGTCGAGCCCGAAGACCTCGGTCAACAGCTCCCAGGCCATTGGAATGGCGCCTTCCTTGAAGTAGTCGCCGAAGCTGAAGTTGCCGAGCATCTCGAAGAAGGTGCAGTGGTAGGTGTCCGTGCCGACGACCTCGATGTCGAGCGTGCGAAAGCATTTCTGCACGCTCGTGGCACGTGGCCAGGGAGCGACCTCGTCCCCGACGAAGTAGGGCTTGAAGGGGACCATGCCCGCGATGGTGAACAGCACCGACGGGTCGTGCGGGATGAGGCTGGCAGAGGGCACGGCGGTATGCGCCCGATCAACGAAGAAGCGCGTGAAGGCCGCCCTCAGTTCGTTGGCGTCCATGACGACGAGCTTACCGGCGGCCACCTGGGCTGATGGTCCAGGCCCCTCAGGCGTCCGCGATGCCGACGATCGGCTGGTTCAGGTGGATGGCGCCGGTGGAGCCGAAGAACGGGGCATCGCCGAAGGCGAACACCCCGCCGTCGGAGGCGACCAGCCAGTACCCGATCCCGCTGGGCGTCGCCGCCATGCCCACGATGGGCTGGTTGAGGTGGATGGCGCCGGTGGAGCCGTAGAACTGTGCGTTCCCGAAGGAGAAGATGCCGCCGTCGGAGGCGACCAGCCAGTACCCGCCGCCGCCGGGCGTCGCCGCCATGCCCACGATGGGCTGGTTGAGGTGGATGGCGCCGGTGGAGCCGTAGAACTGGGCGTCCCCGAAGGAGAAGATGCCGCCGTCGGAGGCGACCAGCCAGTAGCCGCCGCCGCCGGGCGTCGCCGCCATGCCCACGATGGGCTGGTTGAGGTGGATGGCGCCGGTGGAGCCGTAGAACGGGGCATCGCCGAAGGAGAAGATGCCGCCGTCCGACGCCACCAGCCAGTAGCCGCGCCCGTCGGGCGTCGACGCCATGCCGACGATGGGTTGGTTGAGGTGGGTCGCACCTTCGGAGCCGTAGAACGGTGCATCGCCGAAGGCGAAGACCCCGCCATCGGAGGCGACCAGCCAGTAGCCGTTCCCGCTCGGCGTCGCCGCCATGCCCACGATGGGTTTCTGCAGCGTGATGGCCCCCGTGCTGCCTTCGAACGGTGCATCGCCGAAGTCGAAGATGCCGCCATCGGAACCGACGAAGCGGTAGCCGCAGCTTCCCGGGCCGCCGAACGCGAAGGCGGCGCCCGGCGTGACGACCGACGTCCCCTGCGGGTTGGTGACCGTGACACTGACGCACAGATCCTTGCCCGGCGAGGGCGGTGCGACGACGATGGAGGTCGCGGCTGGTCGACTCGATGGTGCCCGCCCCGGCCGCGCCGAAACTGACCGCAGTGGCGTCGGCCAGGCCGGCGCCGTTGATCGTGATCGCTTGGCCGCCCGAGACCGCATCGGAGGTGGCGCTGAGGCTCTCGACCGTCGGACAGCCGTCGCCGCCCTGCAGGGCGATCGCAAGATTCTGCTCCTGGGGCGTGCCGAGGCCCGTCGCCGGATTGAACCCGTTGGAGGCGGCGTACAGGCCGCTGATTCGTCCCGCGTGAAGTCGTTGTTCCCCGTGGTGACGTTGGTGAAATTCGATCCGCTGCCCGCCGCCGCGTACAGCGCCGGGCTGACGAGGCCGACGGTCGGCGTTGCAGCCCTGGTTGGTGTCCGCCAGGAACCCGGCGAGAGAGGGCGCCACGGCGCTCGTGCCGCCGAAGTCGAGCCAGCCGCCGAAGTAGACGACCACGCCGTGGTGGGGGTCCGCATCGAGGGAGAGATCGGGCACGACCCGTTGTCATTCGGCGCATTCCCGAGCGCAGGCTGCCATGACGACCGGGGCCACACCGTCGAGAACCCTCCTCCGCCGGCCCCGTTCACCGGGTCGCTGCTGGCAACGCCCGAAGGCCTGCGAGAGGCAGTTGTTCCAGACCGTCTGGCTCCCGGTTGCCCCGCCGACCAGCGTCGTTCCGCCCACACTCACCACGTCGGGTTGACTCCCCGGATCGTCCACCGCCAGCTCGGGTCGTGCCGTCGGAACCGAAACAGTCCTCCGAGCCCGAGTCACCCGACGCGGCGATCATCGTCTGGCCCTGCATGGCCATGCGCTCGAAGATGCTGTTCTCCTGCGTGGCGGCACCCGGCGTCGTTGTCCTGCTCGCAAAAGCCCCAACTCGTGCTCACCACCTGGGCCACGTCGTCGGTGGCAATGCGGTTGTAGAGATCGAGCGCCGCCACATCGATATCGTTCGGCGCCTCGTAGACGACGAGGGACGCCGAGGGTGCGCTGACGGCGGCCAGCTCGATGTCGAGCGCCGCCTCGCCCGAGCCCGACGCCGAACCGCTCGGCGTTGCGTCGACGGTGACGACCCGTGTCGGATTGCTCAGCCCGTAGCAGCTCTCGAACGCCGAAATGTCCGAGCTCGAGAACTGCTCGAACTCCACGACGCCGATGGTCTGCCCCACCCCCGTCCGACCCTCGATTCAGAAGCTGGCTCAGGCCGTAGGTGTCGGCCAACTGCGTCGACGTGTAGTTCGACGAACCGGCGGCGCCCTCGTCGCCGCACTGCAGGCCTGCGGCGAACCGACCGCACGGCCCGAAGGCGTGGCCGCGCCCGCCGTCCACCGGCGGGGACCGCCGACCGCCGTGACCGCCGTCGACCCGCCTTCGACCGCCGGCGTTCGACCCGGCCAGCAACCGGGAGTGCGCCCGGGCCAGGCTGCTGAGGCCGACGATGCCGGTGATGTCCTGCGCCAGCGCGGCGGGGATCTCCGGTGCAGCCGTGTTCACCCTCGAGGTGATGCCGCCGGGGAGGCGCACCGCTTCGAGGGGGGTGCCGAAAACGGTCGACACGGTGCGCGCCGTGCCGCTGACCGGGAGCAGGTCGCTGCCCGGGGTGGGGGTACCCACCGTCAGGCCCTGCGCACGCAGGGAGCTGCTCACCTGCGCCACCTCGGCCGCGCTCGGACCGAAGGCCGAGGCGAACTGCGCCGACGTCAGATAGTGGTGGTAGTCGGGCGAGCCCGGTGTGGAGACCGCTCGCACGGCGTCGGCCAACCCGGTCGGGTCCTGGCCGGCCAACCCCACGTCGAGTTTCAGCACCTGGCTGCCCGCGACGGGCCCGAGGCGGGTCACCCCGGACGGGACCTTCGGCAGCTCGCCGCGCAACGCGACCCTCGACTGCGGCACCGGCCCGGCCGCGGCCCCAGGGCGCCCCGAGATGACAAGGGGAGCCAATGCCCCCACACACAGTGCCGCAGCGCACGAGGCGGCACTGCGAATTGCGTTCTTCAAGCGCCTGCCTCTCGATCGTGACCCGGCTCGCCCGGACCTTCAGCGCCGTGGGGGGACGGCTCGTAGTACACATGCCCTTCCAGCGCCTCAGGACGATACTGCTGCGCGACCACCCCCGATGGGTCATCGTGCGGATAGACGTACCCCTCGCCGTGGCCCAACGACCCCGCAGCCTTGTAATGACTGTCGCGAAGATGCGACGGAACCTCCTGGGCCGCCCCTGAGCGCACGTCCTCCTGCGCCCGCCCGAGGGCGACGATCACCGAGTTCGACTTCGGTGCCCGGGCCAGATAGATCACCGCCTCGGCCAGGTTCAGCGCCGCCTCGGGCAGGCCGACGTACTCCACCGCCCGTGCCGCCGCCTCGGCGATCAGCAAGGCCTGAGGATCGGCCAGGCCGATATCCTCGCTGGCCAGGATCACCAGGCGCCGGGCCAGGAAGCGCGGGTCCTCACCGCCCTCGATCATGCGGGCCATCCAGTAGAGGCCGGCGTCGGGATCCGAGCCGCGCACGCTCTTGATCAGTGCGCTGATCTGGTCGTAGTGCTCGTCGGCCCCCTGGTGGAAGAGCCGGCCGTCCCGGGCCCGGGCCATGTCCTCGATGGTCAGGACGATCGCGCACCGCCGTCGCCCACTCCGGCGCTCGCCCCGGCCTTCGGCGCCGCCCGCGCCAGAGCGACCGCCACCTCGATCGTCGTGAGCGCCGCCCGGGCGTCCCCCTCGCACGCGGCCACGACCGCATCGATGGCGTCGTCGGTCGCCCCGGCGTCCTCGGCCGCCAGACCACGCACGATCAGCGTGCGCAGGTTCTCCGGGCTGAGCGGGCGCAGCCGCCACAACGAGGATCGGCTCAACAGACGGGGGGTTCACCTCGAAGAAGGGATTCTCGGTGGTGGCGCCGATGAGCACGACCAGCCCGTCCTCGACCGCGGGCAACAGCACGTCCTGCTGGGACTTGTTGAACCGGTGGACCTCGTCGACGAAGAGCATGGTGCCCTGCCCGTGCTCGCCCAGCCGGCGTTCGGCCTCGGCGAGTGCCTCCCGTACGTCCTTCACGCCGGCTGCGGTCGCCGAGAGCGTGACCAGGTGCTTGGCCGTGGTGGCCGCCAAAAGACGGGCCAGGGTGGTCTTGCCCGTCCCCGCAGGGCCCCACAGGATGGCGGATCCGACCCGGTCGCTCTCGGCCAGCGTGCGCAGCGGGGCGCCGGGAGCCGACCAGATGCTCCTGGCCCACCATTTCGTCCAGCGTGCGCGGCCGCAGGCGTGCGGCAAGAGGCGCCTGGCGCTCCAGGTTCCGGTGGGCGGCCTCGGCGAACAGACTCAAGTCGACGCAGGACCGGGTGTGGGGGGCGGGGCCACGGTGCGGATCCCCAGCTCGGCCAGGGATGCCGGCAGGCAGGGCGCTCGGGGGCACCGGTGAGGAGGTCGGCGCCCGACTGCGTCTTCGGGTAGGCGATCACCTCGCGGATGTTCTCCTCCCCGGCCAGGACCGCCACCAGGCGATCGATGCCGAAGGCGAAGCCGGCATGCGGCGGTGCGCCGTAGCGGAACGCGTTGAGCAGGAAGCCGAACCGGCTCTCCGCCTCCTCGGCGCTGATCCCGAGCGTGTCGAAGATCCTCGACTGGATGTCCCGTCGGTGGATACGGACGCTGCCCGATCCCAACTCCCACCCGTTGAGGACGAGGTCGTAGGCCTGCGAACGCACGGCGAAGGGGACGGTGTCGAGGAGCGGCAGGTCCTCCTCGTACGGCATGGTGAAGGGGTGATGGGCCGGCTGCGGGTTCCCCGCGGCATCGACCCCGTCGAACATGGGGAAGTCGACCACCCACACGTAGCGGTGCGGACCCTGCCCGACCGGCGGCGAGCCCAGCGCGACCGCGCAGCGTGCCCAACGTCGTGCAGGCGATCCGGTGGGTGTCCGAGACGGCCAGGATGAGGTCCCCCTCCTCGCGCACCGGTCTTCTCCAGGAGTGCCGCCCGCTCGATCTCCGACAGGAAGCGGTTGAGCGGCGAATCGAAGGTGAGCCCGGCTCCCTCCGTCACCGGCAACGACCCGGAACCACGCCAGCCCGGCCGCGCCCGCCCGCTTGGCCTGCTCGGCCAGTGCGTCGAGGCGCGACCGCGTGAACGAGCCCCCGCCGGGGACACACATCGCCTTGAGATGGGAGCCGGAGAAGGCGCGCACCTCGGTGTGCGCGAACTCCACCGCCAGGTCGACCAGCTCCATCCCGAAGCGCAGATCGGGCTTGTCGGTGCCGTAGCGTTCGAGCGCGTCGGACCAGGTCATGCGGGCGATCGGGGGCGGCCGCTCGCCCGTGGCGGCCTCGGCCGCATCGAGCACGGCCTCGGACACGTACGCCATCACGTCGTCCTGCGTGCCGAACGAGAGCTCCATGTCGAGCTGGGAGAACTCGAACTGGCGGTCGGCCCGCAGGTCCTCGTCGCGCAGGCAGCGGGCGATCTGGTAATAGCGGTCGAAGCCGCCCACCATGAGCAGTTGCTTGGCCAGCTGCGGGCTCTGGGGCAACGCGTAGAACGATCCGTGGTGCAGCCGGCTGGGCACCGAGAACTCGCGGGAGCCCTCCGGCGTCGGGGCCCAGAGCAGCGGCGTCTCGACCTCGCAGAACCCCTGCCGGTCCATGGCGCCGCGGATGGCGGCGTTGACCCGTGCCCGCAGGCGCAGGTTGCGCTGCATGACGCGGGCGCCGCAGGTCGATGTAGCGGTAGCGCAGGCGCACCTGCTCGTCGGATTCGTCCCGGTCGTCGACGGAGAAGGGTGGCGGCTCCGCCTCGTTGAGGACGACCACCGTGCAGTCGCCTATCTCGATCTCACCTGTGGCCAGCCCGGGATTGACGGTTCCCTCGGGCCGGCGCCGCACCGTCCCCTCAATGGCGATCACCCATTCGCTGCGCACGTCCACCTTCGTGTCGATGACGCACTGGATCACGCCCGTGTGGTCGCGCAGGTCGATGAAGGCCAGGTGCTCGCCGTGCTCACGGCGCCGTCCGACCCAGCCGCACACCGTGACCTTGGCCCCCTCGTCGATCAGGGCGCAGCACCCCGCAGAGGTGCGTGCGCAATCGCTGTCGGCCGGTTTTCGATGGGCCCGCGGGGGCGATGTGATCAGTCATGGAGTGGAGCGGGGTCCTTTATCGGTTCGAACAGTCATGCAGCCTGTCATGCGCGGGCGGCGGCATGTGGCGGGATCGTGCCGTGCTCAGAGCACCAGCGCCCGCAACGCGGCGACGACGTCGGTCCGCGGCACCGTGCGCTGCCCTTCCTCGCTGCGGAGCGGGCGCAGGCTGATCGTGCCCTCCTCCAGTTCCTTGGCCCCGAGCACGACGGCCACCAATGCGCCCGACCGGTCGGCGGACTTGATCTGTGACTTCATGGAGCGGTTGTCGAAGCCACGGTCGACCCGAAAGCCGGCCCGTCGGAGCTCGGCCGTCAGCAGCACGGCCGACTCGCCGCCGGTGACGTCGATCACGTAGGCGTGCAAGGGAGGGGCCTGCGTGGGATAGACGCCTTCGGCGTCACACCCGATGAGGATGCGCTCGACGCCCAGGCCGAAGCCGATGCCGGGCGTGGGCTCACCGCCGAGCATCTCCACCAACCCGTTGTAGCGGCCACCGCCCCCGAGCGCGTTCTGGGCCGCATCGATGGCGCCCGAGGCGAATTCGAACGTGGTCCGCGTGTAGTAGTCGAAGCCACGGACGAGGCGATGGTCGATGATGTAGGGGATGTCGAGCGCATCGAGCCCGGCCCGTACCCGGGCGAAGTGCGCCGTGCAGGGCTCACAGAGGTTGTCCACGAATCGGGGCGCACCCTCGGTGGCGTCCTCGCACTCGGGCGTCTTGCAGTCGAGGACCCGCAGCGGGTTCTGGTCGTAACGGGCCGGTGGGGCAGGCACAGCAGCGAACGGCGCTCGGCCAGGAACTCGCGCAGCAGCTCCGTGTAGCCGGGACGGCACGTGCCATCGCCCATGGAGTGCACCTTGAGGGTCACCTGGTGCAGGCCGAGGCCGGCCAGGAATTCGAAGGCCAGGGAGATGACCTCGACGTCCAGGTCGGCGTCCGAAGGGCCGAGCGCCTCCAGACCAAGCTGAAAGTGCTGGCGGTACCGCCCGTGCTGCGGATTCTCGTGCCGGAACGAGGGCGCCACGTACCAGGCCTTCCAGGGCGGGACGGGGTGGTGCTGCACGAAGGCACGCACGATCGATGCCGTCCCCTCGGGCCGCAGCGCCATGATCTGCCCGTCGCGGTCGGCGAAGGTGTACATCTCCTTGCCGACCACGTCACTGGCCTCCCCGATCCCGCGATGGAAGATGCTCACGTGCTCGAGGATCGGGGTGATGGCGAGCCCGTAGCCTGCCCCCTCGACGAGCGCGGCGAAGCGCGCGACCAGAGCTTCCCAACGGGTTGACTCGGGCCACAGTATGTCGTGCATGCCCTTCGGTGTACGGGCGAGCGGCGCGGCCCCGGGCGCGTCTGAGCCTCCGGTCATCTGCTCCCTTTCACGATCAGACCTTCTTGCCGGGGAGCTGACGATAGGCGTCGAAGACGCCGTCGAGATGCTTGAGCGCCGTGATGAGCGAATGCAGGTGGGTGGGGTCCGCCAGTTCGACGTCGAAAGCCATCCGACTGACCCGATCCGGCGTGGTCGCCGTGCGGGCCGCCACGATGTTCAGGTGGTGCTCGGACACGACCCGGCTGACGTCAGCCAGCAGCCGCGAACGATCGAACGCCAACACCTCTATCGTCGCCACGAAGACACCGTCGTTGCCCCGGTCCCACTCGACCTCGATGAGGCGCTCCTTGGACAGGTCGGCCAGCGATGCCGCATTGGCGCAGTCGGCCCGGTGTACGGAGACCCCGCGACCCTGCGTGACGAAACCGATGATCTGGTCGCCCGGCACGGGCGTACAACACCGGGCGAGGTGGATCATGATGTCGTCGAGACCCTCCACGTAGACCCCGGCCGCTGTCCGGCGCCCCTGGCGGGGGCCGCGCACACCGCGCAAGGCCGTGGTGGGGAGCTGCTCGTTCTCCCCGCCCCGCAGCGCCCGTGCCAGGCGTTGGACGATGGACTGGGCGGAGACCTGCGATTCCCCGATGGCGGCGTACAACGCATCGAGGTCGGCCAGGTGCATCGACTCGGCGACTTCGAGCATGGCCGACGAACCCAGCAGCTTGTGCAGAGGCAGCCCGTCGCGACGTAGCGCCCGCGCCAGCTCCTCCCGCCCGTTCTCGATGGCGTCCTCGCGGCGCTCCCGGCTGAACCACTGGCGTATCTTGTGCCGGGCCCTGGTCGAGGCCACTATCTGCAGCCAGTCCCGGGACGGCCCCGCCGTGGGCGACTTCGAGGTGAAGATCTCGACCGTGTCCGCCGAGTTGAGTTGTGTCTCGAGCGGGACCAGCCTGCCGTTGACACGGGCCCCGATGCAGCGGTGCCCCACCTCGGTGTGGATGACATAGGCGAAGTCGACCGGCGTCGACCGGGCCGGCAGCGCGATGACCTTGCCCTTGGGCGTGAAGACGTAGACCTCGTCCTGCTCGAGGTCGAGCTTGAGCGCCTCGAGGAACTCGATCGGGTCGTCGGTCTGGCGGTCCACGTCGGCGATCCGCTGCAGCCACGCCATGTCGGAGGAGGCGTCCTCCTTCTCCTTGTACCCCCAGTGCGCGGCGATGCCGTACTCGGCCCGGTGGTGCATCGCCGTCGTGCGGATCTGGACCTCGACCGGGTTGCCGTCGAGCCCGATCACCGTCGTGTGCAACGACTGGTACATGTTGAACTTGGGCGTATTGATGTAGTCCTTGAATCGTCCCTGGACAGGGGCCCAGATGGCGTGGATCGCCCCCAGTGCGGCCCAGCAGTCCTTCTCGCTCGTCACGACGACCCGGATGGCCACCAGGTCGTTGATGTCGTCGAACTCCTTGCCCCGCACGACCATCTTCTCGTAGATGCTCCACAGGTGCTTCGGGCGACCGGTGACGTCGGCTTCGACGCCCATGTTCTCGAGCCGCTCCCTCACGTGGACCAGGACCCGGGCGAGATACTCCTCGCGCTGCGGCGCCCGTGCCGCCACCATCTGCTCAATTTCGGCGTAGCGCTTGGGGTGCAGCGTGGCGAAGGCGAGGTCTTCGAGCTGCCACCGCACCTGCTGCACACCGAGGCGGTGCGCCAACGGCGCGTACACATCGAACGTCTCCTGTGCCGTGCGGCGCTGCTTCCATTCGGGCATGACGGCGAGCGTGCGCATGTTGTGCAGGCGGTCCGCCAGCTTGATGAGCAGCACCCGCCAGTCGTCGGCCATCGCCACGAGCATTTTGCGGATGGTGGCGGCCTGCTGCGCCTCCTTCGAGTCGAATTGGAGCCGGTCGAGCTTGGTGACCCCGTCGACCACCTTGGCCACACCCGGGCCGAAGGCCTCGGTGATCGACTCGAGGGTGAGGCCGGTGTCCTCCACCGCGTCGTGCAAGAGGGCACCGGCGACGGTCTGGGCGTCGAGACCGAGCTCGGCCACGATGGTCGCCACGGCGATGGGGTGCGTGATGTACGGCTCGCCGGAGCGTCGGAACTGCCCGTCGTGCGCGGAAAGGGCGACACGGGCGGCGGACCTGATGGTCGCGACGTCGTCGTCGGGCCGGTGGCCGGAGAACTCCGCCAGCAGCGGGGCGATCATGTCCTCGAACGCGCGCTCCCCATCATCTGTGACGGGAGTCACCCGAGCCAGGGTCACCATCCCTCCACGCTACCCGTTCGGGACCGTGTCCCCGACGCACCGACGCCATACGCAGGGCATGTGCCCAGGGCTTCCGCCGCTGCTCAGCGCTTGCGCTTCTTCTTTCCCTTGCGGGGACGGGGTGCCTGCCCCGTGCCACCGCCGTTGGGCGTGGGACGATCGATCACCGCAGTGCCGGCGCCCGCCGTCACCCCCCCGCCGGCACCCGACCCGGGCCGGATCGGCCCGGTCCGCTTGGCCGGCCCGGCGCTGTGGGGCTGCCCACCCGCCGCGATGCTGTACTGGGTGCTGAGGGCGGCGGCGTCGGAGGCGGAAAGGGCACTCGTGCGGTCGCCCCTGGACGCGACACGCTTTTCGATCGCCAGCCAGCGCGGCTCGTTGCGCTTCAGCATGTAGAGGATCGGCGACGCGATGAAGATCGAGGAGTAAGCCCCGCTCAGGAGACCCGACGAAGAGCGCCAGACCGTACTCCTGGAGGGTGGACGCGCCAAGCAGCTCGGCGCCGATCAACAGCACCGACAACACCGGGATGATGGCCACGGCCGAGGTGTTGATGGACCGGGCCAGCGTCTGGTTCATGGACAGGTTGATCAGCTGGCCATAGGTCATCGTCCCGTGCGAACCGATGTTCTTCGTGTTATCACGCACGCGGTCGAACACGACGACGGTGTCGTAGAGGGAATACCCGAGAATGGTCAGGATGGCCACCACGGTGTCCGGCGTGACCTGGAAGTTGAACAGCGAATAGATGCCGACAGCCACCACGACGTCGTGCACCATCGCGATGAAGGCGGACAGGGCCATCTTCGGCTCGAAACGGATGCTGATGTAGATACCCACCACGACGAAGAAGATGATGAGGGCCTCGATGGCCTTGTTGGTGATGGATGAGCCCCAGGTCGGTCCCACCGTCTGCACGCCGTTTTGCACGTTCTCGAGCGAGGTGTCGGTGAGCTTGGCCAGGGCCTCTTCGACCCTGAGCGTCTCCGCCTTCTGCGCCTCCGCCGAGAGCTTGTTGAGGTCGGCCTGCACGTTGAGCTGTTGGTTCGACCCCTGCCCGAGCAATTGGACGATCGGATTGACCAGACCCGCGGACTGCATGGCGTCGACGGCCTGGCTCTGCGTGACGTGCGGCGCTTTGACGGTCCATTCGGTGCCGCCCTTGAACTCGATCCCCAGGTTCAGGCCGCCGCGCAGGATGAGGGAGATGATGCCGGCCACGATGACCACCGTCGAGATGGTGAACCACACCCTCCGGCGACCGACGAAGTCGAACTTCGTCTCACCGCGGTACAGGCGTTGTATCGGGCCGTGTCCCTCCCGGGACTCCTTCGGTCGCCGCATGAGCGAGCGGACCGCGTCGTCCACCGACAACAACTCGCCGTCGTCATCCAACTCGTCGTCGCCCATCTCGACGTCATCGAGGTCCCCGTCGAAGTCCCCGTCCGCGTCGACGATGTCGAAATCCTCGACCCCGTCAACGCCACCGTGACCGTCAGAGTCACCGTCGCCGACGCCGGTCCCGTTGCGCCTGTTGTCGCTCACGACGCCGGCACCCGCCCGGGCTTGATGAGACCACCCTTGGGCCCGCCGTCAGACCCGGTCCCGCCCCCGCCGCCGGCGGGCGAGTCCTCATTCGTCCCTCGTCCCGTCATGGCCAGCCCCCGGGCGATGCCGAAACGACCGGCGCCCTGCAGGTGGTCGCTCCGACCGAGCAGGATGACGAGGGGCCGCGTGTAGAACCAGGTGAACAGCATGTCCATGATGGTCGAGAGGCCGAGGAAGAAGGCGAAACCCTTGACGTCACCCACGGCGACCACGTAGAGGACGACCGCGGCCAGCAGCGAGACGAAGTCGGCCGCCCACACGGTCCGCCAGGCGCTCTTGAAACCTCGGTCGACCGAGGTCCGGATGGAGCGGCCAGAACGCGTCTCGTCTTTTAATCGTTCGAAATAGACGATGTACGAGTCCACGGTGATGCCGATGGACACGATGAGGCCCGTGATGCCCGCCAGGTCGAAACTCGGGCTGAACGACGTATGCCCGAGCGCCGAGATGATGGCCCAGAGCGCCATCGCCGTCAGCACGAGCCCCGAGATCACCACGAGCCCGAGAGCCCGGTAGTACAGCAGCACGTAGAGCAGGACCAGGACGAGACCGGCGATACCCGCCCCGAGGCCGGCGTGCAGGGCGGACTTGCCGAGGGTGGGCGACACGGTCTGCGTCGTCAGCTGCTTGAGCCGGACGGGCAGGGAGCCGAACTCCATGGCGAGGGCCAACGACTTGGCGTCGGCCTCTGTCATATTGCCCCCGCTGATCGTGCCCTGACCGTCGAACGAGGTGAACGCGTTCTGCGTGGGCTGGATGAGCGGCGCCGACTGGACCACGCCGTCGAGCTCGATCCCGAGGAGGAGGTGGAAGTTCTCCTCCGCCACCTTGTCCCACAACGCAGAGCCGGCGGCGCCCCTGAGCGTGTAGTTGACCTCCCATTGGCCGGTCTGGCTCTGCTGCGCCACGGCCGACCCGATCGCGTTCCCTGTCATCTGCTCGGGGCCGAGCACGTAGCGGAGCGAGCCTTTCGTGGACGAGCCGGCTGCCGGCAGGCTCGGGAGGAGCACGGTGCGGCTCGGGTAGTTCTCGACGTCGGTGCTGGTGCTCGTGTACTGGGCGAACCCCGGATCGGGCGACGGATTGTTGGACGAGTACCCCTGCACCGAGCTGTTGGGCGTGACGGCCAGGTTGGCCAGCGTGGTGGCGTAGGCGGCCCCGCAGGCCGGCAAGGTCTTGTTACCCGAAATGGGCTTCTGGGCCGGCTGGGCCGGGGTTGTCTTCGTGGCCTTGGTGGCCGGGCTCAGCGAGAGGGGGTAGGCGGTGCACAGGACCGGCCGGAAGAAGAGCTGGGCCGTGTTCCCGATTTCGGCCAGGAGGGCGGCCGCGTTCTTGACCCCCGGAATCGACACCGAGATCTCGTTGTTGCCCGCCGTGCTCACCTGGGCTCCGGACACACCGAGCCCGTTCACGCGGTTGTCGAGAATGGCAACGGTCTCCTGCAGCTCAGCGGGAGAAACGGTCTTCGCGGTCTGATAGACGACGGAAAGTCCACCCGCCAGATCGAGTCCGAGCCGCGGGGTCCATTTCACCGAGAACACAGCCGCAAATGAACCCACCGCGATGACCACGACAGCCAGCACGCTGACGAGAAGGTTCCGCCTCTGCCGCATCTGGGCTCGAGACGACGCCGGGCTCACGCCTCTTTATCCTCCCCGTCGTGGTCCTCGATCTCCACCGACTCATGGTGGAACTCGTGGTCGTCCTCGTCGATGTCCGCGTCCGGGTCCGGGATCACGACCGGGTCGAGCTTGCGCGCGATGGCCTGGCGCACGAACACGATGCGCGTGGGCTGGGCGCCGTCGAGATTCCCGTCATTCCCGGTACTCCCGGTGAGGAGCGTGTAGCGGTCGCCGTGAATCTCGAGAATGGTCCCGACCACACCGCCGATCGTCTGCACCTCGTCACCGACCATGTACCCCGAGCCCTGGTTGGCCCGGGCAGCCTTGGCCTTTCGCTGTTGGGGCTTCAGGAAGAGGAAGTACCCGGCGAAAGCAACCACGACGAGGATGATCAGGGGCGCGGGGTTCGTCGACTTTTTGGCGGTCGCTGCGAATAATTCGACGAGGGCGGGAAATTGCGTCATGTGGGGTCCTTCAAGCCGGGGTGCATGCGAAGCGACACCCTATCTCCTGCATCTTGGCATTTCGTGCCGGTCCCCGACCGGTCATCCCGCCCGCCCGGTCGTTGACCTGGACGCAGGGCGCCCGTCCGGAGTGACGAAGGGGGCCCCTACTCCTGCGCCACCCGGGGTGCCGACCCACCGGTTATTCCCGCCAGGCAACCGGACGGCAACCCGAATGCGCCGAGCTTGCACCATGCCTGCTCCAGCATGGGACCTGCACAGAGGCAGATCACGAACTCCCGATACTGGGCGCCCGGAGGGGGGTGACCAGGTCGAGAACCCCGATTCGCAGGCGATTGATTACCCCTTTTGGGGGTAGATCGGGAGGGAAATGGCAGCAACAGTGCGCCGGGTAAAGAGGGGCCACCATCGGTCGGAACCATCCGAGTGGGAACCGGTGGTGGCCCTCCGGCGCACGGTTGCTCGCCGAGCCTCGGCACCGTCGCGCCCAGAAACACGAAATTCACCCCGTGTTCCCAGTACAGTTCAGTGCTGCATGCGCAATGGGAACATTTCAGTCCTCGTTATCGAGGACGAGGCCGACATCCGACAACTCCTGCGGACGATGCTCGAACGCGAGGGTTTCACGGTCACCGAAGCCATGTTGGGCCGCGACGGCGTCCGGCTCTTCCACCAGAAACAGCCCAACCTGGTCATCCTCGACGTGGGCATGCCGGACCTCGACGGATGGCAGGTCCTCGAGCGGATCCGGGACATGAGCGACGTGCCCGTCCTGATGTTGACGGCACTCTCCACCGAACGTGACAAGGTGCGGGGGCTCAACGCGGGGGCCGACGACTACCTGACCAAGCCCTTCAGCCGGGTGGAGCTCATGGCGCGGATCCAGGCCATCAGCCGGCGACAAGTGCAGCGCAACGAGCCGATCGTGTCCTTCGAGGACGAGTCCATCCGGGTGGACTTCTCCGAGTCCCAGGTGACCGTGGCGGGAGTGCCCGTCGTCCTGACGCCGACCGAATACCGGCTCTTGGCCACCCTGGTACGCCATCAGGGCCAGGTGCTCTCCTCGGATCAACTGATCGAGTTGGCCTGGGACGACCCGAGCGGCCTGGCACCATCGCGTGTGAAGTACGCCGTCCTGCGCCTCAGACGCAAGCTCGGTTGGGGAGATCAGGACGACGGTCCGATCGAAACGGTGCGAGGCTTCGGATACCGTTATCGCGCGCGGGCAAGGTGAACGCAGTTCGATCATGAGCGCAGCTCCGCTTCCAGCCACCGGCGAGACGGCCGCAGTGGGGACGCGGGGTCCGCAGGCCGAGGCCGAGGTGGGTGGGTCCAAAATCCCGGGGTTCTCGGGTCCTTCCAGGGTGCGACTCCCGCTTTTCGCTCTGGTCGCACTCGGCACCGTCCTCATCGGCATCATTCCGTTCCCACATGGGGCACGGCTGGAAATCCTCATCGCCCTCCTCCTTTTCTTCCTCCTTCTGATCGCCGCGTTCGCCCTACCCTGGGAACGGCTGCCGGACTGGACCTGGCTTTTCATTCCCATCGGCTACATCGCGGTCATCGCCATCATCCGTGACGCCCAGGGACCGAGCCATTCCGAGCTCCTCGTCGTCTACCTGCTGCCCATCGTCTGGCTGTCCCTCTACGGCCGCCGCGTCCATCTCCTCGTCGGCCTGTTCTGCATGGATCTGGCCCTCATGGTGCCGATCCTCCTCGTCGGTGCCCCCAACTACCCGCTTTCCACCTGGCGCCAGGTGGTCGTCCTGGTGATCGTGACCACCATGGTGGCCTCCACCATCTCGACCATGGTGCACCGCGACCGCATCTATGTCAGCGACCTGGCCCAGCAGTCGCTCCTGGCCAAGCGGAACGCCGACGACGCCCACACCGCCCGCGAGCGCCTCGAGACCCTGCTGCGGGCCGCCACGGGGAGCGCCATCATTGGTGTCGATCCGGCCGGAACGGTGACATTCTTCTCGGCCGGGGCCGAGCTGATGCTCGGCTACAACGCGTCCGAGGTCGTCGGCATCCGGTCCATCGCCGACTTCATCGACCCGGCGCAGATAAACGAGCGTCGGCGCACGATCGACGCCATGCGCAAGGCACTCGACCCCGTCTACCCCGAGACGGTGGCCGAAGTCCCGTGGACCGCCCGGCGCAAGAACGGCGAGCAACGGCGGTGCGTCGTGCGCGTCCGCACGCTGCCGACGCAAGGCGGAGCTGACGGGGCGGACGGCGGTACCAGCGCGGGCTATGTCGTCGTGGCGATCGACGTCACCGAACGCGAGCAATTGGCGGCAGAACGCGAGCGGCTCTATTCGGTCCAACGGGAGGTGACCCAGTCACTCATCGAACAGAACAATCGCCTCCGCGAGCTGACCAAGATGAAGGACGACATCGTGGCCACCGTCTCCCACGAGTTGCGCACGCCCATCACCTCCATCCGAGGTTTCATCGAGCTCCTCCTCGACGAAGTACCCGAGCTCAGCGAGGACCAGATGCGCATGCTGCGCACCATCGACCGCAACTCGGCGCAGCTGCAACGAGTGGCCGAGGACCTTCTGGCCGACCCGGGTGGCGGTCACGGATTGCGGGTGACCTTCACGGAGCTCGACCTGCACCAGTTGGCCGACGAGTCGGTGCACGGCCAACAGACCGCAGCGGCGGGACGTGGGTGCACCGTGACGCTGACTCCCGGCCCTGAGGTCCCGGTGTTCGGCGACGCCACCCGCCTGCACCAGCTCCTCGGCAATCTGCTCTCGAACGCCATCAAGTTCTCTGCCCCGGGTGACAAGGTGAACGTGGTCGTCGACATGATCGATGACTTCGCCCGCGTCCTCGTACAGGACCAGGGGCCCGGCATCCCCGAAGAGGATCGGCCCCAGCTCTTCGAGCGTTTCTATCGGCTCGCGGCGGCCACGAAAATGGGTGTGCCCGGAACCGGCCTCGGTCTGGCGATCGCCAAATCGGTCGCGGAGGCCCACGAGGGCTTCATCGACATCATCGACCTCCCCGGCTGGTCGACCACCTTCCGCGTCTTTCTCCCGCTGCGCCGCACCGGGCCGACGGCGCTCACGCTGGCCTGACCTTGCCGATGGGAGGCCCGCATGGCGTCATTTGACCGGGCATCGGCCACCGAGGAGATCCGCCGCATCGTGTTGGCCTATCCCGAAGCCAGCGACACGGGCGATCTCGCCGGCGTGGGAGCGTTCATGGGAGGCATCCGTTTCGGCCCCCTCGATGCCCCCGAAGAGCGAACTGCACGTCCGGACGGCCGACGAGGCGGCCGCGAGCTACGAACGTGCGGTCATCTATTACGACGACGGCCTTTCACATGCGAAGCATCTCATCACGAACATCGACGTTGCGTTCGCCGCTGACGGCAGCTCCGCCCAGGCCACGTCGACGTACGTCGTGATGCAGGCGCGGCCCGAGCTTGCCCTCCAGTTCATCTGTACCGGCGGCTACACGGATTCGTTCGAGCGTGTGGACGGCGAATGGAAATTGCGCGAACGGCGCGAAGGCATGGATCTGACGGGTGACATGCGCTTCCATGTCGTCCACCCGGAGAACTTCCATGGACGCTGACGGGTCGGACACCTTCGATCGGGCATGGGCCACCGAGCAGATCCGGCGCATCATCCTCTCCTACCCCGAGCTCGTCGATCGCGGCGACCTGGCGGGCGTCGGGCGACTGCTGGAGGATGTGCGCTTCGGCTCCGCCACCGGCCGCACTGCGCCCGTCATACCCCTCGACGAACTGACCGCGCGCAACGCGCAGGAGGTCGAAGACCTCTATCGGAAGGCGGTGATCATCTACGGCGACGGCCTCCCGCACACCAAGCACCTCATCACCAACATCGACATCAGATTCTCCAACGATGGGCACCGCGCGACGACACGCTCGTACTACACCGTTCTGCAGGCGCTCGAGGACTTCCCGTTGCAGCCGATCATCGCGGGACGGTACGAGGACGTGTTCGAAGCCCGGGAAGGCGGCTGGAGGTTGACGATCCGGCGCGAGTACGCCGATCTCGTCGGGGATCTCCATCGCCACGTCAAGGGCGGGGCGGCTCAGGGCTCAAACAGTGTCGGCGCCTCCGGCACGACCGATCCGGCCGGTGGCGTCTGACCGAGATGAGCCCAGGCCCGGGGCGTCGGAATCCGACCCCGGGACGTCCGTAGGATGAGACCACACTGGAGGAGATAGGGCTCGTAGGCATCCTCGATGGTGTCGGTCTCTTCGCCGACGCACTGCGCCAAGGTGGTCAGACCGATCGGTTGGCCGCCGAAACGGCCGCACAGCGTTTCGAGGATCGCCCGGTCCACCTTGTCCAGACCGAGCTCGTCGACGCCGAAGAGATCAAGGCCTTCAGCCGCCGTCGTGCCGTTGACCGCGCCGTTCCCGCGCACTTCGGCGAAATCGCGTACCCGGCGCAAGAGACGGTTGGCCACACGTGGCGTGCCGCGCGAGCGCTCGGCGATCCGCGTCGCCCCCTCCGGGTCGATGTCGACATGAAGGATCCGGGCCGAACGCAGCACGATCGCCTGCAGGTCGGACGAGGCGTACAGGTCGAGGCGGCCGACGAAGCCGAAACGATCGCGGAGGGGGCCCGAGACCAGACCCGTTCGCGTGGTGGCGCCGACCAGGGTGAACCGCGGCAGGTCGAGGCGGATGGAACGTGCCGTCGGGCCCTTGCCGATGAGAATGTCGAGTTTGGCGTCCTCCATGGCGGAGTAGAGCATCTCCTCGACGGAGCGATGCAGCCGATGGATCTCGTCGATGAAGAGGACGTCACCGTCCTGCAGATCGGTGAGCAGCGCGGCCAGGTCGCCGGCCCGGGTCAGCACGGGCCCTGAGGTGATGCGCAGCCCCGCTCCCATTTCCGTGGCGACAATTCCCGCCAGCGACGTCTTGCCGAGACCGGGTGGCCCGGCAAAGAGGATGTGGTCGACCGGCTGCTGACGCTGCCGGGCCGCCTGGATCACGATCCCCAGGTGCTCCACCAGTTGGGCCTGTCCCACGAACTCGGTCAGCGAGCGCGGCCGGAGACCGGCCTCCTCGACTTCCTCGCCCCCGCCGGCCACCACCGGCGCCACCAACCTGGCATCGGGGTCACCCGCCCCGACGGTTCCGGTCTGCGAGACACCCATCGCGTCGGCGTCGTCAGCGGTCGCCAGCACCTCGCGGCGTGCCTTCGGGCTCACGAGGGCCCCCACGACGGGTAGCCGTCGACGCAGCGGCGATATCCGCGCCGCCTCGCATGGATCACCGGCTGGCCAGCTCGCGCAACGCCAGGCGCAGCATCTCTTCCACACCGACATCGTCGCGCAACCCGTCGAGTGCACCACGGATCTCGTCGGGGGCGTAGCCGAGCTCGGCCAGGGCGGCCCGTGCCTCCGAGCGCGAAGTCCTGGTCGCGCCGCCGCCCGACGAGCCCGGGATCTCGAGCGAGAGATCGGGCAGGTCGAGGCGGCTCTTGAGCTCGATCACCAGCCGGGCCGCCGTCTTGCGGCCGACGCCGGGGACGGTGCACAGCATGTCGAGGTCGTCTTCGAGCACCGCCGTGGAGAGGGAGGCAGGCGACAGGACGGCCATGATGGCCAAGGCCAGGGAAGGTCCCACACCGTGGGACCCGAGAAGCACCTCGAAGCACCGGCGCTCATCGTCGTGGACGAAGCCGTAGAGGACGATGGCGTCCTCACGTACGTGGGTATGGATGAACAACGTGGCCTCGTTCGACGTCCCGCCCACCATGAGGGCGACGGCGGTGGCCGGGGTCACGGCGACTCGATACCCGACGCCACCCACGTCGATGATCACCTCTCCCTCCGCCGAACGGAGTGCAACCTTTCCCCGCAAAAGTCCGATCACTGCAGGTCCTCCTTCATGATGAGCCCGCCTGCCGGGCGAGCGCGGCGCCCATGGCACGCCGCAACGGAACGGTGGTCAGATGACAGACGGCCAGGGCCAGGGCGTCAGCGGCGTCGGGCGGGCTGGGTGGGATCGCCAGTCCGAGCACGTTGGCCACCATCCGCTGCACCTGATCCTTTGTGGCAGCGCCATAGCCGACGAGCGCCTGCTTCACCTCGTTCGAGGTGTATTGCACCACCTCGCAGCCGGCTTCGGCGGCGACGAGGAGGGCCAACCCACTGGCTTGCCCCACCGACATGGCCGTCTTGACGTTGACCTGGAAGAAGACCCGCTCCACCGCCACCACGTCGGGCGAGAACTCGCTCACCAGGGCCCGCAACTCGGTGTGGAGGGTCAGCAGCCGGTCCGGCAACGTCCGCCGCAGGATCGGTCTCGATCACCCCGGCGGCGCGTGCCTTCAGGGCGCTGTCAGCCTCACCCCGGGCCACCAGGCCGTAGCCGCAGCGGGAGAGCCCGGGGTCGATCCCCAATACGAACATGCGTTCGTAGCGTAGTCCGAGGCCCCTTCCGATGGGGTGGACCACTGCGCCTCAGCCCTCGAAGGCCGCCAGCACGGCGTCGGAAATGTCGGCATTGGCGTGGACGGCCTGGACGTCGTCGTGGTCGTCGATCGCCTCGAGGAGCCGCAGGACCCGCTTGGCCTCACCCTCGTCGGGCACGGGCACCAGGGTGGTCGGCTCCAGCGAGAGGTCGACGGACGCCGGTGCTATCCCGGCATCGTCCAGGGCGTGACGCACGGCGTCGAGGTCGGCGGGAGCGCACGTGACGATCCAGAACTCACCGTTGTCCGAGAGGTTCTCCGCTCCACCCTCCATGGCGATCTCCATGACCTTGTCCTCATCCTGGTCACGGGACACGCTCACGATGCCCTTGCGTTCGAACTGCCAACCGACGGCCCCCGGTTCGGCCATGTTGCCGCCGTTCTTGTTGAAAAGGTTGCGGATCTCCGAACCGGTGCGGTTGCGATTGTCGCTCAGCGTCTCGACCATGATCGCCACGCCGGCCGGGCCGTAACCCTCATAGTTGATCGCCTCGTACCGCACACCCTCGAGTTCGCCCGTGCCCCGCTTGATCGCCTTCTCAATGGTGTCGAGCGGAACCGATGAGCTCCGGGCCTTCTGGTAGGCGGTCCGCAGGGCGGCGTTGGCGTCCATGTCGCCGCCGCCCTCTCGCGCCGCCACCTCGACCTGACGGATCAGCTTGGCGAAGATTTTGGCGCGCGCCTTGTCCTGTGCGCCCTTGCGATATTTGGTTGTCGCCCACTTGGAGTGACCCGACATATTCCTCCCTTGGAGCGAAGACTGGGTACGAGCTGAAAGCTGGAGCAACCATTGTATCTGGAGGCCCAGAAGCCCGACGATGCCTGCTCCCTCAGAACGTCCACCGGGTCGCGCCGCCGGGCTCCTTGGTCGCCACGGCGTAGACCTCCTCAGGCGTGAACTCGTAGACGTGCCACGGAGGTGGACCGGCACTGGGAGCGCTGTACGCATGAGTGAACCCACCATCGGCAACCGCAGGTGCCCATCCGCCCTGGGCGAAGACCTCTGCCAGCTCCTGCAGGCGCGCACGCGTCGGTGACGCGGACCGCCCGGCCCTCGAGCGCCACGTCGTAGCCGAAGATGGCGATACCGAAGGCGCACCGGGGGTCGCGCTCGACATTGCGGATCTTGCGCGTCCGCGGTCCACCGCAGAAGTAGTACCTCCCCTCGACCCAGAAGGCGCCGACACCTGTCATGTGCGGCGCGTCCGTCTTCGTCGGTCGTCGAGAGCCAGAAGGTGTGATGGTCGGCTCCCCCGGTGCCGGGTTCCTGCGTCAGGTTCGCCGCGAGTCTCCGGCGCACATCATTCCACTCGAGCGGGGCGAGGTCGTAGAGGTCGGCGAGGTTCTTCGAGTGGGGTTCGGTTGTCATGTCACTAGCGACGACCTGCGGCATCGAAAGTCATCGCGCCAAGGACCCCCACGATGCTCATCGGATCTCGCCGAAAGGGAACGGCGCGCACTGCCCGGCCGCGCTTCGCTGTCCGACAACCGGAATCCTTTACTATGCGAGGATGTCGACGACGGGCTCTGCGCTGCGCCCCGGCCCGACGACGCTCCCCTCCCATGTCCGCATCGCCATCGTCGGCACAGGATTCTCCGGGCTCGGTGCCGCGATCGCCCTGACCGACGAAGGTTACGGCGACGAGCTGATTCTCCTGGAACGACGGTCCGACGTCGGGGGAACGTGGTACGACAATTCGTATCCGGGGTGCCGATGCGACGTTCCTTCGAATCTCTACTCCTTCTCCTTCGCTCCCAACCCCCACTGGTCGGAGACGTTTTCGGGCCAACCCGAGATCGAGCGCTACCTCCGGGAAATCGCGCGGAGGTACGGCATCGTCGACAAGGTGGCCTTCGACACGGCGCTGGAGAGCGCATCATGGGACCCCGCCGGGCGCGTCTGGCGCATCGGGACGACGCGAGGCTCGTTCACCGCCGACTTCCTGGTCGGTGCCGGCGGCGGGCTCTCCGAACCGCGCATGCCCGACATCCCCGGCGCATCCTCGTTCGCCGGCACCGCGTTCCATTCGGCGCAGTGGAACCACAGCCATGACCTCACCGGGCGCAAGGTGGCCATCGTCGGCACCGGGGCATCCACCATTCAATTCCTCCCCATCGTGCAGAGGTCCGCCGGCCACATCACGCTCTTCCAGCGCACGCCGCCGTGGGTCTTCCCGCACCGAGGCAGGCCGACGAAGGCGGTGGAACGGGCCGCCTACACACGGTTTGCATGGACCCAGCGAGTGGCCCGGGCACGTGAGTACTGGTTCGGTGAGGCGGTCCTGGGATCCCTCCTCATCCACAACAGCGCGAAACTGCGCCGCCTCGAAGTGCTCGGAAAGAAATTCATGGCTCGCCAGGTGGCCGATCCCGACCTGCGGGCAAAGCTCACGCCGACCTACACGCCGGGCTGCAAGCGCTTGTTGCAGTCCAACGACTATTACCCGGCACTGCAACGCCCCAACGTGACCGTGACAACGGAGAAGATCGTCGAGGTCCAGCCGGGCGGTGTGGTGACTGCTGACGGGGTGCTCCACGAAGTGGACACGATCATCTACGGCACCGGATTCCGCATCACGAGCAACCCGATGGCGGAGAAGGTCCACGGCGCCGACGGCCGGTCGCTCCGAGAACATTGGGCCGACACGGGGATGCAGGCCTTTTGCGGCACCACGATCCCGGGGTTCCCCAACTACTTCATGCTGGCCGGACCGAACACGGGAATCGGTCACACCTCCCTCGTGGTGATGATCGAAGCCCAACTGGCGCATGTCGTCGGTGCTCTCCGTGCCCTGAGGGCGCAAGGGGCGAGCGTCATCGACGTGCGCGTGGACACGCTGGCACGTTGGAGCGAAGGAGTACAGCGCAAAGCAGCACACACGGTGTGGAATGCCGGTGGGTGCTCGAGCTGGTATCTCGATGAGGCCGGGCGCAATACGACCCTGTGGCCCGACTACACATTCCGCTTCGTTCGCCGGACCCGCACATTCGATGTGGACGACTATGTGTTGACCGGCCCCCGCATGCCCACGTGAAGCGACCCCCGGTCACGCTCGAAGGGGCGACATCGTTGGTCACCGGCGCGGGAAGCGGCATTGGCCGCGCCACCGCACAGGCCCTCGCCGCCAGAGGATCCACCGTCCTGTGCGCCGACATTGACGAAGCGGCGGCCGAAAGAACGGTTGCCGAGTGCACCGAACGATGGGGTGCGCCCCATCGGGCGTACCGTCTCGATGTGGCGGATCGGCGGGAGGTCGATGCTGTCGCAGCGAGGATCGACAGTGCATACGGCGCCCTCGACATTCTGGTGAACAACGCCGGCATCGGCATGACGGGCCCCTACGCGCGCATGACGGCGGACGAGTGGGCCTCCATACGCTCGGTCAACCTCGATGGCGTCGTCAACGGTTGCTCCGCCTTCACCCCTCCGATGCTCTCCGCCGGCCGGGGTCATGTCGTCAATGTGTCGTCGGGACTCGCGTTCCTTCCGACTGCGGGAGAGTCGGCCTACGCGACGACCAAGGCCGCCGTCCTGCAGCTCTCCCTGTGCCTGCGGGCTGATTGGGCCGCTCACGGGGTCGGAGTGACCGCCATCTGTCCCGGATTCATAAACACCTCGATCGCTCGGACGGCACGCTTCACCGGAGGGCAGGAGGATCCCAACGCGCGCGCAGCGGCTGGTGAAGGGCTTCTCCCGGGCCCATCCTCCCGAAAAGGTCGGCGTCGCCATCGTCCACGCCATCGCCTCCAACCGGGCCATGGTCCCGGTGGGATTCGAATCGGTCCTGGGCTGGTATGCCCATCGGTACATGCCGATCGCCCTTCAACAGTCTCTGGCCCGCCTGGGCAGCCGGCGCTGAAGGACCTCATGCCCTCCCTGCACCTACCCCGGAGCCGTCGCAGCCTCCTGGCCGTGGGCGTGGCGGCCGCGTTCGTGGGTGGGGCGGCAGCCTACAGACGGGCCCACGCACATCGCGCCAGCGAAGCAACCGGGGCCGGACTCGTCCCCGACGAGGATCCGGTCCACGCCCTCGGATGGGGGGAGCTCGAAGCGCCGCCTCAACGCACCGTCTCAACCGCGGACGGCGGAATTCTCGCCGTGTGGGATGCGGGTAGTGGGCCACCTGTCGTCCTCGCGCACTGCTGGGGCTGCAGCCACGAAGTCTGGCTCCCGGTGGCACGCCGCCTGGTCGCGTCAGGCCATCGTGTGGTGCTTTACGACCAACGGGGCCACGGTGCCAGCAGCCGGGGCACGGCGACGCTGAGCATCGAGATGCTGGGTGACGACCTCGCCACCGTCCTGCGTGCCTGCGACGTGACCGGTGCGGTACTGGCCGGCCACTCCATGGGCGGCATGACCATCATGTCGCTGGCCACCTACCATCCCGACGTCCTCGCCGCGCGGGCACGCGCCATCGTGCTGGTGGCCACCGCAGCAGCGGACATGGGATCGGGCCCCGCCGCGGCGGAGTGGTTCTCCGCTGCGTTCATCTCCTCACCCGCCGTGTCCCTGGCCTTGCATTCGGCGGCAGGCCACCGGTTCGTACGCGGTGTCTTCGGGAGCGATCCCGTTCGATCCCACATCGACCTCACCCGCACCCTCTTTGCCGATACCGCACCGAAGGTGCGCGCCGGCTTCATGGTCGCCATGAGTGCCATGAACCTGCTTGAGGGCATCGCCACCATCGACATCCCGACCACGGTCATGGTTGGCTCGCGTGATCGGCTCACCGCACCCTCCCGCGCCGCCCAGATGGTGGCGGCCATTCCCCGAGCCCGGCTCGTGACGTTGGCCGGACGCGGGCACATGCTGCCGCTCGAGGACCCGGACGCAGTGACGACGGAGATCGAGCGGGCCTTCGGGGACTGAAGAGATCCCCGGGCGCCGCTGTCCCATAAGGCAGAATCGCAGGATGGGTCTCGACAAGGATTTCACCTTCGACGTAGGAGAAGAAGAGAAACATCGAGTGGCGTTCCACTGGGGCCAATTCTTCGGTCAGGTCCGCATCACGGTGGACGACGTGCAAGTGGTCGAGAAGAACAGACCCTTCGCCCTGCGGTCCCCCCGAACCAAGAAGTTCGAATTCTCGGTCGGTGAGACCGAGGTACACGACGTCGTGATCGAAAAGACGAGAAAGCGCGTCCTCGGTGGGGCGCGCACGCAGCACTGCCGCGCCATCGTGGATGGCTCCGTCGTCGGGGAATACTGAGCCGTCAGCAGTTCCATCACCGTCTTGAGGGGAGAGCGATGTTTCGCACGTTGATCATCGGTACCGGTTTCGGAGCCCGTGTCGTTGCCGGATGCTACGAAGAAGCCGGGATGACGGTGCAGGTCGTGTCACCACGGGACGCGGAGGCCGTACGGAGCGCGTGCGCCGAGGCCTTCGACCTCATCTCGGTCCACTCGCCGCCATTTCTGCACGCGGAGCACGTCAATCTCGCCTTGGATCACCACCACGCAGTCTTGTGCGACAAGCCGTTCGGCATCTCCCCCGACGAATCTCGACAGATGCTGGAACGGGCAGAGGACGCGGGCGTCGTTCACCTGCTCAATTTCGAGTTCCGCTACGACCCGGGGCGCCAACGCGTGAAGGAGATCATCGACTCAGGGGCGATTGGTCGTGTGGTCCACATGAACTGGAACTTCTACAACTCGTTCTCGAGGTCTCCGCTGCGCAAACACGGTTGGCAATTCGAGGACCAGTCGGGCGGCTGGCTCCGCATCAACGGGACGCACATGATCGACGCCATCCGGTGGATGGTCGGTGAGATCGTCGAGGTGGATTGCCGCGTCCGCACCGATGTCGCGGAACGTCCGGACAAGGATGGAGTGATGCACCCGTCGACAGCCGAGGATGCCTTCACCGCCACCCTCACCACCGCCACCGGCGCGAGCGTGGTGATCGACACCGCGTGGGCGGTGCCCGGTACATTGCCCGATCGATGGAGTGTCATCGGGACCGACGGGATCATCGATGTGATCGAGGCGGTGGAGATCTATACGCCTCCGCTCGTCCGTGATACCCACATCACCGTGCTCAAGGACGGGCACGCCAAACTCGAACGGATCGGCCCCTTTGAAGGCGACGGCCATCTCCCGGCCATGCGTCCCTGGGCCGTCAAGGTTCGTGAGGCGGTGAGCAACGGCGAACAGATCCGCCCATCCTTCGTCGACGGGGTGGCTTGTTCGGAGGTCATCGATCGGCTGCGGAGCGCAGCCCGCTGAGACGTTTCCTACGGCTTCGGGCTCACAGCCGCGCCTCGGCCAGCGACGTCAGACGCCGGGAGAGCGAGGGCGAAATCGGCCCCTGGACGCTGGTCAGGACTATTTGCTGCTCCTCATTGCCCTTGACGAAGCCCACTTCCACAATTTCCAGGTTGATGGCCACACCGTTCGAGGTGACCGGAAAATAGATCGTGATATTGACCGTATGGGGGGCGTAGTCGGAGGTCGGTGTCCGCGTGACCTCGAGCTTGCCGATAGCGGCATTCCCGCCGAACGCCGACGCCAGTTGGCTCCTTGCATCGACACTGTTGAAGGCCTCCGTGAAGCACTTGGGGGCCTTGCGGTTGCTCGCGACGGCCAAATCGGCTTGAGCCGCCGTGGCGGTGGGAAACACCTCGATCGAGTCCTGGACCGTCTCGAGATCCTCCTTGCTGTTGAACGCCTTGCTGGAAACCGTCGGCGGCGTGTCGTCGATCTCCTTGAGGGGGACGCCGAGGCAGCTCGCCAGCTCCGTCGCGTCCGGAGTGGGCGAGCTGTTGTTGGAGGATGTCGACGCGGTCCAGGTCTTGGGCATATCGGAGAGGACCAACAAGGATTTCTTCGCCTGCGCTAGCTCGGCGCGCGTCCGGGCGCTCGTGGTCGCCTCGGCTGAGCCCATGGGGAGCACCACGACGAGGCTTGTCGCAAGGCTCCCGACGACGAGAAACCAAAGTCCACGAGGGAGCCCGCAGGCCCACCTTCCACTGAGTCGGGTCTCAACACGGGTACCAGTCTTCGCCGCGAGCACAGTGCGCTGCAGCGTACGCCGTCCACGCGTGCTCCCATAAATTCGAACCGGATCGCCCCGGGCAGGGGTCACGCACACCTCGAGAAAGGCCACGTCGCCCCATGACCGACCACCAGGGAGGAACCGAGGACCCGCTGCGACACCCCGAATGGGGAACCGCACGCTCCAAGACCATCACCTGGCACGACCCGATGGTCAGTGCCGGCATGGCAACCTCACTCGGCGGTCTCGACTTCCTCCGCGCCATCCAGGCCGGCAGGTTCGCGCCAGCCCCGATGGCGCGCCTCATGGGATTCACCCTGGTGGCGGTCGACTACGGCTTGGCTGTCTTCGAGTGCACGCCGGACGAGTCCGCCTACAACCCCATCGGCGTGGTCCACGGCGGGCTCGTCTGCACCCTGGCCGACAGCGCTGCGGGGTGCGCCGTCCAGAGCACGCTGGAGGCTGGGGTCGCGTACACGTCCATCGACATCAACGTCACGTACCTGCGACCGGTCACCAGGGACACCGGACTGATCCGCGCCACCGCCCGCACGACCAAACCGGGTCGTCGCGTGGCCTACGCCACGGTCGAGGTCACGGACACCGGGGGCAAACTGCTCGCCCAGGCCACCAGCAGCTGTCTCGTCATGGACAATCGCACCTCGGCAGTGTGACCACCCCGAAGCGGATCACCCCGGCGGCATCAAGAGGCGAGACCCCACGGGCCGGTGCCCGAGAGCTGCCGCGGCGAGATGCGGGTGACGAACCCCTCGGGCCAATGGTCTCCGGGTGGGGGAAACACTCCCTTCGTGATGCGGCGCAGCAGTGGCACCGCCCCACCCTCTTCGACTCTGGCAATCCCTTTGATCACGATGTAGGGACTGAAACCTTCGAAAGGGACGTCGGACTCGACCGAGAGTGTCACCCGCGGGTCGCGCCGGATGTTCCGCAGCTTCAGGTGATCAGCAAGATGACCGGCGACGATCTCGTCCCCGTCCCAGCCGGCGTAGACGCACGTCACCTGTGGGCTGCCGTCCGGGTTGATGGTGGCAAGATGGACGAGTCGCCCGGAGTCCACGGCTGCCCGGGTGGTCTCGTCAAGACGGATGAGGTCGTCGGTCATGGGCTGGCTGTCCTCCGTGTTCGGGCCTCCGTGTTCGGGCCTCCGTTTCTCCGGCACGCGGAGATTACCGGGCGACGTAAGCCGCCAGCGCGCCCGCATGGGCGCGCAGAGGCGAAGACCCTCCTTGTGCCCGATCCGTCATTTCAGTCATCTGCGCACATGCCGGCGAAGAGCCGGTGCACCCGCCGATCGCCCGTAAGCTCGGGGTGAAAGCAGCATGCGAGCACATTCCCCTGACGCACCATCGCCGGCGACTGCGCCGCTGGACCGTCAACCCCTTGGCTCCGATGCCGGACCCAGGCCAGTACGTCCACGTCGTCTCCGACACTGACCACAGAGGGGGCCCGGATGAAGACAGCCGGCAGTGCAGGTCCCTCGCCGAACTCCAGCTCAGTCTCGAACGACGCCACCTGCCGCCCGAACCCGTTGCGGCGAACGACTGCGTCCAGGGCGCCGAACGTGCGTTGGTCAGGTCGCCCGTCGAGCACCTCACGCGCCAAGAGCACCAGCCCGGCACACGTGCCGAGCACGGGGAATCCATCGTCGAGGCGCGCGGCCACAGCCTCGAACAAGCCGGTCGAGGCGAGGAGCATCGACAGAGTGGTGGACTCGCCGCCGGGCAGGATCAACCCCGCCACTCCGCCGAGGTCGGCCGGCCGTTTGATCAACCGGCTCTGCACTCCCACGTCGCGAAGCGCCGCCACGTGCTCGCGCACGTCGCCTTGCAGGTTCAGCACCCCGATCGTCAGTGTTTCGGTCGCACCCCCCGGAGAGGGAGCGGTTACCACCCGCGATCAGCCAGCCGTTCGGTCGTTTCGGAGAGCTCGAGGCCACGCATCGCTTCACCGAGTCCGCGCGACACCTTGGCGATATGGGCCGCGTCCGTGAAATGCGCCGTGGCCTCGACGATGGCCGATGCCATGCGGGCCGGGTCCGAGCTCTTGAAGATGCCCGACCCGACGAAGACGGCCTCGGCGCCGAGCTGCATGACCAGGGCGGCGTCGGACGGTGTCGCGATGCCACCGGCGCAGAACAGCGGCACCGGCAGGCGGCCCGATTCGGCGATCTCCTGCACGAGGCCGATGGGAGCCGAAAGGTGCTTGGCCCAACCGTAGAGCTCGGCGCCATCCCGACAGGCTGCGATGGAACGGATGGAGCGCAGTATCGAGCGCAGGTGCCGCATGGCCTCGACGATGTTGCCGGTCCCTGCCTCACCCTTCGAGCGGATCATGGCGGCGCCTTCCGAGATACGCCGGAGCGCCTCCCCCAGGTCCGTTGCACCACACACGAAGGGAACCCCGAAGCCCCACTTGTCGATGTGGTACTCCTCGTCGGCCGGTGTGAGCACCTCGGACTCGTCGATGAAGTCGACCCCGAGACTCTCGAGCACCTGTGCTTCCGCGAAGTGGCCGATGCGGGCCTTGGCCATCACAGGGATGGTGACAGCAGCCTGAATGCCTTCGATCAGCTCAGGATCGCTCATCCGGGCCACGCCACCGTCACGCCTGATGTCCGACGGCACGCGCTCGAGGGCCATGACGGCGACGGCGCCGGCGTCCTCGGCCACCTTGGCTTGCGCCGCGTTGACCACGTCCATGATCACGCCGCCGCGCAGCATGTCGGCCAATCCTCTCTTGACCGTAAATGTGCCCGTGACTTCGGTAGTCGACGCCTCAGAACTGCTCATGGACACCAGTCTACGAGGGTGGGCCGCCCCTTCTACCACTCGGCCAGTGCAGCGGCCCGCACCGAGGTGGCGTCGAGGTCCCCTGCCGCTGGAGCCTCGTCACGCCGGCCCACGGAAGGGTCGATCCAGACGTAGCGGGTGGAGGGGAACCGCGCCGGGCCGAAGATCGAATTACCCGACGGAGGAGGGGCCTGCTCCATGAGGCGCAGGGCATCGAGGAGCCCCCGCGGGAAGCGCACTGCGGAGGCACCGACGATGTCGGCCCGGTACTCCCTGCTCTCCCCGATGCACCTGGCCAACAATCCGGCCCCGCCGAAACGGGCCAAGGTGAGCCCGATGACCGCCACCCCGTTGTCGTCGCGTTTCATGTGGGCCAGTTCATGGGCGACCACGCCTTCGAGCTCGATAGGTCCCATCATTTCCAGCAGGCCCGACGTGACGACGAGCGCCCCTGTCGCGGCGTCCCGACCCAGGGCGCAGGCGTTCGGCACGTTGTCGTAGACCACGTAGAGGTCCGGCATGCGTAGCCCGAAGGTCGCACACAACCCTTCGGTCACATTGAAAAGCCGGGGGTTGTCGCGTTCGGAGAGCCGAACTGCGCCGACCTGGCGCAGCGCCACGCCGGGCGCGGCACGCCACAGTACGTAGCCGAGCGCCACTTCCACGACGACGAGCGCCACGGCGCCGATCAGCAACGAGACGGCAAGGCCGAGCACCACGCCGAGCACCACCGCTGGGAGCGCTGCAGAGAGAGCGCACAATGCAACGGCGTGGCGGCGATTGGCCGTTACCTCCCCCGGCAGGATCTCCGTCGCACCGAGCCCGGGCTCAATGACGCGTGGCGCCAATGGTTCCGGCGCCAGCGCCACCGCACGCGAGGAACCCCGTGAAGACCCACTCTGGGACCCACCCCGATTCCGGCCGGATGATCCCCCGCCCCCACGCTGCGACTGGTTCCCCCCGGATTTCGACTGGCCCGCACCCGTGCGCGCCGACTGCCCGCCGCCATTCCGAGTGCCCGCACCGCCGGACCCGCCGCCGGCGCCGCCTGAACCCCGCTGACCACCTCCGCCTGCTGTTCCACCGCCGGATCCGCTGGCCTGAGCGCTCCGGTTCCTGTTCCGGTTGCGATTTCGGTTCCGGTTGCGGCTCGAGCCGCCGGATCCGCTCCCCCCGGCCGACCCCCCGCCAGCGCCATTTCCGGTTGCTGCCGGACCAGGATTCGCACGTTCATCGACCATCGGACCACCCATCCTACTTGGCGCCATGCCTGCACCCCGGCTCTCCCGGGCCCCCGCTGATCAGGGGCGGGAGCCGTCGAGTGCCCGCGACCGGACGGCGGCCGCCCTCTCCACCAACTCGGCTCCCGGGCCCCCGGACGTCGGCAATTCCTCCTCGTCCGCGTGCGGCACACCGGCCAAGGCCCCCAACGTCGCCGCCACCGACGCCCGCAGACCGTCGAGGTCATACCCCCCTTCGAGCACTACGACGACCCGCCCCGGGCGCGGCGCATAGGCGGACACCATCCGGGCCAAGGCCGCGAAATCGCCGCCGGAAAGGGCCAAGTCGGCCAAAGGATCACCTCGATGCGCATCGAAGCCCGCCGAAATCAGCACCCAGGTCGGGGCGAATGCGTCGATGGCCGGCCCCGCCACCACGTCCAACGCCCGCCGCACCACGTCGCCGGTGGCGCCGGCAGGGAGGGGCACGTTCACCGTCAGCCCTCGTGCCGAGGGCCCACCGACCTCGTCCGCCTCGCCCGTGCCCGGGTAGAACGGCGACTGGTGCGTGGAGACGTACAGCACGGCAGGGTCGTCCCAGAAGATCGCCTGGGTCCCGTTTCCGTGGTGCACATCCCAATCGACGATGAGGACGCGCTCCCCGGTGGCCACCAGGGCCGCCGCCGACACGGCGACGTTGTTCAACAGACAGAAGCCCATCGAACGGTCGCCGAGGGCATGATGACCGGGGGGCCGGGTGGCGACGAAGGCGACGCCGTCGCCGCGCTCCCGCAAGAGGTCGATGGCCTGGAGCCCCGCCCCGGCCGACAGCAGTGCGGCCTCCCACGAATCAGGCCGGGCGAAGGTGTCCAGGTCGAGGTTGCCCCCTCCGGACAGGCAGAACTCTTCAAGACGCTGCAAGTAGTTCGCCGTGTGCACACGCTCAAGAGCGACTGCGTCCGCCCGGACCGGCGACACGATCTCCAGCTCAGCCCCGAGTGCGGGTGCCAGATCCGCGATTCCCGCCATCACCGCATCGATCCGGGCTTGGCGCTCGGGGTGCGTGCCCCCGTCATGGACGGTGCCCGTTCCACCCGATGGCCCGATCACGGTCAGCACTGTTTCAGTGTAAGCACCGGCTGAGAGCCGCACTCAACTGGCCTTATGCCGCAAATGCGCCCATTGACTCGAAGAGCAACACGCCGAAACGGAACTGCGACGGAAGGGCCGTGATGGCGGGAAGTGAAGGCCCCCGGGGTTTACCTGAGCCGAAACTCCTCTAGCATGTTGGTTGACTGGAGTTACAGCGAGATTGGCATACTCATCGAAAGGTGAGGACGCAAAGCTAGGGGGCCTTCGGGCCAGCCCGGCTGCCGAACGGACTCAGGAGAGGGCTCATCGTGGGCTTCCCCACATCGTGGAAACGCAAGAAGACCGCGAACGACCCCAAAAAGCCGGCCGAAGATTCCATAGCGGCTGGGTTCGTCCCACGCCGAACCATCACGCTCGCGTTGCTCATTTCGCTACTCGCTCTGGGACTTACGCTCAATGCATCGAAGTTCGATGGCAACTCTTCTGATGTCCTGGCCGCCTCGGTGAAGAACCATTCCCTCACCACAACTTCGTCGGTTCCTTCCTCGACGAGGACGATGGACATGGCTGCCGCAAATACACAGAAATCGGCGTGTGCGACGTTGCACCCGATAGCCAACACGCACAAGCAGCCAATACCAATGACCACGACGACGGCACCCAGCACGACGACGACGACGACAGTGAAGGCAACTGGGAGCCCCATTGCGGGCCCGGTATTCGGGATCAGCCTCCCGACACTGATTACGCAGACTCCAGCGACGCAGGCTGCGTGGCTGGAAAACATCAAGAACCTCGGGATCACCTCCGTCCGGATTGGCGCCGACTGGGCCTGGATCCAGTATGGCGGGCCGACCGCGTACGACTGGTCTCAGTTGGACCAGGAGGTGGCCTCAATTCGGGCAGCCGGATTGTCGATCGACATCGTGATCTTAGGAACTCCACCCTGGGCCGCAGTGCCAAGTGTCGCCGGTGATCCCATGCCTCAGCCGGCTGACCCCGCTACCTTCGGGGCGTTCGCGGCTACCGTTGCCGCGCGCTACGCGCCGGACGGCGTCCGGGACTTTGAAATCTGGAACGAACCAAACAACGCGGTGTTTTGGCAACCTGCACCCAATCCGGCCGCTTACGCGGCCGACCTGATCGCGTCGTACGCCGCGATCAAGGCCGTGGACCCCGAGGGGCTTGTGATCACCGGAGGACTAGCTCCCGAGACCAATGACGGGACCGATATCAATCCCATCACGTTCCTCCAGGACATGTATGCGGATGGTGCCAAGGGGGCTTTCGATGCGGTCGGCGACCACCCGTATAGCTTCCCAGCTTTGCCGAATACCTACGAGGACTGGTCAGGCTGGTCGCAGATGAGTCAGACCCCCACCTCCATCGAGAGCGTCCTGGCCGCCAATGACGACGCCACAAAGCCATTGTGGTTGACCGAGGTGGGCGCGCCCACCGGTGGGCCCGACGGCGTGGGTGATGCCGCGCAGGCGGAGGAGTTGACGCAAGCCATTGCCGATGCCAAAGCGTCCAGTTTCATTGCGGCGCTCTATATTTACACCTACGAGGACAGTGGCACTGACCCAACGACCGATGAGGACTGGTTCGGTCTCCTCAGCGCGACGGGAACGCCCAAACCGTCGTTCGCCGCTGTGGCCGCTGCGATTTCCTAGGATCCCGGCTCCAGATCTGTCCTACCGGCACGGACGTCGCGTCCACGGGTGAGCCGGGCGGAGGAGAAGCGGAGCCATCCCACCGACACGACGCACAGCCCCAATGCAGCCACACGGACCGTCCCTTCGGAGGGCCAGCTCGCAAAATGGGTGACATGAATGGCCAACGTGGCCGGATGGGTCACCGCATTGACCGAGAGGTAGACCACCAAGATCGTTGAGAGCAGGGCGACGACTCTGGCAATTGCCACAGCGAGCGGATTGGGAGCCTCTACCGACGCGGTTGCTCGATTCGGCTCCTTGCGGAAAATTCGGAGATACTCACTTGCGCACAACGAGACCGCCAGGAGAACGAAGGTGACGGCGCCACTGGTGTCCGTCCGCAGCCAGGAAATGTCCTGCCAGTATGGCTTCGCCAGATCACTCGGACGGAAACTGGCCACCAGCAAGGCGCCACCGCACCAGAGCCCGGCCCCGTAAGCGACCCCGGTTGCGATCCCCTCGAGAACGTCCCGACCGGGAGCTCTTCCCCGTGCTGGGGCGACGTACCTCATTGATAGATCTTGGTTTTCCCGTTGTTGTAGACCAGGTTCTTCATTCGCTGCAGTAGCTCAGTCGGGTACTTGTACGAAATAAGGTCTCCGTTCACATAGGCGGTGGCCCGATCCGAATCGACGATCGAGTAGTCAAGTATCACCCAGGAGGATTTCTGAATCGCCGTCGGATAGTCGTCTTCCAGAAACTGGCTACCGCTCACCTGCGAGAGCGCCGTGAAGGCAAACCGATCCGTGTTGTCGTCGACCTGGATACCGACGGGAAGCGTGCCTGGTTTTCCGTAGAGCCAGGTCACCGCCGCCACCTCCTGAGGATGCATGTAGTACACGTCGTAGTATGTCCCGCTGTTGTTCAAATTCAGCTGCGCACCATAGCCGCCGGTCAGCTGCGGAAGCAGGCCAATGGTAGAGACAAAGAAGAAAATGCAGATCCAGGTCGCAATCCTCAGGCTCCAGACCTCCCCCATGAACTTGAACAAGGTCACCGACCCGATGACCATGACAGGAGCGAGGACGATGAGCTCCTCCTGAAAGACTCGGAGGACACCGTACTCAACGGACAGGTCTGGAAGCACCGTGATCAGTCCCAATATCACCAAGGCGCTCAGGGACAGATAAAAGAACTCGCGCGACACCCTCCGATTGAGTCTGCGGCTGAAGATCAGTGCCAGCAGGCCGATGACCACGAAGACCTGTTCCCCGTAGGCAGCCAATAGCCGTACGGCGCTATTCAACGTCGACGCCGGTACGCCGACACTGCCCAGCGCACGCCCGATACTGGTCACGGGGAGGTTCGGCTCGTTGACGACGGGGGTGGAATACTGGGCCACCACCTTCTCCGGCAAGTACGTCCCCGGGGATGCCTTCTCGCGACCCTTCAGCGTCTGCTCGCGGTACTGGTCCAGAATCGTCTGTGGGCTCTCGGATTTGCCGGAGAACAGACCGTAGGAGTCAGCGGACGATTTGCTACCCGACCCATCAAAGAAACCGGAGACTGCGCCGGTAACCTCATTCGCTGCACCTCCGGCCGTGTGAGTCGCAAGGCCACCCCAGATAGTGACGAAGGCCGCTACAGCGACCAGACATCCGAGACCGATTGTCCGCCCAGAGGTCGCCCAGCGGCGGGTGCGGCTGGTCTCTGAGTGGGCCGCTCGCTTGGTCCACCAGGATCCGTGCTCGCAAAGCCACGCCACGCCGAGGGTCGCGACGAACACATAGCTCGTCGAATAGTGCGAGAGTTCGACGCCAATCGCGGCCACGACGATCGCAACCTGCTTTCGCCGCTTGCTCCAGTTCGGATTCGTAATGGCGAGGATCCCTGCCCCCACGAAAATGAGTGCTATCTCCTGACGATTCAGGTACGGCATGTCCGTGAGGAACGTGGGGAAGCCGATGAAGTAGATGGCGGCCATGATCGAGATTCGTTCCGAGAAATACCGCCGCGAGATCGCGTAGACCATCACCGGGCAGGCAGCAAAGATCAGTTGAAAGAAGACCTTGTAGATGTAGGGGTCGTCGACGTGCGTCAACGAGGCCATCTCCGTGGGGAGGATGGTGATACTGAGGCAGGCGTTGAACGCGTTCTTGTAGAAGTCGAAGTTCCACTGCCCGTGCGCCCTCGTCAGCTGGAACACCCTGTACTCGAGCTGAATGTCGTGTCCCGTAATCGACCAACCTCGCAGCGATGTCATCAAGAGCATGGCGGCGGACACGAGGTAGATCGTCACACCCGTAATTCCCGATGCGATCCGGTTGGCCCACGTGAGGAGCAGGATCAATGCGGCGCACATTGCGACGAGTGCCACCATCGACACCAGGTCATCGGAGCCGTTGTTCAGCCTGTTCGCCCCGAACACGACCAGAGGAATGCAGAATCCGGCGACAACCATGAGCCGAATCTCCCGTCGCTGCAACCCGGCGATACCGAGTCGCCAGCTCGGAATTTCCGGGCGCCGGCTCCGTAGGACGAAGAGTGCGCTATTGACGACGTCGACGACGATCAGGATAGGGATAGAGGCGAGGGGCCGTGGAATGCCGACCCATGGAAGGATCGTGTTAATGGCCAAGCCGCCGAGGAGCAGCAGCATGAGCGCACCGGCGACGCTGTACGCGAATCGTTCCACTCCCGATGTCTTGTTCCACACGGACGTCGTGAACAGGAGGTAGGCGGGAAGGGCAAAGAAAAACCAGAAGGCAAGGGCCGGTCCCGCGAACCTCACGTTCACATGGTCGATCACTTGGAGGTTCGCCGCCACGAGCAGAACGAGGGTCACCGCCAGCGGCACCCTCCGTATTGCCACTGTCCCATCTTCGCCACTGATCGGCCCGATCGTGGGCGCCATCTCCTGCGTCAGTGTCGCTGGTTCCCGCTCGGTGAATGTGGTCATTCGACCGCTCGCATCTGCTCGCCAAGTTCGGCATTGGTGAGCATGGTGACATTGCCGAGGCTTGACAGTTCATTGAGAAGTGCCGTGAGCCGCCCCCAGTCGTTGTTCTGTTCAATCTCCCAGCTATGACCCCAGAGGTGGATCACCCCTCCTTGTGCATAGACTTCTTGGTAGACGCTCCGGGCCAGCACGTCCCAGTTGCGCCACACGCGCAGCATTCTCGTGGGAGACACCGTGCGGGCGATCCGCCAGGCATCGGCCTTGTAGCGTGCCGCGTGCGTGGTGGTCGCCATCTGCAAAGGATCACCGTCGCACCCGACGTCGTAACGTCGGATCGTTCGGCCCACCAGACAGCCGGCCTCCTCGACCATCCCGACATGCTCAGGACGGTACGCGCCGTGCGGATAACAGAAGGAGGTGGCGGACCGGTTGATGATGTCCTCAACCGCTCGCTTGCCATCGCTGATCTCTCGAGCCGCGTCTGCGGGAGACAGGCGGGTGAGACGACGATGGGTCAGGGTGTGGCTGCCCACCTCGAAAGTGGCTGACAGTTCAGAGATGTCGGCCGCGCTCAGTCTCGCCCGGGGGGGGATCTGGTGCGACAGAGGAGAAACGTAGAACGTGCCCTGGCAACCGCAGTCGTGGAGGACGCTGGCCACCTTCATGTCGAGCTGATGTCCATCGTCCCAGCTCGTCGTCACGAGAACGCGACGCTCAGCCACTCGAGGAGTCCTTCGGGACGGAGACCAAGAAGTCGATGGACTGATCGTTGTTGAGGAGCGTCACCTGAATCCGGCACGGCGATCCGCTGCAGTGCGGCCTCGCGATGACCGCAATCGCTCGGGTCTGGCCGTCGGCGACGGTCGTCTTCGAGGTCATCAGTGTCGACCCCCCGGGGGAAGAACTCACCACGTACACGTAGTGATCGGTGTGCCCTTCGTGGTTCCCGATGGAGAAGGTGAAGGCGAGGGACTCTTCAGCCTTGACTTCGGTGGGGAGGGACGTCGGATGGTCGAAGGACAGCGCGGTGTAGTGCGTAGGCTGCCGCAAGAGGGACAGAGCCCATTGATGACGTCCGGCTGGGACGATCACGCTGATAGCGACGCCAATCACGAGGATGACCGTCACCACGGGCCACCAAGGATGGCGTCGCGCACGCCCAGGAGTGACGTCATTGCGGCGCGGTTTGACCCGTGGCCCGCTTGAGGATCGCAGCTCGTCGGCTCGGATCATTTGCCCGACGTTTCCCGTACCGCAAGGGAATGCGGCCTGCGCCCGTCTCCCTTACCGTAGTGGGCGAGAAGATCCCGAGCATTCGTCCGCCAGTCGAATTTCTCCTCGGCCACGGCCCGTGAGAACTTCCTCATCCGCACGACGCGATCCTCGTCACCGAGAATTTCACAAGAAAGCCTTCCGGAGCGCGTCCGCCTCGGAGGGCACCAGTTCAAGACCGTCTGGGTCAAATCCGTACTTTTCGTATTCAGGCTCGCGAGTGGCCACCACAGGCAGACCGCAGGCCATCGCCTCCTGCATGGCCAACGTCAGCATCTCGCCAACGGCGGGAAACGCGAAAATGTCGCACGCTTGGTACAGACACCGTAGTTCGTCCCGCTCGAGTGGTCCCAGGCAGATCACTCCAGGCCGAAGCGCCGGGGTCGTTCCCGAGCCCACCAGCACGATCTGATATTCCGGACCGCTGGCCGCAATCAGCTTGTCCACCCCCTTCTTGGGCACGAGCCGACCTACAAACAGGATGAGTGGCTTCGTAGTAGAAAGCCCGTATCTCTCCTTGGTGACCGCGATGCCCGCTCCATCACCGGGCCTGAAGCTGAGAGTGTCTATTCCGTTGTAGGCAAGGGTGGTCTTGCCGGGCGCCACCCCGTACCCAACGAGAAATCGCTCCACAATCGGGTTGTAGACAGTGATGCCCGAAGCCCATCTCCACAGCAAGCGGCCGTAGGTACGGTAGACCGAGCGCTGTATCCACCGGACAGATGGATTGCCGTGATCGACTACTGCCACATGCTGCGTGACCCGAAACGGGCGACGTAACAGTCGGGCCATCAGCCCCCCGACCAAGGAAGATTGATAGGCGACGTCGTGCACATGGACGACGTCAGCGCCTCGAATTAGCCTCCCCAACTTCCAGAAAGCCGCAGGACCGAAGAGCGGAAAGGGCACACCCCATCGTGCCTCGAACCCATTCCAGGCTCGCCGGCGTACTACTTTGTACCCATCAACATGCTCGTGCACTCCGGCGACGCTGGCGCACGCGCTCGTGAAGATCGTCACGTCACATCCGAGCTCTGCAAGACTCCGTGCCTGCTGGGCCACGACGACCTCGACACCGCCGATATGGGGAAGCGCGTATGCCGAGACGATCAGTATCTTCATGGTCGAATCTCCTTGGCGTAGACGACGCCCCCGACGATGGCGTGGATTTCAGGTCGCGTCGGGGTGCATAGCCGTCTCTCCCTATTCCACGCCCCACTCCTAGGTTCTTCCACGTTCCCAATCGTTGAGTCAGTAATCGGTCAAAGAGATTTTCCTTATCGCCCAACGCACCCGTCCAGACAGGGCTGCGCAAGAACATCTAACACCGTCATCGGCGAAATAGACATAACCGCGCGACACAATTGGGACAAAAGACCCCAATGAACGCAGATGCCCCGTTTTGCGTCAACCAACCCGACACCCGACCATCCAAACCGCTGCGTAGCGATCGGCGCGCAAGTGGCGACACCGCCTGCGCGCCAACGACAGACGACTGCGCAAAGGACATCTAACACCGTGACCGCCGGAAAAAAGCGGCAGAACGCATACAATTGTGACAAAAGACCCTAGTCTCGCTCACTCACTCGGGACAAATGGCCCTAGTCCCGCCCATCCCCAGCACGGCATAGTAAGCGCTGAACGGAGCGGTCGGGCTACGTCCAGCCAACGGCAGCGATGCATGCTCGCTAATCGCCAATGTTTAGACAGGAGCAATCTCAGTGGCGGCGTTGGAACAACAGAGAGTTGTGAGCCTTCGCGTGGAAGAGCCGACCGGGCACTCCAACGCAAGCGATTCTCGTCCTGCGTCACTGACGATCGACATCAGCGTCGTTATGCCTTGCCTGAATGAGGAGCAGAGCGTTGGCGTCTGCGTGAAGAAAGCGTTGGAAGGGATCCGGCTAACCGGTCTGCAGGGTGAGGTCATCGTCTCCGATAACGGGTCGGTCGACAGGTCAGTTGCCGTCGCTCGTGCTGCGGGGGCGAGGGTCGTCCACCAGCCGCTCCGAGGATACGGGAACGCTTATCTCGCCGGATTTGCCATCGCCCGAGGCTCGATCATCGCCATGGGTGATTCCGATGACTCCTACGACTTCACGGCACTCCCGGAGCTGGTTGCCCCGTTAGAGGATGGCTATGACTACGTACTCGGCTCACGGCTGGCCGGTCGCATCACGCGGGGCGCCATGCCGTGGTCGCATCGCTACATCGGAAACCCCATTCTCACCACCTTCCTGAACATCCTCTTCAAACTGCGGGTGAGCGATGCCCATAGTGGCTTTCGGGTGTTCACTCGCGAAGCGCTGGACAAGATGCAACTGCACACCGAAGGCATGGAGTTCGCCTCGGAGATCGTCGTCAAGGCAGCAAGCGCGCACCTGAAGGTGACGGAAGTGCCCATCACCTACCACCCGCGCATCGGTGAGTCGAAACTCAACTCCGTAAGCGATGGTTGGCGCCACCTCCGATTCCTCTTGCTCCTATCTCCCAAGTTCCTCTTCGTCGTTCCCGGACTCGCCCTTTTCGTGGCCGGGTTCCTCGGGATCGTCTCGCTCTTCGGGGTTTCCGGGGGCACCCATCTCATCCTCAGCAAGGCGCTCTCAGCCGTCGCAGTGGTGGTCGGCGTCCAATTGCTGGTCTTGGGATGCGCCGCCACCGTCAGGTTAGCCAACCTGACATTGGATACATCGAGCAAAGTCTGCGACTGGGTCACCGATGGGACCGCGGCCAAGCAGGGCTTTGCATCGGGGACTGCCCTCTTCGGGGCGGGCATCGGCCTCCTGCTGTACGGCTACCTGGTCGGTTGGGGAGACGGAAACGGAGCACCCAGTTCCCTCCTCATACTTTCTCTCCTCTTGACCACCTTGGGCGGCTTCTTGTGGTTCGACTCGTTCTTTCTCGGCTTGTTCGAAACCAGCTCGAGCCCTCGTCGATACTTCCATTTGGTGACGCAGGAACAGGTTCACTTCGTCGAGCGACGTCAACAGAAGCGGCGACGTGACGACGACCTCTCGGCCGCGAATTTCTAGTGGCAGCGAGGACAGCAGTCGCGGAACGTGGTGCTCGAGGCGACAGCGCTGCGCCAGCCTTTTTGAGCGCACTCTCGTCATTGGTACCTTCAATGATCCGTCGAGCAAGGGGTAGTGCAGTGGAAATTTATTCAGGCGCTTCGAGCAGGTCCATTCCCGGCGAGGGGCGCTACGTGTGTGCCGGGCGGCCATGCCAGATGCTGCGGGTGGGAGGATGAACACGCTCGGCCGAGGTTCTGGCCCTGGCTCGCACTCTGGCGTTCGGGCGGCTGTTCGCGCGACGGCTGCCCGCTACCGGCGCCTACTGCCCGCCACAAGGAAGCCCCCAGACCCAAGCTTTGTTCGCACAATCCTGCTGACCGTGTCGATCGTCCGCTCGCTCGTGTTGAGTGCCCGTTTCGGCGGCTGGTTCCTAGTGGCCCGGGGGACCCGGCTCAAGATCGGCCCAGGTTCCAAGGTGACGTTCACCGCCAACTCATTCCTTTTTGTCGGTTTCCGGCTTTACACGCCGACGCCGACAGCGATCCACCTAGGCCGGCGTGCCACGCTGGCAATCGATGGGACCGTCGAGATCGCTCGGGGTGTCCGGTTGTACGTCCACGACGACGCCCGGCTCGAGATGCATAGTGGCACAAGGATCGGAGACCACTCGACGTTGACCTGCTGGAACCACATCACCTTCGGCGGCAACGGAGGTCTTTCCTGGTACTGCAACGTCATGGACACGCCCCTCCACGAGTTCGTCGTGAATGGCGTGAAGAAGCCGTTGACGGCGCCGGTCGCCTTCGGCAAGAACGTGCTGGTTGGGTCCTATGCCACGGTGCTCGCCGGGGTCACCGTCGGCGACGGTGCCGTGGTTGCGGCCGGGAGCGTCGTGACCAAAGACGTGCCAGCCCGTTCGCTCGTTGGTGGGAACCCCGCCCGAATACTGAGCCACGACGTCGAATGGCTCCCATAACCGCCTGGTCCCGTTGGCTCGGCATGCCCCCGGACTCCGGTGCCGGAGAACTACGAGCCCAACGCCATACAGGTATGCCGACCGTCACCGCGGCCGCCGTCAGCCCTACAGGCCAAGCCAGCGAGAGAACGACCAGGCCGTGCGGGGCCAGTACCCAGGCCAGTCCACAAGTAAGAACAGCGAACACGACATTGCCGATCACGATCGGCTGCAATCGGCCAATGAGCCGCAGGACGGTCAGGAGCCAGTTGAGCGCTGCGAGGGGGATAGCGGATGTCGCCAATACGATCAGCACGTCGGTGCCGTTCACGCTGTACTCTTCGCCCGAAGAGGAGCAAGAGCCAGTGAGCACCTAAAGCCAACAGCACGGTCGCCGGGATGCAGAAGAGAGCCAGAAGGCGCCAGCTTCGCCGCATGACCGCCCGCAGATCCGCCCCGGCCTGGCTGCCCTCAGCCAGGAACGTCTGCTCCACCGCGAAGACGGCGGCGAAGAGGAGACTCACCATGAGGTAGGCAATGTAGTAATAGGCGGAGGCATGCACTCCCACACGGTCGAGCACGATGAGCGGCACCACGAAAGTGGGTAACAATGTGAGGAGATTCCCCACATAGTTGGCGGCGGAGAACCGGAGGAGTGGCTGCAACACTGCTCGCGCCCCGCGCAGCGATACGCGCACCTTGGCGAAGGTACCTATCAGCACCAGGCTTGCCACGGCGGCGACGACATAACCGACAACTGAGGCCACGAACAGCCCGTAGGCGCCCGTGCCGGCCACGGCCAAAGCCGCCACGATCTTCGCCACCCCCCCGAACACGCCATCGACCAACGCGTTGAACCGGGCCTGCCGCAGCCCGATGAAGATCGAGTCCGTCAGCAAGTTGACCGACCCCGCCACCGCAAGAAACACAAAACCGACCGCCATGGCCGGGTTGTGCGTCACGAATGCCAGTTTCGGTGAGATGACAGGCATGATCACCAAGTACACCAGCGCGAGGATCCCACCGCACCCGCTCACAATCGACAAGGTTGAGGTGATGAGAACGCTTCGCTGGGACGACACTGGCAAGTACCGGACAACCGTGCTGTTAAGACCCAGGAGAGAGGTGAAGCAGATCAGGCCGAGCGCCGAAAAGAGGGCGGTGGCCAAGCCGACGTCGCCTACCGAAAAGAGACGGGCGCTGATGACCCAAAAGACAAACCCGGCCCCGGCCTGCAATATGGAGTTGAGCATGAGGTAGAGCGAATTGCTCAACAAGTGGTCCTCGCGCAATCGGTGGACCAGCGAGACGCGCGCTGGTGTCACTGCAATCCCCGGGGATGAGACTCCACCTTCCACGCTGGTAGAAGGAACGGCAGGGTCTCGAAATGGCCAAGGGGACCATGCGTGGTGCCCTTGGCTGACCAAGACTGCAATGGCGATGCCGGGGGACTTATGTCCATGCCGGTTTCGATACTCGTGACAGGCGGGCTCACCCAGTCCCTTTCCAATCGGGATCGTCACCCGTGCCATATGCCGCGCCATGGTCGGATTGCCCGCAAGCCAAAAACATGCTTTGCGACATGCGTGGCATCCTTCCGAACAGGCTGACGAGCTGGCTCTATTAATCATAATCCAGTTGGACTATCCTCATAGAAAGCCTTTTGGTCAAAGTGACGTTGACAAAAACGTTAGAAGAGCGTCGTTAAGACAATCTCTCGATCACCCGCCCGGCGGCATTGAATCAGGGTAGAATTGACTGGAAGTGAACGACGTACACACTTTCTGAAGGTCATCGATAAATATGAAACTGCGGGTAGCCCCTACAATCCTAGAGATCGGTGACTGAAGTGCACGAGACATGTCGGGCCGAAGATCTCAATTCTTTGCTCACCATTGCCATCTTGACCTACAACAATGGGCAAACCATCGAGGAGTGCCTCGAGTCAGTCGCCAAGCAAACTACCCAACAACGCGAAGCCCTGATCGGCGAAGTGCTGATCATCGACGACGAGAGCTCCGATGACACTCTTCTCAAGGTGCATCAGGTCCAGTTGAGACTTGGACTACCGATCAGGATCCTCCACAACGGGAGTCATAACATCTCTCAGGGTCGCAACATCGCGATCCGCGAGGCGACGTACCCTACTGTCGTTTTTCTGGACTCTGATGCCTTTGCGGAAGAAGGTTGGCTTGCTGCGATTTGGTCTGCCCTCGACCAACTAAACGTCGCGGCCGTTGGCGGCGACGTCGTTCCAACCTATAGGTCAAAGTTCGCTGAAGCGGTCTCGAGCAATGACTCGACCGTGCGCAAACTGTTCTCCAGCGGGACTAGCCTTATATGTGGCGGCAATATGGCCGTGCGTCTTGACCGTCTTGCAGGTCAAGAATTCGATCCGCTGTGGATTCATGCTGAGGACATAGAATTCGTTAGCCGATTGCCGCAGGGGAGCGAATGGAAATTTGCGGCGGGTGCTCGCGTGAAACATGAAACCCGTGCCGATCCCCGTCGGTATTGGCGCCAAATGTATAAGTACGGCTTATGGAAAGTCCGCTACGGCGTGAAGACCGGAGACGTCCGCCTCGTCGACTACGTCCCTACTGCGGTGATCGTAGGTTCTAGCATTTTGGCCGTCGTCTGGTCTCCTTGGTGGGTTCTCTCCCTGGGAGGCTTGTCGGTGGCTGAAACGGTGTTCGTGGCGTTCTACAGCCGACCATCGCCTTCCCTTTGGTCGCGGATGCTCGAGGGCTGGCTCATCAAGAACACCGGATGGGGGATTGGCGTCCTCGTCGGGCTGGCGGAATGGGCGTTTGCCCCGCCTCCTCGACATGTCCGTCTGGGGCTGTGACTCGGATTGGGCAAGTAGCCGGCCTGTACCCTCCGCATCTCGGCGGCGAGGAAATCGTGGCCGAACGGCTGGCTCATCTACAAGCTTCAAAGTTCGACGTCACCGTGTTCACCTCCAACCTTGGTGCGCCGGCGGCTCCTCGGGTTGAACGGGAATCTCGATTACTGATCTTGCGTCACCGAGCTCTCCGCATTCTGAACACTCCCGTCGCTCCGGGAATGTTGATCAGTTTACTGACTCGACGTCCTAAGCCTGACCTTTTACATGTGCACACTGGCCAGGCCCTCATACCAGAAATGGTGGTGACAGCGGCCAAGATGAGGGGCATCCCGTATATCGCCCACATTCATTTGATCGTGCAGCCATCTAGCCGGCCTGGACGTCTACTTCTTCCACTCTACTATCGGTTGAGTTTCGGACGATTTCTCCGAGGCGCAGAAGCTGTCGTGTGCTTGACCGACGCGATGCGCGAGGAGGTTCGTGCCAAATGGAACATTCAAGATGACAAGCTCATGGTCATACCCAACGGAGTCGACACTGCCGTCTTTCACCGTCTCGGAGAACGCGCCCCCGCGAGCTGTTGTCGGTTGGTCGACTGACCCCGCAAAAGAACCTCGGGGTGCTTCTCTCGGCCTTTGCGATCCTCTGTGAAGACGCGAAAGCGGCGGGCGAAGCTCCTCTCAGTTTGAGGGTGATCGGTGACGGGGAGGAGCTCGGCCCTCTTCGGGCGCAAGCAGCAGCTCTCAACCTGGACAATGTGTGCTTCGAAGGTCGACAACCGGCTTCGGCGGTGGCAGCAGCGCTCGCTCGGGCAACGGTGCTGGTGATGCCTTCAACGCATGAAGGCTTCCCGCTGGTCCTCCTCGAGGCGATGGCGGCGGGGGCTCCAGTGGTTGCATCGGCGTTGCCGGAGATCATCGAAGCGGGTGATGATGCCGTCTTGCCCGTAGACCCCATGACACCGGAGCACCTCGCAGCGGAACTGAGACGCGTCGTAGCTGACAAGCAATTGCGGACTCACCTTTCCGATCGGGGCATTGTCCGAGCAGAGTCCTTCAGTTGGGAAGCTGCGAATGCCCAAGTGATCAAGCTCTACGCAAAGGTGCTCAGGGATCACAATTAGATTATTGCGAGTAGACCATTGCGAGGTCCGATATTGCCTTAGGAGTGTTCGCCCCGCTTGTAGGCCGCGATGGCCCGCTCGTAGACATCGATGTAACGCTCGGCGAGGCTCTCCATCGACCAACCCTGTGCGTGAGCCTGCGCCGCCTTGAGGGCATCCACGGAGGACTCTCCGCTCCCTTCTGCGGCGTCGGCCAGGGCCACGCCGAGGGCCCGGGACAGCGCCTTGACGTCACCCGGCGGCACCAGGACGGCATGCCCACCAGCGGCCGAGCGGTACCCCTGCAGGTCCGAAGCCACCACGGCACAGCGAGCAGCCATCCCCTCGAGCACGACCATGCCGAAGGATTCCCCCCGTAACGACGGGGCGCACAGGATGTCGGCGCCCACCAGCCGGGCGTCCACTTCTCGATCGCCGAGAATGCCGAGCCACCTGACCCTTTCCGACTCGGGGTGCCGGCGCCGCTGCGCCTCACGCTGGGGCCCGTCACCCGCCACCCACAAGACAGCAGGGCGCTCGATCATGTCAAAGGCGTCGAGCAGGACACCCAGGCCCTTGCGCGTCTCGTGGCGCCCCAGGAACAGGACCGTCGGGCGATCCGAGGAGACGGGGCGGATGTCAGCGAAACGCTCCATGTCCACCCCGTTGAAGAGGACCTCGTACTCCCCCTTGCTCGAGCGCAGCGCCGTCTCCTTGGCCGCCTCGGAGACGGCGACGCGCACCTGCAGCCGCGACCCGACCAGATAGACCAGTGGCTTGAGCACGGGGACCCACTTGCTCACACCCGACCGGTGGTACGTCCCCACCATGGGGAGCGGGGCGGTCACCACGAACCCGTACGCCGCCACGGGGGCCAGGGGCTCGTGGAGGTGGAGCACATCGAAGCCCCCCTTGCGCACGAAACGTTCGGCTTTCATGGCCGCTCGCGGCGAAATGGTGACGGGCGCAACGGACCCGTTGGACCGCAACCCGGTGGGCTTCCCCATCACGAACGTGTCCGGATTGGGATCCCGCTCCTGATCCACGGCACGTTCTCTCTCTTCGGGGTCCTCGGGTCCGACCACTGTGACGTCGTGCCCCAGGTCGCGGAGGGCCCGGGCCAACCCCAGCACCTGGCCCTGCACGCCACCGGGACGCGACAACGAGTACGGCGAGAGCATTGCGATCTTCACGGACGCTCACGATCGCTCGGCCAATTGGGCTGGTAGAGGTGCCACTGCTCGGGGTGCTCGAGGATGTCTCTTTCGAAGACGGTCGCCAGCTCCTGGGTCAGCCGGTGGATGTCGGCGCGCAGGGATCCCCGGCGGGTCGCGTCAAGGGCCCGGTGCACAACCCCAGTGTGCCAATTTCCAGGACCCGAGTAGACCGTCACCGGCAAAAGTACCGCGCCGGTGCGCAGAGCGAGGGTGGCTGCCCCGGCCGGAAGGGTGGTCCGCTCGCCGAAGAAGTCGACCTCGATCCCGTTGCCGACCAGATCGCGGTCGCTGACCAGGCCCACGAGTTCCTTGCCGCGCAGGGCCCTGAGCAAGGCCGCACTCGAGCCGTCGCCCAATGGGACTGCGGTCAGGCCCATCTCACGTCGCTGGCCGACGAACCACTCGAAGAGGCGGGCGGGCTCGATGCGTTCCACCACCGCGGTCATCGGCATGCCCTCGAGGGCCAGCCACGCCCCGCCCCACTCCCAACTTCCGACGTGGGGGAGGGCCATCACCATGCCGCGTCCCGACGTCTGGGCCGCCCTCAGGTTCTCTTCGCTCCCCGGTCCGAGAATCCAGCGGGACCGGATCTCGGACTCGGCGGTGTAGGGCAGGCGCGCACCGTCGATCCAATACTTTCCGTACTCGACAAAGCTCCGCCGACTCCATCGACGCACCAGATCCCGATCGGGGATGACGCCGTCCTCGCATTCGAAGGCCAGCACCCGGCACATATGCCGTTCGTTCATGGCCAGGTCACCGCCGCCACGCACGGCCAGGGCCCGCGTCACACCACCGACCACTATCCGGGCCAACGGTTCGGGCACGTGTCCCATGGAGCTGGCGAGGCCCGTATAGGTCAGGTATTTCAGCATGCCGCGCCAACCCGTCATGGTTGCCGCCGACTCCCCCACGGTCGACCTCTCCTATGCCTGGTACAGGCTCAGGAAAGCGGCCCACGCGAAGGTCGTGTGCGACCTGAGGAACCGCCCGTCGAACCATCGTTCGCCCGGTTCCTCGCACCCGTACTCCCGCCTGTGGTTCCCCCAGAAGAATGTGGGTGCGGTCGAGCGGCCCGTCGACGGGCCCGGAGGGTCCGGCCCGAACGGCTGCTCAACGCATCTTGCCGACGGGCTCGCCACCGTCCGACGGGAACACCGGTGCGCTGGTTCACGACGCCACCGGGGACGGCCGCGCCCTCACGCCAGGTGCGCCAGCGCGACTCGACCCTGCCTTCACGCCAGGCCACGACCCGGCGGCGCACGGCGACGTCCTTGCCAGAGGCTTCGTTCCACACCTTGATGAAACGGGCGAGTGCGGTGATCGAGATCAACACGAGCATGGCCCACAGGACCGGCACCACGAACGCGCTGTCCAGCAGGGCGATTCCGAGGAGGATCATCCGCTCTGCCCGCTCCATGAGGCCACCCTTGGCCGAGAGCCCGAGCGACTCTGCCTTGGCTCGCTCATAGGAGACCAGGGCGGTCACGCCCAGCACCGCCAGGGGCAACACCGCCAAGTGGCCTTTGTGCTGACTGACCAGGTACCACGAGACGCCACCCATCAAGAGCGCATCCGCCACCCGGTCTGTCACCGAATCAAAGAAGGCGCCCCGAACCGACGCCGTCCCGGCCGCTTTGGCGACCGGGCCGTCCAGCAGGTCATGGAGCCCGGTGATGACGAGGAGGATGACGGCGAGGTGGAGGTGGCCCGAGCCCACGAGCACGGCACACGCCGTGGCCGAGATCAAACCGGTCGCGGTGAGAACATCAGCGGTGATACCTCGTCGGTGCAGTGCAGCCCCGACCGGCCCGGTGGACCGATCGACTGCGTCGCGCCAGCGACCGTCGAACATAGAACTCCTCGTCCGGCGCCACCCCGGAGCGGGCGGCGCTCATGAAACAGATACAAAAGTTTATCATCCGGCGCCATCCGGAAGGAGCAAACGTGCGTTGCGCCATTCTGCCGGCACCGGACCAGCCGCCTGGAAAGGGCCTGCTCGGGCGCGCTGTCCGGCCTCGGAGACCCCGTTAGGCTCAGTTACCGAGCGGGCTCGTGCTTGCGGAGCGCCCGTCGCGTTCGGGACCGCATCACGTCGACCCGCCATCCCGGGCGAGTCGCAGTCCGTAGACCTGGTCACAGCCCCCACTGACGAGAACGAAGGACACCCGATGACCCTCCGCTCCACCTCCGCCAAACTCGCCCTCATCCCCCTCGCTGCGATGGGAGCGCTCACGGCCGGCGCCGGCGGTGCCCCGGCGGGTGCCACCTCCTCGACCACCGTGAAGGCCGTGGAGACCGACTTCCACATCGCGCTCTCCAAAAAGACCTTCGGCCCCGGCGCCTACACGTTCGTCGCCATCAACAAGGGCAAGACCACACATGCCCTCGAGATCACCGGCGCGGGGCTCCACGCGTCCACGGCTGACATCTCTCCCGGCCAGAGCACCAAGCTCAGGGTCGTGTTCAAGAGTGGCGGTAGATACGACGTCTTCTGCCCCATCCCCGGCCACAAGATGCTCGGCATGAACGTCAACCTCAAGGTCACGGGTACGGCCACCGCCGCAGCGAAGAACACCACCAAGACCACGACAGCGGGCGGGGGCGGCGCCGTCAGCTTCTAGTCGCAGACCGCCGCGGGCCCCGAGCCCCACTCCATCTCGATGACCGGTGAAACAGGCACTCTCCGCTCGAGTGCCTGTTTCCCGCTACAGGGAGCGTTGCACGGCGGCCAGAAGCGGATGTGGGGGGCTCACCCGTCGTCTGAGCATGACAGGCGGCGCCGCCGTACACTCAGCGGTGAGGCAGACAGCTCCTCGGAGCGGCCTGGCCTCGTGACGGCTCGCAACACGGACGGAGGTACCAGGTGCCACTCGACCCGACTGCAATCCGGAATGTCGCACTCGTCGGCCATCACGGCGCCGGCAAGACGACCCTGGCCGAGGCGCTGCTTGCCGCGACGGGCGCCATCCCCCGCCGCGGCTCGGTGGAAAAAGGCACGACCACCTGTGATTTCGAACCCGAAGAGATCTCTCGTCAGCTGTCGATCTCTACCGCCCTGGCGCCGTTCACCGTCAACGGCGTGAAGGTCAACCTGCTCGATACGCCCGGTTACGCCGACTTCGCCTCCGAGATGCTCACGGCTCTGGCCCGCGCCGACCTGGCCGTCGTGGTGGTCAGCGCCACGGAGGGCGTGCAGGCCCAGACCGAAGACGCCTGGCGTGCCGCCACGAAGCTGGGTCTGCCCCGTGTGATCGTCATCAACAAATTGGATCGCGAGCGAGCAGACTTCGATCGCACACTGGCCGAGATCCGTGCCGCCTTCGGCGTCGGCGTCGCGCCGGTCGAGTTGCCGATCGGCGCTGAAGCGGACTTCCACGGCGTGATCGACCTGCTGGGAGACACGGCCACCCACTACGACACGCCGACTCCGCAAGCGGCCGTCGACGGCACGATCCCCCCTGTCGGCCACGAGGGGCCGATCCCTGAGGAGCTGGTCGACGAGGAACACGCAGTGCACGAACAGCTGGTCGAGGGAATTGTGGTGGGGGACGACGATCTCATGGAGCGCTACCTCGGCGGCGAAGTCATCGACTACAACGAGCTCGAGAAAAGCCTGGCGGGAGGGGTCGCCGCCGGGGCTGTCTTCCCCGTCCTGTGCTGTTCGGGGCTGACCGGCGTCGGGGTCGACCGGTTGGCCCGGCTGATCGAGGAACTCTGCCCCACCCCGAGCGCGGGCCCGCCTGTCACCGTGATGGCGGGGACGACAACGACGCAGATCCCCTGCGATGCTCACGCCGATGTCCTGCTCACGGTGACGAAGACCTTCACCGACAGTCATACCGGAAAAGTCTCCCTGTGCAAGGTGATTTCGGGCACGCTCACTCCTGACACCGTGCTCGTCAACACCCGCACCCGTAGCGAGGAACGTCTCCACGCCCTGCAGGCGATCTCCGGCCACGCCACACAGAGCACCTCCTCCGTCGTCGCCGGCGACTTTGTCGCCATTCCCCGTTTGAACGGGACGCGCACCGGCGACACCCTGGCCCCAAAGGGCCAACCGGTGACGATACCGCCACCCCAACTTCCTCCCCCGGCCCTCCAGGTGGCGGTCAGGCCGGCCACTCGCGCCGACGACGACAAGCTGATGTCCGCGCTCCAGCGGTTGTGCGACGAGGACCCTGCACTCACCGTCGTCCGAGACGACGAGACCCACCAGACCATTCTGGGCGTCAGCGGTGAAGTGCATCTCGCCGTCACGCTCGAACGCCTGGAACGCAAGTGCAACGTGCACGTGGAGCGTGAGGAGCTGCGCATCCCCTACCGCGAAACGATCACGATGCCAGCGCACGCTGAAGGCAAGCACAAGAAGCAGTCCGGCGGACACGGCCAGTTCGGTGTGTGCCATCTGCGGCTCGAGCCCCTGCCACGCGGGCAGGGATTCGTCTTCCACGACGAAGTCGTCGGCGGTGCGATCCCGCGCCAGTACATCCCCGCGGTGGAAAAGGGAGTCATCGAGACCATGTCCAGCGGGGGCGTCTTCGGGTATCCCGTTGTCGACATCGCGGTCACGGTTGATGACGGCAAGGCGCACTCCGTCGATTCGAACGAGGTGAGCTTCAAGATGGCGGCGGCGTTGGCCATCCGCCAGGCCATGAGCGAGGCTGGGCCCATCCTTCTCGAGCCCGTCTCAAAAGTCGAGGTGACGGTTCCCGCCGACAGTCAGGGGGACGTGCTCGGCGACCTTCATTCCCGCAGGGCACGCATCGTCGGCACCGAACAGGGGGAGGATGGTTACCAGATCGTCATCGCCTACGCCCCGACCTCCGAGCTGACCCGCTATGCCGTCGACCTTCGCGCCCTCACCGGTGGCCGGGGCTCCTTCACCGTCGACTACGACCACTACGACGCGGTCCCTGAGCACCTTGTGGCGTCGATCGCACAGGTTGGTGCTTAGCCCCTCGGCCATGCCCCGGTCAGCTTCTGCCACGCAATCTGCAGTGTTTCGGGCATGACCCTCGTCCCGGCGACAGTCGTCATGAAGTTCGTGTCGCCCGACCATCGCGGGAGAACATGGAGATGGACGTGGGAAGGGATGCCCGCGCCGGCGGCTCGACCCAGGTTGGCCCCCATGTTGAGCCCGTCGGGGTCATAGGCCGTCTCAATGGCCGCGACCGAGTCACGCGTCGCCGTCCACACCTCGGCCGCCTCCTGATCCGTCAGGTCACTCAACGCGCCGACATGGCGCAAGGGCAACACCAGAACATGCCCACTGGCGTACGGATAGGCGTTCAGGACGACGAATGACCACTCACCGCGCCACACCACGAGGTTGTCGAGTGACGGCGGACCACTCTCGGCTAATCGGCAGAAGACGCAGGACGTCTCGTCCGCCGAAAGCAGGCCGCTCCGTTCCCGTTCCGTCGCTTCCTGTATGTACGCGTGGCGCCAGCCCGCCCAGAGGTTCTCGAGGCTCACGAGTCGGCGTTCACTCGACCGGAGATCCAGATGCAGCGTCTTCGGGGGAGCCGTGCCGCGCCACTTCGGCGACGACGTCGTCGACGAACGTCGTCAGGTCGACACCGCGCCGGGGTTGGCCGCTCGACGAGCGCGGGTTGACCCCGACCGTCTGTGCGGCCACGTCATCAGGACCCACCACGAGTATGTAGGGAACCTTTGTCAACTTCGCCTTCCGGATGCGGGCTTTCAGATTCTCGGCGGCGTCATCGACACTTGCCCGCAGCCCGGCGCCGGCGCACGCTGCGGCCACAGATTCTGCGTATGGCGTGTGGGCTTCGCTCACGGGCAACACCCGGACCTGTTCAGGAGACAGCCACGTGGGCAGCGCGCCGGCATAGTGCTCGAGCAGCACCGCCATGAAGCGCTCGACCGACCCGAAGAGTGCCCGATGGATCATGATCGGACGATGGCGAGCGTTGTCGGCACCCACATACTCGAGCTCGAATCGCTCCGGGAGCTGGAAGTCGAGCTGGACGGTCGACATCTGCCACGTCCGCCCGATGGCATCCTTGGCCTGCACTGAAATCTTCGGCCCGTAGAACGCTCCGCCACCCTCATCCATGACAAGGTCGAGGCCAATCTCCTCCGCGGTGGCCCGCAGAGTCTCGGTCGCTTCTTCCCAGTCCTGATCGGAGCCGACGGCTTTGCCCGGTGGCTTGGTCGAAAGCTCCAGATAGAAGTCGTTCAAGCCGAAGTCACGCAGGAGGTTGAGGACGAAGTGGAACGTGCGGACCAACTCGGGCCCCATCTCTTCGCGCGTGCAGAAGATGTGCGCATCGTCCTGCGTCATCCCGCGCACGCGGGTCAACCCGTGCACCACACCGGATTTCTCGTAGCGGTAGACGGCGCCGAACTCGAAGAACCTGAGTGGCAGTTCACGGTAGGAACGCTGCCGGCTGCGGTAGACCAGAATGTGGAAAGGGCAGTTCATGGGTTTGAGGTAGTACTGGGCTCCCCCATCGAGTTCCATCGGCGGGTACATCGCTTCGGCGAACCAGTCGAGGTGGCCGGAGATCTCGAAGAGATCGCTCTTGGTGATGTGCGGCGAATTGACGAACTCGTAGCCCTCTTCGACATGACGCTGTCGTGAGTACTCCTCCATGAGCCGGCGGATCGTCCCGCCCTTGGGGTGGAAGATGGCCAGCCCCGGTCCGACCTCTTCGGGAAAGCTGAACAGGTCGAGCTCGGCGCCGAGTTTGCGGTGGTCGCGCCGCTCTGCCTCCTGCAGCTGGTGGAGGTGGGCCGCCAGTGCCTTCTCCGATTCCCACGCGGTCCCGTAAATCCGTTGGAGTTGCTGCCGTTTCTCATCTCCTCGCCAATAGGCGCCAGCGACCCGCATCAACGTGAAATGCCCCAATCGACTCGTCGAGGGGACATGAGGGCCCCGGCAAAGGTCGGTGAACGTGTCCGAGTTCCAGTAGGTGCTGACCACAGAGCCGCTGGCATCGACTTCGTCCGCCCCAGAGCCCACGGCCTCGATGATCTCGCGCTTGAAGGGTTGGTCGGCAAACAACTCCAACCCTTCTTTCAGGGGGTGCTCATGGCGGATGAAGGGCTGGTCCTCGGCCATGATGGCGCGCATTTCGGCTTCTATACGGGCCAAGTCGTCATCGCTGAACCGCGCGCCACCGGGCAGTTCGAAGTCGTAGTAGAACCCGTTCTCGATGACCGGGCCGATGGCATACTTGGCACCCGGCCAAAGGCGGAGGACGGCCTGCGCCAGGACATGAGCCGTTGAGTGACGGAGAACGTCGCGCCCGGCATCGGATTCGGCGGTGACGATGGCGACCTCGGCCCCATCGGGCAGCGGACAGCTGAGGTCAACGGCGTGTCCGTCCACGGTTGCGACAATCGCAGCCTTGGCCAGACGGGGACCGATCGATTGGGCAAACTCAGCGGCCGTCGTCCCCTCGACGATCTCCCGCTGCGAACCATCGGGAAGCCGTACCGAGATGACGCCTGCCATTGTTCTGCCTTTCCTGTTCAGCCAGGGGATTCCCCCTGGAAGGTCGTGTCATTCCAGGGTACTGGACGCCCCGAGTGGCTACGCCCAAGAGCCGACGACAACGCCAAATCCGCGAACGTCGGGCGTCTGGACGTCGAGGCTTCGCGAGGACGTCAGAGCTCGACGCCGAGCAGCTCGGCGGCGGCCTGCACCGAGTGCCCGGCCTTCGCCTCACGATCGAGTGCTTCGAGAGCTCCGGGGGTGTCCATGTCGTTGTCCAGTGCCGCACGAACCTCTGCCAGTCCGGCATCGCCGCCACCTTCCACTGCGGAGCGCCAGAGGGCGAGCCGCCCCGCGGCATGCGGCATGTCGTCCATCGTGACCCAATCCCAGTCCTGGCGGTAATGGTGGGCCAACAGCGCCAGCCGAACGGCTGGCGGCTCCCACTCACGGCAAAGTTCCCCTACAAAGACCAGGTTGCCCAACGATTTCGACATCTTCGTCCCATTGAGGCCGACCAGACCCACGTGGAACCAGAGTCGGACGAACTGCCGGCCCGTCACCGCTTCTGACTGGGCGGCCTCACATTCGTGATGGGGAAAAACGAGATCGCGTCCTCCCCCGTGAATGTCCACCGTCTCCCCCAGTTCCCGCAATGCGAGCGCCGAGCATTCGATGTGCCACCCCGGCCTGCCGGCGCCCCAACGCGACTGCCACGCCGGCTCATCCGGCAGTGAGGGCTGCCAGAGGACAAAGTCCAGCGGATTCCTTTTGTGCGGATCGTCGGGATTACCACCGTTTTCGGCCGCCAGGTGCAGCATCTCGGCCCGTCCGAAACCGCTTATCCGCCCGAAGGGGGGAAAGGTCGCCACGTCGAAGTAGACGGATCCTCCGGACTCATAGGCGTGGCCGGCATCGAGTGCGGCGCCGATCAGGGAGAGGATCTCGGAGATGGCCGAGGTGGCCCGGGGCTCGGCATACACCGGCAAGAGATTGAGCATCCCCATCTCAGCGTCGAAGCGCGCCATCTCTTCCGCGGCGAGATCCAGATAGTGGACGCCGAGCTCGCGGGACTTTCGGAGGATGTCGTCGTCCACGTCGGTCACGTTGCGCACGCACTTCGTCTCGTGGCCGAGGTCACGCAAGCGCCGCTGCAACATGTCGAAATAGAGGTAGACGGCAGCGTGACCGAGGTGGGCAGAGTCGTAGGGGGTAATGCCACAGGAGTACATCGTCACCAAGGGCCCCGGCTCGAAAGCCACAACCTCTTTTCTGGCGGTGTCGTACAGCCGCATTCCTAAATCCCCGTTATCCGCAACGTCGAGTGGGCCTTGTGCCGCATGTTCATGGTGATGCAGACGGCTGTGAACGCTTCGATTGCCGCCGCCTGATTCAAGCTCCCGGCGTTCAAGGGACGCAATCCCTGCATCACGTCAACAAGCGACTCCGTCACCACAGTGGCCTCCGGGAAGTCCGAGCACACGAGCACGTCTGCTTCCAACCCCGACTGCAAGTCTTCCATTTCCGAAGCCGGCAGATGGTGAAATGCGGCTGCCACCAGGGAATTGGGGAGTGCGGCCTGTACCGCTGCAGCCACTGAGCCACGAGGAGGGATAAGGGCGAGCATTTCACGACCCTCTCTGATCAACGCATTGGCCATGGAGATGACAACTTTGCCGGCCAGTATCTCCCGCAAGGGCTTGAGCGTGGCAACTGCACTGTCCCAAGGGGTGGCGAGGACCACCACATCGGCCCTGGCTGCGCCGTCATTGTCCGCTCCTCGGATGTCGAGACGCAGGTCGGGCCACTTGGCAACAATGTCACCAGCCACCCCCGCAGCCCTCTCGGCATCCCTCGAGCCCAAAGTGACCTCGGTACCGGCGGCGGCCAGCCTCACCGCCACACCTCGGCCGGCCGGGCCGGTCCCTCCAAGAATTCCCACATGCATGCCCCCACCTTCGCATAACCTCGCTCTGCTTATGGGACTTCTGGACGGAAAGCGTCTCTTGATCACCGGCGTCCTCACCGACGCCTCCCTCGCCTTCGCCGTCGCCAAGTTCGCCCAGGAGGAGGGGGCGGAGATCGTCCTTTCTGGCGCCGGGCGCGCCCTCTCGCTCACCAAGCGGACCGCGCGCAAGCTCCCCACGGAGCCCGACGTCCTCGAAATCGATGTCACCTCGCCCGAGCAACTTTCTGCGGCGGGGACGGCGCTCGCGCAACGCTGGGACCGACTGGATGGCCTTCTGCACGCCATCGGCTTCGCCCCGGCAAACTGCCTGGGTAGCGGCATGTTCGCGGCTGACTGGGACGAGGTCTCGATTGCCCTCAACATCTCGGCCTATTCGCTCAAAGCCCTGATAGGAGCCTTCAAACCGCTCCTCACCAGTGCCGGCCAGAACGGCGGGGCCTCCGTCGTCGGCCTCGACTTCGACGCCACGGTGGCCTGGCCTCTCTACGATTGGATGGGCGTGGCCAAGGCCGCGCTCGAGTCCCTGACCCGCTACCTGGCCAAAGAGCTGGGCCCCGATGGCATCCGGGTCAACCTTGTGGCAGCGGGCCCCATCCGCACCATGGCCGCCAAATCAATTCCGGGCTTCTCGGCATTTGAGGACACGTGGACCGAACGAGCTCCGCTCGGCTGGGACGTCAACAACTCCGATGCCGTGGCCCGGGGATGCATCGCCCTCTTCAGCGACCTCTTCCCCATGACTACAGGCGAGATCATTCACGTCGACGGAGGCGTCCACGCCGTTCAATGACACGGAGGCGTCGAAACACGCCGTTTCGCCGGCTCGACCACGCTCCTCGTCCTGGCTTGTGCGCTCCTGTCGTGTGTGGTCCGCTCTTCCTTCTTCCTTCCTGACCCCGAACACCAGGACAAACGCTCGATGGCAGACGACTGGTTCGGCTCGGACCACGTCCCGGATGTCCACCGGGCCAGCGCCTGCTCTGCATCACCCCAGGCACGCCACCCATTGACGGATCACCGAGCATAAGATCAGCACCGCGCTGGAGTTCACGTCGCAGCGAGGCAGCAAGCCGGGGGTGGATCGAGAAGCGGTTTCAAGTGGTTTTGGGTGGGGTGCGCACGCCCGGACATGGCCTCACCAAGTCTTTCGGAAGTATCGGGAGACTTGCGAGGACGTCGTACTGGAGATCCCCGACGTTCACGTGCGCGTTGATAACGATGAGTTCTGAAATTCATATCCGGAAAGGACATACATGGCAGCCAAATCCCCACGAGCTTTCGAGGATTGCTCCGCCAACATGATCTATCTCGAGGCGTGGAATCAGGGGCCAGTTCACCCGTTCCGATGGAGCGTGCAAGGGGAAGATGGCGCCGGACAAACGCTCCGTTGCAGCAAGGGCCAGCATGTGGCATTGGCGTCTCACGTCGAGAGGAGTTCGACATTCCCTAGGCAAGGAGGGCGATTCGAGCGTTCTCAACGTTCCACGGTCGGCTCAGCAATGAGTCGAGCCGGAACACCGCCGTAGGTACGCCCGGCAAGGCACCGGCCCCGCACGACAGCACCCGCTGCGATGATGCAGTCCTTTTCGATTATTGCGCCCGGAAGGACGACCACCCGTGCCCCGATCCAAGCTCCGTCACCCACACGGATATCGCCGTACGCAGAATCGTCACTCACTGTTCCGTCAGAGCGCCGCTCGTGATTGGACGTGATGAACATAGTCTCGGGACCCACTTGGCAGTCCGCTCCGATTTCAATAGCGCCACTGCCCTCGAAGACGCAGCGGCAGTTGATGAAGGTTCGATCACCTATCCCCAAGGACCCGTTTTCGATCACTTGACCTTCGCGAATATTGAACGAACGAATTGCCAAACCGCTCGCACGATAGAGCAGGGTCCGAATGATCCGTGGTACCAGGACAGAACCCGCCAATGTGTTGCGGAAGACCGAGCGGGAGGCAATCGCGAAATCCAATTGCAGGCTCTTCGTCACCTTTCCGAACGAGCTTGCTTCGCTCATGGCGATATTGCTCCGCATGACGACGAAGAAGCGTCAAATGAGTCAGGCAAGTGCCCCACCATCGCCCCCAACGTATGACGGATGCCGATCAGGATCATCAAGATACCCCTGCCGACGCGGTCTTCGGCCGCCGAGCCGTAGACGATGGCACCCTTCCGTTCTCCAACACCTCTTCGTACAAGCGGGCACATTGACGGGCTATCGCGTTCCATTCATAGCGATGCAGCTCTGCCTGAGCGTTGGTCATAAGATGCTCGCGAAGTCCCGGCTCTCGGAGCACTCGAAGAATGGCATCACGGACGGATTCGGCCGTATGGTCGATCAGCAGACCAGTGGTCCCGTTGATGACGATGTCTTTTACTCCGGTGATATTCGGCAATGACACGGAGGCGTCCACGCCGTTCAATGAGGATCACCGAACGACTCACTCCGTGAGGTCATGACGAAGACATCGGCTCGGTCGTAGGCTTCGACAAGATCGCTCCCCGTCCGGCGTCCAGCCAAGTGCACGCGGGACTCCAGCCCGCAATTCTTTATATGCCGAGCCACCTCATCCCAGGCTGGACCCTCTCCGACGATCTCGAGCTGCATATCGAGTTGTTCTTCCTCGACGAGCATACGGACAGCGTCTATGAGGAGTGGGAGGTTCTTCTCTCGGGCCACTCGCCCTACGCTCAGGAGCTGCACCGGGGCCTCGGGCGAGCTGTGCGTACATTCAGCAATATCCCGCACATGGATGTTCGTCCCGTTCGGCAATGTCTCGCACACGCTCGCAATCCAGTCCGTATTTGTCGATGAGAAGTCTGCGATAGCTCTCGGTCGGTACCAGCACGAGAGCAGCGTGGGCCAACACCTTCGAGAGCACACGCTTTTGGTACGAACCGAGCAGGCACCCCATCCACGTCGTGGGTTGGGCATCGATGTGAACGTGAGCGAGATACGGCACTCCTCTCAACCGAGCGACCAGCGCAGCAACCTCAGGTGTGCCAGCGTGTGCCACATGCACATGGAGGAGCCCGGGTCACGAGCGGCGTAACAACTCCCAGCCCAGGCCCGGGATGACTGGCGTCACCAACACGTTGAAGGACCGAAGGCAGCGTACGAGAACGCTGCCCTCGAGCGGTGCCCCGTAGGTGACCTACCGCGCCCGTGATCACCTCCACTGGCGACCTGATCTCTTCGGCAACCACGCGAGACAGTTCATGGACGACACGTTCCATACCACCCAGATCCGGCGGGTAACGAGACGACACGTGCACCACTCGCCGGGACACGCGACCCTGCAGCCCGTTTCGACTTCCTATCCACGTCCCCTCGCCTTCGAACGGCTGCTCTCTACGGCGCCGACAAGCTCCTCGAAGCGAATCGCCTGCGATTCCCATGTGAAATCCTTCATCCGCCGCCTTCCGTTCTCGCCATATCTGACAGCGTCAGCTGAGTCCTCCATGAGGTACGCCATTGCTCGAGCCAAAGCTTCAGGCTGGGACGGCGCCACGAGGAGGCCGTCGACGCCCTGATGGACGAGCGTCCGCAACGCGCCGATCTCGGCGGCGATGACGGGGACACGTGCGGCCCATGCCTCCAAGAGGACCGTTGGAAACGCATCGTTGCTGGTGGTCGGATATGCAATCAACACGGAGGCTGAACTGAGCAATTTACCCTTGGCTGCGCCTGTGACGGTGCCCAAGAACGTGACCCGGTCCCGAGACACCCAGCTCGGCAGCACGTTGCTCGTAGAACGAGCGCATATCACCATCGCCAGCGACCATCAGTTTCGCTGACGGACACAGGGCAAATGCCTCGAGGATCAGCTCGAGTCCCTTCCAACGGTGCTCTTTGTCCAACCGAGCTATGAAGACGAACTGACCCACCACCGGGTGGGCGGGGGCATTGCTGAGCGTCGCCGCCGGGACAGCGTTCGTGAAGGTCACCAACGTCCCCTTCGCACGATCGCGCAACGTCTCCTTGACAAAGTCGGAGACAGCGAGGACGGCGTCCGCCCGTCTCAGCGTGAAGCGCTCCAGAATCCGATATGAGCGCTCGACCACGTTGAAAAGTCCGCCAGCGTCCTTCTTGAGGGTGGCCGCATGATAGGTGAGAAGGAACATCCGGGAACCAGTAGCCCACGCCGCGATATCAGCAAGAAGTGGTACAGGGGTGTGCACGTTGATGACTTCTGGATCCAGCCGTCTGATGTTCCGGCGAACCTGCCAAGGCCACAAAGGGCTGAACGGCGTGTAGGAGTAGCGACCCAGGATCCAACCCGCACGATGTGGATGCCGTCCTCGTCGCTCACTTCTGAACGAAACGCATGACGCTTGGTCGTCAGCACCGTCACATTCCATCGTCCGGTGGCAGTCAATGCCGTTGCCAGGTGCCACGTGTACTGCTCCACTCCTCCCACGAAGGGGGGGAAGTAAGGGGCGATCATGAGAAGGTTCCGTCGCCCCGGCTTATCCGCGCCCTGGGACGTTCCCTGATGGGTCTTGCGAGTATGCCCCCTGGGCACAGCTCGTTCCAGCACATCAGCCGTTCGTTGACCTTGGACCTCCGACGTCCAATTCCTTTCAACAGTGCGCCGACCCTCGGCTCCGAGTGCGGCGGCGAACCCCGGATTGGCGACCAGCCTCTTCACGGCACTGGCGATCTCTTCTGGGCGCCCAGGGTGGACGAGCAGGCCATTGCGTCCGTCCTCGACGAATGTCGGGATGCCACCGACCCTCGACACGATGATCGGTGTGCCGCTCGCCATCGATTCAAGAAGTACCGTGGGAAAGCTATCGTGTCGGCTCGGCAGGACCAACGCCGAAGCTCGTCGATACAAACACGACAATTGGGTGGGATCGGCCGCACCATGGAAGCGGACAAGATTCGTAAGCCCGAGAGCTGCGCACTGAGCCTCGTAGTCAGCCCGCGCATTTCCATCTCCGACGACATCGAGAGGAATGGATTGCCCTTCTGCAGACAGTAAAGTCAGGGCTTCGAGAAGAGTATCCAACGCCTTGTAACACGTCGCCCGATCCAAAGAGGCGACGAAGATCAATCCTCGACGACCTTCATATGGCGCGACTGTGTACTGACGAATGTCCACGCCGGGCGGAATGACTTCCACCGGAGTCGCATGGGCAAACGACTCGAGGAACGCCCGGACGTAGACGGACGAGCAGATGAGATACGAGGATCGCTTGACCGTGTAAGGGACGACACAGCGCTCGTATGCGCGCAGACCAAGATTTACCAGAGCAATACTCTTCCGCATGGGGCCGGCGTGGTACGTAAGGACGAACGGGACTACACCGGCTGCACGTTGTGCCGCATCCGCCAGGCCAGGGACGGGAGTATCCGCGTTAACGACGTCGATGCGGTCCTCTTGTATTATGCGGCTCAAGTCAGCACGCCAGTGGAACCCTACCGGTGTATTCGACAACCGACCCAGTGCATTGAGATAGCGGACTTCGATCGGGGAACGATCCACGCGTTCCGTGCGAGTCCCGGGGAGCGCAGGAGTGGCAATGACGACCCGCCATCCCAACCCCACGAGCTCGTTTGCAATCGTCTCGACGTATCGCTCGACGCCACCGATATGAGGGGGGAGGTATGGCGACACGAGTAGGACGCTCGGCATGGCGATTACCCTCTACTCATCAAGATCCGTTGCATCCGCACCACCGCGACGGCACATGCCGTCACGAAGAGGGCTACAACTCGCAACGTGCCTTCCGTGGGCCACGACAGGAAGTGGGTCGCCGAGAGCGCCAGCGTTTGTGGGTGGGTGACGGCATTGACTGACAGATAGGCCACCAACACTGAACCAGCGAGGACAAACCCCCGAGCCGTGACGAGCGTCAACACGAAGAGGGATCCCATATCCGCATCCGCCGAGGTTGTGTTTCTCCGGCGGACCTGCCGAGAGACTCGCAAGTACTCGCTTTGCACGTAGGCCAGGACGCTGAGGACAAAACAGCTGAAGCCGAAGGTATCGGTGCGAAGCCCATGGACACGCCCCCAGTAAGGAGAGGGAAGCTCCTCTGGACGGAAGCTTCCGACGACAAAAACGCTCAACGCAGCCGAGCGCGCTGGCGTAGGCAAGACCAGCTGATGCTGCCTCCAATCCGATGCGAAGCTGACGAACGTGCCCCTCATCCTTCACTTGTAGATGACCGTCCCCCCGTTGTCGAAGGACGCGATTCTTGTTCTGACTGAGGAGATTCTTCGGATACTTGTAAGCGATGAGGTCACCGTTGGTGTCGGTTGTAGCGACATCTGAGTGAACGATCGAGTACCCGAGCACCACCCATGTCGACTTTCGAACGAGCGTCGGATACAAGTCGCTGATCACCTGCGTCCCACCGATATCATTGGGATCTTTGAAGTCCCAGAGATCCGTGAAATTCTCGGCCTGCACGCCGTTCGGCAACGTGTCGGGTTGGCCCCCTAGCCACCGCACCGCCTCCACCTCTTGGGGGTGGACGTAGTAGTTGTTGTAGTACGCGCCGCTGTTGTTGAGGTTCAGTTGAGCTGGATACACGCCCAGGATTTGCGGCATAACACCGATCGTCGACACCAAGAAGACCAGAGCGAGGACGGAGCCGATACGCGCCGCCCATGCCTCACCGAAGGGCCGGAGAACCACAAACGATCCGATGACGAGCACAGGGGCAAGGATGAAGAGCGCCTGTTGAAAGACTCGGAGCAGCCCATAGCTGACCGAGAGACCGGGTAATACCGTCACCGCAGCGAGGACCGCGAGGCTCGCGACGGCCATGAGGTAGAAGTCGCGTCCAACCTGACGACGGCGCCTCCGCACCAGCCCAATGGCCGCCAGCCCCACAACGATGAATATCTGCTCGCCTCTCGACGCAAGGTCGCGCACCGCCGTATTGACGGTAGATGGAGGCACGTGGATATCCGCCAACAACTTGCCCACTTCGGATACACGAAGCGACGACGTGTCGAGCGCAGGGGTCGGGGCAGACAGTGCCTTGGAGAGGGGTAAGTAGGTCGCAGGCCCATTGACCTTTCGTGTGTGAAGCGTCTCTCTTCTGTATGCGTTCAGAATCGACTGACTACTCGGTCCACTTCCAGAAAGCAGACTGTAGGAGGCGTCCACTGAGTGGGCCCCGCCCAAAGGAGGCCAGACCTCTTTTGCCGTCGTGACCACCGTGTCGGCGGTATGGGTAAGAACGTCACCCCAGACGAAAGGGACAAGTCCAACAGCGAGAACCAGACCCAGCGTCACTGTCCTCGTAATATCCCCCCATCTGGGCCTGACAGCGCTTTGGACGAGGTCTATGCCTCCATCTCAGGCGGACACACAGGACACAGCCTCGATCGATGAGCCACGCCAGCGCGAGTGTGCCGACAAAGATGTACATCGTCGAATAATGCGAAAGGCCTATCCCGGAGGCGAAAACGACGACGACCACGCGTCGGCGACGGGTGGTCCAGTCTCGCCTGGTGACGGCCAGGAGGGCCATGCCGAGGAACAAGAACGCTATGGCCTGGCGATTGAGAAACGGCATGTCTGTGAAGAAGCCGGGAAATCCTACAAAATAGACAACGGCGAGTATCGCGATCTGCTTGGACCAATAGCGCCGCGCCAAGAGGTAGACGAGTACCGGACATGCAGCGAAGAGCAGTTGGAAGAACACTTTGTAGACGTAGGGGTCATCAATCCGCACCATCTGCCAGATCTCGGTCGGCAGAATGGTAATGCTGAGGCAAGCGTTGTACGCGTCCCGGAACGATCCGATGTTCCATACCCCGTGATCCTTGGTCAGTTGAAAGACCAGAATTCTTTCTGGACGTCATGACCGGTCGTGTACCAGCCGCGCAACGACGTGGCGAGGAGGAGATTGAGACCGAGCAGATAGGTCACGGCGGCCACAACGGAATCCCGCAGGCCGTCCCGCCACCACAGGAGCAATGCGAAGGCGACAACGACAGCACCCAACCCTAACAACGCCACCAGGTCACCCCTGCCGTTGTTCAGGCGGTTGGCGCCGGCCACGACGAGGGGGAGGCCACAGGCGCTGACTGCCAGGACCCTCCATTCGCGGCGGCGGATGAGCCGAAGACTTGCTCGCCAGTTGTTCGCGACAGAGCCTCTTTGGGACCGCCAGGCCATAAGTGCGAAGTTCAACGCGACGACTGCAAGAAGAACCGGATGCTGAGCGAGGGGGCGGGGCACGCCAAGGTGCGGGAGTGCGACGTCGAATAAGAGGCCGCCAACTATGAGAACCAGAAGGACGATACCCAGGCTCAGAGCGACCCGCTCTGCACCCGTGATCCGCTTCCAGATTCGAGTCGTGCAGATCAGGTAGGTCGGATGCACGATGATGAGCCACCAACCCAGTGCTGCACCCAAAAAGGCAATTCTGTGGCCGCTCAGGAGAAGGAGGCTCGTCGCTACCACCAGCGCGCCCGAAACGAAGGGGGCTCCCCGGCGATCCACAGCTTGTGGCGCTCGGGCGTGGCACGCGTGTCTCTTCGCCCTGCTGTGGGTCGGAGGGGTTTGTGCCGGAGCACCCGTGGCTGAAACCACCAGGTCTTCGATCGGCGCCGGCCTCATGTCATCAAGTTGGACCATCAGGTTCCCCCGCGTAGTGCGGCGGCCAGTTCCGCATTCGTCACGAAGTACGCATCGCTGTCGGAGATCTCTTCAAAGATCCTCCGGAGTCGAAGCCAATCGTCATTGTCATCAACCTCCCAGCTGTGTCCCCAGAGATGAAACACGCCTCCCTTGGCGCGGGTCTCCTCGAAGAGTCGCCTGCCGAGGAGCTCCCAGTTGCGCCACATGCCAGCTGCACTGCGAAACGATCGAGCGCGCCGTGCGATCTGCGGCCCATCGACGAGATGGCGATAGGCATGGATGGTGGTACCCATCTGGAATAGATCGTGCGGCTCCGTGGTACAGAAGCGCTCGACAGTCCGGGCCAGAGTGAACCCAGCCTCCCGCACAATGTTTGGATGCTCCTTGCCGTAATCACCATACGGGTAGCAAAACGACGTTACGGGGCAACCGATCCGATCCTCGAGAGCGACCTTCCCGTCAAGGATCTCCCTTCTCGCGTCGGCCGGGGAGAGATGTGAGAGGTGCGGATGCGTCAGCGTATGACCGCCGATCTCGAATCCGTCAGCTAGTTCGCCCAGCCCACCGTTCGTCAAACGCTTCACCGGAGGAATCCCTCGGCAAAGGGGTGCAACGTAGAACGTTCCCGTAAGCCCGTGGGCGGCCAATTCAGATGCGAGCACCAGATCGAGCTCGTGACCATCATCCCAACTGGTCGTCACGTAGGTCGTCGGCAGCGCCACCTTTCCTCCGCTCTCCATCAGTGGGACGCCCTGTCCACGATCACATCGATACTCTCCGAGTACCCCTTCAACGCCACCTGCACCCGACAGGGGGAGCTCGCACAATTCGGTACGACGCTGACCGAGACCACGCCTTGGCCTCCGGCCGGCACGGTAACCGATCCTTCGTGAAGGACACTGCCGACATAGTCGGTACTGTCGTTACCGTTGCTCAGTATGTAGGTGTAGCGGATTCGATCCTCCTCATGGTTCTGTACCCTGAAGGTCAGGTGTAGTGGAGCGCCCGCGACATACGTGGTTGGCAGGCTGTTTGCGCCCACGAAAGACAGTGTTGTGTAATGTGTCTGCTGACGAACGAACGAAAGCGCCCATTGGTGCCGGCCTGCGGGAAACACAAGGCTGACGCCAATCAGAATGGCGATAGTTCCCAGAATGAACGGCCACCACCGGCGTCCTGCCTCGCGTTCCATAGACCCTTCACGACCTTCAGAGCCTTCCGGGCACGAATGGTGCTCATCCGTGGCGTCGGGGGCGAGATTCTACATGCTCTCAGTGGTGACCATCAGTCCTCCGAGACATCGATCAGTGTGGATCGGATGGATAACACGGGCCCCGTCCTCAGCGTCTCTCGCTTCCCCGATGGCCCCGCTTGCCCGTAAACATCAACCAGGTTGAGGGCGTTGATACGCCAATCGAACCGCTTTGTTGCCAATTCCCGTGAATAGGTGCTCATCCGGTACCGCGTCGTTCCCTGTCGCGGAGTATGTCGATGAATGTGCGCCTCAACGCGTCGGGCGTCGTGGCTACGAAGGCAATCCCGGCTGGGTCGAGCGAATACTCGTCATAGGCAGTTTCGGCGGTGGTCACCACGGGCAATCCACATGCCATGGCCTCCTGCATAGCCAACGTGAGCATTTCGCCGACTGCGGGGAGAGCGAAGACATCGCTCGCCTGATAGAGGGCGAGGAGCTCCTTTCGATCCATCGGGCCTGTGAATGTCACACCGTGGGGGATCTCGGCGGGGACAGGCCCGGGTCCGACCAGTACGAGGTGGTACTCACTGTGATGCGCCGCCATGAACTCCCGGTAACCCTTCTTCGGTACCAGTCGACCGACGAAGAGGATCAACGGCTTGTCCTGTGGCAGCCCGTGGATCGCCCGAACAACACCCCGTTTCGACGCGTCACCCGGGCAAAAGGACTCCACGTCAATTCCGTTGTACGAGAGATGCACCTTGTCTCTCGGAACACCGCGCTCGGCGAGAAATCGTTGCACGATGACGTTGTATGCGACGATCCCCCGGCTCCACCGCCACAAGCGTGCTCCGGCAGTGGCGTACACGATGCGCTGCACGCCCATGACAAGAGGACTGTCGTGCTCGACGATCGACACATGCTGGGTGATGAAAAGGGGTCGACGGGCCATCCGGGTCACCACTGCAGCCAACACGCTCGGCTGGTAGTACACGTCGTGAATATGCACCAGGTCCACTTGCCGAACCAAGCGGGCGAGGTGGAGGATCGACCGCATACCCCATAGTGGGTAAGGGACGGCTGTCCGGCGCTCAATGGTGTTCCAAACCGGCGTGCGGACTACTCGGTAGCCATCAATCCATTCTTCCTTCGCCAGATCCTTGTCGTGGAGGCTTGTAAAGACCGTTACTTCGTGTCCCATTTCAGCCAAGGCACTTGGCCTGTTGAGACACGATGACCTCGAGGCCGCCGACGTGGGGCGGAATGAAGGTGGCGACGATGAGCGCCTTCATCTGGATAACGCTCCTCGTCGGGCACCGAGCAACACCGCACCGGTAGCCGCTATGACCCCGATGAAAGACCCGAAGAACCAGGCTGCGCCAACTGTGTCGAGGCCGTGCGGTGCCCAGACCCAAGCAAGACCGCAGATAGCCACCGCATAAACGCCGTTGCAGACAGTGATAGCCAGAAGCTGGCCTGAGAGCCGGAGGATAGTTATCAGCCAATTCTGCGCCGCAATCGGAATACCGGCCAAAGCAAGGAACACAAGAGTTTCGGAACCGTATTCAGCGTACGAGTGCCCGAAGAGAAGAAGTACCCAATGTGCAAGGAGCGCCCCGAGCAGAGCGGCGGGAACCGCCAGCAACGCAAGCACCTTGGCTGCCCTCCACATCAAACTGGTCAGAGACTCTTCCGCGTGCGCACCCTCAGCCAAGAAATTCTGCTCAACGGCGAACGAGCCCGCATAGAGCAAATTGGCAATCTGGAACACGACGAAGTAGTAAGCCGCAGCAACCACCCCTAGGCGGTCCAACACGATCAGCGTCACCACGAGGTTCGGGGCAAGATTGAACACGTTTCCTACGTAGTTGGCGCTCGAGAATCGAAGGAGCGGCAACATCGTGCCTTTCACGCCCTTCAGATCAGGGCGGTAATGCAGTTGCGTCCACAGCAGCACTATGCTGGCCACTGCCGCGGCGGCGAACCCACCGACTGACAGCGCAGAACAGCCCATAGGAACCTGTGCCAGCGAGCAGGAGCAGCAGCAGCAATTTCGCCACTCCGCCGATCCCACCGTCGACCAACGCATTGATCCCAGTTCGTCGACACACGATGAAGATGGCATCGGTGACAAGATTCACGGCAGCAGCGCAGGTCAACACGACGAACCCGATAGCGAAGCCAATATGCCCGTCCAGGTACCGGAGCTGGGGCGCAATGAGAGGAAGAGCAATGAGGTACACGATAGCGAGGAACGTCCCGCCCACAGCAACCAACGCCATCCCGGCGGTCACCATCGTGTCTCGGTGCCACGCCCGAGGAAGATAGCGCGCAAGAGTGCTGTTGAGTCCGAACAGGGAGACGAAAGCAATGAGCGTGGTTGCTGAGATCAGCGACGTGGCTCGACCTACTTCGGGGGCACTGAAGATTCGGGCGGCAATTATCCAAAACGTGAAGCCCAATGCCGCCTGAAGCCCGTAGCTGAGGAGCGAATACAGCGAATTCCGGACCATATGGTTTTTGTGCAGGTGCGTCCGCGATCGGCTGACAACGCCTCGCCTCCGCGCTGATCGAGGAGATATCACCCCGACGTATGACGACTCGTATCGGGACGGTACTGCCAAACTACGATGGCTCCTCGTCGCGACGGCATGCGCCGGATGCGATCTCAAGGCCATTATTTCGATATCGGTTGGGGGGTGAAGATGAGCTGTGCCATCACTCGCCCTCGTCCGAAGGTTGCAAGCGGACGATCTCCTCGCCGCTTCTTCTCGTCAAGACGCCCTGTCTGCGGCGCTCTTGCCGAACGTGTCGCCTTTCGGATCGGACATGCAACAACACGGCGACGCACGTGACGCCATCGCGCCAATGGATCTTCTTTCCTTCCGCGCGGGTTCGGGAATGATAGGAGACCGGCACCTCAAATGGTCTGTAACCGAGCTTGAGCACCTGTGCCGTTATCTCCGTGTCGAGGCCGAAGCCGAGTTGGCGCAATCTCAGTTCTCGCAGGAGCGGGAATGGCAACAACTTCAAACAGGTATGGAGGTCGCTAATGTGGGCGTCGAAGAGCACGTTCGCCATGAGCGTGGTCAACTTGTTCGCCATGGCATAGCGGTAGGACTGATAGACGGTATTGGCACCGAACAGTCGCGTGCCGAACACGACCTCGGAGCGGCCGCTGAGGACAGGATCTAAAAGGGAAAGGAGGTCCTTCGGCGCGTACTCGAGGTCAGCATCAAAAGGTACGACGTGGGTGCCGGCAGCCAACGAGAATCCAGTAAGAAGGGCGGCCCCCTTGCCACGATTCCAGGCATGGGTGTGAATAACAACGCGCGGATCCCGCACTTTCGCCAGCACGTCGGCAGTGGCGTCTGTGCTGCCATCGTCGATCACGATGAGTTCGATCGGGCATGGGAATGGAACGCTTAGCACTTCCTCGATGACATGCGCAATCGTCCGCCCTTCGTTGTACGCCGGCATGACGATCGACAGCATCATCTTCGACGACGAGGCGGAGCGCGCCGCGGGAGCGATCCTTGTCGCAGCAACAGTGTGGTCGCTCGTCGACCTAATCGAACCTGGGGTCACCGAGGTCGCCTTCGCGACGACACGTCTTTGTACCCCGACCTCCTCGCGAGTCACCGGTGACTTCGCAGGGGAACGTGAAACGGAACGACATTCCTGAGCGGCGGGCCCTTCGAATGGTGAACCCGTCGAGGTTGCTCTAGAACCACCCGCGCCGCCACAGCCGATACCTACCCTTTTCTCGATTCACTCGTTCCGACAAGACAAGCAACTCCGTCAGGCGGCACGCTTTGCACACGACCGTGATTACATCCCTGTTTCCCCGCCGACATTGTGCAGCACGAATCCCTGCACCGGATAGGGCACAAAGTCCTAAACCCGTCTCACCTGGATCGACCCACCCGTCGTACCACGCGTGAATGAGACCAAAAACGAGTCGTCGAGACAGCGAGATATGGCTTCCTTCGGCATTCGCTCGCAGAGACGCGCCGATTGCCGTGTCGTGTGACGTACCGTGGCGCAGATCATTTGGCGGTTACATCGGCGGGGACTCCGAGCACCTTCTTCAGGCTGATCGATCGCAACAGAACGTCGACGCGCCAGACGGATGCTTCTTTGCCAACGGCGGTGTCACACTCGATCGCCTCACCGTGTCGCCATCGAACTTAGTGGGGAGGGAGACTGGCCCCAGTCAATCTTGCCTACGCACCGACACTCTCCCTGCGCCAACTGACTCCAATTCCGGCGAATTACCTGTACTCACCTTTCATCGACCACAAGGGAGTTCCTGGCACCAGACGAAGTCGAGTGTTCGACGCACCTACAATGAAGCAAGCGTTGCATAGGCGGGCTTCTTGGCTCCAGCCGATGTATAAAGTCCCCACTGCCCGGTGTAGTCATCTTGGTAGGTGTACCAGAACACTGGCCCCACCCACGAGTTCGACTTGGCGAAGGCCGCTACTTGAGTCACTTCATCAGATTGGGCGGTGGGACCGGTCACACCTGTCGTGCTGGCTGTGTCCGTTGGCCAACCCACTTCAGTGATCCAAACTTGCATTGCCGCATCGCCATTCGCCGTCATGACGGAGCGAATGCTTGGGTTGGTCGCCGAGAGTGAAGACCATCCTGACCATGCCTCATAGGTGTCCGGGAGTGCCGGTGCGCTGTAAGGATGATAGGCGACGGCATCAAAGTAGCCCCCCGCTCCGTCGGCGAACATGTCCTGCAGAAATGTGATCGGATTGATATCGCCAGCACCATCGGTTGCGGTGACCGCCAATCCGCCAGAGACGACCAACTCCTTCGGTTGAATGGCCTTTATCGCTCTGTATGCCGCAATCAGATCAGCCGTGTAGGCAGCAGGGTTCGGTGCCGGATACCAGGTACCTACCACGTTTGGCTCGTTCCAGATCTCATACGTCGTCGGACCCCCCGATCCGTAGCGCTCTGCCACATCAGCCGCCCAAGTGGCGAACTGAGCAGAGCTACTTGGCTGTGCCCACAGGTTGCCGCTGGCGCTTGCCCACGATGCTGTGCCGTCGATGATGAAGTCAATGCCCAATCCATCAGCTCGAATAGCGCTGACAAGTTGGTCGTATTGACTCCAGTCGAAGCTCGTTGGACCCCCGTACTGCACATACTCCCAGTTGGCGTCTAACCGCACCGTCGTTATGTGGAGGTTGTTCTTCATGTCTGCCAGTTGGCTCTTCTGAAGTGCCAAGGACTCGCCGAGTAAATCCGGGTCAGACATTCCCACTATCGGATCTGACGCACTTGGACCCGACGTGCTTGAACCTCCCGAGCCACCACGACTTCCCCACGCGTGGCTGGATTGCCCAGACGCAACGGCCGTTGTGCCTACAACACTCACGGCAACAAGAGTGGACAAAATCATCAGGCAACGGACAACTGTCTTCAGCGGAGGAAAGCGCATGAAATCCTCTCAGTCACGAAATACGATGTATATGGCCTTCCAGTCACCCGCGTGTTGGTTGCCATGTGCGGAAACGTTGCCGCGCGTTCGCCGCCAGTGGCATCTATCGCGAGGCACATCGGCCACGTGTCCAATGCTTACGCATGGGAACACCAAGATGGTGGATACCACTCACTGCACTGATGGCATCGCCCTCGCGCCAAATGGCATCGCCCGCGCCAGTTTGACAACCAAATCCCAACCACATCCCAACAGCAGCCCAACTTCCCGGGCTAAGGGCAAACGCTGGTCGCGAGCATCAAGACCTCGGACCGTTATCCTCGGCTGATCCTTCAAAGGGCCAGGATCATCCATGTCGATGGAGGGTTCGCACCATTGGGATCAGGGAAGCTCTGCGCAGGCCGTCGCGCAACCCGGGTTCCATGGCCCCACGTGGTCCGCGGCAACCCGGTCTCCATCCGGTTGCGGGTGAGCGCTCGAGGCGCGGAGCCCGGGGCGTACGCCTCCGCGCAAAGCCCTGTAGTCCCAGGTAGGCGAAAACAATCCGTTCACCTGCACGAAACCTTCACGTCACAGAGAAGCGGCCGTTGGTTGCACGACGGTTGCAATTTGGTGGAACGGCTGAACAATTGCCCGCAGCCATTGACTTGTAAGGGAAAGTCAACAAGTGTGCGCATCGTAAGGAATCGACAAGGGCAAACCTCTCGCAAGGGAGGGACGCAAAGCTGCGGGACTCTCTGAGTTAGCCGGGCCGCCGAAATGGCTTCGTAGGAGGATTTGGCTCCACGTAGCTCTTTTCCCATCGGCCCGGTTGCTCAGGGTGGAGAGGGAGAAACAACGTGGATGCATACCATCTGAGGCGGCCCCAACACGTGTGTTGGACCCGGCCGGATGGCTGGGTTCCCTCCCCCGTTCCTTTGCGCTTCTTTCGTCGCGATCGGTACCTCGAGAGAGGACAAGTCGCCTAGTCGACAACGGCGCTCACAGACATTTGCATCACCCGGTCCTTCATAGGGGCCAAATCAACGGAGCCCACGCAAGGGCGAACACGGGGACGTGCGGGGCTCGCGCGCGGCCTGAATTCATTCAGCTTGAAACGCACAGAGGGAGACAAAAGAGATGGGCGAGCGTGTCGCTGTTATCGGAAGCGGCTATGTCGGGTCAGTGGTGGCGGCGTGCCTGGCGCATGTGGGCCATTCCGTTGTCGGCGTCGAGGCGGATTCGGAAAAGCTCGCCACGTTGCGCGCCGGAACCGCCCCATTCCATGAGGCGGGTCTTGACGCGTTGATCGCCGGCGGGCTCGCCAGCGGCAATCTTCGCTTTACCGACGACTTCTGCGACGCCATGGATTCCTCCGATGTCGTCTTTGTCTGTGTCGGTACTCCTCCCGGACCGGATGGAGAAGCTGACACCACCGCCATTCGCGGTGTGACAGTCGCCATCGCACAGAACCTGCGTCACTACCACGTCATCATCACCAAGAGCACAGTACCCATCGGCACTGGGTTCTGGCTCGGCTCACTCATCGAGGACATTCTCGGCGCAGAAGGACGCGACCGATTCGGCGTCGTCTCGAATCCCGAATTCCTGCGCGAAGGAAGTGCCGTGCAGGACTTCCTGCACCCCGACCGGGTGGTCCTTGGAAGCGATGACCCCAAGGCGCGGGAGATTGCCGCAAATGTCTACCGCCCCATTCTGGAGCAGCAAATCCCCGGAGACGTGGGGAGGCGGGACGTCGTGCCGTTGCTGCAGACCAAGCTCACCACGGCCGAGATGGTCAAGTACGCCTCCAATGCCTTCCTCGCCACGAAGATCAGCTTCGCCAACGAAATAGCTCGACTCTGTGACTTCGTCGGCGCCGACATCACCGAGGTGACAGCCGGCATGGGACTCGACACGCGTATCGGCGGCCGGTTCCTCGATGCCGGTCTGGGCTGGGGCGGCTCCTGCTTCGGGAAGGACCTCTCTGCACTCATCAACACCGCCAACGAATACGGGTATCAGCCGAAGATTCTTGAGGGTGCGGTCTCCGTCAACGAGTCACAGCGCAAGCATGTGGTCGACCAGTTGCTCGGCCACCTCAAGACGCTCCGCGGTGCCAAGATCTGCATTCTCGGGCTCTCGTTCAAGCCGCACACCGACGATCTTCGCGATTCACCGGCGCTCGACGTCGCAACCCGGCTCATCGGCAAAGGGGCCTTCGTGGCGGCCTACGACCCCATGGTCACGGCGGTCCCCGACGTGCCGGACATCCGCCTGATGCCCGATGCCATCCGGGCGGCAGCCAATGCGGATGCCATCGTGCTGGCCACCGATTGGCCCCAGTTCCTCAGTGTTCGCCTGACCGAACTCCGCCGCTCGATGCGGGGGGACCTCTTCTTCGACAGCCGGAACAACTTCGATCCGATCCTGGTCGAGCAGGCCGGTTTCCGCTACGTCGGCATCGGACGCGGCGGCGCGACCACTCCCCCTCGGGTTATCGCCCACCGAGAGTCACCGCGCACAGCCGATGAAGGGGTCGGTGTGCGGTGAGCGCCACATCTTTCGAACTCTCGCCGTCCGCTATCGATTGCCCCCACGACCAAGGAGATCGTTCATGGCACTAACTCGCACCGAAACCGAGCTCTCCGACGTAGCGCTCGACGCGTTCGCCCCGACCAATGTGGACCTCAGTGTCGTCATCCCCCTCTACAACGAAGAAGAGAGCATTGATTCTGCCGTACAGGAGGTGCTCGATGTCCTCCACGGGCTCCCCCTGGAGTTCGAACTGATCTTGGTCAACGACGGCAGCACCGACTCCACCGGGGCCAAGGCACTGGCCTGGCACGAGACCGACGCTCGGGTGAAGGTGATCGAGTTCCGCCGGAACTTCGGCCAGACCGCCGGCATCAGCGCCGGGTTCGACTATGCCGCGGGGAGGGTCGTCGTCGTGATGGATGGCGACCAACAGAACGACCCGGCGGACATTCCCACTCTCCTCTCCGCTCTGGAGCGCGGGTACGACGTGGCGTCAGGTTGGAGAGCCCACCGCAAGGACAAGTTCATCTCCCGTCGGCTGCCCTCGAAGGTGGCGAACTCCCTCATCTCGCGCGTCACCGGCCTTCAACTCCACGACTACGGATGCACACTCAAGGCGTACGACAAGGAGGTGATCGAGCACCTTGAGCTCTTTGGTGAACTGCACCGGTTCATACCGGCGCTGGCCCTGATTTCGGGGGCGAAGGTCATCGAGATCCCCGTGAATCACCGGGCTCGGGAACGGGGGTCGTCGAAGTACGGGATCTCGCGCATGCCTCGCGTCGTGCTCGACCTCCTCACCGTCAAGTTCCTTATCGGTTACCGGCAAAAGCCGATGCAATTTTTCGGCCGCGTGGCATTTGTCTGTGTCGCCGCGGCCGGAGTCTCAGCTCTGTGGTCAGGCACTCGCATGGTGAAACGGGCGCCCCATCAGAGCGGCGTGGCCACCATCTTCGCGTTGGCCTCTCTTCAGTTCGCATCCTTTGGCCTCATCGGTGAGCTCCTCACCCGGGTGTATTTCAAGGATGCCGCACATCGACCCTATGTGGTCCGCAGTGCCACGGGGGAGGAAACCTCCGTTGATGCAGATCCTCCCACGATCAAACCAGCAAACCGAAGTTGCGAACACGCGTGCAGGCCGAGGGAACACCGAGTGATGGAAGATGAGTTCCCGATCCCGATCCCGGTTGCGGCCGTGATCGGAAAGAGGCCCAGGCGGATCCAACCTCTGACCGTCGTGCGAATCGCCGTCACCGCCGGCGCCTTCGCGCTCATTGCCCGCAAGATCGGGTTCGGGGCCGTCATCCATGCCCTCGCCACGGCAAACCCGGCCTACCTGGCCTCGGGCTACGCCGTCGCGATCATCACCATCCTCCTCACGGTGTGGCAGTGGAACGGCCTGGCCACGGCGAATGGTGTCGCCCGGCCCTACAGCCGGTGCCTGCATCTCGAGCTCGGTGGTGACGTCTTCGACGCAGCGCTCCCGAGTTCGATCGGAGGAGATTTCATACGGGCCACCTCGTTGGCTGAGTCACCCGATGAACGGGTGCCTGCGGCCGCATCGGTCGTGTTGCGGCGCCTTTGCAACTTCCCGGGAATGATCGTCATCACAGCACTAGGACTCGCTGCGACCATTTCGCTGCACTACGCCGATCGCATCCGCCCTTTCTCTCTGGGCGTCGTCGCCGGTGGTCTGGCATTGGTCGTCGTGGCTCTGAGCCCGGCTATGGGGCTCATCGGACGATGGGGCCTGCTGCGACGGGGCCCGGGACGTGCCGTGGCCAAATTGCTCAACACGCTCCACGAATTCAGAGGCCAGCGCAGTGCTTTGGTGCGAGCGACGGCGCGGGGCCTCTTGTTCTGGACTGTGGTCGTCGCCAGTCAATCCATGTTCATCCTGGCCTTGGGCATTCGTGTCCCGTTGACCTACAGCGCCCTGGTCATCACGACCGCCACCGCTGTCACGATGCTTCCTATCTCGCTCGGGGGGTACGGCCTGCGAGAAGGGGCATTTGCCGCCTTCCTCGCGGCCGGTGGGCATGCGACCGCCGCCCAGGGGGCGGCGGTCGGAGTGTGCATCACCGTGCAGACGCTGGCGCTCGGCGTCATCGGTATCCCGTTTTACCTGACGCTTCGCGTGCGACGGGGGCGGCATGCCGCCCCACGCCGCGTCCGGCCTGCCCATGCGGCCATGAAGGCGGCCTGATGCGTGTCCTCATGGTGTCACCCCATCCCGTGTATTCACCTCGCGGCACTCCGATCAGCGTCTTCAACCGTGCCCTGGCGCTCTGCGCCCTGGGGCACGAGGTCGATCTCGTCACGTACCCGGTCGGGCAGGACCGCCAGGTCCCGGGTCTCCGGTACGTACGAGCCAACGTGCCCGGCGTTCACTCGGTTCCGGTCGGGCCGTCGTTGCGCAAACTCGTACTCAACGCGGCGGTAACGATCCGGTCCCTGAAGGAGTCGCTGCGCGGTCGGGGACGCTACGACGTCGTGCACACACATGAGGAAGCGGGCCTCTTCGGACCAGCGCTCGCCCGGATACTGCGGGTCCCGCACGTCTATGACATGGGGAACGACTGGACCGACGTGCTCTGCAATTACGGGCTGCAACCGCGCCACCCGATCACTCGCGTGGCCGGGGCTCTGGAGAACACCGTCATCCGGCAATCCGATGCGATCATCGCCCATTTCCCCCTCGTGGCGGATCGGGTGGCCACGGCCTCCAGCACGCCGGTGCACACGATCTTCAATATTTCCCTCGAGGCTGATCCCGACCCCGCACTGGCATCCGCCATCCGGCAGACATGGGCCCCCGACGGATCGAAGGTCATCTTGTACTCAGGGACGCTCGAGCCCTATCAGGGCGTCCCTCTGCTTTTGGCTTCGATGGCGGACGTTGCGCGGACTCACCCCGAGGCCGTGCTGGTCGTCATGGGTGGCCGTGAGGACCAGGTCAAAGAGCTACAGCAGCAGGTGGACACCCTGGGGCTGGGAAGCAGCGTCCGGCTGATCGGCACTGTGCCTTCCCCCTTGGTCCCCGCCTGCCTCATGGCGGCGGATGTGCTGGTGTCACCCCGGGAACGTGGACGCAACACGCCACTCAAGATCTTCTCGTACCTTCGCTCGGGTCGTCCCATTGTGGCGACGGACATTGCAAGCCACACCCAAGTACTCGACGAGTGGTCAAGCGTTCTCGTCCCTCCTTCGGCCCAGGGGCTCGCGCTCGGAATCCGGTCGCTGCTGGACGAAGGTCCGGCTCACTTCCAGGCCACTGAAGGAGCTCTTGCGTTGCAGACTCACTACGGCATCGAGCGCTATGTCGGTGAAGTCGCACAGGCCTACACCCATGTGGGCGGTGGTGAAACCGATGCTGCGTCCATCAGCCGCGCCGCCGATCGCATCCGCGCCATGGCGGCACGAGAGCTGACTGATCCGCACAGCCGGCGATTTCTCGCCGAGCTGGTCGAACCGACGGGGGGCGCAACGGTGACTGCGCTGGTCGGGACGACGAGGCGTGGAGCCAGCGCAGCCCATGTTGCGTCAGCAGCCAACAACGAGAAGGAGGCATCGTGAACGTCGTCGTCACCGGGGCGGCCGGATTCATCGGCAGCCATCTGAGCGAAGCACTCTGTGCATCGGGTCACCAGGTGCTCGGTCTCGACTGCATCACGGACTATTACGATCCGAACGAAAAGAAACGCAACCTGCTCGCACTCGCGCGTGCTCCCCGGCTTCCACTTCGAAGAGATCGACCTCCGAAGCGCAGACCTGCGGCCGTTCCTCGAGGGCGCCTCGATCATCTTCCACCAGGCAGGTCAGCCCGGCGTGCGGATGTCCTGGGGTGCGGGCTTCTCCGACTACTGCGAGCACAACATCAAGGCCACCCAGCGACTGCTGGAGGCGGCAAAAGCCGTCGCCACGCCTCGCTTCGTCTACGCCTCGAGCTCCTCGGTCTACGGCAATGCAACGTCCTATCCGACGCGTGAGACGGATCTTCCGGGTCCGAACAGTCCCTACGGCGTCACCAAGCTCGCCGCTGAACACCTCTGCGCCCTCTATACCGCCAACTGGGGACTCCCGACGGTCTCGCTCCGATATTTCACTGTGTACGGGCCGCGTCAACGTCCTGACATGGCAATTCGCCGACTGGCGGACGCGGCCGTCACCGGCGCTCCGTTCCAGCTTTACGGCGACGGACGCCAAGTCCGGGACTTCACCTTCGTCTCCGATGTGGTGTCCGCCAACATGGCCGCCGGATGCGGGGACGTCCCACCAGGGACGGTTGTCAACATCGCCGGCGGATCGCACGCCGTGATGACGGATCTGATCGACCTTGTCGGAGAGCTTGCGGGTACTCCCGTGGACTGCCAGCGACGTCCGCAAGAAGCAGGGGACGTCCAACAGACCGGCGGTGCCATCGACCGGGCCCACGAACTCCTGGGTTGGGAACCACGGGTCTCGCTGAGAGAAGGGCTCGCAGCACAGGTCGACTGGTCCCGGTCAGTACATCTGTCGCGGGCGGTGCCGGTTGCATGACGTCGGCACCGGCCACTCGGCCAGCGGAGGATCTCGAGGCGGAGCTATTGGCAATCCTCATTCGGCTCTTCGATGCGGAGCCCGCATGGGTCGTCGAAGACGCCATGAACGCGCTCCAAGAACCCGCCATCGAAGTCGCTGCCGCCCAAGGCGGCGACCCGAAAGAGGTCGCGTCGTCTCCCGGCCGACCAGAAGCCGTGGCCCGCATGGAGGGTCCGGGTCGTCTTCCTGCTCTCCTTCGTCATCGTCAGCATTCCGATATTCACCCTCATGGTGTGGTTCTGGCGTCACTCGAGCCCAGCGCATGGACTCGCCGCGGAACTGGTGGATCGACTTCAGCTACATCTGGATCATCCTGGCCATCCCCGTCCTGCTGAATGTCATCGGTGCCTTGGCGTTTCGGAACGTCAACAAGAAATCGAGAGGGCCCGATGCCCGCCGGCACGGAGGTCTGCTTTCGCATCGTCACCCGAGGAACAAACGTCGAAGCCGTCCTCAAGTCAGCCCTGGCCGTTCGGGCGGCGATGGCACAGACACCCTTATTCCCGTTCAGCGTGGAAATCGTGACTGACAACGCGCTTCCCGAGGTGGACGGCGTGCGGACGATTCTCGTGCCGAAGCACTACAGGACCGACAACCGGGCCAGATTCAAGGCGCGCGCACTCCACTACGCGCTGGAGGTCTCCCCAGTTTCTGACTCCACCTGGCTCTTCCACCTCGATGAAGAGACGCACATCACGCCGTCGGTAATTCGAGGCATCCACAGTGCGGTGATCGAGGAGGAGCGTTCGGGCGAACTGCGCATCGGCCAAGGAGTCGTTCTGTACCACCGAGACCTCGACAAGCACCCCTTCCTCACCCTGGCCGACTCGGTCCGCACCGGAGACGATCTCGGGCGGTTCCGCCTGCAGCACATCTTCGGGCAGAGCGCTTTTGGCATGCACGGATCGTTCATCCTCGTGCGCAATGACGTTGAGAAGGAAGTGGGCTTCGACCTCGGTCACGCAGGTTCGGTGACGGAAGACGCCTGGTGGTCACTCGTGGAGATGGCGCATGGACGTCGCTCACGGTGGATCGACGGCTATTGCCTCGAACAATCGACGCAATCGGTGATGGATTTCTTGAAACAACGGCGGCGCTGGTTCGTCGGTCTCTGCCTCGTGTGCATGCAGGCGCCGGCGCGGATGTGGCACCGGGTCACGCTGGTGAGCTCCATCGTGCTGTGGGGTGTCGGCTGGTTGGGATGGTGGAGCGTCAGTATCGCCGCCGTCGTGGTCAACGCCCGCATCCCATTGGGCGTACTTCTCATCGGGACCGCCTCCCTGGCTGCCTATTCGGCGCTGTACCTCTTGGGGCTCGAACTCAATCTCGACCAGCGAGGGCTTCCGTGGTACCGCCGGCTTCCATGGCACTTCTTACAGGTCTTGCTCCTGCCCATCTATTCGCTGCTCGAGAGCGCGGCGGTCATCTACGGCGTGATCAAACCCGATTTCGACTTTCACGTCGTGAAGAAGTGAGCTCATTGTGAAATCTGGACGACACAGAATCAATCATTCGCACGGCGCCAGTAATGGTTCTTCGCCGCCCTCGCTTCGATCTCTCGATTCCGAGGACATGGCCCGGTCTGCACCGCTGCTGACACCGACAGCAACGCCCACGCCCACGCCAACGACGCCGACGGCGACGGCGAGGCACGCGAGTGGCAACGGTATTGCCGCGGCAACTGCCAACGATCTCGCATCAAACGGTTCTGCCGGCGTGCCGCTGAACGGCTTCGTCGACAACGGGAAAACCAACGGCCACAGCAATGGCAATGGAAAGCAATGGGACGGGACGGGAACGGCAACGGCAACGGCAACGTAGAGAACGGGAACGGGCATGCCAACGGGAACGGGCACGCCAACGGGAATGGCCGCGGGAAAATGGAGTGAGGACCATATCCGCTCAAAGCATCCTGGCGGAACACCTCGGGAGTCAGGACGTCCCCGTTGTCGAATTGCCGGATACTGAAGAGCGACTCCCCACTGGGACTGGCCACATCCGCTACGGGGTTCGGGAAATCGGGACCGGTTTGGCAGACCTTTCTCGACCTGGCCTGGGCCTCGTGCGGCGTCTTCTGCCAAAGCGGATGCGCACGATCAGCCAACGACGGCTCGTCGTGGTCATGGTGTTGGTGTGTGCGCTGGTGCTCGCAGCGGCTGTCGCCGCAGTGACGACCGTGAGGGGTGCCCTGCAGGGTCCGGCGAGCGTCGTTGTGGCGACCGCTGGGCCGGCCACCATCGACAGCCAACCAGGCGGAGTGGGATCGATATCGGCGGCACCACAGGACATCGCAACCGTAAGTCTCAACGTGCAGGGAGTGACCGCTCCGATCCAGATCACGTCGGTGGATGTCCTTGCAAGCCAGCTCGTGGCGGCTGGGGCTCCTCTCGTGCAGCTCGACCCCACTCCTTTCGAGCAGAACGTGCGGGGGATTCGACTCACGTTGGAGCAGGACCAGGCCGCCCTCGCCTCGGCGCAGGCTGCATCCAATGCGACCACCCCATCTACTCGCGGCTATCTGGCCGTCCAGGTACCCACCCTGGAGGGAGAGGTTGCCATCGACGAGCAACTCCTCCAAATTGCCGAGGGAAACTCGAACACCATAACCGCACCTATCGCTGGATATGTTTCCTCGGTTCGTGTCTCGCCCGGGCAGATCGTGAATCCCGGCGCCAGCCTCGTCCAGATTGTGAACCCGGCGCAGGTTGTGGTGAACGCCGGCATGCAGCTCAGCGACCTCCAGTCGATCGCTGTCGGGGATGCCGCGACGATCACACCATCGCAGCTGCCTGACGTGCACCTCCATGGCACGGTCGTCGCAATCAGTGCCGCCGCCACCGGGGATGGCCTGGAGGGGACCGTCGTCGTCTCTGCCCCGAATCTCCCCGACCATCCCGTCCCCATCGGCACCCAGTCCATCGTCAACGTTTCAGCACCTCAGCACGCAGCGGTCTCGGTGCCGACACTTGCGGTACTCAACGTCCAAATCGCGCCAGTCGTCGGCGTCATTCGTAACAATCGAATCTATTTCCAACCCGTGGAGATAGGAGCGTCGGACGGAACCCGTACGCAGATCCTTTCTGGCCTCCAGGTCGGGCAAGTCGTAGCCGTCTCGAACATGCAACTCCTCAAGGACGGCGACAAGGTCAGGGAATCCTCGGGCGGCACATGACCTTCACTGCGGTCAACCTCCCCGCACGCGACACCCTCCGCCTAGAAGGCAACAACGCGCGGCCGATCGCCCTTTTCGCGGCGACTCGCCACTCAGTGGCCGTGCGCACCTCGATCGGCTTCTTCTGCGCGCTCGGCTCCCTCGCTCTGCCGTGGCTGGGCCTGACTCTCAGTCCGAATCTGTCCGCGTGGAATCTCACGATGTCCCTCGGCGCTGTGCCTCTGGCGCGCCACATCAGCTACGGAGTTGTCATCGCTGCGCTCACGGCCTGTGCACTTGTCTCATTCCTCCGCTCCGGGGGTCGTCGGACCCTGGTGACCCGAGCTGTTGGATGGGCCTACCTCGCTCTCTCCTTGATCTTCGTGTTCTCGACACGTGTGGTCGACACAGCCAGCATGTTCCGTCTGCAGAGCGACGCCAACCAAGCCCAAATCATCAACAGCCAGTTCCTCACCAATAACAACGCTCCACCGACGACCCAGTTCCTCGGAGTGAGCTTCGACGCCAAGACATTGCTCCTTTTGTACGCATTGCGCCTGGGATGGTTGCTCTTGCCTGTGGCAGGAATCTTTCTCGCGGGTCGGTTGCCTCGACCGTCCAACCCACTCCAGTGGGTGGCATTCTCACTTTCAGCTCTCGCGCTCGTGACGGTCGTCGCCGGCTTGGGGCTGGGGATGGCTGCCCAGAGCCGTCTGGATGACGGCATTCAGGCGATTGCCACCGGTCAGGCCACTGTCGGTCTCGATGACATCTCCTCCGCCCTCCGCCTGAATCCTGCTATTGCGTACGACCCCGGATTGCAACAAGCAACCGGAATGGCGCAAGCCGATCAAGGCCGTCAAACGGGGTTGTCCGACTACGCCGAGGCAGTCAGACCAGTCGGCCAGGACCTCACCCTCCCAGAAAAGGCGACCTTGTTCGCAGAAGCTCTTGCCGACGTACCGGCTACGACACCAGCCGGCGTAGTGGTGCGGGCGGACCTTGCGAACTTTCTTGCGAGCGCCACCATTGCGAGTAGGAACCCTGACTTGCTCGAGTTGGTGAAAGGAAATCTCGGAGTGCCCGCCGTGTCATTCACCGTGGGCCGGTTCTACTACGAGGCAGGAGCGAACTCGCTCGCCATCACGCGCCTCAAGCAGACCTATAGCGAGACAAGCAACTCCGAAGTGAGATCGCTGGCTCTCACCTACATAGCACTGGCCTGGTTGCAACTCGGAAATGAGAAGAACTTCCGCACGAACATCGTCGCTGCAGTCCACGACGACCCACTCAACGAGAACGTCTACGCACGAGAGATCGCTGCGGGTCTCTACGTGCCAGGCACGCCATGACAGTCCTTCTGCAACCTCCTGAATCCGAGGTCCTGACGCCGTGGAAGTCGACCGACTACATCCCCCCAGCTCCCACGAACGACACCATCACTCGACGCCACCCCCGGCGACAACGACACAAGGTCTGGGCCGGCCTTGCCCTGATCGTGGTGGCTGCGTGGATCATCTCCTCATTCTGGGTTTCGGTCCAAACGCGCTCGCCTCGTGCACCGTTCGTGGTGCCAACCGCGTCGCAGCAATGGGTGAGATCCCCCCAAGCCGGCCCTCGAGCATTCTTTCGGCTTCAATTCCCGATCGCTTCCACTCTTCCGCAGAGTGCGACCTTGTGGGTGGAAGGATTCCAACAGGTCACGACGTTCGTCGACGGCACCAAGGTGGCGTTGGCCGCCACCGTGCCGAATGTGCTGGTGGACACTGCGCCAGACGTCCCTAAAACCGTGCAAACCATCGACATTCGGTCGAATCTCGCGCCCGGCATCAACGCCGTCGGCCTCGAGGTGGCTAGCCTTGACGGTCAGGCGCCCGCCTTTCGCGCCCGACTCGAAGTGCGTACCGGAACGCAGGTTCAATATTTCGGCATCTCCCCGTCTAGTTGGGAATCCACCACGGATGCCGGCCTGACCGGCCAAGTACTTCCCGCGAGCGGGGTGTTCTCCCGAAGCAGGTTCGAAGACGGTGACTGGGTGCACGGCGTGCCTTCCTCCCCCCGGCCCGGTACCGCCACCTCGGTTCTCCCGCCGGATGCCTTCACGCAACCTGCTGACGCGCCCGCTCTTACGGGCTCATTCGGTGCCAGAAGTCTCATCGCATCGACCGTCGTCAACTTCCCTGCGGGCTGCTCCGAAGGCTGGATGCGTGTGGCCGCCACCGGCACCTACACGGTCTCGCTGGATGGGCGAAACATTGCCAGTGGCAACGCCGGGACCAGTCCCACCTCCCTACCCCTCTCGATTTTCGATCTCTGTCCGGTGGCGAGCGCCGGACGCCACGTCCTGACCATATCGGTCGGTGCGTCACAGCGCCCGGTCGCGTACGTCGACGGGTATCTGCGGTCGGGGTCACACGCAGTGTGGTTCGCGACCGGCCCGAAATGGCACGCCGGAACGACGGGTGCGCGACAGGCCACAGCCACTCTCATCGGGACGACGAACTCCCCTGAATCAGACATCGGATTGTTGTTCCAGCGGGTCCCGGCGTCGATCACGGTACCCAGCGGACCATTGTTCATCGACCACCTACTCTTGCTCTGCGAATTGCTCCTCGTCGCCCTCATCGGGATCATGGTCGCAACAGCCTTCGGTGTCACGCTGACGGGAGCGGTGACGTGCGTGCTCTGTGGAACGTTGCCCGCCGTGGGTTTGGTCCTCTTGCTCACGGAAACACGCCACATCGTCTTCGTGCAACCACCATTCCCAAGTACGCCGAACATGTTGGCCCTGGTGCTGGGCGTCGGTGCACTCGGCCTGATCGTGGCCGTTGCCGGCACCATTCGGATCCGGCAACGGTCCTCGAAACCTGGCCCCGATCGATCGACCCGCGCCATCGGCCAAGCACGTCATCGACGGAAGGGGTGGCTACGGGCGTCGTGGTACAAAGTCTCCGTCGCCGTCATCGCGACGGTGTGGGCGTTCGTGCAGAGCTTTCACATCATGTTCAACCCCCTGTGGCAGGACGAACTGTCCAGCTTGGCCGCGGCCCAGGGCATTCGGGCCCACCTCGTCCCAGAGTGGCCGTCGGGATTCCTGTACTGGAAATCGGAAATCTTCTCGGCGCTGATCGCCGTCCTTGGCGGCATCGCGCACGACAATCCCAGTGTCCTGCGGGACTTCAGCCTCGTATGGTTCGGAGCGACCATTGTTGCCTTTGGTTGGTTGCTGGCACCGCTCGTCCTCAAGGGAAGAAAGGTGTATCAGCTGGTCGCCACCATTGTCTTTGCGACCGCTCCTTTCGAAATGGGCCACGCCCAGGACATCCGCATGTATCAGATGCTCCAGTTTGTTGTGTTGCTCATGGCCATCCTCTTGCTCCGAGCCATTCAAGACCCGTCGACGAAGCGGATCGCTTTGTTGACGATTGCCATCGTCGTCATGTATTTCACGCATGAGGAATCATTCGGTGTGCTTCCTGTCATTCCGTTGGCGCTGTGCTGTTTCTCTGGGTTGCGGTGGGCCCGGAATTGGCGCTGGTGGGTATTCGGCGCCGGTGCGGCGGCAATCATTTGCGTGCAGCTGGCGCTGGCCAAATTCACTCATCCCCCATTCTTCGGTGTCGATCCGAGCGGGGGGCCGCTCATTCAGTGGTCCCCACAGCCCTTCTACTATTTCTCGAACTTCTTCTTCGCAGATCCGACATATGGCGCGTCGATAACCGTCGTCAGTTGTCTTGCCGTCGTAGGCACGGTGGTCGGGTTGTTTCGCAAGGACGCAATCCGACTGTTCTTGGCGGCTTTCTGGTTGGTACCGACGGCTGTCGTTTCTCTCGTGCTCCTCACGAAGGACACACGCTACGTCTTCTTGAGCTTGCCCTTCGTGTTCGCTCTTGCCGCCTGTGGGACGGTCGACATTATCGACGCGGTGCGGCGGATTGCCATGCGTGGAGCACACCGCGATGAAGCGAAGCTGCGCCGCGTCCTCACCGAGCTCCTCGCCGCTCTCTCGGTCGTCGCCATCACGTTGAGTCTCATAGGCGGGCTGAACGACTATGGAACCTGGACGGGATCGGCGTTTCACGCCAATGTCTCCCATCGGTGGCTCGACTACCCGACCGCTGTTTCCTATGTGAAGGCTCACATGAGGCCCGGCGACATAGTGATTGCTGATTCCAGTGCGCCCAACTTGGTCGGGTACAGCCTGGGTCGTGCACCGAACTATTGGGTCGCACCACACCGCACGGAGACGTTGCTGTACGTCTTCGAGAAGAACGATCGCCCCGTGGACACCCAGTACGGCATTCCTGTCATCCTCAATGCGCAGACCTTCCTCACTGCGATCGATGGCGCTCCCCGGATCTGGTTGGTCGGCGCGACCTCGCTCATCGGCGGCCTGCTCCCCTCCATCCGAACCATTGTCCAACACCGCTTCACGCTGAAGGAGGAGGGCGAGTCGGTTTCAGTCCTCCTCGCCACCAACGGGTAATCACATTGGTCGTGTCCATATGCTGTCCACGACAGAAAACGAGGGACGCCGATGAATGTTGGGCCGCGGCCAAAGTGAGCGGCACACGCCAGTCCCGTTGGCTGAAGAAGGTCACGGCGTATGCAGGGTTCGGCGTCGGCCTCTCCTTGGTCGCTGCAGGCTGTGGCGGGGTCTCGCAGGATGCGGCCCGATCGCCTCAACTCCACAACCACGGTCCCCATCGCACGACCTCTACGACTTCCCCCGGGGCGGCCGGGGGCCAGACCGCCACCACCACGACAGTTCCCACGAGCACTCCTTCGAGCCCAACGCCGCCGAACGCCCCCGGACGAGCAACGACGGCCGCATCGAATGCAGCCAACCCTGCGGCGGGGTTTCAGGGGATTTTCGACTTTGCTGGAAACAACTCCTCCGCCGACGCCACAAACCCGGATCTGGCCGGCGTCGTCCTCGTGTACTACTGGAGCCAGATCGAACCAGAGAAGGGCGTCTTCGACTGGAGCGTGATCACAGACGACATGGCCCCGTGGATCGCCGCTGGCAAAAGAGTCATCCTCCGAATCTCCACCTCAGGTGCGCCAAGCTGGGATCCCCCGTTCTCCGGCAGCGGCACACCCCCGTGGGTCTATGCCGATGGAACCCGCACGATTTCGGACAATGGCGAGACGCTCCCGGTGTATTGGGATCCGGCGTACCTGGCCGACTACCAATCCTTCGTACGCAGCTTCGCTCTCCAGTTCGATGGAAATGCACACGTGGCCTTCATCGAACCTGGCATCGGCATGGGAGGCGAGACATTGGCCGAGACGAACCCATCTGCAGCGGGTGTCAATGCCTGGCAGGCCGACGGGTACACAAACGCGGTCTGGCTCTCAACCATCGAAACCATCGCCTCGTACTTCAAGGCTTCCTTCCAGAGGACCGCCATCTTCCCGCTTGTCGACATGACTTTCTTCGACGGAAACGAGGCCGACTACGCGACATTGCTGTCGTTCTTCAGGGCAATCCCGAACTGGGGGCTTCAGTACGATGGATTGACGTCCTCACAGAAGTTGAGTTCGCAGTGGACCGGACGAGCTGTGGCCCTCGAACAGCGCTACGCAACAGCGACCTCACACGATTGCCTGTGCGGCGACATATCGAACGGACTCGAGAATCTGCACGGCAACTACCTTCTCATTTACCAGAGCGACGTCGACAACCCGCAAAACGCCACCTACCTCCAGCAGACGGCAGCGAGGGTGGCGCCAGGCGGCTAGGTCCACAAGGCACGTCGGGCGGTTGGCCACCCTGCAGCCGCGGATAGTTTGACGAGGTGACAATTCCGACCGCGCCCCTTCAACGTGCCCTGCCGGGGAGCCTCTACCTGTGAGCATGGCGGGCCACGCCATGGGTGGCGGTGGGCGTGGTGGTGCGTGGGCGAGCATGCGCTCCCTCCGCCAGGACCGCTCTCTCCTGCAGCATCGCGTGAAGAAGGGGACGGCGCGGCGCATGCTGACCTTCGCCGTCCCCTATAAGAGAATCCTCGCCATCTTTCTTCCGGTCGTCGTCCTCGGCGCAGCGATCAGCGCCGTTAGCCCGCTGATCCTCCGCGCGTTGATCGACGATGGGATCCAGAAGCACAACGCCGATCTGGTCATTGCGCTGGCGTGCGTGGCGGGTGGATTGGCGCTTGTCCAGGCCCTCCTGTCCCTGACCGAACGTCGCATCTCGGCGGTGATCGGCGAGGGGTTGATCTTCGACATGCGCTCGAAGGTCTTCCGCCACATTCAGAGCATGCCCTTGGCCTTTTTCACCCGGACGCAGACCGGCGCGCTGATCAGCAGGCTCAACAACGATGTCCTCGGGGCACAACAGGCCTTCACCGATCTGTTGTCCAACGCCGTGGGGAATCTGGTGACCGTGCTCATCGTGCTGGGAACGATGTTCTACCTGAGTTGGCAGATCACCCTGGCCGCCCTGATCCTGCTTCCCATCTTCCTCATCCCGGCTCGCATCGTGGGACGGCACCTGGGCTCACTGACGAAGGAGGGCTACGACCTCAACTCCCAGATGAACATGGTCATGCAGGAGCGCTTCAACGTCGGGGGCGCCATGCTGGTCAAGCTGCTCGGCCGCCCCCAAGTGGAGGCCGAGTCGTTCGATGCCAAAGCTGGTCGTGTCCGCGACATCGGGATCCTGCAGGCCACCTATGCCCGGATCTACCTCGTCGCCCTGACACTCACCGCGTCGATGGCGACCGCCATCGTGTATGGGTTCGGGGGCGTGGCTGCGGTACGTGGCACGCTCGAGATCGGCACGGTGGTGGCGCTTACCCAGTACCTGACCCAGCTCTACGGGCCTCTGACGCAGCTCTCCAACCTGCAACTCGATGTCGTCACCGCGCTCATCTCCTTCGAGCGCATCTTCGAGGTGCTCGACATCGTTCCCATGATCGAAGAGGCATCGGATGCCACCGACATTCCCCGGGGACCCGTCTCGATCGAGTTCGACAACGTCAGTTTCACCTACCCGGGGGCCAAGGACGTCTCGCTTGCATCCCTGGAATCCGTGGCGGTCCTCGAGTCCAGCGTGAACAGTGAGGTCCTGCGTGACGTCTCGTTCCGAGTCGAGCCCGGGCAGATGGTGGCTCTCGTCGGCCCATCAGGGGCGGGCAAAACCACGATCTCCTCCCTGGTCCCCCGCCTCTACGACGTCACTTCGGGCTCCGTGAAGCTGAACGGCATCGATGTCCGCCGGGCCACCATGCAGTCCATCCGTGACATCGTCGGTGTCGTCACCCAGGATCCCTACCTCTTTCACGACACCCTGCGAGCGAACCTGATGTACGCCCGCCCCGAAGCTACCGAGGAGGACGTCCTCGCCGCCCTGGCCCACGCCCAGCTCGGCCAACTGGTGGAAGAGCTGCCCGAAGGCCTCGACACCCTGGTGGGCGAACGGGGTTACCGGCTCTCGGGGGGCGAAAAGCAGCGGGTCGCCCTCGCCCGTTTGATCCTCAAAGCACCTGGCGTCGTGGTCCTCGATGAGGCCACTGCCCACCTGGACTCCGAGTCCGAGGCTGCAGTGCAGCGGGCACTGCAGCAGACCCTGAGCGGCCGCACCTCGCTGGTGATCGCCCATAGGCTCTCCACGGTTCGGGAAGCGGATCAGCTGTTGGTCATCGACGATGGTCGCGTGGTGGAACGAGGGACCCATGCCAGCCTGCTGGCCCAGCAGGGCCTCTACGCCGAGCTCTACCACACGCAATTCGCAGACCAGGAGCTCGACGGCCCCCAATCGCCGGCGGCCTGAGAGGTCACAGCTGTCGCGCCACCTTCACGGAGGTCGAGTGGGCTCGACCAAGACGGCGCCCCGCTCGAACGTCATCTCCGCTCGGCCGATCATCCCGGCGTAGTCTGCCAAGCCATGGAACTCCAAGAAGCTCTTTACACGACACGCGCCATGCGACGGGTACTGCCTGACCCCGTTCCCCTTGCCATTCAGGCCAAGATCCTCGATGCCGCCATTCGGGCACCGAGCGGTGGCAACCAGCAGAACTGGCGATTCTTGCTCCTCGATGATCCGGCAAAGAAAGCTGCGCTGGCGCCCCTCTATCAGCACGCCATGAGTCAGCTCTGGGAGTCGGTCTACAAGGCCCAACTTGAAGCAGCACATGCTGATCCGGACAATCCTGCATCACAGCAATTGTTCCGCGTGCAGCATTCCGCCCAGTGGTTGGCCGACAATTTCACCCGAGTTCCACTCTTCCTCTTCCCGTTCGCCCAGCACGATCCGAGTGGTGGTTCGATCTACCCCGCCGTATGGAACGCCATGCTGGCGGCCCGGGGCGAGGGGATCGGGTGCTGCCTCACCGCCCTGCTCCAGTACTTCAATCCGACGGAGACCTTCGAAATCCTCGGGGTACCGAGCGATGAGGGATGGCATCTGGCAGCAACAGTCAGTTTTGGCTACCCGACCGGCAAATGGGGCATCGCGGCGCGCAATCCAGTGGATCAGGTCTCCTATCGCAATACCTGGGGGAACGACGTCGGATTCTCCGTGCCTGAGCCGCTCTGGCCCGGTTGACCAGGTGACCCGGTCCTGGAGCCACCCGGCCTCTGGCGGCCGCGCCAGCCGGCTCTGGAAGGCGGGCCTCATGCCCGAACGCTCGCTCCAGAGCTTCTATCCTCGTGCGGAGGGAAGTGATCGTTGAGAGGCGCCGATGAACCCGACGTCAACTGTTGTGCTGCTCCTCGCCGTCTTCGGCGCCAGCGCGGTCGAGATGGTCGAGGCACTCACCATCGTCGTTGCGGCGGGGGTCACTCGTGGCTGGCGTTCCGCGTTGGAAGGGGCGGTGGCGGCCGTCCTCGTGCTCGCCGTGATCGTCGGCGCTGTTGGGGTGCCGCTCATCCACTATGTGCCCATCAACGGATTGCGGGTCGTCGTCGGAGCGCTCCTCCTCGTCGTCGGGCTCACATGGCTCCGTAAGGCCATCCTTCGGGCGAGTGGTCTCAAGGCGCCGCACGATGAAGACGTCATCTTCGCCGCAACCACCAATGAGTTGTCGCAGTCTGCAGGCTCCGTCCGATCCTCGAATGGTCGAGACCGGGTGGGATTCGCCGTCTCCTTCAAGGGGGTCTTCCTCGAGGGAACGGAGGTCGTTCTCATCGTGGTGGGACTCGGGGCCAGCCAACACCGGCTTGGGATTGCCTCAGCGGCCGCCGGGCTGGCCGCCCTCATGGTGGCGGGCATCGGTTTCGTCGTCGCACGCCAACTTTCACGGGTACCGGAAAACGCCATCAAGCTCACTGTCGGCGTCATGTTGACGAGCTTTGGTCTCTTCTGGGTGGGCGAAGGCGCGGGCGCGCACTGGCCCGGAAGTGATCTGGCAATCCTCGTCCTGGTCGGATTGTTCTCCCTCGTCACGGCCCTTTTGGTCACGTTCTTACGGGCCCCACCGCAGCCTGTGGACGCCCTCGCGTCCGAAAGCAGCACGTCATGAGGGTCCGGGGATGAAGCTCATTGCACGCGGCGTGCGTTCCTTCGGCCAATTCTGGTGGGAGTTCCTGATCGGCGATGCACCGGAGCTCTTTGCAGCGACCATTGTGGTCGTGCTCCTGGCGCTGCTCCTTCGCCATCACCGAAGTGTGGCATACGTCGTTCTCCCGTTGACGACGACCCTTCTGTTGGTTGCCAGCACCTTGCGCGCGGCCAGGCGGTCGCGTCGCGATGCGCCGCCAGCGGTCAGACCCGGTCAAGCTCCAACATCTTGATGGCGTTACCGCGCAGGATTTTGTAGGCGACGCTCTCGTCCAGCCCGGCGCAGAGCTTCTCGACATATGCCTCGGAAGAGGGCCACGTGGTGTCGGTGTGCGGGTAGTCGGTCTCGAAGCAGATATTGTCCTCGCCGACCTCGGCCAGTGAGGCCACGCCATGACGGTCGGCCGTGAAGCAGCCGAAGACGCGGCCGTAGTACTGCGTCGACGGGGGCACCGGGATCCGCTCCTTTGCGTGCAGCCATCCGTTGTGCAGCTCCCATACCGTGTCGGCGCGCTCGAGGACGTACGGAATCCAGCCGATCTGTCCTTCGGAATAGGCCAGCTTGAGCTTGGGAAACCTGAGGAGGTTGCCCGAGAACAGCCAGTCGGCCAGCGACGCCATGGCGTTGTTGAAGCCGAGAGTGGCCCCCACTGCCGCGTGCGAGTCGCGAGCGGCGACCGGATCGCTCGACGAAGAGCCAACGTGCATGCAGACGGTCACGCCATAGTCGTTGCAAACGGCCCAGAGCGGATCCCAATAGCGGGTGTTGATGCTGGGTAGGCCGAGTCGGGTCGGAAGCTCGCTGAAGGCGATGGCGCGAACACCTCGCTCGGCGTTGCGCCTGGTCTCCGCGGCGGCGAGCTCGGCATCCCACAGTGGGATGATACAAAGCGGGATGTTCACGCCGTGTGATGGGGCACACCACTCCTCCACCATCCAGTCGTTGTTGGCCTTGACGCAGGCCAGGGCCAACTCCTTGTCCTTGGCCTCGTAGAACGTCTGCCCGCAGAAACGGGGGAAGGTGGGAAACGGCAGTGAACCGTCGGTATGGTTCAATGCCAGGTCCTTGACCCGCTCCTCACGGTCCCAACACCCCCTGCGCATATCGTCGTAGGTGATCGCAGTCATCGTCATCAGGGTCCGATCGAACAAGAGGTCGCCGTTGGCGTCGAGTGTGGTCGATGCCTGTGGAATGGCGACGAACTTCTTCTGGACATAGACCAACTCGTCGTCGTAGTACCACGCATCGCCCCACTCCCCGTCGGGGTCCTCGGCCATGTCGTACTTGGCCCCCGAGAGGATGCGGAAGCCGCCCCACTTCTTGCGTTCGACATGTGGACCGCGGTCCCGGAACTTCCCGGGGAGCCACGTCTGCCACACGTGCGGTGGCTCGACGACATGGTCGTCGACGCTGATGATCCGCGGGAGCGACACAGGTGGCAGATTAGTTCACTCCCCTCGGATTGTGCCGAACCTGAGCGGACACACCATCACCTTCGACCCGCTTGAAGATTCGCACCTGGTGGCTACATTGGGCGGCAGTGTTCAAAGCGGCGATGGAGGCAGCAGCATGTCGACCATGATCGAATCAGCATGGGGATCGCATCCCGGCTACCGCATCGATGTCGTGCCTTACTCCGGCGTGGCACGCGTCTGGCTCGGGGATCTGCTGCTGGCGGAGAGCAGCGGCGCACTTCGGGTTCTCGAGACGGACCACGTCGAGCGCATCTATATTCCTGAAGCGGACGTCCGGCTCGAGATATTCGAGGAGAACGAGCACCATTCCGTCTGCCCGTTCAAAGGGCTGGCAGATTATTGGACGCTCACTGCCTCCGAGCCCCCCGTTGAGGACCTCTTCTGGACATATCGCGACCCATTTCCCGAGGTTGCAGGCCTCCGGGGCTACCTCGGCGTCTATCACGAAAAGGTTCGACTCGAACTGGGGCCTCACTGACCGACATGTCCCGTTGGCTCGGTGTGGCTCAGCGAGGCCGGGCGCGACTTCCGGCAGCCGAACCCGAGCTCATGGGCCGCTGCACCCAGGTGTCGAGGCAGCCAGGAGAACAGAAGAGCAGGACCCCGCCGTCCGGGTCATCTGCCGCCTCCTCGGCGGTAACCTCGGTCAGCGGCAAGCCACAAATGGGATCGCGGAGTTGGCCCGGGTCGAGTGCCGGCATCCCGATGCTTGCGGCCTGGACAGGCTTTTCGACACCGCGCAGCGTCACGTCGCGGTGCGACAGGGTCAGCCCCCACCGCGGCAGGTAATCCATCACCGATGGAGAGGCAAGCGCTTCGCCACCGTTGGCGAGGTCACACAGTCGGGCCGCGACATTGACGCAATGCCCGATGTAATCGTCGCCTTCCATCAGGATCACATAACCCGAGGTGACCCCCGAACGTATCGAGAGTGACTGCGCCGGGCCTGGAACGTTGCTCACCACGAAGTGCAATTCGAGAATGGTGGCGAGCAATGGTGGCGTCTCGACGCACACGAGCATGACACCATCCCCCAGCCACTTCGCGATGCGCACACCCCGACGCGAGCAGATCTCGCGCAGGAGCGACCGAAATCCCGTCAGCACCTCGACTGCGTGTTCGTCGCCCTCGAGTTCGGTCAGGGCCGTGAAGCCCGAGACGTCGACAAAGGCAAAACTGCGATGGACTCGCACCACTCGATCGTGCCACGTTTTTCGGGCCCGGACCGAATCAGGCCTCCTTCAGGATGCCGATACGGGCGCTCCCGCCTCGATGTTCCAGGCGCCAGACAAAGCGCAGCGCCGACCAGGTTTCATCGATGGCGCACACCTTGTTGTCGACCAGGCCCTCTGGTAGTACCACCCCCCGAACCGCGTTGTCCGTAAGGTTCGTGACCATGCCTGACGACCGCTTGGGCCAGGCGATCCACAGTCCACCGGACGGGAAGATGATCGCACCCAGTGTGGCCACTCGTGGTCCCAGCTTCGCCAGCTCCGTGAAAAACGCCACGACAACGTCGGCCTCGCCGCGGGCCTGCCGTCGAAGCGTCACGCCGGGCGGAAGCTCGAGCGCCAAGTCGTGAGGCGCCGAGAGCAGGGTCAGCCGTGAGCCTTCCTTGATCTCGAGCTTCGTCGCAAGTGGAGTACCCGAGTAGCCCGCCACCCCTGCAAGTATTCCATCGTGGCGCAGTCGTCGGATGTTCCGTTTAGTGTCGCAGTGACGTACTACCGACGACGCAGAGCGAGGATGGCCCACTTCGATGACGACGCTTCAGCAAGCAGCGGAGATTGCCCGCCGGGACCAGTATTTGGCCGTCGTGTCGACCCTCCGCTCAGACGGGACCATCCAGTCCTCGGTGGTGAACGCCGGCGTGCTCCCCCATCCGATCGGAGGAGCCGAGGTGATCGGCTTCGTCACCTACGGACCGACCAAATTGGCGAACCTCCGACAACGACCGATCCTCACCATCACGTTTCGCTCCGGGTGGGAGTGGGCCACAGCCGAAGGGACGGTCGACCTGATCGGGCCGAATGACCCGAACCCTCGCGTCAGCGCCGACCGGCTGCGTCTCCTTCTCCGGGAGATCTTCAGGGCGGCGGGAGGATCACACGACGACTGGGATGCCTACGACCGGGTCATGGCAGAGCAGCTCCGTACGGCCGTCCTCGTGAGCCCGACGAGGATCTACAGCAACTGACGGGACACCTCTGCGTCCTTACTCGTGACCCCGGCCTGGTCGAACGTGGACATCTCCTGCAGGACGCGCGCCGAGGCCTGCACCAGGGGGAGGGCCAGGCAGGCTCCTGTTCCCTCGCCGAGGCGCAAGTCGAGGGTGAGGAGTGGGCGAAGGTCGAGGTAGGTCAGGGCGGCCTGCGATCCAGGTTCGGCCGAGCGGTGACCGGCGATGCTGTAGTCGAGGACGGCGGGGCAGAGCGCGGCCGCGACGACAAGCGCTGCGGCAGCGATGACGCCGTCGACGATGACCGGGACTCCCGCTGCTGCAGCGCCGACGAGAAACCCGGTCAGGGCGGCGATCTCCAGACCCCCGAGAGAGGCCAGCGCGCCCAGGTCGTCGTCCGATGACAGGGCGCGGGAGGTCCGGGCGAGCGCAGCTTCGACCACGGAGATCTTGCGGTCGTACATCACGTCGTCGATACCCGTCCCCCGTCCGACGACGTCACGCGCCGCCTTGCCGGTGAAGTGAGCGATGAGCGCGGCCGACGGAGTGGTGTTGCCGATGCCCATATCGCCGGTGATCAAGCACCTCGCCCCGGATGCCACAAGCTCGCGCGCGACCTCAGCACCGACGTCCAGGGAAGCCTGCGCCTCCTCCCGGCTCATCGCCGGCTCGACCTCGATGTTGCCTGTACCGTGACGGACCTTGCGGCGAAGGAGGTTGGAGGCAGGATCGAGCTCGCCGATGACGCCCACGTCCACCACCACGACTTCTGCCCCCACCTGTCGGGCGATGGCGTTGATCGCTGCTCCTCCGGCACAGAAATTCCCGACCATTTGACGGGTGACCTCCGACGGCCACGGTGTCACCCCTGCTGTCACGACGCCATGGTCGCCTGCGAAGACAGCCACCGTGGCCGGCTCGGGAAGTGGCGGCGGGCTGGCGTGCGCCATGCCGGCCAACCTGACTCCTAGGAGCTCGAGCTCGCCCAGGGAGCCCGCCGGTTTCGTGAGGCGACCGTGATGCTCTCGGGCCTCGTCCATGGCCACGACGTCCACCGCGCGGACGGTGGCGCACGCGTCGTCGAAGGGGTGTGTCATCCGGTGCTCCCATCTTTCCTTGTGAACGGCCCAGCTCAGCGGACGCGGCATGGCCCAGCCGCGCAATGCAAGTTCGGGCGCCGGGTCGAAATCTCCGACGTAGCCCACGCAGAGATACGCGATGGGCACGACGTGACTCGGAAGGCCGAGAATTCCCGACAGTACAGGGGGCCGGTAGAAGCTGACCCAACCGACGCCGAGCCCTTCGGCCCGCGCCGTCAGCCACAGGTTCTCCACGGCGAGACACGTCGAATAGTGGGCCATCTCCGGCTGCGTGTACCGGCCGAGGACGTGGGCTCCCCCGCGCTCGAGGGTGGAGGTCACGACGAGGTTCAATGGAGCCTCGCGGATGGCCTCCACCTTGAGATCCTTGAAGGCACGAGCGCGAGAAGCGGGCAACGACGCGGCAAACCGCCGACGCTCCTCCTCGACGTGGTCGGCCACCTGGCTCCGGACGGCGGGATCGGTGAGGAGGAGGAAATCCCAGGGTTGGGAAAGCCCGACCGATGGGGCCTTGTGGGCCGCGGCCAAGACCCGGTCGAGCACATCGTCGGGCACGGGCGTCGGCAAAAAACGTCGACGCACATCGCGACGGGCATCGATGATCTGACGTAGGGCGAGGCGGGCGTCGGAACCGAACGATCCGTTCGGGAACGAAGAGTCGTCAGGCATTGGATGTGGTGTCATTGGCGATGTGATCAAGAGCGGACGACAAGCGGGCGATCCCGGCTCCGTCGGGAACCGCCACGCGCACATGAGCCGGCAACCCGAACGAGGCACAGTCACGGACGACGATCCCCTGTGACAAGAGCTTGTCACGAAATCCCGCGGGCGCTTCGCAGAGCACAAAGTTGGCGTCGGATGGGGACGGCGTAAGCCCGTGTCTGATCAACAGCCCGGTGAGGTCCTCCCGGAGTTCGGAGATCTCCTTGGCCCAGGTCACAAGGTCTGCTTGCCCGAGGAGCTCGGTCAGCAGGGCGAGCTCCAAGCCCCCGACCGACCACTCGGGCTGGACGCGTTCGATCCGCCTGATCAATTCCGGTTCAGCCAGGACGTACCCCATGCGCAACCCCGGGCACGCGAACAGCTTGGTCAACGAGCCCACGACAGCGAGAGCCGATTTGTCACCCATGGTCCACGACCCGGTCGCCAGGGGATAGAAGGCCTCGTCCCACACCTCTGCCCGTTCCTCGGGCCCGGCGAGGCGCCCTGTCGGGTTGTGCGGATTGGAACGCCAACGGGGCCCGGTCGCCGATCCCCGCGGATGAAGAGAGAACTCCGGTTCTTCGACGTGGCCCCCGACGAGGTGGCCCAACAATGCAATGGCCTCCGCTCCCCCGTTCGTCAGCACCAGGGACGTGGGATCAACCCCGATGGCGTCGGCCAGGGCGCGACGGGCATCGGTGTCGTCGGGGTAACGCCGAAGCGCGCCGAGGTGCCGTGTGGCCAACGTCGTGACATCGGGAGCGACGGGATTGAGGCTTACCGAAAGGTCGAGCATGAAGTCCACGGGGAAGCCCAGCACACGGGCGAGGCGTACCACGTCGCCCCCGTGTGTTCCCGGGGCGGCGCCTGTCATGCCGCCGCTCTGAGCGCGAGAAGCGAGGCGATCAGGGTGAAAGTGACGTCGCGGGACAAAGCGGCAGCAGCCAGGATGTCCCCGGCCTGCGGTGCCCGGCCTGCACCCAGCTGTGGACGCCGCTCGGTGCGGCTCCCGTACGTGTTGACACCCCCCAGGCGTAACCCCAAGGCCGCGGCAAAGGCCGCTTCGGCCACGCCGGCGTTGGGCGACGGGTGAAAGGGGGCGTCTTGGCGGACCGCCCGCCAGACGGCGGGGGCGGACCGGGGACGTGCCGCGATCACGAGCGCCGCCGTCAGGCGGGCCGGTATGAAACTGGCGAGGTCATCGAGCCGGGCGCTGGCCCACCCATACCGGAGATAGCGGTCGTTGCGATAGCCGACGGAGGCGTCCATGGTGTTGACCGCCCGGTAGGCCAGAGTTCCCGGCGCACCGAAGAAGACGGCCCAGAAGACCGGAGCCACAAGCGCGTCGACCGTGTTCTCAGCCAGGGACTCCACCGCGGCCCGGCTGATCTCCGACGCATCGAGGTCGCGCGGATCGCGTCCGACCAGTGCCGGTAGCAAACGGCGGGCCTGCGCCAGGTCGCCGTCCTCGAGGGCCACGGCGACGTCGCGGCCTGCCTCGGACAGTGCTCGCTGCGCGACAGAAACATAGGTCGCCAGGGCGGTCGAACGAACCACCGCACCGGCGGCCACGCCCACGCCGAGCCCGGTCATCGCATGCAACAGTCCGGCCGACCGACTGGGGCGGTACAACACCTGCTCGATCCGTTCCATGACGACGCCGAAGGCGCGCACGGGGTGGGGGTCGACGCGCGGCTCGCCGAGGACGAGGTCGGCGATGATCCCGATGGCGGCTCCAACCGCATTCTTCGAAGGTGGAGAGATCATTCTCACCAGCGCGCCGCCGCAACCACCAGACCAATGGTCTCCCCGACGATGCCCGCCGCACCGAGGACATCACCGGTAAAGCCACCGATGCTCCATCTGGCCCACGCGACGATGCCGCCGAACGCCACGAGCGAGGAGACCACGCCCACGGGTCCGGCCGGAATCGACCATGCCCCGGCGAGTGCTGCGGTGGCGGCGACGATGACGACGACGACTCCAACCGGCACCGGCCCGCCCAGGAAGGCGCTGGCCAAACCGTCCTCTTTCCGAACGTAGGGAAGGCGTCCGACCACCGCGGCCATGCTCGTCCGCGAGGCACACCAAAGAGCGGCAACGAGGAGCGGAGCGGGGCGAAGTGTGGCGAAGACAGCGAACCGCCCGAGGAGCATGATGACCACCGCGCCAACCCCGAAGGCGCCGACGGTCGGCTCACGCATGACTTCGAGCCTGCGCTCCTTGTCCATGTGAGGCAGCAGCCCGTCCGCGGAGTCGGCGAGTCCGTCGAGATGCAACATCCCGGTGAGGCCGAGATCGGCCGCCACCACGAGGAAGGCGGCGACCGGAAGAGGCCATACCTTCGCGGCCGCCCACCACAAACCGCCGAGCACGAATCCGATGATGAGCCCGACGACCGGAAACCAACGCAGCGCACGTGGTGATGGCACCCGAGACCCGGGGAATGGCGTCAGAAAGGACAGGGCCGCGCGCATGTCAGGGCTCCTCGTCGAGGCGAAGCGCGCGCCCGGCCACGACCAGCAGCACCGTGTCAGCCACGGCCGCCACGGCCTGATTGAGAGAACCGAGGGCGTCGCGGAAGTGCCGGCCGAGGTCCGACGAGGGATGGACACCGAGCCCGACCTCCTCTGAAACCACGACGGTCTCACCCTTTCGCTCGACCAGGGCGCGACAGAGCGCGGCGTGGTCGACCACGTCCGCTGCGCCGTGGCCGGCGACCCAAGCACCGAGCGAATCCAAGAGAACCGAGCCGGGAGTGGTGCGAAGGACCTCGGCCAGGTCCGACCCGGCCTCGATCGTCCGCCACGCAGACGGGCGTCGTGACCGATGGCGCTCGATGCGTGCAGTCAGGTCGGGGTCATCACTGAGATGCAGCGTGGCCACGTAGGTGACCGGCGACGGATGCCGCGTGATCAGACGCTCCGCATAGGCGGACTTACCCGAGCGAGCACCGCCCAGAACGAGAGTGATCATGTGGACCCGGCCGGAGAGCATCCCGCAAAAACCGCGTGGTGGACGACCCGGGCCAGTCGAGAGCCCCAGGTCGAGCGCGGACCGCCGTAGGGATGGGCAGGGCCGATGGAGGGACAGAGAATGCACAGCGCGTCAGTGGCCGTGCCGGTTCCCCTGACGCCCGCCTCCCAGAGCGCCTGGGACTTGGCCTCGGTCGCGGTGCCGACGGCATTGACGAGCGCACCGTCGCTCAACCGCTCGGGCAATGCCACGACCATGTTGATCGTCCCGATTCCAGGCCCGGCTGACCCATCCGGTTCGGCGTCATCGGCCGCGGCCCACTGCGGCCCCGAGATGCCGACCGTCACGTCTGCGGCAATCCCGTCCCGGTGCGCCGTCGAGGCTGTGCGCACGTCCACGGCCGTCATCATGCCTGCGCCCGGTCCCGAGAGACCGGCCTCCTTTGCGAGCAGGGTGAGGTCGCGGCGCAGGAGCGTCGCAGTCGTAGCCGTGCGGAACCTGGGCATTGCACACCCAGTGCCGCAGCCCCAGGCCACCGCCGAGTGGGGCCGACGAGATAGCCAGCACCGGTTCCGCGAAGCGCCACAAGCGTGTCGCCAACGTGAGCCCGTCCACGGTCCGGACTCGAATTATGGGATCGTCAATGAGGGGCGGGGTCAATATTCGATGCCCTTGCGTGCCGTGATGCCCTTTTCGTACGCGTGCTTCACCATGCGCATCTCCGTGACGGTGTCGGCGATCTCGATGAGCTCCGGCGCCGCGTCGCGGCCGGTGATCACTACGTTGGTCTTCGGCGCCCGCTGCAGCACGCCGTCCACCACGTCGCCGACGGGGACCCATCCGTACGTCACGGCGTAGGTCAGCTCATCGAGAATGAGCATGTCATAGTCGCCCGAGGCCAGCTTCGCCCTCGCCACTTCCCAGGCGTGCCGCCCCTTGGCCTCGGTCTCGTCGAGATCCGTGGACTCCCACGTGAATCCGTCTCCCAACGTCTGCCATTCGATGCCGAGGTGCTCGGCCAGCTTGCGTTCGCCCACTTTCCATTTGCCGCCCTTGACGAATTGGACGACGCCGACCGTCCACCCCCGGGCCCACGATCGTCCCATCACACCGAAGGCAGCGGACGATTTCCCCTTGCCGTGACCGGTGTTGATGAGAACGAGCGATGGGACGCGACCAGCAGCGCCCTTGGGAGTTCCGGGCTCCGGCTCAGCGATCATCTCGTCACCTTCGTGCTCACTTTCTTCTGGCATCGCTTCCTCCTCGATTCCCATGCGGCCTCAGTTCCTACGCGGTCCGCCGGGGCGCCACGATGAGCTCACCGTCGGGGGACCGCACAACCTGCACCTGATGTCCGAAATGCTGGGTCAGGACGGCCTCATCCAAGATGGCGGCGGGCGCTCCCACTGCGGCGACCTTGCCCTGCGCCAACAGGATCAGACGATCGGAGAATTGTCCGGCCAGGGTGAGATCGTGCATGGCGCTGAGCACCGTCAGCCCGTGCTCGCGGCGTAGCGCGTCCACGATCTCGAGCGCGTCGACTCGTCGGCCCAGGTCGAGCGCGCTCGTGGGTTCGTCGAGGAGGAGGACCGGTGCCTCCTGGGCCAGGGCACGGCCGAGGACGAGGCGTTGCAATTCTCCGCCCGAGAGCGTAGCGAGGGTGCGTGCAGCCATCTGTGTGAGGTCGAGGCGCTCGAGCAGGTTGGCACACACGACGTGATCCTTCGTCTTCTCAAAACCGAAGTAACCCACGTGGGGAGAACGTCCCAACAGTATGTAGTCGGCCACCGTCATCTCCGCCGGCAGCTCCGGTTTCTGGGGCACGTAGGCGATCATTCGAGCCAAGTCCCTCCGTGACAAGCGCGACGTCGGCGCGTCGTCCACGAGAGTGCGCCCCTGACTCGGCACCAACTGCACGATGGCGCGCAACAGCGTCGTCTTTCCGGCGCCGTTGGGCCCGATGAGCCCCACCCATTCCCCGGCGTCCACGTGCCCGCCGACCCCGGAGAGGGCCAGGTCGTTGCCGTACCGCACCGTCACGTCCTCGAAGACGATCACGTCACAGCACCCCCGTCCGACGCGAGCGCAGAAGGAACAGGAAGAAGGGTGCCCCGACAAATGCCGTCACCACGCCGATGGGGATCTCCGCCGGGGACTGGACCGTGCGGGCCACCACGTCGGCCAAGATCAGGAATGCCGCGCCCCGATCATCGACACCGGGATCACGACCCGGTAACTCGCATTGGACAGGAGCCGGATGGTGTGAGGCACGATGATGCCGACGAATCCGATGAGGCCGCTGACCGAGACGGCAGCCGCCGTCCCCAGAGTCGCCGCCGCCACCACGGTGATGCGCACACGTGCGGCATGCACCCCGAGAGCGCCCGCTTCCTCCTCGCCGACCCGCAGCACATCGAGCAGACGACGGTGCAGGAACAAGACGACGGCGGACACGACGACGTACGGCAAGATGAGCGTGACATCGGACCACGATGCGGTGCCGAGGCTTCCCAGTATCCAGGAGTACACCCCCTGGAGATCGGGCTCGTGCTGCTGCTGGAGATACGTCTGCATTGCGGTCAGGAGAGCGGCGACGGCCACGCCGGCCAGCACGATCGACGCGTTGGACGCCCTGCGCCCCGAGGTGACCCCCACCAGATAGGTCAGGACCACCGCTCCCACCGCGCCGGCGAACGCGGCGAAAGGAAGGAAGTGGTTCACGTTGCCGCTCGAGCCGTCCACAATGACCAGGGTCGCCCCGAGGCCCGCTCCGGCCGCTACGCCCAACAGATAAGGATCGGCCAGCGGATTGCGGAACACCCCCTGGTAGGCGGCCCCACCGCCGGCCAACATGGCACCGACCAACCCGCCCAGGACGACGCGCGGCAGGCGGATCTGCCAGATCACGTCCCAATCGATGGCCGAGACGTGCGAGTGGTAGTGGAGCAACGGGAGATGACCGAGCATCGCTTCCCCGACGGCCCGCAGCGAGATGTCGGCGGGACCGACCGACACGCCGAGCACGACCGCGCCCACCAAGGCGGCCAGGGCCACCAACACGGGGCGGCGGGCCGACACGCGGGGCAGCACTACCGTGGACGCCGGAACCGGCCCAGCAGGCGCGTCGATGCTCTGCCGCGCTGCGCCCCCGTCGGTGACCTCGTCGGGGCTGTCCTCCGGTTCGAGGGTGCGGTCGGGCACGGTCGTGCTCACAAGATCACGACTGACTGTGCTGCTTGAGAGAGGTGGCGACGGTCTTCAGCAGGTCGACGACGCGCGGACCCCAGCGTGACGCGATGTCGTCGTTCAGCCCCACCACTCGCCCATCCCTCACCGCGGTGAGGCTGGACCAACCTGGCCGTTTGGCGACCTTCTTGGCGTTCTGGCCGCAACAGACGGTGTCGGCCAAGAAGATGTAGTTCGGGTTCGACTTGATGATGAATTCGGCGGAGAGCTGCGGATAGCCGCCGCTCGCCGCCGCACCTTTCGCGCCGTCGGCGATGCTCTTCATACCCAGAAGGCCCAGGACCTGCCCGATGAAGGTCGAGGACGTCTCCGAGTAATAGGTCTGGTCGAGCTCGAAGTAGTACGTGATCGGCTTGGTGTGCATGGGCGCACTCGCGACGATCTGCTTGATCTGGCCCTTGATCTTGGTCACCTCGGTCTCGGCCTGCGGCAGGTGCCCGGTGGCTTGTCCGAGCTCGTCGAACTGCTGGTATTCCTGGTTGAGGTCGGTCGCAGGCGGATCAGAGAGCACGGGAATGCCGAACTTCGCCAGTTGGGCCGTCAATCCGGTGGTGTCGCCGGCCACGATGACGAGGTCCGGCTTGTACGCCACGATCGCCTCCACGTTGGGAGTGAGCGCATTGAGTTTCGTCATGGGAGCATTCTTCGGGTAGTCCGAGTACGAATCCACCGCCTTGACCTGGCTGCCGGCGCCGATGGAGTAGAGCATCTCGGTCGCCGTCGGCGACAACGACACGATCGCGGTCGGCTTGGTCGGGATGGTGATGGTCCCATTGGCTGCCGTGACCTTCTCCGGGTAGGTCGACGACGACGTCGACGTTGCCGCCGTCGCGGCAGTGGCGGTGGCGGTGCTGGCGGCCGTGGCCGAGGGGGAACTGAGCAGCGACGTGCTGACGGCAGTGAGGCCGAGCATGCTGGATGCGACGGCAGCGAGCGCCACCCGGCGCGGGCTCCTTGACATTTCGTTCATCCTCCATTGGTGTTGCGGAGGACGAAGTGCGCCCGCTGTGACACCCATTTGGGATGTCCAACGAACCGCCCTTCCTCCGAGGTTCGGTTGCGTTGACGAAGAGGCAGGCGTCCGGACTCGTCCCCTCGAGGGGGCATTACCGTTGCGGGACAGTGCCGGGATTTCACCGGGCTTCGCTGGTCTCTGCGCCACTCCGGTTGAGCCGGAGTGAGAGGGACGTTAGCTGATGGCGAGCACACACGTCGCCGGCGCGGGGCACCTCTCGCCCTCAGCGTGCCTCATCCCCCCTCAGGACGCACTGGCGAACGTACGTTCGCCTCCCGCTAGGATGTAAGAGATGGCATCGGTCTTCCAGCCCACCCTTTTGGATGATGGATCTGACGTTCGCTGCGCGCAGCTCACGACCGGCACCGAGCGGATCCTTCTCGCTGGTGGTGCCTGGGTGGAACGTCACCCCAATTGGGTGGCCGGCTCCGACCTTCTTTTCGAGCGGCTCATGGAAGAGGTTCCATGGAGATCCGAACGGCGGCGGATGTACGACCGGATGGTGGACGTTCCGAGGTTGGTTTCCTTCTACGGTGAACGTGAACCGTTGCCGGATCCTGCGCTCGAATCGATGAGGAGTGATCTGAGCGCGCACTATCGGGACGAACTCGGCGAGCCGTTCTGCACAGTGGGCCTCTGTCTCTATCGCGACGGCACCGACAGTGTCGCGTGGCATGGAGACCGGATTGGCCGCGGCCGGACCGAGGACACCATGGTTGCCATCGTGTCACTGGGAGCCTCGCGTCGATTTCTCCTACGGCCCCGCGGCGGTGGGCGGTCGCTGTGCTTTGCGCTTGGGAGAGGAGACCTGTTCATCATGGGAGGAAGTTGTCAACGAACGTGGGAGCACTCCGTGCCCAAGCAGGCGCACCCCGAGGGGCCCCGAGTGAGCGTGCAGTTTCGCCCAGCGGGCGTGCGGTAAGCAGTCAAGCAGGAAGGGGCGTGCCGGGCCCGCTCGGGTCCAGAGGTGTGGGTCATGGACTTCGGCTCATCGGTGGTGCGGATGCGGCCGGTCAGGGAGATGAGCTCGATGTGGGGCTGGCCCAGTAGGCGTCCCGCAACTGGCGCTTATAGAGCTTCCCGTTCTCGCCCCGTGGCATGGCATCGATGAAATCGACGGATCGAGGGCACTTGAAGTGGGAGAGGTTTGCCCGGCAGAAGGCAAGGATCTCCTCGGCCAACTCAGGCCCCGCCGTGCTGCCGGGCGCCGGTTGGATGACGGCTTTGACCTGCTCCCCCATTTCGGCGTCCGGAATCCCGAAGACGGCGACGTCCGCCACCGCGGGATGCAGGACCAGATACGTCCTCGATCTCCTGGGGATAGATGTTGACGCCGCCCGAGACGATCATGAAGAGCTTGCGATCGGTCAGGTAGAGAAAGCCGTCCTCGTCGAGGTGGCCGACGTCCCACAACGTGCTCCATCCCCGCTCGTTGAACGTCTGCTTCGTCTTCTCCGGATCGTTGTTGTAGACGAAGGTGTTCTCACGGTCACCGAACCACACCACCCCGTCCTCGCCAACGGGAAGGACATTGCCCTCGTCATCGCAGATGTAGATCGCCCCCCATACGGCGGCTCCGACCGAACCCGGATGGGCCAGCCACTGCTCTGACGTGATCCACGTCAGACCGCCACCCTCGGTCCCCGAGTAGTACTCGTGGATGATGGGGCCCCACCACTCGATCATCCGACGCTTCACCTCGGGCGCACACGGCGCTGCGGCGTGCACAACGGACTGCAAGCTGGACAGGTCACGTGAGCCTGCGCGCACGCTCGTCGAGCTTGAGCATCCGGACGAACATGGTCGGGACGAACTGACCGTGTGTCACGCTGTGTTCCTCAATCAAGTCGAGACATCTCTGGGGATCGAACCGTTCCATCACGACGACCGTGCCACCCATGCGGTGCGCCGTCATGGACCATGTCATCGGAGCCGAGTGGTAGAGGGGGGCCGGATTGAGATAGACGCCACCCTCCTTGAATCCCATGACGTCCCCCAGCATGGGAACGAGAATCGCATCAGAGCCGAACGGCAGACCCGATAGGGGGCGGCGAATGCCCTTGGGCCGACCTGTCGTGCCCGACGAGTACAACATGGCCGAACCCTCCTGTTCGTCGGCCAGCGGGGTGGTGGGGTGGTTTCGAACGAAGGCGTCGTAGTCGTCATAGCCGGTCGGTGTCGCGTCGCCGATGGCCAACCGGAGCTCGACTCCCGGGGTCAGGTCGACGAGCTCCTCACCCAGGGAAGCCAGCGACGACGACATGATGAGCACGCGTGCGCCGCAGTCGTTGACGATGTACGCCGCTTCATCGGCGGTGAGGTGGGTGTTGATGAACGTCAGGAAGAGGCCGGAGCGCTGGATCCCCCATGCCACTTCGAGGGTGCGGTGGTCGTTGACCAGGAGCACGGCCACCTTGTCCCCCACCCGCAGGCCGAATGCGAAGAGGGCCTGCGCCAACTGGCACGAGCGGGCCTCGAGCTCGCCGAAGGTCACCATCCGTCCCGACGAGGTGATGATCGCCGGACGCTCCGGATGTGTGGCGGCGTACGTGGAGGGCGAGTAGGTCGAGACGGCGGGGTCGGGAACTTCGGCGGTGCTCACAGCCTCACTTTTAGTCGCTGGCGCCGTCTCCGTGCTCGCCCGTTCTACCCCTCTCTCCCTCTCAACCCCGACGTGGTGCCCACTGCCAGCGGCGGAGCGTCACGACCACTCCGATGACGCCCCAGATGGCCATGACCCCGAGGTCGTGCCAGGCCCACGGGGAGGTCGTGCCACCTTGGAACGATGCGAAGAGGGCCAAGTATCAGGTGCCGCACGGGGAAGTACGACGAGAACTGCGCCAACCCCGAATTGGGAGGAATGTAGTAGTAGAGCCCGGACAGGAACACCAGCAGGAAGAAGACCACGCTGACGGCCGGCCCGGCGGCGTCCACGTTCGGGATGAGGGTGCTCATCGCCATCCCGAGCGCCGTGAATACCAACATGCCGACCAGCACGGTGAGGAGAAACGCCGCCACGTTGGCCGGCCCGTGGACGGAGTAGCCGAATCGTCCCGACCGCGAGGAGGATCACCATCTGGAGGAGGGCGATGATCATGGAGCTCAAGAAGATGGCCGCCATGAGGATCCAGGTAGGCACCGGGCTGAGCCGCACCCGTTTGAGCAGCCCCATCTCCCGGCGGTTCACCATGCCGATTGCGAGAACGTTGTAACAGGCTGACATGATCCCGTAGGCCACGAATCCGGGCACGTAGTACTGCACGTACTTGACGTCCAGCCCGTTCCCGATTTTGGAGTTCCCAGCGGTGGAGCCGAGAAGCACCAAGAAGATGGTCGAGAAGCCGATCGTGAACACCGCACCGATGGGATTGAGCCAGAACGAGAGCTGCTCAAAACGGAGCTGTCGAAAGACCAGCTTGATATCGCTCAGACCCTGGAACGACTTCGGTCATCGACGCCTGCGGCTGCTTGCGGAGGCACCTGCGCTCGGTGACGTGGCCGTCATTGCGCGCTCCTCGTCAGATCCAGGTAGATGTCCTCCAGCGAGACCCGGGCGACCGAGAGCCCGGGAAGGGCCAGGCCCTTTTCCAGCGCCCATCCGGTAAGTAGGTGCAGCGCGCGTAGCTCTTCGTCGGTCTGAACCGTCACCAGCCCGTCGTTGACGGACTGCACCGTCAGGGGAACATCGGCTACGGCGACGCTTTCGGGCAGGGCGAAGCGAATGGTCACCATCCCCGAGTCGCGCCCGCCGATGGAAGTCGGCGTCCCGCTGGCCACGATCTCTGCATTGTTGAGCACGGCGACGCGATCCGCCAGCGCCTCCACCTCGTCCATGTAGTGCGTCGTCAACATCACCGTTGTCCCCTCCGCCGTGAGCTGGCGAATCAGATTCCATGAATCTCGCCGACCCAAGGGGTCAAGTCCGGTGGTCGGCTCATCGAGAAAGAGCAACTCCGGTTGGCCGATGATGCCCAATCCGACGTCGAGCCGACGCTGCTGACCTCCGGACAACTTCTTGACCCGTTGGTCTGCTTTCTCCTTCAAGCCAATGACCTCTATCACCTCGTCGACCGGGCGCGGCGAAGGGTAGTAGCCGGCATTGCGGCTCAGGACCTGACGCACCGTGTAGAAGGGCTCCACCGCCAATTCCTGGAGGACGACGCCGATGCGGCTGCGCAGCCAACGTTGCGTTGCGCGCTCGGCCGGGTCCACCCCCAACGTGAGACACCTCGCCGGAGGTGCGATTGCGAAACCCTTCGAGGATCTCGATGGTCGTCGTCTTCCCGGCGCCGTTCGGGCCGAGCAAGGCGAATACCTCACCCTTCTGCACCTCGAACGAGACGTCACGCACGGCCTGTTTGTCCCCGTACGACTTCGCCAAATGGCGGACGCTCACTGCAGGCACTCGGGACTCCCTCCTTTCTGGCGAAGCTTGCGCCGACGGCACGGTATACCCCGAACGCCGCCGACAATGCTATTGCCCCATGGCGCGCGCACTTCATGAAGCAGTGCAACGCTGCTTGCGCGAAGACTACGACCCAGAAGTGCGTCACGCCGTGATCCAACCAGCGTGGGCACGGGTCGGCTCTCTCGAGCGCCTTCTCGCCCTATCGCCTCTTGGATCGACGGGGTGTACGTTCGATCCCATGCAAACGAGATGGGAGCGATTCAAGTTGTGGCTGGCGCGGCGGATCTCCAATAGGCGCTGATTCCTACACGGGTCGTCGCCCGAATGGGGCTCATTGGGCCGTCAACGGAGGGATTCCGAGCTTGGTACTCCTCCGTCAGAACAATCCAGTGAGACCCGCCGCATGCTCCGGGCAACGACGTCTAGGTGGCGATGACCGTGTTGCCCGGAGAGTGCGCCTTCATCTTGGCTGTGACAGTTTTCGCCAACGACTCGGTGAGCGACGCCGAAGGAGTTGTATCCCCTTGGTCGATAATCAGTTCAGCGGTCGATCGCCTGGGAAAACAGAATCACCCTGGCGGATGACAAGAGCAACAAAGAAGTCGTTGCTGGTGCCCTCACCGCTCGGGAGATTCACCGGCACTTCGACATCGATCAATCCCGACTGATTCCCGTACTTCGGCTGATGGGAGATCGACGCGATCGGGGTTCCGAAGGTCGCGCCTGTCGGCCATTCCGACTGTTCGAGAGGTCTAAGAATGCTGTTTTGGCACGTTCCTGCACCTAAGGAAGCAATTCTCATTTCGGGATTTCAATGGAGGAGCAAGTCGCCCAATTCCGCTTTGTGACCGCACTCGTGTTGGCGTAGTCCTCCACGTCATAGACAAGGCTCGTGTTCTGACTCTTTGCTTGTAAGAGGCCGAGATCGCTGAGGACTGCATCACCACCCAAGAGATCCGGTTACACATCCGAGCGATTGCAGCGTTCAAGATCGGCGACTACCCCGCTTCCATCGCCAACGCAGCACGGAGGTTCCTTTCCGAGCAAAACAACATGGAAGAACTTGTTGGACGCATATTTGCGGGCCACCTTCGGTCAATCATCGGTAGCCTGACGGTCGAAGAGATCATCCGCGAGCGCGACCGTCTCTCCCAAGAGGTCAAAGAAGGAAGCCACGTCAGATGGAGAAGCTGGGGATCGTCGTCGACTCTTTGCAAATCCAAGAGATCGAGGATGCGACGGGCTACATCAACAACATCGCAGCGCCCTTCGCAGCCGCAGTTGCAAGCCAGGCCCTAATCGCCAGTGCGCACGCTGACCAGTAAGCAACACAACAATAACAGGCGGCTCAAGCACTGAAGGCTCAGTATGAGCGCGATACGGCAATCAAGACTGCTGCGTTCAACGCCTAAACCTAGCAAGCAAACGCAGCAGCCTCCCAAGCAGGCCCTCTCGCTGCAGCGAAGGCAACACAGGATGTCATCGCTCAGCAAACAGTTCTTGCCGTACTCGCAGCCGACCTGAAGGAGAAGCAGCTAGAAGCAGAAGTCCGGCGTCCGGCTGACGCCGAGGCTTACAAGACTCGTACCACAGCCGATGCCAATCGTGACCGGTAAAGGCAGAGACCGATGCTGGATGCCTTCAGGCAAAGAACGATCGCCGAGGCCTCCCGCTACACGGTCCATGTCCCGACCGAGCTCGTCCATCCTTTCGGTAATTGCCGAGGTTGGAGCAGATTGAACAAGCTGGGCCTTGGCGTATGCCTTGACCGAGTTGCTGTTGGTCGCTGCACCCGCATCGGCGGCAGGGACGCAGGCAAGACCGGCCACCAGGCCACTGATCACCAGTCCGAGTGACGCCCTCTTGAGAGCTCGGCTGTAACCCTTCGTACCCCACACGTTCTCGCCGGGATCTGGCGGAAGCGATTCGCCCGCCCGTCGGAGATCCTCGCCATTCGCCGAGTTGTGCTCGACCAGCACCGGCTCGACAATGTACGGGACATCGGGCGGAGGGTCCTGACTCTCAACGCCGCCATCACCCACGAGGACGGAGGGCGTGCCCGCCGTCAGCCAGCGGTGTTCGTGACGACCGTACGGGTCGTTACACCAACCGGTCAGATGCGTGGGTGCACGTGGCTCCATTGGCGCCGGAGGCTACTCCGCCGTGGCGCAGGACTTCGCGTGAAGTGCGGGCGGATGTGCGGACGGACGCACGACCGACCAGTGACAGAACCATCGTCGGTCATTGGAGCATGATCTTGCGATGGATTTCTCCGCCCTGGTCCGTTCGTCCCTCGAGGCCGGTGACCCTCCCGATCGCGTCGCTCACGCGCTTCTCGAGGACCACCATCTTTTACCAATCTCGGCGATCAAAGCCCTGCGATCCGGGGGAAATATGACTTCTTTCGAAGCCAAGGAACTAATCAGACGCAGCCTGTCGGCAGAACAATGGGCTGCGGCCGAACCACTCTGGGAGATGATCGCAGCCACTGAGACGGCCGATGGTCACGACGTATAGCTTGCCTACTTACCGCTGCTAGCCGCCCATAGTGAAGCCTCCTTCATGTGGAGTTTGCACACACTCACTCACCAGGAGGCCTCGTGCACCGTAATGCCTGAGGGTTCCCACTTCTGGGTTGACCACCGAGCCGTTGACGACTTCACTCGACGGCGTCGACCAGAGGCCGCCGAAGGAGACTGGCGATGCGCGGGCCCCGATATGGGTCTTTATGCCTACTCGTCACAGGACCTAATCCTCTGGTGCTGAGCACCTGCGATTCGTATCGGTGGGAGATGCTCCGCGAGCTGTTCCCGTCACTGACGCCTCGCGGCACTCAGCCGAAAGGACTTCGAAATTGACGACCGCCCACATCCATGCGGAGCTCATCGCCGCATTCCTCGGCGATGATGAACCCTGTTACGGAGAGTGCCGGTGTGCCCCCTGCGTTGCCTCGCGCCCGAATCTCTATGAAGGATCGCCGAGAATGGCAGCCGCCATGCCTGGGCCCGGAATGCACAGCTCCGAACCCGGCACAACGCGGCATACGAAAGTTCGCTGTCACGGCACTGACATTCGTCAGAACCACTCAGCGGGCCATGCCCACCACATCGTCGGTCCCCGTCCCTCCCAAGCTCCCGAAGAACGGGGCGTCGCCGTAGGAGAAGACACCGCCATCGGAGGCGGTGAACCAGTAGCCCCTGACCGTCGGGGGTCGGGGTCATGCCGACGATGGGACTGTTGAGACGGATGTTCCCCGTGGAGCCGAAGAACGGCGCGTCGCCGAAGGTGAAGATGCCCCCGTCCGCCGCCACCAGCCAGTAGCCGTTGCCACTCGGCGTCGAGGCCATGCCCACAATGGGTTGGTTCAGATGGATGGCGCCGGTCGACCCGTAGAAGGCGGCATCGCCGAAGGTGAAGATGCCCCCGTCAGAAGCGACCAGCCAGTAGCCGTCACCATCGGGTGTGCACGCCATGCCGACGATGGGCTTGTTCAGATGGATGGCCCCCGTCGAACCGTAGAACGCAGCGTCGCCGAAGGAGAAGATCCCGCCGTCGGACGCCACCATCCAGTACCCCTTGCCATCTGGCGTGGCCGCCATGCCGACGATCGGCTTGTTCAGATGGATGGCACCCGTCGAGCCGTAGAACTGGGCGTCGCCGAAGGAGAAGATCCCCCCGTCGGTCGCCACCATCCAGTAGCCGCCGTCCGAGGGCGTCGTCGCCATGCCGACGATGGGCTGGTTGAGGTTCACCGTGGTCAGGTCACCGAGGTAGTTGAGGAACTCGTCGTTGCCGAACCCTCCGAGTTCCCCTGCCGCGCCGTAGAGGTAGTACCCCTGGCCCGGAGTGCTCGGGGATGCGTTGTAGGCGAAGGTGCCGATGAGTTCGTTGTTCCCGTCGCCCGTGACGCAATCCCACTGAAGCGCAAGGGTCTCAATACTCATACCAACCACGACGAGTTGGTCGACGGTAACAGTCATGTCACCGGGTCCGCCGAGATTTACGCCACACCCGACACCGTCCTGACTCAGGCTGGAAAACAGATCGTTGTCGGAGCTGTCATATGTCTGACCAGCGACAATCGGACTGGTTGTTTGCACGGTGAGAAGTCCAGGCGCCACGCCGGTCCAATGAACACTTATGCCGTCCGCACTGCCGTTTATGAAGGTGGGTTGGAGCGGAGTCTGGGTGCGCACGATTGGGGCGGCATCTCCGAGATATGTTTCGGTGAACACCGAGTTGAGTGGTGCGTCACTGTCCGCCGGCGTGTGCGGGGACACCACGCTTGACTTCGCAGCGCCGCCGCCGACCGCGTGCGTTCGGTAGGGCGTCGCGCTCGCCGAGGGGATCGACACCAACCCCAAGACCACAACGAGGGAGGACGCCACCGCGACGAAAGCGCCGGAGAGGCCTGCCGTCTTGCCTTTCACGACAGTTCGAATCCTCGACACGTTGGACCGCCGCCCGGCGCTTGCCACAGTTGCTACCTCCCGACCTCGGTATGCTTCGCCCCCTACGGAGCGTGAAGAATCTAAGCACGCAGAACTCGCCGACCGGGGGATGCTGTCGTCGTGTTCATCGACCGAAACGACGTGCGTCTTCCATGATGTCCCTCCCCTGGACGCATGCGCGCGATCTGCGTGAGTGCAGCAGTCCGCCGGAACCGTACGAATCGAAGAACGACGCCGGTCCACTCCTGTCGCAACGCATACCGAACGCAGTCGGCCGTGCAATGGGGGTGACACTGCTGTCGGCCGCGGCCGACGAGCTTACGAACCAGTTGCTTTGAGCGCCGGTGCCCGCGGGCTCTCCTCGCCCGAGAGCGCCGGGTCCGCCGCCACCACCTTGTCGAGAAGCTCACGAAGTTGACGGAGCTCCGTGCGCGAGAGCGCATGGAACGATGCGGGCGGGACGGACAGCACCGAATGGATCTCTGCGGCCAGCGATCGACCCTTCTCGGTGATGACGACGATCTTCACCCGGCGATCGACGGGATCCTGCTCACGCGTCGCCAATCCGTGCGCGGCCAGGTCGTCGACCAATGCGGTGACATACGAAGGGTCGCAACCGATTCCGCGGGCCATCTCGCCCATTGAGATGCCGTCGGTACGGGAGAGGCGCACCAGCGTCTTGATCACGCCCGGGGACAGCTTCGTCCGTGCCCCGAGCGCAGCCATCTTCTCGGCTTGCTCGCCCTCGAGCGCGATACGGCGAAGGCGGTCGAAGGCATCCTCGGCGAGTCCCACGTCCTCAGTTTGCCACAGACTCTTTGACATATCTAGATCTTTGAGTATTATGAAGTATCCCCCGAGAGGAGTTGCATGGCCCGCAGCACCACCCAGGATTCGGTCCTGACCCCCGAAATTCGCCGCGTCTCGACCGTCATGGTGCTCGGGTCGATCATGGCGATCCTCGACACGACGATCGTGGCGGTCGCCCTCGACACCCTGGCCCGGGACTTCCATGTGTCGGTCTCGACCATTCAGTGGGTGACCACGGGGTACCTGCTCGCCTTGGCCGTGGTCATCCCGGTCACCGGTTGGGCCGTTGATCGCTTCGGGGCGAAGTTGATGTGGATGACGTCCGTCTCGCTGTTCGTCATCGGATCCTGCCTGTGCGGCGTGGCGTGGTCGGCCAACTCGCTGATCGTGTTCCGCGTCCTGCAGGGCCTGGGTGGAGGCATGATCCTGCCCATCGGCCAATCGATGGTGGCGCGAGCAGCCGGGCCGCAGCGCATCGGCCGCGTGATGAGCATCGTCGGCGTCCCTACCGTGCTGGGCCCGATCCTCGGCCCTGTGCTCGGCGGCCTGATCGTCTCGAACTTCAGCTGGCGCTGGATCTTCTACATCAACGTTCCGATCGGCATCGTCACCCTTGCCCTGTCGAGCAAGTTCCTCACCGGCGGTGAGGAAAGGGTCCGCAGCAGCTTCGACGGCTTGGGCTTCGCACTTCTGTCGCCCGGGTTGGCCGCCCTCGTGTACTCACTGTCAGAGGTCGGAATCACCGGCAAATTCACCAGTGCGCCGGTTGTCATCAGCTTCGTGCTCGGACTCGGGCTCATGATCGCATTCGTGCTTCATGCCTTGCGCGTCCGCAATCCGCTGCTCGATCTGCGCCTGTTCAAGAACCGCAACTTCACCATCTCCAATATCTGCATGTTCGTGATGGGGGCCACGCTCTACGGCTCCATGTTCATCCTGCCCCTCTACTACCAGATCGCCCGGGGACTGAGCCCGTGGCAGGCCGGCCTCATGATGGCTCCACAAGGCATCGGTGCTGCATTGATGATGCGAAAGTCGGGGAGAATCGCCGACCGGAACGGGCCACGCAAGGTCGTGCCCTTCGGCATTCTGATCATGGCCGCCGCCACCATCCCCTTCGCCTTCGTCACCGCCACCACGAGCGTTGCTCTCCTGGCCGATCACCCTCTTCGTGAGGGGCATGGGATTGGGACTTTCGATGATGCCCATCATGTCGGCCGCCTACTACGACCTGTCTCATGCCGACATTCCGCGGGCGAGCACCACCCTGAACATCGTGCGACAGATCGGCGCCTCGGTGGCCACCGCCGCCTTCGCCGTGATCCTCCAACGCGGCATCGTCGAGAACACGCACGCACATTCCTCGAGCGACAGCAAGCTGTTGTCCGACACTGTCAAGCTGCCGCCACAGATCGCCGAGGAAGTGGCCCGGGCCTTCGCACATACGTTCACGTGGGCGGTGGCTCTGATCATGTTGGCCTTCATCCCCACGTTGTTCCTGCCGTCCCACGGTCCGAACACCACTCTGGGCCCAGCCGTCGACGACGAGGAAGGCCTGTTGGCGGAACCGATTGTCGGGCTTGTCGAATAGAACTCCTGACCCTCCCGGTTTCGGAGCCTCGGGGAATAGCGCCACCCTGGCTGCGGTTGCAGCACACATGAACCCCATCTACACCGCAACCGCCCACTCGACCGGCGATGGCCGCAACGGCCATGCCCGCAGCGATGACGGCTTCATCGATCTCGACCTGCGGATCCCCAAGGAGATGGGTGGCCCCGGCGGCGGGACCAACCCTGAGGAGTTGTTCGCGGCGGGCTACGCCGCGTGCTTCCACTCGGCCATGAAGCTGATCGCCGGCCAGCAGAAGCTGGACGTGGACGGGACCGAGGTCTCTGCCAGTATCGGCATCGGTGCGCTCGACAACGGAGGTTTCGGCCTCAACGCAGCCCTGGTGATCTACGCGCCCAAGCTCGACAAAGCGACCGCGCAGTCATTGGTCGAGGCGGCCCACCAGGTGTGCCCCTACTCCAACGCCACCAGAGGCAACATCGAGGTCTCGCTCTCGATCGTCGAGTAGGCCGGCCTCTGCCAAGTACTGCGGCCGCCGTACCTATTTATTGAGGGGATCCCGGGGCAGCCCGAGAATGCGTTCGGCAATCTGGTTGCGGGTTATCTCCGATGTTCCGCCGGCGATCGACATGCCCCGGGCCGCCAGCTGCGACAGACCGGCGAACGCGCCGTCGCCGGTGAGGAAGCGCCATGTCGCTGCCCACGAGGTCGGCTTGGAGCAGGCCGCGTTCCTCGCCGAGCTCGGCCAGCACCAACTTCGTGACGTTCCCTTCGGGACCGGGCCCACCCCCCACGACGGCACGCTGGGCCCGGCGCAGGTTGAGCACCTTGAGCGCGTGATCCTTCGTCAGCACTCCCCCGACGCGCGCCGATGCCCCCGGGACCCGGTCGCCGTGGCGATGGAGCAGATCGAAGATGTCCATGCCGGGGAAGATGCCGGCCGAGCCTCCGCCGATCGACACGCGCTCGTTGCCCAGGGTGGAGCGGGCCACCGTCCAGCCGTCGTTCGGTGAACCCACGACGTCGTCGTCGGGGACGAAGACGTCATTGAAGAACACCTCGTTGAAGTCGGCATTGCCGGTGATCTGGCGCAAGGGACGGACTTCGACACCCGGGCCGTGCATGTCGATCACCATGGTGGTGATGCCGGCATGCTTCGGCGCGTCCGGGTCGGTGCGGACCGTGGCCAACCCGAGGTGGCAGTACTGGGCGCCCGAGGTCCAGACCTTCTGGCCATTGACCAGCCAGCCGCCGTCGACCCGGACCCCCCTGGTCTTGACCGCTGCCGCGTCCGATCCGGCGTCGGGCTCACTGAACAGCTGGCACCACACCAACTCCCCCATCAGCGTTCGTTCCACCCAGCGCTCGACCTGCTCGGGTGTGGCGTACTGGTTGACCGTCATGATGTTCCAGCCGGTGATCCCGAAATTGGGCGGCCGCACGCCCACGGCCTTGAGCTCCTCGTCGATGATGAGCTGCTCGATCGCGCCGGCATCCCTCCCCCAGGGTGCGGGCCAGTGCGGGACCATGAGGCCCGAGCCGATGAAGGCCCGGCGTTGCTCATCCCCGCTGAGGGTCGCCAACCGTTCGGCTTCCAGTCGTAGCTCGGCCCGCAACTGCTCGGCTCCCGGAGGCAGGTCCAAGGTCACCTCACGGGTGGTCCCCTTGAGCGCGAATGCCGTGACGTCCTCTGCATCGGACGGTGTGCCGAGGACGGCGTTGAGCACCAGCGCCCGCCGAAGATACAGATGGGCGTCGTGCTCCCACGTGAACCCGATCCCCCCGTGCACCTGAATGTTCATCTGCGCGTTGTGGACGAACGGCTCGAAGGCCAAGGTGGCCGCCATGGCGGCGATGAAGGAGAACTCGTCGTCGCCGTCGACGGAGGCGCGTGCGGCATCCCACACGAGGGCTGTGGCCAGTTCCGCCGCCACCAACATGTTGGCGCAGTGATGCTTGACGGCCTGGAAGGTGCCGATGGTGCGACCGAACTGCACCCGCTGCTTCGCATAGTCGACGGCATCGTCGACACACGCCGCTGCGCCCCCGACGGCTTCGGCCGCCCCGAGCGTGCGAGCCAATGCGAGCGCCCGCCCGGCCGCACCGGCGATCACGTCCTCCGACCGCACCGCCACGTTGTCGGCGTGCGCCGCCACGCAACGTCGCGTGGGGTCGAGGTTGGCGGCACGATGCAACGTGAGCCCCGGCGCATCCGCCTGGACGATCACCACATCGGCGCCCACGACGAACAGGAACAGGTCGGCCGCGCTCCCACCGAGCACGACGCCCGGCCCGACCCGAGAGGATCCCGTTGGCCAGAGCGAGGCCGGACCCGGCCAGCCCGAGCGCGGCCGTCCTCGAGCCGTCCGCCAGACCGGGGAGCAGGCGCTGCTTCTGCTCGGCCGTGCCGCACTGATCGATGACTGCGGATGCGAGCACGGTCGGGAGGAAGGGTCCCGGCGCCACCTGTCGGCCGAGCTCATCGAGGACCACGACCAATTCGAGGAGGCCGGCCCCCGAGCCCCCGTACTCCTCGGGCAGGTGGATGCCGAGCCAGCCCAGGTCCGCCATCTCCCGCCAGTAGGAGGGGCGAGGCTCGTCTTCGGACTCGAGCAGGGCGCGTGCGGCCTGCGAGCGCCTTGTGCGCGGTGAGCACGCCACGGACCGTGGAAGCCAGCTCCTGGTGGTCGTCGGTAATGGCAATCGGCATGGTGAGTGCCCCCCTCGAGGTGATGACTCGGTCGCTGCGGTGTGGCCGCTGCGGTCCGCACGCGTGGCCGGCAATGCGAACTAAGGCCCGGTGAGATTAGAGGGGATACCCGAAACGCCCAAGTCGAGCGCCGAGGGGTGCACCGCCGCAATGTCGGCGTCCGCGGCGCCGTCGACGGCCACCGGTCCCGGCTGGCTACGCTGGCGGGGTGAGGTAATTCCGAGCCACCGTGCGTCCGTTCTGCGTCCGTTCTGCTTCCTGTTCGTCGACCCTCGGTTCCGGAGACCCTCATGCCATCCCCTTTTTCGCCTTCCTCTCTGGCGACGCTCGTCGCCCGCGACATCACCTTCGAACGCGGCGGCCGCACCGTCCTTGATCAGGTGTCGGTCACCCTCAGCCCCGAGACCTGCCTCGGCGTGGTCGGCCCCAACGGTGTCGGCAAGTCGACGCTGCTGCAGATTCTGGCCGGCCTCCTCACTCCGCTCTCGGGCACCGTGCGCGTCGACCCACCCACAGCCACCGTCGGCTACCTGGCCCAGGAGCAGTCCTCACTGCCTGGCGAGACCGTGCGCCAGGCGGTCAATCGACGGACAGGGGTCGCCGCCGCCGAAGCAGAACTGGCCGACGCGGCGGCCAACCTCAGTGGAGGTGGGCCCTCCGACAACGACCGCTACGCCGTCGCCCTGGCCCGTTACGAATCGCTGGCGGCCGGAGACCTCGATGCCCGCCTCTCCACCACCCTGCAGGAGGTGGGCCTCGGAGCCGCGTTGGCGGACAGCGAGGTGGCCACCCTCTCGGGTGGACAGGAGGCGCGCCTGGCGCTGGCCGTGGTCGTCCTGTCTCGCTTCGACCTGACCCTGCTCGATGAGCCGACCAACGATCTGGACTTCGACGGCCTGCGCCGCCTCGAGTCCTTTGTGGCCAACCGCCGGGGCGGCATGATCATCGTCTCGCACGATCGGGCCTTTCTCGATGGTGCGGTGACCGACGTGCTCGAGCTCGACGAGCACCACCACACGGGCCAGCTCTACGGAGGCGGCTGGTCCGGCTATCAGGCCGAGCGGGCGGCCGCTCTGTCGCATGCCACCGAGGCCTACGCCACCTACGAAGCGAACCGCCGCGACCTGCGGGTGCGGGCACAGCGGGAGCGGCAGTGGGCGACCTCGGGCGTCTCGAGGGAAAAGCGCAACCCCAGGGACAACGACAAGGCCCAGCGGGACTTCCGCATCAACAAGACGGAGAAGTTGGCCTCGCGGGCCCGCCGCACCGAGAGGGCGATGGAGGCGCTCGACGTCGTGGAGAAGCCCTGGGAGGGATGGGACCTCCGGTTCTCCATCGAGCAGGCGCCCCGTTCCGGCGCCGTGGTGGTGCGGCTGGAGGATGCGGTCATGGAACGTGGGCGCCTTCAGGTTGGGTCCGCTCTCCCTGGAGATCGGGTGGGCCGACCGGCTCGCCCTGGTCGGCCCCAACGGATCGGGCAAGACCACGTTGGTGGAGACGATCCTGGGTCGGCTCCCGCTGGCCGGCGGCACCCGCTGGATCGGTCCGAGCGTCGTGGTCGGCGAACTGGGCCAGGACCGGCGATTGCTGGGTGGCGCGGTGGCGACGCTGGCAGTGGCGGCGTAGCGGCAGTGGCGGCAGTGGCGGCGGGGACCACGAGAGCCAACGGGCAACCGAGACCGTGGTGGACGCCCTGATGCGGACGACCGGCTCCACGCTCTCCGAGGCCCGGTCGCTCTTGGCCAAGTTCGGGCTGGGCGCCGAGGCCGCGACCCGCCAGGCGTGGTCGCTTTCGCCGGGTGAACGGACCCGGGCCGAGCTGGCTGCATTCGCCGCCCTGGGGGTCAACTTCCTGGTACTCGACGAGCCCACGAACCACCTGGACCTCCCCGCCATCGAGCAGCTGGAGTCCGCACTGGAGAACTTCGACGGGACACTGCTCCTCGTCTCCCATGACCGCCGTCTGCTCGAGACGGTCGGACTGGGGCGCCGATTGGAACTCGTTCCGGGAGGGGAGATCCACGAATCGGTCGTGTAGGCGGCCGCCGCCCGTACGCGACGGAGCGGTGGCGGACAGCGCTTCGTGTGCATAGGTTGCAGAGTTGATCGACACTTTCACGTACCGAAGGGGGCAGCAGCATGGCTGACGTGCAGGGGACCTGTGACGCACGATTCGAAGGGGTCCGGAGGGCCCTCTCGACAGCCTCGACTCGGGAGGTGATGTCGGGGCGTCCGTCGCCGTCTATCTGCGGGGGGAGCCTGTGGTCGACATCTGGGGAGGCTTCGTCGACGAAGCCAGGAGCGCACCGTGGGAACGCGACACCATCACCAACGTGTGGTCGACCACCAAGACGATGACGTTCCTGTGTGCCCTCATGCTGGCGGACAGGGGCGAGCTCGACTTCCACACGCCGGTGGCGACGTATTGGCCCGAGTTCGCCGAGGGCGGCAAAGAGCGCGTCGAGGTGCGGCATGTCATGGGGCACACCGCCGGCCTCTCGGGCTGGGACGTGCCGATTGCGCCGGAGCGGCTGGCCGACTGGGAGTTCTGCACATCTGCCCTGGCGGCACAAACACCATGGTGGGAACCGGGCACCGCATCCGGCTACCACGCCCTGACGCAGGGATACCTGATCGGCGAGGTGGTCCGCCGCATCACCGGCAAGTCGATCGGCGCCTTCTTCGCCGAAGAGGTCGCGAAGCCGTTGGAGGCCGACTTCTTCATCGGGCTGCCCGAGAGCGAGGACGGCCGTGTCTCCGACGTGATCCCTCCCCCGCCGCTCAACCTCGAGGGAATCGAGGTTTCCGAGATAGCAGCCAAGACGTTCATGAATCCGCCACTCGACGCCAACATGGCGACCCAACCCTGGTGGCGCCGGGCCGAAATACCCGCGGCGAATGGACACGGCAACGCCCGCTCGGTCGCCGCCGTCCAGTCCGTGATCGCTGGCCGTGGTGCATCGGGCGGCGTACGGCTGCTTTCTGCTGCCGGCACCGACCCCATCTTCGAGGAGCAGTCGAACGGCACCGACCTCGTCATCGGCTCACTCAACCGCTTCGGCATGGGCTACGGACTGAGCAACGACGACATACCACTCGGACCCCGCGGCTGCCGCTGGGGTGGCTACGGCGGGTCCATCATCGTGGTCGACCAGGACGCTGAACTCACGGTGTCGTACGTCATGAACCGCATGGAGGCCGGCGTTGAGGGGGACACCCGGGGCGAGAACATCAGGCTGGAAGCGTTCAAGGCCGTGGGCTGACCCGGCCGGCTTGTGAGAACCTGAGGTCAGGGCTTTCCGCGGAGCAGCGCGTCGACTTCGATCTCGATCCTCCAACGCGGATCGAGCAGGCCCGCCACGACGACCATCGTGGCCGCCGGAAGGATCTGCGAGAACAACTGGCCGTGCACGCCGGAGACAGCACCGGCATCGTCGGCGGACGTGAGGTACATGCGGGTGCGCACCACATCTCGGAGCGACGCCCCGGCTTCGGCCAGCGCCGCCACGATGATGTCGAAGCACCTCTGTGTCTGCACTGCCGGCATCGTCGGGACACGTTCCGTCGGCCCACACAGGCCCCGTGCCCGAAACCCATACCCGATCGCCCACCCGCAAGCGCACGGCTGAAGCCGATAGTCGGCTCGAAGGGAGAGCCGAAGAGACCTGGTGACGCTCGCTCACATCGCAGATTCTGGCACTGCGCACGTCGTCGCCCTGGACGGCGGCCTCAGACCGACGGGCCGTGCAACATCTCGATGCGGCGGGCCAAGTTGACGGCGTGATCGCCGAGCCGCTCGTAAAAGCGGGCCAGGAGCGTGACTTGCGCGCCGATGGCCGTCGGCATCGTCTCGGCCGCGATCTCCCTGGTGAGCCGCTCGTGCAGGATGTCGATCTCCTCGTCCGCTTCGGAGAGTTCGTCCGCCTTGGCGGAGCGGTCACCGTAGGCATCGGCGGCGTCATGCCACATCTCGAGAGCGACCTCGGCCATCCGCTGGATGATGCCGCGACTGAGCGGGCTCATCTTCGAGCCGAGGTTGGTAACGGCACGTTGCGCGATGTGCTCCGCCAGATCGCCGGACCGCTCCAGTTCAGGCACGATCAGCAGGACACCCACCAAGTGACGCAGGGTCGAACTCGGCGTGGACCCCTCATCGATCTGCTTCCACACCATCAATTCGACCTCGGCCGTCAATTCGTCGACCGACTGATCTCCCTCGACTACCCGCAATCCTCGGGCACGGTCGTTGCCGAGCAGGGCATCCGTGGCACCCGCCAACGCCTCGGAGACCAGCGCAAAGAGCTGGGTCATCCGAAAGTCGATGGTGACGCTTTCGGAGAGGCCGGAGTACATGGTGATCCGACGATAACCGCCCGAGCGGATGCCACAATTCGGGACGCCTCTCCTCCCCTAGTGTGCGGGCGGTGACCGGCAGCGACGAGGGCGAGCTGCTCGAGCTCGAGGTAGGTGATATCGCCGGCGGTGGCGGGTGCGTCGGCCGCGCTCCCGATGGTCGGGTCGTCTTCGTACGACATGCCCTGCCCGGAGAACGCGTGCGTCGCGCACGTGACGTCGAAGACGTCGTCCTTCATGCGGGCGGATGCGGTCGAGATAGTCCGCGCCTCAGCCGACCGTGTGCCGCCACCGTGCCCGTTCGCCGGTCCCGGTCGCTGTGGCGGCTGTGACTTCCAACACGTCGAGCTCGGCGCGCAACGAGCACTGAAGGCTTCGCGCATCGTCGAACAACTCCTCCGGGTGGCCGGCATCGAGCGCGACGTGGTGGTCGAACCCGTGCGGCACGACGAAAGTGGGCTGGACTGGCGCACACGCGTCCGCCTCGCGGTCGACCCGATCCGGACAGGGTGGGATTTCGCCGTCACCGCTCACACCAACTCGAGCCGGTCGACCACTGCCCGATTGCCTGCGACGAGGTGCTGCAAACGGGAGCCTTCCACGCCGATTGGGTGGGGGTCGACGAGCTCGAGGTCATCGTGGCGCCGGACACCGGTGAATCGCTGATTGCGGTCGACTCCACTGGCAACGGCCCGCGCCATGCCGAAAGAGTCGGCACGAGCAGTGGCAGGGTCAAGCCGCAGTTGCCGGACGTCTCGGCGAGGTTGGTCGTCAACGGGCGCGCGCAGCAACGCTCGGGCTGCGGTCCATACCAAGGTAGCCAATGTGACGTTCCGCGTTTCGGCCGGCGTGTTCTGGCAGGTGCACCGTGGCGCCGCCACGGCACTCGCGCGACGCCGTCCACACGGTGCTGGGTGCCGGGCCCGGCGACGCCGTCGTCGACCTCTACGCCGGTGCCGGCCTCTTCTCGGTGTTGACCGCCCGCGATGTCGGACGCCGCGGTTCGGTCCTGGCTGTCGAGCGTGATCGTCGAGCATGCGCAGACGCCGTCCACAACGGACAGGATCTCCCCCAGCTCCGCGTCAAGCAGGCCTCCATCACGGCCAACCTGATTGAGCACGGCATCGGCCACCCGGACCTCGTCATACTCGATCCGGCACGAGAAGGTGCCGGAAAAGCGGTCATGGCCTCCCTGCAGAGCCACGCCTCCACACTGCGACGAGTGGTCTACGTCTCGTGCGACCCGTCATCGTTCAGTCGCGACATCAGGGTCCTCCTGGATGCCGGCTGGACACTCGCGTCTCTTCGAGCCTTCGACATCTTCCCCATGACCGAGCACGTGGAGCTGGTTGCCGCGCTCGAACCGCCGAGGTGACCCCAGGCCCGACCGAACCCGTGGCGCCGCCTATGCGTGCCCGCCGACCTCGTGTTCGATGTGGCCGGTGGCCTCCAGTTGCAGCGTCGAATGCTCCACGTCGAAGTGTCCCGCGAGACAGTTCTGCAGGTGGTCGAGGACCCGGCCGACCTCGCCGCTGGTGATGCAGTCGTCAGTGACCACCACGTGCGCCGTGAGGATGGGCAGGGAGGAGGTGAGTGTCCACGCATGAAGGTCGTGCACGGAGGACACTTCGTCGAGTTCGAGGAGATGTCGGCGCACCTCCTCCAGGTCAATGTCGTCCGGCGTGGCCTCCAGAAGGATGCGAAGGCCCGGCCGCAGGAGCCCGATCGCGGCCTTGAGCATCAAGGCGACGACCACCAGTGAGGCGATGGGGTCGGCCCGGTCGAATCCGGTCGTGACGATCACGATGCCGGCAATGACGGTCCCGATGAATCCATAGAGGTCCGTCAGGACGTGGCGGTACGCGCCCTCCACGTTGAGGGAACGACGATCTGCCCTCGACATCGTCATGGTGGCGACCAGATTGACGCCGACACCGATCGCCGCCACGATGATCAACACCCAACCGTGCACCGTCTCGGGGTGCACGAGACGCTCGATCGCTTCGATCGTGACGAGCGCCGAGACGACGACCAGTGTGAGGCCGTTGCCAACGGCCGCGATGATCTCGGCCCGCTTCATACCGAACGTGTGCGAGCCCGTCTCGGGCCGGGCGGCGAGTCGTAGCGCGATCAGGGATCCCGCGATCGCACCGACATCAGCCAGCATGTGCCCGGCGTCGGCGAGCAGCGCCAGGGAATGAGAGAGGAACGCAGTCACGACCTCGAACACCATGAAGCTGGCCAGGAGAGTCAGCGTGATCGTCAGGTATCTGTGGTCGGACGCCGACGTGATGGTGTGCGTGTGGCTCGTGTGGCTGTGGCTGTGGCTGTGGCTGTGGCTGTGGCTGTGAGCCTCGCCGGAGACCTGGCTCTGGCTTTGGCTCTGGCTCTGGCTCTGGCCGTGGCTGTCGCCGTGACCGGCATCAGAAATGTGGTCGTCGCCGCCGGCTCGATGAGCCTGACCATCGGCACCGTTGCTCGATACGCCGCTGGCACCATGCACGTGCTCAGGATTGCTGGACACGAGACCCTGCGATCGTCTTTGGCGTGTCCGTGCGGATACGTGGAGGAGCCGCCCGCGTGATGTGGTCGGCATGCGACAGCACCTCTTCGACGAGCCGTCGCACGTGGGCGTCATCGGCCACGTAGAAGATCCGGGTACCGTCACGACGGGTGCGAACGAGGCGCGCCAGCCGCAGCTTGGCCAGATGCTGCGAGACCCCGGCGGACTGCGCCCCGACCAGCTCCGCCAGCTCATTGACCGAGTGCTCGCCGTCGAGGAGGGCCCAGATGATGCGCAACCGTGTCTCGTCCCCGAGCAGTTTCAACATGCCCACGGCAGATCGGAACTCGTCCTCCGAGGGGGTCTCCCCTATCTCACCTATCTGCGTAGTCACGTAGATATATTACCCAGTTCCACTGGGGCGGAGTCCATTCGGCCGCCTGAGAGGCGCAGATGCGACCACACCGAGTTGGCCTCCCGGGAAGTCGGCGGCCGGTTGCGGCGTTGAACTGGTCATGATCCCCCTCTCTGTCCTCGACCTCGCCACGGTGGCCTCGGGATCCACCCCCGCGCAGGCCTTGACCGACACCATCAAGATGGCAACCGTCGTGGAGGAACTCGGGTACAAACGGCTCTGGGTGGCCGAGCATCACGGCATGCCTGCGGTCGCCAGCTCCGCCCCGGCTGTGCTCATCGCCCACCTGGCCAACGCCACCACCACGTTGCGGGTCGGCTCTGGCGGCGTGATGCTCCCCAATCACTCCCCTCTCGTCGTGGCCGAGCAATTCGGAACGCTCGAAGCCCTGCATCCAGGCCGGATCGATTTGGGACTGGGGCGAGCGCCCGGAACGGATCAGGTCACTGCCCGCGCGCTGCGACGTGCCCAAGATATGAACGCCGACACGTTTCCCGACGACGTGGTCGAGCTCATCAGGTACCTCCTGCCCAACGAGGGACCACCGGCTGTGCCGTCGGCCGTACCGGGAAGCGGGTACCTCCCCGAGGTTTGGCTGCTCGGCTCGTCCCTTTTCAGCGCCCAGCTGTCGGGGATGCTCGGACTCCCGTTCTCCTTCGCCTACCACTTCGCTCCGAAGCTCCTCGATGCGGCGCTCGAGACTTACCGGTCACACTTCCGCCCGTCGATCCTCCACAGCGAACCTCGGGCCATGGTTGCAGTCACCGTGTTGTGTGCACCGACGGAAGCCGAAGCGACATGGCTGTCCGGGTCATCGGCGCTGAGCATCCTGCATCTTCGTACAGGCCGACTGGGTCTGCTCCCCTCGCCCGAAGACGCCGAGGCCTATTCGTTTACTCCGGCCGAGTTGGCCATCATTGACGACGCGATGTCCAGCCATCTGATCGGTACGCCCGAGACCGTATTCGAAGGGCTGGTCGAGTTGCAGCGGCGTACCTCAGCGGACGAGTTCATGATCTCGACCCGCATGCATTCCTACGAGGCGCGCGTTCGCTCCCTCACGCTGGTTGCCGAAAGGTGGGGCTTGACGCCGCCGTCCTGATCGAACCGACCTTGGGTGAATGCCAACCTGGGGCAGCACCTCGAGGCGCGCAGAAGCGAGCCCGCGTCCGAGACGAGCGGCGAGCTGTGCGTTGGGCGTTGGGCGTGGTGAACAGCGGGCCGCAAGGAGTGCGGTGCTTGCGCGGGCGGTGCGGGTGCTTGCCGCGGGTGGTGCCGGGTAACGGGCGAAGCATTCTCGCCCTTTAGGGGCCACCCTCGTCGTCGGGCCCGTCGTCGGCTTCGTGGCCCCCACCCCCGGCCCTCTCGTCCCCACCCCCGTACCGTCCCCGCCACACTCGCCGCCACCCCCGGTACCGTCCCCGCCACACTCATCGTCGCCTCCGTCGTCGCCTCCTTGGTTGCGGAGCCGGTTGTGAAAGCCACAGTGGACCCGCCCGTTCTCCTGGGTGGTCTCGCCCCCCTTGGCGTAGGGGATGACGTGGTCGATCTGGCAGCGCTCGGCGGGGGCCTCACAAAAGGGGTGGGTGCAGCACTGGTCGCGCACTTCAATGGCCCGGCGGGTCGCCCCGGTGAAGAAGCGGGCCGTCTTCGAGCACTCGATCCGGGCCCGGGGCGAAAAGACGATGCGTTCGAAGTCCGCCCCCTTCAACCAGGGCAACAGCGCACCGGGGCTGACGATGGGCCCCCCTTCGATCCGGCTGATGCGCCCATGGAGGGCCTCATAACCCACCAAGACGCTGAAGAGGGGCTCGGGACGCCGGTCCGTCGCGTTGGCCCCCTTGGAGCGCACCGCCATCTCGACCAGGGCGTCGGCGCGGCGCTGCGCCGGGGTCCGGGCCAGCTCACCCACCTTGGGGTCACGCCCGAGGGCCTCTTTGGCCTCCGCCCACTCGGCCTCGAAGAGGTCCTGTTCGATCCGGGCGAACTCGCTCGCCACGATGGCCCCTGAGACCGGGTCGAGGTTGCGCGCCCAAGAGGTACATCCCGTTGATGGACTCCGACCACATAGGCGTCACGCCGGGCCCGGCGGGCCAGGTCGGCTTCTTCGGCCCCGTCGGGGTCGGCCATCTGGGTGAAATAGGTCACGGCGTCGCCAAAGGCCCGAAAGCCGAGCTCTTCGGCCGCCTGCACCAGCGCCGCTTCACAGCGGGCGAAGGCCTGCGGGTCGGTCCCGGTCGCCGCCTTGGCCGCTTTGACCAGCACGTCGACATGGGCCGGGGCGATCGACCCCGAAGAGAACGCCTCGGCCACCACGGGCATAGAGGGCAGGGCCCGGCCCCGGCGCAGGTGCGCTCTGACCTCACCCAGGGGGAGGTGACAACACGTGGCGATCCACGCCGCCGCACTCTGGGCCCCGTCGGCCGCCCATTCGCCCCCCTCGGCGAATCCGGCCACGGCCTTGCTCGTCACACAACTGAGCCGACCCAGTTCCTTTTCGAGCCGCAGCACCGACTCGCGGTCGCTCAAAGAGAACGGGTCGGACCCGGCCAACAGATCGAGCGCACCACTGAGGGCGTCCAGTGCATCCATACCTCCACTCCAGACAGAGGGTTGTGACACTTGGCCCTGCTCAGAGCCCACAAAGAAGAAAAGAAATCTTGTACAAAACGCGACAGCGGGCGACCGTTGCCGGGAACGCGGGGACGACGAGACGGTGGGACGACGAGACGGTGAAGGCGGGCCGAACGAGGCGACGAGACGGTGGGACGACGAGACGGTGGAGAAGGGCCGAACGAGGCGACGAGACGGTGGGACGACGAGACGGTGAAGGCGGGCCGAACGCGGGACCCTCAGGGCGTACGCCCGCTCCTACAGAAGAGTCTGCGTTACGCCTCCGCGATCTTCTTCAAATTGGCGAGCGTCGTCTCGATACCAGTTTCGGTCATCAACAGCAGTCCCTTCAGTTGCTCGTCAGGCAGGCCGGTGATGCGCTCGTCATCGCGGATCACCCGCCACGTTTCCTCGACTTCGGTGCCGTCCGCAACGGGTCGGAACCGGTAGGTCCACTCGACCACGCCTTCGTCGCGTCCACCCGCTATCCAACCGAGCGCCCGCCCCGGCTCGGCCAGAACGATCTCACAGCGGCGTTCCCACGGGTCACGCCCCTGCATCTCGTTTCGCCCCGTGAACCACGCACCCTCTCGTGGTGCAGACCCTTGCTCGGGCGCAGCCCCCTCGTCCCACCACGCGGCCTTGCAGACGGGGCTCAACTCCCCGATACGCGTCACGTCCGCGATGATGTCGTACACCACGTCCGGTGGGGCATCCACCGTCGTTGTGCGCGTGACGTGGAGCTCCGAGAAATCGACCACCGTTCCACCCTCCCCTCGTCGGCGTGCGTTGGACTCGCCGCTGAGCAGAGAGTAGTTCGGCAACATCGTGGAGGACGCCCCTCCGAGGAAAGACGCACGACCGATGAAGGCCAGTCGAGTCCAGGGACGGCCATCGGCCGAACGAGAACACGGAGCGAAGCGAAGTCCGACAATGGCCCCGGACGCGACGGCGCGTCACTCAGACTCACAATGACCGTGGTCGGCCGCATGGGCCGACCTCTCTGCGCCGTTGAGCATGTCGCACAGGATCGTCTCCTGCAGGTCGCTCACCACCGGTGCACAACCAACCGTGGTGCCACAACGACCGGCTCTATCGGAGCTCGGGCCCCTCTTGAGGCTTGAGGTACGCGACTTCGAGTTCCGCCCCGTCGGGGTCCCTGAAGAACACCGAGAACAGCGACGGCCCGAATTGGGTGATCTCGCCCGGCGATGCCCCGACGGCGACCAGCCGCTCTCTGAGCTCGGCGAGGCGCTCCTCTGAATCCACCGCCAGGGCGTAGTGATCGATCGGACCGCGAGCCCCCATTTTTCCACGATCGCCGACAATTGCCTCTGCCGGAACCTCGAACACATTCAGCGCGCTCGCGCCGCCCATGTTGACGACCGCCATCCGGGGATGATCGTCATGCACCTCGGTGACGGCGAGGACTTCGGCACCGAAGATGTCGTGGTGAAAGGCCAAGTAGCGATCGAGGTCGGCCGTCATCGTCGCCACGTGGTTGAAGCCAGAGGTTTCAGGACCGGCGGGCATTTCGCCTCCAGTACTCGCGTCCACGCGAATTTCAGGTTACAACCGGTCGACGTATCAGCCGGTCGACGTATCAGCCGGTCGGCGCCTCAGCCGGTCGGCGCAGGAGGGAGGCGGCGCAGGAGGGAGGCGGCGCAGGAGTGAGGCGGCGCATGGCGGTCGGCCCGGCACAAAAGGGAGGCGGCGAGTGGGGCGGTCGGCCCGGCGCAAACCCCGACGGCCACGCTAGGGTTTGCCACATGTCGATCTACACGCACCCAATCGCATCACTCGATGGAAAACCCTTCGATCTCGACGGGCTGAAGGGCAAGGCCGTCCTCGTCGTCAACGTGGCCTCCAAGTGCGGTCTGACCCCGCAGTACACGGGTCTCGAGGAGCTCCAGAAGACGTACGGCGACCGTGGCTTCACCGTCCTCGGCGTGCCCTGCAACCAGTTCGGCGGCCAGGAGCCGGGCTCGGCCGAAGAGATCTCGACCTTCTGCTCGTCGACTACGGCGTGACCTTCCCCATCACCGAGAAGGTGGACGTCAACGGCCAGAAGCGCCACCCGCTCTTCACCGAGTTGACGGCCGAGCCGGACGCCAGCGGCGATGCCGGTGACATCCAGTGGAACTTCGAGAAGTTCCTGATCTCTCCTTCTGGGGACGTCGTGGGGCGTTTCCGCCCGACGGTGACGCCCGATGCAGAGGAACTCGTCGGAGCACTCGAATCAGTCCTGCCCAACTGACGTACGCCCGACTGGCGCACTCCCGACTGACGCACGCCCGACTGGGCCCACTCCAGGCGAGCAGTGCGACGAGTGCACACGCCGAACAACCAACAGCCCATCACGAATCGAACGAGGGAGAAGACCGTCACGATGTCGGAGTCCTGGAAGAAGGTAAAGGCCGACGAAGTCCGCGCCGGCGACGCAGTGCGCACGCAGGCGGGTGACGTCGTCATCGTCTCGCGCATCGAGACGGGCTTCATGGGAATGCCCAACATGTTGGCCTTCATCGAGGACACGCCCGACCGTTGGTTCAAGCAACCGATGATGGCTGACGGGGAAGTCGAAGTCCGCGCCTGAATCGTTCGGCCGATCGGGCGGGATACACCCGCTCGTTACCATGGCCTATGACTTTGAGCCACCGGTCGAGTTGGGCCGCGGCGTGGTGGTCCTTCCGGGCGTCGAGCCGCCGGACGCATGGTCGTCGTGCCCGCGCATTCTTCTCGAGGATGCCTCCCTGGCCGACCTCGGCCCGGTAGTGGAGGAACTCCACGGCTACTGGGCCAGCCGACAACCCGTCGTCATCGAACTGGGCGCAGACCCGGCCGCGCTTCGGGAGCCCGAGTCCAGCGGCCGCCCCGTCTACGAGCACGTGCCCGCCTTCGAGTTCAGCCGCGAGCGCCTGCAGTTCCTGGTCTGGGCGAACAACTACGACGCCCGAGGTGGCGACCCCGTCTGGTGGCACGGTCGTAAGGCGGCCCGCCGCTTCGCCGACGATCGGGTCACGGAGGCCGGGCTCGCCGAAGGCGACGACGTCGGCGACATCCACTTGGCCGAAGGCGACATCCTGCTCGCCGACGGCACACCGCTGTTCATTGACGGGGGCCCGCCACAGCCGCCCCGGCTCGCCTCGGGGGTCGCTGTGGTGCATCGCTGGAATGCCGAAGCCGGACGGCTCCGGGCGGTCGGCCGGGGGCGGTCCATCGCCGATCTCGCTCCGGACCAGTTGGCTGCCGTCGGCCATCTCTCCGGCCCGGCCCGTGTCATTGCCCCGGCCGGTTCGGGCAAGACCCGCGTGCTCACCGAGCGCCTGCGCCACCTCGTCAGTGACTGCGGCGTCCACCCGGGCACCGTGACGGCATTGGCCTACAACAACAAAGCGGCGGGCGAGCTGCGGCTCCGCTGCGCCGACATCGACGGGGCGCCGGCCCTCAACATCCGTACGCTGAACAGCCTGGGGTTGTGGATCTGCAACGAGTTCGGCCGGGCCGGGCGGCTGCGGGTCCTCGAGGAGCCGGGAGTCAGGGACCTCCTGCAGCGCCACATCGAGATACGGCGTCAAGCCAACACGGACACTGTGGCGCCGTACATCGAGGCCCTTTCCGCCATCCGGCTCGGGCTCACCGCCCCGGAGCTCGTCGAGGAGGCCATGCCGGACGCGGCCGGAATCGCCGAGGGATTCGCGCTGTACCGGGCCGCACTGGCCGACCTCGGTGCGGTCGACTTCGACGAGCAGATCTATCGGGCCCTCGAGATCCTGCTGACCGATCCCGAGGCGCGTGCCACAGCCCAGGCGACGTGCCGCTACCTCCTCGTCGACGAGTTCCAGGATCTCAACCCGGCCCACCTGTTCCTCATCCGTCTGTTGGCCGCCCCCACGTACGACTGCTTCGGCGTCGGGGACGACGATCAGGTCATTTACGGCTACGCAGGGGCGACGCCCGAGTTCCTCATCAACTTCTCCCGCTACTTCCCCGGAGCGGCCACGCACCCGTTGACGGTCAACTACCGGTGCCCGCCCGCCGTCATCGATGCGGCCCGGCACGTGCTCTCGTACAACGCACGCCGCATCGACAAGGAGATCCATGCGCCGCCCGGGCGGACGGACGCACCCACCACTTGTGACGGGACCCTTGGCCGGTGCCGGACCGGTGGTCGTACTCGACGCCCCGGCCGACGCGCTGGCCGGCCTTGCCGTGAAGACCATCTCGTCCTGGCAGGACGGCGGCGTCGATCCCGACGACATCGCGGTCCTGGCCCGGGTGAACTCCGCCCTGCTGCCCGTGCAGGTGGCCTGCATGGAGGCCGGCGTGCCGTGCACCACCCCCCTCTCCACCGCCGTGCTCCAGCGCACCGGCATCCGCACCGCATTCGCGTACCTTCGCATCGGGTCCGATCCGGAGAACATCAGGCGCGAGGACATCCTCGAGACGATCCGTCGCCCCTCCCGCGGCATCGCCCCCAAGGTGGTCGACATGCTGACCAGCCGGCCCACCACGTCGATCACGGACATCCGGCGCCTGGCCGGACGGCTCTCGGGCCGCGACGTGCCCAAGCTCGGGACCTACGCCGGCGATCTCGATACGGTGGTGCGCGGCTGCCGCACCTCTTCCGCCGCTGCGCTCAAGGCCATCCGGGTCGGCATCGGGCTCGGCGACACCATGGACGTCCTCGACTCCTCCCGTAGCGAAGCGGACCGCTCCACCCATACCGATGACCTCGCCGCGCTGGAATCGGTGGCCGCGCTCCATCCCGAGGTCGCCACGTTCGAGCGCTGGCTGCGCGAGGTGTTGACCCGGACCCCGGCCGAAGGTCCTCTGGTTCTGCTCTCCACCATCCATCGCATCAAGGGCCGCGAGTGGGACCACGTCCTCGTCTTCGACGTCTCCAGAGGCCTCTTCCCGCATCGGCTCGCCAACGACGAAGAAGGTGAGCGCCGGGTCTTCCACGTGGCCCTCACCCGAGCTCGCACCCAGGTGGTCGCCCTCGCCGACACCGATGCGCCCTCCATCTTCCTGGCTGAGCTCGACGGCTCCCGGGTGCGGCCCGCCCCGGGCGCCGCTGCGGCATGCAGGCGACGAGACGCGTCGCAGCGGCGTCCGCAACGACAGGCGGCACAAGGGAGGGGCGAAAGAGGATGCGAAGAGAGCCCGCGTCCCCGCCGTGTTCGCCGAGGTGCAGCTCCCACGCGTGGAGGCCTCGATCGGGCTCGTCGTCGAGGACAGGGGCAGCATCGGCGCCGTCGTCGAGCTGACCGACGAGGCGGCGATCCTGTCGATCGGCGCGGTCCGGCTCCGGGTGTCGTTCGGATCAGACGTCCGGATCGATGGTCAGAGTGTCACGTTGGTCGGCCCGGGACAGGGGGAGACGACCGGCGGCGAGGCCGAGAAGGCGCTCCGCCAGTGGAGGTCGGAGATGGCCAGTCACGACGCTGTACCGGCCTATGTGATCTTGAAGGACATCGAGCTCACGGGCATCGCGGCACGCGATCCGTCGACGCTGGCCGAACTGGCGAAGTGCCGCGGCATCGGGCAGATCCGTCTCGAGCGTTGGGGAGACGAGATACTTGCGGTGCTCGAAGCAGCGCGCTCTGCATAAGCCGACCTACCCTGGTCGTTCCGTCGGCGCCGATCCGGAAGGCGAACGACCCGTGGGATCTCAGTGTTTGTCGGTGGTCTGGGCATGCTCGGCTTCGGCGAGTCGCTTGATCGCATCGAGGCGACGATCCCATTGCCGGGCGAGCCCTGCCATCGCCTGCGTGGCGTCATCGAGTCGCTCGGCATCCACCCGGTAGAGAACTTCGCGCCCTTGTTTCCGATGGCTGGTCAGGCCGGCTTCTTCGAGGACGGCGAGATGCTTGGACACGGCCTGGCGGGAGAACGGCACCTGCCCGGACAACCAACTCGCCGTCACCTCACCGTTGCGAACCAGGAGGTCGAGGACGCGACGACGAGAGGGGTCGGCGATCGCCGACCACAGCTCGTCATCGTCCCCACTCTCCATCACGTCACTCCCTGATCCCTCTGATGCCTGAGCTCAGGGCTGGAGGCTCTCGGGGCTTCCGGCGAGCAGCCCCGCAAGGCGGCCCATGAAATTGGACCAGCCGTCCCGGTGCTCCTCGGCGTAGCGCACCTTGTCGTCGTCGGGCCACGCAATGACGTCGAGACCGCTTTCGGCCACCCACAGGCGGGTCCGTTCGCTCCCCTCGCTGACGAGTGTGAACTCGACGAGCATCGAATTGCCGGAAACGGGATCGGTGCCCTCGGGGTGGCACCATCGGAACGAGAACCGGGTTGGCGGCTCGACCGTCTCCACGACGAGTGGGGCGGTATGTACCGGGTTGCCGTCCTTGTCCTCGAACACGAAGACGCCGGCGCCCCCGGGAGTGGCATTGAGCTCCACCCGGTTCGCGAACCACTGCGCGATCTGTTCGGGCTCGGTGACCGTTCGCCACACGACCTCGACCGGCGCCTCTATCACGACATCACGCTCAATCTTCAAGTCGGCCATCGTCGTCATCCCCAGCTACTGACGGGCAGGTCGTTCGGCCAAGGGGTGGCCTTCCCGTCCTCGAACCCCGACTTGAGGCCGAGCAGGAAGTAGCCCCACTTGGTGCTGCAATGCTGCATGAACTCGACCGGCTCGCTCCAGCCTGCGTGCGTGAACAAGACGGTTGTCTCATCTCCACTCGTCTTGAGCTCGAAGGTGATCGTCGTGCCCTTCCACTCGTCGGGGCCTTCGACGCACCGCCACCGCACACGGGTCAACGGGACGAGCTCGACCACTTCCATCGCCACCCACGGCTCGGGATACCCGAATCCGAAGGCGAGCCTGCCGCCGGGCTTGGACTCGCCCTGCACGTCGGACGTCCACCACCGGGTGATGCCCTCTCGGGTGGCGAGCGCGTCGTACACCTCGCTGAGGGGGGCGTTCATCCCCACTCGATGCCCTATGTCGTACATGGGTCCTCTCCTCGCTTTCGATGGCCTCGCCAGCGTCGCCGGCCTCGCCCCTCTATGTGCAACCAAAGGTAGCACGTTCCTGACCGATATGCAACCTTTTGTTGCACATCGTGTCGGCGGTGGGCTTCAACGGCTGCCGTGGGCACCCTCCGCGGGGCAGCGAGTCCAGCGGGGCAGCGAGCCAGCGGGGCAGCGGGGCAGCGATCAAAGTGAGCAGAGGTCAGCGAGGCAGCCCCAGGATCCGGTCACCGATGATCGTGCGTTGGATCTCCGAGGTCCCGCCCGCAATGGTCGCCGCCTTGGACCACAGCCATTGGCGTTGCCACTTCCCCGCCATCGGATTGCCTTCTGCGTCACCCCACAGCGGCGCGCTGGCATCGAGCACGAGCAGGGCGGCGTCGGACAGCGTCTGCGTCATGTCGGCCCACGTCAGTTTGACCACGCTCGACTCCGGTCCCGGTTCCTCGCCGTGGGTCAGCCGCGTCAAGGTGCGCCAGTTGTGCTGGCGTAGCACTCGCAGCTTGACGGCGGCCTCGGCCAGGGCATCGGAGACCTCGATGTCATCGAGCGTGCCCAGTTCCGCCGCCAATGCATAGAGCTCGTTGAGATACACCTCGTGGACGACCTGCTCTTTGAAGGGAAATGTCGTCCCCCGCTCATGGGCCAAGGTCGTGTTGGCCACGGCCCAGCCCTGGTTCAGTCCACCCACGAGGCAGTCCGAGGGGACGAAGACCTCGTCGAAGTACACCTCGTTGAACTCGGCCTCTCCGGTGATCGTGACCAGCGGGCGGATGTCGATTCCCGGTGACGTCATGTCGACGACGAGGTAGGAGATGCCCTTGTGCTTCGGGGCGTCCGGGTCGGTCCGGACCAGGGCGATCCCCCACCGGGAGAACTGGGCGTAGCTGGTCCATACCTTCTGGCCTTCGAGCACCCAACCGCCCTCGGTCGCGATGCCCCTTGTCGTGAGCGATGCCAGATCAGATCCCGACCCGGGCTCGCTGAAAAGTTGGCACCAGATCTCTTCGGCGCTCAGGATGCGGGGGATCCAGCGCGCTTTCTGCTCGTCTGTGCCGTGAGCCAGGATCGTCGGCCCGCAATGGTTGATCCCGTTGCGGTTGACCGGCTGGGGTGCCCTGGAACGCGCATATTCCATGTTGAAGATGGCTACTTGCACCGGCGTCGCCCCGCGGCCGCCGTAGATCTCGGGCCAATGGATGCCCACCCAGCGATCGGCCGCCAGGCGCGCCTGCCATTTGCGGCCCCATTCGAATTCCTCCTCGAGTGTGCGGAAGGCAGGAGGAAGCTCGACGTTGGCTTCGAGCCAGTGCCGCACCTCGTCGCGGAAGGCCTCCTCTTCGGGGGTCAGAGCGAGATCCACGTGCCCATCCTCCCAGCCCCGAGGTGCATGCTCGAGCAGACCACGTTCGGGAAAGAAGACATCGGCATCAGATTGCCACGCGCATCGCCGCGGCCTGGGTCTTGAGCGCCGTCCGGTCCGGCTTCCCCGCCGCCAGGAGCGGTATCTCCTCCATGTGCACCACGAACTCAGGTGACTTGAACCGGGCCACGCCGTGCTCGCTGAACCAGCGCTTGCACTCGGCCGCGTCGATCTCGGCCGAGCCCACGATGAACGCCACGACGCGCTCGCCGAGCCGTTGATCAGGACGCCCCACCACGACGGCCTGCCTGATCCCGGGATGGAGCTCGAGGGCCCGTTCCACCTCGGACGAAGAGATGTTCTCCCCGCCACGGATGATCAGCTCCTTGATGCGGCCCGTGATGACCAGCCACCCCTCGTCGTCCATGACGCCCAGGTCACCGCTGCGGAACCAGCCCCGATGCATGGACGCCGCCGTCTCCTCCGGATCGGAGTAGCCCGCGAACAGCTCCGGCCCGCGAATCCATACCTCGCCCTCGTGCCCCGCCGGGCGCCAGCGGCCGGTGGTGGGGTCGGCAATGCGGATGACCGCGTCGCCGACCGCCTGACCGTCGGTGTCACGGCAACGTTCAGCCGAGTCGGAGTTGGTGCATGTCGACACGGTCGGCGCCTCGGTCGAGCCGTAGCTGCGCTTCACGATGGCGCCGAATCCCACCTGCGCCGCCTCGATGAACTCGGGCGTCACCCCCATCATCCCGCTCGAGATCACCCGCATGCTGGCCACCTTGGACGGCGTGAAGGCTGGGTCCTCCATGAGCGCGGTGAAGATCGTCGGAGGTCCGATCATGTAGCTGATCCCCTCCTCCTCAATCAGACGCAAGCCGCGTTGCACGTCCCAGCGCTCCATCAGCACCGTCCGCATGGCGGCCGCGCCGGGAAGGAGGACGGCATTGAGCAGACCCGAGACGTGCGCCATCGGCGCAGGCATCAGCACCGCGTCGGGCTCGGACAACCCGTGCACGCGCATCATCACTCGTGCCTTGTAGGCCAGCCCCCGGTGCGTGTGCAGCACGGCTTTGGGGCGTCCGGTCGATCCTGAGGTGAACATGACCACGGCCAGGTCCGAAGGCCGGTTGGGACTACTCCGCACCGGCGTGCCACCCATGAGCTCTTCGAACCTGAGATCCTCGGTGCGCAATCCCATGGCACCTCCGTGTTCGATCAGGGGCAGCGTCGGTGACGAGAACGTCACCTTCGGCTCGAGGAGGTCGACCATGTAGTCGACCTCCGCCGCACCGAACTGGTGGTGCAAAGGAGCGGCCAGAGCTCCACAGCGCCAGCAGGCGCGGTAGAGGACGAGCGCCTCCCACCAGTTCGGCATCTGCCACGACACCACGTCGCCCCGCCTGATTCCCATTGAGCGAAGTCCACCCGCCAGCCCGGCCACCATCTCCTCAAGCTCTTGCTCCGCTGAAGCGCCGGTCGCCGTCCACCAGCACGGCTCCGGCCCCGGGGGACCGCTGGCTCATGACAGCGTCGAGCACGGGGACGTCCCAGGGACCTCCCGGGGCACGGTAGCGCCTGGCGTCGGGCGCCTGGTAGGTGGGACGGAGCTTCATCGGGCTGCACACACTACCGGCGGTCCCCGGAGGGGTCGAAGCCGGGGTGGGCGGCGAGGGGCGGTGCTAGCTTCGGCCCGGTTCGGCACTCGGCTTGAGCACGGAGGGAGGCACGGTGGCAGCAGCGGACGGCGGACGGAGGGGGCAGCGACGTTCTCGTTCGAGGGCGAGCCGTTGCGGATAGGCGTCACGACACCGGTACTCACGATGCTCCCCGACAACCACGCCAGCTGGGAGGTCGATGCGACGATCGAGGACGTGGCGGAAGTGGCCAAGGCGGCTGACCGGCTCGGTTACTCCCACGTCACCTGCAGCGAGCACGTGATCATTCCGACCGACGTGGCCGCCGTGCGCGGCAGCCGCTACTGGGATCCCCTGGCGACCTTCGGCTACCTCGGCGCCGTGACGACTCGGATCCGGTTCGTGACCAACGTCCTCGTGCTGGGCTACCACCATCCCCTCGAGATCGCCAAGCGCTACGGCACCCTGGACCAGGTGACGGGCGGACGCGTGACCCTCGGGCTCGGGGTCGGCTCGCTGAAGGAGGAGTTCGATCTTCTCGGCGCCGCGTTCGAGGACCGCGGGGCACGGGGCGACGACGCACTGCGGGCACTCCGGGCTTCGCTCTCCACACTGCGGCCCGAGTACGACGGCGCCTTCTACTCCTATGCAGACGTGGTGGTCGACCCCTGCGCCCGCCAGGAGCGCGTGCCGTTTTGGATCGGGGGGCGCACGAGGCGGTCGCTGCGCCGGGCCGTCGAGCTCGGTGAGGGGTGGATGCCTTTCGGGCTCGGGGCCGACGAAATGGGGGCGTTCATCGCCAAGGCCCGGGAGACTCCCGCCTGGGCGGAACGGGACCACCCTCTCGACCTGGTGTTGACGAACAACCGTCCCGCTGACCCGATGGTCGATCCCGACGGGACACGTCACATCATCGGCCGCCTGGTCGAGGCCGGCGCCACCACCATTCAGCTGCGGCTGATCCACCACTCGAGGGACCATTACATCGAGCAGCTCGAGGCGATGGTGACGACGTTGGCCGGCACGTGACGAGGGAGGGCTACCTGACGAGGGAGGGCTACGTGACGGCGCTCGAGGGCTCTCGGATCCTGATCGTCGGGGCATCGTCGGGCATCGGGCGCGAGGTGGGGATCCAAGCGGCCCAGGCCGGAGCTTCAGTGGCGTTCGCCGCCCGCCGGGTGGACAGGCTCGACGAGGCCGTCGCTACCGCAGGCGGGAAATCGTTCGCCTTTCCCCTCGACGTGCGGGACGACGAGCAGTGTGCCGGCGCGGTCACCGCGGCGGTGCGCAGGTTCGGCGGGCTCGATGCCGTGGTCTACGCCACCGGCAGGTCGCCGCTGTTCCGGCTGGAGGACGCCGGCGGGGACGTCTGGCGTGAGCTGATGGAGACCAACGTCATCGGCGCGGCCATGGTCAGCCGGGCCGCGCTGCCGCACCTCGAGGCGTCCACGGGACGCCTCCTCTTCTTGGGCTCGTCGTCGGTGGGCCGGCCCTACCCGGGCCTGGTGGCCTACGCCACCTCGAAGGCCGCCCTGCACGAGTATGCCCGTGGCCTGCGCAATGAGTACCCGTGGCTCCGTGTGACCAATTTCGTCGTGGGCCCCACCATGAGCGACTTCGCCAACGACTGGGATCAGGAGCTGGCTATCGCCATGTTCGGGCGCTGGTCGGTGGAGGGCTACGCCGCAGGACTGGCCATGGCCACCGAGGACATGGCGGAGCAGATCGTCCGGGTGCTGGCCAGCGGCGCCCGGGTCGAAGAGGTCCACGTCATGCCCGACCCGACCGACTCGGTCGGCTGAAACCCGCCGGCACCGACGGAGCCTCCGGCGGCCGATACCATCGCGAGAGGGCGAAAAGCCCTGCGCACGACCACACAACAGGGGATGCCAATGACTGACACCGCACTGAGCGAGACGCCACTCGAATTCGATCCGTTCTCCGACGAGTACTTCAACGGTCCTTACGACCTCTACCGCCGCATGCGCGACCACGCGCCGGTCTACTTCAACGAGCGGTACGGATTCTGGGCGCTGTTCCGCTACGACGACGTCTGCGCCGCGCACAAGGACTGGCAGACCTTCTCCTCGGCCCATGGCGTCGACCTCTCGACGCTCAACACCGACGAGGCCACCATCCGGATGTACCGCTCCATCATCATGATGGACCCGCCTGAGCACGACCGCTTCCGCGCCCTCGTCTCGCGCGTGTTCACCCCCAAAGCCGTCAGCGCGTTGGAGCCGATGGTGCGAGAGGTCATCGTCTCGTTCCTGGGCCAGTTCGACGACGCCGACTCCTTCGACGCGGTCGCCGACTTCAGCGCCCCGTTCCCGGTCGAGGTCATCTCGCGCATGCTCGGGGTCCCCGAGAACGAGCGCCAGCAGATCAGGCACTGGCTGGACGTCGGTCTCAGCCGGGAGCCGGGGCAGATGGATCCCACGCCTGAGGGGATACAGGCCCAGACGGAGAGCGGCATCTACTGGATGGGGCTGGTGGCCGAGAAGCGCAAGAATCCCACCGACGACATGATGACCCGGCTGACCCAGGTCGAAGTCGATCGCGGCGACGGCGAGATGACTCGACTCGATGACCAGGAGATCGCAGGATTCGCCAGCCTCCTCGGGGGCGCCGGCGCCGAGACCGTGACGAAGCTGGTGGGCAACGCCGTCTACCTCTTCTACAAGAACCCCGGGGAGTACAAGAAGCTCATCGACGACCCGGGATTGGTGGCCCCGGCCGTCGAGGAGATCCTGCGCTACTACCCACCGTCGCAGTACCAGGGCCGTTTCTCGGTGCGCGAATCGACATGGAGCGGCGTGACCGTCCCCGCCGGTTTCCCGACCATTCTGATCACGGGATCTGCCACCCGCGACGAGCGCTTCTACGACGAGCCCGATGTCTTCAACATCAACCGCACGCCAACGCTGGCCCTGGGCCTGGGCTACGGCATCCACAGCTGCCTGGGGGCCGCACTGGCCCGCATGGAGAGCCGGATCGCCGTCGAGGAGCTGTCCAAGCGGTGGCCGCACTACGAGGTGGACGAGGCCGGTCTGGCCCGGGTGAAGATGTCGAACGTGGCCGGCTACTCCAACGTGCCGATCCACCGCAGCCGCTAGCCGGGGGCCGCGCTCAGAGGGGCGAGGCTCAGAGGACCCGCGTGGTCCGCCCTTCCCAATACCGCTCGCGCAGGGCCGTCTTGTAGAGCTTCCCGTTGTCGAGGCGTGGGAGCTGCGCGTCGAAGTCGATGCTCCGCGGCCATTTGTAGCGGGCCAGCCGGCCCTCGCACCACGTGAGCAGTTCGGCCGCGAGGTCGTCACCGGGCTCGACACCCGAAATGGGCTGGACCACCGCCTTGACCTCTTCGCCCATGTCGGCGTTGGGCACCCCGAAGACCGCGGCGTCGAGGACACGACGGATGCGCCAACAGCACTTCTTCGATCTCCTGGGGATAGATGTTCACCCCGCCCGAGACGATCATGAAGGCCCGTCGGTCGGTGAGGTAGAGGAACCCGTCCTCGTCGACCCGTCCGATATCGCCCAGAGAGCGCCAGGTCGCGTGGGCCGGGTGCTGAACGGAGTTCGTCTTCGTCGTGTCCCCGTGATATTCGAACTCCGCCGCTTGGGTCTCGAAATAGACGGCCCCGGTCTCCCCGACCGGGAGCTCCTCACCGTCGTCGCCGCAGATGTGGATGACCGCGTTGTTGGCGGCCCGCCCGACCGAACCCTTGTGCGCCAACCAGTCGGCCGAATTGATGGACGTGCTACCGATGTTCTCGGTGCCGGCGTAGTACTCGTCGATGATCGGACCCCACCACTCGATCATCTGCTCTTTGACGTGGACCGGGCAGGGCGCGGCGGCGTGGGTCACCCGGAGCTGGCTCGAGAGGTCGTAGCGGTTCCGTACCTCCGCCGGGAGCTTGAGCATCCGGATGAACATGGTGGGCACCCACTGGCTGTGGGTCACCCTCTCCCGCTCGATGAGCATCAGGGCCTGCTCAGGGTCGAAATGCTCCATGACCACGACGGTGCCCCCGACGCTCTGCACCGCCATGGCCACCCGCAAGGGGGCGGAGTGGTAGAGCGGTGCCGGGCTCAGGAAGACCATCCCCTCACCGAACCCGTAGCTGACCCGGCTGCTCTCGGCGATCTCCCACTCCCCCAGGGGCGAGTCCGCCGGGGGGAGCGGGAACTTGATCCCCTTCGGGCGTCCCGTCGTGCCCGAGCTGTACAACATCACCATCCCGCGCGACTGGTCCTCAGGTGGTGCGGCCGATTGTCCGGCAACGGCCTCTTCGTAGGAGTCGTGGAACGCAGTGGTCCCATCCACCATGAAGCGATGTTCGACCGCAGGTGTGCACTCAACCAGCGCGTCGGCCACCTCGCGCAGTGCGGCGCTCGTCACCAGGACCTTGGCCCCGCAGTCCGCCACGATGTAGCCGGCCTCCGCTGCCGTCAGGTGCGAGTTCACCGCGGTGATGTAGAGGCCTGAACGCATCCCGGCCCAGACGATCTCGAAGTAGGACGGATGGTTCTCGAGCAGGACCGCGTAGTGGTCGCCGCGGCGCAGGCCGAGGTCGTGGAGGACGCGGGCGAAGCGGATGGAGCCTTCGTCGAGCTCCTTGTACGAAATCCGCCGACCGGACCCGCCCATGACGACGGCAGCCCGGTCGGGCGCCGACTCGGCGAAGGATGCGATGTACATCCCTATCGCTTCGTCGAAGGTCCCTCGACTGCGTCGGGCACGGAGACGAGCACCGGCGGAGGCTTCTTCCAGTCAGCCACCCCGTCCTCGGGTACCGCGACGGGGTACTTGTTCTCGTGCACCTCGGCCCAGTGCGAGTGGTTCAACTGGTGCAGGGTGAAGCAGGCCTGCAGCGCGTTGTAGAAGCCCATGTTGTCCACCGTCTGGTTCACCGACTCCTTGATCAGGAGGGCGGCGATGGTGGGCAGCTCGGCGATCCGTCGGGCGTAGGCCAGTGTCTTCTCGGGCAACTCGTCGGTCGGGAAGATCTTCGAGACCATCCCGAGGCGGTGGGCTTCTTGGACGTCGACAGCGTCACCGGTGAGCATGAGCTCCTTGGCACGGCGGGGACCGAACTCCCATGGGTGGCCGAAGTACTCCACCCCGCACATACCGAGGCGGGTGCCCACCACGTCAGCGAAGTACGCATTCTCGGCGGCGACGATCAGGTCGCACGCCCACATCAGCATCAAGCCGGCCGCGAACACCGTCCCCTGCACCTGGGCGATGGTGATCTTGCGCAGGTTCCTCCACCGCAGCGTGTTCTGGAAGTAGTAGTGCCACTCCTGCAGCATGCGGTTCTCCGCCCCGACCCGGGTGGCGCCGTCGATCTTGCTGGTGGGGTGACTCGTACGCTCCTCGATGGCCTGGGCCGAGCCCATGTCGTGGCCCGAGGAGAAGAGCGGGCCCACTCCCCCGAGAATGACCACCCGCACGTCGTCGTCCTTCTCCGCCGTGCGAAATGCGTCGTCGAGCTCGACCAGGAGGCCCCGGTTCTGAGCATTGCGACTGTCAGGCCGGTCCAGCAGGATCCGGACGATCTTGCCCTCCTCGAGCACCTCGTACCGCACGAATTCGTAGTCAGGCATTGACGTGTCCCTCTCCTCTGTGACCTGGTCGATCACCATGTGCACGGGCGTCCCAGGCCGAGGGCCCCCGATCGACGAGTCGTACGCTATACCGTCGCATCGACCCTCCACGAATGCGGCTCTCCGTGGCCGGTGCCGGCGTCATCGCCCGGCCAGACCGGCCAGACCGGCCGGGCTCGGCCATCCGGGGGCCGGCTATCCCAGGGCCCCGGCGTCGCGCAGCGCGCTGATCCGCTCCCAGCTGAAGCCGCGTTCGAGCAGGAGCTCCTCGGTATGCTCGCCGACCTCGGGGGCCCGGCGGGACACCGACCACGGCGTGGCCGAGAAGTCGCAGGGCGTGGCCACCATGGTCGCAGTGCCTTCGGTCACCGGGGCCTCGACGAAGGCACCCGCCGCGACGGCCTGCGGATCGTCGGGGATGTCCATGGGGCCTTGGACGGGGGCCCACCACATCCCATGCGCATCCAGCGTGGCGGCCCAGTGGGCAAACGTGTCCGATGCGAAGGCGTCGCTCAAGATCGCAATGAGCGCAGGCGCGTTCGCCGCCCTGTCCCGGGCCGAGGCGAAGCGGGGATCGGCGAGCAGCTCGGGCGCCTCGACCGAGGCCACCAGGGACTCCCAGTGGCGATCCGGCTGGAGCCCGAGCAGGAAGAGATGCTTGCCGTCCGCACACTGGTAGGAGTTGTAGAGCGGGTTGGGTACGTCGGTGCGGTGCCGGGTGCCGAAGGCGTCGCCCAGCCGCAGGACCCGGTTCACGTCGGCCCCGATGGTGAAGATGCCGGCCCGGAAGAGGGAGGTCGACACCTCCTGCCCATTGCCGGTCTTGGCCCGGTTGGCCAACGCCGCGCCGATTCCCGCCACCGCCGTGATGGCCGTGATGTGGTCGCCCGAGCCCCCGGCCGCATACGGCAACTCGCCTCCGGGCAGCGTCATGGTGGCGAGCACGCCGGCCCGGGCCCAGAACGCTCCCCCGTCGTAGGCCGCCCGGTCGCGGTCGGGCCCTTTCGAGCCGTAGCCCGTGATGGCGGCATAGATCAGCCGCGGGTAGCGAGCCGCCACCGACCCGTAGTCGAGGCTGAAGGACTCGAGGACCCGTGGGCGCAGGTTGGTCACGAGGATGTCCGCGTCCGACAGGAGGTCGTGCAGCACCTCCACCCCTTCTGGCACCTTGAGGTCGAGCGTGATGCTGCGCTTACCCCGGTTATCGAGCTCGAACGTCGGGTTGCGATCCGTGGTCCAGGCCCGGTTGGGATCGCCATCGGGTGGCTCGATCTTGATCACGTCGGCGCCCCAATCGGCCAGGATGGCCGCCGCCGAAGGGCCGACGACGAACGTGCCCAGATCGATTACCCGCGTACCCTCAAGGGGTCCTGCCATCTCGCTCCCACCTCTCGCCTCTCGCTGTCGTGTGGCCCTCCTGCCTACCATTCCCTCGCCGGAGGGGCCCGGGACAGGAGGTCGCCGGGTCCCGGGGTCAGCCGGGCGCCCGTGACGGTTCCGCTGCCGGCAGCCGGCCGGATGTTCCCGCGCGCCCGCTGGCTTCTCCCGTCAGTCGGACGTCAGGGAACCACCCCAGCGGTTGGCGAAGCACACCTCTTCGAGCGGACGGCGCACCGCCGGCTTGAAGTCGTCCCCGGTGTAATAGGCCACCGGGAGCATGCACGACTGGGTATACCCCTCGGGGATGCCGAGGAGCGAGGCCACTTCCTCCCGGTGGTACAAGAGCACGGTGGTGATTGTCGAACCGAGCCCCCGACTGCGTAGGGCGAGCATGAAGCTCCACACCGCGGGATAGATCGACGGCGCCCACCCGGCGGCTCCCCCGGACTCCTCGATGCAGGGAACGACCATGACGGGCACCTCGTGGATATGACGCATGAGGAACTGTGCCGAATCCATCACCCGTTCCTGCTGGGGCGTGCTGGGTAGCACGGGTTCCAGGCGCTCCTCCGGAGCCGGCGGCCGGTAGAGGTCGGCCAGCGCGTGCCGCACCTCGGGGTCGGTCACCACGATCCAACGCCACCTCTGCGCGTTGCTCCCGGTCGGCGCCTGCAGGGCGATACGCAGACACTCCGTCACCACGTCGAGGGAGACCGGACGGGAGAAGTCCAGGCGCTTGCGGACGGACCGCGTCGTGGTCAGGAGCTTGTCGACCGTGGCCAGGTCGAACCCGGTGTGCGCATGTTGCGTGTCCATCTCCATGTGCGAACCGTAGCCCCCCGTCTCCGCCGGCCGGGCAGGCCGGCCCGAAATTCTCAGCCCCAGAAACGCCCAGAAACGGCTTGAAAGGGCTCCAAAGGGCTCCAGAGAGCTAGGCCGTCGCCTGCCCCGAAGCCTCCTCGGGATCCGGCCCGTCGCGTTCGAGCACCAGCGCCTGGCGGCTCAATTTCATGGCGTCGCTCCGCGGGAGCGACTCGACGAATTCGACCGTTTTGGGCACCTTGTAGGGGGCGACACGCTCCTTGGCGAAGGCGATGATGTCCGCCTCGTCCGGCGGGTTGGCGGCGTCGGCCGGCTGCACGATGGCATGGACCCGGCGACCCCATTCGGGATCGCGCAACCCGATGACGACGACGTCGAGGATCTGGGGGTGCTCGCTCAGGGCGGCCTCGACCTCGGCCGGGTAGACGTTGGCCGCGCCCGTGACGATCATGTCGACGCGGCGGTCGGCCATGTACAGGTAGCCGTCCTCGTCGAGCCAGCCGAGATCGCCCACTGTCACAAAGCCCTCGTCGGTCTTCGTCAGCTGCGTGACGTTGTCGCCGACGTACGATGCCGCGGGGCCGGTCGGCGTGCGCATGTAGATGCCCCCCACCTCGCCCGTCGGGAGCTCCGTCCCGTCGGTGTCGAGGATCTTCACTTCGGTCTCCCCGAAGGGCAAGCCCAAGGTGCCGGGGTGAGCCAGCCACTGGTCGCCGCGGCAACACACGAGGCCATGTCCCTCCGAAGCCCCGTAGCTCAGGAAGAAGTGCTCGGGCCCGACCAGCTCACACCAACGGCGACCGAGCCACTGCGGCAGGAGCGAGGCCCCCTGCTGGACCCAGTCGAGCGACGAGAGGTCGCGCTGGTCGATGTCGGGCACCTGGGCCAGGCGCTGGAGCATCGGGGTGGCGCCGATGAATCCTGTCACCTTGTACTTCTCGACGAGGTCGAGGATCCGTGCCGCATTGAAGCGCTCGACAAGGACGATCGTCTCGCCGGCCATCAGGTTCCTCGTCGCCGTGAAACCATTGGTGTGATAGAGGGGTGCGGGAACCAGCACCCGTTGCGGCTGCGGCAGCGCACCGAACGACTCCACGATCATGTTCATGCCCGTCGCGGCGTAGAACAGACCCTCGCCGTTCATCATGATGACCTTGGGCGTCCCGGTCGAGCCCGAGCTGCACACGCCCCAACCGCGTGGGGGGACGACTTCTGGCAACGGCGTTGTGGAGGCCGAGAGACTCTCCTCGATGTACCCGAGGTGTTCGGCATCGACGATGAGCTTGGGCTTCATGGTGGCCAGGACGCGTCCCCGCTCCCACTCTGGAAGGTCCCAGCGCATCGGCACGACCGCAGCACCCGCTTTCCAACCGGCGAAGCAGGCCATGAGATGTTCGGGGGAATTGCGGATACAGACGGCCAGGATGTCGCCCACCGTCAGGCCTTGCTCCACGAACGTGTGGGCCATCTGCGTCGACCGGTCGTCCAGCTCGCGCCACGTCACTTCACGCTCGGTGCCGTCCTCAGCCGCGAAGATCACGCCGATCCCGTCGGGATCCGCCTCTGCGATCCGGCGGATCTGGGTGCCAAAGGGCACACCCTCCGTCACGACCGATGTCATTTCGTCCTCCCCTTCACAGTTCTCCTACAGCGCTGTCGTTCTTGTCATCTGCCTTGTCATCTGCGTCCGTCCGGTGCATCGGGAGCGTGCGGGCGGGCGGCCCGCGCCCGAAACCGCCCCAGCCGGACGTTCCCACATTCCACGTTGGACCGGCAATTTCGGGCCGGCCGTGGTGGCCCGGCCCGGCCCGCTGGCCGACCGGGCTGGCCACGTTCCCACAACCACCCTCATTCGTCCACCGCATTCTCGAAACAGGCCCGCGGGAGGCACGGCTGACCCATGGCACGGACCCTCGGGGGCAAACTCTCGGGGTGCGTCAGCCTGTCGGTCAACCTGCGGCAGGCGGATCGGGCATTCCCGGGGGATCGTCGCTCGGGACGCCGACCATCACGATGGCGAGAACACAGGGCTCGCCATAGTGGTTCCACCATTGGTGCATGCCACCGAGTTGCACGTTGACGTCGCCCGCGTCGAGTGTCACCGAAGTGCCGTCCTCCATGAGCAGGTCGATCCGGCCCGACACGATGTACTCGTAGTCGATGGTGTTCGTCCGATGCCACCCTGTCGGCTCCACTGTCGACGGCATCGACTCTATGAAGAATTTGCTCGACCCCGGGGGCAACGTGAAGATGTCCGCCAAGCGCGATGCCTCGGACCGGTCGGTCGTCTCGAGTGAGAGCGTGGCCACATTCCAGAAGTGCACGATGTCGAATTGCCCGTCTTCGACGTCATAGCTTTCCCGCGCGCCAGCCTCGCCGTCTTCGAGGACTCCCCACTTCCCCTCGGCCGTCTTGCCGTTGATCACCCTTCGGTACTGTCGGTGTGTCATGTGTCCCTCCCCTGGTCGCCGCCGGCGACGCGTCCGGGCCAGGCTAGCGATCCGACCCATCGAACGAGTTGCCTAGCGCTGCACGATTGCCCATGGCCGAGAGCGGAGGACAACCCGCGCTGAGTGAGACCGCACGGCTGTGGAACGGCCGGGTCGCTGCCCTGCGAATCCCAAATACCGCGGAGTTGATCGCGCACACCATCCGACGCTGGATCGTGCAGGGCACCACTCGTCCATCGGCGCCAGCTCGTCACCGGCGCGGAGCAGGTGGTAGAGATCCCTGGTCACCGTGCGCCCTGGGCGCATGCGTGCTGCCTCAACTGGGCCGGAGCCCTTCCATCACTGTTCCTGTGAAAAACGACGGATTTCCCGTGGTGTAGAACCGGTGCGCATTGCCATAGGTGAAGCGCTCGAACTGCGTTGTCGTGATCCGGCCGTGCTCCACGAGCTCGTACGCCTCGGGAAGGATCTCCCGCATGTCGATGACGTCCCAGTGGCTCACGTCCGAACTGAACATGGCGTTCAATGTCGACCCGAACGGCTCCAGTCCGGTGTCGAAGGCGAGCGACACCATCGGATCATCAGCTTCACAACCGAAGTAGAACGGCTCGGCAAAGAGCGTCGCGATGTCCTCCGCCGTCTTGATCTCGGCAGCCGCCCATTCGTCCACGAACTCATCGGACTCGGTCATCCCGATCCCGAGCGCGTTGCGAAGGTCGAAACCTTCACCCTGCGCAAATCTCTCCCCGAACTGGGCGAACAGGTCGGTCAGCAGGTCCATGTCGACGGCCGCCGGGTTATAGCGCTGGATGGCGTCCGCATTGCGCTTCTCCCAATAGCTGACGAGCGAGATGTAGAGCTGGGTTGCCCATCCCACACCACCCTCCATGAAACCGAAGCAGAGCTCGGGGAATCGACGCGGCACGCCGCCCAGGAAGAGCGCCTTGCAGATGGCCTCGGCCCCGGCGGCGAAATTGCCGAGATGATTGAACACGTAATTCGAATTTGACTGGCGGAATCCCAGTGTCTGCGATCCTGAGTGGAACGTCGGGGCGACACCGAGCTCCGCACACCGCCTCCACACCGGGTCGTAGTCGTGCGCGCTGTCGATACCGATGAGGTCGAGCCACGCCGGCCCTTCGCCCTTTTTCGGCACATTGCCGTTGGCCCAGTCGCGCTTGACGTAGCCGGCCAGTGTCACAGCACGAAATCCCAGCTCCACCACGGCATGCTCCAGTTCAGCCATCGCCTCTTCAGGAGTGTGCATGGGAATGACCGCGACCGGGAGCATACGGTCCGCGTAGGGCTTGAACAGCTCCGCGTGGTAGCGGTTGAGACTGTGGCACGACCCTCGGCGGCGGTCGTCGTGGTCGACAAGGGGAAACATCAGCCCGATCGACGGATACACGATCGAGAGGTCGATCCCGAGCTCGTCCAATCGCCGATAGAGCAACTCGGGAAGATACGCGGTGGCCAGATCCCGCGTGTTCTGTGTCGGGTGCCACCACCATACGGATCGATAGGCGCGCGTACGGACACGCTCTGCGGGCGAGAGGTCACGCCAGCGGGTCGAGAAGATCGGCATTCCCTCGAAGACGCCGGCCAGGTCGTCGGCCACACCGTCTTCGCGCAGGTAGTCGGAGAGCAGCGGTCCGAATTCGAGGGTGTGACCGTCCGCATCGAGGACCGGGTGGTCCAATCGGGACCGGATTTCTTCGCCTGGTGCTTTCGATGCCAAGTCGTTCGCCCCCCGTCCCCTCCGCACGCGACCGGCACGACCAGCGCGCCAGCAGCCCGCCATCTGGTGAAATCGCTGACCGATCGCACTCTAGTCCGCGCCTCGCCAAAATCCCTGCCAGAATCCCCCTCCATGCCCCACCCATTCAGAGATGTCGCCATCGTCGGCGTCTACAACACGGTGCAGGCTCGCGAATTCCCCGAGCACGACTCGGCCTCGATCGAACTCGAGGGTGCGCTCGGCGCGTTGGCCGACGCCGGGATGACGCCGAGCGATGTGGACACCGTCTGCACCCAGTTCTCGTCAGAGGACGTCCTCGCCCTCGGTCTCGGACCGGCCACCATCCGCGGCATGCTCCCCCGCATCACCTCGGTCCTCGACGCCGCCGCACTCATCGCGACGGGACAGTCCGACGTCGTCCTGATGGCTGCCGGTGGAGCGGGGGTGTACACCGATCGGACGGCGACCGCGCCGTGGACGAGGCCGGCGCACGAGTTCGTCGTGGGTTATGGGCTGTTCACCGCCGCTGAATTCGCACTCATCGCCCGTCGGCACATGCTCACCTATGGGACCACGCCCGAGCAGATGGCCATCGTCGCCGCCACCATCCGCAACAACGGCAGTGTCAACCCCAAAGCTGTCTATTTCGGGCGTGGCCCCTACACGACCGACGACATTCTCGCCTCGCGCATGGTCGCCGACCCCTATCACCTCCTTGACTGCTCCACGACCTCCGAAGGGGCCTGCGGCCTGGTCCTGGCGCGCGCCGACCGCGTGCCCGACCTCCCTGCACCACCGGCCTGGATCCTGGGTGGCGCCGGTGACGCGATGGGGCCGTCGTACCACATCGCTCCCCGCTGGGACATGCGCGGGAGCAACGACCCTGACCTGCCCAACGGGTTCGTCGGCCGACGTGCCGCCCGGCGCTCCTTCGCCATGGCCGGCCTGCAACCATCCGACGTGGACGTCGCCGAGTTCTACGATCCCTTCTCCTTCGAGATCATCCGTCAGCTCGAGGCATTCGGGTTCTGCGGAGACGGTGAGGGCGGACCATTCGTCGCTGAGGGTCATATCGCCCCGGGAGGGTCCCTGCCGATCACCACCGACGGCGGCCTCATGTCCTTCGGGCATGCCGGACACGCCGCCCAACTCCTCCAGCGGGTCATCCGGTCCGTCGAACAGGTCCGCGGATCGTGCGAGACCATGCAGGTCCCCGACGCGGCGGTTGCCATCTCCTCGAATGGTGGAGCCGGAGCACTCTTCACCGATGTGCTCCTCGTCGGAAGCGAGCGCCCGTGACATTCCTCCGGACACAACAGCCCGGGATCCCGGCACCTCACCCCGGCCGCCTCTCCCAGCCGTACTGGGACGGATGCCGCGAAGGCCAGATCCGCTTTCAACGCTGCGATGTCTGCGGGACCATCCCCACCCGGCCGAGCGCGATCTGCCCGCATTGCCACAGCCGGGCACTGACCTGGGAGCGCAGCGCCGGAAACGGCTCGCTCTACAGCTGGACGGTGGTCTGGCGCCCACAACACCAGTCGTTCGTCGTGCCGTACGCCCCTGCGATCATCGAGCTCGATGAGGGGGCCTTCCTCATGTCGGCGATGATCGGCTGTGAGGACACGGACCTCGCCGCCGGGATGCGGGTCGAAGTCGAATTCCATCCGGCCAGCGACACGATCACCCTCCCGTATTTCCGTCCTTCGGCGACTCCTGCGGGCAGCTGAACGAGACCGATTTCGCCCCGTGGCGCGCGCTCGCTCATGCGAGCAGGGTCTCTGAACAGGTAGGCCGATGCAGTAGGCTCGGAGGGCCGGGAACGGCCGACGTTGGGGGTGTGTGTGATGGAAGAGACTGAGCTGTCGGAGGAACTGTTTCTTCCCGAACCGTTGCCTCGGGAAGTGAAGTACACGGTGATCTCGGTCGACGATCACGTCGTCGAGCCTCCGCACACGTTCGAGGGGCGCCTCCCCGCCGACCTGCAGGACCGTGCACCGAAAGTGATCGACACCCCGCAGGGGCAGCAGATCTGGAGGTTCGAAGATGAGCTCTTCACCCAGGCGGGCATGAATGCCATCGCCGGGCGGCGCCCGACCCAGAGATTCGAACCCTTCCGCTTCGATCAGATGCGCCCGAGCTGTTATGACGTCGACGCGCGGGTGCGCGACATGGACATCAACGGCGTGTGGGCGGCGGTCAATTTCCCCTCCATGATCACGGGCTTCTGCGGGCGGGTGTTCTTCAATGCCAAGGACCCCGAGCTCGGCAAGGCCTGCATCCGGGCGTGGAACGACTGGCTCTACGAGGAGTGGTACCTGGCGCATCCCACACGCATCATCCCGCTCGGGATCGCATTCCTGAGCGATCCCGAGACGGCCGTGGAGGAGATCCACCGCAATGCCGCACGCGGCTTTACCGGCATCAGCATGCCCGAGCGCCCCCACCTGATCGGCTTGCCGACACTGTGGGACCGCGCACACTGGGACCCGATCTTCCGCGCCTGTGTCGAAACCGACACGGTCGTGTCGCTCCATGTGGGTAGCTCGGGAGGCATCAACATCCCCGAGGGTGCACCGGGCCTGCAGCTCGGCGCCACGCTCTTCGGTCAGCTCTCGCTGGCGTCGTGCGCCGAATGGCTCTGGTCCGGATACCCCTACGAGAACCCGACACTCAAGATCGCCATGAGCGAGGGCGGGATCGGCTGGGTGGCGATGCTGCTGGACCGGCTCGACAACCTCATCGACCGCTCGGGCTACGGCGCCGGGTGGGACGAGCGGCCAGGGGACATCGTCAAGCGCAACTTCTCGTTCTGCACCATCGACGACCCGTCAACCATCGACACCCGCTACCGCATCGGCGTCGAGAACATCATGATGGAGACGGACTTCCCTCACGGCGACGGCACGTGGCCCGATACGCAACTCGTCATCGAGAAACTCTGGGGCCACATCCCCAACGATGAGTTGCGCATGATGTGCAGCGAGAACGCGGCCAAGCTCTACCGGCACCCGCTTCCCGAGGTTGTGCTGCCGCTCTGAGAGGCTGGCGGACACCTGGCGTGCGCACCTGGGGGCTGCGGGGCACCTAGTGACCTGAGTCAGAGATTCGCTGGCAGTAGGTAGCGAGCGTATCCAGGATCTCGTCTGCGCTTTTGTGCCAGACGAACGGCTTGGGTTCGTTGTTCCACTGGTCGATCCAGTAGGCAAGGGCCGCTTCGAGTTCATTGGTCGAGCGGTGGGTGCCGCGGCGGAGCCATTTGTTGGTGAGCTCGGCGAACCATCGCTCGACAAGATTCATCCACGAGCTGTAGGTGGGCGTGAAGTGCAGGTGGAATCGAGGGTGGCGAAGCAACCATCGACCGATCTCGGGAGTCTTGTGTGTCGAGACGTTGTCCACGACGAGATGGATGTCCAGATCTTCGGGAACTGACCGGTTGATCAGGTTCAAGAATTTTCTGAACTCGACCGCCCGGTGCCGCTCTGTCATGTCGGCTATGACGTGACCGCTGGCGACGTCGAGCGCGGCATAGAGATTGGTCGTGCCACCCCGGACGTCGTCGTGGGTGCGTCGCTCGGGCAGACCCGGGCGCAGCGGAAGGACCGGAGAGGTCCGGTCAAGGGCCTGGATCTGGGTCTTCTCGTCGACACACAGCACCAAGGCCGCTTCTGGTGGATTGATGTAAAGACCCACGATGTCACGTACTTCTTCGACAAAGAGCGGGTCGGGTGAGAGCTTGAAGGTGTCGACAAGATGGGGCTTCAATCCAAAGGCCCGCCAGATCCGCGAGACTGCAGACTGACTCATGCCGGTGGACTTGGCCATGGACCTCGTCGACCAGTGGGTGGCATCGCTCGGCGTCTCTTCGAGAGTCTTGACGATGACCATCTCCACCTGGTCGTCGCTCACCGTCCGAGGTGCACCAGGACGAGGCTCGTCATGTAGTCCGTCCAAACGGTGTTCGACGAAGCGGTTGCGCCACTTACGCACCGTCCCGCGATCGACCCCCAATCGTGCCGCGATGGCGGTATTGGACTCGCCGTTCACATTGGCCAACACGATTCGACAACGAAGTGCCAGTCCTTGGGCGCTCTTTGGTCGACGCGCCCACCGTTCGAGCGCTTCACGCTCCTCGTCGGTGAGGATCACCTCTTGGGCCGAGCTTCCCGGATGTGCCATCGCTACCTCCCATCGTCGCTGACAATGGGTCAAACGCGCACAACTGGTCAGAAATTCCTAATTGGTGGTGAAATAATGACTCAGGTCACTAGTGTCGTGAGTCGGAGATTCTTTTAGATATAGGAATTTTCCCCTGGGTCCGGTTGATGTCCCCTTGAGTGGTGTAGTTCCTGGGGGTCCACCACTTTGAGGTGGCCACCGGGTGATCTTCGGTTGAACCAGCAAGCTCAACCAAGGAGGCACCCAGTGACCATCACCAATTGTGACCTGAACGAACTGCTCGACGCTGTCCGTGCCGGCGGAGACATCGACGTCGTGCGTCGGGGCGTGGAGATCATGCTCCAAGCCCTCATCGACGCCGAGGCCACCGCCCAGATCGGAGCCGAGCGGTTCGAACGGTCGAGTACTCGCACGACCCAGCGCAACGGCACCCGTGATCGATTGCTGTCGACCAAAGCCGGGGACGTGGATCTGAAGATCCCCAAGCTCCGCCAAGGCAGCTTCTTCCCGAGCATTCTCGAGCGCCGCCGGCGGATCGACCGGGCGCTGTTTGCCGTAGTGATGGAGGCCTACGTGCACGGGGTCTCCACCAGGAAGGTCGACGACCTGGTGGCGGCGCTCGGCCTTGAGTCCGGCATCTCCAAGTCCGAGGTCAGCCGGATCTGCAGTGAGCTCGACGAGCAGCTGGGAGCATTTCGTTCGCGATCCCTCGCCCACGTGGAGTTCCCCTATGTGTTTTTGGATGCCACCTACCTGAAGGGCCGGGTCGACCATCAGGTTGTCTCGCGTGCGGTGGTGGTGGCGACAGGGGTCTCGATGGACGGGAACCGCGAAGTTCTGGGCTGTGCCGTCGGTCACTCAGAGGACGGGGCCTTTTGGACCGAGTTCTTGCGCTCGCTTCGGGCCAGAGGGCTCAAAGGGGTCCGCCTGGTCATCTCTGACCAGCACCTGGGCCTGAAAAAGGCCATCGAGGCGGTGATGGTCGGCTCGGCCTGGCAACGGTGCCGGGTGCACTTCATGCGCAACGTCTTGTCCCGGGTCAAGCGGAACAACACCCACATGGTCATCGCCGCCATCCAGACGATCTTCGCCCAGCCCGACGCCTCCTCAGTCCGCGAGCAGTTCGACCGGATCGTCACCACGCTCGAGGGCCAGTTTCCAGAAGTCGCCGCCATGCTCACCGACGCCAAAGAAGACCTCTTGGCCTTCTCGGCGTTCCCAGAGTCCCACTGGCGCAAGGTGTGGTCATCGAATCCCTTGGAACGCCTCCACCGGGAGATCAAACGCCGCACCGACGTGGTCGGGGTGTTCCCGAACGACAAGGCGGTCGAACGCTTGGTGACCGCGGTGGTGGTGGAGACCCATGACGAGTGGCAGGTGGCCGAGCGTCGCTATCTGTCGGAGACCTCTATGGCCCAGCTCCGCCGCAACGAGAAGGCGGCCATTGCCGAGGCCTCCGAGGACGCCCTCGAAAGTAGACCTCTAGCCGGTTGAGGTCGTTAGCCTTTCGGGGTGGCCGTCGTCCTCCCCGAGATCGATGTCGAAAAGGTCAGGCGGTGGTGCCGTGAACGGGTACCCGCCAAATTCCAAGACGAGGTGCGCCTCGAGGTCACCACTCGGGGCAAGACCGTCTCCATCCATGAATGCCGACCCGTGTGGCGCGGCGCGCCCGGCGAGTGGACCAAGATGCCCATCGCCCAGCTCCGCTACGAAGGCGATGGCACCTGGACGCTCTACTTCGGCGACCGCTACGGCAAGTGGACCATGTACTTCGACCTTGACACCAACCAGCCCATCAACGTGATCCTCGACGAGATTGGTGTGGACCCCACCTGCGTCTTTTGGGGCTGAATCTCTCGACGTGAACTGACGGTTCTCCGCGCCTACCATCGCGTCAGACCGAGGATCGCTTCTCCACCACTCGGCGGGACGTCATCTGGGTCCGCGCGTTCTTCCTTTCATCGGCGACGATGGGAGGCAGTCATGGCAGAGCGGGGCAGGCCCAAAGCAGAGCTGGTGCTGACCGACGACGAGCGTGAAACGCTTGAGCGTTGGGCACGTCGGCCAAAGAGCGCGCAGGCGTTGGCCCTGCGGTGTCGCATCGTGCTCGAGTGCGCCAGTGGTCAGACCAACCGCGAGGTGTCGCGTCGTCTTGGGGTTTCAGAAGCGACGGTGTCGAAGTGGCGTCGAAGGTTCATCACGCATCGCCTGGAGGGGTTACACGACGAACCCCGCCCAGGGGTGCCGCGCTCGATCACCGACGATGACGTCGAAGCCTTGATTGTCGCCACCTTGGAACAGACGCCCACCGATGCGACCCACTGGTCGACCCGGTCTATGGCCAAGGCGACCGGCATGAGCCAGTCTGCGGTGAGCCGCATCTGGCGGGCCTTCGGGCTCAAACCGCACCTGGTCGACTCCTTCAAGCTCTCTGCTGACCCTCTCTTCGTCGAGAAAGTCCGCGATGTCGTGGGCCTTTATCTCAATCCCCCCGAAGGAGCCTTGGTGCTCTGCGTGGACGAGAAGACCCAGATACAAGCCTTGGACCGCACGGCGCCGGTGCTCCCACTGCGCCCCGGACTCCCCGAACGACGCAGCCACGACTACGTGCGAGGCGGCACCACCAATCTCTACGCCGCACTCGACATCGCCTCGGGCCAGGTCATCTCTGACATGACCGAACGCCATCGTGCTCTTGAGTTCAGACGTTTCTTGAACCTCATCAACCGCAGTGTGCCCGAAGACCTCGACATTCATGTGGTGGTCGACAACTCCTCGACCCACAAGACTCCCGAGATCCATCGCTGGCTCTTGCGCCATCCCCGCTTCACCCTTCACTTCACGCCCACCTACAGCTCGTGGATGAATCTGGTCGAGCGCTGGTTCGCCGAGCTGACCAACAAGTGGCTTCGACGTGGCACGCATCGTTCGACCAAAGAACTCGAAGCGTCGATCGCCTATTGGATCGACACGTGGAACGACAAGCCAAAGCCCTTCGTGTGGCACAAGACCGCCGACGAGATCCTGGACACGCTGGCTACATATTGCGCGCGGATCTCCGACTCACGACACTAGGAGGTGCGCTCCACCGGCTCGTTGTGGCGCACCTCGTCAAAGGGCTTGTCAAGGTCCGCCGCGTACTCCCGGGGCATGTGCAGCACGCGCTCGCTGATCAGGTTGCGCTGCATCTCGTTGCTCCCTCCGGCCAGGCTGGTTCCCTGACGGTAGAGGTACCGTTCACCCCACTCTCCCGCCGGGTCGGCATCGGACCACGCCCCGGCTGACGCACGGGCCAGTTCGAGGCCGATGTCGTGGCGGCGTTCGCCGTTGATCGCTGCGAAGAGCCGGAGAAATGCGCCAGCAGGCGGCGGAAAGTGCTCATTCTTCATGCCCATCGTCACCCGCTCGATCAATTGTCGCTGCACCCTGTCGTTCACCACGGCCTCGGCGACGAGTTGGCGCATCCGGGGATCAGAGCCCTGCCCGGTCGCAGTTGCCAATGTGAGGAGGTCGGTCTGTTGGCCACCCTCCTCGGCGTTCCCCGAGGCGATGCCGCTGACATACTTTGAACCACCCCCGGCCGCTTCTCGCTCGTGCTGCAGAAGACGTGACGCCACCGTCCACCCTTGGTTCACTTCCCCCAGGACGTCGCCGACCGGCACCACCAGGTCATCGAAGAACTCCTGGCAGAAATCCCTGTTGCGATTCACGCGCTGTATCCGGTGGATCTCGATGTGAGGCTGATGGATCTTCACGATGAACATCGTGAGGCCGCGATGTTTCGGAACGTGCCACTCGGTGCGCACGAGGCACAGGGCGTAGTCGGCCCTGAAGGCGCCGGACGTCCAAATTTTGGACCCGTTCACTCTGAAGGAATCGCCGTCACGATCCGCCCGGGTGACGAGGCCGGCGAGATCGGAACCGCCGCTCGGTTCGGAGAGCATCTGCACCCAGATCTCATCGCCGCGGATGATCGCCGGAAGATGGCGTTCCTTCTGCTCCTCGGTGCCGAAGTCGAGCAACGTCGGTGCCAGAATCGACAACGTCGGCACGTTGAGGAGCACCGGCATCTGGTACTGCACCGACTCCTCCGTGAAGACGAGCTGATGGGCCCGGCTCAGTCCCTGTCCCCCGTACTCGATCGGAAAGCACAGCCCGGCGAATCCCGCATCGAAGAGACGGTGCTGAAGTTCACGTGCGCGCAGCCCGTATTCATCGGCCTGCAGGAGCGATTGATTGTCCGCACCCTCGGGCAGCGGCGGCATCGATCGTGCGAGCCACTCGCGCGCCCGAAGGCGGAACATCTCGATGTCCTCCAACGCTCCGTCCTCCAAGGCTGTGGCTCCCCCGTGCGAGCGGCCGCCTCCACCCCCGCCGTGGTCATCGAATCTAGACCTTCCGGACCCAAGGTTGAGGTTGCACATCCACCCCGTTGAGGGGTCCGGCGATGGACTCTGTGGTTCCTTCCACAGAGCCAAGGAGTCCATCACCATGACCACCCCAGCAGAGATCATCTACCAACGGCGCCTCGCCGTGCTTGCACATGCGGACAAGTCCAAGAACGTGGCCGAGACGTGCCGGCTCTTCGGCGTCTCTCGGACCCGCTACTACGAGTGGAAGGGCGTGGCCGATCGCTACGGTCTCGACGCCTTGATGCCCAAGGGCCGGCGCCGGCCCCAGATGCCCGAAGCGACCCCCACCCATGTCATCGAAGCCCTGCTGACCCTGGCCGTGGTCGAGCCGACCATCGGCTGTCGCCAGTACGCCGACCGGCTTGATGACCGGGGCTTTTCGATCGCCAAGTCCACTGTGCAGCGCCACCTGGTGGCCCACGGGCTCGGAACCCGCGACAGCGTCTGGCTCGGGCGGCGGCCATCACCGCGGCGAGCACGGGGCTGGTGACCGAGGCGGCGAGAAAAGACGAGCCCTTCGGGTTCTGCCTGGCCAGCGGCGGCCCCGGCGAGCTGATCTGCCTCGACAGCTTCTACATCGGCAAGCTCAAGGGCGTGGGCAAGGTGTACCAGCTCACCGCCATCGACGTCTTCACCCGCTGGGCTGTGGTGGCCATCGTCCTCGGGCCGGTGCGCCACACCCACACCATGCGCTTCATCGACCAGGTGCTGCGGGTCTATCGACGCCATGGGGTACGGGTCCGGGCCATCCTCACTGACAACGGGCCCGAATACGTGGCCTCGAGCTTCCGGTCCCACCTGCTCGCCAAGGGACTCCGTCACGAGCGGATCCCGGCTCGCTCTCCCAATCACAACGCGGTGCGTGAGCGCTTCCACCAGACCATCCTCCAAGAGTGCTGGCGTCCGGCCTTCCACCGCCGTCACTTCCGCTCCATCCGCCAGCTCCAAGCCGAAGCCGATGCCTGGCTCATCACCTATCACCATCGTCGACGCAACCACGGCGACTACATGCGCGGGCGTACACCCCATCAGGTCCTCGACAACCACAAGAGAAACAGGGCAGCATGACAATCATCAACCGCAGAGTCCATCTGTCACCTCAACTCTCGGTCCGGAAGATCTAGACGAGAACACGGCTGCCGGGCCTACCGCCGAGCGGCCTCTCCGAGCTCCCTCCACCCCGCTCTTGCGGCACGAGAAATTCGAGCGCGCCATGCCCTACGCTGTGCCCATGGGGGACACCACAGACAACAAAGAAGCACGCATCGGGTTCATCGGCCTCGGCAACATCGGGAGCGGCATGTGTGCCAATCTCCTGGCGGACGGCCAATCGGTGACCGCATTCGATACCGACCCGGCTCGGCTCGCCACCCAGGTCGGGGCAGGGGCGCATGCCGGGAAATCGCCCGAGGACGTTGCCGCGAACTCCGACATCACCTTCCTCTCTCTCCCGACGCCCGAGGTGATGGCCGCTGTCTCGGAGGAATGGCTGCGCGGGGCGGCCGCCGGCTCGCTCCTCGTCGACCTCACCACCAACTCCCCCGCCACCGTGCGCGCTGTCGGTCGACGCCTGGCGGCCGGCGGATGCCACCTCGTCGAGGCGCCCCTGACGGGCGGCGCCATCGGCTCACGCAACCGCCAGCTCGTCTTCATCATCGGGGGCGACTCCGACCAGGTCGCGCGCGTCGCCCCGTACTTCGAGGCACTCGGTCGCGGCCAGTTCCACCTCGGCGCTCTCGGGACCGGCAACGTGGGCAAGCTCGTGAACTCCCTGATGGCCTTCACCACCATGTGGGTCTCGCTCGAAGGCCTCGCGCTGGCGGCCGGGAACGACATCGATCTCCAACTCCTGCTCAAGATGGTCCGGTTCTCCGGCGGGGCCAACTCCTACCTCGAGAAGCGCGTCGACGAGATCGGGACCAGAGGCAGGCCGCCCGAGTTCGCCATGGAGCTGGCGGCCAAGGATGCCGGGCTCATGCTCGAGTTGGGACGCGACTCGTCCGTACCGCTTCCCGTCGCCTCGGCCATCCACCAGATGCTGGTGTACGCCAAGGCGCAGGGGCTGGGCGGCCACGACATCAGCGACCTCGTCGAAGTGATGGAGCGTCTCACCGGTGTCCCTCTGGTGCTGGGGCCGGTCGAGGAATAGCCGGACCGGGAGCAGGCAGGGACCGTCGCCGTCGCCGTCCCGCCGACCCCGCTCTCGCCGTTGCGGGCTACTCGGTGCCGAGAACCGGGCCAGCCGTGTTGAGCGCCGCCACGCCCACGGGAACCCCGCCGTACACGCCCGCCTGCATGAGGACCTCGACCAGTTCTTCCTTGCTGAGCCCGACGTTCAGCGCGCCGCGAAGATGCCCCGCCAGCTCTTCTTGCCGTCCGAGCACGGCCAGCATCGCCACCGTGATCAGCGAGCGATCCCGCAGTGCGAGATTGGGCCGGCTCCAGAACATGCCGAAGCAGAACTTGCGCACCAGAGCGAAGTAGTCGGGTGCGAGCTTTGCGCCGGGCATGGCCGGAGGCGTCGAGCCGCCGACCCGCTCGCCCCAGAGTTGGGACTGAATCGCCGCCCCGGCTGCGTCGTAGTCCGTTTCGTCAGTCATTTCAGCGTTCCTCCACTGTCATTGGTGTGATGTCGGGCAGGTTGTAGAGCTTGGCGTAGTTGTCCCACAACAGCTTCTTCTTGGTGCTGTCGTCGAAGGGAAGCTCCATGAAGGCCTTGGTGGCGTGAGGGAACTTCGAATCAGCGTGGGGATAGTCGGTCGAAAAGACGATGTTGTCGTCGCCGAAGTCTTCGAAGTAGTGGGTCGCCGGCGTCTCGTCCGCCTCGCACGAGAGGTAACAGTTGCGCACGAGATACTCCGAAGGCTTCATGCGCAGCTCCGGTGCCTCGAACCTCCCGGTCCACTCCCAGTGCTCGTCGAGCCGGTACGCCATGAAGGGTGCCCACGAGCAGTTGCCCTCGAGGAGGCCGATCCGCAGGGTCGGAAAGCGCTCGAGTATCCCGCCCGAGGTGAAGCAGGTGGCGACGAACATGATGCCCAGCGGCTGGTTGAACGGATGCCACAACATGAGCTTGTCGAGCTGCTCGCTGAAGGCAAAGTCGGGCTTCAGCGAGCAGATGCCCCCGCCGTGGAAACAGACGGGCACATTGAGGCGTTCCGCTTCGGCCCACAAGGGGTCGTACTTCTTGTCGTGCCACGGTAGATTGTCCACCAGGCCCGGGGTGAGGAAGGCAGCGACGAACCCACGCTCGACGTTGCGCGCCAGCTCGTCCACGGCCTTCCCCACGTCATGCGGGGCGAGCATGGCGGCGCCGAAGACGCGGCCGGGGCGCTCGCAATCGGCCACGAAATCGGCCATCCAGTCGTTGTACCCCTGGGAGATGGCTGTTGCGAGCTCTGGCTCGAGACCGTTCGGCCCGATGTGCTCCACGCTCTGCATCGACAGCACGAAGAGACCCCGGCTCGGAAAGAGCACGGTCGAATCCAGGTGTTCCATCTCCATGGCCATCACCTGGGAGGCGGCGTCCCAACGCTGCGCTTCGGCGTGCACGAACGACGAATCCTGGTCGGCTTTCCACGCTCGCCCTTCGGCCTGTGGGCGCATGCGACCCAAACGGAGCATGACCTCGTTCTTCACCCGGACCCGCATGTCGCGCTCGATCTCCTCCAGCCCGACCGGGATGGCGTGGCCCCACCGTGGATCCATGTAGCGCTGCCACAGATCCGCCGGCTCCATCACGTGCATGTCGCTGTCGGCGGCCAACCATCCATTTACTGCCACGATGAACCTCCCTCATCTCGGCGTTGCGTGGACGACCTCTTGGTTCTGGAACCCTTGTCGCTCCTGCTCCGCGGCGCATGCGTCCCCCCGCCCGTTCGCCACCAGGTCGTTTGGCCCGATCTTATGACCGGCGGTCCCGAGTAGTTATACCATTGCGACGAAGAGCCGACTCCGCCGAAGGAGCCGGTCGGCACGGGCGCGAACGCGTCACCTACAGCGAGCAGAAGGAGATGGGGGATCATGGGCCTGAGTACCGAGGATGTCGTCACGATTCAGGGACTGGCTGCCCGCTACAACCACGCCATCGACAGCGGGGACTCGGAGGGTTTCGTCGCGGTCTTTACGGAGGATGGCGCCTTGAGTGCGGGCGAGCTCCAGGTCAAGGGGCACGACGCGCTGAGCGAATTCGCCAAGAATTTCGCCGGCTCGGTCCGCGAGCCGCGGCACATCGCGCAACAACCTCGTCATCGACGGTGACGGCGACAAGGCCACGCTGAAGGCCTACATCCAGATGTTCATCATGAGCGGCGAGCCCGGGCAACAGGTGGTGGCGACTTCAGGCAAGTACAACGACACGCTGGTCAAGGAGAACGGTTCCTGGAAGTTCACCCAGCGGGTCTTCACCGCGGACACCTGAGCGACGCCCGCATCAGCGGGCGGCCGTAAACAGGAAGCACCCTCCGGGGGTCCCGCCACCGGTACTGACGACGCCCACCTCGGCGCCGGTGACCTGACGTTCCCCGCCGTCACCGCGGAGCTGGACCACCGCCTCGTGGAGAAAGCCGTACCCGTGGGTCCGCCCGGCCGAGAGTTGTCCGCCAAAGGTGTTCAGCGGCAACTGCCCGCCCAGCGCGATCCGGCCGGGGTCGGACAGGAAATCACCCGCCTCTCCGACCCCACAGAAGCCGAGACCCTCCAACCAGCTCAGGCAATTGAAGCTGAAGCCGTCGTAGAGCTGGGCGAAGTCCACGTCCGCGGGGCGCAACGAGGTCCGGCTCCAGAGGTGGGCGGCCGGACCTTGTGTCTGCGGCTCATGGCTCAGGGTCCCCTGGTCCCAGCTGACGCGGTCGATGATCTGCGTGCCCACGGCCTCGACATACACCGGCGGCTTCGCCAGGTCCGGCGCGATGTCGGCCGCCGAGACCACGAGGGCAATCGACCCGTCACATGGCACGTCGCAATCGAAGAGACCGAAGGGACTGGTGATCATCCGGGCCGCGAAATAGTCGTCCATCGTCATCGGATCGCGATAGATCGCCGCCGGATTGAGTCCCGCGTTGCGGCGCGCGTTCGTGGCGATGGCACCCAATGCGGCGCGGGTGGTGCCGTAGCGGTAGAAGTGGTTGGACGCGTTCATGGCGATCCAGTTGGCGGCGCTCATGGCGCCGAACGGAGCACGCCACTGCATGAAATCGCCCTCGACCCTGGATCCGCCCGTGGGCGGACGGCTCCGGAGTCGTTCCGCCCACGTCGATTCCCACACGGTGCGGAAACAGAGCACATGGCGACAGAGGCCGGCGGCCACGGCCAGCATGGCGGCCACGACTGAACCTCCTTGGCCCGGCGTCTCACCTGTCCCGTTGAACCAGGTGGGCCGGATGCGCAACGACTCCTCCAGGGCGGTCACGCCGCCCTCGGAGTGGCCGCCGGCCGCGAAACCCCCGGGGTAGGTCGACAGTCCGTCGATATCGGCCATCGTCAGACCGGCGTCGGCGACAGCGTTGCGGGCCGCCTCAATCGTGAGGCTGAGCGGATCGACACCGAGCCGCCGACCCAGACGCGACATGCCGATGCCGGTTATCGCTACCTTGTCCTCGAACTTGTCGGGGCTGACCATGGGTCGTACCCACTGTTCGGGCCGCTCGTCCTCGGGCACGGGTCCCTCCGACTGATCGTCGGCGGCATAGGTGAACAACGGCAACCAGACGTCCTCCGCCTGTTGGAAGCGAACCTCGACACGGCGGCCCACCGCGAGCTCCTCGACCGGCACGTCGATGATGTTGGTGGTCAGCCGGACCCGCGGGTCCTCCTCGATCGCCACGATGCCGATGACATACGGCGGCGGCATCGAAGGTATCCACATGTGCTCGTTCACGGTGAAACCCACGAGCACGCCCCGGCCCGAGACGTCTTCGGGCGCCAGATTCGACGAGCCACACGTCCGGCAGATCGGCCCGGGTGGGTGCTGAAAGGACCGGCAGTCGGCGCAACGTCGGAACCGCAACACCCCCTCCGAACCGCTGGTCCAGAAAAACTCGGACTCGGGCACGAGCATCGGCAAAGGTGGCGGCACGGCGGCCACTCTATGAGGACGACGCTCCCCCGTGTCAGGATGCCTGCGCCGGACTCACGACGGGAGGTCCGGTGTGGACCACGACGGGAGGAAGTGATGGGGGCGATCGAGGGACCGGTGGCGTTCGTGACGGGGGCAAGCCGGGGCATTGGCAAGGCGGTGGCGATCGCCTTCGCCGAAGCCGGCTACGACGTCGCCATCACCGCCCGCAGCCGAGTCGAGGGCGAAGAACGAGAGCACTCCTCCACCGTCAGGGAAACGAATACGCGCCCACTGCCCGGTTCGTTGCACTCCACGGCTGAGGCGATCACGGCCACCGGACGCTCCGTGCTGGCGGTGCCGTCGGACCTCATGGACCTGGCCTCGGTCGGGGCCGCCACAGCTGTGGTCCTGGAACGATGGGGCCGGGTCGATGTCCTGGTCAACAACGGGCGTTACGTGGGCCCCGGACACATGGATCTCTTCCTCGATACGCCGGTCGACCTCATCGAGCGCCACATCACCGCCAATGTGGTCGCTCCCCTCCACATTTTGAAGATGGTGCTCCCCGGCATGGTCGAGCGGGGGAACGGCACGGTGATCACCATGACGTCAGGCGCAGGCTACGCCGATCCTCCTGCTCCGGCCGGCGCCGGGGGTTGGGGCATGGGGTACAGCGTCAGCAAGGGTGCGCTCCACAGGGTGGCCGGCGTTCTGGCCGTCGAGCACGCCAACAGCGGCATCCGCTTCTTCAACGTGAATCCGGGCGGTGTGGCGACGGAGCGCATCAAGGCTGACATGGCCGGCTTCGGCTTCGACGGAGAGCAGTGGGCGCCACCTGCCCTCATCGGCGCCGTCCTCACGTGGCTCGCGACCTCGGACGACGCGCTCTCCCTCGGCATCGATATCAAGGCCCAGGAGCTGTCGGCCGCCCGCGGGCTCTACCCCGAGTGGACGGGGAATGCGCACGCAAAGCTGTCCCGCTAGAGCATCTCGGGCCGAGAGACCTGTCAACCCCCGTTGGCCGCAGCCACGTTGTTCAGCCCAGGCCCATCTTTCGAAAGTCCCAGCTCACGATCTTTTCGGGCACGATGCGCAGCCATGCGTGGCGTCCATCGTGCCCGAATGCGCCGCCGGCATACTTGTCACCGAAGAGCTGCTCGGGCGTGACGAGCTCGTCGTTGGGCTCGCCCGTACGGGGCACCTCGCCCACGGTGTGGGCCGTCCCGGAGATCTCGACACCCCGTAACTCGCCGAAGTCATGTCCGGTGTCGACGAGAATGCTGACCCGGGGCTCCTTCTCGATGTCCGTCCACCGCTGGCTCTTGACGATGGAGGTGAGCCAGAGCGACTCACCGTCCCAGACGAACCACAGTGCGCTGAGATGCGGCGCACCGTCGCTCTTCACAGTCGCCACCCGGCACGTCCGCTCAGTGCGGAGGAACTCGTCGCGCTCCTCGGGCGACATGGCGATTCGTCGCGAACGACGCTGTTCTTTCATGTGATCCCTTCCTCGCCCAGCCGTGCGGAGTACCCGTGCGGGGTTGCGGCTGCAGTGCTCGTTCCACGGCGGCTCCGACGGCGGGCCGCCGCGTTCGTTCAGTCGACGACCGTGATCGCCGCTTTCGGGCAGGCCCTGACCGCTGCCTGCACCTTGTCCCGCAGCTCCTCGGGCGGCTCCTCCTGGAGAACGTAGAGAAAATCGTCGTCCCGTACTTCGAACACCTCGGGGGCGGCCGCCATGCACAGGGCGTTGGATTCACACAGATCGAAATCGACGACAATTCGCATGCCGCAAATGTAGCTACCCCTGGGCAGCGACGTGCGGTGATCTGCGAAATGCCCCGACGGCCGGGCTCCGGCCTGGTCACCCACCAGGACGTGCCGAGCTTCCGGTACCGTGTCGCTCCACAACAGCGCACAGTGGGGTGACCATGATTCTTGAACGCAGTCAACACGGCCTGGTCCAGGTCCTGACCCTGAACCGGCCCGAAGCCGCCAACTCCCTCAACCCCGAGCTCATCGGGGAGCTCGGCAAGGCATTGACCGAGATCGCAGACGACGACGCCACCCAGGTGGTGGTCCTCACCGGGGCGGGGGAACGTATCTTCTGTGCGGGCATGGACCTCCGTGCCTTCAGCGAGAACCGGAACGAATCCTCCGAAGAAGGGGGCGGAGGCACGGGCCACGAGCGAGACCGCGTCGGCGCCCAAATACGGCCTCAAGAATCTCAATCCCAAGCCGGTGATCGCCGCGGTCAACGGCGCCGCCGTGGGCGGTGGCTTCGAGCTGGTGCTCTCGTGCGACCTCGTCGTCGCGGCCGACACCGCTCGCTTCGGGCTGCCCGAAGTGAAGCGGGGACTGCTGGCCGCGGGTGGGGGCACCCTGCTGGGCACCCGGCTCCCCCTGTCCCTGGCCCTCGAGGTGGCCTTGACGGGCGAGCTCATCGACGCCGCCCGGGCGGAGCAGTGGGGGTTGGTCAACCGGGTGGTGCCGGCCGCGGAGCTGCTCGAGGCCAGCCTGGCCCTGGCCGCCAAGATCGCCGCCAACGGTCCCATCGCCATTCGGACGACCAAGGAGCTCGTACGGAGGGCCGTCCTGGACGACCCGAAGCGCGGCTGGGCGACACCCGAGGAGGTCGCCGAGGTGTTCCAGAGCGAAGATGCCAAGGAGGGGGCGCAGGCCTTCATCGAGAAGCGGGCTCCGAACTGGACGGGCCGGTAGGCCCGAGCGCAAAAGGTGTGACGATAGGACCCATGGAATCTGAACGAACGGTTTTTGAGGGCTTTGAAGGCGTGCACCTGGTGGCCGACGTGCGCGGGGACCCGGATGCATGGCCGGTGCTCTTCCTCCATGGAGGCGGCCAGACCCGCTACGCCTGGGGTCGCACCGCCGAGATCGTGGCCAGCGAGGGCTGGCGCACGGTTGCTCTCGACCTGCGAGGCCATGGGGAGAGCGACTGGGCCCCCAACGGCGACTACTCCTTCACGTCATTCTGCGCCGACACCCTGGCCGTCGTGGACAAGCTCGGGAAACCGCCCGTCCTCGTCGGCGCCTCGCTCGGCGGCATGTCGGCCATGTTGGCCGAGGGGACGAGCGACCGCACGGTCTCCTCGGGGCTGGTCCTCGTCGACATCACCCCGAAGGCCAATCCCGAAGGGATCGAGCGCATCCGCAGTTTCATGCAGTCCGGCCTCGATGGATTCGCCACGCTCGAGGAGGCGGCAGAGGCAATCGCCGCCTACACGCCCAACCGGGAGAAGCGGGTCAACCCGGCCGGTTTGAAGAAGGTCCTCCGCGAGCGTGACGGTCGTTGGTACTGGCACTGGGACCCTGCGTTCATCGGCCGGGGTCGGACCGAGGTCGTGCCGGACCGTTTAGCCGGCCTGCTCGATGTGGCGATGAGCAACATTCACGTGCCGACGCTCCTCGTACGCGGGCTGCTCAGCGACGTCGTCACGGAAGAGGGTGCCGACGAGCTCGTGGCGCGGATCCCCGGAGCCGAGGTGGTGGGCGTCGCAGGGGCGGCACACATGATCGCCGGGGACAAGAACGATGCGTTCTCCGACGCGGTGGTGGCATTCCTGGACAATCGCGTCCGGCCCACCATCAGCTGAGCCGTTCGTCACAACGGCTCGCCGTGACACCGGCCGGTGTCACAAGGGCCTGCGGTCAGAGCGGCACAGCGACCCCACCCAGCACGACCACCCCCTCGCGCCCGAGTCGCGCCACCTCCTCCTCGGTGTAGCCACCCAGCTCCTGCAGGACGCTCGCCGTGTGCTCACCGAACGCCGGGGGACGGCCATCGGTGCGCACGAGGGGAGGCGAGGCCGCAAGGGGTGACCCCGGGACCTTGACCTGCACGCCTCGCAGGGGGACCTCGACGAAATACCCGCGCGCCTCCAACTGGGCATCTGCGACGAGGTCGGGTGCGGTGGCCACGGGAAAGGCCTCGATGCCCTTCGCCTGCAGTGCCACCGCCAGCGTCGACCTTGTCGACTGCGCTCGTCCACCGGGCGATCGACCGATCAAGCTCGTCGCGGTTCGACAGACGCCCTGCCAGCCAGGGCATAGCGCTCGTCGTCGAGGCCCTCGGCCGTCACCACCGTGACGAATCGGCGCCCACTCCTCGTCGCTCGCCACCGCGAGTGCGATCCACTGATCGTCCCCACGGCAGGGATAGACCCCGTGGGGACTGACACCGTTCCCGCGATTGCCGCGGCGCGGCTGATCCCGGCCCTGCACCGAGGCCGCCAGGAGTTCCTCACCGCTCAACGCGCAGTACGCCTCCAGCTGGGAGAGGTCGTAGCGACCGCCCTTGCCGGTGAGGCCGCGACGGCGCAGGCCGTCGAGCGCTGCGAGCGTTCCCACGAGCCCACCCACCCCGTCGGGCAGGGTGTGGCCCAGCCGGAGCGGCTCCCCATCCACGTAGCCGGTGCGCGCCTCGATTGACGACGCCGCTTCGATGGTCGGGCCGTACGAACGCCACGGGGACCACGGTCCCGTGGCCCCGAATCCGCTCAGCGAGACATAGACCAGTTCGGGATGGTCGGCCGACAGCGACTCGTAGCCGAGGCCCAGACGATCCATGACACCGGCCCTGTAGTTCTCGACCACGACGTCGGCCCGGGCGGCCAAGGACCGGAACACCTGCTTGCCGTCCTCGGTCCGGAGGTCGATGACCACACTCTCCTTGTTGCGGTTCATTTTGTAGTCGAAGAGGTAGCCGATGAGCGCCCCCTCGTCGGAGGTGTCGGCAAAGTCCACCCGCGAACGCGGGCGCTCCACCCGGATCACCCTCGCCCCCAGGTCAGCCAAATTCCGGGTGGCGCTGGGCCCGGCCCAGAACGCCGTGAGGTCGAGAACCAGAACCGGCGGGTCACCGTCGAGGGGCAGACGGGACGCGGAGCCCGTGGCCGGGGCTGACGTCCGGGATGCGCGCGTGGGCGGCGATGATCGAACGCAGACCTTCGGGCGTGAGCGTCGAGGCGCCCTCGCCGAGAGACGGGTGGGCGCCGCCGATGTCGGCGAGCGACGGCGCGCGCGGCCCGGATGCCTTCGCCGGCAGTACCGGGCTTCCCGGCATGCGGCCGCGCACGCCGTCGACGGTGACGTCCTCCCAGTAGCCCCGGGCGTCCAGTTGCGGATTGGCCAGGACCTCGGTGGGGGTTGCCACCTTGGAGCAGGGAAGTCCGGCGGCCTGCACGATCTCCACCACGTGGGCCGCATCGCGCTCGGCCAGCCACGGCACCAACAGCGCATCGAGGTCGTCACGATGCTCGGCACGGGCGGCCGGGGTCGGCGAAGCGGGGATCTCCGAGGATCTCGGGCATGCCGACGGCAAGCGCGAGGCGATCGAACTCCTCGTCGAGCGCCGAGCCGAGCGACACGTAGCCGTCGCGACAGGGCAGAACCGTCAGCGGATAGACCTCGGTGTAACGGCCGGTCCGCATGACGGACGATCCCGACGCCCAGGCGGGAGAACGTGGATTGATGCATGCTCAACATCGCCGCCATCACGCTGACGTCGATATGACTCCCCCGCCCCGTCCTCTGGCGGAGAATGGATCCGGCCTGCACCGCGATCGCGGCGGTGTACCCGCCGACGTAGCCGCACAAATGCTCGGGACCGCACAACGGCTCGCGTGACGGATCTCCGGTGATGTAGAGGTAGCCGCCGGCGGCCCACTCCGCCAACGAGCCGCCGCGCCAGGCGGCGGCGGGACCCGTGGTCCCAAAGGAACTCGTCGTGACGTGCACCGCGTCGGCGTTCAGATCCCGCACACCGTCGGCGTCGAGTGGTCCCAGATAGCGGCCGCGGTCGAAGGACGTGACGACGACGTCCGAGGCGCGCACCATCTCCTCCAGCATCGGGTAGTGCGCATCGGCGTCAGCGCCGGTGGCAGCGCCGTCCCCGGCGTGGGTGCCAGCGCCGTTGGCGACCGTCCACTTGTGGGGGTCGAGGTAGGCGCTCAGCCAATCGACGCGGCTGCGTGACCCTGCGTCTCGGCGCCGCGGCCCGGGTACGACACGACGTCTGCTCCGCCCAGGGCCAGGAGCCTCGTGCAGAACCGGCCCGCCACGTCGCGACTGAGGTCCGTTACCAACATCGGCCGAGCTCCTCCTGCGTGCGCATCCCCGTCGTACGGCGCACCACACTAGGCCGCGCCGACGCAGCCGCCCTCCGTCGCGACCTATGGTGGGCCCACATCACGAGACGGCATCGCATCGGAGCGCGCGCCGGCGGCTCTTCCGGGGGGGCAATGAACAAAATCAAGCTTGGGTTCTTCTCGCTCTCGCACCACTCGGCTGACGGGGACGACCGGGGCTACCTCGAATGGCACCAGTTGGACCACATGCCCGAGCAATACCAGCTTCCCGGCCTGGTGTTCGGCGCGCGGTGGGCGTCGACCCCGGCCTGCGAAGCGGTACGTGCCGTCGCAGTGGACGACTGGGCGCAGACGGCCCATGTCGTCTGCTACCTGATGGGCAATCCGCTCGACGAGACCATCGACGAGTTCTTCACGCTGGGGCGGGCGCTGGCCGAGATGGGCCGCTACTCGCAGGCGTTGCCCAAGCAGTACCTGGCGGGACTCCGCCTGCTCCATTCCCTCGCCTCGCCCCAGGGCGCTCATCTCCAATGAGGTCGTCCCCTTCCGCCCCAACCGGGGGATCTACCTCATTGTCGAAGAGACCGGCGACCCCGCAGCTGCAGGACGCGTACATCCAACGCATGCACACCGACGTCCTGCCCGCACTGGTCGCCGTACCCGGGGTGGCCGGCGCCCTGGCCTTCGGGACCACGCCGGCCATCCGGCGCGACACCTTCAGCCCGGGGTCGTACCGGATCACGAGCTGCTATCTCGATGACGACCCGGCCGCCGTCGGCGAACGGTTGGCGCCGGTCCTCGAGGAGATCTGGAAGGACGCCCCGGTGCGACCCGTCCTCGCGGCACCCTTCGAGTCCATGATGATCTGGAACTGGGATCGGTTCGGCCCCGCCAAGGGCTGAAGCGGCACCGAGCGGCCTGCTCAGAGCTGCGGGGGCGTCGTCGCGCAACTTGACCGAGAAGGTCAACGTCGCCGTGGCCACGTGGAGGTCGTCGGCACCGAGGTCGTGCACCTCCACGCGGACCACCGCACTCCTCCTGCCACGGCGCAGGATGTGCGCCACCGCCCGCACGGGGCCGACCCGGGCCCCGGCGAGGAAGCTGACCTGCATCTCGCTGGTGGCGTTGCGCAGGTAGGCCTTCTCGCCCCGCTGCAGCGAGACGCCGGCCACCATGTCGATGAGGGTGGCCAGCAGCCCGCCCTGGCAGCACGCCCGAACTGTTGACGACCCGCGGCGTGACCTCCATCTCCATGGCCCAGTCGGCGCCGTCGACGACGACGTCCCTCCAGCTGAAGGACTCGAAGGCATGCCCGGCGGCCAGCTCGATCCGCGCCGTGGTCTGCGTCGGTGGCTTCTCGTCCGGCGTCACCGAGGTCGGACCCCGGCAGCAGGGTCGTACAGGCGTCACGGGGTGACCCTTACTTGGGGCTCTTGGGCCCGAAACGGATGGCGCCATCGATGCGGATGACCTCGCCGTTGAGGTACGAGTTCTCGACGATGGACTGGACCAGCTTGGCGTACTCGGCCGGTTGCCCCATGCGCTTGGGGAACGGGATGGCCGGGGCCCAGTAGGCCTCCACGGCGTCGAGGTCCTGGCCGTACGCGGGCGTGATGAACGTTCCGGGGGCGATGGTCATGACCCGGATGCCGACCACCGCCAGGTCACGGGCGGCGGCGATCGTCAGGCCGATCACGCCGGCCTTGGCCGTTGCGTAGGCCACCTGGCCGATGGTGCCCTCGTAGCCGGCGATCGACGCCGTGTTGATGATGACGCCCCGTTCGCCGTCGGCCAGCGGCTCGGACTTGCCGATCGCGGCGGACGCCAGGCGCAGCACGTTGAACGTCCCCACGAGATACGGGTCGATCACATTGCGGAAATCCTCCAGCGAATGCGGCGTCCCGTCCGCTTTCAGCGTCCGCCCTCCCCCGCCGAACCCACCGTGCACGGCAACCGAGATCCGGACGGGGCCCATGCTGGCGGCTGCGTCGAGCGCCTCTTGGACGCTTGACTCGCTGGTGATGTCGGTCTTGACGAACTTGACCGAGTCGCCCAACTCCTTGACCATCTCCTTGCCTTTTTCCGCCGCCACGTCGGCGATGACCACCTTCGCCCCGGCTGCGACGAGCCGGCGCACCGTCGCGCCGCCCAGCCCACCGGCGCCGCCGGTCACGATCGCTGACGCACCACTGATCTCCATGCGAATCCCCTGTCTCTCTTGTCTCGGTCTTCTCTCGGTCTTCTCGCAGCGAGCCCGAGCGGCCCGGCCCCCTCCTCAGCAGGAGGGGACCTGGACCCTCCCTGGTCGGCGGTCACACTAGACGACGCCGACGAACGCAACCATGGGGCACCTTCATGGGTCACCTCCGTGGGCGCGGCACCGCGGATGTCCCGCCGGAGAAAGGTCTCCACCACAGGGGCGACCAACTCGCTGCGCGTCATATCCATGTGCGTCGTCCCCGGGAGGACGGCGAGCTCACCCTGCGGGAGGAGTGCAACGGCCTCAGCCGCATTGGGGACGAGGATGAAGTCGGTGTCGCCGATCAGCACCAGCACCGGAACCTCGACGGCGCGCAGTTGCTCGTCGGTCCAGCCCCCGAAGCCGTGGACCATCGAGGCCGCCTTCTCCGCGAACGCCTCGAAGTGCGACGGGTCCGGCGCGACAGCGGCGTAGGCCTCGCGCATGGCGGCGAAGTCGGCTTCTGTGGGCAGTCGTTCGGGGTCGATTTCGCCTCCCCGGTCGTTGCGATGGTCGGCCGAGGCCACGACCGCCCGCCGGATGCGATCGGGATGGCGGACGAGCAGCTCGTAGGTCGTGAGCCCACCGAGACTGAACCCGATCACGTCCGCCCGCTCGAGGCCGAGATGGTCGAGGAGACCCACCACGTCAGCGGCGAGCTGTTCGAAGCTCATGGGCCGGTCGATGTCGGCCGTGCGGCCGTGGCCCTGCAGCTCGACGGCGATGACCCGGTGATGCTCGGCCAGGACGGGGATGGACGACTCCGAAGCTGAGCTCGATCGTGAGCAGGCCTCCGTGGAGCAGGACGAGCGGCGGACCCTCCCCGTTTCCTCGAAATAGAGATGGAGCCCGTTGACATCGGCGTATGGCATACCAGGAGACGGACGACGCAACTCATCGCAGGCCGGCGGTCCGGCGATCCGAGTGGCGGCCGGGTGGTATATTGTCCGGGTGGGCAGAGCCGCACCGAGGCAGATGCAGCACAGGACAGGGGGACGCACGATGCGGTTCAACCACATGGAACTCACCTTCGCTCGGGGCGCGCTGAACGAGGAGACACGGGCCGACATCGACCGCTTCTACGGCGACGTCCTCAACTGGCGGTGCGGCCCCTACGAGCTGTTCGGGCAGACCGGGCCACCTGCTGGTCCCCGACGAGGGGCAGTTCATCCTGCTGATGGAGGTCGACGAGCCGATCCATTCGCCGAGTTACGACCACCTCGGCCTCCTGCTGGACACCCGTGAGGAGGTCGACGACATCCTCGAGGCCTGTCAGCGTTACCAGGAGAAGGACGACCGTCTCCAGCTCAAGCTCTTCGACGACATCGTGACGCCCAATGTGACCCAGCGGGCCTTCTACGTCCGCTATCTCCTGCCCATCTGGTTCGACGTCTGCGCGCTCGAGTACCCGCCCGGAGGTGGGCCCTCGAAGCAGTGGCGCTTCACCGAGGCGTAGGCGACCGGAGCGCCTGGACGCGGAGTGCCCGGCGTTCCGGGCGCCCGGCTGTCCGGGCTGCCCGGCTGAATGGGCTGGCTGTACGGTTGGGTGCTAGCAGGGTGCGCCGGGACTCGGGCAGCGGGGAGGGGAGGCTGAATGATCGAAGACTGGTCAGCAGGAGCGACGATCGGGGGGCGACCGATTCCGGCGCTGCCCGACATGGAACGACTGCGCGCCGAGCGGTTCGCCAAGATTCAAGACCAGCTCGAGGCCCAGGGCATCGACGGCCTCGTCATGCTCGGATCGGCCGGCGTCGCCCACACGACCGGCGCGGATGCCCCGGGCGAGGACGCCGGGAAGGCCGGCCTGTTCCGGGCCGTCTCGGTGGTCATCGCGGGCGAGAGCGCGCCGCACCTCTACACCCCGTTCCTCGACGGGGTGCCGCCGGAGTTCCCGGCCGACCATGTGCACGGACCGCTGTTCCCCGACCTCGACGACGGGATCCATGAGTTCGTCGATGCGCTCAACGGGTACTTCCCGGCCGGCGCCCGCCTCGGCGTCGACGAGCAGACCCACCCGATGTTGCGTGCGCTGGGTCATTTCGAATGGAGCGACTGCGAGCGGCGTGCTGGGTGCCGCCAAAATCCTCAAGACGCCGGACGAGGTCTCGGCCATCCGCGAGGCGCAACGGATCACCGAGCAGGCGATGGAGAGCGCCCGCGAGGCCCTGCGGCCGGGCATGCGCCAGACCGAGCTGAGCGGCATCTTCCTCCGCCGCCTCTTCGAGTTGGGCACGACGGCCAACGCCATCGACCCCATCTGGCAGGTCATGACGCCGACCAAAGCCGCTGGCCCCTGGACCACCCACGGCGACCTGGCCTACCCGATCTCGACGACCGACCAGATCCTGCGCGAGGGCGACGTCATCTGGGTCGACGCCGGCATCTGCCACCAGGGCTACGCCTCGGACTTCGGCCGGACCTGGATCACGAGCGCCCACCCGGACCTCACCGAGCGGCAGACGTCGCACTTCGAGCGCTGGCGCTCCATCGTGGCCGCGGCCCGTGACATCCTCAAGCCGGGCGTGTCCGCCCTCGAGCTCGGCCGGGCCGCCATCGCCGCCAACGACGGCGTAAAGCCCTGGATGGAGCACTTCTACCTGGCCCACGGCATCGGCACCGACAGCGCCGAGATGCCGCTCATCGGGACCGATCTGGGCGATGACTTCGACGGGTCGCTCATCATGGCCCCTGGCATGGTCCTCGTCTTCGAGCCGGTCATCTGGGACGAGGGATACGCCGGCTACCGCTCCGAGGACATCGTGGCGGTCACCGACACCGGATGGGTGCAACTGAGCGGCCTGCGCTACGACCCCTTCGAGACCGACCCCTTCGAGGTCGGTGGCATGACCGGGACCATGGCCCTCGAGGACGGCGCCCGCGTCGATTTCACGAGGCTCCGCCAGGAGCGCCGGCGCCGCGTGTTCGAAGCAGCGGAGAGCGCCGGGCTCGATGCGCTCGTGCTCGGTCGTGCCGGCAACGTCCGCTACGCCACCGGGGCCCGCCAGCTGTGGCGGACCGGGGCCAACCCCTTCGCCCCCCTGTGCGTCGTCATCCCCAAGACCGGTCGGATCCACCTGCTCTCGACGTGGGACGACGGGATCCCACCGGAGATCGGCCACGACGACCTCTACGGGATGTTCTGGAACCCGGCGAACCTGATCGCAGCTTTGGCCGGTATCCCGGGGCTGCCCGAGGCGCACCGGGTCGGCACCGACTCGCTCACGCCGTTCTTCGCCCAGGTCCTCGCGGGCATCGTGCCCAACTTCGAGCTGGTCGACGCCTCGGGGATCCTGACCGGGCTGCGGGCGGAGAAGACGGCGGACGAGCTGGCTTGTATCGAGGTGGCCGTGACCCTGGCCGAAGCGGGACTGGCCGCGCTGGAAGAGGCCCTTCGGCCCGGCGTGAGCGAGCGGGACCTCCTCGGCGTCTATGTGGAGACCGTGGCCGCACTCGGCGCCCCCACACCACCGAGCGAGAGCGTCGTCTTCGCCACCCCGCGCCGGGGCCCGGTCCACTACCGCTACCTGGCCAGCGACCGCATCATCACCCGGGGCGAACTGGTCGTCCTCTCCCCCGGCGCCCTCTACGCCGCCTACGAGGGCGGGGTGGCCCGCACCAGGACGGCCGGGGCAGCGCCCCTCGCGGGATGCCGTCGCCCTGGCCGATCGCTGCCACCGGGCCACCGATGCGCTCGTGGCCGCCTGCCGAGCCGGGCAACACGGGCGCCGACCTCTACCGCGCCTGGGAGTCGACCGGCGAGCGGCCGGCCGAGATCGCCCTGGCCTTCGGCATGGGCATCGGCACGGAGACCCCGATGGTCGGCTTCGGCCGGAGTGCCGGCACCACCCTGCACGAGGGCGCCATCCTGAGCGTCCAGGCCTGGGTCAGCGAGGAAGGGATCGGTGGCTTCTTCGAGCGTGAGATGTTGCGCATCGGCGCGCACGGCCCCGAGCTCCTGACCCGGAGCGAGCGGTGAGCGTCACCGACAGAGACGAGCGGCAGTGGGCCACGGCCAGCGGACCGGTGAGGGCACCGACGCCGACAACGGCGAGGTCGGGAGCGGGCGGCCGGAGGTCGATTTCGACCAGTTCTCCGACGACTTCGCCCAGAACCGCCACGCCGAATGGGCGAAAATGCGCGCCCGGTGCCCGGTGGCCTACAACACCCAGTACGGCGGGTTCTGGGCGGTGAGCGGGTACGACGAAGTGGTGGCGGTCTCCCGCGACGGCGCGCACGTTCTCGTCGCTCTACGAGGACCACCCGGTCGACGGGATCGACTACATCGGGATCATGGGCGTCCCCCGCATGCCCGGCGTGCCGTCGGCGAAAATCGCCGAAGCCGAGGGCCCCACGCACGTCGCGCTCCGCCGCTTGCTGAACCCCTTCATGCTGCCTTCGGCGGTGGCCGAGTACCGGCCCGTTCGCCGAGCAGTGCGCCACCTGGCTCCTGGATCAGAAGATCGCCGACGGCCACATGGACATGGTCACGGACTTCACCAACCCGGTGCCGGCCATCCTCACCATGAAAATGGTGGGCCTGCCCTGCGAGAGTTGGCCCTACTACGCCGAGGTGTTCCACGCCGTCAACGCGTACTCGACCGACACCGCGGAGTACGCCCGCTCGCTGGAGATGATGGACGAGATGATCGTCGAGCTCCTCAAGGTGGCCGAGGTGCGGCGGCACCATCCCGAGGACGACATTCTCTCGAAGCTGGTGGCCATGGAGGTCGACGACGGCCGGCACCTGAACGACGAGGAGCTCGTCGGCGTCCTGTGGAACCTCATCGGCGGAGGGCTCGACACGACGACGTCGTTGACCTCACTGTCACTCCTGCACCTCGACGCCCACCACGACCTCCGACAGCGACTGGTCGATGAGCCGGACCTGTTGATCCCCGCCACCGAAGAGTTCCTCCGGTTCACCTCGGTCAACGAGACACTCAGCCGTACGGTCACCAAGGACGTGGAGCTGGGCGGCCAGAGACTGAGCCGGGGCGACTTCCTGGTCCTGAGCTGGCTCTCGGCCAACTTCGACGAGAAGGTCTTCGAGCGGCCTGACGAGGTGATCCTGGACCGTGCGCCCAACCCCCATATGGCGTTCGGCGTCGGGCCTCATCGCTGCATCGGGATGCACATCGCCCGGTCACTTTTCGAGGTCATGATGCGCGAGGTGCTGGCACGCATTCCCGACTACGTCGTGGACCGCGAGGCGACGGACTTCTACAAGGGCAACCCCGAGCTCGCCGGCGTGGTCGCGATGCCCGTGACCTTCACGCCGGGCAAGCCGGTGGGAGCCGCTACGGCCGTACTAACGGCCGAACGAAGGGTGGCCTTCCTACGAGACGACCGTACCGAGAGCTCTCGTGGGAAAGGTCTAGGGTGATGACCCATGGAGTCGTGGGAGCTCGTGACCAGAGAATGCTGCCGTGACACGCTTGCCCGCTATACGCATGCGGGCGACAGGTACCGCATTGAGGAACTCGGGTCGGCCTTCTGCGAAGACGGCGTGCTGGAGATCAGGGGCGTCGAACCGATCGTGGGCCGAGCGGCAATCGTGGCCACGTTCAGCGGTGACACGAGCGGCCTACAGATCACAGATGGAGGCCGCGATCGTTGCGCCGAAGGAGTCCGGCTCCGTCGCCCGATACCGGTGCGAACGCGATCGCCTCCGTGCCGCTCACCCGATGCCGAAGCGATGCCGGTGCGAAGTACATCCTCCGCCACAACGTGACCAATATCCGCTTCGAATCCGTGTCGCCCACGGAGACCACGGTCGCGAGCTACTTCCTCGTCGTCACCCGGAAGGGCCTCGACCACGTGGGCCGCTACCGTGACCGGATGGTCCCCGTCGGCGAGAATGGCTGATCGCCCACCGATTCGTCTCCGTCGACTGGCGCGCACCCGGACACGCTGCCCTGAGGGGCGTCACTCCGACGAGGAAGGCCTCCACCGCTTCGATGAAGGCATCCTCCTGCTCGAACATGGGGTAGTGCCCCGCCCGATCGATAACGACGAGAGACGCCCCATCAATGAGCCGCACCATCTCTTCGGCGTAGCTCACCGGCAACAGTCCATCGTCTCCGCCGTGGACCACCAGGGTCGGCGCAGTGAGATAGCGGAGCCGACGGCGCAGCCCCCGCTCGGCGATCGGCCACATGAACCGGGTGGCCGCTCCATAGTTACGAGCTTGGAAGAGAGAAGCGGCCTGAGGGTCGTCCGGATCAGGCACGAAATTGCTCGGCTCGGGGTGTGGGCGGTTCGCGAGATCGTGCCATTTCGCCTTCAACGCGGGTCGCCGCGCCGAACGGATCCATGGCGGGTTGCTTCGTCGAGCCAGAGGCCGAAAGAATCCACGAGCACCAGCCGTCGCACGACGTCTGGCGTGATCGCCGCGATTTCGGCGGCGATCATTCCGCCGATCGAATGGCCCACAAGATCCACCGGGCCGACGTCGAGATCCTGCATCAGGGCCCGATAGAACAACACCAGGTCGAGCAGATCGTGGATCTCTTCGGAACCGATCGAGGTCCCATAACCAGGTTGCTCCGGTGCCCACACCCGGTGACGTTGTGCGAGTCGGCCGAGGAAGGCCGCGTCTCCCGGATGCCGCTCGTAGCCGTGCAGGAACATCAAGGGCGAACCCGCACCCCCTTCCCACACGTCGACCTCGAACGGACCTGCGGCGTGGCGATGGATCTTCCCCAGCGTCATTCCCCTCCTCTTGCCGATGGTCGTGAGCGGCGAATTTGAGCACTCACCCAATAACCGGCTATTGATGCTATACAGAACGCATTGCGACGAGCGAGGCCTCCACGACGGCGTGGGGAGCGGGAGGACGCGCCCGCAGGAGGCACCGACAGGGACGACACCGACAGGAGGGCCCGTGAGGTTCCACTGGTTTGCGCAGCAGTACTACACGGGCTTGCCCGAGGACTACTCGAAGTCCATCCACAGTTCGTGGGTCACCGCGCCGACGGCGGTGACGGATTCGACGCAGGTCGGCGAGGACTACCACATGTATCTCCGCCTGATGCAACACGCCGATCGACTGGGGTGGGATTCGCTCCTCCTGAATGAACACCACCAGACCTCGCTCGCCATGACGCCTTCCCCGAACCTGATTGCCGCCATCCTCGCCGTCACCACAGAAAATGCGGCGATCGCCCTCTGCGGCAACTCGCTGGCTCTCTACAATCCCCCCCTACGGGTGGCGGAGGAGATCGCGATGCTCGACTGCCTTGTCGGGCGGTCGGATCATTGCCGGGATCGTGTTCGGCACACCCATGGACACTGGGTTCGTGTACGGCGTACCCCCGATCGAGCTCCGCGACCGCTTTCACGAGGCGCGTGAACTGATCCATCGGGCGTGGACGGCGGAGGCGCCATTCGCCTTCAACGGACGCTTCACCAAGCTCCGCTATGTCAACCCGTGGCCTCGGCCCGTTCAGAAGGACATCCCGATCTGGATTCCCGGATCGGGCAGCGTGGAGACGTGGGACGTGGTGAACGCGCTCGACTACTGCTACGGGTATCTCTCCTTCCATGGCACGCAGAATGCCAAGCCGATCGTTGACGCATTCTGGGAGCACACGGAGCGCAACGGAGCCAATATGAACCCCAACCGGATGGCCTTCACGCAGATTATCTGCTGTGCAGACTCCGACAAAGAAGCCAAGGCGCAGTACGCCGATGCCGTGCGCTACTTCTATCGTCAGAACCGAGTCGCCCTCGAGTTCGCCACGCCGCCGGGCTACCTGTCGTCGGCGTCCCTCCGCCAACAACTCCTGCGCCAACAGGTGATCTCGTCGGAGGAACGACAGAAAGCCGATCGGGGAGAACTCGATTTTTGGGAGTACGACGAGCTCGGCTACATCATTGCCGGGATCGCCCGAGCGGGTGGAGCAACGCGTCCGGGCGCTCGTCTCGGATATGCGGATCGGACAACTGATCACGTGCATGCACGTAGGAAATCTGCCAGAAGAGGTAGCGACACAGAACAATGAGCTCTTTGCTACCCGTGTGATTCCCGAAACTGCGCAACGTCTGGTCAGAGTACGAGGATCGCTGGACACCGCGTGTGAGCCAAGAGCGCATCGCTGAACGATTCCCGACGCCGGTCTCGGCCTGATCTGCTGGCGTTTCGGGTCCGGTTCTCGAGTGCCGCACATCAAGCTCGACGCATTCGAGCTGTTCTACGAGGTCACCGGCGAAGGTCCGCCGCTTCTGCTCCTCTCCGGACTCGGGGCGAGTCGGCTCGGCTTCGCCCCGGTCGTGCCCGCCCTCGCACGGCGCTACCGGGTCATCACGGTGTGACAACCGGGGTACCGGTCGCAGCGGCGCACCACCGGGTCCCTACAGCATCGATCAAATGGCCGCAGACACGGTGGCGCTCATCGAGCACCTCCGTCTGGCCCCTGTCCTCGTCATAGGATGGTCACTGGGTGGCACCATCCTCCAATCGCTCCTGATCGACCACCCGGAGTTGCTCAGGGCGGCCGTACTGCTCAGCACGCTCCCCTGCTACACCGAACTGCAACAGTGCTGGCTCGACAGCGTCCTGGCGTTGCGTCGAACGGGAATCGACCCGTTGCTGGCCGCCACTGCGGGGGCACCCTGGATCTTCACCCCGGCCACTCTCACCAATCACGACCGGGCCATTCGGATACTGAAAGGGCGTGCTGACGACCCGGAGGCAACCAGCGATGAGGCCTTCGAGGCCCAGGCTGCGGCGATCCGGTCATTCGATCGCCGGGCCGAACTCGCGACAGTGAGCACACCGACGCTCGTGCTCGTCGGAGCCGAGGATGTGTTGACCCCACCCCGCCAATCGGTCGAGATCGCCCAATGCATTCGCCACGCCAACCTCGAAGTGTTGCCGCGGGGAGGTCACGGCATGCTCCTCGAGTACCCCAACCCGACCCTGGGTGCCATCAACTCGTTCCTGGCGCGCCATCTGCCGGCCTCATCGTCCGAGGGTGCCGCCCAGGTGACAGGGTTGATCGGGCGACCGGGTCGATTCAGTATTCCCCGGCCCGCCCCAGCAATTCGCGTGCGGCCTCTGATCCGTCGAGCAGGCGGTTGGTGCGATAGCTCGCCCGCCAACCTTCCGGGGTGCGCACCAACTCCCAGCGGTTCACCGCCACGCGCCAGAGTTCGAAGCCGCCCTCCCCGTGCCGGAACACTCGGGAGTAGCACGTGGCGACCGCTCGATGCCCCTCTATGAGGATGTGCGGTACACCCAGCACGTGGGCCGCGCCCCCGGCAATGAGCTTCTGATGGAAGTCCCCTTCCACCATGCCGGCTATCTCGGCCCGCCCGCTCCAGACCGCCGAATCCGTGTCGTAGACGCCATCCTCGGTCCACAGGGCGGCGGCGGCCTCGCTCTGCCCGCTGTCGACGGCGGGCCCGTAGGCGCTGATCAATCGGATGATCTCGCGCTCGTCCTCGAGTACACGGAGTGTCTCTGCAATTCGCAACAGCTCCTGTTCAACATTTGCCATACCGCTCCCTCTTTCTCTTTCTCCTGCCCTGCTCTCTGAAATCCCTCTCCTGCTCCGCCGCCACAACGGGGCCGACCCGTGGCCCAGACTCCCGTGGCCCAGACTCCCGTGACCCAGACTCCCGTGACCCAGACTCCCGTGACCCAGACTCCCGTGACCCAGACTCCCGTGGTCCAGACTCCCGTGGACCAGGCCACGTGGCCCGGTCGGTCACCCGCCGGGCGGGTCGACCCGACGACACCCTCCTGTCACCGTTGCACAGATAAGAGGTGTGCGCATCGCCCATGCGCGTTAGCGTGCCCGACGGCAGTATTGATCCCGGCCCCCTCGAGTGGGCCCGCACCAACATCTGGGGGAACCTATGGCGAACGAAAGAAGAGTGGCTCTGGTGACCGGCGCCAGCCGTGGCGTGGGTCGGTCCATCGCCATCGAACTGGCCAAGGTCGGTTTCGACGTCGCCGTTACCGCACGCACCGTCCAAGAAGGAAGCGGCTTCGACATTGGCCATGACGGCGCAGTCCGCGGACTGCCCGGCAGTGTCGAGAACACGGCTGAAGCCGTCCGTGAGCAGGGCCAAGAGGCGCTACCGGTCAGGATGGACCTGTCCGACCCGCTCTCGATCGGCCAGGCCGTGGGAGAAGTGCTCGCCCGGTGGGGCCATGTTGACGTCCTGGTCAACAACGCCATCTATACCGGTAAGGGGGCGCAAGCCTCGGTGCTCGACCTCGATCTGGCCGATCTGCAGGAAGAGATCGAGATCGACATCGTGGCGCCGCTCACCCTTATCAAGCTGCTCGTTCCCGGCATGGTCACAAGGGGCAAGGGGACCATTCTCAACGTCACCTCCGGTGTGGCCTACACGGATCCGCTCGAGATGGGCAGTTATGGCATCGGCTACGCAGTTGGCAAAGCCGGCCTGTTCAAAGCCGCCGGGATCCTGGCCGTCGAATTGGGCGACAAGGGGATCACCGCCTACAACGTCCACCCCGGCTTCATCGCCACTGAGCGCATGGCCCTCCACACGGCCGATTTGGAGGGCCTCGACCTGTCGTACGCTGCACCACCTGAGGTCTGCGGCGCGGTCGCAGCCTGGCTCGCCAATGACCCGACCGACAACCCGCCACGTAACGGCACGAATGTCGAGAGCCAGCAGTTCTGCGCCGAGCGCAACCTTGTTCCCAGTTGGACGCCCGCCGGTCGCTACGCCGCCGGTGGCGGAAGGGCCGGAAAAGTGGCGGCGGACAGTTGAGCCTGCGCGCCGCCGTCGTCGGCACCTCCTTCGGGGCGCGGATCCATGTTCCGGCGCTCCGGCAAGCGGGCTTCGAGGTCATCGCCCTCGTCGGTACCGACCCAGCCAAGACGGCGCGCCGCGCCGACCGTTTGGAGGTCGCGCACGCATGCACCTCTGTCGGTGAAGCACTCGAGCTCGGCCTCGATGCCGTGTCCATCGCAGGGCCGCCGGCCACGCACGCCCCCTTGGCGTCCGAAGCCATCGCCGCCGGCTGCCACGTCCTGTGCGAAAAACCCTTCACCCTTGACGTCAGTGAGGCCGAGGAGTTGGTGCATGCCGGCGAGGGCGCCGGTGTGGTGACCATTCTCGGCCATGAATTCCGGTGGTCAGTCCCACAGGCGACGATGGAATGGGCGCTCGCCGAAGGAATGATCGGCACCCCGAAGTTGTTTGTCAGCGCCTCGTTCATCTCCATGCTCCGGACGTTTCCCATGCCGGAATGGTGGTTCGATCCCGCACGAGGCGGGGGTTGGCTGAACGCATCGGGTTCCCATCGCATCGACGCAATGCGGCAATGGTTCGGGGAGTTCGGAGCCCTGAGCGCCGGCCTCACGTCGACGAGTGATCCTCCGTTGGGCGTCGACGACACATTTAACATTCGGGCCGTCATGCGCAATGGGGTCGACGTGTCATTGGTCCAGAGCGGCGCAGCGACCGGACCGGGAGCGGGCATGACGCGCGTCGTCGGGACAAAGGGAACGCTGTGGGCCGAAGGTGACGCGGTGCACATCGCCACGGACGACGAACCGGCGGGTCGAGTCCTCGATCCCCCCGCCACACTGGCCCTCCCCGACGTCAGCGCACTGGCCGGTGGACAACTGGCCGACATGACCTTGATGGAACTACCGCCCTATATCCGCTTGACGGAGGCGTTCCGCCGAGCCATTGAGGGAGCGGCACCCGAACCGGGTCCGCAAGCGGCCACGTTCGTCGATGGGCTCGCCTGCATGCGCGTGCTGGCGGCGGTGCGCGAGTCCGCCGCGGATAAGGGACGATGGATCACCGTCTAAGTCAGAGAACCAAGAAGAATCAGTAGCGAACGTCATAGCCAACGGCAGTAGCGAGCAGCGAGCAGCGAGAGCCGACAGTGAATACCGAAGAAGGTGGGGGCAACATGAGTGGAGCAAAGCCAATCGTGGTCGGCGTCCTCGGCGACCGTCCGGGCGAACAGAGTGCGATGGTCGGCGTCATGCGTGAGGTGGTCGACGCCGCCGTTGCCTCGGGAAGGATCGATCGGCCCGTCGAATTTGTGGTCGACATCACCGATGGCCTTCCCGAGGGCACCGCGGCGAGTCTCACTGCCGGGTTCCATCGACTGGTGGCGCAGGACGCCCTCGTGATCATGGGACCGACGGTGACCGACAATGGCCTGATCGCGACCGAACTGGCCGACGAGTTCCGCATTCCCTGTTGCAATTGGACGGGCAGCGATCGCACACGAAGCGAGTGGATGTTCCACTATCAAATCGGATCGCTGGAGGAGGAGCCGCACCTCATGGCGGACCATATGGCTTCGCTCGGTCACAAGCGAGTGGCCCTGGTGCAGGACCGCTCCCCCATCGGGAACCGGTACGGCGCCTTTTTCGAGAACGCGACCGAGCGTCTGGGTCTGCAGATCACATCCAAGACGCTCATTTCGCCGGTCTCGAGTGACTTGTCCTCGGTGGTGCGCGACGTGCGGGGAGGCGACATAGACGCCCTGGTGTATCTCGGCTTGGGGCTTTCGGCGGGCACGCTCGGGCGCGCGATGGCGGAGGCCGATTGGCATCCTCCCGTGTTCACCAACTCGGCGCTGATGTTCGGTTACGCCTTTCCGGAATGGGTCAAGAACTGGGAGGGCTGGACGTACGTGGACGCCTGGTCCGAGAAGAACGAGCGCCTCCAGGCTCTTCTGGCGTCTCGGCCCGACGGCGCCACGGTGTTTCCCATGACGGTGGCCGCCGGTGACGACATGGGACGACTTCTCGTCGAAGCACTGGCCGGCGCAGAGATCCTCACGCGTGAGTCGGTGAAGGAGGCATTCGAGCGCATCAAATGTCTGCCCGCCACGCTCGGTGAGCCCGGGACCACCTTGGGCTTCGGCCACTGGGACCGCGCCGCGCTCAAGGGTGGCTTCATCCTCTTACGGCAATGGATTGGCGGGCGCTCCGTCGTCGTGTAGGAGTCCTGTGCCCGCTGTCAAAGGCAACTGCCGGCGAGGTGTGAGGCGGTCCGGACTCAGACCTTCATGATCCGCGCCATGTTGCCACCCATCACCTTGGCGGTGTCCTCGGGCGACATGGTCTCCTCGACCACCTCGGAATAGGCGAGCGGGTCGGCCAACCCTTCCATGTGCGGAAAGTCGGATCCGAACATCACGTTGTCGACGCCGATCAACGCGGCCAAGCCTGCAGGGTCAGGCTCCTGGAATGCGTGGACGAAAATGTTGCGTTTGAAGACCGCCACCGGCTCCTCCTCGAACATTTCGGGACTGCGCGCATAGGCATCTTTCATCCGGCCAATGAGTGGGCGCACCCACTCCGTTCCGAACTCGGTCGGAGCGAAACGAAGTGTCGGAAAGCGAGTGGCCAGGCCGTGACCGATGATCGAAGCCACCCCGTCAATGATCGCGGACTTTTCCGAAGCCAAGGTGAGAAAGGCCGCTGAACCATTCAGCCCCGGAATCCCGCCCGGCTTGAACGGCCTGAACTCACTATTGCCGAGCCCTTCCCATTCATTGCTGTAGCGCTGATAGCCGGAGTCCGTCTGATGCATCCCGACCAGGATGTCCGCTTCCTGGACCGCCTCCCAGAACGGATCGAACTCGGGCAGGGCAAATGAACGGCGGCCCTTCCATGTCGGCACCGGCGCAGTGTGGAGAAGGAAGGCCTTGGCCCCGTTGTCAACCACGAAGCGGAGCTCCTCGAGTGCCCCCTCAAGCACCGAGAGGCTGATCATCGGGGTTGGGTACATGGCGTCGGCATAGTTGAAGGTCCAATGCTCGAGCATCCAACGGTTGAACGCGTGAAGGACGACCTGAATGGCGTCTGGATCCTCCGCGAGTCGCTCCTCGATGCCGGTGGCGAGCGTCGGCCAGATCATGGACTTGTCGATGCCCATGTCCTTCATGAGAGCCAACCGGGGCTCGGGGTCGAAGAACGCTTCGACCGCCGGTATGCCGCGCCGATGCTGGGGGTCGGCCGCTTGACCCCCGGGGGGAGCGACCCGGGCGAAGGTGGGATTGGGGATGAAGTCGCTAATTTTGTCCTTGATGGCAACCTTGGTGCGATTTCCGACGTCGACGTATTTGATGATCCCGTCGTAGGCGGGAGGAAGGAACATCGTCAAGGCATCCCGGTTCTCGTACATGTGGTTGTCGGCGTCGAACACCGGATAGGGCAATCGCCGCTCGCGCATGTAGATAAACGCATCTGACACGTACTCGTCAGTCATGGTCCTCCCTTACAAGGGGATCGGTTCTATCCCGCTTCGACATGGTATCGCTGAGAATCGCTCGCTGCTGGGCAGATGCCCAATATAGCAAAAGCTGGGGCCCGTTCGCCCCTCGACTGCCTACGGAGGGACCTCTCATGGCCCCGAGGACCCCTGCGCCCGGCGGTAAGCTCACGTTCCAATATCCACGGGAGTGAGGAGTCGTTACATGTCCGAGGCGGGAGACGCAACGCGATTGGCATTGCTCGACGCGGCCGAGGAACTCCTGATTACCAAGGGTGTGGCAGGAATTACGACCCGCAAGGTGGCGGACCGCGCCGGAGTGAACCAAGCCCTCGTCCACTACCACTTCGGCACCATTGAAGAGTTGCTCCTTGCGGCACTCGAGCGCGTCGGGATGCACGTGAAGGAGCGCTCCCAAAAGATCTATGGCAGCGATGTTTCGTTCGTCGACGGGTGGTTTGAAGAGATGCACGTCAAGATCACCGAGGACTTTGACCGTGGCTGGGGGAAAGTGTGGTTGGAGAACCTGACACTGGCCGCGAACCGACCGAAGATCGGCAAGCAGTACGCAAAGACAGCCACCATGACACGCAAGCTGCATGAGCAATACGTCAACGAGATGTTGGACCAGCTAGGAATCGACAGGAAGGAGTATCCGGCCTCAGGCATCGTCACGCTTCTCGACGCCATAACCTCAAAGCTCATCCTGGACCGTCTCGTGGGCATCAAGTCGGGACATAAGGAGCTCCTCGCGATGTTGCATCGCGTCTGGGGTCAGATTGAGCATGGGATGACGCGGTGACAAGGCGTTGCCGTACGGACGGCTGCCGACCCATTCTCGGTCTCCTCGTATTCGTGCCTCTGTCGTACTGACGCGGTGATGGGCGGCGATCACATCTCCCCCGACGAGAATCACGAGACCGGTGGCGGCGACGTTCGCCCGACGCCGCCGCGTGCCCTGGTTGGGATCCGTATCTGCGACTTCTCCGGCCAGTTGGCCGGGGCTGGGGCGACTCGCTTCCTCGCCGCCATGGGAGCCGAAGTCATCCGCGTGGAAGACCCGGTGACCCAGGGCTATTGGGACGTTCTGCGCGGCGCGGCGCCTTTTGTCGACGAACGCCGAGGTCGGGAGTTCGGCGGCGCCTTCAACAACCACAATGTGGAGAAGCTCGGTGTCACGTTGAACCTCCGTCTGGAGGCGGGCCGGGAGCTCTTACGCGAGCTGGTTACGGTCTCCGATGTCGTGACCGAGAATTTCGCGACGGGCGTCCTGGCCCGCCTCGGGTTCAGCTATGAGGATTTACGTGCGGTAAAGCCCGACATCGTCTACGTGTCCAACACCGGATTCGGGCACGCCGGCCCGTATCGCTCCTTCAAGACCTGGGGACCGCTCGCACAGGCGTGCTGCGGGCTCGCCTTCTCAACTGGTCTGCCGAATCGTGACACGGCTGGAATCGGCTACTCGTACATGGACCATCACGGCGGCAATTTCATGGCCATCGCCATCCTCGCCGGATTGCTTCATCGCAACCGCACAGGAGAAGGCCAGTGGATCGATATGTCCTGCACGGACGCCGGCGCCCTGCTCAACGGACCAGCCCTCCTCGACTACACGGTGAACGGCCGGCCTTTGCGACGCCCGGGCTCACCCGACAGCAATCGGAGTCAATTCCCTCTCATGGCGCCGCACGGGATCTACCCATCGCTCGGCGAGGACAACTGGATCGCTCTCGCCTGTCGCGACGACCGCGACTGGGAGAAACTGGCGCGCGCCATGACGGTCGAGTGGGCTACGGAGGCGCGCTGGGCCAAGCTCGCGGGGCGCCTCCTCGACGAGGACGAACTCGATCGATTGGTCGCACACTGGACCAGCTCGCGTGACCGGTTCGAACTCGTCGCAACATTGCAGGAGGCGGGAGTGCCCGTCACGGCCGTGCAGAGTCCCGAAGAGCGCATTGAGGCTGACCTCGGCACATCGCAGTGGGGACTCTGGCCGACGGTGGCACACCGAGAGATGGGCCGGATACGCGTCGATGGCATTCCTGTGCACTTCTCGGAGACTGACTGGGTCATCGAGCGGGGTGCACCGTGCCTCGGCGAGCACAACGAACTCATTCTCTGCGATCTGCTCGGCCACAGCAGGGACGAACTGGGCAGACTCCAAGAAGATGGCGTCGTATGAACACCCGGGCGGCCGGTGCTCTGACCGGACTGCGCGTCGTCGAGCTGGCGAGCGAACACGGAGCGTTCGCCGGCAAGATGCTGGCCGACCTCGGGGCGGAGGTCATTCTCGTCGAGCCGCACGAAGGTCACGCAACGCGTCAATTCGAACCCTTCCTCGATGACGTCCCCGGTGCCGAGCGCAGTCTCTGGTGGTGGCATTACAACACGGGGAAGTTGGGCGTGACACTCGACCTCGACGACGCAACCGACCGCAAACGATTCACGGACCTCGTCGCATCGTGCGATGCCGTCCTTGAAGGTGAGATGCCCGGCCGTCTCAGCGCACTCGGTCTCGACTACGCAGATTTCTCCCCTCGCCAGCCCGCATTGGTCTGGACATCGATCACGCCATTCGGGCGGACCGGGTCCCGGGCCGGGGAACCGGCCACCGATCTCACGATCCTGGCAGGTGCCGGGGCGGCGTGGAGCTGCGGGTACGACGATCACCGGTTGCCACCCGTGCGCCCCGGCGGGAACCAGGGCTACCACACCGCATGCCTCTGGGCGGTCGAAGCCACGATTGGCGGCGATCTACGCGAGCCAGACACTCGGTCTCGGACAGCACGTCGATACGAGCATGCATGCCGCCACCAACGTGACGACCGAGGCCGCAACCTACGAATGGTTGGTCGCCCAGGCGACGGTGCAACGCCAGACGTTCCGCCATGCCGCGGTGAGGCCGACCCCCGAGCGCCTCCTCACGGCTTCCGACGGGGGCCAGGTCATCGTCGCACTACCCCGGTATGCCGCAGAGTTCCGGGCCCTCGTCGATTGGATCAGTGAGCTGGGCCTGGCTGACCAGATCGAGGATCTCTTCCTCCTCGAGCTGGGTGTCGAGCGTGGCGGCGTCGTCGTTGCGGAGGTCGAGACCGATGCCCTGGTGGCGGCGATCTACCAGGCGGGAAGCGATGCGCTCCGGTATCTCGTCGAGCATATGCCGGCCCGGCGATTCTTCATTGACGCGCAACGTCGAGGCCTTCCAGCCGGCATACTCCTCGCGCCCGAAGACGTGATGGAGGATGAACATTTCATCGCTCGGGGCTTCCCGGTCCAGGTCCACCACGAAGATCACGAGCGATCGTTCGCCTATCCCGGCGCTCCCTTTCATGCCCCGGCATCGCCTTGGCAGGTCCGCAGTCGTGCCCCCCACATAGGGGAGCACAATGGGTCGGTGTTGTCGAACCTCGAACCGGGATCCTCCTAGGTCACGGAGCGTCACACGGGATCGGTGCGCAGCGTCGCGGCGATCCGCTCGCACCCAGGCGAACGATGCGCGCCTACAGGGGGTCCTGGGCTGGCGTGAAACGGAAGAGGCGCTCGGCGTTGCCGCGCATGATCTTGTGACGGTTTTCGGGTGAGATACCCGCCAACTGCTTTTGCGCATGCTCAAGGCAGTTAGGCCAGGTTGAATCGCTGTGGGGATAGTCGGTCTCGATCATGACGTTGTCGTATCCGATGGCATCGAGGTTCCTCACCCCATGGACGTCATCGATGAAGCAGCCGTAGATGTGCTTGCGGAACATGTCCATGACCGAAAAGCCCTGCAGATCGATGGCCGCCCGCTCGTCCACTTCGATCTGGCCACTGAGCGAGTCGTGCCGGACGTCTCCATTGGCGATCCAGTACTGGTGCTTCTCCACGACCTGCGCAGCCTTCTCGAGAAAGAACGGCATCCACCCGATTCCACCCTCGGCCAGTGCGACTTTGATGCCCGGAAACTTTCGCACAACGGGGCTGAAGATCCACTCGATCATCGCACCGGCGATCAGGAGCGGGGGTCCCCATGACATTGTCACCAGCATGGGCGATTCGTCCGACATCGTGAGCCGTTTGCTCGATGATCCGATATGCATGCACAACACGGTCTCGGTCTCTTCGCACGCCGCCATCAAGGGATCCCAGTGGCCACCTGGATCCTGGATGGTGGGGAGCCGGAGCATCGCCGGGTTCTCGGAGAACGCAACGGCGGTCGAACCTCGCGCGGCATTCCGCCTGACTTCCGCCGCGGCCAGGGTCGGGTCCCAAAGTGGGATGAGCGTCAGCGGGATGTACCGGCCGGGTGCCCGGCCGCACCACTCGTCGATCATCCAATCGTTGTATGCCTGCACGCAGAGCAACGCCAACTCGCGGTCTTCGGCTTCGTTGAAGACCTGCCCGCAAAAGCGGGGGAAGGAAGGGAAGCACATCGATGCGAGCACGCCCGCTCTGTCCATGTCCTCCAGACGAGCGACGGAGTCGTAGCAGCCCGGCCGCATTTCGTCATAAGTGATCGGCTCGAAACTGAACTCCTCGCGGGTCTTGCCGGCCACGGCTCCGAGCCCAGGAGTGACCATTCGCTTGCCTTCGTACACCCAGGCTTCGCCGTCTTCGTGGCGCACCAGACGAGGTGCGGCGTCCTTGTACCTCGCCGGCACACGGTCTTGCCACACATGTCCCGGTTCCAGTACGTGGTCATCGACAGAAATGATCCATTCTGTCCTGTCCACGTCCATCTGCGACCTCTTTCAGTGCTCCATTTGGCGCTAGCGGCCGGCTTAGCCCGGTCATCGCAACGCCGGGCGCAATCAGTTTTCGACCCCGCTGCGATGACTGAAGTCGAACTGCTTGCCTTACAACCACCTCTACCGAGCGGGAACCCATCTGCAATTGTCAATTATTAGGGCATATGCCTAACATGGGGAATACACGGTGTCAAGCCGGGCTTACGCTCGAATCGCACCGTTGGAACATGGGAGGTTGGGCACGTGACCGAGGACGAATTGCCCTGGATTACGGACTGCTACATCAATGCCAATCCCCCACACTTGAATTTGGACTGGTCGCTCTCCCAAGCCACGTACGGCCACAACCGCTCCAAGCCGCAAACAATTGAAGAGCTCATTGAGGACATGGACCGTAACCACATAGACCGTGGCCTGCTCGCTCCTCCACCAGAATCGGCCATGGGTGATCAGGAGCTCGGCTATCGCTGGACCCTTGAAGCGGTGCAAAAGCACCCCGACCGCTTCGCTCTCAGCGTCCGGGTCCACGCCGAAGAGGGCATACGGGCGGTACGGCACCTCGAAGGCATGGTGCGCAATGATGGAGCCCGTGCCTTGCGCATCGTGCCGTACCGGGACGGGAAGAAGGCCAGTCACCGGTCATACTTCCCCGTCTATTCCAAGTGCATCGAGCTCGGGATTCCCGTCACGATCACGACCGGTATGCCACTGGTGCAGCGACGTGGGATCGTGCAGGACCCCAAGCATCTCGACAAGGTATGTGCATTTTTTCCCGAGCTGGTTATCGTCAGCGCACACGGGGGTGCACCATGGACCTCGACGTTGGTGCAGCTCCTCAAGACCTGGCCGAACCTTTATCACATGATTTCCGCCTACGCGCCAAGTCGTTATCCACCCGAATTGGTCGCCTATGCCAACTCCAAAAGAGGGTTCAAAAAGGTGCTGTTCGCCAGCGACTACCCGCTCATGCCCTTCGAGAGAACGCGACGCGAGCTTCCGGACTGCGGGATCAGCGACGAGGTCATGCCGTGGTTCACCGTGAAAAACGCGGCACGGGTTATCTGGGGCGAAGAGACCGACGACGACGCTGTCCGTTGAACGATCCTGGGACCAGGATTTCGCGCGTTTCCGAGGGGGTCCGGGCTTGCTTGACAGCCTGTTTGTGCGATGTTAGGCATATGCCTCAATAACCAGAGATCGCGCGCCCAGGGGGGCTCCGCGTACCGTGGTCGCAGCGTGATCGTCGCAGTCACTCCTGACTCCCCGGCGGCTCGCCCTTGCGGATCCACACTGTCAAGAAACAGATGACGAAAGAAGACATCGATGCTTGATCTGGTCCTTCGCAACGGATTCGTCGTTGATGGCTCCGGAAGGCCCGGCATGCGGGCCGACATCGGGATTGCCGATGGCCAGATCGTCGAACTCGGCCGGGTCGAGAACAAGGGTCGGCGCGAGGTCGACGTCGACGGCCTCCTTGTGATCCCGGGATTCGTGGACCTCCACACCCACTATGACGCTCAGGTGTACTGGGATCCCCTGCTTTCACCCTCCCCCGCACATGGCGTGACGACGGCGATCAGCGGCAATTGCGGCCTGACCTTGGCCCCGATGAAGCCCGAGGATCGGGATTTCTCTGTTCGTCTGTTGGCCAACGTCGAAGGGATCCCGAGCGAAGCCATCGCAGCCGGCGTCGACTTCACGTGGGAAACCTTCCCCGAAATGATGACGCACCTCGCCAACACCCCACTCGGCATCAACCTGGGCCTGATGGTCGGTCATTCTGCGATCCGCCGCAATGTGATGGGCCCCGCCGCCTCCTCGGACGAAGCAAACGAGGCACAGCTCGAGGAAATGTGTCGGATCCTCGACGAGGCCCTCTCAGCTGGAGGCTTCGGCTTCTCCACCGCGACGGCGCCCACGCATCGCGATGGGGATGGGTGGCCCACGCCGCCCAACTTCGCCAGCGCAAACGAATTCATCGCCTTGTCGGAGGTGTGCAAACGGCACCCGGGCACGTCGCTGGAGTTCATCGCCCGGTCGAGCCAGGCTGGGTTCGACGAAGCGGATAGAGATCTCATGGCACGTATGTCCGCCGCCGCCAACCGCGTCCTCAACTGGAACACGCCCGTCATCAACAAGGAGGACCCGACACTCCACGTCCGGCAACTTGAAAATGGCGCAATGGACGCCGAGGCCGGAGTATGCGTCATACCGATGATGATGTCGCAGAACAACCCGCTGTACTACGACCTGCGTCGAGGATACGTGCACCGGACGCTCCCTGGCTGGGGCTGGCTCTTCGAAATGGAGCTCCCCGATCGCATCACGGCGCTCAGCGATCCCGCCGTGCGCACCCAACTTCGCGAGAGCCTCGAAGGGTCACACGTCAGCTCGACCGTCATGCGCTTACGCAAGTGGGGCTTCTACCAGGTCGTCGAAATTGGGCCGCCGTCACTGCAGGATCTCAAAGGGAAATCCATCGGTGAGATCGCTGAGGCACGGGGAACGGACGCGTACACGACGTGGATGGACCTGCTCGTCGAAACCCAATTCGACGTCGGCTACGCCATTGCCTTCTACCCCGGCGAGGACGAGTGGGTGACCGAGGCGCGTCGAGAGTTCCTGTCTGATCCCAGGGTCATCGTCGGTGCCTCCGACGGGGGCGCTCACATGGACATGCTCGTCGGAGGAAGCTCGGCGCTCCGGACTCTGATCGAGTGGGTCTATCAGCGCAAGAGCTTCTCACTCGAGGGCATGGTGCACCTTCTCACCGATGTCCCCTCGCGCCTGTACGGACTGAAACGGAAAGGACGGTTGCAGGTCGGATTTGCCGCAGACCTCGTCATTCTGGACCCCGAACACCTCGCCGTGAGCCGCATGCGGGTGGAGCGGGACCTCCCCGCCGGCTCACCTCGGCTCATGTCGGGCGCCACCGGCGTGGTCCGGGTGATTGTCGGGGGAACCGATGTCTATGTCGAAAACGTCGCCACCGGCGAGAGGCCAGGCAAGCTCCTGCGTGCCGGGGTCGACTCGGACACCGTCACCCCGGCGGACTGGATCCATTCGATCCGGCGGTCTCCGACGGCAAGCTGAGGACGTGGATGAGACGACGGTGGTGGACGACGGTGGCGGAGACGACGGTGGCGGAGACGACGGTGGATGGAAAGGACAGGCGGAGATGACTGACGTTCGTGAAGAACACGTTGACCCACTGCAGGGGACAGTCGCGACAAGCCTTGTCTCGGGAGACGGCCACCTCGAGGTCACCATCGAGCCATGGATGAAGTTCGTCCCGGAGAAGTACAAGGATCAGGCTCCGCGGCTTATCCACCTCCCCGAGGGTGGGGAGGGGTGGGTGGTGGAGGGTATGCCCATGTTCCACAACGGCATGAACCTCGCCGCTGGACGTTCGTCCGTGAAGCTCCGCGGAGAGTCCTACTGGGAGCCCGACGGCACCCCCGCTCCGGGCACAGGGTCCGCCGAGCAAAGGATACGGGAGCAGGATGTCGATGATGTCGACGCCGAGGTGCTGTACCCACCCGTCTTCATCAGGCGCTGCATCGAGGGGATCTCAGACCGCAACGTCTACCTTGCCTTGGTACGTGCCTACAACGAGTTCCTCGCCGAATTCTGCTCCGTTGATCCTCGGCGTCTCATCGGCAATGCCACCATTCCGGTCACCGGACTCGAAGATGCCATCGCCGAGTTGCGCCACGCCAAGCAGTTGGGATTTCGCAGTATTTCACCTGCGGCGTTCCCCAGCGGAGAGAGCGGGCCCGTCGAAGGCGACGACGCTTTCTGGGAGGTGGCGTTGGAGCTAGAGATGCGCGTCTCCCCTCACGGAGGGATCGGAGGAGTGGGCGTGGGCAATGTGATGCGATCGGCCACCGCCACGTTCGACTTCAACGAAGCCCTCTCCCAACGGGCGACCAAAGCACTGGCCACCACGTTGGCACAGATCATCAATTCGGGTGTCTTCGAGCGGATTCCCGAGTTGCAGTTCTACATCGCCGAGACCAACGCAAGCTGGCTGCCCTACGCGCTGTTCATGATGGATGACTCCTATGGGCTGTTCGAAGAGTACTTTGGGCGCGCTTTGCAGATGTTGCCGAGCGAGTACGTCTGGTCCCACTTCCACTTCGGCATCGTCCGCGACCCGCTGGTCGTGCCGATGCTCAATCTCCTCGACCACACCCGACTCATCTGGGGTTCTGATTTTCCTCATTGTGTAGGCTCATGGCCGAACTCGCGGCAGTTCGTCGACACGTGCCTTCCAAGACGTCGAGCCGGTTGTCCGCGACCGCATCGTGCGCGAGAACGCCGTCGAGTTCTTCGGCCTGACGATCTAGCACGCCCACGACGCCCACGCCCACGCCCACGCAGCCCACGCCCACGCAGGACGCAATGGTTTCGGCCGCCGAAGCAGAGCAGGGCGCGCGCTCAGCACCACCAATGACCCATGAAGCCGATGGCACATGCCGATGTGGGGGGTCGCCGCCCTCTCTCTCGCATCAGACGGTGGCCCTCGGAAGGAGAACGACGCAAGAGCGATGAGTGAACTGGCACCGGGCATCCACATCACAGCCAAGACCAGCCCAACACGGACGGCCATCGTCTGCGGGGACGCACGGGTGACCTTTGCCGAGCTTGAGACCATGGTCAGCACCGTCGCCCGCAGCCTGCTTGCGACGGGACTTGCCGCAGGCGACCAAGTGGCAGTCCAGATGCACAACAGCATCGAGCTGTTCGCTGTGTGGAACGGTGTCGCTCGCATGGGCGGGGTCGTCGTGCCCATCAGTTACCGGCTGACCGCGACGGAAGCGGCCTACATCATCACCGACTGTGAGGCACGGGCACTCATCTACGACGACGCCGACGCCATCAAATCGGCTCTGCCATCCCTGTCCCACCTCCTCGCCTCGTGGCACGTGTCTGACGAGGCACTGTGGGAGAACCCCGCCGAACCGTGGCTGGAGACCTCGTACATCGAGTCGACAGTCGCCACCATGGCGTACACATCGGGGACGACCGGGTGGCCCAAGGGCGTGATCAAACGACCCACGGTCGCCCCCGGAGGCCTGCTGATCAGCGAGTTCTTTCTCAAATACTGGGACTTTCGGGCGTCCGACACCCACATCTTGACGGGACCGGCATATCACGGCGGTCCGGGCTCGTACGCACAGCTCCACCTGATGGTGGGCGCCACGCTCGTGATCATGCCGCGTTTCGACGCGAGGACATGCCTGCAGCTGATCGAGAGCGAGCACGTCACCACCGGCTTCATGGTGCCGGCCCACTTCATCCGGATCCTCGAGGAGCAGTGGGAGGGCTTTGACTTGTCCTCCATGCGCCTGATCGTCCATGCAGCAGCCGCATGCCCTGAGGCAGTCAAGCGCCGGATGTTCGAAGTCTTCCGTCCCGGTGTCCTCTGGGAATACTACGGTGCGATCGAAGGTTCGTTCTCCATTATCTCGCCCAACGAGTGGCGCGTGAAACCGGGCAGCGTCGGGCGGCCACTCCCCGGGGTGCGGACCGTGATCCTCGACGACCAGGGTCGCGAGCTCCCTTCCGGTGAGGTCGGGATGATCTATTCGACGGGGCTGCCCGGTTGGACCTTTGATTACTTCAAGGACCCGAAGAAGACGGCGGATGCGTGGCGTGACGGGCTCTTCACCGCCGGCGACATGGGGATGATCGATGAGGACGGGTACCTGTTCATTGTGGATCGGCGCACCGATCTGATCATCAGCGGTGGCGTCAACATCTATGCCGCCGAGGTCGAGGCTGCGCTCATCGAACTCCCTGTCGTCGTCGACGCCGCCGTCTTCGGCATACCTGACGGATCAATGGGTCAGATCGTCCATGCCGTCGTCGAGGTGCGCCCCGGCGAGGACGTACGCGCTGAAGACATCCTGCAGGGAGTCGAGGGCTCCCTGGCGAAGTACAAGTGGCCGCGCTCATTTGCCTTCGTGAGCGAACTGCCACGCGAGCCAAGTGGGAAGGTCAGGAAATTCGAGCTGCGAGAGGCCCATTTGAAGGCGTCCGGCGCATGAAGAAGGGAATGTCACGATGCCAGGTGCCCTAGAAGGAGTGCGCATCCTCGAGTTCTCCGAAGCCATTGCCGGGCCGCTGGCCGGGATGCTGCTCGGTGACATGGGTGCCGACATCATCAAGGTGGAGCCTCCGGGAGGTGAGTCCGGGCGCCATGTCGTTCAGTCGGCGGCCGATAGTCGGGGCTTTCTCGCGCTCAACCGCAACAAGCGTGACCTGTCGATCGACCTCAAGAGCTCGGAGGGCCAGGCCATCATCCACCGGCTCGTCCCGACCGTCGACGTCGTCCTCGTGAATTTTCGCCCCGAGACGGCGACGGCGCTGCGGATCGACTACGAGACGTTGCAGGCGCTCAACAGCCGCCTCATCTATGCTGAAATCACGGCAGTCGGGCGAAGGGGCCCGTCGGCGCATGTTTCGGGTTACGACGTGATCGTGCAGGCGATTTCGGGGCTCATGGCCGCCGGGGGTCGGTCCGACCAGGAGATCCCACTTCCCATCAATCCACCGGTGACCGACCTGACCACCGGCACCGTGATCGCATGGGCCGTCTCTGCGGCGCTCTTCGCCCGAGAGCGCACCGGGGTGGGACAGAAACTGGAGACATCCCTGCTCGCTGCCGCGCTGTTGCTACAGGGCACACAGTTCCTTCGAGTCGCCGGTCCCCCGCCGGACCCGGACTGGAGCCGGCTGACATATCCCTACTACCGGCTCTACCGCACGGCTGACGGCATGGTTGCATTGGCCGCGGTGACCCCGAGTATGCGTCGCCGTTTCGAGGAGGCGGTGGGGGTCATCCATCCACTGCATACACGCAAGGATGTCCCACGCAACAGCCCCGAGGCAGAAACCATGACGGCCCAGTTCATTGTCGACCTCGGAGCAGCGATCGCCCGAAGGACGACCGACGAATGGATCACGACCTTCGAGCAAGCCGGCGTTCCCGCCGGGCGGTACCGCACCGTCGACGATCTCGTCGACGACCCGCAGGTGCGTGCGAACGACCTGGCCGCCGATCTTTCCCACGACGAAGTCGGCGCGATCACCATGGTGGGGCCGGTCGTTTCCATGTCGGGGACGCCGACTGCGGCGCGCACAGCGTCCCCGACCGTCGGCCACGACAACGAAGCCGTCCTGGCCGAAGTCGGCTACTCGTCAAGTGACATTGCCCAGTTCATCGAGCGCGGGATCCTCTCGCGGCGCTGATCAGTGGACCGACGACGGGCGGGTGACCCGGCCACGGAACACTCGTTCGAGTCCTGACCCTCGCCCACACGGGATATGGATCAGACGGCCCCCACGGTCAGGACTGCGTGCCGGGAATCTGTTTCCCGCAGAATGCCTTGCCGCTCTTCGGGTAGGGAACGTACTGCGTCCCGTTGAATTGCACGTAGCTGAAACACTGCGTGGGTGGATTCTGCCCGAAGTGCGCAAAGCTGATGGGTCCCGTCGCCAGACCGCTGTCGGTCCAGTTCGTGACCTTGCGCAGTCCGGCGATGAATGATTGACGGGTCGGATTCGTTCCTGCCACCTCGAGACCCTGGACCATCAGATTGGCCGCCGGCCAACCGTCGGATTCGCTGTTGCCGGGCAGCCCCCCCTTGTAGGCCGGGTCGTACTTCTTGAGGTCGGCCAGGAAGGCCAGACTGGCGGCGTTGCTATAGGTCGGCGACGACGAGATACCCGGAAAGTACGCCCCCTTGGCGGCGGCCTCGTCCGCCTTGCTCTGGAAGATGTCCTGTGTGGGCCCGGCGGCGAAAAGGATCTTTATGTTGTTGAGGCCCGCCTGGTGGAGCGCTGTCGCCATGGCGAGACTCGAGGACAGCACACACGCACATTCAGCGGTGTCGCAACCGTCCGCCTTGAAGCTCAACGCGAACGCAGTGAAGTTCACTGAACCGAGCGGCACGATTGTCTTGTCACATGCCTTCAGGCCGTCCTTCTCCACCGTCTTGTAGACACCGTTTCCGAAGGAGATCGCCGAAGGGACGTTCGACTCGACATAGGTGAACTTGTGGACCCCGATGGATTTATAGAAACCTCCATCGTCGTAGGCGTCCCCGTTCACGCTGCCATCTCCCGTGATGGAAAACAGATTGGTATTGGGCTGCTCGTCCCACTCTGATCCATCCAACCCGGTGCCGGTGACGGGAACGTCCTCCTTGGCCAGATAGGGAGCAGCGCCGAAGAACGCGCTGCTCAGTTCGGTGATTGCGAACACGCCCTGGTTCTCCACCAGGTTCTGGGCGGCTGTCTCGGCTCCCGTCGGGCTCGATGTGGCGTCGGCGGCGACCCAGACGATCTTTCGGCCGTCAATCCCGCCCTCCGCATTCAGTTGTTTGAAGCGCGCCTCGATAGCCTGCGCCGCTGTACCGAAGCTTGAGGAAGCCGGACCGGTCTGGTCAGTCAGGATGCCGATCTTGATCGTCGTCTTCGTGATACCAGGTGCACTGGCCGTGAGCTTCGGCGTGCTCGCCCCGGCCGAGCTCGTGGCGAAGCCCCCGATCATGGCTGACGCTGCGATCACGGATACGCCGACAGCGACCCTCATTTGCATGAACCGCTTGCGCACGATCCCCCCTTTGCTTGATGTAGCCGCACGTCGTGCAGCCACAATGTGCCCCCCTCCATCTGAGAGCACTATGACTCCACATACTAAGCATATGCCCAAATCGTAACGTAACTGTAACGTGACCTTACCCTGAATATCAACAATGAGGGCGGTCACCTCCCTCATTGTTTCTAGGAAAGCATCTCAGCGTTGCGATTAGGCTTACGCCCAAATGTAGCACTCCCCACAGTCATGGAGGAAACAATTGTGATCGTTCGGACCGTCGGGTTACTCCTACGTGAGCACGGCCGCCGGACCCTTGACCGGAGTGAGGGTGCTCGATCTCAGTTGGGGCATCGCGGGCCCCGTCGGCGTCATGCTCCTCGCCGATTTGGGGGCAGATGTCGTGAAGATCGAACCACCCGGAGGTGACCCCTTCCGTCAGCAACCGGCATACCACGTGTGGAATCGCAGTCGTCGATCAGCAGTGGTCGACCTCAAGACACACGGCGGCCGCGACGTCTTTCTTCGGCTCTGTTCCGGCGCTGATGTCGTGGTGGAAACCTTCAGCCCGGGCACCATGGGTCGAATGGGCCTTTCGTACCCGGACCTCGCCGAGAGCTTTCCGCGCTTGGTCGTACTGCTCGGTACCGGCCTATCCCCCCGGTCACCGGTTCGCCGGTCGACCCGGTTGGGACGCGCTCGGTGCAAGCCCGCTCAGGAATGCAGAATGAGCAGCCCGGCTGGCGGCCCGGCCCGGTGTTCCTCCACTTCCCGGCACCGAGCATGGCTGCCTGCTTCCTGCTGGCGGCCGGCATCCTCTCGGCTCTCATCCACCGGGAGCAAAGTGGGCGAGGTCAGCACGTGGAGACCTCGCTGTATCAAGGTGTCATGGCGTATACCACCATGATCTGGCAGGAACACGAACGAGCAGATGCGGCGTTCCGCTCGATGATGGCGAAGACCTATCCCCCTGGTGTCCATCAGATTTCGCTCTACGAATGCGCAAACGGGGAGTGGATCCACGCCGCCACGATGAACGGCCGAACCCCCACGCGCTCGGTCGAGGAGATCCTCGGCCTGGAACCAGTGGATCCGGTGGCCCTCTATAGCGATCCGGCGTTGCGTGCGTTGCACGAGTCCCGGCTCCGCCAGGCCTATCTCCTCTGGTCCCGGCAAGATCTCATCGAGGCATTCCACCAAGCCGGCTTGGGGGCCGAGGCGGTGGTCCCCATGGAGGATGTCTTCTCGCATCCCCAGTTCGTGGCCAATGGTCTGGCCGCCACCGTGGTCGACCCCGAGCTCGGCGTCACAACGCAGGTGGGTATTCCGGCAGTCCTGACCCAGACCCCCGGCGCGATTCAAGGTGCGCAGCCTCGAGTCGGCGAACACAGTCGGCAAGTGTTGTCCGAGGCCGGGTACTCCGAGAAAGAGATAGAGGACCTGGTGGAAAGCGGTGCCGTGGGAGCCGGTTCCTCATGGGTCCGCTGAGCGGTGTCGTTGTGCTCGATCTCGGCCAGTACCTGGCGGGTCCCTATGGCGCAATGATCCTTGGCGACCTCGGGGCCGAAGTCATCAAGGTGGAGCCGGTGCGCGGCGACAGCATGCGGATGGCGGGCATGGCCTTCCTCGGCTGTCAACGTGGCAAGCAGGACATCGCCGTCGACGTGAAGGATCCCGACGGCCTGGAAGTGGTGATGCGGCTCGCCGAGATAGCCGATGTGGTCCATCACAACATGACGAAAGGAACCGCTGCCCGCCTGGGAATCGATTACGAATCGTTGAAGGCCCGTCACCGTGACCTCGTCCACTGCAACACCTACGCGTATGGAGCCGAGGGACCGCTCTCGGATTTCGGCGGACTCGATCCCCTCTACCAAGCCGCATGCGGCATCGAATACGAGGCGGGACCGGTGGGCGAGGGCAACGCACCCCTCTATCTTCGCTTCGGGATGACCGATACGGCGAACGCCATGGTGTCGGTCGTCGGCGTGTTAGCCGCCCTCTACCACCAGCGCCGTACCGGCGAGGGCCAGGATCTCTGGACGTCGCTTCTCAACGGCGCCGCGTTGTTCGGCTCAGATGTCTTCTTGGTCGACGGCGAGCCAGGACCGGTCCGTCCGGGCCTCGACCGTCATCAGACGGGGGTGTCCCCATGTTGTCGTCTGTACGAGACCCAACAGGGTTGGATCCAGTTGGCCGCCTTCGGTCCGGGACAGTGGTCCGCGCTGTGCCGCATCGTCGGTCAGCCCGACTTCGACCGCCACGACACGATGGCCGCCCGGGTGGCGGTGCGCGCCGAGATCGAACCTGTGCTCGAGGAGACTTTCCGGGGCCGGACCGCCCATGCCTGGCAGGCGATCCTCTCTGACGCCAAGGTGGCGGTCGAAGTGTCCGTCGACACGAACGACGGCGAATTGGCCCTCTACGACGCCGACAACGAACGCCTGGGCCTGGTGGCCGAATATGCCCATCCCACTCTGGGCCAAATGCGACAGTTCGGCACACTGGTCAACTTCTCGGAAACGCCGACGGGACCCTACGGGCCGGCGCCTCTCATGGGACAACACACCCGCCCCCTCATGCTCCGCCTGGGTTATTCGATGGAAGAGATCGACGATCTGTCGGAGCGGGGCGTCATTTACGAGACGGACGCGGACTATCGCTTTGCGCAGTAGCGATCCGCTCGGAAGTCGGTGAGGAAGCGATCGTACGGCGATCGCTCGTTCCGACGCTTCGCTACCTGGTGGGCGCGCTGCGAGGGACGTCCCGGAACGGCGTGTCCTTGTCGACCGTGCGTTCCCGGGGCATGCCGAGCACCCGCTCGCTGATGGCATTGCGCGCCATCTCGGTGGTACCACCGGCGATGCATGAGGCCTGTCGCATCAAGAAACGGATGCCCCGTTGACCGAGGTCCCTGTCTTCATCCGACCACGCCACTGCGCTGGCTCCAACGAGCTCGAAACAGATGGTCGAGTTGCGCACCGCGGAGGATCCGAACCACAGCCGCGTAATGGCTGCAGCTTGGTTCGTCATCGATTCGGTACGGATCTCCTCGGCGATGTGCTGCGTGAGTGCATTGCCAACAAGCGAGAGGGCATGTGCTTCCCCGATCAGTTCCTTGACACGGGTGTCATCCAGCAAGCCTTGACTGCGGGCATAGGGGATCAACGCCACCGCCCCTCCGGTCGGGTCGAGCGCCACCGCCGGTCGTCCCGCCGGGGAGGTCACGTAGGGCGAACCGCCGGAGATGGTCCGCTCGTGGTACATCCACCGTGTTCCGACAGCCCATCCCTCGTCGATCTGACCGATGCGCTGGGAGTCGGGCACATGGACATCGGTGATGAACTCCTGACAAAACTCCCGAGAGCCATTGAGCATTTCGATACGGTGGATCTCTATGCCGGGTTGATGGATCTCCAACATGAACACGGTGAGTCCCCGGTGCTTGGGAACGTCCCAGTTGGTCCGGACCAGGCACAGACCCCAGTCCGCCCACCAGGCTCCCGTGGTCCAGATTTTGGACCCGTTGAGGACCCATTCCTCGCCGTCGCGCACGGCTGTTGTCAGAGCACCGGCCACGTCCGAGCCTCCGCTGGGCTCCGACAGGAACTGCATCCAGAGCGTCTCTCCTTTGAGGATCGGAGGGACATGACGCTTCTTCTGCTCGTGAGTCCCGAACTCCAGGATCACGGACATGCAGGGAGTCAGGGTCGGTACCTGCGTATCCGCCGGGTACTCGTAGCCCCGAATCTCCCGGTTGAATGCCTCCTGGTGAGCAGTCGTCAGCCCCTGGCCTCCGTAGTCGACTGGAACGCAGATGCCAGCGAAGCCACCGTCGAAGAGCCGACGCTGCAAGTCGCGGTTACGAGAGATGTGCGCCAGCTCCTCTTCGTCAGAACGCCCGGCCGGCGGGGAGCGGACACCCCGGTCCTGCGTGCGGGGCATGTTCTCCGCCAGCCATATGCGAGCGCGCGCCGTGAAGCTCTCGACGCTCTCGATTGCATGGTCCTCCGTCACGTTGTCACTCCTCGGGCGGCGAGAATGTCGGTCAAGCGGATGGCGTGCTGACTTGGAGTTCCGAAAAGGGCCGCGTTGGTGGTCACCCGGCGCAGGAAGAGGTGGAGGTCGTGGTCGAAGGTGAGTCCGATGCCGCCGTGCAACTGCACACAGTCCTGGAGCAACTCCGGCCCGTTGCGCCCGACGTAGAATTTGCCTGCGCTCACCAATTCCGAGCGGTCGGGCGCGTCGCGATCAACCGCATCGGCCGCTTGCGCCGTAATGGCAAAGCTTGCCTCAAGACACATCTTCATATCGGCGAAGCGGTGCTTGATTTCCTGGTAGGAGGCCAACGGGCGGCCGAACGAGTACCGGTTGAACGCCCATTCCACCGTCGTGTCGAAGGCCCAGCGCATGGCGCCGCACATTTCGGCCAGCTGGATGGTGACAGCCAGATCGGTGAGCCAATCGACGGCACCCTGCGTCTCCTCCGGCGCTCCCACCAGCGACGAGGTGGGCAGTTGCACGCCGTCGAAATCGAGTCGGGCAAACCGCCGGGTCGTATCGAGTCCGTGCAGTGGACGCCTCGTCAGAAGGGGATCGTCGGCCGGGACAAGGAACTGACGCAGTCCGGCTCCGGTGCGAGCTGTCACCAGGATGTGCGCGGCGTCCAAACCGGCCTCCACGGGTGACTTGGTCCCTTCGAGGCGGAAGCCGCCTCCACTCTCGGTGGCGAAGAGGGCAACGTCTCCGAGTCGGTCGTGTGGGGGGGCTTCGGCCAAGGCCCACGCGCCGGCCTCTTTGCCGCTCAGCAACTCGGCGAGGGGCCCCATCTGTTGCTCCTTGCTCCCCCACCGCCCGAGGGCTGCGGCGACGACGTTGCTCCCCATGAGCGGGCCGGGGGCAGCGTGCAAACCGAACTGATACGCAACCAACGACAAGTCCTTGACGCCCTGCGAACTGATGCTCCCGCCACCTGCGTCATCGGGGACGACCAGGGAGGTCCAACCCAATTCGGCTCCCTGTTGCCAGAATGCCGGCTCGTACCCCGACGCGTCCGCGACCAGTTCCCTCAGCTTGGCCGTGGGGCACGACGAATCGAGGAATTTCTTGGTCGTCTCCTCGAAGAGCTGCTGATCGGAATTACGTTGAAACATTTGACGATGTTATGCGACTCGCCCCATTTGAATTAGGTGACACAATCGAATTAGCGTTCATGGGCACTCGCCCAAAACCATAGCGGTTGGGCTGTCCAGGGGGCGAAAGTGTTCGACGAGCGTTTCGGAGATGTGAGTGCGACCGTCGACGACTCCTACGTCGCGACCGTCGAGATCCACCGGGCGCCCAACAATTTCTTCGAGACGGACGTGATCGAATCGTTGGGTGATGCCTACGCCGTACTCGATGAATTGACCGAGTGCCGGGCGATCCTGTTGTGTTCGGAGGGCAAGCATTTCTGCGCCGGGGCCAATCTTTCCGCAAGCGCGACCGATGGCCGATCCGTGGGGCCGGATTTGTTGTACCGCGAAGCGGCCCGGCTCTTCGCCGTCAAGACTCCTGTCGTGGCCGCCATACAAGGGGCCGCGATCGGCGCCGGCTTCAGTCTGGCGTGTTTGGCCGATTTCCGGATCGCGTGTCCAGAAGCCAGGTTCTCCGCCAACTTCGCCCGCTTCGGGTTCCACCACATATTGGGACTAACAGTCACGCTTCCCGCCATTGTCGGTCAGCAACACGCACTTCATCTACTGTTCACCGGACGAAGGGTCAAGGGGGACGAGGCCTTTGCGATGGGGCTGAGCGATGGGCTTTTCCCCCAAGACACCCTGCGCGCCGAGGCGCATGCGCTCGCTGCGGAAATCGCTTCGTCCGCGCCCCTCGCTCTTCGGTCGATCCGCTCGACCATGCGGGCCGGCATGGTCGAGCGCTTTCGGGTGGCCGCAGAGCACGAGGCCATTGAGCAGGAATGGCTCCAGTCGACCTCGGACTGGACAGAAGGTGTCCGGGCCGCCTCGGAGGGCCGCCCGCCACAGTTCAAGGCTCAATGAAGTCCCACCCCTCGGCGCAGGCGGGCGCGTGAGCCCCCGCTGGCAGGCGCGGTACCCCTCTCCCGACCTGGCTCGACAGTATCGGGACTCGGGTTGGTGGAGCGACGATACGTTGGCCGACATTGCCGCGCACGGGGTCAGGGATGCGTCGGCAGTCACGTGCCGGGTCCGCTCCCGGGTCCGTCCTTTCGTCGGCACCATCGGGGGCGTGGCCGACATGGGTCGCCGCCTCGCCGGTGCCCTGGTTCACCAGGGGATCGTCACGGGGGATGTCGTAGCCTTCCAGCTTCCGAATTGGGCTGAGGCCGTCGCCTGTTTCTACGGACTGCTTCCACTCGGAGTGGTCCTCATTCCGATCGTCCACATCTACGGATCCAAAGAGGTGGGACACATCCTCCGCCAGAGCGGGGCGCGGGCGCTGATCACGACGGATCACTTCGCTCGCCAGGACTACGTGGCGAATCTCGAAGCTGCCCTGCCCGGTCTGCCCGACCTCGAGTTGGTTGTGATGGTCCCGAGTGAAGACGGCCCCACCCCCTCGTTGGGTCCGACCGTGCTTTCGTGGTCGCAGGCCCTCGAGTTGGGCGACCCACCGGGTGCATCCCGCCAGAGTGGATCCCGACAGTCCGGCGATCATCGGTTACACGTCGGGGACCACCGCCGAGCCCAAGGGCGTCATCCACACGCACCGTTCGTTCCTCGCAGATCGGCGTACGTGGGGGTCATTCATGGCCGAGGACATGTCGGAGAGGCCCTTCGTCACCCCGACCGCCAACATCACCGGATCTCCCGTTGGCCACATCACCGGTCTTTCGTCGGTGATGAGCCCGCTGTTTGGAAAAAGCCCGCTCGATCTCATCGACTCCTGGGACCCCACAACAGTGCTTGCCGCCATGGCCGATGACGGTGTTGCGTTGCAGGGAGGCCCGCCCGTTCTTCCTTCTCAGCTTGCTGGATCACCCTGACTTCGACCCGGACGTCCACCTTCCCTACATCGCGCGTCTGACGATGGGCGGAGCACCAGTCCCGGCGGAGGTGGCTCGGCGGGCGATCGACCTTGGCATCTCCATTGTTCGCGCGATACGGGTCGACGGAGCACCCATCCACCACGGGATCAGTCCATTCGGATCCGGTCGAGAAGAAGAGCTTCACCGATGGGCGCATCATGCCGGGATCTGAGATCCGGTTGCTCGACCCCGACGGCCAACCGGTTCCAATCGGTCAATCCGGGGAGATCCATTCGCGGGGACCCGAACTCTTCGTGGGCTACATCGATCCCGCGTTGACGGACGCGGCCATCGACAGCGACGGCTGGTATGACACCGGGGACACGGGTTTCCTCGATCCCGACGGATACCTCACCCTCACCGACCGCAAGAAGGACATCATCATCCGGGGCGGCGAGAACATTTCTGCCGCTGAAGTAGAGGAACTGATCGCCGCGATTCCTGGCGTGGCGGAGGTTGCCGTCGTGGCTGCTCCCGACGTCCGCTACGGAGAACGTGCGTCTGCGGTCATCCGGTTGTTGTCCGCCGTTCCGACCTTCGGTCTCGAGTCCGTCCGATCCCACTTGGAGGCGGGCGGGTTAGCCCGCCAGAAATGGCCCGAAGAGTTGCACTTCGTCGACGACTTCCCCCGCACCTCCTCGGGGAAAATCCAAAAACACGTGTTGCGGGTCTCTCTACGGGAAGACCAGGGTCGACTTCCTTTCGAGCGCCCCCCAGGAAGCACTTCGCAAGCGATGTAGCCAGCAACTCACCGATGATCGCCGATCATTTGTGACAAGAGTTGGGCGAGTGCTAAACAATTGGGCGGAGAGCAGGCTCGGACCGGGAGGGTGAGTATGCAGCTTGAGGACATGATCATGGTCAGCGTCGATGACCATCTGGTTGAGCCGCCCTCCATGAGCGACTACTTCCTCGACCATTTCCCCGCCAAATACCGGGACCGCGTGCCCCGGGTCATCCACCGGGCCAATGGGACAGACGCCTGGCAGATTGAGGGCAACGAGGTCTCGAGCTTCGGCCTCAACGCGGTTGCCGGACGGATCCCCGAGGAGTGGGGGAACGATCCGGGCTCGTTCGATGAAGTCAGGAAGGGCACATGGGATGTCCATGAGCGGATCCGGGACATGAACGTCAATGGTGTCCTCGGTGCGATGTGCTTCTCGTCATGGCCGGGTCTCGGAGGCCAATACTTCCTCCAGAGCGGGGATCGGGAGTTGGCCGGCTGCATGATCCGGGCCTATAACGATTGGCAGATGGAGGAGTGGTGCGGGCACTACCCGGGACGGCTCATCCCACTTGCCCTCTCCGGATTCATCCTCGGTCCTGAGTGGATGGCCGCAGAGATCCGGCGCATGGCGGACAAGGGCTGTCACGCCACGTCGTTTCATTCGGACACACATCGTTTCGGGCAGCCTGACCACCATGGCGACGAGTGGGATCCCGCGTGGCAGGCGTGCCAGGACACCGACACGGTCATGGTGTTCCATTTCGGCAGTTCGCCCGAGTACATGCCCCGCTCGCCGTTCGACACCATGATCCACACCATGCCGTTCAACACCGGGGTGTTCGCCGCTGAGTTGCTCTGGTCGCCGGTCCTGCGCAAATTCCCCCAGACGAAGTTCGCTCTGGCCGAAGGTGGCATCGGTTGGATCCCCTACTGGCTGGAACGGGCCGACTACACGTACGAGCGACACCACCGCTGGACAGGTCAGGACTTCGGCGATCAAATGCCCAGTCAGGTGTTCAAAGATCGCGTGCTGACCTGCTTTATCGACGACTACACCGGCCTTCGCCTGCGTCACGATATCGGCATCGGGAACATCGCCTGGGAGTGCGACTACCCGCACTCGGACTGCACCTGGCCCAATGCTCCCGAATCAGCCTGGAAGTCATTTCAGGCCGCCGGGGTGCCCGACGACGAGATCCACCAGATCACGTGGGAGAACGCATGCCGGTTCTACAACTTCGACCCGTTCGCGCACCGGGACCGTGCACAGTGCACAGTGGGCGCACTACGCGCCGAAGCGACGGACGTCGACATCACCCCTAAGAGTTACGGCATGAAGAACCACGGACCACAGGTTGCCGCATTGCCGAGCTGAGAGCTCCCGCACAGCTCCGACAACCGAAGGGGTCGAACGTCCGAACGTCCGAACGTCCGACCGCAGGAGCCGCGGACGAAGTAGACGAACTGGTCGTCCCTCCGCCGGCCGAGCGATCGGTCAGAGCACACGTGTCGTATGACCGGACCAGTACGTGTCGCGTAAACGGCGCTTGTAGAGCTTGCCGTTCGGGTCGCGGGGGAGTTCGCGTACAAAGTCAAGCGTCCGGGGGCACTTGTACGCGGCCAGGCGCGAGCGGCAGAAGGCAATGAGATCGTTGGCCAGGTCGTCATCGGCGTCGGCCCAGACAAGGGGCTGGACCACGGCCTTGACTTCCTCGCCGAATTCGTCGTTCGGCACACCGAAGACAGCGACGTCAGCGACCTGCGGGTGCGTGACCAGGACGTTCTCCGCCTCCTGGGGGTAGATGTTCACCCCGCCGGAGACGATCATGAACGTCGCCCGGTCGGTGAGGAAGAGGTAACCCTCGTGGTCGAGGTAGCCCACGTCGCCGAGGGTGCGCCAGCCCTGCTCGTTCTGGATCGATGCCGTCTTTGCGGGGTCATTGTGGTATTTGAACGGCGGGCCCCCGTCGAAGTAGACCCTCCCCGCCTGACCGGTTGGAAGCTCCACACCGTCCTCGCCGAGGATGTGCACCGGGGACAGGGGCTTGCCGACAGACCCCGGGTGCGCGATCCACTCCTCAGGTCCGATGATCGTTCCGCCGATGCCCTCGGTCCCGGCGTAGTACTCGTAGATGATCGGCCCCCACCACTCCAGCATCCGTGCCTTCACCTCGACCGGGCACGGTGCGGCGGCGTGGATCGCGCACTGCAGGCTGGAGAGGTCGTAGCGGGAACGAACCGCCGGGTCCAGCTTGAGAAGTCGCACGAACATGGTCGGCACGAACTGGGCGTGCGTGACCCGGTTTTCCTCAATCAGCCTGAGCGTTGCCTCCGGCGTGAAGCGCTCCATGAGCACGACCGTCGCACCCATGCGGAGCACGGCCATCGAGTACGCAAGCGGTGCGCTGTGATAGAGCGGCGCGGGTGAAAGGTACACGCTGTTGCCGTCCATCCGATAAAGCGAGCGGAGCCCTGCTTCTGTCGCCGACTGTGCGTACGACCCCTCTTCGCCCGGCAACGGCCGGCGTACCCCCTTCGGACGCCCCGTCGTGCCCGAGGAATAGAGCATCTCGGTGCCCTGCGAAGGCTCCGGGGGATCGCTCGTCGGGGCTGCGGTCACCGCTTTTTCGAAATTGTCGTAGCCGGGCAACTCGCCACCGACCGCGAAGCGGCGGCGTACCCCGGCGCCTCCCTCCGACGCGGCCAACGCTGCGGCGAGCGCGCCCGCTGAGGCATGGATGAACACAGCTTTCGCCCCGGAATCGTCGATGATGTAAGTGATCTCGTCGGCAGTCAGATGCGTGTTCACCGGCGTGTAGTACAAGCCGCTGCGCTGAGCACCCCAGGCCAACTCGAAGAACTCGATGCAATTCGGCAACATGATGACGATGCCGTCGCCCCGGCGGAGACCGGCCTGATGCAACAGATGGGCTACTCGGTTGGAGCGTCGCGCCAGCTCGCCGTACGAGAATGTCTCGCCCGAAGTGACCACCACAGCCACTCTCTCGGGCGTCTCGCGCGCGATGTCTCCGATGTCCATACTCGACTAGATGCTCACCTGAAGGCACGGGGACACGCCGATTCTGGTCCCCTCCGTCACTGGGACAGTCACCGGAGGAAGGATCCGGACGTTCGGGATTGCCTCACATCCAGGTGATCGACTTGATCTCCGTGAATTCTTCGAGGCCGTGGTGTCCCCACTCGCGCCCGATGCCACTCTGCTTGAATCCGCCGAAGGCGCCATTCTGGCCGATCCCGGCCATGGTGTAGCCCCACCCCGGTCCTTGGCCGTCACCCGGGCTCGGCGGTGTCATCTCAGTGCCGCCGACCCCCTGGGCGATGACGGTTCCGGCCCTTATCCGTCGGGCGACATTGAAAGCCCGGGCCGTTGATGCGGATTCGACACCTCCTCCGAGTCCATAGATCGAGTCATTGGCCAAGCGCACGGCGTCGTCGTCCTTGCCCGAGTAGGGCACGACCGTGAACACCGGGCCGAAGATCTCCTCCTGGGCGATCCGCATGCCGTTGTTTCCGACGAAGACGGTGGGCTCGTAGAAAAATCCCTTCTCGAATCCCTTCGGCCTTTTGCCTCCGGTGAGGAGCTCGCCCCCCTGCTCGTGAGCCGACGCCACGTACCCCTCGACACGTTGGCGCTGCTGCTCCCTGATCAATGGCCCCAGGACGGTAGACGGATCCCGGGGGTCGCCGATCTTGACGGTGGGCACGGCTGCGGCCAGGCCGTCCTTGTAGGCGTCGAGGAGGTGCTCGGGCAACAGAAGCCGTGTGCCCAGGATGCACCCTTGGCCACAATGGGTGAGCACTCCACCGAAGGCGATCGTCCGCACGTGCTCTTCCGACACGTCGTCAAGAATGACTTGCGCGCTCTTCCCTCCGAGCTCGAGCTGCAATCGCTTCATGGTGGCGGACCCGTTCGCCATGATGCGCCGGCCGGTGGCGGTCGAACCGGTGAACGCGATCATGTCCACCATCGGGTTCGTGGTCATCTCCTCCCCCACGTCTCCCCCACCGGTGATCACATTGAAGACCCCGGGTGGGATGCCGGCTTCTTCGGCCGCCTGGGCGATCATGAACGCGTCGAGAGGCGTCCACGGGTGTGGCTTGAGTACAACGGTGCAGCCGGCCGCCAACGCCGGGGCAACCTTGACCACATTGAGCATGAACGGGAAGTTGAACGGCGTGATGGCACCGACGACCCCAACCGGCTCCCGGAAGAGCGCAGTCCCCGACATGCCGCCCGGGCCTGCGCTGGGAGCCCCCGCCTCCACCCACTGGACCACGTGTTCGATCTGCGCGGCATTCGAACGGAACATCCCGATCGATCCACCGGCCTGGACGTAGTCGGTCAAGAAGCCCGTTGTCCCCGTCTCGGCCACGATGAGTTCACGAAGCTCGGCCGAGCGAGATTCAAGGATCTCGGCCATACGGATGAGGACTGCGGCCCGCTCGGCCGGCTTGGTGAAGGGCCAGGGACCTTCGTCGAAGGCCTTGCGGGCCGCCTCTATGGCCCGCACGGCGTCCTTGGTGGTGGCCTCGGGAACACTTCCGATGACGTCCTCTGTGGCCGGGTCGATGACGTCGATCGACCCCGCTGCCTCCCCGGTGGTCCAGATTCCGTCGATGTAGAGTTCGAAATTCCAGCTCATGTCGCCCCTCCGTCTGGCTCGTCCGTCAACGGTCTGCCCTTCCGACTATCTAAGCACACGCCCAAATGCGAATCACCTCTGCCCTACCGGGCCGTAGCGGCGGAGGTATTTGACAGGCAAAAATTTGGGCGCTGGACTAACAGGTGTCGCTTCGTGGTTTCGGGTCGGTCACACGTCCGACTTGCGATCTGATGCGGCGGGCCGGCCGGCCATCACCGAGAGAGCGGGTACCTATCTATGTCCATTCGACGACAGTGAGCCAGCTTCGCTCAACCTTGTCATGATGGGCGCTCCGTGCATCTGACGCTGACCGAGGAACAGGGAATATTCCACGAGGCAACGAGAAAGTTCTTGGAGGCGGAGAGCCCGCTGTCCACCGTGCGTGCCCTCTGGGAGGGTGCCGATGGATTCGAGCGTGATTACTGGCATCAGGCTTCCCGGCTCGGTTGGACAGCACCCCTCGTGCCCGAGGCGCAAGGCGGCGGCAGCGTGTCGGGCCACCCGGTCCAGGACCTCGCCATCGTGGCCGAAGAGATGGGGCGAATGGTGGCACCCGGACCCTTTCTTCCCGTCAATGTGGTGGCGAGCGCACTAACTCGGGAAGGGAGCCCGGAACTACAGTCCGGACTAATTCCAGGGCTGTTGTCGGGAGATCTCATCGCCACCTGGGCCGTGGCCGAAGACGGTGGAGCGTGGGTTGGTTGCGCTCCGGTCGTCGATGCACGCGTCAACAGAGTCGGCACGGACGTCGTGGTCTCGGGAAGCAAGAGGTACGTGGAAGCGGCAGCGCAAGCCGATCACTTTCTCGTGACAGCTCGCTCGGCGGACGGATTCACCCAGTTGATGATTCCGCGCCATGCACGCGGCGTGGAGGTGATCCCGGGTCGTAGCATCGACATGTGCCGACGCTACGGTCGTCTCGAGCTGGACGGTGTCCGGATGTCCTCTTCGGCCATGCTCGGGAGCCCGGGAGGCGCCGGTGCGTCACTCGAGCGCCAGCTCCAACTCGCGCTTGCGCTGCAGTGCGCCGAAACAGTGGGCGCGGCCGAGCGGGCTCTCGAAACAACGATCGAGTATGCCCGAGATCGGTTTGCCTTCGGCCGACCGATTATCTCCTTCCAAGCGCTGAAGCACCGCGTCGCCGACATGTTCCAGTGGCTCGAATTCTCCAAAGCAATAACGGAAGCCCTGGCAGCAGAGATCGATGCCCGGGGCGACGAGGCGGCCCGGCTGGCCAGCGTGGCCAAGGTCTATGTCGCGGATCACTGTCTCGACATTGTGGACGAGTGCGTGCAGATCAGCGGTGGGATCGGCGTCACGTGGGAGCACCACGTCCATCTCTACTCCCGGCGCATCGTGGTCAATCGTGCGCTGTTCGGCACCCCCGAACAGCACAAGGTGCGGCTGGCCACACTCCTGGAATTGGAGGACCGAACATGACGTCGCCCGATGTGGAAAGTCTCTCGAGTTTCCAGTCAAGGGCTCGGATCTGGATCGAGCAAAATCTGCCCCGAACGGGCGACCCGGCGGGGATCGACGACAAGGCCCTGCAGAACCTGATCTTCGACGCCGGCTTCGCTGGAATCGCCTATCCGGTCCAGTACGGTGGGGCCGGGCTCACGTTCGAGCACCAGAAAGGCCTTCTTTGCCGAGGCGAGGGGGCACCGAGTTCCAATGGGTTTCGGCGTGTCGATCGGCATGCTGGGTCCCACGCTCCTCGACTTCGGCTCCGAGGCTCTCAAGGCCTTGCACCTGCCGCGCATTCTGCGCGGCGACGAATTGTGGATCCAACTGCTCTCTGAGCCGACCGGTGGCTCTGACATGGCCGGCGCACTCACTCGATTGAGCCGCGATGGGGACACCTACGTGCTCAACGGTTCCAAAATGTGGAGCTCCGGAGCGCTGTACTCCGACTTCGGGATGTGCCTGGCCCGTACGGATTGGGAGGCGCCCAAGCATCGCGGCCTTTCAATGATTGCCGTGCCATTGCAAGGAACACCCGGCGTCCAGATCGATGCCATCCGGTCGGTCACCGGCCTCCCAGGAGAGTTCTGCATCGAGTTCTTCGACGACGTCACGCTCCCCGCCGAGAACCTGATCGGGAGAGAGAACGAGGGGTGGACCGTGGCCCAGAGGCTTCTGTTCCACGAACGTAACGCCGGCAACAACATCGAGCATGGAGTCGGGCTCTTCGGTATTTCAGGGGATGCTCCCGGCGTCACGGTCGACGAAATCGCCGAGGGCATCCGGCGGCGTGGTATGTGCGCCGACCCCGCTCTCAATCAGCGAGTCGTCGAGGCGTACATCGAGGCCACAGTGAGTCGCCGCGCGGGGGAGCGGGTGATGACCGGCCTACGATCCGGCGCTCTCAAGGGTCAGTGGGCCTCCCTGCTGAAGCTGCATCTAGGCGTGAACTCGAACCGCGCCGCCAAGGCTGCGTTGGCGACATGGGCGGCTGACGGCGTTATTTGGGACGGAGAGGAAAAGACGACGGGCAATGCCGGAGAGATGTTCCTCAGATCGAGAGGTTTCTCTATTGCGGGCGGGACCAACGAGATACAGCGGAACATCGTTGCGGAGAGACTCATGGGCCTTCCTCGGGAACCGTCCTTCGATGTAGACCTTCCCTTCAATGAAGTCTTGCGGAAGCGCAAGAGCTTCTGATCTTCCTGGGCCCCACGAGCGAGATGATAGGCGACGCCGGCCGCATGACGAGGCATCAAGAGGAAGGAGCGGGTGCACCTAATGGCTGACCACGTCCGATCGGCCGATTCCCTCTTCCCTCCGTTCCCGCCTACGTTGCCCGCTGTGTTGAGGCATGCGGTGGAATGCTTCGGGGAGAAGGAATTCCTCGTGTGCGGCGAGCGGCGCCTCACCTTCCGCCAAGCCGACGAGCAATCGGGGATTCTTGCGCTCGGCCTCTTGGCGCTCGGGGTGGGTAAAGGGACCCGCGTGGGCATCATGATGGCGAATTCGCCTGACTGGATCCTGTGTTGGCTGGCCGCCGCCCGCATAGGTGCGCTGACGGTGCCGATCAGCACCCTGTACCAAGCCCCCGAATTGCGGTGGGTGCTCGAGCACTCCGACATCGAAACGCTGCTCGTGGTGGACCACTACCTGAATCACGACTACCTGGAGCGGCTCGAAACGGTTCCTGAGTTAGCAGCGCAGGTCCAACCACATCTCTTCGTGCCCCAACTCCCCTACCTGCGTCATATCGTCGTGTGGGGAACGAACACGCGGCCGTGGGCCATGAGGGGCCCCGACGATGTGGTCCAGCTCGCGAAACGGCACCACCTGGATCGACAGTTCTTGGCCTCCGTGGAAGCGCAGGTCACACCGGCCGACGAGCTGACGATCATCCACACCTCGGGGAGCACAGCGCAGCCCAAGGCGGTCGTCCACACCCACGCTGCCGTCGTCCGCCTCTGTCACGCCCTGTTGGCCACCGGTTGGCAAAACGTCCGCGCCGATGATCGCCTCTATTCCAGCGTGCCATTCTTCTGGATCGGAGGGATCAACTCGACAGTGCTACCCGCGATGTTCACCGGTGCCCGCATCATCATGACTGCGTCTCCCGCGGTCGACGAGGTGCTCGACTCCTGCGCCCGGGAGCAGGTCACCACAATCAGTGCCGTGACACCCCAACTCCGTGCCCTGCAGGAAAGAGCGGCTGACCGCGGCATTGACCTGCCTCATTTGCGATCACGACTCCGCCAGTTCGACGAGGCGGGAGATCTCATTCCACTGGAACTGATCCCCAATCCCTTCGGCATGACCGAGACTTTCGGGCCGCATGGGCTCGAAGCAGAAGGCACCAAGCTCCCGTCCAACAAGGCAGGGGCATACGGTCGTTCCCTGCCCGGCATGGAGCGCAAGGTTCTGGATCCAGTCACTGGCGAGGCGTGCGCAGTCGGTGAACCGGGCGAACTCTACGTCCGGGGGTTCGCGCTTGATGCGGGGTTTCTACAAACGACTCCCAGAGGACACGTTCGACCGCGATGGCTTCTATCCCACCGGCGATCGATGCAGTATCGACGACGAAGGGTTCCTCACGTTTGAAGGTCGCCTCGGAGACATGATCAAGACCAATGGTGCCAACGTCTCTCCACAGGAGGTCGAGGACGCACTCGAAAGGCACCCGGAGATCACCGAGGCGGTTGTCTTCGGAGTCTCCGATTCCGCCCGCGGGGAGGCGATCGTCGCGGTGATAGTGCCGCGCAATGGAGCCAGCGTTGACCGTGACGGCCTGCTGGTCCACCTCCGCGACCAGGTGTCGAGCTTCAAGGTCCCGCACTTCGTCTTTGCCATGTGCCACGAGGACATCCCGCGCACGGATTCCACCAAGGTGAAGAAGCATCTGCTCAAGGAGCTGGTACTCACCCATTGGGATCAGTTTCTCGCCACGACGTCGCAATCCCGGATAACGACGAGAGAGCCGTCGTGACGATCAAGGGTCGCGTCTCGATCGCAGGAGCCTACGAACACCCCCGGCGGGTAATTCCCGACCGCAGCGTCCCACAGATTCATGCCGAAGTGGCGCTCGGAGCACTCGCCGATGCGGGCCTGAGTCTTTCCGACGTGGATGCGTACTTCTGCGACTCGACCGCCGGCTTCGGCCCGGTTTCGATGGTCGAGTATCTGGGCCTTCACCCCCGCTACATCGACTCGACGGAAACCGGTGGCTCTTCATACCTCGTTCACGTCGCGCACGCGGCGGCCGCTATCGAAGCTGGGCGGTGCAACATCGCACTCGTCACCATGGCCGGTCTGGCACGTACGCGTGGCGAGGCTCCCATAGCGAGGCAGACGGGATCTCCAGAATCGGCCTTCGAGACGCTGTGGGGCATGCTTCCCGTTACCGCGTACGCCCTCGCGGCACAGCGTCACATGTTCGACTTCGGCACGACGAGCGCCCAACTGGCCGAGGTCAAAGTCGCTGCGTCTCTCCACGCGCAGCACAACCCACTCGCCTTCCTCCCAAAGCCTGTCACGGTAGAGGAGGTGCTTGCCTCCCCCGTCATCAGTTCGCCGCTCCACCGACTTGACTGCTGTGTCATCACCGACGGAGGCGGTGCAGTCGTCGTGGTGAGCCCCGAGGTCGCTCGTGACCTCGAGCGGCGGACCGTCACAATTCTGGGCCGGGCCGAAGCCGTGAAGCACACGAACAATGGACGTATCGACCTCACCTCGACCGGAGCCGCCACGACCGGTCCCCTGGCTTTCGAAGAAGCAGGTGTCCAACCGGGAGATGTCGATTACGTCTCTCTCTACGACTCGTTCACCATCACGGTGATCGAGACGCTCGAGGATCTTGGATTCTGTGAGAAAGGGAAGGGCGGACGCTTCGTGCTCGACGGGGCCCTCGTGGCACCACACGGAAGGCTTCCCTTCAACAGCGACGGTGGGGGCCTGTGCAACAACCATCCGTCGAACCGCGGCGGAATGACGAAGATCATCGAAGCCGTCCGGCAGCTGCGCGGAGAGGCGCATACCGCCGTCCAGGTCCCGGACTGCGAGGTCGCACTCGCCCACGGGACCGGCGGATCGATCGGCACCCGGATGGGCAGTGCCACGCTGATTCTCGGGAGGGAGGACGCGTGACGGAATCGCAGCTACCCTGTGCGGCCCCTGAACGGAGTCCCGAGACAGAGGAATTCTGGCAAGCCACAACGGAAGGTCGTCTGCTCCTTCCTCGCTGTGACAACTGCGGAGTTGCCATCTGGTACCCACGGCAACTGTGCCCGGACTGCGGCGGCAGTTCCGTCACGTGGACCCAGGCCTCCGGACTGGGATCGATCTACAGTTTCAGCGTCGTCCGCCGGAGTGCGGGTAGCTACCAGAATGTGGTGCCGTACGTCGTCGCGTACGTAGAGCTGTCGGAAGGACCACGGGTCCTGAGCAACGTCATCGGCTGCGATCCTGATCGGGTGTACATCGGTCAGGCAGTTCGCGTGGTGTTCTGTGACACAGGGGAATCGAGCGCACTGTATCGCTTTGAACCGGTGGAGGAGGAGTGACGGAGTTCGCACAACCTCTGACGGGGGTGCGTGTGCTTGACCTCAGCGGTCGTACAGGAGCGTACTGCGGGAAGATCTTGGCCGATCTCGGCGCGGACGTCGTGAAAGTGGAACTGCCGACCGGAGATGGGTTGCGCCGTTCGCCCCCGTTCCGCGACGGCCGGAGAGGGCCAGAGTCGAGCCTGCTGTTTGCCTACTACCACCACAACAAACGCGGGATCACCCTTGATTGGCAACGTGACGAAGCACGCGCTCTTCTCGAGGAACTCGCTGCCACAGCAGATGCCGTGATCGCGTCGCCAAAAGGAGAGCGCCTGCGGCCCCACGGCTTCGTCGACGTTCCACCATCTCTCTCGTGGGTGCCGGACGGCGCGCTGACCTGCTTCATCACACCCTTCGGCCTTACCGGTCCGTATCGCCACTGGCGGGCCACTCCCTTCACCTCGTTCGCAATGAGTGGATTGATGCACCCGGTCGGACCCCCCGAGGGTCCTCCGCTCGCCATTCCGGGACAGCAGCTCTATGACGAAGCGGGCGCGTGGGCTGCCTTTCTGATGCAGGCCGTGCTGCGGAGCCCTCCCGCATGTCGATCGCAGGTGATCGATCACTCCGTGCATGAAGTGGGCCTCTTCCATAAGCTCGGCAGCGAGCAGTACGTCGTGAACGGACGGATCAAGACGCGGGAAACGAACTTCGGCCCGCCGCCCGGGGGTATCTGGAAATGCCGCGACGGATCATTGGATGTCGGCGCGCACTCGCCCCACCACTGGGACCTCTTCGTTGACCTGTTGGGAAGACCGGAGGTCCTGTCGGATCCCCTGTATCGCGATCGGGACATGCGGGTGCAGCTCTTCGATCTCCTTACGGAGGTCATCTCGGGCTTGTTGTCGACGCTGAGTGCGAGGGAACTGGTCGAGGCCGGACAATCGGCCGGGTTACCGTGCGCGCTCTCGCAGAGCGGAGCACAGTTCGTGCAGGAAGAACAGGCGCACCAACGGGGATACTTCGTCCGGTCATCCCGACAGGGAACCGGGTCCTTCGACATGCCCGGACCGCCGTTTTTGGCGGAGCCATCGCTCATCGCCTACCACCGGTCTGCCCCTCATCTCGGGGAAGCGAATCAGGACCTGTATGTGCACGAGCTGGGACATTCGATACGTGATCTGGAACGTTGGCGGTCCGATGGGCTCATTTGACCCGAACAATCCCCCTTTGCTCCAGGGGGTCCGTGTCCTTTCATTCGGCACGGTTGTGGCCGGCAATGTGTGTCCCCTCGTTCTGGCGGAACTCGGCGCCGACGTGATCAAGATCGAGTGGAAGGATCGTCCCGAGGCGCTGCGCACCTTCGACGCGCCCAACCAGTTACAACTGTTCGAGCCATCGGGCGTCCGGACTACGGCGTTGTTCGCCGGACTGACGCGCAGCATGCGCAGTATCAGCATCGATATGGCGTCCCCCGAGGGCCGTGACATATTTCGATCATTGGCAGGGCGGGCGGACGTGGTCATTGAGAACATGGGCCCGGGCAAGATGGAGGCGTGGGGGTGTTCGTTCGAACAGCTTCTCGCGCACAATCCCACGCTGGTCATGATCTCGATCTCCGGCTATGGAAGATCCGGTCCACTCTCGACTTATCGGGCCTATGCCTCGAACATCAACAATTATCTTGGTCTGACGTCGGCCTGGGCTCTCGACGGGACGCATTTCGACTTCGTCGCGGGTATCCACGGGGCAAGCGCCGTTGTCGCCGCATTGGCCGAGGTCGACCGGGGTGCACCGGGAGTCTTTATCGACATGGCACAGACCGAGACGGGTGCGGCGATCATGGCACCCTTGTACCTCGACTTTCTCGCCAACCGCCGGGAATGGGACGCGGCCCCCAATGAAGTGCCGGGGGCGCTTCTCTCGGGTGTCTTCCGGTGCGCCGGATCTGACGCATGGGTGGCTATTGAACTCGAAGACGCAGATGATTGGGAGACGATGTGCGACGTATCTCGACCGGCATGACCTGCGGCTGGGCGACCGCGAGGATGCTGCACTCGTTGAAGCTCTCCGCGACGCCATCGGAACCTGGGTCCGCCCTCTCACCCCTTTTCAGGTGACCCACAAACTGCAGAAAGCTGGTCTCGCGGTTGCTCCCGTTCAAGATAGTGAAGATGTCTGGCGCGACGCCCAGCATCGGAGCCGCTGTTCCTTTGTTGACGTATGGCACCCCGACATCGGATCGATCGAATACCCGGGAGCTCCCGACCGACTGAGCCAGACTCCGGGGCGGGTGGTACGTCGAGGATCGAGGATGGGTGAGCACACGCGTGAGGTGCTGGTGGAATGGTTGGAACTGAGCAACGCCGCCGCTCGGGCGCCTCGAGAAGGGGGGCGCGATCTGGCAATCGGCGCAGGAGTGAGCAGACGACCGCCCGTCGGGGGTGACCTGAGCACCGCACCGGTGCCATCGCCATCGATCGACCAAATCCAAGAAGGGACCACCAGTGGCAGGCATCAATGAGGGACGCATCGCCATCGTGACCGGCGCAGGTCGGGGCATCGGTCGGGGTCACGCCTTGGAGTTGGCACGCCAAGGGGCCAAGGTCGTCGTGAACGATCTCGGCGTCGACGTCGACGGTGAGCGGAGGTCAGATGGTCCGGCGGGCGATGTGGTCGACCTCATCCGATCTGAGGGGGGACAGGCGGTGGCCAACGGGGAGGACGTGTCCGAATGGGCGGGCGCGGGCAGGTTGGTGCATCTCGCCATCGAGACCTTCGGCGGCCTCGACATCGTCGTCAACAATGCGGGGATCTTGCGTGATCGGATGTTGGTGAATATGTCAATCGAAGAATGGGATGCGGTGATCAAGGTGCACCTTCGCGGGACGTTCGCGATGGTCCGTTGGGCCTCGGAATATTGGCGTGAGCGGACAAAGAGGGGGGAGAGCAACGACGCCCGGATCATCAACACAACGTCTGCGGCCGGCATGTACGGCAATGTGGGCCAGGCGAACTACGGGGCAGCGAAGGCCGGCATCGCCGCGTTCACCATCATCGCGGCGACGGAGTTGGCACGATACGGCGTGACCGTCAACGCGATCAATCCGGGCGCCCGAACTCGAATGACAGAGCAGGCGCAGCCTGGGTCGTACACACCAGTCCCACCGGGCACATTCGATTTTTCCGATCCCGAGAATGTGGCCCCGCTCGTCGCGTGGTTGGCCAGCCCCGAAGCGGCCTATGTGACCGGGAGAGTGTTCTCGGTGCGGGGCGGACAGATAACCGTGGCCGAGGGCTGGCGTGCAGGTCCACTGGCCGAAAAGGACGAGCGATGGGATCCGGCCGAACTCGGTCCGATCGTGGGGGATCTCCTGATGCGGGCAGCTCCGAATGCAGATCTTTTCGGTGTGATCCCACCACGCTGAACGCAACAGGCCGAACGCAACAGGCCGAACGCAGGAGCCTGAACGCAAGAGCCTGAACGCAACATGCCGATACCTGCAACCGGAGGGGATTGTCAGGAGCGACAACGTCAGAGTGTCCCGTTCCAATTCTCGGCCTCGCGAAGCACTTGACTGAAGGGCTTCTTCGTATCGAAACTCGGTTCACGCGGCATCCCTAAGACCCGCTCGGCGATGGCGTTCCGCTGCATCTCATTGGTGCCACCGGCAATCGACGCAGACCGCCCATTGAGGTACGCCGTTGAGGCTTCCCCTCCATGAGGGTCGGAGAGGTCCCACGTCACAGCACCATCCCCGCCGATCTCCAACCCGATGCGCGCTCGAATGGGCATGTACGTGCCCCGGAAGAGCTTGCCGTAGGCGGCAAGCCCGGGACCAAGTCGGTCGCGCCGGCCCATTTCCGCGATGCGTGAGCCAAGCACCTTGCCGACGTGGTCGATCGTGTGGGCACGAGCCAGCTTCTGTCGGACAACGGGATCATGGATGCGGCCGGTCGCCCGGGCAAGCCGCACCATATCGGGCGCCAGCGGGCCGGGTCCCGACCGGGTAGCGCCGTCGTTCGGACGGCCAGCACCGCGTTCGAACACCAGCATCGTCTGGGTGACCGTCCAGCCCTCGTTGACTTCACCGATCACGTCGGAGTCAGGTACGACGACGTTGTCGAAGAACTCCTCGCAAAATTCAGACGTCCCACTTATCTGTTTCAGAGGCCGGATCGTGAGACCCGTGGACGAACAGGGCACCACATACCAGGTCAGGCCCTTATGCTTCGGGGCCTCCCAATCAGTGCGGGCAAGGCACAAGCCATAGTCTGCTCGGTGAGCCAACGTGCTCCAGACCTTTTGGCCGTTGAGAATCCACTCTCTCGCCGTCCCTCAGTGGCCCGCGTGCGAATGCCGGCCAGGTCGGAGCCCGAAGAAGGTTCGGAGAAGAACTGACACACCAGGGCGTCGCCCGCCAACACCAGCGGGACGAAGCGTCGCAGGAAATCGGGCGAGCCATGGGTCAGCATGGTCGGGACGCAGATGGAGAAGGTCGTGGCGGTCAGCGCACCGAAGTCCGGCGTGACGTATGCGGCAGCCTCCTCGAGGAAAGCAGATTCGAACGACTGCGGGAGGCCCTGGCCTCCGTACTCGACCGGCCAGGAAATACCGGCGTAGCCGCCGTCGAAGAGTTTGCGCTGCAACACCCGGTTGGCCGCCATGAAATCCGCCGTGTAGTGGTCAACCCCATGGACCTGCGTCGGCCCCTCCCGTCGGAGGAGGTTGGCAGCCAACCAACCGCGAGCCGTGAGCCTGTACTGCACGAGGGCCGGGGGATCCGACTCCTCCGTCTTCGAGCCGTTCATTGCCTTCCCCTCATAATCCGTGAAGCCGACAGATCCTCTCACGGTGCCAGTCGGGCTGGCCGAAGAGGACGCTGTTCGTCGTGATGCGCCGCAGGAACAAGTGCAGGTCGTGCTCCCACGTAAAGCCAATCCCCCCGAATACCTGGAAGCAGCCTTGTGCGATGTCGATTCCGGTATCACCCACCCACCACTTGGCCATGCTCACGATCTCACCGGCGTCGGCATCGCTGGCCTGCACTGCCCGAACCGCGTCCGACGCAATGGCCTTGCCGCACTCCAGAGAGAGGCTCATGTCGGCCAACTGATGCTTTACCGCCTGAAAAGACCCAATCGGCCGCCCGAAGGCGATCCTCTCGATCGCATAGCGGCAGGTCATCTCGAAAAGGACATCGAGAGCGCCCACCGTCTCGACCACCGTGAGCACGCACGCGAGCTCCAGTTGGCGTTCAACGTCTGCGCCCCCGCCTCCGTACACGCCGACGAGAGACGAGGGAGGAACTTCCACCTGTTCGAACACCACCAACGAAAGTTCCTGCGTGATGTCGAGCCCACCCAAGGGCCGGGCAGAAACACCGGGCGTGTCGCCCGCCACCAGAAACTGACTCCTCCCCTCCCCGCCGTCTGCCGTCACGAGGAACCAGTCCGCGCCGACGCCCGCTTGGACCACGGCTGCTCTGCCCGAAAGTTCGAAACCTTCCCCGCGCTCGGACACGGCGATCACCGCGTTTGAACCGCCCGCCAAGGCTCCACCAAAAGCCCACGTGGCCACGACCTCGCCCCGGCATATCGGCCCGAGTGCGGAGGAGTGTTGGGCCGTGGAACCCGCTCCGGCCAGTGCTGCCGCGACGACATTCATCGAGGCGAGCGGGCCTGGTTGCAGAACCCGACCGCGCTCTTCCGCAATGAGCGCCAGGTCGCGTAGGCCATCACCGGAAACGCTTCCGCCACCGTGTTCTTCGGGCACGAGCAAGGCGAACCACCCGAGCTCAGCCGCCCTCTTGAGATAGTCGGAGGGGCGGACAGCGGTGCCGTCAGCAATCTCTCGCACCATCGAGAGGGGACACGCCTCACTAATGAACCGCGCTGTCGTCGCCCTCAGGATCTCTTGGTCGCTCGTCAGGTCAAGTTCCATGATCTGATCTCGGTTCAGACAACCTCGGATTCGACAGCGCCCGTTCGGCGCGCCAACCCAAACATAATCTCGAGGTGTTCGTCGATGCTCGCCATGCCGCGTGGTTCAAAGAAGCGGGCCTCACGGCCATCGTTCCGATCCGAGCACCCTCGCTTTGGTCGATGGTGCGCTGCTCACTTTCTGCGAGTTCGACGCATGCATGAACCGGACTCGGCGAGAGCCGTTTTGCGTCGCTTGGTCGATTCCGATGCTTCGTCCAACTCCGGGCGCTGCCGAGCAGAGAACAACCTGTTGGAGCCTCAGGTCCATACGAGTGCACTATGTCAGCGTCTGACCTGGTGGATCTGTTGATCCTCGGGCGAGCGTTCAAACCGGTGGACCGAGCCACCTCGACTACGGTAACGTTCGCTGGCGTGCCTGGGCATACGCCCAAACCTAACGAAATTGAATCTAGAGTGAAGGTCACTGATCGATTGGTGTTGCGTGCGAGCCGACGGGATCGGGGGATGCAGTGCTGCAGTATGTGATCGCTGGCCTGGTACTCGGAGGAATCTACGCGATCGCGGCTTCCGGACTTGTGGTTACATTCCGGTCGACGGGAATCCTCAACTTTGCCTTCGGCGCAATCGCCTACTCGTTGGCACGCTTTTACTACTACCTCAATAGCCAGGAACATTGGGCGATTCTGCCCGCCGCCTTGCTGTCGATCCTTGTCGCCGGCCCGGCGATGGGCATCGGATTGTATTTCGCCCTCTTCCGGCGCCTCAGGCTGGCGCGACCCCTCATCAAGATTGTGGCGACTATCGGTGTATCGGTGGCGATCCCGCCGTTGACCATTCTGATCTTCGGCAACAAGACCATTCTTTCGGCTCCTGGTCTCGCTCCCCAACCGGTCCGGGTGTTCAGGTTCCTCGGAGTACCCGTCACAATGGACCAGATCATCGTCTATAGCTTCGTAGCCATTATCGTCGTGTTCGGGGCGCTCATCCTTCACTACACAGACATCGGCCTCCGAGTGAGAGCGATGGTTGACTCACCGGCCATGACGTCCCTTTCGGGGACGAATCCGGAGACCGTGTCCATGGGTGTGTGGGCCGTCAGTACGTCGCTTGCCGGACTGGCGGGGATACTGGCGGCACCGACCATCGGCTTAGACCCGGGTCCTTTCACCTTGCTGATGGTGGCGGCGTTCGCCGCCGTGATTGCGGCACGGCTGCGCAACCTGGCCGTTGCCGTAGCGGTAGCGCTCTCCATGGGTATAGCTGGTGCTTTGGTGCAGTACTTCTTCACGAATTCAACCACATTGTCCGCCGACGTAGTACCGGCGATACCGTTCATCGTGACGGCGATCTTCCTGTTGTACTACATGGTCCGCGGCACTGGCGTCGACGAATCGGAGGGTGTGGGTGGGGCCCTCGACCGGGCGATACTGCCTCAGGGGGACCTGCCCGTCGATGCCACGTCCGACCGCCCTCCGGCCATCTTCGGCTGGCAAGTCTCGCTGTTGGGATTTCGCCGTCGTCTGCCTTCTCCCACTCATTCTCACGTCGTTCTGGGTCGGCCTGATCGGTGAGGGCATCAGCCTCGCGATTATCTTCCTGTCGTTCACGCTCGTCACCGGCGAAGGCGGGATGATCTGGCTTTGTCAATCCACCTTTGCCGGGATCGGAGCGTTGACGACAGCCCAGCTCGCCGTGCGACATGGCTGGCCGGTCATGGCGGCGGTGGTCGTCGGAGGATTGGTGGCCGTGCCCTTCGGGGTGCTCATCGGCGCCCTGACGATCCGGCTTGGCAACCTCTACGTCGCCTTGGTGACGCTTGACCGTCGGTCTGTTCTTCGACGACCTCGTGTTCAGCCAGCAGATTTTCGTCAACTTCGGAATCGGCGTGAACGTCAACCTTCCTTCGTTCGCGTCCAGCCCGAAGACCTTCGCCTACTTGGCTCTCGGCAGTCTTTGCGGTCGTGTCGCTCCTCATCGTCAACTTGCGTCGGTCGTCCACCGGACTCGCCCTCAACGCAGCTCGGTGGAGCACTGCGGGCTCCAAGACGATGGGGATCAGCGTGCTGCAGATGAAGGTACTCGTCGCAGGTATCGCGGCGTTCGTCGCCGGGGTCGGCGGAGCGATGTTCGCGCTCTCGTTGGGTAGCGCCCTTCCGACCAACTACTCGACTCTGGGGGGTCTCGTTTGGCTCGCCATTCTGGTCTCGCTCGGAATCCGCTCGAATATGGCAGCCCTGATGGCCGGCCTGTCGGCGACCATATTGGCGGGGATCGCACTGGTCTATCTTCCAAGCGCCTTCACGCAGGTCACACCAATTCTCTTCGGCTTGGGAGCCATTCAGGTCGCCAAGTACCCCAACGGGGTTATGACCGAGAATGCGCGCCAGGTCCTGTGGGTCTGGCAGAAGCTGCGATATCGATCGAGACCCGTGCGGTACTGTCGGAAGTGCTCGATGATCCGCTCGCCATGCACACCGACGGCGCGAATCTCCTCGTCGGCGCGGAAGCGAAGACAGGTGTCGGCAGGACCGTCTCGTGACCACCCTGGTGAATGCGGAGTCTCCGTCAACCGCGATGACTTCGCTGTCGGCCACGGGTGTCACTGTTCGCTTCGGCGGGCTTGTGGCCCTTTCCGACGTGTCTATCGACGTTCCTCCCGGGACCATCATCGGGCTCGTCGGTCCGAACGGCGCCGGGAAGTCCACGCTCTTCGGTGTGCTGTCAGGCCTCCTTCGGCCCGCCAGTGGCCGGGTCTTCATCGGAGGCGACGACGTCACAACCGTGAACTCGCAAACCCGGGCTCGGCGGGGACTGGCGCGGACGTTCCAGCAGCCCGAGCTCTTCATGGGACTGTCCGTACGGGACCACATCGTTCTTGGGCACCGGGTTCATTATGAGCGTCGTCGATTCTGGAGTGATCTCGTTAGTTTCCGGGCCATTTTCCCACCGACGAAGTTCGAGACGGAGACCGTGGACAACCTTCTCGATCTCCTGGGGCTGACACAGATCGCCAACACTCCCGTCGCAGTCCTTCCACTCGGTTTATCCCGGTTGGTTGAGGTAGGCCGAGCCCTCGCCACCCGCCCCACCGTGGTGCTGCTCGACGAGCCCCTCTCCGGCCTGGATTACAAAGCGACGGAGAAACTGACTGCCGCCTTCGAGCGGGTGGTGGGGACCAGCGAGGATGGGCTGTCGCTCCTCATGGTGGAGCACGATGTCGCTTCCGTCCTCGCCCTGTCGTCCAAGATCTTCGTCCTCGACTTCGGTCAACTCATCGCGCAAGGCACCCCGAGCGAGATCCGGGCGAATCCAGCGGTGCGGGCTGCGTATCTGGGCGACGAGGACGCTGTGCCGCCAAGGAACAGAGCGCCGCGGCGTTCGGAGCCATCGTGACCGGGCCCACGTCGGCGAACGTCCCGAGACGCTGCACCGCTACCCCGCCCAATGGCATCGCGCACATGACGCCACTCCCCCTCCTCACCGTCCGTGGCTGAGGATCCGGCGGTCACTGAGTTTCGAACCGCTCTCGTTGGATGGTTGGGTGCGAACCTCACGCCTGAGGTCCTGGAGGCCGAGCAAGCCATCTCCGGCGGAGAAGACCGCATCGCTGTGCTCAAGACATGGAATGCCCGGCTGGCCGACGCGGGTTGGGCAGCCCCCTCGTGGCCCGAGCGGTACGGGGGGCGTGACGCTGATCTTCAGCAACAACTCGTCTACCACGAAGAGATGAACCGGGCGGGCGCGCCTGGGCCGATCAACACGATCGGCGTCTCGAACATCGCGCCCGCCATCATGGCGATCGGCAGTGAGGAACAAAAGGAACGATTCCTGCGTCCGATGTTGCGCGGGGACGAAATCTGGTCGCAAGGCATGTCCGAACCCGACGCTGGATCTGATCTCGCCTCGTTGCGGACCTCGGCGCAGCCCGACGGGGACAGCTTCGTCGTTAACGGTCAAAAGACGTGGAACAGCATGGGCAACTACGCCGACTGGTGCCAGCTCTACGTCCGGACTGACCCGGCCGCGCCCAAACATAAGGGGATCAGTTGCCTCTTGGTCGACATGAAGATCGCCGGGCATCACGGTTCGACCGCTTCGCACGATGGCAGGCGACTACCTGTTCTCCGAACTCTTCTTTGACGAGGTGAGGGTTCCCCGTTCGGCCCTCCTGGGCGAGCTCAACGAAGGATGGCGGGTTGCTGTCACGACGCTCAGCCACGAGCGGGCCGGCGTCGCACGGCTCCATCTCGGGTTGAGCACCCAGTTCGACGAATTGCTCGTCGCCGCCCATCGTCGCGGTCCCATCACGAATCCGCTGCACCGAGACCGCCTGGCCCGTCTGTACGCCGTCGATTGCCTGTATTCGCTATTCCACGGCGCGGGAGCTGGCCAAGATCGAGCAGGGCGGACAGCCGTCAGCCACCATGGGTGGACTCGCCAAGTTGTCCTGGGCTCAAGCAACCAAAGAATTGGCCGAACTGGCCACGAGCATCCTGGGTCTGGAGGCGCTCATGGGGCCGTGGTCGAAGAACCTCGCCATGTCTCCCTCCACGTCCATCGCCGGCGGGACCAGCGATATCAATCGCAACGTCGTGGGAGAACATGGACTGGGGTTGCCGCGATGACGAGATCTTCAAGGCAGATGACGTCTTCAAGGCAGACGTGTGCCCCTATCTCTCCTGGCTTCGGCGGGACAACAGTCGCGGACCGCAGGGACGCACCACGCGAAGGTCCGGATCGAGAACCAAGCAAGATCGAAACGAAACAGAGAGGAGCAATTGATGGCATCTGTGTGGGGATACGAGGGACAGCGGACCATCGTGGGCGGCGGGGGCGGTGGGGGCATGGGAGCGGCTGTTGTGCGCCACCTCGTCGATCTGGGCGCCGAGGTCCACGTTCTCGATCTGAAAGAGCCTCCAGTTGCCGTTGCGAGCTACGAGTCAGTTGACCTTCGCGATCCGGAGGCCACGGCGAGGGCAGTCGAACGCATCGGGGGTCCCGTTGATGCCTTGTTCAATTGCGCTGGGCTCGCCGGCTCCATCAATCCAGACCTGGACGTGATGCTGGTCAATCTGGTCGGCATGCGTCACTTAGCCGACCTGGTTTCTGAGCACATGCAACCTGGGTCGGCTATCGCCAGCATCTCGTCGACAGCGGGAGCCGGGTATCTGATGAATATCGGCAAGTGGATGCCGCTTGTCACTGCTCCGGGCTTCGAAGCGGCGAAAGCGTGGTGCGAGGCGCACCCCGAGGAGATCGACGGGGGATACGGCCCCTCGAAGGAGGCCATCATCGTGTGGACATTCTGGGCGTCACACGTCTTGGCCGAGAAAGGCATACGGGTCAACTGCATCAGTCCGGGTCCCGACCGACACGCCAATGATGGCTGACTTCGAGTCCGCCTACGGCAAGGAGTTCATGGACAATTTCCCGGTTCCCCTTGGTCGGCATTCGACCCCCGACGAGCAGGCATGGCCGCTCATCTTCTTGAACTCAAGGCTGGCGAGTTATATGACCGGTGAGAACCTCATCGCTGATGGCGGCACGATGGGTGCCGCCATGACGGGCGGCATCGATCTTTCGGGACTCGTGCCCGCTTCAATGCAGTAGCAGCCCGGAACATCTCTCCGGACGCCACCCTGCTCGCTCCCGGTCTCCCGCACGCGTGCCGTCAACGGTCGCCCGCTTTGGCGTTTTGTACAAGGATTTCTTTTCTTCTTTGTGGGCTCTGAGCAGGGGCCAAGTGTCACAACCCTCTGCTGGAGTGGAGGTATGGATGCATGTGGACGAACCTCGTCAGTGGTGCGCTCGATCTGTTGGCCGGGTCCGACCCGTTCTCTTTGAGCGACCGCGAGTCGGTGCTGCGGCTCGAAAAGGAACTGGGTCGGCTCAGTTGTGTGACGAGCAAGGCCGTGGCCGGATTCGCCGAGGGGGGCGAATGGGCGGCCGACGGGGCCCAGAGTGCGGCGGCGTGGATCGCCACGTGTCTGTCACCTCCCCCTGGGTGAGGTCAGAGCGCACCTGCGCCGGGGCCGGGCCCTGCCCTCTATGCCCGTGGTGGCCGAGGCGTTCTCTTTGGGGTCGATCGCCCCGGCCCATGTCGACGTGCTGGTCAAAGCGGCCAAGGCGGCGACACGGGACCGACCCGCAGGCCTTCGCCCGCTGTGAAGCGGCGCTGGTGCAGGCGGCCGAAGAGCTCGGCTTTCGGGCCTTTGGCGACGCCGTGACCTACTTCACCCAGATGGCCGACCCCGACGGGGCCGAAGAAGCCGACCTGGCCCGCCGGGCCCGGCGTGACGCCTACGTGGTGCGAGTCCATCAACGGGATGTACCTCTTGGGCGCCAACCTCGACCCGGTCTCAGGGGCCATCGTGGCGAACGAGTTCGCCCGGATCGAACAGGACCTCTTCGAGGCCGAGTGGGCGGCGGCCAAAGAGGCCCTCGGGCGTGACCCCAAGGTGGGTGAGCTGGCCAACACCCCGGCGCAGCGTCGCGCCGACGCCCTGGTCGAGATGGCGGTGCGCTCCAAGGGGGCCAACGCGACGGACCGGCGTGCCGAGCCCCTCTTCAGCGTCTTGGTGGGTTATGAGGCCCTCCATGGGCGCATCAGCCGGATCGAAGGGGGGCCCATCGTCAGCCCCGGTGCGCTGTTGCCCTGGTTGAAGGGGGCGGACTTCGAACGCATCGTCTTTTCGCCCCGGGCCCGGATCGAGTGCTCCACGACGGCCCGCTTCTTCACCGGGGCGACCCGCCGGGCCATTGAAGTGCGCGACCAGTGCTGCACCCACCCCTTTTGCGAGGCCCCCGCCGAGCGCTGCCAGATCGACCACGTCATCCCCTACGCCAAGGGGGGCGAGACCACCCAGGAGAACGGGCGGGTCCACTGTGGCTTTCACAACCGGCTCCGCAACCAAGGAGGCGACGACGGAGGCGACGATGAGTGTGGCGGGGACGGTACCGGGGGTGGCGGCGAGAGGGACGGGGGCGGCGGCCACGAAGCCGACGACGGGCCCGACGACGAGGGTGGCCCCTAGGGCGGCCTAGCCGCTTCCCTGCTGCAGCGCCGGACGCACGGACGCACGGACGCACGGAGACTATTTGTCCGCCTGCAATCCACACCCAGTAACCACGTACTGCCAATATCCCTGACCGTTTCACACGACCTGGGCGCCGAGGCGCGCACCGAGATCCAACTGCGGAAGCCTTTGGCGGGGGGCCCAGGACGATGCTGATGCCTAGCGCATGGAGGTCCGAGACCTCGGACCCGACCAGTCCAATGAGATGCCCCACGACCAGCCCTGGAGGTGGCTGGGATGCCTGAGCATTCGCAATGCAACGGGGGTACGATCCGCGACGCCGACTCAAATGTCGGAAGGGGGTCGGTACTCAATCCCACAGAAGGAGAGCATTATGTTGTTCATCACTGAGTACCGATTGAAGCCAGGCATGTCGAAGCCCGAGGTCACCCGGCTGATGGACGTTTTTGGGAAGCAGGGCCCGGGTCCCGGCGAGATTGCGCACTACGTCCGGGTGGATGGATCGGGTGGCTTCACCATCAGCGACAACGACGATTCAACTGCGGCCTATGCGAGCGCTCTGTCGTACTCGGAATTCATGACATTCACGATCACGCCGGTTGTGACGATCGATGACGCTGTCGGTCCGATAGCTGCATATCTGTCCGAGTAGCCGTGCAAATCCGTGTAGCCGTGCAAATCCGTGTAGCCGTGCAAATCCGTGTAGCCGTGCATACCTGTCTGAGCAGCTGATAACCCCGACAAAACGGAGTGGCGGCATTCCGAATCAGTTCACTTGATCAATGCGGTTGATGTGGGGGAAACGGCCGCATCGTTACGCGTCCGTGACAACCGCCAAGAACCCGCTCCGTCCGTGACCCGCGCCGCCCGTGACCCACGCCAGGCTCTCAAATGCAAGCCGGCCTAACCGACCCACCATGTGAGGGCGACGGCGGCTACCGCCGACCCGCGTCCGCGCTCCCTTCTTGTCGGGGGGCGGACAGCGGAGCGCGGCGTAGATGAAGCTGAAGGTCAGGCTGCGAAGCCCATCAGGCGGTTGAGGTTGCCGCCCATGACCTTCTCGATGTCTTCCTTGGGCAGCCCCTCAAGGTCGTCGACGAAGGTGATGGGGTCGACCATGCCCTCGGGGTGCGGATAGTCCGACCCGAAAAGCACACGGTCTGCACCGAGCAGTTCGATGAGGCCCTTGGGGTCTTCTTCGTGGAACGGGTGCACGTAGATGTTCCGCTTGAAGACGTCGACCGGATTCTCCTCGAACACGTTGGGACTGTGGTGGTAGGCGTACTCCATGTCACCCAGGAGTGGCCGCACCCAGTTCGACCCGTTCTCCACCGGCGTGAAACGCAAGGTCGGAAAGCGCGTGCAGAGCCCGTGCCCAATGAGTGAAGCGATGGTGTCGATGATCGGACGTCCGGCGTGGCCGGTGATGGCGGCAAAGCCAGAACCACCCTTGAAGGGCGTCATTTCACCGTCGCGGACACCCTCCCACTCGTTGGTGTAGCGCTGATAGCCGCTGTCCGACGAGTGCATGCCCACCAAGATGTCGGCTTCGGCCACTTTGGCCCAGAATGAGTCGAACTCGGGCAGTGCCGGCGAACGAGGGCCCTCGAAACCCCAGACCGGGGCCGGGCGGACCAGGATGATTTTGGCACCCCGCTCGAGCACCCAGTCGAGTTCACGGCTCGCCTCGTCGACGATGCCGAGGTGGATGACCGGGGTGGTGAACATCCGGTTGTCGTAGTTGAACGTCCAGTGCTCGGCCATCCATTGGTTCAGCGCGTGGACGACGGCGTGGACGGCGCGGGGGTTGTCATGCACCCGCTCCTCCAAGAGGCTCGCCAAGGTCGGCCAGATGAGGGCCCGATCAATGCCCAACTCGTCGAGCAGCTTGATGCGGGGCTCCGGGTCACCGTAACCGGGATGGGCCCGGACACCCTTGCCCAAGGTCTCCCGGCGGGACTTACCCTCGGGGTTGCCCTCCTTGAAGTACTGCTCCTGGGCGCCCGGTGCGGCCACTACTTCGAATGTGGGGTTCGGGATGTAGTCGCTGATCTTGTTGTTGACGGCGATCTTGGTACGGCCATCCACCTGCACGTACTTGATGAAGCCGTCGTACTCCTTCGGCAGGTACTTGGTGAATGCTTCGGGCTTCTCGTACATGTGGTTGTCGGCATCAAACACCGGAAAGTCGAGCGCTCTTGACGGCATGTTGTGTAGCCCCCTTCTTGATCGACCCATACCCCGGCATCGTCCTCTGACGAGCCATCAGTGCAGGCCAACGGGTAACAGTTGTTTTCCGTTACCTTACCAGCGGTCAGTTCAGACCCGCCAGGAGGCTGGTCAGATACTCGAACGAGCGCCTCATGGCCTTTTCGTACCCTTCGTTTTCGATGGCACTCCCGAGGATCTCGAGCTCGAATGGTCCGGAGAAGCCGGCATCGAGCATTGCGCTGAGCAACCGGCGCAAGGCGATGGAGCCGTCGCCCGGGACGAGGCGCTCGAGCACCGGGGAACGAAACGCCAGGTCAGCCACTTGCAACACGGCGATCCGGGACACTCCCCGTGTAAGGATGCCCGCGACGTTGGGCTCCCACCAACTGTGGGCGGTATCGGCGACGACCCAGAGCCCCAAATCCGCCGCGACAGCCAGGGCGTCCCGCAGCGTGTGCGTAAAGCCGATGTGGGCGAACTGGGGCCGGGTCGCTTCGAGCGCCAGGTGGATACCGGCCGCCTCTGCAACTGCGGCGACCGGGGCGATGGCCCGGGCAAACCGTTCGACCGCCACTTCGTACGGCCACCCGCCGGCTGTCCCTCCCACGGTCTGCACGGTCGCAGCGCCGAGCCTCTTCGCCATTTCGATCCCCAGTACCAGGGCATCGCGGGTGCGTGACCACGTTGCTTCATCGAGGAGGTCGAACGAGCTCCCCGGCAGGATCCCGTCAACCCGGAACCCGCCGGCCTTGATCTCCGCCTCGGCACGATCGATGCCGGCATGTCGCAGTTTGGGCATGAACAGGGAGATCCGATCGATACCGAGGCGCTCGTAGCACTCGAGATCCTCGGAGAGCGTCCAGTGCTGACTCGAAAGGGAGTTGACGCAGAGGCGAGGATCCCACCGACTCGCCGGTCGGATTCATCGGACTCCTCTCTTCCCCTTTGGGACTTAGGACTCGGGACCCTGCGACTCTGCCACCTGGCCACCCGTCCGGGGTGGCACTCCCCTGGTTGCACATCATCGGGTTGCGGGTCCCCGGAGAGCAATCGGTTTAACCTAAAGACGATCTGCCATGACCATCGGGTCAGTGAGGGTCGTGTATCGAAAGAGCTGCACCAGAGAGATCGGGCTGGAGAGTTCGACTGAAGCGTTCGTCGGCATAAAGGAGCAGTGCGTTGCTATTCATCGACGGAAAATGGGAAGCATCCAAGTCGGGACGGACCTTCACCTCCCTCAACCCGGCGAACGGCGAGATACTCGGCGAGGCCGCCGATGCCGAACGCGCCGATGCCGAACGTGCGGTGAGCGCCGCCCACGCAGCGTTCCCCGTGTGGTCCAAGACCACGGTGTACGAGCGGTCGGCCCTTCTCTACGAGGCGTGGCGACTCATGACGGCGCGCCGGGAAGAGCTCGCCCAGTTGATGACCGCCGAGCAGGGCAAGCCGCTGCGCATGGCCCGCAACGAAGTGACCTATGCCGCGGATTTCCTGCTCTGGTTCGCCGAGGAGGCCAAGCGCTCGTACGGCGAGACGATCCCATCGTCGAGGGCGGACCAACGGTTCATCGTGCTGCGCCAGCCCATCGGGGTGGCGGCGGCCATCACTCCGTGGAACTACCCGGTCTCGATGCTGACCCGCAAGATCGCGCCGGCGGTCGCCGCCGGCTGCACCATCGTCCTCAAGCCAGCGGAGCAGACGCCGTTGTGCGCGATGGAGACATTCCGCATTTTGGAGGAAGCCGGCTTCCCTCCCGGCGTGATCAACCTGGTCACCACAAGCGACCCCCTTCCGGTGGCCGACGAGCTCTTGACCAACCCCGTGGTGCGCAAGATCAGTTTCACCGGGTCGACCGACGTAGGAAAGGAGATCGCCCGGCGTGCCTCGGACCAGTTGAAGCGCGTGTCACTCGAGCTCGGTGGCCACGCACCGTTCCTGGTGTTCGCCGACGCCGACCCTGTCCATGCGGCCAAGGGCGCCGCATTGGTGAAGTTCTTGAACACCGGACAGGCCTGCATCTGCCCCAACCGGATCTTTGTCCATCGGTCGGTGGCCGAACCCTTCCTCGCCGAGTTGGAGGCGCGAGTAGGGAAGCTCCGCCCAGGCAATGGAGCCACGGACGGCGTCACCGTCGGGCCGTTGATCGACGCTCCCGCCATGGAGAAGATGCAACGCCAGGTCGCCGATGCGCTCGCCCACGGCGCCACCGTCGTCACCGGGGGCGCCCGTTTGAGCGGCGATGAGTTCGACGGGGGTCAGTACTTCGCACCGACGGTCCTCTCGGGCGTGACCGCCGACATGATGATCTACCGGGAAGAGACATTCGGGCCTATCGCTCCCGTGATCGTGTTCGACGACGAGGACGAGGTGATTGCGGCCGCAAATGACACGACGTACGGTCTGGCGTCGTACATCTACACCCGTGATCTGGATCGAGCACTCCGTGTGGCCGAAGCGCTCGACTTCGGCATCATCGGCATCAACGACATCAACCCGACCTCGGCCGCGGTGCCGTTCGGGGGCGTGAAGCAGAGTGGCCTCGGGCGAGAAGGCGGACACGAAGGCCTCGCCGAGTATCAGGACACCAAGGTCTGCGGGATCGCCATCGGGTCTTGAGGCCCGGTTCCGTGGGCCGGTTCCGTGCGGCCCGGTTCCGTGCGGCCCGGTTCCGTGGGCCGGTTCCGTGGGGCTCAGGAAGTGATCATCGGGCGGACCCGATGCATCAAGTCGACGCTCCAGCCGACCGGATCGTCGAGGGGCAACTTGAGGTCGGGCAGGTTGAAGTACTCCACGCTGAACAGGCCCGTATAGCCGATCGCCGCGAAGCCGGCGAAGACCGCCGGAAAATCGACGTCGCCGTCTTCGTCGATGTGCATCTGGGGCAGACCGGGCTTCGCCTGACGGAGCTGGACATGACCGACGAGATCGGCCACCTCCAATGGGTCGAAGCCGCAGAAGACCGACCATCCGGTGTCGAGGGTCAGCGTGAGCCCCGGTACGGCCTCGCACATGGCGCGGATCGACTCGGCCGTATCGAGGAGGGATCGTGGGCCGGGCTCGACCCGGATGTTCGGCTGTTGGCGGAGGAACGCCACTCCTTCGTCCCAGGTGCACTTGCGAGGAGGGCGCACCGTGCACCCGGTGCGTGGCTCCGATCCGATGCGGTCGCCGATGGGGAGCGCCAGCTCGGGTTCTTCGCCCTCGAGTCGGTCGAGGCCGATGTCGATGTGGTCGAAACCGAGCTCGGCAGCGCGGCGGCCCGCCTCGGGATATCCGCACTCCGCTCCGAACGCAACGCTGACGATCCCCAACCGCTTGTCCCCTGTCATGTCCGGGCAGGCTAGTGGCGGTCGATGTGAGGTGCGCAGACCCGGTGGCAACGGCTATCGCACCACAGACGGCCGGACTCGTTCACAGCATCTAAGCTGCCCCAACGTGAGTGACAAAGGTCGGGCCGCCGAGTTGCTCCAACTGGACGCACCGCCTCCGGGGCTGGAACCTCACGAACCTGGGTTCCCCCCCAATCAGGGGAGATCCCTCGACCAGCGAGGGGGGTCTCTTGACGCCCCCCGCCGCAGCGAGGCTGACGCTGACGCTGACGCTGAGCCCGACACTGACGCCGAAATCGAAGTTGAAGTCGCCGACGAGGTGAATCTCCTCATCACCGCGACGTGGACGGTCGCAGCCCGCACGGGGAGTTTCGAGCCGTCGGTGCGCGAGATCCTCCAGGAGGCGGGCGTCTCCACCAAGGCCTTCTACCGACACTTCCGCTCCAAGGACGACCTGCTGTTGGTCGCGCTCGAGACTGCCTCCTTGCAGCTCGCCGATTACATCGAAAGCAAGATGGCGCCCCTCGACGCTCCGGTGCCCCGCATCCGGGTATGGCTCGAGGGCTTCATGCGCCAGGCCATCGTTCCCTCAGCGGCACGGCGCACCCTCCCATGGGCGCTCGGGGTGGGACAGCTGGCCCACCTCTACCCCGACCAATTCGACCACAGCAAGGCGCTCGTGATCGCTCCCCTCGAACGCGAGATCACCGAGGCCGTGGCGCGGGGCACCGCGGTGAGCCCAAATCCGGCAAGGGATGCGAGGATCATCTTCGGCTACACGATGGACGCCATCCGCCATCACTTGATTCGCCGGACCGAGCCCGACAGGAGAGACCTCGAACAGCTCGTTGACTTCACCTACCGGGCTTTGGGGATCAGCACCACCGAGTGACACCGACCACCGAGTGACACGCGACCACCGACCGACCGAGCACCGAGCACCGAGTGACAGCGTCCACCGGCTGACGCGGTGACCACGGGTTGACAATGACAGAGCTGCGGGAGGACGGAGGCGGTGGGCCGCCGGTCACTCCATGTGGGTCGCCAGGAACCCGAGCACGATGGTCCACGCCAACTCGGCCGATTCGGGCACATAGCGGCGGGGGCGGCTCTCGTTGGCGAAGAAGTGCCTGCCGGGGACGACATGCAGCTCGTGACCCGATGACGGGTGCCGCACCAGCAAGGACCTGAATTCTTCGACCATTTCCGGCGGGATCAGCTCGTCCTCGGCGCCGAAGACCGCGCAGACCGGTGCTTTGAACTTCTCGACATGGTTGCCCGGCGCCAACGCCACCTCGGCGATCGCTCCCCCGGGCCACGGCCGCGAATAGAAGGTTGCGACCGCCCGGAGTCCGTGCGGCTCGGTTGTCAGCATCATGCCGTAGCGCCCGCCAACCGAAAAGCCCACCAATCCCACCCGGTCGGCGTCGACGGCGGGAAGGTCTCTCATCCAGGCGAGGGCCATTGCAAGATCCGAGAGTTGACGCCGGTCGTTGAGCTGGGCCAACCACGCCATGGTGTCCTCGCTCCCACGCAACCTCGGCGTCGAGCCGTAGGGGGCGAAGGGGTCGAGTGCCAGTGCGACGTAGCCCGAAGCGGCAAGTCGTCGGGCCGCCGCCACCGTGCCATCGCAGAACCCGTCGATCTCAGGCAGAACCAAGACGGCCGGGTGCAGGCCCTGGCCGGCCGGCGAGATCAGCACACCGGTGAGATCGCCGTCGACGCCGGAGATTGTCACCTGGCGATCGCCAACACCTTGCTCGTTCATGAGCGAGCACGCTAGCCACGCCGGTGCGGCAGGTGGTGCGCCACCGGCCGGGAGGCTGCGGCAGCGGGTGCGACCGGTCGGAAATGGGCCTCCCGTCGCCAACACGGGTAGCGTCTCGGCGCCATGGCCGACCTTGACGAGACGGTTACACCGGGACCGAAAGGCACATCGTCACCCTCGGTGACGCCGGCGCCCCCCGGACCACCGCCGATACCCCGCACGCCGCAGCAGTCCGCGGAGGGCGGAACCTTCCTTTCCGCCATCCCCTTCAGCTTCGGCGTGTCAGAGGACAACGTGACTGCGGCCGGCGACGCCACGATCACCGAGCCGATGCGTTCCCCCGGCTCGGTCCTCCCCCGGCCCTCGGTGCTCGCCACCATTGCCGATTGTGTGGCCGGTGTCCCGTCGGGATTGATGATCACGCCCCGTCTGTCGGTGACCTTGGACATTGTGGTCCGGCTCATCGCACCGGCACCCGGAGAGACCCGCGGGGACAGGCTCGAGATGCGCGGCGAGATCGTGAAGCAGGGACGCTCGACGGTGGCCGGAGAGGTGTTCTTCTACGACGCCGGGACGATGAAGCCGGTGGCCTACAGCTACCTCACGTTCATGGGTTCACCCCGGCCCCAAGATCATCCTCCCGCCTTCACGCGTGGCATGCGCACAGTCGGCACGATGGAGAAGCCCTTCCCTGAGCACGTCGGAGCCCGCATTTTGGAGCCGGGGGTCGCCGAGATCGACGCGCACACCCTTCGTCATCCAAGCGGCCGGCTCCGTGCAGGGTGGCGCCGTGGCCCTGCTCGGCGAGATGGCTGCCGAGTCACTCACCGGCTTGCCGGTGATGGATCTCGATGTGCGCTACCTCAGCGCTGTCCGGGTCGGTCCGGGGCGGGCAACGGCTACCGAAATGGGCCAGGGACTCGTGCGTGTCGAAGTGCGGGACCGGGGCCGGGAGGATCGACTCATCGCACTCGCCATCGCACGCGTGGGACACTCCTGAGGGGTGTCGGAATGACCCGGGCGCCCGCGACCAGGGCCGATGCAGCCAGGGCCGATGCAGGCAGGGCCGATGCAGGCAGGGCCGATGTGAGAGAGGAACACACACGATGAGGGGGAGACAATTGTGACTGTCGGCAAGCTGTTCCACGTGGCCCACATCACCGAGGATCTGGCCCCTCTCGATGACTGGTACGACCGGGTCTTCGCCCCGGTGCGCGGCGTCATGGACGGCGAGTACGGCGAACGCGAGCGCCGCATGGGGTCGCTCCTGGTGATCGGCGACGCCGTCATCGAGGCGATGTCGCCGAGCGCCGAGCCCGAGGCCGCAGCCATGCCCATCGGTCGCTTCCAGGCCCGGTTCGGCCGGCACTTCCACTCGGTCGCCTGGTTCTGCGACGACGTCCGCCAGGAGTGGGACCGGCTAACGGGCTACGGCATTCGGGTCCTGCAACCGGGGGGGCTCACGGACCCACCGCCCGAAGAAGGCGACATCTACACCCACCCCAAAGACACGGTCACCCAGCTCGAGTTCTTCCAACCCCAGGCCGTCTACGGCGACCCGAAGGGCCCCGGGCCGTTCAAGGATCCGCGGTTCAAGCCAGGTTGGACAGAGCGCTGGCAATCCAGTCCGAACCCGTTGGGCATCGAGCGCCTCTGCTATGTGACCATCGTCGTCCCCGACCTCGAACGGGCGACGACGCTGTACTGCGAGGGCGTCGGGGCCTCGCTGATCTTCGAAGGGACATCGGAGCTGACAGGGACGCGGTCCACGTATCTGCGACTGGGCCCCGAGACCGTGCTGGAGCTCGCGCACCCGACGGGAGCAGACGGTCTGGCAGGAAAGGAACTGGCCGCGTATCCCGGCGGCATGTGCCACGCCATGGCCTTCACGGTCGAGGACCTGGACCAGGTCGCCGCCCACCTGGCCGACACCGGTGTCGCCGTGCTGGACCGCGACGAGACGACCATCATCGCCGATCCGGACGACTCCTTCGGCGCTCCCTTTCGCTTCACCACGTGGCGGGTTCCGGGCGATCCCCGGGACTGAGCCCTCGACGACCGGCACCCAAGGGCAGCTGCGGCTGCCGGCTGCGGATCAGGCGGAAGGTACCTCGATCACCAGGGCGCCACCCATGCCACCACCGGCGCACATGGTGGCGACACCGATGCCACCACCGCGACGCTGGAGGTCATAGATGAGGGTGGTGAGCATGCGGGCCCCGCTGGCGGCGATCGGGTGGCCCAGGCTGCAGCCGCTCCCCGAGATGTTCACCAGATCCGGGTCGATGCCCAGGATTTTGCAGGCCGCAATCGGCACGCTGGCGAAGGCTTCGTTGATCTCCCACAGGGCGACGTCGGAGATATCGACGCCGGCACGGGCGAGCGCCTTGGGAATGGCGATCGTCGGCGCGATGCCGTTCTCGTAAGGGGTCACGCCGATGGAGGCCCATGAGCGCACGGTGGCCAGGGGCGTCAGATCGTGCGCTGCGGCAAAGCCGTCGGAGGTCAGGGTCAGCGCCGCAGCGGCGTCGTTCATGCCCGACGAGTTGCCTGCCGTGATCGAGAAGTCCGGGATCTCGGGGTGGAGGACCTTGAGGCTGGCCAGCTTCTCCAGCGTGCTGCCCCGACGGGGGTGCTCGTCGACCTCGAAGACCACGTTGGACCCGTCGCTGGTCGTGACCTTGATGGGCACGATCTCCTTGGCGAAACGGCCCTCGTCAATGGCAGCGATCGCGTTCTCGTGCGAACGCAGCGCCCAGGCATCCATCTCTTCGCGGCTGATTCCGGCGATCTGCGCGGTGTTCCAGCCCACGGTGATCGACATGTCGCGGGAAGGCGCCTCGGGTGAATCCGGGTGCGAGGGGGACATCCAGTCGACCCAGTCCTGCGTGCCGACGATGCGCTTCTTCTCCATCGGCCCGTTCGACATGGACTGCACGCCACCGGCGATGATCACCTCGTCCATGCCGGCCATGATCGATGCTGCGGCCGTTTCGACAGCCGAAAGGCCGGCGGCGCAGTGACGATTGAGGGCGGTGCCCGCCACGTTGGTCAGTCCGGCCTCGAGGGCGATGTAGCGGGCGAGCACACCGCCTCCGTACATCGATTCGGCCAGGTTCAGTCCGTCGATGTCCTTAGGCGGCGATGCCGGTGCGCTGGATCGACTCGTCCACCACGGCCCGACCGAGCACGTTGGGCTCCGTTTCGGCCAGGGTTCCCTTCCGGGCGGTTCCAATGGCGGTCCGGCAGGCAGAAACGATAACGGCGTCAGGCATGGCAGGTCCTCTCTGGTGCGGCGCCTTCGGCGCTCACCAAGCAGATTACCAGGGGAGATCGGCCGGTCGACAGGTGGTCTACTGCTGGTCCGACCGGCCAGGCAGGTCGAGGGCGCGACCAAATGACGGCCGGCCCGGCCGGCTCGGGTGCCGTCGCCGGCCCGGATATACACTCCCGCTTCGTGAAGATCGTCTTGGATGCCCAGCGTTGCACCGGTCATGGGCGGTGCTACTCGCTCGCCCCCGAGCTGTTCGACAGCGACGACGAGGGCCACAGCGTCGTCCTTACTCCCGAGGTGCCCGAGGGGCTCGAGAGCCAGGCGCGGCTGGCGGCGGAGAACTGCCCTGAGACCTGCATCAGCCTGGTGGAAGGCGAGTGAGCGGCGACCCGGTGCGCAGCGACCCGGTGAGCGGCGACCCGGGCGCGGCGACCCGGACGACGAGGCCGCAGCGTTTCGTGCGGAGTTCTCGGCCTGGCTCGAGGACAACCTGACCCCGGCCGTGGTGGCCGCCGCCGAGGGCGGAGGACTGGAAGAGGCGGAGACGTTCGAGATCATGCGGGAGTGGAACCGCACGATGGCCGATGCAGGCTGGGCGGCACCGGCATGGCCGGTGGAGCACGGTGGCCGGGCAGCCACCATCGCCGAGCAGCTGGCATGGCTCGAGGTCATGGCGGCGGCCGGGGCCCCGGGCGCGGTGAACGTGATCGGCGTCTCCAACATCGCTCCCGCGATCATGGCCGTGGGCACCGAAGAGCAGAAGGCGCGTTATCTCGCCCCCATGCTCCGGGGGGACGAAATCTGGAGCCAGGGCATGTCGGAGCCCGACGCCGGTTCGGACCTCGCTTCGCTGCGGACGTCGGCCCGGATCGACGGCGACACCTTCGTGGTGAACGGCCAGAAGACCTGGAACAGCCTGGGCCGGCACGCCGACTGGTGCCAGCTCTACGTGCGCACCGACCCTGAGGCCCCCAAGCACAAGGGCATCAGCACCCTCCTGGTCGACATGAAGACACCCGGGGTCGAGGTCCGCCCACTGCGCACCATGGCGGGTGACCTGACCTTCTCCGAGCTCTTCTTCACCGACGTCGTCGTCCCCAAGGCCAACCTCCTGGGCAATCTCAACGAGGGGTGGAGGGTCGCCATGACCACGCTGAGTTACGAGCGGGCCGGAGTGGCGAGGCTGCATCTGAGCTTGCGCGACCGACTCAACCGTCTGATGGACGACGCCAAGGGCCTTCCGGCCATGAGCGACCCGGTTATCCGGGACCGCCTCATGGCGATCTACGCCCGGATCGCCACCATGGGGTGGACGACCACGCGGGAGCTCCAGGCCATCGGAGCGGGTCGCCAGCCGTCGGCCATGATGGGCTCGATCGCCAAGCTGATGTGGTCGCAGATTGAGCAGGCGCTGGCCGAGCTGGCCGTCGATCTGCTCGGGCTCGAGGCCCTCGGTGGACGCTGGGGCAAGAATCTGGCCTCCTCGCGCCAGAGCACCATCGCCGGAGGCACGACGGAGATCAACCGCAACATCCTGGCCGAGCACGGCCTGGGGCTGCCCCGCTAGCTGCCGGAGATACCCGTCCACGCCTTGACGCGCGTGCCGGAGGATGGATAAGCATCATGACCGGCCCGGAGGCCGGCCGAGCGAGGGGGAAGGCAATGGCGTCGATCTGGGACTACGAGGGATCTCGAGTTGTCGTCGCCGGGGGCGGTGGGGCCGGAATGGGGGCGGCCGCCGTCACAGAGTTGTCGGCGCTGGGGGCGGAGGTCCATGTGATCGACCTCAAGGAGCCCCCGATCGACGTGGCCGGGTACTACGGCACCGATCTGCGCGACCCGGACGCCGTCTCGCAGACCGTGGCCTCCATCGACGGCGAGATCAACGCGTTGTTCTATTGCGCCGGGCGCGCCGGTTCGATCTTCCCCGACGACGACGTGATGACGGTGAACTTCTTGTCGGCCCGGCTCCTGGCCGAGCTCGTGGTGCCGCATATGCCACCCGGCAGCGCGATCGCCAGTATCTCGTCGACCGCAGGCATCGGCTGGATGGCCAACATCGCAAAATGGATGCCCCTCGTGACGACCACCGGCTTCGCGGCCGGGCGCACCTGGGTGCGACGAGCACCCTGACGAGATCGCCGGCGGCTATGCCCCGTCGAAGGAGGCCCTCATCGTGTGGACGCTGTGGGCGTCGTACGCCTGGGCGGACAAGGGGATCCGGGTCAACTCGATCAGCCCCGGGCCGACGCAAACGCCGATGATGCCCGATTTCGAGGCGCACATGGGAAAGGAATTCATGGAGAGCTTCCCCGTGCCCCTGGGTCGGCGCGCCACACCCGCCGAGCAGGCATATCCGCTGCTCTTCCTCAACAGCCGCGCCGCCTCCTTCGTCACCGGTGAGAACCTGATCACGGACGGGGGCACGATGGGTGCCATCATGACCGGCAACATTGATCCGGCGATTTTCGCCGGAGCCGCTGCCCAAGCCGCGGCTCGCCGGGCACCCGCACCGCGACGTAGCAGACCGAACAACTGAACAGCCACCAACCGAGCCACACACCGAGTCACCAACCGAGTCACGAACCGAGTCAGAGGGAAGAACCAGTTATGGGAATCATGGATGGGATCCGCGTCGTCGAAGTGGCCTCCTGGACGTATGTGCCGGTGGCCGGGGCGGTACTCGCCGAATGGGGTGCCGACGTCATCAAGATCGAGCACCCCGAGAGCGGCGACCCTCAACGTGGCCTGGCCGCGATGGGCCTCGTCCCGACCGGACCCGGCGGTATCGCGCACATGATGGAGCTCCCGAACCGGGGCAAGCGCAGCGTCGGCATCGACATGCGGACGCCCGAAGGCCGGGAGCTGCTGCTCAAGCTCTGTGCCACGGCCGACGTGTTCCTCACCAATTTCCGGCCCCAGGCCCGCCGCAAGCTGGGCATCGACGTCGAGGACGTCCGGGCCGTCAACCCCAAGATCATCTACGTGCGCGGTTCGGGCCAGGGCCAGCGCGGCCCGGACGCAGAACGCGGCGGCTACGACGGGTGCACGTTCTGGGGTCGGGGCGGCCCGGCGGACATCATCTCGGACCCCGACGCCGGCTACCCGATCGCCCAGCCGGGACCGGCGTTCGGCGATGTCATCGGCGGCCTCACGATCGCCGGTGGGATTTCGGCCGCCCTGTTCCACCGCGAGCGCACCGGCGAGGGGTCCATCGTCGACAACTCCCTGCTCGGCACGGCCATGTGGGCCACCGCCGCCTCATCCATGGCTGCCGGGCTCTTCGGCATGACCCGGATGCCCATGCGGGACCGCACGGAGACCCCCAATCCCATCGTCGGCATGTACAAGACCTCAGACGGGCGCTTCCTCTCCCTCGTCATGCTGGAATCCGACCGCTACTGGGGCGACCTCGTCGGCCTCCTCGGCGCGCCCGAGCTCGAACACGATCCCCGTTTCATCGACGCCCAGGCCCGCCGGGACAACGCTGCGGCCTGCGTCGGCATTCTCGACGATCTCTTCGCCAAGAAGACATTCGAAGAGTGGAAGTCCATCCTGGAGGCCGCCAAGGGGGTCTGGGCACCGGTGCAGAACGCGGCCGAACTGCTCGTCGACCCCCAGGCGATCGCGAACGGCTACGTCCGCGAGGTCGAAGCCAAATCGGGCACGATGTTCAAGATGATCGCCTCCCCCATCCAGTTCGACGAGACCCCGCCCGACCTGACCCGGGGTCCCGACCACGGCGAGCACACCGACGAGGTCCTCGGCGAGCTCGGTCTCGACATGGACGAGCTCCTCGAGCTCAAGATCAAGGGCGCGATCCTGTAGGGCCCGGCGATGTCATCTGATCTGTCCCACCTCGCACAGGTGCCCGATCACGTGCCAGACGAGCTCGTCGTCGAGTACAACCTGCTGACCGGTGACACCCTGGAACGCTGCCCCCAAATGCTGCCGGTCGAGCACCAGGACCGGCCGGTCCTGTTCAGCCCTTTGCACGGCGGTTTCTGGGTACTCACCCGCTACAAGGAGGTTCGCGAGGCATTGCAGGATGCCGACACCTTCGGCCAGGTCGGGACAATCCCCCGCATACCAAACCCGCACCCGAACATCCCGAACTCCCTGGACCCGCCGGAGCTGTTGAAGTGGCGCCAGCTGATGCTCCCGCTGTTCGCCCCCAAGCGTGTCGCAGCTCTCGAGCCCGTGTACCGCGAGATCGCACGCGAACGGCTCGACCTCATCGCTCCAAAAGGTCGCTGCGAGTTCGTCGCCGAGTACGCCCAGGTGCTTCCGGTCTGGCGTTTCTGCACGCAACTCGGCTTGCCCGCCGATCGTTCCCAGGAGTTCGCGCAGATATCATTCGACGCGACCTACGGCCATATCCGAGTTGCGATGACAGACGGCGTCGAGGCCGCCACGAAGTACAGGGCCGATCTGTCCGAAAAGATCTTCGCGATCATGACCACCATCGTCGAGGAACGGCATCGCCAGCCCGGTGACGACATCGCCTCGGTACTCATCGAAGCCCGTATGGACGACGAACCCGTCGACGACGCGGACATCATCAACATCCTGACCTTCCTCTACAGCGCCGGGACCGACACCACCTCGAGCGCCATCGCCATGGCGATGCACCACCTCGCTACCCATGCCGAGGATCGCCGGACCTTGGCCGCAACTCGCCGGATCCCGGACGGGGCCATCGAAGAGATGCTCCGCATCAACACGAACCACTACATGAGCCGGGTGGCCCACAAGGACGGCGAGATCAGCGGGATCGCGTTCAAGAAAGGGGATCTGTTCGCGCTGTCCCTGGCCGGGGGCTCGCGCGATCCTGACGAGTTCGCCGACCCGAACGTGGCGCACCTGGACCGCCCGATCAATCGTCACCTGGCGTTCGGGCTCGGCGTGCACCGCTGCCTCGGCATCCACCAAGCCCGGCTCGAGATGCGAGTCGCCCTGGAGGAGTTCTTCCATCGCATCCCCGAATTCGAGCTGGAACCCGGCTTTGAGATCCGCTGGAAGCCGGCCATCAACAAATCGAGCATCGTGGCGCTTCCGCTCGTCTTCCAACCGGGCTGAACTGTCTCGCTCTCGCGTCGGGCTTCTTTCGGCCCGTTGGGCTTCTTCGGCCCGTCGGGCTTCTTTCGGCCCGTTGGGCTTCTTTTCGGGCCGTCGGGCTTATTTCGGCCCGTTGGGCCACTTCAACAGCGAGCCTCCATCAACGCAGATCTGCTGTCCCGTCACATATCGGGACTCGTCCGACGCCAGGAACAGAACCAGGTTCGAGATGTCGACCGGCTCGACGTACGGGATGGGCATGGCCTGGAAGGCGACGAACGCAGACTCCACGTCTTCCCGGGTCGGGGCGTCGAGGTCGGGCCGGAATATGTTGTACATCCATTGGTTGTGCAGCAGACGCGTATTGCAATTCGTGGGGTGAACGGCGTTGACACGAATCATGTGCGGCGCTACCTGGAGTGCGAGAGCCTCGACATAGGCCACCACCTGACGCTTCGCGAAACCGTACCCGGTTCCGCCGGAACCCAAGGCCGGATTGTCAACGGTCTTGGGCATGAGCGCACCGGTCGAGCCGGTAACGACGATAGACGAACCAGCCGTCAGGTGCGGGAGGGCGACGGCCACCGAATTGATCACGCCGACGTAGTCGACGTCCACCGCATCGATGAACGCCGAACGACTGTCAGTACCCCCCATGGGAAGGATTCCGGCGTTGGCGACGAGAACATCGAGATGTCCCAACTCGGCGATGCCCTCTTCGAGAACAGTCTGGAGCCGAACCCGATCCCGCACGTCGCCTTGGCGCGCCACGACACGCCGATCGAGCGCCTCGATACCCTTCACAGTCTGCGCCAGGTCCTCGGGTGTGGAGAGCGGATAAGGATTCGAGGCGATCTGCTCGCACAGATCCACGGCGATGATGTCTGCGCCCTCTTCGGCGAGCCGCAGTGCGTGGCTGCGCCCCTGCCCACGGGCGGCTCCAGTCACGAAGACGACCTTGCCTTCCATGCGACCCGACATGTGCTGACCCCCCGGCAGAGTGGACATAGCGCGGTAGGCGTATGTCGGAATGTGTGAAAAGCACTTGTCTATGCGGTACTCGGACGAGAGTGAACCAGATCAATAATTCATTGTCAAGGTCCGTCACTGGCCCACGGGCCGACGGCCCACGGCGCGGCCCACGGCGCGCCCGTTACCTCGTGCGGCGTCGCGACGATGTGGTGGACCACTCGAGAGGAAGATGCTCGATGGTGAAGTGCGCGTACGGGCTGTATCTGATCTGGGCACCGGTGGGGACATGGAAATCGGGTACACGGGCGAGCCACTGCTCAATCGCCACTCGAAGCTCGCGGCGGGCAAGGTGGGAGCCGACACAGCGGTGGACACCGGCCGAAAAGGCCAAGTGGGGGTTCTGGCTGCGCTCGAAGTTGACGTCTTGCGGGGCGTCGAAGACGGAGTCATCGCGGTCGGCAAGCACCAGGACGACGTGGATGTGGTCGCCTTTCTTCATGGGAACCCCACCGAGTTCGGTGTCGACCCGCACCGTGCGGGAGACGTTGACGAAGGAGTTCCACCGGAGCAATTCTTCGATCGCCTCGGGAATGAGCTCCGGCCTCGCGATCAGTTCCCGGCGCTTCTCTTCATGCTCGCCCAAGTAGCGAAACATGTGACCCAGACCCGACCCGACAGTGTCGAGACCGGCGAGAAACAGGAGGAAGCACATATCCTGGATGTACTCGTCCTCGATGAGCTCCCCGTTCACCCTCGCCAAGGTCAGCTGGGACACCAGGTCAGGGCCCGGATCGGCCCGCTTGGCCTCGATGTAGCCGACCAAGAGCTCCTGGATGTCGATCCCAACCTGTTGCCGTTCCGGGGCAGTACCGCTGCGGAGGAACGTCTCCACCCAGCCGGTACACCGGTCGCGTTCGGAGGGATCGAGACCGAGGAGCTGGATGAAGACTGTGCCCGGGAGCAGACTCGCGAACTGGGACATGAAGTCACAGTGGCCGTCGTCGACGACGTCGTCGATGAGCTCCGTGGCCGTGGCCACGATGCCAGCCTCCAGCCTGTCGATAGCAGCGGGGGCGAACAGCGGCGTCAGGAGAGACCGGTACCGCTGATGGTCCGGAGGGTCGAGCTCGAGCGGGATCAGCCGCCGCGGCCACGCGTTATTGATACCGGGAGCGAAATCCATCGTGGTCGTGAACCGCTTGTGCTCCTGGAGCACCTCTCGACAGAGCTCGTACGAAGTTGCGAACCACACCCCTTTGCCGTCCATCGACCCCGGCGACCAAAACACGCCGGGCGCCACCTCACGCAGCTTCTCGTACGCCGCCCACGGATCGTTCGGCATCTCCGGGTTGGTCTCCGGCGTCCACTCGAGGACCCGGTCGGCGGGGACATGCGCAGGTACGGACCCACCCGTCGGATCCTCGACAGCTACCACGGCACTCCCCCTTTTCCTACGACAGGAACTCTCTCTTGCGTGGCGCAACAACAGTCCCGACTTGTTTTACCACCGAATCCGAGCCGCGCACTCCGATCACCGTGACAGAACCAGGCCTGGGGCGGTCGAGGACCCTGGGACTAACGTCCTGATCCGAGTCTGATCTGGAGGCGGCTTGTGACAAAAGATGCTGATTCTCTCCGAGTGCACGTGGACAGTGAGAAATGTCAGGGGCATAACCGCTGCTCTGTCTACGCGCCGGAGCTCTTCGACGTCGACGACATGGGCATCTCTTCCGAGCACGGAGACGGTGTCGTACCCCCCGAATTGATCGACAACGCGCGCCGGGCCGTGGCCAACTGTCCGGAAGGCGCCATCACCATACGGACGACGATGGCGCCTCACTGAGTGACGTGGAGCACGCTTTTCATGCCTTTACAACCGCTTTCCGGGGGCGCATACTCAGATGTCGAAGCAGCTGAGATTCACTCATCAAGAGCAGAACCAGTTCCGTCGTTCTACGACTGTCCCCACATCCGCACCTACAGATCGAAAGGAGCATGGCGAACGGGCTCGCCAGAGCACCGACCGTCCGACCTCCAATGCACACACCCCCGATAGTGTCGCTCCGCGACGGTGAGCTCATGCCGCAAGGAGATGGCCCGATCTTCGCCGGAAACGCGTTGAGTCAGGCGATCTCGCAGAATCTCGGCACCGACGACGTTTACGTGACTGCGTTGTTCTACGAGGCGGGGACACGGGTGAGGCCGCATACCCACGCACATGACCAGGTCCTGTACTACGTGAGTGGAACCGGGGTCATCGCACTCGACGGTGGCGAGGACGTCGTCATCGCGGAGGGAGGGTTCGTCTCGTTACCAGGCGGGATCGTGCACATGCACGGGGCGGATACGAGTGGCCCAGCCTGCCATCTCGCGATGGGACGGATGCCGAACCCGGTGAACTTCGCTCCCGAGGTTCCAGAATCGTGGTCGCATTGGGTCGTCTCCGACTAGGCGTTTCGCGTTCCACAGAGAGCGGAAAGACCAGGTAGCACAGCCCGGAACGGCTAGCGGTCGAGGCCCGCTGGGGGCTCAGCGAGGACCTGATCGAGGCGACGATGGAACAGCGTGATGCTTCTTTCGTAGGAGGTCGCCAAACGGTTCTCCCGATAACCCAGGGATCGCAGACCGACTTGCTGGCGTTCGATGTTGCCCTTGTCCTGCTGGACTATGAACAGGCTCTCGAAGAACTCGTCGGTCGCCTGAACCGGCTTGGGCGACTCGGTCCCGGCGGGCGGGATCTCCACGGACCAGAAGTCGTAAATGCACGCGTTGGGATTGTTCCCGTCGGGACGGGACCGGTAGATCAGTGAGCTGCCGTAGCCGCTCACGAACGTCATGTTGGGGAATACGTGCGCCCATGCTGTGGACTTGTCCGTCGGCATCGGCAACGGAACGTTGCGTGCGCGCGCATCCTCGAACACCGCGTTCATCAAGACCGTTCCAAGGTGATCGTCACAGGGCACCCCGCTGGCGAGGAGCTCTTCTTGGATCTCGTAGACCCGCTGGGTGATCTGCGCTCGTGTGCCGAACCAGTTCGCCCGATTGATGGCGACCATGGAATCACCGCTCGACGCGCCCTCCTGGAGACCCTCCGGCGTCCCGAAGTTGTGGCTCGCCAAGACGTGGGCCCAGTGTCCCAAGCCGGGGATCGGGATCAGCGGGACGGAGCTGTCGAAGGTGTCCATGTTGAGCGCGTCACCCTCGACGAACATGGCGAGCTCGGGGTGGGCCTGCATGACGTGGTACGCCTCGAAGAAGGCCTCCTGCGCCACCTTCCAGTTGGCCTCCAGGCGGATCTGCTTCCACCATTGCACGCGCATCAGATCCATCCGCAACGGATCGATGTACTCCGCGATTCCCCCTAGCGAATCCTCCAGGCTCGGGGCGTTCGGGTCTGCGTTCACCCACACCATCCCCCATCGGATCGCCACCTGCACCGGCTTCAAATCGATCTCCGCGTGCTCCACGCACTCCGGTCGGAACCCTTGACGGGCATAGACATACGTGCTGGTCCCGTCCAGGTCGTACTTCCAACCATGGAACGGGCACACGATCTGCCCCGTCGGGAACGACCCCGTGCCCTGACCCAACTGGGTGGCCCGATGCCGACAGGCGTTATGAAAGGCCCTGATAACCCCGCTCTGGTTGCGCACCACCAGGATGGAGTACTCCATGATCGTGTACTCCATGAAGTCCCCGACACGGGGCAGGTCCTCCTCGCGGCACGCCACCTGCCACACCCGGGGCCACAGCCGCTCGCGCTCCCAATCGTGGAACTCCTGGCTCGTGTACCGCCCAGCCGGGATCAACTGATCATCGGTGATCCGGAACGGCACCATCGACGTCTCGCGCCCCGCGAAACGGAAGTTGGCTCATCCACGACAGTCATAGCCCCCCGAGTGTACGACGAGGTCCCAACTCCTCCAAGTGTACGACGACGTCCTGGTTGCGGTGGGCACGTGCACCTGCCCCGCCCCGCTCTTCGCGGTGTAGCTTCGTTGTCCGCAGCAGATCTTGCAGTATTTTCCGGGGGGCTCGCTGCTGCCCGCTATCGCTGATCCCGTCGTCGAGAGGGGCATGTTCGTGGCTGGAAGGCTCGAGGGTTTGGTCGCCGTGGTCAATGGTGGGGGTGGCGGTTTGGGTCGCGCCACCGCTCTCGGGTTGGCCCGCGAAGGTGCCCAGATCGTCGTCAATGATGTGGGCTCACTGGCGACAGGCGGTGGACGCGATCCTGAGCCTGCCAAGCTGGTAGCCGATCAGATCGTCGCGGAGGGCGGGACGGCCATTGCAGATGGCGGCGACATTTCCGACTGGGCCGACGCTGAGGCCATGGTGAACAAGGCCATCGACACCTACGGGAAGCTCGACATCCTGGTCAACTGCGCAGGGATCATCCGCTTCGGCACTCCTGTCGATACGTCCCCGGAGGACTTCGACGCGATTTTGAACGTCCACCTGCGCGGCTATTTCAACACCACGCACTTCGCAGCCAAACACTGGGTGGCCAGGAAGGAGTATGGGAGGTTGATCAACTATGCCTCGGGCGCTTCTTTGGTCTCCCAGCCCACGCTGCTGGCGTACTCGACAGCCAAGTCCGGCGTGCTCGGGTTCACCCGATCCTGTGCCAACGCCCTCGTGGCCTACAACGTGACAGCGAACTGCGTTCGCCCGGACGCGGCAACACGTATGCATGACGTCTCTGGTTCGGCTGCGCAGCGGCAGGGACCCCTGGCCAGTGAGAAAGCGACGGGGACCATCAACGATCCCGCCCATGTCGTTCCGCTCATCGTGTTCCTGGCGTCTCCCGAGGCCGGTCATGTCAGTGGGCGATTATTCGAAGCTCGCGGCAACAGGTACGTGCTGTGGACCGAGCCTTCCGAGGAGAGAGTCATGGAGAAGAACTTCCTCACCGATCCCGCCGGGGTGTACGAAGGACTGGCGGATACCGTCTGTAGCGGGCTCTCCCTGCGGAACCTGAAGATGCCGATGGCCCCCTTCGAGCAAATCGGCGATTGGAAGAACGACTACGGCGTCTTGGTGCCAAGCTGGGACTTCAACGAGAGCCCGTAAGCCCTGACGATGGGTTCGCTTCCGGAGGAGAGGCTCATAGCGCGAGAACAGGGAGGCATCGAAGCCCTCGGGGGCGTGGTCGAAGTCCGACCACTTGGCGTGCGCATCAGGGTCGCGGAAGCTGAAACGATCTTCGAGGCCGCGTGGCGCAACGGGTACTCCTGGCCGACGCGCTGCTACGGGCAGGCACAGTGTACGTTCTGCTGCCTCGAGGTTGAGTGTGGGGCCTCCCATGCGTTGCAGCCCGAAAAGGAAGAACGCCTGGTGCTCGACAGAATCCGCCGTGTCCGAGCGAGTGATGCGCCATTCCGATTGGCGTGTCGCATGAAGATCAACGGTGACGTCGTCGTCAAGAAGGACGGTGTGGCAAAGATCAGCGAGGCCTAGCAATTGGCCGTGCTCCCTGAGTGGGCGATCTCTGGTCGGCGCATCGGCGCCGGGGGGCCGTGCGCCGGGTATCGATCCCCCCTACCCGTCCTCCGGTGGCAGCGCACCCGCGTAGGTCTTGGTCTCGGTGTACTGCTCGAAGCCCTCGATGCCGTTCTGGCGGCCGATCCCGCTGGACTTGTAGCCACCAAAGGGGGCGTCAGCCCCGTACCACACACCCCCGTTGATGTCGACGGTGCCTGTACGGATCCGCCTGGCCACGGCCACCGCCCGCTCCTCGGAAGCCGAGGTAACACCCAGGCCGAGCCCATAGTCGCTCTCGTTGGCTACGCGGACAGCGTCGTCGTCGTCCTCGAACGGCACGATGACCAGGACCGGGCCGAAGATCTCCTTTTGGGCGATGGACATCGAGTTCTCGACATCGGCGAAGAGGGTCGGCTCCACGTAGTAGCCCTTGTCGAACTGGGCCGGGCGACCGCCGCCGATGACCAAGCGGGCCCCCTCGGCCTTGCCCTGCTCTATGTGCGCCAGGACGCGATCGCGCTGCAGCGCACTGATCTGGGGTCCCTGGATGTTGGCCGGGTCGGTCGGATCACCATAGGGGACGTGGCGGAAACCCTCCTCCACGATGGCCACGCCCTCGTCGTAGCGCGAGCGCGGCAACAGCATGCGGGTGAGCATTGAGCAGCCCTGGCCACCGTGGTTGCAGATCCTCCACGCCTTGCTCAGCTTGGCCTCGAAGTCGGCGTCGTCCAGAATGATATTCGCCGACTTGCCACCGAGCTCGAGAAAGAGGCGCTTCAAGGTCGGCGCGCCCTTCTCCATGATGTGCCGGCCTACCGCGGTCGAACCGGTGAAGGAGATGAGATCGACCCGGGGGTCGACCACCAGGTCTTCGGCCACTGCATTGTCGGAGGTGGTGATCACCTGGAGGACACCGGGAGGAAAGTCGGTCTGCTCCGCTACGAGACGACCGATGCGCGTGGCGTTCCACGGCGTGTTGGCGGCGGCCTTCAAGATCACGGTGTTCCCCGTGGCCAGGCCCTGACCCAGCTTGTTGAGGGAGACCTCGAAGGGGACGTTCCACGGGACGATGGCCCCGACGACACCAATGGCTTCCTTGGTCACCTTGCGCCAGCTGTGCTGGCCGAAGGCGTGACCATCGGGCAGGTCACGCTCCCAGGCGAACTCGTCGATGAATTGCACCGGCCAGATCAAGGCTTCCGCCAGCGGGATGTCGAGGTGCGGCCCGTACGTCAGGGTCACCGGTGACCCCACCTCGGCCACCAGCTCGGCCCGGAACAGCTCGCGCTCGCCTTCCAACGCCGCTTGCAGCTGGAGCAGGCAGTGCTTGCGCAGCTCCTTGTCGGTGGACCACACCGTCTCGTCGAAGGCCCGACGTGCGGCCGCGATGGCCTCGTCCATGTCGTCGTGTCCGGCATCGGCGACCTGGCCGAGCACTTCTTCGGTGGCCGGGTTGATGTTGTCGAAGTCCTTGCCGGACCTGGCCTCGACGAGCTTGCCGTCGATCAGCATCCGGTGTTCTCCCTGGAGCGACGGCGCTTCGCTCGTCGTCATGATGTCTTCCTTCAGCCCTCTTTGGGAGGCAGCCCGCCGGCGTAGGTCTTGGTCTCTGTGTACTGCTCGAAGCCCTCGATGCCGTTCTGGCGGCCGATCCCACTGGCCTTGTAGCCGCCGAAGGGAGCATCGGGGCCGTACCAGACGCCACCGTTGACGCCCACCGTGCCGGCCCGGATACGACGGGCGACCGCCATCGCGCGCTCCTCGGAGGCCGAGGTGACTCCCACGCCCAGCCCGTACTCGCTGTCGTTGGCCACGCGGACGGCGTCGTCGTCATCGTCGAAGGGGACGACGACCAGCACGGGGCCGAAGATCTCCTGCTGGGCGATCGACATCGAGTTCTCGACATCGGCGAAGAGGGTCGGCTCGACGTAGTAGCCCTTCTCGAACTGGGCCGGCCGGCCCCCACCGACGACCACGCGGGCGCCTTCGGCCTTGCCCCGCTCGATGTGCGCCAGGACACGCTCGCGCTGGAGGGCGCTGATCTGGGGTCCCTGGATATTGCCCGGGTCGGTCGGATCGCCGTAGGGGACGTTGCGGAAGCCCTCAGCGATGATCTCGATGCCCTCGTCGTAGCGCGAGCGCGGGAGCAACATGCGGGTGTACATCACGCATCCCTGCCCACCGTGCGAGCAGACGGTCCAGGCCATCGACAGCTTGGCCTCGAAGTCGGTGTCGTCGAGAATGATGTCGGCCGACTTGCCCCCGAGCTCGAGGAAGAGACGCTTCAGGGTCGGCGCACCCTTCTCCATGATCCGGCGACCGACCGCGGTCGAACCGGTGAAGGAGATGAGGTCGACCCGGGGGTCGATCACCAGGTCTTCGGCCACTGCATTGTCCGAGGTGGTGATCACCTGCAGGACACCGGGAGGAAAGTCGGTCTGCTCGGCCACCAGGCGGCCGATGCGCGTGGCGTTCCACGGCGTGTTGGGGGCGGCCTTCAAGATCGCGGTGTTGCCGGTGGCCAGAGCCTGCCCGAGCTTCTGGATGGAGACCTCGAAGGGGTAGTTCCACGGCACGATGGCGCCCACGACGCCGACGGCTTCCTTGGTCACCTTGCGCCAGCTGCGCATGCCGAAGGCGTTGCCTTCAGGCAGGTCGCGCTCCCAGGCGAACTCGTCGATGAAATGAGCGGGCCAGACCAGGCCGTCGGCGAGGGGGGCGTCGAGCTGTGGCCCGTACGTCAGCAGGACCGGAGTCCCCACCTCTGCCACCAATTCGGCCCGGAGCAGCTCACGTTCGGCCTCGAGCGCGGCCTGCAACTGGAACAGACACCGCTTGCGCAACTCCTTGTCGGTGGACCAGGCCGTCTCGTCGAACGCCCGGCGGGCGGCCGCGATGGCCTCGTCCATATCCTCGTGACCGGCGTCGGCGACCTGACCGAGCACCTCTTCGGTCGCCGGGTTGATGTTGTCGAACACCTTGCCCGACTTGGCCTCGACGAGCTTGCCGTCGATCAACATCCGGTGCTCTCCGTGAAGAGCCGTGGCATCAGTTGTCATGGTGTGCTTCCTTCCGCTTCTCCGCTGCGAACGCTACAACCCTCTCTCCGTGGGCCGCCATCGGGTTTTCGACCGGGTGGACGAGTCGGGTGGCCGAGTCGGGTGGCCGGTCGGGTGGTCGGCCGGTGAGGAACCCAGGTCAGCCCATTGGCCGGCCCGACGAGCCTTCTCCCAGGACTCTCTCCTCGGACCCGCCTCCTAGGACTCTGCCGCCTTGACCGCCTGGGCCCCGTCCTCCGCCACCTGGCGCGGCAGGCGGCCGGCCCGCTTCGCCATGAACTCGTGGACATCGGACGCACTCGACGCAATCGTGCAGAAGTCAGCGGTGTTCTGCATGTTGACGCGCATCCCCATGCCCTCCCATGCACGCTTGACCGACTGCTTGATCGTCATGATGGTGGTCAGCGGCATCTGGGCGATGGTGGCCGCCATCTCCTCGACGGTGGACTCGAGTTCGGCACGCGGGCACGACGTCGTTGATGAAGCCCCACTCCTTGGCGTCTTCGGCCGAGAGCGTCTTGCCCAGGTACAGGTACTCGTAGGCGCGCTTGAAGTTCATCAAGACCCAGGGCTCCATGATCGTCTGGGCGCCGGGCAGGCCGAAGCCCTGGGGAAGGGGCATCTGGAAGTAGGCGTCGTCGGACGCCACCGTGATGTCGCACAAGAAGCCGTAGACGGTGCCCCCGCCGACGCAGTATCCGTGGACCTGGGCGATGGTGGCCTTGGAGAATTCCCACAAGTTCAGCGGCGGCCACAGGAAGAGGTCGTAGTTGTGCTTCTTCCAGGTCCGCTCCATCGTCGGACCGGTCGTCGGGTAGACCTCGGGCATCTCTTCGGGATCCACGATGGCGTGACCGGCGCAGAACCCGTTGCCGTTGGCCTTGAGGATGAGGACCTTGACCTCTTCGTCCTGATCGGCCCACCTGAGGCACTGCTCGAAGTCGTAGACCTGCTGTGCAGTCTGGATGTTCGCCTTGTTCGGCATGTTGAGGACGATGCGAGCGATCGGACCATCCTTCTCGTAGATGATGGTCTCCATCTCGGTGCTTTCCATGCCCTGATCCTCCGTCTCGGGCGGGAAATTCCGGTGCTGATCCCCCGCGCCCCCAGTGTTGCGACCTCGCACCCTATGCGAAGCCGCAGCGACGGCGCAGCTTCAGCCTCGGGCCGCCTGTCGAGTTGCGGTACTCGAAGCGACTCCCAGGGGCCAGGTAGGCTCTCGGGGCTGCCGGACCAGCGGGGGCGCACCACAGGAGGGTTGGCCGAAGTGATCACCAAAGCGGGGCTGCGACTGAGCAGCGTGGTCTGCGACACGGAGGTCATCGTGATCAAGGCACCCAAGGAGGACCTGGACCTGCGCTGTGGCGGCACACCGATGGTCGAGCTCGCTGATGCGACGGCTCGCAGCGGAGAGCCCGTGGCGCCCCACGATGCAGGCACGCTCATCGGCAAGCGCTACGCCTCGGGCGAGCCGGCGGTGGAGGTCCTGTGCACCAAGGCGGGCAGCGGCTCACTCTCCATCGGTGACGAGGTGCTCGCCGCCAAAGAGGCCTCGCCACTCCCCTCCTCGGACTGAGGACAGCCTTCCGGGGAGGACGCAACCGTCTCCCGGGTTCCGCTGAGTCACGAGCCGGCGGAGCGCTCCTCTTGCAACTTGCGCTTGAGCACCTTGCCATTGGGCTCGCGGGGAAGCTCGTCGACGAATTCGATGGTCCGTGGCCGCTTGAAGTCGGCGAGATGCACCGACAGCCGTTCGAGAATGACGTCGGCATCAGCCGCCGCACCTGGCCGCAACTCGACGACGGCGTGCACCAGATGGCCCATACGTTCGTCGGGTAGTCCGAAGACCGCGGAGTCGACCACGTCGGGATCGGCCGCGAGCGCGTTCTCCACCTCCGCCGGGTAGATGTTGACGCCCCCACTCAGGATCAGGTCGGTGCGACGATCGGCGATGAACAGGTAGCCCTGCTCGTCGAGATGGCCCAGATCTCCCACTGTCACGTAGCCGTCCTGATAGGCCGCTCTGGTCTTGTCGCTGTCGCCCCGGTAACTGAAGTTCGCCCCCGTGAACTGGCTCACGTAGATCGTCCCGACCTCGCCGGGAGGGAGGGGCCGGCCGTTCTCGTCGAGGATGCGTAGGGAAAGTCCCGGGAACGGCCGCCCGACACTGCCCGGTTTCAGGAGCCATTCGCCGGGCGAGATCACCGTGCCCATGGCTTCGGTGGCGCCGTAGAGCTCCCACACCGTGCCCCTCGGGAATACCTCGAGGATGCGCCACTTGAGATGCACCGGGCACATGGCCGCCGCGTGGAGGACCAGCCGGATGCTCGACGTGTCGTACCGCTGCCATTCCGTCTCGAGGATGCGGACGAAGTGCGCCGGCACCATCTGTGTCCGGGTCACGGCGTGCTCCTCAATGAGCGAGAGACATCCCTGGCCGGTGAAGCGGTCCTGGACGACCACCCGTCCGCCTTCCCACAGGGCGTATTCCGCATAGGCGCTCGGAGCGGTGTGATACAGCGGACCGTTGATCAACTGGATCGTGTCGGGGCCATACCCCCAGAAGGCGGCAACGGCCGAGCTGGTCGCCACCGGCATGGGGACCGGGGCCGGACGCTCGACCGCCTTGGGACGCCCGGTCGTCCCTGAGGTGTACCCCATGAGGGTGGGCATGGTGTTGAGAAAATCGGACCGGGGCGCACGCCCACTCGTCCGTTCGAAACCGGGCGCGTCCACGTCGATGGTCGCCACCCCGAGGCTGTCGAAGGTGATCCCCCCCTCGGTGAAGCACACCTTCATCGAGGAGTCGGCGACGATGTAGTCCGCCTCCGAAGGGGTGAGTCGGGGTGAGATCGGCACATACATCGCTCCGAGACGGGCGACGGCGTGCGTGATCATGAACCATTCGGCCCGGTTGTGCAGCAGTATGCCGACGGCATCGCCCGCTGCCACGCCGTGTTCGGCCAGCCGGTCGGCGATGCCGTTGGCGAGCGCGTCCAACTCGCCGAACGTCACCCTTCGGCTGCCGTCGATCAGCGCGATGCGATCGGGGTCCCCCGCCGCGGTGCCCGCGATCCCCCGGCGATACGAACCGATCTGCCCGTTCATGGTCGCCTGCTCACTCCTGCTCGTCCCGTCACTCCTTGTCGGACCAGCCGATGGGGCCGAGCTCCAGCGCGATGGCCTTCATCGCCTCTTGTTCACGGTCCCAGACCTCGGTGATCTGCTGGGCCCACCCCTCTCGCAACAATGCCTTGTTGGCGACCAGCGCGGCGATCTCGTGGGCTGCGAGCTGTTCGGCCATCTCCATGGCCCGGGCGTGCGCGTGGCCAGCCGGCGCCTTGGCCAGCGCGAAGCCGTTCGCCACCACCTCGTCGGCGGTGAAGAAGCGACCCGAAAGGACCATCCACATCGCTTCTTGCGGCCCGACCCGTTTGGGCAGGAGCCAACTGCTCGACGCCTCGGCGCAGGTCCCCAGGGCCACGAAGGGCATGCGCACCAGGGCGTCCTCGTCGATGACCACCAGATCACAGTGCAAGAGCAGCGTGGCTCCGAGGCCGACGGCCAATCCGTTGACCGCCGCGATGAGGGGCTTGGGGAACGTGGCGAGCGCGCGGATCATCGGGTTGAAATGGACCCCCAACTCAGCACTGCCCTCGGGCGAGCTCACGGCGTGGAGGTCGACGCCGGCGGAGAACGCACGCCCCTCTCCGGTGAGCACGCAGACCGCCACGCCGGGGTCCGCAGCCGCTTCGTCGAGCCGCTCGGTCAGCGCGTCGTAACCGATGGCCGTGAAGGCATTGAGCTTGCCGGGCCGGTCGAATCGCAGCGTGCGTATGCGCCCGTGATCTTCGGCCCGTATGACAAACGTGAAATCGTGCTCGGTCGTGGCGTCGTGACTCATGGCTTCCCCCGTTCGGCCCACAAGATAGCGGCCCGACCGGGCACTGCGTGGGTGCGGGTGGGAGTGAGCCCGAGACTCGGGGTACTTTGGTTCGCAGGCCGCGCCTGACTCGCCGGGAGTCGCCGGCGGAAGGGGGAGACACCATGGCAGAGGACGGCGGATCAGGCGAGCCGCGTGAGGGCGATGTGGTCATCGACCGCTCGCACGACGGGGTGGCGTTGATGACACTCAACCGACCGCACCATTTGAACGCATTGACCTCCGAGATGCTGGACGAGATCTATCACTCCTTCGAGCAACTCGGCCGTGACTCGCACTGCAGGGTGATCGTGCTCACCGGGGCCGGGAAGGGCTTCTGTGCCGGCGACGACCTGCAGGACTACCACCCGCCGGCATGGGTGCCCACGGACGTGGGCCCGCTCCAATCCAACATGTACCAGCAGAAGCACGTGGCCGAGATCGTCCCCCGCATGCGCGCCGTGCCGCAGCCCATCATCGCGGCCATCAACGGTGCCACGGCGGGTGCGGGGTATGCACTCGCGCTGGGCGCCGACCTTCGCTACGCCGCCACCTCGGCCCTGTTCGTCGACGCCTTCGTGAAGATCGGCGCTTCTGGAGCGGAGTTGGGCCTCAGCTGGTTGTTACAGCGCATCGTGGGCGCAACCCGAGCCGCCGAGTTGGTCCTGACCGGGCGCCGGGTCACGGGCGAGGAGGCCGCCCGCATCGGGCTCGTCCTCGAGACGGTGCCTGACGGGCAGGTCGTCGACGCCGCCATGGCGCTGGCCGACCAGATCATTTCGAACACCCCGTTCGGGACGTGGATGGGGAAGGCAACGCTGTGGTCGAATCTCGAAATCTCGAGCCTGGCGGCGGCCATCGACCTCGAGGCGCGGACCCAGATCCTCACCCTGGGCACCGAGGACGCCAAGGAACAGCTCGCCTCCTTCCGCGACAAGCGTGCGCCCACGTACACGAACCACTGAGGAGTTGGGCTCGGAGCCGGCGGGCCGGCTGGTTCTCCGGGTCCGGCAGGTTCCCTCAGCCGGCGGGAGCGTCGGGAGTAGACGAGTCGAGCAGCGTGTAGGACAGGGTGGCCGACGCCACGAGCTTGCGGTCGTTCCCGACATCGATGACGTCACACTGCACAACGATGGCCCGACGCCCACGGCGCAAGACCTTGGTGATCGCCCGCGCCGGGCCGACTTTCACGGTCGTGAGAAAGCGGATGTTCATGTCGGAGGGGAGGATCCTCTCGGAACCACCTTCGCTCACCGCGCGCCCCGCCGCGGAACACTCGATCAACGTGGCCATGAGACCACCGTGCAGGCTCCTGAAGGGATTCACGACCTCGTCGCGCAGCTCCATCTCAAGGGCGAAACCCGACTCGGGGTCGACGACCCGGCGCATCTGCATGAGCGTCAGGATGTTGGTCTCCCCGACATCGACGAACTCCGACCTCTCCTCTGCTGCCATATCCCCTCCCGATCGTTGCGGCCCGACCTATGCCAGGCAGGGCCACACCGTAGCCATGCGACACCGCGCGCACATCGGTACGCTCGGTGCACACAGGACGCTGGACACGGCGCCAGACACGGGACGCCGGGACCAGGTGCGGGCACCCGGAAGGGGGAGATCGGCGATGCCGGAGTGGGAACAGAGGGCGGCGGAAGCCCAGGTGCGCGTGGAGTCGATCACACTCTCCGTCGACGGGGACGATGTGCCGACGGTGCTCTGCCGCCCCGCCGGACCGGCACCGCGCGTCGGAGTGGCGATCGCCACGGAGGCGCAGGGCGTCAACAATTTCATCAAAGGCGTGGGAGTGGAACTGGCCGAGCACGGCTACGTGTCGGTCATCCCGGACTACTACCACGGCACCGGACCAGAGGATCCCGAGATCCTGATCGATGTGGCCCACATCGGCCCGCTTCTCGACGCCATCTCCTCCCTCGACTTCCGCCGGGGTGCCGAGGACATTCTCGCCGGCGTCACCTATCTCAGAGAGCACGAGCGCGTCTCGACGGTGGCCGTGTGGGGCTACTGCACCGGGGGAACCCTGGCCTGGTTGGCGGCCGAACTCGGACGCGACGTTGATGCTGCGGTGCTGTTCTACCCCAGTCAGCCGACATTCCACGAGCTCTCGGCACGACAGCCACAGCATGTCATCGACATGATCTGGCAGATGCGCTGCCCGACCCTTCTCATCGTGGGCGATCAGGACGATGTCTGGCCGCAGGACCTCGTGCACGAGGTCACCGAACGCTTCGCCACGTGGTCGATTCCCCTGACCACGGACGTCTACCCGGGGGCCGGACACACCTTTGCCGGTCACTTCGAGGACTGGCACCGGCCTGAGGCGGCGGCGGCCGCCATGGAGCGCGCGTTGGCATTCCTGAGCGAGCTCTGAGTCCTTGGTCGCTACCAGATGACGAGCGGGTTCACCGGTGAGCCGGTCGCACCCACGACGACAAGGGGTGCCACCACGAGCATGCATTCGAATCGACCCTCCGCCTGGCAGGTTCCCGCCAGCTCGGCCAGGTCCGCATTGTCCACCAGCGCGATCCCGAAATTGGAGATCGCCCCGTGCACGGCCCACGGAATCGGGTACCCGTGCGGTGCGGCGTCGATCATGTCCCACACCAGCATGGGCGTGTCCCGCGCCGAGAGGAACTTCAGGCATGATGCGTGCAGACCTGGCCGCTCCGGGCGCTGCACCCCACCTGGCTCGGCCATCTCCCACCGGTCGCGCCCGCAATAGACGAGGACAGCGTCCCCCGGACCGACCTCGACGCCCTGGGCGGTGCAGATCGCATCGAGCTCCCAGCCGTGCACCGGCTCGTCGATCGCCACGAAGGGCACGTCACGGTGGGCCGGCACGTGAAGGAGGACGCCCCTGGTGACGAGCCCATGACGCCAATGCTCGATGCCTCCCCACGTCAACCCTCTCTCGGTGACGACCTCGGTGGCATCGCGACCACCCCACATCCCGCTCGCATCCCAGAGATGGCCGAGCGCGTCGAGATGCGTGACCGTCAGGCCGTGACACCCGAGTGTGAGGACGTCATCGGATCCGCCGCCGCCCGCACGCCCCTCGATCCGGTGCATGGCGTAGTCAGCCTTCGCATCCGTCGCCCCTTCAGCGGGAATCGTCACCGGGCGACTGAGGGAGATCGACCGTCCCTGCGTGACGAGCGCGGTGGCCTGGCGGACCTTCTCCTCGGTGATCAGGTTGGGAGCACCCACCTGATCGTGGTCACCCCAGCGACCCCAATTCCTCCCCTGCTCGAGGTAGCCCAGGACCTCGTCCACATCGGGGGCACGCTTGGATTCGTACGACCCGCGACTTTCGGCACCCACACCGCACCTCCTTGTGTTCTCGGTTGACCCTGTGTTGCCGGATGACCCTGTGTTCAGATGACCCTGTGTTGCCGGAGCTCGGCGATCTCGCCGGGCGTCAGACCGAGCTCGGCGAGCACGGCATCGGTGTCAGCGCCATAGTCGGGGGCCGGGGCGCGTGGCGCCGCACTGTCGTCGCCGATCGCGAGCGGCTGACCCACGAGGTTGAGCCGGCCACGGCGCGGATGATCGACGGGCTGCGCGATGTCGAGGTGCGCCACCTGTGGGTCGGCAAAAACCTCATCCATCCGGTACACGGGCCCACACGGCACGCCGGCCCCGTTGAGCACCTCGACCCATTCGTCGCTCGGACGCAGCCGCGTGATGGCTGCGATCTCCTCCGTGAGCGCACCGGCGTTGGCGGCGCGCAGGGCTTCGCTCTCGAACCGGGCATCGCTCAGCAGCCAGGCGGCGCCTGCCGCGTCACAGAATCTGGCCAGCATCGCCGCGCCCGTCGCGCAGATGTTGATGCTCCCGTCTGCGGTGGGAAACAGCCCGATCTGCGGATGCGTCGGATGGGAGTTGCCCGCTTGTTCGGGGACCTCTCCGTCCGACACCCAACGCGCGGTCTGGAAATCCGACAGGGCGATCAACGACTGGAGGAGCGAGGTGCGCACCCACGTCCCCTCGCCGGTCACCTCCCGTTGGAGCAGGGCGGTGACCGCCCCCAAGGCGGCGTAGATACCCGAGGAACTATCCGAGACGGCGATGCCGGCCCGCACCGGGCCCTGGCCGGGCAGGCCGGTCACCGACATCAACCCGCTCATGCCCTGGACGATCTGATCCACGGCGGGGCGATCGACGTAGGGCCCATCCTGGCCGAAGCCGGAGATACTGACGACGACCAGGCGCGGATTCACCGCATGCAGCCGGTCGAAGTCGATCTTCAAGCGATGCTTCACACGGGGACGGAAGTTCTCGAAGAGCACGTCTGCGGTCTCCACGAGCCGGTAGAAGATCTCGAGGCCTTCGGGGCTCTTCAGATCGAGCGACAGGCTCCGCTTGCCCCGGTGAAGGTTCTGGAAATCCGATCCGTCCCGCAGCCCCGTCAGGCCCTCTCCCTTCGCGTGCTCGATCATCACCACGTCAGCGCCCCAGTCGGCGAAATGACGTACCGCCGTCGGCCCCGCCCGGGCCTGCGTCAGGTCGAGCACCCGAAACGGGACAGCGGCAGTTCCGCCTGCGCCGGATCCGCTGTCATCGGCCCAAGAAGACCGGGCGTCGCTTTTCCAAGAAGGCCGCGCGGCCTTCCTGCAGATCGGCGCTGGCCAGGCAGGCCCGGATCAGTTGCTCCGCGATGTCGCCCGCTCCGCGGGGCGGACGACGTGGTCGACGGTCGCTTTGGCGGCGAGGACACTGAGAGGTGCGTTCTGGCAGATCTCCGAGGTCAGCTCACGCACCCGTTCCTCGAGGGCGTCGGGCTGAACAACCTCGTCGACGAAGCCGGCCCGGAGTGCGGTTTCCGCTCCCATGTGTTCAGCAGTGAAGAGGATGAGCTTGGCGGTGGAAGGGCCGACCACTGTCACGAGATCCCGTACGGCATCGAGTGGGTAGCCCATACCGAGGCGGGCCGCAGGGATGCCGACCCGGATGTCGCTGGCGGCGATGCGGAAATCGGCCTTCAACGCCACGGCGACACCGCCGCCGAGGCACCAGCCCCGCACCATTGCGATCAGAGGCTTGGGGAATGCTTCGAGGGCCTCGAATGCCCGCAACGCAGTGGCCCCGTCGCCCGATGTCCCGGATTTCTGCGTTCCGTCGGGGAGTTGGGCGATGTCCGCGCCCGAGATGAAGGCCCGTTCGCCGGCACCCCTCATCACACAGGCCCTGACCTCGGGATCGGCCTCGAAGTCGGCGAGAATGCCTGGGAATCGCGCGCCACATGGTGGGGTCGATCGCATTGTGGCGCGCGGGATTGTCGAAGATCATCCACCCCACCCCGGCCTCCTTGGAGGAGGACATCTGCGCATCGCTCATGTGGACCCCCCGCCGATCGACCGCCGACCCTACCCCCGCGCCGAGACCTCTTCCGCCCCGATCACCTGGCGCCGGAAGGGATAGATGGCGGGTTCGATGTACCCCGCCGGCAGTTCCGACTCCGCTGAAGACCAGCGCTCGCGCGGCGAGGAAGGCCGGCCCGTCGAAGGTCGGCGCCATGGCCCGGTAGGCCGCGTCGTCGGCATTCTGGTCGTCGACGACGAGAGCCATCCGCCGCAACGTGTCCTCCACTTGTCAGCGCTCACGACGTCGTGACGGAGCCAGTTGGCGATGTGCTGTGACGAGATCCGACACGTGGCGCGGTCTTCCATCAGGGCCACATTCCCGATGTCGGGCACCTTGGAACACCCGATCCCCTGATCGACCCACCGCACGATGTACCCCAAGATGCCCTGGGCGTTGTTGTCGAGCTCCGCTTGCCGCTCCTCGCTCGTCCACGTAGCCGCATCGGCGAGCGGGAATCGCCAGCAGGTCATCCATCGACGCCCGCTGCAGCGCCGCTGCAGCGCCGCTTGCCGGGCGTGGACGTCGACCCGGTGGTAGTGGGTGGCGTGGAGGACCGCCGCGGTGGGGGACGGCACCCAGGCGCAGTTGGCGCCCGCCATCGGCTGGCTGAGCTTCTGCGCCAGCATGTCGGCCATGTGGTCGGGGGCAGCCCACATCCCCTTACCGATCTGCGCCCTTCCGGCCAGGCCGCACGCCAGACCCGTGTCCACGTTCCAGTCCTCGTACGCCAGGATCCAACGCTCGCGCCGCATGTCCCCCTTGCGGACCATCGGGCCCGGCCTCCATGGATGTGTGGATCTCGTCACCCGTACGGTCGAGGAAGCCGGTGTTGATGAACGCGAGACGATTGCGTGCAGCCCGAATGCATTCCTTGAGGTTGAGCGTCGTCCGTCGCTCCTCGTCCATGACGCCGATCTTCACCGTATTGGCCGGCAGGCCGAGGACCCGCTCGACCTCGCGCGAACACCTCGTCGCAATACGCCACTTCGGCCGGGCCGTGCATCTTCGGCTTGACGACGTAGATCGAACCGGCGCGAGAGTTGCGGCGACGGCTCACCGGTCGCAGGTCATGGAGGCCGATGAGCACGGTGACCATGGCGTCGAGCAGGCCCTCGGGGATCTCCTCGCCCTTGTACAGCGCGGCCGACGACGTGAGATGAAGTCCGACGTTGCGAATCAACATGAGGGCTCGACCCGGCAACGTCTGCCACCGAGCCATCGGAGGCGACGTACGCCTGATCATCCGGACAGGGTGCGGGTGAACGTCTCCCCGCCCTTTGTGACCACTTCGGCCAGATCGCCGCGCATGAGGCCGAGCCAGTTGCGGTAGACGGCCACCTTCTCGTCGGCACTCACCGCCGCGACGGAGTCTTCGCAGTCCATGATGACCGAGACGGCGGCTTCGAGAATGACGTCGGCCACCCCGGCCCCATCCTCGCTCCCGATGGGATGGGTGCGATCGATCACCACCTGGACCACCAGGCCGTTGATTGCGCAGCAGGACCGCCGACGGAGCGTCCGCCTCGCCCCGGTGCCCGGCGAACTGCAGGGGCTCCCGAAGGGCCACTCGCCTCCCGTCGGAGAGCTCGGCCACGACGTGCCCATCGACCACCCGATAGGCGCGCACGTCGGCGTGTGACCCGGCGCGACAGTGGCACGACATCGTCGAGAAATGCCCTCACCCACGCGATGACCTTCCGTCCACGCTCCGCCGAGTAGCCGCCCGGAGGGGGCGGCTCCCCGAGCGCGTCGGTTCCGTAGAGCGCGTCGTAGAGGGAACCCCAGCGGGCATTGGCGGCATTGAGGGCGTAGCGGGCGTTGCTCAGCGGCACCACCAGCTGCGGCCCGGGAATGGAGGTGATCTCCTCGTCCACGTTCTCGGTCTCGATGGCGAAGTCGTCGCCTGCAGGAAGCACGTAGCCGATCTCGCGCAGGAAGGCCCGCATACGCCGCCGGATCGTGCGGACGCCCGCGGTGCGCGAGATGCCAGTCGTCGAGCGCCGACTGCAGCTCGGCGCGCACCGCGAGGAGCTCGGTCGCGTCGGGGCGCCATGGACTGGAGAAGCCCGCGCAATCCCTGCCAGAACTGCTCGGTGGTGATCCCCGTGCCCGGAAGAGCCTCGTCGTTCACGAACGCGTGCAGCGACGGGGCGACCTTCAGGTCGCCGATCTCAATCCACGCCGGGCCCGTCACCCGCCTACGCCGAGGCCCTGGTCAGAAACTCTCCGGATCGGACACGACGCCCGCGGGAACAGGATGACGGAAGAGCTCGGACGCATTCTTCCATGCAATCCGCTCGATGACGTCGGCGTCCAATCCGACAACCTGCCGTTGCAAGGTCTGCTGCGTATACGGCCACGAGGAGTCGGCATGCGGATAGTCGACCTCGCAGAGAACGTTCTCCGCCCCGATGTACGGGATGTCCTTCATCGACGACGGGTTGTCGAGAGCGCAGAACCAGAAATTGCGCCGCAGGACCTCCGCTGGGGAGAGGTCGGTTCCTTTCCAATCCCCGTAACACTCGTGGTACGTCGAGATGTGATTCGAGCCGGTCGATCATCCCGGCCACCCACCCGATGCCGCTCTCGGCCAACATGATCTTCAGCCGGGGAAAGCGGACCGGGATGAGGGAGAACAACCAATCGGCCGCCGGGTAGACGGCGACGAGCCCGAACAGCAGAGCGGTCGCCTCCCTCGGCGCATCGGAGGAGGTGGTCGGCAGAATCCCACCCGAACCCGTGTGGAGGCAGACGACCGTGTCCGTCTCCTGGCAGGCCGCCCACAGGTCGTCCCAGTAGTCGCTGTGCAGGCTCGGCAGGCCGAGGTTCTCCGTCGACTCCGGGAAGCTCACGGCCCGAAACCCCCGTGCCGCATTCGCCCGTATCTCGCTCCGCGGCCAGCGCAGGATCGTGCAGCCAGGTGATCTGGCACGGGATGATCCGCTCCGGATACGCCCCGGCCCACTCCTCGAGGTGCCAGTCGTTCCATGCCCGCACGACGGCGAGGGCGAGATCCCTGTCGTCGGTCACCGTCTGGATCCGTCCTCCCCCGAAGCCGGGCAGGAAGGAAGGGAAATTCACCGAGGCGAACACCCCGTCGAGATCCATGTCGGCCACGCGCTGCTGAATGTCCCACGAGCCCCGACGCATGTCGTCGAAGCTCGTGGGCTCCCGGCTGTACTCGGCCGGGGGCCGGCCCACCACCGCATTGAGCCCGATGTTCGGGAGCAACTCGCCATCGTAGAGCCAGGTGTCGAAACCGCTCTCGGTCTGCACGACGCGCGGTGCCCGCTCGGCGAATCGCGCCGGGACGCGCCCCTCGAAGATGTGCGGCGGCTCGACGATGTGATCGTCCGCCGAGATGATCGGGCGAAACCGCACCTGCCGCTCGGGCTCGGGAAGGAAATGCACCTCCCGCTGATCGTCCCGCGTGGTCACTGTCACCGGGTTGATGACGCTGCCCACCGATTCCACTTCGATCCTGACCGTGTCGCCCCGGTCGATCGGCGCTGGATCGGGCGGCGTGCCGAGCGAGATGAGGTCTCCGGGAAACAGCGTGCAGAGCCGCGAGGCGGCACTGACCGTCTCGGCCACGGTGTGCGTGAAGAGCTTGGTGTTCCCCTCGTGCACCAATTCGTCATTGACGAAGCCCTGCAGCGAGAGTCCCGCCTCGACCTGCTTCTCCGTCACGTCGGTCGTCACCCAGGACCCGATGGCGCCGAACGTGTCCAGTGACTTTGCCTTGAGGAAGTCCCCACCGTTGCCGGATGGCGTCGAGAAGGGTCACGTCGTTGAATGCGGTGTACCCGAAAATGGCAGCTGACGCCTCTTCCGGCGACGCATCCTTCACCGTCGTGCCGATGACGACGGCGATTTCCGGCTCGCCGAAGATCCCCTTGTCGACCCAGCTGGGAATCACCACGGTCTCGTGGTTGGCGATCATCGAGGAGATCAACTTCGCGGCGAACTTCGGCGGTTGGGACCGTGCCTCCTCCAGCGTCCGCGCGCCGGGAACGCGCCGAGCACGACCAGCAACTTCGACGGCTCGATCGGCATCAGCAACTCCACGCCCTTGAGCGGCCGACGCGGGCCGACATCGTGGTGCTCCGAGAAGATGTCGCCGTTGATGACGGCGACATAGTCCTCACCGATTTCGCAGTACTTGGCGCCGTCCTCGGTCTGCATGCGTCCGAATTTCACGATTCTCTCCTCCTGGGCCCCTGGCGCCGGGCGTTGGCGACGGTTACGCGGGGTCGATGTAGCCGATGTCATGACCGACGGGATACGTCTCCCCCGCCGGGCCGAGGATATGGACCACGCCGCTGGCCGGGGCCTCCACGTCCATTTCGACCTTCTCGGTCTCCATGCGGTAGAGCGGTTCCCCGGCTTGGATCTGCCCGCCATCGGCCACGAACCACTCCGCGATGGTTCCTTCGGTCACGGCGACCCCGGCCTGGGGGATCTTGATGGCGATCTGGTTGGCTTCGTCGGTCACGGGCCGCTATGCCATCGAACGGATCAGGTCGACGATGCGCGTCCGCGTCAGGGAACAGCGCATTTTCGAGCTCGGATGCGAACGGGATGGGTGCGTAGACCGGCGCCAGCCGCTCAACCGGAGCGGCCAACTCGCCGAACAGCTCATGGCTGATGAGGGCGGCGATCTCGGCCCCCGGTCCGGCGAACTGCGTGGCCGCATGGGTGATGACCACCCGCCGCGTCTTGGCCACGCTCTCGAGGATCGCCGCTCTGTCCAGCGGAACGAGGGTACGCATGTCGACCACCTCGACGTCGGTCCCCTCGGCGGCCAGCGTCTCGGCCGCCGCCAGGGCTTGCGGCACGAGCCGTCCCCAGCTGATGATCGTGACGTCGGAACCGCTGCGCTTCACGTCGGCCACGCCGAGGGGGATCGAGAAGTCCCCGGCCGGCACGGGACCCCGGGTGAACAGCAGTGCCCGCTCTTCCATGTGGATGCACGGGTCGTCGTCGAAGATGGCTGAGTACAACAGGCCCTTGGCATCGCGTGGCGTGCTCGGAATGATCACCTTGAGGCCGGGGATGTGCATCATCCAGGCCTCGAGCGACTGGGAGTGCTGCGCACCGAACTGACCGCCGCCGCCGACCGCAGTGCGGATGGTGATCGGCACATTGGTGCGCCCACCGGACATGTAACGGAGTTTGGCTGCGTGGTTGGCGACCTGGTCCATGCAGACGGCGAAGAAGTCCATCAGCATGATCTCGGCGATCGGCCGCATGCCCACGAGCGAGGCTCCGATGGCCGTACCGATGATCGCCTGTTCGGAGATGGGGGTGTTGCGCACACGTTCCCGCCCGTACTTGGTGGACATCCCCTTGGTGCCTTTCATCACGCCGCCGATGGGGTCTTCGACATCCTCTCCCAGGTAGATCACCTCGGGGTCTTCCCCCATGGCGAGATCGATAGCCTGGTTGATCGCCCCGGACATGGTGTCCTTGGGATCGTCGGCCTGCTCCGCTCGGCTCGACTCTTTCGTGGTCACGGTCATTGGGGCACCGCCTCTTGGTTCGAGAAGATATCTGTCTGGAGTTCGCTCAGGTCCGGCGGCGCGCTTGCCTTGGCGTCATCGATCGCCGCATCGATCGCGGCGACAGCCTTGGCGTCTATCGCCGCCAGCGTGTCCTCGCTCACCCCGAGGCTCTCCACGAGCCAACGCTGGAAGCGGCCCACCGGCTCGTTCGCCGTCGCCTCGGCCAACAGCGCGGCATCGACGTACTCGGTGGTCGCCCCGAAGGAGTGCCCCTCGAGGCGGAACGTCATGCACTCGAGGAAGGTCGGGCCACCGCCGCCACGGGCGCGCCCGACCGCGTCGCCGACCGCCTCGTACAAGTCGGGCACGCTGTTGCCGTCGACCGTGGTGGCCGCCATGCCGTACAACCTGAAGCGCTCCGCCAGGCTGGTGGTGCGGGTGTAGTCGGCGAAAGCGGTGTGCTCGCCGTAGGCGTTGTTCTGGCAGACGAAGATGACGGGCAGTTCCCAGAGCGCGGCGATGTTCGCCGCCTCGTGCGCAGCGCCGATGCTGGTTGCGCCGTCACCGAAGTTGACGACGGTCACCTGGTCGGTGCCGCGCAACTTGGCGGCCAGGCCCAGGCCGGCGGCGATCGGCAGTCCCCCACCGACGATCCCTGTGGTCACCATGAGGCCCGAGTGGGGATCCGAGAGGTGCATGGGGCCGCCCTTCCCCTTGGACGTCCCCGTCGCCTTGCCCAGCATCTCGGCCATGAGCTCGGTCAGCGGGATCCCCTTGGCGATGCAGTCGTGCACTCCCCGGTACGTGGTCACCATGTAATCGTCGTTTCCCAGGTGTGACGACACGGTGGCCGGAATGATCTCCTGTCCCCGCACGGGGTAGAAGGTCATGGTGAATTCCCCGCCGTTCAGGCCCCTGGTGATCCGGTTCTCTGCGGCCACGATGGTCGCAACCGTCTCGTAGATGTCCAGGGCAACGCTCTCGGTGAGCTCCCGGACCTTCACTCCTCCTGCGGGACCTGGCGACATGCCCCTCCCCTATCTTTCGATTCACGTTGTCGGAGGCCAACGGTGCGGCCGAGGTCGATCGCGCACCGGCTGGCTTACTTCTCTCAATCTTACGAAACCTAACATGGCGACCGCGGAGCGCACCGGGCTGAGGATGCCGCACCCCGGCACACCCGGGACCAGCGGAGAGATGAGCGGAGATGACGACGACGGGCCTCGAACTCGGCTACCGCGGGATGTCGGTGGCGATCACCGGCGTTGCGTCGGGCATCGGTGAAGCAACGGCGCAACTCCTCGGAGAGCTCGGCGCCGACGTCATCGGACTCGACATCGCCACCCCGCAGGTCGACCTGCGACGCTTCATCCCCTTCGACCTCCGCGACGAGGACTCGATCGTCTCACGCGGCCGCCTCTGTCGGCGCGCCGCTCGGCGCGCTCTTCCACTGCGCGGGACGACCGCAGACCGCTCCCGGCCTCGACGTGCTGCTGACCGGCTTCGTCGGCCTCCGCGAGCTCACCGAACGCCTTCGCCCTTCGCTCACGCAGGGGTGGCTCGATCACGTGTGTCGCGTCCACGGCGGCGTACGCCTGGCAGGCCCAGCTCGAGCGCATCCGCCTCCTCCTCGACCAGCCGACCTTCGCCGCTGCTGCGGCCTGGTGTCGCGGCAACCTCGGCACCGACGGCGAGAACTACGCCCTGGCCAAGGGGGCGGTCAGCGCCTACACGGCGGAGCGGAGTTTCGCCCTCGCCCACGAGGGCATCCGCATCAACTGCATCAGTCCCGGCCCGACGGAGACCCCGATGACCGAGGCGTTCCGCCAGCAGTGAGCCCGACTACATGAACCGCTTGCCGCTGCCCATGGGGCGGATGGCCGCTCCACGAGAACAGGCCTGGGGCTTTGCGTTCCTGGGCAGTCCCCGGGCGAGTTTCGTGACCGGCTCGACCCTCTACGTCGACGGAGGCTATGTGGCCGCGCTCACGATGGGGCACGTGACGAGATGAGGACCGGGCGGGAAGGTTCGGGCCGGCGCGGTCACCGCGCGAAGGTGTGCGTCGGGTCGAGTAGGCGGCAATCGCTGCGGCCAGGCCGGCGGGAACCGGGGGCACGTCGAGCACGGTATGGGGGATCGACCCACCCTCGAGCCAGACGGCGACGGCGTGCGCACACTGCCGCGCCAGGTTGACCGGATAGGAGCCCATCGCCACCGCATTGTGCGTGCTGATCGACAGGCCCGGCGCGTCCCACAGACCGCTGTCGGTTGGCAACGGTTCCTCGGGAAGCACATCGAGCCAGGCGCCACCCAATCGTCCCGCCGCCAGGGCCTCCCGGAGCGCCCCATGATCGAGAAGGCCTGCCCGCGCCACGTTGACGACGAGGGCGCCGCCAGGAAGTGATGCCAGCTCGGCCCCACCCAGCAGAAGATTGGTCCGATCCGTGAGCGGCGCAGCCAGCACCACGACGTCGGAAACGGGCAGCACCGAGTCGAATGCGTCGGGCCCGATCACCCGACTCGCCCCTTCCGGTGCCCCCTGCTCGGGGTGCAGCCGCACGCAGGTGACCTCCAGGCCCAGCGCTGCACCCAATCGACAGACGCGGGAACCGATCTCGCCTGCCCCGACGACCGTCAAACGACGTCCCGCCAGTTCGGCGCTCGGGAATCGCTGCCACTGTCGGTCCTGTTGCGTCCGGAAGTAATCCGATGCCCGGCGAGCCAGGCTCAACATGGCGAGGACGACGAATTCGGCGATGCCTGTTGCACCAGCTCCCGCCGCAGAGACGAACCCGAAACCTTGGCGCGACAGGGTCTCCACGTCCACCTTCTCGTAGCCCGCGCCGCCTTGATGGAACCAGGACAATCGGGGGGCCACTGCGTCCAGATCGGGGAACTGCTCGGCGAAGCCCAGGAGGACATGCGCTCCTGCGAGCAAGGAGCGCATGTCGTCTGAGAGTTCGGTCGGCCGTGCCCCGTTTCCGTAGGGAATCGGGACCCAATCGACCGAGGCACAACGTGGGAGTGCCTCGGCCATGGCGGCGATTCCGTCCGCAGAGAACACCGCGGTGGCGACCACCACACGGACAGGGCACGGAGCGCTGCTCATGCAGGAGAGTCTGCGCCCGGCCCGGAGGTTGGCCGGAGCCACCGGCCGCGGGGGCCGTGTCTCGTCGGGCCCATTCGACCAGGATGCGTCGCTGGATCTGCCTCGTCGCTCCGGTCCGGGGCAGCGAGTCGACGACCATCAGGCGCCGTGGGTGCTTGAACGTGGCCAGCCGGCCCTCGCAATGACGCCTGAGCGAGGGCAGGTCGACGGTGGCACCGGGTCGCGGCACGACGAAGGCGCAGATCACCTCGCCCCAGTTCTCGTCGGGAGTGCCGGCCACGGCGGCGTCCGCCACACCCGGCGCTGTCTGAAGGACGAGGTCGACCTCGACCGGCGCCACGGCCTCACCCCCCGTCCGGATGACATCCCCGGCACGCCCGACGATGGAGAAATAGCCCTCGTCGTCCTGTACGCCGAGGTCCCCGGTGTGGAACCACCCACCCTCGAGGGCCTCCGCTGTTGCCTCGGGGTCCCGGAAGTACCCGTTCATCAGCATGTCGTTGCGCACCAGGATCTCCCCGTTCTCGGCCAGACGGACCTCGGAGCCCATGGCCGGCAGCCCGACGGAACCGGGCTTGCGGAACAGGTCCTCGGACCACAGCCGGCACACGGTACCGGCCTCGGTGGACCCGTAGGTGATCGAGGTCGTCGTGCCGGGGAACGCCTCGGCGATGGCCCGCAGCAGTTCGGGCGTGGTGGCCGAGGTTCCCGTGTCGCAGGCCCGGAGCGACGACAGGTCGTAACGGCTGCGATCAGCATCGAGGATCCGGCGCCACACGGCGGGGATGGCGTACAGGCGGACGGCGCGGCGGTCGTGGACTGCGCCCAGGAGCGCATCGGGATCACCCCGTTCGACGTAGACCACCTCGTCGCCCGAGTTCCAGACGGTCATGGGGCCGTACCACCCCGCCATGTGGAATTGAGGGAACATGCACACCATCGGTCCGCCGTTGGGCCACATGGACTTGCTCCCGATCACGCGCAACATCGAGGCACGGTGCGACAACTCCACGCCCTTCGGGCCGGCCCGACGAGCCACTGGTGAAGAAGATGACATGCGGGTCGTTCTCGTCGATGACGGGCATGGTGACGCCGGTCCGCACTGGATCGGCCATCAGTGCGGCGAGCGACACGTCACCCGCGTGGGCCTCATCGCCGACGATCAGCGCCGGGTCGGCCCGGTCCAGCAGCGCGGTCGATTCCTCCGGCGTCGAGCCCGGGTTCATCGGCACGACGACCGCGCCGAGACGCGCCAGGGCAAACCACAGTGCGATCGCATCGAGCGTGGTATCTCCCCACCACACGACCCGATCGCCGTAGGCGATGTCGCGAGACGCCAGAGCCCGGACGAGCTGTGCGGTCGAACTCTCCAATTCGGCAAAGGTGAGCTGTCGAGGTTTCTTGGTGGCTGCCACGTGCAGCGGGACGCTCTCGGCAGCCGTCCGGACCAGATCCCCGATGTGCAACGCCACGGTGCGATCCCCTCCAATCCTCGGGCCCGTCACGGGCCGGCCCGCTCCGCCCCCCTACTCTCGAAAGATCTTCGTACGGCCTTGGCGACGACATCGACCACGCCACGTGGTCAAGCGTCGCGGCGGGCCGTCTGCCCTGCCATCCCCGCCTTTCAGCTGGGATCCGCCGTGTCCTTCACCACACCGACACTGTGCACGGCCGCCAGGTGCTCGTCGAGGTAGTCCGGCGCCTCGCCTGTCTCGATGAACCAGCCCGTGGGGCACATGGTCAGAATTTCGACGAAGGTGAATCCCGCGCCAGCCGCCTGCAACTCGAAGGCCCGCTTCAACATGCGCCGGGTACGGGCGACGTTGCCGGCCGAGTTGACCGCCCCTCGGGCGACGTAGACCGCCCCCTCCAGTTGGGCCAGCAGGTTCGAGATGAGAATCGGGAAGCCGTGCAGATCCTTGTCCCGGCCGTCGAGGGTGTTCTTCGTACGCTGCCCGAGCACGGTGGTCGAGGTCATGTGGCCGCCCGTCTCTCCGAATACACCGTTGTTGAGCAGGACGCACGTGATGCGTTCTCCCCGCGCTGCAGCGTGAATGACCTCCTGCAGTCCTTCGTTGACCATGTCGCCGTCACCTTGGATGGTGAAGACGATCGTCTCGGGCTTGGCCCGCTTCACTCCGGTGGCCAGGGACGGCGCACGACCGTGGAGGGCCTGCAGAGCCTCGACGTCGAAGTTGCCGGAGAACGCCGTGTAACACCCGATCCCGAACACCGAGACGGTGCGTGCAACGAGCCCGAGGTCCTCGATGGTCTCGACCACGCTGCGCAGGGCGATGGGCTCGCCACAACCGGCGCAGAGCCCGTGCTCGCCCGCCACGATCAGCGACGGCAGAAAATCGTCGACCATCCGACCACTCGGACGCTCGCCCAGGGTCACGGGTTCGGAGGTCATACGCGCTCCTTTCGAGCAGTGTCCATTGCGCCGATGATGCGGTCACGCAGAAGTTCGACATCGAGGTCGGGGGCGACGCCGAAGCCGGAGTGGTCGAAGCTCATCCCACCGATGAACTCCACCGGGCACCGCCCGAGGACCGCCAGCCTGACATCGTCGTACATCTGCCCTGTGTTCAATTCGTAGACGGCGAACGTCCGATCGCCGGTCGCCAGGGATTCAATGACCTTGGTGGGGAACGGCCACAGGGTGATCGGCCGCACCATCCCGATCGGGACTCCTTCGCGGCGCAATTCCTCGACGATGAAGCGCACGTAGCGGCCCGGGGTGCCATAGGCCACCACGAAGAATGCCGCGTCGTCGGCACCGATGACCTCTGCCTGCGGCTCCACCCCTTCCGCCATCGCCCGGACGGACCCGGCGATCATCCCCAGATGGGTCCCGTGCTCGACGAAATCACCGTCGCTCCGCTTGTTCCGGTTGATGGGCGAGATCATCTTTGCATGACCCGAGCCGCCGCTGGAGCCGTCGAGACCCCAGTCCTTCGCGGGGAGCGGCGGGAACTCGAGCGGTGAGATCTCGACCGCCTCCTGGACATGCGCCAGGTAGTAGTCGCCCAGGAACATGACCGGATTGCGCCACCGGTCGGCGAGATCGAAGGCCAATTGGGCGAGGCGCACCGCCTCGGGAATATCGGCGGGAGCGAGCACGATGTGGCGGTAATCCCCGTGTCCACCACCACGGGTCGCCTGAAAGTAGTCGCCTTGCCCCCGGGCCATGTTCAGCACGACCAACGGCAGCCGCGCGTGGCAGATCTCCGAGAGCGACTCCTGCATCAGCGAGAGTCCCTGTCCGACCGAGCCCGTCGCTGACCGCGTCCCGGTGGAGGCGGCGCCCCACGCCATCCCGACCGCTTCGAGCTCGCTCTCTGCGTTCATGCAGACCCCGCCCACCTCCGGCAGCAGCCGGGCCATGTGTTCGAGCACCTCGGTGAACGGCGTCATGGGATAGCCCGAGAAGAATCGGCAACCTGCCGCGACCATCGCCGTGGCAATGGCCTCGGAACCTTCGACCAGTCGGCGTGTCATGCGGGGGCACGGTCCTTCGAACGAGCCGAGGCGACCGGTCCCCGGATCATCTCCACCGGCTCGTCGAACTTCCACACCTGGAAGACAAAGTCCGGACAGATCTGCGCACAGGCGCGGCAGGCGGTACATCCGGCCTGCAACTCGGGGAAGCGGTAGCCCCTGTCGTTACGCAACAGCTCCGTCATGGTCAAGACGCCGGGCTTACAGGCGTCGATGCAGAGATCGCACCCCTTGCACGCTTCCACGTCGATGACGACGGTGCCCCGGGTCAGCACGTGGTCGGCCGGCAATTTGGAGTTCATCGTTCCACTCCCCTCATCCGATGCGGCCGTTCACGCTTCCCCGCCCCCGATCACCGATGCTGCCAGACGTCGTACCCTCGTCACGTCCTCTCCCTCAACAGTGTCACCGTAGCACGATGGACTTCGCCGGAGAACAAGCGTTCTCACCTCTCTCGCCACCGAGATCCCGCACCTTCCGCAGGGGTATGCTGACCCACGATCGACGTTGTGCACAGCCCACGGGTCCGCCACGTCGCGTGGGCTCAGGTCGGGGGGAGATCGGGGGAGAATTGCCAATGGTGTCCAGTCGCGCCGAGATCGAAGACCCGCTGGGCATCTACGACGTCGTGGCCGCGTACTGCCAGGCGTACGACAGTCACGATCGGGAGGAGCTCGCTCGCGTCTTCTCGCCCGACGCCACCCTGCGCATTCTGGGAGGGGCCTCCCGGGGCGACGAGGCCGTCGGGCGGGAAAGCGTCCTTACCTGGCTCACCGGCCGGTGGCCTAGCGCGGCACCCTGCCTGCACCTGACCGGCAATCTCCGCTTCTCCCCAGCCGGGGAGGGTGCCGAGGGGACCGCCGACTTTCTCTTCTTGATCAAGAAGGAAGACGGCTCGTTCCAGATCTCCACCGCCGGCCGCTACCTCGACCGCTATGCCCGCCATGAGGGGAGATGGGTCATCGCCGAACGGTCGATCACCTTTCTCGGCGAGCCGGTCTGAAGGACTTCGCTACACCAGACGTCGGGAACGACACCGTGGCGGTGCCAGGTGCGAGCGGCTTTCCTTCCTGATTCTCGGTCCACACCTCGAGGTCGACCTCGGTCCGCTCCGGTCCGCGGCCGCACCGCGGTGACCCGCCCCCGTCCCGTCACCGTCTGCCCTTTGAGGTTCGGCCCCCGGAACTGACAGCTCAGACGCTCGATCGTCCCCCGTTCACCCATCCACTCTCGGACGACGTTGTGCAGGTACGACCACTGCAGGTTGCCCATGCCGAACGCCGTTGCGTACCCTGCCGCCTGCCCGGCCTCGTCGTCCATGTGGATCGGCACGAATTCGTCGTTCACCGCGGCGTAGCGATTCCAGTTGTGAAACCCGGTCTGCCGAATGATCGGGGGAATCTCGTCGCCGACGTGAGGAATTTCACTGCTGGTCATCGTTCTGCCTTTCGTGACGCATCAGTAGCGAATCAGCGTCATGCTCGCGGACTTGACAACAGCATCGTCCTGGTTCGTCCATTGATCCGACTGCGTCGTGAAGAGCATCAGCCCGAGCCGTCCCTCGCGTTCCTGGTAGCCGGTGAGCGTGCTCACGGACGTGATCACGTCGCCGGGACGCATGCGCGCGCCGTAGGTCACCTCGAGCCCGCCATTGAGCATGAAATTGGTCTGCGGGGGCTCCACGCCCAACGTCGCTTCGAGGCCCACGTACCCGCCGTGACGTATTCCGGGCGGGTCCGCAGACATCCATGCAAAGGGATTGAAATCCTCCGGCGCCACAATGCCGCCGTGCACGGTGGTGGCCGCATACGCCGCGTCCCAGAACAATCGCGGAGGATCCTCCGGGTAGTACACCGCGATGGCCCACTTGCGGATGTCGGACTCCGAAATTGGGAACGACCGACGTTGTCCGAACTCCCGGCCCACCGCAGCGGTCATCTCGGCTGAGATATGAGACTTGGGGATCTCTACACTGTCACTCACGCCGCTACCATAACGCCCGGGCGCACTCGCAGTCCTTCCGACGGACGCATGTGGCCGACGCCGCATTCGGGCCGCGCTGCTAATCTCCGGCGCAACTCCACCTTGAGGTGACGAATGGCAAAGCCGATATTGACGGGCCGCTGTGCGGTCGTCACCGGTGCCGGCAAGGGACTCGGTGCCGCGTATGCCAGGGACCTGGCGGCCGCCGGCGCCGCCGTGGTTGTCAACGACATCGACCTCGCCTCGGCGTCGGCCGTCGTGCAGTCCATCATCGACCAGGGAGGCTCCGCCGTCGTCGACGGCAATTCGGTGACGACATGGGAGTCCTCCGGTGCGATTCTGCACACCGCCCTTTCGACATTCGGTCGGCTCGATGGCCTCGTGAACAATGCAGGTGTCTTCCACCTCGCTGATCCGAGCGAAGAAGATCCGGCGATGGTCGAGGACATGGTACGGGTGAATCTCCTGGGCACCATGCACTGCGGCCAGCATGCGATCCGGCACATGGTGGCACATGGCGGCGGTGCCATCGTGAACGACACGAGCGGGGCACAATCGGGGATGCGCCACCGCGGCACGTACGGGGCGACCAAAGGGGCGACCGCCTCGCTCACCTACTCGTGGGCCATGGATCTCGCCGCAGCGGGCATCAGGGTCAACGCGATCTCACCCATCGCCCGGACGGGCATGGTGGACTACGGGAAGGCGCTCGGCGAAAGCGGCACCGACATCCCGCCGGAGCACGTTGCCCCCCTCGTCACGTTCCTCCTCAGCGACGACGCGCGTGAGATCACGGGAAATGTGATCCGACTCGAAGGACCGTACCTCTCCCTCCTCTCGCGGCCCGGAACCCGGCGTACGACCGCAGAGACGGCCGGTCTGGGACCACGATTCCCTGCGTTCGGCGCTGCCTCCCCTGCTGGCGGAGCACCAACGTGGCTGAAGAGGGCCTCGTGTGAACCCGGGGACCGTGCAGGAGTTTCTCGACCGCGCCGTCCGCCGCTGCCCCGACGAACCGGCGCTCCTCGGGGAGGGCTGGTCACTCACGTTCGCCCAACTGGACCATGAAGTCACGAAGGCCTGTCACGTGCTCGCCGGGGAGGGCATACGCCGTGGATCCGCCGTGGCGGCATCCAGCAGCAACAGCGCGGACATCGTGGTCGCGTTCCTCGCCGTGATGCGCCTGGGAGCCCGATGGGTGGGACTGAACAGGGCGCTCAGCGAGCAGCAGCGTCACAACCTCCTCGTCCATGCCCGGGCGCGTGTCCTGCTCACCGATGTCCCCTTCGAGACCGAGGCGAACACGAACGCCAAGGTGCAGCTCAAGGTCATCCACATGTCGGCCACCGATGGCGACGAATGGCGCGGGCGCATGGCTGCGGCCCCCGCCGCTGCGCACAAGGCGAGTGCCGTCGATCCGTTGGCACCTGCCGCCATCGCGTACACGAGCGGGACGAGTGGGTCACCCAAAGGCGTCGTGCACAGCCAGCACAACATCACATTGCCGGGACGGTTCCTGGCCACCACGCCCGACTTCGACGCATCGGCGATCGGGGGGGTCTGCCTCGCCTTGACCATCTTGAACGTCATTGCTGTGTCGGTCCTGCCATCCATCATTGCGCAGCGACCCTGTGTGATCCTCCCGAGTCCCGATGCGGCGCTGAATCCCCGATTGGGTGGAGCGTCATCAGATCACGAGCATGTCGATGCCGCCGCCGACCCTCTTCGATCTGGCGCATCGAAGCGACGACTCGGCACGCTCCCTGCGCACCCTGAGGCATCCGCGGACCGGTGGAGCGGAGCTCCCCGAGGAAGTGCGACACGCATTCGCCGATCGGTTCGGACACGGCATCGCCGCGACCTACGGACTCACGGAGGCTCCCACCATCGTCTCGACTCGAGCGACGCGGTCTCCGACATGTTGCGGGATCGAGCGGAGAGGTACTCCCCTACCTGGAGGTCACCATCATCGGCGCGGACGGCAAGGAGCTGCCCCAGGGCGAGACCGGCGAAATCTGCATCCGCGCCGCCACGCACGGCTCATGGGGTGGCTCCTACCGCCCCATGCTGGGATATTGGCGGCGCCCGGCTGCCACCGCACGCACCCTCGTCGACGGGGTCCTGCACACGGGTGATCTCGGCTCCGTCAAGGACGGGCTCCTCTTCCCGAAGGACAGGCGGGACAATCTGATCCTGCGCGGCGGGGCGAACGTGTACCCCGCGCAGGTGGAGCGGGTGATCCGCTCCCTGGCCGGTGTCGCCGACTGTGCCGTGGTCGGCCTCCCCGACCCTCGCCTGGGTCAACGCGTCGCCGTCGCGATCGAGACGGACGAGGACACGGCACTCGGGTCCGAAGACGTGCTCCACCATTGCCGACAGCGCCTTGCACGTTACGAGGTCCCGGAATCGGTCACCTTCGTTCCTGCCCTGCCGCGCAATACGATGAACAAGGTCGTGCGGCGTGAGGTCCTGGACCTCCTCGCGCACGAGGCCCCATCGGCTGCACATCCATCCGACGAAATGCGTGAGGAACGCCCCGAAGCGACAGGAGCAGAATGACTCTTTCGGGCTCCACTGCCCTGGTCACCGGCGCCGGACGCGGTATCGGCCGTGCGGTGGCCGTCATGTTGGCGGCCGACGGCGCGCGCGTCGCCGTCTGCGCGCGAACGGCGTCCGAAGTGCACGACGTATGCCGGCAGATCGTCGGCGCCGGCGGATCCGCGGTGCCGGTCGTCGCCGACATGTCCACCCTCGAAGGTGCGCTTGCCGCGGCGGATGCCGCAGCTGAGGAGCTCGGCGACCTCGACATTCTGGTGAACAACGCCGGCGGATCAACCCCCAAGCCCATAGCGCAGCTGGCTGACACCGACTGGCAGGACGCGCTGGACCTCAATTTTCTCAGCGCAGTGCGGACGACGTCCCACGTCGGGCCGACCATGCAGGCCCGAGGGCAGGGGTCCATCGTGAACATGGCTTCGATCTCCGGACGTGAGCCGGGAAAGTTCGTCGGTCCCTATTCGGCCGCCAAGGCCGCACTGATCAACTATTCGAAGTTGATGTCGGACTTCTATGCACCGTCCGGAGTGCGGGTGAACTGCGTGCTGCCGGGGATCATCGAAACCTCTGCGACGTCGCGCAACGCCTTGAAGTCGGCACAAGCCACCGGCCGCTCCACAGTGGAGATCATGGCCACCATGCTCGAGAAGAACCCGATCCCCGCGGGACGGCTCGGCCAGCCGGAAGAGGTGGCCGCCGTCGTACGGATGCTCGTGTCGCCCGACGCGGCATTCGTCACCGGAGCGGCCATCACGGTTGACGGGGGCGCCCACCATTTCGCGTGACGCAAACGGGGTGGCGCGCACGACGCGTCAGCAACCGGCGGGAACTATGCTGATCGTCACAGTAGCTTCGCGGCGCGCCTGCGGCCTCGTTTCGTCACACCACCGCATTGTCATCGACCGGAAGGTTCCACATGTCGCTTGGAATCGACGAGATCTATCACGTCATCCACCTGAACGATACGCTCCCGCCGTTGGATGCGTGGTACGACGACGTGTTCAGCCCACGTCGGGGAATGCTGGACAACCACTACTCATCCCACGAGCAGCGCTACGCGTCACTGCTCACGATCGGCGACTGCGTCGTCGAAGCACTGGCACCCAGCCAGGACGTCGAGGGGTGGGATGCCATGCCAATCGGCCGGTATTACAAGAAATTCGGCCCACACTGGCACTCCCTCGCATGGTACGTCGACGATGTCGGCGTGGTGTGGGATCGCCTGCGGAGCCATGGCATTCGGGTCCTGCTGGGCGGCGGCGCAGGTGTGACGGACGAACGGCCGACGGACGACGTGCCGATCTTCACCCACCCGAAGGACACCATCACCCAACTGCAATTCATGAAGCGACACGGGCCGAGCGTGCCGGACGACTACCACCGTCCAGGTATTGTCGACCCGCGGTTCCTGCCCGGTTGGTCGCCGACATGGTGGGCGACCAACCATGGGCTCACGCTCGACCGGCTGGCCTATGTGACGATCGTCACCAGCGATCTCGAACGTGCAGCGTCCATCTTTATCGATGCGCTCGACGGGGTACCGGTCGGCGAAGGTGAGTCTGCTCTCACGGCGACGCGCGATCTCTACGTCGCCATAGGAAAGCAGGTCGTGGTCCAGCTCTCTCAACCGCTGCAGTCCGACTCCCTCGCCGGGAGGGATCAGGAGAAGAACGGCGACACGATCCACGCCGTCTGCTTCAAGGTCCGTGACCTCGCCGCGGCCGAACGCCACCTCAAGGAAAAGCACATCGACATCGTCGACCGAGACGACCAGACGATCATCACCGATCCCTCGACGACGTTTCACGTTCCCTATCGGTTCACAACGGCAGACCAGTGACGCCGACTCGACGTCACGGAGACCGGGATCTCCCCCCCGAGGGGCATGTGGCGTGAGGAACAACCTGGAAGAATCGCTCTCCATGCGCGACAGCGTCGTCGGTTACGCGCAGACCTACGACAGCCGGGACCACGAGGGGCTCGCAGAGGTGTTGGCCGCCAGCTGCAGCGTCACGATGCAAGGCGGACGATTCGACGGAACGGTCTACAGCGGACGAGAGGCGGTCCTCGACTGGCTCGAGGGCACCTGGCCCCAAACGCCGCCCTGCGTGCATTTCACCGGAAATACGAGGATATGGAGGGACGCGTCGGGTGCGGTCGGATGCACCGACTATCTCTTCGTCGGTCGACGGCCCGACGGGACGATCATGCTGAGCGGAGCGGGCCAGTACCGGGATCGGTTCTCACAAGACGGCGATCGGTGGGTCATCGAGGAACGAACCGTCAGGATGCTCGGGCGCCCTGACCTCCCGGGCCGCATACCTCAGGCCTGATCCTGGGTTTCCTTCATCACCCTTCGCGTTCGGCCACGAGGGCCCCACGGTTCACTTTGGTCGCCTCGCTCCGCGGCAGCGCCTGGACGAATTCCACTGACTTGGGCACCTTGTACGCCGCGAGGCGGGTCTTGGCGAAGGCGACGATGTCCGCTGCGGTGAGCGTGGAGGATTCGCTCCTCCGCCGGCACGACCAGGGCATGGACGCGCCGGCCCCACTCCGGATCGCGCAGGCCGATGACCACGACGTCACCCACGAGGGGATGCTCGCTGAGGGCCGCCTCCACCTCCGCGGGATAGACATTGGCGCCACCCGTGATGATCATGTCGGCCTGGCGGTCGGCGATAGAGAGAAAGCCGTCCTCGTCGACCCAGCCGAGGTCGCCCACCGTGCCGAACCCGTCCTCGGTACGAGGGGGCGGAGCCGCATCACCCAGATAGCTGAAGTCGGACCCTCCGGGCGAGCACATGTAGATCTCCCCCACCTCTCCGGGCGGCATGCGCTCACCTGCCGGTCCCACGATGCGCACGGACGTGGAGCGCCACGGCCGGCCCACGCTCCCCGGGTGCTGCAGCCACTCGTCCCCGCGAATGACACAGAGTCCGAGACCTTCGCTCATGCCGTAGCTCATGAAGAAGCGCTCCGGCCCGACCAGTTCGATCCACCGTCGAGCCAACCAGTGTGGGAGGGGTGCCGCTCCCTGTTGCACCCACAACAGACTCGACAGGTCCCTGGACTCGATGTCGTCGAGGCGCGCGATGCGCTGGAGGATCACCGTGGCGCCGGTCATCCCGTTGACCCTCCTGCGTTCGATCAAGTCCACGACACGGTTCGCATCGAACCTCTCCAGGAGGACGACGGGGTCCCCGGCGAGGAGGTGGTTCGTCGCCGAGAATCCGACGGTGTGATAGAGCGGTCCGGGTACGAGGACCAGTTGCGGATGTGGCATCGCGCCGTAGGACTCGAGCATGGCCGACGTATTCGAAATAGTCGCCGGATCGACGACACCGGGTCGCTCGACGATGATGATCTTCGGGGTCCCGGTGGAACCGGAACTGCAGATGCCGCGCGCCTTTGGGGGCGTGACATCGGGCAGCGGTTCGGCCGAATAGGTCAGGCTCCTCTCGAAGAGCTCGGTCGTCCCCGACTTCCAGGCTGACCGTCGGTTGGAGCACGTGCCGTACCCGGGCCAGCTCCCATTCGGGGAGGTCCCAACGAACGGGCACCACGACCGAGCCGAGTTTCCAACCGCCGAACGCGGCAAAGAGATGCTCGGGGGAGTTGCGCAGTCCGATGGCCAACCGGTCACCGCGACCAAGTCCCACCTCGGCCAGTGCGCGGGCTACCTGCGTCGATCGTTCGTCGAGTTCACGCCAACTGATCTCGCGCTCTGTGCCGTCCTCCGCTGCGAAGAGAAGAGCCAGATCATCCGGCTTCGATTCGGCCAACTGGCGCAGCCGACGTCCGTACGACGGCAGTGCACTTTGCCCGCTCAGCACAGCTCGTTCTCTCTGAGGGTTGCCTCGAGCGCCCGGAGAAAACCATCGATGTCCTCTGAGGTCATGGGAAGACTCAGGACGCCCATCACATTGAAGGAGAACAGCAGATAGCCCTCGTTGCACAGGCCGAGCGCGATCCGGCCCATGATCTCCGCATCGCTCGTGAAGGCGGTCTCGATGTCCACGATCGGCACCGAGGTCCAGTGCAGGCCGAAGAACTGGCCCAACCCGGTGGCCTGCAGCGGCACGCCGAGTCGCGTTGCCAGTGCGCCCACTCCGGACCGCACCTGGTCGCCCAGTGCCTCGATGTGCGCGTGCACCTCCGGTGTCAACTGCTCGAGTTGGGCCACGCCGGCCGCCAGGCACAGCGGGATGCCGCCCACCGTCGATGCGTGCCGTACCGGGCGATCGAAGGGGTGGAGCGCCGAATCGACGAGGTCCATCATGTCGGACCTCCCACCGAAAGCGCCGAGCGGAAGGCCACCACCGAGTGCCTTTCCGAGCGTGGTCAGGTCCGGAACGATGCCCGTGCGACCCTGGGCGCCGTGAGGTCCCAAGGTGCAGGTCACCACCTCGTCGAGGATCAGCACGACCCCGCATTGGGCGGTGACCGACCTGAGCCGTTCGAGGTACTCCTGGCGGGCGGGGATCATTCCCGAGCCTCCGAGCATCGGCTCGACGATGACCGCCGCCAGGTCCTTGGCCTCTTCCCTGATGATCCTTTCGCTCTCGGTCACGTCGTTGTACGGCAGCAGGACGACACCCTCCCGAGTTCCCGGGATCAGGCCCCGTGGCACGAAGGTCGGGTCGCTGTAGCGCCCGTTTGCGATGACCGACGCGTCGTGCGTGCCGTGATACCCGCCCATGATCTTCGCGATCTTGGGCCGGCCCGTGAAGGCCCGTGCCACCCGCAACGCCATCATGGTCGCTTCGGTGCCCGACGTCGTGAATCGCATCCGCTCCATTGACGGGATCCGCTCCTGGATCAGCTGTGCAAGCGCGTACTGCAGATCGGGCTCAGGCTGGCAGAACGTGATCCCCTTCCGAAGCTGCGCGGTGATGGCGGCGTTGATCTTGGGGTTCCCGTGGCCCAGCGGGAAGACCCAGTCGCCATTGAGCATGTCCACCAGGCGGTGACCGTCGGCGTCCCAGACATGGCACCCCTCCGCCCGTTCGATGTAGAGCGGGTACGGCAACATGACGCCCAGACCGGCCGGCACGCCGCCGGGAACCGCCTTCTGGTTGCGCTCGAAAGCGGCGCGGGAGGCCGGCGTGCGCTCCCGGTAACGCAACTCGCTCCGTCCGATGGGCTGCGCAGTGACCGCCTCATGCAGGATCGCCATTGTCCCTCCCCTTTCACGCCATGCACCAATGACCTCGCGCAGGTGGTCCCTAGGTGCTTACGGATTCGCCCAATCAGGTGGTCTCTTCTCCCGGTACGCACGTGGACCCTCGCGAAAATCGGGGTCCCCCCACTGCATCCGCACCATGGCCCACCCGTACTCCATCGCGTGGGCATACCCGACTTCCCTCGACTGCCAGATCGCCTGCTTCGATCGCTGGACGGCGGCGGGCGAGTTTGCCGCGATCACCGCCGCCATCTCCCGCGCGACCTTCATCAGCTCGTCCTGTTCGATCAGCTCGTCCACGAGGCCGAGTTCGTAGGCCCTCCTCGCCGGCATGCGGTAGTCCTTTCCCATGAGGGTCATGCGCAGCACAGTGCCCAGTGGGAGACGATACGCCAGCGCCGTGTTCTCCACACCGCCGACCATGCCGACGTTCACATGAGTGTCCATGAAGGAGGCATTGGGGCTGGCCAGCACGATGTCGGCGTCGGCGACGAAGTGCAGCCCGGCTCCGGCACAGACTCCGTTGACGGCGCAGATGACGGGCTTGAGGACATTGGCCTGCCGTGGTGACCAGAACACCTCGTTCTTGAGCGGTCCGGACCCCTGCGAGACCCGCCCGCGTTCGGCGATGATGTCGACATCCGCGCCGGTACTGAAATGTCGATGACCCGCACCGGTGACGACGACCACACGGATGGCGTCGTCGTCCTGGACGTCCCGCCAGATGGCTCGCATCCGGTCGTGCATCGTCGGTGTAAGGGAATTGCCGCGGTGGGGCCGGTTCAGCACGATGGTGGCGATGTGGCCATCCTTGTCGTACAGGAGATCCGGTCCCGATTCCACGGGGTCCCCATCTTCGCCCTCGCTCACGTGACGGCCAACGAACCTTCGGGACGCCAGCGCCGCCGGCCCGCGTCGACCTGCTGCGCGAAGAGTCCACCTGCTTCGGCACAGAGGGAGCGGATCCGCATCGTCCACATGTGCAGATCGAATTCGGTCGTCAGTCCGAGCGCGCCACAGATCTGATGGCATTCGCGGACGGTCCGCCTCCCCGCCGCCACACTCTGCGCACCAGCCAGTGCGGCCTGCGTCGACGGCGCTCCGGACCACGCCGCCCGATAGGCCAACCAACGCGCCCCTTCGATCTGTACGAACAGGAGGGCCAGGCGGTGCTGCAACGCCTGTAGGGTCGCAAGACTGCGACCGAACTGGTGGCGCTCCTTGATGTGGGCGAGAACAACATCGAGGCACGCCGACGCATTCCCGACGATTTCTGCGGCGAGCGTCACACGCCACCATGCCAGCATCCTGTCGCCACTGCCGGGTCCCATGGGGCGACGCCCGCCGATGCTCACCCGGGCGGCGGGGTAACTCCACGACGTCGCCAGCGGCTCTGCGGCGTCGACCTCGCAAAGAAATGCCTCGCCATGTTCAACCATGAAGAGCTTCCCCGGAACTGCCGCAAATCGGACGGGCGTGTCGTCGCGGGGTAGGGCGAGCGTCAGTCCGACCGGGCCGCGCAGAGCGGAGACCCCGAGCGCCGGCGCGACGACGGCCAGCGCACCGGTCGCCACCGTCCCCAGGGCCCTGGCGACCTGCTCCACCATCAGGACGGCTTCGAGCGGACCGGCATCCGGATCGGAGAACATACCGAGGTACCCCTGTTCCCCGAGCACCTCTTCGAGGGCCGCGTCATAGCCGCGCTCTTTCCCGAAGAGCCGGCAACGCTCCGGTCCGGCCATCCGCTCGACGATGGTGTGGACGCCCTCGCGGATCATCCGCTGCTCATCGGTCAGTTCCAGGTTCATCGCATTACTTCTCCGTCGCCGTCGCCGTCGCCGTCGCCGACGCCGACGAGGTTGCCGACGCGCCGGGCCGTACGCCGGTCTCGCTCCGCGGCAGGTCGAGCACCAGCTGCGCAACGAGGTTCAATTGCACCTCGAACGTTCCCCCGGCCAGCCCGACCGCAAGCGCATTCCGCTGTTGGACGTCAGCCAGCCTCCCCGACACGAGACCTTCCTCACCCATCAACTCGACCGTGGCGTCGGCCACCATTCGTTCGGCTTCCACGGCGGCGACGCGAGCCACGTTGGCCAGTCCCGACGGTGGACGCCCCTTCGCCCGTTCATCCACGACGCGGTACACGAGCAGTCTTGCCGCCTCGCAGGCTGCGAAGGCTTCGCCCAGAAGGGCGAGCACCCTCTCCTGCTCGAGGAGTCCCGCGTTGTCGGCCCATGCTGCGACGAGATCGAGCACCTGCTCCCCGCGTATGTAGCGCGGCAAGCCGACCCTCTCGTTCGCAAGGGCGCGCACGACGACCGCCCAACCTCCGTTTTCCGCCCCGAGACGAGCCGACTCGGGGACAACCACATCGGTGAACGTCAGCTCGTGGAACGCGTGGTCACCGACGATCGCCGGAATCTTCCGCACGTCGATTCCCGGAGTGTCCATCGGGACCAGCAGAACCGTGAGGCCGCGATGACGCTCGGCCTCGGTCCCGGTGCGGACGAGCAAGAAGCAGAACTGGGCCGTATCGGCGTAAGAGGTCCAGATCTTCCTGCCATTGACGACGTACGACGCGCCGTCGCGTTCGGCGCGCGTCCTGATCGAGGCCAGATCTGAACCAGCGTCAGGTTCAGAGAAGCCCTGGCACCAGACGACCGTACCTGCAGCCATCGAAGGGAGGAATTGCGCCCGCTGCTCATCGCTGCCGAATCCGATCAGAGCCGGGCCGATCCAGTTCACGTTCATGTACTGCGGACCGCGCGGCTCACCGTTGGCCCACATGACCTCGGCCAGAATTTGTTGCTGCCATGACGAAGCGGCGTTGCCTCCGAACTCTTTCGGCCAGCTCGGAACGAGCAGCCCGTGCCGGGCCAGCGCCTCGGCGAACGCTCCCGTCGCCGGGGTCCAGACCGAGCTGCCGAGACTGCCGGGCGGGCGGTCCCAATCCTGTGGCAGATGCTCGACGACGAAGCGTTCAAGCTCCGACCGGAATCGCTCCTCTTCCTCTGACCAAGCAAAGTCCATGGCGGAGAACGCATCCAAGTCTCGCGTGCTCGCGGCACGGCGGATCGCTAGTGTTTTTGCCAATTCCGACCAGTAATCTAAATGATTGTACAAAACATTGCCACGATGTCCCCGGGTTGGGAATGCGGAACCGGTTGTCGCTCGACACCGGGCTCACGGATGCCGTGTCAGACGATTCGTCGGTCATGGCGACCACTCCGAGAGGTGCTGCCGGCCTCTTCTTCTGCGAGGCGCAGCAGGCATCGGCGCCCCCGGCTAGGCGCTGATCTCGATCCCGAAGTAGCGCTCGAAGATCTCGTCGCCCTCGAGGTCGTCGGCGGGGCCCGAGAAGACCACCTGGCCCCGGTTGAGCAGGCAGGCCTCGTCGGCCAGGGCCAGGGCCCGGGTCACGTACTGCTCGACCAAGAGCACCGAGACCCCGGTCGAGACGATGTTGGCCAGGGTCTCGAAGATGCGGTCGACAATGATGGGGGCGAGCCCCAAGGAGGCCTCGTCGACCACCACGATGCGCGGCTCGGAGGCAAAGGTGCGCACGAGGGCCAGCATCTGCTGCTCGCCCCCAGAAAGGCTCCCCGCCGTCTGCTTGAGACGGGTGGCCAGGGCCGGGAAGGACTGCGTGGCGAGGTCGATGGTGGCCTGCTCCTTGCCCTTTTTCGATTGCAGGATCAGGTTGTCGCGCACGGTCAGGCTGGGGAAGATGCCCCGGCCCTCGGGCAGGTTGCACAGGCCCTTGCGGCACATGTAGAAGGGCTTTTTGCCCGTCACGTCCTCACCGTTCAAGATGACCCGCCCGCTCATGGGCTTGATGAGGCCCGCCGCCACGCGCAACAAGGTGGTCTTGCCCGCCCCGTTCGGCCCGAGCAGGGCCACCACCTTTGAATCGGGGACCGACAAGCTGACGTCGCGCAGCACCACGGTGTCGCCGTAGCCGGCGGTGATGTTCTCGAGCTCTAGCACCGGGGCGTCTCCTTTTGGCTGTGGGGGCCGGGGTGGCTCATAGCTCGCTCGCCCCGTGGGCGGCAACGATGGGGGGCTCGCCCTCTTCGGGGCCACCCCCCGGTGCGCCGGGCGCACCGTCGTCGCCGACCCCTTCAGAGCCGAGGTAGGCGGCGCGCACGATGTCGGAGTTGAGCATCTCGGCCGGGCTGCCTTCGAAGACCAGGCGGCCGAAGTCGAGCACGTAGATGTGGGCACAGACCTGGCGCACGAGGGCCATGTCGTGCTCGACCAACAAGATGCCCGCGCCGCGTTCGGCCACCACCCCGCTGAGCACGTTGCCAAAGCTCACCGTCTCGCCGGCGTCGAGACCGGCCGAGGGCTCGTCTAAGAGCAACAGGTCGAAGGGCCCGGCCAGGACCCGGGCCAGCTCGACCAGGCGGCGCTGCCCGGTGGGGAGCAGGCCTGCTTGGAGGTCCGAGAGGGGCCCGATGCCGGTCAGCTCCATGGCCTCGTCGACGGCCCGGCGCACCACGGCGCGGTCGCGGCGGCTCCCGATCAGCTGCGTCAAGGGGTTGGCCCCGGCCATGGAGGACTCACGGCCCAACTCCACGTTCTCGCGCACGCTGAGCGAGTTGAACAACTCGGCCTTTTGGAAGGTGCGCCCGAGACCGTAGCGAGAGCGCCCGGCCGGGCCGATCCCCGTCACCTCGCGCTCGTGCAGGGTGATCACCCCCGACGTCGGCTTGAGCAGGCCCGAGCAGGCGTTGAAGGTGGTGGTCTTGCCGGCCCCGTTGGGCCCGATCAGCCCGGTGATGCGGCCCATGGGGGCGAGGAGGGTCACCCCGTCGACGGCCCGCACGCCGCCGTACTGGACGGCCAGGTCCGAGACCGACAGCCCGGCCTTGGCCGAGGCGGGCACCGTGCTTTTCGCCGCGGCACGCTCGCGGTCGCTCGCCGCGCTCTCGCGTTCGGTGCGGGCGGCCTGGCTCACCAAGGCGTCGACATCGCCTTCGGAGAGCACCACTTCGGGGGCCCGGCCCCCGATGCGGTCCAAGAAGTTGCGGATGGGAAGCGGCACCGGCAAGGCCCGGTTGACCTGCAGGGCGAAGGTGGCGGCGGAGAGGCCGAAGATGATGGTCAGGTAGGTGTTGATGTTGGCGACGGTGATGTAGCCCGGGACGACGCCGTAGGCGATGGCGGCCAAGATGGCATACCAAGGGTCGCCGACCACCACGATGGTGAGGATGGCCACCATGGTGAGCGAGGCGAACGAGCTGTAGTTGGTGCCCAGGCCATAGCTAAAGAGGCTGGCCAAGAGGGCCCCGGCGACGGCGGCCAAGCCGGCGGTGATGCAAAAGACCAGCACCTTCATGACGTTGACGGTCGCCCCGTGGGTCTCAAGGGCCACGGGGCTGTCGCTCAGGCCCTTCAAGAGGCGGCCCATGCGGCCTTTCAAGATGGCCGTGACGACGACCACGTTCAAGACCACGAAGGCCAAGAGCAGGTAGTAGAAGCCCTTGTCGGTGTAGAGGTGCCAGCCCAAGATGGTGACGTCGGGCCGGGGGGCGGCGATCCCGCCCGTGGTCGGGCCGAACATGAGGTTGGTGTCATAGAACATCTGCTCGAGCAAGATGCCGAAGCCATAGGTGGCGAGGGCCAAAAAGACGCCCGACAGCCGGATGGCCGGGATGGCGACGATGGCCCCGACGGGGATGGCGACGAGGCCGGCCAAGAGCAGTGCCAGCGCCCAGGGCAGGTGGAAGCTGGTGGTGAAGTGCCCGAACGCCGCCGCCCCGACGGCGGCGAAGGCCAGGTGGCACAACGAGATCTGCCCCGAGGTCTTGACCAACAGGCCGAGGGACAAGAACAACATCACATAGACCAGTGCGCTCGACCAGGTGGACAGGTTCACGCCCACGAAGGAGGGCACGAAGCAAAAGAAGATGAGGGCGAGCGCCCCCGCCCCTAAGCGCACCTTGGTCGGGGCGTACCAACTGCGGCGCAGCGCCTGGGCGGCCACCACCCGGCGCTCGGCCAGGCGGGCCCTCGGGGTGACGATGAGCACGATGAACAAGATGACGAAGGGCAGGCCCGCACTGAGCCCGGTCAGCCAGCTGACGCTGGCGGCGTATTTGGTGGCCAAGGCGCCGGCCACGCCGATGAAGAGGCCGCCGACGAAGGTGAGGGGGAGGTTCGAGAAGTAGCCAATGGCCGCCGCCCCGAAGGCCTGGACGACCAACAAGACGATGATCTCGGCGTTGAGGCTGAGCGAGGGGGCGAGCAACAACCCGGCCATGGAGGCGAAGATGGTCCCGATGATCCAGGCCCAGCGCCGCACCGACACCGGGTTGGTGCCGGTCATCGACACCAGGTCCGGGTTGTCGACCACGCCGCGCATGGCCACGCCGAGGCGCATGGAGCGGAAGAAGTAGTACAGCACCGCGGTCGAGACCAACGAGACGATGACGACGGTGATCTGGTCCCACCCGACGTTGACGCCCAAGAAGCGGATGGTGTTGGTGTCCAAGAAGGGGGGGAAGTTGACATTGGCGTTGCCGTACCAAAGGGTGCCGACCCCCACCACGACGAGCAGCAGGCCGATGGTCGCCACCACCTTGAGGGTGGCCGTCGCCGGTTCGAGGATGCGGGCGAAGAGCTCGAGGCCGAGGCCCTCGATGGGCGAGAGCACGAACAGGACCAACAGGGCGGCCCAGGGCCAGGGCATCCCGTGCTCTGAGTGCAAGTAGTAGAAGACGAACACGCCCAGGGCCGCGATGGCCCCGTAGGCGAAGTTGAAGATGCCCGAGGTCTTATAGGTGAGCACCAGGCCGGTGCCGGCCAGTCCATAGACAGCCCCGGTGGTGAGCCCAATGACGATGAACGGCAAGAATTCAGACACGACCGACGATTGCCCCCTGTGTGCGCTCTAGAACGGCCGGCACGGCCGACCGCGCCGCCTCGACTCCGTTACTCCCCTGCTCGCCTAACCCTCAAGTTTGCTATCACTCAAATGATGGAAGAGAACCCTAGCGCGCCCAGCCTGAGCGCGTTGGAGTACCCGGGGGGCGTCAATCTAACATCGAAAAACGGAGGTGCCGGTTTCCGGATTGACCACGTTCCGTCGTGCCCCGGCGCCGCACGCGCGTCGACGTCAGCGAGGGCGCGCCAGTGAGAAGGAGGAGAACCATGACGGGAAAAGCCACGGTCAGCATGCCGTTCAGTTTGTCGAGCGCGTGCGGAAAGAGCGTGTGCCGAAAGGGACGGGAGTTCGCACGCACCACTCCGTCTGCGAACCCCGCGTCCGTGCATGATGAAACTCCGGTTTGGCCTGCCACGGCGACCGAGTCGTCCGGCACCCGTGTCGAGCGTCGCCTCCCTGCACACACCGGACGCGACGACTGGGGCGTCCGGCCGTGACGTCCGTCACGGCGTCCGACTACAGAGGGCAATGCGTCGTCGTCACAGGGGGCGGGCACGGCATCGGCCGAGCCCTGGCCGAGGCCTTCGCCGGCGAGGGCGCCCACGTCGTCGTGGCCGATCGGCACGGACCGCGTGCGGAGAAGGTGGCGCACCACATCAATGGTGTGGCGGTCCCGGGTGATGTGGCAAGCCCACAGGCGATCGGTGCGCTGGTCGAGCGGGCCGTCGCCGCCTTCGGCCCCGTTCGGGTCTTCTGCTCCAACGCCGGCATCACCGGCGGATTCGGCCTGGAGTCCACGCCTGAGGAGATCGACGAGATCACGCGGATCAACCTGCTCGCCCACGTCTGGGCCGCCCAAGCCGTCATACCGGGCATGCTCGCGCAGGGTGGTGGTCACCTGGTGCAGACATTGTCGTCGGCCGCCCTTATCAGCGGGCCCGCCCCCATGGGCTACACGTTCACCAAACACGGAGCACTCGGATTCGCCGAGTGGGCGCAGTTGACCTACGGCGATCGCGGCATCAAGGTCACCTGCCTGTGCCCCAATCTCGTCAACACGGGCATGATCGGCCGCAATGAGGACGACGAAGCGGCGGGGGTGGTCCACGCCCTCCCCGAGGGTCTCGGCGACATCGTCGAACCTGAGGAGTGCGCGACGCAGACGCTGGCCGCCATGCGAGAGGGCCGATTCCTCGTGCTCCCTCACCCCCAAGTGGGCCGATCCTTCCGGCGCAAGGCCGAGGACTACGACACGTGGTTGACGCAGACCGCGGAGCGACTGCGGCCCCTCACCTGAAGCCCCCTGGCGCCTCGCCGGTTACCTGGGTCGCGAGGGTGATGCGTTGTGCAGCACCTCGTCGAAGGGACGGTCCTTGTCGGCGGCGAACTCGCGGGGCATGGCCAGTACCCGCTCGCTGATGATGTTGCGCTGCATCTCGTTGCTCCCGCCGCCCAAGCTGCCACTTTGACGTTGGAGGAACTCGATGCCCTTCACCGCCGAGCGGGTCGCCTTCCTCCCACACAGCCGCAGGGGCGCCGGCGATCTCCAGCGCGATGTCGGCATGGCGTTCGGAATTGGTCGCCGCGTACAACCGGAACAAGGAGCCCCCCGGGCCGGGCATGGTGCCCCCGTTGATGGCCTTGGTGACGCGCCCGATGAGTTGGGCTCCGACCACGTCGTTGGCACGCGCTTCGGCCACCAGTTGGACGACCCGGGGATCGGACGCACGCCCGGCGACCCGCGCCAACTCGATCAGGTCGCTCCGCCCGGCGCCGTGGTCCCCCCGGCCGCCGCTCGTCCCGCTGAGGTAGGGCGATCCGCCACCCACGGCATCGCGCTCGTGGAACAACAGGCGCGACGCCACCGTCCAACCGTCGTTCACCTCCCCGAGCACGTCCTCCATCGGTATGGCGACATCGTCGAAGAATTCCTGGCAGAACTCGTTGGACCCATTCGACATTTTGATCTGTTGGACGTCGATACCGGGCTGGTGAATCTTGACGATGAACATGGTCAGGCCGCGGTGCTTGGGCGCATGCCAGTCGGTCCGGGCCAGGCACATGGCGTAGTCACAGCGGAAGGCACCCGAGCTCCAGATCTTCGAGCCGTTCAGAATGAACACATCGCCGTCGCGGGTGGCCCGGGTGACCAGGCTGGCGAGGTCCGAGCCTCCGGAGGGCTCGGAGAGGAACTGCACCCATATCTCCTCGCCCGAGATCATCTTGGGGAGGTGGTCCCGCTTCTGCTCCTCGGTGCCGAAGTCGAGGAGGGTCGGTGCGAGGATGGAGAAGGTCGGAATGTTCAGGGTGACGGGCATCTCGTAGGGCGCCGTTTCCTGTGTGAAGGCCATCTGATGGGCCCGTGTGAGCCCCTGCCCCCCGTACTCCTTGGGAAAGCACAGTCCTGCGAAACCGCCGTCGAAGAGAGTGCGCTGCAGTTCCCGCGCCCGTGTTCCCATCTCGTCGATCGCCATCAACTGGCTGTTGTTCTGACCCTCCGGCAGGCGCGGCATGTTGTCCGCCAGCCAGGCCCGCGCACGGAGGCGAAACGCCTCCACATCTTCTGTGCCTGCGTCGGCGGTCTCAATGCCCATGGTCATCCTCCAGTCCGAGCCCCTGCGCGATGCGTTCCCGATGATCGTAGGGAGTGCCGAACAACGAGCGATCCAGTACGACCCGCCTGATGTAGAGATGCAGGTCGTGGTCCCAGGTGACGCCGATGCCACCGTGGAGCTGCACGCAGTCCTGCAGGATCGCCGGCGCCTTGTCCCCGATGTACGACTTGGCCACGCTGACGAGCTCGTACGCCTTCTCCGACCGGCTGTCCACCGATCGTGCCGCACGCGGCAGCCGTACCGAGACACGCCTCCGTCCACATCTTCATGTCGGCGAATCGATGCTTGAGCGCTTGATACGACGCAAGCGGACGCCCGAACGAATACCGGTCGAAGGAATACGCCAGTGTGAAAGCGAGCACGTGATCCGTGACCCCCGCCATGGATGCGCACTGCAGCGCCACCGCGAGCTCGAAGAGCCGCTCGATCTGCGCCGCCGCTCCACCCACTTCACCGAGCACCGCATCGGCCGTGAGGACGACGTCGTCGAACGACACCGTGGCGAAGCGCCGGACGAGATCGATGCTCTCGGCTGCGACCACGCTCACACCGGGCGTGTCGGCATCGACCACGAACTGGGTGACCTCGCCGTCGACGAGGGCGGCCACCACGAAGAACCCCGCTTCGCCCGCGGCCTCGGCCGGTCCCTTCTTGCCTGAGAGCACGAAGCTTCCGCCTTGCCGGGTCGCCGTGAGCGAGACGCCGCCGGGAAGCCCGGACTGCCGCGTTTCGGCGAGGCACCAGGTGGCGGTGGACTCGCCCGAGAGCAGGCCGGGCAGGTAACGCTCCTTTTGCGCCGGTGTGCCGAACTCCGACAGCGCCGCCGCGACCACGTTCGTCGGGAGAAGCGGGCCCGGGGACACCCAGTGCCCCATGACCTCGGCCACGAGAGTCAGGTCGAGGAGGCCGTGTCCCGACACGCTGCCGCCACCGTCCTCTTCGGAGACGAGCAGCGAGGTCCAGCCGAGCTCGGCGCCCTGGCGCCACCAATCGCCCGGGTAGCCCGCCGGTTCCTTCTCGGCCCACTCCCGCACCGTCGAGAGTGGGCATGTGTTCTCGATGAACTTCGCCGTCGTCTCGCTGAAGAGCTCTTGGTCGTCTGTCAGCTCTAAGTCCACTCGCTCGTCCTTTCTCGCCTTCGGGCCCTTCGTCGCCGCGCCCGTGGTTCCACCTCGTCTGCCGCCGCTCCCCGACGTCCCTGATCTCCAGCCGCGCCGTGGCGCACCATGTCGTTACGCCATTTCTCCCGCGGGACCCCCACGGTTCCCCGGCGGGGACAGCGGCCTCTGCCCATTCCGGGCGACTCCTGGCCCTCCGACCGTTACGCCGACCAGAGGAGCGGGAGCGTGTCGACCTGACGCAACCCGAACATGAAATTCAGCTCGGTCCCCGGCGCGATCTCGTAGTCGGGGATGCGCTTGTGCCATTCTCGGAGCGTGGTCCGCAACTCGAGACGGGCCAGGTGGGAGCCGAGGCAGCGGTGCACCCCGGCCCCGAAGGCCAGGTGCTTGGTGTTCCGGGTGAGGTCCACGTCGTAGGCATCGGCGAGGTCGGACTCGTCCGTGTTGGCCGAGCCGATGCTGATGCCGACATGGTCACCCTTGTGCATCGGGCACCCACCCAGCTCGACGTCCTGTTGCACCACACGCGGGCACCCCGGTCACCGGCGTCTCCCACCGCAACAGCTCCTCCACCGCGGTCGGGATGATCGAGGGGTCCTCCACGATCAGCCGCCGCTGTTCGGGGTGCTGGGCCAGATACGCGAAGAAGCACTCCAGCGTGTCGGTCACTGTGTCGAGGCCGGCCAAGAGGAAGAGGAAGCAGATGCCGAGGATCTCGTCATCGGTCAGCCTGTCGCCGCCCGCCTCGGCGCTGGCGAACATGCTGAGCAGATCCTCCTGCGGCTGCTTGCGCCGGTCGGCCAGGGTCTCGGCGAAGAAGCGCTCAACCTCGCCGGCGTTCACGCGCTGATTGGCCTGCACTTCCTCCAGGTCGTTCCCGGCGGGACGGAGAATCCCGTCCTTCATCCTCAAGAACATCGCCAGTTCCGACACCGGGAGCCCGAGCAGCCGCAGGAAGACCGACGACGGGAGGGGCTCGGCCAATGCGGTGGTGAACTCGCAGGACCCGTCCTCGATGAAACCGTCGATCAACTCGTTCACCAGGCTGTGCGATGTCCGGCTCGATCAGGTTCATCCGCTTCGGAGCGAAGATCGGGTCCAACAGCTTGCGGTACTTCGAGTGCTCCGGTGGGTCCACCTGCAGCGGGATGAGCGGCACGGATTGCCCGAGGTCGACCGCCTCCATGGCCGAGGAGAAGACGTCGGGGTGCTGCAGCGCGAACTCCACCTCGCTGCGCCCCATGATCGAGTAGCGCCCGAAGACGCCCGGCACCACCGCGCCGAACGACCGGGCCACCTTGTAGAAGTCCTGCGGGTTGCGCCCGGTCTCGGGCGCAACGAAGAGGTTCGGGTCGAATGCGGGTGCGTCGACCGCGGCCTGCTCCGTGGTCACGGCTCCTTCCGGTACGCGCCCAGGTCGGCGGCGAGGGTGGCGTGCTTCATCGGGCCTGTGCGGGTGGCCCGCTCCGAGACGTCATGACCCGCCGCCTCTGGCACGCAGCGCCTTGACGGTGGCCTCCTCCTTGGGGATGACCGCGAAGGGGTCGTAGCTGAAGTGCTTCATGGCGTTGAGGTGCGTGATCCGGTTGATGTCGTGGTCGTTCAGCTCGCCGATGTACTTCCACAGCTGCTCGGGCGCCGTCGGCCACGTCGAGTCCGAGTGCGGGTAGTCGCACTCCCACGTCACGTTGTCCATGTTGAGGAAGTCCCGGCTGGCCACGCCGAAGGCATCGTCGATGAAGCAGGTGATGATGTGCTGGTCGAAGACCTCGCTCGGGAGCTGGTGGCCGAAGTCCTGGCCGGTCCAGTAGTGGTGCTTGTCGTACTGGTAGTCGATGCGCTCCAAGAAGTAGGGGATCCAGCCGATCCCCCCCTCGGAGAGGGCGACCTTGAGGTCGGGGAACTTGCGCAGGACCGGCGACCAGATGAGGTCGGCCGCCGCCTTCACGATGTTCATCGGGGTGAGGCTGATGAGGACGTCGATCGGCGCGTCAGGCGACGTGATCACCATTTCGGACGACGAACCGATGTGCATGCAGACGACGACGTTCTCGTCGCTGCACGCCTTCCAGAAGGGATCCCAGTGATCCGAGTGGACGCTCGGCCAGCCCAGCTTGGAGGGGTTCTCCGAGAAGGTCACCGCATGGGCTCCCTTGGCGGCGCAACGCCGGACCTCGGCGGCGAGGACCTCGGGGTCCCAGATGGCGGGGATCGGGCACGGGATGAAGCGGCCCGGGTAGGTGCCGCACCACTCGTCGATGTGCCAGTCGTTGTAGGCCCGGACCATGGCCAACGCCACGTCCTTGTCCTCGGTGCGGGCGAAGAGCTGGCCGCAGAACTGCGGGAAGGAGGGGAAGCACAGCGAGCCGAGGACGCCGTTGGCATTCATGTCGTTGATGCGCTCGTGGATGTCCCAGCAACCGGGCCTGATCTCGTCGAACGAGGTGGGCTCCATGCCGTACTCTTCCTTCGGCCGACCGGCCACGGCGTTGAGCGCGATGTTGCCCAGTTCGGCCCCTTCGTAGAGCCACGCGCTCGTCCCGTCCGCCCGGGTGACGAACTTCGGCGCCAGGTCGACGTACTTGGCCGGGAGCCGGCCTTCGAACACGTTCGGCGGTTCGACCAGGTGGTCGTCCACGCTGACGAGGATCAGGTCATCTACATCCATCGGGAACCCCCTTGTCGCCGTGCCAATTGCCTGGCACCACCGTCGATTCTCGCAGCTGCATGGGGACCGCGCCAGACAACCACCGCACGGACCCCCCAAAAGGCCTCCGGCCAGGGCCTGTTCAGGCTGGTCGGGCTCGGACCCCCAGCCGCCGGAACGTGTTCACATAGTCGATCACGAGTGCTTCATGGACCCACCACTCCTCTTTGGGATGGGTGCCGTACGCGCCCACTCGGGCCATGGTGGCGGGCGCCATGTTGCGGAACGCCGGCTCGGGGTCATCGGTGTCCAGCTCGTAGAAGTGCATGTAGCGGGGCGAGCCCTCTGCCCTGTTCTCGTAGGGCGTGATCATGGTGAAGTGATCGGGCGCCGCTGCCGCGATGTCCCGGATGTGGACGAAGTCGCCCCAGTCGCGGAGCGCCTGGCTCTGCGCGGCGGTCGGTGCACTGATCAGCACCAGCTCGAGACCGAGCGTGGGCTTGTCCGAGATCGTGCCCTGCCCGGGTCGTGGGTAATGGTCGAAGCAGTAGCCGGCGATGTCCTCGGGGACCGCACCGGGAGCCACGAACTCCTCGCTCGCCTCGTAGACGCCCAGGATGGAGAACTCCGGCATGGTCCGGGGAAGGTCGGTGCGGAACGGCACGCAGTTGTCCCACCATGTCGCCCGCTGAACTCCGGGGAGGCCGAGCACTTCGGGCACGCGTTCGGCCGCATACCGTTCGGCCGGCCGGTCCGTCATCTCGAGATAGAGGACTGGCGTCGTCCGATCTTCCATGGCAGTTCCCCCGCCGATCTTGATGTCCGCACTGAAGTTACCAACTCCTGGTCCCGGGGCGTCGCGGCGACCCGGGCTGCCCACGGACGGGCACACCGTTCGTTCGTACATGGCAAGCTCAACGATGCGGGTGCCAGACTGACCTCCGCACCAGAAGGGGGGATCGCAGTTGCGCACACCAGAGTCGAGCGAGACGCCGCACGGTTCGGACCAGCTGGACGGCAACGCACCGAGGATCCTCGACGGCCTCAGGATCATCGACTGTTCGGAGACGATGGCCGGCGCGGTCGCCGCGCTCCTGCTGGCCGAAGCGGGGGCCGACGTCATCAAGGTGGAGCGTCCGGGCGGCGACCCCACGCGGAATTCGCTGGGATTCCTCACCTGGAATCGCTCGAAACGCAGCGCCGTCATCGACCTGGAGACCGAAGAGGGCCGGACGCAGCTGCACGGCCTCCTCGAAGGTGCCGACGCCCTCATCCACACCTTCGGACCGGCGGCGGCGGCGCAACGCGGACTGAGTGACGGCGAGCTGGCGGCGCGCTACCCACGCTTGATCACCAGCGCCGTCCTGGCGTGGCCGGCCGGCCACCCGAGCGCCGACGGCCCGAGTGACGACCTGCTCGTCAGTGCCCGGCTCGGCCTGTGCGACGAGCAGCAGGGGTGGCGCGAAGGGCCGGTCTTCCTCCGCTTCCCCTTCGGGAGCTGGTGTGCCGTCTACCTGAGCGCCATCGGAATTCTGGCGCGGCTCATCCAGCGTGATCGGGGTGGGGCCGCCGGGAGGACCCGCGCATACCAGCCTGGCCCAAGGTGCGCTGGTGCCGACCATGATGCACTGGGCTCGTGCCGAGACACCCGGGCCCATGTTCGCCTGGGGACTGCCGAAGGACCTCATCCCCTCCATGTTCGAGGCCGGCGACGGGACCTGGATCCACCTGATGCGCAACGCCGACGTCGACTCGCCGCTCATGGTCCAGGCCTTCGCCGAGCTCGGCGAAGAGGGAGTGGCCGCAGCGAACGCCGCCTTCTCCGGCATGGCCACGCCCGGCTATCCAAACTTCGGGGCGAACCGGGTGGCCTTTCGGACCAGGCCGGCCCAGGAGTGGCTCGAGGACTTCTGGGCGAACGACATCCCGGCGCAGCCTTCGGCGCAGTACGGCGCCATCCTGGCCGACGAGCAGGCCCGGGCGAACGGCTACGTCACCGAGATCGACGACCCGGTCCGGGGAAAGATCACCCAGGCCGGCACGCCCTTCTCCACCGAGCCCCCCTCCCGGGTGACAGGTCCGGCACCGTCGTTGGGTCAGCACACCGACGAGGTGCTGGCCGGATGCGGTGTCGTCGGCAACCGGACCGGGACCCGCGACAGCAGACCGGGCGCGACCGCTGGAGGCACGTCAGCCGGCGCTTCGGTGCGCTCGCCCCTCGAGGGCCTGCGCGTCCTCGATCTGGGGAACTTCCTCGCCGGGCCCCTCGGCCCCATGCTGCTGGCCGACCTCGGGGCCGACGTGATCAAGGTGGAGGCGACGACGGGCGACAAGATGCGCAACGTGCAGCGGGTCTTCGCCGCGTGCCAACGGGGCAAGCGTGGCGTGGCGCTCGACCTCAAGTCGCCGGCCGCCCGTCCCGCCCTCGAGGCCCTGGTGACGTGGGCCGACGTGGTGCACCACAACCTGCGGATGCCCGCAGCGCGCAAGCTGGGACTGGACTAGCGAGTCGCTGCGGGCGATCAATCCCGACGTCATCTACTGCCATGCCAGTTCCTACGGCCCCAAGGGCGAGCGGGCCGACTGGCCCGGCTACGACCAGCTCTTCCAGGCCTCGGCCGGATGGGAGGTGCTCGGCGGGGGCGAGGGGAACGATCCGATGTGGTTCCGCTTCGGCTTCATGGACCACCTGTGCGCCATGGGCTCGACCGTCGCCACCCTCCTGGCCGTCTACCACCGCGACCGTACCGGCCAGCCCCAATTCGTCACCGGATCGCTGCTCGGCGGCGGCGTCCTGACCAACAGCGAGACCTTCCTCCAAGACGGCGGACTGGCCGCCCTCGGCCGATCCACTCGACCACGAGCAGATGGGGCTCTCCCCCGGCTACCGCCTCTACGCCCTGGCCGACGGGTGGATCGCCCTGTGCGCGCTCGAAGACGGGCAGCTCGAACGGGCCTGCGCCGTCGTCGGGGCCGACAGCCCGGCGCGCTGGTCACCGCGCTGGCCGGCGCGTCGTGCGAGGCCACCCTGGCCGCCCTGCACGAGGCCGGCGTGCCGTGCGAACCGGTGAATCTCGACCAGGGCGAGGCGTTCCTCGACGACCCGTTGTACCGGAAGCTGGGCCTGGTGGCCAGCTACCCCCACGCCGAATGGGGCGAGCTGGAGCAGGTCGGAGCCCTCTGGGACCTCGGCGATCTCGAGGTGAGCCTCGAGCTGGCGCCGCCGGCGCTGGGCGAGCACACGGTCGAGGTCCTGCGCCAGCTCGGCCTCGACGAGGACCTGATCGCCGATCTGCTGGCAACCTCCGTCGCCGTACAGTCGCCGGTCGTCAACTGCCACGCAGCGCACCGCTCGACAAGGAGCCCTTCATGACCGACCAGAGCACGACCGTGGTGGTGCCCGAGCTCACCGACCGGAACCGTCACTTCTGGCAGGGCGGCGAGAAGGGGGAGCTGGTCTTCCTGCGCTGCCAGGACTGCGGGTACTACCTCCACCCCCCCATCCCGATCTGCCCGATCGACCAGTCGAAGAACCTGGCCCCCGAAGCGGTCAGTGGGCGGGCCACGCTGGCCAGCTACACCGTCAACCATCACGGCTGGCTGCCCGGGTTCGAGCTGCCCTACGTGGTGGCGCTCGTCGAGATCGTCGAGCAGCCCGCGCTCCGCTTGACGACCAACCTGATCAACTGCCCGCTGGACGACATCCGCATCGGCATGCCGGTCCAGGTCGTCTTCCGCCACATCGAGGACCCGCACGGCGACGTCTGGTTGCCCCTGTTCGAACCACAAGGAGACCAGAAGTGAGCACGCGCCCGGACCGGCCCGAGAAGCAGTGCGCCGTATCGGGCATCGGCCAATCCGACATCGGGCGCCGGCTCGGCCGCGATCCGCTCGAGCTCACGCTCGACGCCTGTTACGCCGCGGTGGCCGACGCCGGCCTGAAGCCCTCGGACATCAACGGCCTCTCCACCTACCCCGGCAACATGACGCAGCCCAAGGGCTTCACCGGGCGCCTCGGCCTACGAAGTGATCGATGCCATGCGCCTCGAGGTGGACTGGTTCGACAGCGGTGTCGAGACGCCGGGCCAGCTGGGCTCGGTGATGAAGGCGATCCTCGCCATCGGGGGCGGCATGGCCGACCATGTCCTGTGCTTCCGCTCGGTCTGGGAAGGCAGCGCGCAGGGCACGAGCGGGCGGGCCAGCCTCGGGCCGCGGGCGGCGGTGGAGGGAGTGGTGGCGGCGGCACCATCTACGCCGGCGACTTCCAGCAGTGGATGCTGCCGTTCGGCTCCGCGGGCGCTCCCATCTGGGTGGCCCTCTACGCCCAGGCCCACATGGACCGCTACGGCACGACGTCCGAGCAGCTGGCCCAGATCGCCATCAACGGCCGGCGCAACGCCGGCCTGAACCCCAAGGCGATCTACCGGGAGCCGTTGACCCTCGAGGACTACTTCAACTCCCGGATGATCACCACGCCGCTGCATCTCTTCGACTGCGACGTGCCCTGCGACGGGGCCACCGCCTTCGTCATCTCGCGCCGCGAGCTGGCGCAGGACCTGGCGAAGCCGCCGGTCTACATCGAGGCCATGGGCACGGCGATCCACGATCGGCCGAGCTGGGACCAGCTCAAGGACCTGACGCGCATCGTCGGCGCCGATGCCGCGACCCAGATGTGGGGCCGCACCGACCTCACCCCGGCCGACGTCGACATCGCCCAGATCTACGACGGGTTCAGCTACCTGACCATGCTCTGGCTCGAAGCGCTGCAGCTCTGCGGAATGGGCGAGAGCGGGCCCTTCGTCGAAGGCGGCACCCGTATCGCCCGCGACGGCGCACTCCCCCTCAACACCGCCGGCGGTCAGCTCTCGGCCGGTCGACTCCACGGGTACGGCTTCTTGCACGAGGCGTGCGTGCAGCTGCGGGGCGAGGGCGGCGAGCGCCAGGTGCCGAAGACGCCGAAGGTGGCCGCGGTGGCGGCCGGGGGTGGCAACACCTGCGGCTGCCTGCTGGTCACGACCGAGGCCTGATGCTCGACCACCCACCCGTCTGACCCGGCTGGTGCGACTGCGGCCGACCCACCGCCAGACGGGCAGCCCCACGTACCGTCAGCCCGGCGGGGCATGGGATGTCCCCACCCTCGATGCCGTGACGGGGGCAGCCGAAGTGGCCGACGCGCGGCAGCGCGCCGACCGGGCGGACGACGGCGCGCCTGGTGGCGGCGGTCGCCGGCGGCCTGCGGGCATCGGGCGTCACCCGGGGCGACACCGTGGCGTGGCAGCTGCCGAACTGCCTAGAGGCGCACCTGCTCTTCCGGGCCTGTTGGCGCCTGGGGGCGATCGCCCTCCCCGTGCACCACCTCGTCGGCGCGGCCGACGTCGACCGCATGCTCGCCTCGGTCGAGCCGAAGATCCTGTTCTCGCGCGCCGGGCTCCCGGCCGCCGAGCGCCAGGGTGTCCAGTTGGCCGGGAGCGGGGAGCCGGCGTGGGAGGCCGTGTGTGCCGGGTCCCCGGTGGTGTCGTCCGCGGCCAGGGGATCCGATCTGGCCGTCGCCCTGTTCACGTCCGGCTCGACCGGGGAACCCAAAGTGGTCCTCCACAGCCACCGGGCGCTCTCCTACAAGGCCATCACCCTGGTGGCGGCACACGGGCTCACGGCCGCCGACACGGTGCTGACGCCCGCCCCCCTGTCGCACATCTCGGGCCTGCTGAGCGGCATCCTGATCCCGGCCGCCGCCGGCATGCGGGTGACCCTGATGGAACGCTGGGATCCCGAGCGGGCGATCGACCTCGTGCAGCGCGACCGGGTGACGTTCATGGCCGGACCACCGACGTTCTTCTCGTCCATGGCCGGCGCCGCGAACTTCTCGAGCCGGGCGACCGAGTCCATGCGGCTGCTCTCGTGCGGGGCGATGACCGTCAGTCCGGAATTCGTCGCCGCGACAGCGGAGGCTTTCGGGGCCTCGGTCAAGCGGACCTACGGGTCCACCGAGGCGCCGAACGTCACGACCTCGACCTGGGACGATCCGCCGGAGCGGGCCCGGGAGACCGATGGGCGGGCCGTGGGGTCGGTCGAGTTACGCATCCTCGACCCCGAGACCGGGCGGCAGGTGGCGGCAGGGGAAGCGGGCGAACTGGTGCTGCGGGGCCCCGAGTTGTTCTGCGGCTACGCCGACCCCGCCCAGACGACGGCAGCCTTCGCCAGGGGCTGGTACCGCACCGGGGACCTGGCCACGGTGGACGACGCCGGTTGGCTGACCATCATCGGCCGGCTCCGGGAGCTGATCATCCGCGGCGGCGAGAACATCGTGCCGGCCGAAGTCGAACGGGTGCTGGAGGCCCACCCGGCCATCGAGCAGGCGGTGGTGGTCGGCTACCCCGACGAGCGGCTCGGCCAACGGGTGGCGGCCTGCGTCATCGCCCGCGCGCCCTTCGACGTCGAGGAATGTCGGGACTGGTTCGCAGCCCGGGGCGTGGCCCGTTTCAAGACGCCGGAGCGGGTGGTGACCGTCGACGCGCTCCCCTTGCTCGGCCTCGGCAAGCCGGACCGCAAGGCCGTGGCGGCCCTGGTCGGCGGGACGCAGTGATCAGGCGTGAGAACTCCTCGCCGACTACGGTCCGTTGTCGGGCCGCGTCGGCATGATGGACGGCGTCAGCGCCGTCAGCGCCATCGAGCTGCGGCCAGACTTCGACATTGGATTGGGAGGGCAGATGCACATTGACGACATGATCATGGTGAGCGTCGACGACCACGTCGTGGAGCCACCAGATCTCTTCGATGACGTTCTGCCGGCCCGTTACGCCGAGCTGGCGCCCAAGATCGAGGTGGACGACGGGGGGATCTACACGTGGAGGTACAACGGCGACAAGTACCGCAGCGTCGGGCTCAATGCCGTGGCTGGCCGCCCGCGGGCCGAGTGGGGGCTCGAGCCCGCGTCCTTCGACGAAATGCGCGATGGCTGCTTCGACGTGACCGAGCGCATCAAGGACATGGACGCAAACGGGATGCTCGGCTCGATGTGCTTCCCGTCAATGCCGCAGTTCTGCGGCCAGCTCTTCGCCCGGACAGAGGACAAGGACGTGGCCAAGGCCATGACCATGGCGTACAACGACTGGCACATCGACCAATGGTGCGGAGCTTTCCCGGGCCGTTTCATCCCGCTCGTCTTGCCCATGATGTGGTCGGCCGAGGACACCGCCGCCGAGATTCGCCGGGTCTCCAAGAAGGGCGTCCATGCCGTCACCTTCTCCGAGAACCCCGCCGCCCTCGGCTTTCCGAGCCTGCACAACGACTATTGGGATCCCGTCTGGAAGGCTGCGAGCGACGAGCACGTGATCATCTGCATGCACATTGGATCGTCGTCCCAGCTCGTCGTCACCTCCCACGACGCACCGATGGACGTCCTCATCACCTGCCAACCGATCACACTTTTCCAGTGCGCGGCAGATCTGATCTGGTCGCCGATGTTCCGCAAGTTCCCCGAACTCAAAGTGGCGCTCTCCGAGGGCGGGATCGGCTGGATCCCGTACTTCTTGGATCGCATCGACTACGTCTACGACCACCAAAGGGAGTGGACCGGCCAGGACTTCGGCGACAAGCTGCCGTCGGAGGTCTTCAACGAACGCGTGATCACCTGCTTCATCGACGATCCGGCCGGAGTGGCCATGCGTCAACTCCTCAACATGGACAACGTGACCTGGGAGTGTGATTACCCACATTCGGATACAACGTGGCCCCGCTCACCCGAGATCGCGGGGCGACAACTCGAGGGGCTCACCGACCAGGAGATCAACAAGGTCACCCATGAAAACGCCATGACCCACTTCTCCTACAACCCATTTGCCCATTTCGAGCGCAGCCAATGCACCGTCGGCGCGCTGCGGGCGAAGAACCCGCACCATGATGTGAGCATCCGGTCGTCGGGCAAGCGCCAGGGCACCTTGGCCACGAAATCGTCAGAACTCGCCGCCATGTGGCCGCGGTAAAGCCCCGCACGATGACGCACATTCCAGGGCGCTCAGCACAATGACGGACGGCCTCACTCGGATTCTCTGGACAGGGACGGTCGGCCTCGACCGCACACTCGACGAACGGATCGACGCAGCCTCGAGCGCCGGCTTCGAGGCGTTATCGACGTCACCCGGGGAGGCGATGTTCCTCCGTGAAAAAGGGGTGAAACTCACTGACGCCGCGGGTCGCGCCAGGAGCGAGGGCGTCCCGATGCTCGTTCTCGATGCCGTCTTCAGTTGGCTCCGACCCTCGGATGCATTTGGCGGGAGCCAACCCACCAGCGTTGAAGACTGTCTCCGCATGGCCTCGGAAATGGGTGTCCAGTTCATCAATGCCATTGCAATGAGGAGACGCGACGACGACCTCTCGACCGAGCTCATCGCAGAGCGTTTCGCCCACCTCTGCCATCAGGCATCCGATATCGGCTGCAAGATCCACTTGGAATTCGAACCACATTCCTTGTTGCCGGACATCGCGAGCGCCTGGGAGATCGTGCGCCTGGCCGGTTGCGAAAACGGAGGCGTGCTTTTTGACAGCTGGCACTTCTTCCGAGGCAACCCGGACTTTCAGGCGCTCGAGTCGATTCCCGGTGAGCGCATCTTCGCGTGTCAAATAAGCGACGGGACAGCGGAGCGAGTCGGCCATTGGTCCGAGGAGATGATGCACCACCGCCTCCTCCCGGGGGACGGGGTCTTCGATCTCACGAGAGCCATACGATGTCTCTCCGACTCAGGTGGACTCACCCTGTGCGGTCCCGAGGTCCTCTCCGACGAGCTCCATGCGCTCTCTCCGACCTCGGCGGCGCGACGGGCGAGCGAGCGCATGGGCGAACTCTGGTCGCAGGCAAGCAGTGGGGACGCCTGGTCTTTACCTTTCAGGCCCCGGCTCCGCACGCACCGGTGGACGCCTCACGGGCCTGGCTCGTCGGGGCGCCGTGATCAGTCGCGCCCTTCGTCAGTCGGGGGCTTTGAGCTCGCCGATCCCGAAGGTCTCCATCATGGAGTCCTCGAGGTACTCGGGACCGTCCAGCGTGGGGACGAACCACCCGGTCGGGCACATGGTGAGCACCTCGACGAAGGTGAAGCCGGCCCCGGCCATCTGCAGCTCCAGGGCACGGCGGATCATCCGCTTCGTGCGGGCGATCATGCCCGGCGTGTTGACCGCGCCGCGCGCGCACGTAGGCCGCACCCTCGATGTTGGTCAGCAGCTTCGCGATGTCGATCGGATAGCCGTGCTCCTCCGCCTCGCGTCCCTCGAGGCTGGTCTTGGTCCGCTGGCCGATCACCGTGGTCGCCGTCATGTGGCCACCGGTGTCACCGAAGACACCGTTGTTGAAGAGCAGTGCCGTGACCTTCTCGCCACGGGCCGCCGCGTGCAACACCTCGTGCAGGCCCTCGCTCACCATGTCGCCGTCACCTTGGAGCGTGACCACGGCGGTGTCGGGCTTCATGCGCTTGACGCCGGTCGCCACGGCGGGCGCCCGGCCATGGAGGCACTGCAAGGAATCGATGTCGCTGATCTTCATCATCTGGGTGTAGCACCCGTGCCCGGCGATGAGGATCGTGTTGCTGGCCAGCTCCAACTCGACCAGGGCGTCGAGCACCAGTCGCCAGGCGACGGGGTGCCCGCAGCCCGGGCAGAGCTCGTGCTCGGAGGACTGGAGGAGGTTGGGCTTGAAGTCCGCCACCTTGTGGGCGGCCCGATCCGGTGCGCTCGTGATGTCGACGATGGTCATGGACTCCTCTCACTGCATCTGCCTTCACTGCTGCATTGCCTTCATGGCCAGCCGCCACGGGCTCGCCCACGGCTCGGCGTACGCGCTGACGAACCTCGTCGGCGTTCAACAGGTCTCCTTGGCGCATGCCCGACTCGTCCTGGGACACCCCACCGATCGATCGTATGACGGAGCGATCATGGGCATACATGCGGACGTCGTCGACCATCTGGCCGGCGTTGAGCTCGTACACCAGGACGTGACGCTTGCCCTTGGTCGCCTCTTCGAGGCCGACCGACGGGAAGGGCCACAGCGTGATGGGCCGGAACGACCCGATCGACATGCCCTCGGCGCGCAGCTCGTCGACCACCCGGTCGACGAAGACCGACGTGGTCCCGAAGGAGACGACCAGGATGTCGGCGTCCTCGGCCCGATAGGTCTCGAAGCGCTGCTCGGTCGCTTCGATGTGCGCGTACTTCTCCGCGATGGTGTTCCAGGCGGCATCAGGGCCGACGCCGGGCGTGTTGGGCTTGCCCCGGTTCCAGGTCCAGATCTGGCGGGCCCGTCCGGTCCCGCTCATCGTGCCGTCGAGCGCCCACTCGTCTTTGGCCGGGAGCGGTCCGAACTCCATGGCCTCGACCTCGATGCCGACCGAGGTGTGCGCAATGACGTAGTCGCCGTAGAGGATGACCGGAGTGCGGTAGAGGTCGGCGAGGTAGAAGAGCTCCTGGGTGTGCGCCACCGCTTCGGGAATGTCCTTGGGGGCCAAGGTGATGGTGCGGTAGTCGCCCCACCCACCGCCCCGGGTGCACTGGAAGTAGTCCTGCTGGCCCCGGGCCATGGTGAAGACGACGAGCGGCAGCTCGTTGAGCGCCAGCTCGGCGATGCCCTCTTGCATGAGGCTGACCCCCTGGCCGCACGACCCGGTGGCGGCACGGGCGCCGGTGGCCGCCGCGCCGAGCGCCATGTTGATGCCCTCGATCTCGCTCTCGGCGTTGATGCACACGCCGCCGGCGGCGGGGAGTTTCTTGGCCATGTTCTCCAAGAGCTCGGTGAACGGCAGCATCGGGTAGCCGGTGAAGAAGCGACAGCCGGCCAGAATGGCGGCGTCGGCCACGGCGTCACTGCCCTGCATGAGTCGGGGTGCCATCTCAGACCTCCTTGTCGGCCTTGTCGGCGCCCGAAGCGCTCGCGCCCATGGCGATCGGCACTTCGAACTTCCAGACCTCGAGGGCGAAGTCGGGACAGATCTCGGCGCACGCCATGCAGCCCGTACAGCCTTCGCGCAGCTCGGGGAGGTTGAAGCCGGCGTGGTTCATGGTGCTCCCGAGCGACAGCACGCCCGGCCGGCAGGCCGGCACGCACAGGCCGCAGCCCTTGCAGCGCTCGGCGTCGAGCACGACGGTGCCCCGGGTCACGTGCGCCCTCGCCGAGCCGCCCGGCCGCCGCGCTCACGATGCCACCGCCGCATGCTTGGCCCAGGCCGGGGCGGCCAGGGCCGGCACCGCCGCCGCGCCGGCCCGCAGGGCCCGGCCGTTGGCTTCGAGATGCTGGGTGCGATACGCCGGCACCAGCTCGCGCATGGCGACGATCGCGCTGTCGAGGCCGACCAGGCCGGTCACCGCCACGTAGGCCCCGAGGAGCACGAAGCCGGCGGTCATCGGATTGCCGAGCTCGGCCGCGACATCGCTGGCCGGGACCTCGAACACATGGGCCCCGGCGACATCGACGGTCCCGGTGAACAGTGACGAGTTCACGACCACGACGGCGCCGTCGGCCAGGTTGGGCGCGATCGTCGGAAAGAACGTCGGGTCCATCACGTAGGCCGACCAGGCCGAGGTGGCGACCGGCAGCGCCCGCAGGGGCCCCTCGCCGATGGTGATCTCGGCGTTGGTCATCCCCCCGCGCATGCCCCCGCCGTAGCGGGGTACCAGCATGACCTGGCGCCCCTCGGCGATGGCGGCCGTGGCGAGGGTCTTCGAGGCGATCTGGACGCCCTGTCCTCCGACCCCTGTGAACAGCACTTCTCTCTCCACCAGTCCTCCTAGGACCCGAATTGTTGCACCAGTTTGGCCCGCTGGACCTGGCCCGTGGCCGAGGTGCGCGGCAGCACGTCGGCCTGGACCACCCTACGTGGGTGTTTGTATGCCGCCAAACGCTCGCCGATGTGGGACCGCAAGCCCTCGACGCTCGGGACCTCGGCCCCCTCGTGCAGGACGACGACGGCGCAGACCACTTCGCCCCACTGGGGGTCCGGGATGCCGACGATGGCCACCTCGGCGATTCCCGGGTAACCCGCCAGCGCCGTCTCCACCTCGACCGGGGCCACCGTCTCACCTCCGGTGCGGATGACTTCCTTCTTTCGGCCGACGATGTACAGGTAGCCCTCGTCGTCCTGCTCGGCCAGGTCCCCGGTGTGGTACCAGCCGCCCTGGAGAGCCTGGGCCGTCTCGACCGGGAGCTCGAAGTACCCGGTCATGAGGCGGTCGCTCGTGAGAGGAGCTCGCCGTCCTCGGCCACCCGGGCCTGCACCCCGGGGATGGGATGGCCGACGCTGCCCGGGTGGGTGAACAGGTCCGGATCGCGCAACCCGACCGCCCTGGCCGTCTCGGTGGATCCGTAGTTGACCGTCGTGCGCGCGGCCGGGAAGCGCTCCTTGATCCCGGCCAGCAACTCCTGGGTGACCTGCGACGTGCCGGTCAGGGCCCACTCGACGCTGCTGGTGTCCACGTCGAGGTCGCTCTCGAGAATGCGACGCCACACGGCGGGAATGCAGTAGATGACCGAGGGCGACCAGCGCCCGACGGCGCCGAGGAGCTGCTCCGCGTCGGCCCGGCTGACGAGATGCGCGGCGTGGCGGGCCGACCAGGCCATCATGGCGAAATTCCAGCCGGCCATGTGGAAGAGGGGGAACATGACGACTTCGCCCGCACCACCGGTGGTCGAGTACGCCGCCGCCCCGGCATGGGTCCGCAGCCAGGTGGCCCGTTGGGAGACCATGACGCCCTTGGGCTGACCGGTGCTCCCGCTCGTGAGGAAGATGGTGCAGATGGCGTCCTCGTCGGGGAGAGGAACGGGCCGGCGGCGCGGCGGACGCGGCCAGGGCCTGCACGCTGAGATCGATGCCCGGCAGTGCGCCGCGGTCGCCCCGGTCACCGACCGTGACCAGCAGCGATCCCGGTCCCGGCCACGAGCTGCTCCGCCCGCTCCGCGTGCGTCGGGTCCACGATCAGCATCTGGGGACGGATGTACGCCAACACCACGGCGGCCTCGTCGTCGGTGTAGGCCGGGTTCAGCGGCACGAAGGCGACGCCGAGACGGCTGAGCGCGAAGTAGAGACCGACGCCCTCGAGCGTCGTCTCCGACCACCAGGCCACGCGCTCGCCCCGGCGTGCCCCCAACGCGTGCAGGGTGTTGGAGTACCGGTTGGCCAGGACGTCGACGTCGCCGAAGGTCAGCCGCTCGTCGCCCAATGTGACGGCCAGGCGCCCCGGCGCCGTCCCTGCGGCGCAGGCCAGGACGTCGTTGGCTATGAGCGGCATTGCTCCCCCTTGGAGGACGGGTGTGAAGTTCCGGCGCCCCGTCTCGCGCCGTCAAAGCATGCCACGTCGGTCGGCTGCCGCATCTCGGAGCGGCCCTGGGATATCGTGCGGCCGATGCCGCCGGGCGGCGGGGCCACTGCACGAGACCCGGAGGGGGACCATGGACAGACTGGCGGACAAAGTCGTCATCATCACCGGAGCCGGTGATGGATTGGGCGAGGTCATGGCCCATCTCTTCGCCGGCGAGGGAGCCCACCTGACGTTGGCCGGGCGCCGCACCGAGCTCCTCGAGAAGGTGGCCGCCGCGGTCCGGGCCGGGGGCGGAAGGGCGATCGCCCGCACCACCGACGTCACGGACGAGGCCGCGGTCATCGCGATGGTGGCCGACACGGTGGCCGAGTACGGGCGGGTCGACGTCATGTGCAACAACGCGGCGCAGCCGGGCAAGGACCTCCACATCTGGGACCAGACCCTGGAGAACTGGAACGCCACCATCGCCGTCGATGTGACCGCCGCCATGCTCTGCAGCCGCGAGGTCGTCAAGCAGAGCATGCGGGAGCGTCAGAGCGGGTCCATCGTCAACTTCTCGTCGACGGCCGGTCTCGAGGGAATCGATCGCAAGAGCCACTACAGCACGGCCAAAGCCGGCCTGCGCACGTTGACCAAGGTCGTGGCCAAGGAGGTCGGCCCTTTCGGCATCAGGGTGAACTGCCTGGTGCCCGGCGGCATCCAGACCGACCTCCTGCGCAACTACTGGCGGCGGCTGGCGGACGAGCAGGGCGTCACGTGGGAGGAGATCCGCGACAAGGGAGCCCGCTCCACCGCCCTGCGGCGCATCGCCACGCCCGAGGAGATCGCGCAGGTGGCGCTCTTCCTCGCCTCCGATGCGTCCAGCGCCATCACCGGGCAGTCGATCGTGGCCGACTGCGGCGCCAACATGCCCGGATGAGCACCGCTCCCACGAGCAGCCGGGCCCCGCTGTGGGATCTGCACCAGCCGGCGCCCGAGCTGGCGGCGGTATGGCGGGACGCCGGGCTCTGGCGGGAGGACCCACAGCCGCTCGGGCAATTGGTCGACGACTCGCTGCGGAAATTCGCGGACCGGCCCTTCACGTTCCGCTCCGAGTACCGGCCCTGGAAGGGAACCTACGGTGAGGTCCGCGAGCTTGCTCTGCGGGCGGCCGAAGGGCTGGCGCGGCGTGGTATCTCGAGCGGCGACATCGTGGCCTTCCAGCTCCCCAACTGGGTGGAGGCGGCAGTGACCTTCTACGCCGTCACCTACCTCGGGGCGGTGATCGTGCCGATCGTGCACACCTACGGCCCCAAAGAGGTGGCCTACATCCTGCGACGGAGCGACGTACGGCTGTTCGTGACGGCCGACCGCTTCGGGCACACCGACTACCTGTCCCACCTCGAAGAGATCCGCGCCGACCTACCCGGACTCGAGTCGGTCATCGTGGTCGGGGACGGTCCGCTCCCGGCCGGCACCGAGCGCTTCGGTGCCCTGCTCGAAGCACCGGCCTTGGCGGCGCCGTCGTGGGGCGACCCGACGGCGCCGGTGGTGATCGCCTACACCTCGGGCACCACCTCGGACCCCAAGGGGGTCATCCACAGCGACGTCACCCTCATGGCCGAGATCGGCCACCAGACCACCATGCGGGGCGCCGGTGGTCGGGTCGATCGGGCCTCGCTCGTCGGGGCACCCCTCGGGCATGCCGGCGGCATGTACTCCTCGCTGCTCACACCCCTTCCGACCGGCCTGCCCATCCACCTCATCGACAAGTGGGATCCGGGTGCCGTGCTGGCGGCGATGCTCGAAGACGGGCTCTCCTCGGGTGGCGGCGTGACGTTCTTCCTGACCTCACTCCTCGACCATCCCGACTGCACCCCGGCGCATCATGCGCTGATCGGCCGGGCCGGGATGGGCGGCGCGGCGGTCCCCCCTGCCGTGTCCGACCGGGCCGAGCAGCTCGGTATCGACGTCTTCCGCTCCTACGGCTCCACCGAGCACCCCTCGATCACCGGCAGCTGGGGCGACGCTCCCGCGGCAAAGCGCAAGTACACCGACGGCCGCCCACTGCCGGGCGTGGACATCCGCCTCGTCGACGACGACGGCCGCGACGTCGTGCCCGGCACTCCCGGTGAGATCCTCAGCCGTGGTCCCGACATGTTCCTCGGCTACACCGACTCCGCGCTGACCCGCGAGGCCATCGACGCCGAGGGCTTCTTCGCCACCGGCGACATCGGACAGGCGGACGAGGACGGGTACGTCACCATCGTCGACCGCAAGAAAGACATCATCATCCGTGGCGGAGAGAACGTGAGCGCCCTCGAAGTCGAAGAGCTGCTCCTGCGCATGCCCGGGATCGTCGAAGCGGCGGTGGTCGCCGCGCCGGACGTCCGCCTGGGCGAGCACGGGTGCGCTTTCATCCGCCTCGACGGCGAAACGGGGGACGTGACGCTACCCGCCCTCCGGTCGCATCTGGAGGCATCGGGTCTCGGGCGCCAGAAGTGGCCTGAAGAGGTGCGCATTGTGGACGACCTGCCCCGTACCCCTTCGGGCAAGGTACGCAAGGCCGACCTCCGGCGCCAGCTCCGCCAAGAGGCCGGCGGGGACTGAGGCGCGCAGTGCGTCGTTATAAGGGCGGTGCGGTGAGAAGCGCAGTTATAAGCGCAGTGCGTGCGAGCGCGGGTCAGCGGGCGCCGCGCACGAGCCGACCCGGACGTGCACCCGTGTCCCGGCCGTGGTCCCGGGTGACCTCGCCGGCCACGAAGGTGTAGTCGTAACCCTCGGCACCTTGGAGGAGGCGACGACCGCCCGACGGGAGGTCATGCGCCATCCAGGGGCTACCGAGACGCAGGTTCTCGAAATCGATGACGTTGATGTCCGCCCGCAGCCCCACCTCGAGGCTGCCCCGGTCGCCTAACCCGTAGAGGGTGGCCGTGTCCTTCGTCTGTTTCTTCACGACGAACTCCAGCGGCAGGCGTTCGCCCCGCACGCGATCGCGGGCCCAATGCGTGAGCATGTAGGTCGGGATCGAGGCGTCGCAGATCATGCCGCAATGCGCACCACCGTCAGACAGGCCCGAGACCGATCGCGGGTGCAAGAGCATCTCGCGAATGACGTCGTGGCTCTCCCAGGCGTAGTTGTAGATCGGGAGGAGCATCATGGCGCGGCCCTCGTCCTCGAGCATGAGGTCATAGAACAACTCGAGGGGAGGCACGCCCCTGGCCGCCGCCAGCTTGGCCAGGGATCGTTCGGGCAGTGGCTCGTAGTCCAGGCCGGGGCCCATCGGGTAGAGGCGATAGACGAAACGCTCGAGCGCCGCCGGCAGCTCGTCCCACACGACAGAGGGGCTGGTGGGGAGGTTCTCCTCAGCCAGAATCGCCGCCCGGACGTCCGGTTCGCGCAAGCGTGCCACCAGCTCGGGCAAGGGGAGGTGGGCCAGCCCGATGAACGTCGGGCGCTTGGCAAAGGCGTGATGGGTCTGCAGGCCGATCAGCATCCCGAACGGGCGCCCCGCCACCTGCGGGTAGCACTGGGACCCGTCGCCGCAGGCTTCCAGCGATTCGGCGAGCAGCATCCGCCACTGTTCGGGATCGTCCTCCACCTGGTTCATGCCGAACGTAACGGGTCGCCCGATCTCGGCAGAGAGCTTGCGCATCCACGCCATCTCCACCGGGGCCTTGATGACGTCCTGTCCATCGGCGCCGGCAGGCGCCAACTCGAACACGCCGGTGCCGGCATCTCGGAGGGCGTACCCCAAGGCAAACAGTTCGTCGTGGGCGGCAAACGTGCCGGGGACGGGCTCGCCGTCCATGGCACGGTGCCCGAGGACCCGTGAGGTGGTGACACCGAGCGCGCCCGCCTCCACCGCTTCGCGCACGATGGCGCGCATCTGCGCGATGTCCTCGGGCGTGGCCGGCTCGTTGCGTGCTCCCCGCTCCCCCATGACATACCCCCGCACCGCACCGTGGGCGATCTGTGCCCCCACGTCGACGGTCAGACGCCGCCGTGCCAGCACGTCGAGGTACTCGGGGAAGGTCTCCCAGCCCCAGGTCATCCCCTCGGCGAGCGCGGTCCCGGGAATGTCCTCCACGCCCTCCATCAACTGGATCAGCCACTCTTCCTGACCGGGGCGCACCGGCGCGAAGCCCACCCCGCAATTGCCCATGACAAGCGTCGTCACCCCATGCTGTGAGGAGGGGTTCATCTGGTCGTCCCAGGTCACCTGGCCGTCGTAGTGGGTGTGTATGTCCACGAACCCCGGCGTCACCAGTCGATCGGTGGCATCGATGACCCGGAGGGCTTCGCCATCCACCGACACACCGACTGCAGCGATCCGCCCGTCGTTGACCGCCACATCACCCACGTAGGGCTCCCCACCGGTGCCGTCGACGATCTTCCCGCCACGGATGACCACGTCATACATTGCAAACCCCCCGAGATGGTGGAACCAGGCGAACTCTACCTCCTCGCGCGATTTCTCCCTGGCCAGGACGTGTGCCCTCCCCCGAATTCCCCCTCGTCGGGAGCAGGGCCTACTGTTGCCGCCGCAGCCTCGGGCCTCTTCGCCTCCGCATGCGGTGCGACAATGCCGGGACCCGGAGCGCGACCTGTAACTGCCACACATGGCACACGAAATGGAGACGGTATGGAATGGAAGAAGCGATCGGCCATAGTGACCGGAGGCGCGGGGGGACTCGGCGCCGCCACCGTCCGTAACCTCACCGCTCTGGGTATGCAGGTCGTGGTCTTCGACCGCGCCCTCGATGCCGGCAAGGAGCTCGTCAGCACTCTGGGCCGCGGAGTGGCCGTCGGGGGTGATGTGAACGACGACGCGGACGTGACGGCAGCGATCGACGCCGCATCGGCGCTGGCGCCCCTGGCCGTGGTGATCAACGTGGCCGGTGGCGGCGCGGGGGGTCGCACGCTTTCGCGCGACAACACACCGCTCGATATGAACATTTTCCGTGGCGTCATGGAGCTCAACGCCTTCGGCACCTTCAACGTGACACGGCTCAGCGCGGCGCGCATGGCCGCCAACGATCCCGACGAGCACGGTCAGCGCGGCGTGGTCGTGAACACCGCCTCCATCGCCGGCTACGAAGGGCAGACGGGGCAGATCGCCTACGGCGCGGCCAAAGCCGCCATTCTGGGCATGAGCCTGCCACTGGCGCGAGACCTCGCCCCGGTCGGGATCCGCGTCTGCGCGATCGCCCCCGGCACCATGGGGACACCACTCATGATGAGCGCCCCGGAAGCGTTGAGGGACAAACTGGTGGAAAGCATCGTCTTCCCGCACCGGATGGGGGAGCCCGACGAATTCGCGCTGCTCGTCGAGAGCATCGTCAGGAACCCCTACCTCAACGGGGAGAACATCCGCCTCGATGGAGCGCTGCGCTTCCCGCCCAAATAGCTCGAAACCACTCACCCCGACGGCGGAGCGCGCCGTGCGAGCCCGGTCAGCCCGTGGGCGGAGTCTTGAGCATGGCCCCCGCGTCGACTCGGATGTTCAACCCGGTGATGTAGCGCGACTCATCGCTGGCCAAGAATGCCATCAGGTTGCTGATGTCGCGCGGGTCCACGTACGGAATGGGCATGGCCTGCATCAGGGGCAGGTAGTCGATGACGTCCTCGCGGGTGGGGTTTTCCAGATCGCGGCGGAATGCCCGGTAGACATCGACGTTGTGCAGCAAATCAGTGTCGCAGTTGGTGGGGTGCACGCCGTTCATGCGGATCATGTGCGGCGCGAGCTGAAGGGCCAGTACTTCGACGTAGCGGATCACCGTCTGCTTGGCCCAGGAGTAGCCGACACCGCCGGTTGATCCCATGACCTCGGTGGTGCCCTTCATCATGCCGGCGGTGGAGCCGGTGACGACGATGGAGGCACCGGCGGTCAGGTGAGGGATTGCGACGGCGACGGTGTTCATAGCCCCGATCAGGTCGACGTCGGTGGCGTCGATGAAGCCTTGGCACAAGGTGTCGTCACGGCCGGGACAGATGCCGGCGTTGGCGAGGACGATGTCCAGGCGGCCGAACGTGGCCACCCCTTCTTCGACCACTTCGCGCAGCTGCTCCCGGAGGCGCACGTCACCCTGGCGGGCGATGATCCTGCGGTCCAAGGCCTCGACCTCTTTGACCGTCTGCGCCAGGTCCTCGGGCGAGGCATTGGGGTAGTTCATACTGGCGATCGGCGCGCAGATGTCGACGGCAATGATGTCCGCCCCCTCCTCGGCCAGGCGGACCGCATGGCTCCGACCCTGGCCGCGTGCGGCGCCGGTGATGAATGCGACTTTCCCCTCGAGCTTGCCCATCTAATTTCCCTCCGACTCTGGTGGCTTCGATGTTGCCTCCAGAACCTATAGGACAATCCGGGCCCGTATCTATTGACCGGGTCCGCCCGATGGATCGACGACCACGGGCACATGGGAAAACCCGGCCACGTTCGCCATGGTGACCCGTCGGAGACCATCCTCGTCGACGGTGAAATTGGGCCAACGCCTCGTCATCTCGGAGATGGCGAGGCGGCTTTCCATCCGGGCCAGGGCGGCACCGAGACAGCTGTGGATGCCGTAACCGAAGCCGAGGGCCAGACTCGGCGGCCGGGTGATGTCGAAACGGTCGGGGTCCTCGTACGCACGCTCGTCCCTCGTGGCCGACCCGGTAAGGAGGAGAACGGGCTGGTGTGAGGGGATCGTCACGCCGTGGACCGTCTGCTCTTCCAACGTGAAACGCCCTTGGTACTGACTCGGTGGCAGGTAGCGCAGGATCTCCTCCACGGCCCCGGGGATCGTCTCCGGGTTCTCGCGCACGAGGCGCCATTGGTCGGGATGACGCGCGAAGAGCACGGCCGCGTTGCCCACCAGCTTGGTCACGGTCTCCGCCCCGGCGCCGGCCAGGAGGGAGAGGAAGCCCGCAATCTCGTCGTCTTGCAGCTGCGTCATCACGCCGTCACCCCGGTCGACTTGGGCCTCGATCAGCCGGCTGATCATGTCGTCGGCCGGATGGGCCCGATGGTCCTGTACGAGCTCGTAGTAGTACAGACCCGACTCGAGTCCCGCCGCCTCGGCTTCGGGGGACGGATGGACGCTGCCTTCCTCACGATGCAGGATGGTGTCCAGCCAGTGCCGGATCTGCTGGCGGTCGCCCTTGGGGATCCCCAGCATTTCGGAGATGACCTCGACCGGGAACGGCCCCGACCACTGCTGGACGAGGTCGAACGTCTCGGCTGGGCCGATCTGGTCGGCGAACTCGGTGATCACCTTGCGCACCATCGGTTCCAGCTGGTTGATGGCACGCGGAGTGAAGACGCGGCTCACCAACGCTCGCATCCGTTCATGCTCCGGCGGATCCATGAAGATGATCATGTTGAAGGCGAACTTCTCGGGATTGCTCAAGAGATGCAAGTCCGTGCCGTACCCGCTGCAGAACACCCCCACGTTCTTGTGCGCCGCCGCGACGTCGTCCCAGCGCGAGAGGGCCCAGAAGCCGTACTTCTCGCTGTAGTACACCGGCTTCTCGTTGCGGAGCCTACGGTAGACATCGGTCGGATCGGAGAAGAACGTCGCGCTGTAGGGGTCGAACTCCAGCGGCTCTCCGGTCGTGGCGGTCGACGCGGCATTCGTCACCTTTTCTCCTTCGTCCTCGGTGGGCCATGCACACCTCCCACTCTCGCATGCCGTGACGTGCTCGTCAGGCTTTCGGGGGTGCTCCCGGGTCGGATCGGTGAAAGAACGCTTCGATGGCGGCGCGCGCATCGGGACTGGCGAACGCAGCCACCTGCCAGGGCCACTCGGTCTCCAACTGCTGGCGGAGCGTGTTGTCCCATGTCCGGCGCAACAGGCCGCGTGGCGATCTGCACGCCGAGCGGGGGTAGTGCCGCGAGCTCTTGCGCATACCCGATGGCCGTGGCGACGAGATCGTCGTGCGGAACGACCTTCCAGACGAGGCCCAACGCCAGTGCCTCGTCCGGACCTACCCGCCGGCTGGTGGCGGCGAGGTCGAACGCCGCCTGTGGCCCGACGGCCCGTGGCAGCAGATAGCTCATGCCCATCTCCATCGAGAGCCCCACACGGGTGAACGCGACCGTGAACAGTGCCTGCTCCGAGGCGAAGCGAAGGTCGTGGAGGAGGGCGAGCGCAAAGCCGCCGCCGGCCGCCGCCCCGCTGACGGCGGCGATCATGGGCTTGTCGAAGGCGTCGATGGTCAGCACGTGCCGTCCCGGGCCGAGCCGGTCGGCGTGGCGTTCGATCAAGCCGAGGTTGGCGGTCTCTCCGGTGGACTCGTGCAGCATGTCCGAGAGGTTCTTCTCCGCCTCGCCGTCTTTCAACTGGGTCAGGTCGCCACCCGCACACCACGACGGGCCCGTTGGCGGTCGTGACGACGGCCCGCACGCTGTCGTCCAGACGTGCTTCTTCGAGCGCCTCCATGTAGCAGACGAGCAACGGCCCCGAGAGCCCGTTGAACGGTGGGTTGTTCAGGCGCAGCTCGAGGACGGCGTCGTGCCGCTCCCGCAGGACCAGGTCACCCGTCATCGTCGGCCCGCCCGCGTGCGAGGTGGCAACGACACCGCGACGTCATGCGATGCGGGGCTCCCGGGCCGGCGGCGTCCACCAGCGCGCCGGCTCGGTCACCCGTACACGCGTGAATGCAGCACGCACGTCCTCCGGGGACCGGAGCCCGGCGACCGGAGGTCCGGATCCGAGAGCGAAACGGGCCACCCGGCCCCCGGCCGCGCTCAGCACCTCGCCGTTGAGCGCGCAGTCCCGGTGGACCAGGAAGGTGGCGACAGGGGCGACGATGTCGGCGGTCAGCAGCTCGGTCGCCGGCCCGAAAATGGTCGACATGACCGCCTCGTTGAGACGGGTCACCGCCATCGGCGCCACCGCGTTCACCAGAATCCCGTCGGCCGCTCCCTCGGCCGCCAGCGCACGCGTCAGCCCGGCCAGCGCCCCCTTGGCGCCTCCGTAGGCGGCGTTGGCCGGCGTTCCCAACAGTCCGATGCTCGACGAGGTGAAGACGACCCTGCCGTACCCCTGGTCCTTCATGGCTTGCCAGGCGGCCCGGGTGACCAAGATCGATCCGATGAGGTGCACGCCCAGGACAGCCGCAATGTCGTCCGTTGTGAGGCGGTGGTAGCCCCCGGAGCGCACGATGCCGGCATTGTTGATGACGGCGTCGATCCGCCCGAAATGCTCGAGCGCCGCCTCGACGGCCGCGCGCGCACCGAGCCGGTCGGCCACAGAATGCGTGTCCGCGACGGCCTCCCCGCCCGAGGCTGTGATCTCGTCCACGACCTGTTGGGCACTGCCTCCGATCACCTCGCGACCATCGGGTGCCGTGCCGAGATCGTTGACCACGACGCGCGCACCGGACGCTGCCAGGAGGCGGGCGTACGCCCGCCCCAATCCGGCGCCACTCCCCGTGACGAGGACGACATCTCCTGCGAAGTCCACGGCGATGCCCCCCTTAGTACGGAAACCCCTGAACGGGATTGAATATAACTGACGCAATCTGAGAGCGCGCAGCGTCTGAAGGCCGCTTCCGATGATCCGGCAGGACGCGCGAACCACTAGGAAACAGCCGTTCTCGCGATTATGCTGAACGTCATCAGCGGAAAACGAGGGGGGCCTTGTGGAGCTGAGGAACGCAACGACGGACGGCCCGCGATGGTCTGTTGCGGAGGGTCGGAGGAGCACGCGCTTGCGGCTTTTTCGATCGCGGCGGGGCTGCGTTGGAGCCATGGTCATCCTACTCTCCATGTCGTTCATTCCATTCCTTTCGACCCAGGCCGGCGCTGCCACCAAGGGCACCGTGAACGTGGGCATCGTCTGCGGCTGCACCGGTCCGCTGGCCTCGAGCACTTCCACGTCGCCACTGTCCTATGAGTCTTGGGCCAACGCGGTGAATGCGAAGGGTGGTGTGAATGGCTACAAGATCAACGTGATAGTGAAGGATGACCAGTCAAACCCGGCCGATGGGCTGCAGGATGCTCAGACCCTGATCCAAGTCGACCATGTTGTTGCGCTGGTGGACGCCACCGATACCGAGACCGCCTGGGCCGCTTTCGCCAAGCAGGAGGGCGTGCCCGTCGTCGGCGGTTTCAACCTTTCGGTCGACGACATCACGAGCTCGAACTTCTTCGCCTCAGGCACCACAGAGGACGCGTTTACCCTGGCCCAGGTCCTCGCGGCGAAGAAGGTCCATGCCACGAAGACGGCCGAGTTCTACTGTGCCGAGGATCCGCTCTGTGCTGAGATCGTGCCCGTCCTGAAGTCCACGGCTGCGGCCAATGGTGTGAGCGTCGTCGCCGTTTCGGAGATTTCTGCCGCCCAACCCAATTACACGGCCGAGTGCCTGACCGCCAAGCAGGCCGGAGCGACCTCCGTGACCATTGGCGAATCCGTGACGGCGGTCGAGGCGATGGCGGCGGACTGCAACCGGCAGGGTTACTTCCCCTGGTACGAGATCGCCGATGGTGGTGTTTCGAAATCGTTCACCAGTGCCGCAGGGCTGAATACGAAGTCCTTTGGATACGAAACCGGGTTGCCGTTCTTCGACACGACCTCGCCGGCCGCCAAGAAGATGATCGCCGCCATCAAGAAGACCGCCCCGCAGATCTTGTCCAACCCCAACTACAACCAGGACAACGTGAGCATGTATGCATCGGCCGTTCTCTTCGGTCAGGCCCTCCAGGCAGGGACGGCGGGGCAGAGTGGTCCAGTCACGCCGCAGGAGATCTACAACGGGCTGTACACCATCCACAACGACACGCTCGGTGGATTGAGCCCGCCGCTCACGTTCAAGCCGAACCAGGCAAACCCGGTTGACTGTTGGTACTGGATCGGCATGTCCCACGGCCACTTCACGACTCCATACGGACTGAAACCGGTCTGCAAGCCTTCGTCGTAAGGGCCCAGCGGTACTCGGGCCCACGGCACGGGCGGAACTCACGCCCAAGGCGCGGGGACAACTCCATCGAAAAGGCTCAACGCCGTACCACGTAGCCGGCCTTCTCCCGGTCCCAGGTCGTCGGGGTGACGCCCACGTCGCGCAGTTCGGTCTTGAGCACCTTCCCGGTGGGGTTCATCGGCAGGCTCTCGACGATGTCCACATAGCGCGGGACGGCGAAATACGGCAGGTGGTCCACGCAGAAGTCCATCAGCTCGACGATCTCGATCGAGGCGCCCGGCTTCACGGCGACCACGACCTTGACGTCGTCCTCCCCCAACTCGCTCGGCACGGCGACCGCAGCTGCCTCGGCGATGGCGGGATGGCGCAGCAGCGTCTGCTCGACCTCGAACGATGAGATGTTCTCACCCCGCCGGCGGATCGCATCCTTGTTGCGATCGACGAAGGTCAAGTGCCCATCGGCATCCATCCGCCCCATATCGCCCGTATGGAACCACAGATTGCGCCAGCGCTCGACCGTGGTCTCGCTCCGTCCGTAGTAGCCGTCGAACATCACGTGCGGTGCACGGGGGCGACAACAGATCTCCCCGACCTCCCCCGGCGCCACCGGCTCGTCATCTCCGTCAAGGATGAGGACTTCGAAGTTGGGCTGGGGGCGTCCGGTCGCGCCTTCCCTCACTTCGTCGCCAATGGCATAGAGCACCATGGGAAGCGCCTCGGTCATCCCGTAACTGGTGAGCACGGTCAGGTTGTACCGCTCCTCGATGCGGCGGTGCAGACCACGCGGGATGGGCGCGGCCGAAATGAAGCGCAATGGCAGTTCTGCATCGCGCGGATCTTCAGGAAGGTTCCACAGCATGTTCACCATCACACCTGCGAGCAGAATCCCCTTCGCGTCATAGCGGCGCACCCGGTTCCAGCATTCGTGCACGCTGAAGACGGGATCGAGCAGACCGGTGGCACCCGCAGCGATGGGGCCGACCACCGATGCCACCGAACTGATGTGGAACAACGGGAGGGGCGCGTACAGCACTTCCCCCTCCGTCAGCTGCCAGGAGTCGACCATCGTGGCGGCGCAGGCCGCCACATAGTGATGCGAGATCACAGCCCCTTTGGAGGGCCCGGTGGTACCCGACGTGAAAAGCACGCAGAGCGGGTCTTTCCATTGCGGCTCCTGGCGGACGGGCGGCGCCGCCGGACCGCCGTGCGTCAGAGCAGTGCTGTCAACGAGACGCCAGGGGAGTTCCGGCAAAGGATCGGGACCGGTTCGTTGCACAATGACCGTCTGCAGCTTGGGGACGTGGGCCGCGACGGCGCCGACACGGTCGAGCAGGGTTTCTTCGACGAGCGCCAGCCGGCAGCCGCTTGCGTGCAGGGGCGTCGACAGAAAGCTCCCCCGGTACGCGGTGTTGAGGGGGACGGCCAGCGCCCCGAGTCGGGCCGCACCCAACAACGTGTAGACCCACGAAGGATGGGTGTTGGCGAAGATCGCCACCGTCTCCCCGCGACGAAGACCGAGGTCGTAGAGGGTGGCAGCAGCGGCCATCGACCGCTCCCGGAGTTGCGCATAACTGATCGGCTCGTCGCGCACAACGAGACACGCCTGGTCGGGTCGCTCTTCGCACTGGGCGTCGAGGAGCCCGGTGATGGTCCGGTGCTCGAGTGACCGCCACGACGTGCTCACCCGCAAAAGCTCGTCACCACGACAGTTCCTCGTGACATCACGAACGCGGCGCGATGGGATGGGCCCAGTCAGGATTCTCGGGCCAGTGCAACCTCGAACGACGGGACGGGTGGTCCGGGTCGTGGCGCTGGCAGGCCTCCTTATAGGCCCGACCCACAGCGACGGCCTGGCCCATGTCCCAATAGTCGCGCTCGCTGGAGAAGCGTCCGTTTCCGCCGTAGCGGTACACGCTGATGCTCGGAAAGTCGAGATAGGCCGGCCCGGAGGGGTCGGGGTTGTCCCGCCGGTTCTGCATGAGGACAACGACATCGTTCCCGTCGATCTTGTGCCATTCGTAGGCCGTGTAGAGCTCGGGGAACTGCTCATTCATGAGTTGGTCGCACCACGTCCCGAACTCCTCGGGGTTCATGGTGCCGTAGTGGTGGTCGAAGTACACGCAGTCGTCCGTGTACAGGTCGACCTGGGCCGTCCAGTCCTCACCCACCGGACCAACCTGCCAGAGATGCTGGAAGGCCTGCTCGATCTCTTCGCGTTCGTACTCACTCATCGGTGGCGGTTCCTTGCTTGAGTTTGGGCAACAGCAACTGTTGGATCTCCTGCCCCGCCTGGTCGGGGACGAGAAACGAACCCGGATCCATGATCTCGTCCAGGCGATCCCGGACCTCGGCCCCCGTCAGTCCGCGATCGAAGATCCCGTCGTTCACGCCCATGAACAGACGGGACAGGCCATCCATCCGCACGGTGAAGATCTCCCCGGTCGTCGTACACGACTCATGGGCCAGATATCCCACGACGGCGGTGAGGACGTCGGGGTCACCGGTGGGCGCGGGGACCACCATATTCACCATCATGTCGTGGTCGGGACCCTCGCACTTCAAGATGTTCATCACCCCGACGAGCCCCATGGCCGCGACGGTGTTGCCTTCCGCAACGTCGTCGACGACCGTGCTGCCCAACGCGCACGACAGTACGATGCGCCCGTAGTGCCGCTCGCGCATATGGATCCAGGCCGCTTGCGACATCCAGTAGCCCCCGAAGAGGCCACCAAGAAGTTCGACGGGGTCCGTGTCGCTCAGAAGAGCCCGCGAGGAGCCCGCATCGGACGTCCGACCCGACTGGAGGACCAGGATGTCGACGCCGCCGAAGCTGGTGATCGCCGCCTGGATCACCGCCTGTGCACCTTGCGGCGTGTCCACGACATCGCTGCTCGGTATGGCCGCGCCGCCGCGCTCTTCAAGTTCCTTCGCCACCTGGATCGCATCGGCCGCATCGGCGTCGTTGACCACCACCAACGCCCCACGCTCCGCGAGCAGGTAGGCGTACCGACGCCCGAGGGCGCTTCCGGCATTTGTGACGACTGCGACCCTGCCATCGAACCGGATGTCGGTCATGCCCCCTCCAATGCGAGACTCTCCCCGGACGCTGCGATCTCCTTGGCCCAGGTGTAGTCCGCCTTTCCCGACGGCGAGCGCGGCACCTTGTCCACCAGGAACATCCGTCGCGGAACCTTATGCCCGGCCAGATGATCTCGGCAGTAGCGCTGGACCTCATCGAGCGTGAGCAGGGGATCTGCGGTCACGGGCTCGACAACGGCCGCCACCCGCTCGCCGAAGCGGGGATCTGGCACGCCGACGATGACCGCGTCCACGATCCGCTCGTACCCCTTGAGCACTGCCTCCACCTCCTCGGGATACACCTTCTCGCCGCCCGTGTTGATGCACAGGGTTCCCCGTCCGAGTAAGCGGATAGTCAGGTCGGACTCGATGCTCGCCATGTCCCCGGGTAACGCCCACCGCACACCGTCAACGGTGACGAACGTCCGTGCCGTCTTCTCGGGGTCGTTGTAGTAGCCCACGGGGACCCGGCCCATGGTGGCCAACCTCCCGACAGCACCCGACCCCGGTGTCACCGGGCGCAGGTCGTCGTCGAACACCGTGGTCCTCTCGTCGGCGGTGAAGCGCAGCGTGTCGGCCGGTCCTTGCCCCCGGACGGTCGTGGAGATGGCCTGGGCCGGCGACTCGGAGGAACCGATGGCCTCGACGATCATCATGGCTGAGGGAAAACCGAGGAGGAGGCGGTCTTTGACATCACCGGACATGATGCTGCCGCCCGAACCGAGCATGAGCACCGATGAGGTGTCGAAGCGTCCCGGGTCGGCTTCGAGCGTCTCGACCAGGGGCAGGCCCATCGAGTCGCCGACGATCGTCAGCATGGTGACGCCCTCCCGCTCCACCATCCCCAGCACCGTCTCCGCCTCCATCTGGCGGCTCGGGTGCAGGACGGTGAGCCCTCCGCTCAGCATCGCCCCCCACGCCGACCAGTGCCCACTGACGTGCATCAGCGGACCCAGCGCATAAGAGACGTACCTGTCAGGGACCTTCACGCCGACCTCGGCGAGGGCTCTGAAGCGCGGATGGAGCGGGGCAACGGCGTTGTCGGCGACGTCTTGCGGTGTCACCACCTCCACACCCGGCGTCATGGTGGCCAGAAAGATGTCCTCTTGTCGCCACACGACTCCCTTGGGTTTTCCCGTCGTCCCGCCGGTGTAGGCGATGTACGCATCGTCTCCGGAACGGGGGGCGAAATCCAAGACCGGAGAGTGCGAGGCCAGCAGGTCCTCATAGGCGAGAGCGTCGGGCAACGCCGATCCGCCCTCGGAGCCGTCCTCGACCAGGATCAGGTGTTGCAGACGGGGAAGCCGATCCAAAATGGCGGCGACCACGGGCGCGAACGACGCCTCGAGGACCAGTGCCACGAGATCGGCGTTGTCGAAGAGATACAAGAGCTCGTCGGCCACGTACCGATAGTTGACATTGATGGGAACCGCACGGATCTTGTACGACGCCACCATCGTCTCGAGGTACTCCGGCCGGCTGTACATGAAGATGCCGACGTGATCCGTCGAGCCGACACCCAGCGAAGCCAAACCGTGGGCCATGCGAGTCGCGCGCTCGTCCAGCTGTCCGAAGGTCAGCCTGGTGTCGCCCCAGACGATCGCTTCGCGTGCGGGCAACCGGGCCGCGACGCATTCAAAGAGATCGGCCAGGTTGAAGTCCATCTGTCCCCCTTCGTCCGGTCACCACGTTCGTACCGGATCGTTCTTCTACGAGCAGAGGTATTCGTCGATGACCTCGTGCATGTGGATGACGTTGTGCTCTTGGCGCGGGTTGAGGCGCAACCCGCTACAGCCCCGTGAGCGCATGCCGGCCTGGACGTGGGCCATGTTGGCGTAGTCCTGGTTGGTGACGAGGCCCCAGTCCTTGGCCGCCCAGTCGGGGTAGAACTTGCGTTCGCACATCGGGCGGTCCTCGTCGGGGGCGACCCACTCGAGGGTCCACAGGTCCTTGATGGAGCTGTGGGGGTCGAGGCCGTTGGGGCGGGTGCGGAACAAGGTGGTCGAGCCGGGGTAGATGGGGCCGACCACGTTGGGGAAGAAGTGCACGTCGTCGGTCATGAGGAGCTGCTCGTCGCTGAGGTGGCCCAGATCGATCCCCTTGGCCCGCAGCATCTTGACCCGCAGTGCGTTGTAGGCGTCCATGGCCGTGGTGCCCTCGGGCAGGGGCGCGTCTTTGAGGTCGAGCACCTTTTGGCGCTCCTCTTTGAGGAACAGGCCCCCGAGCTCGTCGATCATGACGGCCAACAGCTCGCGCTCGTCGTAGTCGCCCGGCCCGAGTCCCAGACGCGGGCTCGGGCGGATCTCGTGCTTGACCTGGCCCATGGCGCCCATGTGGTTGTGCTTGCCGAGCGGCCCGTACTGCAGGTTCGTGTCGTCGGTCCAGCGCAAGAGCTGGGGGTGGGTCCCTTGGACGTGATAGCCCTCGTTGAAGGCGTCGAGGGCACTCTTCCAGTTGGCCGGGAGGATGACGCTGCGATAGGAACGAAAGCGCATCTTTTCGAACCCGTAGGGGGCGAGCAGGGCCGGGAGCGGGCCGAGGAACGACTCGAGCGACTCTGCGTCCGGGTCCATGTTGATGAAGACGAAGCCGCCCCAGCGCCCGACCTTGATCTGGTGCAAGCAGACCTCGGCATCGGTCATCGACGCCGGGAAGTCGAAGCGGTCGACCACCTCTTTGTTGGTGCCGTCGAGCTCGAAGCGCCAGGCGTGGAAGCGGCAGCGGATCTCCCCGGTGGCGAAGTTGCCGACCCCGGCGGCCAGGCGGGTGCCTTTGTGCGGACAGGTGTTGTAGAAGGCCGAGATGGTGTCGGGACCGCTCCGGGTGATCAGGATCGACTGGTCGCCAATGATGTACTCGAGGTAGTCCCCCACCGCGCGGCACTTCTTCTTCGCGGCACGCCATCTGCCACACCCGGGGCCACAGCCGTTCCATCTCGAGGTCGAAGAACTCCTGGGAGACGTAGCGCTCCTTGGGAATGATGTTGGCCTGCGTGGTGGGAACCAGGTCCCCCTCGCGGCTGAGCGTCATCACCATCGGGCTTCACCCTCCCCATCGGCCCACGCGGCCGCTTTACTCTGACTCTAGAATACCAGAATGCTATTCTCGACCCCGGTGCCCCGAGGGGGTGCGGGGTGGTGGAATTGGGCCACACAGGCACAGCGGCACGGGCACAAATGAGATCTGGAGGATCAGGGGGGTGAACCTGCCGAGGCTGGACGACCGGGTGGCTTTCGTCGCCGGGGCGAGCCGCGGCATCGGCCGAGACATTGCGATGGCACTGGCGCGGGCTGGAGCCTCGATTGCTGTGGCGGCGCGGACCGAGGAGCCGGGCAAATTGGCGGGCACGATCTTCTCCGTCGCCGATGCCATCACGGCCCGTGGCGGTACGGCGCTCCCCGTCGTGTGCGACGTGACCGACGAGGCGTCGGTCCAGAGCGCGGTCGACCGGGCCGGATCCGAGCTCGGACCGATCGACATTCTGGTGGCCAACGCGGGCGCACTGTGGATGGGGACGACCCTCAACACCCCGCTCAAACGATGGGAGCTCTGCCTTCGGGTGAACCTCACGGGCACGTTCCTCGTCACGCGTGCCGTGCTGCCGTCGGTCATGGAGCACCAGCGCGGCTCGCTCATCGCCATCACGACGACGGGGGTCTTCCAGACCGAGCTCGGCTCCAACGCCTACTGGGTCTCCAAAGCGGGCATCGAGCGCTATTACGCCGGTCTGGCCACCGAAATGGCACCGTACGATGTGGCGGTCAACTGCCTGGCACCGCGCAAGGTTGTCATGACGGAAGGGGCCGTCGCCGGGGGCATCGACGTCCCTCCCGAGATGATCGAAGAGCCCGAGGCCATCGGCGCTGCCGCGGTCTACCTCGCCGGACAGACCGCGCGCACGCTCACCGGCACGGTGCAGTACTCGCTCGACCTGCTCGAAGAGATCGGCTATTCCATCGACGCTTCGGGAGCGGACGCCCCGTCGTGAGGTCGTCGCGGCCGACGGCTCCGGGCTCGGGTCGAACAAGGAGGAACCGGTCATGAAACCAATCCGTGTCGGAGGCGAGAACGTCTTTCCCGATGAGGTGGAGGGCGTGCTCTGCTATCACCCCTCTATCGCCGCCGCAGCCGTCATCGGCATGCCCGACGGCAGGAACGGCGAAGTCCTCGTCGCACTGGTGGCGCCGAAACCCGGACAGACTGCGCCGAGCGCAGAGGAAGTACGGCAGTTCCTCGTCGGCCGGCTCTCCGGATTCAAAGTGCCCCACCTTGTCTTGAGCGTCGATGCGATCGAGCGCGACGGCAGGCGAGTGGACTATGCGTGGGCGCAAGCAACGGCCACGGCGCTTCTCGCATCACCCAGCGCCCCGTGACGGGTGGCCCTCTTCCCGGCCTCGAGGGGTTGCGTGTCCTCGACCTCTCCGATGACGTCGCGGGCGCCTATTGCGCCAAGCTCCTGAGCGACGCCGGGGCCACCGTGACACGGGTCGAACACCCGAATGGCCACAGCCTGCGGCACTGGTCCGTGAACGGTGACGTCGGCGAGCGACGGTGACCCCGACGGCGCCCTCTTCCGGTTCCTGGCGTCGTCGCAGGACAGTGTGGTCCTCGACCTCCACGCGCCTGGATCCGATGCCACCGTGGCCGCGCTCGCCGCCTCAGCTGATGTGTGCATCATCTCGACGTTCGGCGGGCATGGCGCCGACACCGACGCACACGTCGATCCGGTTGCTCTCCGGGCGGCCCACTCCGAGCTGGTGGTCGTCAGCCTGTCGGCCTTCGGACTCACCGGCCCGCGTGCCTCGGAGCAATCGTCGGACTTTCTGCTCCAGGCTCTCTCGGGTTCCCTGCACAACCACGGCAGCAGCGAAGGCCTCCCGCTTGCCGTCGGTGGCGCGTTGGCCGAATGGGCGGTCGGGACCTACGGGGCACTCGGTGCGGTCAGCGCGCTGCTCGTCGCGTCGTCGATCGGGCCTCGGCGACCTCGTCGACATCTCCGCCCTCGAAGCCCTCACGATGACCTTCATCTGCTATCCGTCCGTAGCGGCGAGCATGCCGGGCGGCGAGCGCAGGCGCTCGACCTACACGATGACCCCCAGCATCGAGCCCTGCAGCGACGGCTACGTCGGGATGGCCACGATCACCATGGCGCAGTGGACGACGTTCCTCGAAATGATCGAACGACCCGACCTGGCAGACGATGAGTCGCTGCAGGTCCTGGTCAATCGCCGTCGGCCGGATGTGCTGAAGGCCATCACCGATTGGACGAGCCGGCACACCGTCGACGAGGTCGTCCGGATCGGGTCGATGTACCGGATTCCCACGGTGCCCCTCGGCAACGGGAAGATCTTTCCCCATCTCGAGCAGGTGGAAAAGCGCGAGCTGTACGGCGTCAATCCTCGGGGCGCCTTCCCGCACCCGCGCCCTCCCTTCCGCTCCAGCTCCACCGCGCGCCGGAAACCTGGCCGCGCGCCGACCCTCGACGAGCGCCGGCCTGCGGGAGATGGGCTCGACGCTGTCAACCCGATCGAACGCGACAGGACGACCGTTCATGCCGACGGTGGCGGCGGACCCCGCATCCCGGGCTCCCGCTCAAAGGAGTACGGGTGCTCGACTTCACCGCTTTCTTGGCCGGACCGATGTGCACGGAGTACCTGGCGGCTCTCGGAGCCGACGTCATCAAGGTCGAGTCGATCCAGCGGCCCGACCCCATGCGGTTCAGCGTCCTCCTCGAGTCGTCGGTCGAGCAATGGTACGAACAAGGTGCCATCTACCAGTCCGCCAACTTGAACAAGCGCGGCGTGACGCTGAAGCTCTCGGACCCGCGAGGTCGCGACATCGCGTTGCGTCTGGCCGCGACGGCCGATGTGGTGATCGAGAACTTCACCCCTCGGGTCATGGAGCAGTTCGGACTCACCTATGAGGAGCTACAAAAGGTCAAGCCCGACATCATCATGATGCGCATGCCCGGGTTCGGCCTCGAAGGCCCGTGGCGTGATCGCCCTGGGTTCGCGGCATCGATGGAGCAGGTGTCGGGCCTGGCGTGGATCACCGGCTACACCGACAGTCTCCCCACCATTCCCGGGGTCTGCGACCCCTTGGCCGGCATGCACTCCGCCTTCGCGATCCTCACCGCGCTCGAACACCGGGCACGTACGGGTGAGGGACAGCAGATCGAACAGGCCATGATCGACCTCGCGGGCAATCTCAACATTGAGCAGGTACTCGAACACGCCGTCTACGGGCACCTGATGGAACGGCTGGGGAACCGCCAGCCGGGCACCGCCCATCAAGGGGTGTACGCCACCGTCGAAGAGGAACAGTGGGTGGCCCTGCGGTTGTCCACCGATCAGGACTGGCGGGCGCTCCGTGTGGCGCTGGGCAGCCCGGCGTGGACGCTCGATCCTGCGCTCGACTCCGCACAAGGACGCCACGATGCCGTCGAGCGTCTGACCACGGAGCTCACCTCATGGTTCGGTCGACAGAGCCAGAAGGATGCGTTGTCAACGTTGCGGGCGGCGGGCGTGCCGGTCGAGCCGGTGATCCACTCCTATGACGTCGACCTCGATGACCAGATGAACGCCCGAGGCTTCTGGGAAGACGTGACCCACCCCATCGTGGGCACCAAGCGTTTTCCGGCCTGGCCGATTGTCGTCGGATCTCGACGGGCCCCATGGTTCCGCCGGCCCGCGCCCCTCCTCGGAGAGCACAACGAGGAGGTCTTCACCAGCGTGGGTGTCACGAGCGACGACCTCGATGTGCTGCGAGCGGACGCCGTCATCGGCACGCGACCATCCGGCCTCTGACGCCGTCGGCAGTTCGCCGGCACTGCTCAGTGGGCGCGGCTGATTTTGCTGAAGTCGAAACTCACGAGTCGGTCGACACGCAGCCCGACTTCGGTCCACTCCCCCGCTCCGTCCGCCTGTCGGCGGATCGACAAAGAAACGGGTGGGACCATGGGCCATCACCCCGCGGATCTTGTCGTACGAGGGAAACTCCTCGATGGTGGCTGCGGCACGTGGACCCTCCGCCAGGTCCACCAAGGACGGCGAAAGGCGGGGCACGGTCAGATGCAGGACGCCGCGCCCGACGGTGTAGCGGACCGGTCGTCCCCTGGGGGTTCCTTCTCCGTCCACCGTGCCGAGAACGGCGACCTGCTTCTGGCGCAGGAATGCCATGGCTTCTTCTGCGGTCATCGCGATATGCGAGGGGACCAACGCGCCTGCGAGCGCATCCGGGTCGGGTGCCAGCTGATCCGGCGGGGCGGCGACGTTCGGGCGCCAGGGGTTCGCACACCGTCCACTCCTCGGGGACCATCCGCAGATAGATGCGCTTCCCCGAGGCGACGTTCTTGCGCACGCGGTCCAGGTCGGACGCCTCCATCACCTGACCTTTGTCGTCGACGCCGAGGATCGAATCGGGGATATCCGCCAGATCCAAGACCTCGGCGGAGCCTCGACACTCCAGGGCGAAATAGGACAGGTCGTCGTCGGCCGAGGTGACGACGCAGGCGACACGTGGATGGCGAAGAAGATTGCGGACCTTGGCGCTCTTCCGATAGGTGTTGAAGTGGATGGCACCGTCGGCCCACAACGGGGTCAGCGGGTGCGTTGTCGGGCTCCCGTCCTGGCGCCGGGTCACCAGAAAGCCGCGACCGACCGATTCGAGAAACGTCTCGAGTCCGGGGCTCAACTCCGGGGTCTGTCCTGCGGTCGTCATGAACAGCGCCTCACAGTGCGGGGACGGTGCCCGTGATATCGGTGGTCGGGCCCGCCTTCGCCACCAGGTCCGGGATGACGTCGGAGAGCTCCGCGGGATCCCAACGCGCCGTTTTGTCGACACTCGGTCCGGCCCGCCATCCTTCGGCCACGCTGATGTAGCCACCATGCACGTTGAAGATGCGACCGGTCACGTCCCGAGAAGCATCGCTCCCCAACCACACGACCAGCGGTGACACGTTCTCCGACGCCAGAGGGTTGAATCCCTCGGCGAACCGGCTCATGACCTCCTGTCCGAACGGCAGGTCCTCGTTCATCCGGGTGAGGGCCATGGGCGCGATGGCGTTCACCGTCACGCCGTACCGCGCGAGTTCGAGAGCCGCGATCACCGCGAAGGCGGCGATCCCCGCCTTGGCCGCCCCATAGTTGATCTGGCCGGCGTTCCCGTAGAGCCCAGTGGAGGAGCTGGTGCACACGACGCGGCCCTCGTTCGTCTCCCCCGCCTTGGCCCGCTCGCGCCAGTGCACGGCGGCCCAACGGGTGGGGGCGAAGGTGCCTTTCAGGTGGACGCGTGACACGGCATCCCAATCGCTCTCGGTCATGTTGATGAGCATGCGGTCGCGCAGGATTCCGGCATTGTTGACGAGTGTGTCGATCGCTCCGAACGTCTCCACGGCATGTGCAATGAGACGTCGGGCACCCTCCCAGTCCGAAGCGTCATCGCCGTTGGCCACCGCTTCGCCGCCCATGTGCCCGGATCTCCTCGACCACCTCGGCCGCCGGACTGCCCGAACTGGCTTCGCCGTCCATGGCCACCCCGAGATCGTTCACCACGACCTTGGCGCCCTGGCGGGCGAACTCGAGGGCATGACTCCGCCCGAGACCGCGGCCGGCGCCCGTGATCACCACGACTCTCCCGTCACATATTCCACTCATGGCCTCTCCTCGATCGTGCACGTGCGGCGTCGTACTGTCCTGCTCAGCGCGGCGGTCCGGCCTGGGTGAATTCCGTCCCCGGAGGATCGACGGCCCAGGCCGGTGACTCGCCCCATCCATCCTCGTAGACCAACTCGTGCAGGGGCCGGCGGCGGACTGGCCCATGCCGTCCGGCCGGCCGTCCCAGAGCGATCGTGGCCGCCATGAAGACGTGCTCGGGAACGTCGAGCAACCTGCGCAACTCCGGTTCCACCATGGCGTGCCAGCCGGTGAGCACACCGCCGTACCCCAATGCCCGTGCGGCCAGCAGGAGGTTCTGGCAGGCCGGATAGATCGATGCCCCCTCGGTGGGCGTCGGGTCGCGGTACCGCTCGAGGCAAGGCAACACGACGACCGGGATGCGTTCGAAGTCCTCGACGAACTGCGTCATGGTGGCCGCCAGCCGAGCTTTGGGCGAGGTCGCGACCGTGCCACTCCCCGTGTCGTAGCGATCCGCCTCCCTTTTCGTTCCCCACGCCCGTCGCGCGCCTTCGCCGATCAGCCGACGCGCCTGTTGGGCCCGGGGCCCGTCGCGCAGCACCAGAAAACGGAACGGCTGACGGTTGGACCCACTGGGCGCCCGTGTGGCCGCGAACAGCATGGTGGCAAGCGCATCGTCGGGAATCGGCTCGGCCGTGAATCGCCGGATGGCACGGGTGGTGGCAATCCCCTCGAGGAGTCCGAGTGCGTTGTCCTCGTCGGTCATGTTCGTCCCCGCTCCTCGCGCGGCACTGCCACTGCCGGGTCACAAGAATCGCATGTCCTCACGGGCCTGGGGTGCGGCGGAAGGCCCAGGAGCCCGACGCTCAAGTTCCGGTCGGTGCTGCCTCGAGGAATCCGAGTCGGCCCTGGTCGATGACGACGTCACCGGCTTTGGTCTCGGTCCGGAACACAGCCACTCCGTCCGAAACGATCCACGCCCGCACGGTCAAGCTCTCCCCGGGCCAGACCGGTTTTGAGAAACGACCGTGCATCGACACAAAACGTGCCGGGTCGGACCCGCACAGTGCGTGGAGGAGGAGGCGTCCGGTAAATCCGTACGTGCACAAGCCGTGCAGGATGGGCACGTCGAACCCTGCACGCCTGGCGAACTCCGGGTCGGAATGCAGAGGATTGTGGTCGCCCGACAGGCGGTACAAGAGCGCCTGATCGCGTCGGGTTTCCGCCTGCACGACATAGTCGGGCTCGCGCTCTGGAGGAGCGTTCGAACCGCCGGAGGGACCGCGTTCTCCTCCGAAACCGCCACCGCCGCGGAGGAACAGCGACGAGGTCGTCGTGAATCGCCATGCTCCCGTGACGGCATCGACCGAGCGGCTCTCCACGGCAACGACAGCACCCGCACCCTTGTCATAAATACCCGCGAGACGGCTCGTGGTGACAACCCGGCCCTCCGCGGGGAGCGGTCCGGCCAGTTCGATCCCCTGCTCGCCGTGCACGGCCATGGTGGCGTCAATCGAACCCGCCAGCCCGAATGCGGCCCCGCCCGTGGCGAGGACGACGCCGAAGGTGGGCAGGACCCTCTGCGCAACACCGATGCTGTTCTCCGTCGTGAACGCCAGCTCGGACCCGACCGGGTCGACGACCCCCGCACCGACGCCGAGCGCATAGATCAACGCGTCGTTCGACGTCCATGCCGCTTCAGTCGGGGCCGCCTCCTGCCCCACTGCATCGAAATTCCACGTCACCAGTGCTCTTCTCCCCGCTTACTTGAAGCCGCCGCCGTCGACCACCATCCGCTGCCCCGTGACGTTGGAAGCGGCATCGCTGACGAAGAACCGCACGGCGTTGGCAGTGTCCTCGGGCTCGCAGACCCGACCCAGGGGAAAGCGGTCGTTGAGGTCATGGATCTCATCGATCTTCATGGCGGCCTTCACGAGCCGCCGTCCCATTTCCGTATTCGAAAGCCCGGGAACCACGATGTTCACGTGGATTCCGTTCCGAGCCTCTTCCTTGGCCAGCGTGAACGCCAGGGACTCCTGTGCCGCCTTGGCCATGTTGTAGTTGGCTGCATACGGATCGTTCGTGATGGCCGAATTGCTCGAGATCATGACGATGTCCCCCCGGGGCTGCTCCCGCATGCTGGGAAGCACGAGCTGGGACATGTAGTGCGACCCGAAGGCCATGGTGCCGATGACGCGGTCGAGCTCTTCGGGCGGGGTCATGGCGACCGGCGTCCCGCGGTTGGTGACGCCGGCGTTGTTCACCAAGATGTCAACATGCCCGAAGTCCGCCACCACCTGATCGACGACAGCGCGACATTCGTCGAACGACGCCACGGACCCCTGATACGCCACGGCCTTCGCACCCAGGGCTTCTATGTCGGCGACAGTCTGCCGCGCTGCCTCCTCGTCCTTGCGAAAGTTCACCGCGATCTGCGCACCATCGGTGCCGAGCCCGAGGCAGATGGCGCGGCCTATGCCCCGTCCTCCACCCGTCACTATCGCTACACGGCCTTCCAGGCTCATCGGTGTTGCTCCTTTCGTCGAAACCGTCGGGATGATTCCTGCACCACGCGCACAGCCCGTTACAGCAGGATTTCTGGGCTCCTGCGTAATTCTTGTCGGGCCATGGCCTCGAACATGCCGGAGAAGTCGTTCCCGCGGAACAGTTCCCCGTAGCGCCAGGCCACCTCAGGATCCATCGGCACGCCACCTCCCGCCGCGGCGACGCGATAGGCCTGCTTGCACCGCCACTCGAACGACGTGGCGCGCAGGTAGAGCTGCCGAATGCTCTCCCCCACAATCAGAACACCGTGATGCGCCAGGAGTGCGATCTCGGCCTCGCCCATGGCATCGACGACGGCGCGGGCGTTGGAGACCTGGTCCACCGCCCCCTCGTACTCGCTGTACACGGCGACCTTGGCGTTGGTCAACGCTCCAGTCTGATCGTAGACCTCCGGCGCGCGACCAATATCGGCCCACAATGTCCCGTACTCGGGATGGTTGTGCAGAGCGATGGTCACCTCGCGGGTCCGGTGCAGCTCAAGATGAACCTGAATAGCGGGTGTGAGGGTCCATTTCCCGCCGAGAAGGTTGCCGTCCCCGTCCATCGACATGATGTCGCTCGCTTGCAACTCACCCCACACCAGGCCATAGGGATTGACAAGAAAGGTGCCGTCGGGTTGGCGGTAGGTGATGTGCCCGGCCAAGTGGTCGTTGTAGCCCTCGCCGTAGAGGATCCGGGCCAAAAGCGCCAACTCCTGAGGCGGCGTGAGCGCAGGAAACGCCGGAGCGATGGGGCGATCCTGGCTGGCGATGTACAACCCGTCGGGCTTGCTGGTCACGGTCAAGGCGTCACCGAACCAATCGTGCCGCGACAGCTTCGAGTCGCGGTCCGTAGAAACCAAGAGCATTGGACGAGAACAACTTTCGTTCGAGCTCGGCCCCGAGGCCCCTATCCTGCACCGTCTTGATGACGCCGGGATACGAGGCATCGAAGTGCGGGTAGTCGGAGGCAAAGCAGATGTTGTCGGCCCAGCCCTGCCGGCATGCCTCTTCGAGGCCGGGCTCGCCGATCTCGAACGTCAGCCAGGTTCGTTTGTTGACCAGCCCGTGGGGATCGCCACCCAGGAAGTCGTCGGGGGCGAATTCGTAGTGCTCTTCGATCCGATCGAGCCAGGTGGGCGCCCACCCACACCCCGCCTCCATGAAGCCCAGACGGAGACCTTCGAAGCGGTCCTGAATGCCCATCACCGTGGTGACCAACATCGCCGTCATCTGTTCGAAGACGTGGCTCGAGACGTGGCAGGCGGCGTAGCACGGCATGCGGTCCTGCCCGACGGTGTCGATCCCATGGATGTAGGCCTCATGGAAGGCGATCGGCACGTCGAGCTCTGCCGCCGTCTGCCACAGCACGTCGTAGGCCGGGTCATCGATGGTGCGCCCGGCAATACGGTTGGGCCGGATGATCCCGCCGACAAAGCCGAAGCTCTTCACCGCGCGATCCAGCTCCTCGGCCGCCAGCGCGGGATCCTGCTGGGGCAAGAGCGCCATACCGACCAGCCGATCGGGCGCATGGGCGCAGTACTCGGCGAGCCAATCGTTGTAGGCCCGGCAGAGAGCGTGCGCCACGTCCGGCCGTTCGAAGAGGAAAAAAAGTTGGCCTGCGCTCGTGAAGAGCACGGCGAGATCGATGCCCTCGGCGTCAAGTACCTCAATGCGGACCCTTGGATCGCGTCCACCCTCCTGACGGACGCCGCCGGCCGAGGTGTGGTTCTCCTTACCGCGTGGAAACGGGAACGGCATCACCCATGGCCTGCCCTCGATCGATCGGGGCACGCCGGGCTCCTTCGGCACAACGTCGGCGGCAATTGCACGCAGGTGATCGGGCACGGCTTTGACGAGTTGGGCCAGATCCTCTTCCACATGCCCATCGGCGTCGATGATCAGCGTAGATGCCGCCACTACCCCCCATTTCCGCGCAGGAGCTTGACTCCCGATATTAAGAACACTATTCCGAGGCAGCTCGAATGTAAATACCGGGCGACATTTGCGCCGCCGGCAACACCATTTACACCGCGGGCCGCGCCTGCTTCGTGCCGGAAGTCCCATTGTGACGCCGCGGTGCAGCGTGTCGATCGCGTTGGAGGCTCCCGACTTCGGCCCCCAGACCGCTCAGGATGAATTCCACGAGGAACTCGATGTCCTCCTCCGATGGCACCCGGCGGCGCAACACATGGGTCTCCGCGGTGGAGCCGGCGAGCCGAAAGATCGTCATGGCCGTCCTCTTCGGATCGGTGGATCGAACGGTGCCCTCCTCCTCCGCACGTTCGATGGCCGCGACGAGGGGTTCCGTCAGGAGCTGATTCAGGCGGTCGCATTCCTCGGGGTATTCGGCCTGGAGCTCGTGGCTGTTCATCATGACGCCCCGGGTCGCGGATGCGTCGGCGGACGCCGAGGCTTGGGACATGATCCCCACCACCCAGTTGCGAATCTTGCCGAGGCCGGTGTCCGCCTTGTCCGTCTGATGCTGAAGGTAGGTGACGAGCTCCCGCTGCCCATCATCGAGAATGGCCAGGAACAGCTCGCTCTTGCTCCGAAAGTGCTTGTAAAAAGCCTGGTTCGACAGCCCGGCCTCACGGACGATGTCACTGACCTTGGGATTCGTCGTCTGCAAGCGGTCCATCACGGCCACGGCAGCGCGGATCAGCCGGGTGACCTCGTCGATGTACGTCGAGTATCGACTGGCCAGCGTCCGTTCAACCGAACGGACGACGAGCGGTCGTTCCGCGTCGCCCAAAGGGGGGATGGTAGACACAAGGACTGCAACTGTAGACCCCTGTCGGTGTGGTACGCCGATTTTTCGCGCCGTGCGAAGCGGCGCGACTCAGCGAACGAGGTCCTTGAACGCCACGTCCTTGTCGGCGCGGATGTCGCCCGGCAACCCCAGCACCCGTTCACCGATGATGTTGCGCTGGACCTCATCGCTCCCCGCAGCGATCCGGAACGATGGTGCGGTCAGGAACTGCTGCTGCCAGTAACCGTTCCCCGGCGCCGCGTCGCCCGTCAGCATCCCCACGGGTCCTTGCAACGCGATGGTGAGCTCGGCCGTCTCCTTCGCGCTGAGGGCGAAGAGGAGCTTGGCCACCGAGGTCTCCGGGGACGACATCCCTTTGCTCAGCGCCGTTTGAATGCGAAAGCCCAGATACCGGGAGATCTCGGAATTGACGAAACAACGAGCCAGCCGTTGCCTCATGAGGGGGTCGGTGGTCGAACCGCACTCGCGGGCCAACTGGAGGATCTGCGGAAAACTCGACGTCCCACCACCGGAGCTGCGTTCATTGGCCAGCGTGGTCATGGTGGCATGCCAGCCACGGTTCACCTCGCCGACCACGTTGGCCGCCGGCACCCTCACGTCGGTGAAGAACACCTCGTTGAACGTCGAGCCACCGGTCATCTGGCGCAAGGGCCGCACCTCGACGCCCGGGCTGTGCATGTCGAGGAGGAAGAAAGTGATCCCCCGATGCTTCGGCGCGTCAGGATCCGTGCGCGCCAGCAGTATCCCCATGTCCGAATGGTGCGCGCCGGAGCTCCAGACCTTTTGGCCGTTGACGATCCATTCGTCGCCGTCCCGAACGGCCCGTGTCGAGAGGCTCGCCAGGTCGGAGCCGGCACCGGGTTCGCTGAAGAGTTGGCACCAGACCTCCTCGCCCCGGAGCATCGCCGGTAGGTACCGGCGGCGCTGCTCGTCAGTACCGTGTCCGATGATCGTCGGACCGGCCATACCGATACCCACGGCGAACAGGCTCGAGGCCACGTCGAACTTCGCCTCCTCCTGCCGGAAGATCATGGCTTCGACGAACGTGCCGCCCCGACCACCGAACTCCACCGGCCAGGTGATCCCGGCATAGCCACCGTCGTAGATGAGGCGTTGCCACAGCTTGCCCTCCTTGACGAAGATATCGTCGAAGTCGTAAAAGGAGTGCGACGTCGAGAGTTGCCCAGGGTCCCTCTCGCGGGCGTTGGCCTTCATCCAGGCGTGCACCTCGGCGCGAAACGCTGCCTCTTCCTCGGTGTCATCGAAATCCATGAGACCTCCTCGTCGATCGATCCATACTCTTCGTTGTCCGGCGGACTCAGTCGTTGTCCGGCGGACTCAGTCGTTGTCCGGCGGACTCAGTCGGTGACCGGACGCCAGAACGGGAGGCCCACGTCGTCGGCCGCCTTCAGCAGCAGAACTTCGAGCGCCATGCCGACCACGAGCTGATCTATGTCGCAATCGACGATGTTGCTCATCATCCTGACGCCCTCATCGAGCTCGACGATCCCCACCACATAGGGTGAGAGTGCGGCAAATGCCGGCGAACGGTTCTGACGGATGACGGTGTAGGTGTGGAGCGTGCCCCGGCCCGACGCGTCGACCCACTCCGTCTCGCCGGCGCACGCCGTGCACAACGACCGGGGATAGAACTGGAAGGCTCCGCACGCCGTGCAGCGTTGGACGACCAGCTTGCCCTCCGCCGCGCTCTGCCAGTAGTAGCGCGACGCATTGTCAGGAGCCGGGAGCGCCCGGAGTCCGATGGTTTCCTGCAGGCCTTCGATGCTCATGACTTGCCCTCCTTACCCAGAATGACCGTACCGATGCAGGAGAGGGATCCCCCCGAACCGCATGCCACCGCCAACTCACAATCGGGCACTTGCGACTCGCCACCCTCACCGCGCAATTGGCGCACGGCTTCGTTGATCAGGAAGATCCCCCGCATGCCGGGATGGCAGGCCGACAGCCCACCCCCGTCGGTGTTCATGGGTTGCTTCCCACCGCGCCGGAGCACACCCGAATCGACGAACGCACCGCCCTCGCCCTTCTTGCAGAACCCCATGTCCTCGAGGAGCATCAACACGGTGATCGTGAAGCTGTCGTAGACCTGAATGGTGTCGATGTCGTCGGGGCGCACGCCGGCCAGGGCGAACGCTTCGGGACCACACTGCGCGGCCGCAGTCGTCGTGAAGTCCGGCATCTGGCTGATCGTCCAGTGACTCTGTGCCGCCGCGGAGCCGAGGACGTAGACCGGCGGCTTGGCCAGATCGCGCGCCCGCTCCTTGGTCGTCATGATGAAGGCGCCCCCACCGTCGGAGATCACGCAACAGTCGAGCTTGTGCAACGGATCGGCGATCATGCGCGAGTTGAGGACATCGTCGACGGTAATCGGATCGCGGTACTGCGCTGAGGGATTGAGACCTGCGAACTCGCGGACGCCGACGGCGATCTCGGCCAGTTGCTCGGATGTCGTCCCGTACTCGTGCATGTGGCGACGGGCCGCCATGGCGTACCCACCGGCGAGCACGTTGCCCCACGAGCTCTCGTAGGCGGACGGTCCCTGGACACGCGTGGCACCGCTGGAGAACGTGCTCGTCCCGAGCATGCGCCCCACGCGGGACAACATGTCCGACCCGTACGTCACGAGGACGACATCGCACAATCCGGTCTCGATGGCCGAGGCCGCATGCTGGACGTAGAACTCGAATGTGGAGCCGCCGACCGACGTCCCATCGATCCAACGGTGATTGATGCGCAGATATTCGGCCATGTTCGGGGCGTCATCGACATTCGAATTGAACCCGGTACCGGCACACATGTAGCCGTCGATGTCCGACTTCTCCAGTCCGCAGTCGGCCAGCGCTCTCCGCAAGGCCATCGCATGATGGTCCATTGCGTCGAGCTCGGGGACGACCGGATAGTCACTCCAGCCGATGCCAACGATGACGGGGTCACGCGATCCCATGCACTCTCCTTCGTCGATTCCATTGATGATGCACAACACCGTGTGACCCGACTCGGGCCGATTCGCTACCGTGTGAGCGTTCGCCACGTTCGCCACGTATGGAGGGGGAGATTGTATGGTCATTGAGGCCGAAGCATCGTCGAGCACCAGCCGTGGTGGTCCATTGGCCGGCATTCGCATCGTCGAGGTGGCAGGCCTCGGTGCGGGACCCTTCTGCGCCATGATGCTGGCCGACATGGGGGCCGATGTCGTCCGGGTGGACCGGCCTACGCCGGCGCCGTACGGCGGCGTACTCGGGCGCAGCCGAAGGTCGATCGCCATCGACCTCAAGGCCGAGGCCGGGCTCTCCCTGCTGCTCGATCTGATCGGACGGGCCGACGGCCTCATCGAGGCCTTCCGACCAGGCGTCGCCGAACGACTCGGATTCGGTCCTGATGCCTGCCAGGCCAAGAACCCGAAACTGATCTACGGCCGTGCGACCGGATGGGGGCAGGAGGGCCCCTGGCGGATGATGGCGGGCCACGACATCAACTACATCGCGCTCTCGGGCGTGCTCAGCATGGTGGGGCGCCCCGGAGCTGCGCCGGTCCCCCCGCTGAACCTCGTCGGGGATTTCGGCGGCGGCGGCATGATGCTCGCCTTCGGCATGGTCTGCGCCATGCTCGAATCGCGCATCTCGGGAGTCGGTCAAGTGGTCGATGGGGCGATGATCGACGGAAGCGCCCTGCTGGCCACCATGTTCTTCGAGATGATGGCGCGCGGAATGTGGAGCGGAGCGCGCGGGACCAACGCCCTCGACGGCGGTGCCCCCTACTACGACTCCTATGAGACCTCCGACGGGAAGTGGGTGGCCGTCGGCGCCGTGGAAAGCCAATTCTGGGCTGCCTTCGTGGAGCTCCTCGGCATCGGCGGAGCCGGACCTCCCCGACCAGATGAACCAGAACACGTGGCCGGAGCTCCGCGCCCGGATCGCCGCCGCGATCGCGCAGCGCACCCGGGACGAATGGGCTGAACTCGCCGCCGGAACCGACACGTGCATCACGCCGGTGCTCACCCCGCTCGAAGTCCCCGACCATCCGCACAATCGGGAGCGTGCCGGCTACGTCATGGTGGGTGACTCGCTGCAGCCATCTCCCGCACCGCGCTTCTCGCGCACTGCGCCGACCGACCCCACCCCACCCCCGACGGTGGGCGCCGACGCGCGGGGCGTCCTGGCGGATTGGGGATTCGGCGCCGACGAGATCACGCGCTTCGGACAAACCGGGGCCTACGCCAGCCTCTCCTGAACACGTGGACCAACGTGTCATGAGGCCGGCCGGACGCCGGGCTTGCGCACCGTCACCTCACCGCGCACCCGCGCCTGGCAGGCCAGGCGGATGACCTTGCCGTCGTACCACGAACGCCCGGAGAAGTCCTTCAACCCGGTCACCTCGAGTTCGTTGGGCGGCTCGAGGTTCTCCTCGCCTTCGATCACTTCGAAGAAGCAGGTGTGGCACTCGGCCAACCCGTGACAGATGGTCGGCCAGAACAACCCTTGACGTTCCGCTTCCGCCATCACGCTCTTACCCTCGGCCACGTCGACGTCGATACCGGACGGCTCGATGTGCACGGTCACCACGTTCGTACCGGATCGTTCTTCTACGAGCAGAGGTATTCGTCGATGACCTCGTGCATGTGGATGACGTTGTGCTCTTGGCGCGGGTTGAGGCGCAACCCGCTGCAGCCCCGTGAGCGCATGCCGGCCTGGACGTGGGCCATGTTGGCGTAGTCCTGGTTGGTGACGAGGCCCCAGTCCTTGGCCGCCCAGTCGGGGTAGAACTTGCGCTCGCACATCGGGCGGTCCTCGTCGGGGGCGACCCACTCGAGGGTCCACAGGTCCTTGATGGAGCTGTGGGGGTCGAGGCCGTTGGGGCGGGTGCGGAACAAGGTGGTCGAGCCGGGGTAGATGGGGCCGACCACGTTGGGGAAGAAGTGCACGTCGTCGGTCATGAGGAGCTGCTCGTCGCTGAGGTGGCCGAGATCGATCCCCTTGGCCCGCAGCATCTTGACCCGCAGTGCGTTGTAGGCGTCCATGGCCGTGGTGCCCTCGGGCAGGGGCTTGTCTTTGAGGTCGAGCACCTTTTGGCGCTCCTCTTTGAGGAACAGGCCCCCGAGCTCGTCGATCATGACGGCCAACAGCTCGCGCTCGTCGTAGTCGCCCGGCCCGAGTCCCAGACGCGGGCTCGGGCGGATCTCGTGCTTGACCTGGCCCATGGCGCCCATGTGGTTGTGCTTGCCGAGCGGCCCGTACTGCAGGTTCGTGTCGTCGGTCCAGCGCAAGAGCTGGGGGTGGGTCCCTTGGACGTGATAGCCCTCGTTGAAGGCGTCGAGGGCACTCTTCCAGTTGGCCGGGAGGATGACGCTGCGATAGGAGCGAAAGCGCATCTTTTCGAACCCGTAGGGGGCGAGCAGGGCCGGGAGCGGGCCGAGGAACGACTCGAGCGACTCTGAGTCCGGGTCCATGTTGATGAAGACGAAGCCGCCCCAGCGCCCGACCTTGATCTGGTGCAAGCAGACCTCGGCGTCGGTCATCGACGCCGGGAAGTCGAAGCGGTCGACCACCTCTTTGTTGGTGCCGTCGAGCTCGAAGCGCCAGGCGTGGAAGCGGCAGCGGATCTCCCCGGTGGCGAAGTTGCCGACCCCGGCGGCCAGGCGGGTGCCTTTGTGCGGACAGGTGTTGTAGAAGGCCGAGATGGTGTCGGGATCGCTCCGGGTGATCAGGATCGACTGGTCGCCAATGATGTACTCGAGGTAGTCGCCCACCGCGCGCACTTCTTCTTCGCGGCACGCCATCTGCCACACCCGGGGCCACAGCCGTTCCATCTCGAGGTCGAAGAACTCCTGGGAGACGTAGCGCTCCTTGGGAATGATGTTGGCCTGCGTGGTGGGAACCAGGTCCCCCTCGCGGCTGAGCGTCATCACCATCGGGCTTCACCCTCCCCATCGGCCCACGCGGCCGCTTTACTCTGACTCTAGAATACCAGAATGCTATTCTCGACCCCGGTGCCCCGAGGGGGTGCGGGGTGAGCGAACCCGGTTCCATCGACTGGGTGCTCAGCACCACCCGCACCGTCCGCCGCCGACTCGACCTGGACCGCCCGGTCGATCTCCACGTCGTCAGGGAGTGTCTCGAGCTGGCGCTGCAGGCACCGACCGGCGGGGACCTCCAGGGTTGGCGGTGGATCGTCGTGACCGACCCGGCGGTCAAGAAAGGCGTGCGCGATCTCTACCTCGATGCTCTTGAAACGGCATCGGGGGGACGAAGGCCGGTCCAGGTGCTGGCATCGGGCGACCGCATGCTCGATGGCGCCTGGCATCTGGCCACCAACCTCGACCGGGTACCCGTGCTCGTCGTGGCGTGCATCAAGGGAAGGCTGACACCGACCAGCACCCCGGCACAGGCCGCCGCCCTCTATGCGTCGATCTATCCGGCGGTCTGGAGCCTGCAGCTCGCGCTGCGCAGCCGCGGCCTGATCTCGGCCATGACAACGGTCCACACCGAGCGCAATGAAGCCATGGCCGAGGTGCTGGGCATCCCCGACGGCGTCACCCAGGCCGCGCTCATCCCGATCGCCCACTTGCTCGGCGACGAGCTGCATCCGGCCCGTCGCAGACCCGTCGGCGAAGTGGCCTACCTGAACCGTTGGGGCCGGCCATGGGACGAGGCGCCTCAGAGACCGGACGGACGGTCGCCGATCACCTGACGTGCGCGAAGTTCGTCGAGCGCTTCGCGCGCCAGGCCGAGCTCGGACCCCAGGACCTCATCGTTGTGCTGCCCCAACATGGGTGGGGGACCATGGCACCACCCTCCTGCAGGCGGGTCGTGGAACGGCAACCCGGCATAGGGTTGCCATCCGGCAGCGGGGTGGTGAAGCCACTCGAAGAAGTCCCGGTCCACCAGCTGGTCGTTGTCGATGACGGCGGGAGGCAGCACGACTTCGGCTGCCGGCACTCCTGCGGCGAGCAATGGAGCGACGGCGTCGGCCACCGGGCGGGAGGCGAACCAGGTCGACAGGTGGGCATCGAGCTCGTCGTGCGCCCGGCGACGGCCGGCCGACGTGGCGAGCGCGGCGAGCGTCGGCCCAGGCCGGTGAGCCGAGTACGCCCACCATGGCGGACCACTGCGCATCCGTCTCGACGGCCACTGCGATCCACGCATCGTCCCCGGCGCACCGGTAGACGTTCTGCGGCGCGCCGACCCCCCGGTTTCCGTCGCGTTCGAGAACAATGCCGTGCACCTGCTGTTCGATGACCTGTTCCGCCGTGAGGTTGAGCGCCACCTCGACCATCGGAACCTCCACCAACTGCCCCTCACCCGTCCGGTCTCGATACGAAAGTGCGGCCAGCAATGCGACGACGGCGTGCGCCCCGGCGATTGGGTCGCATGCCCCTCGCGGCGCCATCGGTGGCCCATCCCTGAACCCGGTCCGCCACGCCATTCCCGACAGCTGTTCCATGGTCGGAGCGAAGCCGACACGGTCGCGCCAGGGGCCGTCGAGCCCGAACGCCGGCATGCGCACCATGATCAAATGCGGATGTCCGGAGTGCAGCTGCTCCCAGCCGAGCCCGAACTGTTCGATGACCCGCGGGGAGAAGTTCTCGACCACCACGTCGGCTCCCTCAATGAGCGAACGGACGAGACGGAGGCCTTCGGGGTCGCCCAGGTCGAGGGTGACGGACCGCTTCCCGGCGTTGACCCCGTGAAAGATCCAGCTGTGCTCCCACCACCGCTCGTCGGCCACCCCCGGGCCCCCGGCGAATCGCATCCCATCGGGCCGCTGGATCGACTCGATCTTCACCACGTCGGCACCGAGCGCCCCGAGGATGAACGTCGCCGACGGCCCCGCCCAGAATGCCGTGAAGTCGATGACGCGCGTGCCAGAAAGAGGAAGCGACGAGGAAGTACCGGCAGGTGGGCCGGTAGCGGAGGCGGGGGCTTGGGCGGGGGCTTGGGCGGGGGCCGGGGCCGGGGCCGGGGATGCGGCGGGTTTCGACGACGTGTCGGGTGCGTGGTGCGAACCGAGGTCAGGGGCTGCGCGCAGCGGCGCCGGGTCGCAGCGCGACATCTGCCATGGGGGTCGTGGCTGGCGAAAGCCCGCCGGGTTGTCGACGAAGACGCGTCGTGCCACGAAGTGATCCATCTCCGGGATGGTGGCACCGTTGCCCAGAGCCGCCATGGGAACGCGGAACAGACTGGCGAGATCCACGACTTCGGCCACCGTCCGGGCGGCGAGCCATGGATGAATCAGCGCGTAGACCTCGTTGCGGCGCGGCCACCGACCCAGCTGCAGACAGAGCTCCGGATCGTCCACCAACTGCGGTTGTTCGACCATGGTGGCAAAGTCGCGCCACTGCTGGCCGGTGACCATTGACATGCCCACCCATCCATCCTTGGCCGGTTCGATGGATGGGATCTCGACCGAACGTGTGAACTCGCGAAGGCCCATCAAGGACGCATGCAGCCATTCGTGGCCCTGCATCGATTGGGTCATGCATTCGAGCAGTGAGAGGTCGACGTGGGAATTCCGGGGCCACGCTGCCACCCGTCTGCGCACAACGCCGTGCCGCCAGGATGGCCAGCGCGGCGTACACACCACCCACGAACTCGCCGATGCGGCCACCGACCGACACCGGCGGACCGTCGGGAAAGCCGCGGAATCCGGTCGCGCCGCAGAGCGCCTGCAAGGTGAACTCGGTCGCCGGACGCTCCTCCCACGGTCCGGTCCAACCGAAGTCGGTCACGGACACCACGACCACTCCCGGGTGGACGGCCGCCAATGCGGCGGGATCGCGAGCCGTCGCCGTGGCTTCCCTCCGACCACACGTCAGCACCACGGCGTCACTCCATCGGACGAGCTCGGCCAAGGTGTCCCGATCGCCCGGCTCGGCCACGACGCTCTGGGTGCCGGCGCAGAGATACGAGAACAGTGCTCCCTCCTGCCGCAGCGGGTCGCCCGCAGCCGTTTCCAGCTTGATCACCTCTGCGCCCACGTCCACCAGCAGCTTGGTGCAGTAGGCCCCCGCGATGCGATCACTCATGTCGAGGACTCGGAGGCCTTCGACGGGCGTCGGCCGCCCCGTCACGTCACCCTTGCGACGGATGCATGACACCCGCCGCCCCCGGCGCGCACCTCACCACCACAATCGAGACTTCTCGGCGCCCTCGCGGGACGGGAGCGCGATGGTGGCGGTCACCGATGCGCAACGGTCCCCGCGCTGATTGCCGATCGTGAGCTCGACGTCGACCAGATGCCTGACGTAGCCGTCCTGCTCCTCGCGGCGCGTGCCCACGACGCGGCCGCTCCCCACCATGGTGTCGCCCGCATAGAGCGACATGAGGGTGGCCACCTTCCGACGCACCAGAAATGAGCGTGGGCCCGCCCATTCGCTGACGACGCGATCGGCGAAGCCCAAAAAGTGCATCGTGTTCACATAGATGGTCGGCTGACCCTGGGCCCGGGCGTACTCGGGATCGTGGTGCCCCGGAAAGTAGTCCCACGTCGTCGCCGGGTTCATGATCACGCGGCGGTAGGTGATCTCGTCTTCGACACGTGGGATCTCGTCGCCGGGCTCGACGTCTTCGAAGAAGCGTTGGGTGTAGTCGACGCCTTCGATCATGCGGCGTCCGGGTCGAACCGGAACAGGACGTTCGTCATGCGGGCCACCATGGTTCCATCCTGCCGCCGGAAGGTGCTGCACGTCGTGACGAAGTGTCCTGAGCCGATCGCGGTCCGCTTCTCCGCCGACACCGCCACCAGCTCCTCGGTGACGTTGAGGATGTCGCCGACCCGAATGGGCCGGAAGAATTCGGTTTCGTTCGATGCGTTGACAAACGTGCTGCCCGGGAGGGGGACCCGGGCCGTGAGCAACGGCATCGGCAGGGCGCCCCCGGGCCTCCATTCGATCGGGATGACCCACGTCATCAGCATGGCCGGAGGCGAGATGCACCCCACCCCACTCCCTCGCCGCGAAGTCCTCGTCCCAGAACCCCGCATTGGCGTCGTGGACCATGGCTGCGAAATACCGGACCATGCCAACGTTCACCGGCACCTCACCAAAGCGGACCGGCGTGGTGTACCCGACCATCGACAGTGCATCTTCGTAGGTCCCGACGGCAATGTCGTACCCCGTCGAACCGAGCTCACTCATGGGGTGGCACGTGCCCCGTAGCGCAATGGTGGTCCACTACCGATCCGCGGCGCTGGCTCCGGCCACGGGTGGTTGGCTTCCGGGCACCTTCATGAAGATGCTCACCCCGCTGATCTTCCCAGCGGCGTTCACTTCGAACAGGTCAGCCTGGGGGTACTCCGTCCGGACCCCGTCGACGTCGAAGATCTCGCTCAGTTCCACCAGGAAGCGCTTCGACCCGCAGTCCGAAACACGATCGACGCGTACTTCGTAGTTGATCAAGGTGGGCATCAGCTTGCTGAGGAAGTCGACGTAGTCCTCCTTCGTCTCGATCACGTCCATGAAGGGCCCGACCCGGCGCAGATTCTCATCCGCCAGAATTGCGGCGAAACCCTCCCAGTCGAATGCCGCGAACGTGCGTAGGTACTCCTCGACGACCTCTTGGTCTGACATGGAACATCCCCTCCCCCGGTGCCTGGCGCGATCCTTCTGGTGCGCAAGCCAACGTACTGCACCCGGCACACCGAGGCCCGGCCCGGGCCGGTCAGCCGGTCAGCCGGTCAGCGGTGAGCCGGTCACCGGTCAGCCGGTCAGCGGTGAGCCGGTCAGCTGGTGCCCGGGGTGGCTCCCGAGTCAGAAGGCCGAGCGCTCCCCGTGCTGCGGGCGTTGACCCTCGGGAAAGTCGCGGATCATGTTGTCCTGTACGAACGACGCCACGACCTCCCCGCCGGGCCCGAAGATGTTGGCACGACCGTAGGAACGGCCGCGTCCCGAATACGGGCTTTCCTGTGCCAGGAGGTGCCACTGCGACGCGTCGATCGGCTCGTGGAATGTCAGCGTGTGACTGAGCACGCTGGTCGAGATCGACACGTGGGACATCGCCTGGCCGACCCCTTCGTGCGGACGCATCGCGGTGGCGATAAGGAAGCCGTCCGTGGCGTAGGCCAGCAACGCCTGCCCGATGACTCCCTTCGTCGCCGCTTCAGGAAAACGGACCCAGACGAACAGCTCGGGTGGCCCCACCGCCGCAGGGTCGGAGAGGTCGACCCCGCCGACGATCCGCACCTCCCAGAATCCTCCCTCGCTCGGACCCTTCGGCGCATCGTCAGGCGTCCCCACCGAGGGTGCGTCCACACTGTGCCGAATGAGATCCGGTTCGACCGCGCTCAAAAGGACCAAGGACCTGGTACACAGCCGCTCACCCTGGCGCACGGTCACCGTCGCACTGGCGAGGGCCCGACCCGTGTGCATCGCCTCGACCTCTATGTCGAGCGGCTTGTCGAGGGCACCGCCGCGGGCGAAAATCGTGTGGATCGACTTGACCTCTTTCGTCGGGTCGATGGTGGCCCCCGCCACGATCGCCTGGGCCAACAGTTGCCCTCCGAAGACCACGCCACCCGGGCCCTCGGAGAAATTCTGGCCGCGAAAGCGACCCTCGCCGACCGGTTCGAGGTCGAGGACCTCCAGTAGTTCCGATAGTTCTGCCACGTGGCCTCCGTTGTCCCGGGTCGCAGCGACCTGGCCGAGTCGTCCTTCGGGCCAAGCGCTCTTCCCCCCAATGGGAAGTGCCCGGCGGGGATCATGCCACAGGGCGCCTCAACCCGTCCCCGCCCGGTTGGCGCACAGGACGATCGGCCCGTCCTCCGAATGGGACCGAATGTGCCGATTGAGTAGTGTCGGCGGCCAGTCAAAGGGGGATGCACAATGCCACTCGATCCGGATGCAGCAGCCGTTCTCTCCGCCATGCAGGCCCAGGGCTTGCCGCCCATGGAGACCTTGACGCCCCAGGAGGTGCGCGACCGCACCGCGGCGGCCGCCGCCCTGTCCGCGCCACCCGATATCCCTGTCGGTTCCGTGGTCGAACGGGAGCTGGGCGGCGTGCCCTCCCTGGTCGTCACACCCGAAGGGGAGGGCCCGTTCGATGTGCTCGTCTGGCTGCACGGAGGGGGTTGGGTCATCGGCAGCGCGCAGCAGTCGCTCCACAGCGCCAAGGAGCTGGCAACGGGGGCTGGCGTCGTGGTCGTCGTTCCCGAGTACCGGTTGGCCCCCGAGCACCCCTTCCCTGGCGCCTTCGACGATGCCGTCGCCGTCACCCGGGCAGTCATCGAGCACGCGGACGAGTTAGGCGGTCCCGACGCCAAGGTGGCGGTGGGCGGCGACTCGGCAGGCGGCAACCTGGCCGCCGTCGCTGCGCTGTTCGTCCCGGGGCTGTCGTTCCAGATTCTCGCCTATCCCGTCATCGACGCCACGATGAGCCATGCCTCCTACAAAAGTGTCGAGACCGGCTACATCCTCACCGCGGCGGCCATGGAATGGTTCGTCGAACTCTACGTGCGCGACGGTGATCCGGCTGATCCCCGGATTTCGCCGATCTTCGCCGATGAGGGCGCGCTCAGCCAGGTGTGCCCGGCCCACGTCGTCATCGCCGGCTACGACCCGCTTGCCGACGAGGGCGTGGCCTATGCCCAGCGTCTCCGCGACGTGGGTGTGCCGGTCACGGTGGCGCGCTACGACGGGCAGATGCACGGCTTCCTCACGATGGGAGCGATGATCCCGACCGGTGCCGCGGCGATGAACGAGGCGATCGACCACCTGCGCGCCGCACTCGGGTCTCCCCCGCGCTCGGGCGGTGGGGCTGGAAGGGAGGGGGCATGAGGGGAGGGGGCATGAAGTCCGCTATCGCACGGAAGCACTTCGGGCCGGCCGGGACGCCGCAGGTCGCGATCGTCGGGGGCGGATTCGCCGGCATCGCCACGGCCGTGAAGCTCAAGAGGGCCGGTATCCACACCTTCACGGTCTTCGAGAAGTCCGAAGGGCCGGGCGGCACCTGGTGGGACAACCGTTACCCGGGAGCCGAGGTCGACGTGGCTTCGCATCTCTACTCGTACTCGTTCAAGAGCCACGACTGGACCCGCACACACGCCAAACAAGCCGAACTGCAGGCCTACCTCGAAGAGGTGCTGGACGACTTCGACCTACGCCCGCACTTTCGGTTCAGCACCACCGTCCGGGATGCCGTCTGGGACGAACGCAGGCATATCTACACCGTCAACCTCGAGAACGGCGAGCGCGTGGAGGCCAACATCGTCGTGAGCGCGCTCGGTCTGCTCAACTACCCCAAGTACCCGGATTGGCCTGGCCTCGAAGACTTCGCGGGCCCCAAGTTCCACACATTCCGTTGGGAGCACGAGCACGACCTGACCGGCAAGCGGGTGGCCCTGGTCGGAACCGGTTCGACGGCGAGCCAGGTCGTCCCCGAGATCGCACCGTTGGTCGACCACCTCTACTTGTTCCAGCGGGAGCCCGGGTGGGTCGTCCCCAAGGGCGATCGCGACTTCACACCCGAAGAGCGCGAGATCTACCAGAGCAAGCTGCAACGGCGCATCACGCGGTGGAAGGCGGCGTACCAGCTCGAGAAGAACCAGATCGGCGGAGCGATCCACCGGCCCGGCACCAAGATCAACGGCGCTGCGCGAGCAGCAATGCCGCTCCTTCATCGAGCGGGTATTCGCGGACCGACCCGATCTGGCCGAGGCCGTCACTCCGAAGTATCCCTACCCGGGCAAGCGACCGATCCTCAACTCGACCTTCTATCCGGCGCTCCTGCGGGACAACGTGGAGCTCGTTCCCCATGCCGTCGAGTCGGTGACCGAGAAGGGGGTCGTCGACGTCGACGGCAACGAGTACCTCGCCGACGTCTTGGTGATGGCCACCGGCTTCCAGCCGGCCAGCTACCTCTCCAGCCTCGAGATCGTGGGTGTGGGGGGACGCACGATCCACGAAGCATGGGCCGACGAACCCCGGGCGTTGCTCGGCATGACCGTGCCGGGGTTCCCCAACTTCTTCATTCAGTACGGTCCGAACACCAACGGCGGCGAAATCGTCTCACTCCTGGAGCGCCAAGCCGAACACATCGTCCACTGCGCCAAGCGTCTCGTGCGCACCGGGTCGACCGCGATCGAGGTGCGTCCCACGTTCTATGACGCGTACAACCGCTGGATCGACCGCCAGATGCGCGGTACGGCGTGGGTGGTCTCGAACAACTACTACAAGGCGCCGACCGGTCGCATCGTGACGCAGTGGCCGTTCGGCCCACTCCTGTACGGCCTTCTCGCCAAGACGTTGGCCCCGTTGTCCGAACGCACCAGCGTGGCCGTCGAGTCCCGCCAGCCGGTCAGCGTCGCCTGATCGGTGGCCACGCCCGAGCGATTCACCATCGCCGTCGAGGACAGCGTCCTCGAGGACCTCGACCAGCGCCTGGCCCGGATTCGATGGCCCCTCGACCCTGGCAACGAGGACTGGCGTTACGGGACCAACCGCGTCTGGCTCGAAGAGCTGGTCGACTACTGGCGCAACGGATACGACTGGCGTGTCCACGAAGCGGCGATGAACCGATTCGAGCACTACCGCGTCGAGCTCGACGAGGTGCCGATCCACTACATCCACCGCCGCGGCGTCGGCCCGGACCCTATGCCCCTGGTCTTGACCCACGGATGGCCCTGGACGTTCTGGGACTTCGCCGAGACGATCGACGCGCTGGCTGATCCGGGGAGCCACGGCGGAGACCCGGCGGATGCCTTCGACGTCGTCGTGCCGTCACTGCCGGGGTACGGCTACTCGGTCCCCTTGCTCCGCACCGGCGTCACGGTGCGCAGCACCGCCGCGCTCTGGGTCCGGCTGATGCAAGAGGTCCTCGGCTACGACAAGTTCGGCGCGCACGGAGGCGACTGGGGTGCCAGCGTCACGGCGCAACTCGGGCATGAATTCCCCGAGCACATGGTCGGCGTGCACCTGAGCCTGCCCGTCTTGATGCGGGTGTCGTACTACACCGGGCTCTCGGCGGCCGACTACGGGCCGGGCGAAGAGGGTTGGTTCGAAAAGATGCAGGAACGGATGGCGTTCGCCGCCAGTCATGTGGCCGTGCAGTCCCAGGACCCACAGACCCTGGCCTACGCATTGAACGACTCGCCGGTGGGGCTCGCCGCGTGGATCCTCGAACGTCGTCGGCTGTGGAGCGACCACGAGGGCGACGTCTTCGACGCGCTGTCCAAGGACTTCCTCCTCACCAACGTCATGATCTACTGGGTCACCGAGTGCATCGGCTCGACGATGCGCTACTACTGGGAGAACTTCAAGGAACCCAACCGCCTGGCCCACGAGCGCACGCCGTCGATCGAAGCCCCCACCGGTATTGCGGTCTTTCCGCGGGATCTCGTCTTCGTCCCCCGGCGGCTGGCCGAGGAGCACACCAATCTGGTCCGCTGGACCGAGATGCCGCGGGGCGGCCACTTCGCCGCGGCGGAGGAGCCCGATCTCATCGTCGAGGACCTGCGTGCATTCTTCCGGCCACTCCGCCCAACCGTGCCGTAGACGTCAGAGCGTCACATCGGCCGGATCCGCGCGCCGAGCGGGTCAGGCCGTCATCACCCGGCGGAGTTCCGTCGACGCGCCACCGACCCACGAAGCCGAGGCGCCGAGTGAGCCTGCCGCATCGGCCAGTGCACCGTCGGATACCGAATAGACGCGGCGGGCGTTGTGGCTGAGGATCTTGTCCTTCGTCTCCGCCGAGAGCGCGGGATAGCCGTACTTCTCCTGGAACGACTCGGGTATCTGGAACGAGCGGAACGCGTCGATGAGCGGTTGGGGTGAGCCGTACCAGATGGAGTCGGTACCCCAGACGATGCGATCAGGACCGACGGACTTCAGCAACTTGCCCAACACGTGGGCGGCTTCGGCCGGTCGACGGAGGATGAGGTACCAGGTGCTGCCGAGCTCGGCGTAGACGTTGCCCGCCGGTCCGATGCCGGCCGTCTCGACGGTCTTGACGAGACGGTCGACGCCGTCGTTGGGCGACGCGGCGTCGTACGGGCCCTCTTCTCCTTCAGGATTGAGCTCGTAGCCCGAGTGGTAGACGACGAAGTTGATGTCGGGGTAGGCGAGCGCCGCCGGCCCGATGTCGCGCGGTGACGCCGCGGCCACCGAAGCATCGGGGATCGGCCCGCCCAGCCCCTTGTGACAGGCCACGACTTTCGGACCGAGGGCCCGCACCTGTTCGAGGAACGGCATCCCGATCTCCTCGTCGTCGAGAAACCACCCGCCGGTGGGCGAGGCCGCGGTCGGAGGCCCGTAGAGGGTGTACACCTTCCACCCCGACGGCGAGAGCTCGGCCTTCCAGTCCGCCATGCGCTCGACCTCAGCCGGTCCCAGGTTCGGGTGGACGATCGTGTGCGTCAATACCCGGCCCGAGGAGCCGTATTTGGCGACGATGTCGCGCGCCGCCGCGATCTGAGGATTCGTCAGCACGTTGTCGTCGGCCGCTCCCGGCGTCGAGGTGAGGAGCGCCACCGCCGTCTCACTGGTGCCGAAGACGAGGGTGGCCCATTCGGCCGCGTCGATGAGCCGGGGATCGACGCCGCCGCCCCAGCGGCGCTCGTCCACCATGGTCAGGAACCATTTCAGCCCATCAGCGCTGGGCCGGTCCCACCGGCCGGGGTCGATGAAATGCGTCTGCACGTCCACGACAGGAGCGTTGCCCGAGAAGGCCGCCGCGGCGGCGTCCTCGTCGGTCTCGGTCGCCTCGTCCAGCGAGAAGAATCCCCCGCCGTGTGCCGCATCGAGCGCGCGCAGCGCGGTGGCTGTGCCACGGCGGTCGAAGGCATGGTCGTCTGTGGACAGACCAAGTCTGGGGGCGATGGATCTCACCCGCTCATCGAAGCGTGCGGCAGCTTCGCGCACGGCCGCGGACGGTGGTTGCGGGGAGAACTCGTCGGTCGACTTGGCGACCAGCAGGGGGCTCGTGACGTTGCTCATGACGGTATGGCCTCCAGTTCTCGGGCGAGCGCACTGATGTCGGCCAGCGAGCGCAGGCTGTCGTTGAGGTGGGTGCAGGTGCTGCGCCCGACGAATTCGTTGCGAATCGTGGGTCGCAGTGCCGTCAGCTCCATGCCGGCGAGGCGTTCCGCGCTGGCCACCGCACCCGGGCACTCCAACCAGGGCAGCACCTGGGCCCGGGCGGCCACCGAGACGACCCGGCCCGATCCGGTGTCGGCGGCACCGGTCACCGTGTACTCGTGGAGGACGGTCTCAACGCCGTCCTCGCCGACATGGCTGTCGCGAAAATGCAGATCGATGCGATGCCCCTCGCCGGGCGCCTCGGGTGCGATCAGATCGAGGCGGCGCCGGCGCCGGATCGAGAGCGGCGGAAGGTCCGTCATGGCGTGCCACGAGAACGGATCACCCTCGCGCTCGAGGACTGGCGCCGGGGGGCCGACGGGCACGGGGATCAACCCGGTGCTGCGGATGTGCACCATCATGGTGGCGTCCTGGGCCCAACCGGCGCACAGATCCCCCTTGCGTCCGATGTCCGGCCCCGGACGTTTGGGCAGTGGCTGCACGGGGTCGGCGTCGACCGGCGGATCGTCCAAGTGGCCACCGCGGAGCAGGACGTACCCCGAGACGAGCGTGGCGCCGGGCAGATCATCGAGCAGCAGGTACAGAAGTGAGCCGTCCTCGCACCCGGGCGTCCCGGCTTCGGACAGCACCTCGTTGACGCGGGAACGAAATCCCGAACCGACCGATCCCCCCAGTAATTGCTGCAGGGCGGGCACGTCGGGTGACGTCGTGATCGACAGCAGACCCAGCTGGGGACTGACCGTCGCCCGCAGCCAGGCCTCGCCGACGACGTCGGTCGTGCCGTCGGGGTTGGTGCGCACATCCCGTGCCCGGGCGTCGACCCGGGCGTCGGCGCGCAAGCCGTCGGGGCGCGTCGTGTCGATGTTGGTCGTCCGCCGGATGGAGCCGGCGAGGCGTTCGGTGGTGACGAGGACCGGATCGTGGGGCCCAGCTGCCTCCGGGAGGAATTCCATCAGGCGACGGGTCGCAGTCGCCGACCCGGGCGCGCTCCCGTCGAGACGCCTTCGCGGGTGGCGACGACGCCGTTCACGACGCTCATCTCCACGCCCACGGCGTCGGTCACCAGGCGGCGCCCGCCCGCCGGCTGATCGTCGACGAAGCGCACCCGCGTGGTGGCGATCCGGTCCGGATCGAACAGCACGAGGTCGGCGGCCAGACCGGGCTGCAGCAGCCCCCGATCGGCGAACCCGAGCAGGCGGGCCTGGTCGCCGGTGAGCATGGCCACGGCCCGCTCCAGCGAGAGCACCTTGCGCTCGCGCACCCAGTGCTGCAGCGTCCATACGGCGTAACAACTGTCCGTATTGGCGAGGATGTGGGCACCGGCGTCGGAAGCCCCGATCATGGCGGCGGGATGCGCCACCAGGCGGGCCACCTGGTCGTCGTCACCATTGCGCATGACGGTCGCGACCTGGGTCTCGAAGTTGTCGGCCAGGGCCAGATCGAGCAGGAGGTCGGTCGGATCGATCCCGCGTTCGGCGCTGAGCGCGGCCAGGTCCTTCCCTTCGATGCCCGGTTGGTGGGAATAGCGCAATCGGACATGGTCCCAGCGCCCGTTGAAGACCGGATTCGGCGGCATGGCCGCCCCTTCCCGGCGCAATTGCGCCCGCGCCTCGGGGTCGGCGGCCAGGGCGCGCACGCCGGACGCCCCGCCGTCCTGTACGGCTGCCATCAACGACGGCAGCGATCGCACCAACGTGCCGGGGCTGTCCAACCGGGTCCAGAGCTCGAACGGTCGGGTCGAGATCTGTGGCACCACGTTCCTGTCCGCCCGTTGCCCGGCCAGCGCCATGTCCATGAGAACGAAGGCCCCACCCGGGTCCTCCGTCGAGTCGAAGATCGGTCCCACCACGACCGGCCGCCCCGAGGCCGCCGCCAGGCGCTGGTGCCAGGCCAGGTCGGCTACCCGCTCCTCGCGACCCTGCAGGAGCGCGGCGTTGGCCATGGTGAACAACCCCGGCCCTGGTCCCTCGCCCAGCACGGCGGCCAGGGCCAGGAGCTCGTCCTCACCACAGACCTGGCCGGGGAGGGCGGTCCCGCCCGGGCCCGGATTGCCGATCACCTGATCGGTCGAGAATCCCAGAGCACCGAGCTCGGTGCCCTGGCGCAGCAGGCGTCCCATCGCCACGATCTCGTCGGCACTCGCCTGGCGGGAATAGGCGCCCGGCACGCCGAGCACGGCAGCCCGTAGCGGGACGTGCCCGATGAGGAATGCATGGTTCAGCAAGACGTCGAGCGCATCGAGCCTGGCAGCGTACGTGGGCAGATCGGACCAGTCGAAGGGCACGCCGGTCTCGATGGAGACCTCGGGGATCTGCTCGACCGTGCTCATGGCGGCTACCAGGTACCGGCGCGCTTCCTCGCTCTCGACCGGAGCCAATGCGTACCCGCAGTTGGCGGTTACCACCGTGGTGACACCGAAGCTCGAAGAGGGCGTCAGGTCCGGGTCCCAGAACAGATTGGCATCGAGGTGGGTGTGCGGATCGATGAAGCCGGGGGCGATCACCAGATCACGGCCGTCCACCTCCTCGGCGGCGCGACCACCGACGTGGCCGCCCACCTGGGCCAGCAGGCCGTCGGCGACAGCGACATCGCCCTCGGTCACCGGGCCCCCGGTGCCGTCGACGATGGTCGCGTTGCGGACGATCAGTTGAAAGTCGGTTTCGGTTGCCATGGTTTCCCCCCTCAGACCGCGACCGCGCGCGTGGTCGCTGCCAACATTCCGCTGATTCGGTCGATCGGGGCCTGTCGGTCCCACCCGTCGCCCAGATGGGTCAAGAGCCCGTCGAGATCGATGCCGAAGAACCGGGCCGGACCTTCGACGAAGATCGAGCGCTTGTCGGCCTCGGTCAGGTCGGTCCGGTCACGCAGGATCTCGATCGGGTCCGGCCACGCGCCGTCCTGGTGCGGCCAGTCACTGGCCCACAGCACACGATCGGCCCCGATGGTTGCCGCGGTCAGGGCCAGCCCGGCGTCCGCAGGCTCGCCGGAGATGACGCATTGCTGGCGGAACTGCTCCAGGGCCCCCCGGCGGTGCTCGCTGGCGATCAGGGCCATTTTGTCGTACGTCTCGTCCAGGCGGCCGAGCCAATGTGGGAGCCAGCCGACATCGCCCTCGAAGAACCCCACGCGGAGTTCGGGGAACCGGTCGAGTGTCCCACCGTCGATGACATGCATCACGGCCAGTTGGAGCTGGAACGGCACACCCATCTGCCACTGGGCCCGGTTGGCGAGATGGTGGGCGATGCCCAACGTCGGGCTCGTCGGGTTGGCGGCGTGCACGACCGCCGGCATGCCGGCCTCGACCAGGCGTGCCCACAGGGGATCGAGCGCGGTGCTGCCCAGCGACTGGCCGGCGGGCGTCGGGATGGGCGAGAGCATGATGGTCGTCGCACCTTCGGCGATGGCCCATTCGAGTTCGGCCGCAGCCCATGCCAGGTCGTTGAGCGGCAGCACAGCGGCCCAGCGGAACCGGATGGGGTCAGCGGAAGCGAAGTCGTGCACCCAGCCGTTGTAGGCGTGTGCTGACGCATTGGCGAAACCGGGGTCGGGAAGATCGTCGAGGCCGAGTGTCATGGTCGGGAAGAGCACGCTCGCCCCGATCCCCTGGGCATCCATCAGCTCCAGACGGCGGTTCGGGTCGTTGACGCCCGGATCGACCTCGGTGTCGAGGTCGATATCGAGCCGACCCGCTGCACTGAGCGCCCCGGGCGTGCACAGCGAGCCGATCGTCCATTCGAAGTTGGTGGGATTCCCGAAGAACTGCACCTTCTCCTGGCCATCGACGGTGACACGGCACCACGCCATGTGCTTGTACCGCGCGGGCAGGCGCTCCTGCCAGAGTTCGAACGGCTCCATCACGTGCCCATCCGAGTCGATGATCGGCAATCTCACGTTGTGACCCCCAAGGCGCTTTTCCCGGGCCGGCGGGCTCCGATGTGGAGAATGGCGAGATTACCCCTCCACGACAGGCCGGTGGCCGGGTGGCTCCGCCTGCGTGCGCCGACGGCCGCTCAGCCGGCGTGTGCCGACGGCCGCTCAGCCGGCGTGTGCCGACGGCCGCTCAGCCGGCGTGTGCCGACGGCACAACCAGCACCTTGCCCGTGGCTCGCCGCTCCGCCAGCTCGATCAGGGCCTGCGCCCCTTCCTCGAGCGGGAACGTCCCCCCGACGTGGGGCACCACCTTCCCGGTTGCCAGGAGTTCCCACAACTCGGCTTCATGGCGCGCCACGTCCTCGGCCCGGTTGGCAGTGATCCCCTGCATGGTGAACCCGGTGATCACGGGTCCCTTCAAGAGCACGAGATTGAGCGGGATGCGGGGGATCTCGCCCGAGGCGAAGCCGACCGTCACGAACTGCCCGGCCCATGTCATGGAGCGCAGCGCCTGCTCGGCCCAAGGTCCACCCACCGGGTCGATGACCACGTCGGCGCCGCCACCGGTTATCTCCTTGATCCGCTCCTTGAGGTTCTCGGTCACGTAGTTCACGCCGACCTCGGCCCCCTTCTGGAGGCACACCGCAAGCTTCTCGTCGGTCGACGCCGCAGCGAGCACGCGCGCTCCGAGCAGGTGGGCCAACTCGACCGCAGCCAACCCGACGCCACCGGCTGCGCCGAGCACCACGACCCAATCCCCCGGGCTGACGTCGGCCACCGTGCGGAGGGCCAGGTACGCCGTGCGGTGCGCGACGCCGAAGGCGGCCGCCGAACGCAGGTCGACGGCCGCATCGACCACGTGCACCGATTGCGCCGGAACGACAATCTGCTCGGCGAAGGCACCGATCATGGAGGCGCCCGTCACGCGGTCGCCCACCGCCACCCCGTCCACGCCGGGGCCGACCAGTCGCACGTGACCGGCGAACTCGCTCCCCGGTGTGAAGGGAACCGGCACGTGGATCTGGTACTGATCGGCGACGAGCAGGACATCGGGGAAGTTAGCGGCGGCAGCCACGATGTCGACGACCACCTGGCCCTCCCCCGGCACGGGGTCGGGCAGGTCCTCCATCACCAGGGTCTGCGGGGACCCGTATTCGTTGCAGCGTAGGGCGCGCATGATGGGCGAGTGGACGTTGCGGTCAGGAGTTGCCGACCAGGTGCTCGGTCCAGGCTGCGAGCCGCTTCTGGGCCAACTCCCGTTGCGCCGGCAGGTGCGCCGTCGGCCACAGTCCCGGTGCGGCCTCGTAGTCCTTGAGGACCTCGCGCGCCACGGTGATCTTGTGGACCTCGGTCGGACCGTCGACCACGCTCATGATGGGCGCCGACATCCACATACCGCCGAACGGCATCTCGTTCGAGACCCCGAGAGCACCATGGGCGTGCATGGAACGCCAGACGGCGTCGTGGACGACCTTGGGTGTGAGCATCTTGATGGCGGCGATGTTCTTGCGGGTCCTCTGGTAGTCGCCGTACTTGTCGATTTCCCACGCCGTGTAGAGCACGAGCAGCCGGAACTGGGCCAGCTCGGCGTAGGAGTCGGCGATGTCACCCTGCATGAACTCCTTGCGCGCCAACAGGCTGCCCTGGGTTTCACGGCTCAGCACCCGCTCACAGAAGAGGTCGAGCGCTTTCTGGCACGTGGCGACGGTGCGCATCGCGTGGTGCACCCGGCCCCCACCGAGGCGGGTCTGGGCGATGGCGAAGGCCTGGCCCTCGCCGCCGAGGAGGCTCTCGGCCGGGACCCGGACCTCGTTGTAGTGGATAAGCGCGTGCATGCCCTCGTCCTCGCTCTCCCCGGACAAGCCGACGTGGCGCACGATGTCCACACCAGGCGTGTCGGTGGGCACGAGGAACATCGAGGCCCCCTGGTACACCGGGACGTCGGGGTCGGAGATCGCCATGACGATGAGGAACGCAGCGGTGCGCGCATTGGACGAGAAGAACTTCCAGCCGTCGATCACCCAGTCGTCCCCGTCGCGCCAGGCGCGGCAGGTGAACTGCTTGGGGTCGGAACCGGCCTGGGGCTCGGTCATGGAGTAACAGGAGAACACCTCGCCGTTGAGGAGCGGCTGCAGGTACTTCTCTTTCTGCTCCTCGGTGCCGTAGTGGGCGATGATCTCGGCGTTGCCCGTGTCGGGGGCTTGTGTGCCGAACACAATCGGAGCCCAGCCCGAAAGACCCAGGATCTCGTTGAGCAGAGCGAGCTTGAGCTGCCCGTATCCCTTGCCCCCGAGGTCGGGCCCGAGGTGAGCGGCCCAGAGGTCGTGGTCGCGCACCTCTTGCTTCATGGGGTCGACGATCGGGCGCAGCTCGTCATCGAGCGGGTGGAACTGGCGGTGCGGGTAGAGCAGGTCGAGGGGCTCCACGCGTTCGCGCACGAATTCGCGGGTCCAGTCCAGTTTCTCTTGGAATTCGGGCTCAGTCGAGAAATCCCAGGCCATCAGTTTTCTTCTCCTCAGTCGGTGTGTGACTACGTGTGACGCAGATCAGTGGGCGGATGTGAGCGGGGCGGGGGCGGGTGTGCGTGCGAGCGAGCGCGTGTGAGTGGGTGTCAGCGGGTGGGCGTGGATGACATATCCGGTGATCATGATGCACCCTGCGGGTCTCGCACGCCGAGGCCCGACAGGAATCGCTCGTTGCAGGCGCTGACCTCACTCCTGGCCAGCGCCGGATCGTGGTGCTGGGCGACGTACATGGCTGAGCCCACCCCGAGGGCGGCCAGCAGATGGGCCAGCGGCTCGATCGGTTGCGGTTCGAGGGAGCCCTCGGCGATGGCGTCCGTGAGATAGCGGACGATGTGCTGTGTCGGCCCGTCGCTGCGTTCGGACCACGAACGCCATCCAAGCACCGCCGGGCCGTCCACGAGGCAGATCTGACGGTAGGCGGTGTTGGTCGACGCGGCGTCCAGATAAACCTCACTGTTGGCCCGGAACAGTTCCCAGGCACCCGCAGCATGATCGTCCGAGCGCCGCCACAACAACCGGATGACCTCGTCCTCCACTTCTTCGTGCACCGCACGGAAGAGATCCTCCTTGTCGCGAAAGTGGTGGTACAGGGCGCCCCGCGTCAAGCCGGCCCGCTGCACCACATCCTCGGTACGGGTCGCGGCGAACCCGTTCTCGGCGAAGAGCTGACGGGCGGTGTCGAGGAGGGCGCGTCTCGTGTCTTGCACGTGGGCGTCGCGGCGACTGGCCCCCTCGGCCGGATGGGCCGCCGCCTTCGTCCGTGTCGTCATGGGGTTCCTTCCGGGCTCGAGCCGGGGCGGCAAAGGGTCGTTTGATACATGATGTTTCTAACATACATACTGTTTGCGCCTCCCGCCTCATGGCAGGATGCACACGCTGCAGCGGCAACTGCGGCTGAGAGGGAGGGTCTCGCCCAAGGGAGCAGTCGAGAGCAGCCGAGAGAATCCGAGAGAATCCGAGAGAAGGAGCCTGCCGTGGACGATCTGCAAGGAAAAGTAGCCCTGGTCACAGGGGCGAGTCGTGGGGTCGGCGCGGCTGCGGCCGTTGCCCTGGCCGAGGCCGGCTGTGACGTGGCGTGCGCCGCAAGGGCCACTGAGGCCAATCCCCAGCGCACCTCGGGCACCATCGACGAGACGGTCCGGCGGATCGAGGCGACCGGTCGACGTGGCCTGGCGGTCCCCACCAACCTCGGCGTCGACGAGGAGGTGGAGGCGATGGTGGCAACCACCCATGCGCACTTCGGACGACTCGACATCCTCATCAACAACGCGGCGATCACATTCATCGGCGATCTGGACATCCCGCTCAAGCGCTACGACCTGATCATGCAGGTGAACCTGCGCGCCCCGCTGATCGCGATCCGTGAGGCGGCGCCCCTCATGGAGGCCCAGGGTGGCGGCGTCGTCATCAACGTGTCTTCGGTGGCCGCCCTCTTCCCGCATCCGTCGCTCCTCGCCTACGGCATTTCGAAGATCGGGCTGGAGCGATTGACCGTCGACGCGGCGAAACAACTGGCGCCGGCGAACATCGCCGTCAACTGCTTCCGCATCGACATCGCCGTGGCATCAGAGGGATTCGTGGCCAATACCCCCGGCGCGGACCATTCCAACTGGGAGCCTTCGGAGGTTGCGGCCGAGGGCATCCTCTGGATGGTGCGCCAGCCCCCCAGTTACTCGGGCCGCCGCGAGAGCATGTTCGCCTTGCGCCAACGCGAGGGGATCATGCCGACGCGGATCGCCTCGCCCACCACCGAAGCTCCCCCGACCGAGCTGTACAACGGTCTGGCCGTGACGGCGGGCGACGACTACTTCGAAGAGCCGTATCCGGACGACGATCCGACGAGAGGAAGCTGACGACATGGCGAAACTCACGCCCGAAGAAGAGGCGGCCGCCGAGGCGCGCACCGCGGGCCTGGTGGACGAGGGGCGACTGGGCGCGTGGATGGACGAGCGGGGCCTGCCCGGGAAGGGGGAGCCCGTCACGGTCAGCTTCATCAGCGGCGGCGCGTCGAACGAGATCTTCCGCATCACGCGGGGCGACTTCGTGTCGGTGTTGCGTCGCCCACCGCGCATCGTCCCGAAGGGCCGCAACGAGACCATGTTGCGCGAGTACCGCGTCCTCGAGGCGCTCAACGGAACCGATGTCCCCCACCCGGAGGCCTACGCCGCCTGCGACGACGAGAGCGTGATGGGATCGAGCTTCTACCTGATGAGCGTCGTCGACGGCTGGTCGCCGATGAACACCGACGGGTGGCCTGCACCCTTCGACACCGATCTCGAGGCACGCTACGGGCTCGGGATCCAGCTCATCGACGGGCCGGCGCGGCTGGCCCGGGTCGACTGGAAGGCACGGGGTCTGGAGGGATTCGGCAAACCCGAGGGGTTCCACGATCGTCAGGTCGACCGCTGGCTGGCCCACCTCAACGCCATCCAATTCCGCGAGCTCCCCGGTCTCGATGTGGCCTCGGACTGGCTGCGGCGTCATAAGCCGACCCACTGGGAGCCCGGCATCATCCACGGCGACTACCAGTTCGCCAATGCGATGTTCAACCATGGCGCACCGGCACAGTTGGCGGCCATGGTGGACTGGGAGATGTCGACGGTCGGCGACCCCCTGCTCGATCTCGGGTGGGTGATGAACGGCTGGTCCGATCCGGGCGAGGACCGGACCTCGGGCTACGTGGACGCCACCGGTCTCCCCAGTCGCGACGACATGCTCGAGCACTACGCCACTGTCAGTGGCCGCTCGGTCGACGAGATCGACTATTACGTGATTCTGGCCCGCTTCAAGCTGGCCATCGTTCTGGAGGCCGGGTACGCACGCGTCGTCGCCGGAACTGCGGACAACCCGGGCATGGCAGCCTATGAACACGTGGTGCTCGACAACATGCGCGCCGCAGCCGAATTGGCGTCGACGACGAAGCTCGGGCAGTGACGGACGGGCGGTGGCAGTAGGACGGTCAGAGGATTCAGAGAAATCAGGAGGAAGGATCGAGAGGGATAAGGAGCAACATGAAGATCGGGATATCGCTCGGACAACTGAACCCAAGCCTGTGGGCCGAGGCCACACGCGAGGCCGACCGCCTCGGCTATGAGTCGGTCTGGATGCCCGAGCACCTGGTGATTCCGGTGGCCATGGCGGGGAGTCCTCATGAAGGCGCCGAGCACCCGCCCATTCCGGCCAACGTGCCGGTGTACGACGTGTTCTCGTATCTCGGCTACCTGGCCGGACAGACTCGAGCAGATCCACTTCGGCACGCAGGTCTACAACATCGGCCTTCGGCATCCCTTCGTGGTGGCTCGCGCCGTCACCACCCTCGACGTCATTTCCGGGGGTCGGGTGGAGTTCGGCATCGGCGCCAGCTGGCTACAGGCGGAATGGGAAGCAATGGGCCTGGACTTCAGCACGCGTGGACGCCGGGTCGACGAGACGATCGCTGTGTGTCAACGCCTCTGGAGCGAAGAGGTCGTCGAGCATCACGGCGAGTTCTTCGACTTCGGCCCTGTCATGTTCGAGCCCAAGCCGACACACGCCCCGTGGCCCGCACTCCATATCGGAGGCGATGGTCCAGCGGCGATCCGCCGGGCCGCCACGGTCGGCGACGGCTGGATCCCCATGAACCACTCGCTGGAGGAGATCCCGGCCGATGCCAAGAAGATCGCCCAGCTGCGACACGACGCCGGCCGCACCGCTCCGGTCGAGATCACCCTGGGTGGAGGTGCGGAGCTGGACGATCTGCGCCGCCGCGCCGATCTGGGTATCGGACGTGCGCTCGTCAAGCCTTTTCGATCCAGCAAAGACGCCATTGAGGGCATGCGGCGCTTCGCCGACGAGGTACTGCCGACGATCAGCTGAGCACCCGGTCACGTATCCGACCGCCTGAATCAGGGCCTGAACTGGAGTTCGAATCAAAAGGACTCCGCAACGCGCATGTGCCTAGACGCGAACGTCTGCGTGATGAGCGGGAGACATGTGGAGCGGCGAAATGGCCGTCGATGGCGCCGACGCCTTTGACCTCGATCGACAAGTCGACCGTCACGAGCTCGGAAGAAAGAGGCGGACGCCGTCATCGGGACCCCGCGATTCCTGCTTTCTCGCACCTTCGGTGCTTCGGTGCTGCGGTGCCGGGGTCCCTAATCCCCCGGATAGGGTCCTCCGTTGCGCCGCCGGTTATGGAAGCCACAATGAACCTGCCCGTTCTCCTGGGTGGTCTCGCCCCCTTGTGAATAGGGAAGGATGTGGTCGATCTCGCACCGTTCGGCCGGCGTCTCGCAGTAGGGATGCGTGCAGATCTGGTCACGTACTTCGATGGCTCGTCGGGTTGCTCCGGTGAAGAAGCGCGAAGTGACAGAACACTCGATGCGCTTGCCCGGCGCAAAGACGATCCGCTCGAACCAGGCCTTGTCGAGCCACGGCACCAACGAACCTGGCGACACGATGCCACCGTTGGACAGTTCGCAGACGCGGCCGCTCAGGGTGGGAAAATCGATCAAGACGGTGAAGAGAGGATCAGGACGCCGCGCGTTCTCGGGCATCGCCTTGGAGCGCGCCGCCATTTCCACGGCCGCATCCGCACGGCGCTGCGCCGCTGTACGGGCCAGTTCGTGGACATGCGGGTCGCGTCCGAGCCGTGCTTTAGCCTCGGCCCAGTCGAATTCAAACATCTCGGCTTCGAGCCGCATGAGCTCGCCCGAGTAGATGGCCCCGCCGATGGGGTCAAAGGTCATCTTCCCGAGCCACATGCCGCCCACGCTGTGACTCACATAGACGTCACGCCGGGCCATCTTCTCCATCTCGGACTCTTCGGCCCCGTCGGGGTCGGCCAACTGGGTCCAATAGGCCACCGCTGCGCTGAAAGGGGCGAACTTCAGTGCCGTGGCTGCAGCCAACAGCACCGCCTCGTCGCGGGGAAAGGCTTCTTGGTCGACTCTCGCCGCGCCCTGAGCCGCCTTGACCAACAGGTCGACCTGGGCCGCCCCGATGACCCCAGCGGAAAAGGCCTGCGCGACCAGAGGTAGCGACGGCAGGGCCCGGCCCCGCCGCAATTGGCTGCGGGCTTCACCGAGCGGGAGATGACAGCGCGTCGAAAGCCAGGCCGAGATGCTCTGCGCCCCATCGAGCGCCCATTCGCCCGAGGCATCGAAACTGGCCACTGCCACGCTCGTCCTACAGTTGAGTCGACCCAGGGACTCTCTCGAGAGCCGCGACCGATGCGGCGTCGCCGTAGGAGAACGGATCCTCCTCCTCCAAACGATCGAGAGCCTGTCTGAGCTGCTCCACTGCATCCATGCCCCAAGTAGAGCAGGGGGTTGTGACATTTGGCCCCTCGTACAGAGCCGAAGAAAAGAAAAAGAAATTCCGTACAAAAGTTGAAAACGGGCGACCGTTGCGAGTGCGATGACGGTGCACACCACACCGTTCGGCGCTGAAGGTGCGACGCCAGAGTGACGATGCCAGAGTGACGATGCCAGAGTGACGATGCCAAAGAGTGACGATGCCAGAGTGACGACGCCGAAGGTACGACATCGGCGCTACGAGATGGCGCCGCCCACCCGACGCCGGGCGAAGTACCAACGCCCGCGCTCGTAGATGAGGTCGTCGACCACCGGCACGATCTGGCCCACGATGATCTGAGCCGACGCCACGTCCGCCGTGGCCACCAACGTGCGGCACTCTTGCGTACCGTGCACCCCGTCGATGCGGACCACCGAATCAGCCAGGAGCACGCTGGCCGGTCGGGGCGCCGTGGCGAACCACCGTGCCAATGCCGGATGCCCGGCGATGGGCTCCTGACCGTGTAGCTCGAGGACGCCCTCGACGACGAAGGTGCCCAACCAGGTTGCCTCATCTCCGGCTTCGAAGGCGCGGTGTTGGCGAATGGTCAGGTCCTGCACGGCGGCGCGCCCCGCCAACGACTGCAGTGTGCGCTCGTCCTCGTATGACAACGTCATTGGTTGCTTACTCCTATCGGTGTGATCCGTGGTGATCGGTGTCTCCCTGTTGTCCGAAAAGTCGGCGCAGTGTCGGCTTCAACACCTTGCCGGCGGAGTTCAGTGGGAACTGATCGATGACCACTATCGATGTCGGCTTCTTGTAGGAGGCCAGGCGCTCCTTGCACCAGGCAATGAGCTCTTCCTCATCCGGTGGATTGTCGGGCTCCACCGGGACGATCACCGCCCGGGGCGTCTCGCCCCACTTGGGATCGGGCAAACCGATCAGCGCCGCATCGAGCACGCCGGGATGGGCGCGCAGCACCGCTTCGACCTCGGGACAGTAGATGTTCTCGCCGCCGGAGATGATCATGTCGGTCTTGCGGTCGACGACATAGACGTACCCCTCGTCATCCATGCGGCAAAGGTCACCGGAATGGAACCAACCACCGGCGAATGCCAGTTCGTTGGCCTCGGGCATACGCCAATAACCCTGCATGACGGTCGGCCCGCGGTAGACGATCTCTCCGACCTCCCCCACCGCCACGTCGTTGCCGTCCTCATCGACGACGCGCGCTTCGACGTTCATGATCGGCCGACCCACCGAGCCGCGCTTGCGTTCGGAGTCGCTGTGCGTGGAGGACGCACGTGACGGGGCTCATCTCCGTCTGGCCGAAGAAGCTGAAGATCGGCACACCGGGCAAGGTCTGCGCCATTTTCTTCAAGACCTCGACCGGCGTGTTGGCGGCGCCCCACGAGGCGCGTCGCAAGGAGAGCTGCACTCCCGATTCCGTCACCTGATCACACACGTCATCCCACTGCATGCCGACGAACACGCAACCGGTGACGCCGTAGTGCGCGATCTCCTCGACCGCCTGCCGGCTGTCGAAGCTCCCGCTCGGGACGATGATGGCGCAGCCACCGCCGATCACGTACGGCAGAATCCCCGTCAAGCCGCCGATGTGAAAGAGCGGGAGATTGCCGTACCAGACGTCGTCGTACCCCACGATACCCTGCGCCACCATTGAGTTAAGCGTGCTCATGAGCAGGTTGAAGTGGCTCAGGACCGCGCCTTTCGGACGCCCGGTCGTGCCCGAGGTGTACATGATCAGCGCAGGATCCTGCTCATCGACCCCGACCGTCACCGGGGTCTCGTCTGCCACCGGCGACCAGATCGTCGTAGCGCTCAGCATCCTGCACCGGCTCCCGCCGGGTCCCCGACGACGATCACCGCACCTACGTCCGGGAGCGTGCCCCGAACCGCCCCGACCAAAGAGGCAAGGCCTTCGTCGACCACGATGACCGAAGCCCCGCAGTCCCCGAGAATGAACGCCACCTCATCAGCGACGAGGCGGAAGTTGACCGGTACGACGATGGCCCCCAGGCGCCATCCGGCGAACATGACCTCGATCATCTCGATGCTGTTCGTCATCAGCACGGCCAGACGATCGCCGTGCTGCAAACCCCGCGCCCTCAGCGCGTTGGCCAGCTCTGGTGACACGCCGATCGACATCCCCGAATGTCCGGCTCTCGCCCCGGCAGATGTACGCAGTGCGCGCCGGATACTTGCGGGCGATGCGGCTGAGCTGTTCGCCGTGGGCCATGCCACGACTGGCCGCGAGGGAGGCCGCAGTATCGAGGTCGGCGTAGATGGCGCCGGCGGTATCGACGGCGTCGCGGTAGAGGTGGCGGTATCGTCGTGTCGGTGCCTGTAGCAGCAGCGTCGGTATCGCCGTCGGCGGTCACGTCGGGGCTCACATCGGTCATCGGCGGACGGTGTAGCCCGCTGCCTCGCGGTCCCAGGCCGAGGACGGAACGCCGCGGGCACGCAGCTCGTGCTTGAGGATCCTCCCGACGGCGTTCTTCGGCAACTCGGGCGTGACGTCGACGTAGCGCGGAACGGCGAAGTACGGGAGGTGGCTCGAGCAGAAGTCCATGAACGCCACCATGTCGATCGGCTCGCCCGCTGCCGCCACGACGTAGACCATGACGTCATCTTCTCCGAGGTCGCTGGGCACGCCCACCGCGGCCACCTCGGCCACCTCCGGATGGCGCAGGAGCGCCTGCTCCACCTCGAACGACGAGATGTTCTCCCCCCGCCGGCGCATGGCATCCTTCTTCCGGTCGGCGAAGTAGAAGTAGCCGTCCTCGTCGAAGCGACCCATATCCCCCGTGTGGAACCACAGATTCCGGAACTGCTCCACTGTCTCGCGATCGCGACCGTCGTAGCCCTCGAACATCACATGCGAGCGTTTGGGGCGGCAGACGATCTCGCCGACCTCGCCGACAGGACGGGCCGGTCCTCGGCGTCAAAGAGCATCACGTCGAAATTGGGATTGGGCCGTCCCGACGCGCCGATCCGGTTGGTCTCGTCGACGCCCGGCCACCACCATCGGGAAGGCTTCGCTCATGCCGTAACAGGTGACGATGCGGCACTTCCACCGCTCCTCCATCGCCTCGAAGCTCTCTTGGGGCACGGGAGCGGCGGATATGAAGCGCAGTGGGATGTCCTTGTCGCGCTCGTCGGGTGGAAGGTTCCACAACATTGCTCAACATGGCCCCGGCCAGGGCGATGCCCGATGCCTCCGTAGCGCCGCACTCGATCCCACGTCGCCGAGACGCTGAACGTCGAGTCGAGGATCCCGGTGCCTCCGGCCAGCATCGGCCCCAGGACGGTGCCGACCGCGCTCAGATGGAACAAGGGCAGCGGGCCGTAGACGGCCTCACCGGGCTGGAGTCGCCAAAGGTCGACCATGGCCTGCGCCGCGGCCAGTAGGTAGTGCTGGGACGCGAGGACACCCTTGGACCTACCGGTCGTCCCCGACGTCGAGAAGATGGCGCCCAACGGGAAGGACACCTGGGAAGGAGTACCGGCGACCACGCGAGGGGTCCCCCTCGAGAAGCTGCTCGATCGGGTGGACCCTGACGTGCGATGGGGGCGCTGCTTGCGCGTGATCGGCATCGGGATCTGCCGTCGGCTTGCCATCCTCACGCAACAGAGCGGCGCGGAGGCTCGGAACGTCGGCGGCGATGGAGAAGACGCGTGCGGCCAGCGAGCGGTCGAAGGCGATCATCTTTGTGTTGCTGTCCCGGAGCTGATTGGCCAGGAAGTCGCCGCGGTAGGCCGTGTTGATAGGCACCGCCACCGCACCCAGACGGCACAACCCGAACCACAGAGTCACCCACTCGGGCGAGGTGCCCATGAAGAGCGCCACGCGGTCGCCGGGTTCGACACCGAGACCGACGAGCACGTTGGCGGCCGAGATCGATCGTTCCTGCAACACCTTGTACGTCAGGGGGACGTCGTCGATGACGAGGAGCGGCTGATCGGGCCGGACCACCACCTGGGCATCGAGAATGCCGGCGAACGTCAGGCCGTCCCCCGGGGTCGGCTCCCACGAACGACGCGGGAGATCCTCCGGTCACTTGCTCGCCGAAGGGACGGTCTCCATAAAGGTGTCTTCGGGATAGAAGCGACGACACCAACGCCGGAGCGAGGCGTAATTCTTCGCTTCTTCGACGGCAAACGACGGCTTCTCGAGGTACTGCATGTTCTCCCACGTGAAGAAGTCCTGCTTGATGATCTCCTGCTGCAACTCGATCCAGCGTGCGGCCCGCCCAGTCGGGACATCACCGGTGTCACCCTCTTCGCGCACGCACGCCATGGTGAACCAGTAGTCGGTGTACTCCTCGTCGACCGGGGTGTGGCCTGTGATCTGCACCGAGGCCAAGACGTTCTCGGGGAAGCGCACGAAGCCGATCCCCAACCCGAAGGTGTCGTAGACGACCTCGCCGTCGACGGGTCCGTTCGGCGTCAACCAGGTCGTGGGACGTCCGCCGCCGTAGTTCACGTCCACGGTCGCATGCAGGTGGTAGTCGTGCAGCTCGAAGGACGTCGTCTCGGCCGGCCGATCTCCGTGATGCACGGGGGCGATGTGGTACGGATCTGCCGCGTTCTCCACGATCATCTGGGGGTGGACCTTGACACGGTTGATCATGCGTGAGTGTGGGTGCAGCGGGTAGTAGTCCCCCGTTTCGAGCTCGGGCACCTCGGGCAGGCTCCACGTCGGGTCGCCACCGTCGCGGTCGAACCACATGACCACCATGCCGCACCACTCCACCGTCGGATACGTGCGGATGCGGACCGACTTCTTGCAGCCCTCCTTCGAGTACGGGATCAGCGAGTTCGTCCCGTCCGAACGCCACTGCCAGGCATGCCAGGGACACTTGACCTCGTCGCCCACCACGCTGCCGCCGACGCCGATGTGGCCGCCGAGGTGCTGGCAATAGGCGTTCATGACAGCCACCGTGCCGGACTCGCCCCGGAAGCAGATCAGCTCGCGACCGAAGTAGTGCAGGGTCTTCAGCGTTCCCGCTGACACGTCGGATGAGTTCGCCACGATGTACCAGCCCGTTGGATAGCGGTAGGTCGAGACGGACAGGGGCGTTTCCGATTCGGCCACGTCGTTCGTGACGGTCATAACAGACTCCATTCGGTTGACGACAGGTTGTTCACGTAGGGATTTCGGGCAGCCGGTACGCACCCCGTGGGGCGCTGCAACACGTCGGTGCCAATTCGCCCAGGCCAGCCACCCTGTGATCCCCCGTTCACGGCCAATGTGGAACGCGACAGTCTTATCTTAGATTGCAACATTAGGTCAAGGTTGCGAGAACGGGCCCCGGGCGCGGTTCTCGGGGCAGTCCGAGGACCCGCTCCCCCAGGATGTTGCGCTGGATCTCGTCGGTTCCACTGGCGATGCGCACCGACGGCGCGGTGAGGAGGTGGAACTGCCAGCGGCCGGCCGACCCGACCTGGGGCTCGGCGGTCAACACCGCAGGGCCGGCGAGCGAGGCTCCGACGATGGCCGCGCGGCGAAGATGGTCGGCGAAGAACAGGTTCACGATCGAGGCCAACGCGCCAACCGGCTCGCCGCGGCCGAGGCGGCTCTGCACCCGCAGGTTCAGGTAGCGCAGGATCTCCTGGCCCACGTAGGTGGCGGCGATATCCTGACGCACCAGCGGGTCGGTAGCCAGGCCGCGTGTGCGGGCGATCTCGATCAGTTCGGGCACTCCAGGCCACTCGTCACCGGCAAGCCCGCGCTCGCTGCCGCAGCATGGTGTTGGCCACCGTCCAGCCACCGTCGACCTCGCCGATGACGGCATCGTCGGGGATCTCCACGTCGGTGAGGAACACCTGGTTGAACTCGGCCGCGCCGTTCATCTGGCGGATCGGGCCGATCTCGATCCCGGGCGTGCGCATGTCGAGCACGAAGCATGTCAGCCCGTGGTGCTTCGGTCGCTCGGGGTCCGAGCGGGCCAGGAGAATGGCGTAGTCGGCGAACCGCGGGTAGGACGTCCACACCTTCGACCCGTTGATGATCCATCCTCCGCCCGATCTGCGCCGGGCCGCGGTCGAGAGCCCGGCGAGGTCGGATCCGGCCCCGGGCTCACTGAACATCTGGCACCACACTTCCCGGCCGCGCAACAGCGAGGGCAGGTGGTGCTCCTTCTGGGCCGGCGTGCCATGCACCATGAGCGTGGGACCGACCATGCCGATGCCAACGTCGAAGGCGGCACCGGAGACCCCGAATCGAGCCTGCTGAAGGCGGAAGGCCAGATCGAAGAGGGCCGAGCGCCCTTGTCCGCCGAATTCGACCGGCCAGGAGATCCCGGCCCAGCCACCCTCGAAAAGGGTGGCCTGCCAGCGCCGGCAACCGTCGACAAAAGCCCGGTCACGCCCGATGGTGAAATCGTCCGGACTCCCCCGTCTGGGCGCGTGAGCCTCCAGCCAACCCGACGCCTCGGCCCGGAAGTCAACGACGTCCTCGGATTCGCGCAGGTCCATCAGCGCGCCCGCACGCGGACCGGCGGAAGCGATCGATTCGTGCGCATCGGCATGCCCCTGCGGCTCTCCTCACTGGCCTTCCAACTTTCTAAAGTTTATAGTCGCACTGTTCTCGCGATGGGGGGTCTGGATGCCGGATCTGAGTGGAAAAGTGGCGATCGTCACCGGGGCGGCGTCAGGGATCGGCAAGACGACCTGCGAGACGTTGGCCCGCCACGGTGCATCCGTCGTGGTCGCAGGCCATTCACTGGCGGGGGCCGAAGAAGTGGCGGCCGACATCTGCGAGGAGGGCGGGATCGCCATCGCGGTCGGGGTCGACGTGGCCATCGAGGAACAGGTCAAGGCCATGGTGGACGCGGCCGTCTCGGCGTTCGGAGGGCTCGATGCGCTCCATAACAACGCGGCCGCCACCAAGATGCACCGGGATCACGATGTCGTCAACGTCAGTACCGAGGTGTGGGACGAGACGATGGCGATCAACTTGCGCGGGCCCTTCTTCGGGTGCAAGTACGCCATCCCCGAAATGTTGAAGCGGGGCGGGGGCAGCATCGTGAACACGTCGTCGGCTGCCGGGCTCAAGGCCGAGAGGATTCGCGTTGCTTACGGGGTCTCGAAAGCTGCGCTGCACGGGCTCACCCGCCACGTGGCCAACGCCTACGGAAAGCAGAACATCCGCTGCAACGCCATCGCGCTGGGCATGATCCTCACCGAAGCCGCCGAACGCAACGTGAAGCCCGAGATGCTGACGTACCTGCAGGAGCACAACGCGCTGGCGCGCCTCGGCCGGACGAACGACGTGGCCGAAGTCGTGTCCTTCCTCTTCTCGGACGAGGCCTCGTTCATCACCGGCGAAGTCATCGCCGTGGACGGCGGGTTCACGTCACACCTTCCGGCCCTGGTCGATTAACGCACTGGGCGATGAGCGCCCTGGGCGATGAGCGTCCCCTCCGTACCGGCCCGACAGCCGATCAGGCCGGCCAACTCTCGGGGGGAGCCTCGATGCCGTAGAGCTTGGCCGCGTTCTCCCAGAGGATCTTGCGCCGCACGTCCTCGGCGACGTGGCCGAGATTGGCCGCAATCGTCTTGTCGATGTCCCCGAAGAGGCACGTCGTGTGGGGGAAGTCCGTCTCGAAGAGGACGTTGTCCACCGGGATGAGGTCGAGGAAGTAGCGGGGGGCCAACCGCTCGAACCAGTACGTCACGTAGACATGCTCGCGGAACAGTTCGGAAGGCAGGACGTCCTCGGCTGTCCTCTCCCGGCCCGGGCGGAACGCACCGAGCCAGCTGTAGTCGGAGGCCTCGAGCACGAATGGCAGCCAACCCATCCCGCTCTCGACCGAGACGAACTTCAGACCGGGCCAGCGGGGCAACATGCCGCACGTGATCAGATCGGCGCATTGGACGCCGTTCTTCATGAAGAGGTCGACCGCCCCGTAGGCCTGCGCGCCCGCGATGCCATGCGTCTCGTAGCGCTCGGGCGTCATGACGCTCGGCAGATCGCCGGCGTTGCCGATGTGGAAGTGGATCGGGCAGGCCCGTCTCGAGGGCGACCGCCCACAGGGGATCCCAGTGGCGGCTTCCCAACACCGGAAGCCCGTAGCGCTGCGGCTCGCCGGTGAACAGAATTCCCCGGGCGCCGGCGTCGGCGCAGCGCAAGACTTCGCGCACCGTGGCCTCCACATCCCAGAACGGGGTGGCGAGCACGGCGAGGAGCCGACGGGAATCGGCCCCGCACCACTCCATGAGAAAGTCGTTGTAGGCCCGCACGCTCAGGAGCTTGAGCTCATCGTCGTCCATGGCGAGGAAGTTCTCGCTGCCGAAACCCCCGACGTTGGGATAGAGCACCTGGGCCCAGATGCCCGCCTCGTCCATGTAGGCCAGCCGCGCCGTCGCATTCGAGGCCGCCGGATGGCAATCGGCGTAGGTCGGCGGATAGTTCCCGGGGAAGGTGGGCCATCCGGCTGGCGCCGAGGTCCCGACGGAGCCGATGCGCTTGTTCTGCAGCACCCAGATGTCGGCACCGTCGACCCGCTCGACGTGTGGCACGTCATCGACGTACTTCTTCGGGACCCGGGCCGTCCAGACATCGGCCGGCTCGGTCACATGACTGTCGGAGTCGATTATCAGATTCGCTACGGGCATCTCTTCTCCCCCGGTGCGTGGTGGCTCTCTGTAACGTAGCAAGCAGTGGTCGCGGTGGTTACTTGGCGCCGGCGCCGGCGTCGATGGGAAGGGCAACCCCGGTGACGTAGCGGGCCTCGTCAGAGGCCAGCCAGACGACAGCATTCGAGATGTCGACCGCGTCGACCCACGGGATGGGGAGCAGGTTGGCGGTCTGCGAGGGGACGGCGAAGTCCTCGAGCGTCGGCGCCGCGAGGTCGGGGCGGAACAGGCGGAATGCCGACTCGTTGTCGATCATCGGGGTGAACACCATGGTCGGATTGATGGTGTTCACGCGGATCATGTGCGGCGCCAGCTCGTGGGCCAGGCACTGCATGAGGCCCAGCACGCCGTGCTTCGCCGCGGCGTAGTGCGACATGTGCCAGGCCCCCTTCGTGCCGAGCAGCGAGCTGGTGAAGATGATCGACCCGCCCCGGCCGGCCTCGATCATGGACGGGCACGACCGCCCGGACCAGTTCGAAATAGCCGGTGAGATTGACGTCCAGCGTGTCGTGCCACTGGGCATCGGAGAGCTCCCACGTCAGCGCGGCCGCAGAGAAGATCCCCTGGTTGCCGACGACGATGTCGATGTGGCCGAATGTGGCCACGGCCTCCGCGGCGATGCGTTGCAACGTGGCACCGTCGCGGACATCGGCCTGGTGTGCCACGATCCTGCGGTCGAGATCCTCCACCAGGCGCACCGTCTCCTGCAGGTCCACCGGTGTCGCCATGGGGTAGGCAACCGAATCGATCTGCGCGCAGATGTCGACAGCGATGATGTCGGCGCCTTCTTCGGCCAGCCGCACGGCGTGGGAGCGCCCCTGCCCGCGCGCCGCGCCGGTGATGATCGCCACTTTCCCCTGGAGACGCCCGCCCGAAGCTGCTGCGGCGGCTGTGGCTGTGGCCGGGACTCACGGCACGACGGCCCGGGTCGCGGGCAGCTCGGTTCTGGCCATCTTCGGACCCCCCGTCTTGTTGTCTAAGATTATCAGCTTGCCCGCCAGCATCACCTAGCCGAGGTCCGAAATGCAGCAGGACATCGCGTCCTTCCGAACCGAGCTCCGCACGTGGCTCTCGGCCAACTTTCCCAAGGAGGACGGCCTGCCGCGCACCGGTGCGGACCGCGATCCAGTCCGGCACCGGTTTCTGCAGCGGCTCCTGTTCGAGGGAGGGTTCGCCGGTCTCACCTACCCGGTGGCGTACGGCGGGCGAGGGCTCACGCCCGACTTCCAAGATGCGTTCAACGAAGAGGCGGCAGGGTACGAGTTGCCGACGCTGTGCAACGTCACGCTCGGGATTCTCGGCCCGACCATCCTCGATTTCGGCACCGAGGAACAGAAGCTTCGGCACATTCCGGCCATCCTGCGCGGCGACGAGCTCTGGGTGCAGCTCCTGAGTGAGCCGGCCAGCGGATCCGATCTGGCGGGCTGTCTCACGCGGGCAACCCGCGACGGCGACCAGTTGATCCTGAACGGGTCGAAGATCTGGAGCACGGGGGCGCACTTCTCCGACTTCGCCCTCTGCCTGGCCCGCTCCAACTGGTCCGTGCCCAAGCATCGCGGATTGACAATGTGTGTCATCGAATTGGCGCAACCCGGCATCGACATCGAGCCGATCGTGCAGGCGAACGGTGAGGCCGAGTTCTGTCAGGAGTTCCTGACCGACGTGGCGATCGACGCCACCGACATCTTGGGCGACGAGAACGCAGGATGGCAGGTGGCGAGTCGCCTCCTCACCCATGAGCGCAATCTCGCCGGTGCGGCCTCGCCGTTCACGTACGGGTTCGTGGCGGAGGGGACACCCGTCGCGCCCACAGCGGAGGAACTGGTCGAGCTGGCCCGTCACTGCGGCAACGCGCAGGACCCACGTGTGCGGGCCCTCGTCGCCGAGGCGCACGCGCTCGATGCGATTCAGGACAACCTCGTCGAGCGTATCAACACCGGCATCGGCACGGGTGCACTGGAGCCCACGTTCGGATCACTGCTCCGGTTGTTCGAGATCACCAAGGTTGTGCAGTGCTCGAACGCCAGCGCTGACATCGTCGGCGCTGGTCTCGCCGTATGGACGACGTCGGCATCCGGGAAAGTGGGCAATCAATTCCTCATGCGCCAAGCGGCAGCGTTGGCCGGTGGAAGCATCGAGATGCAACGCAACATCATCTCGGAGAGGGTCCTCGGGCTCCCCCGTGAACTGGCCACCGACGTGGGCATCCCCTTCGATTCGGTGCCCCACAACGTTGCGAGCGCCAGGCGGTGAGACGCAGGTGAGATTCGACGCCACCGAGGAGCAGCAGCAGCTTCAGGCCATCACCCGTAGGTTTCTGGAGGACACCGCTCCGCTGACGACGGTGCGCCTCTGGGGTGACAAGAGCCCAGCTGGCTTCGATCGGGACTGGTGGCGCCGGGCGGCCGAACTGGGCTGGGCCTCACTGCTCGTGCCCGAGAAGCTGGGTGGGTCGGCCGCTGATCCCGGCCCGACCGGAGGCACCGATGCCGCAGACGTCGCCGGTTTGGGGGGCTTGGCCGAGCTGGCCATCGTGGCCGAGGAGCGTGGACGTCTCGTCTCGCCGGGACCCTTGCTTCCGGTGAGCGTGGCAGCCTGGACGTTGTCTGTCGCCGATGCGGACGCCCGGGCAGGTTGCACAGCAATTCTGGAGGCCACCCTGTCGGGCACCGCCGTCTGCGGCTGGGTGGTGGGCGAGGGCGGCGGTGGCGGCGAGCAGCCGTGGTTGGGCGCGAGCCTGCCGGTGACCGCCAGATCCCTCGGCACCCCGGTCCGTGGCTCATCGCTGGAGCTGACAGGGACCGCACGCGCCATCGAGTCCGGCGCCGACAGCGACCGCTTCATTGTCGCGGCCTGCATGGACGGTGCCGTGCTCCACGTGCTCGTCCCGGCCGGGATCGCCGGCATGCGGACCGAGCGCGCACGGAGCCTCGATCTGGTCCGCCGCCACGCCGATCTCACGTTCGACGGTGTCGTCGTCCCCGCCTCGTCGGTGATCGTCGGTGCAGCACGCGGCCGGTCCGTACTGCAGCGCCAGGTGCACATCGCCAATATCGTGCAGTGCGCAGAGATGGTCGGCGCAGCGGCCCGCGCGTTCGAGATGACGCTCGAGTACACCGCCGAACGATGCTCCTTCGGCCGGCCACTCGCGTCCTACCAGGTCCTCAAGCACCGGTTGGCTGACATGAAGCTCTGGATCGAGGCGTCGCGTGCGGCGGTCGACGGTGCGGTGGCCGCAGTGGCCGGGGATTCCCCGTCAGCGGCCCGACTGGTGAGTACGGCCAAGCTCTACGTGGGACGCAAGGCTCCCGACATCGTCCAGGACTGCATCCAGATGCACGGTGGCATCGGCGTGACGTGGGAGCACGATCTGCACCTCTACCTGCGGCGGGTCACGACGGATCGTCAGCTGCTGGGCACGCCGGTCGACCATGCGCTGCACCTCGCTGCCCTCATCGGGCTCTGAGCCAGCCCTACCAGGGAGCCTTCGACAAACCTTCCACCGTGATGCGCTGCTTCGCCCCTTGTGAGAGGACGTAGCGCTGCGACTCCTGCAGGTGCTGGGCCACCAGGTGACGGGCCCTCGGAGCGTCGCCCTCCTCGATCGCCTCGGTGATCTTCACGTGGGTGCGGAGGACGCTCTTTCGTGCCGGCAGGTTGGGGTACTCGCCGTGCGCATTCGTCGTCTCGGCCCAATTCGACTCGTGATTCGACCACAAGGTCTCGAGTGATCCGGCGACCAACGCCAGCGTGGCGTTGCCACATCCCTGGACCACCGCGTCGTGAAAGCGACGGGCGAGGCGGGTGAAGGCCGGACCGTCGGACAGTTCGGCTTCGAGCTCCTCGTTGAGCTTGGTCAACGTGGCCACGAGGCTCTTGTCGTGCAGGCTGAGCTCCGCCGCCTTGGCCGCGCACGCCGGCTCACAGTCCGACAGTGCCGCCGCCAGGTCCTCGAGCGGCGTGCCCTGGGCCTGGAGGACCATTCCGAGCATGTAGGCCGCCACTTTGGCCTTTGGCGTGTGGATCACCGCGCCGCCGACGTTGCCACGACGGACTGAAAGCAGCCCCTCCGTCTCGAGGATGCGCATGGCCTCCCGGATCGACGGCTTGCTGACAGGGAACTCGAGGAGAAGGTCGTCGACCTTCGGCAGTACATCGCCGTCATTGAGCTCGCCGGCCAGGATCCGGCGCCGCAGGGAGTCGGCGATCATTTCCGCGATCCGGGGCTGGCTCAGCTGGCGGCGGCCCACCCCGTCGCCATTTTGGTCTGCTCGATAGCTGAGGGCGGCAGTCACGAGGGCAATCTTACACATCATCAAGACCGATCCTTCGGAAGCGATCCTCCTTCAGGACGAGGTTTCGCACCTCGGACCTGCTCTTATGACCGGACGGCTTCCCAGCTCCGGACCACATCGGCCGAGGTGGCCGGCCTGCGGCGCCATCTCGATGACGCCTCTCGCCCGCGTTGCTCACCCGGCTCCGTGTGTTCATACTTTGTTATGTTGGAGAGGTTCAGCGGCTGACAGGGAGGGTACATGGCCGAGACTGTTCGCACCTGCATCGGCATCGATGTCGGCGGCACCTTCACCGACTGCGTGCTGACCGATGGGACCAGCACGTGGCGGGCCAAGGCACCCACGACGACCGGGGAGATCGGCCTGGGCGTGCTGGCGGCAGCGGAGTTGGCGGCCCGGCGGAGCGGGACGACCCTCGACGAACTCCTGCCCAAGGTGAGCCGTTTCGGGCTGGGCACCACGGCCGTGACCAACACGCTGGCCTCGCGCACCGGCCGACTGGTCGGCTTGCTGGCCACGAGCGGGTTCGAAGAGATGATCCCCATCGCGCAGGGCACACGGATCGTCGACGAGGACGGGTGGCTGTCGACGCCCAACATCTTGGAGCACCGCACCATCGCGGCCATCGAAGAGCGGATTGACCGCAACGGCGACGTCGTCGTCCCCATCGACCTCGATCAGGTCAAGGCAGCTGTCCGGCGGCTCGTCGAAGAAGAGGGCGTCGAGGCCATCGCCGTCTCCTTCGTCTGGTCCTTTGCCAACCGGACGCACGAGGACCAGGCGGTGGCGGCGATCGCCGAGATCTATCCCGACCTGCCCGTGGTCTCGGGGGCGGTGCTGCACCCGGCGATCCGTGAATACGAGCGCACCACGTTCGCCGTGCTCAACGCCTACGTGTCCGGTGCATTCGCAGGGATCGAAGAGCTCGAACAAGAACTGGCACAGCGTGGACTGCAGAGCCCGCTGCTCCTCGTGCACTCGGGAGGCGGCTCGATCACGGTGGGAGAGGCACGCCGCCGGCCCCTCGGCTTGGCCATGTCCGGTCCGGCCGCCGGTGTCGCTGCCGCAGTCGCCATGAGCAACGTGACCCGGGCGCCGCACATCGTCACCGCCGACATGGGTGGCACCTCCTTCGACGTCTCGGTCATCGACGACGGGGAGCCGGCGCGACGAACCCGGGGCGAGATGATGGGTGTCTGGACCGCTCTCTCGCTGGTCGACGTCGAGTCGATCGGCGCCGGTGGCGGGTCCTTGGGCTGGGTCGATGCGCGCGGCATGCTCCGGGTGGGTCCACGCTCCGCCGGAGCAGTCCCGGGACCGGCCTGCTACCAGCGCGGGGGCGATCAGGCCACCGTCACCGATGCACTCGTCGTGCTGGGCTACATAGATCCGAAACGCTTCCTGGGGGGCGACTTCGCGCTGGATCCGGAGGCCGCACATGCGGCTTGCGCTCGCCTCGGGGCCCAACTGGACCTCGACGCCGAGGAGACGGCATGGGGCATCCGCGAACTCGCGCTGACCGGAATGATCAAAGCGGTGCGGGGCAGGCTGGCCTCGCTCGGCCTCGACCCTCGCCAGTACGCCATCCTCAGTTACGGCGGAGGAGGCTCGCTCTTCACGCCCGAGATCGCCCGGGCCATCGGTGCACCACGCGTGCTGATCCCCGAACTCGCTTCGGTGCTCTCCGCCTTCGGTGCAGCGACCACCGACGTGCGACGCGAACGACTGCGCTCGGTCACCTCTCCCATGCCCGTCGATCCCGCACTCATGCAACGCCTGATGGCCGAGCTCGAGGCCGAAGTGCGAGCCGACATGACCGCTGACGGTGTGGCCGACATCGACCAGGCCGTCGAGTTCGAGGCCGACCTGCGTTTCAGCAAGCAGATCTACGAACTGCAGATGACCATCGCACCGGGACCCTTCACCGATGCGTCCTCGGACGCGCTGCTGACGTCGTTCATGGACGAGTACGCCAAGCGGTACGGCAAAGGCTCGATCGTGCTGCGCACGCCGGTCGAATTGGTGGGCCTTCGCGCCATCGGCATCGGCAAGACCATCCGCGCCAGCGTGGGCACGGCAGCGCGCCCGGCAGTCGAGAGCGGAACCCTCGCCATCCCGGTGGGCACCCGCAAGGTCCGGCTGGCCCGCGGAGCCGACGGCATCGTCGAAGTGGACGTCTACGACGGTGCCGGCCTCTCCCCCGGCCACGAGCTCAAGGGGGCCGCACTGGTCGATTCCATGGACACCACGGTGTGGGTTCCCGAGGGCAGCAGCGCGAAGATCGACGAACACGGCACCTTCATCATGGAAGTAGCACGATGACCAGCACGACCACCACAACGACCACCAGCACGATGCGTACGACTACGGAGGTCTCTCGATGACCACAACGGCTGACGCGCCGACCAGCACCACATCCGGCAACGGGCGACCGGCGACCGACCCGATCGACCTGGAAGTTGTCCGCAGCCGGCTGGAGGCGATCGGGGAACAGGCCGCGCTGGCGGTCGACCACACGGCGATCTCTCCGACCATCACCGAGTCCAAGGACTTCTCGGTCACCATCATGGATCCGCAGGGCGACCTGATCGTGGGCGCGGGGATGGTCCTGTTCCATTTCGGAGCGGCGTCGTACTCCGTGAAGGCGACCATCGCGCGCTTCGGCGACACGGTGGCCCCCGGAGACGTGTTCTTCGCCAACGACCCCCACCACGGCGGAGGGTTGCACCCCCAGGACGTCATGATCCAGCAGCCGATCTTCCACGAAGGCGATCTCGTCGGATGGGTCGGACTGTCGGCCCACATGATGGACATGGGTGGGATGGTCGTCGGCTCCTTCGCTCCGCAGGCCACCGAGTGCTACCAGGAAGGGATCCGGTGTCCGGCGGTCCGCCTGTTCCGCAAAGGCGAGGAGATGACCGATGTCTGGGACATCCTGATCAACAACATCCGCATGTCCGACATCGTCGAGATGGACCTGCGGGGACTCGTCGCCGGCTGCCACTCCGCCCAGGAGCAGGTGGTCGGCCTCATCGACAGCATCGGTCGCGACCGCTTCACCGACAGCCTGCGCGCCATCCGTGAGCTGACCGAAGCCGAGATGCGGCGGCGGATACTCGCCTTGGAGGACGGCGTCTACAAGTCCACCTCGTGGACCGAGTACGGCGACGAGTTCTACGAGATCCCCTGCACCTTGACGGTCGACGGCGACCACATGATCTTGGACTTCGAAGGGGCGTCGCCCCAGACGGACCACTACTTCAACTCGAAGCCGTACATCATTGCCGCCGAATTCCTCGTCATGCTGGCCCATCGCATCGCCCGCGACCTGCCGTTCAACGAGGGCATCTTCGCCCCGGTCGAACTGCGGTGCCCCGAAGGGACGGTCGTCAACGCCAACCCGCCGGCGCCCATCGCGGCCGCCCACATGCATGTCGGGCTGAACGCGGCCGACGTCGCCATGCAGGCGTTCAACCTGGCCCTGGGGGCGTCACCGGAATCCCCGGCCCGTCGGTACCTGGCGGGGGCCGGCTTCGAGTCGGCCCTCGGCAACAACCTGTGGTCCTGGCAGCTGCCCGACGGCTCGACCGACGCCTTCCTCGCCTTCGACGGCAACTGGGTCGGCGGCTCGGCCGGCCGCGAGCGCGACGGCATGGACCTCGGGCGCAACCCGGTGGGCATCGACGCCGAAGGCTCCATCGCGGACATCGAGATCCTCGAGTCGTGGTACCCGCTGCTCTTCACCGAGCGCCGGCGCCCGTCCGGGCGCCGGAGGCGCCGGGGTGCACCGGGCCGGTGGCGGGACGCAGCTCAGCCTGCGTCCACACGGTGTCGACCAGATCAACGGGACGATGTTCGGCATGCGTCGGTGGCTGCCCCTCCAGGGCATGGCCGGCGGGTCACCCGGCGCCTGCAACGAGTTCCTCGTGCACCGACAGCGACGGCACGGTCGACGAACTCGACCCCGAACAGCGCCGGCACACCGCTGTTCGAAGGTGACTCGTTCCAGATGCGGCTGTCATCGGGTGGGGGCTTCGGCGACCCTCTGGACCGCGACCCCGAGTCGGTGGCCGTCGATGTGGCCGCCGGCCGCTTCTCGGCCGACGACGCCGCGAGCATTTACGGAACGGTCATCTCCACCGACGGAGGGGTCGACGTCGCCGCCACGACAGCGAGGCGACACGAGGCGCGTCGCGAGCGCCTGGCCCAGGCCAAGCCCGCCCTGCGCCCCCAGGGTGACCGGCAGGCTCCCGGCGTCCGACGAGCCCTCCTTTCCGCTCTATCCCGGAGTGGCGCAGCGAGGCAACCTCGCCTACGCCGAGGAGAGCGGCCAAGTGCTGGCCGAGTCGCCCCACCATTGGACGGACGGCTGCCCGGTGCTCGAGGAGCGCCGTTGGCCAAAAGGCGGTCCCGATGTCGTCTTTCGGACGTACCTCGACCCGCTGACGGGCCGGGCCCTCCACGTCGAGGTGGCACTGGCCGACGGTCCGCGATCCTTTGCGGTCAATCCGACGCCGATGGACCGGCGCCGCATGATGCCGATCCGTCGCGACGCTGCGAACGGGGACTGAACTGTACGACCTGCTCGTCAAGGGCGGGACCGTCGTCGACGGCACCGGGAGACCGGGCTACACCGCCGACGTCGCGATCACCGCCGGGCGCATCGTGTCAATCGGTGCGACGACCGACGCCGCCCGCCGGATGATCGATGCCACAGGCCTCGTGGTCTGCCCGGGCTTCGTCGATGTCCATACCCACTACGACGCGCAGGTGCTGTGGGACCCGACACTCTCGCCCTCGCCACTCCACGGTGTCACGACTGTGATCGCGGGCAATTGCGGTATTTCGCTGGCCCCCGTTGACCCGTCCACGGCCGAATTTCTCGTCGGTCTGCTCTCGCGGGTCGAGGCCATCCCGCTGGTGGCCCTCGAGGCCGGGCTGGAATTCACGTGGGAGTCCTTCGCCGACTACCTCACCGCGGTCGAGCGCCGTGCACCGGCCGTGAACATCGGGTTCCTGGCTGGTCACTCCGCCCTCCGCCGTTCGATCATGGGCGCGGCAGCATCGGAACGCCCCGCCACCGCCGAGAGTTGGCGCGCATGCGTGCCGGGTTGGCCGACGCGCTCTCGGCCGGAGCCATGGGCTTCTCGAGCGCCACCGCGGCGACGCATCGCGACGGCTCGGGTGTGCCCACGCCCCCCACCTTCGCCACGAACGAGGAGCTGATCGAGCTCGCCGGCGTCTGCCGTGACTTCCCGGGGACGAGCGTGGAGTTCATTCCCGCCTCGGCGGCCTACGGGTTCATCGCCGAGGAGTACGACCTCCTCACCGACATGGCGACCGCTGCCGGACGACCCCTCAACTGGAACACGGTCCTTCTCGATTACCCCGCCATACCCGACATCCATGAACGCCAACTCGCCTCGGCGGACGTCGCCGCGGCTGCCGGCGCGGTGGTCGTCCCGATGATGATCCCCCACAATTTCCGGGTGCGCACCGATTTCCTGGAGAGCGACGTCGGCTTTCGCTCGCTCCCCGAATTCGAGAGCTTGTTCGAGCTCGCCCCCGCTGCCCGTGTGGCGGCGCTGGCCGACCCTGATGTGCGCCGCCGCCTCCACGCGAGTCTGGAACAGGCGCCGATCGGGGCGACTGCCATGTTCGCGGCCAGCCTCGGTGAGCACATCGTCAGCGACTCGGATACACCTGCGCTGCAATCGGCGGTGGGGCGGCCGGTGGCGGACCTCGCCGCGGAACAGGACAGATCCATCCTCGACGTCATGCTCGACCTGGCGGTCACCAGCGAGCTCGACGTCGGATTCGTCCGCCACCTCGTCCCGACAGCGACGCCCGAGCAGCGGGCCAAGAGGGCAGGCGTGCTGCGCGACCCGAGGGTGGTGCTCGGGGCCTCGGACGGCGGCGCCCATGTGCGCGGCGTGGTGAATGTCGAGTACAGCACCGCCTCGTTCGCCGAGCTCGTGCGGAACGAGCCTGTCTTCAGCATCGAAGAGCTCGTCCACGAATTCACCGATGTGCCGGCCCGCCTGTACGGCCTCGTCGGTCGGGGGCGCATCCGCGAGGGCTTCCACGCCGACATCACCGTCTTCGATCCGGAGCGGATCGCCTCGTCACAGGTGCACCTGGCCCGGGACCTCCCTGGCGGGCGCCACCCGCCTTCTCAGCCACGGCCTCGGCATCGAGTCGGTGATCGTGGCGGGAGAGGAAATCGTCCATGCCGGCCGGTTCACCGGACGACGATCGGGAAACGTCCTGCGCGCCGGCATCGACTCGGTGTCCGGCGGCCCCGCTCACCGTGGGGATGAGAACTGACCGACGTTCGAGCGCACGGGGGGACGATGGGGCGCGTTGAGGGCAAGACGGCGTTCATCACGGGAGCAGCGCGCGGCCAGGGTCGAAGCCACGCCGTCCGCCTGGCCGAGGAGGGGGCGGACATCATCGCCGTCGACCTGTGCGCGCAGATGGAGTCGGCGCCGTACGCGATGGCACGCCCCGAAGACCTCGAGGAGACCGTGGCGCAGGTGGAAGCGCTGGACCGGCGGATTCTGGCCGCGCACGCCGACGTCCGGGATCTGGCCGCGCTCGACCGCGTGCTCAGCGATGGCATGGCCGCATTCGGACGACTCGACATCGTCTGCGCCAACGCCGGCATCGCGTCGCACGGGAGGCTCGCCACCATGAGTGAGCAGACATGGCAGGACGTGATCGACGTGAACCTCACCGGCGTCTGGCACGCCTGCAAGGCCGCCATCCCCCACATCGTGGCTGGTGGCCGTGGCGGTTCGCTGATCCTGACCAGCTCGACGGCCGGCATCGTGGCCGTCCCCAACCTGGGGCACTACGTGGCGGCAAAGCATGGTGTCGTCGGTGTGATGCGCACCCTCGCGCTCGAGCTCGCTCCGGAGATGATCCGTGTCAACAGCGTGCACCCGACCAGTGTCGACACCGACATGGTCCATAATGCGGACATGTATTCGCTCCTGGTACCCGGCGTCGAGCGTCCGACGAGAGAGCAGGCCGCAGCGGTCTTCACGAACATGAACGCGCTTCCGATCCCCTGGGTCGAACCGCGCGACATCTCGAACGCCGTTCTGTTCCTGGCCTCGGACGAGGCGCGCTACATCACCGGTGTCGCTCTCCCGGTCGATGCCGGCAACATCGTCAAATAGCCCGCCCGTGACCGTCGACGACAGCCGGGAGGCCGGCCTCATGACCACACCCGGGGTGGTGGGGCGCGCCCACGAGCTCGAGCTCCTGCGGGCCGCCGTCACTGCGGGCCGCGACGTCCTTCTCGAAGGTCCCCCCGGCACGAGCAAGACCACCATGCTGCGGGCCATCACGGCGGACTGGGGCGTCCCTCTCATGTTCGTCGAGGGGAACGCAGACCTCACCACAGGAAAACTGGTGGGGCACCATGCACCCGACCGCGTGCTGCGTGAGGGGTACCTGGCCGAGAATTTCGTCGACGGACCTCTGGTGGAGGCCATGCGGCTCGGCGGATTCCTCTATATCGAGGAGCTGAACCGGAGTCCGCAGGACACGCTGAACACACTGCTCTCGGCCATCGGTGACCGCCGGCTGACGATCCCCCGTATCGGTACCATCACGGCCAAATCCACGTTCAGGCTGATCGCCTCGATGAACCCCTTCGACAACGTGGGCACCATGCGCATCTCCATGAGCATCTACGACCGTCTCTGCCGGCTGGCCGTGGGGTATCAGGACGAGGCCCTCGAGCGGGAGATCGTCGAGCAGCGGACGAGTTCGGAGGGCGACCCCCTCCAGCGTGACGACCGCCTGGTGCGCGATGCCGTGGCGTTGGTGCGGGCCACACGGGACCATCCCGACGTCCGCCATGGCAGCAGTGTGCGGGGAGCCATCGACACCGTGCTGGTGGCCCGCGAGCTCGGGCGCGCCCGGCAGGTCATCGTCGACCTCCCTGGGACCGTCCGGCGCCCGGGCGAGGCGTACAGGGCGCTCGTCCTCGATGCCATCACCGTGGCACTCTCAGGTCGCATCCAGCTCGACCCCACGGCTGTCATGACGGCCGAACAGGTGCTGCACGACATCTGGGAGTCCTATTTCCTCAGCCTGGCGGCGGCTTCGGGCGGAGAGAACGCAGTAGTGGCGGATTCCCCCCTGCGACGCAACAGGCCCGGCGATCCGAACGCTCCGTTCCGGCGCAAACCCAAGACCCTCGACGAGCCTCCGACCCTTTTCGTCCCGTCCCCCAACGGTCAGGACGGAGGTGTCGCCCTCCGCAGTGCGGGGCCACTCCTCGCGCCACCACCGGCAAGGCCTGACGAACGGACGGCGCCCAGCCAGAGTGACGACGAGGGCGAACTGCAGCCGTTGGACGAGGGCGCGGCCGACACCGAGGTGGCTCGACGAGCCCATGAGATCGCCTCTCGCCTGGCGCTGGTGCGCCACCGCGACCGCCGACCCCGCAGTGGGGGGCGCGGTGTGCTTCAGAGCGCGCCGTTCGACGGAGGTTCCGACGAGATCGACCTCGACGCGACGATGGACGCTCTCCTCGAGACTCCCGATATCGCAGCGGAGGACGTGGTGGTGCGCACACGCCTCCTCCACCCTCGCGCCGTCGCCCTCATCGTCGACATCTCAGGGTCGATGCGCGGCGAGCGGGTCCGGACGGCCGCAGCCACGGTGGGTGCGCTGGCCGGCGAGATGGAAGACGATCAATTGGCGGTCGTCGCGTTCTGGTCGGACGCGGCATTGCTGCTCCCGCTCGGAGAACGTGTCGAGCCGGCCGCGCTGATGGAGACACTGCTCCGCCTCCCCGCTCGTGGCCTCACCAACGTCGGCTTCCCGCTCGAGATCGCCGCCAAGGAACTGGCGGGCGCCCGTACGACGCAGACACGGGCCATCCTCCTCTCGGACTGCGTCCACAATGCGGGCGTGGACCCCGTCCCTCTGGCCGCCGGGTTGGCCCGGCTCGACATCCTCCTCGATGTGAGCGGCGAGCACGACGCCCAGTTGGCAAGAGAGTTGGCCCAGGCCGGTCGGGGCCGTTTCTCCCCCGTCCGGACCCATCGGGACGTTGCCCCGGCATTGGACGCGATCTTCGACGACTGAGGCGGCCGACGGACACGCCTCAGGCCCGGTTCAGAAGTTGGGGCCGGTGTCGATTCCCGCCCTCAGCACCCGGCCCGGGCGTTCTCCGGTGAGCGTTCCCCCGGACGCGATCTCCGTCCCGTTCACGAAGACGTGCTCGACCCCCTCCGGCTCGCTGAAGAGACGTCCGGCGCCACCGGGAAGATCCTCCCGCCAGCTGACCCGCCCCGGAGCAACCGTCTCGGGGTCGAACAGAAGGATGTCGGCCCGAAAACCGTCCTCGATGCGGCCCATCTCCTTCATGCCGTACAGCGTCGCCGGTACGTCGGTCAGCGAGCGGATGACCTCGGGTAGCGACAGCGCGTCGCGTTCTCTGGCCATAGCCAAAAGTGCGACGGGGTAGTCGAAGGTCGACAACATGTCGATGTGCGCGCCCGCGTCGGATGCCCCCATGATCACCCGGGGATCCTTCCAGCTTTGGAGCCGCAACTCCCAGCTGGCTGCGTCGTCGCCTATGGGCGCCCGGTTGAAACCCGTCCGAATGTCGGCCGTCGCCAGGTCACAGAGGACGTCGAACGGTTCACCCCCGCGCTCGCGCGCCAGATCACCGAGTAACCGTCCCTCCATCGCCCGCGTGTCGTCGGTGTACGTGTCGAGGACACGGAGGTTCTCGAATCTGGTGAGGCCGAGTGTGGCGCTCTCGCCCTGGGCGGCGAGGTCACGCAGGCGCTCCCTCTCGACGGGGTCGTTCAGCTGGCGAACGATCTCGTCCGGTGGCAAGGCCATCGTCTCCGACCAGCCCGGAATGGCATCGAAGGCCGAGCTGAGCAGTGAGACGCGTGCGCGCATCGGCCCCGGGTAACTCAGGGCGACCACACGACCACCGTTGGCGGCGGCGTGGTCGGATGCGGAAAGCTTGCCCTCGCATTCCTCTGCATCGAGAGTGATCAGGACATTCCAGTTGAGCGGTGCGCGCGCCGCCACCGACATGTCGGTCATCAGCTCGATGTGCGCCTGGCTGAACGGATGCATGGTGGGAATGAACTCGACTTGCGTCCCGGGAAAGGCGGCCAACTCCTCGCAGAGTGCGATGAGCTCCGTCGCGTCGGCGTTGCGTGACGGCACGGGGTCGCCGTTGCCGTCGAAGTGGGCTCCGCCCCACGACGAGGAGAATCCCATAGCCCCCGCCTCCAACGCATGTCGAAGAGCCCGCCGCAACCGGTCCAGCGAGGCGGCGGACACCCTCTGGGTCCCGCTGTCGGCGCCGAGCACGTTGCGACGTAGGGCTGAATGCCCGACCATGGCACCGAAGTTGACCGCGGGTTGGGCCGCCGCCACGGCGGAGAGATACTCGCCGAACGTGTGCCAGTTCCAGGGGACCCCCTCTTGGAGCGCGGCAAGAGGAATGCCCTCGACGCGGGCCAACAACCGCATCATGTAGTCGGCGTCGACCTCGTCCAGCGGCGCGATGGAGAATCCGCAATTGCCGGCCACCACTGTCGTCACACCGTGAAGGGACGACGGCGTGAGGAAGGGATCCCAAAAGACCTGTGCATCAAAGTGCGTGTGCACATCGACGAAGCCCGGGCACAGCACCAGTCCCGCCCCGTCGACGTGCTGCCCTGCCAACGCGCCGCGTACCGCATCGCCGACGCGCAGCCGCCCGGCTTCGATACCGACAGATGCGACGACCGCACCCTGCCCCGTCCCGTCAACGACGGTCGCGCCTTCGATCAACACGTCGAGCATCGGCTACTCGATACCGAACTGTTGCAGGTCGTAGCACGCGATCGCGTTGGTGCGTAGGAATTGGTGCGCCTCGGACGTGGAGAGACCGGCCTCGGCGATCATCTTCTCCGCCACCAGTTTGGACTCGGGGAATGTCGAGTCGGCGTGCGGGTAGTCGGTCTCGAACATGATCTGGCTCATGCCGACGTGGTCCCGAAGGACGAGGCCGACAGAGTCATCGAAGACACACGCAAAGACCCGGTCGGGTACATACGAACTCGGAGGTTCAGGAATTCGCTCGTAGATGCTCGGGTCGTAGTTCTTGCTCCTGCGCCAGGCGCTGTCCAATCGCTCGAGGATGAACGGCATCCACCCGACCTGGCTCTCGCTCAGGGCGATTTTGAGGCTCGGGTACCGCGCCAGTGCGCCACAGAGGAGCCAGTCGACCAGTGCATGGACGGAGTTCTCCGACGTGAGCGCCACCATGGCGATCATGGGTGCGCCCGGTGACGTCTGTGACTGCTTCGACGACGACCCAATGTGCATGTTGATGACCGTGTTCGTCTCCGCGCACGCGGCAAAGAACGGCTCCCACTCTCCGGTGTGGATGCTCGGCAGACCGAGCTCCGAGGGGCTCTCCGAGAACGCCACCGCATGCGAGCCCAGGTCGGCGCACCGGCGGACCTCTGCGGCCGCAAGTGCCGGGTCCCAGAGCGGGACGAGGGTCAAGGGGATCAGTCGGCCTGCGCCCGCACCGCCGCACCACTCGTCGATCATGAAGTCGTTGTACGCCCGCACGCAGTGGTGGGCCAGCTCCATGTCCTGACGATTGAGGAACAACTGCCCACAGAAGCGGGGCACGGTCGGGAAGCAGAGGCTGGCCTCGGTGTGGTTGGCATCCATATCGGCCAACCGCTGGGTTTGGTCGAAGCAGCCCGGCAAGAGATCGTCGTAGGTCAGAGCGGTCGTCGCCGGCAACAGGGCAGTGGGTCCGACGGCCGCAAATGCGGCGTGCATCGGCCACGCGGTGTCCTCGTAGTACCAGACGTCGCACCAGCGGGCCTCGGGCCCGTCGGTCGTGGCGAATCCCGGTTGCCCGGTCGGGGCTGTAGACGACCTGGCCCTTCTGACGCTGCACACGAGGGCCTTGCTCCTTGAACTTGGAAGGCAAACGATCCTGCCAGAGACCGTGCGGCTCGACCAGGTGATCGTCGACCGAGATGAATCGCGGTATCTCGAAACTTTGCTCTTCTTCCGATCGCCATCTGTCGCTCCCGGTTCACAGTTTCACGTCGTAGTGCATTTCGACGGCCTGGCGCACCACGTCGATGCCCGACCACGCATCTCGTTCCGCGCGCGCCAGGGGCGACGGACCCTTTTGGTACGCGTCATAGGCCTCGGCGGACTCGAACCCCAGCTCCCACACGTGCGTCCACTGGGAGGGGGGAAGCATCGGCGTCACACCGTCGAACCAGGCCACCCCGAACGTGTTCGGTTCGACGACGGACAAGAGCACGCCGCGCTTCGGACCCGGCGAGCGCGCGCAGCTCCTCGATGAACGACTTCTGCTGCTCCTCGGGGCCCTCCAGGCCGAACAGGACGACTTTGCGCATGCCGTCGTGCATCAGGTAGGTGGGGCCGTCGCACGTGTAACCCACGAGGGTGCCGTCACCCAACGGGCTGTTGCCGACGATGCGCTCGGGGCAGTCGTTGAGAAGATAACGATCCAGAATATTGGCGTGGAACGGATGCACCATGTAGCGCTGGTAGGCCTCCGGCGACTCGTACCCGTGCTCCCACACCATCTGGACGTCGATGTCGGAGAGATTGTTCCCCACCACGGAATGCTTCATTTCGGGGATGAACTCCCCGCAACGTCGGAAGGCCTCCTCGAGTTCGTGCACCTTTTCCGGCGGAACCCCCTCGGCCATCGTGTAGATCTCGAAGCGTCTCAGCACCGGTGGTACCCCCCAGCCTTGTGGCGAATGTTGCGGTCAGTCATCCAGCGGGTTCACGCGCACTCAGCGCAACGGCGAGAACGAGGCCGGATAGTAGAAGCGACGGGTCCCCCCCGTCCGGAGCTGTGCGATTTTCTGCGAGTACTCGTAGTAGCGGGGGTCGAGGACCATGTTCTTGCGGATGACGTTCCACTCGACGTGATCGGTGAAGGACCAAATGGTCTTGACGCTGACCTCTTCTCCGAGCTCGCCCGAGGTCTCCCAGCACGAGACGAACCCTGCGCCCGCCTCGGTCATCACCGGCACTGCCTCGGTCTCTACGAGACGCAGGTACTCCTGGGCATTGCCAGGCTCCATCTGCACCGTATCGACGACATACGCCATGTCCGACCTCCCCCACTTCGCTCTCCATGTTTCTATAAGCATTGACAGGTTACGGCAGTCACCCATGGGCGGCAAGAACCACGGGCCGTCGACGGGACCATCCCGGCACAACAGCACGACGTGGGCCCGAACGCGCCCACGGCACGTCGGGCTGAGCTGAGGTTCGAGCTCGCGCGCTATGCGGGCGTCGGCACGACCGATGGCTCAATGTGCCACTGCAGCTCGAGGTGCTGGCCGAACGTGAGAATCCCCGAAGCCATGACGTCGGTCCACACGAATCCCTGCGCCATCGTCTCGGTGATCGATCCTTCGTCGCCCGGGAAATACACGCCGGTGACCAGGAGCCGTCCTTCGAGGGGCTTGCCCGGCCCGCTCGCTTCGCGCAGGCGATCGATGGTGGCCTGGAAACTGTCCCGGGACGGGTACTCGAAACCGAAGTGGACCGAGCGTTGCGGGTCGTCGCGGAAGTCCTTCTCCCAGTTGTCGGTGGCCTCGCGGAATTCTGCCGAAGCGGCCAGGGTCGCCTGGAGCGTCTTCTCGAACTGTTGTTGCATCTCGGTCAGCTCTGAGGCATAGATGACGTTGCTCATGACGTCCATCACGTCGGGGTCGACGTGGGCGATGATGTACGGGTGCGGCTCGACCTTCGTGACGGCGAAGCCGAGGGCGAGGAAGAGTTCCTTGACCAGGTCGCCATCTCCGGGTGCGTAAATACATTCGCTGTGCGTGATCCGCTGTGACATTGGCTCCTCCTCGGATGCCTCACGGTCGGCGGGCACTCCCCCCTCGACCTTCCCACCCCTTGCTACCTGCTGCAATGCTTACAATGATCGAGAAAAGTCATAGTAGCGACGAAACAGGCGCCCCACAAGGGACCCGGACCGGGCCTCAGGTCGGACTCTTCGAACCGAACCGGTTCCAGTGCAGCACCTGGTCGTAGGGGCGCCTCGAGACCGGTCCGACCTCACCGAGCGGCCAGCCCACGGGAATCGTGACGGTGATGGCGACGTCATCGGGCAGTGCGAGCAATGTCGGTAGGTCGGGCCCGGCCAGCATGTGGGTGAACGTGAACGCCGCCCCCAATCCCAGCGAGCGCGCCGCCACCAAGAGATTTGCGGCGGCCATGAAGACGCCGCTGAATCCGACGCCCGCGTCGACGTACGCCTCTGGATAGTCGACGACATGATGGCAGACGAAGATCATCACCGGGGTCTCCCCGAAGTGCCGCACGAGGTGCTTGGCCGATTCCTGGGATCGTCGCACGCCCGGGTCGTCGGTCGGAGGGAGCGAGGCGGCGTGCATGTCGGCCGCGGCCGCCACCAACCGACCCACTTCGGCTCGCATCGTCGGGTCCGTCACGACAACGAACTCCCACGGTTGATCGTTCTCCGGGCTGGCGGCGCGGGTTGCGGCCCAGACGAGCGCCTCTATCGCTTCCGCCGGCACCGGGGTGGGCGCGAATCTCCGGACGGCTCGCGACGTCCCCAGCGCACCGAAGACATCGTTGCGGGACAGCATCGTTTCGGCATCCTCCATCACCTGTTACCTCCTGTGGCTCTGCATCGGGTGTCATTCGACCGAGACCGGCGACAGACCTCACCGACCGTCATTTCTGGTGCACCATCGGCATTCCCGGCAGCGAGCTCCTGCCCTGGAGGATGTACGGCGCCTCGAGCGAGCCGATGTAGACGTCGCACATGTCGGAACCGCCCCACGCGACGCTGGTGGGACCGCAGAGGAGGACGCCGTCGGGATCGTCGGCGATCGTGGTGACGCTCCGATCGGGCCTCACCGCCACAATGCGATTGGCCCGCGCCAGCGTGACCCACAGGTTCCCTTCTGCGTCGAATGCACATCCGTCCGCCATCCCCCATCGCCGCGTGACCGCACGATCGGCGATGAGCGCCATCGCATGCTCCCCGTATTCGTCATCGCGGCGCCCACCCAGCGGCGGGCTGAACTGTTCCTCGGGACCCAGTCGGGTCCCCTGTCGCGCAAAGCGGACGACGTCCGCCCGCAGGGTTCGCACGACGTAGAGGTACTCCTCATCGCGGTCGAGGGCCATGCAATTCGGAAAGTTCACCCCTTCGGCGACAACTTCGGGAAGGAAGTCAGGTGGGCCCAGTCGGAAAATGTACCCTTCGGGTGTCCCGTGGGCGATGATGTGCCGCAGGTCGGCGTTCTGGGCGCACACCGACACCCAAAGGGCTCCAGACGAGTCGACGAGGACGTAGTTGATCCATTGCAGCGGGCGCTCTCCGATCTTGCCCTGGACGACCGTTCGTATTCTTCCCGTGGCAGGATCGAGGTCCTGCAGCGCACCCGAACCGAAATTCGCGATGAGAAAATGTCCGTTGCCGTCCAGTGCGATGCCATTCGGCTCGCCCCCCGCCTCCCCCGATGCGCGCCAACCCACCGTTCGGAAGCACTTCGCGCGACCGCCGAGGCCTTGTCGGAGGCGTAGACCCGTCCATCCCGAGCGACGAGCACCTGCTCGGGCCTTTCGATCCCCTGACCGATCGCCTTCAGGTCGTCGATGTGCACGTCCGCCATGGTCACCCCCCGGGCCGCACAATATCCTTGATGGCAACGATCGTTCCGATCCGCAGCATGCCCCACACATGACGCGTTCGGTTTTTTGCAGCATCATGGGGTCTGCATCGTTCGCCGGCCACAGCACGAGTCGTGGTCAAAATGAGGAGGGGACAATCGATGATCGACCTGGGTCTCACAGGGAAGCGGGCCGTCGTGTCAGGCGCAGGCTTCATCCCCGAGCGCGCCGGACACGGCAGGCAGACGTCGCTGAAGCTGGCCGAAGCAGGTGCCACCGTGGCCTGTATCGACATCGACGAGGGCCGGGCGAAAGGAATCGTGGCCGAGATCGAATCGATCGGCGGCAAGGCCTTTCCGGTCGTGGCGGACATGACGGATCGAGCGCAGGTCCAGCGTGCCGTGGACGAGGCGGCAGCCGGGTTGGGCGGTATCGACGTCTGCGTCGACATCATCGGGAAGGCGACCTGGAGCCTGATCCAGGATGTCACGCCCGAAGAGTGGCAGCAGGACCTCGTCCAGAACATCACGCAGGTCTTCGACCTCTGGCAGATCGTGAGCCGACACATGATCACGCAGGGGACGGGAGGCTCACTCGTGGCGATCGCCTCGGTCGACGGGTTTACCGGCTCGCGCTACCACGCCGCCTACGGAGTGGCCAAGGCCGGCGTGATCTCACTCGCCAAGACCTTCGCCGAAGAACTGGGGCGGTATGGGATCAGGGTCAACGCCGTGGCCCCGGGCAACGTCGGCACGGGGAACGAGGATCAGCCCGAAGGGCACTACGCCGTCGATGAGAAGAACCCCCTGCTCGCCCCGCGGGGAAGCGACATCGCCAACGGCGTGCTCTTCCTCTCGTCCGCGTTGGCGGCCCGGATAACCGGGCAAACCCTGATCGTCGACGGTGGGTCGATCATCCGCTCGCTGTGGGGAATGACGCCTGACGTCATCCCACAGTTCCGCAGCCTCTACTAGGGCCGGCCCGCCTGACCCTCGAACGCGGGAAGTACCTCGCGGGCGAATCGCTCCAACTGGACCACGTCCATCGAACCGAAACGCAGCGTCACATGATCGACGCCCGCCCGGGCCAGCTGGCCGAAGTCCTCAATGAGCTGCGTCGGTGTGCCGACAAAGCGGGGGCGGTTGTCTCCATCCACCATCTCGGCCGGCGCGTAGGAGAACTCGGTCCCGAGCGGCGCTCTCCCCCTCGGGGCCGGCCAGTTGCCCGGATCCCGATCGAGCACCGACGTCGCACCGCAGCTGTAGGAGAACGTGAACTCCGGCGGCAAGCCGGCTTCCGCCCGGGTGTGGAGGATGAGCTCGCGCGCCCGGGCGTAGTCGTCGGCCGGCATCCAGAGCGGGTGCCACCCATCGCCCAACAGCCCGGCGCGGCGCTGTGCTTTCGTGCTGTTTCCTCCGACCCACAGTGGGACGCTGGCGCTCGGCATCAAAATGAAGCCTTCGGGCGTGTCGCGCACCACCCTCAGGAACTCCTCCGTCACGGCTGCCCGTTCCTCGTAGGGCGCCGCGTCCAACACCTCGAATTCGCCACGAAGGTAACCGATGCCGACCCCGAGCACGAAGCGACCCGGCTCGAGATGGGCCCATGTCCCCGCCATGGCCGCAACCTGCAGTGGGTGACGATACGGAGCAACCAGGACGTCGACTCCGAAGCGGATGCGCCGGGTGAGACCCATTCCCCATCCACACGCTGCCAGCGGCTCGAGGAAGGGCGGCTGCAGGAGATAGTCCTTGCCGTACTCGGGAATCGCGATGTGGTCCGGGAACCAGATCGAGTCGTAGCCGAGCTCCTCACCCGCTTCGATCAGCGCCACCATGGCGTCACGATCGAGCCATGGGCCATACGCCGGAATGGCGAACCCGAATTTCATCGATCGCTCCTCACAACTCGCGTACCTCGCAATGGGGCGCCGATCCTACCGAGACCCGCGCCACTGTGCAGTTGCGGTCCCGGTCATCTCTCCCCGACCGGTTCGACCTCTGGGACCGTGCCGAATACCGCTCAGACGATCCGCGTGGCGTGATCACCCCAGTAGCGTTCGCGCAACGGCAACTTGTACAACTTTCCCGTGGGGAGCCGCGGCAGCTCTGCTTCGAAGTCGACCGAACGGGGGCATTTGAAATGGGCCAGATGCTCCCGGCAGAAGGCAATGAGCTCCTGCTCGAGACCTGCGTTCCCATCGACCCCGGGTACTGGCTGCACGACCGCCTTGACTGCCTCGCCCAAGTCGTCGTCGGGCACGCCGATGACCGCGGCATCCATGACCTTGGGGTGAGTGACCAGGAGGTTCTCCGCCTCCTGCGGGTAGATGTTCACACCGCCCGAAATGATCATGTGGGTCTTGCGGTCGGTCAGGAAGAGATACCCGCTGTCGTCGAGGTAGCCGACATCGCCCACCGTGCTCGTATCACCTTCGGCGTTGCGTGACGCCGCAGTCTTGGCTTCATCATTGAAATACTCGAAGCTGGTGGCGCCCCGGAACCAGATCGTTCCGGGCGTCCCAGAGGGACAGGGGGTTCCATCATCCTGCAGTATGAGGACCTGGCCCAGGACGGCCCGACCGACCGTGCCCTTGTGGGCCAACCAGTCCTCGGAATCACAGTATGTGCAGCCGTTCCCTTCCGTCGCCGCGTAGTACTCCACAATGATGGGGCCGAACCATTCGATCATCTGCTCTTTGACCGCGACCGGGCAGGGCGCTGCAGCGTGAATGATCTTCTCGAGCGAGGAGATATCCGCCGCCTTCCGCACGGTATCGGGCAGCTTGAGCAACCGGGAGAACATGGTCGGGACGACCTGAGAGTGCGTCACACGGTACCGACCCACCAAGTCGAGGAAATGGCCGGCGTCGAAGTGCTCCATCACCACCGCCGTCGCGCCCTGGCGCAGGGTCAGTGACACGCTGACCTGGGGAGCCGTGTGATAAAGCGGCGCGGGCGACAGATACACCATGCCGTCGCGAAATCCCCAGAGTGCCGCGATGCCTTCACCTCCCAGCAGACGATCGCCCGGGTGGGCATGGGCCAGGGGGCGCAAGATCCCCTTGGGCCGCCCCGTGGTACCCGACGAGTACAGCATCGGCGCCCCGAGTTCCTCATCAGCGATCGGATCGGCGGGCTGCCGGCCGATCGCCTCCCGCCATTCCTCGAAGGGTCCGCCAGGCGCACCTTGCACCATCACCCAGCGCTCGACGTTCGGGCACAGGCCGGGTAGCCGCTGTGCCACGTCGGCTTTGGACGCTGCCGTCAAGACGATCTTCGCTTGCGCATCGTTGATGATGTAGGCCACCTCTTCCGTCGAGAGGTACGAGTTGATGCACGTGAAGAACGCTCCCGAGCGCTCCGCACCTCCCTCAGCGACCAACATGAGGGGCTCGTTGTCCATGAAGATCGCAACGTGGTCACGGCGGCGAACGCCGGACTCGCGCAGGAAATGGGCCACCTGGTTCGCCCCCGCCTCGTATGCGGCATAGGTGACCACCTCGCCGCTCGTCGCCATGATGATGGCCGGACGGTCGGGATGGAGTGCGGCGTGCTTAGCGGCGTACATGACGTTGGGCCTCCCTCATCGCGCCCCCAGGCACTCATAGAGCGCATTGACGAGGACGGCGCCCATGAGTGGCATGGCCTGATGCTCGAGGTGGTTGCGCACGAACCCACACCCGACGCCCGCAACCGGATCGGCGAATCCGATTTGCCCACCGGCACCCATGTGCCCGAATGCCTCATCGTTGGGGCCGTGTTGCCGGGGTACGTCGGGTACCAGTGCGGGCGGCTCACGCGTGTAGCCGACGGCCCAGCGTGTCGGGACGCCCATCACGGCGTCGCGACCGCACACCTGCTGCTCCCCGAAATCGTCGACCGAGGCTCGCGAGACGAGGTCCTCGCCCTGTGCCAGCGACGCGTAGAGGCGGGCCAACCCACGGGCCGTACCCGTGGCGCCAAGGGCACCTATCTCCGCGCGCTGCACAACGGGCATATTCATGAGATCCGCGAATCGAGGCGTGCCGTGCTCGTCGGCGAACAGGTTTCCCCCGGGTCCGGCAAGAACCGAACGTCCCGCCCATGAGTCCGGGTCAATTGCGGTCAGGGTACTCCGGCGTGAAGATGACCGGGTCCATTCGATTACCTGCGCCACGTTGCCCTGCCGCTCCAGCGGTGTCCCGATGTCGCAGTCGAGGCCCAACGGTCGTGCCACCTCTTCCCGGAAGAATGTGCCGAGAGTCTCTCCCGAGATGCGGCGTACGAGCTCGCCGATCAGCCACCCGAAGGTCACGCCGTGGTAACCGTGCCTGCTCCCGGAGACCCAGGCCGGCGGAGCAGACGCCAAGGCGCCGGCGATGGCCACCGTGTCGTCCCACCCCGCGCCGTCCCAGGACACGATGCGCGGCGGGTTCTGGCAGCCCGATCACCCCGGACTGATGGCTCAACAATTGCCGGACCGTCGTTCTCGCCTTTCCCTCGGCGCCGAACTCGGGCCAGTACGCCACGACGGGGAGATCGAGGTCGAGCTGGGCGCGGTCGTAGAGGACGTGGGCGCAGAGCGTGGTGAGACCCTTCGTCGCCGACATGACCACCGCACGCGTGTCCTCCGCCCACCGCTGCCGCGGCCGGGCGAAGCCCGCCCAGATGTCAACGACCCGTTCACCATCGACGTAGGCGGCAAAAGCGCCTCCCCCTGCTCCCAGGTCGGCCGTGCGCTCCCGCCCGGCGACACTGACGCTCGCGCCCTGCGCCAGCAGCTCGGCCACAGGTTCGAACCCCGGCCTGACAAACCCCTCCACGTCGTTCATAGCGAACGGAGCTCGACCTCGATAGGCGGCCACCACTCCTTGCGCCACCATGCGACGTTGATCCGATCCGCCAGTCCGCCATAACGCCGGCCCACCTCGCCCGCCACCAACGTCGGCGTCGTCACGATCGTGAGCGTGTCAAGGATCTCGTCGTCCACCAGCCGTGCCATATCCTCCCACGCCCCCCGCTTGGAGCAGTCGTAGAGCTCCGGCTGCAGGTCGCCCCACCCGTGCACCTCGAGGACCGGCCGGTACGCGGGCGTCGACCCGTAGAATGCAACCTGTCGGCGCATGGCCGCACGTGCCTTCGCGAGCCCCTCCTCTGAATCAGCCACGGCAATGAACCCGGGGCAGGTCACTTCGATGTCCGCCCGGGTTCGCCCTGCAGTTTGGAGCCCGCGTCCCAAGGCGGGGAGCGTCACCTCCCGTACGTAGCGTGCACTCGAGAACCCATGGGTGATGACGCCGTCGGCCACCTCACCCGCAACTTCGGTCATACGTTCGCCCACGGCGGCCAGGAAGACGCGTGGTGCACCCATGTCATGCGGTCGAGGTGCGAAAAGCGGCGTCATCAACGTATGGGTGTAGAACTCTCCCTGAAAATCAAGAGGCATACCTTCGTTGAAGGATGACCAGATCGCCCGCAACGCGAGCACGTACTCGCGCATGCGTGCCGCCGGACGGGACCACGGCGAGCTGAACCGGCGCTCGATGTGCCCCTTCACCTGTGAACCCAGGCCCACGATCAAGCGGCCCCGGGAGTATTCTTGAATTTGGTTCGTCGTGTACGCCAGGCTCATCGGATTGCGCGCAAAGGCGATGGTGATCGATGTCCCGAGCACGACGTCCGTCGTGTGCTCGGCCGCCAGTGCGAGCGTGAGAAACGGATCGTTCACCGTCTCCGAGGCCCAGAGGCCATCGAGGCCGGCCTTTTCCGCCAAGGACGCGCGGGCCGGAACAGCGGCGAGGTTCGATCCGATCCCGGTGTCGATCTTCACCGGCGTGCCCCTGTTCCCGATCGCACCGGACTCGGGGCCGGACCTTTGACGGCCGGTCGGTCGGTCGAAAGCTGGAAGGGAATCCCGACCTGCACGTACGGTCCGGCGGCCGGGTGGCGCACCGTGATCAGCAGGCCCCGGCTCTGTACCTCCTTGTCGTCGAGCACCGCATTGGGATGGATACTGGCGGCGGCCGGCACGTGCCGATCGAGCAGCATCGAGCACGCCGCATCAACCGTCAGGGATCTGATAACCGCCGAGACCGCCGGCACCGACAAATCGGTGAGGTCAAGCGCATCACGCAGTGCGACACGCTGATCCTCGGTCACGGCACACACGACGATCCAGCCGTCCACAGCCTGGTAGAGGCGGCAGGCAGGCGTCGGGCCTTTGAGATCGTCACCCACATCGTCGCGACGCCCACCCTCGATGGCCAGTTGGGCGATGTGCTCGGATTGAAAGACGGTTGCCGTCGTCATGAGGGAGGCCTCCACCGTCGAGACGAGCGTCCCCCGGAGCCGGACCAAGAGGGCGAGAACGATGCCGGCTGCCATATGGAGCCCCGTTCCGTAGTCGTTCGCCGTAAAATTGACCGGCTGCGGATGCCCACCGCCCTGGGTCATCTCCATGCCGGTCGCCGCTTGGACGACGTAGTCGAACGAGGGTCGCGAAGCCATCGGGCCGCGGAGGCCGAATCCCTTGGCCCGGGCATAGACCAGGTCCGGGTTGACCGCGCGCAAGTGTTCCTCGTCGAGTCCGAGAGGTTCCCACGTGCCCGCCACAGCGTTCTCGACGACCACATCGGCCACCGCGACGAGATCGAACAGGCGCCGGCGATCCTCGTCGCATCGGACATCGAGCGTGAGACCACGCTTCGATCGATTGGCGTCCATGTAGATGTTGGGGAGGATGGGCATGAGTTGGTACGCGCCCTCACCCCCGGGGGGTTCGACCTTGACGACATCGGCACCGAGCTCGGCCAGGAAGCGTGCGGCAAGGGGACCGGCCCAGAAACTCGACAAGTCGACTACCCGGTGACCGGCCAACGCACCGTTCTCCCCACCATGGCGCGGGCGGATCCTGGCGGCCTCTCCGGTGCGCATGCGCAGCGGCGGACCGACGAGTCCATTCGGGAGGAGGACATCGTTGGCCTGCACCTGCGCATGCGCCACCCACTCCTCGAGGGTGCTGCATTTGGCCACGGCCGCTGGGGCAAGGAGTAACGCCGCTTCCCACTCATCGGCCGTACGCTCGCCAAAGCGCCGCCCCAGCTCTCCCCGCATCCGGTCGCACCACTCCCGGTCACTGAGCTTGGCCAGGGACGTTGCATCAGAAAAGTCGAGGCCGTCATCACCTTCGAGCCCGATCAGGCGGGCCAGTTCACGCCAGCGTTCGGTCCCGCTCAGATTGATCTGCATGCCGCGGCCATCGCGTGTCCCGTACGTATGCAGTATCGGCGAGCGGGTTTGACGAAAGATCCGGGGCCGGTGTCCCGGCCGGTGGAACACCGGACCGGCGTTCAGGTAGAGCAGCGCTTCGAACAATGACGTGTCGACGTGCTGGCCGTAGCCGGTGGTCTCCCGTTTCACGAGGGCGGCGCCGATGCCGATGACGGCCAACAGAGCTGCGGCCACGCTCGCCATCGGGAAGGGAAGCCAGATCGGCTCATCCCCGGTGAACACACCCTGCTGCGCCCCCGCTCGGGCGTGGACCAGTGGCTCCCAACCGGGATCGTGACGGGACGGACCGGAACCTCCGAAGGCAGATATCGAACAGGTCACCAACCTGGGCCGGAGGGATCGCAGTGCGTCGGTCGACAGCCCGAGGCGCTCCATCGCTCCTGGACGGAGGTTCTCGACCACGACATCCGCACCATTGATCACACCGAGCGCCTCGGCACGGCCTTCCGTCGATGTGAGGTCGAGTTCGATGCACCTCTTTCCACGATTCCACGCGGCGAAACGCGCCGGCTCCCGGCGGTAGGGATCGCCGCCCGGTCGCTCGATCTTGATGACGTCCGCACCCTGATCGGCGAAAAGCGTGGCGGCGTAGGGCGCCGCGACATAGTGGCCGATCTCGACGACACGAATACCACCAAGGTGCGCCTCAGCCGCCACGGCGCCTCGGCTCGGTGGTGGTGGTGGTGGAGACAAAAATGTCCACTTCCTCGTCGCGCGGCAAGCCCAGTACTTGTTCCGCGATGACGTTGCGCACTATCTCATTGGTCCCGCCGCCGATCGACGCCGATTGTGCGCTCAGCAACTGCGCACACCAGCGTCCCCCTTGGACGTCGGACACATTCCATGCCGTTGCACCGACACCTGCAATGCTGACCGCCACGTCGGCCGTGTCCTGCACCAGTCGCGCCATGGCCAGCTTGAGGATGGAGGCTTCCCCTCCCATGCTCGTGCCCTTCTTCCGCTTGGACGCCTCGAACTCGCCCAGGTACCGCAAGACCATCTGACGGATGCGCAACGCAGCGAGCTGTTGGCGCACCTGGGGCTGGTCGGCGACCTGGCGCGCCTGCGCGCTTGCGACGAGCGCGTTGAACCCACCCTTTCCGCCGCCACCCGATCCCATTCCGCTGAGCGCCTGACGTTCGAAGGCGAGCATGGCGCGCGCCACTTTCCACCCCCCATGGGTCTCGCCCACAGCGTTCTCCACCGGCACACGGACCCCGTCCAAGAACACCTCGTTGAAATGCGCGTCGCCGGTCATCTGCCGAAGAGGGCGAACCGCTATGCCGGGTGCACGCATGTCGACAATGAGCATCGTGATGCCCTCGCGCTTGGGCCGACCGGGGTCGGTGCGCGCCAGACAGGCGGCATAGTCGCTGTGCTGAGCACCAGACGTCCAGACCTTCTGTCCGTCAAGTACCCACGTGTCGCCATCGCGCACGGCTCGCGTCTGCACGCTAGCGAGGTCCGATCCGGCCCCTGGCTCGCTGAAGAGTTCGCACCAGACATGATCGCCGCGCAGGAGGGGTGGGATGAACGCGAGTTTCTGCTCCTCGTTGCCGTGCGCGAGGATCGTCGGACCGCACATGCCGAGACCGATCTCGAGGGCGCGGGGAGGAAGTTGAAAGGCACGGGCCTCGCTGTCGAAAATTCGTTGAAAACGTGCGGGAAGTCCGCGTCCGCCATAGCGCCGGGGCCAGGTGATGCCGGCGAACCCGGCCTCGGCCAGGCATGCCTGAAATTCCTTCGCCCGCGTCACCCCATTCGAGGTCGAATCTGTCCGGGCTCCCTTCTTGGGGAGTGTCGCCTCGAGGAACGCCAGAGCTTCGCGACGAAAGTCGACTTCGTCCTCGACGACGCTCGATCCCATCGATCAGGACCCACCGTGCGGATCAATCACGCCGACTCCATGGCGACGGCTGGAGCCTGACCCAGCGCCAACAGTCCGCCGAGCGCCATGTCCTTCATGACCCGGGCCAGGCGCTCGGGCTCGATGCTGGTATGCCATGACGACACTGAACGCAGCATCCCGTCGATCATCATGACGGCGGCTCGCGCCTCTTCATCGGTGAGGGTGGGACGGACCTCGCACAGCAGGTTCACCCATTCGGCCATCGTCACCCGGTCGATGCGCGCCACCCGCCGCCGATCGGCGTCGTCGAGCAAGCGGAACTCCTGTTGGTACACCGAACGCAGGTTGCCACTCGCCAGTTCCAGCGTGACGGCGGCGTCGATCAGGCACTCGAGCGTCACCAGAGGAGGGGTGCCCTGATTGAGGAGCTTGTCGACCGTCGCACGCCAGGTGATGGCCGCCTCTTCGACCAACACCGACAAGAGCTCGTGCTTGCTCCTGAAATAGCGATAGATCGCCGGCCCGCTCACGCCGGCCACAGCTCCGATGTCGTCGAGGCTGGTGGCGCGAAAGCCCCGTGCTCGGAACAGGTCTGCGGCCGCCGCCATGATCTCGGCCCTTCGCCGCATTCCTTTCTTGGTCTTCGCCGGACTGACGGGGAACTCATCGATCTGGGCAGACTCGTCCTCGACCATCTCCAGCCCCTCCCCTCCGCCTCCGGCCATCGGTCAGTTCCGAAAAGTTATCACTGAGTAACGATTCTATGGGGACTGCCGTTGATTTCTTGTCCATTCGGGACCTATTATTTTAATGACAGCTAACAAAATGAACGAAGGGGCTGACGTGGAATTCGGCATATTCATGGAATTGTCAGTCCCCCGGCCATGGACACCGGCGTCGGAGAGGCAGGTGTACGCCAATGCGCTCGAGCAGGTTCGATTGGCCGACGAATTGGGGTTCGACTACGTGTGGGCGGTCGAGCACCACTTTTTGGAGGAGTACTCGCACTGCTCAGCGCCTGACCTCTTCCTGACCGCCTGCGCCACGCAGACGTCGCGCATCCGGATCGGGCACGGGGTCGTGCCCTGCGTGCCCCAGTACCAGAGCCCCATCCGGGTGGCCGAGCGTGCCGCGGTCCTCGACATACTCTCGGACGGACGGCTCGAGATGGGAACGGGACGGTCCGCCACCTGGACCGAACTTGGAGGATTTCGGGCTGATCCCGATGAGACGAAGAAGACGTGGGACGAATTCGTCCGCGTGCTCCCCAAAATGTGGATGCAGGAGCGATTCAGCTGGGAGGGGCGGGCGTTCTCCATGCCGGAGAGGGCGATTCTGCCCAAGCCGATCCAGAAACCACACCCTCCGATGTGGGTGGCCGTCACCTCGCCGGGCACGGAGATCGATGCGGCAGATCGCGGCCTCGGATGCCTGGGCCTGCAGCCGGGCGGGTTCTCCGAGTCCGAGAAGAAGGTGAATTCCTACCGCGCACGCATTCAGAACTGCGATCCCGTTGGCGCATTCGTCAACGACAAGGTGCACACGGTCAATTTCTCTCGTGCGCCGAGGATGGCGATCACGCGCGTCGTTGCGGACTGAAGGTGGCGAGCATGTTCAGCTACATGGCCTCGCAGCTGCTGTCTGCGAAAGAAGTGCTGCCGACACACTCGTACCCGTCAGCGGGACTGTTACCCGCGTTGCGGCGGGAGTCCGGGAGCCCGGGCGACGCGGCAAAGTCCTTCAAGGGTGTGACGATGGGCACTCCAGATGACGTCGCGGCGGCCATCCGACAATGGGAGGCCGTCGGGTTCGACGGCATCAATTTCATCCACCAGTTCATGGAGGTGGTACCGCAGCAGTACGTGCTCGACAGCATGCGCCTGTTCGCCGAGGAGGTCATGCCGCAGTTCAAAGTTGCGTCGAAGAACGAGCCGCTGGCCGCGGGGGTGCGCTGATGCCGCTCGCCGGATCACTCGACATTCGCTCCCTGTTGGAAGATGCCCCGACCGTGACGATCAGCGATCGGGAACTGCGTGTCGATGACGTCGACATTCTGCAGGTCCTCTACGAGATCGGGTTCTCGGATCTCGAATCACTCCTGCCACCCGCCCTCAATCCGACCATACCGCCCGTCATCACGTTCTTGGCCTACCGGGCACGTGAAAGCGCATTCGGACCATTCTCCCTGGTCCAGCTCCGCTTGAGCGCCCGGGCCGGTGTTCGCCCGCGGGCCTTCTTGGTCTCGGCATTCTGTGACAATCCGGCTGCTGCCGAAGCGCTCTCCACGTCCTGGGGCTACCGGATCCACCCTGGCCGCATACAGCTTCGCCGCTTCCATGATCGGGTCGAGTGCAGCGTGGTCGTGGACCGTCGCCCGATCCTCGAGGTGGCGCTGGTCGACCCCCAGCCGATCACGGGCCACGATGTCCAATATCCACCAGGCATGCACCTCGTGCGCGTGGACGACGTGGAGGGCGTGCGGCCCCGGCTCGTGCAGGTCGACACCGAGTACGAGTTCCGCCGGGCCGACCGGGGGCGCCCGGAGCTCCTGACGTTCCACCCAGAGGCCTGGGGAAATGACCGGCTCGTTCCCACAGAGCCAGTCTCGGCGAGCTTCGCGGCCTGCACCGTCGACATCGGGGCCGTGCGCTACGTCTGCAATCCCGACATCCCGGCGTCGGAGGGAACCGAGCGGGTCAATGTCCCGTCGTAGGGGCGGAGCGCCTACACGTTTCGATCCGCGCTGACCCGGTACTCGTCGCGGAGCGCACGCTTGGAGAGCTTCCCACCGTCGGTCCGCGGGAGCTGGTCCCTGAAGTCGATCGATCGCGGGCGCTTGTACGAGGCGAGGCGCGCCGCGCACCAGGCCAAGAGCGCATCCGCCAGTTCGGGGGTGGGAAGGACGTCACCGTTGAGTTCGACGACGGCCTTCACCTGCTCACCCCATTCCTCGTCGGGTACACCGATGACGGCCACATCCCCCACCCGCGGATGTGCCGCCAACACACCTTCGATCTCGGCCGGATAGATATTGACCCCTCCGCTGATAATGACATCCTTGGCGCGGTCACGAACGAAGAGGTATCCGTCCTCGTCCAGGTAGCCCATGTCCCCGATGGTGAAGGCGGTGCCGCGGTGCACCGAACGAGTCAGATCAGGCTCCCCCTTGTACTCGAAGGCGGACCCCTTGGAGTCGAGGTAGATATGACCGACCTCGCCCACGGGAAGCTCCTGCCCATCGTCGTCGAGTATGCGCAGAGTGACGCCTCGAATCGCCCGGCCCACGGTGCCGGGCTTCTCCAGCCATCGGTGGGGTTTCGCGATCGTCGCCGCCCCCTCTATCCCGCCATAGGTTTCCCATATGACGGGCCCCCACCACTCCAGCATGCGCTTCTTTATCTCAAAGGGACACGGCGCGGCGGAATGCACGACGGTTTCGAGACTCGAATGGTCGTAGCGGTCCCTTGTGTCCTGAGGGAGCCGCAAGAGACGCACGAATTGCGTCGGCACCATATAGGCGGTGGACACCCGATGCTCGTCGATGTGCGCCAGGGCACCCTCGGCGTCGAACTTCTCCATGATGACCAGACCCTGGCCGACATTGAGCGCTCCCTGATAAAACCCTTGACACCCGCCATGGTGCATCCCGGCCGATACCAGGTGCGAGCCGACGAATGGCCGGAAGCGGAACGCCTGCCCGAACCTCTTGAGGGCGTCGGCCGCATCCCACGGATCGATATCGGGGAGTGGCCGATGGACGGCCTTCGGGCGCCCCGTCGTGCCGGAGGAATAGGAGATGACACCTCCGAGGCTCCGGTCCGGGGGTGGCGTCGTCGCGTGACCTTCGACGATCTCTTCGTGTTGCACGAATCCAACGGCGGGTCCGCCGATCACAACCCTGTGCTCGACCGGCAGCGTCGAGAGCATCGCCGACAGGTGCTCGCTTCGGTCGCGATGCACGACGACCATGCGGGCATCGGCGTGGGCGATGATGTCACCCAGCTCGGGTCCGGTGAGTGCAGGGGTCAATGTGATGTAGCGGAGCCCGCTCTCCTGGGTCGCCAGCTGCCAGATGACCATATCGAGACCGTTCGGCACGACCAGCACGATGACATCACCCCGCTCCAGGCCCAGCTGACGCAGGCCACGGACCAACTGATGGGCCCGCCCGGCGAGTTCGGCAAAGGTCAGTCGGGCGCGGCCCGGCGCCTCGAAGATGGCGATCTGATCGGGGTGATCCTCAGCGATCCACCACACGCCGAGCCGCTGCTGCCAGGGGTTGTCGTCGCCCACCACAGAGATGAGTATACCCAATAGGGTCCGCTCGGCGTCAGCGGAGGTACTTGGCCAGCACTTCCAGATGGCGCCGGAGGCGGTGCCGGGCGAGTTCACCGTCACCGTCGATGATGGCAGCGGCGATGCCTTGGTGCGTGCGAGGAACCTCGTCGGCCACTTTGCGCCGGGTGGCGTCCGACAACCGGTCGATCTGATGCAAGCGGGTCAGCCGGATCAGCACCAACGCGACGAGTTCCAGGGCGCGGTTGCCGCTGAGCGCGGCGATGACACCGTGAAGGTCGTTGGCAGCATCGGCGAATTCGGCATCCGTCGGGTGCTTCTCGCGGGCGAGGGCTTGCGCCAGCCGGGCCGCGCCTTCGGGGTCGATGCGCCGCGCCGCGAGGTCGATGAGGACGAGTTCGAGGCGCATGCGAAGGTCGGCCAGATCCGCCACCTGCATCCCCCGCCGAGCCAGGAACACGGCAACCACGTCGCTCACCGCTTCGGAGCTCGGCGCTGTCACGAACAAGCCTCCACCCGGCCCGCGTCGCATGGCTGCAATCCGATGGTGTTCGAGTAACCGCACCGCTTCACGGAACACCGCCCGGCTCACGCCGTAGCTATCGATGAGCTCACCCTCGGAGCCCAGGAGATACCCGACCGGTCGTTCGTCCACGATCACGTCACCGATGATGGAACGGGCAACATCTTCAGCCCGCTTGTTCGGCGACGCGCCGCCCAGGCTGACCGTGTCGGGGAGGAGTTGCTGCGACCAGCGACGTCCCCGCAGATAGTCGGCCTCAGCTTCGAGGTGCTTTCGCATCCGGTGCCGGGCCAAACCCCCATCCCCCGCTGTGACCGCAGCCGCGATGCGCGCGTGGGCGTGCCGGGACGCCGACAAGGTCGTCGGGGCGAAGACAGAGCGATCGCGGAAATACAGCAAGGGGACCCGGTTGAGGATATCGACGAACAATTCCAGGGCTGGGTTGCCCGAGATGGAGGCCAACATCGCGTGGAGGGCCCGGTGGTCCCTGACCTCGCCGCTGGCCTCATCCTCCACCAGCCCACGGAGCTTCGTGACGCCCGCCTCGTCAAGACGGACCGTGGCGAGCTCTGTCACGATCTCCTCGAGGACAAGGCGCGCTTCGAAGACCTCGTCAAGCGTCGCACCCACCCGGTGAAGGTAGAGCACGGCTGCATCGATGATGGCGTCCACGGTCGGCTCGGTGACCACGAGCCCACCGCCGGGCCCCCGGCGCATGCGCGCCACCTGCTGATTCTCCACCAACCGGACGGCTTCGCGGAACACCGCACGGCTCACGCCATAGCGCTCTATCAGCTCGGACTCCGATCCCAACACCTCGCCGACGGGCCATCCACGCTCGATGACGTCCGTGACGATATGACGTGACACGGTCGTCGCCAGTTTGGACCCAGTCCCCTCCGAGGGGCGCAGGGATGCGGAAGACTTCTCGCGCGACCCCAACCTCGAAGGTGCTGTCATCGGTTCAGGGTACCCGAGCGATCTCCTCGGTGTTCACCTGTTCGGGATACTCTATTGTTCCGCCATGGACCTCGAGGCGATCGCGTACGACCTGGGTGACGACCACGTTGCCACCATCACCCTCAACCGTCCGGAGGCGTTGAACTCGTGGAACGACCAGATGGCATCGGAGATCTCGTGGGCCTGGGAGACCATCCGAGAAGACGACGCCGTGCATGCCGCCGTCGTGCAGGCAAACGGGGAGCGCGGATTCTGCGCGGGCGCCGACGTCAGGGGGGCGACGTCATGGTTCTTCCGATCGAATGTCTGGAACACATTCGATCCCGGAGTCACGCTTTCGCCGAAATCACATCACCGTTGCTGGAAGCCGGTGGTGACCGCCGTGCACGGCATCGCGGCGGGTGGAGCCCAGTACTTCCTGAACGAGGCCGACATCATCATCGCCGCCGATGACGCCGAGTTCTTCGATCCCCACGCCACGACGGGAATCGTCTCCTCACTCGAGCCCATCGGAATGCTTCATCGCGGCATGCCGCTGGGCGACGTGCTGCGATGGGCCCTCATGGGGAGCGAGGAGCGGATCACCGCTGCCACTGCCCTGCGCCTCGGCCTGGTCACCGAAGTCGTGCCCCGGGCTGACCTTCGCACCCGCGCGGTGGCAGATCGCGGCGTCCATCGCCGCGCGGAATCCCAGGGCTATACAGGGGACGGTGCGAGCCATTTGGGAATCCCTCGACATGACGCGTACCGCTGCGCTGCAGAACGGCATGGCGTACACGCACATCGGCAATACGTACGGGGAGAGCGGGTCCACGCGTCCCGAGCGGAAGGACGGTCCCACCTACCGCTGAGGTCGATCCACATGAGAGTATCCTCAACTAACTCTTCTGTTTCTGTGCCCGACAAACTGAGGTGCCCCATGACCGCATGGAACGTGTGCAGGCAGGCCAGGCCATGACGATCCTCGACCAACCAGGACGCGACACCGTCACGGATCTCGCAGACCAGGTCATGTTCACGGACCCGTTCCCGCGTTACGCCACCCTGCGCGATTCGGGTCCCGTGGCCCGTGCCCGCTCAAAGCAGCTCCTCGGCGCGGACGGCTACATGCTCACCCGCTACGACGGCGTCATGCTGCTCCACAGTGATGTTCGATTCTCGAGCGACACCATGGGACAGGGCGACTCCTGGCTGCTGCGTCATCTCCCTCGCATGTTCCGTCTGCTGGCCGACAGCATGGTCTACAAGGACGATCCTGATCATGCGCGGCTGCGGCGCCTCGTCAACAAGGCCTTCACCCCTCGTATGGTGCAGGAGATGTCGCAGGACATTGAGGGGATCGTCGATGCACTGCTGAACGGGCTGTCCGGGCGCGAGACGGTGGACCTGGTTGCCGATTTCGCCGTTCCGCTCCCGCTCTCCGTCATCTCGCGCATGCTCGGGGTCTCGGCGTCCGATCGGGACCAGTTCCAATCGCTGACGGCGCGTTTCGTGGCCGGTGTGGGCGGAGGCAGCCCGGCTGCGTTCATCAGGACCATTCCTGCTGCGCGCAAGCTGCTCGCGATGATCGAGCGCATGGCACAGGAGCGACGACAGGTACCCGACCAGGGCATGATCTCGGCCCTGGTGGCGGCGAGCGACGACGGCGACAAACTGAGCCCGGACGAGGTTGCAGCGATGATCTTCCTCCTCATGCTGGCCGGTCACGACACGACCTCCAATCTCATCGCAAGCGCGACGTTGGCCTTGCTCGAGCATCCGGAACAAGCAGCGCGGCTGAGGGAGGATCCCTCCCTAACCGCGACTGCGGTGGAAGAGCTGTTGCGCTTCACCACCCCGGTACCATGCGGTGCGGCGCGGATCACCCTCGAGGATGTAGAGGTCGAACGCACGACGATACCCAAAGGAAGCAAGGTCCTCGGCATGATCATTTCGGCCAATCGTGACGAGCGGATCTTCGAGCGCCCCGACGAGCTCGACCTCGGACGTGACCCGAACCGGCATCTCACGTTCGCGTTCGGCAAGCACTTCTGCCTCGGCAATCAGCTCGCCCGCATGGAAGGGCAGATCGCCATCCGTTCGCTCGTGCAGCGCTTCCCGAACATGCGGTTGGCCGTGCCCCGAGACACGCTTCGCTACAAGCCGATTCAGGCGCTCCGCGGGCTGCAGAGCCTCCCCTTGCACGTGGCCTGAAGAGCACGCCCGTCCAAGGTCAGGGTCGGGCGGAGCGCTTGGCCGCCGCTTCCTCCATCCAACGCTTGAGGGCCCTGCGATGGTCGTCGGTGGCCGCCGACAGTGCCATGCGCTCACCCTCCCGCGGGAGGGCATCGGCCAGGGAGAGGTGTGCAGCCTCCCGGACGTTCTCCTTGAAGTACCGGTGGGCCGCGCGGGGACCATCGGCGATCCTCCTCGCCCATGCCGCGGCGGCCGAGTGCAATTCTTCGTCAGGAACGACGACGTTGAACAACCCGAGCGAGTGCGCCCGATCGGCATCGATGACCGTGTTCTCGATCAGGAATTCCAGGGCGCGCGTGGGGCCGACCATGCGGGTCAACAGCCATGGGCCCCCGAAGTCGCCACTGAATCCCAGTCGCCCCCAGCCGCCGATCAGCGTCGCCGACCTCCCGGCGATGCGGAGGTCTGCAGCCAGGGCCAGGCTCATACCTGCGCCGACGGCGGCACCCGGGAGCGCGGCAAGCGTGATCTTGGGACATTCGAAGAGCATCCGGATCATGCGGGCGTCTTCCGCCAACATCTGGCCCTGTTCTTTGGCTGTCGCCTTCTGCCGAGGCGTGTCGCCGGCTGCTTGTCGTCGGAACGTGTTCCCGCCGACGTCGCCCCCCGAGCAGAAGGACCGGCCGGCACCGGTCACCATGATGCAGCCGACGGCGGGATCTTCGACGAAGCGCTCGAGCAGACGAGGTACCGTCTCGAGGATCTCGTAGTGCAGGGCGTTGCGGCGCTCCGGTCGATTGAGCGTGATGATGCCCACACCCTCGGTGACCTCAGCCAGGACGGTGTCGGTTCCCGTGTCGATCTGCATGCATCCCTCCTTCGGGAGACCGCACAGCACTCACGGACATCGGGCGGAGAGGGCCCGTGTCCTGCACGGCGGGGTACCGGGTCCGATTGCCCGGCTTGCCTATTCAGGATACTCTATCCCGCCGACGAGAGATTCTCGAACGACGAGCGAGGGCCATGGCGACATCCACTGAATTCGAGAAGGCGACGGACTTCACGCTCAAGGAATCCGACATCGAGCGCGCCAAGGCGCTCGTCGGGCACTATTCGCCGTCGAAGACCCGCGAGCACCTCACCATGGGCTCCCATGACACGTTCCGGAATTTCGCACGCAGCTACGGGGACGACAACCCGCTGTTCTGCTCGGAGGACTACGGCACGTCGACCCGTTGGGGCAGCCAGATCGCGCCGCCCATGGTCGGCATCGGCCTGAACGCTCCCCTGCTGGCGGATCCCCCGACCGAGCGCTTGAAGCGACCGTCCTTCCGCGGAATCCACGTGTTCGTCTCAGGGAGCACCTGGGACTGGTACCGACCGGTGCTCCCCGGGGACCGGCTGTACAGCTTCGGTGGGACCGAGTCGGTCGAGGTCAAGGACTCGGCGTTTGCCGAGCGGTCCGTCCTGATCACGTTCCTCAACACGAAGATGAATCAACGGGGCGAGGTGGTGGCATCAATGAGGATGCTGGCCATCCACACCGAGCGCAAGACCGCACGCGAGAAGGGCAAGTACAGCGCGATCGAGCCCACCACCTACAGCGACGACGACATCGCGCGACTCGATGCGATCTACGAGGCCGAAGAAGTGCGAGGGGCAGAGCCCCGCTGGTGGGAGGACGTCGAGGTCGGCGATCCCATCGGGCCTATGGCCAAGGGCCCGCTCACGACGACCGACATGATCGTCTTCCACAGTGGTGGCTACGGCTTCACGCCCTATACGCCCTGCGCCAATCGGTTGGCCTTCGAGAATCGCCGGCGCATCGCCCCCTTCTACGTCAAGAACGAGCACGGAGTGCCCGACGTGGCCCAGCGTGTGCACTGGGATTCCGCATGGGCGCAGGCCATCGGCAACCCTATGGCCTACGACTACGGCGTCATGCGCGACTGCTGGCTCACGCACCTCGTCACCGACTGGATGGGCGACGATGGATGGCTGCTGCGCCAGCACAGCGAAATCCGCAAATTCAACTACATCGGCGACAGCCACATCCTCACGGGCGAGGTGACGGGCAAACGCGTCGAGGAGGAGCTCCACCTCGTCGACATCGAGACGCGAGGCACCAATCAGCGGGGTGAGGTGACATGCCCGGGTTCGGCGACCGTTGCCCTGCCCAGCCGGGACGGGGGACGCACATTCCCGCTCCCGGAGGCTCCGGCCGATCTGCGCGTCGTCGCCGAGTCGTTGACGGCGCGCCATCTCGAGTTGAGAGCCGAACAGGCGAACGCCCGGTAATCCGGCACCTGCCGCTACGCGCGGGACATGAGGGCATCCCAGACCCGCCGACTGCAGTAGCTCTGGTCCTCCCCCCATCCGGTCATCCCGTCCCATTCCCAACGGAATAACGAGTCGCCGCCCAGGCCGCGCCAATGACGGCTGACTGCCTCCCCATGGACAGTGAGGTGACGGTCGAGGTCGTCGACCACCTCGATGTCCATGGAGGTCGGCCATCCCGTCTGTGGGTCGACCCGCAGGTGGCGCTCTCCGGTCAGCACGTGGGCGTAACGACCGTCTCGCAGCAAGAATCCGCATGACACCCGGTCCCCTTCCACGCCCGGTGTCGAGTACACGAGCCAGGCGTCGGACGAGCCTGCCGCTCCGAAGCAATAGCCGATTCCGCCGACGCGCGTGAGTGGCGCTGCTCCATCGCCACGCCGTTTCGGCCGACCCGCCGGTCGCGGGCCCCATGACCGGTCACGAGTCGAAATGCAGTCGACGGCGATCTTCTCCCCGTGGAGCACCATCACCCCGGTGACATGGCCCGGTTGGTCGAAATGCCTCCCCTTGAAGAACGGCGCCACGCCCAGCGGGTGGGGATTGGGCGCCATGATCGCTTCGAAGAGGAGGTCCACCTCGAAGGCACCAGGGTCCTCGTAACGGATCCGGTACTTCTCGAGTGGTTCGAGCGCCGTCACGTGCACGCCGTTGGGCCATTCGAAGTCGCGCATGTCCCGTACGGACCGCGCCGGCAGCTCCAAGCCTTGGTACTGGGCGTGATACGGCAGGTCCCATGAGTACGCGGCGGTGCCATCCCAGACCCATGCGCCCCCGTTGCACAAGTGCGCGTTGGGCCTCGCCTGGCAGTAGGTCCACCCGCCCATCTGCCGTTCCGGCACATTCCAGGAGAACCAACAGGTCTCGGTCTCCCACCAGCGATCGGAGAGGGCCTCGTCGTGGAAGTCGTCGTCCTCGGGGCCGAACGACGGGTAGTGGCGTGCCGCCTTCAGCGTGGCGAGGTCGACGTCCACCGCGTCGGTCATGTCAGCGGGGGCCAATGGCGATCCGCCAAGGCGCCCATGGCAGCTCGCGCCAACTCGGTCTCGCGCGCCACCCGCCGCCACAGGTACCCGAGGTAGTCCTCGTCGCCCACACGATGGAGACGGACCGCCGCGACCAGTTCGTCCCGGCCTTGCGCGAGGCTGGCCGGAACCTGGCCCAACAACAACGCCAGGTCCTCGCGCTCGCAGGTCTCGAAGAAACCGCCGTAGGCATTGACCTGCTCCAGGTATTTGATGGCTCGCGCCAGTCCCTTGCTGCGCGTGCTGGCCAACGGATCGCTGATCCGCGGCACGATGACCTCGCGGAGTTGTTCGAGGAGCGCCCCGTACATCCAGTCGTGGTCGCGTGGCGTGCGGGGCGGCGGGGTCTCGGCCGGCGAGAGGTCGATGTCGGCCGCGATGGCGAGAGCCTCCAGCCAAAGTCGCCGATGCAGCAGTCCGTAGATGAATGCATGTCCGAAATCGCCGGCGCCTTGGCGCGCACCCGGGTGGCGGTGGCTCATGACCTGTAACTTGGCCTCAGCCATCACGCGGTAGTACGTGACACGACCTTCGTCGATGCGGTGGCCCGAGAGCGTTTCGTACTCCCGCAGGCGCTCCGGGAAGTCGGTGAACGGCTCCTGGGTGGCACGGAGGGACAGCCAGGCGATGTCGTCCATCGGGTCACCCAGATGCGCCAACTCCCAGTCGACCAACGCCACGACACGGCCGGCCGCGTACATGAAGTTCCCCGGCCCGGTGTCCCCCTGGACCAGCACCATCGGACCCTCGTAGGAGGGGATGTGGCGGCGGAGCCAGTCCAACGTGAACGAGAGCGCCGGGTCCACCGGACCGCCGCGCGCAGCCAGCAGTGCATCCCACTCATCGAGCTCGCAGCACACGGCGTGGGGGACGGTCGTGGGCTGCGGGAACCCAGGGAGATCGAGTGTCGCCGGGTCCAGCCGGTGGAGATCGGCGAGCTTCGTCATGAAATCCTGCGCCGTCGCCTCGCGTTCGGCCGGATCCGAGATACGTGAGAACCAACTCTCCCCCACCACACGCTCCGACAGCATGGCGTGGTGCGAAGGGTGGATCCCGAGCAGTCGGGGTACCGGGACGGTGGTGCCCTCCAGGGCGCGGTAGACCGAAGCTTCGCGACGCAGCGTCCAAGGGTCTTTCGTGGCCTCGTGATCGGAGCGGTCATAGTGCAGGAAGAGCGCCGCCACCCCATCGTCCGCCCGGTCGAGGTCGACGAACCAGGCCTCCTTGCGGCCACCCCCGGGCTTGCGGTCGACGTGGGTGACCTTTCCCCCGCCGATCTCCTCCACCCAGGTCACCAGATCGTCGGGAAGGCTCAATCCTGGATCCTTCATAGGACGGCGCCGGTCTGCTTCAGTGCAAGGATGTCGGCCCACTCCAATCCGAGGTCGAGCAGGATCGCTTCGGTGTGCTCACCGTGCGCTGGTGCCGGCGTCAGTACCGGCGGCGTCTCGTCGAATTGGACGGGGTTGGCCACGAGCGTAAACGACGTGCCCTCGTCAGTGGCAACGTCGACCAGGTAGCCGTTCTCGTGCGCCTGCGCATCGTCGTGGAGCTCGAGCGGCTCCTGGCACACGGCCCAGACGCCCAGGGCGTCCGCCAAGCCAACCTTCCACTCGGCGAGCGTCCTCTCGGCGAATGTGTCGTCGAGCACCCCGACACATTCGGGCCCGTGCGTGTGCCGCAGCGCCGCAGTCGCGAAGCGGGGGTCGTCGACGAGCTCGGGCCGGCCTATGCGTTCGCAGAGATCGGGCCAATAGCGATCCGATTCGAGCATCGTGAGGTTGATGAACCGCCCGTCCTTGGTCCTGTACGTGCCCACCAGCGGATTGGGTGCGTGACGGCGATCGCCTCGGGGCAGTTTGGGTATGCCGAAGAGCTTGCTCGAGACGATGTCGGGCGAGAGGGCCCACATGGCACACGACAGGAGCGAGGCGTCGACGACGGACGGCACTCCATGTCGCTCCCGCCGGAAGAGGGCGGCCGCGATCCCACCGGCCAGGGTCTGACCCCCGGGAAGGTCGCCGTAGGCGGCACGTGGGTTCACCGGATACTCGACGTCATCGGGGGTGAGCGCGGCGGCGTGCCCACCGCGGGCGAAGTACGCCGCAGCGTCGTACCCACCCTTTTCGCGTTCGGGCCCGCGCTGGCCCATTCCGCTCCCGCGGACGTAAATGATGCTCGGGTTGCGGGCGCGAATGTGCTCGACGTCGATGCGCATCTCGTGGCGGGCCGCCGGCAGAAAGCTTGTGAGGAACACATCCGAGGTCTCGGCCAGCTGATAGAGAACTTCGAGCCCGCCCTCGGATCGAAGATCGATGCCGATGCTCCTCTTGCCCCGGTTGGGTTGTTCGATCATGAAATTCACGGCACGGGCGCCACCTCCGAACATTCCTGCGGTGACCAGGCCACGTTGGGGGTCGCCTGTCTCAGGGTGCTCGACCTTTATGACGTCCGCCCCCCAATCGGCCAGCACGGCACCGGCCGCTGGGACAAACGTCCACGTCGCCACCTCGAGGATCCGCACCCCGTCGAGAACGCCTTCGGTCATCTGATGGGCTCTCCTTCGTCGTGTGACTCGATACAGTAACCTGAATAGGCAGAAGGATCGCGCTCGAACAGACTTCCCGACCGCCCGTCCTACGGATGGTCGGCGATGGTCCGGCTCCGACACCTACTGGGCGGCCGCACGTGATCCAGCCAAGAGAACAAGGTCAATAGGCCTTCCTCCCCGCCTGACGTACACACTGAGGGCCGGTGCTGCCCACACTGTCATGCGCCCAGCCCGGCAGGACGTGTCGCGAGGGCGCCGATTGTCTAGAGTATCCTTTATTCGTCGCCCGGGATTCGAAACCGAGCCGTGATCGCCTTGAGAAGCAAGCACCACCAGTGCATCGAGCCGGGGGGGAATGGCCAACTACATCAACTTCCTGATCCTGGGGTTGGGGAACGGAGCCGTCTTCGCCGCCTTGGCCATGTCCCTGGTGGTCACCTACCGCAGCTCCGGCGTCCTGAACTTCGCCACCGGGGCGCAGGCGCTCTACGCCTCCTATACCTACGGGCTGCTCCGCACGGGGCGCCTGCTCGTTCCCATTCCTGGCGTGGCACCGATTTCGGTGGGAGGTCCCGTGGCATTCCTCCCCGCCGTCGTCATCACCTTGTGCATCCAGGCTCTGCTCGGGATCCTCCTCTACGTGGCCGTCTTCCGACCGTTACGTCACCAACGCGCCGTGGCCAAAGCGGTGGCGTCGCTCGGCGTCATGGGCCTGCTCACCGCATTGGTCAATCTCCAGGTGGGCTCCCAGCAGGTGTTGGTCGCCCCGATCTATCCGCAGAGCACGTACACGATCGGCAGCATCCGGATGCCGGCCGACCGTCTCTGGTTTGCCGTCACCATCCTGGGCGTGGCGCTCCTCCTCGGCGCCGTCTACCGGTTCACCCCGTTCGGCCTCGCAACGCGCGCGTCGGCGGAGTCCGAGATCGGCGCGTTGGTGACCGGCCTCTCGCCCGAAAACATCGCGCTGAGCAACTGGGCGATCAGCGGGACCGTCGCCGGCCTAGCCGGCATCTTGATCGGGCCTCTGGTGCCCCTGATCCCAGGTTCCTACACTCTGTTCATCGTGCCCGCCCTGGCGGCAGCCGTCGTGGGGCGCCTGTACTCGCTGACGCCTGCCGTCGCAGCCGGATTGCTCCTCGGCGCCCTCGAATCGGTCGGCGTCTACCTCAACTCGCGCTACCCGTCGTTCCCGAGCGGAGCCGGGCAGGTGCTCCCCCTCGCCATGATTCTGGCCGTCCTGTTGTACCGGGGGCGCCCACTCCCGACCCGAGGACAGCTCCTCCAGCCGACGCTGGGCAAGGCGCCGCGGCCCCGCCACATGGTGTGGCCCCTCGTCATCGGAGTTCCCGTGGCGATTCTCCTCCTGGTACTTCTCCAGCAGAGCTTCCGGGACGCCTTCATTCTGAGCCTGATCCTCTCGACTCTGGGCCTCTCGCTCGTCGTGGTCACCGGGTACGTGGGTCAGATCTCGCTGGCCCAGCTCACACTGGCCGGCGTCGCCGGCTTCCTCCTCAGCACGTTCGCGCACACATGGGGTATTCCGTTCCCTATCGCCCCGCTGCTGGCTGCGGTCGCGGCGACGATCGTCGGTGTTGCGTTCGGCTTGCCTGCGCTCCGCATCCGCGGTCTGTTCGTGGCCATCGTCACGCTGGCGCTCGCCGTGGCCGTGGAGGCGGTCTGGTTCCAGAACAACAGCTTGGACGGGAGCTCGGGAGGCGAGCCGATCCCAGATCCACGCCTTTTCGGAATCGATCTCGGGATTGGCTCGGGACTCGGTTTCCCTCGTATCGCTTTCGGGCTGCTCTGCCTGTTCGTCCTGGTTGTCGTCGCCATCGGCGTGGCGCGGCTGCGCGTCAGCCGTCTCGGTTCGGCCATGCTCGCCGTCCGCGCCAATGAACGCTCCGCCGCCGCCGCCGGCGTCAACGTCGTGCGCGTCAAGCTCATCGGGTTCGCGATCGGAGCCTTCATCGCGGGCATCAGCGGATGCCTCATGGCCTACATGCAAACCAATGTCACATTCGACACCTTCGACGCCCTGGTGGGACTCCTTTTCTTCTCCACTGTCTTCGTGGCAGGCATCACGTCGGTGAGCGGTGCGATCCTCGCGGGGTTAGGCGCCTCGGGCGGCATCTTGTTCGTGGCGACCAACCATGTCGTCTCGTTCGGCAACTGGTACGGGGTCCTTTTGGGGATCGGTGTGGTGCAGACGGTGATCTTCAACCCCGAGGGAGCCGTCGGGCCGATGTACACGTCGGCCGAGCGCGTCCGCCGCCGCATCTGGCCGTCGGCCCAAATCGTCACTCCGGCAACGCCGGTCACAACTCCCGCGCCGGCACCGAAGCCACGCGCGCCCACGGTCAGCCGTCCGTCTCCCGCGGCGGAGGCACTCGAGGTGCGCGGGCTGAGCGTGCACTATGGCGGGGTCGTCGCGGTCGATGATGTCACCTTGTCCGTGGCCGAGGGCGACATCGTGGGCCTCATCGGTCCGAACGGCGCCGGAAAGACCACGCTGATCGACGCCCTCAGCGGGTTCACTCGCTACCGCGGACATGCCGTGTTGCAGGGCAGTTCCCTCGATGACCTCGCGCCGCATCGCCGGGCCGCGCAGGGACTGGGGCGCACGTTCCAGAGCATCGACCTCTATGAGGATCTCTCGGTGGAGGAGAACGTCATTGTGGGCCAGCACCTCGCCCGCGGTGGGGGTGCAGCGAAACTGACGGAAATCCTGAACATACTGGAGCTTTCGGCATTCAGGGAGAGAAACGTCGGGGAGCTGTCGCAAGGTCAACGCCAGCTGGTGTCGATAGCCCGGGCGCTGGCGGGCGAGCCCAAGGTCCTCCTCTTGGACGAGCCTGCTGCCGGTCTCGACAGTTCGGAAAGTGCCTGGCTGGCTGACCGCCTGCGCGTCGTGCGCGATGGCGGGGTGACGATCCTGCTTATCGATCACGACATGAGCCTCGTGCTCGGGTTGTGCGACCAACTGCACGTCCTCAACTTCGGGTCCCTGATCGCCTCAGGCCCACCCGCCCACATCCGCATGGATCCCGCTGTCATCGACGCGTACCTGGGTGCGACACCCACGAAGGAAGCCGTGCCTTGACCGGCGCACCCGCATTGGAGTGCGTCGGCATCGACGCCGGTTACAACAAGGTCGCCGTCGCGCGCGATATCAACCTGTCCGTTGCGCACGGCCAGGTCCTGACCGTGCTGGGCCCCAACGGCGCCGGCAAGACGACCCTGCTCCTCACCTTGTCGGGCTTTCTCGCTCCGCTCAAAGGGGCGATCTCCCTCGACGGTGTCCCGCTGCGGACCGGCTCGGCCAGACGGATGAACCGCGCCGGCGTCGTCCTGGTCCCCGACTCGCGGGCCCTCTTCACCGAGTTGACACCGGTGCAGAACCTGAAGCTGGGCGCCCGCCGCTCCCGCTCTTCGGTCGATGACATCCTCGATCTCTTTCCTGCTCTGCGGCTACGGGCGCGCCTACCGGTGGGGCAGCTTTCCGGTGGAGAACAACAGATGCTGGCGGTTGCCCGGGCGCTGATTCAAGCACCGAAGGTCTTGCTCATCGACGAGATGAGCATGGGACTGGCCCCGGTGATCGTCGAATCTCTCTTACCCGTCATCCGACGGGTCGCCGACGAGAGCAACGCCGCCGTCATCCTGGTGGAACAACACGTGCAACTGGCCCTGGAAGTAGCCGATATCGCCATCGTCCTCGTGCACGGAGGCATCGTCGCGTCCGGATCCGCCGACGATGTACGCCGAGAAGAGGCGACGCTCTCCCAGGCCTACCTGAGTGGAGGGGCCGGTCCCTGACCTCTCACTCGTCCAGTGCGGTGGCGTCGGCGTAGGCCCGCGCCAGATTCCGGGCGCAGCGGAATGAGGAGTCGAGCCCTGAATGCGCAGTCAGGAGGTCGCGTTTGACGCCCGTGCGGAACAGGTGTCCTCCCATTTTACTGGTCATCAGGCCACCCAGTGCCATCAGGACCCGGTAGAAGGTGATGGCGCGTGGATCCGTGTCCTCGACGCGACCGCCGGCGTCGACATACGCCGCCACGAAGGAGGGCCAACCCATGAGGAATGTGGCCACGTGCCAGGCCGCCGCGAGCTCCCGGGCAGGCGGACCGATGGAAGCCGCCTCCCAGTCGACCAACGCGGTGACGCGTGCGCCGTCGATCAGCATGTTGTGGAAACCGAAATCACCCTGGAGAAGGCAGAGGCGCGACGGGGGGACCACAAAGGCGACGTGTGCCAGGAGCCAGCGGCCGGCCATCTGCGCCGTCACATTGGGCGGACCGCTCAGCCCGTCGACCCGCGCCATGATCGCTTCGACCATCGCCACGGTCGAGTCCACCGTCACGGTCGCGCCTTCGACGTCAAGATGGGTACGGCCGAGGTGGTCCAGAGGCAGAGAGTGGAGTCGAGCCAAACTGGCGGCCAATTGGCGGCCGAGCTCGAGCCGGTGTCCCGTGGGCGCCGCGAGGTCGGGAAAGAACTCACCGGCTTTGTGTCCGGACACGCGCTCCATCACCAGGAGCGTCCCCTCGCCGAGCGGGTGACCTTCGGGCTCGGCGAAGAACGGCCGGGGTACCGGCACACCGCCGAATCTGTGCACGGCGTCGATGACGGCGAACTCATCGACGGCGCGGGTCTCGAGCAGGCCCACCGGGCGATCCTTTCGCACGATCACCTCATGAGGAAGGTCGCTGGTGTCGCGCAGCGACACCAGGATCGTCTCCTTCGACCGCCCCCCGGGGACGACGGACATGGCTTCGACGACAACGTTGGGCGAGTCCACGAGCCTGCCCCGCAGAAACGCCGTGAGCTGTTCCCTGTTGATGGAACATCCCTGCTCAGACGCTTGCGGATCGTCACCGCTGAGTCCCTCGGCCAGCACGGCGCAGCGCAGCTCGTCCACGCGTTCGAGGAACCGGTGCTCGACCTCGGCGGCGTTGCGGGCGACGTCGACATCAGCGCCCGAGCGAGCCACCGAGGCGGCCTCGGCCCGCAGCTCATCGAAGCGCGCTGGGCTCACGACGCCGTCCGACTGCACACCGGGACGGAGCGACGCCTCGAAGGCGGCCCCGTATTCCGCGCTCAGTTCGGCTGCGGCCTCCTCCTCCACGATGAACTCGACCAGGATCCGGTCAAGCAATCCGGCGGCATCGACAGCTTGCGCGCTTTGGAGCTCTGGCAACAGCACGGACGAAATCGTTCGCCGCACCTGGCGATAGTAGAGAGCTCGATCCTCGGGATGCTGGCGCATCAGATACCCGATGCCGCGTCCGGGACCGCCGCCCGGGTCACGCCGTTGACAAGCGCGTCACCCAGGGCAAATGCGGGCGGGGCATCCCCGTTGCGCGGATTGATGTTCGCCTCGAGGAATCCCCACCCTCCTTGCTTGCCGTCGACCCACACGTCGCCGACGGATTCCCAGCCGTGCCGTCGACGGGTGACGCCGAGCATGCCCCCGATGGTCTGCACGCGGACGTCCATGGTCGCCCCGTCGGCCAGGCAATATCGGACCTCGGCCGACGGGCAGCGCAGGGAGTCGTCGTCAACGTGCAACAGCATGGACGCGCTGACCACATCGAGCTTCTCCCCACGGTCGGTCAACGAGCCTTGGCGGAAGAAGCTGCCATTGGCTCCGACCATCGACCCGTAGCGGAATTGCAGGTCGCCGAAGGAACCCCCGAAACTCCGGCTCGACAGGAAGCTGTCCCAGTGGCGAACGCCCCAGGAGTGGTCGCGCCAGGCCGACGCAGTGATCATCGCCGTCCGACCTTCGAGGGTCACCGTACCCGAGGCCCGGCACGAGGCGTGGAAGTTGTTCGAAAAGATGGCTCCCGCCGCGCCCTTCGACCCGGCGAAGGTGTTCGCACCAGACACGGAGAACGAGTCGGCTTCGTCCTCCAGCACGAGGTCCATCCGGCAGGCATCCGTCTCGAGCACGAACCGGAGTCGCTCGCCATCGTGGAAGAGCCGCTGCGGCCCGGCGGTGAGGCCGTGACCCTCGACTTTCTCGAGCACGAGGTCCTCGTCGTTGTGGCGGAACCGGGTTCCGTCCTCGTGATAGACGCCACACCACAGATTGGCCGTGCCCCGGTTGACTTCATTGCCGATGCGGTGGTTGCCACCAGTGCCGGACGCCGCGTCGCGCCAGGCGAAGTACACGCTTTCCTGCCATTCGACGTCGTCGGTTGCAGGGTGCAGACCCTCGTCCTCCACGGTCGGCGCCATTCTATTCAGGGTACTCTTTGGAGATTCAAGAAGCGAGAACGAGCTACTTGGAGAAGAGCGACGACGCGTTGATGTTCTTGATGTCGGTCGCGATCCCGTTGGCCTTGAGCGTCCCGATCTGGGTCACGACCGAGCAGACACTCCGCAGGGAGGGAATGATCTTCCCATTGCACGTGAACGTGGCCCCGTCGGAGAGGGGGAGGACCACGTTCTTGGCGGTGCGAATCTGCGTGTTGACGCCAGCCGCCGTCACCTCGCCCGAGTAGCCCTGCATCACATTGAGGAGAGCCCATATGGCCGATGCTCCATCGGATTGGTTGGTGCTGACATTCGGACTCGGGTTGACACTCGGTGCGTACTTCTTGGTGATGGCGGCATAGGTGGCGTAGTCCGGGGAGCTCGTGACCCCGGGACTCGAGATGATCGATCCTGCCATCACTTTGTCGAGGGGTGAGTTGATGATGCTCGGGTCGACACAGGTGCTGAGCACGTAGCGCGGCAGCGTGAGACCCAACGTCTGATACGCCTGGAAGAACGATGTGCACAATGTGAGGTCGCCGGTCATCCCGATGGCCTGAGCGCCCCATTGCACCGCACTCTCCAACTGCGGCGTGATGTCGGCCGTACCCAGATTGACCGGTATGACTTTGAAGCCCACCTTGGCATTCTTGAAGGCGGTGACCCCGAGCGTCTGCGCCGGCTGTATGGCCTCGGGCACGTTGACGGTCAGCATGGCGAACTTCTTGTAGCCCTTGGCCTTGGCCACTGCGGCGTCCGCCGCGAGGACACCCGGCAGCCCACCGGTGAGCGAGTACGCCCCCTTGGTCGTCGTCTCCTGAGTCGTACTGCCGGACAAGGTCATGTACGGGATGCCGGCCTTGACGATCGTCGGCACTTCGGTCGGACCCTGGCCCGTGAACGGCTCGGTCACCGCCACGACGTGCTTCTGCACCATTTGGTTGGCGCAGTCCTGCCCTCCGGCCGGAGTGGAGAGGTTCTCGCAGATGAAGAGCTGGATGGGATGACCGCCGAGGCCGCCCCGGTAGGCGTTGGCCCATGCCACCGTCATTTTGGCCCCCTGCTCCACCAGCGGGGCCGTGCCGACGGTTCCCGACCCACCGTCACTGATCATTCCCACCACGACGGGCGTGCCTTTGGCCGGGTCCGGCTGGCCCAGAGCCGAACGTTGGCTGGCGCCGGCGGCACCCGTCGCCAGGACGGACGCCGTCACTATGGAGACAACACCGAGAGTGACGAAGATGGACGAGGTGCGACCCCGGTTCGAGCGCGGCACGGGTGTCTTCGGCACGTCAGCCTCCAATTATCGGCTGGGGTGACGGCACGCGCGCGAGGCGCGCCTAGCTTCCCCCACTCTTCACCAGAAGAGTGTACTGTACTCAGGGCTCGGTGAGGGGTCAAGAGCGAGTCCCTCTCCTCCACAGGCCACCACCGGCGGCGCAGCGGAGGCCTGTCGCTCGAGAGGGCCCGGCCCGGATTCAGTCCGTTTACCTATGATTTCGGGCGGACTCGCGCCGCACCGAACGTCGCGGGCGTCCCGCCGTGCGCCACACGCGTGGTTGCCCGCTGTCGCGTCACGGCTCGTGGGGCAGCGACGCAAAGAGTGATCTCAATACCTCGATGAGGAACGAGTGTGCGACGCCGCTGCTTGACACTCCTGACGCCCCTCCTTAGATTGGGTATTGCAATTGTTTACAAGTTAGGTGTTTACAAGTTAGGGATACGGGGGACGCTTCGACTCGGCGCACGGCCGTAGCCTGTCGATTGGGAAGCGAGTAAAGCCATGGCCGTTCAATCGGTGGAGACGACCCCTCTTCGATTTCCCGAGATGCATCTGAGCCCGGAACAGGAAGTCGCACTCCTGGCCCGCACACTCTTCAACGAAGGGTACGACGATCATCTGAGTGGGCACATCACGTACAAGCAGCCCGACGGCACGTTCCTCGTGAACCCATGGGGGCTGGCCTGGGACGAGCTCTGCGCCAGTGACATCGCGCGCATGGACAAGGAAGGTCGGCAGCTCGACGGCCGCTGGCTCATCACCCCCGCCATCACCCTTCACGTCGTGCTGCACGAGCACCGCCATGACGCCGGCGTCGTCGTCCACAACCACCCCCGCTGGGGGACCATCTGGGCCGACGCGCACAGGGTCCCGCCGGTCTACGACCAGACGGGGGCCATGTACTCCGGTGAGATCGCCGTCTACAACGAATACGACGGCCCGGTCAACGACAGGTCCAATGCGAGCGGTGCGATCCGCGCGCTGGGATCGGCCAATGCCGCCTTGCTGGCCAACCACGGCGTCATGGTGATCGCCGACGACATTCAGCAGGCCTACATCCGCGCCATGGTGCTCGAATGGCGCTGCCGCCAAGCGTGGCATGTCGAGGCCCTGGGGGGTGGCGTGCCGATGAGTGACAAGACGGCTCGGGACTTCGGCGCGCTGATCGACTCCGTTCCGAGCGCATTCGATGGATTCTTCGAGGCGATGTGTCGCCGTGTGATCCGTAAGGATCCTGGAGTTCTGGACTGAGGCGAGCCCCCTCGCCGCCACAGCGGTCGGATCACATGCTCGTGCTGACGGGCCGTGTGGCGGTCGTGACCGGCGGCGCCAGCGGAATCGGCCGGGCTCTCGCTATAGCCCTGGACGCCGCGGGGTGCAACGTTGTGCTCGCCGACACGGAGAAGGTCGCACTCGACGACACGGTGAACGAGATGCGGGCGCGGGGTTCTTCGGCCGTCGGGGCCCATTGCGACGTCCGCTCGAAGGACGACATGGAGGCGCTCTCCCTCCAGGCCCGCACCCAATTCGGCCCTGTCGACATCGTCTGCCTCAACGCGGGCGTCTCACCTTCGGGTTCGGTACTCGAAACCAGTATGGAGACGTGGCGCTGGCTGATCGACGTCAACCTGATCGGGGTCGTGAACGGCCTCAACGCGTTCGTCCCGGACCTCGTGCGAAAGAACCAGGGCCATGTCGTCATCACCGGGTCATTGGCCGGGCTCATCCCGACCCAGTCGCTGGGTCCCTACTCAGCGGTGAAGCATGCACTCACCGGGTTGGCCGAAGTGCTGCAGGCCGAGCTCGCGGACACCGGTGTCCACGTTTCTCTGGTGTGCCCGGGAGTGGTACGGACGCGCATTGCGCATAGCGAACGCAATCGGCCGCCGGAGTTCCCCGGCGAATCGCACGCCGACCCCGAGCTGGCGCAGCGCTACAGGGACGCGGTCGAGGCGAGCACCACCTCGCCAGCCCAGGTGGCATCAGCCGTGCTCGAGGCCCTCCTCGAGAACCGGTTCCTCGTACTACCCAGCCCTGAAGGACCATCGATGGTCGCACGACGGCTCGAGGAGCTGCGGTCGGCCATCGGATCTTGACGCACTCGATCTCGTCGTTCCGACGGTGCCACCCAGGAGGAGGAACCCATGAAAGCAGCTGTTCTCTTCAGCAACGCAACCGACCGTCTCGAGGTGGTCGACGACATCACGATGCTGGACCCTGGAGCCGGGGAGATCACGGTGAAGATCATGGCGTCCGGTGTGTGCCATTCCGATCTGTCGATCCTCAACCAGACCATGCCGCAGACGCTCCCGGCCGTTCTCGGCCACGAAGGCGCCGGCATTGTCACGGCGATCGGTGACGGCGTGGGGCGGCTCAAAGAGGGCGACCACGTCATCATCGCGTGGACTGCCCCGTGCGGCTCCTGCATCAACTGCTCGGGCCGCAAGCGGCCCGAGTTGTGTTCGACCATGTACACCACGGGTGCACTCACTCCCCGCTTTCGCCGGGGCTCCACGCCGGTCCACGGCATGTCGGGAACGGGCACGTTCAGCGAATACGCCACGATCCAAGAGCGTGCCGCGATCGCCATCGACGATGATGTCCCCTTCGAGATCGCCGCACTCATCGGCTGTGGCGTCACCACCGGCGTCGGTGCGGCCGTGAACTGCGCCAAGGTCAGTCCCGGGTCATCGGTCGTCGTCTTCGGGTGCGGCGGGGTCGGCATCGCGGCCATTCAGGGAGCACGACTTGCCGGTGCGTCAACCATCGTCGCCGTCGACGTGGTGGAGGAGAAGCGAGCGCTGGCGCTGCAGTTCGGTGCGACCCACAGCTGCGGCCCCGATGACCTGGAGGACGCGCGCACCGAGCTCACCGGCGACGGTTTCGACTACGCCATTGAGGCAATCGGTCTCGCCAAGACCATGCGGATGGCTTGGGACAGCATCCGACGAGGCGGCACCGCCTGCATTGTCGGGGCAGGGCGCGAGGAGGACAAGCTGGTCTTCAGCGCGTTCGAGGTGTTCTTCAACGAGAAGACGCTCGTCGGGAGCTACTACGGCTCCTCTGACGTTCGCTCCGACTTCCACCGTTTTCTGCGCCTGTGGAAGGCCGGTCAGCTCGACCTCGAGGGCATGATCAGCCGCCGCATTGCGCTCGACGAGATCAACGGCGCGTTCGATGCCATGGAGGCCGGCGAGGTCGTGCGAACCGTGATCACCTTCTGAGCGGTCAGGGCATGATGCCGATGCGGGCCGCCGGTTCTGGCGTCCCCTGGCGGCGATAGAGCGCCCGCTCGAGCGCACGGAGGAGCCGATCGCGGGTCTCGACCGGGCTGATCAACTCGTCCTGGCCGAAGTTCTCGGCCGACCGGTACGACGCGTTCGACCTCCGCCTGGCGTAGGAGTGTCGCCTCGTCCACGTCGGAGCCACGGGCCCGGCTCATGGATGCCGCCCCCATCGCTCCCATGGTGGCCCCGGGATAGATGAACGTCGCCGACTGCCCGTCGAAGGGGATCATCCCCATGACCATCGACCCGAATCCATAGGCCTTGCGCAGGGTCACGGTGAACTTGGGCACGCGGGCCTGCGTCTGTGCGGCGAACATACGGGCCCCGCTGCGCAAGATCGCTTGGCGTTCCGACTGGCTCCCGGGCATGACCCCCGGGTTGTCCGCCAGGAAGACGAGCGGAAGGTGGAACGAATCGGCGACCGTGATGAAGTGGGCCGCCTTGTCCGCCCCGTCGGAGTCGAGGGATCCGGCCAGGAACCGGGGCTCGTTGGCCACGACGGCAACGGGATGGCCACCCAGCCGGGCGAGGAAGCAGAGGAGCGAACGGCCGAAGCCCGGCTGCACTTCGAAACAGGATCCCTCGTCGAAGACGACGTCGACCACCTCGTGCATGTCGTACAACCGGCGGCCGTTGCGAGGGACGATGTCCAACAGTTCTGGCACGGGTCGGAAGCCGTCGTCCCCGTCGTCGACATCGATCGGGTACGACCAGGCCGAGGAGGGAAAGTACTGCAGGTAGGCCTTCACGATGTCGAGAGCTGCTGCGTCGTCTGGGCGCAGCATTGTGGATCAGTCCGCTGGCCAGTGCGACGTCCGGGCCGCCGAGCTCCTCCTTGCTGATCTTCTCGCCGAGCGACTCGAAGACGACAGGCGGTCCGGCGGTGAACACCGACGCCTGCGCGGTCATGACCGTGAAGTCCGATATCGGGGCGACCAGCGCGCCGTGACCCGCCGATGCCCCGAGGATGGCGGTCACGAGCGGAACCCGACCCGAGCAGCGGGCTTGGGCGAGCAGGTCGGTAGGACTGCGGCCGTACGGTTTGCCGTCGGCCCTGAAGCCCGCTCCTTCGAGCAGCATCACCAGTGGCACGCGGTCGGTCACGGCGATCTCCGCCACCCGGTAGCGCTTTGCGTTGGACGCCGCGCTGATCGTGCCCGCCAGCACGGTGAAGTCTTCGGCCGCCACCATGACCGGACGGCCATCGATTGTGCCCGAGCCGATGATCACGGCATCGGCGGGGGCGTCGGCCCCTCCGACCAGGGTACCGATCTCCTCGAAGGAGCCGAGATCGAGCAGGTGATCGATCCGGGCCCGGGCGTCGATCTTGCCGGCATCGTGGTGTTTTCGAAGCCGCTCCTCGCCACCCATGCCACGCGACGCGGCCCGACGATGTTCCAGGTCGGCGAGTACCCCTTGCCAGCTCTCAGAGCCGTCGTTGTCGCTCATTGTGCAGGAAGATTGAAGACCCTTCGCGCATTTCCCTGCATGATCTTGTACCGGGTGTCCTCGTCCAGTCCGGCCAACAAGCGCTCGGCATTGTCGACCGAGTGCGGGTAGGTCCCATCCCCGTGGGGATAGTCGGTCTCGATCATGACGTTGTCCGCACCGATGGCCGCGAGATTCTTGATCCCGAATGCGTCGTCGATGAAACAACCAAAGATGTGTTTCTGGAAGAGCTCCGTCGGGCTCAACTCCGGCCCGAGGTTCTCGTGCTTGGTCTGCGTGTAGTCGAAGGAACCATAGGTACGCGCCCAGGGCATGTGCTCGATGATGAACGCAGCGCGCTCGAGGATGTACGGGATCCACCCGATGCCGCCCTCGGAGAGGCAGATCTTGAGGTTGGGGAACTTCTCGAGCTTCTTCGAGAACAACCAGTCCGCCGTTGCATACGTGAGGTTCAGGGGTGAGAGGAGGGCGGACACGTAGACAGGAGCGTCGTCGGACGTCGTCGGCACCATCGATGAGGAACCGAAGTGGATGCACAGGGGAAGCTCCGTTGCATTGACGGCCTCGAGAAAGGGATCCCAGTAGTTGCCGGCATCATGCAGGGATGGAAGCCCGAGCTTGGCCGGATTCTCGGAGAACGAGACCGCCTTGGCGCCCATGCCGGCGCATCGCCGCACCTCGTCACCGGCGAGCTTGGGATCCCAGAGGGGAACCACGATCAGGGGTATGAAACGCCCCGGGGCACCTCCGGCCCAGTCCTCGATCATCCAGTCGTTGTAGATGCGAAGGCAGGTCAGCGCCATCTCGCGGTCCTTGGCCTCGAGGAATTGCTGGCCGCAGTAGCGAGGGATCGTGGGGAAGCAGAGCGAGGCGATGACGCCGTCGATGTCCATGTCCTTCGCCCGCTCGGCCGGGTCGAAGTAGCCGGGACGCATCTTCTCGTAGGACATCAATTCCGGCACGATCTCCGACTGGTCACGTCCCGCTTGCACGAACAGCCCCGGTATCGGGATGCGCGACGTCTTCGTACAACCAGATCGATGCACCATCTTCTTCGACCACATGGGGCACCCGCCCGCGATCCGACCGTGGCACTTTGTCGACCCAGAGGTTCGGTGGCTCGATCACGTGGTCGTCCACGGAGATGAGAAGTGGTTTCTCGATTGTCGTCACTGTGCCCATTTCCAATCACTCGTGGAACTCTCTGGCGCGCGCTCGTCCGGACCGTCCGGCGAACTCCCCGTCACACGGTGTCGTCGACTTCGCCCGTTCCATCCCCCTGCGTCGACCATCGGGTGACCCGTTTTGGTCACCAACTTGGTTGCGTAACATCTTAAAGATCGATAAAGTAAGCCTATCTGTAATGCCAGCCGTGTCAAGAGCCGCACGGAGCGACTCGACACTTTGCGAAAGGATCGACTCGCATGACGGCGACTCAAACCAACGCCCCGACGCAGATGAAATCGATGGTCGTCACCAAGCCCATCGCACCCCCGCTCCCGGCGCTCACCCCTCATCAGCAGATTGCCCTACTCGCCCGGTGCCTGTGGGACGAAGGCCACAACGACCACCTTGCCGGTCACATTACCTACAAGCAGCCCGATGGCACCTTCCTCGTCAACCCGTTCGGATTGACCTGGGGCGAAGTTCGAGCCAGCGACATCATGCGCATGGACGCCGAAGGCAACGAGTTGGACGGGCCCTGGACGATCACTCCCGCCATTGCGCTCCACGTCGAACTGCACAAGACGCGCGAGGACGTGACGGTTTCGCTGCACAACCACACTCGTTGGGGCACGATCTGGGCGGATCTCGGGCGTGTACCCGGCATCTACGACCAGTCGAGCGCCTACTACGACGGTGAGATCGCGGTCTACGACCAGTACTGGGGCGCCGTCGACGACGTGGCCAATGCCCGCGCCGCTGTCGAGGCGGTCGGCGATGCGGGGATGGCCCTGCTGGCCAACCACGGCGTCCTGGTCATGGGCAACTGCATCGAGCAGGCCTACCTGCGCGCCTCGTGCCTGGAATGGCGGTGCCGGCAGGCCTGGCACATTGAGGCTGTCGGGGGCGGCAAGCTGATGCACCCTGACGCGGCTGCCGCATACGGCGGTTTCTTCCGCGACAAGAACTTCACCGGCCTCTTCGAAGCCATGTGCCGCATGCAGATCCGCAAGGACCCCTCGGTCCTGGAGTAACCCGGATCCTTCGGTCGCACCGACGTGCGCCAGCATCGATGACCGCGGCTGGAATGGTGGAGACGGCCCGCGGGCCGATCCGCGGGTCCGACCTCGGCCGTACGCTCATGCACGAACACGTCTTCATCGCTGATATGGACGTGCGCCACAACTATCCAGCCACCTGGGGTGACGACGACGCCAGGGTCACGAGCGCCATCCAAAAGCTCGATGAGCTCACGTCCCTCGGCATCGACACGGTGGTCGATCTCACCGTTGTCGGCCTCGGCCGGGACATCCCGCGGCTGGCCCAGGTTGCCGCTCACACGAGCATGCAGATCGTCGTCGCCACCGGACTCTGGTCGCTCGACACGCTCCCCCACTACTTCGACAGCCGTGTGCTCAGACCCGACTACGTCGACACGATGACAGAGATGTTCGAGACGGACGTGACCGAAGGAATCGCCGGCACGGGTGTGCGGGCGGGAGTACTGAAGTGCGCAGTCGACGAAGCGGGACTGAACCCGGGCCTCGAAATGGTCCTTCGGGCCGTCGCCCGGGTCCACCTGCGTACAGGGATCCCCATCTCGACCCACACCCATGCCGGCACCCGCCGGGGCCTGGACCAACAAAGAATCTTCGCCGAAGAGGGAGTGGATCTCTCCAGGGTGGTGATCGGCCATAGCGGCGACACGACGGATCTCGGGTACCTCGAAGCACTGCTCTCGGCCGGTTCATACCTGGGCATGGATCGATTCGGCGTCAACGTGTTGCTGCCACTCGAAGAACGCGTCCGTGTGGTGGCTGCATTGTGCCGCAGAGGCCACGCCGGAAAGCTCGTGCTCTCCCATGACGCCTCGTGTTACAACCACCACATTCCCGAAGAAGTGCTCACCACGGTCGTGCCCAGCTGGCACTTCCGCCACATCCCCGACGACGTCCTGCCGGCCTTGCGCGAGGCCGGTGTCTCCGATGCCGAGATCCACCAGATGCTCGTCGACAATCCACGCGCCATTTTGGAGTCGAAGCCTCGGTGAGAGTGCGGCTCTTCGTGGGAGGGGAGCACGCCGCCAGTTACGAACAGATCCTCGCCGTCGCCCGGGTAGCCGAGGAATCCGGGTTCGACGGCTTGTTCCGGTCGGACCACCTCCAGTCCACGGTTTCGGGCTCGGGTTCGCCGACCGATGCGTGGATCACGCTGGCTGGCCTGGCGCGCGAGACCTCGACGTTGCGCCTCGGCACCCTCGTCTCGGCCGCCACCTTCCGCAATCCCGGAGCGCTGGCGGTGATCGCCGCACAAGTCGATGTCATGAGTGGTGGACGCATCGAACTGGGACTGGGGACGGGTTACCACGAAGAGGAGCACGTGGCCTATGGTGTCGATTTCCCACCCACGGCGACGCGCTTCGAGCGACTCGAAGAGCAACTGGCGATCATCACCGGCCTCTGGACGACACCACCCGGCGGGGCGTTCTCCTGGCGGGGGATGCACTACACCCTGAACGTGCACGGCGACCTGCCACAGCCGGCGCAACGACCGCACCCTCCACTGATCATCGGCGGGACCGGGACGCGCCGTACCCCTGCGCTGGCTGCTCGCTTTGGCAACGAGTTCAATATCGGGCTGCACTCGATACCCGACGCCATGGCCCAGTACGCGCGGGTGCGCAGGGCGTGCGCAACCCAAGGGCGCGACCCCGAAGAGGTGTCGATGTCGGGTGTCCTCATCGCATGCTGCGGCTCGTCAGAGGACGAGATCGCCCGCCGGGCCGCGGCCATCGGATTGCCACTGGCGCTGCTCTACGCCACCGGTGCTACAGGATCCCCGGCCCGGGTGGTCGAGTGTTGTCGTCACGCGCAGGCGGCGGGAGCCGACAGGCTCTACCTCCAGATCCGCGACCTCGAGGATCTGGACCACATCCGGCTCATCGGCGAGGAGGTCCTGCCCGCTCTCCGGTGAACGGGCGACACGCATCCGCGCCAGCCTTCTCAATTCGAGAGTTGCCGATTTGCCCGTATGAGCTGACCCGGCCGGGCCGCGGTGAAAGCGCCGTTGTCCAGGAGCACCTGCCCCGACACCACCGAGGCGCGGATCCCGTCGGCCTCTTGCACCAGCCGGGTCCCTCCGGCCGGGAGGTCCGCCAATGCGGAGGGAAGCCTCGGCCCGATCGTCTCGGGATCGAACACGACCACGTCGGCCACGTAACCCTCCGCAAGAGGCCCCGGCCGCGTGAGGCCGAACTCGAAGGCGGGGCGTGAGGTGAGCATGGAGATGGCCTCCTCCCACGTGAAGCGCTCTTGCTCTCGCACCCAGTGGGCCAGGAAGTACGTGGGGATCGAGCTGTCCATGATCTGCGACACGTGCGCGCCGGAGTCCGACTGGGCGATGACCGTGTGCGGATGGCGCAGGATCTCTTCGATCGCATCGTGGTTCTGGTTGGCGAAGGGTTGCGTGAAGTACTGGTCGAAGTCCGCCTCGAGAGAAAGGTCGATCAGGATCTCGGGCGGCGTCGTCCGGCGCTGCCGCGCCAGCTCGGCCACTGACGGGTTGATCTCCGTCGAGGAGAACAGCGCCCGCAGATTCTCGTAGTCGGGAAGCCGCGCCTGTACCTCGGCGGTGACAGTCGTCGTCACGTAGGGGCCGTGCAACGCCTCATCGACCAACGCCGCGCGGGATTCGGCATTGAGCAGGGCCGTCCGTTGCTCGCTCAACGGCAGTGCACGCAACTGCCGCCACTGGGGCAAGCGGTCGTAGGGCAGCCCGACCCGGAAACCGATGACGTTCTGCAGTTCCCGCACATGCACCTGCGCGACGGCTCGGCCACCCAGTGCGGCCACATCGTCCAGGAACGCCAGGCCACTCCGGAAAGCCTCGGGTCGATCCTTCACGAAGACGCAGGCCAGATGCACGGGCCGTTTGATGCGCAGTGCGATTTTCGTCAGCTCTTCCTGGAGATCGGCGTTGGTGATGTCGCCGGCCAGCTGGAACACACCGGTGTCGAGGTCGCCGAGCACATCGGCCAGTGCCTCGACCTCCTCCCAGCTCGCGACATAACTGGCAACCGGCCCATCGTCGATCGTCCGATGCTGACTTATCCTCGACGTCGAGAAACCGATCGCCCCCGCCCGCAGGGCCGCCTCCACCTCGGCCCGCATGGCGGCGATCTCCTCGGGGGTCGCTTGGTCCGTGTACGCCCGCTCACCCATGACGAAACACCGCAGGGCGGAGTGACCGACGTAGCCGGCGAAGTTGATTCCCTTGGGAAGCTCGTCGACCGCATCGAGATAGTCGGCGTAGGTGCGCCACGTCCATGGCACACCGACGAGCATGTCCTCGCGGGCTATGTCCTCGGCCCGCTCGATGCTTCGAATGGCGAGATCCTTCGACGCGGCCGGCGTCGGGGCGATGGTGAAGCCACAGTTCCCCATGATGGTCGTCGTCACACCGTGGAGCGACGAGCAGTTGCCGAGTGAGTCCCAGAAGATCTGCGCATCGAAATGGGCGTGCCCGTCGATGAATCCCGGCGCGACGAAGAGGCCGTCGGCGTCGATCTCCTGCTCACCCCGCTCGGCCAGAGCGCCGATCGCGACCACCCTGCCGCCCGAGATGCCGACATCGGCCTGCACGCGTGGGGCGCCCGAACCGTCGAGCACCGTCCCCCCGCGGATCACCAGGTCGTAGGCCATTGCTGCCCTCCCACTCTTCCGTTCGTCTGTCTGCAACCTACCAACCTCGATGGTCACGGCGCCGCCGTCGAGAGCCGCTCGTCGCGGAGCTGTCGCTTGAGCACCTTGCCGCTCGGCTCCCGGGGAAGCTCCGCCACCAGCTCGATACTGCGGGGCAGCTTGAACTTGGCCAGCCTCTCCCCGAGGAATGCCAGCAACGTCTCCTCGGTGACGGTGGCACCGGGGCGCAGCTCCACCAGGGCGTGCACCTTTTGGCCCATTTTTTCGTCGGGCAAACCGAAGACGGCGGAGTCGACGACGTCGGGGTGCTCCGCCAGGACTCCTTCGATCTCGGCCGGGTAGATATTCACACCACCGCTGATGACAAGGTCCACCCGCCGATCGGCGATGTACAGGAAGCCGTCCTCGTCCAAAGAGCCCAGGTCGCCGACCGTGTAGAAGTCGCCGCGCCATGTGGCCGCCGTCTTGTCGACCGCATTGTGGTACTCGAACTCGAAAGCCACTGAGCGCCGACACGTAGATATAGCCGACTTCTCCGGGTGCCAACTCGCTCCCGTCCTCGTCGAGGATCTTCACGCTGATGCCTGCTATCGGCCGGCCCACGCTGCCGGGCTTGGCGAGCCACTCGTCAGGTGAGATCAACGAGACGAATCCCTCGCTCATGCCGAAGTACTCCCATACCGATCCCGGCGGGAACACATCCATGATCTTTCGTTTGACCGGGATGGGGCACGGCGCCGCCGCGTGCAGGATCTTGCGCACACTGGAGCGATCGTACGCGGTCCAGTCCGCTTCGAGAATCCTGACGAAATTGGCCGGCACCATGTGGGAGGTCGTGACGCCCTCTGTCGCAATGAGCTCGAGGCACGTCACCGCGTCGAAGCGAGGCATCACGACGACGCGGGCCCCTTCGAGGAGGTGGGCGAGCGCATAGTTGCCCGGCGCGGTGTGGTACGCCGGCCCGCAGAGAAGATGCACGTCCTCGGGTTTCCAGCCCCACAGCTCCGTGAACGGTTGGGGTGGCATGTCCTCGTCAGCCGGGATGGGAAGCGCACGGGCGATCCCTTTCGGCTTCCCTGTCGTCCCCGAGGTGTAGTTCATGAAGATGACGGGGCTCCCGAGGAATTCTCGAACCGCCGGCTGCGGCGGTCGCGCACGCCACGCCGGATCCTCGACATTGGCCCGAGCTCCGCAAGGTGTCGATGCCCTTGACCGCCTGGCCCCCTACCTCCTCGTCTTCGTACACGAAGGCGGCCGCCTGCGAGTCCTCCAGAATGTAGGCGACCTCGCCGACGCGTGAACCGGTAGCTCACCGGGACGACGAGCGCACCCATGCGGGCCGCACCGACCCAGGCCGAGAAGACCTCGGGGCGGTTGCCCAGCATGACCGCGACCCTGTCCCCGTGACCCACGCCGGCGTCGGCGAACAGCTGGCTCCAACGGTTCGCGTCAGCGTTGAGATCACCGAACGTGTGACGCCGGTCGCCACAGACAATCGCCTCGCGGTCTGGCTCGTCACGGGCGATTGCCGCAATACCTCGTGGGGACATCGGCTAGCGCGCCGTGACCGTCGTCGTGTCCCGGCCCGAACGGAGTAAGCGTCCCGGGAAGATCTCCGGTGAACTGGCCGTGCCGGACGACTTCGGTTCCACGGTTCAGTACGTGCTCGACGCCGGTCGATTCGGTCGTGAGCCGCGAGGCTCCGGCGGGAAGGTCGCTCACCTTCTTCATCGGTCCGGCGCCGATGCGGCTCAGGTCGAACAGGACGAGGTCGGCCCACATTCCGGCCTCGATCCGACCCCGATCCTTCAACCCGTAGAGACGTGCGGTGACGTCACTGAACTGGTGCACCATCTCTTCGACGGTGAAGATCTCCTTTTCGCGCACGAGCTCGCCGATACAGCGGGTCGGGAAATCGGCACCGACCATCATCTCTCCGTGCGCACCGGCATCCGAGGCGCCGAGCACCACACGAGGGTCCTTGAGCACATCGAGGCGGGCGCTGGCCGTCCACTCGTCGTCGGGATATTGGTAGCGCACGAACCCGACTTCGAGCTTGGCCTCCACCACGACATCGAGCATGGCGTCGAAGGGGCTCACCCCGCGCTCGGCTGCGAGGTCCCCGATAGTTCGCCCGAGGAGATGGGACAGTGCCGGATCGGCAACGTCGTTCACCTCGTAGCCGGCCCAGTTCCGCACGACCACGGCCAGCCCCTGGGTCTCTGCGTCCACGGACGCCTTCAGCTGCGCCCGGACGGCCGGATCTGAAAGGGCGCGCACCCGCGCGTCGCCGTCGAGTGTGAACACATCGGCCCAGCCCGGTACCGGCGCGGAAGACGTACGCTTCCTTGAAGTCATGGCGCAAAGGACCATTTTGCGGCATGAACATCGGGACGATCCGACCTCCACGGGCCCGGGCGAAGTCCGACGCGTCAAGCTGTCGCTGATAGAGGCCGGGCGCGTTGGGATTGATCAGGGGCGTGTTCCAGTTGAGATGGCGGTCGGCCGCAGCCGACATGTCGGCCATCAGTGCGATGTCGTCGTCGCTGAACCCGACGAGAAACGAACCGGGGATGAACTCGATGGACGTACCCGGATGCAAACCGCACTCCGCCGCCAGTTCGATGAACTCCTGGGGATCGGCGAGATTGGGCGGGGTGGGCCGCCCGTCACCGTCGACCTGCGTGGCCACGTTGGCTGTCGAGAATCCGAACCCGCCCGCGGCGAGCGCCGCACCCAAGAGTGCCGCGCATGGCCGCGATCTGCTCCGGGCTGGCTTTGTCCGTCGACGCAGCCGGGCCCATGACGGCTCGTCGAATGGCCGAGTGACCGACCATGAACCCGATGTTCAGCGCCAACGGCTTCGCCTCGACGACATCGAGGAGCTCGGAGAAGGACTCCCACTCGTAGCGGACGCCGGCCAGGAGCGCCTCGACCGGTATCGCCTCGACGCGGGCGAGGAGCCTGGTCAGGAAGTCGCGATCGTCCGGCGCCGCCGGCGCCAGGGTGAGGCCACAGTTGCCGCTGACCGCCGTCGTCACACCGTGCAGCGGCGACGGGCTCAGGGTCGGATCCCAGAAGAGCTGGGCGTCGTAGTGAGAATGCAGATCGATGAATCCTGGCGCAACGACGAGCCCTTCGGCATCGATGCTGACCTGGGCCCGGTCACTCACGCGGCCGACTTCGACGATGCGCCCGTCCAGGATCCCCACGTCCCTCTGCGAGGGTGCTGCGCCGGTGCCGTCCACCACGGAACCGCCATGAATCACCACATCGAGCATGCTTTCCCCCTTCGTCTGCGGGTGGTCGAGGTTGCAGCACCTTTCTCAGGTCGCGACGCCGGAAATCTATATCATTATAAAGTCTGAATCAAGGCTGGTCTCGGTCGCCACATTCCCGAATGTGGTCATGATCACCCAGTTCAGAGCGGTTTTCCGCGGCACGCATGGTACTGTCTGCGGCGTAGCCCGTTCTCGCCGGAAGAGGGCCGGGACCGGCACGAGATTCGTCTGCGAAGGGGGTCCTCGTCGGTGCAGCTCATCGAATTGCGTCGCCCCGGAGCTCGACGCGTCCCTCCGATCACGGTGCCGGCCTAGTGGCCCACCCCGGGACGATCGCGGCCCTCGATCCGCAACGGCGGGCGGTCGTCATGGGTGGCAGCGGCCAGGTCGTCACCTACGGCCAGCTCAACGACGGCTCCATCCGGTTTGCCCGTTTGCTCCGCGAGACGGGGCTCGGACCGGGTGACCATTTCGCCGTCATGATGGAGAACCATCCGCGCTATTGCGAGGTTGTGTGGGCAGCGCTGCGTTCGGGCCTTTACGTCACCGCCATCAACTCGCACCTGACGCCGTCCGAGGCCGCCTTCATCGTCGACGATTGCGGCGCCAAGGTCCTGGTGACCAGCGCCGCCCGCGCGGACGTGGCCGCGGCCTTGGTGACCGGGACGCCCCACGTCCGCCGCAGACTCATGCTTGACGGCGAGATCACCGCACACGAATCGTACGAGGCCGCCACGGCGCGCTACCCGACGGATCCTCTCGGCGACGAGCGACGCGGCACGGTGATGCTCTACAGCTCCGGCACCACCGGTCGTCCCAAAGGCGTCAAGTTTCCCTTGCCCGCGGGCGAAGCCAGCCTCGGGGAAGCCGAGATCGCGGCGCACAATCAGGCCCTCTACGGCTTCCGCGACGACATGGTCTATCTGAGCCCGGCGCCGCTCTATCACGCCGCGCCCCTACGGGTGACACTGGCCGTACAGAGTCTCGGCGGGACGGCCGTGGTCATGGAGCGGTTCGACCCCGAGCAGGCGCTCAGGCTCATCGAGCGCGAACGGGTCACCCACAGCCAATGGGTCCCTACGATGTTCGTCCGGATGCTGAAGCTGCCCGCAGCGGCGCGCACGCACTGGGACCTGTCCAGCCACGAAGTCGCAATTCACGCCGCCGCCCCCTGCTCCATCGAGACCAAGGAGCAGATGATCGCCTGGTGGGGTCCGATCATCGAGGAGTACTACGCAGGCACGGAGAACATCGGCAGCACCAACATCAGCTCCGAAGAGTGGCTGACCCACAAGGGGTCCGTGGGCCGAGCGAGCCAAGGCGCAGTGGTCCACATCTGCGACGACGCCGGAGATCCGCTCCCACCCGGCCAGGACGGCACGGTGTACTTCGAGCTCCCGGGAGCCGAGTTCGCCTACCACCACGATGTCGAGAAGACAAAGTCGACCTCGCATCCGGCGCACTCGACGTGGCGGACGCTCGGCGACATCGGACGGCTCGACCACGAGGGCTATCTGTACCTGACGGATCGCAAGGCTTTCATGATCGTCTCGGGTGGGGTGAACATCTATCCGCAGGAGATCGAAGACGTCCTTCTGGCCCACCCCGATGTGCTCGACGCGGCAGTCTTCGGCGTGCCGAATTCCGAGATGGGCGAGGAGGTCAAAGCGGTGATCCAGCCGGTGGACTGGCACGCCGCCGGAGAAGAGATGACGGAGCGTCTCCGCTCATGGTGCGAGGAGCGGCTGGCGGGCTTCAAGCGGCCGCGGACCTACGACTACGTCAGGCAGCTGCCCCGGCTCGAAAACGGCAAACTGTACAAGCGCGAGCTCCGCGACCGCTTCTGGGAGGGTCGGGGGAGCCGGGTGATCTGATGCCCGAACCGGCATTTTCCCTCCCCCATCACTCCACCGACCTCCGAGGACAGGTCGCGCTGGTGACGGGTGCCACGTCGGGGTTGGGCTGGCGTTTCGCCCAGGTCCTGGCGGCGTGTGGAGCCGCAGTCGCCGCGACGGGCCGCCGGGCCGACCGACTCGATACGCTCGCCGCCGATATCTCACGTCACGGCGGAACGTGCCTCCCCCTGCCGCTGGACGTGGCCGACGCCGCGCAGCTGCGCCGAGCGGTCGACAGGATCGAAACCACACTCGGCACGGTGTCGATCCTCATCAACAACGCCGCGATCCCCGATGCGCAGTACGCCACGCGCATGTCGGTCGAACTGGTCGATCGGGTCATCGGCACCAACCTGCGCGCGCCGTTTCTCCTTTCGGGCGAGATCGCGCGCCGCCTGATCACCAAGAAGGTGCCGGGGCGCATCGTCAACGTGTCCTCCATGGGTGCCCACCACTACCGAGGCGAAGGGGCATCGCTCTACTCGACGACCAAGGCCGCCATGGAGCGGATGACGGAGACCCTCTCGGTGGAATGGGCCCCTTTCCATATTAACGTGAACGCCATCGCTCCCGGAGCCTTCGATACCGAGATGCTGCGCGAAATGATCGAGCGCCACGGAGAGGTCTCGAGCGGGTTTCCCCGTCAGCGACTGGGTGCCCCGGCACAGCTCGACAGCACCTTGCTCTACCTCGTGTCACCTGCTTCGGAATTCGTCACCGGCACGATCATCAAGGTGGACGACGGGCAGAATCCGCGCTGAGGCGGCGATGCCCTCTCGCGGGATGCCTCAGTCCGCGATGCCGAAGCGCTGCAGGTCGTAGCACGCGATGGCGTTGGAACGCAGGAACTGCCGCGCCTCGTGTGCCGAGAGGCCCGACTCAGCGATCATCTTCTCCGCCACTTGTTTCGATTCGGGGAACGTGGAGTCAGCGTGGGGGTAGTCCGTCTCGAACATGATCTGACCCATCCCGACGTGTTCACGCAGGGCTAAGCCGACCGAATCGTCAAAGACGCACGCGAAGACGCGGTCCTGCACATACGAGCTTGGAGGCTCGGGGATCAGGTCGTAGATACCCGGGTCGTAGTTCTTGCTCCTCCTCCAGGCACTGTCGAGGCGCTCGAGAATGAACGGCATCCAACCCACTTGGCTCTCACTGAGTGCGATCTTGAGCGAGGGGAATCGAGGCAAAGCTCCGCAAAGGAGCCAATCGACCAGCGCATGGACCGAGTTCTCCGACGTGAGGGTCACCAGCGAGATCATCGGGGCGCCCGGCGACGACTGCGGCATTTTGGACGATGAGCCGATATGCATGTTGATCACCGTCTCGGTCTCGGCGCAGGCGGCGAAGAACGGATCCCATGCACCGCCGTGAATGCTCGGGAGGCCGAGCTCGGACGGGCTCTCGGAGAAGGCCACGGCGTGTGACCCCCGGTCGGCGCAGCGACGGACTTCCGCCGCGGCAAGCTCCGCATCCCAAAGAGGTATCAGGGTCAGTGGGATGAGATGACCCGCGCCGGCGCCTCCGCACCACTCCTCGATCATCCAATCGTTGTAGGCCTGCACACACAAGAGCGACAGGTCCATGTCAGCCCGGTTGAGGAACAGCTGCCCGCAGAAGCGGGGGATGGTCGGGAAACACAAGCTCGCCTCGGTGTGGTTGAGCTCCATGTCCGCCAGTCGGTGCGCCTGGTCGAAGCAACCCGGCAACATGTCGTCGTACGTCACGGGCGTGGTGGGCACGGCGTCGGCCAGCGGGCCGACCGCCGTGAGATCGCCGCGGAGCGGTGAGCAGGTGTCCTCGTAATACCAGACGTCGCACCACCGGTCGTCGGGCCCGTCACCCAGAATGAAGTTCGGGTTCTTGGTGACGTCAAAGACGATTTTTCCCTTCTGCCGCACGGTGCGTGGGCCCTGCTCGAGGTACGCAGAGGGAAGGCGGTCCTGCCAGAGCCTTGAGGGCTCCACCACGTGATCGTCCACCGAGATGAACCTCGGCAGGTCCGCTCGCTCCACCTCCGACGTCATGGAGCCTCCTCAGCTGTCAGCCGGTATCGGCACGGTGCGGGTCGAACGTCCTGACCGCAAGACCGTCCCTGGTCGCTCCCCGGTGTACGCGCCGCCGGACACGATTTCGACGCCGTTCACGAACACGTGGTCCACCCCTCGTGCGCCCCCCGTCAAGCGCCAGCCGCCGGCGGGCAGGTCGCTCACGGCGCGCACAGGCTCGGGGTTGAGTGTGGCGGGGTCGAAGACGACGATGTCGGCATGCCAGCCCAGTTCGAGCCGGCCGCGATCGATCAGTCCGTACATGCGGGCGGGCACATCGGTGACGAGGCGCACCGCCTCTTCGAGGGCGATCAGGTGCCGATCGCGTACCGAAGGGCCGACCAGGGAGGAGATGCAATTGAAGGTCCAGATGGTGTCCAGGTGGGCCCCCGCATCGGATCCGCCGATCACCACCCGGGGATCGCGCCACAGCTCGCTGCGCAGGCGCCAGTTCTCCTCGGTGTCGTCGATCGAGAGCGGCACCAGTCCGGTGCGGAGGTCATCGGCCACCACGACGTCACAAAGGGCGTCGAAAGCGCTGACTCCTCGTTCCCGTGCGACGTCACCTGCCGTGCGGCCTTCCCAGCGGGCGTTCTCCGGGTTGAACGTCTCGGCCAGTGTGGTGTCCTCCCAGACGCCCCACCACGGTGCACCCCGGCTCCCTTCCTCGAGCTGCCGCCGGACGGTGGTGTCGCGTAGCGCATCGAGACGAGCCTCGTGCGGCATCGTCATCACCTCACCCCAGCCCGGGAGCATGTCGTAGACGAAACCCGTCTCGAAGGACAGCCGCATGGCTTGTGGATCGGGGAGCGTGAGCGGGATCACCCGTGCCCCATGGAGCCGGGCGTGGTCGGCTGAGGACAACTTGTTGCGTAACTTCTCTTCGCCGCCCAGCACGCCCAGAAGGTTCCAGTTGACCGAGCGCCGGCCGGCCAACGACATGTCCGTCATTAAGGAGATGTCGTCGTCGGTGAAGTAGAACTCCGCAGTCGGGACGATCTCCATGATGGTGCCCGGATGGTCGGCCACCGCTGACGAGAGCGCGAGGATCTCTTCGACGCTGGCATGACGCGAGGGGACCGGATCGCCCGCATGGTCTCGGTGAGATCCGGCCCTCGAGGTCGAGAAGCCGAGTGCTCCGGCATCCATGCTCTCGTGCGCCAGGCGCGCCATGGCCGCGATCTGTTCCTCGGTGGCCACTCCCCCGACCGCCGACTCCCCCATGACCAACCGGCGCATGGTGGAATGGCCGACCAGGAACCCGGCGTTGACCGCAATCCTCCCCTCCAGCAGATTGAGCCAGTCCCCGAATGTCGACCAGCTGAAGTCGAGTGCCGCCTCGAGTGTGGCGACGGGCATGCCTTCGACCCGAGCCAGCATCCGCATGATGTAGCCGGTCGTCGACGACGAGACCGGAGCGATCGTGAAGCCGCAGTTGCCTCCGACGACCGTTGTCACCCCGTGGAGCGGTGAGGGGCTCACCCCGCCGTCCCACAGGATCTGCGCGTCATAGTGGGTGTGCGGGTCGATGAAACCGGGTGCGACCACCCTGTCCGTCGCATCCACGGTGCGTCGCGCCGCTTCATCGACGTCGCCCAGAGCGACCACCCGCCCTGCTCGCACCCCCACGTCCGCCCGCCGTCCCGCGGACCCCGTGCCGTCGACGACGGACCCGCCCCTGATCAGAAGGTCAAGCATTCACCTCATCCTTCGGTGGCGCCCATGGCGTCCGTGCCGCCGACGGGTGCCAAACCACCCGGCTGCTTGAGGTACAGGCTCATCCGTCGGATCAATCCGGCCTCGTTGAGGTCGAAGACGATCGTCTCGGGAATATCGGTCATGACGCCGTCCAGTTCGAGGTGCTCGATGAACTCGCCGAACGCCACCTTTTCACCTGGCGTGTACACGATGCGCCCGATCCGGAGCTCATAGTCGGCCCCCATGGTCGGCACGACTCCTTCGAGGAAGTCCACGTACTCGTTCACGTCGGTGAACACATCGAGGTAGGGGCCCGTCCGCTTGAAGTCGGTGGCATCGAAAACGCCCTTCAGCTTCTCCCACTGGTGGGAGCCGTAGTACGTGACGTAATCCTCAACTGCGCCCATCGCCGCCCCCTTGTCCCAACTGCCTTATCAATCTCTGTACCATAAGGGTCGCCCAAAGGTCCGTCAACGACGGCGTCCGGCGCTTGTGAAGGGCGTTCGGTGCTCGTAGGGTGCCGGATCGGCCGGTGGTGACAGGAGACGTTGGGCGGCGAGGGAACGCGGAGGGGTGGGATGCTCGAGATCTGGTTGGCGTCAGTCCACGTTGCAGGGACCGCCGTCGCCGTCGGCCAGAGAGCCGAAGCGGAAGGGTTCGACGGCATCAGTTTCGGCGATACCCAGAACATCGCCGCCGATCCGTTCGCCGGGCTGTGCCTCGCCGCCACCCGGACCGAGCGACTCGGACTCATGGTGGGCGTCACGAATCCCGTGACGCGCCTTCCCGCCGTCGTCGCTTCGGCCATCGCCACCGTCCAGGTCGAGTCGGGTGGCCGGGCGGTGCTCGGTTTGGGCCGAGGCGACTCCTCGCTGGGCCATGTGGGCCGCGTTCCGGCGTCCGTCGACGTCACCGGGCAATTCGCCGAGGATGTGCAGGCCTACCTGCGTGCCGACGTAGTCGATATCGATGGCTACCCGAGCCAGATCCCCTGGATCGGGCAGACCGGCCAGCCCAAAGTGCCCCTCGATGTCGCCGCGACGGGCCCGCGCATGCTGGCGCTCGGCGCCCGCTCTGCGGAACGGCTCACCGTCAACGTCGGCGCACTGGCCGATCGCGTGGCTTGGGCGGTCGACATCGCACGTCAGGTACGCCAGGCGACGGCGCGGCCGGCGGCGCCGCTCTCGCTCGGGGCGTACCTGGTCGTCGCCGCGCACCCCGAGGTCCGGGTGGCCCGCCAGCTGGCGAGAGGCTCGGTGGCCCCCTACGCCCACTTTTCCGGTATGCCGGGGAGTCCCTCGACCGGTCTGAGCGAGGAAGACCGCGCCGTGATCGAGGCGGTGACCGCCGACTACGGCGTGAGCGGTCACAGCACCCGCCATCCATCCGAATCCGTCAGACGGGGCGAGCAACAGGCGCTCCATGTGCAGCATCTGGACGACGGCTTCCTCGACCGGTTCGGCGTGGTGGGCACACCGGCGCACTGCGCGGCCAAGCTGGGCGAGCTGGCCGCGCTCGGGCTCGAACGGGTGCTCCTCGTCGAGGGGCGCGATGCAGCAGCTCCGGAGGAGGAACGTCGGGCGCACCGTTGTCTGGTCGAAGATGTGCTGCCAGCCCTCCGGCAGGCAGCGTCGAAATGAGGAAGGGCAGGAGGCTCTCATGACCGCACAGCCATTTGAGGGAATGTGCATCATCGATGCGGACACGCATCTCACCGAACCCCACGATCTGTGGACCTCTCGGGCACCAACGGCCTTCTTGGATCGGGTGCCGCAGGTGCACACGATCGACGGCACCCCGATGTGGGTCGTCGATGGCGTCACCCTGTCGCGAGCCGGTGCGTCGGGCGTCGTGGGCCGGGACGGGGTCAAGGTACCGGGCCTCGAATTCTTCAACTGGGACATCGAGGATGTCCATGCCGGCGCGTACTCCATCCCGGACCGCCTGGACATGATGGACGAGCAGGGCATCTGGGCCCAGATCGTCTACCCCAACACGGTCGGCTTCGGCGGCCAGAATTTCCGGAAGGTCGCCGATCCCGCACTGCGTCAGCTGGCCGTGCAGATCTACAACGACGCAATGGCCGATATGCAGGAGGTGTCCGAAGGTCGTCTGATGCCGATGGGGATCCTGCCCTTCTGGGACATCGATCTGGCCGTGGCCGAGATTGACCGGATCCACCAGTTGGGTCTCCATGGCATCAACACCACCTCGGCCCCACACGACCACGGGCTACCCGACCTCGGCACGGCGCATTGGGATCCGGTGTGGGAGGCCGCCAGCGATCTCGAGCTGCCGATCAACTTTCACATCGGCTCCAGTGAATCGGCCATGTCGTGGTACGGAACCGTTCCGTGGCCCTCTCTGAACGACGGGTGCAAACTTGGTTTGGGCTCGGCCATGCTCTACATCAACAATGCGACCGTCGTCGGCAACATGATCTACTCGGGCGTCCTCGAGCGGTTCCCGAGACTCCAGGTCGTCTCCGTCGAAAGCGGCATCGGATGGATCCCCTTCATTCTGCGTGCGCTCGACTACCAGATAAACGACATGGCGCCCGAAGCCATCGACCACCTCAGCATGAAGCCGTCGGACTACTTCCGTCGCCAGTTCTATTCGTGCTTCTGGTTCGAGCGACAGGGCATCGGCGATGCGATCGAGGCAATCGGCTGGGAACACCTGCTGTTCGAGACGGATTACCCCCACCCCACGTGCACCTACCCCGACGGGCTGGAGTACGCCGCAGAAGCGCTGGACGGTATCGATGACGTGTCGATCCGGGAGGGCATCATGGGTGGCAACGCAGCGCGGTTGTACCGCATCACGATGCCCGTGACGTCGTAGTGGGTTCGAACCACCGATGATGCTCCGAGACCTGCGCGTCATCGACCTGACAGGCAGCCTCGCGGGGGCCTACTGCACGAAGCTGTTGGCGGACGCCGGCGCAGACGTCGTGGTGGTCGAACCCGTCGATCCCTCGCAGCGGTCGGTGGCCCGGCATCCCGGGCCTCTTCGATTTCCTCCACACGTCCAAACGATCGGTCACGCAGGGCCACGAGGAGCAATTGGTGCGTGCGGCGGACATCGTCGTCGCCGGAGCGGACTTTCCCGTCCAACCGGCACGTCGGGCCGACCCCGACCAGGTCATCGTCACCATCAGCCTGTTCGGGACGTCGGGGCCATGGGTGGGTCGCGCCGCCACGGAGTTCACGCTGCAGGCCGCGTGCGGTTCGACGGGCGGCCGCGGCTTCCCCGACTCGACGCCACTCGCCGCGGGAGGCCGGGTGGGCGAATGGCTGACAGGGACCTACGCCGCCGTCGGCGCATTGGCGGCGTGGTGGCGCGCCGATCACACCGGTGTGGGTGGCCACGTCGACGTGTCCGTGCTCGACTGCATGGCGATCGGCATGGTCACCTTCCCCTCCGTCTTCGCTGGAATTCGCGGCGAGCTGCGGCAGGCCACCCATGACTGCGTCGTCCCGGCGAATTGAGGTCCCGTCCGTCGAGCCGACTGCCGACGGCTGGGTGAATTTCACCACCAACAGCGCGCAGCAGTTCGCCGATTTCTCCGTCCTCATCGGCCATCCCGAGATAGCCGAAGACGAACGCTACGTCCGCGCCACGCCACGGTTCGAGCATCGCAACGAGTTCTGGGAGATGACGAGGGCGTATACGCGGCCGCGGACGTCAGCCACCGTCCTCGAGGAGGCCGGCCTCCTGCGTATCCCCGTCGCGCCGGTCCTCGATGGCGCAACGGTGCAACAGTTCGAGCAGTTCGTGGCCCGTGGGGTCTTCGTCGACCATCCCTCCGGACGATTTCGCCAGCCCCGGATTCCGTTCCGCCTCCACGACCTCGCACCACGTCCCTTCGACGCGGTACCCGCGCCGGGTGCACACGACGGAACGGTGGAGTGGACCCCCCGCAGCGCAAGGGAACCGGAGGCCGGCGCGGACGCCCTTCCGCTCGCGGGCCTCCGGGTGGTCGACCTCACCGCATGGTGGGCGGGGCCCTGCGCCACGCAGGTCCTGGCCTGCCTCGGCGCCGACGTCATCAAGGTCGAGTCGGTGACGCGCCCGGACCTCATGCGCTTCGCCGGGACCAAGGCGCCCGGCGACCCACAGTGGTGGGAATGGGGGCCGCTGGCCCATGCGGCCAACACCAACAAACGCGGGATCACCCTTGACCTGACCAGAGCCGAGGGCCACGAACTGGCGCTGCGGCTGTGCGCCACGGCCGACGTGGTGTTCGAGAACTTCACGCCACGGGTGATGGAGCAGTTCGGTCTGACCTGGGACCGCCTCCACAACATCAATCCTGAGCTGAACATGGTGCGGATGCCGGCCTTCGGTCTCGACGGACCGTGGCGTGATCGTCCGGGTTTCGCCCAGACGATGGAATCATTGACCGGCATGGCGGCGGCGACCGGTTGGCCGGGGGAGTCGCCGGTCCTCGTCGGAGGCGCTGGTGATCCGATCGCCGGGCTCCATGCCACCTTTGCCTCCCTGGTCGCACTGTGTGCTCGCGAGGAGCACGCGCGTGGCTACCTGGTCGAAGCGACGATGGTGGAGGCCGCGTTGAACGCAGCAGCCATGTCGGCGATCGCCTATCAACTCTCGGGTGCAGCCTCCGGACGCTTGGGAAACCGCAGCGGAATGGGCTCCGCCCCCCAGGGTGTGTACGCGTGTGCCGGAACGGACCAGTGGGTGGCCCTCGAAGTCCAGAACGACGACCAGTGGACGTCGCTGTGCGACGTCCTCGTTAGCCCCGGTGGGAGTGCGGCGGCGCCCCCCCACGGTGCAACCACATCGGACAGAGCTGCGAACGAGGATGCCCTCGACCAATGGCTGTCAGACTCGACGAGGCACTGGGACGCAGGCGACCTCGCCGAGCAGTTGGTCAGCGCGGGGGTCCCGGCGGCAGTGGTCATCACCCCGCCGCTCGTTATTCAGAACCCACAAATTCGTCACCGTGGTCTCTTCGAGACGGAAGATCACCCGGTCACGGCACGTCACCACCTACCGGGGCTTCCGTTCTCCATGTCGGGGATCGAATCTTGGATTCGCACCTCGGCGCCGACACTGGGCCAACACAACGACGAGGTCTTGCGCGAACTCGGCGTCGACGAGGCGGAACGCGGGCGGCTACGCCAACTCCGGGTGATTGGCGAAGAGCTCGTCGGGGCATAGTCCACCCGACGGACCGAGGGCGGTGGTCAGGCGGACGGCGTCGGCGTCAGCTCTGCGGCAGGGTCGAGCCCGAAGAACGCGCACGGCGTGTCGACAAGGACCTTCCGACGGACATCGGCCGGGCACCCCTCGAAGATCTCGTCCAACCAGCGCGCGGACTCGGGGAAGGACGAGACCGAATGCGGGAAGTCCGAACCCCACATGATGTGATCGATGTCCAACAGGTCGCGCATGCGCAGCGCCAAGGGGTCGCGCACGATGCCGAAGGAGAAGTGGCGCCAGATGTACTCGCTCGGGCGCATCGCCAACTCGACGCCGTACCAGTGCTTGAAGATCGAATAGGAATCGTCGAGCATGTAGAGCAGTCCCGGCATCCAGCTGGCATTGGTCTCCGCGAAGTAGATCCGCAGATCCGGGAACCGGTCGAGGACGCCCGAGAGGATCATGCGCACGATGCCGACGACCGGCGGGGGCATCGTGCGCGACAACATCGACATCTCGAGGTCGAACGTCCCACGCGCCGATTGGACCAGAAGTGGATTCGAACGGTCGCCCATGGCGGAGTGGGCCGTGATCGGCACGCCGAGATCCAGCGCGGACTGCCAGAACAGGTCGTCCTCGGGTGCCGGCGCTCCCGATCCGTTGGGGAACGAACCGAGGCAGATCGAACGCAGGCCGATCTCCCGTGCGCGTTTCAACTCCGCAATGGCGTCCTCTATGCCTGATGCCGGCATCACCGCGTTACCGATCAAGCGGTCAGGGGCGACGGAGCAGTAGTCCTCGGCCAGGAAATCGTTGAAGGCCCTCACCATGGCGACGTAGGCCTCGCCGTCTTCGATGTTCTCAATGAAACGGGAGATGAAAACCGGCGGATACAGGACCTCCGCATCGATGCCGTCTCTGTCCTGCTCCGCCAAGCGCTGCGTGGCGTCACCGGTCCCGGGGACAGGGGTGCCATCAGTTTCCCAGTAGGACCCGCCTTTCACCTTCAACGGACGGCCCGCCGCGACGTTCTGCCCGTTGTGGATCAGGGGGCTGCCCTCGACGATCCACCCTTCGCCCCCGGTACGAAGCTTGATCAGGCGCGGGGCACGGTTCAGGTGCTCATCGGGGATGTGACGTACCCACGCATCAGGCGGTATCTCCAGGTGACCGTCACAGGAGATCACCTCATAGTGCCGAGTCTCTTCACTCATCGGACGATCCACTCCCTCCTTGTCGCACCATGTCGAGGCGCAGCAGGCATCGGCGCCCCCGGCTAGGCGCTGATCTCGATCCCGAAGTAGCGCTCGAAGATCTCGTCGCCCTCGAGGTCGTCGGCGGGGCCCGAGAAGACCACCTGGCCCCGGTTGAGCAGGCAGGCCTCGTCGGCCAGGGCCAGGGCCCGGGTCACGTACTGCTCGACCAAGAGCACCGAGACCCCGGTCGAGACGATGTTGGCCAGGGTCTCGAAGATGCGGTCGACAATGATGGGGGCGAGCCCCAAGGAGGCCTCGTCGACCACCACGATGCGCGGCTCGGAGGCAAAGGTGCGCACGAGGGCCAGCATCTGCTGCTCGCCCCCAGAAAGGCTCCCCGCCGTCTGCTTGAGACGGGTGGCCAGGGCCGGGAAGGACTGCGTGGCGAGGTCGATGGTGGCCTGCTCCTTGCCCTTTTTCGATTGCAGGATCAGGTTGTCGCGCACGGTCAGGCTGGGGAAGATGCCCCGGCCCTCGGGCAGGTTGCACAGGCCCTTGCGGCACATGTAGAAGGGCTTTTTGCCCGTCACGTCCTCACCGTTCAAGATGACCCGCCCGCTCATGGGCTTGATGAGGCCCGCCGCGACGCGCAACAAGGTGGTCTTGCCCGCCCCGTTCGGCCCGAGCAGGGCCACCACCTTTGAATCGGGGACCGACAAGCTGACGTCGCGCAGCACCACGGTGTCGCCGTAGCCGGCGGTGATGTTCTCGAGCTCTAGCACCGGGGCGTCTCCTTTTGGCTGTGGGGGCCGGGGTGGCTCATAGCTCGCTCGCCCCGTGGGCGGCGACGATGGGGGGCTCGCCCTCTTCGGGGCCACCCCCCGGTGCGCCGGGCGCACCGTCGTCGCCGACCCCTTCAGAGCCGAGGTAGGCGGCGCGCACGATGTCGGAGTTGAGCATCTCGGCCGGGCTGCCTTCGAAGACCAGGCGGCCGAAGTCGAGCACGTAGATGTGGGCACAGACCTGGCGCACGAGGGCCATGTCGTGCTCGACCAACAAGATGCCCGCGCCGCGTTCGGCCACCACCCCGCTGAGCACGTTGCCAAAGCTCACCGTCTCGCCGGCGTCGAGACCGGCCGAGGGCTCGTCTAAGAGCAACAGGTCGAAGGGCCCGGCCAGGACCCGGGCCAGCTCGACCAGGCGGCGCTGCCCGGTGGGGAGCAGGCCCGCTTGGAGGTCCGAGAGGGGCCCGATGCCGGTCAGCTCCATGGCCTCGTCGACGGCCCGGCGCACCACGGCGCGGTCGCGGCGGCTCCCGATCAGCTGGGTCAAGGGGTTGGCCCCGGCCATGGAGGACTCACGGCCCAACTCCACGTTCTCGCGCACGCTGAGCGAGTTGAACAACTCGGCCTTTTGGAAGGTGCGCCCGAGACCGTAGCGAGAGCGCCCGGCCGGGCCGATCCCCGTCACCTCGCGCTCGTGCAGGGTGATCACCCCCGCCGTCGGCTTGAGCAGGCCCGAGCAGGCGTTGAAGGTGGTGGTCTTGCCGGCCCCGTTGGGCCCGATCAGCCCGGTGACGCGGCCCATGGGGGCGAGGAGGGTCACCCCGTCGACGGCCCGCACCCCGCCGTACTGGACGGCCAGGTCCGAGACCGACAGCCCGGCCTTGGCCGAGGCGGGCACCGTGCTTTTCGCCGCGGCACGCTCGCGGTCGCTCGCCGCGCTCTCGCGTTCGGTCCGGGCGGCCTGGCTCACCAAGTGGTCCACATCGCCTTCGGAGAGCACCACTTCGGGGGCCCGGCCCCCGAGGCGGTCCAAGAAGTTGCGGATGGGAAGCGGCACCGGCAAGGCCCGGTTGACCTGCAGGGCGAAGGTGGCGGCGGAGAGGCCGAAGATGATGGTCAGGTAGGTGTTGATGTTGGCGACGGTGATGTAGCCCGGGACGACGCCGTAGGCGATGGCGGCCAAGATGGCATACCAAGGGTCGCCGACCACCATGATGGTCAAGATGGCCACCATGGTGAGCGAGGCGAACGAGCTGTAGTTGGTGCCCAGGCCATAGCTGAAGAGGCTGGCCAACAGGGCCCCGGCGATGGCGGCCAGGCCGGCGGTGATGCAAAAGACCAGCACCTTCATGACGTTGACCGTCGCCCCGTGGGTCTCGAGGGCCACGGGGCTGTCGCTCAGGCCCTTTAAGAGGCGGCCCATGCGGCCTTTCAAGATGGCCGTGACGACGACCACGTTCAAGACCACGAAGGCCAAGAGCAGGTAGTAGAAGCCCTTGTCGGTGTAGAGGTGCCAGCCCAAGATGGTGACGTCGGGCCGGGGGGCGGCGATCCCGCCCGTGGTCGGGCCGAACATGAGGTTGGTGTCATAGAACATCTGCTCGAGCAAGATGCCGAAGCCATAGGTGGCGAGGGCCAAAAAGACGCCCGAGAGCCGGATGGCCGGGATGGCGACGATGGCCCCGACGGGGATGGCGACGAGGCCGGCCAAGAGCAGTGCCAGCGCCCAGGGCAGATGGAAGCTGGTGGTGAAGTGCCCGAACGCCGCCGCCCCGACGGCGGCGAAGGCCAGGTGGCACAACGAGATCTGCCCCGAGGTCTTGACCAACAGGCCGAGGGACAAGAACAACATCACATAGACCAGTGCGCTCGACCAGGTGGACAGGTTCACGCCCACGAAGGAGGGCACGAAGCAAAAGAAGATGAGGGCGAGCGCCCCCGCCCCGAAGCGCACCTTGGTCGGGGCGTACCAACTGCGGCGCAGCGCCTGGGCGGCGACCACCCGGCGCTCGGCCAGGCGGGCCCTCGGGGTGACGATGAGCACGATGAACAAGATGACGAAGGGCAGGCCCGCACTGAGCCCGGTCAGCCAGCTGACGCTGGCGGCGTATTTGGTGGCCAAGGCGCCGGCCACGCCGATGAAGAGGCCGCCGACGAAGGTGAGGGGGAGGTTCGAGAAGTAGCCAATGGCCGCCGCCCCGAAGGCCTGGACGACCAACAAGACGATGATCTCGGCGTTGAGGCTGAGCGAGGGGGCGAGCAACAACCCGGCCATGGAGGCGAAGATGGTCCCGATGATCCAGGCCCAGCGCCGCACCGACACCGGGTTGGTGCCGGTCATCGACACCAGGTCCGGGTTGTCGACCACGCCGCGCATGGCCACGCCGAGGCGCATGGAGCGGAAGAAGTAGTACAGCACCGCGGTCGAGACCAACGAGACGATGACGACGGTGATCTGGTCCCACCCGACGTTGACGCCCAAGAAGCGGATGGTGTTGGTGTCCAAGAAGGGGGGGAAGTTGACATTGGCGTTGCCGTACCAAAGGGTGCCGACCCCCACCACGACGAGCAGCAGGCCGATGGTCGCCACCACCTTGAGGGTGGCCGTCGCCGGTTCGAGGATGCGGGCGAAGAGCTCGAGGCCGAGGCCCTCGATGGGCGAGAGCACGAACAGGACCAACAGGGCGGCCCAGGGCCAGGGCATCCCGTGCTCTGAGTGCAAGTAGTAGAAGACGAACACGCCCAGGGCCGCGATGGCCCCGTAGGCGAAGTTGAAGATGCCCGAGGTCTTATAGGTGAGCACCAGGCCGGTGCCGGCCAGTCCATAGACAGCCCCGGTGGTGAGCCCAATGACGATGAACGGCAAAAATTCAGACACGACCGACGATTGCCCCCTGTGTGCGCTCTAGAACGGCCGGCACGGCCGACCGCGCCGCCTCGACTCCGTTACTCCCCTGCTCGCCTAACCCTCAAGTTTGCTATCACTCAAATGATGGAAGAGAACCCTAGCGCGCCCAGCCTGAGCGCGTTGGAGTACCCGGGGGTCTCCGTCGGCTCAGGCGGACCCACCGAAGACGACCGGCATCGTCTTGGGCCCGTACTCGAAGAACGTCGGGACGTTCTCGTAGGCGAACCCGGCCGGAAGGGCGGCGTGGTGCTCGTCGGCGAAGCGCAGGAACTCGTCCAGACCGATCAAGGCCACGGAACGGGCCATTGCGGCACCCGCACAGATGTGCGGACCGAAGCCGAAGGTCAGGTGGCGATCCACGTTCTCGCGACCAGCGTCGAACTGCTCGCTCGAGTCGAAGAGTGCTTCGTCGCGATTGACGCAGGCCGATCCCACGATGACCCGCTCCCCTGGTTTGACCGTGATCCCCGCCACCGTGGTCTCCCGGACGCAACCCCTCGGGATGAGCATGACCGGCGGATAGACACGGAGACACTCCTCGATGAAGGCCGATCGCTCGGCGGCACCGGCTGCCGCCAGCTGGGACACCGCGTCGCTGACGAGGAGCTGGTAGATCACGTTGCCCAGGAGTTGTGCGGTCGTCGTCGAGTCCGCCCAAGAGGAGATTGAAGACGAGCGCCCGCATCTGGCGTTTGGAAAGCTGCTCGCCGCCGACATCCGCCGTGAGCAAGCGGGTGAGGAGGCCCTCAGGGGCATGACCGGCAGCAACGGCCTCCTGCAGGGAGGCGACGAACGCGTCGACGTAGGCGGTGTACTCGGGGAAAGCCCCTTCCATCCCCTCACCCCGCTCGGTCCTGTTCATCGCCGGCCACTCGCTCTCCATGACCTCCTTGCTCCACGCGGCGATCCGCGGGGCGTCCTCCATCGGGAATCCGAGGAGGTGGACGGTGGCGTCGTTGGGAAGCTGAGTGGTGAACGCTGGGACCATGTCGACCGTGCCGGGGACGTCGAGCGCCTGGAGGAGCGCGTGCGCCCGTTGGCGAACGAACTCCTCTTCCAACCTGATCGCGGCCGGGTTGAACGCGCTCATGACGATCCGTCGGACCCCGGGGTGTTGGGGGGCGTCCTGTTCTCCCAGCATGCGGTCCTCGGCCGGCACCGTGACGCCGGGCGCCCGGAAGCCCTCGGCACTCGAAAAGTGCTCGACGTCGCGGAGGACCTTGCGCGCTTCCTCGAACGACGTGACGTAGTACATGCCTTCGCCTATCGGGACGATCGGCCCTTCGGCGCGCAACTCTTTCAGGCGCTTGAACGTCGTCTCAGGCTGTTCCACCTGGAACGGGTCATAGGTCGAGACCATCGTGGTTTCCCCTCCTCCGTCGAGAATCTTCTTCCTGCGCCCCGACACCCGCTTCCCGCAACGCTGGCAGGACGGCGAACGTCACCCTCATTGAGGATTGTTGTTATAAAGCTTATCGTAACAAGATGCTCAGAAAGTTGACGAGAACGACCGCTCGCGAGACCGCTGCGCAATGACGGCGGTCGACTTCATCACGACCGATGTCGTCGTCGTCGGGAGCGGTGCGGCGGCTCTCACGTCAGCGCTGACGGCCCGCAAGGAGGGTGCTGATGTCGTCCTCCTCGAGAAGAGCTCGCTGATCGGCGGTACCACCGCCATGTCCGGAGGCCTGGTGTGGGTGCCGAACAACCGGCACATGCGAGACGAGGGCGAGGACGACTCGGCCGACGAGGCATTTCGCTACGTCCAGCGCCTGGCCGGGGGGCGTCGAAGTGACACCGACGCGCGCACGGTGATCGAAGCAGGACCTTGGATGATCGACTTTCTCGAAGCGTCGAGTGAGATCCGCTTCGAGACCTTGGAGAAACCTGACTACCATCCCGAATTCGACGGGGCCAAGGCCCGCGGTCGGTGTCTGGCGCCGCTTCCACTCATGGGCTCCCTTCTCGGGGACTGGTTCGAACGCCTCCGTCCCGCGAGCGGGTTCGGCGTGCCGCTGTCGTGGCGCGAGCTCGACGAGATGAATGGCGTCTTCCACCCCGAGCGGTTGGATCTCACGCTGATGCAGGAACGGGCCGAAGCGGGCTTCGTGGGCATGGGCCGCGCCCTGGCGGGATGGCTCCTCAAGGCCTGCGTGGACAGCGGCGTCGACATTCATCTCGAGACACGCGCCCAGGCACTCTTGACAGAAGGCCGACGGGTGACCGGGGTACAGGCCATGACCGGCGGTGAGACCGCGCTCACGGTCGTGGCGACCCGAGGCACGATTCTGGCTGCGGGTGGTTTCGAGTGGAACGAAGCTCTCGTGAGGCAATTCGTCGCCGGACCGGTGAGCCACGCGCTCAGCTGTCCCACCAACGAGGGAGACACCCTGACCATGGGCCGGGCCATCGGAGCGGACCTGGCCAACATGTGGGACCTCTGGCGATTCCCGACGGCGGCCATTCCCGGCGAGGAGTACGCCGGCAAACCACTGTCCCGGATGGTGGCGGGCGAGCGTTCGCTGCCCGGGACCATCATGGTCAACCGCAAAGGAAGGCGATTCGTCAACGAGGCACATCCCTACACCGACGTTGGGCGTGCCTTCATGACGTGGGACCCGGTCGAGTCGACGTACGAGAACCAGCCGGCGTGGTCGCTCTTCGATCACGACTTTCGAGAAACCTATTCGGTGCTCTCGCTCATGCCCGATGACAAGGACCCCGACTGGTTGACCCGCGCCGAGAGTCTCGAGGATCTCGCGCGCCTCCTGGCCATCGACCCGCAGGCTCTCACCGAGACGGTGGCGCGCTTCAATCGGATGGTCGACGAGGGGCACGACAGCGACTTCTTGCGCGGCGACAGTCTCTTCGATCACTACTACGCGGACTTCGGCCGTGAGCCCAGTCCGACCCTGGGTCGCATCGAACGCCCTCCGTTCTACGCGCTGACGGTCTACCCGGGGGCAATCGGAAGCTCCGGCGGCCTCCTCGCTGATGGCTACGGGCGGGTGCGTCACGTCGACGGGACCACCATCCCGAACCTCTACGCGGCCGGCGACGCAGCCGCCAGCTGCTTCGGACCCGGCTACGGGGGGCCGGGGGGGCCGCTCGCCCATGGCATGACGGTGGGGTACCTGGCCGGATTGGCTGCGGCCGGAGCGGGCTGACGCGCTCGTCGCGCCGACCGTCCTAGCGGTCGGGCCACCGGCCGTAGGGAAGGGAGCTCACAATTTCGGTCCCGGTCGCTCCCACGACCGCGCAGTACTCGGCACGGTACCCACCCACACCCACCTCCCAGATGTACGGCTCAATCATGAGGACGTTTCCCTCGACGAGCACCATGGCGGCTTCGGCCTCCGGCGCGAAGTCCGCACCGGCAAAGGGCGGTTCGGCGAGCTCGGTGCCCACGCCATGGGCCACGTAGAGCGGGTAGGGCCAGGGGAAGGGCCGATTCGGGTCCCAACCATCAAGGGCGGCCGCGCGGAGCTCGGATGCCGTCACGCCGGGCTTGGCGGCATCGACGACGCGGCGTGCCACCTCGTCCCAAGCCGAGGCCAGGGCCACCTCGGCCGCACTCGGACCGTCGGTGCCGGCGAGGAGGGTCCACCCCACATCGGCCGTGTATCCCCTGTAGCCAACCCCTGCATCGAATGCGACGTGATCGCCCTCGACCAGCACCCGGTCCGTTGTCAGCTCCCGGTAGGGCGAACGTCCCTCCCAGGATCCCCGGGCCCATGGCGCGTGCGCCTCGTCCTTGGGCAGCACACTGAAGACGGTGTCGAGGTGCATCCGGTCGAGACCGCTCTCGGCGGCCCGCACGGTGAACTCGGAGGTGAGGTCGCGCTCGGACACACCCGGGACGACGAGGTCGACCATCGACCGCAGCACTGCTTCGGTGCGTCGATGGGCCTCAACGAGGACGTCGATCTCGATCCGGGCGCGCGGCACCTTCGCCGCGCCGAGCAGCATCGCGGCGTCCTGGACGACGAGGTGGGGACGCAGTTCGGCCAAACGCTCCACTGCGAGCGGGCCCAATCGATCGACCGCGATCGTGCCCCGTTCCGGGAGCAGGTCGATGACGTCATCGATGAGCCGGGCATCGCTGGGAGGACGTCCCGGGCTCAGGACGGTCCTGCCGACAGCGACGATCGGTGACGACCACTCCCCGAACAGATCAACGTCGTCGGACCAGGCGCCCGTCACCGTCCGTACCGCGTGGGACGTCGTGAGCAGCCAGCTGTCCACGCCCAGCATGTCGGCCGCCTGGGTCACCCGGCTCAGACGCGGCGCCAGCAGTTCTGGTTCGTCCAGCTCAATCACCGTGCCACCTCCTTCGGTGAGAGGCCGAGGAAGCGGGCACCCTCTTCTTCGAGCGCCACGGTGACTCCGCAGCTGTCCCAGCGAATGCCCAGCACCGCGCCGGGCTGCAGGACGAGGTCCTCAGGGGTGGCCCAGCCATCACGCATCAGCGGTGCCTCATAGCCCCAGCCGATGCCGACCACCTCCACCCCGGGCGGGAGCGAAGCGGCGACATCGGCGACCGGCGACCCTGCACGCAACGCGGCCACGGCTTGTTCCCCTCGTCCAGGGTCGCCCGGGCCGAGACGGGCTTCACCGATGAAACCGCCCTTTCGCACCGCCACCTTGACGCTGCGGTCCGAAACCTGGGGATACGAGACAAGGAAGGCGCCATGGAGCGCCCGCAGCATCGCGACCCGCCCTCCACGCAACCCTTCCTCGGCGGCGCCCGTGACGAACGAGCAGAGCTCGCCGAGCGTGGTGATCTCGTCCGGCGTCTTGGAAAGCATCACCTCGGCCAACAATCGGGTGGCGTCGACGATCGTGCTGCCCGGCGCCGCCGCCTCGATGAGCGCGGTGCCCCCCGGCGAAAGCGAGTCTGTGCCGATACGAAGCCCCGAGGCTCCTTCGAGCCAGCGGGCGAGCTCGCTGACGAGCGTCTCGGGATTCCACATCATCCCGTGCACGTGGTCACCGCTGAGCTCAACGGCGCCGTCGGGATCCGCTGTGACGATATGGGGCAGGCCCGACGCCGGCACGAACGTCACCGGGATGGGCCATCCGGGCATGTGCACGCCGATCCGGGAATGGCCGGCTGCGAACTGGCCCGCCGACTCGCCACCCAGCAACAGGGCATCGAACCCCCCGCGTTGCATGCCGGCCTGTAATCGCTCCAGATGCCCCATGCGACCTCCTTTCGCGGCGCCCCCACGGCGAATCACGCCGCTAAGAGATCGATAATTGTCATGATCTTGGCAGCGGGCACTAGATACGTCAAGCGCGCCACAGGCCGGGAAAACGCCTGCGCTCCGCAGCGGAGCCGTCGTCGGGGCAGGAGTCGCCGCGAAATCAGGAGGCGGAGGTCCCGAGCGCGGAGCGTCGCAACTTGCCTGCCGCACTCCGCGGGAGCAGTGCAGTGAACTCGAAGGTCTTCGGGACCTTGTAGGGCGCGACCCGCTGGCGGCAGTGCGCCCGCAGATCGTCGGCCGTCGCCGTCGCCCCACTGCGCAGCTGGACGATCGCATGGACCCGACTCCCCCATTCGGGATCGGGCACTCCGACCACGGCACAATCGACGACGTCGCTGTGCTCGGACAGGGCAGCCTCGACCTCGGCCGGGTAGACATTCGCCCCGCCCGTGATGATCATGTCGGTGCGCCGGTCCGCCAGAAAAAGGAAGCCGTCGTCGTCGAGCCATCCGAGGTCACCCAGGCTCGAAAAACCCTCTGCGTTCCTTTTGGCCTTGACCTGTCCCGAGTATTCGAAGCTCGTCTCGGTCTGCCCGACCCACCGGAGATACACCTCACCGACCTCACCTGCGGGGAGCTCCTTCCCGTCGTCGTCGACCATGAGCGCTTCCGTGTTGAACGGATGGCCGACGGTACCGGGGTGCTCGAGCCACTGCACGCCGTTCGCCATCGCAATGCCGGCGTTCTCCGACGATCCATAGGAGACGAAGAAGTGCGACGGACCGACCAGCTCGATCCACTTGCGCGCGACCCATTCGGGCAATGGCGCCCCGCCGTGGAGCACTGACTCGAGTGAAGAGAGATCCCGCTTCTCGATGTCGGGCTCACGCGCCATGCGTTGGAACATGATCGTCACCCCGCAGAACGTGTTGACCCGATGCCGCTCGATGAGCTTCAGTGCGAGATCAGCGACGAACCGCTCCATGAGGATGATCTTCTGCGCGCCGAACAGTCCGAACTGCAGGACGTAGAACCCATTTGCGTGGTACAGCGGCGCCGGCACCAACTGGACCTGCCCGTCGTGGTGGCCGAGGAACTGGCCCGCCGCGCCCTGGCTCTCTCCGGGAACCGACTCGCCGGGGCCGCGGAGCACGATGATCTTCGGTGTCCCCGTCGACCCCGAGGTGGCAATCGCCTTGGCGGGGCGGGGGACGCGATCGGGCACGGGCTCCGATGAGTACTCCGAGGCTTCGAGCACGGAACTGTGCAGAATGGGCGCGCTGGTCACATCCTCCCAGTCGCCGATGACGACGGTCGGTCGGGCGACGTCCAAAACCCGCTCCCGCTCCCATTCGGGGAGGTCCCACCGCAGCGGGAGGACGCAGGCACCCGCCTTCCAGGCGCCGTACATGGCGACGACATGGGCCACGGAGTTCGGCAGGGCAGTGACCACCGTCGAGCCCTGGCCCACTCCGTGATCTTCGAGGAGTCGGGTGACCCGATTCGAAGCCTCGTCGAGCGCACGCCACGTGACGTCGTGCTCGGCCCCGCTCTGTTCCACGAAGATGAAGGCGCTGTCCTCGGGACGTTCGGCGGCCATCTGCGAGAGGCGTCGTCCGTACGAAACGGGTTCCAGATCGCTCACCGTTCAATCACCCAGGCCTATCGAGCGAGCGCAGTGGTCGACCACAGACTCGCGGCCGGGTGCTCGATGAGACCGTACCCGGCCGCCAACGCATCGGCGTTCGCCTGCGCGTGCTCAGCCCGGTAGGGCGGCAAGACCTCGAAGGCCGCCTCGGAGAGACGACCAAGGTCAACCAGACCGGTCGCGGCAGCGAGGGCGCCCAACGCGACCATCGAACCGCCGCGGCTATTGCCCATTTCGGTCGCCACGGCCGTTGCCTCGACCTCGATCACATCACGCAGACCGATCTCCCCTTTGAACACCGAACGGTCGATCACGACGATGGAGCCAGGAACGAGACGGTCCCGCACACCGGGCCAGTACTCGTGATGCATGACGAGGGCCATGGACGCCCAGGCCACGGTCGGCGGCGAACGAAGTGGATCGTCACCGATGACGATTGTGGCATCGGTGTTCCCACCGCGCATGAGACCGCCGTAGTCCCCGAAGACCATCACCTCGAGATCGCACTTGACGGCAGCGACGGCGAGCGTGCGTGCGGCCAGTTGCACGCCCTGGCCACCGATACCGGTGAGGAGAACGGCATGCTCCATTAGGAGGTAAATTCCCGGTGAAATGGGCCTTCGAGCAAAGTCTGCATCATTATGATTATAGCGCATGAGCACAGTCCCGACGTGAGCTGGATCACCCTTTCAAACCCGAACTGACCATCGAGGTCCGTGGGGGCGTCCACCTGATCACACCGCCGCGCCAGGCCCTCGAATCGACGAAGCAGGTTGTCAACATGCACCTACGACGGGCCGCTCTCGAGGTTCTCGATTTCGCATTGGACGCCGAGTTCCAGTCATTTGACACCGAGGAGCACCAGGAAAAGGTCGCCCAATTGCGCAGCAGAATGGGACGGGAGGCAGGTTGATGGGCGACGCGCCGATGAGTGCCGTCGACGTGCTGGACGAGGCATTGTCGAATTGGCCCGACGACGAAGCAACCGTTGCGCGCAGCGGGCGCGTGACCTACCGTCAGCTCGACGCTCTGGTCGAGCAACATCTGCACGCGCTCATTGCAGCCGGGGTGCGACCGGGCGATCGACTGGGCGTCTCGCTCGTCAATGACCTCCCCCTCGTCGCACTCTTCCATGCCGGCATGCGGCTCGGTGTGATCTGGGTCGGCGTGAACCGCAGCCTTGGCACCTCCAGAGAAGGCGTATCTCCTGGCCGACAGCCAGGCCGCCTTCTTTGTCGGCGATGAAGCCATGGTCGCCGAGGTGCAGGGGACGGCTGACATGCATGAGGTGAAGAGATGCCTCACCGTGGACGGCTCGTCAAGCTCGGAGTGGTCCGCACTCCTGGCCGAAGAGCCTTCGTGGACACCCCCGCTCCCCGATCCCCTTGCGCCCGCCGCCATTGCCTACACGAGCGGCACGACCGGGTTCCCGAAAGGGGCTGTCCATTCCCAGCACAACTTGATGCTCCCGGGAATGATGGTCATCCGCGCCCGCGGATTCGGACACGACCTCAGGAAGGCCGATTGCTTCCCGCTCACCATCTTGAACATGCAGGTTCTCTCGACACTGCTCGTGCCGCAGTGCGGCGGCACGGCGATCGTCATGGACCGCGTGGATCCGGTCGGGATCGCAGAGTGGGTCGGGCAGGAACGCGCCACGGTGTGGAACGGCGCTCCCGCCATGCTCTACGGCCTCGCCACCAATGACGACGTCGCGCCGGAGTCATTGCAGACGCTGTCAGGACATCTGGAGTGGTGGGAGTCATTGCCCGCAGGTCACCAAGGACCGCTTCACGAAGAAGTTCGGGCTCCTGGCCTCTTCGACCTATGGCCTGACGGAGGTCCCGACGCTGGTGGCGATCGTGCCCGTCGGGCAGGAGATCGATGCCGGGGCGAGCGGGCTCCCGTTACCCCACCTCGCCCTGCACATTCTCGACGAGGACTGACGCAGAGCTGCCGATCGGGACGTCGGGTGAGATCTGTCTCGGCCCCTCGCGGGACCCCGAGCTCTCTTCCCTCTATCACCTGATGCTGGGGTATTGGCACAACGAGACGGCCAGCGACCGCGCACTCCGCAACGGCATGCTCCACACAGGCGACGTGGGATTCGTCGACAGCGACGGCTACCTCCACGTCCAGGACCGCCACCAGTCGTTGATCCTGCGGGGTGGTGCCAACGTCTATCCGGCCGAAGTCGAACGCGTCATCAACGAGTTCGCCGGCATCGCCGCCAGTTGCGTCGTGGGTGTCCCCGATGACCGCCTCGGGGCACGCGTGGCCGCCGTCATCGAACTCGACGGTCCGGATGCAGAGCGACGCTGACATCGACGCCGATGCCCTTGCGCGCGTACTGCCGCGCCAACCTGGCGCGCTACAAAGTCCCAGAGACCTTCCTCGTCCGCTCGTTGCCGCGCAATGCCATGGGAAAGGTCATCCTGGGCGAGGTACAGCGAATGGTCGAGGGCCTCGACCTCGATGCGCCCCATGACGGAGCGAAGAGGTAGCGCCCGCACAGCCCGATCACGCGCTTCCACCCTCTCCGGGGCTCTGGTCGTTCCCGCAGACAGCGCAATCGCTGGTGAAGTCGACATTTCTGGATGTGATGACGTTCCCCGGATGGCGACCGGGGCACCCTCCCGATCAGTGCAGCACCGCTGGCGCGGCCTCACGGGCTCGCAGTTCGACTATCTTCCTCCAGGAGAGCCAACCCGCCTCCGAATTAAGTGCCTCTGGCCCGGTCTGGCCTGGGAGGCTCCTCTCCTCGAGAAAGACGTGTGTTCGTGAGAAAGCTGACCCTGAAGTTCGCCATCGCAGGCATCGGCACGGCCACCGCTGTCGCCCTTCTGGCGGCCGCCGTCGTGGCGACCCCGGCGGCGGACGCATCCTCGGCATCCAAGCCATCCACCAGCGTGCTCGTGTCCGAATCCGCCGCCAAGGGGGCGGGGTTCACAAAGGTCGTCAATGCTCCCTTCGTCTCGACGAATACCGGCGTCACCGGATGCCCTGATGGCGCGCAAGAGGGATTCGCGAGCAAGTCCGGAACGCTCAGCCTGTTGTCCGAAGTGCTGTACTGCGACTCGGCGACGGATGCGACCAAACTTTTGCAGGGCCTCGGATCGTCCGATCAGGTGCAGGCCGGTCTGAGTCCTCCGAAGTCCCTCGGAGCGACAGCAATCGCCCGCGTCGCAAGTGGCGCGAGCGGCGCAAGTGGTTGACGTACCTCGTGGCGTGGCGCCGCGGGTCTGCGGTCGAAGTGACCGGACTGTCCACGAGCCAGCCTTCGAGTTCCACCACGAGCACCACCACCGAGCACTCCGGTTCCGTTGACCGCGCAGAACAAGACGGTGCTGGCGGCCGCGGCAACACAACAGAACGCGAGATTCAAGAGTCTCACGGTTGCCTCGGGGAACTCGGGAACGTCGGCCTCGGGAGCGGATGCGAAGGCGCAGACGGCCGCCAACGCAGCGTCGGTTGCCGCAGGCTGCCCGAAGGACCCTTCCACGGCTCTGACGAAATCAACCTGGACCAGCGCGCCACCGAACACCATAGATCCCGCCAAGACCTACACGGCCACCGTGAAGACTGACGTGGGTGACATCGTTATTGCCCTTGATGCGAAAAAGGCCCCGCAAACGGTCAACAATTTCGTCTTCTTGGCCCAACATCATTTCTTCGACTGTGTCATCTTCTTGCGAGTTATCCCGTCGTTCGTCGATCAGACGGGTGACCCGACGGGGACCGGAAGTGGCGGTCCGGGATACTCGATCCCTGACGAATTGCCGGCCAAGGCATCGAACGCTGCCCCCCAGTACCCTCTTGGATCCGTTGCCATGGCAAACACGGGTCAACCGCACACCGGAGGCAGCCAATGGTTCATCGTGGCCGGCCCGGAGGGTGAATCGCTCCCGAACTCCTACTCCTTGTTCGGTCATGTCATCTCAGGGATGAGCGTTGTCAAAAAGATCAACGCGCAAGGAAGCGCTTCGGGTGTCCCGCCCGATGTCACTCACCGGATGCTGAAGGTCACCATCTCGTCGTCGTGACCGCACGACGGCATGCCCGTCCTCGGTGGGCCTCTAATAGGGACCTTGCGCCTCGAAGATCCGGCGGGGGTTGCCCGTCATCATCTGTGACACCTGCTCCTGGGTGATCCCCTTGGCCAGCATGGCAGGTACCACCTCATCGGTGACGTGCGTCTGCACCCATTCCTTCAATTCGTTGCCCGAAGGCCTGGGGCTCCCAGTCGCTGTAGCACGTGACGTCGTGAGAAAGCACGATGCGGTCGCTGTAGCCCTCGGCGCAGAGCGCGGCGAGCGTGCCGATCCGCACGTCCATCTCGGGCAGACCCATAGTCGGGTAGGTAGAGACCGAAGCGGTCGGCGCCGATGGTCGACCCGGCGTCGAGCAGTCGCGCGCAAGTAGTCCAAGTCCGTCGAATCGCCGCTGTGGCCGATGATGACGCGGGACAGGTCAACGCCCTCTTCGGCAAAGATCCGTTGCTGCTCCAGCCCGTTACGCGTCTCCACGACGGTGTGGGTGGTGATCGGTACGCCGGTCTCACGATGGGCCCTGGCCACGGCCCGGAGAATGCGCTCCACATTTGGCGTCACTCCGGCACGGTCCGTCGCCGTCTTGATGACACCCGCCTTCACACCACTACCCGCGATTCCCTCCGTTATGTCACGGATGAACATGTCGGTGAGGATGTCCTCGACCTTGCCGTCGACCTCACGTGCCGGATGCCCGTAGAGAAAGAAGAAGGGAAGATGGTCGTAGGTGTAGATGCCGGTGGACACGATGAGATTGATGTCGACCTGGTCGTTGATCCGTCTGCACCGCATCGATGTCGCGCCCGTGTCCCAGTGCAGTGCAATCGACGATGGTGTCGATGCCGTGGTCCTTCACTTCGCGCAGCGTCTCGACGACCGAGCGGACCACATGATCCTTGCCACCGACTCCAACTGAGGTCCGGGTACTCCTTCTCGATCTCCGGTGTGATGTTGATGATGTGCTCGTGCATGAGCGTCTGACCGAGTGTGTCGGTATCGACCTCTCCGCGCACCGTGGCGACCTTGGGCATCTGTTCTCCCCTCTCTCCGTCTACCGACGACCATCGGGACCGTTCGCCAACCCCACTGGAAGCTCGAGGGTGGGCGGACTGCGTGCTCCATGTCGATCTCGTATTCCGGGACCCTGGCCAGTAGCTCTTCGAGCAGGATCCGACCCTCCAGGCGCGCCACGATGGTTGCCGATGCAAAACCCCTGACCCTGACCAAAGGCCAAGTGCCGCTTGCACCGGCCGGTCCCAGATGAAGCGGTCGGGATCCTCGAACTCGCGCTCATCGCGGTTTGCCGGCCATCAGGAGCGGAAAGATGCGGTGGCCGACGCCGAGCTCTCTTCCCGGCAACGACGATGGGCTTCTTGACCTGCCTCGTGAACCACTGCGCCGGCGCGCAGAACCGCAACATCTCCTCGAACGCCGTGGCGCAGTTCGCCGGATCTGCCGCCACCTGCCCGCCGTTGGTCCGGATCGCGCCACAGTTCCATCAAGCCGTGGGCCACGACCTTGGGCAGGGTCTCTGCACCACCGAAGAGGATGGTGGCAAGGACCGATCCGCTGATCTCCTCGTCGGTCAGGGCCCGCCCGTCCAGACGAAAGTCCAGCAACCCGTCAACCAGGGGATAGCGCCCGTCCGCCCCCGCTGCCCGCCGGTGGCGGACCACGTCGGTCACCAGATCGGTGAGCTGTCCGTAGGCCACTCCCTGCGCCGCCACGTCCTGGACGCTCGGGTCGCAGACCAACACGGCGTCGCGCACCATTTCGGCATCGGACAACGGGATACCGAACATATGGCACATGGTCGCGGCAGCGACGACGCCGCCGTACTCACTGGTCACGTTGAACCGACCCCGTCGGAATGAGCTCGTCCAGCCTGGCCCGGGCCAAAGAGCGGATGAGCTCTTCGAGGCGCTGTACGGCGCTGCGGCGGAGCGGCGGACCGACGGCCTGCCGCAGCTCCTCGTGCACCGGTGACTCGGTGTAGGAGAGCACCGTGAGTGGGTCGTAACTCGCCTCGGGCACGACGCCACCATTCGAGACGACGAGTTGTTCCCGGAACATCATGGTGCCTTCGGTCGAGGTGATGTGGCCCTCCGTGTCGTTGAGGATCGTCCACACGTCCTCGAACCGCGAAATGGCCCAGGCCTCGTACTCCTCCATGAAGTACGCCGGGTACTCATCGCGCAGAATCTTGTAGAACGGGAGAGGGTCGGCCATCACGTCCGGTGAGAACGGGTCGTAGCGGAAGTTCTCCGAGCGACACCGACGTCATGTCGGGCCCTCGGCGATCGCCAACGCCCGCTTCGGGCATGAGCGCACGGCCTCTTCCACCTGGGCCCAGTGCTCGCGGGGTGGTTCGTAGTTGAGAACGATCAGGTTGTCGTCACTGATCGAGCTCGAAGACATCCGGCGCGTCGATCACACATTGGCCGTTGCCCTCACAGCGGGCGAAGTCCACTTCTATCCTCATCGCGCTCCTCCTCCGCGCCTGTCCCGTGCCGCAGCAGCTCACTGCGGGCCGCCGAACCGCTCGACATGCCGGGACCACGCAGACGGATTGATCAGGTGCCGTGGGACGCAAGCCCCGAAGTGCCTCGAGGAGGAGCCGCACCGGCGTGACGGACGAGGCGCGGAACACCTCCGGACGCGTTCCCGCCGAGATGCGGCGTCAGGATCACATTGTCGAGATCGAAGAGGGGATGCCCCGGAGGCAGCGGCTCGGGATCCGTGACGTCCAGCGCCGCCCCGGCGATGGTGCGCTCTCGCAGCGCGGCCAGCAGGGCATCGGGATCGACCACCCCACCGCGAGCCGTGTTGACGAGAAACGCCGTGTCCTTCATGGTCGCCAGTTCCTTGGCCCCGATTAAGGCGGCGGTCTCGGCGTTGAAGGGGGTATTGATCGAGACGTAATCCCCCGCGGCCAGCGCCTCGTGGAGGTCGTCGACGAGGGTGACACCCAGTCGATCGGCCTCGATCGAATCGAAGAAGGGATCGAACGCCACCACTTGCATGCCGAAGCCCTGGCGACAGATCTGAGCGATGGTGCGCCCGATGAACCCGAAACCGATGATGGTGAGCGTTTTCCCGCTGAGCAGCGAGAGCCTCGGCGGTGTCTGCATCACCCGCAGGGCATCGACCTTCTTCGTCTGGTGGGCCAGGCGATCGGTGTCGGCGATCCGTCCGGCACAGCGCCAACATCAGTCCCACGGCGTGTTCGGCGACCGCGGGTGCATTCGCCCCCGCCGCGTTGATCACCAGATATCCCGAGCTCGGTGGCGGCCGCCACGTCGATCTTGTCGGTGCCGGCGGCGCTGATGAAGACCACTTCGAGCAGGGTCGCCCGCCGCAGCATCTCCGCCGTCACCGGGAGGTGCCCACCGGGACCGATGGCGTGCAGCGCATGCACCTCGCCGAGATACTTGTCCAACGCTGCTTTCACTGCCGTGTCCCGCTGTACGAAACGATCGGTGCCGCCCAACCCGATGGCGCGCTCCGCTCTCGTCGAGGCCGTAGATCACTTCGATGTCGTCGGCGTCCTGCAACAACGCATCCGCGTCGGGGTGGAGCAGAAAGGTGGGGATGAGAACCTTCTTGCGCACGGTCACCTGCGCCCTTGCCGCTCGTCGTCGACATCGATTTGAGCTCCTTGAGGACGGCGGCGTCGGCCGCGATGCCCGCCCGTATGTACCCGACATCGGCCCCGAGCGAGACGAATTTTACTCCTCGGCTGCACCAGATCCTTGGCGTGGTCAGCGCCGGAACTGACCGTTCCCACGAACACACCGGCTTTGTCCGCCGCGACCACGATCCTGTCCATGGCCGCGAGCACATCGGGGTGTCGCCCGGTCCAGTCGAGTGGCAATCCGAGGCTCAGGCCCAGATCGACCGGACCGACGAACAGGCCGTCGACGCCGGGCACGGCGGCGATCTCGTCGACGCGTTCCAGACGCCTCGACGGTTTCGATCATGACCAGCAGCACGACATCTTCGTTGGCCGCGGCCGTGGACACGAACCCGCCCCGCGTCGGGCCCATGGAGCGGATCCCTTCGGGTGGGTAGCGCAAGGCGGCTGCGGCCAACGACGCCTCCTCGGGCGTGTTGACCATGGGCACGATGACGCCGGCCGCGCCCACGTCGAGCGCACGCATGATCGTCGCCGCATCCGTCCAGGGGATGCGGACGACCGCCGACGTGTTCCCGATGGCGAGTGCCTGCATGACCCGCACCAGGTCGGCGTTGGTCACGCTGCCGTGTTGGGTGTCGACGATGACCCAGTCGAAGCCCGCCCCTCCCATGAGCTCGGCCGAGACGCTGTCCGCCATGGTGGACCACCCGCCGATTGTGGGACGACCCTCTGCCAATCGCGGCGCGAATGCCGTTCATGATGACGACTCCCCCTCCAACGTGATGACTTCAGCCGGGCAGGCGTGCACGGCCTCGCGTACCCGTTCATGGAGATCGGGCGGAGGCGTCCCGTCCAAAAGGATGACGACGCCTCCCTCATCCTGGGCGAACACCTCAGGACAGGCGATCACGCACGCCCCGCTTCCGATGCACTTGTCGGCATTTATCTCCACCAGCATCTGGTCACTCCTCGTTGTCCACGACCAGGGCCGGCACGACGTTCACCCGTAGGGGGTGCTCGCGGCGCCGGCTCCCCCCGTCGCACTTGCGCCCTGACGGGCGGTCTCGAGTTCCTGGGCGGCAATGGTCGCCAGCATCACCGAATCAGCACCGAGCGAGACGAGGCGACTGCCGCGACCAACCCACCGCACGGCGTCGGCCGCATTCAACGAGTGACCACCCATGACCCGACCGAACTCCGCGCACGCCGCCCTGATCTGCTCGACGGGCTCCTTCAATTGGTCCGTCGAGAAGGCCAGCATCGGGTCGAGGCCGAGTCCGATCGAGAGGTCGGCCGGGCCGATGTACACACCCTCGACCCCGGGCACCGCACAGATCTCGCGGACATTGTCCAACCCCTGCGATGTCTCGATCATCACGAAGAGACTCACCCGCTCTTGCAGCGCTGCGAGGTTGAGCCCGAGGTCGCCGCGGAACGGGCCGAAGCTCCGCACGCCGTCGGGCGGGTAGCGGCAGGCCGAGACGGCCGCCCTGGCCTCCTCGGGGGTGCTCACCATGGGCACGATGATCCCGTCGGCGCCCGCATCGAGCAGGCGCCCGATGAGCGCCGGGTCATTCTTGGAGACGCGCACGATCACCCCGAAGGGAGCGGCCACCAGGCGTCGAACGAGCACGGCGGCTTGGGCCTCGCTGACCGTCGAGTGCTGGGTGTCGATGCCGACGTAGTCATAGCCGAGACGCCCGAACATCGAGATGTTCGCCTCCGATTCCGTGGTGACCCAGCCACCGAATGCGGGCTCGTCTGCGCTCCACTTCGCTACCAGAGAAGCGTGCGGCATCTGTTCATCCCCCTGTCCGGGCGTCCACGCCCGTTCTGTGGCCCGAGTAGAACTCATCGCGTACGACCTGTTGCGCCGGGATCAGCCACGACTCGTTGAGGTCCTCCAGCCGCTCCACACCCATGAGGGTCATGGTGCGCGCCACTTCCTCTCTGAGGATGTTGAGGACGTGCGCCACGCCGCCCGGACCCCGGGCACCGAGACCGTAGAGATACGGGCGACCGATGCACACCGCCTTCGCACCCAGGCACAACGCCTTGACGATGTCGCTTCCACGCCGTATCCCTCCGTCGATCAGGATCTCACCTTGGCCGTCGAGTCGTCGGGCGATGGCCGGAAGCGCATCGAGGGTCGCGACCGCACCGTCGAGCTGGCGACCGCCATGGTTCGACACCACGACCCCGGTCGCGCCGAGGTCGACGGCGCGCGCTGCATCCTCGGCGTCGAGCACCCCTTTTATGTAGACCGGCCCGTCCCACTGCTCGCGCATCCAGGCGAAGTCATCCCACACGAGCTCGGGCCGCATCCACTTGTACTGTGCCTGGACCGAGCGCACGGCGGCGCGCGCGCCGCCTTGGTCGACCAGGTTGCGAGCCGACATCCTCTGGTAACGCAGGAATCCGTACCACCACTTGGGCCGGATGGCCGCACTGGCGATACGGGCCGGGGTCAGGACGGGCGGTGTCCCCATTCCTCGCTTGCGCTCGCTCTCGCGGTTTCCGTGGATCGGGACATCCACCGTCACGAAGAGCGCCCGAAAACCCGAACGCTTCGCCCGATCGAGGAATGACTCCGTCAGAGCCCGGGCGCCGGTGGCCTCGTCCGCCCATGGATAGAGCTGGTAGAAGTGGTCTTCCCGGGTGGCCGCCCCCACTTCCTCGATCGAATAGGTGGCGGCGGTGCTCAGGATGGCCCGGGTTCCGACGCCCTCGGCTGCCTGAGCTGCACCGACCTCGCCCGTCCAGTGCGAGATCCCGGTCAAGCCGGTCGGCGCCAAAAGAATCGGCATCGAGAGCGGGACGCCGGCCACTTCGACGCTGAGGTCCTTCGCGTCCTTCCCGGTCAGGACCTTGGTGCGCAGGCACCATCTCTCGAATGCCTCGCGATTCGCCCTGAGGGTGCCGAGGTCCTCGGCCCCACTGTCCACATAGGCCCACACCATGCTCGGCACGGCGCGCTTGGCCAGTTGCCGGTAATCCTCCACGGTGATCGGCCCGGCGCGGGACGTGAGCTTGTACTGGAAGACAGTCACGGGCGGCCTTTCCCGGTCAGGACGGACACACTCATTTCATGGCGAGCGGGCTCACGGGAGAGCCCACTCCGCCGACGACACGCAAGGGCGGCGCGGCCAGGAAGAACTCCCAGACGCCGTCGGAGGCGCAGTCCGCCGCCAGCTCTTCGAGGTCCAGAATCTCACCGAGCATCATGCCGAGATCTCGAATGAGGACACAGTGCAGTGGCAGCACGCCGGTGCCCTCCGCCGAGGGCTGGACCTCGATGCACCAGTTGTCCGACACGACCGCAGCGATCTCTTTGTCGTGGAGCCACTCGGCGCAGGCCAACCCGAGCCCGGGGTTGCCCACCATCCAGTTCTCCCAACCATCGACCAGCGCTTTGCGCCGCCAACCGGTACGCAACGCCAAGATGTCACCCGACGACACCTCGACACCTTGCGCCGCCAGGACCGCGTCCAACTCGTCGGGCTCGATCCCTTCTCCGGCCTGCATCCATTCGACGCCTCTGGCCCGGGCGACATCGACCAGGACCCCTCGACCGACGATCCCCGGCAGGGCGTTGTCGATCGCGTTGCGCGACGCTCCTCCGAGTGCCATGACCGAATGCACCGACACGTTGTTGTAGAAGACATCGTCGTAGCCGACGTGCGCCAGGCTGTCCCACTGGGTCGCACCTTGCAGGGGCATGGAGATGAAGTCGTCCGAGATGTTGATCCCACCGCTGAGATGAAGATCGTCCGTCGGCATGAGGGTCATGAAGTGCAGCGGATTGATCCGGCCACCCTGGCCGGTCTGCGGACCGTCGGCACCGATGGGGATGCTGAGCTCGAAGGACTTCCCGGTGCGCACGCAGCGGCTCGCTTCGACAATTCGCTCCGGCGTGATGAAGTTCAGCGTCCCCCGCTGGTCCTCCGCGCCCCACCGTCCCCAGTTGGAGAGTCGGCCACCGATGACCTTGAAGTTATCCACCCAGCCCCCCTGACGTTACTGTGCAAAGTTAGTAATCACAGGGGAAGCGGTCAAGCGGCGAGATACACCGCGGCCGGGCCGCGCAACTGATAGTTCGGCCCGTAGTCCACCTCCCCGACGACTTCGAAGTCGGGCAACAGGTCGAGAAGGCGATCGAGCCACACCTGGACCTCGAGCCGGGCCAGATTGAGACCGATGCAGCTGTGGAGGCCAAAGCCGAAGCCGAGGTGCTGGCGGGGCGGCCGCGTGATGTCAAATGCCGAGGCGTTGTCCCACCGCTCCGGATCCCGGTTGCCTGCTCCCTGTATCGGCATGACCACCGCCCCGGGCGAGAGCCGGACTCCGGCCAGTTCGACCTCGACCCGGACGTCGCGGTCGATGAATTGTGTGATCGTCTGCCAGCGGTGCACCTCCTCGATGGCGGCGAGCACGAGGGACCGGTCCTGCGCCAGCATGCGGCGCTGGTCGGGGTGGGCGGCCAGGGAGACGAGGGTGTGCGCCATCAGTTTGGCGGTTGTCTCGTTGCCGGCGAACACCAGCTGCGTGTTGCTGGCGATGATCTCCTTCTCGCTCATTGCGGTCTTGGCGAACGGTGCGGCCACCATCTTCCCGATGAGGTCGTCACTCGGGTTCCTCCGACGCTCGTTCACCTGCTCAGCGATGTAAGCGTTGAGCTCCGCCGTGGCCCGACGCCCGGCCATGACGGTCTCCATGCCCCTCTCGGTCGGGTCGAGGGCTCCCTCGGTCGTGGCGCCCATGGCATCGCTCCAGGCGCTGAACTGCGCGAACATCGCCGTGTCGATGCCGAGCATGTTTGCGATGACCAGGGTCGGGATACTGCGGGTGAGTTCCGCCACGGCTTCAACCGTCTCGCCCGAACGAAGACGATCGACAAACGGGTCGAGCTGATCGGCCACCACCCGCTCGACCAGATCTCGGCGCGCTTTCGAGATTGCCGCGCTGGAAATCTGCAGCCCAAATTCCACGCATCGCGTTATGCCGTTCAGGCTCGTCGATGGTCTCCATGGTCGTCCCGCCGAAGAAGTCGACGAAGGCGTCACTGGCGCCCTGCGCGTAGTGACCGCTGTCGCCCAGGACGCGTGAGACGAGCGGGTACGCCGTCACCATCCAACGGTCCAAGAGCTCGTTGTACACGATCGGACCGGCGCGTCGAATCTCCTCGAGCGTAGGGAACGGGTCCTGGTTGAACCCGTCCTCGTGGAAGCTGGCATTGACGACGGGCGTCGTGCCCGAACTCTTCATCTGATTCCCCCTGTGGCCCCGATGACCCCTTCGAGCAGCTTCGGCTGGCCCGGAGGTCGGGTGGATCGGTCACATGGGTGTCGACGTCGATCACCGCAAATCGGTTCGGTCACGCTTGCCACCCCCATCCACGCGTCTGCGCCCATCTGCCCCACGCCGGTGGCGGCACATCCACCGCAGCCACCACGCAGGCAACGCTGGCTCCATCTTGATGGAGTACCTCTACCTTTGCAACAGGAGCAGACCACCACGGTCGCCGCCGCTACAGGGACTCGCCCCCATCGATGAAGATCTCCTGGCCGGTGACGAAGGCCGCCGCATCACTCACCAGGTAGAGCGCCAGAGCACCCAGTTCGGAGAACGCGCCGTCACGGTGCATGGGGATCCGCTTCATCATCCATTCCCTCGATTTCGGGATCTCGTGCAGGTCGGCGGACATGGTGGTGTGAAACTGTCCCGGCGCGATCGAGTTGACCGTGACCTGGTACCCCGCCCATTCGTGGGCCAGGCTCCGGGTCAGTGCCGCCAGGGCACCCTTGGCCATTTCGTAGGGCGCGCAAAACGGCACGACGCGCGACCGCGCGGCACTGGTGATGTTGAGGACGCGGCCCCATCGATTCTCGAGCATGCCCGGCACCAGCTCGCGAAGCGCGAAGAAGCTCGCACTCACATGTGTGTTGAGGGTGCCGAACCACTCCTCGTCGGACACCGGGCCCTGGCTCGTCCACCTGCCTTGCATGGTGGAGCCGGGCAGGGGTACCAAGGGTTTGTAGATGAGATTCCCGGCGTTGTTCACCAGAATGTCGACACGACCGAACTCGTCCAGCGCCGATGCCGCCATCGACCGTACCTGGTGCGGATCGCTCACGTCCGCCACGAGACCCAAGCCATGGGCTCCCAGCGCCGCCACCTCTTTTTGGACCGCGCCCACCTGGTCCGCACTGCGCGAGGCCACGACGACATTCGCCCCGGCGCCTGCGAAGACGAGTGCCAGCACCCGCCCTATTCCCCGTCCCCCGCCGGTGATGAGTGCCGTCCGTCCGTCGAGACGCGTCGGTGGGACGGCGAGCGATTCCGGCGTCGATTCTTCGACCATTCCGGCGCTGTCAGTCCGGCCCGACGACGTCCGCGGCCCGCAGTGGGTAGAGGGTGGCGAAGCCGTCGGCAGTGATGCTGTCGAACAAGACGTCGGACAGGGCATCGGAGTCGATCGGGAGACGCATGGCCGGTTGCACATGGCGCACGAGGAATGAGATGTCGTACTCGTCGCACATGCCGGCCGCACCATGGAGTTGTTGGGCCAGGCGCAAGACGGGCTGGGCCACCTCCTGCGCCTGCAGGCGCGCGGCCAACGCGTCGCTGCGCGCATGGTGCGGGTCCGTGGACAAGCGCCACAGGCTGAAACGGATGAGCTCTCGCAGTCCGTCGACGGCCACGGTGGCGTCCGCCACCTGGAAACGGACGGACTGCAGATCTGCGAGTGGCCGGCCGAACTGGACCCTGCCCTTCACATGGTCGACAGCCAGTTCGAGGGCGTACTCGCTCGCCCCGAGCAGGTACGAGGCCCACAGGACACAGAGCAACTCGATCTCACCCGCAGGGCTCGCTCCGAGGTCTGCGTCGCACGTCATGTTCGTGACGAAGGGAGCCAACCGGCTGTCGAGGCGCGCCGCAGCGGGCGCCGCCTCACACGCCGTGCCGCCGAGGTCGTGGAGCACCCACTTGCCGAAAAGGTCGCCGTGGTCGACGCGGAGCGGGAGCGACGAGGCGAAGCTCACGGGCAGGCCATCCTCGGGCCGGGCGGCAACATAGGCAACCACGGGGAACGGGAGGATGGAGCGACCGGCCACTCGCACCAATTCCGCTGCCATCACAGAGGAGTCCAGGTCGGTTCGCGGGTCAAGGTCGGGCACACCGAGCGTGTCGAGGACGACCTTGATCTCGCTCATGCGCAGAGCGGGGTCGAGTTCGGCGCGACGCGCCACGTCGAGCCCCCCGGCATCGGCAAAGGCCCGCTCGGCCGCGTCGGCGAACTGCCCGGCCACCTCAGGAAGCGCGAGGTCCACTGGCCCTCCCCAATACCGAACGGGCAACGGTTTCACGCTGGACCTCGATCGCTCCCGCCGCCACGGTCGAAGCCTGGGCGTAGCGCCAGTGGTCCTCCATCGCACCGTGGAACGGCGCGCCGGCCGCCGCCCCCTCCAGCGTGCGATGACCCAGCACCTGCATCAACGTCTCTGCGACCTCTTGATCACACTGGGTGACGGCGACCCGGGCCACGCTGGCCAGGGTGTTCGAGTTGGCATCTCCCCGAACCTGGGCTGCCACACAGCGGTAGGCCAGGAGCCGGGCCGTGCGGACTTTTATCAGCGCCTTGTTCCAACGGGAGCGGAGCGCAGGGGGAAGGGTGTCCCACTCCCCCTCGAGCGCACGGGACAACAACGACAGCAACCGGTCACACCGGGCATAACGGGCGATGCCCACGCGTTCGTAGGACAGTGTGCGGCGGATCACCTTGGAGCCTCCGCCGAGTCCGCCCAGGATCTCGTCGGGCGAGGCCCAGACGTTGTCGAAGAAACACTCGTTCAGGTGATGTGGCCCGAGCATGGACTTGATGGGACGCACCTCTATGCCTTCCCGGTCCATCGGGATCAAGAAGATGGTGATGCCACCGGCATCGTCGTCGGCTTCGGGCACCCGGGCGGCCAAGAAGCAATAGTCCGCCATCTCGGCGTACGACGTCCAGATCTTTTGGCCCGAGATGCGCCAACCCTCGACCTCCCTGACGGCGCGGGTCGAGAGGGCGAACAGGTCGGATCCGGCGTCGGGCTCACTGAAACCTTGACACCAGATGCGCTCACCAGCGGCGATCGGAGGCAGGTGGAACGCCTTTTGGTGCTCGGTCCCATACTCCATGATCGAAGGACCCACCCAATTGAGGCCCATGTACTGGGCGCCCCGGGGCTCGTGATGGGCCCACATCTCTTCACGCACAACGGTCTGGTCCCATAACGAGCCGTCCTGGCCACCGAACTCTTTGGGCCAGGACAACGTCAGCAGCCCTTTGGCCGCCAACTCCTTGCAGAAGCGCTGGGTGATCGCCAGGTCTTCAGGGTCATCGGTGAACGCGCCCAGGAACCCGGGGGGGATCCGCTCATGGATCAGTTCCCGCAGGAGGGACCGAAGCCGATTACCTTCCTCGCCGAACTCGTAGTCCAAGGGATTTCCTCTTACTCGGTTGAATGTCGCTTCCCGTCAAACCGTCGCCGACAGGTACCTCTCCACGTCGATCATCCAAAAGTTATGCTTTAAATGATAGCACCCTTAAAGAGAGGGCTGACGATCACAACACCGCCGATCAGGGGCTTCGGGAGGGCTGTCCAGTGGTGCATTCCCGCTTTTCCCCCGCCGCTTCCCCACGGCACCCTCTCGCCCCGCCGCCCTCGCCACTGCAAAAAATGTCGCGTGCTTATAATAGTTATAGACACACGGAGAGGCGCAATGTGTCGGTTCCGTGATGCTGGCGACGCTGCCGTGAAGGGGGACGTGTGAAGACCGAGAGCCTCGGCCGCGGTCACTGCGTCCAGCGCCGATGAGCCTTCTCGTCGGCCGGATTCTGCGCCGCGCGGCTGAGCTCTCTCCCCGCAGCATCGCCGCCACGCTGGACCAGGAGTCGGTCTCGTTCGCCGACGTCGACGCCGACGCGAACCGAGTCGCCCGTGCCCTGTCCGGCCACGGTATCGTCGCCGGGGACCGACTCGCGTCATGGACCGATATCTCGCTGCGGTCCCTCGACGTCTTCTTTGCCGCTTCCCGATTGGGCGCTGCCTTCGTTCCGCTGAATCCGGCCCTTTCCTTTGCAGAGGCCCGCGACGTGATGACGTACCTGCGGCCGCGTCTGCTCCTGATCGATGCCGGGCATCTCGAGCAGGCGGCCCCCATCGCCCGGGAGATGGACCTACCGCTCGTCGTCACCGGGGCCGGGGGAAAGGTCACGCCGGGCCTCGATCTCGACGCGCACATCGAGAGCGCATCGGGGGACGCCCTGGATCAGCCCGAGCCAGCACCTGACCAGGCGCACGTGATCTTCCTGACCAGCGGCAGCACCGGTCGTCCGAAGGGTGTCGTGCTCTCGCACTATGCCAGCTGGATGCGTGCGGTCCCTCTGGGTGGGGCCACGCGGCTTGTCGCCCCCGGCGGTGGGGGCGACCTGTGTCCCTTCCCCCTGTTCCACATGGCTGGGTGGAATGCGGTGCTCTGCGCATGGGCGCTGCTCAGGCCCATCCATCTGGTCAGCCAGCCCACCGGCGAGCGTTTGCTGGTCCAGGCTGAGCTGTGGCGCCCTTCGACCCTCTATTGCATACCGGCGCTATGGCGCCGCATGTTCGAGAGCCCGACCTCGCGTGCCCACGACCTTTCCAGCATCCGTTATGCGATCACGGGGACCTCGCTGGTCAGCGACGACCTCCTGCGCGAGATCAAGGACCGGCTGCCGGGCACCGCGACCACCATCAGCTACGGCTCGACGGAAATGGGAATCGTCACGACCCTCGGCGACCACGATCTCTTTCGCAAGAGCGGCAGTATCGGTCGCCCGAATCCCGGCTTCGACGCCACCATCGTCGACGGCGAGCTCTGCCTCTCCGGTGAGACCGTGATGTCGGGCTACTTCGACCTGCCCGACGAGACGGCAGCCGTCTTCGAGAACGGCTGGTACAAGACAGGCGACCTGGCCGAGATGGACGACGAGGGCTATCTCACCATCACCGGACGGCGCCGCGAGATAATACGCTCGGGGGGAGAGACGATCGCCCCGAGCGAGGTCGAAGCGGCGCTCGAGGGACTTCCCGGCGTGCGCGAGGTAGGCGTGGTCGGCCTACCCGATGCGACATGGGGTGAGGTTGTGTGCGCTGTACTCGTCCTCGAGCAGGGCGCGTCGACCCCGAGCGTCGAGAGCATACGGGCCCATGTGGCGCCGCGCCTGGCCAGCTTCAAGCACCCGCGCGCGGTGGCCTCTGTCGCGGCGCTCCCGCGCACCGCGGCAACGGGACAGATTCAGCGCAGCCAATTGCGCGCAACGTTGCTCGCGGAGCCGAGCTAGCCGAGCGAGCCGGCAGGCAGCGGCCGCCAGTATCTCACGGGGCAGCGCCCGGCGCCCCGGGCGGAGGGCCGAGAGGGAGGACGGTGTGGGTGGGGGTCCGTCCTTCGAGCCATTGTTCGACGTGCCGCGCCGTCATTCTCGCCACATTCTGGGGATAGCTGAGAGTGGCCGTGGCGTCGTGCGAAGAGATCACCGTGCGGGGGGCACGCCAGAGCGGGTGGGACCCGGGAAGCGGCTCCACGGGCAGCACATCCAGCCAGGCCCCGCCGAGTGTGCCCGATGCAAGAGCGGCGAGGAGGGCGTCGTGGTCGATGAGTCCCCCGCGTCCGACGTTGACCAGCAGGGCACCGGGCCTGAGCGCGTCCAATTCCTTCGTACTCAGCGGCTCCGTGTCGTCGCGCAATGCCGCCGCCAGGATGAGGACGTCAGTGTCGCCGAACACGCTCAGGGCGTCCTGGACGCCCACCACGCGGCGGGCGCCGGGCGGGCATCCCAGCTCGGGTCGTCTGCGCACGCAGGTCACGTGGAGCCCCAGCGCAGCTGCCATCGCGCAGAGGCGCGTCCCGATCTCCCCCGCCCCCAAGACGGTCAGGCGCCGACCCGACAACTCGCTGCTCGGAAAGCGCTCCCATTGCCGGCGTTGCTGCGCCGCATAGCGTTCCGGGGCGCGCCTCGCCAAGCTCAACATGGCCATCACGGCGAACTCGGCGACGCCGTCAGCTCCGGCGCCGGCGGCCGAGACCAATCCGATTCCGGCTGCGCGCAGTTCGTCGAGCGGTGCTCCTTCGTGGCCAGCGCCGTAGTACTGAACCCAGCGCAGGTCGGGAGCGGCCTCCACCAACCCGCTGATCTGTTGGGGAAACCCGACGAGCACGTGGGCCCGGGCCAGCGGCTCGACCCACTCGGGTGCGATCGCGCTCGGCGCGAACGTGTCGCTCCAGGGAACGGGAGCGTACGACACGGTCATCCCGTCCCCCACGGCCTCCCGCAAGCGCTCCACGACAAGCTCCGGGATCAGCGCTGTTGCCACGACGATATGGACTGCGTCGGCCGCGTCGCCGGCGACCACGGTGCGCCTACCCACGTCGCTTGTCGGGTACCGACGTTGGTTGCCACGACGGTGGTCGCTTCTCGAGGAAAGCCCGTGGCCCCTCCTTCGCTTCGTCGCCCGCCCCCACGGTCGAAGCCAGGGGCGCCACGAAGCGGTAGGAATCCTCCAGACCCTGGCGGAGGCCGAAATGCACGGTCTGCGTGATCGCCTCGATCGCCATCGGCGAACACGCCAGCACCATGTCGGCGATCTCGCGAGCCCGCGCCAGGAGGTTCTCGGGAGCAACCAGCTCCTGGACCAGACAGCAGCGGTAGGCGCGTGCAGCGTCGATACGTGTGCCGGTGAGTTGCATGTACAGCGCTTCACCCGGCGGAATGAGCCGCGACAGCATGTGAAGTCCGAATCCGGCCAACGTGCCCGAACGCGGCTCCGGGAGTCCGAAGGTGGAACGGGGAGTGGCAATCCTGATGTCGCAACGGAGCGCCCATTCGAGGCCGCCGCCCACGCAGTACCCGTCGATGGCGGCGATCACCGGCTTTCCGATAGCAGGGGGTTCGGCCGACTCCGTCACGCTCATGGTCTCGCCGGGTCCGCGATGCCAGAAGGATTGGCGCATATCAGAGCCGACTGAGAAGGCGCGCCCTCCCGCCCCGGTCACGATCGCAACGCGCAACAGCGGGTCTGCTTGGAACGCATGGAGAAGCTCCCACAACCTCGCGTAGGCAGCATCGTCCAACGCGTTGAGGCAGTCGGGACGATCGATCGTGACAAGGGCGACCTGACCGTCGACTTCGTAGCGAATTTGCTCCGAGGAGTGCACAGCGGGCTAGGTCGCTGGCCCGTGACGGGCGAGGAGAGTCATCCCGATGTGCCGGATTTCGCCTGCTCCACCGCCATGGCGGTGAGCGCCCGTCGTTGGATCTGACCGGTTGTTCCCGTGCGGGGCACGCTGTCGATCAGGATCACACGTCGGGGATGTTTGTAGGGCGTGAGCTTTCCTTCGCAGAATTGTCGCACGTCTTCCACCGCAACGCTCTGCCCCGGCTCGACCACCACGAACGCAGTCACCACTTCACCCCAGTGCTCGTCGGGAACCCCGGCGACTGCGACATCGAGAATGGAAGGGTGACCCTGGAGGACAGCGTCCACCTCCACCGGTGCGACCCATTCCCCGCCCGTACGGATCATCTCCTTGGTCCGTCCCACGATGTACAAGAAGCCCTCGTCGTCCCGCTCGGCCAATTCGCCGGTGGAGAACCACCCGTCCCGAAAAGCTTCATCAGTGGCCTCGGGATTGCGGAAGTAACCGCTCGCCAGGTGCCCGCTGCGCACGACCAGCTCGCCCTCGACCAGACGGACGCGCACAGTCGGTCCGGGGGGACCGACCGAACCGTGCTTGCGCAAGACGTCCTCGGGCGCCATGCGTGCCACCAGGCCGGCCTCGGTCGATCCGTAGGTGATCGTCGTCGTGGTCCACGGAAACGTCTCGCGGATCTCGGTGAGCAACGCCGGCGTCGTCGCAGAGGTGCCGGTGTCCGCCTGCCCGATACAGGACAGGTCCCACGCGCTGCGATCCATGTCGAGGACGCGCCGCCACACTGCAGGGATGCAGTAGAGCCGGTAGCCCCGATACTGATCCACTGCGCCCAGGATCTGCTCGGTGTCACCACCGTCGACGTAGACAACCGTCTCGCTCGAGATCCATGCTTCCAGGGTCGACGCCCAGCCGGCCATGTGGAATTGCGGGAACATGCAGATGGTGGCGCCACGGGGCCACGTCGACACGCCACCGAGGAGGGAACGAATGACCTCGGTCCGGTGGGACAGGACCACTCCCTTCGAACGTCCGGTCGTGCCGCTGGTGAAGAAGATCATGTGCGCGTCGTCCTCGTCGACCTTCCACGGCCCCGAAGGACGCACCGGCCGCTGCGCAAGCAGCTCGGCGATAGTGATGTCGCCCGGGTGCCGATCGTCGGAGATGACCAGCGATGCATCCGCCAGCTCGAACAGCGGCTTCGCCTCGCCGTCGCCGAAACTCGGGTTCAGCGGGACGAGGACCGCCCCGATATGGGCGGTGGCGAAGAACAGCGGGACGGCGTCAACCGTGTTGTATCCCCACCAGACGATCCGATCGCCCCGGCCGATCCCCCTCACCGAGAGCAAGGCCGCCAGGTGGCGAGCGGCGCGAGCCACCTCGGCGTAGGTCAGCTCCCGACCGTCGTGGGCGACGGCGACGACTCCCGGAGTGCGCTCCGCTGCCGCAGTGATGATGTCACCGACCAACAACCGCTGCACCGACTAGTCCTTCAGCTCGATGGCGATCTCCCGGTAGCGCTTGGTGCCTATGTTGCGGGCCGTCTCGATCCCGCCTTTTTCGATCCAGAAGTACTCCCCCGGGCTGACGTCCACTTCGACGTACTGGTTGTAGAGCCCGGCCGAGTCCTCTTGTGGGACGCCGGCGATTTTGTCGCCCTCGAGCACGACGAGAATGTAATCCATCGTGTGCTCGTGGATGTCCGACTCCTCGCCTGGAGCCAGATCCATCTCCCAGATCTTCACGCGATCGTTCTCCATGAGGACGCGTGTCGCGATGCCGCCGAGTTTCCGTTCAGACTCTGCCATAGTGGCTCCCTTTCTTGAGGTGTTCCGTGATCGATGTGCGCGTTGGCCCTCTCCTCAGAGGTCTGTTCGCCCAGGCCCGTCGACGCGCATCGGTGTTACTTGATGGTCAGTCCCGCATCCACCGGGAACGTGACACCCGTTACGTACCGGGCTTCGTCAGAAGCCAGGAACAGCACCGCATTCGAAATGTCGATGGGCTCGACCCAGGGGACGGGCAGGGCATTCATCGATGACATGACCGGGATCACGTCCTCGCGGGTTGGATGCGCGGCGCCAGGCACCATCTGTCGGTACAGCGAGTCGTTCATGATCATGAGCGTGTCCACCCCGGTCGGGTGGACACTGTTGACCCGGATCATGTCCCCGGCCAATTCGAGGGCCAGCGTCCGCATGAGCCCCACCACGGCATGTTTCGCGGCCCCGTAGTGCCCGACATTCTGGGATGCCTTGAGTCCGACGGCCGAACTGGTCAGAATCATCGATCCCCCGCCGGCAACGATCAGGTGGGGAATGGCCGCTTTACAGGTATGCCACACACCGGTCAGGTTGATGTCGATCATGTCCTGCCATGTCTGCTCGGGCAGGTCCACCATCCGGCCGGTCGAGTAGATGCCTGCGTTGGCACAGACGATGTCGAGACGCCCCAACTCGGCCACCGCTTCGTCCAACACGTGTGAAAGGTGCGCGTAGTCGCGCACGTCCGCCCGCGTCGCGACGATGCGACGATCGAGGGCTTCGACCTGGGCCACAGTCTCCTCGAGGTCGTCCGGGGTGGCCATCTGATAGGAGGTGACCGAATCGACCTGGGCACAGATGTCCACAGCCACGATGTCGGCGCCTTCTTGCGCCAACCTGACTGCGTGACTACGGCCCTGCCCGCGTGCGGCACCCGTCACGAACGCAACTTTGCCCTCGACACGTCCGCTCACGTCGCCCCCCTTTCGCCCACGGCGACTGATCGAACGTCGGCCGCCCCGGCGACGTGCACTCTGGCACCTTCGGCCAGGAGGAGCAAGCGTCGGATGATCACGACGGCCGCTCAGGCCGGCAGCGGGGGAAGAACATCCAGCCAGTCCGCCGACGTCAGTTCGATCAGTTGCCCATCGGGGTCGCGGATGATGATCGCCGCCTTCATATCGGTCTCCTCGATGACCTGCCCACCGTTGGGAACCACCTTCTCGATCACCGACGGGATGTCACCGACCGACAGCGACAGATGCGTGAGCCCGGGCTCGTTCATGACCCGCGGCCGGAACTCCCTGGCCGTGGCCCCGCTGTAGTAGAGAAGCTCCAGCACGAGCCCGTCCCGCAGCATGTACACGGCCTTCAGGCCAACGGGTTCGGGAAGCTGCAGCAACTGGCTCGTCCCTTCCTCGGGGGCTTCGAGCTCCCACCAGAAGCGAAACTGGAGCACCTCCTCGTAGAACTTCCTGGATCGCTCCAGATCCGTCACGCAGATTCCCACGTGGTTGAACGCCGTCTGCTCCCCCTCGATGCGGTTGGCCATGGTGATCCTCTCTGTCGGTGTCTCGGACCCGCGGTGCTCACGGGTCGAGGCTGATTGCTCCTGCCGACGCTCTTGCTCGTTGGCCGCCATTATCGACCTGCGCGCAGAATGCTGCCTGCCTGTCCGGCGACCAACGGCTTGACCAGGGACTATGTCCGCCTCGCCTCGTGCCGACCGCGCCGCGAGCACCGGTCACTGATTGCAGAAGCCCGCATCCACCGGCAGCATGACGCCGGTGATGTACTTCGCTTCGTCGGACACCAAGAAGGCAACCGTGTTGCTGATGTCCTCGGCTTCGAGCAGTTCCACGGGCATCGGGTTGCTCATGGCCGAACCGCGCTCGGGCTTGTTCTCGAGCCATGCCTGCATGACCGGGTTGACGACCATCGGGGTATTGACACCGGTCGGATGAATCGTGTTGACCCGGATGCTCTCGGGGGCAAGGGCGTTGGCGAGGGACCGCATGATGCCCACGACACCGTGCTTGGCCGCCGAGTAGCCGATGGAGCCACTCGATCCGCTGGCGATCCCCCGGATGCCGGCGGTCGAGCTGGTGAGCACCATGGCTCCACCACGACCCCCGGCGACGATGTGGGGAATCGAGACCCGGCAGGTATTCCAGACTCCGACCAGATTGACGTCGATGACCGTTTGGAAGACGGCGCCGGCGATCTCGTCGTCCTCGTCGTCACTCATCGGAGCGATTCCCGCATTCGCCAGGACGATGTCGAGCCGACCCAGCTCGGCGACCGCTCCCGCCAACACCTCCTTCAACCGGGTGTAGTCACGCACGTCCGCCTGGGCCGCTATGGCGCGACGGTCGTGCTCCTCGACGAGGCGCACGGTTTCGGCGAGATCGTCCGGTGTGGCCAGGTCGTAGCGATTGGTGGGGATATTGCCGCAGATGTCGACCAGAATGATGTCCGCGCCCTCTGCGGCCAGCCGCACGGCGTGCGAACGACCCTGCCCGCGGGCACCGCCGGTCACGAAGGCGACCTTTCCTTCAAGCCTCGGCATTTCGTTCCTCCCTTTTCTCCGGCCGGTCCTCAAGGGCCAGCTTCATTGCAGCGAGCTCGACGTTGATGGGCGCGCCGGCGTTCGCTTCCATGACCGCCAGCTCGTCGGCCGGAACGCTATCCGCCGGGAAGAGCGTCAATTCGACGTCGATACGGGTGCCGCCGTTCGGCAACACAGAGAACCTCGCCACTTCGTTCGAGCGCACCCCCAACTCGGGGTCGTCCCTTGTCGAGCGGAGCATCGTCTCCATGTCCAGCACGATGAGTGACGGGAACACGGCCTCAGTGATGTGCACCGTGGCACTGCATTCGCCCCACTCCAGATCGACGTCACACTGAAAAGCGCTCCCCGCCGCCGGTGGCCCGGCTCCTCCGTCAATGCGGACGACGTTGCGCACGGCCGGATTCAACTGGGGCAGGTTGAGGCAATCGAGCCGGAAGGCATAGACCTCTTCTCGAGACGCGGCGATCTCGACCCATTCCCGGCCCTTGATCTCTCTAGCCACAAACGCCCTTCAGTTGCGAGTCGGGTACATGGGGGCTCGGTGCAGGCGCGGCACGAACAGCGTCAGCGACCCAGGAGGAATTCGACGACGTAGTGCGGCGGATTGTTCGCATACCCTCCATCGGGCCAGTTCATCCACCCGGCCGATGCGAGTGCGCCCCCGTCGGGATGCAACGTTGTGCCCGTCACGAATGACGACAGGTTCGACGCGAGGAACAGCGCGCAACCCCCGGCGTCCTCGAATTGGCCGACCCGGCCCATCGGCGTGCCGATCTGGTGTTGGAGGGCCACCGCCTCCTCGCTCACTCCCTCCGCCAAGGTCGCCAGCGCCGGCGTGACGATGTAGTCGGGGGCGATCGTGTTGACACGAATCCCCTTGGGGGCCAGTTCGACCGCGAGCGTCCTGGTGAGGCTGGTCACGCCGGCCTTCATCGCGGCGTAGACAGCGAAGCCCGGGGCCGCCCGATGGGCTTCGATGGAAGTGATGTTGATGATGCTCCCCCCGGCGGTCTGCATACGCGCCACCGCAAGCTGCGTCGAATGGAGCAGCCAGGTGAAATTCGTCTTGATCAGGGCGTCCCAGCCTCGGGGGTTCGACTCCTCGAACGGTTGGCGAAAGGTCCCACCGACGACATTGATCAACACGTCGCACGTGGTGCCGTAGCGGGCGTCGACCTCGGCGAAGAAAGCGGTGAGGGCGTCGGCGTCCCGTGCGTCGAATTCGCCGGTGATGACGTCACCACCGGCTTCGGCGATGTGTGCAGCCGTCTCGCCGAGTGTCGTCGCGTCGCGATCACACAGCGCCAGTCGCATCCCGGCCCCGCCGAGATCGATCGCGCAGGCGCGTCCGAGCCCCCCTCCCCCGCCCACGATGACGGCCACACGGCCCTTCAGATCAGCCCGATCGTCGAGATAGCTCATGCCAGTTCCCCTTTACACGTGACCCGTGACCGACATTGGTGTCGTCATCGGGTGCGGTGCTCACCGAGCAGTCTGTCGCCGATCACATCGGCAGCCAGAAGCCGTTCGTATTCGTCGGGCCCCACTCCGAGCAGATCGACGAGCACCTCGTGGTTGTGCTGGCCGAGTGTCGGCGGAGGGCGCCTATGGAAACGCTCCGGACCCGATCCGAAACGAACGGGGTAACCGTAGTGGATCTGATGGCCCGCCACGGGATGGGTGACCGTCTCGAGAAATCGGCGCGCCTTGAGCTGCGGGACGTGCTGCACCTGCGCCGGTGCGAGCACCCGCGCCACCGGAACGCCGGCCGGCCAGAGTCGTTCGACCACCGCCTCACCGGGAAGGTCGCGACACCAGGCGCCGACCCAGGCGTCGATGGCGTCGTGTGCGGCCCGGCGGCCTTCTCGTGTGGCCCACGCGGGAGGCACCTCGACCCTGCCCAGGGCCTGGCACAGACCGTGCCACTGCTCGTCGGTTTCGACCGCGATGGCTACCCAGTCGTCGGGCTTTCCGTCGCCGACGATGTCGGCGCAGCGATAGACGTTCTGCGGCGCCGCGCCGGGCCCCCGGTTCCCGTCACGCTGCATGAGATGGCCGAATGCTTGGAACTCGAGCACCTGCTCCGCCGCCACGTTGACCGCTCCCCCCACCATTGGGACCTCGACCAACATGCCCTCTCCGGTCTTGCGCCGATGTTCGAGGGCGAGAAGGAGACCCAACGTCGCGTGGGTACCCGCGAGGGGATCGCAGATGCCGTTCGGGACGTGGGGTGGGCCGTCGGGGAAGCCGGTCATCCAGGCCATGCCGGAGACCTGTTCCATGTTCTGTGCATAGCCCGTGCGGTTCCGCCACGGACCACTCAACCCGAATGCCGGCATGCGGACAAAGATCAGATCGGGCCGCAGCTCGCGGACCTCCTCCCAACCGAGTCCCCATTGGTCCATGACGCGCGGCGCATAGTTCTCGAGCATCACATCGCACTCGGTGATGAGGCGGCGCGCCAGGCGCCGACCGTCTTCTGTCGCCATGTCGAGGGTGATGTCGCGCTTGTTCGTGTTCGGCCCGTGGAACTGCGGCGTCCATTCCCACCACTGGTCGTCCGACGTCGTCACCACCGTGTGCCCGCGAATGCCGTCGGGTCGCTTCACCGACTCGACGTGGATGACGTCCGCTCCCATCATGGCGAGGAAGTGCCCGACGATTGGGCCCGCCCAGAAGGCGGTGAAGTCGGCGACGCGCACGCCTTCGAGCGGCAGCTGATCGGGTGACATCGACGCCGTACCGACGACCCGCCGCGTCGCCCGGAGCGCCTCATCGGCCAGGCTGTGTGCACCCAGCACCGGTGATGCGGTCGGGTACCGACGCTCGGCACCACCACCGAGGGTGTAGGACACATCGGGCTGCAGCACACCACTACGTGGATGGGGCAGGTAGAAGTTGCGCTCCACGAAATGGTCGAGCCCGGTGATGCGCTCGCCATTGCCCATCGGTGCGGCCGGGACGCGCAGGAGGTCCGCCATCTCCAACACCTCGCCCGCCGTTCGCTTCTCCACCCATTCGCGGATCGCCGTCTCGAGCTCGGTACGTCGGAGCGCCCGGCCGGCGTACGCGTAAAGACGCTGGTCCTCGATCCATTCGGGATGTTCGACCATGACGCAGAAGGACTCCCACATGGTGGCGGTGGCCACCATGAATCCCACCCAGTCGTCACTGGCGTGCTCGATAGAGGGGATCATCACGGAGCGGCCGGGCTCGCGCTCGGGCGCCGGCATGGCACCGGGCGGAGTCGTTGACTGCTTGGTCGCGCCATACATCTGCCCCGTCAGCACGATCGACTCGAGGATCGACACATCGAGCAGCTCGCCCACGCCCGTGCGTACGGTGCGTTGCCACGAGGTGAGCGCGCCGACAGCGGCGAAGAGCCCGCCCAGCCATTCGGCCGGCCTTCCACCGATCTGGACCGGCGGGCGATCGGGCGAGCCACGGCTGAAAACGGACCCCGCCCACGCCTGCAGCGTCAGATCGCTCGACGGCGCCTCCGACCACGGTCCCTCGAGGCCGAACGGCGTGATTGCGACGACGATGGCCTGCGGTGCCAACCGCCGGAGCGCCGGGGGAGCGAACTCTGGGAGCTGGGCCACGCGGGATCCACGCGTCCATACGATGATGTCGGCGCCCTGCAACAAGGCAGCCACCAATGCCCGGTCAACGGGCTCCCCCGGGTCAGCCACCACACTGCGTTTCGAGCAGGCGAGGAACTCGAACAACGGGCCGTCGGCACCAGTCTCGAGGTGAGCACCGATGGCCCAACGGCGCAGCACGTCCCCCTCGGGAGGCTCGACCTTGATCACCTCGGCCCCACCGTCGGCCAACGCCTTGGTGCAATATCCCCCGGCGACCCCCTCCGAGAGGTCGACGACGCGCAGACCCTCGAGCGGCGGAGTGCGAACCTCGGGTGGCGCGGCGTCAGTGGAAGTCGTAGAAGTTCCGGGCATTCAGCTCGGCGATTTGGTGGGCCTCGTCATCGGGGACATCGGCGAGCGCCTCTTCCAACAGCTTTCTGCTGTCGGGGAAGTTGGAGTCGTTATGCGGAAAGTCCGCTTCCCACATGAGCTTGTCCATCCCGATGAGGTGACGGTTGGCGATGGCGTACCGATCCACGATCATGCACACCCAGAAGTGCTCAGCGAAGACCTGCGACGGCGCCACGTCGCACAAAACGCCGTCGTAGCGACTCCGCTCCCATGTGTAGTCCAATCGCTCCAACACGTAAGGGACCCATCCCGCCCCGCCCTCGGAGAGTGCGATACGCAACGTCGGGTGCTTGTTCAAGACGCCGGAATAAATGATGTCTCCGAGCGCGCTCATCGAGTTCACGCCGCAGAGCGCGATACCGACCGACGGGGTCGACTCGGGCGAAGGCTTGACCATCAGCGATGACGAAGTCCCGATGTGCATCGAGAGCGGCAACCCGGTGTCCTCACATGCCGAAAAGACCGGGTCCCAGTGGCCTGTCGGAAACGAGGGGAGCCCGAGAGGATGGGGATTCTCCACGAAGAGGATCGCCTTGCTCCCCTTGGCCGCGCAACGCTCGATCTCCGTTGCGGCCAGGATCGGATCCCACAACGGGACGAGGGTCTGGGGGATGAAGCGATCGGGGTAGGCGGCTGCCCATTCGTCGAGCATCCAGTCGTTCCAGGCACGCACGCATGCCAGCGCCAGGTCCCAGTCGGTCGCCTCCAGGAACTGGGTGCCACCGAAGCGCGGGAACTGGGGGAAGAGCAGCTCGGCGTGCACACCGTCTTCGTCCATGGCCACCACCCGCTCGTGCACATCAAACGCAGCGGGCGTCATATCGGCGAAACACCGGGCGAAGAGGTCTTCTCCGTGACCCGCCTCCCCCTCACGGAACCGCCGGGTCCGCGCATTGCCCTGGAAGGCAATCGGGTAGAACCGGCCTTCCCATTCCCATCCCTCGACCCCGGGACCCCGCGCCACCACTCGTGGCGCGGCGTCCCGGTACTTCGGATCGATGTGATCGTGAAAAGTGTGGGGGGGCTCCACCACATGATCGTCCACGGAGATGAGTTGCACCTCGGGTCTCAACATGGCTACCCCCTTCTTCGTCAGCTGATCTTAGGCGGCTTCACGCAGGTCGGCGTCACACCATAGGGCGTCGTGAACTTGCCGTTCTGGATCCGGATCCAGTACCAGCAGTCGACCGGGTTGGGCTGGCCCTTCTTGAAGTTCAACGGAGGCGCCATGCCGCCCAGGGTTTCGTTGTGGAACGCGTAGAGGCCGTCTTTGATGTCCGCCGAGGTGATGGTGCTGTCGCTGCCGTGACCGCTCTTCTCGATCGCGGTGGCCAGCAACGGTCCGGAAAGGTACATCTGCGTGGCCTGCTCGTTGTAGTTCGGCGACTCGAGGGTGGTCTTGTCGGCGTACTTCTTCAAGATGGCGTTCATCTGCTTGGCCGCTGACGAGGTCGAGAAGAACGGCAGGTCCGGCTCCGAACCGATGAAGTGATTGGAGAGTCCCGGTGCCGTCTGGAACGACTCCGCCACAGCCCCGTCGAGCGCGATCTGCCACGGCGTGTAACCCTGCTTCTGGCAGTCATTGGCCACTGCCTCGACCACCGAGACGGCGTCGGCCACAGTCAGCGCCTGCACACCCGCCTGCTTGGCCGCCAGGCACTGTGCGTCGTAGTTGGGCGCTGAGAATGACACCTGGGTGACATACCCGACCTGCTCGTTCACCTTCTTGGCCGTGGCTTCGAAGGGTGCCACGCCCTCCTGGCAGGTTGCCGCCTCGGCGCAGTAGAACTCGCCCATGTTGGAGGCGCCGACCTTCTTGGCGGCATCGATGAAGTTGATGAAGTAGTCATCGAGGGTCTGTCCCACGGCGAACCAGTTCGGGTCGGTCGTCTCGAGGATGCCGGAGGAACCGCCGCCCACGACGGGCACACCCGTCGAGTCGACGTACTTGCTCCACGCTGCGTCGACGTCGGATGAGTCGACGATGGCCACCACGTGGTCCTCGGCGATGAGCTTCTTGACCTCGGTCAGTGATGTCGTGGGGTTGTAGGTGTCATCGACCTCGATGACCTGCACCTTGTGCCCGTCGATGCCGCCATGGGCGTTGGTGTAGCTGGCCCACGCAGCGTACGCCGGCGGACCCACGATGATGCTGGAAGCCAGTGGCCCGGTACAGCTGCACACCTCTCCCACCTTGATGGGCGCCAGGGAACCGCTCGCCGATGCGGCTCCGGTCCCTCCCACCCCTCCGACGACGATGGTTCCGACGAGCATCAAACCCGACGCCACCCCTGTGCACAGCTTCGTGAACCGATTCACGAGTTCCCCTTTTTTGTCGTGTCGGTCGGCGTGGCCGAAGGCCCCTACGACCGCCGGCTTGTCCACCAGCCGATCTTTCCCGCCGAACACCGTCGGCCCTGTTGGTACTGTCACACTAGCGAAATACAATCGCGCGCAGATAGCGCGAAGAATTACAGCAACAACGCACATCCGCCATTTGTTCTACGTGAGGCGTCACACACACCGGCTCCACGCCGTTGGCGTTCTCCCCCGCCTCCATCCCACCCAGGGGGGAAGCTTTGAGTTCTATCAGTATGAAGAATACAAGTCAAGGATGTCGGTCGGGTGACAAGAACGACGAACCTCGATCTTTACGAGGTCACCTGGGCCGCAAACCGGGCACGCAGATCCTTGCGATCCACCTTTCCGAAGTCGGTGAGCGGCAGCTCGTCCACGACCAAAAGCAGTTCGGGCTGCTTGAAATTGGCGATACGCCCCCGGGAGAAGGCCCGGAGCGCAGCAATGTCGAGCGGCTCACTGACGACGACCGCCACACCGACCCGGTGACCCATTTCGGGATCGGTGACGCCGACGGCGGCCACATCGCGTACAGCCGGGTGCGCCCGTACGACGTCCTCCACCTCTGAGGGTGCGAACTTCTCCCCTCCCCGGTTGATGGTGTCCGACATGCGCCCGGCGGGAAAGAGGTAACCCTCCTCGTCGGCCGAGACCATGTCGCCCGTGCGGAACCAGCCGGACGGGGTCGTGCCGTCGTCGGACGGCGAGGACGGCACGACCGCCACGTCGCTGCGCACCCAGAGCTCCCCGACCGTCCCCGTCTCCACATCTTCGCCTGTGATGGGGTGGACGATCCGCACCACGACGCCCGGGAGCGGCTTGCCGACCGAGGCCAGCCGCTCAGGCGGGTGATCGCCGGGACCGAGGGCGGTGATGGAACCCATGGTCTCGGTCTGGCCGAACGTGTTCATCAGTCCCACCCCGGGGAGGGCATCCATGGTCCGCCGGATCAGATCGGGCGTCGCCGGGGCGGCCCCATAGGAGAGGCTCACCAACGAGCTGAGATCCGTGGTCGCGAAGTTGGGGTGCTCCAGAATCCGGTACAACATCGTCGGGACCAAGAACGCGGTGGTGACGCGATGGCGCTGTACCAACGCCAGCCATTCGCCCGCATCGAATCGCCTCAGGACCACCGTGGTCGATCCTTTCGCCAGAGCCACCAGCAGGCCCAGCATCCCGCCGATGTGCACGAGGGGCACCGACATGATCGATACCGAAGGGACCGGTTCCACCTCGGGCGCGAACGCGGTGATCCGCGGCGCCACCACGCCATGGGTGAGCGGCACCGCCTTCGGTGTGCCGGTTGTCCCGCTGGTGAACAGCACGACCGCATCGTCGCCGGGTTCCGGCACGGCCCAGGCCGGCGGCGCGTCGCCGTGCCCCCTCAAGAGCTCGCCCGCGCCCAATGTCGGGAGGATCCCCGCCTCCGCAGCGACAGCCGAGTAGCCGGCTCCGACGACCCCGGCCGACGCCGTCCCGGCCGCCTGCATCAGCACCGTCAATTCCCCACCCGTCAGACGCGGGTTCATCAGTGCCGTCGACGCCCCGACCCGCGTGGCGCCCAGCAGCGCGGCAACGGCGAGCACGCTGGCGTCGTCCACCAGGGGGATGCGCCAACCGCGCTGAATGCCGGCGGCGGCCAATCCCGCGGCCGCGTCGGCGATCGCCCCCTCGAGGGCGGCGTAGCTCGTGGCGACGTCGTCGATGATGAGGGCGGCGCGGTCGGGGTCCAGAGCCACGACGTCGTCGAGCACGCGGCCCATTGCCTTTCCCTGCGTCATTGCCCGCTCCCGCGTCTCGATGAGCCCGTCATCCTATGTAGGCCTCCGGTGGAGGCATGCGTCAAAAGACGCTGCTGCCGCTCAGCAGGCGTGACCGCAAGAGGCCCGCCAAACGCTCGCGATGGAAGCCGGCGTCGCCGAAGTTCAGCCGATCGAACTGCGACCGCTTCATATAGAGGTGGAGATCGTGCTCCCAGGTGAAGCCGATACCGCCGTGCACCTGTAGCCCTGACGCCATCACACGTTTCGCGGCATCCGAGCTCCACACCTTCGTCGTCGACGCGGCAGCGGACGCATCGGGATCCCCGGCCGAAATGGCCCAGGCCGCATACCAGGTGGCCGAGCGCATCCCCTCCACGTCGACCACCATGTCGGCACACCGGTGCTTGATGGCCTGGAAACTGCCGATCGGCTGATCGAATTGGACGCGGTCCTTGGCGTACTGCACGGCCATCTCGAGCACCCGATCGGAACCACCCAGGATTTCCGCGGCGGCGGCGATGGCCCCACGGTCCACGATCTCGCTCGCCAATTCGGCACCCCCGAGGTACGTGGCGGGCGTCCCTTCGAAATGCAGCCAGGAGAGCACCCGGGTGCCGTCCATCGCCGGCTCGGCCGGCGGGCGCCCGACCGCTTCCAGCTCGACGGCCAGGACACCGGCCGACGTGACGACGACGGCAATGTCCGCCACCGCGGCCCCCTCGACCGGCCCGATCCGGCCCGACACGGTCCACCCGTCTCCCACCCGCTCGGCGACCACTGCATCGGCATGCTTGCTCCAGGCCACGCACCCGATGCGCTCGCCGGACGAGAGTGCGGCCACCCGTTCCGGCGAGGGCTGCTCGGCGGCGGAGAGAACGGTCACCGCCAGCAAGCTGGGCAGAAAGGGGACCGGGGCCGTGTGGCGACCGATCTGTTCGAGCAGGATCGCTGCCTCGACCCAACCCAGGCCGACACCGCCATCCGCCTCGGCCAGGGCAATTCCCAGCCAGCCCTGTTCTGAGAGCGCCTTCCAGAGGCTCTCGTCGTAGGGCTGGCCCGAGGCGAGATGCGCCCGCACCTGGTCGTGCCCGGCGCGGTCGTCCAAAAGGTCACGTGCTGCTTCTTGGAGGGCAACCTGGTCGGGCGACAGTTCGAAGTCCATTGACGTCATGGTAGGGCGACATGGTGTGCGAAGCTGAAATTCGTGGACCTCACCCCCACGCCGGAACAAGAGGCATTCAGGCAGGAAGTGCGCACCTGGCTCGTGGAGAACTTGCCGTGGGAATACGGCAAGGGCCTGCCGCCGCGCTTCGAAGACCTCGGTGAGGAGGTCGCGTTCCTGCGCACCTGGCAGGCATCACTGGCCGCAGGCGGTTGGGTGGGGGTGGCATGGCCCGAGTCCTACGGTGGCCGGGGGGCCGGTCCGGCCGAGCACTTCATCGTCCAGGAGGAGCTCGCACGCGCCCGCGCCCCCGAGATGGTGGGGCGGATCGGGCTCAATCTCGCCGCGCCCACCCTCTTGGCGTGTGGGACCGAAGCGCAGCAAGGCCGGTGGTTGTCGCGCATACGCACCGCCGATGACCTCTGGTGTCAGCTCTTCAGCGAGCCGGGCGCGGGAAGTGACCTCGCCTCGTTGAAGACCCGGGCCGATCGGGTCGAGGGCGGTTGGCTGGTGAACGGGCAGAAGGTCTGGACCTCGTATGCCCAATTCGCCGACTGGGGCGTGTGCCTGGCCCGCAGTGACCCCACGGCAGCCAAGCACAAGGGGATCTCGTACCTGGTCATCGACATGCACCACCCCGGGGTCGACGTGCGCCCGCTCGTCCAGCTCACGGGGGAAGCCGAGTTCAACGAAGTCTTCCTCTCCGACGTGTTCGTGCCCGAGGACCAGCTGATCGGCCCCGAGCACGAAGGGTGGCGCGTCGCCAACTCGACGCTGTCGCACGAAAGGGGCACCAATCCGCGCCAGCTCGTCATCCATATGCAGCTTCTCGAGGAGCTGCTCCGTCTGGCCGAGCAGAACGGTTCCTTCGACGACCAACGGCTCCGTGGCGCCCTGGCGCAGGCATATGTGGAGATACGGCTGTTCCAACTCCACAATCTCCGGAGCGTCAGCCGGCTGTCCCAGGGACTGGAACCGGGTCCCGAAGGCAGCGCCCTCAAGTTGTACTGGAGCGAGATGTCCAAGCGCTTCCACGAGACGGCGATGGCCGTCATGGGTGACGCCGCACCGTTATGGAAGGGCGCCGAGGACAATCCCGGCGATGGCCGCTGGCAGCGCTCCTGGTTGTACTACCAGGCGTCGTCGATCTGGGCCGGCACCAATGAGATCCAACGCAACGTCATCGGCGAGCGCGTCCTCGGGCTCCCGCGACCGGCCCGGCGGTAGTGCGGGGGCCTCACTCCAAAACGAACGGACAAGAGGAGAACAGCAGTCATGAACGACGACACCGTGCTCTATGAGGTGGTGGGTCATGTGGCCACCATCACCATGAACCGGCCGAATGCGGCGAACGCGCTGAGCACAGACCTCATCGACGGCATCGACCACTACTTCGACGTGGCCGACGAGGACGATGAGGTGCGGGTGGTGATCCTGGCCGGCTCCGGCAAGCATTTCTCCGCCGGGCACGACCTCAAGGCTCTCGTCGGGGGCGAGCCGGATCCGTGGACCCAGGTCCGCGAGACGCCCGAGGGCAAATTTCGCCACGAGCAGGTGATGTATTACGAGCGCTGCAAGCGCATCTACTCGTTCCGCAAGCCGACCATTGCCCGCGTACAGGGGGCCGCGGTCGCCGCCGGGTTCATGCTGGCCTGCATGTGCGACCTCATCGTCGCAGCCGAGGACGCCGTCTTCTCCAACCCGGTCCTGCGTATGACGGCAGCAGGCGTCGAGCTCCTCGTCGAGCCATGGGAACTTGGCATCCGCAAGGCAAAGGAGTTCATGTGGACGGGCGAGAAGATCGACGCCCAGGAGGCCTGGCGACTCGGTATGGTCAACCGGGTCGTCCCGACGGCCGAGCTCGCCGAGCGCACCAAAGAACTGGCCGAACGAGTGGCACTCATCCCACCGACCACGGCCCAGGTGACCAAGGACACCATCAACAACACGGCGACGCTGATGGGCAAGGAGGAGTCTTGGAAGTATCACTTCATGGCCCACCACTGGATGCACAACACGAAGACGTCGCTTGACGCCCTCGACGTGCGCAAGTCGAAGACCTCCATGAAGGACGTCTTCGCGGAGCACCGCGATGGCTGAGGAGCCATTGCCGTTGGCCGGACTGCGGGTCATCGACGTCGGCACACGGATCGGCGCGCCGTTCTGCGCCGGCCTCCTCGGCGAAATGGGGGCGGAGATCATCAAGGTGGAGGATCCGCGCGGTGGCGACTTCATGCGCACCATCGGCCCGTTCGTCACCGACGGCATCGAGCTCGACGGGGACGCCGTCCCCGTCGCCGCGACATCTGACGAAGGTGACGCCGAGCCCGGCGGCTACTCCCTGTGGTGGGCGGTCGAAGGACGCGGGCGCAAGGGTGTCACACTCAATCTGCGTCGTCCCGAGGGGCAAGCTCTCTTCCGGCGCCTGGCGGCGCACGCCGACGTGGTCTGCGAGAACTTCCGACCGGGGACCATGGAGGCATGGCATATCGGTCCGGACGATTGTGATCCGCGACTCGTCTGGGCCCGCATCAGTGTGTTCGGTCAGGACGGCCCCAACGCGCGCCGGCCGGGACTGGACCGCATGGGCATCGCGTACGGGGGCCTGCTCAATCTGACCGGGTATCCCGACCGTCCACCGGTACGACCCGGGGTCACCACGTCCGACTACCTCACCGGTGTCTTCGCCGCTGACGCGGTGACGTCATTGCTGTACCGCCGGGACCGGGCCGACGGGGGAACCGGGCGTGGCGGTGTCGTCGACGCCCCGCTGTACGGCTCCATCCTGCGCATTCTGGAGTGGACGATCGCCGCCCAGGATCGCATCGGGCTCACTCGTCAGCGCGAGGGAAACCGCCTCCCCAACTCCGCGCCTCTGGACAACTACCTGACGGCAGACGGACGCTACGTCTGCGTGGTGGCGGGCTCCGACGCCAACTTCTCGAGGCTCTGCGCCGCCATGGAGCGCGCCGACCTCCTCGACGATCCCCGATGGTCGACACTGGCCAAGCGGGCCGCTGGGTCCGACGAGATCAACGACATCGTTGCGAAGTGGGCCGCAGCACTATCGGCGGAAGAGGTCGAGGCCCGCTGCATTGAGCACGGCGTGCCCGTCGGCACCATCTACGACGCAGCGGACATCCTGGCGGACGCCCACATGGCGGCCCGGGGCGACTTGGTCACCGTCGTCGACCCGATCGCCGGACCGGTGCTGCAGCAGGCGCCCTACCCGCGCATCGATGGGCGGCCGCCTGTGGCGCCGGCGCCCGCTCCGACGCTCGGCCAGCACAATCAGGAGGTGTGGTGCGACCTGGTCGGGCTCGATCCTGAGGAACTGGCCCAGCTGAAGGCGGCCGGTACCGTGTAGATCGGCTCCCGGCGCGGCGCTAATGTTCCGGGGCCATGACCGCAGTCGATGATCCCGCGACCGCGGAGACCGGACCCGCAGGGCCGATCGCCCCGGGGACCATCCAGATGTTCGTCAATGACATTCCCTTCGGATTCGACGTGGCGGACAATGACGTCGACATGGTCGGCGATGCCACCATCACCGATGCCCTGCGGTACCCGGGGTCCGGATTGCCCAGAGCCTCGGTCCTGGCCACGATTGCCGATTGCATGGTCGGCATCCCCGCATGCCTGTCCACCGCGCCCAAACTGGCGGTCACCCTCGACATCGCGGTGCACAACGTGGCAACGCACTGCGGCGATCGGCTCGAGATCGCCGGTGAGATCGTGAAGCAGGGCCGTTCGACGGTTTCCGGAGAAGTTCGCTTCAGGGACGCAAAGACGAAGAGCCTTGTCGCCCATAGCTTCGTGACGTTGATGGCGTCACCCCGCCCCCAGGACCTCGCCCCCCAACTGCTGCGCAGCATGCGCACCACGGGCTCGATGACGAGCTCGTTCCCCGACCTCGTGGGCGTGCGGACGGTCGCTCCCGGAGTAGCGGAGATCGAGCTGGTCGCGTTCGTCATGCAGGCCTCGCAATCGCTACAGGGAGGACTTTTCGGACTCTTGGCCGAGGTGGCGGCAGAATCCCTGACGAGCGCACCGGTCCTCGACCTCGACATCCGCTACCTGAGTGCGGTCCGCGTGGGACCCGGGCGGGCGACCGCCACTCTGCTCGGTGACGACCTCGTCCGGGTCGAAGTGCGTGACGGCGGCAACGACAACCGGCTCGCCTCGCTGATCCTCGTTCGTGTGGGCCGCGAGGTCTGAGATCGCACGGACGACGTCGGCAGAACCAGGACACATCGTCACACGACGAAGGAGCGGAGGGGGACACAGTGGGCACACAACGGTCGATCGAGTTCGGCATTTACCTGCCGCAGGTCTCTTTCAGTTGGACTGACATCATCGACCGGGCCCGGGTGACCGAGGACCTCGGCTTCGACTCGCTGTGGCTCTACGACCATCTCTACAGTCCAGGGCTCCCCGACCTGCCGTCATTCGAAGGGTGGACACTCGCCGCATACCTTTTGGCCCAGACCACGAGACTGCGGGTCGGACACCTGGTGCTGTGCAACAACTTTCGTCACCCGGTGCTGCTCGGAAAGATGGCGACCTCGCTCGACGTCCTTTCGGGCGGACGTGTCGAGCTCGGCATCGGCAGCGGCTCGGTCGCACAGGAGCACCACGAGGCAGGACTTCCCTGGGGCTCGTTCCCTGAGCGCTCGGAGCGGCTCGCGGAATCGCTCGAGATCCTCACCCAGATGTTCACCGGGCAGTCGACAACCTTCTCGGGAAGGCACTATGAGGTGGCCAACGTGCCCAACCTCCCGGCCCCGATCCAGAGCCCGCGCCCACCGATCCACATCGGCGGCATCGGGCCCCGCCGCACGCTCCCGATCGTGGCCAGGTACGCCGACGTATGGAACGTGCCCACCTACGGCCTGGCCCAATGGGAGGAGAGCCAACGCACGCTCTCGGCGGAATGCGAAAAGATCGGACGTGATCCAGGCACCATCCGCCGCTCCCTCGAGGCGGTTCTCGTGCTCACCCCGGACGAGGCGTCACTCGAGACCGCCCGCGCCAAGGCGGAGCGTCGCTACGGAGGCGACGGCTGGGGACTGGACGCCGGCGGCTTCGTGGGCACACCACCGATGGTGGTCGACCGCATCGGGGAGATGATCGACAAGGGCATCACGACGTTCGTCTTCTTCACCTACGACCGGGCAGAGCCACGCACGCTCGAGCTCTTCGCCAACCAGGTGATGCCGGCGTTCGCATGACGGGCCCTGCCGGCGACGTCCGTTATTGACGCCCGGCAGCAGCGGCCGTAGGTTGCGGGCGCACTGACGGAACACAAAGGGGGACGATGGAACTTTGGGAGTTGATCGCCCGTGAGAGCATCCGCGATCTCGTCGCCCGCTACAACGCCAACGGTGACTCCGGCCGCTTCGAGCAGATGCTGGCAGTCTTCGCCGAGGACGCGTCCATGGAACTCGTCGCCGCGGACGGCACCGTTCGCCGTTACGACGGCATCGATCAGGTCGCCACCATCTTCACCGAGACCAAGGCCAATTGGGACGCCGGGGCCAAGGCGAGCCCGGCTGCCGGCAGCGGTGCGGCCCCGCCTCCTCGGCACCACATCCGGCATTTCACCGGGACCCATCAAATTGACCTGGTGGACGAAACCCATGCCGTCGGCCGGTGCTATTTCTCCGTGATCATGCCGCACGGTCTTGACCACTGGGGCCGTTACATCGACGAATACGGCGTACGCGACGGCCGTTGGGTGATCACTCTTCGTCGTGCCCTCTCCGACGGTCGGGTGGATCGCGGTCCCGGCACCTGACGCCGGCGCCACCAGCGGTCCGCTCAGGCCGTGAGGCCGCCGTCCATGGAGACCACGCTGCCCACCATGAACCTCGCTTCTTCCGAGGCGATGTACGCCACGAGTGACGCGATCTCGTCGGGGTGCGCGTGCGGGACGCGCGAACCCCGTGGCATCCGGGTCTGATCGGCCCCCGGGGGGAACGTGAAGTTCGCCAGCAACGGAGTGACGATCCCGCCGGGCGCGACGGCGTTGACCCGCACGCCCCGCCCCGAATATTCGGAAGCCAGCGATCGCGTGAGCAGAATGACGCCTCCTTTTGAGGCCGCATATGCCGCGGCGTACGGGATCCCCTGCAGGCCGCTGTTCGACGCGATGTTGACAATGGACCCGCCCCCGTCGAGCAGATGGGGAAGCGTGGCCTGACACATGAGGAACGTGCCCGTCAGATTCACCGCGATCGTCCGGTTCCACGTTTCGAGTGCCACGTCCTCGCTCAGGTCGAATTGCCCCACGCCGGCGCAGTTGACCAGGACCTCGGGACGCCCGAGCGCGCTGGCGACCTCGGCCACCATGTTGCGGACCGATGCCTGATCGCTGACATCGACCGTGCCGGGCCTGGCGCGTCCGCCAGCATCCGCAATCCGGCGGACGGTGGCCTCCGCCGCGTCGGGCCGGATGTCGAGCACCGCCACACGCGCCCCCTCGCCTCCCAGGCGGACGGCCGTCGCCGCGCCGAGACCCGATCCCCCGCCGGTGACGATCGCCACCTTGTCCACGAATCGCGGCCCTGCGGTCGTCGTCATCCTGCCCCCCGTCTGCCCAACGGCCCTTGCCCCGGCGTGCTGCGAGTGTACCCAGCGGGCCCGCTGGCCCACCTCGGCCGGGCAGGCCCGGCCACGCGCTCAGCGCCCGGGAATGGTGGCGTCGAACGCCAGGAGCTGCGGGGCCAAGACGGGCCACCGTTCGGTGCGCGACGTCCGAGCGGAACCTGGGCAATCGGGTGAACAGATCGCTGCGCCGTCAGGGTTGCGCGTCGGGAAGTCAGACCCCAACCGTGCGAGGACTGTGGCCTTGACCAGGAACTTTCCCACTGTGCTCACCCGGAAAGCACCGCACATGAGCCGGAGCGACGGACGGCAGGCACCCGCTTTTGCCGACTGTGTTCTTCTCGTTACGATGTGAAGTCCAGCCCGCCAACGACAGACCGTACGTGCGAGCGCCGAAGCAGTATGGTCACACGTTGGATACGGTCGGGACAATGATGTACGGTCGATCCACCCAATCCTCGGAGAGGACAGGAGCCTTCACCAACAAGGAGCGCCGCTCCTCGACACGTCGATTCAGATCAGAGTCGAAAAACGATCCAGTTCGGGAAAGTGCCATCGATGCAGGGGGGAGGCGCTGAATGCTGCAATACGTAATCGCCGGGCTGGTGCTCGGAGGGATCTATGCGATCGCCTCCGCCGGGCTCGTCATTACCTATGTCTCCTCGGGCATCCTGAATTTCGCCTTCGGCGCCCTCGCCTTCTTCGTGGCGCGCTTCTACTACTACCTGCACACCCAGGAGGGCTGGGGCATCCCTTATTCGGCTCTGGTGTCGATCGTGGTCGCCGGACCGGCACTCGGCGTCTTCCTCTACTTCGTGCTCTTCCGGCACCTGCGTCTGTCGTCGCCTCTGGTCAAGGTCGTGGCGACGCTCGGTCTCCTTGTGGCCATCCCGGCCGCCACCACGCTGATCTTCGGCAACCAGGCGATCTCATCTGCCCCCGGCCTGGCGCCACAGCCGGTCCGGGTCTTCAACTTCATCGGCGTCGCAGTGACGTTGGACCAGGTCATCGTCTATATCTGTGTCCTCGCTACCGTCCTTCTCGGCTCGGTGGTGTTGCGCTACACCGACGTCGGACTAAAGGTCCGGGCCCTTGTGGACTCCCCCGCCATGACAGCCCTTTCGGGAACCAGCCCGAGTGCCGTCTCCATCGGCGTCTGGGCCGTGAGCACGTTCTTCGCCGGATTGGCGGGCGTGCTGGCCGCACCCATCATCGGGTTGGACTCGGGCAACTTCACGCTCCTGATTGCCGCTGCCTTCGCTGCAGTGATCGCGGCGCGGTTCCGTAGCCTTCCCATTGCCGTCACCGTCGGCCTGCTCATGGGTGTCGTGACGTCGCTCATTCAGCGCTATCTGCCGCCGTCGAGCAACTGGACGACCGAGATCGTCGATGCCGTTCCCTTCATCGTCATCGCCGTGTTCCTGCTCTACAGCCTCATACGGCGTGACCTCGACAGCGACTCGGGCCGGGTCGGGGGTGCGCTCGACCGGGCGATCACCCCGCAAGGTGCCAACCGCCTGGCGGGATCGACATCGATGATCGTCGAAAGCAAGCGGTTGGGCTTGATCGGCAAGTACGGAGGATCGGCGGTGCTCATGGTGATCGCCGCGACCCTCCCGCTCCTCGTCCAGGGGTTCTGGGTCGGTCTGGTGGCACAAGCGTTCGCCTACGGCATCATCTTCTTGTCATTCACCCTGGTGACGGGCGAGGGGGGCATGATATGGCTCTGCCAGATCACCTTCGCCGGTGTGGGTGCGCTCACCGCATCACAGCTGGCCACCAATCATGGATGGCCGGTCCTCGCGGCAATAGTGGTCGGAGGGCTCGTTGCGCTGCCCATGGGGCTCATCATCGGTTTCCTCACGATTCGGCTGGGAGATCTCTACGTCGCCCTGGTCACCTTGACCTTCGGCCTCCTCATGGAGAACCTCGTGTTCACCATTGGCATCTTCACCAACGGTGGGCTCGGGGTGAACATGAACCGCCCTTCATGGGCCGTCAGCGACAGGGCGTTCGCCTACGTCTGCCTCATCGCGTTCTCGATCATCGGCCTCTTCGTCATGAATCTACGAAGATCGACAACGGGCCTTGCGCTCAACGCTGTCCGATGGAGCCCCCCGGGAGCTCGTACCCTGGGCATCAGTGTCGTGCAGATGAAGATCCTCGTCGCTGGTCTCGGGGCCTTGGTCGCGGGGATCGGCGGGGGGTTCCTGGTGACGGCACAGACCTCCGCGCAGCCGGGCGAATTCGCCACGTTCCTGGGCGTGGTCTGGCTCGCGGCGTTGGTCACCATCGGCATCCGCTCCAATGCGGCCGCCCTTGTGGCCGGCCTGTCCTTCACCATGCTCCCGGCGCTCGCCCTGGCCTATCTTCCCGCTTGGACGGGGCAGCTCCCGGCCATCCTCTTCGGCCTCGGAGCCATCGGTGTGGCCAAATTCCCCGACGGCAGCCTCGAGCAAGGCGGTGAGATGTTCCGCAAGTGGGTGTTCGAACGGGCGAATCGACGTTCTTCGTCGACGGGCGCACCCCCTTCGACCGACGGCCTGGCGGCGCACGCCATCCCCGCACAGGCCCTGGCGTCGGGTCACATCGTCGAGGAGGTTCCCTCGTGAGCACGGACACGGCCACCGGACCTCTGCTCTCGGGCGATGCAGGCTCGGGCGACGCAGACCCGACGATCCCCGTCTTGTCGGCGACCGGAATCACCGTTCGCTTCGGAGGCCTGACAGCCCTGTCCGACGTGAGCGTCGAGGTACCCCCGGGAACGATCATCGGGCTCGTGGGTCCGAACGGAGCAGGGAAATCCACGTTGTTCGCCGTGCTCTCGGGCCTTCTGCGCCCCGCCGCAGGTCGCGTCTTCCTGCGTGGCAAGGACGTCACCGGTGCGAGCCCGCAACTTCGTGCTCGTGGAGGGTTGGCCCGCACGTTCCAGCAACCCGAGCTCTTCATGGGACTCACGGTGCGCGAACACCTCGTCCTGGCCCACCGGGTCCGTTACTCCCGGCAACGGCTCTGGCGTGACATGGTGGACCCGCGCTCTTTGATGCCTCCGGGGCAGGAAGAGAACGAACGGGTCGACCAGTTGCTCGAGCTCCTTGACCTGACGAACGTGGCCCGGGCCGCAGTCGGCGCACTCCCTCTCGGCATGAGCCGGCTGGTGGAGATCGCCCGTGCACTGGCCACACGTCCCGATGTGGTCCTCCTCGACGAGCCCCTCTCCGGTCTTGACATGCGCGAGTCGGAGAACCTGGCCTCGGTCTTTCGCCGGGTGGTGGAGAATGACCAACGAAAGGTGTCGCTGTTGATGGTCGAACACGACGTCGCGACAGTCCTCTCCCTGTCGAGCAAGATCTTCGTGCTCGACTTCGGTGAGCTCATCGCCGCGGGCACTCCCTCCGAGATCCGGGGCAATGCAGCCGTTCGGGCGGCCTACCTGGGTGACGAGGACACGGCGACGTCCGCGGACACCGGGGGGGCACAATGACCGAGCCGTTGCTCGTCGTCGAGCATCTCGATGTGCGCTACGGGACTTCGCAGGCGCTGTTCGATGTCTCCCTCGGGGTGGCACCGGGCTCGGTCACCGCAGTGCTCGGTGCCAACGGAGCCGGGAAGAGCACGTTGGCGCGTACCGTCTCGGGACTCGTGCCCGCTGCCGCGGGTTCCGTGACGTTCGACGGTCTCACCGTCACCGGAATGTCGACCCACCACATTCGGAAGCTGGGTCTCACCTACATCCCCGAGGGTAGGGGCATCTTCCCCGGCCTGTCCGTGCTCGACAATCTCCGCATGGCAGTGGCGCAGGAGAAGCGCGGCGACAGGGCCGGCGCCATTGATCGCGCCATAGGCCTCTTCCCCGTACTCGGTCAACGGCGCTCGCAGAGGGCCGGCAGCCTTTCGGGGGGAGAACAGCAGATGCTGGCTCTGGCCCGGGCGCTCGCGGTCCCCCCGCGGTTGATCATCGCCGACGAGATGTCGTTGGGCCTGGCGCCGATCGTGGCGGAGTCGGTGTTCCGCAGCCTCGAAGAGGCGGCGCAGAGCGGCATCACCATCGTGCTCATCGAACAGTTCGTGCACCGCGCGCTCGCACTGGCCGACAGCTGCGTCATTCTCACGCGAGGGAGGGTCGGATGGTCCGGCCCCGCGTCGGAGGCCGGCCAGGAAGTCCTCGACCGCTATCTCGGTGAAGCGGAACAAGGGGTCGTGGCCTGATCGCCTGCTGAGGGCTACACCACACCTTCTGTCCGCCATTGCCGCACTTCACCTTCCGTATACCCGAGAGAGCCGAGAATCTCGTCCGTATGCTCGCCGAGGGCCGGCGCTGACCGTACGACGAAGGTTTCACCGGAGACACGAATCGGTGTTCCCAGGGTGAAAAGTTGACCGAGGAGTGGATGGTTCTCTTGAAGGACCATCCCCCTGGCCCGGAGATGCGGATCCCCGACAACTTCATCGAGCCTCAAGGCCGGACCCATCGGGATATCCCTCTGACTGGCGATGGATATCCACTCCCGCTGCGACTTGCCGTGAAACACCTTCTGGATCTCCCGCCGCAACTCCTCATCGTCGAACCCGAAATCGACCGCCTGTGCACGGTCATGCCTTCCGATGAGGTCTTCCCGCTCGCTGGCGCGGCAAAAGTTGTCCCAGAACTTTGGTTCGATACAGCAGAACAGGATGTACTTTCCGTCCGCAGTCTGGTAGTGCTGGTACTTGGCCGAGCGGGTCAGGTCCCCCATCGGTTTCTCCCGATTGACCTTGTCCGCGTTCAGGGCCTCTATGGCCGGATTCAGCTTGCCCGCCAGAACACTGTCGGCACATGCGACGTCGATGAGGCAACCCTGACCGGTTCGGTCCCGGCGGGACAGCCCGGCGGCGACAGCAAAGGCGGCATACAACGGCCCGATCGTGACGCCGCTACCGCCCGGTACGGGACTACCGGGAACCGGTTCCACCAGGCCGTCTTCCCGCAGGTCCATCGGAGGCGTGCCACCACCGAGAGCGTCCATCATTTTGCCGTGCGTCGGAATGTCGGCATACGGCCCGCTCGAACCGAATCCGGTGATCTGGCAGTAGACGATGTCCGGTTTGTGCGTGTGCACTTCTTCATAGTGCAGACCGAGTTTGCGATTTGTGTCGCCGATGTTTCCGGTAATGAGCACGTCAGCCGTTTCGATCAAGCGCGACATGGCTCCCCGCCCGACGCTGCTGCGGAGATCCAGGGTCATGCTCCGCTTGTTCCTGTTCGACGCGAGATGGGCCACCGAGCAATCAGGAGCCAACGCAGGACCGATGTTCCGGAGGTAGTCACCGAGACCGGGCGCCTCGACCTTGATCACGTCAGCGCCGGCGTCGCCGAGCAAGCTGCCGAGATTGTCCACGGAGAGCAGCACGCCCGTCTCAACGACGCGGATCCCTTCCAGCAGTCCGATCACCTCAGCCTTCCCCGACGAATCACCTCGGCCATACCAACAGCAGGTTCTCGACGGAGCGCATCAGGGATTGGTATTCCAGCGTCGACCCCGGCTTCAACGAATACTCCGGGATGCGGCGGTGCCATTCTCGGAGGCTCACCCGCAACTCGCGCCGGGCAAGGTGGGACCCGAGGCAACGGTGCACGCCCGCCCCGAAGGCAAAATGCCGATTGGGCTGGCGATCGAAATGCACCTCGAGTGGGTCCGCGAACTGGGCGGGGTCGAAGTTGGACGGAGCCCAACCGAGACTCACCGCGGTACCGGCCTTGATGGGACATCCGAGAAGTTCGGTGTCCTCCTTGGCCCTGCGCCGGCCCGCCGGAACGACAGATTCCCATCGCAGCAGCTCCTCCACGGCCGAGGGGATGACGGAAGGATCTTCCACCAGATGACGCCGGTGGTCGGGATGCTGGACCAAAAAGGCAAAGAAGCAAGTGAGGTTGTCGGTCACGGTGTCGAGACCAGCCAACAGGAAGTGGAAACAGACATCGAGGATGTCCTCGCGCGTCAAGCGGTCTCCGTCAATCTCGGCGTGCAACAGGTGCGTGAGAATGTCGTCCCGGGGCGCCTTTTCGCGTTCGTCCAGGAGAGCCTCATAGTACGCATAGATCTCCTGCCCGGTGTGCAGCTGGAACTCGAGACGTTCCTGCGCATCTTCGAGGAGCTTTCCACGCGTGATGCCCGGACGAATGATGTCGTCCTTGAAGCGCAGGAGGAGATGGAGGTCCTCGTACGGCAGACCCATCAGCCCGAGGAAGACGGAGGAGGGAAACGGGATGGCGAATTCGTCGGTGAAGTTGCACTCTCCCCGATCGATGAAGCCGTCTATGAAGTGATTCACGTGTGCGGCGACGTCGTCTTCGAGAAGATCCATCTTTTTCGGGGAAAAGAGCGGATCCAGGATCTTCCGGTATTTCGTCTGCAATGGCGGGTCGATGCCCTGGGGCTTGAACGACCGCACGTTTCCCATGAACAGCCCGGCCTCGTCGATGCCGAAGACGCGCGGATTCCTGCAAGCCGTCTCGACAGCCTCTCTGCTCGCCAACAGCACCTTGCCGTCACCGGCCGGCACGACGCCCTTCTCGACGAGCTTCTGGTATCGCTCCCAAGGTGCCGCCGGATCGACGGCCATTTCAATGAAGAGATCGGTGTAGTCGAGCTCGGCCTTTTCGACTTCCGACGACATCCGCGTTCCTCCCCCGCTGGTGCTCCGATGTGCGCCCACGGATTCTGGCGGCACCGTGGGATGCACCGCGCCGTCAAGGATAGGCGCGATCGATCACCTCGAGGTCCTTCGTGGGTACGGCGCAACGCCCCCCGGCGGCTCACGAGGGGAACTGATTCCTCCCGGCGGGGCCGGACGGACCTGGCTATCCTTCGTTCGTGACAGATCGCGCATGGCTGTACGTCGACCCCTACTGTCCGTGGTGCTTCCAGACCGCCCGTTGGGCCCGCCGGCTCGAAGAACTGGGGGTCGTGGAGCTCTCGTGGCGGTTCTTCTCGCTCGAGATCCAGAACGCACCCGGCGGCGAAGTGGATCCGACGCAGCAGCTTCGATCAGTGCCGTCACTGCGCGTGGCCCTTCTCGTGCGGGAAGAGCTGGGAGAGGCTGCAGCCGGTCGCTTCTACGCCGAAGTCGCCGGCCGGATGCACCATCGGGACGAGCAACTGCGTTCCCTCGAGACGATCGAAGGCGCGCTCGTGGACGCGGGACTGGATCCGGCCTTGGCCACACGTGCCTTAGCCGATGAAGGCACCGCGAGGCGTCTGACGGCCGAACATGAGGCAATCTCGGACCGCTGCTTCGGCGTTCCCACCGTTGTCCTCGACGACGAAGACGGCCCGGCAATGTTCGGCCCTGTTCTTGCGCAGGTTCCCGACGATGACGACTCGCGAGCTGTGGACGCACGTCACGTGGATCATCAGGAATCCGAATGTGTACGAACTCAAGCGCGTGCGTTCCGAACTGCCCGATCTCGAAGGTCTCCGCCTGGGGCAGATACGGCGTGCCGCACGAAAGGCCGCTGCCGGAGGATGAACGAGACCCGCACGGCTTTTCTCGATGCAGCAACCGTGGCGGCGGAACTCGTCGCTCTCCCGGCCGTGGCGGTTCAGTGGGAAGCCTCCGGGAAATCCCGCGGCATGACGGTCGGCGCCATCGCCGCCCACCTCGTGGGTTCGGGCATCGAAATGCTCGTCTCGTGCCTCGAGGAAGAGGAGCCGCCGGGTACGCGGACGCTCGAGCCTTCTCGCTATTACTCCGGACAGACGCTCGACCTCGACCATGAGGGCCACGAGGACGTACGCGAGAGAGCGCACGCGAGCTCGCTGCGAGGCGCCGCCGCCCTGGCCGCCGACGCCGCATCGGCAGTTTCGGGCCTCGCCATCTCGCTGGCCGCACAGTCGGAGGGCCGCCGCGTTCTGGTCCTCGGAAAATTCGACATGACGTTGGACGGCTTTCTCGTTACCCGTTTGGTCGAACTCCTCGCCCACGCCGATGACCTCGCCGCAAGCATTTCCATCGCGACCCCCGAGCTACCGCCGGCGGCATACGACCTGGTCATCCCCTGCCTGACCGACGTCGCCCGCCGGCGTCACGGAGACCTCGCGGTCTTGCGTGCGCTCGCTCGTCGCGAGCGCAGCATCGACGGGGTGTTTCCGGTCTTTTAGGCCACGACGTCGGCGCTCCCTCAGCGCACCGCGCGCCGTGCCCGGAGCGCAGCAATCTCACTTTCGCTGTAGCCGAGCCACGACAGGATCTCGCCCGTGTGCTGGCCGAGCCCGGGAGCCGGCACGTGTGCCGGCTCCTGCGCGTTGCTGATACGCACGAGCCGACCGACCTCTCTCACCTTTCCGAGATGGGCGGTCTCGTACTCGACGATACGACCGGTGCGTCGTTGCGCGGGATCGTTCAGGAGTGCATGGATGTAGTGATCAACCGGCGCGACGGCCGCCACTCCCACTGCAGCGAGCTCCAGCAGGAGGGACGATGTCTCACGGCCGGCGAACGCGTTGGTCAAGGCGTTCGCCATCACGTCCTCACTACCCGTCAGGGGCACCATGAGGAGCTCGCACAATGCCACCCTGGTCGGAAGATCGGGCACGGTGATACACACCCATCCGTCGGATGTCTCGTAGAGGCGGTCGAAGACTCCGATCCCGAGCTGTAATGGGTCCAGCCACTCCGCACCCACCACGTCGCCATTCTCTTTCCGCACGATGTGCGCCGTATGCGCCAGAGTCGCATTCAGTTGGGGATTCTCCACGTAGCAGCCGGCGTGGGTCTTCTGCCGTTGCAGCAGCGCCAAGAGCATGGCGACAGCTCCGAGCATGCCGTTTCCCGGATCCTCGTGGGCGACGGGCGGCAGCGGGACGTTGAACTTTCCGGCCACCTCGTACGTCACACCTGCGTATCCTGAAAGCATCGGAGCAAAACTCTGGCGCATGGCGAACGGACCCTGTGCGCCCCAGCCCGGGGCATAGAGGTAGACCGCCCTGGGGTTGAGCCGACTGACCGTCCCATAGTCAAGACCAAGTCTCTCGGCTGCACCCGGGCGCAGATTGTGGTGCACGACGTCGGCCCATTCGATCAACTTTCCCAAGGCTCGTTTGAGCGAAGGATCCTTCAGATCGGCGGCCAGCCCGCGTTTGCCGGCTTGAGCCACGTTGAACGTGGTGACGAATCCCCTCATCGGATCCCCCTGCACCGGCTCCAGCTTGATCACGTCCGCCCCGAAGTCCGCCAGCAGACGTGACGAATAGGGACCCGCGAAATACGCGCCAACATCGAGGATCCGAACTCCCTCGAGCAACGCACCGGCGTTGCGGGGGGACGGCGCGGGATCTGCTCGTTCCTGCCACCCCGCCGCGTTGGCGAGCACCTCGTCGTTGTGCTCCCCGATGCGCGGCGCCGGTGTGCGGACGACCTGGGTACTCGAGGAGAACTTCGCCGCGGGTGCAATCTGACTCACCGGTCCGAGCACTGGATCGTTCAGGTGCAGCACCATGTCGTTGTGCTGTACCTGCGGAGTGTCGTACGCCTCGGTCGGATGAAGGTGTTCGACGACACACACATCGGCGGCCATGAGCTGCTCGACCCAGTACCGGCGCGGTCTCGACGCGAGAAGGCGGGGAATTTCGTCGGTCAGGATATGCACCTGATCGGGCTCGAGAGGGACACCGAGATCGAGTCCCGACTCACTGGGCGGAATCCGATCCTCGAGGCCAAGCACCTTCATGAGGCGACCGAAGGCCCCGACCGCAGCCGTATGGATGCCCACGAATTCGCCGTCCGCACATTCGAATGACCGCGTCACGATCCGCGTGCCCTCGGTTGTCGGCGCACGCTCCTCGCCACGCGTGGCCATCGCCGCCACCGAATGATCGCTCTCGCCGAGACTCCCGGAACGATAGGCCAATGCCCCATCGAAGAGGGATGTCTCGACATGACGGCACTTCGAGTCCGCAGCACCCCGGTAGAGGGCTGCGAGGACGCCGATCGCCCCGAGGTACGCGGCGCCAATAGCTGCGAAGGGCAGTCCGGGGTAAATGGGGCCCTCCCGCAACCCGGCCTGCTCCGCCATGGTCCCGGCAAGGGCATGGACCAGAGATTCATAGCCTGGTGTGTCAGCGTGGGCTCCGTGCTGGCCGAATCCCGAGATGGAGCAGTACACCAGGCGCGCATTCACTTGGCACAACGTCGCAACATCAAGCCCCAGGCGACGGGCAACGCCGGGACGCCAGCTCTCGACGAAGACGTCGGCACGAGCGACGAGACGTCGCACTTCATCGCGGTGGGAGGCGTCGCCGAGATCGAGCGTGATGCTCCGTTTTCCCCGATTGAAGACGGCGGCGGCAGCAGGCATGCCGGTTCGCAAGGGATCTCCTCCGGGCGGCTCGATCCAGACGACATCCGCGCCGTAGTCGGCCAGCATCCCGGTGAGCCGGGGGCCTGCGGTGCCATGCGAGCAGTCCACGACCCGTAGGCCGTCGATCGGCCCCGTCACGCCCATGCCTCAATCAGCACGGTGGATCCCCGATTGCCATCGGACCGCACGATATCGTCAAAGCTCCGGATTCAGCTTGCCTCTTGATGATCCACTCTCTGCGGGAGATAAACGCCGATGGCGGGTACGCGGGCATCTCGATCCAAATTCGTCCGCCTCGGGCCTCACAGTCACCGCGAGTACCTCTAGCGCGTGTGCGAGCTTCGTGATATCCGAGACTGCCTCGGAGAGTCTCGATCGCGCCCCCGTCGTCTCATCCCCGCAGTCGTCTTCAAGGTTCCCGGCCTGGAGCATTCCCCCGATGGCCGCGGGTCCCGAGGCAGGATCGAGGGCCGTTCTCCCCAGAGCTCTCCCGGCGGCAGAGATACCTGGGTTCTGACTAGACACGTGCCGCCTTCGGGGCGTCCCGTTCCGCTGATGGCCACCCGCTGCGCAACGAGCAACAGCGTTCCCCCGGGCTCACCTCCACGTCTTGCGGCCTCCAGTGCGATGCGTAGCGATCCGACTCTGGACACCTAGCGTATAAAGACTGGCCGGCAAAAAGCGAAATGGTGACCGGCGCGCGTGAAATCTGTGTGAACCCGGCGAGCGTACACCGCCGTTGCCCGCCACGTTGCGCCCGAATGGTGTCCAGCATGGTCGGAGGCCCCTCTGCCCGGGCTCCACGTCCCCTGATCCCTTGCCCCGCAGCTCATTTGAGCACGGAATACTGGAGCGACCTCGCACCTTTTCGTGGACCGACGGTTTCGGCCCATGGCCAGGGCGAACGTTGTGCAGATGGCCGCCTCAGGCGCCTCAGATCCCCTGTCGGCACCGCCCGGGTGGTCTTCGTGAGGCGGGCACCCCCTCACGTTGACGGCACCCGGCCCGCCAGTTCGTGAGGCTGAACCGGGACGACCCGGAAGGGAAGCCACGGATACTCTGATGAGGCTCAGGCATCGCACGAGAAGGGGCGGACGTGACCGAAATTGGTGGGCTGGAGGCACTGCTGGCCATTGAGGAAATCAAGCAACTCAAAGCGCGCTATTTCCGCTATATCGACACAAAACAATGGGAGTTCCTGCCGAATGTGTTCACTGCGGATTGCACCTTTGGTTTCGAAGGTGTCGTTCCCGGCCAAGTTTCACGGTATGCATCGGTCGATGACTTCGTGCGCGGCCTTAAGGTCATTCTGGGCGACGTCACGTCGGTGCATCACGGGCACACCCCCGAGATCACCCTCAGCGGCCCACGGACAGCATCGGGCATTTGGCCCATGTCCGACCTCCTCGAGCGACCGGTCGGACACCCTCTCTCCTCCTTTACCGGGTACGGCCACTATCACGAGAAGTACCGCAAAGACGATGAATGGCGCATCGCGTCCGTCTACCTATCCCGACTTCTCAAAGTCGATCATCCCAACCGAGAGGCAACAGAGATCCGCACCTTCTCGCCGGTACGGATGCCGGTCGGCGGCCAGGAACACCTCGGAAACCCCACCCGCTGAGGCGAAGAGACCTGCATGTCGCTCTCACTCGCTCAACGGGCCTTCCCGGAACTCCCAGAGGATGTGGCCGACGTCCTCGCCACGTCGCTCTACACCGAGTTCGCATCCGTCACGGCCAAGGGTGTCCCTCTCGACACGCCACTCTTTGCGTTCGTCGAACCGGATGGGGGAACCATAGACGTGGCGACCGGGCTTGCCTACCCGGCCAAGGCCAATCGCGTGCGACACAACCCCAAAGTCGGACTCCTCCTGGAGGGCAACGGGAACCCGGGGGAACCGGTGGTCTCCGTCGCCGGATTCGGTGCGGTCCGCGACGCGGACATTCAGGCCAATCTGGAGCGCTACCTCGCAGAGACCGCCGCCCGCCTTCCGGTAACCTCCGGCGGAATTCCCTGGTCGAGCGTGCGCCAAGCCGTGTGGTACTGGGCCCGCATCATCGTCCAGACCACGCCCTCCCACATCGCCTGGTGGCCAGGGGTCGACGATCTGGATACCGAACCAGCACGTTGGCGCGCGCCGGAGGGGACGACGTTCCCCCAATCCGATCCCCCGCCTGCCGGGCCCCCGACGCCGGCCTCCGACTGGCCCCGGCCCGCGGACTGGCGGCCGCGGGCCCATGAGGTGCTCGAACAGGGACTCGCCGGGCATCTGACCATCTGTGACGACGACGGATTTCCACTCCCCTTCCGGATTCGGGGGGCCACCCTCACGGACGACGGGTTCACGCTCGATGTTCCAAGGGGAGCACCCTGGAAGCCACTCGGTCCCGCCTCCCTGTGCTTTTCCGGCCGTGGAACATTTGTCGGCCAGGTGACGCGCACAGCAGACAGCGCCCACTTCATCGTGGAGCGCAGGCTGCCCGATCTGCCCCTCATGGCCGATCCGGCTCAGCTCTGGACGCCACAGCCTGCGACGAAGGCCGCACTGATGGAACGGCTGGAAAAGGAGTTGGCCCGACGAGGCCTCGCCCTCCCGCAGGTGCCGGGGGAGCCGCCCGGGCCGACCGAAGGATCGCTGGTGCGCACACAGGCCACAACCCAGAACCACCGACCGGCCACTCCGCTCGATACGGCCTGAATGCTGATCTGGTGTACCCCGGGATGTGGCGCAGCGAGTCCGAGAGGTTGAAAAACAGACATCAGCCGGACGGAGAGAACCTCGCCGGTACGGAGATGTACCCATTCTGGATCCCGGCGGTCCGATAGCGCTCGACTCCTTCGGCCTCGACCTCGTAGTCAGGTATGCGTGCCAGCACCCGGCTGATCATCACCTGGATCTCCATGCGGGCGAGATTCGCGCCAATGCACCGATGGATGCCGAACCCGAACGAAGCATGGCGATTGTCGGGGCGGTCGAACTCGACTTCCCCTGGCCGTTCAAATGCAATCGGATCGCGATTTGCCGCGAAAAGGTTCGCCATGACGCGCTCTTCCCGGGCGATGCGGTACCCTCCGATTTCCGTGGCCATGTTGACCGTGCGTCCGAGAACCGGCGACGGCGTGATCCAACGAAGAAACTCTTCGCATGCCCGGCCGATCAAATCGGGCTCTGCAATGAGACGACGGCGATCATCGTGATGCTCGCTCAGATATGCCAGGGCACCGGCGGCGGCACCGGTCGTCGTGTCGACGCCACCGGCAAGGACGAGGACGAAGATGTCGACCAACGTCTTCTGATCGATCGGCGCGCCGTCGATCTCCGCGTCGACGCAGACGTCGATGAGGCCGGACCGCTCCCGTTCCGGCTGAGCCCGCCGCCTCTCGACTTCCCCGGCCAAGTCCTCACGAATGGACATCTGCGCCGCCACCGCCTCCGCATGTGCAGCACTCGCGGGAGGGTGCGCCACCGATCCGTGCCATGCCGCTGCATGGCGGGGCCAATCCTCAATCGGCAGTCCCAGGAGCCCAAGCGTCACCATGGCGGGCACCGGGCTCGTGAGATCATCCACGAAGTCAAGACGGCCGATCTCCTTCACCTGGTCGATGCACCAATCCGTGACCTTTTCAACCAGCGGTCGTTGGCGGGCCACGGCAGCCGGCGAAAAGCTGGGGTTCAAGAGCCGTCGGTAGGGGAGGAAATCCGGGGGGTCGAGCTCGAGGGGGACGAATCGCATCGGTGGGGGCGGAATCGAGGCCCCTTGATACGCGCTTCCCGGCTCGAGGTCGTGCCGTGACGAAAAGGTCGTTGCGTCACTCAGCACGTTGCTCACGTCCGCATAGCGTGTGAGGACCCAGAAGCCACCGTACGACTCGGACCACACGACCGGACATGTCTCGCGGAGAGATCCGAGGGCACCGACAGGATCAGCGGCGAATTCCGGTGAGTGATGATCGAACGGGACGACAGGCCGCTCCTCGCTCACTGGATTCCCTCCATCTCGACCAGCCGTAGCTGTCTCATCGGACCACGCAGCCCAAAACTACACGGCGAAGCAATCGTGGCAGCTGGTGAGCATGTCGGGGTGTTCGAACGCCCCCGTCAACGCCGCCACGCTCCCGAGATCGAAGCACCTCAGAGATCCGCTCGGCCTCATGGACAGGTCCTCGACCGCCGGGATAGGGTCCCCACCGATCGATCGGGCCACCGCCCGGCCCCGCCCGAACTGGAAGCGAATACCTCATGACATTTCAACCATACGACCGTCCCGTCCGAGCCGCATTCGTCGGACTTGGCCGGATCTACGACCTGAACGTCCGGGCCTACATCGACAATCCCGACGTGGAGGTCGTCGCCCTAGTCGACCCCAGTGAAGAGCGTCGTGCACAACGCCAGGCTGACTGGCCCGAGGCACGCACCTTCGCAACGACCGCAGAGCTCGCCGCCAGCGGGCTCGAAGTCGACGCTGTGGAGGCGTTGCTGCCCATCCCCCTGCACGTCGACGGCGTCATCGAACTCCTCGACAACGGTTGGCACGTCAATCTGCAAAAGCCCATGTGCAACGACATCGCGAGCGCCGAGAAGATGCTGAGCGCAGCCCGTGCCAACGACCGTATGTTCCGGGTGATGGAGAATTATCTCTTCTACGAGCCGCTGCGGAAGCTCAAGGAGACGGTCGAGTCAGGTGTCCTGGGTCAGGTGAGCGGCTACCACATGAAGATGGTGGGCAGCGGCCGAGGCGGATGGGACGTTCCCGCCAGTAGCTACGAGTGGCAGTTCCAGCAGATGAGGAACGGACGCGGCGTCCTGGTCTTCGATGACGGGTGGCACAAGTTGGCGACCGCGCTGTGGCTCTTCGGACCCATCAAGGAGGTGCGGGCCTGGATCGGCACCACCGAGGTCATCCCGACGATTGAGGTCGACGCCCCGACGACCATCCTCTGGGAACACGAGAACGGGATTCGGGGAGTCTGGGACATCACGCTCGCACCGTCCATGTACCTGCGCTCTGACTACTACACCAACGACGAGCGGTGGGAGGTCACAGGTCACCAGGGCTACGCCCGTGTCAACCGCTGCACCGGTCGAGGTATACAACAGCCGAGCCTCGACGTCTACGCCGAAGGCGAGATGCGCTCGTATCACGCCCTCGATGATGACTGGGCCAGCAGCTTCCGGGACTCGGGACGCCACTGGCTTCGTTGGCTCCACACCGGCGAAGGCCCACTCCTTTGGAGCGCCGACGAGGCCGTAGACGTCCTTCGATTCGCCCTTGCGGCCTATGCGAGCAGCGAGGGCGGCGGGGTCGGCGTCGATCCGGCCTCCCTCTCGTAGAAGAACCCCGCCGACGAAAGACCTCCGCAGGTGACTAGTCGTCAGTCAACAGCATTGACTCGATGACAGGAACGGGTGGCGAAAGCCGCCAGTACTGCTCGGGGACATTCGCGTCGAGACGCTCCTTGAGCATGTGATCCTGCTCGAGCGGTGCCACTTGCGTCTTGTAAAGAGCGATGAGTGTCCGCTTCTGGTTCATATCGAGGTCGATCGGCACGATCGAGGGCGTGGGCCAGATGCCGGAGCGGAACAGTTTGGAAATTCTCCAGGCCAGATTCCCCGGCAGATGCTTATACCCGTGGTCTTCGTAACAGAACCATGTGGCCTTGCTCCCGCTCCCGATCATCTGGCGCCGAGCCATGAGACCCGCCTCATGCGTCAAGACGTGATCCGGGTTGGCAATTCCCATCGGCAAGAAGACCGCAGTCGGGTTGGCGTCTGCAATCGCCTGCTCCAGCACGGGACCCACATCAGAGGGCGTGGGACGATCCTCGACAGCCAAATACTGGTGGTCGGGAAACTCCAGCCAGACGGGTGTGGCCTTGACGAATTCCATCGCCTGACGGTCCTCCTCACGTCGGGCCGAAACCACGTCGTCACCGGTCATGAACCCACCCGCCTCGTCCCATGGCGTGACGTGTTCTGGATACGCGGGCGGCTGCCCACCCAGAACTGTGATGACGGTGCTGCCGGGGTACGTCGTCAGAAGGTGGGCTGCACCCAACGCTGCATCGTCGAAGTGCGGTGACACGACCACTATTCGTTCGAGGACCATCGGATCGAGGATGCCCCAGATTTCGCGTATGTTCACTGCATCAGCCATGTTCGTCTCCGCAACTCTTGCTTGAATATCGGACCCACGATGCCACCAACTCAGCGTAGCCACAGTCGATGATCGAGTTCCCGGACCGCCCGGCGCCCAGACGTGGTGTCCCGGGTGGATAGCGTTCGCACGGACATCGGCACGCGGCTCGCGGCAAGTCGGCTGGGCCTCGGCCTCGCTGCTCTCGGTAGGCCCGGCTATATCACCATCGGCCATGGCTTCCGACTTGGCCGGGCGCACGGACGAAGCATCGATGGAGCAGGCAGCGCATGCCGCCCTCGACGCGGCGTACGACTCGGGCATCCGTTATTTCGATGCGGCCCGATCCTACGGACGGGCCGAGGCGTTCCTGTCCGATTGGCTCTCACTCCGGGGACTTACCGCTGCCGACGTCACAGTGGGTTCAAAATGGGGTTATACCTACACCGCCAATTGGCGGGTGGATGCCACCGTGCACGAAGTCAAGGATCTCTCCCTCGCCACGCTCCGCCGTCAACTGGCTGAGAGCCGAGAACTGCTGGCACCACACCTGCGCCTCTACCAAATTCACTCAGCCACCCTTGAGAGTGGAGTGTTGGACGATCGTGGCGTGCTCGATGAACTCGCCCGCGTGCGGGCGGGCGGGGTCTCCGTCGGACTCTCTGTGACGGGCCCGGATCAAGCCAGGACGATCGAGCGCGCCCTCGAGGTCGGCGGATTCGATACCGTGCAAGCGACATGGAACCTGCTCGAGACTTCTGCCGGTCCCGCGCTCGCAGCCGCACACGCCGCCGGGCTCGGTGTCATCATTAAGGAGGCATTGGCCAACGGAAGGCTCACGACACGTGGACGGATTCCCGAGCTCCTAAAGACAGCACGCCGAGCCGAGTGCACTCCCGATGCACTGGCGCTCGGCGTCGTCCTCGCGCAACCGTGGGTGGACGTCGTCCTCAGCGGTGCCACGACCGTGCCCGAGCTCTCCAGCAACGTGGCTGCGCCTGCAGTCCGGCTGCGACCAGCGCTGCTCGAACACCTCGACACGATCCGAGAAGACGCCGTGACCTACTGGGGAAAACGGGCGGCACTTCCCTGGAATTGAACAACGCGGCGACGCGGCCCCCTGGCGTCATGGACCGACGCGGTGTGGCCTTCAACCGGCACCCTGACCGTCGCCCTTCGCGGGCACATGCTCCGCTTTTCCCGTTCAGGTCCTTACGCAAACTCTCGATCCCCGCAGCGCCACGACGCCCACCGAGGATCTAACGTCTCTCCATGACGACTTCGCCCTCCCCGGGAGCAGACACAACGGGAGTCAGCGTGCTGACGAATTTCCGGGCACTCAATCCGCTTCTTTACTTCTCCAAGCCCAGAATCGGCATCGACGGCAATCCGCCGGAGAGAGTTCGCTGGGGCGATAACTTCATCCCGACATCACCCGGCACCCACACGCTACGGTGCTTCGTCCCCTACATCTATCTGCGACAAATGGGTGACTCCGAGATCACGGTACGAGTTCCCCCCGGAACGACAGTTGCCCTGCGCTGGCAAACCCCGCTCGGGTCGCTCTACCTCAAAGGGAAGTGGACGGTCTTGAGCTCGTCCTAGCCAACATGCCCGGGATCGACCTCCAAGAGCAATCCCCTACTCTTCGTCATCCGTTCCCAGCGTTGCGGGGGCTCCTCACATCACCCCGGCCGAGAGCCACGTGCGTCCCGTCCTTCGGGACGACAAAGGAGATTCCGCTCCTGACCCCATCGCTATGCGTGCCCGCGGCAACCGTGGCCGTACCCATCAAGGCGCTTGCAAGCATGATCACGCACGCTCCGAACAGAGTGACCAGTGCAAAACTCACGAAGCGAAGCCCTTTTCGAACTCTGTCGTAGAAACGCTCGCCCTCTCTCGTCTCGATTGGCACTGACTCCTCAACTCTCTCGTCGCCCGACGCCTCCATCGCGGCGACGATCCACTGCGCAGGCCGTCAACCGCTCCGGAGAACGTGGTGTCAAGCGTGTGCCCCACCCCACACCTCAACGACAATCGAGTCTCAATGCTGGCCCAATTCCAAAAGACCAGCAGGATACGGTACCTTTTTACTCAGGGCCGCCGACCCGCCGTCGGGATCTCCCTACTCGTTCCGTGCGGTCTGAGAGCGCCACAAGGCACCCCGGCGCACCATGTGACAAACGCGTGCGGTCATCCCGTTTGGACCACTCCACACATGGTCCCGCGCGCGGTCCGGTCTACGAGGCTGACTCGGTCGAGGTGCCCGGTATGTCGCTTCCGCAGACCGGCTGCTTGCTGGTGAGGACGAACCCTGACTTCTCGGCCTGCAGGATCCACTGGCAGCTCTTTGGTTCGTCGTGCCCGAATACCGTCGCGTAGTCAATCGGAACCGGGAGCAAGCCGTTGGCATCGTAGGAGGTCACACCCCGCAACGACTTGATCACACCCGCGCTGGTCGGGTTCTTCCCGGCCAGTTCGAGACCGTGGATCATGAGGTCGGCGCCAACCCATGCCTCGTAGACGTCGTAGGTCGGAAACTCAGAAGGTGAACGGTGTTCGTACTTTTGAAGGGCCGACGCCATCTGCTGCGTCCCCGCGTCGGGAACGCTGAGCGGCCGAAATCCGGAAAAGAAGTAGGCGCCCTGCAGATCGGCCCATGCCGGGGAACCCACCACCGACGGCTCGTAGCCCGTCGGGAGGATGACCGTCTTGAGTTTGACGCCGGCCTGCTTCAGGGCGGTGACGAGGGCGAAGTCCGAGTTGTCGTCCATACTGGCCCATACCGTGTTGACACCGGCCTGTTTGGCGGCGAGGGCCTCGGTGCCGAAGTCAACGCTGCCATAGGGAACCGAAGTGTCGAGCACGCCCACCTTCAGACCCTGGCGCTGAGAGGACTCTGCAAACCCGGTCGCCGAGCGCACCGCGCTGGGTGAAATCCCGTATCCGTACGAGCCCACCACCGTGCCGCCGTACTTCTTGACAATGTTCCCGTAAAGGGAACTCACGGGATATTTCGGGTTCACACTCCCCGCATCCGAGGCGAACATATTGGTGTAGGGCTTCGTACCCCACTCCGGGCCGTCGAAGAAACCGCCCGTGACCGGGATTCCGGCCTGCTGCGCAAACTTCGCTCCTTCGAAGAACAGGGGCGAAACCGACACGATTCCGGTCACGCCCTTCGAGATCGCGTCCTTCACCGCAGTTGGATCGGCGGAGGGGCTCGTTTGGTCATCGATCACGATTCCCTCGATCTTGTGGCCGTTCACGCCTCCCTCGGCGTTCTGAAGGGCTATCCGGGCATTGAAGCCCTGGGCCGCCGTTGAGAACTCACTCGCAGCCGCTCCTGTCAGCGAGGAGATGAGGGCGATCTTGATCGGTGCCGACGCCGCCGATGCGCCCGATTCCGCGATCGTCATCGGAGTCAGTGTCATGGCGAACAGTACGGCCGCCGCCACGATCATTTTTCTGCCCGAGCGCATTGCCCCCCCTTTGCGATAATTTTGGAGACGATAGCTCCAAAACACTTACCGTTGATAGACACGCCATCGAGGGTGCATCGACTCGACCCATACGCTCGCGTCACGAACCCGCGTCTTTGCCGATGGACCCCCGTGGGCGCTGCGGAACTATAACGCATCGCGATCAGCGGTAGGGAGTCAGCACACCGGGATGCGACCTCCCAGTCGAAGCCGTCCGGATCGGTGAATGCACCGGTCAATCCGTCAAGACTGCCGGTCGGAAGGTTGTTCCCCCTGCTCGGCGACGACGTTCCCTGACCGCCTTCTCTGTCGGCTCGACAACGTGGAGCCGATGATGCAGGCGATCCCCAACAAACTGGCGAACAAGGAGACAACCCCGAAACGAGGCGTGAAGGAAAACCGGATCACGTGGGTGCCGGCGTCGACACGGACCGATTGGAACGTTCCCGAGGTCGGGACGGTGAGGGAGGTCGAGCCATCTTGGGCATGCCATCCCGGCATCGGCAATTCCAACCGATGCACCGTCGCCGGTCCGGCACACGTCACCTGGACGGCAGCAATTCCGCGAGGTTGGACGTGGCATGCAGCGCCACTCGTGGAAAAGAAGGGTTTCGTGACCGGAAGCTGCCAGACATCGGCGAACGAGTCGGCATAGACGCGGCGAGGCGCTGGCGCCTCGGTTGCCGGCCACGGAGAATCGGACCCCAGTGCCGTGGTCACGACGAACTTCACCCCAGCGGCCTCGTAGGCGGCGAGATGAGTCGCCATTTCGTCCGCCGGTGTTGGACCACTTGGATTTGTTTCGGCGGCTCCGGTGAAGATGAGCGGATCGACGTTGTCGTCGAGAGAGCGGGTGATATAGGTGGAAAATGCCTTCGGGACGGGAAGGTCGTTCACGTTGATCTCGGCGAGGTCGTAGAGAGAACCGAAATTGGGTTGCAGCGGCCCCAAGGTGGCGAAGCGAGCGAGACCGATGTGGCCCTGCAGAAAGTGGACGAGTGCCGTATCGCTCTTCACCGGGCGCGGAGCCGAAAGGAGCGGCACGGCGAACAACACGGCCGCTTCAACCACAAGTGCGGCTGCGATGAGCAGAACGCCGGTTCGAGCCCTCGAAGAGGTGGTCGTCGAGCCCCGAGATCGGGCGAGCAGTCCGCCGGTGACGACCGCTGCCACACCCAGCACGGCGAGAGCAACGCTTGCCACGGCAAAGGCATGGCGATGGCCATACCCGCTGGCCGACGTCAAGACAGGCCACGCCAGCCACGCTGCCCAGGCGATGGCTCCCAAGGTGAGCACCCCGCCACCCACGATGACACCCGCGCGGACCCGCCGACGTGCCATGTCGTCGATACCCAAGGCGGCGAGGACAACCACCGCGAATTCCCAAGAAGCCTGAGAATAACGGTAGAAGGCGGTCGAGTGGATGCCCGGAAAGTGGTTGAGGAGGTGGCTGACGACGGCGACGCCGAAGGTCTTGCTCATCGCCAGAAATATCCAGACGACCAAAGCGACCCGCAACCCTCGAAGTCGGCGACCGACAAGTCCGATGAGTGCGCACACGATCAGGGTCGCATCGAGATATCCGCCGGCATTGCCCCAGATCAATGTCAGGAGTGACGAATTCCCCCGGCCTGCAGTCCGAAGATGGAACCAAAGCTGTACGGGAGGACGGTCTGCCCGAGGTTTTGAATCACCAGGGAACCGTTCGCGAAAGCCCCCCCGTGGTTCCCGACGTTTCCATGGGGCAGGTAATCGATGAAGGCCACCAACGCCGGCGCGCTCAGGAGGAGTCCGACGACTCCTCCCACCGCGAGTTTCGCAAGCATGATCTGGCGCCGCGCCGGGAGGGAAAAAAGCCTGACGGCCGCCCATACCGCAACGAGGAGACCGTCGAGATAGGCCACTTCGGGGAATCCGGACACGACCGAGAGGGCGAGAGCGACGGCAAGGAGGCGCCACCCATTGGCCCGTGTTTCAGCTGTCGCCGCTCGGGCCCGTTCGACGCCAAGCAGGGCGAGGGGCAGGAACGCTACGGGATTGGCGGCGGCGTGCTCGAACCACGCCAGGGTGCCGCACAACCCGAACGCGACGCCGCCAGCCGTCGATGCCGCGCGGCCCAGATCTAAACGCCGGAGGAGGAAATAGGTGCCGTAGCCGGCGATTAGCTCCAGCGCGATGTGAAAGACGACGAAACCCACAGATCCCTCAAGGAGCAGGACGAGTGGGAAGAACGCTGCCGCCTGCATCTCCCCTGCCAACGGAGATCCCAGGCCCTCGTAGGGGTTCCACCAGGGAATGTGCCCGTGAAGCCAATCCATTGCTGCGAGATGGCCCATGGCCATGGTGATGTACCCGGCATTCGGATCGATGATGGACGATCCCGGAATCACCTGCTGTCCCGAGGAGGACTGAAGATACGCGAAGAGCTGCACCGGATTTCTGGTCACAAGGTTGAGCAAGGTCGGCAAATTGACGACGAGGATCGCCACTCCGATGATCGCCAGCGGAAGGGTGCTCGGAGACGAACGGAGTCGTCGTATGGAATCACTGACCGGGAGCACGGTCCGGAGATTGTAGGCCGACCCACCGGCCGGACTTGGTCTCCCGCCAATTAGGTGCCGACTCATCACTCGCATGAAACGTGGCGACCCACTCCGGTGGCGCCCCACCTGACGTGCCGTCTCGACGAACGGGCTCGAATCGACCGCATTGCGTCCAGGCTCGACGTCACCGACGACCTGATAGAACGAGCCGTCCTCGGAAGCGAACTCGTGCGTTCCGCCTCCCGGTACGAGGACACATTCGAGAGTGCTCTGCTACCCCGTTTGGACGGGTCACCTCAGGACGTGCTCGATAACCTCCGCCGGGACCTCGACCGCCTTCGGGACGCGATGGAGGACATTCACAGCGGACCATGGGCATCGATCCGAGAAATGTGCACGCCGCGAATGGTCAGGGGTTCGAGGACACCCTCGACGTTGTCGTCGCCGACCACGTGGCCACTCCTCAGCACCCCGGCGCCGATACGTTGAACGACTGAAGCCGACCCTTCAGCGGAGAAACGCCGGTGCGGCCATCCGTACCTCCGGGTCAGTCGTTGAAGGCGGTAACAGGTAAGGTTCGCCGTAGCGCAGTTAATGGCTAGGACCAATGGCCCTATTGGCTCGCGGGTTGGCGGCTCATGCTGTCAGTCGTCAGCCGACGAAAGAAGGGCCAATTTCGTGCTCACAAGCTCACTGCTCGCCTCAGCAATCAACCTGAACGGCCCCGGCCGCTATTTGCATTGGTCGATCTTCACGGTTTCGGAGGCCAACCTGGTCCTGATCGCGGTGATGGTCATCATCTTCGGCGCCGCCCTGCTCTTGCCCTTCCCGGGCCACGGTGCGGACATCCAGGCGCCCCGTCCAGAGGATGCCACCTCCGGAGTCACCGATCCGGCGACTGGTACGACACCGAGGTCGTCCTCTTTTGACCTTGGGGACGACGCCGACTCGGCGATGTGGACCTCGCGGGTGCGACGCGGCGTCTTACGCAAGCTCCCACCGGGAAAACTGCTCCCCGACCGCCAACCCGCCTATGTGCACTCGTGGGTCTACGTGTTCGGAGTGGCCAGTCTGGCCACGTTGGGGCTCGTGATCCTGTCGGGGCTCATCATCGCCATCGGCGGTCCCGATTGGTGGCATACCAACACGGTCGGCCACTTCTTCAACAGCGTTCACCTGTGGAGCGTGGAAGCATTCATGGCCTTCTTGGTCATCCACTTGTGGGGCAAGTTCTGGATGGCGGCGTGGCGAGGCAAGCGAAGGATGACCTGGATCACCGGTGTCGTTGCGTTCGTCGCCTCTGTCGTCGAGTGTTTCACCGGCTACGTATCCCAGCAGAACTTCGATTCCCAATGGATCTCGACCAGTGGCAAGGACGCGTTCAATGCCGTCGGGATCGGGTCGTTCTTCAATGTCATGAACTTCGGCCAGATGCTCATGTGGCACATCGTGCTGATCCCCCTGGTACTCGTTGCGATAGTCGGGGCCCACGTGTTGGCCGTACGCGTGCGAGGGGTCAGCCATCCGCTCCCGGTGCACCGCGCCCGAGGCCGGAAGGGGCTTCGGGCGGCGGCCGCCGCGGATCTGGCCGAGTGGAGAGGCCCGACCCGCCGCTACGACATTCTCAAGGAGGCGACGGTGGCTACCGTCGTCGCGCTTGTCCTCGTTCTGACTCTGGCCGGACTCTTGTCTTCGCCCGATGAGCCGCCGGTCACCATGGCCACCTGGGCCAAGATCGCTCCAGCCGACTTCGTCGCCACCGCGGCGAGTGAGCTCGCCGGGACGAGCGAGACCGCCACCTATGGGCCGCCTTACAACAACGCAACCGGAAATTCGCAGAGTCTCTTGTTCAATCCCTCGAACATCGTCGGGGTGCGCCAGCCCATCGACGCTGCGAGGGCGTTCGTCCTTTCACCCCTGGGGAAGCTCGCTCCCACCGATCCGGCGCTGGCCTCGGCGCTCAAGCGTTACGACAGCGCCTCGACCGCCACCCAGAACGCCTGGAACACCGCCTACGCGAAGGCGGTCACAAAAGTCAGGTTCGTCAATGGCGTCGCAGTCACCCCGTCGGCGCCTGATGGGCCGATACCGGCCCTCATGGCTTCCGAGTTGACCTTGGCCCGCAGCGGAGCCCTCGATACCGACCTCATTGCCGATCGGACCTTCTACGGGACCAACTTCACGAAGCCCTTGCTCTTCCTTGAAGACGGGCAGTACTTCTCAGCCAAGGCCGCGGCGGAACACCTCACCGGTGAGCAGTGGGGGGTCATGAACGAGACCGGCAGCTATCCCGGCCAACCATGGCTCTGGCTCTACACCCTGTGGTATCAGGTTCCGGGTTTCGACAATTCCGCCAACGTCGACCTGATTGCCATCTACATGACCGGGGCAGCAACGGTCCTTCTCCTCGCCATCCCGTTCATCCCAGGCCTGCGGGACATTCCCCGCTTCATACCGATTCACCGACTGGTCTGGCGGGACTGGGACCGTCAGGAAGGCGATCTGGTCAAAGAGCCGATTTCCCCGGAGTGAGTGGGCCGGAATAGCGGTGATCGGCAAATGACCCGAGATCGCGGTTCTCCCCGGCGCTCGGTCAGCTCGCCATGGGCCGACTTTCGGCGCCACCACAACCGCCAGTAAGAGCCCGACGCACAATGTATCGATGAGGACCCATTGCAGGTTTCCAGGCAAAGGACTAGCCGGCGACCGGGGCGAACCCCATGAGGCTGGCCCTTTGGGATCCGGAGTAGTCGCAACGTCGCTTACGCACCGTACAAAGCCAACCTGATGAGAGTATGAAGGCCCTCGATCATACGTTCGATGGTGCAACGGACCACGACGGTCCACCCCTTGGCACGGCTGAGAGCTCAATCTCGGATCGCCGCGCAGGGTGATTGGGGCATGAGCGACAAGGGATCAACCGGTCTGTGGGTGTGTCGGTGTCGTGCCATTCGCCTCCAGTAGATCGAAACCGTCCGGAATGCTGATGAGGCCGGGGGAGGTGCCGGGCGAATCGGTGAGGCCGTACTGCCACACAATGCTCTTGATCTTCGGATCGATGACCACCACCCGGTCGCGGTAGTCATCGTTCACCATCAGGAGTCCATTGGGCAGCCGTTCAGCGAGTGACGGCTTTTTCAGCATGGCGTCGCCACTGGTGGCGTCATAGCTCCATGTGATCCCTCCCTGCCGGTTGAACTCAATGACGCGCCCTTCGGCGGGTGGGTCATAGTCGGTCATGAGATACAGGTTGGGGCCAAGCTGCTGTGGATCGGAGGGATAATTCACGGTGCTCATATGGACGGTCCAGATCAACATGCCCTGTTGGGTGTATTCATCGATCCACGATCCGTTGATCTCTGAGACGAGAACGTTGCCATCGGCCAATGGGGTATCCCCATTGGGGTAGGCGATGGAGGTGGGCGGATTGTGGGCGTCGGTGCCATTCCCGATCGTCCCGACAACACTCTTGGTCAGCGAAATAAACAGAATCCGGTTGTTGGACGCGTCCGCCACAGTCACGATCCCGGACTTCAAGAGGTAGGCGTCGTCAGGTTGGTCCAGATATCCGGGCTGAGCTCCGGGAAGACCCGGATGGCCGTACTGCCAGAGAAGCTTTCCAGATGGATAACCGATTTCGACGATGGTGTGGTTGTCTTCTTGGTTCGAGATGATGCCGGTTCCTTTGCCAAAGAAGAATGCGTCATCAGGGAAATAGAACCCACCCGGCGGTGGTGGCATGGATGCCGATGGGTAGGTCCAGGTGAGTTGTCGGGCCGAATTCAGCGCAATCAGCCGGTTGTTACCGCGATCGGCAATGAGGAGCGATCCTGCGTAGGGGGAGCCTGCACTGGCTGAACCAACTGGACCGCCGTAGGGACTCAATCGCAATGAGATAACCGACTGGAGCAGACCTGAGGCTACGCCGGCGGCCTCGATGCCTGATTGATTCGCCACCTCGCCTCCGACCAAGTAACCGATGCTGGAGCCGCCTGAATCCACCGTGGTATACCCGCCAAAGGCCACGGCCTGAGGCAACAGGCCAGCGTTCAGCACCTGACGAGTGCGCGGCACGTAAGCCTCTATCCCTGTCAGAGTCGGCCCTTGCGGCACTTGACCACCTGCAACGTAAATGGTCCCGTGGATCACGAAGGCGGCCGCGCCATACATGGACTCCGGCATATGGCCGACGATGCTGGCCACGCGTTTGTTGGGATCAATCATTTGGATGTCATTGGTTGCTGTCGTCGTCGACCCGGGCGAAGCCGTCTCTCCACCGAAGGCGTAGATCTTGCCGTTGAATGCGACGACGGCCGGATACCGGACCGGGACGGACAGGGTCCCGGCTGAGGAGAAATGCCTGCCATCCACGGTAGCGAGGACATTTCCAAGGTAGTTCGTGCCGTCGTAACCCCCGACGATGTAATCCGTTGTCGTCACCTGACCGCTGCTCCTACTGGAGATGGTTGCCACGGCCAGGTCCGATCGAGGCTGCGGAAGCGTTCCCGTTAGTGAACCCGTGCTGCTCCCGCTCGTTGCAATCGTGGGCGACACGATGGACTGGATGCCAGCGACGGTGGAGGGCGACCCGCCGCCAAAGACCAATGTCCTGCTACCGATGGTCGCCGCGGCGGCATCGTGAACGACATTGGCGAGCCGGCCCCCGGCAGAGATGGACCCGGTACGCGGGTCGACCGTGGAGACACTGTCTAGCGAGGATCCATGGGGCGTGAGGCCACCGAGAATCGTCAACCCTGCACCGTTGGCGACGACTGCTTCGCGGGATATGGGAGCGCTCAGCGACCACGACTCAACGCCGGCTTCGATGGAGGTGGCGGCAGCCGCGGATCGGTGCGCGACGCCCGCCGAATGCCTGGACGGCTTCGGAGCGTGCGAGACGCCTCGACTCGAGAGGGTTATGACGAGACCTGCCAGGATCACTGCGACCACTCCCGTCACCACCAGGGTCCGCTGCAGGCGGCGCTGACGGCGACGTGTACGGGCAGCGGCCTTAGCGGACGGACTCTGCATTCCGCATGTTTACCCGCGGGCGGCGAGCCACGCCGCGACCCCTGGACATTTCGCTGATACGGCGGAGGGCGCACAACATCTCGAAGGCGGTTCAGTCACGATGAGGAATGCTTCGATGCCGGTCCGCCAATGGCGCCGGGTGGGCGCGACGCTCTCGGTCGAGTGCATGACGCCCTCAGCGAGGCCTGGGTCAGATCCACGGACAATCTGCTGGCGGAGCTGCGCGTCGAGGTGGATTCCGATGATCCCCGCACGTGAAGTCGTACCTCAACCGTCGACATAAAGCTGGCCGTTTTGACCCAGTGCGACCTGAATTTGGGACAGTCCGGTCGCCGCAGGACCGCGTTGGACCGCTCCAGTCGTGCCGCTGAATGTAGACCCATGGCACGGACAAATGAAGAGGTCGCTTTGTTGGTCAAACTGCACTTGGCAACCGGCGTGTGGACAAACCGCCGAAAACGCCCGGAAGTCGCCGCGCCGAATCTGCACAACGAGGGCCGGTACCCCTTGCTTGGGATCGGTAAAGCTCGCTGCACCACCGACAGGAACATCGCTCGCTGGTCCAATCAGGGTTCCCTTCGGTGTCGCGGCACCGGACGATCCGGCTGTCGTTGACGTCGTCGTGCCGGGAGTGCCCCCACTAGCAGGGCTGGAGGTTCTCGGGCTCGTGGTGGTACTTACTCCACCTCGACCGATCGGACCGGCCGTCGTCGATTGCTGCGAGCCGCCCACAAGACGACCGATCGCTGCGGCGAGGCCGCCGGCAACAAGTCCGACGGCTCCGACGACACCGGCTGCAGTGGCCTTTTGCAAGAAGACTCGCCGCTCGAGCTCCACTGCCCGACGCCGCGCGGCAGGACCGCCACGCCGTGTTGCTTCCTCAAGGAGCTCGTGTGCGCGCTCGGCGCGCCGAGCGAAGAGTGCATCGAGCGACCACTCTCCTGGGACCGAGAGTACAAAGGGGGTCCAGGCGAACAGGAAGACGATATCCGGACCGTAGTAGTAAGGGTTGTCGTTGAAGCTGACAGTCAAGAAGAACGAGAGCGAAAGCAGCAAACCGCCTACCGCAGCGATTCGGCTGAAGAGACCAACGAGCGTGCCAAGCCCGACGGCTACCTCACCGAAGGAAATGAGCAAAGCCACCGGCGTCGATGCGTGCAGCGCAGGCGTAAGGAGATGGTGGAGCGGACTCGTAAGAATAGAACCGCGCAATTGTTGCTGGAAGGATCCCGCAGCCGTCGCCCTGAAGAAGTTCGGGTTGGCGAGCTTTTGCAGCCCGGCGAATGTGAACGTCACACCGAGGAAGGCCCGGAGGAGAAGCAGGGCGCCACCAGGCCCGCCGAGCAGCGCCGTGAGGCGTGTCGGCGCAACCACATTCGTAGGTGACTGGCCCCGGCCATTTTCGTCATGGGCCGACTGGGACGTCTCGGCGGCTTGACTCGACAATGATCGGGCTGGGTACCCAGATCGCTTCTGCGCTCGGCTCTTCGCCATCACCCTCTTTGCTGGATCAGTCGCTAGCCCACTGCCAAGCCAGCCCTACGTGGCGATCGTAGAGGCCGGACCTGACACCAACATGAAGAATGCGTTCTGACCTGCTCGGCAATGGACCGGCGGGTTTTGGTCGCAGTGCGGGTATCGGAGGCCGGAGGCTCGAGTATGTCGCAACATCCACCCGGCTGCGACCACTATCGGATTGTGGACCGCCGGAGGCGTCTCCTCCGGCGCCAGACGTGCACCCCAAGGTAGATGACGAGGACGAGTCCCGAGTCGAGGTGCCACCGGTAGAAGGGCTTGGGCAGCGGCAGCTGCGTTGGTGCGCCGCGGCCCCAGTCCACGATTCCCGACACCAGGACGTTCAGGGTGATGACGAAGAGCAGGACGTCCGAAATGGTCAGCCGGATCGTCCGCCCGAAGAACGTGCGCGGCCCAGCGATCCCTTTGGCCATGCGGGCGAGCGTGTGGCGGCGCTGGATCAGGTGGACGAGAACCAGCCCGACGAACGCCAGGCCCACGTCGGCGTGGTACGCGACCCGGACGTGCAGGAGCTGCAGCGTGCCCAACGCGGCGGCAACCGAACACAACAGTCCGAGGTGCACCGCGAAGCGAGATCGGGAGCGCCACGCCGTCCCGCGGGGGGCCGGCCGTTCGAGCAGACTCCGTGCCTCCGGCTCGAGCGGCGCGTCAACCATCACAGACCTTCGAGGTCGAACGGCGCACCACGATGCTCCTTCCTCACTCGATCGCCTGGTGCGACATCGCTGACGGCTCGCGACCGGCAAAGATCCAACCCACGGCCGCCGCGAATGCCGGCATGCCGAAGAGGATCAGGAGCAGGTCCGCGACAGGAACGTTTCCGAGCGCGGCAACTCCTCCGTTCAGCGAGTTTCCCCGTAGCCAACCGATCATGCCGACGTAGCCGCCGACGACGCCGAGGAGCGCACCGAGGAAACCGAGCGCCCCCGCCGTCACAGCAGTCAGCGTGCGCCGCGTGAAGCTGGACGCGCCGGTCGCAGCGAGCGTGCGGAGATCGCCGGCTGTCTCGCTCCGCACCAGCCCGACGGACATCCCGAGCACACCGAGAGCGATCACGATCCCGAAGACCGTGGCCCAGGTGATGACGGCGGACGAGCTGGGCTGGTCGTTCTTCGCTTCTACGGAGAGCTGTGTCGTCGACGCGGTGAGCTCGGCATTACTGATCTGGGTGGCGCCAAAGGGCTGTGATCCCTGCACCAGCCAGTCGTTCGTGCTGGCTTGGACGTGGAACTCGCGCATCGCGTGTTCGGTAATCACCGTGTTCGGCGCAGACGTCCCACGTGGGAGCGCCCCGATCTGTTGGATCACTGGACGCGCGAGACACCTCGTGGCGGCGGTACACCGCGCCTGCGATGACCCTCCACCGGGGGCCAGCGGGCTGCTTGCTCCCTTGCCATTCGCTCCGTAATTCAAGACGAGGCTCGAGACGTTCGCAAGGCCGGGACGTGAGCTCAAGATGTCCGCGTTCGGGTCGATTTCGGAGGACGTGATCCCGAACGCCTTGAGGAGCTGCGGGGTCGCAACGTAGATCGGGCCATCCCACTGCCGACCCAGGCTCGACCCGTTCAATCCTGCATTCGGCGTCTCCAGGGCGATGAGCTGTGCATCGAGTCCTTTCGCTATCCGCCCGGCGCCCGCGGCCAGCTGCGCTGGAGTGGCAGTCTCAGGCGCCGGTTGAATCGTGACCGGAACGAGCTGACCCTTCGCATTGCGATGCACGATCGTGTGCCCTTGGGGCGGCGCGCTGACATGGAGGGCGAGCTCGTTCGAGGCAAGATTCGGTCCCGCATAATCGAGGACGTTCCCATACCGGGCCGATGCGGCCAATATCACGATCACCGCGACGAGCACGCCGATGCTGATCGCCGCCAGCGCTGAACCCGAGCGCGCACGGTACCGAGCGAGATCACGTAACGCGATCCGGGTCGCGATGGGCGCCCGGCGACCGAGGTGCGCGGTCAACGACAAGAGGAAGGGGGCGAGCAGGATCAGTCCGGGGATGAGGAGGAGGAGCCCGAACACGAGCTCAGGTGACCCACCGCTCCCGTTTCCATGATTCGTGCTGCCGGAGTAGCCCAGCAACAGGAACGCGAGGACGAGAAAGACGATGCCGGGGAGGGCAGACCGGTGGATCTGACGAGGAGGCGCCGGCCTACCCGAGAGCGCCTGGACGATCGGGACCTTGGTGATCGCCCGCGCGGGCCGGGACGCCGCGAAATAGGCCGCAACGACCGCAAGCACCATGGCGGCGATCACCACCGTCCAGGAGAGTGCGAAAACCCCGATGACGTGGTGCGAGCTCTGCTCGAGCTTCGGCCGGTACGCCAGCCAGACGACGAGGCCGAGGACGAAGCCGAGGACGGCACCGACAAGACCGACGACCGTGCCGTTGGCGCTGATCACGAGACGAACGTGGCGGTCCGTGGCGCCCGTCGACTCGAGCATCCCGATCGAACGAAGGCGCCGCTGCGCGAGCACAGTGAAGCCACCGATGGAGACGAGCGCGATGAGCAGCATGCCGAGCACAAGTGCGACCAGTGAGATGGTCTCAGGATTGAACGGATTCGACCCGGCGACCGAGGCGGGTGTCTGCACCTGGTAGCCCTTTGCGAATGAGCTGGGCGACGCACCCCGTGCGTCGAAGAGCACGGTGACATTCGTTGGATTTGCCACCTGGCCGGGTACGACAAGCGCGAATTCGTCGAGCAGGCTTTGAGGATTCTCGACTATGCCGACCACCTGGCGCTCGATACCGCCCACCCGCCAGGTATCGCCCACGGCAAGGTGGAATGCCGACGCGACCCCGCTCGTCACGGCGATCTCACCGGCGCCCGAGGGGTAACGACCGGAGACGAGCGTGAGCATCGGACCGCCGAAGGGTCCGTGCGGATCTTGGGCCCGGAGCTGAAAGGTGTTGATCGAGCCGGGGATAGACAGGGTCTGGTTTTGAATCACCTCGACGCTGCCGAACCGATGCTCAAGCGCGGCGATGACGCTCGACGTGTGCGCGTCGTAGACGGTGAAGGACGCGGAGTCTTGGGCGGTGCCGAATCCGGCATTCTTCGGAGGCGGGTTATTCGTCGCAACGGCCGAGCCCACGATCGTCGCCGCAACCGCGACAATGATGAGGGCAAGGATCAGCAACTGCTGACGCCACTCCCGGCGGAAGAGCCGCCAGGCCCAGCGGACGACGGCTCGGCGGGCGGGTGCGCCCCCGTCAGCGGGGCGGGATTCGGCGGGGCGTATGAGGAGGGCGGTGGTCATCGTGGCTCCTTGGGAATCGTGCGCTCCATCGCGTTACACACCGGGCGTGGCAACAACCGGGGAAAGGTCCGTGTCGAGGTTGTCGACGGCTCTCCCGTCACGGATGAAGATCACCCGGTCGGCCCACGAAGCGAGGTGGGCGTCGTGGGTGACCACAATGGCGGCGACGCCCCGTTTGCAGGCGTCGAGGATCATCCGCATCACGACCTCACTGTTCGTCGAGTCAAGTGCACCCGACGGCTCGTCAGCCAGGAGGACCTTACGCTCGCCGACCACGGACCGGGCGATGGCAACACGCTGGCGCTCACCGCCCGAGAGCTGATCGGGATAGTGCCCCGCACGATCGGCCAGCCCGAGCTGCGCAAGTGCTTCGAGTCCCGCCTGCTGCGCCTTGCGCCCGGGAACGCCGTCGAGCTCGAGCGGAAGCGCCACGTTCTCCGCCGCGGTCAGCCCGGGAAGAAGGTTGAAATCCTGGAAGACGTAGCCGATGCTCCGCCGCCTGAGCCGCGCCTTGTCGTTGCGTGACATCGACGAAAGCGGTGCACCGCCTATGCGTACCTCGCCGCTCGTCGGTTCTTCGAGGCTGCCCGCGATGGTGAGGAGGGTCGATTTGCCGGATCCGCTCGGACCCATCACGGCGACCAGGTGGCCCTCTTCAACCGAGAGATCAATTTCGTAGAGGGCACGCACGGCGGTCTCGCCTTCACCGTAGAACTTCGAAATCTGACGGAGTTCGAGCAGACTCATCGGGGCAGACCGTCCTTCACCGAAATACGCGGCAACGATTATTAGTAGGACACTTAAGACCATACTCAGTATGGTACCGATTCTCCCACCCTGTCAAGTGCTCGTCGCGACGCGGTGCCCGGCTCGGGGCGATTACGGCCGAGGTCCGGCCCGGCTGCTCTCCTCGAGCAACGCCTCCGGGGTCGGCGGGGGCATCGTCTGATCAACCACCCGACCATCGCGGAGAAAGACGACCCGGTCCGCCCACGAGGCGAGCTGAGCGTCGTGGGTGACAACCACAGCGGCGACTCCCCTCTTGCAGGCGGCGAGGATCATCCGCATCACGACGTCCCCGTTCGTCGAGTCGAGCGCCCCTGAAGGCTCGTCGGCGAGCAGGAGGCGTCGTTCCCCCACCACGGCGCGGGCGATAGCGACCCGCTGGCGCTCACCACCGGAGAGCTCATCGGATAGTGCGTCGCCCGGTCCATGAGGCCCAGCTCTTCGAGTGCCGCCATTCCAGCTGCGTGTGCTTTCTTCGCGGCCACACCGTCCAGCTCGAGCGGGAGGGCAACGTTCTCCACCGCAGTCAGGCCAGCCAGGAGGTTGAACTCTTGGAAAACGTACCCGATCGTGCGTCGTCGGAGGCGTGCCTTCTCGTTGCGCGACATCGACAGAAGTGACGCGCCGTCAATGACAACTTCACCGCCGGTCGGATCTTCAAGGCTGCCGGCAATGGTGAGCAAGGTTGACTTTCCCGAGCCGCTCGGGCCCATGACGGCGACGAGCGTGCCGCACTCCACAGCGAGGTCGACGTTGCGGATGGCATGTACCTCGTTGGCGCCCTCTCCGTAGGACTTGGAGACGAGCCGCAATTCGAGGAAGCTCATCGGCGGACAACCAGTCGCCGCGCTAGCCGTGGCGTCGTGGGAGATGCGGGCGGCTCGGAAGCAGCGCGTTTGAGACGGCCGTCTGCCGTGTCGAGCCATCGAACAACAGAGTCCAATCGGTACAACTCCGCATCGACGACGAGGGCGAAGGTGAGGTCGAAGTCCCCCTCGTCCTCTTTGAGGCGTGTCCACTGCTGCATGAGCTCGACCAGGTAGCGCCGGTGGACCTGTATCACGTCATGCACCGAGACCCCTGGTACACGGAGCGCGGACAGCACTTTGATCACCAGCTCGTCGCGCGGCGGCGACGTCATGTCCGGTGGCGTATTGAGCCACGACGTGAGTTCCGTCGATCCGGCATCGGTGATGTGGAAACCCTTCTGTGGGCCGTCATTCTCGGACTCGTCCGATTCGACGAGTCCATCGCGCTCGAGGCGTTGCAGTGTCGTATAGACCTGACCGATGTTGAGTGGCCAGACCTCGCCAGTGCTCGACTCGAACTCTTTTTGGAGCTGAAGGCCGTATTTCGGGCCTTCGCTCAACAGGGCGAGGATTGCATGGCGAACACTCATGGCAACATCCGATCAAAGATCATACTCAGTATAGTACAAGAATCTCCTCCACCGTCCAAGCAGCTTGCACCAGGACGTCGCAGGGGGTCTGGCGCCTCACGGAATCACGACCCCGACGGTGGCGGTGGCCCGGGTGGCGGAGCGCCTACAGGGCGAGAGCGGGCGCCACTGACACGGGGTCTCGATGCCCTCACAAACCAAGCAGCACGTTCTGCACGGCGGCGGGTTGGGACAAGAACGGATGGTGGCCGGCGTCGAGCTCGACGACAGCGCCGGCCTTGCGGGCGAAGTCGCGCTGCAGTCGCGCTGGCGTGCCCTTGTCCTGAGCACAGACGAGATACGTCGAGGGCACCTGCTGCCAGGCCGCCGCGCCCACCGGCTGTGCCGTCACGTGCAGGCTCTGCCGCGCGAGCTTGTCCGCAGCCTGGGCCTGGGTGTCGAGGTCGCAGTCTTGCAGGAACGTCTCCACGAGGTACTCCGGGCGGACGCCGAACGTACCGCTGTCCGGGTCGACGTCGAGGAACGGGGACGGGGTGCCGTCGCCGAAGTCGGAAAGGCTCTGCCCGACCTCGGGTAGGTAGCTGGACACCAACAACAGATGGCGCACTGAGCTGACCCCGGCGGCGGCCTCCGCGGTGACGATCCCCCCGTAGCTGTGAGCGACCACGACGGTCGGTTCACCACCGTCCTGCAAGCACCTGCCGGACTGCCACGACGTCCTCGGGCAGCCCCGGACCTCGGACTCCACCCGGCTGCCCACACTCACCGCAGCTCGGCAGCAGCGGTGTGACGCTCGGGACCCCACGTTCGCGCAACAGCTGCGCCGTGCGTCGCCACCACCATGCACCATCACGCACGCACGCTCCGTGCACGAACACGACCCTCATCGCCACCTCCATCGGTTCCCAAAGCAAAGCTCGGCGGTCACCTCAATCCTGCACCAAACCACACCGCGGGCAAGCCGGAACCCTCGGATAACGATGATGTGACTCTCAGTCCCGGACCTCGCTCCTCGAGATTGCGAGAGACACAGCGACGGCTGCATCAAATCGCTGTCAAGCCCATCATCAGCACCGTCGCCGCATAAAGAATCGCGGCTGCACGCGGCTCTCCTGATCCCCGCCTGGCGTGATCGGCTGCAAGGGGTGGTCCGGCTCCCACTTCGCGACCGGACCAGGAAATCAGGAGTGCATTGGCGACCTGACACACTTGAGGAGTGCCGCTCCGCAGCTTAAATCCCCGACAAAGGGTCGTCATCGTCGCTGGGCTCGCCTTTGCCCTGTACTGGCTTGGGCGATGGATCCTCTCTGCGGGAAGCACCAACGGGTGGATCGCTTACGCACCACTGAGTGGGGCGTCGTCCGGTGCTCCATTCCTCGTCACGCACCCGTGGGCACAGCTCTTGATTTGGTTGGGCCTGGTGCTCGTCTGGGTGGTGTCCTCGCTCATTCTCCTTCGAGAGAGGCAGAAGTCTGACCAGGAATCAGAACCTCCCAACTGACAAGGGCGGCGGCACCGGGCAGGCCGTAATAGTGATCGTCAATCCTCGAATCCAGGGCCACTCGCAAATGCCAATGACCGAACTGCGTTCGGTCACGCAGAGTTCATCCGGCTGACGCTTAGCCGTCACCCGCCTCCTGTCAAAATGCTCCAATCCGGCTGGCGAGATGGGCGGCAGAGATATGTCGGAAGGACTCACGGGGTGGAATCCCGATCCGTGGAGTGTTCATGAATTTCGCTACTTCTCGATGGGCGGAACACCCACTCGCCTCGTAAAGGATGGCGAAAGGACGTCATATGACGCCCCTCCATTCGCATCACCTGCGAACGACCGGACAATGGCCGCAGTTCCGCCGCCGCCACACGAGTTCACGTGCGAGCCCAAATGTGCGATAAGCGATCTCCTCGCGCATCTGATCCAGTCAACACACCGAAAGCTTGCGGTCGCGGATATGGAGGAGGACACGGTTCGGGTCGCATACCTTCGCGAACAGATCGAGCTTTGGGAGAGACTCGTTCGTTTACCCGCTCGCGGCACGGAGTCCAGCGCGACGTGACATTCAGCAATTACGACCTCAGCAATCGCTGCCGGCCCCAGGCGCTGCCGGTGTCATCTGCAACGTCAGGACCGAGTATCAGATGGCTGGACAGAGAAGCATCCCAGAGGGAGTGCAACGGCTACTCCGCCTTCGAATCGCTGGACTTCCCGCTGTTGACCCGCAAAGGGTGAAGGATGCTGCGCCACCCATTCAGCCGCCTACGACCAGATCGACACCGACGCAGCCGCATCGTGCGGACAAGGCAATCCCCACAATACCGAGCGAAGCAGCGAACTCACCACCCTTTCGAGCCAGGAAGCACACCAAGACGTCCAAGACCTCCAAGACGTTTCGGATCATCTCTTGGACTCTTGGTTTTGGCGTACTCCTTGTTTCAGTCCTTGCCACTATCCATGACTTCGAGAGGACCACGTTTCACGTCGCAAAGATCAGCCACACAGTCCTCAATCCTCAGGACATTGAAATTCATTGGACCGTTCTCAATACTGGCAAGCACGCCGGAACTCCCAACTGTGAGGTGAAAGCCAGTTCGCCCGGGGATGCGGATACAGGATCCGATACAGCCACGGGACTCAAATCACTTCGGGCGGGAGGTCAGCAAACGGCCTCCACAACTTTGACGATTACCAATAGCGGTGCAGATCATGTGACCAATGTTTCAGTGGCTTGCTAGCGGCGGTCATCGCAACATTCATGGCCGCCCTGCGCCGGGGATGACCGCTCCCGTGTGCCCAACACTCCCTCATCGACACAAATAGTTCGCGGATCGTTCATCTGAGCAGAATACGGTTCAGTTTGATGACGTCCCCTTGTGTCTTTGTGCGCCCCTCGGTGCCGCCGAGCACGTCTCCTTGTACAACGACGAGGTGTCTCCGACGTTGTGTCGTTACTCACTCCAGCGCGCACCGGACCGAATGATGCCGATGGGGCACGGCGTCAAGGAGTCGGGGGGCTTGGTCCCCAGCCACCTCTCGTCCCGTCAAAAGGCACCACATCGCGGGCCACGGTGGGTCATCGTTGGTATCGTCGCCGCGACGCTGAGCGTTCTGACCCTGCCTCGCACAATCCCAAGTGGACTCGGGCCAATCCTCATCGTTGCGAGTGCGGTCGTTCTTGTTCTGTTGACTTCCGACCAGGAGTAATGAGCACGAGGGCGGTGAAGCAGTGGCAGGGGCCTCGGGTCGAGAACCAACTCTCTCGATCCGAGGCCGCACCGACGGGCGTCGGCAGCAGCCCTCGAGCCCAGCATGCCCAGGTCACGGCAGGGCGCGCGCCAATGACGCACCGTAGGCTGCCCCTATTGACCTTAGAATACATCGGGTGCTACTGCTATTGGTGCGCCACGGACAGGCCGGATCCAAGCGCCATTGGCGCGGCGACGACAGGATGCGACCCCTTACTCAGCAGGGTTTCGCTGAAGCCGAGGGACTTGAACGGCTGCTCGCTCCATTCGCCCCGACGAGGATCGTGTCGAGTCCGTATCTTCGGTGCATACAGTCAGTCAGCCGTTTAGCCGAGACCCTCGGGCTACACGTCGAGCGCACGAAGCGTCTGATTCCTGCAGCTGGTAAATCGGCAGAGTCCTATCTTCGGAGAGTCTCGACAAAGGAGACTGGCGCGATCGTTCTTTGCACTCATGGAGAAGTAATTCACGCCCTGCAACAAGAGCTTTCCAAGCGGCACCCTGAACTCTTCGGAGACGACCCACCAAGGGAGAAGGGGTCGTTATGGGTTCTCAACCGAGTAAATGGAGAGTTCGTGAAGTCCGAATACATTGCGCCGATCCAAGTGCGACGATCATCGCTCTGACCCGTCATCATCACCGTGAGTACCACCACGGCGAGTTCTTCTTCCAGCGCCGTTCGTCGTGTTCGTGGAGATTTGCAGTCCTCGGTGATGTGCGGGTGACCACTGTGCAAATTCCTACGCCAATCGCAGTGACAGCCGGCACCTGACACACAGAAATTGCTGCGCGTTCGGTAATCGGTCACTGGCAGTTCATCAACTTTTCTTAAGTTCGCGGCGCACTGCCGACTGCCTGAAGGAGACCTCTCGTGACTCGGACCCATCGCACTCTGCGAGGCCGCCGCCCCGCCCTCGTAGCAGCGTTCGCGATCCTCGCTGGATCGGCGACCCTTTTGGTCGGGTCCGCTGGTAGTGCGTACGCCGGCGTGCCTTTGCAGGCGGGCAATCTTTTGGTGTCGACGAGCGTCTGGCAGAGTGATCCGAACATCGTTGCCGGCACCACACAGTTGCCACCCGGGTGCGGTGCGGCATCGGACCCGTGTGCGGCCGCGATCTCCGGTGGCTCCTACCCGCAGGTCTTCAACAATGATGCGGTCGACGGCAGCTTCGGTGTCACTCAACCGATCGTGCTCGATGAACTGAACCCGTCGACCAACGCTCAAATAGCCCAGCTGACGGTGCCGAACAGTTCGCAGCCGGGTGTCACCTCGAGCAGTGACCAGATGGTGACCAGCTTTTCGTCGAAGTCCGAGCTTGCCCTCAATTTGTCGACCGACGACAACTACGTGACCTTCATGGGTTACGTCGCTCCGACCGATGCTCTCGACGTCTCCAACTCGAACACCCCTGGGGTCATCGACTCGACGAACCCCGTCACTAGTGCGAACTACCGAGCAGTGGCCCAACTCGACCAAAACGGCAACCTCCAGTTCACTGAGACCAACGCCTACAACGGCAACAACGGGCGGGCCGCCATCGAAGATCCCACTACCGGAACCATCTTCACCGCCGGGAACGCAGGCAATGGCGCCAACCCAGAACCACAAGGTGTCGTCGAGGGTGCCGGCTCACAGATCCTCGCCTCGTCGACCCAGTCGGAGGCGGCCCAGAGCCCCGGGGCGCCGACACCACTGGGCAACTTCAACATCCTTCAACTGCCGGCCAACACCAAGGCCGACAAGTCGGCCAAGGACGACAACTTCCGCGGCCTGACGGTCAACAATAACGTCTTGTACTTCACAAAGGGGAGCGGAAGCAACGGGATCAATACCGTGTACTTCCTCGACACCACAGGAACGGCCTGTCCGAGTAATGGGGTCGGCCTGCCGTCATCCACCGCCACACTCCCTTCATCGGGCACGTTCACATCGCCGACGTACAGCACCAGCGCTGCTTCGCTCGGCCTCACTGCGACAAACCCCGGTTTGACCCCCACCAACATGTGTGTCCTGAGCGGGTTTCCCACCGCCCTGGCGAAGGGTGCCACCGATGCCTCTGATTACCCCTTCGGCATGTGGTTTGCCAATCCGACGACCCTCTATGTCGCCGACGAAGGGGCGGGCGACAACGCGTACTCGACCACGACGAACACCTACACCGCCGCCGCTGCGTCGACCACAGCCGGTTTGCAGAAGTGGGTGTTCAACGCCGCCTCGAACCAATGGACTCTGGCCTACACCCTCCAAAACGGCCTCAATCTCGGTCAGCCCTACACGGTGCCCAGCTATCCCACTGGGGACAACTCGTACACCACATCAAAGGGGACAGTGACAGGTCCGTGGGCGCCGGCGACTGACGGCCTTCGAAACCTCACGGGCCGGGTGAACGCTGACGGAACGGTGACTATCTGGGCCGCCACGTCGACGGTGAGCTGGAGCGGTGACCAAGGAGCTGACCCGAACGCGCTTGTGTCGATAACCGACAACCTGGGCGCCACTTCGCTACCGACGACTGAGAGTTTCGACGACGGTTATGGCGCCTGCCAATGAACAGGTAATCCGGGGCGTCTCGTTCACACCTGGAACCGGTGCGACGATACCCCCGCAGACTCCCGAGGTTCCGTGGACGCCCGCGATTCCGCTCGCAGCCATAGCGATCGGTGGCGGGGCGGTCTGGTACCGATCCCGCCGGCAAAGGGCACTCTCCTCCACCCTTTAGCTTCCTGGGATCGTGGTCCGTGATCAAGGGCTGTGGCCAAGCGGCCGACCATAAAGACGTGTCGCCACTACACCGAACTCGTCGGCGGTGCGGATTATCCGAATTTGCCCACGCTCAGGGACGACCGCTCAGCTGGCGACGCCCACCACGTCATCGGTCCCGCTTGCTCCCAGACTCCCGAAGAACGGAGCATCGCCGAAGGAGAACACACCACCATCAGATGCAGTGAACCAATACCCCCGGCCATCGGGAGTGGGGGTCATGCCCACAATCGGACTGTTGAGATGAATGTTCCCGGTCGAGCCGAAGAACGGCGCATCGCCGAAGGAGAAGATGCCGCCGTCGGAAGCCACCAGCCAGTACCCATGACCACTCGGAGTCGATGCCATGCCCACGATGGGCTGGTTGAGATGGATGGCTCCGGTCGAGCCGTAGAACTGGGCGTCGCCGAAGGAGAAGATGCCGCCGTCGGAAGCCACCAGCCAGTACCCCTTCCCATCGGGTGTGGCCGCCATGCCCACGATGGGCTGGTTGAGATGGATGGCTCCGGTCGAGCCGTAGAACTGGGCGTCGCCGAAGGAGAAGATGCCGCCGTCAGAAGCCACCAGCCAGTACCCCTTTCCATCGGGTGTGGCCGCCATGCCCACGATGGGCTGGTTGAGATGGATGGCTCCGGTCGAGCCGTAGAACTGGGCGTCGCCGAAGGAGAAGATGCCGCCGTCAGTGGCCACCAGCCAGTACCCCTTTCCATCGGGTGTGGCCGCCATGCCCACGATGGGCTGGTTGAGATGGATGGCTCCGGTTGAGCCGTAGAACTGGGCGTCGCCGAAGGAGAAGATGCCGCCGTCAGACCCGACCAGCCAGTAGCCGTCGTTTGTGGCCGGGACAACCGGAGATGCCTGAGGGCTGATGGTCAACATTGCCGAGTTGGACGAGGTCGAATCTGCAAAGTTCCCATCGGTGTCGCTGAACGCCCCAGTGACGACGTAGGTCCCCACCGGCATCGCCGGTGAAGTCGAACAGCTGGTCGGCTCGGTGGCAAGACCACTCAAGTTGATGGAGCACAGGGCGACTTTGTTCGTGCTGAACGACAGCGTCCCCGTTGCCGAGGGCGGCAGGCCCGTCTCCAAGAAGGTTGCCGCGTCACCTGCAGTTATCGTTGCCGACGAAGCGTTGTTGACCGAGATGGTGAAACTCGTGGCCTGAGGGTTCGCTATGTTGAAGGCGGCCGAGGTGGCCGCGCTGAAGGAGGGTGTGCTCGAGGCCGTCAGGGTGTAGCCGGTGCCGGCCGTGTTGATGGAAAGACCCGAGAAGGTGGCGATGCCCGAGGAGACCGTGACGGTCGAGCCGCCACTGAGCGTCCCGCCGGCGGGGTTGGTCCCGATGGCGAGCGTCACCTGGGTGGTGTTGTCGAAGGCCTCGACGTTGCCGTTGGCGTCCTCGACCGCCACCTTGACCGCCGGGGTGATGACCGCACCGGCGGTGGCGTTGGAGGGGCCCTGGATGAAGGCGAGCTTGGCTGCGGGCGTCTGGTTCATCGTGAGTGCGTATAGATTGCCTGACATGTCGCCTTCGTACAGCGTGTCGCCGGCGATGGACGGCGGACCCCAGAAGATGCCTTTGCCGGCGTAGGCGAACAGCAGCGTCCCGGTCGACGCGGAGAAGACCGCGATGTTGTTGCCTTCGCCCACGGCGACGACGCCGCCCGAAGCGCTGGTCACTCCACCGAGCACGTAGCCGCCGTTTGTGAAGCAGTGCTGCCAGATGAAGGCACCCGTCGATGGATTCAAGGCATTCAGGGAACCCGAGCAGCTGTTCGAGGCATCACCGCCGACGTACAGCGTCGTGCCGTCGAACGACGCCGACGCCACATCACCCTGCCCGACCGTCGGGTCACCGCCGCCAATCGCGATCTGGGTGCTCCAGACAGGCCCCGAGTCGAGAGCGTCACGCTCGAACGCATAGAAGATTCCGTTCTTGTTGATCACACCGACAAGAGGCTCCGATTTCCCTCCGATGACGCCCGTGAACAGCGTCGGCGTGGCGCCGAAGTCGCTGTCGTCTGACTGCTGGGCCGGGGGCACCGCCCACGAGCCCACCAAGCTCAGGTCCGAGGCGTTCAGCTCGACCACTGCCGCGGCGAGGGGTTCGTTGGTGCAGCCGCCGGGGGGTGGTTGGCTGCCGGTGCCGAAGTAGATGGTGCCGGCGGCTGCGTCAACCGTGGGCGAGCTCCATACGCCACCGCCCATGCATCCGTTGGGAACAACGTCAAAGGTGTTCTGCAGCGCACCGGTGACCCGGTTGAGCTGAATGAGTTGACCCTGGATCTCCGGACAGTCGGCGCCCGAGTCAGTGCCTCCACCGAACGAAGCGACACCGATATAGACGCTGTTCCCGAACACGGCCGGCGACGACCAGACGAAATAGTCCGAGATCGGTCCGACCGTGTACGACCAGAGCACGGCGCCGGTCGCTGCGTTCAAGGCGTACACCTTGGCGTCGCCGCCGCCGACGTAGAGGACCGACGTCGCTGACCCGACCGGAACGTCCGTCGTGATCGTCGCCGTGCTGGCGATGCCGGCTTCAGAGGGGCCGGTGCAGCCCGGAGGGCTCGACGTCCCCAAGTTCGTCTGCCACACAGGAGTACCCGACGTCGTGGTCGCCCGCTCGTAGCCGTCGAACGATCCCCAGTAGACCACTCCGTTCGACACGATCGGTTGGGAGAACACGCCGTGGGACGGCCCGGCATCAGATGTCTGCCACGCCAGTCCCAGATTCGCCACCGATGTCGGATTGAACCCGTCTTCATCGCCGGCAAAACCGGTGTGGTCATTGCCACCCAAGTACGTCGTCCAGTCCGACGAGGCTGCACTTGTCGTGATGTTGAAGGCGGCCGAGGTGGCCGAGGTGTAGGTGGGTGTGCTCGAGGCCGTCAGGGTGTAGCCGGTGCCGGCCGTGTTGATGGAGAGACCCGAGAAGGTGGCGACGCCCGAGGAGACCGTGACGGCCGAGCCGCCACTGAGCGTCCCGGCGGCGGGGTTGGTCCCGATGGCGAGTGTCACCTGGGTGGAGTTGTCAGATGTCTCGACGTTGCCGTTGGCGTCCTCGACCGCCACCTTGACCGCCGGGGTGATGACTGCACCGGCGTTGGCGTTGGAGGGGCCCTGGACGAAGGCGAGCTGGGTCGGGGGCCGACCGCGGCCGAGGCCAGAGAGGGCGACACAATGCTGAGCATGGCCACGGCGAGGGTGACGGCGGTGCCGAGCGCAACATAATGAATGGTCCGAGAAACGCGCGCCCTCACTTCGAGTCCTTTCCGAACGCCCAGCTCTGTTGCGGCCTTTGCGTACAGTCGCCTGCGGCAGCGTGATTGTCGTTTTGTCCAAAAAAGCGACGAGCATCGGGCTCTTTTATCCGTTCCCCTGCGGAATGTCATAAACGCAAGGCTCACATCATCGCCTTGTGACATTGGCGTTATCTAGGGCATTAAGTCCCCTCATCTCTTGTGACATTGGCCTTATCTAGGGCATTAAGTCCCTTATCATCGGCGGTACCTAGGGCATTAAGTCCTCTCCACGAATACGAGTGTCCGCACGAAAGGCGGACACCTAAAAGTGGCTCGACATGAACGATGCCTATATCGCCCGTGGGCAATGGAAAGTCCCGACAGCTTCTCGGGTTTCGCGAAAGGTCCGATCGTTCCCACGTTTGGGTGACCTCGGGCAGATCAACCAATGCTGGCCAGTCGCGGATGTCCATTGACGGCACCCCCTGGTGGGATCCCACGCCTACTTCCATCCTCAGGCGACGCCGTTCGCCGACCCTTCTCCCGCCGGTCGCCGGCCAGCTGCTGATCATCCCCAAGGGCTTTCACAAAGCCCAGGCACCGGATACCTGCAAAAAGGACGCTCTCGTGTTCGTGTCGAAGGCTCCCGGACTTGGGACTTTGTGCTCTTATGCCGGGGAGCATTGAAGGCAACGTAGTCCCAGAGCCCCCGCCTCGGGCGCGGCGCTTCTCGACCGCCGCCTACTCCAGGCGCCTCTCTCCCAGGGATAACGGGTGGGCGCTGCGGTCCGAGGTTCCATGGTTTCGGGGCACGATTCGGGGCACGACTGATGCGTCCTCTGTCAGACTTCTGAGAGTACTGTGCTGTGCGCATGCCGCCCGAGGTCTGTGAGGTAAAGGACCGCAACTGATGACGACGCTCGACACGTCCCACGCCCTCGACCACATCGTGCTGGTGCTCTTCGAGAACCGCTCTTTCGACAATGTCCTCGGACACCTCTACGGCCCGGAGGACGGCAAGGACTTTGAGGGGGTAATCGGCAAGAACCTCAGCAACCCGATCCCCAACTGGGCCGAGCACGGCGCTGACCGAAGGGATGTTCCGTACACGGTCGCCACCGATATGGACTCGCCGAATCCGGACTCGGGCGAGGAGTACTTCCACACCAACACGCAGTTGTTCAACATCATCGACGATCAGAACAGGTTCAAGATAGGAGAAGCAGCCACGGCTCCGTGGAATGCTCCGGCTCCGGGAGCGATCCCGACGATGGATGGGTTCGTGACCGACTACATCTCGACGTTCACGGGAGAGATCGGTCGCCAGCCCACTTACGACGAGTACGCCCACATCATGACTGGGTACACCCCAGAACAGCTCCCAGTGCTCAACGGTCTCGCCCGGGACTTCGGCGTCTTCGACCATTGGTTCTGCGAGGTTCCATCGCAGACGTTTATGAACCGCTCGTTCTGGACTGCCGCTACCTCATCGGGTGCGGTCGTGAACAGTCCGCTGAGGAAATGGTTCACGGAGAACGACGCAGAGACGATTTTTGAACGGTTGGAAGCCCATGGTAGGACCTGGAAGGTCTACGTCATGGAGCCAATGCCGCTTTCGTTCACTGGGTTGATCCACTTTTCGCGCTTGCGAGATCGCCTGGCGACCCATTTCGTGCCCTTCGCCGAGTTCGAGAGGGATGCGGCAGCGGGCACTCTTCCGGACTTCTCGCTGATCGAACCCAACATGATGGCTGGGCACGGCGACTATCACCCGGCGATGGGCCGCTCGTTCTCGGACAAAGTGGACATCGAGGTCGACAGCCCATCCTCGACCCTGTCGGGCGAGGCTTTCTTGGAGCGGGTGTTCAACGCCTACCGGTCAGCCACCTCGGAGAGCGGCGCCAATGTCTGGAACACCGCGCTGATGATCGGTTGGGACGAGCCTGGAGGTACCTACGATCACGTTCCTCCAGGACCCGTCCCGCCACCCGACCCGTCGACACCGGCTGGCGAATGCGGATTCACGTTCGAACGCTCGGGTTACCGGGTACCTGCCGTCATCGTGTCGCCCTGGGTCGAGGCCGGATCGGTGTACAACGAGGAGTACAGACACACGTCCTTGATCGCCACATTGCGCAAGAGGTGGAGACTCGGTGAGGCCTTCACCGGACGGGATGCCTCAGCGCGCACGTTCGATCACATCTTTTCGCTCGCCGCCCCCCGTGACCCGAAGACCTGGGCACCCATCACGTCGCGTCCCGTGCCTGCGTGGACCATGGATCCCGAGGTGGTGGGCAAAGGGCTGAGCACTCTAGGCAAGGGCGTGGGCCCAGCTCTCATTGCCAAGGCCAGGGAGATGGAGGTGAAGCTCCCGGCTGAATTCAACGACCCTGGAACAGCACTGACGCCGAGATTGGTCGTCGGATTCCTCAGGGGAGTTGCCCGCCACTTCTTCCCGCTTCTCGCGGGTGGTGATCACGGCGGCGCCGAGGATCCAAAACAGGAAGGGTGATCCACCATGGCAGGTGGGCAGAGCGCCCCCATGCTCAATCCACTTGTACGGATCAACCTCGGCCACATCGAACTCAGCGCCTCGAGCGGATCTGTGATCTCGACTTATGGGCATTCCTTTGGCTCCTGCCGCAAAATCGGCATTGGAGTCTGAGATAGGCGAAACCGAAAGTACGGTCTCCAAATGTCGAACGAACACGATGGCATGAACAAAGGCGAGTCGACCCCAAACGCTGAGAGGGCCGTATCCGAAACGGGACTGATACCGGCGGCCACGGTGATCCCACTGCGGCAAAGTCCCTCTGGTATGGAGGTACTGCTGCTCCAGCGCAACTCACGGGGGCAGTTCGGGAACATGTGGGTCTTTCCCGGCGGTCGGGTTGACCCTGATGACTCTGGCTCGGTTGGCGACGATGCCGAGGTTGAAATGGCCGCAGCTCGAGCTGCGGCCGTGCGCGAAGCGGCTGAGGAGGCATCGCTCAACCTCGATCCCTCCGGCCTGGTGCCCTTCTCGTTCTGGGTCCCCCCCCTTGGTGGCCCGAAGCGCTTCGCCACGTGGTTCTTCCTCGTCGAGGTGCCAAATGACGGGAACGTCGTGGTGGTCGACCGGATGGAGATCCACCGATCCGAGTGGATGACTCCGGCGACGGCGATCGCCCGTGTCAACGCTGCCCAAATGGCCATGGCGCCTCCGACGTTCGCGACCCTTTGGTGGCTGAAGGACCAGACCGACCCGCAGGGGGCTACGGCCGCCGCTGGGTCACGTGAACCGGAGCGATTTGCCACCCATATGCGCACGGACGGCGGCGCGATGACCGCACTTTGGCAGGGCGACGTCGCCTACGACGGCGGCGACATCGATCAGGCCGGTCCTCGTCGACGGCTGATCATGGATCCTGGTTCGTGGCGGATTGAGATGCACCCCTAGTCAAACGCCGGCACGCCTCAACCTGGCTGCCCGCCGCGAGACCTCTCGAACCCACGACCTCAGCCGTGTGAAGTGGATCGGGAAAACTCCCCTACCAGCGGAGAAAGCGACTGAACTGCACTTTCATGGCTGAATCGTTCCGCACTGTCTTTCCCCGTTATTCGACCTCTGACGGACGAAATACGGACGAAGAATCGGGATATCGCAGCTACAACGTCCAGGTCGACTTCAACGTCGTCGATTCTGTCGGGCAAAACGCTATCGGACCATATCGGGCCATGGGCCACTACTCATCCGCCTGATCGAGACGGTTTCGGTCTCGCTCTCACGACGGGTCCGATTCCGCCTGAACAGCGCTTGTCGGCGAACTTTGTTTCGCTCCGATCCGTAGATGCGATCGTCCTCGAGCACACATCGATCCCCTTCCGGTGGCCGATCGAGCCACGCCTCGCCATTGCGGTACAACTGGCAGGGAAGCGGCACATGGATCGCTTGCGCACCACCATCACCCAACGACAGGATGAGGGCGGGTGAAATACGATGCGCTGATGGTTGGACGCTGACGTGCGTACCTCGGCCTATTGGCTTCTCAACGTGTGAATCCGGTGCCGCTGGGGCCAACCATTCGTCAAGCGCGCTCCGATGAATTCGCCGACCTACGCGCTATTGAGCTGGAAGCCGACCAGCTGTTCAACTCCGTAGGAATCGGTCCCTTCACCAACGACGAATCCGAGGACCACTTCAGCCGGGCGGTGCTCGTCCTTGTGGTCGGCGACCCAGCGGTGGGATTCGTATGCATCGAACTGGTTTACGGGATTCCACACATATGGCAACTGGCCGTGCTTCCGGAGCACGGTCGCCAAGGTTACGGGCGCGCCCTCATGGAGGCTGCATCCGACTGGGCACGTTCTGAACGGTTCGATGCGATCACGTTGACCACGTTCCGAGATGTCCCCTGGAATGGTCCATTCTACGAAAAGCTCGGTTTTACGACCATGGACACTCTCACGCCAGAATTGTCCGACATCCGAGAGCACGAGCGTGTCATCGGAGACGACGACTTTGGCCCTCGGATGGCCATGCGTCTCGTCCTGTGATCAGGCGTCGGATAATGCGGTCCTAGCAGATGATCGGGGGCATCTCGGGCAAAGAGCGATTTTCATAAGCGTCGACCTGCTCCGCGACAGCCGATCGAATCCAGCCCGCCGATCAGGGAATTAGATCCGTCTGCGCAGCCGATCTCAGCAACTCCGCTGCCAGTTCCAGTGCTCGCGAAAGGCAGCACCTGCCAGAGAATCCTCAAGAATTCCCGAAGTCAGGCCCGATTATTCGATCCAATGACTCTGACGCCCTACGCAGATCAACGACCTTCGGCACGGGCGCAACCTTGCCGTTCACGTACAGCCTACAAACGGCACATCCGGGCGCGTGGATAACTATCCCACGAGCGACCGCCAGCGGGCATGATAAGGAACGATGGCTGACCCTGACGAACTCATGCCGACCGCAGAGGCGATCACCCCGAGGGTTCTCCAGACTCCCAGAGCCGCTGCCGTGGCGGGGATCCTCTTCGCTCTGCTGTTTGGCATCATCGTCGTGCTGTTGCGCAAGGTAGTACCGTCGAATCCTCATGCCGCCGGAGCATGGCTGACCCGGGCGAGCGACCGCCGTGAACTGACCTTCGCTCTGGCGCTTGTGCCGTTCTGTGGGATCTTCTTTCTCTGGTTCATGGGTGCGGTCCGTGCCCGCATTGGTGACGCAGAGGACAAGTTCTTCTCAACCGTGTTCATGGGGAGTGGGCTGCTGTTCGTCGCGATGCTCTTCGTCTTCGCGGCGATATTCGGAGCCCTCATCAGTATTGCCGGACTTCACAATGGGAAGCCACCGACTGACATCTGGCAATTGGGCGGGAAGCAACCTTCAGGCTTGCCGCCGTCTATGCGGTGAAGATGGCGGCTGTCTTCATGATCGCATCATCGACGATCGCATTCCGTCTACGGATCCATAGCCGCTTTGTCGCCGGTGTCGGCTATGCCGCAGCTCTCCTACTTCTATTCGCAAGTTCGACGCTTCCCTGGCTGCAGCTCGTATTCCCGATCTGGGTGCTCTTGGTGAGCATCAATATCCTCGTCCTTTCGTACCGCAATGTCACGTAGCTACTGCGGCAGTCTGTGCCCGCGAGCAACTGTTCGGCGGACTTGTCGTCGGCCGTTCGTTTCAGCGTACGGCGCCCCTGGCACGAGGGTACCAGTGGGTGCATCGTCCAGACGGCCTCCGTGTTGAGCCGCTTCAGGCCGTGACCTCGTCTCGTCCGCCGTGGGCGGCGAGGGCGTAGATGACCAAGACGCCAACGCCGATATACGTGAGCGACCAGACCGGGTAGTACGGCATCCACCAGATCGCACTGATTGCAATGACCGCACCGGCGAGGACACCTACCCAGCGGGCAATCTGCGAACGGCTAATGGCGATGGCAGCGGCCGACACAATGAGAATGGCAGCAACGACGAGGTAGATCCAGCCGTATGTTTTAAGGCTATGGCCGAAGATGGCGTTCTCAAGATTTTCTGGCAAGACGCCGTGGTAGCGGAAGGCCCAGATTGCGTCGAAGATGCGCATGATCCCAGCCGTTCCGAGCACTACGGCCGCAAAGAGATTCCATCCTTCACCGCGTTGTTCCATCGGGCCCTCCCTCCCCTGTTCGTGGATCGTCCACGTCGGACGCGACGATAGGAGATATGGAGGCGGATCGCAATCGGTTTCGGCAAACTCCCACTCTCGATGGCATCACGACTGAACCCGGCTCCCGTACCAAGAGCAACGCGTGGGGATCAAGGCCACATCGCTCGACCGATTCCAGTGTCATCGCGGTGATGGTGTCGAGCACCGGCGCTTCACTTGCCATGGCTGTCCCCTAATACTTCGTCGCCGAACCTGTCGGCTGGGTCTTCACCAGGCACGGTTCGTGTCGGCTCGGGATGAGCGAAGGCGTTGCGTCGGGCAACACCCAGCAGTTACCTCGCGCGCTGTGCCTCGCATCCTGATCAATTCGAGGTGGTGGTATCAGCCGACCGGGCCCGTGATCGGTTGGCAATCGGTTCACTCGATCTCATCTCAGCCCACCAGGTCGGCTGAGGGCGAAAAGGCGCGGCCGGCAGACCGGTGGTATCGGTGTCGAATCGATAAACGAGCCCAGCCGCAGGGTCGGCCTGGCGCTCCAGGTCACTCCAGCCCTCGGTCGCCGTGGTGACGTAGAGCCGATTGAGCCCCCGTCCAGCGAACGCGCACGAGGTACTCTGCGCCGCCGGCACCATCAGCTCCTCACGAAGTTTGCCCTCGGCGGAATAACGCTGAACCCGTCCGCCGCCGTAGATCGCGATCCAAATATCCCCGTACGCGTCCACGGTCAAACCGTCTGGGGTACCCACCTGTTCTGCCACCTCCACCAGTACCCGACCCTCCGAGATCCTCCCTCTCTGCTGGTCGAACTTGAACGCGTAGACGAGACGCGGTCCGCTGTCGGCCAGATACATGATGGTGCCGTCTGGACTCCAGCCCAGCCCATTGGAGATGGTCAGATCGTCCAGCATCAGCTCCACGCTTCCGTCCCGGTCGAGGCGGTAAAGCGCCCCGCCGCCGGGACGGAAGTCGCTAGCCAGGGTGCCGGCCCACAGTCGACCTTGCGGATCGCAAGCGCCGTCGTTCATCCGCGTCCCGGTGGGGGCCACCTTGACAATGGGTCGCAGCAAGCCGTCTCGGGACAGGTACATGAACCCTTGGCCTGTAGCCAGGACCCAACCCTCGTCGTCTTCCAACGGTGTGATCGCGCCCACAGTGCCCGGTACGACGTAGCCACGGGTAAGAGTGAGACCGCCGTCATCGGCGACGCCACCGCAATAGACCCGCCCGGCCAGAATGTCTACGGCCAGCAACTCGGCTCGGCGAGCATCCCATCGGAGTCCTTCGCCGAGCACGGCCTGACTGTTCGTACATGCCACCGCCTTGCTCGTCACAGAACCTCCCGGCTTCGCGGGTCGCCTCGAGCGGCGGACCAACGCCTTCTATGAGAAGCAAGCATCGCACACAATAATTTGCATTCGAAGGCGTGGATGGGATGAATGGCGAGGTACGGGCTCCACCTCGACCCACGTGCTCCGCCACGCGCTACCTCGCCGTCTTGCCTAATGTGTCCGTGACGGCCGCAGGGAGGCGAATGTGGCGAGCAGAAGGATCCCGAAGGCTGTCGCACGACGAACCCCACTCTTCCCAGTTCTTATGGTCGCAGCTTTGGCGGCTCTCCTTTCCTCATGCTCCGGATCGCCAAGTCTACGAACAAGGTCGCTCCTCGTGGTGGGTGACAGTGTCGCAACGCAAGCCGCCGAAGCACTGATCCATCTCGCACCGCCGGGAACGACGGTGAGCGTCGACACCGTTCGACCCGGTACGGCACCATGCGACTGGAACCACGGGTTCACTGATCCGACGGACAATAAGTACGAAAGATTCGCGAAAATCCTCGACGAAGTTCATCCGGCAGTGGTCGCCTTCGTCTTTACGGGGAACCCGGGTCTGTCAGGAACGGCAGCAGGCTGCGTCGATGCGAACAGACCCTATGACCTCGCCCAGCTGCTCGCGAGCTATGAACCCCCACTTGTCGCGATGGCCGACAAAGCGACGAGCGCGGGCGCCACGGTGTACTTCGAAGCTTCACCTCCGAGGAACCCGGCCGTGCCCGTCGGTTACGACTCGCAGAAGGAGGAAAACCGAGGGTTCAACGGCACCCCGGGTATCGCAGCGTTCTATGAAAGTCTCGCCACGAAGGACCCTCGGCATTGGCGATATAACGACAAAGCAGCAGTAGCGGTGTCATCGCCCGGCCTGTCCTGGATGCTGACACTGCCATGCGAGGCGTGGGACGCCAAACTCTGCATCGAAGGACAGGTCCGCATCAGAACGGGCGGTATTGATGCCGTCCATCTCGACGAACACGGGTGCGGTGCGATTCGCTTCGCCCTTGGCCTCGAGGAGGGGGCACTCGGGACAACTCCGCCTGACCCGAAATCAGTGGCCTCTGCCGTTTCAGAGTACGGCGGCTGTCGCTAAGCCATTCAGAACGCCTGACCCGCACCGGCCCGGCGTGAGAAGTCCGTTGCTCCTTCACTCCGTGCCGGTCACACCTCGGCCAGTTTCACCCTTACCCGACCCAGGAGCTGTTTTAGCCTAGTTTTCGAGGAAGCTCATCCCTGAGTGACTGCGCGGCCTAGTTGTGGCTCACCAGTAGGTCCCCACAGGTCGAAGCTCAACAGCACCGCCGAGCCTCGCCGCAGGAATGTGCGCCGCCTGCGCGATAGCGGAGTCGAGATCGACAGCTTCACAGACCATCGTTCCGGCGATCGCACCCTGAGAACCTAGGAAGGTTCCTCCAGTCGCGACCGTCTTGCCGTTCCGCACCCGGATCGTGGTGGCGTCCTCCGGTAGTCCGAGAGGCAAACCCGGTTGGAGATTCGGTTCATGATTGAGGCGGCCGTAGTCGGCGTAAATCTGCTTCTGCTCGTCAGATGTGAGTGTTGCCCAAGCTTCTTCATCCGACGGAAGAGGTGAGAAGCCTTGGTAAATAACGAACACGTATTGCATCTCGCTCCTTTGGTTGCTGATGACTGTTACTTCTGTTGACGATCGAGACGGGGACTATGTGACTCGTCGAAGGTCACCAATCGTCGATGACGACCTCGAGCCGGTCCAGGTGCGAGGGTTCGGCCACTGCGGTGAGGACCGTGATGCGCCCGTCCACGACCGTGAGGTCGATCACGCCACGCAGGCGACCAGCGGGTGCCCACACGAGCGCGGGGATGCCCTCGACCAGGCCAGCCTGGAGACTGTTCACTCCTGCAGCCACGGTGGCGGCCACAGCTGTGGCTCCCCAAGTCGGCTTCAATGCCCCCAACGACGTGGCCACGTCGTCAGGTCGCAGTTCCACCGCCGGATCAAGCACGGCCATCAGGCCGGCTAGATCACCAGTGCGTGCAGCGACGAGGAATTGCTCGACGATCCGTCGGTGGGCTGCCCGATCGATCGCTGATTCCGTGGATGCACCGCGGACACGGCGGCGAGCCCTGCTGGCCAGCTGTCGCGTGGCGCTCGGCGAGCGCTCGACGACCCGGGCGATCTCCTCGAATGAGAGATCAAAGACGTCGTGGAGAACGAAGGCAAGCCGCTCGGCCGGGTTGAGTTCGTCGAGGACCAACAGCAACGCTGCTCCTACTGCTTCAGCCATTAGCAGCTCTTGTTCGGGGCCGGACTGCTCATCCGGGGGATCTGGTTCGACGTTCATGTCATATCTCGATGTTTCGTTGATGCGAACCCGATGCCAACGAAGCCGGTCGAGACACAGACGCGAGGTCACGGTGGTGAGCCAGCCCTCGAGGTTGACGAGATCACCGGGGCTGCTAGTGGCGAGCTTGACCCAGGTCTCCTGTACGACATCCTCAGCCTCGCCCTTGTCGCCGAGCAATCGGAAGGCGAGTGCCCGCAGACGAGGGCTATCGGCCTCGAATCGTCCGAGCCGTTCGTCAAGATCTAGTTCTTCGGTCATCCAGAGCAGCGCCTCTCGGTCGCGTCGTCACTCAGTCTGACGATCGTGACGGCAGCAGTGTGACCATCCTTTATGGCGTGCGAATCGTCGGTTCGGTCATCCAACAGGCAGGATCAGCGGTCTGCGCGATCCTGGTGGGACCGCCCATTCCGAATCGACGGCAGGTGCCCATGTGTCCGCCATGGATTCATGTGGCCCGTCCCCCAAATGCCGGTGCGGGGCAGCCTGCGCTCGGCGAACACTTGACGACGATGACCGCCGCCGACTCAGCGCTATGGGCAAGGAGAGGTGGTCATCCGTAGGGGCCACCGAGATGGACCGGCGCGTTAACGTTGTCAGGAAGCTATTCAATTGATAGGAGGTGGCCCCGTGAATGCAGCATCGAAAGTGGGTGCTCTCACCTGTCGGGGATCAAGCGACTGAGATAGTCGGCCCGAGGGAGCGCCCAACACGCATCTTGTGAAAGGCGACTTCCTTGAATACAGCACCTCTGCAGGCTTCATTTTCTCCCTCCACCAGGACCTTCCGGTGGCCACGGTCCGAGCAGGATCAATCCCAGATCGACTGCACGAACCAGAACCGTGCTGAACACAGGCGCGCCTTGGTCCTTCACGGTGGTGGATCCGCAGGGAATGCGTGGGAGATCGGCGTCATCGCCGGCCTGTTCAACGCAGGTGTGGACGTCACCGACGCCGATCTGATTATCGGGACGTCGGCCGGGGCGACGGCGACTGCCCAGGTCACAAGCGCTTCTCCGCCCGAACTGCTTCGTGCGATCCTCGATGGCCCATCCCCGCAACAGGGCGATCCGGGCCGTCCGAGCGGCGGGCGACCTCCCATTGCTCCCGTCATCGACCATATGGAGAGAACGAACCGAATCATCGCCGCCGCTAAGGATGCGGCAGACATGCGTCGAAGGATGGGTGCGGCCGCGCTCGAAATGGACGCACCTCCGACGGATCCGGACAAGAGAGGTGGCGTGCCATCGTCGCTGCCCGGCTTCCCAGTCACCGATGGCCGGAACGAGCGATCCTCATCACGGCGGTCCACGCCCGCACGGGTGAGCCGGTTGTCTTCGACCGCCACAGCGGAGTCGATCTGGTTGACGCCGTCGCCGCCAGTACTGCCAACGGCTTCGGTGTCCCTCCTTTCGGCATTGGCGAGGACCATTCATCGACGGCGGCTATCGACGCAACGAAAATGCCGACCTGGCGGTCGGATACGAGCTGGTCCTCGTTCTGTCGCCTTTCGGCGGCAGATCGCGGCATCCGGACGAATGGCACATGCAGCTTGCCGCTCAAGTCGACGAGCTTCGCTCCAGCGGCAGCACGGTCGAGACGATCTTTCCCGATAGCAACATCTCGCGAGGCGTTCGGTTCCAACATGATGGACCCCTCGAGGCGCCGACCCTCCGCTCTAGCCGGTTACGAGCAGGGGATGGGCCACGGCGAGCGGCTCACCAAGTTCTGGCGCTGACGGATCCGGGATGGGTAGCCCCGATGTGCCTGGTTGGGGATGCTTTCTCCGAGCAGTCGTTGCTCTATCGGGACAACCCCGGCTGATGCTTGGTCGTTGTCCTAGTGGCCATCTCGGCGATGCTACGGCCGGATTAGGGCGATTGTAGGACACTCTCCCCCGGCCCGAACCCGGAAAGTGCTCCTGAACTGGTGGGCGCTGCGGGACTCGAACCCACGACCTCAGCCGTGTGAAGAGGATCGGGACGACTCCCCTACCAGAGGAAATACCAACTGACCTGCACTTTCACACCTCAACCATTTGCACTGATTTGCTCCATATTTCAACCTCTGACGGACGAAATACGGACGAAGAAGCATCGATCGGGCCCCGACCTCCTCGTTTCGTTCGTCATTTGCTCCCTTCGGGCTTGCACTTGTCGCTTTTCATGTAGCACTACTGAATGACACATCACCTAGTAGTCCGGCGGAGATAGGTGAAATGTTAGGTCTGACCCTCCCAACGGGTCGACCAGCTCGCCAGGGAGGACACAAACTTTCCCAAGCCCGAGGCGGAGCTTGCGACGGGCCGCATCTCGATCTCAGGGCGACCGGGCGCAGGATCGCTGAGAATGGGTAATGGCACGCCCCAGGTCGCTCCGCTACCAGCTCTGCGGCGCTGCTTGAGACCCTGGGCAATGTCCAGGTGGCCGAGAGAGGCCAGGCGTCCTACAAGCAAGCGGGACGTGCGGCGGAGGGTCTACCGGAAGTCCAACACGGTCGTGGGCCAAGTACTGCGGACGTTCATCTAGGACGCGAACAAGCCCTCCGAAAAGCGGGGGGTGCTTCGCCGAGGGCTTGCTCCATCGCCGGCGCTGCAAAAGTGACTGAGTAGAGCGGCGACAATTTCGGAGTGTATCCAGTCAGCCGCTGGAGGCGTACAGCACCCTCGGCGCATGGTCCTTGCACGCCTCGAGATACCAACTCTTCCCCTTGCGGTCCTTCCAGGTCCCTTTCCTTACAGGCGGCTGCCGGCAGTGTGAGGCCTGCAGCTGGGGCGAGTAGATCAGCCTGAGGCGCCGGCCTGGTACGCCATAAAGGAGTATGGGACCGGGTCACCGTCATTCCGCTGCTTCACGGTCAAAGCGGGCGGCAAGCTTCCGATCGCCCAGGGAACTCTCGGCCCAAGGGAATCCTGAGAGACGATCCAGCGCAGTCTGTATCCTGATGAGCATTGGATGCTGCTCGACCCACCATTTGAGTTCCGGTCGAGAGGGTGCATGTCGGCGAATGTATACGGCACTGTGTAGCTCGCTGCGGCGCCGGCCCAAGGCGTAAGACAGGCGGGAGAGCGTGTCTGTCGGGTGGGTCTGCATGATTCCAGATTGCAGTGCTTGACGCAGTTCTCCGACGGCTTCGACAAATTCTGGGGTAATGGCGAGCGAGATCGGTTGGATCCCGCGACCGCTGTCATACATTCGAACAATCATCGGACTTATCGAGTGGATCTCGTCGTCGAGTTGGTGCGTCAGTTCAGACTCACCACGGTCCCTGAGCACACGGACGATGTCTCGTTCGGCGGCGACCCGCACGGCACTATGTTCGAGCAAGAGTTTACCGACCGTGCCGTGATCCCACTTTGCCTCAACGGCGTTTGCTTGCTCAGCGTTCCCTGGAATCGTGTGTGCCCAGGCGCTGAAAAGATGGTCCAGCAACATGACTTCTTCACCTAATAGATCTAGGGCGTCACCGGCGCGCCGCGTGCCATGTTGTGTGAAATGGAAACGGGTCAACTCAAGTCACTCCTTGCCCCCGAAACTGATCGAAGGTGAGAGATGGTTTAAGGGCGAGATCAAAAGAGCACCTAGCTCGCCTCTGGGGTCATTTCCCGTGATTACCCGGCACGGCACGAGTTAAACGCGGAGCGATAATCACGTGAGGAGCTGAGCGGGCGCGAATGGCATGGGGCCTTTCGTTTTGGTGCCCCAAGCGCTTGGGAGGTGCGATCTCGCACGGTCAACCAAGTGAGGTGCCATCTTCCCAATCGTAAGAATCGGTTACACATCCTTCGGCGCGTGCTGTTATCGTGCTCTGATCTCGGCCAATCGCTGATCGGTCATTGCGAGGGTGGTGGGACTGTCCCTCGATAATAAACGACCGCCGGCCATTGTTTCTCCGTCACTCGATGCCTACCCTGGCGTCGTGCCGGGGGCGCAGGGCCGGGAGGCCGAGCGGTTGGTCATGCCAGTTTCCGAGCTGCATGTGGGTAGGGCCATGACGATCAGGGGGCAGCAAGCCAGCGCTTCTCGTTCTTAGAGGCGAGCGATCGCCGCTGGCGCTGCCATTCCTGGCGCAGCTCCCGCTGGCGCGTTCGTTCACCTGCGGCGAGCACGCCTGCCTCAAACCTGGCGCTGACTGGCCCTTCGAGGCCGGCGATCCTGAGCCATTCTTCGGCGTTAACAGCGTCGTGGTGCTCACCGAGGATCTCCTGGAGTCGCTCGGCCTTCTTTGCGGTACGCCGTGCGCGTTCCCCAACCACCGGCGTAGCGGCTTCGGCGGCATAGCGGAGTTGCTTCGCCCCTATCCGGATGCGATGTAAGTCGCGATCGCTCGGATGGCGCCCGGCTTTGCGCACTCGTTTCCGCACATCCTTCCACGGGGTTCTTACCAACCGGGGTAGGAGCTCTTTGGCAGCGTGATGTGGGCCAAGAGAACGGCGTGGTGAAGGAGAGCCCTCGTGGAAGGGCGGATCCTGGGATGCGGCATGAAGCCTTTCGATCAGACTGCGGTAACGCTTGCTCTCCAGGGCACTTTGAAGTTCGGCGCTGACACGCCTCCTTTGGGCGATCAACCTGAGGCGAAGCTGCACCGAGCCGTCCAAAGCACGTTCCGACTCGTTCGCCAAGAGCCGATGGGCGAGCACGTCGACGTCGCGTACCTTTCCGAAATTCCCGCCCAACCATTTCAACTCTTTCGTTGTGTGGCGCAGCCACACGGGATCGAGAAGTGAACCAAAGGTCTTGAGATCGGAGCGAAGACGTCGGCTGGCTACCCGTGCCTGGTGGACGGGCCGTTCGGGCGGCTCGTCAGGAGTGAGTCGTAGCTGATAGTCGTTGTCTAGTAAGCGGTTGAGGCTGCTAGTGATGCTGAAACGCACCGCCTCGCCGACCGTTGCCTTGCGCGAGAGTGATGGTTCGCGAGGCGCGCGAAGACCTAGAGCCTTCTCAAACTTCTGTTCATGATCAAGAGTGGCTCCCGCTCTCTCCAGCTCCTTCATCACTTCTGTGATCACTTCGGAATCTGGCTCTTCATCGCCGTTCATGCATTCAACTTCAATTTGACGGAAGGAGCCGCCGTTGCGGCGACCATGTATGACGGTGATCACGTCATCATCAACTTCTGCTACTGGCGTTCCCGCCGGCCCGAGGATGAGGGTCCGCTTTCTCGTAGCTTCCAACTCACCGACCGGACCCAGCACGGCGCGTCCAACGATTCCCCTGACCACATGGGCGGCTTCTTGGGGCACGTCGTCCGGTCCCCCATGCCAGGACAACTCTGCCCGGTCCAACATCGCACCCGCCCCTTCCTCGGGCAGCTTCAAGGTCCATTTCCCGGCGCCGTTCTCCCCCGAGCGGTGGCGCAGGGTCAAGCCGCGTTGCCAAAGACGCAGATCAGGGGTATCGAAGTACCTCGTCCGAAGGGCCTGCTCAGGGAGGCGAACCGTTTCGGCACCTACCACCCGAAGGTCGGGAAAGGTGAAGTCCGGCTCTGCCTCGTACTTCATTTCGTGCTCTAGGTTGGACTTCGTGGTCATGGGACATTTGCTACCCCGGGGATGCTGAGTCCAATCGCATTCGGAGTACCCGACCCTCGGGAGGGCGAAACGATATTCGCGGTAATGCTGGGATTCCCGCGCTATCAAGTCCTCATCGAACGCGACAGCGAAGCTTGAAATGTATGCGGACGCGGGACTCGGGATGCTCCCTCGTATCGTCCGAGCCAACCCGGCACGTAGCGTTCGGGCTTGAGCTCGCACCGAACGTTCCCAGCTGATGAGCGATATAGCCTCCCAGCTCGGACTGACCGGCGGGATTCGTTGCCCGGTGTCGGGATGTGGCTCCATCGTGCTGCTGAGAGGTTCGGATATTGGCCGCCCTTGCCGCGCACGGGGCGGCCGACCGAAACGATTCGTCGAGCTGCAGGGAGGGTACAGAAGCCGGGTGACCAAATCCGTCCGACGGAGGATCCGATGCGCTCTGGCAATCGCCGGACTCGCATTGGGCCTCTCTGCATGCAGCAATCCCACCCCCACGCACCAGCCGAACAACCACACTCCGACAGGGACAGTTCCTAAGCCGCCCGGGCCGGGCCAATAGTTCAGTCCGGCTCCTCTTAGTGAGAGTTAGGGGCCGGAGTGCTTTCGTCCGTTACGGCGTCTTTATCCAAGGTCGCTTAAGTCATCGGGGACATTGAAGTCGGGTATTCCCTCAGCGAACGTTTTCCCAGCTTCTCGAATGCCCTGGACCAGGTCGCCGACAGCTTTGGTCGCTGCCTCGACGCACTTCCCCGCGAACTCGCCCATCTGCTTGGGCGTCGGTTCGAACTCTCTGAACGCTTCCATCATGAAAGGTAACCGCTCAGCCTCATCTTGAAGCGAGCTAATGAGGCGATTGATGAACGGGCCAGCCGCTTCGCCGAAATCTGGCATCGATGGCTCCTTTCCCCAGTCTCTTGGGGCATCGTACCGCCAAGCTCGACCTGCATGCGCCGGTGAAGGCGATCAATGTCAGGGACGGCGACCGCCCGTAGGTTTCGGGGGTCCCGCTCAGAGAACATCATTGTTGCAACGTCGCTGTAACTGTTACCGGACCGGGTATGACCACGGACGGGTTTCACCTTGTAAGCCCGAGAGACCTTTTGGCCCGCGGGACGAGGACCCTGAGGCTTCAACTCCGAAAACAGTCCTAATCTTGGTGTTATCGCTCAGCCTCCGAACAGCTAGACGATGTTGGCCGCCCATACGGCCGCGATCACCGAACCTCTGAGGCGAATTTGCGGGCCTGCCGCACTCAGGCTGGCTGCGATTCGCCTGGATTGTCCCCAACGAGCCGATTAACTCGGAATCACGGTTACGCGGATGCTGGCGCGGGGTAGGTAGTCGGGACGTTCCTTCGAGGAGGCACAGTGAGTCCAGAGGAGCCAACCCAAGATCCCCAAGATAAAGCATTCGGTGTGGCGGTAAGTCGCGACCAAGACCTCGTCGACGAGCTCGAGAAGGCGGGTGTGACCAAGGACGAGCTGTCCGACGTCCCGGCCCGTCATCCCCGCTCCGCAGGAAAGGCCGAACCAGCGCCAGGAAACGTGGAAACTGGCTCGGCAAGGGCGAGGCAGAATCGGGAAGAGGACCCGCCAGCATGACGACCGGACAGGATGGCGGCTATCGGTTGCGGGGTCTGACCGGCACGCAAATCGAACGCCTTTCCGGTAGTCCGACTTCGCAGGCTGATGTCTAAGGATGAACTCGAGAAGGCCGTGTTTGAATCGGGGGCTGTACGCTTGTTCAGGGAGACCGACTGATGGATGTTGCGGCCGCATTTAGCGACGCGACGGAGTCCAGCGAAGCTCAGCCAGCACCAAACGACAGTGGCCGACATGAGTCTGTGGCCGAGAGGAACGATCGCAACCTTTTGGAGCTTGTACAGGAGTTGCGGGTGGCCGGCCTCGGGGTTCAAGTTCTTTTCGGATTCCTTCTTTCGCTTCCGTTCTCGCTTCGCTTTGAGAACCTGACCGATGCTCAGCGAAATCTCTACGTCGTCAGCCTGTTGTTGGCTGCTCTCTCCACGGCGCTACTCGGAGGGCCAGTGGCGTATCACCGGTTGGTGTTTAGGCGGCACGAAAAGGGGCGTCTGGTGAGAGCAGCGAACGTTATGGCCATGGGTGGGCTCGCTGCGGTCGGCTTGGCCATCTCCGCAGCAGTCGCCCTCATTGCGAGCGTCGTTTATCGTGGCGTCGCGGTACCGCTAATCGCTGCACTGACCTTCGGTACTTTTTTCGGCTTGTGGTTCGTCGTACCGATGGTAAACCGTGGTACCCGATCAGAACACCTTCGCTGATCTCGCTGAGAAGTTCGGGCAAAAAGGGGGCGAAGCGAAAAGGGCGGGATTTCTCAGCGCATAGAGGCGGCAGAAGGGGTGAAAGAGCTGCAACGGCCACGGTCTACCTGGGTTGAACGCCCTCATGTTCGGGTATCACTCACGGATGATCGATATCCAAAATGGTTCCGACGGCCAGAGGGCGACGAGATCCGCAGGCGAGGGAGACCCGCAGAAGACTGGGTCGTCGGAGGTGAAAGTTGTTGTCGGTGAGATCCCCGATGCCAATGACGTGACACACATGCTTTGGACAGCGAGATGCTCGTCACCACTCCACGGTCTCTTAGGCACCTTCCCGGACCGGACGACGGCCGAGTCCGCGAAGCAAAGCCATTTGTCAAACGAACACGGCTCGACACTTCATTCGCACACGCCTGGGTGGAGGGTGTCGTGAATCGTCTCGGGATTGGTAACTGCTCCTTCCTTTGAGAGGATTGAGCAATGTCAGAGCGAAAGAGGAATCCTCGGCCTCCATGCCCATCCGAAGTCAGGGAGCGAGCAGTGCGGATGGTCTTCGATTACTAAGGCGTGTAGTCGTCGCAGTGGAAGGCCATCGAGTCGATAGCGGTGAAGTTGTCAATCAATCACGAGACCCAGCGGATCTTGGTGTGCCGTCAATCCTTGGGTATCACTACTACTCCCTCGTTAGTCCAGCCATCGAATAGCGAGGATCGCCGTATCATCATCAGAATGCGCTCCGAGTGACTCCTCAACGACCCTCGTCAGGAGATCGTCAACCGATAGGCATTCGATCGAGGCCGCCTTGCGCAGTCGTTCCATCCCGATGTCGAGGCCTTCATTTCTTCGCTCGACGAGCCCGTCTGTGTAGGCGATGAGTGTCGAATATGGGGCAATAGGAATCGTCGTCGCGAGATATGCGGGCGCCCCAATCCCAAGTGGAAGTCCGACCGGGACCTTGACGTACCGGCCTTCTACCTTATTGAGGAGCAAGGCCGGAAGGTGACCCGCACTTGCCATCGTGATCTCGCGGCGATCGTTGTCGACGAGTCCGATCAGAACCGTTGCAAAGTGGCCGTCCGATTCGATATCGATTTCTTTCGCCGCCATTTTGAGGATTTGGGCGGGATCGTAGCCAATCGCAGCGTAGGCACGGATTGTGTACCGCAGCCCGGCCATCAATGTCGCTGCGGCCAGTCCTCGGCCTGACACATCCCCGACTACGAAGGCGAACCGGTGGTCATCAACGGCGATGGCACTGTACCAATCGCCACCGACCTCTGTACCGGATTCTCCGGGGATGTAGCGTGCAGCGAACTCGACCCCGTCAATCGTTGGGAGCGCTTTGGGCAAAAGTGATCGTTGGAGGGTCAACGATGCATTGCGCTGTTCCCGGTACAATCGTCGATTGTCGTCAGCGAGTTCTTCGGCAGCTCGGCGCCGCCGGACCAGCCGCTCAGTCATGACGACGAGGCCGAACGTCAGGACCAAACCGACAACGAGGATGGCCCAGGGGAGGATTTCCGACCATCGCCCAGCCAGTGGGCTCGTTGGTGCGATGACGAGGGTCAAGACGCTGGTCCCGAAGGGCACAACGGCGCGAGAAACCGTGCCGGTCAGCGGCGGGTGGGTGACGTTGGTCTCAATGAGCGCGGCCGGATTCGTGGTCTTGCCGAAGTAGATCGCAATGTTGAGGCCTGCGTCAGGTGAGTTGGCGGGAACGCTGAACCTTCGATTCCTCGGCAGTGCCTGACTGGCAGCGGCAACGTACGTTCCGTCTGGGCCGCCAAAAGACATAAGGTACCCGAATCGCTGCAGGCCTTCGCCTACGACTCTGGTTGTGACGAGCGATTTTAAGTGCGCGGCTCGTTCGAATAGCGCCGAAGCTGCCGTGCCCGCTGGGTTGTTGAGTGGTTTGGCTCCGACGTGCGCAAGCACTTGGACCTGTCCACCCTGAACGAGGGCGAGCGAAGCGCTCGCAAAGGGTCCCTTCCGCGTGATGGATGGTGCGATGACCCCTCGGAACGTCGAGACCGGGTTTGATGCTTCGGCCGCAGCGGCCGCCGCCTGACCGAGCCGACGCTCCAAATCGACCGGAGCGATGCCGAGCGCAGAAGCGGTGAGATTGGTCTGGAGGTTCGACAGACGCTGCTCATTGTGTTGATAGTTGAGCCGGGCCGTTGTAGTCAGCACTCCAGTCACCACGAGCCCAACGATGAGCACGACGAGACTGAGTCGATGGATCCTCTGATGAACACGCGTTGTCTGAGTGGAACTTGGGGATCCACGCTTTTTGGCCCGCTGGGGGGTTGCGCCAGGCGAGGTCGGCACCGAGTCTCTTGTCGCCGTGGAAGGAGGCATATCGACCCGCTCGAGGTTCAACATCTGTGGAAGCGATAGCCCGCCGACCTTGTCACTCAGCGACCCCCTTTCCAGCGTCCCTGTCACGGCGGCCGCTCGCCGCTCTATCTGCACGGGAGAATCAGATTTTAGAGCCAATAGAGGCCTAGGACAATCTCTCGCGCTGGCGTTGCGTTGACCTGGTGGGAGCACGGCCTGAAACGCCCCTAATGAGTCCGGCGATGGTGAGTGGTCGGGTTGCGAAACGCATCCGCGTCGAAACCGAGCTACCCGGCGGGAAGTCTCGACGTTGCTTCAGATCCACGGGGCCACCCTAAGATCCACAGCACCATGGATCCTCTGGCGGCGTTTCCACCGCAAGTCCTTCGTGACTATGCCCTGTTGGCTGACGGTGAACGAGGAGCGCTGATTGGCCCCCAGGGAGATCTGGCCTGGCTCTGTGTGCCGCACTGGGACTCCGACGCTGTGTTCTCAACCTTGATCGGTGGGGCCGGTTGTTACGCCATCACTCCGCAGGGCCGTTACACGTGGGGCGGCTATTACTCTCAGCGATCGTTGATCTGGAACAGTCGCTGGGTGACAACCGACGGGATCATCGAGAGTCGCGAAGCCTTGGCGCTTCCGGCGGATCCCCATGTGATTACCATCCTGCGCCGGATTCTCCTCCTCGAAGGTTCAGCTGCGATCGATGCTGTCCTCGACGTACGCGCCGCCTTCGGAGCCGACGCGATGCGTGAAACCCGTCGGGCGAGTGATGGGACGTGGACCGGTCACTCCGGCCCCATCTGGTTCCGGTGGGCGGGTGTTCCGAATGCTCACCGCGGCGGAGCCAGTCCTCTGAGGGCCGAGCTCGTTCTCCACCCCGGTGAGGTGCTCGATCTGGTACTCGAACTTAGTGACGCTCCCCTTGAGGGCAACGCACCGGACCCGAGCGCGTGCTGGTCTGCCACTGAGGCCATGTGGGCCTTGGCGGTTCCCGATCTCCGGGATGTCCTCGGTCCTCGAGATGCTGAAATGGCCATGGCCGTACTCAGTGGGTTGACGAGCGCCAAGGGCGGCATGGTGGCGGCTGCCACGATGAGCCTGCCTGAGCGGGCCCGGGCTAACAGGAACTATGACTATCGATACGCTTGGATCCGCGATCAATGTTACGCCGGGCAGGCGGTAGCGGCTCACGGACATTTCCCGCTGCTCGACGCCGCAGTGTCTTTTGTGTCGGACCGCCTCCTCGCCGATGGACCGGAGCTCAAGCCGGCGTACACGGTCATTGGGGGGGCAGTTCCTGACGAGCGGAGCTTCCTCAGCTCGCCGGGTATCCCGGGGGTGCCGACAAGGTGGGCAACTGGGTGAACCAACAGTTCCAACTTGACGCTTTCGGCGAGGCGCTAGAGCTGCTCGCCGTCGCGGCGTCGTTGGATCGACTCGATACCTACCACTGGGACGCCGTCGAGACCGCCGTCTCCGCCATCGAACGGCGATGGGGCGAACCGGACGCAGGGATCTGGGAACTGGACAATGAGCGCTGGGCCCATTCTCGCTTGGCGTGTGTTGCCGGACTCCGAGCCATCGCCCAGCACGCCCCAACTTCGCAGTCGGGCCAGTGGAGTGGGCTGGCCGATGGGATTCTGGCCGATGTCTCGGCCGACTGTCTCCACGTTGATGGACGGTGGCAGCGTGCTCCAGAAGACTCACGCGTCGATGCTGCTCTATTGCTCCCGGGAATCCGTCACGCCGTGCCGACGTCGGACCCCCGGACGGTGGCGACCCTCAATGCCGTGGCCGCCGAGCTTTTGCGAGACGATTATGTCTACCGCTTCGCTCACGACGCTCGGCCACTTGGCGAGGCCGAAGGAGCGTTTCTCCTATGTGGCTTCTTGTTGGCTCTGGCACTCGAACAGCAAGGAGAACACTTGAGCGCTCGAGCGTTGTTCGAACGCAATCGCTCAGCGAGTGGCACGCCAGGACTCTTGTCCGAGGAGTTCGACATCACCCAGCGCCAGCTGCGAGGAAACCTTCCCCAAGCATTCGTCCATGCCCTGCTGCTCGAATGCAGTGCCACGCTCCGTCCCGGTCAATCTGACAGATCTGTGTAGCGCCACGTCGATTTGGGTAGTCCTCTAACTAGCTCGTTCGAATCGCCAGACCCGAAATGGAGGCAAGGACCATGGACGCTCGAAAGGTCGCCCTCGTGACCGGCGCGTCAGCTGGCGTGGGAAGAGCGACCGCCGTGGAATTGGCGCGACGGGGATTTGACATTGCGCTTCTCGCTCGAGGTCGCGCCGGTCTTGAGGCTGCCGCGGCGGAGGTCGTAGCACAGGGTGCTCGGGCTCTCATCGTGGCGGCAGATGTGTCCGACTATGCGGAAGTGGATGCCGCCGCCACGCAGGCGGAGCAGGACCTGGGTCCGCTGGACGTCTGGGTGAACAACGCCATGACCACCAACTTCTCGCCGCTCTCGGATACCGAGCACGAGGACTTTCGCCGGGCCATTGAGGTGACCTTTCTGGGCCAGGTGTGGGGCACGATGGCTGCACTCGCTCGTATGCGGCCCCGCGACCAGGGGAATATCGTAAACGTCGGTTCAGCGCTGGCCTTCATTGGCATTCCGCTGCAATCGCCGTACTGCGCCGCCAAGTTCGCTTGCCGGGGTTTCTTCGAGTCCACTCGAGCTGAACTGTTGCATGAGGGCAGCCACGTCCGCCTTTCTATGGTCCACCTCCCGGCGGTCAACACGCCCCAGTTCGACTGGTGTCAGACCTCGATGGATCGCCATCCGCAACCGGTTCCACCCATCTATCAGCCAGAGATCCCGGCAAAGTTCATTGTGCAGGCGGCCCTGGATGGTCGCCGCTCCAAAGTCATCGGGTCGTGGAACAAGCTGCTGGTGGCGGCCGGTCAGATTGCTCCGGGGCTGGGAAACCACTATGCAGCCCTCGGTGCTTGGGACACGCAACTGGCCGACCTGCCGATCGGTCGCGACCGACCCGACAACTTGAACCTGCCGGCCGACGACAAAGAGGATGCAGGAGCGCATGGCATCTTCGATGACAAGGCGGGAGGATTCTTCGACCCCAGCTTTTTGAAGACGCTGCCCCGAGCGGGTCGTACATTTCTCATGGCGGCCCTTGCTGACGCCCGTGATCGATCCTCCCAACGTCCGAAACCACGGCGATAAGAATCGCCGTGCTTCGATGAGGACATCGCAATGGCAGAGAGCAACCCAATTCCACTGAGCATTCGAGCCGGGTGGGGCATGATGCTGCTCCTTGCTCCAGGGCCCGTGCTTGGACTGTTTAGAGGTGCAGACAAGGGTAGAATCCCGCGCCGAATCATGCGCGTGTTAGGCATTCGTCACATTTTGCAAGCCGCCGCTGAATATCGACTCGGCAGTCGCGCCCGCCAGATCGGCATCGGCGTCGATTTACTTCACGGAACAACCTCGGTCGTATTCAGCGCCCTGAGCCCGGCGTGGCGGCGGGCGGCGATAATTGACGCAAGCGTGGCGGCGGGCTTCGCAGTTCTCGGTGCGACGACGGGTAGCCTACGGCCCATGCCTGGAGATTTAGAGCCGTCTGCTCCATGATATTCAAGGTCTCATTTGGGCTGATCCTGGCGTTCTGTTATGAGACTTCTCTTTTTTTGAACGCCCCCTGCTTCGGCGCGGCTGTCATCGCCTGAAGCGCCCAGAAGGGACCGGCCACTACCGTCATTCTGATCGCCACGTTCGCGTGAGCCCGATCCATCTTCAAGCAACTCGCCAAAAAGGATTCTGTACGAAATAAATCCTTGTCGAAGGTCCTCTGTGGAGGCCTGCCCAGCTTGGCTCATGACGAATATCCCATGGGCCTTGCGGTAGTGTTCGACGATCTCGGGGTGGTCGACTGAAATTAGATCGGCCTTCCGATCAAATTCGGATTCCTGTATTGGGTAGCCTCGGTCAATCATGACATCGGTGATGAGCGCGTCGGCCCGGCCGAGTGACCGCGCGGGGGCATCGACAAACTCGCTCTGGACTTGACGCAAATCAAGCTGGTAGCGCTCGCGCTGCGCATTGTCAAGGGGCCGAATCAACAGTTTGTCTCTCTCTTCGGCGCGAGCGGCAATGCAGCATTGGCCTGCTTGGCGCTGCCGGATGCTTGGACCGTTCGGTCGTACTCAGGCCCAAACCGATCCCGGAGCTGGCGACGCCGGCTCGCCCCCCGGGCCATCATGATCCCAACACCGATAACCGAAAGGGCGATCGCTGCCACAACGACGATGACAATTATTGCAGTAGTACTCATGTCCACTCCTAGGCGTGTGCTGCATGCTTGTGCCATACGGAGTTACCCAAATAGAGCGATATGCATGCAGGATCGCGCCGCAACCCCTATCGAGGAGGAGCACGACACGCACCGCCACTCGGGCTTTGACCCGAAGGCGAGGCGGCCTCTTTGGACCGAGTTTTGGCTTGCGTGCTCGGATGCGGCACCGGACGTCACGCATCGAATCGGTCTTTACACCCAGATTGAGACGGCGACCACGGGGTAATCCTCAAGGATGGTCCAAACGGAGATCCGACCAAGAGACGCCGTTGCGGATCTCGGTGGCAGCGCGAGAGGGGTGGAACGCAGTCGTTGGTTTAGGGTCTTGGCGCGTGCTGGACTGGTCGCGAGGGCGGTCATTTATTTTCTAACCGCCTACCTCACGGCCTCGATCGCTCTCCGCGGTAGATCCCCCTCTCCCGCCGACAGTAGCGGCGCACTCGCGGAAATAGCTCGCAAGCCGGCGGGCTGCGCGATCCTCTTACTCGTGGCCATCGGTCTCGCGGGCTACGCGCTTTGGCGGCTGGTGAGTTCCATCGCCGCGGGAAATCTCGAGGACCACGCGTGGGTAAAGAGATCCGGCCTGGCGGCCAGTGGGGCCCTGTATCTGGGACTGTGCGTCCAAGCAGTCTCTCTCGCCCTGGGATCGGGACAGACAAGCGACGCCTCGTCCAATCCGAGCCCAGTTGCGGCCACCATATTGCGCTGGCCGGGTGGGCCGTTGTACGTCGGCCTCTGCGCCGCTGGGGTCATCGGTGGTGGACTTGCACTTCTTATTTGGGGATGGGCACATGACTATGCCCGCATCGTGAACCGAAGCCAGATGTCTCCTTGGCTGTATGGCTTTGCCCGTGCGACAGGTACCGTCGGCGACAGCGTTCGAGGTCTTCTGATTGTCCTCGTTGGCGTCTATCTCGTGACCGGCGCAGTCGCCGACAATCCCAGCAAGGTAAAGGGCCTCGATCAGGCACTGCAGACGCTCTCGCACAAACCCTTCGGTGTCTGGCTGCTCAGTGTTGCCGCAGCTGGTCTCTTCGCGTTCGGCCTCTACTCGGCGTGGGAAGCTCGCTACCGGCACCTCTAAAGGGGGGGCAGGGCCCATCGCGAGGTCCGTTCGGTCGTCCTCATTGGAGCGAGACCACAAGCGGCGCATACCCGATACACAGCGCGCTCATGGCCTTCTAATGAAGGAGGCTCGCTACGACGTTGATAACCAGACCGATTATCACTGCGCCAAACAGATACGAGATAAGCGCGTGGCGCAACGCTGTCCGCCTGATGGCTTTTGCGGTGAGATCGGTGTCGGATACCTGAAACGTCATACCGATGGTAAATGCGAGGTAGGCGAAGTCGATGTAGTCGGGCGGTGACTTCTCGTTGAAGTCAACTCCTCCATCGGGACTGGTGTAATAGATTCGGGCGTAGCGCAGTGTGAACATCGTGTGCACCGCCCCCCAGGCAAAGACGACGCTCAGCACGCCGATCGTGAGAAGAAACGCCTTCATTCCCCCGTGGGCGTTTGCGACCTTTACGAGAATCAATCCAACCGACGCCAGCTCAGCGATGGCAGCGAGCAGGATGACCGAGTCTGCCACTGCTCGGCTGGGATCCTCTCTTACGGCGTCAGCGGAACACTCGTTCGCGCCCATAGGCAGGACTCTCGACCACACTCTGAGGAGGTAAAGCAGTGCGGCTACGTCCCAACCCAGTAGGACGGCCCCTTCCCACGGCAAGTAAAAGGCAGCCACGACCCCCACAACGATCCCGAGGAGCAGGGCGAGAAATAGCCGTCCAAGGGCGAATTCGGACCCGAACATGCCAAACCGGGAACCGAAGGCCGTTGCTGTCATGCTCGCTTGCTACCCAGGATGGAATACCTCGTACGGAGGCTTCGTTCAGCGAGGCGTATTGGTTTTGCACCCACCACCCGAAGATCAGGAAGGGCGAAATCCGGCTCTGCCGCATTTTTCATTTCGTGCTCTGGGCTGGAGTTCGTTGTCATCGGGCTTTGCTACCCGCCGCGCGCCGCGCCCAACCATCAAGTGACAGCTCCGCAGGGTATTGCCGACTGCACCTTGTCGGATCATTGGAATCAATGGGGTTTTGCCTGCAGCCGCAACGGGTAGCACCGGAGTGCCTGGACAGACTCTGGGCGCCTCTGTCTCAGCTCCATCCCCCCGAAAGGTACTCCTCATGACCGCCACTAGAAAGCGATCCACCCCGTCTCAACCTCGGTCGGTGCGTTCCTCTGGTGCACCCGGTGAGGTGGCGGCGCCTGCGTGGGCGCAAGGGGGCGACACCCTCACGACCGCCACGGGCGTCCCCGTTGATGACACCGACAACAGCCTGCGGGTGGGCGAACGAGGTCCCACGCTTCTCGACGACTTCCATTTGCGCGAGAAGATCATGCACTTCGATCACGAGCGCATCCCCGAGAGAGTGGTGCATGCGCGTGGCGCAGCAGCCCACGGGACCTTCCGCCTCACCGAGTCCATCGAGAATCTGACCTGCGCACCCATTCTCTGCGAGACGGGGGTCGACACTCCGACCTTCGTGCGGTTCTCGACCGTTGCCGGCTCTCGGGGCTCGGCCGATACGGCCCGCGACGTCCGGGGGTTCGCGGTTCGTTTTTACACCGGAGAAGGTAACTGGGACCTGGTCGGCAACAACATGCCGGTCTTCTTCATCCAGGATGGCATCAAATTCCCCGACCTCATTCATGCGGCCAAGCCCGAGCCGGACCGTGAGATCCCCCAGGCCCAGACTGCTCACGACACTTTCTGGGACTTCGCCTCCCTCGCTCCGGAATCGACCCACATGCTCATGTGGATCATGTCGGACCGCGCCATCCCCCGTTCTTACCGGACGATGGAGGGATTCGGGGTGCACACCTTCCGCCTCGTCAATGCCCGGGGCAAGACGACTTTGGTGAAGTTCCACTGGAAGCCGGTGGCCGGCATGGCCTCTCTGGTGTGGGAGGAGGCCCAGAAGCTCGGGGGCATCGATCCGGACTTCCACCGAAGGGACCTGTGGCAGTCAATCGAGTCGGGCTCCTTTCCAAAGTGGGACTTCGGGGTGCAGGTCTTCCCCGATACCGAGGACCAGCAATTCGAAGGGATCGATCTCCTCGACCCGACCAAGCTCGTCCCCGAGGAGCTCGCACCCGTACGGATCATTGGGCGGCTGACCCTAAACCGTAATCCGGCCAACTATTTCTCGGAGACCGAGCAGGTGGCATTTTGCACGGCACACGTGCCGCGGGGAATCGATTTCACCGATGATCCCCTTCTCCAAGCGCGCAACTTTTCCTATCTCGACACCCAATTGACCCGGTTGGGCGGGCCCAACTTCGATCAACTGCCGATCAACCGACCCCATTCGCCGGTCAATACCACCCAGCGCGACGGGTTCGGCCAGCAGGCAGTCCATGAGGGAATCACTGCGTACAACCCGAATTCACTGGGCGGGGGCTGCCCTTTCCCGGCCGGCTCCGCCGGATACGTTGCCATCCCCCGCGAGGTGACGGGTGCGAGGTTGCGGGTCCGCGCCCAGGGGTTCTCCGACCACTATTCGCAGGCCACGCTCTTTTGGAAGAGCATGACCGCGCCTGAACGGGCGCACATCGTCTCCGCCTTCTCCTTCGAGCTCGGCAAATGCTTGAGCAAGGAGATCCAAGATCGGATGCTGACCAATCTGGCCAACGTCGACGCCCAGCTGGTCGCCGGGGTGGCTGCCAGCCTGGGAAGCCCGCCGCCGAAGGGGAAGCCGATGAAGAACGTCGATCCTTCCCCAGCGCTCTCGCTTATGCCGGAGGCCCCTGCGACCATTGAGGGAAGGGTCGTCGGTCTCTTCGTCGGCGACGGAGCCGACGTGGCCGGTGTCGCTGCGGTGCGCAAGGCGCTCGAGCGTGCAGCAGCACAGGTGGTCGTCATCGCGTCCCACGGTGGCACGGTCAGCGGCGACACGGGACCTCTTGCGGTGACCAAGACGATGCTCACCACCTCAGTCTGTGGAGTACGACGCTCTCGTGGTGGCCGGGGGGGCGAATGCCAAGGTGCTGGCCCGAGATCCCTACATGGCCGTCAACCTCGGAGAGGCCTACCGGCATTACAAGACCATCGGTGCATGGGGCGAGGGTATCGACGTCCTCGACAGTGCGGGTCTGCCCGCCGGGGCACCCGGCGTGGTGTCGTCCACGACGCCCGGGCGGCCGTTCGTCCAAGCGCTCATCGAGGCCATCGGATGGCACCGCCACTGGGAGCGCACACCCGAGAACGGAGTCTGATGCAAGGGGACGGCCGCGCGATGCGCCCAACGGAGGCGTCTCGGACTGTGCGTGCGGCTTTCGCGGAATTCGTGCACGAGGTGGCACCACAACTGCCGTTGCCTGGGAAAGGAGACACCCGGCAGCGATTCAAGGCTCTCGCCGAGTGGTCGGCCCGCGACCTATCCCTCGGTCGCCTCGCCGAAGGCCATGCCGATGCGCTCAGTATCTTACGCGAATCAGGTCAGACGCTCCCTGCCACTCCCAGTTCTTACGGAGTGTGGGCCGCTCGAGACGGACAAAGTGAGAGGGGGACAGTTGCGACGCCGGTGCCTGGTGGGTGGCGCCTCTCGGGGACCAAGCCTTACTGCTCGGGCAGTGCTCACCTCGATCGCTCGCTGGTGACTGCGAACGCACCGGATGGATACCGCCTCTTCGACATCTCTGTGGCCGAGCACGTGGTGGCGGTGGCACCTGAGTCATGGCCCGCCGTCGGAATGGCCGATTCGGAGAGTGAGACCCTCACGTTCGGAGGACCCATGGTTCCGGAGTCGGCTGCGGTCGGACCGCCGGGGTTCTATCTGGGGCGACCAGGCTTCTGGTCCGGGTCGGTCGGGGTGGCGGCATGCTGGTACGGGGGCGCCAAAGCATTCGTCGACACGCTGTTGGCAGCCCTCGGTCGCCAACCGGGGGATCATGCCCTGGCGGATGCCGGGCGGGCAGTGGCCATCCTCGCCGGACTGGCCGCGTTCCTCGAACACGCTGCGGACGCTATTGACGCCGACCCATCCGACCAGCAGTGCCAGGGCCGTCGTCGTGCCCTCTCGGTGCGAGAAGTGGTCCACGACGGCTGTCTTCGGGTAATGGCCTTGGTGGCGGCGGCTGGGGGTGCCGGACCGTTGTGCCACGACCACGCCCAATCTCGACGCGCGGCCGATCTCTTCGTCTACCTGGCCCAGCACCATGGAGGTCGGGACGCCGCAGCACTCGGCCTGGTCGCCCTGGATGAGCACGTATGAGCCTTGCTCGTCGATACGGATCACCTGGGCACAACCGAAGAGGCGTGGTCGACCTCATTCCGGCTGCAGCGGCTACCGCTCGTTGATGTGCCCGGGGCGAACCGGGTGCTGGTCGTCGCACCCCATCCCGATGACGAGGTACTCGGGGCCGGCGGGTTGGTACACAGGCTCCTCGCCACCTCAGTCCAAATGGAGGTGCTCGCCGTCACCGACGGGGAGGCTTCGCACCCTCTGTCGGCCGCGGCTCGGGCCCTCGACATGGCCGCCGTGCGCCGCGCCGAAGTGGTGACCTCTCTCGGTCGCTTGGGTTGGGACCAGCCCAAGGTAACTCGCCTCAGTATCCCAGACGGACACGTCGGTCAGTTCGAGAATCGAAGTGGCCAATGCCATCCGACTTCGCCTCGGCCCGGGCGACCTCTGCATCGGCCCGTGGGCCCGTGACGGTCACCCCGACCACGACGCTGTGGGCCGGGCATGTGAGGTGGTCAGCACGGAGGTGAACGCCACCTTGCTCTGCTTCTTGGTGTGGGCGTGGCACTGGGCCGATCCGATGAGCGCGGACCTTCCCTGGGACCGTCTGGCCAGAGTGGAGCTGGGGCCATTCGAGCGAGCTGCGAAGCGTGATGCGGTGCGCGCGTTCCGATCACAGATTCGCCCGCTCGGCCCCCATCCCGAGGATGCCCCGGTCCTACTCCCGCCCGTTTTGCGGCGATTCGAACGCGACTTCGAGGTCTATGTGCTCGGCCGCAGGACTCCGCGATGACCTCGACCGACCGGTCGTACTTCGACGAGATCTACTCCGAAGACCCCGACCCCTGGGGGTTCGAGACTCGATGGTATGAGCAACGAAAGTACGCACTGACCGTGGCCGCACTTCCGGAGCCGTGGTACCGCTCCGGATTTGAACCGGGCTGCTCGGTAGGCGTGCTTACGTCGCTGCTAGCGCCCCGGTGTGAGCGCCTCCTGGCCACCGAGATCGTGCCGTCCGCCCTGGCGCGTGCGGTGGAGCGGCTATCCGGAGTCGGGCACGTTGTTTTCGAACGTACCGCCATACCCGAGTCCTGGCCGAAGGGCCCCTTCGACTTGGTCGTCTTGAGCGAGATTGCCTACTACTTCGATGCCGCGACACTCACCGACATCGTCGGACGCCTCATGGGCTCGACCGTGGCAGGAACGACCGTGGTGGCGGTTCACTGGCGTGGCGAGACAAACTATCCGTTGACGGGTGATCAGGCGCACAAGATCCTCGAAGAGAACCGCCGCCTCGAGCCCGTGGTGCACCATCTCGAGAACGACTTTGTCCTCGACGTGTGGCGTAGACGGCCGTGAAGCCTCGACTCGCGGCGACGTACCGGACCCGTTACGTCGGGATTGTCGTACCGGTGCACAATGAGGAGGAGCTGCTCGGTGGCGCGTTGGTGGCGCTCGAGGCCGCCGTAGATCGAGTGGCCGAGAACATCCAATGCCACACCGTATTGGTGTACGACGAATGTCGGGATCACAGCCGGCAGGTTGCGTCGGCATGGAAACGAGATCTTCCAGGGTGTGAGGCTGGCCATCGGGTAAGCGAGATAGAGATTGACGCGGGCAATGTCGGGAGTGCCAGGCGAGCCGGGTGCGCTCTCGTCCTCACCGCCGCGGCTGCGGCTAATCTCATGACCGATTCGATCTGGCTCGCTACGACTGACGCCGACTCAAGGGTCCCGAATGACTGGCTCACTACACAGATTGCAAGCCACGAAGCGGGCGCCGATGTCTGGGCCGGCACCGTCACTGTGCGCGACTGGACACACAGAACAGGGGACACGGCGGCCGCGTGGCTTCGACTGTACGAGGCAGAATCGCACCCGGTCCACGGAGCCAGCATGGCTCTCAACGGACAAACCTATCTGGATGCAGGCGAGTTCGAGCCACTGACCTCGGGTGAAGATCGCGCTCTTCTCAATGCCGCGTCTGCCATCGGTGCCCGCTGCCACTACGACAGGACCGCTCCCGTGATGACAAGCGCACGCAGTCAGGCTCGGGCCCCCCATGGATTCGCCGCTGCGCTTCAAAGAATCGAGGAGCAAGTGCGCATGGGGCGTGGGCTTTCGTTGATCGAGGACCTTTCTGCCTAATGCCTCTGCGTTACCTGACCGAGCTGACGACCAAAACTCGCCAGTTTTGTGATGTTGAACCGGTTTGACGGTCGCCCCGAGTTTCATAGCTGCAAAGGAAGAGTGAAGGAGACGCAACTTGGAAGCACTTTGGGCTGTCTCGGATCAAGGCCATCTTTCATCGCAACAGCGCCGAGTGACGCCGCTCCGTCTCTACCGGGGATTCTAGGAATGTGGCGGTGATATCCGGGTGATTCTCCGTCCATTCCGGCCATTACAGCAGCAAGGCCATGGGACTGGTGAAAAATTGATCGAGTAGCTCTTGGACGTCACGGTACACGTGAAGGGCGCCCTCTTCGTTAAGTTCGTGCTCGCTATAACCGCCGCTTTCAACTGCGATGCACGCGATACCCGCGTCACGGGCCGCTTGGACGTCCCAGATGCTGTCGCCAACTGCAAGTGCTCTCCGGGGATTGATGCCGCCAACTTCCATGGCCTTGCGGAAGACCTGCGGGTCCGGCTTTGGTACTTCTATATCGTCCGCTGTGGTCTGGGCATCGATTGCGTCATCCGCCTCTAGCTTCCTCAGCAACACGTTGAGTTCATCCGCGACAGCTGAGGTAGCGATCACAACCGAGAGCCCACTGCGATGGCAGTGCCGCAAGAGTTCGGCCGCCCCAGGCAACGGGCGGGCCTCGTGGATCATCTCTTCGTAATGTCGAGGTCGTGCGCGCACAGCGTGGGGGCACTCGTGACCTAAGAGCTCGACTACCAGGCGATCACTCCCCATCCCGACGAGACGATGAATGGAATTCATAGGTGCCCATTCGCCCGCGTCAGCGAACGCCCGAGACCAGGCAAGCGTGTGAAGGTAGTTGGTATCAAACAACGTCCCATCGACATCGAATAAGACACCGGGGCGCAAAGTCGGGGGCATGGAGTGATCCTTTCAATCAGGCCTTTGTGTTTCGTCGAACTGAGCCAATTGGATGGCGGAGCTTCTGCGAAACGAGGGCAGCGTGAGCGGCATTCGCACCACACGCGCCGTGGACGCCACCACCGGGATGGGCACTGGCTGAAGCCAGGTACAAGCCACGAACGAACGTTCCGGCGCGGCCCATCCCCGGAACGGGCCGGAAGATCAGCTGCTGGTGGAGTTGTGATGTCCCTCCATTGATCGCACCTGCGTTCAGGTTCGCGTCATTTAGTTCGAATTTTGGCGGGGTGTAGACATGTCGACCTCGAATCGATGAACGGAATCCGGGCGCGAACTCCTCGACCCGATGCTCAAGCCGTTCGGCGATCGCCTCCTCATCGTCGCCATCCCACTTCCCCGAGATCTCTCCCCCTGCGTCGTGGTTGATCTGTCGAGGCACGTGGGTGTATGCCCACGCCGTCTCGGTGCCGGGAGGTTGTCTAGTGGGGTCGGTCATGGACTGTTGCCCAACCAGCGTGAACGGACGGGCAGGGACCGTGTGGGTGGCGAGGTCGGCCGACCACCGGGTCAAGTGATCCAGACTGTCCGCGAGATGCACGGTACCGGCGAGCCGAGCGTCGGGTGCGGTCCACGGGATAGGGCCATCGAGCGCCCAATCAACCTTGACCGTACTTGCGTCCCACTGAAAGCGAGCGAGATCCGTCCGCAAGGTTGTAGGGAGGGGCGTTTCACTAAGGAGATTTCGATACAATTGAGGCGCGTCGACATCGGCCAGCACCGCATGGCGCGCAAGAACCACTTCACCACCCGTTGTGCGTACGCCCCTTGACCTTCCGTTCCGAACGATGATCTGCTCGACTGCTTCACCGCACCGCAGCTGGCCGCCGGCGCGTTCAAAGCGAGCGACTAGCGCCGCCGTGAGGGAACCTGCTCCACCTTCTGGCACGGGAAAGCCGACCGTTTGTGCCAGGGCACACATCATCCATCCGAAGAACCCGCTGCCCGCGGTCTCCGGACTGAGATCGGCATGCAGGGCGTTGGCGGCCAAGAGGAGCGCCCCACCCTCCCCGCCGAAGTGCTCTTCAGCCAGGTGGCGAACGGGCGAGATACCTATCCTACCTAGCTCCAGCAGGGCTTTCAGACCAATTCGGCTGGTCAGCCTCACTCCGGCACGCACTGGAGGAAAGGGGCTGAACAACGCCCGGATCACGTCTTCGCCCACCAGATCCCAGCGGGCCATAAGTTGATGCCAACCGGTTCCGTCCCCCGGTGCGTAAACGTCCAGGCTCGATGCGGTCATCTCTCGTTCGGGTCCGATTACGGCACAGTTTCCCTCCGGCGTCGGATGGGCCAGAGTGACAGGGGCCCGAAGCCAGCGGAGTCCGTGCTCCTCCAGACGGAGCCGGGCGAACACCGGGGAGGCTGCTCCAAGCGGATAGAATGCGCTGAACAGATCGTGATGAAACCCAGGGACTGTGATCTGTTCCGTCCGGACCGTTCCTCCGGGAACGAGTTGGGCTTCGAGGATCAAAACATCCCAGCCCGCATCGGCCAAAGTATTGGCGGCCACCATCCCATTGGGACCAGCACCAATCACGATGGCGTCGGCGATCACGGGCTTACCTGGCGCACCAAGGTCTCCAATCGGCGCAAAGCTTCCCTATTCCTGACATGAATGATGGGATCAAAGAACCGACTCGTCATCCGAGCGACGAATGGAGCGGAGGGTTCTTCCGTCATTTTAACCTGGGTTCCGAGGGCAGAGGCGGACAGCTCTAGTTTGATGCGCGCAGTGCCTATGGGTCGGACCTTGGCCTGGAGAACCAACCGCCGCGGTTGTTCGCTTTCCATCACAGAAGTCTGGTCCCGAATATGTAGCGGCCAAATCCCGACGGTGTGATGAAATCGTGCACCCTTCGCGGGCCACTTTCCCTCCGCGTGTACGCACTTCCTTGGCCCCGACTACCCACTCGGAGTATTTCGCGGGATCGGCTAGCACTCCCCATACCTGCTCGGGCTCAGCGGACATCTCCCTGGTGTTGGTAGCCATGATCCGAGGTGTACCCGTGATGGTGGGGCTTATGCATTTTTTTGGAAGGCCACTACGAGAACCCAGATCCAAGAAGCGAAGAGACGGCTTCGGGCCCTGGATACCACTACCCCCATGCTCGACGAATGCGGGTCAGCACCCCCATTCCTTACCGGGCCACCAATGCGCGTAATCGAAAGTACCCTGGCCAATCACCATTCTGATGGTGGGGTGTATAAGACTGAGTGATATCGCCGCCGGTTTGGTTCCGGGCGGCTGCCCTTCCGCGAAGGGTCGATCGACCGGCGGTGCACCGCAACAGATCTTTTACGACCATAGAGATCACGAGCTCGTCTCATTCGGTCGCGCCGTCCGAATCACCGCGGGAATTCCCACTGCACCACCAAAACTGCCAGGTCATCATGAAGCGGCCCCGAGCGCGCCACGACCGTCAAGATGTTTTCCGCCAGACTTTCAGGGTCGTCTGTTAAATGGTGCTCCATCAATTCAGTGAGAGCGCGAATGCGGCTGGGCGCGTCGGGTCGTCCTTCGTCGATGAGCCCGTCGGTGAAAAAAACAAAGGTTCCAACAGCCGGGAGCACGAAGTGCTCGAGAACGTATTCACTGTCCCACGCCCCAAAAGGTTGTCCCGGCCGGATGCTCAAGGGATGGGCCGGGTTGTCCTCATACATCGCGAACGGCGCTGGGTGACCAGCCGTGGCGATATCGATCGTACGTTTCGCCGGATCCATGACAGCGAGACAGGTTGTCGTCAGACGTTCGTCCGTTTGCTTCAGGGCGTACCGGTTCACCAATCCAAGAACCTCTGCAGGATTGTCCGTGATGAGGAGGTACGCGGTAGGGCGCTGCGCAGTTCGCCCATCACAGTCGCTGCGGTCATGTCGTGGCCCTCCACATCACCGATCACCAGAGCAAGCCGATCTCCGTCGAGCTTCACCACGTCGTAGAAGTCGCCGCCAACTTCGGCACCTCTGCCCGCTGCAACGTAGCTTGCGGCAGCGCGAACTCCGGGCACCTCGCCCAAATGATCTGGCAACAATCTCTGCTGGAGGAGATGGGAAATGCTGGACTGCTCGTCAAAGGCCCGTACCTTTTCGATGACTGCGGTGACCTGTGAGGCCAACGTCTCGGCCAGCGACAGTTCCTCCTGGCCGAATTGTCGACCTGACCCGGCCGTGATTACGGTAAGGGCGCCAATGGCCTCATCTTCCATCAAAAGCGGTACCGAGACATAGGATTCGAAACGCAATGTCTGGGTGAGCTTGAAGTGTTGGTCGCCCTGGGTGGTGCTCCGCATAAATTCGTCGTCCATGTCAGTTGACCACTGTGACTCCCCCGTCCGCACGGCACGTGCTGCGGGATGAGAACCTCGAGGGTCGGGACTGTACTTGCCCAGTTCGTTCGTTTCTGCCTGATGCGCCGGATCGGCGTGCACAGCGGCAAGCCTTTCCAATCTGCCTGTTGGACTCACGACGTCGATAAGACAGATATCGCCGAGCGTGGGTAGCGCCACCGTGGCCAAGCGTTTGACCGAGTCCTGGAAATCGTGCGCCCCGGCCAGCGCCCGAGTGGCCCGCAGCAGGAACTGCTGATGCCGATGCGACTGCTCGAGTCGCTCCATCAGTTCCGCCTTTTCTGCTTCTAGTTCGAGACGTTCGATGAACTCCCCCAGCTTGGCGCCAATGTCCGCCACGGCGGCGTTAAGAGGCGCATCGGGCTGACGATCAGATTTGGTGAAGAGTTCAATCGCGCCGACTAAGCGTTCTCGAGCGCGGAGGGGGAACACAAAGGCAGTGCGTAAGCCATCGGCCACGATGGCGTCGTGGCGATGAAACTGCGACGCCTGCGGCAAGTCCGTCTGCCACACCGGCTCGTTGGCGTGGACCACAAAACCGGCGAGTCCCTCTCCCGCGTGGACGCTCATGTCTGCAGAAGCACTCATCATGGCCTCGTACTCGCCGTCACGTTCACGCCACACGTGCTCACAGTGCAAGACCTCTGCGTCCGCATCCCACCGCCAGGCGGTGGCGAGCTCGAAGTCCATATTGGTAGCGACAATCGAGAGGAGTTGCGGGATGATGGTAGTGCTGCTTCCTGATGCGCCGGCGAGAAATGCGACGAGTTCGTCAGAGACCCTCTGGTAGCGGTCCATGTCGATCCGGTCGCTTACATCCCACAAGACGGTAATCAACAGTTTCGGGCCGACGTCGGGGACCACGAGGAAGGTGCCGATGTCGACCGGCAGTTCCGAGCCGTCTGCCCGTAGCGCCATCATCCGACGAGGGGCGTAGCTGACCTGAGGCGGATTCGATCTCATGAAACTAGAAAAGGTGGCCGAATAGCTCGACCGAAATCGCTCAGGCACTAGATTAAGGAAGGCCACGCCGAAGAGGGCATCAACTCGCCAGCCGAGGAGCTGCTCGGTCGCGCGGTTGGCATAGAGAATGACCCCTCGATCGTCCACAATGACGACCGCATCCAGCGCGCTATCGATTATCCGCGGAGAGAACGAGCCCCCGTGCACCGACAACGTTCGAACCTCCCGCCAATGACTTCGGCTGCCTACTGTCGATAATGCTACCGCTATTGCAAGACTGACGCAGGGCGAACGGCGACCCAGTAACACATCCGAGGAGATTCTTCTGCAGCCACCGTCCCGTGTGGCCTTATCACCTTTGGCGTGAGACCACTCTCACGCAGCTGTTCGCGGTCCGGCAATGTTTCTGGGTCGATCGTTTGGTGCCACGAACTTGCACGACGTCAGGTACATCCCGCCGCAGACGAGGAAACCTACATAAAAGGACAGGTCTGCCCCATCCAACGCCCTCGCTACGGGTCCTTCCAGCACACTCGTGTTCACGAACGGCACCATGGCGCAGAAACCGAGAACCAGGCTCACGAGCGCGGGCCAGCCCGCCGGGAGATTCTTTCGATCCATGAGGGCGGACAGACCCGCATAGGTCGTGGTTCCCTTTCGGTCGTGCCAGTCGATGATGATGATCGCTAGAAAGGGCGCTATCCAATAGGCGCTGAAAAGCAGCACACTTTGGAACCTGCCTGCCGTATTGCCTTGATGGATCCAAAGGATGAGGCAGAAGGCGATCAACGTGCCGAGGAGAGCGCTCCAGTTGCGCTTCAGTTTCACCCCGGCCGCCTGCAGAGCGAGAGACCCTGAATAGTCGTTCATCGCATTGCTGGTGATCGCCCCGAAGATGACGGTGACCAGGGCCACGGCACCCAGAACCCCGCCGCCGACGAGGGTACGCACACCAACTGCTGTTTGGTCGCTGAGCGCTCGAGCGCCGGCGAGGCCAATCGCATAGGTCCAGACATACGAGGCATAGAGTCCGCCAAAGGTCCACCAAAAGACCGGCACCGACGGCGTGTCCTTCTTCTGGTAGCGGCTGTAGTCCGCCGCGTAGCTGGCCCAACTAAAGGCTCCACCGAAGGCGATCGTCGACATGAGGACGAAGGCGCCCACCGCCGCTCCCCCATGGACCGTGTCGTGCAACGGAATATCGCCGTGCTGGAGGATGCGCACCGAGAGGACGGCGAAGAGGACGGCCAAGATGGCGCTCCCCCACTTCTCCAGCTGATGGATGACCTCATAGCCCACGAATCCGACGAGACCCTCGAGCGCGAGGACGACAAGTACTCCGAGTGCGAAGGGAATATGAAACAGCGCTTGGGCTCCTTCGGCACCGAAGAGCCCCACCAGGCCGTCCCAGGCGATCGCGCTCAGCCACTGCACCGCCGCGGGCAGGGCAATGCACTTGCCGAAGGGAAGCCGGGCAATGGGCAACTGCCCCATGCCGGTTTTGGGGCCCCAGGTGGCCAAATAGGCCACGGGGAGTGCCCCGAGGCACACGCCAAGCAATATCGCCAAGAGACCAGGCCACAGTCCCAAGCCAAGGGTGAAGGCCAGTGTGCCCGTGAAAACCCCCGACAGCTCCATATTGGGGGCGAACCACACCGTGAAGTTCCGCTTCGAACTCCCGTAGCGGTCGTCTTCGGGGATCGGAGCCATCCCGTGGGTTTCAACGACGAGATCACCGATTAGGACAGGACGCGCACCGCTAAAGACGCTGGATGGCGTGCGGGGCGCTTTCGCACGAAGGTCGCCTGCTGCATCGACCATCTGTTCTCCTCCCTTCGCCGGCATTATCCGGAGCAGGTTCAACGGTCGGCGCCACTGAGGCACCCTCTCAGCCCGGTCCATCCGAGCTCCCGTGGTCTGCAGTCTCGCGGCAAACGGCTGGCCGCGCCTAGTTGTTCTGCCACCACCAGGTTGTTGACGCGTGCTGACGGGCGGTCCGCCGATGGCCGTGTGGTATCGGTGATGGTTGTATGTTGCGTCCGATGCGGCGTTAGATACTCTGTCAACTAGCACGGTGCGTCGACCACGGCGCTCGAGGTTCGGCTCGATCGTAAACGACATGTCGCGTGTGCTCGCTACGGGACGACGAGTAATTCCGCTCTTGCGTCGGCTGGGCACCCTTAGAGCCGGCTGCGCACATCGGTTCTTCCCCGATGCCCTGTCATCTCATCGGCTAGCGGCATTACGGCCGGGGAAACCTGGCGCACTCGTTCCGTCAGAGCGAATTGAGCGGTCCTTTCCGGCACGGGCAGCTCAGTCCACGTCCCTTGGGCGAACCGTGTGCTCGCCGATTGGATTCCCTGTCACCACTCGGTGCCGTCGTCGCCGTTCTGGGCATGGGATGGTGGCCATCCTTATGCTGAGGGCTCCGGTCGATAGTGCCACGAACCGCTCAGGGGCCTGGAGGGGGTGGGGGTGCCATCTCGCCCCACCACTCATTTCATTGGGCCGCCGCGGCAGGGACCTCGGTTACCTGGTCGGTGTGGCGGGTAGTGACAGCATGGTGAGGTGCATGGCGCGAGCCTCCTTAGTGGGCTTTGTCTATGCAAGAGCCGAACGAGCTTCTGTGCGGCCGATGGGCAAAACTGGAAGGAGCGAGCCAAATGAGCGACCTGGAACTGAAGCATCAAGCTGGCGATTTGCTCGGAGGATTGGGCAGTTGCCGAACCGACGTGGCGATAGCCCTCCGCAATGTTGGCGTTCGGGGCATTCCTAAAGATTCGCAGGATTGCGCCGTCGCTGTATACCTGAGAGCCGTATTGGGAACGGATCCCAGGGTGCAGTCCTTCACCGTCGGGCGGGTGGCGGTGAAGTTGCACACCAGCGAGCGCCGGCAATGGACCCACCGGCCGTCTTTTGTGAGAGTCCGGCTGCCAGATCCCGTGCGCCAGTTCATCTCCGCATTTGACGAGGGGTTCTATCCAGATCTGATCCGCGAAGGTGGGGAGCCACCTCGCGTGAAATTCCATCCTGCGGAAGGAGCCACGATCGTTCCGGCGGCCAAACCGGATACACCAGTCGACCTCGTTTGAAACTCGAGGCCGGGTCGACGATTCGGCGAGCTTCCTATTGTCTTTGGATCGGGTCGCTGGTCGACGAAGCCGTCAGGCGGCAAGCCTGACGGGGTGGGTACTCATCGGTGAGCGGACCCACATTGGCCTCGACTCGGAGCCCATAGGGATGCGCATCGACTAGGAATCCCCGGACGGGCCTGTGGGTGTTCCAGCCGGTGAACAACGCGGCGAATACTGCTCGATCTGTTCGGATAGGTGATGCTGACCGTGGGCTTCGGCCTCGAATAACTCTCTGCACCGCCACCAGGACGCAATACGGCGGTCGAGAAGCGGCAACCCTGGGTTTCGCGGCGAGAATGGGCCCAAACCCCGGTTCAAAGCTCCAGAACCTCGCCGTCAGGTCAAAGGTTGCAGGCCACCCCAAAGAAACGCCGTTGATGACGGGCGGCGCAGACCGGCTCTCAGATGCCGAGGAAGCGCGGCAGCGCTGCTGAGGGCAAGCGAATCTGGTTTGAGCGCAAGCCACGCGGGTACTCCTTGCTCAACCCGAGGAGGAAATGTGCTATTTGACATTCTGGTCGCCCTGGTGATCACGGTCATCGCCATCGTGTTGGGGGTGACGGTCCACCCGGTGCTCCTGTTTATCATTGTCCTGGCGATCATCTATCTCGTGGTGCGCAGCCGAGCTCGGAGTCGGGTCTAGTTTCGCTCTAGCACCTCCAGGCTCGCCCCCCGTTTTACTGGTCGTCTTCGATAGTTCAGCGAGGAGTCCATGCCTCTCGTCGAGTCGATGAAGAAACCACGTCGGCCAAAACCATCAAAGGTTATGGGGGTACGGCTCCTAGCCCCCAACTTCGGGCTGGCCTCTGCCTCTGCTCTTCAACGCTTTTGGCTCGCTCCTGATTCCCAAAAGTTGCTCGCGTACACCGATGGCTTCCCCCCGCCGGCCCCGTGAAGGCGCATAGCAGCGGTCCTTCAGACCAGCAAAGAATGGCACCTTTTACCCCTCGTTTTGAATGGCACTGCGCGGCCTGCAATTGAAACGGGGAAAGCACCGTGTGCGCGAGGTCAAAATGAAGGGTCGGTCTCGGGCAACGCACCTGGCGGGCATCGACGGTCTTCGAGCCTTCGCCGCGCTCAGCGTGCTGTTCACCCATACAGCATCGTTCTCCGTCTCGTCCGGGTCGATCAACGGCAACCTCTACAAGCTGACGACGTTCGGCGACCAGGGGTTGACCCTTTTCTTTTGCCTCTCGGGTTTCCTGTTGTTCTTACCCTTCGTCTCCGCGCTGTTGGCCGACCGGCCGATGCCGTCGATCCGTCGGTACCTGGCCAACAGAGGACTGCGAATCTTCCCGGCGTACATCGTGATCTTCTTGCTGGTGCTGGCGGCGGGGGCGCTGAGTATCCACGGCAACACTGCCCACTACGTTCGGGCCGATGTCGGGCGCATCAGCGATCCGTCGGTGTTCGTGCCGAACATCTTCTTGGTGCAATCACTCGTGCCGCACGCCAACGGCACTGGGATCATCCCCGCCTGGTCGCTCACAGCGGAGCTGACGTTCTACGCCCTGCTGCCGCTGGTGGGTTACCTGGCGTGGTACCTGGCGAAGAGAGTGAAGAAGGTCGTCGCTCTCGCAGCGGGGCCGATCCTCTTTTTGGTGGTCGGCCTCGTCACCACTTATTTCGTCGACCACAATCGGCCACACGGCAGCGGGGCAATCTTCCGCTACGACTGGGGTACTACATGGTCCGCAGTGCTGGAGCGCAGTTTCCTGGCCAACGCCGATCTCTTCGCTTGGGGCATGTTCGCCGCGCTGGCGATTGGGCTGTTGCGCCAACACGAGAAGATGCCACTACTTGCTCGGGGGACGAAGGCGCTGTCGTTGGTCGTCATCGTGGCTGTCGCGTTGGCGGCCCGACACAACGATGGGGGTTATGCCATATCGGTGGCTGGCGTCTGCGCGGCAGTGCTCATCTTCCTCACCGTGTTGCCCAGCCACGACGGGGATCGGGTGAACGGGTTGGCCCGCGTGCTTGAATGGGGACCGATCCGCTATGTGGGCCTGATCAGCTACAGCATCTATTTGTGGCATCTTCCGGTGATCCTCTTCCTGAACGAACACGGCGTGCTGTTCAAGAGCGGGAACGCTGCCTTTGTCGGCAATCTGGTCATTGTGGGAGTGGTCGTGCTCGTGCTGGCGTCGATCACCTACTCCTTGGTCGAGAAGCCAGCGATGAACCTGCGGGGACTCCTGCCTGCACGTACTATCGAGCTGGCACCCAGTGCATCGGATCGTGGCTTCCAGCCCGAGGTCGACCAAGCGCCGTGGCCCAGCAGGCGTTTATAGACACCTCGCCAGTACGCCGGACTCGGGTCGTCCCTGCTCTCAAATGTATTATCCGCCTAATCGCACCCTCTGGCTCATTTACCTCCTGCCCGGCCACTGGCGTAATGGCAACTCGCAAGTATGGGGGGGTCAGAGATGGCCAACACAAGTGGCCACCTGTTTCGCGGAAAGCTAAGAGGCGCCCCTCAGGGTATTAGCCAGCTCTTCGTCGATCTCGACCGAACGGACCACGTGCGCAACGGTCGAGGCGTACCACTTGCCGCTCTTCGCAGGCGGCGGAGATCCTCCGTGAGCTGAATCTGCTGGCGGGTTCAAGGGCGCGCAGTGGCCCACGCTCGATTGGCTGCCATCGTCTTCAGCCACTGGAATGGTGAGTTCTGTCCGGCCCCCACGCCGGTCGCCCTGACCAACACCACGAAGCTCATCGACCTCGACCTCATGGTGAGGTCGCTCTCCGAAGTGGCTGAACGCCGTCTTCCGCCCACCGAGCCACCGAGGCCACGGACACTCATTGAACGGATGAAGATCGCCTCCGACCGTCGACGCCAGTCGGTTCAAGATCGGCGCCTGACACGACTCCTGAGCCATACTTTGATCCTCGCCTGGCGGACAGACGGGGGAGCGACGGGGCGCCCTTCGGGGCGCTTCGTCGTGTTCAGGGCCATAACCGCGAACAAGCCCCGAACGCAGGAGAGATCGCAAGGGCTTGTTCTGCGCCCCGATGGCTGGGCGCGATTCGGGCCCTACCCATTTTCGACATTTTCTAATCGTGGATATCTGGTGGAAAGTGGGGATTCATCACCCCCGTTGCAGCGTGTACCTACATTCTTGCGGTGCTCAGTCAGGCGACGACATGGCCCAGGTGGGCGGTTCTTGAATCGCCAATGGCCCTTGTCGCCAGGGTAGAGATGTGTCGATCGGCTCACTCGCAGTACTCTTCGGCCGCGTGCTGTGCCCATAACGTGTCGGCCAAAGCCCTCGCCGTCTCGGTTGGGTAAGCCCCCGCCGGGTGGGCTTCGATCCACTGTTCGCAACTGCACCGAATCGTGTGGCCTCTCGGCTCTCCTCGCTCGCCGACGAGTGAGAGACGGGCCACGATCCGATGCACCGAGGGGACACGCACGCCCCGTGGTGGAGTTGGGGCCTCCGTAATCGTCATTCGACCCGCGATACCCCGCTCTCGGCGCAACAAACGCATCGACAGGGGCGCACACTTCGATGGTTTGAGGAAAGGCGGCACGGGTAACAAACCCGCGCCGGACCCGACAAGGGGGAGATATGGCCGTGGGGGGTGGAGTACGGGCGCCGCAACTAACCGGAGAGGGACGCAATCCCGCGTTTCGTAATGTCAACGGGCCGAGCCACGTTTCAGCAATCGTCATTGTCCTCTTGGTGGTCGGTGCGGGGGGCGTCCTCATCTCGCTCATGCGCAATGGGGATGATCCGGTCTCGACGAAGGCGAACGACAGCAGAACGCCCTGTCGTCGAGGGGTCCGTCGGTTCAGATAAGGAGGGAACGGATGGTACTGCTACTTGCTCTGTTGTTGGTGCTGCTGTTCTTCGGCCTCGGATTCACGGTTCACTTCTTGTGGATCGTGGCCGTTGTGCTGTTGGTTCTGTGGCTCGTTGGACTGGCGATTGGACGCGCCGAGTCCGCTGGAAGTCACCGCTTCTATCGATGGTGACGAACACCTCAGTAAGCAACGTTACGTTCCTAGACGAGAGGCGTCCTTCGGGGCGTCTCTCGTCATTTCGGGCATTATCCGAGATCGCTCAGATCATCGGGAACGTTGAAATCCGGCGGCGGGTCATTGAAGGTCTTCGCTGCCTCTCGAAATCCCTGCACGATGTCGGTCACAGCCTTGGCGGCGATCTCGACACACTTACCCGCGAAATCGCCGATCTGTTGCGGCGTTGGCTCGAACTCCCGGAGTGCCTCCACCATGGAGGGCAACCGCTCGGCTTCCTCTTCTATTGAACGAAGGAGGTTAGTTATGAACGGCCTTGCCGCATCTCCGAAGTCTGGCATCGGACGCTCCTTTCTGAATCTCTTGGCATCGTACCGGTGCCCACGTTTTGACCAATCTCACGAAGGGTAGAAAGTATGCGATCTGGGCCACGGTAAACCCAGGGGGCGGGGGCCGGAGGGCCGTTCAACCCTCCGGCCCTTTGCGCGTTTTCGCCGAGAGGGTGCGGCGACGTCGCCGCTATCGTCGCAACATGACACGCGACGAAGCGATCCGGGTCGCGATCCTCACGCTTGCGGAGTGGCACCGACGAGACCACGGGCAACAGTGCGTGTGCCTTGAGGCCGAGAGCTTCGGCGTGCAGAGTGCCGCTGTAGTCGACGCCCTGGCCGCTGGCGGCGTCAGCTTCGAGAGCCACGTCGGCACGGGGAGCGGGGCACATGGGCCTCCTCAGTGACATCGAAGACGTTCCCATGGCCAGGATTAGCCCGCTTCCGGTACATTCTGGTGACCTGAGCCATGACGACCCCGGTGCGCAATGGGTCGGGGTTACTAGGGTGGTCCGGCCCTTATGCGCGCTCTCGGTGAGGATCGGGTAGACAGGGGGCACTTGGGCATGGGGAGATTGTCCAAGTGCGCAAGGGCCCGGGCTCCCAGTGCCTCCGGCCCTTTTGCGCGTCACCCGACGTTTCGTCCTGACGGCGCGATGGATTGCCACGCGTCGTTGCGCATGATCGGTGCGCCTAGCGATAAAGTTGGCGTCCGCTCAGCTCCAACGGAGCCAGACTGAGGGGACGGTCAAGGGGCCATGCTCGAAGAAGACGAAGCGTCAGAGCGTCCCCCGGTTGCGGACTCGCGGGCAGCGCCCATCTTGAGGGTCGTTGTCTCGCCGCCCCCTGACCGGCTGCGCGTCTCGCTCTTTGGTGAACTCGATGACGCCACTGCGCCCATGTTGCGGGACCGGCTCGCCGAAGTGACCGTCAACATTGATGGCGACCTCGTGCTCGACCTCGACGGACTCACGTTCTTGGATTCGAGCGGGTTGACCCTCTTCGTGTTGTTGCACAAGGAGTTGGAAGACAAGGGGCAACGACTCGTCCTCTTGAACCCGACGCCGATGGCCCGTCGAGTCCTCAAGTTGATGGGCTTGGACTCCCTCTTGCAGATAGAGCCGACAGTTCCCTGAGGCTGGTCGTCTCCGAGGTTGAGGGAGAACCAGACAGCTTGGCCGTCCCGTACCGGCTCGACGCCTATGCAACCCCCCCATGCCTTGAAACAGGGATTGTCCCGACCGTACAATCCTCCTTGCCGGGGTCAAAAAGGAGCCCCAGGGAGCGACAACCGGACGAAATACGTGGGAGGTCGTAGCCATGTTGGCGAGGAAGAGCGTTGCGGAATCAAGCGCCATCGCGATCGCGGAGGCGGAGGCTGCGTCACCGGCATTGACAATGGACGTGAGCGAGCAGAGCGGTCGAACGTGTGTCACGTTGATCGGCGAGCTGGACGGTGCTTCGGCCCCGGCCTTGCAAGCCCATCTGGCCGATCTCACCGGCGAGCTGGCGGGGGACCTGGTACTAGACATCGCCGGGTTGACGTTCGTGGATTCGACCGGGTTGGCCCTCTTCGTCTTGTTGCACAAGAGGCTCGACAACACTGGTCATGAACTCATCCTCTTGCACCCAGCGCCAATGGCGCGTCGGATAATGCAGATCACGAAGCTGGACTCGTTACTCCGGATCGAGCCGCCTTCCCGAATAGAGCGGGCGGCGTCCTCACAGATTTAGCTCGAACCAGACGACCTTGCCGTACCGTTGCGGCTCGACGCCCCACGCCGATGCCAACGCGTTGACGATGGCGAGGCCGCGCCCACGGGCCCGCGTCGGCTCCATGGGAAGAGGGGCGAGGTTCACTGTCCGATCGTCATCGCGCACACGCACAACGAGTTGCGACCCGGTCACATTGACTGCGAGCGTTGGATTCCCAACCCCATGCTCCATTGCATTGGCGATCAGCTCGTCGGTGAGGAGCGCCGCTATCTCGACGGTGTCTGTCGGCTGGTCAAGCAGATGAGCGCGCACGACGTCTCGGGCATCGGCCAGATTGGTAATGGGTATTTCGTAACCCATAGGCGTAGCCTTCACAGAGTGGTGCACGTCTCTAATGAGTTACCCCATGGTGCGCTGGTGAAACGCGTTCGACGCGGCGTCAGTAACGCTGTGCGGGTGGGCGCATCTCGGACACGTCCACCCGTGAAGGCTGAACTGCCACACGCCGTTCGGAATCTCGTTGTCGGCGTCCCCAGCGGGCCCAAGCTCTTCGTCATCGCTTGGGCCGTAGGCCCCGGCAGACGTGACAGCGAATCGCAATCGACACCACGCGGTAGCTCCTCAAGGCGTTTGATGCGCGGAAGACCCCATGTCCTGAGTGAGCGTGTTAGGGCTGTGCCGACCCTTCTCTTCTCGGATCGGGGCGTCTGAGAGGGCTTCGTTCGGAGGGAGCAGTGGCCCTGGTGGTCCGACTAGATACATGATGGCCGTCACTTCCGCCGTCGGAGCCGCTCGTCACCAGAGTGAGGTCAAGTGGGAACAGTGAGCCGCTACGTTGCGTCTCGGGGACGGTCATCGGGATCGCCTTCACCGCGGGTTCTGGGATACTGGCTCCTGATGTCTCCGGCGATGGTTGAAGAGCGCGGAGCCGTCGTGCGAAGTGCGAGCGTATCGGCCGTTACGTCCAACCGGGCGTGCGTCCCGCTTGTTCAATCCACTCTTGCAGCTCTGGTCGCTGCACCTCATCCACGCTGGTCACCTTGATGTACCGGGTCCGGTCGGTCGTTCCGAGCGGGGGTGGGGACTCGAAGTCGGCACCCCCGAGGAAAAGAACATTCACCGACACGTCGTAGGCGGCTATTTCAATGATCCATCCGAGTTCTGATAGCCCGTAAAACGCCCTTTTCCGATTGACGGTGTAGTGGAGGTCTGGAACCGTCGCTCGGATCAACCCATCCAACTGCTGGACGATGGGCTGCAAATCCGGCATCAGGTGTCGCCACCATTCCTCGACGTCGGAGTGATCTGCAGAGGGCTCTGGCGGCTTTCGGCCAGCATTTCCCTTAATCGCTTTCGGCATTGCGCGTCCTCTTTACTGGATTAGTGGCCTCGTTCACTTTCTATCTCCAAACGTTCAGCGGCTCAAGGAGCTGCCAGTGGCCCTAGTCGACTCCCTGGCCGCACCCGGCGCGAGCTTCGAGAGCTACGCAGGCACGGGGAGGGGTGCACTCGGGCCCCCGCGGTGACGAGGTCCTAGCCGAACGTCGGTTCGGCGCTCAAGGGGGAATAGACCGGGCGAACCGTAAGACAAGATCGACCGACAGCCGCTGCGACTAGGTCGGCGAACCACGGTTGTGCTTGCGGTGCAAATGACGACACTCTGAATTAGCGTCGAGAGGTCCACTTCGATGCTGACCCCTGGTTCGGGTACCGTCACAACCCAGTACGCACGGGGGTTGGGGAGGGGGCTTGCCACTACCTGCCCCGTGGCGCGCCCCTGACGCAGCCCCTTGTGACCCGATTTCGCTGGGAATAAAATGAGACCCGAGGGGGTCAAACAGCCGGCCCCGACGAGGACTCTTACGGAGGGAGGGTCACAAAAATGTTGAGCGAACGGGTAGGCAACGCGACCGACGTCAAGGTAAGTGCGGCCGGAGACCCATCACCGGGACTGACTATTGCGGTGCACGAGCTGGACGGCAAAACGTGCGTCATCGTCAGCGGGGAGCTGGACGGCGCATCCGCTCCTGCCCTCAAAGACAGCCTCTCTGCCTTCACGGGCGAGCTGGCCGGCGATCTGGTGCTCGACATCGCCGGTCTGTCGTTCATCGACTCCTCAGGGCTGGCGCTCTTCATCGAATTGCAGATGAAGCTCGACCGCACGGGGCATCGGCTCACCCTCATGCAGCCCACGCCCATGGCGCGTCGCCTCCTTGCCATCACGAACCTGGACCGCTACCTCCACATTCAACCGCCGCCGGGTGACCCTGTCAGTACTCCGCCCTCCTCAGAGGTCGAGTGAGAACCAGACGACTTTGGCGTCCCAATACCGCTCCACACCCCAGGCCGTGGCCAATGCACCGACAATCACGAGGCCGCGGCCGCGCTTTCTCATTGGTTCGAGAGGAAGCGGGCCCACATCGGTCGATGGGTCGTGGTCCACTACGCGCACCACGAGTTGACAGGCATCGACGTCGAGTTCCAGCCTCGGGTCCCCGGCGCCGTGCTCAAGCGCATTAGCGAGTAGCTCGTCGGTGAGCAGTGCCGCAGTCTCGGCGGTCTCTCTCGATTGGTCGAGCAGTTGGAGCCGGACGAGGTCTCGGGCCTCGGCCAGGGTAGTGATCTCCGTTCCACCGTCCATAAACGCCTTCACACGCGTCGCCCATGTACCCAATGCCTCGATGGCGGAAACATTCCCCTTTGAGCGAGGAGTCAACTGATTAGGAAACCGACGCCCGGTTCTTCACGTCGTTGAGGACGGCCTTCGTCACTTGCTTGCCGTCGATCTCCACCGTGCCGTGATTGCACGGTGAGCTTCGGCACCGAGGGCTTAGAACAACCCGCCGAACGCGTGCTCTCCTCTCACTGTAAGGCCCCGAGCCCTGGTCCTTCTAGACGAGGGAGAACGTGTCGTCTGTTGGCAACGAAGAGAACGAGGTCAATGGTCCTCCCTCTTATTTCCGTTCCACTTCCCCTGGACCAGTCGAGGTCCGTCGCCACCAAGCGGTGCCCACGGTGGGGTGCTGCATGGACGACGATCCGCGCTCTGTCCCAATACGCATCCAAAACGGATGCCGCAACGTCGGGGCGTACGTCGACGTCCTCGCCAAATGGCCGAAATGCGTCTGCACTGTGCACGACAACGTCACCCATGCCGAATGGCTTCGAGGAGCCGCCGGAACGAAGGCGCTCGTCAGCCGCACTACGGAGTCGATCAGCCAGCTCCGGGACCGGCACCCAGCTGAGTCGTTTGGCCGCTTTATTCACCGAGTGGTCGGGTCGGAATCCACCTCGAAGTAGGTCACTCATCAAGGACAAAAATGTGGACTCGGCATTCTTTACAAGGTGGGCGAGCACGTCCCGCACTTGCCATCCCGAACACCAGGACGCTTCATTCCACGCTGTCTCGTCCAGTGCCACAATGCGGCCGGCGAACTGATGACGTAGGCGAGCGACCTCATGTGGCACCTCAGCGGTCTCCACGGCACCGACTATTACACCGGAGACGGCACCGAGGCGAACTCGACCCATTGCCCATGAACGCCGGGACCGGGGCTGAGGCTCACTCCCGCTCTTGCCCTCCACATTTGTGCGCGGGAGGACTACCGTCAACTCATGGCAACCCATGATGTCACCGTCGACCTCCCCACCCGTTTCGTGCTCCGCTCGGACGTGACCTTCGTCGTATGGAGTGACGACGTCAAGCTTGGGGAACTCCAAGTAAGCAAAGGTTCTATCGACTGGCTGCCGGGTAACGGCCGGACCCGCTTTCGGATGCGGTGGGAGAAGTTCAACGACCTCATGAAATCCGAGGGTCGCGCCAAGCCCCGCTAGGGCTCCTCGACCGCCGGATGGCGGCTGTTCGGTCATAATGACTTCGTGATCGACGTGCTACCTCCCCTCAACGACACCGTGGTGGTGGAGCCCGAAGCGCACTTCTTCGAGGGCACACATCGCACTCGTCGTCGCCCCCTCCTAATCGGTGCTGGAGCTGCCCTTCTCGCCGCAGCACTTGCGATCGGAATCATGCTCGGAACGTCGGGCAACGGTGCCGCGCCACCTCCGCCTCCGCCGGGATTCGCCCCCGGTCACCTCAGTGACATCGAGAGCTACGCGAGCAACATCGCTAGGATCTACTCACGTGCACCGGTGAAGACGGCTCTGATCTACTCGACGACGCGTAAGAAGGCGTTCGATGCCGGAACGGGGATGGATCCCTCGCCTGCCGAAAAGCGCTGCTACGTCTTGGTCTTCGAGGGCCACTTCACGTCGAATCGCTCGCCCTTGGGTGCGGTCCCGCCGAGCGGGAAGTACCTGATCATCTCGATGAATCCACCTGGCGAGTCGCCTGAGGGTGGAGCGCTCGGCCTAGTCAACACCCCTCCGGGACCGGGCATGGGAAGGCCGTACACCTTGCTGCTGAAGTGACCTGGCCTCACTGAGGCGGAGGCACCACGGGGAATAACCCCGTTCACCGGGCTGAGGAGCACCTCGGGAGTCTCTCTAGTGAGCCGTGAGGTGAACGGTGATGGTGTTGGGAACAGGTAGTGCAGCCCCGCCACCGTCGACATGGGCTACGTAGGTGCCGGTAGGAAGGGAGGGCATTTCGTTTCCATCCACGCACAGCACTGTTCCTGAAGAGCTATTCGGCTCTTGACTGCAAGACAGATAGGTGGCCACAAATCGAACCGGAAGTCGGTTGGCGCCGGGACGGATTCGCAGCGCCTTAGGGGAACAAACCAAGTCGGACGTATTTGGTTGCGCATAACGAGAGCCTCGCAAGAGGCCTTCAACTTTGGGTTGGCATCTCTTGGTGAGATTGATCGTGCTTTTGGTCCGGTTGTCGACGACTAAGAAACCCGTTTCCGACGAACCAGTTGGAATGGTATGCCTGGTCAAGAAAAGGTAGTCCGAAAGGCCAGCACGGGCTGGCGTGAAGTTGCCGGGATACCTTGAAGCTGCCGAAGACGACGTTGCGATAAAGAGCACCGAAGCCAGAAGGAGACCACCAGCGAGGACGGATCTGGTGTTACGTCTCCGTGGCAGTCGCATTGAGGTCACGCTCCATTGTGACAGTCGATTTTGCCTCGACGTTCAGCGGGCCATCGAGGGTGTCCCCGCACGCGAAGGGGGTGCTTCGGCACGAATGGACTCGCGGCCCTATGGGATCGGACGCCTGCGCCACCACAGGTACGTCAATAGCCAGCCAAGCGCCAACAAGAGGATGGTGAGAGCTAACAACACCCGGGGCCAGTCCAGCGAAGTCGAGGTCACTAAGACGGCCTTCTCCCGGGTTATGAGAAACGAGCACGTGTGTACATCGCCACGGTCATCGAGAGAACTGCAATCACGCTCATAAGCGTAGTTGCTGTTCCAGAGAGTAGCTAAACAGCACGAAGGAGAAGCGATGTGAGGGGTAGCTCCGTACGCCGGGATCGGGCGCACCGCCCGGCACTTCGGAGGCATGCCCCGCTTTCTTATTGCACCGTCAAAGGGGGACACCCCGAACTGTTGCCCGGATGCACTACTCGTCCGGCGCCTTTAGTCAGGCTCGGTGGTCCACGGGACTTGAGCGGGGGCGCCCAGCCGATCTCTCGCTCCTGAGCAAGAGGCTCCTGTGAGACCCTTCGGATCCATGGGCGAGACAGGGAGCCGAGGCAGTCCCGCTCGGTAACCGGCAATTTCGCGCACCCTTCCGATGCTCTCGAGAAGCAGCACTTTCCTCCTGACTTACCAGGCGACCGTCGGCAAGCAATCTGCCACCGCCTTCATAGAGCATCTGCGCGCGTACGCAGGGTCGCCATCCCATCACCTTGCAACTGTTCGAGATCGGCGAAACGGCCGACCAATGTGAGGACCAACGCCTCGAGGGGCCCGGCGACTTCCAGACCGTCGCCGGCCGACCAATCCGCGTCGGTGGCGATGGCTCGAATGCCCTGGAACAGCTGTGGGCCGGGATAGAAGCGGTTGGTCCAGAGATTCCCTGCCACGGCGATAATTCGCCCCTTGGGAATACAGCGTTGCTGCCCTAAGGGTCGGCGGATGTCCATTTGGTGGATGACGATGTCCTCGAGCATGGACAACGACGACAGGCCGGGTAGGTGCGTACGACAAAGAACCGCAGCCCGGAAGTCCTCGAGGAGTTTCGCAACGGAGGCAGCTCCTCGTTGTTGCGCATCCTTGGCGATATACCGGTTGATCCGGAACCCTGACCTGATAAGGCCCCATCCAGCCTGAGCAACAGTCATTTGGGTCTCGCTCACCATGTGTCCGACGACGTCGCGAACGCGCCATTCAGTGCAAAGCGAGGGAACGTCCCACTGCTCAGGTGTCAGCACTTCGAGCAGGTCCACAAGACATTGACGTTCCTGGTGAACGTCGCTCCAGAAATCGGTCGTGCTGGGCATGAAAACGTTCCTCGGTTCAGAGGTGACGGGATGTTCGCTCAAGCTGCCAGGCTGAACGGCGGATACTGATCAGTGAGGAACCCAACGTAGGCCTCGACGCGGAGCGTGTAGCGGTACGCACTGACGAGGAAATCGCGGATGCCTTGTGGATACTCCCCGGTGACAAGCACGGCGAAGGAGCTTGCGGCGACGCCCAAGCACGCCGCTATGCACAGCACGGCCACAACTACGTACTGCGGAATGGCCAAGAACCACTTGTACAGAGGCTTCCAGCGCTCGAGGTGCTCGGGATAACTCAGACGGAGCGACGTGTGAGGCTCAGCCCCGTCGTCTTCGGTGGAGAGGTCGAAGTCGAACGGCGGGTAGTCCTCCTGCATAAAGAACACGAAGCTCACGGCGCGCCACTCATAGCGATAGGTCATGACGATGGCGTCGAAGAGGGAGCGCGGGATCTGCGTGGTGAAGAGCACCATGAAAAGGCTGATCAGGGTCAACACCTGGCGGAGCGAGCGAAGCGCCCAGGCGATGAGGAAATGTGGGATGGCCAGCAGCCACTGCACGAGCGGCCGCCACCGGGTGATGTGTCGATCGGCGTGGAGCTCGAGCTGCAAGGGATAGGGAGCGGACACCAGAACTCCTTGGATTAGGTGTGGGTGGAAAGTGCTAACGGCACGCGGGAATCAAAGGACGACGAGAGGATGGAGAGGAACCTAAGACTAAGCGGCTTCCTCGACCTGGTGGGGAGTAAACCCCTTGGCGAAGAGCCAGATCGGCAGGATCAACTCGAAGAAACCGCCGGGGACAAGCGAAAGCATCCCTACGCCGTGTGTGATATCGATCACGTCAAACATCGCCAAGACGCTTCCTGCCAAGAAGACCGGATAGCCGATGAGCCCCAGCATGGATAGTTTCCTTGGCACCATCCTCGATGTCAGCAAGGCCGACGATAGGACGAGCCCAGCGGCACCAGAAACCGCGTAGGCGGCAAGCACGTATGCATTCCACTGTGCTCGGCTTGTCAACATGTAAAGGCCCACCGCGAAGAGTGTGAGGCACTCCGTTACCCTGAGGACGAAGTAGACGCGCGAGCGAATCGGTGTATGCGTCGAGAGAACGCGCTGCATCGCCCTACCGTTTGCAGCGACCGAGAGGCCGCAGCAGCCCAGAAGGATCACCCCGGCGATGAGGGCACTGAACGCGGGCGCGCTCGAAAAGTACGAATGAGTGAGGGCGTTACCGATCGCGAAGGTGAATGTGGCAGCGAGGAAGCACAGTCCGACGAGGACTGCCGTCTTCTTGGTGTATGTGCCGGGCACCAGCACAACCAGTGGACCATCGCCGCCGATGTCATAGCCAATCCGGTCTTCAGGACGATCGAGTAATGAGGGATTCTGTGCGGGAGAGTTCAAGTTCGTTTTCATGGAGTTTTTCTCTTTTCTAATCGTGGAGGTCAATAGTCACTGAGAGCGGGTTCGAGTCGGGCGACACAACACGCCGTGACTAGCGTCCGATCCTGAAGCTCGCTACGAGTAGAGCAACCGCCCGCCAAATCTGGGTGGCGAGAAGAAACCATCGCTAACGAGAACGGCGGGTTTGTACGGCATTATCCATAGGACTGTCCCGTCGGTGCGACGTTATGGACACTCCGTGGACGCCCCAAGATGGTGTCTTGGATCGTGGTGGTGGCGTGGCGCAATCGACGTCGACCACCCGACCTCCCTCTTGCGGCGACCACGGGCGAACATGGGAGTGTGATCAGAGCAGAACCGGCTCCA
>CAWAMS010000003.1:0-788777 GCA_963783245.1 uncultured Acidimicrobiaceae bacterium | reverse complement strand
TGCCAGACCGGAAGGATGACCTGATTCTCACCGGACGTCGAACGCTGGACAAGGCCAGCTAGCCTTGGGCTGGCCATTTCTTTGCAAAAAATGCGGGGCTCACAATGACGATCCCGTGATCACAATTGGCCAGTCCGTGGTCGATCGACTCAACGAGACTCTGGCCGACCACCAATACGGCTTCATCAAACCACACCTTGAAGCCGCGCTTCCCGAGTTCCTCATAGAGAGGGCGCGCAATCGTGTCCTTTTTCTGACATGGGAAATGAAGAAGTGGTACTCGTGGCTTGAGGCAGCATCCCCTTGGAGCTTCTCGGACGTCTCAAAGTCCCATGAAGGCTGGAGTTGCCCTAATAGGCGGTCCAGATAGTCTGAGGCCGACTTGACCCCTTCGTATCGACGCAAGAAGCTTCCGGGAGTCGTCGTCCACCCAGAATCATCCGTCCGCTGGATTGAGCAGCCCCATGTCGACGGCTCATGTTGGAGCGCATCTCCAATCCAATCAACAATCTTGGGGTCCAAATTCTGCAACCCCATGGATAGCTGGAGCCGAACATCTTCGGAGGTGACGGTTACAGTCTGAACAGCAATCGGCGACGGCTTTATCGATCGTTCCCGTACCAGAAAGAAGGCCAACGTTTTCAGGAAAGCCGTGACGAGACCACCTGCTTGCGGTAGGTGGGATAGTCCGGCGACCGTTAGCGAGATCTGATCGCTCGGAAGCTGAGCACTCAACGTCGGATTCGAACTTCTCAACCAGCCGTAATGGCCAATCCCAACCGGAGCAATGGATATCCGGGGGCACTCAAGAAGTAGCTGCTGAGCATCGAGTTTCGCCGGCATGTTGTACAACGTGTTGTCGACGTACTGAAAGTGAGGCCATTGTCCATATTCGAGAAAGGCCTCGTAGATAACGTCGAGCAATGTTGCTTCCGCTGAGGAAGGGTCTCGATTGAGTGGATTCATGATGGTCAGTGAATGGAAGTACGCGGCCTAGGGCTGCGCCGGCCCAACGGTCACCATCAACGCCATTGGGTAGGTACGCCAGGATGTCTCGCAAAAAGGGCGACACTTCGAGTGGGGGATATTGACCGCCGTTCGTTGATACTGCAATTCCGACCCCCTTTGCCTCGTTACGTTTGATTTTGACGGCTCGGGATAGAACCAACTTAGTTTTGGCTCGAGTCAGCGAAACGTAGAAGAGTCGCCGCTGCTCCTCAACGTATTCGAGATCTGTGCCCGGATACTCATCACGTCGAGTACCAGGCAAAGCCTCCCTACACAATCCCAAGACGTAGACGTGATCCGCCGTGACCCCCTTCGCTCCCCACAGAGTCGCGACCTGGATGTTGGCCGGACACGAAGGCGCAAACGGTTCCCGAGTTGCGATTTGATAGCGAAGGATACGAGCTACGTGTCGCAACTGGTCAGGCGCCTCCGCTGTCGACACCTCAACCTTATGTGTCTCAAGGATGTCATGGGCCTTGTCCCACGCCAATTGAAGGTCGACGAGCGAGATCTCCGAGTCTTCTGTCCGATTTGAAACCCAATCGGACGGTTCGAATACGCTCGTGATCGACTCGCCCGCGTCGATCGGGTCGACCATAACGTCCCGCAGTGCCAGCAAGCGTTTTGCACGGTCCCAGAAATCGTTCCTCCAGCTCCTCGGCGAACGGAGCGTTGCTCTGCCGCCAGGGCCTCTACAAACTCCCAACTTATCTTGTCACCGCATGCGGCCAGGAACTCAAGATACGAACCGGCATTCCTTTTTGGAGTTTTGAAGGTCGTTCCCGTAACCGAGTTGGAATAACCGAACCATGCTCGCCAGGTCGGTGCATCGGGATCGACCATCAGGCTGAAGAAGAGAAAGGCTTCCCGCACGGGCCAGGTCTCCAGAAAGGATTCCGAGAAGCTCAAATCGATCGTTAAGTTGGCATCCAGCGCACCCAACGAGTCTCGCAGCCAATAGCCAAATCGACGTCGTGTCACCATGACGAGGTGGCTGTCGTTTGGATGTGCCCGATAGTTAGCAAGAATGGCTTTCGCCATTCCGGCCGCCTCCTTATGTGGTGTGTTCCAGACTACGACATGGGTATTCGGCAGGCGGGTGCTGACCGGAACCATAGGAGCGGCGCTATAGAGGCTCATCAATTTATTGGCGGCATTGACAATCGGTGCTGGACATCGCTGGCACTCCGTCATCGGAACGTCAACTACGTCGATGGTGTCATCCGCAATGAGCTGTTCGAGCTTGCCCAAGCCCTCAGGTTCGTTGCCGCGAACATGTAAATCGATTGCCGCGGATCACCGAGAGGCCAATGAGCCGTCGGGGCGGGGAGTGTGGCAAAGAGGCGTTGCTCACCGCTGTCAGATCCTGGAACTCATCGACGATGACGTGCTGGTAACGCTTGGTCAGAAAGTCCCCCGCGTCCAATCGATCTAACAACACACTTGGTAGCTCGCTGACAAGGCGAGCGTTATGGCGTGTCAGCCACTCCTGCACGGCTTGCCACAGCGATACGTTGAGAACGTGCTTTGCCCTGATCCCCCAGGGCTTGATCCGCATGCGCATGTGGTCGGGCAGAACTACTGAACTCAGGGTGTGCCTCAGTAAATCGTAGATCATCGCCTCGCCTCGTGAGGCATCAGTATCCGAATGTCGCTACCGATGAAGTGAAGGCAGAGTGCGCGCACGGTTCGGATAATTGGCTCACCGAGGTTGGAAGATTCAGCTAGGCAATCAGTGACATCTTTCTGGAGCGCCTGGGCAATGACACGATTGAAGGCCACTATCAGGATGTCGCTTCCCTTGATGGCGCCACCATCTGGATGCACAAGGCGTTGAACACGTCGGACGAGTCCAAAGGTCTTGCCGGTTCCGGGTCCAGCTTCGACGTGGATTACAGGCATATTGAGTTCGATTAGGGGCAAAACCTCAGTGCCTTGAACACCTTCAAGCCATGGCTTGCTCATATCGCTACGCACACTGACACAATCTCAGTCTCAAAATCAGGGTTAATCCGAATGCCGTTTGATTGATCCTGGTCACGCCTTTGAACCTGACGGTTTATTGTCGCTCCGCGATCAATGACGATGATGCTAGCTTCGTCTTCGATCTTCAGCTCCTTCAATATCCGCCTGACCTTCTCCTGTTCACCGGCGGTATAACAGATGATCACCTTGACTGACGACCGAGTTCTGTTAGCGGCTTCGTAAATGGGGAGCTGCTTTTCGAGGTTCCGCTTCAACTGAGTATTCGAAGCAAGTTTGAACTCGATGAGTGACTTATCGATCGATCCAAGGCTTACGGCGTAGTCGACTGGTCCACGGCCATTGTCGGCTCTCGATTTACATCGAAAGCGCTCCCGAACCAAACTAGGCCAAAGAAGAGTTGAACATCTGTTTCGTCGGAGAAGGGCTTGCTGTCTCGCCTACCCTCCTTGTTGATAAGTCTGTATCCATCTTGATTCTCGATGTATTGCTTGAAATATCGCGCTCGCTCCAGCGCTTCCTCGTAACTCGTCCAAGGCTTTTTGTAGAACTCGGAATCTTCCAGGAGATCGGCGAGCAGATCTTGGAGTAACCTTACGATTAATTTCATCGGTCTCGGCTACACGCTTGGCACTGATCGATTCGGCGTGATCGCCATCCTGCTCCTTCGTCGCGATGTAGTAGTCGATCATTGCTGGGAATTGCTGAATCGTCGCCTGCGCTGCCATCGCTCGGTCTTTCGCAGTGGGTTCAGGTGTGAGCCGTGAGCGAAAATATTGATTGATTTGAGCTCTCAGTTGATCATCGGGAATTGCGTCTTGCATCGCATGAACTGATTCAGCATGTCGGAGTGATTGATCCAAGTCTCGTCTCTGGTCAGAATGTCGATCGGATCAGCAAGACATAGTCGCCTCCCACTATCGGGAGGACGTAACGAATGGTTTCCCAACTCTCGGTTGTGTAGTTGAATCTGGCCCGGCTGACGGCAACCTCTGCACAATCATCTGGCCTTATGTATTCATTGGCAAAGGCTTGCGTGTATTCGCAAAGGTATGACTTAATCAGATTCGTAGTGAAGTCGCTGATGTTGTCGCGCCCAACGCCGCCACGGATGAGACACAGCTTCTCAAGGTGGCTGTCTGCAGTCACCTCTCTCCCAAAATTCAACAGGATCGAATTGAGGGAGGCGTGTAGCGCCGTGGCAAAGCTCGCCCCCAATCCGCTGCCACCATTGCCGAGTTGTGTGAATCCCAGCCAGTTCTGCTTGACCTCCTTGAACTGATAGAGATTGGCGATCATCGCTGGATCAAGGTCAGTCCCAGCTTTGTCCCTCAGGTAGACGAGATACTTCAGAATTGAAGCATGAAGCTCTTGATATTCAGGATTGTGGCTGTTGAATAAGAGAAAGGGGTCGACGAAGAGGGGAAGGTCCGACACGACACTGATATTGAATGCCCCGTACTGGCGCAAGACGTTCGGATCAAGATTGAAGTGCTCAGAGAAGTGAAGTTCCACGTCAGTACTTCCCGATCAGCTCACCATTGAATGCCTTGGCCAGAAGAGCTTGTGATGTAGATTCAACACGTCTACTTGCCAAGTCAATTCGTGCAGTGGCCAATTCCGCCAAACCCAGGAGTTGATCAGCTCGGCGTATGATTTCGGCCTGCTCTTCGAGTGGTGGTCGTGGAATCAGAACCGACCGGAGACGCTTGTATGCAATTCCTGGACTCCACTTCCTGTCGCTCGGAACTCGATAGCTTGTTGAACTGGAAAGGATCGAAGAGCAAGTGAGAGGTATTCCCCGGTGAGGCCGGTGCCAGGGCGAAGTAGCAGAATACGCTGAGCGATTGAAAAGGGATCGTCGTGGTCGATGAGCCGAACGGAGCCCATTGGCGGCTCCATGGTGAACAAGACATCACCTTTTAGGGGATACCTCTCGTCATGTAGCGCTCATAGACATCCTGTGTAACGTATCTATCGGTATTCCAATCGACTCGGCCATCTCGAATTTGAGTGGTTCGGACATGTGGAATTGGGCCACTGGGTTCACTGGGTGGGGTGCGCCCTCGATAGTCGATGACTTGGTCTGGATGCTCTGGATCGACCACCATGCCCAGCTGTCGGGAATATCCAAGAGTTCATCGGTATTTGGAGAAATGCTTGAGTTCTTGATGGCGGCAGGGGTCAGCGGGGGGGCGAGTTCTACGCTCTCGCTGGATGTGTAGGCGCCACTCGCCGGTCAGGCGCCCCGAGCACGCCGCAGCGAGCACTGCCTGCTTACAGCGCTCGATCCGCCCTTTTTGACGTTGACAAATGCTGAGTACGCGGCCACTGAGACGGTCGGCGCGACTCAGCAAGGTTACAATGGCATTCTGTTCGTCAAGTGCCGGTACAGGTACGGAAAGGCCATAAAACTGTTCTCGGTTTAGTCCGGGTATCGCTGTGGACCTATCGAGACTCTATAAGACCAAGGAGCGCAATAGATATACGAGGAAACCGATTGAATATGGACCGGGATCGGATGGAGTATGCTGTATCATTGGCCAACAAGGCACAGGTGAGAAGTTCACGGCTCCAGAGCTTCCCTTGCGGCCAATAATGATCGACGCCCCCTTGGTAATCGCCCGATCGTGGCGGCCGACGATGCCGTTCGAGCCATAGACAGGGACCTCTCCACCGCTTCGCTCTGCGTGGGGAAGGGTTTGCCATACTTGGCCTCAATAAGGCTTCCCAGTCGAGCATGGGACCACGAGGCGCGGGGCTCACGTTTCATCCCCGTCGCCTTCGAACAAGCGCTGCATGTCTCCAAGCGCATCATGCGCTAGTTGAAGTTCCTCCATCGCCTCAGTAATGAGCTCCTCAGGCTCAGGAAGCTCATCGGGGTCGTCAGTGGCCTCATCACGAAGCCATTTGAAAGCGTCGATCTTGTAGTGGTTCTCTTTAACCTGGTCAATCGTGAGTTCGCCAACGATTCTGGACTGAGTCGCTGTCAGATCGCTCGCTCTGGCCATTAGGGTCGATTCCATAACAAATTCAAATTCCGCGAATGTTTTGCCGTTAGGGGTCGGCTCCTTTTGGTTATTTTTCGAAGTTGGAGCGGGCATCGTAGATCCAGGTACGTGTAGTGGTTCGACCTTTAGTAAAGAAAATGACGTTGGTTTTGGTACCTTCGGTGTAAGGACTAAAGGTCCCTCCAGGGCATCGCAGTACTGTATGGAGATCACGATCCTCCATTAGAACTTGGAATACGTCGCCAGCTTGCTGCGCGAAGAGAACATTATCCGGAACTACGATCGCCGCCCGACCTCCGGGCTTAAGAATAGTCAGAACATGTTGAATGAAGTTGAGTTGCTTATTGCTGGTCTGAATGACGAAATCGTCGCGTCTGGTGCTTGATTTGCGCCCTTGTTGCCGAAGGGCGGATTGGTGAGGACTACGTCATAGCGCTGAGCCTGTGGCGTCTCGTAAATGGTATCGATCAAGCTGATATGCGGCTCTACTTGGTGCAGAAACATATTCATCAGTGCCAGTCGACGGGGGCGAGCGACCAGTTCCTGACCGAAATAGGTGGACTGACGCACCCGTTTCGCTAGCTCACGCCCAAAGGCCCCTCCGGTCTCGTCCTTGAGCCACTCATAGGCAGCGATCAAGAATCCGCCCGTACCGCAAGCCGGGTCCCCAATCGCGAAATCCTTGCTTGATCGCGGATCGGGACGCATGCAACGCACCATGGATTGGATCAGGACGCGCGGCGTGAAGTATTGACCGGCCCTTTCTTGCCTTCGGTTGCAGCCTTCTCAAGCAGGCCCTCGAAGGCTGCGCTTTCACGTCAACATCGAGTGATGTCCACTCAGTCTCATCAATCAGTCCACCAGCTTTTTCAAGTTGACAGGATTGGTGAAGCGATTCTGGGCTCCTGAGTAGATGTCACCGAGTATGCCCGGTTGACGACCAAGGATCCGAAGTCCTTCGACATAAGTGCGAGAAGCTCTGTGCCGCTCTGCTTGCGCAGATCGGCCAATCTGCCTTTTCTGGTAGATCTATGCCACTCTCATCGGCCATCTTGAGGAAAAGCAAATAAGTCAGCTGCTCGATGTAGTCGCCGTAGTCCACGCCGTCGTGACGAAGTGTGTGACAAAAGCCCCAGAGTTTGTGAACGATATCACTCATGCTGCCATCGACTCTTTATTAGGATCCGATAGTTCAGGCAGCTTGTCCGCCGAAAGCTTTGTTGGCCGGCCCCAACCGCCGCGATCGGAGAACACCGGCAGATATCGAAATCCTCTTTGTCGATCGAAAGATTCTCCACGAGGTGGCTTCGAATGCGGTCGAGCCACTTCCCCTGCTCGGTGTCAGATTGTTCCGCCGTCAACTCGACCGACTGCCCGATCGACGCGTCCTCGGCGTTCTAGAGCGGCGAAGTCTCTTGAACTGCGTTCTTCACCATCGAGATGATGTCGGCCAACGCCTTGTGACGAGCAACATGAGCCTTCTGCAGATTTGCCTCTGTGAAGCGTTCGGGGGCGGCTATGAGCGTCGCTCAGCTCCTTAAGTGGCGTCAGGTCCCCAGCATCGGGTGCTTCGAAGCAGGATGGCAATGGCCTCGACTTCTCCGCTTTTCTTTGATGAACTGCGAAAATAGCGGAGATAGTCATCCGGCTTGTACTCCTTGCCATCCTAGCGCCCTTAAAGCCACTCCGAAGAAACCTCGTCTTCGTGGCGTGTGGCGCTACAAAAAACTCCGGCTTGCGTCTGTATTCGGCAGCAGAGTCGCTGGAAATCCTCATCCCGAAGCAGCCTCATCGTCCAGCGAAGTCGCCGCGCAAGTTGCGCCGCCAGGTCTTCGCAAAGCGCAACATCGCCGTCGAACAAATACGGCGAACAGTTCGCGGGCATCTCCATGCATCTGCTTGTCGATGCGCTGGAGCCGCTTGACGAGACAACGGATGTTGTACTCCCGGTCCCGATTCGCCCAGATGTCGTCGATGATCTGAACGGTGGTCCGGATGTCGGACTCGGGTGGCTCGGCGGTGATGGCGGTCGTGCTGCTGAAATACTCCAGGAGAGTACCGTCGAAACAATCGAAGACCACAAAATGCGATTTATCAGGGAAATTCTCGCCCTTTCGGGTGCCGCGGCCGAGCATCTGCTCAAAGAGAATGCGGGATTTTACGGGACGCAGAAAAACAATGAACTCCAGGTCGGGAATGTCTACGCCGGTGGTCAACATATCTACGGAAACAACGATGCCCGGATTCGGGCGATTGCGGAACTCGCGAATGCGCTGCAGCGGGCGATCTACCGTCGGCCCGTGATCTTTGAACAAAGCTTCGCCGCGGCCAAAAATGTCTCTCGCCATGATCCACCAGTTGATCGGCATGAGAAGTGTGCGGCAAGTCATTGACGGCGAATATCAGCGTCTTCGGGAAATCGGCCGCACTCGCTCATGGCGTCCGTGTGGCGTCTTCATCTCTTCGAGGATCTTTCTATTTGAGTCCGGGGCAGTGATTTCTCGTTCGACTGTCGGAGCTGTCGAAACTGCCTCTCATCTTCCAGTACATCCATCTTCGTGGAACCGGTACTCGGGATTGACCGCGTCAACTTCTTCGCCCTCTTTGAGAAAGACGCCATTCATCCGGACGTTTGACTTTACCTTCACGACATCGTAATCGACGAGGTATCCCTCGCGGACTGCCCGCTCGTACTCGTATCGATAAACCGATTCTTGAAATACGCAGTGGTGTGCGCGGCTGGCGTGGCCGTCAGACCGATCTTGATCGCGTCGAAATGGTCCAATGTCTTGCGCCAGATTGCCACCTCGGACGAGTAGCCACGGTGACATTCGTCTGCGACGATCAGGTCGAAGGCGTGGATCGGAATGTCGAGTTTCTCGGCATCCATCTCAATCGCCTCATCTCCACCCAACACGCCTCTCTTCCAAAGAGGTTGATGGTCATCCGCTGAATGGTGGAGACATAGACGAAAGCGTTGCCGGGCTTGGGATCAGTGAGATATGAGTTGGGAAGCACCTTGGGATCGAACTTTTCGTCTTCGCCAAAATCTTCCTGCTGGAATCGCTGGCTGTAGACTTCGTAGATTTTGTCGAACTTCAGTCCCTGGTCGGCATCGAACGAACCGAATGCTCGGACGGCCTGGGCGGCCAGTGCCCGACGATCCACGAGGAATAGAACGCGGCGGGCAACGCCGGACTTCATCAGCCGGTAATCTCGTTCACCATCGTGAACGTCTTGCCCGTCCGGTGCCATGGCGACAGCATGTTGCGTTTGCGATCTGATCGCCTGCTCGATTGCGGTGTTGGCTTCGACTTGGTACGGACGAAGAACCTGGCTAGATTGTCAAGCGTGGCCAGCTTGGCTAACTCGTTCCTCAGGGTCTCGGGTCAGCCTGCTCCAACAGCGCTGACGGCGTATGGAAACCCAGCAACACGTCGAGAGCGATTTAAGGCATGGCGGATGTCGTGGAACCAGATCTCTTCGCCATTAGTGGAGTAGAGGAACGGTGCCCGAACTCACCCTGATAGTGGAGGCTTCTTGATTGATCGCCTTGGAGTAGCGCTCGGCCTGGGTAAGAACTCCCTGGGGGCCGAGGGTGACCTTTTTTGGCCTCCGCCACTCCGAGGATCTGGTCTTGAGCGCAGAGCGCATAGTCGGCCGGGCCGTTGGCGGTCTCGAACTCTTCGACCGCTGCATTGGAATACGAAGTTGGATCAGAGGTCGTGAAGGGCACGACAGACCAGCCCGCTGCCTTCAGGCGCGGATCGATTCTGGTCTGTCGAGTTCTCTTCTCTGATTCCATATCCATCCCGTTCCATCATACGATAAGCGAACATACGTTCGATAACCAGGCCGTCGTCGCTGGAATCAGGCTAGAGGGCACCGTCTGGGTCCGCTTGATTGATACACCCGCATGACATCGTGATCTCGTGATGATGGGTGTCGCAACAACGAGTGATTGGGTGGCGGCCATCGCTGTCACGGTGCCGGCCGCCGCTGCTCTTGGGGGAGTTTGGATAAAAAGGGAGCCTGGATCGCCGCTCCGATCACCGCCAGGCCCGTCGTCAGTCCTATGCCGACTTCATTACCGCGTCCCCGAATCGTCGCCGTCCGGAGCCTCCGGTATCGCCGCGATCTCTGCGGGGCATGTTGGGGGCGGCCATGAACGACGCTGGTCCGCTGCTGCTCAGTGCGACCCTACTGACGATGCGAACGTTGCGCCGGAGGATGTCGGAGGCTGAACGAATCGGACTCTTAGGCGGGATTGGCCAGAGCACCATGACACTCGGTTCAACTAATGAGACCAATCTCTATGAGGGGCTTGAGGAGTTGCTGCGGGCCAACGCCTCTCTCCGTATTGTTGGGAGTGAGTCGATGATCGAAGGTTAGGAACGCGGTCCTCGACATCGCTCGCAGGTTTGTCGATGACTCAAGCCGCCCGCCGGGGTTCTCCCGGTCATCCAAGACGCGGGTAAAAGAACTGATGGCCGAGTTTGAAGAGGCGCAGAATCGATTCGTTAGACACAGCCCGAAAGGATTTTCCAGGTCTGTAGTTTTATCCGTTGCCACAATGTGCCGGAGAATCGCTGGACCGAGATTTCGAGCAACTCGTTTCGGCCATTGGTGATAGGGAGATCTTCGAGCCAGTCAACCAGACGTTCCACCCTCCCCGAGGCCCGAGGGAAAGCTCGAGCGAAAGCCCACTTAGCTCCGGAGCCAAAGCTAGACGTGTCGAGTCGTCTCGCGGGGTCGGGTCAACGCCGACCTCACGACCCAATATGAACGTCGGTTCGGAAACCGTAGGTCAATGTGTCCCTACAAACGTCCCTACAACTCGGGAACTACTCGGATCCGGTTGCTTCCGTCCCCCTCCGTCATGGACGCGCTGACCTGCGGAAAACGTCCGTTTGGGTACTCTCCGGCTCCGTCGTTTCCGGCGTCTTTTCGCTTTCCTAAACCGTGTGCGCAAGTTCGAATCTTGCCGGGGGCGCTCGAAAAATACCCGCCGGTTACTGACGGCCTGAGGCCGTGACAGGCTCGATCCGGTAGCGGTGCCTCGCTAACTCCTGGGCAGAATATGCCCGCCGGTGAAGGAAGGGAGTCCAACAATGGCGAATTCCGTAAAGATCATGTGGCAACGGACGGGTCTGATGCTGCGATCGACGCGGCGCGACGATCGATGGATCTGCTACGCCCCCACGCTCAGGTCATGCTTGTCATGGTGATTCCCGAGTATGAGGACCCCATGGACGACGCTGGAGGTATCGAAGGCCCCGGGGTCTCCCCCAAACAGGCGGACAAGGATTGGAAAAGATCGACCGCCACGGGACAATCCGCCCTCGATCGGACGGCGGCGGTGCTCGGGCCTGACGTGGAGGTCCGCTTAGTCCCAGACGATGAAGCAACGGGGGCCGCTATCTGTCCGAGTTGCCCACGAGATGAATGCAGACGTGCTTGTGATCGGTTCCTCAGGCAAGAACTGGTTGAGGCGACATTTCGGCGGCTCCGTCAGCGACTACGTGGCGCATCATGCGCCATGTCCAGTCATGCTGATCCGCCACGACCACTGAGTACGGGGCCACCAACAGACCGTCTTCGGACCACAAGGCCCATCGACGATCCACATCTTTTCGCGGAGGCCTGGAATCGGATCAGCGGAGTGACGAGTCCCGGATAGACGTGACAAACTACCTGAGCCAGGCAACTGGCTCGGAGACCGAAAGGCAAAACCTATGGCGGCTGAACTGATTCTGGAGTTCGAGGGTGTGACTTTGGCGGAGTATCACGCCGTCAACAAGGAACTAGGTATCGACCCTGGAACCGGTGAGGGGAATTGGCCGGATGGGCTTGTGGCACATTCCGCCGGATTGAACGAAAACGGGCATCTCGTCGTGATCGAGGTATGGGATTCCCCTGAGCACCAGGCCCGATTCATGGAATGCCGCCTTGGGGAAGCACTGGCCAAGGGTGGCGTTGCTGGTCCGCCGTCGAGCATTACTTGGATAGAGCTGGCGACTCACCACCACCTCGGCGACTGATCGATCTGGGTGCCCTCAGGCGTCGGGACGTGGCGGCGCAAAGGAAACATCCGATCCCTCTTGCGACTGAATGAGGTCCGAGCGGTCTGCGCTTGCCGCAGTCAAACAGGGACGGCAAGCTTCCTCAAGGAATCCATCGGCCAAGCTGCCCATTGCGCCAATCGCCACAATCTGTGCCGCGGCGTGCGCTCGCCCCACTCGTCGTCGATCGTGATGTCGACGCGCCGACCTACGATCTGCACAACCACCCTGTGCCGTGGAGCGTCTGCGCTGTTGACGATGCCCTTCGCTCGATAGACGTCAGGGGGCAAGGTCTTCAGGGCCTCACGCAGTCGATCCAGGGATAAGGGGAGGTCGGTCTCGTAGCTCTCGGTGCTGAAAACATTCGAGTGACCGAGTTCGTGACCTACTTCGGGGCATGCCGGGTCCTCGCAGCCGTGACTGCTTTCAGACGCCGCCAGACCGGCCTTGGCAGGGTCGAAGCGTCCGACGCCTAGCAGGATCGGATAAGGCTCCTGGCAATGGTCGGTCTCGACGATGCGGAGGCGATTGAAGTGATCATCGAGCCAGGCTTTAACGGATTGGTCGGCATCGCGGGGCCAGCGCCACTGTCGATTGTCACTTGGTCTCCCCTTCCGGCTGGGCCTCGGTGCGCAGCGTGGCGGCGAAGTTGCATTCTCACACAACCCTCGCAACTACAGGCTTGCCTTCCTGTTCGGACCCGCACGCGATCGCCGTCCGGGTGGAGAATGGGATGTGACCGGCGAAGACGGCTCAGGGGGCGGCCCTGGAAACCAACCATTATCAGCCGAGTTGAATGGCACATCTGAGGGCTCGGCGGCCACACGTTTGGCCTCCTCCCGGTGGGGGAGGCTCCGAGGTCGGGCCCAACGCACTCGAGCCGATATCGAAGCCCGTCGGGCCGGCTCCGCATCCATCGACACCGCGTTCCAGGCGGTCGAGCGCGATGCCCAGTCCGGAGGAGGCGTACTGGCAGCGGCTGTGGCCTTCCGTCTCTTCATGTTCCTCGTCCCGTACGCCTTCGTGATATTTACCGGATTGGGTCTGGCGTCGACCGCTGTGGGTCAGAACCCAAAGGATGCGGCCAACTCGGCGGGTATCGGCGGTCTCCTAGCAAGCGCCGTGGCCAGTACAAGTACCCTGTCCTTGGCCAACCGGATCCTGGCGCTGATCTTGGGAGGAGTCGCGTTGGCATTTACGGCTCGATCCCTCGTGAGGGTGCTCTGGATTGTTCACCGCCTGATCTGGGGCATGCAGCCGGCGGGCAATCCCACGCTGTGGGCTCCATTGATCCTCGTCGGAATCGTCACCGTTCTCTTCGGTCTCACCGACGTGGTCGCTTGGCTGAACTCGCAATCGATCGGGCTGCGGTTGTTAGCGGTCGTGCTAACGGTCGTGGCCTCGGCTGCCGCCTGGTTCCTAACCTCGATGTCGCTGCCCCACGAGGAATGCGAATGGTGGGAACTAACGCCTGGCGCTGCCATGGTCGGCACCGGGGTGGGTCTGCTCCACGTGCTGACGATCACCTACATTGCTTATGAGGTTTCGCGGAAGTCCTCGCTCTACGGGGCCATCGGGATCTCCATCGCCCTGTTGCTTTGGACTTACTTCGCCGGTCGATTGCTCACTGCGGCAATTGCCACGAATGCCACCCTATGGAAGCGACGGAGAGCCCGGACATCCGCGAATCGAGCTGGACCGAGCGACAGTGAGGTCACCTGAGTCCCTCTTGAGAGTTGGAAATGTTGAAGGTCATTGTGGTTGCCTACGCCGTGCCCGCCATCGGGCCGGCTCCCCCGCGTTCTCGGGTGGCGGACTCCGCCTGTTAGGAGCGGCTCTCGCCGGGTTATGCTGGTCAGGTATCTGCAGACTCGGGGGGGACCGGTCACATGGTCGAGGTACGAATGAACCGGCGCGACCAACGGAGAACAGTTGTCGTGCGGGCAATCAGCGCTCTGTCCTTGTCGCTGGCTTTGCTGGCGCTTTCGGGGACTAGCAGTTCCGCGCTACCACGGCGGATCGGCGTTGTCGCCGATTCTGGCTTCCGTCCCGGCGCCAACGGCTTCATGTTCGCGAACTACGGCGCCACGCTCGCCAGCGGGACTCTCCCAACCAACCTTACGCCTGCTGAAATGACGTCTCTGTTCGGCACCGCAGTGTGCGCGGATGCCGCGACCGGCACGTGCGACCTGATCCCCCAAGCCCAAGCCTGGATGGATCAGATGAATAAGGATATGGCCGGAGGCCACTGCTTCGGGTTCTCGGTCGCCGCCGACATAGTTTGGCAGGACCAGGTGAACACCACCTCGTTTGGGGCGCCCACGATAAACGGCCTGACCATCGACAACAACACCAGCCTGCAGAGCACCATCGCGCAGGGCTGGGCATACCAGGCCCTCGCCTCCGTGCAAGCGAAGCGCATAATGGGGACCCCCAACAAGGTTCTGCAGGAACTGGAGAAGCTTCTCACGCCCCATCCGTCCGACACCTACACCATCGGCATTTTCAAGCGAGATGGCACCGGCGGCCACGCCGTCACCCCGTACGAGGTGAAGAACAACGGCAACGGCCAATACCAAGTGCTGGTCTATGACAACAACTGGCCGGACCAAACCCGAGCCATCGCCTTCGACACAAACAACAACACGTGGTCCTACAGTGCCGCTTCTAACCCGAAAGTTCCGAGTTCGTTGTACGATGGAGACGCCAAAACGAAGTCCCTCATGCTGTTCCCGACTTCTCCCGGACGAGGCACCCAACCGTGTCCGTTCTGCGGCACGGTACCCAGCCAGGGGTCCACTGCGGGAACGACGGGCGCGGCGGGCACCGAAGAGATCTATCTCACGGGCAGCGTCACCAACCAGTCTCATGTCCTCGTCACCAACCAGGCCGGGCTTCGCCTCGGCTACGTCAACGGGAGGTTTGTCGACGAGATCCCCGGCGCACACGACGTCCTGCTCACCTCTGATCAGGATTGGAAGAACAAGCTAGAGCCCATCTTCTACGTACCGGCCAACGGGGAATACACCATCACTCTCGAGGGCACCCCTCCAACCGTTCCCGCTACCGATACCGAGAGCCTCGGCATTATCGGCCCCAGTTGGGACATCTCCATCAACGACATCGCTATGCACCCAGGAGAGAAAGACACCCTCACGGTCCACCCGAACGCCAGCAAACTGACCTACCAAACGACTAGCGCCGAGTCCCCCACCATCGAGGCCGCTGTGTCCGACACCCAAGCCCACTACGCGTTTGTCATTTCCGGCGAGTCCAGCCAACCGGGCAGCACCATTGATCTGAGCATTCCGCCCGAGGGCGGCACCCTAATCACCACCAAAGTCGGCTCCACCGGACTCTCGAATGTGAACCTGCAGATGACCCGCTCTACCCCGCAGGGGGAACAGCAATTCGTCCATGATGCCATCCCCCTGGCCGGCGGGGACACCGCCGAGCTTCAGTTCGGCAACTGGACCAACCCTGGCCAAGGCATCCCACTCGTCACCAGCCACAACGGACAGCAGTCCACGCAAACGCTGACAGACCAGTAGCAACAAGGTCCTTCCGAAGCGGACTCCCTCTTGACCCGGATCGGTTCGATTCAGCGAACATCAGGCCCCTGCGTCGTCCCAGAACTGGCTGACGGCTCGGCTCGGCCCGGCTCGCCGGCTACGGGTTCACTCTTCCTGGGTGGCATGGTCGCTCCCATGGGTCCAAGGCCACGGCCGAAAGCCACTGATTGAGTGGGAAACAGCGCAAGGGGGCAATCTTCTAGGTCCACCGTTCCCACCTGGTTTCCCAATTTGACGGAGCAAATAAGCAAATGGGGCGTGACTCTCAAAGTGCCGTACAAAGGGCCGGCTTGGAACGCGACCGGTGCCTTCCGCCTTTTCCCCTTTCCCGCTCTGCTCTCTCCGAAAAATTTGTCCGAGAACGAGCTGAGGTCGCCGCCCTCCTCGCCGATCACGCCGGTCGATCCTGCCGTCCGCTCCAGGGAAGCTCCCACGTTCAGCGGCTCGCCGCACTACTTCATTCGGTAGTCCGTGACGACAAATGACAGCACACGACACGCTCCTAATCGTGGGTGTGTCGATCTGGTGATGCTTCGGCGGGTTTCGAGGGCAAGTAGGCCAGGACGATGAACACTCCTCCGAAAGCAACCACAGCACCGACGAGAAACGAGACGCCCAACCCGCTCATGAATGCGGCGCGAGCCGCACCAGCCAATAAGGCGCCAGTGGCGCCACCGACTGTATGTGCCACTGTCAAGGCGCCACCCAGTGAGCCCAAAATCGGCTGCGTGACTTTCGTCGGAAGGTGCCTGCCCGCCAGCGATATCATCATGTGATTCTGGTAGCGGGTCGCGGCGACGCTGCCGATTACCGCCACCCCTAGTGCACCACCGACCTGAAGCGCTACGGCATTGGTCGCTGACCCCATCCCGGAGTCTCCCCGGGGAACGGAACCCACTACAGAGTTGGTGGCCGTAGGAAGCAACAACCCAGCCCCAAGGCCGATGAGCAGCAGTCCCGGCAACACGTCGCCATACGTCGTGGCGGACGAGGCAACCGCCGAAATCTGCCATAGTCCTGTTGCGATGGCGGCGAGCGCGCCGGCGACCGTGAGTTTGACCCCGATGACGCCAGCGACAAATGGGGACAAAATGGCGCTGGCGACGAGCATGGCTGCCATGGGCAAGATCCGTGCGCCGGCCTCCAGTGGGGAGTTGCCGAGATCGAACTGGAGAAACTGCGTCTGCAGGAACAGCGCGCCCAGGAGGCCGAAGACCCCGAGGAACTCGGCTGCCGCCGCTACGGCGAAGCGCCGGTCCGAAAAGAAGGTGAGCTTGAGCATCGGGTGCGTGCAGTGGGATTCCCAGCCCACAAAAGACCCGATCACCACGAGACTGGCCGACCCGGCAACCACCACGCTGGTGGAAGTCCAGCCCTGCGTGGGACCTTCAATAACGGCCCATAGCAAGAGGCCCAACCCGACGATCGAGAGGACCGCACCGCCCGGGTCCGGGCGGTCCGCTGCCGGATTCTTCGAGCCCGGCACCAAAGGGACCGCCGCGCCGAATGCGGCGATCGCGATCGGGACGTTCACCAGAAAGATGGAGCCCCACCAGAACCGGGCCAGTAACAAGCCGCCCGCAATCGGCCCGATGGCGATGCCGAGCCCAATGGTCGCGCCCCACGCGCCGATGGCCACTGCCCTCTCCTTGGGGTCACGGAACACGTCATTGACGATGGAGAGTGACGAGGGGATGGTTAGTGCAGCGCCCACTCCCATAACTGCGCGAAATCCGATCAGCAGTTGTACTGAATCCGATGTGGCGGCGCCGATCGACCCGGCAGCGAAGATGGCGAGCCCGATGAGGAAGAACCGTTTGCGCCCGAGGCGATCGGCCAAGCTGCCACCGACGAGCAGCAATCCAGCGAAGACCATGGCGTAGGAATCGACGATCCACTGCAGTTGGCTGGAAGTGGCATGCAAGTCCCGTACCAGAGTGGGCAGAGCCACATTGAGGATGGTGTTATCCAGATTGATGATGAGGGCGGCAGCACAGAGCACCACCAGGGCACCCCAGCGGTGCGGATGGCGCTCACCGGATGGCACATCAACCGGCAGAGTCGTGACGCTCATGATTCGTTTGAAACCATGGGGCACTCTCCGTGACTGCTGAGATGCGTTCAGTTCAGGGCGCAGCGGCTTGTCTCTTCGACGACATGGAGGGCATACTCCAAAGTGCGATGCCGTCCATCGCTGGGTACGGCAGCGGGAAGGGTGGATGCGGCAGCGAGGCGCGTCACGCCTCTCGGGGAATGGTGGGCGGCGTAGGCCGTCCTTCGGGGACCCTCGCTGTCGAAGGCATTGCTCTTTGAGACTACTCCTCTTGAGTTGAGACCAAGCAGTCGGGCGAGAATGGCTTGGGCCATTCTCCGTTGACCGAATCGTGTCTACCCGACGTGTGTCGAGCCGTCTGTGCAAGGTGCGGAAGAACTTGGGTTTCAAGAGGACGACCGTTGGGCATAGGGAGTATGAACTCACCTTGAGTAAACAGCCCTTCCGCTCTCGGGGGGAGATTGGCGGTCCCAGTGGGACCCCGTACCGTTCAAGCCCCACCCTCGTCCCATGGCGTCGACAGTCACGAAGAGGCGAGGCCGATGCCCCAGCGAGACAGCAGCCTCCGTTCATCGGACCACAATCTTCGTTGGGCCGACTGGCTCTACCGCTCTTCAGCTGCCAGCCTCATCTGGCTCGTTGTGCGGGTCGTGCTCGGTTATTGGTGGCTGAACGCTGGCTACCAGAAGATCTGGGGTTCGGAGAAAGCGGCCTTTTGGTTCGGGGGTGGCGCGGGCGTCAAGGGCTTCGCAGCGGCCGGGATCGCCGGGTCGGCCGCGGGGAAGGGCGGGGCCAGCTACGGCTGGTGGGCCGCGTTCCTGCACAACTTCGTCGTCCCGAATGCCTCATGGATCGCCAAATTCATCGCGCTCGGTGAAATCGCCATCGGCGTCGCCCTGATCTTGGGGCTGTTCACTGGTCTTGCCGCACTTGCCGGGCTCATGCTCAATCTTGTCTACATGTTCACTGGCTCAGCGGGAGTCAACCCTGCATATGCGATCCTCGAAGTACCTCTCATCTTGGCCTGGCGCAATGCCGGATATCTCGGTCTCGACCGGTTTGCCCTTGACCGTGCTTGGTGGCAGCGCCACTTCCCAAAGCTCACGAACGGTGCCTCGCAGCCAAGTGGCACGGTCGCCACGCCAGCCCTCACTCACTGAGTCGCCGCGCCGACTCCGCTGGACATGCGGTCAACCCCTGATCTCGCAGAAAACGACGGAGGAAACCCTCCAACAAAGGAGCCATGCTATGAAAGCACTTGTTTACCACGGCCCCAACAAGAAGAGCTGGGACGAAGTACCCGACCCTGCATTGATCGACCCCACCGATGCCATCGTCTCGGTTGACGCAACGACGATCTGCGGCAGCGATCTGCACATCCTCAAAGGAGATCTTCCTGAGGTGTCACCGGGCCGGATCCTCGGTCACGAGGCGGTCGGAACCGTCGACCTCGTCGGGACCGCCGTTCGGAACTTCAGGGCGGGCGACCGAGTCCTCGTCTCGTGCATCTCGGCGTGTGGAAGATGTCGCTTCTGCCGTGAGAACCGCTTCGGGCAGTGTCTCGACGGAGGAGGTTGGATACTCGGCCACAACATCGACGGGACCCAGGCTGAGAAAGTGCGCGTGCCGTTTGTCGATACCTCGGCCTATCCGGTGCCTGTCGGGATTAGCGACGACGAGTTCCTCATGCTCGCCGATATCTTGCCGACGGCCTATGAAGTCGGCGTCCTCAACGGCGGCGTCTCTCCGGGCGACGTTGTGGCCATTGTCGGTGCCGGACCCATCGGCCTTGCTGCGATCACTGGGACCCATTTGTTCAGCCCCAGCCACGTTATCGCCATCGACCTCGCTGATTCGCGGCTCGAAGCGGCCAAGCAGTTCGGGGCAGATGTGGTTGTGAACAACAGCCGCGAGGATCCGATTGCGATCGTGCAGGCGCTCACTGATGGATTGGGGGCTGACGTCGCGATCGAGGCTGTGGGCACACCGGCGACCTTTGAGCTGGCGACCGAGCTCATCCGGCCGGGTGGACACGTGGCCAACATCGGCGTCCACGGCAAGCCGGCCACGCTCCACCTCGAATCGCTGTGGACCCGAGACGTCACGATCACAACGGGCCTCGTCGACACCTACTCCACACCGACACTCAGCCGTCTCATGACGACACGTCAACTCAATGCAGGACGATTTGCCACCCACCACTTCACATTCGATGACTTCATCAAAGCCTACGATGTGTTCGCAAATGCGGCGGAAACTGGCGCACTCAAGGTCGTACTTACCCGTGCGCACTGACCCGTGCTCCTCGCTCAGCGCCATCCTTGAATGAGCGACGCGCACCTAGGCAAGGTGAGCGGCATCACTGGGAGCCCCTTCAACTCGGGACTATCGGATCCGCCTGTTTCCGTCCCGGCCACGCTGAGCTGCGGAAACATCTTGTAGGGTACTCCCCAGACCCGTGGGTCCCGCCATCTTTTCCTTTTCTTAAACCGTGTGCGCAAGTTTCGAATCTTGCTGGGGCGCGATTCGAAGTCCCGGCAGTTGCACGACGCTCCGCTGCCTCTTGAACGGATTGTAAGAAAGGTTCCGCGACCAAAAGAGTGAACTCAGGGGACCATCGGCCCTAGTCCAGACGCCGCCTCTGCAACATCGTTGTTGTATGCCGCAATTCATCGGGGCCCGCACGAGCCATTCGTAACTGCGGGCACTATGAAGGAAGAGGGAATCCATGACCAGACCGATCGACATGTCAGATGCTTCCAGCGCTGGAGTTTCCGGGTGGGAGCGTGAACTCCATGCCCACTTGACGAGTCACGCAGACCGGGAACGCGGATTGCTCGAGGAATACAGGTCAGCCGCGCAAACCAGTCCTTCGAAGGCGATGCGTTATCTCGTCGATCTCCTCATTGAAGACGAGATCCGTCATCACGTAATTTTCAAGGAACTGGCCGAATCTCTCGAGAGCGAGGCGACGCTCAGTGGCCGCGATCCGACCATTCCCTACCTTGACTTTGACAAGGCAGAAAACCGCGAGGCTGTCATCGACCTCACTGACCAACTGCTTAGGAAGGAACAGGAGGACGCGCAAGAACTGAAGCATTTAGAGCGTGAGCTTCGTGAAGTAAAGGACACGTCCCTCTGGGGCTTGCTGGTTGACATGATGCAGCGTGACACCCAGAAGCACATCGCCATCCTTCGCTTCGCTAAGAAACATACCAAGGGCTGACCAGACGCGGCGACGCCCTCGACCGTGTTCGGAGATGCAGCGTCAGCTGCGGAACCACGTGGGGTAGCCGCCGTCGAGGTTGCGTGCTTCGACCCCAATTTCTGGAGGAGCGATGTCGCAGCGTGCCCACGCTGACCGACCTCGCGAGACGACGAAGGGTCCCTCTGCTGTGGCCCGTCCTTCCCAATTGGGGGGAGATTGATGTAGCCGGGGACGCACCCGAGCCCTCTACCCCGACAGCTATTCGAGGTGTGGGGGATCCTGCGGTCGTCATGCCGACGCTTCGTCGCTTCCAGACCCTTCCGACGCCCTGACAATCAGGATCGGGCAATGGGCATGGTGCGAGCAATGTCGACTGACGGAACCCAGCATTAATCCCTTGAAGCCGCCAAGGCCTCGTGATCCGACCACCAGAAGATCAGCATCCCTACTTGCTTCGATGAGGAACTTGGCGGCCGGTCCGTCGTGCATCACTCCCTCGAAGACGAGCCCTGGAGCAATGTCGGCGATGTGGTTCTCAGCTTGATCAAGCACGCGTTGCATGGCCATGTGGACCTCTTGGGGTGTGATGAATTCGTAGCCCGGACCGTACGTCGTGTGGGCCTCGAGGACGGCGCCTCTTCGAGCAGCTTCAGTGGCCGCCCACTCCAGTGCGCGATTGCTCCCCTCGGAACCATCGATCCCTACGACCACTCGATGTGTTGGTTCTTTGCTCGAAGATGCTGGTTTCGTTGTCATCCACCTTCCTCCTTCCGATGAGAAATATTGGCCAAAAAAGCCGTCACGTAGTGGGGCCTGGGTTCGCCACCACCTCTGCCGAAGTTAGGCGCTGCTCTTCGTGAGAAGCATTTCTGCCGCGACCGGCGTCACAACGGCACTGAGCTCGAGCACGGAGTAGACCAGCAAGTCATCGACAGTGATGATCCCGGCAATTTCACTATCTTCGAGAACTGGAAGCCGACGCACGCCGGTATCTCTGAGGATCTTGAATGCCTGGGAGATATCTGCCGAACCCTGGATCACTGAGGGTGACTCCGACATTACGGTTGAAACGTGCGTCCGTACTGACTGACCAGTGCTGACACCTCGGATCACAATGTCTCGATCAGTTACTATTCCGAGCAACTCACCACCACTCACCACAAGAAGGGACCCAACGTCATGGGTTCCCATGAGGCCCGCCGCCTCCTCAAGCGTGCATTCTGGCGGTACCGTTACCGGGGCCTTTCGCAGCAATTCTCTCACAAGCATGAAGAAACACTCCTTTCGCGTCGAGCGTGGCTGGGAATTGACGATAGAACGCTTCTGACCATTCCCACCCTAGATGGTTGCGTTCAGTCTTGATCGAGAATGGATTGATGGATTATCACGCGACCGGTGAGCTCCTCTGGCTTGATGCCTACCAGCGAATGCCGATCGCCGCCGGCCCACGCTTCCAGATCGAGTGATCCGAGCCGTTGCCGCTCCTCGGGGTCTCTTATGCGATGAGCGCGGCCTGTGACCATGACACTCCAGCCTTCGCTCATGGCTTCATCGACACGGTCGACCTCGAAACCTACCAACTGCATTTCGATAGCCGCTGCCTTGGACTCGTCTGTGCTGAAGACGATGCGACCCTCCGTGAACTCGAAGTTCACCGGAAGCGCCACGGGGCCTCGTGCGCTCAAGAACACGATGCGTCCGACCCCTCCGACAGCCAAGTGAGCGTTGCACTGCTCCTCGGTGAGTGGCTCCAATGAGGGATGTCGGCCGGCTCGTCCATGGCCCGGAGGCCTGTCGACCTCTCCACCCAGGAGAGCGATGGGTGTTGTATCGAGGGCGAGAGCTATCAGCTGCAAGGTCCCGGCACTGAGGGATGCGTCAGGATTCTGCTCGAAGTACTCGAGGTAAACGGGATTGACACCTGCGCGAGAAGCCAACGTGTCGACGCTCATTCCGAGTTCGTTGCGGCGTCGCATGACCCGGCGGGCCAGATCCCCGGCGAGTGGCGTTTGTGGTGGCCCAAGGTCTGAAGTCGGAGCTTTTGGAAGGTCTGTCATAGAGCCATTGTGGACCGACTCAGAAAGTACCCACAGGGCCGAACGGCCCTTCTTTTCAGGGCCGACCTGCGGCTATGCCATCGCGACGGAGGTTCAACCCGGGCGCGCTGAATCTATCTGTTGCAGAATGGCCCGAAGCTGATCCCGGCGATCCCGCAGCATCCTTTGGAATGTTGGATTATCCGTATCCGCTATCTCCGAGCTTAGATCCCCAAGCGTTTGCGTGAGCAGGTCATGGAGCTCTCTAGCCTGCGTGTCGTCTAATTGCAGTTCCACAATTATCTCCTTGGAAGTCGTTCAGACAATGTTCTGATGGCTGGACCTTGCATCATCCACCTTGATCTCGCGGCCCTTCCATGCCCCCGTCGCCTTCGGGGTCACGATTCGTCCAATCGCTGGATGGCGGGGGGCTTGTTTCCTCGTGGTCGTGACGGATGGAGCGACCGCTGATCCTGTCGAACCGGATGGAGAACACTCGCATGCCGGGGGACATGACGAGCGGCTGAGGCACGTTGTGCCCGAGGCGGGCCGCCTCCTCGTAGGTCAACAGGGTCGCAGGCCCCTCGACCTCTACGCTCCAGCCCTTCCTCGAATAGGGCTCCGCGTGATCGATCTCGAAGGTCACCGTGGCTCCGTCGAGGTGATGTGCGGCGAAACCGGGCCTGAGTCTGATCAATATCGTCTCGTCGCAGACCGAGAAGTTCACGGGGATGACGTGAGGCGCCCCCTCGCGGCTGATCGCCAGCCGCCCAACTGTTCCCGTCGCGCCCGCATGCTCCAGGAGCTTGCGGCACTCCACTTCGTCGAGTATGTCGGAACCGTGCCGATCAAAGGGCATGGCGTCAATCCCCAGCAGTGAACGGAAGAGCACTGTCTTTGCGGGGAGCCCACATCCACTGCGAGACTTCAGGAGGGTCTTCGCCGTGTCGTCGTGTATACGCGCGGGCTTCGAGACGGGCATCGGCCATTTCCTGGCGCAACGACGCACTATTTTCGCGCAAGCGCGGTACGCGGTCCACGACATCGATCACGAGGCGGAAACGATCGAGGTCGTTGAGCATCACCATGTCGAAGGGTGTCGTCGTCGTTCCTTCCTCCCGGTACCCGTGAACGTGAAAGTTCTCATGATTGGACCGTCGGTAGGTGAGCCGGTGAATCAATGCGGGATAGCCGTGAAAGGCAAAGATAACCGGTCGATTGACTGTGAAGAGGGCGTCGAACTCGTCATCAGCAAGTCCGTGAGGGTGCTCCGATGCTGACTCGAGTCGCATCAGGTCGACAACATTGATGACTCGGACCTTCAGGTCGGGCAGCCGCTCATAGAGGATTTGGACGGCGGCCAGGGTTTCAAGCGTCGGGACATCACCGCAGCAAGCCATGACGACATCGGGATCCTGACCCTCATCATTCGATGCGAAGGACCAGATACCCAAACCTCTCGTGCAGTGGTCGATCGCCTCCTGCATACTCAGCCAGTCATACTGGGGTTGCTTGCCAGCGACGATCACATTCACATAGTGACGACTCCTCAAACAGTGGTCAGCCACTGAGAGCAGACAGTTAGTGTCCGGTGGGAGATAGACGCGGGCCACCGCAGCCTTCTTGCTCACGACGTGGTCGAGAAACCCGGGGTCCTGGTGTGAGAATCCATTGTGGTCCTGACGCCAGACATGGCTACTGAGTAGGTAGTTCAAGGAGGCAATCGGAGGACGCCAGCTCACCTCGCTCGAGACCTTGAGCCATTTCGCGTGCTGGTTCAGCATGGAGTCCACGATGTGGATGAAGGCCTCGTAGCAATTGAAGAGCCCATGCCGACCCGTCAAGAGGTATCCCTCAAGCCAGCCCTGGCACTGGTGTTCCGAAAGCATTTCGAGGACTCGACCGTCAGTGGCCAAATGATCGTCTCCTGGTCTGATCTCCGCCTCCCAGGCGCGATCGGTGACCTCGAAGATGTCCTGCAATCGGTTCGAAGTAGTCTCATCCGGTCCGAATACTCTGAAACTTTCGAGATTGTTGGCAACCACATCGCGCGTCCATGAACCCAGAACCCGCGTTGCCTCTCGCATCACGGTGCCGGGTTGCGTCACCTCAACGCCATACTCGGCGAAGGACGGCAGTTCGAGATCGACGAGTAGGGATCCGCCGTTCGTGTGTGGGTTGGCGCTCATTCTGCGATCGCCGACCGGTACAAAGTCGTCGATGTCACCGACGGGTCTTCCCTGCCGGTTGAAGAGCTCATCGGGATGATAACTCTGCAGCCACCGTTCCAATTCGGCCAAATGGTCGGGATTCGTCCGCACTTCGGACAGTGGGACCTGATGAGAGCGCCACGTCCCTTCCATAGGCAGCCCATCGACGACTTTCGGTCCAGTCCATCCCTTGGGGGTGCGCAGTATCACCATCGGCCAAATGGGCCGATCTCTCCGGGATCCGTCGCGTGCCGCGCTCTGAATGTCCGCGATCTCATCGAAGGCAAAATCCAGGGCAACCGCCATGCGCTGGTGGACTTCCATCGGATCTTCGCCATCGAAGCCACCCTCGACCATGATGGGGTGGTAGCCGTAGCCCGAGAACAGGGCAAGTAATTCCCGGGTCGGGATTCTCGCCAATATGGCCGGCGCCGCGATCTTGTACCCGTTGAGGTGGAGGATGGGCAGCACGACTCCATCGTGGACGGGGTCCAAAAATTTGTTCGAGTGCCAACCGGTGGCGGCTGGCCCGGTCTCGGCTTCTCCGTCGCCGACGACGCACGCGACGACGAGGCCGGGGTTGTCGAATGCTGCCCCGAAGGCATGGGAGAGGGCGTAGCCAAGTTCGCCCCCTTCATGGATCGATCCGGGGGTTTCCGGCGAGGCATGGCTCGGGATCCCACCGGGGAAGGAGAACTGGCGAAAGAGTCGGGTCATGCCGACTTCGTCCCTCGAGACGTGCGGATACCGTTCCGAATAGGTGCCCTCGAGCCATGCGTTTGCGACAACTGCCGGACCGCCGTGACCGGGACCGCAGACGAACATTGCGTCAGAGTCGCGTTCGGTGATCACCCGACTGAGGTGGGCGTAGATGAAGTTGAGGCCGGGGCTCGTGCCCCAGTGGCCGATCAGTCGCGGCTTTGTGTGCTCTGGGCGGAGAGGCTCACGGACCAGGGCGTTGTCGAGCAGATAGATCTGCCCAACGGCTAGGTAGTTGGCTGCTCTCCAGTAGGTATCGAGACGAGCCAATTCCGTGGGAGCGCCGGCCGGCTGGAAGCTGGAGAAGGATTGAGGAAGTACATGTGTCATTGCCCTTCATCATGAGACCGACCTTGCCGTCCCGAACAGGGCCAACAGTCCCTAGCTGAAGTGCCGAATGACCCTGGGGCGCTCGTGTGATCCGGCCGTGGGACCTTCGGCCCTACTCCTTGGCCGGCCGTCCTCTTAGCGTTGAAGCGACCAGTGTGCAGCGACGGAAGGCCGCGACGATAATGACAACAGACCCCGAGGTGACCGAGGGACCGGCGGATGAACAGTCTTCCGAGTTCCCTTTCGCGGCTCCGGGCCAGCCTGGCAGGTTGAGGTGCGCCCCTCCGACGAAGAGCGGTGCGCCCTCGTGATGAAACGCGTCCTCTTTGCGATCGCAGAGTTGCTACCTGACGGTGACCAGAGTTACCTGACGAAGGTTGACATCAGCCGCGGATGGGGGGATGTCGTCAATATTCGGCTCCATACGGCGCTGCCTCATTCCGAGACGCGGCGAGGATTCACGGAGAAAGTCAGAAATGCCATGAGCGAAATTCTGGAAGACGAACGACATCGCGTCGAAATCGTCTGAGTCAGATCCGCAAAAGGAGAGGTTGATGCCCGACGTCGGTCCGAGCCCCGTTGGTGGTGACCTAGCTGCGGGCGACGGGTCGAACTCCGCAGAGGTGACCAACTACCCGAGTGAGCTGGAACGCGACGTGGTGAGCGGCGATCTTCGATATCACGTCCGCCCCATTCGCCCGGACGATGGTCCCCGGCTGGTTGCCTTTCACAATCATTTGATGCCACACTCGGTCTTCTTGCGGTTCTTTACCTTTCATATGGAACTGTCGTCCAAAGAAGTAGAGCACTTCACGTGTGTTGACTACGTCAATCGCCTCGCTCTCGTGGCCGAAACAGAAGGTCGGCTGATCGCCGTAGGTCGTTACGACAGCGCACCCGGAGAGACCGAGGCTGAGGTGGCATTTGTCGTCTCCGATGAGTTTCAGCATCACGGGATCGGCGCACTTCTGTTGGATGAACTGGCGCGGTCAGCTTGGCAGAGGGGTATCACCTCATTTCGTGCGGAGACTCTGCATGAGAATCACACGATGCTCGACGTGTTCCGTCATGCGGGATTTCCCGTCAGTTCGGATTTTGCGTATGGAACAGTGACACTTCATTTTCCTATCGAACCAACACCCACGTACCAAAGCGCGCTTGCCGAGCGTGAGTCCTCGCGCCAATGGAAGAGCGGCGCGCCGGCGATCGTCCATGATGTGGAAGACGCGTGACACTCATCATTGCCGGTCCAACTGGCACGATCGAGCACGATGGGGGAACGCTTCACCCCGAACAACAGGCGCGAATCTTTTCCGTGATGGATGGCGTACGAGCACTCGGGCTCGAGGACGATGTCATCTTTCCACCCACGCCGAAGGCCGAATTGAGTGCCCTCACCCGTGTCCATTCGCTCGCCTACCTCACAGAGCTCGAAGCATTCTGTGCCAATGGTGGTGGTGACATCGATCCTGACACTTACGCTCGGGAAGACTCGTGGAATGCAGCTCGTCGGGCAGCGGGGGCGGGTTTAGCGGCGATTGCCACCTTGGAGGAACGGGGTGAAGGCGTGGCCTTCGTGCCGGTGCGCCCTCCCGGGCACCACGCCGAACGTGATAGGGCCATGGGATTTTGCCTTCTCAACAATGTCGCCGTCGCAGCCGCTTCGTTGACAGCACGCGGACAGAAGGTGCTGATCGTCGACTGGGATGTGCACCACGGCAACGGAACCCAATCGATCTTTTGGGATGATCCCGATGTGCTCTACGTCTCAACTCACCAGTACCCGTTCTTTCCCGGGACCGGAAGAGCACGGGAGATCGGAGGACCAAAGGCGCCGGGGCTCACAGTCAATATTCCGCTTCCGGCAGGGGCAACCGGTGATGTCGTACGAGCCGCCATCGACACTGTGGCACGACCAACGATCGAACAGTTCTCTCCCGACTGGGTGCTGGTGTCGTGTGGTTTCGACGCACACCAGGCGGATCCGCTGGGAGATCTCGCCCTGTCCAGCGGAGACTTCGCTGAGCTGGCCCGGATCGTGAACGAGTTCTCTCCTCTACCAGGGCGGCTCCTGTTGTTCCTCGAAGGCGGCTACGACAACACGGCCCTGCGGATGTCAGTCACCGACACGCTCGGTGCGCTGCTCGGTCTCCACGCTCATCCCGCCGCACCGACGTATGGAGGACCGGGCATGATCGAAGTGCGCGTCGCTGAAAGAGATCGCTATCGAGCGATGGAATCAATGGACACAATGATGTCGAGCGTGGAGGACGACCGATGAATGCGTCATCAACTGTCGTTGTGGGTTATGACGGCTCGGTGGAATCCACGGCGGCCGTAAGTTGGGCGGCTCAATTGACGAGGGCGATCGGAGGTCGATTGCGGATTGTGCATGCCGTCGGTCTCCTGGAGCACGCCGGACTTCTGGCCGATCACGTCGCGGTGCATCGAGAGTCGGCCTTGCGGGTGGCCGCAGGAGCGGGCTGTGACCCAGGACGGATCCAATGGTCCGTGGTCGATGGTGACCCATGCTCAGCGTTGCTCCGCATGACCGAACCACCAGAGTCGGCTGATCTCGTGGTGGTTGGCTCCCGCGGTTCCGACGCCCATGGGGGGTCGCTCCTCGGGAGCACGAGTCTCGAGCTTGCTGAACGCTCGGTCATCCCGGTGACAATTGTGCCGCATGAGCGTGAAGGCGGGACGGCCCGCCCGCCTGTCTGATTGCGGGCATGCAAGCGGTTGCCGAGTGCAGGCACGCTCGTTCAGCGGACGATGACCACCGAGCAAGATGCGCGTCGCATGCAGTAGTGGCCGACCGAGCCGATCAGCAGCTCCTCGAAGCCCCCCATGCCGCGAGACCCCACAACCAGCAGATCTGCGCCTTTGCTCGCCATGACGAGCGTCGGTCCCGCTGGTTGCTCGTTTGCTTCACTACGGACGACGACATCGGGTGCGACCTCGGCGACGTGACTCACGGCTTCGGCGAGCAGATCGAGCGCCTTTTGCCGGACCTCGGCGACCGTGGTGGTGAAGGCATAGCCGATAGCCATGGGGAACATCCAGGCTGTGACAATGTCGAGGACGGCGCCACGCTGCTGGGCATAACTGATAGCCCAATCGAGGGCTCGCGCGCTCTCGCCGGAACCGTCCACCCCGACGACGATGCGATGCTCCGAAGACGACGCCTCGAGCGCCGCCTCCTCGCTTTCCGCAACTGGATCTTTTGGCAGGCGATCCGCTGGCGGTCATTCGACGCCTCGGTGAATCAGGACCGGACAGTTGGCGTTGGCGGCGCAGTACTCGCTCACAGAGCCGATCAGCATGCCGACGAACTCGCCGTGCCCACGACTCCCGACAACCAGGAGATCAGCGCCTTTGGAAGCCTCCACCAGTAGCTGTGCAGGATGCCCTTGCACTACTTGGAACGTAATCTCGATGTCGGGATACTTTCCATGAAGCTCGTCCGCAGCCTTCGACAACAGCTCGGGAATACCTGCCGCGGGGTGGTAGTCCTCCGGGAAGTACATGGCCCAACCGTATGCCGTGGGCCAGTCCCACGTCCTGATCATTTCTAGGGCCGCATGCGTCAGGTGTGCCTGCCGACCAGCCCAGTCGAGAGCGTCCATGGAGGCAGTCAGAGCCATCGATACCGACGACGATTCTTGCCTTTGTCTCTTCGGGTTCGGCTCCTGGGGACGTTTCTGGTGTCATGTCGTTGTCCTTTCAGAATCCCCCCGGAAGGTCTCGTCGTAGATCGTGGTTCCGGCGCTGCCGTCCAGCAGTTTGGCGGCGTCCTCCAGCCGGCCGATGGCAGCAACCTTGGTGGTACCGCGCACAAAGCGACATGCGGCGGCGATTTTCGGCCCCATCGAGCCCGATGGAAACTGCATCTGTCCGAGCGCAGAGATGCTGATGCGATGGATCGAGCGAGCATTCGGCTTCCCGTAATCCATCTCGACCGCCGGCACGTCAGTCAGGAGGAGAAGTGCGTCCGCCCCGAGGTTCTCCGCCAGCAACGCTGTTGTGGAGTCCTTGTCCACAACGGCCTCGACACCTTGGAGTTGGCCGTCAGGGGTTCGGCGGACCGGCACACCACCGCCTCCCGCACAGACAACGATGGCACCATCCGCCAGCAAGACCTTGATTGTTGCCAGCTCGACTATTTCCTGTGGTTCGGGTGAGGCCACCACACGTCTCCAACTCTCCCCATCGGCTCGAACGTGCCATCCCCACCGCTCTGCCAATTGCCGGGCTTCGGCCTCGCTGTAGATCGGACCCACGAACTTCGTCGGATTCTCCAGTGCAGGGTCGTCAGCTGCAACCAGAGTCTGGGTAATGAGGCAGACAATCTGCTTTCCAGGTAAGGCATTCTCGAGGGATTGGAGGAGGAGGTAGCCGATCATGCCCTGGGTCTCGGCGACGAGAGCATCGAATGGATAGGGATGGGGGAGATCCGGATCGTGCGCGCTCTCGAGTGCCAACAAGCCGACTTGTGGGCCATTGCCATGGGTAATGACGAGGTCGTGGTTGAGGGCGAGCGGTGTAAGCGCCTGGACCGCCGCAATAACGTGCTCTTGTTGGAGTTCGGCAACCGGGGTCTGGCCTCGTTTCAAGAGCGCGTTGCCTCCCAGAGCAACGACGACCCTCATATGGGCCTCGGGTTGGGTCGGCCCAGCGTTGCCACCATGACCGCCTTGATCGTGTGGAGCCGGTTTTCTGCCTGATCGAAGACAACCGATGCCGGTGATTCGAAAACGTCGTCAGTCACCTCAAGGGCTGAGAGCCCGAATTTCTCGTAAATCGTCCTCCCGATGTCAGTGTCCCGATTGTGCAGTGCCGGCAGGCAGTGCATGAAGCGCGCCTCAGGATTGCCCGTCATTGCCATCACGTCTCCATTGACCTGGTAGGGAGTGAGCTCGTCGATTCGGGCGGTCCACGCTTCCGCCGGCTCTCCCATCGACACCCACACATCCGTGTAGACGAAATCAACACCTTCGACTGCCGTCGCGACGTCGTCGGTGATGGTCAACCAGGCGCCGGAGGCCTTCGCCAGCTCTTGTGCGATGTCTCGGACTTCCGTGCTGGGCCAGAGCAGTTCTGGCGCACAAATGCGAACGTTCATACCCAAGAGCGCTCCCGTCACGAGAAGGGAGTTGGCCGTGTTGTTCCTGGCGTCACCCAAGTAGGCGTAGGACACGGAGTCGAGGGGTTTCGCAGCATGGTCGCGCATTGTCAACATGTCGGCCAGCATCTGCGTCGGGTGCCATTGGTCCGTCAGACCGTTCCACACCGGGACTCCGGAGTATTCGGCCAAGGTCTCGACGTCTCGTTGCGAGAATCCACGAAACTCAATCCCGTCGTACATGCGTCCGAGGACTCGGGCTGTGTCCTTTACGGTCTCTTTCTTCCCGAGTTGTGTCTCACCTGGACCGAGGTAACTCACATGAGCACCCTGATCGTGCGCCGCCACTTCGAAGGCGGAGCGTGTCCGGGTCGACGTTTTCTCGAATATGAGTGCAATATTCCTACCTGTGAGCGCCCGGTTCTCTTGCTGCGTGCGTTTTTCGTTGCGTAGCTGATCCGCCAGGTCGATCAGCGAGGCGAATTCCTCTTTGGTGAAGTCGATCTCCTTGAGAAAGCTGCGTCCGTTGAGATTCATCTTTTGTCCTCCGAAGGGATCGATGGTCTGTTTAGGCGGCGTCGCGAGTGATAGGGCAGGTCATGCAGCGGGGACCGCCACGTCCACGACCGAGCTCCTCGCCAGCGATCGTGACAACTTCGATCCCGTGCTTGCGCAACATGGTATTGGTCGCCACATTGCGTTCGTACCCCATCACGACACCCGGAGCGACGGCCAGATAATTCGTACCGTCGTCCCACTGCTCTCGCTCGGCGGCCCGGATGTCCTCGTCGGTAGTAAGAACTCTGACCTCATCGACTTCGAGGACATCGGCCAGGGTGCTCCAGAGGTTGTGGTTGCGTGAAACGTTGAGGGTGGTTGGTGACTCGCCGCCTGTCAGGGTCCAACTGCGCAAATGCCGGTCGAAGAACGGATAGAGCACGAATGTTCCGACATCAACCATGGACATCACGGTGTCGAGATGCATGAAAGCATGGCTGTGCGGTAGCTCGATGGCGATCACCTGGTGAGCTTGGCCACTGGCGAACAACGCCTTGGCCACCATCTCCACGGCCATCGGTGATGTCCGCTCGCCCATACCTATAAGTACTGCACCGTGTCCGATGACATGGACATCGCCGCCCTCGAGCGTCGCCGGCTGATGCTGCTCGTCACCATCGCCGAAGTAGACGGTGAACTTTGAGTCGAACATCGGATGAAACCCGTAGATAGCGCGGGTATGAAGCGTCTCGCGCTGACGTGCCGGTTTGGCCATTGGATTGATGGTGACCCCGTTGTAGATCCAGCACGAGTTGTCACGCTGAAAGAGATGGTTGGGCAAGCGGCGGAAGAAGGAAGTCGTCCGCCCGAAGCATGTCCCACTTCAGGCTCTGCGCACCCTTGGGATGCACGTCAGCCTTGAGCACGCCTCCCACCAGGTATTCCGCCAACGAAGGCCCGTCGAGCTGCTCGAAGAGCGCCCTCATGGGCTCGACCAGCGATGGACCCAGGTTTTCCGGCGGTACAGAGCCGATCAAGGACGAACGCTCGTCCGTCTGGCACGTCAAGAGTTTCGGCCAGGAGCTGCCCGTAGTAGTGCACCTCCACTCCCTTGTCGCGGAGGGCCTGGGCGAAGGCATCATGCTCCTCTCTCGCCTTCTTGGCCCACATCACGTCATCGAAGAGCAGATCGCCGATGTTGTCCGGGGTGAGCCGCGAGAGCTCCAACCCCGGTCTGTGGATGATGGCTCGGCGAAGCTGGCCGACCTCTGAATCAACTTGAAACGTCATTGAGTCCTCCGATCTGCAGCTTTGAAATGGCGAGTGCGTGGCCGGATGCGAGTCAATTCGACTCTGCCAACTCACTCGCCGGGGCCTCCATGGTGAAATCCTTCGGTTCGGCCGCCTCCCCGAGTCGCTGACGGCGAGCGTTCAAGAAGGCGTAGAGGATAAGGCCAACCAGGATCACCACGAGCGCTTGGTAGACCACCTGATAGCCCGAAGCGAAGGTGACCCACAGCGAGAACAAGACGCTCGCTCCAGCGACCGACAGGTCACGGGCCAACTGCCAGCCTTGGACGCGGCGCCGCCGTGAGACCAGGTAGGTCAACTGCGCGATGGCGGAGAAGAAGTACGGGATGGCCACGGTGACAACGGTGAGGTCGACCAGATAGGTGAAGACGGTGAGCCCGGCACTGGTGTTGTAACGCCAGAACATCAGGAGCGTCGGCAAGGCGGTCCCGACCAAAATGCCGAACCAGGCTGTTCCTTTGCGGTCGGTCCAGGTGAACGGTCGGGGGAACAAGTCGTCTTGCGCGATAGCCCGTGACGTCTCCGTGACGATCAAGGTCCAGCCGTTGAGGGCGCCGATTCCCGACACCACGGCAATGGCGGCGATGAACTTTCCTGCCCATGCTTCATGGGGAAAGATGGACTGGAAAGCGTTGACGAAAGGCGAACCGGTGTTGACCAACGTGTGGTGCGCCACCAGCCCCATGACTGCAGCGGTCACAAGCACGTAGAGCATGGCGCTGATGACTGTGCCGAGCATCGATGCACGAAGGACGTTCTTTCGCGGATCCCGAACTCGCTTGGCGGTGACGGCCGCCGCTTCGACGCCGATGAAGGAGAACAAGGCCACACCAGCAGCGATCCCGATGGCGCTGTAGAGGCTGCCACCCGAGGCGTTGAAAGGTCCGAAATGCGAAGCGGTGACGAAAAACCAGCCGACAACGCCGACGAAGAGCAGTGGGAGGAACTTCAACACGACCGTGACGTTCTGGAACCAGGCCATCTGCCGAATTCCGACCAAGTTGATCGCCGCCGGGACCCAAAGTCCCACCACGGCAATGCCGAAGTTCTCCATACCGCTCGGGTGGGAGAGACCGAAGAGGGCGTCGACGTAGAACACCCACGACGAGACGATCGCAGCGTTTCCGGCCCACGCCTGGATCCAGTAGCACCACCCGACGAGGTAGCCTGCGAAGTCGCCGAACTCGTGGCGGGAGTAGGCGTACAGGCCGCCATCGCTGTTGGGCACCCTCTTCGTGAGCTGACCGAACAGCACGGCGAGCAGCATGGCCCCGACGGCGATCACCGCGAGGACGACAATGCCCATAGTGCCGGCACCCGCCAACACCGCTGGCATGGTGAACACGCCGGTCCCGACGATGCTGCCGATCACCAATCCCGTGGCCGACGTCAAGCCCAGAGAATGGGCCTTCTTTTCGTTGCGCGCCGACATCGGTGGATCCGGTGGTCCCGATTGACCCGCAGACGGTGGCCGATCCGTGATGAGCGTCATGCAATTCTCCCTTTGGGCGGCGAGCGAGGAGCCCGGGCTGAGATTGTCCAGGCACGTGTCGTGTCCTTGACTGCACGGTAAGGAGGATTGGACGGTTCCCAATAGGGCCATTGGTCCTCGCAATGGGGCCAATGGCCCCTCGCGACAAGGGAGAAGAACACGGCGTCCGGAGCGCGGGGAGTTCAGGGCCCCTTTCCCTGCCGGGGAGGGCTGTGAGAACTATCCGCAGTTGACTGGATCCTCGATAGAATGGTGGGGCAGAACAGCGCAGGCTAGAGCGCTAATTTGTGCGTCGTCGTGAGAACCGTCCGTACCAGATGGGGAGATTGGCATCCGAGTGGCACCTGAGACCGAGGACAGCGGTAGGACCCTGGGTGTATTTCTCCTCGACGACCACGAAGTGGTCCGATCCGGGCTGCGGGGGCTACTCGAGGCCGCTGGTGACATCAGGGTTGTCGGCGAGGCAGGAACCGTGGTCGAAGCTATGGCCCGCATTCCACCCACCCGCCCGGATGTGGCCGTGCTCGACGTCAGGCTCCCCGACGGCAGCGGCATCGAGGTCTGTCGAGAGATCCGCTCCCGCTGGCCCGAGATCAAGTGCCTGATGCTCACCTCCTATGCCGATGACGAGGCGCTCTTTGCGGCGATCATGGCCGGCGCAGCCGGCTATTTGTTGAAGAGGGTGGGAAGTAACGACCTCGTGGACGCGGTTCGACGGGCCGGGGAAGGAGAATCCCTGCTCGATCCCTCGCTCACCCCGCGCGTTCTTGAACGCCTTCGCACAGGTCCCAACGAGGACCAACGGCTAGCGAGTCTGACACCACAAGAGCGGCGGATACTCGAACTCATCACCGAGGGATATACGAACCGCCAGATCGCCGATGCCATGATTCTGGCCGAGAAGACGGTGAAGAATTACATCTCGAATCTCTTAGCCAAGCTCGGCGTCGAGCGCCGCACCCAAGCCGCCACTTTCGCAGCTCGTATCGAGGAACGTTCGGCCCAAGCAGCCCGGATCGACGGCACCGGGACATAACCGGGCTCTCAGTGGTGCTCGTAGGTGGAGTGCGCCGACTGATCGAGTTCGTTCCAACCGAATGCCACGTGAGATCAGTTCGCGCTCAAGTTCGATTCGGCGGCGCCGGGGTTGTTCAAAGGAACTCGGGTCACAGGCAAGACCGAAACACCGGGCGAGATCGATGAGGGCGATATCGTACGCCACCTGGTTGGCCAGCGCGTTCGAACTCCAGTCCATGCCCTGTTCGAGGAGCGACCGCGTCGAGATGCTGACGGGAATCGAGCAGTTTGGCCAATGCCTCGCTGGCCGTCATCGCGGTTTCGGCTTGTGGGCGCTCGTGGAGTGCCGCCTCGAGGATGTGTGTGTACATGGACATGACCCTTCCACGGTGACTCCTCCGTGAGCGGGCCACTAGAGCCATTGGTCCCTGGATCGGGACGGAGTTCCCTTTGTCGCCCGACGAAGCTGCCGTCATCAGGGACCCTCGTCCCGCCTTGGGGGGACGTTCGGCCCTAGGAGCGATGCGGTGAAGGCGATTCAATAGGAGAAGCGGAACCTACCGTCCGATAACAGGAGTCCCTCATGCGCCAAGCCTCGCCGTATCGAGCCAAGGGAACGATGGGCCGGTCGCGTACCCCCGAACACGTAGATGCGGCAGTGGCCACCCGTTAACCTCATGGCACTGGAACCTCTCGCTATTCGCACCACGGGACTGACGAAGCGCTACGGTTCGCTCGACGCCCTCAAGGATCTCGATCTTGAGGTGTCGCGAGGCGAGGTCCTGGGTTTCCTTGGACCGAACGGTGCGGGCAAGACCACCACAATCCGACTGTTGCTCGGACTGATCCGCCCGAGCGCCGGCCATGCCGAGATATTCGGACTGGATGCGCAGCGTCAGACAGTTCAAGCACATCGTCGGCTGGCCTACGTGCCCGGTGAAGCCAGTCTGTGGCCGTCGCTCACGGGTACAGAGACGTTGCACCTCCTTGGACAAGTGCAAGGTCAAGTCGATTCCGACTATCGCCAAGAGTTGATCGAACGCTTCGACCTCGATCCTTCCAAGAAGGTACGCGCCTACTCCAAAGGCAACCGGCAGAAGCTGATTCTCATCGCTGGGCTCATGGCCCGGGCCGATCTCCTGGTGCTCGACGAACCGACCAGCGGACTCGACCCGCTTATGGAGCAGGCCTTCCGGCACAGTGTGTTCGAGGCCAAGGAACGCGGCCAGACGGTATTCTTGTCCTCGCACATCCTCTCCGAGGTCGAGGCACTCTGTGACCGGGTGGCCATCTTGCGGAAGGGGGTGCTCGTTGACGTGGGGACTCTGTCCGAGATGCGCCATCTTTCTTCCCTCACGGTCGAGGCGACATTCGACGGTTCGGTGCCGGACCTCACCCGTGTGCCGGGTGTCAAGACCGTGCAGGTCGACGGCCACGTCGTCCGCTGCCAAGTGGAAGGCTCGGTCGAGCCGTTGCTCAAGGTGCTGGCTGTGTCCGGTGTGCACGAGCTTCTCAGCCGAGAGCCGTCGCTCGAAGAGCTCTTCTTGGCGCACTACGGAGAGAGCAACGCCCGGATGGGGACTGTCGCCGCCGATGTCGGCTGATATCGCGACGCAGGTTCTCCCCTCGACGCCATCGGATCCTTCGCCTCGGACCACGCACCCGTCTCCGCGTACGTACGAATCCCTCGCGCGTTGTCTACAGACTTACGAGACGCAAAGCCGTGCGTTCGGGCGCGTTGTGGGGACTCGTCTTCGGCGTCTATGTGGTTTCGCAGGTGCAGGCGTACGTTTCGGCCTATAAGACGCAGGCGGAGCGCAACGAGCTCGCCAAATCGTTCACGTCGAGTGGTGGCCTGAACGCACTTGTCGGACCGGCCCATCAACTCAATACCGTTGCTGGTTATACGGAGTGGAAATCCGTCGGCATCTTGACGGTGCTCGGAGCGGTATGGGCTCTTCTTCTCTCAACCAAGTTGTTGCGCGGTGAGGAGGATGCCGGTCGATGGGAATTGCTGTTGGCCGGCCAGACAACGCGAAGAGGTGCGGCGACCCAGGCCGATGTCCGGGTTGGCAGAAGGGTTGCTGGCCCTTTTTGTCATCTCAGCTGCGCTGACGATGGGCATCGGCCACATTCGGCAGTGCCCACTTCTCAATAGGCTCGTCCGTCCTCTTCAGCCTGACGGTTACTGCCGGCGCCGCCATGTTCATGGGCGCCGGAGTGCTGGCGAGTCAGTTGGCGGCAAGCCGTCGTCAAGCAGCCTCGTATTGCGGAGGCACTTTGGGATTCTTCTTCGCGTTGCGGATGTTGTCCGATTCCAACCGCAGTCTCGGCTGGTTGCACTGGGCCACGCCTTTGGGCTGGATCGAACAGTTGCAGCCATTCACACATCCCCAGCCCGAATTGCTTGCGCTCATCTTCGGCCTCACAGGGATAATGGTGGGCGCGGCACTCTTCCTCGCCGGAGTGAGGGATCTGGGCGCCAGCACACTGCCTGATCATTCGAGCGCCAAGGCGCACACCACCCTTCTCTTCGGCAACGTGGGACTCACGCTCAGACTGATTCGACCGACGATTCTTGGATGGGTCGGCGGAGTGTGTGCTTTTGGATTGCTCCTCGGTGGGTCAGCGAAGTCGGCCGCCCAGTCACTCCAGTCCTCCCCCCGCGTCGAGGAGGTACTAAAGCGTCTGGATGGCGGGGGTGGAGCGGTCAAGGCCTATCTCGGATTCTCGTTTCTTATCATTACCTTGCTCGTTGCTCTCATGGCCGCCGGACAGATCACCGCGGCGCGCCGGGAGGAGGCCACCGGTCGGATCGACCATCTGCTGGTACGTCCGCTGTCACGGAGCCGATGGATGCTGGGTCGCCTCTGTGTTGCCTCCGCCGTCATTGTCGCTGCAGGCGTGCTCGGAGGTCTCTTCGCCTGGCTCGGTGTGGCCAGCCAACATGTGACAGTCGGCTTTTCCAACCTCCTTGGCGCAGGACTCAACACCGTGCCGGCGGGGGTATTCCTTCTGGGGTTCGGAGCACTGGCATGGGGCTGCATCCCTCGCATGGCATCGGCTGCCGTCTACGGGGTTCTCGCCTGGTCATTTCTCGTCGAGCTTCTCGGTGGGGTCGTCAATTCGAATCACCTGCTGCTCGACAGCTCGATCTTCCACCAATTGAACCCCGCACCGGCTATAGGCCCCGATTGGGTCAGCGGTGCCACGATGATCGCCATCGGCATCGCATTCGCCCTTCTCGCCGTTGCGGCGTTCAATCACCGGGACCTGGCTGGAGAATGAACCTCTCGATCGTGTGCCCCAGATGAGCGTTCTCCTCTCAGGCGAGTGGTCGTGAGTACGCAAGGGTCTGCTGGTGCGGCTGTTGTCGAGACACACGTTTCCATTTTGTTCTTCATCGATGATCGGGTGTACAAGCTCCGAAAGCATATTCAGTTCGGATTCCTCGACTTCAGGGACAGAGCGGCCCGCGACGAGGACTGTCGACGCGAAGTAGATCTGAACCGACGGCTCGCCCCTGACGTGTACCTGGGGGTCGCCGACGTGGAATTCGGTGGAGAGCCGATCGACCACATGGTGGTCATGCGACGACTTCCCGAAGAACGTCGATTGGCCACCCTGGCGCGAGATGGGGAAGATCTGGATGAGTGGGTCAGGCAAGTTGCCGAAACGATGCATTCCTTCCATCGGGCGTCGCCTTCGTCGAGAGAGATCTCCTTAGCCGCGACCGGTCCCGTTCTTCAGGGAGGGTGGGATACCAACTTTTCTGAGACCACGCCATTCGTCGGGAAAATCCTGGACCCCGAGGTGGACGAGGAGATCCGCTCTCTTGTCGCGTGCTGGATCGATGGGCGTCAGAGCCTTTTCGACTCTCGCATCGCGGCGGGGCGGATCCGCGACGGCCACGGGGACCTACAGGCGACTGACATATTCTGCCTGGACGACGGTGTCAGAATTCTGGATTGCCTAGAATTCTCCGACCAACTGCGCTACGTGGATGTCTGCGCTGATGTGGCCTTCTTGGCCATGGATCTTGAGCGCTTGGGGCGAGCCGACGCGGCCAAGCAGTTCCTTGACCACTATCAGGACTGCGCGAAGGATCGGTTCCCTGTGGCTCTCATCCATCACTACGTCGCGGCGCGGGCGTACATTCGGGCCAAAGTGGCATGCCTGCGCGTTGAACAAGGCGATGAGGGCTCTCGAGCAGAGGCGTGCCAGCTGCACTCTCTGGCGCTCGCTCATCTGCGCCGAGCGCGCGTGAGGCTCGTCCTCATCGGTGGTCTCCCGGGTTCGGGAAAATCCACCGTTGCGGCCGGCGTGTCACGGACACTTGAATGGAGGGTTCTGCGTTCCGACGTGGTGCGACGCGAGTATCACGTCCACAGGGGAGGTACAGCCAGGTTACGGCATGGGACACTACGCGCCGCAGGCAACTGCTGCGGTATACGGTGAAATGCTCGCGCGTGCCGAAGAACTGCTGAGGCATGGAGAATCGGTCGTCCTCGATGCATCGTGGATCGAGGACGACTGGCGAAGAGCGGCCCGGGAAGTGGCTTCTCGAACCGGTAGTCACCTTGCCGAGCTCTGTTGCTGCGCGCGAGCAGATGTTGCTGATGACCGCATTGCGCGGCGACTTTTCGAGAACAGCGATGCTTCGGAAGCAACGCCCGAGGTGAGGGCGTCCATGGACACAGCAATGGATCCTTGGCCCTCGAGCTTCGAGATCGAGACCACCGACTCGAAGGTGGAGGAGTCGGTCGGCCGGGCCATCGAGTTCATTGAGAGCCACGACTGAATGCGAGCATCAGCCTTTGGGAATGCGCAACAGCTGAATGTCAACGGGGCTCTTCTTCGTCGTCGAGCGGCACCTCGATCGATCCCTCGATCGCGTCGGCCTCCGAGGCCTCGTCCCAAATCCCTGCGGGCTGGACGACGTCGTGCTCCTCAACGGGAAGTGCCTGCTCGAGCACGTCGGCTTCGTTGGCCTCGACGAGCTGGTCGCGTTCAGTGGTCATCTCAATTCCTCTCGATCGACGTCTGATTCTCGGTGGCTCAGCCCGGCCGCCGGCCTTGGACAACAGTGCCGATGTGCCGAGCTGAGAACTAGCTCACCCGGTGAAGGGTGTTTCGATCAGTGTGGGCAAAAGGGTGGTCGAATTGATGCATACGCAGCATGGTGGTCTCTCGGTAGGACCAGGTCGAGTCGCTGACGGAGATCGTCACTTCGTAGCTCGTTGAACTGGCGTTTGTGGCCAGGTACTGGTTCTCTCCAATCGCGTAGAGGGGCTCGCCCTTCGCTGCTCGCATGGTGAAGTCCGTGGAATCAGCGGTCGTGATGCCTCCGGCCAACACGCTGATTCCACGGGGAACCGTGAAGGCGCGTAGAACCTCTCCGGTAGCGCCGTCCCACAGCCAATAGCCGACTTCGGTGTGGAAGGGACTGTCCTCATCGCCACGCCACATTGCGGTCTTGTAGTCGAGTCCGTACAGGTGCTGGTCTCCGTTGTCGACCGGACCGAACGGCTTGAACGTGCACTTCTCTCGATAGGGCGTCTCGAGAACTCGGCCCAGAGAATGGGAGTACGCGGTGTCAAGGCCGCCAAGCGGGCTTTCCCAATCACCGGTCAATCCAGTCAAAGGACCCCATTCGTCCGCCATGGTTGTTGCCTCCCTCATTGTCGACCGACCACTCGGATAGGGCGCTGCGTCTTCGGACAGCGATAGACGCGTGCGCTCACTTCACTCAGCCCAGGCTGCCCATTCCACGCGCCCCCCAGCAGTTGTGACCAGATGCTGGATGTCCGCCAGGGTCGAGAATCCTGCCGCGCCGAGTGGCTCGATGTCGACCTGCATCGCAAAGTCCACGTACCCCTCTTGAAGAAGCGAATAGACCACCGAGAAGAGATTTCTCCCCGTTTCTCGGTCAAGGCCTCCGGCCAAACGGATATGTACCGGCGTTGTATCGACATCCACCCATATTTCGAGGGCGGGCTCCATCTTCCACGCGACATCAGGGTGATAGCCCATATACGGTTCCACCTGGACCTCCTCTCCATCCCGGCGAGACGACCGGGACTACCTGGGTCGTCTGGATCCTCAATGCCAGTTTCAGCCGACTATGCCGACCCGGATAGGGCCGAAGGTCCCGCGGCCCGCACGATCGACACGTGATGAACGTTGCGTGACTCTCGAAGAATTTCCTTGCTGTTAATCGGGGGTTGCGCTACCGTCCGGTCAGACCTTAAGAATGAGGGTTCGCACCGAAGGCGTTGATCATGCCCTACCACTCGATTGATGATCCTTCCCGGCTTCGCCGGATTCTCGACGCGGTCCTCCTCCTTGAGAAGGACATCGAACTGCCGGTGCTCTTGCGCCATGTCATCGAGGAGGCGTGTTCGATGACCGGCGCTCGGTACGGTGCGCTCGGGGTGCTCAACGACGATAAGACGGCACTGGCTGAATTCATCACCGTCGGACTCACCGCCGAGGAAGAAGCGCAGATCGGACCTCGACCCACGGGGAAGGGGGTGTTGGGGCTACTGGTCAGCGATCCTCAGCCTCTCCGGCTGGCACGTCTGGGGGACCATGCTGACAGCTTCGGCTTTCCGCCGAACCATCCTCCCATGACTTCGTTCCTGGGTGTCCCGGTCAAGGTCCGCGAGGACGTCTACGGCAATCTCTACTTGACCGACAAGGTCGGATGGTCCGAGTTCACCAGCGACGACGTCGCCCTGGTCGAGGCGCTCGCCCTGGCGGCCGGCATCGCCGTCGAGAACGCGCGATTGCATCAACAGGTTCAGATGACAGCTGTCTACGAGGACAGGGATCGCCTCGCTCGTGATCTGCACGACCACGTCATCCAACGGCTCTTCGGCCTGGGCCTCAACCTTCAATCCATTGCGGTACGGGCGTCGAAATCCGAAGCTGATCGCCTCCAGAAACACATTGTCGAAATTGACGAGATAATCGGGGAGATCCGCAGCACGATCTACGCCCTCGGCATGGGCGGGTCGAGTAGGGGCGTACGTGACGATGTGACCAACCTGGTGCGAGAACTGCGTGATCTCGTGGGGTTCGATCTGGTTGTCTCGTTTGACGGTCCCGTGGACACCATGGTCTCGGAGCGGGTGGCTGAGCATCTGTTGGCGTCCATCCGGGAGGCGGTGACCAATATCGAACGTCACGCCAATGCTACGGAGGCCACCATCTTGCTGAGTTCCAGCGACGGGCTCTGCCAACTATGGGTCACCGACAATGGGCGGGGTATGGACGCCAAAACCGAGGGTGGTCTGGGACTCAACAACCTTCGGCGGAGAGCCGAGAAACTCCACGGCGACTTTGAGGTGGCGAACAACCCGAGCGGGGGGACGGTCTTAATGTGGCGGGTTCCGCTATCAGAGTAGCGACATCGCGACCGGTCACTGATCCCATTTGACCTGAATCTGGTGCCGAACGTCCCCGAGGGCAACCACGACCGCCATCTTGTACCTGTTCTCAAGCTCCTGCCGGTCTTCGTGCTGTCGGATTCCTGAGCGCACCGTGACGAAGATGGTGTCGCCCCAGCCGGTGCGCATGTCCACGCCAGTGAGGACGTTGTGACCCTCCAGAGGGAGCGCCTCGGCCAATTCCAATAGAACACGTCTCGTCTGATCTGGGAACATCGCCCTCCGTTCTTGGTCAGCTTTACAGGGTTGACCGTGAGCCAATAGGGCCTTTGGTCCCTCGAACGGACGTGGTCGCGGTGCTCCCACGGAGCGGGCGGGCCGGGTTTGTCCCGGCCATGCCGCCGGTTATGTGCGAATCAGACTGACGATGCCGTCGGCGAGCAAGTAGAGACCCACGAGGAGAGAAACACCACTCAGGAGGACCGGCTCCGCGCGTACAGCCCTGTCGCGTATCCCGCGCAGGTATGTTTCTGCATCACCTGGACGTCGCGAGTAATACAGGAAGATTATCCCCACCGTGGCCGTGGAGAGGACCGTGAACACCACGAACGCGAGCACGGCTATCAGCACGGCGGAGTGATGATGAACCACCACCAGCGCCGCGGCGGCGGTGAGCGTCCACGGTTGCTCGAGAACTCCGACGACCGAGGCCTCCCACGGATGAAGCTCCCTGAGGTGAGCCGTGAGGCGCTTCGCCGTACTCGAGCTCGTCTTGGGTAGGTGCCGTCCCCGCCATTCCCTGACAGCGACGAGGATGAGTGCCATGCCGAAGAGGATCTCAACGACATAGATACCCGCCCGGCCGCTTCGATTCTGGAGCGGCCCCGTTCCTCCGATTCCGTACGTCACGACGAAGACGATCGTCAGCGAGACCGCCCAGCCGATCAGGAAGGCGGCGGCGTTGACCTTGGCCCGGATCGTGTCGAGGAGAAGGATGAATACGACCAGGGTGCTCGGCGACAGGCTGGCAAGGAGCCCGAGGAGCAGGATCGGGATGATCAGGCCCATTGGATCACGCGATAGACAGTATCGCCGTTCCGATCGCCCGAGTGGAGGGTGGCCGATATCCGATGAGCGAGCTCTACGATTGCATCCGGGCCGCCGTTTCTGGATGTTTTCCGGACAGCGCAGCGCCACCGGATGGGCTCGAACGGAGGGCAAGTGACGAAGTACACAGGGGATAGCTCGAACTTCGGAGCCGATGGCCCCTTCTTCCGCATCATTCAGGAAGGCTTGAAGGATCTCGTCGAAGGCGAGGACTACTTCGATCTGCTGGATGACGATGTCATCTTCGAGTACGTCATCTCAGTACCCGGCTATCCCAAACGGGTTGAAGGTCGACAGAACATCATAGACTTGTACAGCGACTACGACAGCTTCCTAACCGTGCGCACGGCCGACAATCTCCGGGTCTATCGAGACGCCGCAGCGTCGGTCGTGGTCCTTGAGTATGAGGTGCATGGCGAATCCGTGCAGACCGGTCGGCCGTACGACAACCGATTTGTCTCTATTGTCACGATTGAGAAGAGCAAAGTGACACTGTGGCGGGATTATCTGGACCCGGTGGCGGTGTTCGATGCCACGCAGTGGCCGGGAGGCCTTGAGGAGCCGTAGTCGCACCGCACGATCCGCTCGTGAGTGCTTGGGCGATCTTCCCGGGCGTTCGAAGCTCGTCGACGATCGGGTCGGTCTTGCTACGCTTCCGCCTTGCGGTAGAGGTGCAGCGAGACGAAGAAGAAGACCACGAAAATGCCGACGCACCATGCGATCGCTTGCCAGAGTTCGGGATAGAGCGGCCCACCCTCGAAGAGTGCCCGTACCGAGTCGATGACGGCGCTCGCCGGCTGGTTTCGAGCGAAGGGTTGGAGCCAACCTGGCATGGTCGCGACGGGCACAACGGCGGAACTCGCGAAGAATAGGATGAACATCGGAAGGATGGAGGCGATCTGGGCCGTCTGTGGGTCCTTGACCGCCAGCCCGACCGATGCATAGACCCAGATGAACGCGTAGCCGAAAAGGATGATCAGGCCGATGCCGGCCACGCAGGCACCAAGGGTGTTGTGGAACCTGAAGCCTACGAGCAGACCGAGGCCGATGATGAAGATCAGTGCGAGGACGCTGCGACAGAGGTCGGCCAACGTCCGGCCGGCCAAGAAGGCCGATCGTGCCATCGGCAGGCTGCGGAAGCGGTCGATCATGCCGGCCTGGAGGTCCTGTGCCAACGCCGAGGGCGGTCGTCATCCCTCCGATAAGCACCGCCTCGAGAAAGATCCCGGGCACCACATAATCCACGTAGTCGACCCCTGGGATGTGGATCGCACCGCCGAGCACGTAGCGGAACAGGAGCAAGATGATTGTCGGCTGCACAATCGACATGGCCAGGAGCTGTGGCGTGCGGATGATACGAAGAAGGTTCCGCTTCGTCATTCCCATGAAGTCCCGCAGCGCAAGCCGCGGGCTCATCGGTGGAACTGTGGCACGGAGCCGCTGCACCGCCAGGTCACTCATCATGATCACTCGCGGTGGCGTCCGCCGACCCGTTGTCGGCGGGTGCTGCGTGATGGCCCGTGAAGGAGAGAAAGACGTCATCGAGCGACGGCCGTCGAATCCCCAAGTCATCAAGTGCGATGCCACTGTCGTCCAGGATGCGGCCCGCAGCTATGAGCACCTTTGCGCTGCCTTTGACCGGAAGGCTGATCAGCTTGAGGTCGGCATTGAGGCGTGGGGCCAGCCGACCGAGGGCGACCACGAGCTCGGCCGCCCGCGTGAGGTCTGCCACGTCGGCGACCTTGATCTCGAGGACGTCGCCACCGAGCTGATCTTTGAGCTCCTCCGCCGTTCCCTGGGCAACGACACGTCCCGTGTCGAGCACAACGATCTGGTCAGCCAGATGCTCGGCTTCCTCCATGTACTGCGTCGTGAGCAGGACGGTCGTTCCCTCGCCCACGAGCTCTTCGATGAAATCCCACAAATCGTTCCTCGTCCGAGGATCGAGGCCGGTAGTCGGCTCATCGAGGAACAAGATCGGTGGCCTCCCGATGAGGCTGGCCGCTAGGTCGAGGCGACGACGCATGCCACCGGAGTAGGTCTTGACCGGTTTGTCACCAGCGTCGGTGAGGGTCATCCGCTCCAGCGCCTCCTGGGCCCGTCGCCGGAATTCGACCCGGTCGAGGTGGTACAGGAGGCCGACGAGCTCAAGGTTCTCTCGCCCGGTCAGCAGCTCATCCACCGAGGCGTACTGCCCGGCGAGCCCGATCAGTGACCGGATCGCTGCCGCGTCCCGTTCGACGTCGAGACCGGCCACTGTGACCCGGCCTGCGTCAGGCGTCAACAGTGTGGTCAGGATCCGGATGAGTGTCGTCTTACCGGCGCCATTGGGTCCGAGGAGCGCGAGAACCTGCCCTGGCTCGACGGATATCGAGACGTCGTCAAGAGCCAGTGTCGAGCCGAAGCGCTTTGTGACGCTGTCAACCTGGACTGCTGCATGCCAATCACTTGCCGGACGGCCGGGGCGATCGGGCGCACTCGGGTGCTCAAGTTCCCCCCGCCTGTCGATCCGAGCCATAGTGGCCACGGCGGACTCCTGCCTCGGCCTTGTGGCATCGGAGGCTGCGGGTGATGGCATAGCGGCATCGTTCCATCGGGACCCGCAGAGCAACAGGGCCGAAGGTCCTCGCGTTATGCGCCTCCACTAACGAAGGGGTTCCGCGGGCAGTGACGACTCCTCCCGCTGCTGTAGGCGATTACGACCATTCCGCGGACAACTTCAGACACTGTGACGTGTCCTTCCAGGTAGACCGGCCCTATGCGTACTGCGACTCCCCATCTCGGGCTGGAGGGTCGTCCCCGAGGTCCGCCGTCGCGGGCGTCGTCGTGACGCCGTGGGCCGCACGTTGGAGGAGCGCCACCACCTCGGCGTCCGAAGTAGGGGAAAAGTCCAGGTACCACTCACCGACGGCATAGAAAGGGTCAGGGGTCTCCAGGCAGACCACGTGATCACAGATGTCGGTTAGCTCGGTTACGGAGGATCGGGACGCAACGGGTGCTGCCATCACGACGCGCGCCGCACCAAGTGCTCGAGCTACCTGGCAGGCAGCACGAGCAGTCGAACCAGTGGCGATCCCGTCGTCGATCACAACTGCGGTACGCCTGAGGAGGGTCACGGGAGGTCGATCGCCACGGTAGGAGTGGCTGCGACGCTCGAGCTCAACCCGTTCCCGTTGTTCCACGGCGGCGAGCTCACTCTCGGTGATATGAGCGGACTGCAGCACTTCGCGGTTCAGAATGAGTACTCCCTCCTCACCGATGGCCCCCATGGCGAGTTCGGGTTGGAAGGGCACTCCGAGCTTGCGCACCACGATGATGTCCAGCGGTTTGTTGAGCGCTTGAGCCACCTCGAAGGCGACAGGCACTCCACCCCTAGGTAGTCCCAGGACGACGACATCTTCATTCTCGAGATAGCGCCGTCCGAGCTGCTCAGCCAACTGCCGTCCTGCGTCGACCCGGTCACGGGATGTCACGAGAACCTCCTCCTGGCGCCAGCCTCTTCCGTGAGGGCAGTTGGGGCTAGGGCCGATGGTCCCGAGTGCCCGGCAAGAACCCCACTTCTAGGGACCTTCGACCCTGTTGAGGTGGCTACGCCGATATCAGGATCGTAGGTGGACGAAGGGAGAATGACATGCAAGCCAAGCCCGGAGATCGGATCGTGATCAAGGGTCACCACATCGGTGAGCCTGAACGCGATTGCCTGGTCATCGATGTACACGGCCCCGATGGCGGTCCCCCGTACGTGGTGCGCTGGGAGGACAGCGATCACGATACGATCTTCTTTCCAGGCTCCGATGCCATCGTTCAGCCGTACGAGTGGGCTGGGTGACGGTCCGGTGGGGCAGTGACCACTCCGACGCGGGTCTCGCCCGATATTCGTGCGTACTGCCATGCCGTCACGGGTGAGCGCACCGACTACGACTCCTTAGTCGATCTCATCGGCGATCGGCGTTTCGTCCTCATTGGGGAGGCGTCGCATGGCACGCACGACTTCTACCGTGAACGGGCGCGCATCACTCGACGTCTTATCGACGAATGTGGGTTTACCGCGGTAGCGGTGGAGGCGGACTGGCCTGACGCCTATCGGGTTAACCGTTACGTCATGGGCCTGTCCGATGACGTAGATGCGAAAGCAGCGTTGTCAGACTTTCGGCGCTTTCCTGCCTGGATGTGGCGAAATTATGATGTTCTCACCTTCGTAGAATGGCTACGAGCCCGCAACGATGCCCATGCCGATCCGGCCACGAAAGCCCGTTTTTATGGGCTGGATCTCTACAGCCTTCGAGCATCGATGCAGGCTGTCGTGGAGTATCTCGACCGTGTCGATCCTGACGAGGCTAAACGGGCGAGAGGGCGCTATTCCTGCTTCGACCATGTCGGTGGTGAAGGACAACACTATGGCTACGCGTTGGCCTACCAGGGTGCGCTTCCCTGCCAGAACGAAGTCGTCACCCAGCTGATCGAACTGCGTCGAAGAGCGGACGCGTATCTCCGGCGGGACGGGTGGGTCGCTGGCGACGAGTACTTCTTTGCCGAGCAGAACGCCCGTCTGGTGCGCAACGCCGAGGAGTACTACCAACAGATGTACCGTGCCGAGATCTCCTCATGGAATCTCCGGGATCGCCATATGGCGGGCACGCTCGATGCGCTCATTGAACACCTCGACGAACAGCGTCCTCGCTCCAAAATCATCGTGTGGGAGCACAACTCTCACGTTGGCGACGCCAGATCCACCGAGATGGGCCAACGGGGTGAGCTCAACGTCGGGCAACTCGCTCGTCAACGCTATGGGCATGATTCTGTGCTGATCGGTTTCACCACTTACGACGGCATGGTCACCGCCGCGAGCGAATGGGGCGGCCCCGCCGAACGCAAGAGAGTCCGGGCCGCTTCCGCCGACAGTCATGAGGCGTTTCTTCATCGCTACGACGGCAAGGGGTTTTGGTTGGATACGGCGAACTCTGCTGTTCTCGCCGCTTTGAACGTGCCACGTCTAGAGCGCGCGATCGGCGTGATCTACCGACCGCAGACCGAGCGTGGAAGTCACTACTTCCACGCTCGGCTAGGCGAGCAGTTCGATGCCGTGATCCACCTCGACCATACCCGAGCCGTCGAGCCACTGGAACGGACTTCGCTTTGGGACGAGGGTGAACCGCCGGAGACCTACCCGAGTGGCATCTGAGGGGCTGACCTTCTCGTCCGACAGAGCCATGTCCTGGGGTGTGGACATGGGATGGAGCTGAGGCGCTTGGAAGGTCTTCTGGCCCTACTGAAAGTGGAGAAAGGCTCATAGGGTGTGGTGATGGGCACGGTGGAGCAGTATGGCGATGACGGGCCCAAGGGGCATGTCGATCGGGCATCCATCAGTGCCGAACTCTGTGTGCTTGAAGACCTCATGCGCCGGATCGAGACGCATCGAGAGCAGGACATAATGGCCGCCGACCCGAGTCACCGTCGTGATGCCGTCAACTTGGTGCACTATCTCGCACTCCGACAAGGCGATATCAGTCACCTACAGCGTTGGTTGGGTGCACGGGGTCTCTCGTCACTTGGCAGATGCGAGGCTCATGTTCTGGCCACGGTTGAAAGTGTTCGCGCTGCGCTCGATGGGACAGCACCAACGTTCGGGCCGGCAATCCAGAGCTTCGAGGAGGGTCGCGGTGCCCTCGATTGCAATACTGACGCGCTCTTCGGCCCTCGCCCCAAGGGTCGGGTGTCCCGGGTCATGGTGACCCTTCCTGCGGAGGCGGCCGAGGACTATCCCTACGTGAAGCGTCTCGTGGCCCTGGGAATGGACGTTGCCCGCATCAATGGAGCGCATGACGACCCCGATGCGTGGGAGCGAATGGCGCGCCATGTGCGCCGGGCATCAGCCGACCTGGGAAGATCTTGCCGAATATCAATGGATCTCCCCGGGCCCAAACTACGTACCGGTCCACTGAGCGAGGGACCTCAAGTCGTCAAGTTTCGTCCCGAGCGCGATCTCCGGGGTGTGCCGACAGCGCCGGCCGTGGCGCGATTGAGCGCCGGCCCGGTCCCTCGTTCAGGTGGGATTGTGCCCGTGGATCCAGCGTGGATCGAGCGTCGTCGGCTGGGAGACACAATTTCATGTGTCGACACCCGTGGTGCGCATCGCGAGTTCCGGGTTATTGCCAGCACCACGGGGAGTTGCGATGTGGAGATTTGGGACACGACGTATTTGGAGACAAATGCCGAACTGTCCTGTCAGGGTGACGTTGTCCGGGTGGGGGAATTGCCGAAACTCCCGCAATCGCATCTCCTGTGCGTGGGGGACAGGCTCGTTGTGACCCGTGAACTCGACCCAGCCGTGCCGTGGCGCCATGGGCAGCCCGGAATTCCGCGGATCGGGTGCACATTCCCGGTCGCATTCAAGGCTGTAAAGATTGGCGAGCGGGTGATTCTCGATGACGGAAAAATGACCGGCATCGTCGAGAGCACCACCTTCAACGAGCTCCATGTGCGAATCCTTTCCGCGGGTGCGAGAGGTTCCCGGCTTCGCTCGGAGAAGGGAATCAACCTGCCCGACACAGCTTTGTCCGCCGCCGCCGTAAGCGACGCGGACCTTCCATTACTCAAAGTCGCGGCAGCACATGCGGACATGGTGGCTGTGTCCTTTCTGCGCCACGAGAGTGATGTCGATGACGTGCGTACGTACCTAAGGCGAGTCAACGCTGAGCACTTGGGTCTCGTCTTGAAGATCGAGACAACCGCAGCCTTCGCTCGCCTTCCCGAGATTTTGCTGCATGCCATGCGTTCTCCACTCGTAGGGGTAATGATCGCCCGGGGAGACTTGGCCGTCGAAGCCGGCTACGAGCGCCTCGCCGAAGTGCAAGAAGAGATCCTCTGGCTGTGTGAAGCCGCACACCTCCCGGTGATTTGGGCCACTGAGGTTCTCGATCAACTTGCGCGCACCGGCAAGCCATCTCGTGCTGAGGTAACCGACGCTGCGATGAGCCAACGAGCCGAGTGTGTCATGCTCAACAAGGGGCCCCATATCGACTCTGCCATCGTCGTTCTTGACAACATACTCCGACGTATGTCCCGTCACCAGCAGAAGAAGACGCCCCTTTTGCAGCCACTTCTCAGCTGGTCCGAAAAGGCCTGACGGATTCCCTTATCGGGACAGATGCGCATCACTTCCGCTGGATGTGCCGCGCCTGAGACTGGAGCATGGAGAGTTGCACGAAGCGGGCGATATCACTCGGTGACACGATTCCCAGCAAGCGGCCATTGCCGTCAATCACCAGTGCCCTGCCGTCCTGCGATGTCTGCATGCGTTGAAGCAGATCGGGCATCGCTTCATTGACACTTCCAATTGGGACGTCAGATAACGGGCAGGCCACGTCGATCAGATGTGTTTCCGGCCGGTGTTCTGCTGGAACGTGACGAATCCTGCTCATGGTTGTCAGGCCTTCTAGCTTCCCGGTTGGTGAGACGAGGGGGTACGAGCTGAATCGGTAGCGGTGAAGTTGGATGTCGAGAAGCTCTGCCACCGTCATGTTCGATGGGAACGTCGTCGGACTCGGGGTCATGATGTCGCGGACGTGGACACCGGCCAGCGAGGACCGCATGACCGCTGCACTTTCCTCGCTGCGGGCCGCCGATAAGAGGAACCATCCCAAGAAGACGTACCACAAACCCACAATTCCCACTGCGAGGAACTCGAGAACCCCGAGGATCACGAGCGCATAGCCGAAGGCCTGCCCCGTGCGCGTCGCCGTTCTGGCCGCACGAACGCGGTCACCGCTGTGCTTCCAAAGGGCAGAGCGCAGTACCCGACCGCCATCGAGCGGTGCGGCAGGGATCAAGTTGAACCCGCCGAGGAGCAGGTTGATCCACCCCAACCAGCCCAAGGCGCTGACCAGGATCTCCTGATGGCTCCCGCTGTGGCCAACGACAAGGACGAGGGCGCCGAACATCCCGGCGAGCGCCAAGCTCGTGAGGGGGCCCACGACCGCGATCCGGAAGTCCGCCCCGGGGGTCAGGGCCTCACTCTCGAGCTCGGATACCCCTCCGAACAACCATAGGGTGATACGACGGACCCCGACGCCGTTCCTCTTGGCCACGATGGCGTGGGACACCTCGTGGAGGAATAGGGAGGCGAAGAACAACAGGGTGGCGAAGATCCCAACCACCCAGTACGTGGTGCTGGTTTCGTGGGGGCTGTAGCCCGGTAGGACGAGATCGGCGAGCTCCCAGGCGATGAGCCAGAAGATGACAAGGATGCTCCAGTTGATGCCGACAGGTACCCCAGCGATCCTGCCGAGCCGTATGTTCTGTTCCATCGTCCAGTCGCCGTGGTCCTGGTAGCGGTCTCTCCGCCCCCTCGATCAGCATGGCGACGTCTGCCGCGAGTGAGTAGGGCCGAAAGGCCCCAGCCCGTGGGGGAGTCGCGGTAGGCGGGCGTCCGCAAGGAGTCCCCGCAAAGCCCCCCGATGCGATAGGTGTCCGTCGGGTTACTTGGTGCGCGAGAGTTGGCTTCATGGGAAATCCAATCCGCAGTCCGGACCTCATGGGCAAGGTGATGACTGCCGATGAGGCAGCCGCTCTGATCGTAAACGGATCGACCATCGGAATGAGTGGGTTCACGGGGTCCGGGTATCCGAAAGAGGTGCCCCAAGCCCTGGCGCGACGCATCGGTGAGGCACATGGCCGAGGAGCGCCATTCACCGTGAACGTCTGGACCGGTGCATCTACGGGTCCCGATCTCGACGGCGCACTGGCAGCGGTCGATGGCATCGAGCTTCGTCTGCCTTACATGTCGGACCCCGTGAGCCGGGCCAAGATCAATGCGGGAGAGATGGAGTATCTCGACGTGCACCTCTCCCACGTGGCCCAGATGGCCTGGGAAGGCTTCTTCGGTCACCTCGACGTGGCGCTGATTGAAGTATCTGGAATCACGCCCGATGGTGCGCTCGTACCCTCTTCGTCGGTTGGAAACAACAAGACGTGGCTCGAATTGGCAGACAAGGTGATCCTGGAGGTGAATTCCTGGCAGCCCGAGGAGCTCGAGGGTGTGCACGACATCTATTACGGCACGGCCCTTCCTCCGCACCGAAAGCCGATCCCGATCCTCAGACCGGATGATCGCATCGGTCAACCGTACCTCTTTTGCCCGCACGAGAAGATCGTCGCAGTGGTGCCAACCGACAGTCCTGATCGCCACACGCAGTTCAGGGCCACTGATGACGAATCAGTTTGTATTGCTGGTCATATCGTCGAATTTCTGACACACGAAGTCGAGAAGGGTCGGCTTCCACCTACGTTGCTGCCCCTGCAGTCCGGCGTCGGCAACGTTGCCAACGCAGTCCTCGGCGAACTGGATGAGGGACCTTTCCGCTCGCTGACCGCCTACACCGAGGTGATCCAGGACGGCATGTTACGGATGCTGCGGTCGGGCACATTGGTGTCCGCATCTGCGACGGCATTCTCTCTGAGTGACGGCGCAAGTCTGGAGCTGCAGGAGAATTTCGACTTTTACCGAAGTCGGATCGTCCTGCGTTCCCAAGACATCAGCAATCATCCGGAGGTCATACGTCGACTTGGCTGCCTCGCTATGAACGGGATGATCGAAGCCGATATCTACGGCAATGTGAACTCGTCTCATATCATGGGCTCGAGCATCCAAAATGGGATCGGGGGATCGGGCGATTTTGCGCGAAATGCGTACATTTCGTTGTTCGTCACGCATTCGACGGCGAAGGGCGGGTCCATCTCTCGCATTGTCCCGATGGTCAGTCACATCGATCACACCGAGCACGACGTACACGTGATCATCACAGAGCAGGGCGTGGCGGACTTACGGGGATTGGCGCCTCAGCACCGTGCCCGACGCATGATCGAACAGTGCGCCCATCCCGATTACCGGGAGGCGCTTCTCGATTATTTTGAGAGGGCCGTGGCCGGAGCACCCGGCCAGCACACGCCCCACCTACTCGATGAAGCACTTTCTTGGCACACACGCTATATGCGCCACGGCACCATGCATCTGGACTGAGTATCGCCTGGCGTGCGATCGGCGCCATATTCCGGGAATGACAGATGAGTTCAACGGCGGTCCAGCGGCTCGGATCGCGTTGCCCGATCCCAAGCAGCGGCACCGATGAGGCCCGCGTCGTCGCCTAGCTCCTCCTCCACGAGGGAGAACGTCATGGCGATGGTTGGAGCGACCTGGGACAATCTCGCTTGCACAGGGTCAAGGAGTGGTCGTTCCCGCCCGATTCCCCCACCGATGATGATCAGATCGGGTCCGTAACACCATGCGAGATTGATGATGCCGATCGTGACGGCCTCAACTATCTGCCGCCAGAGAGCGATGGCCCGATCATCGCCGATTTCTTCGAGAGCCTCGAGTTGCTCACCGGTGCGGGCCTGAACGGCACCAATTTGTGCGAGACGCGGGACGCTACTACCAGAGGCGAGTTCTTCGAGTGTGGCGGGCTCTCCATTCGAGAAGGCGTGTCGATCGATGATCGTATGGCCGATCTCCGCCACCGATCGGCGCCCGTGCACCAAATGGCGGTTCAACAATACTCCGGCGCCGATGCCGGTCGAGACGGTGAGGAAGACAACGTCAGTGGAATTTCTCCCGGCGCCGAAGTAGGTCTCTCCCACCGCGGCGAGATCGGCGTCGTTGGCGATGGACACATGCCTATGGAATCGGGACGCCAGGCGATCCTCGGTGAGTTCGGCGACCCACGAGGGAGGTAAGTGTGGTGCCCACAGTGCGCATCGACGCCCGTAATCGACGAGGCCCGGTACCGCGACCACGGCAGGACATTCCGGATCACACTCGAGACCAGCGATGAGCTTGACGATGGCATCAGTGATCGATCCCTGGGACGGCGTCAGAACTTTGTGCCGCGTGAGGAGCAGGCCGTTTCCGTCAACGACGGCCACTCTGAGGTTGGTCCCACCCAGATCGACAGCAATGCTCCGACGACTCCCGCTCGCGGTCATCGACCCATGCAGCTTTGTAAGTTCGAGAGCATTTGGTATTCGTTCCTCGTCACCACTTGCTGACCACGTAGTCGGCTGGAGCCTGATCAAGCCATTGCTTCACCTCGTGTTCCCCTAGGAGTCCCGCTTGTGACCCGACATGTCGGACCACGCTCATGGCATTGATAGGAGCCCAAGCGAGGGCTACATCGAGTGAATGCCCTTTGCAGAGAGCCGCCATCAATGTGGCGGTGAAGGCATCTCCGGCGCCCGTCCTGTCCGTCGGGGGCGCTGGGTCCGGATAGGAAGGCACGCAGTAGCGGGCGGCCCCGTCTGAAGCAAATGCTCCTGCAGGCCCGTCGGTGATGACGACCGTGCGCGCCCCTAATCCGTGGAGCCTTTGGAGCAGGTCGGCGATGTCATGGATATCTCCACCTCCTATCTCCACAGCCTCCTCTCGATTGCACACGAGGAGGTCGGCTCGGCGATAGAGAGCTGCGAGGGCGTGCGTTCCACAGTTTGATCTGAAACGTGCCTGGCTGAAATGCGAAGCGAACGGCTGGCTCCGCACCGAGCCATTCGGACAGTTGGTCGTAGTACCGAGGAGCGTCAGAGCCCACTGAACTCAGATAGAGCCAGCGGGGAATCTCGCTCGGCCGCAGATGCGTCCAATGATAATCGTAGATCTGGTGACGGACGAGGATCGTTCGATCCTCTCCGAACCAAAGAACGAAGTTCCGATTACTGGGCACGCCCGGATCGACCCTCAAGAGATGCGTGTCAACGGCTTCTTTTCGCAGTGCGAGTTGGATGTCGCGCCCCACTTGGTCGTCACCCACGTGGGTGGCGAACGCGGTGGCAAGACCCAATCGGGCAAACGCGACCGCAGCGTTCGCGGCGTTGCCACCCGACTCGACCGTTTGGGCATGATCGAACGGCACCTTGTCGCCGTACGGGACCATGAGCCACCGTCCCGCCTCGTCCTCAACCGTCTTTATCCGACCTTCGATCAGTCGGATAAAGACATCCGTCGCGGTGTCGCCGACACTTATGACATCCCACGGGCACATGCAACCATGGAACCCTCACTCCTCCACCTTGCATAGGGCCGTAGGTCCCAAGTCCGGGTGTCTCATGCGCTCGCCGGCACCAGGGACCAACGGCCCTAGCGACTCCTCGGACCCTGGCCCATCGTGAGGGAAGGACTCTGCGCGTGGGAAAGGAGGCGACAATGACGATCAGCAGGAAAACCTCTCACCGGTGTGATCTTCTCTGTCCGGTTGCCCACATCATGCGGGGCGCACCCTCGTTCGTCGATCCGGAAAGCACGTTGCGGTCGGTTACCCAGGCCATGGTGGCTCAGGGGAATGGTGTGGCCGTAGTCCTCGGGCCCAAGGGCCCATCGAGCATCGTGACCGAGAGCGACATTGTTCGTGTCTTGGCACAACGAGCGGACCCCGACACGACTTGGGTCGCGGATGTCGCCTCTGACTTGATCGCGGTTTCGCCAACCGTGACCGTTTTGGAGGGTATCCGGCAGATGGCGGGTAAACACATTCGACATGTCCCCGTTACCGAGAAGGGCGAGATCGTTGGTCTCGTCGTTTCCGAGGACGTCCTCGACCTCATAGCTTCCAAATCGTCCGACGTCGAGTAAGCACCCGCTTTGCCGGTGTCCCCTTGCTGGCTGAGGTGGCAACGTTCGATCTCTCCGGCATCGATGCACGCAGCCCCCGTTCCAAGACTCTGAGTTGTCGCCACCGCCGCTACAGGAGGAATGATCATGACAGATCCCACTTACGTCAAATTCTTCGATGAGTTCGGCATCGAGGACGTGCCTGTGGTCGGAGGGAAGAACGCCTCCTTAGGCGAGATGTACCAGAAGCTCTCCGGCCGAGGAGTCCTGGTGCCAAACGGTTACGCGACCACCGCCGCGGCCTACCGTTACATGCTCGAACAGACGGGGGCCGTGAAGGCGCTGCATGAGGCGCTCGACGGCCTGGTCCCGAATGATGTGGTCGACCTGGCACGCCGGGCCAAGCGAGCTCGGGAGATCGTCTACGGGGCAGGGCTGCCCGACGATCTCGCGGCCGAGATTCTTTCCGGCTATCGGCGCCTTCAGGATGAGTACGGCGAAGATGTAAGCCTTGCTGTGCGCTCCTCAGCCACGGCCGAAGATCTGCCAAATGCGAGCTTCGCTGGCCAGCAAGACACGTTCCTGAATGTCTATGGCGAGGAAAGCCTGCTCGATGCGTGTCGCCGATGCTTTGCCAGCCTCTTCACCGATCGCTCGATCCACTATCGTATTGACCAGGGCTTCGATCATTACAAGGTGGCACTGTCCATTGGTGTGATGAAGATGGTTCGCTCGGATCTCTCTTCTTCCGGCGTGATGTTCTCGCTGGACACCGAGTCGGGTTTTCGTGATGTGGTGTTCGTCACCGGATCGTACGGTCTCGGTGAGAATGTGGTGCAGGGAGCGGTTGACCCCGATGAGTTCTACGTACACAAGCCGACTCTGTTGGCCGGATACCGCGCAGTGCTGCGCCGACGACTGGGCGACAAGGCCGTGAAGATGGTCTTCGTCGAGGGAGAGACGAAATACACCACGCGCAACATTCCGACGCCGAAAAGCGACCGTGAGCACTTCTCCCTGTGCGATGACGATGTTCTCAAGCTCGCGGACAGCGCCATCGCCATCGAGGCTCATTACGGTCGACCGATGGACGTGGAATGGGCGAAGGACGGCGTTGACGGCAAGCTTTACATCGTCCAGGCACGACCCGAGACGGTGGCTTCCCAGCGCCAGGCTTCGCTTCTCGAGACGTACGTCCTTGAGGGGAGCTGGAGGGGTCATCGCCGAAGGGAGGGCGGTCGGAGAGAAGATCGCCTCGGGGACGGCGCGCGTCATCGAGAGTGTGGCGCGCCTTGCAGAGTTTCGACCGGGCGAGATCCTGGTAGCGGATTCGACCAGTCCGGACTGGGAGCCCGTGATGAAAACCGCCGCGGCGATCGTGACCAACCGAGGCGGACGGACTTGTCACGCAGCGATTATCGCCCGCGAGCTCGGCGTCCCGGCCGTTGTTGGAGTGGGGGACGCCACGACATCAGTGCCGAGTGGTACCTGCGTGACGGTCTCGTGTGCGGAGGGAGCTACGGGACGGGTGTATCACGGTGACGTGAGTTTCCATGTAGAACGTAGTGATGTGGGCGATCTCGCTCGACCGAAAACCGAGGTCATGATCAATCTCGGAAATCCGGATCTCGCTTTCAAGACATCGCTTCTACCCAACGACGGGGTGGGTTTGGCTCGCATGGAATTCATAATCAGTGAGTCGATTCGCGCCCACCCCCTTGCGCTCCTACATCCTGAGAAGGTGACCAGCCCCGAGGATCGCGCGGCGTTGGCACGTTTGATCCGCCACTATCCCGACGGTGAGCAGTTCTTCGTAGAGCGGCTCTCTGAGGGGATCGGCACGATTGCTGCGGCGTTTTGGCCGAAACCGGTGATTGTGCGCATGTCGGATTTCAAAACGAACGAATATGCCAGTCTTCTCGGTGGAGCAGACTTCGAGCCATCGGAAAACAATCCAATGCTCGGATTTCGTGGCGCGTCGCGCTACGCGCATCCAGCGTACGCCGAGGGGTTTGCACTTGAGTGCAAGGCCATGAAGAGAGTGCGCGAGCAGATGGGACTGACGAATGTTGTCCTCATGCTGCCATTCGTTCGACGCGTCGCTGAAGCCGAGCAGGTGCTGGCGCGTATGGCCGAGCTCGGACTAACACGTGGCGAGAACGGCCTCAAGGTCTATGCGATGTGTGAGATCCCAAACAACGTCATTTTGATCGACCGGTTTGCCAAGTACTTTGACGGATTCTCGATCGGCTCCAACGACCTCACGCAACTGACATTGGGAGTGGATCGGGATAGCGAGATCGTGGCCTTCGACTACGACGAGCGGGATGAGGGTGTCAAAGAGATGATTCGGCTGGCCGTCGAAGGTTGTCGACGTAATCAAATCCACTCCGGGCTGTGCGGGCAGGCGCCATCCGACTATCCCGACATGGCTGAATATCTCGTCGAACTCGGAATCGACTCCATGAGTCTCAATCCCGACACGGTTCTGAAGACGACGCGCCGGGTGCTCGAGCTCGAACGCCTTCGAGAGAGTGAAGATGCGGAATCGGGAACGCCGGTGAAGAAAAGGGGGTAACCGAGTGCGGCCCTAGTGGTACAGCCCTGAGCGCAGTGCCGCGAGCCCGGGCAGGTCACCTTTCTCGAGCAGCTCGAGTGTGGCCCCACCCCCACTCGAGATGTGATCGATACGGTCTTCCAAGCCGAAGTTGTGAAGTGCCGCCGCCGTCTCGCCGCCGCCGACGACTGTGTACCCTGGGGACAAGGCGACAGCTTCGGCGAGGGCGCGGGTGCCTTCCTCAAATCGTCGGTCCTCAAAGACACCCATGGGCCCATTCCAGAGGATCGTCCACGCGTGGCCGATTGTCTCAGAAAAGCTGTTGCGAGTAGCAGGACCAATGTCAACTCCCTGCCAATCCGGCAGGAGTTCGTTACCGAATTGCCGTACGGTACCGGTCGGCTGCGTTCCGATCCCCAATAGCCCGCCTGGAGAGAGGCCCACGAGGTCGCTCGGGAGTTGCAGTGCGGACTGCGAGCCCAAGAGGGAGCGCGCCTCGTCCAGGAATTCTGGTTCAAGATGGGAGGCGCCGATCTCGTGCCCGAGCGCGGCGAGAAATGTAAAACACATGGCGCCGCCGAGCAGCAGGTGGTCGACCTGTTCACTTAGTGTACGCAGGACGGCCAGTTTGTCGGAGACCTTTGCTCCACCCACCACCGCTACAAATGGTCGAGCTGGATCGATCATGAGGCGTGAGAGTGCTTCAACTTCGCGTTGAAGGAGCCGTCCCGCCGCGCTCGGCAGAAGGGCTGGAGGTCCCACGATCGACCCGTGGGTGCGGTGGCAGGCTCCGAATGCATCATTGACGTAGTAGTCGAATCCGTCGACGAGGCGACGCACGAAATCCGGATCATTCGCTTCTTCGCCGGGGTCGAATCGGAGATTCTCCATCACCGTGACGCCTGGCGCCATAACCGAAAGTGCCTCGCGGACCGGAGCCATGGCGAAGCAGGCATCCACTTTGCCCTTGGGGCGACCTAGGTGGCTGCAGACGGTCACGAGCGCACCATGCGCGGACAACCAATCAAGTGTGGGGACCGATGAGCGTAGACGAAAATCGTCGGCCACTTCGAAACCGCCGCCGGGCTTTGCCCGCAATGGGGCATTGAGATCAGATCGGACGAGAACGCGTCGCCCTCTGACCGGTGGCAGATCCTCCAGCGTCGGCATATGCAGGCTCAATGGGATGTATTCGGCGGATCTGGACGCCTCCTCATGCGTCATCGCGGTACCTCACTCCGAGGCCGATGTGTATCTTGCTTGCGAGGGTCGTCACCGGCGTCTTTCCATGTCAGCTTCGCTCTGGCCGCATCTTGATCGCTCCACACGGGCATTCCTGGGCACAGATGCCGCATCCCTTGCAAAAGTCGTAGTCGAACTTGTAATGCGGCGAGTCGGTGAATTTGACAACGGCGTTGTCCGGGCAGACGCCGAAGCAGTTGTCGCAATTGAAGCAGTTGCCACACGACAGACAGCGCCGGGCTTCAAACAGGGCATTCTCCTCGGTGAGCCCTCCGATGACCTCGTCAAAAGTGCTCTGACGCCGGGCCACCTCGAGTTCGGGTCGGTGTGCTCGCGGCGCATCGGCGTAATACCAGGTGTTGAGGTGCTCGAACGTTGCCAACTCGACTTGAGGTACCTTGACCAGGTCGTGGCCTGCGAGGAAGGCGTCGATGCCGAGAGCAGCCTGTTTGCCATGCCCGATGGCCACTGTTGCAGTGCGCTCGGACGGCACGGCGTCGCCTCCCGCAAATATTCCATTCGGAGCCGCCAGCATTGCCGGGGAGACCTTGACCACGCCGTCTTCGATCGTCACGCCGAGCTCTCCTTCGAGTAGGGAGAGGTCGGTATCTTGACCCAGTGCGAGGACGAGTGAGTCGGCGGCGAGCGTCTCGAACTCGCCGGTCGGTTCAGGGAAACCTTCGTCGTTGAGGCGCATCCTTTCGAGGACGATTCGATCGCCATCGATGCGGCTGACCGTCGAGAGCCAGCGCATCGTTACGCCCTCCCTGACGGCTTCCGCGAGCTCGTCTGCGTGGGCAGGCATGTGCTCTTGGTTGCGGCGATAGACGATGACGGCATCGGTCGCACCGAGACGCCGTGCCGTCCGTGCCGCATCGAGAGCTGTGTCTCCGCCCCCGTAGACTGCGACGCGTCGGCCAAGCAGCGGAGGGTCATTCTCAGACACCTGATGGAGAATTGAGACCGCGTTGAAAATGTGCGAGGAATCGCCCGCAGGAATCTCAACGCGTCGGGAAAGTTGTGCACCGACTGCGAGGAAAACAGCGTCGAATCTACCCTCTTGCTGTTCACGCCTGATGTCACGAACAGTGTGCTCGAGGTGGACGTCAATACCCATGGAGACTATGCGCTCCACCTCGGCTTCGAGGATGTTCCGGGGCAGGCGGTAGGCGGGGATCCCATAGCGCATCATGCCGCCAAGGCTTGGACCGGAATCGACGAGACGGATCTCATGACCGAGGCGGCGTAGGTGATACGCCGCGCTCAGGCCTGACGGCCCACCCCCGACGACGAGGACACGCTTTCCGGTATCGGGGCCTGCCGGTGGCAGCGTCCAGCCCCGCTCGATGGCGAGATCGCCCAAGAAGCGCTCGATCGCATTGATCCCGACCGCCTCGTCGAGTTGAGCTCGATTGCATGCGGTCTCGCAGGGGTGGTAGCAGATGCGGCCCATGATGGCGGGAAACGGGTTGTCCTCGACCAATGTGTGCCACGCCGTCTCGTAGTCGCCGGGCTCGGCGTCATAGAGCCAGCGCTGGATATTCTCGCCGGCCGGGCACGTACTGTTGCATGGAGGCACCCGGTTGACGTACTCCGGACGCTCGACCCGCCAAGAACCAGTTTGATTGGCGTGGCTCGATCCAACCTCGAGCGTGATGGCGAATGGGAGCTGTTTCACGGGCTCGTCTCCAGTGGGTTCTTCTGGCGTCGTGACTCGTCGAGGAGGCCAAACTTCGAGATGTTGTGGTCGGCGATGGCCTGGATGCGGGCGACGATGTCCGGCCGTCCCTGATCGCCGAAGAGGTGGGCATATCGACTCTGGATCGAGAGGTAAGACTCGACGGGCGTGCGGTGCCGGATCGGAGACACGGCCGTAACTTCGCCATATTCGGCCTCGAAGACTGGAAAGAGTCCGGTCTCGTGAGCGAGCCGCGCCACACGGATTGTGTCGCATGGGGCTGAGCCCCAGCCGAGAGGGCAGGGGACGAGGATGTGCAGGTAGCGGGAACCGTGGAACTCCATCGCCCGCTTGACCTTGGCTTCGAGATCATGTAGGTCGGCGACCGTCGCCGTGCCGACATAATCAATGCCATGGGCCATCGCCAGACGGGGAAGGTCTTTGCCTTGTCCGAAGACGTTGCCGGGTTCCGGTCCAACAGCCTCGGTTGTCGCCGTGCGCGCGGCGGGCGGCGTCGCACCGGAGCGTTGCACCCCGGTGTTCATGTAGGCCTCATTGTCATAGCAAATGAACAAGACGTCGTCGTGACGCTCGAACATTCCCGAGAGACAACCGAATCCGATATCGACCGTCCCGCCATCACCCGCTTGGGCGACGACGCGCACATCGTTCATCCCCTTCACTTTCAGTGCGGCGGCGACCCCCGTGGCCACAGCCGGCGCGTTGCCGAAGAGCGAATGGAGCCAGGCCACCCTCCAGGAGGTTTCGGGGTAAGGGGTGGAGAAGACCTCGAGGCAGCCGGTGGCATTGACGGCGATCAGTTGACCGTTCGTCGCGCGCATTGCGGCGTCGAGTGCATAGCGGGCGCCGAGTGCCTCGCCGCACCCCTGACAGGCTCGATGGCCCGAGTCGAGTGAGTTGTTCCGGTCAAACCGGGACTGGACGGTGCGACTTGCCTGGTCAACGAGGCGGTTTCCGACGGCGAAGCTGCCCACTTGATAGAAGCGTACGGGTTGGGTCGTCATCGGCCGCTCTCAACCGATCCGAGAGGCGACCGTGCCGAGGTCTCGAAGGACATTCTCGGCCGTAGGACCTGATCGTCTCGATCCCGCGACCCGAGCGAGCTCTCGCTCGACGATCTGGTGATCGAGGTCGAGGAAGGTGAGCTGTTCGAGCCGGTCATTTATGGCGTCGACGAGTACAGTCTCAAGTGAACGTTGCGTAATCGCCCGTCCGCCGAGCCCGGCGACTACCGTACGTAGCGAGAGGTCAACGTCGTGGGTCGCCATGGCCACGTCTGTCGAGAGCACGCCGCCGAATCCGACGCTGAACGCCTTCTCTACGACCACAACGGTCCGGGCTTCAGACAGCGCTTCGCGCACGGCGTCGTGGGGGAATGGTCGGAAAGAGGTGATCCCGACGACACCGACGCGCTCGACCGGCGGTTCGGAGCGCATCGGCGGCATCTTTGATGGTCCCGAGAACTGATCCGAGCGCGACAACGATCGTCTCGGCGTCTTCGGTTCGGTAGCAGTGGAGGAGGCCGCCGCTCGGACGCCCGAATGACTCGGTGAATTCGGCGGCAAGGGCGGGGATGCGCTCCAGTGCGTCGAGCTGGCGGAGGTGTGACAGATAGCGGACCTCTTCAAAGGCCTCTGGTCCGACCATCGCGCCTATGGACACAGGTTCGTTCGGATCCAGAAGCTGGCGGGGCTCGTAGGAAGGGAGGAAGGCGTCGACAGCGGCCTGGTCGGGCATATCGATGCCTTCGACCGCATGGGTGAGGATGAAACCGTCCATGCAAACCATGACGGGGAGGGAGAGTTCTTCAGCAAGGCGGAAGGCTTGTATGTGCAGATCTGCGGCCTCCTGATTCGTCTCGGCGAAGAGCTGAACCCATCCGGAGTCGCGCACGGCCATGGCGTCACTATGGTCGTTCCAAATGTTGATTGGCGCGCCAATTGCCCGGTTGGCGAGTGTCATGACGATCGGCAGACCGAGTCCGGCAGCGTTGTAGACCGCTTCGATCATGAAGAGAAGGCCTTGGCTTGCGGTCGCCGTGTAGGCGCGCGCCCCCGTCGCCGATGCGCCGATCGAGACGGACATCGCCGCAAATTCGGATTCGACATTTATAAACTCACACGGCGACAGTCGACCGGACTTCACCATGGCACCTATCGCCTCGATGATGTGAGTTTGAGGGGAGATCGGATAGGCGCACACGACCTCAGGGCGACAGAGGGCCACTGATTGTGCGACGGCGCGAGAGCCTTCAATCTGTTCGACGCACGGGTGACCTCCTCGAGGGCGACGAAGTGAAAGGCGGCTCCAGCCGCGGCGACGTTCTGTTCACCGGCCGTGCCGGAGAATCGTTTGCGGATCGCCGCGTCGATCGCTTCGAGCGTCACCTGGCCGGTAAGGGCGGCAAAGGCCCCGAGCAGCGCCGCGTTCGGTAACGGTCGGCCCAGATGCTCCAACGCAAGCTCAGTCGCCGGGCAGGTGCGCAGGCGGCGGTGATCGAACTGGTTGAAGAATTCGCCGAACCCCAACTCGTCGAATTGTTGCGATGTGTTGATGAGGACGTATCCCGTCGGGGAAAGACCAGCGAAGAGGTCGACCTGGTGGATCAACGTGACATCTTGAATAACGAGCGCGTTCGGAGCCATGACCGGCTCGCGGGTGCGAATCGGGAGATCATCGATGCGACAGAACGAGACAACTGGGGCTCCCGTCCTCTCGGACCCGAAGCTCGGAAAAGCTTGCGCATGACGACCTTCAGCGAAGGCTGCCATTGACAGGAGCTCAGCTGCCGTGACGACGCCTTGCCCACCACGGCCGTGGAAACGAACTTGGAACATCGCCAACTCCCGGTAGCCGCGGCTATGGCTTCGGTGCGGCGCCGACGAGCGCAGCAAGATCGGCGAGGCGGCTCGAATATCCTGTCTCATTGTCGTACCAGCCGAGAACCTTGACGAGGTGGCCGTGGGCCATCGTCAGTCCCGAATCGAAGACACACGATGCGGTCGAATTGATGATATCGCTCGAGACGAGCGGTTCGTCTGAGTACTCGAGGACTGCCGCGAGTCGGCCTGATTCGGCGGCCGCCCGATAGGCATCGTTGACCTCGGCCGCGCTGGGCGTCGAGCGAAGGTTTGCCACCAGATCAGTGATCGACGCGTCGGGAACTGGAACACGAAGGGCCAAACCGTCGAGGCTTCCCGCCACGCTCGGGAGGACAAGTCCAGTTGCCTTCGCGGCGCCGGTGCTCGTCGGCACGATGTTTATCGCCGCGCCGCGTGCTCGTCGGGGGTCCTTGTGCAGGGCGTCAACGAGACTCTGGTCGTCGGTGTAGGCATGCACCGTCGTCATGAAGCCATCTTCGAGACCGAAAGCGTCATCAAGCACCTTAGCCAGGGGGGCCAGACAGTTCGTCGTGCAAGAGGCATTTGAGATGATGAAGTGCTTTCGCGGGTCGTACTGATCCTCGTTCACACCGATCACGAAGGTGGCATCGGGGCGGTCGGCCGGTGCGGATATCAGGACGCGGGTCGCCCCTGCCTCGAGGTGTTGTGTCGCCTTCTCTCGCGTTCGGTACTTCCCGGTCGACTCGATGACAACATCGATTGCGGACTCCTGCCACGGGAGACCCTTTGCTTCAGATTCGGCCAGCATTTTGATGCGACGTTCGCCGACCACCATCATGTCGCCTTCGACGTGAACCGGTTCGGGGTAAGGCCCGTGTACCGAGTCCCGGGCGAAGAGACGTGCGAGTGCTGTCGGGGAACCTAGATCGTTGATGGCTGCGATCTCGAAGTCATACGCATGGCCGAGCGCGGCTCGTAGGAACGATCGTCCCGTGCGCCCGAACCCGTTAATTGCAAGCCGAACCGTCATGGCATACCCCTAGAGTCCCTCTCGTGAGATCGATCGATCCCCTTGACCAATGGTGGAGGTATGACGTCAACTGGAGTAGGGCCGAAGGTCACACGCCGAGCGGGTCGATGACGCGGCCGGACCGGTGCGTTGGGTCGAGCCGGGAGGACCTCGATGCCGGCCCCGGGCCGGCGCAGGACTCCGTCAACCGCCAGGGTGGGCTAGAGCCTGCTGCAGTTCCGTGAGGTTCCACAGGCCTGATGTTGCGTGTTCCAGGTGGATATCTATTGCAGACACCTCACCCTGGCCACCCACCGTCAGGTCCACTACAGCTTCAAGCGATTCATCGATACGAACGGAGAATCCCTCGAACGCGACGGCTCGGCGCTCGATCTCATCGGCGAGGTTACGCAGCGCGGACGCTACTTCTCGATAGCCGCCCGCCCTCATGACTTGCATACATGCCTCCTTCATTAGGTTGCCAACACGGAGTTCGAGGGGTGTGTGTTCACTCTTGGCTTCGGTGAATGAGGACGGGGCAGTGAGCGCGTGCCGAACACTGCTCGCTCACAGAGCCGAGGAGCATCCCTGCGAAGCCCCCATGTCCACGGCTACCCACAACGAGTAGGTCGGCACCTTTGGAGGCCTCAGTCAAGGTGGGGACCGGGTGTCCATGGACAAAATCGGTCGTGATCATCAGATCTGGGTGGGCTTCCTTGAGGCGGGCCACTTCCGCCTCGAACTCCTTTTGGGCACCCTGAACCGGGTCCATTTCATGGAGCATTGGGCTTCTGGCATACGCGAGAGGCCAGTCCCATGTCATGATCACCTGCAATCGTGAATGGCGGAGCGTGGCCTCTTGGGCTGCGAGCTCCATGGCTTCCAGTGACGCTGGCGATCCGTCAATTCCGACGACAATGCTGTGCGCTGCCGCTCCTGATCCTGTGTTCTCGGTGATTGCATCCAGGGTCATGGCCCCTTCTCCTTACTTGGTCGTCATGGTGCTACGAGAGCGGCGACGCATGCGGCAGTCCCACTCACAAGGTATGGGGGGCCCGGCGATCCGCACAGGGCCGTTGGTCCCTTGTCGGACGTTCTGAGCGCGGTTGCGTAACAGAGGTTTCGAGGTCCCGAGCGGACTGGATCGCTCGCCGACGCCGAGTAGAACTCCAGTCCGACTCGCCGACCCGTTCCCGTGTGTCAGCCCGATGATCCCGTTCGGACCGTGTGTTGCCACCTGGCACAATGGGGACTTGTCATCTGGCGTTTCGCCCACCCCGGCTCTTCCAGTCCGCGAGATCTTCGTGCCCCGCCGCGCCTTGAGCAACCTGGAGCCCCTCATCGGCCGAGAGCGTTATGCAGAGCTCGACCGAGCTGCCGCAATGACCAGTGCACGGCTCGAAAAGAGGGCAGTCTGGAACATCAGTTCGACGGCCGAGGGTGGAGGCGTCGCCGAGATGCTGCAGGTGCTCGTGGGCTACACGCTCGGAGCCGGCATCAATGTGCACTGGCTGGTCATGAGTGGAGACCCGGAGTTCTTCGTCATCACGAAACGGATCCATAATCAGCTGCACGGATCTCCCGGCGACGGCCGCGAGCTCGGTGTCAACGACGCTGCCCACTACTCGAGAATTGCTGGCGCAAACGCCAACGGCGTTCTCAGACTTCGTGCAGCCTGGCGACGTGGTCCTGCTTCACGATCCTCAGTCTGCCGGCCTGGCGGGACCGCTTGCAGAAGCAGGGGTGCAGGTCGTCTGGCGATGCCACGTCGGGGACGGCCACGACAATAGGTGGACGGAGCAAGCGTGGGCATTCCTGCGGCCTCACCTCACCGCCTGCAGGGCGTATGTGTTCTCTGCGCGTGTCCTCGTCCCGTCGTGGATGGAAGAGTCGAAGGTCTGGATCATTCCACCGTCCATTGACCCCTTCTCCCCGAAGAACCAGGAGATCGACAGTGAGGGAGTGCTGCGCACGCTTCGACGCATCGGACTCCTCGCCGGGGTTGAAAGGGATGACCCCGCGACGTTTACCCGGCGGGATGGCACGCAGGACCTGGTCAAACGGAAGGCTTCTCTCGTCTCGGTCGGGGGTGTGCCGCTCCAAGCCAATGTTCCTCTCGTCGTTCAGGTCTCGCGTTGGGACCGGCTAAAGGATATGACCGGAGTGATGAAGGGTTTCGCAGCAGGAGTCGTCGGCCGGCTCGACGCGCAACTTGCCCTCGTCGGCCCATCAGTGCACGAGGTGTCCGACGACCCGGAGGACGCCGCTGCATTCAGTGAGTGCCTCTCGGCGTGGAATGAACTTCCGATAGACGTGCGCCGATGGATTTACCTGGTGACACTGCCGATGGATGACGTTGACGAGAACGCGACGATGGTGAACGTCATTCAGCGGTACGCCACGGTGATCGTACAAAAGAGCCTGGCCGAGGGCTTCGGTCTCACTGTGACCGAGGCCATGTGGAAGTCCAAAGCGGTCATCGCGTCGGACGTTGGCGGGTTGACGACGCAGATAGCGCCGGGAACTGCGATTCTCCTTGAAGATCCCTCGGACCTCGATGCGTTTGGCCGTTCGCTCTTCGACCTGCTGGCAAAGCCAGAAGCTATCGGCGATCTCGGCCGGAAGGCCCACCAGCACGTGCTCGAAGCCTTCGTGGGCGATGAGCACCTGAAACGGTATGCATACCTCCTCAACTGGCTGTTCACCGTTTAGTCACTGATGAGGGACCCGCCCGGACAGGGCCCATGCCCTGCCAATCGGAGGGGGACCTTCGGCCCTGGTGGACTGCACCGGCTCGTCACATGATGAAGAGGCAACAGAGGCAACGAGGAGGAGATCACGGGTGAAGGCGCTCGTCTACGAAGGACCAGGTGCAAAGAGTTGGAAGGAAGTGCCCGATCCGGTGATTCAGGATGACGGTGACGCCATCGTGCGGGTGGACGCCACCACCATATGTGGCACAGATCTCCACATTCTGAAGGGCGATGTACCCGAGACAACTCCAGGTCGGATTCTCGGTCATGAAGCGGTGGGCACCGTGGTCGAAGTAGGTTCTGGGGTCAAGACGCGCCATGTGGGCGACCGAGTACTCGTGTCGTGCATCTCGGCGTGTGGGCGTTGCCGCTTCTGCCGGGAGGGCCTGTACGGGCAATGTCTTGGTGGAGGAGGATGGATTCTCGGGCACCTCATTGACGGAACCCAGGCTGAATTGGTACGGGTTCCTTTTGCCGATACCTCGACGTACGTCGTGCCCGAAGGTACAAGTGACGAAGCGATCCTGATGTTGGCAGACATTCTCCCCACCTCCTACGAGGTCGGCGTCCTCAATGGACACGTTCAGCCTGGTGATACCGTCGCCATCGTCGGTGCTGGGCCCATAGGTCTCTCCGCGATCTTAGGGGCGCGGTTGTTCTCTCCGAGCCATGTCATTGCGATCGACCTGGCCGACGCGCGACTCGAGGCAGCGAAGCACTTTGGCGCCGATGTCACGATCAACAATGGAAGGGAAGATGCTCTTGCGATCGTGCGTTCGCTGACGGATGGCCTCGGAGCTGACGTCGCGATTGAAGCTGTGGGTGTCCCCGAGAGCTTCGAACTCTGCACTGAGTTGGTACGACCGGGCGGTCACGTGGCGAACATCGGTGTCCACGGTAAGCCGGCGACACTTCACCTCGAATCGCTCTGGATCCGTGACGTGACAGTGACGACAGGACTCGTCGACACGTACTCGACTCCGACACTGTTGCGGCTCGTCTCGTCGCACCTGGTAGATGCCGAGCGGTTCGTCAGTCACCATTTTGAACTGGGCCAAATGCTCGAGGCATATGACGTCTTCGGGCGTGCCTCGGAGACAGGGGCGTTGAAAGTCGTCATCACTCGTTGACCTGATTGTTCGACAATCGGGTCATCCCCGAGGAGGTGCCTCATAGAGATGGGGCCCCCGTGGGTGCGTTTCAGTGCTTACCGGAGTTGCCGGCGGGCCCCGTGAAGGAGACCTCAATGCCCAGGTCAGTCCGAGCGACCAAAGTGTTCAGCGATGAACGACAGATTGTGGTCGGTGTTGATGGGTCAGAACATTCGCGGAACGCTCTGAAGTGGGCGGTGGGCGAGGCGAAGTATCGCGAGGCAGTACTCCGACCAGTCTGCATCGCCCCTACCGGGAGCGACATCGATTTCGACTGGACCGTCGGCAACTCGCTGAAGGAGTTCCAAGAGACGGTGGACGAGGCGGTGGAGGCTGCGCAGGAGCGTGAACCCACTGTTGTCGTCAGAGGCGAGGTACTCGTCGGCCCTGTCGCAAAATCGCTCATCGAGACGAGTGAGGTGACCGATCTTTTGGTGGTGGGCGCCAGGGGGGTGGGAGCGTTGAGTCAGCTCCTTCTCGGCTCAGTCAGTCGATCATGCGCCCGCGAGGCGCGATGCCCGGTAGTGATCGTCCACGAATTGGCTCAAGCCGCGGTGTCGGCTTCTACCTCGCGCATTGTCGTCCAGGTTGAGAAGGACAACCGTGACTCCGTCGCCCTCGGTTGGGCAATCGAGGAGGCAGAGCTACGGTCAGCCAGCTTGGACGTCGTCTTCCACGCTGCGGGAGCAAGCCATTCTCAGCATCGGGCCGACAATGTGCTCTCTTCGCCGCGGGCTCGGAGCACATCGGTGGTGGCGGCGCTCGTCGACGCCAGTAAGGGCGCCGAACTCTTGGTCATCGGTGCGGTCGATATCGAGGAAGATCACGAATGGGGAACAGGATCCTTTCTTCGTCGGTGTGTGCAGCTGGCCTCGTGTCCGGTGGTCGTTGTTCGCCGTTGATCTGGAGAATCGCTTCCCCAGCGGGTCACCCGCCAGCACTCCGCGGAACCTCACTCCACGGAGGCAGCTGATGTGTCCACGTCCTCGTTGATGACAAACGCGTGGGGAAGCACCACGGCCCGGTAGCCGATAGCCTCTGCGAATCGACGGCCCTGATCTGTGGTGTGAAGGAAGAATCGCCGGATTCCACTGGACATGTGACGTTCCATCACCTGGCATACGAGCGAACAGGCAATACCTTGACCCCTGCATTCGTCAGAGGTAGCCAAGTAGTGAAGCCCGACAATTCCGCCGAGGCTCAGGGTCATCATCGCTGAGACGATTCGACCGTCCTTCATCGCCACCCATAGCGCGGCGTTCGGGTCTCCCAGGGCAGGTTCGAAGACATCGAGACAAGCCTGGAGGTTCATCGAGAACGCATCAGCAATGAGGACGACTGTCGGCGTGAGGTCCGCCAAGGCAGCAACGCGACGCACTTCAACGGCCCGCTGGGCGCTCGGAGGCGTCTTCTTGTCGAAGACCATGAATGGAAGCACTCCGATGTCTCGTGCCCGGACGTGCTCGGCGATTTGGAGAATCTCGTCCGTGACTCTTTCCGCGATCACGATCCCCGGTAGATCACGAAGACTCTCCGCGTAACGTGTGAAGAGTGCGCCGGAGCGAGGAGAGTCGAGCACACAAGCCACATTGAATCCGACCCATGGCTCCCCGGAGATGGCGATCCATCCTCCGGATTCCGAAGAGGCATGGGATCTGGGAGTCCTCGCGAACCAGTGCCCGAGGTGTGCACCCGCGGTCTCGAGCCAGAACACTCCGTCAAATTCCGGATGCTCGTGTACGCGCGATCCGTCCTCATCCGTGAGCGAACCGTTCTCGGGTTCGCTCTCATGACTTGCCGGAGGGTGGTCTGTTGCGGGCATCTTCGGATCATCGCGTGCACTCCCGGAACCGCAATAGGGCCGATCGGCCCCATGTCTCCCCAGGGCTCGGCGCAGAAGGGACCTTCGGCCCTACGTCCCGGAGCCGAGGTCTTCCAAGGTTGTCAGGGAAAGGATGGGTGCGAAAAAGATGCGACATATGACTCGGAATGCGGAGTACGACGAGCTCTGGGCGGAAATTGAGTTGCAGGTAGCACCTCTCTTTGACTACTGGCCACAATTGATGCAGAGCCCTGAGAGTTCGCGTGAGGATTCGGAACGTCGCGCTCGACGGTGACCGATGTCTGAGGCCGCGCATGGGGCGTCCTCGGGAGAGCCGAGTTCGTCGGGGGTGGACCCTTAGGTCACGCCCGACGGGCGAGGGCGGGGAATGCGCAAGATTGCCGCTGCCTGGTCGGGCGTGGCAACCGGTCTCGTCGATTTCCCGCAAAGCTCGACCGCCTCAGCCACCAGTTCGACGTTCGTCGGCGTGCGATCGCCACCGTAGAACTCGAGACCGATATGAAGATGGCCGCCGCGGTCGAGTGCGAGCGGAGCAATCTCTGTCGCCACGAGATCGGCCCCATGGGCGGACACGGCCCACGGGAGATCGCATCCTTCGAGCAGCTCGAGGTACGCCTCGAGGGCTTTCGCCGTCGGGGGGAGCCCGAATGGCGCGCCAAGAGGGCCGCGCTCAGCGGAGAAGTAGAGCTTCACCATTGCACCCGCAGGAAGGCGTCCCGCCCGCCAGTGGGCCAAGGTGGCGCGCAGGAATCCAGGTTCGTAAATAGCCAGGCTTGGTCCGAGCTGCAGTTCGCGGCAGATGTCGAAACCTCGGGCTATGTCGTCGAAGGAGTTCGCGTACACCAGCCCGCCGAATGGCACACCGTGATCGTCGTTGCGTCCAAGGTTGACTGAGCCCGGATCGGTCAATCCGAGCCGCAAGAGCCCACTCGCTGCGATTGGACCGAGGTGGTCGAGGCTCATCGGCGTACCGAAATGAACCGTGGGATACCACAGCGCATCAGGTCGTTCCGCCAACACTACTCGCCACGCCTCGAGGTAACGCGCAGCCGCTGCAACCTCGTTGATCCCTGTCAGATCAATGTGGTTGTGAATGATGGCAGCCCCGGCCTCGAGGCACGCGAGCGCATCTGTCGCGATCTCGTCGGGAGTGCGCGGCACATTCTCATTGCGCTCCTTGGGGGTTGCTCCGTTTATGGCTACTTCGATGATCACCGGTTGGGAGGCCATATGCGGCACCGTAGCCCGTGGTCCACTCCGGCGGGAAGGAATCCCACGCGCCGTTGCCCGACCCAGCGGTGGGCAGGCAGCTTCTTCGCTATCCTCCATCCGGTCGAGGACGAATGCCACCAGCCGGGGGGCGATGGAGGGACTGTGAGCTTGAACGCCGGATCGGCTGTGGCGGATGTCACGCCCCCCGCGATCTCCTGGCGGTACCGGTGGCGCTCGGTGGCGTTCGCCCCGGTGGGCAATGGGATTCGCCGCCGCCGTGGCAGCGACGGCCTCCGGCTGGTTGCGGCGGCGACTAGCTCTGCTCGTCTGCCTCCTGATCATCAGATACGGCTATCGGGTCGACAGCGCTATCACGCGGGTGGTGAATCCACCACCGGCCAGTATCAGCTGGCTGGTGACCCTTGTGTACGACGCTGGCGCCTTTGGTGTCACGGCAGTGCTCGTCGTTCTGGCGCTCGTTGCTCGGCGCTTCGAGGTCGCCCGCGACATAGGCCTGAGCGTGGTCGGTACCGGCTTGGTGTCCGGTCTTTTGGTGCTCGTGCTCGGCACCGATGGCGGCCGGGGTCCGGGAACGGCGATCCACGGCTACAGCGTCCACTTCCCGGTGTACCAGATCGCCGCCTTCATGGCCGTCGCCACCGCCAGCCTCCCGTACCTGGCCAGAACGCTGCAGCGATTGGTGGAGGTCTTCGTCGTCCTTGTCGCCCTGGCCTCGGTCGTCGGTGGCCACGGCTTGCCGCTCAACGTCATGGGGAGCATGGCCATCGGCTGGGGCGTCACCGCCATCGTCCACTTGGTCTTCGGATCGCCTCTGGGGCTCCCGTCGACCGATGACGTCGACGATCCTCTTGCGGGAGCTCGGCGTGGCCGCAGTCGACGTACAGCCGTCAGAAGACCAGCGATGGGGAGCGGCGCACTACCGGGCGTGCCTGGCCTCGGACCGCCGACGGATCGACGCCCCGCCTCGCCGTCTCGGTGTACGGGCGGGACGCAGCCGACGCCAAACTCCTCTCGAAAGCCGGGCGTTTTCTGCTCTACCGCGACTCGGGACCGACACTCACCCTCACTCGCCTCCAGCAGGTGGAACGTGAGGCCTACCTCACGATGTGGGCCGGCCAGGTCGGGGCTTCCGTTCCCCGAGGTCGTGCGAGCGGGCCGGTCGGGTCCCTCAGGCGATGCCCTCCTCGTCTGCCTGCTTCCTGGACGGGGATCGGCTTGTCCGTCGTTCCGCCGGAGGACGTGACGGACCGCTGCTTGACGTCGCTCTTTGCCCAGCTGATGGTGCTCCGAGAGGCGCGGCTGGCCCACGGTGAGATCAGCGGCGACACCGTCCTGGTCGATCCGGCCACCGAGACTGGCGTCGCTGGTCAACTTCCGCAGCGCCTCCACCGGTGCGAGCGACGATCGCCTCGATGCGGACCTGGCGGGAGCCATGGCGGCGATGGCCCTGGTGGTGGGGGCGGACCGTGCCGCGGCGTCGGCGGCCCGCTGCCTGACCGCCGACATCCTCGGCCCGGCGCTCCGGCATCTGCGCAGTGCCGGGCTCGACTCCGTGCTCGCTCGGGCCTCTGCGCGGCAAGAAGGGACTCCTCGATCAAGTCCGCGAGAAGGCGGCGACCGCCGCGTCCATCGAGGTGCCCAAGCTGGTCGAGCCACGGCGCATAAGTATCGCCAACCTCGTCCTGGTCATCGGGACGGTGATCGGGGGCTGGGCGTTGATCGGCGTTCTGATCGACGTCACCAACTCCTTCGACACCATCATCGGGGCCGATTGGCTCTGGGTGGCCGCCGTCTTCGTGTTGGCCAATGCCGCCTATGTCGGAACGGCGGTGGAGGATATGGGCAGCGTGGCCGGCGCCCTGCAGTTCGTCCGGGTCCTCGCGCTGGAGGTGGGCAACAGCTTCAGCGGGATCGCCGGCGGAACGGCAATGATCTTTGCCACACGGGTGCGCTTCTTCCAACAGCAGGGCTACAACGCGTCGTTGGCGGTCAGCTCGAGCGCCGTGGTCACCGCCAGCAGCTGGTCTGTCAAGGGCCTCCTGTTCGTGATCTCCCTGCCGCTGGCGTGGAGCACGATCCACCTCGCTGAGCCAAACGAGGGCGGCAACTCGAACACGGTGTGGCTGATTCTGGTGGTCGTCGTCGTCGTGTTGGTCATCGTCGGCGTGCTGCTCGCCGTACCGAAGTTACGACGGCTCGCCGGCGCAAAGCTGCGCCCGAGAATCCGGGACGCGTGGGGGAATATCCGCTCGGTGGCCTCCTCCCCCCGCAAGGTCGTGCAACTGGTCGGTGGCTCCATCTTCGGACAACTGGCGGTGGCGCTTGGCCCTTGCCGCATCGTTACGGGCTTTCGACGACCACCTCAGCCTGGCCACCCTGATCGTCGTGATCACCCTGGCTTCGATGATCGGCGGCGTCGCGCCGATACCGGGTGGAGTCGGTGTCGTCGAAGCGGGGCTCATCCTGGGGCTCACGGCGGCAGGGATCAGCGAGAGTGACGCCACCGCGGCCGTCTTCGTCCAGCGCCTCTTCACCGCCTACCTGCCGCCCATCTGGGGATGGTTCTGCCTCTTGTGGCTTCGCCGGCGCGAGTACATCTAACGTCTGCTGCCATTGGAAGGGAGTCACGCCATCACCAGTCTGTTGCCGCCAGACGCCGAATGCCGGTGCGCTCTTTCGTCCGCAGAAGATGTGACCGCCCGGTGTGTCGTGAGTGACGAACCGACCGTTCCGAGCAAGCCTTCGTTCGCCACCAAGGTCGACGATCAGAAGGGCCACCCCCTGGCCTGGAAGAAAGTCGTCAAGAACGCGGTCGTCGTGGCGCATTGCGGGCATCGCCATCTATCTGGTCTTTCCGTCAATCACCGAGGTGCTGGCATCGTGGCCACGGTTGTCCACTCTCAAACCGGCATGGTTCGCGGTGGCCGTGGTGTTCGAGATCGGCCACTTCACCTGCACGTTCGGCTCTGCAGCGCCTGGCCCTTCGCACCAAGGCCTGGTTCCCGGTGGTCACCTCGCAGTTGGCCGGCAACGCCGTCAGCTTGATCATGCCCGGGGGTGCCGCGATGGGCGCCGCCGTGCAGTTCCGGATGTTGGCCACCAGCGGACAGGACACCGGGTCGACCGTGGGTGGCCTCGCAGCGTTCTCTCTGCTGGGGGTAGGGGGACTTCTGGCCCTTCCGCTCTTCGCCCTCCCCGTCATCCTGATCGGTGCTCCCACTACCAGCCGTGGGTTGATCAACGCGGCGATTCTCGGCGCGGTGGGATTCGTCCTCTTCGCCGGATTCGGTGCCGTCGTTCTGGCGACCGATGCCCCGCTCCGATGGAGCGGCCGGGTCGCCCAGCGGGTCCGGAACTCGGTGCTGCGCAAGCGACCGCCGCTCACGAACCTGGACGAGACCCTCTTGCACCAACGCAACCTCATCCGAGCTGTCCTGGGCAAGCAGTGGTGGCAGGCGGTACTCCTCTCGGCCGGACGCCTCGCCCTCGACTACCTCTGCCTCCTCGCCGCACTGCGGGCGACCGGCAGCCACCCACGACCCTCCTTGATCCTGGTGGCCTACGCGGTCGCAGGCATCGTCGGCCTGATTCCCATTACACCGGGAGGTCTGGGCATTGTGGAGGCGAGTCTGACCGGACTCCTTGTGCTGGCCGGCGTCACCTCCAGTGACGCGGTCCTCGCAACGCTGACCTACCGACTTGCCTCGTACTGGGTTCCGCTCGCGACCGGACCGATCGCCTACGGAGTGTTCCGTATCCGGTACCGGGGTCATCCGTCGACCCCCGGCGAGGGAGTCTCCGCCGGCGCACCACCGCCCGCGGTGGCGTAATGGTCAGACCCCGGTGTTGGCCACGATTCTCCCGCTGGCCACGGCTGACACCAGCGCGTCGAAGTCCCGTTGGTTCTGGTCGGCGTACGAGACCGCGAATTCCGTCAGTGCGAGATCGAAGCGCTCAGACTTCCCCAAGTAGGAGGAGATGACGACGCGGTCTCCCGTCCGGGCATGGGCTCTGGCCAGGGTCCATCCGCACATCCTTCCCCACACATCCATTCCGGCGGGCGTCATTCCTTCGACGTCAACCGAGCCCTTCCAGTCGCGCAGCTGCCTGAAGTAGTAGTCCCGTTCGCTGCCGTCCCACGCGAACCTGAGCCAACCGAGGAAGATGTCGCTGGCGGCCTGCATGAGGCGCTGACCCCTGACCACGCGCTCCCCATGGTTGGAGTATGCGCTCGCGGTCGTAAAACGCTCCAGGACCGAGGGCTGCGCCTCCTTCACCTGCAAGAAGAGGGGCGAGTCGTCCTCCAGAGAGAGGAAGAGCGCAATCCAGGCCTCGGTCCCGACGCTCCCGACCCCGACCACCTTGCGTGCCATGTGCGCGTACTCATGTTGGGCCAGGAGGTGTCGAAGTTCGGGTTCCAAAGACTCCGTGTACGAACGCAAGATGTCGGCCAGCGCGTCGGCCGTCGCGCCAGGGTCAACCCCTGTCGTGAAATGCTCAACCGGAACGATCAAAGGGGGGTCGTGGATGATTCTGGTCTCGCCACCCTGGTCGTAGCAGAGCTTGTTGAAAGCCTGGTGGCTGTCGTGCGCCCGCGCCTTGGTGATCGCTTTCCACACGTTCGGCGTCTTCTTGGGATGCAAGAGTGCGCTGAAACGCGGCAAAATGGCCTCGACGTTCAGATGCGCGTACCACACCGACATCATCGGGACGCTGGCGAGCTCTTGCATCGTCTCTCGGTATGAACGGACCGCATGACGAACGACCCGTTCCCTGACTTTCGCGGCATACCCGTTCTCTCGACCTGCTATCTCAATGCTCGCCGCCAGCCTCTTGATGTCCCACTCCCACGGCCCCGGGGCTGTCTCGTCGAAGTCATTCACGTCGAAGATGAGATGACGCTCCGGGGAGCCGAACACACCGAAGTTGGACATGTGCGCATCGCCGCAGAGCTGCACCTCGAATCCGGTGACCGGCGTGGTGGCAAGGTCTGCCGCCATGGGGAGAGCGGCGCCACGGAAATAGCTGAACGGTGAGATCAGCATCCGCCCGTACCGAATCGGCACCAGCTCGGGCACACGCGTCAGGGCCTGCTCCTCCAACAGGTCGAGCGGCGCCACGCGGGAGCTGGAGGGAGCCCATTGGGCATGGTCCGAGAGGGGAACCTGGCGACGGGCGCCCTTTCCCCTCTGTGCCCTCTCGTACGTGGAGATCCTCCGGAGCTCGCGTGAGGTGCGAAAGCCGGTCACTTCACTCCCTGCCTTCATCGTCTACCTCCAGCGGTACCTCGAGTGTGCCTCCGGTCCGCCCGGTGCCTTTTCAACTGGTGTTTCACTCTAGTGGAGCCCCACTCTGGCCTACCGGGGCCCAACGGGCCAATCCGACCGATTGGCGGCTATTTGAGAATGTTCACGGCACGAGCGACGACGAGAATGGCGACGATGAGCGAGAGTATTTCCTCCAGCATCATCGAGAGCTTGGCCCATGGCTTTACGGCGGAGACGTCCGTCGGGCTGAACGCAGTTGCGGCAGTGAACGAGAGATGGAAATAGTCGACGAACTTCGGATACCAGTCCTTTTCGACGAACTGCGGATTGAGCATTTCGGGAAAGACGAATGCCGGCTTGACGGTCGTACCCATCGCCCGTGCGGCCGCGCCACCGCGATCAGCCTCCCAATACCACAACGCGAATGCAATCACATTGGCGAGCCATATCGCACCTCCTGCGATGAGCAGCTTGTTGGCATCTTCCGTAAACGGCCTCGTGCTGAGAATGCTGACGATCAAACGCCCGCCCTCGACGAGATTGTCCGCCGAAATCACAACGATGAGAAAGACGGTCATCGCACGCAGCCAGTTCGATTCCCTGTCGATGCGTCCCGGGTCGCCCACAATGAGGGCCCCCAGAAGCGCCGTTACGACCACGAGATACCACCACCTCGAATCGCCCAGAAGCTCGGGGGGTAGCTGTCGCAACTCGGTTGGCAAGACTGCGTGCAGTGCTCCGGCAACCAGAACAGCGAGGGCCATCGGCCAACGTGGCTCGCCGGTTTCCCGGATCGTGCGACGTTGGATGTGGCCGTGACCGATCGGATCCTGCTCGGTCACGGCTTGGTGGGTCCAGCGGATGCGCCCATACGTGCAGCAGGCGGGACCTGAGACCACGATCCTCCGGGGAATCCCCAGTACCCACCCGTGGCCATCATGACAATCTAGTCCTGGTCAAAACAACGGGCGTTTCCTGATTCGGCCAGGTCAACGAGCAGGGAATGGGCCTTGGACCAACGGCCGACGCCTCGTCTAGATTCACCATCCATGGTTGTGGACATCCGCGGGACAGAAGAAGGCGCTCAGCTGGCCTTGCGCGTTCCGCCTGCCAGCCCGAACGCCGCGGATTGTTCGGGAACCGAGCCATGACATCGGACTCCTACGGTGCAGACATCTATACCGAAGCGATCGGTGACCCCGACACGTTGTCGAACCTTGGTCCGCTGCGCCGCATGGCGGGCACGTGGGAGGGGGCAAAGGGTTCCGATCAGCATCCCGTGGCTGAAGGTACGGAGCACGACGTGTTCATGGAGCACTACGACCTTCAACCCATAGATTTTCAGACCAACGGCCCGCAGCTCTTCTACGGGCTGCGGTACCACACCCATATCCTGAAGCCGACCGAAGCAGCAACGTTCCACGACCAAGTGGGGTATTGGCTCTGGGAACCTGCAGCACGCGCGGTGACGCTCACCCTGGGGATCCCTCGAGGCCAAGTTCTCCTTGCCTCCGGCCCGGCAGAGGCCGACGCCAAAGAATTCGAAGTAGTGGCATCGGTCGGTACCGAGGTGCATGGGATCTTGTCCAACCCCTTCCTCGATAGGGCCTTCCGGACGAGCAGCTACCGGATGCACGTCACCGTCAACGACGACGGGACATGGTCATATGAGGAGGAGGGCATCTTGGAGATCCCAGGAGTCGCCGAGCCGTTCTCGCACATTGACCGCAACACCCTGACAAGGATCGCGCCTCCTGTGCCGAATCCACTTTCCCGGCTGGCGATCTCCGACCCGAGCTTGGGCATCGGGGGCTTACGGAACATGGGCGGGAACATCTGAACCGGGAAGCTGCTCGAGATATGGTCCGGCTCGGGCCCACTCGGATCCCTGTAGTGTCGCTTCCAGGTCGCTGGGTAGCATGCTGCCTGGACGAAGATCAAGGAGCATGATGGACGACGAGAGGGCCAAAGAAATGCTTGCCGCCGAGCGTCTCCGCGTTGAGCGACTTCTGGCCGAAATGACCGAGCAACGAGAGGCTGATCGAACTGCGGCGGACCAGGACGGCGACATGTTCGATTCCGCGGAGCCTCTCACCGAACAGGGCACTGATGACTCCATCGCCGCTGAACTTCGTCAACGGCTCGAGGCGATCGGGAGAGCGGAGCAACGTGTCGCTGCGGGTACCTACGGTCGATCGATACGAAGCGGAGCCCCGATACCCGACGAGCGCCTGGAAGCCGACCCGGCGGCAGAGTTGACCGTAGAGGAAGCGCAATCAAATTCGTAAGGGCGTCAACCGGTCGAGATCCTGGCTCTCCGGCGTTTCAGGAGCAGCGGTCAATGTTATTGGGATAACTAGTCGTTTTCCACCTGGTAGTCCCACTTGGCCACGATGTTGTTCCCATCGGGGGCCCAGCGCATCAGTCCTTCGCCTGTGGGCATGACGGCTTGAACCTTGAAGTTCAGGCTCTGGCCCGTGTGGAGTGCGGCGGGCAGAGGTGGTTGTCCCGGTGCCAGGGCGAGCTTGTAGACCGTCTGGAGATGGTCGATGGTGTCGAAGTCGGCCACGCCGATGAGGGACGGTGCCCTTCACGTGGCTGATCGAGATCGTCCACGTACAGGTGGTGAACCTCTGCATGACGGGCAATCCCTCGCCGGGCACCACGGGACCGTTGACCACGGCAAGCGCCGAGAAGGTCGGCGTCGTCACGTGGACGTAGCCGCCGTTCACCGTGAGACCTGGGTGCGACACCGAGCCTGCGATGGTCTGGTCGACCGGATGGTCGAGCTGTTGCTTGGGAAGCCACGATTGGGGATCCGCGGTGTTCAGCCCCGGCTTGGCCACCAAAGCGTGGACACCCCAGGCCATGGTGAGCGCATGAGGAGGAGGATGAACCCCCAGAACAAGGCTCGACGAACGCCCGAAGGACCGGGCCGTTGGGCCCGGTCCTTCGGAGTGTCCGCGGTCGGCGCAATCGCCGTGCTGGTCATCAGGCGGTGGCACCTTTCCGGCGACGCCGCAGCACGTACGCCGCCATGACGAGTAGGGCGAAGGCGGGCAGAGCAATCGCGAATGGTGCCTCGGGGGTTCCCTCTCCAGGGTTGCTGGGGATGGGAGGCATGAACCCGTTACCAGTCGGGGCGGTGAACACGTCGCTTCCGAACGCCGTGAGCCCGGCCTGGGCGGCGTAGCCGATGTGGCCCAGGCCGTCGAGTCCACCGCAGACCGTGACGCTGCTGGGAGCGCTCAGGGTGACGTCCGTGGAGGTGCCCACGCAGGAGGACACGTCGAAGAGGTCTTCCATCGTGGCCAGCCAGCTGTAGTGGTTGTAGAAGGTGGTCGACACCGAGCCCGGCGTGATGTACGGGCTGATGAGGACGCTTCCGGTGTCACCACCATCCGCTCGTCGGGTCCGTGGCGTCGAACAGCGGGTCAGCGGTGACCGGGGCGGTCGGCGTCGACTCGCTGGCGATCAGCGCCGGGTCGCCTTCTGCGCTGAGCGTGACGCTGGTCACCGTGCCGGGGATGGATACCGGGTTGCCGGCGTCGTCGATTGCCTGGAAGGAAGCAGCGACCGTCGGGCCACCGCTGTTGGCCGGATAGTACTCACCGGTGTCCGACACCGTGCCGACGAACAGCCCATTCGGGAAGTCGGCGTTGTACGTGGACGACCCGTAGGTGACGGGCGTCCCGTTGATGGTGATCGAGGTGATCTCGCGACCGGTGTCATCCCCGATGAGGGGCGGGTTGCCGCTGGTGGGCGTGGGGTAGGTGATGGTGCTCGAACCACCGCCCCCAAAGACGCCGTTGTCGGTGCGGGCTGCCGGGCTGCTGCCCGAGTCACCCCGGACGATGCCCGGCACGCAATCGACAGGCACCAGCGTCGGCGTGGTCTGGGTGCAGGCGGGAGGCCGGTCGATGGAGAGGTTGAATCCCGGACCGGGATACAGCTGATCTCCTGAACCATTCGTCTGCAGTGTCGAGTTCGGGCCGGTCGGCTCCGAGTTGACGTTGGTGCCGCTGATGTTCTCGCCGGCCGTGTCGCCGATGATGTCGTAGGCGCCGAAGATGGAGTCCGCACCCGGGCGCGGTCGAACTGGGCGTCCCGTAGGAGGGAGCGTCAGCGGGGGCCGAGCCCAACGGGGATGAGGTGCCCTGACCGGCGGGCATTGGCGGCGTGCCGCTCACCACGCTGCTGTTGGTCAGCACGTTGTTGAAGCTGTTGCCCGAGTAGGTGAACGACGGCTCCCCTTCGTCGAAGGTGATGTCGATCAGACCACCGTTGGCATAGGCCGAGGACTGCTCAATGAGCGGGATGTAGTACGCCAGGAACAGGTCCGAGGCGTACAGCCCGCCGGTGAAGTTCCGGGGTGTGGTGGCCTCGGGGTCGTCGGCCGGCAGCCCTGGCGGGTTGTAGATGGGGTCGTTGAGGTTGACCTGACCGGCGTGGGGTCCGCTCGTGTAAGTGCCGAATGCTCCCGACAGGTTGTTGCCCTTGCACGTGGTGTCGTGGGCGTCGCTGCAGTTGTCCGGAGTGATCCAGCTGAACTGCGGGACGGTGTTGGCGTTGAGGTCATGGATCAGGCCGTGGTTCGGGTCGTCCAGATTGGCGATGTGGTTGCTGTCGCAGTTGGTACCGCCGCCGGCTGAGGCCTGGGGCTCGGTGAGCGGTGTGCCCATCGGGTTGCCCGTACCTCCACCGGTCAGCGAGGCGAACCAGGGGAAGGGGAAGTGCTTGGCCACGTACTGGTCCGAGTACTGGGGATTGTTGGTCGTGCCCGTACCGGCGACCAACGAGGCCGCGGTGTAGCTGCTCACGTCCGACGGGAAGCCCGGCAGAGCCGTTCATGTAGACGCGGGTTCGAGACCGGGTTATTGGACGTCGATGTCCCGGGCGCGCCGCAGGCGGCATCCTCACGGTCCGGCACGCTGTCGGACACAAAGGATGTCGAGCCGATCGGCTGGGCGCCGCCCAGGTCCTGGGCGTACCCCTTCCAACTCACGCCGGCGGCGTTGAACTGGTCAAAGAGAGTCGGGATCTCCGTCGGGTAGGTGCAGCCGTTGGTGTTCGCAGGAGTCGTACCAGGCGGAGCGTTGGCACCGAGCAGCGACAGGGCCTGGCCGTAGGTCCAGTTCGTGTCACCACCCACCGCACCGGTGGTGATGATGTTGGAGTTACTGCTGAACGGCGAGTTGATGGTACGCAGTCGTTCTGGGTGTCGGCCTGGGGACCCTGGCCCGAGGCCAGCGCGATGTAGTTGTCCTGGCTGGTGTGGCCGGTGCCGTAGTAGTTCTTCAGCAGGACGCCCTCGGACGGGAGGGTCTGCCAGAGGTACGAGTTGCTGTTGAGGCCGGTGAAGGTCTCGTCGTAGGACTTGTTCTCCAAGATGATGAGCCAGACGTGCTTGATCGCTCCGGGAGCCAAGCCACCAACGGTGTTCGGGCCTGGGCCTGCCGCGCTGGCGGAGATCGTCGGCACGGCGATGGCCAGTAGGGCGATGACAAAGGCGCTGAGCTACGGAAAGTGTCCGCTTCCAGTACGTGTGCTTGCTAGGGATACGCATAAGAAGTTTCTTAACATGGGGCCCGCGACGTACTTGCTACCGGCGTGTGACCGTTGCGGTACTTGAAAATGAATGTTTTGGGACGTCCCGTGTGACCAAAATGTGATCTCTTTTGCGCCAGCCGATACTTTCGCCCCTACTCAACAAATGTTCTACTTGGAGCGGTCGACGGCGGATGATCCGTCGCTAGCTGGAAGCGGAACCCGGCGCCGAGGCGAACGGAGGGATCTCTGTCGATACCGCCGCCTACTCTTCGTGCACGTAGTTTCGAAATCGCCAGATTGCTGAACGTCCGTGGGCCCGAAGAGTCACCGATTTGGAGTTATGAAGTGAAACCGAAGTGTGCGTGCGGAGTTGTCCCGATCATTGCGATGGTGCTCTTGTGCCTTGACGCCAGTGCTGGCGCGACCCAGTCCTCGCCAACGAAAGTTCACAACTCGTCGAAAGTCGCACCTTTGGTCGCGCCCAAGACCACCCCGGTTGAGGACGCCCGATACCTCACCGATGTCGCCAAGGCCGACTCCGACCTGGCAACGTACATCCAGCAGCAGGGAAATCTGGCGTTGAGAACGGTGCTGACGGATGGTTCCGCCTTTTGTGCCTTCCTTCGCCGCGGCGGGGGAATTGACACTGCTCTCTTGAACGTGGCTTTCGGGGCCAAGAGTGTGGAATCGAAGACCCATCTGCCAGCTGGTATCGATACCTTCAACGCCATTGAGGCCGTTGCGCTTTTAGATCTCTGCCCGGCGGAACAGAAGTTGGTGCCTGCTTCGGTCCGTACAAGATTGCGTCGGCTGAGGTCTGCCCTGGGCCACGCATCCGTCTGACTCATGATCGGCTGGTGAACCTTCCGGGCGCTCTGTCTTCTCTGCCGGACCGACGTGCGTAAAGCGAGAAGGCGACGTTCGGGAGAGGCGCGCTTGGCCGACTGAAAGAATAGTGTCGTTCTGCTACGGGTAAGAAGGAAGCACACCTATGTGCCCCCTTTCCTCAGAGCAGCAACGCACCCTCCCCCGGACGCGTTGGACGTGGATCTTGTGCGCGGTGGGCGTCGTCGGCGCCCTCCTCGCTTTCGTGACTGCTCCCCACGAGGCCCGGGGGCGGCCGCGGCAGACCTGGACACCCTTCGTCCTGGTGGCGGGCCTGCTACTCATCGGTCTGGTGGCTGAGGGGGACGGTTTGTTCCGTGCCGCGGGGACCCGTCTCGCTCGGCTGGGCGGCCACGGAATCCTGTTCTTCGCCGGTGCCACCCTTCTCATCGTTGCCGTGACCGCCACCCTCAACCTTGATACGTCGGTCGTGTTCCTCACACCCATGCTCATCGTCGCCGCTCGAGGGAGGGGTGCCGGCGAACGCCCGCTGCTCTACGGGTCCCTGTTGTTGGCGAATGCCAGTTCTCTTTTCCTGCCCGGGTCGAACCTGACGAATCTGATCGTGATGGGGCATCGGCCGCTGTCGGGCGCCGCCTTTTTGGCGCTGATGTGGCCGGCGGCGATCGCCTCGTGCCTTGTGACGGCGGGTTGCATCTGCTTTTGGGGACGACGCGACCTCACGGCGTCCACGACCCCGATCACCGCGGTCGCACGGCCGGTGGTGGGAGTGGGACTGCTCGCCGTCGTGACGGCGGTCATTCTGGTGGTCGCTCTGCCGTCACCAGCCGTCCCCGTGCTTCTCGTCGGTGTCGGTGCCGCCGTCGTACGGGTGGTGCAGCACCGACTTCGGGTTGACGAAGCAGCGGCTGTCCTCGGCGTGCCGGTACTCGTGGGGCTGTTCGGGATCACGATCGCCCTCGGCGCGCTCGGGCGCGTCTGGAGTGGTCCGGCCACGCTCTTGTCCCACGCCGGTGGCGTCGGGGCCGCACTCATCGCGGCGCTGACCTCGGTGCTGGTGAACAACCTCCCGGCCGCTTCCCTCCTGGCGGCTCGCAACCCGCACCACGCGGCGCAGTTGCTGGTCGGGCTGAACGTCGGGCCCGAATCTCTTCGCCACCGGTTCGTTGGCCTGGTTCCTCTGGTTGAAGGTGGCCAGGAGCAGTGGTGCGTCACCCTCGGTCGGCGAAGCGAGCCGGCTCGGTCTGGTTGCCGTGCCGCTCTCCCTTGCCGCCGCACTCTGCGCGTTGGCCTTGGCCGGCTCGGGCTGACGTGGAGGGCCGGTGCGACATGCCCGACGTGGCTCTCCCGCCGGGATCATCTCAAACGATCACGGTGACGTGGTGCCGTAGAGTTCGACGCGTACGGCGACTTCGGGGTACACCTTGAGCATCAGCATGCTCGGCGGTTTCATACGGAACTCGCGGATGTCGAACACCCGCTCGCCCTTCAGGGCGATGGAGGACCCGTCGTGCACTTCGATGGTCATGTCATGCTCGAACCGCGCGCGTTTCGCCGTGAAACGAGAGATCTCCGGCGACCCGGTAGCGATCGGGCGCCTCCGTGCCGCGGACGCCGGTGATCTTCCCCAGGATCAAAGGATGATGGCGCGCATCGATGCGCCGCTTGAGCTCCCGGTCGTACAGCTGGTTGCCTGAGGAGAAACGGTCGACGGCCACCTCGAGGCCCCCCTCCACGGGCAAGGTGAGATCGACCGCCCCGTCCGGCTGCAGCGAGAGCTCGACCCACCCGTGGAGTCCCCGCGTCTGGGTCGTGATCGGGTGCAGGTTCGATCGGGCATCCACCCAGATGCACGATCGAACGGGGTCGAGCGTGAATCGCAGGGGTGTCATGTCGGCCTTGGCGTTCGAAGGGAGCGTGCAGGCCTTTGGCCTGACTCCCCCACCCTATGCGCCCGCCATTGCGGCTTTCGAACACCGGAGCAATGCCCGTCACGGATCGCTGGTCGTGGCGCGAGTCGGAAGGCCGAAGGCGTCGTCCCGCTCCCGCACGGCCTGGCGCAGGCCGATCTCACGAATCCGCGCCGAGAACGCAGTTGCCTCGGGCGCACGGTGGCCGACCGCATCGCTCATCGCCGCGAATTTCTGCAACTGCGAGCGGCCCATGAGCTCGACGCCCATGTTGACGACACGCTTGTTGCCGACGAGAAGGTCCCGCCCGATCAGGGCCATGCGCGAAGCCAGGTCGAGGACGACCTGGTCCAGCTCGTTCGCCGGAGCGGTGGCCACCACGAGCCCGATCGCCTTGGCTTCCAGGCCGCTCACCGTGTCACCGGTCAACAGGAGAAGTTTCGTCAGCTGTGGCCCGACGTTGTAGATCCACATGTTGGTCGGCGGTACGCCCATCGACCGGACCGGAGGAAAGCCGATGCGGGCATCCTCCGCCGCCACAACGACGTCGCAGTGCAGGGCCAGGTCGGTTCCACCGGCGAGGCAGTTTCCGTGCACCTGCGCGATGACGGGGATCGGGCAGTCCCAGATGCGGCCCCAGCCAGTTCCGAGGGTGATCATCGCGGTGACGTCGTCCTCGATGGATCCATCCTGGGCGAAGTCGCCCTCCTCGACGTCCTCCGCCACGTAGCCGTAGCCCGAGGAGAAGGAGCGACCGCTGCTCCTGATGATCACCACGCGGGCCGCTGGATCGGCCTCCGCCAATTCGACGGCACGCAGTATCTCACGCACGCTGCGCGGGGTGAGCGGGATTGTGATGTTCGGGCCGGTTCAGCGTGATGCGCCTGATATGGCCGATCTCCTCCAGAATGAGCGTGGTGAATTCGGTCGTCACGAAGCGCTCTCCGCTTGGTCGTCGGCCACCAGCTCGGGCCTTGACCACCTTTCCCCCCTCGTTACGGGGCAGGGCGTCGACGAAGGTGTAGCGCCGGGGCACCTTGTAGTCGGCCAGACGCTCGAGGAGGAAGGCGCGGATCGACTCGGCCGACGCCGTGGCGTCGCTGCGCAGCACGACCCAGGCCGCGACATCCTCGCCCAGGACGGGGTGCGGGATGGCGGCCACGGCCGCATCGGCTACCGCCGGGTGGGTGAAGAGCGCCGATTCGACCTCGCCCGGCATGATGTTATGGCCCCCGCGGATGATCATCTCCTTCGATCGACCTGAGATCCACAAGAAGCCATCGGCATCGAGGTACCCGAGATCGCCGCTCTTGAGCCACCCCCCCTTCCAGGTGCGCTCCGACTCTTCCGGCTGATTGAAGTACTCCCGTTCGGGTCGTTCGCCGGTGATGAGGACTTCGCCGACCTCGCCTGTCGGCCGGTCGTTGCCGTCGGCATCGACGATGCGCAAAGTGACCCCGGGCAGCGGCAGACCGACCGAGCCCAGATGCTTCCCTCCGTCGCCCAGCGGAAGCGCGGTCGCCGCCCCGAACTCGGTCATGCCGTACCCGATCGTGATCTCGGCGCCCGGAATGCGTGCGCCGAAGCGTCGCAGCGTCTCCACCGTGACCGGCGCACTCCCGCAACTCACGACGGCCAAGCTCGAGAGGTCGGCAAGCTCGAAGTAGGGATTGGCGACGAGGAGCGCCATCATCGCCGGCACGATCATCGCCACGGTCGGACGTTCCGTCTCCACTAATCGGAGCCAACCTTCGGGGTCGAATTTGGGAAGGAACCATCCGCTCATACCCCCGCGCATCGGGCCGCAGACGAGGAGTGAGCCCGTCGTCGTCGAGAAGGGAGAGCCCATGAGGAAGCCGAGCCCGGTCCATTCCTCAGGGACGCGGTCGTTCGAGGAGAGGCCGCCGTGGCGAACGACGACTCCCTTGGGGGTACCCGTCGTGCCCGAGGTGTACATGATGTCGGCCACGTCGTCGATGTGCACCTGGTGACCGATGTCGGAGGGATCGGGGTCGAGAAGGTCGCTCCAGGCGATGCCCGAGGCCCCGACAGGGCCGGTGGTGGCGACCAGGGCGCCCAGGTGGGCCGTGCTGGAGGAATCGTCGAGGATGCCCTCGCTGGCCAGAATGATCTTCACGCCGGCCAGGTCGAGGATGCGCAGTTGCTCGGGCCGGCTCAGGCGCGTGTTCAGCGGGACGGCAATCGCCCCGGTCTTGTGAATCGCCATGTAGGAGGTGAGCCACTCGAGCGGCTGGCCTGGGGCGATGGCCAGGGCCACCCGGTCTCCGGGCCTGAGGCCGTGCGCGACCATGCCCCGGGCCAGCTGATTGGACCGGGCGTGCCACTCTCGCAGTGTGAGCTCGCGGCCGTCACCCATGTTCTTCCAGGCGACGCCGTCGGGAAAGCGGTCGGCCAGGTCCGCCAGTAGATCGACTTGGATGAGGGTCATGGTGTCGTGGAGGAGACGCTGTCGGTTATTCAGTACGGCTCACCGCCTTCGAGGATCGTGCGTGGATTCTTCACCAGCATGCTCTCAATAGTCAGCCTCGCTGACGCCGCGCTCGCGCATCACCGGCAGTACGTCCGTCGAAATGTAGGTCCAGCGCCACTCCCGGAGGGCGTCCAGCATGGAGCGCGGGAACCAGTCCGACGAAGCACATGGCGTCGTGGGAGAGCACGATGCGTTCGGCGTAACCCCGGTCGCACAGACGGACCACGGCGTCCACGCGATCTTCGAGGGTGATGCCCGACATGCCGAAATGATCGAAGCCGATGAACGACCCGTTCTCGATCAGCGCCAGGTGATAGTCGGTGTTCACGGTCCCGCCACTGTGGCCGATGACGACACGCGAAAGGTCGACGCCTTCCTCCTTGAAGATGCGCTGCTGCTCCAGGCCCCAGGGTTCGGGCGGCCGCGGGGTGTGGGTGGTGATGGGGACGCCGGTCGCGCGGTGGGCCTGGGCCACGGCGCGCAGGACGCGCTCCACGCCGGGTGTCATGCCGGGTTGATCGGTGGCGCATTTGAGAATCCCGGCCCGCACCCCCGTCTCGGCGATGCCCTCGCGGATTTCCCTCACGAACATCTCGACCATGGGTTCGGGCCCGCCGAGGATCGTTCCCGGGCCTTGGAAATGAAAGAACATGGGCACGTCGTTGTAGGTGTAGACGCCGGTGGCAACGACGATGTTGATCTCCGGCACCAGATCCGCGATCGCTTTGATGCGGGGAATGTAGCGACCCAGTCCGATCACCGTCAGGTCGACGAGCGTGTCGATTCCCTGCCTCTTGAGCTCCTGCAGCTTGGCCACGGCACGTGCTTGCTCCGCCTCTTCGTCCCACTCGTCGGCGGCCTTCTCGATCTCGGGGCTCAAGACGAAGATGTGCTCGTGCATGAGGGTCCTTCCGAGCGCCTGTCCCTCCACGGGCCCTCGCACGGTGTTGACCTGGGTCATCCCCCACCCTTCCTCTGTTCCGCGCACCCGACGGGCAGTGGCGGCGGGGGCGATCGTACCGGGCCGCCGCGTGACTCTGCCGAACGCCACGGGTCCCGGTCGGTCGCCTGTCCGCCTCCGGTGCACGGTCCGGACGCGGACAGCGTCACAATGGGGGATGGCCGCATGGTGCGGGTTGACCGGCGATGCCACGCCCGCGGTGGACCGGTGAGCCCCCGGGACCTCCCGGGTCAGGTGGCGGTCCGCGCCGCAACCGAAGCAGACCTCTCGCGGATCGTGGAGCTCTTCGTGCGCGGGTCTCTGGTCGAGGGGAAGGAGGATCCGGCGGATGCAGCGCCGTACCGCGTGGCTTTGGTCGAGATCATGCAGGGTTCGGGCGACGTCCTCGTCGCCGAAGTCGGGGGCGAAGTCGTGGGTGTCTGCCAGCTCATCGTCTTCCGCCACCTCCAATCCAAGGGCGGGCTGTGTGCCGAGGTTGAATCGGTACACGTCCATCCGGACTGGCGCAGCCGGGGGATCGGCCGTGTCCTCATGGGTGCCGCCATCGACCGGGCGAGGGCTCTCGGGTGTTACCGCGTGCAGCTCACGTCGAACCACGCCCGGCCCGATGCGCACCGCTTCTATGCCAGCCTTGGTTTTCTGCCCTCTCACCAGGGTTTCAAACTGAGCTTGGACTGAGCCGGCCCAGAGGAGGTTGTCGGCGGAGCTGGCGCCATCCCTCGGTCGCCAGGGCGTAGCGGGAGACGGCGCCGTTGGTGAAGAAGGCCGAGAGGTCGGGCTTCACCAACGTCAGCACGATCGCGCCGAGCGTCGGCGCGATCGTCCGCCAGTCCCGGTGCAGAGGCAGGAGTTCTTCGACGGACCCCGCGTAGACGCCGCGCCGCGCCGCACGCCGAGCGATCTCTGTCAGCACGTGTCGCCGCCGACCGGAGCGCTGTGCCTCGCCGAGTACGGCCATGAGGAATTGGTGCGTACGCACACCGACATGGGAGGGGAACGTGGGACGACGTCGGTGCCCAACGTGAGCAGGATCCGCACGCGGTAAGTATATATCATACGCATATGGAGGATACAAACAGATTCAAGATCGACCTGGGGGGATGTGGTTTACATAAGGTAAGTAACTGTGTAATCTAGTAATCATGAACCCAGAGAACACAGGATCCGCAGGGGACGCACCATGGACAGGTCGGCGGGGTGGCCGCCGTCGTTCGGGGGGAGCGCCGCCATCGGGCCCCGAGCAGGAGCGTCTCATCGCCGCATGGTTCGCCGGCCGCATTCCCGACGGTTGGTTCGAAGGGCCGGTGACGATCGAGGTCGATCAGGACGAGTTGCAGGTGGTGGGCTCGCTGCCCGCACCCCAGCTGCCTGAGGGCGCAAGTGAAGAGGAAGTGCGCGTAGCCGAGCAGGCTCGGATCAGTGGATTCCGGGAGGACTCCCGCGGCGGTCGCATGCGCATCGCCGACGAGGCGCAGCCGGCGTTTCGGCGCACCGTCTCGTGGGGCGCGCAATGCGGTGGCTCCCGGGTCCTCTTCACCACGGCCGGGGTTCCCGTGATGACCCGGCTGCGTTTGGCCGACCGTCGCGCGCTCGACACGTTGATCGACGCGGGAGTGGCACGCAGCCGGAGCGAGGCGCTGGCGTGGTGCGTGCGCCTCGTGGCGCAGCACGAATCCGATTGGATCCAGGAATTGCGTGACGCCATGTCGACGGTCGAGGAGGTCCGGGCCCGCGGCCCGCGTGGAGCCAGCGCCCAGTGAACGACCGGCTGGGCGATACTGACCCTGATGGGAAGACCCGCCCAAATTGATCGTGCCGCAGTGCTGGCGGCCAGCCTGCGGCTGGCGGACGAGGAGGGATTGGCCGCAGTCACCATGCAGGGAGTGGCCGAGCGCCTCGGTGTGACGCCGATGGCCCTGTACCGCCACGTGGCGAACAAGGCCGACCTGCTCGACGGGGTGGTGGAAAGCATCTTGTTGGAGGTCGCCCTGCCCGACCCGGACGACCCGTGGCCCGACCGCCTTCGTGCCTTGGCCCGAGGCACCCGGATGGCGGCACTCCGTCACCCGGAGGTCTTTCCGCTGCTCCTCCGGCGCCCGGCCGTCACCATGGGGGCGCGGCGCGCACGTGACGTCGTGTACGTGGCGTTGCGCGAGGCGGGGCTCGGCGAAGACGATGTGGTGCAACTCGAGCGCGTACTGGCCACCGCGATCCTCGGTTTCGCGGCCAGCGAGGCGGGCGGAAGGTTTGCCGCGCACTCGGCCGCCCAGCTGGAGGCTGACTTCGCCCTCCTCCAGGACATGTTGGGGGCAGCGGTGTACCGAGCCATGGAGACAACTGCCCGCCCACACTGACGTGTCAGCATGACGCATGGAACATTTTCATCAGGTCACCGAGGATCTCAAGGCGCCGTACCGCGAACTGGGCGAAGCGGTTCCCGACGTCATGGCGGGCTACGGGGCTCTCCACAGGGCGGCGATGGTGGAGGGCGCGCTCTCGACGCGCATGAAGGAGCTCATCGCATTGGCCATCGCCATCACCCGGGAGTGCGACGGGTGCATCTCCGCCCACGCGCGTGGTGCGGCTCATCGTGGGGCGACACTGGCTGAGGTGTCCGAGATGATCGGCGTGGCCATCATGATGAACGGGGGCCCGGGGCTCGTGTGGGGACCGCGTGCGCTCGCCGCCTACAACGAGTTCGCCGATACGCCGACCTGAGAGCCGGCTCCGATGACGTGCCCGGTCAGCGCCTGGGGCGCACCGGGGTGAACGTGCACTCGAGATGTTTGATCCCGTTGATGAACGACGAGCGGAGCCGGTCCGGCTCACCGCACGCCTCGATGTCGGGGAGCCGCTCGAACAGCTGGCGGAACATGACCTTGATCTCCTGTCGGGCCAGGTGGGCCCCCAGACAGAAATGGGGACCGGCCGCGCCGAAGCCGACGTGGGGGTTGGGGCTCCGTCGGACGTCGAACCGGTAGGGGGCGTCGAAGACATCCTCGTCCCGGTTGCCGGAATTGTAATAGAGGACCAGCTTGTCACCAGGTTCCAATTCCTCGCCTCCGAGCACTGTGTGCTCGGCCACGGTGCGTCGCATCCAGATCACCGGAGAGCCCCAACGAACGATCTCGTCGACTCCGGTCGCAGCGACGTCTGCGGGGTCGGCCTGCCACAGGACGCGTTGGTCGGGGTGCTGCGTGAGGGCCAGGAGCCCGTGGCTGATGGCATTGCGGGTTGTCTCGTTGCCCGCCACCACCAGCAGAATGAAGAAGGACGCCACCTCTGTCGCGGTGAGGGCCTCACCGTCGATGTTGGTCGTGATCAAGGCCGAGGTGACATCGTCGGTGGGGTTGACTCGTCGCTCCTCGGCGAGCTCCGACATGAGGGTCGTCAGCTGTTGCCCCGCTTCCATGAACGCCACCAACGGGTCGGTGCCCGGCGCGACATACTCGGGGTCGCCTTGGCTGAGAATCACATTGGACGCGGTGAAAACGGTTGCGTAGTCCGCCGGTCCGATGCCCATCATTTCGCAGATGATGGCGAGGGGGAGGCGGGCGGCCACGTCCACGACGAAATCGCAACCGCCCTGCCCGGCGACGCGGTCGATGACGTCGTCGGCGACGAGCTCGATGTGGTCTTCGATGCGCTTGATCATCCGCGGGTTGAAGGCGGCCGACACGATGCGGCGCAAGCGCGCATGACGGGGGTCGTCCGTGCTGATCAGGGAGCCGAAGTACTCGAGCATCTCTTCGGGCATGTCCAAGATGCTGGTCGCACCCTGCCCCGAGCGGTAGATCTCAGGGTGCCGGCTGATCTCGGCGATGTGCGCGTGCCGTGTCACGGCGCGGTAGCCCGGCCCTTTGGGGAGCACCTGTCCCAGCTTGCCCGGAAAGGGGGGCTCATTGAAGAACGCCAAGGGGTGCTCACGGCGCAACAATCGGAATGCGCCCTCACGCTCTTCCCACGGCCGGGTCCAGAACGCATTGTCAGACAGGTCAATCTGCTCGAATGCGAGGACCTCACGAGGTTCCACGATCCTTCACCCTACTCAGGCTCCGTATGCTCCAGGTCATGTGCGACACCCTGTGTGGTCCCGTTGCCAACGGGATGGTCTTCGCCAAAAACTCGGACCGGCCCGTCGGCGAAGTCCAGCTGGTCATGCCGTTCGGCCGACGTCCGACCGCCGGCTGCACGCTGCGCACGCAGTACCTGTCCATCGGCGACACCGGCGCGCACGCAGTCTTCCTTTCCTGTCCCACGTGGCTCTGGGGGGCCGAGCACGGTGTCAACGAATTCGGCGTGGCCATCGGCAACGAACGTGTCAGTACGGTGCACGAACACGCGACGGGGCGCGTGGGGCTGATCGGTCAGGATCTGGTCCGTCTCGTTCTCGAACGGGCACGCACCGCGCAGAACGCCCTCGAAATACTGATCGAGTTGCTCGGCACCTACGGCCAAGGGGGGATCGCCGACGAGGCGCACAACGAGGCCTACGACTCCTCGTTCCTGATCGCCGACGCCACGGAGGCTTTCGTGCTCGATACGTCGGGCACCGAGTACGCCGCCGCCCCCGTCTCCCGTGGCACGGCCATCAGCAATCGGCTGACGGTCGGGACGCAGTGGACGCAGGCCTCTTCCGTGCTCGAGCCGGGCGACGACTTCGACCGCTTCCGCGACCTCGATGCGCCCACCGCGTCGGCCGACGTGCGCCGGGGAGCGGGCCGCGCCTTCCTCCGGGCCCAGCGCGAAGAGAGCGGCGGTCTCACCCCCGCCGCGATGGCCGGGCACCTGCGCGATCACGGCCACGGTCCGTGGGGGGCACCGGGTAGCCACGGACCGGCGCAGCCGCCCCCGCCGGGTCCGGCGGATCAAGGCGGTGCCAGCGTCTGCATGCACGAGCCGCAGCGGAGCGTAACCGCCGCCTCGTTCATCGCGGTCCTCCCGAGGGACCTGGCGCAAGGAGCACCGCTGCGGACCTATGTGGCTTTGGGCAGCCCCTGCGCGAGCATCTACGTGCCGGCGTTCCCCCGCACGCTGGCCGGACCGCCGCCCTTTGTGCCGTTCGAGCTCTCCAGCGAGCCGATGTGGCGGGCCGCCGACGCGCTGCGCCAACGGGTGGACGCCGACCCCGAGGCCATCGGCGAGATCAGGGCCGTCCTCGATCCGGTCGAAGGCGAGTTGTGGGCCGAGGCCGATGCGGTCGTCGAGCGTCCGCAGGAGTGGTCCGCGCTGGCCGCGTCGTGGGGTGCGCGCGCCCTGCGCGCGCTGTTGGCGTGCGCGCCCTGATTGCCCGACCCTCCACCCGCCCCTACCTTTAGCGCATGCGCCTGCTCAGCTTCTCCCCCCGTCCGACATCGTCCGCCGACCGCGGCAGCGGCCCACGCCCGGGCCTCCTCGTCGGTGACGAGATCGTCGACCTGAGCGACGCCGGAGTCGGTCTCCCGGCCGACATGGCAGAGCTGCTCTCCTTCGGGCCGGACGCGCTCGAGCGCGCCCGGCAAGCCCCTTCGGGCCACGCCGCCCGCTACCCGCTCGACTCGGTGCGGCTGCACGCACCGGTTCCGCACCCACCGAGCATTTTGGCGATCGGGATGAACTACCGGGCCCACGTGGCCGAAATGGGTCGTGAGCCGCCGGAGTACCAGTACTGGTTCAACAAGCAGCGAACGTCGATCGCCGGGCCCGGCGACCCGATCGTCCTGCCGACCGTGTCCACCATGGTCGACTACGAAGGGGAGCTGGCGATGGTGATCGGTCGGCGCTGCCAGCACATCCCCGCTGCACGGGCGATGGAGGTCGTGGCCGGCTTCACCATCATCAACGACGTCAGCGTCCGGGACTGGCAGTGGCGGACACCTACATTCACCCTCGGCAAGTCGTTCGACTCCCACGCGCCCTGCGGGCCCTGGCTCGTCACCACCGACGAGCTCGCCGACCCGGGGAACCTGATGCTGCGCACCTGGGTCAACGAGGACCTGCGACAGGACTCTTCGACGGCCGATCTCATCTTCGGGTGTGCCGACCTCATCGAGTACCTGACCACGGCGTTCCCCCTGGAGCCCGGCACCGTGATCGCCACGGGCACGCCGGCGGGGGTGGGCGCGGGATTCGACCCGCCGCGGTTCCTGGCCGACGGCGACGTCGTGCGCATCGAGATCGAGGGGATCGGCGAGCTCCGCAACCCCGTCATCGAGGGTGCGGCACCGGTTCCCGTCGGCCTCACATGAGCCGCCGCTGGCCTGTCGGGTCACGATCGCCCTCCGGCACGGCAGAATGGTGGGGTGCCCGAGACCGAGACTGCGTTGAGTGACGCCGAACGTGCTGACCGCCTGCGCAAGCTGCAGGACATCATCGACCTGATGCGACCGGCGGTGCAGGCCGACGGGGGAGACCTGGTCCTGGTCAGGGCGGACGTGGACGCCGGCGTCGTCGAGGTGCAGCTCCAAGGAGCGTGTAGCTCGTGCGCGGTGAGCTCAGCCACCCTGTCGGGAGGCGTCGAGCGGATCCTGCGCGAACGCCTGACCTGGGTGACCGAGGTCGTCGGCGGCCTGGACGATTCCCTGAGCACGGACGAGAGCTCTTCGCTCGGCAGTGGAGGGTACGTCCCGAACTTCTGAGCCTCCGCCCCCTCGCCCGGCTCGTTAGTTAGCAAAACTAACTATACTGGGGGTATGCCGGAGCCGCTCGACACGCTCAGCCACGACGCCACCGCCACCGCGGTGTCGGAGAACCCCGAGGTGTCAGAGGAGCTGGCCAGCCGCCTCCGTCTGTCGATCAACCGGCTTCACAGGCTGTTACGCCAGGAATCACTGGCAGGCCTCTCCCCGGCGCAGGCCTCCGCGCTGGGAGCGGTCAACCGCCTCGGGAGCCCCACGCTCGGTGAGCTGGCCTCCATCGAACAGGTGCAGCCGCCGACCATGACGAAGATCGTGGCGAGCCTGGCCGACGCCGGCATGGTGACGCGCGTCACCGACGCGACGGACCGCCGGAGTGCCCGAGTGCGCATCACGCCCGCCGGTAAGCGCTCGATGGAGCGGATACGCACCCTCAAGAACGCATTCCTCACGCGACGGCTGGCCGAGCTCAGCCCCGAGGAACGGGCCGGTGCGGCAGCTTTGGTGGAGCTCCTCGAACATCTGGTGGGCCAATGAGCCGCGTTGCCGAAGCCGGCCACCGCACTTTTCGCGCGCTCTCCGTCCGGAACTACCGCCTGTTCTTCACCGGTCAGGTCATCTCGGTCTCAGGGACCTGGATGCAGATGGTGGCGCAGACCTACCTCATCCTCTTCCGCCTCCACGGCACCGGCGTCGATGTCGCCATCGCCACCGGGCTCCAGTTCGTACCCCTGCTCCTGCTCGGTCCCTTCGGGGGCTTGATCGCCGACCGGTTGGACAAGCGCAAGGTGCTCTACGCCACCCAGTCCTCGGCCGCTGTCCTGGCGCTGCTCCTCGGACTGCTCGTCATCATGCACTCGATCCAGCTCTGGCAGGTCTTCGTCCTGTCCGCGTTGCTCGGAGTGGTCAACCTGTTCGACAATCCGGCGCGCCAGTCCTTCGTTTCCGAAATGGTGGGGCGGGACCTCCTCCCCAATGCCGTGAGCCTCAACAGCGTTGTCATGAACGGGGCCCGGGTCATCGGCCCGGGGATCGGCGGCGTCCTCATCCTCACCCTCGGGGTGTCCACGTGTTTCATCGTCAATGCCGCCTCGTATGTCGCGGTCATCGTGGCGCTCTCGAGAATGCGACCCGACGAGCTGTACTCGACCCCGGGGGTGGGGCGGCGCAAGGGCCAGGTACGTGAGGGGCTCCGTTATGTCTGGTCCACCCCCGATCTTCGATCGCCGCTCATCTCCATGGCCATCGTCGGGATCTTCGCCTTTAACTTCACGGTCACGCTGCCACTCCTGTCCAAGGTCACCTTCCACGGTGGCGCCGGCCTCTACAGCGCGTTCTTGGCCGCCATGGGTGCAGGGGCGGTGGCCGGTGGTCTCTTCACCGCGCATCGCAGCCGCCCGTCCACCCGCCTGCTGGCGGTGATCGGCCTGTTCTTCGGCGCTTCCATCGTCGCGGTGGCGGTCGCGCCGACGGAGCAGGTCGCCATTGTCCTCCTGGTCCTGATGGGGGCAGGCAGCATCTCGTTCGTCGCCACCAACAACGCCACCCTCCAACTGCGGGCCGATCCCGCCATGCGCGGCCGGGTCATGTCCCTCAATGCCATCGCCTTCTTGGGGAGCACTCCGATCGGGGCGCCTCTGCTCGGCTACATCAGCGACGTCAGCACCCCGCGCATCGCGCTTCTCGTCGGCGGCGTCGCCACGCTGGCCGCCAGTGTGCCGCTCTTCTTCGTTGCCACTCGCCAGCGTGCCGCCGCCGCCCCCGTCAGCGTGACGGTGGTGGCCGATGGGAAATCCAATGTGGTGCCGCTCCCGCTGGCCGACGCCAGGACGATGACGGCGCAGCGCCGGACGAGCTAGCCATATGCGTGGGCCAGACGCCTGGGCCCAGGCGAGTGAGGAGAGTGCCGTGAGCGAAGAGTGGACACTGCACACGGACCGGCGCCGGGCCGGTTCCTTCGGGGATGACCCCGAGGCCTACGACCGTGTCCGGCCCGCCTACCCGGCAGCGTTGATCGACGTGCTCATGGCCGAGCAACCCCACACCGTGCTCGACGTGGGGTGCGGTACAGGGATCGTGGCCCGTCTCTTTACCGCCCGCGGCTGTGAGGTACTCGGACTGGAGCCGGACGCGCGCATGGCAGGCGTGGCCCGGCGCCAAGGCGTGGTGGTCGAAGCAGGCACGATCGAGGAGTGGGACGCAGCTGACCGGCGCTTCGACCTGGTGACGGCCGGTCAGGCCTGGCACTGGGTGGACCCGGGCCGGGGACCGGCGAAGGCGGCGCAGGTCCTTCGCTCCGGTGGGCGCATCGGGCTCTTCTGGAACCAGGCCCATCACGATCCCCTCGTTCGCCCCGCTCTCGACGCCGCCTACAGGCGGCACGCTCCTGATCTGGCGCGCTCCTCGGTGCTCCTGGGGCAGCGACCGACATCGCTGTACGAATCGGTGGCCGAGGCCCTCCGGCGCACCGGCGCCTTCGGCCCGGTTTCCGTGCTGACGTTCGACCACCGGATCGTCTATTCCAGCCAGGAGTGGATAGACCTCGCCCGCACGCACAGTGACCATCACACGCTTCCTCCCGACCAGCTGGCCGCTCTGCTGGCAGACATCGTGACGGAGGTCGACCGGGTGGGAGGCCAGGTGCCCGTGCGCTACGAGGCCTCCCTGGTCACCGGGAGACGGACTTAGGGCCGCGGCTCCTTCGGCAGGCCGAGCACGCGCTCGCCCACGATGTTGCGCTGGATCTCCGCCGCCCCACCCCAGATCGTCTCGGAGCGGGAGAAGAAGAAGAGCGACTGCAGGTTGTTCACCGGGTAGTTGGCCGACGCCCGCCGCGCACCGGGCAGGAGGGTGTCCTGACCCTCCTGCCCGAGCAGAGTCTGGCCTCGCATGCCCAGGATGTCCATACCCAGCAGCAGCGTCTCTTGGTGCGTCTCGGACCAGAACATTTTGTTGCACGCGCTCAAGGCGGCGGTGGTGTGCGTACCGCGTACCGCGTCCGTCAAGGTCCGGTACCCGTTGATCTCCATGATCTTTATCTTCGACCAGGCCAGCGCCAATCGCTGCCGGATGAGCGGGTCGTCGGCCGCCCCTGATTCCTGCGCCAGCTCCAGAATCTCGTTGAATTCCTTGCGGAACCGGCGGTAGCTGGTGGTCGCCGAGGTGCCGCGCTCGAAGCCGAGCGTCGTCATCGCCACCTTCCACCCGTTGTTCACCCCACCGACCACGTTGTCCTTGGGGCACCGCGCATTGGTCAGGAAGACCTCGTTGAATTCAGCGGAGCCGTCGATCTGCTGAATCGGCCGCACCTCGATGCCCGGCTGCCGCATGGGGATGAGCAGGTAGGAGATGCCGGCATGCTTGGGCGCCTCGGGATCGGTGCGCGCCAGCAAGAAGATGTAGTCGGCGTGCTGCGCCTGGGTGGTCCACACCTTCTGGCCGTTGACGACCCATTCGTCACCGTCGAGCACCGCCCTGGTCTTGAGGCTGGCGAGGTCGGAGCCGGCGTCGGGCTCGCTGAACCCTTGGCACCACGCGATCTCCCCCGACAAGATGCTCGGGATGAACTGCTTCTTTTGCTCTTCGGAGCCCCACTGCAGGAGCGTCGGTCCCACCAGGGTGTCGCCGAAGAAGTCACCGCGCAGCGGCGCCCCGACCCGGGCGAACTCCTCGTTCAGGACCACCTGTTGCAGCAGCGACAGACCCTTGCCGCCGTAGTCCACCGGCCAGCTGGCACAGATCCAACCGCCGGCGAAGAGCTTGGCCGTCCACTCGGTGTTGAACGTGGTCCGCTCCTCGGGGGTCATGACGAATTCCGGCGAGCCCCAACCCTCGGGCAGGTTCTCCGCAAGCCACGCGCTGATGACACCGCGGAACTCTTCTGCTTCTGGGGGGTACGTCAGGTCCATGCCACGGCACGGTACCCGCCCGGCGATCGATCCGAAAACCGCTTGATCTCCAACGGCGACGGGACCCCGAGGGGCGGTACGGGAAAGGTACAATGGCGCAGAGCGAAGCAGCGATGTCTGACGCCCCCGCGGGCCCGTGAACGGAAGGAGGTGTGACCATGCGAAAGGACGAACCTCCCAGTAGCACGACCGGCACACCTCGCCCCGCCTGCGCCGGCTGAACGACTGCGTCTTGTTGACCACCCGGACGTCATCGCAGGCGCCGGAATCGAGAACGTGCTGGTCCCGACCCTTTTTCGGGTGCCCGCGAGGTACCTCTCCGCCCGTTCCGACCTGATCGCCTAGTGGCGCCGCACAGGAGATAGCTCCGTGACTCCATCCCCACCGGCAGGATCACCTGCCCGTTCCAATCTCTCGCTTTCCCGACGCCGCGACACGCCGGTGCGCGCGGCGCACCAACGGCGCCGGCGGACGCGCCGTATCCTCGCCTCCGAGGGTGTCTTCGACTCCATCGTGTCCCTGGCGGGAATTCTTGGGCGTCCCGTGACGAATCAGACCGGTCAGGAGATTGGCCGGCTCGAGGACATCGTGGCCCGTTGGTCGGACGGGCAGACGTACCCGCCTGTGACGGGGCTGGTCATCAAGGTGGGGCGCCGGTTGGCCTTCGTCCCCGCTTCGGCCATCGATCGCATCGCGCACGCCGAGGTCCTGCTGCGCTCAGCCCGGCTGGACCTACGTGACGTTGTCCGCCGTCCGGGTGAGGTGCTCCTGTCCAAGGACGTCCTCGACCATCAGCTGGTGGATGTCGATGGGGTCCAGGTCATCCGGGCCGCTGACCTCTATCTGGCCGAAGTGCTCGGTCGTATCCGCCTTGTGGGGGCCGACGTGTCCACGGCCACGCTGTTCCGCCGGCTGGGGCCGCGCCGCTGGCGTCCGCAGCCCACGCCTGACCGCGTGATCGACTGGGCCGCGATCCAACCGTTCGCGGAGTCGAACGACTCCGTCGACGGGGCGACGCAGGTTCGCCTCAAGATGACCCATGAAGGTCTGCACCGCTTGCGCCCCGGCGAGTTGGCCGACCTGTTGGAGGACCTCCGCCGCGACGAGCGTCAGGAGCTGCTCGCTGCGCTGAGCGACGACGAAGCAGCCGACGCGCTCGAGGAGATGCAGCCGGACGATCTCGAACAGTTGTTGCGCGAATCAGATCCCGACGAGGCGGCGCGCCTTCTTGTCGCCATGGAGCCGGATGAAGCGGTCGACGCCCTGCGTGATCTTCCCGGCGACGACCCGTGGTGAGCTGTTGCGGCGGATGGCGCCCACCGATGCCGCGGCGTTGCGCGAGCTCCTCGGGTATCCCGAGGACGAAGCCGGCGGCATCATGACGTCCACCCTGGTGGTGGCGATCACCGACGACACCGTGACCGAAGTGGTCGCGCGTCTGGCTGATGCACGCGGTCACGACGTCGATCTCGATGCCGTGGCGGTCGTCAACAAGGAGGGGTCCCTGGTCGGCGACGTCACGCTCCTCAAGATCCTGTTGACCATGCAGACAGCGCCGGACTCGCGTATCTCCTCGCTCCTGGTCGATGAAGATGTCGTCACGGTGCGACCACACGCGTCCGCTGATGAGGTGGCCGGTCAACTGGTCGAGGCCCGGCGCCTCTCGCTCGTGGTCGTCGACGACGACGGCCGGCCGATAGGGCGCATTTTGGCGGACGACGTGCTCGACGCACTCGTGCCCACCAAGGGCCGCTTCCATTTCCCCAAGCTTTTGACGTGAAATCGCCGATACACCGGAAGGGGCTGGTGTACCTGGCCGCCGCCGGGCCGGGCCTCATCGCGGCCGCCGCCGGGAACGATGCGGGCGGAATCGTCACGTACTCCTCGGCCGGCGCGGAATTCGTCTACCGCACCCTGTTCTTGATGGTGCTGATCACGATCGCCTACGTCGTGGTGCAGGAGATGGTGGCGCGGCTGGCCGTCTACACGGGAAAAGGACTGGCTGCTCTCATCCGCGAGGAATTCCCGCTGCGGATGACGGCGTTCGCCGTGACCGCCTTTGCCATCGCCAACATCGGGCTGATGGTCACCGAATTCGGCGGTATCGCGACGGCGTTCGATCTCTTCGGGGTCTCGCGCTACCTGTCGGTACCTATCGCCGCGCTCGCCATCTGGTCCCTCGTCCTGTTCGGGTCCTACCGCTACGCCGAGCGGGTCTTTCTCCTCCTGACCGTCGTCTTCGTGGCCTATCCCATCGCTGCGGTGCTCGCACACCCAAACTGGCGCCAGGTTGCGGCGAATACCTTGTGGCCCCACTTCGTGGCCAGCAAGTCCTTCCTTCTTCTCTCCGTGGCGCTCATCGGCACCACCATCACCCCCTACATCCAGTTGTACGAAGCGGGAGCGGTGGTCGACAAGGGCGTCAAGCCGGAGGACTTCCGGTTCCAGAGGGTGGACGCCATCATGGGGGCGATCCTGGCCGCGTTCGTCGCCATGTCGATCATTGTGGCGACCGGGGCCACCATCGGCGGGACCGGTCCGCTGACCTCGGCCTCCCACGCGGCGCATGCGCTGCGCCCGGTGGCCGGGCCGGCGGCCGAGGTGCTCTTCGGACTCGGACTTCTCGGCGCGTCGGCGCTGGCGGCCGCCGTCGTGCCGCTCTCGACGTCCTACGCCGTCGCGGAGGCGATCGGGGTAGAGCGCTCAGTGTCCTCCAGCTTCCGCCAAGCTCCCCTCTTCCTGGGGTTGTTCACGGCCCAGATCGTGGTCGGGGCAGCCGTCGTGCTGGTGCCGGGCAACCTGATCACCCTCATTTTGAACACGCAGGTCCTCGAGGGCGTGATCACGCCGATGACCCTGATCCTGATCCTGGTGCTGGCCAACCGGCGTTCCCTCCTCGGTCCGGCCGCGAACGGGCCATGGGCCAGGTGGCTCGGCGGGGCGTCGATCCTCTCGGTGGCGGCCGTGGCCTCGGTGTTCGTGGTGCTCACCGTTTTGGGGTGGTTCGGACTCAATTGAGGACCATCGAGGCACGGATGTGACCGAGGTTTGCGTCGAGCAAGGGGTTCGGGGAGGCTATGCGGCCATGGTTGGATCTGTCGGAACACCTTGTGCCTAAATCGCCCAAGCAGAAGTGGATCGAGGCCAAGGAGTCCTGGGAGCGCTCCCGCCACATTGAGACACCGCCCAGGGTCGGCGCAGAACCGCCGCGACCTGGCGGTTTACGGATCGCCTTCCTCATCTACCGTGGCAATCCGCGCTGCGGAGGCCAGGGTGTCTACACCCGCCACCTGACCCGGGAATTGGTCGCGCTGGGCCACTCGGTCGAGGTGTTCTCGGGGCCGCCCTGGCCGGATCTCGACCCCGGGGTGGGCTTCACCCCCGTGCCGGGTCTCGACCTCTACCGGGACCCGGACCCGTTCCGCGTGCCGCATCCGCGTGAATTCACCAGCCGTGAGGACTGGGCGGAATTCGGGATCATGTGCACGGCGGGGTTCGGCGAGCCCCTGGCCTTCTCCACCCGCGTGCGCAAGCTCCTGGCCCATCGTCACGGCGACTTCGACGTGGTCCACGACAACCAGTGCCTCGGGACGGGCATGTTGGGAATGGTCGAGGACGGGTGGCCGCTGTTGACGACGCTGCATCACCCGATCACGGTGGACCGCGAACTGGCGCTCTCCCACACGACGAACGCGTGGCAGCGCTTCACCACCCGTCGCTGGTTCGGCTTCTTGGGGATGCAGGTGAGGGTGGCGCGTGCTTTGCCCGCGGTCGTCACGGTGTCGCAGTCCTCCAGCAAGGACATCGCAGCGCAGATGCAGGTGCGCCCCGAACGCATGACCGTGGTGCCCGTCGGCGTCGACCACACCGTGTTCCGCCCGCGGGACGACGTCACGGCGAAGCCGGGCCGGATCATGGTGACATCGTCGAGCGACGTCCCCATGAAGGGGTTGGTGCCCCTCCTCGAGGCGGTCGCCAAAATGCGCACCGAACGCGAGGTTGAGCTGACGGTCATCGGCCGTCCACGCGAGGGCGGCCGCGTCGACCGGGCCATCACGCGGCTGGGTCTCTCCGACGTCGTGCGTTGCGTGAGCGGCGTCAGTGACGACGAGCTCGCCGCTCTGTACGGGGAGGCCGAAGTCGCGGTGGTGCCCTCGCTGTACGAAGGGTTTTCCCTGCCGGCGATCGAGGCGATGGCGTGCGGCGTGGCCGTCGTGGCAACGACGGGAGGTGCGTTGCCCGAAGTGGTCGGCACCGACGGTGAGACGGGCTTGCTCGTGGCCCCCGACGACCCCGGTGCATTGGCCGCCGCCATCTCCCGGCTTCTCGACGACCCTGTGCTGCGGGCCCGTCTGGGCGCAGCCGGTCGCGAGCGCGTGATCCATCGCTTCACGTGGGAAGTCACCGCGGCGGGTACCACGGCCTGTTATCGCGCCCTGCTGGCCGGCGAGCCGTTGCCGGGTGCGCCGAGTGCGCGACCCGGGGCCGTCGCCGCCGCGGCGCCGGGAGGAGACGTCGCATGTTGACCGTGAATTACGACAAGCTCGGGGTCCGGGCCGGTGACCGCCTGTTGGATCTCGGCTGTGGCTTCGGCCGTCATGCCTTCGAGGCGGCGCGCCGTGGCGCGTCGGTGGTGGCGCTCGATGCCGGGCCCGATGAGGTGGCGCAGGTGCGCGGCACCCTCGGGGCGATGGTGGAAGCGGGAGAGCTGGCGGCCGACCATCCGGCCGCCGCGGTGCAGGGGGATGCGTTGGCGCTGCCGTTCGCCGACGCAACGTTCGACCGCGTGATCGCGTCCGAGGTGCTCGAGCACATTCCCGACGACGTGGCGGCGATGACGGAACTGGCACGGGTGCTCCGCCCCGGGGGGACCATGGCCGTGACGGTGCCTCGCTGCGGCCCAGAAGCCGTCAACTGGGCCCTCTCGGACGAGTACCACGACAACCCGGGAGGGCATGTGCGCATCTACCGGCGCTCCACCCTCGAGCGCCGGCTCGCCTCGACGGGTCTTCGGCCGACCGGATTCCACCACGCCCACGGGCTCCATTCGCCGTACTGGTGGCTGCGTTGTGTCGTCGGTCCGAGCAACGATGCCAACCCGGCGGTGGAGGCCTACCACAAGGTGCTGGTGTGGGACATCGTCAAAGCCCCGTTCGTCACCCGCGCCGCCGACCGTGTTCTCAGCCCGCTCATCGGCAAGAGCCTGATCGTGTACCTCACCAAGCCCGAAGATGCGGTGGCGGACGTGCCCGGGACCAAGGCCGATGCCCCGCGGGGCGTCCCCGGCCGTCGGGGACCGACGACCCCGAGCCATGGGGCCGCGGCATGACGACGGAGCACCTGCGCTCCGACGAGAGCACGATCCCCGAAGTCCCCGGCGTGCTCACGTCTTCGGACGTGCTGTCCACCGCACGCGCCATCGCCGACGTACAGCGGGGCGACGGGATGATCCCGTGGTTCGACGGCGGCCACTGCGACCCGTGGAACCATGTCGAGGCGGCGATGGCCCTGTCGGTGTGCGGGCTGGTCCCCGAGGCGCGGGCGGCCTACCGGTGGCTTGTCGACACCCAGCTCCCCGACGGGAGTTGGTTCAACTACTACCAGGGCGCCGGGGTGAAGGATCAGCGACTCGACACCAACGTGTGTGCCTACCTGGCGGCGGGGGCGTGGCATCACCACCTCATCACCGGCGATGTGGAATTCCTGGGCGAGCTGTGGCCCACCATTCAACGCGGCATCGACTTCATCCTGCGCTGGCAGCAGCCTGATGGCTCGGTCCTGTGGTCCCTCGATCCTTCAGGGCGGGCGGAGGGATATGCCCTCTTGACCGGCTCCTCCTCGATCTACCACTCGATGCGGTGCGCCGTCGCCGTGGCGGAATGCCTGGCCAAGGACCGCCCGGATTGGGAGCTGGCAGCGGGCCGGCTGGGTCACGCCGTGGCGCACCATCCCTCGGCCTTCGCTCCGAAGGTGGAGTTCGCCATGGACTGGTACTACCCCGTCCTCTCGGGAGCATTGGAGGGAGAGGCCGGGCGCCGGCGCCTGGCCGAAGGTTGGGACACCTTCGTCATGGAGGGCCTCGGCGTGCGGTGCGTCTCGACGGGGGACTGGGTGACGGCGGCCGAGACGGCCGAGTGCGTCCTCGCCCTCGACGCACTGGGTATGGGCGATCGGGCCCGGGAGCTCTTCGTGGCCGGGCAGAACCTGCGGCTCGGGGACGGTTCCTACTGGACGGGAATGGTCTATCCCGAAAGGGTCACGTTTCCCGAGAACGAGCGCACGACCTATACCTTCGGCGCCATGGTTCTCGCGGCCGACGCGCTGTCGAACACCTCACCAGCCGCCGGCCTGTTCCGGGGAGAGTGCCTCCCGGCGGCGCTCGATCTGGCCGAACCGCATTGCATCGGGCCCGCGGCCGGGGACTGCACCGCCGGCTGACGGGCCGACCTCAGGTCGCCGGCGCGAGGGTCGCCGGCGGCGCCACACGGCGCAGGACGCGCAGACTTCCACACGCGCCGTCCTCGACGAATTCGGCCGAGGCGAGCGCAGCACAGAACAGTTCGTAGGGCGGCCGCCCACCGTCGGCAGGATCGGGGAACACGTCATGGATGGCCAGCCATCCCCCGAGCGCCACCCGGGGCGCCCAGCCCCGGAAGTCGGCCCACGCCGGCTCCGCCCCGTGACCGCCGTCAATGAAGCAGAAGGCCAGCGGATGGGTCCAACGCGCGGCCGTGGTGGACGAGTCGCCTACGACGCCGACAACGGATCCTTCGAGTTCGGCTCCGCTGATGGCGCGGCGCCAGTGCAGGAGCGTGTCGATCTGGCCCCGCTCCGGATCGACCAGATCGGGCTCGTGGTGCTCCCATCCGGGCTGATTCTCTTCGGAGCCGCGGTGGTGATCGATGGAGAACAAGACGGCGCCGGTGGCCTCGGCCGCCGCACCGAGGTACAGCGAGGACTTCCCGCACCACGCGCCGATCTCGAGGAACGTCGTCGGCGAGCTGCCCGGTGGTGAGGCCCGGCCGGCGCGCAGGGCGGCCTGTAGGAGCGCCTCGCCTTCGTCATCAGGCATGAAGCCGCGCGTCCGGCGAGCCATGTCGACAAGCGCCGACAGCCGGGCGCGAATCCTGCGGTCGGTCTCAAGCCGAGGTGGTCGCGGCGACGGCGGCCCTGAAGCTGTCGCCGAGGCGTGCCCGCTCGCGCTCGGCAAAGGCGACGTTGACGTTCAGGCGTTCCACCGACTGGGCGACCCGGCGGGGGCCCGACGCCAAGGGATGGTCGGCCAGGAATTGCACGACCGAACGGGCGAAGTCCGCGTCGCCGCACAGGGAGGGGATGGCCTCGGCTATGCGCGCATGTGCGTTCTTCGGGAACCGCTCGAGGATGGCGTCCCAGGCCTCGGTGATACGAAGCCAGATCGCCTGCCCGGCCACCGGGTTGGCCAGCAACGACGAGATCACCAGCCACCCGTTCTGGCTGCGCACCTCGGTCATGGCGAGATCGAATGTCCGCTGGGCCAGGTCGACGCTGGGGAAGGCCGAAAGGGCATTGAGCGAACGCATCTCCTCCTGCGGCGTGGCGGCCGTCCTGTAGCGCTGCAGGAGCGCGTCGTAGTCGCCAGGCCGGAGGAGCTGTGCCACCACGGCCAACGTGGCGGCTTCGACGTCGGCCGGAATCGGCGCGCCGTTGCCGCCCCCGATCGGCGACTCGATGAAAAGGCGCAGCGCCTCCTCACGCACCACGGGATCCGCGCCGACGGTGCCCAGAAGGCTGATGGCCAGCGAACGGAGGGTCGGCGTGCGATCCCCTTCGCCTGGCTGGGCCTCAAAGCCGAGATGTCGGAATTGCGGGCCGACGAGAGCGGCGACGGCCTCGTGCAGTGCGGCAAGGTCGGCCTCACCCACGATGCGTCGCGCCAAGTGGAACGCGGCGGAGACCGGGGCCCAAGGGGTTGGGTCCGGCTCGAGCCCGAGTTTCGCCGCCACGAGGAGGAACTCTTCGAGGGTGGAATGCCCGGCCAGCGTGGTGGCCCAGGTATCGGCCAGCAGGTTGGCCCGCTCCAAAGGGGTGAGCTCGGAGAGGCGCGAGGCCAGGGCCAGGCGGTGGTCAGCGTCGTAGCCCACCCGGAACACGCCCCACCCGCCCGCATTGACGACGGCCAGGCCTTGGGCTGCTTCCTCTAGCCGGACCGGCGCCTTGTCGAGGACGAACTTGCTGGTGGGCGCCCCCGGCTTTCCGTCGGCGGCCAGGGCCCGCACAGCCACCGGGACGTTCCATGTGTCACCGATCGCCGACTCGATCCCGTCGGGCGCCTCGCCGTAGGAGAACGGCTGCTGTTGCACGGTGTCACCGCGCAGCGAGACCAGGGGATGCCCACCCTGGAGGATGAACGTGTTCATGACGTCGCGCACCGGTTCGCCGCTCGCCTCTTCCAGTGCGTCCCACAGGTCGGTCGTCACGGTGTTGGCGTAGGCGTGTGCCGTGAGGTAGGTGCGCACGCCGTCTCGGAAGACCTCAGGCCCGATGTGCTGCTCCAACATCCGCAGGACGGCCGCACCTTTTTCGTAGGTCAACAGGTCGAACATGCCCTCGGCCTCTTTGGGGGGACCGACCGGGTACTCGATCGGCCTGGTGGCATGGACGCCATCGATGGTCAGGGCCGCTTCGCGGGACGGGGCAAATCCCACCCAGCGATCCCAGGACGGGCGGAACGCATCCACGCAGAGCATCTCCATGAAGGTGGCGAACGCCTCGTTGAGCCAGATCCCTTCCCACCACCCCATGGTCACGAGGTCGCCGAACCACATGTGCGCCATCTCGTGTGCGACGACGTCGGCCACCCGTTCCAGTTCGGCGCGGGCCGCACTGGTCGGATCGATCAGGAGAGCGGTGTCACGGAACGTGATGCAACCGAGATTCTCCATGGCCCCGGCGGCAAAGTCGGGGATGGCCACGAGATCGACCTTGTCGCCGGGGTAGGGGATGCCGAAGTACTCGGTGAAGAAGCGGAGGGAAAAGGCGCCGATCGCCAACCCGAAGTCGGCCAGCTTTCGCTTGCCCGGGGTGAAGACGACGCGGAGCGGTACCCCGTCCACATCGATCGTCTCGGTGGTCTCGAGCCGGCCGACGACGAAGGCGACCAGGTAGGTCGACATCTTCATGGTCGGCGCGAAGCGCACCACGTTCTTGTCGCCGATCCGGCGCACGTCGACGATGGGGGAGTTGGAGAACGCGTCGTCATCCCGATCGATGGTGAGCGTCACCTCGAAGACGGCCTTGCGATCCGGCTCGTCCCAGCACGGGAAGGCCCGGCGGGCGTCGACCGATTCGAGCTGGGTCGTCGCGATGGTGTGGGTCTCGCCGGCATCGTCGGTGTACGTGGACCGGTAGAACCCGCGCAGCTTGTCATTGAGGGTGCCCGTGAACCGACATGTCACAGTGCACGCTCCCGGCGTGAGCGGCGTGGAGGGGTGGAAGATCGCCTGCTCGAGCTCGTCCTCGAAGGAGACGGTGCACCCGATGACGTCGCCCGCCCCGGTGCGGACCTCGACGTCGCTGATGGCGAGCTCGGCCGCGTTGAGGACGATCCGGTCGACCGTTTCGTGCACGGTGACATCGATCGCCACGGTCCCCGAGAAGGTCGCCGAGCCGATGTCCGGCTCGATCTCTATGCGGTAGACGTGTGGCTCCACGGTCCGGGGTAGACGAAACGCATCCTGGTGGCTCGGCGTTGGGGTCAATGGGGAAGATGACATTGCCGGGAAGGCTACCCGCCTCGCTCCGAGTAGTTTCTCGCTGCGTGGATGCGAACGAATCGGCCGAAACCCCGGTGATCGACGACGCCACCAGGTCTGAGCTGGACCTGGTGGCGATCGGATCACCGCTCCTGGACGTCCTCGAGACGACGCGCGACGAGGTGCTGGGGGAGGTGGGCTTGGTCAAGGGATCAATGACCCTGATCGACCTGGCCCAGGCAACCGCCATCCAGGGCATCATGGCGGACCCGCGATTCGTCTCGGGGGGATCGGTGGCCAATACGGCGGTCGGGCTCGCCGCGTTCGGGGGACGGGCCGGCTTCGTGGGGGCCGTGGCCGACGACGCGGTCGGGCAGACGTACGCAGAGAACCTCCGAGCCGCCGGCGTGTCGTTCGAGCCGGTCTTCGGGCATTCGCCCAGAGGGCGATGCCCTGGGAACCGGCCGCTGCATGGTGCTCATCTCCCACGACGCAGAGCGGACGATGGGCACGTACCTGGGGGCGGCGTCCACGCTGACCGTGGCCGGAGTGTCGGCACCTTTCGTCGCGCGGGCCGCCGTCGTGCTGCTCGAGGGGTACTTGTGGGACGTGGCTGCGGCCAAGGAAGCCATGCGTCATGCCGCCGCCGTCGCCCACGACGCAGACGGCTCGGTCGCCCTGTCGCTGTCGGATCCGTTCTGCGTCGAACGCCACCAGCGCGAATTCCTGGACCTGCTGGTCGACGACATCGACATTCTGCTGGGCAACGAGGAGGAGATCACCATGCTGTTCGGGGCGGCCTCGCACACCGCGGCCCTCGAAGCGGCGGAGGAAACAGGGCTGCTCGTCGTCATGACGCGTGGGGCCGCCGGCTGCATCGTCCTGACCGCGCACGGCCCCGAGGAAGTGCCCGCGGCGCCGGTCGGTCGGGTGGTGGACACCACCGGGGCCGGGGATCTCTTCGCCTCGGGGATGCTCTACGGGTTGACGCACGGGATGGATCCGGTGCACAGCGCGCGGCTCGGCGGCATCTGCGCCGCCGAGGTCATCTCCCACACCGGCGCCCGTCCCGAGTCCGACCTGCGCGCGCTCGCCGCCGCGGCGGGCGTGCTCGCGCCGTAGGGGGGTCGGTGTCCCTCTCCATCGGCATCGTCGGGCTCCCCAACGTCGGCAAGTCCACGCTCTTCAACGCGCTCACCAACAACGAGGTGCTGGCGGCCAACTACCCCTTCGCCACCATCGATCCGAACGTCGGGGTCGTCGCCGTCCCGGACCACCGGTTGGGGGAACTCGCCGCGCTCTACGACGACGCTCCGATCGTGCCGGCCTCGGTGACGTTCGTCGACATCGCCGGCATCGTGCGGGGTGCGTCACAAGGGGAAGGGTTGGGGAACAAATTTCTGGCCGCCATCCGGGAGAGCGACGCCATCTGCCAGGTGGTCCGCGTCTTTCACGATGACGACGTGATCCACGTCGACGGGCGGGTCGATCCCATGTCCGACATCGCCACCGTGAACACCGAGCTGATCCTGGCGGACCTGCAGACGGTGGAGAACCGGCTGCCCAAGCTGGCCAAGGAAGCCCGGGCGCGCCCCGAGCTGCGGGCCGCGGCCGAGGCCGTGGCGGTGGCCCAGCGCATCCTCGACGAGGGACGCACCATCTCGAGCGCGGCGGCGCAGGGCGAGGTCGACGTCGATCTGCTGTACGACCTGCACCTGCTCACCGCGAAGCCGTTCATCTACGTCTTCAACGTCGATGAGGACGCGCTGACCGACACCGCCTTGGCGGAGCGGCTGGCGGCCGGCGTGGCGCCTGCCAGCTCAATCGTGCTGTGCGCGCAGATCGAGGCGGAGCTGGCCCGGATGCCGGCCGACGACGCTCGTGAGCTGCTCGAGAGTTACGGGCTGGAGGAGTCCGGCCTGGAGCGGCTGGTCCAGGTGGGCTTTGCCACCCTCGGCCTGCAGACCTTCCTGACCGCCGGCCCCAAAGAGGCGCGGGCCTGGACCATCCACGTGGGCGACACAGCCCCCAAGGCGGCCGGCGTCATCCATACGGACTTCGAGAAGGGCTTCATCAAGGCTGAAGTGGTGAGCTTCGAGGACCTGGTGGAGATGAAGTCGGTGGTCGCGGCACGCGCGGCCGGAAGGGCGCGCATGGAGGGCAAGGACTACGTCATGCGTGACGGCGACGTCGTGGAGTTCCGCTTCAACAACTGAACGGGCGTTGTGCCCAAAAGGGTGGGCCGCCGTTACGTCAAACCGGGAGGGCCCTCGTTGCGGACCGCCTCTCGCGGCAACTCGACATTGATCACGGCTTCTTCCGAAGGGTCATCGGTACGGGTGTCAATCCATTCCACCGGTATCTGGAGTTCCCGCTCCACCCGCCGGGGAAGGTCATGGTGCACCCATCGTGAAACAGTCGAGGGATGCGTTGCGATGATGATGCCGTCGTAGCGTTGACGTCCTGCCGCCTCACCTATCGCCTCGTAGGGATCGGCTTGCACGACGCTGCCACTTGCGACGATTCCCTCCGCTCCGAGCGCCTGCAGCTCCGTGTCGAGGCGCCCCTGCGCGGCCTCGGTTTCGGATTGGCCGGCCGGCACGATGACATCCACTTCGATGTCGCCTTCTTCCAGAGCGTGCCCGCGCACTGCCCACGTCAGTCCCGTTCCCCGAGGGTGTGATCGATTACAACTAGGTAGCGCATGGTGCACCTGCCCTTTCTGTGGCGCCGCTCGCCGTTCTCGGACCGTGGCCCGGATCGGTCATCTCCGCCATTCTCCACGATTACCCGCCCCGCCGCCTTGGCCCACTTCCCAACCACGGCGTGGCGCAGCGCTCAGCCGTCGTTCTCGTCGGGGGGAAGGAAGGAAAAGGGGAGGTCGGCCAGTTGGACCAGGGTCGAGGAGATCCACCGCGTGAGGCCGGCGATCACGGGCCCGATCTCACCGGGGTCCTCCAGTTGCGCTCTCGCTGAAGTGCACCGATCCCTCGTAGGTGGCCTCGACGGCCCACCGCACGCCCCCGTCGGCATGGACCTGCTCGATGGTGGTCGCGGTCAGGACGAGGGGGTCGACGCCGAGGAGCGGATTGGCCCCGGGCAGCGCGCGCAGGACCATGTCGGTGTCGGGCGCCTCGGCCAGCCGTTGCACCCGGAGGGCCACCTCGACGACGATCTCGGGCAACTCGTCCGGCGGCTCGCCGATCGACCAACTCCGGTAGGAGGTCTGGCTCCATGTGGGCCAGTCCACCGAGACGTCGGCGCGCACCCGGGGCGGCTGTTCCTCGCCGGGCAGGCTGTAGGACGTCTCCCACGAGACATCGCCCAGGAACACGTCGACCTGGAACCGCTCCTCGACCGCCTGGCGCTGCAGGAGGGCCTGGTCGAACGAGCGCCGGATGGCGCTGATGACGTCGACGAGGATGTGATCGAGCACGGCGGGGAGAGGCTACTGGGTGATGTGCCGTTACGATCACTGCGGTGGGCGACAGGTCGGTGTGGGTCCAGAGGCGGCTGATCGCGTATGCCCATCAGGGAGGAGCGTGGGAGTCGCCCTCCTCCACCATGTTCGCCATCACCCGGGCGTTGGCCGCCGGCGCCACGGCGATCGAGCTGGACGTCCACGCGACACTGGACGGTGAGCTGGTCGTCTGCCACGACGCCACGGTCGACCGCACGACACCGGCGACGGGGAACATCGCCAGTTTCACCCTGGCCGAGCTACGGCATCTCGATTTCTCCTACTGGTTCATTCCCGGAGCCGACGTCACGCCGGATCGTCCCGAGACCGAGTACCCCTACCGCGGCCGGGCCCCGGATGACCCGCAGTTCGGGATCGCCACACTGCGCGAGGTGCTGGAACGGTTCCCGGGTGTCGTCCTCAACCTCGACATCAAGCAGACGGCCCCGACGGTCACGCCGTACGAGGAGTCGCTCGCCCGGCTCCTGCGTGAGTACTCGAGCGTCGCGACGACGTGATCGTGGCGTCTTTCCTCGATCCGGCCACGGACGCGTTCCGGCACGTGGGCGCCCGAGGTGCCCACCTCGGCCGGGACGATCGCCACGGCCGAGTTCTGGCGAGCCGTACAAGCCGGCGGGCCGCTGCCCGACAGCCCCGTCGCGGCCTACCAGGTGCCCGAGCGCATGGGCGATCTCGTGGTGGTCGACGGGGCGTTCGTCGAGGCCGCCCATGCCCGGGGCAAAGCGGTCCATGTGTGGACGGTCAACGAGACGGCTGCGATGGAGCGACTGGTCGGGACTGGGCGTCGACGGCATCATCTCGGACGTGCCCACCAAGCTCGTCAACGTCCTCCGGGACAGAGGTGTCGCCTGGGACGGGAGCATTGGGCTGAAGCCGGCCGTGTGGCGGTTTCGGAGGCCTAGCCCCGCCCGCAGTTCGGCTTCTTGCCGTGGTTCGCTTTTTTCTTGGCCCTGAGCTTGCGCTTCACCGTCCGCTTCGACATGGGGATCCATGCTAGTTCGAGCGGGAAGCGATCTTTTTCCGGGCCGGCGCCAGGCCCGCCGGCCGGGGAATGCGGCGGGCCGGATCCGGTCGGGGACTTCGCGGCGACCCATTAGCCTCAAACGCCTATGCGGTCCGGATGGCTGCTGCGTGACGGCGACGTGGTGTGCGCACTCGAGATGACCGAGACGTTCGCGGAACGGGCCCGGGGTCTCCACGGCCGCGACGGCTGCGAGGGGGCGGTGCATCTCGCCGGCGCACGCTCCGTGCACACCGCCGGCATGAAATTCGAGCTCGACGTCGCCTTCCTCTCGGGCGATCTGATGGTCGTCCAGCTGGTACGCGTGCCGCCGTGGCGGGTCGCCCTGCCCCGGAAGGGCACGCGTAGCGTGCTCGCGGCCGAAGCAGGCGCCTTGGAGCGCTGGGGTGTGCGGGTGGCGGATCGACTAGAGATTCGTGCCGTGCAATGACCATTGGGGAGGCAGACCGGGCCGGGCGGTTGGTCCTCGTGGCCACGCCGATCGGCAACCTGGGTGACCTCTCCCCGCGGGCCCGCGAGGTCCTGGCGACCGCCGACCTCGTCTGCTGCGAGGACACGCGTCGTACGAGAGCGCTGCTGTCGGCGATGGGCATCGGTGCAGGGGGGCCGCACGGCGACCGCCTGCTGTCCCTGCACGGGCACAACGAAGCGTCCCGGGTCGAACGGGTGCTTTCCTGCCTCGCCGGCGGGGGCACCGTGGCCGTGGTCAGCGACGCCGGCATGCCGGGAATCAGCGATCCGGGCGCCCTTCTGGTCTCCCGGGCGGTGGAGGCGGGTGAGGCGGTGAGCGTCGTGCCCGGGCCGACATCGGTCGTGGCCGCTCTGGTCGTCAGCGGGCTGCCCGTCGATCGCTTCTCGATGGAGGGATTCCTTCCCCGCAAGGGCGGCGAGCGCCGGGAGCGCGTCGCCGCCCTGATGGCCGACGAGAAGACGTCGGTGGTGCTCGAGGCCCCGGGAAGGGTCGCCGCCACGATTGGCCGAGTTGGCGGCGGTTGGACGCGGCGCGCCGGGTCGCCGTGGTGCGCGAGCTGACCAAAGTGCACGAGGAGGTGTGGCGGGGCACCCTGGCCGAGGCCGCCGCCGTCTTCGGAGAGCACCCGATCCGCGGGGAGGTGGTCCTGGTCATCGGGGGCGCCCCGCCGGCCGGCCCCGTGAGCGACGAAGCGATCGACGAGGCCGTGCGTCAGCGGTTGGCTGCGGGCCCGGATCGGGGACCCCGTCAGATCGCCGACGCGATCGCCGGGGAACTCCAGCGTTCCCCGACGGAAGGTCTACGAGGCGGTCCTCCGCCTGAGAGGCGAGAGCGAGGGTCGTTCGAGCGGGTGAGATGATGTGGTCGGCGCCGCCGGTACGCTACCGAAGTGGCGCCCTATTACCTCACTACGCCGATCTACTACGTCAATGACGCGCCCCATGTGGGCACCGCCTACACGACGGTCAACGCTGACGCCCTGGCCCGCTGGCACCGCCTGCTGGGCGATGACGTCTTTTTCATGACCGGCACGGACGAACACGGGGCGAAGATCGTCGAAGCGGCCGAAGCGCATGACACCTCGCCGCTGGAGTGGACCGACCGCACCTCCGCCCGCTTCGTGGAGGCGTGGAAACGGCTCAATATCAGCAACGACGACTTCATTCGCACGACCGAGCCGCGGCACCACGCCGTGGTCCAGGAGTTCCTCCAGAGGATCTACGACAACGGCTTCATCGAGTTCGGCACGTACACGGGCCTCTATTGCGTGTCGTGTGAGGACTACTACACCGCAGACCAACTCGTCGACGGCAAATGCCCCGTGCACGGCCGCCCTGTCGTCGAGATGCAGGAGGACAACTACTTCTTCCGCCTGAGTGCGTTCGAACAGCCACTGCTCGACTACTACGAGAGCCATCCCGACTTCGTCCGTCCGAACGCAAAGCGCAACGAGGCCCTGGGGTTCATCCGCGGCGGCCTCAACGACGTCTCCATCACCCGTACGTCCTTCCGGTGGGGCGTGCCCGTTCCGTGGGACGACGCCCACGTCTTCTACGTCTGGTACGACGCGCTGATCAACTACCTCACGGTGGCGTCCTACGGGAGTGATCCCGATCGGTTCGCGTCGCTGTGGGGGGCGGCACACCACTTGATCGGCAAGGACATCTTGAAGTTCCACTGCGTGTGGTGGCCCGCCATGTGCATGGCGGCCGGCATCGACCCGCCCCGGGAGATCTTCGTCCACGGGTACCTCCTCATGGGCGGGCAGAAGCTGGGGAAGACGATGATCCAATCCGGCGTCACCGGCCAGGGCGACGACGGCGCGCCCGCTCAAGATCACCGAGGTCTCCCCCCTGGCCCTGGCCGACGAGTTCGGGGTCGACCCGTTGCGCTACCACCTCCTCCGCGAGGTGCCGCTCGGGGGAGACGGCGACTTCTCCTACGAAGGGATCGTCGGGCGTTACAACGCCGACCTGGCCAACAACCTGGGCAACCTGTTGTCCCGGGTGGCGACCGTCGTGCATTCCAAGTGCGGCGGGGTCGGGCCCGCTCCCGACCCGGACAGCCCGCTGGCAGCGACCGCGGCGGAGGTGCTGCGCGCCAGCACCGACGCGTGGGCCCGCTGGGCCCCCCACGAGGCCCTGGAGGCCACCTGGCGGCTCATCGGGGCGACAAATGCCGAGCTGGAGGCGGCCGAGCCCTGGAAGATGGAGCCGGGACCGGCGGTGGACGCCGTGCTGGGCAACGCCCTCGAGGTGCTGCGGATCGTGGCCATCCTGCTTTCCCCCGCCATGCCGTCCACCGCCGCGGAGATCTGGCGGCGGATCGGCGTGGAGGGCGAACCCGACGGCGGTCCGGCTCCCTGACGCGGCCCGATGGGGGGCCTACCCCGGGGGTGTTCCCGTGGTGAAGGGGGATCCCCTCTTCCCGCGGCGCAAGGGATGAGCGGATGGTTCGACTCCCACTGCCATGTGCAGGAGGAGTATCTCGGAGGGGGTGACAAGGGCGCAGCGATCCGATCTCTCGGTGGTCCTCGAGCGCGCCGGAGCGGCCGGTGTCGACCGCCTCGTCTGCATCGGCACCGACGCGTCGACGTCGGCCCAAGCGGTCGCCGTGGCGCGCGGCGTGCACGACAGTGGCAACCGCGCCGCGCGCGTGGGCCTCCATCGGTTTGCATCCGCACGAGGCGACCGCCGGCGTCGACGGTGTGGCCGCACTGCTCGCGCAGGAGTGCGCTGTCGGTGATGGCGTTGTCGTCGCGGTCGGCGAGTGCGGCTTGGATTACTACTACGAGCACTCGCCGCGCGCGGAACAGCGCGCCGCGTTCGCCGCGCAGATCGGCGTTGGCTCACGCGCGCGATCTGGCATTGGTGATTCACGCGCGCGATGCATGGGACGATCTCTTCGACGTCTTGGCGGCGGAGGGAGTTCCCGCGCGTACGATTCTCCACTGCTTCACCGGCGGACCGGTGGAACTGGACCGGTGCCTACGCGCCGGCATGTTCGTGTCGTTCAGCGGCATCGTCACCTTCAAAAGTGCGACGGACATCCGAGATGCCGCAGCACGCTGTCCGCTCGACCGGTTGTTGGTGGAAACCGACAGTCCCTTCCTGGCGCCGGTGCCGCACCGGGGACGCGCCAACGAACCCTCGCTGTTGCCGTTGGTCGGCGCGACGGTGGCCAGCGTGAAGGGCTGTTCCGTTGATGCGATCGCACAGAGTTCGGCCGCGGCGGCCGCGGCCGCCTTTGCCATTCCGGCCTGAGCCGCACCCTTTTCGCTGCCCTCTCAGAACGCCCTGAACTGGGGATATATCGTGATTTCTCCCGAAATTGGCCGTGATCAGGCTGTTCATGGAATTGCACGGCACGAGTTGTGCCCTGACCTGGGGAAATGAAATTTCGGACTGCGCTGATCCCCCTTTTTCATTTGCACAATCGCCCGTGGAGTACCTATGTTCTCCCCGTCCCCCCCGCCGGCCTGGTGTCGGCGCGGGTGCACTGTCCCCGGAGAAGGGTGGAGCCCTGCGGAAACAGAGCACTCAGGGGAGGCGCCTCGGCGTCGCCGCAGTCCTCTGTGGTGCCGTGTTCGCAGCGCCTCTCCTCTTGCTGCAGCACGGATCGGCACACGCATCACGCGTGGCGACCGGAGGCAGTCGCGTGACGTCGCATGGCGGTGCTGCGCGCGCGTCGTCCTACAGCGTTGTCCTTCCTTCACAAGTGGTGAACTACGAAACGGCGCGTCCCGGTTCCACCACACCGTCAACGGTTGGTCCTCCGACGACCGACGACGACATCGACGACAGCGCCGCGTGACGTCCGCAACGACGGGACCCGTTCTCCCTCCTGCGCCGCAACAGACGGCGGCAAGAGTGATCGCCGATTCCCGTGACGACGACGACCGTCGCGCCAAAGGTGGCGCCGGTGAGCGCGCCACCCGTAGAGACAGCAAGCAGTGAACGGGGTCAGGCCACGTGGTACGCCGCCGCCCCTCCGGGGAGGTGCGCCAGCCCGACGCTTCCGTTCGGGACCGTCCTGACCGTGACGAATGTCGACACGGGGGCGAGCACGACCTGCGTCGTCGATGATCGAGAGCAAGCCGGATATCCGCGGGTCGTTGACATGTCCCCGTCGGGCTTCGCCCAGTTGGCATCACCAAGTCAGGGAGTGGTGAACGTCACAATCTCCTGGTGACCCATTCCGGCGCCGGCATCGCAGCGTTGCTCGCCGAACATGGGCTTCGCCCGAGCCGGGCTCTCGGGCAGAACTTCGTCGCCGACCCGAACACGGTCAGACGCATCGCCCGCCTGGCCGACGTCGGACCGGGATCCTCCGTCGTCGAGTTCGGGGCCGGTCTGGGCTCACTGACCCTGGCGTTGGCGGAAACCGGGGCCCGGGTGGTGGCCGTCGAGATGGATCGCCACCTGTTGCCCGTCCTGCGGAGCGTGGTCGAACCCGTCGGGGTGGAGGTGGTCGAGGCGGATGCCATGGTGCTCGATGTGGCCGAGCTCCTCGCGGCGCGGGGGAGGTTCGTGGTCGCTCGTGGCCAATCTGCCCTACAACGTGGCCACGCCGCTCGTGCTCCAGACCCTGGTGCAGGTGCCGGCGGTCGACCGCCTCCTGTTCATGGTGCAGCGAGAGGTCGGCGAGCGTATGGCGGCCAAGGTGGGAGATCCCGCCTACGGTTCGGTGTCGGTGCGGGTGGCCTACTTTGCCCGGGCGTCAGTCGTGGGCAAGGTTCCGGCATCGGTTTTCATCCCTCGCCCGCGGGTGGAATCGGTACTCGTGCGCATGGAGCGGCGGGATCGAGCCGGCCGTGCCGCTCGAGGTCGTGTCCTATGAGCGGCTGGCCGCGGTGGTGAAGGCGGGTTTCGGCCAACGTCGCAAAATGTTGCGGAGCTCGCTGGCGGGAGTGGTCGAGCCTGAGGCCTTTGTGCGTGCCGGCATACGACCCGAGGCGCGTGCCGAAGAGCTCACCGTCGAGGAATGGGGAAGATTGGCGCAATGAACGACGATCCTGGCCCCGGCCAAGCTCACGCTTTCGCTCGCCGTCACGGGCGTGCGCGCCGACGGCTACCACGAGCTTCGATCCGAAATGGTCAGCTTGAGCCTGAGCGACGAACTGACATTCCACGAGGGGCGGCGCGGGCTGACGCTCGAGGCCGACCCCGGGACGCGGGCCGAAGCATTGCCGGCGGACGACGGCAGCAACCTCATCACGCGGGCCCTCGCCGCGGTGGGGCGGGAGGCCTCCGTGCACGTGGTCAAACGGATCCCGCTCGGGGGCGGGCTGGGCGGAGGATCGACGGACGCCGCCGCCGTACTGCGTTGGGCCGGATGCAACGACCTCGACGTCGCCCGTTCGCTGGGCTCCGACGTGCCGTTCAGCGTGGCCGGCGGTCGTGCTCTGGTCGAAGCAACCGGCGAGAAGATCACGCCGTCTGCCGTTCGAGGCGCGCGAGTTCCTCCTTCTGGTTCCCCCGTTCGGCGTCGACACGGCGCGCGTGTACGCCGCCTGGGACGAGTGCGACCGGGACGAATCTCGGCCGCAGGAGCGGACCGGGGGTGACGAGGGGGTCAACGCGCTCGACCGATGCCGCACTCGCCGTCGAGCCCCGGCTGGCCCGGTGGCGCGACGCGCTGCGTGCAATGACCGGGCCGGCCGCCGACCTTGGCCGGCAGCGGGTCCACCTGGTTCGTCGAAGTCGATTCGCTCCCGGGCTCCGACACGTCTCCGTGGCTGACCCTGGGCGAGGAGCGGGCCCGTCTCATCCCGGCACGAACCGTGCCTGCGGGATGGGACGGGATCTGACGCTTCGGGCTACTTACCCGCCCGGCGTTGCCAGCGGGTGGCCTTGAGCATTTTCTTGTGCTTCTTCTTGCGCATGCGCTTGCGGCGCTTCTTGATCAGTGATCCCATGTCGTGCGGCAGGCTAGCGGTCTGGTGAGCCGACTGCCAGGTCGGTCTCCGATCGAGGGAGGAGCGACGGCATGAGTTTCGCGGTGATCGGCCTCGACCACGTGCAGCTGGCCATGCCCCGGGGGGGCGAGGCGGTGGCGGAGGCCTTCTACGCGGGGCTCCTGGGGCTGACCCGCCTTCCCAAGCCAGAGCCCCAGGCCAGCCGGGGCGGATGCTGGTTCGCTCGGGCCCGGTGGCGGTGCATCTGGGCGTGGAAGACGACTTCCGCCCGGCCAAGAAGGCGCATCCGGCGCTGCTGGTCCGGAATCTGGCGGGTCTCACGCCGCGCTGGCCGGGCGGCGGTCGCGGTGAGCCCGAATCCCGATCCGGCGCCGGGTGAGGGGTGTTACGTCGACGACCCTTTCGGGAACCGCCTGGAGCTGATCGATGCAGGAGTCGGCAGACGCAGGGGCGGCCGGGACGGAGGCGGTTCCCCTACGAAGGCGTGAGCGGTGCTTCGTCGGGGGAGTCGCAGCCGGCGGGATCGATGGTCGGCAACTGCATCGACATGCGGGTGCCGCCTCCCGGATCGACCTCGGCCCGGATGGTGCCGCCCTCCGCCTTGACGACCTGGGCCACGATGGCCAGCCCCAATCCCGAGCCGGGCAGGCCCCGGGCCGCCGGAGCCCGGTAGAACCGATCGAAGACGTGGGGGAGATCTTCCGGCGCGATGCCCGGACCGCTGTCCCTGACCACGACCGCACCGTGGGCGCAGTTGACGGAGACCACCCCTTGGGCCGGGCTCCACTTGCGGGCGTTGTCCAGCAGATTGCCGACGGCACGGGAGAGGCGGTCCCCGTCGGCCGAGACCCAGCACTCCTCTTCGGACCAGATCGAAGGTCACGCCCTGCGTCCGTCCGTGGGTGGCCGCCACGGCGACCGCATCCTTGACGAGGAGGTCCAGCCGGAGCGGCTCCTTGCGCACCGGCATCTGGTCGCCCCGGGCCAGTTCGGCCAAGTCGCCGACCAGGTCGGTCAATTCCTGGAGCTGGACCAGGACATCGTCGACCAGGACCGAGCGGTCCGCCTCGGAGAGCTCGTCGACGCGACGGATCACCTCGAGATTGGTGCGCAGACTGGTGAGCGGGGTGCGCAGCTCATGGGAGGCGTCGAGCACGAGTTGGCTCTGGGCGCGCCGGGAGAATTCGAGGGCTTCCAGCAATCGGTTGAACGTGCGGCGGAGCCGCCCGAGCTCGTCGGGCCCGCCGGGCGAGAGACGGCGCGTGACGTCGGTGGTCTCGGCCAGGTCCTCCACCGTGGCCGTGAGGGCGTTGAGGGGCACCAGCGCGGTCTGGGCCACCAGCCAGCCGAGGACGACGGCCAGCAGGACACCCGTCAGGGCGACCGCCCCGAGGACGATCCCCAGGCGATCCAGTACCGAGCCGACGTTGAGCAACGTGGCGATTTGCAGAGCTCCGCCCTCGGCCAGAATCTCCGTCGCGACCGCGGTCCCCGCCGGGAGGGGTTCGACGTATTCACGCAGCTGGTCGCCTCCCACGGTGACCGTGGTGAAGTACGCCGGGGCCAATCCGGCCGCCACCAGCCTCACCTGGGGCGTGACCGGAAGGGCGCCTCCCGACACGACGGCGCCGGCAGAATCGATGACCTGGCCCAAGGTGGCGGTCGTCGCGCTGATCTGCTGACCGGCGGTGATCTTCTTGGCTGCCGCCGTCAACGAATTGTCGGCGGCGCCGAGCAACGAATTGCGGGCGGCGAGAAACGACGCGGTCGAGGCCACGAGCACGGCGACGACCACGGCCACGGTGGTGGCCAGGACCAATCGTGTGCGAAAGGTCACGTGTCCTTGAGCACGTATCCCACGCCCCGCACGGTGTGAATGCAGCGCGGCTCACCGCCGGCCTCCGTCTTGCGCCGCAGGTAACCGACGTAGACGGCCAATGAGTTCGTGCCCGAATCAAAATCGAAGCCCCAGACGCGATTGAGCAGGACCTCCCGGGTGAGCACCTGGCGAGGGTGCCGCAAGAAGAGCTCCAGGAGGTCGAATTCGATCCGGGTGAGGACGAACGCACGTGCCCCGCGGTGCGCTTCCCGTGAGGCCAGGTCCAATGTGAGCTCGCCGAAGCGGAGGAGGCCACCCTCGCCTTCGAAGCGGCGCCGCAACAGGGCGCGGAGCCGGGCCAACAGCTCTTCCAAGGCGAATGGCTTGACCAGGTAGTCGTCCGCCCCTGCGTCGAGCCCCTGCACCCGGTCGTCGATGCCGTGGCGCGCCGTCAACATCAGAATGGGCGTGTCGTTGCCGGCTTCGCGGATGCGGCGGCACACCTGGAGCCCGTCCAGGTCGGGGAGCTGCAGGTCGAGCACGAGGGCGTCGGGGGAGTTCTGCGCCACGGCGTCGAGGGCTTCGTGCCCGGTCGCCACGGTCGCCACCTCGTAGCCCTCGAGACGCAGAGCTCTGTCGATCGATCGGCAGACTGCGAGATCGTCGTCCACCACCAAGATGCGCACGGGAAAGGGAGCCTACTGCGGCGGCTTCGCCCGACGAGTGGACGCCGTGCCTCTAACCTCTAGCGGCACGGGTCCCCGAATGGGCGACGCGGCAACGGTCCGGGGTAGTTCAATCGGCAGAACGTCGGCCTTTGGAGCCGGATGTTGGAGGTTCGAGCCCTCCCCCCGGAGCGCACGCTCACCGCCATTGCTTCCGCTTGCCCCGCGTGGCCAGCGCCGAGAGGTACTCGTTGTACGCCTTGCGCTCGGCCGCCTCGGGATCGGCGGCTTCGGCCGAAGGTGGGGCGGGGCCTGCGGAGACCTGTACCAGCGGCCCGTTTCGGGGCGCGGCGTCCGCCGCCGTGACCGCATCCGCCGAAGGGGCGTCGCCCGCCGCGGTATGGGGTGGTGGACCGTGGAGCGTCGGGGCGTCGGGGCCCGTCCGTGGAGGCTCGTGCAGGAAGCGCCACCACATATAGATGGCGTAGCCGGCGAAGAACGGCCACTCGAACACGTAGGCCCAACTCAATCCGTTGCCGTCCAGGGCGCGGTGGAGCTGCCACAGGCAGAGCGCGGCAAAGGTGGGGACCACGATGAGGATCACCACGTGGAGGCCGATGGCTCGGCGCGACCACCACGTCTGCTTCACGATGGCGCGCTACCCGGCCTCGGGGAAGAGGAAGTCGGACAGGATGGAAGCCAACTCCAGCGGTCGATCCCCCTGAATGCTGTGGCCGGCCCCTTCGACGCCGACCACCTTGCAGGTGGGCTGGCGCCGCAGGAGCTCGGCGACGTCGGCGTCGTCGACCACCGACCAGGCCAAACCGAGGACCAGCATCATCGGCATGGTGAGATCCGAGACGGCACTCCAGAGGTCACCGAACTGCGTGGCGCGGTCCTTCTGTTCCGTCCGGAAGCGCGCGTAGCGCCAGACCCAACTCCCGTCTTCGCGTTGCACCGCGTTGTGCAGGATGCCGCGGCGCAACGAGGATTCCGAACGTGTCGGGTTGTGCTCCATGGTGCGAGCCAACAGCTCGTCGAAATCGGCGAAGCTGGCCGGGCCGTCGACGAAGGCGGCAATCGGGGCGGACTTCTCGGGGTTCACGCCGGGCGTCACGTCGACCAGGACGAGGGAGCGGACCAATTCGGGTGCGTGCGCCGCCAGTGCGATGGAGGACAAGCCGCCCAATGACATCCCGACGACGCCGACCGCGTCGGGAGCAAGCGCGGCGATCGCGGTGGCGAGGTCCTCGCCGTTGCTGGTCACGGACAAAGACCCGTCGGGCCCGCCGTCGGAGTGGCCGTGCCCGGGGAGATCGATGGCGACGAGTGGCCGGTCGAGCGCCATGGCGACCGTGTCCCACGTGTGGGCGTTCTGGGCCCCGCCGTGGACCAGCACGAGCTCGGGGGCCGAGGTGCCCCACAGGAGGCTGCTCACCTTGCGTCCCGGTCCCACCTCGACCTCGACCCGCCGCACGGTCGGAGGTCCTGCATACGGAAGGCCGAACTCGGCTGCGTTCTCCGAGAAGAGCCCGAACTCGTCGTAGGGCATCACACCCCTGCACAGTAATCGGACCTCGTGTCCCCCCGGCGACCCCCCGGAGGCGTTAAGAATGGCCGTATGGAACAACGTCGGCTTTCCGCCGTGGTGCTCGCCGCCGGAGAGGGCATCCGCATGCACTCGGAGCGGCCGAAACCGCTGCACCTCCTGTGTGGCCGGCCCATGATCCTGCACGTGCTCGATGCCATGGCCGAGGTGGACGTGACCCGGGTCGTCGTGGTGGTGGGTCACCGGGCGGAGTGGGTCACCAAGACGCTCGTGCAGCACGCGCCGTCGGCCATGCAGATCGAGTTCGTCGAACAGGAGACCCAGTCGGGTACAGGCGATGCTCTGGCGGTGGGGCTCACCGGCTTGCCCGACGACGACGACGAAAAGGAAGACGTCGTGGTGCTGCCGGGCGACACCCCGCTCTTGCGCCCCCAGACGCTTGCCGCCCTCGTGCGGTACCACCGCGCCGGTGATGCCGGTGCGACGCTGCTCACGGCGCAGGTGCAGGACCCGCGCGGCTACGGACGTGTGGTGCACGGCAAGGACGAGGTGGTGACCCACGTGGTCGAAGACGCGGACGCCACCGACGAGGAGCAGTCCATCACCGAGGTCAGCACATCGATCTACTGCTTCCGCCGGAGCATCCTGGCCCCCGCCCTGCGGCGGTTGACGCCGGCCAACGCGCAGGGCGAGTACTACCTCACCGACGCCGTGCGCGTGCTCTCGAGCGCGGGGTACCGGGTGCAGTCACTGGTCCTGTCCGATCCGATGGAAGCCGCCGGTGTGAACGATCGGGCGCAGTTGGCCGTGGCCGAAGCGGAGCTGCGCGATCGGATCAACGAGCGCTGGATGCGGCGCGGCGTGACGATGTGGGACCCCGAGCGCACCTACGTCGACGCCGAAGTGCGGCTGGCGCCCGATGTCTCACTTCTCCCAGGTGTGATCCTGCGCGGTCGTTGTGTCATCGGCGAGGGCAGCGAGATCGGCCCGAACTGCATCCTGACCGACACGAACGTCGGCCGGCACGCCACGGTCTCGGAGAGCAGTTGTGACCGGGCGGTCATCGGTCACGGCGCCGAGGTGGGCCCGTTCTGCGTGGTGCGACCCGGTGCGGAGGTGCCTGACGGAGCAGTCGTGCCGCCGCACACCGTGCTCGAGGCCGTCGAGTCGTGACCGGCCCTGAGACGGGCCCGCCCCCGAGGCAGTAGCGTTGGAGGCGTGGAGCTCATCCCGCATCGTCGGCTCGAGCTGATTTCTGGCCGTTCTCACCCGAAATTGGCGCAGGACATCGCCCGGCATCTCGGCGTCGAACTGGGCGAGGCGAACCTGCGCGAGTTCGCCAACGGGGAGATCCACTGCAAGTACGACATCTCCATCCGGGGTTGTGACGTCTTCATCATCCAGACCCACAGCGGCCCGGTGAACGACTCGCTCATGGAACACCTCATCATGATCGACGCCGCCAAGCGCGCCTCGGCCAAGCGGATCACGGCCGTCTGCCCGTACTACGGCTATTCCCGGCAGGACCGCAAGACGACGGGCCGCGAACCCATCACGGCCAAGCTGGTGGCCGACATGCTCTCCGCCGCCGGTGCCGACCGGGTGGTGAGCGTGGACCTGCATTCGGGACAGATCCAGGGTTTCTTCAACACGCCCTTCGACCACCTCGTCGCCTTCCCGGTGCTCGAGGCCTATATGAACGAGCACCTCGGGGGGGACGTCGTCGTGGTGGCCCCCGACGCCGGACGGGTGAAGGTGGCGGAGCGCTACAGCCAGCATCTCGGTGTCGATCTGGCCCTGGTCCACAAGACGCGACCCCGCGGGTCGCACAACGAGGTCAAGGCACTCCACATCGTGGGTGACGTCGAAGGCCGGCACTGCGTGCTCATCGACGACATGATCGACACCGCCGGCACCATCTGCGCCGCCGCCGAGCTCCTGGCGGAGGCGGGGGCGGCCGAAATCTCGGTCATGGCGACCCATGCCCTGCTCTCGGACCCGGCGGTGGACCGCCTCAAGGCGGCACCGATCTCCCGGGTCGTGGTCACCGACACCCTTCCCGTCGCCGAGGACCGCTACTTCGACAAGCTGGAGGTCCTCTCGGTGGCCAAGATCATCGCCGACGCCATCGATGCCGTCTTCGAGGACACCTCGGTCTCCGAGCTCTTCGGTGGAGACAACCTGGTCTAGGCCCTGTCGGGCCCCGTTGGTCACGGGCCCGAATTGGCGACTACGCTGGTGGGCCGTTCGCCGGAGGCCCTCGTGCTGTCCGCGCGCCACCGTTCTGCACCATTCTTGAGGAGACCCGTTATGGCCGATGTCACCCTTGCCGCCGAAGTAGGGCGCACCCTTGGCTCGCGTGCCACGCGCCGCTTGCGCCGTGAGGGGAAGATCCCGGGCGTGATCTACGGGCACGGGACCGACCCCGTGTCGGTGGCCGTTCCCGCCCGCGAGCTGCGTATCGCCCTCAACGGCGAGGCCGGAGCCAACCAGCTGCTCTCGCTCGAGACCGGGACGACGACCTATCTCGCCCTGGCCCGCGAAATGCAGCGCCACCCGATCGCCCAGACGGTGACGCACGTGGACTTCCAGATCGTGCGGCGCGACGAGGTCATCGCGGCCGACGTGCCCATCGTGCTCGTGGGAGAGGCACTCGAGGTGCACCATGGGGACGGCCTGGTCGACCAGCAGATGTTCACCTTGGCCATCAAGGCCCGGCCGGCCGATATCCCGACCTCGTTGGAGGTCGACATCAGCGAGCTGACCATCGGTGCCCAGCTGCGGATCTCCGACCTCACCATGCCGCCCGGCGTCACGACCGATGTCGACCCGGAGACCGCGATCGCCATCGGGCAACCGCCGCGTGTCGTCACGCTCGAGGCCGAAGGCGAAGAGGGCGAAGAAGGTGCCACGGCGGTGGCGGCGGCCCCGGTCGCCGACGCGCCCGCCGACGAAGGCTGAGCCCTGCGCGGCATCTTCCCCCGCTCCGAGCGACGGGGCACTGCAGCCGACCTGCTGGTGGTCGGACTGGGAAATCCGGGACGCGAATTTGCCGGGACGCTCCACAACGTCGGGGCGGAGGCCGTCGAACTGCTCGCCACCAGAGCGGGTGCCGCCCTGCGCGCCGAGAAGGGTGTGCAGGCCCGGGTCGCGCTGACCTCGCTGTGTACCCCGGCCACGAAGGTGGCGCTCGCCGTCCCCACCACGTACATGAACGAGTCGGGGTTGGCGGTGCGCGGTCTGGCCAAGCGCTTCGGCATCGACGACCCGACCTCCATCGTCGTCGTCCATGACGAACTGGACCTCCCGCCGGGAACGGTCAGGGTGAAGGCCGGCGGCGGCCTGGCCGGTCACAACGGGCTGCGGTCGTTGCAGGCGCATCTGCACTCCACCGACTTCGTGCGGGTGCGCATCGGCGTGGGCAAGCCACCGAGCGCGGCGCAGGGCGCGGCCCACGTCCTCAACCGACCCCCCAAGGGCGTTCGCACGCTGCTCGAGTCTTCGGTCGCCGTGGCGGCGGAGACGATCGAGCACATCGCATGCGACGGAGTCGACGCCGCCATGCAGTGGTGCCACTCCTTACCCTGATGAGCCCTGATGAGCCCTGATGAGCCCTGATGAGCCCGGGGACGCGCCGGTAGTGTGGACAGGGTGACCGGCGAGCACTTTCCGCGCGTGCACCGCGAGTCCGTCCTCCCTTGACCGGTCCTCGTCCCGGCGCACTCAGCGCCGTCTCCTCGCTCCTGCGCACCGATCCGGTACTGCCCACCCTCCTGGGCTCCGCCGATGCCACGCTCGCCGCCGCCCTGCCGGCCCAGGCGGTGCTGGTGGCCGCGCTGGCGAACTTCACCGAGCGCATGCCGATCATCGTGGTCACGGCGACCGGCGTGGACGCCGACCGCCTGGCGGACGACCTGGGCTGCCTCCTCCCCCGACGCGACGATGGCGGCGCACCCGGCACGGCAACCGTGGGCGCCGTGGGCGGTTCGGTCGCGGTGTTGCCGGCCTGGGAGACACTGCCCTTCGAGCGGGTAAGTCCCGAAGTCGAGACGATGGGCCGCCGTCTGGCGTTGCTCTGGGGCCTGCGGCACCCCGTGGACGACCCGATGTTCGCCCCACCCCGGGTCATCGTGGCGCCGATCCGCGCCCTCCTCCAGAGGCTCGGCCCAACGCCGCTGGACGCACCGGTGACCGTGCGCCCCGGCCAGGAGCTCTCGGCGGACGAGCTGCTCACCCGCCTGGTCGGAGCCGGCTACCGGCGTGAGCATCAGGTCGAGCACCGGGGTGAGATCGCCGTGCGCGGTGGCATCATCGACGTCTTCCCGCCCACGGCCGACGTGCCGGTGCGCATCGACCTCTGGGGTGACGAGGTGGACCGCCTCACCGCCTTCGCCGTCAACGATCAGCGTTCGCAGACGGACCTCGACGCCGCCGTGTTCTTCGGCTGCCGTGAGCTGATGCCGACGGCCGACGTCAGGGCGGCTGCGTCATCGCTCGTCCGTAGCCAGCCCTGGGGGGCCGGCCAGTGGGAACGGCTGGCCGAGGGCGAGACCTTCGACGGCATGGAGTCCTGGCTGCCCTACGTCCACCCCGCAGAAGACCTCCTGCCGGACCTCCTCCCCCCGGGGGCACAGGTGGTGCTCGTCGAACCCCGGCGGATCCGTGATCGCGCGGTCCAGCTGCTGGACGAGGAGGCGGCGCTGGCGGAGACGTTGTCCCTGACCTGGGGGGTGGCCGACGACGGATCGCATGATGCGTTTCCCCGCCTCCACCTCCCCTTTGCGCGACTGTTGCAGCACAGCAAAGCCGGAGTGCTCGCCGTTCCGGCGGCGCCGGAGGGGCCGGGCACGCAGACGTTGACGGTGCGCGGATTCAGCCCCGTCGCCGGGGACCCGACCCGGTTGGCGGCCCAGGTGTCACAGCTGGTCGGGGATGGTTACGCGGTGACGCTCTGCGCAGCCACGACGGCGGGGGCCACGCGGCTGTCGACGGTGCTGGCCGAAGAAGGGGTGCATGCCCCCGTCGTCGAGGAGCGCAGCGGCGCGACTGGTGCCTTCGTGGTGACTGCGCCGCTGTCGAGCGGGTTCATCCTTCCCGACTGCAAGGTCGCGGTACTGTCCGAATCCGACATCACCGGCCGGCGCCTGCCCCACCGACGGGCACGGCCGCGGGCCCGCGCCACTGACGGCTTCTTCGACGACCTGGCGGTCGGGAGCTTCGTCGTCCACCGCCAGCACGGTGTCGCCCGGTTCGAAGGGGTCACGTCCCGGACGATGGGCGGGACCACCCGCGACTATCTGATATTGCAGTACCGGGGGAGCGATCGGCTCTATCTCCCAGTGGATCAGATCGAGGCCATCACCGCCTACAGCGGGGGGGAGACACCGACGCTCTCCAAAATGGGGGGAGCCGACTGGCAACGGACCCGGGCCAAGGCGAGGGCCGCGGCCGGCGAGGTCGCCGAAGAACTTGTGGAGCTCTACCGGCGCCGGCTCGCGGTGGAGGGACACGCATTCGGGCCCGACACCCCCTGGCAGGCCGAGATGGAGGCCTCCTTCGGCTTCGTCGAGACCGAGGACCAGTTGAAAGCCATCGCCGACGTCAAGGCGGACATGGAAGAGCCCCGGCCGATGGACCGCTTGATCTGCGGCGATGTGGGATTCGGGAAGACCGAGGTATCCGTGCGCGCCGTCTTCAAGGCGGTGCAGGACGGGACGCAAGCGGCTGTACTGGCGCCGACGACCCTTCTGGCCAGCCAGCACGCACAGACCTTCGCCGACCGCTACGCGCCCTACCCGGTCCGCGTCGAGCTGCTGAGCCGGTTCCTCTCCCCGGCCCAGCAGAAGAAGGTGGTCGAGGGACTCGCCGACGGCAGCATCGACGTCGTGATCGGCACGCACCGTCTGCTGGGTGCCGACGTGGTCTTCAAGCGACTCGGCCTTCTCGTCGTCGACGAGGAGCAGCGCTTCGGTGTCACCCACAAAGAGGCGGTGAAGCGGTTGGCCGAAGGCGTCGATGTGCTGACCCTGACGGCCAGCCCCATCCCGCGCACCCTCGAGATGGCATTGACCGGGATTCGGGATCTTTCCATGGTCAACACCCCGCCCGCCGACCGGCGTCCGATCCTCACGTACGTGGGCGAACACGATCAGGCTGCGATCAGCGAGGCGCTCCGGCGAGAGCTCTTGCGCGAGGGCCAAGCCTTCTATGTGCACAACCGGGTGTCCGATATCGATGCGGTGGCGCGTCGGGTCAACAGCCTGGTACCCGAGGCCCGCGTCGCCGTCGCACACGGGCAGATGGACGAGGGAAGCCTCGAGACGGTCGTCCTGGACTTTTGGGAGCGTCGCTACGACGTGCTGGTGTGTACGACGATCATCGAGTCCGGCATTGACATGCCCTCGGTCAACACGCTGATCGTCGACCGCGCCGACCTGTTGGGACTGGGGCAACTGCACCAGATCAGAGGCCGGGTCGGTCGCGGTGGCCAGCGCGCCTACGCCTACCTTTTCCACCCGGCCGATCGGGTCCTCAGCGAGCAGGCCTACGAACGACTGCGAACGATCGGCGAGCACACCGAGCTCGGCTCGGGATTCAAGATCGCCATGCGTGACCTGGAGATCCGCGGGTCGGGCAACCTCCTCGGGGCGGATCAGTCCGGGCACATCGCCGCCGTCGGGTACGACCTCTACGTCCAGCTGGTAGCCGAAGCGGTCGCCGAAGCCCGGGGCGAGGCCAGGCCCGCCCCGCCCACGGTGGCGCTCGACGTTCCGGGCGATGCCCACCTTCCCAAGGACTACGTCGCGGCCGAAGACGCCAGGCTGGAGGCCTACCGGCGCCTGGCGTCGGTGTCGTCGGACGCCGACGTCGAGGACATCGGCGCTGAATGGGCCGACCGTTACGGACCCCTACCAGGGCCGGCCCTGGGGCTGCTCGCCCTGGCCCGCCTGCGGGTGGCCGCCATGGCGAGAGGTGTGCGCGAGGTCACCATGAGCAGCGTGCGCCCGGGTGGCGCGAACCAACCAGTGGCGCGGGTGGCGCCAGTGCACCTCGCGGCCAGCGCGGAAGTCCGGTTGCGGCGTCTCGTGCCCGGCGCCGTGTATCGCGAGGACCAGTCCCAGCTCCTGATCCCCATCCGCTCCGGCGAGCTTCCCGCGGACGTGTTGCGCCGTCTCCTCGAGGAATTAATACCCCCCTATGACACCGGGTCTCCTCCGGACAGCTTGTAACATGCGCGGCGCGTGAAGCGACTCATTGTTCTCCTTATCGTCCTGGCCGGCGGACTCGCGGCCGCGGCCTTCGCCGTGCCCTCGAACGCCGCGACCGTCAATGGCGCCGCCATCTCTCAGGACGAGGTGAACTCCGACCTCTCCGCGATTGCGAACAGTCAGGACTACGAGTGTTTTCTCAACGCCGAAGAGGTGGTCGGAAGCAATGGCCAAACGGGCCTGCCGCCAATCGACGGGGTCGGGCAGCCCACCGGGACCGATGCGCATCCGACGGCGAGCACAGCATTCGCGTCGAACTACGTCGACACGCTGATCGGGCACCAGCTGGTGCTCGAACTGGCCGCAAAGGACGACCTGCAGGTCACCTCGCAGGACCTGGCGACCGCGCACGCCCAGCTGGAGGCCCAGATCACCTCGGTCCTGCAGGATGTAGCCGGGTCCTCGTATGCCTGCGGGACCGGAGCGACGGCCCTCACCGCAGCTGACGTCCTGCACACCATGCCGAGCTCGTTCATCGACCGGACGGTGCGGTTCGACGCGACGGTCAGCCTCTTCGAGAAGCACCTCGCCGGGGTCGGCCCGACGACGGCCGATCTGGAGAGCTACTTCACTGCGCACTCGGGCGACTTCGACACCACATGCTTCACGGTGGCCGAGTACACCAGCGAGGCCGACGCGCAAGCCGCGGCAGCGCAAGTAGCCGCCGGCACGCCGTTCTCGCAGGTCGCCTCCCAGACGACAGGCGGTGGACCACAGGGGTGCGACATCCTGTACGGGATCTCCTCGTCGTTGCCGGCTGGGTCCAACCTGCAGGAGCTGCCCCTGAACACGGTCTCGAGCCCCATCGCGGTCAACGGCAATTACCTCTTGATCGAGATCACCTCGCGGACACCGACGTCCTTCGCCACAGCGAAGCCCGAGGTCCAGGCCGCCGCGGAAAGTGCGGGGGCGGGAAAGGCGCGATCGGCGATCAACGCGGCAGAGCGGAAGGCGGCCGTGACCGTTGATGCCCGCTACGGATCGTGGGTGCCGCTGAAGGCACAGGTCGTCCCGCCCCCCTCCCCACCGGTCAGCGACGTGCTGAACGCAGCGGCGAACAACCCCGCGTCGACGACGACAACGAGCAGCTCGGCGTCAAGCGGACAGAACCCCTAACGCGTGGGACGGAGCCGTCCCCGCATCACGGTGGTGGGACTCGGGCCCGCCGGGGCCTCCTACCTGACCGACGAAGCCCGGGATGTGATGGCCGGCGCAGCACAGACGTTCCTGCGCACGAAACGGCATCCGGCCAGCGCCAGCCTGTCGGCATTCATCGCGCTGGATCACCTCTACGAGTCGGCGGCAACGTTCTCCGAGGTGTACGCCGCAATCGTGGAGACGCTGGTCGAGGCGGCGATCACCCACGCCCCCGATCCGATCGCCTACGCGGTACCGGGCTCCCCGCTGGTCGCCGAACGCACCGTCGAGCTCTTGCGTCTCGATCCGAGGGTGGATCTCACCGTCGTCCCGGCACTGTCGTTTCTCGACATGGCATGGGAGCGACTCGGTATCGATCCGCTCAGTGCCGGCGTCCGGTTGGTGGATGCCGAACGGTTCGCGCGCCATGTCACGAACGAGCGCGGACCCTTTCTGGTCGCGCAATGCTGGTCGCAGCCTCTGCTCTCCGACATCAAGTTGTCGCCGCTGTACGACGGAGACGGTCCCGTGCCCGAGGTGGTGATCCTGCACCACCTCGGCCTCGAGGACGAGCAGGTGCTCCGGGTCGGGTGGTGGGAGCTCGATCGTGCGCTCGATCCCGATCATCTGACGTCTCTCTTCATTCCCGAGCTCTCGTCGCCGACTGTCCTGGAGCACGAGATGGCGCGTCTGGCACTTCTGGTGGAGACCCTGCGTGCGGAGTGTCCCTGGGACCGTGTGCAAACCCACAGTTCCCTCATGCCGCACCTTCTGGAGGAGTCCTATGAGGTCCTTGACGCGTTGCGCGAGCTCGCCGTCACGCCGGCCGGGACCATGGCCGAGGCGACAGGCGGCGACCATCTGCAAGAAGAGTTGGGTGACCTTCTCTTCCAGATCGTCTTCCACGCCAGGCTGGCCCAGGAAGAGGGCCTGTTCACGCTGGCTGACGTGGCCCGCGGGGTCCATGACAAGCTCGTGCACCGGCACCCTCATGTCTTCGGCGACACCAACGCGGCGAGTGCCGCCCAGGTGATCGCCAACTGGGAGGAGATCAAGAAGGAGGAGAAGGGCCGCGCCAGCGTGACCGAGGGCATACCCACCGATCTGCCGGCATTGTTGCTGTCCACCAAATTGCAGCGCAAGGCCACTTCCGTCGGCGTGACCGGACTCGCGATGACGCCCCCCGATCTCGAGGCACGCGTCGCCGAACTGGCCCGCAGGGAGACGGATCCTGTCGCAGGCAGCGCCGACGCAACGCTCCGTGGAGACAGCGTGGAAGATGAACGACGCCTCGGCGCTGTGCTCTTCGACGTCGCCAACCTGGCGCGCCGCCTGGGTATCGATCCGGAACTGGCGTTGCGGTGGCGTGCCCTCGCGCTGCGCGATGAGGTGGTGGCGGCCGAAGCAGCATCAGCGGGCCTCCACATCCCCGACACCCGCGCCCACTAGTCTGGTGACCCGGTGTCCCACCAGGGCCGACACCGAGGGAGTGACGTAGTGAGCGCCATTGAGCACGTGATCGGGCGGGAAGTCCTCGACTCGCGCGGCAACCCGACCGTCGAAGCCGAGGTTCTGCTGGACTCGGGCGCGAGAGGCCGCGCGATCGCTCCGTCGGGCGCGTCAACGGGGATACACGAGGCCGTCGAATTGCGAGACGGCGGCGGTCGCTTCGGCGGCAAGGGCGTCCTGCAGGCGGTGGCCAACGTCAACGGGGACATCGCCGACGCGCTGGAGGGATTGGACGCGCTCGACCAGCGCGGAGTCGATTTCACCCTGATCGATCTGGACGGGACACCGGACAAGGGAAGGTTGGGCGCCAACGCGCTCCTGGCCGTTTCGGTGGCCAATGCCAAGGCGGTCGCGGACGAACTCGCTCTCCCTCTCTTTCGTTCCATCGGCGGGACCAACGCACACGCGTTGCCGGTCCCGATGTTGAACGTGCTGAACGGGGGGGCCCACGCGCGCAACTCCATCGATTTCCAGGAATTCATGTTGATGCCGGTCGGTGCGGCGTCGTTCAGCGAGGCCCTCCGCTGGGGGACCGAGACGTATCACGCCCTACGGGCCGTTCTGGCCGAACGTGGCCTGGCGACCGCCGTCGGGGACGAGGGCGGGTTCGCCCCGGACCTTCCGACCAACGAGGACGCCGTGAAATTGCTGGTTGAGGCCATCGAACTGGCAGGTCGTGTCCCCGGCGAGGAAGTGGCGCTCGCCATGGATCCTGCGACGAGCGAGCTCTGGCATGAGGGCTCGTATGTCCTGGCGGGGGAAGGGCGCACGTTGAGCTCGGCCGAAATGGTCGACTACTGGGTCGACCTGGTCGGGCGATTCCCCATCGTGTCCCTAGAGGACGGCATGGCCGAAGAGGACTGGGACGGGTGGGCCTCGCTGACCAAGGCGCTCGGGTCACAAGGTCCAATTGGTGGGCGACGACGTGTTCGTGACCAACGTGACGTTGTTGGAGCGGGGAATCCGGGAGGGTGTGGCGAACGCCGTCCTCATCAAGCTCAATCAGATCGGAACCCTGACCGAGACGCTCGAGACGGTCTCGTTGGCCAACCGCTCGTCCTACCGGGCGGTGATCTCGCATCGTTCGGGCGAGACAGAGGACACGACCATCGCCGACCTCGCCGTGGCCGTCAATGCGGGTCAGATAAAAGCTGGCGCGCCGGCACGGTCGGATCGCGTGGCGAAGTACAACCAGTTGCTGCGGATCGAAGAGGATCTCGGCGAGTCCGCCACCTTCCCGGGGCGGTCAGCACTGGCGGCCCACGAGCGGTGATCCAGGTGCCTCCGCGTAAGGTCGCGCGGCCAGCGTCGCGCCAAGCATCGACGGTCTCGAGAAGCGCGACGCTCCCGATTCCTCTTGATCGGTGGGGCGTTGCTGTCGGCCATCATTCTCGGGGCCTGGTTTCCCGCCAACGCGCTCTATCATCAGCACGAGAGCCTGGCCGGTGCGAACGCACAGTTGAACCAGCTCCATGCACAGGACAACGCATTGGCCCAGGAGCAAAAGAACCTCAGCAGCTCGGCGGAGATAGCCCGAGTGGCGCGCGAACAGGACCAGCTGGTCAGCCCCGGCCAACAGGCTTTCGAAATCCTGCCTCCCAACAGCTCCGCCAAAGCCGGCGCGGCCTACGCCGGCGATCCGGCGCTGACCCCGCCGGTTGCGCCGTCCTCGTCATCGGAACTTCCTCCCGGGTCCGAGACCGCGACGACGCAAACGACGACGACGTCGCCCGCGGACTCTTCCGGCGGCACTGCGAAGGCGCACCACACGACCGCACCGAGCAGCATGCTGGGCCGCATCGTCTCCTCGCTCGAATTCTGGCGTTGACCTCGAACAGCGAAGCTCTCGCCGCCCCCGACGCGTCCGATCTCGCAACGGTCACGGCTCTGCTGGGCCGGGTGCCCAACGGGCAGTTCGTCGTGGTGGTCCGCCGCCGGGGAGGCCAGCCGGCGGTGATCGCCAACGCACCGCACCTGCGCGACGGGGAGCCCATGCCCACCCGCTACTGGTTGGTCGATCCCGACATCCGGACCCTGGTCAGCCGTTTGGAGTCGCACGGCGGCGTTCGGCAGGCCGAAGGGGGCGTTGACCCCGCGCAGTTACGGCTGGCCCACGAGCGCTACGCCGCGGAGCGCGATGCGCTGATCCCGATGGAGTGGCAAGGCCCGCGCCCCCAGGGTGGGGTGGGCGGGACGCGCAATGGCGTCAAGTGCCTGCATGCCCATGTGGCCTGGTGGCTGGCCGGGGGTGACGACCCGGTGGGTCGGTGGGTGGGCGGTCAGGTCGAGATCCCGTTCGTCGACCTCGTCGCGTCATGACGACATCTTCGGCCGTGGCGGCGATCGACTGTGGGACGAATTCGACGCGCCTGTTGGTGGCCGACGGTGCCGGGCGCGAGCTCGTGCGTCTCATGCGCATCACCAGGTTGGGACAGGGCGTCGACCGGGAGAGCGCACTCGCCCCCGACGCGATCGTCCGGACGGTCGGCGTGCTGGGGGAGTACCGCCAGTCCATGGACCATCACCGTGTTGACCGGATTCGGATGGTGGCGACGTCGGCCGTCCGGGACGCAGAGAACGGCGCGGCCTTCACCGAATTGGCGAGGGCGGTCGTGGGCGTCGAGCCCGAAGTTCTCAGCGGCCAGGAGGAAGGCGTGTTGGCTTTTCGGGGGGCGAGTGCCGACCTGCCGCCTTACGAAGGCGACACGCTCGTGGTGGACATCGGCGGCGGTTCGACGGAGATCACCCTCGGGAGGGCGGGCTCGGTCTCCTCGGTCTCCCTGCAACTCGGCTGTGTGCGGCTGACCGAGCGCTTCCTCAAGGGCGATCCCCCCACCGACGCGGAGGTGGCGGCGACGCGATCGGCCATAGGGGACGCACTCCGCGCTGCGGAAGGGGCATTGCCGGCGCTGACGGACCTCGATCCGGCCCGCCGCATGATCGGCCTGGCCGGGACGGTGTCGACCCTGGCCTCGCTCAAATTGGGCATTGCCGAGTACGACGCCGAGAAGCTGCACCATGTGACGATCACCCTGGGGGAGGTCGAGGGGATGTGCCGCGAGCTGTCCTCCCTGTCGAATCACGAGCGGGGAGCACTGGTCGGGATGGTGCCGGGCCGTGAGGACGTGCTCCTCGGGGGAGCGCTCGTCCTCGCAGAAGTCGCCGCCCGTTATCACTGTGACGAGGTCGTCTCCTCGGAGAAGGACATCCTGGACGGCATCGTCCTCAGCATGCTCTGAGGTGGGCAGGGTACCGAACAGGGGAAACGCTGGTCGTGCTCCCGCACGCGCGCCGTTCCGGCCCACGCCCGCCCGTTCGTGGAGTCTGTGCACACAATGTACGTGCGATGCCACTGCATGATCCGACCGCATCGGGCGCCCTCCCCGACGATCACGAGACCCTCCGTCGGCTTCGGCAGGCCGAGGCGACGATCGAGTCGTTGCTGCATGCGTTCCGCCAGCAGGAAACCCTCGTCAACGATCTCACCGCGGCGACGGAGGCGTGGACGCAGGCGCGCGCGGATCTTGCCAGAGCGGAACAGGAGCTCACCGAGGCCCGCGGCGCGGCCGGATGGCGCGGCAGCGCACGCGCGGGCAAACGGCGTGTCCGTCGATTGCTGGCTGGGGATCGGCCTGCTGCGCCGAGCCCCCCGGCCGACCTAGGAGCGTCGCCCGGGCTGGACGGGGAAGACGTCTGGGACGACGCCCACTACGCGCGGTGGATCGAGGTGTACGACACGATCGACGAATCCCGTCGCATGTCCTTGTTGGCCCGGCTGGCGCAGGTCGACGCGCCGCCCCTGATCTCCGTCGTCCTTCCGGTCTACAACCCGTCGGAGGACTTCCTGCGCCAGGCCATCGATTCGGTACGGGCGCAGCTCTATACGAACTGGGAGCTCTGTATCGCCGACGACTGCTCGACGTTTCCCCATGTGGCGAAAGTCCTCGCGGAGTACGCCGCGCTCGATGACCGGATCCACGTGCACAGCCGAGCGACCAACGGGCACATTTCGGAGTGCTCGAACTCCGCTGTCGCGCTGGCCCGGGGTTCGTGGCTCTGTCTCATGGACCACGACGACCTGCTCGCCGGTCACGCGCTCGCCATGGCGGTCCTGGCCCTCGACCAGAATCCCGAGGCGGCAATTCTGTACAGCGACGAGGACCATATCGACGCGCAGGGGACCAGGCGAGAGCCGTACTTCAAGCCGGATTTCGACCCCCTTCTCATCCTGGGCCAGAACTACTTCTCGCATCTGTGCCTGCTGCGCAGGGATCTCGTCGAACTGGTCGGGCGCTTCCGGGTCGGTTACGAAGGCAGCCAGGACTGGGACCTCGTGCTCAGGGTGCTCGAACACGCCCGGCCCGAACAGGTGGTGCATCTTCCCCACGTGCTGTACCACTGGAGGGCGCACGGCGAATCGACCGCGTCGTCGGTTTCGGCCAAACCCTATGTGGTCGAGACCTCGCGTCTTGTCGTGCAGGAGCACCTGGAGCGGATCGGAGTCGGGGCCGAGCTCACGACGGTGTGGGGAACCAACTACAACCGGGTCCGGTGGTCGCTTCCGAAAGATCCTCCCAAGGTCAGCGTCATCATCCTGCCCCGCACCGCGGAGCGACTCCGCAGGTGTATCGAGAGCATCCGCATTCTGACCCCCTACCCCGATGTCGAGGTCATCGTCCTTGACGACGGCGCGTTCCGGCCCCCCTTGCGTCGATTGCTCTACGAGCGCATGGAATGGTTGACGGTGATCGAGAATGCAGGAGACCTGAGCGACTCGGCGCAGCGGAACTTTGCGGCCGAGGCGGCGAGCGGGGACGTGCTGTGCTTCGTGGCCGACGACATCGAGGTGCTCGGGGATTCGTGGCTGCACGAAATTGTCGGCACTCTCGGGTACCCGGGAATCGGTTGTGTCGGGGTCAAGCTCCTCTACCCGGACCTCCTGTTGCAGCATGCAGGATTCGTCCTCGGCCTCGCGGGGACGGTCGGCAATCCTCATCGCCAGGGCTCGCACCGGCTGAGCCACGGGTATTCGGGGCTCCTGCGCCTGGCGCACTGCCCGTCCGCCGTGAGCTGGGGCTGTCTCGCCGTCAGGCGGGACGCGTTCGCCCAGGTCGGGGGCTTCTCAGAGGATCATTTCACGGGGGTCTTCGGCGACGTGGATCTCTGCCTCCGGCTGCACGAGGCCGGTTGGCGGACGGGGTGGACCCCGCACGCCGAGCTGATCCGCCACGTCGGCGACGACGAAGGCCGGCCGCTCAAAGGTGCCGACGCCCTACCCTTCGATCGTGACGTGCGGTATCTCCACCGACGCTGGGGCGCGTGGATCCAGAACGACCCCGCGTACAACCCCAACCTCTCCTTGGCGCACGAGTCACTCGCCCTGGCCTGGCCTCCCAGGATCCCGCTCGGCTGAGTTGGGCCAGGCGTGGACCCGGCCCTAGGTTCAGCGGGCGCTCGTCGTCGGGGCGCCGAGCGCGCGCGCCACGGTCTCGACGAAGTAGTTCTGGTCGCCATAGTGGGCGTCGGCATAGCTCCGTCCCTTGGTGGACATGGTGGCGCGTGTCGGCTCGTCGCACAGGCGGGCGACGCACGCCAGGAGCTCGGGCACATCGGCGAACGTGAAGCCTCCCCCGGCGTCCGCATGCGGTTGCGCCGCACTCTGTTCGGGGACGATGATCGGAGTGCCGAACCGGAGCGACTCGATGCACTCGCGGGCGATGATGCGACCCGGCGCCAGATCGATGGTCACGCGGGCATGGGCCAACAGTCGCCACAGGTCAGTGCGCGTGAAGACAGATACCACGCCGCGCAGCACGCGTCCTCGCCAGACGGCGGCCGTCGCATCTTCTATGACGACGACCTCCAGGGTGGGAAACCGAGCGGTGAGCCAGGCCGCCATGGCGGTCGGAGGGTTGACGTCGGATGCGCCGATTCGGTCCGAGAGGACGAGGATGTAACCCGTGTACCCGAGCCCACTGTGCCTGTGTGTCGCCGCGAGGGGATTGATCGGCACGTGCAGGCCGATGAAGTCCGGTCCGCCGCTCTCCGAGGACTCGGCGAATTGCAACGAGGAGATGGGGCCTTGATCGCCGGCCGAGGGCGAGATCGCGTGCACGGCGCATTCGGGGGCGTACAGCCCGAGAAGTGCGAGCGCGGACTGATCGGGCTCGTCGACGATGACGGTGGCCGACGGCGGGAGGGCGGACGGCCACGCCGCATCGTGCGGTGCGGGCCACGATCCATCGCGACCGACGCCCGCTCCGAACAGGTCGAAAGCCCCGTCGGGCTCGGTCGGTCCGGCGGGGGACGGGACGACGACGGTCACCGGGCTCATCCGCGATGCCGCCCCGGCCAACGCCCGCGTCACGAAGGACAATTCCGAGCCGGCATCCTTCCAGGCTCGACTGAGGAAGAGTGTCATGGTGTCGGACACATCACTCCTGATGCGACGAGGAAGGAAGGACACCCCTCACATCGGACCGGGCAAGCTGTCCCGATTCTGCCCGGACGCGTGTCACCTCTTCGCCGAGGATGGTCACGGCGTCGTCGAGGACGATGCGTTGATGCTCCAGGCGATCGGACAGTTCGTCGCAGCGCAACGCCAGCGCGTCGATGGCTCTGATGACATCGGCGATGATCTCCCGATCGACGCTCTGCCACCGGTTCAAGATGCGTCGCACCACGCGGATTCCCCGCTGCCCGACAGATGGTTTCACGGGCGGCACAATCCGGATGAGCCATTCGCTGTGCAGCCGGGAGAACTCGGCGCTATGGCGAAGCGCTTCAAGGCGGTCGCTGAGATCGGCCGACCGTTTGAACATGCGTGGCGTCACGTCATCGGACCGTGCGCTCGGGGAGAGGTCGTCGCTCAATTGTTCGTATAGTCCGCGTACCATTGATGCCACCATTCCTCTTCGCTCGGACCGCGTAGCGCGCAAGAGCGGTCTCGCCGCGTGAGATGTGGATTCAGGTACGGATCGCCCGACAGGATCGACGACTTCCAGCGCTCGATGAATTTGATGATGTCCCGGGTACCACCGGCGAAACCGCGGCTTGGTGACTCGTGGTGGATGAGCTCGGCGTTGGCCTCGTACAGGACCTGCAACCCGCTGCGTTGGGCCCGCAGGCAGTAGTCGATGTCGTTGAGATCGACCCCCAGCGCGTCATCGAACCCACCCAGGGTCTCGAACACACTGCGCCGGGTGGCCAGGCACGCCCCGGTGACAGAGGCGACTTCACGGGAGGAGGTGGCCATGCGGAGATAGCCGGGCTCACCCTCGTCGAGACCGGCGAGGACATGATCGGCGGCGCCCCCCATGCCGATGACCACACCACAATGCTGCAGCCGCTGATCGGGATAGAGCAGGCGGGCGCCGACCGCGCCCACCTCGGGACGCATGGCCTGTGCCGCGAGGAGGTCGATCCACCCCACCGCGTTCGCCTCGATGTCATTGTTGAGGAACAGGAACACGTCGCCTGTCGCCAATCGTGCGGCGGCATTGTTCAGTTCCGACCAGTTGAACGGCCGCGCGTCAGGGAGCACGACGATGTCGTCGCGCTGGGCCAGCCGCTCAATCAGCGTCTGTGTCTCGGGCTGCACGGATCCGTTGTCGACCAGCACGAAATCCACCTTGCCGACGCCCCGGGTGGCGTCGATCGACTCGACGCAGGCGCGCATGAACCGCGGTTCGTCGCGAAAGGGAATGATGATGGTGGTGCTCGGCGCGCCGGAGGAATGCCGCCGGACCCGGTACGTGCCCCGGCTCTCGCCGGGAATGACCACCGCCGCCTCACCCCTGCGTTCGAGCGCAGCCGTGACGTGGGCGACATCGTGCCCCGTGTCGCCCGGGAAGTCCGCAAGGGGGAGCAGGCGATGGCAGAGGACCTCGGGGAGGTGGACGACCGCGTCGGCCAGTTCGCAGGCCCGCAGGGCGAGGTCGTGCTCCAGGTCGGAGAAGCTGCCGGTCAGCGCCCCCAGGCGCGGCACGATCTCGGATCCGACCGCCAGGGGCCTTCCCATGTACGAGGAGGACAGAAGGAATTCGGGGGAGTACGCCGGTTTGAGCCGCGGGTCGACGTGTTCGCCCTGCGGTGTGACCGTGTCCTCGTCGGCGTACACGACCGTCGAGGAGGACACGGCACTGGCCAGCTGCGCCACCGCGTCCGGGGCCCAGACGTCACCCGGGAAGAGCAAGGAGACGTTGGACCCGCTGTGGGCGCCTAATCCGAGGTGGAGCTTGTGCGCCGGTGGAGAAGCGTCAGGGGCGATCTCGAGCCGGACGCGCCGGCTGGTCCGTTGCAGGCCGGACACGCTCAGGAGGGCGGTAAAGGCTGTCTGCCAGGAAGTCTCGACGACCACCGTGAGCATCCAGTCGGTGAAGGTCTGCTGCTGCAGGGCGTGCAGCGACCGGACCGTCTCGGAGGGTGGCTCCGCGGCGATGAGCATGATCAGGTGGAGTGGCGCCGCGTCCGGCCGGACGACGAACTGGGCCGGTCGTCGTTCCTCGCGGCGCTGCACCCATTCGGCGTAGGGGCCCGGATTGTGGAACACATCGGGAGGGAGTTCGGGAAGTACCCGGTGCGCGAAGAGAACCCGGTCCACGCAGGCAATCTAGTGCAACGTGCGGTTTGACCCGGGGCGCGTTGGCGCAGGCGAGCAAGGTTCTGCCACGATGCGCCGGTGCCGATCGCCGACCGCCTGTTGATGGGCCCGGGTCCCTCCAATCCGTATCCCGAAGTCGCCCAGGCCCTGGCCCGACCGGTCCTGGGGCACCTCGACCCCGAATTCCTGGCGATTCTCGACGCCACCAACGAACGACTCCGGCAAGTCTTCGCCACCACGAACCCCTTGACCCTGCCGGTGAGCGGGACGGGTTCGGCCGGGATGGAAACCTCCTTCGTCAACTTCGTCCGGTCCGGCGATCCCGTCGTGGTGGGGGTCAACGGTGTGTTCGGCGAGCGCATGTGCGAGGTGGCGGACCGGTTGGGGGCCCGGGTGATCCGTGTCGACGCGCCGTGGGGCGCGCCCATCGTGCCCGCCGACCTCCTCTCGGCCCATCCGGACCCTTCCATCATCGCGGTGGTGCACGCGGAGACGTCCACCGGGGTCCGCAACGACATCGCGGCGCTGGGTGCACACAAAGGGGACGCCCTCCTTCTGGTCGACATGGTGACGTCATTGGGCGGCATCGAGGTCCAGGTCGACGGGTGGGGCGTCGACATCGCCTACAGCGGGACGCAGAAGTGCCTGGGCGTCCCGCCCGGCCTGTCGCCGCTGACGGTCTCCGAACGCGCCGCCGAACGCATGGTCGAGCGCCCTTCGAGTTGGTACCTGGATCTCAACCTGCTGGCGCGGTACGTCCAGAGCGGCGAGGGCGGGAGGGTGTACCACCACACCGCGCCGGTGACCATGGTCGGGGCGCTCCACGCCGGACTGGGCGCCATCCTCGACGAAGGCCTCGAAGCTGCCCGCGCCCGCCACGCCGAATGCGGTCAGCTGTTGCAGGACGGCCTCGAGGCGCTCGGGCTGCAGCTGTTCGCCCAAGCGGATCACCGACTGCCTCAGCTCACGACGGTCGGAATCCCGTCGCGCCTGCCCGACGGGATGAACGAGGCGGATTGCCGCCGCGTGCTCCTGCAACGCTACGGCATCGAGATCGGAGCCGGTGCGGGGCAGCTCGCGGGCAAGGTGTGGCGGATCGGTTGCATGGGGCACACGGCACGTCGGCGGAACGTTCTGGCTTTGCTCGGTGCATTGGAGGAGGTGCTCGACGGATGAATGCGGCGAGGGCGGTACGTCATGCTCCCTTAACGCTGCACGGGCAGCGCGTCATGTTGCGACCTCTCACCGAACATGACTTCGACGAGTGGCACGAGGTGCGCACTCGCTGCGGAGCGTGGTTGCTCCGATGGGAGCCGCGCCCGAAGGGCGCTCCGGTGCCGTCGGAAGACCGGCCGAGCTTCGCCGCCCGTTGCGGTATCCGGGAGCGGGAGCGCCACCTTGGCAGTGGCTACGGGTTCGGCATCTTCGTGGGCGAACGATTTGCCGGCGAAGTGACCCTGTCATCCATTCAGCGGGGCCCGTTCCAGAGCGGGTGCATCGGGTACTGGATCGACGAGGCGCTGGCCGGGCGGGGATTCGTACCCGAGTCCGTGGTGGTGACGCTCCGGTTCGCTTTCGAGGCGATCTCGTTGCACCGGGTCGAGATCTCGATCATCCCGCGCAACACCGCGAGCCGCCGAGTCGTCGAGAAGCTGGGCATCCGCCAAGAGGGGATCGCCGAGCGGTTCTTGGAGATCGACGGGGTGTGGGAGGACCACGTGCGCTACGCCATCACCTCGGAGGAATGGACGCTGCGTGAGCCGGAGCTGGCCCGTGAGTGGCTGGTGCCCTCGAACGGCTAAGCCTCGGCCCGTCCGAGCACTGATGGCGAGTGCGCGAAGAACTGTTCCACGTCGTGTTGATAGGTATAGGTCGAGCCGGATCCTGCCGGCGGCGCGGCGCAACCGAAGCTCCGCGATGAAGCTCTCGACCGCCCCGACGCTGGTGGCCCGGTAGGAAAAGCCCGTGGCTGTCAGCCGGCCGGTGTCGACGCCGCGGCCGTAGCGCAGGAGATCCTCGAGCTCGGGTGGGAGATCGAACAGGCGCGCCAGCGGGCGGATCTTGAAGGGCCTGTAGGGGGAGAGCGGGAAGCGATGGGTGCCGCAGATGTCGGCCACCTCGCTCCACGGCAGGCGTCCCTCTCCCGCCACGTTGTACAGGCCGGGGATGCCGCCCCGGGTCACGTGGAGGAGCGCCCGCACGACATCGTCTTCTTCGACGAATTGCAACAGTGGGTCGAAGCCGAAGATGGAGGGGCACAAGGGTCGTGACAGGTTCCGGCTTATGGCTGTGGTGAGGTGGGGCCCGAGCACATTGGCAAAGCGGAGCACGGTGATCAGCGTGCCCGGGTTGTCATCGGAGAAGTCACGAACAAGGCTTTCGGCCTCGAGGAGCGTTCGCTCGACGTCGTGCCGCGCCGGGCTCGCGCGAGGTGTGTCCTCAAGGAACGTGTTGGGGTCCTGGGCCGAGGACCCGTACACGAGCGTCGAGGACTTTACGATGATGTGCCGGACCGACGAGCCGCTGGCGCCGGCCGCCGCCAGGAGGTTCATCGTGCCGATCACGTTGGTCTCGTGGAGGGCTCGGGACGAGAGCCGCGCCGAATTCGTCACCATGAAGGTGTGAAAGATGGTGTCGACCCGTGTCGCTTTCACGATGCGATTGAGGATCGAGTAGTTCGCGTCGGCGCGCACGAATTCCGCCCGTTCGAATGGGACGGTGGGAGTGTGCTCCCCCATGCCGAGGATCATCTTCATGCTGGGGTCCTCTTCGAGGGCCTGGATCATCCGCCCGCCCCAGAAGGTGTCGGCTCCGGTGACGAGAACGCGGTGCTGCACGCGCGCCTTCAGCCGAACCACACGCTGCGCCGGACGCGCAGCATGTCGTAGACGGTCTCTTGGATCAGGTTGCGGATCCGTTCGGATTCCTCCATGACCCGGCTTTTGGAGTAACGCTCTTGGTCGGGTGGCACATCGAAATGGATGGGATCGAGGACGCGCAATTTGAATTTGGACGGCAGGGGTAGCGCGTACCCGAGGGGACCGGCGACCACGACGTTGGCCGTGATCGGAAAGTAGGGGAGTCCCAACACCCTGGCCACGGCCGGCAATCGGAACAGGATCGGCATCGTCTCTTCCGAGCCCGTCACGGCGATCGGCACGACGGGAACCCCGGCACGCATGGCGATCTCGACGAAGCCGCCGCGGCCGAAGCGGCGCAGCTGGTAGCGATCGCTGAACGATTTGGAGGTCCCCTTGGTTCCTTCGGGGAAGTCGAGGACCAGTTGGCCCTGCTCCTTCAGCAGGCGGTAGGCGTTCGCCGGACGAGCCGAGACGCCTCCTGCCCGGGCCCACAGCGTGCCGACGACGGGGATCGTGCGGAAGAAGTGGTCGGCGAGCCCGTAGACCGGGCGCCCGAGTTCCTTCTCGATACCGTGCATGATCACCGGTGCGTCCGACGGGATTGCACCGGCGTGGTTCCCCACGAGGAGTGCGCCACCGTGAAGGGGGATCTTCTCCAACCCGTCCCACTCGACGCGGAACCACTTCGCGTAGATCGGTTCGTAGATGGTCCTGGCCAACGAACGAAAGTGCTCCGAGCGGCCCCACTCGTCCACGTCGGAGCGCCGGGCGTCTCCCGCGGCGAGGTCCTCGTCGGGGATCCTGATCGGCACGATGGCCGTGCTGCTTCTCGTTCCCGTGGTCACCGGACTGTGGTCGGTCACCGGGCCATGGTAGCGAGGCTCAGGTCCTGGCCCTCTTGGCCAGGGCGGCGACCGCCGGCACCTCGGGTCCTTCCGCCCCGACCGTGTCGTCGCCCCAGGTCAACTGCAGAGGGGCCATGTGGGAGAGCTGCGTCACGGTGGTGGCGGAGCGTTCGAGCGTCGCACCCGCCGCCGTGCGCGGCGATCCAGGCCGTGGCCGCCTCGATCTGCGTCTCGCTCATCTGCGGGAACAGCACCAAAAGTCCTTCGTCCGATTCCAGGACCGGAAGCCAGGGCGCGAGTGTCGTGCGGAGCGTAGCGAGCGAGACCGGGCCGGCGGAGCCCTGGACGCGCCCAGGGCCCAGCGTGACGGCCAGGGATGGAACAGGGGGCGCCCACGCGGCGCCCCGGCCGGCACGGACCACGTCGCGGGCCATGGACCGAGCGTCCTTCAACGGCCGGATCTGGCTTCCCTTGACGCGCAGCCACCGGACCGGAATTTCGGCGATGCTGAATCCGAGTCGGCGAGCGAGGGACAAGACCTCCACATCGAAGGCGAAACGTTCGGTGACAGAACAGTGAAAGAGCAACTTGGCCACTGGTGCCCGGAACGCCTTGAAGCCGCACTGGGTGTCATCGAGCGACACCCGGGTAAGGGTGTTGACCAGTCGATTGAAGGTCCGGTTCATGAGGGAACGTCGGAGACTGGGGCGATCCACCGACGCGCCGGAGGCGGAGCGGGTCCCGATGGCGATGCTGGACCCCCGCAGGGCTCGCGTGAAATGCGGTGTCTGCGCGGGGTCGATCGCCATGTCGGCGTCGGCGAACGCAATGAGCGGAGCGCCGGCCGCGGCCACCCCCACCCGAACGGCTCCGCCTTTTCCACGGTTCTGCGCCAGCCTGATGTGCTGCACGTGGGGGAAAGGGGCGAAGAGAGCCCGCGCGACCGGTGTGGTGTCGTCGGTGCTGCCGTCATCGACCACGATGAACTCCGTGGTCTCCACGTCGATGGCGCCACTCTCGCACGGCGACGAGGAGCCGGGCGACCCCCGCCTCGAAGCGCAATCCTTCGTTGAAGGCCGGAATGACGAGCGACAGCTTCAGGTGGGTCGGCCATGGGGTGGGGGAGCCGACGGCTGGCTCGCTCCCGTTCATCCCTCCATTCTCCCCTGCCCGCCCGTGCTTTACGAGTCGGGCCGGCCGGGTGGGCTTTACGGCCGCCCTGCGCCGATGAGCCCGGTCGTGAAGATCGGCGAATACGAGACTGTCGCGCCGGTGAACGGAGCTTGGATCACCGTGGAGGTCCCGTAGGGGCCGGACCCGACGTACATCACCACGTGGTCCACCTGGTTGTCCGAGTCGAGGTCGTAGTAGAAGAGCAGGTCACCGGGCTCGAGCGCGCCCAATGAGACGTGCGTGAGGGCCGGCCACTGGACCTCGGTGGTGCGCGGGATGGACACCCCCGCCTGCCCCCAGGCCCATTGGACGAGACCCGAGCAGTCGAACCCCTCTGACGGGCTGGCACCTCCGAAGACGTAGGGCACTCCCAACTGCGACTCCGCCTCCCTGACGACCGCCATCTGTTCAGCTGAACCGGCACCGGTGCCGCCGACGGTGCCGGTGTAGTTCGTAGGCCCGCCCGCCTGATTGGCGGCGGTGGTCGCGGCCGCACCGCTCGCCGCCCCACCGACGGTCTGGGCCACGCTCACCGCGGCCTGTGCGGCTGCGGTGGCCCGCTGCCTCGCCGCGGCGGTCGCCGCCGCTGCCGCCGCCGCCGCCTCCTGTTGTGCTTCTTCCACGGCCGCCTGCGCCACTTCCTGGGCCAGCTGACCCTGGACCTGGCTCAGGGTTGCCTTCGTGGCGGCAGCCGCCTGCTGGTTGGCCGCGGACAGCGCCTTGGCCTGCGTGGCCTGGCTCTGGGCCTGCGCGGCGTCTGTCTCCTCTTGGGCCTGTTGCGAAACGAGGCTGGCCTGGGACGTGCGCAAGGCATCCCTCGCCTTGGTGAGGTTGCCGACGATCTGTTGGGTGTACTGGTTCCGCGCCTCACCCATGGTGGCCGACGAGGAGAAGAGCGCGGCGTAGTTCGACTGCGGTGTGCCATAGATGTAGGCCTTGACCGCGTCATTGGTCAGGTGCTTGCGATCTATCGCCACTTGCGCCTTCGTGTGGGCGATCTTCGTGGTGATCGTCTGTATGGCGATCTCCGCGTTCTGAAGGTTGTTCACTGCCGTGTCGTACTGATCATCGAGGGCCGATGTCGCTTGCTCCTCCTTGTTCAGTGTCGTTTCGATCGTTGCCACTTGCGACTTCGCCGCGTTGATCTGTGATTGATTCGGCGCAGGTCCGGGAGTGGTCGTCGGCGTTGTCGAGCCCACAGCTCCTGCGCCGGTCGCGAAGAAACCGGCGAACCCGAGCATGGTGACGACGAGGGCGCCGCGAGCGAAGAGCCCGCGTGGAGTCCGGCGTCCAGTGTTCCGACAATGCACTGATGACACAGAGAAACAGTAACCCCTCAGTTGCAACGGCAGGGAACACACTGTCCCTCTCACGGTTGCGACACGGTTGCACGCGTTCGTCGCAATCGTGCGTATGACACATGGGGTTGTGGTTGACCCCGACGGGAAACACTTCATATGGTGCTGGCAATGGATGGAGTCGTCACGGTAGGCGGAGGTCGGGTCCGCGGTGTATGGCGCGAAGATCTCTGGTCGTTCTCAGGCATCCCCTATGCCCGGGCGCCGGAGGGTCCGTTGCGATGGCGGCCCCCGCAACCCCCGCTGGCTTGGGAAGGTGTGCGTGATGCGTCGTCCTTCGGGCCGATCGCCCCTCAGATCGTGTCGGCGGGTGGCATCGCGAGCCCCTCGGATCCCGATGCCGGTGATGTGCGGAGCGAGGACTGCCTGACCGTCAACATCTGGACCCGCGAGATTCCCGAGCACCCCACGTCGACGCCGGGGGGTGGACGTCCGGTCATGGTGTGGATCCACGGCGGCGGGTTCACGTCGGGCAGTGGTTCGGTCCTTCTCTATCGGGGCGATCGTCTCGTTCGCAACGGCGACGTCGTTGTCGTCACGATCAATTACCGCCTCGGTGCGCTCGGGTTTCTCGGGCATACGGCATTGGGCGACCCTGACGGCTACGTCGGGAACTGGGGCCTCCACGATCAGATCGCCGCGTTGCGAGTGGGTGCGCGACCACATCGCGCAGTTCGGGGGTGACCCGGGCAACGTCACCCTGTTCGGTGAGTCAGCCGGTGGATTCAGTGTCGCCGCTCTCCTGGGTGCGCCGGCGTCCGCCGGTCTGTTTCACCGCGCCATCGTGCAGAGCGGTGGTGTGCACATGCACTCGCTCGACGAGGCCGAGCGCGTCGCCGATCGCCTGGCCACTGCGCTCGGAGTGGCGGCCTGCACCCGAGAGGCGTTGGAACCGATTCCGTTCTCGGACCTGCTGGCGGCCACCGAAGAGATCGCGCAGCGCCGTCCGGATCCCGGCTTGATCCCGCTGCCCTTCCTTCCGGTCGTCGACGGTGTCCTCTTTCCACACGACCCGCTCGAGGCGGTCGGACGGGGCGTGGCGGCGGGAATCGATCTGCTCGTCGGCACGAACCGCGACGAGTTGGCGCTCTTCGGACTCGGACGGCCGGAATTCTCGGCGGTCGACGATGAAAGCCTGGTTCGTTGGCTCGACAATGCCGCGCCGGATGTCCCGAGTGACGAACTGATCGAGCAGTATCGAAGTGTCCGCGAGGCGCGGTCGGAGGAGGTGGATCCCCGCTCGCTCATGATCGCCCTGGGGAGCGACGGCGTCTTCCGTTGGCCGAGCCTGCAGTTGGCCGCGGCGCGGGCGGCACACGGCACAGGCACATTTGTCTATCTCTTCGAGTGGGAGTCCCCCGCCTTCGGTGGGGTGTTGGGATCGTGCCATGCGCTCGAGCTCCCGTTCGTCTTCGGTATGGTCGATGTCCCGGCCGTGCAGATGTTCACCGGAGTCGGCGCCAGACGTGGAGCAGTTGGCGACGCAGATGCAGCAGGCATGGCTCGCCTTCGCGCGCACGGGCAATCCGACCCGGACCGAGCTGGACTGGCCGCTGTGGGACCCCGGCGTGCGTTCCACGATGGTCTTCGGCCGTGCAGTCCGCCGCCGTCGACGGACCGCGCAACGCAGGAGCTCTCGGTCTGGGAGCGGCACCGGCCGTTGCGCGCCACGTCGCCGGCCTGAGGACCTTTCGGGGCGGCGCTGACGGCCTAGGGCCGTTGGCAGAAGACGTGCCAACCGACGACCCACCACGCCATCACGAAGAGCAGACGCGACAACCACGAGGAGAGGATCCATCGGACGACCCTCCCCGGGCCCACGAGTGGCCGAGCGGAGAAGGCGAGAACCGCCAGCCACCCGGCCGCGCCGACGGCCAACGCCCACCACACGACCAGTCCTGGCTCGACCGCAAGTGTCATCGGCGCGAGGGGCGCGCGCCACCCCGCCACCGCGTAGGCACCGACGACCAGCCACAGGCCGAAGAGGAGCCCTCGGCCAACGGGGTAGCGCGTCACGTGGCCGACCAGGGTGCTCAGCGTGGGATAGGAGGCCGACTGGATCGCAAAGCTGAAGAGATCCCAACCGATGACGCCGCTGGCCACGGCGCACCACACCAGGACGGAGATGCGCCTCTCCCGGGGTTCGTCCCGCCACCCCCACGTGAGCCGAACCGTCGCTGGCGGACCAGTCACGCGTGGTCCGGTGTTGACGGCTCCACCCGAGAACGAACACGGCAACGACGGCGGCGGCGCCGACGACCTCGACACTCCGGTGCGCCCCGAGCGCATCACGCGACAGCTCACCTTGCCATGACGGAGAGCCAGACGGCAGCGGCCGAGAGAAGCGCAGCGACGGCGAAGGAAAAGAGACGCCTCGCCAGCCGGCGTCGACGATCGTCCGAGCCACGGTTGCGCAGAAAGGGAAGTGCGACGTGATCAGCGTACCCAGCCAGAGCCGTCGGGGGGCGGTCAGCGGCTTATGATCGCTTCACCACAGAGCAGACCAGTCCCGGGGGCGTAGCCCAATTGGCAGAGGCAGGGCGCTTAAACCGCCTCCAGTGAGGGTTCGAGTCCCTCCGTCCCCACCGCGGCCCCGTTCGATGCCGTGGGTCAACCCAGCCCGAAGAATCGGATGGTGGCATCGATGGCGCCGAAGTCCGAGGGTGTCGCGAAGTGATCGACGCCGGTCAGCGTCACGAGCGTCGCCGCGGGCAGGGCGGCGACGAGGCGGTCCGCGCTCTTGACCATGTCGCGATCACCGAGCACCACGAGCACGGGAAAGGCGAGGGTTGCCAGTTCCTCCTCGGTCGACCGGCCGCCGCTCTCGGCGCATGAACGCGGAGAGTGCCTCGGGGCTGTTTCCCGTGGAGCGTGCCAACCGATGGAACAGACGCGCCTGGACGTCCTCGGGTTCTTCGTCCGACGCCAACGTGCCGACGAACGCGCTCGTGTCGCTGAGGTCGAAGACGTTGTCCCCCAGGCCGAGCAGGGCGATCCGCTCGAAGGAACCCGGATGGGCGATGGCCAGGCGCAAGAGAAGGTCGGCGCCCGCGGAGAACCCGACGGCGGAGATCGGTCCCGGTGCGGGGAGTGCGCCGAAGACCTCCGCCACGACGTCCGCATACGCCGCCGGATCAGTGTCCCGGCGCGACGAGCCGTGGCCCGGGAGATCGATCTCGGGGACCCCGCACCCGAAGTCGGCGAGTATGTCCACCCATCCCGTCTGTCGCCAGTTGTGATCGAACGTCGAGGCAAAGCCGTGAAGGAGCACGATGGAGCTGGGTGGCTCCGTCACGTGGCCTCCTTTGCGTTCTCCTTGATCCGGCCCAATGCCGTCAGACCGGCACGCAATCCCGCCATTTCCGACTCCGTGAGCATCCCGGCGAGTTCGGCGTCGATCGCCTCCACCCCGGAGCGAACGGCTGCCGCGGCGCCTCTGCCCCGTTCGGTGAGTTCGATCGTCATACGACGTCGATCATCGGGGTTCAACCGCCGGGTCAGATAGCCCCGCAGGACCAAGGTGTCGATCAACTGGCTCGCGGCCTGCTTCGTCACGCCGAGCCCGCGGATCATGTCCACCGCCGAGCCACCGTGGAAGCACATGCCACTCAAGACGAAGCCCCCATTTCGGGGAAGGTCCTCGAAGCCCGCCTCGGCGAGACGCACGCCGATGGCTTGCGAATAGCTGCCCCGGGCGGCGCGGAGCAACGCGGGGATCACGACCTCGTCTTCGCTGACCGACGTGCTCGACATGCCCGGAGGGTAACCCCTCGGACGGTGGTGGTCAACGAAGTTGACAGTCAAGCACTCGGACCGGCGGGCAATCCGTCCCGTCGTCTCGTGCGTACACCTTCTAAGTTGGGGACGCCTCGCGTCCTGAACGACACGGAGGGGCTTGGTGGAGAATCGCACAATGCCAGCAGCACACGAGCTCGGAGGGCGGCGACGGGGGAAGGTCCGCATGACGACAGTGACCGAGCGGGCGACGCTGGCCCGAGAGTGGTTCCGCTCGACCAGTGATGCTCCGATCGGCGCGTGACGTGGCGCTGCTGGCCGGCCGCATCGCCCTGGCCTGGATCTTCGTCTACCACGGCGCAGGCACCCTCTTCGGTGCGTTCGGCCGGGGGGGCGTGCATCCCCAGGCTGTCTACTTCGCCCACGTCGCCCATCTCCGGCCCGGGACCTTCTTCGCCGTTCTGGGCGGCATCATCGAGTTTTTCGGTGGGCTCGCCGTCGGGCTCGGTATCTTCGGTCGCCTGGCCGCCGCCGGGTTGTTCGGCGACATGGTCATGGCGATGATCACGGTCACCTTCGGGCACGGCGTCATCGGTGACACGACCGGCTCAGGCTATGAGCTCAACCTCGCGCTCGCCGCTCTCGCCCTGATCATCGTCCTCTTGGGCACGGGTCGCATCTCTCTCGACGTCGCCCTGCACAAGATGCTCCGCAGGTAGTCCCGCCGACCGCCCCGCGCGGTGCGCGGGGTCGACCGTTCCCCCACATGTCGCTCCTGGAGTCCGAGCCGTCGGGCTGCGCCCCGCCGGGAACGGCCGGTCCCGAGGTCGAAGTGGCCGTTCTGGGACCGGTTGAAATCCGCGGCGCGGTGCGGCCCTTTTGTCGGAGCAGCTCGAGGGAGTTGGTCGTCTATCTGGCGTTCCACCGCCAGGGAGCCCGGAACGACGTCTGGTCGACCGCTCTGTGGACGGATCGCTGCATTGCGGCATCCACGCTCCACTCGACCGCCTCGGTGGCCCGCAACGCCCTCGGTCGATCGGTGAGCGGAAACGATCACCTCCCACGGGGCGGACGACGTTTGCGTTTGGCGGACACGGTCGGCACCGACGTCGAGCGCTTCGCCCGCGCCGCGGCCGATCCTGATCCGGCCCGTTGGAAGGAGGCACTCGCCCTGGTGCGGGGTCGACCCTTCGACGGCTTGCACCTCGCCGACTGGGCCGTGCTCGACGGCACCCAGGCCGAGGTGGAATCGATGGTGGTCGACACCGCCCTGAAGGCGGCCGGACATCTCCTGGGTCGGGGCCGTGGTGACGAGGCCGAATGGGTGATTCGCCGGGGTCTGCGGGCCAGCCCCTACGACGAACGCCTCTACCGGGGGCTGCTCTGGGCCATGGAGATCATGGGGAACCGGGCCGGCCTGCGGTCGACCATGGCGGAATTGCTCTGCTTGGCCACCGACGGCGCCGGTGTGGCGGCACCCGGACCAGGCACGGCGGGGCAGCGGGGCTCGTCGTCGGTCCACCCCGAGACGGTGGCGCTCTTCTGGGAACTGAGCCAACGGAAGTCGCCCGCAACCAGGGGGGACCCGTTGAGGCTGTAGGGTTTCGTCCCGCCATGGCCAGAAGCTCTTCGGGAAAGTCGGTCGCACGCGCCGCCGCAACAGGAGGAGGCACGTCCTATCGCGGACAAATGCCGATCAACTGGTACGCCGCGCTGGTCGTGATCGTGCTCGTGGGCATCGCTTCAGTCGCTGTGGCCAGGTACCACTATGTCAAGACTCCCACCGCGGTGCCTCCGATCGTGGGGCAGACCTGGCACGCCGCCCTGGCGGTCGATATCTGTGGCAAATCCGAGCCGGCGCTCCCCGCCACCGCCTCCGGCACGGGCAGTGGCCTCACCACAACGGGGGATGGCGTCCTGCTGATCGCCCCGAAGACCTCGAGCGAGGCGGGGAACAACGCCACGCTGGGCAAGTTCGCCGAGGAGGACGGGACGCTGAAGCTGACCAACACCTCGGTGCAGTATCCCGGAGGTGTCGCCTACAAGAATGGGCAGAAGTGCGCCGCAGGGACCCCTGACGCAGGCCAGGTGGGGGTGGTGCGGGCACGCTGGTGGACCCTGTCGACGACGAGCCAGGGCAGTGGCAGCGAAACGAAGCAGGTGGGCGGCGTGTACACCTCGTCGCCGGCCAACCTCAAGCTTCGCAACAGCCAGCTGATCACTCTCGGGTTCGGACCGTCCACGGCGTCGTTGCCCAAGGTGCCGTCGTCGACCGAACTCGCCCTTGTGCAGGCCATCAGCGGCACGTCGGCCCCCCTCGCGACCACCACGACGACGGCGCCCGCGACCACGACCACGACCACGACCGCGGGTACCACCGACCACCACGACCAAGTCATCGGGCTAATGAAGGCAGTTGTCCTCGTAGGCGGCGAGGGGACCAGGCTCCGGCCCCTCACCTTGTCGACACCCAAACAGATGCTGCCGATCGTCGGGGTGCCGATGATCGAGCGGGTGTTGGCCCACCTGGCGTCGCATGGTGTGGAGGAGGCGATTCTCTCCCTCGGCTATCTGCCCGACGCCTTCAAGGAGGCCTATCCGGACGGCCACGCCGCGGGGGTGCGGCTCACGTATGCCGTCGAGCCTCAGCCATTGGACACGGCGGGTGCTGTGCGTTTCGCCGCCACCTACGGCGGGGTCGACGAGACCTTCGCCGTCGTGAACGGCGACGTCCTCACCGACCTCGATCTCGGTTCTCTCGTCGCCTTCCATCGACAGAGCGGGGCCGAGGGGACCATTGCGCTCCATCCCGTGCCGGACCCGTCGGCCTTCGGCGTCGTGCCGACCGACAGCGAGGGGCGGGTCACCGCGTTTGTCGAGAAGCCTCCACGCGACGATGCGCCCACGAACGAAATCAATGCGGGCACCTACGTATTCGAACCATCGGTGTTGGATCGGATCCCCTCCAGCGGACGTGTCTCGATCGAACGGGAGACCTTTCCCGCCATGGTGCGCAGCGGGGTCCTCTTCGCCCGGTCCGATGACGGGTACTGGCTCGATACGGGGACGCCTGCGGCTTACCTGCAGGCCAACAGCGACCTGGTGTCGGGGCAACGCAAGAGCGTGCCGATACCGGGGCGGGACGTGCATGGCGACGGCGTCTTCGTCGAAGGTGAGAGCATGATCGACGGCGAGGTCGTCGGGCCCTCCGTCATTTTCGCCGGGTGCACCGTGGCCGCAGGTGCGCGGGTGGAGCGCTCGGTGCTCGGAGCAGGTTCTGTGATCGAGGCCGGCGCGGTGGTCCTCGACTCGGTGCTGATGGACGGCAGCCATGTGGCGGCGAACGCCAGTGTGGTGGGCTCGGTGCTGGGACCGCGTGCCATCGTCGGCCAGCGGGCAGATGTCCGCCCGGTGTCGGTCCTGGGGGCAGGTGCGGTGGTCGCCTCGGGGACACTGGTCGACGGAGAACGAGTGGAAGGCTAGGAATCTCGGATGCGCACGATGGTGACGGGAGGGGCCGGTTTCATCGGCTCGACATTGGTGGACCGGCTTCTGGTGGAGGGACACGAGGTCGACGTCATCGACGATTTTTCGACCGGCTCGCTCTCCAATCTGGCCAATGCGCGGGGGAGCGCGGGACGGGCGCTGACCATTCACCACCTCGACATCACCGCGCCGGCCGTCATCGACCTGATGGTGCGGCGCCGTCCCGAGTTGGTCTTTCACCTGGCGGCCCAGGCCGACGTCCGAGTCTCGGTGGCCCGACCGGCGTTCGATGCCGAGGTGAACATCGTCGGCTCCTTGCACATTCTCGAAGGAGCGCGTCAGGCCGAGACGGAGCGCGTGATCTTTGCGGCCAGCGGCGGCACGTTGTACGGCGAGCCGGCGCCCGAAGATCTGCCGGTGCGCGAGGCGCATCCCCATCAGCCACTCTCGCCCTACGGGGTGGCGAAGAAGTCCGTGCTCGACTACCTCGTGGCCTACCGCGAGTTGCACGCGCTGGAGTTCTCGGCGCTGGCCCTGGCCAACGTCTACGGACCCCGTCAGAATCCGCACGGAGAGGCCGGCGTCGTCGCTATTTTCGCTGACCGCCTGTTGCGGGGAGAACCGCTCACGATCTTCGGAGACGGTGGTCAGACGCGCGACTTCGTCTACGTCGATGACGTGGTCGATGCGTTCGTGCGAGCGTCGACGCGGGGGGAGGTCTCACCTGCAACATCGGGACAGGCACCGAGACCTCGGTGAACGAGCTCTACACCACCATGGCCGAGCAGGCGGGGGTGGAGCCGTCCATCGTGATGGCTCCGCTGCGGCCCGGTGAACTGCTCCGCTCGAGTCTCGACATCGAGCGCGCCGCGATCCAGCTCGGGTGGCGTCCGTGGACGCAGCTCGGCAGACGGCACCCGCGCCGTCCTCGACTTCGTACGCCAGCAGCTGTCCTGAGGGGCGTTCAGCGGAAGAGGTCCTCGCTCGGTGGACGCACGACTTCGTCGTGCACCGACGCGCGGCGCAACCAGCCGGCCGGGACGCCGCGGACGATGGCCGCCGGGATGCCCCGATCCTTGCCCATCACCAGCTCGGCGGCCGACGCCAGCTCGTCGGCGACGCAGACTTCGGTGGCGACGAGCTCTCGGCCGTTGGCATCCATGGTGCCGCGCAGGTCGATCACGGCGGCCACGCCGGCACAGCCGATCGCCACATCGGTGACCCCTCGGCGCCAGGTGCGACCGAACGTGTCGGAAATGATCACACCGACATCCACCGCGAGGAGCGCCTTCAGGCCGGCCCGGATGCGGCGGGCCGAGCGGTCCGCGTCTTCGGGGAGCAACGCGGCTGTTCCGAGCGCGACGTTCGAGAGATCGATTCCCGCATTGGCGCAGACGAATCCGTGTCGTGTCTCGCTGATGATGAGATCACCACGCCGGCGCACGATGCGCACCGACTCCTGTTCGACCAGTGCGACCTTGGCCTGCGGATCGTCCGGGTCGATGGCCACCATGCGACCCTCGGCCTTGGAGACCACCTTCTGCGTGATGACGACCACATCGCCCGTCGCCAAGGTGGGTCCCTGCGGCACCTCGGGCGTCAGGGCGCCGGCCACCATACGGGCCAGGTCGGTCCCGGCGGAGATCTCACCGATGCCGCGCAGCGCAATGAGTGTGATGTCCTCAGCCACGGGCGTCGATCACCCTGCGGGCCAGGGCAGCCGCCCGATCGGTGGAGTCCATGACTGTCGGAGCCACGAGGCACCGCACTCCTTCGGCCTCGACGTCGGGCACGCGGTCGCGGTCCGCTTCGTCGATGACGAGGGTGCTGACCCACGGTGCATACAGCCGCGCCACACCCGTGACCGACGGTTCGGTGCCCAATTCCCGCATCAGCCTGTCGGCCGGCCCCTTCAACGCGGCGCCCGCGACGATCGGCGAGACGGCGATGACGTCGGCGCGTCGCGCAGGTGAGGGCGGCCAGTATCCCCGGGACGGCGAGGAGCGGCCCGATCGACACGATGGGATTGGAAGGGCAGACGACGATCTGATCAGCCTCCTGCAACGCCGCCAGTACGTGGGTCGTGGGCCGTGCCGCCTCGGCACCGGCGAACCGGACAGCGTCGACGCCCACGTCGTGGCGGAGCCGGACGAAGTAGTCCTGGAAGGCCACCTCTGTGCCGGCGGGACCGAGCGCCGTGGCCGCCGCCAAGGTGAGCATCGTACGGACGGGGTCGTCGGTGACCGGCAGGAGCCGCACACCGATCTGGCGACGTATCGCCAGCGACGGCCGTCACCGCGGTCAGCGAATCGCCGGAGCGCAGGCGCTCGGTACGGTAGAGATGCGTCGCCAGGTCACGGTCCCCGAGGCGAAACCAGCTCTCGCCCCCGAGCCGGGCCAGCTCGTCCATGACGGTCCAGGTCTCCCCGACGATGCCCCAACCGGTCTCGCGGTTGTCCATCCCGGCCAATGTGTACGTGATCGTGTCGAGGTCGGGGCTGATGTGCAGGCCATGCAGGACGGTGTCGTCGCCCACGTTGACGATGGCGGCAACCGAGGACGGAGGTACGACGCGCACGATCCCCGAGAGCATGCGTGCAGCTCCGACGCCGCCGCAGAGGGTCACTAGCACGGCGCGAGCATAGAAGGCACCGACCCCGGGCTCGGCCGAAGGGGCCCCGAGGGCCCGACCCGGCGTGTCACCGGGCGGAGCCGTCACGCTCTGAGCCATGTGCAAGGCTCCATCGGTGCCCAGGACGACGACATGAGCGCCGCGGCCGGTTCGGCGCGCCTCACCGTGGCACTGGACGCCACTCCTCTCCTCGGCCATCGGACCGGCGTCGGCGTGTTCTGCCTCGGTGCATTGGGGGCGTTGGGGCGACGGGCCGATCTCGACGTGCATGCCTTCGCCGTCAGTTGGCGCAGACGAGAAGGCATCAACGACCTGTTGCCCCCCAACGTGACGGCGGCACAGCGGCCGATGCCGGCGCGGCCGCTCCACGCCCTGTGGGGACGCGGCGCGACGCCGCCCATCGAGTGGTTCATCGGGAACGTCGACGTGGTGCACGGGACCAACTTCGTGGTGCCTCCCTCCAAGCGGGCGGGCGCAGTGGTATCGGTGCACGACCTCACGCCCCTTCACCATCCCGAACTCTGCAATACAGGCCACGTTGGCCTACCCGGGGTTGATACGCCAAGCCGCTGGGGCGCGGGGCATGGGTGCACACGGACTCGGCGTTCGTGGCCGGCGAGGTGATCGAGGCTTTTGGCGCCGATCCGGCCCGCGTACGCGTTGTCGCACCCGGCGTCCCGCCAGCGATCCCGGTGGACCGGGCGACGACGCGTCCCGTGGCCGCGACGTTTCTCCCCGCCGGCACGCAGTCGCTACATTCTCGCCATCGGCACGGCGGAACCGCGCAAGGACCATCCCGGCCTCGTGCGCGCCTTCGACGAGTTGGCCGGTCGTCACGCCGGACCTCGCCCTCGTGCTGGCGGGGCCACCCGGGTGGGGCGAGCACGCGCTGGAGGTGGCAATTGCAGGCGGCCCGGGCGGCATCGAGAGTGGTGCGGACCGGCTGGCTCCAGCAGGCCACGCTCGACGCGCTCTTGCGGGAAGCGGCGGTCTTGGCGTTCCCCTCTCTGTACGAGGGATTCGGGTTCCCCCCGCTCGAAGCGATGGCCGTGGGTGTTCCCGTCGTCGCGACACGTGCCGGGTCGTTGCCCGAGGTGTTGGGCGACGGGGCGTGCATGGTCGATGTCGGCGATCATGACGGATTGGTCGACGCTCTCGACGACGTCCTGACCGATGCAGAACTCCGGGGGCGGCTGATCGAAGCGGGGGCGCAGAGAGCGGCGTTGTTCACCTGGGATCGCTGTGGCGAGGGTCTGGCCCATCTGTACCGCGACGTGGGACAGTGGCCGTGGCTGACGGCGGAGAACCGAAGGTACTGATGGCCGTCGAACAGTTGCGGCGCACCGTCCCGGGCGGTATCGGCGCCTACGCCCGGGGATTGTTGGGTGGCATCGCACAATGTGCCCTCGACGGTGATGACATCGATCTCTCCCTCCTGGCCAGCCGCGCTCCCGGGACGGTCATCCCGGGTGCGCGGCACCGGACAGACCCGTTGGCGCGTTTTGGGCGGCCGCTCCGGCTCTCGCACCTTCCCGGACCTCTCCTGACCCGGACCTGGGACCACGGGTGGGTACGCGCACCGGCCGGTTTCGACATCGTGCACTCGGTGTCGTTGGCCGCCCCGGCTTCTCGGAGCGGAAGAACGTAGTGCAGCACGTCGTCACGGTGCATGACGTCGCATGGCGCCGGCACCCCGAGGCCACCACGCCGCGGGGTGCGAGGTGGCACGAGGCGGCGCTGTGCCGCGCCCGCGACTCCGATGCCGTCCTTGATCGTGACGTCCAAGTTCGTGGCGGCCGACCTGCTCGTCGACGGCGTGGCGCGCGAGCGCATCACCATCGTGAACGGTGGCAGTGACCACCTGGTCCCCGAGGATGCGGAGCAGACCGAGGCGTTGCTGCGCAGATCGGGTGTGCGCGGGGACTTCCTTCTGACCGTGAGCACGCTGGAGCCCCGCAAGAACGTCGACCGCCTGCTCCAGGCGTACGGTCGGATCCGGCCCTCCCTCCCCGAGCCCTGGCCGCTGGTGATCGTGGGCCCGGCCGGGTGGGGGCCCGGCCTCTCGGGGCCCGAGGACCAGAGGGGCGTGGTCTTCGCCGGCGCAGTCAGCGACGCCGCCCTCACCGGCCTCTACCGCCGCGCCCGGGCCTTTGCCTACGTTCCCCTGACCGAGGGCTATGGCCTTCCACCTCTCGAGGCGATGCGGACGGGGACGCCCTCGGTCATCGCCAATGAGGTGCCGAGTGTGGTCGACCTCGAGGAGCCCGGTCCTCCTCCGGCGCGCATCGTCGACCCGTTCGACGTCGACGACATCGCGGCGGGGCTCATGGCGGTCCTGACCGATGACGCCCTGCGCGCCGACTTGGCCGTGCGCGGAGAGGCGCACGCGCGCTCGCGCACGTGGAAGAAGGCGGCACACCAGCACATCGGTCTGTGGAAGAGCGCTGGTGTGAACACCACGATGGCCGTGTCGCTGGACGTGTCCGCCGTCCCCGTTCGCCCGGGCGGGGCCGGGTACTACACGATGGCCATCGCCGAGGGCCTGGGGGAACGGGACGACATCGCGTTGATCGATGGTGGCCCGTCGCGGCGATGAGGAACGCTGGAGCCGCTCCGGTGCGCGGCGCGGCGCAGGTCGTCGGGGTGGTGCCGACGTCGCGCCCGGGACGCCTCGCCTTCGAACAGGTGCGCTTCCCCCGCCTGCTCGACGATCTCGGGCGTGCAGGTCCACCATGCGCCGCACTACACCATGCCCGCACGCGCACCTGTGCCTTGTGTCGTGACGATCCACGACTGCACGTTCTTCGATCACCCCGAGTGGCACGTGCGATCCAAGGCGCTCTTCTTCCGCCGGGCGATCCGGCACGCGGCGGCCCACGCGGGGGCGCTCGTCTGCGTGAGTGAGGTCACGGCTACCCGTCTGCGTGCCTGCTGCGAGGTGCGGGCGCCGATCGTGGTGGCGCCCCACGGGGTCGACCATGCTCGCTTCACGCCGCTGGAGCCGGCACCCGGCGCCGATCGGGCGCTCCTCGCGGAGAACGGGGTGCCCCCGGACCGGCCGCTGGTCGCCTTCGTGGGAACGCTGGAGCCCCGCAAGGGGGTGGCGTCGCTGATCGCCGCCTTCGACCGTGTCGCCGATGCGCACAAGGACGCGCTCCTGGTCCTCTGCGGACAGCCGGGTTGGGGACTGGCCGAGACCGAGCAGGCCTTGGCGCACGCCCGGCACGGCGACCGGATCGTGCGGGTGGGCTACCTGCCGCACGACGCCGTGCCTGCACTTCTGCGCCAGGCCACCGTCGTTGCCTACCCGGCGCTGGAGGAGGGGTTCGGGCTGCCCGCCCTCGAGGCGTTGGCCTGCGGCGCTCCGCTGATCACGACAGAGGGGACGGCCATGGCCGAAATGGCGCAGGATGCGGCCTGCCTCGTCCCTCCCGGCGACGAGGAGGCGTTGGCCGATGCCCTGGGATCGGCCCTCGCGCAGGGGAAGTGGGCCGACGGACGTGGCGCGACGGCGGGAGGCCGGGTTGGCGCGGGCGGCGCAATTCACCTGGTCAGCCAGCGTCGACCTCCACGTCAGCGCCTTTGAGATGGCCCTCGGTGCCTCGCAGTAGGGTTCACTGATGCGCGCGTTGATCACAGGAGGCAAGGGGTTCGTGGGCCATTGGCTGGCCGCGCACCTCAAGGATGCCGGCGACGACGTCGTGCCGATCGACATCGAGACGGACATCTCCGACGGGCCGGCCCTGCGCAAGGTCGTGGCCAAGGCTGCGCCGGAGGCGATCTACCACCTGGCCGCCATGACCCACGTGGGCGAAAGCTGGCAGAACCCGAGTCAGGTGCTCAAGGTCAACGTCCTGGGCACGGCGGAGTTGCTGGCGGCGGCCCGCGAATTGGAGACCCCGCCGGTCGTCCTGGTCGTCAGCTCGGCCGAGGTCTACGGCGTCGTCAGCCCGGCGCAGCTTCCCCTGCGAGAGGACACCCCGACCGCGCCGGCCACCCCGTACGCGGCCAGCAAGCTGGCGGCCGAGGCGGTCGCGTTGCAGGCATGGCGGGGCTACCGCCAGCCGGTGATCGTCGTGCGGCCCTTCAACCACATCGGGCCCGGGCCAGTCACCGAATTTCGCCGTGCCGGCTCTGGCCAAGCGCATCGTCGAAGCGCGCAAGGCGGGGAGCCGTTCGCTGCGTGTCGGCACGTTGACCACGAGGCGGGACTTCACCGACGTGCGTGACGTGGTGGTCGCCTACCGATCGCTCATCCTCAACGGTGTGGCCGGGACCACCTACAACGTCTGTTCCGGGCAGGATGTGGCGATTTCCGATGTGGCGGACCAGCTGCTCGCCCTGGCCCATGCCGAGCTCGAGCTGGTGATCGATCCCGAATTGGTGCGCCCGGTCGACGTGCCGGTGCTGCGCGGCGACGCCACCCTGCTGCGACGACCACGACCGGATGGTCGCCTTCCATTCCTCTCGCGACGACGCTCGCCGACGTTCTGGCCTCCTGGGAGACCGAATAGCGGCGAGCGGCGGCGATGCGGCGTATGCGGCGGCGGTGTGGCTCAGTCGGAGACGACCCGCTGGCGGATCTGGCTCCGTACCCCACGGGACTGCTCGAACGCCTTCGAGCTGAAGACGGTGACCTTGCCGGGAAGCTGCGCGGTCAGCGGCTGCAGGCTGGTCTCGACGAACTGGGTCGCGTTCTCCAACAGGTCGTCGAGCTGCGTGACGCCCTTGGTCAATTCGCTGCGCACGCTGCTCAGGTGGTCGTCGAGGGAGAAGTCCTTCGAGAGGAGGTTCTGCAGCTCGACGCGCTGCACCTGCAGACGCTGGAATCCCAGCACGCCGAACCCGACGGCGACGTACGTCGCGTCACGGGCCAGGTCGGTCACGCCCTTCGAGATGGCGCTGATGTTGGTCACTTCAGGCATGTCGCCTCCTGATCGTTCGGGTAGTAGCCGTTGGCCATGTCACGCAGGGGGAACTCGCCGGAGAACGCCGGCTTCGCTCCCGGGCCGCTGACTGCGGTATAGCTACAAGAGTATCACTTTTGATAAACAGTTGCAAGCAGTTTTGCCCCAAAGCAGCACGGATCAGGGACCTGGGAACGGTTAGCCTCAAACACCTGATGGACGCCCAGGTTCCGGCAGTGGTTGCGGTCTTGGTGACCACCGGGACGAGCCCGTGGCTCGATGATGCGCTGGCCTCCCTGGCCGCTCAGCAGTACGAGGAGCTCTCCGTCCTGGTCCTCGTGACCGGCGAACAGCCCGATGTGACGGTACGCGTCGGTCGCCTTCTCCCCGAGGCCTTTGTGCGCTTCCTGCCCTGGTCGGCCCGGCTATGCCGCAGCCAGCAACGAAGCCCTCGGCATGGTCGAGGGCGCCGCGTTCTTCCTCCTCTGCCACGACGACTGTGCGCTCGATCCCGACGCCGTGCACAACCTGGTGGAGGAGTCGTTCCGCTCCAATGCCGGCGTCGTCTCGCCCAAGTACGTCAACTGGTTCGACCCGTCGATCCTGCTCCACGTGGGCGAAAACTGCGACAAGACCGGAGCGGTCGTGGATCGCATCCAGGACGGCGAGGTCGACCACGGCCAGCACGATGCGGTGCGGGACGTCTTCGTGGCGCCCGGCGGCTGCATGCTCATCCGGGCCGACCTGTGGCGTGAGCTCGAAGGGTTCGACCCCGCCATCGTGGCGATGGGAGAGGACCTCGACCTTTCGTGGCGGAGCCAGGTGGCCGGATCCCGTGTCGTGGTGGCGCCCGATGCGCGGGTGCGCCACCGGGAGGCGGTCGCCAGCGGGGAATCGCCCCTCATGGTCGGCCGGCGTCGAGATCGACGAGCACCATGTCACCTTGCAGGCCCTGCAGCGTCGTCACGAGCTGCCGCGTCGTCTTGAAGTGCTACACCTGGTTTCACCTGGTGCGGGTCCTGCCCGCAGGCCGCCCTGCTGGCCTTTGGCGAAGTCGTCGTGGCCATGCTGGCCCGGGATCGGCAGCGGGCGAGAGCGGTGGCGGGCGCCTGGGTGTGGAACGTGCGCCACCTGCGGCGAGTTGCGGGGGCCGCGCCGGCAGCTGGCCGCGCTCCGTCTGTTCCCCGATGCAGAGGTGCGGCGCCTGCAGTTGCGGGGAGCGCGCGGCTCACGAGCTATTTCTCGCGCCTGTCCCATCAGGGTTTCGACGTGGCGAACGCCGTCGTCTCGTCACGTGCCGTCGCCCGCACGCGAGCGACCGGTCCTCACGGGCAGCGTGGGCACGGCCTTCAGCGAGGATGCCGATTTCGACGAGCTCGACGACCTCGGCCATCGGTCGGGTCGTGATCGTTTCGGTCGCCCGGTCCGCCGGTCGTTCCTGAGCACGGGGCGCCAGCGCGCCACGGCCGGGATCCTCGCCGCCCTCGTGGTGATCGTGGGCACCCGTGGCATCCTCTTCGGGTCCCTTCCCACCGTGGGCCAGCTCGCGCCGTTGCTGCCGTGGTCGGGATCGTGGCACCACTTCTTCGCCGGTTGGCAGCCGGCCGGCGTCGGGACGACCGCCCCCGCCTCCTCGGCCTTCGGGATCCTGGGCCTGAGCGGAACCGTGCTCTTCGGCGCGATGGGGCTGACGCAGAAGGTCCTCCTTCTGGCCTGCCTCCCTGCTCGGCGCCTGGGGCCTGTCGCGGCTCATGCGCCCCCTCGTCTCGCCGCGGGCCCGGGTCGTGGCGGCGATCTGCTACCTCGGCCTGCCCCTGCCCTATGCGGCGTTGGGAACAGGTCGTTGGGACGGGATGGTGGCCTACGCCGCGCTCCCGTTCATCGTGGCGCGGCTGGTCCGCGCCGCGGCCATCCCACCCTTCGACCAGGTGGTCGGGTCGCGGGTGGCGGGCGACCCCGTTCGGTCAGACGGCGGTGCTCGGCGCCATCATCGCTGTCGCCACGTCGTTCGCCCCGGCCGTCGCCCCGGTGACGCTCGCCTTCGCCGTAGCCGATCGCTCTCGGTTCGGTCCTGGCGGGGCAGCCGCAGCATGCGGGCCGCCTCATCCTCGAAGCCCTCAAGGCCGTGGCCGTGGCCCTCGTGCTCTGCGCACCCTGGGTCGTCGGGACGGTCCTCGCCGGCAAGGATGCGGTCGAGATCTTCGGCCTCCCCATCTCCGCGTCCGCCGCGCCGGGATGGGGAGAGGTGACCCGTTTCGCCATCGGCCCCACCGTCCGCTCGCCCATCGTGTGGGCGTTGGTCGCCGGTGCGGCGCTGCCGCTTCTCATCGGGAAGGGCGTCCGGCTCGTCTGGGCCGCCCGCATGTGGGTCATGGCCTTGGCATCGTGGGTGCTCGCCTACGCCGCCACACACGGCTGGACCGGACGTTTCGCGCCCTCCGAGTCGGTTGTCCTGGTCCCGGCCGCGATCGCCGTCGCCGTCGGCATCGGCCTCGGGATCTCGTCGTTCGAGAACGATCTGGCCGGCATGGCCTTCGGCTGGCGACAAGTTGTCAGCGGGCTCGCCTTGGTGGCGGTCACCTTGGGCCTGCTGCCCGTGGTCGCGGGGACCACCAATGGGCGTTGGGGCCTGCCGGTGACCGGCGTCGAGCAACCGTTGAACTTCCTCACCCGGACGCCGACCCCGGCTTCTTACCGGACGTTGTGGCTGGGCGACCCTCGCGCCCTGCCGGTCGGCGGGTGGTCCGTGGAGCCGGGGCTGTCCTACGCGCTCACGGGCCAGGATCTTCCCGATGCGGGCGATGTCTGGACGCCGGCCGGGCCCGGACCGGCCGCTCTGGTCGCGAAGGCCGTCCAGCTCGCGGTCACGGGCGGCACGATCCATTTGGGGCGCCTGCTCGCTGCGCAGAGCGTGCAGTACATCGTCATCGTCGACGGCCTCGCCCCGTCCGACAGCGGCATGGCCGAGTCGGTGCAGGCGCCGCCTCCGCCCGGACTCGAGCAGGCCCTGCTGGATCAGAACGACCTGCAGAGCGTCCCCGGTGCTCTGGGCGTGCAGGTCTTCAGGAACCCCGAGGCGATTCCCATCACCGCCGAACGGGCGCGTCCCGTGGCATCGGCCGGGCCCATGGTTTGGCCCGGACCCGCTCGATGTGGTCGGGTGGCAGCCCGTGCTCAGCGCCCTGGCGGGCCACACTGCGGCGACCGGGGTGGTCGCCCCGGGCACCGTTTACGCCGGCTATGCCCCGGCCGGGAGCTTCTCGCTCACCAAGAACGGTCGGGCGATCCCCGGCCACACCGTGTTCGGATGGGCCCGGCAGTATCCGCATGTCCCGGCGGGACCCGCCACGTTGTCGTTGCGGCGCTTTCCCTTCGGCCCACTGGGTGTGCTCCTCGAGCTGTTGGCGTGGGTGGCGCTGACGCTGGCCCTTCTCGGATGGCCCGGTTTCCGGGCGCGGCGCGCGCCGGTCAGGGGAGCGAGTCGTGAGCCCCGCCCATAGTGCCGGGCAGCGTCGATGGGTTGTGATCGTCGTTGTCATCGCGGTGCTCGCCGGCGTCGCGAATTGCCGCTCGCTCTCCGGGCGAGGTCCCGCAAGGAGGACCTCCCGTCGAGCCGGCGTCCGTCGTGGCGGCGCCCGACGCAGAGTCGTCGGCCTGGTATTGCACGGGTCAGACGACGGCCGCCGGCCAGTTGGCGCCCGGCTCGGTGGTCCTCACCAATACGCGGGACAGGGACGGTGACCGGGACGCTGCGCGGCGTGACGGATACCGGTGTCACTGTGCAGATCCCCGTCTCCGTCGCCGGGCACGGGCAGGTCGTGACGGACGTGCCCGCACCCAAGACCGGGACGTGGCTCTCTGAAGCGGTCAACTTGACCGGCGGTGGCGTGGTCGTCTCCCAAGCGGTCCACGGCCCCTCGGGTTGGGCCGAGTCCCCGTGCCAGAGCAGCACGTCACAGCAGTGGTATTTCCCGAGCGGGGTGACGACGGGGTCGAACGCCTTGTTCGTCGCGCTCTTCAATCCGACGTCGACCCCCGACGTCGTCGACGTCAGCTTCGCCACCCTCAAGGGCGTCGTCCACCCCATCAATTTCCAGGGCATCGTCCTGCAGGCCGGGGAGATGCAGGTCGAGCCCGTGAGCCCGTACGTGCAGGAGCAGGCGAGCGTCGCCACCATCGTGAAGGCGAGGACGGGCCGGCTGGTGGCCAGTGAGCTCCAGCTGTTCTCGGGCGGCGGGACGGGTCTGGCCCTCGTGCCCGGATCGCCGCTGCCGAACGGGACTGGACGATCCCGCTGAGCGAGGAGATCGCCAAGGGGTCGTCCTCCATCGACGTGTTCAATCCGGGGCCGACGACGCAGGAGGTCACGGTGCGCGCCACGCTCGCCTCCGGCCCCTTGTCGCCTTTCCGTGCCCGGGTGTTTCCCGACACGACCTGGGTCCTGCCGACGGGAGCGCAGACCCGCATTCCCGACGGCGACCCCTATGCAGCCGTCATCGAGGCGAGCGGGCGGGTCCGGCGTGGTCGTCGGCCGGGTCGTCTCTGCGCCGAGCTCGTCGCAAGCGCCGCAAGACGGCATGGCCATCGGCGGTCGGCTCGCTGACCGCGGCCGCACCAAGCCGGACGATGGGTGGTGCCGTCCCCGGGCTCCCCGACGGACCCCGCCTTGCCCGGCGCGGAACTCGCTCATCTCGCCGTGACCAACCTGTCCGCCTCTCGTGAGACCTACGTCATCGATGTCATGGGTCCCAAGCGAACGCTGACCCTCGCCTCGGGAGATATCCCCTCAGCGACGACCTTCTCGCTCGACCCGGCCGTCCTCGCCCGCGCCGGGCTCAATCCACTGATCGTCTCGGTCAGTGGACCAGCGGCTGTGAGCCAGGATATCGGCCCGACCGGGAGCATCGGAGTAGTGACGATGCCCGGAATACCGCTGTCGCGCAACGGCGGGGGATAGCTCTCAGAGGTTGTGGCGCTGCAGCCGTCGCCACGTGAGCCGACCGCCGAGCACGAGGGCCGCGGTGCAGAGGAGGGCGAAGAGGAAGGGGCCGGCCAAGCGGATGATGCCGTCCACCCCGACGGCGAAGCCGTGCAGGCTGTCGTGCCAGGCTTTGGTGATCCCCGATGCCACCGCCGGTGCCGGCGTGCGGTGGTGTGGCTGAGCCTCGCTCACCGCCACGGTCAGCGTCGAATAGCTGGTCTCGCTGGTGAGGACCGCGAGCTGGCCCTGGAGCTGTTCGATCTGCGACTGCAGGTTGTCCAACTGGGCTTGCACGGCCAGCACATCGCCCACCGACGAGGCCTTCGCCATAATGGTGAGGTACTGCTGACGGCTCACCTCCAGTGCGTTGATCCGTGCCTGCAGATCGACATATTGCCCGGTCACGTCCGTGGCCTTCGTGGTCACCGACGTGGGTGTCCCGAGCGCTTTTGCCTCCGCCAGGAGGGCTGTGAAGTTGGCCACCGGAACCTGCAGCGTCACCGTGCCGCTCGGCGGCCGCCGCTCGGTGCTCGTGCTCCTCGCCCCGCTCGACTGGGTCTGCGAGTTGGCCACGAATCCGCCGTAGGCGGACGCCAGCGAGGTCAGCTTGTTCATCGTCGACGTCAATGCGCCACGGGCCACGGTGAGATCGAGCGAGCCGGTCTGCTCGATCCGCGCCGCCTGCCCGACCGCCCCTGCCGGAAGTGAGGATGCGCCCGTGGCCGCTGCTCGCGCCGCTCGGACGCCGCCGCGTTGGACGTCGCACGGCGCCGCTGACGGCGCTTGGGTGCTGAAGCTCGTGCCGGGCGCCGCGCTCTTCAACTGGGGGATCGTCGTCGTCGTGCTCGAGGGCTGCCTCGGGCCGTGCGTCGACGGCGCCAGGGAGGTGTGGAGCGCACCCGATCCTGCGGCCGTCCGGACGGAGGGCGATGCGCTTCCCAGGATCGCCGCGCCGCCGGCCAGAGCCAGCAGCACGATCAGCGCGGCGGCGCCGCCAGCAACCGGTGGGCGCGGATCATCCGCCGCGATCCGACCGGGCTCCCGGGCCCTTCGCCGGGTCCCGACAATCTCGTCTCCGACCCTTCCTTCGCGGGCCGGCCCATCCTTCATCCCGCTCGTCGTCACCGCGCCGAACGCGACGAAGCGTGTCGGCCACGCCCGATGCGGGCACGGCGAAGGAGTCACCGAGGTCGTGCAGAAGGGCGGAGAGGGTCTCGTCGTCGAGCATCGTCATGGTCAGGCCTCCACCGAATCATCGACGGCGCCGTCGCCGGCGAGGGTCACGAGGCTCGGGTCGTTCGATAGCCGGAGGCGCGCCTCGTGCAGCCGGGACTTGACGGTGCCCTGGCGTCGACCGATGGCCACCGCGATGTCGCGCTCACTCAGATCGGCGTAGTAGCGCAGCACGACGGGCACCCGGAGCGAGACCGGGAGGCGTTGCAGGGCGGCCAGGACGGTGTCCGCCACCTCGGACCGCTGCGCGCACACGGCGGGATCGCCGTCGCGGGAGGCGAGGGAGCTCAACGCGGCATCATCGGCCCGTCGATCGCGGTGGGGGATCTCCTGGCGCAGCTTGGAATAACAGGAGTTCACGACCACGCGGTAGAGCCACGGCTTGATGCTCGGCACCGAGGTCAACGAGTCACGAAAGCGCCAGGCGCGCAGGAACGCCTCCTGGACGGCCTCTTCGGCGTCCGCCTGGTTCCCCAGGATGAGGCAGGCGGTGCGGTAGGAGACCGCGTACCCCTCCTCGAGCCAGTCTTCGAGCCGTTCTTCCACCATCCCCCTCTATGACGCAGTGGGCGGCGCTTTGGTTCGCGCCGTCTGTCGCTGCGCCGTTCGTGCTCCAGGGTGTGGGTGCTGCCGGGCTACGTGCCCCCTCAGGGCTGTGGGCGGGTGCCGGGTCCTCGGGGGGAGTGGTCGCAGGAGGCTCGACGGGCCGTGGCCATTCCGGCGCCGGCCATGGTTGCGCCGCCGCCTCAGGGTGCTGCGGGATGGTGGACACGACGGCCGGTTGGGGGGCCGGGTGGGGCTCATTCCCGTTTCCGTTGGACAATGAACCGTTCACGAACTGCGGGACGGCCTTGGCGCCTTCGGTGTGCACCGGCTCGCCGTAGGCCTCGTCGACCAGTCGGCCGACTTCCCGGCCGTCGATGATCTCGTTGTCGAGCAACGCACGCGCGATGGCGTTGAGCCCTCCTCGATGCTTGCTGAGGACCTCCATGGCCCGCTCCTCTTCGGCCCGGAGGATGCGCTCGACCTCATCGTCGATGATCTTCGAGGTGTCCTCGGAGTAGTCCCGCGTGTGCATCAGGTCCTCGCCGAGGAAGACCTGGCCCTGCGAGCCCCAGGCCATCGGTCCGATAGCTTCGCTCATGCCCCATTCCCGGACCATCTTGCGGGCCAGCTCGGTGTTGCCGACGAGGTCGTTGGCGGCACCGGTCGACAGGTCGCCGTAGACGAGAAGCTCCGCCACCCGGCCGCCCATGCGGACGCAGAGCGCATCCTCGATGTACTGACGGGGGTGGATGTGGCGCTCCTCCATCGGCAGCTGGTGGGTCACGCCGAGGGCCATACCGGTCGGCAGGATCGTCACCTTGTGGACGGGGTCGGCGTGCTCGAGCACGTAGGCCAGCACGGCGTGGCCACCCTCGTGGTAGGCGATCCGCTCCTTCTCTGCGTCGGAAAGCACCATGCTCTCGCGGCGCTGCCCCAGAAGGACGCGGTCCCGGGCCGACTCGAAGTCCTGCATGGCGATGTCGAGGCTGCCCCGGCGCACGGCGTGCAGCGCGGCCTCGTTGACCAGGTTGGCCAGGTCGGCGCCGCTCATGCCGGGGGTGCCGCGGGCGACCACGTTGAGATCGACGTCCGACGCCATCCGCTTGCCCTTGCAGTGGACCTGCAGGATCGGCAGCCGCTCCTCGAGGTCGGGCAGCGGCACCACGATCTGGCGGTCGAAGCGTCCCGGCCGCAGCAGGGCCGGGTCCAGAATGTCGGGGCGGTTGGTGGCCGCGATCATCACGACCCCCTCGGACGTGTCGAATCCGTCCATCTCCGAGAGCATCTGGTTCAGCGTCTGCTCACGTTCGTCGTGCCCACCGCCGAGGCCGGCGCCGCGCTTGCGGCCGATGGAGTCGATCTCGTCCACGAAGACGATGGCCGGCGCCTGCTTGCGCGCCGTCTGGAAGAGGTCGCGGACCCGGCTGGCGCCCACGCCGACGAACATCTCCATGAAGTCCGATCCGCTGACCGACATGAAGGGCACGCCGGCCTCCCCGGCCACCGCCCGGGCCAACAGCGTCTTGCCGGTTCCGGGAGGCCCGACCAACAGGACGCCCTTGGGGATTTTGGCCCCGATCTCCTTGAAGCGGGCGGGTGTCTTCAAGAAGTCGACGACCTCGCTGATCTCCTGCTTGACGCCGGCGTATCCGGCCACGTCCTCGAAGGTGGTCGACGGGCGGTCGCTGCTGAAGGTCTTGGCCTTGGACCGGCCGATGGACATGATCCCGCTCATCTGGCCCTTGGTCTGGCGGCCGATGAAGAAGATGAACGCCGCACCGATGGCGATGAAGAAGATGTAGGGGAGGAGCTCGCCCAGCAGGTTCGTCGTGGGCGTCGGGAAGCTCACCGACACACCGTCGTTGCGCATTTTGGTCACGTCGTTGGGCAACGAGGGGCTCGGCCCTTGGACGGTGTAGCTGACCCCGTTCTTCAGCTTGCCGGTGATCTCGCCCGTACCGTTGCTGATCTGGGCCGTGTCGACCTGCTTGGCCCCGCACGTCCTGGAGGAATTTGGTGTAGCTGAGCGCCTTGGAATTCGTGGTCTTGAAGGACGAGACCGCAAGCAGGATCGCGATGATCCCGATCACCGCCACCCCCCACAGCCAGCGCCAGTTCTGGCCCGGCGGCGGCCCGCCCGCCGGCGCGTTCCCATCACCCGACGGTGCGTTTGGTGGGGTTGGGGAACGGTCAGGACGTTGCGGACTCACCGGACCAGCCTATTCGGACGTTTCGATCGACGGTGACCACCCCCCGGCTGCGGGTAATTGGCCTCGGGGGGGCCAGTAACGTCTGGCCGTGGCCGACATCGACCCCGATACCGGGCGCCCGGACGGAGGGGCGGCGCCGGCACGTTCCCCAGGGCCTCCCGCCGGGGCGCCCATACCGCCCGATCGGATCACAGTTCCCGCATTCCCCCCGCCTTCTTTGCGGCCCTCGCTCTCCGTTTCCCCTGGACATGGGGCTGACAGTGGACCTTTCCTCGACCGCCCCGGTGTTCCCCCGACGACGAAGTCGGCGGCCTGGCGTTGGCTCCTCTACGCCCTTTGCGGCTTTCTGGTGGGTCAGATCGTCGGGGCGCTCTTCGGGATCGTGTCCGGCGACGTGGCCGGCAAGACCGCGGCCCAGATGTCGGCCATCACGTCGTCCGCCGTCCCACCGGAGTGGTACGTCCTCTCGACCCTGCTCGGTCTGTGGGTGGGTTTCTTCGGAGCACCCTGGTTGGCCAGCTGGACGCACGGCACCCGCCATTTTTTCTCCGACCTCGGCGTGCGGTTCCGGTGGGTCGACCTCTGGGGCCTCGCCATCGGGGTGGGCGCGCAGTACGTCGTTGCCTTGCTCTACGCCCCTTTCCAGCACCACATCCATAATTTCGACGCACCCAGCCAGAAGCTGACCGGGGGCGCGCACGGCGGAGGGATACTCCTCGTCGTCGTGGCCGTGGTGATCCTGGCCCCCGCCATGGAGGAGTTGTTCTTCCGTGGTCTGCTGTTCAAAGCCCTGGCGCGCCTGTTCACGCCCCTGGGTCCGGGCCTCACCAGCGCACGAGGCGTCGGGGTCGTCCTCGCCGTGATCGTCGACGGGCTGCTCTTCGGCCTCGCTCACGGCGAATGGGTCCAACTGCCCGGACTGGCCCTGCTCGGCATGGCGCTGGCCGCGATCTCGTACCGGACTGGGCGCCTGGGTATGAACATGGTGGCGCACGCGGCCTTCAACCTCGTCGCGGTCCTCACGATCCTCAATCAACCTGGCGGATTGCTTCCAGGTGGCATGGTCCATTGACGGCGACCGTCGAGAACGTCGAGGCCGGACCGACGTCACCGCTGCCGGTCCAGCCGTCGGAGAGCCGCCGGGAGCGCAGGATGCGCTCGTCCTCCCCATCCGCCAAGTGGGCGCCACGTGCGGCCACGGTCCTCTGCGTGGTCTCGGTCATCGCGGTCGTGCTCTGGCGCCTCCACCCCAGTCTGTTGCTCTCGACGTCGATTCCGACGGGGGGCGACAACGGGGGCCACTACGCCATGCCGGCGTTCTTGAAGTCCAACCTGTTGCCCCACGGGCAACTCACCGGGTGGGATCCCGGCTGGTACGACGGCTTCCCGCTCTACACGTACTACTTCGTCCTGTCGGACCTCATAGGGGCGTTGCTCAGCTACATCGTTCCGTACGCCCTGGCGTTCAAGTGGATCACGGTCCTCGGATCGCTTCTGCTCCCGCGTCGCGGCGTGGGCCATGGGGCGGCTCTTCGGCATGCGGCGTGCGTATCCGGGCGCGTTGGCTGCGCTCACCTTGTGCTACCTGTTCGACTACACCTACACGATTTACGGGGGCAACCTGTTCTCCACCCTGGCCGGCGAATACGCCTATTCGCTGAGCATCGCCCTCGCACTCCTGTTCCTCGGGCTCATGGCCAGAGGGCTGCGCACGGGCAGGCACCGGGGCTGGGCCGCCGTGACGTTGGCGGCCTGCGTCCTGGCGCACATCATCCCCGCCCTCTTCGCCATCGTCGGCGCGTTGCTCCTCATCGGCATGGAGATGCTGCCGCAGCGGATCAGGCCCCGAGACCAGTGGCACGCCCACCCCTCGGACGAGGTGATCCCGCAGGTCCTGACCCGGCCCCAGGCCTTGTGGTGGGGAACCTCGACCATGGGCATCGGGGTCCTGCTGGTCGGGTTCTGGTGGGTGCCCTTCGGCATCGATCAGTCCTATGCCACGTCGTTGAACTACCAGAACGTCCACACCTACGTCGACCCTCTTGTTCCCTCAGGCTGACTTGTGGGCACTCATACTGGCGGGCCTCTCGACCGTGGCCGCGTTCGCGTTGCGCAGTCGCTTCGGCATCCTCATGGCGCTGCTGGCCGGGGTGTTCGCCGCCGCCCTCATCTTCGATCCCCAGGCCAGCCTGTTCAACACACGGTTCCTCCCGCTCTGGTTCCTTCCCGTCTACCTGCAGGTCGGTTGGGGCGTCGCCACGGCGGTGACCGGTGCCGTGGACCTGTGGCAGTGGTGGTGGGGAAGGAGGCGGGCCGCTCGACTCGCCGACTCTCCCGAGCCGGAGGCCCAGCGGCGTTCGTGGCCCATCGCGGCGGTCGCCGGCCCCCTGGTGGCGCTCGTGGTGGCGCTCGGCGTCGTCGCCACCCCGTTCGTGTTCTCCGCGTCGGCGATGGCGTCCATCGGCATCACTCCGGGGCCGAACCAGGTCACCAACTGGTCGTCCTTCAACTACAGCGGCTACCAGGCGCAGGCGGCCTATCCCGAATACCGGTCCCTTGTCCTGACGATGGAGCACCTTGGGGCCACCAACGGCTGCGGGCAGGCGATGTGGCAGTACGACCCCAGCCTCAACCGCTTCGGCACGACCCAGGCCCTGATGCTGTTGCCGTACTGGTCGAACGGCTGTATCGGCTCGATGGAGGGTCTCCTCTTCGAGTCCGCGGCCACGACGCCGTACCACTTCCTCAACCAGGCAGAACTGTCCGTCACGCCTTCAGAGGCGATGAGTGGCCTGGACTACTCGTCGCTCAACGTTCCCGCGGGGATTCAGCACCTGCAGCTTCTCGGCGTCCGCTACTTCATGGCATCGAGTACCCAGGTCCAAGAAGCGGCATCCGCCGACCAATCGTTGCGCCTGGTGGCCCAGACCGGACCCTGGACGTCGAGCCAGGCGGGCGTCTCGACGTCCACCACGTGGAAGATCTACGAAGTCCTGCATGCGCCGATCGTGACCCCGTTGGCCAACGACCCTGCGGTAGAGGTCGGTGTCGGTGCGGCGCAGTCCTCGTGGCTGGTCCCGTCCGAGAGTTGGTACAACGACCCGTCGCGCTGGAATGTCTTCTTGGCGCAGAGCGGACCGGCCTCCTGGCCCCGCGTGCCGATCGGGGATCCCTCCCCGCCGCGGCGCAAGGTGCCGAGGACGCGGGTCACCGGGGTCGTCGAGACTGACGACACGGTCAGCTTCCACGTCTCGAAGATCGGCACACCCGTGTTGGTCAAGGTCTCCTACTTCCCCAACTGGCAGGCCTCCGGGGCTACGGGGCCGTACCGGGTCACCCCCAACCTCATGGTCGTGGTCCCTACGGCGCACACGGTCGTCCTGCACTACGGGGCCAGCCGGGCCAACCGGGTCGGCCAGGGCCTGACCATCGTCGGTATCGCCGCGCTGTGCACCCTCGCCGTCCGGGCCCGCTCCAAAAGGCGAGGGAGGCGGAGCCGCCAGACCCGACGGAAGAATGACCTTTCACCCGCCACCTAAGGTTGTGGCCTCATGACTCGAATGGACCAGGTATTCAAGGCTTACGACGTGCGCGGGACCGTGCCCGACCAACTGGACGCGACGATGTGCCGCGCCATCGGTCGGGCCATGGCCCGCTTCGCCGGGGCGCCCGACATCCTGATGGCCCGCGACATGCGGGACTCGGGGGTGGAGCTGTCCCGGGCATTCTCCGACGGGGTGCGCGCCGAGGGGGTCAATGTCACGGATCTGGGCATGGCGTCCACGGACTTCCTCTACTTCGCCGCAGGACGTCTCGACGCTCCGGGGGCGATGTTCACCGCTTCGCACAACCCCGCCCGGTACAACGGGATCAAACTGTGCCTCTCCGGCGCCCGTCCGATCGGCCGCGACACCGGCCTGGCTGAGATTGAGGCGACCGCCGAGCGCCTCCTGGGCGAACCTTTGGGAGCGCTGACGGGGTCCTGGCGTGAGCTCAACCTGCTCGATGAGTGGGCCGACCACGTGATCTCGTTCGTCGACCGGGACGTGTTGCGGCCACTGAAGGTCGTCGCCGATACTGCCAACGGCATGGGCGGGCTCGTCGTACCGACCGTGTTCTCCCGCCTCCCGTTCTCTGTCGAGATCCTCTTTCCCGAGCTCGATGGCAACTTTCCCAACCATCCGGCTGATCCCATCCAACCGGAGAACCTGGTCGACCTCAAGGCTGCGGTGCTGGCCGAGGGAGCTGACATCGGTCTGGCATTCGACGGTGACGCCGACCGTGTCTTCCTGGTCGACGAGCGCGCCGAGCCGGTGTCGGGCTCGCTGACCACGGCACTCGTGGCCGCGTCCATGCTGAAGAAGCACCCCGGCGGGACGATCCTCTACAACCTCATCTGTTCGCATGTGGTGCCCGAGGTGGTGACCGAACTCGGCGGCACGCCGATCCGCACCCAGGTGGGTCACTCGATCATCAAACAGGTGATGGCCGAGACAAACGCCATCTTCGGGGGCGAACACTCCGGCCACTATTACTACCGGGACAATTTCCGCGCCGACTCGGGCATCATCACCGCGCTCTTGGTCCTGGAGCTCTTGAGCGCGAGCGACAAGCCGCTTTCCGAGCTCTTGCAGCCGTTCCAGCGCTACAGCGATTCGGGGGAGATCAACACCGAGGTACGCAATCCTGCGGCAACGGTGGAGGCGATCGCCGAAGACGAGGGTGCCACAGGGGCGACCGTCGATCGGCTGGACGGGTTGACGATCGACCACGGTGAGTGGTGGTACAACCTGCGACCGTCCAACACCGAGCCGTTGCTCCGACTCAACGTCGAGGCCAAGACACCGCAACTTTGTGCCGAGCACGTGGCAGACGTGCAGCAACTCATCGCGACGCACGCGAACGTGCGCGAGGTGCGGGTGCACGACACGCTGGCGAACCACGGACACCGGGAGGAACGATCATGACGCTTGATCCGCTGTTGCTCGATGTGTTGGCGTGCCCCGTCGACAAGGAGCCCTTGCTGTGGTTTCCCGACGAGGAGATCCTCTACAACCCGCGCCTGCGCAAGAGCTACCCCGTTGTCGACGGGGTGCCGGTACTCCTCGTCGACGAGGCGTCGGACGTCACCGATGGAGAGCACGAGCGGCTGACCGCCAAGGCGGAGAAGGAGGGCGTGCGCGCGACCGGGCCCGCTCCGGGGTGAACGCGGCATATCCCGACACGGCGGGCATCTGGGACGCCACCGTGTCCGCGCCCGAGCTGGCGCTCACTGCAGTGGGGCAGGCGTCCGACGTTCTCGACACCGCCCTCCTCCCTGGACCCGACGACGTCAGCTCCGTCGTCGTCTTCGGCATGGGGACGAGTTCGACGGCAGCCGAGTTGGTGGCGGCCTTCGGCGCCGCGTACGGCTCCGTGCCGATCGTCGCCTGTAACGGCTACGTACCCCCCTCGTTCGTCGGTCCCCACACCCTCGCCTTTGCGCTGTCGTTCGACGGGGACACCGAAGAGACCTGTGCCACCGCCATCGCGGTCGCCGAACGGGGCGCCCACACCGTGATCGTCTCGGGGGAGGGGCGCTCGCCCGCATGGCGATCGGGTCGAATCTCATCCTCTTCGGTGTGCCGACCGATCTGCCGGCGGCTCGGGTCGCACTGGGCTCGCTGGCCGTCCCCGTGCTGCTGACCCTCGACCGGATCGGGATCCTGCCCACCGTCAGGCCGACGCTCGACGCTGCATTCTCGTCGTTACAACGGCGGAGAGACGCCCTCCTGTTGGCAAGGAGTCCGGTCGAGGACATCGCCCGGCGCATCGGCCGCACCATTCCACTCGTGTACGGATCGACCGGGGTCACCGCTGTGGCGGCCCGGCGCTGGAAGACCCAGATCAATGAGAACGCCAAGACCCCCGCCTTCGTCGCGGTCCAACCCGAGCTCTCCCACAACGAGGTCGCAGGCTGGGGACAGCATGGGGACGTGACGCGCCAGGTCCTCACTCTCGTCACGCTGCGCCATGGAGGTGAGCATCCTCACGTGGCTCGCCGCTTTGATCTGGTGGTCGAGGCCACCGACGAGGTGATGGCGAATGTCATCCCGGTGTGGGCCGAAGGCGACGACGACCTCGCTCGATTCTTCGACCTGGCGCTTTTCGGCGACCTGGTCTCGTTGCACATGGCGGGCCGAGAGGGGATCGACCCGGGTCCGGTCCCGGCACTGAGCGACGTGGAGTCGGCGATTCGTCACTGACCGGGTCGGCGCAGGGAATCAGCAGTACGTTCTGTCGGTGGTGCCTCCGACGCGGTCATCGCAGACGACGGATTTGCAGCAGTGGCTGCGGGAGACCCCGGACACGGTGACGCACATCCTCGAGGTCGTCACCGGGGAGTCGATCGTGGCGGATGTGGTGTGCCAGAGCCCGATTGTGGCCGGCGAGGACAACGTGCTCGGCGTGAGGGCGGGCCACCTCTTGACCCATCGGATCGCTGTGCTCAGAGGTGAGGCCAGCGAGCGGGCGTATGTCTACGCCGAGACAGACTTCGTACCGGACCGGCTGCCGAAGAAAGCCCTCGGACAATTGGAGTGTACGAGTGAGCCCATCGGCCGCATCCTGCTGGGGGAAGGGCTCGCCATGGACCGACGGGCATGGCCGCGACCGGAGCGGCCGGACCCCGCCCCGGCAGGAACCGTGGACGAGGGGGACAACGAGGTGATCTGGGCGCGCGCCTATCTCCTCGCGCTCAACGATCTCCCCGCGTTTGCGATCCGGGAGTGGTTCTTCGGCTCCGTCCTTGACCCGTTCGACAGGTCGGGCCCTGCGTCATCCTCGGTCGGAGCGCCCTACCCCCATTGATTCCCCAGCGCCGCGGTGGGTGGAGCAAGTAGCGTCCGCGGAAAGTCATCGTCAATCGAGAGCAGCGCGGCCCGAGAGGGTCCCGTGCACCAAGGAGGATCAGGTGGTCATAGTCGGAGGATCGTTCGAGGTCGAGCCGGACCAGCGCGAGGAGTTCCTGGTGGGACGACGGGAGGCCATCAGGGCAGCACGAGCCGAAGCGGGCTGCCTCGAGTACGCAGTGACGGCCGATCCGATCGAACCGGACCGTGTCGTGCTCTATGAGCGCTGGGCCGACCAAGCGGCGCTGGACGCACACCTCGCCGGCGCGCGACAGACGCCGCCGGCGCCGGGTGGCGTGTCGCCGAAGTCGGCCACCGTCATCGTCTACGACATCTCGGGAGAGCGCAAGCTCGTCGGCTGACGTTCTGGCTCAACTGAGGCGTTCGACGATCATGGCCATGCCCTGACCGCCGCCGACGCACATCGACTCGAGCCCGTAGGTGTTGCCAGTGTCCTCGAGGGCATTGAGGAGCGTGGTCATGATGCGGGCCCCGGTCTGTCCGAAGGGGTGCCCGAGGGCGATCGCGCCACCCTTGACGTTCAGCTTGTCCCAGCTGATGCCCAAATGCTTCGCCGAGGGGATGACCTGTGCCGCAAACGCTTCATTGATCTCGACCAGGTCGATGTCGTCGATCGTCATGTTGGCGCGCTTGAGGACCTGACGGCAGGCGTCTACCGGTCCCAGTCCCATGATCTCGGGATTCAATCCCGTGACGCCGCTGGCCACGATGCGGGCCAGGGGCGTGATGCCCAATTCCTTGGCTTTGGCATCGCTCATCACGATCACCGCAGCTGCGCCGTCGTTGAGCGGGCAGGCATTCCCGGCGGTGACGGTGCCGCCTTCGCGAAAGACCGGCTTGAGGTTCGAGAGGCCCTCGAGGGTGGTGCCGGCCCGCGGCCCGTCGTCCTTGGTGATCACCGTCCCGTCGGGCAGGGTGACCGGGATGATCTCTCGCTCGAAGAAGCCGTTCTCCTGGTTCGCCACCGCGCGCGTCTGTGAGAGCACGGCGAACTCGTCCATCTCGCCCCGCGTCACGTTCTCGAACTCGGCCACGTTCTCGGCCGTCTGGCCCATTGCGATGTAGACGTCCGGTAAGCTGCCGGCAAGGGGCACCCAGGGATCGGTCACCGCGGGGGTCCGGGCCTGTGTGCGCTGCTCGGCGGCCGCGAACGCCGTGTTGTGGGGACCCGTGTCCGAGGCGCCGTGCATGTAGCGGCTGACCGTCTCCACCCCTGCCGCGACGAACACATCACCTTCGCCGGCCCGGATGGCGTGCGCAGCCATGCGGATCGTCTGCAGCGAGGAGGAGCAGTAGCGATTGACAGTGACGCCCGGGACATTCTCGAGACCCGCCAGGATCGCCGCCACCCTGGCGATGTTGTAACCGGCCTCGCCCGCCGGCTGACCGCAGCCGAGAAGCACGTCCTCCACGTCGCTCGGACGGAGTTGCGGGACCTTTTCCAGAACCGTCTTGATGACAAGTGCACTCAGGTCGTCGGGACGGCATGCAACGAGAGAGCCCTTGACGGCCCGGCCGATCGGGGTGCGACCTGTGGCGACGATGACTGCTTCAGGCATGGTGAAAGCTCCTCAGTTCGGTCTTCCTCGGGCCCACCCGGGGACGTCAGCAGGTTACCGGGTGGTAGGACGGCGTCCGCCGGCGCGCCATTCGTCGGCAGAGCAGGGTGGACTGTAACGTCTTCCCGAGACTCGATCGTCCTGCATCGGTCGGCGCCGGCGCCGCAGGGGCCCCGCCACATCGACACGGCCCGGGGAGGGACACCATGGACATCGCCTACACCGAAGAACAGCGGGCGCTCAAGAGCGAGCTCCGGGCCTATTACGAGAACCTGCTGACGCCCGAGCTGGAGTCGGAGCTTTCCCGAGCTGCCGGCATCGGGCCGACGGTGCGCCGGGTGGTCAAGCAAATGGCGACCGACGGCTGGCTGGGCATCGGATGGCCCACAGAGTGGGGCGGCCAGGGCCGCTCGGCTATTGAGCAGTTCATCTTCTTCGACGAATCGATGCGCAGCGGGGCGCCGGTGCCGATGCTCACCATCAACACGGTCGGACCGACGATCATGGAATTCGGATCGCAAGAGCAGAAGGAATTCTTCCTTCCGAAGATCCTGGCCGGTGACATCCATTTCTGCATCGGCTACACCGAAGCGAACTCGGGCACCGACCTGGCTTCCCTCCAAACGCGCGCGGTGCGCGACGGTGAGGAGTACGTCATCAACGGCGCAAAGATCTACACCAGCCTCGCCGGCGGTGCCGACTACGTATGGTTGGCCACGCGCACGGATCCCAACGTCGCCAAGCACAAGGGCATCTCGCTGTTTCTCGTTCCCATGGACACGCCGGGTATCCGCGTCGTCCCCATGGACCTCATGAGCGAGCACAACATCAACTACACGTTCTACGACGACGTGCGCGTGCCCGCCTCGGCGCTCGTGGGTGGTGAGAACGAGGGCTGGAAGCTGATCACGGAGCAGCTCAATCATGAACGGGTGACGCTCTGCGCGCCGGGCGTCATCGAGCGCGTGTTGAACGACGTGAGAGCGTGGGCGCAGGCGACCAAGCTGCCCGACGGTCGACGTGTCGTCGATCAGGAATGGGTGCAGGAGCACCTGGCGCGGGTCTATGCCGAACTCGAGTTCCTGCGCCTCATCAACTGGAAGGTGGCGTGGCAATCGACGCAGGGGCAACTGAACGTGGCCGATGCCTCGACGATCAAGGTCTTCGGGACCGAGCTCTACCTCCGGTCGTTCCGCGCACTGATGGAGATTCTCGGGCAGGCCGGCTACCTCACCCGGGGATCGCCGGCCGCCATCCTGGCCGGACGCCTCGAGGCGTACGCCCACAACATGATCCTCCTGACCTTCGGTGGGGGCACCAACGAGGTTCAACGCGATCTGATCGCCGTCTTCGGTCTTGGCATGCCGCGGTCGCGCTCGAGATCCGCGAAGAGAGGACATCGCATGGATTTCAACTACAACGAAGCGCAGGATGCCGTCCGGGCGCTGGCTGAGCGGATCTTCAGCGAGCGCTCCACCCACGAGCGCCTCAAGGAGATTGAGCGCGCGGCCGGCCCCGAGGGTCCTCTCGACCGCTCCCTTTGGAAGGAGTTGGCGCAGGCCGGCCTTCTCGGCATACATCTCAGCGAGGACGATGGCGGCGGCGGTCTCGATTTCGTTGCCGCATGCCTCGTGATCGAGGCGGCCGGGCGCACCGCGGCCTACGTTCCGGTGGTCGAGACGATGGTGTACGGCGCCGCACCCATCGCGCGATTCGGCACGCCGGCCCAGCGGCAGACCTGGTTGCCCGGGGTAGTCGGCGGCGACGTCATTCTCACCGCGGCGATGGCGGAGCTGGTGGGCGAGCTGGTCGTTCCCGGCGGCACGAGCCCCGCAACGACAGCGACCGCGCGGGACGACGGCACCTGGGTGTTGCACGGGACCAAGGCCTGCGTCCCGGCGGGGACGGTCGCTGATGCCATACTCGTACCGGCGACCCGGACCGCACCTGACGGGCCGGCCGCCGGGTGCGGCGTGTTCATCGTCGATGCCCGCACGGAAGGTCTCGTCATGACCCCGCAGATGACGACCTCGGGTCGACCCGAGGCGATACTCGAATTGACGGGTGTGGTGGTGGGGGCTGATCGCCTCCTGGGCGGAGTGGATGCCGACGGTGTGACGGTGCTCACCTCCATCGCCGAGTGCGCAACGACCGCTCTGTGCATCATGGAGGCCGGCATCTGCGCCACGGCACTCGCCCTCACCGCCGAGTTCACCAAGACCAGGTTGCAATTCGAAAGGCCCATCGCCACGTTTCAGGCGGTTGGACAGCGGGCTGCCGACGCCTATATCGATACCGAGGGAATCCGCCTGACTGCATGGCAGGCGGCGTCGCGCCTGTCCGCAGGGCTGCCGGCCTCCGCTGAAGTCGCAGTGGCCAAATATTGGGCCGCCGAAGCAGGACAGCGTGTCGTGCACGCGGCGGCACATTTGCATGGTGGGGTCAGCGTGGACCGCGACTACCCGTTGCACCGTTTCTTTCTCATGACCGAGCACATCGAACTGACCCTCGGCGGAGCGAACGAGAGTCTGCGTCGCCTCGGCCGGATCCTCGCCGTCGAGCCCGCGTCGTAGCCCGGATCGGGCGCACGAAGGGGAACGGACGGTCAGCCCGGGGGCGCGGCCAGACCCAGGCCGTAGCCAGCCAGAAAGATCCCGGCCTCGTGGTGGCGTCTGTAGGTATTCGCGAGCTGGTGGAAAGCGGGAGAGTGGTTCGGGTGGACCAGGTGCGCCAACTCGTGGACCAGGACTGCGTCGAGCACCCATTCGGGCACAGCCCGCAGTCGGTGCGAGAGCCGGATCTCCCGCGAGTGGAAGGAGCACGAACCCCACCGTGCAGACTGATTGGTGACCCAACGCACCGAGGTCGGGCGGGCCCCGATCCGGTAACGGTCGGCCAAGGCGATGGCCCGTGTCATGAGCTCGGCGTCACCGATCGCACTGCGCATCGGATGCTTGGCCACGAGGCGATCGACGAGCCAGGCAACTGTCTTCTCCCGGGCCTCCCGGGAGAGGTGGGCGGGCACGGACACGACGATCCGGCCGCCGACCCAACGGGCTTCGGATGTCTTGCGGCGGCGGGTGCTGACGCGCACTTCCACGTCGGGCCAGCCCGATGGAGGTGTCGGCCGCAGCCTGGGTCGGCGTTTCCTCGCTCGGCGGGCGTTCCACCGGCCTCGGTTCGGGAGATGCGACGATGTCGTTGCCGACAGCGGTGGGTTCAAATGCGTCGAAGAGGCTCACTCGGTCATTCTGGCGCAGCGCTGTGACATCGCCGGCGATGTGACCCGGGACGCTCGAATGACCAGGTTCAAGGCGCCCCGGGGTCCTTTGGACTGGCGCCGACCCCGTGGAACGTACGACGGGCCGCATCGACGGGTGCGCGACGGGTCGGGTGGGACGAGTCGGGCCATAGGGTGCGTGTATGTCGAATGACGGAGTCCTGCTGGCCAACCGCCCGGTGCGACGCATCGGATTCGGGGCCATGCAGCTCCCGGGCCCCGGCGTGTTCGGACCGCCGAAGGACCGCGATCTCGCCCTCGCCGTTCTCCGCCGTGCCGTCGAAATGGGTGTGACGCACATCGACACCGCGCAGTTCTACGGCCCGGACGTGGCGAACGAGCTGATTCACGCCGCACTCCACCCGTACCCGTCGGACCTGGTTCTCGTCTCGAAAGTGGGAGCGGCGCGCGACGAGACGGGTGCATGGCTGGCGGCACAGCGGCCGGACGAGCTGCGGGCCGGGATTGAGGCCAACCTGGCGTCGTTGGATCTCGACCAGATCCCCGTCGTCAACTTGCGCCGCCACCCCGAATCAGACGTGCCGTTCGCAGAGCAGATCGACGCGATGATCGCCGTGCGCGACGAAGGTCTCATCGCGGGCATCGGCCTCAGCAACGTCGGTCTCGACGAGTACCTCACGGCGCGTCAGCGCACCGACGTTGCATGTGTCCAGAACGCGTACAGCGTCGCTGACCGTTCGGACCAGCCGCTCTTCGATGTCTGCCGGAGCGAGGCTGTTCCGTACGTACCGTTCTTCCCGCTCGGTTCGGCCTTTCATCCGGAGAACCCGGTGCTCGGTGCGCCTGCGGTGAAGGACACCGCGACGCGCTTCGCGGCGACGCCGGCCCAGGTGGCGTTGGCCTGGTTGTTGCACCAAGCGCCGACCGTTCTCCTGATTCCCGGCACGTCGTCGCTCGACCATCTCGAAGAGAATCTGGCGGCGGGCGACCCTCGCCCTCGATCAGGTCGCCCTCGAGGCACTCTCGGGCTGAGTCGGGTAGTGCACCGCAACCGAACTGCACCCTAATTACGAGACTCGATTGTTAGGTTCTCCCCCCTATCGCGAAGAGGCGAGCTCTTGTTCGCGTCACAGCATCGATGTGTGCGGCGGTTCTGCGGCCGCGTCAGTTGGTCGGCACTGTACGAGGAGGCGGAAGAGAAATGGCGGGACTTCTTGCGGGTGCGTTGTGCGCTGGCCGCCGCGGCGTCACGCCGGACGGTGACCCGGCGTGACGGGCCGCAGGATCTCCAGGCTCGTCCTCGGCCGTCGCCTGTGTCGTCGCCCTCGCGAGCATGGCCGTGGCGACGCTGGTCGGCGCGACCACGCCCTCTGCCAGCACGCAGGCGGGCCATGACACATCGTCGTCCTCAGGTCCCCTGCCGGCCAACTTCTGGTTGGCCAGCGCGCAAGGCAACGTGTGGAATTTCGGCAACGCAGGTTCGTACGGATCCGCCGCCGGGTTGCCACTCGCCCACCCGATCGTCGCCATGGCGCCGACACCCGACGCCAAGGGCTACTGGCTCGTCGCCAGCGACGGCGGAGTGTTCACCTATGGCGACGCTGCCTTCTACGGCTCGACCGGCGCTCTCACGCTGAACAAGCCCATCGTGGCCATGGCCCCGACACCCGATGCCAAGGGCTACTGGCTCGTCGCCAGCGACGGCGGCATCTTCACCTTCGGCGACGCTGCCTTCTACGGATCGACCGGCGCCCTCACGCTGAACAAGCCCATCGTGGCCATGGCCCCGACACCCGACGCCAAGGGCTACTGGCTCGTCGCCAGCGACGGCGGCATCTTCACCTTCGGCGACGCTGCCTTCTACGGATCGACCGGCGCCCTCACGCTGAACAAGCCCATCGTGGCCATGGCGCCGACACCCGACGCCAAGGGCTACTGGCTCGTCGCCAGCGACGGCGGCATCTTCACCTTCGGCGACGCCCCCTACACCGGCTCGTCCGGCGGCGCACCGTTCCCCGATCCGGCGGAGAAGATAGAGCCGACCACGTCGGGCAACGGCTACTGGATCGAAGACCAGAACGGATCGGTGCAGGCCTTCGGAGACGCACAAGGGCCGCCTCCGATCGCCGGGCTCATGTTCCAACCGGTCACCCCCGGCGACAAGGCGGTGCTCTACGCCTTCTCGCAGTTGGGAAAGCCGTACATCTGGGGCGGCAACGGCCCGGTCGGCTATGACTGCTCGGGTCTTGCCCTGGCTTCGTGGCAGCACGGGGCAGGTGTCAGCTTCGCCCGTGTGGCCGATGATCAGTACCACACGGCGGGCCAGCCCGTCGCGCCCGCCGCACTTGCGGCCGGGGACCTCGTGTTCTGGGGGACGAGCCAGACCGATTGGACGACCGTGTACCACACCGCCATCTATGTCGGTGGCAACAAGATCGTCGAAGCAACGGACGGCGGCGTGCAACTCAACTCTCTGGGCCAATGGGGCCAAGGCGACATCATGCCGGTCGGACGCCGGCCGTAGCCGGCCACGAACATTGCAACCGTCGGTGCGCGGCCCGCTCGGCTCGTCCATCAGCACCTGCGCAGCACGCCCCACGTAGGGTTGCGGTCCATGTCGAACGTCGGCGGCGAGGACTCCCCACCGGAGGACTGGCATCCACCTCCCGAGTGGGGGCCACCCTCGTCGTCCCCGGTGGCGCACCCGGTCGGGCCGACGTTGCCGTCACCGACGAATCCCGGTGGTCCCGTGCACGGGTTCGTGGTCCCTGTGGGCCCCTATGGGCCTCCCACCGCCATCGTCGCGCTCCAGCCGACGACGAGGAAGGTCCTGGTGTGGGAGACCAGGTTCGTCATGCTCGCCTTTTTGTTCCCGGCCGTCATGGGCGCCGTCGTGCTCTTGGCCCAGCACGTCAACGGCGTCGGGTCGGTGACGCGCTTCCCGGTGATTCTCCAGGACAATCCGGTCGCCAACCTGGTGGTCGGCATCTTCTCCTACCTGCCCGTTGCCGTCATGGTGCCGGTGGCGCTCCACCTTCTGTCGCGCACGGGGCAAACGCCGCGCATGCTGGGACTCGTCCGCCCGACCTTCCGTTATGACGTGTGGCCGGCGCTCGGTCTTCTGGGTGCATCGTTCGGCTCGGAGATCGTCCTCGCGATCATCGTGTCGCCACTGCTGGTGCACCACTCCTCTCTGCTGAGCAAGACGGCAGTCGGGCCCGTGCCCGGGTACTACGTCATTTACGGCATTGCCATCTCCGCGACAACAGCCGTGGCCGAAGAGGTCCTGGTCAATGGCTACCTCCTCGTCCGTCTCGAGCAACTGGGCTGGTCGCCCCGGCGCGCGCTCATCTTGAGTCTCCTCCTGCGCACCAGTTACCACGTGTACTACGGCATCGGCTTCATCTTCACCGTGCCCTTCGGCTACTTCGTGACGCGATCGTTCCAGAAGAATGGACGCCTGACCCGACCCATCGTGGCGCACTTCCTATGGGACGCCACCTTGTTCAGTATCGCCATCCTGGCGTAGCGGTTCGCGTCCGGTGCCTCGGGTTGCGCAGGCGATGCAGGTCAAGGCGGCCGGTCGTGCGGCAAGCCGCTCAGGCGTAATGGACGCGCCGCACCGTGCGCAGTCCCAGTAGACGCCGGCATCGAGGCGGGCTACGGCACGATCCAGATCGTCGAGGTAGGCGCGCGCGTCGAGGAGCAGGGCCCCGACCTGCGCCCGTTCGAACGCGATCGTCGATCCTTCGGGGTCGTGCTCGTCATCACCGTTCGATCCCGGCGACAGCGACCACTATCTCCTCGAATTCCGATGTCATGGAGTCGATGCGGGCGAGTGTCGCTGCACGTTCAGCGTCGAGGACCGCACGGACGGCTGCAGTTTCCATAGCGCAATTTCTCCAGGCACGGCCGCCCCGTCCGGACACGGGACCTCGCCGGGCCCTCCTACGTGAAGAGCACCGAGACGCTCTCGCGGTGAGCGATGCGCCGGATAGCCTCGCCGAACAGACCCGCGACCGAGACGACCTCCACCTTGGTCGACAGCGCCGTGGGCTGCGTCTCGACACTGTCGGTCATGAACAGACACTCGATGGAACTGGCGTCGAGTCGCTCGACGGCCGATTCGGTCAGCAAGCCGTGGCTCACGACGGCATAGACCGAGGCGGCACCTCGCTCGGTCAGCACGCGAGATGCGTCGACCAAGGTGCCCGCAGAAATGGTGAAGTCGTCGACAATCAGGGCGGTACGCCCTTCCACCGATCCGATCAGATCGATGATCTCGGCGGACTCGGAGTGGTCGACCCGCCGCTTGTCGGCGATGGCCAGCGGTGCGTGCAGACGCTCGGACCATTGGCGGGCCTTCTTGGCGAAACCGGCGTCGGGGGCCACGACCACGATGTCCCGGAGCCCTTTGGCCGCAATGGCGTCGCACAGGACGGGGAGGGCGTAGAGATCGTCGACGGGAACCTTGAAGAAGCCTTGGACCTGGGGGGCGTGGAGATCGAGGGTGATGACACGGTCCACGCCTGCCGCTTCGATCGCATCCGCACAGACGCGGGCACGGATCGAGACGCGAGGCTCGTCCTTCTTGTCGCCCTTGGCGTAGCTGAAGTACGGCATGACGGCCGTGACGGAAGCGGCGCTGGCCCGCTTGAACGCATCGATCCAAAACAGCAGCTCCATGAAGTTGTCGTTGGCGGGGAATCCGGTTCCCTGCACGATGTAGACATCTCGTCCCCGCACGTTCTCCAGCACCCGCACGAAGAGGTTCCCCTCCGAGAACTTCAACGTTTCACCGTCACCGAGGGGGCACTCCAGGTAGTCAGCGATGGCTCGGCCCAGTTTGCGGCTGGCCGATCCAGCGAAGAGCAGCAACTCCTCGGACATGGCGCAAACCTAGTTCCCGGCGGCGTGGCCGCGGTGCCCGGGCGGATCCGGGCCCGGGCGCGCCGGCACTCCGTGAGGTCAGAGGAGCAATTGCCCGTCGGTACAGAAACGGTAGATCTCCTCGGCGATCGCTTCGGGCCGGCGCCCGGCCACGTCGATGCGATGGCGGGGCTCGAGACCGTCTTCCTCGAACATCCTCCACAGGTCCTCGACGACTCTCTCGTCTGCGAGGGCGTCGGCGTGCTGAGGGTCGGCCCGGCGGGACTGCACGCGGGAGAGCACCACGGCGAGCGGCGCGCGCAGCACGGCGTAGTTGAGCTCGATCCCCAAGGGCTTGCAGGCGTCGACGAAGAGATCGAGCATGAACGGGTACAAGATGCCGTCGGCCACGGTGAAGTACCCACCAGCCGTGAAGGTGGCGACGGCCGATGCCGCAGCAGAGAGAACGACCCTGTTCTGCTGGTGGGCTTCTTCGCGCCACGGTTCGAGCGCGCCCGAGCGAAGTTTGGCGAAGAACCAGTCCAGATCGAGGCACACCGACAAGGGCGCGCGGTCGGCCACCAATGGGGCAATCGTGGTCTTCCCGCACCCGGGCGACCCGGTGAGGAGGAGAAGTTGGCCAGGTTGCACATCCGCATCATCGCGTGGGATGGCACCCTGGCGAGGACGGCTGGTGCTGATGGAGCGGAAGTATCCTCTCGCCGTGACCTATCCCACGGCTGAATCCCGCCAGATCGCGGCCCCGGCCGAAAAGGTGTGGGCGTTGGTGTCCGATCTCCCCCGGATGGGCGAATGGTCGCCGGAGAACGAGGGCGGTGCATGGGCTGACGGGGCCACCGGTCCGGTCATGGGCGCCACCTTCGCCGGCCGGAACAGGAACGGGTTCCGCAAGTGGTCGACCACCGCCACAGTGGTTGCATGCGAGCCGGGGCACGAGTTCGAGATCGCCGTCACGACGGGGTGCCTTCCCGTGGCCCGCTGGCGCTACGAGTTCGAGAGGACGCCGGAGGGTTGCCTGGTGACCGAGTCCTGGGTCGACGAGCGCAGCTTCCTGATACGGGTGAGTGGGCGCGTCCTGGGTGCGCATGACGCCGCCCACTCCCGCAAAGAGATGGCGACGACGTTGGCCAACCTGGCGGCAGCTGCTGAGAAGTAGACGTTAACCGGGCCCGGCGGCCAGGCGTCGGAGGACGTGGCCGGCCGCGGCCGCATCACCCGGCCCTTGGCGCTCATGCAGGTGGTCGACGACGGCGAGGCGATGGGGCTCGTCGACGTTGCCGCCGTATTTGAACTTGGCGGATACCTCGTCGATGGCGATACTGATGCCCAGGATGCCGAGCACCTTGTGCGGATGGGCCGCCGAGGGCTCGGCCACATCGATGTCCGGTTGCAGCTCCTCCAACTGGTGGCGGAGGATGGCGGCCACACTGCCGGGGGTGTCGCGCTCATCGTGCACGGTCGCTGTTCCGATGAGTTGGACCGCGGCGTAGTACGTCGTCGGGATCCCGAGCGCGGGATCCTCGTCGCCGATCGCCTTCCAGGCGGACGGGATGAAGGCCCAGTCACCCGCCACGCTGAGCAGCACACGGGGATTTTCGGCCAGCGCCGGGAACAACGGGTTCTTGCGGATCAGGTGTAAGTGGACGGTGTCCCCCTCGAGGACGAATTGCGTCGGCACGACGACGGGAACGTCGCGGTGGCGGCCGGCAGCCACGAGGTGGCCGAAGCTGTTGGCTTCGACGAAGGGACGCCATTCCGCCTCACCGAGGGCGGCGTCGACCGGGGCGATGTACATCCCAAGAGTGTGGCACTCAGTGCGCGGGTTCGAGCTCCTCGATGGACTCGGCCCGATGGCGTTTGTAGTCGACCTTGCCGTTGGGGGACCGGCCGATGGTGTCGACCACGCGCACCCGGCGAGGGGCCTTGTAGCCGGCCAGTCGCTCCTTGACGTGGTTGATGATCTCGGTTTCAGCAGGCGGCGCTGAAGCCCCGTCGGGGCTCACGACCGCCAGCTCGATGACTCCCACGATCTGCTCCCCGTAGACCGGGTGCGGGATGCCGACGACGACGGCATCGCGCACCGCCTCGTGCGTCTTGAGCGCCTCTTCGACCTCCTCGGGGAATATCTTCTCGCCGCCCGAGTTGATGCAGACCGAGCCGCGCCCGAGCAGGCGGATCGTCCCGTCGGTGTCGACCTGCGCGAAGTCTCCGGGAATGGAGTACCGCACACCGTCGACCACCCTGAACGTACGAGCGGACTTCTCGTCGTCCTTGTAATAGCCGAGCGGGTTGCGCCCGCCGAGCGCGAGCACGCCGATCTCCTCGGACCCCGGGGTGACCTGCTCGCCGTCGTCCTTGAGCACTTTGACGTCCGGGCCCAGCGTGAACGTCGCCGTTGCCGCCGCATTGCCCGCGCCGGAGATGGACATGCCCATCCCGAGAGCCTCCGACGAGCTGAAGGCGTCCACCAGGAGCATGTGGGGGTGGTGTCCCAGCAGGCCCTGCTTGACCGACTCGCTCCACATCGCTCCGGACGAGACCACCATGGCGAGCGAGCTCAGGTCCCAGTGACCGGGTTGCTCATCGAGCGCGGCCAACAGCGGTCGGGCGAACGGATCGCCGACGATGATGAGGCCGTTCACGTGTTGGCGTTCCACCGTATCGAGCAGCTCGACCGGGTCGTACCGGCGGCTCTCGAGGAGTGCGATCTCCCCTCCCTCGGCAAGTGCGGTGTTGGCGGTGAACCACCCGGTCCCGTGCATCAGCGGGCACGCCGGCATCAAGGTGAGCGTGCTCGGTGTTTCGAGGAGCGATTGGCGCACCCCGTCGATCCCGCCGTCGACCGGGTACTTGCGGACGCCCCCGGCGATGAGGCGGGCGAAGAGGTCATCTTGGCGCCACATGACGCCCTTGGGCATCCCCGTCGTCCCGCCCGTGTAGATCATGATGAGGTCGTCGCCACTGCGTCCCCACGGGGCGGCGACGCGTGCCGGGGTTGCACGTGGAGGCGCGGCGGCTTCGGGATAGGGCGTGGCCCAGTCGGGGCAGGGCCCGGAGGCATCGTCGACCCAGAGCCACCCGCGCACGCTGGGCACCCGATCGCGCATGCGCTCGATCCGTTCGGTGAACACACCGTGGAATACCACGGCGCCCGCGTCGGCGTTGGTCCAGAGGTAGCTGAGCTCGTCGTCGCCGTAGCGGTAGTTCGTATTGACCGGCACCAACCCGACCTTCATGGTGGCGAAGGCGGTCTGGAGATACTCGGGGCAGTTGTAGAGGTAGATGGCGACTTTGTCCTGCTGGACCAGGCCGAGGTCCAGGAGGTACCGGGCGATCCCGTCGGCGCCCTCGTCGAACGTGCGCCAGTTCAGATGACGGCTGCCCTGGACGATGGCGGGCGCGTCGGGCTGCATTTCAGCCACGGTCTCCCACACGTCCGCGTAGTTCCAGTTGGTCATCGGGACTTTCCGTTCCTCTGTCCGATCGCATTCCGGTCGGTGCGGACGCAGCCTACGCTTCTCGAAGTGGACCGGCCCATCCGGGCCAGCCTGGTGGCAGACCAGCCGCGGTCACTCTCCAAGGGGTGTTGCATCAGTCGGGCCGGGGATGCGGCCCCGGTGATACACCGCTCATTCAGCGAATTCTCATGAGTTTCCAAGATACTTGTGATCAGCCGTACAGGAACGTGAGGCAGGATGGAGGGAAATGGCCTCGCAAGTGACTGAGTCGCAGCTCTTGCCGCCCTGGCGCCGACAGTTCCACCTCCGGACCGGATCCCGGCCGCGGCCCTGCAACCAGCGCCCACGACGGCCTTGGTTCCGAGAACGGCCCGGTTTCGGTCCAGACCGGCTACCTGACGATGTTCGACCTCTTCCGGGTCCTGGCCTGTGCGTGCGTCCTGGGGCAGCACTCCTTGTTGTGGACCGACATGTCGAACAACGTCGTCGGAACGGCATGCATCACGTTCCTGCACTTCACCCGGAACTCCTTCTTCTTCCTCTCCGGACTCGTCGTGTGTTACGCCCAGATAACCCGCCCGCGTACCGTCGGGGGGTTCTGGGTCCGGAGATACGTGCAGATGGGCATCCCGTATCTCGCGTGGACGGGCATCTACCTGTTGTTCACCATTCTGCGGCCGGGTGGTTCTTGGAGTCACTGGGGAACGTATCTCTGGAGCGATCTGCGGCTCGGCTACTACCAGTTGTACGTCGTGGTCGTGCTCTTCCAGTTCTACTTGGTGTTCCCGTTCCTTCTGAAGTTGCTGAAGTCGACGTCCACGCGGCAGCACGTGCTCATCATGGCGATCAGCGTCGCCATCGCCCTGTTCATCGGGACCGATCTTCATTACCAACCCGACATCGGCGTGGTCGGTCACTACGTCCACGACATCGGCGCAAAGTGGGTGTGGTCCCGCAACCTGATCAGCTACCAGGTGTACTTCGTCGCCGGCGTGCTCGTGGCGTATCACTTCGAGGCGGTGTGCAACGTCGTGCGCCGGTGGTCACGATGGGTCCTGGCGGGCACAGCCGTCGCGGCCGTGGGGACGATGCTCTGGTACGGCGTCGTCATTGCCCGGGGTGCCACGACCGGGTCGGCGTCGGACATCTTCGAGCCGATCGCTGTGGCATGGTCCTTCGCAGCGATCGCCGGACTCTTCGCATTGAGTGTGCGGTGGAAAGGGGGGCGTAGCCGGGCGATCGGGAACGTGCCACCCGGTTCCACGGCCTCATCCTCGGGCCCGGCACCACGTTCGCGCCTCGGGCCCGGTCGTCTACACCTGCCGTCGATCACCTACTTGGCGGGCCTCACGGGTGGCTTCTACCTGTGTCACATCCTGTTCCTCAACATGACCCGCGCCGCGCTGTACTCGAGTTTCGTCGGCGGCGAACACCTGCCATGGCCGATCAGGACGGCGATCTTCTACGTGGGGACGGTCGTTGTGGCCGCGACCTTCGTGGCCTTGATTCTGCGGACGCCACTCCGGTGGGTGCTCGGTGGCCCAGTTCGATCGGAGCAACGGGTCCGGGACAATGCCGAGTTCGCTGCGTTACGGGCGGCCCGCGCGAACGGCCGAGATCCGGCTCCGTCGGGACTAGATCTTTAGGGGTCCGGCGTCCCCGAATCCTTGACGGACACCCTGACCGGCCCGGGCGACGAGTTTTTCGGGCTCATACAGCATGAGGTACGCGTTGACAGCATGATCCCGTGAGCGGTTCTTAAAGACGGAAGCCAGGATCGCCGGGTCGTCCGACTCGTCCTCGTGGACGAACACCTCCAAAATCGGAGTGTTCGTCATCAACTGTGCCGTCATGATCCCCGTCGAGGCTTCATGCGCGCACACCTTGTCGACGGCCTCCTTGCCCGGCATGCCCAGCGCCACAATGATGCGGCAGCCCTCTTCCTCGATGAGCTTCTTCGCCGCCACCGCCAGATCCTTGAAGCCGGGAACGGTGCGACGAATAGTCGTGAAGCGGGTGCCGTAGCCCGGGCACTGCTTCAAGGCATCGAGCGCTTCCCCGCCCATGTCGTAGCGGGCGAACATGGTGTCAACCACGCCGATTTTGTCCATGTCCCATTCTCGCGCACCGAACCGATGGTTCGAACCACCAACTTCCCCCGGAACCTCGTCATCCTACGAGGATGCCCGGAACGACGGGCCTGGCAGCGCGAAGACAAAGGTGTGGCCGACGGGCCCGCTCTGATCCTCTGTCAACTCGGTGAAGCGGCCGTCGGACGGGTTGGTGAGGGTGATCGTTGCCGGATAGTCCTTCACGACTCCTTGCGCGCAATCAGGAGTGCAGTTGTCATAACCCCAGGTACCCTCACCGACCGCAGATTGATTGTTCCACGAGGACCACGCAAGGTTCGTGACGATGTTGCCGGCGTCACCCGAAAACTGCATCAATGTGGGTTCGATCCCTGTCCAGGTGCCTAACGTTGCCGTCGGCAACGTTGTGGTCGGAAGGAGCCAATAGCCACCACCGTCGGGATCGATCGCCATGCCGGCAATCGGATAGGTGATCTGCCGGCCCCCCAGCGAGCCGTAGAACTGGGCATCGCCGAAACTGAAGACCCCTCCGTCGGCCGCCACCAGCCAGTAGCCCTTCCCGTCGGGGGTCGCCGCCATGGCGACAACCGGCTTGTTGAGATGCGTCGTCCCCAGCGAGCCGTAGAACTGGGCATCGCCGAAACTGAAGACCCCTCCGTCGGCCGCCACCAGCCAGTAGCCCTTCCCGTCGGGGGTCGCCGCCATGGCGACAACCGGCTTGTCGAGATGCGTCGTCCCCAGCGAGCCGTAGAACTGGGCATCGCCGAAACTGAAGACCCCTCCGTCGGCCGCCACCAGCCAGTAGCCCTTCCCGTCGGGGGTCGCCGCCATGGCGACAACCGGCTTGTCGAGATGCGTCGTCCCCAGCGAGCCGTAGAACTGGGCATCGCCGAAACTGAAGACGCCTCCGTCGGCCGCCGCCAGCCAGTAGCCCTTCCCGTCGCGGGTCGCCGCCATGCCCACGATCGGCCGGTTGAGACGGAGGGGCGCGGCCGAGCCGAAGAACGCGGCATTCCCGAAACTGAAGACTCCGCCGTCGGCCGCCACCAGCCAGTAGCCGCCGGCGTCGGGGGTGGAGAGCATGGCGACAACGGGGAAGTCGTACGCCACATTGGAGGTGTCAAAACTGGCGACGTTCCCAAAAGGGACCGGCTGGTACAAGGCGTCACTCGTGAGAGCTCGGCTCGGGCCAGAGGCGCCGGCCGTAGGCCCGGCAACGAAGAGAAACAGTGCGCAGACGAGAATTGCCATTCCTGTCCACGGCAGCGAAGGTCGGACGTCTCGAAAGTGCTGCATGGTCCCCTCCTCCTCGTCGATCAGCCCATCGGAGCAGACTCTCCCACAGGCCGAATCGGCGTGCGCGGACGACGTGGGGACGCACCGGCGGAGCAGCGCCCTTCACCGAGCGAGACCAAATCGGTCTAGACCGAATGGAGTGCAGCGTGGTCACGGCACCGGGCAACCCACCCGGTCGGGACCACGCTCACGGTCATGCGGCGCCCGCATGCGGGGCAGAATCTCGGCGGGTCGAGTGCGCGGCCGCACCCGGTACAGGAGGATGTCGGTTGGCCGCATCCCGTGCAGAAGGAAGTGGCCGTGGGGACATCGCCCATTTCAGATAACGGCCGTGAGCGCCCCAATTGGCATGCGCAGATCGGCGAGCATCTGAAAATCCTCGTCGGAGGACCGACCCAGCGTCGTCAGGTAGTTGCCGACGATCAGGGCGTTGATGCCCGCCGTCATCCCGATGGCCTGAAGGTCGCGCAGGGTGACCTCACGGCCGCCGGCGTAGCGGAGGATCACGGAGGGAAGGGCGAGGCGAAAGAGCGCAATCCAACGAATGGCCTCCCATGCGTCCACCACGGGCCGGTCGCCGAGGGGCGTGCCGGGACGGGGGTTCAGAAAGTTGAGCGGCACTTCGGTCGGATCGAGCTCCTGGAGTTGCACCAGAAGCTCGACCCGTTGCGCGTCGCTTTCGCCCATGCCGATGAGCGCACCGCAGCAGAGCTCCATGCCGTGCTCACGCACGAGTCGGCACGTCTCTGCCCGTTCGTCCCACGAATGGGTCGTGACCACGGTCGGGAAATAGGAGCGTGACGTTTCGACATTGTGGTTGTATCGGTGGACGCCACCCTCGGCGAGCCGTCTGGCCTGATCCTCGGTCAGGACGCCGGCACTCACCGCCACGTGAAGTCCGGTCTCCTCCGCCACGAGAGGCACGAGCTCCAAGAGGCGCTGCATAATCCGCTCGTCCGGCCCACGTACGGCCAACACGATGCAAAACTCCGACGCGCCGAGCGCGGCCGTCTCCCGAGCAGCGGCGAGGACATCCTCGGTCTTCAGAAATGGGGTGGCTTTCACGGGAGTGTCGAACTGTGAGGATTGCGCGCAGAAGTGGCAGTCCTCGGGGCAGCCTCCCGTCTTCGCCGAGAGAATCCCTTCGACCTCCACCTCGGGCCCGCACCACGCCAGCCGCACCTGATGGGCCAGGGAGGCCAGCGCCATGACCGCACCGTCGGGCAGTGAGGCCAGTGAAGTCAGCTCCTCGCCCGTCAGAAGCCGGCGATCGTCCAGGAGGGCGTGCTCAGCGGCGGCGATGACTTTCCGCTCGGCCGGACTCAGCGGGGCTTGCGGAGGGACCGGGGTGGACGCGGGCGGGACGCTGGTGACCGAGGACGGTGCGGCTGAGGACGGTGCGGCTGAGGAGGAGCGCTGGCGAAGGGTCAGAGGGACGGGGGTGGGCACGGGCAACACGGTAGTGGCATGGTGCCGTCCGCCGGTAGCTGGCTCACGGCCCGTTGGTGGCGGAGTGCTAAACCGGGGCTTGCGGAGGGGCGACCGACCTCACGAAAACTGACAACCTCACGAAGGAAGAATCAATGGCCTGGGATTTTTCAACCGAGCCCGAATTCGAAGAGAAGCTCGAGTGGATGCGTGCCTTCGTGCGCCAGGAGGTCTTCCCGCTCGAGACCCTCTCGCTGACGTACGACCAGGTCCGCGTCGTCATCCGACCCCTGCAGGAGCAGGTCAAGGACCAGGGCCTTTGGGCGGCACATTTGTCGCCCGACCTCGGCGGCATGGGATTCGGGCAGGTCCGCCTGGGACTCATGCACGAGATCCTCGGTCAATCCCCGCTTGCCCCCGTGGTCTTCGGCAACAACGCGCCCGATTCTGGGAACGCTGAACTGCTGGCCGTCGGCATCGAGACCACCGGGAACGACGAGCAACGTCGCCGCTGGCTCGAGCCCCTTCTGAACGGCGATCTCCGGAGCGCCTTTTCCATGACCGAGCCCAACACGGCCGGCTCCGATCCCACCTTGCTCACGACGTCGGCTGTCCGGGACGGCGACGAGTACGTCGTCAACGGCCACAAGTGGTTCACCACCAACGGCTCCGTGGCGGATTTCCTCATCGTCATGGCAGTCACCAATCCTGATGTCCATCCGTACCAAGGGTCCTCGATGCTCATCGTCCCCGTGGAGACCGAGGGAGTCGACATCGTGCGTGACGTGGCGACCATGGAGGACCCCGAGACGCCGTACGGCCGCTTCGGCAACCACGCGGAGATCATCTATCGAGATGTGCGCATTCCCGTCGACAACCTCGTCGGCCGCGAGGGCGACGGGTTCCAGCTGGCGCAGAAGCGACTTGGGCCAGGCCGCATCCATCACTGCATGCGGTGGCTGGGCCAGTCGCGCCGCGCCTTCGACATGCTCTGCGAGAGGGCCGTTTCCCGCTACGCGCACGGATCCGTCCTGGCCGAGAAACAGACGATCCAGAACTGGGTGGCGGATTCATTGGCCGAAATGCAGGCGGCCAGGCTCATGACGCTCCACGCGGCATGGAAGATGGATCAGGAAGGCCAAGCCGCCGCCCGGGTGGAGATCGCCATGATCAAGTACTACGGCGCCGCGGTGCTCTACAACGTCATCGACCGGGCGCTCCAGGTGCATGGCGCTCTCGGGTACTCCTCCGACTTGCCGTTGGAGTCGATGTACCGGGCGGCGCGGGCGGCGCGCCTCTACGACGGGCCCGACGAGGTGCATCGCCAGACCGTGGCACGGCGTGTCCTCAAGGGATACACGCCGACCGAGGTGCCGACCGAGCACATCCCGACACGACGGATCGAGGCGCAGCGCCAGTTCGCGGACCTGCTCGAATCGCTGACCATCGATGGCTGACCGGCGACGATCGATCCCCGACGACTGATGTGAGGCGAGTCAGACGGGAGCGAGCAGTTCGAAGCCCCGATCAGCATCGAGCGCGGCCTCGAGAGCAGCGGCGGCACGCAGCACGACGAGGTCCCCGTGTTGGGGCCCGACGAGTTGCAACCCGACCGGGAGCCCTGCCGCCGTCAGACCGGCGCACACCGTCGCCGCCGGCGAGCGGGTCATATTGAACGGATAGGTGAAGTACAGCCAGTTGCCCGTCACCTCGCCGTCGATCGTGCTCTGCCCCGTCCCGATGAAGGGCGCGACGCCGGCCATCGTCGGTGTGGCGAGAATCCGCACCTCGTGGAAGAGGTCGACCAGGTCCAGGTTCATCGTGTGGCAGCGATCGAGTGCCCGCACCAACTGCTCGGCGGTGATCGATTGGGCGGCGTCGACCAGGGCCCGCAGTGAAGGGTCGATGTCCTCCCACCTCGGATGGTCCATGAACGGCCGCATCGTGCGCAGCTGGCACGCACCCATGATGGTGACGAAGTCGTCGACCGGCTCAGGGTCGAAGACCGTCTCGCGCGTCGAGATGTCGGCGCCGAGCGACTCGAGGACGGTGACGGCGTGCTCGCAGATGGCGAGAACCTCCGGGTCTACCGTTCCGTAGCCGAGTGTCGGGGCCCACGCCACGCGCACAGGGACGTGGGCGTCCTCCACCGCGGCCAGCCACGACGCTTCGGGGCGGGGCAGCGAGCGGAGGTCCGTCGGGTCCGGGCCGACCGCCACCTCGAGCGCCGTGACGACGTCCACCATGCGGCGTGCCATTGGCCCGCTCGTCGAGAGGTCGATCCAGCTCTGCGGGGTGGGACCGCCGCCGGGGACCCGGCCGAGCGACGGCTTCATCCCCGAGAGCCCGCAGCAGGCCGACGGGAGCCGTATCGAGCCGCCACCGTCCGAACCCGTGGCCAGGGGCACCATGCCAGCGGCGAGCGCCGCCGCCGACCCGCCCGACGACCCGCCCGGCCCGTGCACGGTGTTGAACGGGTTGGCCGTCGGGCCGAACACGGCATTCGTTGTGTTGGACGACCAGGCGAACTCGGGCATGTTCGTCTTGCCGACGACGACGCACCCTGCGGCCCGCAGGCGGGCGACGAAGGGGCTGTCGGCGCTGGCCGCCGGCGCATCGGCCAGCACGGGTGCGCCGTGCGTCGTCGGGAAGCCCACAGCGTCGTGATTGTCCTTGACCGCCAACGGGATCCCGGCAAGCGGTCCAGGATTGCCACCCTTGGCGATGACCTCGTCCAGTGCGGCAGCGTCCGCCATGGCTCGTTCCGGATTGAGGGCGACGAAAGCGTTGTAGCGCGGATTCAGGGCGGCGATGCGATCGAGAGCCATCGTCGTGAGTTCGCGGGCGCTCATGGTGCGGGCGCGTACCGAGTCGGCGAGGTCGGTCAGAGATGTTGTGCGGAAGTCCATCGGATTATTCGGGTTGGCCGGCGATCGGGCCTAGAAGGCCGACGGTGACAGGGCGGTCAGCTGCCTCTTCGAGGTCGACGCCGAAGGGCAGGAGCGCCAGGGCGGGAACGGTCACGCCCTTGTCCATGTAGCGCTTGATCTTCGCTCGGCACTGGGCATACGAGCCGTGGACGACCAGTTCATCGACGACTTCATCGGGAATGGCGGCCAATGCGCCCTTACGATCGCCCGCCGCCCACGCGTCCCACATCCCCTGCAGGGCCGGGCCCCGACCGAGCCATCGTTGGAATTCGGCGTAGGCGTGAACGTTCATATACGTCGTGATCATGCGACGGGCGAAGGCGCGGACGGTGTCGGTGTCCTCTGAGGGGATGACGAAGATGCGGGCCACGACCTCCTTGCCCTTGCCGCCGGCCGACTCGAACTCGGCCACCGAGGTCGGGACATCGTCGGGGCTCAACCAATTGAGGATCACGCCGTCGGCCTCCTTGCCGCCGAGATGCAACATGCCCGGACGCAGTGCGGCCACGTACAGGTCAGGCTGTTGCTCGGGCACCCGGGACAGGCGGAATCCCTTTACCGAGAACCCCTCGTAGGACTGCGTGATCTTCTCGCCCGTCAGGGCCAGTCGGAGGAAGCGCAGGGTGTCGCGCACACGCTTGTACTGGTTTTCGAACGCCAAACCGTTCCACCCGGCCACGATCACCTCCGACGACGCACCCAGGCCGAACGCGAAGCGGCCCGGTGCGGCGTCGGCGATGGAGGCGACGCTCTGGGCCAGGGTGGCAGGACCACGTGTGTAGGCGGGCGTGATGGCGACGCCCAGCTTGAATGTGGGCTCCCATGCGGCGGCGAGGGCGAGGGGCGTGAAGCCGTCGGACCCGTCCACCTCGGCCGACCAGAGATCGGTGTACCCCAACGCCCGGAGCCGTGCGTACCACCGCTTGTGCTCGTGGAGGGGTACCCCGTCGAAGGGGATCGTGATGCCGTAGCGGGCCCCGTGCAGACCCTCGGTGGGATCGCTGCTCTTTGCCGCTGGATCGCTGCCCCCGGTAGCCGGATTGTGGGTCGTCGCACTCATCGTTCGAGCCTCGCTTCAGAATCGGGGTGGCGGTGCGCCCCCGGTCAGGGTACGCCCCCGGTCAGGGTACGCGCGGGCTACGAACGACCGGCGTCGGATGGGGTCGAGGCCGCTGCGGGAACGAACGACCCACCATTCGCCCGCACCGCATCCGGGTCGGGACCGTCCGATTGGAATTCGGCATCGTCGAAGGCCAGGGCTGCTTCGGTCCGCTGCTCCTCCTCGTCGTCTGACGACGGCACCTCGATACCCCAGCGGGCCATTCCCTCCTCCATACGCCGTATGACGGTCTCGATGACCTCGACCCGTCCGTTGCGCTTGTTCTCCGACGAGATCACATCCCAATGGGCCAAGGGGCCGTCGGTGAGGCGGAGCATGTCGGACACGGCCTCGTTGTACTGGGAACGCTTCTCCCGGTTCCTCCAATCCTCCTCGGTCAGCTTCCACGATTTGAGCGGGTCGTCACGGCGGCGCTCGAAGCGCCGGAGCTGTTCTTCGTGCGACATGTGCAGCCAGAGTTTGATCACCACCATGCCCTCTTCGGCGAGGGAGTGTTCGAAGTCGTTGATCTCGTCGTAGCGCGCGCCGCCACTGCACCTCGGTGGCCAGGTTCTCGACCCGTTCGACCAGGACCCGCCCGTACCAGCTGCGGTCGAAGATCGTCATGCCGCCCCATCCGGGCAGTGGCGGCCAGAAGCGCCAGAGGAAGTGGTGGCGCAGCTCGTCGGGTGTGGGGGCGGCGAAGGGCGCGATGTGGACGTGGCGCGGATCGAGGGGCTCGACCAGTCGCTTGATCGCGCCCCCCTTCCCGGCGGCGTCCCATCCCTCGAAGACGATGCAGACGGGAGGTCCCAATTTGCCGCCGGTGAGCTGGCCGCCGTTGATGAGGCGGAGGTGCAGTACCCGGAGTTGCGCATTGTGCAGCCGTTTTGCCTCTTCGTCCTTCGACATGCGAGCGGAGAGATCGGCGTCCTCCAGCCGTGCGTAGTGGTCGTTGGCGGTTGTCACGACGCCTATTGAAGCCGATCCCCGGCGCGGGGGTTGGGACCACCCGTCGCAACCCCGGTCGCCATCCGACCGACCGCATCCACGACGCGGCGCACCAGCGCCTCCTCGCCCGCGATGACCAGGAGCTCCTGATTGGAGAGGTGTGACACCCGGCCGACTTTCACGCCCGACGGGTCGAAGATCCCGATCCGGGCCCCCACGTAGCGCGCCGAGTCAAAGGCCAAGGTCGCCACCGAGCGCCCCTGGCCACAGAGTGTCTCGAGCTCCTCGACCGCCAGCCAGGACTCGTCGTTGTACGACAGCACGAGCAGCTCGCAGTCGACGCAGTTGACGACCGATCGCAAGGCATCGGGCATCGTCCGCTTGGAGTTGAACGCGCTCCTGGTGGCGGGATCCCGTGCGTCGATCCTCTTGCGCGCCACACCGTAGGGCTCGGGCGCATCCCACGCCACGAGGGTCTCCCACACGTGGTAGTTCGTGAAGTAGCGATGTTGGTTGTACGGCGGGTCGAGATATGCCAGGTCGAAACGCCCCAACGCACCTGCCATCACCAGCGCGTCCCCCAGCACGGCATGCCCCCGGCCGGGGAGGAGCTCGGGCACGCGCAACGTCAAAGGGTTGGCCGACCGCGGTGCCCACTGCTTCACGTAGGCCATCTGCACGCCGGTGGTCGAATCCACCCGGTCGGCGGCCTCGATGAGGCTCGTCAAGAGGATCGGGTACAGAGGCGATGCCGCATAGTCACGTGCGATGACGTCGCGGGCCGCATCGATCCGTGCGGCATTGAACGGTTGGAAGAAGCGTGCTTCCTTGCTGAAGGTGTCGTGCACGTAGCCAGGCGTGCCGGCGAGCCCGTTGAGATGGGCGATGGCTGCGGTGAGCTGCGTCATGTCGACTGCCCCTGCGTCGGTTTCTATGTAGCACTGGGCGAAGACGTGGGCGTAGCGCGCCGTGTCGACGGCGGTGACCTCGACGCCTTGTGCCTTGAAGGCCTGGGCGACACGGGTCGTGCCGGTGAAGAGATCGAGGGCGCTCCGGGCGCCGGAGGCCGCACAGATCTCCGCCAGCACCGGCACAAGTCGTCGCTTCGACCCCAGGTACTTGATCACGGACCCACCCTACGATGGCGAGATGCCCGAATCGGGGAGTGCCGGTGCCTGATCTGTGGGTGGGCAGACGAGCGATGCCGCAGGGTCGGTCCGGTCAGTCGGCGCCGTGGTGTTTGTACATCGTCTGGACGGCGACTCGACCGGGACCGTGCAGCTCGGCCAGGTAGAGGTCATGGCTCACCAGTCCGGTGCGGACCTTCTGGTTCGAGGTCTCCAGGGCAACCGACGAGTCCTTGTAGAGGAACGCCCCCGGCTCGACCAAGATCGTCTCGCCGGCGGCCAATGTCCGTTGGAAGACGTTCCCGCAGCCGTGGAGGAGCAAGAGGCCGGTCTCGGCATTGGCGACGAAGCGGTCCATGAACATCCCGTCCCCGCCGTGGAGGATGTTGCTCAGGCCCTTCAGACGCACGAACGAGTAGTCGAGGGAATGGGTGCCGGCGAGGAAGGCATGACCGCGGACGTCGATCTCCATCCCGGGGTCGAGGGGGAGCACGACCAGCTCGCCCGCGGAATCGCGGGAGACGGCGATGCGGCCCGGGTCCTGTCGCCACGTTGAGGATCCGGGGCATCCCACCGACCATGCGCTTGATGCCGCCGCCGGAGTCCATCACCGAGATGGCCAGGCTCGGCTCCTTCCAGAGCACGACGTGGTGTTCGAAGAACACGGCGTTCCCTTCGGCCAGGGCCAGCTCCGCCACCGGGACGATCCCGCCGTCGATCTGACAGGTCGAGTTGGAGAAGCCGAAGCGGGTCAGATCCCGGAGTTGGGGCACCTCGGTCCACCCGGCATCAGTGACCTTGTACTTCTCGTCGAGTGGGGCGCCACAGGTGGCGCACGTGGCCTGTCCGGGCTCGCTCTGGGCCTTGCACCATTGGCACTCGATCATGATCCCGTGACCCCGTCCGTGTCCTTGGCCCGCGGGCGGGCCGTTCTCGACCAGCTGTCGCCGCTCTCGTCCAGCAGTCGCACCGGTACTAGGCGGTCGCAGTGCCGCAGGAGTCGCAGAACCGTGCGCCGGGCCGGAGCTCGGCCTGGCAGTTGGCGCACTGTGCCTGCATCTTGGTGCCGCAGGAGTCGCAGAACTTGGCTCCTTCGCGGACCTGGGAGTGGCAGCTCGGGCACTCGACGGTGGCCGGTGCCGTGGGCGCAGCGGCCGTCAGGCCGCAGGAGGAGCAGCGGCATCGACCGGTGCCTGCGCAGGTGGCGCGGCGGCGGCCGGGTACCCGGCGCCTGCGACAGGGGCACCGGCGAAGTTCGGGGCCTCCGGCGTCCCGTACGGGGCTTGACCGGGGGCGGCCGCGACCTGGCCCGCCATCCCCATGCCCATACCGACGATCATCGGGTTGGAGGAGCCGCCGCCTTCGGCCATGCCCTGCCCCATCCCTTGGAGGGCCTCGGCCTGGGCCGCTTGCAGGAACCCGCCGGCGAGCTTGGAGTAGGCGTAGTCGTTGGCCAGCTTCTTCAGCTTCGTGCTGTCCTCCTCGGACAAGTTGACGTCGAGGTTGCCGAACCGGCAGATGGAGACGCCATAATCGGCGAGCTGGACGTTGGCCGCCGGCATGGTTGCGGCTTCGATGTCGGGGCTGTGCTGGGAGAGGCCGAGGATCGGCCAGGCGCCCGACGCCAGCTGTGTGGTCACTGCCGTGCGGGTGACCTTGAGCAGCTGCTGGCCCACCCATCCGGTGACCGCGTCGTTGTCCGCCACGTCCACGGTACCCACCAGGTTCAAGATGAGCTTCGTCGGGTCGTCCACCCTGAGCGCGTACTCACCGAAGGCCCGCATCGTGACGATCAGACCGGACATGGGGTCCTGGATGTCGTCCAGCCGGCCCCCGAAGCGCACGTTCGGGTACTCGCGTGTCCCGACGAAGTAGAGCTCTGCCTTGAAGGCGTTGCCGGCTGACGCCCAGTCGATGAACATCCCGAGGAATGGCAGCTCGGAGGCATCGAGCGTGTGCTGGCCCGGGGGCAGGACGCCCATCACCTTGCCCTGGCTCATGAAGACGGCCTGGGCATCGGGCTCGACGATCGCCCGGGCGAACTTGCGGATGTTGTCGTCGGGCCACTTGAAAACGATCTGGCCCTTCGAGGTGTCCGGTGCCGCAATGAATTCTCGTCGTGACTCGTTGAGTAATCCCATCGGAAACACCCCTTCCACCCGTCGGTAAACTTATGGTAGATGCGTTTTTGCTCCGGTGTCGCCAAGGGGAGGTGGAGTGAGCGCCGACGAGGGTGAGCAGTTCCCGGTGACCGAAGGGGAGCGAGACGCTTCGCTGGCCGTGCTGGTGCGGGCCACGGGCGCCGGCCAACTGAGTCTGGAGGAGTTCGACAGGCGGACCGACCTTGTGTTGACGACTCCTTCGCGCACGGAATTCGCGGCTGCGACGGGTGGCCTCGAGGTGATTCCGCCTGGGCGGACCAAGCGGCGTTGGTTCGTCCCCTTCGGGAATCGGCTCGTGCGGGGCCGGTTCTTCCTGGGCGGGCGGACCACCGCCTTCGTGGCGATGGCGGAGATACACCTGGACCTGCGGGGAGCCGTGTTCCTCGCGCCCGAGCCGAGGATCAGGGTCTTGGCGCTCGCCGGCAACCTCCGGGTGCTCGTGCCGAGCGGGGTCCAGGTCGTGGTCGATCAGCGGTCCCTGTTCGGCGGGCGCAAGATCACCACGTACGGTCCACCGGCAACCGCCAGCCGGCCGCGCCTGGAGATCTCGATGATCGACGTGCTCGGGAGCGTGAAGGTCACCAACGACGAGGCAACGTGGAGCCCGTCGCTCATGGCTCGGGGATGACCCGCCGCGGCTCGACGATGACCGCGCAAAGAGGCGACCGGTCTCCAAACTGTGGCACGCTTGGCCCGGACCACTGGGGTGGGCGGAGCCCACGACGCGCAACGGCGCAGAATGCCTTGGGGGGTGCACGTGACTGACGTCGGGCAACGGGTCGAATGCCAGTGGTGCCACGCCCACAACCTCACCGAAGCCCGGAGCTGCGACCGCTGTGGAGCGCCACTCGACCAACGGGACCGGGTGAGCGACGCCGGTTGGCGCCAGGCCCCGCGCCTCAGGGACCTCACCGAGATCCACTTCGGATCGAGCACGGTTCAGATCGACGGCGACATGGTCCCGGTCGCCGAGTTGGCACTTGACGCCGCCGATTCGGTGTTCTTCGAGCACCACGCCATGCTCTGGAAGGACGAGACCGTCCCCATGTCGGTCATGGACACCCCTGGTGGGGCGAAGCGCCTCCTCGGGGACATGCCGTTCGTCCTCAGCGTTGCCCGCGGGCCGGGGCACCTGGCGCTGTCGCGAGACGCCGCAGGCGAGCTCGTGGTTCTCCCGGTCGATGCCGCGACGGTCCTCGAACTGCGAGGGCACGCCCTGCTCGTTGCATCGGGCACCATGTCGTACTCGTACTCCAAGGTGCCGGGTCTCAAGACAGCGCTTTTGGCCGGGACCGGGTTGTATCTCGACCGGTTCGAGGCGACGGGCGAGCCGGGGGTGATCGTGGTGCACGGCTTCGGCAACGTCTTCGAGCGCACCCTGGCCGAGGACGAGATGATCCACGTCGAGCCGGGTGGGTTCTTGTACAAGGACGCGTCGGTGTCCATCGAGGTCGTGTCGGTCGATCTTTCCGGCAGCGTCGAGGGCCAGAGCAAGGCGACCCAGGGGGTCAAGGCGGCCAAGGACATGGCCGGGCGAGGTTTTCGCGGGCTCAAGGCGGCCCGGGCGATGATGAAGGAAGGGGTTGCGGGCGCGGCAGCCCAGGTACTCGGCGGGGGCGGTACGGCCGTGCTGGGCGATGCCCTGTCGTCGAGCCGGGCCGCTTCCTTCATGGCGCTGACGGGTCCGGGGCGCGTCGGCATCCAGTCGATGTACTTCGACCGGAAGACTGACTGAGGTGCCGGCGCAACGGAGCGAGGACTGACGACTATGACCGACACCATGACGTACACCTGCCCCTATTGTCGGCAGTCGTCGACCGGGGGTACGGAGAGCTGTCCGAACTGTGGCGCCCCGCTCGATATCACGTTGCGGACGACCGCAGGCGGCTGGACCGAACTGCCACCGATCGCCGACATGGCCAGAATCCAGGTCGGTCACTCCCAGGTGGAGGTGAGCGGCCGATCGGTGCCGGCAGCCGACTGGAACCTGGCCGCCGACGAAGGGGTCTACTTCCCGCATCACGTCCTGTTGTGGCAGGAACCGTCGGTGCAACTGTCGCCGATGTCGATGCGTCGGGCCTGGACCCGGATGCGGGCCGGCCTGCCGCTCGTCATGCTCATGGCCAAGGGTCCGGGACGGATCGCCTTCTCGCACGACACGGCGGGCGAGGTGGTTGCGCTGCCCCTCGAGCCGGGCGCTTCCGTCGACGTCTGCGAAGGTCGTCTGCTGACCGCGAGCGAAGGGGTCGATTACGACTGGCAGGAATCGAACGTCTGGTACTCGACGTCAGGCGGGACCGACGCGGCGGACACCGGCGCCGGCCTCAGCGTGCTGAAGATCGGCCTCAACCTTGCCGGCATGGCCGATGACGATCGTGACGACCGCCGGAACGAGACCGAGTGGCACTACCCCCTCGGGCGCTATCTGGACCACTTCACGGCGGGAGAGCGGCCCGGCGTGGTCATGATCGGGGCGGGCGGTGCGGCGTTCATCCGGGACCTCGCCGAAGGGGAGTCGCTGTTGGTCAAGCCGCCCGCGCTGCTGTTCAAGGACCCGACGGTCGCGCTGCAGCTCCACGTCGAGTACCCGAAGGCCGGGATGAAACTGTGGCGCTCGTGGGGCAACCGGTATCTGTGGCTCCGGCTTTTCGGTCCGGGCCGGGTGGGAGTCGAGTCCTGCTACGTGGCCGAGGAGGACCCTGGCACCGACTTCCACGACACCTCGGGGGCCAGCCAGCACCTCTGGTAGATGGTTCGCGCGGCTCGTGGCTCGTGGACGCGCCCCACGACGGCAACTGGCGTGAAAGACGGAGATTCCCTGGCTGCAGGGCTATCGTGACGTCCGATGCCCGCCCCCCGACCGGCAATGGACCGCCGCGCGTTCCTCCGGCGGGCCGGCGTGGTTGCGGGCGGCGTCGGGGCGACGGCACTCGTGGGAAGCCTCGCCGCGTGCTCGGGCGACTCGGGTCATTCCCAAGCGGGAGGGACGACCACGACCAGTTCGACGGGCAACGCCGGCGGTCCTCCGCAGTGGGGGGAGCTGGCGGGAATGCTCAGTGGCACCCTGGTCGTCCCCGGCGACGCGACGTACGCCAATGACGCGCTGCTCTTCAACGAACTGATCACATCGCCGCTGCCGGCGGCGATCGCCTACTGCGCCAGCGCGGCGGACGTCCAACGGTGCGTGGCCTACGCCCGCGCGCACGACGTGCCGTTGGCGGCCCGGTCCGGCGGTCATAGCTACGCCGGCTACTCATCGAGTCCGGGTCTGGTGATCGACGTCTCCTCCCTCAACACCGTCTCGGTCGCGCTGGGCATGCAATTGGCCACGGTCGGGGCGGGTGCGCAGCTGGTCGACGTCTACAGCCAATTGGGGTCCTCGGGGCGCCTCCTTCCCGGTGGGTCGTGCCCCACCGTGGGCATCGCCGGCTTGGCACTCGGCGGAGGGATCGGCGTGTTCGGGCGGGCCTACGGCCTGACGTGCGACAACATCGCGTCGCTCGAGATGGTCACCGCGGATGGCTCCCTGCTGCGGTGCACGCCCCGCAGCAACAGTGATCTCTATTGGGCCAGCAGGGGCGGGGGTGGGGGCAACTTCGGCATTGTCACCTCCTTCACCTTCACCGTCCATCCCATCCCCAGCGTGACGCTGTTCACCCTCGGCTGGCCCTGGGGCGAGGCGGGGAGTGTGCTCGATGCCTTTCTGCGCTGGATTCAGACTGCGCCGAACGAGCTGTGGGCCAACTGCCAGCTGGCCGCGAACGGCAGTGGTGGTACCGGGTTCTTGAAGGTGACCGGCGTGTTCGCCGGATCGACGTCGGCATGCTCGAGCGCGCTGGCTCCACTGCTCGCCGCCGTCGGTGCGGCGCCGTCCTCCCGATTCGTCGGTCCCGAGAGCTACCTCCAAGCCATGTTGATCGAAGCGGGATGTGAGAACTTGACCGTTGCACAATGCCACCTGCCCTCACGCAACCCTGGTGGGACATTGTCCCGATCCGCCTTCACGGCGAAGTCCTCCTATGTGAACAAGGCGTTCCCCGCGGCAGGGACGACGGCCATCGTCGATGCCGTGGAGGCACTGGGTGACGACGTGCCAGGAGTAGGGGGCGGCATCACCTTCGACAGCTACGGCGGCGTCATCAGCCAGCTGGCCGCAGACGACACGGCGTTCGTCCACCGCGAGGCCATCGCGTGCGCGCAATATTCGGTCACCTATGGCAGCGCGAGCCCCTCATCGTCGATCGTCGCCGGCGCGCGCAGCTGGCTGGAGCAGACGCAGACCAGCTTCGCCCCGTACGCCGAGGGCTCCTATCAGAACTACATCGATCCGACACTGCCCAACTGGGCCCAGGCGTACTACGGGAGCAACCTGCCCCGGCTGATGCAGGTCAAGAAGGCGCACGACCCCGGCGACGTGTTCCACTTCGCGCAGTCGATTCCACTGCCGCCGCACTAACTCCTCCGCGTGCGGAACCGGCCGGCGCCTCGAGACTGAGACGGCGCTGGGTATTCCTGCAGGTCGGGCACTACCATGCGTGAGATGACGATGGAGCCGGCCGGAGGCGATGGCACCGGAGGCGATGCCTTCGACCTTTCAATGGCTATTTCGTCGTTGCAGTCCAACAGCACGGACTCCCGCATCATGCTCAAGCTGCTGGTGGCACAGCTCGCCGAGGTCTTGGGAGGCCGTATTTCGGTGGAGCGCGCCGGTGGCCGCTTTCGGAAGTCGGACGAGATCAAATCCGTGCAGATCGTCCTGGGCGACGACACACTCCGGGCCGATGTCGACGGCTCCACGGTACGGTGCAGCATCGGTCATGCGTCAGGTGGTATCCGGATCCGCAGCGAACAAGTCGGGATGGATGCCTGGCTGACCCGCCTTCTCACCATCTTGCACAACGAAGCGGCCCATAGTGAGCAGACTCGGCTCGCGCTAGAGAACATCGTGATTGGAGAGTCGTCATGACTCAGTCTCAGCCTCAGGATCTCCCAAAGGACGCCGCACACCGTCTCGAAGAGCTCGAACACGGGCTCTTCACCTCCGACCTCTCGGTCAACGAATTCCTCTTGGTGAAGGAGGCTGGATTCCATCCATTGGGCTTCGTGATGGGGTCTTCGATCTATCACATCGGCTTGCAGACGAGGAAGTGGGGGGAGAGCCAGGAGCTCACCAAGCTGACCGAGGCGATGTATACGGCCCGTGAGTTGGCGATGAACCGCATGGAGGAAGAGGCGCAAGAACTTGGTGCCGACGGTGTGGTGGGCGTCCGACTCGACGTGAATTACTACGAATGGGGTAACGACTCGGCGGAGTTCATCGCCTTCGGCACCGCCGTTAAGGCCGAGGACGGCAACTCGTACCGAAACGCCCAGGGAAAGCCGTTCACCTCGGATCTCTCGGGTCAGGATTTCTGGACGTTGATGCAGACCGGCTACGTCCCGCAGGGCCTGGTGATGGGCACGTGTGTCTACCACATCGCACATCGCAAGCTCAGCCAAGCGCTCGGTTCGGTCGGACAGAACGTGGAGTTGCCGAATTTCACCCAGGCGCTGTACGAAGCACGAGAGTTGGCGATGACCCGCATGCAGGATGAGGCCGGTCAGTTGAACGCCGGGGGGATCGTGGGCGTACGCCTGGAAGAGAAGTCGCACCAGTGGGGCTCGCACACCATTGAGTTCCTGGCCTTGGGGACGGCCGTGACCAAGACGACCGGCGAGGTCACGTTGCCCAAACCGATCACGATCATTTCGCTGGACAACTGAGAGCGCCGTATGAGCGACACCGCGCCGGACCTTCCTGAAGCGGCCGTTCGCCGGATTGAGGCCTCCTCCTTCTCCTCGGGGCTCTCGGTGCCCGACTTTGCCGCGTGCCTCGACCTCGGCCTCGAGCCGGTCGGACTCGTCCAGGGGTTCTGCGTCATGCGTTGGGGCTGGTACGGAGCCGGATCGGGCTTCATGCGTGGGATGAATCCCTATGCGGGCGCAGGGCAGAGCGACGGCGCCTACGTGGAGACCTATCGGTGCCCGCACGGCTACGTGTCGGCCGAGCACCGTATGTGGGGCCAGAACGTGGAGCAGACCTGGGTCGAAGAGGCGTGGTCGCAGGGTTACGGGTCGGCCTACAACCGCATGCTCGAAGAAGCCACGGGCTTCGGGGCGCACGGGGTCATCGGCGTCGTTGATCGCGTGACCAACCTGGCGGACACGGGAACGACCGAATTCCACTTCCTCGGCACCGCCATCAGGGTGGAGAACGGTCCTCCCCCGGCTGGAGGAGTGCCATGGACGACCTACCTGGCGGGCCAGCGCCTGACCAAGTCGATCGAGGCCGGGTTCATGCCGGTGAGCGTGGCGGCCTCCATGGCGTCGGTGCGGGTGTGGGCCTACTGCATGACCGAGTACTTCATGGAGGGGAGCCGGGGATGGGGCGGTCCCTCGTCGCCCTATGAGGTGGAGCAGGTGAGCAAGGCGCATATGGCCTCGATCCAGCTCGCCCGCAAACACGTGCGACAGCAGCTCTCGGGCGACCTGTTGCACGGTGCGACGATCGAGGTCGCCAAGCGTGAGTTGTCCCAGGGGGACGAAGTCATCGATTGCACCCTGCGGGGGAATCGCATGCGACGCTTCAAGGACTTCGACGTCGTGCCGCCACCCCGACCCACGGTGCGGCTCACATGAGCGGTGCACCGCCGATCGATGCTCGAGCGGAGATGCTGAGCGGGGCCGTCTCGCTCGCCACGGCGGCAGCACCCTCCACCACCCGTGGGATGACGTCGGACCTTTCGATCGACGAAGCGTTGCTCCTTCATGGTTCGGGCTGGGAGCCGGTCGATCTCGTGTGTGGCGTATCGGTCGTCTCGGTGCCCATCGGGGTGTGGAATTGGGGCCAAGGGGAGATAACGGTTGCCTCGGTGGCCCACAACGCTGCCGTCAAGGGAGCGTCGGATCACCTCCAGAACGAATGCATCAAGGTCCATGGGCATGGGGTGGTCGGTGTCCGCGTCAACGTCGAGGTGCACACGCATCACATCGACGTGGAATTGGTGGGGACGGCCATTCGCCCGCTGGCCGGAGGGGCGCACCCCCCGGCTCCGTTCGTGTCCGACCTTTCGGCTCGCGACTTCACCCTTCTCCAGGGCGCGGGATGGACGCCCGTGGGCCTCGCCTTCGGCGCAAGTTTCGCGTACGCCCCGCGGCGTTCGGCGGGGGATGCGATGAAGCAGAAAACCCAGAACATTGAGCTCACCAACTTCACTGAAGCGATGTACTCGGCCCGGGAATCAGCCATGGAGCGGATGCAACGTTCGGCCCTTGACGTCGGCGGCCATGGTGTCGTCGAGGTGAAGGTGACCGAGGGCCCGATGCACTTCGCACATCACGCCGTCGGGTTCACCGCCTGGGGAACTGCGGTGCGTCTGATGGCCGAATCCCACCAATTCGTCCAGCCCGATGTGATCCTTCCTCTTGACGACGCCGTCGTGACCTTTGCCGCGCAGAGCCTCAGGGGAGGGTGAGGCGAGTCCCGTCCGGTTCGGGTCGCCGTACCTCAGCGAAAGTCGAAGGCCACCTTCACCGCGCCGCTCTCCTGCTGGGTGGCGAGGGCGGTGAAGGCCTCGCGCCACTTCTCGAGGGGGAAGGTGTGCGTGAGCATGCTCGTCAGATCGACCCGACCGGATTCGACGAGACGCAGGTAGTGCTCGATGCCGTGCAGGCGGACGCCGTCGACCTCCTCCACGCCGAACGCATTGGAGCCGACCCAGGAAATCTCCTTGAAATAGAGCGGCGACCACTCCCATCGCTCGGGGGCATTGACGCCACTCTTCACCATGGTGCCGCGGGTCTTGAGAAGGCGCACGCCTATCTCGGCGGTGCTGCCGGTACCGACGGTGTCGTACACCACGTCGATCCCACCGGGGTGGGCCATCGGCAATGCGCCGGGTGTCGCCGCTTGGAGCACGCCTCCCGACCACGCTGCCGCGGTTTCGAGCAACTGCTCCAGTGGATATGGGTCGACGACGGTCGCTCCGAGGGCCCGCGCCAGTGCCGCTTGTGCCGGAAAGCGAGCGACGACCATGACGTCGACATCAGGATGCAGGGCCCGCAGAATGGCCGTGGCGGTGGTGCCCAGTGCGCCGCCGCCATAGACCAGGGCCTTGCCGCCGGGCGGGGGCGGGTGGCGTGTGACCGAGTGCAGCGACACGGCGAAGGGATCGGCGATGACGGCTGCCTCGTCGCTGATGGAGTCGGGGATCGGGAAGAGCATCGACTCGTGGGCCGGAAGGTATTCGGCGAAGCCACCCGGTGCATCCTTCGACGTGCCCGTGTGGATCCCCGGAGCGATGGGTCCCTGGGTGAAATGCCAGCACTGACTCAGGTCGCCTGCGGCACATGACCCGCACACGGGGCTGACGCCGCGTGGCACACAGGTCAACCACGGGTTGAGCACCACTCGTTGGCCGACCTCGAGGCGGGAGCACTTCGGGCCCAGCTCGACCACGTCGGCGACCACCTCATGTCCCAGCACGGTGGGGACCGAGAAATAGGAATTGAGAGCGCTGTCGGTGAAGCCATCGCCGAAGTCGCTGAAGACCTGTTTGGCATCGGAACCGCAAATGCCGGTCAGTCGCGTCTTGGCCATCACCCACCCATCACGCGTCGGACGCGGCTCGGCGCGCTCCTCCAGCCGCATCGGCACCTTCGACAGGCCAACGAGAAGGTGATTCCCCTCGTCCGGGGGTGTCCATGGCTCTGGTTTGACGCCGTACGTGAGACCCTTCATCAGTTCACCCCGCAGTCGGATCGAACGGAACCATCCAAACAGGTGTGCGTCGTTCCGAACACGGCGAGCAGGACGACGACAACGATAAAAATCCCAAGGAGGCTGAAGCCCACGATGATCCCCGCCAACGCCAACCCACCCCCTCCCCGCGTGCCCTGCGATCGTCTGATTTGGCTTCGGGAGACGAACCCGAAGATGATGCCGAGGATACACGGCACTCCGAAAAAAATCGGAATGATGCCCACACAGGAGCAGACGAGCGAGGCAATGGCGAGCCCATTGGTTTGCGGCGGCGGGACCCACGCCCACTGTGTGGCGTTGGCGGCTGCCGGATGCGGCATCTGGCCCGGCTGGTAAAGCGCCAGGGATTGGTACGGCACGTGGCCCATTTGCGGAGGCGGCGCAGTCCACGCCTCGGGCGGATACCACTTGCCGTCTGAGGCCAGCCACCATCCTTGACCTTGTGATGTGTCGCTCATCCCCTCACCGTCACCCGCTCGTTGCGTGGTGGATGAGCATAAGCCGCGACGCCGGGTGAGCGCCGTTCCCTGCCGGGTCGAGCCACTGCATCGGGGGACAGATTCACATCAGGTAGGGACAGTGCCGGCACCCGGAAGTACAGCAACTGCCTCTCCCTGCGAGGTATGCGGCCGTAAGAACCGAGAATCCCGTCAGTGGATCGAGATAGCTCATCTCCCCGTGGCGTAACGCGGCGCCATGCGCGTCGAGGATTTCCTGATAGGCCGGGAGCGCGGGCGAAAGCCGGTCCGCATGGGGTTGGGTGAACGGGCGGTCTGCGAGCGGTTCACCCATGTCGTCCGATTCGCCACTCCTGCGTGGCCCCGCATTTTTTCGGGCTCACTTGCCTCGCGGGCGCCAAGCAGGAGTGGAAAGGCTCAGCAGGTCAGCGAGCTCGCTTCACGGCCTTCTTGGCCGGCGCACGACGGACGACCTTCTTGGCAACCGGGGCCTTCTTGGCCGGCGCACGACGGACGACCTTCTTGGCAACCGGGGCCTTCTTGGCGGGCGCACGACGGACGACCTTCTTGGCGACCGGTGCCTTCTTGGCCGGCGCCTTCGCGACAGTGGCCCTGACCGGAGCAACAGCGGCCGACTTGCCGGCCGCTGCGACCGCGGTGGGATCAATCGGGTAGGCGCCCTTCTTCAACTTGGGAGCGGTCGAGGGGGCCAAGACGGCGTCTTTGAACGCCTTCACGGGCGTAATACGAGCCTTCTTGGAAGCCTTGATCCGAATGGACTCTCCCGTGGCGGGATTGCGGCCCATGCGGGCGGCGCGGTCCACTTTGACGAATTTGGCAAACCCCGGAATCGACACCGGCTCGCCTTTGGACACCACGGCGGTCACCACATCGGTGAAACCGTCGAGGACTGCTGCCACCGTCTTCAGTTCGACATCGGACTGCACGGCTACGGACTTTGCTAGTTCTCGCTTGTTCATACGGACATTCTTGCTGAACAGAGCACCGTTGTGCACGTTTTGAACCGAAAAGTTTGCTTTTCAGTCTTGGAATTCAGTGATTTCGTCCCTTGCTCCGTCAACGAGGGCATGAATTGAGGTCAACCACGAACTCTTTGCCGCACGGAATGCGGCGAGTCGCACCGGTGCGCGCCGTCAGAATCTGGTGGATTCACGCTCGGGAGTTGCACCACGAGTCTCGTCGCTCCGCCTGGGGCGTAGAGAGAGGGGTGGCAGTGACGGACGAATGCCGGGCAACGACGACCGCGGGATGTTCGAGAAAAGGTTCACGAGAAATGCACACGTGCGCCGAATAACCTTGACCGCGAACGGGGGCGTGCCGCGGCACTGATGCACCGGCGATGGGACGGCAGCTCGATGGAGCGGGATCGCAGACCGTGGAGAAGGCGGACGCATGAGAATGAGAAGTTGACTAACTACGTCATATTTGTGAAGATTGGGCCCCCGGGGGTTGCTCTCGACGCTCGGGCCGAACGAAGGAGACACCTCCATGTCTGACTGGGGTTTTGAAACTCGCCAGATCCACGCCGGCGCCGTGCCCGACCCGACGACCGGTGCCCGCGCTGTCCCCATCTATCAGACCACGAGCTACACGTTTCGTGACACGGCGCACGCGGCGGCCCTCTTCGGACTGGAAGAACTGGGCAATATCTATACGCGGATCATGAATCCGACGCAGGCCGTGTTCGAGGAGCGGGTGGCGTCGCTCGAAGGCGGTGTGGCCGCGCTCGCCGTGGCGAGCGGGCAGGCGGCGGAGACTCTCGCACTCTTGAACCTGGCGGAGAACGGAGGCCACATCGTGTCCTCGGCCTCTCTCTACGGTGGAACCTACAACCTCTTCCACTACACGTTGCCGAAGCTGGGGATCGAGACCACGTTCATCGCGGACCCCGATGATCTCGAGGCGTGGCGCGCCGCCATCCGGCCCAACACGAAGGCCTTCTACGCCGAAACCCTCGGCAACCCGAAGGGGGACGTGCTCGACTTCGACGGCGTTTCGGGGGTGGCCCATGAGAACGGCATCCCGCTCGTGGTCGACAACACGCTCGCGACGCCGTACCTGGCGCAGCCGTTGCAGCACGGCGCCGACATCGTGGTTCATTCAGCCACAAAGTTCATAGGTGGCCACGGCACGTCCATTGGCGGCGTCATCGTTGACGGCGGGAAGTTCGACTATGAGGGGAGCGGACGGTTCCCCGCATTCACCGAGCCGGATCCCAGCTACCACGGCCTGATCTTCGGACAACTTCCCGAAGCCTTGTTCCCGGCGCGCTATGTCCTCAAGGTACGGCTGCAGTACCTGCGCGACGTCGGGGCAGCGATCGCTCCACTCAACTCGTTCCTCTTTTTGCAGGGGCTCGAGACGTTGAGTCTGCGTATGGAGCGGCATGTGCAGAACGCGGAGGCCGTGGCGGCATGGCTCGAGGCGAGGGAGGAGGTGACGTGGGTCGCCTATCCCGGATTGGCTTCGAGCCCGTGGCACGAGCGGCAGCAGCACTATCTGCCGAAGGGCGGAGGTTCCATCATCGCGTTCGGTATCTCCGGGGGAGCCGAGGCGGGACGGAAGTTCATCGAGAGTCTCGAGCTCTTCAGCCACCTCGCCAACGTGGGAGACGTCCGAAGCCTGGCGATTCACCCAGCGTCGACCACGCATTCCCAGTTGACCGAGGCGGAGCAGACCACGACGGGGGTGACGCCCGACCTGGTCCGGTTGTCCGTTGGCCTCGAGTCCATTGAGGACATCCTCGCCGACCTCGAAGCTGGGTTCCGAGCCGCCAAGGGAGCATGACGCAGGAGCCCCTGGCCGGCGTTTGGCTGCCCGGGCTTGATCCGGGTCGGCGACAGTTCGTGCAGCTTTCCGGTCAGGGAGGTGGTATCGCGCTCGAGGGCGGCGGTCTTCTCCCGGGGGTGACCGTCGCCTATGAGACGTGGGGTACTCCGAACGCGGAGCGCAGCAATGCGATCCTGGTGCTCCACGCTCTCACGGGAGACTCACATGCGACGGGCCCGAGCGCACCCGGACATGTGACCTCGGGTTGGTGGGATGGTCTCATCGGGCCGGGCGCAGCGATCGATACGGATCGCTACTTCGTGGTGTGCCCGAACGTGCTCGGCGGCTGCCAAGGGACGACAGGACCTTCCTCGGTTGGTCCGGACGGGGCGCACTACGGCTCGAAATTCCCCGTGATCACCATTCGCGATCAGGTCGGCGTGGAAGTGGGCCTGGCTGATGCGCTCGGCATCGCGACCTGGGCGTGTGTCATCGGGGGGTCCATGGGCGGGATGCGCGTGCTCGAGTGGTGCGTCGGCTATCCCGACAGGGTTCGTCGGGCCGTCGTGCTGGCCGTGGGGGCGGCGGCCACCGCGGATCAGATCGCACTGTGCTCCTTGCAGATCCGCGCCATACGCCAGGATCCCGCCTTCGCGGGAGGTGACTACTACGGGACAGGTGGCCGCCCCGTCGACGGGCTGGCCATCGCCCGGGGGATCGGCCAGGTGAGCTATCGGACCGGGGCGGAATTCGAGAGCCGCTTCGGGCGACGTCCGCAGGCCGAGGAAGAGCCCCTCAAGGGCGGCCGCTATGCCGTCGAGTCCTATCTCGAGCACCATGGGGACAAATTGGCGGAGCGCTTTGACGCGAATTCCTATGTGGTTCTGAGCGAAGCCATGAACAACCATGATGTGGGCCGGGGTCGAGGCGGTCTTGAGCGGGCGCTCCGCAACGTGCGTGCCGAGGTGACGGTTGCGGGCATCGCTTCGGATCGCCTCTATCCGCTCGAACTCCAACTGGAGCTGGGGCGACTCCTGCCCGGGGGCCGACCGGTCGCCATCGTCGAGTCGCAGTTCGGCCACGACGGCTTCCTTCTCGAGGTCGAGCAGATCGCCGAGATCGTGGCCACCTGTCTGCGTCCATAGCGGGCCACCCGGTGGCTACCCGCCTGAGCCCGGATCGGCCCCGAACGAAGCCGCGTGGAGGTCACGGAACAACGCCGTCATCTCGGGCAACTGGTAGCGCGCCTGCAGGCCGCTCGGATTCGGGAGCAACCACACCCTGGCCGGTCCGAGCGTTTCGGGTTGTTCACCGATCGCAGCGCGCGGTCGCACAAAGGCCGTGCGATACGCCTGCAGGCCGAGGACCGCGAGCAACAGGGGCCGCAGGCGGCCAACCTTGGTGTCGAGCGCTCGAGCTCCGGCCCGGAGTTCCTCGCTCGTGAGCTCACTCGCCGCGGCCGTGGTTCTTTCGACGAGATTCGTGATGCCGATCCCCATACCGGGGAGTGATGCTTGCTCCGACGGGAGGAGCACCCGCTCTGTGAACCCGCCGGCGTACAGCAATTTCCAGAATCTGTTGCCGGACCGGGCGAAGTGAAGTCCGAGCTCGCCTGACAGACGCCCCGGATTGATCCCGCAGAAGAGCACCCGGAGATCCGGCCCGACGAGGTCCGGGATTCCCTTCACCCCACCCGCAGATGCGTCCTTTCCCACGCGCTGGGGCGACGCCGGGCCAGTCATGGGCCGTTCATCGGGACTCGAGCGTGTGGTGGAGGGAGAGTGAGACCCACCACTCCTGGCTCGGCCCGCTCCCCTCGTCGATCCCGTCCCCAGGCCCGTCGTCGCCCCCGGTTCCCGGCTCGAGTTGGTGCCCTTCCCGACGGATCAAGGTGAATCGGCTCACGGTCTGCTGGCCGCCCTCGTGGTCGAGATAGAGCAGATCGACAGTGACTGCGCCGTCCGCAACGCCGGCAGCCACCGACTGTTGCAGTTGGTCCGACTCGTCGCGCAATGCCCCTTGCCAGAACGCCACATCATTCGGAGCGATCCACAGCGCGCGCGTCTGCGGCCGGAAATCTTCGAGCGCCCCCCAAGGATCGTCGCCCTTCCTCTGCCCGGCGAAGGGCTCCCAGGCACTGATGATCGCCATCCCGTTGCCGACGTTTCGCACCATCATGGCCAGGTAGACGACGCCGTCCACCACTTCGACCACCGCACGTCCACCTTCGAGCGTCACCCAATGGCGGTCCCCGAACATCACCTTTTGCGGTGGGTCCTCCAGCCGGGATGGTGCCAGGATCGGACGCAGCCCGATTTGGAACGATCTCTCGGCTATCCGGGCCGACCTGTTCGCCGAGCGCACGGCGGCAAACGTGGCTACTCCGAGTACGAGCGTGCCGCCTGCCGTGGCCAGTGAGGAGATGGAGGTGGCGTCCCACGTGCTCACGCGACGGAGCCTAGTGAGGGCAGGCCGCAGGGCCTTCGAGGTGGGGTGCCGGCCGAGGGGGAGCAGCGATTGCATTGGGGGCGAGAAAGAGGGAGCATCTCGGGTACACCAACGGCTCCTTTGGGGGGTACACATGGCAGAGTGGGATTTCACAACCGATTTCGTTTCCATCGGCAGCGGGGGCGGCGGTCTTGCGAGTGCCCTCGCGGTCAATTCGAAGGGATATGACGCGCTCGTCCTCGAGAAGCGTGAGGTCATCGGGGGATCCACGGCCATGTCCGGGGGGGTGTTGTGGATTCCGAACAATCCCCTGATGGTGTCCGAAGGTGTCGACGACTCCCATGAGGACGCCATGGCCTACTTCGAGGACGTTGTCGGCGACGTCGGCCCCGCCTCCTCCTACGAGCGACGCGAGGCCTACATCACCCGCGGACCGGAGATGGTCTCGTTCCTCCAGAGCCTGGGGCTCTCCTTCCGCCGTTGTGAGGGTTATTCGGACTATTACCCCGACGCGAAGGGTGGCAAGGCGCGCGGGCGATCGATAGAGGGGACGGTCTTCGACGGCCACCGCCTCGGCCCATGGTTCGAGAAGCTCCAGCGCGGCTTCCTCTTCGAAATGTCCGGTCTGGCCGCCTACACGGGCGACGCGGCCAAGTTGATGAACTACAACCGGAGCGCCAAGTGTCTGGCTGCCTCGGCTCGATCCTGGATCCGCACCAAGTCGGCCTTTGCCCGCGGTCAAGCTCCCATGACGTCGGGGTGGTCGTTCATCGGCCAGATGCTCTACGTGGCCCTCGACAATGAGATACCCGTATGGACCAACGCTGCGGTCCGGGACATCATCATCGAGGACGGCAGGGCGGCGGGCGTGGTGGTCCAGCGTGACGGCAAGGACGTACGTGTGCTGGCCCGGCGAGGTGTCCTGATCTCCTCCGGCGGCTTCTCGCACAACACGGAGATGCGGAAGAAGTACCTCGATGCGGCCGCGACGACCGACAAGTTCTCGTTCTCGAACCCCGGCGACACGGGTGAAATGATCGAACTGGCGATGAGCCTCGGCGCGGCGACCGATCTCATGGATGAAGTCGTCTGGAATCCCTGCAAGGAGATCAACGACTTCGCTGTCTTCGAATCAGATCGTCAACGGCCCGGCTCCATCTACGTGGACGCAGCGGGAAAGCGCTTCGTCAACGAAGCCAGCTCGTATCTCGAGGTCTGCAAGGCCCAGCTCGAGCGTAATCACACCACGAAGGCCGTACCGGCGTGGGTCATCTTCGACGACGACTTCCGCCGTCGCTACATCTTCACCAAGGGCCGCCCCGGGGCCATTCCGCAAGAGTGGTTCGACTCGGGGGACTACAAGAAGGCCGACACCACCGATGAGCTTGCGGCGATGTGCGGTATCGACCCCGTCGGGTTGCGCGACACACTCGATCGGTTCAATCCCAATGCGAAACAGGGCGTCGACCCGGAGTTCCACACGGGTGAGGGGGCGTACAACCAGTATCTCGGCGATCCGAAATGGAAGCCGAACAACTGCCTGGCGCCGATCGAGAAGGGCCCCTTCTACGCGTCGGCGGTCTATCCGGGTGACGTCGGCACGTGCGGCGGGATCCTCACCGACGAGAATGCGCGGGTGCTGAAGGCCTCGGGGGAGACGATTTCCCACCTCTACGCGACGGGAAATGCCACGGCGAGTGTGATGGGGCGGAAGTATCTCGGAGCTGGGGCGAGCATCGGGAACAGTGCGGTGTTCGGCTATCTGGCGGGACTGCACGCCTGTAAGGCCTGAATCCGGAGGGGGGCATCGCGCCCGCCCGTCCACCGGAGGTGTTCACGGAGATGGCGGCGACCCCTCCGTCGTTCTCAGCCGTACCCCCGGTTTGCGGACGGTGACGGTGCCGACGGCGACAAGACGCGCCTGGCACGCCAGGCGACGCCCCGCACCGTTGCGGAGAGGCAACGAGCGCAACCGGGCGTTCTCCATGGGTTCCACGGTGGAGAGGAGTTCGCTGCCCTCGAGGACCTCCATGGCGCAGGCACCGCATTCTGCCTGCCCCCAGCAGGTGGTCGGCCACTGGTAACCCGCACGCCATGCCGCCTGGATGAACGACTCGCCCGGGCGCACGTCGAAATGGGCCCCACCGGGTTCGACGTAGACCTCGTTCTTCGGTTGGGCGGGGGGTGCTTCCGCGTTCGACATGAGTCGGGAGAAGACCCCGGAGATCCCCCTACCGCGAGCCGTCGATGTAGCGGTCGACCTCGAGGTGCAAGTTGGTGATGGCGCCTTCCCACTCCGTCGCCAGCCGCAACTCCTTGAAGCTGTCCGAGTGGAGTCCCCTCTGCTGCCGCTCCATGTTGCTGAAGTCCTGCCTCGGGATCAGGCCCCAGTTCCTCGTCATCTTGGGCGAACCGGCCCATGAGGGAGGCCCGGCCGGGATCGTGGCCTTCTGGGTACAAGGTGAGCGACCAGACCTCGAAGAGGCACTTTTCGGGGTCGTCCCCGTAGGGCCGGCAGCGGTAGCTCAGCGCGTTCCCGTACTGCGGGAGCACGAAGAAGTTCGGAAACAGGAACACCTCGCCACCCCACTGCCCCATCTGTTCGGGTGTGAGTTGGGGCAACGGGATGCCGGCTCCTGCAGAGTATTCGTAGAGCGCCGCGATGGCAACCGGAGCTGCGTTCTCCTGCGCGTCGGGCCGGTTGCGGATCCCCTCGAAGACCCGCACGTCGCGCTCGAGCGTCATGGCGTCCTGGCCTTCCCAGAGAACCCGCGCGAACTCGATGAACATCTCCGCGCTCATCGGCTCGTCCGAGGGCTTCATCCAGAAGCGGGAATGACCGTGCTCGAAGGTGTCGTAGAGAATCGATCCCGCCGGCCAATCCTCACCGGCGCCCATGGTCAGCTGCGTATGCGTCCTCATGGTGTGGTAGCCCTCGAGGAATGCCTCCATGGCCATCTTCCAGTTGACGTCGAGGACGACCTCTTTCCACCACCAGACTTTCATGTCGGCGAGGGCCAGAGGATCGAGAATGGCGGCGGCAGGTGCCAGCATCTCCTGGAGGGGCGCCGCTTCGGGATCCAGGTTGATCCAGACGCAACCCCCCCAGACGTCCGACAGGCATTCCTGCAGCTTGATGTCGTCCGGCTTCAGGCACTCGGCGGCGAATGCCTCGGCTCCGTAGACGAATGAGCTCGAACCGTCGGAGTTCCAACGCCAGCCGTGGAAGGGGCAGACGATCTGGCCTCCGAGAAGGCTGCCGGATCCCTTCAAGAGCTCAGTCGCACGATGCCGGCACGCATTGTAGAAGGCTCGAATTCGATCCTCGCGCTCACGCACGACGATGATCGACTGATCGCAGATGACGTACTCGGTGAAGTCCCCGACTTCGGGTATCTCTTCCAGCCGGCATGCCATCTGCCAGGTGCGGCGCCAGAGATGTTCTTTCTCCAACTCGAAGAACTCACGGTCGTAGTAACGCTCGCGGGGAACGAAAAGGGGATCTTTCATCGGAAACGGATTCGTGCGGTTTCCGTTGAGTCGCTCGTTCGTGACAGTCATTGCACGCTCCTCTCGGGCGAACCTTTGCGACGCCCCCAAAACCCAGGTTCCCACTTGACACTACCCCTTGTCCACCATATTTTGGGCCACGCAGAACTGGGCCTCGACGCCGAGCGAAGCGGTGTTTTCGTTTCGAACGGTGCGCCGCTGACTTGTTCGGCGTAGCACAACGGGTGCGCACATTGCCATGCGGCGATAGGGGGGCTCTCCATGATCTTCAGGCGATTTGGTGCTGGTCTCCTCGGAGCAACGATCGTCATTGCCGGGCTTCTGACGGTCGGGCCATCCGCCGGAGCGACGACGACGGACACCAAAGCGCCCATCGTCATCGGGGACATCTGTAGCTGCACGGGCCCCGAGGCGTCCTCCGTAGCCCAGACGACACCCACCATCGAGGCGTGGGCGAAGTACGTCAGTGCGCATGGCGGGATTCAAGGACATCCCGTGAGCATCATCGTCAAAGACGACGGCTACAACCCGACCACCTCGCTCGCCGCGGCCCAGACGCTGGTGGGCACCGACCACGTGGTGGCGATCGTCGACAACAGCGACGTCGATACGTCGTGGGGACCGTACGTCAAGGAACAGGGTGTGGCGGTGGTCGGAGGTTCCGAGAGTGACGAGGGATACGAAAATCCCGACTGGTTCGTTCCCGGTGCCACGTACAACAATTTCACGGCCGGAATCGCCTACGCCGCCAAGCAGCTGAAGGTCAAGAAGATGGCCGACGTCTACTGCGCCGAGGTGGCCGTGTGCGCACAGTCGAGCGTCGACTTGAAAGCGGCGCTGACCAAGCTCGACATCGACCTGTCGTACACCTCGGCGATCAGCTTCTCCGCCCCGAGTTACACCGCCTACTGCCTCGCCGCCAAGCAGTCGGGCGCCACCGCACTCCTCGTGGGTGACGCCACCGCCATCGTGAACAAGTTCGTGGAGAACTGCGCGTCGCAGGGCTACAACCCCGTCGAGATTAGCGGGGACGGCACCGTGGCTATCTCGTGGCTGGCCATTCCGGGTTTCGAAGGCAACGTCGACTCACAACCGGACATCTCCTTCTTCGTCCATGACGCGGCCACGAAGCCCATGTACGACGCGTTGGCCAAGTACGCTCCCGGCGTGACCACAGGGCCCAACTTCGGCGAGATCGTCATTGAGACCTGGGCGGCCGGCGTCGAGCTGCAGACGGCGGGTGACGCTGCGCACCTGAGCGCGAGCCCGACCGCGGCACAGATGCACGCCGGCTTCTACGCCATGCCCAAGGGCACGACGCTCGGCGGGCTCTCGTCGCCGCTGACCTTCACGAAGGGCAAGGCGTTCAACAACGGGTGCTACTTCCTCATGGGGATCAAGAACAAGAAATTCGTGTCCCTCAACAATTCGAAGGACTACTGCGTAAAGTCATGAGCATGTCAACCCTCGATCTCGAAGGCGTCGCCCGAGAAGCAACAGCAGATGTTCGAGGTCATGGCCCTCGCCAAGGCCTGTGACGAGCGCCTCCGCAAGGGCATTGCCACCGGGGAGTTCCTGACCGTCTATTGGCCGTCTCGTGGTCAAGAAGCGATCGCCGCCGGGTTTGCTGCATCCTTGCGAAGCGACGACCGCCTGGTGACGACGTACCGGGGTCTGCATGATCTGATCGGCAAGGGGGTCTCCCTGGTCGAGATCCTCGGAGAGATGCTGGGCCGCCAGGCGGGCGCCTGCCGCGGCAAGGGTGGCACCATGCACATCGCAGATCCGGATGTCGGTCTGATGGTCTCCACCGGCATCGTCGGGGCCGGCATCCCGGTTGCCGTCGGCCTGGCCCTGGCCGCACGGGCGCAGAAGTCCGATCGGGTCGTTGCCGTCAGCTTCGGGGATGGAGCGACCAACACGGGGTCCTTCCACGAGGGAGCGAACCTGGCTGCGACCTGGCAGCTGCCGCTGGTCCTGGTGTGCCAGAACAACGGGTACGCCGAAATGACGCCCACCGTCGACACCATGCACGTCGAGCACGTCGCCGACCGGGCTGCCGGCTACAACATGCCCGGAGTGACGGTCGACGGCAACGACCCGGTGAAGGTCTACGAGGCGTTGGCCGCGGCCGTGAACCGGGCACGCGCCGGGCGGCGGCCCGACCCTGGTCGAATGCGTGACCTACCGATTCTTCGGGCACTTCTTCGGAGATCAGATGACCTACATCCCGCCCGACGAGCTCGAGGCGGCGAAGGCGGCCGATCCGGTGCCCCGGTTCGCCGATCGCCTGGTCGAAGAGGGGGTGCTCAGCCGCGCACAAGTCGCAGAGATCGAAGAACGTGGGAGGCAGACAGGTCGAGGACGCGCTCGTCGAGGTGTTGGCGAGTCCGGCGCCGACGCTGGACGAGCTCGATCGCGACGTCTATGCCACATCTGAGGGGCGCTGAATGAGCATCGACACCGAAACTGAGATGACGGTCAGGGACGCACTTGCGCTGGCCCTCGACCAGGCCATGGCCGGCGGACAACCGTGTCCTCTTGATGGGCGAGGACATCGCTGATCCGGCCGGAGGCGTCAGCGGCGTCACCGCCGGGCTCTCGACCAAGTACGGCGCCGACCGGGTGCTCGACACACCGATCTCCGAGGCGGCCATCGTGGGCGCGGCCATCGGCGCGGCTCTCGAGGGAATGCTCGTCGTGCCCGAGATCATGATCATGGACTTCATCGGCATCGCGATCGACCAGATCGTGAACCACGCCGCGAAGTTGCGCTTCATGTCGGGCGGCCGCACGACGTGCCCGATCACCGTGCGCACGGCCGTGTTCGGGGGTCTGGGCTCCGGGGCGACCCATTCGCAGTCCCTCGAGGCATGGTTCATGCACATTCCCGGGCTCAAGGTGATCGTGCCGAGCACGCCCCGGGACGCCAAGGGCCTGCTCACCTCGGCCATCTTCGACCCTGATCCTTGCGTGTTCATGGAGACCGTCCTCACGTACGGCGCGCGGGGGCTCGTGCCCGATGACCCGGGCTTTTCGATCCCGCTCGGCGAAGCCGATGTGAAGCGCGAGGGCAAAGATGTGACGGTCGTCACCTACGGACGAGGCGTGTTCGATGCGCTGACCGCAGCCGATCAGCTGGCCGGCGAGGGCATCGATGTCGAGGTGCTCGACCTCCGGACACTGGTGCCGCTCGACACCGAAAGGATCCTCGCGTCCGTGGGCAAGACGAAACGGGCGGTCGTGGCGCACTCTGCGACGACCTTCGCCGGTCCGGGGGCCGAGGTGGCCGCCACCATCGCGGAAGGACTGTTCGGCGAGCTGCTGGCGCCGGTGCAACGGGTGGGTGCGGCCTTCACTCCCATCCCCTCGGCCCAGGTGCTCGAGGCGGCAACGCTTCCCTCCGCCTCCTCCATCACCGATGCGGTGCGCCGGACGCTCGAGGGCGCGCATGGGTGAACGGACTCCCGTCCGCATCCCCAAGCTGTCGTTGGCAACCTCCGAAGCGGGCCTCGTGGAGTGGCTCGTCGCCGACGGTGCCACGGTCGCCGAGGGTGATGCGCTCTATGTCATTGAGACGGAGAAGGTCGAGACGGAGATCGAGGCCGCGACGAGTGGCGTGATCCACCACGGTGCGCAAGCAGGACAGACGTATCCGGTCGGCACCGAGATCGCCACGATCGAAGGGACCTCGTAGCCGGTCGACGCGTTCGTCACAGAGAAGAGCTGATTGGTGCCGCCCTCACCCGCCCGCAGTTCCACGCGGCGCCCCACCCCTTCGGAAACGGACAGAACCTCCAGGACGTCCGCATCCCGGCTCTGGGCGTAGCAGCGGCTGTCGTCGGGGAGTCGGCACACCGCCACCGCCATCTCGTTGTCTCCGCTGTGCCCGCAGGCCACCGCATAGGCCTCGAGGAGCGCCGGAGCCGTGAGCCTCTTCCCGGATCTGCATGCGTGGCTCATTCGTGGCGCGCCGGGTCGAGCTCCCCGAACTCCTCGGGTCACCTCGGGCCGGGACGAGTGCTCAGGACGGTCACCGCATGCGTCGCCATCTGGGCACTGAGCCCGCTCACCAGGCCCGAGGCGCGTCCTCGTCGCGCGCAGGGCTTCGGTCATGGACGCCAAGGCATGTGTGACGTAGCCGCTGCCGGGCGCGCCGGCGTAGGGCATGCCGCCCGTCACCGTGACACCACGGGGATCGTCGAGGCGACGGCCCAGAGCGTCGGTGGTGAAGCGCAGCGAGCTCGGAAAGCAACTGTAGAGATCGAAGTAGTCCAGATCGTCGACGCCCAGGGCGGCGCCGGCGAGCGCCGCACGCGCCGCATTCTCCATGACCGCGCGAGCGCCAGAGGTCTTCGTTCTCGGCCACGTAGGGATGATCACCCGTCGAGGACCAGCCCCGGAGGTAGACGCGACGATCGGCCGGCACGCCGAGGTCATCGGCCGTGGCCTGGCCGGCGACGAGCACCGCGGCGGCCTGGTTCACCTTGGGCGACGCCATCATGAGTTTGGGGTAGGGGCGTACGGGCATCCGATTGGCCGCACTGACCTCGAGGATCTCGTCTGCGTCTTTGGCCGATGGATGCCACGCGTACGGGTTCGCCGCCGCCACTGCGGACATGGCCGCATACGTGGTCGCCGGCTCGCGGGCGTAGGACTCGAGGTCGTCCCCGCGCTGTGCCCGCCGCGCCGACGTCACGCAGGGCGAAGCTCCGCATGATGGGCAGCATCCCGTGGCGCACCTCACTCTCGTGGAAGAAGTCGCCGAGGTCTACGGGAGGTGGAGCGGCAGCCCGATGGCCCCAGCCTGGCTCCTCCCCGGCCCGGGTCACCACGTCGAGGGTGTAGAGCGCCTCTCCGCTGACGACGAGGCCGAGGTCCATCCGTCCGGCCGCGATGTCGTCGCACAGTGTGTGGAGGAGGTGCTGGGGTTGGCAGCCGCCCAGCGGGGAATCCGTCCACGATGGCCCGGTGAGAGGCCGAGCCGCGTCGGCCAGCCGCTGCGCCGGCGCGTCGTAGGACCAGCTGTCGCAGCGGACCACCGCCACGCTGTCCACGGTGCGCACGCCACGCGCGCTCCGGGCGTCGGCCAGGGCAAGGGAGCAGGCCCGGGCCCAGAGCTCCAGCGGCTCGGTGTCGCGCGGGTCCGAGGAGTGCGACAGCACCTGGCCGACCCCGACGATGCACGGTGCCCGACCAGAGGGGGCGTCCGATCGGGTTGTCATCGACGTGGCTGAGCACCTACGCCGGGCGTAGGGTGCTGAGGGCGTGTGCATTGTCATGCACCAGTTGACGGCGAACACCGTCGTCAAGGGTGTCGTATCTCGTCGAGGTACGTCGATGGGCTGGGGAAGCCCCTCCACGTGCGGCCAGTCGGACCCGAACAGCACACGATCCGGTCCCACCAGTTCGATCACGTCCTCGATGCGCTCCTCCCAGAAGGGGCTTATCCAGATGTGCCGGCGGAAGGTCTCGACCGGATCCTGGGAAAAGTGGCCCGGGAGCTTGCGGTCGAGCCCGCGCAAGCGGGCGAACAGTCCGGACAGGTACCCCGAGCCATTCTCGATCGACGCCATGCGGAGGTTCGGAAAGCGCTCGAAGACCCGGTCGCAGATCATGGCGGCGAGGTAGTCCATGATCGGTCGTTCGATGTTGACCTCGTCGAGCAACAACTTCAGAGGCGACAAGCGGTCGGCGAACACCTCCATGCCGTCCGGGGCATAGCCGTGTGACGAATAGCCCGTCTCTCCGCCGTGCACGGCGATCGTGATTCCCGCCTCGTTGGCCAAGGCCCAGAACGGGTCGAAGCGGGGATCGCCGGGCGAGCGGGACCCGTCGGCACACGTCGGCGCCACCGGACGCACGCACACGACCCGAGCGCCCCGGTCGATCGCCCACCCCAGTTCGGCCACGGCCCAGTGCACGTCTGCGAGCGAAATGTAGGGTGCGGCCAGAATCCGGCCGCCGTAGTGCAGACCCCAGTCCTCGTCGAGCCAGCGGTTGAAGGCCCGAAAGGCGATGCCGACCGCTTCGGGGTCCTGTTTGAGCGCCTCTTCGTACATCACGCCGAGGGTGGGGAACAGCCACGCTGCGTCGATCTGCTGGGCGTCCATGGCGGCAGAGGCGAGCGGCCGGCTCACGGTATTCGGGCCGGATCGGCTCGGCGTCGGAAAGGAGCTCGCGAAGGTCCTTTCCGTTCGGATTCCCTCGAAAGTAGGCGTACAGCGCCCCAGGTTTGCTCACGGGGTCGAACGTCGGATTTGTCACGGCATGGTTCAGCGTTCCGCCGATCAGGTGGCGTACCCTGCCGTTGACGACCACCTCCATGACTGTTCGCTCGGCCATGCGCGGTGGCAGGTGCCGCGTGAAGGCATCGCGCGCTTCGTAGTAGTGGTTGTCGGCGTCGAACAGCTGAAGGTGCACTGCTGCATCGTCTGCCATTCCCACCCCCTCCGCTGGACCCTTCGCCACGTCCGACGTCGCAACGCCAGTTAGTGTAATCCCTCGGGCTTTGGCAGGAATGAGTGGGGGCGCACGGCCGTGGACGAGAACTGGGCCACTTTGTGGGAATCCGTCGCCGATGTACTGCCCGAAGGTATGGCGGTCGTGCGTGGCCAACGTCGACTGCGGTGGGCCGAACTCGATGACCGGGCCTCGAGGCTCGCGGCGGCGCTGGCGGACATCGGCCTCGGACGCGAGTCCAAGGTGGCGATCGTGGCGTACAACACGCCCGAGCATCTGGAGACCGTGTTCGCGGCCTACAAGCTTCGGGCCTGCCCCATCAACCTCAATTTTCGCTATGGAGCCGAAGAGCTGGCCGAAGTGCTGGAGGATTCGGAGTCCGAAGTCCTGGTGTTCCACGGCAGCTTGGCCGCACAGGTGGGAGCAGCTCGCGATGCGTCGCCTCGGTTACGCGCCGTGCTGCAGATCGACGATGGGTCACCGTTACTCGACGGAGCACTCCGCTTCGAAGATCTGATCCGGGCCCATGACCCGGCGCCCCGGATCCGTCGATCCGGGGCCGACATACAGCTGCTCTATACCGGGGGGACCACAGGCAACCCCCGAGGCGTGATGTACCGTCACGCCGACGCGGTCGAGATGAACGTGTTCGCCGCCTATGCGCTGGCCGGTCTCGCCATTCCCGAGGACGCCCAGGCGGCCGCCCGTTGCGTGCTGGCACTCCGCGCCCGCGGGCAAACCCCCACCGTGCTGCCAGCCTCCCCGTTGGTGCACGGCACCGCCCTCAACCTGAGCGCCGCCGCGTGGCTTCTCGGAGGGACGGTCGTCTTCCTCGAGAGTCGTTCGTTCGACGCCCATGAGCTCTGGCAGGCCGTCGAACGCGAAGGCGTGACGCAGATCGGCATTGTGGGGGATGCCTTCGCCGGACCGATGGTCGAAGCGCTGGAAGAGGCGGAGGCCAACGGTCGGCCGTATGACGTGTCCACGGTGGAGCGGGTGCTGAGCTCGGGAGCCCCGTGGTCGCTCAGGCTCAAGCAGGGCCTGGTGGAGCGGGGATCGATGACACTGGTGGAGACCATCGGGGCGAGCGAGGGTGGACCGACGGCGGTCGCCGTCGTTCCGCCGGGCACCAGAGCGCAAGACGCTCGCTTCGTCCTGGGCGAGCGGGCACGATTGTTGGCCGAGGACGGCACTGCATTGTCGCCGGGATCGACCGAGGCCGGCCTGTTGGCGATGATGCCCCCGATCCCCTTCGCGTACTTCAAAGACCCTGACCGCTCGGCGCAGGTGTTCCGCCGGATGGGAGATCAGCACTATTCGATCTGCGGTGATTACGCCAAGCTGAGAGCCGACGGCAGCGTGGAGTTCCTCGGGCGCGGTTCGCTCTGTATCAATACAGCCGGCGAAAAGGTCTACCCCGAAGAGGTCGAGGCGGCCCTGCGCGGGCATCCGTCGGTGCTCGATGCGAATGTGGTCGGGCTCTCCGATGAGGTCTGGAACCAGGCGGTCACTGCGATCGTCGCATTGCGACCCGGCTGGAGCGCAACCGAAGACGAACTCAAAGCGACCGTCCGCGAACGGCTCGCGGGGTACAAGGTGCCCAAACGGGTGGTGTTCGTGCCGGACATCCCCCGCAGCCCGGCAGGCAAGGCGCAGTACGAGTGGGCGCGGCGCGTCGCGACCGAAGCGCTCGCAGATTCTGCTCTTCGGTCAGGTCGATCGCTCGGCGCGGTGCCGGCGCACGACGACGACCCAGCCCAGGAGTAAGAGGAAGAAGGCCACGAGCAGGACCAGCGGAAGGATGAACGCGGTCCACGAAGAATGTTCGTTTGCCAAGACGTTCTCGGGGGCGAGCAGGGCGGGGTCGCTTGGGACCACGACGATGTGGACCCCCTCGCCGGTCTTGTATTCCTGCAAACCTGGGATCGCTTCGGCGTAACGATGGCCGTCGAGGGAAAAGGTGCCCTGGCACGCATCACCGGCAGGAGTGCTGCCGCTCCCGCCGATGAGCAGGGCGCACCCGGTGACCGTCATGACTGCGGCCACCCCGTGGTCGTGGAGCCCGGATATCTGGTTGTTCCTGTGGACTCCCGCCACGAAGAAGACGATCGCGAGGACGAGAAGCGCGACCAAGGTCATGGTCAGGATCACCTGACCGACCTTGCGCGTATTCACCTTCCCCACGCTGGAACCCCGGAGGTTCGTCATCGCATCCGAAGAGGTGTCGGCCTTCTCGGGTTGCATCCTGTGCGCTTCGGCCTGCATCCTCGCCGCCTCGGCCTGCATCCTGTCCGCCTCGGCCTGCATCCTGTCCGCTTCGGCCTGCATCCTGTCCGCGGCGGTCTGGTTCTGATGACTTGTGGGCTGCGAGGCGCTCATCCGCATAACCTTCCCTCAGCCTTGGGCCTGCTCGCCACTTGACCGCCGCCCACCAGGGGATTGAGCAACGCCGGGCAGCATGCGGTGGCAGCGCCCACGGTCGGCGGACGGGTGGGGCTCACTAACATCATCGCTGTGGCCATGGCGCGGACGGTTCAGGGGGATCGGTCGTGGGGCGGCCGGGCGCTCCGTAGGGTCGAACGGCCGGGTCAACGGCAGGATCGTTAGGGAGCCGAACGAGACATGCTGCCGCCGCACGTGGACGTGTTGTTGGTGGTCGACCCGGACCCGGCACCCCACATCCTCACGGCTCGGGCGGGCCGGGTCGTCCGGATCCCCGCCGGGCACACCTCCCCGTCGCTGATCGCAGAGCTTCGGGGCAGCATTCCCCGATTGGTCGGGGTGTGTGGCGATCCGGTCCAGACCATGGAGATCGCACGGGAGTTGCGTCGGGCCGGCTTGCCGACGGTGCTCTTCGCCGACGGTCCCCTCGTCGCTCCCGAAGGGATCGAAGTCTGCCCGGTCACCGACCCCGGGCCACCGATGGACGTGCGCGACAGCGTGCTCGCGCTCATCGGTCACACACCCCTCGTCCGGCTCGACCGGCTCGGGCGCGATCTCCCGTGTCACCTCCTGGCAAAGCTCGAGTTCCTGAACCCCGGGGGGAGCGTGAAGGATCGCCCGGCACTCGAGATGATCGACGCCGCTGAGGCAGAAGGATTGCTCAGGCGCGGGAGCACGATCGTCGAACCGACCTCGGGCAATACGGGCGTCGCACTGGCCATGGTGGCAGCTCAACGTGGCTACCACTGCATCTTCACCATGCCCGACAAGATCGCCGAGGAGAAGCGCCAATTGCTGCGGGCTTTCGGGGCCAGGGTCGTGATCTGCCCGACGGCGGTGCCGCCCGAGCATCCTGAGTCCTACTACTCGGTCGCCAACCAGATCACCGCGTCCACGCCGGGTGCCTTCCAACCGAACCAGTACCACAATCCGCAGAACCCGAGATCGCACGAGACCTCCACCGGGCCTGAGATCTGGCGACAGACCGCCGGGCGGATCACGCACTTCGTGGCCGGTGTGGGCACGGGCGGGACGATCAGCGGGGTCGGGCGGTATCTCAAAGCGCAGAACCCGGCGGTGGAGGTCATTGCAGCCGATCCACAGGGATCGATCTACTCCGGGGGAGGTGGTCGGCCGTATCTCGTCGAAGGGATCGGAGAGGACTTCTGGCCGACGACGTACGATCCGACGGCCGTCGATCGGGTCATCGCCGTCTCAGACGAGGATTCCTTCCGCACCGCGCGCCGTGTCACGCGCGAGGAGGGGATCCTCGTGGGCGGGTCGACGGGAACCGCCGTCTGGGCGGCTCTCGAAGTTGGCCGTACGTTGGGGCCCGACGATGTCGTCGTGGTCCTCGTCCCTGACTCGGGACGGGGCTATCTCTCCAAGCTCTACGACGACGGATGGATGTCCGATCACGGGTTCTTGCGGGCCCGCGGGAGTACGGTCGAGGCGGTGCTCGCCAGCAAGGGGGATCGGCTCCCGCCCCTCGTGCACGTCCACCCCGACGAGACCGTGCGTGTGGCGATTGCGATTCTCGAAGAGTTCGGGGTCTCCCAGGTGCCGGTCGTCAAAGCGGAGCCGCCGCTGGCGCTGGCCGAGGTGGTCGGATCGGTGACCGACCGTCTCCTCCTGCAGCGCAGCCTCCATCATCCCGAGGTCTTCGACCAGCCGGTCGAGTCGGTGATGGCCCCTCCATTGGCCACCGTCGGCCAGGGGGAGACGGTCGACCAGGTGGCGGACCGCCTCCAGGAGTCACCGGCCGTCCTGGTGCTCGACGGCGGGCACCCCGTCGGCATCCTCACCCGCTCGGATCTCCTGTCGTTCCTGGAGCGGACCTAGCGATGGATGACCGGTGATGGACGACGACGCAGAGCTGGGATTCGAGACGCTCGCCATTCATGCCGGGCAGACGCCCGACCTCACGACGGGCGCGGTTGTCACCCCCATCTTCCAGACGTCCACCTTCAGTCAGTCGAGCGTCGGCGAGCACCAGGGCTACGAATACAGCCGCACGGGTAATCCGACCCGAACCGCGCTCGAGACGTGCCTGGCCGCGTTGGAGGCATCCACCTTCGGGCGCGCGTTCTCGAGCGGGATGTCAGCCATTGACGCCGTGCTCCGGCTCCTGCACCCGGGCGACCACGTGCTCATCGGGAACGACGTGTACGGCGGGACGTACCGCCTGCTCTCGCAAGTGCACGCACCCGCCGGTCTCCGATTCGACCCGATCTCTTTCGATGATCCTGCAGAGGTGGCTGCCGCCATGCAGCCGACCACGCGGATGGTGTGGGTGGAATCACCGTCGAACCCCATGTTGCAGATCGCGGACATCGCCGCTCTGGCCGAGATCGTCCATGCACGCGGCGCGCTCTTGGTCGTCGACAATACGTTCGCCACCCCGTACCTCCAACAACCTCTGGTCCTGGGGGCGGACATCGTCGTCCACTCGACCACGAAGTACCTGGGAGGGCACAGCGATGTGGTCGGGGGATTTGTTGCGACCTCGCACGCAGAAGTAGCCGAGCGGATCGCCTTTCTGCAGAACGCCGTCGGTGCCGTCCCGAGTCCTTTCGACTGTTTCCTCGTGCTCCGCGGCGTCAAGACGCTCGCGGTGAGGATGGACCGCCATTGCGCCAATGCGGAACGGGTGGCGGAGGCCCTGCGCATGCATCAGGACGTGGAGCACGTCTACTACCCGGGCCTGCCCGAGCATCGTGGCCACGGCACGGCACGCGCGCAGATGCGAGGCTTCGGCGGAATGGTCTCGTTCACCGTACGAGGCGGAGAAACTCGTTCGCTCAAGGTTGCTTCGTCCACCTCGATCTTCACCCTGGCCGAGTCGCTCGGCGCCGTCGAGTCGCTCATCGAACACCCCCACCGGATGACCCATGCGTCGCTGTCCGACTCGATGCTCGCCGTCGACCCTGGGCTCCTGAGGCTTTCGGTGGGACTCGAAGATGTCGATGACCTCGTGGCTGACCTGCGATCAGCGCTGGGCACGGCCTTCGCGAGCTGAGGACGGTTCGCCGGAACCGAGATTGGTACTTTGTCCCCTAGCGATCGAGGTGACCGGGGAGCATCATGGGGCTTCCACCCTCGCGCTGTGACGTCCGAAGATGACCGGACGGGGGAGTGACGGAACCGGTTCACATTCCGTCGAGTTCGAAAGAGGCTGGTCATGCACCGAGGTACAGCGTCGAAGCGCACGTGGGGATCCATGGGGACAGCCGGGAGGGCCCGCGCCGGGTGGGCTTTGTCCCTTCTCGGAGTGCTCGCCCTCACCTCGTGGGCGGGCACGGCCGCCGCCGAGGCCCCGATTCCGGCGCCCTCCCCCGGTCAACCGCCCGCCACCATTCTTTCGGTCAACTTCGAGGGGCTCGACACCATCGCGCCCTCGGTCACGGTGCCCGTCGGCACCGCGATCACGCCCGCGGCAACGCTGGCGGGTGTCGGCGCCCCGCACGCCACCGGAACGGTGACGTACTCCGTCTACCTCGACGACCAGTGCCAGATCGCGGCAGGGGCTCCGGTCGTCCAGTCGATAGCAACTCCGGGCGTCCTGCCGGCCGCGCCATCGGTGGTACTCGCCGCGGGGACCTATTACTGGAGAGCGGTCTTCACCTCCGGCGGTCAGTTCCAAGAATTGGATCAGTCCTCCTCGACGCCGTGCGGACTGGCCGGTCAGCCTGACGTGACGGTGTCGAGCACCGCAGGCCCCCTCCCGACGCCGTCGCCCGGCCAACCGCCCGGGACCGTCGTCACGGTCAACTTCACGGGGAGCAACACGATTGCCACCGTCCATTGCCGTCCCCGTCGGGACACCGGTCAACCCGGCGGCGACGTTGGCCGGGGTCAATGCGTCGCATGCGAGTGGGACCGTGACCTACGGCGTCTTCACCGATAGCCAATGCCAGAACGCCGCGCTTGCCGCCATGGTCGAGCCGATCACCTCGCCCGGCGTCCTGCCGCCTGCCCCGTCGATCGTGCTCGGAGTCGGGACCTACTACGTGAAGGTCGATTTCACCTCGACCGGTACGTTTCAAGAGTTGAACCTCTCGTCGTCCACCGGCTGTGGGTCCGCAGGTCAACCGAACGTCACGGTTGGGTCACCGCTTCCGGTCACCGCGAGCCTCTCACTGACCGGGGGCGGCCAATCGGGCAGCATCATCACCGTGCCTGCGGGCACTGCCGTGACCGCGCTCGGTGCACTGAGCGGTCCTCATGCGGCCAGCGCCACCGGATGGGTGGAGTACAGCCTGTACAACAGCAATGCTTCGAATTGCTCAGGCTCGTCACTGTCGGACGAGATCATCGCTGCGAGCGGCCTCCTCCCCGCGTCCCCGCCCGTCGTCGAAACCAGTCCTGGCACCTACTACTGGGGGCTTCGCTATTCGGGTGATGCATTCAATTCCGGGCTCCATTCAGGCTGCATCGCAGTTGAAATGGTGGCCAACCCGGCTACGGTACCGACGGCCCCGAAGCCAACCCCGGCCGCCGCTCTTCATCAGAAGCGCTGGATCCCGCCAACACGAACAGTCTGACTCTGTGACGCGGAGAGCCCCGGCGAGAGACCGGGGGGGCATTTCGCTCTCGGTCTGGGTCGTGGGCGAGGCCCTAGTCTGACCACCATGCAGTCGAGCGGCATGGCACGCGTACCCGGGGGTGTGTTCCAGATGGGTTCCATCGGGTTCTATCCAGAGGAACGTCCGGTGCGGCCGACCGAGGTCGACCCCCTCTGGTTCGATGAGCATCCCGTCACCAACGAGGAATTCGGGAGGTTCGTCACCGACACGAGCTATGTCACGGTCGCCGAGCGGACGCCCGACACGCAGGACTTCCCTGACGCCGACCCTGCGTTGCTCGTACCTGGATCCCAAGTCTTCGTGCCGACGCCGGGCCCGGTCGCCCTTCATGACTGGACGCAATGGTGGTATTGGGTGCCGGGTGCAGATTGGCGGCATCCTGAAGGCCCCGATTCCGACGTGCGCGGCAAGGAACAGCACCCCGTGGTGCATGTCGGGCTCGAGGACGCGCGCGCCTACGCCGAATGGGCCGAGAAGCGATTGCCCACAGAGGCGGAGTGGGAACACGCGGCCCGTGGCGGCCTCGACGGAGCCACCTACGCGTGGGGCGACGAGTTCATGCCTGACGGCCGGATCATGGCCAACACGTGGCACGGAATGTTTCCCTTCGAGAACCGACACCCACACGGCTTTACCCGAACGTCGCCTGTGAAGCACTTTCCACCGAACGGGTACAGCCTCTACGACGTCGCGGGAAATGTCTGGGAGTGGACGTCGACCCGTTGGAGCCCCGACCACGCGCAGGACGGACCTCCGCACACGTCGCCGGAGGAAGGAGCGTGCTGTGGACCGGGTGCACCCGTGCGCGAGGCGGATCGATTCGTGATCAAGGGTGGTTCGCATCTGTGCGCCTCCTCGTACTGCCGTCGCTACCGGCCGTCCGCCCGCCAGCCCCAGGGACCCCGCGACACCGCCAGTCACCTCGGGTTCCGTTGCGTCCGGGCCTGCTGATGGCATGCGGGAGCGGGATCATTCACCGACGACCCGGCCCTGAATCCGAAGCGCCCGGGCGTCCTGTGACCCCTCCCGTTTCTTGCCTCCACTGCTAGGCTCGTCGGGGCAGAAAGGGGGGCGGGATGGCCATGAACGGATGGTTGATCGCCGACAGCGACATGCATGTCATGGAGCCGGGGAATCTGTGGCAGCGCTATATGGACCCGAAGTGGGGTCTTCTGACCCCGATCGGTCTCGAGGATTCGGACCGTGACATGCGGGTCAAGCTGAACAACGTCATCCAGCCGCAGCGCGGCGCCGTGGCGACCTCGGGCAACCCGTACAACCCTGTGCAGGAGGCGGCGCTCCGCCAGTCCGAGGAGCGGGGCTGGGATGCCCGGTCCCAGGTGTTGGCCATGGAGACCGAGTCTCTCGACTCGACGGTGCTGTTCCCGAGCCGGGGCCTTTTCGTGATTTCACTTCCGAGCAGTCACCATGCTGGACCGAAGGGACTCGAACCGGGTCTCGCCACGGCCATCGCCGCCGCCTACAACGACTGGATGACCGATTTCGTGACAGAGTGCGAGCGGCCCGGCCAGGTCTTCGGCGCGGCCATGCTGGCGCCTCACGACGTCGCTGCCGCGGTCGACGAGCTCGCTCGCAACGTCGAGCGCGGCTTCAAGGCTGCCTTCATCAGCCCCGGCCTGGTCGACAGCCGGCCTTGGCACGACCCGGTCTACGACCCGATCTGGCAGGAGGCCATCAGACTGGGCGTGCCGGTCTGCTTCCACGGGGGCGGCGTCACGAGCCCTGACTTCTCCTTCGGAGAGCACCTCGGCAAGATGATGCTCTGGCATCCTTTCAACCAGCCCCTGGGGATCATGTTCGTGACGACCTCCATGACCTCGGGCGGCATCCTCGAGCGGTTCCCCGAGCTCCGGGTCGGGCTTCTCGAGGGTAACTGCTCCTGGGCACCCTTCATGCTCTACCGGCTCGACGAGCACTGGGAGTGGACCGGCAGGTACGAGGCACCGGAGCTGAAGCGCAAGCCGTCGGAGTACTTCCTCGAGAACTGTTTCGTCTCCTGCGAAGCTGATGAGGAGCCTGCGAAGTACTACTTCGATGCCTTCGGAGACGACAACGTCGTCTACTCGACCGATTACCCGCACGCCGACTCGAAGTTTCCGCATGCGACCAAGTCGTTCCTGGAGTTGCCGTTCGCGCAAGAGACCAAGCGAAAGGTCCTGTGGGACAACTACGCCCGGCTCTACAATCTGGAGCGATCGGCCGCGGTCGCTGGGTAGTCCGGCGATACCGCCCCAAAAGATCCGTTTCGCCTGCAGAGTCATCGAGAGCGGGGGGTAGGCCATAATGACGATGAGCGCGGACGTCGCCGCCCGGGCACTGGAGTTCGGAACGACCCGCTTTTATCCGGCCTTTAGCGGCGCCGAGATGGCGCGGCGTTCAGAGGAGCTGGGCTTCGACTTCCAGATGTTCAGCGAGAATCACACGAGGGTGCCGGACTGTCTCGGCGAAATGCGCGACGCGATCCGCTCGACAGAGCGGATCAAGTTGCTGTGCGGGCCCCTCAACTTCGTGACCCGCAATCCCGGCGTCATCGCTTCGGGCATCACGCCGCTCCAGATACTGAGCGGCGGCCGGGCCATCTGCGGAGTGGCGAGCGGTGATTCCGCTGTCGCCGCCGTCGGCAAGCGGCCCCAGCGCATCGAGGAGCTCGAACGTGATCTGGCTCTGTTGCGCTCCTACCTGCATCGCAGCGACGTCACCTTCGGCAATCTGACGAGCCGGCTCGAATGGGCCTCTGGCCTCGTGTTCGACCCCGTGCCCATCCAGATGGTCTGCAGCGGGCCCCGGGCCATCGCCGTCGCCGCTCGCCTCGCCGACCGGATCGGTCTCAGCGTCGGTGCCAATCCCGACCGCATCACCTGGGCCCTGAAGATCATCGATGAGGCACTCGACGAGGCGGGGAGATCCCGGGACGAGGTCCGCATCGGCGCCTTCCTCCCGGTCGCCGTCACCACCGATCGGGCGATCCGGTCGCACGGCCATCCGACCCAGGACGGCCGGATGGGCGCACATGTCGTCGTTCAGGGGGAATGACCTGTCCCAGCAGCCCGAGATCATGCGTCGAGTGACGTCGGTCCTCCGGGACACCTACGACTACCAGTACCACCACCCCGGAGCCTCGGCGCACAACCCGAATACGGCCGCGTGCGACGAGGAGTTCGGCGACTGGTTCGGGATCGGCGGCCCGCCGTCCTATGTCGTGGACCGGATCGGCGAGATGGTCGAGCTCGGACTCGACTTCTTCGTGACGGCGCTACCGGAGCCCGAACGCGAGCAGTTCGCCGGCGAGGTCATGCCCCCTCTGCGCGCACTGAGGGACTGAGGCGGACCACCTTCGTACTGGCGTTGCACGCGGGGGATCTGTTCCGTCAGAACGAGGGAGCCGCCGCACGCCGGTGGCGGTCGAGCATCTCCACTGTGGGCCACTTCACATCCCATATGGTCCCGAATCGCTCCAGCAGCCAGATGAGGCGTGCCGTCGAGTCGAGTTGGTGACGGTTAACACCGTGACGGGCGAGGGTTGGATATGAGTGATGGAGATTGTGCCAGTTTTCCCCCATCGCCAAGACGGCCAACGGCGCAAAGTTCGTCGATCTGTCGTCAACTCTGGTGGTGAAGGGCCGGCGTCCCCAGAGGTGGCAGACCGAGTTGACGGAAAACGTTGCATGGTGCAGGACGAACACGCGAATCAGCCCGCCCCAGATCAACCCGCCCAGGGCGCCGACCCAGGTGCGGGTGACCGCCCATCCGATCAGCATGGGCAGCCCTAAAGAGGCGATGCCCAGCAACGGGAACATCCGACTGATCGCGGCGAGATCTTTGTCTTTGACCAGGTCCGGAGCCCACCGTGCCTCATCGGTCCGCTGGGCCTGAAAGAGCCATCCGACGTGGGCATGCATCGCACCGCGGACTTGGTTCCACATGCCATCGCCGTATTCGTAGGGCGAATGAGGATCGCCCTCCCTATCCGTGTACGCGTGGTGGCGCCGATGGTTGGCGACCCAGCTGATCACGCTTCCCTCCATTCCGAGGGAACCGGCCACCGCAAGTGTGATCTTCACCCATCGGGCTCCTTTAAAGGACCGGTGAGTGAGCATGCGATGGAAGCCGGCGGTCACCCCATGACCACTGACGGCGTAGAAGCCGACCGCCAGAATCACGTCCAACAGCGTGATCCTTGGGCTGATGACGCCCAACGCGGCGGCGACCACTCCCAACAGGGGAGCAATGACGAGGAACCCCGTCACCACGTGCTGCTTCCTCTGCCCGGATGTGGCCGGCACCCCGGCACACGTCGTGATCGCCTGCACTCGGTTCGTTGCAGGCAGCTCGTGCAGCGCACTTTCGCGCTCAGGGCTCACTATGGTCACTCGTTCACCTCGGTCTGCTTAAGGAGCCGCCGAGGTCTGAGGCCACCCAGGACACCTTTACGGCGCCCTGCCCCCATGGTACCCGCAAAGGAGTCGAGGGGGTACGCAGGAAGGCATTCACAAATCTCACACGGTCGAAGGGACGAGTGGGGGAGTCATGCGGGTTTTCCCCGCGCGCATATGGAGGGCAATGGCACCGCTCGTGATCGCCGCCCATCCACACCACACCGAGGCGAATCCATCGATGGTCAGCCAAGCGATCACGACGACCGCGATCACGTTCACCAGGCCGAACGTGACGACCCGCCGCCGGGTGGACAAGAGGAGCGCCCCGCAAATGGCAGTCACATAGAGAACGACGACGAGACCGCCGTGGCTGAGGTTGATCGAATAGGCGAGATGATATGGACGCAATCGCACGCTGACCGGGCCGCGCAGCATGGTGACGAACAAGATGGTGGAGACCGCGAAGCCCAAGGCGACAAGAGGCGCCATGATGAATCGCCGCCGGCGCGACGGCTCATTGATCACCACGGCCAGTGGCACGAATATGGGCAAAACGACGAATGCGATCAAGAGATACGCCCACAGGGCAACTCTCTCGATGTCGTGTGGCTCGTGGCCCTCCAATCCCAGCCAGACGAACGATTCGATGATTTGATGGGCGCCGAGAAGGAGGGGCAGCGTGGACAATGCAATATCGCGATGACGCTTTTGGGCGTTGCGGATCGCCACCACACCGATCGTGCTGATGACGATCCCCCCCACGAGATCGGCTTGTGGCGAAAAGCACATGTCTCTGCAGCCTACGGCAGATGACGACGGCGGGATGGGCGTCCCTCTCCCCGCCTGCCTGTCCTTCGGGTGGAAGAGACCTGCCTGAGAGGGCCCTCAGGCCACCTTGCGCGTGCTGCCGATCGTGTCCCGTCCGCGTCGCGTGCGGACGGGCGCTATGCGAACCAGTGCGTTGTAGGTGATGACCCCGATCGCGACATGCATGCACATGAGCACGGCGACCGCCTTCGCGGGTTGCCCTTGCTTGAGAATGTAGAGGTCGGGCAGGAGCAGCACCAGGGTCACCGCGATCGCCATCCTGAAGAACAGCCATCGTGGCGCTGAAGAAATCCGCGTCACAATGGGCCAGGCGACGCAGGCGATGATGACACCGATGATGGTCAACTTGGCATAGTCGTGGAATTGGAAATGCACATAGGTCTTGGTCGAGGGGAAGGCCGCTTTGCCGATGGCGACGAGAGCAGCGTCCGCGGCGAGCGAACCGATCAACGAGACCAACGTGGCGAGCAGTACCCGAACGTTGGATGGTTGGCGGTGAGTCGGCGCGAAGTCGACCTTCACCAGATCAAGAGATCGATCAAGAATGGAATCGGTCCTCAATGTCTTCCTCTCATTACCCCGGGCCAACAGCGGGCGGACCGCCGTTCAACATCGCCGAAGAACGGACGACGCGCACCATCAGTCGGACCCACCTGCGACCAGCGTAGTGAATGACCCTTACGCCAAGATTACGCGAGGAAAGAGCACGGCAACGTCATCCCGGGACCGATTCGCCCGAGCGGCTGGGATCGAGGGAGGGAGTTCCTCGATCCCATTGCGGCTGATCGACAGATCCCTTTGCGGCAGAAGATCGGTGCCAGCGGACCTCCATGAGGGCGCCACCCAAGGACGCCACTCCGACGCGCCACTCTCCGCCGGTCGCCCTCACGACCGCGTCGCCGATGGCGAGACCCAAACCTGCGCCATTGCCCTCGTCGGTGGCCCGGTGGAAGCGGTCAAAGAGGCTGTCTCGCTCCTCAGGTGCGATGCCGGGTCCACTGTCTTCCACGGTGAGGCTGACGCGACTCCCCTGCGCATGCACGGTGATGTCGACGACCCCGTTCTCCCCGGCGTAGCGACAGGCATTGTCGACCAGGACGCCAGCGAGCCGATCGATCCATTCGGGAGGGGCATTGATCCAAGGCTGCCCCTCACCCAGTTGCCGCAGTGAAAGCGAAATACCTCGACCAGCGGCAACGGCATCAAAACGGTCGGCGCACGCAAGGGCGATCGCACCGACATCGACCGGTTCGTCGCCGGGAGGTGGTGGCTCCGAATCGAAGCGGGAGAGCCACAAGAGGTCTTCGACGATGTCACGGAGCCGGAGTGTCTCCCTGCTCACGCGACCCAAGGTGTCCCGATAGTCAGGGATGGTTCTCGGGCTACTGAGCGCCAGGCTGACTTCGGCCTCAATGACGCTGAGGGGCGTCCGGAGTTCATGGGAGGCGTCCGCGGTGAACTCGAGTTGGCGACGGCGGGCCTGTTCGACGGGGCTGGCGGCCTTGATGCCGATCATCAGGGTTCCCAAGAACACGCCGAGGAGGAGAACCAGGCCGGCCACGACCTCCAGAGCGGTCAGGTCGGACTCGACGTGGTCGGCCTGCGCAAGACTCTGGCCGACCACGAACCAGGTGCCGTCCACTTGCCGGGACTGCAGTCTGAAGTTCGCAGCACCGAGGTGAGCTTCATTCGACTGGTCCGTGGGGGACCAGGACGTGGCCGACATCAGGGGAGCTCCGGGGGTGAGGGCGACGGCCCGGCCACCGGGACCGATTTTCCAGAGGAAAACCGGGGCGTCGTCCACATCATGTGCGTTGTCGTAGTTGGCCACAGAACCCGCAGAAGATGCCTCCCGCGTCGCGTCGTCCAGTCGTTGCACGAGTCGAGTATCGATTTGCGCGACGAGGCGATGCCGGTCGACCACGTCAAAGCCGGCCACGACACAGACGTAGAGGGCCCCGATGATCACCGTCGCCACCAGTGCGACCCTGGCGGCATGGATGATGATCGGGCTGCGCCACTTGGGGGGCACCTTCATGTCGCCACGATCCGATAGCCGAGCGCCCGGACCGCTTCGATCTTGACGCCTCCGTTGGAGATCTTGGCGCGCAGCCTGGCCATGTGGACGTCGAGCGTGTTCGATCCGAGAGCGTCTGCCTCGTCGTCCCACACGGCCAAGGCAATGGCCCGACGAGACACGACCGCCGGCGATCGCTGCAACAGAATCTCGAGGATCCCAAGTTCGATCGCTGTGAGCCGGGGATGCGCACCTCCGACGATCACTTCTCTGGTTACCGTGTCGAGGGTCACGTCGGCCACCTTGATGAGCAGCGACTGCATCGCCTCCCCCCGACGTTGTAAGGCCCGGATGCGCGCGAGAAGTTCGGCGAAGTCGAACGGTTTGACCAGATAATCGTCCGCCCCCTCGTCGAGCCCCGCCACCCGGTCGCCGGCGGCGTCTCGGGCGGTGAGCATGAGGACCGGGAGCGAGGAACCACGACGACGGAGCTGTTGGATCACTTCGAGCCCGGTTACCTTCGGCATGCGCCAGTCGAGGATCGCGACCTCGTAGTCGTAGGCCTCGAGGTACCGCAATGCCTGCTGGCCGTCGACCGTGACGTCCACCACGTACCCGTTCTCACGCAGGCCGCGTTCGAGGACCGAGCGCAGTCCTTCGTCGTCTTCGGCCACCAGCACCCGCATCGGCCCTTTCTAGCTGCTCAAGATGACGCCAGCATGAAGCCGTGCCTCCACGCAGGACGAAGGGAAATCCCAGTTGGGGAGGCAGGGATGCCCCGAGAAGTTTCTTGCCCGGTGTCATGCTGGCGTAAGGCCCGGTTCGTAAGGTGTGAGATGTGCCTCGTGGAATCCGTCTGCCCATCCACAGAATTCGGGACCGAATCCCTCCCTCCAGCGGCGCACGCGATCGACGAGGTGATCGGACCCGAGGGCCGACGGGGAGGATCGAACACCGATGAGGCCTGAACGCAGCTCTCCCGAGGCTCGCGAACGGGCAAACATGCGTCTACGACGTCTGACCCGTTCAGCTGTTATTGCGGCCACCGGCGCCACCGCGCTGATCGGCGTCGTCGTGGCAAAGGAGCATCCTGGCGCGAGTTCGGGGGCCAGTCCCAAGGGGACGACGCCGGCGCTGCCACCCACGACATCGACCACGACGTCGCCTCCGACCACGACCCCCACCACCGCGACTCCCACCACATCGACGCCGACGACTCCTGCGACCTCGGGGGGCAGCTCCACCCCGGCGACGGTCCCGACCACGTTGGCGCCGACGACGACAACCACCACTCCGACCCCCCACGACCACCACGACTCGTCCCGTGGTCACGTCGGGCGGCACGTCGCGGTGACGGCCACATCGTCCTCGCAGGCCTTGGCACAGCGGTCCTTCCGGGCCATCGGTACAACCGCCACCGTCGTCGTCGTCGACGCCAGCCGACTGGACGCGGCAGAGTCGCTGCTCCGCGACGAGATCGAAGCCATCGACCTTGCCTGCAGCCGCTTCCGCCCCGACTCCGAGCTGGCGCGCCTGCACTCGCTCGCCGGCTCATCCGTCGCGGTCTCCCCATTGCTCTTCGAGGCCCTTCAGGTGGCCGTCGACGTCGCGGAGAGGACCCGTGGGGCGGTTGACCCGACCGTCGGTAATGCGATGTCGACACTCGGCTACGACCGTGATTTCGATCAGATCCGGGATCAACCGTCGCTTCCGTCGAGGTCTCTCGGCCCCGTCGTCGGGTACGGGCACGTTCACCTCGATGCGCGGACACGAAAGGTTCGGATCCCCAAGGGGGTCCGCCTCGATCTCGGAGCGTCGGCCAAGGCGTTTGCGGCCGATCGGTCCGCCGCCCACCTCGCCACCCAACTCGACACCGGGGTACTGGTGAGCCTGGGCGGTGACGTCGCCGTCGCCGGGCCGCCGCCCTCGGGGGGCTGGGCTATCGGCATTGCGTGGAATCGTCGGCGCCCGCGCGTGACGTTGATCAGGTGGTGGCCATCCATGAAGGCGGTCTGGCGAGTTCGAGTACTGCGGTACGAACGTGGAACGTGGGGACCGAGACGGTCCATCACGTCATAGATCCCGCAACCGGGTACTCCGCCGCGCCGTACTGGACCCTGGTGTCGGTGGCGGGACCGAGTTGCGTTGACGCCAATGCCCTGTCCACGGCTGCCATCGTTTGGGGCCCGAAGGCCCTCGAGCGCCTCCGTCCCTTTGGTCAGGCGGCCCGTCTGCTCCGCCATGATGGCGTGATCCTCACCTTGGGCGGATGGCCCGAAGGCACGACCGAGTGAGCTCGACGTCGCTCTGGTACATCACGCGAGCCACGGGGATCGTGGCGCTCGTGCTGTTGACCACCACCATGATCCTGGGACTTACGACGACCACCCGGGCGCGGGCGCGCAATTGGCCCGGCTTCGCCCAACAGGAGCTGCATCGACGGATATCGATGCTCTCGATGGTGTTTTTGGCTCTCCATGTGCTCACCAGCATCCTCGACACCTACGTGCATATTGGATGGTTGGCGATCGTCGTCCCTTTCGCGTCGCCCTACAGCCGATTTTGGGTGGCAATGGGAACGGTGGCGCTCGACCTCATGCTCGCCGTCTTTCTCTCGAGTCTGCTCCGTTCACGGATGAAGCCGGAAACCTGGCGAGGCCTCCATTGGCTGGCCTACGGCTGTTGGCCGATCGCGTTGGCCCACACATTCGGCCTCGGTACTGACGCGGGCGAGTACTGGGTCATCATGCTCGGCGTCTTCTGTGTCCTGGCGGTCGGCGCGGCGTTGCTGTGGCGCATACGCGTCGCAGCCGATAGACCCACGGCTCCGTTGACGGCGGGCGACACCGTCACGACGACGACCCGGCTCGTCTCAACCTCAGCGTCACGGGGGCCGCGCCATGCCCGCTAGCGCCACAACAGCTCCTCCCGCGGCGGAGTCCACCACGTGCTGGGCCACCCGGCGGACCTCAACGGGCACATCGACACCCACGGACCGCTTGCCGTCTTTCTGGGAAACGACCGTTCCTGGCGGCTCGCCCTTGCCTCCAGCCTGGAATCCTCCGGATTGGCCGGGCGCGGTGGCGGTGGTTTCCCCGCCTCCATCAAGTTGGCGCTCGCCAGCGCACATGGCCCGGGCGGAGTTGTCGTGGTCAACGGCATGGAAGGTGAACCGGCCAGCGACAAGGACAAGCTGCTGCTGACCCGAGCTCCCCATCTCGTCCTCGACGGTGCACAGTTCCTCGCTGCGATGTGCGGGTCCAGCAGGATCGTCGTCGGCATTCCTGCCGGCCGAGATGGCATCGCGACTGCCGTGAACCAGGCCATAGCCGAGAGACATCGGGCACGTCACAGCCGAGTGGCCGAAGAAGTCGTACGACCGCCTGATCGCTTCATCGCCGGCGAGGAGTCAGCGTTGGCGAACTGGATCGAGACGGAGAGGGCCCTCCCCGTGTTTCGTCCCGACAAGGGCCGCCCCCTTCGCATCGGAAAGCGGACCGCTCTGGTGCACAACACCGAGACGCTGGCGCACGTCGCCTTGATCGCGCGCGGTGGACCGGCCCTTTTTCGAGCTCGAGGACTGGCGGAGGATCCGGGAACGACTCTCATCACGATAAGTGGGGCTGTCACCCAGCCGGGTGTCGTCGAGACGGACCGAGGGACTCCACTGTGGGATATTGCCCTCCGCAGTTCGCCACTCGAGCCCGCGCAGGCGTTGTTGGTTGGTGGTTACGGCGGAACGTGGGTCGCTCCCCGGCACTTCTCGACACCCTACGCGTCGATGCCGCTCGGGGCTATCGGGGCCACCGCAGGTGTCGGAGTGATCGTCGTGCTCGGTCGCTCCGCCTGCGGTGTGGCTGAATCAGCGAGAATTCTGCACTACTTGGCCGATCAGAGCGCCGGTCAGTGCGGGCCATGCGTTTTCGGACTTCCCGCGGTCGCCGACGATATGGCGAGGTTGGCTCGCGGGCAGTGCGACCCGGGGCTACCGGCGCGTCTTGCGAGGCGACTCGGCGAAATAGCCGGGCGAGGCGCGTGCCGGCATCCCGACGGTGCGGTCGGCTTGGCGCGCAGTTGCCTCAGCGTGTTCGCCGAAGATGTGGCCGCCCATACCAATGGCGAGCCGTGCCTCCACAGCCACCAACCGACCTCCTTGCGCTTTCCGCGCCCCATCCACTTCTGACGTGACCGTACGCATTTCGATCAACCCGGTCTTGTGCGAGGCCTTCGGGTATTGCGCCGAGCTCCTGCCCGAAGCGATCGTCCTCGATGAGTGGGGCTATCCGATCGTCGACGGCCGACCACTCCCGAGAGAACTGGTGGCCATGGCGAAGCGGGCCGTCCGTGATTGCCCCCGCCGAGCTGTCGCACTGATCCGGGTTCCCGACATCGACTGAGAGGGGGCGCTCTCGAGGAATATCGGGGGTCTCCCGGCGGCCGGCGACCAGGGTGATCGGCCCGGCCGGCGATGAATTTTGATCTGAACCATCGGAGTGAAGATAGTAGAGAGAATCGTCGACACCGTGGGCATCCCGGCGGTGGGCCTCGACGGCCGTCCCCGTCGGGTCTCCAGGGGGATGCGAACCGGTACTACCGTGAGAGCTGACCGGCTCTCTGGTCGCTTGGGTCGAAGAGTAGAGAATAGAGTCTCGGCATGAGTGCATCGTTCGAGGGACAGATAGGCCGGACGTTTGCCGACTCGAGGGCCTGGTGGCCGCCGCTTCCGTCACCGCCCGAGGGCGCTCCGAACGTGGTGGTGGTTCTCCTCGACGACGTGGGCTACGCCCAGTTGGGGGCTTACGGCTCCGACATAGCCACGCCGACATTCGACCGCCTCGCTGCGCACGGCCGTCGCTACGCGAACTTCCACACCACGGCACTGTGCTCCCCGACCCGGGCATGCCTGCTCACCGGTCGCAACCACCATTCGAGCGGTATGGCCCGGGTGGTGGAGTTGGCCTCCGGGTTTCCTGGTTACAACGCCACCATCCCGAAGGAGAACGGGTTCCTCTCGGAGATCCTGCGCCTCCACGGGTATGCCACGTTCGCCGTCGGCAAGTGGCACCTGACGCCCGCCACTGAGATGTCGGCGGGCAGCCCCCGCGACAAGTGGCCCCTCGGGCGGGGGTTCGACCGCTACTACGGGTTCATGGACGGCGAGACCGATCAGTACCACCCGCAGCTGGTGTGCGACAACCAACCGATTGAACCCCCGCGGACTCCCGAAGAGGGCTACCACCTGAGCGAGGATCTGGCTGACCATGCCATCCGCTACGTGGCCGACCTGCGCGGGGCGTCGCCTTCGGTGCCGTTCCTGCTGTGGTTCGCGCCTGGCGCGTGCCACGCCCCTCACCAGGCGCCGAAGGACTACATCGAGCGTTATCGCGGTCACTTCGACCAAGGTTGGGACCAGTGGAGGCGGGAGGTGTTCGCCCGTCAGCTCGCTTCGGGCCTGTTGCCGACGGGAACACAACTGTCCGAGCGTCCCTCTTGGGTACCGGCGTGGGACAGCCTCAACCCCGACGAACAGAGGCTGGCGACCCGGATGATGGAGGTGTACGCCGGGTTCCTGACCCACACCGACGCGCAGGTGGCGAGGATCCTCGACTTCATCGACGACCTGGGCGAAACCGACAACACCGTGGTCATCGTGATGAGCGACAACGGTGCATCGGCCGAAGGCGGGGCGAAGGGATCGTTCAATGAGCAGTACTTCTTCAACTTCATCCCCGAGAGCCTGCCGGAGAATCTGCGACGGATCGACGATCTCGGGACACCTAAGGCCAACAATCACTATCCGTGGGGCTGGGCGTGGGCCGGGAACACGCCCCTCAAACGCTTCAAGCGTGACACCCATGAAGGGGGAGTGGCCGACCCGCTCATCTTCCACTGGCCGACGCGAATCGGTACGGAGGGTGGCACTCGCCACCAATATGTCCACGCCATCGATGTCCTGCCGACTCTGCTCGATCTCATAGGGATCGACCCACCCCGGAGCATCGCCGGAGTCGAACAGACGCCAATCGAGGGTGTGAGCTTCTCTTCCACACTCGACGATCAGGATGCCCCGTCCGCGCACATCACCCAGTACTACGAAATGCTGGGTTCGCGCGCCCTCTACCACGAAGGCTGGAAGGCGGTGGTCTTCCACACCCCACCGCTTATCGCTTACGACGGTTCGGATACGACCATTCCCTTCGATGAGGACGTGTGGGAGCTTTATCATGTAGCCGAGGACTTCTCGGAGGTCCGCGATCTGTCCGACACGCATCCGGCCAAACTGGCCGAGCTCAAAGACCTCTGGTGGCGTGAAGCCGAGAGGTTCCAGGTCCTCCCGCTCAACAACCAGCCCGGGTTCTTCGCTGATCCCCGTTACCGGCGCGACCGCCACGAGTTCATGGGGGCGGTCGGCCCGTTGCCCGAGGCGTTGGCCCCCAACCTCAAGAACCGATCCTTCGCGATCGCTGCCGAACTGGCGCCATCCGGCGAGGTGCTCAGCGGCGTCATCGTGGCCCATGGAAGCCATGCCGGCGGCTACGTCCTGTTCGTCGAAAAGGGCCGACTCCACTTCACGTATAACTACGTGGCGACCGAGATCACGACAGTCACCGCGGACGTGTCGATCCCGTCGACGCCGGTCGTCGTGAAGGCGACCTTCACACGCACCGGCGCCGGCGGCGACGTGGAGTTGTTCTATGGCGACGTCCCGGTCGGTCGTGGGCACATCCGGACCACGACCCCCCTGACCTACGGTACCCCCGGTTTTGCTGTCGGCTTCCAGCCGGCGGGACCGATCAGCCCCGGTCTCGTTGGGCGCGCCGATCTTCCACCGTCCGTGTTACGGCGCGTTGTCGTGGAGGCTTCAGGCCGGGACCCGATACGCGACGCCCTCGCCGCAGCGCGGGTCGATCTGGCCACCCAGTAGCCACGTCATCGGGATTCCGAACTCGCATGAGCGGACCTGCTCAACGCCCAGCTCGGTCAGAAACGGAGCACGAAGACCCGGTCGGCCAGAAGCACCGCTCCTCGGGTCGGCGGTCCTCCAACAGCTTCACCGGTTATTGGCATCTCCAGGGAAATTGCACGCCGAGCAAGAGGTCGTGACCCAGCCACCCCGACAGCGCCGCAAGATGACGAAAGGCGCCCGCAACGGGACGCCTTTCGTCTTAGGGAACTCGAAGTTCCTTGGTTGGTGTCATCACCAGCGGTAAAATCGATGACTCCCAGCCGATTCCCCGCGTCCGATCGCGGCTCCGACCAGCCACAGCACGAGTAGCACGACCGCCACAATCCACAAGAGATGGGCGGTGAAGCCGAGGCCAAAGAACAGCAGCACAAGTAAAAGTGCCAGTAGCAGTACCATGCGTCTTCTCCTTACCTGTAAGTGTCTTCGCGCTGGACGACGTTTCCTCGCCCGTCGTCTATGACGGTCCGGCGTCTTCCCGTGTTCGCCATCGCCATGGCGATGAGCGAGAGAACGGCTCCGACCGCGCCGACGATCATCAGGATGACACCGACGGTGTGGACATTGAAACCGTGTTGCAGCGTGTTCACGGTCACCGCGAAACGCAGGACCGCCCCCACCGCGAACACCACGATGCTTGTTGCTAAACCACCACCACTAGCTGCCATTGTCTTCCCCTCCTTTTAGGGTGACGAACTGTTACCCCGTCGACTGAGGGGTCAAACAGCGGGGTGCGACGGATCGGGTCGTTTTGACTCGCCCAGCTCGGGGTACTCGAACAAGGAGAAGATGTGCGGATCACCCGTCGTCGATGCATTGGAGACTCGCAAACTGGGTAGAGGACAGGAGTGCGCCCAACCCTCGATCAAGACCTTGTTGTCGTGGCGAATCGGCTTCCCGTGAGCCGAATCGCCGAGGGGACCCAAGAGCGATGGGAGCCGAGCCCCGGAGGCCTTGTTTCGGCTGTCGGACCGGCAATGACCAATCGTCGCTGCACGTGGGTGGGCTGGCCCGGCGATCCGGACCCCGCCGATCCGTTCGATCGCGACGGCATCCACTATGTACCGGTGGCCATTGATGAACAAGAGATCGAGGAGTACTACGAAGGATTCAGCAACGGAACACTTTGGCCCCTCTATCACGATGCCATCCGTCCGCCGCAGTTTCGGCCCAGCTGGTGGAAGGCCTACGAAGCGATCAATCAACGTTTTGCTGACATTGTGGCCTCGGCGGCGGCCCAGAATGCAATGGTCTGGGTGCACGACTATCAGCTCCAGTTGGTGCCGGCCATGTTGCGGCGACTTCGTCCCGACCTGCGGATCGGGTTCTTCTTGCACATATCGTTTCCCCCGCAGGAATTGTTCATGCAGTTGCCTTGGCGCCAGCAGATTGTCGAAGGGATACTCGGCGCCGATGTGGTCGGGTTCCAAGTGCCGATCGCCGCCCGGAACTTCGCCGTGTTGGCCCGTCGGCTCACCACGGCTCAGGGGCGCAGGTCTCCTCTGATGTATCAAGGAAGAAGTGTCCGGATTGGCGCGTACCCGATCTCGGTCGATGTCCAGCAGTTCGCAGACATCGGAGGGCGCCCCGAAACTATCGGCCGAGCCAAGGAGATCCGGGAATCGTTGGGTGCGCCAAAGGTCCTCCTCCTCGGAGTGGATCGCCTTGACTACACGAAGGGCATTACGGCGCGTCTCGACGCCTACAAGGAGCTGCTGGAGGACGGACAGCTCTCGGTGCCTGATGCGGTCATGGTGCAGATCGCTGTCCCCACCCGGTCAAACGTGCCGGCCTACATCGACCAACGCAATGAGATTGAGCGACTCATCGGAGAGCTCAACGGAGACTTTGGACGAATGGGTGCCCCGGCCGTGCACTATCTTCACCAAAATCTCGGCGTGGAGGAACTCGTTGCCCTTTACGTGGCGGCCGACGTCTTGCTGGTCACGCCCTATCGCGATGGCATGAACCTTGTGGCCAAGGAGTATGTCGCGTTCTCGACCCACCGCTGGGGCGATCGTTCTGAGTGAGTTCGCTGGTGCTGCGTTGTCCATGTCGAGTGCCTATCTGGTCAATCCGCACGATGTGCACCAGATGAAGGAGGCACTGTGCGCGGCGATCAATGTGGCGCCTCGTGAACGCGAGCGACGATGGCGCACTCTTCGCCATGGCGTTGCCACCTGGACGAACAACGATTGGGCCGACGCCTTCCTGCAGTCCTTGGCGGAGACGTCGACGTAGGACGACTACCACGCGCCATCCGCCGTTATTCAGTCGGTCGTCGGTGCCCCCGATACAGACAGTTCAGGCTTTCTTCTCGGCTTCCTTTGCCAGCTTGAAGTTCCGGTGCTGGGCAAGGATGTGCTCATGCGTGGCGCCGTGGTTCGGTACGTCGGGGTGGTGATGTCGGCACAGGATGTACGGCGTACCCTCGAGCGGGTGGTGGCCGATCCTCCAGCAGCCCTTCGTATGACAGTTCACCTTGCGGACGCCGGTATAGACGCCCACCGACACAGCGCTGATCAGCGTGGCCTCGCCAAGGTCGGAGCCGAACCCAGACCAGAAGTTGTAATAGACGTCGGGTCCCCCGTGGAGGGTCCCCGTGTGCAGCGCGAACCAGTGACGCAAGGTGCCGATGAAGCCGATCAGGAGCGCCAGCACCAAGATCGCGAGTATCAGGCCCGCCAGCCAGACAACTCTGTTCCCTGGGCTGTCCGGGGGGAACGTCGGTGGTGCTCCGGAGGTGGCCGTGGTCGTCACACCGCCGCTGCTCTCGGCGAGGGCGAGGACTCTGGTTGCGGGGCAACCGCGGCGTTAGTCACGTTCCCCCCGATTCCGCTCTGCATGAAGAAGCAGAGCGCGAACTCGCATGCGCGATTGTGATATCACGAAAGCCCCTTCTCAGCGTGAAATCGCAGGTTCAGCCATAGGGTACTCCCGCAGGTCGGGTGGGGACGGCGATGCACGGAGGGGGTGCACCATCGGGATCACCTCCTCAACGTGCGGGCCCAACTCCGATGTCGTCGGTATCTGCGCCCGGGGGGTTCAGGGCCCGGCGGTGATACCAGCGAGCGTCCATCCCACGAGCGCATTGGCATGACCGTGACCCATCTCATACTCGGACTTGAGGTGGCCGACGATCGCCATGTGCTTCTCGAGGCCGCAGTCGGCGACGATCTTCTGCCACTCCGCGATCGAACGGCCGTACTTCTTCTCGATCGAAGGGAAGTACGACGCAGGTCCTGGTTTCGGCCATGATGCAGACTGGTCTGCCATGTGGTGTCCTCCTTGGGCCGGGCGGTGGTCGCCCCTCATTGGTGGTGTCGGACGTCCTCAGCTGGCCGTGATGTTGACCTGCCAGCCGATTCCGAACTTGTCGATGAGGGCGCCGAAAATGTCACCCCAGAACATCTTCTCCAGCTCGGCCTTCACGGTCCCACCCTCACGCAGACCATCGAAGATCCTGCGCAGGTCGCCCTCGTCGGTCCCGACGATGGTCAGTTCGATCCTGGTCTGAACCTCGTCTGTCGCGTCGGCCCTGTCGCTCGCGCGCAGCGTAAACGTTCCCGTGTTCAGCCCTGCGTTGATGACAAGGTGCTTTTCGTCCTCGGATGCCGTCGGGTCGACGTCGCCGCGGCGGGTGATCGACAGGTCGCCACCGAGAATGTTGCGGTAGAAGTTCATAGCCTCCTCGGTAGTACCGGGGAAGAACAGGTATGCCTCGAGATACACGGTTGACCTCCTGGGGTCGTCGATTGGAACTAGACCGTACAGTACCCTATTGGAACTGGTCCGTCTAGTACTATTCCAAGAATGACGGCGACAAACTCTGCGGGTCAGATCGAGCGCAGTTCGGACAGGCGCCATCGCGAGATCCGCGAGGCGGCCATCGGAGCCTTCCTCGCCCGTGGGTACGAAGGCACCACGATGGAGGAGATCGCGGTACGTGCCGGGGTATCCAAACAGACCGTCTACAAGCACTTCACTGACAAGCGGCACCTCTTTGCCGACATCGTGCTGTCGACGACCGACGACATGAGTGCCTTGATCGGCATCATCGCCGAGCGCCTGCCGACAACCACCGACCTTTCCGGAGATCTGCAGCACCTGGCCGAGACGTTCCTCCGGGCATTGATGCAGCGACGCGTGCTGCAGCTCCGCCGTTTGGTGATTTCTTCCGCGGATCGCTTCCCCGACATTTCGAGCGCCTGGTACGAGAACGGTTTCGAACGAGTCCTCGCCGCACTCGCGAACAGTTTCCGGGACCTCGCGCATCGCCAGTTACTCTCCGTCGACGACGCGACTGTGGCGGCTGAGCACTTCGTCGGCATGTTGTTCTGGATTCCGGTCAACAAGGCCATGTTCACGGGTGACGACGACTACGCAGCGACGCACGATCTCGTTCCTGTGGCCAGGACGGCGGCAGCGGCGTTCATGAAGGCCTACGGAACACGTTGATTCTGTTCAGCGTTCTGCTGGACATGGATCCCGAAGACCACGTGCAATCGGTTGCGCGGGTCTCGAGAGCCCTCCGTCACATAATCGATAGGGAAGCGGTCTCCGAGTGGTGCTACCACTACCGCTGAGGTGCGGGCTGCCACCTTGGACGTGTCCCCTTCGGTCAATAGCATTGAGGTAGGAGGTCATCGTGGGCGCAGTCAGGCTGGTGTTTGGCGCCGAGCTTCGCCGCCGGTGGCGCTCCTGGTTGATTCTGGTCGTCTTGATTGCCCTCGTCGGTGGATTGGTTCTGGCCGCCACAGCCGCCGGACGCCGAACCGCAACCGTGTTCCCCCGCTTTGTCGCGTCTCACGGATATGACGTCTATATCTACAATCAGAAACCCGTTTCTGGACTGAGCAGGTTGCCCGGGGTTTCTTCCGTCACGACGATCAACAACCCGGCGAGTGGACAGCCGACGTGTGCTTGCACCACCCGTGCCATCAACCCGCCGGACTTCTACATCAACGAGCTGTCCCCCACGGCATTGAGGCGGGTGGTCAAATTGATCGCCGGCCGGATGCCCGCAGAGTCGTCACCCTATGATGTGTTGGCGTCCTTCACGCTCCAACAGGACTACGGCGTGCACGTCGGCTCGGTGATCCATGCGCCACTGTATGCATCCTCACAGTTGCCGGCATTGAGTAGCGGCGCCAACGTGGCGCCGTCCGGACCAAAGGTCGCCCTGCATGTCGTGGGAATCGGTGCAGCCGAAATGGAGTTTCCTTCCGGGACGACACCCGAATACGACGTCTTCACAACGCCGGCATTTGCACGTGTGGTGAACAGGAGAGTCCCGCACGCTTCCGTCTACCTCGTTCGGCTGCGTCATGGGAGCGCAAGTCTCCTCCGATTCGGCGCTGCCGTAGGCGCTCTTCATCTCGTGTATGTCTCGAATCAGGCCACTGCGGCTGCGGCGGTGACGGCATCGATCCACCCCCAAGCCGTGGGCTGGTGGGTGTTGGCCGCGCTCGCCGCGCTCGCCGGCCTTGCCGTTCTCGGTCAGGCGCTCGGGCGGCAGAGCGTGGTGGAGAGCGAGACGTACCCCTCTTTGGTGGCCTTGGGCTTGCCCAGGCGTCAGCTCGTGGTGCTCGGAATGACGCGGAATCTGCTGGTGGGGTCCATCGGCGCCGCCGGCGCTGTCGTCATCGCCTTTGCGCTGTCCCCTCTGACGCCGGTCGGCGAAGCGCGGCTGGCCGAGCCCTCGACTGGTCTCGCCTTCGATCCGCTGGTTCTCCTGCTTGGTGCGCTGGCAACGGTGGCGGCGGTTGTGCTCCTAGGGATCTGGCCGGCCGTACACGCCTCGCGGGTACGCCTCGGCGGCGAGCGGGCATCGGAAGGGAAGTCGTCAATCATCGTGTCGAAAGTGGTCGCCGCAGGCGCTCCGCCGAGCGCAGTGATCGGGGTCCGTCACGCATTGGAACGAGGACGCGGCGCCGCTTCGCTCCCGGTGGGTACGGCACTGTTCGGGTCGGCGATAGCAGTCATGGCCCTCTGCGCAACGGTTGTCTTCGCCGACAGCTTGACGCACCTCACCACGACTCCAGCCCTCTACGGCAGCAACTACTCCTTCTCGTTCTCGACCTCGAGCGAGGGGCCGGGTAACCCCACCTCTTGGGAGGCCAGCCTGGAGCACGACCACTCCATTACCGCCATCATGGTGGCGGCCACCGATGAGGTGTCGATCAGGGGGCATGACGTCAATGCCATTGCCGGGAAGGTGCTGCGTGGGCCAATGCTCCTCTCGACGGTCGATGGACGGCTTCCCACTGGTGACCACGACATGACGCTCGGAGTCACGACCCTTCACCAAGTCGGGGCCCAGGTGGGATCGGTTCTCAACGTGACACTGCAAGTGCCGACCGGCGGTTCCCGTATTGTGCCGTTTCGCGTCGTAGGGACAACGTCGTTCCCGAGCGACGCCGGAGGCGGACTGGGCAGTGGATCGGCCTTCACGATGGCCGGCTACATGAACGCAGTGTGTCCGCCTGGACCTCACGTAAGTGAGTGCCGAAAGGTGTTCTCGGCCAACCAAAACTTCATCGTCTTAGCGAGAGCGACGTCCGGTCCGAAGGGCCAAGCCGACATCACCCACTATCTCGCGCAGGGCAGTGCAAGCCGGCCGACCATCCCAACGTCGTTGGTCAACTTCGGCGAAGCGGTGAACTTCCCGCTCATTCTCGGGTGTGTGCTGGCCGTCTTCGGTATGGCAACCCTCCTCCATCTGCTCGTGGTCAGCGTCGTACGGCGTCGTCGGGAGATGGGGCTGCTCAAGGCGCTGGGCTTCGTCAACGTTCAGGTCGGCGCAACTGTGCTCTGGCAAGCCACGACGGTCGCCCTAGTGGGAATCGTCATCGGTGTGCCTCTCGGCATAGTTGTCGGTCGAGTCGTCTGGAATGTCTTTGCCACCAACCTCGGCGCCGTGCCCGTTGCGGCCGTGCCAGTGTCGACGATCATCATCCTGCCGATCGCTGTGCTCGTCGTCGCCAATCTGATGGCCGTGATTCCGGCTGTGACATCTGCGCGCAATCGTTCGGTAGGGCAGCTCCTGCGGACTGAGTGAGGGGAATGCCCTCTGGCACGGTTCGCGCCGGGCTGCCAAACTCGATATCACAACCACCGTCGATGGCGAAGACCTCGAGAGCAGCTCAGGCCTGCACGGGAGGATCGACATCCCCGAAATCCCCCCTCGCGCGAACCACCTTTTCCAGTCGTCACTTGGGGGTCCAACGGCCTTTGCAAACTTCTCAAGCGGTGTCAGATGGCCGAGCGAGATTTGCGACTACCACCCGTTCCCGACGCCGATTGGTGGGCATGGTTGGCTCCCCGGACCGGGCTTGACGGAAGGAAGCAATCGAGCGCCCCTTGGAGCCGGGGGAGACATGTACGGCAACCAGTTGGGTTTCGCTGACTGCCACCTTTGAGATCGGCCCGTTCATATAGTGCCCGAGTTCGTTCAACGGCGCTTACGTCGGTCGTGCCGCGATTGTGCTCGTTTCATCTTCCGGTCACGACGGTTGGCATTTGTGTGGGTGGTGTGGGCTGCGTGGGATTCCACACGCCCGGTGTTCCGCCGCCGCCGCTTCATGCCCGCGACACCCCCGACGATTAGGACCACCGCGAGGAGACTGAAGATCACGATATAGAACATGGCCCATTAGACCACGGAGACTTGAGCGGCCGACACGACGAGTCGGCGACAAGGCGCTCGCACGTGTTCCTATCGGGTGGTAGACAGGGACGATTGTCACGACAATAAAGGAGAGATCTAGTGCTTGCATACAGCTACCCGCTTGGCGGCGTGTTCCTCTCAATGCTCTACTTTTTCCTTTTCTTTATCTGGATCTGGATACTGTTCACTGTCTTCGTCGACATCTTCCGAAGCAGGGATCTCAATGGCTGGCTCAAGGCCCTCTGGGTCATCTTCGTGATCGTCCTCCCGTACCTCGGCGTGTTCGTCTACCTCATAGCCCGGGGTGGAAAGATGCAGGAGCGCAAGTTGCAAGAGGCTTCGCAGCAGAAGTCCGCCTTCGATCAATACGTCAAAGAGGCTGCAGGAACGTCGGGAGGTGATGTCGCCACCCAATTGAGCAAGCTGGCCGATCTCAAGTCCCAGGGGGTGCTGACCGACGCAGAGTTCAACGCAGAGAAGGCCAAGCTCCTGGCGGCAGATTGACGAATGGACGCCACGGCGCACCCAAAGACCCGACAAGCAAGGCAAAGCCGAACGGCCATCAGTTACACCCAGCTAAAACCCAGCTGGTCAAGTAGAAACCGCGATTGCTTGTCGCCTCTGTATCTTCTATCTTCCAGGCCAAGGGAGATGTCTGCCGAATAGGGGAGGATCGATGGAACGACAAGGTGAAGGTTGGAGTCTGTTTGCGGCCATAGTGCTCGGGGTGGCGGGAATCATGCGCATTTTCGACGCAATCTGGGCGTTCCGCTACCACGGCGTCCTGCCCTCGAACCTTGAGGATGCCATCTTCGGCCACAGCCTCAAGACATACGGCTGGGTCTACTTGGTGGTCGCCGTCATACTCATCCTCTCGGCGATCGCCATTGTCATGGACCGTTCCCAGATCGGTCGCTGGGTAGGCGTCGCCGCCGGTGCGATTATGGCCATCAGCGCCATCTGGTGGATGCCTTACTACCCGATCTGGTCGCTCACGTACATTGGAACGGGCGTATTGGTCGTCTATGCCCTGGCGGTCCATGGCGGGCGAGACGAGATCACAGCCTGAAACGTCAGCAGTCCCTCCATGACTCTCATGCCCTGGGGGCAGTCTCAAAAAGAACGCAGTGCGAAGTCGAACGACGTTGGAGGCCACGCACGGGTAGTGGCCCGACGGACCTTCTCATGAGAAGGGTGCGTTTGTTGACCCGCTTAGCCATCGGTCCGTCGGTTACTCTCACCTCCCCGGGCCGAAATCCGGACCAACCTGAGCAAGTACCGGCAGCGGTCGCTACACTGAGCGCGATGTTGCAGCGGTCGCTGCGAAAAGCGTCCATCGAGCGGTCCGATGCCATACAGCGTCACTGGACCGGTCGTCTCACCTGGAACTATCTCAGACACGGGTGGTCGCAGGGGCAGATGGAGCGTCTCGCACTTTCGGACTCACATTAAGGCGTGGCACAGCCCCCGAGCTCTCGCCGAGGTTTGAATCCCCGCGTTGCGCTTGCCCTCGCCATCGCTGTCCTTTGCCTCGCCGTTGGCGTGGGAATCTGGGGCGCCCAACAAGGCGGGTCCCCCACCAATGCGACCGCTACGGCAAAGCAAGGGAACGTCGATGAGAAGGTGGCCGAACCAGCCACGGTTGACGATGTGTCTCAGGCCGACGTGAACTCCGACGTCTCGGGGGACGTGGGGACGGTTGACGTTTCCGCTGGCGATTATGTCTATGCCGACGAGACACTCGCCTCAACGGATACCTACAGCACTGATACATACCTGTATGACGAGTCTGTTTCCCTCAACCAAGACCAGGCGCAGCTTGCCGCCGACGAGTCCAATCAGTCTCTCCAGTCCTCGGAGGCGGAGTTGGCGACGGTCCAGCAGGAGGTGACGACTGACCAGACCGCCGCCGTCCAAGCGCAGACGAGCTTGACTGCGCTGCAGGCGCAGGACCAGGCAACGCTCCAAGAGGCGGAGCCCGCGGTGTCCCAAGCTGAACAGACCTTGGCGACTGACGCCAGCACGTTGACGTCTGCCCAAGCAACGTTGGGCGAGGACCAGGTTGCGGTTGAAATTGCACAAGAACGCTTTGCGGACTCCGGGTGCCCGAAACCTCCAACTGGGTCAACCGCTGACTGTACAAGTCTAGAGAGCGCGGTGACACAAGCGCAGTCCGCCGATACATCGGAGGTGGGCACTGTGGACACCGATCAATCTGATGTGGAAAACGACCAGCAGTCAGTTCAAGACGATCAGACCAACCTCTTGATCGCTGGGCTCAATGACCAGTCGATGTTGACACAGGCCACGGCGAAGTTCACGACAGCCGAACTGGCACTGTCTGTTGCTGAAGCATCCAACGCGAATGCGCAGGCCGCTGTTTCGCAATCCCAGCGCGAAGTGGACGTGGTCACACAGGCCGATGCTCAAAGGGTGTCCCAAATGGAAGCGCAGATCCAGACCCAGAAGGACAACCTGAACAATCGGCGAATGACCGCTCCGATCTCGGGAATCGTAAAGAGCGTTGAGATCAAGCCTGGAACGGCGGTCACCGCGGCCCCTTCGGCGCTCACCCCAGCGACGAAACCACCGACTTCGGACATCGTGATCGACGGGTCCAACACCCTTGTCGCTGAGACGAAGGTAACTGGATCAAGCGCCGCCACCGTCCGTGTCGGCGATCCCGTCCAGGTGGTGCTACCACAGCACCGCGGCGTGGTCGACGGGAAAGTCAGTTCGGTCGGGATCATCTCGACCGACCAGTCTGGGGTCGAATCGGTGCCCGTCACAATCATGATCACCGGGAAACCGCCGGGTATCTCCCCCGGTGTGACAGCCGACGTCAATATTACATTGATGCAGAAGTCGGACGTACTGACCGTTCCGTCCGCTGCGGTACACACGAGCGGGACTCGCACCTTCGTCGATGAAATCGTCAACGGCCAGGAGATCAGCCACGACGTGCGAGTGGGTGCTGTCGGAACTGACGTCACGCAGATCGTCTCGGGACTCTCCGACGGAACGAAGGTTGTTGTGCCCTGACCGGTTAAGGTGCGGACGGATCGCCGAGTAGGGCCGTCTGGTGGCGTTTGCGCGACGTAGGGCTCGGCCGGCCCTGGACCGCGCGACGTGGTGCAGTGGGCTGAAACAACGGCGCCATGGTTCAAGGGCCGATGCCAGAGCGCTTTCGCCGGCGATAGAAAGGGAGGATGCCTCTTCTCGGCAATCCCGAGGAGCGGCAACGCGCGACATCTACCCGCGAGAACACCTGGACTGCCCCGATGCCCACCGGTAGAAGTGTCGGTTGAGCAACGGCTTGGTGGGCCTCGGTGGGCGACGTCAGGCTAAACGCGTTGGCAGGCACCGTGGGGGGTTGCCGAGGTCCGCTGGGATGATTCAACGCCCGAAAGCAAGGCGTCGTAGAGAGTCGACCGACGTGGTGAGTATCAGTGCATGCCCTCCGAACCGAGTGCAGGTCGTCGTGCCGCAGCGGACGATTACCCTGCGTCAGCCCTTGGCGTCGGCTTCGATCTCCTTCTGGTCAGCCTTCATTTCCTTCGCTTGAATCTTCTCGGCGTGCTTCATGGCTGCTTCGACCTTGGACTCCATGTCCGAGACGGCCACAACCACCAGGCCAGCCTGACCTTTGTCGAGGTCTTCTCCCAGTTCCTTCAGGTCGCTCCGGCTCATACCTGCTGCAGCGTGTCCTGCCAATGAGCCCAACAGGGCGCCACCGCCCCCTGTGGCGAGGAGGAGCCCGCCGCCGATTGCCGCGGCCGGGAACAACGCGATCACGAGCCCCGTTGCGAGACCCGCGCCACCTCCGAGCACCCCTCCAACGCGGGTGGGAGTCTCGTGCTTTTTCACAATCTTTACCTTGCCGTCGGGCTTGCGCTCCACGACAGCGGCGTCATAGGCGTCGATGAGTCCGGCTTTGGTGTGCAAGTCGTGGACGGCGTCATAATCAGACAGAGCGTCCTCGACCTTTGCGTAGACACCGGAATAGACGAGCAGAGTGTCGATTGGCACGGAATCCTCCTTTTGATAACGTATGCGCAACAGTAGTTCGCAGACTGTGAGTCTGCTTCGGTGCGAGCGCGACGCCTAGGGCCAAAGATCCCGTGGATTCCTCACCGTTACTTGATGCAATCCGGACATGCAAAGGGCAGCTCTGCTGCACTTTGGCCGGCAACACTCAGGTCTGAGCTCGCCGTGAACTAACTGTTGGGCGTGATTCCGGGTGTGAGTTCCGAAACTGTGCCGCTGATGGGATTTTGGCGTACTGTCCGGGCTGATGGCTCGGAGCGCGGGAGAAGATCGCAAGCTGAACGTGTGGCGATTCTTCCCTATCGTGGGATGGCTCCGCACCTACGATCGTAAGTGGCTCCGCGGGGACCTTATCGCCGGGATCGCCGTCGCCGCTTTGATCGTCCCGAAGAACCTCGGCTACGCAGGAATCGCCGGGATTCCGTTACAGAACGGGCTCTACGCCGCGGCCGCCGGCGCAATCCTGTACGCCGTCTTCGGAACGAGCCGCCAGATTTCGACCGGTCCGAGCTCCGGGTTGGCAGCGGTCGCGGCGAGCGCCGTCGTGGCCGCCAGCATCACGGGGACAGCGAACGTCGCCTCCTTTGTGGCAACGATCACCCTCGCCTCCGGTGCTTTGTTCCTGCTACTGGCCGTCTTCAAGATGGGGTGGGTCGCGCAGTTTCTTTCGCGGGCCGTGGTCACCGGATTCCTCTTCGGTGCGGCCATTGACGTGGTTATCGGCGAACTCCCCAAGCTGACGGGCACCAGTGCCTCAGGCTCGAATCCACTCCAAGAACTCCGCTCATGGGTCAGCACCCTCGGTGACACGAGCGTGGCGACTCTGGTCGTCGGCCTCGTCTCGCTCGCAGTGGTCTTTGGCGTGAGAGTAGTCGCCCCCCGAATCCCCGGAGCCCTCGTCCTCGTCGTCGGGGGTCTGTTGGCCTCGCGCATCTTCGATCTCGGTGCCCACGGGGTCGCACTGGTCGGCGAAGTGCCGAGAGGTTTGCCGACGCCAGCGTTGCCAAAGTGGTCCCTCGTGAGTGCCCATGCGAGCACGATCGCCCTCGCTGCGGTGGCGCTGGTGCTGATCGGCTTCTCACAGACTGCTGGCGACTCCCGGGCCTTCGCCGCCAAACACCGCTACCGCATCGACATCAACCAGGAATCGGTGGCGCAGGGGATGTCCAACGTCGGCGCCGGCCTTTTCCAAGGCATGCCTGTGTCCACCAGCTTGTCGGCCAGCTCGCTCAACGACCATTCCGGAGCACGTACGGGCCTTGCCTCTTTGACCTCCGGCGTGATCGTGCTCCTCACCTTGTTGATCCTGGCGCCTCTTTTCTCCAAGCTGCCCAAGCCAGTCCTGGCCGCCTTGATCATCGAAGCAGTCGTCATGGGCATGATGGATCTCCCCGAGATGCGACGACTGTTCCGGGTCAAGCGCTTCGACTTCTGGATCGCCGTGCTTGCGATTGCCGGGACGCTCGTGTTCGGGGTCCTTGCCGGCGTCATCATCGGAATCGGACTGTCTCTCCTGTGGCTCATCTCGGTCGCCACCCGGCCGTCGATGCCGCTACTCGGGCGTGAACGGGGTACGCAGGTCTACCGGGAGCTCGACGAACATCCAACCGATGAGCAGTTCCCAGGCGTCGTGGTCCTGCGACTCGATGGCGGCCTCTTCTTCGCCACCTCGGATGCACTCGAGGACAGAGTTCGGGAGGTGGCATTGTCGACGCCGGGGATCAGCGGGATCGTGCTCGACTGCGAAGGCATCGATTTCATTGATTCCCAAGGCTCGGCCAAAATGGGCGAGGTCCTTGAACTCGCGGAGCGGGCAGGTGTGACCCTGAGGCTGGCCCGGGTCAAACCGGCAGTCGAGGAGGTTCTACGGCGAGACGGCTTCCTCGACCGCATCGGCAAGGAACGAACCCACGGGAACGTTCACCGAGCAGTCGAAGCCCAAATGGGCGACCAGGGAACACAGGCTTCCGAGAGTTGAGCCGGCTGGTGTGCTCTCGGGCCCGTCCCGTTCTTTGACGCTCTTCCAAGAAGCCAATCAAGTCACCCCAGGGTCCTGGCGAGCTCAGCGCGGCCCCTGAAGGGTGTGTGGCGCTAGACGCCGGATTCGGCCTCGATGACTCCTCCGGCAACGGCTTCTACGAGGGCCTGGTGATCGTGAGCGATCTGGTCGGCATAGCTATTGGCGAACTCGACCATGGCTCGGTCGAAGGTATCGCTTCCACCGAGATACGAGCTGATTGCGATCGCATCGCCTGATCTCGCATGAGCCCTCGCCAGCGTCCACCCGCACATCTGGCCGTAGATGGCGAATCCCTGGGGCAGCATCGTTTCGATGTCGGCCGACGCCTTCCAATCCCATAGCTGGCGAAAGTAGAAATCCCGCGTGACCCCATCGGGGGCGACGCTTCGCTCCCACCCGAGAAAGATGTCAGTTGCCGCTTGCATGAGTCTTTGGCCTTCCACCACCCTGTGACCATGATTCTCGAACGTGCTCCTCCCGAGAAAACGCTCAAGCACGGACGCTTCCGCCTCTTTGACCTGTATGAAGAGCGGATCATCGTTGTCTCGCCCGAGCATGAGCACAACCCATGCGCGGGTTCCGACACTCCCTACTCCGACAACTTTTCGCGCCAGATGAACAAAGCGATAACTCTCCAAGAGGTGACGCCTATCGCCGGTCAAGGACCGGCGATAGGCCCGGATGACCTGGTGGATCAAGTCCTCGATTTTCTTGGCGTCAAGTTCGTTGAATAGCTCTTCAACCGGTACGACGAGTGGGGGATCGCTCTTGATCTGCAGCTCTCCGTCGACTTCGTACGTGAGCTTGGCCAGAGCCTTCAAGCGGTCCTTAGTCTGGGCCTTGGCCACTTGCCGCTGGAAGCTCGCCACCACGTTGCGGCTAGCGTCGCCACCCCAGCGTGCCATGATGCCCGCCACATTGAGGCGCTCATACCAGATATCAAGATTCCGCTCACCCGCGAAATGTCGCATCGCCTCGCGGTAGGACCGCACCGATTTGGCAACCAATCCCGATCGAAGCTTCGAATCGAAGTTCCTGCTTCGCGCTGCGACGTCAATACTGGCAGCCAATCGCTTGACGTCCCATTCAAACGGGCCCGGGTGAGTCTCGTCAAAGTCATTGAGATCAAAGACGAAGTCTCGCTCGGGTGAGGCGAAACCGCCGAAGTTGCAGAGGTGGGCATCACCACACAGCTGCACTTCCAAATCCGTGCGGGCGGCCGACGCCAAATCTGCGGCCATCGGATAGGCGGCGCCGCGAAAGTAGGCAAACGGTGACGCCGCCATCCGTCCATGGCGGATCGGTACCAACTCAGCGGCACGCGTCAGCGCTTGTTCACCCAGTAGATCAAGTGGATCGTAGTTGCGTTCGGAGAGTGACCAGTGGGCCTGCCCGGAGCGTGGCGCCTTGGAGCGTGCCGCCTTCCCTTGCGCCGATCTCTCCTGGACCGACATGTACCGTCGGCGTCCATTGGACGTAACGTCTCTGGTTGACATGGTCATCTCACTGTTACCCCCTATTGACTTCCACTAGACGCATTATGTGCGCCGAACCGCTGGCCTGATTTCGTTTCGCGCAGTTCACCCCAACGGGCGGCGCCCCGAGGGCATACATGACCAACACACCCGTTCCAATGCATGTGAGCGACCAGGTGGGGTTGTAAGCCATCGACCAGATGATGCCGACCACCCAAAGCACTACGGCCGCAAAGAGAATCCAACCCGTATCTCGACTCTCTTCCATTCGTGCTTTCCTTTCTTTGTGGGTCATCGTAAAGGCCCCCGAGGTATTGAGTAGGGCCCTATGGCCCTTTTTCCGAAGGTACCGTGTAGTCTCCTCGTCGGCCGGTTCCTCGGACGCGAGATCGACGCCGTGACTGACGAGGATGCACGTTTGAGAGAGAGTGGTCTGCGGCCGGTCGAGATGGTCCTTGTGGTGGTTCGAGATATTCACCCCGTTCACCCCGGCGTTTGAAGAGCGCGTGGCGATCTAACTCTTTCGGAATGCTGAAGGATTGCCTCTCGCTTAGGATGCGCGGGTGGGCGAGGCCTTGGCGATTGTCGCGGCGATGGCGTTCGCCTTGGGGAGCGTGCTCCAACAGAAGGGCACTGGCGAAACGGAGGCCGCTGAGGACGATCCGCGGTTTCTCATCCAAATTCTACACAAGCCGATCTGGCTAGCCGGCGCTATCTCACAAGCGGTCGGGTGGGTGCTGCAGGCCGCGGCCCTCGATCGTGCTTCCCTCATGGTGGTTCAGGCCCTCAGTGCGCTGAGCCTCGTACTGGCACTACCCCTCGGGATGTGGCTCACCCATCAGAACATCGGACGGCGAGAGCTAGCCGGGGCTCTCCTGACCGTGACCGGCATCGTCTTCTTCCTGTCCGCCGGCCAACCACAGGGCGGTTCCTCCCACGGCAGCGCAGCGGCGTGGTGGATTTCCGGCCTGGTGATTCTGGCCATGGCACTGACGCTCACCGGTGTGGGCACCCGGTTGAGTGGCGCAGCAAAGGCGCTCACCCTGGGATCGGCAGCCGGCCTGGCATTTGGCCTTCAGGCGGCCGTAACCAAGACGTTCGTGGCCGAGATCGGAGGTGGAGTGCTGGCGCTGCTCGCGAGTTGGCCCGTGTACGTGTTGATCCTTTCGGCGTTGGCTGGCTTTGTCCTTCAACAATGGGCACTGAAGACCGGCGTATTGGCGCCCGCACTGGCCTCGAGTAACTCGGTAACATTATTCTCGAGCGTTGCGCTCGGCATCGCCTTGTTCGGTGAAACCCTCTCGAAGAGTGGCGGCGTCCATGTCGGCTCGGCGTATGTCGGATTGGCCGTAGCCATCGGGGGCATCGCCCTCCTCGCGGGTTCCAAGCCACCTTCGGCCATGACGCCGGCGGACGACCCTCGGGGAGGGCCGTCCCCAGTGTTGGGTTGAAGGCGGGCGAAACGACGTACGGCTCGCGATCCGATCGATGGCCCAAGACGGCGAAATGAACGGCGCGATGGTCCGGTTCTGGAGACAAACTCGAGTGACGTGGTCGGTCATTGGTTGGCTCCAGGCTCCTTTGAACTCGGTTCACCAGGAACCTTTGCCTGCGTTGCAGTGCACGTTGGGCCTAGTGTTCGGGGTGGTCGGGATTCCGATCAGGGTGGAAGTGAAGGAGGAGTCGTGGCAGTGCCTTCTGCATGTTCACGTGAAGCGTGGGCTGGCTCTTGCTCAAGCATTAATGTTCTGAGCACGGGGCGCCGTTGTTCGTCGACCGGAGTCTCCACATGATCTGGCAGAGCCTTGCGGCGCCGTCGCGCTTCACGCACATCGCTGATTACGCGTTCGTGTCGAATTGCCACACTGGCGCGTTGGCCGCCGCTGACAGGGCTGTGGACTAGATGCTCAGGTTGAAGAAAAGGGGGTCTGGAATGGGTTATCCCGAATCAGGCATTGTGGGGTCTTAATGGCAAACACTCAAGACCCCCCATCCTCCGGCGATCAGCAGTGGTATGCCGTTGACCCCGCGGAGGTCGTCGCCAAACTAGGGGTGAACGTGGATGCTGGACTTTCCGGAAATGAAGCGGCGGAGAGGCTCGAGCGGGACGGCCCGAACATGCTGCCTGTGGAACAGCCACCGTCGAGGCTCCGCCGATTTCTGGCGGAGTACACGAGCTACATGCAGCTCATTCTGGTGGGTGCGGCCGTCGTTTCACTAGCCATCAAGGAATGGACCACGGCCATCGCTCTGATCGTGATCTCTCTCTTCAACGCGGTGGTGGGGCTGCGCCAAGCCGGAAAAGCAGAGAGCGCCATGAATGCACTTCAATCGATGATGAAAGCGACAGCGCGTGTGCGGCGTGACGGAGCGGAGGCCGAAATCGCAGCCGAGCAACTGGTGGCCGGCGACGTCGTCCTGATTTCGGCGGGTGACGAGGTTCCGGCGGACGGCCGGATCGTCTCCTCGAGCTCGCTGCAAATCGATGAGTCGGCGTTGACGGGCGAAAGCGTTCCGGCGGCGAAGGACGCCGCCACTCTTTCTGGCGGAATGGTCGAGCCAGGCGAACAGTCGAACATGGCCTTCATGCACACCCCCGTAACCCACGGCAGCGGAGTGTTTGTCGTGACCGGTACGGGTAGCGATACTGAGGTCGGAAAGATCGCGCACATGCTGTCGGGTACGACCATTGAGGAGACGCCGCTCACGAAGCAGATGAACACACTCACGCTATGGATCGTCGCCGCCGCTGGCTTCACGATGATCGTCATGTTCGCCCTCGGTCTGAGCCGTAATCAGTCGTGGACGATGTTGTTCGATACTGCTATTGCCCTCGCTATAGCCGCTATCCCCCTTGCACTACCCATGGTCGTCCAAGTAGTGCTTTCGCTCGGCAGCGTCGAACTGGCGAAGCAGAAGGCGATCGTCAAGGACTTGCCTTCGGTCGAGACGCTCGGGTTCACGTCGGCGATCAATTCGGACAAGACCGGCACCCTGACCATGAATCAGATGACAGCGGTCGAGGTCGTCAATCCGACCGACCGCTATGCGATCTCGGGCAGCGGATACAGCCTGGAAGGCAGAGTCACCCACCCGGCCGGTAAGACCGACAGCATTGAAGCTGCAATCCTGCCATATGTCGTCGCCAGTGACGCCACGCTCGTCGACGGCAAGGTGGTGGGGGATCCAACCGAGGGCGCCCTACTCGTGTTGGCGCACAAGGCGGGAATGTACATCGACGAGACCCGCGATCGATTGCCAAGGATCGCCACCTTGCCCTTCGACCCGACCTACAAGCTCATGGCTACGTTCAACCACACTAAGGACGCCTCCGGGAACGACGTCGTGCGGTGTTTCGTGAAAGGTGCAGCGCCAGCGGTGATGGCTCGCGCCACGACCGCTTTGTCGAACGGCACGAGCATCCCCTGGGACGACACGCTCCGGCAGGCCGCCGAGCAGAACGCGCAACGCATGGGAGAAGCGGGCCTTCGCGTTATGGCGGGCGCATTCCGTGATATCGACGCGGGAGACTTCGACCCGAACGGCGATCTCCTCGCCCTGGTCGAGGCATTGGAGATGACGAGCCTCTTTGGTATGGTCGACCCACCTCGCGAGCAGTCGAAGGCTGCAGTTGCAGAAGCGCTGGCGGCGCACATCCAGGTGAGGATGGTGACGGGTGACGACGTGATCACGGGTGCCGCAATCGCAAAGCAGCTCGAGATACCGGGTGAGGCCATATTGGGAGCCGACTTCGCTGCACTGTCCGAAACGGATCGCCTCGAACGGATCGACCACATCGGGGTCGTAGGGCGCGTCGCCCCAGAACACAAAGTGTTGCTGGCCGAAACCCTCAAGCAGAAGGGCCACGTCGTGGCGATGACCGGTGACGGCGTCAACGACGCCCCCGCGATCAAGGCGGCCGACATCGGTGTCGCCATGGGGAGCGGCACCGAGGTGGCAAAGAATGCAGGACGAATGATCCTCTCCGATGACAATTTCGCCACGATCGTCTTCGCGGTAGGGCAGGGTCGCAAGCTGTTCGACAATCTCAACAAGTACATCCGCTTCGTTCTGCTCGAGCTCGTCGCGTTCGTCCTGACCTTTCTCGGGGCCAGTCTGCTGGACCTCGCCGCGGGACAACCCTTCACGCCAGCGCAGATCCTCTGGATCAACTTCGCTGTGAACGCTCCGTTCGGCGTCGCTCTTGGATTCGACAACGAGACGCCCGGCTTGATGGACCGTCATCCTCGCCCACGTGGAGAATCGATCCTCACAATCCCCGTGATGATAACCAGCGGCCTCGTCGGCCTGTACATTGCGATCGCCAACTTGGGGATGATCACGTTCGGGGAGAACCACTATGGCAGCCTTGTCACCGGTCAATCGATCGGGCTGGTCGCATTCTCACTGTGTCTTGTGGTTGCCGCCTTCGAGGCACGAAGCGAGACTCAATCTATTTTCACGGTCGACACCTTCAATAGCTCGAGGATGAACCGGATCGCTTTGGTCGAGTTGGCAGGAGCGTTCCTCATCACCCAGGCAGACTTCTTGCAGCGACTTCTCGGCACCACGAAGCTAAGCCCGCGACAGTGGGGGCTGGCGCTGTCCGCCGCCGTCGTTCTGCTCGCCTTCTGGGAGTCCGGCAAGTGGATTGCGCGGCGCAGGACCAAGAGCACACCGGTGCAAGTCGCGAACATTGGATCCACGTCCTCCCCCTGAGCCTTACGAGATCGCACTACATCACCGCACCCACAGGAGGAACGAGATGCCATCGAAGAACCACGAGAAGGAGCTGGAGCGAGAAGCTACGAGCGGGCCGCCAAAGATGAAGCGTAAAGAGTACGAACGAGAGATGAGAGTCCTGCATGCCGAACTGGTCGCGGTCCAAGAGTGGGTCAGGACGACTGCAGCCAAGATCTGCATCGTCTTCGAAGGCCGGGACACTGCCGGGAAAGGAGGGACGATCAAACGAATTACGGAACGGGTGAGCCCACGCGTCTTCCGGGTCGTCGCCCTGTCTGCTCCCACCGAGCGAGAGAAGTCACAGATGTACGTACAGCGGTACATCCAACACTTCCCCGCTGCGGGCGAGGTCGTGATCTTCGACCGCAGCTGGTACAACCGTGCAGGCGTTGAGCCGGTCATGGGCTTCTGCACGCAGGAGGAGACCAAGAGATTCCTCGATCAAGTGCCAGCGGTCGAGAAAGCCATGATTGATTCTGGGATCCTGCTGTTGAAATATTGGCTCGAGGTCAGCGCCGACGAGCAGACCCGTCGCCTCGAAAGTCGCATCAACGACCCACGGAAGATTTGGAAGCTCTCGGACATGGACTTGAAGTCCTACAGTCGTTGGTACGACTACTCGCGTGCCAGAGATGCCATGTTCGCAGCGAGTGACACCGCATGGGCGCCCTGGTATGTCGCAAACACTGACGACAAGAAGAAGGGTCGGCTCAACATCATTCGCCACCTGCTCAGCCAGATACCCTACGAGCCGCTCACCGAACGTGACATCACCTTGCCAAAACGCCAGAAGGCCGATCACTACACGGAGCCCAATCTCCCCCTGCGGTATATTCCGACACCCTTCTAGCTGCCAAAGCCCTCCCAGAGGCAAGTCGCAGGCAGGTGAAGCGTTTCGCAGGCTCTGAGTTGGTCATGCTGAGCCGGCTGGAGCGCTCCGCCGATGGCCGTCAGAACTGGGTCAATCGGGAGATCGGAGCGGCCGGGCGCAGTTGAACGATTTCGTCGCGGCCCGCATCTCTACGTGAGTCTCGAATCGTGCTTCCAACGTCTCCAGCGCCGAGAAGTTGGGCCCCGCTGCCGACGTTACGAGGTCGTATCAGACGCCGGCATGGACTGAGGGGTGTGGAGGAATGCCGTGGCCGCCAAGCCGATGAAGCCAACGGCTCCAACCACGATCATGGCGAGTGCATAGGAGCGGGTTGGTGTGGTCAGGCCCGAGACAAGGATCGTGCCGGCGATCGCGGTGCCGAACGATGAGCCCAGATTGGAGACGCTGCGCGACAGCCCCGAGATCTCTCCCTGGCGCTCTTCGGGGAACGCTGACTGCACGACGTTGACCGACGGGGTGAGCATGACGCCGAGGCCCAAACCGATCAGTAAGAGGCCGGGCGCAAAGGCCCAGGGACTGGGGGAGTGCTTGACGATCCCGAGCAAGAATCCGACACCAGCGATGGTCGTCACGAAGCCGGTCACGATGAGGGTCCGCTGTTGGAACCTCTTTGCCAGGCGCCCGGCGGCCAGCGATGAAACGAGGATGCCCAGGGTCGCCGCCGTGAAGATCACCCCGGTCTGAATGGCGTTGTACCCTCGCACCACCTGTAGATAAGCCGAAACGACAAATGATGTGCCCATCAGCATCAGCCACTGCACGTTCTGGGTCACCAGCCCGAGATTCGAGACGCGGTTGCGGAAGAGCGCCGTGGACAGCAGGGCTTCTTTGCCCGAGCGCTCGCGGGCGCGGATCCACATGAAGAAACCCCCGAGGATTGCCGCCCCGATGACCAGGAGTACCACCATCAGGGTCACATTGTTGTCCGCCGCCAAGATTCCCAGCACGAAGACCACCAGGCCCAGGGCCGACAGGATGGCACCAACGGTGTCGAAAGGGCGGCCGGGGTCCGGTGCGACGGGGTCATGGATCCCGCGGGCGAGGAAGACAATGGTCAGTACGACGAGGGCCTGGAAGACAAACGCGGCTCGCCAGCTGATGGCCGTCGTGATGAGGCCGCCGATCAAGGGTCCTGCGGCCGCACCCACCCCTCCCATGCCGCTGATTACCCCGAACGCCCGCGCGCGCGATCCGAGATCGGTGAAGAGCATCGTCGTGAGGATGTAGACCGGTGGGATCAACAGGGCGGTGCCCACCCCTTCGAAGATGGAGTTCCCAAGGATGAGAACCCCCAGTCCGGGCGAAGCGGCGCTCAGGATCGCGCCTACGGCGTAAATCCAGAGCCCGAGTGTGAAGCAGCGTTTCCGTCCCCAACGGTCGGTCAGCTTGCCGCCGGGAATCATGAGGGCGGCCATTACCAGGAGGAACAGCGTGATGGCGACCTGGACACCCTGGACGGTGGTATCTAGGTCGTGACTTATGTCGGTGATCATCACGTTCATGTTCGAGCCGGCAAAACTGCAGATGAACTGCGCGAGCGCCAAGGGCACGAGCATTTTCCGGAGCGATGGCGGTGTTCCCGTCCTGGGGGACTGCGTCATCAGGGATTCCGTGACGAATACTGAAACTCGCGGAATATGGCATAAGGACGCGGGGAATCAGGAGGAGGGAGAGATCGCGCCTGGCTGGCGGGAATCCGGTGCACGAACCCCTTGTCGGCGGGCGTCATCATGTCTGGCTGCGCCTCCTGTCGGGAGTGCTGACGGGACATTCGGTACTGACCTGAAGGGGTTTCGAGGATTTCGTTGCTGCTCTTGATGCACTATGTGGAAGACGGCCATCATCTCATACTGCCTCTGGCACCGCCGGAATCCTCGTTGCAATCCAATGAACATTGTTGAGTATCCTGATCCCCCATGACGTGAGCCCCATTGGGCGTGGCACGGACACGATCTGACCCAGGGCAAAAGTGTGACCAATGTGTCGTTTGTGTGATCTGTCGAACGGTTCTGCTTCTGCGTCACGGCGCGTGCCGGCCTCGATGCTCTCGCCAAGTGGAGGACCTAAGCGGACCGTGACCTCGCCCACGCTCGTCGCGGTGGAAATGCAGGGGCACCAACACAAGGCGCGTCAGGCGTCGCACTTCACGACAGCGCAATCAGATCCCTGCACGAGGTCAACCGACCGACCGACGAAGTCTCCTTGAGCTGCCAAGGCCAGGACATCCGGATCGACGATTCGCGCGTAGCCCCGCAGTCCCTCAGCGACATCGCAGATTGCTACACCATCTACGGGCACTTGATTGCGGTCGTAGTGGACCGTAAATGTTGCCACCCGCGCCGGACCTGTGAAATCTGCCGTGATCTCGAACTGCGCCAGATCGTCAAGACGTTTTTGCAATTCTTCTTGTGCAGGAAGACGAGGGCCATTCTCGGGTGGTCGGGTACTGTAGACGCCGAACGCCTGCTTGTTGAGCCACATGCCGGTTCCGCTCACCATCCCAAACGAGCCTGGGTCACCGCGAAGCCTCTCCGTCATCGCTGCCAGCGAATGCATCACGTAGCAGCTACCTGGTCCACCAGAATACGGAAGTCCTCCTGTAACCGTCAGTTCGTCGCCACTCCGATCGCCCACGCCAAGTGCGTCCCGCGCCAGATTCAGAGCACTTGTAAAGCAACAGTAGAGATCCAAGTGTCGTACATCGTCCATTCCAATGCCCGCACATCGAAGGGCTTCTGAGCTCGCAGCCCCCATCGCAGGTGATGAGGAGATCGACGGCCTGGCGCCGATGGGATACGGGTCCTCGGCGCCGCACCAACCGTGCAGGTAGACCCGCTTCTCATCGGGGACTCCGAGTTCATTGGCTGCCTCATCGCTCGCAACGATCAAGGCCGCAGCCATATCCACATTCCACATCGCCACCATTTGCTTTGTATAGGGGACGGTGATCTGACGGTTGTCGGCGCGAGGCGTGATTATCGAGTTCGCGTCTTGTTCTCGCCGAAACCAGGCGTAGGGATTTTTCGCGGCGACCTCGGTCATCCCAGCGAGGAGGTCCCCGAGCTCGCGCCGATAATCGGCATAGTCGACACCACGTTGTGCACGACGTGCGTTGTCGATTGTCGACAACACGAAGGGAGCGCCGTGGCTCGCAAAGCCAGCCCTCGACTCAATGGCATTGGGGGTGTGGGGATATGCACTCTCGCCGTGGGACGGGAAACTCCAGTCGGGCACCTCACCTGCCACGTGGAGACCGTGAACTGTGGCTAATGCTTCTCCGCTGCAAACGAGAGCAACGTCAAGCTCGCCCCGAAGAATGGCTTCACCAGCGGTCTGGACCAGCATTTGTGGCATATGGCCACCGATCGTCGCTTCGTAGCACTGAGGGGGGTTGATCCCGAGCCGCTCCGCCAATCGGCGCGCCGGTTCGTCGTAGCGCCAGCTCTCGCAGTACATCAGTCGCACACTGTTGATCGCTGCAAGAAGGTCACCCCGGGCGCCCGCATCCGACACCGCTTTGCGGGAGACTTCCTCCCAGAGCAGGAGGGGTTCAGGTGCTGGACCTTCTTCTTTCCGAACGGTTCGTTGCGCTGCACCAATGAGACATACACGTGGAAAAGTCTTCTGCCTCATGTTCCACCCCGCGGTTTGGTGATGTTGTGCCATCCCACTAGCTGATATCGCCTGCCTCTTGGCCGTTTGAGACCGCACGATTGGCACATCCAACTCGATATCATACCTACCGCACTCCTGTGAAATGGTGGCTTCTGGTTCGTCGGCCGGGACGCACGGCACCCTCCAAGCGGCCCAGCCCCTTCCGCCGCATAGTCGAAGAGGATAACGCGGGCTGCGGTGGTGATGCGGCTTGACCCCATCGGCGGCCGGCTGGGCCTATTCGAGGGCCGAAGCTTCCATTACCGCAACGCGTTGTGGTCCAAGTCCGCAGCGATCCGCTGCCGTCAGGTCCTCATGGGACCAGTAGTCCTGGCCGCTCGACATCGGCCATGTCATGCTGTAGCGCCTCTCGATTCTCAGATGGCAGGTGCGGCAGCTTTGGGCGTCAGTCACCGGATCGTCATCCCACGCACGGCCATAGGTTCCCTGACGGATGTCCCACGTTCGACGGTTCGGGAAGTGTCACGGCCAATCTTGCGAGTGGTCATGCTCCGAGGTATTCAGGCGAACGGGTAGAGCGTGCCGTTCTGAGCCACCAAGGTGTAGCCACCATTGGCATTAGCGAACATCCCGGCGATTGGCGATGCGAGGCGCTCGCTACCCAGCGACCCCAGGAACGGAGCGTCTCCGAAGGTGAAGATGCCTCCATCAGCGGCCACCATCCAGTAGCCACGACCATCAGGCGTATTGACGATGCCCTCGATGGGAGAGTTGAGCTTCTGACCGGGCTTCAGTACGCCGGGGAGAGACCCATAGAACTGGGAATCGCCGAAGTTGAAGACTCCTCCATCGGTGGCAACCAAGGTGTAGCCCTCGCCATCAGCAGTCACCGACATGCCGACGATGGGCTGATTCAGGCGGATGTTTCCGGTCGAGCCGTAGAACAGGGCATCGCCATAGGTGAAGATGCCACCATCCGACGCGACGAGCCAGTAGCCCTGGCCATCAGACGTAGGCGTCATACCGACAATGGGCTGATTCAGGTTGATGCCCGATGCGTCACCGAAGTTGTTTGCAGGAGGACCCGACAGATCACTCTCGCCAAAGACATGGCCCGTGGAGTCCACGACCCAGGCATTACGAGAGATGTCACCGTCGCTCGTAGCCGCACCCCCACAATTGGTGCTGTTCTCCCATGCGGCCACAAGTTGGTCAGTCGTGTCGACCGCACCGAAAGGGCCGATGATCTGTGTCTCTTGGGTCTGAGCGTCCCAGCCATAAGCTGTGTAGGTCGGTGGGAAGAACGGATACCCGGTGAAGTCGGGCACGATGACACCCGGTTGGACCGAGGCATCGTAGGCCGAACGGGTATCGGTCAGCCCTTGGGCAGCACAGTCGATAGGCACGGTGTGCGCTACCGAAACAGCCCCGGCTGTCGCAGTGGTGACTGCGGCACTTACAGGAAGCACGGCAACAGCGGCCACCACAAGTCCGGTAATGATCTTGTGACTCTTCAACATGGTCCCTCCTTGCGGGATCGTCCGGTACTGCCGACCGTCAACACGTGCGCCGCCAACACTTGGCTTATGAAGGTGAACACCGGTGTAAAGCTGGCTACGTCTGCGCCGCAGACTGCTCGTGAGCGTCGGGTTCCACGCTGCTGAGTAGCATCGGGACGTTCCTCTTTCTAGAGCAAAGAAGAGGCGTCACGCCTGCACGGGGCGGCAACCAAATGTGGTCGTCCTGCCAACCGGGGCGTCCCTTCGGATGACACCTTAACAGTCCATGACTCGAAACATGGTTGCCATTCGGTTGCTTCCACTCCGCCCAGTTCGCCCGCCTGGAGGACTCTTGCTGGCTCGTGGTTAGGACAGATCAGTGTCGGCCTTTGGAATCCGCAGCCATCAGCCCGGAATGAGGGCTCGAACGAACCATCTGGAACAGTGCGCTGTACGACCGGCTATTCCAGCACAGGAGGGAGGGACGGAATCGCACAACTTGGATACCTGATCGCCGCGGTGGGGAACCGGCATAAGTTCCTAAGGTTGTGTCTAGCTGGAGGCAATAGAAGCTGAAATCGAGCGCCGCGGGATGAGGTGATCCGCTACGCATCGAGACCACACGCCTTACACGCGATTCTGTCTGGGATCGCCCCGTACGCCAGGTAGAAGTCAGTAACTGCCTCTCTCAGTCGCCGGGCAGCCAACAGTCACGCACGCCGGAGAAGGCTCTCGACGATGAGCGTGGCGGCGGCCGGGCAAGCCTTTGTAAACCCGAGGAACGGCCCGAAGTCCCTCGTCGCAGCGAAGCCAGTTATGTAGAGGCCGCAGATGCTTGACTGGAACGCCTCGTCGAGTACGGGGAAACCGTCGACCATATCGACCTTGTCGATGAGACCGCCGAGGTATGGCACGCCGGGTAGGTTGGCCTTGTAGCCAGTCGCGAAGACGATGCGGTCGGCGGATAGACGTTCACCGTTCGACAGATCAGCTACCACGACTCCGGTTCGTTCTCTGACGTTGGTGACCGATGTACCCGGCCAACGATGGAATTGGTCGGTTGCGAGGCGCGGGATGAGCCACCACTCCAGCGTCAGGCGGCCAACCTCCCAGAACTGTCGGGCAATCCGCTCCCGATCGGAATGGGGCAAAGCGCGCCACCACCCTGGCACGGCGAGCATGGAGTCGACGTAGTCGTCTACGAACTTCCAGCTGACATGGTCGAAGAGGGGGACATCATGGCGATGGACGATGTCGATCCGCTCGGCCCCTTGTTCACCGATCAGAGCGGCCCATTCGTAGGCGCTTTGACGGCCGCCCACGATGAGCACGCGCGCCCCGCGGAGATCTTCGAAGTCCACTACGTCAACGGTATGCGCGGCCACTTCGGGCGAAACTGAATCGGCCCACGGAGGCAGCTGTTGGAAGTGACGAATCCCCGGCGCAACCACCACCGCTTCTGCGGTAATTCGCTCACCGTCGCCAAGGAGCGCTTCGAATGTCTTGCCATTGTGGGTGAGTTGGGTGACGAGGTTTTCCCGCGCGATAACGCCTTTGTTGTCCTGGAACCAGGTGGCGTAGTCGAGGAACACGCTGATGGGTACAGGGTCAACCTCGTTGGGTGCAATCCCCTCTTCCTCGAGAAACGCCTCGAAGGTGTGTACGCCAGCTGCATCGAAATGCCAATCGGGGCCTGAGCGTAAGCACATCCCTTCGGGCATGTGCTTCTTCCAGAAGGACATAGGTCCGCCGACCACGATCGTTTCGATACCACGGTCAATTGCTCGGGCGGCCGTCGCCACGCCATATGGGCCGGCACCGATCACGAGAAGTTCTGAGCTGTCCATCGAGGCCCTTGCGTCTCGGGTCGCCACCACGTGTAGAACGTACACCGGCGGGTGCTCCGCGCACAGCGAGACGTCGCGGGTCGGCGTGTCGATCTCGAAGGCCGGTTGCGACAAGTCACGAGGCCGGATCCTCCGATTCCGACGGTGCCCTGAAGGGAAACAGACGGACCTCACCGCCCCCCAACAGTCGCAGAAGCGCTCGCTGCCGGCCAGAGGCCGATGTTCGCCAATCAGCAACGATCTGAGAGACGACCAACCTATGACTATCCATAACGTCGGAACACATGAGGAGTGGACTAGGTCGCGCCTTGAGTTGCTTGAGGCCGAGAAGGCTCATTCCCGCCGTGGCGACGAGCTGACCCAGATGAGACAGGAGTTGCCCTGGGTCCCAGTCGACAAGGAGTACCGCTTTGACACCGACGAAGGCCCGGCTTCGCTCGCGGACCTTTTCGGCGGCCGCTCACAGCTGTTGGTTTACTTCATGTTTGGGGCCGAATACTAGGCGGGTTGCCCGGCGTGCTCGGCCATCGCCGACGGCTTCAATGGATTCGCGTTCCACCTGGCCAACCGTGACGTCAGCCTGCATGCCGTATCGCTTGCTCCGCTGCCCAAGTTGCAGGCCTACAAGAAGCGCATGGGCTGGAGCTTTCCATGGACATGTTCGCATGGCAGCGACTCAACTACGACTTCCATGCGGCCATTACCGAGGAACAGCGGCAGTCGGGTGCGGTCGAGTACAACTCCCGCACCACGGACTGGCGCCCCGACCCCAACGCCGACGACGGACCCGACGCCTCACCTGTGGGCACAGAGTTGGCACTTACTCCCACCAGATGCCGGGCATGAACTCTTTCGCCCTCGCCGACGGGCGCTTTTACCACAGACGGCGGTTACGTTCTCGCAGACGAGATCAGTGTGCCATATCACCCTGAGACCATCCCTAACCGTTTTGAGCGTCCGGTGAAGTCGGCCAAGTTGCCTCGGATCCCCTTGTACGACACGCGGCACACGGCCGCATCGATCATGCTCGCATCGGGAGTCCCGACGCAGGTTGTCAGTGAGCGGCTCGGGCATCCTTCCGCTACCGTCACGCTCTCAATCGACGCACACGTCATCCCGGGCATGGCCAAGGACGCTGGAACGGCCTTGTCGGCAAAGCTATCGGGGTGAGTGGTGACCACTTGCTGACAAGCCGCAAGTGTCACCGTGCCAGGCCGACTGTCACAGTTGTGCGGTTCACAATGCCCACGATGGGCGCTGAGGGTACTTGAGGTAGTCCTTGAAACGCACAAAGTTTGCACGGGATTACCGGAAATAGGGTCTTTGTACCCTATTGCCCGTAAGAACAAGAACCTACGCTGCGGCTTACCTGCCAGGAGTGGACCGTTCGTGACCTGGTGAGGAGTGTCGGAATCTGAGCCGATTCCGTGAATCGGAGGGGAGCCAAGCGTGCGGAAAGCGTTGGCATGTGTTGTGGCATGCATTGCCGTGACAGCGGGATTCAGCGGGATCGCATTGGGACTCTCGTCTGTCGCGGGGGCCGACACTGGCCCTTACGAATATGTGGTTTTGCAAAGCAATGTGTCACCAGGGACAGCGGTAACTGATTACTTTGACATATATGAGGCTACGGGCTATGCCGACGTGAATATGCCGGTGACGGGAACGCTCACCTACAACGTCTACGGCCCTTCAGGCTCAACGACGTGTCCCGCCGCGGATTCACTTGGTTCTCCCATAGCGAGTTGGACCACCAACATGAACACTCCCCAGGTTGCTCCTGCGTCGGGGTCGTTCGTTGCCGAAAACACTGGTGACTACTTCTGGACGATCACCTACACTGGCGATCCCGCCGCTAATGCACCTGCGGTCTATTCGTGCAACATTGAGGATGTCCAGGGGTACACATACGCCTACAACAATTTGTCGGGAGCTGGTGGTGAGAACCTCCCTCTCTCCGTCACTCTAGGTACAGCGGTCACCGACACTGCCAATACTTTTACCGGCAGCGGCAACCCAGTTACGGGAACGGTGGAATACATCGTCTGGCCGTGGGCCAACTGCGAATATGAGGGTCATGGTGCTCCCGCTCCAACGTACTATTCAGAAACAATCGTGACTCCAGGTGTCATCCCGTCTTCACCTGCGTTCACCGCACCGGCCACAGGTGACTACTCTTGGGAAGCGAGCTATAGCGGGGATGCGTATAACGAATCCTCTTCTGCACCATGCACCAATGAGATTGTGACGGCGGCACCGACGCCTCCACCCCCGCCGCTGACCGGTACCCTCACGGCGACTGCTCTGTCGGACACCGAAGCGTCAGCGACCTGGACCAACTTCACCCCAGTGTCAATCGGTCGTGACGGCACGGACTCAACTGGGACAGGTGCGTGGAGTACGACGACAATCGTCGGTGATAGCCAGACGTTCACGTATTTGATTCCTGGCGACCAGTACACAATCACGGCGACCAATGCAGCGGGACAAGGACTGACTGCCACGCTTACGATGCCAGGTGAGCCAGCGCCGCCTCCTGCCCCGACACCTACCCCCATTCCGACACCAACCCCCACGCCTACGCCCATTGGGACCGCTCCCCCGGCACCACCCGTTACCACCTCTCCCACAACAACCACGGGCCACGGTTTCTGGCTTGTTGGATCGGACGGCGGAATTTTCACAGAGGGCAATGCGCAGTTCTACGGGAGCACGGGTGCTCTACATCTTCAGCGTCCCGTTGTAGGTATCACGCCTACGAGCGATGACGGCGGGTATTGGTTGGTGGCCAGCGATGGCGGGATTTTCTCCTTCGGCGACACTCAGTTCTACGGGTCCATTCCGGGAATCGGACTGCACCCTGCCGACTCGGGGCTTCCAAATAGCCTCAATGCTCCGATCGTCGGGATGGTCCCATCGTCTGACGGCAAAGGGTACTTCTTGGTCGCATCTGATGGTGGTGTCTTTGCATTCGGCGATGCGCGATTTGAAGGTTCGTGTCCTGGTATCGGTGGATGTGTTGGTTCGGCTGTCGCTGTTATGCCTGACGCAACCGGCAACGGCTACTGGCTTGTCACCAACACTGGCAGCATTTACACCTTCGGAGACGCACAATACTTCGGTGCCCCAGGCAACGTCGGCTCGCCCGTGACATCGGCGGTTCGTACTCCAGACGGTGGCGGATATTGGGTACTACTCGCTGACGGCGTCGTGGCTGCGTACGGCGATGCCAAGAGCCTCGGAGGGCCGGCAGGATTCGTCGGCGGTGCTAACCCGGCCACAGCCATCTTTGCTACGTCAGATGGTCAGGGGTACTGGGTCGCCTCGTACGATGGAGCGGTGTTCACGATGGGCACTGCTCCTTACCTCGGCGGAGTATCCAATCTCCGTCTCAACGGAGGAATCATCGCTGGGACGGGATGGTAGGACTTCCATCCTGGGTCCCGGCGGATTTCTCCGTTGTGTCGCCCGGTGCAGTGCGGGGGCAAGGCAGAGGTTCGCGATGGTCAAGCCGCCGATGATCAGACGACAACGCCGTCACACTCAGTTTCGCTGCATGCAGCAACTCCTCTGATAACGGGCTCTTCCCGATTTCATCGTTGAACAATTAACGCGGAGGAAGATTCGTTTTCTTCAATCCCATCCGTGCTTTGCGACAAAAGAAGAAAATGCCTTTTGCACGGCGACAAGGGGCGTGGCTCCACGCTCTACTGCCAAGCACGCTTCCAGCAAGGCAGGAATGGGAAACTTCGGCCACGGCTCGATATTCTTAGCCTGCTCCCAGACGGCATCAAAGGATTGCGGATGCTGGCTGCGCAGATATGCATACGGATGGTCGGCGGGAATTATGTCCCTTAGTGGAGGTTCAACATCCCGCCCGCAGAAACGGCATACCTTCGCCTCGTTCCTGATGAATTCTGCACAGTGCGGACATTGCCGTTTCCCTTGCGCTCTTTCGGAGGCCTTCAGTCCTGCTTCGTTTGGCGCAAGGACGATTGCCATCGGAAGTGCCACTATGAAGAGCAATGCACCGAATATTCACCAGCCCGCGAATCCGTGTCCCTTCTTACTAGCGATGGACGCGGGGATCAGTCCAATGACCACAGCAATCACAACGACGGTTAGGGCCACGTTTCCACCTCCGGTCTACGCCCGCCATCCGAGCACACAAGGGACAGGTCTATCCCGACCCGAGTGCCATATCGGCGGGCACGGTCTATTCGGACAAGGCGGGAGTGCGCCAGAAGCTGAGCCAAGCCGGGTGCATACTGAACATGGAATTCAATGCCCGAACTGTGGAGGCACAGAGTTTTCGCAAAAACGTTCCAAGAAGGGGAAGACCCTTTGGGTAGTGGCCGCGCCGTTGGTACTCCTAGCGCCGAAGTCACAGGTCAGGTGCTCCACCTGTGGAACGATGTTCAAGCGAGGCTGACAGGGGTCCCCAAGCCTGGGAGTTCTGTCCGGCAGCCAATCGGTGGCAACGATGGCTCCCTCGGGCGTCGCCAGACCGCAGCGTCGGTGGGAGAGTGGTCGCCCCGCCGCAAGTGCGCGCAGCACAACACGTAAGAGCTAAGCAGCGCCATTGAGGGACTTGGGGCCCATCGGTTCGGGCATATCGTCCCTGTCACTCATCAAGAATCTCCCCGTTATCGGGGTCAAAAATGGGGGACGGCTCGTCGGGGTCGTAGCCGCCGTTTCTCGCGGGGCGTCACGAAGAGTACGTTTTGCGTCCTTCCACACTCGGTATTTGTTCCTGTCCTCAGTGTGGCGCTCCTTCTTCTCGGTCGCGTGGTCTATGACGTCAGGTGCGGGCATCGCACAGTCGGGGTGTGTCTTCGTGCCTCGCCAAGTCGTCTTGTCAATACGACAAGCCAGGTCAAAAGACTCAAGATAACGAAGGTTGTGAACAGCACCGGCGGTGACGCCCATAGACGAAGCAATCTGAGCGACGGTGACTTCCTCGTTGGGATTGAGAAGGCCGTGGATTCGCCAGGCGTTGGCATTGCGGTGAAGACGTTGAGGCCAGCAGTGTGTGGGCTTTTGGGGGACAGGACGGATGCCGAGACACGGGTCTTGGCAGACTGTCCCCCTGAACCGCGCCTAGTTCGGGGTCGCCACGTTGTCGCCTCATGGGAGTTGAGGTCTCCTGGGCGAGCACGTCGGATTGCGGTCAGATGGCGTTCCGCATCGCCACCACGCTTGAACGACTCCTCAAACTTTCGCATACCAAGTCCTGACGCTTCCGCTGCCTGCCTGATGGAAAGCCGAATGTGAATCTTCCCCACGATGATTCCCGTGATGGGGCAAATGCCGCATAGAGCCTGAGCAAACTGGAACTTTCTGTACCAAGGAAGTCCTGGGGTCAAGAGACTCGTACCAGTTGAACCAATGGAGTATCGCGTCGTTGCGAGTTTTGATGGTTCCGAACTCCGGTGCCGTTCGGGGCGATTCCATGCCTCGTCTGAGGCCATTGACCACATTCTTCTCAACGTCTCGCAGCGACAGATTGGAGTTCATTCGTCCTGCACCTCTGAGCATCGCCAGCGCACGGTCATAGGGGAGTTCGTCTCCTGCGACCAGGTTGCCGATTTGGAGCGAGGCCACATAGAGCGAGCGTGCCGACGAGCCTGGCTTCCGGTCAAGTAGGGAGACCACTGAGTTCAAGGCGGTGTCGCCATACGAGATGTGTCGCGTCTCGCGACCAGGCTTATGGACGGGCTTCGTGTTGACTGCGCTTGCGCTCGGGCTCAGCGATGAGAGCGCTGCTGCGAAACATGTGGCGACCGTTTCGCCGGTTGCGGCGGTTTGCTCGTTCACGACTGCACACCACCGTCACGGCGAATTCCTGCCAAGAACTCATCCACATTCACTCGCTAGACGCGACCTGAATGAGTCCGCGCAATATTCCCTCTCGCGCCCACCTATGGACCTTGCCTTTTGGCACGCCCATCCCCTCGGACACCCACGTGAGGGTGCGAAGTTGACTGCGGTCGTAGATTCCATACTGTGTCGCCTCTCAGTAGCTAGAGCGAACGGATGTTCGCCTCTAGGGGCCAGAGTGGCACGGCGGCATCTGCTGTAGATGACGTCCCGCCGAGTGGTGGAGAAGCGATCCTCGGTCTGACGCGATGGTAGGCGCGGAGAACCGTCAGTTCACGTCGAGAGATTCAGCCCCAAAAGACGCAGGTGGGGTCCACACCAATCTCGTCGAGGATCACGTTGATGGGCTGGTTGGTGTCAAGGTCGAAGTACATGGTCCACTTGCCGTAGCGGTCGCCGAAGTAGAGCGTCCAGGTGCCATCGCCTTCGTAGCGGAGCTGGGCGATGGGCATCTTGGTCCACTCGCCGGGCGCGCCGCGCCACACGGGTCGGCATTCATGGATGGAGACGGTCTTGCCCCGAGTGGTGACCTCGAGGCGCACCTCGTCTTGGAATTTGGCGGGTACCCGTTCACGGCACCACCGCCTGACCTTTTCGACATCGATCTCGGGGAGGACGACGGCCACCCCGAAAGGCTAACGACCTCAACCGGCTAGAGGTCTACTTTCGAGGGCGTCCTCGGAGGCCTCGGCAATGGCCGCCTTCTCGTTGCGGCGGAGCTGGGCCATAGAGGTCTCCGACAGATAGCGACGCTCGGCCACCTGCCACTCGTCATGGGTCTCCACCACCACCGCGGTCACCAAGCGTTCGACCGCCTTGTCGTTCGGGAACACCCCGACCACGTCGGTGCGGCGTTTGATCTCCCGGTGGAGGCGTTCCAAGGGATTCGATGACCACACCTTGCGCCAGTGGGACTCTGGGAACGCCGAGAAGGCCAAGAGGTCTTCTTTGGCGTCGGTGAGCATGGCGGCGACTTCTGGAAACTGGCCCTCGAGCGTGGTGACGATCCGGTCGAACTGCTCGCGGACTGAGGAGGCGTCGGGCTGGGCGAAGATCGTCTGGATGGCGGCGATGACCATGTGGGTGTTGTTCCGCTTGACCCGGGACAAGACGTTGCGCATGAAGTGCACCCGGCACCGTTGCCAGGCCGAGCCGACCATCACCGCCTCGATGGCCTTTTTCAGGCCCAGGTGCTGGTCAGAGATGACCAGGCGGACCCCTTTGAGCCCTCTGGCCCGAAGCGAGCGCAAGAACTCGGTCCAAAAGGCCCCGTCCTCTGAGTGACCGACGGCACAGCCCAGAACTTCGCGGTTCCCGTCCATCGAGACCCCTGTCGCCACCACCACCGCACGCGAGACAACCTGATGGTCGACCCGGCCCTTCAGGTAGGTGGCATCCAAAAACACATAGGGGAACTCCACGTGGGCGAGGGATCGCGAACGAAATGCTCCCAGCTGCTCGTCGAGCTCACTGCAGATCCGGCTGACCTCGGACTTGGAGATGCCGGACTCAAGGCCGAGCGCCGCCACCAGGTCGTCGACCTTCCTGGTGGAGACCCCGTGCACGTAGGCCTCCATCACTACGGCAAACAGCGCCCGGTCGATCCGCCGGCGGCGCTCGAGAATGCTCGGGAAGAAGCTGCCTTGGCGGAGCTTGGGGATCTTCAGATCCACGTCCCCGGCTTTGGTCGACAGCAATCGATCACGGGTGCCGTTGCGCTGGGTCGTGCGAGTACTCGACCGTTCGAACCGCTCGGCTCCGATCTGGGCGGTGGCCTCGGCGTCGATGAGGGCTTGGAGCATGATCTCCACGCCCCGACGCACGACGTCGATGTCTCCGCCGGCACGGACAGCGTCGAGCAGTTCGTTCAGGTCACAATTGGTGATGGTCACTGGGTGCCTCCTTGGTTGAGCTTGCTGGTTCAACCGAAGATCACCCGGTGGCCACCTCAAAGTGGTGGACCCCCAGGAACTACACCACTCAAGGGGACATCAACTCTGCTGTAGTGGCCAAGGTTGAGCGGTGCCACCGACCCCAGCCCAGCGTGCCGAAGCCCGGCGCATCGCCCGCTCCTTAGCCGACGTGGGCTTCGTCTTGCCGGGCACGATGACCGAACGCCTGACGCGCTGCGGCAAAGCCAACTGTCACACCACTGACCTTGCTATTGACCTGTGCCCTGGTCGTGCGCAATCTGCGCGTCGTTGATTCCTTCGAGACCCGCCGCGACGAAGATCAACGACGGGCGGCAGTCGGTCTCGGACCGAAAACACGCCGGCGGCGGCGCACGACGATCTCAGATCTGCTTGACGCCGCTGCGGACCCCCATAGGAGACACTTCAACCCCGCTGCGGCGGCGAGATTCGGACCACAGCGTGCCAAGCCGGCTCGACGTCAGCGGCAGGGTCGCGGAGAAGCGTCACACCGGTGTGCAACACTTCCACGCAGGAGAAACGTGAAGATGCGACGCCTCCAAAGGTGAAGACGTCAAGAGTGGAGGCGATGGGACTCGAACCCACGAACCTCCTGACTGCCAGTCAGGCGCTCTACCAGCTGAGCTACGCCCCCGTAGCGAAACCTCCCAGTTCACGGGTGGTGTTTCGGCTTCCGCACCCTGGGCCGAACCCTCTTGGAAAGCCACGCAATTCGCCAGAACGATGCGGGCACCCTGTCAGGTCCGGAGCTAAGACCTTAGCTTCTGCGGCGGGGGCGCTTCCCGCTTCTCGGCATTCGGGCCGCGGCGGGACCCTCGGCCAGGGCATTCGCCTCAACGTCCCGGCCCGTTATCACCAGGCATTAGGGTCCATTTGCCTCCTGATTGCCGGTTGCCCCGGTGCCATCCACCATGATCACTCCTCCATGACCAGCACCACCAACCGTGCCAGCGGGGGCGACCCCGACGGCGGCGAGCGGGCCGACCAGATCCCCGAGGCGCCCGAGGAGTTTCTCGCTCATGCACGCGTCCCCCGTGGATGGCGGCTGGTGCTCATCGTCGGAGGGTTGACGATCTTCGGGCCCTTGTGCATCGACATGTATCTCCCGGCACTGCCTCGTATCAGTGCAGATCTCCATGCGAGCACATCCGCAGTCCAACTCTCGGTGACGGGGTGCCTCGTCGGCATCGCACTCGGCCAGTTGGTGATCGGGCCGATCAGTGACCGCAAAGGCCGACGGCGACCGCTCTTCGTCGGGCTCGGCCTCTTCATCGTCTCTTCTGTCGCCTGCAGCATGGCCTCGTCGGTGTTCGTGCTCGACGGATTCCGTTTCGTACAGGGGGTCGGTGGTGCTGCGGGCGTGGTGATCTCCCGGGCCATTGTCCGCGACCTGTTCGAAGGTCCGACCGCAGCGCGGTTCTTCTCGACCCTCATGCTGGTGACCGGTCTCGGTCCGATCATCGCGCCGCAGATCGGCGCGGTGATCCTTCGCTTCACTTCTTGGCGCGGCATCTTCCTGGCCCTCGCCATCGCCGGGTCGGTGCTCCTCGTCGTCTCCTTCGTGAAGGTCCCCGAGACACTTCCGGTGGACCGGCGACATTCGGGGGGTCTGCGATCGATCGTGCGGACTATGGCCGAGGTCGGACGCGACCCCACGTTCGTGGGCTATGCGATCGTCGTGACGCTTGGATTTGGCGCGATTCTGGTCTACATCGCCGGGTCCTCGTTCATCCTGCAGGGGATTTACGGGATCTCCCCTCAGCTCTTCGGCACGATCTTCGGCATCAACGCGGCCGGAATGGTGGTGGGCGCCCAAATCAACGGCCACTACGTGCATCGGCTCGGTAGCGGCCCGCTTCTGAGTATCGGCCTCACCTGCATGTCCACCGGCAGCCTGTTGTTCCTTGTCGCGGTCGCCACGAATTGGGGTGGGCTCGGCGTCATCTTGCCGTCCTTCTTCTTGGTGTTGTTCGGGTTGGGATTTGTCACTCCCAACGCGACGGCTCTCGCCCTGCAGAATCACCCGAACTCGGCCGGCGCCGCATCGGCCCTCATGGGGAGCGCTCAATTCCTGTTCGGGGCGGCTCTCGCTCCCCTCGCGGGGATCGGAGGCACCCATGACGCGCTGCCGATGGCCATACTCATGATGTCGCTGGCCGGCGGCGCGACGGCCGTGTGCGTGACCTTGGCCCGGGCGAAGGCCAAGTCGTCCACGCCGTTGCAGTCGGCTCCGGTCAGGAGCGCGTAAAAGGGTCGACGCGTCGGCATGACGCGACGCCGACGCCAGGGTACCGCCGCTCCCAACCGACCCGGCGCCCCGCCTCCCTCGCCTACCCTGGTGGCATGGCTCGGGCGTACGACGTCGAAGGAATTGAACAGAAGTGGCAACGCCACTGGGAGGAAGCGGGGACGTATCAGATCGACAACGACGACCCCCGGGAGAAGTTCTATGCCCTGTGCATGTACCCCTACCCCTCCGGGGCGGCCCACCAGGGCCATGTCCGCAACTACACCTTTGGTGACCTGGCCGTTCGCTATCAGACCATGCAGGGGAAGGGCGTCCTCAGCCCATTCGGGTTCGACTCGTTCGGCCTCCCGGCGGAGAATGCGGCCATCAAGACGGGCACCCATCCGAGGACGTTCACCGAAGCGCGCATCAAGGAGCTGAAGTCCTCGCTTGTCCGCCTGGGTGCTGTCTACGACTGGCGTCGCGAGGTGCGGAGCCACGACCCCTCCTACATGCGCTGGACCCAGCTCATCTTCCTGAAGTTGTGGGAGGCGGGTCTCGCCTATCGCGCCATGGCCCTCGTCAACTGGTGCCCCGGTTGCCAGACCGTGCTGGCGAACGAGCAGGTCCTGCCCGACGGTACCTGCGACCGCTCGGGTGACCTCGTGATCAAGCGCAATCTCGAGCAATGGTTCTTCCGGATCACGGCCTACGCCGACGAGCTCCTGGAGGGATTGGACGGCTTGGAGTGGCCCGAACGGGTCAAGACCATGCAGCGCCATTGGATCGGCCGATCCGAAGGCGCTGAGTTCGATCTTCCCGTCGAGGGCAAGGAGCATCTGAACTTGCGGGTGTTCACCACGAGGCCCGACACCAGTTTCGGCATGACCTATTGCGTCGTCGCGCCCGAGCACCCGTTGCTCGATGCGTTGACGACCGAGGCCCAGCGCGTGGCGGTCGACGAGCTCCGCAAGCGCGCGGCGGCCGAGAGCGACATCGAGCGGAGCGCCACCGGAGACGCGGCAGCGCTCGACAAGCGCGGGGCTTTCACGGGCAGCAGGGTGCGGAACCCCTTCACCGGGACGTCGGTACCGGTGTACGTGGCGGACTACGTCCTCATGGGCTACGGCACCGGCGCCATCATGGCCGTCCCGGCCGAGGACCAGCGGGACTGGGACTTCGCCAAACTCCACGGGCTCGACATTGTCCGCACCGTGCAGCCACCGGCCGATTGGGAGAGCACCGGAGGCGGGGCCTACACGGGCGAAGGGCAGAAGATCAACAGCGAATTCCTCAACGGCCTCGATATCGCAACTGCGAAGGCCCGCGCCATCGAATGGCTCGAGGAAAAGGGCATCGGTGAGCGACACGTCAACTACAGGCTCCGCGATTGGCTGGTCTCACGGCAACGGTTCTGGGGTTGTCCGATCCCGGTGGTCTACTGCCCCGAACACGGTGCGGTGCCCGTGCCAGAGGATCAACTGCCCGTGGTCGCGCCCGATGACGTCCAGTTCCTTCCGACGGGGCAATCTCCTCTGGCCTTCCACGAAGGATTCCTCCACACGACGTGCCCGCTCTGCGGAGGCCCCGCTCGACGCGAGACCGACACCATGGACACATTCGTCGACTCGTCGTGGTACTTCCTGCGCTACTGCGATCCCTGGAGCGATGACCGGCCGTTCGACCCGGCGCCGGCGCGCCGCTGGATGCCCGTCGATCAGTACATCGGGGGTATCGAGCACGCCATCTTGCACCTCCTCTATGCGCGCTTCTTCACGCGGGCCCTCATCGATGTGGGCCTGGCCCCCGGCGTCTCCCGTGAGCCGTTCAAGAGGTATCTCGCGCAGGGGATGATCCGGATGGACGGCACCAAGATGTCCAAGTCCAAGGGCAATCTGATTGCGCCCGAGCACTATTACGAGACGGTGGGAGCCGACGGGTTGCGCCTCTTCCATCTCTTCGTGGGACCGCCGTTCGACGACATGGATTGGACCCAGCAGACCGAGCAGGTGATCGAAGGATGCGGGCGCTTCCTCGACCGGCTCTGGCGTACGTTCGCACCGGGTCAGAGTGAGGTGACACCCACGGTCCGCTCCGGGCCGGAGACCGAAGCGGACCGGGAGGTCCGCCAGGCGACCCACCGCACCATCGCCGCCGTCACCGAAGACCTCGAGCGTTGGTCGTACAACACCGCGGTGGCCCACTGCATGGAGCAGCTCAATCTCCTGCAGAAGTACGCGCGGAATGAGGACGGACCGCACCGGGTCGTGTGGGATGAGGCTGCGGATGCGATGCTCTCCCTGCTCGCTCCCTTGACGCCGCATCTCACGGCGGAGATCTGGGAGCTGCGCCACCCCGGCGAACCGTCGGTGCACCTCCAGCCCTGGCCCCCTTTCGACCCTGAGCTCGTCCGCGAGGAGACCGTGACCATGGTGGTGCAGGTCAATGGAAAGTTGCGCGACAAGCTCGAGGTCAGCCCCGAGATTGCAGAAGGGGACGCGGAGCTGGCCGCGCTGGCCTCACCGAAGGTGGTGGAAGCTCTCGCCGGGCGCACACCGCAACGGGTCGTCGTGCGCCCGCCCCGCCTGGTGAACGTCGTCGTCTAGGCAGGTCCGCTCAGCGGAACCCCGCCAGGATCGCCTTCCATTCGGTTGGTTCCACGGTGTAAGGGGTGTAGAAGCTGAAGCGGTCGATCACGTCGCCGAAGCGGGCTTTCACCTGCGCCGCCACCTCGCCGATCGGGGCCACCACGGCGAACGCGTCGAGGACGGAGTCGTCGATGAGCTCGCCCATCTTCACCCACTCGCCGCGCTTGGAGAGCGTGTTGAGCTCGGTCTGCAGGTCGCCCCACCCGTGGAGCTCCAGCACCGGTCGATAGGCCGGGGTTGAGCCGTAGAAGGCGATCTGTTGGCGGACGGCACCGCTGGCCGCTGCCACGTCCGCATCGGTCGCTCCGGTGACCACGAACCCTGGATACGAAACGGTCAGGTCGGCCCGGGACTTGCCGGCCTTCGCCGCACCGCGCTCGAGGGCGGGCAACGTGACCTCACGGATGTACCGCTCGGTGGAGAAGCCGTGGACGAGGAGTCCGTCCCCCACCTCGCCGGCGACCTCGGTCATCAGCTCGCCGACGGCTGCCAGCAGGATCTTCGGAGGGCCGTACGGGTTCTTCTCGGGGACGAAGAACGGGGTCATCAGCGTATGCGTGTAGAACTCGCCGCGGAAGTCGAGCTTCTCACCAGTGTCCCACGTGGCCCAGATGGCCCGGATGGCCAAAATCAGCTCACGCATGCGCGGCGCCGGGTGCGACCACGGCATGGAGAAGCGTTTGGTGATGTGCGGCTTGATCTGGCTCCCCAGACCCAGCATGAACCGACCCTGGGTCAGGAGCTGCAGGTCGTTGGCCAGGACGGCGAGGTTCATGGGATTGCGGGCGAAGGCAACGGCGATCCCGGTCCCGAACTCCAGCTTCTCCGTGGCCCCGGCACCGATGGCGATGGGCAAGAACGGATCGTGCGACGTCTCCGCCGTCCATACGCCGTCGTAGCCGTTCGCTTCAGCCAGGCGGGCCGCCTCGGCGATGCCCGTCGGGCTGAACCCAATGCCGCCGTCGATCTTCATGTGCTCCGCACCTCTCCCTCGCTCACGGTTACTGCTCTTCGCCCCGCAGGAACTTCTCGAGTTCCGCGGCGATCTCATCGCCTGAGGGGACCTCCTCGACTCCCATCGCATTCCCCTCGGAGGCGTCGATGTTCTCCTCGAGCTTCCGGACCATGGCCCGGTGCTCGACGTTGTCGGCTATGAGTTGGTCGACCTGGCGCCGTGAGCTGTCTGCCGCGTGGCGCAGGGCGGAGGAGTCGAGTCGGAGGCCGGCCACATCGGCCAGCCCTTCGACCAGCGCGGCGCTGGCTTCGGGGAAGGGCATGCCGGCCACATAGTGCGGGCACGCGGGCCCACAGGGTGACGACGGGGATGCCGATGTCGGCAAAGGCGAGCTCCAGCACCGACATCACGCCGGCGGGCACTTCGAGCTCGCCCTGCACGATGCCGATTCGCTCCACCAATTCGGCTGACGCCGGGGGAGCAGTGGCGGCGAGCTTCACCGGGCGGGTGTGGGGTGCGGGGGCGGGAAAGGCACCCAGACCCACCACCATCCGCACCCGCCAGGATCGGGACAACCCGACGACGGCATCGGTGAAGGCCTGCCAATGGAAGTCGGGCTCGGGCCCGACGAGATACAGCACGTCGGCCCCTCCGTCGTCGTGGCCGTGCCGGACCACCGTGTGGGGCCAGGTGAGGTCGGTCGTGATGCCGTTGACGATGTGGGCGACCGGCCGGCGTGCGCGTTGGTCCAGGAAGTGCTCGCCGTTGAAGGTGACCATGGGAGAGGTCTCGCCGTGACCCAGGAGTGACGCGATGGCCGTGGTCGCGCCCAACCCGGCGTCGACCCAGCCTTCGAGTGCGACGACCAGGACGGGCCGGTTGAGGTCGGGCTCCTCGTGGACCGAGAAGATCTCCGTCAGTCCGTCGGGGCTCATGGGGTGGCCGCCAATGCCTCGGAGGCCATGTCCGCGAGGCGGGCGACCTGCGCCGGGAACTCGTCGACGCTGCTGCTGTCGCCGGCGCCGGCGCCCGCCGCATAGCGGGCGTAGACGCCCTGCAGGATGCAGGCCAGCTTCCAGTAGCCGAAGGCGCAGTAGTACCCGATCTGCGTCAGATCGAGATCGGAAACGCTCGCCGTAGTGCTCCATCACCTGCGTGCGGGTGGCGAAGCCCGGCGCCGTGGTGGGCGAACGACCGAGGACCGACATGGCGTCATCAGCGTCGGTCCAGTAGTCCATGAGGAGGCCGAGGTCGGCCAAGGGATCGCCCAGCGTGCACAACTCCCAGTCGAGGATGGCTCGAACCTCACCCCGGTCGTTGAGGACGACATTGTCCATGCGATAGTCGCCGTGCACGATCGATGTGCGCTGCTGCGGAGGGATCCGGCGTGACAGTTCCTCACCGACGCGCTCGATCGCCCCGCCGTGATCGACGCCGTCCACGCGCATTTTGGCGAATTGCTCACTCCACCGCTTGAGCTGACGCTCGATGTAGCCCTCGTGCCGGCCGAGGTCGCCCAGACCAACCGACGCAGGGTCGACCTCATGCAGCGCACGAGAGGGTCTCGGCCATATGGTCGCCAACGGCGCCTCTGGTGGCGATGTCGAACGCCTCCTCGGCTTCGGGGGCATCGCGCACGATGTGGCCCTCGACGAATTCCATGACGAAGAAGGGCCGCTCGTTGACCGTCTCGTCGGTGCACAGGCCGATGGTCTCGGGCACCGGGATGCCGGACGGCGCGAGTGCGGTCATGAGCCGGTGCTCACGCACCATGTCGTGTGCGGTGGGGAGGACGTGGTGCACCGGTGGCCGCCGCAGGACCCACGCTCGTCCCTCGGCGTCTTCCACCCGGAACGTGAGGTTCGATCGTCCGCCCGCGATCAAGGTGAAGCTCAGAGGCACGACGATCCCCGGCACATGGTCCGAGAACCATTTGGTCACGCTGTCCGCACGGATGCCTTCCACCGGGTCTGACACGGATAGTGACGCTAATCGGTGGGGCGGGTTCCGCCTATCCGGGCGCCCGTCCGGTCCCTTTCCTTTCGTGGGAGCAGGTCCGGTTGGTCGCAGCTATTAACCTCACGAGGCGATGGACGTCACCGACAGCACCTTTCAGACAGATGTACTCGCTCGTAGCACCGAAGTCCCCGTCATCGTCGATCTCTGGGCCCCGTGGTGCGGCCCCTGCACGACGCTGGGACCCATGCTCGAAAGAGCCGTAGCGGCCACGGATGGTGCCGTTGAACTGGCCAAAGTCAACGTGGACGACAACCCGCGCATCGCCCAGTCCTTCGGCGTGCAATCGATCCCAGCCGTCTTCGCCATCCACGATGGCAAGGTGGTGGACCAGTTCGTCGGCGCACTACCCGAACACCAGGTCACCGCTTTCGTGGAGAAACTGCTCCCCGCCCTGAGCGAGGCGGACGCGCTCGTGGCCGACGGCGACGAAGCGTCGCTGCGCCGGGCACTCGAGCTCGAACCGGGCCACCAAGGGGCGACGGAGGCCCTGGCGGATCTCTTGATCGGCCGCGGAGAGACGGCCGATGCTTTGGCGCTCTTGGCACGCATCCCCGAGACGCCCAGAGGTCGGACGCTGGCCGCGCAGGCCCGTTTGATCGACAGCGGAGCGAACGTCTCGGTCACCGATGACGCGGCAGTCGAAGCGCGGCTGAACGCCCTGCTCGACAGGGTGCGGGAGGACGACGCGGCCCGACAGGAGTTCGTCGACCTGCTCGAGACCCTCGGGCCGGACGATCCGCGTACGGGAACGTTCCGCCGGTCCTTGGCCACGCGGCTCTATTGATGGTTGCACCCACGCGCCTGGCTCCACGCGCCAGGTGAACGATCCTCGACCTCGGGGGTCAGAGGTACGATCTCACCCACAGGGCCCTCGTCATGGGCATACTCAACCGGACGCCCGACTCGTTCTACGACAAGGGCGCGACGTTCGCGCTCGACGCGTTCTACACGAGGGCCGAAGCGCTCGTGGCCGAGGGGGCCGACATCCTCGATGTCGGCGGTGTGAAGGCGGGACCAGGTCCTGAGGTCACCGAGGCCGAGGAGATGGATCGGGTCGTTGGCGCGATCGCCGGCCTGGCCGCGCGCTTCGCGACGCCGATCTCCGTCGACACGTGGCGCGCGTCCGTCGCCCGCGCCGCCTACGAGCAGGGCGCAGTGATGGGCAATGACATCAGCGGGTTCGCCGACCCCGACTACCTTCCCGCCGCGGCGGAGTTGCGGTGCCGCGGTGGTGGCGACGCACATCCGGCTCGCGCCACGCGTGGCCGACCCGAATCCGCAGTACGACGATGTGGTGGTGGACGTGGCCAGCTTCCTCACGGAACGGTCGGCGCGTGCCCGCGCCGCCGGCATCCCTCCCGAACGCATCGTGCTCGACGCCGGGCTGGATCTGGGCAAGACCGCCGCGCAGTCCCTCACCCTTCTGCGGGCGTCGTCGGCCCTGGCCGCGCTGGGGTATCCGCTGTTGCTGTCCGCGTCCAACAAGACATTCCTCGGCGTCACGCTCGATCTCGAATTGACCGCGCGCGGCCCCGCATCCCTCGGAGCGGCCGCACTCGGCCTGGCCTGGGGATGCCGCATCCTGCGCGTGCACGACGTCCGGGGCACCTGCCGCGTCCGCGACGTGGTGGCTGCCGTGAGCGCCGCCGAGTGAGCGCTTCCTCGTACCTGGTCAAGGGCGACGACCCGTCGCTGGTGGCCCAGGAAGTCCGTGCGCTCCTGGCCGAGGTCGTGGGGGACCGTGATCACTCGCTGGTGGTGGAGGAGATCGGTGGTGGTCCGGGCGACGACATCAACGTAGGGGCGGTGGTGGATGCCTGTCTCACGCCACCGTTCCTCATCGATCGGCGCGTGGTGGTCGTCCGAGATGCCGGCCGGCTCCTCACCGCGGACGTGCCCCGGTTGGTCGACGTCGTCAAGGACCCTCTGCCGTCCACCGTCCTGATCCTGGTCGGCGGGGGCGGGACGGTACCGGCCCCACTCGCCAAAGCCGTCACGGCAGCCGGAAAGGTCATCGACGTCGCTGTCAGCCGCCCGGGTGACCGCAAGGCGTGGCTGCAGGAACATCTCCGTCACGCGCCGGTCAAGCTGGAGCCCCAGGCCGCCCAGTTGCTGGGGCAGCACGTCGGGGAGGACCTCGGCCGGGTCGAAGGCTTGCTGGCGGCGCTGGCCGCAGCGTATGGCGCCGGTGCCCGTATTTCGGTCGATGATCTCGAGCCGTACCTGGGCGAGGCCGGCAACGTCGCACGCTACGAGCTCACCGATGCCATCGACCGGGGCGATCCGGCGGCTGCCCTCGCCGTGTTGCATCGCATGACCGACGCAGGCGGGCTGAGCGCGGTGGAGGTGCTCTTCTCCTTGCACCGTCACTACGCCAACATGCTGGCGCTCGACGGCGCGACGATCTCGAGCGGCGAGGAGGCGGCCCAGCTGCTCTCAGTGAACAGCGCCTACGTCGGGAAGAAGGCCTTGGAACAGTCCCGCCGGCTCGGCAGTACCCGCATCGGGGCGGCCATCGAGTTGTTGGCCGATGCCGACCTCGACGTCAAGGGGGCCACGGGCCTCCCGCCCGAGCTCGTCGTGGAAATTCTGGTGGCCCGGCTGAGCCGGCAGACCCGTCAGCGGGTCGGCGCCTCACGGCGGTAGGTCCGCCGGCGCATCGCGAACACCTCCGTGCTGAACTCATCTCAATGCACGAGACCCCCGAAGAACTGAGCCGCCTGCAGGAGCTGCTCGACACCGGCATCGCAGCGGCCGGGCCGCATCTCAAGAGCATGGTGCGTGACGAGAACCGCGTCGACGCGGCAACGCTCAGCGAGGCCCTGGCGGGGATGCGACTCCTGGTTGTGGCCACGGTGACGGCCGACGGCCGTCCACTGACCGGACCGGTCGACGGCTACTTCCTCCACGGCACCTTCTGGTTCGGCTCGGCCCGCAACTCTGTGCGCATGCGGCATCTCGCTGCACGCCCGGCGGTGAGCGCCACGTATCTGCCGGGTCAGGAGCTCTCGGTGACTGTGCACGGCCGGGCCGAGCTCTTCGACCTTCTCGATCCCGCCCACGGCGAGCTACGCCAGGCGATGCTCGACCATTACCTTCCGACGCAGGGACCTGAATTCGAGACCTGGCTGCGCAAGGAGAACCCGATCGGGGCCCGGATCGCCCCGGAGAAGATCATCGCCCTCTCGTTCCCGGGCGACGTAAGAGGACGGCGTGGCCGAGCGCGGGCGGAAAGGGGACTGAGGAGCTGGTGACTACTCGGCCTCGGCCTCGGCGATGGCCGCCTCGAGGGCGGCCACGCGGCGGACCAGGCGGGACTTGTGGTTGGCGGCCGTGTTCTTGTGAATGACGCCGCGGGCGGCGGCCTTGTCGATTCTCTTCACGGCGAGACGGAGCTGCTCTGCGCTGTCCTCGGCACCGGTCTCGGCGGCGGCCACGGCGTTCTTGGTGCGTGTGCGCAGTTCGGCCCGCACCGACTTGTTGCGCAGCCGGCGCTTCTCGTTCTGGCGGTTCCGCTTGATCTGGCTTGCAATATTGGCCACGTGAGAATCCTCGATGCTTTCGAATGGGGTGCAGGGCGAACGGCGCGGCGGGCGTCAGCTCACCGGTGCGGGAAGCAACCATAGCAGGTCGCAGCCCCAATTCGACCAGCGGTACGCACCCTCCGCCCCGTGCCGGCACGCCCGGGGACAGGGCAGGATCGACGGGTGGGACCGAGGGCGCCGACCCGGGGCCTGGCCTGGAGCGATGGCCTGGGCCGGTACGATCGACGGACCGTGCCGCTCCCTCTCACCGCCAGTGGTCCCGTTGCGTTGGGCGCCATCCGCAATTTCTCCATCATCAGCCACGTCGACCACGGCAAGTCGACCTTGTCGGATCGCATCCTCGAGATCACAGGAGCGGTGGATCCCCGACAGATGCGAGAGCAGTACCTCGATTCGATGGACATCGAGCGGGAACGGGGCATCACCATCAAGGCCCAGAACGTCCGCGTCCTCTACAACGGCCATGTGCTCCATCTGATCGACACCCCGGGTCACGTCGACTTCGGCTACGAGGTGAGCCGGTCGCTGGCCGCCTGCGAGGGGGCGGTGCTCCTGGTGGACGCCTCCCAGGGCATTCAGGCCCAGACCCTGGCCAACTGCTACCAGGCCATGGAGAACGACCTCGAGATCGTGGCCGTGCTCAACAAGATCGACCTGCCGGCGGCGGATCCCGAACGCTGCGCCCTCGAGATCGAGCACGTCCTCGGGCTGGCGGCCGAAGACGTGTTGCAGATCTCCGCCAAGACCGGGGCGGGGGTGCCCGAGCTCCTCCAGGCGGTCATCGACCGGATCCCCGCGCCGACGGGTGATCCGGACGCAGCCTTGCGGGCACTCATCTTCGATTCGTCGTACGACCAGTATCGAGGGGTTGTCAGCTCCATCCGGATCGTCGACGGCACGCTGCACGCCGATGCCCGTCTCCGCTTCATGCAGGCCAACGCCGTCCACGACATGGAGGAGGTGGGCGTGCGCACGCCGGTGGGAGTCCCGGTGAAAGTGCTCGGCCCCGGCGAAGTCGGCTACCTCATCGCCGGGATCAAAGACGTGGGCGAGGCCCGCTCGGGTGAGACCGTGACGACCGCGGTGCACGGGGCCACCGAGGCCCTGGCCGGCTATCAGGACCCCAAGCCGATGGTCTTCTGCGGGCTCTACCCGGTCGACGGCGACGAGCTGCCCGACCTGCGCGACGCGCTCGAGAAGCTCAAGCTCAACGACGCCAGTTTCACCTTCGAGCCCGAGTCGTCCCATGCCCTGGGCATCGGCTTCCGGTGCGGGTTCCTCGGGCTGCTGCACATGGAGATCGTGCGGGAACGGCTCGAGCGCGAGTTCGACCTCTCGCTCATTGCGACCGCGCCCAGCGTGGCCTACCGGGCCTTCCTCACCGACGGCACGGAGATCGACGTCGACAACCCGACCGAGCTGCCCGATGCCAGCCGCATCGACCATATCGACGAGCCGATGCTGACCGCCACGATCCTGACCCCCTCGGAGTACACCGGCACGGTGATGGAGCTCTGTCAGAGCAAGCGGGCCGAGATGACCCGCATGGAGTACCTCTCACCCGAGCGGGTCGAGCTGGTGTACACCATCCCCCTGGCCGAGGTGGTCCTGGATTTCTTCGACCAGTTGAAGAGCCGGACCAAGGGCTATGCCAGCCTCGATTACGAGCCTCAGGGGTACGCCACGAACAACCTCGTGCGGGTCGACATCCTGATCAACCACGCCCCGTGCGACGCCTTCTCCACCATCGTGCACCGCTCGTCGGCCGACAACTACGGCCGGCGTATGGCCGACAAGCTGCGTGAGCTGATTCCGCGGCAGCTCTTCGACGTCCCCATCCAGGCCGCGATCGGCGGACGGATCGTCGCCCGTGAGACCGTCAAGGCCAAGCGCAAGGACGTCCTGGCCAAGTGCTACGGCGGCGATATCACCCGCAAGCGCAAACTCCTCGAGAAGCAGAAGGAGGGCAAGAAGCGGATGAAGAACATCGGGCGGGTCGAGGTGCCCCAGGAGGCGTTCATCTCAGCCTTGCGGCTCGACGACTGAGGCCCGATATCGCCTCAATGTCGAGGTCGGGCGGGTGCCTGAGGGAGAGTGCCTGGCACTCAGTACACTTGAGTGCCAGGCACTCATATGACCCCTCACGCCCGACACGCCGGACCCATCGACCCCCATGCTGACGAGCGCGCCCTGAACGACCGCCAGGCGGCGATCCTCGAAGCGGTGGTGACCGAGTACATCGGGAGCGCCGAGCCCGTCGGCTCGTCCCACGTCGCCAGTGCCCCCGGGGTGCAGGTGTCCTCTGCCACCGTGCGGTCCGAAATGGTGGCCCTCGAGCGTGACGGGTATCTCGTGCAGCCCCACACCAGTGCCGGGCGTATCCCGACCGACAAGGGCTATCGCTTCTTCGTCGACCATCTCACGCAACCCGGGGTCCTCGGCCCGAGCCAGCACAAGCAGGTGTGCTCTTTCTTCGATCAGGTCCACGGGGAAATGGAGGACATGCTCGAGCGGGCCACCGGACTGCTGTCCGAGCTCACTTCCTATGCCGCCGTCGTGGTCGGGCCCTCCCACGACTCGGCGACGATACGCTCCGTCCAGGTCGTCGGCCTGGCGCCCCGCGTCGCCCTGCTGGTGGTCGTGCTCTCCGACGGGGCCGTGGAGAAGCGGACGATCGACCTCGACCTCGACGTCGATCCCTCCGACGAAGCGCTGAGCCAGGCGAGCGCGCTGCTCAACACGCATCTCATCGACCGGACGGCCTCCTCCACCTGGTCGGTGCCCCGCACGGGGAACGCAGTGGTCGACCGGGTCGTAGCGTCGGCGGGGACCGCATTCGGGCTGATCGAGCGTTCCATGGAATCGGATCAGGTCTTCGTCGGCGGCCCTTCGCGGCTGGCCCAGTCCTTCGATGCCGTCGAGACCGTGCGCTCGGTGTTGGGCATCCTCGAACAGCAGCTCGTCGTCGTGACCCTGTTGCGCGACGTCCTCAACCGGGGGCTCTCGGTGGCCATCGGCGCTGAGCACGGCTACGAGCCCCTCGCGTCGTGCGCCGTCGTCGTGGCTCCGGTGGCGATCGACGGGCACGAACTCGGAGCAGTGGGGCTCTTCGGCCCGACGCGGATGGACTACCCGCGGGCCTTGGCGGCGGCGCATGTGGTCGGGGAACGGTTAGGAGAACGGTTGGGGGAAACCGGGCGGGGCGGGGCGCCTGCCGGATCAGGGAGCGGGAGCCACGATGGCGGGAATTGAAGGTTTGAGCGACCTGTACGGGCTCTTGGGGGTCCGGCAGGACGCCACTGACGAGCAGATCAAGAAGGCCTACCGGGCGCGGGCCCGGGAGCTGCACCCGGACAACAACCCCGGTGACGATGTCGCCGAGGCGAAGTTCAAAGAGGTGACGCTGGCCTACGAGGTCCTGCGGGATCCCGAGAAGCGGGCGCGCTACGACCGCTTCGGGCCCGAGGGTGTCTTCGGCAATCAGGCCGGTGGCGCGGGCGGATTCGGTTTCGAGGGCGGGCTGGGCGACATCTTCGAAGCGTTCTTCGGCCAGATGTCGGGTGGCGGTGGGCGGCGACGCGGTCCCGCACCCGGTTCTGACGCCGAGGTCCGGATCGACCTCGAGTTCGCCGAGGCCGTGTTCGGGTGCCGCCGGGAGATCTCGGTGCGCCTGCCCACCACCTGCGTGGCCTGCGCCGGTGGCGGTGCGGCACCGGGGACCGAGGCGATCACCTGTGTCGATTGCCAAGGGGCCGGGGAAGTACGCCGGGTCCGGCAGTCACTCCTGGGCCAGGTCGTCACGAGCACGCCCTGCCCGAATTGCGGTGGTCTCGGCGAGACGATTCCGCACCCGTGCACCGAGTGCGGGGGTGAGGGCCGCCGGACCGAGGAGAGCACGTTCACGGTCGAGATCCCGGCCGGTGTGGACAACGGCTCGACACTGCGACTCGCCGGGCGGGGGGCGGCGGGTCAGCGCGGCGGCTCCACCGGATCGCTCTTCGTGCATCTGATGGTGACTCCGGACCCGCGTTTCGAGCGCGAGGGCGACAACCTGCACACGACCCTCACCATCGGGGTGGCCCAGGCCGCGTTGGGGACCGAGGTCGAGGTGGACACGTTGGAGAGCACGCATGCGGTGACCGTGAAGGCGGGGACCCAGCACGGCCACGTCGAGCGCATCCGCGGTGAGGGAGTGCCGCACCTCCGCGGCCGGGGCCGTGGCGACCTTTTCGTGCACGTGTTGGTCGAGACGCCCGCGGGTCTCACTGAGGCGGAGGAAGACCTGCTGCGGCAATTCGCCGCCGCTCGAGGTGAGAACGTGTTGCCCCCTGGCGGGGGCGGTGACGGCGTGTTCTCGCGCCTCCGCTCTGCTTTTGGGTAGCACGGGTTCAACCGAATTCGCCGCCATCGCGGTGCGTGCCGCGGCCGCTGTGCAGGTGTTCGTGGACGACGTGGCGCACCCCGTGCTCTCCGCCGACGACCTGCACCACGTCGGTCGGGTACTGCGACTGCGGGCCGGCGAGGAGATCATCGTCAGCGACGGCGCCGGGCGGTGGGCCCGCAGCCGCTGGCAGGGCGGTGACACCGACGCGCTCATCGCGGTCCACGACGAGGCGGGCCCGGGGGGCGACGGCGGCGTGCAGTACGAACCGGGCCCGGCTCCTTCCCTGACGGTGGCGTTCGCCCCCACCAAGGGCGAGCGCCCAGAGTGGGTCGTCCAGAAACTCACCGAGTTGGGCATCGATCGCATCGTGCCGTTGGTCAGTGAACGCACCGTGGTGCGCTGGGAGGGCGCCCGGCGCCAGGGGGCTGTGGCGCGGCTGCGCCGGGTGGCCCGAGAAGCGGCCGCACAGTGCCGTCGGGTGTGGCTGCCCGAGGTCAGCGACGTGGTGGCGTTCGGCGAGCTGGGCCGTCTCGGTGGCGCGGGCGAGGTCGTGCTGGCGCAACTCAGCGGGGACCGTCCGAGCCTGGCTCAGCGGGTCGTGGCGGTGGGTCCCGAAGGCGGCTGGAGCGCCGCCGAACTGGGGTCTGGACTGCCCACGGTGGGCTTCGGTCTGAGCGTGTTGCGGGCCGAGACGGCCGCGGTGACGGCGGGAGCGCTGATGGTCTCATTGCGTACGGGTACGGTGGCGCCGGTGGCTCCCATGGGAGAATCCTCGTAGTGGCCGAAGAGACCGGGTGGCTCGGGACCAAGGACGCCTCGGCCCGCCTGGGCATCACGTTGCGCAGCCTCTACCGCTTCATCGACGAGGGTGACCTGCCGGCCTATAAGTTCGGTCGGGTGATCCGGATGAAGGTGGAGGACATCGACAGCTTCATCGAATCGTGCCGCATCCGGCCGGGCCAACTCGAGCACCTCTACCCGCCGTTGAAGGGCGAGAACGGGGACGGGTCCGGTCAGGCCGGGGGCGACGAGGACACCGAACCATGACCACCGTCATCCGGACCGTGGGCACACCGAGCGAGCAGAGCGAGAATTGACCAGTGACTGATTGCCTATTTTGCGGCATCGTGGCGGGCGACGTGCCCTCCGAGATCGTGCACAGCACCGACACGACCGTTGCCTTCAAGGACATATCGCCGGCGTCGCCGCTCCACGTCCTGGTGGTGCCGCGCCGTCACATCGTCGATGCATCCGGGATCACGGCCGAAGACGGCCCCCTCCTGGCCGACATGCTCATGGCCGCCCGCGCCGTCGCGGACGCGGCAGGTGTGGCGGGCCCTGACCGGGGCTACCGGCTCATCTTCAACATCGGACCAGATGCCATGAACTCCGTCCCCCACCTTCACCTCCACGTGCTCGGTGGCCAACCACTCAAAGGACACTTCGCACTCGCATGACGACGACCACCCACGCTGAATGTCTCGTACCCGGCAACCATCTGATGGCGGGCCTGCTCGGCACCCGTGACGAGCTCCTGCGCCAAGTCGAACAGGCCTTCCCCGACGAGAAGATCGCCGTGCAGGGCAACCGGATCACCGTCGAGGGCCCGGACGCGGACCGCGTCGTGCGACTCTTCGACGAGGCCGTTCTCCTGCTGCAGGCCGGGCAGAGCCTCGACAACTCCACCATGTCACGCACCATCGACATGGTGCGTGACGACGTGCGGCCGAGCGAGATCCTGCGGGCCGAGGTGGTGCGGGCTGCCGGCGGCAAGACCATCCGCCCGAACACCGCCGGCCAGAAGCGCTACACCGACGCCATCAACCAGAACATCATCACCTTCGGGATCGGTCCCGCCGGGACCGGCAAGTCGTATCTCGCCGTGGCGCAGGCCGTCCATGCCCTGCAGACCCGCCAGGTGGCGCGCATCATCTTGACGCGGCCGGCGGTCGAGGCGGGGGAGCGGCTCGGTTTCCTGCCCGGCGACCTGATGGCCAAGGTGGACCCCTATCTGCGCCCGCTCTACGACGCGCTCTACGACCTGCTCGAGCCCGAAGGGGCGCAGCGACTCCTGGACCGGGGCACGATTGAGGTGGCGCCGTTGGCCTTCATGCGTGGGCGCACGTTGAACAACTCGTTCATCATCCTCGACGAGGCACAGAACACGACGCCCGAACAGATGAAGATGTTCCTGACCCGCATCGGTTTCGGCTCACGTTGCGTGGTGACCGGCGACGTCACGCAGATCGACGTGCCGGGGGGCCGCTCCGGCCTGATCGGCCTGGAGCCCGTGCTCGGTGCCGTGGAGGACATCGCGTTCGTGCACCTGACCCGACGCGACGTGGTCCGCCACAAGATTGTGGCGGACATCGTGGACGCCTACGAGGTGGCGGAAGGGCGGGCGGGATCCACCCAGTGAGCATCGACGTCTTTGCGGCCGATGAGCAGGCGGACCATCCGATCGAGGTGGCGCCGCTGGGCGCAGCTGAGCCAGCGGGTGCTGACGGCACGAGGGGTGAAAGGGGAGACCGAGGTCTCGCTGCTCTTCGTCGACGAGGACGCCATTGCGGCGCTGAACGAGCAGTTCCTGGGGAAGGGCGGGCCGACCGACGTCCTGTCGTTTCCCATCGAGGACGAGCCGGGCCCCACCGGCCGTTCACCCGATCTGGGGGGCAGCGGGCCCGGCACCTCTCCCGAGGAGGGAACGCTCACCCTGCTCGGCGACGTGGTGATCTGCCCGGCCGTGGCGGCGCGCAACGCGGTCGAGCACGAAGTGTCGCTGGACGACGAAGTGGCGCTCCTCGTGGTGCACGGCCTGCTCCATCTGCTGGGGATGGACCACGAGGCCGACGCCGAAGCAGAGCGCATGGAGGCCCTCGAGCAGGAATTGCTGAACCGCTTCTACCGGAACCAGGTGCCAGGGAGTTGATCGCCGTCGAGGGGTTCCACGCCGAGGATTTCGTCCTCGTCGTCGTGATCGTGGTCCTGCTCGCGGCCTCGGGTCTGTTGGCGCTGGCCGAGACCAGCCTGGTGCGCATGAACAGGATCAAGGCGAAGGCCCTGGTGGACGAGAAGCGACGGGGGGCTCGCCAGCTGGCGCGCCTGATCGAGAACCCCGAACGGTTCTTGAACGTCATTCTGCTCCTCGTCCTCATCTGCCAATTGGTCTCGGCCACCCTCGTCGGTGTGGTGGCCGAACACGTGCTCGGCGGCATCGGCGTGCTGGTCGGTGCCGCCTTCGAAGTGATCGTCATCTTCGTGTTCTTCGAGGCCGTTCCGAAGAACTGGGCCGTGCACAATCCTGACCGTGCCGCGTTGTTCAGCGCGCCGATCGTGTCGGTCATCGTGCGGTTCCCCCCGATCCGCTTCGTCTCGTCGCTCCTCATCGGGCTGGCCAATCTGATCATCGGGCATCAGAGCGAGAGCGACGACGGCATTCGCCCGTCGTACATCACCGACTCCGAGCTCAAGGCGATGGCCGACGTGGCGCACGAGGAGCATGTGATCGAGCACGAAGAGCGAGCCTTCATCCATTCGATCATCGACTTCGGCGACACCGTGGCACGGGAGGTGATGGTGCCGCGCCCGGACATGGTGACGGTCGAACGCGACAAGACCATCACCGAGGCGTTGGAGACCGCGCTGGCCGCCGGCTTCAGCCGCATTCCGATCCACGACGGGCAGATCGACGACATCGAGGGCATCGCATACACGAAGGACCTCATGCGGGCCGAACGGGTGGGCCGGGGTGAAGAGCCCGTTCGTGGAAGCGCACGCCCCGCGGTCTTCGTCCCCGAGTCCAAGGAGGTCTCCGCCCTGCTGCGCCAGATGCAGGAGGAGAAGATCCATATGGCCATCGTGGTGGACGAGTACGGGGGCACGGCGGGACTGGTCACCTTGGAGGACCTGCTCGAGGAACTGGTCGGCGAAATCGTCGACGAGTTCGACGTGGAGGAGCCGACGGTCGAGCAGAACCCCGACGGGTCGGTCGTGCTCAGTGGCCGCTACGCCGTGGACGATGCCGACCAGTTGTTGGGGGCCGAGCTACCGCACGGCGCATGGGACACCGTGGGCGGCCTGATGCTCGATGTCGCGGGCCGGGTGCCCGAAGTCGGCGATTCGGTCGAGGTCGACGGCTTCCGCCTGACCGCGCTCGAGGTGCGCGGGAGGCGGATCGGGCGGGTGCGTATCGAGCCCACCGGCTCCCACGAGCACGAGGACGACCATCAGGATGCGTGACGATGGCTGAGGCCCCCATGCGGTCGGGATTCGTGGCCGTCGTGGGTCGCCCCAATGTCGGCAAGTCGACGCTGGTGAACCAGATGGTCGGCACCAAGGTCTCCATCACCTCGTCGCGTCCGAACACCACGCGACATCGCATCCTCGGGGTCCTGCACCGACCCGACGTGCAAGTCGTGTTCGTCGACACCCCGGGACTCCACCGCCCGCGTAGCGTGCTCGGGGCCCGTCTGAACGAGACGGCGACCAGCGCGTTGACCGATGTCGACATGATCCTGGTCCTGGTCGATGCCACGGCGGCCGTCGGTCCCGGCGACCGCACCGTGCTCGAGCGTTCGCTGCGCGAGGTCCAGCGGGGTGACGATCCGCCCAAGTTGGTCGTGGTGATCAACAAGATCGACAAGGCTTCGGGAGATCAGATCCTCGAGCGCCTCCTCTCGGCCAAGGCCGCCGTGGAGGCCATCTTCGACGCGGAGTCGGTCGAGTACTTCCCGGTCTCGGCCCGCAGCGGGCAGGGGGTCGAGGCGCTGACGGCGTACGTCATCGACTCGCTCGAGGAGGGGCCGCCCTTCTTCCCCGACGACGTCGTGACCGACACCCCCGAAGCGTTGTGGGTGGCCGAACTGGTGCGTGAGCAGTTACTGGCCAAGACGCACGACGAGCTGCCCCACTCGATCTCGTGCCGGGTCACGGAGTGGGACTGGCCGCACATCCGCTGCGAGATCATCGTCGAGCGTGACTCCCAGAAGGGCATCGTCATCGGCAAGGGGGGCGAGGTCCTCAAGGCGGTGGGCACCGCCGTGCGGGCGACACTGCCCGAAGGGGCGTACCTGGAGCTGCACGTCAAGGTCGAGAAGCACTGGCAGGATCGCGACGAAATGCTGAACCGGCTCGGGTACTGATCGACCCGCTACCGGGCCAGCGCCTCGCGGAGGAATCCCTCGACCTCGAAGCGGTCGACCGTGCGCCGCATCGGCGGGAGGGTGGCCAGCAGCACGCCGCGGTAGGTGGCGGTGGCGAGGCGCGGAATCGAGGACGGCCACCACGCCGCGGTCATCGGCCGAGCGGATCAGCCGGCCCGCGCCCTGCGCCAGGAGGGTGGCCGCCCGGGGCAGGTCGACGACCGAGAAGGCGCGCCCGCCCGCGCGGGCCCGACGGGCCTGGAGCAGCGGGTCGTCGGGCCGGGGAAACGGCAAGCCGGTCCAACGTCACCAAGGAGAGCGACCGTCCAGGGATGTCGACGCCCTGCCAGAAGCCGAGCGTGGCGAAGAGGCAGGACGTCTCGTTCTGGGCGAACTCCTCCAAGAGGCGCCCCTTGGGCAATTCGCCCTGTAACAGCAGTTGGTAGGGCAGATCGGGTGCCAGGGCGGCGGCGGCCTCTTCCGTCGCCCGGCGGCTGGTGAACAGGGCCAGGGTCCGCCCCCCGGCGGCGGCGATCAACAGGGCGAGCTCGGCATGGAGTGCGGCCTCGGCCTGCGGGGCCCGGCGGTCGGGCAGGTGGCGTGCCACGTAGAGGAGGGAGTGAGCCCGATAGTCGAAGGGGCTTCCCACATTGAGCTGGTTCGTCTCGAAACCTTCGAGGCCGACCCGTTCGGCCAGGAAGGGCGGCACCGTGGCGCTCGTCAACACCGCGGTGACCTCGCCCCAGAGCGTGGACTCGAGGGCGGGCCCGACGTCGATCGGGGACAGCCGGAGGCGCACGTTGCGACGCGTCCCGTCGACCCAGGCCACCTCGCCCTCGCCCCGCGCCAGGAGGCGGTGCAGGTCGTCGGTCAGATGACTGGCGGCGCTGATGACGCGGGTCTTGTGCGCACCCAGGTCGGTGCGGCCGCCGCGGCACCGTTCCCGCCGTCACTGTCGTCGCCCAGCAGGGAGCCCTGCAGATTGCTGCGGCGCACAGCATCGGTCACGCGGCCCGCCAACTCGGCCGTACGGCCCAGCAGCTCCGCCAGCACACGATCGTCGACCGGGGGCTGGGCGTCGTCGTGCAGGACCCGGGTCCCGATCCGGTCGGCGAGGAGATCGCCGATCTGGTCGCCCAGCGAGAGCAGCGAGGACAGCAGGTTGGCTTCGTTCTCGGTCACCAGCGAACGGGCCGACAGCGCCAGGGCACGGAAGCGGCCCGGGGTGATCTCGACCCCCAGGCACGAGGTCATGACCTCCTCGAGCTCGTGGGTCTCGTCGAAGACGACCACGTCGTGTTCGGGCAGGACCGCCCCGCCGCTGGCCAGGTGGGCCCCGTAGAGATGGGTGTTGACCACGACCACGTCGGCCGCCGCCGCGGCGTCGCGGGCGGCCTCGGCGAAGCAGTGGTTCCCAGAGGGGCAGTTGAACGCGCCCGGGCACTCCCGGGGGCCGACGCTGACCATGCTCCAGGCCCGGGGACTGGGCTCGAAGCTCAGGTCGGCCCGGTCGCCGGTCCGGGTCGTCTCGGCCCAGGACAACAGCGTGCGTACCTCGTTGACCAGGCCTTCGGGGGCGCTTTCGGCCCGATCCTCAGCCCGTGCCCCGGCCTGTTCGAAGGAGTTCTGTCTCGCCCCCGGCGTCGACGCTCAGCTCGGGCTGGATGCCGCCGTGGCCCACCTCGTTCACCCGCTGTCGGCAGATGTAGTTGCTCCGCCCCTTGAGCACGGCGTAGGAGAAGGTGAGGCCCAGCCCGCGGTCGACCAGGGGCAGGTCCTTCTCGGCCAGCTGGTCCTGCAGTGCCTTGGTCGCGGTGGCCACCACCACCTTCTTCCCGCTGAGCACGGCGGGCACGAGGTAGGCGAGTGACTTTCCCGTTCCCGTACCGGCCTGGACGACGAGATGCGTGCCCGTCACCACCGCCTCGCCGACGGCGCGGCACATCTCCTGCTGTTCGGGGCGCTGTTCTCCGTTCGCCATACCGGCGGTGACCTTGGCCAGCGCCGCTACGGCGTCGTCACCGGCTTGGCGGGCCTGTTCGCGCCGTGCTCCGGGACGACCCCGGCATCATGTCGGGCGGAGTGTCCGCCAGCTCGCCCAGAAGGGCGTCAGCCTCGTCGTCCCAATCCATCTCCACCTCCTGATCATGCCCGCACGTGGTGACAGGGTCGGCGCGGTAGGTTCATCTGAGTGTCAACCCCCACGACCGAGCAGGGCGTCGATCCCGTTCCGGACGCCCTCGACCGCAGCCGCGTCCCCGTCCACGTGGCCTGTGTCATGGACGGCAATGGGCGTTGGGCCAGCGCACGGGGCCTGCCCCGTACCGAGGGGCACACGATGGGGGAGACGGCGCTGTTCGATGTGGTCAAGGGTGCGCTCGAAATCGGGATCAGGTGGCTGACGGTGTACGCCTTCTCTACAGAGAACTGGCGCCGCCCGGCCGACGAAGTGCGCTTTTTGATGGGATTCAACGAGAACCTGCTGATGCGCAGGGCCGACGAGCTCAACGACCTCGACGTGCAGATCCGCTTTGCCGGCCGGCGGGATTGGCGGGTGCCCCGCCGCGTCCTGCGCCGGATGGACGACTCGGTCGAGCTCACGAAGAAGAACCGCACGATGAAGCTGACACTGGCCTTCAACTACGGCGGGCGGGCCGAGATCGTCGACGCGGTCAAGGCCCTGGTGGCCGAGGGGATCCCGGCCGACAAGGTCGACGAGAAGGCGATCCGGCGCCATCTCTACTACCCGGACATGCCCGACCCCGACCTGGTGATCCGTACGTCCGGAGAGACCCGTATCTCGAACTTCCTGCTCTGGGAGATCGCCTACAGCGAGTTGATCTTCCCCGAGGTGCTCTGGCCGGACGTGCGCCGCCGGCACCTCTACGAGGCCGTGATCGAGTACCAGCGCCGGGTGCGCCGTTTCGGTGCCGTCAATCCGTGAGACTGGGCACATGAGGAGACTGGGCACATGAGGAGACTGGGCACATGACGCTCACCCGCTTCGCCCTCGGGGTCGGCGTCCTCCTCATCGTGGCCTTCGCCGTCGTGATGGCCATTGCCGTCGGGGGGGCCTTCACCCCCGTGGTGGCCTTCGCCGCCCTGTTCGCCCTCATCGCGGGTGGCAATCTCCTCTACGGGAAGCACTCGCACGGCGCGGTGGCCGAGGCCCGGCGCCGCCCGGCGCAAGAGGCGCAGAACCGGGCGATCGACGAGGCCCAGGCCCGGGCCCGCCACGAACGCGAGGAGGCCCGCCGGCGGCGGGCAGAGACCCGTGGGGGCGGCACCGGGCGCAACGGCGGCCGCAACCGGGACGTCACCACGTGAGCCTGTTCCGAGATACCGGTGTGGTGCTTCGCACCTATCGCCTCGGAGAAGCGGATCGCATCATCGTGCTCATGACCGAGGGGCATGGCAAAGTGCGGGCGGTGGCCAAGGGGGTGCGCCGCACCTCGAGCAAGTTCGGGGCGCGTTTGGAGCCGTTGACCCACGTGGACCTCTTGTTGTGGCAGGGGCGCAGCGACCTCGACATCGTCAACCAGGTTGAGGTGATCGAGACGTTCCGGCACGTACGCGAGGACCTGGCGCGTGTGGCCAAGGGCCTGGCCCTGCTGGAGGTGACGGACCAGATCGCGCAGGAACGGCACCCGGACCGGCGCCTCTTCGCCATGCTTGTCGGTGCCTTGCGGGCCCTGTCGGACAACGACGCCGACCCCACGCTGCTCGCCCCGTCGTTCTTCCTCAAGGCACTCGCGCTCGAGGGGGCCGGCCCCGTGCTCGATGCGTGCGCTTCGTGCGGGGAGTCCGACGGCGACGTCGAACTGGTCGCCTTCGACCTTGTCGAAGGGGGAACGCTGTGCCGCCGCTGCCGGCGGGGGCGCCCGATGAGCGGGGCTGCGCTTACCCTGTTACGCCGCATCCTCGGCGGCGATCTGGCGGCCGTCCTGGCCGGGCCGCCCCCCGAAGGCGCCGACGAAGTGGCCGAACTGGCGACCGAAGCGATGGAGGTGCACCTCGACCGCCGCATCCGCTCGGTGCGGTCCGCCGTCGGACTTTGAGCCCCGGTTCGGGTCCGGCGCCTGAGGCGGCCTTCGGCGTCTACGTGCACGTCCCGTTCTGCCGCGCCCGCTGTGACTATTGCGCCTTCGCCACCTATACCGACCGTGACCACCTCATGGAGCGCTACGCCGACGCCTGTGTGACCGAGGTGCGACGTCTCACCATGACGGGCGACCTTCGGCCCGCCACCAGTGTCTTCTTCGGAGGAGGCACCCCGTCGCGGCTGCATCCCGAGGCGCTCTGCCGCGTGCTGTCGGCCATACCCCGCACCGCCGGCGCCGAGGTCACGGTCGAGTGCAATCCCGAGGACGCGGACGAGGAGCATCTCGCCACCTATCGCCGCGCCGGCGTCAACCGGGTCTCCTTCGGCCTTCAGTCCACCAATGCCCACGTGCTGGCGGGACTGGGCCGGCGCCACGTGCCGGATGCAGCGACGCGCATCGCCGCTGCGGTGCATGAAGCCGGATTCGACAACTGGAACCTCGATCTCATCTTCGGCGGTTCGGGGGAGACCGAGGACGATTGGCGGGGAACTCTGGCCACCGTCCTGGGCCTGTCCCATCCGCCCCCGCACATCAGCGCCTATGCGTTGACCATCGAGCCGGGAACCCCCCTGGCGCGAGCGCGCGACCGGCATCCCGATGACGACACGTTGGCCGCGCGCTACGAAATGACCGACGACGTCCTCCTGCGGGCGGGGTACCGCTGGGAGGAGATCTCGAACTGGGCCCGCCCCGGGCATCGTTGCCGGCACAACCACCTCTACTGGGAGCAGGGTGACTACGTGGGCATCGGTGCCGCGGCCCACAGTCACCGTGCGGGGGAGCGCTGGTGGAACGTCCGCACCCCCGAGCGTTACATCGACGCCATCGACGCGGGCCGTTCGCCCGAGGCCGGCCGCGAAGTGCTCACGGCCGAGCAACGGGACTTCGAGGCCCTGTCGCTCTCCCTCCGCACACCGCGCGGCGTCCCGTGGGCCGACCTGTCGGCGTGTGGACGAGCTGGCCGGCCTCGTCGAGCCGCACCACGGCCGTGCCGTCCTCACGGTCAGGGGCAGGCTCCTGGCCAACGAGGTCAGCACGAGAATTACAACCGGTAGTCTTCATCGATGACCGAAGACGCCCAGGCCGGCGCACAGGATGCGCCTGAAAACGATCTGATGGAGAGGGTCGTGCGCCTGTGCCGCCACCGCGGGTTCATTTTCCCCTCGGCCGAGATCTACGGCGGCTTCCGCTCCACCTACGACTACGGCCCGCTCGGGGTCAACATGCTCCGCAACGTGAAGAACGCCTGGTGGCGTTCGATGGTCCAACTGCGCGACGACGTCGTCGGCCTCGATGCGGCCATTCTGTCGCCCCCGGCGGTCTGGGCAGCCTCGGGGCACCTGGCCACCTTCACCGACCCCCTCGTCGATTGTCGCAACTGCCACGAGCGGTGGCGCGAGGACAAGATCGACGGTGTGTGCCCCAATTGTGGATCGACCGACCTGACCGAAGCGCGTGCCTTCAACCTGATGTTCAAGACCCACGCCGGCCCGGTCGAGGACGAAGGGCACGTGGCGTACCTGCGGCCCGAGACGGCCCAGGGCATGTTCGTCAATTTCGCCAACGTGCTCAACACCACGCGGAAGAAGCCGCCCTTCGGCATCGCCCAGGTGGGCAAGTCGTTCCGCAATGAGATCACACCGCAGAACTTCGTCTTCCGCACCCGCGAGTTCGAACAGATGGAGATGGAGTACTTCGTGCCACCGGCCGAGAGCCAGCAGTGGTTCGACTACTGGCTGGCCGAGCGGTTCCGCTGGTACCTCGACCTCGGCATTCCCGAGGACAAGCTGCGGCTGCGCCACCACGAAAAGAGCGAGCTGTCGCACTATTCGCGCGGCACGGCCGATGTCGAGTTCCTCTTCCCGTGGGGGTGGGACGAGCTCGAGGGCATTGCGAACCGGGGGGACTTCGACCTGACCGCCCACGCCAAGGCATCGGGGGAGCGCCTCGACTACTTCGACCCCCAGACCAACGAGCGGTACGTGCCGCACGTGATCGAGCCGGCGGCCGGCGCGACGCGCACGATGATGGCCTTCTTGATCTCGGCCTTCGACGAGGACGAGGTCGGCGGCGAGACCCGCAGCGTGCTGCGGCTGAACTGGCGCCTCGCCCCCTACCAGGTGGCGGTGCTCCCCCTGTCCAAGAAGGAGCCACTGGAGCCGTTCGCCCGTCACGTGCTGGCGCGCCTCCAGCCGCACTTCATGTGCGACTACGACACCACGCAGGGAATCGGCAAGCGCTACCGGCGTCAGGACGAGGTGGGGACGCCGTGGTGCGTCACGGTCGACTTCGATTCGCTCGAGGACGACGCCGTCACCGTGCGCGACCGCGACACCACCGAGCAGGTGCGGGTACCGATCAAGGATCTGCTGAACGAGCTCCGCCGGCGCGCCGGCGAGGAGTGATCCGCTGAGCTAACTGGTCTTGCGGTATCGCCACACGCCCAGCGGCACCAGCACGATCAGCAACCCGACGATCCACAACAGCGCGTACCAGACCGAACTGGTCGAGTGGTAGTAGCCACCCACCATCAGTGAGCGTGCGGCGTCGACGACGACCGAAACCGGCTGATGGCGTACGAATCCCTGGAGCCACCCGGGCATCGTCTCGATGGGCACGAACGCCGTGGACGCAAAGGTGAGCGGGAACAAAATGGGGAACGCCATGACCTGCGCCGTCTCGCTGTTCGGTGCGGCGAGCCCGATAGCCGCAAAGCCCCAACTCATCGCGTAGGCGAAGGCCAACACGATCAGGAGCCCGAGGATGTAGTTGGGGACCCCGTCGCCGATGCGAAAGCCGACGGCGAACCCCACGATTGTCATGATGATGACCACGAAGACGTTGCGGACGAAATCAGCGCTCGTCCTGCCGGCCAAGACGGCGGACCGGGCCATCGGCAAGGCGCGGAAGCGTTCGATCAGCCCCTTCTGCAGGTCCTCGGCCAATCCGACGGCCGTGCTCACCGAACCGAACATGACGGTCTGCACGAAGATTCCCGGCATCATGTAGTCGACGTACGGAACGCCACCGGGGATCGGGATCGCTCCTCCGAACACGTAGCGGAACAGCAGGACGAACATGATCGGCTGGAGTGTCGAGAAGAAGAGGGCCTCGGGAATCCGCGTGTAGGCCTTCAGATTGCGCCACGTGACGGTGAGGGCGTCCGCGAACGCCCAACGGAGGCGATGGCCCGAGGGCGCCGGCGAGGTGATGGTCGTGGGCACCGTGATGGTGGTCATGCGGCATCCCTTCCGTCGGTTTCCGACTCACTCGGCGGGCGCTTCGGCCCTTTGCCGGTGCGGGCCACGCGTTGCTCGTCCGTCTCCGCCTCGGACTTGTGGCCGGTGAGACTCAGGAACACGTCGTCCAGGCTCGGTTCGCGGAGCGCCAGGCCGGCGATCGGGATCTGGGCCGCATCGAGCGTGCGGAGGACCTCGGCGCCGACCTTCGGCCCGTTCTCGACGGTCAGCTCGACGATGTTGCGATCGACGAGCGGCGCTTTGTCGGAGAGCGGGGCCACCAGACGCGGCCGCCTTTTGCGCGGTCTCGTTGTCGCTCAAGGTGACGGCGACGACCGACGTGCCCAGATTGGCCTTCAACTCGGCCGGGGTGCCTTCGGCGATGACCCGCCCGTGGTCGACGACGATGATGTCGCGCGCCAGCCGGTCCGCCTCTTCGAGGTATTGGGTCGTGAGGAGCACCGTCGTGCCGCCGGCCACCAATCCCTCGATCACGCCCCAGAGGTCCTGACGGCTCTGGGGATCGAGACCGGTGGTGGGCTCGTCCAAGAACAACACCGGCGGCCGTGCGACCAGTGCGGCGGCCAGGTCGAGCCGTCGCCGCATACCCCCCGAATACGTCTTGAGGACCCGGTCGCCGGCGTCGGCCAGCCCGAACCCCTCCAGGAGCTCGGTGGCGCGGGCGGCGGAGTCCTTCCGGCTCATGTGCGACAGCCGTCCGACCATGCGGATGTTCTCCCGGCCGGTCAGGTTCTCGTCGACGGCGGCGTACTGCCCGGCGAGCCCGATGATCCGGCGCACGGTTTCGGCCTCCTTGACCACGTCGTGACCGAGGATGGAGGCGTCCCCCGAGTCGGGGCTCAAGATGGTGGAGAGGATACGCACGACCGTCGTCTTGCCGGCACCGTTGGGGCCGAGCAACCCGAGGATCGTCCCCTCTTCGACCGTGAGTGACACGCCGTCGAGCGCGCGCACGTTGCCTTGGGGGAAGACCTTGACGAGGTCGTGCGCCTCCACGGCGAACGAGGAAGAATTACTCATTGGGAAAGAAACTTAGTGATAAAGTTATTTACGTGTCAAGGCAATGGTCCCGGAGCGATCTCATCGCACAGCTTCGATCGGAGATCGTCGGCTACTTCGGCGCCGCCAGTGACTTCGACGAGCGGGTGGCCAAGAAGTTCAAGTTGAGCCGGACCGACATGCGTTGCCTGGACCTCCTCGGACGACTCGGCCCCATGACGGCCGGACAGCTCTCCGAAGAGAGCGGGTTGACCACGGGCGCGGTGACGTTCCTCCTCGACCGGCTCGAGTCGGCGGGCATGGTGAAGCGTCGGCGGGACACCGACGACCGGCGGCGGGTGTGGGTGGAGCTGGTGCCGTCGGCGCAGAAGAAGCTGCAGCACGCGCAGCAGCCCATCGTCGAGGAGATGAAGCAGGTCACCCAGCGCTTCAAGGCCGAGGAGTTGGCTATCGTGCGGGACTTCATGCGCGAGGCCAAGCAGGTCTTCGAACGCCAGGTCGGCGGAGCCGCCCCGTTTCAGAAGAGGCCCCCGAGGGACCACTGACGGTCGTGGCGGGCCGGTAGGCTGTCGTTTTCGCGCTCCCAGTGGGCCGCAATGACCACCCAATGACCGCCGCACCCCGCGGTTCGCCATGCCAGGGCAAGGAGGCCCGATGCCGTACGTCTTCGATTTCGACCATACCCACGCACAGCCGCCCATGGAGCTCAAGGACCTCCTGGGAGGCAAGGGCGCCAACCTGGCCGAAATGACGTCGGTGCTCGCCCTGCCCGTCCCGCCGGGCTTCACCATCTCGACCGACGCCTGCCGGGACTACATGGCCGGCGGATGGCCCAGCAGCCTGGACGCCGAGGTGGCCGGGGCCCGCACGCGCCTCGAGACGGCCATGGGCAAGGCGATCGGCGACGCCGACGATCCCCTCCTGGTCTCGGTGCGTTCGGGCGCCAAGTTCTCCATGCCCGGCATGATGGACACGGTGCTCAACCTCGGGCTCAACGACCGCTCGGTCGAGGGCCTGGCCAAGCAGACGGGGGACGAGCGTTTCGCCTTCGACTCCTACCGCCGCTTCATCGCCATGTACGGACGGATCGTGCTCGACCTCCCCGGGGAGGAGTTCGACTCCCTCTTCGATGCCGCCAAGGAGTTGGCCGGCACCACCTCGGACGCCAAGGTGCCGACCGAGCTCTTGCGCTACCTGGTGGATTCGTATCAGCAGATCGTCGAGCGCCACACCAAGGAGCCCTTCCCGCAGGACCCGGCTGCGCAGCTCCGGGGCGCCATCGAGGCGGTCTTCCGCAGTTGGAACGGGCCCCGCGCCATCGCCTACCGCAACCGCGAGCGCATCTCGCACGACCTGGGCACCGCGGTCAACGTCCAGGCCATGGTGTTCGGCAACCGCGACGACAACTCGGGTACCGGGGTCGGGTTCACCCGTGACCCGGCAACGGGGACCAAGGGCGCCTACGGGGACTTCCTGGTCAACGCCCAGGGCGAGGACGTCGTGGCCGGCATCCGCAACACAGAGCCGATCTCGGAGCTCAAGAAGCAATTCCCCGAGGTCCACGCCGAGCTCCTGGCCATTTTCGATCGCCTCGAAGGCCACTATCACGACATGTGCGACACCGAATTCACCATCGACCAGGGCAAGCTGTGGATGCTGCAGACCCGGGTGGGCAAGCGCACCGGCACGGCGGCCCTGCAGATGGCGGTGGACATGGTGCGCCCCGATGACCTGGGCATCTCCAAGGCCGAGGCCGTCTCGCGTATCACCGAGGACCATCTCGACGCGGTGCTGCACCCGCAGTTCGCCGGGTCCGGCTACTCGGTGTGGGCCAAGGGCCTCGGTGCCAGCCCGGGCGCCGCCGTGGGCCGGATCTACTTCACGGCCGACGATGCGGCGGCCGCGGCGGGGCGGGGCGAAAAGGTCATTTTGGTCCGCAGCGAGACCTCACCCGAGGACGTGCACGGGATGCTGGCCTCCGAAGGGATCCTGACCGCCCGGGGCGGCCTGGTCAGCCACGCCGCCGTGGTGGCCCGGGGCTGGGGCAAGCCCGCCGTCGTCGGGGCCGAGGTCCTCCGCCTGTCGGCCCACTCGGTGACCGTGGGCGGCGTCACCGCTCAACGAGGGCGACTGGGTCTCGCTCGACGGCGGGGCCGGCATCGTGGTGGCCGGTCAGGTCCCCCTGACCGCGGCATCGCCACCGGCCGCCTTCGCCACCGTGCTCTCGTGGGCCGACGACATCCGGGCGGGCCACCTGGCCGTGCGGGCCAACGCCGACACCGGCGAGGACGCCGCCAACGCGCGCACCCTCGGGGCCGAGGGCATCGGTCTGTGCCGGACCGAGCACATGTTCCTGGGTGAGGATCGGCTTCCGGTCGTCCGGCGCATGATCCTGGCCGACACCCCCGAGGAGGAGACCTCCGCCCTGGAGGAGTTGCGCCAGGTCCAGCGTAAGGACTTCATCGACATTCTCGAGGCCATGGACGGGCTCCCCGTCACTGTCCGCCTCCTCGACCCGCCGCTGCACGAGTTCCTGCCCAGCACCGAAGAGATGGCGATTAAGGAGGCCACCGTCGGGCTCACCCCCGAGGAGCAGCGGCTCTACGCCGCCGCCCTGTCGTGGAAAGAGGCCAACCCGATGCTGGGCACCCGCGGCGTGCGCCTCGGGGTGGTCAAGCCGGGGCTCTACGCCATGCAGGTGCGGGCCCTCATGGAGGCGGCCCGCCAGCGGGTGGTCGACGGCGGGCACCCGATCGTCGAGATCATGATCCCTCTCACCGTCAGCCGGGAAGAGCTGGCGCTGGCCCGCAGCTGGGTCGAAGAGGCCGTGGCCGAGGTCTGCGGACGAGGAGGCGCCGAGCCCCTCCAAGGGCGCCAAGAAGGCCAAAGCCACGAAGGGCACGCTCGAGGTGACCATCGGCACCATGATCGAGACGCCACGGGCCGCCCTGCTGGCGGGGGAGATCGCCGAAGTGGCCGATTTCTTCTCCTTCGGCACGAACGACCTGACCCAGATGACGTTCGGCTTCAGCCGGGACGACGTGGAGGGCCGGATGATGGCGGCCTATCTGGAGTTGGGGCTCTTGAAGCGGAATCCCTTCGACGTGGTCGACGCCGACGGCGTCGGCGAGCTGGTGCGTCTCGGCACCCAGCGGGGACGGGCGACACGGCCGTCGCTCAAGGTCGGTGTCTGCGGCGAGCACGGCGGCGACCCCGAGTCCATCGCCATGTTCTACGACGCCGGGCTCGACTACGTGAGCTGTTCGCCGTTCCGGGTGCCCGTGGCCCGTCTCGCTGCGGCGCAGGCCGTGCTGGCCGGGGAGCCCGGGGCGCAAAAGGCCAGCTGACCTCCACAGCGGTTGCGACCCGTCTCGGCGGAAGCACCGCCGCGGTACCGTCACTGAATGGCCATCCCCGACGAGGACGTGGCCCAGGTGCGGGCGGCGACCGACATCGTCGCGCTGATCGGTGAGCATGCCGCGCTCAAGCGCGTCGGCCGCCGCTGGACCGGCCTGTGCCCGTTCCACACCGAGAAGAGCCCTTCCTTCAGCGTCAACGCCGAGGAGGGCTTCTACTACTGCTTCGGCTGCCAGGCCTCGGGAGACGCCATCACCTTCGTCCGCGCCACCGAACACCTCGACTTCGTCGATGCCGTGCGGCTCCTGGCTGACCGGGCCGGGGTGGCTCTGCACGAGGACGCAGAGATCGGGAAGGACCGCAAGCGCAGGACCGAACTGCTCGACGCCGTGGAGAAGGCGGTGGTCTGGTATCACGAGCGGCTCCTGCGCTCGCCCGATGCCGGCCGGGCCCGGGACTACCTGCGCTCGCGGGGCTACGACGGTGACGTCGTGCGCCGGTTCCGCCTGGGGTGGGCGCCCGACGAGTGGGACGCTCTGAGCAAAGCCCTCAGGTTGCCCGAGCGGGTGCTGACCGATTCGGGCCTGGGCTTCATCAACCGCCGGGGCCGGGCCCAGGACGCGTTCCGGGCCCGCGTGCTGTTCCCGATCTGCGACCCCTCCGGCCGTCCGGTGGCCCTGGGCGGCCGGATCCTCCCTCCCGTCGCCGGCCAGCCGCCACTCGGAGCGACCCGAGCCGAAGTACAAGAACTCCCAGGAATCCCCGATCTATTCGAAGCGCCGCACCCTCTACGCGCTCGAATTGGGCCAAGCAGGACGTCATCGCGAAAGGGGAGGTCGTCGTCTGCGAGGGCTACACCGACGTGATCGGCTTCTTCCAGGCCGGCGTGCCACGTGCCGTGGCCACGTGCGGTACCGCGCTGGCCGAGGAGCACTTCACCCTGCTGCGCAACTTCGGCCGGCGGATCGTGCTGGCCTATGACGCCGACGGGGCCGGCCAGAACGCCACCTCACGCGTCTACGAATGGGAGCGCCGGCACGAGGTCGACGTGGTGGTGGCCGACCTGCCCCACGGGAGCGACCCGGGCGACCTTGCCCGGAGCGACCCCGAGGCGCTGGCCCGGGCCGTGGCCGAGCGCAAGGCCCTTCCTCCAGTTCAGGGTCGACCGCATGCTGAGCGCCGGCGACCTCACGACGGCGGAGGGCCGCGCCCGGGCGGCCGAGTCGGCCCTGACCGCCGTCGCCGAGCATCCCGACGATCTCGTACGCGACCAGTACGTCATGCAGCTTTCGGACCGCTGTCGTCTGGACGCGCCCCGCTTGCGCGAACGCCTCGAGTATCTGCGGGCCCATCCACAGACCGAAACGAGCTCTCCGAAGGCCGTCACGAACCGGCAAGCGGGATGATCCCGGTGAGCTGAGGGATCCCGACGACGGCGACGCAATGGAGTGGGACGACGGGGTCGAGCGGTTCGCTGCCACGGCCCAGAAGGACGGTCCCGGACTCGAGGCGCTGAAATTGGCGGTCCATCGGCCCGAGGAGGTCGCCGATCGACTGCAACCGGTCCTCTTCGTCGACGCGTTGCAGCGTGCGGCATTCGTCGCGTTGATCGAGCACGACGATCTTCACGATGCGATCGCGATGGCGTCACCCGAAGTTGCTGCGCTGTTGCGTCGGGTGACGGTGGAAGAGCCCTTGATCGGAGACGCCGATTTCGGCGATCCCGTGGACCTCGTCGTCGGCGTGCTGCTGCGCGAGGCCGTACGGCGCGAACTCTCCGAAGTGGAAAAGGCGTCGCGTGGTCTGGGAGAATCTTGGCAGGCGGGCGCAGCTGTCACCGCACAAGTACGCCGCTGGCTGGCAGAACTCGAAGATCCGGGCTCTGTACGCGCCGCGGCGGATCGATTGGTAGCGTGGCTCATGGAGCGGGAGCCGAAAGAGGGATGACCGAGCGGGAATGGTGCAGGTGAACGACGATTCGGCGATGGCCGTCGAAGAAGCAAGAAACGGAGCTTCCCCTGCGGCCGCCACCGTCCTCGTCGCGGTGAAGGACGACCCGCTTCCCGCCGGTGTCTCGCAGGTCGACTTTGACAACGCACTCGCAGTGGGACGCGCCAAAGGCGCGCTTTCGCCCGACGAGTTGATCGACGTGCTGCACGACGTCGAGCTGACGCCCGAAGTACTGGTTGCCCTACTTTCGCGCATCAATGCCGAAGGCGTGGCGCTGGTCGACGACGATGTCGATGCGCTGGCCGAGGGGATCGCTGAACGCGTGCAGTCCCGCACCGCGGCGCGCAGCGCGGCCAACGACAGCGGGCAGCGGCGCAAGTCGAACGCGAAGCGCCCGACGTCGGCCGAATCCTCGGGCAGTGCAGAGGACCCCGTTCACACCTACCTCAAAGAGATAGGCCGCGTCCCGCTTCTCAATGCAGCGTTGGAAGTGGAGATCGCGCAGGCCATCGAGATCGGGAACGAAGCAGCGGCGAAGCTCGCCGCGCACGAGTTGGCCGAGAAGGGAGAAGGACCGGCAGAGGATCTGCTGAAGGGTCCCGAGCTGTCGCGCAATCGCCGCCTGATGCGGCGGGGGCAACAGGCCAAGGACGACCTGATCGAGGCCAACCTGCGCCTGGTCGTGTCCATCGCCAAGCGCTATCGCAACCGCGGCCTGGCCTTCCTCGACCTGATCCAGGAAGGCAACCTCGGGCTCATGCGTGCGGTCGACAAGTTCGACCACACCAAGGGCTTCAAATTCTCCACCTATGCCACCTGGTGGATCCGGCAGGCCATCACCCGGGCCATTGCCGACCAGGCGCGGACGATTCGCATCCCCGTGCACATGGTCGAGACCATCAACAAGGTGGTCTGGGCACAACGACAGCTCCTGCAGGAGCTCGGACGCGAACCGACCATCGAAGAGGTTTCGCAGCGGGTGGAGTTCCCGATCGATCGGATCAGGGAGATCCTGCGCATCAACCAGGACACGGTCTCGCTGGAACAGCCGGTGGGCGACGAGGACGACTTCAATCTCTCCGACCTCATTGAGGACCGGGGGGCAGTGGTGCCCGACGATGCCGCGACACGGTCCCTGCTCGACGTCGCCGTCCGCGAGGCATTGGGCCATCTCTCCGAACGCGAACAGGACGTGGTGCGCCTCCGCTTCGGACTCGACGACGGAAAGATCCGCACGCTCGAAGAGGTCGGCAAGGAGTTCGGCGTCACCCGCGAACGCGTGCGCCAGATTGAGTCAAAGACATTGGCCAAACTGCGCCGCCCCGACGCGGCACACCTCCTCAGGGACTATCTCGAAGAGTCCTGACCACGGGCCGGCCCTCTCCACGACCCGCCCCAGCCCCCGCCGCCCCACTGATATCGTTCGGGGGCTGCAACGCAGTCCTTCCGGGGTAGCTCAATGGCAGAGCAAGCGGCTGTTAACCGCTAGGTTGAGAGTTCGAGTCTCTCCCCCGGAGCTTTTTGCGTCGTTTGCGCTGGTCAGCGGTGGTGTGCCCTTCTCATCACTAGGAACCATCGCCGTCGTGCGAGCTGAGTGCGCGATCCTTTTTGCTACGTAGTCCCCTTTTCCTCGTCTGCGACACCGATGTGTTCGCTACTGCCACGTGGCATCAGCGTTTACGCGGTCGATTGATTTCGTCCCGGAGTGTCGATCGATGCGGACTACAGACTGGATCCATTTGTGGCGATCGTGGGCGCTGGCACAGGTCTTGTGCTGTTGCCACGATGTGTCTGTTGGGAGGACGTTGGGAAACTGTTTGTGAACAGAAGTCACCCGGCCCGTAGCATGTTGTCAATGGTCGAGCCCAAGGATTCTGTACGAAATGAGTGGGGCATCCCGAGTAGTGACCGCTGACCCCGAGGTCATTCGTGCCATCGAGAAGGCAGTGTTCGCCGATCCGGACAACTTGTCTCTCCGTGTCCATCTTGCCGGGTTGTTGGTGGGTGCCGACCGCTTCGCAGATGCCCTCCGACAACTCGAGGTGGTTCTCAACGTCGAGCCGGATCACGCCGAAGCGCTTGGTCTGGCAAGTCGTGCCGGCGGCGCCCTAGGCGACCCTCGAGCCGCCGGCTGGGCCCGTTTGTGTGACTCACTCTCGGGGACCCATTCCCATGGAGTCGATCCGGCGATTGTGGACGGGTCCTCAGCGCCACTCGCCGAGGGTACAAGCGGGGATCCCGCCGCTGACATCAGCTCGGGGTCCTCGCAAGAGCCTGACTGGGATCGGTTCCTCCAAGACGTGCTGCGGGAGGCCGGGTACCTCGAGCCGGTGAAGTTGGCCGACGTGGGTGGCCTCACAGAGGTAAAGCAGCGGCTCGAACAGTCATTTCTGGCTCCGCTCCGAAATCCTGAACTTCGGCGCACGTATGGCGCCAATCTTCGTGGAGGACTGCTGCTTTGGGGGCCGCCAGGCTGTGGAAAAACGTTTCTCGCCCGAGCAGTGGCAGGGGAATTGGGTGCGCGATTCGTTACGGTTGGTCTGCACCAGATTCTGGACATGTGGTTAGGAAATTCGGAGAAACAGCTTCACGAACTATTTGAAGCGGCACGACGGAACACCCCGTGCGTGCTTTTCTTCGATGAGTTGGATGCGATCGGTCACTCTCGCATGAACCTCGGACGCAGTGCCGCCCGGAATGTTGTAGCTCAATTGTCGGTCGAATTGGATGGTGTGGAGTCGTCCAACGAGGGCATATTCGTGATCGGCGCAACAAATCAACCTTGGGACGTGGATCCTGCGCTCCGGCGCCCAGGTCGCTTCGATCGTACGATGCTTCTTCTCCCGCCTGACACCGACGCGCGGGCAGCGATTCTCCGTTACCAGTTGCAAGGCCGTCCGGTCGGGTCGGTTGACTTCGATGAGCTTGCCCGGGCTTCAGAGGGACTTTCGGGAGCCGACCTCCGATTGGTCTGTGATGATGCCGCTGAACGTGCACTGAGCGAAGCTATCCGAACCACGGTGATACAACCGATAGCCACGAGCGACATTCTTGCGGCGATCAAGTCAACTCATCCGAGTACCGCTGCTTGGTTCGAATCGGCGCGCAATCACGTTCGCTATGCCAACAGCACCGGGGAGTACGACGAACTCGCCGCGTATCTTCGGAAGCGGAAGTCTCATTAGGGGGGATGGCGTGACCGATGCGGTTGACCATGTAGCTTCCCTTCTGGCTGAGGCTGACGCGTTAATCAGAGTTAAGCGATTCGAAGCCGCAGCAGAACGAGCCAGGGATGCGTCTCTCCTGGCACCTCTTGACCCGCGGTCATTCTGTGTGTGGTCACGCGCCCTGCATGGGGCAGGTCAGCCCGGAGAGGCCGCACAGAAGGCTGAAGAAGCAATTCGGTTGGCACCTCATGACGCAACTGCCTTCCGGCTAAAGAGCAGTGCGCTCTCGACGCTGGCAATGGAAGGTGGAAGGAAGGACCGAACGCGAATGGGTCGCGAAGCCGTCGTGTCGGCGAGGGAAGCTGTGCGATTGGCGCCTGGGGATCCCAATTCGCACATCGCTCTGGCTCAGGCCCTGCCCTTGACCGGAGACAACCTCGGGGCGAATGTCGCTATAAAGGAAGCGATCCGACTGGCTCCTCACAGTGCTGCGACCTGGGTGGCGTCCAGCCTTGTGGCTTTGGGTGCAAGGAACTGGAATATGGCCATTGATGCAAGCCGGCGAGCGCTTGCCATAGATCCCGACAATTATGCGGCGCTAAACAACCTTGGCGTTGCATTGCGCGCCTCTGGGAAGAAGCGGGAAGGGTCTGAGGCGCTTGCACGGGCGGCGAGGTCACAACCGGACTCTAAGACCGCTCGGCGTAACCTCTCGCGCGCAGGCTTGAACGTGATCCGGGTGGGAATCATGATCTTGCTCATTCCGATTGGAATTCTCGCGCACCTCGGCTTTGGTCTGTATTTCGTCTTCGCGATCGTCAGCAGTGTTGTGATCTCACGGAGCCCAACGTTGGCCCTTCGTGCGGAGCGTTGGGGCGCGCCGATCGCCCTCTTTTTTGCGAAGCACTCGACGGACACATCCTCGACATCGAGCGGCAGGGAAGGAATCGAAGATCGCGCCGATGGCAACGATCTGGTTCGTCAATGGCCGGAAACGATGGATCACCATGTGGTCAGTACCAATGTCGTATTCACGTGTGCCGTTGCTGGGTGGTGCATGACTCTGGTCTTCTTGGTACTCCTTGCGGTTCCTATGCCGAGTCAAAGTCGGCTTTGGATCGGTCTCACAGTGCTTATTTTCGCGGCGCTGGCAAGCTGGCCGACAATTGTGGTTATTCGTAGGAAACGCCAAGAACGCAAACCGGCATTCTGACAGAACAGGGATCGCATTTTGCCCGTCGAGTGCCTGGGCCAAACCGATCGACTTCAGGGTACTGAAGACATTTCAGAGCGAGGTTGAAGACGTCACATCGGTCCGGCGGTGATTTCTCGCCCACCGCGGGTGCCCAGATCGGCCGGGATGGTGAGACAGCTTGGCAGGTAGGGGGCAGGCAGCCGCCCTTTTGCACGGCACAGATATGGATCTACCATAAATAGGACCATGCTGGAGATGAGGATTGACCGGGATTCTCGGCCGACTTTGCTCGATGTTCCGTTTCCGATTTCCGCAAGGCTGCCGAGTGGACGATGATGACCCACCCGGGGGTGCCCCGGGAAGCATTCTGTATGACGGCCCGCAAAAATGACATTGAATCGAGCGGCTGTTCACAGCTGGGCCTAAGGGCCATGACGTAATCTGTTCCGTATAGCCATTTCCTTTGGGAATGGCGGCGATGCCCCCGAACCGGACCCCCCTTCGGTTGCGGGGGCGATTCGCGTCCGGTCGCCGGGCATGTCACCAAGCCAAGATCCTCGAACCACAAGACGACCGCCGCCGCTTCCTCCAAAGGGAGGTTTTGCAATGGGCACTTCCATCCACCCAATTGATCTAGCCAGGAGGCCTCTATGACCCCGATCAGATGTGGCGCCATGAACCATGTCAACGCCGTCATCGATGATTTCGACCAGACTGTCCACTTCTTCACCGAGGTGTACGGTGCCCAGTTTCTGATCGACATGCCTCGTGACGAATGGCATGCCTGCCTCATCGCCATCGGGCGTGTCATATTCCAGTTGTTCTCGCCCCACGACGATCTGCTCCATGCCCGCTTCGGCCCCCACTACGTCGGGATCGAATACACGGTTCCCGACGTGGGCGAAGCCCGGGACGCCACGACAGCGAGAGGCATTCGTATCGCGCGTGAGTTAGGACCTGCGTTCCACATCCATCCACTCGACGCCTATGGCGTGTCCTTTGAGTTCTACGACCACGACTTCCATGCGGTGCCCTCCCCGGTCCCGTACCTCGAACCAATCCATCCGATCGAATTTTGGCGGGACGACCACCCGCTCGGCATAACCGGACTGGAGCGCTATCGCGTGGTGGTCTCGGACCTCGAAGGAGCGAAGCGTTTCCTCTGCGAGTACGTCAATGGGACGGTCATATACGAAGTTGAGAGGCAGGCTACGCAGGCCCGTGCGGTGGGGATCGAACTCGGCAGACACGGTGGTGGAGCTTCTGAGCCCCACCACCGTTGGGCCGCTTGAACGGTTTTTGGCCCGCAACGGCGATGGAATCCGGTCAGTCGTGTTCGGCACCACCAGCGTCGAACAGGCCCGGTCGCACTTCGCATCGCATGGGGTCGATCTCTTGCCGGGTGACGACGAAGAGAGCTTCGCTGTACGCCCGGCAGATAACGCCGGGCTCCTCTTCGAATTCACCGAATCCGCCACCGGATGACGGCGGCGGTCAGTCCCTCGGAACGAGCCGGTGGATGACTCGGCACCGTGAGGCTGGCTTACCCGAGGGGAGAATGAGCTCGCCTTCGAGGGTGCAGAATCTGGTCGTCAACGCAACCACCCTTGCGACCGCTTGTATCGGCTCGGGCACCACCATCGCGGGGCGCACGTAGTTGATGTTGAATGATATGGGGACTTGCTCGACGTGCGCCGGCGACACCGCGACGGCGGCGTAGCGCATTGCCCGGGTGATCAATAGCCCGATCGCCCCCCCGTGGAGGGAGCCGTAGCCGGACGACCACCCTGCGTCGAGCTGCGAGGTGTAGATCGCCCCTCCCTCGGTCAGCCTGAGACCGCCCTTGAGGTACACATCGATGGGTGCAGGAGCCAGGTCGCTCTCCCACGGGAAGGAGATGTGGTCAACGTGGGGCAGCTCGCCGAGACTCCCTGATCCCAAGCGGTCCGCCAACATCGGTCGGCCGGGAACGGTCACACTGGTGCTCTGACACTGACCGAAGGGGCCCTCGTCGTCGAGCATCACGCCCTGCGAGATGCCCATGAGCTCGTTGTACGCCGAGTTGGAGCTGCGGACCTCCACCGTCCCTCGTGCGGCGCGTGTGGCCTGGTAGGCGACCTCGATCAGAATGGAATTGTCATCCCAATTGGCAGAGTTGATATTGGCCGTGGCGTTGTTGTTATCGGCAATCGCCGCCAGACTGCCAAATGGGACGCTGCCATCGGACTCCATCTGTTCGGGCGAGAGACGGATTGTGGCGTTGGCCTCACCGTCCTTCCATGTCGAAACCCCTAGCCCAAGGTTCGCAGTGAGATTACTCCCGGCATTCGGCGGGATCTCGGGGGAGATGTGGTCTCTCGAACGATCGCTTAGCAAACTTTGCTCTTTCCTTGGCGGGACGGCGTCATGGTCCCGACAAGTCTCGTTGCCCGATCTGCACCGCGCCAATCGCGGCCTCACAGGGCGGGGCGGAGCGGACAAGCCGACGATGCACCGTGCGTCAGGAAGCTCGGCCTGCGGGTGGGAGACTTAGCCTCCACCTGGAGTGTCGAAGTAGCTCCGAATCCAAGACGTTGCGACGGCGATCAGCAATGCCATTTGGTGAGTCGAGAGGGATTCCGGGCTCACGACGACCTCGACTGGACCAGGATTCCAAGTGCGCCATTGGTTTCGCGCCCGAAACGAACCACAGGTCAGACGGAACCGCGCGAGTGACTGGCCGGATCCCCCAATCTCAACAGCGGACATCACAGTCTTGGCTTTGTTTACACTTCCCCGGATCGGAAACGCGTAGTCCGTGCCCCTAAGAGTGAGGACCGTTCCCGCCCGCCCCGAAAAGTGCGTTCCTTTCCAGCTGAATACGACTGATCCGGTAGCGTCGACCAACTCCTGTCTGTCCAATCGGTCGAAAATGTAGTTTCGTCTCTTGTTCTTCCAGACGTGACGAATCTCATAGCTCCGACCTGACACAGTTATCGACTGACGGCGGCGGGTCACCCAGACCGCACCGCTCGCAGATACCAAGTCCCAACTTCCGGATCCCCCTTTTCGCCATGTGAGATGCGTTCCTGGAAGGCCAGGGAAGGCCAGCCACTCCAGCTCGTTTTCGGCGGCCAGACGGCGCCGTTCTTCCCTCGACAACCGTCGCCGTGATGCCTTGGGGCTGTTCTCCAACCCAGTTGCGGATTCCGTTGTCATCTTCGCCTCCAGGACTCTCTCGAACTCGCCCATGGGTCCGTCATGGGGCGACGCTAACGATCCTCGGTAAACGCGTGGTAAGTGCCGGCCCAATCGCAAAGTGGTTCGCCGGCCTACGTTCTGCCATGTGCGGGGCACTCACGGGAGAGCTCGTGTGGCAGCAGGAGCCATCGAACCAAACCTTCAGCGAAAGCGTCATAGGAGAATGAAGTTCGGGCCGAATTCTCGGGTGGCAATGCTTGCGGGAGCATTGTCCCTCCTTGCGGCCCTTTTGGCCGTCGACGCCGGAACGCCGGGTCTTGCAAGCTCGGCTGTTGGGCCAGTAGCCCGTGCCGACCTCAACGGCGTCCACTTGGTGACCCGAAGCTCTTCGAGGGCGCCTGGAGCGCTGACACCGCCCAAGGGAGGCGTGGTGGAGGTGACGGGCTTCACGCGAGTTGCCTTGTGGGGAAACGCCGGTCCGGTCGTTGCTGTGGCGAACGGGCGTAAGGTCGAGTTGCTGCGAGCGACACTCGCAGATTTGGCTTTGAAGTCATCGTCGTCGGACTGCCAGGAAACACTCGTTCCCTTCACTGTCAGCTTCCTGCCCAGCCGGCGTGCGCGCCCGACGATGGTTGCGAGTGCCTTCGACTGTGCAGGCTTGGGTGTCTCTGTCGTGGCTGGCAACGCAAGGACCGACGTGCAAGACGACTGTGCCTTTGAGTCCGCCGCTCTCGCTGTCCTCCCTCGTTCGCGGGCGGCGGCGACCAGGGAGGTGGTGAGGAGCAACTGCCAACGCAACGGTCGCGCTGCTCGCACAGAGCGACCCGTGAGCCCTTCAACTCCCGACCGGGCGCCCACGGAAGGACCGCCGCAGCAAAAGTCAACTTCGCCTACGGGAGGCTCAACAAGGTGGGATCCGCACGCCGCCTTCTCGGTACTCCGTCTTCGCGGCCCCATAGCAGCAGGAACACAAGTGCCGCGACAAAGAACAGACCATCGAACGTCGCCGCTGCCGTGTGCGAGTAGCCATTGATCGTGATGCCGGCGTCCCACACGAAATGGCAAATGATGAAGGGCAGAAGGCGGCGGATCTTGCGATACGCAAAGACGGTGGCGGTCGCCCACAACAGGATCGGTAGGACCCCTGGTCCGTAGTAGAGGTGATACGAAATTCGAACGAGCACGGCGATGACGACCACCGCTGTCGTCGTCCATCCGCGTTGCTCCAGGCGCCGAACCAGGTACCCGAGCACGACCACTTCTTCAACGACGGCAGCCTGAAGGCTCATCAGCAGGCCGACTGCCACGAATGCAGTTGGCAGTGCGGGGCCGGAAACCTGGTACCTCGAGATGTGGGCTCCCGACAAAATGGCTGATCCCACTTCCTGCGGAATCACCTGGACGAGAACCCAAACTGGTAGCAAGTAGCCGAGATCCCTGCGCCAGCCGTCGCGTGACAGGCCTATTGAGGACAGTCCTTCGCCATTTCTGATCAGCAAGAAAAAGACCAGCCCGGCTGCTGCGAATCCGGATACGACGACAGCCACGGACAATCCCAGGGAGAGCCCCGGCTCTCCGGGAATGACCAGGCCCCCGTCCGAGAACTCCACACCGATCGTGATGTGCATGAGCAGGTAGGTGATTGCTGCAATGGTCGCCCCGAGTGGGAAAATCGACAGAACCACCCATGTCTCCCAGCCGTACAAGCGGCGGAGCTTTCTGTCCGTGACCGGTTGCGCTGCGGAACGATCTGGTCGGCGACTGGCCGGTGACGGTGGTGGCAGGAATGCCGTCGTGGTGGTAACGCGATCGGTAACTACGGGAGATACGAGGTGGGGACCGGTATCCGAACGGTCGTCGAGTTGTTCAAACACTTGTGCGGACCCGCCTCTTCGTTCGTGATGGGGGCAAGCGATGCTGAATCAGACTTCGGCGACCTGTTCGACCCCGCCATCCTCAACGCGGCTCGTCCATTGGTGTCCATCCCAAAAGCGGAAGGCATGCACGGTTTGCGGGTCCGGATACCAACCGGGTGGCACTCCGAATTCGGAGGTGCCCAGACTTTCGCGGGCAGGCGCCGGTTTCGTTGTGCGTTTTGCGATGAGGAACAAGATGACCCAGAGCAGAAGGGAGAGGAACCCGATGAGCGCCCACCCCCACGACGGAATACGCCATGGTGTGACGTGGTTGGCATCTTTGAAGCCCTCAGACGATCGATAGGCCACCAGGGCGACGACCACCCCGATGACCAACGCGACGATCATTCTTGAAGTTGCAACAGTCGCCAGCTCCATCGAATCGCCCTTTCCATCCCATGCTCGGAAATTATCGATAGGAAAAAAAGGCTAAGCGCCAGCAGTGTTCAAGAGGTTGCCAATGCGGTGCGATTGGGTTGCCCGTATGTCGTGTGGCGCGAAGATGACCAGCGCTGCTGTCGTTCGAGATCCCTTCGTGGCAGATGCGTCGAGTGTCGTCCCCGACTCGATCCGGCATCCGCCGCCGGATGGTGGACGTAGTGCCGGTCGGGCTACGACGCCAGACCCAACCTCAGAGCGTCAGCATCGTGCGCGGTGAATCTGTGGCTATAGCCGTGCCGGCGTGACATTCCAACAATCGCCTTGCCACTGCAGACCGATGGCACGGCGAGAAGCCATGAGGAGGCAGAGCGGTCCCACGCGGCTGTCGGAAGGTTGTCGTCCAGAGCGCGCTGGGCGACTCGGGGCAGGGGTTCATAGCCCACCCCCAACACATCGTGACAGCGTCGAGGAGCCGGCTCGGGTGAACTCGCCTCTTCCCAAGAACTGAGCACTTCGAGGTGGGAGACCGCGCTATCGACGACGGACGCCAGTCGTGAAGGGTGAGGTGCGACGTCAGCCTCATCGTCAATCAGCTGGAGTTCGATGATCAGGTTGCTGCCTTCAATCTCTTGGAACTCGGCGCGCACTCGCAGGCCGACGGCAGACTCCACATCGGAGCAGGCGCTATCGATGGCGTGAGCCTTGTCCTGCATGGCGACACGAAGCATATTTTTGGCGGTCATTTGTACCTCCATCGTGAACGGCACTCGTACTGAATGCGGTTCGTTCGGAACACGTTCCACGCTATGGGATGAAGGTAAACGGACTCTGATCGCAGCGTTACGGTCGCGTAAGATTTTGATGTCCCGTTCGCTGTCGAGTCGTGGCACTCCCGTGTGGTCGCCCGAAGCGTCAGGACGTGCACCAGATCAGGAGGTACGCCGATGATGTGGTAGCGGGACCTTCGTCGGACCACCTCGACATTGAGGACCGCGCGTTGATCAGACCGCTGAGCCGAAGAAGCCTGAAGAGCCGAAGTCGAAGACCCCTCCATCGGACGCCACGAACCTGTAGCCGGAGCCGGTGGCAGTTGACTCTATTGCCAGGATCGGCCGGTTGAGGACGATTGCCCCGGTCGAGCCGTAGAACGGCGCGTTGAAGGAGAAGATGCCACCATCTGCGGCCACCAGCCAGTAGCCGCCAGTGGCCGCATCCGCTGACATGCCGACGATGGGCTTGTTCAGGTGCGTCGCTCCCATGGAGCCGAGGAACGGCGCATTGAAGGAGAAGATCCCTCCGTCGGAGGCAACCAGCCAGTACCCGTGTCCTCCGTTCGACGGGGCCATGCCGACGATCGGTTGGTTGAGCGCTGATGGCCCCGGTCGACCCGTAGAAGGGGGCGTTGAACGAGAACACACCGCCATCGGTTGCCACGAGCCAATAGCCCCCCGTGGCCGCATCGACGGCCATGCCGACGATCGGTCGGTTGAGCCTGATGGCTCCGGTGGACCCGTAGAAGGCCGCATTTCCGAAGGTGAATACCCCTCCGTCGGAGGCGACCAGGTAGTAGCCACCTCCATCGGATGTGGCGGCGATTCCGACAATGGGGTGACTCGGTGCAGTGACGAGTCCACCAAGGTTCGGGGCATCTCCACAGGCCACCACGAGACCCTGGTTGTTGGCGATCCAGTAGCCCCGGTCGTCACTGGTGGCCGCGATGCCGACGACGGTACCTGTCGGAAGCGTCCCGTTGCAGGTGGTCGTTGTGGGAGAGGTCATGTCCGGGGCATGGCTGGTGGCGTAGATGGGATTGCTCTCGGCATCCAGACCCACTGCCGTACAGCTTGTGGCGCTTGTGCAGCTCACGGCACCGAAGGAGCCTGAGCCGCCTGCGGCACCCGTAAGTTCGGTCACGGGACCCCAGGTACCGTTTGTCTCGGTGGCGTAGATCGGCTGCACGTTGCCGTCCTGGCCAACTGCCGTGCAGTCGGAGGCACTCGAGCAACTCACGCCCGAAAACTCCCCGGAGCCGCCCAGGGCATCGCCGACCTCGGTGGCTGAACCCCACGTCCCATTGGTCTCGGTGATGGAGACCGGCTGGTCATTTGCGTCGCTACCGACTGCGGTGCAGTTCTGAGCGCTGCTGCAGCTCACGCTGAAGAAGGAGGGTGGACCGGGAGGGATGTTCGAAAAAGCGGTGAGCGGACCCCAGGTACCGTTCGTCTCGGTGGCCCACGCCTGCGTGGCGAGGTTGGGGTTGTTGTCCAGGTCCGTAGTCCCCAAGAAGCTACCAACCGCAGTGCATTCGTCGGCGTCGACGCAACTGATGCTGGCAAGGTGGCCATCAGCAGAAAACGCGTACACCGGGGCGGCCCATGTGCCATTCGTCTCTGTGGCATACATCGGTTCAGTGCCACCGAGGGCCTCGAACTCGCCCACCGCAGTGCAGTCGCTGGCACTGCTGCAACTCACTCCGCTGAAAAGAACACTGGGACCCGAGAATCCGACGCCCAGGTCCTCCTTCGGAGGTGCCCAGACGCCGTTCGTCTCGATGTCGTAGAGCGGTCCGTTCCGATCTGATCCGACTGCCGTGCAATCTCCGACGAGCGGAGCAACTGACAGAGTCGAAAAGCCACACAAACCCTGGGGGCTCCGCGATCAGCGTTGGCGTGCCCCACACGCCCGCCGTCTCGGTCAAAGTGAAGGCTTGGGAATCGGAATCCTCGCCGACAGCTGTGCAGTCAGTGGCGTCCACACAACTGACGGAGCTGATCGAAGTGCCCCCGGGTCCGCTGACGCCTTCCAAGGGAACCTGAACCGGCGTGCTCCATACGGCGGTGGTCGCTCCCGCAGGAGTCAATCGCTCCGAGAGACAGGCCGACGGTGACGATGACGAGGCTCATGACGCCCAGCAGGACGCTCGTGGTCCTGCCCGACCCACGACACCTACCTGCATCGCCCGTGCTCAACCGCTGACGAGAAACCGCTGCATCGTGCATCGATCTTCGCCCCCGCTTGGAAGAGATCCCCCGACCCACTGCGGACCGTAGTTGTGAGCAGCCGAAATCACAAGGGCCCAAAGTCCCATAGGCCCTCACTGGCTACCCATTGAGGAGCGATCGCTCCACCTGATTGCGCGTGGAATCCCCTGTCCCACCCTCGGTCCGTTCGTAGTCAGTTCCTGGTGATGCTCGGTGCCCAATGCAACGTGAACTGTGCACTGTGCTGGGCTGCACTGTGCGGCGGGGATTTGAATCCCATCGCGCTGCCCTCGCGCTGCCAGAGCCGTTTGATGGCTTGATTCTGGATTCGCCCCCAGACGGGCTGGAACTCGCTCCACGTTTCTTTCCTACCAACTTCACGCACAATCGCTTCGTCATACCTCCTGGAGCTCGGTCGTCCAATTCACGTGCTGGATCTGCGCATCGAGCTCACGAGCCCGCCGAGCCACATCCGAAGCCTGCTGTCGCAGACTCTTCACGTCGAGGGCACGGAGGTACCTGAGCTCGGACCGGGTCGCCCTGATGTACCCGGCCTGCTGTGACGCGCCCGACGCAGCGTCGGCCGAAAGCTTGAGCATCGAGTACCGGAGCCGAAGCACGTCTCGTTCGGCAAGCGCATCGGTGACGGTCCGACCGTCGGGCATGACGGTGCTCGAGTTGGTCCGATTGATGTCACGGATCAGGACCTCGAGCTCGTCGAGGACCGTCGATGCCGACAAGACCAGGTCGGGCGCATCCTCGGGGGGCCGCTCGCCCTCCTGGTACCGAGCACTGACCTGAATTCGCTGTTTGAGCTGCTCAAGGCTCCTGTTTCGATCGGCACGCAGCAGCAGTGCCTCTGCCAGCTTCATTTCTTTCCTTCTCCTTCGTTCGAGTTCTTGTTTCGATCGGGGCTCTCATGTCCCCTTGAGGTTCACGACCTGATGCAGCTCGTGGACAACGTCGACCAGATCGGCCTGGTCGGCCATGACCTGGGCGATCGGCTTGTAGGCGTCGGGGTGCTCGTCGACCAGCTGCTCGGCCATGCTGTCGTCCCATGCCCGGCCCGCCATTGCGCTGCGGAGCGACTCAGTGGTCAGCTGGCGGATGGCCGCCTTGCGTCCGAGCCGCCGCCCGGCGCCGTGCGAGCTGGACTCGTACGACGCCTCGCTGCCCTTGCCGCGGACGATGAACGACGATGCGCCCATCGACCCCGGGATGACACCCATGTCCGAACGCCCGGCCCGGATCGCACCCTTGCGGGTGATCCACACTTCCTCGCCCCGGTGGATCTCCTTGACGGCGTAGTTGTGGTGGCAGTTGATGCGCTCGGATTCGACAGCATGCGGAACGGCCGTCCGTAGCGCTGCGAGGGCGGCGTCCATCATCTGCTCGCGGTTGCCCCATGCGTAGCGCTGCGCCCACAACATGTCCGCCACGTAGGCATCGAACTCAGGGCGGCCCTCCGCCAACCAGGCGAGATCGCGGTCCTCGAGGACCTGTCCCTCTTCCTGGGCGACCAGGCGAGCCGTCTTGATGTGGCCCGTGGCCAACTGGTTTCCGATGCCGCGGCTGCCCGAGTGCAGCACGATCCAGACGCGGTCGCGCTCGTCGAGACAAACCTCGACGAAGTGATTGCCGCTGCCGAGGCTGCCGAACTGCGCAGCGATCGTCGTGAGCTGACGCTCGGAGATCTCGGATGCCGAGCCCGGAGGTAGGCCCAGTGCCTTCAGCGCCGGCGGCACAATGGCGTGGGAGCGCTCGTGACCCTTGCCGACGCCGGCCGGGATCCGGTCACGGAGCAAGCCGTGGAGCACAGTGAGGTCGTCGGGTAGCTCGGCCGCCGTGAGGTTGGTCTCTGCCGCCACCATGCCGCAGCCGATGTCGACTCCCACCGCCGAGGGCAGAAGTGCGTTCTTGGTGGCCACGACGCTGCCGACCGTTGCCCCCAGGCCGAAGTGCGCGTCCGCCATGAGGCAGACGGGCCCGGCCAGGATCGGCAGACGGGAGGTCCGCAACGCCTGCTCAAGGGCGTTGTCGTCGAGCTCGCTGGCCCACGACGTCAGATTCGGGTTTATCTGGTTCGGCATTTTGTTCACTTCCCGTTCTGTGGACACAATGACAACCAAATAGTGCGCCAGATCGGGCCGTCCGACCGTCATGCGTGCGGGATGCCGCAGCGGAGCAGAGAGCCGGTGGAGAGTGTCGAACTCTCGCGCTCCCGTGTACGAAACGGGCGCTCAGCCACCCGAGCATCACCGGCGAAGTACCCCCGACACGATTCGAACGTGCATGCACTGGGTTTGGGCCAGCTGCCTCTTACGGGGGCCAAATGGTTGGGGCCCCGGGTGCTGACCCCGACGCGGATGGTTGATAAGACCGTCCTGGGCGACCGGCCCGACCCCAGTCGCAGCGCTCCGTACTGACCGGAGATCTTCGGGCGTATGAGACCCGTGAGGTCACCATCCCTCCCCGCTGCGTTGTCATGCGGGTCGTCAGACCCAGGGTGAATGAGGAGAATCGAACTCCCTGCTCGGTGGGTCACGACCACCCGCCTCTCCATCCGGCTCCATCCACCAGGCGAGCAGCATTGCGCCACCGGTTGACTCCGGGCGGCGTGCTGCTGGTGGACACAGGGCATTTCGAAAGCCCGACCTCCGGCGTGTCGTGCCGGCGCTCTGCCGCTGAGCTACGTGTCCGTTGTGGTCATGGGTGGTTTCGATCCACCGCCTCGCGCGTTTCAGGCGCGCGCTCTCCCGACTGAGCTACACGACCGTGGGGCCGGCCCCGGGACTCGAACCCGGATCAACTGGAGTTACAAATCCAGCGCCCATCCCGTTGGGCCCGGCCGGCATTGCTCCGGCGACCTCGCTCACGCCGCATCATCCGGCGGCGCTGCGTCGTCAGCGTCCACAATGCGCAGTCGCCGCGTGTCGGGCCGGAGGGTGGACAGAGCCACGGGCTCCTCCCTCGTGACGTCGCTCGACATCGTCGCACTGTCTTCGGAAACAACGAGCTTCAGCCGGGTGTGTCGCATGGAATGCACCTCCTTTCAGGTGGTTCGGGAGGAAGGTGTCGAACCCTCATCTCAAGGATCAAAGCCTTGCGTCCTGCCGTTGGACGACTCCCGAGCGACAGATGGTTGGAGGGGTCAATGGGTATCGCTCCCATTACTCGTGGGTGGAAGCCACGCGTGTATCTGTCAACACCTTGACCCCGTTGGCTGTGCGTCGATGGAGGCACCGGCTGGATTCCCACCAGCGTGGCCCGGGTTGCAATCGGGTACCTCAATCCTCGGTCACGGTGCCAGGGCTGCGGAGGAGGGCATCGAACCCCCGACGACGGTGGTTAACGGCCACCCGCTCTCCCGCTGAGCTACTCCGCACTGCATGGGGCAGACGACGTGGTGTGCCCCGGTACCGCCACGGGGTACCGACCCCCGGCTTCCGGGCTGAGAATCCGGTGGACTGCCTTTATCCGATGGCGGCTTGGTGACGCAGGTCGGTTTTGATCCGACATCCTCCGAGGTGAAGGCCCGGCGTGCTTCCGTTGCACCACTGCGCCAGCGCGGAAGGTAGAGGTGTCGAACCCCCACGGCAGAACCGTGTCACTGTTTTCGAAACAGGGTGCCCCCAGCCAACGAGGCATACCTTCCAAGGCGGAGGGGCAGCGGATCGAACGCTGGCGAGGTTGCCCTCGGCCATCGCTTAGCAAGCGAGCACCTTTCCTCTCGGTCAACCCTCCAATGCATGGTGCCAGCACCGCGCCGACAGCGCCCCCGGCTCGGGGGCGGTGGGACCCGATATCGGTCCAGAGCCACCACCCGGAGCCGACCCGGGGACCTCAGCCGTACCGGGGCTGCGCTCTTCCCACTGAGCTATGGCGGCGTGGCCTCGTCGACTGGACTCGAACCAGTGGCCTCTGCCTTCGGAGGGCAGCGCTCTTGTCCGTCTGAGCTACGACGAGATGGCACCCCGGCCAGGACTCGAACCCGGAACTGGAGATTCGTAGTCTCCTGTGATCTTCCGTTTCACCACCAGGGCGTGGCGCCACAGACGGGTTTCGATCCCGTTGCCTCCGCCGTGACAAGGCGGCGCTCTCCCGATTGAGCTACTGCGGCATGACGGGGACATCGACCGGGCCCTCCGTCTTGCTCGGGAAGATGGTTTCGAACCACCGTCTCTCGGTCCAGAGCCGAGCGTCCATTCCGCTGGACCACTCCCGAATGATGCGATGCGATGACACCGCCAGTCTGGTTGAACGGACTCGAACCGCCGACCCCCCGGTCCCGAACCGGGTGCTCTGTCCACACTGAGCTACAACCAGGTGTGATGACCGGTTTTGGTGCCGGCCGAGTGCGCCTCGAGGGGCTCGAACCCCCGACGACATGGATTAAGAGTCCATCGCTCTACCAACTGAGCTAGAGGCGCCTGGTGCGGGCGGAGAGGGTCGAACTCTCACGGGCGTGCGCCCACCGGATTCTGAGTCCGGCGCGTCTTCCATTTTCGCCACGCCCGCATGGTGGACCCAGCCGGGCTCGAACCGGCACGCTTCTCGCTGCAAACGAGGCGCACTGCCACTCGTGCTCTGGGCCCAGGGTCCCGGTGGGTCGAATCGAACGACCGCAGGCGGAATGCCGCGCGGTTTACAGCCGCGCTCCTCTAACCAACAGAGGTCACCGGGGCGGGATCGGTCGGTGTGGCCGCCTCAATGGACGCGGTCCCGATCCCCAATCTGGCGTACTATTTAGTTGTCAATGTGCGGTGATGTATTCGCCCGTTTAGGCAAATAGGGCAAGGCTTCGCCCAGCAGGGGTGGCAGGAGTCGAACCCACGTCCGCCGGATTGGAGCCGGCTGTCCGTACCGCTGGACTACACCCCTTCGAGTGTTTTTACGGATTGGTTTGTCTTGGGCCAGGAACACAAAGGAGCCGCCCCCTTTCGGAAGCGGCTCCTCAACGAACTGGACGTATGTATGTCCTAGTTATGCCGTTGAGGGCACCTCCCGGGGGTCAGAGACGACCGAGCTGAATTGGGTGTTCGATGGCTGGGTCATGACGCGCGGGCACGACGTCGGCAGGCCTTTGAGGCCCCCTGTATACCGGTGCGTCCGGTGACTTTCCGCGTGTATGCGCTGCATAGTGAAAACACTACAACTTCTGGGTTACCGGTTGGCAACACTTTCACATTTCCTTCGAGTTACAGCCTTCCCCATTTGGATATCTGCGAAATACCGATTGGTATATCCCCACAGCGCGGCAAATCCGCGCTTCCGACTTGGTCCCCCTCGGCCGCCAACGTAGCTGGTGACGCAAAGGGATGATCTGGAGACGTGCAACGAAACGCCGTCAGGCGAAGTGAGCCAGAATCTTCAAGCACCGGCGGCCGGCGGTGGCTCGCCGACACCATCCATCGATTCTCAGCTTGGTCACAGAGGGCCCATGGGTACGTGCCACAGTGCAGCGGAATCATGCTGGCACTGGTCCGCAGGGTCGGTCCCGTCGTATGGAAGGTGCACGCAGATGGTCAGGAGAAGTCGGCGCAGGCTCATGTGGTGGATCGGCGGCGCAGTCGTGCTGGTCGCCGCCCTGGCCGTTGCAGGCCCATTCATCTACATCCACTTCATCGAGGGCCCGGCCCCCGCCAAGCTCGTGCTGCCGACGTCTCACGCGACGACCTCGGCACCCGGCTCGACCACCTCGGCCGCCTCGTCGTCCACGGTCAGCGGCACCTGGCACGTCAGCTCCGGATCCGAAGCGGGCTACCGGGTCCAAGAGGTGTTGGTGGGCCAGAAGGCGACGGCCGTGGGGCGGACCAGCAAAATCTGGGGATCGCTTCTCATCAGCGGAACCACCGTCACGAAAGGTTCGATCACCGTCGACATGGCCAGTGTCGTCAGTGACCAGAGCCAGCGCAACGCACAGTTCGATGGGCGGATCATGGACGTCAGTCAGTATCCGACCGCCACCTTGGTCCTGACCTCACCGATCACCCTGGGAACGATCCCGGCCGTCGGCACCACGAAGCAGTACACGGCGCAGGGCACCCTCACGATGCATGGTGTGTCCAAAGGAGTGACCTTCACCGTCACGGCCGAGCGTGTCGGCTCCGAGATCGACGTCCTGGCTGACGTGCCCATCACGTTCTCCGAATGGAACATCGCCAACCCGAGTATCGGCGGCTTCGTCACGACCGCGAACAACGGCACGCTCGAGGTACTGCTCCATTTGACCCAGGCCGCCGGCAACACCCCGAGTACATCGTCGGGAAGCAGCACGGCCGGCGGCGGGGGTGGCCCGGTCACCGTGCCCAGCACGACGGTGCCCCCGTTGACCGTCACCTCCGGCTGAACCGCGTCGTCGGGAGGCCGGAGGACGCCACTCTCAGAGGGCGTCGCGTCGGCGTAGCCATACCATCGCTCCCCAGCCCCAGATCGGCGGCAGATAGGTCGTCGCCAGTCGGTAGAGGAGTGTCGCAGCGATCGCGGCATCCTGGGGGATGCCGAGCAGGGTGAGGCCGGCAATGTAGCTGGCCTCCATCACGCCCATTCCGCCGGGGACGGGTGCCATGCCTCCGAGCAGGGCCGTGAACGTGCAGACGATCACCAGGCCGCCGAACGACGCCGACTCGCCGACAGAGCGGAGGGCCAGTCCGAGGCCGGCGGCCATCATGAGCTGAGTGACGACCGCTCCTCCGAACAACCGCACCAACCGGCCCGGGTCCCGCGCGATCTGGCGCACGTTCTCCCATGCGGGCTGCATCCGGGGTCGAAGGCGCTCCACCAACACCCGGCGGATTTTCGGAGTGACGAATGCCACGCCGACGACGAACGACACAGCCACGATCGCGTAGAGGATCAATTCGAGGTTCTCCGGGCCCGACCCCGCTGCTCCTTCCGTCGCTCGATGGAACTCGTCTGCGGCGAACACCAGAGCGATGAGCGTGAGGACGATCTGCACAATGAAACCGGTGACGCTGTAGATCAGACCGGAGCTGATCGCGACGGCCGGCGGCGAACCTCGACGTTGGTTGAATCGGACGACCGTGGCTGTCGTCGCGACCGTCCCACCGATCATGCCGGTGAAGTTCATGGCCAGTCGGAGCATGGTCAGCGGGCCGATCGGGGGCGAACCCGGCATCGCCCCGGACAGGCAGACTGCCTCGGTCGCCGCTGTCGCCTGGGTGATGAGCAAGACGGCCAGGAACCACCACCAGTTGGCGTTGGAAATCAGGTGCCCGATGTCCTGGAGCCCCACCAACTGTTCGACAAGTAACCAGATCCCCAAGAACGTGCCGGCGAGCAGCAGCAGCTTGGAAAGCTGGACCCGGGCCAGGGGCTGTGGCTCGACCGGTGGTATCCCGAGCTGCTCCGCTGCCGTCAGCCGGAGTCCTTTAAGGTCTCCCTTCGTGCGTTTTCGGGTCCGCAGGTCCGGATCGGTGGGGAGGACCTGTGGCTGGATCAGCGGGAGAAGCGCCGCCACCCGATCCGGGCCGCACGCCTCAATGGCTCCGTCGATCGCCCGCGTGGGACCGACGATCTCCGCAGTCGCGATGAGGAGGGCAGCGGCGTCCGCCGCCCGTGAGTCTGGTGGCGCCATCGCCTCGGCGTTTGCAAAGTCGAGGAAGCCGACGCGGTGATCGGGCGTGAGCACGATCGAATCGACCCGGACGCTGCCCAGGGCGATACCGGCACTGTCGAGTTGTCCGAGTGCATTCCACAGTTGGAAGATGTCCGTATCTTCGACTTCGTCGGAGGAGTGCTCGGCCAACGTTCTTCCTCGAGGGGGGCACGTCACGAGGATGGCGTCGTCGCTGGGCTCGACGGTGCCCGCCACGACGACTGTCGGGGTCTCGATACCCTGGGCCCGGACCCAGAGCATCATCCCGACAGAGTGCTCTATGTGTTGCGTCCGCCGAAGCCGCAGATCGAGCGTGGACCGCCGGACCCAGATGAATCGCCACACCCGCGCCAACGCCTGGCCCTCGGGGGCGTCACGACCGAAGATGTCGATGTCGACTGGTTGACCGTCTCCGTCGATGGCCGAGAACCGTGTCGCACCCCACGCCGGAGTGATCGGGCTTCGACGGACTCGTTCCACCGCAACGCCCAGCTGTTGGAGGAAGGCTGCGGCCTCGTCGATCGTCGGAGCGACGTCCTGGGTTCCCAAAACGAAGGCGAGGAGCGCGCTGACGGAGACACCAAGTGACGCTGCACCCAGCGTGCCCAGCGGCACGAGATGGGCGTCGAAAATCTCCGCCACCGTCCCGATGAGCACGATTGCCCAGAGCGGAGAGCGGAGGGGGAGGACAAGGGTGCGGACCACCAGGACAGCCATGGCGAAGGTGGCGGCCACAATCGGTGGTGCAAAACCGACCGGCCGATCCAGCCCGTGGAAGACCGCGACACAGGTCAGCGCCGACGCACCTGAAGCGCCCACCGCTTGGATGAGCAGCATCCAACGACGCGCGCCAGCGCACAGCAAAGCCGATATGGCGGTGAACGCGCTGGTTCCGACGATGGCGGCCAGGGTGACCAACCCTGCGATCCACATGGGAATCCGGAGCTCCACCGCCGAGCCGACGCCGGTCGAGATGATCACCCACGATCCGCAGGCCACCAGTGCTCCGCCCACCCCGCCGATCAGGTCCCGTGGCAGCCGGAGCCGTTGCTCTGATGTCGAGACGAACAGGCGGGGTCGCCACGGAGCTGCAGAGACGACCTCGGTTGGGGTGGCTACTCCGGTCACCGGCCGCCCTCATCGATGCCAACCGGGGGGGTTGTCCCGCCGTCAAAGCGACGAGCGATACGGTCTCCGGACATCGACCGCACGCGCACCGGGTGCGCCGCCGCCTGCTCATGACCGCCCTCCCCTTTGGTCGGCGCCCTCGTGGCGTACCGCGCGGCGAGAGGGGATGCCGTCAGGCCGTGGGCGATCACGCTGAAGGTCACCGTGATGGTGACGACAGACAGGACTCGTCCTGCATCGGGCGCGTCGAGGGCGTCGTAGGCGATGAGCCCGAACACGACCGACGCCAGGCCCCGGGGACCGAACCAACCGACGAAGAGGACCGCGCCACGGTCGAGTCCGGAGCGGAAGGAGGCCAGTGCCACGGGAAGCATGCGAATCAGCGTCAGGGCCAGGACGGCGAAGACGTAGTCCTGCCACGTGGCGTGCTGGAACCCGGGAACCACCATGACCGCCCCGAAGGCCAGCCACACGAGCAGGGACAGCAGTTCGCCCGCGTCTTCGGTGAAGGCCATGGTCGACTCCGGGTCTCCACCCACGATGCTGCCGAAGGCCATGCCCGCGACGAACGACGCCACGAAGCCGTTCCCGCTGGCTTCGATGGAGGCAGCGTACGAAAAGATCGCAAAGGCGAGGGCGGCCATCGGGCGGAAGGCCTTCCCGCTCCACCCTCGCTTCGTTGTCGTGTGCAAGAGCCATCCGCCCACGACGCCCACCCCGATCCCGACGCCTGCACCGACAAGGAGCTCGCGCGCCGCGCTGAGGACAGTGGTCTGGTGGGCCACCTCGGTCGCCACCGCCCCGGCCAGGAAGAGGTTCACGAATGGCGTGGCGATACCGTCGTTGAGCCCACTCTCGACGTTGAGGAGCCGGCGGACCCGCGAGGGTACTCGTCGGTCCTCCATGATCGTGGCGCCCAGCGCGGCGTCGGTCGGGGCAACGATGGACGCGACGGTGGCGGCCACCCAGATTCCGATCCCCGGGATGATGCCGAACGCCACGGCCGTGCCCAGACCGATGGTCAGGGGGAGACCGATGGCCAGGAGCCGCACCGGCGGGCCCAGATCCCGACGAAGTGCGTGGAGGTTCACCCTGGAGGCGTCGGAAAAGAGGACCAACGCCAGCGTTATCTCCGCCAGCGAACGGATGGTCGAGGAATGGACATTGAGGTGGATGAGTTGGAGGGGTTCGTGGTTGATGGCCAGGCCCATCACCACGAATGCAAAGGGCGCGCTGATGTAGATCCGCTCGAGGCGGCTCGAGACGAGGACCCAGAGGATGAAGCAACCGGCGACGACAGCGATCGTGGCGGTGTTCAGCCCGTGGTCCACGGCCACCTGCACTACCATGCCGGCCCGCTGGTGAGCGGCCCGGCTCCCTGCCGAGAATCAGCCATGGTCGACTACTGGCGGGCCATCGATACCCGCCACCGCTCGTCCGGGGAGATCAGATGGTCCGCGTCGTCCGCACCCACGTCGATCTGGACCCAGTTGACCGTGCCCGGGAATCGATTGTCCGTCTGTCCGTACTCGTCGCTCACGGTCGAGCCGCCGTCGGACCCCACGTCGGTAGTCTCGTCATAGGAATAGACGAGCGGTGTGGAGCGCACGAGGCGTTCGTGACCGACGGGTGTTCCGTCGACGAAGAGAGTGAGGTCGGCGCCCGCACCGAGCCCGCCGTCGTAGGCGAATTCGGACCTGACCTGATGATGACCCGGAGCGAGCTGTTCGTTGCCGCGGACGAAGGTCCGGTCAATGCCGAAAAGGTTGTAGCAGTAGGTCGGCCGGCCGTTGAGGAGATAGAGGGACCAGCCGCCGAACGCGCCGCCCTGGGCGACGAGCACACCTGTCGCCCCGGAGGTCGGGACGACGATGTCAGCGGTGATGCTGTGTGAGACGTTCTTGGTGTTGATGACCGAACTCTCGCTCAAGCGAGACATCCCGCCGAAAAGGAGTTGCGAGGTGCCGGTGATCAGCTCGGGTCGGCCGGCCAGCTCGGCCAGGAACCGCTCGACCCGACGGTCATCGAGAGGGAGGGCCCCGTACTTCACCGCCTCGATCAGGAAAAGCCTCTGCAGGTCCCGCAGTTTCTCCGGATGTTCGGCGGCCAGGTCGTGGGCCTGGGTCCAATCGGACGTCGTGTCGTAGAGCTCCCAGGTGTCGTCGTCGAAGACCGGCATCTGTGCGGACAGCCACGGGATGCTGTGCCGGGTGACCGCGGACCAGCCCTGGTGGTAGATGCCACGATTGCAGACGATCTCGAAGTACTGGGTCTCATGACGACCGGCCGCCTCAGGGGCGTCGAAAGTGTAGTTCATCGCCACCCCGTGGTACGGCATCTGTTGAATCCCGTGGACGAACACCGGAACCGGGAGGCCTGCGGCCTCGAGGAGGGTGGGAGCAATGTCCACCACATGGTGGAACTGCGACCGAAGCTCGCCCCTGGAGCTGAAGCCCTTGGGCCAGTGGGCCACCATCCCGTTGCGCGTGCCGCCGAAGTGCGAGGCCACCTGTTTGGTCCACTGATAGGGAGTGCAGGTGGCATGGGCCCAACCCACCGCATAGTGGTTGTTGGCCGCCGGCCCGCCGAAGTCGTCGATGTGCGACTCCAAGAACTCGGGTGTCTCGAGGTCCATGCTCTGGTTGAAGACCAGCAGTTCGTTGAACGTGCCGTTGGGCGTGCCTTCGGCGCTCGCCCCGTTGTCGCCGACCAGGTAGAGCACCAGCGTGTCGTCGAGGATCTCGAGCTCCTCGAGGGTGTCGATGAGACGGCCGACCTGGTGGTCAGCATGCGAGAGGAAGCCTGCGTACACCTCCATCTGACGGGCGAGCACCGGCTTCATCCGGTCGGGGACGTCGGCCCATGCCGGAATCGCGTCCGGGCGATCGGTCAGCTCGGCGTCCTCGGGGATCACGCCTAGTTCCTTCTGCCGGGCGAAGATGGTCTGGCGGAGAGCGTCCCACCCCTCATCGAACCGGCCCCGGTAACGGTCGATCCACTCCTTGGGCGCATGGTGGGGCGCGTGGGTGGCGCCCGGTGCGAAGTAGAGGAAGAAGGGCTTGTCCGGTACCAGCGTCTTTTGTTGGCGCATCCAGCCGATGGCGTGATCGGCCAGGTCCTCAGTCAGGTGGTACCCCTCTTCGGGCGTCCGTGTCGGCTCAACCGGTGTGGTCCCCTCGTAGAGCCCCGGGTACCACTGGTTGGTGCCGCCGCCGATGAACCCGTAGAAGTACTCGAAGCCGCTCCCGGTCGGCCACTGGTCGAAGGGTCCCATGGGGCTGGTCTCCCACATCGGCACCTCATGGCACTTGCCCAGGTGGGCGGTCGAGTAGCCGTTCAGCTTGAGGGTCTCGGCGAACGGAGCTGCGGCTTTGGGCCGGATGGAGTTATAGCCCGGCGCGGACGTGGCCAGGTCCGGTACCGCGCCCATCCCGACGCTGTGGTGGTTCCGTCCGGTCAGCAGTGCCTGGCGGGTGGGTGCGCAAAGGGCGGTGGTGTGGAAACGGGTGTACTTGAGGCCCCCGGCGGCCAGCCGTTCGGCCACCGGCGTGTCACAAGGTCCGCCGAAGGCGCTCGAGGCGCCGAAGCCGACATCGTCGAGCAGGATCAGGACGATGTTCGGTGCACCTTCGGGCGGGCGGAGCGACTCGATTTTCGGGAAGGCTGTATCGGGATCCTTGGCGTCGTAGGTGGTGACCCCGACGTGCTGGGGATCGGGGATGGGGAGGTGGGTGCGTGGCCGCTGGGTTGCCATTCGTGAGTTCCTTCCTCGGGAGCGGGATCACGTTCGCCCCCACCGTTGTTCGATCCGCATGTGTTGGTCCCCGCCCCCACGATCTCACGGCCGGGGTATGCTCCGTCCGCCGCAATGGGGGTTGGCAAAGCACCGCACTAGTTGATCAGTAGTTCAATCAACTGTCAACTCTTTATTCACTCGATTAAGGTTGTGGCTGTGCGACTGACGCCGGAGGAACGACGGAGTACCCGGACGACGGGCGAGGCCACCAAGCAACGACTCCTCACGGCGGCCAAGGATCTCTTCTCGGTCTACGGGTACGAGGGAACGTCAACGCGGGCCATCGCTGATCGGGCCGGGGTGGGACAGCCGCTCGTGAGTTACCACTTCACGAACAAGGGCGAACTTTGGCGTGCCGCCGTTGGATCGCTCTTCGAGGACTTCGGTGCGCTTCTTCGCTCCCGGATCCACGGGTTGCGGGGCGTGGACGATGAGACGGTATTGAAACTGATCGTTGGGGAATACGTCGGCTTCGCCGCCAGACACCCCCAGCTCCTTCGGATCATGATCCACGAGTGCGCCGTCGACGGGGAACGGGTGGACTGGCTCGTCGAGCACCACGTGCGTCCGATATTCGAACTGACGATCGGCTATATCGAGCGCCTCGTCGAAACGGGCGTACTCCCGCGACTTCCGGCACTCAACATCTATTACATCATCGTCGGAGCGGGGCCGACTCTGTTCGCCGTGGCGCCGGAGTGTGTCCGCCTTACTGGCATCGACCCGGTCAATGCCGACACTATTGCGGCTCATATCGACGCTCTCCTCTCCCTACTCTTTCGGGCCGAATCGCCCGCACAACGGTGAGTGGAGCACGCGCAGGTGAGCCAACCGACTGCCCGCACGCACGCCAGGAAGCACACGTTCGGCAAAGGAGGGGAAATTCGGGGGACATCTAGAGCGACGACGCGTCGGTGAATCCGACCGGTAACCACCACCAAAAACTACAAGGAGTTCGAATGTTGGCAACCAATTACCCTCTCCTCGACATCTTCTGGACGATGTTGGAGATATTCCTGTTCGTCATCTGGATTTGGCTGTTGATCGTGGTCTTCACCGATATCTTCCGGAGCCACGACATGGGTGGCGCAGCCAAGGCCATCTGGGTGATCCTCATCGTGATCTTCCCGTACATCGGGGTGCTCGTCTACCTCATTGCCCGCGGTGGGAAGATGCACGAGCGTGCCGAGGCCCAGGCACAACAGGCACAGAGTGCGTTCGATGCGTACGTCAAGCAAGCGGCGGGAACGAGTGGGACCAGCACCGCGGATCAATTGGCGAAGCTCGCCGATCTGAAGTCCAAGGGCGTGATCACCGAAGCCGAGTTCGAGGCGGAAAAAGCCAAGGTGCTCGGCTAACACCACGCGGTCCGGCAGGGTGGGCGCACGGAGCCCACCCTGCCGCCGACCGATCACACCCTCTAGTCGGTCCACTAGCTTTCTGAGGTGCCGATCGAAACGCGAGCGGCGCTGGAACGGGGAGCACGGTGACGTATTGCTTGGCCATGCGGCTGGACGAGGGACTGGTCTTCCTCGCCGATACACGGACCAATGCCGGCGTGGACAACGTCGGCTCGTACCGCAAACTGCACCTCCTGCAACCGGCCCCCGACAGAGTCTTCGTGATCGAGTCCGCCGGAAGCCTCGCGACGACGCAAGAGGTGCTTGATCGCATCGAGCGCGACCTGGGTGCAAGTGACGTCGGCGAGAGCCTGTCGTCGGTCAACCACCTGTTCGAAGCCGCTCTCTACCTCGGCCGCTTGAGCCGAGAGGTGGCCGCCGAGCATCGCGAGGCCCTGAACGAAGTTGGCGTCGACGCCACGGCCACCTTCATTCTTGGTGGACAAGTGGGCACAGAAGCTGCCGACATCCTGCTCGTCTATCCGGAGGGGAACTACATCCGCGCATCTGAGGAGCGACCGTTCCTCCAGATCGGGGAGAGCAAGTACGGCAAATTCATGTTGGAGCTGGCGGTACAGGCAAATGTCGATATCGACACGGCCACGTCGATTGCTCTCGGATCGATGATGAGCACAGCCGGCGCCAACCTCTCGGTCGGCCCGCCGTACGATGGCTGTGTCTACCTGAAGGACTCCCTGAACCCGATCGAGTTCCGTATCCAGAGCGACTCGCCGCTCCTCGCTGAGTTGCGGGAGTCCTGGGAGCGCCAAATGCGGAACGCTCTGAGCGAGATTCAGCGGATTTCCTGGGCCGATGAGACGATAAGCGTTCTTACACGCCCAGCGGAGGGGGATCCCTCGTAAGCGCCGGCTTGGAGGCGAACACGTTCAGCCCCAGTTTCTCCGACAGGTGCCGGGTGAGTCGTTGCCCTCGAACGCTGTTTCCTGCCTCGTCGAGCGGGGGCGAGAAGGTCCCCAGGCCGCCCTTTCCCGGAGAGATGGTCACGATGCCGCCGCTCACGCCGCTCTTGCCGGGAAGTCCGACCTCGTAGAGCCAGTCACCGGAGTGCTCGTAGAGACCCGCCGTTGCCATCGCGGCGAGAACGTGCTTGCAGGTAAAGGGTTCGATGACCTGTTGGCCGGTCACCGGATTGATGCCACCGTTGGCCAGGGTGGCTCCCATGACCGCCAGGTCGTAGGCACTCACGAGCAGCGAGCACTGCCGGGTATAGACGTCTGTGGTCTGATCAGGATCCGCGTACAGCCGGCCATAGCTCTGCAACAGATGTGCGATGCCCTGATTGCGCAGGTTCGTGGCCGACTCGGACGCATAGACGTCGGGATCGAGTTCGAGGGACCGCCCGGCGAACCGTGAGAGACCATCGACGATGAACTCCCACCTGTCCTCCTTGGTGGCTCCGGGCACCAGGCTGGTCGTTGCCATGGCTCCCGCATTCACCATGGGGTTCATCGTGCGGTCCTCGTTCAACTCGATAGCCATCACCGAATTGAACGCGAGGCCCGTGGCGTTGACGCCGAGCTTCTCCCGGGCTTCTTCATGACCGATGGCGTCGCAGACCAAGGCGAAGACGAACGCTTTCGAGATGCTCTGCAGCGAGAAGAGATGCGAGGCGTCCCCCACGGAGAAACTCCTGCCGGCGACGCCGACGATGCTGGCCCCGAAGAGACGTGGATCAGCCTTGGCGAGCGCGGGAATGTAATCGGCGACGGCACCATCCTCAACCGAGCGGTAGAGCTCGAACGCCTCGACGAGGAGACCGACGACGACTTCCAAGGTGGGTAGCTCACCGGTGGAGACGGCCGCTGTCGTCGTCGTTTCGTGAAATGGCAGCGGAATGTGCATTGTCGTGTGCCCTTCTTGCTCGGTCCGAAGGTGGTCGACGTCCGGTGCGCCGGCGCCCGATCCGCGGCCCACAGTGTCAGCTCGTCTGATAGCCGCCGTTGATCGGTATGGTCTGCCCCGTGACCCACTCCGCATCGTCCGAGGTGAGCCATGCGATGGCAGCAGCAACGTCGCTCGCTCGGCCGAGTCGCGGGACGGCGTAGGCCTTGAGCTGTCCGAGCGTCATGTCGGTCGCATCCTCGAACGAGGCGTTGCGTTGTGTGGCCAGCGACAGGGAGTTACAGGTGATGCCGTACCGCCCGACCTCCTTGGCGATTGCGCGCATCAGCGCCGGTCCGGCGCCCTTCGACGCGGCGTACGCAGCGAGTTTGCGGTCGCCGGCGCGGGCTGACTCGGAGCTGATCGTCACGATCCGTCCCCATCCGCGCTCGATCATGCCGGAGAGTACGACGTGGGTGCAGTTCATCGGCCCATAGACGTTCAGATCCACAAAGGACTTCCAGGTCGAGGGGTCGTCGTCGACGAAGTTCTTGAGCGCGAACCCGGTGACGGGGATTCCGGCGTTGTTCACGAGAATGTCGATTCTCTCCACGCGCGCGAACGTTTCGGTGACCGCTTCCAGGTCTGTCACGTCGCAGACGGCGATCTCCGCCGACCCGCCAGCTGATCGGATTTCCTCAACGACGTTCTCCGCTCTCTCGGGGAACAGGTCGTTGACCGCGACGTGCGCACCTTGCGAGGCGAGGACGGCGCGCCGTGTAGGCGCCGACGTTCTGGCCCGCGCCCGTGATCAAGGCGGTGCGCCCGGTTAGATCTCCCACCTCTGGTCCTCCGTTCGGGGTGTGGCGGTTGCGACGCATCCGATGCCGGGCATTGTGATGGTGCGCACCGGGGTCACTCGTCCTCGCTCTCGAGAAGCGAGGCTCAGGACCTGGAGGTGCGGCTCCCGTCCACCTTTGAGGCGGGGATCATCGGTGCCTTCGACGTGCCCGTCATTGTGTCGCCGTCCACGGTGACCTCAAACTTCAGCGTGAGTCGCATCGGCGTCGTGACCTCCTGGGTCCATGTCAACTGGTTCCCATCGGCAACCGGGTCGAGGAAGTCCACCGTCTCGTCATCGGTGCGCGCGGTACCTTGAATCGCACCACCCTCCTCGGTGATGTCAAAGACGGCGGCGATCTTGCCGATGGGGGTATCGATCGTCACGTCCCATGAACCTGCGAAAGTACTCAAATCGGTCTCCTTTGGTGATCCTCTGTCCGGGGCGACACCAGCGCTTGCACGCCATCGTCCTCTCGTGACCGTCGGGCTCCACACAGTACCTCGGCCACTGCCCGTGACCCATGATCATGCCGACGGGGCGACGTTCTCGTTGGTGGCTGAGCACGGCACGTCGTACCGATCACGCCCGAGGGCGGCGCAGGGCAGACTGGTCGGGTGGACGGCAACCCATTTCCGCCGGGATTCTTCGAGAGAGCCGACGTCACTTCCGACGAGATCTTCTACTCCTGGCCTCGCTTGGTGACCCATATCGACGACGACGCCATCGCTGCGGTTGGTGCCCTGTACGAAGAACTCGGGATCGCCGGGGATGTCCTCGACCTGATGAGCTCGTGGGTGTCGCATTTTCGCACGCCACCGGCGCACCTCACCGTGCTGGGAATGAGTGCCGATGAGCTGCAGGCGAATCGGTCCGCCGAATCCGTCGTCGTGCACGACCTCAACGCAGAACCGCAACTGCCCTTCGCAGCGGCGTCGTTCGACGCCGTGGTGTGCTGCGTCTCTGTCGACTACCTCACTCGGCCGTTGGAGGTATTCGGCGAGGTGGCCCGGGTCCTTCGTCCCGGTGGACCCTTCGTGTGCACCTTCTCGAACCGGTGCTTTCCGACGAAAGCCATTCGAGGCTGGCTCTACGCTGACGATGATGGGCGGTGCGACATCGTGCGCCGATATTTCCGGGCAACGTCGCGATTTTGGCGAACCACTGCAGCAACGGCGTACGCCGGCATCTCACCGTGGTGACCCGTTACTGGCGGTCTGGGCCTACCGCTCCTAGTTGCTGTCACGTCGTCGCCGGGGCCTTGACGCCGCCGTTGACCCAGAGGGTCTGGCCGGAACAGTAACTCGACGCATCGGACGCCAGGAAGAGCACCGGATAGGCGATCTCCTCGGGCTGACCGATCCGCCCTATGGCGTTGCCGGGGCCGAGGACGACCTCGTCGGACTCTTGAGCCTGTCTCGTCGACTTGTTGTATCCCTCGGTCTTGATCGCACCGCACGCGACGGCGTTGACGCGGACGCCACCGGCGGTCCACGCGGCGGCGAGCGATCGCGTCAGGCTGTTGATGCCGGCTTTCGCCGCACCATACGGCGCGACCATCGGCAACGCGAGGAAGCTGGCGCCGGAGGAGATGTTGACGATCGCGCCGCGTCCCTGCGCGAGCATCGGCGCTGCCACGAGGCGGGACATGAACCACACGCTGGCCAGGTTCGTGTCGATGATCTGATGCCATTCCGAAAGTGTCCACTCCTCGGGCGCTTTGTTGATGCTTCCGCCGGCGTTGTTCACCAAGACGTCGACGTGTCCGTACTCGTCCATCGTCGCCTGGACGAGGCGTGCACATGCCTCGGCGTCGGTGACGTCGGTGGGCACTGCGAGCGCGCGACGCCCGAGACCCCGGATGCTCTCGGCAGTCCGTTCGATCAACTCGGCCCGCCGGCCCGCAACCACGATGTCGGCGCCGTGTTGCGCCAGCACCGTTGCGGTGGCGCGGCCGATACCGGTGCCGCTGCCCGTCACGATCGCCACCCGTCCTTCCAGCGAAAACATCTCGTCCGCCATGACCCCTCCCTCACGTCGCCATGATGGACGGTACAACGCGGCCCGATGCCGTGCACCCCTCGGGATGAGCCGGGAAAGCCGGGGTGCCTCAGGGCACGTGCCGGGACTTTCTCAGCCGCGACAGGGTGAAGACGCAAGCCAGAATCCAGATCAGCGCGAGACCGGCGAAGATCAGCTTGTCGTCCACGAAGAAGTCGATCGCCAACGCCACACCGAGGACGAGCATGAATCGCCAGAACCAGGCGCCTGCTCGGGGCTCGATTCACCGACGGTCGCGGGATCCGAGGCTGCATCTGGCGAATGCAAGATAGGCGCTTGAACAGGGCATTCGTTGACACTACTCCCGTCATGACCCCCAAATACCTCGACCGGGAGTGCCGTGCGCGCCGGCGCCCCGGCGGGGAGGGACCCGGTCCTGCCGGGGGATCCTCTGATCCCAAATCACATGGATGTATTCTCGGGTCTGTCGGGAGGATGAGAGGAGACGAAGATGGTGATTACCGCGTATCGGAGCGACGCCAAGGAGTCCCTTGTCGCCGATGAGGTCGTGTCACCTTCAGTTGTCGTCGAGGATCGGCCGAGGGACGCGCAGGGTCACTGTTGGGACGGGCACACGTGCGACCACCCCGACCATGACATGTACGCCACCATCCACTTCATTCGCTGACGTCGCGTCGCGCACAACGGACGCGCACATCTCGGCCTCGCCGAGATGTGCGTCTGCGGGACGGCAAGGGGTCGACCAGTCATTCTCCCTGGGGCCGTACCCACGCGCTCGAGCGTCGTGAAAATTGCGGGTCCACCTATAGTTGCGTGTCACGAACGTACACGTCGGGGGGACGAGGGCCATGGAAGCGACCGTTGATCGACTGTTGGAGGGCCGTACCGCGTGGATCACCGGTGCCGCCGGCGGCATCGGGCGAGCGGTTGCCCGCCGGTTGGCCGCGAGCGGGGCTGTTGTCGCGGGTTTGGACATCGACACGCACGGGCTCGGCGATGTGTTCGGGAAGGACGAGTGGGTCTTTGCCACCGTGGACGTACGGGATGCTGCGGCGGTCGAGGGTGCAGCGCGCACGTTGAGCGACCGCACCGGTCCTCCTGACATCCTCGTCAACTCCGCCGGGATATCCGCATCTGCGTCGATCCGGTCACACGATCTCGCCTTGTGGAACGACATTGTGGCGACGAACCTGACCGGCTCGTTCAATTTGATCCGAACGCTCATCGACGGGATGTGCGAGCGAGGGTTCGGGAGGATCGTCAATGTGTCATCGGGCTCAGGGTTTCGGGTCGCCGCGGCCCACGCCGCGTATGGGGCGTCCAAGGCGGGCGTCGTGGCGCTGACCAAGGCAGCGGCCGCCGAGGGAGCGCCGTACGGTGTGACGGCCAACGTCGTCGCGCCGGGATTCGTCGACACACCGATGACACGCAGACTGTTCCCGACCGACGAGGAGATGAAGAACGTGGCCGTGGCGTCGCCCATCGCGAATCCGATGGGTCGGCCTCTCCGGGCCGAAGAACTTGCCCATGCGATCTGGTTCCTCGCGCTTCCCGACAGCAGTGCGATCACGGGTCAGACGATCCATGTGAACAACGGTGGCCTGATGGTCTAGACGGGGAAGCCGTTTCACCGGGCCCGGCCGTCTTCGGGGGCGTCCTAGACCGACGTCAGAGGCCGGGACTCGGCGGCGCCCGGGTGATGCACCTGGCCGAAGTTGACGAAGATCAGAAGATCGAGGATGAAGGCGAACACCGTCAAGATGGCCGCCAGCAGGAGTGTGCCGGCGATGACGCCCACCGCGACGCTGGTCAAAGCGCCACCGGGCGCACCGTAGAGCCGGACGTCGCCGTACCACACAGCAACCTCGGCTGCTCCGGCCAGCAGAAGAATGAAGGCGACACGCCGCAATGCTGCGACCACACCTGTGAGCGGATGGGTCCGCTCCATGGAGGGGGCCAGATCCGGGAGATCGCTTTCCAGGTTCTTCATTCGACCTCGTTCTCTTGTGTCCGACCACGGGCTCGAAGCGGCCAGGCCTGGCTGCCCTTTCAGGCATTAAACATCCGAGAACAGCCGAAGAGAAGGGTCAAAAGTCCCAATATCACCGCAACAGCGGTTGTTCCGGGCCCGGGTGGTCGCGTGAGACGATCGGGTGGATTCGGGGTGATGGGCGTGCGTGTGCTCGTTCAGAGACCGTTGAGGATGGCAGCCAGCTCGTTGGGCTGGCTGATCATCGCCATATGCCCGGCATCCAGATCGATGATGCTCACCGCTCCCAGGTTGGCGATCATCTTGTCCTGCGCATCGAGGGTGATGCTTGCATCGCGGGCCAACCGGACGTAGGTCCGCGGTATGAGATGGCGCAGGCCGGTGAGATCCGTGGGTTCGGAGAGAACCTTGAACGACTCCGGGACCCGGCGCGCCAGCGTCGATGCGGTCTGGCGCTCGTCCATGTCATTGCAGAACATCGCAACGAACAAGTCGGGATGAAGGCCGCCTTCACTGTCGACGGCATCGTCCCCGATCCCTGCGGCGACTTCGTGCACCGCCGGGCTGAGGTCGCCGAGCACATCGGTCAGCGGTGTGCCATGGGGTGGGACCGCGCAAGAGACGAAGGCGAGGTGGGAGAGTCGATCCGGAATGCGCTCGGCGACGCCCGGCAGGGTGAGGCCGGCCATCGAATGGCCGACGAGCGTGACATCGCTCAGGTCCCGCGCCACAATCTCCTCGGTCACCGAATCGATGAAATCCGAGATCGTCACCGACCCCAGGTCCTGGGGATGACGACCCCGCCCGGGAAGGTCGACCGCCAGAACGGTTCCCGAGAGCAATGGCACCACCTCGTCCCAGCACGATCCCGCGAAGCCGCCCCCATGGACCAGAACAAATGTCATGTCGGTAGATTGTCATTCCGTTCGGTCACGGGCAACGTCGGTCGCGCACAGCGGCACGCCGCCCCGCCACGTGCGCCGCATCGAGCCGTTCGACGTCGTGCGCAATGCACCGTCGGGGATAGGTTGGGCGCCGTTCGTCGGTCGGGGGTGGTTCGTGTGCTGGACTTCGGGTTGGAGGGAAAGGTCGCCCTCGTAGCTGGAGCGGGGCCAGGTCTGGGGCGATCCTGCGCATTGGGATTGGCCGAAGCCGGGGCGGTCATCGCATGTGTGGACCTCGAGAGGGCCCGTGCGGCCACGCTGGTGAACGAGATTCGCTCACGGGGCGGCCGGGCGGCCGAGTTCCAGAGCGATCTCCGACGAATGGCGCAAGCCGACAAGGTGGTGTCCGAGGTCGTCGGGGAATTCGGCACCCTCGACGCGGTGGTCGACGTCATCGGTGAGATCCGGTACGGGCAGGCGATCGATCTTTCGGACGACGACTGGGACTACAGCCTCGACGCCGTGCTCCGTCAGTTCTTCAACCTCGCCCGGGCGGCCGGTCGTTACCTCAGGGAACACGGTCAGGGGGGCAGCCTGGTCTCGATATCTTCGGTCAGTGGTGTCGCGGGCGCCCCCTTTCACGCACCTTATGGTGCGGCCAAGGCAGGTCTTCTTTCGCTCACCAGGTCACTCGCCATCGAGTTGGCTCCTTCGGGCATCCGGGTCAACTGTGTCGCGCCGGGGGCGGTTGCCACGCCGCGTGTGGTGGACCGTCTCGGCGGCCGCTCAACCGACGGCCTGCCGTTGCGGAGTCGGGCTCCGCTCGGCCGAATGGGAGAACCGGACGAGATCGCCAAGGTCGTCGTCTTCTTGTCCTCGGATCTCGCGAGCTATGTCAGTGGGCAGACCGTCATTGTCGACGGCGGCGCGACAGCCGAGTTCGCACTGGGCGCGATGGACCCCGAGCAGATTCCCGACAATGCGTCGTTGGAGCAACCTCGCTAACGGCAGTCGCTCAGCGCAAGTCGCGGAGCCAAGGACCGACGAGAGCGGCGACCTCTGCTTCCCGTTTCCGCAGGGAATGGTCCCCGTCGACGAAGGCGAGTGTCACCGGTCCCGGGATGGTGGCCGTCTCCTTTTCGAGTTCGTCCGGGGTGGCGAAGGCATCCCGCCTGCCGGAGACGAAGAGGCAGGGGAGCTCCAGTTGGGGGAAGTGGTCGGTGCGGAGCCGATCGGGCCGTCCGGGAGGGTGGAGCGGGTAGCTGATCAGGACAAGGGCGGCAGCCGCGAGCCCTTCAGCCACGGCCATGGAGCACATCCTCCCTCCCATGGAGCGACCGCCCAGCGCCAGCCGCTCCGGCCCGACACCGAGGCGGGCGCCCAGCTCTGTCGAGGCGGCTCGAATGGTCGCGAGACACACGGCGGGGGGATCCGGTCGGCGTTTGCCGGCGGCCTGGCTGGGGAACTCGATGCGCTCGACCACGATGCCGGTGGCGGTGACGACGTCATCCACTGCCAACAGCCCCGGGTGGTCTCGCCGCGCGCTGCTGCCTGGGGTCAGAATGAGGCCGGCTGGTCGCGAACCTTTCATGTGGGCATCATTGCGCATGCCTCGGTCACCGCGTGAAGCGCGAGCTTCGGCTCCTCGCTGGTGTCAGGGCCCGGGGAATGCGGCAGAGAACGCATCGCCGAAGTCGATATCTTCAGTCACGCGTGGAGCGTGCCGTAACGGTCGGCCCAGCAACAGTGCGAGAAGGTCTCTGGATGTCGCTTCGATGACCGCCCGGGAGGGCGAATGCGCAACGCCGGGAACTGATTCGACGACACCCTTCGTCACGGTCACGCGAGCGGTCGGGCCGTCGGTGGCGACGAGCAGCCAGGTACCTTCGATGCTCGCGTCGAGCGCGGACGTGTTCGGTGTGCGCGTGGCGAGCCCGTCGAGGCGCAGGGGAAGCGTGGCGGTGACGAACGTCGTGCTCCAGTCGCCCAGGTGCACTCCGAGGTCCGTACCATGCACCTCGACCTCGGTCAGCCGGAGCAACGTGAGCCGCGAGAGAGGGATGAGCCCGAGGTCAGGATTGTCGTCCGGTTCGACGACGTCGCGGTGCCAATTCTCCGGGCGAATCGTGGACCATGCCTCGCTGAGCCGAGCGCTGTGCGACGCCAGGGAGCGGACCACGTCGTGTCCGCCCTCCCCGTCGAGCGGGTGAAGGGTGCCCGGTCGTTGCTTGGCACGGCCTTTCGGGTAGTACGAGGTCGTATGCCCCTGCACCGTGGCACTCGTCATGCTGTACAGCGCCTCGGCGCCATAGCGGAGGTGACAGGCGATGGTCAATCGGCTCCAGCCGGGAAGCTCGCTCGGGGCGGTAAGCTCCGCGTCGTCGAGGGCGGTGAGCGCCTCGACGATCTGGCCCGTCCGCTCGACGATTCTCTCGAGCACGTGGTGCAACTGTCCGTCGGTGCTCACGCCGCAAGTATGGGCGCGAAATCTCGGGCATGGGCAAGTCGCCCGAGGGCGACTCCCTGATCCACACGCTTTCGCCCACCCGGTGGGACCCGGAGATCCCGAAGAGATATGAGGGCGTTCATGTCCGCTGCCCCGAGAGAAATGGTCTGATCGGCCTCGGCGTCCTCGCGGGGACTACGAGTAGCGCGTGGCGCGCGTCCCGGGTGGATTGTGCACGCCGGGCACGAGGTCGGGATTCTCGACGCAGACTTCACACTCGAGGCCATCGGGATCCCGGAAGAAGATGCTGAGCATCGGCCCGAAGTCGGTGACGAAATCATCGGCCGCACCGCGGGCCATGAGCCGCTCACGGATGGCCTCGAAGGCATCGATCGACGCGGCTTGCACGGCGAGGTGGTCGAGGCGACCGCGCTCGAACATCGGTGTTTGACGATCGGCCTGGGTGTTGCCCTCAATCTGGAACACGTTGAGCTCTGCGTAGTCGCCGATCTTGATGATGGCGAGGCGCGGCCCCTTCCCCTCTGGAAACTCGGAACCGTCACGGAGAACCTCCGCCTCGAAGACGTCCTGGTAGAACGCGATCAGACGGGCTGCATCATTGGTGAGCAGGGCGACATGGTTGAGGCCTTTGAGCAACATCGTCGGTGCACCTTCCTTTGTGCTGATGACCGCACTGTACGCGGTGCGCCGGCTCGTTCATGCCGGGAGGAGCCCCCGTACCGGGCGTGGCGGGTGCGGGCGGGGTAGCGTCCTCGCCGAACGGACCGAGGCGGGAGACGAACAGGCATGGACATTCGGCAGGTGGTGACCGGGCACGACAAGGACGGGAAGGCGGTCGTGGTCGACGACAAGATGGTGGCGCCGGTGGTCCTCTCGCTCGCTCCCGGCACCGAGTTCCATCGTTTGTGGGGTGCCGATTCGGTCCGCTCGTTTCCCGACGACGGCTCGCGCCCCGAATTCCGGGACTATTTCCCGCCCGTCGGGGGCTTCCGCTTCGGCTTCTTCACGATCCCACCCGAGGGCGGGCCTGGGATACCAGCCGACATCGACTTCGAGGCGGCGCTGGCGGAGTTCGAGGAGCAGCTGCCCGGGTTGGGAAAGTACAGCGAGACCGACGAGCCGGGGATGCACACCACGGCCACCGTGGACTATGGCGTCGTCATTTCGGGCCAGGCCACCCTCGAACTTGACGACGGCGCCATCGTCGTCCTCAATCCGGGTGACACCTACATCCAGAACGGGACCCGCCACCGGTGGTCGAACACCGGTGGCGTCCCGGCGGTGATGGCCATCGCCCTCATCGGCGCCCGGCACCAAAAGGCGGAGTGAGTCCGCCCTATCCGACGCCCAGGCGCTGGTTGTAGTTGGCGATCGTGGCGTTGGTCGCCTTCGCTGCGTTGGCGAGCGCCTTGGCCGGTGAGACACCTCCGGTGTACATCGACTCCTCCGCGTTGAGGACGTCGATGCGGACGTCAGCGTACGGGCCGATGACCGAGCCCGAGGTGGCGGCGTCGTTCGCGCCGTTGTTGATCTCGTCGTAGGCCACCTTGTACCCGGGATTGGTGGCCCAGAGTTGCTTGACCGTGGCCATCGTCGTCGAGGATTTGCGCACCGGGATGTACCCCGTGCCGGCCGCCCAGGTGGCCTGGGTCTGCGGGCTGCAGAGGTACGAGAGGAAGACCCACGAGGCCGCTTGATCGAGGGCGGGGACCTTGGACGAGATGTAGACGCCGGACCCGCCGGGCTCGACGCCCCCCTTGATCGACGCGTTCAGTGCCGGGAAGGCGCTGATGGCCAATTTCACGTTCGGGTACTGGCCCCCGCTCAGGACTTGCGTCACGGTGCCGAGGGCGGCGGAGGTGTCGATTGTCATCCCGTACTTGCCGCTGCCGATGCCGAGGAGGTCGTCGAACTCGCTCGGCCCGGTCGAGGGGTTCGTCGTGGCGTCACCCGAGGTCACCAGCTTGTCGAGCTCGGTGAAGATCTGTAGCGCCGAGGTGGATTGGAAGGCGGCCTTGGTGGCTCTCGCTTTCCTGCCGTTGCTGTTGTTCACGAAGAGTTGGTTGGCCGTGGCGAGCCATGTCTCGAGGTGCCACGGGTCGAGTTTCAGGGCCGTGCCGCTGCCCGAAGCCTTCAGTGCGTTGGCGTCGGCCACGTACTGGGACAGCGTGGTGGGGGGCGAGTTCGGGTTCAGTCCCGCCTTGGTGAAGGCGAGCGAGTTGTAGAAGAGGATCGGGGCCGACACCGCGAACGGGAGGGCCTCTTGGACCCCGTTGACCTTCCAGTAGGCGAGGGGCCGGGGCAGGTAGTCCGAGGTGGAGTAGTGGGCCGCGTTCATGCAGGACTGCACGGGGAGGAAGGATTGCGTATCGATGGCGGCCTGGGTCCGCTGGTCCTCGAGTTGGACCGCGTCGGGCAGCTGCCCGTTGGAGAGCCCCGCTTCGTACTTCTGCCAGGTGTCGTCGTAGCTGGCCTGGCTGACCAGCGTCACGTGCACCTTTGACTGTGAGGCATTGAAGGCGTTCGTAATGGTGGCCAGGGTGGTGGCGTTGGCATTGGTCGTCGAGTTCCAGAAGGTGATGTTGACGACGCCCTTGTGTTTGGCCAGTGCCGACAGGTTGCACGTGGGCAGCGTGGTGGCCGCGCCGGCCGGGGAGCCCTGTGCCGTGCTCAGGGCGGTCGCCACGACGGTGGAACTCGTGACGATGGCAACGGCTGCGCCGACCTTGGTGAGCACGCGTAGGAATCTCATACGGCATTGCCTACCACTACCGGGGCCCTTACTTGACGGCACCCGCAGTCAGGCTGCGCACAAGTTGCTTCTGGAACACGAGCAGCAGGATCACGAGAGGGACGAAGGCGATCACCGCGCCGGCGAGGGCGACCGGTATGGAATCGGCCTGCGTGCCGATCAGTTGCTTCAAGCCGATCTGGACGGTGTCGAGGGGTTTGGTCCCCCCGTGGCCAGTAACGGCCACAAATATTGGTTCCAGGCACCGAGGAAGGAAAAGACGCCCAGTGCGGCCAGGGAAGGACGCGCCAGTGGGACCGCCACCCTGGTCATGAACCGCCAATGACCGTACCCGTCCAACCGCGCCGCTTCCTGGAGATCCTTCGGTATCTGCAAGAACGCCTGCCGCAGGAGGAAGATGCCGAACCCTGTGGCCAAGAACGGCACGGCCAGTCCTTGGTAGGTGTTGAACCACCCGAAGGACGACACGGTGTCCAAGTTGGTGATGAACGTGACTTCGAGCGGGATCATGAGCGTGGCGAGACAGAGCAGGAAGAGGGTGCGTTTGAAGGGGAAGCGGAGGAACGCGAACGCATAAGCCGCCACGACGGAGGTGAAGAGCTGGCCGGCCACGATGATGGCGGTCATGACGGCCGAGTTGGTCAGGTAGCGGGACATCTGGCCGGCGTTCCAGGCCGTCACATAGTTGTGCCACTGCGGAGTGCTCGGGTACAGCGGGGGCGGCTGGTGTGCCAGTTGATCGGGGCGCAAGAGCGAGTTCACGATGGTGAAGTAGATCGGCACGAGCACGACGACGGCGCCGAAAGTGAGCAAGGCGTAACTCCCTGCCTTGCGGAGCCACCTCGACCGGCGATCGGCGGTCGATCTAGGCCGCATAGTGGACCCGCCGCTCCAGGAACCGCATCTGGAGGATCGTCAATCCGAGCGTGATCAGGAAGAGGACGGTCGCCATGATGGCGGCCGCGCCGGGATTGTTCTGCACCTGCAAGGTGTTCACGATCTCGTAGATGAGGACGTTGGCGTGCACCTGCGCCGCGTTCTGATAGCCGATGAGGATGTCGACGGCGCCGAACGCCTGGAAGGCGTAAATGGTGCTGACGATCACGGCGAAGAAGATGGTCGGCGAGAGCAACGGCACGGTCATGCGCCAAAAGCGGGTCCAGGCTCCGGCTCCGTCGATTTGCGCCGCCTCCAAAAGTTCGTCGGGAACCGATTGCAGCCCAGCCAACATGATGATGAAGGAAAGCCCCAGAAACTGCCAGATCGTGATGGCGGCGACGGCGGGCAGGGCCCAGGTCGTGCTCTCGAGAGCGGGCGGCGTGGGATTGATCCCGAGCCAGGGGAGGAGGCCCACGACCGGATTCAGGAGGGTACCGAAGACGACCGAGGCCACGGCGACCGAACTCACCACGGTGGAGGAGAAGATCATGCGGTACACCGACATGCCCTTGAGCTTCCGGTGCGCCGCCACGGCCAGGGCGAGGCCGAGGGTCAGGCTGATCGGCACGACAAGGACGACGAAGACAAGGGTGGTGACGAGACTCTGCGTGAACTGGGTGGAGCTGAGGACGGGGCCGATCTGGTGCAGACCGACGTAGTGCGCAGGCAACCCGGCCACCGGCGGCGTTTCATAGAGCATCAGCTTGAAGTTGCGAAAGAAGGGATAGAAGGTGAAGACGCCGAACACTGCCAGCGCGGGCAGCAACAGCAGATAGGCCAGTCCCGCTTCGCGGCGACGACGGGCACGAAGGCCGGTCGCCCGGGACGGGTGTCCGCTTCGGCCTGCCTCGCCCGTAGCGACGCCGATGCCGGGGGCGGTGGCCAGGGTCACGCAGTCCCCAGACGCGCGGTCGTGGTGGCGTCGAAGAGATGGAGCGACGCAGGGTCCGGGTCGACGGCGATGCGCACCTGGTCCCGGGGCGACGGCCTGGCAGCCTGCGCGCCCTGGCGCACGATCACCTGTGAACCGTCGGGTGTCCTGCAGATGACGTGGGTCTCGGCGCCGAGCAACTCGACGATGGTCACTTCGGCGCGGAGCGGCCCCGACGCGTCGATGCGCAACGCCTCGGGGCGCAGCCCAAGGACGACGTCACCGGTCACAGTCTCCGCCGCCCGGCGTAGGTCCGGAGGCAGGGGAAGTGAGCCGGCCGAGACCTTGACGCGGAGATCGCCACCGACGGCGTCCGCGTCACCGTGGGTCAGGTGGCCCGGGAGGAGGTTCATGCCGGGGCTGCCGAGGAATCCGGCCACGAACGTGTTGGCCGGCCGGGCATAGAGGTCCTCGGGCGCCGCGACCTGTTGGAGTACCCCGTGGCTCATGACCGCGATGCGGTCGCCCATTGTCATGGCCTCGACCTGGTCGTGGGTGACGTACAACGTGGTGGTGCCCAGGCGGTCCTGGAGCGACACGATGTCCGCCCTGGTCTGGATGCGAAGGGAGGCATCGAGGTTGGACAGCGGCTCGTCCATCAAGAAGACCTGGGGCTCCCGCACGATCGCCCGGGCCAGGGCGACACGTTGCCGCTGCCCACCGGAGAGCTGGGCCGGCTTGCGGTCGAGCAGGGTCTCCAGCCCGAGCGTGGCGGCGGCCTCCTTGACCTTGACCGCGCGCTGGTCCTTGGCCATGCCCCGCTGTCGCAGGGGGAACTCGATGTTCTTGGCCACGGTGAGGTGGGGATACAGGGCATAGCTCTGGAAGACCATGGCCACGTCGCGATCTTTGGGGTCGATGTCGTTGACCACGCGTGAGCCGATCGAGATCTGTCCCCCTGTCGCCTCCTCCAACCCGGCCACCAGGCGCAGGGCGGTGGTCTTGCCGCAGCCCGACGAGCCCAACAACACCAGGAGCTCGCCGTCGGGGATGCTCAGGGTGAGGGCGTCGACCGCCACGGCGTCGCCGAACCGCTTGGTGACCCCCTCGAAGCTGACCTGTGCCAACGCCCCCCCTTGTGGTCGCGTGGCCCTAGTTGGCCGGGAGCTTCCAGCCCATGGACTGGGCGATCTCCTTGCATGTCGGGCACAGGCCGTAGCGCTGGGGGTTCCTGCCCGGCACCCACTCCTTGCCGCAGAGGGCGCGCACGGTGGTGCGGTTGACGATCCCCTCGACGACGCTCGGCCCGGTGGAGATGAACTCCCCCTGCTTCTCGCCCTCGGTAGGGGTATAGCCCTCCAGCACGATGTGCGACATCCGGTCATGGTCGCCCTCGTCGAGCTCCTGGTCGGGGCGGGCGGGCGCCAGCGTCGTCCCCCCGTCGCCCTCGGGCGACAGGGACGCTGAGGCCGTGCCGGCAAAGGCGGTGTTCGTGGCTCGGTGCATGGTCGTTCCCATCGGCTCAGCGTATGCCCCAGCGTCGCTGCGCTGATGGTGGTCCGGTGGGGGGTGACGCACCTGGTCACCGACCCGGGAATCAGATCCGACCGGTGATTGTTGACTAGTCAGACAAGTAAGACGGACCCAGAGGGGACAACCCATGTCGAATGAAAATGTGACGCTTCCATTGTTGCCGTTGAAGTCGGGCGTTGTTCTGCCCGGAATGGTCTTCACCATGGCGCTCGAGTCCGACGAGGCTCGCGCCGCCGTAGAGGCCGCACAATCAGCCGGCGGGAAGCTGTTGCTGGTGCCCCACATAGAGGGACGTTATGCCAGCGTCGGCGTGATCGCCGAAATTACGGAGGAAGGCGCCCTCCCGGGCGGCCTGCAGGCCGTCGCCGTGCGCGGTGACCAGCGCGCCACCATCGGGACCGGTGTGCCCGGGACCGGGGCCGCGCTGTGGGTCGAGGCGGAGCCTCTCTCACGAGGGCGAGCCGACGCCGGCCGCCGGAGAATTGGCCCGGGAGTACCGGGCGGTCCTCGAGAACATCCTGCTCAGCAGGGGTGCCGGCCGAATCGCCACGCAGTTGCGCGACATCACCGAGCCGGGCCGTTTGGCCGACGTGGCGGGCTATTCGCCCGACCTCACGTTGTCCCAGAAGGTCCAGGTGCTCGAGACGGTCGACATCGAGGAGCGCTTGCGCCTCGTGCTCGGCTGGGCTCGTGACACCTTGGCCGACCTCACGTTGCGGGAGCGGATCAAGACGGACGTCGAAGAGGGCATGGAGAAGACGCAACGCGAGTTCCTGCTCCGGCGTCAGCTCGAGGCCATCCGCAAGGAGCTCGGACAGCTCAGCGGGGGCGAGGGCGACGAGTCCGACCCCGATGACTACCGGGCCAAGTTGGCCGAGCGGGACCTCCCCGAACATGTCCGGGTCGCGGTCCAACGCGAGGTCGACAAGCTCGAGCGCACCAATGAGCAGAGCCCCGAGACGGGCTGGATCCGCACCTGGCTCGACACGGTCTTCGAGCTCCCCTGGGGCGTGGAGTCCGACGACAGCCTCGAAGTGGTCGAAGCGGCCCGCATCCTGGACGCCGACCACGACGGGCTGACCGACGTCAAAGAGCGGATCCTCGAGCACCTCGCCGTGCGCAAGCTCCAAGCCGAACGTGGCCTGGTGCCGGTGGACGGCCGCGGCTCGGGAGCGATTCTCGCCCTCGTCGGTCCCCCCGGCGTCGGCAAGACGTCGCTCGGCGAATCGGTCGCTCGCGCCATGGGGCGCAAGTTCGTCCGGGTGGCGCTCGGCGGCGTGCGTGACGAGGCGGAGATCCGTGGTCACCGTCGTACCTATGTCGGGGCGCAGCCCGGGCGTTTGGTGCGGGCCCTGCGTGAGGCAGGGACGATGAACCCGGTCATCGTGCTCGACGAGGTGGACAAGATCGGCGCGGACTTCCGTGGTGATCCGTCCTCCGCCTTGCTCGAAGTGCTCGACCCGGCGCAGAACCACACGTTCCGCGACCACTACCTCGAGGTGGACCTCGACCTCTCACGGGTCTTGTTCATCGCCACGGCCAACGTCATCGACACGATCCCCGGACCGCTCCTCGACCGGATGGAAGTCATCCGCCTGGACGGGTACACCGAGTCCGAGAAGGTGTCGATCGCCCGCCATCACCTGGTGGGGCGTCAACTCGGCCGGGCCGCATTGCGCGACGACGAGGTGGAGATCAGCGACGACGCCCTTCGGAGCATCGTGGCGGACTACACCCGTGAAGCGGGCGTGCGTTCGCTCGAGCGTGAGCTGGGCCGGCTTCTCCGCAAGGTGGCGACCAAGTTGGCCGCCGGTGAGCGGGAGGCTCCGGTCGTCATCGATGCGCCGGATGTGCGCAGCTGGCTCGGTCGGCCCCACTTCTACTTCGAGGCGGCCGAGCGGACCAGCGTGCCCGGCGTCGTGACCGGCCTCGCCGTGACGGGCGCCGGTGGCGATGTGCTCTTCGTCGAGGCGAGCATGTCCGACGGTCCCGAAGGTTTGACCCTGACCGGTCAACTCGGGGACGTGATGAAGGAGTCGGCGGAGATCGCACTGTCCTATGTGCGCTCGCACGCCGAGGAGCTCGGCATCGACCCGAAGATCTTCTCCGGGAAGCGGTTCCACGTGCACGTCCCGGCGGGCGCAGTGCCCAAGGACGGGCCTTCGGCCGGCGTCACCATGACGACGGCGTTGGTCAGCCTGCTCCGTGGCATCCCGGTCCGCTCCATTGTGGGGATGACCGGCGAGGTCACCCTGCAGGGCCGGGTGCTCCCGATCGGTGGGGTCAAGCAGAAGGTGCTCGCCGCACACCGGGCGGGACTCAAGGAAGTCGTCCTCCCGGTGCGCAACGGACCGGACCTCGAAGATGTGCCTGAAGAGGTCCGAGACGTCATGACGTTCCATCTTGCCACGACCATCGCGGATGTCCTTGCTCCGGCCCTGTCCGGAGGGGACGCGGTGGACGTGGACGACGGGACCGACCTGGCGGCCGTAGCCTGACGGGAGGTCACATCTCTGGCCTGCCTCCGATAGCCCGGAGGCGGGCCAGAGCCTGTTGAGGGCTGTGCACCACTGCACGGCCGACACAACGGCTCAACGAGTCGACGAACGAGCGAATGCGTCAACGAGCGAACGGAGCGTCAGATGGACGACAAGGAGATCCTCGCCGAGATCAACAGATTGGCCGCGGAGGAGCAGCGCCTCGAAGAGGGTCATGTCGGCGACGGGCTGTCTGACGAAGAGCATGCGCGCCTCCACGCCATCGAGGTGACGCTGGATCAGCTGTGGGACGTGCTCCGGCAGCGCAGGGCGAAGCGGAATGCCGGTGGCGACCCCGCTGCAGCGACGGAGCGCTCGGAGGGCGTGGTCGAGGGTTACCTCCAGTAGCCTCGGGTTCCAGTAGCCCTCGGGTGAAGCGGCGAACGGTGCGGCTCTACTTGCTCCGACGGGCTTGGATGACCGGCGCGGCCAAGGGGAACACGGCGACGACGGCCGCGATAAGGGCCACGAAAGCGCCCCAGTCCCAGCCGACTCCGTGGCCGCCCGGCTTGAACAAGAACGCGATCAGTACGAGCACGAGGTTGATCGTCGTCGCGATCAGGAGCAGTTGTTCGCGACCCACCTGCGACGAGCTCGGCAACTTCCAAAGGCCCAATGCCTCCGCGACGACAAAGGCGATGATGGCCAGGCACAGGATCAGCGTGATGTAGAGGTACCCGTGGATCGAGAGGCCACTCGCACTCGCAGTGCCGAACGTGAAGTCGACTTTGAACCAGGGCAGGAACAGGGCGATGAAGAGGACCAGGGTCCCGCCTCCGGCGAGACGGTCTGCGTGGCTGATCGACTTCAGGTCGAAACTGACCTGCGGCCTGGGTGAGGCCCCCACGGGTGGAGGCGGCGAGCCTTGAGGCGGCGAGCCCGGCGGTGGGCGGAGGGGGCGGAGGGGGCGGGGTGTACGCCGCTTGCGTGGCACCCGACAAACTGTTCCCGCATCCCGGGCAGTAGGCAGTGCCTTCAGCCGAGACCGTTTGGCAATTGGCACACGTTATCGAAGCCATGAGCACACCTCGGTCATGTTCGTAGGGTTACCGCTTCGGCAGGATAGCTGGTCAACCGGCGTGTCGCTCGGATGAGCACCGTCCGTGGTGGCCGTTCGGGACCGCTGCGTTCCCACCTCCCGGAGGCCCGAGGAAGGGGCGTCGCCGGAGACTTCTCGGCGGTCAGCTCTGTGCTGTCGCCGTTCCGGGGATGTACGTTCCGCACACCGGTTGGTTGGAGACCGTGACGAACCCGTTCTTCTTCGCCTGGAGGTACCAACTGCACTGCTTGGGCAGGTTGTGGCCGAAGATGGTCGAGTAGTTGATGGTCTGCGGCAGAAGGCCGTTCCCGTTGTAGGACGTGATCCCCCGGAGGGCCTTGATCACGGAGGCCCGGGTAGGGCTGCCCCCGGCTTTCTGCAGGCCCTTGATCATGAGGTCGGCGCCCAGCCAGGACTCGTCCACCACATAGGTGGGGAAATTGGCGGGCGAGCGGTGCTGGTACTTCTGCAGGGCGCTCACCAATTGGCGGGTACCGGCATTGGGCAGCACGGTGGGCCGGAACGAGGCGCTGAAATACATCCCCTGCAACGATCTCCAGGCCGGCGTTTTGATCACGGCGGCTTCGTACCCGGTCGGGAACACGACGGCTTTGAGCTTGACCCCGGCCTGTTCGAACGCGGTGGCGAGGGCGAAGTTCTGGTTGTTCCCCATGCCGGCGTACACCGCGTTGACCTTCTTGGATTTGGCCGTCAGGGCGGCGGACGTGAAGTCGACCGAACCGTAGGGGACCGAGGTGTCGAGCACGCCCACCTTGCCGCCGGCGTGTGTGAACGAGATGCCGGTGCCGATCGCCGACTGGATCGACGACGGCGAGATACCGATGCCGTACGTACCGGCGATCGTCCCGCCATGGGCCTTGAGGAAGGTGCCGATGGCGGTATTCGCCGGGTATTTGGGGTCGATGCTGCCGGTATCGGAGGCGAACATGTTGGTGTTGGGCTGCTCGCCCCACTCCGGGCCGTCGAGACTGCTTCCGGTCACGGGAACCCCCGCCTGCTGGGCGAACTTGTACCCGCCGTAGAAGAGGGAGCTGACGGCCACGATGCCGATGGCGCCGCGGGAGATGGCCAACTGGACGCCGGTGGCGTCCAGGCTCGGGCTGGTCTGGTCGTTGATGACCATCGGCACCAGCTTGTGGCCGTTCACCCCGCCCTCGGCGTTCTGGAGGGCGATGCGGGCGAGGAATCCCTGCGGCGTTTCCTGGAAGAGTGGCGCCGCCAGGCCGGTGGTCGAGGTCACGAGAGCGATGGTGTACGGGGCTTTCGACCCGCCGCCTCCGTTCGTGGCTGCACCGGCTGCACCGGTGTCCATCAGGGCGCCCGCCATAGCCGTCGTGGCCGTCAGCAACCCCGCCATCATCATCAGTGCCTTGCGCATGCTGCCCCCCTTGCTCTGCGCCGCCGAGCGTAGGCCCTTGTCAGGGTGCGTGCTCGTCACAGGCCTTCGGCGAGTCCGGCCAATCGTCGATTGTTGCCGAGCGGGGACCATCGGCCCTACTCATCCTGGAGTGGATGCGTCACCCTGAAGGCATGCGTCCTGCGAGGAGAGAGCACCTCAGAGGACATGCGCACCGCTCGATGCTCACTCTTCGTCGGCTGTGGTGAGGATTTCGTGCCCCCTACCCTTGACCTCACGCGCCGTGAAGCCCCCTCCCTCCGGAGCGGCTCCTGGCCGCCTGCGCATGCGTCCGGGCCCCGGAGGGGTCGATGGGTCCTCGGGGCGGCGCTGCTCGGCCTCGTCCTGAGCGTTTCTGCGATCCTTCTCGTGCTGACTCCGGGTTCGGCGCCCGCACCCGGCCGGGAAGGACCGATCCTCGTCGTCGGCGACAGTCTCGTTGTGCAGGCAACAAATGCACTGCGGGCGTGGAATCTCCCCGCCGTGCCGATCATCGTCGACGGCGGCGTGGGTTCAGCCCCGTGCGACTGGGCGAACGGGTATACCGACCCCGTCTCAGGCCGGTATCTGAAATTCTCCCTCCTCGTCCAGACGATCCACCCCGCGGCTGTGGTCTTCGCGTTTACCGGCAATCCCGGGCTGGAGTGGCAATCAGCGGGGTGCGTCAATGGGACAGGGAGCTATACGTTGCCCGCCCTCCTCGCCAACTACACGCGCGCACTGACGCAGATGGCGCGCGAGGCCAGTGCGCACGGGGCCCGGGTCTATTTCTCGGCGAGCCCGCCCCGGAACCCCTTGACTCCTGCGGGCGCCTACAAGGGCGCGGGTGGAACGCCTGAGTACGGATTCAACGGCGTCCCGGCGTTCAACAGTCTTTTCGACGCCATAGCCGCTTCCACACAGGGTCGAGCGTCCCATTGGGCCTACGACCCCGACGCCGCCCAATTCGTCTCCACGTCGGACTTGACCTGGCACTTGACTGAGAGTTGCCTCCCTTGGGATGGCAACATGTGCATGCAGGGAACCGTCCAGGTGCGCGCCGGCGGCCTCGACGCCATTCACCTGGACGCCAATGGGGCGGGCGCCACCCTCTATGCCACCGGTCTCGTGATGATGCCCCTCGAGCAAATGACGGGATGGCCTTCCTCTCTCACGTTTCCACCCGGGAACGGATGAAGCCGGCACCGCGCCGAACGTACTCGGGGACAGATCGAGGTGGGGCAACCGCACTGAGCGCAAGAAAGCCAGGTAGGGGGTTGAGGCTCCCCTAGCCGAAATCGACGCCATCGAGAGGTGCGGCGGGCCTGATGTCTGGCAGTCGTCGCATCCGAAAGGAGTTGGCAGTGCCAAGAAGCCCGGCGATGGCGGGGACGAGGAGCGCGAACTGGAGGGAGCGGTTCCGGGCCTCGGTGTTGATATCGAGGACCGCATTCTGAACTTTCGGGGGCTGGCTGGAGATCTCCTGCTGGAGCTGCGTGTTACTCATGATCTCGGCGTTGGTCTCCATTTCGGCGGCGATGGTCTGCTGTTGGGCCGGGGGTATCGCTGTGCTCGAGTAGGTCAGGTGGGTGAAGCTCAGCGCCAAAATCCAGAGCATGAGCCCGCCGGCTACCGCGAGCCCGAACGACAAGCCGAACGAGCCAGCGGCGGAGTTCACCCCGGCTGCTTCGCTGACCCGTTCCTCGGTGATGGGGGCGAGCGTGAAGTTATTGAGCTGCGATACCAGTAGCCCGAGCCCGGAGCCGGCGATCAGGAGCGGAATCACGAGATACCAACCGGAGTCCACTCTCGGCACCAGAGGGATGATGGCGGCGATGCCGATGGTGCAGAGGGAGAAGCCCGCCAGCACGATGTTGGCAGGACGGCGCTTGCCCGCTTTGCGGCCGGCGAGGAGCGCCATCCCGAACATGGAGAGCGACAGCGGTGCGAGGGAGAGGCCTGCTTGCATGGCGTTGTACTCCAGCGTCATCTGTAGGAACAGCGGCAGAGCGATCATGGCTCCACCGAGGGTGATCTGCTGGAGCATCTGCTGGGAGATGCCGATGCGGAAGTTCAAGTGCTTGAACAGGTCGGGGTCCAACAGGGTGGGCTTCCCACTCCGTTTGCGCTGGACGAGCCAGTAGGCGAACGCGGCCAGGGCGACGACACCGATGGCGATGATGAGGCCTACGTACGCACCTCCCTCCTGCCAGACCAGGATGCCGAGGACGATGCCCCCCATGCCGACGACGGAGAGGACCGCGCCGACAAGGTCGATCTTGCGCGCTCCGGTGTACGGGACGTCCTTCACGAGCCGGATCTGGGACAAGACCACCCCGATGATGACGACCTCGAGGCCGAATCCAACGCGCCATGACAGATAGGTCGTGACGAATCCTCCGAGGAGCGGGCCGACAGCTGCGGCGATCGCAGCTGAGGCTCCGACCAAGGCGTAGGCCTTTTTCTGGGCGGCTCCCGAGAAATTGCCGTGGATGAGCGACTGCATGGCCGGCAACAAAAGGGAGGCTCCCAGGCCCCCGATGATCGCCCAGAAGATGATGACGGTGGTGAGGCCCTGTGTCACCGTCATTGCCAGCGCGCCAATTGCATAGGCGAGCAGGCCGATCACATAGGCGCGTTTCCGACCCATGAGATCGCCCATCTTCGAGTTGATGAGGATGAAGGCGGCGGAGACCAAGGCTTCCAATGCGATCGCCGACTGCACGCCGCTCGCGGTCGTGTGGAGATCCCTCACCACCGCGGAGATCGACACGTTCATGAACGACGTATCCACGACGAGGACGAACATTGCAGCCGCCAGCAGCAACGCCAGCCGCGGACTCGATCCGCTCTCGTCCTGCAAGGCACCTTCGGGTTGCACACTCATGCCGTTGTGGCACCTATGCCCACGTGGCATTCGCTTGCTGCGCATGGACTATCACTACCGTGCGCGTCCTGTGTCCCCGATCGTCGCTGACGATGTATGGCTTCCCCCAGAGGTCCAGCGCCGGTTTGCTCCGTGTCTTTTGGGCCGATGCTCTCAAATACCTGCATAGATCACGCTTTCGAGCGACGCTCACGCTCCTTCGACGATGCCTAGCGCGGGCTGTTGAACGGTTTCAGGTTGTGACCTCTTCACGCCCGCCGTGGGCAGCCAGGGCGTAGATGACGAAGACGCCAATGCCGATGTAGGTGAGCGACCAGATCGGGTAGTACGGCATCCACCAGATTGAGCTGATAGCCATGATCGCACCGGCGGCGACGCCTATCCAGCGACCGATTTGCGAACGGCTCACCGCGTTGTTCCATCGGTTGCCCCCCTCTCGTCGTGGATCGTCCACGTCTGACACGAACATACGAGGTGCGGAGAGGTATGGCAATCGCGCGTATCGTCCAAAGCTGGGGCTGAGCTGGGGGAATCGTGATCCCAGCCGGGGTGGGACCTTACCGTCCGGCTCATAGACCAGTGGTCCGAGCTGTCTGTCATCGCTGTGTTCAAAGCACCACGACTCGAATGCCGCCGAGGCGCTCGACCGATCGGCGATGCCTTCATCGATCAGTGTGCGGGGGCACCGTTGAGGCCGTCCACCGACTCGGCGAGCGCTGAGCCAATCTTCGGGTGGGTCGATCACCGAAGAGACGTTGACTTTTGCGGGCTGGTGACCGACGACGAGAGCCCTCGAACCTGAGGGTCCTCGTCACTGTGTCGGCGACGCGTTGCTCTACCGATTGACCTTCCGCCGGGCGAGCCGCTGCGACTTACGACGGGCCATTTTCGTCTGGCTCCTCGGCAACTCCCGGGGGGAGCGTGCCCGTGGCGGCCTCCCAGCCAAGGGCAGCGATGCGCGCACTCACTATTTTGGCGATGCCGAGTGCGATGCCGGCTGCGGCCGCCCAGAGGAGTGCATCCGACCACGAGAACCGGGCGTTGGCGGGGTCGAACGGGGAATCCGGGGAGGTGTTCTTGCGGACGGCCTGATAGACGGCCCTCATGAGCTTCTTCGCGAGCAGACCCCCCAACATGCCGGTGCCGACGGAGACAAGCTTCCACCTCCGCTGACGGTTGATCATGTCGAGAACGCCGGCCGACTAGCCACACGTAAAAGCTACCTTCTCGATCTCGTTTCAGCATCCCGTGGCCCGCCCAAATATAAATGAGGTGCACGGTCCAGACGACTGAGTGGGTACGCTCGGAATGTCGCCGCTCTACTCAGTCACTTTTGGCAGGCGACCGTGCCCCCGGACCGTCCCGAGCGGTTGCGGGGGCAGCCCTTTTGTGGCCTCAAAATCTTGGAACTCGATCGTCCACAGAATCCGGCCCACGACTATGCAGGAAATCCGGCACCTTCCGATCTACGGCGTGTTGCGCTTGTCACACAAGTCATGTCTGAAGAGCTCGGGCTGTCTGTAAGGCAGCTGAACCTCGGGGTGCGTTCAACCCGGCGTTGGCTTGGCGCCCGCGACTGCGAGCCTGTGCTGCAACTCGGTAGCAGCCTTGTACGCTCGCAACTCGAACGCCCAGGTGAACGTTCCCTGACCGTGCCGGTCACGGACACGAAAACGGGGTCACGTACTGGGGCAACGCAAAATCGCTCGTAGTCTGCAAGGAAGAAAAACCAGGTAGGGGGCTGTAGCTCAGTGGTTAGAGCAGGGGACTCATAATCCCTCGGTCGTGGGTTCGATCCCCACCAGCCCCACTCGTTCGCCCCCAAGGCGGTGTCACGGGCGGATGGTGACGCGTGGCCCGGGTTACCCCGGTTCGGGCTCGGTAGCCGCCCAGGCGGCGGCTCCCCCGGTCAGGTTCTCGGCGGTCCACCCGGCGTCGCTCAGTGCGGTGGCCGCTTTGGCCGAGCGGACCCCTGCGGCACATGCCACGACGATGGTCGTTCCCTCAGGGAGCTCTCCCACCCGGTCGCTGAGCTGCCCGAGCGGGATGTTCACCCCGATCGGGTACGCCCAGTCGGCGACTTCGTCGGGCTCGCGCACATCGAGCAGGAAGACATCCTCTCCCCGTGACAGCCGGGCGCGGATCTCGTCTGGGGCAACTTCGGCATACGGCATGGCGGCACAGGCTACCGGTGCCCATGCCGTTCGGGTTCGGGCCGCCGCCTGCGTGTCAGCGCTCCTCCGGGGGTCGCAACTACGCTCAGAACCGTGTCGTTGCCGCGGAGGTACCTCAACGACGACGAGGAGCTGCTCGTCCAGTTGCGCCCCCACTGGATCTTTTTTGCCGGCCCGCTCGCCGTCACCGTGGCGGCGGTGGCGATCGTCATCACCATTATCGTCGCCGAGCCTTCGATCCCGAATTGGCTGGCCGACGGGTTGTGGATTCTGGCTGCCATCCCCGGGGCGTGGCTCCTCGGACGCCTCGCCCGATGGCGGCTCTATACGTTCGCGCTGACGACGACCCGGATTCTGGTGCGCCGCAACGTGTTCGATCGTGACATCGTCCAGATCCGGCTGCAGCGGATCACCGGGCTGAACCTGTCCCAGACGCTGCTTGAACGCGTGCTGGCCACCGGTCGCCTGGTCGTCGACGTGCAAGGCGAGGACGACGAGATCGTCCTTCCCGTTCATCCGCAAGCCGATCATCCTCCAACGGGTGATCAACGGTCAGATCAACGAGCTCGTCGGTGGAGGCAGCGCCGAGCCCATTCCCGCCGAGCTGCGGAGCATCGACCTGGGCTCCTCCCGGTCGAGGGACACCGCCGACTACGACGTTCGGGACGGGCCCGAGACGCCGCCGTTCGGCGTGCCGGCGATCACGGCCGCTGATCAAGCTGACATCCCGCCGACCGTGTTCCCGGCCGCGCCTGTCGCGACCCGCCCCGCCCCGGCTCTGCGCCCGCCGCTCCCGGCCCGCCCCCCGCCCCCGGCCGCCGCCGCACGGATCGGGGCCCGCCGAAATTCGCGACCGGCTCATTGAGCTCGACGATCTCCGCCAGCGGGGAATCATTTCGCAAGAGGAGTTCGCGGCGAAGAAAGCCGAGCTGCTCAGCCGCATTTAGCCCTCCGGGAGCGCCCTTTGGCGGCGACTACCGTGGGGAGTGTGGACACTCCTCGTTACAGGTGCGACAGCTGCGGCAATGTGACCCGCTTCGACGTCACGACGTCGCAGACGACGAAGGCCTTCCATCACTACACGGTGGGAGGCGAGCTCGAGATGGAAGAAGCGACCGTTCTCTCGCGGCACGTCGACGAGGTCGTCTGTCGCTGGTGCGGCCACGGTCGCAACGTGGTGGAGACCGGCGACGACGAGCTGGCAGCGCGGGGAACCGGACTCACCGTCGCGGACCCCGTGAACGATCCGTCACCGGCGGAGATCCTGCGCCGGGTGAGGCCTATCCCGACGTACCGGGACCACCCGGCGACGTCACCGGTCGACATCGTGGGCGTGACGCCGAGCGGGGACCTGCTGACCGTGACCATCGTCGACTGCGGCCGACCCGGTTCTCCTCGTCTTCGTCTCGTCGTCGTGCCTGGGCTGTCGCGACCTGTGGGAAGGGACGGCGGAGTTGCGCAACGTCGCTGCCCGAAGGGGTGCACATCGTCCTGGTGACCAAAGGCCCCGAGCACGAGGATGCGGCGGCGATCGCGGCGCTCGACCCGGGGGATACCCCGATCGTGATGAGCTCGCAGGCCTTCCGCGACTATCGGGTGGGCGGCCCACCGTTCCTGGCCGTGGTGGCTGACGGAGAAGTCCGCACCGAGGGTGTGGCCTGGGGAATAGCAGAAACCGTGCGGGCCACGCGCCAGGCCCTCGGGGAGGCCCGATGACCGTATCGGTGTACCTCCGAGGTAGCGTGTGTCACAACCCTCCGCGATGCTTCTGGGCAAAGAAGGAGGGCCGCCATCATGCCCGAACGGCACCTGTTCAGCCCGGCCACGACGGGACCGCTCACGATCGACTGCGAATGCTGCGAGCTCCAGGGGACCCATGCCTGCGACGACTGCGTCGTCACCTTCCTGCTGGGCCGCGAGCCCGATGACGCAGTGGTCATCGATGCCGACGAAGTCCGTGCCATGCGCATGCTCGAGCGGGCGGGGCTCGTCCCGTCGCTGCGCTTCAGCAACCGGGCGGGCTAGGCCACACCGGGCGTCGCCCACATGCGGCGCCCACGCGCCCGACACGGCCGGCTGCACGCATGAGTCGTCACCTGCTGGTGACCAATGACTTCCCGCCCAAGGTGGGCGGGATCCAGAGCTACCTCTGGGAGCTGTGGAAGCGCCTCGATCCGGAGTCCTTCGTCGTGCTCACGGCGTCGTCGCACGCCGACGCACCGGCATTCGACGCCGAGCAGGAGGCGCTCGGGATCCACATCGAACGCGTGCCCGAGTCGATCCTCTACTTCCCGACGCCCAGCGCCTTGGCACGGGTGCGCGCGCTGCATCGCCGAGCACGACATCGACCTGGTGCTGCTGGACCCCGTCCTCCCGCTCGGCCTTCTGGGTCCGCGCCTCGGCGTTCCCTACGGGGTCATTCTCCACGGCGCCGAAGTCACGGTGCCGGGCCGGGTCCCGGGGTCGCGGACCGCGCTCGCACACGTGTTGCGCGGCTCGTCGGTCGTCGTCTCGGCCGGGAGCTACCCGGCCGGCGAAGGGCGGCGGGCCGCGGGTGACATCGAGGCACCGGTGATCGAGGTGCCGCCCGGGGTCGACACGTCGGCCATCACGCCGCTGCTCGCCGCGCAACGGCGGGCGGCCCGGGCCCGCTTGGGGTTGCCCGCCGCCGGACCGCTGATCGTGAGCCTGAGCCGGCTGGTCCCGCGAAAGGGCATGGATGTCCTCATTGCCGCCGCCGACCGCTTGGCCCCTTCCTATCCCGACCTGGTGGTCGCTATCGGCGGCGCGGGGCGGGAGTTGGAGCGGCTCCGCCGTCAGGCCGCCGCCAGCTCGGTCTCGGTCTCGGTGCTGGGCCGCGTCAGCGATGACGACCGGGCGGCGCTCCTGGGTGCGGCGGACATTTTCGTCATGGCCTGCCACAACCGCTGGCTGGGCCTCGAGCAAGAGGGGTTCGGCATCGTCTTTCTGGAGGCAGCGGCCGCCGGCGTGCCCCAGATAGCGGGCGACAGCGGGGGAGCGGCCGAGGCCGTGGTCCACGGCGAGACCGGCCTGGTGGTCCGCGATCCCGAGGACCCGGGACGGGTGGCCGAGGCCCTCCGCACCCTGCTGGCCGAGCCCAAGCTGCGAAAACGCATGGGCCGGGCGGCCCGGGCCCGTGCCCAGGCATCCTTCGACTACGACGTTCTCGCTTCTAGGCTGGCCAGCACCCTGGCGGAAGTGGCAGGCTGACTCCCCTGTCCGAGCCCGAAGTCAGGTTGACAAGAGAGGAACACGAGATCGTGGCCGATCAAGCCACCGAACACATGTCGGTGTCGGCATCGCCTGAGCGGTGCTTCTCTGTCGTCGCGGACATCGAGCGGTACCCCGAATGGGCTGCCGACATCAAGGAGATCATCGTCGACGAGCGCGACGATCAGGGTCGTCCCGCGCTGGTCACGTTTCGCGCCGCCGCCTTCGGGCGGAGTACGAGCTACACCTTGCGGTACGACTTCTCCGAGGCCCCGCGCGTCCTGTCGTGGGTGCTCACCAAGGGCGACATCACCTCGAAGTTGGACGGGAGCTACGTCTTCGAACCGGGCGAGGGCTCCGGGACGCTCGTCACGTACCACTTGGAGGCCGAGCTGCGGGTGCCTATTCCGGGCTTCATCAAAATGCGCGCCCAGAGCCGCATCATGTCGACGGCCATGCGGGAGCTGAAGGCGCGGGTCGAGTCTTCGGCATGATGCCCGGCGCCGGCTCGTCGGCGGTGGCCGACGTGGCGTTCGGCGTCGACATCGGTGGCACCAAGGTGCTCGGCATCGCACTGGATGCCTGCCAGCACGGTGGTGGCCGAGGCGCGCGTGGCCACCCCGCAGGGGCCGAGGCCGCGACGACGGGGCCGGTGTCGCCGACGCCGTGGTCGAGGTCGTGGCACAGCTCGACGCCGCCATGGACACGGGGTCGGCGGGATCCGTCCGGCGGTGCACCTCCCGTCGGCGTCGGGGCCCCCGGCATGGTGGACCGCGCAGGGCGGTTGCGTTTCGCGCCCAATCTCCCCGAGGGGCAAGGGGTGGACTGGAGCGCACTGATCGGCGAGCGACTGACGGGTCGCCGGGTCGTGATCGAGAACGACGCCAACTTCGCCATGCTGGCCGAGCTCCGGCTCGGTGCGGCGAAGGGCTTCCGCCATGTGCGTGATGGTGACGTTGGGAACCGGGATCGGTGGCGGCATCGTCGTCGACGGACAGGTGCAGGTCGGTGCGCATGGGTTTGCCGGCGAAATAGGCCACATGGTCGTCGACCCGGCCGGGCCTCCGTGTCCGTGCGGGCGCCGCGGCTGCTGGGAGCGCTACGCATCGGGAGGGGGACTGGGCCTCCTGGCACGCGAGGCGGCGCTGGCCGGCAAATTGCCGGGCGTCGTGGCCCTCTCGGGAGGCGATCCCGAGAGCGTGCGCGGCGAGGACGTCACTGCGGCCGCTCTCACGGGCGATGCCGACGCACGGCGCGTGGTGGAAGAGGTCGGCTGGTGGGTCGGTTTCGGCTTGGCCAACCTGGCGTGCGTGCTCGACCCCGAATGCTTCGTCCTGGGAGGTGGGCTGGTGGGCGTCGGTGATCTCCTCCTCAATGCCGCCCGGCGCGCCTACGCCGAACTGGTCGAGGGGGGGTCGACCCGACCCGAGGCGGTCATCGTCCCGGCCGTGCTCGGAGAGCGGGCCGGTGCGGTGGGTGCCGCCCTCGGGGGGCGGGCGGGAAGCCTGCGGTGAAGAGGGAATGATCCGGACCGGCGTCGTCGTGCCGACGTTCAGGGACACTCCCGACGAGGCACTCGAGGTGGCCCACCCGAGCCTTCGCGGCCGGTGTGGACGGTGTGTTCTGCTACGACCATTTGTGGCCCATCGGGCAACCGGAGAGGCCGGCTCTCGCCCCCTTTCCGATATTGGCGACCCTGGCCGCCTCCTACGACGGTCCACCGACCCCGGGTGGGGGACCCTTCTTCGGGACGCTCGTGGCCCGTACGGGCCTCGTTCCCAACGCGGTGCTCGTCGACCAATTCGTGGCACTGGCCGCAGTGGGCGCCGGGCCGTGTCATCGCCGGGTTGGGCACCGGGGACCGGCTCAGCGAAGCCGAAAATCTGGCCTACGGCATACCGTTCCCGCCGGCGGCTGAACGCCGGAGCGACATGGTCGACGTGGCGCGGCATCCTGCGGGACCGGGGCATCACGGTGTGGCTGGCGGGTGGACCGGCGGGCCGGATCGCTGAGTCGCACGCGGCAGGGGCGGCCCTCAACCTATGGGACGCCGACCCGACGTTGGTAGCCGAACGGTCGCAGGGGCCCCGACGCCGTCGAGGTGACGTGGGGCGGCCCTCCCCGCCACGGACAGGCGAGCCTGGCGTCCGTCGTGACGGCTCTGGCGGGCGCCGGCGCCACGTGGGCCATCTTCGCCTGGCCCGTCGACCCCGACGCCCTGGCGGCGGCGGGGCGCACCCTGTCGTGGTCCGGGGAACCCGAGGCCGGGCCGTAGACTTGCCCGATGGAGTTCCGCCGGATCAACGGTCTGCCGCCTTACGTCTTCGCCACCATCAACACGATGAGGGACGACGCACGGCGAGCCGGCCTCGACGTGATCGACCTGGGTTCGGCAACCCCGACCTGCCCTCGCCCGACGTGGCAGTGGACAAGCTGGCCGAGGCGGCCCATAACCCGCGCAATCACCGCTACTCGGCCTCGCGTGGCATTCCCAAGCTGCGCAGCGCCATCACCGATCTCTACCTGCGCAAGTTCGGCGTGGAACTCGATCCCGACACCGAGGTCGTCACGACCATCGGGGCCAAGGAGGGGTTCTCACATCTGATGTGGGTCCTGGTGGGCCCGGGCGACACCGCGTTGGTGCCGTCCCCGTCGTACCCCATCCACATCTGGGGCCCGCTCTTCGCCGGCGCCGACGTGCGCCAGGTGCCGCTCAATGGCCCCTCGGTCGACGTCGACGGGACCGCCGCGCCCGATCCGGGTGATGACTTCTTCGACGGCTTGATGCACGCCTGGGAGGAGTCATGGCCCAAGCCCCGGGTCATCGTCCTCTCGTTCCCGCACAATCCGACCACGGCCTGCGTCGACCTTTCCTTCATGGAGCGCCTGGTGGCGTTCGCCCGCGAACACGAGGTGATCCTCGTCCACGACTTCGCCTACGCCGACATCGGTTTCGACGGCTATGACCCGCCCTCGATCCTGCAGGTGCCCGGGGCCAAGGACGTCGCGGTCGAGCTCTACACCATGACCAAGTCGTTCTCCATGGCCGGCTGGCGTGTCGGGTTCGTGGTGGGCAACCGCGAGATCGTGCAGGCGCTGACCAAACTGAAGACGTATCTCGACTACGGCACCTTCCAGCCCATACAGATCGCGGCCATCGTTGCCATGAACGAGGCTCCGGACTATCCCAAAGTCATCAACAAGATCTACAAGTCACGTCGTGACACGCTGTGCGACGGCCTCAATCGCATCGGTTGGCGCCTCGTCCCCCCGAAGGGGACGATGTTCGTGTGGGCGCCGATACCCGAGCCGTACCGCGAGATGGGCTCGCTCGAATTCGCCAAATATCTGGTCAAAGAGGCCGATGTCGCGACATCGCCCGGCGTGGGCTTCGGCCCGGGTGGTGACGGCCACGTGCGATTCGCACTCATCGAGAATGAGCAACGCATCGGCCAGGCCGTGCGCAACCTGCGCGGCGCGCTGACCAAGTTGGGCTGAGCCCTCCCTGACGTACGGCGCACCTCCGGCGGATCACCGGCGGGGGAGACTGGTGCCGATAGCCTCGCAAAAGTGAGTCAGTTCGACCAAGCCGACGCTGGGATCGACGTCGAGGACGCGGCCGAACAACCTCCGCACGTATCGTGGAACCTGGCTGAGATCGTGGCTGTCGCCCTCGTGCTGATCCTCGTCATCCTCCTCGTTGCATCGGTGATCGGGGCGCTCACGACGCCGGGCCTGTTCCAATCCGTCGCTGACTCGGGACCGTCCGAGGTGGGGAACGTGCTCGAACGAGCGGGGGCGTGGGCGTCCCCGCAATCGGCCGCCATCTTCTTGTTGGGTTCGCTGGCTCTGGCGTGGTGGCAGATCGAATCGTGGACGAACGATGACAATGATCCCTACGACGCGGAAGCGTTCGTGCATCTCCGGCGGGCCGCCATCGTGACCCGTATCGACCTGGTCCTGTCGTTTCTGGTCGTTGCCGGGGGCGTGCTCATCGTCGTGGGGACGTCACTCCTCGTGGCACCCGGCGACGACTGGAGCGACTTCGTCGTGAACGTCGGCATCGCACTCGGGTCTCTCGTGCTCGGCGTTGTCGGTATGGTGGCGGCTCGTCGCCTTCTCTCCAGCGGGAAGGCGGCAGCGGCGACGTGGCACGAGACACCGACTGCCCTTTGAGCCTTGGGCTGAGCCCCTACGGCAGCCCCGCCCCCGGGACCGTCGTGCGCGCCGTCTCGATACAGCCCGTGCGCTTCTCCTGCGCCTTCACCTGGTCACTGGTTGCGGCCGTGACCATAAAGAGGGTCAGGCGGTCCTCCCCGCCGAGCATGCAGGCGAAGCTGCCGAGACCGCTCGCAGGGCTGATCCGCTCGAGGATGTCGCCTCCTTCGGCCACCCGTACGAATTCCGATCCGAGCGCGTTGGCCACCCAGATGCTGTCGTCGGCGCAGAGGCAGATCCCATCGGGTGCGACGCCCTGCGGGAGCGCGGCCCATTGACGCCGCCCCGACAGGGTGCCGTCAGGGCTGCGATCGAAGGCGGTGAGGCAGCCCCCCATGCTCTCGGCGACCACCAGCGTGGCCCCGTCGGCCGTGATCACCGTGCCATTGGGGAACGCCAGATTGTCAGCCGCCTCGTGGCTGGTGCCGTCGGGGTCGACCCTCACCAGTGAGGTTGGACCGATGTTGGCCCGCTTCACCGTACCGTCGAACTCCTGGCTGAGCTCGAAGCCGAAGTTCCCTGCGTAGGCCTGACCGTTGCTCGCCACCACCATGTCATTGGCGTGGCCCTGAGCCCAGGGCGTCAGCTCGCCGTGGCGTACCAGCGTGCCGTCGGGCTCGCGGCGGAAGACGGCGCGATCGAGGCGCGAGTTGATGAGGAGCCGGCCATCGGGCAGCCAGCCCAGGCCGGCCGGCTCGCCGTCGAACACGACTTCGGTGCGTTGGTCGCCCTCGGGCGAGACGGAGAACACGCGGTGGTCGTAGAAGTCCGAGTACCACAGCCGCCCCTCGTGCCAGCGGGGGCACTCGCCGAAGTACAGCCCCGATACGAACGGCTCGGCGACACTCGATTGGTCGGGCATGATGTGCTTCCCACCTCCCCTGGGCCCCCCTGGCCCGGCTCCGCAGTTCACCACATCGCTCGCCCACGTGTCGCACCCGTTTCCCCGCGCCTCGGCGGCCGCTCGGAGGTCGGGACTACGTTTGGCTCATGGCGTACTGGGTGCTCAAGGTGATCCTCAGTCCGATCTTCTTCATCCTGTGGCGGATCAAGGTCGAAGGGAGGGAGAACATCCCGAAGAGGGGGCCGGCGGTCTTGGCCGCCAACCACCAGTCGTTCTGCGATTCGTTCTTCATACCCCTGGTCGTGATGCGCAAGGTGACCTACCTGGCCAAGGCGGAATATTTCGATTCCAAGAAGACAGCGTGGTTCTTCCGCGCCGCCGGCCAGATCCCCATCCGCCGCGGCGGCGGGAGCGCCAGCGAGCGCGCGCTGGAGACGGCGCGGACCGAGGTGCTCAAGAAGGGTCGGCTCCTGTGCCTCTACCCCGAGGGGACGCGCACGCTGGACCCGTATGTGCACAAGGGCCGGACCGGCGTGACCCGCCTCTCACGCGAGTGCGGCGTGCCGATCATCCCCGTGGGCGTCGTGGGCACGGTTGAGGTGCAGCCTGTGAATTCGAAGATCATGCGCCCGTTCAAGCGCGTGACCATCCGGTTCGGCAAGCCCATGGAGATGCCACCGCCGGCGAATCCGGACGATCCGCTGGAAGGGCATGACCACAACGACTGCCGCGCCTTCACCAATTCCCTCATGCAGGAGATCGCCCGCCTCTCCGAGCGCGAGTACGTGGACGAGTACGTGCCGGCCCGCACGGGCGCCACATCGGTCTGACATGCGGGACCGTCCTGTGGTCGAGTCTGTGGTCGACAGCCCGCCTGCGGGGCGTCATCGGCCCGAAACAGCCTGTTTACATTGATCGCCTAGCCTCTGCGTCATGGCCGGATACAACGTTCGCATCGCCTTGCCCGACCGCCCGGGTGCGTTGGGATTGGTGGCCAGCCGGATCGGTGCTGTGGGAGGAGACATCGTCGCCATCCACATCCTCGAGCGCGTCGACGGCAACGCCGTGGACGAGTTCGTGATCGAGCTCGGTGGGGGACACCTCGTCGAGCTCCTGCGCAACGAGATCCACGAAGTCGACGGCGCGGTCGTGCTCGACATCGCGCCGATGGCACCTACGCCGTGAGTGGCGTCACGCGATAGGCGCACACGTGTGCGCCGTCCATGAGGTGCGCCACCCGCTCCACTTTGGCACCGGGCAGGGCCTCGCGAATGAACGAGAGCTCGCTCGAGCACGCCTGCGAGAAGCCGTGCGCCACGGTGAGGATGGCGCAGTTGTGCTCGACGATGAGCCAGCTCCCGTCCTCCTGCTCCGTGGCATCGGCCAGGTAGCCGTCTTCGTCCAAGAGTGCGGTGAGCGCGGCCACCTGATCGGTGAAGGTGAGATGCGCCAGGCGGGGGCGGGCCTCGTCGACCCGACGTTGCCGGCGGCGCTCGAAGAGCTCGTCCACCTGCTCGCCGTCGGGACCTCCCAGGTAGCCGAGCAACTCCGTGGTGAGATCGCCGTACCGCTTCGGGTACAGCGCCTCAGCGGCGGAGGTGAGCGTGTAGTGGTGCGCCGGCCGGCCCCGGCGAAGGGCGTCGCCCGCCACGTCGTCGCGTGCCAACAGACCGTCATCTTCGAGGCGCACGAGCTGCATGCGCACGGCGGCCGGGGTGAGGCCGAGGGCCTGGGCCACCTCGTTGGCCGCCAACGGCCCCTGGCGCTTGAGCAGGTTGAGGATGGCCCGGCGCGTGGTCGGCAGCGTATCGAGCGGGGAGTCGGTCATGGCAGGATCAGGTGCACGTCGCCGAATTCGTGCCACAGGTAACCCTGTTCGAGTGCGGCGGCGTACGAGGCCTCGAGCAGGGGTCGCCCCGCGATGGCTTCCAGCATGGCGAGATGTGACGCCTCGGGTTCGTGCCATCCCGTCAGGAAGGCGTCGATCGAGCGCACCGGGTGAGTGGGCGAGACCACGGTCTGCGTCCACCCTTCACCGGGGTGCACGTGGCCGTGGTCGTCCACCACCGACTCGAGGGCCCGGACGACCGTGGTGCCGATGGCCACCACCCGCCCGCCGCGACGGTGGGTGTCGTTGACCCGGTGCGCAGTGGCCGAGGACACTTTGAAGTACTCGGCATACGGCGGCTCGCTCGCCTCGAGGGACGCCACGCCCGTGTGCAGGAGCAGGGGTGCGACCCCTACCCCCTTGGCCACCAGGCGGGTCAGGACCTCCGGTGTGAACGGCCGGCCTGCGCTCGGCATCTCGGCCGATCCGGGCTCGGTGACGTACACGTTCTGATAGGTGGCGAGGGGAAAGTCCCCCTGCACGTAGCCGTAGCGGATGGGACGCCCGTGGCGCGCCAGGTAGGTGTGCAGGGTCTCGGGCGTCTCGAGCGAGGAGACCCACAAGCGCACGCCGACGCCGGCGGGGCCGGGGGAGTACGGAGTCAGCAGGCGGAGGCAGCCACCGCCCGCCAGCTCGATGCTCGTCCCGGCCCGTGCGCCGAGGAACGCCTGCCCGCCCGTGCGCACCTCCACCGTCCACAAGCCCGCCGGAAGTTGGGTCGACAGATGTATCTGCACGAGCCGCCCGCCGTCGTCTATCCCGTCGACTTCTGCCGCCAGCGTGCCCGACGTGTTGAGCACCACGAGGTCGCCCTCCTCCAAGAAGCGGGGCAGCTCGGAGAAGTGCGAGTGCACGAGGGCGCTGTCCGCCTTGTAGGCCACGAGCATGCGCACCGCGTCGCGTGTCATGCCGCGGGACTCGGGCGGTGAGGGGGCCTCGAGCTCGGGCGGGAGCGTGAAGGAGAGCGGCTGCAGCGCCGGCAGCGCCGGGTGGGGCCCGGTCATCATGGTGGCGGTTGCCGTGCCGCCGGCCGGGGTCACGACGACACTCCGGCGCCGACGAGCTCGCTGGCCCGGTAGCGCCCGCTCGGGCGATGGCTGTTGATCAACGCCACGAACGCCGGCACGACGGTGCCCGGTTCGGGCCGGTCGGAAATGTCCTCACCCGGGTACGCCGCTTGGTGCATCGCGGTGCGGAGATCGCCGGGGTCGACCGACCACACCGGTCACCGAGGGATATTCGACCGCCAGGACGGCACCGAGGTGCTCGAGCGCCGCCTTCCCGGCGCCGTAGCCGCCCCAGCCCTCGTAGGCCTCGACGGCGGCGTCGGAGGTGATGTTGAGCAGGCGGGGGTGCGGCGATGCGGCGAGGAGGGGGAGGGCGCCCTGGGTCACGCCCAGTGGTGCGACGACATTGACTTCGAGCGCGACCCGCAGGTCGTCCAGAGGGTACGCGCCGAGAGAGGGGAGCGGCGAAGCCCCGAGGGTCCCCGCGTTGTTGACGAGGAGGTCGAGGCCGCCGAGTTCGGAGGCTGCGGCGACGAGGGCCCGGCGGTGGGCCGGGTCCGTGATGTCACCGGCGACCGCCCGTACGGCGTTCCCCGGCGCCAGCAGCGGGGCCAACTGGGCCGCCGCCTCCTCGAGGGCGGCAGGATGCCGGCCGTCGATGACGAGGGACCAACCCTCGGCGGCCAGCCCCTCCGCCAACGCCTGACCGAGCCCACGGGACGCACCTGTCACGATTGCCACGCTCATCGTGTCCTCCATTCCCGGACCACTCCCACACGGGGATCCGTTCCATCGAGGATTATAACAAGAGTTTCCTTGTTTTATTCGCCCGTCGTATGGACCTCGGCCCAGCCCCGCGCACGATCGACCGTCCGGCGCCAGACGGCATAGAGCGCATCGGTCAATTCGGCGGGCAATTCCGGCTCGAACTCGCTCGATGCGCTCCACAGGCCGTGCAGCTCGTCCAGCGATCCCCACACCCCTTCGGCCAGCCCGGCCAGGGTGGCGGCGCCCAGGCCGGTCGACTCGGTCGACCGGGGGCGTGCGACGGGCATCCGACTCTGCTCGGCCTGGAGCCGCAGGAGGAGGTCCATGGCGGCCGCACCCCCGTCGGCTCGCAGGGAGGACAGCGGAGAGGCCGAGGCGGTCGCCATCGCATCGGTCATGTCACGAACCTGGAAGGCGATCGCCTCGATACAGGCGCGCACGATCTGGGCCCTTCCGGCGCCCCGGGTGAGCCCGGTGATGATGCCGCGCGCCGCCGGGTCCCACCACGGGCTGCCGAGGCCGGTCAGGGCGGGCACGAAGGTGACGCCCCCGCTGTCGGCGACCGATGCGGCGAGGGGACCGGCCTCCGACGCGTCGCCGATGATCCCGAGGCCGTCGCGCAACCATTGGATGGCGGCGCCCGAGACGAAGGTCGATCCCTCGAGCGCATAGGCGACCGGTGCCCGGGGCCGACCCGCCCCCCCGGCTCGTCCGCCATCGGCGTAACGGCCGAGATCCCACGCCACGCTGACCGTGAGGCCTTCGGGCGCCGCGGGGCGCACCGGCCCCGCATTGGCCAGGACGAAGCTGCCCGTGCCGTAGGTCACCTTCACCATGCCGGGGTCGAAGCAGCACTGCCCGAAGAGCGCCGCCTGCTGGTCGCCGAGCATGCCCGAGACCGGGAGGCCGTCGAGCACGGCACCGGCCGGACCGAGGTCAGGCAGGCGCGTCGTGCCGAACCGCCCGGCGGAGGGCCGTACCTCCGCCAGTGTGTGCAGGGGCACGCCGAAGAGCGCGCAGAGATCGTCGGACCAGGCGAGGGCGGCCGTATCGAGCAGCATGGTGCGGCTGGCGTTGGAGGGGTCCGTGGCGAACTCGCCCCCCTGCTGACCCCCGGTCAGATTCCACAGCAGCCAGGTGTCGACCGTTCCGAAGGCGAGGTCGGCGGACTCGGGGCCGAGGGCCAGTGCCCCGTGCCGCAGGAGCCAGGTGATCTTCGTGGCGGTGAAATACGGGTCGAGCATCAGCCCCGTCCTCTCCCGCACCATGGGCAGGTGTCCCGCACCCTCCAGCTCGGCACAGATGTCCGCCGTGCGCCGGTCCTGCCAGACGATGGCCCGGTGCAGAGGCTCTCCGGACGACCGGTCGAACGCCACCAGCGTCTCGCGCTGATTGGTGATGCCGATCGCCGCCACCGTCCGGCCCGTATCGGCGAGACGGCCTCCCACCTCGGCCAACGTGGTGCACACCGCCTCCCAGATCTCGGTCGCGCTGTGCTCGACCCATCCCGGGCGGGGGAAATACTGCGTGAGCTCGCGAGTAGGCCACGTCGACCACCTCGGCCTGTTCGTCGACGACGAGCGCCCGCACGCCGGTCGTGCCGGCATCGATGGCGACCAGGTACCCCACCTGTGCGACGCTAGTGAAGGCGGATCCCCGGGGTCGGGCCCGCGAAACCGGGGCTGCCCGAGGTCCTTTCGGGGCCCCGTCGCGCTAACCATCGCGAGCAGCCCCTGACCTGCCACGATGTGGTCACTCTTTCGTTGACAAGGGCGTAACTACAGTGCTGTAATGAACACAGCATCTCGTGGCTCTGGGGCGGGGCAACCACTACATCTTGTGGTTAGACTGTATCCAGCCCTCCCGAGCACAAGATGAGAAGCACGCCGGGAGACGCCTGTTCCGCAGCTTGGGGGCTTGCGCCGCTGTCGGCCCAGACCGAAAAAACGAGGAGGATCCCAGCATTATGGCCATCGCCCCCCAGCGATCCGAAATTGGCATCAGGCGTCACTTCACCACTGCAGGTGTGCACCCCTACGACGAAGTGCGTTGGGAGCGACGTGACGCCAGGATCACGAACTACCGGGACGGCAAAGTGGCCTTCGAACAGCTGGACGTCGAGGTCCCCGAATTCTGGAGCCTGAACGCCACCAACATCCTGGCGCAGAAGTACTTCCGGGGAACGCTGAACACCGGCGAGCGTGAATGGTCGCTCAAGCAGGTGGCCGACCGTGTGGCGGACACGCTCACCGCCTGGGGGCTGAAGGACGGCTACTTCGTCGACGGTGAAGAGGCCCAGATCTTCAACCACGAGCTCAAGCATCTGATCATCCACCAGAAGGCGGCCTTCAACTCCCCGGTGTGGTTCAACATCGGCGTGCCCGGTGTGCCGCAGCAGGGCTCGGCCTGTTTCATCCTGGCCGTCGAGGACCAGATGGACTCCATCCTCAACTGGTACATGGAGGAGGGAACGATCTTCAAGGGAGGCTCCGGAGCCGGAGTGAACCTCTCGAAGATCCGCTCCTCGCACGAGCTGCTCAAGGGCGGCGGGACCGCGTCGGGCCCCGTCAGCTTCATGCGTGGTGCCGACGCCTCGGCCGGCACCATCAAGTCCGGTGGGAAGACCCGGCGCGCCGCCAAAATGGTCATTCTCGACGTGGATCACCCCGATGTGGAGGACTTCATCTGGTGCAAGGCCATCGAGGAGCGCAAGGCGCGCGTCCTGCGCGACGCCGGCTTCGACATGGACCTCGACGGGGCGGACAGCCACTCGACGCAGTACCAGAACGCCAACAACTCGGTGCGGGTCACCGACGAATTCATGGAAGCGGTGGTCGACGGCCGCGACTGGGACCTGACTGCCCGCACCGACGGCTCGGTCATCCGGACGGTGCCCGCCCGCGACCTGTTCCGTCAGATCGCCCACTCCGCCTGGGAGTGCGCAGACCCGGGACTGCAGTACGACACCACCATCAACCGTTGGCACACTGCACCGCTGGCGGGGAAGATCAACGGCAGCAACCCCTGCAGTGAATATGTGCACCTCGACAACTCAGCCTGCAATCTGGCCTCCATGAATTTGCTCGAATTTCCTTAATGAGAACGACGAATTCGACGTCGAAGGATTCAAAGCGGGCGTCGCCGTCATGTTCACCGGACAGGAGATTATCGTCGGCAACGCCGACTACCCGACGGCGAAGATCGGTGAGACCACCCGGGCCTTCCGCGAGCTCGGCATCGGCTACGCCAACCTCGGCGCGCTACTGATGGCGCAAGGGTTGCCCTATGACTCGGATGCCGGGCGGGCCTGGGCGGCTGCCATCACGGCGTTGCTGACGGGACACGCGTATGCGACGTCCGCTCGCACCGCGGCCCGCATGGGACCGTTCGCCGGTTTCCACGACAACTCCGAAGCGATGGTCAAGGTGCTGCGCATGCACCAGGCCGAAGCGTCGCGCATCGACGAGGAGGTTGTTCCACCCGAGCTGCTCTCGGCCGCCCAGGAATCATGGGACGACGCAGTGGAATTGGCCGAGCAGTACGGCGTGCGCAACTCGCAAGCCTCCGTGTTGGCCCCGACGGGAACCATCGGGTTGCTCATGGACTGTGACACCACGGGTGTCGAGCCGGACCTCGGTCTGGTCAAGACGAAGAAGCTCGTCGGTGGCGGCACGATGTCGATCGTCAACCAGACCATTCCCCGCGCACTCGAGAAGCTCGGCTACGGGCCGGACCAGGTGGCGGAGATCGTCATGTACATCAACGAGAACATGTCGATCCTCGGTGCGCCGCATATCGCACCCGAGCATCTGCCGGTCTTCGCCTGCTCCATGGGCGACAACACCATCCACTACTCGGGACACATCCGCATGATGGGTGCGGTACAACCCTTCATCAGCGGCGCCATCTCCAAGACGGTCAACATGCCCGAGGACGTCACGGTCGAAGACGTGGAGCAGCTGCACATCGATGCGTGGAGGTTGGGGATCAAGGCAGTGGCCATCTACCGCGACAACTGCAAGGTCGCCCAGCCGCTCTCAACCACCAAAATGGCCAGCGCGGAGACGGGTGCTGCCGTGACGATGGGTGGCGACATCGCTCCTCCGGGGTCGGCGGCGGAAGCCAAGGACCGCGCCGTGGCCGCACGTATCGCCGAGCTCGAGGCGGCACTCCTGCACGAGAAAGAGCGCAAGACCGAGTCCGTCGTGGTGGGTGCGATCAGGGAGCGCCTGCCCCGGCGCCGGAACTCCAAGACGTTCGCCTTCAGGGTGGCGGACTGCGAGGGCTACGTCACGGTGGGCGAGTACGAGGACGGTCGACCCGGTGAGGTCTTCATCAACGTCTCGAAGCAGGGCTCGACGTTGGCCGGGATCATGGACGCCTTCTCCATCTCGTTGAGCCTGGGCCTGCAGCATCAGGTGCCCCTGTCCACCTACGTGCGCAAGTACACCAACATGAAGTTCGAGCCCGCCGGCATCACCGACGACCCCGAACTGCGCATCGCGACCAGCTTGGTGGACTACATCTTCCGGCGCATCGCCCTCGACTACCTGACCGTCGAGGAGCGGGCCGACCTCGGCATCTTCTCGACCTCGGAGCGCATGCAGCCCACACTCCCCGGCGTCGAGGAGATGGCCACACCCTCGGTCGGCGTGATCGACGACGGCTTGGGCGTGGCAGCCGGAACGGGTGCCGTTGCGCCGACGCCGACCAACCAACCGACGTCCGCTGCCCTCGGCAGTGCGGGGGTCAACCCGCTCGCTCGGGCCGAACAGCGCGACGCCCCCTACTGCTACAGCTGTGGCAATGCCATGCAGCGGGCCGGCTCCTGCTACGTCTGCGGCAGCTGCGGCACGACCAGCGGGTGTTCGTGACGGGACACGGTGCCGACGCTCTCCAACCACGTGAGAGATAGCAACGACGGGTTCGGGCAACCAGACTGAAGCCGAAGGGGAACTGAAGCGGTCCTGAGTACGCTCGTGCCAATGAGACGAATCGGCATCTTCGGAGTCCTGGTGGCAGTCTTCCTGACATGTGCAGCCGGCGCTTCGGCGGCAACGAAGGGCTCGAGCTCACACTCGACGTCCGGCGCGCCGACGATCGCCGTGCTGTCGGTCATTTCATGTCCGACCACCTTCGGGGCGGGAACGAGCCCGCACCCGTTCGTCGCACCGCAGCTCCCCACCACATCACCCGGGCGCGGCCTCACCTTCTATTCCAACGGACTGATCACGGTGCTCGGGCCCGCCGGGTGGACGTGCGGTGCCTTGGTCGCCGCCGACGGTGGTCAGAAGCTCGACGTCTACCCACCGGGGAGCCCCGACTACAGCACGTCCCTGGCGCCGAAGGGGGCGACCCTCATTGAGGTGACGCGCGACTACACGGGCCATCTCCCCGGCGCCGAAGTCGTCTGCGGCCTCTTCCCGCAGTCGGCGGCCGCCGCCGATGTGAAATCGGGTGGATTGCCCTGCCGGGCAACGGCCAGTGAGAAGACGAAGATCCTCACACCGGATGTGGTGGAATTCAGCGACCCGGCCGGTGTCACCGGCACCGGTGCCGGATCAGGAGGAAAGCTCGTGTCGTCCGGAGCAGCCGTCTACCCGCAGCTGGCGTCCGGTTCGGACACCAGCGTGAACGTGTCGCTGCTTTCGTGCACGTTGCCGAAGAAGAACGGCGCGAAGTGCGGTGCGATCCTGGGAGATTTCCTCGTTCGGAATCAGCCGAGCTACACCGGATTTCAGACGGGGTAATTCGGTGCAGTCACCTCTGCCCCCACGGCGGTTGCCGCATGCGTTCAGTCGAGGGGTCGCAGGAGGTCCCCCGCCTTCGATCGCGTCGCAACCCATGCCGGCGCGATGGCGATGGCGTTGGCGCCCACGAGCACCCCCACGGTGATCGCAGCGACGAGCAGGATCGGCAGCACGGTGGCGGGGACCACCCCCAGGTTGAAGGCGAAGGTGTTCCACACGGCACGGCCGACGACCAGCCCCAGGGGGACACCGAGGAGCACGCCGACCAGGGCCAACGTCGTGGCCTGCCACGAGACCGTCGAGACGACCTGGCGATTGACGAAGCCCAGGACCTTCAAGAGCCCGACGTCCCGGCGGCGCCGGGACACGCTGACCACGAGCAGGTGCGCCAATGTCGCCGCACCGAACACAGCCAGCATCACCCCGAAGATGAGCGGGAAGTTGACCGCCTCGCCGAAGTTGACCAGCGACGTGGGCGCGATGGGCGTGGTGACGATCGGGGCGTTCGCCGCAACATAACGCTCCATCGCCGCCTTCCCCCGCGGACCCGACGCGAAGCTCACCCGGATCCCACCGGTCTGCAGGCCGCCGGTCTTCTGTCGGCACAGAGCCTGTTGGGTTCCGGGAGGGCACGCGATGTGCACGAGGTCGGCCGTCGTCATCAAGACGCCCGTGCCGAGGCTCACGAACCCGCCGAGCTGCGGGAAGGACGGCTGGGAGACGACCCGGAACGGCTCGGTTCGCTGGGCACCCGAATGCGTCGTCACGGTGACGTCGACGACCGAACCGATGTGTGCGCCCACCAGGTGCATGGTCGAGACGCCGAGGCCGATTTGGCCGTCGCCGACCGGGGGATGTCCGACGACCGTCGAGAAGAGGAGCGTGCCCTTGACCGCCGTTCCGACGATGCTCCCGACGATCTTCCCGTTGACCATGACCTCCCCTCCACCGACGCCCTTGGTGATCGCGGTGACCTCCGGGTTGTCATTGAGACTCTTGACCAGGGCGGTGTTCGCCGGATCGAAGCTGACCTGCTCCGGGTCGCCCCATAGCCCGGACGTCGCCGTGAGATGGTTGAGGCTGGCCCCGAAGACGCCCGTCGCGCACAGCGCGATGACCGCCAGCACCATCCCCAAGAGGGCGGAGCCCAGTGGAACGGCGGTCCCGCCGGATCGGCGCTCCACGGCGTTGCGGACACCGATGACCGCAGTCGGCGGAGCGCCGAGGGTGACCAGGTGGGCGACCAGCGCCGAGGGGCGGGACTGCGCCGTCCGCTCGTCAACCCGTCGGGTGCGCGCGGCCCGCAACGCCGGCCACGTGCCGAGGACCAGCACGACCGCCACCGTGGCGAGGGCACCGAGCGGGAGCACGAGCGCGTCGAACGCGATCCCGGTGGAGGTCTCGGCCAGGCGTGCCTCGCCGAGCGGTGCAATCGGGGACAACGCGGTGGCGATCACGACGGCGCCGACGGCGCCGGCCAGCCCCACCACCAGGTTTCGTGCCATGTCCAGTGCGAAGAGCTGTCGCCGGGACATCCCGACGGCGACCAGCGTCGGATGGTCCTCGCTCTCGGCAGCGCTCTGGCGGGCCAGCGCCTGCCCCACGACCGCCAGCCCGACGAGAGCGGCGAGCGCCGCGAGGATCCACCACCCGACGGCCTGCGGATGGATGGAGGCCTCGATCGTGGCGGCGACCCCGTCTTCGCTGGAGGAGCCCACATTGGGACTGGAGGCGCCCAGGTTCAGTGATTTCTCCTGCTGGTCGAATTGGATCATGCCCGCGGCTCCGTGTCGAAGGCGGACGTAGTACTGGTACTGCACTGCCGTGTGGGGGAGCACCGCACGCGCGAACCCCGGGCCGGCGTAGAGGAGGTAGACAGGGGTGGTCCCCGAGGGAAACTCGAATTCGCTGGCTTCGATCCCGACCACCCGGAGGGCGACGTCGGGGCCCTTAGGGTCGGGCGTCCCCGTGTTGGGGTTGTTGTAGGCAGCGGCCTGTGACGGTGCTTCGAACGGGACGTGGATCACCGTGCCGACCTGCACGCCGTCGTCCTGCTGCAGGGTGAACGATGCCAGTACCTGGTCGGGTTTGGACGGGTCGGGCATGTGGCCGGAGACGAGCGTGGAGAGCGACGGCCCCCGCCCCGTCGGGACCGCAACGCCGAAGTCGTTCCCGTTGATCGGGCGCGCGCAGTCGCAGCTCGGATTCCCCTCGTCGGGCAACACGAGCTCGGTCGCCGACGCGACACTCGAGAGGTGGGCGACTCCGGGCGCCGGCATGGTGGCGTACACAACCGCGTCGAACCCGTGGGCCGCCACGAATCGCGGAAATGCCGATTCCGTTCGCCGGCTCGCGGCTGCGGCCGCGAGCACGAGCCCGCCAACGACACTGATCAGGAGCGCAATGGCCAGCCAGGAGCGCCAACGGCGGCGCAATTTGGCGCGGAACGCCATGACGACGGCTTCCAACGTGTTCTCCTCGCCTCAACGCGTGCGCTTCATTATCGCCCCGAGTGGGTGGGCTGCCAAGGTAGGTAACCCCCGAGAGCATGCTCGTGCTGCTACCACGTGCATACCGGCCGAATCGGATGGGATCGGATTGACCCGTAACGACCGCGCGCATTCCTTTGGAGAGGCTTCGCGCCACATTCTGCGTCCCGTCGTAGCAAAGGAAGCAGGGCGACATGCTTCGACTCGACCATGGGCATCTCGTTCATTTCCCCGAGTTCGATACTGGGCTGGCGTAATTCGTGCGAGAGGCTTTGCATGAATCCATCGGCGGCAGCACTCGTATTCGGAGAGGACCTCATGCCCTGGAGAACGCCAATGATGAAGGGACTTAATCCCCTAATGGCGCCAAAATCACAAGCGATGAAGGGACTTAATACCCTAGTTAACCCCAATATCAGGAGCGATGATGTGAGCCTTGCGTCTATGACATTCCGCAGGGGAACGGATGCGTAGCCCGATGCTCGCTGCCTTATTGGACACAACGAGAATCACGCTGCCGCAGCTGACTATTACGCAAAACAGGACGAGCACCAGTGTGCTTTTCTCAGCGGTCCAAAATGGGGTTGCTCCAACGTGAGATGTCGCCGTTGTCCTCCCTGCGGCCGTTGGCGAGCCGGTTCGCGTAGAGCCCGTGTCTCCCGACAGCACCGGCGTGCGATGGAGAGATCATCGTGCCGGCGCCGGAACGGAGCTGGGCCTGCGAGAGGGGGTTCGAAGTGAAGGCGCGGGTGGTTCGCATGCTGCATCACGTTGCGCTCGGCACCGCCCTCATCCTCGCCGCGGCCATACTCAGCCTTGTGTCGCCCTCTCTGGCGTCTGCAGCCGCGCCGGCCTTCGTGCAGGGTGGAAACACCCAGGTGGTGAGCGGGACGACGGCCAGCCTGGCGTTCCCCGGCGCGAACACCGCCGGGAACCTGATCGTGGCCTACGTCGTGTGGGACAACACCGGCACCGTGACGGTGTCGGACACCAAGGGCAACACCTACACGGCTGGAACGGCGCGTCAGACGTGGGGCAACAACTGGAGTGCCCAGGTCTTCTACGCCTCGAACATCGCCGGTGGGTCGAACACGGTCAAGGCGACCTTTGCTACGGCGATCACCTCGTTCGGCATCGTGTACCTGCACGAGTACTCGGGTCTCGCCACGGCGTCCCCCGTCGACGTCAGTGCGACCGCCACCGGCACGTCGGCGTCCATGAGCAGCGGAGCGGTGAGCACCACCTCGGCCAACGACCTCCTCTTCGCCGCCGGTGCATCCGCCAACACCGTCACCGCCCCGGGGACCGGCTTTACCACGCGTCTGACGGGCTTCGGCAATCTCACCGAGGATCGCCTCGCTGCGACCACGGGGTCCTACGCCGGGACCGCCACCCAGAACGGCTCCAGCTGGGTCATGCAGCTCCTGGCGTTCCGGCCCGCCTCGACCGCGGTCGGCCCCTCAACCAAGCTCGCCTTCGTCCAGGGCCCCTCCAACGCCAACGCCGGTGCAGTCATCACCCCGGCGGTCAAGGTGGCGGTCGAGGACGCCAACGGCAACGTCGAGACATCTGACAATTCCACCCAGGTGACACTCGCCATCGGGACCAACCCCGCCGCCGGGACGCTCAGTGGCGGCTCGGCCGTCACGGTCTCCTCGGGCGTCGCCACCTTCTCGGGTCTTTCCATCAACACGGCCGGCACCGGCTACACCCTGACGGCTTCGAGCACACCTACCTACAGCGCGGCCACCTCGGCCGCCTTCAACATCACCTCGGGTGCAGCCTCGTCGGACTGGACGACGTACCTGGGTGGCAATGACCACACCGGTTTTGCCGGCGATGCAAACGGGTTCAATCCGACATCGGTGGCGAATCTGGGACTGGCGTGGCAGACGTCTGATGCCGGGCCGTCCCACGGCGTGTTCTCCCAACCGATCGTGTCGAACGGAGTGGTCTACTGGGGATCGTTCGACGGCTACGAGCGGGCGACCACGACGTCGGGGACTCCTGTGTGGCAGACGAACTTGGGAACTGAGAGCCCGGCCGGCTGCACCGACCCCTCTGAAGCCGGCGTCGCCAGCACGGCGACGATCACGACGGACGTCCCGGTCGGGTCAGCGACGTCGGTCCTCTACGTCGGCGGCGGCGACGCCAAGGTGTACGCCTTGAACGCAGCGACCGGCGCCGTGCTCTGGTCGTACACGGTCGGACCGAACTCGGACTATTTCGTCTGGTCGTCGCCGGCCGTGTTCGGGAACAGCGTCTATATCGGTGTCGCTTCGTTCGGTGGAGGCACTGACTCGGGCGCCGACTGTCCGGAGATCCAGGGTCAACTCATTCAGCTCAACCGGGTCACCGGTGCGCTGCAGAACACCTTTGACGTTGTCCCCAACGGATGCGTGGGCGGTGGCGTATGGAGCTCGCCCACGGTTGACGCAGCCGCCGGCACCATCTACTTCGGCACCGGCAGCCAACCACCCCCCGGCGGCTGCACCAACGAACCCCTCGCCGCGGCAGTGGTCGAGTTGAACGCCTCGGACCTGAGCTTGGTGGGCTCGTGGGCGGTGCCCCCGGCCCAGCAGTCAGACGACAGCGACTTCGGCGCCACGCCGACGCTGTTCACCGGCGTCATCGGAGGGCAATCGGAGCCTCTTGTCGGTGTGATCAACAAGAACGGAATCTTCTACGCCTTCGAGCGTGACGCACTCGACTCGGGGCCTGTCTGGAGCACCCAGATCGCGATTGGCGGCGGTGACCCGACGGTCGGGCAGGGTGATGTGGCGTCGGCGTCGTTCGACGGCACGACGCTCTACGTCGGCGGTGATGCCACGAACAGCTGCTCGGGTTCCCTGAATGCCTTGAATCCATCGACGGGTGCCTTCATCTGGCAGCACTGCTTCACAAACGGCGGCTACGTGCTCGGCGGAGTGACCAGCGCTTCGGGCGGCGTCGTCGCCGTGGGCGAAGGCACCAACATCGTGGTCGTCTCCGCGGCGACCGGAGCGTCGCTGTTCACCTACGCCGGCAAAGGCATCTTCTGGGGTCCGCCGTCCATCGCCGACGGTACGCTGTACGAAGGCGACATGTCAGGCAATCTCTACGCGCTCACGGCGACCGCGGTCGGCCCCTCAACCAAGCTCGCCTTCGTCCAGGGCCCCTCCAACGCCAACGCCGGTGCAGTCATCACCCCGGCGGTCAAGGTGGCGGTCGAGGACGCCAACGGCAACGTCGAGACCTCTGACAACTCCACCCAGGTGACACTCGCCATCGGGACCAACCCCGCCGCCGGGACGCTCAGTGGCGGCTCGGCCGTCACGGTCTCCTCGGGCGTCGCCACCTTCTCGGGTCTTTCCATCAACACGGCCGGCACCGGCTACACCCTGACGGCTTCGAGCACACCTACCTACAGCCCGTCCACCTCGGCCGCCTTCAACATCACGACGAGTGCAGCCGCGCCGGCCTTCGTGCAGGGTGGAAACACCCAGGTGGTGAGCGGGACGACGGCCAGCCTGGCGTTCCCCGGCGCGAACACCGCCGGGAACCTGATCGTGGCCTACGTCGTGTGGGACAACACCGGCACCGTGACGGTGTCGGACACCAAGGGCAACACCTACACGGCTGGAACGGCGCGTCAGACGTGGGGCAACAACTGGAGTGCCCAGGTCTTCTACGCCTCGAACATCGCCGGAGGGTCGAACACGGTCAAGGCGACCTTTGCTACGGCGATCACCTCGTTCGGCATCGTGTACCTGCACGAGTACTCGGGTCTCGCCACGGCGTCCCCCGTCGACGTCAGTGCGACCGCCACCGGCACGTCGGCGTCCATGAGCAGCGGAGCGGTGAGCACCACCTCGGCCAACGACCTCCTCTTCGCCGCCGGTGCATCCGCCAACACCGTCACCGCCCCGGGGACCGGCTTTACCGACGCGTCTGACGGGCTTCGGCAATCTCACCGAGGATCGCCTCGCTGCGACCACGGGGTCCTACGCCGGGACCGCCACCCAGAACGGCTCCAGCTGGGTCATGCAGCTCCTCGCGTTCCGGGCCGCCTCGACCGCGGTCGGCCCCTCAACCAAGCTCGCCTTCGTCCAGGGCCCCTCCAACGCCAACGCCGGTGCAGTCATCACCCCGGCGGTCAAGGTGGCGGTCGAGGACGCCAACGGCAACGTCGAGACATCTGACAATTCCACCCAGGTGACACTCGCCATCGGGACCAACCCCGCCGCCGGGACGCTCAGTGGCGGCTCGGCCGTCACGGTCTCCTCGGGCGTCGCCACCTTCTCGGGTCTTTCCATCAACACGGCCGGCACCGGCTACACCCTGACGGCTTCGAGCACACCTACCTACAGCCCGTCCACCTCGGCCGCCTTCAACATCACGACGAGTGCAGCCGCGCCGGCCTTCGTGCAGGGTGGAAACACCCAGGTGGTGAGCGGGACGACGGCCAGCCTGGCGTTCCCCGGCGCGAACACCGCCGGGAACCTGATCGTGGCCTACGTCGTGTGGGACAACACCGGCACCGTGACGGTGTCGGACACCAAGGGCAACACCTACACGGCTGGAACGGCGCGTCAGACGTGGGGCAACAACTGGAGTGCCCAGGTCTTCTACGCCTCGAACATCGCCGGAGGGTCGAACACGGTCAAGGCGACCTTTGCTACGGCGATCACCTCGTTCGGCATCGTGTACCTGCACGAGTACTCGGGTCTCGCCACGGCGTCCCCCGTCGACGTCAGTGCGACCGCCACCGGCACGTCGGCGTCCATGAGCAGCGGAGCGGTGAGCACCACCTCGGCCAACGACCTCCTCTTCGCCGCCGGTGCATCCGCCAACACCGTCACCGCCCCGGGGACCGGCTTTACGAAGCGTCTGACGGGCTTCGGCAATCTCACCGAGGATCGCCTCGCTGCGACCACGGGGTCCTACGCCGGGACCGCCACCCAGAACGGCTCCAGCTGGGTCATGCAGCTCCTCGCGTTCCGGCCCGCCTGAGACGGAGGTAACGCGCGGGCTCGGTGAGTGGTGAAGGACCTCTGTCCTTCCTCGCGGCTCGACCACCGGCACGCGGGCAAAGCCTCGGGCGAACCTGTGAGTGGATAGTCTCCACGAAATGGAGGAAGGAGGGGACCGCTCGTGAGGTCTGCACACCCCTCGTGGCTTGAGACCGAGCTGCTACGAGACGTGCAATCCCAACTTGACCGATGGTCCGATGAATTCGCCGGTCAGCCGGAAGCTGAACGCAAGAAGCTCCTCCTGCTGGCGCTGGAGCGCGAGCAAATTGTGGCCGTGGCATACCGTGAAGAAGCGGTGGCCGGTCGTGTAGCCGCACTCGATGTCGACGAAGAGGTACGGGCTCTCATTCATCAGACATTGGTGTGGATCTGGAAGGACGAGCAGATGCACGCCGAGTATCTGCGCGGCGAACTCCTCCGCGGGGGGACTGGGATCTTCGGTCGTGGTCTACGGCCGCCAGATTCAGGGCGCCATCTCGGGTTGGACTTCCGCCACCTCCAATCACCTCCTGCCGCGTACAGCGCCATTCCGTGCCGGCGCGGCGGGCGCGCTCATCTCCGTGGCCGGCGCATGCGGACGTATCCCATCAGCACTCAGAGGGGAGCTGCGGTTTCAGACATTTCACCGCTACTGCGAGCTGAACATCGCCCTGGAGGCGAGTGCCGAACTGGCCTACGGGCGTCTGGTCGAGCTGACCGATTCCGTCGGAGAGCGGCGGACGATGGAGCGCATTCGTGAGGACGAGGTACGCCACAAAGACGCTTTCGCACTGTTGGCCGAGGTGCTGACCGCTGACGACCGTCTCACATCTCACACCGAATCACTGACAAGCCTCATCAAACGGTTCTCGGCAATAAGTCCGTGGTTCATCCCGTCGGCGCTCCGTTCCGGAATGGAGGGCGGGAATGCAAGAAATTCCTTCGGGTCGCGTCGACCAGTGGTCGTGGGATCTGGTCGAGATGATCGCGAGAAGGTCTCCGTCCTCGAGTCCTGTCTGGACCGGGCCGGGCTTGCCGTCCTTGCCTCGCAGAGCAGGTCGGCCGCGATCCGGGTCTCCTTCATGCTTGGTTATGACCGCCGCGATCGATCGAACATCAATGACCCGGAGCTGGTGGAGGCAGTGGCTCGGTACCTGACTCAGCATGGCGTCGAAGATGTCGCAGTCCTCGAGGCGCCCACGGTCTACGGCAACGCATATGCCAATCGCTCGGTTCGCACCGTCGCGTCGTATTTCGGATTCGACTCTCCCGCGTACCGTATCGTCGACATTGGCCAAGACCTTCGCCCGATCACCTACGAGCGCGGCTTCGTTCAGCAAGCGGTGAGCGCCGACTGGCTGGATGCCGATCTCCGTATTGTCATGCCGAAATTGCGCACGGATCCGACAGAGTTCGCCCATTTGAGCCTTTCGACGCTCGAGGGTAGCACCGGTCCGATCGACGACACGTTCTACGCTGGACGGCAGATCGACTTTCGTTCCGCCACCATGATGCTGCTCGATGTCGCACCGCCGGACTTTGCCATCGTCGATGCCTGGTCGCCTGTGGCGGACGGACCGTTCGGCGTCATGGGCTGTCACCGTCCGGCCAACGTCCGTTACATCTACGCCGGCGAGGACGCACTCTCGGTTGACGAGGTGGTGCTCGGTGATCTGGGCGTCCGGGATTCCCGGCTCGCTCCGATCGTGCGGCAGGTGTACCACTGGTTCGGATTCAGCCCGACCGATATCCCGGTCGAGGGGGCCCGCCCCCGACTCGGTGAACAGTTGCGGGGGGCCCATGCCTCGAAGTTGCTTCGCGGCATGGGCTTTGTCTCCTACCCTGTCTATGTGTATCTGAGCGACCACGGGGAACTGTTCGTTCCCGCTATAGACACGACGTCCTTTCCCGCGTTGCACCCAATCGGCACGGTCGAGGGACTCGTGCAGAAGGCGGCCCAGAGGGCTTTTGGGATCCGCGCCCCCGGCGTGTAGGTCTGATGCGAGCGTTCGGGATGCAGTTTCGCGGCCTCGTCGACACCGTTCGACTGGGTCGTGTCCCTGCCCGTACCCTGGCGATCGCCGACAGCCGCTCTCTGGTTCGATCGATGTTTCTTGCTTCGGCGGTCCGTATCGACATACTTCCCTTCCTCCTCTCCGGGCGTCGATTCGACGAGATCTCCAGCCACACGGGATGTACGAGACCCGATCGGCTTCAAGCGTGGCTCTGGATCGGTTCGGAACTCGGTGAGCTCTCGTTCCGGGGAGACCACTACGGCGTACGAGGCCACCGGGCCCGCGCCCTTGCCGATGGGGACCGAGTCTTGCTCGCGCACTACCGCTCAATGCTTGACTACCAGACAGGCCCCTATGGTGGGCTCGACGAGCTGCTGCACGCCGATGTCGGTGAGGGGCGGGGGGATCTTTCTCGGTTCGCCGACGATATAGCGCAGGTGTCACTGGCGGCCGCCCCATTCGTCACCTCCTTCGTCCGGCGATCGGTGGCCGAGGTGCGTCCCCTACGCATTCTCGATGTCGGGTGCGGGACAGGCGTCTACTCGAAGGTCGTGCTCGATGCGGACAGGTCTGCCCACCTGGAGGGCATCGACCTCTCGGAGGATGTCATTGAGGCTGCTCGTGAGGAACTGAATCGGGCCGGCTTCGCCTCGCGATTCCGGTTGCACGTGGGAGATGTCCGCCGCTGGGTTCGTGCATCACCGACCCGGTTCGATCTCATATTGTTGCTGAACAACATCTACTATTTCGAGCCGGAAAGCAGGACAGCGCTCTATCGGGAGCTACGTGAGCTCCTGACCGACCGTGGTGAACTCCTCATCGTCTCCATGATGGCGCCGGGTTCCATCGCAGCCGCCCATCTCCATTTCATGCTCAGCTGCCAGGACACGGCTGCAGCACTACCCCGTCACGCCGAAATCGAGGACGATCTGCTGCACAGCGGATTCCGGATTCTCGCGCGTCACGTCCTTGTGCCGACGGAACCCTTCGTAGGAGTGCGCGCCGCACGGCGATGAGGTCCATCCCTCGAACGGCTCTGACGTCTAGAGACGTTCGACGCGTTGCTCTCGTTCTCGACCCTGATCATGCGATGTGGCTTTCAAGTTCTCGATAAACGCATCGACCGCACTGGCATCGAGGGGGCGAGAGAACAAGAACCCTTGACCCGTATCGACGTTCTCGCGTTGGAGGTGTCGGCGTTGATCGTCGTCCTCCACGCCTTCCGCGATTGTTTCGAGTTTGAGGATCTTCCCGAGCTCCACCAGAGTGTGGACCAGCGCGCCGCTTCCACGGAATCCAAGATGCCCGACACGAAGGAGCGATCGATTTTGAGAATATCGATCGGGAATTGTCGAAGATAAGACAGGGACGAGTAACCGGTCCCGAAGTCATCGATGGCGAGTCTCACCCCGAGTCCCTTCAGTCGCCTGAGACGGTCAATGGCCTGATCGACGTCGTCCATGAGAGCCGTTTCGGTAAGTTCGAGAATCAGCAGATTCGGGTCGAATCCACTCGTCAAAAGGGCGACTTTGACATCATCGACGATCCGGTCTTGCTCGAGTTGCTTGGCCGACACATTGACCGAGACCGTAAAATGGTGACCGAGCGCCTGCCACAGCGGCTCCCTGGCGACAGGCTTCCTCGAGAACCCACGCACCGACGGGAACAATCAGACCGCTTCTTTCAAGGGCGGGGATGAACGCATCGGGCCCTACGACGCCTCGATCGGCATGGCGCCAGCGAATGAGCGCTTCGACGCCGGTGAAGGCGCTCGTCCGCAAGTCGATGGTGGGCTGATAGAGGAGGAAGAACTCTTGGGCTTGGAGCGCATGATGCAGGTCAGTGGACAGGTGGCGATTGTCTTCGAGCGCCGTCTGCATCGAGGGTGCGAATACCGACACGCAGCCTTTCCCTGCAGCCTTTGCCCTATAGAGCGCCACATCAGCATTGCGGAGCAACTCATCTGGCGTGACCTGTTCTCCTGCCGCCACGCCGATACTCGCCCTGACCACAATGGGGAGCCGATGTCCGTGTACGTCGAATGGGGGCCGAAGAACATCGAGAATCCGCTCCGCCACGACCTCTGCCCCTACGCTCAACGCAGCGTCCTCGACGAGCAGAATGAACTCATCCCCACCCTGGCGACCGACGGTGTCGCCGTCGCGTAGCGCAGCCTTCAACCGCGAAGGCCACAGCAGTCAGCACCTGATCTCCGACCGCGTGACCCAGAGTGTCGTTGATGTCCTTGAAGTCGTCGAGATCGAGAAACATGACGGCACAAGGAAGATCCGGTCCGCCGAGACCGAGCCAGCATCTGTTCGATCCGGTCCACGATCAGCGCTCGATTGGGCAGCATCGTCAATGGATCGTGGAGAGCGAGAAACTGAAGTTCGGCGGTTCGTAGTTCCAGCTTTTCTCTGGCCCGTGACCGTCCCGTGCCCAACACCAGGACCAGCGCGCCCAACAACAGGCTTAGTGCGATACCGGCGAGCAGGGTGGCTCTCGCGTTCGGGTTACTGAAGAGGCCTCCTGACTCGACCGACCCGAGCGTCTCGACCGTCCAGCCATTGTGCAGATTGTTCATGACCGTTTGCGCGTCCGAAGCCGCCGATCCTGCCGTGAAGTTCGCTGTGGAAGTGCCATCGGCATAGCGGAAGGACACTGCGGTGTTTGGGTGACCCGCGAGAGCCGTGGAGAGAAGGACACGCGGGACTACCACAATCCCGGTGAGTCCGACGAAGCTCGGCCCTTCTTCCCTCGAGTGTCGTTGGCACCGTTCCATTCGCGTAGGTGGCACGACCCAAGGCCAAAGTCTCTGTCTTCCCTATCTTGTAGGGGATATACAGCGATTGACCCGAGTCCCGGGCCTTGAGGATCTGACGGGCGATAGGAGTTTCGCAGTAGTCGAAGCCAGCCGGGAGAATTGCCTTGGGGCTCCGTTGCTGTGCGACCGATTCGAGACAGTAATAGGGGCGGGTCCCCGGCGGCGTGACGTCGTATGTGCCGTTGGATGCGAGAGGCCCAGGCGGGTCACGGGTCTCCCGAGCAGCGAAAGCGCTGAGCTGCGGCGCGGTGACCATTTCAATCTCGGACATTCCCGACAGTTCCGGATAGCGTTTGAAGGCAGACGTGCTGACGATCCAATGAAGAAACTGGGCTTCAGTGATGCCCGGGTTGTTCGCAATGAACGCATCCGTGCTGACGACGAGATCCTGCTCGTGCCCGATGGACAACTCGAGAGTCGACGCAATCCCTTGTGAGGACGCAATCAGACCCTTTTCTCGAATTGACCGCCGCATTGTGTCCGACAGCCCTGGCCGCCAGGAGGGAGCCGAAGGCTCCCAGAAGGACGAGCACGCAGGCGAGCACCACCCAGACGTGCGTGCGCAGTATCTGCTTCAATGACACCGATCCACCCTACGCGTGTATTGCAGAAGAGGGCGGCTGTGGTCTCAACGTTGAGCGACTATTGGGATTGTGTTGTTGAGACCTTCCGAAAGTGGGTACCTCACTCGACGGGCTTAACCTGGTTCGGTCGCGTGGAGGTTCTGCAGTTCTGTGACGACCACGTCCGCCGCCGCATTCCCACTCTCGAGCTCGTGCTCGCGTAGGTGGTCGTCGCCGTAACGGACGCGTTGGTAGAGGGAGGTGAGGACATGGAGTGATGCTGACGCGTCACTCTCGGGGCCGGTGGCGAATGCGTGGGCAAGTCGTTGCTCGAATTCACGGGCTGTTTCTGCCGCACCGCGTGGCGACTCCTTTTGGCGAGCTACGACGAGTACCCGACGGTATGCGGCCCGGATGTCCTCGAAGGGTCCACGCCGGATCTCTCCGGCCGCACCGCGTGGGGCTGTTTCATTCGCAGTTTCGTTCCGGCGCCACAACAGGCGCATGCGGTGGAGCAGCCGACGCAGCGCGAGGTGGAATTGCGCGAGGAGGTGCGACCACGTAAAGACCGAATCGCGTTCCTCGTCAACCTCGGCGGTGTCGTTGCGCGCCCGTCGCAACCAGCGCGGGCGAAGGTAGCGCAGCGCGAGCCAGATCACTGCGGCGATGGTCAGCGCACCGGCGACCTCCCACGCCACGATCGGCACGTCGCCCGACAGTCTGAGGGGCCCGTGGGCGACGTGCGCCGGCGTGCGGTTGGGGACAAGAGAATTCTGAGCCGGTCTCCGCCGCTGCCCACCGCCGGGCACGAGATGCCCCAGCTTGCTGAGAGCCCAGCCGATGGCCCGCCCGACGGCCAGAGCGGCGTGTCCGGCGAACCGGACCAACGGACCGCCGCCCACCGCGACGAGCAACGAGGCGCCGGCGATGAGGACCAGCGGCACAGCGAGGACGCCCAACCAGCGGAACCCTGGCCCCGCTGAGGAGCCGTACGAGAACCTCCCGCTCGATCTCTCGCTGCCGAATGAGGGCCAGGGCGGTCCCGGTCAGCAGGAAGAAGACGAGCAACAGTGCGCCGGCGTCGCTGGTCGCCGCCGCGGAAGCCGACATCGCGGTGAGGCGCACGTCCGGCGAAGATCCCGATGAAGGCGATGGCGGAGACACCGGCCGACCAGGCGGCGTGCCGGAATGACGGGCGGACGGTGCCCAGCCACGTTCCTCGCGTCCAGGTCACGATGGCGACGAACCAGGCGGCTCCGGCGACCACGGCCGCACGATGACCCAGGCTGCTCCACGGGTGGGTCGCCACCCGCCACAGCGACCCGGCGAGACTCAGCTGACTGATGCAGGCGGCGGTCACTGCGGCCCCGACGACCGCGATGACGGCGATGAGGAACGCCCGCTGCCACCAGCGCCAACCAAGGCGCGCGGTGACGGCGATCGTGACGACGGCCGCGACAGCCGGGACGGCGAAGGCCAAGAACGGCAAGTGGACGGGTGGCCCATGGCCGCTGTTCCATGACGAATTGACGAGCAGGCTCACCCATGTCGCCTCGCCGACCACCAGGCAGGCGGGCACGACGACGTCAGCGAGCCAGTTCCACCGTGGTGCGCTGTTTCCAGTCCTCGACGTAGGTCACCTCCTCCCGGGCATCAACCGTGCCGGACGGCGGTGGCGAGCCGACATCGTTGCCCACCCAGACCGACGTCACCGGCAACCGACGTCGAAGATCGGCCATGGCGGCGAGTGTCCGTTCGGGAAAGTCAGCGGCAATGACGACGACGCTGGTCCCGCTGCGAAACCGCCCGCACTCGGAGGCGAGCACGTCGGCCATCGATCTGGTCGCATAGGGCGACACCTTCGCCAGCATCTCCATCATGTCGGCCAGCGCGGAAGGCGATGTGCTCGGAGCATGTGCCAAGGGATGCCCGTCCATCGTCCCGGTCGAATAGAGCCCGACCCCGACTCCCCTCACGCTGAGATCGGTGACGACCGATGCCGCGACGGCGACGGTGAACTCGGTGAGATCGACGAACGGTATCTTTCCTCGAGCACGCGGCGCGTGGAGGTCGACGAACGTCGCGACGCGCAGGCTGGTCGTTGGTTCGTAGACGCGGACCAGCAACGACGGTGCACGGGCGCTCGCCCGCCAGTCGACGTGGCGGAGCGGATCACCGGCCCGATATTCGCGCACCCCGGCAACGCGACTCGGATCGCCGAGGAGAATCGACGACGAGCGCTGATCTCCGAGGAGCATGCGTGAGGCCATGTCGGGAGGCTCCAACGCGAACACCTTGGGGTACACGAGCAAATTGTCGACGTCGGTGAGCCTCGCAGTGCGCCGGCCGTACCCGATCGGGTCCCCGGACTCGAGGCGCACCGGGCCGAACGTGTAGACACCCCGCCGGTCGCACACGATGCTCAGACGGCGCCGAACGCGGCCAAATGGCAGTACCGGGAGCAAGAGGTGGAGGACGGCATCGCGACGCGCCACTGCATCGTCGATGGTCCCGCCCCGGATCGTCAGTGACGTGGGAACGATGTCCTCGACGTGCAACCAGGTGAGGGGGAGGAGTTTGTCGTTGACGATCTCGATGCCGAGGGAGATCTCTTCGCCGAACGTCGCCCGGACCTCGCTGATCGTGCGGGTATAGGTGAGGTTCGTGAGGCACTCTCTTTGCCATACCCATCCGGCCAGAACCGAGAGCGCGCCGAGGGCGCCGACCAGCGCCAGGGGCGCCGAGTGGATCGCCCACCCGACGGCGGCGAGGGCGACGAGGAGGGATGCCGCCCACCAATAGGCGGACACCCGGCGGTTCACCCGGCGTCGTCCTCCACCGGGACGGGGAGTTCGTCGAGGATCCGGGAGAGGACTGCGCCGGCTGAGTCCCCCCGCAGTCGGGCCTGAGCCGTCACGATCAGCCGGTGGGCGAGGACAGGGACCGCCAATGCCTTGACGTCGTCGGGGATGGCGAACGACCGGCCTTCGAGGAGGGCCCGCGCCTGGACGGCGCGGTGCAGGGAGAGGGCGCCGCGGGGGCTGACGCCGAGTGCCACCCGCTCGTCTCGGCGGCTGGCGCGGACGAGGTCCACCAGGTAGCTGCGCACGGGATCGCTGACGGTCACTTGTCCGCGCTGGTGCTGAAGCCCGATGACTTCCTCGGCGGTGATGACGGGGGAGAGCCGGCCGAAAGGATCGTCGTCCTCGAACCGCAAGAGTATGGCGTGCTCGTTGTCCACGCTCGGATAGCCGAGCGTCACGCGGATCAGGAAACGGTCGAGTTGGGCTTCGGGAAGCGGAAAGGTGCCCTCGAGCTCGATCGGATTCTGTGTGGCCAGCACGAAGAAGGGCGCGGGCAGCACGGTCGTCTGGCCATCGATGGTGACCTGGTGCTCCTCCATCGCTTCGAGAAGGGCCGACTGGGTGCGCGGCGTGGCCCGGTTGATCTCGTCGGCCAGGAGCACCTGGGTGAACACCGGGCCCGGGCGGAACTCGAAGTCCGTCGTGTGCTGGTTGTACACGCTCGAGCCGGTGATGTCGGAGGGAAGGACATCAGGCGTGAACTGGACCCGACGGAAACTGCAGCCCATTGCGGCGGCCAATGAACGCGCCAGCAACGTCTTGCCGACTCCCGGGACGTCCTCGACGAGGGCGTGGCTCTGGCACAACAACGCGACCAGGAGCTGTTCCAGAGCTTCCCCATGGCCGACAACCACGGAGCCGACCGCACGTCGGACACGATCCACCGGTCCGGCAAGAGTGCCGCCATCGTCGAGGTCCGCCATCTCGCTGGACTAGGCCACTCTGACCAGGGAGTTGACGAGTGCGGCCACGGGGCGTCACCGTAGCCCACCACGATCACGCCGGCGCATCCGTCGCGCGGTCCCGGTGACCACGGGCGATCGACGCCGCCGGGAGACGTGTGGCTCAGAGCCGGGAACGTTCGAGGCGAACCGTTTCGGCGACCGCACCCCGGGCGAGATGCTTCATGGCGCGGAAAATGCCGGTCTCGACGGCGGCGAGCTCACGGGCAACCCGGAATGACTCGGAGAGCAGCACTTCGGGGTCGGACACGACCTCGTCCAGCAGGCCGGCGGCGATCGCCTGCTGCGGAGCGAATGTCGTGCCGGAGATGATCGACTCGAACCACGGCATCGGCATGCGATAGCGGGCCAGCTCGATGGTGGCCCGCGAGATCGTCACTCCCACACTGGCTTCGTTGAACCCCAGCTTGAAGTCGCCGTCCAGGCCGACGCGGCGGTCCGCCGCCGCCAACAGCGCCGCGCCAGCGCCCAGTGCGTGGCCCGTGCATGCGATCACGACCGGCTTGTCGGACTCGAAGAGACGGAGTACGAAGTCGATGAACTGACGTCGCAGGGCCGTTGCACCTTCGGGATCTCGAATCTCGGCCAGATTGAATCCCGCGCAGAACTTGCCCTCGCGCCCGGAGAGCACGATCGCGATGGCCGCGTCCTTCTCCGCCTGGTCGAGCTGCTCCCCGAGGCTGGTCAACGTGTCCGTGCCGAGAGCGTTGACCTTCCCGTCATCCATGGAGAGGTGTGCCAGACCCTCATTCAGTTGGTACTCGCTCATCGGTCGTTCCGGCTCCTTGCGGTGAGGCCATTCTCGGGCCCGTACGGTGCCCAAGCTAATCCGTGGTCTGACGGGCAGTCTGCGGGATGCTTTCGTTGCCGCCGATCTCTATAGTGGCGCCATGTCTCCCGAGAGAACCTACGAGCCGAGCCCGATGGATTTCGTGAGGAACCAGGTCGCCGAGTATGAGAGCTCGGGAGGCACGAAGGCCAACACGCTTCCGGGTACGGATATGCCGATCGTGGTGATCACCACGATCGGCAACAAGTCGGGCAAGATCCGCAAGACCCCGCTCATGAGGGTCGAGCACAACGGGGAGTATGCGCTGGTCGCTTCCCAGGGCGGCGCTCCCACCCATCCGGTCTGGTACTACAACCTGGTCGCCGCTCCGGATTCGGTCGCACTGCAGGACGGGCCGGAGCCGTTCGACGTGAGCGTCCGGGAGGTCACCGGCGACGAGAAGGCGACGTGGTGGAAGCGCGCCGTCGCCGCCTACCCGCCCTATGACGAGTACCAGGAGAAGACCAGCCGCCAGATCCCGCTGTTCGTGGCGACGCCGAAGTGAGTGAAGCCGGGTCGTCGTAACGCAACCCCACGAAAGGGGACCTCAACCGGCGAAGTCCCAACTCCCGCCCTTCTCGTAGTGCTGCAGCACGTTCTTCGCGATGAGGATGCGGTGCACCTCGTCGGGCCCGTCGGCGATGCGCAATGTTCGCGCGGTGAGGTACATGTTGGCCAGAGGCAGGTCGTTCGATACCCCCGCCGCACCCCACACCTGTATGGCCCGATCGACCACCCGTGCGTAGGCGGCCGGGACGAAGACCTTGATGGAGGAGATCTCCGTGCGTGCCTGAGGGTCCCCCCGGTCCACCTTCTCGGCTGCGTGGATCGTCATGAGCCGGGCCGACTGGAGGTCCATGTAGCTGTCGGCGACGAACCCCTGCATGAACTGCTTGTCTCTCAACAACCCTCCGTGGACCTCTCGGGTGAGCATGCGTTCGACCATCAGGTCGAAGGCACGCCACATCTGGCCGACCGAATTCATGCAGTGGAAGATGCGCCCCGCACCGAGTCGGTCCTGCGCGGCGCGGTGACCGTCTCCCACCTGGCCCAGGACGTTCTCCGCCGGCACCCGGACGTTCTCGTAGAGGACCTCGCAGTGGTCCGACGAGAGGCTCCCCCAGATGCCGATGCCCCGCACGATGGTCACCCCGGGCGTCGAGGTGGGCACGATGACCTGCATCATGCGGCCCGGGCGATCGTCGTCACCGGCCTCCGCGGCGCGGCACATGACGATGAAGAAGTCAGCCGCCAGGCCGTTGGAGGTGAACCACTTGTGCCCGTTGATCACCCACTCGTCGCCCTCCCGCACGGCGCTCGTGCGGATAGCGCGCGGGTCAGAGCCGGCATTGTCGGGCTCGGTCATGGAGAACCCCGATTGCATCGTCCCTTCGACCAGTGGGACGAGCCACTTCTCCTTCTGCTCCTTCGTGCCGTACTTGGCCAGGATCGTCTGGTTCCCCGAGTTGGGGGCCACCACGCCGAAGAGCGAGGCGGCACCCACGGCGTAGGCCAGGATCTCGTTCATGTAGGCGTGCGCCATGAAGTCGATTCCCATCCCCCCGTACTCGGGCGGAAGGTGGGGGGCCCACAGCCCTTCGGACTTGACCCTCGCCTGAATCTTCTCCCGTAGGGCCTTGGCCTGCGCCCGCTCCTCGTCGCCGACCTGTCCACGGCGGGCCGCCCACAGGGTCGCTTCATTGGGCAGGATCTCTTCGTTGACGATGCGCGCGGTGCGGAGGCGGATGTCGTTGATGTGGTCACTCAACCCGGAAATGGGCGTCACGTTGATCGGCATGGCGTCTCCTCACATCCCTCGTGCGTGTGGGCCGGAGCCTATGCAGAATCAGATGGACCGTTCTGGTCGACCACCCAAGCTCCGGTCAGGGCACGCTCGTAGCGGCCCCTGCCGAGGAAGCTGATCGTCCAACGGGCCAACGCGGCGAATCTGTTCTTGAACCCGGTGAGGAAAGTCACGTGGACGACGAGCCACAGCAGCCAACCGATGAACCCGCCGATCTGCACCGGCCCCACCTTGGCCACGGCCCGGAACCGCGAGATCACCGCCAACGTCCCCAGGTCGCGGTAGTGGAAGGGTTTCATGCCGGTGTCTCCGCGCAAGCGCCGTTCAATGGCGTGGGCCGCGTGCGCTCCCGACTGCATCGCCACCTCGGCCACGCCCGGCAGGTCGTTGAGGGCCATGAGGTCGCCCACGACGAAGATCTCCCGATAGCCGGGTACCGAGCAGTCCGGTTCGACCTCGAGACGTCCGCTGCGGTCGAGTTTCGCCCCGGTGGCGCTGGCGACCTTGGCCCCCAACGGCGAGGCCCGGGTGCCGGCCGCCCACACCTTGGTGCGCGCCTCGATGCGCACATGATTGCCGTCGGCCTGTGTCAACTCGACCCCATGGGCGTCGACGTCGGTCACCATGGCGCCGAGGTGCAGCTCGACCCCCATGCGTTCGAGGTCCCGGGCGGTCATCCGCGAGAGGCGGCCGCCCATGGTCGACACCAGCCCGGGTCCGCCTTCGATCAGGACCACGCGCGTCATGTGCGGATCGATCCTCCGATAGTTGTGCTGGAGGGCCCGCCGCGAGAGCTCCTTCAGCTGCCCGGCCATCTCCACGCCGGTCGGACCACCGCCGATCACCACGAAGGTCATGAGGGCGCGGCGTCGTTCCTCGTCGTCTTCTGCTTCCGCCTGTTCGAATGCGCCGAAGATCTGTCCCCGCAGATACAGCGCATCGTTGAGGGATTTCATGCCCGACGCCGACCGCCGGAATTCGTCATGCCCGTAGTACGAGGTCACCGCGCCTGCGGCCACGATCAGGCTGTCGTAGCCGATGTCGACCTTGCGACCGCTGAGCTCGGTGGTGGCGACCGTGTGGGCCACCGGATCGATGTCGGTCACTTCGCCGAGCACCACGCGCGCCGACGGGTTGTGGCGCAGCACGTCGCGGATCGGTGGCGCGATCTGGCCTTCGGAGAGTATCCCCGTGGCCACCTGATAGAGCAACGGTTGAAACAGGTGGTGGTTCGTGCGATCGATCACCGTGAGATCCACCGGGGCTCGTCGCAGCGCCTTGGCGGCGAACAGGCCGCCGAACCCCGAGCCGATGATGACCACGCGATGGCGGGCAGTGCCCGACGCCGTGCTCACAGGAATTTCGCCACCACTTCCCGGACGTAGTGCGCCAGCGGGAGCTCGGCCAGCTCGCTCCTGGCGAACCACTGGACGGCGTCGGTCGTTCCCTCCAATTCGGCCCGGAGGCTCCCGGTCCACGACGCCACCCGGTAGATCATCCTTACAGTGTGCAGGCTCGTGCCGTCGGGCATGACGCGCACGTCGGAGAGGACGTCGAGCAGGGGGCCCAGCACGACCGTCAGCCCCGACTCTTCCTTGATCTCCCTCCGCAGGGCATCGGTCGGATGCTCACCATGGTCCACCCCACCGCCCGGGAGGAACCAACGTCCGCTCAGGGTCAACCACGGTGCCGCCCGGGCCAGGAGCAGGCGACCTTCGGCATCGAGGCAGACGCCGTAGGCGGCGATCCGCTGACGCTCGGGCATGAGGGAAACCCGCCCCCTACGGGCGGGTTTCGGGGCTGAACGTGAAGCCGGGATCGAAGAGCGTCGTCGGCGCCAGGGCCTTCTCGATCGCCTCTACGAAGTCCGGCTCCAGCTCGATCTCGAGCGCCTTGACGTTCTCCGTGACCTGCTCGGGCCTCGAAGCGCCGATGATGGCGCTGCTGACGTTCTCGTTCTGCAGGACCCAGGCCAGAGCCACGGAAGCCGGGGTGTAGCCCGCCTGGCGGCAGATGTCGGCATACGCCTGGACGGGGGTGAGGATCTCGTCGCGCAAGAGCCAGCTCATCTCCTCGGCCTCGACGCCTGTTGCCCGCGAGCCTTGGAGGGGCGCGGCACCCGGCAGGTACTTGCCGGTGAGGACGCCCTGTGCAAGGGGGGACCAGACGATCTGGCCGATCCCTTCCCGCTGGCACAAAGGGACGATCTCCGCCTCGATGACCGCGCCAGATGAGCGAGTACTGCGGCTGGTTGGAGACGATGCGGTCGAAGCCCATGTCATCGGCCAGCCGCAGGGCTTCTGCGATCTGCTCGGCCGTCCATTCCGAGACGCCGATGTAGTGGACCTTCCCCTGCCGCACGAGGTCGTCGAACGCGCGCAACGTCTCCTCGAGTGGTGCCTCGTAGTCGAACCGGTGGGCCTGGAGAAGATCGACGTGATCTGTCTGCAGGCGCTCGAGCGATCCGTGGAGAGCCTCCACGATGTGTTTGCGCGAGAGCCCGCGGTTGTTCGGGTTGAAACCCGTCGGCCAGTAGACCTTCGTGAAGATCTCGATCGAGTCGCGTTGCACGCCTCTTGAGGGCCCGGCCCAGGACCGACTCCGCTCTGCCCCAGGCGTAGACGTCCGCCGTGTCGAACGTTGTGATGCCGGCGTCGAGCGAGGCCTTCACGCACGCCGCCGCGGCGTCCTCTTCAATCTGGCTTCCGTGCGTGATCCAGTTGCCGTAGGCGAGGGAGGAAACGAGCATGCCCGATTTTCCGAGGTGGCGGTAGTCCATGAGTCCGGACTGTACCCGGTGGTCGTACGCTCGCCTCTGTGGCACCCGACGACCCGTACCGCGACCGCGCCCCGGAAGTCGGCGAGAACGCCCGGCCGGGCGCCGCTGCCGCCGCTGCAGGTCCCGCGGCCGGCGCCACACTGCGCGTGTCCAAGTCGCTGGCCATCCCGATGGGTGAGGTCACCTGGCGGGCCACCACGTCCGGGGGGCCCGGCGGCCAACATGCCAACCGTACGCTGAGCCGGGTCGAGGTCCAGTTCGACATCGCTGCGTCCACTGCACTCGGCCCTCGGCAGCGGGCGCGCCTCTTGGAGCGTTTCGGCCCGGTGGTGCGCGCGGCCGCCTCCGATTCTCGCTCGCAGTCGCGCAACCGACAGTTGGCGCTCGATCGGCTCGCCGCGCGGTTGGCCGACGGACTGCGGGTCGATCCGACCAGACGACCCACAAAGCCGACGAAGGGGTCACAGGTCAGGCGCGTCGAAGCCAAGCGCCACCGATCAGAAGTCAAGCGCCGGCGCCGGGCGCCGAACGAAAGCGACGAGTAGAGCGGCCGTCCGGGCCGGGTGTTACCTTCAGCCACGTGGCGCCGCTGAAGGACATCGATGGCTACCTGGCCAGAATCGGGCTCCCCGCCGGCGCACCGTCCCGACGACCCACGCTGGCCGAGGTCCACCGGGCCCATGCCACGTCGATCGTGTTCGAGAACTTCGATCCTGCATCGGGGCGACCGGTGACGCTCGATCCCGACCGCCTCGAGGAGAAGTTGATCGCCCGGCAGCGGGGCGGCTACTGCTTCGAACAGAACCTCCTGCTCGCCGGAGCGCTCGAGACGTTGGGGATCACCGAGATCGTGCCGATGTTGGCCCGGGTCCGCATGGGCCCCGAAGGCACGCCGCGCCCCCTCAACCACTTGTTGCTACGCGTCGTCGACGACGGCGCGACCTGGCTGGCCGACGTGGGGTTCGGGGGCGGTGGCCTGCTGGACCCGGTTCCCTTCGAGGTCGGGGTGGAGAGCGATCAGTCGGGATGGCGCTACAGGCTCGTGCAGGACGGCAGTGAACTCGTTCTACAGGTCTTTCAAGACGGCGACGTGGGCCGATATGTACGGGTTCGTCCCCGAGCCGGTCCCGGCCGTCGACATCGAGGTGAACAATTGGTTCACCTCCACCCACCCCGAGTCGCCGTTCGTGACCGGCCTCATGCTCGGCGCCCGACGTGCCGACCGGTGCCTCTCGGTGTTCATCAATGAACAGGCGGTGCTGGTGGAGCGTCCCGTCGGCGGCAGCTCGTCCATCACCGAGCTCGCCCTCGACGACGTCGCCGCGCTCGTGGCGGGCCGGTTCGGCATCGAAGGGGTGGTCCGGTTACCCGGAGGCCGATTCGGCCTCACCGGGTAACCGGCTTCAGCCGGCCATGCCCAGCGGTGCGACCGCCGCCGCCAAGCCCTCGTCGAGCGACCGCAACAGTGCCGGCTCGTCGTCGGACCTGGGCCCGCGCAGTGCGGTGAGGGCGGCGTAGCCCCCGGCGACCAGCGTGGCGTCCTCGCTCGGGTCGGCCAGCCCCATGTCCCCGCCTTGGGGGAACGGGGAGCCCACATTGAGGATGATCTCGCCCTTCCCCGCCGAGTTGGCGTCGATGACCGCCGACGCCGCCTCAGCGGCAGCTGGGCCCTCCATCTCGGGGCGGTTCGGCGCACCCCAGCCGTCGTTGGCCGCCTTGATGAGCCCGGCTCCGCCGACCCGGGCCCAGCGCAGCCCGAGGATTTCGTGGAGGGGCTGCGAGGGGACGTTCAGGTTGAGCACGGTCCCGATCGGCGCGCCGAGCAGCACCGGAATCAGGGCCACGGCGAGGTCGGCGGCGGACTCCCACCAGTCCTCGGTCATCCCGGCCCGCATGGACACCGCGAGCGCGCTGATGCCCACTTGTGACGCTGTCAGCGCCGCGCCGACGGTGCCCGAGTGCAGTACGGAGCGGCCGACATTGACGCCGTGGTTGATGCCTGAGAGCACGAGGTCCGGCTTGGGCCCGACCGCGCCCAACGCGCCGGCGATGACCGAGAGCGCAGGCGAGGCGTCGAGCCCGTAGGCGTCCACCTCCTCGGCGCCGCTGACCCGTGCCCGCGGATATGGGATCTTCGTGCCGTCGGTGACGCGACCCGACGGACAGCGCTCGCACCGCTGTAGTTGGAGCTGGGTGCCACGACGACAATCTCGTGGGGCGAGTCGCCAGTGGCCGCCGCTTCCTTGGTCCAACGCACGAGTGCCCTGGTCAGAGCCGCCAATCCGGGCGCGCTGACCCCGTCGTCATTGGTTACGAGGATCCTCACGTGAGGGCACCCTAGTGGCCCGACGCCGCCCTTCTGGACCCCGACGCCGCCCGTCACGCCCCGTTCGCTCGACCGATTACCGCCCCGTCACCGGGACCATCCTGTGCCCGTTCAGGCGAGCCTCACCGCTGGGGCGCTCCGGGTCTGCTTCAATTCACTCCGCCATGCCCTATCCCTCGCCCCGGATCTCCGTCGCGTCGCCGACGGGACAGCAGTGGCGCATCGGTCACGGCGAGCAGGACGTCGTGGTCTGCGAAGTCGGGGCCACCCTGCGCACCTACAACGTCGGGGACACGCCCATCATCGACGGCTTCGGTCCGCACGAGTGGTCGCACAGCGGCCGGGGGCAGGTGCTCGCCCCTTGGCCGAACCGGCTGGCCGACGGACGCTACGAGTTCAACGGCGTACAGGCGCAGGCCGCCCTCGACGAGCCCGAGCGCCGCAACGCCATCCACGGGCTGGTGAGGTGGCTGCCCTGGACATTGCAGACCCGGCACCAGAACCAGCTGTCATTGCGGCTGCAGCTGCATCCTTCGCCCGGGTACCCGTTCTCCCTCCTCCTCGAGATGGAGTACCACGTGGGCCGGTCGGGTCTGAGCGTCACGACGACCGCCCACAGCACGGACGACGGCCCTGTGCCATTCGGGCTGGGCTTTCATCCGTACCTGGCCGCCGGTCACGAAGTGATTGACGGCGCGGTCCTCCAGCTTCCCGCCCACCAGACCTTGGACCTCGACGACCGGGGGCTGCCCACAGGGGAGCTGACACCGGTGGCCGGCACGGATCGCGATTTCACGACGGCACGCTTCATTGGCCCGACCGTGCTCGACACGGCGTTCACCGCCCTGGACCGTGACAGCCAGGGCCGCGCGTGGGCCGGCCTCGACGCGCCCGACGGCACATTCGGCGCCACCCTGTGGGCCGACGCGGCTTTCGGCTACCTGATGGTCTACACGGGGGACACCCTCGGGCAGGTGGAGCGACGGAGGCGGGCGGTCGCCATTGAGCCGATGACCTGCCCCCCCAACGCGTTGCGCACCGGGAAGGACCTTCTGTCGCTGCAACCCGGTCAGAAGTGGTCGGCCAGTTGGGGTCTCGTGCCCCGCTGACCCGCTCGCGTGAGCCGCAGGCCGTGCACGCGACCACGCCCCTCCGTCGTCGCGCGACGGGTCAGGTCGTGGCTGTCGACCGGGGTTGTGCGCCCGCCGGCTGCGCGGTGGCCACCCAGCGCAACGCGGCCGAGAGGGCGCGCGAAGCGGGGATGACCGCAACGGTGTCGAGGAGCAGATCGAGGGCAGCTCGTGTCGAAAGGTTGAGCTCGGCGCGCGCCCATTCCGGCAACATGCTCACCGCGCCTGCATGGAGCAGGGAGAACACCGCCTGTTCGTTCGAACGCCGCCGCACGCCGTTGCGCAACCAGTCGAGTGCCTGGTGCGCCTGTTCGGTCGCGTACAGCTCGGGGCGGATGCGAAGGAAATACCCCTCCACGTCGGCGGATGACCGTGGCACCCAATCCGCCCCGAGGGCGGTGGCGACGGGGGCCAGTTCCTCGTAGTACCGGTCGCACTGTTCGGGGGACAGATCGCGCGGGCCGAAGCGGCGCGACGCCTCCAGGAAGCTCCAGACCTCGGCCACATGGATGAACGTGACCAGCTCGGGGTCGGCGGCCGAATACGGGCGTCCGTCGGGCGCGATGCCCTTGACCCGTCGGTGGACGCGCCGTACCTGCGCGATCGCCTCCTCGGCTTGCCCGACCGTGCCGAAGGTCGTCGTGCCGACGAAGTTGGCGGTCCGGCGCAATCTGCCCAAAGGGTCCGCCTGGTAATTGGAGTGCTCCGCCACGCCCGCCATGGCCAGCGGGTGCAGCGTCTGCAGCAACAACGCGCTGATCCCGCCGATCAGCATCGAGGAGAGATCCCCGTGGACCATCCGGGCCACGCCCCCTGGGGGCAGATAGGACATCGACGGGTCCGTCGAGATTGGGATCGGTGCCGGGCCCAGCCCGATGGACCGACGCACATTCCTGGCCAGATCTGCCCGTACGGGGGCGGCCAGACCCTGCAAGAGGCGCTGGGGCATGTCGGCCGCCACTCCACCGAGGGCGACGGCGTGCACGATTGGGTTGAACGAAGGCACCCGCAAAGCCTGACATGTCCCGGCGTGACAAAGTGCCGCATGCGGTTTGTGGTATTCGGCGCGGGGGCGATCGGCGGGCTCGTGGGTGCCCGCCTCTTTCAGCACGGGGCCGACGTCACGCTCATTGCACGCGGTGACCACGCGCGCGCCCTGGCCTCCGGGCTCGTCCTCGAAGCGCCGGACGAATCGGTCACCCTCGCGATACCGGTCGTCACCGAAGCCAGGGGCGTGCAGTGGAGCGGGGACACCGTGGTCCTGCTGGGCGTGAAGGGCCAGCACACCGAAGAAGCGTTGGCCCAGCTCGTACGGGTCGCCCCACCCGAGACCCCGGTCGTCTGCATGCAGAACGGGGTCGAGAACGAGCGCCGGGTGCTCCGACGCTTTCCCCGCACGTACGCCATGTGCGTGATGTGCCCCGCAACCCACCTCAGGCCGGGCGTGATCCAGGCACATTCGGCTCCGGTGAGCGGGCTCCTCGACCTGGGCCGCTATCCGGCAGGCGTCGATGCAGCGGCGCAGGCGATCGCCGGCGCGCTCGATGCGACGACCTTCCAGTCGGTGGCCCGGCCCGACATCATGCGGTGGAAGTACCGCAAACTCCTGATGAATCTCGCCAACGCGGTCGAGGCGTTGTGCGGACCGGACGGCCGCGGGAGCGCGTTGGCCCTCGAGGCCCAGCGGGAAGGAGCCGCGGTCCTCGAAGGAGCCGGGATCGCGGTCGCATCGGTCGACGAGGACCGGGCCCGTCGTAGCGACCATCTACAGATGCGCAACACGAGGAGCGGCGAATGGCGCGGGGGCTCGAGCTGGCAGAGCCTGCTGCGGGGCACGGGCTCCATTGAGGCCGAGTTCCTCAACGGCGAGATCGTCCTCCTCGGCGCACTGCACGGCATGCCCACCCCGGTCAATGCACTTCTGCAACGACTCGCGGTCGAGACGGCCGCCAAGGGGAGTCCTCCCGGCGAGTGGAGCGTGGAGGAGCTGAGCGCGGCGGCCGGGCTGCACCGCTGAGCGCCCGACACAGGGACGTGCACGGGGGAGCGCAGGGCGCGTCTATTCTCGTGTGCATGCAGGGACACCTGCCAGTTCCGCCACAGCCGCACGTCCCCATCGGTCTCGCGCCGGTCATCGGCTACATAGCCACACGCGAGCCGCAACCACTCGAGGCGTTGACGCCCGTCGAACGCGCATGGTGGGAGATCGATGACGAAGAGGACGAGGAGTGGACGTCCCGTCGTCCGGCGGTGATGAAGGTGACGGCCATCGTGGTCTCCATCTCGCTGCTCCTGGCGGGTCTCGGCACCGTCCTCGACGTCATTCTCTCGGCGCGCTGAACCATCAGGGGAGGAGGACGGCGGCCTGGCGCGCCAGCCACTCCCGAGCTCGGGTCCTCCGCCAGGGCGTGCGCAGTTCGAGCGCGTGCTCGCACCGAGCCGTATAGGCCATGACCCACACCGCCGCGGCCCGGGCCACGCTCATTTCGAGCGGGGAAAAGGGTCGTCCGAGTGCGCCGGCGAATGACAGGATGAACTGCTCAATCTCGTCGGCCCCGGGTGCGTGGGTGTCGGCCGTGTCCCCCGTCGAACGCCAGGTGGCGGCGGCCTGCCCCGCCGTCGTGGCTTCCGAGGCCAACGAGACGCTGTCCCAGTCATAGACCGCGACCAGCTCCGATGCCGTCATGCGCACATTGCGGACCGACCAGTCGAGGTACGCCACCACCGTCGGGAGAGCGTCGGAGCCCCGCCGGCGCACAGCCAGTCGAGCCCAATCGTCGATCCACTCCGCACCCTTCGCCGTGCCGTCAAAGTCGAAGACCGGATTGTGCGGCAGGGGGTAGAGATCACCCTCGGCCATACGGTGCGGATGGCGTTCCAGGTCGTCGTGTTCCACGCCGGCCGCGGCGCGCAGGAGTCGTGCGAGACCGGCGCTCGACCGGTCCAGACAGCTCTCATCGAGGACACCGCCCGGACCCGGGTCGGGAAGGAAGGATTCGACGGTGGCCCAACCGCGCCCGATCGGCAGCGGCCCGGCGAGAGGCATCGGGCATGGGAAGCCCGTCTCGGCGACGACGCGTTGGACCCGCTGCGTCGCACGGAGAAACCGCTCCTCCCACTGGGGTTGGTAGGCCTTGAGGACGACGGCGCCCCCGTCTTCGAGCACGAGACCGACCACACAGCCCGCTGACGCCGCATAGAAGTGTGCGCCGCGCACCCCTTGGCCGAACTCCTGCCGCACCGTGTCGGTGACGAGTGCGGCGATCGAGTCGGCAGCTCCCGTGCCGAAGACGGCACGTTCGAGGTGGCCCGATGCGACGTCGTGGCCTCGCAGGAGGTCCCGGAGCGGAGTGATCACCGCACGTGATTGTGCACCACGGCGCACTGTGGAGCGGCGGACTGCCGGCTCGGAGCCCGTCAGCATGTTGGCGGGTCGGCGCAATCCGTGCCAGCCTGCATGACGTGACACCCTCCCTCCAACTTGTGGTCTGCGACGGTGACGAAACCGGGCAGGAGCTTCTGGACGAGGCACTCCGCGTCCTCGATCCTTCGCTGCTCGGCGTCGACTGCGCGCTGATCCGTTTCGACCTGTCCCTCGAGAACCGCCGGGTCACCGAGAACGCCGTCGTCCAGGAGGCGGCCGAGGCGATGCGTGCCTGCGGACTGGGTCTGAAGGCAGCCACGATCACGCCCGAGAAGATCGGCGATGTAGGGAGCCCCAACCGGATCCTGCGTGAAGGTATCGGAGGTTCGGTCATCGTGAGGACGGGGCGACGGATCCCCGGCGTGTCTCCGCTGGCGCCGGTGGTGCACCCGATCGTGGTCGTCCGCATGGCGGTGGGCGATGCGTACGGTGCCGCAGAGGGTCGAACCGGAACGCCGGGCGGCTCAGACGAGCAGGCATGGCGAACCGAGAAGATCGAGCGCAAGATCTGCCGCGAGGTGGCCGAGTTCTCGTTCCAGACGGCCGCGGCCCGAGGGGCCTGTGTCTACGGAGGCCCGAAATGGACGGTCTCTGCGGTCTACGAGGGCATGCTGAAGGAGGAGATGGATGCCGCGGCGGCGCGGCATCCCGAGGTCACCTACCGGCCCACCCTGATCGACGCGGCGTACGCCGGAATTCTGACCGAGGCCGGGCATCAGAGCTTGGTCGTTCCGGCCTTGAATCGCGACGGCGATTGCTTGTCGGACCTCGTGCTGGCGATGTTCGGCTCCATCGCGGGCGCCGAATCGGTGCTCCTCGCACTCGACGACGACCTGCACCCGACAGTGGCCATGGCCGAGGCGCCACATGGGACCGCACCGTCGCTGGCCGGAAAGAACGTGGCCAATCCCATGGCCATGCTCCTGGCATGCGCCGCCGTCCTGGATCACGCGGCCGCGCGTGGGGACGCCGTCGTTGCGCGCGCTGCCCGGGCTATCCGCCACACCACACTGAGCGTCGCCGCCGCGGGAATGCGCACGTTCGACCTCGGTGGAGAGTGCTCCACCTCGGAAGTCGTCGACGAGGTGATCCGCCGCCTGCCGGCGGAGATCGCCCTCGACTGAGTGTTGCTGCTGAGGAGTCGGCGAGCTAGAGCTTGAAGGCGCAGCCATCCCAGTAGGCGACGGGATGGCGCCTGAGCAAACCCCGGAGCTCGATGACGAGATGATGCGGTAGCCCGCTGTCACCACCCGAGAATCTGACCCTGACCGCCGCAGTGTCGAACGCCTCGGAAGTCTGCTGCATCGACGGGACGCGAGGTGCTGCAGTCGAGCAGCGTCAGCTCTCCGGTACAGCAACGGTGCGCGTGGGAGCGCACGAAGATGGTGCCACCGTGGCCGAGGATGTACTCCTCGGCCTCTTCGGAAATGACCACGTCCATGCGCGCCCACTGTACCGGTCGGCTTTCCCACACGCCGTCCGCAGGCGCCGTGCGTGCGCGTCGAGTGATTAGCGTGCGCCTGTGTGCCGGAACGACGACGTCTGCCGTTCGATCCGATCGACGAGGCACACCGCCAATGGGTGGCGCACGGATGGGGGTCCGAAGCGCCCGCCATGGCCACGGTCACGTCGATCATGCGCCTGCAGCAGATCTTCCTGGCCCGGGCCGATGCGGTGCTGCGACCCTTCGGGCTCACCTTCGCCCGCTACGAGGTGGTGATGCTCCTTTCGTTCTCGACCAAGGGCTCGTTGCCACTGGGCAAGATCGGTGAGCGGCTCCAGGTCAACCCGGCGAGTGTCACCAACGCCGTCGACCGCCTGGAGGCGCAGGGCCTGGTGGTACGCCGGCCCAACCCCCGCGACGGGCGTGGCACCCTGGCGGCGATCACGGCCAAGGGCCGCAAACTGGCCGACCGCGCCACGGTTGCGATGAACGCCCAGGTGTTCTCCGACCTCGGCCTCGAGCCAAAGGCCCTGGACACCCTCTTCGCCGCTCTGGGTGAGCTGCGCCGGTCCGCCGGGGACTTCGACTGACTACTTGGATATAGTTCGACGTCAAAGTAGTGTGGTGCCATGGCTGATCGCACCGTCTGGCAGGATTCCTTCGATCGTTCGGCCAAGCGGCCGGCGCAATTCGAGACGATGTCGGGCGTGCCGCTCGAACCCGTCTACGGGCCCGATGACGCAGAGCTGCCCGGCCAGTTCCCCTATACCCGGGGCCCGTACGCCTCCATGTACCGGTCGCGGCTGTGGACCATGCGCCAGTTCGCCGGCTTCGGGACCGCAGCCGACACGAACAGCCGCTTCAAAGAGCTGCTGCGCTCGGGAGGCGACGGCTTGTCGACCGCCTTCGACATGCCCACCTTGCTCGGCCGGGATTCCGACGACCCCTTGGCCAAAGGCGAGGTGGGGCGGGCCGGGGTCGCCGTCGACACGCTGGCCGACATGGAGACCCTGTTCTCGGGCATCGACCTCGGCACGGTGAGCACGTCGATGACCATCAATTCCCCGGCGGCGGTCATCATGGCCATGTACGTCGGGGTGGGCGACAAGACCGGCGTGGCGCGCGCGGCGCTTTCGGGCACCATCCAGAACGACATCTTGAAGGAGTACCAGGCCCAAAAGGAGTTCGTCTTCCCGCCCCGGCCGAGCATGCGCCTGGTCACCGACCTCATGGCCTTCGCCGCCGCCGAGCTGCCGCGGTGGCACCCGGTCTCGGTCTCGGGCTACCACATCAGGGAAGCCGGCTCGACGGCGGCCCAGGAACTCGCCTTCACCCTGGCCAACGGGTTCGCCTACGTCGAGTCGGCGCTGGCGGCGGGCATGGCGGTCGACGACTTCGCCCCCCGTCTCTCCTTCTTCTTCAACGCCCACATGGACTTCTTCGAGGAGATCGCCAAGTACCGGGCGGCCCGGCGCATCTGGGCCCGCTGGCTGCGCGACCGCTACGGAGCGAGCGACGGCCGCTCCTTGCAGTTGCGCTTCCACACCCAGACGGCCGGGGTCTCGCTCACGGCCCAGCAGCCCGAGGTGAACCTGGTCCGCGTGGCCATCGAAGCCCTGGCCGGCGTGCTCGGAGGTACCCAGAGCCTGCACACCGACTCCTTCGACGAGGCACTGGCGCTGCCCACCGAGCATGCGGTGCGCCTGGCGCTTCGCACCCAGCAGGTCATCGCCGAAGAGACCGGCGTGGTCCACGTCGCCGATCCACTGGGCGGGTCGTGGTTCGTCGAGGAGCTCACCGACGAGATGGAGCGCCAGGCCGAGGAGATCTTCGCCCACATCGAACAGGCCGGGTCGGGCTCCATGCTCGAGGGTGCCTTCGCCTGTATCGAAGACGGCTGGTTCGTGGCCGAGATCGCCGATGCCTCCTACCGCTTCCAGACCAAGCTGGCCAAGGGGGAATGGATCCAGGTGGGGGTCAACGGCTACACCGAAGGCGACGACACGGTCCCGCCCACCTTGTACATCGACCCCGCCGTCGAGACGGCCCAGCTGGCCAGCTTGGCCGCAGGTCAAGCAGGCCCGCGACGACGATGCGGTGCGGCGGGCCCTCGAGCGACTGGGCCGTGAGGCGGCCGACACCACGGTCAACCTGATGCCGGCCCTCATTGAGGCGGCCCACGCCCACGTCACCGTGGGCGAGTCGATGAACGCCCTGGAGGCGGTCTTCGGGACCTGGTACGAACGGTCCGTGGTCTGAGATGGCCGAGGAGCGTCCGCTGCGGGTGCTCGTGGCCAAGGTGGGCCTCGACGGCCATGACCGGGGGCTGCGCATCGTGGCCCGCATCCTGCGCGACGCCGGATGCGAAGTGATCTACGCCGGCCTGCGCCAGTCCACGGCCACCATCACCGCCATGACGATCGAAGAGGACGTCGACATCGTCGGTGTGTCCATGCACAACGGCGCGCATCTGACCCTGGCGCCGGCCGTCGTCGATGCCCTCCGTGCCGCCGGCCTCGACACCCCGGTCATCGTCGGGGGCATCGTGCCTCCCGCCGACATCCCGATCCTCAAGGCGGCCGGGATCGCCGCCGTGCTCGGACCGGGGGCTTCCAACGAGGAAGTGGTGGCCGCGGTCAGAGCAGCCGCAGCGACCGTGTCGAGAGCCTGATCCATCGCCGAGGCTCATCAGCGCCGGGAACGGCGCGCCAGCGTACGCTTGGGTGGTCAAGGTCGGTGACGTCACCCGCGCGGTCTTCCTTCTACAGACGTGTGGCGTCGAAAATGAGCAACGATGGAGTGTCAGATGCCGAGCGAGTCACGTGGCGAGGAGGCGAGCCCCGAACCCCAGCGCCAATGAACGACCCAGCGACCTCCGGCTCGAACGGATACTGGCCGGTTCCCTGCGCCTGGCCTACATCCCCATTGTGGTGCTGCTTCTCGCGGCCCTCGGTGCGTTCGTGTACGGCACGTTCTATCTTCATCCATTCGGTTCGCCAGATCGCCGACCATCCGATCCCGGTGGGGCACCAGATCGGCGAGTTCCTTCTGGACGTCGACCTCTTCCTGATCGGCGCCACGTTGCTGATCTCAGCGGTGGGCCTCTATGAGCTGTTCGTGCGCGAGATCCAATTCGGGAAGGAGACACAGATACCGAGCTGGCTCGAGATGCGTGACCTGAACGACCTCAAGGGCAGGATCATCGCAATGATCGTCTTGGTGCTCTCGGTCAGCTTCGCCGAGGTCGTGGTGGACATGTACAGCGGGCGTCATGCCCTCGAGCTCGGTGGCGGTATCGCACTCGTCATCGCCGCGTTGACGTTCTTCGTGCGCTTCGGCGGTCATGGGAGCGCGGGGAACAACCGGACGCCGGGGCCGCAATGAGACTGCGGGGCGAACGGAGCATGCCCGTCCTGCATGGTGCGCAACCCGGGTAGGGCACCCATGAACGCCGGAAGGGCCGTTCGATGAGCGCACCTTGCACGCAGCGTTGCATTTCACTGCCCCGTCTGGTGCAACGCAGCCGGACGCAATTTCGGGTGTAGCGTCCACCTAGGCCGGGTGAAACAGTCGCCCGTTGGGGAAGTCTGACGATTCCACGTTTAGCCGCTCTCAGATCCGACCGATTGTGAAGCGCATCGCATGTTCTCTGAAGGTTTGCCGGTTCCCGCACCTCCGTTTCATGTCGTCGTGATTCGGACAGACAGCGGTGTCGTCGTCGGCGTGGAGGGCGAGCTGGACCTCTCCACTGCGCCGCAGTTGCGAGACGAGCTCGTCGCCTTGGCCGAAGAGGGGCAGACCCGGGTCGTCCTCGATCTGACCCGTCTGAGCTTCATCGATTCGACGGGTCTGTCGGTGCTCGTCATGGCCCTCAATCGGTCCCGGGCCGATAGTGGATCGGTGGTGATCCGCAATCCGTCTCAGTCCGTACTCAGGATTCTGGAGATCACGGGCCTGGTGTCGGTCTTCACCATTGCGCACGAAGATGCCGTGCACGAAGATGCCGTGCCATCCGCCGGTGCCTAGCGACGTGGTGTGACTGTGGGCCCGCACCACTCGCGCCACCCCGCTCCATGACAGTCCGGGTGGTGGGCCGCCCGCCCGCCTGTCCGCACTGCGGCGGACTTCGGGTGGACGAGTACACACACTACGAATGTCCGCCGGGAATTTCGCCTGACCATCGACACTGGGTGTGCGTCACCTGCGAGCACGAGTGGATCGAGACGGCTGACTAGCCGGGAAGCCTCCTCCACCACCGAGGAGCCCCGCCAGCAGTGGCGTCGGTTTTCATGCGCCGCGCAGGACATGGCCTGGAAGCGCGCCGGTGTGCTTCCCTTCTTGCATCATGACGGTGCCGTTGACCACTGTCGCCACGTATCCCTCGGCATCGATCACGAAGCGTCCACTGTGTGCCGGGAAGTCGGTCACATAGCGGGGCGGGCATGTCGCCAGACGCGCCCGATCGATGACATTGAGATCGGCGGCCGCACCCACCTTGATCACGCCGCGATCGTCGAGGCCGTGCAGCTGCGCCGGAACCATACTCAAACGGCTCACCGCCTGTTCGAAGGACAGCACATGGGGAACCCACTCCGTCAAGAGGCGAGTGGTGTAGTCCACCCCGCAGAAGGAAAGCAGATGGGCGCCGGCATCGGAGGCACCAGCAGTGATGATCTCGGACCGGATGAGCTCCTCGATCGCCTCCAGCCGGCCCTGGTCCGGCGGGGCGGCCTGGACGAATTGGGTCTGGAGCCCTTCGCCCAACGACACGTCGAGGAAGGCGTCGAGCGCATCACACCCCATGTCGCCGGCCATCTCCGAGATCGTCATTCCGACATAGCGCTCATGTTCGGGCTTGTGGACGATCTCGACCCGCAACACGTGGGGTGAGAACGTGAAGGATTTGTCGCCGACGTCTGCGAGCTCGACACGCAGCGCGGCGCGGAATTCCGGCGACCGCATGGTGGCGTCACGAATGGCCGGCGGCGAGGTGAGCGCGGACCGCAGCGTCAGGTACTCGTCGAAGAGGAACGTTGAAGCCAGCGCGAAGTGGACCCCCTGATGGTTCGAGGCGAACATGGGATGGATCCTGGCTCCCTCGGTGGCGAAGGCTTCGGAGGCGAAGTCCAGGGAGCGTTTCCAACCGTCGGGTGCCTGCGGGAGACGGGTGAGCGTATTGAGGTGGACAGGTTTTCCCGACGCCCGCCACAGCTGGAGGATCAAGGCGCGATCTTCGGCTGAATATCCTTCGAGGAAGGTCTTCGGGATGAATTCGATCGAACCGAAACCGAATTCGGCCAGCACGGATGCGAGGGCTACCAGCTCGTCCGGCGCCGCCATGTTCGAAGGAACGGGTCGGCCGTCGTGGGCCTGATGCAATTCGAGTTGTGACGATGTGAAGCCCATGGCCCCGTCTCTCAGCGCGTCCCGGAGGAGCTCTTGCATCTGTGTGATTTCGACAGCTGTCGCCACCCGCTCCGACGCCGCATCCCCCATGACGAAGCGACGCAGGGCGCAGTGGCCGACATTGGCGCCCACGTTGACGCCGATCCGTCCCTCGAACCCGTCCAGATAGTCGGCGAAGGACCCCCCAGGGAACGTCACGGCTTCCTGGAGTGCTTCGGGCGACATGCCTTCGACCCGGGAGAGCATCTGGAGGAGCCACGGGAGGTCATCGGGCTTGGCGGGCGCAAAGGTGAATCCGCAGTTCCCGATGAACACCGTCGTCGTCCCGTGCCAAGAAGATGGGGAGGCGGTCGGCTCGAAATGCAACTGTGCGTCGTAATGCGTATGGATGTCGACGAATCCGGGCGTCACCCAGAGACCGTCGGCCTCGATCGTCTGATCCGTGTCCGCGGGGTCCACATCCCCGATCGCCACGATGGTGCCCTCGCGCACGGCAATGTCGGCGACGAACGAGGGCGCGCCGGTGCCGTCGCAGACGTGGCCATCCCGAAGAACGAGGTCGTAGCTCATTTCCCGGCGGCGTCGGCCATGGACTCGATCCGGTACAGCGCGAGCGCGTTGGTACCGACGAGCCCGGCCCGATCCGCGTCTGTCATCCCCTCGCTGTGCTCGAGGAGCTCGTCGACGACCCCCGGGTATTTCGCGTCGTTGTGGGGGAAGTCGCTGGCCCAGATGAACGTGTGTGCGCCTGCGAAGTCGGCGAGGAGCTTGTGTGTGTGCTCCCCGGGGTCGAACGAGACCACGCACTGGCGCTGGAAGTACTCGCTCGGCTTCAACGAGATCGGGGCGGCCGCCCACTTGTAGCTGTCGTGGAATTCGTTGAGGCGGTCCATCCAGTGCCCGATCCACCCGCCACCACATTCCAGAACGGCGACCTTCAGATCCGGGTGTCGCTCGAGTACTCCGGCGTAGACCAGATTCGACAGGGTCATGTACTGATCGAATAACAAGATCACCGCATGTTGCGTTCCCGGCGCCATGAGTTCGGTCATCCGCAGTGCGGTGCCGTCCATGTCGGAGACGCCTGCTGGGTGGAAGGCGAGTGGGAGGTCTGCCTCCTCGAGCGCCGACCAGACCTGGTCGAAGACGGGAGAGTGCAGGGGTTCGCCTCCATGAGGGTTGGGACGGCAGAAGCCGGCGACGAGGCCGAGGTCCTTGATCCTCGCGACCTCCTGCACCGACGCCACCGGGTCCTGGAGCGGCAGCGCGCCCACGCCGGCGAGGCGCGTCGGAGCGGCGCGGGCGTAGTCGGCGATCCAATCGTTGTAGACCTTGCAGGATTCGACTGCGAGTGCCGGGTCCCGGATTCCACCGAGCTTCAAACCGAGTCCCGGGTACAGGACCGAGATATGGATGCCTTCAGCGTCGAGCACCTTGATCCGTTCCGCCGGGTCGAACCCCGCTGGATTGAGGTCCTCGTAGTGCATGCCCTGCCCGAAGTTCTCGAAGGACAGCCCGGCGTTGCCGAGACCCGGTAAGCCGCGGTTGACCAGAATGCGGCCTTCGGCCCAGCATTCGTCCCAGCCCGAGTCGGCGTTCCAGCGGAGGGTGATGCCGTCCTCCCGCAGGGAAGGGGGCAGGTTCTTGCTCCACAGGTCGGGCGGTTCGCACACGTGGCCATCTGCGTCAACGACGAGCATGTCAGTCATGGAGAAAGGCTGCGCTCCCGGACCTTCGCGGTCAAGGCCCAGATAGTTATCGCATGTCAGACTGCAGCGGTGCCCAGCCTCAATACCGAACGGGCCTACCGATCTGATTGGGCCGACTTCTCGTCGTGGTGCGCCGAACGGAGCGTCTGCGCCCTCCCCTCGACGCCGGCCGATCTGACCGCCTACGTGGCCGATCTGGCCACGAGATGCCGGGCCACAACGGTGCGCCGGCGACTTGCCGCCATTGCGGCCCGTCATCGGGCGGTGGGGTTTCCCTCGCCCACGGCCGATCCGGCCGTCAAGGTCGGGATTGCCCGGGCGGAGCGCGACCTGCGCCATCGCGCGCACCCGACCGAGCCTCTCGGGCGGAGCGAGCTCCGCGCGCTCGTTGACGCCCTTCCGGACTCCGTGTCGGGCGCCCGTGACCGCGCCATGATCCTGTTGGCCATCGGTGCGGGGCTTCGACGATCCGAGCTCGCCGGGCTCCAGGTACGCGATGTCGAGTCCCGGGCGGGTTCCCTGGTCGTGAAGATCCGCGACCGTCGCGCCCACGCAGTGCGCATGGCATCCATCCCTCCCGGGTCGTCAGCCGCCACCGACGCACCCTCCGCGTGGGCTGCGTGGATGGAGGTCTCGGGCCTGCGGACCGGACCGGCGTTTCGCGCTGTCGACCGCCACGGCAATATCGGCGAAGGAAAGATGTCCGACTCGGCCCCGGCCGCCATCGTGAAGAGGTCCCTGGTCCGGGCCGGTCTCGATCCGAGCCGCTACGGGGTGGGCTCGTTGCGACGTGGGCTGGTGTTCATCGCGGCGAGGGCCGGCCTGGCCGATCGTGGGATCGCGGCGCAGACGGGGCACCGGACGTTGGCGCTCGTGCGTGCGTACATGCGTCGAGACGACGTGCAGCTACCGTGAGCGGGAACAAACACCGGTTCCTGTAAGGGGGGCACAGACCCGTGAAGAGAAATGACGACGGATCTCGTTGGTCGTACCGCTCCCAGAATTCGGTGCTCTGCATCGGATCGCGCAACTCGGTCCTGTCGATCGGCTCCATCGGCTCCGTCTTGTCGATCGGCAGCGTCGGGTCGGCGGGATCCTTCCTCTCCGTCGCCTCGTTCCTCTCGGCCGGATGCCTCATGTCCGGTCTGTCGCTGTGGTCGATCATGTCGTGGCGGGCCAACAGGGCTCTCGGCACGTCTGCGACGTAAGGGACGCTCCGGGTAGCCTGCGCCCATGTCCTCCAGCTGGCCGGCAATCTCCTATGCAGACTGGGCCGAGACCTGCGACACGCTGCACGCCCACACACAGGTCCTGGGTAAATTGGCGGTCAACCTCGCGCCGCCGGAGCCGCAGCTGCAGCATGCGGCGCTTCGCCTGACGGCGCGAGGGTGGGAAACCGCTCCACTGCCCGCACCTGACGGTTCGGGGACGCTCGTCGTCGTCCTGGACCTGCGGACCCACGACGTGGTGATCGAGGCCAGCAAAGGGGGCGTCCGTCGCGTTCCTCTCGGGCCTGATCGCGCGGTGGGGGTCGTGACGAGGGATGTCCTGGCGGCGATCGAAGATCTGGTCGGCTCCGTGGCCATCGATCCGAAACCGCAGGAGGTCCCGTGGAGCGCGCTGCTCACCGAGGACGATGAGCACGCACGGTACGACGCGCCGCAGGTGGAGCTCTATTTCAGCGCCGCCACGTACGCCGCGCTCGTTCTCGGCCGCGTTCCGGGCACCGTTTCGAGGGCGGTCAACGCCGGTGAATGCCTGGTGGGGTTCGTTCGATCTCGCCGTGAGTCTGTTCTCGGGCGAGCCGGCCACTCCGCCTTCGGATGACTTCATCATGCGAAATGCCATGGATGCGCAGGAAGTCGCAATCGGATGGTGGCCGGGTGACCGGAATTACGGGAAAGCTGCGTTCTACGCCTATGCACACCCGGCGCCGGAGGGCTTCGCGGGTGCGACCCTGCCGCCCTCACCGAGTCGGTGGGACGATGCGCTCGGCGAATATATCCTCGACTGGGAGGATGCCCGTACGAGCGATGACCCGCATGCCACGGCAGTTGCGTTCGCGCACGCGGTGTTCCGTCACGCCTGCACGGTCTGCGACTGGGACATATCGCTGCTGGCCAGCGTGGAGGGACGACCCCCACCCGTCGTCTGACGAGGGGGTCGGGTCCCGAACAGTCAGCACCATATTCACAGTCGGCCCACAGAGGGTCTTGAGCGTGGGGCGAGCCCGGCGCTCTTCAATGGGTTGATGCCCATGCGACACCCCAATGAGCGCAACACCCCCGAAGCCCGCCAACGTGCCCGCACCCGTGTCAGCACCTTGACGCGCACGGCAATCCTGGCCGCCGTCGGGGCAACGGCGTTGATCGGTGTCGCCGTGTCCAGGGAGCACCCCGGTGCGAGTGCCACCTCGGGCGCGGCACAGACCAACGGCACGAGTTCATCGGGCTCGACGACGTCGGGCTCGTCGGGGAGCAGCGATTCGGCGACCACGCCGACGACCAATTCGCCTCCGACCAGGGCGAATACGCCTCCCGTGGTCACGTCGGGGGGCTCATCGCGGTGACCGGCACCATGGCCGCACCGCATCCGTCATTCGCCGTGCGGTCCTTCCGTGGCATCGGCACGTCCGCCACGGTCGTCGTGCCGCAGGACGCAGACGCTGCGTTGGCTCTGTCGATCCTGAAAGACGAGGTCGCGGCCATCGATCGTGCGTGTAGCCGGTTCCGGCCCGACTCGGAGATCGAATCGCTCCACCGCCAATCGGGTCGGACCGTCGTGGTCTCCTCTCTGCTCTTCGAGGCCATCGAGGTTGCGATCGCAGTGGCTGAACGGACACACGGCGCCGTCGACCCTACGGTTGGCAACGCGATGTCCACCCTCGGTTATGACCGTGATTTCGACCAGGTCCACGATCGTCCACCGATCCCGCCCTCCGCACGGGGGCCGGTCGTCGGCTTCGGGCACGTCCACCTCCGTGCGCGCACGCGAGAGGTGCGGATCCCGAGCGGCGTTCGACTCGACCTGGGCTCGTCGGCCAAGGCGCTCGTCGCTGACCGGTCTGTCGCCCGCATCGCCGACCAACTCGGTACGGGCGTCCTGGTGAGCATCGGCGGCGATGTCGCCGTGGCGGGTCCGGCGCCCGAACGCGGGTGGGCCGTCGGGATCGCCGTTGCATCCTCGGCCGCGGCTGACGACGTAGACCAGGTCGTCGCCATCCGCCACGGCGGCCTCGCCAGTTCGAGCACCGCCGTGCGGAGCTGGCACGTGGGCACGCAACGCATGCATCACATCATCGATCCGACGACGGGTTACTCCGCGGCGCCGTACTGGACACTGGTCTCGGCCAGTGGGAAGTCGTGCGTCGACGCCAACGCGCTTTCCACCGCAGCGATCGTCTGGGGCAGCGAGGCATTGGTCTATTTGCGGGAATTCGACCAGGCGGTCCGCCTCGTACGCGACGACGGGGAGATCGTCACTCTCGGAGGTTGGCCCGAGAAGGATGCGGCATGAGTTCGACCTCGCTCTGGTATGCGACGCGGGCCAGTGGGATCGTGTCCCTGGTCCTGCTCACGTTGACCATGGTCCTCGGCCTGGCCACGACGAGCCGGATGCGGGCGCGCCACTGGCCGGGATTCGCGCAGCAAGAGCTTCACCGCCGCATTTCCATACTGGCTGTTGTCTTCGTGGGGATCCACGTCCTCACCAGCGTTCTCGACACCTTCGTCCACATCGGATGGCTGGCCATCGTCGTTCCCTTCGCCTCCCCGTACAGCAGGTTCTGGGTCGGTGTCGGCGCTGTCGCCCTCGATCTGATGATCGCCGTCTTCGTCTCCAGCCTGCTCCGGTCCCGGATCCAACCCGGCACCTGGCGGGCCCTGCACTGGTTGGCGTACGGGTCCTGGCCTGTGGCCCTCGCCCACACGTTCGGCATGGGGACCGATGCGGGAGAGCATTGGGTGATCGCGCTCGGCGTTGTCTGCGTACTCTCCGTGCTCATCGCGTTGGGGTGGCGGCTGCGTGTCGTGGCTCTGCAGAATCGGGCACTCGCACGGGTCAACGTCTCGGACCCTCCCTTGAAGCGCCTGGCGCTCATTCCACAGAACGGAGCAGATCGACGTGACGCCTAGCGTGAGCCAGGCCCCACCTCAAGGCGCCGTGCATCGCTTGCTCGGCCAACCGAATGATCTCGCCGGCCACATCGAGACGCACGGTCCCTTGACGGTATGGCTCGGGAGCAGCCCGTCGTGGCAGGACGCCTTGGCGGCGAGCGTCGAGGAGTCCGGGTTGGCGGGGAGGGGTGGGGGCGGCTTTCCCGCGTCCATCAAGCTCGCCGTCGCACGCGCCGCGGGCGAGGGCGGAACGCTGCTGGTGAACGGCATGGAGAGCGAGCCGGCCAGCGACAAGGACAAGTTGCTCCTGACGAGGTCCCCGCACTTGGTGCTCGACGGAGCACAGTATCTGGCTGCGCTGTGCCGAGCGACGCGGATTGTGGTCTGTATCCCCGTCCACCGCGACGGCGTCGCAGCTGTGGTGGCGCAGGCCATCGCCGAGCGAAGTGCGGCCGGCTACGCCAGAGTGGGCGAAGCCATCGTACGGCCACCGGACCGCTTTGTGGCCGGTGAGGAATCGGCGTTGGCGAACTTCGTCGACAGGGGAGTATCCCTGCCCCTCTTCCGCACCGACAAGAGTACCGCTCTGCGGATCGAGAAACGCCCCGCGCTGGTCCACAATGCCGAGACGTTGGCACATATCGCGCTGATCGTCCGGCACGGCCCGGGACCCTTCCGGGCGCGGGGGACGGCGGAGGAACCAGGGACATGCCTCGTCACGATCAGCGGACGGATCGCGCAATCCGGGGTGGTCGAGGTGGACCGGGGTACGCCGCTCCGTGACATCGCCAGCCTGGGCCGCCCCGTCGAGCCCGCGCAGGCGCTGCTGGTCGGTGGCTACGGCGGGACCTGGGTGGGCCCGGAGCATTTCGCGACGCCGTACGACTCTCTGTCACTGCGGACCATTGGTGCCTCTGCCGGCGTGGGCATCATCGTCGTGCTCGGAGCAGAAGGGTGCGGCGTCGCCGAGTCGGCACGCATCGCCCGATACCTGGCCGGGCAAAGCGCCGGGCAGTGCGGCCCCTGCGTCTTCGGGCTTCCTGCCGTCGCCGACGACCTGAGCGAGCTGGCCCGGGGTCAGGTCACCGCCGGCCTGCTGCCGCGCCTTCTTCGGCGGTTGGACGAAGTCAGCGGGCGCGGTGCGTGCCGGCATCCGGACGGCGCCGTGAACCTCGTGCGCAGCACGTTGGGCGTGTTCGCCAACGACATCGCCGCCCACGCGCAAGGGAGGCCTTGTCCCCACGTGCTGAAACCGACCGTCCTGCGCTTTCCCCGACCGATGGCGATCTGAGATGACCACCCTGCGCATCACCGTCGATCCGGTGGCGTGTGAGGCCTACGGCTACTGCGCCGAGCTCGTACCCGAGGCCATCGTCCTGGACGAATGGGGGTACCCCATGGTGGACGGGAGACCCCTGCCACTTGCAGTGGTTGCACACGCCAAGCGAGCGGTGCGGGACTGCCCGCACGCGGGCTCTCGCCTTCCGCGAGAGGAAAGCGACGCCCTGACCGCCGGGGAATGATTGCTGCGGCGCCGACGCTCGGATCAACCGGCCCGTGCGAAGATTCACCCGTGGGCCACGACGATGCTGCCGACACCCCACGTGTCCCCTACGGCACCATCGTGCGGCAGTGGGGGCGCATCGGCTGTACGGGGTTCGGTGGACCGCCGGCCCACATCAGCATGTTGCGTCAGCTCTGCGTGGAGCGGGAGGGCTGGCTCGATCCGACCGAGTTCGAGGATGCCGTCGCCACGACCAACCTCCTACCCGGTCCGGCCTCGACCCAGCTGGCCATACTCTGCGCCTGGCGCTTGAGGGGATGGTCCGGCGCCATCCTCGGCGGGCTCTGCTTCATCGTCCCAGGGCTCGGGCTCATCATTGCCCTCGCGGCCCTCTTTCTCTCCGGCCACCCGCCGCGGTGGGTGGCCGGCGCCGCATTGGGGATGGGGGCTGCGGTCGCTGCCGTCGCGTTGAACGCCGCCATCGGGCTCATCCCCTCCAGCTGGCGGCGGGCGGGGCCCATTCCGGCACGACGTCGTCGATGGATCGCCTTTGCGCTGCTGGGCGCCGTTTCGGCCGCCACGGTCGGCCCATTTCTCGTCCTTGTCCTGCTGGCCTGCGGAACGGTCGAGGTGCTCATCGCCCTTCACCATCGGCCTCCCAGCACCCTCAACGGCTACTTCATGGCACCGTTGCTGGCTGTCGCCGGGCTGACGGGCGGCATCGGGGCCCTGATATGGGTGGCCTTCAAGGTCGGCGCTCTCTCGTACGGCGGCGGTTTCGTGATCATTCCCCTGATGCAGGCGGATGCGGTGAACCACTACCACTGGATGACGAATGCGCAGTTCCTCAACGCTGTGGCCTTGGGCCAGGTCACGCCCGGCCCGGTCGTCCTGACGGTGGCAGTGGTCGGCTACGCCGCCGCAGGCGTCGGCGGCGCACTTCTCGCGACCGTCGTGGCGTTCACGCCGTCGTTCCTTTTTGTCCTGGGCGGTGCTCGGCACTTCGATGCCCTCCGCAAGAGCGAAGGGGTGCAGGCGTTCCTCTCAGGAGCCGGACCGGCCGCCATCGGCGCAATCGCCGGCTCATCGATCCGATTGGGTCTGGGGATCTCGCATCTGTGGCAGCTGGTGATCCTGGCCGCGTCACTCGTGTGGATCGTGGCGCTGCGACGGGGTGTCGTGCCCACCCTGGTGGCGGTGGCGCTGGTCGGTGCCCTCGCCGGGGCCGTCGGTCTGCCGGTGGGGGGTTGACCGGGCCGGAGACGGAGTCAGGCCGGCCAGTCGTGGACCGAGGAGGCGCAAAAGATGGCTCCACCAGGCATTCCGGGCCGTAAGCTGTGGATCTACCGCCCACACACGCTCATTTCTTCGGCTTTTTGACCGCTTTGTTCAACTTGACCAGCTCCGTCCGGATATCCGCCAATTGCTCGCCGAGGGCTACCGGCTCCTGAGGTCCATGATCGCCTTCGAGCTCCGCCACCCGCTCTATCAGCTCGTCCAACACGTCGGCGAGGGCGATGCACGCCACGAGGGCCAATGCCGCACCGGCCTGAGCCTGCTCCACCCGGTTCGTGCCGCCGGCGATCGTGGCTTTGCCGGCGTCGATGAGCTCTTGAATCCGGTCCCGTGTCGTCATGATGACGAGTCTGCCCGACAGCGCGCGCGGAGCGGCGCACCCGCTGGACGACCGCTCACCGAGTCCGGAGCGGCAGCTACCCTACGGTGCGGCAGTCCTGAAAGAAGGTGGCATGGCTCCTCCCCCTATCCGCATGTTGTTGGCCGACGTGGACGGAACGCTGGTGACGCAGGAGAAAGTCCTGACCGACCAGGCCATCGATGCAGTGGACCAGCTGCGTCGGGCAGGCGTCCTGTTCGCCGTGACGAGTGGACGGCCCCCGCGTGGAATGGAGATGCTGATCGAACCACTCGACCTCCAGACCCCGATTGCGGCCTTCAACGGGGGGCTCATCGTCGACCGTGAGATGAACGTCATAGAGGAGCGCGTCCTCGCGGAAGAATTGGTGAAGCCCATCCACGAGGAAATGCGCTCGTTCGGGCTTTCGGTATGGATCTACCGCGGCGCCGACTGGTACGTGCCTGACCCCAAGGGCCCCCATGTCGATCGCGAAGCGTGGACAGTGAAGTTCGAGCCCAAAGTGATGGACAGCCTTGACGGGCTCACCGACCGTGTCGCCAAGATCGTCGGGGTGAGCGACGACCACGACGCCGTCGCCAGAGCTTCGGTGGCGATGCAGCAGAAGTTCGGGGCGCACGTCACTGCGGCCGCGTCGCAGCCCTATTACCTGGATGTCACGCATCCGGACGCCAACAAGGGATCCGTTGTCAAGTACTTGGCCCGGCACTATCAGGTCTCCCACGAGGAAATTGCCACCATCGGGGACATGCCCAACGACATATTGATGTTCGCCGACTCGGGGATGAGCGTCGCCATGGGAAACGCCGACGAAGAGGTGCAGCAGGCGGCCCATTGCGTCACCGACACCGATGAGAACGAGGGCTTTGCCGCGGCCGTTCGGCGCTTCATCCTCCCCAACTCGTGAGCGTCCCGCGCGCCCGTCACGGTGCCGACGGAGCGCTTCCTCCCGTTGCCGCCGGCACCTCGCGCAGAAGTCCCGTTATCAACGCCGCTGCTGCGGACTGCATCGCATCGAGATGCAGGTCCACTTCCCGGTGCAGCCATTGGGAGTCGCCACCCCCGGCATGGGTGAGCACTTCCTCGTAGTCGGCACCCCGGGCCCACTGGGTCACGGTGGAGGAGTCGACTTCGAGGTGGAATTGCACTCCCCAGGCTCGGGGCCCGACACGGATGGCCTGTGTCGCACACGCGTCGTTCGAGGCAAGAACCACACCGTCGGGCGGGACCGTGACGACCTGGGCGTGGTGCCACTCGAGGCCGGGGACCTCCGGCGGCAGGAGCGAGAAGACGGGGTCCGAGAACCCATCGGGTGTGAGTGTGATGACGGGCACCCCTATCTCTGCTGCCGGCATCTTCCCGACCGAACCTCCCATGGCTGCGGCCAGTAGCTGATGGCCCAGGCAGACACCGAGGTAGGGACGACTGAGCTCGGATACCCACGAGTGGATGGCAGCTTTCTCGATCGCCAGCCACGGGTGCTCGGTTTCCTCCCAGACGTCCATCGGTCCCCCCATGACGAGGAGGAGGTCGAACCCCTCGAGGTCGGGGATCTCCTCACCTTCGTCGAGCTCGACCGTCGTGAGGCGCATCCCTGCGCCAACGAGCAAGGTCCCCAGTGCACCCGGATCTTCCGCCGCCAGGTGCTGGAACACCAGGACTTCGCCACCCGCGCGGCGTTCGCCGTCCGATCCCATCAGTGAAGTATGTCTGTGTGCACCTACCAGACAGCGCCTTGTTATGGCCCCTGCACACGAAAGTGTGATCCACTTACGATCGGAGTTGCCGCCGACCCACGGGGGTCAGGTGGACGACAGTACAGGAAGGATCGAGGGTGACGGATACACCGCAACTCAAGCGGACCAAATTGTCACACAGTGGGACGACGGCCGTGTTGGCGCTCGCCAGTGACAAGGTGAACGCGCTGGATCATGAGGTGCTGGGCGAGATCTCAACCTTCGTCGAATATTGCGAACAGGACCCGGGTGTCGCTGCCCTGGTGCTGACCGGGGAGGGGTCCGTCTTCTCGGCCGGGCTGAATGTGAACGAGGTGCTGAGCAACGCAACGAGCTACACCGACGACCTGCTCGATGCGTTGAACGACGCGCTCGTCCGCGTCTTCCGTTGCCCGAAGCCAACGGTCGTGGCCATCAATGGAGCGGCGATTGCCGGCGGATGCATTCTGGCGGCGGCCTTCGACAAGAGACTCATCGCGGAGGAAGCACGGATCGGCGTGACCGAGCTCAAAGTAGGGGTTTCGTTTCCCACGGTGGCCATCGAGCTCTTGCAGCACGCGTGCGGCTCTCGCGCCGAGCATCTGCTCTTCGACGCCGGATTGCTCAACGCTGAAGCTGCCTGTCAGAGCGGCATTGCGCATGAGAGGTTTCCACGGGATGAGCTGCAAGCGGCGGCGCTGGCCGCGGCGGCGCAGCTCTCGTCACTCGATGCAAGGGCGTATGCATTGGCGAAGGCGTCGACACGGCGCCTCGCACTCTCCGCCATGGAGGATGGTGGAGCCCGCGCGCTCGATCGAGACGTACGGCAGCAATGGAAGGACGATCGGACGCGGGCCAATCTCGAGCAGCTGCTCAAGCCGAAGGGCTGAGCTTGGGGCGTGGACCTTCCGACGATGCGGCGTCGCATGCAGGAAGCTCGCGTAGCGCGTCTTGCGACAGTTCGTGCGGATGGCCGGCCGCACATCGTGCCGTGCTGCTTCGCCGTGGACGGCGACATCGCCTATTCGGTGGTCGACGCGAAACCCAAGGCGTCGTTGGCACTTCGCCGACTCGAGAACATGCGGATGAACCCCTCGGTGTCGCTCCTGGTCGACCACTACACCGAGGACTGGACGGCCCTGTGGTGGATTCGCCTCGATGGGACAGCGTCGGTGGTCGAGTCGGGCGGTGTGCGCGACCGTGCACTCGCGTGCCTGCGTGAAAAGTACGACCAGTACGTGCGGGAACCACCACCGGGCCCGGTCATTTCGATCAGCGTCGCCTCGTGGAGGGCCTGGCCATGACCCGGGCCGCGAGAACCGCATGCCGATGGGAGTTTCCGTTCATTTCGGGCCCAGGGATATTCGCGACGTCCGTGGTCAAATCCCCGGGAACGTGCGATACTCGGTCCGTGAGTGTCATGCATGCTGTTGATACGTCAGCGGGCACCGAGTTCCTCTTGCCCGATCCTGAGCCACGCCAGGTGCTGTACACCGTCGTGTCGGTCGACGACCATCTGGTGGAGCCGCCCGACATGTTCGAAGGGCGGTTGCCGGCACGGCTCCAACCGTTCGCCCCCAAGGTCGTCGAGACGCCAGAAGGTCACGAGGTCTGGGAGTTCGACGGGAATCGCTATACGCAACCCGGTGCCAATGCGGTCGCGGGCCGTCGGCCCGAGACCGTCACGCCCGAGCCCTACCGTTTCGAGCAGATGCGGCCCGGCTGCTGGGACATCGATGCCCGTGTCCGGGACATGGACATCAACGGCGTGTGGGCGTCGCTCGAATTTTCCGTCAATGATCACCGGGTTCTCCGGGCGGGTCTATTCGTCGGCCAAGGACAAGGACCTCGGGTTGGCGGTCACCAAGGCCTTCAACGATTGGGTATACGAGTGCTGGTGGCAGCCGTACCCTGCACGGATCATCCCCCTGGGTATCACGTACCTCGCCGACCCCGTGGCCGCGGCGGCGGAAGTGCGCCGCAACGCGGAGAGAGGCTTTCGATCCCTGACACTGCCCGAGCGGCCGCACCGCATTGGGCTCCCGAGTATTTTCACCGACTACTGGGACCCGGTGCTCATGGCATGTCAAGAGACCGACACGGTCATTTCCCTCCATGTCGGATCATCGGGGCTTCCTTCCGATTTTGCACCAGAGGCGAAGTCCGCCGGGCTCTCGGCCAGTCTGTTCGGCCAACTGTCGCTCACCGCCTGCGCCGAGTGGATCTGGTCAGGCGTTCCCGCTCGTTTTCCCGGCATCAAAATTGCCTTGAGCGAGGGTGGCATCGGCTGGGTCGCCATGCTTTTGGACCGACTCGAAACGATTCACCAGCGCTCGGGGTACGGCAAGGACTACCCCGGCGACCTCACCCCGGCCGAGATCCTCCGCCGGAACTTCTGGTTCTGCACGATCGACGACCCGAAGACAATCGTGACGAGGGGGGCGATCGGCGTCGAGAACATCATGGTCGAGGTGGATTACCCCCACGGCGATTCGACGTGGCCGAATACCCAGTCCGTCATCCAGAGCGTGTGGGGTCATTTGCCGGTGGATGAGTTGCGCATGATGACCCATCTGAACGCGGCCGAACTCTACCGCTGGGCCTTGCCGGCGACGACTCTTCCCTGAGCGCTGAGCCGGGCGCCCTCAGGTGCGCTTGAGGCGAAGGCCCAGGGCCGGCCAGGCGAAGCGCAGGATCTGGGTCTTGACGACGGCCCGCTTGGGCAGGCGGGCCCGGTGGTGCACGTCGAGGGAGGCGTGCACCAGGGCGTGGATGCAGTAGGCGTCGGCCTCGGGCGTCGACGATTTCAAGACCCCGGCGCGCTGACCGGCCCGTAGGGCCTTGATGAGCGGGGGGCAGAACATGCGCTGCATCTCGGGCAAGGAGGTGGCGAGGGTGTAGGAGGCCATGACCGACGGGGCGGTGAAGATGGCGGTCGTCGGGGCGATCTCTGGGTTGTAGAGCAGGTCCAAGAAGGCATCGATCCATGCCTCGACGGCGGCGAGGGGGCCATCGGCACTCTTCGCCGCCTGCTCGAGGTAGTGCGCCACCCGGTCCCGCTCGCGCTCGATCAGGGCGGTCAAGAGCGCGTGCTTGGAATCGAACTGCCGGTAGAACGCCCGGGTGGAGAGCCCGGCCTCTTCGAGGATGTCGTTGACCGAGGTCCCGTCGTAGCCGTTGGCCGACATCACCCGCACGGACGCGTCCAAGAGGAGCTGGCGCTCGGTGTGCGAGCTGAAGCGGCGCGGTCGACCCCGTCGCGGGGCCTCGATCTCCTCTACAAGTTGCACCATGGACCCATTAGAGCAGAGAACCGCCACTTCCCCGTCTTTTCCCTCCTCGAGCGTGCCGGGACGGGTCGTCTCCCGAGACCGGCTGCGGCCCGTCAGGCCCGCGCGATCACCTCGTCGGCGTAGCGCTGCAGGGCCGGGGCGGGATCACTCCCGAACATGCCCGCCGGGATGAGGACCCGTGACGCTCCGAGTGCTTCGAGGGACTTCACGTCGGTCAGCGCCTCTTCGCCGCTCGTGACAAAGCTGTCCATCGTCACTTCGAGCGACGCCGGGTCACGTCCGGCTTCGCGCGCGCTCTGGCGCACGACATCGAGGAGTGCCGGCGCCTCGCTCCTGGTGACGCCGAAGGGGAAGAAGCCATCGCCGATGCGGCCCGCTCGTCGCGCCGCGATGTCGCTGTGGCCCCCGATGTGGATCGGGATCGTCCCGTTGACCGGCTGTGGCCGCAGGTAGCAATCGGTGAACCCCGTGGTGTCCCCCGTATAGCTGGCCCGATCTTGTGACCACAGGGCCCGCATGGCGCCGATGGACTCCTCGCCCCGGCGGCCCCGTCGCTCCCAGGGCACCCCCAGCGCCTCGTACTCCTCTTTGAGCCAGCCGACGCCGACCCCGAGGACGACCCGGCCCCCCGAGAGATAGTCGAGCGTCGCCAACTCCTTGGCCAGCACGACCGGATTGCGCTCGGGCAGGATCAAAATGGCGGTCCCCAGGCGTAAGGTGGAGGTGGCGGCCGCAACGTAGGCCAGCCAGATCAGTGGATCGGGAAAATTCGTGTCGTCGGGACCTATGCGGCCCGAGGGGTCATAGGGGTACACCGAGCGGTATTCCGCCGGGATGACGACGTGATCGACCGTCCACACCGACTCGAAGCCCGCCTCCTCGGCCGCGCCAGCCAACCGAGTGGCCGCCGCTGCCCCGGCAAAGGGCTCGATGTTGGAGAATGCCAGACCGAATTTCATCTCCCGCCGACCCCCTGTCGTGACACCTCGATGGCGTTATTCGTGCGACTCATTTTCAATGACGGCGACGCCATGGTAAACACATCGTGACGGCGACGTCTAGCAGCGGCCCCCGCCCCGCGGTCGGGCCCCATGACGTGAAGCGGCGCCGGGACGTGTTGGCGCGGCCCTCCACGACTGATCGAGGCGGCCACTCTGCACGACTATGATCCGAGCGAGGGAAGAGGGCCGTGACCGCCCTGCAGAGCCACTGGAGCAGTGTGATCCTTGGGGCGGATGGAGGAGGGGGAGCTCGGTTGGGGTCGTCGTGGCGCATCGCCTCAGGAGAAACCGAACAGGTTTTGGTAGGTTGGGTTTCGTGAAGAACGCTGATGAGACGCCGCGCTTCGATCCAGAAGCCGTCCACGCCAAGTACCTCGAGGAGCGCGACAAGCGATTGATCGAGGGTCGGGCAGCCATCAGGGACCTGACCCAGGACACCGTGTTCGCCAAGTACCGCGAGGACCCGTTCACTCCATTCACGCAACGTGATGCCATTTCGGACGAAGTCGACGTGGCGATCGTCGGGGCCGGTATGTCAGGCGTCCTGGCCGGGGCTGAACTGCGTAAGGCCGGGGTGACGCGGATCAGGCTCATCGACCAGGCGGGCGGCGTGGGCGGGACATGGTATTGGAACCGTTACCCCGGGGCGATGTGCGACGTGCAGTCCTACGTCTACATGCCCATGCTGGAGGAACTGGATTACGTCCCCACTCGGCGGTACGCGTTCGGTGACGAGCTTCGCGAGCACTTCGAAGCGATCGCGGCGGAAGTTCGACCTGGTCGACGACGCGCTGTTCCACACCGGTGTCAAGACCACGGAATGGGACGAGGACAGCGCGCGGTGGATCATCCGCACCGACCGTGGCGACGAGATACGGGCGCACTACGTCGTCATGGCCGTGGGCATCCTCAACCTGATGAAGCTGCCGGCGATACCGGGCATGGAGCTGTTCAAGGGCAAGTCGTTCCATTCGGGGCGCTGGGACTACGACTACACCGGCGGCGACATCCACGGAAATCTGAGCAATCTGGCCGACAAGGTGGTCGGGGTCATCGGGACGGGGGCCAGCGCGATTCAACTCATCCCTGCCCTGGCCGAATCGTCGAAGCACCTGTTCATTTTCCAGCGCACCCCCTCCGCTGTGGGCGTTCGTGGTAACCGCCCCACGCCCGAAGACTTCACGAAGGATCTGGGCCCGGGTTGGCATCGCGAGCGGATGGTCAACTTCCAGGCCAGCCTCGACGGGCTTCCGGTGGAGATCGACCTGATCGATGACGGCTGGACCCATCATCTGGCCAAGGTCTGGAACCCCCGGATGGATCCAGGCATGTCCATCGACGAGTTCATGCTGCGCGCGGAGGAGGAAGACTTCGCGATCATGGAGGAGCACCGCTCCCGCATTGACGAGATCGTCGCAGACCCCGCTATCGCCGAGGTGCTGAAGCCTTACTACCGGTACCTGTGCAAACGCCCGTGCTTCCACGACGAGTACCTGCCCATCTTCAACCTGCCGAACGTGACGCTGGTGGATTGCCCCGCCGGTATCGAGCGGGTGACCGAGAACGGGCTGATCTGCAACGGCCAGGAGTTCGAGTTCGACCTGCTCGTCTACGCCACGGGCTGGGAGGCGGAGGTCACGCCCTTCCCTCGTCGGGCCGGGCACGACATCATCGGACGAGGTGGCGTGCGGATGGCCGACAAGTGGGCGCCCGGCGTTTCCACCTTGCACGGCATGATGACGAGCGGATTCCCGAACATGTTCATCATGCCGGCCCCAGGCCAACAAGGGGTCATCACCGCAAACATCACCCTTATCAACACCGAGGGTGCCGCCCACATCGGGGCGACGGTCAAGTTGCTCGAGGAGCGCGGTGTGCGGATCTTCGATGTCGATGAGGAAGCTGAGAACGAGTACGTGGAACAGATCGTCAGCCGCTATGTGGATGCGAGTTCGGTCATGGCGGCCTGCACCCCGTCACGGCTGAATTTCGAGGGTGACCCCGGGTCGATGAATCCTCGGAGTGGCGCGTATGGCGGTGGTCGAGGTGACTTCCTGGGCTTTGTCGACATGCTGGCCAAATGGCGAGCGAACGGCGACTTTGCCGGGTTGGAGATCGAATTGGATCCCTCGGCTTCCGAGGGTGCGAAGGCGAAATGACAATGACACGGACAGTGACATGGGGGGAAAGCGGTGGAGAACACTAAGCAACGGGTTGTCGTCGTCACCGGTGGAGCGGCCGGGATCGGCGCTGCAATTGCCGAGGAGTTAGGTCGCGTCGGTGCCTTCGTCGTGACACTTGATCCGGTCGTTTCGGTGGACGGATCGAGTCGCATCGACGATCCCGAGCGAACGACGGCTCAAAAGATCGTCGACGCCGGAGGATCAGCTCGGGCCTCGAACACCTCGGTGACCGACGAAGCTGCGGTGCATGCCCTCTTCGCCGGGTTGGTCGACGAGTTCGGCTCGCTCGACGCGGTGGTGAACGTCGCCGGCATCAGCCGCCCCACCGACTTCGCATCGGGCACCGAAGAGGACTGGGCGGCCGTGCTGAGCGTCCATCTCGACGGGTACCTCAATGTTCTCGCGCGCTGCGCTCCCGATCATGACGAAGGCAGGGCATGGCCAGATCCTGGGCGTCACCTCGGGCTCGGGATGGCGTCCCGCCAACGTGGGCGCCTACGGCTGCGCCAAACGCTCGGTGGCGGCGCTCACATGGCAGATCGGGCAGACGACACCTCCGGGCGTGACCGTCAACGCCCTCTCTCCCATCGCCGCGACCAGGATGGTCACCGGCGGGGGCGCCAGGCCCCCCGCCACGACCCGCCCGGGCGGGTCCACGACCGACACCGGAGGTCTCAACCTCGGTTCCATGCCACCCCCGGAGAATCTCGGGCCCGTCGGCGCCTACCTGGCCAGCGAGGAGTTCTCCTGGTGCCGAGGACAGATCATCTTCTCGGGCGGTTCCGAGCTGGCCTTACTCGGTCAGCCACGCCTCCTCGAGGTCAGTCGGAGCGCCGATGTCACCTCCCTGCCCCATGCTCTCGAGACGGTCATTCCTGTCGCTTTTGCGACAGCCGAGGCTGCGCAAGCAACGAATGGCGGCAGCAACCCTCGCTTCGGCCCGGTTTTCGAAGAGCCGGCCGAGTCCCTACCCCAAGCGGTTGAGGTCCGCACGTGCGCGATCGTCACCGACAACGACACGTGGGGCACGGCCATTGCCGGGGCGCTCGCTGCACAAGGGATCAAGAGCGTCAGCGTGGATCCCCATCCCGTCGCGACATCGGCGCAGAAGTTCGGTCCGGCCGCTGAGCAACTCGCCCAGGCGGCCCGTGACAGCGGGCCCATCGACGCCGTTGTCGTGGCCCTCGTCGGTGACGGTGGAGGAGCGAAGACCGGTGACCCGTGGCAGCAGGTTCTCGACGAGCACGCGGGGATCGCGGAGAATGTCCGCACTGACGCCGGGTGGGTCCGCGCCGTGTCGGACTATTCGGCGGAGACCGAGCGGCCGGTCCGGGTCGTGACCGTCACGAACGGCACAACCGCCGGGGGACGAAGCAGGGGGCAGTCGGCCGCGCAGCTCGCCCGGGCCGCGCATATGGCGTCCTCGGGTCGTATCGATGCCTTCGCGATCAGCGTCGAGAGCGGAGAGGAGTCCGAGCGCCAGACCGTCGCCGACCTGGTGGCCCATCTCGTAGGGCATGCCGACAGCGGCGCCCTGTCCGGCGCGGAGCTGGTCGTCTCCACGGGGTGGTTCGGTCTGCGTAGCCATCCAAGTCCGGCCGCGACCATCTCCTTCGGGGGACCTGCCATTCCGGGATGGCTCGACGGCACGCTGCGCACCATCGTCGCTTCACACCACGGCTAGTTCACGAAAGGCGTTTCCGACGTGTCGTCGGCCGCCACGAAGGAGGACCTGATGTCAACGGAAATCGAGCGCATTGTCGACGCCCACGTCCACCTGTGGGACCCGGCGCGTACCGACTGGTACCCATATCTCACCGGCCTGCGCGAGCTGGACATGGGTGACATCTCCGGGTGGGCCCGCTACTTCGACCAGACGACCTACTTCTCCGAGTCGGCGAAGTGGAACGTGCAGAAGTTCGTTCACGTCGCCGCCGCCACCGATTTTGTGGCCGAGACGATGGAGAAGGACGAAGAAGCACAGAGGACCGGTCACCCCGACGCCATCATCGGGGGGGTCGACGCCAATCTGCCCGTGGCCGAGGCGATTGCACAGCTCGACCAGCAAATGGCCTCGACTCGCTTCCGTGGGATCCGGCCGATGGGCAGCGTCCTGGAGGGCGCCGTTCCCAATGCCGACGTCCTGCGCGCGCTCCAAGAGCGTGACTTGGTGTTCGATCTCATGGCGCATTCGGATGAACTCAAAGGGGCGACGGCGTTACTCGCCGACTGGGGCGATCTGACCGTCGTTCTCGAGCACACCGGGTGGCCCCGATCGAACTCAGACGAAGAATTCGCCATGTGGAAGGCAGGAATTTCCGGGCTGGCCTCCCTCGGCCCCAACATTCATTGCAAGCTCTCCGGTCTCGCCATGCCGCTCGGGACGACCGACGCCGAGGTCTTCAAGCCCTGGATTGGTCACGCTCTCGAGGAGTTCGGGATCGACCGGTGCTTTTTCGGCAGCAATTTCCCGCCCGACAGCGGGCATTCGACCTTCGACGAGCTCTACACCACGTACGCGACGCTGACCGCTGATCTCGGTCCCGACGAACGCGAGAAGCTCTTCGCTGTCCAATGCGGAGCGGGTCTATCGCTGCTGACCGCGCCGCGTCACCCCACTCCATCTGCACCTGTTCCTCAGCGGCGCTCACTTTGGGATTGCCGTTAGTATAAAGAGGGATATCCAGAGGTCGGGAGGGCGCGATGACGGACGCTGATGCCTACGTGGAGTCCAGGGACTTCTTCAAGGACGAAGAGCTGTTCGTTGATCCCCACCCCTACTACGACGACATCCGCGCCCGCTGCCCGGTGATGCGGGAGCCCTTCCATGACGTGGTCATGGTCACGGGATTCGACGAAGCGCTCGAGGTCTATTCGAACCCGACCACATGGTCGTCGTGCAACACAGTGGCGGGCCCGGGATTCCCGGTGGCCCTTGAGGGCGACGATGTCAGCGACCTGATCGATGCGCATCGCGGCGAATTGCCATTCAGCGATCAGCTGCCCTCATTCGACCCGCCGAACCACACGGTGCAGCGGGGACTGCTCATGCGTCTCATCACTCCCAAGCGGATGAAGGAGAACGAAGAGTTCATGTGGGGGTTGGCCGATCGTCAGATCGACGAGTTCTTGGCCAATGGAAAATGTGAGTTCGTCAAGGAGTACGCCGGCCCCTACACGTTGTTGGTCGTCGCCGATCTTCTGGGCGTTCCCCAGGAAGATTTCGCCACTATTCGCGCCCGCATGACGACCAAGCCCGCCGAGCGGGCACTCGGCGAGCACGACCACAAGCCGCTCGAGTACCTCTATGACCAGTTCACGGCCTATATCGACGATCGGCGACGCAACCCCCAGGACGACGTCATGACCGCCATGGCCACCGCCACGTTTCCCGACGGGTCGACGCCCCCGGTCCACGACGTCGCCTTAATTGCGGCCAACCTGTTCGCGGCAGGCCAGGAGACGACCGTGCGCCTGCTCACGGCTTCGCTACGGATGATCGGCGAGCGTCCCGAAGTCCAGCAGCTCCTGCGTGACGAGCGGCACCGCATTCCCAACTTCATCGAGGAGATGCTCCGGCTCGAGACGCCGATTCAAGGCTCCTTTCGCCTGGCCCGACGCACGACCACCGTCGGGGGAGTCGAACTTCGCGCCGGCACCACCGGTGTTCGTCGCGCCTGGTGCTGCCAATCGCGATCCGCGGCATTTCGAGAACCCCGACGAGTTCGAGCTGGACCGGCCCAACGGCCGCCAGCATCTCGCGTTCGCGCATGGTATCCACACCTGTGCGGGCGCCCCGCTGGCCCGGGCCGAGGCCCGGGTGACCATCGAACGCTTCTTGGATCGTATGGCCGACATCAGGATTTCCGCATCCGAGCACGGCCCCGCCGACCAAAGGCGTTACGAGTACATTCACACGTACTTTCTCCAGGGCCTGACCAGTCTTCACCTGGAATTCGCCCGCGTCCTGAGTTCCAGAGGACGACAGGTCTCGTTCGATCGCGGACAGCGGACCGAGACGTGTACCTTCAGTTCGACAATCGAGTGGCCGTCATCACCGGGGGTGGGAACGGACTCGGGCGAACCTACGCGCTCGAGCTGGCCCGGAGAGGTGCGGTCGTCGTGGTCAACGACATCAGCCGTACGGCCGACGGCCAGAGCACTGCAGAAGTCGTGGCGCGCGAGATTTCTCTCTCGGGTGGGAAGGCGTCGGCCCACACGGAATCCATTGCGGATCCCTCCGTAGGGCAAGCCCTGATCGAAGAGGTGGTGGGCCGCCACGGTCGGATCGACATACTCGTCAACAACGCCGGCTTCACCACCATGACCGAGATCGCGTCGCACAGCATCCCTGATCTCGATGATCTTCTGGACGTCCACCTGCGGGGGCCCTTTGCGGCGACCCAGGAAGCCTTTCGACACATGAAACGGAAGAGCTACGGCCGCATCGTGTTCACGAGCTCGTCTGCCGGGATCTTCGGTCGAGCCGGCGGGGGTGGGTACTCCATAGCGAAGACGGCGCTGCTCGGACTGATGAACATCGTGTCCCTCGAAGGGAGAGAATCGGGGATCCTCGCGAACATCCTGCTTCCGAGTGGAAAGACCAACATCGAGGTACGAGGAGGAGCACACGTCACCAGCGAGTGATCGGCTCCGTGAGACCTTCGAGCTCCTGCACCCTTTCCTGGCTCCCGAATTCGTCACGCCACTCCTCGTCTACTTATGTAGCGAGCAGTGTGACGTGTCGCACCGGATCTACTCCGTCATCGGGGGTCGGTACGCACGTGTGTTCGTCGGTGTCGCTGAAGGCTGGATGACCGGGAGCACCACGCCGCCATCGGCAGAGGAACTCGTGGGTCACCTTTCGGCCATCGACGGCCTCGAGCGGTGGACCCTCCCGCTCAGCGCTGAGGACGAATTGACCGACGTCGCGGAACGGCGCCGGATCATCCCCCCGCAGTAACGACCAGGTGGGGGACTGGTTCTCGCTCAACCTCTGGCGAGAAGCTGTTGCATCTGATCGGGTGGCGGACCGGCCGCCGTCGCCCCATCGACCGGGATCATCGCGCCGGACACCTGGGCGGCCAGATCACTGGCCAGGTAGACGACGGCATTCGCCACGTCCACCACTGAGCCCTGACGTGGGAATGGCTGCGTGAATCGAATGACGGGCCCCATGTCATAGTTTGTGATCTCCGTCGGAATGTGCCCCGGGGCGATGGCGTTGACCCGGATGTTGAATGGGCCCAGGTCGCACGCAATCGACTTACTGATATGGGCGACCGCAGCCTTGGCGCAGCGGTAGACGGTGACGCCGCCGCCGCCCATGATCCCGGCGATGGAGGAGTTGTTGATGATCGAGCCCCCACCGTTCTCCTTCATGTGGCGTCCCGCATACTGACAGCCGAGGAGAACCCCGTAAAGGTTGACGTCCATGACGCGACGGAAATCGCTGAGATCGATGTCGAGAAATGCCCCGAGCTTGGACCCGATCCCGGCATTGTTGAACATCACGTGAAGCCCACCGAAGTGCTCCACGGCGAAATCGACGACGGCCTGGACATCTTCTGGACTCGAGACGTCGGTCCTCTTGAAAGCGACCGGCGCCCCCAGTTGTTCGGCGATCTTCTCGCCCCGCTCGGCGTCGACGTCGGCGATGACGACCTGCGCCCCCTCCTCGACGAAGCGGTCGACCGTCCCCCGTCCGATCCCGGCAACACCTCCTGTGATGATCGCGACCTTTCCTGCCAATAGTGTCCCCACGGCCTGTCCTCCTCGCTTCGGTCAGTTCGACGCATTCTGTCGAACCCGGGTGGTCCGGCTGCTCTCTATGCCAAATCTGCGTGCACGCCGGGGAGGCGGTCGAGGTCGAGGTCGAGCTGCACCTCGTCCTTGCGGATCGCCGCTCCGTTGACCAGCACGTGCCGCATGCCGCTCGGTGTCTCCGCCGTCAACCGCTCGCCGTTCGCCGGCAGGTCACGCAACCGTCGCAGCTCACCGGGTGCCACGGTTTGGGGATCGAAGACGCACACGTCGGCAAAGTACCCCTCGCGCAGGTAGCCGCGTCGGGAGAAGTCGAACATGTCGGCCGGTTCACCGGTCAGCTTTCGAACCGCCCTCTCGAGCGACATGGTCCCTCGTTCACGCACCCAATTCCCGAGCAGGTCGGTCGGCAAGGGGGCGTCACACAGCTGATCCACGTGGGCGCCGGCGTCGGTCAGTCCGAGCACAGTGTGCTTCTCGTTGAGCAGCAGGGCCACCGCTTCGGGATCGTCGTTGGCGATGTAGGCCCGGAAGCGGGTCTTGAGGTCCTCGGCCAGCGAGAGCTCGCACATCACGTCGAATGCGGAGACTCCTCGCTCCTTGGCGATATCGGCCACACGACGACCCAGAAGCTCGGGAAACATCTCCGATTCGGAAACCTCGAACGTCTCCCAGCGCGGCTTCATGCCGGTGGTGCTCGCCGCAAAGTCCTCGTCGGCGCGGGCACGCCATTCCGGATCGCGGAAGGCGGCCTTACGGACTTCGCGGCTCACCTTTATCAGTTCCCCGAAGACCTCGCCGGTGTTGAGGTTGTAGGCGTCGGCGAGGGTGAACTGCATTGTCAAGGGCCTGGGTGTGACCTGGGGCCAGACGTTGGCCCCGTTGGCGTTGCCCTCCTGGAGCAGCTTCACGATAGTGAGGTGCTGGCCGCCGGCGGAGCTGAAAAGGGGACACGTGAACGGCCGACCGACCCGTGGCTGCCACTTCCACACGTCGGGGTACTCGCACTGCCAACCGGGCGTGGTGAGAACGACCCCCTTACCCGTCGCACCCGCAGCCATGAAGAGTGCCTCGACTTCGTCCATTTCGGCGAAGCGGCTCGGAACAGGCTTCCCGTCCACGCCTCGGTGGGCGAACGAGAAGCTGGTGGAGAACCCGGCGGCACCGATGCCGATCGCTTCGGTGACCAGTCGACACATCGTGTCGATCTCCTCCGGCGTGGCGGCGCGTTCGTATGCTGCATCGCCCATGACGTAGAGGCGTAGGGCACTGTGGCCGATGTACGCCGTGAAGTTGAGCGCCGTGCCCCGTCTGAGCGACCAATTCGAGGTAGTCGGGGAAGGTCTCGAAGTCCCAGACGATCCCGGCCGTCAAGGAATTTGCGTCCATCCCTTCGACACCTTCGAGCGTGCGCACGATCACATCGTGGTGCTCGGGCCGGCAAGGAGCGATCGTGAACCCGCAGTTTCCGGCGACGACTGTCGTGACCCCGTGATAGGAGGAGGGCTTGAGCTCGCGATCCCAGAACACCTGGGCGTCGAAGTGCGTGTGGATGTCGATGAACCCAGGCGCCACGGCGCAACCCGATGCGTCCAACTCGGCCTTGCCGTTCAGGTTGGGCCCGATCTCCTCGATCACCCCATTGCTGATCGCCACATCGGCGATCCGACCCGGCTCGCCACTTCCGTCATAGACAGTTCCCCCGCGAATCACGACATCAGCTGACACGTGCCCCATCCTCCAAGTAGCTCAAGAACTCCAAAAGATTGCCATCGGGGTCACGCACATACACGCTCGATCCGGCCGCCTGCCGGCCCCCTTCGCGCTCCACGGGACCCTCTTCTACTTGCGCTCCCGCCCCATGGAGCAGATGCTGCAGCGCGGCGGGAGAACCGTTCCAGACGAAGCAGAGATCACCACAGGGTGGTCGGGCGGCAGGCGCACGAAGCGTGAATTCACGCTGCCAGACCTCTGGGCGATGAAAATTGATCATCTGATTTCCAATATACACCTGGACCAGATATTCGTTCTCTTTGACCTCCAAACCCAGGGCTCGGTAGAACGCCGCCGTGGCTTCGGTGTTCTGCATAGGGAGAGCGACGTGGTCGAAGCCCACGACGGCCCCCGCTGAATCCTCAGACGACATAGTCAAACCCGTAGAGACGCGCGCAGTTGAGTGCCGTGACGTTTCGGCGGTCGTCAGCGGGCAGCTCCCCGAGCGTTTGCTCGATCGCCCGTTGCGATTCGGGGAAGGTACTGTCCGTGTGGGGGTAGTCCGCCGCCCACATGCACACGTCGGAGCCAATGAGCGGGATGGCGTGCAGGGCCATCTCCTCCTCCTCGAACGTGGTGATGATCTGATTTCGGAAGACCTCGCTCGGCGGAATCCTGGGCGCATAGTCGATTGCGTCCTTGAGGTTGTTCCACTCCATGTCCATGCGGCTCAGGTAATAGGGAATCCACCCGACGCCGGCCTCGGCCAGGACCAGCTTGAAGCCGGGATGCCGCTCGAGCGCGCCGGAGAAGATCATGATGGCCAGTGCTTCGTCCAACTGCAAGGGGAGAAGTGAGGCGAACGCGGCTGATTGCCACTTGCCGATTTCGTAGCTCAGCCTGGGCGACGCCCCACCCTTGATGTGAAAACTCAGTGGGAGCCCCGTACTGGCAGCGGCCGCCCAGAGGCGGTCCCATTTCCTTTCGGTGGCGTCGATCTCGAAGACGTCGAGGATCGCACCACGGTGCCCCATTCCGGCGACGCGTTCGAGTTCGGCCACCGCGGCCTCCGGCGAGTGGTTGGGCAGAAAGGCCAACGCGCACAGGCGGTCGGGTGCCACCGCGTTGAATTCCTCAATTGCCCAGTCGTTCCATGCCGCGTAGCACACGTCCTGGAGCTCCGGCTCGGGGATCGACAGCGTCAGCGGTATGGGGCCGTAGACGACAGAGGCCCAGATCCCGTCCCGGTCCATGTCCTCCAGGCGCAACTTCGGGGTACCGGCCCGATATCCGTCGTCTTCGATCCCGGCCCTGCCGATCGCACTGAGGGATTTCATCTTGTCCGAGTCTGCGCCGGGCGGCCGCCCGCTCCGCCCGTGGACACGATCCCCCGAGACCCACGTGGCCGCTCCGTCTCGTTCGACGACGTGTGGACCCCGTTCGACCAGTGCCTGAGGAAGCCGGGCCGACCACACGTCCCGTGGTACAGCGTTCAGGTCCAAGTGATCGTCGCAAGAATAGATGCTTGTCGTGTCCATGTGAGTCTCCTCCTTTGGCGCCTGGCCGGAGCTGCGCCGTCAACTTCCTTCGACCGCTTCTACACCAACTTGTAACGGAGAGGCAGATGTTTGATGGCCTCATTGATCGATGCGTTCATCCGCTCCATCGGCCCCGACTGTTCGAACCAGGTCATGCGGGACGTCAGGAGCCTGAACATGTGTTCGAGCTCTGCCCGGGCGAGGTGCGCCCCCATGCACAGGTGCGGCCCGAATCCAAAGACCAGGTGCTGATTGGGACGACGGTCGATGCGGAACTCGAACGGGTCCTCGAACACCTCCTCGTCGCGGTTCCCCGAAGCCCAAAAGAGGATCACCTTATCCCCGGCGTGAATGGTCTGGCCGTGCAGTTCGTAATCCTGCGTCGCCGTACGAACGAAGTAATTGATAGGCGTCACCCAGCGAAGGATCTCTTCGACGGCGTCGGGCAACAGTTCGGGATGAGCCTTCAGTTTTTCCCATTGGTCGGGAAACTCGCAGAAGGCCTGCATGGCGCCTGCGATGGCGTCACGTGTGGTCTCGTTGCCGGCCTCGACCAGGAGCTCGCAATAACCTGTCAACTGTTCGAGGGTCAGCGGCACGTCATCGATCGTGCTCTGTACCAAAAGCGTGACCAGGTCCTCTTGGGGGTTGCGCCGTCGCTCCTCGATCATGCCCTGAAAGTATGTGTGCATCTCAATTTCGGGCCCGCATCTGGGCCTCGTCCGGAGTCTCGCCCGGCAGTCGGAACTCCGGATCTTCCTTTCCGATCACGGTGTCGGTGGCCCGGAGCAACCGCTCCCAATCGGGCTGGGGCACGCCGAGCACCCATGCGATCACCTCAAGGGGCAGGCGAGTGGCGAAGGTGCTCACGAAGTCGCACTCAGCCACCTCGCCACCCGTTGCCGCGTCATTGACGATCTCGGTGGCGATCCGTCCGATGTCGTCGAAGCGGGCCCGGACCCGGCTCCGCAAGAACTCCTTGTTGGCGAGGCTCCGCACGGGTCCGTGGCGTGGCGGGTCGAGGAACACGATCATCTCGTAGCTCGCCATGGCCTCTGCAACTTCCTCCGCACCCCGATCGAGGGTGATTCCCTTCGCGCTGGAGAAAATCAATGGTTGCGAGGCGAGGGCCGTGAGGTCCGCATGCCTCGTGATGGCCCAAAAAGGTGGGTAACCCGGCGGCTCGAAGTAGGCCACGGGGGCCTCGGCGCGTAGCTGCGCCCACAGCTGATGAGGGCGGCCGAAGCGCTGGTAGTGCGTCGGATCGACGAGATCCAGTGGGTCAATACCGAGCGTCATTGACATGTGCGATTCCTCCTTGAGGCGAACACCAGCTGGGGCTGCCCGCTGGTTGCGCGTCCACAGCGGCCCCGTCGTCAGGCGGCGCGACATCTCGTGGTCTCCGATATCCGGCCGAGAGCCTTGGTGAGGAAGCGATAGACCAGATTCCCCGACGGCCACTGGGTGACGATCTTGCCGGTGGCCGATTTGAAGTAGTTGTTGCTCATGGTCCATGAGGTCCCCTCCATCTTCGACTGGAGCCAGGCGTACCAGACGGCCTCGTACAACGGCTTGACCTCGACGGCACTGGCTCGTTCGCGCCGCATGCGCTTGATGGCCCGGATGGCGTACTCAGCTTGGGATTCCAAGGTCATGACGAGCTCGCCACCATTGGTGCCCGGCCCGTACAACATGAAGAAATTGGGAAATCCCGGCACGGTTATGCCGAGGAACGCACGCGGTTCGCCGGCCCAATGCTCATGGAGCGTCTCGCCCCGTCGACCGGTGATCTGCAGGCGCCCCAGATAGTTGGCGGCCTGAAAACCGGTCGCCATGGCGATGACATCGACGGGCCGCTCCACGCCCTGGTCGTCGACTATCCCGGTCTTGGTGACGCGCGTCACGGCATGCGGAACGAGCTCGACGTTCTCTTTCTTGAGTGCGGGATAGTAGGTGCTGGCCAGAATCGGCCGCTTTCCCGGATACGGGTAATCGGGCGTGACCGCCTGGCGCAGGTCGGGGCGGTCGGCAAACTCATGGGCGATGTATTCCAAGCAGCCCTGCTCCCGCAATGTGTTGAGCTTGGAGCCGGGTCGGAACATCGCCGCACCCCACAGGCTCTTTTCGATGTAGACACGCAATTTCGTCCGATCGAGCGCGCGTCGCCACGGCTTTGCGAATTGCCCGCAATTCGGTGTCGGAAAGGTCACGCTCTCCTTTGGGCATGACCCAGCCGGGCTCACGCTGGAACACGTACAGCTTCTTCACGATCGGTTGAACGGCAGGCACAATCTGCGCCGCTGTCGAGCCGGTTCCGACGAGGGCGACGACCTTGTCCGTGAGATCGTGCTGGTGTTCCCAGCGGGAGGTGTGGAATTTCGGACCCGCGAAGTCGGCGAGACCCGGCCATTCGGGGTAGCGGGGGATGTTCAGGAAACCCACCGCGGTGACGAGCACGTGGCACTCGTCAACCGCGCCGGTGTCGAGGGTGACGGTCCAGACATGGCGTTCGTCGTCCCACGCCGCTGATGCAACGCCCACACCGAGCTGCAGATGACTCCGAAGTTCGAATTCGTCGACTGTCTCCTCCAAATACTTTTGGAGCTCGGCCTGCTGGGCGTGGGTACGCGTCCACTGCTGCGACTTGAACGAATAGCAATAGAGATTCGAGTTCACATCCACTTCAGCACCCGGGTAGGTGTTGTCCCACCATGTGCCACCGACTCCGAGGGAGGACTCGTAGATCGTGAATGTGTCGATGCCCGCCTTCTTCAGTTTCACGCCGACACCGATACCGCCGAAGCCGGCTCCCACCACAATGACCCGGGGCGTGCCGCCGGCACCGAACAACTCTTGGCTGCTCATTTGGGTTGCGTCCCCTCCCCGCCCGATTTTCGCAATTCCCATTCTCTATAGTTTGCCACGCCCGCATGCGCGTGTCACCTGGGGCCCCGCCGACCCTCAACCCATGGTGAGCACGCCGCGGATGTTCACCCCGTCGAGCATGTCCTGGTAGCCCTGGTTGATCTGGTCGAGCGGATAGGTGCGGGTGATGAGCTCGTCGAGCTTGAGCTTGCCCTCCTTGTACAGGGCCAAGAGGTTGGGGATGTCGAAGCGGGGGTTGGCGGCGCCAAAGACCACCCCTCTGACCTCCTTTTGCCACATGGCCAGTTCGAAGAGGTTGATGCTGCACTCGGTCTGGGCCTGGGGGGCCATGCCCGTGACGACGCAGGTGCCGTTCTTGCCCGTCATGGCGAGGGCGCCCTCCATGAGGTCCCCGTACATGATGCTCGGGACCAAGATCACCGCATCGGCCATCTCGCCCCGGGTGAGGTCGCGCACCAGGGGGATGGCCTCTTCGATCGACCCCGCGCTGTGGGTTGCCCCGAAGTCGAGGGCGGCCTTCTGCTTGAACTCGACGAGGTCCACCGCAATGATGTTCTTGGCCCCGACCATGGCCGCTCCCTGGACGGCGTTGATGCCCACACCGCCCACCCCGATCACGACAACGGTCTCTCCCGGCTTGATCTCGGCCCGGTAGACGGCCGAGCCCCATCCTGTCGTCACCCCGCACGAGACCAGGGCTACGACGTTGAGGGGGAGGTCCCTGTCGACTTTGACCAGCGAGGCCTCGTGCACCACGCTGTGCTCGGCGAAGGTGCCGACCTTGGCCATGACATTGAGGTCTTCGCCCTTGAGGTGGTAGCGCATGGTGCCGTCGGTGATCTGCCCGGGCAAGAAGGTCGAGGCGCCCATGTCGCAGAGGTTGGAGTGCCCGGTGATGCACATCTTGCAGTGCCCGCAGATGGGGAAGAAGCTGGCCGCCACGTGGTCGCCCACAGCCACGCTGCGCACGCCCGGGCCCACTTCGAGCACGACCCCGCCGCCCTCGTGTCCCCCGACGATGGGGAACAGGCCGCCGACGGCCTGCTGGGGTGCCTCTTTAGTCTCTTTTTCGCCGACGTCGCTCCCACGGAGGTGCTGGTCCGAATGGCACAGACCGGCCGCTTCCCACCTGACCAGGACCTCGAGTTCCCGCGGCGGGTCCAGATCGATCTCTTCGATCTGCCAGTCCTGGCCCCGGCCGTAGAGGACGGCTGCGTGCGTTTTCATGTCGACACCCCCTGCGCGATGACGGCCCGATCGGGTCGTCTACGCAGTGTGCCACCGATTGGCCCTCAAGGACAGACCTGCGCCCTATTTCGCGCCGTCTATTTCCCAATGGCGCCGGATTGGCCTACTCCGCCGTCAGCCGCATCCTCAGGCGGTTCCCCGGGGGCCTCGCTTCGGCACCGCAGAGTTCCCGGGCCGCGCCGTCCGCCGTCGCGCGCAGGACTACACAGCAGGTCGATGGATGGCTACGCTGCGGGGAGGGAGCGACGCGCACCGGCGTGCGACTGAACGAGGGGAGGACCCAGGTGAGTTTGACCGACGAGGCCACCGTGCCCATCCGGCACGCCGATCGCTTCTATATCGATGGCGGGTGGGTTGAGCCATCGTCCGACAGCGCTTTCGACGTGATCGATTCGGGCACGGAAGAGGTCTACTTCCGGGTCGCCGAAGCGCAGGGGGCTGACATAGACAGCGCGGTCACCGCGGCGCGTCGGGCTTTCGACGAAGGTCCCTGGCCGATGATGCGACACGAAGAGCGGGCGGAGTTCCTGCGCGGCATCGCGGCGGGCATCCGAGAGCGGGCGGAGGACATCGGTCAGATATGGCCGCGTCAGTCAGGCGTCCTGCACCTGATGGCCCGCTACGGATCCGAACACATCGCCGGCGGGTTTGATTACTACGCCGGCCTGGCCAAGACCTTTCCGTTCGAGGAAGAGGCGAAGCCGTCGATGGGTGAGTTCGGGCTGCTCGTCCGAGAGCCTGTTGGCGTGGTGGGGGCGATCATCCCGTGGAACGCCCCAATCGGACTTCTCACGTACAAGCTCGCACCGGCCTTGCTGGCGGGCTGCACGGTCGTCCTGAAGGCCTCACCGGAAGCGCCGGGCGAGGCCTATGTAGTGGCCGAGATTGCCGAATCTCTCGGTCTGCCGGCTGGCGTGCTGAACGTTGTCACGGCCGACCGGGAGGTATCTGAACTTCTGGTGCGGGATCACCGGGTCGACAAGATCACGTTCACCGGGTCGACTGTGGCCGGCCGACGGATCGCCGCAATCTGCGGGGAGCGCATCGCGCGGTGCACGCTCGAATTGGGAGGCAAGTCGGCCGCCGTCATCCTCGACGACATGGATCTCGGCGCGGCCGCGGCGACCCTTGCCGGTGCCGAATGTGCCATCAGCGGACAGGTGTGTTCCTCTCTCACCCGGATCATCGTGAACCGGAGTCGACACGACGAGTTCGTGGACGCCTTGGCGGCTGCCTTCTCGCACGTCCGGGTGGGTGACCCGTTCGATCCGGAGACGCAGATGGGCCCACTAGTCTCCGCCCGTCAGCGTGACCGGGTCGAGGGCTACATCGCCACGGGCACCCAACAGGGCGCCACGCTCGCGACCGGCGGTGGCCGGCCGAAGGACCTCGCGCGCGGGTACTACGTCGAGCCGACTGTCTTCGGCAACGTGGACAATGGATCGACGATCGCCCAGGAGGAGATCTTCGGACCGGTGCTCTCGGTCATCCCGGCGGACAACGAGGAGCAGGCGATCCGGATCGCCAATGACACGATTTACGGCCTGAACGCCTCGGTGTTCACCCAAGACGTCGACCGGGCCCGCCAGGTCGCTCGACGATTGCGGTCAGGAACGGTCGGTCACAACGCGTTCCACACCGACTTCGGGATCGCCTTCGGCGGCTTCAAGCAGTCCGGAATCGGCCGAGAGGGCGGGACGGAAGGTCTGCTGCCATTCCTGGAGACAAAGACCGTGATCCTCGAGGGTCGCCCAGCCGGGTATCGCTGAGGAAGCACCTGGAGTTCGATGGAAACTACTCGACGTGTGCTGACGCGTCCCCGGTGAGGTCGACCGTGATGAGCCGGTCGGCGAAGCGCCATGTGTCGTCGACCTTCTCGAACGTGTCGGTGTACTGCCCCGAAAGGATGATGGTGATCGGTCTGCCCGGACCGACGTTCTGGAGGACCGTCCAGTAGCAATGGGCGGCGGCGGTGCTCGCCCCCGGTTCGACCTCCACGGTCAGGTTCGTGAGCAGGTGCTTCGTGCGGGGATCGCCCTCTTGGGACTTCAACTGTTCGTAGACCGGTCTGATCTCTTCGACGCCTCGCAAGACGTGGCCCTCAGGCGCTGACCGCCAGGTCGCGTGAGCGAAGAGCGCCGCCACCGCGTCCATGTCGCCCCCGTCCAGCAGCAGAGCATAGGAGTTCACCAGCGCGGTTATCTCACCCAGATCCGACATGCGACGCATCCCCCTCTCCGCATTACCTCCCTGGTGGGAGGCAGTTTTTCGGAGTGTAACACGGTGGGATTTCTTTTGAAAGGCTGACTCTCAGTGCGGCGTCCCCCCCGCGCCTAGCGCACGGTGCGAAAGAAGTTCCTGACGTCGTCGACGAACAACTCGGGTTGTTCCATGGCGGCGAAGTGCCCACCGCGGGGCATCGGCGTCCAGTGCGTGAGGTTGTACTGATGTTCGACCCATGAGCGGGGCCAGCGCAGGATCTCCTTGGGAAAGCGGGCCACACCGGTCGGCACGTCGATGAAGGGCAAGGGCTCAGCGAGGGCGCCCCCCTGCATGGTCTCTCGGTACAACCGGGCTGACGAGGCAATCGTCTGCGTCGCCCAGTACAGCATGACGTTGGTGATGAGCTGGTCCTTGGTGAACGTCGTCTCGGGATCACCGCCGCAGTCACTCCACCCCCGGAACTTCTCGACGATCCATCCCAGCAGACCCGCCGGAGAGTCGTTGAGTCCCACCCCGAGCGTTTGTGGCTTGGTGCCCTGCTCGTTGGCGTACCCGGATTCCAGTTTTTGGAACTCCGCCATGGCGGCGAGGTCGGTTTGCTCTTCCTCACTCAACGGGCCCGGCTCGGGCGGTGGGTTTCCGATCGGCATGTTGAGATGGAGTCCGACGCAGTGCTCGGGATCGTATGCGGCGATCCGGGTCGAGACCTGGGCACCCCAGTCCCCACCTTGCGCCCCGTAGCGCGGGTAGCCGAGCTTGCCCATGAGTTCGGTGAACGCATGGGCGATCCGTCGGATGTCCCATCCCGCTGTTCGGGTGGGCTCGGAGAAGCCGTAGCCGGGCAGAGACGGCGCAATCACGTGAAAGGCGTCTGCCTGTTGTGCGCCGTGTGCCCCGGGCGACGTGAGCAGCGGGATGGCATCTTGGAACTCGACGATGGAGCCGGGCCAACCGTGGATGAGGAGTAACGGAAAGGCGTCAGGGTTGGCCGATCGGGAGTGGACGAAATGTATCGATTGTCCGTCGATGGTGGTGCGGAACTGATCGACCTGGTTCAACCGGACCTCTTCTGCTCGCCAGTCGTACGTCTGGAGCCAATAGTCAACAAGCTCACGCAGATAGTCGACTGGAATCCCGTACTCCCAACCCGTGCCCTCGATCTGATCGGGGAACCGGGTCCTGGCCAGACGGTCCCGCAGGTCGTTGAGCAGTGCATCGTCAACGTTGATCGTGAACGGTTCGATTGCGTCGGTCATCTCCACACCCTTTCAACGGGAGGTTTCTTCGCACCCCTCGCATGCAATGCTGTTGCAACACGATCCGAGAACCTCGGCGATCGTGTTGGTTACTCGTCGACGACTTTGATGGCTGATGTCGGGCAGTTCACCATCGCCACGCGAACCGGCTCTTCGTTCCCGGCGAGGTCGCCCCGGACAATGGCGATGCCGTCGTCGTCCAGATCGAAGACATCCGGAGCCCAATAGACACAATTGCCCGAACCCATGCAGGCCTCACGATCGACGACGACTTTTCCGCGGAGTGTCGGGGCGTCGGCGGGTGGTGTTCCTTGTCCGGTCACTGCTTCGGCCGGTTGCGCGGCAACCCCAAACGGCCTTCGGCGATGATCTCACGCTGGATCTCGCTGGCTCCCCCGTAAATGGTGCCGACCACCGTCGAGCGAAAGTGGTGCTCGAGCTCACCCTCCAGGGGTGCAACGCCTGACTCGGGGCGCAGCACACCCTCCGGTCCGAGCATGTCGACCAGTTCGCCGTAGTGGCGCAGGTCGGCCTCGCTCGAGAACAGCTTGGTCATGGAACCCTCGACGCCGGGAAGTTCGCCGATCTCGTTCATCCAGCGCACCCGCATCCCAAGGAGACGAGCGACCTCTTCGTCGATGGCAATGCGTGCCAATCGCTCCTTGTTCCTGGAATCGTCGTAGTAGGTCTCTCCCTCAGTGCGATTCGTCGACATCGCCCATGTCGCGACCCGTTCGGCCAGCGTGGGACCAGCAGAGGTACGACCGCCTCCGCCGCGCTCGTAGACCAAGGCCACTCGCATCACCCGCCAACCCTCGTCGACCCCACCGATTCGCATGGAGTCGGGGATCCGGACATCGCTGTAGAAGGTCGCGTTGGTGCGCTGCCCTCCGAGCGTGTAGATCGGCTGGAGGTCGAAACCATCGACATCCGTTGGGACCAAGAACATGGTCAGGCCCTTGTGTTTCGGCACGTCCGGATTGGTACGGGCGAGGACGAAGACGTGTGAGCACGACTGCGCCGTACTCGTGAACATCTTTTGGCCGCTGATGACCCACTCGTCTCCGTCGCGTACAGCGCGGCGTCTTTGCCGCAGCGACGTCGGAGCCCGAGTCGGGCTCCGAGTAGCCGAGGGCGATCAGAATCTCCCCTTTCAGGGCGCCACCGATGATCTCCCTTTTCTGTTCCTCTGTCCCCACATGGCGGACTGTTCGCAGGACCATCAGGGTGGTGGCCCATCCGTCCGTATACAGCTCGACATCGGACACGGCATCGAGAACGGCCCGGGCATAGCCGGGGTCGGTGTCACTACCCCCGTAGTCGAGTGGCCAGCCGGCTCCGAGAATGCCATCGCTCGCGAGCCGTGCGTGGAGTTCGGGAGTGTGGTGGGTACCCGACGTGTACTGCTCCCATGCCCAGCCAGGTTGAACGTTCTTCTCCACCCACTGGTGGGCCGCCTCGCGGTGCTCGGCCAGACTGTCGACCGTGGTGAAATCCATGTCAGCGCTCCTCGTGTTCGAACAGTTGAGCTGCAAGCGAACCGTATCCGTCCTTGGGATCCCCATAGGCCAGTGGCCAGGCCTTCGCCCGACGGAAGTACATCTGAATGTCGTATTCGAGCGTGTAGCCGTACCCCCCGTGGAGGTGCAGGCTGTCGGCCGCCACTCGAAAGGCCATCTCAGAACTGAACAAGAAGGCCATTGAGGTCAGAGCGGACGTGTTCGCGAGGCCTTCGTCGGCTGCCCATCCTGCCTCGTAGGTCAGGAGCCGGGCACCTTCGAGAGAGGTGATGTCATCGGCCAGCCGGTGCTGGACGGTCTGGAACCATGCGATCAGTACGCCGAACGCGTGTCGCTGTCGGGCATAGTCGGCGCCCATGTCGATCGCCGTCTGAGCCAGGCCGACCATGGCCCCCGCCATCAGCAGCTGCCACTCCTGACGTGCCTGTTCGTAGGCTGTCACCGCCTCGGGCCCCGAGGCGAGCACGACCCTTTCATCGACGCCGGCACCCCGGTCCGCCAATGGAGCGGTCCCGAGGTTCGACGGCACCGGGAGCGGTGCGCGTGGACCTACCTCCGATGACCGGAAGGCGACGAGATCGTCGCCGTCGCGGGCGAGGACGGCATTGGCCACGGCGCCGGCGGGAACCAGTCTCGCCACCCCGGCCACGAGAGGAGTGAGGGCCAGGCTGACCAGTGCATCACCGGCGACCGCGTCAGCGAGGAGCTGCTCCGCCACCTCGGAGCTCGCAGTGCCGCTCAGTCGTCCGAGCAAGTTCGTGGCGGCGACTGCCTCGATGAGCGGCACCGGCGGGATCCGCTTGCCGAACTCCTCAGCGGTGAGCACCAGGTCGAGCGCGGACGCCCCGCCACCGCCGAGGTCCTCGGGTACGGCCATGGCGGGCAGGCCCATGGCAACGACCTTGTCCCAGAGTTCCGTGTCGAAGCCGCCAGGCTCAGCTGCACGCACGCGCTCGGGTGTCGACTCCTTCGAGAAGAAGCTGGAGAGGTTCTCCCGCAGATGCTGCTGCTCATCGCCATATGAAAGGTCCATTTTCGTCCTCCACCTCGAGCGTACCGTCACGAGGCTTTTGCCACGCAACCGACTCTCGATGCTAACCGTAGTGGCGCTATGGCTTTGGTGGCAGGTTCGAGCGGTAGGCCTCGGGTAACAGCTCGAGCAGTTGGCCGTCGGGATCACGAATGAAAAGGGCCATGCCGAGGTCGCTCTCCTCAATGATCTCGGCACCGTATTCGACCGCCTTGTTCGCAGCGGAGCGCACGTCGTCCACCGAAATCGAAAGATGCGTCAAGCCTGGTTCGTTCATCGTGCGCGCCCGGTAGGGCGCGGCGGCCCCTGCAACCGCATAGTGCATCAGCTCGAGCACAAAGCCGTCGAGGACAAGATACGACGCCGTGATCCCGAGCGGCGGCTCCAGGCAATTCAGCTTGGCGGTCGCTTCGTCCGGAGGTTGGATTTCGTACCAGAACGTGAAACCGAACACCTCTTGGTAGAAGCGCTTTGCCCGCTCGAGGTCTGTGACGACCTGCCCGGTATGGTTGTAAATTCCCATAGGTGCCCCTCCGCTGTTCTCCGGCGCTCGTCCGCTGATCGAGCGTCATGGTAAGTCATCCATCGCCCAGGTGCTACCGGCGCGCAGGAGTTCGGACCGCGGCCCGTCCCGCCTTCGGCAGCCTTTGAGAACCAAGGTTCCGTTATCGTGTCGCCAAAAAGCCCCACGAAAGGATGGCCGCATGCCTGAGTACGAGTTCGTGAAATACGAGAGCCTCGAGGAGGGACGGATCGTCCGGATCCTCTTGAACCGTCCTGGCACGCGCAACGCCCAGAACCGGGGGATGCTCGTTGAGCTCGACGATGCTTTTCGCACGGCAGAGAAGGATGACGAGGTCCGGGTCGTCATCCTTGGTGGAGTCGGGCCCCTTTTCTCCTCTGGGCATGACATGGGTTCGAAGCTCTCCCAGAGCGAGCGCGAGACGCATCCGAGCTTCAAAGGTGACGGGGCGACCCGCAAGGGCGCAGAATCGCTGATGCTCCAAGAGTGGCACTACTACTTCAGCAATACCTTGCGGGCCAAAGAGTTGCTCCTCACCAGCGACGCCATCGACGTCGAAGAGGCGCATCGTCTCGGCATGGTCTCAAAGATCTTCCCGACCGAGGCGCTCGAGGAGCGCACACTCGACTACGCCAGGAGAATGGCGGAGTTGCCGACCGTCACGGCACTCCTGATCAAGGAGTCGGTCAATCAGACCGTTGACAACATGGGCTTCTACAACTCGTTGAAGGCATGCTTCACCCTGCACGAACTCAATCACGCCCATTGGGCCGAGATTCACGAGAACAGGTACCCGGCGGCTCTCGCTGAGGACGGGATCGCTGACTGGCGTACCGCCGCCCCGGTGAAGGTGTCGGTGCCCGACGCCGTCGAAGGCCCCGTGCCGGCCCGCTGAGCCGGGCGCCCTCAGGTGCGCTTGAGGCGAAGGCCCAGGGCCGGCCAGGCGAAGCGCAGGATCTGGGTCTTGACGACGGCCCGCTTGGGCAGGCGGGCCCGGTGGTGCACGTCGAGGGAGGCGTGCACCAGGGCGTGGATGCAGTAGGCGTCGGCCTCGGGCGTCGACGATTTCAAGACCCCGGCGCGCTGACCGGCCCGTAGGGCCTTGATGAGCGGGGGGCAGAACATGCGCTGCATCTCGGGCAAGGAGGTGGCGAGGGTGTAGGAGGCCATGACCGACGGGGCGGTGAAGATGGCGGTCGTCGGGGCGATCTCTGGGTTGTAGAGCAGGTCCAAGAAGGCATCGATCCATGCCTCGACGGCGGCGAGGGGGCCATCGGCACTCTTCGCCGCCTGCTCGAGGTAGTGCGCCACCCGGTCCCGCTCGCGCTCGATCAGGGCGGTCAAGAGCGCGTGCTTGGAATCGAACTGCCGGTAGAACGCCCGGGTGGAGAGCCCGGCCTCTTCGAGGATGTCGTTGACCGAGGTCCCGTCGTAGCCGTTGGCCGACATCACCCGCACGGACGCGTCCAAGAGGAGCTGGCGCTCGGTGTGCGAGCTGAAGCGGCGCGGTCGACCCCGTCGCGGGGCCTCGATCTCCTCTACAAGTTGCACCATGGACCCATTAGAGCAGAGAACCGCCACTTCCCCGTCTTTTCCCTCCTCGAGCGTGCCGGGACGGGTTGATGCCGACGACAGAAGTTGTCAGCGGGTCGACCCGTGCACTTTCGGCATGACGAACTGATCCGCTCGGATCGTGATGACGACCCGGCGTACGCGGCGTGGTTCGTAGGGATATTCGTCGCAGCCCATGTATGTCCGGGCCATCCAGTCCACGAAGGCACGGTCAGCGTCGTGCGCGACTTCGGCGGTGCCGCGAACCATCACGTAGCGGCGGGCATCTGCGGGGTCGGTCACGCAGACGCTGACTTGGGGATTCGCCTGGAGATTGCTGACCTTCCTGGTCGCCAGCGGGCTGCTCACCCGCAGTGTGTCGTCATGGATCATGACCCCGACGGGCACCACGGCGAGGCGCCCGTCGGGCCGAATGGTCGCCATGTAGCCGATTCGGAGGGAACCGTCGAAGAACTCCCGGACGACGTCCGGGATCGGTAGGTCATTGTCGGCTTCGGTCATGTCCCACCTCATTCCCCTCGTCGTCGATCTCCGGACACTATGCCGATCAGCCGACCAAATCACTAACGTGTGGCACCTATGGATGATGAGCGGATCCAGCTAGAGGTGCGCGGTTCTCTCCGCGTGCTGACTTTGAACCGCCCCGACAAATTGAACGCCGCCGACCTGTCGATGCAGCGGTCATTGGTGGAGTGTTGGCGCACCATCCAGGCTGATGACCAGGTCCGCGCCGTCGTGCTCACCGGGGCGGGTCGGGCATTCTGTGCCGGCGGCGACCTGTCATTGGTCGATCAGCTGGCGACGGGGAACGACGCGCTGCAAGAGGAGCTTTCGCTGATTCATCGGCAGCTCCTCACAGCGATGCTCGAGACGGACCTTCCGGTCATTGCCGCTGTCCGAGGGGCGGCAGTCGGCTTCGGCGCCGAGCTCTTGGCTCTTTGCGACATCGTGGTCATGGCCGAAGGGGCGTTCCTGGCCGATCCGCATGTGGCCTACGGTCTCAATCCCTCACCGGCCTGTCAGTTGCTCTGGCCGCATCTCACCTCGGTGGCTGTCGCCAAAGAGCTTCTCATGTCGGGCCGTCGGGTTGAGGCTGCCGAGGCGGTGCAGTTGGGCCTGGCCAACCGGATGACGGCGCGGGGCGAAGAACTGACCGTGGCTTTCGGGATCGCCGAGGAGTTGGCGGCGTTCCCGGTGGCCGGAGTCGTCGCGGTCAAGCGGGCCTTCAACCGGCCTTTCGTCGAGCAGTACCGTCGCGAGGCGGGCGGGCACAATGCCTGACGGAACGGGTGCCGGTTCGTCCGGCTCTTCCTCGATCGTGCAGGTGACAGAGGCATCTGTCGACCCGAAGTTACGACCGTCCCTACGTCAACGTGAACGAGTTGCGCGACGACCCGGTGCCGCACCGCTACGTGCATGGTGGTTTCGAGGAGTCGGATGCGCAGTTCTCGATCTATTTCCCGCCGGCTGCCAGCTATGAGGGGCGATTTTTCCACAACACATACCCGATGGCCCTGACGTCGGACATCGGGCCCTTTCCGATCGCCTTCGACGTCGCGACCGGTGACCTGGGGTTCACGTTGGCCAGCGGTGCGTACTATCTGCAGACGAATCTGGGCGGCGCTGATCGGATGCCTCCTGCTGATCCGGCGATCGGTGCGTATCGGGTCAATGCCGCAGCGGCGAAGTACTCCCGAATTGTCGCAGCCGAACTCTATGGCGATCATCGTCCGTACGGATACCTTTTTGGCGGGAGCGGCGGCTCGTACCAGGTTATGGGTGCGGCTGAGAACACGTCCGGCGTGTGGGACGGGTTCCTCCCTTTTGTGCTGGGTACCCCGAACTCCATACCCAGTGTGTTCACCGTCCGCATGCACGCCCTTCGCGTGCTCAGGCGGCGGGACAAGTTTCCCGGAATTATGGATGCGATCAGTCCCGGCGGGAGTGGCGACCCGTTCGTCGGTCTCGACGATGAAGAGCGTGGGGCACTGCAAGAGGCCTCCCTGCTGGGATATCCGCTACGGGGGTGGTGGAACCACGCAACGCTGACCAGTGGATATTTCTCCAACGTCGCCGATCGGGTTCCGGCCGTGGATCCGTCCTACGTGAAGGATTTCTGGAGCAAGCCCGGTTACCTGGGGGGCGATCCGACATCCTCCATCCACAGTGCGCGTGTGACGTTCGACACGACCGTAGCGGCCGTTATGGACACATTTCCCATGCAAATGGAACTCGCCAGCGTGCCGGGCTGGGACATCACAAATGCCCACCTGGTCGTCACGAGTGGTGCCTCTGAAGGGAGCAGCGTCCCGGTGGCGTGGGTCGATGGCACGACAGTCGGCTTCGCCTATTCGACCAATCCGGTCGTCGTCCACTGCATGGCCCCCGGCGACCGGTTACGGATCGACAACTCCTGGCCTCTGGCCTTGGAGACCTACCAGCGCCATCAGGTACCGACGTCCGACATGTACGGCTGGAATCAATTCCGCGGTCCCGATGGGAAGCCGATCTACCCGCAGCGCGATGTACTGGTCGGTTTGGAAGCCACTGTCAGTACCGTTGGTTCGATGCCTGAGGGTCGCATCACCGCGAGGATGTTGGTGATCGAGGTGCTCATGGACATCGACGCCCTTCCCTGGCAGGCCGATTGGTACCGCTCGAAGGTGCAGCAGGCACTAGGGCCGCGTTTCGGAGATCAGTTCGCCATTTGGTTCATAGACCACGCGCAGCACGACGATCCCGCAAACGCACGCGCCCATGCGCACTGCATCAGCTACGGGGGCGCCCTCCAGCAGGGGCTGCGCGATCTCAGCACGTGGGTCGAGAGGGGCAGGAAACCGCCTGACACCGTCTACGACGTCGTCGACACACAGGTCCACGTTCCTCGAAGTGCGGGGGAGCGCAAGGGCATCCAGCCGGTCGTCGAGTTGCATGTCAACGGGAGCGAGCGGGCCGAGGTCGCGGTGGGGGAGGAGGTGACCTTCGACGCAACGATCGAAGTTCCGCCACATGCCGGCGACGTGGTCGCTGCCGAATGGGATTTCGAGGGAGAGGGAACATATCCGTTGGCGGAGGAACTCGGCATCCCACGACCAAGGGTCGTGCTGTCCGGCACCTACGCCTATGGAGAGCCCGGCATCTATTTCCCCGTCCTACGCGGGACTTCGCAGCGAGAGGGCGATGCCCGGACGCCCTACGGCCGAGTGCAGAATCTGGCCCGGGCGAGAGTGGTCGTCCACTGATCGAGGCCGGCGCGCGGCGACCAGCTGTGTCGCACGGCTGCCTCTTGTTGGATCGACCCGGCGATCGCTATGAACAAGAGGCAGGATCAGCAACGTGATGGCTAGTGCAACGACCGCATCGCCGAAGTTGGCCAGGCGCCGGAAGCCCGCTTCGCTGTGCCCGGACCATTGTGTCAGGCGCCACTCGTTTGCCTGGACGGCGTCGGGGTGGTCAGAGGGAAATTCGCAGTGGCCCCACCATCGACGAGCAACGTCTGTCCGGTGATGTAGGAAGCCAACGGGGAAGCCAGGAAGACGACAGCGTTTGCGATGTCCTCCGGCGTTGCCCAGCGTTGCAGCGGGGCCGCGCTGGTGCCGCCCACCCGGTCGGCCACGGCGGGTGTGGCGACACTGCCCGGAGCTACGGCGTTGAACCGAATCTGTTCCGGGCCGTATTCCACGGCCAAAGTTCGGGTCAGGTTGGTCAGCCCCGCCTTGGCGGCGCCGTACGCAGTGTGATGAGGGGCGCTCGTCTCACCGCTGATCGACGCGATATTGACCACCGACCCACCTGTCCCGGCCGCCAGCAATTGCCGGACCATGGCTCTCGTCGTGAGAAAGACATATTTGAGGTTTCGGTCGACAATCTCGTCCCATGTACTCTCGTCCCAGTCTCCGAGCCGGCGCCATGGGGCGTACGCGTGCATGCCTCCGGCGACGTTGACGAGCACATGCACACCGGCGAAGGCCACAACCGCCTCGTTGATCGCCGCCTCGACCTGCTGCGCATCGCGTAGCTCCGCCTGGACGGCAATCGCTCGTCCTCCCGAGGCAATGATTTCCTCGACCACTTCCGTGGCGCGGTCGATTTCGACATCGATCACGCACACCGAGGCACCCGCCCCGGCCAGCGTGCGCGAGACCGCGGCACCAATGCCTCGTCCGCCCCCCGCCACGACAGCAGCCTGATCGGCGAGAAGACCCGGGTGCCAGCTCATATGAGATGGAAGGTACGCACCGCACGCACAGCTGCACCTTAGCGTCGCCCGCCGGTTCGATGAAGGCTGGGCCAGCTGGAAGTGCGAGAGCCCAGGAATCCAATCAGGGCGTCAGGCCAAGTCTTCGAAGGGATCTCCCGGTGCGTCGAGCCGGCGCGCCAGTTCGATTGCGAAGATGAATTGGAAGTTCGCCATGCCGGCGAAGTGGGCGTCGACATGGGTATCGCCGATGTGAATGTAACGTTCCGAGGCGAAGCGCTCCCGGACGGAATTCAACTGATTCTTCACGACGACGAAGTCGGGCACGATGTCGGCTGCGTTCCACATGGCCGACTGTTCCCGGACGGTTCGGTCCGAGCAGCTCCCGATCAGGCTGCCGCTCTGTTGCGTGCGTCGGACAAACGCGACACTCAGCGGACCCGGCGGATCGCCCATTTCGAGGGTCCCGTCGATATCGAAGCTGACCAGCATCAGCCCAGCGGGTGGAATCATCAGATGGCGGGGGGTGAGAAACCGGCGGACGATGCAGCGGACACGAGCGGTGAAGGTAGCAGGTATGGCGCGCCGGGCCCGGCATCGGGACCTACTCTGAGTGTCCTGACCGATCCAGAATCTCAACGACGCCGCTACGACAGCCCCTTGCGCCGCCAACAGGTCGCTGAGACCCGCGAGCGGATTATTTCCGCGGGCGCTGAGTTGCTCCACGGGTTCCCGATCTGGAACTGGCGTGCGCTCACTGTCCGGGCTGTGGCCGAGCGGGCCAACCTCAATGAGCGCACGGTCTACCGGTATTTCCCGAGCGAGCGAGAATTGCGAGACGCAGTCCTGGCACGGCTCGAAGAAGAGGCAGGCGTTCACCTCGAAGGTCTGACCCTCGAAACCCTCGGTGAAGTGACTGTGCGGATCCTGCAATATGCGTCGCAATTCCGTCTCGAACCGCGGACGGAGCGGGACGCGACGGTCGCGGCAGCGAACGAGCGCCAGAGAGAGGCGATCCTCGCCGCACTCGAGCCTCACACAGCCGAGTGGCCGAACACGGACCGCGCCGTTGCCGCGGCGATGTTCGATGTGCTGTGGGGGGTTGTCTCGTACGAGAAGCTTGTCGTGGACTGGGGCCTGGAGCCGAATGATGCGATCAATGGGCTCACATGGGTCATCGGGCTCGTTGTCGACGCCATCCGTGAGGGGCGCCGACCAGGCTCATGAATTCCGCTTTGCGGCGGTCGGCGCGCACGAGATCCATGCAGCGGAGAGTCATTGTCGGCCGTGTTTGACCAGCTCAGTGGCAAATGCTAAGCATTCGCTCAGCATTCATCGCGCTTGGATTGGAGAGCCAGCCATGTCCACGTTTGACTCGATCGACTTCTTCTCCGACCCCTCGATGGTGGAGGACCCATATCCGTATTTCGACTATCTGCGGTCGAAATGCCCGGTGCTGCCAACCGAGAATCTCGGAGTGGTCGCAGTGTCGGGATACGACGAAGCGATGGAGATCTACCTCAATCCTGAGACCTTCTCCTCGTGCAACTCGGTGATCGGCCCGTTCGCGACATTCCCGGTGCCGCTGGAGGGCGATGACGTGGGCGACATCATCGACCACTACCGGGATCAGCTGCCGATGAACGAGCACATGGTGACGATGGACGCTCCGGACCATACGAAAGAGCGCGCGTTGATCATGCGGTTGCTCACGCCGAAGCGACTCAGGGAGAACGAGGAGTTCATGTGGAGCCTGGCCGATCGGCAGATCGACGAGTTCGTTTCGGCCGGTCAGTGCGAATTCATCGGGGCATACACCCAGCCGTTCGCCATGCTCGTGGTCGCCGACGTCCTCGGGGTACCCGAAGTCGACCACCAGCGATTCCGCGAGTTCTTCGGGCTCGCCTCGGCGCCCGGCGAGGTCGGTGGCGACGCGGACATCGGGCTGAACTCGCTCGGCGGGTTGGACGAATGGTTCGCGCAGTACATCGAAGATCGCCGACGCGAGCCTCGCGATGACGTGTTGACGCAATTGGCAGTAGGGAGATACCCCGACGGGACGACCCCCGACGTCACCTCAGTGGTGCGCACGGCGACGTTTCTTTTTGCCGCGGGCCAGGAGACAACAGCACGGCTTCTCGCAGTGGGGTTGAAGTATCTCTGCGAGTACCCCGAACTCCAAGATGAGCTTCGGGCCCACCATGATCGCATCCCCAACTTCATCGAGGAGGCTCTGCGGATCGAGAGTCCGGTAAAGTCGGATTTCCGCCTGGCCCGTCGTACGACCGCGGTTGCCGGTGTCGAGATTGCAGCGGGGACACCCGTGATGTTGTTGAACGGCGCGGCGAATCGCGACCCTCGGATCTTCGAGTGTCCGGCCGAATTCCGACTCGACCGCCCTAACGCCAAGGCGCACATCGCCTTCGGTCGGGGTGCCCACTCCTGCCCCGGAGGGCCCTTGGCGCGGGTGGAGGGGCGTGTCAGCATCGAGCGCATCCTCGAGCGGATGCATGACATCAGGCTCTCCGAGGAGCACCATGGCCCGCGGTCGGCCCGTCATTTCGAATACGAGCCCACCTGGGTTCTCCGCGGGCTCCACAAACTGCATATCGAGTTCACCCCGGCCGAGGCCACAAAGTAATGGCACGGTTGTCCGTGAGCGGCGGCAACGGGGGGATGGACACCTGACCGCGCCGAGCACGCCGCGTCGGATCGGCACGGAAACCTCGAAGACACGTACGGCCTTACTCGAAGCAGCCGAGAAGCTCATGCTGGAGGAGGGCTACGCGGCGGTCACGTCTCGGCGGGTCGCGGCCAAGGCAGGGCTGAAACCTCAGCTCGTCTATTACTACTTCCGCACCATGGATGATCTCTTTCTGGCACTCTTCCGCCGCCGAGCCGCGCTGGGCCTCGAACGGCAGGCGCTTGCGTTGGCTTCACCACAGCCGCTTTGGGCGCTGTGGGACCTCAGTCGTGATCCGCGCGGGACCGCCCTCACGATGGAGTTCATCGCACTGGCCAATCACCGCAAGGCGATTCGAGCTGAGATAGCGGCCGCGGCCGAGCGCTTCCGGGCCGATCAACTCGACGGTATCGAGGCTGTGCTGGAGCGCTATGGCATCGGCGCGGAGCAATGTCCGCCGATCGTGTTCACCGTCCTGCTGTCCAGCATCTCGCGGTTTCTGGTCATCGAACGCGAGACCCTCGGCATGTCGACCGGCCACGAGGAGACCGTGCTCTTCGTGGAGGCTTTTCTTTCCCACATGGAGGGGAAGCGCAAGACGTAGTCCGACACAGCGGTGATCGAGCGATTCAGGGCTTCGGCGCGAGCACGGTGAATGCGATGGTCGACACGGCGGCCAACTTGTCGTCACGTCCGACGTCGGTCACGTCGACATGGAGCACGAACTTTGACGTTCCACGGCGGAGTACCCGCGCCTCGGCCCGGGCGGGCCCGACCACGACGGGGGAGAGGAAATGAACGGTGAGGTCCGACGTCGCCGTGCTGTAGCCATTTTCGGGATCGCACAGCTCATAGGCCAGGCGTCCGGCACAGACATCGATGAGCACCGTGATCAGTCCCCCCTGAAGAGCTCCACGAACATTTGCGAATTCCGGTCGAATGTCCATTTCGAGAGCAAGATGGCCTTCGGGTGACGGGGCATCGCGCGGTGCCGAGCTGCTGAAACAAGTGCTCGCCACGCGCCAGTGTTTCGGCGTATGCGTGGGTCATCTCGGTGTTGGTGGGAAGGATCGCCATGTGGCACCAATGTACCAACGAACGAATCCCTCTCTCGGCCACCGCTCCCGGCCCACCGGAATTCTGAGACCATCTGGATGACGCACGGGACGCAGAGCGATGAAAGGTTGGCATGCATGAAGATCGGTTTCATCGGAGCGGGCCGTATGGGCCGACCCATGGTCGATCGCCTGGGCGCCGGAGGTCACGAGGTCACCGTGCTGGCGCGACGCCATGAGGCCAGAGCGTCGCTCGTCGCGGATGGACTGACGTGGGCTCCATCGCCGAGAGCCACGGTTCGCGAGGCGGACGTCGTCTTTGTCGTCGTCCTGAACGACGATCAGGTGCGGTCAGTGTGTCTCGGCCCGGCTGGGGCGATTGCGTCTATGCGGCCGGGCGCCACACTGGTTCTCCACACGACCTGCGATCCCGCCACGGTGGAACTGGTCGCCATGGTGGCCGTGGAAGTGGGCGTCATGGTCCTTGACGCCGCCTTGTCCGGGGGCCCTCACGACATCGCTGCGGGTGAGCTCACCCTCTGGGTGGGTGGTGACGAAGCCGTTCTCGAACGGACGCGTCCGCTCTTCGAGGCGTACGCGTCGCCCATCCTGTTCGTCGGACCGCTTGGCAACGGCCAGCGTGTCAAGCTGGTGAACAACGCACTCTTCGTCGCGCACGTAGGCCTCGCCGTCGACGCCGTGCGCCTCGCCGGCGCCCTGGGGATTGAGGAGAAGGCGATATTGGCCGCACTCCAGCATGGGAGCGGATCCAGCCGTGGCCTCGGAGTCGTCGCCGGCGCGGGGTCGGTCGATGCGGTGGGGCAACGTCTGGCCGACCTGATGCGTAAGGACCTGATGGTGGTGCGCGAGGTGGCGCAGCGTTCCGGCGTCGACCTCGGGATCATCGGGGCCGTGCTGTCGTCAGAGCCGGTTACCGAGAAGGTGCTCCGGTCGTAGCGGCTGTCCCCGCGGATGCCGGGTGCCATGCCCTCAGACGGTTGCGATAGGCGTCAACGGACTACCCATCGTGCCCGGCAGGCGCAGCGGTGGGGCCGTAAGGAGGAAGCGGGTCCGCTTGTGCTCGCGCAGCCACGTGGCGAGCTCATGGAGGTACCACATCTCCCCGAGGGGGATGCCGAGCTTGAAGAGGCAGAGGTGGTGGATCGGGAGGAGCGTGTGCGGATTTCGATCCCTGTGCGGGACCAGTCCTTCGACGGCGTAGTTGTCCGCCACCAGCGCGGAGATCTGAGATTCGGTGATCCACTCCAGCAAAGACTCGTCGTGAGAGTCGAGGTAGGGATGCATCTTGTGGATTTTCACAGGGTCCGGGTTCTTGTCCCACGCAAGGATCTGGGTTGCGAACCCGGTATGGATCAGAAGCATGTCCCCCGGCTCGACGACGACCTCGTCCGCCGCCATGATCTCCTCGAGGACCTGCAGGTTGACCGGTTGCCAGTCACTTCCGAGGTGATGGGCCACGTCCACGAGGACGCCCCGGCCTTGCACCCCGTGGGCAGCCATGTGCTCCAGACCGAGATGTCGGGCGAAACTTATACTCCCACTTCCGTCGCCTTTGGCGTCGGGTTGGGGGCCGACGATGTCCTCGCCGGGACGGAATCCGTTGTAATAGCGTGGCTCGTCGACCCCGTCGCCATCGGCGTCGAATTCGGCACCTTGATGGGCGAGGGCGTCCCACTGGGTCGAATACTGCAGCCAGAGGGTCACCGCATCGTCCGCCCATACGTCGATGAGTGAAGGATCGATCGACTCGCGTGCGATGACGTTGTAGAACGTGTCGGGTTTGTACTCCAAGTCCTCGGTGGGCCTCAGGATCGGCGGGTACCTCCGCTGGTTCAAGGCCGATCCCCCGGGGAAATCGAGCGGCAAGCTCAAACAGAAGCTGATGCCCGCCTCCACTTCACGGACGCCCTGGAGCACCTTTTCCGGCGTGATCAGATTGATGCGGCCGAGTTCGTCGTCCTCGCCCCAGTCACCCCACGTCGAGCCTGGCGGTCGTTGTGTCCACCGTTTTGTCATAGGGCCCCCCTCCTGTTGCAGTCGCTGTCGGCCTGAGAAGGCATCCTAATTTTCTTGTACCGATCGGTCAATTCTGTCTCTCGGCCGCTGGAGTGGTCCCGTATCGGCGAGGGCGACAGGACCTGAGCTGGATGTGTACCGACCGGTCTCCTAACCTCGCCGGCATGGACTTCTCGCTGACCGAAGCCGAAGGTGATCTGGTCGACCTGTGCCGGCAGTTCGCCGGCAACGAGATAGCTCGCCGAGCTCCCGGAGCCTGGGAGCGCGCCGAATGCCCGACGGACCTCCTTCGCGAGATGGGCGAGTTGGGTTTGCTGGGCATGTTGATACCGGAGCAATGGGGCGGGATCGGCATGTCGACGGTGGGATTCGTTGCCGCAATGGAGCAGATCGGCCTGGCAGATCAGTCGGTGGCCGCGGCATGGCAGGCCCACGTGACGATCGGCTCGCTGCCGTTGTATCTGTTCGGCAATGATGCCCAGCGCGAGCGGTGGTTACGCCCGCTCGCAGAAGGACGGGTGCTTGGCGCGTTCGGGCTGACCGAGCCCGATGCGGGGTCCGATACGCGTGGTATCACCACGCGTGCAGAGCGTCGCGATGGCGGTTGGGTGATCAACGGCCGGAAGGCCTTCATCTCCAACGCCGGCACCGACATGTCGTTCGGAGTGACGCTTCTGGCCCGTGCGGAACCAGCCGGGGCGGACCCCCGGTTCGGGAGCTTCGTTGTGGAGAAGGAGACGCCTGGCTTCACGATGGGACCGAAGATGCGGGGCATCGGCTGGCGGGGACTCGACACTCGTGAGCTGTACTTCGATGACGTGTGGGTACCCGACGAGCACCTCGTCGGCAATCCGGACCTGGGGTTGGGCCAGTTTCTCGCCACGCTCGAGGTCGGTCGGATCTCGATCGCTGCGCTTTCTCTCAGCCTGACGCAAGCCGTCTTGAACATGGCGACGGACTATGCCCGGGAACGCCAACAGTTTGGTCGGCCCATTTCGAAGTTCCAGGCGGTGCAGTTCAAGCTGGCCGACATCGCCACGGAATTGGAGGCCGCACGATGGCTCACCTATCGCGCTGCGTACCTGCGGGACACGGGACAGCCCTTTTTGAAGGAGGCGTCGATGGCGAAGTTGAAGGCAAGCCGCGTGGCCACCGCTGCGGCGTCGGAGGCTGTCCAGATCCACGGAGGGATCGGTTACATGCTCGATTCCCCTGTCGCCCGCTTTTACTGCGATTCGAAAGTTCTCGAGATCGGGGAGGGGACGAACGAGATTCAACACGTGGTCATTGCCCGATCGCTGGGCTGCTGAGGGTGCCGCGTCGTCGGCATTCTTCAAGATAGTGCCTGCTAGAGTGACTAGCCGAGGTAAGGCGAGAGATGTCACAGGATAAGAACGAATCCCGGCGCAGTGCGAAATGGTACGTGCGCCGGGAGGCCATCATCGATCTGTCGGCGAACGTCTTCGCCCAACGCGGGTATCACGCCACGAGCACGATCGAGCTCTGTGAGGCCAACCAACTCGGAAAAGGCGCCCTCTACTACTACATAGGGTCCAAGGAAGAGCTTCTCGCTGCTATCCATGATCGCGTCATGGACGAGGTCTTACTGGGCGCAGACCGTGTCGCGCTCGCCGGAGGGACGCCACCGGAGCAGTTGACGTTGCTCGGCCAAGAGCTGCTCGATGTCATTGTCCGCTACCCCGATCACGTCTGGGTGTTCCTGCACGAGTTCCATGCGCTCACGGGCGAGCGGGCGGAGCAGTTCCGAAAGCGCCGCCGAGAGTACGAGCGACGCGTTGAAGCGGTGTTCGAGGCGGGCGCCCGGTCCGGGCATTTCCGGCCGCGTGACCCCCGGCTGTCGGCGCGTGCGTGGCTCGGCATGCACAACTACACCTACCTCTGGTTGAAGGCTGACGGCCGTCTCTCCGCGCGCGAGATTGCAAACTCGTTCGCTGACATCTTTGTGTGGGGCATGGCCAACCCGTCAGCGGTGGAGCCACTCGACGGCGCTGACGGGGAGCCCCGGGCCTTCGCCGACAACTGATCGGACCGGTGCTCCGAACCGCAGGCTGCCCTCAGGGTGCGGAGTACCCGCCGTCGACGACGATGGCTGAGCCGGTCGTCCAGCGGGAGGCGTCACTGGCCAGATACGAGTACGCCCCGACGAGGTCATTCGGCGAACCCAGACCCAAGGGGTGCTTGGCGCCGATTGCGTCCAGAGCAGAGGCTGGAAGATCGGCGTGCATTTGCGACAGGAATGTTCCGGGACACACGCAGTTCACCCGTATCCCGTCGCGGGCATACTCCACGGCTGCCACCTTGGCCAGGTGGATGACGCCCGCTTTCGTCACGCAGTAGGGGGAGGCGTGCGACCACGCGGTGAGGCCGGAAACCGAAGCGGTGAGGATGATGGAGCCAGCTTTCTGCTCGCGCATCGGGACAACCGCGGCACGGATGGCATTGACCGGGCCCATGACATTGACCCGGAACGCCCGCTCCCAGTCCTCGGTTGCCAGATTGTGGATGCGACCATTCGGCGACAGCACGCCGGCATTGCTGATGAGCACGTCGAGGCGGCCGAATCGCTCCATCGCGTTGGTGACCACTGCCTCGACCTGAGCGAAGTCGCCGACATCCGCGAGAGTCGTCTCGATCGGAGGCGCGCTGTCGGGCATTCCGCTCAGCGTGGCCTCGAGGGAGGGGCCGCTGATGTCGCTCAGCACCAGACCACCGATCGCTTCACCTGCCGAGTTGATGGGAAATGGCCGCTCCGAGAGATCCTCCGGCGCCCAGTACTGCGATGATTCTTTCCTGACTACCCATCTCACTCCTCGCCTCTGCGCTCTGTTCAATGATCGCTTCGTCGCCGACCTCAGGGCGGCGCAACGGTGTCGCAGTCAATTGCCTGAACTGACCGGTCGGTCTAGAATCCTCGAGCATACAGCGGCAGGAGGGGAAAGAGCAGTGCCAAATCTCGGAAGCACGACGCCCCGCATTCGGCCTCGGCCACCCACCGAATGGCCTGCTGCGATGGACGATGCTCTCGCTGCGTTCCGGCCGGCGGCGCGCGGAACTTCTCCGGCCTCGCCGGCGCAACCGCGCCGGAATCCGGGGAATCTCCTTGCCACGTTCGCCTGCTATCCGGAGTTGGCCAAGGCGTATCTCACGTTCAACGGTCATGTCCTCTTCAGTTCCAGCCTGCCCGCACGCGCACGTGAGATCCTGATCCTTCGGGTCGCCGCGCGCAGGCGGTGCGAGTACGAGTGGGCCCAGCACGTACGCCTCGCCGCCGCCGCCGGCCTGACGGCCGAGGAGATTGGTCGGATCGCCGAAGGTCCGGAGCGTCCGGAGTGGGACACGTCGGATCGCTCCTTGCTCCGGGCCGTCGACGAACTCGTGGACGGGGCGCAGATAAGTGACGGGACCTGGACAGACCTGGAGCGACACCTTGACGAGCGCCAGCTCATGGACCTCGTCTTCACCGTGGGCGCGTATGAGACCTTGGCGATGGCCCTTCGATCCTTTAGGGTCGAGTCGGATATCGAACTCACCCCCAACCTTCCTGCCACGACGGGGGTCTGGGACGGACATGCCGTCCAATCGAATGAAGGGACAACGTGATGCGTGTTGCTGTCGTTACCGGAGGAGGCTCCGGTATGGGTCGCTCCATCGCCCAGAATCTGGCGCGGCGGGGGGATGCCGTCGCAGTCGTGGACGTCAACGGGGAGGCGGCGGAACAGGTCGCCAAGGAGATCGAAGGGGAAGGCGGGCGTGCGGTCGCGAGCCAGGCTGACGTCAGCGACCGCGGCGATGTCGATCGCGCGATGGAGGTGGCCCGTGGCGAACTCGGACCCGTGGGGATACTGGTGACCAGTGCCGGTGTCGCGAGATTCGAGCGTTTCGGCGACATCACGTTGGAGTCATGGAACCGTGTGCTCGCGATAAATCTGACGGGCACCTTCCACTGCGTCCAGGCTGCGCTTCCGGACATGGAAGAGGCCAAGTGGGGACGTGTCGTACTGATCTCGTCCTCCAGCGCGCAGCGCGGTGCCCCCCGGATGGCGCACTACGCGTCATCGAAGGGTGGCGTTATCGCCTTGGCGAAGACGCTGGCCCTGGAATTCGCCTCATCGGGCATCACCGTCAATAACATCGCTCCTTCGAGTATCGACACCCCGATGGTCCACGAGTGGCAAGCAGCCGGGGCCGTGGGCGGCGTGGACGCCATGGCTCGCAACATCCCGGTCGGGCGCGTGGGGACGGGCGACGACATCGCGGCTGCGTGCGCGTTCCTGTGTTCGGAAGAAGCGAGCTATATCACCGGGCCAGACCGTGAGCGTCAACGGAGGCACCTATGTCACCTGAGCCAGAATCGTCGGTTCGGTGTTCGCGGCGAACCGATCGGGAAGGGACGGCGATGAGCACGTTGACGCTCAACAAGCTGACGAACAACGTCGGGGCGGAGGTGGTCGGATTGGACGCGGACCGTCTCGTGAACGACGAGTCGTTGGCGCAACAGATCCTCGTCGCCCTTGAAGACAATGGTGTCCTTGTGTTCCCGAGACTGCATCTCGGGCCGGAGGCCCAGGTTTCGCTCTGCCAGCGGCTCGGCGATGTGGACTACTCGGTCGGGCGGGGCGCAGTTCCGGGCATCATGCTGGTCACGCTCGACCCTTCGAAGAGTCTTTCCGCCGAGTACCTCCGAGGAACCTTCTTGTGGCACATTGACGGATGCACGTTGCCGGAGGGCCAGAACCCGCAGGCGGCGACCGTCCTTTCGGCGGTGGCGCTGGCTGACAATGGAGGCCAGACGGAGTTTGCGAGCACGTATGCGGCATACGACCGCCTGACACCGGAGGAAAGGGAGCGTTACGGGAATCTCCGGGTGCGTCACACCATCGGGGCGACGCAGCGGCTCGTGACGTCGAACCCGACGCCGCAGCAGGAGGCAAGTTGGAGCAGAGGACTGGTCAGGGAGCATCCCCTGGTCTGGCGACATCGGTCGGGACGCAACTCGCTGGTGCTCGGTGCGACAACCGAGAGCGTGGTCGGGATGGATCCCGTCGCGGGCAGGGCGTTGCTTGGACGATCTCCTCGAGCGGTCAACGACGCCTGCGTCCGTCTATCGCCACGAGTGGCATCTCGGGGACACGGTCATCTGGGACAACCGCGGTGTACTGCACCGTGTGGAGCCGTACCGCTCGGATTCGCCGCGGGAGATGATCCGTACCAGTCTCCTCGGTGATGAGCCGATCGAATAGCGCAGATGTCCCTGAGAACCCGTGGCTCCTGATGCCGAAGAGCGCCGTCGACAAACGAAGAGGGAATGATGCCTCCGCGGATGGAGATCCCTGACGAGCTCCCGAGCGTGGGAGGCGTCAGCGGCAAGCGGGTGGTGATCACCGGGGCGTCACGGGGCCTGGGCGAACTGGTCGCGCACGCCTTCTCCCGGGCCGGCGCCAAGGTGGCGCTGGTGGCCCGGACCGAGAGCGACCTCAAAGCCGTGGCGGCCTCACTCGCTGGACCCACCCTGGTCCTGAGCGGCGACGTGCGCGATGGGGAGTTCAACGAAGCGGTCGCCGATGCCACCGTGGCGGAGTGGGGCGGCGTGGATGTGTGGATATCCAACGCCGGAGTCTCCCCGATCGTGGCCGGTCCACTCGCGACGTCGCCGGAGGTCTTCCGCGAGGTGATCGACGTCAATCTCTCCGGGGCCTTCCTCGGGGCCCGGGCCGCGGCGCGGGTGATGAGCCGAGGGTGGCCGGCTGATCTTCACCGGCTCGGTGCTCGGAGAACGGCCCGGGAAGGGCCTGGCCGCCTACAGCGCGTCCAAGGCCGGCCTGGTCGGCCTGGCCAAGGGACTGGCGCTCGATCTGGCCCCGGCGGGGATCACCGTCAACGTGGTGGCGCCGGGTTGGTTCGATTCGCCATTGGCCCACGCCTGGACCAGCAACGACCATCTTTCAGAGGTCGTCATGGAGCACACCGCCCTCAAGCGCTGGGGCCGCTCCGCTGACCTGGTCGGTGCCTTCCAGTTCCTCGCCTCGGATGCGGCCGCATTCGTGACCGGGACCGTGCTCAACGTCGACGGGGGATACCTCCTCGTATGAGCGGAGACCGCCTTGAAGACCCACGGTCGACGATGCGACCCGACATGAACTGGTTCGGCGTGCTCGAGCACCACGCGAACCGCACGCCGGACAAGACCCCTGGCCGTCTTCGGGGACGAAATCGTGACGTACCGGGGAATGGTCGAGCGGTCCGTTGCAATGGCGGCGGGGCTGCATGCGCGAGGTGTCGGTCCCGGTGACGTCGTCGGTTTGCTCTCGTACAACAACATCGAGTTCCTGGCCACGATCTTCGGAGCAACTACCTCGGAGCGATCGTGATGCCGCTCAACTGGCGGCTGGCGGCAGCGGAGATTCGGTTCATTCTCGAGCACTCCGAAGCTCGGGCCCTGGTGTGCGACGGCGCGTTGGTCGCACCGGCGAACGAAGCGACGAAGGAGCTCGGCGACCTCATTCGGGTGTGCATTTCGGCCACGTGCGTCGAAGGCTGGGATCCGTTCTCCGCGCTCCTCGCCGCACCCGATCCTTCGCTGCGCGGCGCACGCCGACGCTGACGACATCCACCGCCTGATGTATACGTCGGGAACGACCGGTCGGCCCAAAGGTGTGATGATCACGCACGCCAACCTGGCCTGGAAGAACTACGCGCACGTCTCCGAGTTCGGATTCACCGAGGCGGACATCGGACTGGCCTGCGGACCGTTGTACCACGTCGGAGCACTTGACCTGACGACGACGTCACTGATCGCGGCCGGGGCGACGACGATTCTTCACCCCGCATTCGATGCCGAACGCGTCGTCGACGAGATTGAAGGCTCCCGGGTGACCACGGTGTGGATGGCGCCCTCCATGGTTCGGGCCGTTCTTGACCTGCCGCGCATCGAGGAACGAGATCTTTCTTCGGTCCGGCTCCTCATCGGTGGTGGGGAGAAGATGCCGATCCCGTTCATCGAGCGCCTGCAGAGGGCGTTTTCGTCGGCGTGGTTCGCTGACGCCTACGGGCTGACGGAAACGGTCTCGGGCGACACGTTTCTCGACAGCGCGAGCACCCGGTCCAAAGTGGGGAGTGTCGGAAGGCCGTGCCAGTACCTCGAGGTCGACATCTGGGACGAAGACGGAGCTTCCTTGGGCGCCGGGCGAGCGGGGAGAGGTCGTTCTTCGTGGCCCGAAAGTGTTCAAGGGCTATTGGCGCGATGCCGATGCCACGAGCGCGGCGTTCGCCGGAGGTTGGTTCCACACCGGAGACATAGGGCTGCAGGATGAAGACGGCTACCTCTACATCGTGGATCGACTGAAGGACATGATCGTGTCCGGCGGAGAGAACATCGCCAGCTCCGAGATCGAGCGTGTCCTCTATGAGCACGACTCTGTCCTGGAGGCTGCCGTGGTGGGCCGTGCGGACGCCCGTTGGGGTGAAGTTCCCGTCGCCTACGTCGTCGTGAGCGCGGACTGCGACCACGACACCCGAGGAACTGCTCGATCACTGTCGCCAGCAACTGGCGCGGTTCAAGATCCCCAAAGCCGTCGTCCTGATCGACGCCCTGCCGCGGAATCCTTCCGGAAAGGTCCTCAAGCGCGAGCTTCGCGGACGGTGATGGCAAGGGCAGTTTCTTCTCCGGAAGGCCTGGGCTAAGTTTGGACCGTCCAGTCAGTACATGCTCATCGAGCTGTTTCGGTAGGCGGTTACTGCATGCATCTTGGAGGGGAACGTGAGTCAAGAGAAGACGTGGCCGCACCATGAGCTCGGCAAGGAGCTGAACAACTGGGGCCGCTGGGGCGATGACGACGAGATCGGGACACTCAACTTCGTGACGCCGCAGAAGCGTGTGGAGGCTGCCAAGTTGGTGAAGACCGGAAAGAACTTCGACCTCGGGATGCCGTTCGACAAGGACGGGCCGTTCTTGCCCGGAGGGTTCCGGATCAACCCGGTCCACGTGATGACCTTCCTGCCGTCCGATACCGCTGGTGCCCCGGACGGCATGATGTCCGCCGACGACATGGTCATCATGGGCCTGCAGGCCGCCACCCAGTGGGACAGCCTGGCCCATGTGGGTTACGGCGGGTTCTTCTACAACAACGTGCCGGCCCGAGCCGTCAACAACATGGCCGGTGCCACCCGTAACTCTTTCGCGAAGGCCGTCGAGCACCTGATCTCACGGGGCGTCCTGCTCGATATTGCGAGGTTGAAGGGTGTCGACCGACTCGAAGATTCGTACGAGATCACCTCGGCCGATCTGTCCGCGGCCGAGGAGCGCCAAGGGGTGCGGGTCGAGTCGGGAGACATCCTGCTGGTTCGGACCGGCTCGTACCAATGGTTTCTCGAGGGGGACAAGGCGCACTTCATGGGCAATGAGCCGGGTCCCGGCCTCGACAGTTGCCGGTGGCTCTACGAGCGCGAAGTCGCTGCTCTCGCACTGGACAACTGGGCGTGTGAGGTCTGGCCGAGTCCGGTCGGCGGCAGCATCCCGTTCCACCAGGTGACGATCCGCGACATGGGCCTGACGCTGGGCGAGATGTTCAATTTCGAAGAGTTGGCCGCCGATTGCGAGCAGGACGGTGTCTGGGAGTTCCTCTTCTGCGCCCCGGGCCTGAAGGTCACCGGCTCGGTCGGCTCCCCCATCACGCCCATGGCGCTGAAGTAACCGAGACGGGCAGACCTCAGTCTCGTGACGACCAGTGCGACATGTAGTGCGCGGACCAGTCCATGAGGTCGGCTGGGACGTAGTAGCCGGTCTCGTCGTTGATGGCTTCCCAGTTACCGGCGATGTCCTCGATCGTCGCGTGCTCCGGCTGCGGGGGGAGAAAGCCCTGCGTCGCAGCGATGAAGATGCGTGCGAATCGCCCACCGCCGGCAAGGTAGATCTCACCGCTGACATCGCACGATTCGTGGGAGAGGAACGCGACCATGGGCGCGACGAGCTCGGGCTCCATCTGCTTCGGGGTCGACTGCGTCGGCGTCTCCACCGCGCCCGCCATCCGCGTCCATGCGTTCGGGGCAACCAGATTGATCTTGATCCCATGAGGCCGGCCGGCGACGGTGAGGCTGCGGGTCATCCCGACCACCGCCGCCTTGGCCGTGGCATAGCCGAGGTTGTTGGCGAGGCCGAACATGCCCGTGGAAGTGGTCATGACCAGACGTCCGTACCCTTGCTCGACCATGTGCGGCCACGCAGCTCGGGTCGTGTTGAATGAGCCGCCGACGTGCACGGCCAGGTGGCTCCCGAGATTGTCCGCGTCGGCTTCGGGGAGACCGCCCCACCTGATGTTGCCGGCGTTGTTGACGACGATGTCGATCCGTCCGAACTCGCCGACGGCGGCGTCGATGAGCGCTTGACCACCCGCCTCCGCGGAGACGTCGCTCGTCTCGGGGATCGCAATGCCACCTGCCCCGACGATCTCCTTGACGACGCTTTGCGCAGGCTCGGTGTCGTGACCATCGCCTTCCATCGTGCCCCCGAGGTCGTTCACCACGACGCGCGCACCGCGCTCGGCCAGAAGGTGGGCGTAGGCCCGTCCAATGCCCCGCCCTGCGCCCGTGACGACCGCGACACGTCCGTCGAACCTGTACATGCTCATTGTTGTGACCTCACCTAAGTTGGAATCCGCCGTCGATGCTCGGCTGGCCCGTGTGGCACGCTCACTCGCCGGATCGGGGGTCGCCTGGTTTCAGCCTGCTGGTGAATCCCCACGGGACGCCGAGACTGGTGGCGGGATCCGTGATGAGCGTGTCATCTGATCGCGTCTGGATGCGGACGCCCTGGGCCAAGAGGTGCCGCTCGGCGCGTTCGAGATCCGCGACCTTCCAGGTGATCGCGTGGTACGTGTCGTTCGGGTCGTCCTTTGCCCAGTCCGCATACGCCGGGGTACCGGGGTCCGGCACGGCGTATTCGAGGATGGAGCCAGCCAGGTTGACCGAGGTCCCCGTGGTGCGTCGCAGCTCATCGCGACCCTCGTGGACGATGTCGCCACCGAGGATATCGGCGATGAGCCGCAGAGCCCGCTCCGGACGTCCGGTCAACACGGTGTGGTGGGAACAGCGCTCGATTCCGAGAGGATCGTCGTCTGCGACGGGTGGCACGGTCCAGCCCGGTGCAACCCGCGGATCGAGTGGAAAAGGGATCGCCGGAAAGAACTCGTAGCGCAGGCCGGCATCGGCCGGGACGGAGAAGAACAGAGGCATGGCGGAACCCGCAGCTGTCGGTGGGTCGTCACCCACGGCGAACTCGTCGACCTGGTTGATGATCTGGTAGCCGCTGCGTCTGAGCGCATGGTAGAGCTCGGTCATCCCCTCGAAATACCATCCGAATCCCTTGAGGTGAGGCTGTTGAACCGTCGCATACCGCTGCACGTCAAGGAGTACGTAGCGCTTCGGGTCGATGGTGTCGAACAGCACGTCGCTGATCGGTGTGAAGGTCGAGTAGTCGTTCGGATACCCCGGCCGTGGGGGAGCGCCGCGTGACATTGAGGCGAGCCGTGTGCTGGGGCGGCCGAAGACGCGGGCGAACCAGTTCTCCGCCTCTGCGAGATCCGGTACATGGTGACTCGGGTGATACATCATCGTGGCGCGAAAGCCACGCGTGCCGACTGCGTCGGTCTCCGAAGGGCTCATGTTGTCGGGCATCGGCACCGTCCTTTCCACCCGCGTGCACGAACTGGGGACGCCGGCAGACAGCGTGCCTTCAGGAGGCCAAGCCCGTCCCCCCACAGAAGCCGGGAGGGTCAGACGCCCGCAGGGACCTTCTTCACACTCTTGTCGAAGCCCACGATGTCGGCCAGGGTCCCACCCAATATGGCCGCCCGCTCATCGTCGGGAACTCCCACAAAGTTCTCGGCGATGCACTGCTTGCTGGAACGGAAGGTTCCTTCAGCGTGCGGGTAGTCGTTACCCCACATAATCGTCGTCAGCCCGGTGATGTTGCGGGCGGCCACGGCCACGGGGTCGTCCGCGAACTGGACGTGGATCTGGCGCCGCACGTAGTCGCTTGGCTTGAGTGGCCATGGCCACATGTCGTTGACGTTGAAAAGCCGCCCCATGTGGGGTTGGTCGTTCGGCGGACGGCTGTCGTCCCAGAATCCGAGCCACCAATCCTTGTCCTGGCCCGTCCCGGTCTTCCAGGCCTTGTCCATGGCGCCCATGTAGGAGACCAGCCACCCGGCGCTGAACTCGATCAAGTTGAAGTGAAGATCCGGGAAGCGCTCGCAGACACCCGAGCTCACGAGGTGGGCGATAATCCGCTGCGGACTGGCCCCTCCGGGGGGCCCGGCGGCCATTGAGCGGCTCGCGAGGCCACTCTCGTCGAGAGCGTTCTGCCCCATGTTCACCGCTTCCATCATTCCCTTGACCGTGCTGGCCGTGCGGGACTGCCCTTCGCTCACCTTGACCCCGCCGGTGGCCACATGGATGAACACGGGAGTCCCGTTCGCCTGCGCGGCAGCCCAAAGTGGGTCGTAGTGGGGTGACCAGTAGGGCACCGGTGGAAGCTCGGGGAGGAGGATGGCCCCGAGCCCGGCGCGGGCGATCCGCTCCACCTCGGCCACCGCGTCGTCGATGTCGGTGAGTGGGATGGCGGCGGTCGGGCGCATCCTGTCCTTGAAGGGGAGATACCGTTCGACGACGAAGTCGTTGTAGACACGGGCATGTGCCATCGACAGCTCGTGGTCGTCAGTGAACAGCACGAAAAGGGACAGGTTCGGGAACATCACGGAAGCATCCACACCGTCAATGTCCATGTCCCGAAGGATGTGCTCGGGATCGCCGTCGGGGGTGGGGCCGGGGAACTGCCGGTATTTGGACACGGTCCAGCCGTCGAACGCCGGCTGTGTGCAATTTCTTGAACTCGGTGTGCCCGCCCGGCACGAGCGGCTCGTCCAGCGTGAATTCCTCTTCCCAGAGTGCCCGATCCCGAAGGTTCTTGGGAAGGCGGGTCTTGAAGAGATCGATCGGCTCGATGATGTGCGTGTCACCCGAAACGACAAATTCCTCTGACATTTGCGGTACCTCCCTTGTCCCTTGGTCGTGCTTCTTCACTTCGATCCGTCCCGGTCGCTCTGCGAGCCGTGCTCCATGTCAAGCGTACGCAAGCCCTCTCAGTCGGTGACGCCAACCCACGACGGCCCCGGGGTCATCTCCCCGGACAGCACCGAAGATGCCCGGCGACAGCGAACCGGAAAAACGTTATACTGACCGACCAGTACATGCAACCCGCCAGAGCGCACGGGCTGGCTCTTTGGCCGTTCATGGGGTCAGACGGCGGCGAGCTGGCGGAGCGCCGTGGCGATGTCCACGCGGTCGGGCAGCCAGGCCTTCTCGAGGTTGGGGGCATACGGAGGAGGAGTGGCGGCAGCGCCCACGCGGACGATGGGCGCGTCGAGATCCCAGAACCCTTCCCGGGCCACCGTTGCGGCGATCTCGGCGCCTATCCCGAACGGGACGACGGCTTCGTGGGCGATCAAGAGCCTGCTCGTCTTGTGCACAGACTCGAGGACGGGTGCCATGTCGAGTGGTGCCACGGTTCGCAGGTCGATGACTTCGACGGAAAGGCCTTCGCCGGCGACGGCCTCGGCGGCCGCCAGGGCCTCGTGCACCATCCGCGACACCGACACCACCGTGATGTCCGACCCGGGTCGCACCACCTTCGATTTCCCGATCGGCACGATGTAGTCCGCCGGTGGCTGTGGGCCCTTCACGCCGTAGAGCAGCCGGTTCTCGATGAAGATCACAGGGTTCGGATCCTGGATGGCCGCCCTCAACAGGCCGTAGGTGTCGGCCGGGGTCGAGGGCATGACGACGGTCAGACCGGGAATGTGGGCGAGGAGCATCTCGAGGCTCTGTGAGTGCTGACTGCCCGACGACCGCCCGGCACCGAACTGGGTGCGCACGGTGAGCGACATCTGCGCGGCCCCGCCTGTCATGAACGGCATCTTTGCCGCCTGATTCAGCAGTTGGTCGAGGCACACGCCTATGAAGTCGAGGTACATCACCTCGACGACGGGTCGCATGCCGGCCATTGCCGCGCCGACGCCCAGACCCAGGATCGCCGTCTCCGAGATAGGGGTGTCGTGGACACGGTCACCGAATTTGTCGTGCAGTCCTCGCATGAGGCCGAACACGTTGCCCCCCTCGGCGACATCGATGCCGGCGATGAACACGCGGTCGTCGCTTTCCAGCTCGACTTCCAGTGCCGAGTGGATGGCGTCCATCGTGCGGAACACCGGCGCGTCCGTTGCCGGCGGCGCCGGCTCGGGAAGGTGCGGGCGCGGGCGTGTGACGTAGTAGCCGAGGTTGGAGGTGTCCGGCGGTGCGAGCGCCCGGGCCGCCTCGACGTCCTCGTCGAGCTCCTTCGCCACGGACGATTCGAGGGCCGCGATCGCCCCGGCGCTGATTCCCGCCGCCGCCAATCGCTTCGCATGCAGCACGATCGGGTCCTGGACCTTCCACGCCTCGACCTCCGTGACGGGCCGGTAACGCTGCGGATCCCCCTCGTAGTGTCCATGCCACCGGTACGTCGTGGCTTCGACGATGACGGGACCACCACCGTCACGGACAGTGTCGACGACGCGTCGCATCACGGTGGCCGTCGCGGTGACGTCGTTGCCGTCGACGCCGACCCAGTCGATGTCGTATCCCGACGCTCGCCGCTCGAGGCTGGCGGTGTATTGCGTCGCTGCCGGCGAGAACTCTGCGTAGCCGTTGTTCTCGCACCAGAAGACCACGGGCAACTGCCACACGGCGGCGAGGTTCACCGCCTCGTGGAACGCGCCCTGCGCCAGGGCGCCGTCCCCGAAGAACGAGACAGCGACGCCACCGTCGGCACGAAGTCGGGAGGCCGCCGCCGCGCCGACGGCGATCGGCAGGCCGGCCGCCACGATGCCGTTCGCGCCGAAAATGCCGATACTGGGGTCCGCGATGTGCATGGAGCCACCACGACCCCGGTTGGTACCGGCGTCCTTGCCCATCAGCTCCGCGAACATGCCGAGCGGCGCAAGGCCCTTTGCGAGGCAATGCCCGTGACCGCGATGGGTCGAGGTGATGACGTCCGTCGGGGCGCAGAGGCCAGCATGCGCCGACGGCAGAAGCCTCCTGGCCGGTCGAGAGATGGACGAAACCCGGTACCTCGCTGTCGCGATAGAGCGCAGCCACCCGCTCTTCGAAGCCCCGGATCACCAGCATCCGGCGGTACATCTCCATCAGGTCATCGTCTGAGAAGACGACCTCGAGCGATTGGTCCTTGTCCACGAGGCTGCACTGTACTGGTCGGTACAGGTCCGCACGAATGCACGACGAGCGCGGAGCGACCGGGATCAGCGCATGAACCCCTTGAAGTCGTTGTCGACGACCTCGGCCATCATTTGCAGAAGCTTCGGCCGCCCACCCGGGTTGATGAGGTAGCGGCGCGGTTTGCCCGGGACGTTCGACCCGTAGAAGTAGCTGTCCAACGTGAAGGGGGACAGCGCTGCGTTCGTGTCGACCATTGTCGTCCAGGCTTCCTCGGAAGCCTCGGGGACCTCAATGGTGCTGTAGCCGTGGTCGCGCGCGTAGTCGAGCGCGTCGCTGAATGAAGTCCGATTGGTCGCCTGCGTACCGTGGGTTGTTACCGGCCGCGCCGTGTGGCCCTCCGGGGAAGAAGAAATTCGGGAAACCGTGGCACATGATCCCAAGGAACGTGGAAGGGCCATCGGCCCAGTACTCGTTGAGCGCGAGCCCATGGCTCCCGCCGGATCCCCATGCGGGCCAGGGCGCCTGTGCCGAAGTCGAAGCCGGTGGCCCAGACGATGATGTCGAACGCACGCTCGCCTTCGTCGGTCTCGATCCCGGTCGGGGTCACACGCACGATCGGCGTCTCTTTGAGATCGACGAGTGAGACGTTGGGCTTGTTGTACGCCTCGAAGTAACCCGTCACGAAGGGGGGACGTTTCCCGGAATAGCCGTGATCCTTCGGGATCAGCTTCTCGGCTGTCTCGGGATCCTTGACGATGCCGCGGATCTTCTCTGCAATGAATTCGCACCACTCCGCATTCGCCCTCATATCGGTCGTCATGTCGATGTAGTTGCTGGTCAGCTTCGAGAACCCGAGGCCCCTCCACATCTTTTCGTAGTGCGCCCACCGCTCTTCTTTGGAGTCATCGAATGTCTTGCGATCGTGATGGACGTGGAGAAATCCGCTGAGCGAATTGTTCAGCGTCTCACGCATCTCCTCGAATCCGGCTTGGAGCTGCGCCTGCTGTTCCGGCGTGATCGGTGAGTTGTTGAGCGGTGTGCACCAGTTGGCGGTGCGTTGGTACACCGTCAGGGAGGCGACCTCGTCGGCGATGGCCGGAATCAGCTGCACCCCACTCGACCCCGTGCCGATGACCGCGACACGCTTGCCGGCAAAATCGACCGGTGTCGCCGGCCAAAGCCCCGTGTGGAACGACGCACCCCCGAAGTCCTCGCGGCCGGGAACGTCGGGGAAGAACGGCACCGAAAGAACGCCCGTGGCCGAAATGAAGAAGCGCGTGCGCAACTCCGTGCCGTCGCTGGTGCGGACCGTCCATGTCCCCGACGCATCGTCGTACACCGCCGAGGTGACCCGGGCGCCGAACTGTATGTGACGTCGAAGGTCGAAGCGGTCGACCACATAGTTGAGGTAGCGCTCGATCTCGGGTTGCCCGGCGAAATGCTCCTGTCCACTCCCACTCCTCGAAGAGCTCCTTCGAGAACAGGTAGGCGTAGGTGTAGCTCTCCGAGTCGAAGCGGGCCTCGGGATAGCGGTTCCAGTACCACGTCCCCCCGACGCCGCCTCCCGCCTCCAGCACCTTCACCGAGTATCCGGCCTCGAGGGCGCGATAGAGCTGGTAGATGCCGACGATGCCCGCACCCACAACCAGGATGTCGACGTCGGGTGGACGCGAGCTTTCGTCAACGACAGATTCGGGCGATTCCATGGTCCCCATTTTGTTGCGCTGCGCCACGGTGACGCGCCGTGGCGTCCACGGCGAGGGCAGAATAGACCAACCGGTCAGTATAGGCAACCGCCATGGCCGGCACGTAGCTAACGTAGTTAGCCTTCATGTCCCAGATGCTCTAGATTGGGAAATCGTGCAAGCTAGGGAGAGCACGTGGGGGCGAGGCGCGGCCGCGTACCCCACGGCCTCTGCCCAATCCGTAGGTACCAGCATGGAGGTGCGCTCATGACAACGACGGAAGAGCGAAGGACTGCTCTGGATCTCGACGTGCCCGAGCGTTGGCGACTCGGACCGTCCTTCGTGCCCAAGGGGCGTTATACGGACCCTGAGTTCCTCCGCCTCGAGATCGAGCGCCTGTTCCCGAAGACCTGGCTGAACGCCTGTCGTTTCGACGAGGTCGAGCGGATCGGGGACTACGTGGATTTTGAGATCTGCGGTCAATCGATCGTGGTGGTCCGGACCGAGCAAGGCCTGCGGGCCTACTACAACGCCTGTCGGCACCGGGGGACCAGGCTCGTCCAGGGGCGGGGGCGGATCGGTGAGTTCCGATGCCCGTTCCACGCCTGGCGCTGGAACCTCGACGGTTCGCTCAAGTATCTGGCCGATGAGAAGAATTTCGATCCACGTCCCGCCAGCGAGCTCTGCCTCCCCGAGGTGAAGGTCGACACGTGGGGAGGCTGGGTGTTCATCAACATGGATCCCGACGCCGAGCCATTGCTCGACTACCTCGGCCCACTGCCGTCGCGGATGGAGGGCTACAAGCTCGAGGACATGCGGCTCGCCTGGTACAAGTCGGTCATCGTCGATGGCAACTGGAAGACAGGTCTCGACGCGTTCGTCGAGAGTTGGCACGTCCCGGGCACGCATCCCCAGCTGCTGAGAACCGACAAGCAGACCAGTCCGCCGACCATCGCCGAGTGTGACGCCTACGGTACGACCTTCAACGAATTGTTCCGCTACCACTCGCGGCATGCCGATGTCTTCCGCTACGGCGCCGAAGGCGACTCCAAGCGGTTGCGCCCCGAGTACGGCGTCAATCCCGATGTCGTCTACGACAACGTCGTGTACAACCTGCGTGAATTGCGCACCCTCTACCTGCAGACCGATCTCGGTGCGGCGGCAGAGCTCCGCACCGTTCCCGAGGCCCGCGGACCCGAAGGCAACGCCATCTACCAAGAGCTCCGAAAGAAGCACGCCCGGGCCGCCGGAGTCGACTACCCCGAACTGAGCGAGGACGCAGCTCAAGGGGGGCATGTACGACTGGCACGTCTTCCCGAACACCGTGTTCCTGGTGGATTTCGGGACCGCGATCTCCTATCGGACCCGGCCCTACGGCAACGACCCCGACAAGTGCATCTTCGACGTCCAGGGCCTATGGCTCCCGCCGACCGAAGGCATCAAGGCGGCCGAGCCCGAGCACTACGACGACTACCGGGTGGCGTCGATGGGCGCCATCCTCGAACAGGACTTCTCCAACATGGCGGAGGTGCAGATCGGCCTGCATTCCAGCGGTTTCGACGGGTACCACCTGAACCGGACCCAGGAGATGACGATCCTCAACTACCACCAGGGCATTGACGAGTTCCTGTTCGGATCGTGAGCGACCCGAAGTTCGGATGGCTTTCGCCGGCCGCCTCGCACGCTGGAAGTGACTTCAAACCGATAACGATGTACCAGGCCGAGCACATCTTCCCGTCGGTGCTCCCGCACTTCGACTCGGTGTGGGTCGCCGATCACTTCTACGGTTTCGACGCCGCCAAGAAAGAAGGGTTTCTCGAGGCGTGGACCACCTTGACGTGGCTCGCGGCCAAGTTCGACAACGTCGATGTCGCCCATCACGTGCTGGGGCACGGGTACCGCAACCCGGCGCTGACCGCGAAGATGGCGTCATCGCTGCAGGTCTTGAGCGGTGGACGTTTCATCCTGGGTATCGGGGGTGCCTGGCGGGAAGAGGAGTTCAAAGCCTACGGGTACGAGTTCCCGCCCCCGTCGGTTCGGTTGCACCAGCTCGAAGAAGTCGTGCAGATCTGTCGCAAGATGTGGACCGAAGAGCACCCGTCCTTTGTGGGGGAGTACTTCTCGATCGAAGATGCGGTGGCGACGCCCCGACCCGACGTCGTGCCGCGGATCTGCATCGGGAGTTCCGGCGAGACCATCGGATTGCCGATCGTGGGCCGACGCGCCGACATGTGGAACACCTTCTTCGGGGACGACGCCTCCTGGAAGCGCAAACGCGGCATCGTCGACGAAGCGGCCACGGCGTTCGGCCGGGACAGCGGCTGACATAGAGAGCTGTGTCACCGTCGCCGGAGTTTTGCCCGAAAACGATCATGAATCCGAGCAATGGATGCAGAGATTGGAGGCGCTGAGGGACCTCGGTATCACCTCTTTCGTGCTCGACTTCGGCCATCCACTCGACCCTGAACCGGCTTTACGCTTCGCCGAACAGGTCATCGCCCCCATGAGGCGGCGCTGACCGCCCGAGCTTCGTGACCGTGGGCGAAGGTCTTCAGTCGAGCACGCCGGTATCGTGACGAATCACACGGCGCGCCGCGGCGGCGAACCAGTTGTCGAAATTCCCGTTCGCCACGGACAGCGTTGATCCGGGCGCCGAATTCGCTTGCCGTCGCGTCTCTCCATCGGCACGCCGGAGCCGAGTGCTTCCACATGCCAGGCCTGGCGGCACCGCCACTCAAAGACGGCCGCCCGGAGGTACGCCTCGCGTACGTCGCTCCCGATGATGAGCACGCCGTGGTTCACCATCAGGGCGACATCGGCGTCGCCCAGCGCCTCGACGACCTCGAGGGCGTTGGCCGTTTGGTTGACGCCACCCTGGTAAGCGGAGTCGATGGCGATCGTGCCCCCGTACATGGCACCGGTCTGGTCGTAGATGGGCGGTATGCGGTGGCTGTCGGCCCAGATCGTTCCCCACCGCGGGTGGTTGTGGAGCACGACGCCCGGCGTTGTGCCGATGCTGGTGCAGCACGAGGTGGAGCTGCACGGCCGGCGAAATGATCCAGGGGCCCTCGAGGTGATTGCCTTCGGCGTCCATGCGGGCGATGTCGCCGGCACAGAGCTCGTCCCAACTGAGGCCGAGGGGATTGACCAGGAAGGTGCCATCCGGCTGGCGGTAGGTGATGTGCCCGGCCAAGTGGTCGTCGTATCCCTCGGCATGCAACATCCTGGCCAGGAGCGCCAACTCCTGACGCGGTGTGACGGCGAGGACGGGAAAGGGGCTCGGCTTGGTAGGGAGCGTCGATGAAGTCATTGGTCTCCTCTCTCTGCGGTGAAATTCGGAACATCGGTTTGCCGAGGCAACGAAGCGCAACGTAGTTAGCCTACCTATCCATGTCGTGGCGACGATAGGCTGTTGCCGTGGCCGAGGTCGTCAAGGAAGTTGGTCCGCCTGCCGACACCTACGGGCAGCTCGCTCAACCCCTTCGGTTGCCGAAGATGGCGGAGGTCGTTGCGGAGTACATCCGGCGTGACATCGTGACCGGCGTCCTCAAGGAGGGCAGTTCGCTGCCCACGGCAGCGGTGCTCATTGAGCGCTTCGGGGTCTCGAAGCCCACGATTCGCGAGGCGCTACGGATCCTCGAATCCGAAACGCTGATTGAGGTTCGTCGTGGTGCGGGGGGAGCCCGCGTGCGCTTGCCCAACGAGGCTGCGGCTGGTCGTTCGGTCGGCATCCTCCTCCAGCTCGACCAGACGACCCTGGCGGACGTCTCCCAGGCCCGCATCACGTTCGAGCCGCCGCTCGCAGGCGCTCTGGCCAGAACCCGGGACGACCAGGACATGGCCAAGTTGCAGGCCGGGATCGAGAGGAGTCGCAGGGCGCTCTCGGATCCCATCGCGTTCGCGGAGAGCCAGGCCGACTTCCATCAGCTCGTTGTGTCACTTGCGGGCAATCGAACGCTCGCGCTGATGGCGCGGCTCCTCAACGAAGTCATCCGGCGCCACGAGACCGCGGTCAACAAAGACAGGGAGCACGATCCCCTACGGGTGGCCGCACTCGAAGAGCACATCGAGTTCGTCGGACTCATTGAGGAACGTCGCGCTGCCGAGGCTGAGGCGTTCTGGCGGGAGCATCTCCGGACAAACGCACAGAACCTTCTCAGTGGCGCGGGCCCGCATACGGTGCTCGACCTCTACAACGACATTCAGGCCCATCAGGAGCTGCGGCTTCGCCTCTGACCGGCTGGTCGGCTCTTCACGGACGGCGGCGAGACCCATTGAGGGTGATTGTCGAATCGAGTATTCTCCTGGGAGAAGAATTGAATTCTCCACATTCCGTAAGGCCCTGAGATCCCCCGAGGGAGGACAGATCGTGAGCGACTTCGACAGCATCGACTTCTTTCGGGGCAACGAATTGGTCGCCGATCCCTATCCCTACTTCGACTACCTCCGTACGCAGTGTCCGGTCTTGCGGGAGCCCCACCACGGCGTGGTGATGGTGACCGGGTACGAGGAGGCGCGCAAGGTCTATACGGATACGTCCACGTTCTCCTCGTGCAACTCGGTGACGGGCCCGTTCCCCGGCTTTCCCGTTCCGCTCGAGGGGGACGACGTCAGCGAACTCATTGAGCAGCACCGCGACGAGTTGCCCTTCAGCGACCAGATCACGACCTTCGATCCTCCCAAGCACGAGGCCCACCGAGGCATGTTGATGCGCCTCATCACACCGAAGCGCCTCCGGGAGAACGAAGAATTCATGTGGCACCATGCGGATCGACAGATCGACGAGTTCGTCGCGAAAGGGCAATGCGAATTCATCAAGGACTTCGCCGCTCCGTTCACCCTGTACGTCATCGCGGATCTTCTCGGCGTGCCCGAGTCCGACCACGAGATGTTCCGCCAGGAGTTGCAGGGGGGGCACCGCCCGGCACAGGCGGTTGGCAGCACCGGGTCCGGATCGATGGGACACAGCCCCCTCGAGTTCCTCTACGAACGCTTTTCGTCCTATATCGAGGACCGCCGTCGCCAGCCACGGAACGACGTGCTCACTGGCTTGGCGGCGGCCACGTTTCCCGACGGCTCCACACCGGAAGTGATCGACGTGGTCCGGGTGGCGGCAAACCTGTTCTCGGCGGGCCAGGAGACGACCGTTCGACTCCTGGCCGCGGCGTTCCAATTGATCGGTGAGCGCGCGGACCTGCAACAACTGCTCCGGGACGACAGCGGCAAGATCCCCGACTTCGTCGAGGAGTGCCTCCGGATGGAAAGCCCTGTGAAGGGTGACTTCCGTTTGTCCCGTCGGGCCACAACCGTCGGCGGGGTGGAAATTCCGGCCGGAACGACAGTGATGGTGCTGAACGGGGCAGCGGGTCGAGATCCCCGCCGTTTCGTGTGTCCAGCGGAGTTCCAGATAGACCGGGCAAACGCGCGCGAACATCTGGCGTTCGGGCGCGGTCCGCACACCTGCCCCGGTGGTCCGCTGGCCCGCGCCGAGGCGCGCATCAGTATCGAGCGGATCCTCGCTCGCATGCTGGACATACGGATCTCAGAGGCGGCGCACGGCGCGGCGGGAGCCCGGCACTACGAGTACGCCCCGACCTACATTCTCCGGGGCCTCCAGCGGCTGCAGCTCGAGTTCACCCCGGCCGGCTGAAGGTCCATATCGACCCAGGGCGCATGGATCTGAGCCTGGGTGACAAGGAAGCTCTCTTTTTCTGTTCTATGGTCTTCCGCTGAAAGCGGGGGCCTGGGCCGTTCGACCCATTCCCGGCTGCATCGAGGGGGGCAACATCGAATGCGATGCTTTTTGGACCGAATGGTCACTCAAATTCAGCCTGCCGCTTTCGGGTTGGAGCCTGCCGTCGATGCCCTGGAGTCGTTTTCGAGCAGGTAGTCGTTGCGTACTGCCGATGCAACGGGGGGCGTGAGGCCGCCACATCCATCGGTGCACATGCGGAAGCACGAGGAGGAAAAGATGATCCACCGGATGATGAGCAAGGTCTTGCTGACATTCGCCATATTCCTGTCACTCATCACGTTTGGGATAACGGCTGGACAGGCGTCGGCGGCCCCGGCACCGATCACCATCGCCTATATCACGGACCTGACAGGGCCGGGCGCCTCGGAGAATGCAAATTCGCCGTCCGGTTTCGACGCACGCATTGCGCTGCAGAATGCAGAGGGCGGTGTCAACGGCCACAAGCTCGTCCCCTTGGTCATCGACGACCAGACCAGCCCGACCGAGATCACCACGGCCGTGCAGAGTGCGATCTCCAAGGGCGTGTTCGGCATCGTCTCGCAGAGCCCCCTTTTCTTCGAAGCGGCCAAGTATCCTCAGCAAGCGGGGATCCCGGTGACCGGCTCCTACTCCGATGGGCCCTGAGTGGGGTGAGCAGCCCTACACGAACATGTTCGCCTCGGACAACGGGAGCGTCGACCCGAAGTACCCGGTCAACACCTTGACCGGAAGTTTCATCAAGTCGCACGGAGGGACAGTGCTCGGTTCGTACGGCTATGGCATTTCGCCTGCGTCGACCCGATCTGCCATCAGTACGGCACAGGTCGTTCGCGGATGCCGGGGGCAAAGTGGGCGTTCTCGACACTTCGATCCCCTTCGGTGGCGTCGCCTTCTCGACCGAGGCGCTGGCAGCGAAGCAGAAGGGCGTCAATGCAATGGTGCCCGCCATGGACAACAACTCGAACTATGCGCTGGCCACTGCCCTCGAGCAAAACGGAGTGAAGCTCAAGGCCGTGGTCTTCGCGACCGGCTACGAGCCAGACGTCATCAATTCGCCGGCATGGCCCACGCTGAAGGGTGACTACTTCCTGTCATTGTTCCGCCCGTTCTCCCTGCCCAATGCGGGCACGGAGCAGATGGCGGCAGCGCTGCAGAAGTACGCCCACTTCAGCAAGAGCCAGTTCCCGTCCTTTGGCCAGTACGAGTCATGGGCCGGCGCGGACCTGATGATCAAGGGACTCCAGATGGCGGGGAAGAACCCGACCCGTGCCGCCGTCATCAAAGACCTGCGAAGCGTCACGTCCTACAACGTCAACGGTCTCTTGCCGCAACCCCTCGACTTCGCCACGGACTTCGGCAAGGACCCGGCCAAGGAGTGCACCTGGATGATGCGGGCGGAGACGAAGGGCTTCGTGGCGGTCTCGGCCAAGCCGTTCTGCGGGACGGACATCCCCGGCACGTCCACCGCCACCGGTTCGTAGTACCGCGCGGAAGCGCCAACGTCGGTGCGAGGTCCACCACGCTCAGTCTGAGAGTCGGCTCCCGATTTCGATGAAGGCGTCGAGGGCCGCCGGGTCGGCCAACGATGCCACCCGGACGACGTCGTCCGGTGCTGCGCCGAGGAGGATGCGTTTGACCGGCACTTCGAGCTTCTTGCCCGAGTGCGTCCGGGGAATGGCCGGAACCTGCTGAATCTCATCGGGAACGTGGCGCGGGGAGAGGGTTGACCGGAGCTCGGTCGAGATCCGATGGCGCAGCTCGTCGTCGAGGGCGCCGTGCTCGAGGACGACGAAGAGAAGGAGCCGACCACTCCCGCCATGTTGGTCTTCGAGGTGCACGACCAAGCTGTCGCTGATGCCGGCTCTGCCCTCGACGACGGCATAGAACTCACTGGTGCCCATACGAACACCGCCACGGTTCAGCGTCGCGTCGGAACGCCCCGAGATGATGCACGATCCGCGCTCGGTGATGGTGATCCAGTCGCCGTGGCACCACACCCCCGGGAAGCGGGAGAAATACGCGGCGTGCAGGCGCGTGCCGTCGTCGTCGCCCCAGAAGCGGAGCGGCATGGAGGGAAGGGGACGTGTGACGACCAGTTCGCCTTGCGTTCCGATGACCGACCGGCCCGCCTCGTCGAACGCGGCCACACCGGCGCCGAGAAAACGGCAACTGATTTCACCGGCAAGGACAGGGACGAGCGGGCTCCCGCCGACAAATGCCGTGCAGACGTCGGTTCCGCCACTGATCGACGTCAGCCAGACCTCGGGGAGCTGCTGGTAGACCCACTCGTAGCCCTCGGGGGGAAGCGGTGCTCCCGTCGAACCGACCGAACGGATGGACGAGAGGTCGCCCGAGGCGGTGAGGCTGAGTCCCGCGCTGCGACACGAGAGTAGGAACGGGGCGCTGACGCCGAACACGGTGATGCCCGTCTCCGCCGCCAGGCGCCACAATGTGCCGAGGTCGGGCCACCCCGGATCGCCGTCGAACAGGACGATCGTGGCCCCGAGGCAGAGGCCGGAGACGAGATAGTTCCACATCATCCAACCGGTGGTGGTGAACCAGAAGAAGCGGTCTCCCGGTCCGATGTCGTGATGGAGTCCCAAAGCCTTGAGGTGCTCGATCAGGATTCCCCCGTGCCCGTGCACGATGGCCTTGGGCGGCCCGGTGGTGCCCGAAGAGAACAGGACATAGAGGGGATGGTCGAACGGCACCTGTTCGAACACCAATTCGGACTCCGCGGCCAGGAGCCCGTCCCAGTCGTCGTCGATATCGACGGCCGCCCGCACGGTGGGGAGCGCTTCGAGGATGCTGCGCACCTCGTCGGAGCGATCGACCGATTTGTCGCCGTAGCGGTAGCGTTGCGTCGTAAAGATCACGACGGGCTCGAGCTGGGCGAACCGGTCGATCACGCTGCGCCATCCGAACTCGGGTGGGCACGACGCCCAGATTGCCCCGAGACTGGCGACCGCCAGAAAGGCGACCAGCGCTTCCGGCCCGTTCGGGAGGTACGCCACGACGCGGTCACCCCGGGTGACGCCCAATCTGTCCAGGCCCGTGCGGCAGCGCGCGACGAGCTGACGGAGCTCGTCCCAGGTGTACCGGCGCTCCTCCCGTGTCTGGGAACGGGCGATGACGGCCAACCCGCTCCCTGTCGTGGCCAAGGCCCGTTCGGCATAGTTCAGGTGGGCCCCGGAAAACCACGTGGTGTCCGGGGATCGCCGTCCCCGAGACGACGCGGTCATAGGGCGTCGAACTCTGCACGTCGAAGAACGCCCACACCGACGACCAGAATCCGGCCACATCCTCCGCCGACCACCGCCAGAGGTCTTCGTAGGTCGCAAATCCAAGCCCGCGTTGGTCGAGCAGCCACGTCAAATACCGGCCGACGTTCGTCGCCGTGCGCACGTCTTCGGGCGGTGACCACAGGACATGGTGCTCGGGCGTCACGGATCTTCCAGCGCCGCCACAATGGAACGAGCTCGCGCTGCGACGACTTCATCGACCATCAAGCCTTCGAATGCGATAGTGGCACCGGCGGCTTCGTCGAACGCCGCAAGGAGTCGGCGTGCCCATTCGAGTTCTTCGAGAGTGGGACGGAGCGCCTCGTTGGCCAGCTGCACCTGACGTGGATGGATGCACATCTTGCCGGCGTAGCCGAGCGCCCGGGCTTCTCTCGCCTCCCTCACGAAACGTTCGTCATCGCCGAAGTCGAGGGTGATCATGTCGAGAGCGGCTATGCCGGCCAACCGTGCCGCCATGGCCACCAACGACCGTGCGACGGACACCTCCTCGTTGGAGCGGGTCCGGACCCCTCCGAGATCGGCCACGTAGTCCTCGGCCCCGAAGTAACAGGCCACCACGGGCGGTTCCAGCACTGTACGCGCGTCGGCGACCCCACGGACGGTCTCGAGACCGGCAATGATCGCCCGTCCCGCGAGCGCCCGGTCCACCTCGCGACATTGGGCAGCAGACGAAAGCTTCGGAACGACGACGGCGGTCAGCCCCTCGGGGAGGCAGGCGACGTCGTCGGCGAACCAGGGCGTGGACGGTGGGTTGACCCGGATGCACACGGGCACGAGTCCCACCAGGCGGCCGGCCGCCTCGCGCACCATGTCTCGGGCGTCGGATTTCTCCGCGGGAGGCACTGCGTCCTCGAGGTCGAGCACGACCACGCCGGGAGTCGAGCGCGGTGCCTTGGCAGCCAGTTCGGGCCGGTTGCCAGGGACGAACAACATGCTTCTCCAGCGCGCCCTCACTCCGGACGGCAGCGCATGAGGGCCGCCCGCCTGCACGTCGCCACCAGCGTGCCGTGCTGATTGAAGGCCCGGTGCTCGAAGACCACGATTCCTTGCGATGGCCGGCTCTGGGAGCGGCGGTTCGAGAGGACCTCGGTCTGGGCCCGGATGGAGTCTCCTTGAAAGACGGGGGCGGGAAAGGTGGTCTCCTCGAAGCCGAGGTTGGCCACCGTGGTGCCGTGCGTCGTCTCGTAGACCGAGAGGCCGATCAGGAGTGAAAGGGTCAGGAGGCTGTTGACCAACCGGGTCCCGAACTCCGTCGTTTCGGCGAAAGATTCATCGAGGTGGAGCGGCTGCGGGTTCATCGTCATCACGGAGAAGACGGTGTTGTCGGATTCAGTGATAGTCCGGGTGATGGCGTGGTCGATCACAAGGCCGACGGGCAGATCTTCGAACCACCGACCCATATGGGGTCGCTGGTTCGACGGCGCTACGTCAGGTGACAATGGCGGACGCTCCCAATTCGGTTCGCGGGAGAGCCTTCTGTGGAGCTGATCACATGCGGCCCAGGAGAAAGTTGACGGCTGGAGTGGCAGCAGGGAAGACCTCGGTCATGCCGGCGGCGAAGTACCCGCTGTCGGTGATGAGGGTGATCCCGTTGATGGAGCTCGCCGCGGCGCTGCAGAGGAACACGAGGGCGGAGGCCTGCTCCATCGGGGTCAGGACGTCAACACCCACCTCGGCGCGAAAGTCGGCACCGAAACCGAGCCACGTCTCCTCGTTGGCCCGGGCCAACGGCGTATCCGTCGGACCTGGGCATATCGCGTTGATCCGGATCCCACGTTGCAGGAAAGGAAAGGCATGTGTGGCGACGTAGGCGCAGATCGCCTGTTTGGTCGAGAGGTAGTCCGCACCGCCGTTGGCGGCCACCCACGCCACGGCACTGTCGAAATCGGGGGTAGCCAGATACTCCTTGATCCGGGGCAGGTTCGCCTCCCAACCCAGCCCGGCAGCTGAAGAAATGAAGCCGATGGCCGATCCTCGGGGAAGCATGTCCGCGCCCAGGAGCCGGTCGACGATGTGACGGTGGCCGATGAAGTTGATCTTCTCGATGCCCGCCGTGCCGTCGGCCACTCCTGCGCAGGAGAACAAGGCGTGGATCGGGCCGCCGCATTGATCGAGGGCGGCGTCGATCGAGCCGCGCTCGGCCAGATCCATGGTGATGGGGGTGACCCCCGACAAGGAGATCTCAGCGCAGTCCATCACCACGACGTCGGCCCCTGCCGACAGCAGCAGCTCGGCCGTGGCCGCACCCATTCCCGTTGCTCCTCCGACGACCAGCGCCCTCTTCCCGTCGTAGCGAAATCCATCAAATAGCGTCACGTGCGTACTCTCCTGAGATTCTCTAAGGGTGGAGGTGATTCTCGGTACGTGGTCTTAGCAGGTGCGCCGGGCCGGGCGCTGCGCAACGTCACCGCTGCGCCTGATCGTCGGGAGATGCGTGTCTCAAGAGACGATCACGGGCAATCTCTCCCACCCGCGCACCGTCGACGTCCGGGCCTGCTTGGCGTTGGGCCAGTCGACCTCCCACGAGGGGAAGCGTTGGAGCACTTCGTCGAGCGCCACCTTGCCCTCGAGCCGGGCCAGTGCCGCTCCGAGACAGAAGTGCAGGCCATAGCCGAAGGCCATGTGGTGGTCGATCTTGCGGGTGACGTCGAATCGGTGAGGCAAGAACAAGATTCTCACACGAGCACAGGGAGGTGCCCGTTGCGGTTCTTCCAGTGATCTGGTGCCTTGGCCTGCCCAATCACCGCTGCTCGCCCCGCGTGACTCAGGGCAATGGTGGTAGTGGCGAGTCATCTTCTGCAACGGTACTCTCTCGATGCAACAATGTCGTTCTCAGCGGAGAGAGAGGGCACCCGATGACCGCCGGCCCCACCAGCGGGTGGAGAAGCATCTCTTCGATGATCGATGCCGCGGCTGACCGATTCGGGTCGGCGACCGGCGCTCATCGATGGTGAGACCCGCTGGACCTACGTCGAGCTGGCGGAACAGGCTCGTCTGTTCGGCGCTGCGTTGGTCGCTTCGGGGATCGAACCCGGTGATCGCGTCTCCATCTGGGCGTTCAACAGTGCGGAGTGGGTCGTCGCCGCGCTGGGGCTCTTCCGGGCCGGGGCGGTGTTGGTCCCCATCAACACGAGGTTCAAAGGGGCCGAGGCCGCCGACATACTGCGCCGGGGCCGAGCCAAGGTGCTGGTGACGGTGACCGATTTTCTCGGCACCGACTACCTCGGGATGCTAAAGGACACGGGGGTCGACTTCCCCGATCTGGCCACCACCGTGATCGCGCGCGGGCCGGTCGCCGAGGGAACGCACGGATGGGACGAATTCTTGTCGCGCGCCACCGATGCTGCCGGGGCCGAGGTCGACCGCCGTACCGCTGCGGTGGAGCCCGACGATCCCTCCGACATCTTGTTCACGTCGGGGACGACAGGCGTTCCCAAAGGCGTGGTGCAGACCCACGGGCGCACCCTTTGCGTGGCCACCGACTGGGCGGCGATGACCGGCCTGCACGCGGACGACCGGTACCTGATGGTGAACCCCTACTTCCACATGTTCGGATTGAAAGCGGGGATACTCACCGCAGTGTGCGCCGGCGCGACCATGCTGCCGCAGTCCGTGTTCGACGTGGATGCCGTACTCTCGATCGTGGAAGCGGAGGGGGTGACGGTGCTGCCGGGCCCTCCGACCTTGTATCAAGGCCTCCTCGACCACCCGGATCGGGACCGCTTCGACCTCTCGACGCTGCGCGTGGCCGTCACCGGATCAGCCGACATACCGGTGGAGCTCATCCGGCGGATCGACAGGGAGCTCCCATTCTCCCGGATCATCACCGGGTACGGGCTCACCGAGACCGGTACGGCGGCGGCGACGTTGCCCGATGACGACGTGGAGACCATTGCCACGACGGTCGGTTGCCCTCGTCCCGGATTCGAACTTCGCATCGTCGATGGCGCAGGGTCCGAGGTGCCGCCCGGCGGAGGCGGGCGAGGTGCTCCTGCGGGGCGGGAGTGTCATGTCGCACTACCTCGACGATCCGGAGGGAACGGCTCAAGCGCTCTCTCCGGACGGGTGGTTGCGCACAGGTGATCTCGGTACGGTCGATGAGTCGGGCTACCTGCGTATCGTCGGCCGGTCCAAGGACATGTACATCGTCGGGGGTTTCAACGCCTATCCGGCGGAAATAGAGAACATCCTGCTCCGGCACCCCCACATCCGCCAGGCCGCCGTGATCGGCATACCGGACGAGCGGCTGGGCGAGGTCGGCATGGCGTTCATCGTGCTGCATCCCGGTTTCTCGGGCACCGGGGCGGACATCATCGAATGGAGCCGGGCCCAGATGGCCAATTACAAAGTGCCAAGGGTCGTGGAATTCGTCGACGACCTGCCGCTCACTGCCACCGGCAAGGTCCTCAAGGACGCCCTCAGGCAGCGTGGGGACCGAGGCCACCGGAGCGCCTCCGCGTGAGCGGCGACCAGTCATTCGGACTGTCGGCTCTCGCAGACCTCCGTGTGGTCGAGCTCGGGGTGTGGGTGGCCGCACCCTCGGCGGCTGCACTTCTCGCCGATTGGGGCGCAGAGGTCATCAAGGTCGAACCCCCGACGGGCGACCCGATGCGCAACGTCTTCGGTTCCATCGGGATCGGTGGAGACCTGCCAAACCCGGGATTCGCCCTCGACAACCGCGGGAAGCGGAGCATTGTGCTCGACCTGCGTGAGCCGGGCGATCGCCGGCACCTCGAAGAGCTCTTGGCCACGGCGGACGTCTTCGTCAGCAACCTCCGCCCTGATGCCCTCGACAAACTCGACCTCGAGCCCGAAGAAACCCTGCGCCGCCATCCCCACCTCGTCTACTGCAGTGTCAGCGGCTACGGCCTGCACGGGGAGGACCGCAATCGCCCGACCTATGACATCGGGGCGTTCTGGGCTCGTTCCGGACTCTCGAACCAGATGGCGGGCGGTGACGGCGCGCCGCTCAACGCACGCGGGGGAGTCGGTGACCACATCACGGGGCTGGCCGCCCTCGCCGGCATTCTGGCCGCCGTCCTGCAGCAGCGCGAGACCGGGGCGGGCCGCGTGGTCGAGGTGTCGTTGCTCCGCACCGGCGCCTACGTCCTCGGATGGGATCTGGGGTTGCAGATGGAGTTGGGCAAGGTGGCCGGTGCCGAACGGCGCGACCGAAACCAGTCACCGCTGATGAACCCCTACCGCGCCGCGGACGGGAAATGGTTCTTCTTCACCGGCCTCGAGGCGGAGCGGCACATCGGGGCCGTCTGCCGCGCCCTCGGACGTCCCGAGTTGCTCGATGACGAGCGGTTCGCGAGCGCGAGCGCCATCCGGAAGAACCGGGTCGAGGTCATCGCCCTTCTCGACGAGATCATTGCCGAAAGGCCTCTTTCGCAATGGAGTGAGCGCTTCGACCGCGAGGGCGTGTGGTGGGCTCCGGTGCAGACTCCGGCCGAGGTCGTGGTGGACCCTCAGCTCCTGGCGAACGGCGGCGTCGTGGAGATCGAGGGCGGGGCGATGCGATCCGTCAACGGACCCGGTGACCTTCTCCGATGTGGTCGCCGACCCCGCGATCGTGGTACCCAAGCTCGGGGACCACACGGCGGAGATTCTGGACGAGTTGTCGCGGGGCACCGCCCGCCGCCGCAGTGCGGACCCACCATGACCCCGGTGGACGGAGTATCGGGGACGGTCAGGGGTTGGAGGGACGCGCCCGGGCCATCAGGCCTCGGGCGATGACCAGGCGTTGGATCTCGTTGGTTCCCTCGCCGATCACCATGAGCGGGGCGTCGCGGTAGTACCGCTCCACAGGCAGGTCGGTCGTGTAGCCCACCCCGCCGTGGATCCGCATGGACTCGGTGGCAAGCTCGAGTGCCGTCTCGCTGGCGAAGAGCTTGGCCATGCCTGCCTCGACGTCGCAACGCAGCCCGGCCATCTTTCGTTCGGCCGCGTCCCTGGTGAGGAGCCGCGCCGCCTGCAGCCGGGTCGCCATGTCGGCCAACTTGAGCTGGATGGCCTGGTGCTCGCCGATGGGCTTGCCGAAGGTCTCGCGCTCCTGGGCGTAGTGCAATGCGGCATCGAACGCCGCCCGAGCGACGCCCACGGCGCGGGCCGCGATATTGATGCGTCCCGACTTCGAGGACGCCCAGGATCTGCGGGAGGCCCCGCCCCAGCTCGCCGATGAGGTTGGTCGCCGGAATCCGGTGGTCCACGTAGGACATCTCGACGGTCTCGACCCCCTTGTAGCCGAGCTTGCTGACGTTCTTGCTGACCGTGATCCCCTCGAACGTCGGTCCGGGCTCCTTCTCCACGATGAAGGCGGAGATTCCCTCCTCGGTGCGTGCCGCCAGCGCGACCAAACTGGAGCGTTCGCCGTTCGTGACCCAGGCTTTCGTGCCATTGATCACGTATTCGTCGCCGTCGCGCGTGGCGCGACAGGAGATATTGCGGGTGTCGCTGCCTGCGTCGGGCTCGGAGAGCGAGAGCGCCCCCCGGCGGTCCCCGGACGGCCAGGACGGGCAGCCAACGCCGCTCGCTGTTCGTCGTTGCCGTGCGTCATGATCAGCGTGGCCGCCATGGTGTGGGTGTTGACGATGCCGGTCAGGCTCATCCAGCCGTAGGCCAGCTCTTCGATGACGCCGATGTAGGTCAACAGGTCGAGGCCCAAGCCCCCGTATTCCTCGGGGATGGTCACACCGAAGAGTCCGAGGTCGCGCATCTGGCGGACGATGTCGGTCGGGAATCGATCGTGATGCTCGAGCTCGGAGGCGACGGGGATGACCTCGTTGGCGACGAATCGCCGGACGGTTTCGATGATCTCCTGGCGCACGTCAGGGTCGGTCGGACCTGCGAGCATCGGGGAGTTGACCTGCTCAGTCATGTGGAGAACCTTACATTCTCTCAATGTTGACGTCGATCTCATAAACGAGAAGAATGTTTCCATGCCGGCGACCCTGCTCCATCACTATCTCGAGCGGGCCGCAGACGAATTCGGTGACCGCGACGCCGTCTGGGCCGGAGACGAGCGATGGTCGTTCCGCCGCCTCGACGACCTCAGCAATTCCTTTGCCGAACATCTCGTTGCGCAGGGCATCGGCCCGGGTGATCGCGTGGCGTTGATGCTCTCGAACCGGCCGGAATTCGTCGTGGCCGTCTACGCCGTCAGCAAGATCGGCGCCGCGTCCGTGCTCCTCAGCCCGTCGTGGAAGGCACGTGAGGTCGGGCACGCGCTGCAGCTCACCGAACCGGTGCACGCCGTCGCGGACGGAGCCGTCGACGGCGTTGCTGGCTGAGCTGTTCGGGGAGAGCCGCGTCACCGACGTCGACGACTGGTTGCAGAGCGACCCTGCAGACGGTCCGCACGGTAGATGACGGCGCTGCCGCGCCGAGCGATACCGACGAGGCCGTGCTGGTGTTCAGCTCGGGCACCACCGGCCTTCCGAAGGCGGTTCGCCATACGCATCGTTCGATGGGCCACGGCACCGCGCACTGGTGCCAGACGCTCGGCCTCGGCCCGACCGACCGGTTCCAGGTGGCGACGCCGCCCTCGCACATTCTCGGTCTCCTGAATCTGCTGGCCGCGGCCAGCGCCGGTGCCACGGTGCGCCTGCATCGTCGATTCGACCTGGACGATGTCCTCCATTTCATTGAGGCGGACAAAATGACCCTCGAGATGGCGGTGGCGCCGATCGCGCTGGCGATGGCCAACCACCCCGATATCGAGAAGTTCGACCTTTCCTCGTTGCGCTACATCATGTGGGGCGCGACCCCGGTGAGCGAGGCCGTGGCGAAGCGGGTATCCGAGCGGACGGGCGTGCGCTGGCTTCCCGCCTACGGAGCGAGCGAGGTGCCGGTCATCGCCGTCAATCCCGTCGATCGACCGTCGGAGTGGCGGCTCGACTCTGCCGGTCTGCCGCCGACACGGCGTGTACCTTGCGCGTGGCCGACCTCGAGAGTGGTGCCATCCTGGCTCCCGGGGAGATCGGGGAGATTCAGGTTCTGAGCCCATCGGCGATGGTCGGCTACCTCCCCGCGGAGGCAACAGCGGAGGCCTTCGCAGACGGCTGGTATCGAACGGGCGACGTCGGCTGGCTCGAAGCCGCAAGGTTGGGTCCACCTCACCGACCGCTCGAAGGAGATGATCAAGGTCAACGGCTTTCAGGTCGCTCCGGCGGAGATCGAGGGAGTCCTCCACGGTCACCCCTCCGTGCTCGACTGTGCCGTGTTCGGATTGGTCGACGAGCGTGCGGGCGAAGTCCCCGTTGCGGTCGTGCAGCTCGATCCCGCGCGGCCGGTCAGCGAGGACGAGCTCAAAGCAGTACGTGGCCGAGTTCCCTGGCGACGTACAAGCAGCTGCGATGGGTCGTCTTCGTCGATGCCATCCCGCGGCTGCCCTCGGGCAAGGTCCTCCGCCGAACGCTTCGCGACGAGTGGACGCCGCGTCTGCTGGACGCGGGGAAGGACGGTCTGATGGACGTCCGGCTCTCGTCCGTGCAAGAGGCGCTCCGCGAGTCGGTCACCGCCGTCGTCGACCGGCTCGGGCCTCGTGCCGTGGGGCAGCTCGACGATCTCGAGAGATCGGAGAAGCTGGAAGCCGCCATTGTCGCGTCGGGCTGGCGCGAGCTGCGGGCCGATGAGGCCGACGGCGCGCCGCTCGCGTCGGGGGTCGAGCCGGCCATCGTCGCCGAGGAGTTGGGGCGAGGTCTGGCCGATGCGCCATTCCTGGGCCCGACACTCGCCGACGGAGTTGCGGCGGATTGCCGGAGCACCTCCGGCCGCAGCCGCGGAGACCGTCGTCCTCGCCCGCTCGCTCTCCGACCTCGCGGTGGCTGTCGACGGCACGACACCCGAGGGCGCGGTGGCCATCGACGCCGAGGGCGCTGAGCGCAGCGCTTCTCCTGATGCCCGAGCCGGGACGGCTTCGTCGTCGCCTCGGTGCCGCCTGGGGCCGGCCGTGGTCGGGGTTGACCTGACCCGCCCCTCGCGTGGTGGTCGAGGATGCGTCGCCCGCCACCGCGATCGGTCGACACGGCGGTCCCCTGGCGCCGGACGACCTGGTGCGATGGCACGCGCTCGGGTTGGCTCTGACCAGCGCCGATCTGGTCGGGGTCATGCGGGGGGCCATCGACCTTTCCTGCGCCTACGCCACCTCACGTCAACAGTTCGGGCGGCCGGTCGGCTCCTTTCAGGCCGTCCAGCACCTTCTGGCCGACGCGTTGGTGCTGATGGAGGGATCACGCAGTGTGGCCCGTCACGCCGCCTGGGCGGTTGACGCGCTCGCGGCGGACGACGCACTCGCGGCGCAGCGGCCGCGGCAAAGGCCTACTGCGCGAGATCGGCGCGCACGGTGTGTGAAACCTCGATTCAGGTCCATGGCGGGATCGGCAACACATGGGAATGTCTGGCACACGTCCACCTGCGCCGAGCCCTTCTCTCGAGCGAGATCCTCGGTGGGGTGGGCGTCAACATGGAGCGGGTCTTGGCGCATCACGGGATCGGGGGCAGCCATGGACTTCGGTGATGCGCCCGAGGAGGCGGCGTTTCGGTTCGTCTCCGGGACCTGGTTGGAGGACAACAACCCGAAGTTGCCGGCGTCCTCGACCGATGACGACTACTGGGCCGGTCAGCGTGCCTGGCATCAGGCGCTCTACGACGGCGGTTTCTTCGGCACGACCTGGCCGAAGGAGATCGGTGGCCAGGGCCTGCCGAGCGTCTACGACGTCATCGTCGACGAGGAATTGGCCGCCGCCGGCGCGCCGCCCCGACCGAGTCTCGGCTACCTCGTCGAAGGCATCCTCGAGCACGGGAGCGCCGACATCAGGCAGACGGTTCCTGCCCGGGATCGTCAATGGGCGCGATCGATGGTGCCAGGGTTTCAGCGAGCCCGACGCAGGCTCGGACCTGGCCTCACTGCGCACCCGGGCCGAGCGCCGGGGCGACGAGTACGTCCTCACCGGTCACAAGGTCTGGACGAGCTACTCCGACGACGCCGAGTGGTGCCTCGTGCTTGCCCGGACCGACCATGAAGTCGCCAAGCACAAAGGGATCTCAGCCTTCGCGGTGCCGATGCATCAGCCGGGCATCGAGCAGCGGCCTCTGCCGCATGATCAACGGGATCACCAAGGAGTTCGGAGAGGTCCTCTTCGACGGAGCCCGGGTGCCCGCAGCCAACATGATCGGCGAGCCGGGAGAAGGATGGTCCCTGGCCATGACCGTCGTCAGCCATGAGCGGGAGCCCCAACAGCTCGGTTTTGCCGGTCGCTACAAGAAGCTGGTCAAGGATCTGGTGGCGCAGGTGCAGCGTGACGCCGTCGCGCTACAGCGCCGACCAGGTTCGCGACCTCGGATGGGCGATCGTCGAGGCGGACATGTTGCGACTCCACGTGTACCGGCGCCTCTCCGAGCGCCTGGACGGCGTGACGCACGGTCCCGAGGGCTCGATCGACAAGCTGCTCATGACCTCGACCGAGCAGACCGTCGGCAATGCCGCACTCTCGATCGGCGGTATCAGCCCTGTCGAGGATGACACCGGGCTGAAGGTGTACCTCTACGCCCGGGCGCAGAGCGTCATGGGGGGGACCTCGCAGATCCAGCGCAACCTGGTCGCGGAGCGCATCCTGCGGTTGCCCGCCTCGAGCTGACGGAGCGTGCTCGGAGCGTTGGCCAGCCGCAAGGTAACCTCTGCACGGATATGAGGTTTTCGCTGATGGACAAAGACACTCTCACCGACCATGACCCGGAGCTCGCTCCGTGGTGAAGAAATCCACGGCCGAGGCGGACCAGGCGAAGGCGGATCCGGCGGTCAGCCGGCGAGAGCTGGCCGTCGCCCGGTCACTCGATTCGGCGCGTGCCCGGGCCGAGAGCCGCCTGCAGCGATTCCTCGACGCCGCGCTCGAGCTGATGAACGAGGGGGAGCCCCACAGGGACTTCACCGTTCAGGAGGTCGTCGAGCGCTCAGGGCAGTCCCTGCGCCTCTTCTACCAGTACTTCAGCGGGAAGCACGAGTTGCTCCTGGCTCTGTTCGAGGAGACGGTTCGTTCCAGCACGGAGTTCCTGCGCGGACAAGATCGCCGGCGAACAGGACGCACTCGGGCGCCTCCATCGCTTCGTGGTGGAGTACTACCGCCTCTGCCGCCCCGAGCCCGGAGGCGATCCCGTTGAGTGGAGCCCCACCGCCCCGGTGCTCGTCGACTTCGCCCAGCAGCTCCTCACCAGGCATCCCACCGAGGCGGCTCAGGCCTTCGTCCCCCTCGTGACGTTGTTCAACGAGGTCCTCGACGACGCCACGGAGGCGGGTGCACTCCGTAGCGGGCTTCGGCGGAGCACGATCACCGGCATGGTGCTCGAGGCGATCATGTTCAACACGTTCTCGGCGACCATCGGCGGGATGTCCATCCGGGCGGAAACGGCTGATCCGGCCGAAGAGCTCTGGGACCTCATCTTCAACGGGGTGGGGGCGCCGGACATCTCGTAGGCGCCGACGCATCGACCGGTTCGAACTTCGAAGGAGACGAACGTGGCATTCGCAGACCTCGGGGAAGTCCAGATGTTCTTCACGGACGAGGGCGCCGGCGACCCGCCCCTGCTCTTCGTCCACGGGTACACCTGTGACTCCCACGACTGGAGCTGGCAGCTTCCGCACTTCACGCAGGAGCACCGTGTGCTCGCCGTCGATCTCCGCGGCCACGGTCGATCGAGTGCTCCGCCCGACGGCTACTCGGCCGAAGAGTTGGCGTCCGACGTCGCCGCGCTCCTCGAGTCGTTGCATGTGGCCGCGGGTCGTGGCCGTCGGCCATTCCCTCGGTGGTGCGGTCGTCAGCGCCCTCGCCGTGGAATATCCCGATCTTGTCGCCGCTCTCGTCTGTGTGGATCCGGCCTACCTCTTGCCGGACGAGACGGGCGTGAACGCTGCCCCGATGATCGCCGCCCTCAACGAGATGGATCCCGCACCCCTCGTCCAGCAGCTCTTCGGGGCGTTCGTGTCGCCGGCGCAGGACCCAGGTCTTCGCACCTGGCAGCTGCGACGGGTCGCCGGTATGCCCGCCCATGTGCTCCGGCAGGCTTTCGAGTTCTCGGTCAAAGGGCTGACGCTGGTGTCGAACAGCGGGCCGTATCTGGCGCGCCGTTCTTGCCCGGTCCTGAGCTTCTATGCCGATCCCGCACGGGTGGCGGTGGAAGAAGCTGTCTTCGCCGACGAGCGATCCCGGGCGATCGGGTGGGAAGGCGCAAACCACTGGCTCCATCAGGAGCGTCCGGCGGAATTCAACGCGCTCGTCGATGCCTGGATCGGATCGCTCGGACTGATCTGAAGGTACTCGCGGTTCTTACCGGCCGGGACCGCCTGGTCGGCGAACTGCGCCGGGATCCAGTTCGGCGATCGCTTCTCCATGAACGCCTGCATCCCTTCCCGGGGTTCGGGCGAGCTCGCCAGCGAGGCGAACATCGTCTGGTAGTCGATCAGCCCGTATCGGTCATTGAGCATCCGCTTGACGTGCATGCGCGCCAGTGGACCCGTCTGGAGGATTTCGCCCACAGCCTGGACCGCGGCCTCGCGGAGTTGCTCGTGGGGCGCCACCCTCGAGATCACGCCGAGGCGGACGGCCTCTTCGGCGTCGAACCGCCGGGCCGAGAGCAACAGGTCGCGGGCGACGGCGATGCCGACGTGCGCCGGCAGGACCGCCGCATAGGTGGCGTCGACGATGCCCCGCAGGAGCTCGGGCACCCGGAACGTCGCCCGATCGCTGGCGACGGCGATGTCGGACATCATGGCGACCAGCAGACCACCCGCCTGGCAGATGCCGTTCACGGCGGACACCACCGGCGCCCGGCTGTCCCGGATGGTGAGGAAAGGCAGGATCTCGTGCCCGATGTCGGGAACGGGTAGATCACCCGGCCCTGTGCGACCACCGAGGTCGCCGCCCGGGGCGAAGACATCGCCGGTACCGGTGATGATCAGGGCCTCCAGGTCGGGATCGTTGTTCACCAGGTGGACCGCCCGCTTGATCCCGAAGTACATGGCCGGCGTGAACGCGTTCCTCGCCTCGGGCCGGTCGATGGTGCACCATCCGATCACGCCGTCCCGCTCGAACCTGAGCCCCGCGGCCCCGAGATCATCTGTCATCTCGCCCTCCCTGTCCCACGACAACGTAGTTCTCGAAGGAGGTGCATGAATGGGGTCATGGATGACGAGGGAGTCCTCGACCTCTGGGTGGCCGAGTGGATGGCGGCGAACCCTGAGAGGTCGACACCATTCGCCGATCTGTCGCCGGAGATTCTCGAGCTGGCCCGGGGGCCCGTCGGCTTTCCGCCGACGCGGGAGATCGCCCATATCACCGATGAGTTGGTGGGGGATGTCCCCATTCGTATCTCTCGAGGGGAGGGGGAGCCCACGGGTGTGGCAAGCTGGCGCACGGCTGCGCCACGATGGCGTCGATGTCGACGAGGTCTGCACCTGGCTCCGGGACACGTTTGCGCTCGCTCGTGCGGAGCCGATGCCGGGGTAGCAGTCCGTACCCGTGGGTTTCAGAGTGGGAGGAGGGGTGGCAACTGCCCCGTGCCCAGGATCTGCTCGCCCAAGCTCCTGGTGAGCGACACCGAGGTCCCGAACAGGCCGTCCAGGAGGATCGTCCGTTGTACCGAGAGGTGCAGCGGATGCTCTTTGGTGAAGCCGATCCCGGCGAGCACCTGCTGACAATGGCGAGCGGCCGAACGTGCTTGACGACCGGCCACGGCCTTTGCCATGGCAGCGGTGTTCTCCGTCGCGTCGAGCCAGGCGGCATCGAGCATCGCGTCGGCCATCTCAACGGCGACCATCGTCTCGGCCAGCCGGTGACGGATGGCTTGGAAGGAACTGATGGATCGACCGAATTGCGTGCGCCCCAATGCATGCTCGCGGGCAAGCTCGAGCATGGTCCGTGAGGCCCCCACGAGTTCGTGCGCGATGGCCAGACGTGCCAGTGCGACGGCGGATGTCCAGCGGGCAGCAGTGGGTCCGAGGTCACTGGTTGCACGGAGGTCAACGCCCGTCACGCGCCACAATCCGTACTGAGGGTCGATGCCGCTGATGCGATTGATTGCGAGCGAGGTGGTAGGCACCAGATACGCACGATCGGCGGGCTCGGCTACCGCAATGACGAGAGCAGATTTCCGAGAACGCAGGTCGGCCGACGCAAGGCCGTTCACCTGAAGGCCGTTCTCGTCGACCGTGCCCGCAGGATCCCACTGCCCGATGGCGGGGAGTACGACGCCTACGTCAGGAGTGTCGCCCAGTCCGAGTGCGTGCAGCACCACGCGGCCTAGCGCGGAGGAGGTGGCGTTGTCGGCGCCCTGACAGGTGAAGAGTGTCGCGATGGCAGCTCGGGGCTCGCTGGTCAACGCGTCCGACCACCCGATGTCTTCGAGTGCAGCGTCGAGAGCCGGTCCCGTGTGCTCCTGTGTCGCCTTGCGAATGCTCCGACCGAAGAGCGCGAGGTCCTCGCCGTCCATCAGCGGTCGTCACCCAAGTTGAGGAGACGGCGAGCGACGATGTTGCGCTGGATCTCAGCGCTCCCTCCGTAAATTGTGGCAGCACGCGAGTACAGATAGTCGCTCCGCCACCGCTCACTCTCCGGATCGTCGCCGATCGCGAGCTCGGGCGTCAGCGCGTCGGCTGCGAGGTCGAATATGGCCTGCTCGGTCGTGGCGAGGAGGATCTTGTCGACGGAGGTCTCCGGGCCGAGCCGCTCTCTGTCCGCCATCCGATGCTGGGTCGCCCGGGAGCAGGCCCGGAATGCGTACAGCAGCTGGGTGACCTCGCCGAGCTTCGCCGGATCGAGCACGCCGACGGGAGCAGCATTGACGAGATCCTGCAGTCGCCGGTGCAGGAATGCTCCCCGGTGCCAGAGCGCCGTGCTGCGCTCGTACGGGAGGAGGTCCATTGCGACCGCCCAACCACCGTTCACTTCGCCCAGGGTGCGCGACAGCGGAACAGCGACGTCGTCGAAGAAGACCTCGGAGAACTCCTCGGCCCCGTGCATGGCCTGAATGGGACGAACCGTGACGCCCGGGGAATCCATGTCGACGAAGAGGGCCGTGATGCCCCTTGTGGGCCGATTCCGGCGTTCCGGTTCGGGTGAGAAGCACGCAACGCTGCGCGTACTGCGCCAAGCTGGTCCACACCTTCTGGCCTGTGATCCGCCACTCTTCCCCGTTGGCGCTCGGCCCGGCAGGAGAGCGAGGCCAGGTTGCTGCCCGTTCCGGGCTCCGAGAACCCCTGGCACCACATTTCGTCGCCACGCAGCAACGCTGGCACCATGGCCGCGGCCAACTCAGGAGATGCATAGTCGATCATCGTCGGGGCCAGCACCTCGGTCATCGAATAGAGGCCCGGTTCGACGAGGTCGCGTGTCGTGAGAGCCTCGCCCAGATAGGCGCGCATGAGGGTCGATCCTCCGAGTCCGCCGACGAGCTCGGGCCAGCCGCAACGCATGAAGCCGGCGTCGTAGGCGAGGCGTTTCACCGTGGCCAGATGCGCCATCTGCTCGTCGAGCGTCCCGTTTCCGTCGTACTCGGGCGCGAGTGATTCGTGGTTCTCGTCCAGCCAGGTGTCGACGGACGATCGGAAGCTGTCGAGGTCTTTTGCCGCGTCGAACGCGTCGTTCATGTGGTGGGTTGCGGTCGCGTGGGGTCATGGGCCCGGCCCGAATCCCGGGCACCGCTCTTGCGCAGGAACGTCATGGCGCGGGTGGCGAGACGCCACCCGTCGGGCGTGCGGCGATAGGTGTCGGTGTAGTACCCGATGCGCATGTCGTGGCTCAGCTGCTCGACGAAGCAGAGCGGCTGCTCACCCCGGCCGGTGTCGCCGTCGAGTCGAAGACCGGCGGCCCGACCAGAAACAGGCCCTTCGGCGCAGCCTCGACGAGTGTGGGGAAATCCACGAGCTGATAGGTATCGCCGAAGGCGCTGTAGGTGCCGTCGGGCGTGAAGACGTCAACGACCGCATCGACATCATTTTTGGTCATGCCGACGGCATAGCGGCCGAGAAGCTGCTCGAGTTCGATGACGTCGGCCATTGGTGGTGCGCCCATATGTCAGCCCTTCTCGTAATCGGTAGCCGCCCGTGGAGCCCACCAGGGATCAGCAACGGGCGGGAGGCCTGAGGGTGACGATAATCAAGTTCTCCCAAATTGGCAACGACAATGGCATCGTGTACCGGGGTGGGCCGTGGAGTGGGAGTAGGCGTGTTTCGATTGAGGATTGGGAAGGCTTGTTCTACTATTGAAAGAAGATGCCTCTTCCTGCGAGCGCGAGGCGAGCGAAGGGAGAAGATCATGATGACGCTGCTCAACCGGTGCACGCCGGCCGGTGACGAGGTGATGCGGTGAGCCAGGACGCGACATCCGAAGGCGCCCGCATCACGCCGCTGCCTCCGGGAGAATGGCCCGACGAGATGCGGGCGGCGCTCGCGGCCATCCGGCCGCCGAACCCACGCCATCCGCTCCCCAGTAGGGATCCCGGCCGCCCGAAGGGGTTGAACGTGCTCGGCATGCTGGCGCGGTACCCGGCCCTGGCCCAAGCCTTCAACACCTTCAATGGTCACATCCTCTTTGCCACGGCGCTCTCGCCACGCCAGCGGGAGCTGCTGGTCCTGCGGGTGGCCGCGGTCCGCCAGGCGGTCTATGAGTGGAAACAACACGTCGTGCTCGCCGCCGACGCCGGCATCACGCCTGAGGAGGTCGCGCGGGTCGAGGAGGGCCCCGACGCCGCCGGTTGGTCGCCCCTCGATGCGAGCCATGCTCCGTGCGGTCGACGAGCTCGTGCGCGACGCCATGGTCTCCGATACCACCTGGGAGGTGTTGGCCGGCGAACTCGATGTCGAGCAGCTGATGGACCTCGTCTTCACCGTCGGCGCCTACGACGCCCTGGCCATGGCCTTCCGGAGCTTCGCCATTCCGCTCGATGACGACCTGGTCTGAGAATGCCCTTCTCTTCGCGGGAGACTACTGATATCATCGCACCACCCGCCCAACAGGAGGACGAACCACATGGCGCACTTCCCCAAGCCGGAGGAGGGGAGCTGGACGGAGCACTACCCCGAGCTCGGTACGAGCACGGTGAACTATGAAGATTCCATCTCGCCCGAGTTCTACGAGCTCGAGCGCAAGGCCATCTTCAGCCGGACCTGGTTGAACGTCGGCCGGGTCGAGGAGGTCCCACGCACTGGCAGCTACTTCACCAAGGAACTTCAGTGCGCGGGGACGTCGGTGATCATCGTGCGTGACAAGGAGGGCGTCGTCCGGGGGTTCCACAACATCTGCCGGCATCGGGGCAACAAGCTTGTCTGGAACGACTTCCCACGCGAGGAGACGAGGGGAAGCTGCCGCCAGTTCACCTGCAAGTACCACGGCTGGCGCTACGACCTGGACGGTGCGCTGAACTTCGTGCAGCAAGAGTCGGAGTTCTTCGATCTCGACAAGGCGGACTTCGGCCTCGTTCCCGTCCAGACCGAGGTATGGCAGGGATTCATCTTCGTCAACCTCGATGCGCGACAACACCACGTCCGTCAGTGACTACCTCGGGGAGCTGGGCGCGGGCCTCGAAGGCTATCCATTCGGCGAAATGACGCAGGTCTACAAGTACCGGGCGAACGTCGGCAGCAACTGGAAGCTCTTCATCGACGCCTTCGCCGAGTTCTACCACGCACCCGTTCTGCACGCGAGGCAGGCGCTCGGTGAGGAGTCGCGCAAGCTCCAGGGCTACGGGTACGAGGCGCTCTCCTATGGGATCGACGGACCGCACGGCATGGTCTCGTCGTGGGGCGGCATGTCGCCCCCCAAGGACCCGAGCATCGTCAAGCCGATCGAGCGCGTCCTGCGCAGCGGGCTCTTCGGGCCATGGGACCGGCCCGACATCGACGGCCTCAACGAACTCCCACGGGGTCTCAACCCGGCCCGCAGCCCGGCGTGGGGCATCGATTCCTTCGTGTTCTTCCCCAACTTCATGTTGCTGGTCTGGGCTCCAGGCTGGTACCTGACGTACCACTACTGGCCGACGTCGTACAACACCCACATCTTCGAGGGCACGCTGTACTTCGTACCGCCCAAGAACGCCACCGAGCGCCTGCGTCAGGAACTCGCCGCCGTCACGTTCAAGGAATTCGCCTTGCAGGACGGGAACACCCTCGAAGCCACGCAATCGATGATCGAGTCACGCGCGGTGACCCAATTTCCTCTCAACGATCAGGAGATCCTGCTCCGCCATCTGCACAAGACGGCGGGAACGTACGTTGCCGAATTCGCACGGACGTCGACCCCGGTCGCCGTTCCGGCCGGACGTTGAGCGAGGGGATCCGATGACCACGTCACTGCCTCCCGAGTTCGCCGACCTCGAACCCTTTGCCGACTGGTGCCTCGCCACCGAGGCGGAGCGGTTCGGTAAGCGGCTGGCGAGCTCCATGGACGAGATGCAGGCCTTCTATGACGCGGTGTTCCCGCGGCTCGAAGACGTGCTCGCCTACCTCGACAACCTCGATCTCAACGACCTTCCCGACGACGCCGGCCGGTTGCTCACGTTGTCCTATTCCTTGGTCAACGTCTCGTTTCCCGTCGAGGTGTGGCGGCAGGCGAGGGTGCCCGACAGCGGTGCGGCCAGCATCGACGTCGTCGTCGAGCCGGCTGTCTGATCTGCCCGCTGCCCTTTTCGTGAAGCAAGAGGAAGAGTGCGCGTGCGGATAGGCGTGATGGCAGGTCCCGAGCGCGGCCGCTACGCGACAAAGATCGAGCGGCTGTTGGCCGATGTGCAATGGGCGGAGGACGCAGGGCTGGCGTCGGTCTGGGTTCCCCAGATTCCCGACGACTTCGATGCCCTGACCGCGGCCACGCTGATCGGCATGCGGACCAGCCGCATCGAGATCGGGACCGCAGTGGTGCCGGTGCAGCCGAGGCACCCGATCGCGCTGGCCCAACAGGCCCTGTCCGTGCAGGCGGTGTGTCGACGGTCGCTTGACCCTGGGTCTCGGGGTCTCGCACCACTGGGTGATCGACGAGATGCTGGGCCTTCCCTACGAGCATCCCGCTGCCACCATGGCCGCCTACCTCGACGTGCTCGACCCGGCGTTGCAGGGACCCGGAATGGTCGACGTCGAGAACGAGATGTTCCGGGTGCACAATCCGCTCGACATCACCGACATCGCGCCCACTTCGGTGATGATCGCCGCCCTGGGCCCGATGATGCTCCGCCTGGCGGGGGAGCGGACCGACGGCACCATTCTCTGGTTGGCCGACGAGCGGGCGATCGGCTCGCACGTGGCGCCCACGATCACCGCAGCGGCCGAGGCGGCTGGCCGCCGACCGCCTCGGATCGTGGCCGGTGTGCCCGTGTGCCTGTGTCGAGAGGACGAGGTCGAGGTGGCGGTGAGCCGTACCAACCGGATCCTTTCGGAATCCGATGTCTCGCCGAACTACCAGAAATTGCTCGACCGGGGCGACGCCCGCACGGTGGGGGACATCCTCGCGGCGGGGAGCGAAGCGTCGATCGCCCGACGACTGCAGTCCTTTGCCGATGCCGGAACGACGGACCTCTCGGTGCGGATAGTGCCCATCGGCGACACGCGCGACGAGAAGTTGGCGTCGGCGCAGCGCACGCGCGAGTACGTGGCATCGATCGCCTCGAGTTGAGGTCGGGCAGACTCCATCACCAAAGGAGGACCAATGGACGAATCCGAGCGGCTGCACGTCGCACGTGCCATGCGCCGAGAGCATTCTCGGTGACGCCTATGTCGACGGGATGAACGCCGATCCCGACCCGGTCGCCGTCGAGTTCCAGGACTATGTGACCTCCATGGCCTGGGGCGTCTGGGCCCGCGGTGGGCCACTTTCGCCTCGCGATCGCAGCCTGTTGGTCATGGCGATGACGGCGGCGCTCGGGCGGATGCAGGAGTTCGCGACTCCACGCCGCCGCGCAGCGCCAGACCGGCGTCACCGATGCAGAGCTTGACGAGCTCCTGTTCCAGATCGCCGCCTACTGTGGGGCGCCGGCGGCGCTTGCCGCACGTCGGGAGATTCAAGCCCTCCGCGTCGAACGGAAGCCCTGACTGTGGCAGCGGAGACAATCGGATGTATCGGTCTCGGCCACATGGGTGGCGTGCTGGCGGCCAATCTCGCACAGGCCGGCTTCGACGTCGTGGCCCATGACGCGGCCGGGCCGGCTGGGGCGCCTGAAGGGTCGACCAGCGTGGCCAATGTGCCCGAGGTGGCGCGCCGGACCGAGGTGATCGTCCTCAGCCTGCCCGACGGTGCGGCCTCCGAAGACGTGTGCAGCCAGATCGTCGGCACCGACGGTTCACGAGTGACCCACGTGATCGAGACGTCGACGATCGGGGTGCACGCGGCCACGAGGGTGTGTGCGCTGCTCGCCGAGGCCGCAGTCGACTACCTCGATGCACCGGTCTCGGGCGGCGTCGCTGGTGCCCGCGCCCGTACCCTCATGGTGATGTATGCCGGCTCCGACGGCGCCGTCGCGCGCTCCGAGCCGGTGCTCGCCGGATTGAGCGACCGGCGACGACGTGTGGGCGGCCATCCCGGGATGGCCCAAGCCATGAAGTTGGCCAACAACTTCCTTTCGGCCACAGCGCTCGCCGCAGCGAGCGAAGCAATCGTCTATGGCCTCTCAGTGGGTCTGGACATGGCCACCATGCTGGATGTGCTCGAAACGTCGAGCGGCCAGAGCGCCGCCACAAGTGACAAATTTCGACATCATGTACTGACGGGCTTCTACGCCTCGGGTTTCTCGAACTCGTTGATGGCGAAGGATGTGCGGCTCTACCTCCGTGAGGCGGAGGGCGGGAGTTCATCCACAGCTGTCGGTGAGGCGATTGCCGACTTTGTGGGAGCGGTTCGCGGCGAACGAACCCGGTACGGACTTCACCCGGATCTTCCCGTTCGTCGCAGGCCGGTGAGCATGGGTGAGCGCGGTCTACGGTGGGCCTCCGCAAACCGAAAAGGGGAGGGTGTGGCATGAGTGAGGGTGATCGCGTCGTCGTCGTGACCGGAATCGGTGGGATGGGGCTCGCCATCGCCAGACGGCTCGGCTCCGGAGTCGACGCTGTTGTTGGCCGACGTCAAACCGTCCACTCTCGGGGAAGCGGCCGAGCGTCTCCGGGTCGAAGGCCATCTTGTGGTCGAGCAGGTGACGGACGTGTCGGACGAGACGTCTGTTGCCGCGCTGGCTTCCGCCGCCACGGAGCTCGGCCGGGTCGATGTTCTGGTCCACACCGCGGGACTGTCACCCGTCCAGGCTTCGGTCGGCGCCATCCTGCGCGTCGACCTCCTCGGTGCTGCGCTCATGCTCGACGCTTTCGGTGCGGTCATTGCACCTGGCGGGGCCGGCGTCTTCATCGCCTCGAGTGCCGGATCCATGATGCCCCAGGATCCCGACTTCGAGCGCCTCCTCGCCACGACGCCGACCGCGTCACTGCTCGACCTGCCGGAACTCGCCGAAAGCGCCATCGCCGACCCGGGCTTTGCGTACGGGATTGCCAAGCGCGCGAACCAGGTGCGCGTCCGGGCGGCGTCGGTCCCCTGGGGTCGCCGTCGGGCCCGGGTCAACTCCATCTCGCCCGGGGTCATCTCGACGCCCATGGGCGTGGCCGAGCTCAGCGGCCCCAGTGGCGAGTTCATGCAGTCGATGGTGTCGGGGAGCGGCTCGGGACGTCTGGGCACCCCTGACGACATTGCCGCGGCGGCGGAGTTCCTGTGTGGACCGCAGGCGAACTTCATCACCGGGACGGACCTGCTCGTCGACGGCGGCGCGGTCGCCGGCGTCTTCTTCCCCGGCTGAGCCCTCGACGCGTCAGTCGAGCGCTGCAGCAAGGGCTGCTATCTGCGAAGAGTGAAAAGCCTGCGACACGCCCGCCTTCGGCCGGACGAGATCGAAGCCGTGGAATGCGCCCTGGACCACGTCCAGGGCGCAGGCGACTCCGGCGGCATTGAGTCGCGCCGCGTAGGCGACGTCTTCGTCATGGAAGAGGTCCGAGGTTCCGACGCCGATCCATGCTGGGGGCAAGTGGGAGAGGTCGTCGACACGTGCCGGCGCAGCCAGCCCGTCGACCTCGGTACCACCCGGCGCCTGGCCCAGATAGGACTGCCAGCCGAATCGGTTCGATGTGTTGCTCCACAATCTGCGCTTGCTCGCACCCGGGTCGACGCGGGTCGCCGTGCGGTCGTCGAGCATCGGGTAGGTCAAGAGTTGGAAGGCGAGCTGGACCTCGCCGCGGCGGTGGGCGAGCAGTGCCAACCCGGCGGCAAGTCCGCCGCCGGCGCTCGCTCCGCCGACGACGATGCGGGTCGTGTCGACCTCGGGCTGCTGCGCGAGCCACAACAGGGCGTCATGGCAATCGTGAAGGGGTACCGGAAACGGATGTTCCGGGGCAAGCCGATAGTCGACAGCCGCCACGATGATCCCGAGCTCCTGGGAGAAACGACGACAGAGAGCGTCGTCTTGCGCCGCCGTGCCCATCACCATCCCGCCTCCGTGGATCCACAGCATCGCCGGCAGCGGTCTCTGGCTGACCGTGACGGCCGGTGCACCCGTACGGAGACGGCAGCGACGGGCCTGACCTCGACGGACTTCGTCGCTGTTCGGGACTGCAACCCGGTCAGCAGCCGAATCGGCTTGAGTGTCCGGGGCCCGATCCCGCCGCGCGGGAGCCAGCGGGCGACGCCGCGGAGATCGGGGTGGAAATCGTCGACGGCCATGTCAGGTGCTCTCGTCGTGGCGGTAGATCTGGCCGCCCTTCATGACGAAGCCGACCGACTCGGTGACGGAGATGTCGCTGAGCGGGTCGCCCGGGACGGCGATGATGTCGGCCAGGAGGCCCTCTTCGAGGCGCCCGCGGTCGTGCGACGTCGATGAGCTCGGCTGAGACGAGCGTGGCGGCGCGGAGCGCCTGCAGGGGTGTCATGCCCACGGTTGACCAGAGCGACGAGCTCCTTGGCGTTGCGGCCATGGGGAATGGCCGGGGCATCTGTTCCGCACGCGATGCGGGCACCCCGGGCGATGGCCTTGCTGATGGTCTCGCGTGCCGCGGGGAAACACCTCGGCCGCTTTGGCTTGGAGTTCAGGGGCGGCATGGGACACGTCCATGCCGTCAGCCAGATATGTGGTGGCCACCAGGAAGGTGTTGTGCGCAATGAACACGCCCATGGTCTCGTCGCTCATCAGCGAGCCGTGTTCGATGCAGTCGATGCCTGATTCGACGGCGACGCGGATCGCCTCGTCGCCATGACAGTGCGCGGCGACCTTCAGGCCGGCGCGGTGGGCTTCGTCGACGATGGCCTCGAGTTCTTCCGTGGAGTACTGCCGGGCACCTGCCGGACCCGTGTGGGACATGACACCGCCCGACGCGCTCACTTTGATGACTTTGGCGCCGTACTTGATCTGGTAACGGACGGCCTTGCGCACTTCGGCCACGCCGTTGGCGATGCCCTCTTCGACGGTGAGCGGGAGCACGTGTGGCGCCAGCGCCTGGAACATGGTGGGGTCGAGGTGACCGCCCGTCGGGCTGATGGCGTGCCCCGCCGGGACGATGCGTGGGCCGTCCACCCAGCCCATGTCGATCGCCTTCATGAGCGCCACATCGAGCAGGAGGCCTCCGGTCTGCACGAACAGCCCGAGATTGCGCACCGTCGTGAAGCCGGCCCGGAGGGTCCGGCGCGCGTTCGCGACGGCTCGGAGCATGCGCAAGGCCGGATCTTCCTGTACCGGGATCAGGGGGCTGGCATGGTTCGGGCCGCCCATCACCAGGTTGACTTCCATGTCCATCAAGCCGGGAAGCATCGTCATGTCCCCGAGATCGATCTCCACCGCATCGTGCGGCACTGCTTCCGGCGACACGCCGGTGATGCGGTCCCCTTCAACGAGCAGGTCACCCGGTGCGACCAATTCGCCGCTGACGATGTCGAGCATGCGGGCACTGACGAGGTGGACGGGAGGCTGTGGCGTGCGTGGTCGTGCCATGTCGACTCCTTTGCCGGGGGATAGCGACGTTGTCGCCTGATCGCCATGTCATTATCGAATGGCGTGAGGTGGATTATCGTACCAAAGGCCCAACACGGCGATGCGGTGGAGTTGCGTTGTCTCGCCAGGTTCAATCTCCACCGTGGAGCGCACCTCCAGTGTGAGAACGTGATTCTCAGGCCACTGCTAGAATCGGGCGCATGAGGGCAAGGTCGGGTCTGCATCGAAGCTCTCCACCCACGTGACGGCACACGAAGACGCCGTCCGACGGCACGGGTATCGCCCACTCCGGGTCAAGAGGGTCGTGCACGAGACCGAGGATGCCCGCTCGTTCGTGCTGGAGGTGCCTCCCGAACTTCGGGACGCGTTTTCGTACGAGCCCGGGCAGTTCTGCTCGTTCCGGGTCCACACGGACGGGGACGAGCATGCCCGCTGCTACTCCATGTCGAGCGCGCCGTACGTCGACGACGACCTCACCGTCACGGTCAAGCGGGTTCCCGGCGGTTGCGTGTCGAATTGGCTCATCGACCACGTTTCCGAAGGCGACCTTCTGGAAGTCACCCGCCCCGCCGGCCTTTTCTGCGTACGAGGCGAGAGCCGTCCGATCGTCGCCTTTTGCGGAGGAAGCGGTATCACGCCGGTGATGTCCATCACCAAGAGCGTGCTCGCCGTGTCCGAGCGGCCCGTCCGCCTCCTTTACGCCAACCGGGACGCCGACTCGATCATTTTCGACGGGGTCCTCGAGGCACTTCGACGGGAATACCCCGAGAGGTTCGACGTCCAGCACCACCTGGACACAGAACGCGGGTTCCTCGACGCAGCGTCGATCACCCGATTCGTCGGATGCGATCTCGGTGCCGACTTCTACATCTGCGGCCCCGGACCGTTCATGGACCTCGTCGAAGGCACGCTCCTGGGCATGGGCGTCGAGGCCGACGACATCTTCATCGAGCGTTTCACGACCTCTGGCGACACCGGATCGCCGCCCGTCGCCGAACCGGAGGGGGCAGCGACACCCGAGGCGATCGTCGTCATCCTCCGGGGCAAGAGGAATCAGATTCCCTACCGCGCCGGCGACACGGTGCTCGAGACGGCGCGCCGGGCGGGCCTGTCGGCGCCCTACTCGTGCGAAGCCGGCAACTGTGCCACCTGCATGGCATTCGTGAAGGAAGGCACCGTCACCATGCGGGTGAACGATGCCCTGACCCCCGAAGAAGTGGAGGAAGGGTGGGCGCTGACGTGCCAGTCGTTGCCCACCAGTGCCTCGCTCGCCATCGAGTACGAACCCCTCTGACCTCGGGGAGCCCGGCAAAGGGGCGGAAATAAGGTTCTCTTGACGGAAGAACTATGTCTTCATAGGATGCCAGGTCGCGCCCTTGGTCAATCAGGCCGGCGCGTGATCGAAACGGAGGACGAATGCCCATGAGTACCGCCGAGTGCCCTGGCCTCTCCGGCGACGATCCGACGGCCCTGGTGAGCACGGAGGCGTTCGCATGAGCAGCCGGGGCGTGGCCATCGTGACCGGTGGTGGCTCGGGCATCGGGCGGGCCATTGCCATCCGTCTGGCCGAGGACGGCTATGCCGTCGTCGTGCTCGATCTGGACGCGGACGCGGCCGAGTCCGTGACGGGCGAGATCAGTGCGCGCGGGTTGGAGGGCTTCGCCTTCGGTGGCGTCGACGTTTCCGATCGGATCCAGGTGAATGCGGCGGTGCAGCGGGTCCGGACCGAGGTCGGTCCGCCCATCGTCCTCGTCAACAATGCGGGAATTCCCGGGTTCAAGGAGTTCCTCAGCATCACCGACGACAAGTGGAACCGGATCATGGAAGTCAACCTGAACGGTCCGTTCTACTTTTCCCAGGCCGTCGTGCCGGACATGATCGAAGCGGGCTGGGGCCGGATCGTCAACATCTCGTCGTCGAGCGCGCAGTCCGGCCAGCCGTACATGGTGCACTACGTCACGTCGAAAGCCGGCCTCATCGGGTTCACCAAAGCACTCGCCCTCGAGCTCGCCCCAAAGGGGATCACCGTCAACACGATCCCTCCCGGTTTCATCGATACGCCCATGCTGCGCGGATCCGAGCGCCGGGGCCTCCTCGGCCGGAGCGTGGAGGAGAATGCCGAGCTCACCCCGGTCCGACGTGCCGGCACGCCCGAGGACATCGCCCACGCCTGTTCGTTCCTCGTCTCGCAAGAGGCCGGCTACATCACGGGACAGGTGATCGGCGTGAACGGCGGCCGCAACACCTGAGCCCGTTCGCGCGTCGTCGACCGTGCCGCAGCAGCGCGGGGCCGACGAGCGCAGCCGAGGTCCATAGTTCCTCAGAATTCGAAGAGAGTCAAGGTGAGTGCGGTGAAGCAGATGTCGCTGGTCGGGTTCATGCAGGCGGGCAACGCCACTGTCTACGCCGGCTCGTGGCGCCATCCGGCGACCGAACACGGGTTCCTGACGTCGAGCTACTACCAGAAGCTCGGCCGCACCCTCGAAGAGGGTTGTTTCGACATGATGTTCTTCGACGATCGTCTCGCCATGCCGGGTATCTACGGCGGTTCGGTGGCCGAGGCCGTTCGGTACGGTGCACGCCCGGTCAAGATCGATCTGAGCATCGTGCTGGGGGTCATCGCCGGTGCGACCCGATCGATCGGTCTCGGTGCCACCTATTCGACGACCTACTACTCGCCGTTCCACGTGGCCCGGACCTTCGCCACCCTCGACCACCTGACGGGCGGTCGAGCGGCCTGGAACATCGTGACCTCCGTCAACGACAGCGAGGCCCAGAATTTCGGCCTGGACCAGGTGCTGGACCACGACGAGCGCTATGACCGGGCCGACGAGTTCCTCGAGGCCACCACGGGGCTCTGGGACACCTGGGAGGACGATGCGTTGGTGCTCGACCGCGTCGGCGGCGTGTTCGCCGATCCGCAGAAGGTGCATGAGCTCAACCATGAGGGCCAGTGGTTCCGTGTCCGCGGCCCGCTGACGGTCCCCCGCTCACCCCAGGGTCGCCCCGTTCTGCTGCAGGCGGGTTCATCGGGCCGGGGACGGGACTTCGCCTCCCGGTGGGCCGAGGTCATCTTCACCGGTGATCCCAGCATTGAGGTGGCGCGCAATCACTACAAGGACCAGAAGGCGCGCATCGGCGAAGCGGGCCGTGACCCCGATTCGGTGAAGATGCTGCCGATGGCGTACACGGTGGTGGGGGAGTCGACCGCTCAGGCCCAGGAGCGCGAGCAGATGTTCCTCCACGATTTCGTCGACCCCATGGCCTCATTGACCTTGCTCTCCGAGCTGATGAACTACGACTTTGCGGGTCTCGATCTCGACGCGCCGATCACCGATGAACTGATCGAATCGGTCTCGGGTATCCGGGGCCTGGTGCAGAACCTGCGGGCCCATATCGGTGGGGACACGGTGACCCTGGCGGACCTGGCCGGCCACCGCGCCACCCTCTTGCAGGGCCCCCGGTTCGTGGGTACCGGCGCCGAAGTCGCCGACCAGATGGAGGAGTGGTTCACGAGCGATGCCTGCGACGGATTCGTCATCGCGGCCACCCATTCGCCCGGCGCCTACGAGGACATGGTTCGCCTCGTCGTCCCCGAGCTCCAGCGCCGTGGCGTCTTCCGTGACCACTATGCCGGGACGACGCTGCGTGAGAACCTCGGGCTGGTACGTCCCGAATGCGCCCCTCGAGGCCCGACCCAAGGAGAGACCAGATGACCGATCTGAACGCCCCCGCACCGACATTGCCGCGTTGCGCAGTGGGCTACCGGCAACATCGGGTCCCGCTCGCTGCGGGCTGTGATCGAGCATCCACAAATGGCGCTGGTGGGGCTCCATGTGCATTCGCCGGAGAAGGAGGGCCTCGACGCCGGCGAACTCTGCGGGCTCGGTCCCACCGGCGTCCTGGCGACGCGGGACATCGGGGACATCCTGAAGGTCAAGCCGGACTGTGTGCTCTACATGCAGCAGGGAATGGACATCGATGCTGTCTGCACGCTGCTCGAATCTGGTGCGAACGTCGTGGCGACCTGCGGCGAGTTCCATCACCCGGCGAGCATGGACGCGACCGTGCGCGCACGTGTCGAGGAAGCATGCCGGCGGGGTGCCACGTCGATACACAGCACGGGGATCAGCCCCGGGTTCATCTCCGAAGCCATGCCGATCGTCCTGACCTCGATCCAGCGCAGGCTCGACCGCCTGCAGATCGACGAGTTCGCCGATCTTTCGAGTCGGAACTCCCCGGAAATGCTGTTCCAATTGATGGGGTTCGGCAAAGATCCCTCCGCGTTCGATCCCCGGCGGTGGTCCCACGGTGCCGCCTCGTTCGGCCCGTCGCTCCGGCTCATCGGCGAGGCGATCGGATTGCCCCTGGACTCGGTGGAGTCGTCGGGCGAGGTTGCCGTCGCGACGCGGGACATCGAGATCGCGGCGGGCACCGTTGCCGCCGGGACCGTTGCGGCCCAGAGGATGATCGTCGCGGGCCGCCGCCACGGCGAGGTCTTGCTGGCTTTCACCGCGACCTGGTACTGCTCCACTGACATCGAAGCCGACTGGACGCTCCGTGACGGCGGCTGGCGGGTGACGGTCGATGGCGACTGCCCTTTGGAACTCGACATCCGCCTGGCCATCCCGTTGGAGCGGATGGCGGAGACGACTCCGGGCTACACCGCGCACCGTGCCGTCAATGCCGTACGGGTCGTGTGCGAGGCGAGCCCGGGAATCCGGACGACGGTGGACCTGCCCCAGGTGATCGCCAACCTCGGATCTGCGACGGCATGACGGGGATTTGCTAGGTCTGCGGCGGGTGATGGTGTTCGCTGAGCCGGTGGACGATGTCTGCGTTCATGCGCCTCTTCGAGGCGCTGAACGCAGCGAGACCGGCGGCCGCCATCTCATGCGCCCGTGCCTGCGTCGCCGCGGTTGCGTCCGACTCGATCGCATCGAGGTATCCAACGTCGCGCGCTTCTTCGGGACCGACGAGGCTCGCGAAGAGGGTCGCCGCGATGAGGCGGTTGGTACTCAATCGGGCGCGGGCCATATCAATGGCGAAATGGGGTAACGCAATGCCGATGCGGGTCTCATTGAGCCCGAGCGTGTACGGGCCCGGCTCTCCGACCCGGTAGTCGGCGGCGAGAAGGAGTAGCGCCCCGGCGGCGAGGGCGTGGCCCCTACAGGCAGCGAACACGGGAACCGGCGCGGCGAACATCTCCCCGAAAAGAAGGACTCCCTGACCGACGAGGGCCGAGATGAGATCCCGGTCCCCGCTGCGCATGATCTGCAGATCGAACCCGGCGGAGAAGTAGCCGGCCCTTCCGGCAATGACCAAGGGCGCCTTCTCCTCGTTGGATGTGCCGAGCGCTGCCCGGAGCCCGGCGATCACCTCGAAACTCAATGCGTTGGCCTTGCCATCGTCGATCGTCGCCGTATTGACGCCCTGATGCCTCACAAGTGTGACCGACACGTGCGGTTCAGGAGATACCCGGCGGCAGGCGCGCGCCGAAGACGTCAGCAGCGGTGCGGTACGTGACGTTGGCAACGTCGTCAGCAGAGAGGCCGCCTTCACGAAAACGGCGATCGAGCAGGGCCTGAGAGTCAGGCCACGTCGAATCCGAGTGGGGGTAGTCGACCTCGACCATGACGCGATCCGACCCGATGCGACCGAGGACGGGGAGTGTCGATGGATCGTCGAGCATGCAGAACCAGAAGTTCCTCAGCAGGATGTCGGATGGGGAAAGATCACCTTCCCACGTCAAGCTGCCCCCGGCGCCCGAATGCTCCATCACGTAGTCGAGGCGGTCGAGAAGCATCGGGATCCAACCGATGCCTCCCTCGGACATCACGACCTTCAGCGTCGGAAATCGTTGGAATACGCCTGACCACAGCCATTCCGTCGCAGCGACGAGCGATACAGCCGGGAAGAGGGTGATGTTCTTTTCGAATCGCGGACCGCTCGTCGGGAGCGGCAGCATTCCCGACGAACCCACATGGAGGCACACGGTCGTCTCGGTGTCGACGCAGGCCTCAAGGATCGGATCCCAATAGCCCGTATGGACTTCGGGGTAGCCCAGCCAATGCGGCAACTCGGGCAGCGTCACGGCGCGGAATCCGCGGGTGGCATTCCGGCGGATCTCGAGAGCGCCCAGTGCAGGGTCGGCGAGCCATGTCAGGCCCAGGCCGAGAAACCGCTCGGGATATGGGGTACACCATTCTTCGTGGATCCAGTCGTTCCAGGCGCAGGTCACCGCGAGGCCCAACTCCGCATCTTCTGACGCCGAGAAGACACTCCCGCAAAATCCCGCGATCGACGACGGAAAGTTGATCGATGACCAGATCCCTGCGATGTCCATGTCCCGGACGCGAGCCTCGGCGCTATAGCACCCCGGGCGCATTTCGGCGAAGGAGGTCGGCTCGAATCGCTGTGCGGCGTAGTCGGTGTGTCCGACGACGGCATTCAGTCCGACCTGGGCGAAGATCTTTCCCTCGTAGTCCCATACCTGACGCCCCGCCTTGTGCGTGACCACATCGGGTAAACCCTGGTGAGCCCGACTGACGAGTTGACCCGCATCCAGCTCGACGATCCTCGGGCGCCCGGTCCACCAGATGCCGAGGAAGCCTTCCCTCGAAAGTGTCGGCCGCCTCCACGACGTGGTCATCGACGGAGATGATGGTGTAGACGGCGTCGCGCGGTGCTGGATCGCGGAGAAAATCATGCGCCTCGTCTTCAACGACTGTTGACATCGATATCAACCTCCAAGTTCGCCAACGTAGCCCTTGGCATGGTGCGGCGAAAGAGGGTCGTCGGCTATCGGGTACCTGGCTGCGATTTCGCCGAGGAGGGTCGCGAGTTGTGCCGGCGCGGAGCGGGCGACGTTGTGGCCGACGTCGAGTGAGATGACCTCGTCGGCGTGGAGGGCGGCCGCGAGTCGCTCCTGGGCATCGGGCGGATAGAGCCGGTCTCGCAGGGGCCGGATATAGGTGCGGCGGATGGCCGGGGTTACGCCCGCCCAGGAGGTGGGCGCGCACCCGAGGTTCAACGAATCGATCCGGGCCAGCGCACCGCGATCGTCGATCGCCCGGAGACCCTGCGGGCAACGCCGCGGCAACGTCGGCCAACGTTGCCTCGTGCAGCGCCTCTCGTAGGGCATCGGCATCGGCGAGGAGTTGGTCGACGAACTCCAGCGACGCCACGGCCAGTGGGAGCCCCCCTTCGGCGGCCGCGACAGCCGCAATATGGACCAGGTGGACGATCCGATCGCCGAGGCGGGCAAGGATGCCCGGTGAGACCGCACCCCCTATGGAGTGTGCAACGAGCACGAGAGGTCCCGAGGTCACTTCGACGATGTCGGTGACGGCTTGACGAACGGCGAGGTCCACGGTGACACGGCTGAGGTCGGACGGGTTCCTCCCTCGGCCCGGGAGGTCGAGCGCAAGAGATGGAACGGACAGGTGCTGCTGGACGTCGTTCCAGACCGCGCCCGTATCCCCGGCACCGTGGACGAGGACCATCGTGACCATTGTCGCTCTCGACTACTGAAGGCGCGGCGCAACGGTGGTACGGACGTCTCCGCCGGGGGAAGGCAGTCTGTTGCGCTGAATCTTTCCCGACGGGGTACGCGGAAGAGGCTCTGTCCATACGTCAACCTGTTCGGGTAGCTTGCCGCGGGCGACGCCGTTGCCGAGGAGAAATGCCTTGACGTCTTCGTAGTCGAGCGCATCGGGCTTGCCCGCCCTGACCGCGAGAGCCAATCGCTCTCCAGTTTCCCGATCAGGGCACCCCGAACGAAGCCCACTCGATGGCTTCGGGTAGCCCCGTCACGGCGGCGTCGATCTCGGCCAATGAGATCTTCATGCCTTTGCGCGCCACGACCTCTTTGAGACGGCCGCGGATCGCCAACCTTCCCGCTGAGACCTCGGCCAGGTCGCCGGTCCGGAACCACCCACCTTCGAACGCTTCGACATTATGGGCATCGTCCAGATAGCCCTGGAACATATTCGGCCCGCGTACCAACAACTCGGACTGGTCCGCCGTCGAGCCGATGCTGATCTCTCCACCGTTCAGCGGGACGCCCTCGTCGGCCATGCCCAACGCCACGGGTCGTCGAGCATCGTTGCGGTGTGTATCGGCACCTCCGATGATCCGTAGACGCGGACGGGCTTGATGTCGAAGCGGGAGACGGCGATATCGAGGAGCGCTCGAGGGATCATGGTTCCGCCTAGGGCGACGACGGACAAGGACGAACTCTCTTTTCCTTGACGGGCATATTCGGAGAAGAGCATCTCCAGCAGAATCGGTGCCCCACCGAGGACTGTGGCGCCATAGTGCTCGAGCAACGCCAAGGATCGTGTGGGCTCGAAGTCGTCATCGAGGACGATGTGACCCCCACTGAGGGACATGTGCAGCTGACAGAGGCCGGTGATGCTGGCCAGCGGACTCGAAAGAAACGGAGCATCACCGGGGCCGAAGCCGAAGGCGGAAGCAAGATTGCGTACCCCGGAGCCGAATGTGTCCAGGGTGTGCACCACGCCCTTGGGCCGGCTCGTCGTCCCCGAGGTGAACAGAACGATGCGAGCCAACGATTTGTCCGGTTCCTCCCAGTCCGGATCCGACTCGGGCCCTGAGTGGATGTCCTCCAGGCCGAGGACGTCGATCTCGTGTTCGGAGAGGCGAAGTGACTCCGCCAACGGCAGCGGCGCGATCACCAGCTTGGCGTCAGTCGCCATGATCGCGTGCGCAACGTCGGCGGCACCGCAGCGACGGTCAAGCGCGACGAGAACGACCGAGCACCGCAAGAGAGCAGCGAACGCGACGGCCGCAGGCACCGAATTGGGGGCGATCAGAATTACCGCATCGCCTGGAGAGACGCCTCGCCGACGGATGGCACCGATAGCGCGCTCCATGCGACTCCGAAGTTGCGCATAGGAGACCGACTCGGCACGGTCGGCGATGGCCAATCGTTGCGGATCGATCTCTGCGATGTGTTCTATGCCGGCCCTCAGTCCGGCAGTCTTCCCAGAAGCCCTCGTCCCGGTAGGAAGCGGCCAGATCGGCGGGCGTGGGAACCTTGACCGTCACACCCATGTGACCACCCCTCGTCCCGGGTGTTGAGGGCTCACCGTCCGCTTCCCTGGGCAGGGAGATGAAGTCGATGCCTGGCGATGATGTTTCGCATGATCTCTGAGCTACCTCCTGAAATGGTCAACGCACGAGACCAGAGCCACGCGTCGCGCAGCCGCTCAGCCGCGAGTGCCGCCGGCGCCGAACCCACTGTCGGGTGATCGGTCGCGAGTTGCACCCCGAATCTGGCGATCCGATTGTAGGTCTCCGTGTAGAGGATCTTGCCCACGGCTCCATCGGAGCTGCCGGCTCGACCCTCACTCTCCCGGGTGATGTGTCCACCGACGAAGGCGATGGCCGCCTCAGCCTGCGCGGCGAGTTCCACAAGTTGCGAACGGATCAGCGGATCCGTGGGTGCCCGGTCGTCCGTGCACCTCCACCGCACCAGCGAGCAGCGCCGCGTCGTCGAGCAACAATTCGAGGAGCACGACATTTCCCCCGACGCCGAATCGCTCTGCTTCCAACCCCGCCATGGCAACCTTCCAACCGCCTCCCAATTCACCGAGGATTGCAGTCGGATCGACGAGGACGTCATCGAGAAAGACATCGTTGAACTCGTAGGCGCCACCCATGGTGAGAATGGGGCGGACGGTCACGCCCTCCGCCTTCATCGGGACGAGGAACGCGGTGAGGCCCTTGTGCCGGTCGGGTCCGGTACGGGTGAGGGCGAGGCCCATGTCGGCCCAGTGCGCATCGGTGCTCCAGGTCTTTTGACCATTCAGCCGAAACCCCCCGTCCGCAGTCCGAACAGCTGCGCAGCGAACACCCGCAAGATCGCTCCCTGCTCCGGGTTCGCTGAACAATTGGCACCAGACATGCTCAACCGACCTGATGCGAGGAAGGTAGTAGTCCTTCTGGGCGGAGGTACCGAAAGAAAGGAGGACATGGCTCGCCAGCTGCACCTGGTCTATCGGCCGGGGGACGCGGGCGCGAATCAGCTCTTCGGTCGCGATGATGTCGAAGTGCGGACTGTGGCCCGCAGCGCCCCCTCGTTCCGTCGGCCAGCCTCCCCCGAGGACTCCTTCGTCATAGAGGGCCTTGTACCATCGCCGAAGTTGCTTCTCCGATGCAGCGTCGGTCGGAGCCCGGTGGCCTTCTCGGCTCTCCTCGGACGGTCGGTGGTCCGCGATCACTCTCCGCACGCGCCTGCGGTAGTCCTCGAGATCCTCCTCTGCGGGCTTCGTCATGACCAGCCTCGCGAAAGGGCCATACGGTCGTCACTCACGCGCGGCGTACGAACCATCGAACCGTTGGTCAGGGCGCGTCGCAAAGCGTGATGGACGGGGAACTCCCACGTAAAGCCCATTCCGCCGGCAAGTTGGACGCAGTCTTCGAATGCGGGCACGGCACGACGATTGAGGAACACGTGTGCAGCGTCGACCAGGGACGTGTCACTCTTTTCCTCGATGCCTTCGGCGGCTCGATGCACAAGGGCCTGGGCACTTGCATGGAGGACCTCGAGGTCGACCAGTCGGTGTTGGATCACCTGGAACGAGGCAAGCGAGGAGCCGAACGCCTGGCGTTCGAGGAGGTGATTCGTGACGGCCGCAATGGCGCGGCGCAGCGCACCGACCGTGTCGGCACACGACAGCATCTGGGCAGTCGCCGTCAGCCAGCCCAGTACGCCTCGGTCGATGGGCGCAGCATGCGCTTCGTGCAGACGAAGGCAATGGAGGATCCGTGTGGTGTCGAGACACCCGCTCTGCGGGTCGAGGGTGACCCCCTCGTCTCCATGGACTGCGGCTCCGATGGACCCGTCTTCGTCCGACACCACGACGACCTGCGCGGGCAGTCCCGCACTGAACGGGAAGACCCCCGAGGCCCGTGGGGTTGCGGAGTCGCCGAGCGCCAGCCGTCCCGTGCAGAAGCTCGCCGCGGCCTCGCCGGAAAGTACTGCGTCGAGGTGGCCATCGACCGGCGAGACGGCAAGGGCGCTTGCCGCCAGGGCAATTTCGGCCCAGGAGCTGGGGCTGTAGGCTGCGCCCGCCTCTTCGGCGATCGCGCACGCCTCGAGCGGGCGCCAGCCACTTCCACCCAGGTGTTCGGGCGTGAAGAGGCCGTACCACCCGAGGTCAGCCAGTTCACGAGCCGTGGGAACGTCAGCGAAGACGTCGTGAGCTGTCTGGCGCACCATCGCGAGGGTCTCTGCGTCGCTCACCGGGGCGACCCTACAACATCGATATTGATATCGACTACAGTTACCCAAGTGGCAAATTCGCGGGCGGAAAGTGACCAGGACGTTCTGACTGTGTCCTCAGAGGGGTCGATTCGGATCGTGTGCATGAATCGCCCGGAGGCTTTGAATGCCGCCAACCAGGACCTTCACCGCAGGTTGGCCGAAGTCTGGGCGGAACTCGACGCGGACCAAGAATGCCGCGGGGTGGTCCTCACGGGCACGGGCAGGGCGTTCAGCGCGGGGGGCGACCTCGGCGTTCTCCGTCAGATGCATGGCGACTCCACGTACCGGGAGGCAATCCTCAAGGAGGGGCGACAGATCATCGAGGGCATGGTGCGCTTTCCGTGGCCCATCGTCTCCGCCGTCAATGGTCCTGCGGTCGGTCTCGGCTGCAGCTTGGCGGGGCTGAGTGACGTGGTTCTCATTGAGGAGAGTGCCTATCTGGCGGATCCCCACGTCTCGGTCGGATTGGTGGCCGGCGATGGAGGCGTCCTCACGTGGCCACTTCTGACGAGTCTCTTACGCGCGAAGGAGTACTTGCTGACAGGGGACAGAATTCCCGGCCGCCAAGGCGGTTGAGTTCGGTCTGGCGAACCGGGTGGTGCCAGACGGGGCATCAAAAGAAGAGGCGATCGTCCTCGCCACGCGGATGGCAACACAACCGCACGCCGCTCTCAAGGCCACGAAGCGGGCGCTGCAACACGGTGTCGAGCGCGCCGTGCTCGAGCTGCTCGACTTTGCGGTCCTCGCCGAGAGCGTCTCGAGTGCGAGTTCTGAGCATGCCGAAATCCTCGACCGCATGGAGAAAGCGACGGGGCGGGGGAAGGGGTAGGTGGCGGCCCTCGAATTGGGCTTGAGCCTGACGGGCTCGGGGGGTCCACGGCAAATGGTCGAGCGTGCGGTTCTGGCCGAGGAGCGTGGGTTCGATTCGGTGTGGACCTCGGAAGCATGGGGGTCCGATGCGTTCACTCCTCTGGCCTCCATTGCCGCAAGAACGAAGCGGATCGGTCTGGGAACTGCCATCGCGCAAATGGCCGGACGTAGCCCGGGTGCGACGACGATGACCGCCCTCACCCTGCAGGAGCTGTCAGAAGGGCGGTTGCGTCTCGGCTTGGGAGTTTCGGGTCCGCAGGTCATCGAGGGTTGGCACGGCCTGCCCTTTTCCCGACCTCTGCTCGCGAACGCGGGAATACGTCACGATCCTTCGCTCTGCCCTTGCGGCTGATCAGAAGGTGTCGTTCGACGGGGAGATGTACCAGGTGCCTTTCCGGGGCGAGGGAGCGACGGGACTGGGCAGGGCACTCCGTTCGACTCTCCCCGGGTGGCCACAGACGCCCATCCTGATCGCAGCGATAGGGCCGAAGAATGTCGCCTTGGCGGTCGAGATAGCGGACGGTCTGCTGCCCTACCTCTGGAGCCCGACCCATTGGGCCCAGGCGTGGGGGAAATCGATTGCCCGTGCCCCGACTGGGTTTCAGATAGCGCCCACCGTGTTCGTCTCCATCGGCGATGATCTCGTACGCTGCCGGGATTCGGTGAAACCCCGCATCGCCCTTCATGTGGGTGGCATGGGGTCTCGTGAGCACAACTTCTACAAGGACCTTCTCGTGGCGTACGGCTACGGAGAGGAAGCGCAGAGGATCCAGGATCTCTTCCTCAGCGGGGACCGCACGGGGGCGAGTGCCGCCGTCAGCGACCATCTCGTCGATGAGCTCGCTCTCGTGGGGAGCCCCGAGCGTGTCCGGGACCAGTTGGACGCGTGGCGCGAGGGGCCGATCACCACATTGATCGCGGAGCCCATGGATGCGTCATCTCTCACCTCGCTCCTGAAGGCCTGGGAACGATGACAACGACGACATCGCATGGAGCGTGCTTCTCCGGTGCCTGATGCAGTGGTTTCTGCCGGGGCCGTGACGACAATGAACCCGACGATGTCGCATGAAGAGATGCGCGTGCAGTTTCGACGTTGGCTCCTCGACGTCAAGGCGGACCTTCCTCCTTCACCGCCGCAGGGTTCGAGCTTCGGAGAGCGGCTGGCGGCGGTCTGCGATCTGCAGGGCTACCTCTATGAAGCCGGCTGGGCCCGACTTGGCTGGCCCGAGCAGCTGGGAGGCCTCGGCGGTGATGCGCGCCACCGAGCCGTTCTCTATGACGAGTTGGCGTCGGTGGGGTTCACGTCGAGGTGCGCTCTGGAGCACCTCGAAATACTCGCTCCCGCCGTGGTCGCCCACTGGGACGTCGCCAGTTCGCGCGAGGTGTTACCCGGCCTCATGCGGGGCCGCGACCTCTGGTGCCAGGGATTCTCTGAGCCTGACGCCGGTTCTGACCTCATCTCCCTGCGCACCACTGCGACGCGGGACGGGGACAGTTACGTCATTCAGGGTCGGAAGATGTGGACCAGCTGGGCCTCGTACGCGCAACGCTGCGTGGTCCTGGCCCGCACGGGGGATGCGTCGGAGCGGCACCGCGGGCTCTCCGTCTTCTTCGTCGATCTGGATACCGATGGCATCGAGGTCAGAGCATTGGCGCAGGCCAACGGCGTTGACGAGCTGGCTGAGGTTACTTTTGACGAGGTCCGGATTCCTCGTGAGCGGCTCGTCGGCCGGGAGGGCGGAGGTTGGCAGATCGCCCTCGATGTCCTGGCCTGTGAGAGATCCACCTTCGCATGGCTCCGCCAGGCACGCCTGCAGGCCCGGGCCGACGAGCTCGCACAGCAGGTCGACGAGAACAGCGCTGAGCAACTGGGTGATGTGCTCATAGATCTCTTCGCACTGCGGATGTGTTCAGCCTCGGCCGTCGAGCGCCTGGCTGACGGGCAGTTTCTCGGGCCTCAGGCAGCGCCGGCCAAACTCCTCCTCACGGATGCCGAGCAGCACGTCTACGACCTTGCCCGACGAGTCCTCGGTGTCGATTTCGCCTTGGGCGAGACGGCCGCCATGTCGGATTGGCAGGAGGAGTATCTGTTCTCGCGGGCGACGTCGATCTACGGGGGAACCCGTGAGATGCAGCTCACCACGATCGCGCGGTTTCTTCTCGACCTGCCGGCGGCACCGCGCCGATGAGCGCAGCACTGTCCGAGGAGTTCGTGCAGGTGGCCTGCGATGTCTTGCAACGAGGAGACGCCGATGCCTTGATCGCCTTGGAATGGGATCCACAGCCAGGTACCCCTCTTTCCTCCTGGCTCGAGGTGACGCTGTCCCTGGCCCGTGCCCAGGGTCGCACACTTGCTGCGACCTCGGCTCTCGGCGTCGCCTGCGCCCACATTCTCCACCCGGAACTGCTCCCGGGGGATTTGAGCGTCTCCGCTGCGTTGGATGCCAAGCGAGCCGACGACCGGCTGGAGATCACTGGGTCCCGCCGGAACTGACCTCGCAAAGAGGCTTCTCGTTGACGTTCCTGGCATCGGTCCCGGATTTGTCGAGGGCCGCCGACTCACTCCCAGTCAGACCGTTTCGGGCCCGTTCGATCCAAAGGTCGCGGTTCGCCGCGTCTGCCCGATCTCCGCCTTCGAGGTGATCACGGGGTACGTCCGAAATGACGAACGACGAGTCGCCGCACGAAGCCTGGCCCGACTCTTCATGAGCACTGAAATTCTGGGTGCGTGCGAGCACATGATGACGACTTCGGTCGCCTACGCGCACGATCGAATGCAGTTCGGACAACCGATCGGCACGTTCCAAGCCGTGCAGCACATGCTCGCGGCCGCTGAAGTGCAGATCCGGGCACTCCGCTCGAGTATCGAAATGTTGGTCCCTCGCACGGACCAATTGGGCGATGCCGCAACGTCGCGTTACGTCGCGCTCGTCAAGGCATTGGCGGGACGAACGGGCTCTCACGTCTCGCAAGCGACGCTGCAGGCATTGGGCGGAATCGGATTCACCGAGGAGCACGAGCACCATCGCTATGCCAAAAGGGTGCTCATGTTGGACGGACTTTGTGGGAGCACGGAGCAACTGGCCCGGGAGATCGGGCAGGCAGCAATGCTCGGCAGAGCGCAGCTGGTCGCGGTTCCCTGAACCTGGGCTTTTCAGGCGGGGGCGTCTAGCGAGGACGCACTTCCCGCGGGAGGCCGAGCGTTCGCTCTGCGATCGTGTTGCGTTGAATCTCGTCGCTTCCACCTGCAATACGAAGTCCGGGAGCGAAAAGGAAGCGGTTCTGCCAGTCGGTCGTCGCCGTTTCCGTTTCGTCCAAGGGACCGGCGACACCTGCCGGACCCAGCAGATCCAAAGCGGCATTCGTCATGCGGCGCGCGTGGTGCGAATACATCAGTTTGAGCAATCCCCCCACCCGGGAGTGGCCTCGGTCTTGTGCCCTCTGGATCGACCACTGAAGGATCGCAGCATCGGCGTAGAGCGAGGCGAGGCGATTTCGGACCAGCGCATCTTCGGCGCGGTGCGTCCTTCGAGCAAGATCGATCAGTTCCTCAGGCGTTCCCGCAGACGTCCCGCCGCCGAGCGAAGCACGCTCGTTCATGAGCATGGTGGTGGCCACATCCCAGCCTTTGCCGAGTTCGCCGATCAATGACCCACGAGGGATGAACACGTCATTCAGGAACACTTCGTTGAAGTGATAGGCGCCCGAGATCTGCCGCAGAGGTCGCACCTCCACACCCGGTGACGCCATATCGACGATGAACGCAGATATTCCAGCGTGGCGGGGCTTGGACGGATCGGTCCGGGCGAGGGCCAATCCGAAATCACTGCACGAAGCGCCGGAGGTCCATACCTTTTGCCCGTTGAGATTCCAGCCCTCGTCCGTTTCGGAAGCGGCGGTCCGCAACGACGGAAGATCGGATCCGGCATCCGGTTCGGAGAACAGCTGGCACCACACCTCGTCACCCCGCCGCAGGGGCGGGAGGAACCGTTGCAGTTGTTCCTTCGTCCCGAACGCGATGAGCGTGGGCCCGACCATTTCGACGCCGACGGAAAGCGGCTTGGTCGTCACCCCCACGTGAGCCTGCTCTTCAGCGAAGATCTTCCGGTGCGACTCGCTGATGCCTCCATATTCGGGCGCCCAACCGAGCGCCCCCCACCCCACGTCGTCGAGCGCCCGCTGCCACGCAACGATCCGGCGCATGTTCGCCGCCAGCTGCCGTTCGTAGGATTCGTAGTCGTCGGCGCGCTCGGTGTGGGCAGTCGAGAAGTCGTCGGGGCCGCCCCTGCGAGGTGCTGCGTTCCTCAGCCAGGTGCGAACTTCCGTCCGGAAATCCTCTAGTTCCTCCGTACCGGGAGATGCCTCCATGCCGTCCCTTCTTCCGGTCACTTTCCAGGCGGGCATGCTAACATTGATGTCGACATTGAGGCAGAGGAGGGGCACCTATGGAATCGGATGTCCGATCGTTCGCGTGCGGCGGTCCTGTGCGCGTCCGGGCTGACCTCATCGGACGTCGTCCTCCACGAGGAGTGCCAACCCATGGCATGCTGCCTGTGCCGGAGGTGGCGCGGTGACCGTGACAATTGTTCCAGACCCGGTGCGCGAGCTGGCTGACGGACTTGCCTTTCCCGAGGGACCTGTTGCTCTTTCTGATGGCTCGATCCTGGTGGTGGAAATCGGAGCCGGGAAGGTCACGATCGTTCCCCCGGCGGGAGCTTCCCGTACGCTTGCTGACGTCGGGGGTGGTCCGAACGGCGCCGCCATCGGACCGGACGGGGCCGTGTACGTGGCGAACAACGGTGGTTTTCGCTGGACCGAGCGCGACGGTCGCCGAATTCCGATCGATCCGGCGACGCATACGAATGAGCCGACTGACTTTGAAGGCGGGTGGATCGAACGGATCGATCCAACCACGGGGGCGACCACGGTGTTGTATCGCGGCGTGCGAGGGTCGGCCCTTGCGGGGACCCAATGACCTCGTCTTCGATGCAGAAGGTGGGATGTGGTTCACCGATCACGGAAAGGGGCGCCACTTCTCGGTCGACCGAGGGGGTCTGTACTACGCCCAGCCCGACGGCTCGCACATCGTCGAAGTGGCGTTCCCACTTTTGGGTCCGAACGGTGTCGGGCTCTCCCCGGATGGTCGCAGTGTCTACGTCGCCGAGACACTGACCGGTCGGGTGTGGGAATGGGAGCTGGGGAAGCCGGGGGAGATTCGGCCCCGCGCCACCAGCCTCGGGATTCGTCACGGCGGCCGGTGCCTGGCGGCGACACCGTATGCATTGGACTCCTTGGCGGTCGAAGCGAACGGCAACATCGTCGTCGGCGCCCTTGGCGACGGTCTGTGCGTCATCAGTCCGAACGGATCAGTGGAGGAGCTCGTCAGCTTTCCCGGCGACGTGACGACAAATGTGTGTTTCCGTGGCCCATCGATGAAACTGGCCGTGGTCACGCTTTCAGGCAGCGGTCGCCTGGTCGAGATTGACTGGCCGCGGTCAGGTCTGGAGTTGGCCTTTTCGTCGTGACTACGATGCGCCACACCATGGGTGAGACCTTCGCCGAGAGACTCCTCGCGCACGAGGCGGTCGAGAGTCCGGCGCTCCTGTTCGAGGAGGAGTCATGGTCCTGGGCCGCGTTCCTCGAAGAATCAAGGCGAAGGGTCTCTCTCTGGCACGAAATCCGTGACACTGCCCTTCCTCCTCATATCGGTGTCCTCTTGGACAACGTGCCCGACTATCTCTTCTGGCTCGGCGCCGGCGCTCTGGCTGGGGCGACAATCGTCGGCATCAACTCGACATACCGTGGGAGCGAGCTTGCCCGACTCATCGACCACACCGATTGCCAGGTCCTTGTCACCGAAGATCGTCACCGGTCTCTGGTGGATGGCCTCACGCTCAACGTGGCCCCCTCGCGTGTGCTGCAGATCGACGAACCGGACTACCGCGAGGCGCTTCGCACGGTTCCTCCGGCTCCGCCGGCTGAGCCGATAGATCCACAGACGCTCCAGCTGCTCATTTTCACTTCAGGCTCCACGGCCGCGCCCAAGGCGGTTCGGTGCACGCAGGGCCGGTTGGCGAGAACCGGGAAACACGTTGCCGGGATTGCAGACCTGAGTAGGGACGACGTGGTGTATCCGCCCCTTCCCCTCTTCCACTCGAGCGCTCTCTTTACGGCGTGGTCATCGGCCGTGCATGTCGGGGCGCCGATGGCCATTCGCCGCAGGTTCTCCGCCTCGGGCTTCTTGCCCGATGTCCGGCGCTACGGCGTGACGTTCATCGCCTACACGGGGAAGGTTCTCCAGTACGTCATGGCTACGCCAGAAGGCGAGAATGACGCTGACAACCCGGCGCGGCTCGCGGTCGGCAATGAAGCAAGCGTGGCCGATATCGAGGGTTTTGCCCGCCGATTCGATTGCGAGGTCAGGGACAGCTACGGCTCGACCGAGGGGCTGATCATCATCCGCCGATCATCGGACATGCCTGCACTCGCCCTCGGAAAGGGTGGCGAAGGAGTGCGTGTGTTCGATCCCGAGACGGGGCTCGAGACGGAGGATGCCGAGTTCGGCCACGACGGTCGCCTCATCAATGAGGACCGCGCCATCGGCGAACTGGTGCAGATCGATCCGGGGCAGTCATTCGAGGGGTACTACCGCAACCCCGAAGCCGACAGGCTCCGATTCCGTGACGGGATCTTCTGGTCGGGCGATCTGGCCTATCGCGATGCCGATGGTTGGTTGTATTTTGTCGGGCGGGACAATGACTGGATCCGGGTCGACGGCGAGAACTTTGCCGCCCGGCCGGTGGAAAGAGTTGTCGGAGAACATCCGGGGGTGAGGACATCGGCTGCGTATGCGGTACCCGACCCTGCGGTGGGCGACCGGGTCATGATCGCGGTGGAATTGAAGACGGGAGTCCCGTTCGATCCGGACGAGTTCGATCGCTTCCTCGGCGAGCATCCGGACATGAGCCCGAAGTGGCAGCCGAGCTTCGTGAGGGTCGTCGAGGCGCTTCCGGTGCTGGCGAGCCTCAAGGTCGACAAGCGGACGCTGAGGCGCGTGGCGTGGGAATGTGACGATCCGGTCTGGTGGAGGAGCACCCGTGGCGGGCCGCTCACCGTGCTGAGCCCGGACGATGTCGCGGCCATGAGCGCCCTCCTTCGTCGATCAGAGCCTTCCGCGTCGTCGTCGCCGTGAGAACACGGTGACAGCGACAGACGCATTGGCCGGACGTCGCGCGCTGGTTACCGGCGCGGCGCGAGGTCAGGGCCGTGCAATCGCTGACCGGTTCCTTCAGGCGGGCGCCTCCGTCGTCGCGAGCGATCTCCACATGCCCGACGAAGCGTGGCATCAGAACCTTGTCGTGTGTGCACTCGACGTCACGAGCGAGGAGTCGTGGGATCGAGCCGTGAACCTCGCTGTCGAGCGTCTGGGTGGCCTCGACATTTTAGTGAACAATGCCGGAATCCTGCGGACTGAGCGCTTGGTGGACGAGTCGCCCGATGCGTTCGAACAGACGTGGCGGGTCAACTGCCTGGGTCCTTTTTTGGGGATGCGCGCCTGCGCCCACGCTCTGCGTGAGGGTGTCGAGCCGGCCATTGTCAATATCGAGTCAACCGCTGCTGCGCACGCGTGGCCCCATCATGCGTCGTACGTCTCTTCGAAGTGGGCCCTGCGAGGGCTGACGCAGGTTGCGGCGCTGGACTTCTCGCCCTATCGGATCCGGGTCAACGCTGTCCTGCCCGGCCCCATAGCGACCCCCATGATGTTGCCCGGCGACAGCCGGGACGCAGGGGTGCACGCACGATTCGCCGGGCTCCCGGTCGGCCGTATGGGGGAGCCCGGCGAGGTGGCGGATGCGGTGATGTTCCTCGCCAGCCGGCAGGCTTCGTACATCACCGGCTCCGAGCTGGTCGTGGACGGCGGCCAGCTCACTGGCACGCCCGCTCCGCCAGAGGATGGGAATGCCCGGTGACCTCTTCTGGCGACGGTGAGATGATCTCCTGATGAGCGCAGTGCGGTCGATGCGGCATCCACCATTACAGCTCTTCGGAAAGCGCGTCACGTTACGGCCGCTCAAGGAGGGGGACTTTGACCAGTGGCACGAGGTCCGGACCCGGTGCAGCTCCTGGTTGCTGCCGTGGGAGCCCCGCCAACGGGGGGCCCCGGCTCCTTTGGAGGATAAGCCGAACTTCGCCCACCGCTGCGACATCCGCGAGCGAGAACGACACCTCGGGATTGGGTACGGGTTCGGAATATTCATCGGGGAACGCTTTGGCGGCGAAGTGACGTTGTCCTCAATCCAGCGGGGCCCGTACCAGTGCGGTTCGATCGGGTACTGGATCGATCAGTCGTTGGCCGGCCGGAGCCTGGTGCCCGAAGCGGTTGTCGTCACGCTTCGCTTCGCCTTCGAAACCATTTCGCTGCACCGGGTCGAAATCTCCATCATCCCGAGGAATGCGGCGAGTCGACGGGTCGTCGACAAACTGGGGGTTCGCCAAGAAGGCGTCGCCGAGCGATTCCTCGAGATCGATGGCGTGTGGGAAGACCACGCTCGCTATGCCATCACCTCTGAAGAATGGTCGGCCCGCAAGTCCGAGCTCGGTCGGATGTGGCTTCCCGAATGATGCGCAACGGCAGCAAAGGTCGGTCCTTCGGGGGTGTGTCATGAGGATCGGCATCATGGACATGACCGTAAACCGGGGAACACTGTCCGACGTCCGGCTCGCCCTCCTGGAAGCGGCCGAGATCGGTGCGTCGAGTTTCTGGGTTCCCAACTTCTTCGGGCTGGATGCGCTCACCACGCTGGCCGTCGTCGCGGCGGACGTGCCCGGGATCGAGTTGGGCACGGCCGTGGTTCCGATTCTGGGACGCACTGCGAGAGTGCTCGCGCAGCAGGCGCGCACCGTGCACGCAGCCCTCGGCGGCAGATTGACTCTCGGTGTCGGCCTTTCGCATCAACTGCTGGTCGAGGGAGCGGGGGAGAGTTGGCCGGCCTCGCCCGCCCGTTACTTCAGTACGTATCTCAGCGAGCTCACGGACATGTGCGCGCGGACCGTTGTCACGGCCGATCAGGCTCCGTCGGACATCCGCGTCGAAACGGCCTCGCCGTTGCCGGTGTTGGCCGCCGCGCTCGGGCCCAAAATGCTGGAGATCGCCGGGCGTCAATGCGATGGTGTCGTCCTGTGGTGCATAGGGCCGATGACGCTGGCGCAGTTCACGGTGCCCGTCGTCGGCTCCGCCGCTGCAGCCGAGGGTCGTGCTGCCCCGAGAGTCGTGGTGGGCATGCCTGTCTGTGTCACGGACGACCCGATTGCAGTGCGCGGTCGCCTCGCCCAACATTTCGGGCAATTCGATCGATTGCCTTCGTATCGCGCCTCACTCGGTCGTGAAGGCGTCGACTCGCTCGCCGACATCGCCATTGTCGGAGGCGCCGACGAGGTGAGGGCGGGGATCGAGCGTTTTCGAGCCAGTGGAGCGACGGATCTGATCTGCAACGATCTGGTCTCGACCCCACGTGAACGGGACGCCACGCGGATCCTCCTCGCCGACCTGCTGTCAAAGGGCATTTGAACACGAGGTTTCAGAAAGAATCTGAGACGGGGCGCTCGACATGGAACGCAACCTGGTGTTACAATTCCATTGCAATCGGTCCGCGGTAGGTTGCCGCGAAAAAGGGGGGTCATTGTGGGGAAGGTTCGGAGAATTGCCGCGAGCTGTGTAGCCGGCCTGATGATGGTCGGCGGGGTGATCACGGCCCTCAGCGTGGCTCCATCAGCCGCCGGAGCGAGCGGGGCGCCGATCAAGATCGGTGAGATATGCGCCTGTACGGGGCCTCTGGCCTCGGGCGTCCAGGATATCCCCGCCGTGTACAAGGCATGGGTGGCATCGGTGAACGCCAGTGGCGGTATCAATGGGCACAAAATCGACCTCATCTTCAAAGACGACGCAAGCAATCCGGCTACGTCGGTGTCCGAGGTGCACACCCTCGTCCAGACTGATCACGTCGTGGCGATCGCGGACGAAACGGACAACGATCAGGCGTGGGCGACCTATGTGCAGCAGCAGAACGTTCCCGTGATCGGCGTGACGACCTCGACCGAGCCCTTCTTCCTGAACAGCAGTTTCTATCCGGAGGGACAGACCGAGGACTCGTTGTTCTTCGGCATCACCGATGCGGTCAAGCAGGCGGGTGGGACCAAGTTCGCGCTCTTCTACTGCGCTGAAGCCGTCCAATGCCAGGAGGGAATTGCGCCTCTGGTGGCGCAGGCAAAGACCGTCGGTGAGGACGTGGTGGCGACACTCCAGGTGTCCGCCAGCGCTCCCAACTACACGGCGCAGTGTCTGGCCGCCAAGCAGGCCGGGGCCACGGTCATCTTCACTGCAGATGCGCAGTCGGTCGACGAGAAGATCATTCAGGACTGCTACTCGCAGGGCTACAAGCCCAAGGTCGTGATCGACGGTGAGGTTCTCCTTCCTTCCTTCACGACGACTGCGGGCATCGACCAGGCGACCTACTTCACGGTTCCCAACTTTCCCTACTTCGTCAATACGCCGGCCGTCGAGTCGATGAACAAGGCGCTGGACAAGTACGCACCGGGCGTGCGTAAGGACGTCAACTACGGGGAACTGCCGGTGGAAGCCTGGATTTCCGGAAAGATGTTCCAGGAGGCGGCGCAGCTGGGCCACCTCGGCGCAAACGGCAAAGCGCCCACCAGCGCCGAACTGACCAAGGGGTTGGATTCCATCAAGGGTGCCACTCTCGGGGGCTTGGCGCCTGCGCTCACCTTCACGGCGGGCAAGCCACACCCGGTTGACTGCTGGTACTACGCCCTGCTCAAGAACGGGAAGTACTCCACCCCGCTCGGGCTGAAGCCGACCTGCGCGCCGAAGTCGTGATGCGGGGTCTCTTCCCAGCTTGAAACATTGAGTTGTCGCAAGAAAGGACCGGGCTTGCTTCGTGAGAGCGGAGCGAGCCCGGTCCTCTTGCGTTCTCAGGAGCGAGACGAGGAGAAATGACGGAAGCGACGAACGACCGGACGGAGATCGTGAACTTGCTCGCTCGTTACTGTCTGACGTTGGACCATCACGACATCGAGGGGTGGGTTTCCCTCTTCACCCCAGAGGCCCACTACGTCGTGTACGGGCGGACGTTCGAAGGACGCGAGGGGCTTCGGAACATGATGGACGCCGCCCCTCGTGGGCTGCACCTTGGAGGTCCACCCGAAATCGAATTGCACGGTGACCGCGCGGTGACGCGTCAGAACCTCCTCTTCGTCCAAGCCGACACCCAAGAGCTGCGTCTCGCGGTCTACGCAGACGAACTTGTGAGATCAGCCGACGAGGGATGGTTGATCGCCAAGCGGACCTGTCAGTTCATGGGATCTGACGGGGTGCTCCGTGATCGTCCTCCGCGCCGGTCCGAGCCTGGAGCGTGAGCGTCCCGAGCAGCGCCGGGATCAGTCCTGCGGCGGTCGGGCCGTACGTGCCGCATTGCCCTTCAGCCCTATCGCGTTAGCCCACAGAAGGGTGAGTTGCTCGACGACGAAGTCAATGTCGACGGGCACGTCCCGCGAAACGATCTGATCCGACACGAACGCGACCATGCCCCCGAGCGCATTCGCGGCAAACCAGGCGTTGATTTTTGTATCCGCCAGTCCTTGTTCCTGGTACTCCCTGGTGCGACGCTCGATGGCATGCGCAAGCGCATCCTGATGGCGGATCCTCGTCTGCCGAACTTCTTCATCGAACGTGGCGACCTGCTGGATAACCCGCAGAATTGCGGCATTGTTCCGATACGTCTCGAGATAGTGGCGATTGGCGGACCTGATGCGGTCGATCGGCTCCGCATTTTCGGCTATCGGATCAATTCTGAGGAGATCGATTTCAATCGAATCGACCAACTCCTGGAAGATCTCCTCCTTCGAGACGAAGTAGGTGTAGAAGCTTCCGTGCGACATGCCTGCTTCATCACAGATGTCGGCGATGCGTGCACGCAGGAATCCGTCCCGCTCGAAGACGATTCTGGCGGCATCAATGAGTTGTTGCCGTGATTGGCGGCCACGAACGGTCCTGCCCGTACCACGGCGCTTTTCGGCAGGGACCGATTGCGCCCCGTCGTGATTCCGCCTGCTGGCGTTGGGCATGCGTACGGGCTGCTGCACCCGCACAGTATGGCACCTGAGGAGAGGTAGCCTTAACTATGCGGATTCCCTTTGGCGGCGTTGAAAGTCCGACGTCATGACGTCTTTCTCTTCGCGAATCGATCACGGCATCGACGACGTGCGCAGAAGGGTCGCTTCGGCGTCATGACCGGTGACGCAGCACCAATGACGACGGGCACGGGCGAACTCGAGGGTCACTCGATCCTCGTGACCGGTGGCGGCACAGGGATCGGTGCCGGGATCGCGCTGCGGATCGCGCTCGAGGGTGGGTGGGTCACGATCTGCGGCCGGACAGAGGAGACCTTGCGGGCCACGACAGAGCGGATCAATGCGCATGTCGGCCGTGCGGCGGTGCGCTGGAGGCTGGCGGACGTGACGGAGGAATCCGACGTGCGAGAACTGGTCGCGAATGTCGCGACCTCGAAGGACGGCCTGGACGGCGTGGTGGCCAACGCCGGTGGCGGGGGTGCACTCCTGCCGATGCACCTCCAGGACGTCACGCAGTACGAGCGTGTCCTCAAGCTGAACGTGATTGGCACGCTGCTGCTGACCAAGTACGCGGTCCCGGTGTTCGCGCGCAAGGAAGGTGGCGGTTCATTCGTGGCCATCTCGTCTATCGCCGGACACGTCACGCACCCGTACTTCGGTGCCTATCCCGTGTCGAAGGCCGCTGTCGAGGAGCTCGTGCGCAATGCGGCCGACGAGTACGGCGAAGCCAACATCCGCTTCAATGCGGTCCGGCCCGGGCTGACACTGACCGACAGTATGGCGTTCGTGACCCCGGAATCGCCCGTCTACCAGAGTTACGACGTGAACACCCCGATGGGTGACGGCTCCGAGGTCGACGACGTCGCACAGCTCGTGAGTTTCCTCCTTTCTCGCCGCGCTCATCGCATGACCGGCCAGGTGATCAACGTCGACGGGGGTCTGTCCCTGCGCCGCGGCCCGGATTGGTCGACGATGGTCGAACCTCGCATCGGTGGGCACGAGGTTGCGCTCGGTCGCCGTGATCCCGATCGTTGAACGGTGAGACGTCAGTGCGTTGCCGTCGCACTCCGGCGCACTTCGTCGACGCGTTCCTGACGGGCCTGTACCGGGCCTGACTCGAGCTCTTCTTCGACGCCGAGGTCGCGCAACCCTACGTTGGTGATGAAGGGTACGACCGTTCCCATGCCGGCCAATCGCAGATCATCGTTGGACCCCGCATCGAAGAGCATCGCCCCTACGAACATGATCACGGCCATTTTGAATGCCTGGAGGGCCCGGTGCCACGGACGGTTGTGAACGGCGATTCCCGTCAACTGCTGGTAGCGCACCAGAAGGTTGTCGATATCTGCGTCGGACAACTCTGAGAACGGCTTTGTCATCCGCCACGTCACTTCCAGCCAGCCGATGTCCGCCATCGGGTCCCCGATGGTTGCCATTTCCCAGTCGAACACGCCACTCACGTCGTCGTCGACGAAGGCGAAATTGCCACCCTTCGTGTCACCGTGCACGAGTGTGACGCGGGGTGAGGGCTCGGGCTGCTGCTCGCGCAGGGACCTGAGGAGTTGCTCGAGTGCCGGGAGGGGGCCGCGCTGCATCCGATGGATCTCTCCCTCCCAGTGGTCGAGTTGGCGCTCCAGGAAGTCATGACCGTCGCCGAGCGCGTCGAGCCCGCTGGCCTTCACGTCGACGAGGTGGATCGCCGCAATCTGTTCGATCACGCGCTCGGACATCCGGTGGATCCGCTCCGGTGCGTTGGCGAGCGCTGCGGGGATCTCCCGTTCGTACACGGTGCCTTCCAGTCGCTCCATCACATAGAACGGGCGCCCGAAGACGTCGCCTGACTCGTCGATCCACAGGGCGCGCGGCGCCCGGACCGGCGTTGTCTCGAGGGCACGGAGGATGTCGAATTGACGGCGCAGGTCATAGGGCTCGAGCAGTCCCGGCGCCGGTGGTCGGATCCGTACAACGACGTCCCGCCGCTCGTCGCATCCGTTCGCCCGCCACGCGACGGTGAGAAGCAACATCTCTGCCGAGTGGCCGAAGCTCACGTGGTGCAACCCCTCGACCCGCACCGCGTCGGCTTCGGTCAGCTGCGCCTGAAACCACGCGGTGAGCCGAGACGCGACATCGCCTTCGTTCAGCCCCGGCACCGTGCCTCCGTGTCCGACGCAGCCCAGTTCACGAGTAGCGGACGTCGTGATCGGATTCTGCTCCCAGTCCGAGCTCGGGCCACACGCCACGGAGAATGCTCTCCATTATTCCGTAGCCGACGGCGTCCCCTTCCTGCACGCGGATGGGAGTGTCCCGAAATTGGCCAAGGAGCCGCAGGTGCTCGTCATCCCAGCAGTCAGGTATGTACTCGCCGTCGACGTGCAGGGCGCCCTTCCACGCGCCGTGCACATGACCCTTCCACTGGCCGTAGCCGGCCGTCTTCAGAAAGAAGCCGGAATCTCCGACAACCTCGATCTCGATGACCCTCTTCTCGCCCGAGTCCATGGTGAGGAGCAGCTCGCCGCCACGGACGAAGCGTGTGCGGGGGTCGTAGCGGATCTGCGGCTCAATGGAACGGACGCGGGCCTGGTCGCCGTCGGCCCCGTTGAGGTATCCCGAGGCGTATCCCCACTCGCCCTCGGCCAGGAACACCGCCGTTTCGTAGTAGGTGCCGTCCGGGCGCCTGAAGAACGACGGCGTCCACTTCATCCCTCCCCGGACGGTGGAATGCGCGACCACGGGCGGCCCCTGGATCAGGTCGCTGGGTGGAAGGCCGACGCTCTGGCGGACGCCCCATGAGTGGTCACGGAATCCGAACCATTCCTCGGGTCGCACGTCGTGCGTCTCGCCATCTACCGTCACGGACCCCGACGCCCATCCCCCCTGGTGGTAGCGGATCACGTTGATGTCGATACGCTGACTCTGCCGATTCCGCACAAGGTTCCGGTCTTCGAAGAATGGGGGTGTGACGCCGGAGAGCTCGACGTCGAAGGAGATGGGCAGGACGTCGTTCGGTTCCAGGCGGACCCGCACTCGACGCAGCGGGTCGATGATCTCGTAGTGAAGAGGGCCGACCCCGGCGTGCTCGGGTGCGGAGCGGAGCTCGCGGCTGCCCCGAACGGTCCATTGCTCCCGGCCGCGTGAAACGCCGCCGAATCCGTCGACGACGCCCCTGTTCTGGTATTTCCCGAGGCCGAAATCGATCTGCAGGCTGCCATCGATGCGTGCGATCGATGTCCAGATCTTCTCTGTCCAGGCCATATCCGATTCGGCCAGCGTGGCAAACGTATCGACGATCTGATGGTTCAGACCTTCGTCGGCGCCGAGCAGCGCACCGATGTCCTTTATCGCCATACGTCCTCCTCGTGCAATGGATGCAAAATCTCAGCCGACCTGGCGGTCGGCATCCGACCAGTAATGGGCTCTCAGGGCCTTCTTGTCGGGTTTGCCGACCGCAGTGAGTGGAATCGTGTCGGTGAAGTCGACCGACTTCGGCGCATAGTGCGAGCCTTTGTGTTGCTTGACGAGGGCCATCAGCTCTTCAGGCGTCGCAGCCATGCCGTCCCGCAGAACGACCACGGCCTTGACCGCCTCACCCCACGTCTCGTCCGGCACGCCGATCACCGCCGCCGCTGCCACCGCGCGATGAGAGGAAAGGACGTCCTCGATCTCCCGCGGGAAGACATTGAACCCGCCACTGACGATCATGTCTTTTTTCCTGTCGACGATCGTGAAGAACCCGTGCTCGTCTTCACGGGCGACGTCGCCCGTATGGAGCCAGCCGTGCGTGAAGGCCGCAGCGGTTTCATCCGGCTTGTTCTGGTAGCCCTTCATGACCAGCTGCCCGCGTACGCAGATTTCCCCCGGCTCCCCAGGTGTGACCTCCCGGCCGTCATCGTCCAGCAACGCCACGTGCACCCACGGCACCGGCCGGCCGCATGTTGCCAGGCGGGCCAGGTCGTCGGGGTCGTGCTCCTCTTTGCGGAGCACGCACACCGTCTGTGGTGCCTCGGTCTGTCCGTAGAACTGGAAGAAGATGCGCCCCATCTTGCGAATGGCTTCCTGCAGCCTTGCCGGCGACATCGGCGACGCACCGTAGAACACGGTCTGGAGACTGGACAGATCAGTCGTTGCGAAGTCCGGATGGTCAAGGAGGGCGTAGATCATGGAGGGCACCAACATCACCGAGGTGATGCGGTACCGCGCAATGGTCTGGAGGACCTTCGCGGCGTCGAAGCGAGGCAGGACGACGACCGATCCACCTTTGACCAGGACGGGGACCACCAGAGACGATCCCGCGTGACTGAGTGGCGTACAAACGAGATGTCGCAACTCGTCGGGCCATTGCCATTCCGCCAGCATGATCTGGGCCATTGTGCTGCTGCCCCGGTAGGTCGTCATCACACCCTTGGGCGCTCCGGTCGTGCCGCCGGTATACGACAGCGCGGAGATCTCCTCAGGTTGCACGGAAGGAGCGACAAGCGGCAACGGGTCGAAGTGCTCCGCCTCCGCGCACAGATCGACGCCGATCGTGGACGGTCCGAACGAGAGCAACCGCTTCACACTCGGTACTCGCGCGCGCAGTTGTTCTGCCCGCTCGGCGAAGCTCGGGTCGAACACCAGGGTCTCGATGGAGGCGTCCTTCAGGACGTAGGCGTGGTCATCGAAGGACCCGAGCGGGTGCAAGGGGGTATTCCGGCACCCGGACACCATGTAGGCCCCGATCGCGTAGAGGACTTCGGGCCGGTTGACGGACAACATCGCGACACCGCTCCCCGGAGCAACGCCTTGGGAGGCGTACACCTGCGCGTAACGGCTGATCTGTGCGCCGAGCTCTCCCACCGAGAGCACTTCCTCGCCGAGGAAGATGGCGGGTCGGTCGGTGTCCCGTCGGAGCGCCCACACGAGAAGGTCGGGCAGGAACACACCACGATGCAGGTCTTCCACGATGGCGAGGCTACTCGTTGCCCGATGCAAAACCATTTTCGACGTCGATCGATACTCTGGTGCGACCCGCTACTTCGGCGGGAAGCGCTGGGCGGCGTCGAGACGGATGTTCTCGCCGTTGAGGTAAGGGTTCGTGATGATCGACTCGACGAGGTAGGCGAACTCCGCCGGGAGGCCCACGCGCGTGGGGAAGACGATGGTGGCCAGAAGCGGGTCGAGGATCGCTGGTGATGCGTGCAGCATGATGTCGGTGCCCATGGTGCCCGGTGCGATGCCGCACACGCGTAGTCCGATGGCCGCGAGGTCGCGTGCCAGGGGCAGGGTCATCCCGAGAATGGCCGCTTTCGCGGCAGCGTACGGGACTTGACCCACCTGCCCGTCGTAGGCGGCGACGGACCCGGTGTTGACGATGACTCCACGTTGACCGTCGCCGTCCGGCTGGTTCGTGGCCATGGCGGCAGCGGCGAGTCGCGTGACATTGAATGTCCCGAAGGTGTTCTTGGCGATGGTTTCGATAAAGGCATTCATGTCGTGAGGGCTCCCATCGCGCCCGACAGTTCGGGTTGGCCGGCCGACACCACCCCCTGCCACATTGACCACGATTGAAAGCGTGCCCACCGACTGCGCGGCATCAATCGCCTCGGCCACGTCCCGGTCGTCGTTGACGTCGCCGCGCACGGCGATCGCCCGATCTCCCAGCTCGGATGCGAGATTCCGTGCGCGCACACCGTCGCGGTCGAAGACGGCAACGCCGACACCAAGTCCCACGAGGTGCCGGACAGTCGCCCCACCCAGTCCACCTGCGCCCCCGGTCACGATGGCCGACCGGCCGACCAACGACGTGCCTGCCGTCATGCCCGGTCCAGCAGCGCGCGGAGTTCATCGATCGACTGCCGTGGACCCGCGTGGAGCACCGTCGATTCTGGTCGTGGTGCCTCCATGAAGATCACCTCCGAGGTCATGAGGGCGGTGCGAAAGCGGAGGAAGAAGGCCAGGGGAATCGACGTCACGGAGGCGCTCGTCGTCGCTTCCGGGGCGGAGCGGAGCATGCGGAGCATGCCCTGCCCTGCAAGCGCGCTCTCCTCGACGACGAGGTCCTCGAGCTCCATCCACATCATGGCTCCGCCATCGCCCTCGTTCTGTCTGCGGATGCCTTCGATCAGCGCGTTTCTGTCTGTGGTGGTGCGGCAACCGCCCGTCACGGTCGTGAGCTCGAAATCATCCGCCAACGTGGCGGCGACGCGGTCGCTGTCGCTCAAGAGCTCGCCGGCGAGGCGGTCGCGGAGGGCGAGCAATGACCCGCGCCGTGGTCCGGCTTCGAGTAAGGAATCGATCAAACGAAAGGCGTGCAGCACGTCGAGATCACCAGCACGGTCCGGCGTATCGGTCATCCCTTCGTCCACCTCTTCTCGCGTCTCAGTGCCGGATCGCAAGGACTGCCATGCATGCCACTCTCATCCTCGGGAGGGGGTGAAGCGGATACGGATACTGTCATAGGCGCGGGCGAAGGTGGCCGGCATGATGTGCGGCTCGTCGGGGTCGACCAACTCCCAGTCCGGCATCCTCTGCAGGAGCTCCTCGAAGAGGATGCTGATCTCCAGTCGAGCCAGATGCGCTCCCAGACACACATGCGTGCCGAAACCGAAGGCGACGTGCCGGTTGTGTTGCCTGGTCACGTCCAGGACGTCAGGGTCCGTGAATGCCCGCGGATCGCGATTGGCTGCGCCGTAGAGCAGCAGGATCTCGTCGCCGGCATGGATGTGCTCCCCGTGCCATTCGACGTCGACCGTGGCCGTCCGCCGCATGTTCAGGACCGGTGACACCCAACGAATGAACTCCTCGACCCCCGTCGTCGCCATGAGCTCGGGGTGGTCGATCAGGATGCGTCGCTGGTCGGGGTAAAGGGCGAGATCTCGGATCATCGACCCGATGACCGTGCGCGTGGTTTCTGCGCCGCCGTCGAGGACGAGGATCGCCTCGTCCAAAATGTGCTTGGTGTCCCAGCCCTCGGTGTGGGTCCATATGGAGATGAGATCGTCCCGCGGGTCGGACCGGCGGGCCTCAATGAGTGCAGATGTGACCTCGACGAATTCCGCAATCACCGGGACGATGCCCGGGTGCGTGAGGTGGGGCGGCCCGTCCGGTGAGGTCTGGCCCGCGAGGAGCATGATCTGCTCGGACCAATGGCGGACTCGCTCCCAGAGCTCGTGCGGATACCCCATGAGTTCACCGATCATCATTGCCGGCAACCTCGAGGCGATCGTCTCGATGGCCTCGCACTCCCCATGGGGTGCGACATCGTCGAGGATCCCGGTGACGATCTCTCGCACTCGTTCTTCATGCCCACGGATGGCGCGCGGCGTGAAACGGCGCAAGACCAGACTGCGCTGGGCTTGATGCGCCGGGTCGTCCATATTGATCATGGACTCGTCACTGCGCTGGTCGATGTGCGGACGCGAACCATCGAAGGATGAGAAACGCTCGCCGTCCTTCTCCACGGAGCGGACGTCGTCGTAGCGCGAGATAGCCCAGAGCTGTTGGACCCGGTCTCGAAAGACAGGTGCCTCGTCCTGCAGCCACCGGTAAGCCTCCCAGGGATCCACGTAGAACTGCGGATCCAGAACGTTGATCCCGGTCACGTGGTCCCCCTTTGCGCGCCCATCGTTGGCATCACTGCGAAGCATAACATTGACGTCAACGAAGACGACCGGGGACAGAGCAGGGAGTTGGTGGTGAATAGCCGCAGGTCAGAGGCTTGAACGGCGATGCTCCGCCGGGCATCCGTCGACCGGGCCGGACAATGATATCGACGTCGATGTCAATGTCAATGTCAATGCTACAGTGCTGAAGTGGTGAGGACACTGAGCAGCGGCATCGTCGACACGATGATCGGGTTTCCCACCGATCCCGAACAAATGTACGGGCTCATGCGGCGCGAGCTCCTTCGTGATCGTGAGTCAAAAGAGTCGTTCACGATGCCGGCGGAGTACATGTTCCACGATCTGCCCCAACATCAGATCGACACGGCCTCCGACCCCGTCTCGTTCACCCTCTCCGCCATGGACCGGTACGGCGTCGAGACCGGTCTCGTCAGTCTCAGCGCATCCCGGAAGGTCACCGAGCGCGCGCTGACTGAGCACCCCGACCGCTTTGTCGGGTCCCTCACGCTCAATCCGAACAACGGCATGAACGGCATACGAGAGCTCACGCAGGCCCACGAGACATGGGGGATCAGGGCGGTCTCGCTCTTCCCTCACGGCGTGGCGCCGCAGGTTGCCATCGACGCGCCGCAGATGTATCCGATCTATGCGAAATGCGTGGAGTTACAGCTCCCCGTCTTCATCACCGTCGGTATCGCCGGGCCGCGCGTTCCGTCGGCGGTGCAGAAGGTGGAGCTCCTCGACCAGGTTCTCTATGACTTCCCCGAACTGGTTGTCGTCATGCGCCACGGCGCCGAACCCTGGGTCGATCTTGCGGTGAAACTCATGATCAAATGGCCCAATCTCTACTACTCGACCTCTGCGTTCGCGCCGCGCTACTACCCACCGGAGATCATCGAGTATGCCAATACGCGTGGTGCCGACCGGCTGATCTACGGGGGATATTTCCCCATGGGGCTGAACCTCGCCCGGATCATGGAGGAGATGGATGCAGTTCCTTTCCGGGAGGCCGTGTGGCCGGGCTTCTTGCGGGAGAACGCCGTGCGGATCCTCGGCCTGTGAACCCGGTTTTACAGATACGCTCGCGGGTCATGGGCCAACGTGCCATGCCCGCGGAGTCCCATCGGTTACGCAACTCGGCGGAGGACGATCATGGCCATCACATTCAAGCTCTTTGACTTCGACAGCCACTATTACGAGGCGACGGATGCCTTCACCCGTTACGCCGACCCGGCTCTCGGGTCGCGTGGCGTGCAATGGGCGACGATCAACGGGCGCGAACGACTTGTGGTCGCCGGGCAGATAAACCGCTACATCCTCAACCCGACCTTTGACCCGGTGGCTCGTCCCGGCGCTCTGTACTCCTGGTACCGCGGCAACCCCGATGGTCTGGACATCAGGGCCGCATTCGGAGAGCTCGAACCGATCCATCCCGAATATAGGAATCGCGACGCGCGCGTTGGCTGTCATGGACGAACAGGGTGTCGGTGGTTCGCTGTTGTTCCCCACGCTCGGCGTCGGCATGGAAGACGCCCTCAGGCACGATCCCGAGGCGGCCTCGAAGGTCTTCAGGGCGTTCAACACGTGGCTCCAGGACGATTGGGGTTTCGCCTATCGGGATCGCTTGTTCGCCGTTCCCTACATCTCGTTCCTCGAGCCCCACGAAGCGGAAGCCGAGCTACGCCGGGTCCTCGACCTCGGAGCAGTGGCGGTCAATGTCCGCAATGCTCCGGTACCCATTCCCGGTGGCTACCGATCGCCGTTCGATCCGCTGTATGACGGATTTTGGCGCTTGGCGGCGGAGAGCGGCGTTGTGGTGGCCACCCACGCCGGGGTTGAGGGGTACGACGCTGTGGTGAACATGTGGGAGCCGGGCGCCGAGAATTCTCTTTTTCGTAGTCCGTTGCGGGCCGTCGTCTCCAAGGGGCGGGCCGTTGCGGACTTTTACGCCGCCGCGGTGTGTCAACTCATCTTCGAACGGTTTCCGGGTCTGCGTCTGGCCAGTGTCGAGAACGGCGCCAGCTGGGTGCCCGACCTTCTCTATCGGCTGAAGGGGGCTGCGAGCCGATCACCGGGATACTTCACAGCCAACCCCGTGGAGTCGTTCTGCGAGCACGTGTGGGTGACGCCGTTCTGGGAGGACGATATCGAGTCGATCGCACGGACAGTTCCGATCGAACGGCTTCTCCTCGGATCTGATTGGCCCCATGCCGAAGGGGTGGTGCAGCCGGTCGACTTTGTGACCGAGGCCCTTTCTTGGGCCGACGACAGGAGCACGGAACGGATTGGCCGGATCAACGCCGTCGAGTTACTGGGAGTGAACGCTCCCTGAAACTCTGACGAGCCGTCCAAGACCGTCCACCGACCGTTATGCTCACGAGGTCGACGAAGGATGACCTTCCTGGAGACCCATGAACGCTGAGCCGAAATCGAGCAGGGGCCGACTCACGCGCCAACGACTTCTCGCGGCAGGGAAGAAGGTTTTTGAACGGGATGGCTTTCTCCAGGCCCGGGTGTCGGACATCGCTGCCGAAGCCGGCGTCTCACATGGCTCCTTCTACCACTATTTCGACTCCAAGGAATCGATCTTTCGGGTCATCGCCGAATCGGTCGAAGTCCGGCTCATCTCGATCGATGACAGCGCGCACGACAAGCAGAGAACGAGCGATCCGGTCGAGAAGGTGCGCGCAGCCAATCGTTCCTACCTTTTGGCGTACAAGAAGGAAGCAAAGATCATGCGCGTCATCGAGGAAGTGAGCCGCTACGACGACGAGGTTCGAAAAGTGCGGGTCGCGCGGGACAACGACTTGGCAGCGCGGCTCGAAAAGGCGATCGCATCACTGCAGGCGCAAGGACTGGCGGACAAACGCATCGACGGCCGCTATGCCGCCATGGCCCTCGGGGGAATGGTGGCTCGTTTCGCCGAGCAGATGTTCGTCGGCGGGGGAAAGTACGCACTGGATCGTGCCATCGACCAACTGACCCTGCTGTGGTGCAACGCGCTCGGATTGTCCGCTGGCGCCGCCAAGGGGAAATCCTCGCCGAACGGCACCCCAAAGAGCCGCGTCACGCGGTGACCGCTTCGGGTGGGCGCTTGACGTCCCCCGCCCTCGGCTGGGACGGTAGCGAATGCTCTCGTCCCTCGACGTCACCTCAGTCTCGCCCTACGCCACCGCACCCTACGAATGGGTCGTGGCGACGGCGTCGTTCGCCGTCGACCCCGGTGCGACACCGAACATGCGGATCGTCGACCTGGATCTGGCGCCCCGTGACCCCGAGGGGCTCGTCCACTTCGACGCCGACGTGCGGCTCCTGCGGCCCCGGCACGGCGCGAACGGCCGGCTGCTGGTGGTGGTGCCGAACCGGGGTCTGACGGGTGGCATTCCCTTCAGCCTCGATGCTCCCTTGTCGTGGGATCCGTCCGGAGTGCCGGACCCGGGTGATGCGTTTCTTTTGGAACGCGGCTGGACGATTGCCTGGTGCGGATGGCAGTGGGACGTCTTGCGGGACCACGGGCTGCTCGGGCTGAGCGCACCCGTGGCGGAGGTCGAGCCGGGCTGGCTGCGGGTGGAGTTCCGACCGGACGATGTGGCGGCGGACCACGCGCTGAGCGACTCCATGCTGCTGTTCCAATTCGCCGACATCCCGACGGCGGACGTGGCAGATCCCGATGCGATCCTGACCGTGCGCACGACGCCGCTCGGCAGAAAGGAGGCGATCCCGAGGAATGCGTGGAGGTTCAGCAGCTCGACGCGGGTCGAACTGGACGGAGGGTTCCAGCCCTTCCACTGGTACGAACTGGCCTATCGGAGCAGTTTCGCCCCCGTCGTGGGTGCCGGTTTGCTCGCCTTCCGCGATTTCACGTCGCACCTGCGCCCAGGTTTCGACGCCGCCTTCGGGTATGGCGTGTCGCAGTCGGGCCGCTTTCTGCGTCAGTTTCTCTTCGAGGGTCTCAACGTCGACGAGGACGGAAACAAGGTCTTCGATGGAGTGTTCAGCCACATCGCCAGCGCACGCCGGGGCGAATTCAACATGCGCTTCGGCCAGCCGTCCCTGACGCATCCGCTGACTCCGGGGTACGGACCCCCGTACGACACGACGTCGCTGCTCACCCGCCAGCGGGAACTGGGGGGAGTGCCGAGGATCTTCTTCACCAACAGCTCGTGGGAATATTGGCGCGGCGACGGCGCGCTGGTACACCAGGACGCCGAAACCGGTGCTGACTTGCCCGAAGACCCGGACGCCCGTACCTACCTGGTCAGTGGGACCGACCATATCGGGGCGGCACCGATCAAAGACATGTTCCCGGTGGCGAATCCGGTGCACGTGCTCGACCCGACCCCCGTCCTTCGGGCGTTGTTGATCCAGCTGGAGCAGTGGGTCTGCGACGCCGTCGAACCGCCGCCGAGTCGGGTACCCCGTCAGAGCGATGGGAGTGCGGTTGACCGTGACCACGTCCTCGAGACGTTCACCGCGGGTTGCCTTCCGGACCCCGCAGCGCTGCCCTGGACGCCCGCTCTGGACCCCGCCAGCTCCGGGTGGCCATTCGAGCTGGGGAGACCTCGTCCGGCACTGGTGAGCGCCGTCGACGCAGACGGGAACGAAGTGGCCGGCGTCCGGTTGCCCGCGGTCGCAGTGCCGGCGGCGGCCTATACGGGTTGGAACCCCCGCCGCCACGTGGATGGCCTACCCGATGTTCTCTACGAGTTCGTCGGCAGCCGCTTGCCGTTGCAATCAGGTGGAACCCAGATGGACCGGACAGCCCGTGAGGTGGTCCTACGGGCCGTCGCGGCAGATCTGGTGTCGGAGCGGCTCCTGCTTCCCGGCGACCTCGATCGCGTGGTCGCCGGGGCTCTCGGGTGCTTCGACGACGCTTGACGGATATCACGTAATCTGAAACAGTAGAACGGTGATCTACTCAACTCGGATGGTGGGGCTGATCTGATGGCGGTAGACCTCATTGGGGAGCGCAATTCGTACGTCGCCGGTCGGTGGGTCGAAGGGGATGAGGCGCTCCCTGTCGAGAATCCGGCCGACGAGTCCCATGTGACGGATGTCCCCGTCACCCCCCTGGCTGAAGTCGCCCGTGCGATCTGTGAGGCACGCCGGAGTTTCGACGAGGGGGTCTGGAGTGATCTCCCGGTACGGGATCGTGCCAAGGCCCTTCACCTGTTCCTGGACCATATCGACGCAAACCACGAGCGTCTGGTCAACACGATCGTCGCCGAAGCCGGCCAGCCCACACGATTCGCCGAGTCGACCCAGTGGCTTTCGGCTGTCGGCCTGGCCCGGGCGACCATCGACCTCTACCGGTCCATGTCGCACGAAGAGACGAATCCGGTGCCCGCTGACGAGCTGGTGCGGGGCCGGGTGGCCCTGAGCCTCCGTCGCTACGAGCCGGTGGGGGTCGTCACGGCGATCACGCCGTACAACGCCGCGATCATCATGGCCCTGCAGAAGCTGATCCCGGCCCTCATGGCCGGCAACTCCGTGATCCTGCGCCCGAGCCCCTTGACGCCCATCTCGTCGCTGCTCCTGGGATCTGCCGCCGACGCCGCCGGGCTCCCCGCCGGGGTGCTGAGCGTCGTGGTGGAGGCCGGCTCGGCAGGAGCGGAACTCCTCACGACCGATCCGGCGGTCGACATGGTGTCGTTCACGGGATCGACCGCAGTCGGGAAACAGATCCTGGCTCAGGCGGCCACGACCGTGAAGCGGGTGGCACTCGAGCTTGGAGGCAAGTCGGCGCAGATCTATCTACCCGACGCCGTCGAGCGGGCAGTTGCCGGAGCCGTCGCCGTCGTGGCGATGACGTCGGGACAGGCGTGCGTCGCCGCGACGAGGATGCTGGTCCCCCAGGACCGCAAGGACGAAGTCATCGAAGCCGTCTCGAGAGCATATGGAGCCATTGCCGTCGGTTCGCCCACTGACCCGACGACGATGATGGGCCCGGTCATCAGTGCCGGGCAACGCGAGCGCTGCGAGCGGTTCGTGGCGCTGGCCGAGGAGCACGGCGGAAAAGTGGCTGTCGGCGGCCGGCGTCCCCCGGCGCTCCCGCGTGGGTACTACTTCGAGCCGACCGTTCTCGACGTGCCGGACAATGCGAATCCAGCGGCCCAGGAGGAGATTTTCGGCCCCGTACTCGGCGTTATCGGCTACCGCGACCTCGACGAGGCGGTGGCGATCGCCAACGACAGCGTGTACGGACTGTCGGCGCAGGTCTACGGAGCCGATGTCGCGGCGGCGACAGGCGTGGCGCGGCGGCTTCGCACGGGGGCGGTCAATGTGAATACGGCCGTCTTCTCCGCCTACGCCCCGAGTGGCGGGTACAAGCAGAGCGGACTGGGCCGCGAACGCGGTCCGGACGGGATCCGCGCCTTTCAAGAGGTGAAGCACATCGCCATCGGCGAACTTCCGAGATGACGAAATTCTACGAAACAAGAGGGGGAACGCATGACGTCCGACCAATCTCTCGACTGGCTGATCTCCGTGGATGACCACGTGCTCGAGCCGGCGCACCTCTGGGTCGACAGGGTGGCCGCGAAGGACCGGGAACGAGCGCCGCACATGGTGGTCGAAGGGGACATGGAGTACTGGGTCTATGACGGGAAACGTCATCCCAGTTCCGGCCTGAGCGCAGTGGCGGGGAAATCGAAGGAGGAGTTCAGCCCCGAGCCGGTGACGTACGCCGAAATGCGACCCGGCTGTTACGACGCCAAGGCACGCATCGAGGATATGGATCGGGCCGGCATCCTGGCCTCGCTGTGCTTCCCGACCGTGACCCGGTTCTGCGGCCAACTCTTCATGGAGGCGAGCGACCGCGAGTTCGGGTTCGAATGCCTGCAGGCCTACAACGACTGGATGCTCGAGGAGTGGAGTCAGGCCGCACCCGGTCGCTACATCCCCCTGACGCTCATCCCGATGTGGGATCCATCCTTGGCGGCGAAGGAGATGGAGCGCTGCGCCGCCAAGGGGTCGACGGCCTTTGCCTTCTCGGAGAATCCGGCGCCGCTCGGACTCCCGACGATCCACGACAAGGACCGCTACTGGGATCCCGTGATGTCGGCGGCATCCGAATTGCAGATGGTCGCATGTATGCACGTGGGCTCTTCTTCCCAGGTACCGCAGATCGCGCCCGATTCTCCGTTCATGGCCAATCTGGCCTGGGGTGCCACCCGCACCTCGGGGGCGATGCTCTCCTGGCTGTTCAGCGGCATGTTCACCCGCTACCCGAGTCTCAAGATCGCTCTGTCGGAAGGGGAGATCGGCTGGATGCCGTATTTCCTCGAGCGCGCCGAGCAGGTGCTGGACAAGCAGCGCTTCTGGGTGCAACGGGGCGTCACGTTCATGGAGCATGCCGGGACGGATGTCGACCTCGACACGATCGACGTGCGGGCGCTCTTTCGTGACCATGTCTACGGCTGCTTCATCGACGATGCGCACGGGATCGCCAGTATCGACGAGATCGGCGAAGACAACATCATGTGCGAGACGGACTACCCCCATTCGGACTCCACGTGGCCGGACTGCATCGGCACGGTCAAGCGGCGCATCAGCCATCTGGCACCGGACGTCCAGTACAAGCTCCTGCGAGGCAATGCGGAGCGCCTCTACCGGTTCACCCCCGCCGAACCGCCCGTGACCGCCGGTGTCTGAGGAGGCGGATTCTCCGGTCATCGCAATCGACCGGGACCTCTGTATGGGAAGCGGGTTGTGCCTCGTGTATGCCTCGGCGACGTTTGCGCACGATGAGGAGACGAAGGCGGTCGTCGTGGACCCGACCGGTGACTCCATCGAAGCTCTCATGACGGCTGCGGAGGCGTGCCCCACCGGTGCCCTGCGCGTCCTGCTCAACGAAGAAGAAGGAGCGTAAGCACTGCAATGCTGCTTGACGGAAGAAAGGTGGGCGGCGTGCCCGTGCCCTTTGACGGGAGGTACGTCGCACCATGACCGACACGAAGCCGGTCCTCGACATTGACCGCGTACGGGAGCTCTTCGACCTCCGGGGCGCTTACCACGAGTGGACCGGCGGCTCGTATACGGGCGACCTGTACGCGGCGTGGAGTGCACTGCGGGAGAAAGCGCCCGTGCACGAAGGTGTGGTGCACGAACTGAGCGGTTTGGACGCCCCCGTCGGGTTCCACGGCCTCCCCGAGGCTGACCGCCCGCACTTTTCTGCCTTTACCTACGCGGCCTGCGACGCCGTCTACCGCAACGAAGGGCTCTTCGCATCCTCCCCCGAGGCCGTCGACCTCGAGCACGGCGCCGCTGGCCCGACGAACAGCATGCTGTCCATGGGAGGTGCTGAGCACCGGCGCTACCGTTCCCTCGTGCAGCCGTCCTTTGTGCCCGCGAAGGCCCAATGGTGGATCCAGAATTGGATCGGGGAGACGGCCCATCTCCTGATCGACAGCTTCCAGGCAGAAGGCAAGGCGGAGCTCAATGTCGAGTTCTGTGCCGCCATTCCGGTTCTGACGATCACCGGGAGCTTCGGGGTCCCCCTCGAGCACGCCCTCGACATCCGGGAGGCTCTGAGCAAACCCGAAGAGATCATCAAGATGATCTCTCCCATCGTCGCCGACCGCCGCGAGTCGCCCCGCGACGACCTCATCAGCATCCTCGTCGAAGCCGAGATCAAGGACGAGGCAGGGGAGCGCCACCGCCTCACCGACGCCGAGATCTATTCCTTCACCCTGCTCCTGCTGGCAGCGGGATCCGGAACGACGTGGAAGCAGATGGGGATCACGCTGGCCGCGCTGCTGCAACGTCCGGAGGTATTGCGCGCCGTCCAGGAGGATCGTCAGCTCCTGAAGCCCGCCATCGAAGAAGCGCTGCGGTGGATGCCGACGGACCCCATGTTCTCGCGGTGGGTCACCGAGGACACCGATTTCTTCGGTGTGCACCTGCCCAAGGGCGCAGTCCTGCACATCTGCCTGGGCGCGGCCAACCGCGATCCTGCCCGTTGGGAGCACCCGGACGAGTACGACATCTTCCGCCCTGTCAAACCCGGGTTGGCGTTCGGCAACGGCCCGCACATATGCCTCGGCATGCACGTGGCCCGCGCGGAAATGACGACCGGTATCGGGGCACTGCTCGATCGCCTGCCCAACCTGCGGTTGGACCCCGACGCCGAACCGCCCACGTTCAGGGGTTTCTACGAACGAGGAGCGACCGCGCTTCCCGTCCTCTTCGATGCGAAAGTGAGCTGATGAGCACGCCTGATTATTCGCAACCCGACCTGGCCCTCCTGGGACCCGAACACGTCCGTCGTTACCAGGAGACCGACGGAGCCGTCGGTTACCTGTGGAATGGGGTTCCGACACTGCTTCTCACCACGACCGGGCGGAGGAGCGGCCAGCCCCGCACGACCCCGCTCATCTTCGCCCGCAACGGTGAGGACTACCTCGTCGTGGCCTCGATGGGCGGCGCCCCACGGCACCCCCTGTGGTACGAGAACCTTCTCGTTGCTCCCGATGCCGACATACAGGTCAAGTCCGAGCATCTCGCCGTCACCGCGCGCACGGCGTCCGACGAGGAGAAGCCAGGACTGTGGACGATCGTTTCCGAACAGTGGCCGAACTATCACACCTATCAGACACGAACCGAACGGATCATTCCGGTCGTCGTTCTGAGCCCGAAGTAAAGAGGGGAGGGGCGGGGTAGATGTCGGAAGGAGCATTCGAAGGCGTGCGCGTGGTCGAGCTGGCGCAATGGGTCTTCGTGCCGGTGGCGGGCGCACTTCTGGCTGACTGGGGGGCGGACGTCGTCCATATCGAGCGCCTCGAGGGTGACCCGTACCGCGGTCTGGCGACCCAGGGGATCGGGAGCGAGTCCGGCGGCGTCAATCTTTCCCTGGCACTGGCCAATCGAGGGAAACGCTCCATGGCCTTGAACGTCCAGGCGGAGGCCGGACAGGCCGTGTTGGACCGACTCCTCGAGTCCGCCGACGTCTTCCTGACCAACCTCCGCCCCAAGGCGCTCACGCGGCTCGGACTCGACGCCGAAACCCTGACCGAGCGCTTCCCGGCTCTGGTCTACGCCAGCGGAAACGGGTACGGCACCCGCGGGCCCGACGCCGATCATGCGGGGTATGACAGCTCCGCGTACTGGGCCCGGGGTGGCGTTGCGCACATGCTGACACCGGCCGACCGCGACCATCCGATCGGCCAACGCGGGGCCATGGGCGACCGAAGCGGAGCCATGGCGCTGGCGTTCGGGATTTCGGCGGCGTTGCTCAAGCGCACCCGTACCGGCCGTGGCTCGGTTGTCGACGTCTCACTGTTGGCCACCGCAATGTGGACGATGTCGTCCGATCTGTTGGCCGCTCTCGGGGGGGACTCGCCGATGGCCGCCAGCGGACGGGGCGGATTCGTGAACCCGTTGGTCGGCTCCTACCGGACCAAGGATGGACGTCACATACAACTCGTCTTCTTGGAGGCGGACCGCTATTGGGCGGATTTCTGTCGAATCCTGGGACGGGACGATCTTGCGGACGATCCGCGCTTTGCGACGATGCAGGTCCGGCGCGAAAACGCGGAGGCTTGTACCGCGCTCCTCGACGAGGAGTTCGGACGCCGGACCTTTGAGGAGTGCAAAGAGGTCTTGGCCGGCCTCGACGCACCATGGGCGCCGATGCAGTCCATTCCCGAGCTCCTTACCGACCCGCAGGTTCTGGCAAACCGGTACATCGGGGACGTCGTGATCGACGGTGAAGCGGCCTACCGTCTGCCCGCCGTGCCGGTCCAATTCGACGGTGAGCCGCCCGAGCTTCGCCGGGCCCCCGGCCATGGCGAACACACCGAATCAGTCTTGTTGGACCTGGGGTACGCATGGGACGAGATCACCTCGCTCAAGGACGAGGGGGTCATTCTGTGAAGGAGCTGGTCCGGCCATTCCCGGTTCCCGACGAGCAATCCGCGGACTTTTGGAAAGCGGCGGCCGAACATGTCCTGACGATCGCTCGATGCTCTCGGTGCGCCACGCTGACCCATCCCCCCGACGTCGTCTGTCCGCACTGCCACAGCACCGATCCGGCGTTCGAATTCACACCCGTGAGCGGCCGGGGGACGGTCAGGTCATGGACCGTCATGCGGAAGTCCTTCTTGCCCGGATTCGACCATGACATCCCGTTCGTCCTGGTGGACGTCGAGTTGGCGGAGCAGGCTGATCTGCGCCTCATCGGCCGTCTGCTCGACGGGGTCGCTGCACCGCTCGCGGTCGGCGACGCCGTACGGCTGGCCTTCGAGGACATCGCACCCGGCGTCTCCGTGCCGGCGTTCGCCCTCGAGGACCGGCCATGACCGCACGCTTCACCGCCAGCAAACAGGTGGCGATCGTGGGGTACGCCCAGAGCGCCATCGAGCGCCACGCGGTCGCGCCGCTCGGGGTGCTCGCCGTGGAAACGGCCAGAACGGCGATTGCCGATGCGGGTCTCTCGGTCGAGCAGATCGACGGGTTCGTGACGGCAAGCTTGTTTCCGAGCGCCGGGGCCCACCTCCCCGAGGACGGCGTCAGCTTGGTGTCGGCCAATTGGCTGGCCGAACATCTCGGGCTCAGCCCGCGCTACGCCGCCGGGTTTCAGGGGTTCGGTCAGATCCCGGGTTCGGTGTCGATCGCAGTCAACGCCGTCGCCAGCGGCGCCGCCGACTACGTGCTCGTGCACCGTGCTCTGCACAATCCTCGGGGTAGCTATCACGAAAACCCATTGCAGGAGGTCCGAGGGGATCGACAGTGGACCGTTCCGCAGGGCTACTTCGGCCCGTTGGCCATGATCGCTCTCGCCTACAACGAATACCTCCAGCGTTACGGCGCCAGTCGGGAGTCGATGGCGGAGGTGCTGGTGGAAGCGCGAAAGAACGGGTCACGGCTCCCGTGGTCCTACTGGTACGGCCAGCCTCTCGAGGCCGAGGACTACCTTGGCGCCCCGATGATCAACGATCCGATCTGTCGTTTCGACTGCGACATCCCCGTCGACGGCGTCGCCGCCTTCATCTTTACGACGGCCGAGCGCGCGAAGGATCTTCCCCACGCTCCGGTCTACGTTGCCGGCTACGCCAGCGGAGTACCCGCGACCAAGAGGTTGCCCCTGCACTGGCCGCTCGACGACATCATGAGCGTGGGGACGTCCCTGGCGCAACGACTCTGGGACAGCGCCGGTGTGAAGCCGGGAGAGATCGACCTGCCACAGCTCTACGACGGATTTTCGCCATTCGTCTACTTCTGGCTCGAGGCCTTGGGTTTGTGCCCGGTTGGTGAGGCACATCGTTTCGTGGAGAAGGGCGGGATCGACAGCGATTCACCCACTGGTCTGCCGATTCTCTCCGGCGGGGGTGCGCTCGGCAACGGGCGCATGCATGGTGTCCCGCAGATGCTCGAGTGCTATCTCCAGCTGTCCGGCCGGGCGGCCGAGCGCCAACGGGCCAACGCCACACTCGGTCTCGCGTGTCACTCGTCGCCACACTACGGCGGTGCGATTCTCTACAGCGCCGAGCCGTTGTGAGTCCTTCGGCATCCAGCTCGGTCGCAGGGAGAGAAGAGGTATCCGGCGAAGCAGCGGTCCCGGGTGGATCCTGGGCCGAGCGTGCCGCAGATCGCGCCCCATTGGTCCGGCGCTCGCGTGACCGGGGTGTGCAACAGGCGAAGTCCATCGTCGAGGCAGCACAGCGGCTCATCGCCGTCAACAAGACGAGTTTCACGATTCAACAGCTCTTGAAGGAAGCCGGCATTGCCTTACAGACCTTCTACCGATACTTCGAGGGCAAGGATCAACTCCTCCTCGCGGTGATCGAGAACATGGTCGAGGAGAGTTGCGTTGCTTTCAAGGAGAGAGCGCAGAATCTGCCCGATCCCGTCTCCCGCCTCCACTCGTACGTCACGTCGGTCGTCACGTCGTTGGACACGAACACCAGCGGTCCCCGCTTCATCACGACCGAGCACTGGCGGCTCTTTCCCCTCTTTCCCGAAGAGGTGACACGGGCCACGAAGCCGTTCTCCGACCTCCTGCTCGGTGAGATCGAGGCTGCCACAGAGGCGGGGCAGCTGAACGCAAGGAATGCCGCGAACGACGCGTGGCTCATCAACCAGTTGGTCATGTCCGTCTATCACCACTACGCCTTTGCCGCGACCGACGAATCGAAGCAGGTGATCGCAGACCGCCTCTGGGCATTTCTGCTTGCCGGCCTGGGCGGCACGGACCGGCTCGACCGGGGAGGCTCCCCGTCGCGGGCGGAGAGTGGCGGCGCACGATCGCAGGCAATCGAAAGGTGAACATGTTCGACCCAGTACCCGCAACAATCGACCAGGTCGTGGACCCGTCCTGGCTTTCCGCCGCCTTGGGACTGCAGCACGAAGGGTGTCAGGTGAAAGAGGTGACGGTCCTCACGCAGTTCGCGACCATCGCCAGCAAGTTGCGCCTCGAATTGTCGTACGACAACCCGGGAGCGCCGGCGGCACCACGCAGAATCTGCATCAAGGGTTACTTCGGGGAGGGAGCAAGCCTCGGGAGCGCCGGTCTCGCAGAGGCCCTCTTCTACCGGGAATTGGCGCACACCGTCGATGTCCATATCCCGCATTGCCATTACGTCGGACTCGACGAGGACTCGGGACGTTCGTTGCTGTTGATCGAGGACCTGGCGCGCCCGGGAACGGAGCTCCGCACGGCGCTCCAGCCGTTCAGTCCGGCCGAATCGGCCGCCGCCCTTGACCAGTTGGCACTCCTGCACGCCACAGAGTTGAAGCCGGGGACCCTCGACCAGGACTGGCTCGCGGCACGGATGGCGCCCATGGCGGACCGCATGCCGGTGGAGCGGCTCCAGGAGTTACTGGACCGGCCCCGGGGGGATGGCCTTCCCGACGAGGTGCGCAACGGCCGGCGTGTCAGCGAGGCCATGCGCGCCCTTGACGCCCAGATTCCGTCGACACCGTGCCTTCTCCACGGGGATACCCACGCAGGCAACATCTACTTGGAGAAGGACACGGCGGGCTTGTTCGATTGGCAGTTGGCGCAACGTGGCTCGTGGGCTCTCGACGTGAGCTATCACATTGCGTCAGTGCTCGAGACCGAGGATCGCCGACGCCACGAGGGTGACCTCCTCCGCGGCTACCTCGACCGCCGGGCCGCCCTGGGCGCGCCCGTCCCCGACCGGGACAACGCCATGGACGCCTACCGACGTCACCTCGCCTACGGGTACTTTCTATGGGCGATGACGCAGTTCACGCCGGAGCCGATCACCACCGCCACGGTTCGCCGGCTCGGGCATGCCGTGGCCGATCACGACACGTTCGGACTCCTGGGTGTCTGAGCAGGCGGCACAGGCCGGCTGAGCAGCCCCTACCGGGCAGAGGAGGTATTCCCGTGTCGGACATCCATATCGGATTCATCGCACCGGCCGACGCGAAGAGTGTGGCGGCGATGGAAGACCTGCCGATCGACTCGCTGTGGACGGGTGGGCACATCGCCTCACCGAACCCCTCTCCGGAGGTGATGATGAGCCTGGCCCGGCTGTCCGCTCTCACGGGCCGGGTGAAGATCGGCACCTCCATCCTTCTCCTCCCCCTGTACGAGCCGGCGATCATCGCCAAACAGATTGCCGACCTCGACCGGGCGGCGGCGGGCCGGGTCATCCTCGGTGTCGGAATAGGGGGCGAATACCCGGCCGAATTCCGGGCCTGCCACGTGCCCCTGACCGAGCGTGGGCGGCGCACCAACGAAGCCATCCCTCTCTTGAAGAAGCTCTGGACCGCCGAGACGGTCACGTCACGAGGGGCCGTTCTACCCGATGGAGGAAGTGCGGATCCATCCGGCGCCGCTGCAAGCAGGCGGCCCGCCGGTCGTCGTGGCCGGCCGTCAGGAGGCGGCAATGCGGCGGGCGGCTCTCCTCGGCGACGGGTGGATGCCCTACCTGTATTCGCCCCGTCGCTACGCCGCATCGGTCGAGGTGATCCGCCGAACGGCTGACAGCAGAGGGCGTGAGCTCGATGACTTCGGCTGGTACGCGTTCGTGTTCGTCAACGTCGACGATGACGGCGACCGGGCACGGGAGAACGCGGCCCGCAGCATCGGGGGCAACTACAACCAGGACTTCGGGAAGATGATCGACCACGTCGCCGCGGCGGGAACGCCCCAGGAGGTCGCGGACAAGCTTTCCGCGTTCGCCACGAGCGGGGTCCGCCATTTCATCTTTGCGCCGGCGTCAGGGCCCGACGGCGACGACAAGACAACCGTAGCCAGCCTGCTCGACGACGTCATCCCACGGGTGAGACTCCGGTTGACGGCGGGAAGCAGCGTGACCGGGTGATCGTACGTTTCGAACGGAAGAGCAACCAAAAGGAGAACCGACATGGATGCGAACGCACCTGAGCTGGATTGGCTCGTCTCAGTGGACGATCATGTGATCGAGCCGCCCAACGTCTGGGTTGACAGGCTCCCGGCGCGGTATCGAGAGCTCGGGCCCCGCCTGCTGGACGACGACGCATGGGTCTACGAAGACAAGAGAGTGCCGACATCGGGGTTGTCGGTGACCATCGGCAAGCGCAAGGAGGAGTTCTCGCCGGACCCGATGCCGTACTCCGAAATGCACCCCGGGGCGTATGACCCCGTCGCCCGGGTGGCGGACATGGAGAGGGCGGGGATCCTCGGCTCATTGTGCTTCCCCTCGTTCCCCCGATTCTGCGGCCAGATCTTCTACGAGGCCAAGGACAAGGATCTGGCGATGCTGTGCGTGCAGGCCTACAACGACTGGATGATCGACGAATGGTGCGGGACCGTCCCCGGCCGGTTCATCCCGCTGATCATCATCCCGCTGTGGGACCCGCTCGGGGCGGCCGGGGAGATTGAACGGTGCGCCGGCAAGGGAGCGACGGCCTTCGCGTTCTCCGAGAACCCCGAACCGCTCGGGCTTCCCACCATCCACGATCCCAACCGTTACTGGGATCCGGTGATGGCGGCGGCCCAGGACACCCAATCCGTCATCTGCATGCACGTCGGCTCGTCATCGACCATGCCGGTGATCTCGTCCGACGCGCCAGGTCTGGCCAACCTGACCTTCGGAGCCGTGCGGGCTGCGGGCACCATGCTGGCGTGGCTCTTCAGCGACTACTTCGAACGCATGCCGGGACTCAAGATCGCCCTTTCGGAGGGAAACATCGGGTGGATGCCCTATTTCATCGAGCGAGCCGAGCAGGTGATCGACAAGCAGCGTCACTGGGCGAAGAAGACGTCCACCGCGTTCTACAACAATGAGGTCCAGACCGAGCAGGTCATGGCTGACTTGGACCGTCTCGACGTCCGATCCACTGTGCGCAAGCACATCTACGGCTGCTTCATCGAGGAGTCCTCCGGCTTGCGGTCACTCGACATCATCGGAGAGGACAACGTGATGATGGAGACCGACTACCCGCACAGCGACACCACCTGGCCCGACAGCATCGCCGTGGCCAAGAAGCTCGTGGCTGATCTCCCTCCCGAGACCCAGTACAAGATTCAGCGAGGCAACGCCGAGAAGCTCTACCGCTTCACGCCGGCGCCGCCCCCGGGCAGCTGACGGCACCGGGAGCGATGGCTCAGGAGGACGTCGCGGTCGCGGTTCCCGGAATATCGGAGCCGCACACCGGCTGACTCGAGGTTGCCACGAAGCCCTTTGCTTCCGCCTTCATGTACCACCCACAGAGTTTGGGCAGGTCGTGGCCGAAAATAGTCGAGTAGTTGATGGTCGACGGGAGCAGACCGTTGCCGTTGTAGGACTTCAGGTTCCGCAGGTCCTTGATCACGTTCGCCCGGGTCGGGTTCGCACCGGCGAGTTCAAGGCCCTTGATCATCAGATCTGCGCCGAGCCAGCTCTCATAGATGTTGAAGTCGGGAAACTGTGACGGGGGTCGCCCTTCGTACTTCTGCAGCGCCGAGACCAATTGCTGCGTCCCTGCATTCGGAAGTTGCGCCGGACGGAATTCAGAGTCGAAGTAGTCCCCCTGCAAGTTCTGCCAGGCCGGCGACTTGACGACCGCAGGGAGGAAGCCCGTCGGGAAGACGACTGCCTTGACCTTGACCCCGGCCTGCTTCAGCGCGGTGGCCAGGGCGAAGTTGGAGTTGTTGTCCATGCCGGCGTAGATGGCGTCGACCTTCTTCTGCTTGGCGAACAGCGCTGCAGAAGTGAAGTCGACGCTCCCGAAGGGGACGGACGTGTCCAGCACTCCGGTCGTCCCGCCCGCGTGGACGAACGAGTCGGCGGTTCCTTCCGCAGACCGGGCGGAGGAGGGCGAGATGCCATACCCGTACGAGCCGACCACCGTTCCCCCATGGGCTTTCAGGAATTTTCCGATCGCCGTGCTGACCGGGTACTTCGGATCGACGCTGCCGGTATCCGACGCGAACATGTTGGTGTAGGGCTGCTCGCCCCATTCCGGCCCGTCGAAGCTCCCGCCCGTGACCGGGATGCCCGCTTGCTGCGGGTACTTCGCTCCTTCGAAAAAGAGGGGGCTGGCCGCGACGATGCCGAAAGCGCCCTTGGAGATGGCGTCCTGGATCGCGGTTGTGTCCTCGGTCGGGCTGGTCTGGTCATCGATGACCAGGGGGATGATTTTGTGCCCATTGACACCGCCCTCCGCATTCTGCAGAGCGATGCGGGCCTTGAATCCTTCCGGTGTGTCAGAGAATTGAGGCCCCGCCTCGCCGGTCAACGACGTGATCAGGGCCAGGGTGATGGGTGCCTTGTTCGTGGCAGCCGACGCCGAAGCGGGCGAGATTGCCGCCAGCGATCCTGATCCGACGACACACGCCATAAAGGCAGATGCCGCGAGTTTCCCAGTACGACCGACCATGGCTTTCCCCCCAAAAAAGTTGACATCGACGTCACCTACGCAGGGAACCTTATGCCTCATTCACCCCGAATACAAGGCAGGTCACTTCATTATTTGTTCGCAGGTTTTTGCATCCGGCGTGCCACGTCGTTCACCGCGTCCATGGGCACGCCAAGCCCGGTTTTCGGGTTGAATTCGAGGGCTTTGGTCGGCTCCCCGGCGCTGGGGCAGTCAGAGTGCACCTGTCGCCATTGTTGCAAAGAGGTACCCTTTACCAACGAATCGAACGACCGTCGGCAGCAGAGAAATGAGGGTGTGATGCGTCGCCTGGTGTTCACCAACGTCAACGTGCTCGATGGGGAGAACCCTGCTGTCGGCAACCGTACGGTTGTCGTCGAAGGCGAACGCATCACCTTCGTCGGGTCCGACCTGGCCGGGGTGGACGAGCGGGACCGCGTCGTCGACCTGCAAGGCCGTACGGCCATGCCGGGTCTGGCTACGTGCCACTACCACGCGACGATGTCCTCGGGCACGCAGGGGGGTTTTGCTCCGTACGGGTACGAGTTCCCGGCGGCGTACCAGGCGCTCATCGCACACCGGAATTTGATGACCGCACTCGAGCAGGGGTACACGATCGTCGTCGGCGCCGGGTCTGCTCGGGAAACAGATCCCGGGATCAAACAAGCCATTGAGGACGGATTCGTCCCTGGACCGCGCTTCACGCCGAGTGGGCGCGAACTCAGCACGACCGGCCACGCCAACGACACGACGGTGCCGTGGCATTGGGGCTTGCCTGCGTTGGGTGCTGCCCGAAACTGTGACGGCGCGGACGCGTTCCGCTACGCCGTGCGCGACGAAGTCAAGAAGGGCGTCGAGGTGATCAAGCTCTTCGTCACCCGGGGACACCTCGTTCCCGGGGCCAATGAGAGCATGGAGATGACGCCGGCTGAAATCGCCGCCGCCATCGAGACCGCCCATGAGCGGGGCGTCCTGATCCGGGCCCACTTGGCAGGCAAACGGGCGATCATGCTGGCTATCGAACTTGGTATCGACATCGTCGATCATTGCGACGAAATGGACGACGAGGTGATCGCCGCATTGGTGGAAACGGGCACGTTCGTGGTGCCCAGCATCCACTACATCAAGCTCTTCGCCCACTCGGACGCGAGGGGGCCGGCCGTGCGTGCGGAATCCATGAGGAACATCGAATTCATGCGCGACGCGCTACCCAAGGCAGAGGCGGCCGGTGTCCGGCTGCTCCTCGGCGACGATTACGGAGGCGTGAGTCTGCGCCACGGCCAGTACGGCGACGAACTGCACACCTACATCGACGACATCGGACTCGCACCCCTGGCCGTACTCCGGTGGGCCACCCGCAACGGTGCAGAGTTGATCGGTCGGGGTGAAGATCTCGGAACCCTCGAAGCCGGCAAGCTGGCCGATCTCCTGATCGTTGACGGCGATCCCTCGGTGGATATCAGGGTCCTCGCCGACCGGAAACCACTCGCCGTCCTGAAAGGCGGCGAGGTCGTGTGCGGCACCCTCCCAACCGAGTCTGGTTGAGTGCAGCTCGAGGAGCGGGAGAGGAGGCATATGCCCGAGCGTCTGGTGGTCGTGTCCGCTGATTGTCACGCTGGTGCGCCGCTGTACGGGTACCGGGAGTATCTGCCGCGGCATTGGCATCGGGAGTTCGATGCGTGGGCGGCGTCGTTCAGTGATCCTTGGGTGGAGGTCGAGGAGCGCGACATCAAATTCGGAGTGTCAAGTTTCGATTCCCAGATCAGCTGGGATTCTGCGTACCGCCAGAAAGTCCTGGAGTCTGAGGGGATCGTCGGCGAGGTGCTGTTTCCGAACACGGCCCCTCCATTCTTTCCGAGTGGGGTTCTGAGCGTCGCTGTTCCACAGACGCTGCCCGAATACGAACGGCGCATGGCGGGCATCCGTGCCCACAACAGTTGGCTCGCCGAATTCTGCAACGATCTTCCCGGCCGGCGGGTCGGCGTTGCCCAGTTGTTCCTGAACAACATTGACGACACGCTGGCGGAGGTGAGGCGGATCAGGCAGCTGGGCCTGAACTCGGTCCTCCTCCCCACTGATACGCCGGGTGGATTGGTGCCCTTGTACGTGCCGCGGCTGGAGCCGCTGTGGGAGCTGTGCGAGGAGCTCGACGTCGTCGTGCACAAGCACGCGAATTTCGCCGGGGACCCCAATACCGACGAGTTCGGGATCGGAGCGGGGGCGATCGGGAAAATTGAAGGGATGACCTGGAACCGGCGGGGTCTCGCCCATCTGATCATGGCCGGCGTCTTCGAGCGGTACCCGAACCTGAAGTTCGTGATGACCGAGACGATGGCCGAGTGGGTTCCGGACTATCTCGCAGTGTGTGACCGGTTGTACGAGGGGGCCAAGGTGCAGGGGAGCTCTGACGAATTCTTTGCCGGACCGTCCGTGCAGCACCTTCCGAAACGGCCCAGCGAGTACTTTGCGACGAACTGCTGGATCGGCGCGTCGTTCATGAGCGCGGCGGAGTCGGCCAGGCGTCATGAAATCGGTTTGGATCGCCTCATGTGGGGATCGGACCTGCCGCATTCGGAAGGTACTTATCCGCACACACTGGAGGCATTGCGCGTGGTGTTCGCCTCGCTCCCTCTTGAGGAGACGAAGCTGATCCTGTCGGGGACGCCGGCGGCGGTCTACGGATTCGATCTGGAGAAATTGCAGAACGTGGCAGAGACGGTCGGTCCTCTGGTGCGCGACGTCCAGACGCCGCTGGCTCCGGCCGACTGGCCGAAAGTGCCCGGGGAATCGCTGTGCTCGACATTCGCCGACGTGCCTCTCGCACCGGTGGGCGAATGAGCCCTGTCACGGGAAGCGGGGTGGGGGGGTGGCCGGCGAGTGCCTTGGGCGAGATGTACCACATCGGTCTCCGGGTGCCCGACATTCACATTGCCACAGCAGAACTGACTGCCTCCATGGGGCTGCGATGGGCGCCGCCGCAGCACTTCGACATGAAACCCTGGTTGCCCGGCGAAGGGTACAAGGAGCTCGAGCTGAACCTGACCGAGTCCGTGGACGGTCCCGTGCATGTCGAATTGTCACAGGGCACGCCGGGCAGCATCTGGGACCACAATCTCGGCGTCGGGTTGCACCATTTCGGAGTGTGGGTGGACGACGTCGGCGCGACCGTCGACGTGTTGGTCCGTGAGGGGTGGACGGTCGAGATGGCAGCGCTGTCTCCCGAGGAAGGCTACGGACACTTCGCCTATATCCGCTCTCCGTCGGGCATCGTGTTCGAACCGGTCGCGGCCGCTTCCAAGGAGAAGCACGAGCGGTGGTGGTCAGGGGGCAGCTTCCACTAGCGCACGACGTGGAGGAGGTCTCCCGACACCGATGCGACGTCGGGGACGCCGCACAGAGCCATCAATCGCGTGAGGTCAGCCGCGAGTTGCCCGAGGACAGCCGCAGCTCCCGCCGCACCGTCGATGGCGAGGCCCCAGAGGACGGGCCTGCCGACCATGACTGCCGTCGCGCCCAGAGCCAGGGCTCTCAGCACATCGGTTCCCGTGCGGATCCCTCCGTCGACGTAGACGTCGGCTCTTCCGGCCACGGCGTCGACAACCTCGGGGAGGGCGTGCGCCGTGGGAACACACCCCGGGACCTGGCGGCCACCGTGGTTCGAGACCGCAATGGCGTCAGCCCCGGCATCGAGGCAGCGCGTGGCGTCGTCACCTCGGAGGATGCCCTTGACGACCAAGGGGAGGTCGGTCCACCTCCGCACGTCCGCCAGATCGTCGAACGTGAGATCGGTTGCATAGTCGGCCGCCACGGTGAGGACGTCGGGTTGGTCCTCGCCCGGTGCGAGGTTCGGGAGGGGCAGGCCGCGATTCAAGGGCGCCCCGCTCTGGGGCCGGTACGAGGGAATGCCGGGAGAATCGACGGTCAGCACCACCGCCCGACAGCCGGCGGCGGCCGCCCGCTCGAGACAGGCGCGGGTTATTCCGTGGTCGCGCCGCACGTACGCCTGCATCCAGTGCCGACCGGTCGGCGCCGCCCGAGCGATCTCCTCGATAGAGGTGGTCGCAGCCATTGAGACGACGTACGTGACCCCCGACTCTGCGGCGGCACGGGCGGTGGCCCGTTCCCCCTCCGGGCACGCGAGCCGATGCATCGCCGTCGGCGCGATCATGATCGGCACCGCGACGCGGTCCCCGAGCACGTTTGTCGCTGTGGAGATCTCCGTGACGTCCCGGAGCAGGCGCGGCTTCACCCGGAGTGTGCTCCACGCCGCAGCGTTCGCAGCAACCGAATCTCCCGCGCCGCGGCTGATGTACGCATGGATCGCCGGGTCGAGGCTCGCTGCGGCGTTCGCTTCGAGCGTGAGCAAGTCGGCCGTCGACACCTGGCTCCGCAGCCAATCGTTGGAATCGGTCATGGCGACGTCACCCCCTGTTGTGCAGTTCCGCAGCCGACACGCATGCGCAATGTACACGCACACCTCCCTGCTCGACCTGGCGAGGCGTTGACAGTGTGCACGGGTCTGCCGTACGTTCCCGAGGCATGTCTCCCACCCCTGGAGCACGGCGTCCGGCCGCCGTATGGAGCATGCTGGCGGTATGAGCACGGAGACCGCCGACGAGACCACAGCGCGAACGGCGCTCGGGCACATCACCATCTGTGACCTCAGCGGTCAGCTGGCCGGCGCCGGCTCGACCCGTTATCTGGCTGCGTTCGGGGCCCGGGTCATACGGGTCGAAGACCCTGTGCGCCAGGGCCGCTGGGACATCATCAGGGGGACGATCCCTCACGTCGACGAACGGCGGGGCATTGAGCTCGGTGGGGGGTTCAACAACCACAACGTCGAAAAGCTCGGCGTGACCATCAACCTCAGGCTGGAGTCCGGCCGGGATCTCTTCCGCCGCCTGGTCGAGGTGTCGGACGTCGTGACCGAGAACTTCGCCGCCGGCGTCATGGCCAAGCTGGGATTCCCCTACGAGGAGTTGCGCCGGATCAAGCCGGATCTCATCTACGTCTCCAATTCCGGGTTCGGCAGTGACGGGCCCTACGCCGGTTTCAAGACGTTCGGTCCTGTCGTACAGGCGGTGTGCGGACTGACCTTCGGGGTCGGCCGGGCCGACGGCCCACCTGCGGGTTGGGGGTTCTCGTATATGGACCACATGGGAGCCGATCTCATGGCCCTGGCGGTGCTGGCCGGGCTCGCGCACCGGCACCGCACCGGCGAAGGGCAATGGATCGACATGTCCTGCACGGAGGCGGGCCTCGGTCTCACCGGACCGGACCTTCTCGATTACACGGTCAATCAGCGGCCGTTACGTCGACCGGGGATGCCGGACTCCAATCACAGCGACGACCCGGCAATGGCCCCGCACGGCATCTACCCCACACGCGAGCCCGACCGTTGGGTGGCCATCGCGTGTCGCGACGACGAGGACTGGTCGTCATTCGTCGGCGTGTGTGGCGAGGCGTGGGCCCAAGACCCCCGCTTCGAAACTGTGGCGGGCCGGTTGGAAGCGCAAGAGGAGCTCGACGGCCTGGTTGCTGCGTGGACCTCGACCCGCGATCGGTACGAGGTGGCATCCGACCTGAGAACCGAGGGCCTCCCGGCCGCCGCCGTCGCCATGTCGGAGGATCGCATCGAGCGCGATCCGGATAACGCGGCCTGGGGCATGTTCCCGACCAGCCATCACTCCGAGATCGGTGACGTCCGGGTCGATGGCATCCCGGTCCACCTCTCCGAGACCGATTGGAGCATCACGAGGGGAGCGCCTCTGCTGGGGCAGCACAACCACGAGGTGTTCTGCGACCTGGTTGGTCTGACCGAGAGCGAGTTCGGTGACCTGCAAGAACACGGCGTGCTGTGAGCGGCCCGTTGCGGGGGGTCAGGGTCATCGAGCTCGCAAGCTTCTGGGGAGCGTGGGCCGGCCGGATCCTCGCCGACCTGGGCGCCGAGGTGATCGTGGTCGAGCCCCCCGGTGGCCACTTCACGCGGACGTTCGGGCCCTTCGCCGATGACCGCCCACACCCGGATCGCAGCCTCTGGTGGTGGTACTACAACGCGTCGAAGAAAAGTGTGGTGATCGACCTGGCGGCCGAGGGCGGCGCCGACGACCTGCGCAGTCTGATCGCGTCGGCCGACATCGTGCTCGAGGGGGAGCGGCCCGGTCGATTGGCGTCGCTCGGACTCGACCACACCCGACTACGGGCCGGTCGCCCGGACTTGGTGTGGACATCGGTCACCAGCCACGGCCAGGCCAGCGACCGATCTTCGGAGCCGTGGACGGACCTCACCATTTCGGCCGCCTCCGGGCAGGCCTGGCTCAACGGGTACGACGATCACACCTTGCCGCCGATGCGGGGCAGGGGGAGCCAGACGATCCAGATCGCCGGCGTGCACGCCGCCCTCGGAACTCTGACCGCCCTGGTTCACCGCGATGTCACCGGCGCCGGCCAGCACGTCGACGTGAGCGCGTTCGCGGCATGCAACGTGACGACCGAGAGCGGAACCTTCTTCTACCTCGTGGCGGGTGAGACGGTGCAGCGCCAGACCGGTCGCCACGCTGCCGTCCAGCCGACCATGGAGGTCCAGGTGCGGGCCGGGGACGGCCGCTATGTCACGACCGGATTCCCCCCGCACGAGGCCGAGGATTTCAGGGTGATGCTGGAGTGGCTCGACGAACTCGGCCTGCGGGAGAGCTGCCCCGAGGTGTTCTTTCTCGAGATCGGCATCGAGCGTGGCGGTATCGATCTCGTCAAGGAGTGGAGCGATCCGGAGGTCATTGCGATCTTCAGCGCCGTGAGGACCGCGCTCGTGCACATCGCCGAGCACATCCCGGCGGTCGATTTCTTCGAGGGTGCCCAGCGACGGGACCTTCAGTGCGGGATCGTGTTCTCTCCTGACGAAGCGTTCGAAAATCCGCACTTCGTGGCACGCGGGTTCCAGACACCGGTCGCACACGAGGAGCTGGGCCGCGAGATCCGCTACCCCGGGGCACCGTTCAAGATGAGCGCCTCGCCATGGGCCATAGGCCGCCGCCCGCCATTGGTCGGCGAGCACACCGAGGAGGTACTCCGGTGACGGATGTCGAGCCGTGTGTCCTGAGCGAACGGCGCGGCGCGGTCTTGATCGTCACGCTCAACCGGCCCAGCCGGCGCAACGGGATTACCACGGAGATGTGCCGGCAGCTCTACGAGGCTCTCCTTGCGGTCCCAGCGAGCGACGCCCGGGTTGTTGTGCTCCGCGGTGCGGGTGATGACTTTTCGGTCGGCGCAGACCTCGCCGGTGGTGGAGCGGCCGAACTGCCGACGCTCGAGCAGTTGGGGCCGACTTACCACGCATCCACCTTGTTGCACACGATGCCGCAGGTGACGATCGCAGCGGTCGACGGTGGATGCGCCGGTGCCGCGCTCGGATGGGCGTGCGCCTGTGACTTCAGGTTTGCGTCGGCGCGGGCCAAGTTCGCAACTGCGTTCTTGAAGGTGGGCGTGTCCGGTGACATGGGTCTGGCGTGGTCGCTGCCCCGGTTGGTCGGCGGAGCCCGGGCCAGGGAGCTGCTCATGTTCGGGGAGAAGATCTCGGCCGACGAAGCCCTGGCGCTGGGGTTGGTCACCCGGGTCTTCCATCCGGACGACCTCCACGACGACGTCCTCGCGTTGGCCGAGACGCTCGCCGGTCACCACCCCTTCCCGCTGCGGATGATGAAGGCCAACATCTTGTCGGCGGAGCGGATGGACATCGCGGAGTACATCGAGATCGAGTCGGCCCGACATCTGCACGTCGCCGCGAGCCCGTCGATGCGGGAAGGCATCGATGCCTTCGTGAAGGGTCGTGCCGATCAGCCCGACTGATGAGACGGCGCGGGTGCGCCACGCAACGCGGCCAACCGTTCCTCCACGTACTCCGATGCGTGCCTCCGGCGCGTGGGAAGGTGCTCGGTCGGCCACAGGCCGGGTGCCGCTGCATATTTCTTGAGCACGCGCCGTGCCACCGTCGCTTTGTGGACCTCACTCGGGCCATCGGAGAAACCGACGGCGTACTGCATGAGGAACAGACGCCCGAGATCGAGCTCGTTCGAGATTCCCAGTGCCCCGTGCACCTGGATCGCACGCCCGACGATGTCGTTGATGAGCTTGGGTGCCGCCGCCTTTATCGCCGCGATGTCCTCACGGACCCGTTGGTAGTCCTGATAGCGGTCGATCTTCCACGCCGTTCGCAGAACCAGGAGCCTGAATTGTTCGAGCTCGATCCACGAGTCGGCGATGTAGCCCTGCACGTACTGCTTGTCGGCGAGGAGGGATCCTTTGGTGGTCCGGCTGAGGACCCGCTCGCACATCATGTCGAAGGCGCGTTGGCAGATCCCGACGGATCGCATGGCGTGATGGACCCGGCCGCCGCCGAGCCGCGTCTGGGCAACCGCGAAGCCCTCTCCCTCGAGGCCGAGGAGGTTCGCCGCCGGGACGCGGACATCCTCGTAGTGCACGAGTCCGTGTCCGCCCTGACCCTGGGCTTCCCAGGCCAGCCCGATGTTGCGCTCGATGTTGACACCGGGTGTCTCGCGGGGGACGAGGAACATGGACATTCCCCGGTACGGCATCGCGTCCGGGTCGGTCACGGCCATCACGATGAGGAATTCGGCCCAGCGCGCGTGCGACGAGAAGAACTTCCATCCGTTGATGACCCATTCCTCCCCGTCCTTCACCGCCCGGGTCAAGAAGCCCCCCGGGTCGGAACCCCCTTGTGGCTCGGTCATCGAATAGCACGAGACGATGTCACCCTCGAGCAGGGGAGCCAGATACTTCTCCTTCTGCTCGGGGGTCCCGTAGTGCGCCAGGATCTCGGCGTTTCCCGTGTCGGGCGCCTGGGTGCCGAATACCCGCGGGGCCCACTGTGAACGACCGAGGATCTCGTTCATGAGAGCCAGCTTCAATTGTCCGAAACCCTGTCCGCCCAGGTTGGGTCCGAGGTGCGCCGCCCAGAGGCCCCGGGCACGCACCTGGTCCTTCAGCGGGCGCAGCAGGACCTTGATCTCCTCGCGCTGCGGCTGTTGATAGACCTCCTCGGGCCAGAGCAGATCGAGGGGCTCGACCTCCTCCTTGACGAACGTCCGTATCCACTCCAACTGAGCTTCGAACTCAGTATCGGTCTCAAAGTCCCAGCTCACTTTGCACCTTCCCTCCAGGTCGTTACCCGCGGCTCCCCGAGTACGTGCTGGACGCAGCCAACTCTGCGGCCCGGGCCATGAGATCGAGGATCAGCGGCCCGAAGGCCTCGAGCTTCGGGTCACCCGCGGCGCGCTGGAAACCTTGCTCGAGGACGATGGCCAGCTTCCATCGGGCCAGGACCAGGTAGTAGTCGAAGTCGTCGACCTGGCGCCCTGAGCGCTCGGCGTAGAAGGCGAGCAGCTCGCTGCGCCCGGGCATTCCCGAAAGGTCCACATAGCTACCTTCAGAAGCGTCTTGCGCCGACGTATCTTCGGGCCAGCCCTGGAGGGCCCAGGCCAGATCGATTTTGGGATCGCCGACCGTGCCCATCTCCCAGTCGATGATGGCTGCGAGGCGCGCCGGCGTGCCGTGGCGGAACATGACGTTGGCGAATTGATAGTCGCCGTGCATTATGCCGGGTACGAAATCGAGTGGACGGTGCGACGCCAGCCATGCCGTCGTCTCGTCGAGACCGGGGATCTCACGGCCTTTGATCCTGTCCAGGAATCGGGTCCACCGCTCCACCTGGCGGTCGTGGTACCCGTCGGGCCGACCGAGGTCGCCGAGTCCCTTGGCTTGCCAATCCACCTTTCCCATCTCGACGATGCCGTCGATGAGTTGGTAGGCCAGTCCCCGACGCTCCTGCGGGTCGGTGTCGTAGGGGGGTGCCCAGCCGTGGAGGGCCATGGGCGACCATCCGTCGACGAAACCCATGATGTAGAACGGCCGTCCGAGAACGCTGGCGTCCCTGCATACCGCGATCGCCTCGGTGTGTGGCACATCGGTTTCCGACAGTGCCTCGATGATCCGCCACTCACGCAGGATCCCCTCGTCGCGAGCGGTGGGGGCGGAGCGGGGAGGCATGCGGAGCGCACCGTGGAGCTCGCCGCGACGAACCTCGAAGATCTCGTTCTGACTCCCTCCGGAGATGAAGCCGGCTTCCACCGGCAAGCCGGTTCCCGCCAGCCCTTCGTGGTCCATCCAGGCGGCGAGTGAAGCCGTATCGATGGTCGGCTCCTCGGGTGCCTCGGCGGTCATTGGTGTGCTCCCTCCCGTTGTCGCTGCGCTGGCTCCATGGGTCCGTCGGACCGAGTGGAGACGCTATCGCGGCCCTGTCGGACGCACCGTTGCGCGGTGGGCGCACCTCATCGGAGCATGTCCACCAGCGACGGGTGCTCTCCTCGGCTGATGAAGGAGACTCGGTCAACGACCCCGGCACAGCGCTCGGCGAGCCGCACGGGCACCTCCTCAAGCGGGGCCACGATGGCGAATGCGTCGAGGACGTCGTCGTCGATGAGCCCGGCCATCTCCGACCAGCGGCCTTCTTTGGAGAGCCGCGTGAGCGCAGGCCCCAGATCACCCCAGCCGTGGAGGTCGAGTATCGGCTTGTACGCCGGTGTCGACGCGTAGAAGGCGAGATGCGAGCGTATGGTGGCGACCTCCGCCTCGACGTCGGCTTCGGCCCCGGTGGCGAGGAAGATGGCGGCCTTCACCGTGAAGCCCTCCATCGGCTTACCGGCCCGGCGCCGGCCCTCCTCCAGGGCCGGGAGTGTGCGCTCACGGATCCACCGCCCGGTCGTGAAGCCATGGCAAAGAAAGCCGTCCGCGACTTCACCCGCCATCCGCGTCATCGTGTCGCCCACGCCGGCGAGATAGACCGCCGGTGGCCCGAATTCGTGCCCGGCCGGCACGAAGGTCGGTGGCATCAGAGTGTGCCGGTAGAACTCACCCTCGAACGACAGCGGTTCCCCGTTGGACCAGCAGAGCCACGCGGCGCGCATGGCCTGCACGAACTCCCGCATCTGCGCGGCGGGGCGACCCCACGGCATGGAGAATCGACGCGTGATGTGTGCCTTCACCTGCGACCCCAGCCCGAGCACCAGGCGCCCACCGGAGAAACGTTGGAGGTCCTGCGCCGTGTAGGCGACGGACATCGGGGACCGCGAGAACGCTACGGCGATCGACGTCCCGATGTCGATGCGCTCCGTCGCTCCCGCCGCCAGGGCGAGCGGCAGGAAGGGGTCGCTGTTGACCTCCCCGGTAAAGACTCCGGCATAGCCGGCCCTCTCAGCGGCGGCTGCGGCGTCGGCCGCTGTGTCGAGCGCACCCACTGTGGTGTCGAGCAGCATCAGGAGGTCTGCGCGCGGCCGCGTGCCATGACGCCGGAGCGTCGCTCCGCCACCTCGTTCGTTCCGGGCCGCCACGTCTCAGCCATGTAGCCCTCGATCAGGTGCGCTTCGTCGAGCGAGGCTGCATTGGCGATTCGGCGGTAGTGCTGCAACAGGTGGCGGACGCCTCGCTGGTCGTTGTGCACGATGTCGCCGGCCAGGCCCCGGGTGAACGGCAGCAGCTCGTCGTGCGGAACCACGTGGTTCACCAACCCGTACCGGAGCGCGTCGTCGGCGGTGAGGAAGTTCCCCGTCAGTGACAGCTCGATGGCGCGCCGCAGGCCGATCGATTGGGCCATCAGGACGGTGATTCCCCCGCCCGGCATGATCCCCACCCGGGCGTGTGTGTCGGCGAAGCGGGCCCGTTCGGACGCCACCAGGAACGTGCATTGAAGGGCGATCTCCAGCCCTCCCGTCACGGCGACGCCGTTCACGGCGCCGATGACGGGCTTGTCGATCACGGGGAGGAAGCGGAAGAGCCCGTTCGTGTCACGCTCGGGGCCTTGTCCAGCGAGGCGGGGAGCAGCGGAAGGTGGTGCCTCACCCGAAACCTCCTTGAGGTCGACACCGGCAGAGAACGCCGGATCGGAGCCCGTGAGGACGACGGCGTCCACCTCCGCGTCGCGTCCGGCGTCTCTGACCGCGTCCCACAACGCGTACATGAGCGCCCGGTTGAGTGCGTTGCGCGCCGACGGTCGGTGCATCGTCAGTGTGGCGATGCGATCTTCGACCTCGACGATGACGAGCTTCTCATCCCCCACTGCGCACCTCTCCCAGTTCTGCCCGCTCCGCATGGAGGGCCTCGCGGGCGCCGCCGGCGTCCTGTTGGAGGTACGTTCCGGCCACCCGGCCGGGGGCGGGTCGGTGCGTACCGAACACGTACGGTAGCGTCCTCGTTGCCGTCACCATTGTCAAGTGTCACCCGCGACCTCGCGATCCGCACCTCATTCGAACCGGTTCATCGGGGCGCGTCGGGTGTAATGATGAGGCGGCATGTCGCGGAAGATCGAAGAACCTGTGCCGGCATCCCGCCCGTTCGACGGCGTGCGCCTTCTGGACCTGACGACCACGTTCGGCGGCAGTCTGGCTTCGATGTACATCGCTGACTTCGGCGGTGACGTGGTCCGCGCCGATGCGGTCGTGCACCGCACGACGCCTGAACGGATCGTCGCGAACCGGGGGAAGCGCTTCGTCGACCTGCACGTCACCTCGTCCAGCGGGAGAGACGAGCTCGGCGAGATCGCGCGACGGGCCGATATCGTCGTGATCGACGCATCACCCGGAAATCTCCACGATTCAGGGCTCGACGCTGCGACCCTGCGCCGCCGCAATCCGCGCCTGATCCACCTTTGGATGCCTCCCCACGCCACGAAGGGGCCCGTAGCCGAATTGCCCGCCGACGAGCTGCTTCTTTCGGCCTGGACGGGTGTGGCAGACCAGCAACCCGGCGCCCTCGACCGGCCGGTCGCACCGGTGGTGAATATCACGGCATACGAGCACGGAGCGCTGGGTGCGACGGCGATCGTGGCGGCGCTCCTGGCGAGACAGAAATCAGGGCTCGGTCGCGGGATCACCGTGTCCGGGCTCCATGCCGTTGCCGCACTCAATGTGTCGACGATGGTGGACCTGCCCGGCATTCTGCGGCCGTTCGCCGGAGAGAAATCGACAACCTGGGGACCGCCGAACTACCGCGTGTACCGGTGCGGCGACGATACCTGGCTCTACCTGGCCGCCTTGACCGCCCCCTTCTTCATCGCTGCGCTGGACGCGATGGACATGATGGACGTCATGCTCATGCCCGGTGTCGACGGTGAGTTCCTCAACGTCCTTCTTCCGGACACCAAATCGGTCGTCGCAGCCCGGCTGGCCAGCCGGTTCGCCGAGAGGAGCGGAGCGGTGTGGCACGACCTCCTCAATGCGGCGAGGGTCCCCAACGCCCTCGTGCAGACAAGGGAGGAGTGGGCTGCGAGCGAGACGGTGTCAGCCGGGGAGATGCTTCTTGAGGTGGCGCACGAGACGCTCGGCACCGTGGTCCTTCCCGCGCCACCCGTCGAGCTCTGTGCATCACCAGCTCGGGTGGCCTGGCTCTCCGAGCGCCAAGCGCTCGTCGACCCGGAGGATCTCTGGGTCGACGACCCGAACGTCGAAGAGCGAGGAGGCGCCCGGACCGACCCCAGGCTTCCGCTTGACGGACTCCGCGTGCTGGACGTGAGCTCGTTCATCGCGGGTCCCTTCACGTCGAGCGTGCTGGAGAACTTCGGGGCGACGGTGTACAAGGTCGAGCAAAGGACGGGGGATCCGTTCGGCCAGGTCGCCAGTGCCACCTATGTGGCGTTGAATCGCGGCAAAGCGCGCGTCGTCCTCAACTTGAAGGATGCAGATGACCTTCGGTCGTTCCACACGCTTGCGCAGGATTGTGACGCCGTGATCGACAACATGAGTTTCGGATCAGCTGAGAGATTGGGGATCGACTTCGAGACGCTGGCTCGGCGCAATCCTGAGATCGTCGTGTGCAGCGTCAGCGCATGGGGGCAAGGGCCATTGAAGAACACCCCCGGATTCGATCCGGTCCTGCAGGCCCGGAGCGGGTTGATGGCGGCGCAAGGGGGGGATGGTGAGCCGATCATCCAGGCGATCCCCGTGACCGATATCGGCACCGGGACGCTCAGTGCGTTCGGCATCCTCACGGCGCTCTTCGCACGCGGGCGGCTCGGGCGAGGACAGCAAGTCCGGACATCGTTGGCGAGCACTTCGTTGGCGTTCCAAGCGGCGGAGTTCACGACATTCGCCGGTCGACCCCATCCCATCGTGGGTGATCCGGCCTTCCTGGGCGAAAGCGCACTCCATCGCCTCTACCGGTGTGCTGACGGTTGGATCGCGCTCAGTGCAGACGAGCGCGGTTTCGAGGTGGCGCGCGCCCTTTCGCAGAAGTCGGCTCAACTGCGGGCTCACGCTGATGACGTGGCGTCTGCGCTTGAGGCGCTCACGGTGGGCGAGGCGCTCTCGTTGATGGCCGAAGCAGGAATTCCCGCGGTCGCGGCAACGAGCCGCAATCAGCTGTTCGACGACCCCGTTCTGGTCGAGAACGACTTCTTCTTCCTCATTGACGATGCCGACCTTGGCCCCGTGACGGCCGTCAGGTCCTACGCACAATGGGACGGCATCGTGAGCCCGGACGTGGCCCGCACGCATGGCCTGGGCGAGGACACGGCCGACGCTCTGGCGCGCGGGTGGCCTCCACGTGACGGCTGAGGTACCGAGGGCGCCTACCTGATCGGGTCAGTCGCCGTCACGTGGAGATCCCGGTCAACTCGCGCTGGCGGTACTCGTCCCCGGAAGGTCGGTGCCACAGATGGGCTGGCTCGAGACGGGGACGAACCCGTTCGTCTCGGCCTTCAGGATCCAACCACAACTCTTGGGAAGGTCGTGGCCGAAGATCGTCGTGTAGTTGATGCTGCTCGGCAGCAGACCGTTGCCGTTGTAGGACGTGATGCTGCGCAACGCCTTGATGGTCGACGCTGACGTCGGGTTCTTTCCAGCTAGCTGCAGGCCTTTGAGCATCAGGTCCACCCCTATCCAGGCCTCGTACTGCTCGATCGTCGGGAACTGTGACTTTGTGAAGTGGTCGTACTTCTCGAGCGCGGCCTGCATCTGCTGCGTGCCGGCATCGGGAAGTGAGAACGGTCGGAACAAAGAGTCGAAATACATGCCCTGCAGGTACTTCCAGGCGGTGGAATGGATGGCCGACGGTTCGTAGCCGGTCGGGAAGAGCACAGCCTTCAGTTTGACCCCGGCCTGCACCATCGACGTGGCGAGGGCGAAGTTCGAGTTGTCATCCATGCCGGCGTACAGCCCGTTCACGTGCGCCGCCTTGGCTGCCAATGCTTCGGGTCCGTAGGCGACACTGCCGAACGGGACGGAGGTGTCGAGGACGCCCTGCTTGCCCCCGGCGTGAATGACGGAGAGGCCGGTGCCGATCGCCGAACGGCTCGACGAGGGTGAGATCCCGTAGCCGTACGAGGCCACGATGTTGCCACCGTGGGACACGAGGAACTTACCGATGTTCGTGTTGACCGGGTACTTGGCGTCGATACTCCCGGTGTCAGCAGCGAACATATTGGTGTAGGGCTGCTCGCCCCACTCCGGACCGTCCTGCGACGAGCCCGTGACCGGTACACCGGCCTGTTCGGGGAATTTGGCGCCGGTGAAGAACAGGGCACCGACCGAGACCAGGCCGATGGCGCCCTTGGACAAGGCGGCTTGGATCGCGGTGGGGGCGACGGATGGGCTGGTCTGGTCGTCCTCCACGATGCCGACGATCTTGTGGCCGTTGACACCGCCCAGGGCGTTCTGTGCGTCGATCCTGGCCTGGAAGATCCCTGCCACGCCTTGGTATTCCGGCGCACCGGCGCCCGAACAGGTGCAGACCATGGCGACTGTGAGCGGTGCGGCAGAGGCTGAGCTCTCCGATGACGTCGCGAGGCCCACGGCGGCGAGTGTGCCGAACAGGGTCGTGCATGAAAGCACGAGCCGGACGAGCCTGGCCGAACCTCTTGGCCTGCTTCCCCGTGATGAACGAGACATGTGTCCCCCTTCGTTCAGGGCCCGATGGACATCGGGGCCCCGGTCGACCACATAGGTCATAATGACCGCGAGTCAATGTACTTCGCCTGGCGGGTCATTTCCCGGCAGATTTCATAAGAAGTTCCAGCATTCGTCGCTGGTTTCTCGCCAAACGCCTCCCATCGGGTAGCTTCTCGCTGACATGTACCAGCTTCGCTTCTCGATGCGCACCCCCGACGAGGGCCGGCTCCCGGCGGAGGAGGCCGCGGCGCGGACGGCGGCCTACAAGGCTGCGATCGACATGGTGGCCTGGGGCGAGCAACACGGGAACGTGGCCGCTGTTATCTCCGAGCACCACTCTTCTCCCGACGGGTACATACCGTCACCACTGATTCTCGCATCGGCCATGGCTGCCTCGCACCGAGTCCACCATCATTGTGGTGGCCGCGATCCTCGGTCTTCTCTACGACCCGGTACGTCTGGCGGAGGATCTGGCGGTCTTGGACCACGTGAGCGCCGGACGCGTGATGTGCGTGGTCGGGATGGGCTACCGCGACGAGGAGTACCAACTCTTCGGCGTCGACCCCGCGACCCGGGCCCAGCAGATGGAGGACCTGCTCGACGTCCTGAAGCGGGCCTGGACGGGAGAGCCCTTCGTCCATCCCACCCGTGGGACGATCCAGGTCACACCCACCCCGGCGACATCGGGTGGACCCCCCTTGGCGTACGGTGGGCACACGCCGGCCGCGGCGCGCCGGGCAGCGCGCCACGGGCTCCTGTTCCTGGCCGAGAGCAGAGGGGACCACCTGCAGCAGGCCTACGACGAAGAAGCCCGGAGACTGCAGATCGAAGCGCCCGGGTGTCAGCTCACGGTTCCGGGGACCGCCACGACTGCCTTCGTCGCGGAGGACCTCGACGCGGCGTGGGCCGAGCTCGGTCCAAGGATGCTGAACGAGATTCGTCTGTACCGGGAGTGGAACCAACGTGCAGGCAAGAGCGGCATCGCCTCATTGTCCGAGGCTGACAACGTCGATGATCTGCGTGCAGAGGGGGGCGGGTACCGGATCTACACGCCGGCGCAGGCGGCCGAGCTCGCGGCGTCGGGGCAGGTGCTCTCGCTCGAGCCCCTGTGCGGTGGTCTGCCTCCCGAACGGGCCTGGCACTACCTGCGGGCGGCAGCTGCAGCAGTGGCGCCGGCGTCCTGACGCCAGGGCCGGCGCCGTCGCGGAAAGCGAGCAACGCGCGCTCGTCCCTCGTCAGCCTTCCCCGCTGTAATTGAGTGCCGGCTGACGGGGCACGGCCGCCACTGAGGGAATGCTGGCGCTCGCACCGGTGCGCAAGATCGCGTCCACCAGCCCGACGAGGACGTCGACCTCCATGAGCGTGCCGGAGAGGAGGCCGCGTGCCAGCCAGACCGGGAACATCTTGGTGAGCAATTCGGTGTCCCATCCATCCATGAAATGCGATGCCGCCACTCCTTCGCCGCCTCCACAATCGCCGACGACGACCCGGGTGAACCCGACGTTCGGGTGCTCGCTGCGCCACGCTTCGACGAGCTTGTCGAGCGCCGCCTTCGTCACGTTGTACGCCGCGAGCCCGGGCCAGGGCGGTGTCATCGACGCGCTGATGGAGGAGAGGTAGGCGACGGCGCCGCCGCTTTCGATGAGATGGGGGAGTGCGGCGGCGGTGAAATTATTCGCCCCGACGACGTTGGTGCCGAAGAGACGATGCCACGTCTCGGGGTCCAGGTCTTCGACGTGGCTTATCGCCCCGACACCGCTGGCGTAGACGACACCGTCGATGCCGCCGAGCTCGCTGACCGCCGCAGCCACGGCGGCACGGCACGAGGCAGGATCGGTCACGTCGCAAAGGATGGCCCGGGCGTCGGGTCCCGCCTCGGCCGCCGCGTCGGCCAGGAGGTCCTGCCGACGGGCCATCAACGCGACGTTCGCCCCCCGCTGTGCCAGGCCGATCCCGATGCAGCGGCCCAGGCCAGTGGATGCGCCGACAACCACGAACCTCATGCTGGGGTCACCCTCGTCGGGCGGGAATTGGTCGATGTCACTGGTCCTCCTGGTCTGCGTAGTGAATTCGACGTCGAATGCTAGTCAGTACCCCACCATGCCTCCGACGCCGTGGTGTCCGGCACGTGGGCCGGTCTCTCCTGTCTCGCAGTAACGTGGGCCGACCGTCGCGAGCCGTCACTGCGCGCAGTGCGAGGACCCCTGGAGGTCTCCTGATGGACGATATGGAAGCGATCAAACAGCTCAAGGCCAGGTACTGCCGCACCATGGACACCAAGGATTGGGCGGGAATGCGCCAGGTCTTCACCGACGACGTGACCATGGACACCGTGGACTCCGGCGGCAGCGTCATGACCGGTGCCGACGATTTCCTGACGTTCCTGGTCGGGACGATCGGAGAGGTGGTCACCGTCCATCAGTGCCACACCCCCGAAATCGAGCTCACGTCGCCGACAACGGCGAAAGGCATCTGGGCCATGGAGGACATGTTGCGGTTCCCGGATGGCTCGGAGTTGCACGGCTACGGCCACTACCACGAGACCTACGTGACGCAGGACGGTGCGTGGCGCATCAGTTCGTCGACGCTGACCCGCCTCCGGATGGACTTCAGCGCCCCACCTGCTCCTTGACCACGGGACGCACTCCATGAGACGTCGGCGGATCGGTGCCCTCGAGGTCTCGGTCGTGGGTCTGGGGGGGAACAGTTTCGGCACCGACTTCTTCGGCACGCGGTGCGATCAGGGAGAGGTCACCCGTATCGTCAATGCCGCGCTGGATGCCGGTATCACTCTCATCGACACGGCGGAGGAGTACAGCATCACTTCGTTTCTCGGTGAGGGGCACTCGGAGGAGCTCATCGGTGTGGCATTGAGAAGTCGGCGCGACGAGGCCGTTATCGCCACCAAGTTCTTGAACGCCGACGAGCACGACCCCGCGGAGCGGGGCGCCGGACGAATTGTCGCAGCGGTCGAGGCCAGCTTGCGCCGGCTCGGGACCGACCGGATCGACCTGTACCAGCAGCACCAACCCGATCCGGAAACTCCCCTCGAGGAGATCCTCGACGCGCTCGACGCGCTCGTCCGTGACGGCAAGGTGCGAGAGGTCGGTTGTTGCAACTTCACGGCCGAGATGCTCGACGAGGCGACGGGCGCTGCAGCCCGGGCCGGATCACGGGCGTACCATTCGTGTCAATTGCAGTACAGCGTGCTCGAACGGCCGCCCGCCGACCTGCTGGCGTCGGTCGAGCGCAACCAGATGTCGATCCTCGCCTACTTCCCCCTCGCCAGTGGACTCCTCACGGGAAAGTACAGGCGGGGACAACCCCCGCCCGCCGATGCACGGCTCGCAGCCGACGGCGTCGTGAGCGGCATGCTCCGCCAGGGGATCATGGCCCGGAGGCCGCCCCTGTCCGACGAACGGCTCACGACCATCGAACGGCTCACGGACCTTGCGGCGGCACAGGGCCATTCGCTCCTCGAACTCGCCGTCTCGTGGCTGGCCGCCCAACCGATCGTCGGCTCCGTGATCGCCGGGGTGACGAAGTGCGAACAAGTCCTGGTCAACGCCGCTGCGGCGGACTGGGAGATCTCAGCCGACACGTTGGGCGCGATCGATGGCATTGTGGCGGGGGAGCTCTGACGACGGGCGCTGCCCACACGCTCGGATGGAACTGAAGCGACGACCGGAAGGACACAGGGATGACGTTGACGAACGACAGCGACATTTACTACGACCCGTACGACTTCGAGATCGATGCCGATCCGTACCCGGTGTGGAAGCGCATGCGGGAGGAGGCACCGCTCTACTACAACGAAAAGCACGATTTCTTTGCGGTGACCCGCTTCGATGATGTCGAGCGCGGGCTCAAGGACTGGCAGACGTACCGCTCGGGGCGCGGGTCGGTGCTCGAGTTCATCAAGGCGAACCTCGAGACGGGCTTCGAGATGCCATCCGGTGTGATCCTCATGGAGGACCCTCCGATCCATGATCTTCACCGGAGTCTGCTCTCGCGCGTGTTCACCCCCAAGAAGATGAATGCGCTCGAGCCGCAAGTCCGTGCGTTCTGCGCCCGCACCCTCGATCCTCTTGTCGGCACCGGCCAGTTCGATTTCATCAAGGACCTCGGTGCCCAAATGCCCATGCGCACGATCGGCATGCTGCTCGGCATCCCCGAGGAGGATCAAGAGGCAATCCGCGATCAACTCGACGAGAGCTTGCACCTGGAGGAAGGCAAGGAGGTCCAGGTGGACGTGGGTGACGTTCTGGGCGGGGAAGCGTTCGCCGACTACCTCGACTGGCGTGCCAGCAATCCCTCGGACGATCTGATGACCGAACTCCTCAACGCCGAGTTCGAGGACGAGACCGGCACCACGCGGCGGCTCACCCGTGAGGAGATCATGACGTACGCCAGCCTGCTCGCGGGTGCCGGCAATGAGACCACCACCCGCCTGATCGGCTGGACCGGCAAGCTGCTGGCCGAGCACCCCGATCAGCGGGCGCAACTCGCGGCGGACCGTACGTTGATACCGAAGGCGATCGAGGAGATCCTCCGCTACGAGGCACCGTCGCCGGTCCAGGCGCGCTACGTCGCCCGCGATGTGGAGCATCAGGGCCGGACGATCGCGGAGGGCAGCATCATGCTGCTTCTGAACGGATCAGCGAATCGGGACGACCGTCAGTTTCCCGGCGGGGACACATTCGATATCCACCGCACCATCACGCATCACCTGAGTTTCGGCTACGGCCTCCACTTCTGCCTCGGCGCGGCGCTCGCACGGTTGGAGGGTCGGGTTGCGCTCGACGAGGTCCTCAACCGCTTCCCGACGTGGGACGTCGACTGGGACAATGCGCAACAAGCCCGCACGTCGACCGTCCGTGGCTGGGACAGGCTGCCCGTGTTCACGGGTTGAAGAAACCCAAGAGCTGAGCCAGCCAGTGGGGTCGGCCCGTCGCTGCTTCAGCTCAGTTCGACGGGCACGACGACGACATCGATCGCGACGTTGTCGCGGAGGATCCGAAGGGTGATCGGTCTCCCGATGACGTCGGGGCCCATGAGGCGTTGCAGGTCGCCGGTGTTCTCGATCCGCGCCCCGTCGACGGCCAGGATCGTATCGGTGGGTTGGAGGCCGGCCGCCTCCGCCGGGCTGCCCGCAGCGATCTCGGAGATGCCTACCCCGGCGCGCTGGCCGAACGAGTCGATCTGACGCGGGGCCAGCGGGCGTCCTCCACCCACCACGCCCAGGTAGGCGCGCCGCACCCGTCCATCTCGAAGCAGCGCGTGCACGATGCCGAGAGTGGTCGCGTTGATCGGCACCGCCAGACCGAGGCCGAAACCCGCCAGGGCGGTGTTCACGCCGATCAGGCGGGCTCGGGAGTCGACCAGGGCGCCGCCGGAGTTGCCGGGGTTGAGGGCGGCGTCGGTCTGGATCACATTTTCGACGACCCGACCGCCGGCGGGCAGGGATCGACCGAGCGCGCTCACCACCCCGGCGGTCACCGAGCCAGCCAGTCCCCTCGGGTTACCGACGGCGACGACCAATTGCCCCACCTTGATCTGCTGCGCGTCCCCGAGGTCGACCCGGGGCAGGTCCGTGATGTCCGTCCGCACGACCGCCAGGTCCGAGAGCAGATCGCGGCCGACCACCTCGAAGTCGGACTCCCGGCCGTCAGCGAAGGCGGCGACCCCATGCCCTGCGGCCGAGACCACATGGGCCGACGTGACCATGTAGCCATCCGTGCTCAGGACGACGCCGCTTCCCGCACCCTCGTGGCCGCGTCGGCCGATCCGCAGCGCCGCCACGGAAGGAACGACCCGCTCCGCCACGGACGTGACGATCGCCGAGTAGGCGTCGAGGGCCTCGGCGTCGGAGGGTGGGTCGACCGTGAGCAGTTCGCTCATAGCAACGTCGGTCCTTCGGTCCGGACCCGCTCCACGCCCACAAGGGCATCACGCAGGTCCTCCAGCCATTCGGACTGGTGGCGCCCCACCAACTTCACGCACCAGGCCAGCGCCTCGCTGCGGCTGCGGGCAATGCCCGAACTGATCAGCGTGTCGAGAACCACCCTCTCCCGGAGGCGCAGCCTGGACATGACCGGCGTGGCCAGCGTCGTGAACATCGTCGTGCGCCCGTCCAACTCGACCCCCCAGGAGACCGTGCGGTGAAAGCGGGCCTCGGCCTCGGTGGCAATGGACATACGGTCAGCCCGGGTCATCTCGCGGAAGTCCTCCACGACGGTGCCGGCGGGAACCACGCCGACGCAGACGATCTCTTCGTCGTCCTGCTCGATCCTCGGGTGGCCCGAGAACCACGTGTCAGGTGTCTTCTGCTCGAAGAACTTCTGGGTTTCGGTAGTCATATTACGAGATTACATGATTACAAACCGATTGGGCGCGCCGGGGTGCCAACCTGAGGAGATGGATCTGGCTGAGCTGCTCACCTTGCCGGGCGTGATAGAGGAGTGCGTCCTGCGTTCCAGGGTCGGGTTCCTGGCTCTCCATGGCGGATCGCAGGATCGAGGCACCGAGCAGATCGCGCGCCGGGCGGCGGAGCACGCGGGAGCGTCCTACTACGCCATCGTCCAACCAGCCGGGCTCCGGGTCCATCTGACGTCACGCCGGCACGACCCGGAGCACTCCGCGCTCCTACGTGCATTTTTGGGGCACGTCGGCATCGCCATTTCGGTGCACGGGTTCGGGCGCGACAGCTTCAGCCTGTGGATCGATCCGGCGCGCGGCCTCGTGGTCGAGCCGTACGGGCCGGCGCGGCGCGGGAGCCAGACGGGCCCTCTGCGAGGGATCATCGTGGGTGGCCAGAACGCCGAGCTTCTGGAGGCGGCGCGCCTCCTTCTGGCCAACCGCTTCGAGGGCTACCGCGTCGCCGACGAGCGGGTCCGGCTCGGCTTTCATTCCGACAATCCGGTGAACCTGCCTTCAGGACGAGGTGTCCAGATTGAGCTGCCGCCGGGGCTCCGTGGCATCGGGGTGTTCGGCGATCAACTCGTGCCCCGTCAGGACGGGGTGGTCACCGAGGTCGTCACCGCACTGGTCGAATTGGCGGACCGGGCCGCCACGCTCCTGCCCTTACCCGCTTCCCCGACGCCGTGAGGCGTCAGGCGACGCGGATCGGAAGCTTCGCATAGCCCCGTACCGCACTCCCGGTATGGACGATGTCGCATCCTTCCCAGTCGACGTCCCACTCGGGGAACCGGGCCAATGTTTCTTCGAGGGCGATGCGACCTTCGAGGCGGGCCAGCGGTGCGCCGAGGCAGACATGCGGACCGAAGCCGAAGGAGAGGTGACGCTCGATCTTGCGCTCGACGTCGAGACGGTCAGGATGGCGGAATTGGCGGGGGTCACGTCCCGTTGCCGCCTGGATGAAGATGACGACCCCGCCTGCGGGAACGACCTCCCCGTGCAGGAGGACATCTCGCTGCGCGACGCGGGCCAGGCACAGTGCGGGGGGCTCGTAGCGCAGGATCTCCTCGACGCCGTTGCGGATCAGGTCCTTCTGCTTCACCAGCTTGGCTCGCTCGCCGGGAAACTCGGCGAGGCTCGAACCGATCCACCCGATGAGTTTGGCCGTCGTTTCGTTACCGGCACTTGACAGCAGCTTAATGAAGGCGACGGCTTCTTCATCCGTCAGCTTGCGGGAAGAGCCGTCATCCTCGGTGATCTCCGCGGCCAGCAGAGCACTCATCATGTCGTCGCGGGGCTTCTTGCGGCGCTCGGCCAACTGTGCTCCGTAATAGGCGACGAGTTCGGCACCCACGCGGTGGTGTCGCTCCATGTCGCGTTCGCCGGGTTCTCGGTGCAACTGCTCATCCGTCGTGCGGCGGACATAGTCGCGATCACTTTCGGGAATGCCGAGCATGGCCGCGATGACCATTCCGGGGAGACGGCTCCCGAAGTCCTCGACGTAGTCGAACGTCGTCGAACCCGAGTGCTCGTCGAGCAGCTCCCGGGTGAACTGCCGGGTGACCGGCTCGAGGTCGCTGACACTCCGTGGCGTGAACGCCCGACTCAGGAGACGCCGCAGGGACGTGTGGTACGGCGCGTCATTGAAAATGATCGAGTTTTGAGAATCAGGGATCGGGCCGCCACGGATGACCTCCAGCTGATCCCCGTGTGCGGACGAGAATGTCGTCCAATCGACGAGACCGGCGAGCACGTCGTCGAAGCGGGTCACGGCCCAGAAGTCGAGCTGCTCGTTGCGGTACAACGGTGCGTCGGTCATCATCCGGCCCCAGACCGGGTGGGGGTCACGATGGAGGTCGTAGTCGTACGGATCCCAATACAGGTCGTCTGCCATCATTCAGATTCTCCGCCGGCCGATAGAGTTCTCTTCGCTTACTGAACAAGGGTATACATCCCGGTCGCAGTTGGCGAGAGGTTCCACAAGGAGCGGGAAAGATGGAGTTACCGTCAAAGAAGGTATTGACGTTGGAACTCGCAAAGCGGATCGCAGCTGTCTGCACGGAGTACGCCCGTCAGAAGGGCTTTGCCATCGATCTCGCCATCGTCGACGCAGGCGGCTACCTCGTCTATTTCGAACGGGAGGACGGGGTGTCGGTGGGCACCGTGCAGGTCGCGATCATGAAGGCGCAGAGTTCGGCGGTGTTCCGGCGGCCATCCAAGCATTTCGAGATCAGCGTGGATGAAGGCCTCATCGGGATGGTCGCGCTGCCGGGAATGGCGCCATTTGAAGGCGCCGTCCCGATCGACGTCGAGGGCGACGTGATAGGGGCGGTTGCCGTCAGTGGCGTCACCAAGGAGATAGACGGGGAAATTGCCCAGGTAGGGGCCGACGCGGTGGCGGGAATCCTGGCCGAGTGACGCCTTGCTCCGGGACAGTGTGTCCCTGGTCAGGCCGCGACGATCTTTTCGTTGGGATCGCACTGCATCAGGACCGACAGGGTGCCGCCCATGATCTTGGCCTTGTCCTCCTCGGGCAGCGGCTCGATCTCGTCAATGAAGGACAGGGGTTCTGAGAGCCCCTCGGGGTGAGGGTAATCCGAGCCGAACACGACATTGTCCGCTCCGACGAGTTCGACGATGTTCAGGACGTCCTCCTCGAAGAAGGGGTGAATGATGATCGACCGCTTGAACGTCACCATCGGGTCCTCGGCGAATCCACGCGGGCTGCGGTCGTAGAGCTTCTGGAATTGCTTAATGGCGGTCGGGACCCACTGGCTCCCATTCTCGACCGGCATGAAGCGCAGGTCCGGGAAACGGGTCGCCAGGCCGTGACCGATGATCGAATAGACGGTGTCACGGATGTTGCGGTACTCGCTGTCCACCAGTTGCGAGAACATGCTCTTCCCCGTGAAGGCGGTGAATTCCGAGAGCAGTCCGTCCCACTCGTTGATGTAGCGCTGCGATCCGTCGTCGGAGGAGTGCATGCCCACGAGGACACCGGACTCCTGGACGCGCTTCCAGAACGGGTCGTATTCGGGCAGGGCGAGCGAGCGGCGGCGTCCGCCGTAGTCGGGCACCGGTGCGGGCCGGATCAGGATCGCGCGCGCGCCGCGCTCGACCACATAGTCCAGTTCGCGGATCGCCTCGTCGAGGATGGACAGATTGATGACCGGCGTGGCGAAGATCCGGTTGTCGAAGTTGAAGGTCCAGTGCTCGTGCATCCACTCGTTCAGCGCATGCACGACGACCGCAGTTGCCTTCGGGTCGTCCGCCAGGCGCTCTTCGAGCAGGCTGGCCAGGGTGGGCCACATCATCGCCCGGTCGACCCCCAGTTCGTCCATCAGGACGACCCGGTCTTCGGGGTTGAAGAACGCCGGCGGCGACTCGATGTAGCGGGGCGGCATGCCGGGCAGGCGTGGCTCGTGCTTCGACTTTGTGTCCAGGCCCGCCGTGGTCCCGACGGAGTGCTTCGACGAAGGGTTCTTAATCCGGAACTCCAACTCCTGCGCGCCCGGAGGGGCCACCTTGTTGAACGTCGGGTTCGGGATGTAGTTGCTGATCACATTGCGCAGTGCGATCTTCGTCCGACCGTTCACCTCCACGAACTTCACGAGGCCTGCGTACTCGGCCGGAAGATACTTGGTGAACGCATCCGTCGTCTCGTACATGTGATTGTCGGCGTCGAACACCGGGTACTTCACGTCGATCTTCATGGTGATCCTCCTCTGGCCGGACTTGCAACTCGTCCAAAATGTCCCGCAAGGTCGATGCTATCTCCCGGGGGGCTTCACCGTCAGAAGTCGCCGACCAGTCCGGTTATTTCTTCACGTAGGCCGTGAAGAAGTCCGGGTACGCAGTGACACCCGGGAAGACCGTCACGATTCCCCCCAGACGATCGCTGTTGTACGCGATGACGGTCGGGAGCCACACGCCCCAGACCGCCAGAGCGTTCTTCACGATGAAGTCCTGCGCCTGCTTCCACAGCGCGATGTACTGGGGGTTGTTCGGGGCGAGACTGCTCATTTGGGTCACCGTGGCATCGAGGGCGGGATTGTCGTAGCCGCACAGGTCGCCCAGATGTCCCGGGGTGTAGATGAAGGAGATCGCGTCCAAGCCGCTCCGCACCACGTCGGCATCGGTCAGGTTGTAGAGATGATTCACGAAGACGTCCTGGACGTACGAGGCGGGGCTCGTGGTCGTGAGCTGCAGGTTGACGCCGATCTTCTTCCATTCCTGCTGGGCGATCTCGGCCAACTGTTGGAGGTCGGTGCTCACGCCGGGCGCCATGGTCAGCGTCAGGCCCTTGGCGTAGCCGGCTTGGGCCAGAAGCTTCTTTGCCTTGGCGGGATTGTAGGCGTAGTAGTTGTCGAGGTCCGAGGGAAAGAGATTGCTCGACGCCGGGACGAGCCCCCACGCGAGTTCGCCCTTCCCGCCGACAAGGGCCTGGTTGATGGCCTTGCGGTTCAGTCCGTAACTGAGGGCCTGGCGCACCTTCACGTTCGCGAGCGGGCCCTTGGTGGCACAGAGGGGGAAATAGAGCTTGGACGTCGTGCTGGCGGTGAGTGACGTCGTGATGCCCCCTCCCTTCAGCGCCCCGACCTGGGTGATGTTGGTGGAGATCGCGTCGACCGTCCCTGCTCTGAGGGCATTGATGGGGGAGGGCGTGTTGCTCGCCTCATCGACGAAGTCGATGCCGCCGAGCTTGATGTTCTTGGCGTTCCAGTACGACGTGTTCTTGACCAGGGTCAAGCTCTGGTTCTCCACGTACTGCTTGACCCGGAAGGGCCCGGCGCCCAACGGGTTGGTCACGGGATTGGGGTCGTTCTTGGCGACGGCGGTGGGCGACACCGGCATCGTCGACATGTCGGCCAAAAGCGGGTAGAAGGCTCCCGCGTCAGGTTGGGACAAGTGGATCGTGAGGCCGAGGTCGCCGGTCAGGTCTACCGACGACACATCGTGGATGGGAGCCGGGAAGGCGGCACTGCTGGAGGCGGCGTTCCGGAGGATGGTGAATTTGACCGCGGCGGCGTTCAGAGGCGTTCCGTCTTGAAACCGGACTCCCGACCGGAGCTTGATCGCTATGGTGCTCGGGTCGACGATCGCCGCCGCCGTCGCCAGCTCGGGTGTGAGGCTGCCGTTGGGTTGCGGTCTGAGGAGCGAGTCGTCCACCAGCTGACCGATCAGGTCTCCTGTGTCATCGATGGTCTCTTTGACCGGGTCGAATGCGACGGGAACGCTCAGGTCGAAGGCGAACTTCATGACCCCGTTCGGGTTGTAGCCCGCGGCGGACGTCGAACTCTCGCTCGCACCACTCGAGGGGGACGCAAGCAGTCCCACGAGTGGCAGAAGTAACAGAGCGCAGACGAGCGGCCGGTAGTAACGCGCAACCTTCATGGGTGACCTCCCGTGGTCAATAGAGAATTGATCGCAGCCCTTTTCTCCGCCGCTGGGCCATCACCGCTGGGCGCACAGGTGCGCGGCATTGCCACAGTCATCACCGTCGACACCCCCCCTTTACGTGACCGTGTAATACGTTATGGAATCGTAATACGATAGGAAGACGATTCCTCGCCGAGGACGCGGCTGCTCGGGGCGAAACCGGCGGCAGAGTATCAGTTATTCTTGACTTAGTCAATCAGATTTAGGTTGAATGGGCGTTCTGTCTGCCCCTACCCTTTTGAAGGGACCGATAGGGCCTGTTGAACAATGGGGAGGGTGTGTGGCTACTGATCTGACGGGGGGCCTCAGCGACGAACTCGAATTCGTCTTTGCCGAGCAGCCTGCCGATCCCGAGATGCGAGAGTCTGTCAATGCGTGGATCTGGGACGATGGTCAGGAGCTCGGACTGCCGCGGATCGGCGTGGAGGCAGTGGCCGATCAATGGGAGACGCACGACGTCCAGGTCAATGTGGCGTTTGCTGATGGCCGCGTCTTCAACATCTTCGGCCCCGGCCCGGTACACGACCCGTTGGGGCGAGATGGGAAACCCCGCCTGCTCGGCGCCGGGCCCTTGTCGTTCGAGCTCGTCGAACCGTTCGGCCATCTGCGTCTGCGCGTGGACGGCGACGCGATCGCCAGCTCGGCCAAGGCCCAGATAGATGGTGCCACGCCCGGGCAGGGAGCATCGGTCCCGATCCACCTGGAGGTCGACATCCGGCCCGTCGTGCCTCCCTGGACGAACGGCGCCTTGCTCGAAGACGCGAAGCGGGTGCTCGACACGCAAGAAGAGGGTGACCTGATGGGCCACCCCTGGCGTTTTGAGCAGCTGAGTCGAGCCAGCGGCACACTCCGCGTCGGCGACGACACCTACGAGATCAACGGGGGAGCGAACCGCATCCGTCGTCAGAGCATTCGCCGGGTGGCCAAGTTGCGCGGCCACGCCTGGCAAGCCGGGCTCTTCCCGAGCGGCCGCGGGTTCGCTTATATCGCCTACCCACCCCGCGACGACGGCAAGGACACGTACAACGAGGGGTACATCTTCGCGGGTGACGGGCCCCTAATCCCCGCGCGCGTCGTTGATGCGCCCTGGCTTCGCACGCTCGTCCCCGAGGGCGAGGACGTGCCGTGTGTGCTGCAGACCGAGAAGGGCGAGAAGGTGTCGATCGGCGGCACGACCGTCGTGTCGACGTTCCACGTCATGCCGCCCGACGTGGGAGGAGGTCTGCAACTGCAGCAGGCCATTGCCCGGTACACCTGGGATGGCGAGGTCGGCACCGGCATGCTGGAGCGTTCGACGGCACCGAAGAACCTGGCTTGACGACGATACGTTTCGACCGCGAGGCGACAGCCGAGGACGTTGCCCGGGCGGCCGACATCGCCGGCCGCGTCGCGATTGTGACCGGAGCTTCGTCGGGCATCGGTGTCGAGACCGCGCGCGGTCTCGCCATCGCCGGTGCTGACGTCGTCCTCGCCGTGCGGGACGTCCCGTCCGGCGAGGTGGTCGCCCGGTCCCTCGCCCCGGTGGCACGAGGCGAGCTCGAGGTCCGACACCTGGACCTGCGAGACCTTGATTCGGTCGCCGCCTTCGTCGCGGGCGTGTCCGGTCCGGTTGATCTCCTCATCGCCAACGCCGGGGTCTCGAACACCCCGGACTCGCATTTGTCCAACGGCCTCGAGGTCCGATTTGCGACGAATCACCTTGGTCACTTTCTGCTCGCCCAGCTGCTGCACGACCGCATGATCGACCGCGGCGCCCGGATCGTCGTCGTGAGCTCGGCCGCCCACAAGGGGAATCCGGTCCACCTCGACGATCTGCAGTGGAAGGCCCGGGAACACTCCTGGGGCCTTGCCTACGGCGAGTCGAAGAGCGCGAACATCCTCTTCGCGCAGGAAGCGACTCGCCGCTGGGGTCGGGAGGGCATCACCGCCAACGCGATACTCCCGGGGTCAGCGTTGACCGGACTGCAGAGGTATCACGGTGAAGAGCTGAAACGGGCGATCGGGTTCATGGACGAGGACGGTCGACCCAACCCGATGCTCAAGACCGTGGCGCAGGCGGCCGCGACAACAGTGTGGGCGGCGACGGCACCCGAGCTCGAAGGCCGCGGGGGCCTCGTCCTCGAGGACTGCGACGAGGCCGTCCCGGCCGGCCCCGATGTGCATGTGTGGTCCGGGTTCGACGCCTCGGTCGCCGATCCTGACACGTCCCGACGCCTCTGGGAGCTGTCACTCGTGATGGCCGCGCCGTGGTTCTCGCCCTCGGTGTGACGACGGTCAGTGACCGAGGGTGATCGAGTCCGGTCCGGCACCCGAGCCGGACAGTGCGGGTGCCCCCGGGACGATGTCCGAGGCGAACTGGCCCAGGACATGCACCAGCTCGGGGTAGTGCTCGGGAGACCACCCGTCCAGCAGTCCCTCGAGCCGTGTGCGCACGGCGTCGATGAGTTGATCGGCCACGACGGCGCCGCTGGGGCTGAGCGCCGGGGGGCGACTGCTCCATGGTTTCGGCATCGTCCACGGGGGCGGCGAGCAGTCCACGTTCGGTGAGGTCGGCCACCGCCCCGTCGAGGGTGTGCGCCGGGATCTTCTGGGCGACGGCGAGGTCCGTCAGGTCCGCTGACGGATTCCGGCGGAGCTGGACCAACACCCAGCCGTCGGCAAGGGGCAGGTCTGACCCGGCTTCGAGGGCGACTCGCTGGAGCCAGTCCCGCATCTGTTGACGGCCGACCAGGACGCTCAACGCCCGGAGGATCTCGGCGAGCGAGTCGCCGGAGCCGGGTGCGCCGAAGGCACCTCCGATGTTCTCCGTGGTCGTCGTCGTGCGCATCGGGAGCTCCTTGATGAACCACGATGCGACGAAAGCGATGATGGAGACGAAGCCCGCCACCTTGAATGCCGTGTCCAACGATCCGGCGAACGCGGCCAGGTACGTTGCGTGCACCGAGGGCGGCAGGTGGGCCAATGCGGCCGAGTTGAGGTGCGAGGTGCTGAGCTGGGACACGGGCGCGTGCGGGAAATCGGCGCGCAGGTGACTTGCCAATTCGGTGGCGAAAATGGTGCCGACGACAGCGGTGCCGACCGAGCTCCCGATATTGCGGAACAGCGTATTGCCCGAGGTTGCGACGCCGAGCTCCTCGTAACCGACTGCGTTCTGTACTGCGACCACCAAGACCTGCATGACCAGGCCGATCCCGAAGCCGGTCACGAACATGGACACGGAGACCGTCAGCGTGGACGTCTCGGGAGACAGGCGCGACAGGAGAAAGAGCCCGAGGGTCATGATGGCCGTACCGACGATCGGGAACACCCGGTACCGGCCGGTGCGCGACACGATCTGACCACCCACGATCGACGTGATCAGGAGGCCGGCCATCAGCGGGAGCAGGTCCAGACCCGATCCCGTCGGTGAGGCCCCCTTGACCACCTGAAAGTAGAGGGGGAGGAATGTGATGGTCCCGAACATGGCGAATCCGAGAAGGAGCGCGACGATGCCCGCGGTCACGAAGACCTGGTTCTGGAGCAGCTTCAGAGGGAGTACGGGTTCTTTGGCCTGCCGCTCGGCGATCACGAAGCCACCCAGGGCGACCAGGGTGAGGGCACCCAGGCCGAGTATCTGGACGGAGGACCAGGCGTAGGTGGTCCCGCCCAGACTGACCATGAGGACCAGCGCGGCCAGGCTCAGCGCCAGCAGACCGGCACCCAAGTAGTCGATGCGGTGTTTGACGCGAACGGCCACCGACGGGAAGGTGACGGCCAACACGACGAGCGCCAGGATGCCGATCGGCAGGTTTATGTAGAAGATCCAGCGCCATGAGAGGTTGGTCGTCAACGCCCCCCCCAGCAAGGGCCCGATCACGGTGGCGAGCCCGAATACCGCACCGAACAGGCCCTGGTACCGACCGCGCCGACGGGGCGGCACCACGTCGCCGATGGCGGCCTGCGCGCTGACCATGAGGCCACCGCCGCCCAACCCTTGGAACGCCCGGAATGCGATCAACTCGGCAAAATTCTGGCTGAAGCCGCACAGGGCGGATCCGAGGAGGAAGATCACCAGGCCGACCTGAAGGACGATCCGGCGTCCGTACTGGTCGCCGAGCTTTCCGTACAGCGGCGTCACGATGGTCTGGGCGAGCAGATATGCCGTGGTCACCCATGAGATGTGATTCAGTCCGCCGAGGTCGCCGGCGATGGTGGGCAAGGCGGTCGCCACGATTGTGGAGTCCAGCGCCGCCATGAGCATGACGAGGAGCAACCCCGAGAAGACCAGGGCGAGCTTGCGGCCGTGGAGGTCCTGGGGTCCGTCCATTGCGACCAACCCGCTCTCCCTTCGATCCGGAGTCCGGCCTCCGGCCCGATCCCTGCCTCCGGCGTCAGCCTATTCCCGCGGCAACGCCGCGCTCACCGATCAGAGAAAGCCCCGGGGCGCCCGGCAACTCGAGGCAGTCATAGCCGGCCGAGGTCCCATGTCGTGCGCGGCTTAGTAGCGGCTGGAGTAACGATCAGCGTTCAGTCGCCGCCGCGGCCCGGCCAGGTAGACGATCGAGACGAGGGCGCCGATGGCCCCGAAGAGGAACCACCCGCCGATCATTCCGGCGATCCAGAGTGCCTTCCATTTCGGGGCGAGAGCCAACGTCGGACGTCGTGCCACGTCGAAAACCCCCCACACGACCACCGCGAGCGACGCAATACTGACGAAGACCAACATGGTTCCTCTTTTCTCACGAAGTGCGGACCGTTCTCGTGTCCGAAAGACCACTTCGTTCCTGGAAGCCAGTCTTGTCCCTGAATATCTGAGCACTCTTCGAATTGCATAAATTTCCCATGAGAAATGACCTCAGGAGAGTGATGCGATGACCTCCTGGCCGAACGCTGCGATGGTCCGGGTCTGCGCGAAGTCGCAAAACCAGACGTAGGCGCGCTCGACCCCGCTCTCCGCCAGGTGTCCGAAGTGATCGACCAACTCGACGGCCGTGCCGATGGTGGGCGATCGCCCGAACCGGCGGTGCGTCGTCTCGGTGACCTCCGCCCGGTCCGTCTCCGAGTGGACGAAGGCGACCTGGAGTTGCAGCGAAACCCGGGCATCTCCGGCCAGCGGGCGCATCATCTCCAGCCGGTCGATGATGCCGACGTGGACGTTCCACCAGTCGGCATAGGTGGAGACCAGCTGCATGGTCTTGCGCCCGGCACCTCCGATGACGATGGGAATGTGTCGCAGGGGTCCGGGTGCTTGGCGCGCGTTCTCGAGGACAAAATGTTCACCTTCGTGGTGCACCGTCTCTCCGGCCCACAGCGCCGTCACGATCTCGAGTGTCTCCTTCATCCGGGCGACTCGAATCGACGGTTCGGTCGGGCCGACTCCGAACGTCGCCAGCTCTTCGGGGACCGAGCCCCACCCGATGCCGAGATCGAATCGGCCCCCGGAGGCGTGGTCGATCGAAACGGCCTCTCGGGCCAGCATCGCAGGGTGCCGGAAGGAGTCGCAGAGCACCAGGGAACCAACCCGCAGCCGCTCCGTCTGGGACGCGATCCAGGTCGTGGTCACCATTGCCTCGTACATCGGCTGCTCGAAGGCAAGCGGCGGCGCAAGGTGGTCCATGCCGGCGAACCCGGTGAACCCGGCGGCCTCAGCCGCCCGGGCCTTGTCGACGAGCTCAGGCATGGTGAGCCGCATCTGGGGCAGAAACAGGTAGAACTCCATGGTTCCCTCTCTCGAAGCGGATGTGTGAGTGACGAGACGAGCCCTAGTCGTTCGACGCGGTGAGCCGTTCACGAAGCTCCCGTTTCAGCACCTTGCCGCTGGCGTTGAGCGGGAGTGCGGCAACGATCTCGACGCGGCGAGGCACCTTGAAGTTGGCCATCCGGTCCCGGCACCACCGGACCACCTCTTCGGGATCGGGCCGGCAGTTTGTGCGCGCCACGACGAACGCCGCCGTCACCTCCCCGAGCCGCGCGTCCGGCATGGCAACGACAGCTGCCTGGGCGATGTCTGCGTGCTGCAAGAGCATGGCCTCGACCTCGGCCGAGGAGACGTTGAAGCCGCCGACGACAACGATGTCCTTCTTGCGGTCGACGATACGGAGGTAACCGTCGTTCCCCAGAAAACCGACGTCACCGGTCCGCAGCCAGCCCTCCGGGTCGATGGCCGCTCGGGTTCCTTCGGGATCGTCGAAATACTCGGTCATCACGTTGAACCCACGGACGAGGACCTCGCCCGCCACCTCGACCGGCTGATCGGCGCCGCCGTCGTCCACGATGCGCAGCTCGAGACCATCGAGCGGATGACCGACCGTCGTGGCAATCGTCTCGATCGAGTCGCTCTGTTCGCAGACTGTCGCAGTGCCGTGGGTTTCGGTCAGTCCGTAGGCCGTGACGACAGATTCGAGGCCCATCCGCGCACGCATCTGGGCGATCAGCTCGACGGGGACCACGGCAGCTCCTGTGACCGAGAGCCGGAGCGTCTCGAGGGGAAACGACGCGAAGTCCGGGTGGGCCAGGATCGACTGGAACACAGAGGGCGGCCCGGGCAGGACCGTGATCCTCTCTTCTTCGACCCGGGCGACGACGGAGGCGACGTCGAACACCGGGTGGGTCACGAGGGTGCATCCAACCAGAAAGGAGGCGAGGATGCACGATTTGAGGCCGGCCGTATGGAAAAAGGGGTAGACCACGAGCATGCGGTCCCCCCGGGTGAGGCCGACTGCGCGTGTCCATTGCCGGTACGTCTCGACACTCGCGCCCTGGCGGAGCACCGCCCCTTTCGGAAGGCCGGTCGTGCCTGAAGTGAAGATGATGTCGCTCGGGTTGTCGGCCTCGACGCCGTTCGCCCGGTCCACCGCCACTTCGGCACCGACGCCCTTCCCCCGCTCGAGGAAGGTCGACCACGCGACGGCGCCCTTGCCGGTCCGGCCACTCACCACGATCGTCTGCGGTCGCCTGCCCTCGGGCAGCGCGCCCGCGAGCAGTTGCACATAGTCGACGCCGAGGAAATCGGTGACCGTGAAGAGCAGCGTGACACCGGCGGTCTCGAGGAGGTGCGCCGCCTCCTGTCCCTTGTAACGGGTATTGACCGGCACAAGGATGGCGCCGACGCCGTAGACGGCGAAGGAGATGGTCACCCAATCGAGGCCGTTCGGGGCCCAGAGGGCCACTCGATCGCCGGGGCCGACGCCCGAGCCGATGAGCGCGCGCTCGAGCCCACTGACCGCCTCGCGCACACCGGCGAAGGTCAGTCTCCGGTCGCCGTCGACGATCGCGTCGAGGTCCCCGAAGCGATCGGCCGCCTCGCGCAGCACGGCCGGCACGGTCTGGGCGGCCATCCGGTCAGGCGGGTTCAGGGGCGAGCCAGTTCGGCGGTCGCTTCTCGGCGAACGCGAGGGGGCCCTCACTCTGGTCGGGATGGCCCCACATGGAGATCAGTTCCCTCGCCCCGGCCTTGCAGGCGTCCGTCAAGCCAAGCTCGAAGGCACCCCACAGTGCGCGTTTGGTCGCCGCCATTGCGGCTGGGGAGTTCCGGGCGATCTTCTCGGCCAGTTCTTGCGCGGCTTCTCGCAGTCGTTCGGGAGGATCGACGATCTGGCTGATCATCCCGAGCTCGAGTGCCCTCTGTGCCTGCATCCGTTCGTGTCGGCCCACCAGGGCCATCCGCATCACCGCTTCGGCCGGCATCTTGCGGAGGAGACCGATGGCTTCGATGGCGACGACCTGTCCCACCGAGACGTGTGGATCGAAGAACGTGGCGTCGGAGGCGGCGATGACGATGTCCGCATCGGCGACCCAGTGCAGCCCGCCACCGGCGCAGATGCCGTTCACCGCGGTGATCACGGGTTTCCAGACCTTCTGATGCCACGCCGTGAAGTGGATGTCGAGGTCTTCGAGTCCCTCGCGGTAGCGCTGCATGCCGAGACCGTCGCTGGCGATCTCGGTCACATCGACCCCGGTCTGAAAATCACGACCTTCGCCTGTGTGGACGATCACCCGGACTTCGGGATCGTCACGCAGCTCGATCCAGGCCAGGGCGAACTCGTCCCGCATCGCCGCGTTCATGGCGTTCAGCTGTTGTGGTCTGTCGTTGATCAGCCAGCCGACGGGTCCGTGCCGCTCGACCTTGAGATGCTGGTAGTCCATGGTCTCCTCTCGGCGACGTGCTGCTATTCCCAGGGTTCGAAGAGCCCCTCGAACTCCAACGTACCGTTCTGCACCCGCCCGTAGAGGAGCCAGTCGCCGCGGAACATGCCGTGTTCGTGCGGGGAGCACGCGATGTGGGTGTGGGGACCGCCGGTCGTGCTCGGCATGAACCGGATGCGCTCCAAGCCGGCCTTGAGACCCTCGCCACTCAGGATCGGCGCGCGGATGAGGCCCTCGACGAGCACCCTCGCCGTGTCATAGGCCAGAACCGGAACGGCGTTCGGCCACAGCGGCGGATCCTGTCCGTAGCGCTCGACGTACCGTTGGTGGAAGTTCTGGACGAGGGGGTTCTGCGGGTCCAGTTGGTCGATCCCGACCCACCCTTCGAACTTCTCGAAGCCCATCAGGTAGAACATGAAGGCCGTGGTCATGATCCGCGGGGGATCCCAGGCCAGCTCGTCCAATGAGGCTCGGAGAAGCCCCTTGGCGGCCAACATCCCGTAGCCCATGTAGACGAGCGCATCGGGCTCGATCTGGCGCAGATTGCGAAGGTTGGCCGTCAAATCGGTCGGCGTCTGCGAGACCGTCTCGACCGCGGCCACGGCGATGCCGCGCCGCCGGCACTCCTGGCGGAAGTAGCGGAAATACTCCTCGCCGTTGGGCGATATCTCGCTGAGCACGGCGACGCGCTCGTGGCCGTGCCGCTTGAGCCAGGCCACGATCAACGTGGCGTCACCTCCGCAGTCACCGTTGCCGAGACGAAAGTTGTAGTCGCCGTGGAACTGCTCGGTGCCGCACCAGCTGATGAGCGGCACATGGAGCTCGTTGGCCAGGGGGCCGACGGTGATCGCGTTGTCCGAGCTGTAGGCGCCGGCGACGCCGATGCAACCCTCATCGACCAGCCATCGAAACCCGTCGGTGGCGTTCTTGGCCGACCCCTGCGGCAGGCCGTTCTCCGCATGGAGGACGAACTCGACAGGGCGCTCCAACAAGCCCTGTTCGGCCGCCTCGTCGAAGGCCATCCGATGGATCTTGTCGTAACCGCCACCGGGCCCGTCGAGCGCCGACCCGAGCCAACCAATTTTTATAGCGTCCATCGTGACTCTCCTTCTCTCTTGCGCCGGTCCGGGCGCGGGGAATGCGATGTCAGGCCCCCCGTGGCATGCCGAGACCCTAGAACTGGATTCTCATTCTTGCAAGGGAACGCCAGGCCCCCGGGCTTCGAGGGCGCGCCAGAGGGCCGCCTTGATCGCAGCGAGCCCAGCCGGGGGTTCCTGCGCGATCCTTTCGGCCAGTTTCTGCGCCTCCTCTCGCAACAGCTCGGGAGGATCGACGATCTGGCTCACCATGCCGAGCGTGTACGCGCGGCGCGCCGAGAGTCGCTCGCCCCGGCCGAGCAGCGCCATACGGAGCACCGGCTCGGCGGGCACCTTGAAGAGCAAGCCGATCGGTTCGTAGGCGCTCACCTGTCCGACGCTCACATGCGGATCGAGGAAACTGGCGTCGCTGGCGGCGATCACCACATCAGCATCGGCCACGAAGTGGAGCCCTCCACCTGCGCACGTGCCGTTGATCGCGGCGATGACCGGTTTCGCGACCCTGTTGTGCAACGCCGTCAACCGCAATTCGGCCCGCTTTGTCCGTCGCGACTGCTCGCGCAGGCTGTCCGGGTCCCGCGCCAGCGCCATCATGTCCAGGCCCGTCTGAAAGTTCGGGCCGGCTCCCGTGTTGACGATGACCCGGACGCCGGAGTCCAGGTCCAACTCGGTCCAGGCCTCCTCCAGGGCACCCAGCATTGTCGCGTCCATGGCATTGCCGGCGTCCGGGCGGTTGAAGATCAGCCATCCCACCGGCCCGTGACGTTCGATCAGGAGCGACGCGGTGCGTTCCTCGTCCCTCATTCTTCGACGAAGTCGCTGTTGGCGTCGCCCTGCGCGAGGAGATGCTTGAGGACCTTCCCGGACGCGTTGTGCGGCAACGCGTCGACGAATTCCACGTGCTCGGGAACCTTGAAGGCGGCCAACGCAGTCCCGGCAAACGAGCGGATCTCGGCGGGGGAGGCGGTGTGGCCTTGGCGGAGGACGCAGAAGGCCTTGACCTGTTGTCCCAACGTACGGTGCGGCACCCCGACCACTGCGACTTCGACGATTGCGGGATGTTCGTAGAGGCGGTTCTCCACCTCGACCGGAGAGACGTTCTCTCCACCGCGGATGATGAGGTCGCTCCGCCGGCCGGCGAGATAGACGAACCCTCCACGGTGTGAACCGAGATCGCCGGTGTGGTACCAGCCCTCTTCGATGACGGCTTCGGTCGCTGCGTCATCACGCCAGTACCCGCCGAACGTGCTGGCTGAGCGCAAGGCGATCTCGCCGACGACTCCCTCGGCCAGGGAGTGCCGTGTCACCGGGTCGCGGATCTCGAGTTCCATAGTGGGTGAGGGCTGACCGATCGAGTCCGGGTGGAGAAAGCTCTCGGTGCCGCCGAGGCTGGTGCCGAGTCCGTTCGTCTCGGTCATGCCGTAGCCGAGGCCGAGGGCTGGGCGGACCCATGGGAGGCGTTCTTCGAGCTTCCGCAAGAGCCCGGGTGGCCAGACGGCCCCGCCGCCGCCCACCGTCGTGAGCGACGCGAGGTCGTATCGTCCGAGATCGGGCCAGTCCAACAGACGCCACAGTTGGGTCGGCACGAGTGACCAGACCGAGACCTTGTGCTGCTCGCTCAGGGCGAGGTGGACCTCTTCGCGCCAGCGGCCGATCGGTGGGTAGACGAGCGTGACACCGTTCATCGGCGCCGGCACCATCGTGCAGGTGAGTCCAGAGACGTGGAACATCGGACTGCTGTTGAGGGCGCAGGGCAGTGGTGGTTGCGTGCCGGCGGGGCCGGCGCGGGCCCTGAGCTCGGCGCCACGCAGCTGGGTGGCCATGGCGAAATGGATGATGTTCCGATGAGAGATCGGTACCCCCTTCGGGCGTCCGGTCGTCCCGCTGGTGAAGAGGATCACCACGGGGTCGTCCTCGTGTGACGAGACCGCCGGCATCGCTGCGCCCGAGCCCTCCGCCTCGAGTTCGGCCACCGTCTCCTCCAGAGGGCGGACGGCCGGGCCGAGGTCGAACGGGGTCAGCCGCTCCATGCGCCGCCGGTCGGCAAACACGACGCGCGGCTCGGTCAGTTGGACGGCATAGGCGAGCTCCGACCCGGTCCACCAGCCGTTGAGCCCGACCGTGCTCGCTCCGAGCGACGCCACGGCCCAGAACAAGAGGGCGTACTCGACGCAGTTTGCCGCAGCGATGGCCACGCGGTCGCCGTTGCCGGACGCCGAAGCGGGTCCGCAGACCCGTTGCGAGGTGAGCCACTGCCGGCAGGACGGATTCGAACGTCAGCGTGCGCTCGGGAAAGACGAGATACGGACGGTCCCGATATCGGCCGGCCCCCGCGATGAGGACCTCGACGACCGAGGCCGGCCGATGGGTGAAGACGCGCACGGCGAACCCGTCCCGGTCCTCCATCATGAGCTCGAAGGGGCCGCCCGGCCCCAACAACTGCTCTGCCGCCTCGACAGGGAGACCCTGCCCGGTCCAGGTCAGACGGTGCACCGTCCGGGGACGGCGCGGCGTGGGCGAAGGCATCGTCGGCGACCTGAGTTCAGCTCGATCGGGTGGCGGCGACATGGTGGTCCAGCTTCCGTCGAACCTTCTGTTCCCGGTAGGTGAACAGGACCTGCAGCGATTCCTCAATACGACGGGCCGCATCCTCGATCGAGCGGCGCTCGAGCGCCCACGCCCGCATTTCGGCCCCCAAAATGTCGAGGGTGGCCCGGAGCAGGTGTTCGGCGGTCTCGGGGTCGGTGTTGCGGATCGCCTCCCGGTACGTGTCCGCCGTCGCCCGGGCCATCACCTCGTAGAGCTCACGGGCCACCGGGTCCTTGGTGGACTCCAGCATCAGCAGGACGCGGTAGAACTGCGGGCTCGTCTTGAAGGAGCGGATAGATCGTCGCAGCACGTCGAGAAGTCGCTCGAGGTCCGAATCCCCCTCCAAGTCCGCGCTGGGCCACCCGGCGGTGCAGCCGCTCGACCCATTCCAGCTGCACGGCGGCGAAGAGCTGTTCTTTTGACGGAAAGTATCGATAGAGGGTGGCCAACGCCACGTCGGAACCTTCGGCCACGTCACGCATCTGGATGTCGTCGTAGTCCGACTCGGACAACATGTCGAGGGCGGTGCGGATGATCCGGCTCCGACGCTCGGCTCGCGACGGCGGCAGGGTGGAAGGAAATCGTCCCAGCGCGTGCTCCTCCGCCACCTGCACCGTCCCTTCACTTGTGGTTCCCGTCGGCATCCCCGCCGTCCCGGTTGCGAAAACGAGAATCTAATTCTAGGATACCAGACAGCGCTCCACGGAAGGGCTGGCACTTTGGTCGATTTCCCGGTTTTCGACGCTGATAACCATTATTACGAGGCACGCGACGCGTTCACCCGTTACATCGATCCGGCCATGCGGAAGCGGGCGATCCAGTGGGCCACGGTTGACGGCAAGGAGCGCCTTCTGGTCGGCGGTCGCGTCAACCGATTCATTCCGAATCCGACGTTCGAGAACGTGTCGCGACCGGGCGCATTGTCGGAATACTTCCGGGCGAAGTCCGGGGTCGGCGACATGCGGAGCGCCTTCGGGGAGCTCGAGCCGATTTCGTCACGTCCTGAGTACCGCGATCGACGGGCTCGGTTGCGCGTCATGGACCAACAGGGTCTCGAGGGCTGCATCATGTTGCCGACGATCGGGGTCGGCATGGAAGCCGCCCTGGAGGATGATCAGGAGGCCTGCGCCGCCGTCTTCACCGCTTTCAACCGCTGGTTGGACGAGGACTGGGGACTCAATTACGAAGACCGGATCTATGGGGCCCCGTATGTCAGCCTCATCGACCTCGACTGGGCCGTCTCCGAATTGGAGTGGGCGTTGGATCATGACGTGCGGGTCGTGCTCATGCGTCCCGGCTCGGTCAACACCCGGCACGGTCGCCGGACGCCCGGCGACCCGGCGCACGACCCGTTCTGGGCGCGCCTGAACGAGGCAGGGATCACCTTGGCCGTCCACGGCGGTGACTCCGGCTACGGCGAGTACGAGCAGACTCTGGGGTTTGACCGGCGAAATAGAGGCGTTCCGGCAGCCACCCCTCAAGAGCCTGCTTTCGGCGAGTCCGATCCACGACATGATGGCGTCGCTCATGTCGGACCGCCTCTTCGAGCGATTTCCCAACCTTCGCGTCGCCACCATCGAGACGGGATCGGGCTGGGTGTCGCCGCTGCTCCAACGGCTGCGGAAGACGGCCATCCAGAATCCGCATGCCTTCGGTGCCGACCCGTACGAGCTGTTCATGGAGCACGTCTGGGTCTCCCCGTTCTTCGAGGACGACGTGCAGGCGCTCGTGAGCCGGGTTGGCGCCGAGCGGGTGTTGTTCGGCTCCGACTATCCCCACGCGGAGGGACTGGCCGAGCCCTCTTCCTTCGAGAAGGAGTTGCAGGGGTTCTCCGACGAAGAAGTGCGCCTGATCATGCACGACAATGCACGGGCGCTCGTCACGCCCCGGCCGGCATGATCGCCTGCGGAAAGGAACGACTTGTGCTGAAGGACATACGGACGACGTCGGGCGAGGAGCACTGGGAAGAGCTCCGCCGCCGGTGGACGAGCCTGCTCAGTTACCGCTATCTCGGCCGGAGTCATGCCAATCTCAACAGCGGCCCGGCCGACCCCACCATGAAGCTGCGCCATGACATGCGCAATTCGTCCGGGGGGATCATGGCCGCCCCGCTGTGCATCGCGTCACCCGAGGGTGGGGGCATCAGTGACGAAGTTGCCGTACCGAATCCGGTCATCCACAGCCTCCAGATCCTCGACGATGCCCGTGACGTGAGCCGGATCGAGGTCGTTCCCGAAGTCCTGAAGCAGGGCCAGCGCATGGGGTTCAGCCGATCGCTGATCGTCGATGCCGACAATCGTGATCGCGTCATCGCACTGACGGCCGGCCAAGGGGTCAGCATCGGCGAGGTGCCGCCAGGCTTCGAGAAGATGGAAGAAGAGAAGATCGTCGTCGAGGATTCGCCCGATCTGCCTCCCCTGCTACAAGGTCTTCGGGGCGTCGCGTCGCGACGACGGGCACTGGGTCCTGCCGGAGCTGGCCATCGAATTGGCCTCGCCCGACGCGGCGCTCCACCTCGGCCCCCAGCACATCCTGCTCGAGACGGCGGCCAGCGAGCTCGCGGCGGAATGGGCCGATGACGACCGCCTGCAGATCGAGAGCTGGCACGTGATGTTCCTCGCCAGAGGCAAGGTGGGTCCGTTCCGGGTCGAAGGGCAGGCCTTTGACGGAGCCGGCCGGATCGGGGTACGCCTGACGTTGCACGACGAGGGGAACCAGGACCGCGCGGTCACTGCCGCATCGGCGGTCTTCCGACCGGCGACCGCTGAAACGGAGGAAAAGCGTGAGCACTCAACTCGGATTCCCTGTCTTCGACGCCGACAACCATCTCTATGAGACCGGCGACGCGCTGACGAAGTATCTCCCGGAGAACCGCCGGGGTGCGATTGATTTCGTCGAGGTCCACGGGCGGACCAAAATTATGGTGAACGGGCAGGTCAGCAACTACATCCCGAACCCCACGTTCGACCGGGTCGGCCGTCCCGGCGCCCAGGAGGAATACTTCAAGAGTCGGCAACCCGGAGCGGCAAGTCGTACCGGGAGATCATCGGCCGGGGCATCGACTGCCCGCCCGCTTTCCGCGAGGCGGGCCCCGTCTGGCGCTCATGGACGAGCAGGGCGTCGACTACGCCATGATGTACCCGACCTTGGCCAGCCTGGTCGAGGAACGGATGAAAGACGATCCCGATCTCTGCGCCGATGCCATTCACGCCCTCAACCAGTGGATGATCGAAGCGTGGCCCTACACGTTCGAGCACCGCATCTTCTCGACGCCGGTCATTGCCACGGGGCTCGTCGAACGAGCGATGCAAGAGCTGGAGTTCGTGGTGGAGCACGGGGCGCGGGCGATCCTGATGCGTCCCGCACCCGCATGGGGCTATCGGGGTCCTCGTTCCTTCGCGCTGGCTGAGTTCGACCCGTTCTGGAAAAAGGTCGAGGAGTCCGGCGTCCTCGTGGTGCTCCACGCCTCGGACAGTGGGTACAACCGCTACACCAATGAATGGGAGGGCGCCCACGGCGAGGCCCTGGCGTTCGGCGAGCCCAGTCTCTTTTCGCTGACCGTCGAGGGTGACTACCGGGCAGTCCGCGATGCTGCGACCTCGCTCATCTGCCACGGTGCACTCCAGCGGTTCCCGACGTTGCGCATCGCACTCGTCGAGAACGGTGGCGGATGGGTTCCCCACTTCCTCGAGCAGCTCGACCATGCGTACGAGAAGGCGCCGCACCGCTACGCAGAGAAACCGTCCGCCACGTTCAAGCGGCACTTCTGGATGCATCCCTTCCATGAAGAGGACCCACGCGAGCTGGTGCATCTCCTCGGGGCGGACCACGTCATTTTCGGCTCGGACTTCCCGCACATCGAAGGGTTGGCCAACCCTCTGTCATGGGCCGAGGAACTGCACGGCCTGCCTGAGGATGAGCTCCGTCTCGTCATGGGCGGCAACATGATGCAGCTCATGGGCATTTCGGCCTGATCCCCGAGGTCCGGTCTCGTGGGGCGGGAGCGACCGGGCGCCCCGTGTGCGTCCCCGTGAAAGGCCCGGTCCACGCCGCGTCCACGAATCTGGCTGCGCTGCTCATCGACCACCCCTTCGCGGACGAGCAGGCGCTGCTGTACGGGTCGGGGCACGTGCTCACGGCGGGCGTTGCCCGAGCCCGAGCCCGCGCCATGGCAGCCGATCTCCGGGCCGCTGGCGTGGACACTGGTCACGGCGTGGGCCTGCGCATGGCCAATGGTCCCGATCACGTCGTCGCCATGATGGCCATCTGGCTCGCCGGAGCGGTCCTGATCCCGATCAACGACAGGCTGCCCGAGGCAGGCCTCGCGGCGCTTCTCGAAGCAACGAGCCCGGTCGTACTCGTCGAGCCCGATGGCATCCGGGCAATCGGCTCCGCCCCGTTCCTTCGACCCGGACGTCGCGTTCGTGATGTGGACGTCGGGCACGACCGGGGCGCCAAAGGCGATCCTGCACACCCACAGCGCGTATCTCGAGCTTCTCGATCGGGTCCTGGTACCCCTCCGTGGAGGTGCGGGGACGCGACGGCGCATGCACCGTCCCCCAATCTCATCCCCGTCTCGCTCGCCTTGAACGCGGGCATGTACAACGCCCTCTTCGGGCTCAGGGCTGGTGCGCCGCTGGTGATCATGGACCGATTCACGACAACCGAGTTCGCTCGACTGGTCCACGAGCATGCGATTCGCTCAACCGTCCTTCCGCCGGCAGCCATGGCCATGCTGAACGACGACCCTGCTGCTCGAGGACCTCTCCCCGTTGCGCTTCATCCGGAGTATCACGGCTCCGCTGTCGCCCGCTGCAGGCGCGGCGCTTCATCGATCGTTTCGGCGTCTTCGTGCTCAACAGCTACGGTCAGGCGGAGATGGGCGAGGTGATCGGATGGACCGCGACCGACGCCAAGGAGCACCCCGAGAAGGTGGGTGCGGCCGGCCGGCCGCACCCGGGTGTCGCGGTCAAGGATGGTGGATGCGGACCGCTGACGGGACGGGAGGCACCGGCGAGTTGTACGTACGGCCGCCGAGGATGGCGGCCGGGATACGCCGCCGGTGGATCCCTCGCTGATCGGACCGACGATGACGGATTCATCGCCACGGGCGACCTGGCCCGGCTCGATCCGGAGGGATTCGTCTGGATCGAGGGCCGGGTCGGCGACCTGATCAACCGGGGGGGCAACAAGGTCTTTCCCGAGGAGGTCGAAGAGGTGTTGAAGCTCGGTCCCGGGGTGAGGGACGTCGGCAGTGGTGGGGATCCCCGACGACCGCCTCGGTGAGGTGCCGGTGGCCTTCGTGGTGGCGGACCGGGAGCTCGATGCCGACGCGCTCCGCGCGCTCTGCCGGGCCAACCTCGTGCCGTACAAAGTGCCGGTAGATTTCGTCCCGATCGTCGCGCTTCCGCGTACCGAGGTGGGCAAACTCCAGCGGGGCGCACTGCGTGCCGCCGTATGCGGCACGGCCGAAGGGGGACACGTCATGAGCGAGCCAGGGGACGATCACCGACGAGGCGATCGAGTGGTTGCGCCGGCGCATCGGGATTCCCGAGCCGCATCCCGTCGCCCCGCATTACCTGTGTCCCGATGTCGACGCGTTCCGCCACGTTGCCGCAGGCCTATGGCGACGACAACCCACTCTGGTCGGACGAGCACTATGCCAACAGGAAGCCCGTGGGGAAGTGTGATCGCACCGCCGCCGCTCGTCGGCGGTGACTCGCTGATCGGCGAGGATGAGGTGACCGAGGTGGCGCCGCAATGGCGTGAACTCATGCGCGGTGACCCCTTACGCGGCGTGCACGCCTTCTATGCGGCCAGCGCCAGAGAATGGTGGCGACCGCTGCGCCCGGGCAAGCGGGTGCGCCGGCGCAATGCATTGGTGGGCGTCTTCGACAAGGCGAGCGAATTCGCCGGCCGCGCGGTGCACGAATGGACCGGCCAGGTCTTCCAGGACGAAGACGGCGAGGTTCTTTCGGGTCAGTACCGCCTGATGGTCCGGACCGAGCGCGCCAAGGCGAAGGAGAAGAAGAAGTACGACGCGGTCGAGGTGGCTCCCTACACCGACGAGGAGATCGACCGGATCGACCGCACTCTACGCGTCGGAGGCGCCGTTGGGGGCGACCCGGCGCTGGTGGGAAGACGTCAGTCGTGGGGGACCGGGTGGGGCCGATGGTCAAAGGTCCGCTGACCGTCACCGACATCATCTGTTGGCACGTCGGCATGGGGATGGGCCTCTACGGCGTCAAGCCTCTCCGGCTCGGTTTTCAGAACCGTCAACGGATCCCGCGGTTCTTCCACCGCGACGACCTCAACATCCCTGATGTGATGCAACGGGTCCACTGGGACCCCGCGTTCGCCCGGCGCGCGGGCAACCCGACGACCTTCGACTACGGGCGGATGCGTGAGACATGGCTGATCCACCTCTGCACGGATTGGATGGGCGATGCGGGCTGGCTCTGGAAGCTCGATTGTGAATTCCGCGGGTTCAATTTCGTCGGGGACACCCAGTGGCTCACCGGCGTGTCACCGGGAAGTTCCGCACGGCCAACGGAGGACATGCCGTCGACCTCGACGTGCAGACCGAGAACCAGCGCGGCGAGTCACCACGCCCGGGCATGCCACCATCCTCCTTCCCAGCCGTCAGGACGGCGATGTCGTGCTGCCCGATCCACCTGGGGGCGCCCGCGACCTGACCGAGGCCCTTCGGGCCATCGCCGACGGCGTTCGCCGACGGCTCAGCGGCACCGCTCCGATGACGGTCGGGAGTGACCGATCGGTGCCCGGCCTCGCCGTCGCCCAGCGCGGCGCCGTGCTCACGTTGCGTCTGGAACGACCCGAGCAGCGCAACGCAATCGACGACGTCATGATGGCCGGTCTGATCGACGCGATCGATCTGGCGGGCCGGGACGAGAGCGTCCGTGCGATCTACCTGACCGGCGCAGGCGAGCACTTCTGCGGCGGCGCAGACGTCATCGCCCGAAACGCGGACACCGGTACCCGGCCCAGGGTCGGGTCGATCCAACGGCGGCTTCCCTCGTTGGCCCATCGGCTCATCCCCCTCCTCTGTGAAGTCCAGGTCCCTGTCGTCTGTGCGGTCAAGGGTTGGGCCGTGGGCATCGGGCTTCAGCTCGCCGCGGCGGCCGACTTCACGGTTGACGGCGGCAGACGCCACCTTCTGGGCACCCTTCTCGGCGCGCGGCTTCTCCCCCGACAGCGGCGCGACCTGGCTGCTCCCTCGTCTCGTCGGCATGACCCGGGCCCGGGAACTCCTGCTGCTCGGTCGCCGCGTCAGTGGAACGGAGGCCGTCGAATGGGGCCTCGTGCATCGATCGGTGCCACGCGACGACGTCGACGCCGTCGCCCTGGAGCTGGTGGATCGACTGGCCGCCGGCCCGACGGTCTCGCTCGGCCTCACCAAATGGTTACTCCTCTCGGGAGACGCGCTGCCGTTGGACGGCCACCTGCGAAACGAGGCTTTCGCGCTGGAGATCTCGTCGCGCAGCGAGGATTTTCGTGAAGGTCTCGGCGCGTTGAAGGAACGCCGGAATCCTGCTTCAAAGGTCGCTAGGTGCCGGCGCCATCACTTTTCGTGACCGGTCTCGAACCGGACGAGTTGCGGACCCGCGTTCGCCGGTGGATCGAAGAAGCCGTTCCCGAGGCCTGGCGGGAGGCCGGGGCACGGGGGGGTGCCCGGGCCATTCGCGATGTGCGCTCGAGGGCCGACTACGAGGAGTGGTACCCGACGTTCGCCGCGACCGGGCTGGTGGCTGCCACCTGGCCGGTCGAGTACGGAGGGGCCGGTCTGAGCGCCGCTGAGGCGCGGTCTCGTCGAAGCCGAGCTGGCGTCGCTGAATCTCGGTCGGCTCAACCCTCTGGGCCTCAACCTGGCTGCGCCCGGCCCTCTTTGCGCACGGCACCGAAGCGCAACGGCGGCGGTTCCTGCCCCCGATCGTCGCCAACGAAGAGGTCTGGTGCCAGCTCTTCAGCGAGCCGGGTGCCGGTTCCGACCTGGCCTCGCTCTCGACGAGGGGCGTCCGGGATGGCGACGACTGGGTGGTCACAGGGCAGAAGGTGTGGAGTACCTGGGCGCACCTTGCCGACTTCGGCGTGCTGCTGGCGAGGACGGATCCGGATGTGCCCAAGCGCCGTGGGCTCACCTACTTCATCGTCGGACATGCACGCCCCGGGCGTCGAGGTTCGCCCGCTGCGTCATCTCACCGGTGACGTCGATTTCAACGAGGTCTTTTTCGACGGTGTCAGGATCCCCGACGCACGCCGGGTCGGAGCCGAGAACGATGGGTGGTCAGTCGCCAACGCGACATTGTCGGGCGAACGGCAGATGGTTGCGGGCTCGGGCTCGGGCGGGGTGGACCGGATCGGCGGCGGAGGGGCGGACCGATTGCTCTCGTTGGCCCGAACCGCCGACGCCGCGGGCCGCACGGCATGGGAAGACGCGGTGACGCGCCAACGGCTGGTCTCGCTGTGGTCCGAGGACCGGATGCGCAACTGGACGAACCAGCGGGTGCAGAGCCGGGCCTCAAGACCGGGCGGCCCCTCGGCCCGGAGAGCTCCATCGGCAAAGTCCACCAGGGTGATCTCAACCAGCGAATGCAGATTGCGGCGGTCGATCTGCTGGGGGCAGGGGCGACCGCCTGGGTCGGCACCGCTGGCGTGCAGCGAGCGAAGGCCCCGTCACGCCCGAGCGGTACAGCGAAGAGCCTCCCCTACGAGGTGACGGGCATGCTGCGGAGTCGGGCCAACACCATTGAGGGAGGGACGACCGAGATCAACAAGAACGTGGTGGCCGAGCGCGTGCTCGGACTTCCCCGGGAGCCCGACAGTGGCGGGACGCGCCCTGGCGGGACGTTCCCCGCAGCTGACCCCCGTGTCGCCCGGGATCTTCAGGGCCTGGCGCCGAGCTTGCGCGAGGCCATCGCCGGTGAGGTCGGTGTAGGCGGCCTTGCGCCCGGTCATGGCCAGAGCAATGACTGCAGCGGCCCGGCAACCTCCGGCTCCGTCGCCGTGCGCCCGACTCGGTATCTGTTGCACGGAGACGCAATCCGGCGATGCGACGCTTCGCGCCGATGAGAAGGTTGGAGCCCTTCCAGCTGTCCGCCACCGCAATCAGGGCGGGCGTAGGCGACTGATGCTCCAAGCCGACGGGTCGGCGGATGTCCTCGCCGTGAACGATGATCTCGCCGAGCATCGCGATCACCGGAGCGGGAGGATGGTTCGTCGTGGTCGTCCGCACACGCAGTCTGCGGACAAATTCATCGGATGGCAGCGCGCCGAGCCGTTTCGCTCCTTCATCCGTGAAGACATTGAACCTGAAGCGAGCGGCGATCAGTTCCTTGTAGAAGTGGGGAGGCGTCTGTTCCGCCGCGGCCAGAATGTGCCCTGCTGTCTGTTGGACCGTCCAGCCCTCGCACCACGACGGGCTTTCCCACTGCTCCGGCGTCAGGCCGGCCAGCGTCTCGGCCATCTCTGCCCGTTCGGCGTGGATGTACTCCCACGTCTCCTTCGGCTTCACGATTGTCCTCTCCGTTCTGGAGGCCATCCCCCGACGGATGCAGCCGGTCCTCGCCGAGCCGGTGGGACGGTCTCCCATTTTGGTAATGCTCCGGTTACGGTAACAGGGAGGTTACGGAACCGGCAAGCCCCGTAGGCTCCCGCCGCCACTGGAAGGCGAACATATGTTCGACTACCGTGTGCCGATGTGACATCGGCAGGGCGGGGGCGACGATCCTGCACGCCGACCTCGATGCCTTCTACGCGTCCGTCGAGCAGCTGTTGGATCCATCGTTGCGGGACCGGCCGATCGCCGTCGGTGGTGGCGTCGTGCTGGCGGCCTCCTACGAGGCGCAGGCGCTATGGCGTCCGGGCCGGCATGCCCGGCTGGCGGGCACGCCAGCTTTGTGGCGACCTCCTCTTCGTCGGCGGCCATTTCCGCCGCTACCAGCGAATTCGGCGACGAGGTGGTGTCGGTGTTCCACGACTTCACCCCGCGGGTCGAGCGGGTGTCGATCGACGAGGCCTTCCTTGACGTCGCCGGCGCCGTCCACCTCTTCGGCGCCCCGGCCGAGATTGCTGCTGCCGTGCGCCAAAGGGTGCGTGACGAGATCGGGCTGCCCTTGTCGGTCGGCGTGGCCCGCACCAAGCATCTGGCCAAGGTGGCGTCGCAGGTGGCCAAACCCGACGGTCTGATCGTGGTGGACCCGGCCGACGAGCGTGCTTTCCTCGACCCCCTTCCCATCAGGCTGGTCTGGGGTGTCGGGCCCACCACGGAACGACGCCTGCACGAGGCGGGTATCCATACCATCGGACAGCTCGCCGCAACGGGCAGCCCGATCCTGGGCAGCTTGCTCGGCCGGGCCGTCGGGGCCAAGTTGGGAGCGCTTTCCGCCAACATCGACGCCCGCACGGTCGCAGACACCGGGCCGGTCCAAGTCTGTGGGGGCGCAGGCCGCGCTCGGACGACGACAGGCCACCCCCGAGCTCATCCGCGAGACACTCGGCTACCTGGGTGACCGGGTCGCCGGCCGCCTCCGGAAGGCACATCTGGCCGGTCGGACGGTGACCGTCCGGGTGCGGTTCGCCCAGCTTCGATCGGTGACCCGCTCGTCCACGCTCCCTGTTGCCATTTCGACCACGCTGACCCTGACTGAGGTGGCCGATCAGCTCGCGCGGTCGGCCCTTGCCGATAACCGGTGGGAGCAGGAAATCACGCTCCTGGCGGTGTCGGTCTCCAACCTCGGTCCGGAGCATTCGCTGCAGCTGGAGCTGCCCCTTGACCGTACCGATCCGTGCCGACCGAGGGCACCTGCACCGACCGAGAGCAGATATCGAAGTGGGCAGATGGGGAGTGGACCGATCCGTCGACGCGATCCGCGACAAGTTCGGCCGCGCCGCCGTTGGCTATGCCACTTCCGTCCTTTCGGGCGCAGACCGTGTTCCCGACGAGTTCCGCGAGCTGGCGGAGCGAGGGAGGGCGGGAGTCAGGAGCGGACGTCTCGACGCCCGGAATCACAACTGGGGAATGACTTCTTCGGAAAATCGGGCCAGGTTGTCGAGGCACTCCTCGGGGATTCACCGGCGCGGACATGCTGAACCCTGTCGCGCCAGCCTCCAGGTAACCGCCCAGAGTGTCGACGACCTGGTCGATGCCGGCGCGCACATCCGCTATGCCGCCGGCCATCATCACGACCTTCAGGCTGCTCACATCACGCTCGGCTCTTGCTGCAAGACGTCCGTATGTACTCGAGCCCTCGACGCAGGAGGTCCGGCGTCGTTCCCCTGTTTGCATGCTTCCGGTGAATTCCTCCTTGTGGGCAGCAAAGTAGTCATCGTCCACCGGCTGGAAGGCCAGGGGGTGCCAGACGTCGCCGAACTCTGCGACCCGCCTCATGGCATTGCGGGAGCTCCCACCGATCCAGAGCGGCACGTGCGGACGTTCGGACGCACGTGGGCTTGATGCTGATGTTCTCGCAGCTGTAGTACTTGCCGTGATAGGTGGCGGACTCGTTCGTCCACAGTTCGATCATGATGCGCACGAACTCGTTTGTCATCTCCCCGCGTTCTTTGCGGGGAAGACCGAACGTCTGGAACTCTTCTTTGAGGTAGCCGGGGACGATACCCAGACGAAAGCGCCCTCGTGACAATTGGTCGACCGCAGCGACCGTCTTGGCGGTCGTGAACGGCTGCCGGTACGGCACCACCATGCACGCAAAGACCATTTCGATCTGCGATGTCCGCGCGGCAAGGTAGCTGAACAGGGTGAAGGGATCGAAGAAGATGTCCCCGATCAGTGCGGCCCAATAGGAAGGGACGAACACGTGGTCGGCGGCGACGACGAAATCGTAACCGAGCCGCTCGACGCCGACGATGATGTCGGCGTAGCCGTCAGCGTCGAAGTTCCCCGACGAGTCCATCGCCAGTTTGTGTTTGACGCTGACGCCGAATGTCATGTCCCTCGCCACTCGATCTCTCCTTCGCACGTGTCTCGTCCCGATCCTGCGACCCCTGCCCGTCACGGGAACCGGCCGCTTCAGGCCGGCCAACCCGGCAGAAGGTTGAGCTCCTTGCAGATGTCCTGAGCCTCGAAGTTGCGGCCATCGGGTTCCACGTGCTCCTCCGCCGCGGCCGGATCGGTGACGATCCACGTCACCACTGCCGCCACGACATCGGGCGGTGCCCCTGACGAAGAATCGAATCCGAAGCTGCCCATGTCCTGGGCCATGCGCTCGGTGGCGATGAACCCGGGCTGGACGTTGTAGGCCCGGATGCCCTTGTCCGCCAGCTCAAGGTTCAAGATGCCCGCGATACGGTGCATGGCGCCCTTGCTGAACGCGTAGCCGAGGCCCCACCCACCGTCGCCGGCCGCCGCCGGGGGATCGTGGTAGCCGGCCCCGGAGGTGATGTTCACGATGGTGCCCGAACCGCGCTCCACCATGCCCGGGATGAACTCCTTGGCCAGCGCGAGGGGCGCCATGGCGTTGGCTTCGAGATGGCGGTCGAGCAATTCGAGCGGGGTGTCCTCGAAGCGGTCCATGTGGCCGGGCCCGATGTAGCGGCCATTGTTCACGAGGACATCGACGCGACCCCATTGTTCGAGGACGCGATCGGCCGCGGCGATCATCGACGCACGGTCGGTCAGATCGGCCTGCACGACGAGGCAACGCACCCCGGCCTCCTCCACCAGCTTGGACGTCGATGTCAACGAACCGGGCAATGGCGTCGTGTCGGACCGGCTCAGGGTGGAGGAGTGCTCGCGCCCCTCCCCGTCCTGGACGGTCCGGGCCGTGATGGCAATGTCGTAACCGGCCCGGGCCAGATGCACGGCGATCGCCTTCCCGATACCTCGGCTGGCTCCTGTGACGAATGCCGTGGGCATGTGTGCTCCTCCATGGTGATGGCAGTAAGGAAACCTTCAGTAGTGCATTGTGCTCCGAAGATCAACTGTGTGCTGGAACGTACCCTGCGTCGGTCAAGCCGATTTCGCGGCGGTCTCCTTCGAGCAACCGGATCTGTGCCTCAATGAGGTTGACCGTTTCCGCGTGGCCGACATCGACGTCGAAGGCCTCCTCCATCAGAAGGAAGCGCGAAATTCCCGAGAGGACCAAAATGACGGAGGAGGCCGGCCACTGGCCGGGATCGATGCCATAACCGGCGAGCACGGAGGAAAGTGTTTCGAGCTGCGCCCTCCGGAACTTCCGAGAGTATTCCGCGATCACGTTGCGGATGTTCTTACGGTGATTGGCGAGAGCGATGAACTCCATCGTCAGGGCGGAGCCCGATCGGTCATGGATCAGCTCCCAGAAGCCCCAAAGGGGTTGTGCGGAGGTCAGGGCCTTCTGCAGGCGTTCGAAACTGCCCTCTGCGCCGCGCTGGAACAACGCAATGAAGAGGCCATCCATGGTCTCGAAGTAGTAGAAGACGAGAGCGCTGTTCACGTGAGCCCTTGCGGCCACACGTCTGGCCGTTACTGCGGCGTAACCCTCTTCGAGCATCAGCTGCTGGGCGGCATCGAGGAGCGCTGCGCGTGCAGTCGGGTCACCGACGTTTCCTCGGCGAGCGGCCATGGCACCTGTCTCCCATCCGACGGCTGTGCCTCGAACGTCCGGCCGGTTGCTCCGAGGCTCTCGATATGTTAATCATGTGATGAACTCGCATGCATCACCGTCATGGTGCGAGAGTGGCGTGTCGCGGGGCAATGGTCCTGGGGGGGTGGTCGGATGATGGGCGCTGACCTGTCAAACGCAGCCGACCTCGTCGCAAAAAGGGGTCGGGTGAGTACTGAATACCTGGAGCAGCGTCCTCGCGTGGCGGTCGTCACCGGTGGTGCGTCGGGAATCGGCGAGGCGACATGCCACCACTTGGCGGATGCGGGGCACCGCATCGGGGTGCTCGACATTGACGGTGAGGGAGCTCGGCGAGTCGCACAACAGCTGCGCGCCGGTGGTACAGAGGCTCTCGGCCTCTCCGTCGATGTGGCGGATCGCGGGGGCGTCGATGACGCCTTCGCACAGATCAGAACGGAGCTCGGGGCGATCCAGGTGTTGGCGACCTGTGCGGGAATGATCGCCTTCGATGAGTTTGCCGACATCACCCCCGCCTCATGGAGTCGCATCATCGACGTCAATCTCACCGGCACGTTCCATTGCTGCCAGTCGGCGCTGAAGGACATGGTAGAGGCCGGATGGGGGAGAATCATCACGATCTCGTCATCGAGTGCACAGAGGGGATCACCCCTCAACGCCCACTACGCGGCCGCGAAGGGAGGCGTGATCGTCCTGACGAAATCAATCGCCCGGGCATATGCCTCTCGCGGCATCACCGCCAATTCCATCCCGCCATCGGGCATCGAGACGCCGATGCAGCACCGATTTCAGGAAGAAGGCGATCTCCCACCGAACGAGACCATGGCCGCTGCCATTCCGATGGGACATCTCGGAACCCCTGACGACATCGCCGCGGCAGCCGCGTTTCTGGCGTCCGATGCAGCTGGGTTCATCTCGGGGCAGGTCCTTGGTGTGAACGGAGGTTCCGTGCTGTGATCAACGCCCTGTCTCCGTCGGGACTACCTGCGCTGTTGATTCTCCACGGGGTGGGGTGGACCCGGTGTGCCGAGGACGCCCTTGCGGGATGGGAGAAATAGGGAATGCAGAGATTTGGCCGAAACCGGTCGAGGGCTCGTGGACTGAGCACTATCCCGAACTGAGCACCGATCCGATCTCCTTCGAAGATTCCGTCTCGCCGGAGTTCTACGAACTCGAGGGTGAGGCGATCTTCAAACGAGCCTGGCTGAACGTCGGACGGGTCGAGGACCTGCCTCGCAACGGTTCGTACTTCACCAAGGAGATCGACATCGCACATGCCTCCGTCCTCGTCGTGCGAGGGCTCGATGGGCAGGTACGGGCGTTCCACAACGTGTGCCGCCACCGCGGCAACAAGTTGGTCTGGAACGACGACCCTCGCGAAGAGGTCAACGGCGTCTGCCGGCAGTTCACCTGCAAATACCACGGATGGCGTTACGACCTTGAAGGCAACCTGACGTTCGTGCAGCAGGAGGGCGAGTTCTTCGATCTCGACAAAGACACGGCGGGGTCTGGCGCACGTCCATTGCGACGTGTGGAATGGATTCATCTTCGTCAATCTCAGTCCCGAGCCACCGCAGACGCTCCGGGCGTTCCTCGGGCCCGATGATCACCGCGCTCGATGACTACCCGTTCGGCCGTATCACCGAACGTTACGACTTTGTCGGTGACAACAACAGCAACTGGAAACTTTTCGCGGATGCCTTCCAGGAGTACTATCACGTGCCCTCGTTGCATCCTCAGCAGGTGCCGCGAGCCGGTGCGCGAGCCCGGGGCCGGCTTCGTGTGCGCCCACTTTCAGTGCGAAGGGCCTCACCGTGTGGTCAGTACAGCTGGTGCTCGACGATGGACCCAGCCCCCCGAATCCATGTACCCCATTGAGCGAGTGACGCGAAGTGGTCTGGTCGGACCATGGAAGAGCCCCGACCTCGGCGAGCTTCCACCCGGGCTGAATCCCGGCGGTGTCGAGCCGTGGGGCATCAGCAACTTCCAGATCTTCCCCAATATCGAGATCCTCATTTACGGAGGTTGGTATCTGCTCTACCGCTACTGGCCGACATCGCCGAGCTCGCATCGGTTCGAGGCCACCTTGGCCTTCCAGCCGGCGACATCCGTCCGGGAGCGCGTGGAGCACGAGGTGGCGTCCGTCGTCTTCAAGGAGTTCGCACTCCAAGACGCCGGCATGTTGGGAGGAACCCAGGCTGCCCTCGAGACGGGCGTGGTGAAGGAGTTCCCTCTCAGTGACCAGGAGGTCTTGGTGCGTCACTTCCATAAGGTGGTCGGCGACTGGGTGGCCGATCACCGTCGGTCCACGATGGGGGTCGTGTCGTGGCCGTGACGCTCCCGGCGGAATTCGTCGATCTTCAACCCTTCGCCGAGAAATGGTGTCTGGCCACAGAATCGGCGCGTTGGGACACGCGGATGTCCAGCTCCATGAGTGAATTCCTTGCCTTCTACGACGCGATGTTCCCCCGACTCGAAGCTGCCCTCGACTACTGCGACCAGTATCCGCTCGACGCCCTGCCTGACCATGTGACGAATCTCCTGCGGCTCGTCAACTCCCTGGTCCTCGTCGCGATGGCAGTCGAGATCTTCGGCCAGCCGAAGACGGTTGATGCTGCCGATGCCGTCCTCCATCGCATAAGGGAGCCATTGTCGTGAGCCTTGGCTCCACCATTGCCGTGCATCGCTTGACCGAAACGATCGGCGCTGAAGTGGTTGGCGTCGATGCCGACGCCCTGGTGCACGATGCAGCGCTCGCGTCCGAAGTCCTACGCGCTCTCGGCGTGCATGGTGTCCTGGTCTTCCGCGACTTCGACCTCACGCCCGAGATGCAAGTCGAGCTGTGCTCCACGTGGGGCAGTGTGGACGAGGCGCCGGGCCACCATCCTGTGCGCGGCATCTATCGAGTGACGTTGGACGCCACCAAGAATGCTGCCGCCGACTACCTGTACGGGACGTTTCATTGGCACATCGACGGATGCAATGGACAAGGAGACGAATGCCCACAGATGGCCACGATGCTCACCGCGGTCGCCGTCGACGCCAAGGGTGGTGACACTGAGTTCGCGAGCACGTATGCCGGGTACGAGGACCTCAGTGACGAGGAAAAACAGCGGATCGCGACGCTGCGGGTCGTTCATTCGCTCGAAGCATCCCAACGGAAGGTGCACCCCGATCCGACAGCCGAAGAGGTTGCCCGCTGGAGAGCCCGGCCATCGTCCGAGCACCCGCTCGTCTGGACCCACCGGGACGGTCGACGTTCGTTGGTCCTCGGCGCCTCCGCCGACTATGTCGTTGGTATGGACATCGAAGAGGGTCGGTCCCTGCTGGCCAGCTTGCTGGATCGGTCCACGACCGCAGGGCGTGTGTATCGCCACCGGTGGTCGGTCGCCGACACCGTGATCTGGGACAACCGCGGGGTCCTGCACCGTGCGGGTCGGTATCCACCCACGTCCTCGAGAGAAATGCTCCGCACGACCATTCTGGGCGACGAGCCAATCCAGTGAAACAACAATTCCAACAATGGGAGGAAGAGCGTGTCACGTTTCCCCAAACCCGCCGAAGGTAGCTGGACCGAACATTTTCCCGACCTCGGAACCATGCCGGTGTCCTATGAGGACTCGACATCGCCGGAGTTCTACGAGAGGGAGCGTCAGGCCATTTTCAGGCGCGCGTGGCTCAACGTCGGCCGGGTGGAGCAATTGCCCAGGGTGGGGAGCTACTTCACCAGGGAACTCGCCGTTGTCAACGCTTCGGTCATCATCGTGCGGGGCAGTGACCAAAAGGTGCGCGCGTTCCACAACGTCTGTCGCCATCGAGGGAACAAGCTTGTCTGGAACGACTATCCACGTGAGGAGACCAGCGGCGTGTGCCGCCAGTTCACATGCAAATACCACGGGTGGCGGTACGACCTCGAGGGTGCGCTCACGTTCGTCCAACAAAAGAGCGAGTTCTTCGATCTTGACGAGAGCCTCTACGGCCTGGTGCCCGTGCAGTGCGAGGTCTGGGCGGGCTTCATCTTCGTGAACATGGCTGACGAACCTGCGCAGTCGCTTCTCGAGTTTCTCGGGCCGATGGTGACCAGCCTGGAGGGCTATCCATTCGAACGAATGACCGCCCGTTTCGGCTATCGAACGAGTGTCGCTGCCAATTGGAAGCTCTTCATGGACGCCTTCGCCGAGTTCTACCACGCGCCGGTGCTGCACGCGAAGCAATCGCCGGACAAGTACTCCACAATGGCGCGGCTGGCCGGATTCGAGGCGCCCCACTATGGAATCGACGGGCCCCACCGCGTGGTCAGTACGTCCGGTGTCCGCTTCTGGGAGATGGATCCCGACCTGGTCAAGCCGATGGAGAACATCACTCGCAGCGGGCTCTTCGGCCCGTGGGACGGTGTCGACCTCGGCGAGATGCCTCCGGGCATAAATCCAGCCCGGTGCGAACCCTGGGGCTTGGATTCCTTCCAGCTGTTTCCCAACTTTGTCCTTTTGTTCTGGAGCCAAGGTTGGTACCTCACCTATCACTACTGGCCGACGTCGCACAACACGCATGTGTTCGAGGGGAACGTGTACTTTCTTCCCGCTACCACCGTCCGGGAGCGCGTCGCGCAAGAGATGGCCGCCGTGACCTTCAAGGAGTTCGCATTACAAGATGCCAATACGCTCGAGGCCACGCAGATCGGCATTGAGTCGGGCTACGTCGAGCGCTTCCATCTGAACGATCAAGAGGTCCTCTGTCGACATCTCCACAAAGTTGTCGGCGACTGGGTGACGGAGGCCGACATGGTGGCGGGAGAGGTGATTCGTTGATGTCGACGCTCCCACCCGAATTCGCTGATCTCCAGCCGTTTGCCGAACAGTGGTGCCTGGCGACCGAGCCGGAACGCTATGAGATGCGCCTGGCGACACCGATGCCCGACATTCAGGCGTTCTATGACGCCGTTGCGCCAAGGGCGGAGGCCGCGATGGCCTACTGCGACCAGTTCCCTTACCCGGACCTACCCGATCACGCGCGCGATCTCCTGCATCTGCTGTACTCGATGATCATGGTCTCTTTTCCCGTGGAGGCGTGGGGCCAGCAACGGGTGCCTGACACCGGGTCAGCGTCGTTCGACTGTTTCGTCGAGCCGGTCCCGTGAACGCCGCACCGGCCACCGGCGTAAACTACGCCCACACACAGACCCACGCCATGCAAAGGAGCTGAACGATGCCAATCGATCGGCAGGAGTCCCCGTACCGCCGCGGCAACCGCTTCAACGTGATGCCCATCCCGATGGTCCCCGACCACTGCATCACGGTGGACGCCGGGGCGGTCCAGCTTGTTGTCGAGTCCCGCAGGCTCACGAACGAGATCATCAAGGAGACCTACCACGGTGGTAGCGAGAAGGACATGGTCTTCGATGATTTCGGTGCCACCCTGCACGTCTGCGGCACGGCCGACGGTCTCGAGTACCTGCGCTTCGACTGCTTCGAGAACGAGCCGCACTACCACTACATCCAGCAGGGTGATGGGTCCAATGTCGTGGTGCGCATCGACGAGCTGGCCGTCGGGGACCCTATCGAGTTCTCGCTCGCGTGCGTCATGGACCACCTCCCCGACATGCTCAGGAACTGTGGCGTCGCCGACTTGGCCGACGAGGTTGCCGGGCAAGTCGACACAGTCAGAGCCGGCGTCGACATGGTCCGGGACCTGATGACGAAAGCGCGTCAGCCGGCGTAGGAGATGTGACAGCGGATTGCATCCCGACCGGGCAGACTGGTGCCCTATGGGTGATGCAGCCACGTACCGACTCGACGGCCATGTGGCCACCATCACGTACAATCGACCCGCCGCCCTGAACGCGATCAACGCCGAAATGAGGCGCGACCTCAACGACGCGTTCTCGCGTTTCCGAGACGACCAGGACGCGTGGGTAGCAATCGTCACCGGTGCGGGTCGCGCGTTCTGCGCCGGCGGCGATCTGCGCGACGGAGCCGGGTCTGTGGGTGAGTTTGCCGGGACGTTCTGGGAGAAACCGACCCTGAATTCTTTTGAAAGCGGATGGGAGATCTTCAAGCCCGTCATCGCCGCCGTGAATGGGTACTGCCTGGGTTACGGACTCACGCTTGCAACCTGGTGCGACTTCGTCGTGGCGAGTGATCGAGCAGAGTTCGGGCTTCCCGAGGTGCGTCTCGGCGTTCCGGCCATTGTCGCCTCACTACGCCTGCCACAACGTCTCAACTGGGCCGATGCGATGGAGCTGTTGCTCACGGGGGAGCGCATCGATGCCGAGCGAGCGCACGCCATGGGTCTGGTCTGGCGAGTCGTCCCTCACGACAGCCTCCTCGAAGAGGCCAATGCCCTGGCTCGTCGTCTCCTGCACGGAGCGCCTCTGGCGCAACGAGCGATGAAGGAGATGGCGATGCGGAGCCGGCACATGCCGGTGTTGGAGGCGATCCGCTTCGGCGAGACCATGCGGCTTGTGACCGGTGGGACCGAGGATGCCGCCGAGGCTCGTCAGGCGACCGCCGAGCGGCGACCCCCGCATTGGACCGGCCGATGACGCGTGGGGCCGGTCGTCGAATCTCCGAGAGTGTTCAGCGGGACCTGATCAACACGTCGCCGGCCATCGCGACGAACAAGACGGTGAGATAGGTGATGGAGTAGCTGAAGACGCGCATGGCCTCCTTGTCGGTGACTCGATCGGTGCGGGCCAGGTTCCACAAGCGAGTGGTCATGAACAGGAACCCGGCGCCCAGAACGGCGGCAGCGATCATGTAGGCCGGCCCGAGGTGAGCGACCGGTCCGAAGAGGAGCGAAATGCCGACGAGGGTCACGGTGTAGAGGACGATCTCGCGGGTGGTCCTCTTCATGGAGGCCACCACAGGCAGCATCGGCACATCAGCGGCGGCGTAATCGTCCTTGTAGCGCACAGCGAGTGACCAGAAATGAGGCGGCGTCCAGACGAAAATGATGGCGAAGAGCACAACGGGTGCCCAGGAGAGGCTGTCCGTCACGGCGGCCCAACCGACCAGGACCGGGACTGCTCCGGCGGCGCCGCCGATGACGATGTTCTGCGAGGAACGGCGCTTGAGCCAGAGGGTGTACACGAAGACATAGAAGAAGGTGGCCGACAGCGCCAGGGTCGCAGAAAGCAGATTGACCGCCCGCCACAACTCGAAGAACGCCGCTACCTCGAGAGCGAGTGCGAAGAGAAGCGCCGCACGCGGCGTCATTGCGCCGGTGACCAGTGGTCGGTTCTTGGTCCGGTTCATGAGACGATCGATGTCGCGGTCGACCACCATGTTGATGGCATTGGCACCGCCAGCGGCGAGAGCGCCTCCGATCACTGTGGCGAGTACCAGCCATAGAGCGGGCACGCCGTGCTTCGCGACGACCATCGTCGGGACCGTGGTGACGAGCAAGAGCTCGATGATGCGGGGTTTCGTGAGGGCGACATACGCCCCCAGCGCGGATCGCAGGCTACGGGCGCTCACGTCGAGAGGAGCCAGAGTCGTCACCTCGCTCAGCATAGGACTCCACGGCCGTCCGCTGCGGAGTACCCCGTCCCCTGAAGGGATAGCCTCGTCCCCGTGGCTCGGACATGCTCGGTTCCCTGCGAGCCCGAAGGAAGATTCTGACCATGCCGGGAATGGGTCATGGCCTTCAGTCGGACAACCCCACGATCGTGGCGGCATTCCACAGTGCGCTCTTGCACCAGCTGCTCGTTGTCTGCATTGTTGGAGCGGTTCTGGCGATCACCTTGAACGTGATTCGCTCCGTGCAGTACCGACGCCTCACCGCGGCAGGGCGAGCGACGTTCCCGACCCGTGCTCGCTGGGACCACTCTGAACCTCCGGCCCGGCGAATCCTTCGCATCGGGTTCGGCGCCTTGTGGATTTTCGACGGGCTACTCCAGCTGCAGACCTCCATGCCGCTGGGCCTCCCGACAACGGTCATTACGCCTTCGGCCAGTACCTCACCGCAATGGGTGCAGCACGTCGTCAACAGCGGTCTCAACATCTGGACCCTGCACCCCATCCAGGCGGCCGCGGCGACTGTATGGATCCAGGTGGGGTTGGGGCTCTGGCTCCTCGTCGCGCCACGAGGACTGTGGTCTCGGTTCGGTGGCTTGGCCAGCGTCGGCTGGGGGCTTATCGTCTGGGTGTTCGGAGAGGCTTTCGGGGGGATTTTCGCACCAGGACTTTCGTGGCTTTTCGGCGCTCCCGGCGCCGTGCTCCTTTACTGCGTCGGCGGCCTCCTGGTGGCGCTTCCCGATCGCGCCTACGCGACGCCCCGGCTCGGCCGCCTCGTCCTGACGTTCAGCGGCGTATTCCTCATCGGTATGGCGGTGCTGCAGGCCTGGCCCGGACGCGGATTCTGGCAAGGCCGGCTGCACTCGACCACGCACGTCGGAACGCTGGCTGCGATGGTGGCCCAGATGACGCAGACCTCCCAGCCGCACTTCCTGGCGGCGTGGTTGTCATCCTTCGGAAGCTTCGACACCGCCCATGGTTGGGCCGTCAACCTTGTGGTCGTCATGTCCATGGCGACGATAGGGGTCGCGCTCTGCTCGGGAAGGCGCCGCGTGGTTCTCATCGCCGTGGTCTGCGCCGTCGCCCTCTGCCTGGCGGATTGGGTGCTCGTGGAGGACACCGGATTCTTGGGCGGCACGGGGACGGACGTCAACAACATGTTGCCCAGCGCCCTGATCCTCGTGGCCGGTTACGTTGCCATGGTCCGGTTGCCGGTCCCGATCCCGACGGCAGTCACCGCGGACGAGACGATCGGCCAGGCACCACCTGGGAATCGATGGTGGGAATGGGTGACGCCGGTCTACCTGATCCGTCTGGTTGCCGCCTTGGGTGCCGTCGCCATTGTCCTCGTAGGTACGGCTCCGATGACGCTGGCGGCCACCAATCCCAACGCCGACCCCATCATTTCGGAAGCTACAAACGGGACACCGAACGTCATCGACTCGCCTGCGCCCCCGTTCTCACTGGTGGATCAACATGGCACCCCGGTGAGCCTCTCGACCCTCCGGGGCCATACCGTGGCCCTCACGTTTCTCGACCCGGTGTGCACGTCGGATTGCCCACTCATCGCGCAGGAATTTCATCAGGCCGATGAGCGTCTCGGCACGCAGAGCAAAAGCGTGTATTTCGTGGCGATCGTCGCCAACCCCATCTATCGGTCTGCCGCCTTCACCGAGGCCTTCGATCGCCAGGAAGGCCTCGCCCATGTGGCGAACTGGCTCTACCTGACCGGATCCGTGGAGCAACTGCGCCAGGTCTGGAGCTCCTATGGGGTCCTGGTGCAGACCGCCGGGGCCGGGGCGATGATCGCCCACAGCGACCTGGCCTTCGTCATCGATGACCGGGGACACGAGCGGGCCGAGTTGGAGGACGACCCCGGCGCTGGAAATACGGCCTCATCGACCTCGTTCTCCACCCTGCTCCTCGACCGTATCGATCTCGTGCTCAATTCGTGAGTCGGCGACCCCGGCGGGTCCCCCAGATCACCCTGGTTTTCGCCTTCTGGGTGGCGTGCTGTGTGCTGACGGCAAACGGTGCAGCCTCCGGTGCTACCCCACGGGGACTTTCGGACATGCGAGCACCACTGGTGAGCGCCGTGACCACCTCCACGGGATCGTGGGCGATCGTGCCCATGGGCCAGCTGGCGAACCCGCTGAACACCTTTTGGGAGCTCTTCTACAAGGCCCCAGCCTCGCCTGCATGGCGCCTGATCACGCCACCGGGTGTTGCGGATAACGGTGGACTGGTGGTCTCCGTCGCCGGCGTCGGTGCGGTGACCGTCGGTTTCGAACCCAGCCAGTTGCTCCGCTACTCGCCATTGGCGTTGAGCAGCGACAATGGGGCGAGCTGGGCACCCGCTCTTGTCCCCATGTCGTTGGCCACCACTCCCGACGCTCTGGCGACAACCACCGGTGGTGCGGGTACGGCGCTGGCGCTGGTGCGGGGCGGCGCCGAGCGGGTGCTGCTGTCGGAGGGACCGCTCCTCAGCTGGCACCCACTGTCCGGCGACCGGCAGCTGGCCAGCGGATCCGATGCCCGCTGCGGCACGACCGGGCTCTATGCCGTCAACCTCACGTCGACGAACATCGCGCTGGTTGGAACCGGTTGTCGCCACGTGGGGCAGGTGGGCATCTTCGCCCACGTGGGCACGCGATGGGAGTTGGTCGGACCCTTCCTCCGTGGTTCGCTGCGCGGGTCCACAACCAGGATCCTGCGACTTGGTTCTTCCGGCGTGACGACGACGGCGCTCCTGGCCGAAGAGGGCCGTGGCGGGATCGGCCTGCTCGGGTTGTGGGGTTCCGCGACAGGGTCGTGGACCTACTCCCACGTGCTCTCCCTCGGGTCGGCAGCGACCCTGCGGGCAAGCGCACTGGGTCCGAGCGGCCAGCAGCTCGTGTTCGTCCAAGAGCAGGGGAAGCCAGCGACGCTCGAGGAGGTGGCGGGACCGGGTGAACCGTGGCAAGGACTCCCTGCGCCGCCGACCGGAACCGAGTCGGTTTCCATTCTGGCTGACGGAAGCATCAGCGCCTTCAGCGTCGACGGGTCGAAACTGCGCATCTTCAGGCTTGGGGTCGACGGGGCCTCGTGGTCCCTCTCGCAACGGCTGAACGTCCCGATCGCCTACGGCTCGTCATGATGGCGCATGGAGACGCTACGGTGTCACGACCATCGGTGATCGAGGGTGCTGACGCCACGTGAACTATCTGGCCGAGAATTGGAGCTTCGATCCGTTCGCCGTCGTGGTGGCCGCTGTCGTCGTTCTGCACGAATTCGGCCTTGCCAACCTCAAGAGACGGTCCATCGGCCGTCGGAGCAGAGAGCGTCGCAACCGGTCGTACTTCTTCTACGCGGGTCTCGGGTTGCTCCTGCTGGCGATCATGTCACCCATCGACTATTGGGCCAGCCGGTACTTCTTCGTCCACATGATCGAACATATCCTCATCGCCTTTTTTGCCCCGGTCCTCATTGTCATCGGAGCGCCGTGGATCCCGCTGGTTCATGGTCTGCCGGTTGGTCTGCGCCGCCGGGCCGGGCGGGCACTGTTGCTCGGGCGCTGGTCCTCTTCGCTGCGGACCCTGGGCCGCTTCGTGACGAACCCCTGGACCGCGGTCGTGTCGTTCAACCTGGTCATGGTCCTGTGGCATGTCCCTGCCCTCTTCGACGCGGCCGAGAATAACCAGACTGTCCACATCTGGCTCATGCACGCCAGCTTCTTCGTGACCGGCGTCTTGTTCTGGTTGACCATCATTCCGTCCCATCCGTTCCGGCTGAAGACGTCGCCGCTGTGGCAGATGGGGGCCATTATCGGGACGAACGTCATCATGTTCGTCCTTGCGATGTCGCTGTCGATCTTCAGCGCGAGCAGTTGGTATGCCGTGTACGCGCACGTCCCCGGAGTCTCGTTGTCCCCGTTCGCCGATCAGCAGATCGGCGCAGCGATCCTGTGGATCTGTGGCGACTTTTGGGCGGTGCCGGCCCTCGGCTATGTCATCAAACGTGGCATCGATAGCGGCGTCGGGTTTTCGGCCGCCGTGGATCGGATGTTCCACCGGGACCCGGAGGCGACGTTGGAACAGCTGCGCAACCCCACGGTGCGTGAGTCCGGCCGCACTGGCTGACCCCGTGCGTGAGGCGAACTGTGAGAGGCCGCGCCGTCGCTCACCGCAAGGTGATTGACGGCCACAGGTCTTGACCGTAGTGTGACCGAACACAGAGTCTACTGAGAAATCCCTGGGAGGGAGTGCCGAGGGGGGTAAAAGATACACCTGAAGGGAACACCTCGAGGGGGGTTCTCCGATGATCGCAGGAGCAAGGGATCGGAGCCTGGGTGTCGAAACGCTGGAAGATGACCATCGCGATCGGCGCTTTCGTCGTCGCCGCCTTAGGGGTCATGTTCGCCGTACTCGCCTTGGCGAAGGAGCCGCCCACGGTGGACTACGCCGCGGGGCACCAAGCCGGGCAGCCGGTTGACGTCACCCTCCAGACCGTCGGTGCGTACGGGTCGGCGCCCCACCCCACCTGGGTGTCGTACATGACCAGGTCGCCGCAGGGCGCGTGGGTGCACACGACGCTGTTCCAGATACCGGCCCACACACGGATCAACGTGACGATCTACAACTACGACTCGGGTAGCCCGTTGCGCAACCAGCAGATCGGTCTGGTCACCGGGACGACCGGCCATGTCGCCTTCCTCAACGGCAAGGCCTTCCATCTCATCAATTCGAACGCAGGCAACGGGGTGGGCCACACCTTCTCCATCCCCACGCTCGGCATCAACGTCCCCCTGTACGGCAACAACGGCAATGCCAACCTGTGCGCCGCCGCCCCGTGCTCGACCAAGTCCCCCAACCAGGTGATCAGATTTTCATTCACATCCCCGGGGCCGGGGCGGTATCCGTGGCAGTGCTTCGTGCCCTGCGCGCTGGGGTATCTCTTCGGCAACGGGGGACCGATGCAGACCCTCGGGTACATGGGCGGCTTCATGCAGGTGGTGTCGTGAGCGAGGGGAGCGAACTCTCGACCCCCGGGTCGACGCCGGCTGACGACGACGTCGCGCAACCCGAAACGCACCACTGGTGGCGGTTGATCGCGGTGTGGGTCGTGGCGTCAGCCATCCTCGACCCGCTGTTTTATATATTTGCCGGGCCCCACATACCGCCGGGGCGGATGACAGACACCGCGAGCGGGGCGCAATTCGACTTCAACGTCCTCTTCGTCATCGCCCTTCCCGTTCTCCTGGGCGTCTGGATCTTCTTGATCTACGCCATCGTGCTCTGGCGAGCTTCCCGGGGAGGGCCGGACCCGGTGGGTGGGCCGGCAGCCCGTGGCAACACATCGGTCCAGGTCGGTTGGATCCTCACCACGACGGTCATCGTCCTCTTCCTGGCCGGGTTCGGGACGTACGAGTTGGTCCAGCCTGGAGGGGCCGGCGGCGGCCAGGGACCCAGCCCGATCTGGACGCCGGCATCGCACACGGTCCTCCCGGTACAGGTGATCGGGCAACAGTGGAAGTTCACCTACCGGTACCCCACCTACGGCGGGTTCGAGACGACGCAATTGGTGCTCCCCGATCACACCACCATCGCGTTCCACGTGACGTCACTGGACGTGATCCACAGCTTCTGGGCGTACCAACTCGGGGTCAAAGCCGACGCGAATCCGGCCCAGGACAATGTGGCCTACACGACGACGGCCCAATTGGGGAGTTTCACCGTTCGCTGCTCGGAGCTCTGCGGTATCTGGCACGGCGCGATGTTCAACTCGGGCAAAGTGGTGTCGCCAGCGGCCTTCCAGGCCTGGGCCACGGTAACGCAGAAGGCTCTGCAGGCCAATACGAAGCTACTGCCACCCTTTTCCTACACATATGTCCCCGACGCCAACGGAGCTGATGGGGGTTTCTATCCGGACAATGTCGATCCGTACTCGAAGACCGAGACCTATGGCGCAAATCCGGCGAAACCGACGCCCAAGGGGTGACGCGACCATCATGACGAGTCTTTTCCCGCGTTCGGCACAACCAGCAAAGGGCGATTGAGCACTATGGCGATCGATGTCACCGAACAGTCTCCCGATCAGTTCCCAGGCGAGACAGCGACCCGCCAACACCCACTGAGCACGCGGAGCGAGTGGACTCGCCCGAACGTGTTGTGGGCCATCGCCGGCGGGGTGGCGGGCTACTTGATCGGCCACTGGCTGGGCAACGTGATCGCGAGCGGGTACACCCAGGTCCAGAACAGCGGGCAGAACGATGTTGCGAACGTTTTGGCATTGTCCTTCGGTGTCGTCGGTTGGATGGGTGGCATCGGCGCGCTGAATTATCCTTTCGTGAAAATGCTGGGCCGGGAACCGGCTCCCGCAGTGCCCGAGCAGAGCTGGGTGCGTTACTTCCGCATGACCGAGGACCACAAAGTGGTCGGGATGCAGTACACGGTCGGGGTCCTGCTCTTTCTCTTCACCGGCGGTCTGTTGGCGATGGCCATCCGGACCGAGCTCCTCACCCCGACGTCGCACGTGTTCGGTCCAGGCACCTACATAAACATCGTCGGCGAGCACGGCACCATCATGATGATGATGGCTTCATCAGCCGTGGTGGGCCCGCTGGGGAACTACCTGGTACCGCTCATGATCGGCAGTCGCCGTATGGCCTTTCCCCGCGTGGAGGCCTTCTCGTTCTGGATCTTCATGGCTGGGTACGCCGTCATTCTCACCGCGCTACCTCTGGGGGGCTTCCCGACGGGTTGGACCGGCTATGCGCCCCTGCAGACCCAGGCATCGGGGGGGATGGATGCGTACCTGGTGGGCTTCGCGGTGATCGGCATCGGCATGATCTGTGCCGGGTTCAACCTCGCCGCAACCATCATCCATTACCGCGCTCCGGGGATGACATGGAACCGGGTCCCCATCTTCGTCTGGGCGATCCTGGCCACGTGCGCGCTATTGACGCTCGCCACGCCCACCCTCGTGGTCGCCGGCCTCTTCGGGATCCTGGACCGGACCGCGCAGACAGCCTTCTTCGTCAACGAACATGGAGGCAGCAGTTTTCTCTGGCAGAACCTGTTCTGGTTCTTCGGGCATCCAGAGGTGTACATCATGGCGCTGCCCGGGTTCGGCATCGTCATGGAGATCCTGCCGGTGTTCACTCGAAAACCCCTCTTCGCCTACAGGACGGCGGCGGCCGGGATGCTCGGCGTGGCACTGTTGTCCTTCTTCGTCTGGCAACATCACCTGTTCCAGAGCGGCATCAACCCCGACATGCGCCCGCTCTTCATGCTCACGACCGAGCTCATTTCGATCCCCACCGGGTTTCTCTATCTCGTGACACTGGGCACCCTGTGGAAGGCAAAGATGCGGTTCGATCCACCGATGCTGTTCTGTCTCGGCATGCTCTTCAACTTCCTCATCGGAGGGGTGACAGGTGTGTTCCTCTCCGATGTGCCCGTCAATGTGACCGTCCACGGGAGTTTCTTCGTCCTCGCCCACTTCCACTACACCATCATGGGCGGCTTGATCTTCGCCCTGTTCGCCGGCTTGTACTTCTGGCTACCCAAGATCACGGGCAAGACCATGAATCGCAAGCTCAGCGTGTGGCACTTTTGGACGTTCTTCATCTTTTTCAACCTGACGTTCTTCCCGCTCTTCCTTGTCGGACTGCTGGGACAGCCGCGCCGTGTCTTCGAATACGCCCACAACCTGCAACCGCTGAACGACATCTCGTCGGTCAGCGCCTTCTTCCTCGGTGCGTCCTTCTTCTTCTTCATCATCAATTTCATCTGGTCCGTCTACATCAATCCGAGAAAGGCACCGGACAATCCCTGGCACTCGCGCGGTCTCGAGTGGCAGACGGCGACACCCGTGCCCTGGTACAACTTCGAGCGCATCCCCGTCGTGCTCGACGACCCCTACCACTACGGAGAGCGTGACGCGCCCGCTGTGGCCGACCTGGGGCGTGAACTGGTCGCCGCCGGCCGCGTCTCGACGGAACCTGTCGATCCCGATGACCTGTCCGTGGGCGGAGGCGACGACCTCGACCCGCGCCCCCGATCCTGTGACTGGAGACGCCGTGTCCGGCAACGAAAGCGTGACGGAGCGGTCCCCGGCCTTCCTGCACCTCAATGAGACTCCCGAGGAGATCGCCTTCGAACTACGGGCGCAAGAAGGCGCGCTGTGGACGGGCGGGCGACTCGTCATCGGCATATGGACGTTTGCGTTCGCCTCGCTGGCATTTGCGTATTTCTACCTTCGTTCAGGTAATAACCAGGACCTCTGGCGGCCGCATGACATCACGGCACCCACGGGTGCGGGCGCTGCGATCTTCGCCATTACGCTGGCCTGCGCACTGCTCAATCTCTACGGGGCGCGACGTTTCCGTGCCGGTGTCGCACTGGACTGGGAAGTGGCGGGATGGACCTCTGTGCTCGGCACGCTCCTCGTCATCGGCCTCCAGATCTGGCAACTCACCGATCTGCCCTTCTTCCCGGGCTCGAGTGGCTACGCGTCCTGTTTCATCGGGTGGGCCGCTTTGAACATTGCGCTACTCCTGAGCGGCGCATACTGGATTGAAACCCTGCTGGCCCGCCATGCGCGGCTCCGCCGAGCGCTCCGTGAGGACGGAGGTACGGCGCAGTCCACCCTTCCTGCAGCCCGAATGTTCCGGGCGAGTTTGGAGGGCTGCGCCTACTACTGGGGCTTCATCGGCATGGTGGCCACTCTGTTCTGGGTACTGTTCTATGTGCTGTAGGACGAATGAGGTGGGAAGCTGATGCTGGCGTCGGATATCGCTGGGACCCAAGCCTTGACCCTTGCAATCCCCTTGGGCACCCTCCTCGTCGTGTTGCTGTGGGGCTTCTTTCAACGTCGCTCGACCCGGTGAGCGTCGAGGGCGTGGACGAACGCCCAGCTCTGCCCCGATGGCTTCGCCCAGCGGCCCTCGGAGCTGCCGCGCTCCTCTGCCTCCTGACCTTTCTGCCGCCCCTTTCGCATCTGGCCACCCGGTATGAGCTGGGGCTCGTGCTCCGCTACGGCCTGTGGGCCATCGCCGTTCCTTCTTTGGTGGCCTTGGGGGCGCCATGGCCCGACGGTGCGGTGACATCGTCGTTGGTCCAGGCCCGGGGCCGGCACCCTGAACTCGTGCGGGTCGTCGGTTTCCTCGTGCTCGACGCGCTGGTCATCGTGTGGTGGTTCACGCCCCTCGCCGTCAGGGCGGCCGCTCGAAACCCGTGGCTCACTGCGCTCGAGGTGCTTACCCTCGTTGCGGCGGGGACTGGATTCTGGTTGGAGCTTGTCGAATCCCCTCCATTCGTCCCGCGCTCGGGCACTTTTCGGCGCGCCGTGCTCGGCGCAGCGGCCATGTGGCTGCTCTGGACCGAGGCGTACCTGGTTGGGATGTCCCAGTCCGGGTGGTACAGCAGCTTCAGCCACGTGGCCGGTCGCGGCCTGAGCCAGGCGGCGGATCAGCAGGTGGCCGCCATGGTGCTGTGGCTCATCGCCACCGTGGTGTTCGTGCCGGTCATCTTCGTCAACGCAATGCGCTGGCTGCACAGCGATCCCGAGCCTGATGCCGAACTCCGCAGACTGCTGAAGGAGGACCGCCGCGGTCACACTGCCTTCGTCCAGCAGCATGGTGCCACGGTGCCCCGACCGGGTCAGGGGTAGTCCGCCTAGGTTCCCGATGCCGTCGCGGGGATGGCGGGGATGTCGGGCCGAGGAAGATGCGTGTTGAGCGCACGGTCAGCGCGCCCCAACTCGGCCAGACCGTTCCGCCGGTCCACCCCCATGGCGCGCTCGGACGTGACGAGCGCGCTCAGCGCATGGGCGTCGTGCCCGTTTACCATCAGGGACTGTATTGCCTCTATGGCGCGAAGCGCATCGGAGGTGGTCCACAACACCGAGGTTGCAACCAGGTCCCCGAGGTCCTTGCCGGCGGGCGAACCAGGGACCTCTATGTTCGAGAGGTCGAAAATGGTCTCGTTCGTGAACGAGCACGCGTTCTGGTCGTCGCGCAGGAGCGAAGAGGACGCCGATTGGTCCGCTGCACTGAGCGTGTGCGCCGACTGGTCACCCCAGATTCTGAGCGCCTCGCGGACCGCGTACACGCACGGCGCCAGGTCCGTGTTGAGCTCTGAGAGAACCCCCTCTTCGCTCGAGATGTCAGAAGCGCGCGACGTGTGGACAGGGAGGTCCGTCACGACCGTGACGGCCAGAATCGCTGCCACGGCGAGGCCGACGAGCACCGCCCTTCGGCGATACCAGGGCCGCTTTGGACCGGTCGGGATTGCGGCATCTCTCACTGGGTCGCGGATCTTCGGGCATAGGTGGCGATCCCCGAGCCCCACCGTGTGATGTCGGCCGACGAGAGGGAGTAGATCCCACTCCGGCTCTCATTGGCAAAGGGAGTGGAACGGTAGCGCTCCACTCCCTTGGGGCTGACGAAGTAGATCGCATCGTTGTGCGCTTCGACCAGGGAATGCTGCACCACGGTGATGGCGATCCCGTACGACTTCCAGACGGCATTCATGGTCGTGAGCGGGCCAGTCACGATGTGCCAATTGGGTAGCGCGTCCAGGTCGGACTGGGTCAGGGCAGCCGAAAGACCCGAAACGGCGAGAGTCGAGGGATCGGTGTTGACGGTGACAAATTCCACGTTGTCCGACGCCGAGCCAAGGTCGAGGTCGGCCTGACGGATCTCGGCCGCCATCACAGGGCAGATGTCGTTGCACGAGCCGTTGAAAAAGGTGAGCACGGTCACCTTTCCGGATTGATCGATCAACGGGTACGGCTGTCCGGCCTGGTCGATGAGCGTGTACCGAGGGGCCGACGTTGCCCCAAGTGTGGTCAACCCCATGAACGAACGAAGGGATGCGCTGAGCTCCTCGCTCCGGCCGGGCGGGAGTGGGGTTTGAACGGTCGCTCCGGTGGTCGTGGTTGCGGCGTGGGAGGTGGTGGCCTGTGGATTGAGCCCCGCCGAAGAGAACAGATGCTCGGCCGCGAGGCCACCGAGCCCGAGCACGGCCGCGCCGACCAGCACCCAGTAGACGAACTTTCGTGGGATGGCCGGCGTGACGGCAGCGAACGCGGCGGCTCGGTCGACGACCTGGTCGGGCGGGCGCACGTCCCCGCCGTTCTCCTCCGGTCGTGCGTTGAACCCGGATCCCGGTTGCTCCACGTCGAGATTCACGACTGGGCAGTCAGGCGGTTGATCCAGCGCTGCAACGTGGCGGTACTCGTCGTGCCCAGCGTTGAGCCCACCACCTTGCCGCTTGCGTTCAGGAAGTACGTCACGGGCAGCGCAGTAAGGAGGTATTGGGATGCGACGTGGGCACTCGTGTCGACTCCGACGGGGTAGTCGGCGCCCGCCGCGGAGAGGAGTTTTTCGGCAGCGACCCCCGTTCCGTCATTGGAGTCGATGCCCACGACGGCGACGCGTGCACCGTCCAGCCTGGCGACCGAACCCATGGCTGCGAGCTCGGAGCGGCAGTGCGGGCACCACGAGGCGAAGAAACTGATGATCACCGGCGCCCCCCGAAAGGCGGCCAGGGACACCGGCGCGCCGCCTCCGAGTCGGGGCAGGGTGAACGAAGGAGCCACGGCACCGGCATGCAGGACGGCAGGGGGCGGCGCTTTGAGCGCCGCTATCCCGGGTGTCCCGCTGTCCTTTGCCGTGGGGCGCAACGCAATGAAGACGATGAAGCCGATCAGGCACGCGCCGGCGACCAGAGCGATGACCTGGAAAGTCCGATCAGTCGGCTTTGACCTGGGCTTCTTGGCATGAGCACGGGGCGCCAATCCCACATGTTCGGCCCCCGAATTCACGAGATGAACACTAGTGGGCTGCACTTGCGGACTCTCGGCGATCACCGCACGACCGCCGATCCGCCGCACGACGGCAATCATGGCTGAGGCGACGTGGGTCCACAGTGGGTCTGTCGGTTCGTCCACATCGAGCTGCGTGTCGAACGAACAGAGAGCAGCCCCCGGACGCGCACGTGTTTCCTGAGCAGGCAATCAATGCGGTACGTACACTGCTCTTGTGCACCAGCGATGGTTCTCCCGGAGGGCGTTCACCCTCCACATAGAGTTCGCTTTCCTCGTGGCGGCATGCGCCGCAGCCACGTGGTGGCAGGCTACTCGAGCTCTCGGGGGCCACTTCCTGAGCTGGTTCTACACGTTTGAATGGCCCATCCTTGGATTGATCGCGCTCGCCGGATGGTGGCATCTCATTCACGAGGACCCGGCGAAGTACCGGGCGCGTAAGGAGGGCCGGGAGGACTGGTATCTCACGGAGACCGAGGGGGCGACTGCAACTGGTGGTGATGATGCAGGGGTCTGACGGGTAGGTCCTGCGGGAGACGTCTAGGGCGAGCGGCGTAGGCGCCTGCGCCGGATGAGCCATGCACCCGATGCCGCAATCAGAACAACACCGACGATGATGGCCGCAATGGCACCCGAGGACAGGGATCCGCCGCTGGGCTGAGCCGCAACTGCGGAGTGCTGGCTCCCAGGGTTCGTGGTACTGGTTGTCGCCGGAGTGGTGGTGGTGGTCGTCGTCGCGGCCGTCGCCGATGTCGTCGTGAACGCGACGACATGATCCGCGTTGGCCGCAAGCAGAAAGCCGTCCCCCACGCTCGGAGTGGGGAAGTGATTGGCTGGAGCGCCAATCACGACTTGTTGCTGCACGTTTCCGGTGGTTGCGTCCAGTCCGTACAGCGTGCCTGTCTGACTGATCGTCCAGATCAACCCACCCGCCACGATCGGTGGGCCACCACCGACATGTGAGTTCCACTCGATATGCAGTGCTGCGGGGGACTGGGCGACGTCAAGGGCGATGATGCCTGCCAGGCAGGGAAGGTAGACCGTCGAGCCCACGACGGCCGTTCCTCCGTCGATGTCATCGGTGCACCCTGTCGACAGAGCTGCCTGCTGACCACCGATTCCGCCTACATCCGAGCCATTGAGGAGGTACGCACTACGCGTTTTGCCGGCCACGACGACCTGACCATCGGAGAGCAAGGCGGGGGCGGTGGACATGTCAAGATCGTCCGCATTGTTCTGGGGCCAGTTCGTCGGAGCGAAGTACTGCAAGAGCGCCAACGAGGATGACAATTCAAGAGCGGAGTCGCTGTCGTCATAGCCCTGGTTCGATGTTCGGACCGAGCCGTTGCCGACGCTGACCCATATGTCGCCCTTGGCGTCAACGGCAGGAGCGGCACCCCCCATCCAGATAGCGCCTTGGCTCTGGCCCGAGGCGGCATCGACGGTGAAGAAACTCGGTGTGCCTCCGGATTCGCTGACCGCGACGACTCGACCACGGTAGCTCGCGCAGTCTCCGTAGTTGCCTCCCATACCGAACACGACGTTGCCCCCGTCGAGAGTGAGCCCGGTCCTTTGCAAGAGTGCCGCCGGGTCCGCGCCACTCGGGTCTACGTCTTGTGTCATCTCCGTCTTGCCCGATGCTGTGCTCACACCGATCAACATGTGGGCGGGGCTCCCGTTCACCAATTCCTCGGCGACGACGAAAATCTCCGACCGTGCCTCATCGATGACCGGCGTCCCGGTGATGCCAACGGTGGGCGTGATGTCCCCACACGGCAAGTCACCGGAGGGAACAGGCGTGCCGATGTGGGTCGACCAGATCACGGCTCCGCTCGAGGACGAGAGCGCGTAGAGGGTGTCGTTCTCCGTCGCCACGTAGACACGTCCCGAAGAGTCGAGCGGCTCCCCGAAGAGCTGGCCATCGAGCGCGGGTGATGTCCAGGCTGGGCCCGTCGTGTCGACGGCGGCGACCGCCGATGCGTCGCCGCTGCCGGCGGGATCGCCGTGGTACACGGTCCACGACGACGACGTGACGGCTGCGGAAGACGACACAGCGTCAAGAGCCGCCGTCACCCCGACAAGGCTCGTGATCACCAGGGCGAGCAATTCCGTTCGGCGAAATGCCTGGCGTATCGTCGCGATCATGATGGAGAGGGCATTTCCTGTTCTGGTCGGTTGTGGCGTTGGTGGCGGGTACGTGCTGGATCCAACGTGGAGAGCGGTGTCTCGGCTGGTCACATGGCGGTGTGAAAGTCCTTGCCCATGGTTGCAGGTTCCTTCTGGAAGTCCCTGATCATGGCCTGAATGCTGTAGGACGCCACCAGACCGCCGTCCTGGGTGAAGACCTGACCTTGTCCCTGGGCGAGTCCCTTGCCGGACCAGATGGCCTCGTTGGCGTAGAGGAGCCAGTCCGTGACGTCGATGTCGTCATGGAAGTTGACCGTTGCCTGCATGATGCCGGTGGAGAGCGTCACGTGGGCATCGGCTTCGCCGAAACCGAGATGAGGGAGCATGGCTGCAGCAATAGTCCAGTGCGTTGCGGACTGCGCCAGGAGAGCTGCATGCATATATGGCTCAGCCGGCGCATCGCGGAACCGGGCCCAGACGTAGATCTCCGGCGGCCCGATACGACTGGGATCGTGGTCATACGCGGCGTTGATGACCCGCAGGTCTCGCCCCGACACCCCGAAATCCACGTACGGAACGGCCTTGTCGGGTCCGACCACGTCCGGCATCTTCCTGGCATGTCCGATGACGTCGGCTGCGCCTGCATCCATCAGGACCAGGCCGGTGCTGCGCAACGATCCGAGCTGTTCGATGCGCACCTCCACCGTGGAGAAGGTGCGGCCAAGTCGCACTACATTGACGGTGATATCGACCGGCTCCTTGAACGAAGCCGACTTGCAGAAGATCATCGAGAGGGAAGTGACCCTCTGGCCCGGTACGGCCTTGGAGGCCGCCACGATCGCCTCACCCAACAGTTGGCCCCCCTCGACAACATCACGAGCGGTGTCGCCGTAGGCCGGACCCACGAAGCGTCCGGCGCCGGTTGGCTCGACATCCATCAGGTGCACCAAGTCCTCGGCCGTTCCCCACTCCGGGAACCGGGTGGCCACTTCGGTCCCGTCGGGCCAGGTCTCGACCACCACGACCCGGAGCCGCTCTTGATAGAAGCACACGTAGCCCTCGATCGCGGCCACCTCGGGAAACGGCGTGCGGTAGGTCCACACCACGTTCTCCTCGAGTCGCCCTGAACCTCCGGCCGTGTGGCCCCCCTCCTGACCGCTCTCGATCCCGGTCGCGCCACGCAGGTTCCAGTAATCCGCCTGTCCCTTGAACGGGCAGATCGTGTGATGACCAGTTGCCTCAAAGTGCTCCCAGCGAACGTCCTGTTCAGGAAAGTAGAGGCGACGCACGTGCTCGGTCTCGTCGACCAGCAGGCAGGCATCGCTTTCGGCCACCAGAAGGTCACCTGCGCAGGCCTTACCTCTGCCCCGAATCGGTGTCACTTCGATCCGGTAGTCAGGGTAGTGCGGCCAAGCTGACTCGATCTCGACAGACAATGCCTTCCCCTCCGACGACTCACTCGAATAGTAATTGGCGGCGAAGGGCGAGAGGACATCCGCCGGCCTGGCCCCCGCTCGAGGGCTCAACTACGGTCGTGGTAGGCCGGACCCGTAACGTCAGCACCCACGGAGGAGCATCGGATGAGCGTCACTTATGAAGTACGCGATGCGATCGCGTATATCGCGTTCGACCGACGGGAGAAGCACAATGCGTTGCGAGACGAGGACATCGAGGCGCTCAATGCTGCTCTGTGGAGACTCGACGGCGATGAAGCCGCGAACGTCGCGATCTTGTCGGGAAACGGCCGGTCATTCTCGAGCGGTGGCGATCTGCAGGCGCGGTTGCAAAAGTCGGTGGAGGAAGGGTCCACAACTGGCCGCGCCACTGAACAGGATGCGTTCCTCAAGGCCGTGTCTTCGAAACCGATCATCGCCGCCGTGCACGGCTACTGCTTGGGTCATGCCCTTGCCACGGCGCTCCTGTGCGATCACCTGGTTGCGGCACGCAGCGCCAAGTTCCAGGTCACAGAGACGAAGATCGGACTCCCGATGCCATCGCTGCTGCCGAGACTCGGCCATCCTGCGTTCGCGAACGATGTCGCCATGACTGGTCGCATGTTCAGCGCCGAGGATGCGTGGAGCGGCGGCATGCTGACCCGTCTGGCTGAGGACGGTGGCCACATCAGCGCCGCCGAGGAGCTCGCACGCCAGATTCTCGAAAATCCCCAGACCCCCGTCAGGGAGTACGTCCGTGTGCGCAGAACGCTGATCAAGCAGGACATGGTTCGGTACCGGGAGATCACCGGCGACTTCGATTGGGCCAACAACGCAGAGACGAAGGGCGCACTCGCCGCCCACGTGCGCGGTGACGGCACGTGATGGATCACTAGGCCCTCCATGCGGACGTGGCGAAACCTGGTCGGGTCGTCAGACGGGGCCGAGCTCGGACGTATAGCCTGAGGCGAATTCTTTCGTTCGTCTGGCCAATGGGAGGAAACGGGCATGTCGGGTCGCTTTGCTGGCAAGAGCATCATCATTACGGGTGGCGGAGCTGGGCTGGGGCGCGAGTGCGCTCTCCAGTGGGGCGCCGAGGGGGGCAGAATTGTTGTCACCGATGTGGTCGAGGAGCGAGCCCACGCCGTCGCCAAGGAGGTCGAAGCGGCCGGCGGCGATGCGGTCGGCCTCAAGACCGATGTCCGGATTGAGGCCGAGGTCGAGCAGGCCGTCGCGGTCGCAGTAGAGAACTTCGGGCGGCTCGACATCATGTTCGCCAATGCCGGGCGTTCCCTGCCGGGCGGGCCCGCAATCGAAGACACGACGGAAGAACAGTGGGACGACGTCACCAACACCGTCTTCCGCGGAGTGTTCTTCTCCGGAAAGCACGCCTGTCACCAGATGAAGAAGCAGCGCAGCGGCAACATCGTCGTCACAACCTCGGCCGCGGGAATCAACGCCTATCCCGTTGGCTTCGGTGCCTACGCCGCCGGCAAGGCCGGCGCCATCGGCCTAGTGCACAGCATGGCGACAGAGTGGGGAAGGTACGGCATCCGGGTCAACGGTCTCGCTCCGACCCATGGGATGTCGATCAACTTCGCCCTCCCACTGGACGCGCCCGTGCTCAACATGTCCTACGAGGAGTTCGCCCTGCAGGAGTCGGGCGAGGCATGGCATGACGACCGGTTCGTGGGACCGCTCAAGGTCGGGCGGCCACCGAGCCTGAAGGACAACGCCGTCGTTGCGACCTTCTTGGCCTCGGACGACTCGGCCTACATGTCGGGTCTTGTCATCCCGGCATGCGACGGCGGCAACTTCGCCATGACGTCGATCCCGTTCCCGAAGACGTGGAGCCTGGAGGAAATGACGGCGTCCGCCCTGGACGAGCCGGCGGACTGACACCCAAAGTCGGCTGAGGTCGACATCGCAGGCATCAGGTGCTCCACGGGCGAGTGGACCACTTCTACTCGGAAAGGCGTCCCTGCATGAAGCGCCGCACGGGTTCTGTTGGCGCCATCTCGAGGGCGCGGCGATAGGAGGCTGCGGCCTCTTCTCTTCGCCCCAGGCGGCGGAGCAGATCCGCCCGCGTCGCGGGGAGAAGGTAGTAGTCGATTAGGGCTCCTCCGGCCTCGATTTCATCGACGAGGGCGAGACCTTCGGCCGGCCCATCGGCCATGGCAACCGCTACTGCCCGGTTGAGCGCAACGACCGGGGTGGGGTTCATCCGATACAACTGTTCGTAGAGCCTGGCGATCTCAACCCAGTCCGTGTCACCAGCGGTCGGCGCGGTTGCGTGGCAGGCAGCTATGGCCGCGAGCACCTGGTACGGCCCGTTTTGGCCCAGTCGGATAGCTCTGTCGAGGAGGATGCATCCGTTCTCGATGGCCTCTTTGTCCCAGAGGCTGCGGTTCTGGTTCTCCAGAAGGACCAGCTCACCAGCTTCATCGACGCGGGAGAGGCGCCGGGCATTGTGCAACATCATGAGACTCACGAGTCCCAATGCCTCGGGTTCATCGGGCATCAGTTGAGAAAGGAGGCGTCCGAGTCGTAGTGCCTCCTCACTCAGCGCACTACGCATCAGCTCCGCACCGGCACTCGCTCCATAACCTTCATTGAAAAGGCCATAGATGGCCGCCAGAACCCCGACCAGGCGATCCGGAAGCTGAGGGGCGGGCGGAAGACCGAACGGGATGGCCGCGTCCCGGATCTTGTGTTTCGCCCGAACGAGCCGCTTGGCCATTGTCTCCTCGGGGACGAGAAATGCGCGAGCGATCTCGACTGTCGTCAGTCCGAGAAGTGTGCGCAAGGCCAGCGCCACTTGCGCCTCCGCGGTCAACGCAGGATGGCAGCAAGTGAAAAGGAGCCGCAGGCGATCGTCGGTGAACCCACTGTTGCCGGTGTCATCCCGTTCGGCGGTGTGGATGTTCCTGGCGACTTGTTCGATCTTGGCTTGGCCCACACGTTCGCGACGGAGCCGGTCGTAGGCTCGGTTTCTGGCCGTCGTCTTCAGCCATCCCGCCGGATTGGCCGGGACACCTTCTCGAGCCCAGGTCTCGAGGGCCTTGGTGAACGCGTCTTGCGCGCATTCTTCGGCCAGGTCCCAATCGCCTGTTACCCGGATGAGATGCGCGACGACTCCGCCCCACTCTCCCCGGAATGCTTCGGTGACCGCGAACCTGGCGGTGGTCACATCTCCCAAGCCGGCCTCACCTCGATCGTGCCGTGATACGCAGCCGGGATCAGCGAGGCAAGCTCTACGGCCTCATCGAGATCCTTCGCCTCAACGACAAAGTAACCTGCGATCTGCTCTTTGGTCTCGGCAAACGGACCGTCGGCAATCACGAGTTCATTCTTGCGGAGTCTGACGGTGGTGCTCGCCGAGGTCGGACGCAATCGCTCCCGAGAAACCAACACGCCACGCGATTCCATTTCCTCCTGGCATGCTGTGTAGGCGGCGTAGCGCTCCTCTTTCTCTTCTGGGGTCAACTGCTCTGCTTCGTCATTGCACACAAATAGGACGTACCGCATCTCTTCTTGCCTCCTCTTTGCTGGTCGGCCTCACCAGGCGCCTCCTCCACGCGTATGGCGATTGTGCCTTGGCTCTGGGACAGACCAAGCGGACCGGGCGCAGATGCCCGGTCCGCTTGGTTCAACGTAATGGCTGTGGGGTCAGGCGCCGGCCAATTGCGAGCGGATCTGCTCCGCAGGGTGCTCCTGAGGCAGCTCAGCAAGGAGGCCGACCTCGACGCCGCCTCCACGCTCGACGGTCGGGCATCTTTTCGCCATCGACACAGCGGCCTCCAGGTCGTCAGCCGTGACGATCGAGTACCCGCCCAGCCGGGTGGACGCCCCTACCTCGCCGATCAACGCGGGAGGCTCGAACACCGGCTGCCCGGGGTCGACGACATGGGGTGCGATGACTTCATTGAGGAACGTTCCCCATGCCGGCAACGTGCTCGGGTCGGCCAGGGAGTCGAAATCCTTTGCCGGGCGGTAACTGAAGATGTAGGTGGGCATTGCTGGTCTCCTTCTGGATAGTGGGCTTTTTCACTCAGAAGACGAACCAGAGGACCGCAAATGGACAGGCAAAGAAGGATTTTTTCAATCCGACGAGGTCAGCCCGTACCGCCGCACGCGCCTGGGTGCCGTTCACTCGTGTACGTGGCGTTGACACGTTGACCACTGGCGCTCTGGCCCAGACGGGTGGCGGTTGGTCAGTGGGCGGGGACTGCCCAATGGTACGTTCGGTCAATGACCCGTACGTTTGCTTCAGATACGCCAGTGGACCGTGCCGGCCTGGAGGAGTTCATTCGTCCTCGGCATCACGCGATTCTCAGTACTCGGCGAATTGACGGAAGCCCCCAGATGTCGCCGGTCACGATGGGCGTCGACCCCAACGGAGAGATTCTGGTCGCGAGTTACCCAGAACGGGCCAAGGTTCGCAACTTGCGATTGCAAGACCAAGCGGCACTCTGTGTGCTGTCGGATGCGTTCGGCGGCGAGTGGGTCCAGGTTGCAGGAAGAGCAGTTGTGGTCGACCTTCCTGCGGCGATGGAAAGTCTCGTCTCCTATTTTCGCTCCATCAGTGGCGAGCATCCCGATTGGGACGAGTACCGCCAAGCCATGATCGACCAAGGGAAGGTATTGATCCGATTGGCCGTCGAGAGGTGGGGTCCCATCAGCAGGGGCGGCTTTCCGGAACGGCTCGCGCAGGAGAGGGCGGGATAGGGGACTCAGCCTGCCTCTGGGGTTCGGACTACCCGCACGAGGAGGGCACGTCGCCGCACTCACGGGACACGATCGTGGGCGCGCCGACCCCGGGACCGACGCTGTGCGCGGACCGGAGCCATCAATGATCCTCAAGCGAGGCCGCGCAGCCGGGTGGCCTCGGCCACTCGGGCGATCCCGACCATGTACGCAGCGGTCCGCAGGTCGACGGTGTGTTCGACGTGTGTCTCCCACGTTGCTCGGAACGCCCGATCCATGAAGTCCAAGAGTTGCTCGTTGAATCGTTCCTCTGACCACCGGAATTCGGTGAGATTCGAGGTCCACTCGAAGTAACTCCCGGTCACTCCTCCGGCATTGGCCAAAATGTCGGGGACCACGACGACACCGCCTTCGGCGAGAACGGCATCTGCCTCGGGCGAGACCGGGTGGTTGGCCGCTTCGACCACCAAGGATGCCCGAACCGTGGCGACGTTCGTGGCGTCAATGGCATTTTCCAGGGCGGCGGGGATAAGCACGTCGCAGTCGAGGCCGAGTAGTTCGTTGTTGGTGACGAAATCACCGATCCCCACCTCCTTGAGCAGCGCTCCAGGCTGGATCGCGGCCATGAGCGCCGGCACGTCGAAACCCTCGGCGATATGGCGACCACCAGAGACGTCGGACACGCCGACAATCAGTGCCCCCCGCTCAGCTGCGATCTCGGCCACGTTGCGTCCGACGTTGCCGAACCCCTGGATGACCACTCGTTGACCGGCGAGGCTGCGCCCGAGAACGGCCAGGGTCGCCTCGGTGACTGCCACGATGCCACGTCCGGTCGCCGCGACCCGACCGGGGACGCCACCCAGATCGAGCGGCTTGCCCGTCGCCACTGCGGGTGACCAGCCAGCCCGGGATGAGTAGGCATCCATGACCCAGCCCATGACCCGCGCATCAGTGTTCACATCGGGAGCCAAGATGTCGAGGTTGGGACCGATAACCCCCGAGATGGCGTGGGTGAAGCTCCGGGTCACCGCTTCGAGTTCCCGGGGGGAGAGTGCCCCCGGGTCGAGCGTCATGCCTCCTTTGGCCCCACCAAAGGGCAGGTCGAGCAGGGCGCACTTCCAGGTCATCAGCGAAGCCAGTGCCCGCACTTCGTCGAGGTCGGTGTCGGGGTGATAGCGCAGGCCACCCTTGAACGGACCCCGGGCCCCGTTGTGTTGGACCCGATAGCCACGGAACGAGAGCACGGAGCCGTCATCGGCGTGGATGGGCACCTGCACATCGACTTGTCGGTAAGGCTCGGCCAGCAGGATCAGTACGTCGTCTTCGACCTCGAGCAGTGCTGCGGCCCGTTCGACATAGGCGCTGACCGATTCGTAGAAGGAGGCAGACATGGACGTAGGCTACCGATGGTTGCGACGAGAGTAGACGACTCCGGAGACAATCTGGATCATCCAGTTCGTTCTCGTCCACTGGGGGCTCTTGTGCGGGCGCGCCGAGCGATCTCGCCAAGGCCCCTCCACTTGCGGTGCCAACGCGAATATCGAGATGAGCACCTCGGGCTACTTCTCCGTTTTCTTTGTGACTTTTGGCCTTAGTGACGGCTTCCTGACCCCGCGTACGATTTGTTGATCCGATTCGCCGTACGTCATCGAAACCGACCTGGGTGCCAGGTCTTTGGTCAGAGAGCAGGTTCGAGAACATGACCGACGTCAGTCAGGGACCGGGCTGGTGGATCGCGTCAGATGGGAAGTGGTATCCGCCACACCTTCACCCGTCGGTCGCTGAGCGGTCGCCGTCTCAGTCCTACGTACCGTCCCAACCGTCTCGCGCTTACGCCTGGGACTTGCAGCCAGCCGGCGCCCCATCGTGGACCTCTCCACCATCGTACGCTCCCTATCCGCCGGGTTACGGGCCGCCGCCGGGAATGCCGACGATGGGAAGCGCCTCCTGCCTGGACCCCGGTGTTCGTGTCGACGGAGTGCTCCACCTCGCGCTGGCTCCGTGGTGGAAGCGGTTCTTGGCCCTCTTGATCGACAGCATGGCTCTTGGTACCGCTGCGTTCATCTTCTTAGCCATTGTCGGAGCGGTGACCCGCAACTCCAATGCGTCGACCACCAACAACCAACCCTTGAGTCCTGGACAGGTGGTGGTGGGCTTCTTCGTGCTGTTCGTTCTGGCCTCCATCCCCTTTGCGCTGTATTACGGCATCATGAACGGCTCGAATCGGGGCCAGACGCTCGGGAAGATGGCCATGGGCATCGCCGTGCGCGACGCCCGTACAGGCGGTCCCATCGGGTTCTGGCGCGGCGTCGGCCGCTACGCAATCACCGTCGTCTTCTACGCGGTCTTCGTGATCCCCTACATCATCGACAGCCTGTCGCCATTGTGGGACGGCAGGCGTCAGGCGTGGCACGACCATGTGGTTCACTCCGTGGTCGTCGAACGTAACCCCTGAGTTGTCCGGTGGTCACTCAGTTCACCCCCGTGGCCGACCGTTCACCGGCACCGGCGTTCCCTGCCAACTGGTACCCCGACCCCTGGGGCATCGCTCCGTGGCGGTGGTGGAACGGAACGCAGTGGACGCCCGTCATTTTCGGCCCCTACGGCGAGGCCTGGCCGACGCAGACTCCTCCTTTCGTACCCAAGGGTCCAGGGATCAAGGGCGGCGGCGTGGCAGCCGTCGGTGCCGGTATGGGCCTCGTCGGCACGATTGCGGTCGCCATAGCCTTTGCCGTCGCGACAGGGGGCCAGTTCGACGTCAACGACCCCTGGTACCTCTTGGCCAGCCAGCTGGCTCTCTGGGTCGGCTTTGTCGGCGCCGTGGTGGTCGCCTCCCGGATGAATGGCACGGGCAGCCTGGCCGCCGACTTCGGGCTGACATGGCCCCGCATCAAGGATCTGTGGTTGGGGCTCGTCGGCGCCGTGGTGGGCCGCATCCTGCCGCTTCTCGTCCTGATCTGTATCGTCCTCGCCGGCTCGGGATTCGGCGCTCCGAATGCCGCCGCCCCGCACGTTGTGGGAGTGACTCCCTCGGGTACTGCCGGCTGGGTGGTCGTGGCACTACTGACGGTCGTCGGGGCGCCGATCGTGGAGGAACTCTTCTTCCGGGGGCTACTCCAAGGGGCATTCACGCGCCGGATCGGGGCGGTCCCGGCCCTCTTCGTCACGGCGATCATCTTCAGCTTCGCCCACGTGCTCAACGAGGGCCCACTGGCCCCCCTCGTGCTCTTCCCCATGGCGCTGGTCCTGGGGTATCTCCGGCACCGAACCGGCAAGCTCGCCGCGGGAATGGTCGCCCATGCCTTCTTCAACGCGATCCTCTTCATGTTGATCTTGGTGCCGGCCTTCCGCTGACGGGCTACGTGAACCGGGTCCTGCGTCGCCTCGACCGAGTGGAGCTCGCGCCCAGCGCCGTCCGTGACGCTCGATCCCCTGCGGATAACGTCCATAGGGAATCACCAACATCTCACGCACTCACGTCGGTCTTCGCACCAATCCTCTGAAGCATTTTGTTCTGCGTTAGCATCAGGTATCCGACGAGGAGGATGGCTATGCCAGGTGCATCAGAGGCTCGCAGCTGGGTTCGCGATGGTGGTCTACGCGGGATCGGTGATTCGCTGTACACGCCGTTCAGCGGTCCGGACGGCGATGAGATCGACTACGACGCGTACCGCCAATTGGTGCGGTACTGCGTCGGTGACCTCGGCCACGACATGCTCTGGCTTACCAGCGGTATCGCCGAATGGTGGTCACTGACGATGGACGAGCGCAAGAAGCTCACCGAGATCGCCATCGAAGAGGCCCGCGCTATCGCTCCCGCCACGGTGATCCAGGCCTGCACCACGGCCAACTCCGCGAAGGAGGCCCTGGAACTCACCCGTCACGCTCAGGAGGCCGGCGCAGACATCTGCTACCTGCAGACGCCACCGATGGAGCTGCACGGAGGCGAGGGAGTGCTGCGCTTCGTGAAGTACATCGCTGATCGTACCGACATCGCGATCGGACTGTTCAACTCGGGGTCATCGGGATACGAGATGTCCCCCCAGGAAGTCGCTCTCATTGCCGAGGCCGTGCCCGCGGTCTGCGCGATCAAGGAAGGCACCTTTCACACCGCGCGTAGCAAGGCAATACACCGACTCGCGCCGGACGTCCAGGTGTGGGAATGCGACCTGATTGTCTACCGCGCGGGCTGGTATCAGGAGGGGATCGTCGGCGCGGCCCAGCTCGGCACCTGCGGCTACCTGTACGAGCGTCCTGGTGACATGCGCTACACCGAATACTTCACCCTCATTTGGAACGGGCAGCTGGCCGACGCTCTCGCGTTCGCAAAGGATCACAAGATCGATCAGCTCAGCGAGGACATCGGTTCCTGGTTCACGAGCTACCCAGGCCGACCCGGATACTTCACGCACTGGGGATCTGCCTTCCGTCACGCGGCCGCAGTGATGGGCCTGCCGCTAGGCGACTACCACGAGTCACGGCCTCCGCAAGGAATGCTTCCCGACGCCGCGAAGCGACAGATCGAGCGAGCCTTCGCACGCGCCGGCCTCACCCGCGACCTCGCACCAGCTCGGTGACTCGGGAGTTGACAGTGGGTGGTGACATCCGCGACATGCCGCAGAAGAGTACTGGGAGGAATCGCGCGGCCGATTGAGGTTCAGCGATTCCACGACTCGGGCATTTTCGAAACGACGGCGGCAGACACAGGCGCTTCGACTGAGGAAGTCATTGCTCGCGGCGGATGGTACTCACCGCAGGTGGCGCTCCGTTACCGATCCCGCGACACAGCATCGAAACGGCTTGATTGCCGAGGCGCTCAAACCGATCGCCCGGCTGGACGTTCAGCCGTCGACGGATTCTCATACAACGACGGCGGGAGACTCCGCCACACGCGCGCACCCCGCTCGCGCACGACGGGTTGTGCCCGAGGCAGGCGAGATTGCGGAAATACAGCCTGAGCTGGCCTGTCCCGCCGCAAAAGTGCGCCAGTCGGGATTCGGACCCGAACCCGCGGATTAGGAGTCCGAGCGGGGGAGTCCATGGAGTTTGCCCGACGAGTTCGCCTGCGGTACTTCCAGTCGCTGTCCATCGGGATTAGGTGGATCTACCCATTTTGATCTGCTATATGGTATCATATCCTGGTGGACGGAAGAGCTGAAGCAAGCGCAATCCTTCGTCAGTTGCGGCGAGACAGTGGTCTGACCCAGCGGGACTTGGCCGCGACGTCCGGTGTCCCCCAATCGACTATCGCCGAAATCGAACGTGGAAAAAGAGAGCCCTCACTCACCCTGCTGAGCAGGATCGCCGAGTCGGCCGGACAGTCAATTGCGATACGGCTGACCCCTTTGCCGCGGCACAGCGCGATTGGCACCGCCAACACGATCAAAGATCGGCTCTATGGGGATGCGGGCGAGGGCCTGGCACTCGATATTCGTGAGGATGGTGCGCTGCGCGCTGTCATCGATTTGAGAGACGCTCTCCGGCGATCCAGCCATGAGGGATTCGATGCCCTTACCTCTCAGGCCCCGGGCCTCGTCGGGGACACGCGTTGGGATGCTTTCCTTGCTGCGATAGTCGAAGATGAGGCGGCCAGGAAGGCGATCTCTCCGCCTCGCTGGACCAATGACCCGAGTAGGTTCAATCGACCGTTCTGGTATCTCTCCAAGAGCCCGAGATTCCATACCTGGGAGATCGCCAACTCTCCTGGAGCGCTCATCCGTCATGGCGTGTTTGCCGCCGAAGAGGAACTTGAGAGTGTCTGATCTCAACCGGGACGAAATGGAGTCGGCACTCGCCGAACTTGCAGATCACCTCAACGCGCGCAACGTCAAAGCCAAGATCTACTTGGTCGGCGGGGCGGTGATGGTGCTTGCGTTCGATGCCCGGTTCACCACCGGAGACATTGATGGCTCGATGTATCCGACGGAAGACGTGCTCGCCGCGGCCGCTGAGATCGGTGAACGCCGAGGGCTTGGTGCCGAATGGCTCAACAACTCGGCTACGCAATTCATACCGGCATTCAAGGAGCCCAACTGGCAGCCGATACTCAAGGCGGGGAACGTGGAGATCGTTGCGGCCGATGAGCGGTCGATGTTGGCCATGAAGATGCGGGCCGGCCGTGGTTCTCGAGACCGTCCGGACATCAACTTCCTCGTCAAGCGATGTGGCATCACCAGCGTCGCCGAGGCACTGGACCTCTATGACGAGTACTTCCCCGAGGACCCGCTGCCAGACCGAACACTCCCGCTGCTCGACGAAGCTATCGAGGCGCTTGACCCGCAGTCACCATGACTTCATCGACGTTCAGCGCAGCCCCAATGTTGGAACCCAACAGCGGATTGCGGGTGGGAGGCGGGGAGTCCGTGGAATTCGTCCGAGTACGCTGCCACCTACAATTACGTATGGCGCCAGTCCACCAGGTTTAAGTGGATCCACCAATATCACCGAGTTCGTGGGTTGGATGCCGGGGCGAAACAGCTGGTCAAAGGTTGTGCGTCCTGCGAATCACCGAAATGAACCTCTGCGCCAAGGCCGCGGATGGGGCGATTGCTGCACCTGATGCCCTGGGGATTAGGACCCGGGTGCGCCTTTCGGCCGCGCAGTCGCTCGCGCCATCAAGAGCTACACGGGCGGTGGAATATTGCCTTACAACATCGACTACGCAACTATCTTCGGGCACGATCTGCCGAAGGATTGTGCGTGGTACATGGAGGCCGAGGCGAAAGGCTTCGTGGCGACATCAACCAAGCCGGTGTGTGGCGGGGATATCCCTGGTACGGCTACGGCGTCGTAATCCCTCCTGACGAGAGCCTGACTATCTGGGAAACGTCGCGGACACGACTGGTGAGCGGGTCAGCCGGCGCGCGGCGTGACCGACCGCTATATTCTGCTGGTTATATATTGTACAAAGACTCGTCCGGAAGGGAGTTCATCGTGTGCACAGGTGACGTGCTCAGTTCGGTGGACGCCAAGCATGGCGACGTGTCCGACCACTTTGGTCACGTACCGTTGGCCTCATCAAAAACCATTGGATTGACGAAAAAAAACGAGCATCGGTCCATCGCCGAAGTCGAATGGCGAAGGGAAGATCCCATTGGTCGACTCAAAGGTTCAAAGGACGCAATCGCCACCCGGGTCCATGATGAAAGCAGGCCTCCGTGTCCGGGATGATGGGAGGCGGAGCACGCTTCGTTGGGCAGCGCGTGATCCGCAAGGAGGATGCACGCTTCCTGACCGGTCATGGTCAGTTCGTCGACGACATCGTCGTGCCCGGGGGCCTTCACGCTGCCTTCGTGCGGAGCGACCTGGCTCGGGGACGGATCATTTCGATCGATACGGAGGATGCGGCGGCCATTCCGGGTGTTCGCGCCGTGTACACCGCGGAGGACCTCGCTCCCTTCGTGTGCGATTATCTCGTCGACGACGAATACGACGCGAATCGTCCTTGGCGGATCCTCGCCCACGGAGATGTGCGCTGCGTGGGTGAGCCCATCGTCCTGGTTATAGCGGACTCGCGCTACCTCGCCGAGGACGCGATCGAGGCGGTGGTTGTTGAAATCGAACCCCAAGAACCCATGGTCGACTTTGCTGAGGCGCTCACAGACGGAGCCGCTCTGGTGCACCCTGAGCGGGACTCGAACGTGTGGACTGCCTTGCCCGCCCCCGACAATCCTGAACTTGCGGAGGTGCTGGAGTCGGCGCCACTCGTCATGACGGACACGTTCCGTCAACACCGCTACGCGACTGTCCCGATGGAGACGCGGGGAGTTCTCGCCAATTGGGACCGCCACCGGGAGGAGCTCACTGTCTGGATCTCCACGCAGGGGCCCCATGGGGCACGCAGTTTGTTCGCCCGCCTTCTGGGACTCGACGACTCCTGCGTGCGGGTCATCATGCCTGATGTCGGTGGCTCGTTTGGACTGAAGATGAACGCCCGTTCAGAGGAGCTGGCCGTCGTGGTGGCCAGCTTCAAGCTGTCACGTCCGGTGAAGTGGATCCAGGACCGTCACGAGAACCTTCTGGCCGACGATCACGCGCGGGAGGATATGGCCACCGTCACCATGGCCACGGATGAAAACGGACAGATACTTGCCGAGAAGGCCCACTTCGTCGAGGGCGTGGGCGCCTTCCCTGCGGCGATGTCGAGCGCGGCGATGCTCTCGACGATGATCTTTCCGGGTCCCTACCGGGTGCCGCTCTTCGGGGCGGGTGCCCAGGCCGTCTTCACGAACCTGATGGGCCGCGGGTCGTACAGAGGGCCGTGGATGTTCGAGACTGTCGCGCGCGAGCAGATGATCGATTGTGTGGCCGCTCGCCTCGGTATTGACCCCCTCGAATTCCGCCGACGGAACGTCGTTCGGTCCGAGGATCTCCCTTACACGATGGCCACCGGGGTGACATTCGATCAGATCACTGCCGCTGAAACACTGGAGCAGGCGGCGGAGGTCATTGGCTATGAGCAGTGGCGATCCCGTCAGCAGGCGGCACGCGACGATGGACGGCTGGTCGGAATCGGAATGAGCTTGTTGGCTGAGCCCACCGCGATGGCTTTCGGATGGATGAGTACCGACGCCGCGACGGTCCGCATCGGGCGCAACGGGCGGGTCGACGTTTTTGCAAGCACCGCGAGCCACGGCCAAGGTTACGAGACCACCATCGCCCAAGTTGTGGCCGACGAACTAGGTGTGGACATTGAGCATGTCCGGGTGATCCAAGGTGGCGACACCTCCGCGACCCCGCTCGGCCCGGGTACGGGTGGGAGCCGGAGCATGATCCCGATTACCGCAGCCCGTCTGGCCTGCCGCGAGCTGCGGACTCGGATGCTGGCAATAGTCGCCAAGGCGCTCGAAGCCGCGGAAGAGGATCTTGAACTTGTCGGCGGCCGAGTTCAGATCGCAGGGGTGCCGACGAAGGGCATGGCAATTGCAGAGGTGGCGGCCATTGCGTACACGCAACCGGCAGCGCTGCCAGACGGAGTCCCGCTCGGCCTGGAGGCGCAGAACCGCTTCAGCCCGAGCAGCTTCACGACATGGTCCAACGCTTGCCACATGTGTACCGTCGAAGTCGATCCCGACACCGGGGCAGTCGCTATCCTGCGCTATGTAGTGAGCGAGGACTGCGGCGTGATGATCAACCCGAACGTGGTCGAGGGTCAGATCGCCGGCGGGGTAGTGCAGGGCATCGGTGGGGTTTTGTACGAACACCTCAAACATGATGACGCGGGCAACCCGCTCGCAACGACCTTCCTCGACTACCTTCTCCCGACCTCAACCGAGGTGCCTGAGATTGAGTACGCCCACATAGAGACTCCGGCACTGAGCAACCCGGGAGGTCACAAGGGGCTTGGGGAAGGCGGCGCGATCGGTGCACCGCCGGCAGTGATCAACGCGGTAGCCGACGCACTTCGCCACCTGGGGGTGCAGATTCGGGCCCAGCCTCTCGGACCCGCCGACATCGTTGCGCTCATCGAAGCAGCAGAAAGCGATCGAGGAGTCGCGTGAAGCCCTCCTCCTTCGAGTACCACGCTCCGGAAACTGTCGAAGAGACCCTCGACATCCTCGCTCAGTACGGGGACAACGCGAAGATCCTGGCCGGTGGCCAGAGCCTCGTCCCCATGCTCGCACTTCGCATCACATCGTTCGAGCATCTGGTCGACCTACGTCGAGTCGTCGGGCTGGACAGTATCGATCGGCTAGGCGGGGGGCTGCGGGTGGGGGCCAGGGTGACGGAGTCGGCTGTGGAATGGAGTGACGAGGTGGCCGAAGTGGCTTCGTTGGTCTCCCGGGCCACCTCCCACATCGGTCATTTTCAGATCCGAAATCGAGGGACGTTGTGCGGATCTATAGCGCACGCCGACCCGTCCGCTGAATACCCTGCCGTCGCCGTCGCCCTCGGTGCTGAGATGGAGGTTGTCTCGCGCCGGGGATCGCGCACGGTCTCCGCGAAGGATTTCTTCATAGGATTTTGGACCAGCGCGCTGAGGCCCGATGAACTACTCGCCGCCGTGACGTTCCCGGTATGGACGGGTCGGCGTGGATTCGGCTTCCGGGAGTTCGCCCGGCGCCACGGTGATTTTGCCCTTTCAGGGGCGGCGATCGGGATCGAGGTGGATGCGGGCGATCGGATCACTCGTTGCGGGATAGCTCTCATGGGCATGGGCCCGATCCCGGAGCAGGCGCGCGCGGCAGAGGCGGCGGTGCTGCAGTCGAAAATCGGCGACGTGTCCGCGAAGGAACTGGGTCGGATCGCGATTTCCGAACTTGAATCAGTCCCCAGTGATGTCCACGGTTCGGCCCACTACCGCAAACGGATTGGAGCCGCAATGGTTGAGCGAGCCTGGCAAGAGGCCCAGAGTGAGGTGCTGAATGGCTGACGTGGGGATAGCAGTGACCATCAATGGCGAACTCCGGGATGCCAGCGTGGAACCGCGGCTGACCTTGGCGGATTTTCTACGTGAGCGCTGTGCCCTGACCGGGACACACCTGGGGTGCGAGCACGGGGTCTGCGGGGCGTGCACCGTGCTGGTCGACGGGGCCGCCGTGCGATCGTGCCTGATGTTCGCGGTCCAAGCCGACGGGACCGACGTCACAACCATCGAAGGCTTGGTCGGCCCCGACGGCGGATTGACCGACGTGCAGGAGGCGTTCAGGCAGTGTCACGGCCTGCAGTGCGGTTTCTGCACCCCGGGATTCATCATCTCGGTGACGGCGTTCGTGCGTGACCATCCACATTCGGGTGAAAAGGAGATCCGGGAGGCTCTGTCAGGCAATCTCTGTCGGTGTACCGGCTATCAGGGAATACTCAGGGCAGTTCGTACCCTCTGCCATGGCGACGTCGCCACGTCAGCCGCAGACTGACCCCTGAGAAGAGCTCGCCCAAACGGTGATCCGATGTTCCTCGGAAAACTCAGCCACTGAACACCTGCGCGTCATCGAAACCTTTGAGTATCTGTTTGAACCGCATTTCCACCGGCGGCCGGCTCTCCGGGTGCGTGAAGATATAGAAGTGGCCCTCGCGGATCGCTCGTACGACTCTTGCTGCACACTCCGATGGCTCGCGTTCGAAGGCCTGCCGTGACGAAGCGGACCTCTCCTTGAGGTTTCCTCCGGTCGCTTCGATCTCCCGCTTTGTCATCGGCCCGCCGAATCTCTCCGGTCGGTGGCGGGCCGAGTTGTCCCAGATTCCCGTATTTTGGTGGTGGGCGGGGCACAGTACCGAGACCCCAACAGGTGTGTCCTTCAGATCTCCCGCCAACGTCTCCGAAATCGCCACAACGGCGTGCTTGGTTGCCAGGTAGCCGTACATGGCGCCGAACTGCGACTTGTTGTTGCCATGGTGCAGGCGGTTGTCCGTTGTTCCCGCCCCACCGATGACCCCCGCGAGAGATGCGACGTTGAGGACATGGCCTTCGCGTCCTCTGTCGAGCATCCGGGGAAGGAACGTCTGCAGGCCGTAGACCACACCGAACAGGTTCACGTCGACGATCCAGCGCCAGCCCATCTCCTCAGTCTCCAGGACTGGGCTGTACGACACGACGCCCGCATTATTCACGAGGATGTCGGTCCCGCCCATGTCGGCATCAACCCGGTCGGCCAGCGCCACCAACGAGTATCGGCTGGTGACATCGACCTCGATCGGAACAGCGCTTCCGCCGTTGTCGATGATCTGCTCGGCCACGGACTGTGCCTCGGTAAACCTGTTGTCCGCTATCACGACCGTCATTCCTTCTTGTGCGAATCGCGCAGCCATCCCTCGACCGAGGCCGCTCGCCGAACCTGTGATTACGGCAACCTTGCCCACGAGCTGATCCATTTGCGATGCCCTCGGTTCTCGTCGTCCTCCGCGTGGTCACTCAACCCCGGGAAAAAATCTCCAGTCGCCGGATACCGTCGCCGTCCAGCTCGAACAAATCGAGCGCCCGATGGTGGCGTCCCTCTGTCGGCACGTCAACGATCGCCACGAATCTGCGGTGGCTCCTCCAGGATTGCCTCGACCTGTGGTTGTGGAGCAATCGCATCAAATGTCCGGACGTAAAAGGCCCGTATCTCCTCTCGACCGACCGCTCTCCCTGATTCGCCGTACAGAATGATGGCGTCTTCGGTGTACAGGTCGGCCACTGCCGGATCGGCGTTACGCACGCGGGCAAACACCTCCCGCACGCGATCCGCTCCGCGAAACTCCTGTTCGTTTACCACCGTCAGATCACCAACCCAGCACTCGTGTGGAGGATCTGTCCCGTCATCTGTCGGCTGGCTGGGAGACAGAGGAACAGGATCACTCCGGCGACGTCTTCAGCCTCGGAAGGCCGATGAAGGAGGTTCTCCAAGGGGCCGGAGGCTGCACGATCGCGTTGTACGCCTCGTCGCCACCAACCCCCGCCGTCATGGGCGTTTTCGTCATTCCCGGTGCGACTGCGTTCACGTTTACGTCGTACGGTCCGAGATCGGCCGCGGCGGCACGCGTCAAACCACAGATGGCTGCTTTGGAAGCGGCGTAGACGGCGGGGGAGAGCTGGGCCCTGAAGGCAGCGCTGGAGCTGAGACTCACTATCCGTCCCCCACCGCCCCTCTGCACCATGTGCGTACCCACTTCTCGCACGAGCAGGAACGCCGCGCGCACGTTGACCGCGAACACTTCGTTAAATGTCTCCACAGAGAAATCGAGAGACGAGTGACGCCCTCCGCTGGTGCCGGCGGAATTCACGAGAACGTCGATACGCTCGAATTGCCGTAGAACGCTCTCTACCAAGCTGAGAACTGCCGGTGCTTCAGCCAGGTCGACAACAAAGGGGTGCGCTTCGACACCTGTTCGCCGTCGCCTCCTCCGCCACCTCAGCGGCTCCACCTCCATCGCGGTCCACGACCGCTATCGTGGCGCCTTCCCGGGCGAGCGCCCTGACGGTGGCCCGACCGATCCCGGATGCACCACCCGTCACGACGGCCACTTGGCTGACAAGCTGCCGTATCCCAACCTGCTCGCCGGTGCTCGACGATTCCGCGGTCGACATGACTTGGGCCTCCTCCTCGTCGTCCGGGCTGATCAGTCTGACGCTATCTGGAATACCCGTAGGGGTCTGAGATTGACCCACCTTGAACGAGCGCGCATGGCAACTGTCCACGCCCTTTTCTTGCGAGGCGATGGGACCGAGAGTACCTTCCCGAGTGGGCGTCCCCGTCATGGTGGACGCGCGCCCGAGGAGGCAACGTGACGGATTTGCGCGAGTATCGGAATCTCATTGGCGGGGGGCTTCGGCCCGCAGAGTCAGGCAGCCTTCTCGATTCCATAAATCCGACCACCGGTGAGGTCTGGGCACACATTCCGGCGAGCAGCAGGGCTGATGCGAATGCCGCCGTCGCCGCCGCTTCAGCGGCATTTCCGGCCTGGGCTGCACTGGCGCCCACAGCCAGGGCGGCGTATCTGGAGAAGGCGGCGGCCATTTTCATCGAGTACGGCGAGGAGCTGGCCCGTCTCGAGACGACGGACAATGGGAACCTCCTCGAGGTCAACCGAGCGGTGAACGGTGCGGGTATGACCACGCTCTGGAACCGGGCGGCCCACGAAACCCTCTCGGCGGTCACCGGCCAGAGTGTCGTTCTGGACCCGAACACTCTGGGGCTCACGCGAACGTGAGCCTTACGGTGTCGTGGCCGCGATCATCCCCTTCAACATGCCGATCGGCATGTTCTGCAACAAGGCGGCATCGGCCCTCGCCGGAGGCAATACGGTCGTCGCGAAGCCACCCGAACAGGCGGCTGTCGGGATCCTTCGCCTCGGCGAGCTCCTCGCAGACGTCTTCCCTCCCGGGGTGTTGAACATCGTGTCGGGAGAGGGTGAAGTCGGCGATGCCTTCGTGCGTCACGTCGACGTCGCGAAGGTGACAATGACAGGGTCTTCCCCCACGGCAAAGAAGATCCAGGCAGCTGGTGCGGACACCCTCACCCCCAGTGTCTTCGAGCTGGGTGGTAAATCGCCGAACATCGTGTTCGCCGATGCCGATCTCGACGCCGCAGCAATCGGCGTTACGTTCATGTCGGTCTATAACTTCAATGCTGGCCAGGCGTGCGTGGCTGGTTCACGCATCCTGGTGCAGCGTCCGATCCTCGATGAGATGGTGCAGCGCATTCAGGCGATGTGCGAGTTCATCGTGATCGGAGATCCGTTCGATCCGGCCACCACCATGGGTCCGATCATTTCGGAGGAGCAGCTGAACCGGGTCGTCCACTACATAGAGATCGGCAAGAAGGAGGCGGAACTCGTGTTCGGCGGACGGCATGGCGTTGACGTCGCGCCGCATCTGCCCGGGGGTTACTGGGTCGAGCCGACGCTGTTCATGACCTCGGACAACAGCACACAGATTTGTCGTGACGAAATCTTCGGTCCGGTCGCTGCAATCATCCCGTTTGACACGGACGAGGAGGCGATCGCTATCGCCAATGACTCACGTTTCGGGCTGGCTTCCGGCGTCTGGACGCAGGACCTGCATCGGGTCCATCGCATGATTCGAGACATCGAGTCCGGCAATGTCTGGGTCAACACCTTTATGCAGACGCGGTTCGAACTCCCCTTCGGGGGGATCAAGGAGAGCGGCTACGGTCACGATTCGGTGCTCGACTTCACCCGGGAGAAGGCGGCGGTCATCTCGTTGGCGGACCAGGTGCTCGGCGCGGCGATTGGCGGCTCGGTTCCTGCTACCGAATAGGCGTGCCGCCCGGGCGGGTGACCATCGCACGAGAGGAGACGCCACGTGAGTCGCATCCGACCTCTCAAACGCGACGAGTTGAACGAGAAGCAGCTCTCGATTTGGGACGAGCTCGTTGCATCCAGGGGAGCTGGTGCCGTCACACCCGACGGCTGTTTGCAGGGACCCGCTCGACATCTGGCTCCACGCCCCGGCCCTCGGGCTGACCACATCGTCCCTGGGTGGAATCATCCGATCGGAGGCGTCGCTCGATCGGAAGTTGCAGGAACTCGTGATCCTGACCGCAGTTGCGCACTGGAACGGGGAGTACAACTGGTGGGCGCACGCGGTGTTCGCTCGGCAGCTTGGGATCTCCGAGGAGGTGCTCGAGGCCATCGCGAGCGACACCGACCCACCCCTGGACTCGGAGGAGGAACGGTCAGCGTATTTGGCGGCACGCCAACTTCTGACGACCGGCCACCTCGATGACGACCTGTTCGGCACCTGCGTCCAGTTGTTCGGGGAGGTAGGCACCGTGGAGCTGTCGATAATCTGTGGCTACTACTCGCTTGTATCCTTCGCACTCAACGTAGCGGCCGTCCCGCTGCCTGAGGGCGTTTCACCCCGCTGGGCCGGGAACGACAGCTCGTAGGTCCGCAGCCGGGGCTTTCGTCAATATCGGGGACAACGACCATCTGCGGTCCTCCGCACTTAGGCGATAGGGCAAGAACGAGACTCCGTCCTCCGCCGGACGACGAGTCGAAGGAGATACCGGATGACGAACATTGTGATCGGGGCGGCTTCGGGAATGGGTGCCGAGGTGGCGCGACAGCTGGCAGGCCGAGGACCGCTCCTCATCGTCGATCAGAATATTGAGGGTGTCGAGAAGCTGGCCGACGAACTGGGCTCAGAAGTTCGAGTAGCGGGATGCGACGTGACGGACCAGGTTCAGGTCGACGCGCTCTTTGCCGATCTTGAGGACGTCGCCGTTCTGGTCAACACCGCCGGCGTATCGGGAACGATGGCGCCGGGGCGACGCGTTCTCGAGATCAACCTGCTTGGCACGGCGAGGGTGCTCAACGCTGCGGAACCCCTCCTTCGACCCGGCTCAGTGGCGGTGTGCTTCGCTTCACAATCGGGGTACATGGTGCCTGAGGTGCCACCACTACTGACCCTGCTGGAGGAGCCCCTTGCCGAGGACTTTTTCGAAGAGATCGGCAAGTATTTCGACGTCGACAACGCCGCACTCGCGTACCAGGTGTCCAAACGAGGGGTGCAGCGGTTGGTCCGCAAAACCGCCTCGGCCTGGGGAAGGCAAGGAGCCCGGGTCCTCTCCTTGTCGCCGGGGATCAACGACACCCCTATGAACCGCACCGATGAGGCCAAGCACCCGATCATGCAGGACATCATCAAGAACAGCCCGCTCGGGCGTCGTGGCAGTCCCGTAGAGGTGGCGAACGTCGTCTCGTTCCTGGTCTCCGATGCAGCCTCGTACATGACCGGTAGCGACGTGTTGGTCGACGGCGGGATGGTGACGGTTCTTCCGGACGTGTGGGAAACCAGTCTTCCCATGCCGTCATCGTCATAACCCGATCCGGTTGGTGCCGTACTATTTCGACAGCGTAAAGTAAGCACGGTTGCGGAGAAGTCCCGACACCAGGAGGTTCGCGGATGGTCGCTTTCAGATTCCAGGAACTACATCCGGAGTTGGGCGTGGAAATCGCCGGCCTCGACCTATCCGAGGAATTGGATGCAGAGAGCATCGCCACCCTGCGGGATCTGTTCGACCGTCGTGGGCTTCTTCTCCTTCGTGGTGCCGGATTCACTCCTGATGAGCAGGCATACCTGGTCGGAGTCGTTATCGGGCAGACCGTCCCAACGGATCGGGCAGCTGCGATCGCCCTGACCCACGCCTACGCCAACTACGTAACCAACAAGGATGAGGACGGCTACGCCCGATTCGGTGAGTTGCTCTTCCATTGCGACATGATGTGGGCGGAGACCCCGATAGAGGTCATATCGCTCTATGGTCGCCGAGTCGATCCGCCGACCGTACCGACCAGGTTCGCCAGCATGGGCAGTGCCTTCGCCACGCTGCCGGCCGACTCTGCGTTCGCGGGTCGCCGAGCTCAAAGCCGTCCACGAGACCGGCCAGCAGCGACGGGGAGCCCACAAGGACCAACTGGTTGTGCCTCAACACGAAGTGCACCGTTCGACCGTGAAGCCCGTGATCTGGCGCCATCCGAGAACGGGACGGGAATTGCTCTACGTGTCGCAGCAGATGACCGCGCGTATCGAGGGGCTTGACCCAGCAGAAAGTGAAGCATTGTTGGAGGAGCTCTTCGCCCACCTGTATCGGCAAGAGGCCGTACTCGATCACGAGTGGCAGCAAGGTGACTTGGTGGTATGGGACAACCTCGCGTTGCAACACGCTCGAGGCAACGTGGAGATCGAAGGGCCGGAACGTACGCTACGAAAGGTCATTGGGCCGAAACCCACTCATACGGGAATCGCGAAGCCGACAATGGTGCGAGCCGGAGCGGGATAACCGACCAAGACGGCTTGGCGTCCAAGCGCGGAATGCGCGTGAAGGACCCCGAGCAAGGAGACTGCGTCGTGCCTACACGTCACCAGATCGTCTCTCGGCCGACGGGCATCGTGGCGCGCCGCAGTGCATCTCGGGTGCCGGTCGTTGACCGGGGCCGGAAGTCCACTGGCCGGCATCCGGGTGCTCGACCTTGGTCGATTCCCGCCTTCCGCCTATTGCACACGGCTTCTCGCGCAGCAGGGTGCTGAGGTGTGCCGGGTAGACGTACCGGGTTCCGACCCGGCCATGTTCGGGATCGGAACCGGACTCGGTGCCGGCAAGCGATCGATAGCTCTTGACGCTCGTCATCCCCGTCGTGTCGAGGTCCTCCGGAAGCTCTGTGAGTGGACCGATGTCGTCGTCGACAACAGCCGGCCCGGCGACCTCGAAGAGCGCGGGTTTGGCTACCGCCAGGCGTCCGAGGAACACCCTGGGCTCGTGTGGTGTTCCATCACCGGCTTCGGCCAGGATGGGCCGTACGCGCTTTGGCCCGGGCACGACCTCACCTATACCGCTCATTCGGGGCTGCTCGGTTCGCTCGACTCCGAAATGCCCTGGCACCCCCAGATGATGCTGTCTGTCCCGATAGGGGCCACGATGGCCGTCGTAGGAATCGTCTCGGCGCTTTACGCCCGCGACGCGACCGGAATGGGGTGCCAACTCGACATCAGCCTCTCGGAGTCGGCGACGTGGGTTTTGTCGGGGTTCGACGCGCTGATCAACGACACTGGGTTCAGCATTCCCACATCACCTGACCGCCGCCTCTATCGCTGTGGCGACGGTCGGTACGTCAGCGTGGCCGCGGCGGATCCCCGCACCTGGGATGCGCTCTGTACGGGCCTCGGCCTGCTCGATCTGGCGAAGCGGAGGGTCCCGGCGGACGAATGGCCGGAGACAACTGAGCGGTATAGCGAGCGTCTTCTTGCAACGATCAGCGGCTGAGTGGGTGGCCGAGCTCGGCCCTCGAGGGGCCGCCATCGGGCCGGTGAATGTCGGCTCGGATCTCCTTGCGGACCCGCAGGTCGAGGCTCGACGCAGTCTGGAAGACGTCGACGGCGTGGTGGTGCCGGCCAACCCTATCCGCACCGTCCCGGTGTCGGAAGGAAACGGTCAAGCCCAAGGAGGAGTCCCCAATGTGGGAGAGCACACCCGGCTGGTCCTTCTCGAGGCGGGTTTCAGCTCCTCCGAGGTTGATCGCCTTGTGGACGAGGGCGTGGTGGGCGAGTGATCATGCGCCAGTTATTGGATTTCGCGGGAGACTCCCCGTCTGTCCATCCTTCATGGATTGTACCGTGTGAGCTACCAGCACTTTCCGCTATCGAAGGGGGAATCAGGTGCTCACCGTTGATGCCGCGCTTCGCACGCGAGAGTTGATGCCCAACATCGGGACGTTGGTCGAGGCTGCTCCCAGCAAACTACTCAGCGGAACGGCAGCCGGGGACATACGCGCCCTCTTCGAGGAGCGGAGCGTCCTCGTGTTTCCTGAGGTCGACTTTGATGACGAGCGACAGATCGCGTTCACGCAGACACTCGGGGTCCAGGCGTTCGAGAACAACGGGGTGCCCCAACCGAATGGCGAGAAGCAGGCCATCTTCAAGGTCAGCCTGGACCCGGCAGTCAATCCAATCGGTGAGTACCTCAAGACGTCGTTCTTCTGGCACCTCGATGGAACGATGCACGAGGTCCCGATTCTGGCTTCGCTGCTGAGTGCGCGGTATCTCCCCCCCGAAGGGGGAACAACGGAGTGGGCCAACACCTATGCCGCGTACGACGCCCTTCCGGAGTCGGACAAGGCGGCGCTCGAAGGCCTCAGGGTTGTGCACGCCAATTGGGCGCTCCAGCGGTTCGTGAATCCCGAGCCCTCCCACGAGGCATTTGTCGGGGCGCGAAACGTGCCGGCCCGGGAACACCCGCTCGTGTGGAAGCACCGCTCTGGGCGAAACTCCCTCGTGATCGGCTCGACGGCGGCCTATGTCGTCGGCATGGAACCAGCTGACAGCATGGAGCTGCTGGTCCGGTTACGTGACTGGGCCACCCAGCCGGAGTTCGTCTACCGCCATGAATGGAAGCTCGGTGATCTGGTCATGTGGGACAACACCGGAACTCCTGCACCGGGCCATCCCCTATGACGGGGCCAGCGGCCGCCTGCTGCACCGAACCATGCTGCAAGGCGAAGAACCTATTGCCTGAACGGAGGGTGAGGCGTTGACCGCCACCGCGATACATGGCGTTCGACTCAACGTCGCCAACCTCGATCGGGCCCAGCAGTTCTACACCGGACTCGGCATGATCGAAGACATCGGCATGCGCCGAGCCGATCAGCCCGATGGCTGGACGTCGGTTCTGGCGGCCAACGACCCGGGCCCATAACCTGACGACCGTTCCGTCGCCCTCCGCTGGCCCTGCGATCCGTACATGCACGTGAACCTCGTCGCAGGTGCTGACCAGATAGTCCGCAGCGAGCGATGGCCCAAATCGGTCGACCAGTTGGGATCGACCGTGCTGACGCTCCTGGTCGCTGACCTCGATGCAGCGGTACACGGCTCGTCGAGACACGGGCCGAGGATCCGCGTCGATGCGGCTGACACCGCGCGGTTGGGTGGCCCGACGCGATCCGCGTACGTCGAGGATCCGGATGGAAACGTCGTCGAACTACTCGAACGCGCCCCGGGCCGTGGCTGGGACTACACAGCATCGCACGGTGACCGGTGCACAGACGACGTTCCTGCACGTCCAACTCAATACCTACGACTACGAAGCCATGTCCCGGTTCTATGCCGGATTCGGATTCGTACCGGACCCGCTGAGCGAAGGAAGGCCGAACATCGACTATCGCCAGCTCATCGATATGAGCCGGCCCAATCCGTACGTCGAGGCCTTTGGTCGGCCACTGAACAACAAGGTCACCAATGGCGTCAGCTTGTTGCAACTGGCAGGGGACCACTCGGAGATGCACCTTGAGATCATGGGGTGGAACGACGGGAATCTGTTGATTCCCGGCCCGGAGCCGACCTTCCACCAGCTCGGCATCATGCGGTATTGCTTCAAGACCCTCGGGCACCTGGATGTGCTCGCCGAGCTCAAGCGCCGCGGGGTGCACATCCTCATCGAGAACCAGCTCGGGTGCCTACAAATGGGGCGATTCAGAGTGGTTCTACTTCGCTGATCCCGAAGGCAACATCCTGTGTCTCGAAGAGTGGTTCCCGGCCGGACGCTGGGGGGAAAAGGTTTGACCGACCCTCGATCATCGAAGGCTCGGCAACACCGCGCTTCCGTACCATTCGATCACTCTGAGCACAGAGGCGGCGTCGGCCGCCCGGATTCCAGCCTTCATGTGGGTAACGCCCATCGATTCATACATGGCGAGGGCCTCCACAACCCGGCGAGCCTGCTCCTTGAGGTCGGTTGACTCGGCATCGAGCTGCACGTCCGACCGTTCGCCGTTGACGATCTGGAGTTCGCCGGGATCCCGTCCTGCCCGTTCGCAGGCCGCGTGGAGGCGGTCCAGGCTCTCTTTGAGCCTTCCGGGACCCATGCCTGCAGCGATCCATCCGTCCCCAAGTCTGGCCGCCCGGTCGAGGGCCGCATCGCTGTGGCCTCCGATCAGGATGGGAATGGGTCGCTGCACGGGCCTCGGGTCGGGGGAGATGGGGGGGACGTCGTAGAACTCACCCGCGAACTCTACGGTCTCTCCCGTGGCGCTCCACAGAGTTCGTAGCAAGGAGATCTGCTCGTCAACTCTCCGTCCGCGCCGATCCCACGGCATAGCCATGGCTTCGGCCTCCTCTCGGAGCCAGCCAACCCCAACACCGTACAGAACACGTCCGCCCGAGTAGAGATCGATACTGGCCAGCTGCCTGGCGTTCAGCACGGGATTCCGGAGCGGGAGGACTGCGATCCCCGTGCAAAGCTTGACCCTCTGCGTCACTGCAGACGCGACGGCAAGGGTGGTGTTCATCTCAAGGTTCAACCCCATGGTTGCCTGCAGGTCGGCAAACTCGAAGCGCTTTGGCGTGGCCGGCAGGACGTATTCGGACTCGAACTGGGCCGGGACGACAACATGGTCCGCAGCCCACACCGAATCGAAACCGGCGGACTCAGCGGATCGACAGAAGTCGATGACGAACTCGGGCGACGCCAGAGGTCCGAAGTGAGGGATGGTGATACCTACGTCCATGGATGTCCTCCGCGGTCACAGCGTGATCCGGTCGACCAACTGGCATGTCAACCGATGGTGATCAGTCGGCGATGTAAGCGCCAATTGCCATCGACGAGTCGGAAATCATCATGATAATGGCCCATGTTGAAGATGGTCGGGTTGGTCGTCGTCTGGCGGAAAAAGATGAAATAGGAGTCCGCCACCGCGTGGTCCTGGTCGGTCACCTCAACGGCGATGGTCGTGATGACATGACGCGAGGCGCTCCCGGGGCCGGTGAGACCGGTCCGGCGCCTTTCTTCCGCGCCGGCCTTGATATCGGCCCGGCCCCGCCGAGGCGCCTCCGGCATCTCCCAGGAGGCGTCCTCGGTGAAGAATTCGATGTACTCGTCAAGTGCACCGTGATCAGCGGCGTGCGCAATTTTGGCCACCTGGTTTCTGATCGCGAGTTCATCGGATTCGGTCCCGCGCACGTCTCGAGCATTCATCGGCGGTCGTTCAACGTCTGAAGCGCCCAGGCAGTAGAGGCCGTCGTGCCGGCGTCGACGGGCAGCTCGATGCCGGTAATCCAGCGGCCCTCGTCCGAAGTCAGGAAAACGGCGGGCCAGGCGACATCCCAGGCCAGCCCTTCGGTGGGGAGCAGGCCGGCCCGGCGCCGGCGCGCACGGACCTCCTCACCGCCCTGATCTCCCATCGGGGTGAACACGTGACCAGGAAGGATGCAATTGACCCTGATGCCGTCGCGGCCCAGCAGGTAGGCCCAGTCCCTGGTCAGGCCCAACAGGGCGGATTTGGAAGCTGCGTACGCGCCCGAGCCGAAGCCGCGGATTGCAGCGATCGAGGAGATATTCAGGATGGACCCACTTCCGGCAGCGATCAGGTGGGGAGTGCTGTGGCGGGTGGTGAGCAGGGGGGAGCGAAGATTGACATTCATGACCTGATCCCACGCGTCGAGGCTCAGAGTGGCCGGACTTCCTCCGCCCCCGGACAGGGCAACGTTGTTGACGAGGGTGTCCAAGCCTCCGAAAGCGTCTACCGCCATCTGTACGCATCGTGCGTTGTCGGCCTCATCGGTGAGGTCCCCCACCGCGACCATTGCGTCCCCTCCGAGCTTGTCGATCAGCTCCCTGGTCGCCTCGGCCCGCTGGCGTGAGATGTCACCGATCGCCACCCGGGCGCCTTGCAAAGCGAAGAGGATGGCGATGGCCTCGCCGATACCCAGGAGTTCTCCGTCCGGCGATGTGCCGGCACCGCTGACGAAGGCGCGTTTTCCCCGCAGCCGCTGTCCGTGGTCGACGCCGCGGCGCCACCCAGCGGTGGAGGTTGACGCCGTGAGTGGCTCAGTCCCGTCGGTCACCGTCGCCATCGTAGGTGACCCGTCCAGTTCTCTTCCCGGTTGTCCGTTCTGTCAAACTGCCCGCGATGTCCGGGCCACGAGAGGTTGCCGACAGATATGTCGAGATCGCCACAGCGGACGGCAAGGCCGCATTAGCCACCTTGTTCGCCCCTGATGGCACTTTCCATGCTCCCGACGGATCCGTGTACCGGGGCAAGGAGCAGATCGCTGCTTTCTACGCCCGGCATCTGGCTACGGTGGTACCACGGTTTCACATCCACCGCGCCGTGGAGGCGGGCCGGGATTGCTGGGTGGAACTCGCGAACCCTCCACTCGATGATCCCGTGCTCGTGTGCAGCAATCACTTCACCCTTGACGATGACGGGTTGATCGCCCGCTTGGCGGTGTTCCTTCGTCCCCGCTGAGCGAAGACTCGAACTGTGGGTTACGGGCTACCGGTCATCAGCACCGATCGTGGATCGCCGGGTAGCAGTCCCTCGATCAACATCAGAGGCACCTCCCCAGTTTCCTCGGGATCGATGAAGATGGCCTCGCCGGTGCGCCGGCGCAGCGCGACGCCGGCGTCCTTCAAGGCACCGTGGGCGGACTCCAATGACGGGACTCCCAATCCCAGGACATGACAGCGGGCTCGGGTGTGCACCGCACTCCAATACTCGGCACTCGTTCCGGGCGTGAGGCGGAAGAGGGCGAGGACGCAGTCGGGGGTGGCCAGGCACACGACCGGCTGGTCGGGGGCGGCCTGTGGGTCACGGAACGTCTCGACGAGCCCGAACAACTCGCCGAAGTGGTCCGCCCACTCGGACGGGTCCGGCACCAGGGCGCCGATGAAGGCGTGCGTATGTACGTCGAGCACCGGTTCGGCGTGAGAAGGCGGCTCTGGTGCACCGATCCTCGGATCCTCGGGGATTGTGAACTCCGACCATTCGAACAGGAGCCCGCCGGTTTGTCGTGGATCCGTGAAGCAGAAGCCGGCCTCTGGACGCACCCCGACTTCGACCCGTCCGCGCCCGAGGTGCTCAATGGTTGCGTCGAGGTTCTCGACCTGGAAGGCGCATGAATGCACTCCGGGCCCGAAGCGCTCCAAGAAGCGCGCCGCCGCATGGCCGGGGACGATGGGCTCAGCCACCTCGATTGAACCATCGCCGATCCAGGTCATGCCGCCCCGGCGGCCGATCGCCGGGGCCTCGCTGTACTCGAGAACCCGCAGCCCGGCAATGTGTCCCAGTGCGGCCACGGTGCGCTCATAGCTGTTGACCATGCATGTCGAGTGGAACGTCCGTACGATCCGATGGGGCATAGGTGGGGGCTTCTCTCGCGGCGTCCTGACCGGAGGGTTCGACCTTCAGCCGGTTCCGGGGTGTGCAAATCGCCCGGGATTCGCTATTATAGGGCGTATAGTAGGACTGAGGCAGCCCCCTGGCCGCCGTGAAATGAGGGAGGGTCATGACCGACAGAGTCATCGTCGTTTCGTCGGACTCACATGCAGGTATGCCGAAGGACCTGTGGACCGAGTATCTCGAGAGCCGGTTCCACAATTTGCTTCCGGGCCTGCGCGAGGACAATGAGATCTACCCGCTCGCCATTGCCCTTCTGGGCTCCAAGCACCAGTTCAACGTCTATCCCGAACATGAAGAAATCCACCGTACGGGATGGCATGGACTGCACGACCCGGTGTTGCGGATGGCTGACATGGATCGCGAAGGAGTGGCCGCTGAGCTCATCTACCTCGGTGACTCCCGTCTCGGGGACCTCTTCCACAATGTGACGAACCGCGAGTTCTCCTCGACGCGTGGGAAGCCGGGGCTCGGGCCTGGAACCGCTGGGCGGCGGACAACTTTGGCTTTGCCATGGACCGGTTCCTTGTGACGGCGGCCATCGGTCCGTGTGTCGACATGGATACGACGGTGAAAGAACTGGAGTGGGTATCCGACCACGGCTTCACCGGTACCTACGGCCCGGGCTACCTCCACCATCGAGGTATGCCGCCCCTTTTCGACTCCTACTGGAATCCCTTCTGGGCGGTGTGTGAAGAGCGAAACTTGGCTGTCATCGTTCACGCCGGCTTTGGGACCGAGCAAGGCGCAGTGTTCCCTGAAGTGGAGCGGATCTACAACGATGTGGTGAAGGCGGCTCACTCGACAGACGTGGACGAGCTGTTCGCCCACGCGGGCGCGGTTTCCGACGAATCGCTCGAATTCTTCAGCAATTTCCTCAACCGCAGCGTGGACGCCCGGCGCCCCATGTGGCAGTTGATGATGGGCGGAGTCTTCGACCGTTATCCAGGGCTGCGCTACATGCCCACCGAGATCCGGCTTGATTGGATTCCCGCCACGCTCGCCTACCTGGACCAGTTTTACGAGGAGCACCGAGAGGATCTCCCGGCCACGCGCAAACCGAGTGACTACTGGCACTCCAACTGCATGGCCGGAGCGTCGTTCATCCACAAGGCCGAGGTGGAGATGCGCCACGAGATCGGGATCGAGACGATGCTGTTCGGTCGGGACTATCCGCACCCCGAAAGCACGTGGCCCAACACGCGAGCCTGGTGGAGGGACGCCTTCGAGGGCGTGCCAGAGGACGAGCTCCGGCTGATCCTGGGCGAGAACGCCATCCGATTCCTGAATCTGGACCGAGACCGCCTGGGCGAGATTGCCCGGCGTATCGGACCGACGGTCGACGAGATCCACGCCGGCGAACCCGTCGAAGGAGCGCTCCTCGAGAGCTTCGCGCTGCGCGGGGGGTATCTGAAGCCGCCGGAGGGCGACAGCCAGATTCCGCTGGTCGCCAAGGTGGTCGAGGAGGACTTTGCCGGGTTGGCTGCCGCCAGCGTCTGATCTCTCCCCCCCGAGAGAAGAGAGAGACCCCGGTGGCTCGGCCATCGGGGTCTCTTGCTGTCAAGGTGCGCTGCGGATCGTTCCTCCGTCCACCGGTAGGGCAACGCCGGTTATCCACGAAGCGCGCTCGGAGCAAAGGAAGATGACCGCAGCAGCGACTTCGGCTGCCGTGCCCATCCGACCCACGTCGATGGGCGCTCGGCGGAGCATGCTCGCGACCAGCGCTTCCTCCGAGCGCCCGGTGGCGGCCATCGCCTCTTCGAACACCGACGCCGCCCCCTCGGTGTAGGTGAGCCCGGGAAGCACGCAGTTGACGCAGATACCCTCCGACCCGTAGGTGCGAGAGAGGTTCCGGGTCACATTCACCATCGCCGCCTTGGCTGCGGAGTACGGGGCGCAGAATGGTTCTGGGACCCGGGCGGTGTAGGACGACACGTTGACGATCCGTCCCCAGCGTTGCTCCCGCATGTACGGAAGGAGCGCCCGCGTCAGCCGCACGCCGCTGACCACGTTGAGCTGGTAGGCGTCATCCCAATCCATGTCGGAAAGCTGGTCGAATGGCAGGTGACCGCTCTCACCGCCGGCGTTGTTGACCAGAATGTCGGCACCCCCGAGCTCGGCAGCGGCCTCTTCGATGGCCGTGGTCGTTCTCTCGTCGGTGGCGTCGCCCACCACAGCGAGTACGGAGACCTCACCCGGTACGGCCGAGCGCTCTCGCAGCTCCTCGACGGCACCCTGGAGACCCTCGGCCCCACGGGCCGAGACAACGACCTTGACTCCGCTGTGGACGAGCTCGTCGGCGACCGCACGGCCGATACCCCTGCTGGCCCCGGTCACAACGGCCACTTTGCCGGTCAGGCCGAGGTCCATGAGGCGGGCGTTCAGCTGGCGCAGGCCACCTGTGTCCCGTATGGCATCACGAACTTGTTGTTCTTGGTGGCGGCCCAGAACCAGCACTTGTTCTCCTGCGCCTTTCCGGCCGTGAAGGTTTCCGTGGGAATCATCCCGCCCAGATTGGTCGAGTGGAGGTCGTACATGCCCGCAAGCAAAGCCGCCGCGGTGAGGGGATGGGTTGAGCCGACTCCTCCCGCCTTCGCTCCGGCCTCAATGAGGAGTCCGGTGGTCCACTGGTTCGTCGCCAAGTCGCCGTAGCCGGCCATTTTGGTGAGCCCTGGGTCGTACTTGTTGAACGCAGCGGTCATGGTCTTGATCCCCGGGAAGCTGGTGTCGAAGAACGGCATCGTGGACTCGAAGGAGATCAGATTGTTCATGCCCGGCGCGCCGGCAAAGCTGCGCTGAATATTGAGACCGTCGGTGACCTCGTGTGGCGTGTAGCCCTGCTGGGCGCAGTCAGCGGCCACTCTCACGATGATCTGTGAGGCGTCGGCTATCTCCAGAGAAGTGGCGTTATGCCCCTTGGCGGTCTCGCACTGGGCCGTGTAGTTCGGTGCACTTCCGAGGATCGAGGTACTGAAGGGCACGGTGACGCCGATCTTCTTGCCCGATCCGGCCAGGGCGGGCACGGCCTGCGCGCACTGGGGGATCTCGGCGCAGTAGAACACGGCCATCTCCGTGCTCCCTGACTTCTTCGCCGCGGCGACGATTGCGTTTGTCGTATAGAACAGGGACACCTGCGTGCTGAAATTGACGGGGCTGGTGGCCAGGTCGACGCTGCCACTGGTTGCTTCGAAGGTCGGGATGCCGTCCTTCGTGACCAAGCTGACCCAGGATGACTCGTCCGACGTGTCGTCCGAGACCAGGGCGACGATCCCCTGTTTGATCATGTTCTGGACGTCAGTCAGGGCGACCCCAGGATTGGACGGTTCGCGTTGGACCACGACCTCGATCGGATGGCCGTTGAGCCCGCCGTTTGCGTTCTGGTATTTGGCCCAGGCCTGGAACGCGGGAATGGTGTACGGGTTGTTGCTCCCGGCTCCCAGCGAGACAGCTTCCTCGATGTAGCCAATCTTGACCGGCTTACCGCTGGTCGCGGCCACCTCTCGAAAACTCACGTTCTTCGACGACAGGTGCGTCCCGCCGGTGCCTCCGTTCCCGCCGGTTGTGCCCGACGATGCGTAGCCTGCAACTGCCGCGACGGCGGCGATGGAAAGTGCGACGATCGTCCTGCGGGTCCGTCTTGAGTGTGCCATCTTTGTCTGCCCCCCTACCTTGTGCGGCACGCGTGTGCCCGGACCGAGCCCCTCACGAAAGCAATGGAGCAACAGCCAGCACACAAGATGATACGGGCACGTCGGGCCCGTGGGGGGTCGCTTGTCCAGTTGTCCGCGGCGCGGTCGCATGGCCCACCGGCACCTGGACGCAAAGCGTTCCGGAGTTAGGATCGATGGTCCCCGGAGCCGGGAGGCAATTGGTGCAAACACCCAACTATCCGGAAACCCTCTGGGATCTACTGGTCGCAAGAGCGGGGGCAACGCCCCGTGGTGTCCTCATCGAGGACGATCGGGACCGCTTCCTTACCGCGACCCAATGGGTGGAGTGGTCGGAACGCGTCGCGGCGGGTCTGCAGGCTATGGGAGTGAAATCTGACACGGTGGTGAGCTGGCAGCTGCCGACGGTCATCGAGTCGTGCGTCTTGATGATGGCCATCTCCAGACTCGGCGGTATATCGAACCCGGTTCTCCCGCTTCTTCGTGTCCGGGAGGTCGGTTTCATCGTCGCCCAGACTGGGTCGGAGTTCCTGGTGACTCCCGGCACATGGCGCAACTTCAACTACGCCGACATGGCAAGAGAGATAGCGCGCACGACCGGCGTTCAGACGTTGCTGCTCGACGATGGGTTGCCCGAGTCCGATCCAGCGAAGCTGCCGGCGCCGCCGAGCGCGGAGGGTCACCCCGTCCGACACATCTATTACACGTCAGGCTCCACTGCCGACCCCAAGGGCGCCCTCCATTCGGATGCCTCGGCCATGAACGGCGCGACGGCGCCCATTCTGGGCTGGGCTTTGGGTGAGGACGACCGCATCGCGATTCCGTATCCGTACACCCACATCGGCGGTTTCTGCGTGACGGTGGCTGCCATGTACACGGGAGCACAGCTGCTGTTCACCGACATTTTCGACTCCGTGAACTCACCTCTCGTGATGAGCAAAAAAGAAGCCACCCTCCTCGGGAGCGCCGTGCCGTTCTACAACGCGTACTTGAAGGCTCAACTCGACCACGGAGCCGAGCCTCTTTACCCGCGGTTGAAGGCATTCAACGGCGGCGGTGCGCCGAAGCCACCGGAGCTGTACTACGAACTCAAGCGGGTGTTCGGCGTCGGTATCGTCTCGACCTGGGGGCTCAGCGAATTTCCTTCTGCCAGTTCGGGGACGCTCGAGGACTCCGACGAGGACCTGGCGCTCACCGAGGGGCGGGTAAGTCCCGGTGTGGACATCAGGGTCGTGGGCCCCGACGGGAGGGATGTCGAGCGGGGAGAAGAGGGGGAGCTCCGACTGCGTGGGCCGCAGTGCTTCAAGGGGTACGTCGACCGTGCTCTCGATGCCGCCGCCTTCGACGAGCAAGGGTACTTCTGCACCGGCGACCTCGGAATTCTGGGACCCCGGGGGCACGTCCATATCACCGGTCGGTCCAAGGACGTGATCATCCGGAACGCAGAGAACATTTCGGCCCAAGAGGTGGAGAATCTCCTCTACGAACACCCGACGATCGCCGATGTGGCCGTCGTGGGGGTCCCGTATCCGTCAACGGGAGAACGGGCCTGTGCAGTGGTCGTGCTGGAGGCGGGGGAGACCCGACTCTCCCTCAATGATCTGGCTGACTTCTGCCGTCTACGCGGATTGGCGGACCAGAAGATCCCAGAACGGATCGAGATCGTGGATGCGCTGCCTCGCAACGCGCTCGGTAAAGTGTTGAAAAGGGAACTCAGGGCCAGGTACGGCTAAGTGATCCTTTTTCCGAGCGATTTGCGGGCGACGGATTCGGCGGGAGTCAGCTGTCGTCTCCCAGGAGGGAACCGGGGTTAGTGGTCGACGAGACGCGGGACGGGGGCACCGGCCTCGTAAGGGGGGTGTTCGAATCCTCCACGGAATTGATCACGTACCGCTACGTCGGCTGCTCGTCGGTGCTGGTCGATCGTCATCATGCGCAGGGCCGGATGTCAATCCGGCGGGATATGCGATTGCCTGGAGGGGCATTGCTGACGGCGCCTCTTGCCATCGCCATGCTCGACACTGCCGGTATCAACATCGATCCCTATTACCACGCTGCGTGCACGCATATCGATGTCCATCTCTGGGACCCGGGGCGTGACGTCGACGAGATCCAGATTCTCGGTACCGTCCGCCGGGAGGCCCGCACAGCGGTCTTCACCGAGGCGCTCTTCGTTGACGCGGCTCAGCCCGAACGGCTCCTGGGTGCCGGGACCGTCGGTTGGTCCATCATCGGTGCCACGCCACCCGGATTCTCCTATCGCGATCCCGGTCGCGGTCTGCCCGACTCTGACGACCTCCCCACCCTGGTCGCCGGTTTTGGCGCCGAAGAGATGGCGCACGGTCGATTCCGGCTCGGTGGGCTTTCCACCCTCGTTGGTACCGAAGTGCTCCATCACGGACCGATCCTCGTCATGTCGGAGGCGTCGGCGTCGGCTTCGGCCCAGTCCCGGGGAGCGCCGGCCGGCCTGTGGATTTCGACCGCTTCACTCCGACTGGTGCGGGCCGGTAAAATCGGCCCCTTCGAGGTCACGCCCGAGCGCCTCGGCGGCCAGAATCCACCGGCTGTGGCGACCCGGTTGGTGAGATCAGGGCGCAGACGGCGCAGAAAATCGCTGTCGGGTTGTTCCGTTTCAGCTCGTAGCTCGGCTGTCCAACTGAGGAAAATCCGAAGATGGAAGGTTGGCGGCACGCCCACCTAGCATCCCCAACGTGGCGAACCCGAGGTCTGATTCGTTCATCTACCGCGATCCCGAGGGAGCGCGAGCGCTCCGCGACTCGAATCCGCGTGCTGATCGATACGCACCTGCCTTCCCATTGGCTTGGTCCCTTCACCGAAGATCCGGCGGACCTGGCGATCAGCAATCGATTCTGCGAGATCCTCGCGGAGGAGGGACTGCTTGTTCCCAACTGGCCGGCCCGCTATGGCGGCCAAGACCTGGACTTGGCTTCCTCCGTTGTCATACGCGAGGAGATGTGGGCCCATTTCGAGCCGCGAGGTGGCCAGTATTACGGTCCCAATTGGGTGGGGCCGTCGATCTTCGACTACGGGACGGATGATCAGAAGAGGCTGCACCTGCCGCTGATCGCATCAGGGAAGGCCATCTGGTGCCAGGGTTTCAGCGAACCCGATGCCGGCTCGGATCTGGCCAATCTCAAGACCAGAGCGGTGCCCGACGGAGATGGATTCCGTATAACAGGACAGAAGATTTGGACCTCCTGGGCCCTTTGGGCGGAGTGGTGCTATTTGCTCGCACGCATTGATGGCTCGCCGGTCGGCAAGTCCGAGGGGGTCACGGTCTTCCTCATTCCGATGAACCGGGAGGGTGTGACCGTCCGCGGACTGGATGGCATCCCCGGTCCGCACCATCTCAACGAGGTATTTCTCGATGACGTCTGGGCATCCCGGTCAGAGGTGCTCGGCGAGGTCGGCAATGGGTGGACGGTCATGCGGGATGCCCTCTCGAACGAGCGAGTCGGCATTGCCCGGTACGCACGCGACGACCGATTGATCTCCACGGTATTGGGAGACCCGGCGAAAGCGTCCGCCTTGCCTTCGGGGCGGTGGCTGCAGGTGCGCATCAGGAATCGTATGTCCCGTCTCATGTGCCGGCGCGCCCTTTGGTTCCAGAGCGACGGAGGCTCTCACGACTTCATCGTCTCAGCCGCTCGGATGATCACGACCCGCACCAACCTGCTCACGGCCGACGCGCTCGCCGAAGCCCTTGGTGACGAATTCTTCGAAGACCGGCACACCCCCGGCGCATCGGTGGACGGGGCGGTCGAATTCTTCTGGAGGTACATGCAGGCTGGCCCGATTGCCTCGGGAACCACCGAGATGCTCCAACGCCATCTCTCGCGGACCATGTTCCGAGGCGAACGCATACGGGTCACCGAGGACGGGGCCGAAATGCGTGCCGTCTTCGACCGGGTGATGACGGATGTGGGTTCGGTCGACGCAGCGCGAAGGGCAGTGGCGGAGCCGGCGTCTCGTTCAGACCTTCTCACATTGGTCGACCCCGTGCTGCAGTCGTTGGACCCACGGAACGGCCATATCGAGGGGGCCGCAGCCGCCGAGATATGCCGTAGCGCTGGCGCCGCCGTGCTCCCGCTTCCGATCGAGGCCATGTTGCTGAGGCGGCCGTCGGGTCGGCCGCTGGCCCTGCTCTCCGCGCACGGGAGACTCGAGCACGCCGACCTTTTTGCCGAATGGGAGGCGTCCGCGGGTGCCGGGAAGACGGAAGTGGTCACATCGGCCGCTGACTTGATCGGATCGAAGGTGGGACCATTCGTCAACCGAATTCGCCCGGTCCGGGTCGCGGATGCAGAGCCACTCAGCGTGTTCGAGCACGCCATCCTCCATGTCCTGAGCTCGTGGTACGTCTTGGGCGCTTTGGAGAAGGCGCTTGATTTGGCTACCTCCTATGCCACTGATCGAGTTGCCTTCGGATCGCCCATAGCCGCGTACCAGGGCGTCGCATTCCCGCTGGCCGACGCCTGTTCCGAACTCCAGGCCCTCTATGAGCTCGCGTTGTACAGCCTGCACAGTGCGTACCAATCGCCCGAGTCGTCGCTGGCGGACGCCCTGGCCCTCAGGTGGGCGATCACGGACATCGGGCCGAGGATCCTCAGGATCGCGCACCAGGTGTTGGGAGCAGTCGGACAATGCGATGAGCACGACCTGAGCATCATCACCCTCGCGTTGCAGGCCCGGTTCCGGCTGCCGTTCGGGACGGAGGAGTGCCTCAAACAGCTGGCGACCGAAGTGGAGCACTCAGGCTTCGACAGCCTCTTTCCGCCTGGCGGTAGCCCGGCTACCTGATCACGTGCAGATGGTGACCCCGGTCGAGATCCATCGAGCCGTAGAGGCCGGGCTCCGCCTCGCACAGGAACGGTACGGCGTTGATCGCCGGCGCAGTCGTCATGAGGTACGCGCCGAGCTGGGGGCTCTGGCGAGCGAAGCCCCTCGTCTGGGTCGAGCTCTCGCGGTGGCCGACCAGGTTCAGGTCGCAGCAGATCGAGAGAGAACCCTCGACCTCAATCCGGTAACAGCCGGTGCGTGACCCCTCTGGAGCCGGCCAGTCCGGCCCCGCCGTGTTGTCGTAGCGGGTGACGAACTCCAGTTCGATGACCGACCTTCCGCGGGCGAGACCCTCCGTGATGTGTCGCACCGCGCCCACGGTCCCGGGTTCGATGATCAGGCTCTCGACGTGCACCCGTTGCTGCGCTCGGGGCGACATGGACCCCACCGGTGCGGATCTCGTCGACCTGTACGTCGAGACGCTCGGCCAGGTGGAGGATGGCCGGGCTCACCAGTTCCTTCGTCCCGGCGGCGACACGACGAGCCCGTTCCAGGCCGGACTCGAGGGAGTCGCCGATTCCGCTCAGTCTCGCCTCGTCCGCACCGTAGTACTCGAGGTAATTGAGCATCTCAGTGATCCTGATCCGATCGACCCGCTCACATCCGACCAGCAAGGCCATCGGTATGACGTCACTCATGACGCCGGGAAAGACCCCGGTTCCGTAGCAACTCGAGCCGCCACGGCGACACGCTGCCTCAACCTGATCGCGCATCGCAACGGGAGCGAACTCCGGATAGTAGAGCGGCACGATCGAGGTCTGGCTGACGTTCTGCCCGGCTTCGAGGATGGTGCAGATCCTTTCTATGACTGCGGCCGCGGTACGGGGCCGGTGACCGAGCAGCATCACCAGGTGACAGTCGACCCGGAGGTCCATGATCTGATCGACGTCAGAGGTCGCGAGCAGGCCTATCGGAGGGATGCCGGCGAGCTCGCCGACGTCGCGCCCGTCCTTGTCGGGGTCGGTCACATAGGTACCGGCCAGTTCCAGATCAGGGTGGCCCAAAATGCCGGGGATGGCCTGCCGCCCCGCCCAACCGGTACCCCACAGGGCGACGCGATACGTCATGAGCGGGCGCCCTGGTGGGTGGACTCGCCGTTGGGGTGCACGACAATGCGCGGCGGACCTTGGGCCCGCCTCACCTCGTCGAGCGCGGCAGGGACGGCGTCGAGGGCGATCACGCGCCCGACGCTTGGCAGCGGGTCCAGCCTGCCCGTGCACACCGCGTCGAGCGTGCGGTCCCAGTCGACTGTCCTGGGGCCGCCGGCGAATTGGATCATCAAGCCCTTCTTCGACGCCGCCGTCACGTTGATCGTGTCGTTGGTGTACCACCCTCCGGCGGCGTAGATCCGGCTGCCCGGTTCGCACGAATCGATCAGGTTCTGCATCAGGCCAGCCGCCCCCACGCACTCGAACACGGTGGGCGGCTTGCGGATCCCCATGGCGTCTGCGGTGTCGCGCCAGGTCTCGAAGGGGAACGGCGTGATGCCGGCATCGACGAGTACGTCTGCTCCGAACGATCGGGCCAGCTCCCGGCGGTCAGCGCGGCGATCCGAAACGATTATCGGGTGCACCTCCCGAGCCGCGAGCGCCGCTACGGCCGAGAGTCCGACGGCACCGGCACCGATGACGATCGGGATCACGCCCGGCTGGATCTTGGATTTCTCCACATAGAACTCGCCGACCGCGAATGCATCGACCACCGCGATGGCGTCGTCCGACACTCCCTCCGGCACCCGACGCGTGAACGTTTCGGATACGACGAGGCGCTCGGCGAAACTCCCCTGGGCTTCGGGATGCTGGCCGATGATCCGAATCGCTGGACCCCCGTCGACGAGGCGCATCGAGATCGACGTCACTCGGCAGCCGACCGGGAACCGATTGGTACAGCCTGGTCCGTGGCCGATCACCTCGCCGACGAACTCGTGGCCCAAGATGATGTCGCGATCCTCGTCGTATAACGATTGGCCGGACGGGTCGTCACGGCCGATCTCGGGGTGATCCATGAAATGCACGTCCGAGGCGCACATGCCGGTGCTGAGTGTCCGGAGGAGCAATTCGCCGGGACCCGGTTGCGGCTCGTCGGTCTCCCGAACCTCCACCCGGCCCTGTCGCAGTACGGCCGCCCTCACGGGCCGAAGCTACGTTTCAGGGGAATCGGCTCTGTCATGCTTAGACCTGGGCGGCCTGCAGATCGCGGGCCTCCTGAATCTCTATCGACCGGCCCGACCAGGAGGTCGGTCTGGTCAGCATCCATGCGATGATCCGCCCGCATTCCTCGGCACTCACCATGTCGTCCTCGGCCAAGCCTCCCCGGGCGACGGCCTCCCCTTGCCGCTCGAGGGCGAGTCGATAGGCATCGGTCGGAACGATCTTGTCTATTCGGAACGTATTGAACGAGACACCGTGGCCGCCCCACTCGAAGTCGAGGAACTCGATCATCCGTTCTCCCGCCAATTTGGTGATCCCGTAGAGACCCATGTTCGGCAGGATCACCGAAGCGGCACGGCTCCCGACGTTGAGCACCCGTCCTCGTTCGCGCTGCACCATGCCCGGAACGAAGCCCTGACAGAGTTGGAGAGAGGTCACCACCTGAGCCTGGAACCCAAGGTGCCAGCGGTGGGCCGGGACACCGAGGATCGGTCCGTTCGAGGCGTATGCCACATTGTTGACCAGGACGTCGCACCGGCCGCGCCAGGCCAGTGTCTTGGCGACGACGTCGTCCACCTGTTCCGCGACGGTGAGATCGGCCTGCACGCCGAGGGCGTCAATCCCATCGGCCGCCAGTTCCTCCACCACGTCCTCGAGCGTCCCCGCCGCGAACTTGTCGGGACGGTCGCGCGTGCTCCTTCCCACGACAACGACAGCCGCCCCGGACCGCCCGAGCGCATCCGCCGTCGCCCGTCCGATCCCTCTCGTGGCCCCCGTGACGACGGCAACCGCACCCTGGAGGGAGAAAGACGAGGACTCATCAGCCATATGATTGATTTAATCAGTCGGTGGGCGTCGAACCTCGAGGCAAGGCGTCCAGTCACCGGAGGTTGTCCGAGTTGAGCCAGCAATCCGCCAAGGTGGCCTTGCACGAATACCGCGCGTCGTTCCGCGCCTGGGCGAAGGCGAATCTGACCCCGGCCGTCGGATTCGAAGCAGAGGACCAAGAGGCCGAACTGGCGCGTATCACCGAGGAAAGAGCTATCCAAGCCAAGCTCTACCAGGCCGGCTTTGCCGGTTTCACGTTCCCGCCCGAGTACGGGGGCCAGGGTTTGACCCTCGAACACGAGCGCATCTTCGCCGAGGAGGCACGGCCGTATCGGATTCCGGGAGGGAATCTCGGGGTCTCCGTCAACATCCTCGGCGCCACATTGGCCGCCTTCGGCACGCACGAACAGAAGGCTTGCGCACCTACCGAAGATTTTGTCAGGCGCCGAGATCTGGTTGCAGTTGCTCTCCGAGCCGACCGGTGGTTCGGACCTGGGCGGACTGTTGACGGGTGCGATCCGGGATGGCGACTACTTCATCGTCAATGGGCAGAAGACCTGGAGCACCGGTGCCTACGCCTCTGACTTTGCCCTGTGCCCCGTACGCACCCGCTGGGACGTCCCGAAGCACAAGGGCATCTCGATGCTGATCGTCGACCTGAGGACGCCGGGCATCGAAATCCGCCGGATCCGACAGATGAACGGCGGCGCGGAGTTCTGTGAGGAGTTCTTCACCGATGTGATGGTTCCGGCAGAGAACCTGGTGGGTGACGAGAACGAAGGCTGGCGCGTGGCGAGGGGCCTGCTCGAGATCGAGCACGCCTGGGTTGGGAGGGGAGGTGCCGCGAGCGTCGCTCCGAAGGGTGTGGGTCGGATCGTCTCTTTGGTCTCCGCCCGGGGTCTCGCTCGGGACGTCGGTGTGCGTCGCGACATCGCGGCCATGCATGTCGCATCGACGGCGCAGCAACTTGTGTCGGCCCGGGTGTCCGATGGCGTGGCCAATGGCAAGCTGTTGCCTGGCTATGGCAGTCTCCTCAAATTCGGGAATGACACTCTCGCCCAAAGGGAGTCTGAGCTGGCTTTGCGGCTGGCTGGGAGTGGGGGGGTCACGTGGAGGTCCGATCAACCCGAGAGCCGTGAATGGTTGGATCAGTTCCTCATGCTCAGAAGCACGACGATCGCCGGTGGCACCTCGGAGATCCAGCGCAACAATGTGAGTGAGCGAGTGCTGGGGTTACCGCGGGAGCCGGCGTTCGACCGGGATATTCCCTTCAACGAAGTACCCCACAACTAGGGGTTTCTCCGTCGAGGGGTGAGGGGGAGGGTACGTGACAATTGATGCAGGGTTTTGCCGATCAGCGGAGGACACGCTGGCGATCCTCGACGTGGTGGGCCGTTACGGCTTCGTCGTCGACGATCGGGATTGGAGCGGCTTTGAGCAGGTGTTCACTGAGGACGCGGTGTTCGACTCCAGGGATCACGATCGCGACCCACCGCGAGGCTTCGCCCCGATCAAGGGGCGTCAAGGCATCGTGGAGGCTTTCCGCGACCTGTACATCCACCCTCTTCAGCACATGATCGTGACCAGCGTCATCAATGACGTCTCTCCCGATGAGGTGATCGTGCGCTCGAAAGGGATCTTCCCGATCCCGGACTTTCAGTTCTTCGAGGGCGTCTACACCGACGTCGTCGTAAGGACCGACAGCGGATGGCGGATCCGCCACAAGACCTTCAAACGCTTCGGTCAGGGGGCGACGCCATGGATGCGGGAGTCGGTGCGTGAAGCGCTGCGTCGCGGGGCGATCCTCGAGTAGGCGGTCAGCCTGCCGCGGGCTCGCGCTCACGATCGACGTAGATCTCTGTGCCCTGGACCTCGACGTGGTACTTCGCCAACCGACACCCAGGTTGGGTCAGGCCGTCCCCGGTGATCACATCGAAGCACCATGAATGGCCGGCACACACGAGCACGTCCTCGTCGAGTTCGCCGTAGATCAGCGGGTACTCCTCGTGCGGACAGATTCCATCGAGAGCATGGAGGTCTCCCTGGTCGTCTCGAAGGACGATGACCTCCCACCCTTCGACGAAGAAAGCGGCCATCTGACCCTTGGCCAGGTCATTGGTCTCGCACACCCTGGTCAGAGCCATCGATGACCACAGTACGGTCCGCCCCGATGGTCGGCGACGTTGGACGGGTGCTCGGTCGGGCCGACCGAAGCGGTCGATTTATCGGGCGTTGCGACCGGACCGGTCAGGGGATACTCACCGGAAGCGATTCGTAGCCTCGCTGGTCGGCGATGTACATGAACGTGGACCGGTCGAGGTCGACATCCCAATCCGGAAACCGCTTGAGGACCTCCTCGAAAACCACGCGGCCTTCGAGTCTCGCCAGTGCCTGGCCGAGGCAGTAATGGGATCCGAAGCCAAACGAGAGGTGCCGGTCGATCTTGCGCGTGACGTCGAACCGGTCGGGGTCGGCGAAGAGGCGGTCATCGCGATTTCCTGATGGCGTCAGGGTGGCCAGAATGCTGCCTTCGGGGACCACTTGGCCGCAGATCTCAACGTCTCGAGCGACGAATCTGCAGTTCTGCAAGGTGTTGGGCTCGCAACGGAGACTTTCCTCGATGGCATTGCGGATGAGCGCCGGGTTCTCGACCAGCAGTCGGCGCTGATCGGGGTTCTGAGCCAGCAACAGGCCGGTCCAGCCGATCAGCAGGCGCGTCGTTTCGTTGCCAGCTGCCGCCACGATGTTGACGTAGGCCAGAAGCTCTTCACGGGTCAACCGGCGCGTCACTCCGTCTTCATCCTTGAATTCCGTGTACAGCAGCTGGGACATGATGTCGTCGGACGGATGGTCCAACCGCCAATCGATGTAATCAGCGAAGATGTCGCCCGACAGGGAGTTCCCACCGGCCGGGTCCGACGACCGCTGCCCGTAAAAATGGTCCCGAACCGATTCCTGGTCTGCCTCCGGGATGCCCACAAGCATGCCTATGACCTTCATCGGTACCAGCATGCCCAGGTCGCCGACGAAGTCGAAGCCGCCAGCGCCGATCAGGGGGTCCAGGAGAGACGCGCACAGGCGCCTGACGCCCTCCTCGAGGGAGGACACTCCTTTGGGGGTGAACATCCGTGACAAAAGGGAGCGGTGGATGTCGTGCTCGGGAGGATCCTCGAAGATGACCGTCCCCTTGGGGATTTCCCAGTCGGATTTCAATATGTCGAGCGTCACACCTTTCCGGGAAATGAACACGTCCCGGTTCAGCAGCGTGCGCTCGATGTCTTCGAATCGACTGACGGCGTAGAAGTCGAACTCCTCGCTGTAGAAGAGCGGCGCCTCCTCCCGCATCCTGCGGAAGAGCGGATGTGGGTTGATGATGGTCTCGTGGTCGTAGGGGTTGTACATCACATCGGCGGACGTCGTCGTCATGCTCCACGCCTTTCTTGTTCTAGCGAACGGAGTTGCAGGGTCGCCTAGCCCCTCCCTTCGCCTCCCCAACATTGCTCCCTCGATCCACGCCGGGATAGGCCGACGATGCACCGCCGCAAGGTTCTGAGCAAGATCGCTGGTTGCGATGTGCCCAATGCTCTGTGCAGTATACAAGGTATAGCTCCCGGCGTGGGAGCCCGAGGTCGAGGAGGGGCAGACGAGTGGGAATCGAGTTAGACGGGAAGGTCGCGATCGTCACCGGAGCAGCACGTGGAATCGGCAAAGGGATGGCCACGGCCCTGCTCAAAGCGGGTGCAGCAGTCACCATCACCGATATCCGGCAAGAGACGCTGCATGAGACGAGCGCCGAGTTTGACAAGATCAAGGGGAGCAGACATCTCGCCCTAATGGCCGACGGGACCAAGGATGACGAGGTGAACGAGGCGGTGCGCAAGACTGCAGAGGCCTTCGGACGCATCGACGTCCTGATCAACAACGCGCAGACCGCCGTCACAGGTATCAACATCGAGGACCAGACGGTGGCCGATGTCATGAACGGGATCGACACCGGGTTCCTGGCATCGTTTCGCTATATGAAGGCGTGTTTTCCCTACCTCAAGGAGGCGCAGGGCACAGTCATCAACTTCGCCTCGCAAGCGGGTCTGCTGGGCAACGTCGGGATGGTGGGCTACAACGCGGCCAAGGAAGCCAACCGGGCGTTAACCCGCACCGCCGCTCGGGAGTGGGCCCAGTACAACATCACGGTCAACACCATCATCCCCGGGATGCTCACGGAGGGGTCCAAGGAGTTCTTCGACGCCAACCCCGAGCACCTCAAGTACTCGTTGGCCAACATCCCTCTCGGTCGGTTGGGGGACCCGGAGAAAGATGCCGGCGCCCTGGCCGTGTTCCTTGCGTCCGACGGCGCCCACTACCTCACCGGCGACACGTTCAACATCGACGGAGGCCGCTGCATGCGGCCCTGACCGAGCGGGCAACCACCCGGCTCGCCCGAAGCCAGGCCCTTTCGTACAGGGCCGGACTGTTCAGCTGCCCGAGACCTTGCTGAACGTCGGCCTGGCGCGGTCGGCCTCGGACAGGAACATCGGACCCACCACTTTCCTCAGCGTGCGGGCCGGACCCTCGAGATCGACCGTACCGCGCGCGTGTTGGAGGAGCCGGTTGTCCCAGACGACCAGATCGCCCTCCTGCCACTCGTGGCGGAGCACGCCGGGCGAGTTGTAGAGATGGTCGAACAGTACTTCGAGCGTCTCTTCGTTATCCTGCTCACTCAGCCCCAGGATCTCGATGGTGGCTTGTTGCGAGACATAGAGCAGGGTCCGACCGGTGCGTGGGTGGTGATGCACGACCGGGGTCACCGTTGAGCGGGGTTCTTCGTAGTAGGAATCGATCACATTCTCGTCGCCGCCCCGGTTGGGATAGGCGTGGTGGAAACCATGACGCGCCTCGAGTCCCTCGACGCGAGAGCGGAGATGGTCGGGGAGCGTGTCCCATCCGTAGCCCATATTTATGAACATGGTGGGCACGGTCGGCTGCTCGACCTGGATTCCGTACAGAGATATAACCGGTTGTGGGCGCTCGGCCCACATGGCGTCACAGTGGTAGAGCAGCCGGCCATAGGGCGCTCCACCGCCGTCTTCCCGGTTCGATACGAAGTACGAGGGCGGCGGCTCCTCACCCACATCAGGCCCCGCCGTCACCGGCGCTTCTTCCCCAATCAATGTGTAGACCAGGTAGCGCTGAAACTGCTCGTCTATGTTCAGGTTGCGAAAGACGAGGACCCCTCGCTCGTCGAAGAGGTTACGCAGTACGCGGATCGTTTCGTCGTCGAGAGGCTGCTTCGGCTCCAGCCCCGACACCTCGGCACCCAACGCTGGATTGAGATCCCTTACCGTTAGCGCAGTCATCCGAATGCCCTCCTGTCGCGTGCGTCACCGAAATCCGTCCCCCGCAGCCCCGAACCCTTTTACCAACGCTATCCCTGCGGTGGGGGAGTGGTGTCAAGAAATCTCCGCACTTGGGCGCGCACTGAGAATGGTTCCTCTGGGACGAGCGACGTGCGGACACTACCGCCACAATCGGCGCGAGTGCCGTGAAAGAGTGGAAGTCCGTGGCGACATGGTCAGCTGTCCGACTGCGGATAACGCCCGGTCGAAGCCAGCCGTAACCTTTTGCCCGGTGCATCGTGATTTGACCTAGGAGTACGCAGACATGACCCTGACCACTGAGAATGTGTACTTCGACATGTACGACCGCGATATCTACGCGGATCCGTACCCGATCTACCGGAGGCTTCGCGACGAAGATCCGCTCTACTTCAACGAGGAGATGGGTTTCTACGCAGTCAGCCGGTTCGAGGACGCCGAGCGCGTGATGGTCGATCGGGAGACCTTCGTCTCGTCCAAGGGCATGGTCTACAACATCATGCCCTACGTCATCGGCGGTGATGTCGCCATCCCCAACGGCCTCTTCATATGCGAGGACGCACCGGTGCACACCATGCATCGGTCGTTGGTGTCCCGGGTATTCACCCCGAAGCGGGTGAACCTCATTGAGCCGGAGATCCGGGCATTCTGCGCCGGGGTCGTCGACCGCCTGATCGGACTCGATCGGTTCGACTGGGCCAAAGACGTCGCTGCGCAGGTGCCGATGCGGGTCATCGGAATGCTTGTCGGCATCCCCGAAGAGGATCAGGTGAAGATCCGGGACCATTTCAACGAGCTGCTCAACGAAGGAACACTCGATTCCAACAAGTCCCCGTTCGAGGCATTGGCCCAATCGGAGGGACTTTTCGGCACGCACCTCGACCGACGGATCAGCCAGCCTTCCGACGACCTGATGACCCAACTGCTGAGCATCGAATTCGAAGACGAGACGGGTACCAAGCGCAATCTGCGGAGGGATGAGATCCTCACCTTCTTGAACCTCATAGCGAGCGCAGGAACTGACACAACCAGCCGGCTCATTGGATGGACCGGCAAAATCCTGGCCGAACACCCGGATCAGCGACGCAGGTTGGTCGAAGACCCGTCGCTTATTCCGAACGCCATCGAGGAGATACTCCGGCTCGAGCCTCCCCCTTATCATTTCGGTCGCTATGTGACCAAGGACGTGGAAATGCACGGTCGGACGGTGCCGGCCGGGAGCATCATGGTCGTCCTGCCCGGAGCGGCGAATCACGACGAACGCCGATTCTCTGACCCTGATCATTTTGATATAGACCGCGAGATCACTCGCATTCTTAGTTTCGGCTTCGGCGCGCACCTCTGCCTCGGCGCCAACCTGGCCCGGATCGAAGGTCGAATAGTGCTCGAGGAGGTCCTTAAGCGGATCCCGGAGTGGTCGGTCGACCTCGACCAGGGCGAACTCACGCAAGGGATTGACACACGTGGATGGGAATCGCTGCCGGTGACCGTCTGATCGTCAGGCGTGTCTGTGTTTCGAGAGAACACACCTAGTACCTAAGGGAGATTCGGATGACGAACGAGTTGCGGTTCGATGGACGCTCGGTGATCGTGACCGGGGGTGGACGCGGGTTCGGGCGCTGCCACGCGCTCCTGCTTGCTTCGCGCGGAGCTCGGGTGGTGGTTGCCGATTACGGCGTCGAACTCGACGGGAGCGGTTCGTCGCCCGAGCCGGCCGAACAGGTCGTCAAGGAAATCGAGTCGGCCGGCGGCGAGGCGGTGGCCTGTTTCGCCAACGTCGCCGACGAGGGAGGCGCCCAGGAAATCGTGGACACCGCCCTGAAGGCGTTCGGTCGGTTGGACGTAGTGGTCAACAACGCCGGAATTTACGCCGGGGATTGGTTCGACGGCGTCGACAACGCCCAGTTCCGGAGGATGGTGGAGTACCACTACCTGGGCACCGTCTTCGTTTCGAAGGCGGCCTGGCCGCATCTGAAGTCGGCTGAACACGGGTGCATCGTGAACACGAGCTCCGAGGCCGTCGTCGGGCATATACCGAAGAGCCCGGACTACGCGGGAGCGAAGGGCGCGGTATTCGCGTTCACGAAGGCGTTGGCTCTCAACGGCAAGCTGCACGGGGTGCGGGTGAATGCCGTCGCGCCTCGGGGGAACACGAGGATGTCGGGTCCCGACATCCTGTCGAAGACGTTCGACGAGCCCGAGGAGAACTTCGTCAACGAGTTCTTCGACAAGATGCTGCCCGAGTACGTGTCGCCGGCTGTGGCCTTCCTGGCCCACGACTCCTGCGCGTTGACCGGCGAGGTGATCGTCTGCGGTGGGCTTCAGGCCATGCGACTGGCGCTGATCGAGACGATCGGATTGACCTTCGAGAACAACATAACGCCGGAAGATCTGGCCGAGAACGTCGACCGTCTGATGGATACCAAGGATGCTCACGTCATGGGTCTTGACCTCTGGGGCTAGCGGGTTCGCCGCTCTCGGGCAACTGATGCGTCTCGTTGCTTGGCGCGGTCGTCTGGCAGCATGGTCAGATGTTCGATCTGAGCGGCAGGACAGCGGTAGTGACCGGCGGAGGTCGCGGGATCGGGCGCGGCATTGCGAGAGCCATGGCCACGTCGGGCGCCGATGTTGTCGTGGCGGGGCGTTCTCCGGGACCGCTCCGCGAAACCGTGTCCGAGTTGCGCGGTCTTGGCGTGCGGGCGCTGGACCTGCCGACTGACATCACACGGGTGGAAGAAGTCGACGCACTGATCAATCGAGTCGTCGACTCCATGGGCGGTTTCGACATCTGGGTCAACAACGCTGGTAGTGCCAGGAATGAGGACTCCGGACCATTGATCGACCTGACCGAGCGGCAGTGGGACGTTGTCGTCGATTTGAACCTCAAATGGACGTTCTTCGCCGCCCAGGCAGCGGCCCGTGCCATGAAAAAGAGTGGCGGGTCCATCATCAACATCTCGTCGAGAAGCGGATCACAGCCCAATCCGATGACAGGCCATTACGGCGCCGCCAAGGCGGGCGTGGATAATCTCACCGCGACCATGGCGGTGGAATGGGCACACCTGGGAATCAGGGTCAATGCTGTTGCTCCCGGTGCCGTCCTCACCGAGGAGCCTGTCGCCGCGATGGATCGACCGAGTCGTCGAAGGCGACAGGCCGAGTCCATCCCGCTACGTCGTTTGGGTGTGGTTGACGACATCGGTCCGCTCTGTGTGTACCTCGCGTCCGAGGAGGCCTCTTGGGTCACCGGCGAAGTCATACATGTCACCGGCGGAAGCCGAATCCCGATTGGGTACCTGAACTATCTGCATCGAGTGAACGAGCGCCTTGGGCCACCGGCGGGCTCTGAGGACGATGAGTGATCAGGGCGCGTCGTGAGAGCACCCGTCGGCCGGTGGGGAGAGCCCGTCAGTGGGAGCGAGCTACCGCGCCGCCGTCCACCGGCACCATGACGCCGGTGAGGTAGCGCCCATCCGGCCCGGCCAGGAAGAGGGCGGCGCGGGCGATGTCCCACGCGTCGCCCTCATGGGGCAGCGAGACTTTGAAGGTGAGGTCAAGTGTGCCCGGCTCCACCCCGGCCATCTGCATCGCCTGATTACGCATCGGGGTGTCGATGAGACCGGGCGCGATGCAGTTGACCCGGATCCCGTCCTTGCCGTAGGAGTCGGCCACGTCGTTCATCAGGCCTTCCAGTCCCGCCTTGGCCGAAGCATACGCGGCCTGACCACCGCCTCCCTGGCCCCGCAGAGCGGCGATGGACGAAATGTTCACAATGGAGCCGCCGCCACCCGCCTGCATGACGGGGACGACCGCCTTGGTCAGCATGAAAGGCGCCGCCAGATTCACCGTCAGTACCGACTGAAGCAGTTCCACGCTCGTGTCCAACAGGCTGGTGGAGGATGCGATGGCGGCGTTGTTGACCAAGATGTCCACCGTGCCGTATTGGGAAAGGGCGGCCTCCACAATGCGCGGCGCCTCGGACAGATCGCTGAGATCGGCGGTGACGATGATGGCTTCTCCACCTTCAGACTGAATCATGTTCAGTGTTTCCTGGGCGCGCTCTTCGAACATGTCGACGAGCACCACCCGTGCGCCTTCGCGGGCAAACAGTACGGCCATGGCCCGACCCGTCCCGAGACCCGGGCCGCTCGAGCCGGCGCCCGTGACGATCGCGACCTTGTCTTGGAGTTTTCCTGAAGATTCCATCGAATTCCTTCCCACATGAGGCCAATGTCCGCACCAGCGCCCACGATTGCCTCTTGTCGGTGACCGAGCGACGTACGAGAGTATTGCAGTGCGTTCAGGATGCCATTTGTCCAGGTGCGGACGAGTTCGGTCGCACGTTCATGAGGCGCCATCGGACCGTTGCGTCAATTCGGCGGTGACCGCCGGAATACACATGAGGGCTCTCACGAAGTCCCCGATGCCGAGGCTCACGCGAGTGGCCGGCGCTGCGTGTCAGCCGCGGCTGGCGACGGCCAGGATGTCCTTGCGCAGCATGTCGTCGACGATCGGGAGCCGCTCGTCGCCTTCGGCGGGCTTGAGGTAGCCGCCGCGGGCGGCAAAGCTGGCGAGGAGTTCATCGGCGAGTGGGGTCCGGTCGCCGATGATGTCGGCGATGTTCGGCCCGATCCTGTCGGCGATGGTCGCGAGCCGAGTCCGATCGAGGCCCAGAAAACGAACCGCGTTCTCGCCCAACATCTTTCTGACTTCGTCCTCGGGAACTCCGCCGAAGGCGTCGCGCAGCCAGTCTTTTGTGTTGGGCCAGGTGCCTTCGGGGTGCGGGTAGTCCCTCCCAAAGGCGATCGTGTCAACGCCGATCTCGTGGCGCATCGCGACCTCCGCCTTGTGGATGAACGAGGCGCCGGCCAGGCAATTGCTGCGCCAGTATTCGCTTGGTCGTTTGACGGCGGCAAGGTCGGTCCGATTCTCCTCGTAGACCTTGTCCAGGTGGTGCAGGGTTGCGGGAATCCAGTCGGCTCGAACCTCTGTGAGGAGCAGCTTCAAACCCGGGTGACGGTCGAAGGCGCCGCTCAGCATCAACTGCCACATCGCTCTCCTCGGACGCGGGCTACTGGAGAATTCGTGGAAGAACTCCAATCCTTCAGGTCCGACGGCGTCGACGTGCGTCAACATGTTGTCGCGGTCGGTGCTGCCGGCCGCATCCGCCGCCTGCGTGTATATCCGCTTCAGATGTGGGAACGCAGATCCTTGCTCCCAACCGAACCCGGCATGGACGACCAATGCCAACCCGAGCTCCTCACAGGTTGACCAGAAAGGCTCCCAGTACTCATCGAAGAGCGGTGGCAGGTCGGGATGGGTCATGTAGCCGGGAGCGTATGTCCCCACGAATCCATGATCCGCGATCCACCGCAACTCGGCGACCGTCGCCTCCATGTCGGTGCATGGTCCGATCGTTCCCACAGCGAGGAAACGATCTCGGGCGGAGCTGAAGTTGTCGGCGGCCCAGTGATTCCAGGCGCAGGAGCCGGCGTGCCACGCATCGAGGGGGAACGTGTCGTTGGTGTTGTTGTGGAACATGTCACCGAGTCGGAAGTCGCCGTGGTAGATCAGCTCTGCGGCAACCCCCTCGCGATCCATGTCGGCGAGGCGCAGCGCGGCATCGTGAAGGCCGTGGTAACCGTTGCTGTGGGCCTCCAACACCTCGGGTAGTTGTGTGGCGCGCGTTTTGGCACCGATGAGGAAAATCGCCGTCGGGTAGATCTCGTTGTCCTCTCGGAGCTTGGGCAGCAGATTGTGGAACTGACTGTCGAGGTATTCGGTCCACAGTTCCTTCGGAACGCCTGCATGTGAGTCGGACGAGACGAACAACACCTTTTCCACGGCATTCCTCCTGAATCTGTCCCACCTTGTCGATGGGCCTGGACCGACGATACCCCCGGCGGCGTGCTGCCTCCCGGTCCGATCGACGAGGTCCAACTGCGGAGTCTCTGCTCCCCGAACAGGGACCTCTACTCAGGCATCCGCATTTGGCGGGTCGGGCCAGGCGGGGAGCGGGTCGGTGATACTAAGTGGTGCTCATGCGCTTGTTGGCGCAACTCGGAAGCAAAGATGGCAAAAGGAGCAGTTCCTATGGCGGGTCGGATGGACGGTAAGAAGGCAGTCGTGGTCGGGGCGGGTCAGCTGCCGAGCAAGCTGACGGGTATCGGTCGAGCCATCTCGGAGCTCTTCGCCCGTGAGGGAGCCGAGGTCTGCGTTGTCGACTATTTCCTCGACCGGGCCGAAGCCACCGTCAAAGCGATCGTCGATGCCGGTGGTCAGGGCCACGCCATTCAGGCCGACGTGGCCGCACCGAGCGACTGCGCCCGCCTTATCGACGAGGCGCACCGCACCATGGGCCGCATCGATGCCCTCGTCAACAACGTCGCCACCGAGGAGGGGGATAACGATCCCCTGACTCTCGAAGTAGAGGGATGGCAGCGGGTCATGGACGTCAACTACCGGGCCATGTGGCTCACTTGTCAGGCCGTGATTCCACTGATGCAGGAACAAGGAGGAGGGACAATCGTCAGCACGTCCTCCGCTGGCTCGCGCACGGGCGGCGGGAACCTGTTCGCCTATGGACTCTCGAAGGCCGGGGTGGACGCCATGACGCACAAACTGGCCATGGCGTTTGCTCCGTGGGGAATTCGCTGCACCTCGGTGCTGCCGGCTTGGGTGGCGACACAGCACTCGATGGATGGCCTGATCCAAGCGGGTGTGGTGGAGAACCAGGACCAGGTCGAGGAGTTGGCTCGCCGTTCTAATCCTCTCGGTCGTTTCGGCACGGCCTGGGACGTTGCGTACGCCGTGCTCTTCCTCTCGAGCGACGAGTCCGCTCACATCACCGGCGTCAGTTTGCCGGTCGATGGCGGGATGCTGGGCAGCGTTGGCGCCTACCAGCGGCCGCGCAACGCCCCGTAGTCCGAGCAGAAGAGTGTTCGGGATGTGGTCGCTAGGTCCTCATCGACGGATGCGAGAAGGAGTGACATGGCCGCAGTGAGTGATGAAGCCATCCGCTATCCGGCAGTGGTCGACCAGCGACTGGACGTCGATCCGGTGTTCAAGGACTTCCAGCGGGACGGGCTGGTCAGGGTGCAGCTTCCTTACGGTGAACCCTGCTGGTTGGCGACGCGTTACGACCACGTCAGAAGCGTCTACGGTGATCGACGTTTCAGCCGAGCAGCGGGCTTCGAGCACGATGTTCCCCGTGTGTGGCCCGGAAACGCCCTTATCGACCCGTCCATGCCACTGGCCATGGATGCGCCGAGGCACACCAGGCTGCGGCGCCTGACCGCGGGGGCGTTCTCGCCGAGGCGGGTACGAGAGCTGCGTTCATGGGTGCAGGGGGAGATCGACGACCTCCTGGATCACATGGAGCAACAGGGCCCACCAGCGGATTTCGTGGCCCACTTCGCCTGGGACCTCCCCATCCGGGTCCTCGCCCGCATCATGGGCGTGCCGAGAGATGATGCGAAGCGCTTCCGGCACTGGGTCGAGACTGGAACTGGAGTGCTCACGCCTCCGGACGCGAGGGCGGAGGCACACGCGAAGCTCGACGCCTATGTCATCGAGCTGATCGCCGAGCGCCGTGCGGCGCCGCAAGACGATCTGCTCAGCGACCTTGTGCACGCCACCGATCACGAAGACCGGCTGAACGAAGCGGAGCTTCTGGGCCTCATCACGTCGCTGCTGGCCGGCGGATTCGAGACGACGGCGTGGCAGCTGGGCGCTACGACCTACGCCCTGATGGATCATCCGGAGCACTGGCGGCAGCTGGTCGACGATCCAGATTTGCTTCCCAATGCGCTCGAGGAGCTCTGGCGCTGGATACCGAGCTTCAAATACGGCACCAACTTTGTGCGCTGGGCGACGACCGATGTGGAGTTGAGCCCCGGTGCGCTCGTGCGCGCCGGTGAGGCGGTCCTCCCCGAGCAGGCAGTGGCCAATCGGGACGAGTCTGTATTTCCGCACGGGTGGGAACTGGACTTTCAGCGGGATGGTCCGAGACCCCACCTGTCGCTGGGCTTCGGGGAGCATTTTTGCATGGGCGCGAACTTGGCCAACCTGCAGCTCGAACTGTCGGTGGAAACGCTTGCCCGCCGCTATCCCCAGCTACGGTTTGGCGTCGCGTCCGAAGAAGTGAATTGGTCCGAGAGCTCGTTTATGCGCAGTGTCGAGCTTCTCCCACTGGCTTGGTAGCCGACGATACATAGGACAACTGAGAAGCCCTTTTTGCCGGCGGAGCGCAGTTCCGTGGGGTCAATCGGGCTCGGAGGGAGTGGGGCGATGAGTCGATTGGGTGAATGGAGTCCGCAGGACCTGGCGGAAAAGGTGGAACGCCTCGAATCGTTGGCCGAGCTCCGTCAGCTGCCCGCCCGGTATGCCATGGCCGTCGATTCGCGTGACATCGATGCTCTGGTCTCCCTGTTCGTGCCGGATGTGCGGGTCGGACGGGACCATTCGGGCAGGCCGGCCCTCAAGGATTGGTTCGTCGAATCGTTGAGCCACATGAGAGCGACCGTGCACTTCGTTGGCAATCATGTCATCGACTTCGACTCGGCTGACCTGGCCCACGGGGTGGTGTACTGCCGCGACGAGCTCGAACGTCCGGATCGGGGCGAGTGGGAGGTCGGCATGCTCCAGTACCGCGACACGTACCGTCGTGTCGCAGGCGAATGGTACTTCGAGCGACGCAAGTTCTTCAGGTGGTACCTGGGCGATGCCCTCACCCGGCCCGCCCTCGGGTTCGGTGCCGATCCGGGCCACCTCACGACCAGCCAGTTGCCCGATGCCTTTCCCACGTGGGCCGCGTTCTGGGACCGGGGTGGCTGATACCTGGGAAACCGATGTGAGGCGGTAAGGGGGGCCTGCATTCCCGCACCCTCTTGACGAACTGTTGTACCACGTATAATGTACTTTGTATAGCAGTCCGTCCATGGACACTGTCCGCAAGTGCGAGGAGCAGGGGGGAATTCGATGTCCGTTGCCTTTGAAACACCGGTCAGCTTCGGGGTGGGTGGTCAGGAAGACCTTTTGATCTCTGAACTCCGTGTCGGCGAGGGGATCCGTTCGGGCGGCCTGGACGAGCGCCATGTCGAACTGCTCATGGAGTGCGTCGATACGTGGCCCCCCATCGTCGTCTGGGGCGACGACCTGGTGGTCGTCGACGGTTGCCATCGGGTGGAGGCGGCTCGCCGGCTCGGGCACCAGAGTGTCGTGGGCCTGCGCTTTCTCGGTTCACCCGAGGAGGCATTCATCGAGGCGATCCGCCGCAACGTGAGCCATGGGTTGCCACTCAGTGTCGCCGATCGTCGCCGGGCGGCGAGGCGGGTGCTCTTGCGCAACCCGAATTGGTCGGATCGGCGAATTGCCTCTCTGTGCGGCCTGTCTGACAAGACGGTCGGGAGAATTCGACGTGTCGGGTCGTTGGGGATCGTCGCGGTGGACCGCCGGGTCGGGAGAGACGGGAAGGTACGTCCAGTTCAGCCTGGCGAGGTACGCGATCGTGTCCGTCAGGCCCTGGAGGAGAACCCTGCGGGTTCATTGCGCGCCATCGCCGCAGTGGCCGGAGCCTCGCCCGAGACCGTTCGATCGGTACGGGCCCGCCTCCAGATGAGCGATCTGGATCTGCACGAGGCCGTCCGGCCGGGCCCGGTGAGCACGTCGCCACAAGCGACGGCCATGTCGGTCCTCTCCGTCTTCGCCGAACCGGAGCACCACATTGTCCGGAAGCCAAGTGAAAAGGAATGGACGGCTGATCAGGCCCTCAGTGCCTGCGGTGAGTTCACCGAGTGGTTCTCCTCGACGAATGTGAGCGGAGATTGGCATGACTTCCTCTGGACCATCCCGATTGGGAGGGTGTACGAGGTCGTCGACGAGGCTCGTCGGAGGGCCGCCGTCTGGACATCTTTCGCCAGTCTGCTCGAGGCCCGTACCCGCTGAGCAACGGCTGATTTGGGCGGTCGCAGTCCGCATGGGTATTTGCGCCAAAATGTAGTTACATAACTTTGGTAACTAGTTTAGGATGGCTGGATGTGTCCGGCGAAATCAGCGCCCATCGAGCATTCACCGGACCTGGTGCGGATAGAGCAGGGGCTGGGCAAGATCTCCTACCTGATCAATCGGGTGCGACGGCACGAGTGGATTCGTACGTCCTCGGGGATTCCGGTGGATCGCGCCGCAGCCGTCATCCTTCGGCGACTCGAGGAGTCAGAGCTTCTCCGCCCGAGCGAGTTGGCCGCCCAACTCGAAGTAGAGGCTCCTCATGTGACCCGACAGGTCCAAGGACTGGAGGACCTCGGCTACGTGACCAAGGTCGCCGATGCCGGGGACCGGCGGGCTCACCTGATCGGCCTGACCCCTTCGGGGCGGGATGCGGCCCGACGGATACGGCATGCGAGCAGATCGGCACTTGCCGGCGCTCTCGACGGTTGGTCCGAAGCCGAGCTCAACGACTTGGCGGATCTCTTGACCAGGATGGCGGATGACTACCTGGCGTATGCCGATCAGAACATAAGGAGGACACCAACATGATCTACAAGGCCATTTCGGCGGACGGCCATGTCAATGAGCCGCCCAACCTGTTCGAGGACCGGCTTCCGGCCAAGTTCAAGGAGCGCGGCCCACGAGTGATCGAGACCCCCAACTCGAAAGGCCATGCCTGGGTGATGGAGGGCCAGAGTCGGCCCTCGGTGCTCGGCTTCGCCTGCATGTACTTCCGTTCGTCGAAACGGGGTGACCGGGCTTCGCTCATCGACACCTTCAAGAACATCAAGGACCGTGGCGTGCGCTTTGAAGACATGTTCGAAGGGTCGTGGGACCCCGCGGCCAGGGCCAAGGAGATCACTGATGATCAGATTGACGCCGAGGTGATCTTCAACGGTGTCGGGACCGTCTGGAACGGGATCAAGCTGATGAAGGACAAGGAGCTGAGTCTGGCCTGCTTCCGGGTCTACAACGACTGGATGGCCGAGTTTCAAGGTTACGCGCCCGAACGTTTCATCTGCAACGCCACGTTGCCCAGCACGGGGATCGATGACTGCCTCAACGAATTGGAGCGGTGCGTCGACATGGGACTGCGGACGGTCCAACTGGAGGCGTACCCGAGCGGATCGTTCACGGACCCTTCCGCCGCGGACGACCGGTTTTGGGCGGCCGCGGTAGAGCTCGACATGCCGGTCAACGTGCACACGGAGTTCTTCTTCCCGGCCGGTGACCTCGGTTCGAAGATCACGGCCGACGGTGTGCCAGACACCAAGCTCCGGGCCAAGAGCCTTGGCATCGACCTCGACGCCGGAAAGTTTCCGGTGATTCTCTACAAGATGATCTGTTCGGGCGTTTTCGAACGATTCCCGACCCTCAAGTTCATCGGGACCGAGGTCCACCTCGGGTGGATTCCGTACTACCTGGAGAAATTTGACGAGTCGGTTCTGCGGAACCGCCAAGAATGGAAGCTGCCCCTGCTGCCGAGCGAGTACTTCCACCGTAACGTGTCGGTCGTCTACATCGTTGACGAAGCGGGAGCCGCCGACCGTTACGACATCGGCGTGGGCAACATCATGTGGGGTCCGGACTTTCCCCACTCGTCCAGCAACTGGCCCGTCGATTACGAACTGGGGCACGAGATTCTGGAGCGGGCGGGTGCCACCCCTTCGGAGATCGAACGGATCATGTGGCGCAATGCTGCGGACATGTACCAGCTGTCGTACGACGAGCCCTCCCTGGTGGGTACGACCGCAGGGGGATCCCGTGCTTGACATGACCGATTGCAGCTTGATCTCCGCCGACAGCCACATCCTCGAGCCACCCGACCTGTTCACGACCCGATTACCGGCGAAGCTGCGCGACCGGGCGCCCCGGCTCGATACGGCGAGCGGCGTCTGCCGTTGGTCTGTCGAAGGGGAGTCAGCCCTCTTGCCCGAGTCGGTGGTGAACGGGTCGGGTTGGCGCAAGCCATCGCATGGCCCGCGAAGCTTCGAGGACGTCCTCCCTGCGCTGTGGGATCCGGCGCAGCGATTGGTCGCCCAGGACGCCGACGGGGTGGCGGCCGAGGTCCTCTATCCCTTCCCCGGGCTCTGGGACGCCATCCGGGCTACGGCCGACCGCGAGCTGATCCTCGGTTGCGTGCGGGCCTACAACGACTGGATCGCCGAGTTCAGCGCGCACAGCCCAGGTCGGCTTATCGGGCTGGGTCGTATTCCGATGACCGGCTTCGACGATGCCCGCGACGAACTGCTGCGGTGCGTCGGAGAACTCGGCCTACGGGGGGTCATCATCGACGCCTGGCCCGCCCTTGGTCCGGCGCCCGGCCGGGGGGACGACGGGTTCTGGGAGGTCGTGGACGGGACGGGTGTGCCCGTGAGCATCCATTACACGCTTGGGGGTTCGTCCGGCAGCACGCCGGCGGCCGGCATCGGTCCCGGTCTGCGCCCTCCTATGGCGGATGCTGCGTTGCCGCTCGTGGCGGCCGGGATCTTCGACCGTTTCCCCAATGTGCGATTCGTGCTGGCCCATGGCGACGCCGGGTGGGCGATGCACTGGCTGGAGTTCACCGACATCAATTTCGTGAGGAATCGGCATCTGTCCCAGTACGAGCTGCAGAACCAGGAACTGCTCCCGAGCGAGTATCTCCGTCGCCACTTCTGGTTCACCGTCCACCAGGACCGGTCGGCGGTGAAGAACCGCCACAAGCTGGGGCGTACCCATCTCCTGTGGTCGAGCCACTTTCCTCTAGACGGTGCCGACTGGCCTGATGACCGACGGCAGGCCGTGCAGTTGACCGAAGCGCTTCCGAACGAGGACAGGGCGGACATTCTGGGCAAGAACGTCGCTCGCCTCTACCGCCTCCCCGGCTTCGAGGGTGGCTTCGCCGGTGTGGAGGAGGAACCCATGGCGCGCCTGGTGCATTTCTGAGGCACGCCCGACCGAGCACGGCGGCTCAGCGCCCGGTAGGCCGCCTGTGCCGCCGCGGCGATCGACGTTCCGGAGAAGAAGTCGGGATTCATGGAGGCATAGAAGCGGACCGGGTTGGCGAAGACGAAGTCCTCGAACTCGTCTTCGCCCAGTATCTGACGCTCCACCAACTCGTACGCCTCCTTGAGGGGCTCGTCGAACTCCGGCACATCCCAGTGCCCCAGGTCGGAAGCGAAGAAGGCGGGAATCCGGGCTCCCAAGGGCATGATCCTGGAATCGAAGGCGAGGCCGACGAGCGGATCATCCGCCTCGCAGCCCCAGGAGAACGGGGTGCAGAACAGATCCCGGACATCCTCGAGTGACGTGATCCCGACCGCTTCGAAATCGTCGCGTGGTATCTTCATCGCTCCCTGCCACTTCAGCTGCTCGGCGGTGTAGCGCGAGAGCCGGGGATCGCTTTCGGTGAGGAGCTTGTAGAGCAGTGCTGAGTCGATGTTGTCGGGATTGAGCGCCCGGATGGCGGGCCCGCCGCGCTTCTGCCACGTAGAGGCCAAGCCGAGGAACGTCTCAACGCCTACGGCGGCGCCCCCTTCGAGCAAGGCCACCCGCAATTCGGGGAAACGCCGGGTGACGCCACCCAAGAAGAGCGACTTGGCCAGTGCCGCGCCCGACGCGGCGAAATGCCCAATCTGGTTGTAGACGAAGTTCGTGACGGATGCCCGGTCGCTGAAGCCGATGCCGGCCGTGTGCGCGGCCAGGGGCATCTGTAACGCCACCGCCTTGGCCCACACCGGATCGTAGTTGTAGGCGCTGTCGATGCCGAACGTGTCGATCCACCCGTTGACTTCCCATTCGGCGATGCGCAAGGCGGCCCAGTCGTCGTCCGGAGGCCACGTCTGGCCCGGCACGCCGCGGTGGACGTGGCTGGCGATGAGTCCGACCTTGCTCCCGAGGGTTTTGGCGTGTTCCAGTGCGCCAACGGCCTCTTGCGGGGGAGTTCATGGGGATCAGCGCAGCGACCGTGAAGCGGTCGCCGTACGGCCGGTACTGATCGGCCATGAACTCGTTGTAGAGCCGACACAATGTCGTCCGTACTTCGTCGTCGAGTACCTGCAGCATGGCAATGCCCATGGTGGGGTAGAGCACCGCAAAGTCGATCCCCGCCTCGCCGAGCCGCTCGTAGTAGCGAGCGGGCGAGCTGACCGTCGCGTAGTACTCCGTAGCTGGACGGTACGTGCCAAGAGGATGGGAGGAGTCCGCCGCGTCGCCGCTCCTCTGCTGGCATGTCGTCCGATGGCCCGCGCCCGTGCGAGATGGAGTCCAGCGCGGGACCGCCACCATGATCACGCACGAAGTCCGAGAAGACGGGAAACAACTCGACGATGTGACCATCGCCGTCGAGTACCGGGTGACCCAATTGCTCTCGGATCCGCGCCGAGCGCGAGGCGCGGTGTGCGGTCATGGACGGACCTCCCTTGCAGCGTCCAGGCGATCCAGATCCTATGTTGGGCGGCGGTGTGCACCAGCGCTGCCGTCCAGCTCTCTGGGAGGCAACTGCTGCGTCGTCCGGCGACCGGGGAGGTTCCGCATGGCTTTTCGGATGGACGGCAAGGTGGCGATCGTGACAGGCGGTGGCACTTCCCTGCCGGGGATCGGCATCGGGTGCGCGGTGGCCACGGTATTGGCTCGCGAGGGGGCGTCGGTCCTCGTCGTGGACCGCGATGAGGACAACGCAAAGGCCACGGTCGATCTGGTCGAGAAGGAGGGAGGCCGGGCCGCCACCTGCATGGCCGACGTCTCGAGCGAAGCCGACTGCGAGGCCATGGTTCGCACTGCTCTTGCGACCTTTGGCGGGCTCGACATCCTGGTCAACAACGCGGGTATCAGCCTGCACGCGCCCATCACGGAGACGACCCTTGATCTGTACGAGCAGATCATGGCGGTCAATCTCCGGGGGACCTTCATGGCGTGCAAGTACGCCATCCCGGTGCTGATCGAGCGGGGCGGGGGTTCATTGGTCAACATCGGTTCGGTGGTGGCCATCCGCGACGCAGGAGTCACGCATCCTGCGTACGCCGCTTCCAAGGGCGGCGTCCTGGCCCTGACCGTGGATCTGGCCGGAGAGTACGGGCGGCGCAACGTCCGGGTCAACGCGGTGTTGCCGGGGATGATCGCCAGCCCGATGCAAGCCTCCATCGGCACGCCGAGCCTCGAGATACAGAAGCGGATGAACATGCTGGGCCGTATGGGCAACGTGTGGGATATCGCCCACACCGTCGGGTTTCTCTGCAGCGAGGAAGCCTCCTACATCACGGCCCAGGTCCTCTCCGTCTGTGGCGGGGCCACGCAGGGAATGCCGGCGTCGTCGGGCCGCGCCGATCGTCCCTGATGACACGGTGCTGTCCGCTCAGGGCGTCGGGAGCTGCCAGTCGGGGTCAATGCCTATCGACACCATGGTCCGTGGCTCGGTGCCGATATCGGTGGTGTAGTGGCCCTTGGTGTTGACGTCGTCTGCCAGGAGGCAGTCGCCGGCGCGCAGTACGAGACGATCGCCGGACGTCGTCCTGATCTCGGTCTCACCGCGAAGGAACACCAGAAGGCGTCGCGCCGGCGCCGGGTGCAGGTCCTGGGAGGGGGTCGGCTCGAGAAGCTCGACCACGCCCGCACTGGTCGCCGGTATGTCGATGAGGCCACGAAGCCGGGCGACACCTTCGGAGTGCACAGCGAGGACGGGAAGCTCGATGGTCGACAAATGAGTTTCCCCGGCTTCGTCTCCGTACACTCGGTAGAGGGTCATGTGGTCGACTCTATGAGGTCTGACGGCCAACCATCAGATGACGACCCCAGAGTGGAGGTATCCGGAGTGACAAGGGTGGGGTTTATCGGTCTGGGTAATCAAGGCGCTCCGATGGCCCGTCGCATCGCTGACGCCGGACATCCGCTGACGATATGGGCCCGGCGGCAGTCCTCGGTCGACCCGTTCCGCGACAGCGCGGCACAGGTCGTCGCGACGCCGGCGGATCTGGGGGCCAGGAGCGACGTCGTCGGCATCTGCGTGTTCTCCGATGAAGACGTCGAAGACGTCGTGCTGCGTTCCGACGGAGTGCTCGCGGGAATGTCGGCCGGCGGAGTGGTGGCCATCCATTCGACGGTGCATCCGAGGACCTGCCACCGGGTGGCGGAGCGGGCGGCGGAACGGGGGGTGAGCGTGGTGGACGCTCCCGTCAGCGGGTCGGCGGTGGCCGCGCTCGAACGGCGGTTGCTCGTCATGATGGGGGGAGATGAACCTGACGTGGCCAGATGTAGACCGATCTTCGAGTCTTTCGGCAATCCGGTGATCCACGTCGGTCCGCTGGGGTCCGGCCAGATCGCCAAGGTGATCAACAACCTGCTGCTGGCCGCGCACATGTCCCTGGCCATCGATACGTTCGAGTTCGCCAGCTCCCTCGGGCTCGACCAGTCCGCCATGGCGAGTGTCCTGGCGCACGGCACCGGTGGAAGCACTGCGGCGGCGTTGGTGGCGGGGGCCGGATTCGACGGCCAGGCGCTCCGGAGCGGCGCAACGCCGTATTTCGTCAAGGACATCGCGATCGTGCGGGACATTGCCGCCGGAGAGTCGGTCGATCCGCCCGAGTCGATGATGGGACTCGCCGAACGAGCAGTGGTGAAGTAGGCGGGGTCGTGTCAGAGCCCGATCGCCGGTGCCAACCGGTCGCAGTGGAAGTCCGCACCACCGTAGATGGCGGCGTTCGTCTCGACCCGCCGCAGGTAGAGGTGGAGGTCGTGTTCCCAGGTGTACCCGATCCCTCCGTGGAGCTGGAGGCATTCACGCAAGATGACGGGGCAACGGTCGGCGACGTACGCCTTGGCCAGACTCGCCGCATTGCTGGCGTCTGCATCGAGTTGGACGGCCTTGAGGGCAGCGTCCGTCACCGCCTTCGCTGATTCCAACCAGAGCAGCATGTCGGCCAGGCGGTGCTTCAACGCTTGATAGGAGCCGATGGGACGCCCGAAGGCCTTGCGGTCCTTCATGTACTGAAGGGTCACTTCGTACATCCGGTCCGTGGCGCCCACGGTCTCGGCGCATTGGAGACTCAACGCCAAGGCGAGCTGTGTTTCCAGTTCGGTCGCGTCCGGACCGAACTCCCCGGTCACCGTCGAGGCGGGCACCTCGACCCCTTCGAACACGACGCGTGCGAAGTGTCGGGTGAGGTCCATGCCCTCGAGCGGCTGCACGGTGACACCGTTCGTAGACGAGGGCACGAGGAATTGGACCACCCCGTTCCCGGTCGTCGCCGAAACCAACAGCTGGTCGGCGACGTGTGCGTCCTGAATCGGGGTCTTGACGCCGGTCAGCCGGTAGCCGTCGCGAGTCCGGCACCGCTTTGACCGAACCGGACCGGGCGAGCCAGTCGTCATTATCCTCCGACACGGCCCAGGCCGCCGTTTCCTGGCCGGCCGCGATCTTCGGCAGATGCTCCTTGGCCAGCCCCTCAGAGCCGCTGCGCGCCAAGGCGTCGGCCACGATGTTCGTTGGCAACACCGGACCGGCGAAGAGGGAGCGACCGAGGAGCTCCGCGATAATGCCGAGGTCACGGACGCCCTCACCCGAGATCGTTCCACCGCCGAACTCCTCGGGTACGAGCATGGAGGTCCAGCCGAGCTCGGCTCCTTTGTCCCAGGCGTCGCGCGCAAACCCGATCGGGTCGCCGATCAGCCGGCGTACCTCAGCCGTGGTCCAATTCGAGGCGAGGAACCTGCCGGTGGTCTCGCTGAAGAGCTCTTGATCGCTCGAAAGATCGAGGTCCACTCGATGTCCCTCCTTCTGCCGGGGCCAAGCGCATGGACGACGGCATCGACGACTATGTGCCATCCCTGTAGATCGTGCAACACGAGCGGTGGACGGCCTCGCTGCCCACGCGGCGTTGTGCATCTACAGTTTTCTGCCTTGGGTCAGCATACGGACGGTGGGGCCGCCGACGGCGGAAGGGGCGACGAGCGGTGGAGGACGACGGGCCACCTCCTCTCTGATGCCGCGGCGCAGTGGGGGGACCGCAACGCGATTGTCGACGTGGACCGGACCCTCACGCTATTCGCAGTTGGCGGCTGACGCAGAGAAGGTCAGCTCCGCCTTGCTGCGGCGCGGCGTGGAAACGGGAGATACGGTCGCCATCTGGGCGCCGAACAGTTGGCGCTGGGTCGTCTTCGCGCTCGGTGCGCAGATGGCCGGCGCCGCCATTGTGCCGTTGAATACCCGCTACCGGGGTCGGGAGGCTTCCCACATCGTGGGCACCACGAGGCCGAAGGCCCTTTTCGTCCACCAGGGCTTCCTCGACAACGACTACCTGGGCATGCTCCGCTCCGAAGGCATCGGCGCCGAGACGGTGCCGACCATCGTGACCGCGGGAACCGAAGCGGAGTGCCCATGGGATGACTTCGTGCACGAGGGGGGCGCCGAGCCTGGCGTGGCTGAGCGATTGTCGTCCCTTCGGGGCTCGACCGTCAGCGACGTCATGTTCACTTCCGGGACGACGGGGGTTCCGAAGGGTGTGATCACCACCCATTCTCAGAACCTGCGGGCTTACTACGACTGGTCCCGCTTCGCCGGATTCAAGGCCGCCGAACGGTACGCCATCGTCAATCCGTTCTTCCATGCCTTCGGGTACAAAGCGGGCTGGTTGACGTCTTTGATGCACGGACTGACGATCTATCCGCACCGGGTGCTGAGCGCCGAACCGCTGCTCGAGCAGATCGAGCGCGAGCAGATTCAGGTCCTTCCGGGCCCACCGGCGCTCTACGCCACTCTTCTCGCCAGCCCACAGATGACGCGTCGGGACCTGTCGTCCCTGCGACTGGCCATTACCGGTGCGGCGTCGATTCCACCAGTGCTCATTCGGCGCCTGTTCTCCGACTTCGGGTTCGAGCGGGTGTCGACCTGCTACGGAATGACCGAGTGCTCGGCGGTCGCGACCGTGTCGAGGTCTGATGACGACATCGAGACACTGACCTCCACCTCTGGACGCGCCGTGCCCGGCGTCGAGGTCGTCGTCATGACCGAAGAGGGGGCGGCGGCGCCGCCCGGAGCGCTGGGCGAGGTGTGGATCCGCGGGTACAACGTCATGCAGGGATATCTCGAGGCGCCGGAGGAGACCGCTCGGCGGATCGACCCTGCCGGTTGGTTGCACACGGGTGACATCGGACGCTTTGATGCGCAGGGAAATCTGGCCGTCGTCGACCGCAAGGGCGACATGTTCATCGTCGGCGGATTCAATGCGTACCCGGCGGAGATAGAGGCACTGCTGGCCGAACATCCCACGGTAGGGGAGGTGGCCGTGATCGGCGTGCCCGATGAGCGTCTCGGCGAGGTCGGTGCGGCGTTCGTGGTGCCGGCCGCCAACCACACCGCCGAACCGGAGGAGCTCGTTGTCTGGACGCGTGAGCGCCTGGCCAATTTCAAGGTGCCTCGGGTGATCTGGGTTGTGGAGGCGCTCCCTCGTAACGCAACCGGGAAGGTTCTCAAGGGCGAACTCCGGAGTCTGGCCGAGAGCCTCACCCGCGGCCCGCCATGAACTCAGTGGGCCGTCCATCCGCCGTCGACGACCAGTCGTTGACCGGTGATGTAGCGGCCGGCGTCGCTGGCGAGAAGGAGCAGGGCTCCGTCGAAATCCGCGGGCTGGCCGTGGCGGGGGAGCAGGGTGTTGCGAAGGATCCATTCTTGGATCTTCTCGATGTGGATGATGGGCGCCGTTGTCTCCGTCTCTATGAACCCCGGCACAAGGCTATTGACCCGGATGCCGTAACGGCTCCATTGCGCGGCCCACTCCCTGGTGATGGCTTCCAGCCCACCTTTCGAGGCGGCGTACACCGCCTGTGGTAGCCGGCCGATCCCGCCCGAGGCCACGATCGACCCCACGTTGATGATCGAACCGCTTCCTGCAGCGCGCATGCCCGGATAGAAGGTCTGGGCCAGCAGGATGGGTGCCTCGAGGTTGACGGCCAGAGTCTGGCGGATGTTCTCGTAGGACTCGTCCTCCGCCTTCACCCCGCCGGCCAAGAAGGCGGCGTTGTTCACGAGGATGTCAACGCGCCCACCGAGTGCCACGAGGCTGGCCCGTGCCGCGTCGGCGACCTGATCACGCTGCTGCAGATCGACGTTCATCGGTATCAACTCCCCGGGCGAGGACGAAGGGAGGTCGACTTCGGTCGTGCGGCGCGCCATGGCCACCACCTGTGCTCCGGCCAACACGAGCGTGCGGGCGAGGCGGCTTCCGATACCGGCGCTGGTCCCGGTGACCACTGCCGTCTTCCCTTTGAGGCTGAACAGTTCTGCGATTTCGTTCATTTGATTCGGCATTTCTTGTCGGGGAAGCGCACTATAGAGTGCGGGTGCCGGCCCCTGTAGCTTCCACTCGGCGCGGCGATGAGGTGAGATGACATTAAATTTCCGCGAGTCGCCCGAGGCAGAGTCACTGCGGGATCAGCTGCGAACAATGATCACCGATCTGCTTCCTGAGAAATTCATCGGCGGGTTCACAGACGACCCGGCCGACATGGAAACGACCAAGGCGTTCTGTCGTGAATTGGGCTCTCGTGGGCTGATCTCCCTTATGTGGCCAGCGGAATACGGAGGTCAAGAGCGGAGCACCTGGGAGCAGATGGCGTTGCGCGAGGAGATGTGGGCCAACTACGAACCAAGGGGAGCGCAGTACATGAACGTCAATTGGGTGGCCCCGGCCCTGATGCGTTTCGGGTCGCAGGAACAGAGGGAGAGACACCTCCCGGCAATTGCCGCGGGAGAGGAGATCTGGTGCCAGGGGTTCTCGGAACCTGAGGCCGGTTCCGACCTCGCTTCGCTGCGCACCGCGGCCAAGCCAACCGTGGGTGGATGGGAGATATCGGGACAGAAGGTGTGGACGTCGTATGCAACCGTGGCGCAGTGGATCTTCCTACTGGCTCGCACGGATCCCGCCGCGGAGAAGCACCATGGGATCACCGTCTTCGTCCTCCCTTTGGACCGCCCCGGCATAGAAGTGAGACCGATCCGCTCCATGGTCGGCCCCCATCACCTGAATGAGGTATTCCTCGACGGGGTTTCGGCCGGGCCCGAGGATGTGATGGGGGAAGTCAATGACGGCTGGCGGGTCGTGCGCGAGACCCTTGCCTTCGAGCGCGTCGGGATTGCCCGTTACGCCCGCTGCGAGCGCCTGTTGCTGGAGGCGCCGACGGCGTTGGCGGACCGCTGGTCGGCGTTGCCTCTCACCTTGACCGCGAGATGGGCGATGGCGCTGGTGCACACCAGACGGCGAGGACGCTCGCCTACCGCGTGATCGACACACAATCGTCGGGAAGGGTCGATCCCGGCGATGTGGCCGCCTACCGGATTGTGGTCACCAAGCTCGAGCAGGAGGTAGGCGAGATCCTGATGGACATGCTGAGCGAATTGTCGCCGAGCGGTCCCGACGTCGTGCCGTCGAAATTCGAGCGCTTCGCCGAGGAGCACTGGCGTTACGCCCAGGCGTCAACCGTGGCCTCGGGATCCATCGAGATGCAGAGGATCCTCATGGCCCGTTCCATGGATCTGGTTCGGAGATGAACACCGAACTGGCGTCGGAAGCGGTCGAGTTCGAGCGGGTCGTCTCTGCCTCGTTGCTGGCGACGGGAGGATTCGGGCACGTGCGGCAGGCGGTACGGGACCCCGGCCATCGAGACTGGATTGGCGACCACCTCGGCGGGTTGGGTCTGTGGGATATCGATGTCAGCCAGGAGACTCAGATCGAGGCGGCGGCCCTGGCCTGTCGGGCCGCCGGTCGAGTGGCGTTGCCGTACCCGGTCGCCGAACGACTCGCCGCGATCGGGCTGGACGGCACCGACGCCGTCGGAATGGTGGCGTACGACGAGCCCCTCCTGGCGCACGCCGACCTCGAGATGCGCTGGACCGCCATCTCCTTCGACGGGCAGACGGCCCGAGTGGTGCGCGCCGGCCACGCTGGTCCGGCGAACCTTGGTCCTTTCGTGTGTCGAATCGAGATGACACCTTGGGAATCCCGGACGGAGGCGGGGGCGTTGGTGGTCCTCCTCCAGTGCTGGACCCTGCTCGGGATGCTGCAGTCAGCCCAGGCGATGACCGTCAATTACGTCCGAGACCGGCGGCAGTTCGGGCAATCGCTGGCCGAGTTCCAGTCCGTCCAATTCGCGCTGACGGATGTGGCCGTCGCCACGCAGGGTCTCGAGGAACTCTGCAAGTACACCACGTGGGCCATTGGGAACCGGCCGGCGGAGGCGCTCACGGACGCCATGGCGCTCCGGTCCGCCTCGCTCGAAGCGGCGGAGACGACCTTTCGGATCGCCCACCAGTTGCACGGCGCCATCGGGTTCTGCGACGAGTCCGATCTCTCCTGGCTGTCACGTCATAGCCAGGCGCTGCGGCGCCTCCCTTTGCGGACGGTCGCAGACGGAAGCGGAGCTTGTGCGGCTGATCGGACAGACGGGCTTCTACACCCCGGTCACCAGTGCACGTTGAGAGAGCCCGCGCATCAGGCCTGGTCGAGATGGTCCACGCGCAAGCGGACGTTCCGCTTCGAACTGATCCGCCACGCGCCGTCGGGACCCTTTCGGTAGGTCTCGAAGTAGTGGCCGTATCCCTGGATCTTTACCGGACCTGACGGGAGTTCCGCGTCCACATAGTCGAACATCGCCCATATCCCTTCGGCCTCGGTGTCGCTCAGAAGTGTGATCTCGGGCATGTGTCCGTGATGGATGGTGACGCCCTTGCCGAGCTGCGCCTTCATGTCGCGCAGGTACTCGTCGTTGGTGACGGTCGCCTTGGCGGACTCCTGCGGAAGGTGGTGCACGCAGTCCTCCGTGAACAGCTGGGAGAACGCATCCCAGTCCTTGGTGTCGATGCACCGGAAGTATCGGGCTTTCAGTTGCTTGATCGCCTCGATGTCCCACAGCTGTTCGATCGTCGGTTTCACGTCTCTCCTCCCAGTGACGAGGCGGCCATGCCGAGGAGGCCCAAGTTGACCCTGCGGGCCCTGGCCACATCCCGAATGGTCCCAATGTCTTTTTCGATGAACCGTCCGGCCTGCTCGAGCAATTTTTCTGACGAACCCATCTGGGAGGCGATACGCAGAGCGCGGCTGTCTCCGCTGCAATGCGTCAGTGCCTCGAGAGCTGTTTCCAAAGGGAGTCCCAGGGCGGACAGGGCCCGTTCTGCCTCTCGTACCATGCTCAAGTTGGCGGCGAGGAGGGCGTTGTTGACCAGCTTCATCCACTGGCCATCTCCGATCCGACCGACCAGGATGACGGGATCTGCGTAGCACCCCAGCACTGGTCGAGTCCGGCGCAGCACGGCTTCGCGCCCGCCGACGAGGAGAGTCAATTTCGCGTCGGCTATGTCTGCCGGACTACCACTGAGCGCCGCGTCGAGGAAGTGCACCCGGCGCACGCGGGCGTGCCGGCTGAGGAGCCGCGCCGTGGCAGGGTCGCCGGTCGTATGGTTGACGAGTACGGAGCCGGGATTCATGTTGGCGATGACGCCCTCTGCTCCCAGGCAGACCTCTTTGACGTCGTCATCGTCGTAGACGCAGATGATCACGACGTCGCTGTTGGTGGCCACGCCAGCCAACGATCTGCCGTCAACTGCCCCCGAAGCGACCAGCTCCGAAGAGACCTCGGGTCTGCGTGCGTAGAAGGTCACCGGATGATCCTCGGCGAGCAGCCTCTGGACGATGGGCAAGCCCATCTGGCCTAGGCCAACCATTCCTAAGCGTCGCGTGGCAACCATGCTCGGCTTTTCCGCAGTTGGGCGAGCGTGGCCGGCAAGGGACGATGGTGATGCGGGCGTGCTCCGACTGCCATATGGACCCCCCATCGTTCGGCCACTGCCGTCGTCAGTTTACAGGCACGTGCAAAGCTCGGTTCCGGCTCGCAGGGGGTGTGCAGACAGGACAGGTCGCCCGACCACGATTTGGCGCGGCGATCGCCCTGCCGTCTCCGGTGCGCCAGGAGTATTGTTCTGTCGGCACGAGGAAAGGACGGTGGATGAAAGCGATCGACACTGATCCAACGTTTCTCCGCCAGCTTGGGGAAATCACAGCGCACAGCTATGACCAATCGATCACGCACATAGAGGCGGAGATGAAGGGTGTCATTCCTGAGTTGATGGAAACCCTCACTGAACATGGACCGTATGGCTACACGATCACCCCCGAGGTGCTTCCGGATGGGGGCGTGAGACTTCCCGTCATTTCCACGAGGGAGGGCATAGAAGAGATCTACAAGATGGTCCGGGGAAGGAGTGATCTTCTCGCGGTCAACCCGCTGACGGAAATACGGGGCACTTGGTACACATTCCAGGATGCCATCTCCTACGGGCAGCTCAAGGGCACCGACCAGCGGGGGGCGCACGAGACACTCGGCCTCTTCCCGTCCGCCACGGGCAAGGGCATCACCGGCGAGCTGGTCTGGGTACGCGTGCCTCGCTCGGTCCTCGGTGGGGGCGGTACCCCGGCCGACACCCCCGCCGAGGAGATGCACGTCGCGGGAGCAGGTTTTCCAGCAGCACGATCGCTTTCTGCAGGCACTCCTGGTGGGTGATCTCGACGGAGTCCTCGGCACGATCCACGACCTCGCCGCATCGGCAGTCCGCGACTACGTCGAAGACACCGGGACCCTGACCTCCCTGGTCGGCATGAAGGCCCACGCCGACTACTTCGGCGCATTCTTCGAGAAGTTCGAGGTGGTCTCGGTGGAGCCGCTTTATCGTGTCGCCGAGGACTGGTACGTCTTTGCGGAGGTCCGTGTGACCGCAGAGGTGAAGAGTGGCTCGTCGGCTGGTCAATCCGTCGCCTTCCACACAGCCGAGTTCCATGTCCCCGCCGAGGACGGAAGGTTTATCGCCCGCATCGGGCACGGGACGGACCTGGCCTAGCCCGAATCGGGTCCCGTCTTGCCCTGCCCTGCGGTCGCCGACGACGAGGCGCTATCGCGCGTCAGCCTCCCAACTGAGCTCCCCTATCTGATCGGTGAGGGGTTGCATGCGAGCCCGTACTCTGAGGCCCTGATAGAGGTCGACGTCTGATCCGAACTGGCCGGGTATCAGGATGTCGGACTGCTCGTCGAGGCGGACCAGCACCGTGGTGTAGGGCACCAACTGGGCGAACGCAGCCGAGTAGACGTTGTGTGTCGTCACCCAGCTGTGCACCTCACCCGTGCCGGCGACTTCCCGCCACGACAGGTGCTCGCTCTGGCAGAACGAGCAGATCGGTCGTGGCGGCCAGGTCCAATGACTGCAGTCCAGGCACTGTTGAAGTTCCAAGCGCCCTGAAGCGAGGGCGGCCCAGTATGGTTCGGAGTCTCGGTCCGGGATCGGGAGCATCGCAGGAACGCTCATCGGGCACCCTCGAGGATCAGGGCGGAGGAGTAGCCGCTGACGTATCCCAGTTGGCCCGTCACCAAGGCGGTGTCATGGCGTTCGATCTGTCGCGGCCCCGCCGACCCTCTGATCTGTTCGACTGCCTCGAAAACGTGGTTCATCCCGTGCAGGTATCCCTCTGACAGGAGTCCCCCTGCCGTGTTGACGGGTAGAGAGCCATCCCTGTCGAACGATCCCTCGAGCAGCCGGGCCGGGACCTCGCCGGTATCGCAGAGCGAATACCCTTCAATCTGCGAGAGCAGCGTGTAGGTGAAGCAGTCGTAAAGCTCGGCGAAATCGATGTCGGACGCCCCCAGCCCGGCGGCACCGTACAGCCGATCAGCGATCAGCTTGGCCGGCGAATCAGCCAGGTCGGTGTGCCCGTTGTTGACGAGGTTCACGCCTCCGCCCCAGGCCGCTCCCCGAACCATCACCGGGCGGTGAGGGAGGTCCTTGGCCCGGTCAGCGTTGACGACGGCCACGGCGACCGCTCCGTCGGTCTCGAGGCAGCAATCGAAGAGCCTGAAAGGTTCCACGATCCACCGGCTCTCGAGGTAGTCCTCCATGGTGAGCGGCTTGCGCATCATCGCTCGTTCGTTGTCCATCGCATTGTTCCGGCAAAGGATGGCCAAGCGTCCCAGGTCCTCCGAGGTCGTGCCGTAGCGCAGCATGTGTGCTTTGGCGGCCATAGCGATCTCCTGAGCCGGAACTATGTAGCCCGTCGATGCCTTGAACTGCATATCCCAAGGCGGCCGTTGCACGAACGCCCCTGATCCATTCATCCGGGCGCCCGAGCGGCCGTTGAGGGCGCGATAGCAGACGACACATTCGGCCACACCCGCGCTCACGGCCAGTGCCGCTTGGCCGAGTATCGACATTGAGACGCTGCCACCCAGAAACTGGTCGACATACCAACTGATGCTTTTGAGGCCGAGGGCAGGAGCCAGAAGATTTGGCGCCACCGAGTCATTGGGCCCAAATGTCGCCAACCCGTCGATGTCTTTGACCTCGAGCCCGGCGTCGGCCACCGCAGCCTTCACCGCTCGAGCCGCCAGCGAGAACACGCTGGCCCCGGAGTCCTTGGAAAACTCGGTGGCGCCGATGCCTGCGATCGCCGCCTGGTTGCGAGGAAATTTAGTGGTCACTCTTGCGATGTCCTCCACAGTTTGCGGTTGGTGGTCTGCCCGATCACGGAGCGTAGCGTGACACCGGGTTTCGAGAGCCGGTCAACACTTGCGGCGCAGCAGTCGGGATCCGTCAGAGGGCGAAGGAATAGCCTCCATTGACCGGATAGGTCTGGCCGGTGATCCAGGAAGCCGAGGGACCGGCGAGGAATCCCACCAGACCGGCAACGTCTTCGGGTTCTCCCTTCCGCCTGATGACGTACTTCTTGAGTTGCTGCTGCTCGCGCTCGAGGTGCGCCGGCGAGTCGGCGTCGGCCCGCGTCGTGGTCGGCGTCCGTATGGTCCCCAAGGCCACGCAGTTGACCGTGATGTTGTAGCGGCCGACCTCCCTGGCAATCGAGCGACAGAAGCCGGCCGCACCGGCCTTGGCCGCCGCATAGGGCGCCAGGAATGCGTCGCCATAGCGTGCCGCGTCGGACACGATCGTGATTATCCGGCCACCGTTCCGGTCGATCATCGACGGGAGGGCGGCCCTGGTGCAGTTCATGACGCCGAAGAGATTGACCCGGATGTACCGATCCCACTCGGCTGGGTCGGTTTCGACGAAGGGGCGGAGGGCGGAGAAGCCGTCCACCCCGGCGTTCCCGGCGTTGTTGACGAGAATCCCGACGCCTCCGAGTCGATCCACCGCGGCATGGACGGAATCCCAATCGGTAACGTCGAACGGGGCGCTCTCGGCCCGGCCGCCTCGTTCTCGAATCTCATCCCTGACTTCGTCCGCTCGCGATTCGACCACGTCGTTGATCGCGACGTCGGCGCCGGCATCGGCAAGGGTGAGAGCAATGGCTCGTCCGACTCCCTGGCCGGCTCCTGTGACCAGTGCAGGCCAACCTTCGAGATCAAATTCGGGGGGCACCGGCTCAAGCTAGCCCTCCGACACGGTAGACAACTCACCTTGGTGTCAAGATCGCAGCGATACATTGGCACGAAGGCAACCCGGTCCCAATAATTGAGAAAGGGACGACATTGAACGTCGACGACATGATCATCGTGAGCATCGATGACCACTTGATAGAGCCCCCGAACATGTTCGACGCCCACGTGCCGGACCGCTACCGGAACCTGGCCCCTCGCCTGGTGAGGAACGGCGACGGCAAGGATGAGTGGATCTTCGAGGACCAGGTCATGGGCATGGTCGGTCTCAATGCGGTGGTGACGTGGCCCAAGGAGCAGTGGGGCATGAACCCCTCCGCGCTGGCCGAGATGCGACCTGGGGCCTACGACATCCACGAGCGGGTACGCGACATGAACCGAAACGGCGTGCTGGCTTCAATGTGCTTTCCCAGCATGGCGGGATTCAGTGGTCGCACCTTCCAGGAGGCCAACGACAAGGACCTCTCCCTCGTGATGCTCAAGGCCTACAACGATTGGCACATCGACGAGTGGTGCGCGGCCTACCCGGGCCGCTTCATGCCGTTGTCGATCTTGCCGCTGTGGGACATGGATGCCGTGGTCGAGGAGCTCAAGAGGGTGGCGGCCAAGGGAGCCTGCGCCGTGACGATGCCTGAGTTGCCCCATCTGCAGGGCTATCCCACCTACCAGTCGGATTGGTGGGATCCCTTCTTCACGGCGATGTGCGATCTCGACGTGGTCATGTGTCTGCACATCGGCCAGGGCCTCAATGCGATCAACATGCCGGACATCAATTTCGACGAATTCATGGTCCTCTCCACCCAGGTTTCGGTCCTCGCCGTCCAAGACCTCCTTTGGGGACCGGCCTTCCGCAAGTACCCCGGCCTCAAGGTGGCGTTCTCGGAGGGCGGGATCGGATGGATCCCGTTCATGCTCGACCGCGTCGACCGGCACTACGAGAACCAAACCTGGACCGGACAGGACTTCGGTTCGAAGAAGCCGTCGGAGGTATTCCGAGAGCACTCCCTCGCGTGTTTCATCGCCGACCCCACCTCCCTGAAACTCCATCAGGAGATCGGCGAGGACATCCTCGCCTTCGAGACCGACTACCCGCACTCGGACTCGCTTTGGCCGGATGCTCCCGAGGCGCTGCTGGCGCAGTGCGAGGGTGCGGGCTGCTCCGACGAGGTGATCGACAAGATCAGCTGGCAGAACGCCAGCCGATTCTGCGGGTGGAAGACGTTCGAGTTCATCCCCCGCCACGAGGCCACCGTTGGGGCGCTTCGCGCCCAGTCGCCCGACGTCGACGCTTCGACCGTCACCCGCGAGGAGAGGCGGGAGCGTTACGAGGCGGATCCGCCCTACGTATTGGCTACCGCCTGAAGACTCGCTATGCCCGTGCCGTTCTACGATGCCATTCCGGAGGGCTGGCTCGAGCCGGGCAGCAGTGCGACCGTCTCGGTTGACGGAATGCCGGTGGCTCTTGCCAACGTCGACGGCTCGTACTACGCATTCCAGAGCCTCTGTCCTCACCAGGGGACGTCACTCGGCGGGCGTCCGGTCGTGGACGGCCACATCGAATGCTCACAGCATTCGAGCCGCTACGAGGTGACGACCGGTCGATGCGTCCAACCTTCGATTCCGGACGGTTTCAACCAGAATCTGATGACATTCACCACCCGGGTGATCGACGGAGTCGTCCAGGTCCAGATATAGAGGAAGCGCACGGCAGGGCCGTGTCCGACCCCGGTCGGTCCGCAGTTTGACATGCGCCGAGGCCCGAGGCCCCCTCTTCGGTTCGGGCGGGCGGTGTTATTGTACGGGGTAAGGTAAGGACCTCAGGGAGGCGTGCATGCAGTACCGAGCGATTTCAGCAGATGGCCACATCAATGAGCCGCCGAACCTCTGGGTGGAGAATCTCCCGAAGAAATACCGGGAGCGGGGGCCCCGTGTCATCGAGACCCCCAACACGAAGGGCCACGCCTGGATGATGGAGGATCAGACTCGTCCGGCGGTGATGGGTTTCAGTTCCTTCTACTTCAAGTCTTCGAAGCGCTACGACCGCGCCAGCATCATTGAGGGATTCAAGAACATCAAGGACCGCGGCATTCGATACGAGGACCTCTTCCCTGGCTCGTACGACGCCGCGTCCCGGGTGAAGGAGATGGCTGAGGGCGAAACTGACGCCGAAGTCATCTTCAACGGCGTCAGCACGGTCTGGAACGGTATCAAGCTCATGAAGGACAAGGCTCTGAGCCTGGCGTGCTACAAGGTGTACAACGACTGGATGGTGGAGTTCCAGGCGTACGCACCGGAGCGATTCGTGTGTAACGCCACCCTTCCGACGACGGGCATCGATGACTGCATCGCCGAGTTGCACCGCTGCGCCGACATGGGTCTGCGGACGGCCCAGCTCGAGGCCTATCCGAGCGGAAACTTCAGCGAACCGACGCGCCGAGGACGACCGGTTCTGGGCGGCGGCAGTCGAGCTCGGAATGCCGATCAACGTGCACCAGCAGTTCTTCTTCCCCGTGGGCGACCTCGGGTCCGTTGTCAACGCTGACGGAGTTCCCGGTCGCGACAAGAGGGCCAAGGCCCTCGGTCTCGACATAGCGGCCGGCGAGTTCCAAGTGATCCTCTCGAAGTTGATCACGACCGGCGTCTTTGAGCGTTTCCCGGACCTCAGATTCATCGGGACCGAGAGCTACGCAGGCTGGGTTCCCTACTACCTGGAGCGTTTCGACGAGTCCGTCCGGCGCAACCGGCGTCACTGGACACTTCCGATGCTGCCGAGCGAGTATTTTCACCGCAACGCGCTGGTCGTGTACATCATCGACGAAGTCGGCCTGCTGGAGCGATACGACGTAGGCGTGGGCAACATCATGTGGGGCCCGGACTTCCCACACTCGACGAGCAGTTGGCCCGTGGACTTTCAACTCGGGAAGGAATTCCTCGAGCGGGCCGGAGCGACTCCTTCGGAGATCGAGCGAATCATGTGGCGTACCGCGGCAGACCTCTACAAGCTCCCCTACGACGATCCGTCCTCACTCAAAGTCGCCGCCTAACTACACGACGTAGGGGGGATGCCGATGTCGGGAGCATGTTCAGGTCTTCGGGTCCTCGATTTCACGCGGGGCCGGGCCGGTCCGATGGCGACCATGGTCCTCGCCGATTTCGGTGCGGACGTCATTCGTGTCGAGCCGTCCGGCGGCGATCCGGACCAGGAAGCCTCCATCGTATCTCTTCTCAATCGAGGAAAGCGGAGCATTGAGCTTGACCTCGAGACGAAGGCGGGGCAAGAGGAGCTTCAGCGACTGATCGCATCGTCGGATGTGCTGATCGAGAGTCTGGGCACTGCCGAAACGAAGCGGTTGGGGATCGACTATCCAGCGATATCCCGCATCAATCCCGGTTTGGTGTACTTCTCCCTGACCGGCTACGGGCCGACTGGCCCGTTCGCCGACGTCGTCGCCGACGACGGGCTGGCCATGGCCAAGGCCGGCATTTTCAAAGACCAGGACGGGTGGTTCCAAGACGGGAAGCGCCCTGTCTTCAGAGCACCCAAGGACGCCTCCTATTTCGCCGGCATGCTGGCCGTACAGGGCATCCTTGCCGCACTGCGGGCGCGGGATCTCACCGGCAAGGGTCAACTCGTCCAGACTGACTTCCTGCGGGCCTTGACCTGCCGGCAGAACCCGAAGGTCCGGTGGATCCTGCGAGACGGTGAGCCGCTTCCACCCGACGCGACGGCGAAGACCGGCCAACAGCAGGACGATGCGCACACCTTGGCCCACCATCAGGACCCAAGGCAGCTCAACCTGATCGGCTTGATGGTCGAGTGCAAGGACGGGCGGTGGATCACCCACTCTCTGACCGAGCCTCACTTTTTCCCCGCGTGGATCAGTGTCATCGGGTTCGACTGGATCTGGGAGGACGAGCGCTACAAGGGTGCACCCTTCCAGTTCTCCGATCCGGCGGACAAGGATGAGCTCATCCGGCGCGTGCAGGAGCGAATGAGGGAACGAACCGCGGACGAGTGGATGGCCGCCTACCTCGAGAACGGCAATGTCTGCGGCGACACGATCCAGACCACGCAGATGGCCTTGGAGCATCCGCAGGTTGTCGAGGCCGGCTATCTGGCCGAGCTGGACGATCCCAGGGTCGGACACATGATCCAGATCGGTGCTCTCGTCAACCTTCCGGGTGCACCTGCTTCGATCACCAGACCGGCGCCGCGTCCGGGTGAGCACACCGAAGAGGTGCTGCGCGGTGAGCTGGTTTCCCGGGCGCCTTCAGCACCGTCAGGACGTTCATTGAAAGGTCCTCTCGACGGCGTCACCATCGTGGAGGCCGCCTACTACTACGCCACCCCTTTTGCCACCGCTCTCCTGGCTGAGCTGGGCGCCAGAGTGATCAAGATCGAGCGTCTCCAGGGCGACCCGTACCGCGCCCTCAACGGAGACCCCTATGGCGTGCAGGGCGGGAACGTCACTGACCCACTCCTGAACCTCGGCCAGAACAACATGGTGCGCGCCATGCAGGGCAAGGAATGCATAGCGCTCAACTTGAAAGACCCTCGGGGCAGGGAGATTCTCCACCGATTGGTCGCCGAAGCCGATGCGTTCATTCACAGTTTTCGAGCCGGCGTGCCGGAGTCACTCGGAATCGATTACGCCACGCTGCAAAAGATCAACCCGAATTTGGTCTACCACTACGCCGCCTCCTACGGGTCGGTCGGTCCGTACCGGCGTCAACCTGCCATCGACCCGATCATCGCAGCGTTCGCCGGTACGACGGCGTACCAGAGCGGGGAGGGGCATCCTCCACTCCGCGAGGCCGGTGCTGATCCCATCGCGGCTGTCGGTCACGCGACGAGCCTGATGCTCGGGCTCTTCGCTCGCCATCGGTCGGGAGAGGGCCAATACGTCGAGTCGGCCATGATCCAGTCCAACCTGTACCTGAATCTCGAGGATGCCTTCTCGTTCGCCGGAAAGGAACCACGGCCGTCGGTCGACTACCGGCAACTCGGGACCGGGGCCACCTACCGTTTGTACGAGACGGCGTCGATCGCTCAGGGCACGGAGCGTCAGCCCTATGAGAACCCGGACCCTCGCTGGGTCTTCTTCTCGGCCGTCTCCGACGACGAGTTCGCCCGGTTCTGCAAGGTCGCGGGAGTGGATCTGACCTCGGATCCCCGTTATGCGACGGTCGGGGCCAGGCGGGAGAACCGGTCGGATCTGGAGCAGCGGCTGGAGCACGTGTTCTCGTCTCGGTCTGCTCTCGGAGTGGGAGAGCGGCCTCCTCGCCGCGGGAGTCGGATGTGTGGTTGCCGACGGCATGTCGCACTTCGCATTTCTCTACAAGGACCGTCAGGCCCAGGCCGATGAGCTGATGGTCCAGACCGAACATCCCAGCCTGGGTGGTCGGTACTGGCGCTACGCCCCGGTGATCCGGTTCTCGGATACGCCCGGACAGGCGCTGCCGTACTGCGACAAGGGAGAACACACCCGGCAGATCCTGAGCGGTCTCGGGTTGAGCGAAGACGACATGTCCCGGCTGAACGACGATGGTGTGGTCACGTGGCCGGACCCAGAGCAACCGATCGCATCCGCCGGTCGCCTGACCGGCAACGTGCAAACTACGACGGAAGGTAAGCGTGAACGACAAGATTGATTACAGCCTGATTTCGGCTGACTCGCACGTGTTCGAGCCGGCGGACCTGTTCGAGACGAGGCTGCCCGCCCGTCTGCGAGATCGGGCTCCGCAAGTGCGCGAGTCGAACGGCGGCAGCGCCTGGTTCGTGGAGAATGTCGTGCCGGTACCGTTCCCTGCGTCAGCGGTGACGGGCTCGGGTTACCGGTTCTTCGACCTCACCGACCCGGACCGACCGGTGACCTTCGACGAAATAATGCCGGCCTTGCATGATCCGGCCGAACGGATCAAGGCCCAGGACGCGGACAGCGTCGACGCCGAAGTCCTGTATGCGTCACCCCATCTCTGGGACGCCATCAAGCAGGTCGAGGACGCCGAATTGCGTCTCGAGTGCGCCCGGGCCTACAACGACTGGATATCGGAGTTCTGCTCGTACAACCCCGATCGCCTGATCGGCATCGGCAAGCTCCCCACCTCCAGCATCGAGGACGCCCGGAAAGAGCTGGTCCGTATCGTCGGCGACCCGGTTCTACGGGGCGCGGTGATCGACGCCTGGCCGTCGGGTAGCAAGGGTCCGACCGATGCGGCGCTCGATCCGCTCTGGGACGTGGCCAATGAGGCCGGAATACCGATAAGCCTGCACTACGGTCTGGGCGACGCTCGCCAGTGCGCCCACCACGGCCATCACACCGGGTCTGAAGCCGCCGGTTGCGACGGCGCTGCTACCGCTGGTGGCCGCAGGCGTGTTCGACCGTTTCCCGAACCTGAGGATGGTGGTGGCGCACGCCGATGCCGGGTGGTCCTTCCACTGGATGGAGTTCCTCGACAACACCTACCTCCGTCAACGGCACCTGGAGCGTTTCAAGCTCGACCGGGAGGACTCGTACCCCAGCGAATACATGCGCCGCCATTTCTGGTTCACGATCCAGCAGGACAGGACCACGGTGAAGCATCGCGATCTCATCGGAGCCGAACATCTCCTCTGGGCCAGCCATTTCCCACTTGACGCGGCGAACTGGCCCGACGACCGCCAGCAGGCCATGCGCGTCAGCGAGGAGCTCCCCACTGAGGACAAGCAGGCGCTGCTCGCTGGCAACACTGCCCGGCTGTACCGCCTGCCCGGCTACGAAGAAGGGGTCCAACCCACCCCCTTCGAGTCGGTCGAGCGGCTCGTGCACATCTAACGAGATCGTTCGTCGTACATGCCCGAGGAGATTTGATGGACGCCGATGGGGAGACCATCACCGGCGGCCGACTTGTGACCCGCGAGTTGGCGGAGTGGGTGGCCGGTCTCAAGTTCGAAGACCTTCCTGAGCCCGCCGTCGAAGAGGCCGGGCGGGTATTGGCCGACTACCTGGGTGAATCGTTGTTCGTCGGGGCTACCAAACCCTGGGGCCAGTCGATCGCCGCGTTCTGCGCCGCTCGACGGCGGCGGTCAACCCGAAGCCACGATCATCGCCACGGGGAAGAAAACGCTTGCCTCGAGGGCGGCCCTCGCGAACGGCACAATGGCGCTCGGCTTCGAGTACGCCGATTTCAACGGATTCGGTCGGCCCTATCCGTTTGCGGTGACCGCGCCCCTCGCCCTGGCCGAGGCTCGTCAACTCTCGGGCCGGGAACTCGTTCTCTCGATCGTCATCGGGTACGAGGTGATCAGTCGGATCACCAGGGCGACCCTCGGCGGCGGTGGGTCCCCGTTCTACGTACCGGCGCTCTACGGCACCTTCGGGGCTGCCGCCGGCTCCGCCCGACTGCTCGGTCTCAGCCCTCTGTTCACCAACTACGCCCTCGGTCTTGCGGCGGCGTTCACGGGTGGGACGTTCCAGGGCCACGAGGAGGGCGCCTGGCAGAGGTCGCTCAACGGCGGTATGGCCAGCGAGCGCGGTGTTACCGCGGCCGAGCTCGCCGAGACCGGGTTCCGGGCGACGGAGCTGGGGCTCGAAGGAATACAGGCCTTCGCCAAGATGTACTCCGACGGCCGCTTGGATGTCGAGCGTGTTACTCGATGACCTGGGCGAGTCCTTTGAGATCACCCGGCGTTGGGCCAAGGCGTATCCCATGAACCTGACCCTGCATGCCCCGGTGGAGGCCCTGCTCAAGATCATGCGGGAGAACGACCTGCAACACACCGACATCGAGCAGATCGATGCGGCCTGGCAGAAGGTCGAACCCTTTCTCGCCAAGCACAAGGTCTCGACAGTCGTGTCCGCTCAGGCCAGCCTGCCGTTCGCCCTTTCCGTGGCCGCCGTTCGGGGCCGCATCACGGTTGACGAGTTCACCGAGGAAACGGTGGGCGATCCGGTGATTCAGGCGATGATTCCGAGGACGACCGTTCACCAGGACGACGAGCTCTACGGCCGGGTCACCTTCAGTATGCCGGGTCGGGTCACCGTCCGGACCAAGGACGGCCACGAGTACACCGACGAGGTGCTCTATCCGAAGGGCAATCCATCGAACCCGATGACCGAAGACGAGTTCCGGGACAAGTTCATGAACATGGCCGGCAGGGTGCTCGGTGACGACACAGAGCGACCAGCTCTACGACCAAGCCCGCGGATTGGAACGCATTGGTAACGTCGCGGACCTGGCCGCATTATTCAGCCCGAAGTAACAACGTTGATGAAGGGGGGTTTCCCATGGGAATGACAACAGTCGAGAAGATTTTGGCCAACCACTCGGACCAGTCGAAGGTCTCACCGGGCGACGTCGTAGTCGTAGACGTGGATGTCGCCGTGTTCTTCGACTGGATGCGGCCGGACGTGCTGAAGGTATTCGACCCGGACCGGCTGGTCCTGCTCCACGACCATCAGGTGCCCGCTCCGACGGTACGCGCCGCCAACATGGCCAAGGAGATGAGGGCGTTCGTCGAGAAGTTCAAGGTGAAGCACTACTTCCCCGTCGGTCAGCACGGCATCTCCCACGTGCTGGTGGCCCAGGAGGGGCTGGCACTACCGGGTCAGATACTGGCCAATCCCTGACTCCCATACCTGCTCGTCGGGCGCACTCAACTGCCTGGCCCGCGGCATGGGCCCTTCGGAGATGACCTATATCCTCTGCAAAGGCAAGACCTGGTTCATGGTGGGTCCGACCACCAAGGTGAACCTGGAAGGCAAACTGCCCGAGCGGGTCTACGCGCGGGACATCATCCACTACATCCCGGGTCAATACGGCGATTTCGCCGGACGCAACCTGGAGTGGCACGGGGATGGGCTCGCCAGTGTCGGGATGGACGGGCGCCTGACCATGGCCACCATCTCCGCCGAGCTCTCTGCCGGAATTCTCCCTCTTCCCGTACGACGACGTCCTGGCGGAGTTCCTCGAGGGTCGGGCGAAATGGGAGTACGAGCCGGCCTATCCCGACGCTGACGCGGAGTACGAAGCCGTGATCACCGTGGACCTCTCGTCCCTCGAGCCCCAGGTCGTCAAGCCGGGTCGGGTCGCCTGGAATTCGGGCAGTGTCGGCGAGGTGGCGGGACAGAAGGTGGATCAGGCGTTCATAGGCTCCTGCGCCAACGGGCGGCTCAGTGATTTCGCCGTCGCCGCCGAGATGGTCAAGGGACACAAGGTCGCTCCCGGGGTGCGCTTCATCGTGACCCCCGGCAGTCAGGAAATCCTGAAGCAGGCTGTCAAGGCCGGCTATGTCGAGACCCTGATGGAGGCGGGAGCAGTCGTGACCAGTTCGACCTGCGGCGCCTGCTTCGGGGGGCACATGGGACTGCTGGCCGATGGCGAAGTCTGCATCACGGCGTCGACCCGCAACTTCAAGGGCCGCATGGGTAGCGCGGAAGCGGACATCTTCATGGGTTCGCCGGCCACGGTGGCCGCCTCCGCCGTGCGGGGCGTCATCACCGATCCCCGCGACCTGTAGGCATTGGGAACGAGAGGACAGGAGAGACAATGGCGAGCACCTTCAGCGGCCGGGTGTGGAAGTTCGGTGACGACATCAATACCGATCTGATCATCCCGGGTTATGCGCTCTTCATGCCCCCCGAGGAGCAGCGGCGCCAGTGCTTTTCGGCCAACCGGCCGGGTTGGGTGGACGAGGTGCGACCCGGCGACGTCCTGATCGCGGGCCGGAACTTCGGCGTCGGGTCGGCCCGGGCCATCGGGGACATCTTCCGTGGGTTCGAAATGGCGGGCATCGTCGCCGAGTCGTTCAACGGACTCGGTCTGCGCAACTGCGTCAACGTCGGGATGCCGGTTCTCCCTTGCGCCGGCGTCAGCGACCTCTTCGAGGAGGGCGACGTGGCGACAGTGGACTGGCACTCAGGGCATGTCGAGAACACGACCAAGGGCACGAGCATCGAAGGCGTTCCCGTGCATCAGGCTCTTCGGGACATCGTCGAAGCCGGGGGAGTCGAGGACATGCTCCGCAGGGAGGGATACCTCGCTCCGGCGAAATAGACGATGGCGACAAACCGCACTGAATGAACCATCGCCACACGGAAGGAAGATGACAGTGACAGCGTCGGTGACTGAACAGCTGGCGGAGTGGATCGTCAACGCGCAGTACGACGACGTTCCAGATCCGGGGGCCCTGCGCGTGAAAGAGCGGTTCATCGACTCGCTCGGCGTGCAGTTCGCCGGACTGTCCGTCTCGACCGGTCAGATCATCAGCCAGTGGGTCCGGGCACAGGGTGCAAAGGAGGAATGCAGCGTCGTCGGAGCCGGCTTCAAGAGCACGGCGTCCTTGGCCACCCTCGCCAATGCCACGGCCGGCCACGCTCTCGAGTTCGACGACATCGCACTGTTCAGTGGTCACTACGCCAATCCGCTGACCGCGGCCGCCCTGGCCGTCGGAGAGAAGCTCGGCGCCGTCCGGACGGGAGGTGATCCTGGCCTGGCAGGTCGGGTACGAGGTGATCTACCAGACCGCAAAGCCCTGCATGGACGGGGCGCGCAACACTCTGCTGTGGCGCGGTTGGTTCAACCAGGGATTCCAGCCCGTGCTGGGCGTGGCGGCCCTGACGGCGAAGTTGATGGGACTTGACGTGACGCAGACCCGCATGGCGCTCGGGAATGCGGCGTCGGCCATGGCCGGGGTGATGAAGAACCGGGGGAGCGACACCAAATCGTTCAGCGCCGGGAGCGCAGCCATGCACGGAGTGATTGCGGCCGAGCTGATCAGCCTCGGCTTCACCGCCAACGAGAACATCATCGACGGTGACGACGGGGTGGCCAGGTTGCTCGGACTGGAAGTCGGGGATCCCCAAAAGGTGCTGCAAGGACTCGGCGACTGGGAAATGGCGACCCGGGGGTCCACCTTGCGGTTGCACGCGTCGTGCGGTGCCGGCCACTGGGGGCAGGACGCGCTCCAGAAGATCGTCCGGCGCCAGCCCATCGATCCCTCCGAGATCGATTCGATCACCGTGTCGTTCCCGGCCTTCTTGACCGAGATGATGCCCTACCACGACCCGAAGACCGGCCTGGAGGGCAAATACAGCATCGAGTACGACCTCGCCGCGATCGCTCTCGACGGACGAGCCGGGATGTACCAATACACCGACGAGGCCGTGCGACGCCCCGAAGCCCGCGAGATGATGAGCAGGGTCAGTTCTATCCCGGTCGACGGCGATATCGCCAACGTGAAGTTGGAGAGCCGGGTGGAACTGACCCTCAAATCGGGCGAGGTTTTCGACGAAACCGTGACCCTTTCCCACGGTAGGCCGGAGGACCCACTGACCGACGACGAGCTCCTCGGCAAATTCCACGAATGTGCCGAGGCGTTGGTGCCGCTGAAAGAGCGCGAACAGATAATCGATCTGTGCTGGCGCCTGGACGAGCTCGACGACGTCAGCGAGCTGGCCGAGGCCGTTGGAGCGGCGACGACGACTGACCGCTAGTACCCGTCACCGACCCGTGGCGAGTTCAGGCGAGGCCGCTCGGCACGGAATCGAGTGTCTTCAGGATGGCCTCGGCCAGCTGCCGCGCCGACTCTGAGCTGAGCTCCACTGCGGTGCGCGTGGACGGTCCGGCTTGCAGCATTGAGGAAGTCGATGTTCAGAGAATGCACGAAGGGAGCGTGGACCGGGTGGTCGAAGTAGACCGTCGCGGTGGTCACGTCGAACCAGCCCGAGGGCCCTTTGGCCGACCCTTGCATGGATACGTGTTCGGTCTCGTAGGTGCACATCAGGCGAGGTGCTCCCCGAAGAAGGCCCAGATCGCAGCCCACCCGGCATTCGCCGCCTCCACGCGGTAGCTGGGCCGGTCCGTGGCGAAGAACGCATGTCCGGCGTTCTCGAAACTGTGGATCTCGTACGGCTTGCCGTTCTCCTTCAGAGCCGCTTCCAGCTGGGCGACCTCATCGGGCGAGGGGTACCCGTCCTCGGCTCCGAACAAGCCGAGAAGCGGGGCGGAAAGCTGCGGAGTCAGGTGGAGGAGGGGCTCCATCGAGGATCCCTGCGGCGGCGTCGCCACGACGAAGGCCCCGTAGCAGTCGACGACCGCATCGAGCTGAAGGCGGCACCCGGCGAGGAAGGCCTGGCGGCCGCCCGAGCAGTACCCGATGACGGCAACTTTGCCATTGGAACTCGAGAGAGACTTCAGGAAGTGCAGCGCGCCGTCCACGTCGCCGACCAAGCGATCGTCGGGCACGCCTCCCGCTGCCCGGGCCGTGGCGGCGGCATCGTCGGGTGAGGCTCCGGGAGCCTCCCGGTAGTAGAGATTGGGGCAGATGGCGAGGTATCCGTGTGCTGCGAACCGCCGGGTGATCTCCTTGGTCGCCTCGTCGTAGCCCGGCATGTGGTGGATCACCACTACCCCGCCGTAGTGGCCGACCGTGAGAGGTTGAGCAAGGTAAGCCTCAATCTCGTCGCCTCCGGCTCCGGTGATGGTAATCGTCTCAGCTTTCATCGCCACGTCCATGTGCGCCACGATAGGGCGACTGCCGACGGCCACTACGGGGACTCGGATGGACACTCGTCGTGGCCCCGAAGAAGGCCCCAAAAGGCAGCAACGGCGGTCTGGCTTGGGGTTCCCGGCCGCGCTCTCGGTACTATACGGTGTCGAGTGGCAGGGTCGAATGGCCCGGAAAGGGAGGCCGGTACCGATGGCGACGACGAGCGAGATCATCGAGTACCCCGTCGTCACAGATGCGGCCTTGGACGTCGACCCCATCTACAAGGAGCTGCAGGAAAAGGGTCCGATCAAGGTCCAGCTGCCCTTCGGTGAGCCCTGCTGGTTGGCCACCCGTTACGAAGATGTTCGCGCCGTGTACGGCGATCGCCGTTTCGGCCGGGTGCTCGGAATCCCTCGCGACTCGCCAGGGGTCTGGATCGGTGCCGTCATGGCCAAGGATCCCACCATGTTGGTGAACATGGATCCTCCTGAGCAGTCCCGTCTACGCCGGCTCACCTCCGGGGCTTTCTCGCCACGCCGGATCAGTTCTCTTCGCAATCAGGTCCAGGCCATGGTCGACGATCTTTTGGACGAGATGGCCGATCAGGACGGGGCGGTCGATTTCGTCTCCATGTTCGGGCGGCAGCTCCCACCGCGAGTGCTGACGTTGATCCTCGGCGTTCCGGTGTCCGAAGCACAGCAGTTCCGGCTGTGGGTGGACACGCTGACCGGATTCGACACCGAGCCCGAAGCCCGTCACGCCGCTGAGGAGACCGTGCACGAGTACGTGACCGCGCTGATCGCCAAGCGCCGGTCCGAGGAGACCGACGATCTTCTCCACGTTCTGGTTCACGCACACGACGACGACGACCGGCTGAACGAAGAAGAGCTTTACAACCTCGCGATGGCCGTGTGGCTCGGAGGGTTGGAGACCACCGTGAACCAACTGGGGACGACTCTGTTTGCCCTGATGACCCATCGTGGCCATTGGCAGGAATTGGTCGATGACCGAAACCTGCTTCCGGCTGCACTCGAGGAACTGTGGCGGTGGATTCCCAGTTTCAAGTACGGAGTGCCGTTCGTGCGCTGGGCCAGCGAGGATGTCGAGCTGAGCGGAGGCGTCGTCGTGAAGGCCGGGGAGCCGGTCCTTCCCGAGCATTCGGTGGCCAACCGCGACGAGTCGGTGTTTCCGAACGGATGGGAGCTCGACTTCCACCGTCACGCTCCAAGGCCCCACTTGTCGCTGGCGTTCGGCGCCCACCGGTGTATGGGTGCGCATCTCGCGCATCTGGAGATTCAGGCCGCCTTCGAAGGCTTGCTCGGGCGATTCCCCGGACTTGATCTGGCGGTTCCAGCCGATGAGATCCTCTGGTCGGGGTCGACCTTCATGCGGAGCGTCGAGACTCTTCCCATCACGTTGCGATAAGAAGAAGCGCCGCTCACCGGTAGAGGTGTCAGAGCACCTGACCAGCGAGGGCGCCAGTCGCCTCTCCCTCGTCGCTGACAACCTCGCCGTTGACGATCGTCTGGTAGATGCCCTTCGGCTCGGTGACGAATCGTTCGCTGTTCGCCGGCAGGTCGTTCACCATGTAGGGGATTCCGGCGCCGATCTCGTCGATGTCGAAGACGCAGATGTCGGCTGCCATCCCTGGGGCGAGGACACCCCGCCCCTCGAGTCCGAACACGTCGGCCAAGCGCCCTGTGAAGCCGTGGACGACCTCTTCGAGTGACAACACGCCCTGTTCTCGTACCCGAAGCGCCAGGGCCCGGCTGGGCAAGGGCTCGTTCGACATGAAGTCGAGGTGCGCTCCGGCGTCGGACCCACCGAAGACGACATCCTCGTGGTGGGTGAGCTCCTGCATGGCCTCGTTCGCGGCAGAACCTGAGGGAGTGACATTGTCGTTCATGAAGATGGTGTCCAGATGGTCACGGACGGCAAGGTCGAGCATGGTGTCCATAGGGTCGCTACCTTCCTGGGCCGCGATGGAGCCGACCGTCCGGCCGAGATACTTCTCGTTCGCCTTGTCCGACACGGTCGTGACGGTGAGCATGGGCCACATTTTCCGCAGGTGGGCTGTCAGGTGGCCCATTGTGGTGTCGTCCGCGAAGTCAGCTTTCAGGTTGTGCCGTACGTCCGCCTGCTGCAGAGCCTCGCAGCGCTCGTCGATCGACAGCCGCAGGATCTCCTTCCAGTGGGGCAGAGACTCGAACAGGAATCCGCTGCGGAGGTCGACGCGCGTCGGGCCGGGGGGGCCGGGATTGTAGACGCCGACCACTCGAGCTCCCGCAGCTCGGGCCTCAGCAGAAACCTCGAGCGTCCGCGCATAGAGGTCGGGAAATGCCTCTGAGTACACGAGCGGGTTCCAGTGGACGACCGCTCCACTCTGCGTTGCCATTCCCACCATCAACGCTCGTTCGTCGGGGTTGATCCCGACGAACTTCGACCCCGGTGATATGCCGATGAGGGGGTGACGCGAACCTCGGAGGGCTCCGGCCAGGCTGAGGAACTCCTCCTTCTCCGCGAGCCGGCTCGGCACTGGTCGCCCGAAGCTGTCGTTGTGGGTGGGCGAGGTCGATGTCGAGAATCCACGGGCACCCGCATGCACGGCCTGGCTGAGGAGGCCGTGCATGGTCGCCACCTCCTCCTCGGTCGCCGCCCTCTCGAATGCGGCATCGCCCATGGCATACCGTCTCAGGGTGGAGTGGCCGATCTGGGGCAGATAGTTGACGCCTACCCGGTTGCGCAGGCGATCGACGTACTCACCGAAGCTCTCCCATTCCCAATTCAGGCCCGCTTTGAGGGCGTCAGCCGGCATCCCCTCCACGCGTGCCAGCATCTGAATGATGAAATCGCCGTCGCCCGGGCTGACCGGAGACACGGTGAACCCACAGTTGCCCGCCACGACCGACGTGATGCCGTGCCTCACGGTCGACGTGAGTGCGGGGTCCCACAGCACTTGCGCGTCGAAATGAGTGTGAATGTCGATGAACCCCGGAGCGACAATCCGACCTTCGGCGTCGATCACGCGGCTGGCGGTGCCGGAGATGTCCGGTTCCACAGCGACGATCTTTCCGCCAGATACCGCCACATCGGCCCGGAACCCGACCTTGCCCGTCCCGTCGACGACATGTCCATCTCGCACCAGAAGATCAAAGGTCACGCTCGTTCACATCCAGTCGCAGGTAGCACGGAAATTCGTCAATTCTTACACTGTAGAACGTATGGCCTTGCTGCCACACTGTCAAGCGAGGGTCATCGGCAGTGCGCCTTAGGTGCACGCGCCCTCGATTTTCAACTGCATGATCTCGTCTTCGGTCTTGCCCAGTTGTGCCAGGATCTCGTCGGTGTGCTCCGCGAACAGCGGGGCGCGGGTCAGCACGGGCGGCTGCTCGTCGAATTGCACCGGATTGGCCACGAGTCGGCGTTCGTGGCCTTCGCTGTCGATGACGGAGCAGATGTAACCGTTTGCGGCCATTTGAGGGTCGTTCGAAATTTCGAGCGGGGACTGCACGGGAGCCCACGGACCCTCCATGGTCTGCAGCTTCTCCACCCAGTGGGCGTACGGCTGCGCCCCGATGGCTTCGGCTATGGACGCGCCGGCCTCTGAGGCGTTCGCCATGAGGTCCTCGGCGGTGCTGAAGCGTGGGTCCTCAATGAGTTCCTCCAAACCGAGGTGTCGACACACGTCAGCGAAATAGCGGCCCGGTTGCAGCATGGTGAAGTTGATCCAGCGCCCATCGGACGTGCGGAAGGTGCCGATCAACGGGTTGACCGCGATGAACATGGGTGCGTCCGCCGGCGGCGGGGGGGTGTCTTCTCCGACCAGCATGGCATTGCCGATTGAGAGCGCCATGGCCCACGACCCGATGCTCATGAGCGACACGTCCACCACGGACGGGGATCCCGTTCGTTCCCGGGCCAGAAGAGCCGCGGCGATGCCGCCTGCGATAGTCATGCCTCCCATGGAATCGCCGTAGGCACCGGCAGGCATCCCCGTGACCCTGGGGCTCCCGGGGGAGGTGGCGCCCCACGCGCTGCCCATGCGGCACCAGAAAGTGGATCCGTCATATCCCCCTTTCTCGGCGTCGGGTCCCCGTTGTCCGTGGCTACTCCCGCGCACGTAGATGATGTTGGGGTTGGCGGCGCGAATGTCATCCACCTCCAGGTGCAACCGCCGGCGGGCGGCCGCGAGGAAGTTGATCAAGAAGACGTCCGCCTCGCGCACCAGGTCCATCAGTACGGCATGACCCCCGGGCGTATCAAGTGCCAGCCCGATGCTGCGCTTGCCCCGGTTCGGGTGCTCCATAAGGGGCTGAAACGTTCCAATGGCGGCGCCCCCGGTGCCGATCCGCAGCCCACGCTGGGCGTCACCAGTCTCCGCGTGTTCGACCTTGATGACGTCGGCGCCCCAGTCAGCCAGCACGGCTCCTGCCGCCGGAGTGAACGTGTACTGAGCCACTTCGACGACCCGTATCCCTTGCATGGGTTGATAGACCAATGGTTGCTCCTCGAAGTCGTACGTACTGTCGTGGGCACAGTACCGGGGGCGTGCAACCTCGCAAGGAGATCTGATGGACTGGACGGGGAGTCTCGAGGCGCATCCCGTCACGCATCACCTTCAACCCGTCGGGTTGGCGGCTTCGAGCAGAAGGCACGTCTCGAGGAAACTGAGAACCTTGAGGTGGTACGCGCGTGCGGCCCACCCGAGACTCAGGTTGTGCCCTCCGTGAGGCTCGATGTCAATGGAACAAGGTACGTGAGTGAACAGGCTTCGCAGTTTGGTCAATTCCCCCTCGTCCGTCCGCCAGATTCCATCGTGCTGTCCGAAGGTGATCCGTAGGGGCACCCGGACCTTGGGGGCCAGAGCGCGGAGATCGGACGGCCAGGTCGCCCCCTCACCGTCCTTGACGGCGGGCCCTTCGTACAATGGCAGGAGCTCCCGCCTCAAGGTGGCGGGTGGGTAGAGATCCTCTGGTCCCCACACCTCACCTCGTGCGCTCAGTCGTGGGCGATCTCCACCTTGCGCCTGGCGTTCGTCCCAGTCAAAGGCGTAGTTCAATCCCGCGCCGGATCCCTCGACTCCGAGGAGGCGGTCCCTCGTGTCGATGGCGGCCATGGTCCATCCCACCTTCAGGCCGTACGAGTGGCCCACCAGCAACACCCGCCCGTCGACACCGTTCTCTTCGTCTGAACGTGTCGATAGCCTCGAGCAGGATCTCCGCCTGCTCCGTCGTGGAGAGGCGCCGCTGGCTGAGTTCGCGGCTGGCTCCGACCCCAGGCCGATCGGGAGCCCAAGCCAAGTAGCCGGCTGAGCTCGCGAGGTGCAGAAGTGACAGTCCCGGAGCGTTCTGAGCATCAAAGTACCCAGCATGCATACCCGCCCCGTGGATGGCAACGATGAGCGCGCGGGGCTCCTCGTGGACAGGTGACGCGACCAGCCCCGACAGATGGATGCTGCCCACCCCGACGTCGACCTCCTCTACCGATGGCCCGGGCGCAGGGCGTCGAGGAGGTGCACCGTCCATTGTCAGAGCTTGTTCGTGAATCCGGCATCGACGGGCAGAGCCACGCCGGTGATCCACTTCGCATCATCGGACGCCAGAAAGGCCACTGCCCCCGACACGTCTTCGGGCTCGAGCATGTCCACCGGCATCGGGTTTTCCAGGTGCGTCGAACCCCCACCAGGGTGCTTCGCGAGCCACTCCAGCATCGTCTCATTGACGACCATCATCGTGCGGACGCCGGTGGGGTGGATCGTGTTCACCCGTATTTGGTGGGGGGCGAGGTAGTTGGCCAGGCTGTGCATCAAGCCGACCATCCCGTGCTTGGACGCCGAATAGCCGAGAAGGCTCCCGACTTCGCCGGCAAATCCGCGGAGACCTGCAGTCGAGCTCGTGAAGATGATGGACCCTCCGCGTCCACCGGCGAGGAGGTGCGGGATGGACGCTTTGGCTGTGTAGAACGCTCCGGTCATGTTCACCGCGACGACGTCCGCCCAGTGTTCGAGGTCCTCCTCGACGGTGGTTCGCCCCACGCCCATCGGGGCGATCCCGGCGTTGGCGCAGACGATGTCCAGTCGGCCCAGCTCACGCACGCCGACCTCCAGCGAGTCGCGTACCGCGTCGTAATCCCTCACGTCGGCGATGCGTGCCACCATCCGGCGGTCCTTCGCCTCCACCAGGGAGCGTGTCTCATCCAGGTCGTCGGGTGTGGCGAGCGGGTAGTTCACGGACGCGATATCTGCACAGATGTCGATTCCTATGATGTCGGCGCCCTCGTTGGCCAGCCGTACCGCATGGCTCCGCCCTTGGCCACGTGCCACCCCGGTGATGAAAGCAACCTTGCCCTCAAGCGTCATCGACGGCCCTCCCACTGCATCGGGGAGCATCGTAGTGATACACCGCTGAGTGCCGAGAGGCCACCGCCGGTGGACGATGCTCGGCGCGGCGCACACCGGACGTCGCAATTCTACGCTGGCACAATCTGCGGTCTACGGTGGGGAGCGGCCTCGTCTACTCATAGGCGCGGCGCGGCAATACTTCCATCCACTGATACGGACTTTCTATGACACACGAATCAGGTACGTCAGGGAGCAGCACAGGCGTCACCTACGACCTGCCGCCTGAGTTGGTCGTGACCGCCTCTGGCGCAATTCGCATCCTGACCATCAACCGCCCGGAGCAACTGAACGCCGTCAACCCCGCACTCCACTGGGCGCTCGCGAACGTCTGGCGTCAACTATCTGCTGATCGTGAGGCCCGGGTGGTCATCCTTACCGGAGCCGGGAGGACCTTCTGCGCCGGCGGCGACTTTGACTGGCTGAGCCAGTTCCCGATAGATCCTGTGGCCCGTTATGAAAGCCTGAGGGAGGGCGCCGAGATCATTGAGGAGATGATTCGCTTCCCGCTACCGGTGATCGCGGCGTTGAATGGCGCCGCAGTCGGGCTTGGGTGCAACATCGCCGTCCTCTGTGACGTGGTGCTGATGTCAGAGAAAGCCCACCTTGCCGACCCCCACATTTCGGTAGGTCTCGTTGCGGGTGACGGCGGGGCTGCTTTCTGGCCCTTGCTCACCAACATCATGAGGTCGCGCGAGTTCCTTCTTACGGGTGAGCGTATCTCCGCGAGTAAAGCCGTCGAGTTGGGACTGGCAACCCGGACGACGACTCCCGACGCGCTCATGGATGAAGCCATGACCCTTGCGCGGAAACTGGCTGATCTGCCCCCGTTGGCCGTGCAGGGAACGAAGCGAATTTTGAACATGCATGTGGCGAGCGCGCTCAGTGGAGCAATGCCGATGGGCTTCGTGTTGGAAGAGGGAACGATGCAGACCGAGGAGCACAAGAACATCTTGGAGCGTTTGAAGCCGAAGGGACAGGAATAGCTCAGCTCAGGGCGCCGCTCGCGCAGGCGGCCAGAAGTCGTGCGGTCTCGGCCGGTCGGCTGAGGAAGGGTGAGTGCGACGAGAGGACGCTCATGCACATGCTCAGTCCCAAACGACGCATGAACTCGTTGTCGGATGCAGCCGTGTGGGAGTGGTCCTCCGTGCAGAGGATGTAGTCGCGGGGGATGGCGGCAGTCCAGAACTGAGGAAGGACGAATGGCTCGAGGGTGGGGCCAAGCGGAAGGGGAGTGAGATGCCGGAAAGCCCAGGCCTGATCGGCCGGATCGCAGTCGTGGTAGAAGAGATTGTTCGCGGCGGATGGTTCGGTGATCGAGACGCAGGGTCCCTGTCCGGGCACGTCCACCAGGGTCATGAAGTCCTCAGCGGGCATGCCGATCGTTTCGGGCCAAAGCTCGGTGCTTCCAACGGTCGCGGCGCCCATCGGCTCTCCTTCGATGGGGACGGCAGCCGAGAGGTACACCAACCTGCCTATTTTCTCGGGCAGCTCGTCGGCCGCGAGGGAGATGGCGAACCCTCCCTGCGAGTGCCCGACGAGGACGTCCCCCCTTTCCACGACGTCTCGGAAGGCGGCTCGCCAAGTGGCATGTTCTGCCTTCTCCGCCATCCGCTCGCCTGAACCGGGGAGGTCGATCGCGAGGGCCTCGTGTCCGAGAGCCTCGAGCTCCGGGACCAACTTGTCCCAGCACCACGCTCCGTGGAAACCACCGTGGACCAGGACGAAACGCACTCGGGACCGTCAGTCGCTCGGGTGAATTTGCATGCGGGGGAATTCGTCCAGCAATTCCTCCATGCGTGACAGCACGTAATGCTGACCCTGAATATCCATGGTGATGTCTGCGGCGCGCTTGGCTTGCCGGAGAGGAACGGGGTCAGCTTCCGCGATCTCGTGGGCGAAGAGCAGGGTCTCGGAATGAAGCGTTTCGACGTCCGCGTACATCCGGTTCACCTGGCCCATTTCGTAGAGCCGGCGGGCGGGTAGTCGCATACCCGAGTAGATCATCTCTTTGGCCAGCCGGGGTCCGTAGAACCAAGTATGCAGGTGGGATTGAATACCGCCGATACCCATCCTCGCGGTGGGATCACGGAAGAAGGCGTCTTCGGTGCAGAACAGGAGGTCACAAGGCCAGACCATTCGTTGACCGCCGCCGATGCAGCCTCCCTGCACGGCAGCGATCGTCGGCTTCATCACCGACTTGATCAGCCGGATCTCGTCCCATGCCGGTAGCACCGTCGCCCCCTGCGGGGCTGGCAGCGGGTTTTTGAGCTCGGCTCCGGCACAGAAGTGCCGACCCTTTGCCAACATGACGACGACGCGGCTGTCGTCGTATTTGGCTTTCGTCCATGCGGCCTGAAATTCCGTGTCAAATGCGCCGTCATAGGTGTTCAACGGTTCACGGGCGAGGGTGATGATGCCGACATCGCGATCTCGTTCGTAGGAGACGAATGATGCCTGGGCCATGGAGGTGAGTCTAAGACCGACGTTCCGTCCGGGCCTCGGGCGTCCAACGGCGTGCTGCTCCGGCCTTCACTCTCGGGCGGGTGTTGGCGTCGGCCGCTCTCCCGCCCGCGGCGGTGGCTACGAGGCGGTGCCGAGATACTGCGCGAACAACTGATCTTGCTTGACCTCATCAGCTCGACCGGAAAAGACGATCTCTCCTTTGTTCAGCATGTAGACCCGATCGGCAAAGTCGAGGGCACGGGTGACGTACTGCTCCACGAGGATTACCGCAGTTCCGGTGGCGACGATGCGTTCCAGAATCTCGTACACATGGCTGACGACGAGGGGAGAAAGACCGAGCGATGCCTCGTCAACCGCGACGAGCCGCGCATCGTTCATCATCGCTCGGGCCAACGCCAGCATCTGTTGTTCACCGCCGCTCATGCTGCCGGCTATCTGCCGCAAACGCCCACGCAGAGCGGGAAGCACTTCGACGGTTCGGTCTATGGCGTCGTTGCGCGCGTCCCTGCCCTTCGTGCACGCCAGGATGAGATTCTCCCGGACCGATAAGGAGGGAAAGATTCCCCGTCCCTCAGGGACAAGGCAGAAACCGCGGCGAGCCAAGGCATGGGGGGCACTTCCAGTGACGTTCTCCCCGTCGAGCAGGATCCGTCCTTCGTTCGGCTTGACGAGGCCCGTTGCGGTCCTGAGAAGCGTCGTCTTGCCGGCGCCATTCGGTCCCAAAATGGCTACTACAGAGGAAGGTTGAACCGTCAGGTCGATGTTGCGCAAAACGGTGACCGCCCCGTAGCCGGCGCTGACGCCGCTGAGCTCCAGCAAATTGTGCGGTACGTGTCCGTTCGTCTGGGCGCTCACGGCCGTTGTCCCGCTTCCTCGCCGACCAGAGCAGTCCCGACGTCCTCCCCGAGATACGCGACACGCACCAGGTCACTCGTCAACATCTCATCGGGTGTGCCCTCGAAGATCATCTGCCCGAACTCGAGTACGTAAATTTTTTCACATACCCGCCTCACCAGGCTCAGGTCGTGCTCCACGATCAGTATGCCCAAGCCCTTCTGGTCGGCTACGTGTCGCAGTATTTCGCCCATCCGGGCCGTCTCGTCGTTATCGAGTCCGGCGGAGGGCTCGTCGAGCATGATGAGGCTGAACTTTCCGGCCAGCACGCGGCCCAGTTCAACCAGCCGGCGCTGGCCCGTGGTGAGCAGTCCTGCCTGTCGGTCGGCCAGGTCTTCGATGCCGGCCAGGAACATGGCCTCATCAACCGCTTCTCGAATTGTGTGCTCGTCGCCCTTCTTCGATGTGAGCTGGCGTAGCGGACTACTGCCGGCCAAGCCGGCTTCGCGGCCGACGGCGATGTTTTCCCGCACCGTGAGCGAGTCGAACAACTCGGTTCGTTGGAAGCTTCGACCCAATCCCCTTTGGGCCCGGCGAGGCCTGCTGAGAGAAGTGATGTCCTCGCCGTTGAAGAAAACCCGACCGGCCGTCGGGCGGAGGAGGCCCGAACAGGTGTTGAACAAGGTCGTCTTGCCCGCGCCATTCGGCCCTATGAGACCTGTGACCTGGCCGACCTTCGCCGTGAGCGAAACGTCGTTCAGAGCCAGCACCCCGCCATAGCTGACCTTGATCTGACGGGCTTCGATTCCCTCCTGGGCGGGAATCACCGCAGTTGGACGGATTTGGAGATCTGTCACGTCCGCCTGGAATGGAGCCAGGTGGTTGGCCAAAGCGGGAACCGGCGCCTTCGGACGGCGGCCCAAGGCCGCCAAGCGCTCGTCGAGACGAACCGCGAAGTCGCGTACCCCCTGGGGGACCTGCGCGGTGCGTCCTTTGTGAGCGCCGTAGACGTAGGCGATGGTCCCGACCCCGAATGCGATACTCAACCAGGCGCCCGTGTTGGGTGAGGTCACGTAGCCCGACACCAACCCTTCAGCGCCTGCCGCCATCAGCGCGTACCACGGGGTCCCTCCGACGACGATGATGACCAGTGCGACGATCTGGACGGAGCTGAACCATTGGAACTGATTGGCGAGGGCGTACTGGTATTGCGCTCCGATGAGGACACCGACCACTGCGGCCATCGCCGCAGAGATGCAGAAGACCACGGTCCGGGTGACGTTGACGTTCAGGCCTCCTACTTCCAGGACGGTCGGGGAGTCCCCTAGGGCCCTGAGCATTCGCCCCATGCGGCTTCCCTCGATCGCGATGACGAGGATGGTGGCGGCCAATGCGAACGCGACGACGAGGTAGTAGTAGCCGTTGGTTGAACTGAGTTGGAGCCCGAAGATGCTCATGTTCGGTCGCGGTGTCTGGACCCCCGACGAGGTGACGCCGAACATCCAACCGGTCGGATAGAGGACATTGTCCACGAATATGGCCAATCCGAGAGTTGCGACGGCGAGAAAAACTCCGGAAAGCCGGATGGCCGGAATCGCGACGAGCGCACCGACGGGCACCGCCACGAGGGCCGCCAGAAGTACGGCGAGGAGCCACGGGATGTGCCAGTCGCCAAGGAAGTGGCCGAAGGCTACCGCTCCAATCGCACAGAAGGTGTACTGACAGAGAGAGATCAGCCCGGACGTCCGAGCGAGGAGACCGACGGAAAGGAAGAGCGGGATATCGATGACGGCGCTCGTCCACGCGGTGAGATTCAGGCCGGCAAGTGGCGGAATCACGACGAAGGCGATCAGGGTGAGCGCTCCAGCAAGCAAACGGACGCGGATGGGAGCGTTCCATGACCGGGGCACCGGCAAGGCGTGGCGTGGACGCCGATCGGCCAGCTTTCGGGCGGGCATGAAGATCAGCACGAGGAAGAGGACGATGAAAGGGATACCACCGGGCAGTCCACTGAGCCACGACACGTCGACGCTGTACTCGGCTCCGAAAGAGGCCAGCAGGCCAATCACCAGGCCGCCGACGAACGTCAGCGGCAGACTCGAGAAGTATCCGATCGCCGCCGCCCCGAACGCCTGGACGACGAGCAGGGTGATGACGGTGGCGTCGAGGCCCAGACTCGGTGAGATGAGCAGTCCGGCGACTGTGGCGAACACGGTGCCGATGATCCACGCCCAACGCCTCACCCTCGTCGGATTCTCACCGTTGAGGTCCACCAGCTCCGGAACATCGACGATGCCTCGCATCGCCATGCCCAGCCGGAAGGTCCGGAAGAAGATATACAAGCCCATTGCTCCCACGACCGCCACGACGAAGACGATCACCTGGCCCCAAGTCACGTTGACTCCACCGAGCGAGAACTTCGCAGCGGGAAGGTACTGCGGGACCGTCGCTCCGGACAGGCCGCCGTACCACAGGCCTCCCACACCCAGGACGATCAGAAGGAGGCCAATGGTGGCCACCACCTTGGCCGCGGTTCCCTGGTTCTCGAGGATCCTGCCCAGTAATTCCAGGAGCAGACCTTCAACCGGGGCAACGACCAGCACGACGATGGCTGCCGCTAACCCCCACGGAAGTTTCTCTTGCAACGTTGAGCCAATAGAAGACGAACACTCCCATGGCGGCGATGGACCCATAGGCGAAGTTGAAAATCCCCGTCGTCTTGTAGGTAAGGACGAGGCCTGTGGCTGCCAAGCCGTACACCGCACCGGTGACGAGCCCTGTGACGAAGTAGAGGAGGAATGTGTCCATTTAGCGCTCTGCAGCCCCAAGCGTCATCGCCGCCACGGCTGCGTCTTCCCCCTTCGGTCCCCTTGAGGCGGTCCTGTGCGTCCTTCTGTCCAAGCTCTTAGTCGATTGGCCCCGGCCGACCGGATCGCGCCATTTTCCTGCCATCGGTTACCAACGAAAAGGGTCCCCTCCCGGCGTCGCCGATGTTGTACCGAACCGGGCCATCGCGGTCTTCCGCTCCCTGGGCAGACTACCGCCGTGACCTCTCAGCCGCTCAGGGAGCGTGTCCAACCTCGGCACTCACTCAAGGGGTGGGGACGAGCGGTTACCGACAGTTCGTACCGACTCCCTCCCTAGTGACAAGGTGCGCCGGTATGGTCTCTCCACAGCAATCGCCTAAGGGGAATGAGCATGGGATACGAGACCATCGTGGTCGAACGGTCGTCGAGAGGCGTTTTGACGGTCACCCTCAACCGGCCGGAGAAGCTGAACTCGTTCAACGAGAAAATGGAGAATGAGTTCGCCGAGTTGTGGGCAGAGGTGAGGACGGACGACGACATCAGGGCAGTCGTCCTGACCGGCTCTGGAGAGCGGGCCTTCTGTTCCGGGGTGGATGTCTCCGAGCGTCTTGACTCCCCGCATCCGTTCCTCGATCCGAAGCATCCGTGGGCGGAACATGAGGATCCCGGACGGAAGCTGAGTCCGCGGCGTAACGAGGTGTGGAAGCCGGTGATCGCTGCAGTCAACGGCATGTGCGCCGGCGGGGCCTTCTACTGGGTCGCCGATTGCGACATTGTCATCTCTACCCCCGAGGCGACGTTTTTCGACCCGCATGTGACGTACGGCTTCGTTGCCGCGCTGGAGCCAATCGCTCTGCGCTTTCGTATGCCGTTCTCTGATGTCATGAGGATGGCGCTTCTCGGACTTCATGAGCGCATGACGGCTGAGCGGGCCCAGGCGGCGGGACTGGTGACCGAAATCGTCCCCTTTCCCTCGCTGCTCGCCCGAGCCCAGGAGCTCGCCACGGTGATCGCCGGCCAGCCGCCCGCGGCAGTCCAAGGAACGGTGAAAGCTCTCTGGCAGTCGTTGGACGTGGGTCGCAGCCAAGCGATGGCTACCGGCTTGATGTACACCCAGATCGGCAATCCGCTTGGGACGGCTGACGTAGACCGCGCCGCGGTGAAGCCGGACAAGCCGTGGATCCGATGATCTCAGCGTTCCCGGGGGCGCGTCATCAACTCCCCGAAGGGGACATTCCGGTCGACCTGAGGCTCCTTCGGTAGTCCGAGAACACGCTCCCCCAAGATGTTCATCTGGATCTGCTCGCTACCGCCCTGGATCCCGTGGCAGGGAACCGTGAGAACGGTCGTGGAGATCTCCCCCCCGGTGGGCGCATCCGGACCGGTCAGGAGGCCCGCTGGTCCGGCCATCTCTACGGCCAAGTCGCGAATCAGCCTCAGCAGTCGCACTCCGCCCACGTACCCGATCGAACTCTCCGCTCCAGGTTGGCGGCCCGCCGCTTCCGCCGCCTCCGCTCTTTCCGTCGTCCAGCGTAAGGCTCCCGCCATGGCGTAGACGTGGGCCAGCCGCTGACGAACGATCGGGTCGCGGTTTCTGCCCCACTCCCGCGCCAATTCGACGAGGTGCTCGGCCGTATGGATCGGGGGAGTATTCGCCTCATCGAGTTCATCGCGCCGGGCGTCCTCCATCACTTCGCCCGCCTGGCGCGTCAGGTAGCCACCCTTGTCACCCGGGGCCACGATCACCAGGGGGTATTCCCAGCCTCCGGCGAAGTCATGCCGTTCGTTGCTCAAGGTCGTGAGGGCTGCTCGCCAACCGTCCCCTTCCGAGCCGACCAAGTCATCGGGTTCGACCCGCGCCTGGTTGAAGAAGGTCTCGTTGAACTCGCTTCGCCCGTTCATCTGCCGGATAGGTCTCACCTCTATCCCGGGCTGGTCGATATCGATGACGAAGAATGACAAACCTCGGTGCTTTGGTACGTCCGGATCTGTCCGGGCCAGAAGAATCCCCCGGTCGGCCGTCAAAGTCCCCGAGTTCCAGACTTTTTGTCCGTTCACCAGCCAACCGTTCCCATCACTGACGGCCTGAGTCCGGACGCTGGCCAGATCGGATCCGGCATCGGGCTCGCTGAAGAACTGGCACCAACGCTCCTCTCCCGTGGCGAGCGCTGGAAGCCACCGGGCGCGTTGATCATCGGACCCGTGAACAAAAAGGACGGGGGCGGCCATGGACGTTCCCACCCCGATGGGGGGTCCCAACACCCGAGCGGAGGCCATCTCCTTTCTGACGGCTGCGGCTTCCAGATTGGACATCGACTTTCCGAACCACTCCGTCGGCCAGTGCGGAAACCCGTACCCGCTCTGGGCCAATCTTCCCCACCACTCCCTGACAGTGATGTCGGGATCCCAAGCCTCGGCCAGCCATCCGCGAACCGCCGTACCCAGCTCATCTTCGGTAACGCCCATAGAAGGGCAAGCTAGTCCTTCCCCATTTTGACTACCGCCGAAGAAACTCGACCAAATCCGGTATTTCCGCAGTTGGGCGAGGCCATTGTGTGTCTCCTGGTCCCGGCGTCACCGAGTCTGTGTCAGAGCAGCGAAGAGCTCCCGGGCTGCCGCCTTGTCTACCTTTCCCATAGCGGACCGAGGAATCTCCGGGACCAGCACGAGCTGTCTGGGCACCTTGTAGCCGGCAATCGATCGGCGGCAGAACGAGATCAGGCTCTCGGGCGCGGTGTCTTCATCGAGAGTGGAGACCAGGCCAACGAGCCGTTCACCCATTTCGTCGTCCGGCTGACCGAAGACTGCGATGTCCTTCACGGCGGGATGTGAGCTGAGGATTCGCTCGCACTCCGCCGGATAGATGTTCACCCCGCCAGAAATCACCATGTCGATCACTCGGCCGGTGATGTAGAGATATCCGTCGGCGTCAACGTGACCCATGTCGCCGAGCGTGAACACGCCTGGTCGGAGGTGGGCGGCTTCCGTCTTCTCCGGATCGTTGTGATACCGGATACCACGCCCGGTGGCATCTTCGAAGTACAACTGACCGTTTTGGCCGGGCGGGCACGGCGAGCCATCCTCGTCGAGGACGAGGGCACCGAACGGCGCCTGCACCTGTCCGACCGAACCGGGATGCGACAGCCAGTCCTCGGACGTGATGTAGCTGATGATTCCGCTCTCGCTGCCCCCGTATGCCTCGCGCACGACGGGTCCGAACCATTCGATCATTGCCCTTTTGACCGGCAACGGACAGGTGGCGCCGGTCAGCGCCACCATGCGGAGCGACGACACGTCGGCGCGCTGCCTCTTGTCTTCGGGTAGCGAGAGAAGACGAACGAGGTGCGTCGGGACCATGACCGTCGTGGCGATCCGGTGCGTCTCGATCGCAGTCAGTGCATCCTCGGCATCGAAATGCCCCATGAGGATGACCGGGCTTCCTGTCAGGAGAAGGCCGACCGCCGCATGGGGACCGGCATGGTAGAGCGGTCCTGACACGAGGTGAGGTCCGAGTCCCGTCATATGGTGCCGAGCCACGATCTCCAAGCGGTCTCGCACGGTCGGAGCCGGTTGGGATGGGATCTCGACACCCTTCGGCCGCCCGGTAGTACCAGACGTGTAGATGAGGTCTGTCGTGGCCGGCAGGGTGACCGCCGGTGGTGCGGTGTGATGCAGGCCGAGCCGAGGGGTCCACTGTACGGGCCCGTCGTCAGAGAGGACTGGTATGCCGAGTTGTGTCGCTGCTTCGTGCGCAATCGAGAGACAGTCCGACGACGCCCAGAGAGCGGTCGCGCCGCCGTCCATGAGGAGGTAACTCACCTCGTCCGCTGTCGAGTGGTAGTTGACGAGGATCACCCCTACCCCGGCCAGGCGGGCGGAGGCGTAGGCGATCACGGTCGCGGCGCAGTTCGATCCCATAACGGCCAGACGTCCGTTTTGGAAACCAATGTCAAGGAGGGCGTGTGCCGCGTCGCAGATCCGTCGCGACACCTCGTCCCATGTCATTCGGCCATTTCGATCGATGAGCGCAAGGTCATCGGGCACCCGTTCCACCATGTCGAACATGCCTCGGTTTGAAGATGCCGTCATTGGGCCGAATTCCCGCAGGCCCTCAAGGTGTCAGGGCCAGGTGAGAAAATTCTCCAGGTTGTCCCGCATGATCCTGCGCTGCTCGTCGGCGCTGAAGCTGGCGAGTTGCGCGTCGACATAGCGGTCCGGATAGGCGAGGCCTTCACCGTGGGGGAAGTCCGACCCGAAGACGATGGGATCGATTCCGATCTCGTCGACGATGCGTCGAACGTTCTCCTCGGGGTAGGGGGCGACGATGAAGTGCTTGCGAAAGATCTCAGAGGGTCGCTGGTCGAGGCGCCCGGTGGGAGACCATTTCGCTTTGCGGCCCATCAAGAAGGAATGATCCATCTTGCGCAGGGTGTAGGGGAGCCAGACGGTGCCCATCTCTGAGAGGCAGACCTTTATGTTCGGGAAACGGCCGAAGAAGTTGTGGAGGATGAGGCCGGCGGTGATTTCCATGGCGGGGCGATCCCCCCAGTACATGACCCACTGGAAGGCGTCAAAATCGCCGAAGACCGCCTCTGGGTCTTCCGACCAATCGGCGCCGGACTTCTGGTAGTCGGTACCCCCGAGGTGTATCGCCAGGCGGATCCCGGCTTCGTTGACTATGGACCAGAAACGGTCGTAGACGGGGTCGGCCGGGGAACGACCACCGAACGGGTTGTCAGCACCCCCGTGGGCGTGTCCAGATTTCGTTTGGATCATCGTGGTGCCATCAGCGATGACTTGCTCGAGTTCTTTGATGGCCAGGTCGGGGTCGGCAAGGGCAATGTAGGGAGGCAGGAACATGCGGTTTTCAACGTTGTAGCCAACTTCTTCGAGCATCCAGCGGTTGAAGGCTCGGATGTTGGCGTAGAGGGCGGGGATGTTGTCGGCGAACTCGTATTCGATGTCGTGGGCGGCGGCGGGGAACATGAGGGCCTTTTCGATGCCTTGTTCGTCCATCAGGAGCAGGCGCAAGTCTCGGTTGCCGAAAGCCTCGGACTTGTGCCGGAACTCGGAGATGAAGGCTTTGCGCTGCTCTTCGTCCATGTCCTTCAGCGGGTTCAATCGATTGAGCAGCATGCCGGGGATAACGTCGAGTTGAGGTTCTCCGGCCTGTTGGGGCACGTTGCCTCGTCTGGTGCCGACATTCATGGTGTCGCCGAGCAGTTTCTGGAGCTCCTCAGCGGAGAAAGTGACCTGGCGGGAGTGGAACTTGGAGGGCTGGCCGGCGAACAGCTGCATCGGCTGGCCGTCTGGGTCGATCACGCTCCGAATAGCCAGATCCGCATCTTTCGGGTCGATGTAACGTTCGAAGCAGTCCGGTGGCTCGTTGAAATGATTGTCCGCGTCGTTGATCCAGTACCCGAGCTCGGTCGGCGAAGCTGTAGCGGTCATGATGCTCCTTCGAAAATCTGAGACTTTACGCTGTAGAATACAGCAGAATGGGTTCCTGCACAATCCTTCCCTTTCGAAGGGTCCTCCGGATGCGCACGCTGCCCTCGGACGCCATCAGGAGCTACCCGTTGGCCGTTCGGCGGCAGCGGCCTCGCTGCGTTACATTCCCACGGGCGCGGCCACATATGGCGTAGCGGTCGTTCACGCACACACGCCAAGGTGGGAGGAAAGCCGTGACCGAAATGCGGATCGAGAACCCTGAACTAATGGACTATCGGCTCCGGGCGCGAGCCTGGCTGGCCAACAACGTCGAGCGTGTGGACGAGCGGGTGGCAGAGAACCAAGACGATCCACGCCTGGAAAAATTGCAGGAGTTCAAGGATCTCCAGCTGAGAATCCACGAGGCTGGATACGCTGGAATCGCGTTTCCCGTGGAGTACGGGGGGCAGGGCCTGACCCTCGATCACGAGCGGGCATTTCATGAGGAGGCAATGGGCTACGCCATGCCTCCGACGAACTTCGGCGTGTCAATCAACATCCTGGGGGCAACGCTCATCGAGTTCGGAACGCACGAACAGAAGTTGGCGCACGTCCCGAACATCCTTTCGGGGAGGGAGTTGTGGCTCCAGTTTCTCTCCGAACCGAGCGGTGGATCGGATCTTGCCGGCCTGCTCACCAGCGCGACCCGCGACGGCGACTCCTATGTCGTCAACGGACAGAAGACGTGGAGCACGTCTGCCCACCTGTCTGATTTCGCGCTGTGCCCAGTACGAACGCGCTGGGACGTTCCGAAGCACAAAGGCATATCGGTCCTGATCATCGACCTGACGTCTCCCGGTCTCGAAATCCGGCGCATCAAACAGATCGACGGCGGATCTGAGTTCTGCGAAGAGTTCTTCACCGACATGATCGTCCCGGCAGCCAACCTCGTGGGAGAGGAGAACGAGGGATGGCGAGTGGCCCGCGGACTGCTCGAGATCGAGCACGCCTGGGTAGGGCGGGGCGGAGCGAGCACTGGATCACGGGATCCGATGTCCGATCTGGTCGCTCTGGCGAAGCAGCGCGCCCTCACCGGCGATCTGGGAGTCCGTCGGCAGATTGTCGGGCTCCACGTTGCCATTGAGGCTCAGAAGTTGGTCGCCGCTCGCGTGTCTTCCGCCGTCGCCAATGGAAAGCTCGCCCACGGCTATGGGAGTCTGCTCAAGCTCGGTGACGACGTCGTCGCCAAGCGAGGAACCGAACTCTCACTCACATTGGCCGGCGCCGCCGGCGTCACATGGGACCCGGGCGCGGCAGAGAAAGAGAAGTGGGCCCGTCAGTTTCTCAATTCCCGGAGCCTCTCGATTGCCGGTGGTACTGACGAGATCCAGCGGAACAATGTCAGCGAACGGGTCCTCGGCCTCCCGAGGGAGCCGGCATTCGACAGGGATGTTCCGTTCAACCAGGTTCTGCACAACTAACGCGGTGGCCGGTTTCGACAACTCGACGATGATCCGCCGGATCGACGTCCTGGGTTCCCTTGGCTGACATGGGGGAGGACACCGTGGAAGGCGAGCCGACCCGATCGACGGACCCCTCACCGGGTGCCGCGTCCTGGATCTCGCCGGTCCGATCGGGGCCTACTGCACGAAGCTCCTGGCGGACCTCGGGTGCGACGTCGTCAAGGTCGAACCGCCGGAGGGCGACGCCATGCGGAATCGCCCCCCGTTTGTCGGCGAAGCCGACGCTGCCGAAAGCGCGGTATTCGCGTCGTACCATGCCAACAAGCGGGGGATCAGCCTCGACGTCGGTCGGGTCGAGGCGCGACCGTTGCTGAAGGCTCTCGCCAAGGGCCGGGACGTGGTCGTGATCTCGCCGACACGGAGGACTCCCGTTGCAGGCTTCGATCGCCTTGCCCGCAATCTGGATTGGGTCCCCGCCGACTGCATCGTCGCCTCCATAACCCCGTTCGGGCTGGACGGACCGATGACGGACATGAGAGTCACCCCTTTTCTGTCCTTCGCGATTGGCGGCGCCATGCACTGGGTGGGGGCGAAAGACGGTCCACCACTCGCCGCCCCCGGTCAGTTGGCCTGGGACGAAGCCGGGCTCAATGCCGCATTCGGGATCGTCTCGGCGCTGTTCGGGCGTGAGCGTGCCGGGGGGCAGTTCCTCGACCTGTCGGTCCATGAGGTCCAGGCGGGCAAGGACATGGTCCTCGAGCGCTATGACGTGAGCCGGCCCGGTGAGTGGGGCGGAAGGTTCGCTGGAGTCGGCGTGCCCCCGACCGGCACCTGGCAGTGCGTCGATGGCCCCTTCGGAATAGCGGCCTTTCAGGAGCATCATTGGCAGAACTTCCTCACGATGATGGACCATCCCGAAGACCTGTCCGCGCCCTCGCTGAACGATCCGGTGGTGCGAAGGCTGATCTTCGACGGCTTGGAGGACGTGATCGGTGACTTGGTGGCGGAGCGCAGCCGATTGGACCTCTTCGCCCGGGGCCAGGCGGCCGGAGTCCCGTGCGCCCCGGTCAATTCCCCCGCGACTTCGTGGAAGATCCTCAACCGGTGGCCCGCGGGTTGTTCGCGTCACCAGTTGCGGACGGAAGACCTACCGTGACGATCCCGTGGCGGTGGTGCGCCGCGCAGCCTGAGCTCATCCACCTGCGGCGTCCCGCCCCAACCCTGGGTGAGCACAACACCGAGGTATATGTCGACGAGCTCGGGTTCTCGGAAGCTCAAGTGACGAACTGGGAAGCAGATCGCCTTGTCTGAGCGTGCCGGGTTGTTGGCGGGAGTACGGGTCCTCAGTTTCGGCGCGTTCGTCGCCGGGAATTCAGCGGCCTGCTTGCTCGCCAGCCTCGGTGCCGACGTGGTGAAGATCGAGGCCCGGGCACGACCAGAAGTACTTCGCACACCCCTCTACGCCATAGGTGATGTGGCCACTGAACCCTCAGGAGTGCCGAACACCGTCATGTATGCGGCGCTGACGCGTGGGCTGCGTAACCTGTCTCTGGACATGACCCGGCCTGCGGGACGGTCGGTGTTCCACCGGCTGGTCTCCGTGACCGACGTCGTCATCGAGAACTTCGGAAGCTCCGTACTCGACCGTTGGGGCTGTAGCTACGAGAAGCTTCTCGATGACAAACCGGACCTTGTCATGCTGTCCCTCTCCGGCTACGGGCGAGGCGGGCCGCGGGCCAACTATCTCGCGTACGCCTCGACCATCGCTTCGTACATCGGGTTAGCAGCGTCCTGGGGATACACGCATGGCACGCTGACCGACTACGTCTCTGGCGCGGCCGGGGCTCTCGCCACGGTGGCCGCACTGGGGGAGGCTCGACGGAGCGGGACCTCCCGATATCTCGATCTGGCTCAGATCGACGTCATGGCCCCGATTCTCGCTGAGCTTTACGCCGCTCCACTGAATCACCTCGATGCGCCACCCTCGCGCGCCAACCACGTCCCCGGCTCGTGGCTCTCCGGCATCTTCCCCTGCAGTGGGTTCGACCAGTGGTTGGCCATGGACATTGAGGACGGGGACGACTGGAGCAATCTCTGTGCCTTCCTCGAGCGACGAGATCTGGAAGCGGAGAACCTCGAGAAGTCCCAGCTTCTCGAACCTCAGCTGTCCGAAGCGCTCCGGTCGTGGACCGCGGGCTATAGCTCCTACGGGGCGATGCACCATCTTCAAAGAGCGGGGTTGGCTGCGGTAGCGGTGCAGGACGCCGAGGCTCTCTACCGGGATCTGCAACTTCGCACCCGGGGATTCACCGAAAGAATTGACCAGGCGGACGTTGGGCCGGTCCGCTACTCCACTTCGCCCCAACGCTGGAGCAAGACCCCGGGAGCCACCCCGCTGCCGCCGGCTCGGCTCGGCGAACACACCCGGGACGTCCTGAGTCGGTGGTTGGCGCTTCCCGACGCGGAGATGAACGCCCTCGAAGAGGAGGGAGCGATCTTCTCGGCGTAGGGACAAGGTCGAAGAAGCCGGAATATGTCCGACCCCGACGGGTCCGCAGTTTGACACTTGAGCCATGCCGGGGTGTGCGCGATCCTGCCCAGGAGTTGGTCCAGAGCTATACAGGGCGGATGCAAGCTGAGATGGAGACGTTGGAAGTCGATGGAGCGGATGGCGTGGCTATTGTCCGTCTCAATCGTCCTCCTGTCAATGCCGTCAACACGGTGATGATGCAGGAATTGCGTCGCAGCTTCGACGCGTTGTCACAGGACCGAAGCGTGGGAGCGGTCGTCCTCGCGGCGCGCGGCGACCGGGCCTTCTGTGGCGGAATCGAGTTGAAGGAAGAGGAGGCCTCGCGTGCGGTCGATGAGGTTGGTGACGTGCGCGCATTCCTCGATCCGTTTTGGGAATGGAGGCAGGCGCAATACGCCGTTCTCCAGTGCTCCGTACCGGTCGTCGCGGCCGTCGAGCGTCCGGCGATTGGTGCCGGGTTCGGTCTGGTCGGATCGTGCGACATGGTGATCGCCGGAGAGTCTGCGACCTTCGGTCTCACCGAGATCAACGTCGGCGTCCTCGGCGGCGCCAGCAAAGCCCTGCGCATGCTCGGTCCGTCGAAAGCCCGACGGATGCTGTTCCTCGGTGAACTCCTCCCTGCTCACGAGCTGTACCGTCTCGGCGGCATCGAAGAGGTGGTGCCGACGGGTCAGGCGGAGGCGGGCGCAATCGAGCTGGCCCGGCGGATGGCTACCAAGAGCCCCATCGCACTGCGGCTGGCCAAAGAGTCGATCCTACGCATCGAAGCCGACGAGATGATGCAGCGCTACCGAATAGAGAACGACTACACCACCAGGCTCCGTTCCTTTGCCGATTCCAAAGAGGCCCTCGATGCCTTCGTCGAGAAGCGCCCGCCCACGTGGACCTGGTCCTGAGCCATCCGGACGGCACCGTCTCAACGACCGGGGGGAGGCCAGGGGAGTGGTTCCCGTTTCAGATCCGGGCCCATCTCGTTGGGTATCCGCTCGAACAACGAGCCGAGTTCCCAAGGACCGTCACTCGTCATCGTGCGGTCGTATGACAGGTCGGCGAGGCGGTCGATCTGGTAGCCAACGGCTCGGAAGACCTGACCATTCACCTCCTGGGCGGCGTCACTCAAGAGGTAGATCACGATCGGGGCGACGTTGGCGGGATCCCGATAGGTCCCGCCCGCGAAATTCGCTACGGACAGTCTCGCCCGCCTGATCGTTGAGGGGTACGTAATCGCCCAAGGTCTTGTCCGACATCCGGGTGGCAGCGCTCGGCACGACGCAGTTGGTAGTGATGCCGTGCGGAAAGAGCGCCGACGCGCAGCTCCAAGTGAAACCCAGGATCCCCGCCTTGGCCGCCGAGTAGCTCGGCTGGCTGGCAATCCCTGCGTAGGACCCGCTCGAGATGAAGACGAGCCGGCCCGTCCCTTGTGCCAGCATGATACGGGAAGCGGCCTGCGCGCAGCTGAAGTGCCCCTTCAGGTGGACCGCGATCACGTCGTCCCAATCCTTCTCATCCATTTCCCACAGGTACTTCTGCACCATGATCCCCGCGCAGCACACGATCCCATCGAGGCGACCGAAATTGTCGACTGCCGCCTGCACGACCCGCTGGCCTCCTTCCATGCTGGAGACATCCTCGGCGCAGGAGACGGCCTCTCCGCCAAGTGCCTCGATCTCGGCCACGACGTCGTCGGCAGGTTCCGACGAACCCTTTTGGCGAGCATCGAGTGCACCTCCGTAGTCGGCCACCACGACGCGGGCGCCCTCTGCGGCCAAGCCCAGTGCGATCGCGCGGCCTATGCCCCGGCCCGCCCCCGTGACGACCTCGACCTTGCCTTCCAGGCGTCCTCCCATTGCAAGCCTCCCGGGATCGTCCGATATCAGTGCGCGCCGGTCGAGTTGCTACCGACGGAAGATCGCTGCGTCACTATAACGGTGTGGGTTCTGTGCACGATTGCTCGGGCCGACCGTTGCACAGCCTCCTTTGGTACCGTACGTCGAACGTGTGTTCAGGAGGAGAGTGCGCGCATGAAGATTGGTCTCCACCTGTGCGAGCAGTTGATCGGCTCCGATCCGGGTGTCATCCGTGATTACGCGGTTCTCGCCGACGAGCTCGGGTTCGATCACATCACCTGTGTCGATCACGTGCTGGGCACCGAGCACGCCAACCGCAACCCGCCGTTTGCGGCGGACGGTATCTACACTGAGGACAGCGAGTTCCATGAGCCGTTGACTCTTTTCGCCTTCTGGGCCGCGGTGACATCGCGGATCGGGTTCTGCACCAGCGTGATGGTCTTGCCGCAGAGACAGACAGCGCTGCTCGCCAAGCAGACAGCGGAGATCGCCCTCCTCTCGAACCACCGGCTCCGGCTCGGCGTCGGCACTGGCTGGAACTACGTCGAGTACGAGGCCCTGGGTGGCGATTTTGGCACGCGAGGTCGAATGCAGGAAGAGCAGGTGCAGCTCCTCCGGCGCCTCTGGACGGAAAAGATTCTCGACGTCGACACTGACCTGCACCGGATCGACCGTGCCGGCATCAACCCGCGGCTCGACCGACCGGTGCCGATCTGGTTCGGCGGATTCAGCAAGGTCCAGATGGACCGCTGCGCCCGCATGGGTGACGGGATGCTCTGGGCGCGCGATAGCTCGTACGCCCGCAGAAACAACGAGTTCATCCTGCCCCGGGCAGCCGAGGTCGGTCGCGAGCCCGCACCGATCGGGCTGCAGGCGCCGATGGCTCCGAAGCCGGGGCAGTGGGAGCAGGCCGGCGGGACGCATGCAGCGGTCGGCGGGCCCCACCGCGAGGAAGGTCCGCGTGGCCGCGAACTCCTTGACGAACTCCCGCGCCTGCGCGAGGAGGTCGGCGAGCTCATCGTGGGCCCGGACCAGGGTCCTTCCAGGAAACTGTGAAGCCCGACACGAATCTCCACTGACCACAAGGGGGAACCGAATGGCGACTGCGTCCGAGAACGAGGCCAGCATCCCCGAGTACATCGAGTCGGCGCGTGCCGCGAGCGACGACCCCAAAGCCGGCGCCGCCCATGCGGCACGCTGGTATCACCCTGAGATGGTGTGCGAGTGGACAGGCCGCAGCCCGTTCGCCGGTGTTTATCGAGGGCGCGAGTTCTTCAAGGAGTGGGCGCCTAAATGGCGCGCCTACGACGTGACGGTCGGTGAGCTGATCGACGTGCTCGCCAGCGACCCGGTGCGGATGAAGATCACGTGGATCGACTCACAACCTTCTGATGCGCGCACGCAGCGTCGGCCGCCATGATCATTTGCGCCAGGAGCTGGCCGCTGAAGATGACGTCACGGCCTTCGGGGTCCATGGTGGGGTTCGGCGCTGACCACCACTCCCCACCAAGGTCCTCAATCCTCAACGTTGTCGGCAACTCGCTCATTGGGCTCCTTGCTTCTTTCGTCCGAATTTCCTGAAGCAGATGCGGAACTGGTTCAACGTACCGCGAACGCTAAAGTGGTGTGCATCAGTCCGAAAGACGGGTGAGGACCATCGTGCTCGGCGTGGTCTGCCCCGTGTGAACGGTGTTTGTCGCGCCGGCGTGGTAGCTCACGTCAAACGCTCGCGCCAGGTTGCCGGCGCCCCGCATCGGGTCCTCGAAGCCGCCCGGCCCTTCGACCGGCTTGATGTCGACGCGCAGCCGGCGGCCGGTGGCGACCTCCACACTGACCGCGGCGAGCTCGACGGCCAGCTGGGTCGGCGCACCGGGTTGCGACGGTTCGACGTCGCCTACACCGTGCGGGTGCCACGGGCGATCGAGGCGCGACCGCTCGGGGTCGAGTGCCAGATGTGACGCCTTGAGGCAGCCCGAGGTGATCGGTGTGCAGGGATTTCCCCCGACGTGGATCAGTATCGGCTGGCCGTCGGTGTCGACGACATCGATTGAGACGAGCACGTCAGCGTCGTGCGAGGACGACGAGAGCACGTCGGCTTCGAACGGTGGTGTGAGGAACGAGATCCCCGACCGTGCCGGGTCCTGGTCGTCTGCGGCGTACGTGGACACCGCATCCCCCCTGGGTGGCTCGTGCCCGGCGGCGCCCGTCGAGGCGTCGAGGTGCAGTACCAGTTGCTCCGTGCCAGGCGGCGGCCATGAGTGGGTGCCTCGCGCCAGGTGAACTCGCCGTGTCCGGTGAGGAGCGCGTAGCGGACACGCGGTCGCTCGACGAGCGCCGGCTCGTCATCCTTCAGCCAGCGGTCGAAGAAGGCGACGAGATCGTCGAGGCACCACTCAAAGACGAACGGGTAGTAGTGCGAGTCAACGACGAGGAGTTGCTTGTCGGATGACGGCACTCGCGGAACGTCGGGATCGGTTCCGAGGCTTTGGATCAGTCGGGCGACGTTCGTCGCGCGGTTACCGGCGCGCAGGGGCGTGCTTCCCGGGCCGAGGTTGATCGACGTCATCGAGGCCGTCGCGGGCCCACTGCCGAGGACGAGTTCGCCGAGCGACAACGTGACCTGCTCGCCGGGTTGGACTGAGATGAACCCGCCGGCTCTCGACCGCGACCTGCCGTCGGGGTCGGCGCAATCGAGGCCCATCACCGGCCCGTCGACGTACGCTGCCACGTCGATGAGCGGCCTGGGCTCGCCCGCGAGTGCCATCGGTGCGGAATCTCAGTCGCGCTAAGACTCGACGCGCAACTACCCAGACAATCGCCGTCCAGCTCATCGCCGGCCTCCACTCGCCGAGCCACCCTGGACCTCCCAGAAGACGGGTAATCCGCCTTCGGACGCCCCGCCACGGACGGTTCTTTGCGAGCGAGTCCTGAGGGTTGGTCCCGCTCGGTAGGATGACGGTCTATGGCTCGACCCAAGCGGACCACCGCGCTCACGAGAGACGCAATCGTTGATGAAGCTATCGATATTGTCGGTACCGAGGGCCTCTCAGCTCTGACGATGCGCGCAGTGGCCGCTCGGCTCGGCGTGACCCCTATGGCCGCGTATTATTACGTTGCCGACAAAGACGAGCTCATGACCCTGATGTCCCAGCGGATCGCCGATGCGTCCGGTACGCTCAAGCAGCGACCGGGGGAGGACTGGGAGGTAGTTCTCAAGGCCCACCTGCTGAAGCTCTGGGAGGTTTCGACCAAGTACCCGGGACTCGGGTCCTATCTCATCAACCAGCCAGACTTGGGAGTGACAACCGAACGAGTGGAATCCGGCGTCCGTTTCTTCGAGGAGATTGGATTCAGCCCCAAGCGGGCCGGGCTGGCATGGTCCTTCGCATTGACCTACATTCACGGCCGGATCAGCGTGGATGCGCACTTGGCCCACCAGCCGGCCGCCCCGCGGCGCACCGGATTACGGGCTCGCGATTACGCGGAATTCGGGGTCAACGCCGTCGTCATCGCCTTGCGCGTCATGCTCGAGTCCGATACAGAGGCCTCGGCCGCATCTGACAATGGCTTGCAACCCGTGCCCTCCCGGAAGGTCTCCACCCGGGCCGGCCAATCGGGCTGAGCGCAATCTCACGGGCGGGCGCACTGGTACAGGTCACGTATGCCTTCACGGAGGACGCCGAGACCCAGATGTGACATTAGGCGAGGGTGGTTGACAAGCGTTAGCAGCAGGCCGTGACTCGGAGGAGGGGATGAGAATCCGTGACGTACGAAGCACGGCTGAGCCGATCAAGCTGGGGTACCTCTTCGACTTTCGACTTCCCGACGCCTTCCCGGACGCGGCCCGCGAGGACCTCATTCTTCCGTTCGAACCGGTGTTCAGACAGGCACTGGAAAAGGGGATGATCGATCGCCCCGTGCAGATCGTGTATCGAGAGGTTGAGGGCCTGCCGAAAGGCACTGTCAAATCCGTCATCGACGCGTACGGCGAGCTCGTCGAAGAAGGCTGTCTTGTGGTTTTCGGCCCATACATCACGGACAACTGTGTGCCGACACGGGAGGCCATCGAAGACCGTTTCCGGGTTCCCGCCATCAGCTGCACGGGTGCGGATGACTGGCTGGGAGAATGGACATTTGCCCTTCCCCAGGGCTCCGTGACCGATGAGCCGATTTTCTGGGCCGACCTTCTGATCAAAGCCGGGCAGACAGAGGTGGGCGTGCTGATCGAACAATCGCTCGTTGGTGATTCGTACGTGCAAAATTTCCGAAAGGCGTGCAAGGCGAAGGGAGTCCGGATCGTCGCCGAGGAATGGATTCCCCAGACCGCTCAAGACATCGGTCCAGCGATCCGGAGGCTCTATGACGCGAAGGCGCAAGGTTTGGTGCATTGCGGATTTGGATTCGGCATTGCGTTGGCGAATCACGCACTGAATGAGCTGAACTGGGATCCGCCGCGTTATATGGGTACCGCGTTCCAGAACGCGTGGCTGAATCAGGCTCTTTGGGACGCCATTCAGGGTTGGACCGGTGTCGATCAGTACGACGAGAGTAACCCCGTAGGCCAAGCCTTTCTCGATCAATACGAACTGGCATCAGGGCGCCGGCCTGAGTATTGCGCCCCGGTGATGAACCATGACTTCGCCACCGTTTTACTCCACGCGTTCGCCGACGCTCATCCGCTAACACCTCGGGGGGTAAGAGAAGCGTTGGAGCGCGTAAAGATGGTCCCAGCCGCAGCTGGCGCACCAGGGACCCGCTTGTCATTCGGCAACTGGACTCGGCGGGGATGGATGGGCGCAGGTTCTGGTGGCCCGCCAACTCGAGCGAGAGTTCGGGAAGTCCCGTCTTGTCGGTCGTTTCGGCGATCCGTGAGTCGCCAGTTTGCGTGCGGGTGGTCCGGGGAGAGGAGCCGCGTCGGCCATTGAAGCAACGTCGTCTTCTCGTTCATGCAAAGGACGTAGACGGCGCCGCGATTGCGAGCTCTGCGGGCGACGCGGTCGGCTAGGTTCTGGTCGAAGGATCCGAAGAACCGCAACACAGAGGAGCCAGTGGATGACCTACGACCTGGTTGTCAAGGATGCCCTGATCGTCGACGGGACGGGCAAGCAAGCTTACGCGGGCGACGTCGCTGTCGAGAACGGCAACATCGTCGCAGTGGGCAAAGTCGATGGCGGAGCAGTTCGCACGATAGAGGCCAACGGACAGGTGGTGGCGCCTGGGTTCATCGACGCCCATACGCACTACGACGCGCAGCTCCTCTGGGATCCATCTGCGAACCCTTCGACAGCGCACGGTGTGACGTCGGTCCTCATGGGCAACTGCGGGTACACACTCGCGCCGGTAAGGAGTGAGGACCAGGACTATCTGATGGGGTTGTTCAGCGCGGCAGAAGAGGTTCCGAAGGCGGCTCTACAGAGATTCGCCCCGTTCGGATGGCAAACGTTCCCCGAGTACCTGACATGGCTGGGGCGCAGTCCGCTCGGACTGAACGTCCTCACGCAGGTGGGCCACAGTGCTGTGCGCCGCTATGTCATGGGCCAAGAGGCGCTCGAGCGTGCCGCCAGCGAGGACGAGATCGCGTCAATCGTGCGGATCGTCGAGGAGGCACTGCAGGCGGGCGCGGCAGGGTTCAGCTCGAGCCAGGCTCCGCACCAGGTCGGCGAGCTCGGTGAGCACATCCCGTCGTTCTTCGCCAGCGACGAGGAGATCGAGGCGCTGGCCGCGGCAGTGCGGCGAAAGGGAAAGCGGCTGCTGTCGATCAATCCGCGCTCCAAGCGCGATGGACTCTCCGAGGAGGACCGCTCGCTCCTGGTTACCTTGGCGGAGATCTCGGGAGCGGCGGTTTCGTGGAACGACTTCGGCATGAGCACTCCTGGGTGGGAGGGCTCCCTCGAGTACATGGAGGCCGAACATCGTCGCGGGCATCAGATCTACGCGATCGCACGCTGCCAGCGAGCTGAGACGCGCTTCACGCTCAAGAAGATTTCGGCGCTGTTCGCTTCGTCGGAGCCTTGGCTCGACTATTCGCGGCTTGACGCACGCGAAATGATCGCGGCGCTACGCGATCCGGGCTGGCGTGTCCGCCTGTCGGAGTTCTGGGAGACCACCCGCTACATAGCCATGGCTTCGGTAGAGAAAGGAGCCAGCCCCTCGACCAAGGCGCTCGAGGGCCGCTTGCTAGTCGACATCGCTGAGGAACGCGGCGTTGCCCCGGCGGATGTGATGTTCGACGTCGCCGCCGAGGACGACCTGCAAACATTCTTTCGGATCTCGGGACCAGTGACCGTCGACGAGTCGAACCTCGAAAGGATCTTGAAGAGCCCGGCTACCCTGGTTGGAATCTCCGACGGCGGAGCGCACCTCCAGACGTTTGCCGGCGGCGACTACACGAGCTACTTCCTCGAGCACTGGGTGAGGGAGAAGGGGGCCTTCTCCCTCGAAGAGGGGATTGTCGCACTGACATCGAGGGTCGCTGAATTCCTCGGCATCACCGATCGCGGCACGCTCGCGACGGGGAAGGCCGCTGACCTGGTGATCTTCGACCCGGAGACCGTCGGGCCACTCGCGCTGCAGACGCTCGACGACATCCCAGGCGGCGGCACCCGGATGACCAAGGGCGCACGCGCCATTGATTGGGTGGTTGTCAACGGGAACCCGGTGGTGGAGCACGGGAAGCCCACCGGCGAGGTCCCGGGCCGTGTGCTCGGAATGCAAGGGCCTCTGCCACACTGATGCCACCGAGGAGTCTTGATGCGATATCAACCGCTTCCCGATAACTTCAGCACGCCAGAGGCAATCATCGCGGCTCTGGCCGAGGGCGGTGTCGAATTCGTTCTCGGAATGCCAGGTGGGTTGACGCTGAAACTGTGGCGTGCGCTCCACGATCATCCCTCCATCCGCGCCGTTCAGGTTCACGAGGAATCGATCGGCGCACTCATGGCCGAAGCCTACGGACGAATCACGGGGCGGCCTGCAGTGGTGATGGGTCAAGGTGAATGGATCGTTGGTAATGCGGGGCAGGCAGACATGGAGGCCTCCTGGGAAGTTCGCCCCTGGTCATACTCACTGAGATGACGGATGGCGGGTCCCTGTCCCATCATGCACCGTATCAAAGCGGCACCGGTGATTACGGCAACTGGGATGCGCGGGGAGCCCTGGCAGGTGTGACGAAGCGGGTAATGGTGAGTCTCGAGCCAGCGCAAGCGATTCAACACACGCAACTCGCGTTGAAGCACGCCGTGACCGGACAACCCGGCCCGGTCGCGGTCGTCTTCCACAGCAGAGCGCTTGGAGGGCAGGTTGGCCCCCAATCGTCACCGGCGATCTATCCGACCCAGGCGTACACGTCGTCTCACGGCTGGGGAGTCGATCAGTCGGCACTCGGCGCGGTCGTTGAAGCTCTCCATCGCTCCGAGCGCCCCTTGATTCTTGCCGGCAACGGCGTCCGGCTCTCTCGAGCGAAAGCTGAATTGGATCATTTGGCTCAGGTCATCGACGCACCTGTAGCAACGACCTCGAGCGGAAAGGGCGTTTTTGCCGAAATGGATCCGCTCGGAGTGGGGGTGATTGGTCGGTTTGGATGGGCAACCGCCAACACGATTGTGAGTGACGCGGACTTGATCCTTGCGATAGGCACAAAATTGGGCGCAAGCGACACAATGAACGAGGACCCGGCACTACTGGAACCCGCAAGGCAGACTCTGATTCAGATCGAGGTCGAGCCGCTCAATGCCTCATGGACCTATCCGTTGGATCATGTGCTCCTGGGTAACGCGAAAAACCTGATGGGTCGGCTCGCCGACGAATATGAGTCGACACTCGGTCGAGCGAACAAGAATGGTCGGCGACGTGTTGCCATCAGCAGAGAGGCGATGACAACGTCCGCATCGGTGCGAGACGATGAAACGCTTCTCAACCCACGGACGATCATCGAGCTCATCAATCGGTGCTTGCCGGACAGTGCAGTGATCACCTGCGACGCGGGCGAGAATCGCTTGTTCATGATGCAGTGGTACTCGGTGAAGCCCGGCGACGAATACCTGCAACCGGCAGCTGGCGGAGGAATGGGCTATGCCGTCCCTGCGGCCATGGCGGCGAGACTGGCCTGGCCGGATCGGACGGTGCTGGCTGTCTGCGGCGACGGCGGATTTGAGATGTCCATCCACGCTCTCTCTTCCGCGTTGCAAGAGCGGTTGCCCATAGCCGTGCTTGTGCTCAACAACGGCGCGCTGGGTTGGGTATTGCACGGGATGGGCGAAGAAGCCGTGGCCGCACGATTTGAGGACAGGGATTACGCCAGGATCGCTCGTTCGCTGGGGTGCGATGGGATAAGGACAGAGTCGGCGCCTGAGCTCGAAGAAGCGCTCAGCAAAATTGGAAACCTGACCATTCCCCTCGTTATCGACGTTCCGACATCGTTGTCGACCACCTACAACGAATTGGACCAGATGTTGCCCCAGAAGGAAGGCTAAATGGGTGGGTCACAGTATTCAGTGCTGGCAAAATACGGCAGACGACCCCTCCGAAGGACGCGACATAGTCCGCGCGACTCTGGCCGGAGGCCAAAGCTTGCCCTCCGAAGACCGAACGCGCTGTCAAGCCAGCGAACGTGGTGGCCGGCGCGTCCGAAGCGGCGATCGACGACACACGTCAGATATTCGGGCAAAGATGGACAGCATGCTCGAGACGTTCGATTCGGCCGGCCACCGACCGCTGTTGGGCCCGCGACGCGCCGCCTTGGGAGTTGGCAGAGTTTGGTTGCGTAGTGCGACGACCGCCTCTTGGTTGCCTACGGCCTTTGTCCGGCTTTCGATCTGGCGGGTGCGACCGGTGGCGGCGTGACGACGAGTGCTCTGGTACCGGAGGTGATCGGGCCGGTGCAGGGCTCGAACCCGCCGTGGGGTGGGCCACGCTTCGACGTGACGAGCACTGGCTACGTCGTCGAGGAGTTCTACCTCGGTGGGATTACCGTCGCCTATGACACGGTGCTCGGTACCGACTACCCGGAGGATGGACGGTGGGCCGCGGTCGCAGGACCCTCGGCGCCTTATCTCACTCGGATTCTCGTCGTCCGCCCCCGGAATCCGGCTGCGTTCAACGGCACCGTCGTCCTCAACTGGCAGAACGTGTCGGCAGGCTACGAGTTCGGCGGCCTGGGTCCGGGCGACGAGGCTCTCGAGGGCTATGTCTGGGTCGGAGTGTCGGCTCAGGAGGTCGGCATCGACGGGTTTTCCGGTGGTCGATGGGTTCGGAGTGCGTCGGGGAACGCCAAGCCGCTTCGGGCGGCGGACCCGGAGCGGTATGGCCCGCTCCGACACCCCGGGGACCGCGGGTCCTTCGAGATCTTCGCTCAAGCGGCGCGTGCCGTGGGGCCCACGCGCGGCAGCGACATTGATCCCATGGGCGGGCTCGACGTCCAACGGGTAATCGCCGCCGGCGCATCGCAGTCGGCGATGCGGCTCGTCGCGTACGCCAACGCCGTGCACCTGCTCGCCCCGGTCGTGGACGGGTTCCTTCTCACGGTGTGGGAGGGCCGCGCCCCGAGGCTTACGGCCGGTGGTGAGGACTTCTACTACGTCCGTACGACGCTTCGCTCCGACCTCGGGACCCCAACGGTGATCGTGAACAGCGAGTTCGAGGTGCTGGCGCTCGCCGGGCTCGACGTCGAGGATCACGAGACTCGGCGGCTCTGGGAGGTCGCGGGCACGCCGCACGGGGTGTGGCCCGGGCCGGTGAAGCCGGACGAGCGCGGCGTCGTCCTCAATCCGCTCAGCTACCAGCCGGTGCAGCACGCTGCACTCCGCCAACTCAACAGCTGGCTGATCAACGGCACCCCGGCCCCGCACCAGCCTCGCATCGAACACGTCGTCGAACCGCGCCCAGCCATCGTACGCGACGCCTTTGGAAATGCCCTCGGAGGAATCCGCCTCCCCGAGTTGGAGGCGCCGACCTCCATGCACCTTGGCATCACCTTCGAAACCAAGTACCCGCCGATGTTCGGTGGGTCTCAAAAGTTCACGGCCGACGAATTGCGGGCGCTCTACCCATCGCGGGAGGCCTTCGTGCAGCAATGGACCGATGCCGTCGACGCTCTCGTGACCACCGGCGCACTGCGCCTGGAGGATGCTGAAGCCATGAAAGCTAGAGCCGACGCGGAGGCTGCCAGTGTCCCGCCGCCCGAGACCACCGCTATCGAGAGCTTCTGACGCTCAGGGCGAGGTGTGCGCTGAGTTGACGACACGCTCACGGCCGGTGAGTAGCGGGAGGGAACCCTCTCCCGCTCTCGCAGAGTGCACGTGACGCTCTCGCGTCTTCGACGCGTATACGCCATCGATGTCCATGTCCACGATCCGGGCCTTAATGTCCCGGGTGCCGCGGCGGACCACATCGAAACGCATCGGCTCGATGAACTTGTCGTCGATTTCGTTCCCCGTGACTGCGTTTACCGCGATCTCGTCGAGCACAACCTGGTCGAGGAGCCATGCGTGGGGGCCGTCGTCACGGTCGATGACACGAGGGGTGCGGTCGGCGAACTTCGCCGGCATGTGCCCTTCGAAGAGATGGGGCGGCTCAACCAGGTCGTCGACCAAGATGATCGCGTGGTACCGAAGCCTGCGTCCGGGATCGACGTCCGGCTTCGACCCCTGCGGACCGATGCCCTGCCGCTGGGGCTTGAGGTGTTCACTCGGGGATTCGAGGGGCATGACTTCACTCACCATCGTTGTCAGGCGAGCTTCGCCATCCAACCACCGACGACGACGACGATAGCTGTTCGGACGAAGGACGAAGGAGGCGGGATTGGAGGCACGAATGCCGCCACTTCAGCGCCCTCCTCTGGTCGCCCGTAGCGGGCCAGCACGCTCTTGTCGATGAGGTTCGGCATGGGCACCGACGCCTTCGGTCTTGATGGCTTGGTCCACATCGGGACGTATGAGCCACTTTGACTCGTCATAAGTACCGCGGTCCCGGAAGGCGGTCGAAGCCTGCCAACGTACTAGTGAGATCACGACAAGCACCGGTGTCTGCTTTAACGTTGGTCTCGGTAACGTGCCGACATACTTAAGGCACCAACAGATCTGTGGCTCCTTCCAACGGGATGGAGCAGGACTTTCAAGCTTGCGAGGACCAGATCGCGCTTCCAATGTCGACAATTCCGGAGTTGGTCACTCGGCGGTCCACGCTGGGTGAAAGCGACCTGTATCCAGCTCCTTACGATTCGAGCCGCAGAGGAAGAAACTGGTTTTTCCCTGCCTCCCTGTAGCGGCGTGCCATCTTCCCTGACCCGAGTTCCGCGTTGGAGCGCCCCTGGTTTTCCAGGCGCTGAAGGTGCTCCGTGTGGGGCTCGATCCTTGCCAGCGTACCTACCAGGAACGACCGATCCGGCACGTCGACGCCCTCAAGGAGGACGACCCCGAGGCGACGAGGCAGAAGTCACCGACTACAGCGAGGTCGAGAAGCGTCGCCTGGTTGCCAATCAGCCAACTCGATCCCACTCGAGCGCAGTGGACCAAAGCCGCATGACCGATGATGTTGCCATCGCCGATAGACATGGGCTCGCCCGTGTGGAGCACGCAATTGTCCTCGATTACCGCATTTCGGTCGACGCGGATCGGCGCGAAGTCATCTCTGATGACTGCACCTGGTCACACCCCGGATCTTCTCCGATCTCGACATCTCCGACGACGTAGGCGGCTTCGCTGACCCACACAGTCTGGGCGATCCGGGGGACCGTCTCTCCGAGGCTACGAATTGTCATGGGTGCGTTCTTGCGGCCATAAATGTCGCTATGTCTTTCGGACAACTTGCGATCTTCTTACCCCCACACGGGGACTGGCTGTCCGTCAACCTGGTGCATCGGAGGCGGAGGTTTCGAAGCGGTCGGTCCACGAGTCCCGAGCACTTGCCGACATCGGCCACGGAGAGTTCGAGTGCGGACTGGATGATCCGGCCATATCAGGAACTCACACCGACCGGTCGGTGAGCTGGTTTTCGCGCCGCAACCCGAAACCAATCGCTGTCTGGACACTCCGTAAAGGCTCATCGACTGGGGGGCGAATACTAAGTACCCTAAATCCTTAATGAGGGGTATGTCCCAATGAGTCCATTCAGCCTTGAGCGCGGTGCCATTGACGCCTGGGTCAACCCCAACGTCGGTCTTCCGGCCGCGAAGGCAGCTGAGGTCGCCTACCTGTTCCCGGATATGGCGGCCCGGAACGCACGGGGGACAACGCTAGAGCAACTGATCGATGAGATGGACGAGGCGGGCATCAACAAGGCCCTCATGTGCTCGGGCTACGGCGGGGTGGACAACATCGACTGGGTCCGAAAGGCCGTCAACACCCACCCCGACCGCTTCGCCAGCTCTGCGGTCGTCGACCCAAGACGCGGCATGGCCGCTGTGCGTCTCGTCGAGGACCTCGTCCGCACCGAAAATTGTCGACTCATTCGGATGCTCGCACTTGAGACGGAGATCCCGTACAACGACGCCCGCTACTACCCGGTCTATGCGAAGTGTGCAGAGCTCGGCGTACCTGTGGGACTCAACGTCGGGATACCTGGCCCGCAGGTTCCAGGGAAGTACCAGCATCCTTTGACGGTCGACGAAGTTTGCAGTTTCTTTCCGGAGCTCACCGTAGTGATGCAACACGGTGGCGAGCCATGGGAAGCGCTCTGTGTCAAGCTCATGGTCAAGTATCCGCGGCTTTACTACATGACCTCGGCGTTCGCCCCGAAATACATCCCGCAGGCGATCCTGGACTACGCGAACACCCGTGGTGCTGAGCGGATCATGTACGCCAGCGACTATCCGCTGCTGTCGTTCGCGCGGTGTATGAAAGAAGCAGTGAATCTGCCCTTCCGTGACCAAGAGCGCTTCGACCTGTTCATTCGAGGCAACGCCCAAGCACTGTTCTTCCATTGAGCTCCCCTCCCCAGTCGGCCGGCCACGCCGGGGGTCGGAGCCGTGCGACCGATTCGTCAGACCTCGTTCGAGAACGTTTGGCAGCGAAAGCTGTCTCTCTACAAAGGAAGCAACATGGCTGATCTGTTCGTGCGTGGTGGACTGGTTATCGACGGTACTGGGTCGCCCGCGGTACAGGCGGACGTGCGTGTGCGCGATGGCTGGATCGTCGAGGTGGGCCATAACCTTGATCTAGGAGGTGAGGAGGTCCTCGACGCCGAAGGCCGCTTCGTAACCCCGGGGTTCATCGACGTCCACACCCACTACGACGGAGCCATGTGGTGGGACCGCACTCTGGATCCCTCGCCGCAGCACGGCGTCACTACAGTGGTCACAGGGAACTCCGCGGTGTCTTTGGCTCCGATACAGGACCGTGACCGCGCCTCGCTCGTCGACATGTTCTGCTATATCGAGGATCTCCCGGTGTCCGCTGTTGCCGAAGCAGTGCCATGGACGTGGTCGTCTTGGGCCGAATTCCGGCGCGCCTTCAATGTCGAGGGTGCGAGTTGCAACATCGCCCCGATGGTCGGGCACAACAACCTGCGCCTGTCGGTCCTTGGCGACGAGTCGTTCGATCGGGAGGCCACAAGCGAGGAGAGGGTGACGCTCGTTGCCTTGCTTGCCGAGTGTATGGAAGAGGGGGCCTATGGGGTATCGCTGAGCTTCGTCGACAGCGATAGCGCCGGCCGGCGGGTTCCGAGCAGGCTGGCCTCCTCGGAGGAGCGGTCTGATATCACCACCACACTCGAACGGGTCGGTCGTGGCATCGTGCAGTACGTACCCCGGTTCATGCGTACAGAGGGGTTCTTGAAGGACATCGACAAGGTCGACTCGACATGCAGGGTCCGTGGCATCCCCCAGACTTTCGCGCCATTGCCTGCCCAGCGGCGGAACCGTGATTCGACCGACACGGTGATGGAACACATCCGGGCCCTGCGCGCCAAGGGGGCGAAACTCTGGCCTCAGGTGTCTCCTCGGGCTGGGCTCGACACTCGGGTGGTGTTCGACGGGTCGCCCTTGCTATTTGCTGGGATGCCTGCATGGGCGGAGATGAGCCAGACGGCTGGTGACGAAAGGCGAAGTCTCCTCACCGATCCTGGATGGTTGGGCCGAGCCCGCGCAGACTGGGAAAGCACGGCATTCACCTTGTTTCCGAAGGGGGCCGTTGGGTCGCTTCTGGTGAGTGAGATCGATAACCCCGACCTCGTTCGATTTGAAGGTGGTGCGTTCGCTCAGGTGCTCGCAGCGTGGGGGGGTCATCCGGCCGAAGTACTCGCCCGATGGGTGCTCGAGAGCGATGCACAGCCATGCCTGGTCAAGCCAGGCAGTGCTGACACAGATTTCGACTACCTCGGTTCGCTTCTCGACGACAATGCCACGCTCGTCGGTGGCAGCGACGCCGGCGCCCACGCCCTGTTGTTCTGTGGAGCTGGTGACACGACGCTGGTGCTTACTCGTCATGTACGAGAGCGCGGGGACCTCGCGCTGGAGCGAGCAATCCACAAATTAACTGGTCTCGCCGCGAGATCGTTCGGCATCCGGGACCGTGGCTCGATTGCGCCCGGAATGGCGGGTGATCTGAATGTGTTCGCCCTCGAAGAGTTGCACCACGATCCTGAGCAGCTGGTGACCGACCTGCCCGGCGCTTCGAAGCGCTTCACGCGACCGCCGGGAGGGTTTCGTGCGACTGTCGTCGGCGGCTCTGTCACGCAGGTCGATGGTTCGCCCACTGGCGCGCTTTCAGGTCGGATGCTGCACTCCGGCCGAGGCCCGCGGCCGGTCGCATGATCTCGATGTCGACTGTCTCTACTGCTGGGGATCCTTTTACCTCGCCAACCCAGCCGTTCTACCCGGCCAACGGCTAACCGCTGGCCGGGTATGACTAGCCTCGAGGGTGCACATATGGCCAAGCCAAAATCGGCAACGACTTCTTCCGTGACGAATGTCGAGCCGAATCCGACGGGCTGAACTGATGGAGATGGACGTCGACATCATAGCGTCCGGCCTCGGTTTTCCGGAGGGTCCCGTTGCCCTCGCTGACGGGTCAGTCCTCGTTGTCGAGATCGCGAGCGGAACGCTCTCCCATGTAGCCGCGGACGGCACCGTGGCTGTCGTTGCCAACTGCGGCGGTGGTCCCAATGGCGCTGCGATAGGGCCCGATGGAGCCATCTACGTCTGTAACAACGGTGGCCAACGCTTCGCTCGGAGTGGCGACCGGTTCATGAACTCCCTCGTGAACCAGAACGACGACTACGTGGGCGGAAGCATTCAACGGGTAGACCTCGAAAGTGGGGTAACAACGACGCTCTACCACATGTGCGACGACAATCCTCTCCGCGCCCCAAATGACATCGTGTTCGATGCGGCGGGTGGGTTCTGGTTCACCGATAGCGGCAAGAACCGAGAGCGTGACCGGGACTGGGGCGGTGTCTACTACGCCCAGCCCGACGGATCGTCGATTCGTGAGGTGATATATCCACTCGACTCACCAAACGGCATCGGGCTGTCACCGGAAGGTGATTGGCTTTATGTTGCCGACACGACGACGGGTCGAATCTGGAGGTGGAGTGTCACCAAACCCGGCGTAGTAGCGCACGACAAGGTAACCGGTCAAGGACGCCACCTCTTCGCGGCTCCAGCCGGTGCACCGTTCTTCGACTCGCTCGCAGTGGAGGCCGAGGGCTCGCTTTGCGTCGGAACACTGTTCCGCGGCGGGATAACGGTGCTTCACCTCGACGGTACTACGGAGTTCGTGGTCTTCCCCGATCGTCTGGTGACCAACATCTGCTTCGGTGGTCCTGATCTCAGGACCGCATACGTCACGCTGTCGTCGCAGGGACAGCTTGCACGGGTGACCTGGCCTCGTCCGGGCTTGAGGCTCGAGTGGACCGGCACGTGATCGGACCGAAACCAGTTTCCTAATGGAGGTGTCGATCCGAAAAGGCGAAGGACGCGTTCACCTGACAGATCGGGCGAGCCTGGCACCCGCTAGGGACTCGACTGCTTCACCGACATGGGCGGCGCCGCCGCCGAGAATGTCGCCATCGACGAAACGACGAAGATCACCGCGGCGATGACTGCGTCGTTGCCTCTCAAAAGATGGAAGGTCGGGATTCGCGTCGGCACCGTCACGTGACTATTGCTTCCGTGTGTCCAGCTACGAGGACGTCAGCCTGAGCTGTTCTTCCCGTGCTAGAAACCCGTGAATGGATAAGGGCGAGACCATTCTGCCCAAGGTTGTCGCGGAGTCCACCTCGATCCGGATCGAGGTCACCGACCAAATCGGCTGGCTGACGCTGAACCGACCGGAGAGACGGAATGCACTGTCGCCCGACATGCTTGACGAGATCGTGTCGTGCCTCCGCACTTGGTCGCAGGGCACGTCGATAAGCGTCGTGGTCATTGGCGGCGAGGGGCCAGCCTTCTGCTCCGGGCTCGACCGGGACTGGATCGGCTCGGACTCCGAGGACGATCGACGGACCCTGCAGTTTGCATCGAGCGCATTCCATCGCGAGTTGTTCGGACTCCGCATCCCAACTATCGCGATGATCCACGGTTTTGCACTGGGAACCGGGATGGATGTCGGCGTCCTGTGTGACATGCGCGTCGCGAGTGACGATGCTGTTTTCGGGCATCCCGAGATCGCTCAAGGCGGTCCACCGCTGTTCACTCCGTTGAGATCGGTTATCGGTGATGGCTGGGCGCGCGAGCTGTGCCTGACGGGTCGGTTGATCTCCGCCGAGGAAGCTGATCACATCGGCCTGGTGAACCGGGTTGTTGCTCGCTCCGAGCTTCGAGAAACGGTGCGCGGGCTCGCCGAGCAGGTAGCCGCGGGCCCCGAGACGCGCGCTGATCGCCACCAAGGCGTTCTTCCGGGTAGGCCCTGGCTTGGACGACTTCATCTATACCGAACACGACCAGCTCTTTGATGCCGGTCTCGTCTTCCGCGACGACCATGGCGCTGTCGAGAACCGCTGACAAACGTGCTGCGCTTAACCTTGACGCCGATTTCGACTCGAATTCCCCTTCGAATAGACCGTTTCATCGGTAGGATCACTGGTGGACGTTCGCTTCTCGGCTGAGCAGAAAGCACTACGAGACGAAGCTGCCCGGGTCGCCAACCGGTTGAATCCCGGTAAGGTCGCCCAGCTGGCGAATCGCGAAGGGAAGGTGCAGCTTGACGCAGCGGTCGTCGAATCGAGTTGACGAGAATTGCGTAATCCAGATGAGGAAGGGGGACCGTGGGCGTCGGCGGGAGAGGTTTCAAGCGTTGGCGAGGAGCTACACCGGCGAAGCGCTGAATCTGTGTCAATGGCCCCACTTTGGCGGCTCGCGGGCGCACCGGCGGCAGACGGTGGGGCTGATCACCGACCTCGGTGCACTCGCCATCGCGCGCGCGACGCTGTTGCGATCGATGCCGCGGAAGCGAAGTCGGCGCTGGTGATCGAATCAGTCACGGGTGGCTACCGCCTCGAGTCCGCGTCGCTAAGCGGCAGCGACACAGGGATCGACCTCCCGTTCGACCATCCCTTCTCGATCGCCGACAAATCGCCCGTCGGGGGTCAAGCGCAAATGTTGATTGATGACGATGTCAGCCGCTGGACGGCCCTCGGCCTGGCGATATGGGTGGCCGATCTGGTCGGCGTCATGGAGGGCGCCACTTCGCTTACGAATCATGGAGACTGAGAGCCCATTTCAGCCGCCAGGTCCAGGCGCGATCCTTCTAGAGCTCGATCTCGAGATGCGGTTTGAGGGAGGTCGCCTTCTGGCCCTAGCCGGTATCACGCCGGAGATCCATGGGCCCGGGACTGACCGCCTGCGCACATCGGTTCTCGCCGCATGGTTGGACATCGTCCTCGGCACGGGAGCGGTCGAAGCTATGTGGCCACGTGTGCCGCTGACACTTACCCTTGACGTCCAGATGCTGGAGCCGCCACCTTCGGATGGGGCGATCGAGATCCTCGTTCGGCCCCTAAAGGTGGGTCGTTCCGTGAGCGTCCTTGAAGCCGATGTCTTTGAGAAGGGGTCGATCATAGGGTTCGGCAGGGGCTCATTTATGGCTGCGCCGGATCCTCGAGCAGTAATGGAGACCCGGCCACCCATGCGGGCGCCGCCGGGGACGCATCGTCTTTCCATGCCCCTCGCCATGCGTGCGGGTATCGAACTTATCGAAACAGGCGTTGTGCTTCTCCCGAATCGTCCGGAGGCCCGAAACGGAGCAAACGTTCTCACGGGCAGTCTCATCGCGCTGGTTGCCGAGGAAGCTGCGCTGTCGTTAACGCCGGGCGAAACCTTGGCACTGCTCAACCTCGAGTTCCTCCGGCCTGTCCGGGTCGGACCTGCGGTCGCGAGTGCTCGAATACACCGCGGCGTGGGTCGCGTCGAGATACGGGACGCCGGTAGGGACAATCGATTGGCCGCGGTCGCGACTACCCGGATCCTCACTGTGGGCGCCTGAACCATCAGGCAGTCGACGTTCCGCAAGACGAAGCAGCCGCTGGCGCCGTCTATGAGGAACTAAGGTCGGCCGATCAACCCGTCGAGTTCGGCAAAGTTGGGAAGGAACCGTCCTCAGTCCTCGAAGGGCCAGTGCGAGCCGACCCCGAGAGATCTGCGTTCGTAGGCGGCAGCGACCAGGCGGAAGAAGAGCTGGGCTCCGGTGTTGTCCATCGGGGTGAATCCGACAGGTCGATGAGAATCAGATCGGTTCAAAATATCCCTTCGAGAACCCGACCGACCGAGTTGTCGGCCAGACCGCGGTAGAGCGCCTCGATCAGTTCGACCGCGCAGAAGTAGCGGACCCGGCAACCGGCTTCGATCGCCGTATGACCGAGGGCGGCCAGAAGGTAGCTCGCTCTCCATTTCAAGAGTCAGAAGGTGGCCACTGGTGCCACGGGGCTTCCCGTTCCGCCGCGAACTGGGAGCGGCTGGATCGTCAGCTGGAACTCCCACCGGCCGAGGAGCGCACACATTTCGGCGAGACCTTCGAGGTCACAGTTATCGAGCAGCCACAGGCCGATGCTGACAAGACCAACAATGTGGATGGGCGAGGTAACGACCTCGTAGTCAGTCGGCCGTGCTTCTTGCGCCGCATCGCTGCCAATGAGTGCGACGTCGCGCTGACGGAGCCAAGGCAACATCGCGGCGTGCCAGCCGCCGTTGCGCTCGGCCGCCCGCTGTCCGGCTTTGCGGCGAGCCGAGACGCCCACTCGGAGCAGGACCATGTCTCCGGGCTCGATCTGCACGCCTTGCCGTCGCTCGGCCTCTTCGACATCCGCGGGAAAGGCCCCGCGGTCGAACTCACCCAGGTCGATCAGGACGCCGCGGCCACTAAAACCTTGGCGAGCCACCTGCACGCCGGACCGTAGCGCCCCTCGGGCCGTTGTCACGGTATCTCCAGAAAACCCGTTGTAAATCTGCCCGTCCCAGACGCAGTGAGGAGGAGCGTCGAGGTGCGTAGTCATGAGGCCGTGGAAGGCGAACCCGATGTACTCCATCGGAAAGTAGGCGCGGGCATCCTCGACGGTGGAGTCACCCTGAACTCCGGACTCCATCATGTAGCGCTGCACCAGTCCATGGCCATCGTGACTGGGCGGATCGAGTTCCCACGCCAAAGGAACCGCAATTCCCTCGCGCACCAGCGCTGCTCCGCGCCGCCGGACTGCCGGTGTGATCAGGTTCAAGGTACCGAGTTCGTCCTCAGGGCCCCATCGGCCCCAGTTTCGCAGAGTCTCGATCCACGAGAGCACGTCTCCTTCGGTGGGGACCGTCACTCCCGAAGGAGACGGTTGCGACTCACCTGTGGCCACGGACCGCTGCTTGCGACAACCAACGCCCGTTGTGCCCGGTTCGGGGGTGCCCACGTGGCTGATGATTTTGGAGTTGAATCCTCATTCCCCCCCCATGGCATACCGCTGTCGAGTCCTCGCGGAGATACTTGGCACAGCAAGAAACCTACCGGGTATTGACGTGGCGACACCTTTGTCGCTGGCTCGCCGGACGGTCTGTTTGTCGGCCAACGCCCAGGGTGTGCGCCGAGTCGACCTGACTGCGTCGGCTGGCGAAGCGCTATCGGCTCGGCCACGAACTCGACCTATTTGTCTCTCTGAACCTTACAGTGTATAGTTAGCTCTTGATGTCCAGCCGGGGTCAACCCAAAATCCCTCTTTCTACATGAAGCTCGGCGGAACCCTGCGCGACCCTGGCGCCCCTGAGAGAAATGACCTCGGGAGGGGTATCGTCCTTGGTGGCCTGGCTGAATGTGGCAGTCTTCCGGCCGAGACCCTACTCCTGGACGCTTGCGAGTTTCGCGGCCGACCATCTGAGAAGGTGGCGACGCATGACTCGCCGGACAAGAACCTAGTGAGGTTGATCGAAGAAGGAAATAGTCACGATGCTGAAAAAGTGCGGGCGACGCCGTCTCGAAGTTGTCGCAACCGTCATGCTGAAGCAGTACGGCGCGACGACTGTTCTCGAGCTCTTCAGCCACGTCGGCGACGCCAACTGGATGTTTCGCTAGTCGACGGTCCGAACGAGTCCCTGATCCGCACAAAGGCCGGTACCACATGCGTCAGGCATTGAACTCAGCTCATACCGATTTTGCTCGGGATGGAATCGCCTTCCTTCGAGGGGCTGTCGAACAAACCTGGATCGACCTGCTTGCAGCAGGGATCGATCGCGCTATCGAGCAACCCTCTCCCTACAAGAGGGTGCGATGTGCCGGTGGTCCAGATGAGTTCATCGACGACGAGTGCAGCTATTTCACGACTCCGGAGTACAAGATTTTTCTTCATGAATCTCCTCTCATTGACCTCGTCGCCGAAGTCTTGAACACCCAAGATCTTTGGCTGTTCTTTGACCAAACGTTCGCCAAGGCCGGCGCAAGCGGACCCACCAACTGGCATCAGGACACGCCGTATTTCTGCGCGGCCGGGTCCCAGTTCGCATCCGTCTGGGTCAACGTCGATCCCGTTCCTCTCGAGGCTTCTCTTCGCATGGTCTCCGGGTCACATCTCGGGCCACTTCGCGAAGCGCAGGACACCGACCCAGCCGTGCAGCGCCAAGAACAATCAAGCCTGCCGGATCAGTGGCCAAACGTTGACGAGCATGCCGATGACTTCGATGTCGTTTCGTATCCGATCGAACCTGGCGACGTCGTTCTGTTCCACCCGTCCATCTTGCATGGCGGAGCACCGACGATCGGTGGCCGCCGGAGAACGGTCTCGTTTCGTCTCTTTGGCGAGGACGTGGTTTTCCAGCGCGCTCCTGCTGGCAAGATGGTCCCGAGATTGCCCGGCGTTTTGGGCAGTGGCCTCATGCCGGGCGACCCGCTTCGAGGTCCCTGGTTCCCGAAGCTTCTCCCGCGCCAGGGGAAAGCCTATCTGTGAGGATCCATGCTTCGGAGCAAGGGGCCCCACCTAGCGCAACCATCCTGATGGGCCGAGGTGGTGGGTCCCTGGGCACCCGTCCGTTGGCCAAGGTTGGCCTCTGCCACACTGATGCCACCGAGGAGTCTTGATGCGATATCAACCGCTTCCCGATAACTTCAGCACGCCAGAGGCAATCATCGCGGCTCTGGCCGAGGGCGGTGTCGAATTCGTTCTCGGAATGCCAGGTGGGTTGACGCTGAAACTGTGGCGTGCGCTCCACGATCATCCCTCCATCCGCGCCGTTCAGGTTCACGAGGAATCGATCGGCGCACTCATGGCCGAAGCCTACGGACGAATCACGGGGCGGCCTGCAGTGGTGATGGGTCAAGGTGAATGGATCGTTGGTAATGCGGGGCAGGCAGACATGGAGGCCTCCTGGGAAGTTCGCCCCTGGTCATACTCACTGAGATGACGGATGGCGGGTCCCTGTCCCATCATGCACCGTATCAAAGCGGCACCGGTGATTACGGCAACTGGGATGCGCGGGGAGCCCTGGCAGGTGTGACGAAGCGGGTAATGGTGAGTCTCGAGCCAGCGCAAGCGATTCAACACACGCAACTCGCGTTGAAGCACGCCGTGACCGGACAACCCGGCCCGGTCGCGGTCGTCTTCCACAGCAGAGCGCTTGGAGGGCAGGTTGGCCCCCAATCGTCACCGGCGATCTATCCGACCCAGGCGTACACGTCGTCTCACGGCTGGGGAGTCGATCAGTCGGCACTCGGCGCGGTCGTTGAAGCTCTCCATCGCTCCGAGCGCCCCTTGATTCTTGCCGGCAACGGCGTCCGGCTCTCTCGAGCGAAAGCTGAATTGGATCATTTGGCTCAGGTCATCGACGCACCTGTAGCAACGACCTCGAGCGGAAAGGGCGTTTTTGCCGAAATGGATCCGCTCGGAGTGGGGGTGATTGGTCGGTTTGGATGGGCAACCGCCAACACGATTGTGAGTGACGCGGACTTGATCCTTGCGATAGGCACAAAATTGGGCGCAAGCGACACAATGAACGAGGACCCGGCACTACTGGAACCCGCAAGGCAGACTCTGATTCAGATCGAGGTCGAGCCGCTCAATGCCTCATGGACCTATCCGTTGGATCATGTGCTCCTGGGTAACGCGAAAAACCTGATGGGTCGGCTCGCCGACGAATATGAGTCGACACTCGGTCGAGCGAACAAGAATGGTCGGCGACGTGTTGCCATCAGCAGAGAGGCGATGACAACGTCCGCATCGGTGCGAGACGATGAAACGCTTCTCAACCCACGGACGATCATCGAGCTCATCAATCGGTGCTTGCCGGACAGTGCAGTGATCACCTGCGACGCAGGCGAGAATCGCTTGTTCATGATGCAGTGGTACTCGGTGAAGCCCGGCGACGAATACCTGCAACCGGCAGCTGGCGGAGGTATGGGCTATGCCGTCCCTGCGGCCATGGCGGCGAGACTGGCCTGGCCGGATCGGACGGTGCTGGCTGTCTGCGGCGACGGCGGATTTGAGATGTCCATCCACGCTCTCTCTTCCGCGTTGCAAGAGCGGTTGCCCATAGCCGTGCTTGTGCTCAACAACGGCGCGCTGGGTTGGGTATTGCACGGGATGGGCGAAGAAGCCGTGGCCGCACGATTTGAGGACAGGGATTACGCCAGGATCGCTCGTTCGCTGGGGTGCGATGGGATAAGGACAGAGTCGGCGCCTGAGCTCGAAGAAGCGCTCAGCAAAATTGGAAACCTGACCATTCCCCTCGTTATCGACGTTCCGACATCGTTGTCGACCACCTACAACGAATTGGACCAGACGCTGCCCCAGAAGGAAGGCTAAATGGGTGGGTCACTCGCGATTATTCGGTGCTGGCAGCACACGGCAGCGTCGGGATTCCCGCGCCGCTCACCGGTCGCCTTGACGACTCGTCGAGGAATTAGGCGAAAAGGGAGATTGACGCATGGCCTTAGATCTGATCATCAAGAACGGGTTCATCGTCGACGGATCTGGGCGTCCAGGGCGGTTCGGTGATATCGGGATAAAGGCTGGACGTGTGGTCCTGCTGGACAAGTCCATGGCGGCGACAGCGTCTGAGGTCCTCGACGCGGAGGGAAGAATCGTTGCTCCTGGATTTGTTGATCCGCATACTCATGTCGACCCACAGTTGTGGTGGGATCCATTCGGACTACCGCTCGTCCTCCATGGCGTGACAACGGTCATGACTGGGAGTTGTGGGATCAGCTTGGCTCCGTGCAACGAGGGGGATAGTGAAGCCCTGGCCGCGCTCTTTTATCAGGTTGAAGAGGTGCCGCTCATTACCCTGAAGTCTGCGGTCCCGTGGAGCTGGAGAACGTTCGGTGAATATCTCTCGGGGCTACGCGGCAGGTTGGGGATCAACTGTGCGGCGCTGGTAGGGCACAACGCAGTGCGTTTCGCCGTAATGGGTAGAGAATCTCTCGAGCGACGAGCGACCCTCGATGAGACCGATGAGATGTGCCACATTGTTCGTGACGGTCTCAGGAGTGGGGCCATCGGGTTTTCTACCTCGCAGAACAAGCTTCACGTCGCCGAGGGCGGTATTCCGATTCCCAGTCGGTGGGCTGACACCGAGGAGATCTTGGTCCTCTGCAACGTCGTGGGGGAAGAGAAGCGGGGAATCATTCAAACCGACGGTGGTGTCGATATCGCGCATCGAGCCCAATGGGTAGAGGAGATTGGTGGACCGCTCGCAGAGCGCACTGGTCGCACCGTCTTGGCAGGGAATGTCCTACCGAGATTTGCTGCATCCCAAACGATATTGGACGTCATCGGTACCTATCAGGACCGGGGAGCGTCAATCTACGCCCAGGCTGCGCCGAGCCGGTTCGATAGCTACTTCACCCTTGACGGGGGAACGGTGACGTTCAATGTGTTCCCGTCGTGGTTGCGAATAGCGTCTATGTCCCATTCTGAACGTCTCGCTGCATTTCGGGACCCGACGATGCGAGAAGATCTTCAGAAGGAATCCGTCGAAGCGAAGGAAGCCGTTCCATGGGAGCGAATTCGGATCTGCAAGACGGGACCTGAACATCAGCATCTGGTCGGGCAATCGGTCGAGGACTATGCCGCTGGGCAGAATGCACGGATCGTGGACGCCGTTGCAGACCTTGCACTCAAGGAGGATCTGCAGACCCAGTTCGTGATCGAATCGACCTCTGATGCCGACGACAGGATTGCGGAGTTCTTGCGGAGCCCTCGGGCAATCGTTGGCGGAAGCGATGCCGGAGCTCACGTCAAGACATTCTGCGGTGGTGGGAACACGTCCCTGCTCCTGGCCAAATGGGTCAAGGAGAAGAACGTCCTCTCGCTTCCTGAGGCCGTGAGGCGGATGACATCAGAGCCCGCCCGGGTCCTAGGTCTGGCTGGTCGTGGTCTTCTCGCAAACGGATATGCGGCCGACGTGGTCGTGTTCGACCTCGAACGGGTCTCATACGACCAGCCCAGGATGGTGGCGGACCTTCCCGGGGGAGAGGAACGGCTTTGGCATGATGCCGTCGGCTTCGATCATGTGATCGTTAATGGCCAGTTCGCCGTGAGGAACGGGCACGTCACCGGGACGCTTGCCGGGGAAGTGGTTATGTGACTTTGAATCCGGGTATTCCGCGATCCGAAGTACGGGCAGCGAGTGATCGAGTAGACCTCAGAACCTAGTGACCAATCCTTGGATCCATATATCGCCGACGATGCGATGTTTGGCGATATCAAGGACCCATACCCGATTCTTGAGGAGTTTCGCGCCTCAGCTCCAGTCTCGGAGGCATACCTCAAGCTTGATCAGGATGCCGACCCGACCAGTGTCGTTTCTCGTCCATGCACTCTTCGCCAGACCCCAATTTCCCAGGGGGGGAACATGCAACGTGTTCGATCTGTCATTACAGCGCTAGTAGCTGTGATTTGTTTGCAAGCGGTATTGGCGGAGGCCCAGGCTTCGGCGTCAGCGTCGCCGGCACCTTTGACCATTGCCTTTATCAGTGATCAGACGGGCCCGGCGGCGATACAGGACGCTGAAGCCGTCGGGGTCTTTAAGGCGGCGGTTGACGCGCAGAACGATAAAGGTGGGGTTGAGGGCCACAAGCTCGAGACGCTGGTCATCGACGACCAAACGAGCCCTCGCTAGTGCCTATTGTGATGAAAGAGGCCAAGTCGAGAGGCGTAATAGGAATTGTTGTCGCTCTTGGCCTTGACTGGCTTAGGAGACAAGTCCCCACAAGAGGCGGGGGTTGCGGTGACTGGTGACGGAGACGACGGCCCCGAATGGGGCCAGAAGCCCTACACCAACATGTTCGCCGCCGGAACGGGCAGCGTTGACCCCAAGTACCCCGTCAGCACGCTGTTCGGGAAGCTGGTGCAGCCCTACAGCGCCGCACAAGTCGCCCTATACGCGGAGTCGATCTCACCTGACTCGGTCCAGGCCAACACAAACGAGGACAAGTCGATTACCCGGGGCGCTCCGGGAGCCAAGGTGGTAGTGAACGACACCACCGTGGTCTACGGCAGCACCGACTTTGGGCCGGAGGTCTTGGTGGCAAAGTCGAACAACGCCAACGTGGTGTGGTCCAACCTGGCTGCGGACTCCAACGTCGCCCTGGGCACGGCAATAAAGCAGGCCGGCGTCAAGACCAAGGCAGTTTTCTTCCCGGTCGGCTACAGCCCCACTCTCATTCACTCACCAAGCTGGTACGACGTCCAGAGCGACATCTTCGAGGTGGTTTACCACCCGTTCTACGAGCCCGACACCGGCACCAAGCAGATGCAGTCCGCGCTCGAGAGGTACGACGGCTGGACCAAGAGTCACTTCCCGACGTACTCGCAGGATTCGTCCTGGCTATCGACTGAGCTAATGATCCAGGGCCTTGAAGGGGCGGGCAGTAATCCGACCCGCGCCAGCGTGATCAAGTCGCTGCACAGCATCAAGGATTGCAACGGCAATGGCCTCATTCCCTACACGACAAATTACTCGACCGACTTCGGCAGAGCCCCCTCGGCGAACTGCGTCTGGCTGACAAGAGCTGAGAAGAACGGCTTCGTGCCATTGGGGGAGAAGCCCGTGTGCGGGACCTTCATCCCGGGCACCACCTCGGTGTCGTCCTAGTCGTAGGGATCAGTTCGGGAACCTCCTACGCGGATTTAGGTGGGCCAAGGAATTCGACTCTCTGGGAAGCGATTGGGTGGAATCTTCCCAACGGCGACGTACCTAAGGCGCCACGGTCGAAATGCGACGGGAGAAGATCGGCGGTCGTCCCGTGTTGCGTCCTGCGGACGAGGCGGCCGTCGGTTATCGAGGAGTCCGGTTTGCCCAGATCCACCGTTGGCGTCGACAACGAACAGTATTCGAACCACACGCAACGACCGGCCGGGCCATGGATTAGGTGTATCGGTTGGGTGGATCGTTAGGTACGTTAGGTGTTAGGTGGTTCTCGGTCGATTTCGATCGCTTGACGTTGCGATCCACCTAACTCACCTTTGCAACCCTTCTGACCTGGCCTTTCGAGTCGAGTGAG
>CAWAMS010000002.1:0-1619260 GCA_963783245.1 uncultured Acidimicrobiaceae bacterium | reverse complement strand
TACCAGATCGCGATGGGGACGAGGCCAGGTGAGCGAGCTCAGACAGCTCATTGTCCTGTCCCTCGAGCCCTGGGATCAGATCTGGCGGCGCAATCAGCTGCTGATCGATGCCTTGTTGGTGAGTCGAGCCGACCTCCGTGTGCTCTTCGTGGAGCCACCAGCCGCAGCCAGACAACTGCTGCAGCAAGGCCGCCGGCCTCGTACCGGACTCGCTACAGCCCCAGGATTTGACGCGGTGAGCATCTTCCGGCCCGTCGGGTGGTTGCCCGACCGTCTGTCGCCGTACGCGCCACCGGCCGGGGGTCATGGCATTCGGCGCCGAGCCTCCGAGCTCGGCTTCGAGCGACCGGTGCTTTGGGTTAACAACCACTCGCTGGCTCGGTTCGCAACTCGCACGGGATGGCCGATCGTCTACGACATCACCGACGATTGGCTGCTCATGGACACCGGCGCAGCAAAGCGTCGGCGCGCCAAGCTCGACGACGAGCTGCTGCTCAAGTCAGCTGAGATGGTCACGGTCTGTTCGCCAGCCCTGGCGGCGTCTCGGCGATCTTCTCGGCCGGTCGTCGTGATCCCGAATGGCGTGGATCCGCTCCGTTTCGCGACGCCGAACCCCCGCCCTAGTGATCTTCCCGAAGGTCCGACTGCCGTGTACGTGGGCACGTTGCACGACGAGCGGCTTGATGTGCCGCTGTCGTGCCGCCTCGCCGACGATCTCCCCGACGTCCAGTTCGTCTACGTCGGACCTGATTCGTTGCAGGCGAGATCCCGAACGCTCCTTCAGCAACGACCTAACGTGCACCTGCTTGGCGCGCGCAACCACGACGACGTCCCTTCGTACTACCAGCATGCTGACGTCCTGATCGTGCCGCATCTCGTGTCACCGTTCACTGAGAGCCTGGACCCCATCAAGGCGCGAGAGATTCTCGCCGTTGGAGCTCCGACCGTCTCCACGCCAATCGCCGGCTTCCGCCATCTCGGCCCACCGATCCGCATTGCCGATCCGGATCAGTTCGCTCGAGCTGTTAAGGAGGCGCTCCGGGATCCTCGACGGCAGGCGCCCCCTCCCGACCTCATCACATGGGCTGACGTGGCGAACCAGTTCGGCGATGTGCTGGAAGCTGCGGCTCGAGCTCCGTTGCGGTCAGGGCCCAGACGGCGCCCTGCTCGCCTGCCCGTCACCGACATCGCCAATTGCACGCGTCCGCGGGTTGCATTTCTGACATCAGCGGAGATGGTTGGTGAAGGGGGAATCAATCGCTACACGAGTGAGCTTCTCGGCGAGCTCGTCCAGCGAGACGACATCGAGCTCGTCCCGGTCACGTCGCCGAGCGGGCGCGGCGCGGCTGCGGCAACGATTCCCCGATCTCAACGGTGTCATCGTCCTCGAAGGCGGGAGCGTCATGGGCCGCAGTCTGAGAGAGCGCTACCTGCTCGGCAGGCAGTTGCGTCGAGCGAAGGTGGATCTCGTGCATGCCACAAAGCACATCGTTCCCCGCAATGTCGGTTGCCCGACCATACTCACCGTCTACGATCTCTTCATGTTCACACGGGGTAGTGACTACGTCCTCTCCAAGCGGCTGCTGTTGCCCGCGGTCTACCGGCGATCGCTTGCCGAGGCAGACCGAGTCATCGCCCTCAGTAATGCCGTCCGCCAGCAACTGGTAGACAAGGGCATGGTCGCCGACGAGCGGGTCGACGTTGTGCCAGCGGCACCGGCATCGGCATTGACGACTGCTGACGCAGAAGTAGTGCCGTCTCTTGCGCACCGCTTCTTCGCATTGTGCGTCTGCGATCTCTCTCCCCACAAGAACGTTGAGCTGCTCTTGCGAATCTGGGAGGAGGTGCACCGGCGAACTGGGCTCGTCCTCGCCATACTCGGGCCGGATCGAGCGCGCAGCTCTCGCTTGCGATCGCGGTTGAGGGATCTCGAGCAGGCAGGCCTCCTCATTCGGCCCGGGTTTGTGAGCAACGGAGCCGTGCGGTGGTGCTATGAGCATGCGGCCATCGTGCTCGTTCCCTCTCTCGAGGAGGGATTCGGGCTGCCGGCCGTGGAGGCCCTGCAGTTCGGCGCAAAGGTCATCACCAGCTCCGATCCAGCACTCGTCGAGGTGAGCGGGGCGGCGACGAGACATATCGACGCGAATGATGACACGGCGTGGGTGGACGCGATCGTGGAGGTCCATGAAGGAGCGAAGAATGCTCTCTCCGATCATCTCGTCAGCTGGCATGAGGTCGCTGACCTCACTGTCGACGTGTACCGACGAACCCTGCTTGAGGTAGACCCTGCAGCGCCATCATTGGGTGTCAGGGGGCGCCTTTCCGCATTGCTCGCTGGCCAACACGCTCGGCTAGGACCATCTCGAGCTGCTCCATGACAGTCGTGGGTGGACTGGCCGACCAGCTCATCGATGTGTCACATGTTGGTCATCTTGAACTGCGACGGCCAGATCGCCGTAGGTCGAGGAGGCGGGCGCCTGGTCGGTAATTCCGAGGCTTGGGCCAGAGTCGCCAACAGATGCCCATCAACTCACTGACTTGGCACCGAATGAGCGGCTCTTGCCGAAGTGGGGATAAGTTCAGTCGCATATGACCCGTTCCTATGAGCGAGCTGATCGTCCCCGTGTGGCGCTCGTATATACGGGATGTCACCGGCGCGGCGGCGTTGAGCGGGTGGTCTGGGAGGCTGCGCACCATCTTTCCGGTCGCTTCGACCTGGTGATCGTCGCCGAGGACGTGGATCCTCTTCCACCGTCCGTGGACGTTGTGCGAATACGTGGCGCACCAGTACATGGAAGGTTGGCGCAGCGCAGATTCCGGCGCCTCGCTGGCGCAGCGGTGAGTGACATCGGTGCTGACGTGATAGTGAGTTTCGGATCGAATTGTCCGGACGGCGATGTGCTCGTGATGCAAAGCGTGCACCGTGCCTGGGTGTTGCGAGGCGCAGCAGTGCGAATAGGCACCGTGAAAGTGCCCGCGTTCGTACGGTCTCTTCTACTTCGTCATCGTGTCCGCCTAGCGCACGAGCGTGCGACTTTACGTCGCCTTCGGCGGCGGAGAGCGATCGCCGTTGCCGTTTCATCCTCGGTCGCTGACGATCTGACGCAGCTCTACGGAGTCTCACCGTCGTTAATTGAAGTTGTACCGAACGGATTCGACCCTTCGGAATGTGAGGTTGAACGCATCGAGCGGTTGCGTGTGGAGGTGCGTGATGAACTCCAGATCCGACCGGGATCGAATGTACTCGTGCTCGTTGCGAATGAATACCACCGCAAGGGCCTTGTAGTCTTGCTCGAGGCTATGGCAGCACTGAACCGGGAAGATATCGAGTTACTTCTCGTCGGGCGTATGGCACCCGACGCGTTTCGCCCGCAGATTCGGGCGCTGGGTCTAGATAACCGGGTCCGATGGGTGGGCTCGACCAACGACGTCTCTCGATATTACGCGGCCGCCGACCTTTTTGTCCTGCCCACTCAGTATGAGGCGTTTGGCTCGGTGATCGTGGAAGCCCTTGCGTGTGGATTGCCCGTGGTTACTAGCGAATTGGCAGGCGCCGCGGTGGTGGTGTCTCCTAACCGCAACGGGCTGCTCCTGAAGGATCCTCTTGATGCTAGTGAGCTAACGGAATGCCTACGTGTTGCGCTCGAGCCTGGGACCCTCCAGCGATGGCGAGAAGCATGTCGCCCAAGCGTGATCGGGTACGAATGGTCATCCGTGATGCAACGTCTCGGCGATATCGTCGAGAAAGTTGCCGCTCAACAGTCTGACCCTGATCCTGCAGCGGCGTAGACACACACTGCGTTTGGAGCCGGCATATCCACGACCAGTCGATGCTCTCATCCCGGTAGCGAGACCCGGTGAAGCACTCCACAAATGGGATTGGAGGGCTTGGTTGACCGCGACGGGAGATGTTCCGTTAATTTCGGCGCGGGCTGTCGGTGAGGCTTATTCGCCGGAAACACGGCCATCCGATAGGCCATCGGTTCGAATGGTCCAAGAGATGGTACGGAACCATCGCTTTGGCTGGTTTCCGAGCACGACACCGAAGTCACGAAGTTCCCGAAACTTTGAGACTCTCCCGTGACGCAAAGTTGGATGATTTGCCCATATAACTTCGTTGTGGAGATGGAGACACCATCGCCTAGAATCCCCACATATGGTTCTAGCTGGGATGCTCGCCTTCGGGAGCATCGTATTTGCAAATTCGTCTCTCACGCTCCCGCCCAATCCGTTCCCGTCGCGATTGCGCTACCTGCATCATTCCTGGTTCTACATGTCGGAGGAGGTGGCGTCGGCAATAATTTCAGTATCGCCGACGCGGTTCTTTTCATTGCAACTTTGTGTGCGCTTCCGCTGATGCGCTGGAAAGGTGCGGTGGGCTTTAAGCGATGGGTCGGGTTGGTGGCCATATACCAGGCGACTACCTTGTTCTCCATCCTAAACAATAGAGAACCGCTATGACTGAGTCAGTGGTTTCACCAACTCGTGATGACTCTTGGAGCTGCGATCGTGGGATGGGTGACAGTTGAGAGGGGCAGGATTCGCTTTTCCCTTAGTAGCTATCTCTTTATCGCCTCCACGCTTTCGGTTTGGGCGACTGCAACATGGATCGCTCACGGTCTCAAGCCTATTGCTGGCCTCCAATATGGCCTTCAGAAGAATACTCTAGGAGATCTAATCGTCATAGCCGTATTAACTGCCCATTTTGCGCAGGACTGGATATCAATGACGGACCGATCAGTACGCCTATTGAAGTATCTGTGCATTGTGGGAGTTATAGCTACGGGATCACGCCAGGCGATGATCCAGCTCGTAGTAGCGATAGTTATTGTGACCATGCGAAATCACCACCGTGATGGCAATCGGAAGGGGAGCCGCAAATCAATCGTAATGTTTTCTTCGTTAGCGTTGATCGGGGTAGTGGTTTATACCAGCGTTTCCAATGAATTTGCGAGTAATAATACATCGAGTAGTTTTGCTGTGCGAACCGCTTCTTATACTCAAACACTCCAGATTTGGCACGCGTCTTTTCTCTTCGGTGTGGGAGAAAGATATTGGTACACAGGGCATTTCCCGGGTTCGTTTCAACCGCCAAACGCTGAAATCGGGGTATTGGCTACGGGTGGACTTGTTGACCTGAAGTCGGTTGTTGCGATGGTATTAGGCTCGCTTTGGATGTGTGTCTGGCAGCTCCGGTACGATCGGTTCGCTGGCTCTGGCGGTCATGGTGGCACATATCATGGAGGGTCAGTTCGATATATTTTGGGTCACGGCCACCGGCTCGGTTCCTTGGATTATTTTAGGCATGGCGTTTGCTGTCTCTCGAGAAGTATGTTAGTGCAGCAATCATGGCCGAGAATCCCCGCTCGCCGGGAGACGTCTTTCATAGAGGCACGATTAATTGTCTTCGATGGTTTGGGAACGTTCAGGGATATATTTGTTAATGTTCGAAATAGTCGCTGGGGCGGTTTATCTCCAATCCATTACTAAAATTGAGCGCCAAATCATGCCGTGAGCTCGTCCACACAGATCAAACAGCGCGTTAGCTGAGGGCCGCCTCTTCGGCAACAATTCGGCAATTTTTCGCTGGAAGGACGCCTTTGAGAACTTCTCGGCATGCTCTCGCAACTCTGTTTCATTCCAGATGTGTGTAGTCACTTCGTCCATGACCCGTGCAACGTCTTCCACAATTGGCGCATCGAAGAATAACCCGGTTCGACCCTCGACCACGGTATCGAGAAAGCCGCCAGCCCGCAGGACCACCGATGGACGACCGAAGCTAGCTGCTTCGAGCGGAGTGAGCCCGTAGTCCTCGAAGGAGGCGGAGACAAGCGCGATTGAGTTTCGATAGAGCCAACGGAGCGTCGGCATCGTCGACTTGGCCCAAGAATCGAACGTTGTGGACCCGCGACAGTCTCAATGTCCGACACGAGCGGGCCCGTCACCGACGATCACCAGGCGGGCATCGGGGACAAGACCAACCGCCTCAGCGACCACCTGAACGTTCTTGTACGGAAGAAGTCGGGCAATGCAGAGGAAATATCCTGGTTCCAGGCCGGGAACCTCCTGCTCGGGGCCATCTGGTGAGAGCGCCGGCGGCGGTGGCAATACCTCCGCTTCCAGTCCATAGGTTGACCGGATCGCATCTGCCATGACCGTCGAACTCGTGAGATATCGATCAGCTGACCTGGCTGCATGCTGATCCCAATGGCGAAGAGACGGCCCAAGTAGCGCGGAGTGCTGTAGCCGGACGCTTCTTCTTAGAACATCGGTGTGTCTCCGTAGCGAGTTCCGTCGCCTGCGAGGCCATGCCGTGGACGTTGACCCAGGTATCGATCGGCTTGGTAGAGCCATCGCGCCGGCGCATAGCAATAGACGACCTTTCGGCCTCCTGTTCTCGTTCCGTGAGCCCAACCACTTGAGCTACAGAGCAACACATCCGCATCGACCCGTAACGCCGAGAATGACGGCGCGAGAACTGGAAATGCCAAGCGATGCTGACGGCGGAGAAGTCGGATCTTGTTGAGTGGCGTTGTCTGGATGTCGAGACCAGCGAATTCCGGAAATGTCCCTTCGGGATCGTACAGCGAGGTGTAGAGCGAGGCGTCGGGAAACGTCTCCGCCAAGAGAAGGAAGACGCGCTCTGCGCCGCCGCGCTGGGTGAGGTAGTCGTGGACGATGGCAACTGAGGGTCTTCCTGGCGAAGCGTGACGATCAGTACGCACCAAACCCCCGTACCATGGCCCTCGGCGTGTCCCAGACGATCTTGATATCCCACCACAGAGACCAGCTGGCCACGTAGAGGTAGTCGAGACGGCGGAGATCGTCCATGCTGAGGTCGTTTCGACCGGAGACCTGCCACAGGCCGGTGATGCCCGGCCGCAGTTCAAATCTCCGGGCTTGCCAACTCGTAAAGGTCTCGGACTCACTCTCGGTGAAGGGCCGGGGACCCACAAGCGACATGTCCCCCAAAAGGACGTTGAGGAACTGAGGTATCTCATCCAGTCCCGTTCGGCGCATAAAGCCGCCAATGCGGGTGATGCGTTCGGCTTCAACTGACTTGTTTCGCAGTTCGTGGAGAGGAACTGTGGCATTTCGTGCGGAGGTTTCTGGCTCGTCGTTCGTGTGGCGATTCGCCGATCTCCATCGATCGGAACTTGTAAATGTTGAAGGGTTTTCGGTCACGCCCCACGCGTTCCTGTCGGAAGAGCACCGGCCCGGGTGAGCTGAGCTTGACCAGTACCGAGAGGATCAGAGCTACGGGGGTGAGGACGAGAAGCAGCAGCGAGCCCGACGATCACATCAAACGCACGTTTGAGAAATCGGTCCCATCCGCTGAAATGTGCCGGCGCCACCTCGACGAGAGGGAGACCGTAGAGGTCCGTAATCCGAGATCTCCAGGAAATGAGTTCGAAGTAACGGGGGACGATAGCGATGTGGACCGATCGAGGCAGCGAGCGGAGGATGGTAATGGAATCGTGCGAAAGCACGGTTGGAAATGCGACGATGATGCGGTTGGCGCCGAACTTGTCGCAGAGCTGGGGAAGGTCTTCCACGGTCCCGAGCGACCCATCCTCATTCGTGGTTGCGTCCACCACCCGTCCCACCACTTCCACTCCCTTTGTCAGGTTGAAATAGGTGGTGATGCGATCGACCAGGTTGCCCGAACCTACGATGAGGACCCGAGAGTGGACATCGCGTCGGATTGCGCTGAGGGTCGCGTGCGCGATTGTCACCAAGGCGGTCGCGACAATGGCGGCGAGGAGGAGTTGCGTGGAGTAGGCCTCTCTGACCCCGAACGTCACGTGCAGAAACACACTGAAGCCAATGGACAGAACGCACCCGGCACAGAGCGCAATTGCCAGTTCCTTCAATTCCGAGAAGCTACTTTCGTAACGAGCACGCCGACTCGAGCGGTAGAAGCCCGCTATAGCCAAAGCGATGACTATCGCCAACGGAAAGAATGATTCGGTTTTGAGATTTCCCCAGAAATGAACGAGCGAGTTTTCCGTCGATTCTGAGCTGAGCGCCAAAATGACCAACGCCAGCGGAAGAGAGATGGCGGCCGCGACAAAGTCGACAGCCACCAGTAAGGCGACAGGCCACTGATCACCCGTGATCGGAGTCGCGGCAGTCCCGTCGACCATGTCCATCGTGGTCGACTCGCGCTCTCCTATCAGGTTGGCTACCACTTAAACTTCCGTCACACTCACCCGTTTCCCTACGTGCGCACCGTTCGTTGCTCAACCAAAGCCCTGCTGTTCTCACCCAGCACTGACAGGCGCACGCTCGGAATCTCCACTCAGCCAACCTGCTCCCCAAGGGGTTTCTCAGGCCGCCGACAGGATTCTTTCAGATGCGAGGAGGTTATGAAAATGGGTCGAGAGTTACTCGTGTCTTGAAGAGCGGCACGATTTCACCGAGCGTTCACACACCCGCGTGATAACTCGTCTTTGCAAACATTCGCTATTTGTGTTTGCGCGCCTTCGCTGCCGTCGCGCTGCTGAAGACGTCGGTACCGAAGGGCGCGAGGCCCTTGGCGCGCGGCAAAGCCCAGGTGGCCCGCGCCATCGCTCCCGCCGGTGGTCAGCCCGAGGAGGTCCTCGTAGCTGCGCAGGGCGGAGTAGTGGTTGTAGGAACCCGTCGTGTCGGTTGAGCCGGCCGTCACGTATTTGGGGTTGAGGAGCAGCGCTCCGACCTGGCCTCCCCCCGGCGCCGTGTCGGTGGCCAAACCGGCATTGCCGGGGGCGTGGGTGTTGGGTCCCGTCGTCTCGTTGCAACATGCTGCGGCATAGGCCGGGGTGGACGGGTCGACGTCAGCCTCGTCGAAGGTGATGACCACCAGCGTGTCGCCGTGCTTGTACGCGGGGGAGTTGAGGATCAGCGGCATCCAGGCATGGAGGAACTCATCGGCACCGGTGAGACCGCCGGCGTGGCCCCCTGTGCTGTTGGTGCCGGCGCACGTGCCGTCGTGTCCATCGCTGCAGAGATTGGGCGTGATGAAGGCGAATCGGGGCGTGGTCTTCTCGCTGCGTAGATCGATGGCCAGGTGCCCGGTGGGCGCTGGAACGCCATTGGCGCCCAGGGTCCCCAGAGGCACGACATTGGCGTTGCACTCCGCTGACTTGTCAATGATGGAATGGAACCAGACGAAGGGGTTGTGCCGGGAGGTGTACTGGTCGACCGACGTGGCGAACTCCGCGTTGTCCGGCGCGCCGATGGCCGGGTGCCCGCAATCGGTCCCTCCGGTCGGATCGGGGACACCGCCGTCGCGTGAGGGCGTGTTCCCCATGTCCTGTTCGTAGGCGCGCCATGATGCAACTGAGGTCTTGGGACTGGGCGGGTACTTGGCGTCGAGCTGGTTGGCGATGGTGTTCACGCTGCTCGGGTAGACGCATCCCTCGCCGTCCACTTGGCCGGGATTGACCGCTTGGTTCGGGTCGGAGGTGCCGGGTTCGACGTTGGCGAACGCGAATCCGTTGTCGGCGCAGTCGGCCTGCGTGTCCTCGGTGGGCGCCTGGCCCGACACCTGGGCGATGTAGTTGTCGAGGCTGTTGTGGCCGGTGGCGTAGTAGTTCTGCAGGAGTTCCCCCTCCGGGCGCAGCGTGCCGTTCAGATAGGTGGCGGCCGAGCCGGGCCCGAAGGTCGTCTGGTAGCCCTCGTTCTCGAACTCGATCACGATGATGTGGTTGATCTTCCCCGGAGGAAGTGCTGCTCTCACGACTGTCGTCTTGGCGGCGGCAGGCAGTGTGGCTGCTCCGGCCATAACAGTTCCGAGGCCTAGACCTATGGCCGCGACCTTCCGCAGGCCACGCAGGTGAAGACGCTGCGCCATGAGAGAGTGTCCTTCCGGGTCGCCCAGATGTGGGGAGGGCCAGAGTTGGCCGGCCAGAGACTAGCGATCCAGTCGTGATGAGTAATGTCAGGCTGGCACCCAGGACAGAGGAGACGGCGATGGCCACAAGCAACCCGATGCAGCTCGGCATGGTCGGACTCGGCCGGATGGGCGCAGGCATTGTCGGCCGGTTGATGCGCGATGGCCACACCTGCGTGGCCTACGACGTCAACCCCGATGCAGTGAAGGCCATGGTGGCGCGAGGGCGCCACCGGGGCCAACTCGATGGCCGAATTCGTCGAGAAGCTGACCCCGCCGCGCGCGACGTGGGTGATGGTGCCGGCCGGGGACATCACCCAGAAGACCATCGAGGAGCTCGGCTCCCACCTGTCGAGCGGGGACATCATCATCGACGGAGGTAACTCGTATTACCGAGACGACATCCGCCACGCCAAGGCCCTGTCGGAGAAGGGCATCCATCACATCGACTGCGGGACGAGTGGCGGCGTGTGGGGGATCGAACGGGGCTTCTGCCTGATGATCGGCGGGGAGACCGACATCGTGCAGCACCTCCGTCCCATTTTCGCCACCATCGCGCCCGGCTTGGGGACGGCGCCCCGTACCCCGGGGCGGACGGGGGATCCCACCGATGAAGAACTGGGGTTTCTGCATTGCGGCCCCAACGGCGCCGGCCACTTCGTCAAAATGGTCCACAACGGCATCGAGTACGGCATGATGGCCTCGTTCGCCGAGGGCTTGAACATCCTGCACAATGCCAATGCCGGCAAGAAGCCCGTCGTCGCAGGAGATGCAGAGACGGCACCCCTCGAGGAGCCCGAGTTCTACCAGTACGACATCGACACGACTGCGGTGACCGAAGTCTGGCGGCGGGGGAGTGTCGTGGAATCGTGGCTGCTCGACCTGACCGCGACAGCTCTGTACGAGTCACCCGAGCTGGGCGAGTTCGCCGGCCACGTCTCGGACTCCGGCGAGGGGAGGTGGACCTCCATCGCCGCCATCGACGAGGGGGTCCCCGCCCCGGTGCTCACCGCCTCGCTCTACTCCCGATTCGCCTCTCGCGGGCTCGATGACTTTGCCAACAAGGTCCTCTCGGCCATGCGCAAGGGGTTCGGCGGTCACGACGAGAAGAAGAGCTGACGATCTACTGGCGTTGCGTGTGCGCCAATCCGCCGTAGTCGGGCCTCAGCTTTCTTCGTTGGTCGCTCCTGTTCGGACCGGTCAACACGAAGCGGAGCCGTGTGCGCAACAGAATTGTTATCAAAAGGCTGGTACCGGCCAGCGTCCCGAAGAAGAGGATCCAACCCGTTCGGACCCATGACATGGCGTCGACCGCGCCGCTCCATTCGAGCACGCCGATGATGAGTTGGAGCACCAGGACGTGGGCCAGGTAGAAACCCCCGGAAGCATTCGAGCCCCACTCCAGTACGCGACCGGCCGGCGTGGGTGGCTCTGCGATTTCGCGACGAGACCACAGGCGGCCGAGGGCGATGAGGCCGATGATGGCCGCGCAGAACCACGCGATGGCAATCGGTTGGTAGAGATCCGAGGCCCGGCCGGGGTTGTGAATCACCGCCTCGGTGATCAGGTAATACCCTTCCGTGGCCACCCCGACCGCCACCACTGCGGTCAGGATCGATCGCATATGGCGGTCCACGAAACGATGGAGCTCGTCTGCGTGCGCGGCCGCAACCAGTCCGGCGATGAAATAGAACTGGTAGCCGGTGATCCAGCGTGTCTGGATGAGCACATTGGCGACGCCATTCCAGGTGTGCTCCCACCCCGTCGGTGCCTTGGCGTAGTGGCTGACCGTCGTCATGGCCACCTGGAGGGTGAAGCTGACCCCGAGCAACATCGCGTGGTGGCGCCGTGTCGCCCTGATCAGCCACAGCAGTCCGGGGAGCAGCACGAAGAACTGCGCCAGGACAACCAGGAAGTACAGCTGGTAATAGCCGTTGTAGAGGTCATGCCCGAGCAGGCCCCAGGCGTCCGGAGTCGGCGACTTCAGGCGGGAATAGGTGTAGTAGATCGCGGTCCAGACCAGGTAGGGGACGAGGATCTGCGTCAATCGGCGGTACCACAGAGGCCCGATCGCCCGCGGTCGAGTGAACTGGGCGTACGCGGCGACGAACGCGCTGAGGAAGAAGAACGCGTTGCGCGTGTAGTGGAGCAGCATGACCAACCCCCAGCCCGCCACGCTCGAACCGGTGACGGTCCACAGGATGGAATGCTGGGCTATCACGCAGATGAGCGTGACCACCCGGAACACGTCGTACTGACGCAGATACCTTCCCGGAGGATCGAGGACGGGGGCCGTGGGTGCCGGCGATTCCGCTGTCGTCCTGTGGGCCTCAAGAACCACACCCGATCATGGCTGTCTCACCTGGACGACAGATGAGTTCCAGATGGGAGTCCGCCAGGTATTTCTGGCCCCGGCGGTCAGATCAGAACGGGCGCTCGCCCCTGAGTGTCACCCGTTGAATCAGACGGTGCTGGGTGCCGTAGTCGATGACGACGAAGTGCATCGTGGCCCGGTTGTCCCAGAAACCGAGGTCACCCGCGTTCCAGTTGTAGCGAACGAGATACTTCTGCTGGATCATGTGCTCGTAGAGCAGTTCCAGAATGCCGTCGCTCTCCCGACGGGAGAACCCCTTGATGTGGGAGGTGAACTCCGGGTTGACGAAGAGGCACTTCTTACCGCTCACCGGATGGGTCCGTACCAGCGGGTGCTCGACCGGAACGAACTCGGTGAACCTCTGCCCATCCCATTCGGCGAAGCCGTCCTTGCGCAGACCTTCTCCGAATGGTCCCTCACCGTCGTGCACGGCCACCAGGCCGTCGAGGAAACGCCGGAACGGCTCGGACAGGCCCTCGTAGGCCGCCTCCGTGTTGGCGAAGACCGTGTCCCCACCCCGTTCGGGCATGGCCAATGCGTTGAGGATCGACCCCATGGGCGGCGTCGGCATGAACGTGACGTCGGTGTGCCAGCCGTCGAGCCGGGGCTTCTTCAGGGGATTGGGGCGGCTGGCGGAGGTCTGGCGGATCTCGCTGTAGTTGATCTCGTGGAGCCCCGGGTACCCCTGGTTGCCGCGCGAGAGCGGATGCGCCTCGGTGATCTCGCCACATTGCGCGGCGAACGCCAGATGCTCGGCCGCCGAGAGATGCTGACCGGGAAAGAAGATCACCTTGTACTCGACGAGGGCCGCCAGAATGTCCGCCACGGTCGATTCGGCCAGCGTCTCGTGCAGGTCGACCCCCCGGATTTCGGCACCGGTCGTGCCGGTGAGGGGAGTGATGGCCAGCTCCACTTTCGAGGCCACGGTCGTCATGTCGCTCTTCTCCTGGGGTCCCGTCCGGCTCTTCCGAGGGGATCAGTCGGAATGGCCGAGTATACGGACGAAGCCGGGGGAGCGGCGGTTACGAATCCTCTGGGAGAGCCTCGTACATCGGGGCACCGGCGGAAGGGTGCGCGTCTGGCATCGGGTACTCCACGATCGGCATCGGCTCGGGATCAGGCAACATCCGGATGACCACCGTGGCGTTCCGGGGCGACCATCCCAAAGGTGGATCGAAGGGACGCTCGGGCGTTCCCGGTCGATGACGATGCGTCCGACGGCGATGGTCGATGACCACGGGCTCAGGCGACTTCGCGGGCTTGGACGGCGCGCAGACCGGCATGCCCGCTGTGGGCGTCACGAAACTCGGTCTGACCTTGGAAGAGGAGAGCCACACATTCTTCGCACAGGCGACCATGGGCGTTCCCCGAGGCAATGTGACGGCGATCGCGTCGGTGAACCTTTCCGACGTTCCCTCTCCAACCACAGTGGTGACAGACTCCGGGCCGCTGTTTGTGAAGAATGCTCGTGTGCACGTTTCCCTTTCCACCCGGAGTCTCGGGTCGCTGGGAAAGTAGCTACACGTCTTCGCTAATTTCGGCGGCCCGGCCGACTCAGAGAGTCCCGTAACTTTGCGTCCCTCTCTCACGAGAGGTTTGCCTTTTCGACTGCGCCTCCACATTGACACCCTGACCTGCCAAAAGTCAAGGAAAGTCGGTCCGTGGCGTCGTACGCCAACCGATTTGCAACCGGCGCGCTACCAGGGGGGATCAGCAGGCGTCCCCGGGCTCCCCGCGGGACACTCGGGGTGCCGGCGACGACGCGTGAAATTGGGCGAGCGGTCTCGTTGCAACACCTCTTGGCCCTGCCGCGATTTCCTACCTTCCGCGTTCTGAGAGAGTTGAGCGATGTTCGTGACCAACCATGTGCTCTCGGGAGCCCTGATCGGCCGCATGCTGTCACGACGACCCGTGGCGGCATTCGCCCTGGGTGTGGTCTCGCATCTCGCCCTCGACGCAGTGCCCCACTGGGGATGTAACACCAGGATTCCCGGCGGGGCCGACAGATTCCTCACCGCAGCCAAGCGTGACGGCGTGCTGGGACTGGCCGTCATGACCGGCGCCACCCTCGTCGCCACCAAACGGGCGCGTACGGCGACGGTCGCCGCCATGGCCGGTGCGGCGCTCCTCGACCTGGACAAGCCACTGCTGCATTTCTTCGGTCGGAATCCCTTTCCCATGAGGGTTCGCCGATTCCACGAAAGGGTGCAGAACGAATCGGAACAAGGCTTGCCGAACGAACTCCGCTTCGGTGCAGCGTTCGCCGCGGCCGAAGCCCTCCTGACACTGCGCGATCGTCGACGGATGCCCCTCGAATCCGCGTAAGGCCTACTGCCAGTGCCAGGTGTTCTCGATCTGCGCGGCCACCGACGAGGGCGTGAACGTCACGATGTAGAAGTGCGACTTGTGCGAGATGTAGAGCTGCGTGATGGTCACCGAAGACGAGGGCGTGGTGTAGTTCCCCTGGACGGCCGAGCCCAGAGGAAGGTGGACGATCGAGGTCGTGACGTTCGTGAACCCTGCGTTGTGGAGCGTGCCCGTCATGAGCTGCTTGACCTGGGTCAAGAACGACGTCCCACTGGGAAGCCCCTGGGGTGACTGCACGAGGACGTTCATGTTGGGGATCATGCCGCCTTGGAGCGGCCCGATGGCGTAGAGCTGCATCTTCCGGATGGTCGCCTGGGCGGACTGACTGCTCAAGAGGCTGGCTTGTGACGGATCCACTTTGTCCATCCGTTTGACCAACTTGCCGACGCCGTCCTTCGTCAGTTGGACCCTCTCCCAACCCGTGGGCACCGTCACCGAGAACCCGTATTTGGCCACGACGACCCGGGTGCCCGTGGGAGCCGACGCGGAGGAGGGCCCGACCGAGGCACAGAACACGATCGCCGCGCAGGCGAGCGCGATCGCCCACTGCTTCATGTCACGAATCCGCATCTGCTCCCCCTCGCCGGGATGACGGGCCTGGCTCCGCCCGGACCCAAGATATTCGATCTCGGTGGCATCTCCGGTTGCCAACGAGGTGCGGACTCCGCTCGGCCCGGGTCAGCCAGGGAGGCTGCAGCGTGTCATTGCGTTGCCGTGGGCCGGACGGCCTGGACGGTGACCGAGGTGAAGGTCACCGAGATCGACCCGGTGTCGGAGTCCAGCGCCGGCCCGAAGCCCGAGGGTGGGCCGTCGTCCAGCTCGGCCGTCAAAGCGGCCCGGACCGATTCCCGATCGCTGACGTCACTGAAGATGTAGTCGAGTGGAAACCGATGGGGGTCCGTCAGCTCGGCGAAGGAGATGGGGCCGACCTCCTTTGCGAGGAGCTGGACGATCTCGTCGCTCAGGAGAACCCCCATGTGGGAAGGGTCGAGCAGGCGGTGGAGATCGTCGAACGCCGCCTTCACCCCGGCGTAGGGCGGCACCAGGTCGGAGACGACCACTCGACCACCCGGTCGACACACCCTGGCCATTTCGCGGACCGTGCGCGAGGGGTCGCGGAAGTGGTGCAAGGCACTGCGGCAGAGGACGAGATCGAAGGTGCCGTCGAGGAAGGGCAGGTCGGACGCGTTGCCCTCTTGGAGGAGCACGTTGGCTACGCCGGCCTCGCCGAGGCGATCGGCTCCGAGTCGCAAGAGGTCCGGCGTCAAGTCGATGCCCACGACCTGGCGCACGTGCGGTGCGATCTCCTCTGCCACATGGGCGGCGCCACACGCGACGTCGAGGACCAACATGTCGGCCCTCAGTGGCTCGACCCAGCGGGTCGATGCGGTGGAGCGCCCGGCAAACGGTGAATCGTCGCCGGAGAACAGCGCCCACCTGCCGGGCGAACGATTGTCGAACTTCCTCGTCAGAGGGTTTTTCGTCCATGTCCCATTGGTACACTCGTGGCCCGTGACCGTCACTGCCGATCTGGCCGAATAATTTGACCGCGACGGCCAACCAGGGGCTCGTCGACATGCGCGGTGAGACGGAGGTGACCGCCGGGACCTACGTCTACGACGGGCCCGACCTCGTCACGGGCTGGCATTCCCACGACCTCCATCAGCTGGAGTACGCGTTCGCCGGGACCATTGAGGTCGAGACCGAGACCGCCCACTACCTCCTTCCGCCCCAGCAGGCAGCATGGATCCCGGCGGGCCTCTCCCACAGCTCCATCCTCAAGGGCGTCAGGACGATCTCGGTGTTCTTCTCGCCCGACCTGATCCCCGACGAGGGAGGCCGGGCCCGGATTCTGGCGGCCGCTCCGGTGATCCGCGAGATGATCCTCTACGGCGTGCGCTGGCCTATCGGCCGGCCGCTGAGCGACGCTGGCGCGGACTCCTTCTTCACCGCGCTGGCCGCACTCGTCCTGGAGTGGCTCGAGCACGAGATGCCGCTCTGCCTGCCCAACACCAAGGACCCTCTCGTGCGGGCGGTGATGGAGCAGACCAACGCCAACCTCGCCACCGCGACGGCGGCCGAGATCTGCCGGACCGTCGGGGTCTCCGAGCGGAGCCTCCGCCGGGCCTTTCCGGCCGCCACGGGCATGACCTGGCGGCAGTACCTCCTCGAGAGCCGGCTCCTGCGGGCCATGGCGCTCCTCTCCGAACCGGGCCTCACCATTCTCGACGTCGCCAGCACCGTCGGATTCGAGGGGAGCTCCTTTTCCCGCGCCTTCGTCCGGCACACCGGGGAGACGCCGTCGGCCTACCGTCGTCGCGTGAGGAGCGGTGGACAAGGTCTTGATGACCAACGACGAAGGCATCGCTGAGCTCGAAGGCGCCAGCGGAATGCCGTTTGTATCCGGGCGGCGGCGGTGCGATGATTCTGCTTGCGCGTCTGACGGGGGCCAGGCGTGACGATTGGGGGAGGGCTGACATGGTCCGATACGCCGCCGTACACGAAGAACCCGAGCCGGTCGGGGAAGCCGACGGCCCGAAGATGTGGTCGAGGAACCTCCTCGCCATCTTCGAGACCGATCCCGAGCTGGTGGCGGCCGTCCTGCCCCACCCCCTCGAGCCGACCGAGCCGCACGTCCGGGTGAACTACGCCCAGGTGGACATGCCCGACGGCAGCCCGTTGTCGGCCGGCACGATCGCCGTCAAATGTAGGGATGGGAACGTGCACGGCTCGTACGACCTCCTGATGATCATGAACACCGAGTCGGCGGTGGTCGGGGGACGCGAGACCTTCGGCGAGCCCAAGAAGCTGGGGGAGGCTTCCATCCGCCGCGACGGTGACCAGGTGGTGGCGGTGATGGGTCGCCGCGGCGTCGATCTGGCCGAGGTGCGGGGCCGAGTGGTCGAGCAACTTCCGCTCGAGGCGCGGAGCGAGCGGTTCGCCTTCTACTTCAAGTTCCTTCTCGACCCGGCCGGGGGTCGCTTCGATGGCGACCCGTCGTTGGTTCGGGTCCGCCGCACCCAAGAGGACCGGGTGCGTGAACGGATCGAGGGCGAACTGATCCTCCGGGACTCGCCCTTCGACCCGGTGGCCGACCTGCCGGTGCGCCGTGTGCTCAGCATCACCTACACCGAGAGCAACCAGACCCAGACCGGTGCGATCGACCGCACGGTGCCGGCCGACTGGATCTGGCCCTTCCGGCACCAGCGCTACGACAATCTGATCGCCCGCCTCCAGCCGGTCTGAGCGCCCTGACCGGCTGGCTTCGAGTGGACCGCTATCTCGTCATCTCGGCCGACTGCCACGCCGGGGCCGACCTGCCGGACTACAAGCCGTTCCTCGAACGCCGCTATCACGATGAGTTCGACGACTGGGCGGCCCACTACGTCAACCCCTTCGCCGACCTCAAGGGGCCGGAGCGGTATCGCAGCTGGGACAGCGACCGTCGACTGGGCGAGCTCGAGGCCGATGGCGTGGTCGCCGAGGTGCTCTACCCGAACACCGTCCCGCCCTTCTACCCGAAGAGCGGCCTGGTGGCCGGCGCCCCCTCCGCCGCCGAATTCGAGCACCGGTTGGCCGGGCTCCGCGCGCACAATCGCTGGTTGGCCGACTGGTGCGGACGGTGCCCCGAACGGCGGGCCGGCATCGGTCAGATCCTGCTCAACGATATAGAGGAGGCGGTCCGCGACGTGCACTGGATCGCCGACCACGGCCTGCGGGGCGGCCTGCTGCTGCCGGGCATGCCGCCGGGGGTGCCGATCGAGCCGCTCCACTCGCCGGCCTACGACCCGGTGTGGCGGGCGTGCGAGGAGCGCGGAGTGGTCGTCAACGCCCACGGCGGGAGTGCCTCCCCGGACTACGGGGAGTATCCGTCGTCCCAGCTGCTCTGGCTGATGGAGACGACATGGTTCTCGCATCGGCCGTTGTGGGTGCTCTTGCTGTCGGGCGTGTTCGACCGGTTCCCCGGACTTCGGTTGGTGCTCGCCGAGCAGGGCAGCGCCTGGGTGCGGTCCACCCTCGACATCATGGACCAGCACTACGGCTACCTCGTCCGTGGTGCCGTCGGTGAACTGCACTTCCTCAACGCGGTTGCGTTACGTCGGCCACCGAGCGAGTACTGGCACGAGAACTGCTACGTGGCGGCGAGCTTCATGCACCCCTACGACTGCGCGGAGCGCGAGTTGATCGGGGCCGATCGGATCATGTGGGGCAGCGACTACCCGCACGCCGAAGGCACGTACCCGTTTTCGAAGGAGGCCATCTGCAGGACGTTCGCCGGCGTCCCGCGCCAGGAGGTGCAAGCCATGCTGGGGGGAACCGCCGCCGCCGTCTATGGGTTCGACCTCGGGGTGCTGGTCCCCCTGGCCGAGCAGTTCGGCCCGTCGGCGACCGAGGTCGAGGCGGGGCTCGAGGGGGTGCCGGTGGGCGCCACCAGCCTCGCCTTCCGCGAGCGTCCCCCGCTGAACGTATAGGAGGTCGGATGGAGGACGTGGCCGGTCGGATTGCGGTGGTGACAGGCGGTGCGAGTGGGATCGGTGCCGGGCTCGCCGAGGCCCTTCTCGAAGCGGGCGCCCGGGTGGTGCTGGCCGACATCGAGAAGCCCGCCCTCGACGAGGCGGTGGCCCGGCTTGGCGGGAAGGGCGAGGTCACCGGCATCGTCACCGACGTCGCCGACTACGACTCGGTCGAAGGCTGCGCCGCGTCGGTGTTCGAGATGTTCGGCCACTGTCACCTGCTGTTCAACAACGCAGGGGTGGGCGGCGGCGGCATCGCCAAACCGTGGAACTGGACGCCCAACGACTGGCAGTGGTGCTTCGGCGTCAACGTCTTCGGTGTGGCCCACTGTGTCAGCGCCTTCGTCCCGCGGATGCTCGACGACGGCGAGGAGGGCTGGGTGGTGAACACCTCGTCGGGCGACGGCGGCTTTCAGCCCCTCCCCGACCTCGGCGTGTACGCCGCCTCCAAGGCGGCGGTGACCTCCTTCACCGAGTGCCTGGCGAACTCCTTCATCCGTGACCGCACCAGCCTGCGGGCGGCGGTCTTCTATCCCGGCGGGAACGGGCTGATGGAGACCGGCCTGTGGAACAGCAGCCGGAACCGGCCGGCCGAGCTGACCCGCGAGCATGCCCACGTCGATCCGCAGTGGGACTACCAGCAGGTGAAATCGGAGCTGGCCACCAAGGGGGTGCCGGTGGCGGACCTGGTCGAGATGGGCCGCCACGTCCTCGAGGCTCTCCGTGAGGGTCGGTTCGTCATCAGCCTCGAGAACGAGGCCAACGGCAAGCTGATGGCGGAGCGGGCCGAGCGGATCGGTCGTGGCGAGCTGCCGACTGTCCAGCGCGGCGGCGTTTTCGAGTGAGCCGACGACCACCACGGGGAGGCCCGCCATGAGGCATTACGTCGTTATCTCCGCCGACTGCCATGCCGGACCGGAGTCGCCGGTCTACCGCGACTACCTCGACCCGTCCTTGCGTCCTGACTTCGACGAGGAGCTCGAGGAGCGCCAGCGCCTGATGGACGAGCGGCGGGCCGAGAGTGCCTCCACCAACTTCGTCGGCGACGACGAGTTCAAGGAGGAGTGGTTCGGAGAGGACGAGGAGGGCAACAGCCTGCACGAGATCGGGCTCCGCGGCGGCTGGGACGCCGTCACGCGCGACAAGGAGCTCGACGCCGACGGGGTCTGCGGCGAGGTGGTCTTCCCCGGCCCCGACGCGGTCACCGGGACCATGGGGGCGCCGTTCGGCGCCGGGTTCAATCCGGTCGTCACCCGTAGCCCCACGCATCTGCTGGCCGGGGCGCGAGCCTTCAACCGTTGGGCGGCGGAGATGTGCCAGCAGAGTCCTGCGCGTCGGCGCGGCCTCATCGTGGCTCCACTGCTGAGCGACATCGACGGGACGATCGCCGAGATCCGACGAGCCCACGCCGAGGGGCTCACCGGCGGCATCATCATTCCGCCACGCTGGGACGGCTACGAGTCCTACACCAGTCACCGCTACGACCCGGTGTGGGCGGTCTGCCAGGAGCTCGGCCTGCCGGTCCACTGCCACAGTGGCCCGGCCCCGCACGAGGACTACGGGGAGGTCCCGGGCTGGATGGTGGTCTACGGCTACGAGACCATCTTCTTCACCGGCCGGCCGCTGTGGTTCATGATGCTGACCGGCGTCTTCGAGCGTTTCCCCGACCTCCGAATGGCCGTCACCGAAGCGGGCAGTTTCTGGGTGCCGGACATGCTGTGGCGGATGGACATGATGGTCACCCGCGAGCACGGCATGCGCAAGCTGGTCGGCACCCGGGAGGTGCTCACGATGCTGCCGAGCGAGTACTTCGACCGCAACTGCGCCATCGGGTCCTCCAACACGCGTCGGCGCGAGCTCGGCCGCCGCTACGAGATCGGCGTCGACAACCTCATGTGGGGGAACGACTTCCCGCACCCCGAAGGGACGTGGCCGTACACCCGCTCGTTCCTGAAGGACCGCTTCTGGGACATCCCGCTCGACGAGACGGCCAAGATCCTCGGAGAGAACCAAGCCGCCTTCTACGGCTTCGACCTCGGCCAGCTGCAGTCGATCGCCGATCGTATCGGTCCCACCCCCGAGGATCTGGGTCAGACCGACGACCGGGCGTTCGCCAAGTGGGAGCCTCTGGCGGCGGCCGGTCGGTCGTGGCTGACCGGCACCGAAGCGGTGGTCGCCGTCACCGACTGAGTATCGGGGATGCCTCCGGCTGAGCGCACCCCGCCCGAAGTCGACGAGCTGTCCCTCCTACTGGTCAGGACGTGGGCAGTGTGCCCGGCTTCACCAGCGGAGCGCAGATCGTCTTGCCCTTGTTGAGCTCCACGAACCTCTTGTTCTTGATGCCCATGACAAAGAAGCAACTGTTGTTGGCCGGCTCACCTTTCACGAAGTGCAATGGCGGGGAGAGGCCTCCGAGCGTCTCTCCGCTCGGGAGGGCGTAGAGGCCCTTCTTGATCACCGCCGACGTGAGGGCGCCGCTCGGTTTGGCGCTGGCCACGGCCGCTTGCAGCAACGCGCCATCGGACCACGACTGCAGCACGACCTCACCGAAGTTCGGACCGGTGGTGACGCCCTTGGTGTACGTGGCCAGGGCGGCGTACATGTCCTTGGTGGCTGCATTGTGCACGAACCACGGGAGGTCCGACTGGGTATCGATGTTCCCGTTCATGCCTGGTATGTCCAACCAGGCGATGGCCACCGTGCCGTCGCTGCTCAGCTCCAGGGGGGTATAACCCTGGGCGGCACAGTTCTCGACGACCTTGTCGACGACGCCCGAGGCATCGCCGACCGACATTGCCGTGGCGCCCGCCTGCTTGGCCGCCAGGCACTCGGCCGTGTAGTTGGGTGCGGCGAACCCGATGCCCGACGTGTAGACGAATTTGATCCCATAGTGGGCAGCCACCGACACGCCCTGCTTGGTGGGAGCACAGATGGTCACCTCGACGCAGTAGAGGTCCGCCTCTTTCTTGACGCCGGCCTTCTCGGCGACGATGGCACCGACCGGGCCGGTGTAGTTGAAGCTGGCGCCGGCCGGGTAGAAGTCGGCGTTCTGCCATCCCGAGGCCGTCTCCTGGCCGCCCAGCACCGGCACATCGGCCTTCTGAGCGACGGGTCCCCACGACGGGTCCTCATCACTGTTGTCGAAGATGGCGATGACGTGATCCGTGTCGATGAGGGTGTTGGCGGCCGCAACGGCCTGGACCGGGCTGTAGTTGTCGTTTTGCACCATCAGCTTGACGGGGTGTCCGGCCAGACCCCCGTGGCTGTTGACCCATGCGGCCCAGGCCTGCATGGTGGCCGTCGTCTGGCTGATCGTCGAGGCCTCGGGCCCGGTGCAGCTGCACAGGTCCCCGATCACGACCGTCGATTTGGTGGCTGCCGCTGCCGGGGCAGCCTGCCCGGCGACGCCGAGCAGTGAGCCGACGACCGTGGCGAAAATGACGAGAACACTGACGGTTGTCCGACGAGATCGCACGAAGGCCCCCAAGCGACGTCCGAGTGTCGGAACTATAACAACACCGGGTCGAGGGCACTATTGGGCCGTCGAAGGCACATTTGAAGGCATGCGTGCGGGCATCCCCGAGTGGCGCGGATGCACCAGCTGGGTGTCCCGGGCACCGCGAGAGAGCGCGGCCCCGGGTACATGGTCATCACCTTTCGGCCCATCCCTCTACGCTGCCGAAGCAACCTCGCGGCAACTATCACGCACCGAGCCTGCGACGAGGCGCTGAGAGCATGCAGGTGGATGGCCCGAGCCATCCACCTAGGGGAACGGTGAGAGGGGGGCACGCCAGCCCCCCTCTTGCTGATTACGTCGCCGGCTGCAGGACGCCGATCGGTGACAGGGGGGCGCATGGCCGGTTGGCGGCGTCTCCGGATTTGAGGACCCGTGTCCCCTACGGCTCGATCGACGTGCCGGGGAGGAGGGTTCGCTCCGCGGGGGTGGCGGCCGTGAAGAGGCTCTGGCGAAGGAGGCCGGAGCCCGAGATGATCGGTGTCTCTCCGGTCGGTGGCAATGGCTGCGTCGCGCCATAGGCAACGGTAAAGGCGTCTCCGCTCGCGCTCGGCTGTGAGGGGTACGACGTGATGGTGCCGTTCTGGTTCATGAGCACCTCTTCGGCCGGCGTGAGGCCGACGCTGCCCGACGCACCGTTGATGTGGAGAGCGTCGAACACGGTCGATCCGTAATCGGCCAGGGTTCCGACGGAAAGACCGCCTGATTGATTCAGGAATGACGGCGCTTCGACGATCCATTCCGCCGTGAGACCAGACCCCTGATAGGTGGTGTTCTCGGTCTGTGTCTGTCCGGTCGTCTCGTCGGTGAGCGTGAAGAGCAACTGGCCCCCCGCTGCTTGGTGCACGTCGGCGGTCATGACGTCCCCGGGGGTCACCGTGAACGGGCCAGGGAACGCTTGGGCGAGAAAGTTCTGCGTGGAGGTCGACCACCACGGGGCGTACTCGGTGAACCCGTAGAACGAATTCTGCTCCGTCCCCTCCTGCGCCAAGTCCGTCGCACCTTGTGTACCACCGTCGATGCCGATCCACGAGGCCGAGTCCGTGGGAGCCCACGACAGCGCGACATTGGGCACGGTCCAGGTCCCCTGGATATCGGTGATGGGTGCGGACGCCCCCGTGGTGATGACGTAGCCGGACCAGTTCGGCGACTCGGCAGACTCGGCCGTCGCCGGACCGGGAGCCGGGGACACGACGGACGCGCCAAGTGACCCCGGCCTCGACCGGCCGAAGAGACGAGGGCCCATGTCCGGTCGGGCCGATACCGCGTGCACCAGGGATGCCGCCGATGGGCCGGCGGTGGTCGGAGTCGTCCCGCTCGCGTGCACGGCGGCCACTGTGGTCGCGGACACCAGGAGCACGAGCAGAAGAACGGTGCGCGTCCCGCCTCGGTGATCGTGATCACTCGAGCCGACAGCGAGCAGGCCTCTGCGCGCAGTTCTCCGGAGGGCGGCCCGACGCCCCAGGGAGCCGGCGAGGACGAACAGGCCTCCGAAGAGGAGCAACCATCGCAGTGCGGCACTGCTGATCCCCGTGAAGGCGAGTGAGGAAGATGCGCTCGCCTCGTCGACTCCCGATGCCGCGGCAGTCGATCCGGCCGAGCCGCTGGACCCGCCCGAGGACCCGGCGAGCGTGACCGGGCTGGTGGTGGTCGTCGATGTCGGGACCGTCGACGAGGGCGAGGTGGTCGTGGTCGTGTTCGTGTTCGTTGTCGTGGTGGTGGTGGTCGTGGACGACGGCGTCGTCGTGCTGCTCGTCGTCGTCGAACCCGCCAGGGTCGTCGTCGCCGTCGTCGTGGCGCTCGTCGTGGACGTGGGCGTGGTCGAGACGGTGTCGGTGGCTTCGCAACAGGCCGTACTGTTGCTCGGGGCAAGGTCGATGGGGATGTCGGACGTCGACGCCAACGTCTCGGTGAGCGCGGCGACCTCGATCGACGTGGGGCTCCCGATGCACGAGGCGGGGAATTCGATCGAGAACCGCTCGTTGGCGAAGGTGGCGCTCGGGGTGCACTGCTCGACCTGGCTGTTCGCACCCAGGATCTGCGTGGCGTCGGTGCCCACGCCGCCGTTGGCGAACTGCACCACAAAATTGAGTTTCGTCGGATCCGAGTTCCCGTTGGTCCAGATGCCCCAGTTCACGAAGAAGGAGGACCCGGTGGCGGTGGGGTCGACGGGATCCGCCGTTTGGAGCGTGAGGGTGATCTGCCCGTCCTGGTACAGATCGGACAGCGACGTGATGTTGACCTCGGGGCTGGCCGGCGTGCCGTCGGTGGCGAACGGGGAGGGCAGACCCGCCGCCACCGTGATCCCATTGGTTGTCGCCGACGCAGAACGGGGCAGCACGAACAGCAGCGCGGAGAGGCCGAGGAGCGCCAACCCGACGAGGGGGAGGGCCACGCTCCTGGACCACCGGACTCTGCGCAACGTTCCCCTCGCCTCCGTCGTGGGCGAGGGTCGTCAGTGGCAGTGGCCCGCCCGGTGCGAGCGCAGTCAACCACACCTCTTTCGGGCTCCACAATGAAAATTCAGGTTGTTCGACGTCCCGTCACGCGTTCGTTTCGCGGTGCGCCGACGGGTCACCCGGAGGTTGCCGGAACGTGCCGCCATGGCGAGGAGCTCCCCCGGCGCATCGGGTCGCCGGGCCTCCTTCTCTTTGTTACCAACTTGTCACGCAAGGCCTATTTACATCTCAGCACTCGGCGCGAAACTGGGAGTGGAGGGTGGAATTCATTACCACGTCACGGGGAGGAGACATGGCTGGACTTGTACGCAAAAGTCTTGATGACCCAGAGGAGACCCGGCAGTTCAAGGACGGCAAGGGCAAGCTCGAGTTGGTCAATGCCGACGCCGGGGCGGTGGGCCGGGCGACCTTCGAGCCCGGTTGGCAGTGGTCGAAACATGTGAAGCCCATCGCCAACACGGAGAGTTGCGAAGCCCCGCACATGGGCTACTTCATCTCGGGGAGGATGAAGGTCCGCATGGACGACGGCCAGGAGATGGAGTTCGGGCCGGGCGACTTCATGGTCTGCCCGCCGGGGCACGATGCGTGGATCGTGGGCGACGTGCCCTGCACCGTCATCGACTGGCAGGGATTCGCCGATTACGCAAAAGGATGATGCGGCGGCCACCGGGGCCCGACCGGAGGCTCTTCTGGAATCTGTACTCCCGAGCGTAAGGAGCGAACCCTGTGACTTTCATCCAGATCATCGAGATGGTCACGACACAACCGGAGGAGGCCCAACGGCTGGTCGACGATTGGCAAGCGCAGACTGAAGGGCGGCGCACCGCGCAGCGGGGGACGCTGACCAAGGACCGGGACCGGCCGGACACCTATGTGCAGATCGTCGAGTTCCCCTCGTACGAGGACGCCATGGCCAACTCGGCCCTGCCCGAGACGGCGGCCTTCGCCGAGCAACTGGCCAAGTTGTGCGACGCCCCGATGACGTTTCGCAATCTCGACGTGCAACGCGTGGAGGAGATGACCTAAAGCGGTCCCGGAGCTGAAGGTCGCCGGGCCCGCGGGCGGGTGTACATCGCGGGCCCGGCGGGCGGTTGTGGGTCTCCAGAAGGAAAACTACTGTTCTCCGTCGTACGCGGAACTGCGCCGTCGGTGGTGCACAGGAAAGCCGAGGAGTCCCCATGTCCGACACGAAGGCGACGGCGCCACCCGCTGACGAACGGGCCCACAAGGCAGGCGATCCCGACTTGGCCAAGCAGCACATCGCCCGGGTGATCCGCTACCAGACGCCTGACGTCACACGCAGTCGTCACGTCGCCAGCTTCGGACGGACCGATTCGATGATGGTCTTCATGCAGATCCTCCTCAAGTCCGGGGAGAACAGTCTCCACATGCATCCCAACACCGATTCGTTCTGGTGGGTGGTGCGCGGGAAGGCGGAGTTCTTCACGACGGATCACGAGCTCCTGGCCGAGTTGGGGCCCGAAGAGGGCGTGATGATCCCGCGGGAGTACCCGTACTACTTCAACGCTGTGAGCGAAGAGCCCCTCGAGATCCTCCAGATCGAGTCCTTCCTGCGGCAAGGTGAGCGCCTGCAGACCGTGCATCTCGAAGAGGACCGGGTGGGCGAGTACGAGCTCTCACAGGTCGGCGAGTACGCCTCGGACAGGAGCACGACGGCGCAAGCGTAAGCCTGGCCGTCTCGCGCCGGCCGATTCGAGTCGGCCGGGTGAGGTCCCGGTCCTCAGAGTTGCGCGCAGACCGCCTTGACCTCGGTGTACGCCTCGAGCGCCTCGTGGCCCATCTCCCGACCCCAGCCGGACTGCTTGTACCCCCCGAAGGGGAGGGCGGCGTCGAAAATGTTGTAGCAGTTGATCCACACCGTGCCCGCCCTGATCTTCTTGGCCAGGGCGTGGGCCTTGGAGATGTCCTTGGTCCAGATCCCCGCACCGAGGCCGTAGGGAGTGTCGTTCGCCACCTTGGCGATGTCCTCGATGCTCTCGAACGGCGCCGCAACGACCACCGGCCCGAAGATCTCCTCGCGCACCACGCTCATGTCGGGGGAGGTGTTCGTGAGCACGGTGGGCTCGACGAAATACCCGCGGTCACCCCATCGGCCCCCGCCTGAGCGGGCCGTGGCGCCGTCGTGCTTCCCCGACTCGAGGTAGCCCGTCACCCGACGGAGCTGCTCATCGGAGACGAGGGGGCCCATCTGCGTCTCGGGGTCCATCCCGTCGCCCAACTTGATGGACTTCGCGATGTCGGTCACCCCGGCCACGACCTCGTCGAAATGGTCCTCCTGCACGAAGAGCCGCGACCCGGCGACGCAACACTGGCCATGGTTGAAGAAAATGGCATTGGCGGCACCGGCGATCGCGATGTCGGGGTCCGCGTCGGAGAACACGATGTTGGGGCTCTTCCCACCGAGCTCGAGCGTGAGCTTCTTCAGGTTGCCGGCGGCAGCGTGGATGATGAGCTTGCCGACCTCCGTGGAGCCGGTGAAGGCGACCTTGTCGACGTCGTCATGTGCCGCAAGGGCGGCGCCCGCCGTCTCACCGAATCCGGTGACCACGTTGACCACGCCGTCGGGGACACCGGCCTCGGCGATCAGCTCGGCCAGCCGCAGGGCGGACAGCGGCGTCTGCTCGGCCGGCTTCAGCACGACGCAGTTACCGGTGGCGAGGGCGGGGCCGAGCTTCCAGGCCGCCATCAGCAACGGGAAGTTCCAAGGAATGATCTGGCCGACGACACCGACCGGCTCACGCAGCGTGTAGGCGTGAAAATTGGCGCCCGGGGCGTAGGGGACGGAGATCGAGATGGAGTTGCCCTCGATCTTCGTGGCCCAGCCCGCCATGTAGTGGAAGAGGTCGGCGGCGAGGGGTACGTCAGCTGCACGCGCCACGCCGATCGGCTTTCCGTTGTCGAGCGTCTCCAGCTCGGCCAGCTCTTCGAGGTGGTCGAGGATGAGGTCGCCGATCCTCCAGACGATCCGGCCCCGCTCCGAGGGAGTGAGGCGGCCCCACGGACCGTCGTCGAAGGCCCGTCTGGCCGCGCGGACTGCCCGGTTGATGTCTTCGACGTCCCCTGCGGCCACCGTGGCCAGCGTCTCGCCGTTGGCCGGGTTCGGTGTCTCGAAGGTCTGGCCCGAAGCGGCGGCGACCCACTCGCCGTCGATGAACAGCTTCCGTGTCGTCCCTACGAAGTCGTCGACTCTCTTGTCGAGGGTGAATGTCACGGCTTTCTCCCCGCTTTCTTCCGGAGGGATATGGATCGCTCCATATCCGCCCTCACCGGGGCGAACGGGAAATCCGGCCCGAAGGCCTCGGATCAGTTGATTGTCACCTCGAGACTAGCGACCTTGTGCGGCCGATGCTCGGCCGAAGTCGGCCACCACGGGGGTCGCCCGCGGTTCGTCCGCGCCGGGGCTCTCCTGCGGAGATCCGGCCTCGTCGTAGTCGGCCTCCCCGCTCTCGCGGTAGGCGGATTCCTTGCTGCGGCTCACACGTCCGAACGTACCCGAACCGTGCGGGGGATAACCAGCGCCCGGCTCCACGGCCTCGGGTCATTCAGTAGTAGTCGGCTGCGGTGGGTTGGTCGACGGCGTCGGTCATGCGGAGCAGTGCCCGCTGGCGCGGCGTCATGCGGTCCCATTGCTCTGCGGACACCCAGCGGGACGGGTCGATGGCGAATCGCATCCACGGGCTGACCCGGTAATGGGCGAAGACGGCGCGGCGGACCCCGTCGCTCTTGTTGGCCCCGCCCCCGTGCCAGCACTGGCCGTTGAAGATCAGCACGCTGCCGACGGGCCCGATCGCCTGCACCTCGTGGGGGATGCTCACGTCCGGCGGGGGAGTGGCGGACGCCGCCAGGTGGCTTCCGGGCACGAAGCGCGTGGCGCCGTTCTCCTCGGTGAACGGGTCGATCATCCACACTGCGTTCACCATGACGGGCGCACCGCTCCGCCGCAGTTGGCTCGGAATATCGCTGTGGAATCCCTGCAGAGGATCGCCCGGTCGCACGATACGGGCATTGCAGCTCCCGAGGATGATGTCGGGACCGAGGACCGACTCGATGAAACCCAGGACGTCGGGGTGATCGATCAGGGACATGAAATCGTCGTCGTCGGCGTAGACGGACGAGACGTGGCGGGCAAAGGCGTTGTCGTGGACGTAGTCGATGCCCCGCTGCTCATCGAGCAGATCGAGACGGGTGGCCAAGCGGCTGCTCGTCGCCGGATCCAACACGGCCGGGAGCACGGCGAAGCCGTACGTGTCGAACTCGAACAGCTGTTGGTCCCAGCATCGGCTCACGACGGCCCTCCCCTCGGAGTGAGCTTACCGTCGGAGGAAGGGGGATCGGAACGACGCCACCGATGTTTCAACCCGGCAGATCTGGAAATAGCCATCTGGCAGCGACCATTTGTACACGGTGATCCGACACGGACAGCGGCCTTACAGGGAAGGTGATCAAATGGATATCGAGAGTGAGGTTCACTGCTCGACGGGCAGTGCGTCCGTACGGGTGCTGAGCTCCCCCGAAGATCTGGCGGATGCGCTCGCCGCGTGCCGAGGACTTCGAGCGCCGCATCGCCGAACTCGTCGCCTCAAGGGCGCAACGGCACGAGGCCGCGCTCGCCCGGGCGCCGGGGGCGAGCGACGCCGGGTCACCGATGCTGCGCGCGAGGTGATGCGACGTCACTCCGGTGGTCGTCCCGACGATCGCCCATCCGTGCGCAGCGTGTCGAGGGTTGCACCGAGGTGCCGCGCCGAAGCGGAGGATCGGCGCATGTCCCCGTTCGGTGATGTCGTGGCGATCCGGCTGTAGCGCTGCAAGAAGTTGTCCAACGCACCACGTTCGTGCGCGACCATGACGGCGGCTGCACTGAGTGATTGATGCCCGAGATCCGTTACCGAATAGACCCGCCGCACGTGACCCGAGTTCGATGACTCGTCCCAGACCTTCACCAGACCGTGCACTTCGAGCTCGGCCAGGGCGCGGTAGATCCTGGGGCGGTCCATATCGCCGAGGCCGAGATCGGCGATGGCATTGGTGAGGGCGTAGCCGTGGCGGGGCTTCTCCGCCAGAAGAAGCAGCATGGCCGAATGGAGGAACTGGCGTCGCGGCCGGTGCTGTGCCACAGGGTGACGGTCGGCAGAGAGAATGTCGCTGGCGAGCCGACGTGCGGAGGCCGAGGACTCCCGGTCGCCATCGTCGGGTCCCGCCTGTGCCAAAGGAATCCTCCTCCGGAGAGGTATATCCGGTAGGTACTACCCGGTTCTGCACGAAAAGAAACAGGTCTGCTGCCGTTCCTCAGCAGATGCGGGGAAGGGGGTCCCCGACCAGCATGTCGACGATCCGGGTGCCCCCGAAGGTGGTCCGAAGCACGACGATGCCCGGAGGCGTCGAGTGGATCCGTCCGATCCGGGTGGCCTCCGCTCCGTAGGGATGCGCGCGCATGGCCGCCAGTGCCGCCTCGGACTCCTCCGGTGCCACCACGGCGATGAGCTTGCCCTCGTTGGCCACATAGAGCGGATCGATTCCCAGGAGTTCGCAGGCGGCGGCCACAGTGGGCCGCACGGGCAGCGCGGGTTCCTCCAGCACGACCGTGAGGTTGGCGTCACGGGCCAACTCGTTGCAGACCGTGCCCACGCCGCCCCTGGTGGCGTCCCTGAGCCAACGGGTCGACGGGGCCCGCGCCAAAAGGCACTCCACCAGCCCGTTCAGTGGGGCGGTGTCCGACGAGATGTCAGCCTCCATGGCCAGCTCGCCCCGGGCGAGCATGACCGCCGTGCCGTGGTCGCCGATGGTGCCCGAGCAGAGCACGACGTCGCCCTCGCGAACCCTGCTGGCCGAGAGGTCGCGGTTCGCCGGGATGAGCCCTATGCCGGCCGTCGAGATGTACATGCCGTCGGCTGCGCCCCGGTCGACCACCTTCGTGTCGCCGGTCACGATGGAAACGCCGGCCGCGGCCGCGGCCTCAGCCATGTCGGCCACCACCTCGCGTAGGGCGTCGATCGCGAAGCCCTCCTCGAGAACGAAGGCCGCCGAGAGGGCCACGGGCCGGGCTCCCATCATGGCCAGGTCGTTCACGGTGCCGTGCACGGCCAGATGGCCGACGGAGCCGCCCGGGAAGCGCAGCGGCTTGACGACGTAGGAGTCGGTACTGAACGCCAGCCGCTCCCCCGAGGGCAGCGCCACGACGGCGGCGTCGGTTTGGGCCCCGGCTTCGTCGCCGGCGAAGGCCGGGAGGAACACCCCGGCGAGCAACGCAGCCGAGGCCTTCCCCCCGGCACCATGGGCGAGGGTCACGACCTCGTCACGCAAGCGGGGCCGGCGCCGGCGGAAGGCTTCGATGCGCTCGAAGACGGCGGCCTCTCGCCCGGTCTGCGCCGTGTCGGTCACCGGTTCGCCTTCTCGTCGAGACGGCGCTGCACCACCGACCACAGCTGCAGCGTCAAGGCGGCCTGGGCCTCCTGTATGCGGTGGACGCTCTCGGACCGCACCACCAGGCAATGCGTCACGGCCTCACTGAGCGCCATGGCCGAGCCCTCGTAGCCGCACAACCCGATCGTGAGCAGCTCCGCGCCGCGATGCTTCCTCGAGACCCCGCAGGACGTTCACCGAATCGCCACTGGTGGAGTAACCGACAGCGATGTCACCCGGCGTGGCGTGGGCGATGAGCTGCCGGGAGAAGACCAGGTCGAAGCCGACGTCGTTGGCCAGTGCGGTCAGAACGGCGCTGTCGTCGACCAGGGAAAGTGCCGGGAGGGCGCACCCGTAGGGCGGCGCACCGAACAGCTGAGCCGTCCCTTCGGCGTCAGTGGCGCTCCCGCCGTTGCCGAAAGCGAAGAGCCGGGCACCGTCCGCAAACCGGCTGGCCATCTCTGTGGCGGCCTGTTCGATCGTGTGGGCGTTCTGCTCGATGCTGCGCCTACGGAAGACGCTCACTCTCGTGGAACTTGGCGGTGGCCGATTGCGCGAGGTCGACGAGAAGCGTGGACCCGTCGCGCTCTTCCGCAGCGAGGAAGGGGTACAGGAAGCCGGTGGGCTCAGTCGCTCATGGCCGGTCACCCCCGAGTGTGGCCAGCGCCACGCCGGCATGGATCAGGATCAGATCACCCGGAACAACCGGCGTGACGAGGCTGGCGTCGACCGTTTCGGGCATTCCCCTCACGATCACGTCCACCAGACCGTCGGTCTGCACGGCTCGGACCTCGGCCGACGCGCCCTTCGTCCGAGCACGTGATGCACACGTCGTCGGCGCAGGCATTCTCGGGGACGAGGAGGCCGGGATGCTCGAACACGACATGGGTCAGTTCCCAGAGCAGGTGATAGAGGAGCACCATGTCGCCGCCGTGCGCAGCCAGGTCCGGACTCTCGGTCTCCGACCAGACGATGTGGTCGGCCCGGCTGCGCGGAGACCGGCGCCCGACTCCCAGCCAGATCCTCGTCAAGCCCCATGCGTCGGCCCGACCGAGGAGATCGGCCGTGCGGTTGTCGTCGGGGCCGACGAGGAGGAGCACGTCGCCGGGTCGGGCCAGGAGCCGCAGTGCGCGCTCGGCCCCGGACCCCTCGAGGCTGCGGGCGGGCAACGCCCTTTTGCCGACGATCACGGGGTGCACGAACTCCACTGCCACGTGCCGGGCATGGGAGGGCCACTCCGATGCCACGCACCACATGGTGGCTCCCGTCGCGAAGGCCCGGGCCAGCGCGAGGGCGGCGGTCGCCAGCGCCGCGGCTGGTTCCGACGTGCGGGGCGTCATGCCCGGCTCTCGCTCCGCTGCGATGCGACCCCCGAGGGCCGCCTGTCCGAGCGCCAGGCCGCCGTCGTTGGGGGGTACCAACCGGTGCGTCAGCACCTCGAGGCCGCGCTCCGCCAGCATCGCCGTGGGCCAGGCGCAGCACGAGGACATTCTGGAAGACGCCACCGCTGAGCGCGACCCGGCTGATTCCCGAGCGCGCGCGGAGGTCGACTGCGACCCGGGCGATGAGTTCGGCCACGGCGAGGTGGAACCCCGCGGCCATGGGACCGACCCGATGGCCGGCCCGCAGGTCGTCGATCAGGGAACGGAGCACCGGCGCCGGATCGATGTCACCGCCGGCGACGCCGAAGGCATAGGGCCGTGCCGCGTCGAGGTTGCCGCTCGCCGCCCACTCGAGCTCCATTGCGGCCTGCGCCTCGTAGGAGGCCTCGTGCCGCAGGCCCGATCAGCGAGCTCACGGCGTCGAAGAGGCGGCCCATGCTCGACGAGGGGATGCACTGCACGGAGTGCTGGAGCTGGGAGCGGACGACCTCCCGTTCGTACTCGCTGGCGTGTCGGACGGGCGGGAGGTCGGGTGACCACTCGATGCCGGCCGCCCACAGGTGGGCCAACGCGGCGCGATAGGGCTTGCGGATCGTGGCGTCGCCCCCGGCGAGGGGCACGTTGCGCAGGTGCACCGGTCGCTCGAAGCCGTCATAGCCGGCGATGAGGACCTCGCCACCCCAGATGGCGCCGTCGGTGCCGTAGCCGGTGCCGTCAAAGGCGAACCCGATGACGCGCTGGTCCTCGGGCACACCGTGCTCCACCATGACGGCCGCGACATGGGCGTGGTGATGCTGGACCAGCGAGATGGTGGACACGTCCTGCTGGTCGGCCCACGTTCGGGTCTGGTAGCCCGGGTGGGCGTCGACGACGATGGACCCGGGGTTGACGGCGTAGATGTCCTCGAACTGGTGCACGGACCGCTCGAACGCCGTCAGCGTTTGGAGGCTCCCCATGTCGCCGATGTGCTGACTGACCCAGGCCGCACGACCCGAGGCCAGGCAGAAGGTGCTCTTGAGCTCGCCCCCCAGAGCCAGCACAGGCGGCACCTCGAACGGTAGGCGGACCGGGAGGGGGGCGTAACCCCGGGAACGCCGGATCGGGAGGACGTCACCGTCGCCCATGCGCAGGACCGAGTCGTCGCAGGGCACGTGGATCGGGCGGTTGTGGACCAGCCAGGCGTCGGCGATGTGGTCGAGGCGGGCGCGGGCGTCCGCATCCTCGTAGCTCATGGGCTCGTCGGAAAGGTTCCCACTGGTCATGACCAGCATGCGCGGGTGAGGGACGTCGTGCCCCGGCACCTGGTGGAACACGAGGTGATGCAGCGGCGTGTAGGGGAGCATGAGCCCGACGGTGGGGTTGCCGGGCGCCACCTCCTCCGCCAGTGCGGTACGCCGACGTCTGGCCAGGAGCACGATGGGGTGCTCCGGGCTTAGGAGGAGTTCTTCTTCCTGCGGAGTCGATCCACGCCAACGAGTGCGCCACCTCCATGTCGCGCACCATGACGGCCAACGGCTTGTCGGCCCGGTGCTTCCGCACGACGCAGCGCGGTGATCGCGTCGCTCGATGTTGCGTCACACGCCAGGTGGTAGCCGCCGAGTCCCTTGAGGGCGATGATGGCGGCGTGAGCCAGAGCGTGCTGCGTGGCCGCAAGGGCGTTGTCGGTGCCGGCGATGACGCCGTCGGGACCGTCGAACCACAGATGCGGGCCGCAGGTCGCACAGGCCACGGGCTGGGCGTGGAAACGACGATCCGCCGGGTCGTGGTACTCGATCGCGCAGGCCTCGCACAACGCAAAGCGGTCCATGGTCGTGTGCGGACGGTCGTAGGGGAGCCGGCGCGTGATGGTGAAGCGGGGACCGCAGTTGGTGCAGTTGATGAAGGGGTAACGCCAGCGGCGATCGCCGGGATCGAACATCTCGGCCACGCAGTCGCTGCACACGGCGATATCAGGCGCCACGAACGTACGCGGCGTACCGAGTGTGTGGCTCTCGACGATGCGAAACCCGGTCTCGTGCCGCGGCGCGATCGTTGCGGACTCGATGCCGAAGATCCGGGCCAACGGCGGCGCCTCGTTGCAGAGACGCGCCGCGAACCGTTCGAGGGTGGGCTCGTCGCCTTCGACCTCTATGAAGACCCCATCGCCGTCGTTGCCCACGCAGCCGGAGAGGCCGAGACCGCTGGCCAGGCGGTGCACGAAGGGACGAAAACCGACGCCCTGGACGACGCCACTCACCCGGATCCGCTGACGAACATCGTCGGTGGTCAACGTCGTCATGCGTCGTGCGTGCTGCGTCGTCCGAGGGTCACGGCCGCCTCACGATGCATCCGGCCGAAGTTGTAGTAGGCCGCGCATGCTCCTTCGGAGGAGACCATGCAGGTCCCGATAGGGGTCTCGGGCGTGCAGGCCGTCCCGAATACCTTGCACTCCCACGGCTTGATCACGCCCTTGAGCACCTCACCGCATTGACATGCCTTGGGATCGGCCACCCGGACTCCGGGGATCTCGTAGAGCAACTCGGCATCGAAGGCGGCGAACGCCGGGCGGAGTTTGAGGCCACTCTGCGAGATGAAACCCAGTCCCCGCCATTCGAAGTGCGCGCCGCAGTTCGAATACCTCGGCCAGGACGGCCAGCGCCCGAGGGTTGCCCTCCTCGCGGACGACCCGGGAGTACTGGTTCTCGACCTCGCACCGACCTTCACGAATTTGCGCCAACAGCATGGAGATGGCGTGCAGGATGTCGAGCGGTTCGAAGCCGGCCGTGACCAGGGGCAAGCCGTACTCGTGAGGGACGAATCGGTAGGGCCGCTGCCCGACGACCGTTGACACGTGGCCGGGGCCCAAGAAGCCGTCGAGGCGGAGATCGGGCGATTCGAGGATGGCCTTGAGGGGCGGCACGATCGTCACGTGATTCGAGAACACGCTGAAGTTCGTGACCCCCTTCGCCCTGGCCGCCAGGAGGGTGAGCGCCGTGGAGGGCGCCGTGGTCTCGAAGCCGACGGCGAAGAACACCACGCGGCGATCGGGGTTCTCCCGGGCCAGCGTGAGGGCATCCAACGGCGAGTAGACGAACCGCACGTCCGCCCCCTCCGCCTTGGCCTGCAACAGGCTTCCGTTGCTGCCCGGGACGCGCATCATGTCGCCGAACGTCGTGAAGATGACACCGGGTTCCCGGGCGACCGCGATGGCGTCGTCCACCCGGCCCATCGGGATGACGCACACCGGACAGCCGGGGCCGTGCACGAGCTCGACCGTCGGGGGGAGGACGTGCTCGATCCCGTGCCGGTAGATGGTGTGGGTGTGACCGCCGCACACCTCCATGAACTTGAAGTGGTCGTCGCCGGCCAGAGCGGTGATCTGTGCCACCAGGGCGCGCGCCGCGGTCGGATCCCTGTACTCGTCGACGAAGCGCATCGCGACCCCTTCTCAGTCCCGGGCTTCGCTGGCGGTAACCGACGACCAGAACGCATCGAGCTCGTCGTCGTAGGCCTGGCCCATCAGCTGCAACGAGGCCAGCGCGAGCGCTGCTTCCTTCTCGTCGATCTTCGACATGGCGAAACCGACGTGGATGAGGACCCAATCGCCGGGCTGGAGGTCCTCGTCCTCCAGCAGGCCGATATTGATGATCCGCGTCACGCCGGACACCTCCACGCGGGCCAGATGCTCATGGACGTCGCTGAACTCGCGTAGCTGGCCGGGGATCCCTAGGCACATGGCGTCATCACATCCTCCGCATGCGCAGATAGCGGGTGATGTCGGGTATGGACTGGTACACGAGCGCGGCGAGGCCGCCGAGTACCAGGAGAACTACCACGCGTCGGATCATGAAGATGTCCCCTTTCCGGCTGGTTCGAGAATTCGCGTGACGAGTTCGATGCACATCTCCACCGCCCGTCGACGGCGGCCGACACCGGAGGTGACAGCGCCATGCCCTCTTCGAGCGTGGCGGGTTGGCAACCGAGAACGAACGTCGGCTCTATCCGGCCGCCCAGCCGGGCCAGGGTGGCCAGCACGACATGCGGGCTCATCGTGTGGGCATCCAGGACCGGCGTCGTCAGCGTCGCCGCGTCGAGGTCCGGCTCCAGAAGGGCCAGGGTCCCGGGAGGCTCGCCCATCGGGAGGGTGTCGAGAATGACGAGGGCGTCATAGCCATTGAGCAACTCGTAGGCCAGGTGGACGCCCCGAATGCCGTAGTCCTCGACCCGGACGCTCTCGGGAAGGGCTCGCCTGTTCAGGCGGTTGGCCACCTCGACCCCGAACCCGTCATCGGATTGGAAGATGTTGCCGATGCCCGCCACCAGGACGCCGCCGCTCACCGGTCATGCCCCTGCGTCACGAGCGGCTCCACCTCGTCGGGGTGGAAGAACAGGTAACGCCCCTGCCAGACCAACGCCTCGGTGGCGGGATCGTCGTCGACCGTGACGGCAACGTGCTGCTCACCGTCCACATCGGTGAACACCCCTCCGACCGTGGCGCGCATGCCGGCCAGGAACATGTCGTGCGCGTCGGCCCGATGGGAGGGGCGAAGCCGGACCACGGTCCCCTTGGTGATGGCCACGCCGCCTACCCATGCTGTTTCGGTCCAGGGATCGAACGACGCGTCGGTCTCGGGATCCCACCAGGGCACCTCGCTCGGAGATGCGGGGAGTTCCCCCCGGGTCGGGATGTCGACCGGCCTCATCTGCCCGTGCAGGGCGCTCAGCGTCTCGGGGGACATGTCGTCGCAGCGATCGATGATGGCCGCCGCCCGGGGGTCCGTGCCACGGGCCTCGGACTTCTCCTCGTCGGTCAGGGTCATGACCCGCAGGGCCAGGATCTCATCGATCTCCAGACTGTCGTAGAGGTCGCCCGGGCTCTGGGGCGCCACCTCGGGATGGTCGTAGAGAATGATCGGCGACGACAGCACGACATCGTCGCCCTCACCGATGAGGACCGGGTAGGACCCCTCGCTGCGACAGCCGGGTGTGATGTCCACGGCGCGGTCAGGGGGATCGAGGAGGGAGACGAACCTCCCTTCGTCGATGGCCAGCATCGTGTGCACGGCGATCAGGCTCTGTGCCATGGCATCGTCGCGATGGAGGCCGCCGCCGGACCACGGCGTGGTGTTCTCCACCGTCACGCCGATCTTGACGAAGGGGAGGTGAGGAGCGGGTCTCGTCGCGTCAACCGACACCATGCCGGTGATCGCGCGCGACGTGTCCGCGCGGAAGCGACCCACCACGGTACCGAACGTGTCGTGGATCAGTTCGGACTCGGCCGTCGCCGCAAAGGAGAAGGGCTCGGCGTGGGTGAGCCCCTCCAGAAGGTGCAGCGGCCCCGCCGGGACGTCGACGACCTGCTCGACGGCCTCGTCCCACCCCGTGTGCACCACGCCATCGACGTCGAGTGCGTCCACCGGCTCGAACGAGTCCTCGCTCGGGCGACCGGACAGTCCTCTTCGCCGATCGCAGCGGCGGTGCTGCGCGTGCAGGCAACGGACGCGCACCGAGAGGACGGAGCTGGTCCCCGGCTCGGCCAGGCATTCGGTACGCACGGACCACCGCTCTGACCCTTCGGCTTCGGCTGAAACCCCGGGGGTGAGCACCCCCCACTGGAAGCGGGCCTGGTTCTTGCGCGAGGACGCTCGGTACGGATAGAGGACGTACCCCTCGTAGAGGACGGCGTCGGCCACGGCGCGCGCCGCCTCGAAGCGGTCCGGTGCGAAGCGGCCACGTGCGTAGGCAGTGGCATCGCTCACCTGCCCCTCCTCTCCCGCTTCCTTGAGAAGGTGCTCGAAGGCGTGGTCCCACGTGGGCAGCCCGCGTGAGGCGCGGAATCGCTGCAGCGCACGCAGCGTGTCACGATCCATGCGGATCCAGCCGCTGTTGGGGAAGTACAGGTCCATCGTGGTGCGCCACACCGACACCGGGAGCTTGTGCGATGCCTCGAGCGACCAGGACAGCGGCTCAGCCGAGAAGCCCGACGTGCCCCGGGTGAAGGCCGTGCCCGAGAAGAGCAGGAGCAGCGGAATGTCGCCATCGGTGAGGGCGTGCAGGTATTTGGCGCCCGCCACGTCGAAGTCGTAGGTGCATTCCACTGGAAGATCGAATTCCGTGGCCCCGTCGAATCTCCCGACGGTCGTCGACACGTGGGTCCAGAGGAACGGCCGCAATGAGTCACCCCATTGCGGTGTCTCCCCGAACAATTCGTAGAGCTGCTTCTCTTCCTCGGGCCCGTAACGGCGGCGTTGGGGCTCAATCCTGATCTGACAGCGCAGCGCCAACGCATGCACGCTGCATCCGTCCGCCTCCTCGACCCGCACCCGCAGCATGATCGTCGGCACCGCGGCATGGGGCTCCGCCCGCGCGTGCACCACCGCGAAGGACAGGGCGGTCATCGCGCCCTTCTCCCTCACGTCGTCGAAGAATGCATCGAGCTTGGCCTTTGCCTCCGGGCCGCCGTCGAAACCCCGCCAGAGACGGCGCAGGTGGCCGACGAGTTCGTAGCAGGCATCGATGGGGACGATGTAACACTCCCTGCCGTCCCCGTCGGCCCGCGAGCGCACGAGGAAGGCCTCCACATCGGGTTGCAGCGTGCCGAGCCGGGGATTGGCCGTCACGACGTCATCCCACGCATCGAGCGGGAGCTCGGACTCTGTGGCGCCTGCGGGTCCCGGGTAGAAGGCGGCCACGCGGGCGAGGGACGAATTGACGAAGAAGAAGGCCACGTCGACCGGGAGTTGCAGGCTCTCCCACTGCGCCGGGGAGAGGGCGACGTCGGGAAAGGCGAGGAAGCGGTCGGGGACCGATCGGAAATGCGAACCGCCCGCACCCTCGGAGAGGAACAGCAGGTGACACCCGCGACACGCGCACAGGAGGGTGCGGGCCACCAGGTCGACCAGGTGGCCGTGGTCATCGGGGATGGGCTCGGCGCACAACTCGCACACCTCCCCGGCGCGCGGGATCTCCCGGGGCGTGCTCTCACGGATCCGCTGCAGCACGGCCAGGGGGTCGCTCACCCCGTCGACACCTCGAGCGGGCACTCGTCGTAGGCCGGCTTGGCGCCGAGCGAGATGGGCACGCGTACAGCGGGCGTGGTCGTTTCCACCACGATGTGGACGATCTCGGGCGCCGCTTCGACGATCGCCGCCTCCACCGCGCCCTGCAGAGTGCTGGCCGACGAGGGGCAGCCGTCGCAGCTCCCGAGCAGGCGCAACTTCACGGCACCGAGTTCGTCGTCGATGCCGAGCAGTTCGACATCGCCGTCGTGCTGGGCCAGCAGCGGCCGCACGGAGACCAGGGCCGCCTCCACCCGGTCGTCGATGGACGCGGGATGGAGGCCCTGCACCACGAGGAGGCTGGCCACCAAATCGTCCCGGACGAACTCGTCGATCAGCGAGGGAGCGTGCTCCCGGGCCAGTTCCATGGTGCGGGCAAACCCGGCCCCGTAGAGCTCGGTGACCAGACGCAGGAGCTCCTCCGCCAGATTCACCGTGCGGGGGTCGGCGATGGCGTACAGCTCATCGAGGCCCTGCTCTATGCGCTCGCCGATCGCCCGGAGGTTCTGGGGTTCGGGCATCTCTCCCGCTCAGAAAGCCAGGTCGTCGGGATTGGCCACCTGGGTGGGGGAGTGCAGCTTCTTCAGGACTTTTCCCTGGCCGAGGTACATGTGCACGCCGCACGGGAGGCAGGGATCGAAGCTGCGCACCGCCCGCATGATGTCGATACCCTTGAAGTTCTCCCGGGTGTTCTCCTCGAAGATCGGCGTATCCGTCACCGCGTCCTCATAGGGACCGGGCGTGCCGTAGGAGTCACGCGGGTTGGCGTTCCACGGTGTGGGCGGGTACGGGTGGTAGTTGGCGATCTTCCCGTCCCTGATGACCATGTGGTGCGACAGCACGCCACGGACCGCTTCGGTGAACCCGCACCCGATCGCCTCGTCGGGCACGTCGAAGGGCTCCCATGTCTTGGTCCGACCGGCGCGGACGTCCTTGAGTGCCAGCTCCATGAAGTCGAGCGCCGCCGCAGCCGCGTAGGCCTGGAAGTACGTCCTCGCCCGATCCCGCTCGATCGTGTTGGACCACTGCGGGATCTCCCATTCGAGATCGACCGGACCCTTGAGGGCCGTCTTGGGCAGGTGGATCTGCACACTGGTCCCGGTCGCTTTCAGGTGATCGGTGTTGACCAGGCCGGACAGCGCGGTCGACCACAGCCGGGCCAGCGGTCCTCCTCCGGTGTCGAGCGCCAGGTGGTCCTTCCCGTCGAACCAGCGGGGCGACATGACCCAGCTGTAGTTGCCGTCGAAGTCGCGCTTTTGCGGCTGGGGATTGGTGTGCTGGTTCCACGGGTGGCGCCGGTCGACCGGGTTGCCCAGGGGGTCCCTCGTCACGAACATCGACTGGTCTTCCCAGTCGTCGTAGAAGGAGTGTCCGAGCAGGATCCGGATGCCGAGGTTGATGTCGACCAGGTCGTTGGTGACCAGCTTGCCGTCGACGACGATGCCGGGCGTCACGCCCATCGCCCGACCCCACGTGGTCATGTCCTTGTACTCGAAATTGCAGACGTTGGGGTCCTGGAAAGCGCCCCAGCAATTGAGCAGGATGCGACGCCGGCCCACCTCTTCGTACCCCGGGAGAGCCTCGTAGAAGAAGTCGAACAGGTCATCGTGCATGGGCACGACCCGCTTCATGAACTCGACGTAGCGCATGAGCCGCGTGTAGTAGTCGGTGAACAGCTGGATGGTCGCCGTCGTGCCCACACCGCCGGGGTAGAGGGTGGAAGGGTGCACGTGTCGCCCCTCCATCAGGCAGAACATCTCCCTGGTGTAGCGACTGACCTGCAGTGCCTCACGGTAGAACTCGCCCGAGAACGGGTTGAGCGAGCGCATGATGTCGCCGATCGTCTTGTAGCCGTGCTCGGCCGCGTGCGGCGATTCGGTCCTGTTCGCCTGCTCCAGCACACCGGGGTTGGTCTCGGCCACCATCTTCTCGCAGAAGTCGACCCCGACGAGATTCTCCTGGAAGATGTTGTGGTCGAACATGTACTCGGCCGCCTCACCCAGATTGACGATCTGCTCGCCCAGAGGGGGCGGCTTGACCCCGTAGGCCATGTTCTGCGTGTAGCACGAGCAGGTGGCGTGATTGTCGCCGCAGATGCCGCAGATCCGGCTGGTGATGAAATGGGCGTCGCGCGGGTCCTTGCCCTTCATGAAGATGCTGTAGCCGCGGAAGATCGATGACGTGCTGTGACATTCGGCCACCTTGCCCTTGCCGAAGTCGATCTTGGTATAGATACCGAGGCTGCCGACGATACGCGTGATCGGGTCCCATGCCATCTCGACGAGGCCGCTCTTGTCCTCCGTGAACTTCGTGGTGGGCATCGTCCTACCTCCAGATCTGCTCGTAGCCGGTTGACAGGTCGCGCCCGGGCTTGCGCCACTTGGGTTCGGCATCGAGCGTGTGGGCGGTGACCTTGCGCAGACTGCGGATCGCACGGCCATAGAGCCCGCTGGCCAGGCTCGAGACGTGGGCGCCGGGCGGTTCGTCCATGAACGGCATGAACTTGTCCGGGAACCCGGGCATGGTGCACCCGATGCAGATCCCGCCGACGTTGGGGCACCCGCCCACACCGTTGATCCAGCCCCGCTTGGGTACGTTGCACTTGACGACGGGACCCCAACACCCCAGCTTCACGATGCACTTGGGCGAGCCGTACTCACGGGCGAAGTCACCCTGCTCGTAGTAGCCGGCCCTGTCGCAGCCTTCGTGCACCGTGTTGCCGAAGAGCCACTGCGGCCGGAGGGCATCGTCGAGCGGGATCATGGGTGCCTGTCCGGTGGCCTGGTACAGCAGGTAGAGGATGGTTTCGGAGAGGTTGTCGGGGTGGGTCGGGCATCCGGGCACGCAGACGATGGGGATGCCGGCCTTGGACGTCCAGTCCCATCCCAGGTAGTCCGGGACGCCCATCGCTCCGGTCGGGTTGCCGGCCATGGCGTGGATACCGCCGTAGCAGGCACACGTGCCGGCACAGAGGACCACCAGGGCCTTTGGCGCCAGGCGGTCGAGCCATTCGCTGGTTGTCATGGGCTGATCGGTGTCGGGATCGTTCCCGAAACCGCACCAATAACCCTCACGCTTGATGGCTTCGTTGGGGATGGAGCCCTCGACCACCAGTACGAAGGGGTCCAGTTCGCCCCGGTCGGCCTTGAAGAACCATTCGAGGAAGTCGTCGGCCCCTCCGACGGGACCACACTCGAAATCGATGAGCGGCCAATGGACGGCGATCTTCGGGAGGCCGGGTAACGCGCCGAGGGCGATCTCTTCGATACTCGGCTGGGTGGCCGCGGTGAGTGCGACCGAGTCCCCGTCGCAGCTGAGCCCCGCATTGATCCACAGGACGTGGACGACAGCCTCGTCGGTCTCGGTTACCGTCACGGTCCCCTCCTCGGCTCATGGTCGCGTCTGCGCGGCGACCCACTGCAGTGATACAACGACACGCGGTCTCTGTAAATGAGTGTCTTTTGCATCGCTTTTGCGCAAGGCCGGGTGTCACGAGCCGTGTCACGGCGCGGAGCGATATCGGTATGCTCCATGACGGAAAGGCACACCGTGCATGAACTCTCCGTCTGCGATGCCATCGTCGGCACGACCCTGAAACGGGCCGAAGGTCGTCACGTCACACGTGTGACCGTCCGGATCGGGCACCTCCGCCAAGTCGTGCCCGCCGCCTTGCAGTTCGGTTGGGAAATTCTCACCGACAGCACTGACCTCAAAGGCTGCGAGCTCTTGATTGAGCAGATACCCGCCGCCGTCAAGTGCCGAGAGTGTGCGGCGGAGACGATGCTGGACCTGCCGATCCTGATGTGCGGCGCCTGCGAGAGCTTCAACGTGGCCTTGGTCAGCGGGGAGGAATTTCTCATCGTTTCGATGGATGTGGGGGCATAGCCGTGGGCAGAATTCACCTTCACGCGGATGACACCGGCCATGCGCACGGGGAGCCTCGTGCCCACACGCACGATCACGAAGGTGGAGCGCATTCCCATGACGAAATGGGCGACCACAGCGGCTACACGGAGACGGGATCCGCCCGCATCGAGGTACTCGAGAATCTCCTCTCGGAGAACGACCGCGTGGCCGAGGTCAATCGTGCCGTCCTGGCCGCCGCCGGAGTACGGGCGGTGAACCTCATGTCGTCACCCGGCGCAGGGAAGACGACGCTGCTGAAGCGGACGTTGGAGAAGCTCGGAGGGAGCATGCGCATCGGCGTCCTCGAAGGCGACATCGCCACCAGCCTCGATGCCGACGCGCTCGACGGGGCGGGAGCCACCGCCGTGGCGGTCGTCAACACGAGCGCAGGATTCGGGGGCGAATGTCATCTCGATGCGGTCATGGTCCGGGCCGGCTTGGGCCGGCTGCCGCTCAACGACCTCGAGCTTCTCGTTATCGAAAATGTCGGCAACCTGGTCTGCCCCGCTGAGTTCAGGGTGGGGGAGCAGGCGAAAGCGATGATCTACGCCATCACCGAGGGGGAGGAGAAACCCTTCAAGTATCCCGTCATGTTCCGCGCCGCCGAAGTGATCGTGGTGAACAAGATCGATCTCCTCCAGCACCTCGACTTCGATCTCGACCAGTTGCTGTCGAATGTGAAGGCGGTGAACCCTTCGGCGCACGTGATCCTGGCCAGCGCCCGGACCGGCGAGGGTGTGGACGAATGGTGCGCCTGGCTGAAGGGGTGAGCGAGGTCTAGCGGGAGACTTGCGTCGCCGACGTCCCGCACGAGGCGCAGTTGGCGGCGCCTTCTTCGAGCGACGTCCCACAGCTCATGCAATAGACGGCGGGCCGCTCCATGGAGCCGCAGTGGTGCAGGGCCGGCGAGTCGACCGCTCGCTGCGTCCCGCACCAACTGCAATAGATGACGCCGGGGGATTGCGCCACGTTGCCGGGCCCGGACGTGGAAGCCAACGCGCCGCTCCCCGAGGTCGCGTCGGCGTGTGCAAATGCCGGCTCGGGCGGAGCGGGGACGCCCGATGACGGAACGCCTTGCGCGGCCGCCGCAACGTAGGTCTCGGCGGCCTCTTTCGTGATCAGCGCCGAACGCCCACACATCGTGCAGGTGGTCGCGTACTTGGTGCCGAGGGGGATCACCGGGATGAAGAACAGCGTGAAGAACTTACGGATCCTCTGGATGGCGTGCGCCGCAGGCGTGTGGCAGAACCCACACATCACCAGAATGGTTCCCAACCTGGCGCGTGTACGCCTGAATCCGAACAGGATGATCATCTCGCGCCCTCCCTCAAATGGCTTCCTGTCAAGTTCGGTGAGCAACATCACCCCGGGCGCTATGCAATCCCAACACTTGCCCAACTCCCGATCGGCGCCCCGGGACGGCCACGTGAGCGTGCATCCCGACATGCCGTTTCAAGTAACTTGAGAATGCACATCCGGCGAAACGAGGGACCATGACTGAGGTGACCACGGGCCCTTACTGGGATCCGTACCATGCTGACCAGCGGAAAGCCCCGTACGAGGCCTGGCGGCGGCTACGCGACGAGGCGCCCGTCTACCACAACGAGCGCTACGGGTTCTGGGCCCTCAGCCGCTTCTCCGACGTCCTGGCGGCGTCACTGGACACCGAGACGTTCAGCTCGGCCCGCGGCATCACCCTCGACACCATCGGGGAGGAACCCCCCTTCCCGATCATGATCATGATGGACCCGCCCCTCCACGACTCCTTCCGCAAGGTGGTCAGCCGGGCCTACACACCTCGGCGCATCGCGGCGCTCGAGGACCGCATCCGGCAGCTGTGCGCGGAGTACCTCGATCCGTTCGTCGGCGAGAGCGGCTTCGACTTCGTCCAGGACTTCGGCATGCGCCTTCCCGTCATGGTGATCTCCACCCTCCTCGGTTTTCCCGAGGAGGATCACGATCAGCTCCGCGAATGGAGTGACGTCAGCCTTCACCGCGAGGAGGGCAAGGAGGGCGCCACGCCCGAAGCGCAGGAGGCGATGGGCCTCACGATGGGCTACTACATGAGCCAGATCACGCAACGGCGCACGACGCCCCGCGACGACATGATCACCGCCCTGGTGGAGGCCGACCTGACCATGCCCGACGGCGAGGTGCGCAAGCTCGACGACCTCGAGGTCATGGGCATGTTGGCCCTCATCAGCAACGCGGGCAACGAGACCGTGGCCCGGATGCTCGGGTGGGCCGCGCTGGTGCTCGAAGAGTATCCCGACGCCCGCCGTGAAATGGCCGAAGACCCCTCCATGATCCCCGCCGGGGTGGAGGAGCTCTTGCGCTTCGAGGCGCCCTCGCCGATCCAAGGGCGCTACGTCACGCGGGACGTGGAGCTGCACGGCACCGTGCTGCCCGAAGGGGCGACCCTCGCACTCTTGACCGGCTCGGCGGGACGCGACGAACGAAAGTACCCCGATCCCGACACCTACGACATCCACCGCTCGATCGATCGTCATGTGACGTTCGGCTACGGCGCCCACTTCTGCCTCGGCGCCGCACTGGCCCGGATGGAGGGCACGGTGGCGTTGGCGGAGGTACTGCGTCGATTCCCGAGCTGGGAGGTCGACCGCTCCGCCGTCACCTACGTCGCCACCAACACCGTCCGGGGACCCTCCTCAGCGCCGGTGCGCGTCTGACCGGCGGGGGTCACTTCTTGGCCTGCCGTTGGATCACAAGGTCGAGTTGGAGCAGCTGCAGAGAGAGTGGCATGGCCTTGACGAGCCGGTCGCGGAGGGCACACGTCCTGCGGCCTTCCAGCTGACCCGCTGCTCCCCAGGTCCGGGAAAAGAACACGGCGATCGCCGCATTGCGGTACCGGGTTCGCCGGTACGCACGGAGCGCCCGGGGCACGTCATAGTGCTCGCGGAGGCATCGGGCGAGCGTGGCGCCATCGATGATCGCCTGGCAAGCGCCTTGTCCGAGATCGGGCGTCATCGGATGGATCGCATCACCCACGAGCACGATCGATCCACGGTTCCACGCCCGGCTGGGCCAGCAGTCGTAGATGTCGTTGCGGACCAGTGATTCCTTCGGCGTCGCCTCGATCACCGCCGGGATCGGATCGTGCCAGCTCCCGAACATGTCCAGCAGTTGCTCATGGATGCGGTCGTCGTCGCGCCCTCCCTCGTCGGCGTTACGTCCGGCGTACCAGAGGATCCGGCCGCCACTCGTGGGTTGCATCCCGAAGTGGCCTCCACGGCCCCAGGTGTCCATGCCCTCTGCGACAAGGGGAACCGATCCCGCCGGCGTGACCCCACGCCAATTCGAATAGCCGCGATAGCGAAGTGGCGCCGGGCCCGACAGGCCGGCGCGGACGACCGAGTGCACACCGTCTGCACCGACCAGCACATCGGCTTCGATCTCCTCTCCATGGTCGAACCGAACCTGCACCTTTCCGTTCTTCTGTGCGAAACCGGTGCAGCGAGCATCGAGGTGGATCGTGGCGGGATCGAGCTCGGCCACGAGGAGGGCGTGGAGTTCGGCCCGATGGACCGAAACGAAACCACCGCCCCATCGCGCCTCCATGACCTCCCTCGGTAATCGCAGGAGCCACTGCCCGTCAGGGCGTCGGACACCCGTCCCGACGGGGCCGCCGGACAACGAGAGCACGTCGTCGGACAGCCCCAGGGTCTCGAGTGCCCGCAGCGCATTGGCCCACAGTCCGACGCCGGCCCCCACCTCGGTGAGCTCGGGCGCCTGCTCGTAGACCTCGACATCCACGTTGGGTGCGGTAAGGGCTACGGCTGTCGTCGCGCCTCCAATGCCACAGCCGATGACGACCACCTTCAATTTCCTCATGCACCGACAGTGTTGATCGTTCGCCGAGCGTGGCCAAGGTGGTCACCCTCGGCCCATCGTTGGTGGTAGCACCACTCTTCCGCGAGAGCTCGTGGGCATGGCCGTTGTTCGGGCGCGGCCCAACTCCGTCGTTCCTGTTCAGGACACTGACGGTCGGCCCATGCATAGTTCACCACCGTCTGGGGTATTGACACAGCACCGTCCGCACTACGGAGAGATGGTTCAGGGCGTCGGAACAGCGGCGCTGGACGAGATGGCCGACCCCGTCACGGGGAAAGAACGTGACCGCTCCGTGCCACACGCACAGCGGCAACCGCTGTCTGGGGTGAGGAGAAACCCTTCTGGCTGGTGCAGTGACCGGTAGCGATGGGCTGCCGAGAGAAAAGCTCCGTGCTTCACGACAGAAGCGGCACGACTCTTTGAAGCGTTGTCCCGACGCACCCATCACCTTCGCTCCGACGTCCGCTGTCGGTCAGAGTTTGGAAACGGTGGCCTCGTCCTCGTGGCCACCGAAGTAGGTGTCGAGAACCTGCCTGAACGACGGCTCCTCCGGCGCGGCCCGACAGAAGAGCGTCATCGACGAGCGCAACTTCTGCGCATCGACCGGCCCGAATATCTGCACGGCCGTCCGCCCGGTCGATCGGGTCAGGATCCCCGTACATTCGAGGAGACGTGGACCGAGCACGGGGTGGGAGAGATAGCTCCTCGCCTCGTCGACCGAGGTGATGGCGTACTTTTTCGAGGTCGGGCTCTGCCCGAGCCCGACGACCTGCGGGAAGATGAACCACATCCAGTGGCTCACCTTCTGGCCCTGCCTGAGCTCGGCCGTCACGTGGTCGTACGTGCCCCCTGCGTCCTGCGCGGCGACGAACCGCTCGAGGTCGCCGCGATCATCCATGGCGCATGGCCCCGCTCAGCGCGATTGCTGCAATTCGACGACCTGGCCGTTGGGGTCGCTGATCCAGATCTGCACCACGTCACCCTGCGCGCCCTCGATGTAGTCGATGCCCGCGGTCTCCAACTCCGTGCGCGCTGCGTCGAGATCGACGACCCAGAGGCACCAGTGCGGGGCCACCGGATCGGGCAAGGCCCCCGACTCGGCCGCGTCGACCAGGTGCAGCTGCACGTCGCCCAGCCCCAACCACGTTCCGTTGACGCCGGGAATCTCCGGGCGGGGGAGCTCCGACAGTTCGAACAGGTCCGAGTAGAACCGGCGGGTGTCTTCGAGGCGGCCGTGGCAGTTCACGCTGACATGCTGCACTCTGACTACCTTCACGATGCACCCTCTCCACTCGTTGCGATCGGCGACCACGCTACTGCGGCAACGAATCTTTGAGCGTGTCCGCGCGGGGCGACCTACAGAGCGGGCGCCTCGGGGGGCGTCAGGTCGTCCTCGTCCTCTCCCGCCCATCCGGCCGGTGGATCGCTGGCGGGGATTGACTCTTCGCTTGCCTCGTCGATTCTCTCGTCGTCGCTCATGACCACCATTGAAGCTTAGGAGCGCTGCCGGCGTCGGCGGCTGACCTCCTGCGATAGCGTTCTTTTCGAGATGCCTTCGGAGAAGCGGACCATCGAGGCGGCCGGCCGCACCGTCGAGATCTCCAGTCCCGACAAGGTCTACTTCCCCGAGATCGGGGCCACCAAATTCGACCTGGCCTCGTATTACGTGGAGATCGGTGACGTGTTGTGCCGCATCGCGGCGGGGCGACCCGCTCTCCTCGAGCGGTTCCCCGACGGAGCGGGGAAGAACTCGTTCTTCCAAAAGCGGGTGCCGAAGAACGCCCCCGACTGGCTCCAGACCACGGACGTCACCACTCCCAACGGCACGCGCTCCAACGCACTGGTGGTGGCCGACATCGCCCACGTGCTGTGGGCGGTCAACCTGGGCTGCCTCGGCCTACACCTGTGGCCGTACCGGGCCGACGATCCCGACCACGCCGACGAGCTCCGCATCGACCTGGACCCGCAGCCGGGTGTCGGATTCGACGAGGTCAGGGAAGCAGCCGGTCATGTCCGCACCCTGCTCGACGAGCTCGGCATCGTCGGCTACCCCAAGACCTCGGGCAATCGGGGCGTCCATGTGTACGTGCGGCTGGCCCCGCAATGGAACAGCTTCGACGTCCGCGCCGGCGCCATCGCCCTGGCCCGCGAGCTCGAACGCCGCCATCCCGCATTGATCACGGCGCAGTGGTGGAAGGAGGAGCGAGGGGAGCGGGTGTTCGTCGACTTCAATCAGAATGCGCCGCACAAGACGGTCTTCGGGGCCTGGTTCGTCCGGCCGAGGGTCGGTGGCCAGGTCTCGACGCCCCTCGGCTGGGACGAGGTCGCATCGGTCCATCCCGAAGAGCTCACCCTGCGCACCGTCCCTGATCTGGTCCGGCGGCGGGGAGACCCGTGGTCGGCCATGGTCGACGAGCCGCAGTCGCTGCAACCTCTGCTGGACATGGCGGCGCGTGACCGGGAGAACGGCCTGCACGACGCCCCCTGGCCCCCCGAATACCCCAAACAACCCGACGAGCCGCCCCGGGTGGCGCCCAGCCGGGCCAAGAAAGGATGAGTGGCATGGACCCGCGCGCCGCACTGCAGCGCATCGCCTACCTGCTCGAACGCGATGGCGCCGAAACCTACAAGGTCCGGGCCTTTCGACATGCCGCCTCGGCCATCGCGGACATGTCCGACGACGACCTGGCGCCCATGACGCTGGCCGGGCTGCAAAGGATCCCCCAGGTCGGCAAGACGAGTGCCCAGGTGATCGCCGAGGCCCTGGCCGGCAAGACGCCCGGCCTACCTCCAGAAGCTGGAGGGCAACGACCTCGCTCCCCTGAGCGCCGGGGCGTCCCAGCTGCTCGACCGGTTGCAGGGTGACTGCCACAGCCACTCCGACTGGTCGGACGGGGGCAGCCCGATCCGTGAAATGGCCGAAGCGGCGAAGGAGCTGGGCCACGCCTACTGGGCCCTGACCGACCACAGCCCCCGACTCACGGTGGCCCACGGACTCAACCCGGAGCGGCTGCGGGCGCAACTCGAGATCGTCGAGCAGCTGAACGAAGAGCTGGCGCCCTTTCGCATCCTGAGCGGGATTGAGGTCGACATCCTGGAAGATGGCGCGCTGGACCAGGACGAGGACCTGTTGGCGCAGCTCGACGTCGTGGTGGCCAGCGTCCACTCCAAGCTCCGGATGGATGCTCCCGAGATGACCGCCCGCATGCTGCGGGCCATCGAGAGCCCGCACACCGACATCCTGGGCCACTGCACCGGCCGCATCGTGGTCGGAAGGGGTCGGCCGCAGTCCACCTTCGACGCCGAGGCCGTCTTCGAGGCGTGCGCGCGTACCGGTACCGCGGTCGAGATCAACTCGCGACCCGAACGCCTCGACCCGCCCGACGACCTGCTCTCCCTGGCCCTCTCCGTCGACTGCGTCGTGGTCGTGGACACCGACGCCCATGCGCCGGGCCAGCTCGAATGGCAGCGTTTCGGATGTGAAAAGGCCGTGGCGACCGGGGTGCCCGAGGAGCGCATCATGAACACCCGACCGGTGGACGAGCTCCTGGCCTGGACGGCGGGTCACAGCCGATGACGCTTCCCGTGCGTCCTCCGGTGTCCCCCATGCTGGCCAAGCTGGTCCGTGAGCTCCCCGAGCAGGACGGGCTGTCCTACGAGCCCAAATGGGACGGCTTCCGCTGCATCGTCTTTCGGGACGGCGGCGACGTCGTCCTCGGCAGTCGCAACGAGAAGCCGCTGGACCGCTACTTCCCCGAGTTGCGCCGCTCGTTGTTGGAGAACCTGCCGAACCGCTGCGTCATGGACGGCGAGATCGTCATCGCCGGACCGTCCGGGCTCGATTTCGATGCCCTGACCCAGCGCATCCACCCTGCCGCCTCTCGGGTCGCTCTGCTGGCCGAGACGACGCCGTCCTCCTTCGTCGCCTTCGACCTTTTGGCCCTGGGCGACAAGGATCTGCAGGGCGAGCCGTTCGTCGCCCGGCGTCTGGCGTTGGAAGAGGCCCTCGGCGGCGCCGAGCCTCCGATCCACCTGACGCCCGCCACCGGCACGCCCGAGGTGGCACGTGACTGGTTCTCACGCTTCGAGGGTGCGGGGCTGGACGGGGTCATCGCCAAGGCGGGCGATCTCCGCTACCAGCCCGGCAAGCGGGTCATGATGAAGGTCAAGCACGAACGGACCGCCGACTGCGTGGTCGGTGGCTTCCGCGAGCACAAGGACGGCGGCGTCGGGTCGCTCCTGCTCGGCCTGTTCGATCCCGAAGGCGTGCTGCACCACGTGGGCGTGGCGTCGGGGTTCAGTGTGGCCAAGCGGGCGGAGTTCGTCGGGGAGCTCGCTCCTCTTGTGGCCGGGGCCGGCGCTGACCACCCCTGGATGGAGGCGGAAGGCGATCCCACGCAGCGGGTGCCCGGTGGGCAGAGCCGCTGGAGTGCGGGCAAGGACCTCAGTTGGACCCCGCTGCGTCCCGAGCTCGTGGCCGAGGTCTCCTATGACCACCTGCAGGGCGACCGGTTCCGCCATGCCACGTCGTTCAAGCGGTGGCGTCCGGATCGAGAGCCCGCATCGTGCACGTACGCCCAGCTCGACACGCCGCTGCCGACAGAATTGGCCGACGTCTTCGGTCTCTAAAGAGCGGCGGCCGCCATCTCGGCGGAGGCGAGCTCGAGCGGCAGGTTGTACCAGCTGATCACATTGTTCCGCCCGATCGCGATCTGATCGGCGAGGGGGACGCCGTCGAACTGCCGCTCCAGAATGGCCGCGGAATCCGGCCAGGCGCCGTCGAAGTGCGGGAAGTCCGCACCCCACATCAGGTTCTCCCGGCCGATGATCTCCCGATTGACGATCGCGGTGCGGTCGCGCATGAATGTGCAGGCCACGTGGTCATGGAAGATCTCGCTCGGCAAACGGCCCGAGGTGATCGCCGCTGCTTCACCGTTCACCTCCGCCCAGAGCTTGTCGTGGGTCCAGCGGTCGTCCATCCGCTCGAGGACGGCGAGCGGCCAGGAGGCGTCGTTCTCCACCGAGAGGACCTTCACCTTGGGGTGGCGGTCGAACAGCCCGGAGAAGATCATCCCGGTGATGGCGTACATCGTGGGCGTGAACACACAGCTGAAGTCGACGTAGCGGCTGCTCGTGTTCGTCCAGCTGGTTTCGGTCGCCGCCACGTGGAGACTGATCGGCACGTCGAGCGCCTCCACCGCCGACCAGAACTTCTCGAATCTGGCGTCGCCGTAGTTCTCGCCCGACCGCTGCCCGATGCTGATCATCGCCCCGCGCAGTCCCATGTCGACGCAACGCTCGAGCTCGGCGACGCTGCGGTCGATGTCGTCGATGGCCACCATCGCGACGCCGAACAATCGACGTCGGGGCGCCGGCGCAATGTTCGGCGAGCCAGTCGTTGAACGCCCGGAAGCAGGCCTGGCGGAACTCGAGGTCCTTGAGGCCGAAGAGGCCCAGCCCGACGGAGGTGTAGAGGATTTCGGCTTCGATCCCTTCGCGGTCGAGCTCCGCGGCACGGGCGGCCGGGTCGTACGCCCCTTCGGGCACGTCGGTCCAACGCCCCTCCAAGCCGAAGAGCGTCTCGGGATCTGCGTACTTCGGCTTGGTCGCCAAAAGTCCGACCAGGCTGGCGGAATTGCTCGCCCCATTGATGATGTAGGCATCGCCCGTGTCTCCTGTGCACCATGTGGGGCGCACGGTCACGGAATTTCTTGTCGATCCGGGTCGTCCAGAGATCGGGCGGCTCGGCGATGTGGGAATCGGCCGAAACCAACTTAAACGGGAGTGTCATCGCACAATCCCTCCTCGCCTTCGTCTGTGCCGTTCGCGTGCAGCCACTCTGCCCGAATCGCGCTGCCTGATGCTCATTCGGAGAATTCGAAGAGGAGGCCGCGGTTCTCCTCGGGTCTGATGGCGAGCGTGTCGGGTGCGTCGCCCGGCTGCAGGGTGATAGTCCGGTCGGCGAAGTAGGACTGTGCCTGCCCGAGGTCGCGCACCGCGAACACGGTGGAGCGCATGCCATCTCCGTAGCGGGCGTGGTGGCGCTGCATGACGCCGTCCTCGACGGGTGTCACGAGCTCGGCGATCGTGCCGGCCAGATCGAGTCCGACGGCACGCGCACCGACCTTCGGACGGGCTTCTTCGTAGACGATGGTGGCACCCAGGAAATCCTGAAAGAACCCGAGGGCGACGTCCATGTCGGCGACGACGACGGTGTAGCGCTTCAGGCCCGTACAGCCGAGCGGGTGCTGGTCGCGCCAGTACTCGACCGGCTTGAGCGGCTCGAGGTACCCGTTGGGGATGCCCTCGGTGTGGAAGTTGCGGTGGTAGATCTCAATGCCGAGCCCGAAGGTGTCGCTCGGGTGCGTGTAGAAGGCGATGTCCTTGTCCCCGGTGAGGCGGATGCCCCGGGCCTGCAGCGCCTTGCGGGCCTCGTCGGTGTCGGGGACCTGGAACTCCAGGCCGTTGAAGTTGGGCCCCATCCGGGCGTGCAGCAGCACGTCCTCGGGGACGAAGAGCTCGAAGATGACGGTGCCGATGACGATCAGGCACGCTTCGCTGTCCGGCAGGTCGAGCAGGAACTGTGCCCCGTAGAGGTCCCGGAAGTGGGCGAGGCTCGCTGCACGGTCCTCGACCAGCGCGTTGAGATGGTTCACGTGCAGGCAAGTGATCATTCCGACATCGACCGTCCCCCCCGATAGGCACCAATGCCCCGAGCGTAGCCAGCCTTACCGGGCCCGGTGCTCGTGCACCTTGTCGCGCAGCGCTCCGGCCCGCTCCACGCCGGCCGAGAGCAACGGGTCCGTCCCTTCACGCAGCGCGGTGAGCGCCGGTTCGGCGCCTTCGCGGAGGGCCTTGGCCACTGTCCGGGCATTCTCATTGGCATGGCGGATATGCGGTGCGGCGATCGCCGCCCCGGACGTGGCCACGTCGACCAACGCGCGATTGGCGCCGGAGCGCCGCCTTTCTGGTTTTGCGGCCGGCCCGGCGCCCCGTCGCGGCCGATGTGGCAGAGACCGTGTGGGCATTGTGCTCGGCGCTCGCCAAGGCCGCCTTCGCCGCGTGGTGTGCGCTGTCGCCCACATGACGCAGAGAGGATCCGGAAACCGCCAGGCCCGACGCGGCGGCGTTCGACAGCACGCGATCAGCGGTGCGCGCCCCGAGCCGGGCCGCCCTGTTGGCCTGCAGCACGGCTTTTTGGGCCTTGCGGCGCCCGCGGCGGCTCGCCGCGGCGGCCTTCTCCGAGCCGCTGTGGGCACGGGCACCTGTGGCCGCTCGGCCCAGGGCCACGGTGTGGGACACCCGTTGGGCGCTCTGGCGTGTGCGCCACGCCAGAGAAGGCGCACCCTCAGTGTCGACGGCGGCCAAAATCAGCCCACCCAACAGCCCGAGGTTCTTCAAGAAATGCACACGTTGCTGCGCCCGGATCTTCTCGTCCGGCTCCTCCCAGAATCGGTGGGCGGCATAGGTCGTCGGGAGAACGGAGCCGATCAGGGCCAGTGCGGCCAGACGACGCACCCGGCCCGTCGCCAGGAGGACACCGCCGCCCAGCTGCACCATCCCGTTGAACCGGACCAACGATGCCGTGTCCTTGGGCAGGGAGGGCACCAAGGTCCTCAGCTGGTCCGTCACCCCCTGGGCGGCGGCCACCTTCGTCTCGGGATGCCGGACGGCATCCAGCCCACCGGAAATGAACATGGAGGCCAGAAGGGGACGGGCGACGACGCGCGAAAGAGCTCATACCGCGGTCTTTACCCCGCCTGGCGGCTCTTTGAAGCGTCATCAGCTTTCGGATTGCGGCGGCGACAAGTGGGTAGGAAACAGGCAACCACAGAAAAGGAGACCGATGTCGACGACGGACAAAGCCAAGAACAAGGCACAGGAAGTGAAAGGGCGCGTCAAGGAAGCGGCTGGTAAGGCCACCAACGACAGGACCCTCGAGGCCAAGGGCAAGGCTGATCAGGCCGCCGGCAACCTCAAGCAGGCGGGCGAGAACGTCAAGGACGCCGTCAAGCGATAGGACGTTCCCGGGTGCCGCGCTGTGGAGCCAGGCGGCACCTGGAAGCGCCCGATGCGCACCATTTGAGGCATTTGCGGATAGACAATGCAACATGGATGTCCGCCCCGATGATCACCTTCCTGGTGCGTTGACCGGTCCGGATGTCCCTGCATTCTGATCCGCAGGAACCTGGTCCCCCACGAACTGAGACCTCGCCGGGCGTCGACCGGGTCAGGCGGCCCACCGACGCCCTGTTGGGGTTGCTGGCCGCAGCCATCGTCGGCGATCGAGTTCGCCCTCATTCTGGCGCTGCCCGCCGGGAGCACCGAGCTGGCCAACGACGTCTCGAGCTGGCTGCGCCACATCCCTCGCTGGCTGTCCTCCGCGGCCGAGGTCGCCACCACCATCGGCTGCATCGCCCTGGTGGTGGTGGCCCTGGTGAGCCTCTTCCGCACGGACATCCGCAGTGCCCGCAACGCGATAGCCGCCGCGTTCCAGGCGGCCGCGGTGGGGATCGTCGCCGCCAGCGTCTGGCACGGGGAGAACGGATCCGTGCCCCGGGCCGTGCTCCATGGCAGCAACCCGTCGATCCTGATCCTCGACACCGCGCTCATCGCATTTCTCGTCGCCAGCGATCTGGCCCGGCGTTCGCGTTGGTCGCGCTGGTGCTTCCTGGCGGGCGCCGGCATCCTTTTCGCCGGGGTGGCGGTCGATGCCCTGACCCCGTTCGCCCTCGGGGTCGCACTCTTCGGCGGCCTCTTCTTCGGCTGGGGCGTGCGGTGGTGCCTCGGCGCCGCGTCGGTCCGGCCGAGCACCCGGGACCTCGTCCGATGGCTCGCCGATTGTGGCCTCACCGTCCTCGAGCTCGAGGTGGTGGACTCCGACACGGCGCGCCTCGCCGGCGTCGCTCGCCGACGGGCGCTCGATCGATGTGCGGCTGGCCAATCGTGACACCAGGGGGGCGGGGCTGGCCCGACGGCTGTGGACACGCATCCGCCTTCGCCAGGTGGTCGCCCACCACGTCGCCCTGAGCTCGCGGGCGCAGCTCGAACAGCTCTCGCTGGCGTGCTTCATGGCGGGCAGCGCCGGCGTCCTCAGCCCGTCGGCGCTGCTGCTGCGCGAGATGCCGGCCGAGACGCTCGTGCTCGTCATGGCCACCCCGCGCAAGACGCCGCCCAGCACCGAATGGAACCTCGAGAGTGCGAAGGCGCTGTTCCGCGCGTTACGCGAACTCCACGATGCCGGGGTGGCCCATCGCGACCTGCGGGCCGAGAACCTCGGCGTCACCCACGGGTCGGCCGTCTTCTTCTCCCTCGACGCGGCGCTGCCCGGGTGCGGGCGAGCTCGTGCGGCGGCTGGATGTCACGCAACTGCTGACGACGCTGGCCCGCAGCGTGGGGCCCGCCGATGCCGTCGCGGCACTTCGTGCCGCCTATGCGCCCAAGGATGAAGAAGCCGTGCTGGCCATCCTGCAACCGCTCGCCCTCGCCCCCTGGGGCTGGGCCGCCATGCGCGAGGCCCGCGGGAGCATCGCCGACATTCGCCGCGAGCTGGTCGGCGAGGACGAGGACGCGGTGGCCCCCGTCACACGCCTCGAACGATTCCGCTGGCGCACCGTGCTCAGCGCGGTCGCCCTCACGGTCATCGCGTTCTTGTTCATCGGGCAATTCTCCAAGGTCGATCTCTTCGGGGCACTGCGCAAGACCAACCTCGGGTGGTTCGCCGTCGCCCTCTTCGGATCCGCCATCACCTACTTCGCCGCGGCGCTGAATCTCGCGGCGTTCGTCCCCAAGCGCCTCTCCATGGTGCGCGGGTTCCTCGTGCAGCTTTCGACCGCGTTCATCGGCGTGGCGATGCCACCGACGGTCGGCCACGTCGCCGTCAACGCGCGCTATCTGAGCCGCCAGCATGTCGACGAGAGCTCCATCGCCGCCGCGGTCGCGCTCTCACAAATCGTCAATGTGGTCACCACCATCCCTCTCCTGATCGCTTTCGGATTGCTCACGGGATCGGGCATCAGCCGTTTCAAGATCGTGCCCGGCGCCGATCTCTTCATCGGATTGGGCGCCATCGCCTTCGTCGTCGGGATCGTGCTGCTCATTCCCCAGACGCGGGCCCGGTTCGAGCAAACGGTGTGGCCCCGCATCCAGAACGTGTGGCCGCGCCTGCTCATCGCGGTCTCGCAACCGTCCCGGCTCGCCGTCGCCGTGGGGGCGAACCTGCTGCTCACCTTCGGCTACGTCCTGGCGTTCCTCGCCGCGCTGAGCGCGCTCGGGGCGCATCCGGCCATCCTCCCCGCCGCCATCGTCTACCTGGCCGGCAATACCGTCGGGTCGTTCGCCCCGACCCCCGGCGGCCTCGGTGCGGTGGAAGCCGTCCTGACCGCCGGGCTGACGGCTCTGGGCATACCGGCCCATCGAGGCGATCCCGGCCGTGCTCATCTTCCGGATCGCCACCTTCTGGTTGCCCATTCCGGCCGGGTGGGTCGCCTACAAGGGGCTGCTGCACAGCGGAACCCTCTAATCACGCCGGCAGCGACAGCTCCCGGCCCAGCCTGACCAGGAACTCGACCTGGGCCGCCACGAGGCGGACCGAAGCCTGCGCCGTCGTCATCCACTCGGCCCGGTCGACCTCGGGGAACTCCTGGATCGTGCCCGACCTGGGCGGCCATTCCATCTCGAACCGGTTGCTCACCATCGCTTCGAGCTGCAGCTCGTCCGCCTGCACCGCCCACGCCCGGACGTATTTGCCGCCGGATTGACGAATGGTCCCCAGGTCGATCCACGGTCCCTCGGGCACGGGCAGGCCGAGCTCCTCGGTGAACTCGCGCGCCGCAGCCTCTGCGGGGTCCTCGTCAGATCCGTATTCGCCCTTGGGGATCGACCACGCGTGCTCGTCCTTGTTCTTCCAGAAGGGCCCGCCCGGGTGGACGAGGAGCACGGAGAGCGAACTCCCCTCCACCCGGTAGGCAAGGATCCCGGCGCTCAGCTTCGGCATGCACCTGCATTCTGGCCCCGTTGCCGCCGTCTGTCACGCACCGCGTCGGGCAGCGCTACTTCACGACGATGGAGCCCATCATGTACTGATGGATGTTGCAGATGTAGTGGTAGGTCCCCGGCTTCATGGGAGCCGTGAACGTCTTCGTCTGGTTCTGATCGATGTCGCCCGTGTTGAACTGCCCTCCGGTGGCCGTCAGGGTGTGGGTGGCCGAGTCCTTGTTGGTCACGCTGACGGTGCCCCCGGGAGCGACGGTCAGCGACATCGGGTCGAACATGAAGTTGGAGATGGTGATCGATGTACCGCCACCCGAAGCGCCCGACGTCGTCGACGTCGCCGCTCTTGGCAGCCGGACCACTGCTGCCGCACGCGGCCAGGAGCAGGGCGCCTGCGAGGACCAGGACGCCCGCTCCGACTTTCAACCGCATTCGCATCTCCCTATGCCGCCGCGGCGGTCGAGCTGAAGGCGATCGGGGTGCCCGCTGTGGTCTGGGCTCCCGGGTACATCCCCATCACGTAGTAGAGGATGGCGATGTGCTGCATCTCGACCGGCTCAATGGATGCGGACAGCCCGATGGCAGCCTTGCTCTTCAGCATGGAGGTCTCCGCTTGATAGGTCGCCGCCGCCGCATTCTCGAGGGAGAGCGCCAACTGGGCCAGACCGGTGACGTCGGTGACCTTGGCGAAGTTGGCCTGAATCGTCGGCGTCAGCGTCGGATTCGTCACCGTCACCTTGGCTTTGCCGTTGGACTTCAAGACGGCGTTCCATGCCGCGGCGTGCTGGGTGTGGTGACTGAGCGCCGTCGTGGCGAACGTGCCGATGGCCGGAGGAACCGTGCCGAGCTTGCCGGCTGTCGCCGCAGCCAGTCCGGCCTTGTAGGCAAAGACGGCCAGGTTCTCGAGGCTCGCAGCCACTGCGGCCACAGCCAGGTCACCCTTCAATCCGGCCGGAGGGAAGCGCGGCGTCGGCCAGGTGCAGGCGTGACTCCGCCCTTGTGGCCGCGGCGGCCAGTCCCGGCGTCGAACCGACCGCCAGCAGCGCGGCACCTCCGGCGACGGCGGCGCCCGTCCCCATGAGGAAGGTCCGGCGGCTCGTGGGCCGCACCGGTGGCGCCGCGCATGCCGTCGATCATGTTGGACACGCCGGCCCACATGGAGGGCACGGCGACATCGTTGTGGAGCTCGTCGAGCTCCTTGGTCATGGCGTTGAGTTCGCTCTCGCTTCCGGCGAACTCGACCTTCTTCGTACGCTTGCTCACTTGACGGCTCCTTGCTTGGCGGGGGCGGCACTGCTGGTCGGGTAAAAGCGCGTTGGGGAAGCCCACACTGCCGGCCGCGGCCGGCAGTGCTCGAGAGTGGCGGGCTCGCTCAGGGAAATCAGCTGCGGCGCACCTGCCTTGAGAAGGGCCTGGACGGCGAGGAGCACGGCGACGTGCTGGGCCTCGATGCCCATGATGCTGGCGAAGAGCGCCTTGTTCGAGGTCGAACTCACCAATGTCGTGTCCTTGACGTAGGTCTCGGCTGCGATGTTCTCGAGCTCGAGCGCCAGGCCGACGACGCCGAGGGCACCCTGCGCCGCGGTGGCGCCCGTCAGGCTCTTGACGGCCTTGTTGACGACGGGCACGAACGCCGGGTCGGGATTGTGTTGCGGCTTCCCGCCGAGGGACGAGATGGCCGAGTTGAACGCATCGGCATGCTGGGCATGCTGTCCCATGGTGACCTGCGCGAACTTGGTGACGACGCCGTTGGCGGTGGCGCCCCCGATGTAGGGGAGCGTCAACGCCGTCTTGTAGGTGGCGACGGCCAGGTTCTCGATCGACGCTGCAGTCTGGAGGACCTGCACGTCCTTGGAACTCGACGCGCCGGCGGCCGACGCGAGGACGCCGACCAATGCGGCACCTCCTGCGGCGCCGAGCAGTGTCGCACCACCGAACGTGGCGCGCAGCCCGCGGGTGTGCTCTTCGTGAAATGCGAGATTGGACGATCACGTCGTCAGCACCCGACGCATGGCTCCGTTCGACCAACTCGCCGAAGGCTTCGTGCGTCGGTCGCATGGCATCTGCGTGAAGGTCTTGGGACTCTTCGAGCAACTCGGCGAGCGCTCTCGGGTCTGCGGTCATAGTCAACTCCTTGTGGATGGGTTCACTAGGTGTTCGGAGTCACTCGCACGAGAGGATGCGAGAAATATTGCGAATCTGCGTCGAAGTGACGACGCGCCGACGTGTGCAGCAATCGCAACGTGCGTGTCGCACATCGGTGCGGTCGACGCAAGGACATCCCTCGCTCGTCGTGCCTCCGAATACACATGCGATGCAGCAACGCGAAGAAGTGAGCGATGGCCAGCTGATCGCGACCCTCATCCGCTACGGCGATGCAGGACTGGCCGAGCTCTACCGCCGGCACGGTGACGCCGTCTACGGCCTGGCGCGCCGCGGTGCTCAACAGTTCGTCAGAAGCCGAGGACGTCACCCAGGAGGTGTTCCTGCGTCTCTGGCGGCACCCCGATCGGTTCGACCCCACCCGGGGCACCCTGCGGTCCTTCCTTCTCACGCAGGCGCATGCGCGCGCGGTCGACGTCATACGGACACTGAACGCCCGGCGCCAGAGGGAGGCAGGGGGACGCCCACCTCACGGCGGACCTCGAGTACGACATCTTCCACGGGTACTGGGAGATGATCCGCGGTGACTACGTCGACGCGGGCCCTCGAGGAGATCCCGTGCGACGAGCGCCGGGCCATCGAACTCGCCTACTTCGACGGGCACACCTATGTGGAGGTGGCGCAACTCCTCGAGCAACCCGAAGGGACGATCAAGAGCCGAATTCGCAACGGGATGCGGCGGATGCGCGATGTCCTGGTCGATGCCGGCATTCAGGGCGTGGAGGCATGATGACCCATGAGGAGGCCAGCGAACTGCTCGCCGCGTTCTCCCTCCATGCGGTGGAGCACGACGAGTCGGCGCTGATCCTGGACCATGTGGCCCACTGCCCGCGCTGTCAGGCCGAGGTCGATGCGCACCACGAGGTGGCCTCCGCGCTCGGCAATTCGGTCCTGCCGCTTCCGGGCGAGTTGTGGGAGGGCATCTCGCGTCGCCTCACCGACATCGGACGTGGGTCACGAGCGGATCGTCCCGGTGCCGTCGCACCGTGCACCCGCCGGCCGGGTGGAGCATCGCTGGTCACGCGCGCTGCACTCCTCACGGGTGCGCGTCGCCACCGCAGCATCCGTCGCCGTCGGCGCCGCGGCTGTGGCCACCGTGCTCGGGATCAGCTTGGCCAACGCCAACAATCAGCTGGCCCACCTGCAGGGGGCCATCGGAGAGGCCACGATCGTGGCGGCCGTGGAGACACCGGGCCACACGTTCGTCACGCTCACGACGGCGCGCCACCGTGACGTCGCCCAATTCGTGGTGCTGCCCAGTGGGCGCGGGTACCTGGTCACGTCCAGCCTCCCGCGATTGCCGTCGACGGAGACCTACCAGCTCTGGGGTCTGATCGACCACAGGACGATCTCGCTCGGTCTCCTCGGGCGCGCCCCGCACCTCGCCACGTTCACGTCGGCCGGGTCATCGAGGCCGAACCGGTTGGGCGTCACGGTCGAAGCGGCCGGCGGTGCGCGCCAGCCACGTGGTCCGATGCTGGCCTCGGGCCCGGCCTGAGCCCACCCGTCCGGGCCGCATCGCAGACGAGGCGCGTGCCGGGCGGAGCTGCTAAAGAAGGGTGCGCATGGATGCATGCGTCGTCGCGGGAGGGGATGCCATATGACCTTTCATCCAAGGGCCCGACGTCGTGCGGGGGTCGGAAACCGGGCCTTGACGAGCATCGTCGGTGTGCTGGTCCTGAGTGCGGCTCTCCTGGCCTTCGGCGGCGACGCTGCTGTGCGGAGCCCGCCAGGCGGCCATCGCGTCGCCGGTCGGGGTGAGTGCGTTCGGCACTGCGCTCGTCCTACGGGGCACCCAGCGAGGTGAACGAACCGCTCGTCGGGATCGCCGCCACACCTGACGGGAAGGGCTACTGGTTGGCCGCTGCGGACGGCGGGGTCTTCACCTTCGGCGATGCCGGGTTCTACGGCTCGGCGGGCAACATCGCGCTGTACCGCCCGATCGTGGGCATGGCTGCCACCCCGGACGGGAAGGGCTACTGGTTGGTCGCTTCGGACGGCGGGGTCTTCACCTTCGGCGATGCCGGGTTCTACGGCTCGGCGGGCAACATCGCGCTGTACCGCCCGATCGTGGGCATGGCCGCCACCCCTGACGGGAAGGGCTACTGGCTGGTCGCCTCGGACGGCGGGGTCTTCACCTTCGGCGATGCCGGGTTCTACGGGTCCACGGGCAATGTCGCATTGAACGAGCCGATCGTGGGCATGGCCGCCACTCCCGACGGCAAGGGCTACTGGCTGGTCGCCGCTGACGGCGGGGTCTTCACCTTCGGCGATGCCGGGTTCTACGGGTCCACCGGGCAATGTCGCATTGAACGAGCCGATCGTGGGCATGGCCGCCACTCCCGACGGCAAGGGCTACTGGCTGGTCGCCGCTGACGGCGGGGTCTTCACCTTCGGCGATGCCGGGTTCTACGGGTCCACCGGGGGCGCACCTGCCACGGTCCCGACGGTCGGCCTCGCGGTGACGCCGGACGGGAAGGGCTACTGGACGGCGACATCCATCAAGCTCCCGCCGAGAACCTGCCAGACGTCGCAGCTCAGCGTGGTCTCGGACCCGGCCCACTCGGGTGGGGGCGCGGCAGGGTCGTTGGGGATCACCTACGTGTTCACCAACACGTCGACGACGACCTGCACGCTCGGTGGTTTCCCCGTTCTCCAACTCCTCGGTGCGAGCGGGCAACCCCTCACGACCACGACGATCCACGCCAGCCAGACGCCGACCACCGTCACCCTTCCGCCGGCTGGTCAGGCCTGGTTCGACATCGAATTCCCCACGCAAACCGGATTCGGCAATCTCCAATGCCCGGTGTCGAGCGCACTGGCCGTCACTCCCCCCGACAACACGACCGCCCTACGGATCAGTGGATCGGGGGGCCAGATCGGTGCGTACGGTGGCGACATCCCTCATTTGATGTGCGGCAACATCACCACGTCACCGGTCCTTCCCGAGCCGCCTTTCTGAGGAGGACTCAGTTCAACCCGGGGTCAGCGCCGGGTGTCACGACCGGCGGCACGGCGGCGCACGGGTTCCGCGGGTCGGTAGGCCGCGGCGGCGCGGCGTCATGATGTCGCCGGCGGTCTCCGCCACATCGTCCTTCTCGGCGTGCACCGGCGCGGCCTCGTCGGGAGAATGCGTGGACAGGTGGTCCAGGAAGGCCGCCGGCGATCGTGCCAGGCGGGCCAGTTCCGCACTGCTCGGGAGATCGGGCATGGCGTCGCGCACCTGGGATTCCATGCGGTGCCGGTATGCCGTGAAGGACTTCCAGGCTCCTCCGACCTGGCGGGCGACGGCGGGGAGCCGGTCGGGGCCGAGGAGAATGATGGCCACGACGGCAATGATGAGCAGCTTTGAGGGATCGAGGTTGAGCATCCGGCGTCAGTTCTCTCGGTGGACGGCAGGGGACATGGCACCCTGTATTCGTTCCCGTCCCCGCCACGGATGGGGGAACTTTCTTTCGCCATGGCACATCCGGGATGGCGCAGGCGCCGAATAGAGGGGTAGTCCGCCTCCTGTGGACGAGGCAAAGGAGAGTCAGATGCTCGCAGAAGTGTTCGGAGTCGATGGAATCATCGTTCTCATCGTGGTCGTGGTGCTCCTCTTCGGCGGGGCCGCCATTCCGAAGCTGGCCCGCAACCTGGGTTCGGCCAAGAACGAGTTCGAGAAGGGCCTCGACGAGGGGAAGAAGGCGGCCCATGCCGCGACCCACGTGACCCCGCAGGAGACCGCCGGCGCGCCAGCGGTGCCGACCGCGCCGATCGCCGAGCACGCCACACCGACGAGCTGAACCCGCGGTTCGGCCACCCGGTTCGAAGGCGGGCCCCGGATGGGGGAGAGTGTGCGCTATGGCCACCATGCATGCAGATCGGACCGGGATCCGAGCGAGATCTCGAAGCCAGGGTGCCATGGTGGGCCCTTGCCTCGAGTGGTACGGCGCCGTTGCTGCTGGTCGGCGGCTGGACGATTGCAGCCGGACGCCAGCCGGCGGGGTTCGATTCGGTTCGTGACACGATCAGTGCGCTCGCTGCACGAGGGGCGACCGATCGCTGGATCATGACCGCCGCCCTGGCCGGGCTCGGTGCCTGTTATGCCGTGACCGGTCTCGGCCTGCGGCCGGCGGGCCGGCCCGGAAGGGTGCTCCTCGTCGGCGGGGGAGTGGGCACCCTGTTGGTGGCCGCCTTTCCGCAACCGGTGCAGCGGCAACGGCGTCAGCCACACCATCGCCGCCACCTTGGCCTTCACCGCCCTGGGCGCCTGGCCCGTCTTCGCGGCACGCCGCCGCACCCGTGTGCCGCTGTTGACCCGACGGGCTTGCGCCACAGCCACGCTTGACCATGTTCGGATTGCTGCTGTGGTTCGTGCTCGAGGTCAACGGATCACACCGGGGGCTGGCCGAGCGCAGCGCGGCCCTCTCCGAGGCCCTCTGGCCCCTGTTGGTCGTCGTCAGCGCCCGCCTGGCCGGACGTCGCGTGGGCCGCCACGCCGGCATTGGCCGTGGTGCACCCGGGCCCGACCCCGACCTGAGACGCTCCGCCGGTTACCTGGGAGGCGTGCGCACCTTGAAGACGGCGCCGGACGGATCGGCCACGGTGGCCAACGTGCCGTACGGGGTGTCCTCGGCGTCCTGCAGGACGGAGCCGCCGAGCTTCTTGACGTCGCTGATCGTGGCCCGGGCGTCGTCGGTGTGCCAGTACATCGACCACGAAGACGGTTGGCCGTCGGTCAGCCACGCACTGGCGTCCATGACCCCGGCCAGCTCCCCTTCACCATCGGGATTGCGCATCGTCGAATAGCGGAACTCGTCGCTGTCGCCTTCGACCTTCGTCTCCCACCGGAAGACCGAGCGGTAGAAGTCGATGGCGGTCGAGAAGTCACGGGTGAGCAGTTCGGACCAGCTCGGCGCGCCGTGCACCTCGAGCACCGTGAAGCCGGGGAACGTCCCGGGCTGCCAGGCGCCGATGGCCGCGCCGGTCGGATCGATGAAGACGGCCTGGATCCCGAGATCCGCCACCTCCATGACCGGGACGATGACCTGGCCCGACGCCGCCTCGGCTGCCGCCACCGTCTTGGTGATGTCGTCGGTGTTCAGGTAGATCTTCCAGGTGTTGTCGGCCTTCATCTCCCCCATGTCGCCCATGCCTCCGGCGACCGGTACGCCGTCGCGGGTGAACATGAAATAGCCGCCGAACTCCTCGCTGGGCTCCTGGGCTTCCCACCCGAAGAGCTCGCCGTAGAACCGGCCGCTGCCCTCGACGTCCGAGGTCCACAGATCGGCCCAGCAGGGCGATCCGAGGGGGGCGCTGTTTCGTGTGGTCATGGCGGTCACTCCTTTGTCGGGTCCATCATGTCCCTTTTGGACGGGCGTGGTCGAGGAAAATCATCGGTGCCGCCGATTGATTGCCCGCCCTGCGCCCGACCGATGAGAACGTGCGCGGTGCGCCGTCCTCCATGTGATGCAGCTGTGGTGCCGCGTGACGATGGTGGATCCCGACGGGATGGCGCTGGCTTCGGGCGTGCTGGAAGGTCCGGCCGCACCCGACATCGGCGCCGTGGACGATGTGGCCCGCCTGGCCCTGCTGGCGAAGCGGCTCGGGGGCGGACTCGTGCTGACCGACGTTTCCCCTGACCTGCGGGCGCTCGTCGAGCTGACGGGCCTAGTCGTCGAGATGCAGCGGGTAGCCCGAACGAGGGGAAGAGCCGCTCGGGTTCCAACAGGTCCAGGAAGAAGGTCATGCCCGGTGATCTTCCCGGCTGAGATCTCGAGAACCTGCAGGGCCCACGGCGCATAGCCGCCCCGTGGGTCACGCCGGTACTGACCGAAGGCGGGACAGCCGTTGGCCGTGGTGGCCACCAGCCGCGAACCTCGGCACTCGCTCGGACCGGGCTCGACCATCCAGCGCCCGATGTTCTCCGCCCCCTCGATCCACATGGCGAACGGGGGCATCGACTGCACGGCATCCTCGCGGAGCAGCGTGACCAGGCGCTCGATGTCGTAGCGCTCGAAGGCGTCGACGTAGTGCGCCAAAAGCTCGCTGTCCGAGGTGTCCAGGGAATCCGGCTGGGCCGCGGCGGGCACGCGCGCTGAGCGTGGCCCGTGCCCGTTGCAGTGCGCTGTTGATGGCGGCCACACTCGTGTCGAGGAGCTCGGCCGCTTCGGTGGCCTGCCAGCGCAACACCTCACAGAGGATCAGCGCGGCACGCTGACGTGCCGGCAGGTGCTGGAGCGCGGCGACGAACGCCAGCCGGATCGACTCTCGGTACTCGGAGACCTCGGCGGGGTCCGCTCCCTCGGGTGCCGCGCTGGCATCGGAGAGGGGGGTGATCCACAGGGCCTCGGGCAGTGTCGGCCCGAGGTGCGACTCGACGGGAGGCGACGACGGGCCCATCTCCATCGGCCGGGCCCGCCGCTGCACGTTGCGCTGCATGTCGATGCAGACGTTCGTGGCAATGCGGTACAACCACGAGCGCACGCTGGAGCGGCCTTCGAAATTGTCGGCATGACGCCAGGCCCGCAGCATCGTCTCTTGGACCGCGTCCTCGGCCTCGAATCCCGAGCCGAGCATCCGGTAGCAGTACCTCGTCAGCTCCCGGCGGAAGGGCTCCAACTCGGACTGGACCACGGTGGACTCGCGTAGGGACACAACCTCACACTCTAGAGAGTGTTCTTCCACGGCGACGTTGGGCATCGTCGTGTGGACGGCACAGTCGGGCAGAACTCATCGGCGCGGTGTGACGTCGGCGCGCGCACGTGCTCAGGCTGTTCTCAGCCAACGTGTGACCTTCTTGGAGGAGAGGTCGGACCAGACGGCTCTCCATTCACGCCGAAGGCTCCGCTGCAGGCTCCGTTCATGGGCGGCACGGAGGCCGGCGGCGAATCCGGCCATCCCCGTGCCGTCGACCGCGGCGAGCCGCAACCACTCCTCGGCGGCCACCGCGTCGTGGTGGTCGCCGAGCACGGTCTGGAGGGCTTCGGCCCGTTGTGCCGTCTCCAACGCCACGTCGCCCATCACCGGAGACGCCGCCTCGGAGGCGTAGCGAACCTGTTTGGCGGCGATCCGTATGCGGTGCAACTGCCGATCGGACGGATGCGATCCGGCCCGGCGGACCCGCCGGCGCAACTTCTTCCAGGGCACGCGCACCAGTGCGGGCAGGACGTCCCGGGCCAGGTCGTCCGAACGCACGCTGTGGTCGACGGCCGGGGAACGGCGTTTGGCCGAGGAGAACGGCGGGGCGAGTGCGGCTGCATGGAGGCGGTCCAGCAGGTCCAGGTAGCGAGCGCTCTCCATGTCCTCGGCCAGAGTGGCGCACGCCGCACGTCGCTGGGCGGCCAACCTCTCCCGGAGGTGCCCGCTGCCGTCTATCCCGGGGCCCGCCGGGCCGTCCCGGCGCAAACCGAGGCGGTCGGTCAGGACGTCGACGATCGCGCACCTGGCCCAGCCGGCCGCCGATCCACCGGAGCTCCGTCGTGGTGCGTTGCGACCACGCCGGGTCGAGCAGGGGCCCGTACGTCTTGAGATCCGAGCGCAACCGACGACACGCCACCCTGGCCTGGTGCACGGCGCGAACCGGCGGATCAGAGGTGTCGAGCCGGAGCCGGTAGTCGTAGTCGAGCACCCGCTCGAGCCCATCGGTGAGGGCGAGCCGCACGACGTCGTGCAGGGAGGCGCGGCGGCCGACCCCGTCCTTCAGGTCCTTGCGTCGTGAGTGCCGCGACGCCCCCCAGCGCCTTGGCGAACTTCTGCTCGGTTTCGGGGTAGGCACCGGCCTTGCGGAGCTTCTTCAAGACCGCATGCACCAGGTCCTCATGCTCCTTGGGCGGGAGGTCCGTGCCGAGCTCGAACTCGATCTGACGGAAGCTGAGCCCTTTCTCCGTCCCGTGGGCCACCATCACGAGGTCGTCGTCGATTTCCCCCAGGTCCGTCCCGTCGGCATCTCGCAGCACGACCCGGCGCCTGAGGGATTCGAGGACGACGATGCGGCCCAGCATGGAGTGGCGGACGGTACCCCGCAGGATCCTCGTCGCCTCCGCAGGCACCTCCTCCCTCATCCCGTTCCATGACAGTTCCAACCGATCGACCGTGAGCTCGGTACCCTCCTGCGGCAGCTTCAGCGTCCACTTGCCCGACTGGCGCTCCTCGCCCTCTCGATGGCGGAGCGTGAGGCCTCTTTGCCAGAGCCGCAGGTCAGGGGTATCGAAGTAGGCCGTGTTCAGCGATTGCTGGGGCAACCGCGTCGCGGACCCGGCGATGGTGGACAGATTGGGCAGCTCAAAGCCGACATCCGCCGCGAACTTCAGCTCTCGCTCGAGATTCTCGGTATCCGCCGTCATCTCTGTGCGTTACCCCTTTCGCGGGAATGGCAATCAACCCGACATGCATCGCCCGGGCAGATGTTCATTCTCATCAAATCAGATACGGCGGGCGTTGCGTGCCAACGCGATCGAGATATTCACATTGCAGAAACCGGGGCGTTATCTCGCCTGCCTACTTTCGACCACGACGGGCGGACAGAGCCGAGTTCGCCGTGCGCCACGCACGTCCCGGCACTACACGGAGGAGTCAGCGATGAGTGGAAACAAGGCACGCCAGGATTCGATCGAGGCCGTGCGGCACTACGACGCACCAGCGGCGGTCTTCACCAGCACGGAGAATCCTGGGGAGATCTTCGGTGAGAACGTCTTCACCAAAGCGGTGATGCAGAAGCGCCTGCCCAAGCCGGTCTTCAAATCGGTGATGGCCACCATCGAGCACTCCGAGACACTCGACCCGACGGTGGCCGACGTCGTCGCGGTGGTCATGAAGGACTGGGCCATGGAGAAGGGCGCCACCCACTACGCCCACGTCTTCTACCCCCTCACCCACCTGACGGCCGAGAAGCACGACAGCTTCTTCGAGCCCGGAGGTGAGGGCAATGCGATCGCCGAGTTCGCCGGCAAGACCCTCACCCAGGGCGAGCCCGATGCGTCCAGCTTCCCCAACGGTGGCCTGCGGGCCACGTTCGAGGCACGCGGCTACACCGGGTGGGACGTCACCAGCCCGGCGTACATCCTCGAGAACCCGAATGGCAACACCTTGTGCATCCCGACCGTCTTCGTGTCGATGACCGGCGAGGCACTCGACAACAAGACCCCGCTGCTGCGGTCCCAACAGGCGATGGCCAAGCAGGCCGCCCGCGTGCTCCACCTCTTCGGGCACGAGAAGCCCGATGCCGTGGTGTCGTTCGCCGGTGCGGAGCAGGAATACTTCCTGATAGACCGCAGCTTCTTCCTGAACCGGCCGGACCTCTTGAACGCCGGGCGCACGCTGTTCGGGGCCAAGCCCCCCAAGGGTCAGGAGTTCGACGACCACTACTTCGGGGCGATCCCCGAGCGGGTACTGGCGTTCATGATGGATTGCGAGCGCGACCTCTTCAAGCTGGGCATTCCGGCCAAGACGCGCCACAACGAGGTGGCGCCGGGGCAGTTCGAGCTCGCCCCGATGTTCGAGCGGTCCAACGTCGCCGCAGACCACCAGCAGCTGCTGATGACCACGCTGAAGCGTGTGGCCCAGAAGCACGGGATGGAGTGCCTCTTCCACGAGAAGCCGTTCGCCGGCATCAACGGGTCGGGCAAGCACGTCAACTTCTCGCTGGGCAATTCCACCGAGGGCAACCTCCTTCTCCCCGGCGACACGCCGCACGACAACGCCCAGTTCCTGGTCTTCTGCGCCGCGGTCATCCGCTCCGTCCACAAGTACGGCGGCCTGTTGCGGGCATCGGTTGCCTCAGCGACCAACGATCACCGCCTCGGGGCCAACGAGGCACCCCCCGCCATCATCTCGATCTTCCTGGGCGATCAGCTGGCGGACGTCTTCGAGCAGATCGCCAAGGGAGGCGCCACCACGTCCAAGACGAAGGGCTCGCTCGAAATCGGGGTGGACACGCTCCCGGTGCTCCCCACCGATCCGGGCGACCGCAACCGCACCAGTCCCTTCGCCTTCACCGGCAACCGCTTCGAGTTCCGGGCGCCCGGTTCGCTGCAATCCATCGCGGGGCCGATGACCACCATCAACACGATCCTGGCCGAAGCGCTCGACTTCATCGCCACCCAGCTCGAGACCGCCGTCGCCGACGGCGTCGAATTCAACGCCGCGGTGCAGACCGTCCTGGAGAAGATCATCAAGGACCACGGTTCTGTGGTCTTCAACGACGACGGGTACGCCGACGAATGGCAGGTCGAAGCGGCCGAGCGTGGCCTGCCCAACCTCAAGACCACCCTCGATGCGCTCCCCGAGCTGATCACCGAGGAGTCCATGGAGTTGTTCAGCACCTACGGCGTCTTCAACCACCGGGAGATGCACAGCCGCTACGAGATCGCCCTGGAGCAGTACATCCTCTCGATCCACGTCGAAGCGGCCCTCACCCTCGAGATGGCCAACACCATCATTCTTCCGGCGGCGTTGCGCTACCAGACCGAGCTCGCGCTCAATGTCTCGAGCCTGACGGCGATCGGTCAGGACGCCGACACGGCCACCCTCGACGAGGTTTCGTCCTCGCTCAAGGCCCTGCGCGCCGGCCTCGCCGGTCTGCGCTCCGAGTTGGCGCAGGAGGAAGCCGACACGGAGGAGAAGCGGGCGGAGCACGCCCAGAAGAGCCTTCTCCCCGCCATGGTCGCCGTGCGCGCCGCCTCGGACACCCTCGAAGGCCTGGTGGCCGACGACCTGTGGCCGCTGCCGACCTACCAGGAGATGCTCTTCATCCTTTAGAAACGGGCGCCGCGGGCGCGTCGGGAAATCGGAGATGACGAACACCTGGGTGACGAGCTGAAATTGGGATCGCAAATGGAACACGAGATGCGTGATCACGTCATCGTGTGCGGCCTGCAGGGGGTCGGATTCCGCATCGTCGAACAGCTGTACCTGAGTGGCACACCGGTCATCGTCATTGACGCCGAGGCCGATGTCCGCTTCGCGCGCATTCTCGAGGACTGGGGCGTCCCGCACCTGCAGCGCAGCGCCTATCTGGGCGACGCGCTCATCGATGCGGGCCTGGAGCGTGCCACTGCGGTGATCAACGCGGAGGTGAAGGAGATCCACGCCCTCGAGACCGCACTTCGCATCCGGGAGATCCGGCCCGACGTGCGCATCGTCACCCAGATGGCGAATCCCTCCGTGGGGCGTGCGCTCGAGCGTGTCTCGGGCAAGGGGAGCGTGCTCGATGTCGCCACGTTGGCCGGCCCCTCCTTCGTGGAGGCATGCCTGCGCCGCCCGGCCCACGACATAGAACTGGCCGGGGTGCACTTCGCGGTGGTGCAGGTGGCGGTGGCCGACGACGAGGGGGCCACCCATCCGACCTTCCGGGGACATTTCGGCAACTTGGCGCCCGTGGCCATCATGCCGGGCGACGGCTCCGAAATGGCCCAGTGCCCGGGACGGGACCATCAGGTCGTCCCGGGTGACCGCGTTGCGGTGTTGGGGACCGAAGAGGAGCTCAAGCTCGGCGGCATCGACCCCAAACGAACCCGTGCGCCGTCTCTGCGGACCGTCTCGATCACCCGGCGCCTGGCCCGCCAGGCCGCCGGTGTGATGGAAGAGGGCAACAAAGGGTTGACCTTCACGGTCGCCGGCCTGCTGGCGCTCATCGCCATCTCGACCATCATTCTTCGCTTCACGTACATCGATCCCAACACGCGCAGCCATATGGGCTTTTTGACCGCCGCCTACTTCACGGTCGAGACGGTGGCGACCGTCGGCTACGGCGACTTCACCTTCGCCACACAGGACGCCGCCATGAAGGTGTTCGCCATCGCCCTCATCGCGATCGGGGTCGCCCTGGTATCGACCGCGTTCGCCCTGTTCACCAACATTCTGGTCAGCCGACGTATCGAGCGCTCACTCGGTCGTCGCCAGGTCCCGGGCATGGTCGATCACATCATCGTCATCGGTCTGGGCGCCGTCGGAATCGCCGTCGTGCAGGGTCTCATCGCAGAGGGTCAGCGGGTCGTCGTCATCGAGCGCGACGACAACAACCGCTTCCTCGGCCAGGCGCGGGCCCTGGGTGTCCCGGTGGTGATCGCCGACGCCACGCAGTCGCAGACCCACCGCATGGTGAACCTCGACGACGCGGCGGCGGTCGCCGTGCTCACCAGCGCCGACCTGACCAACATCGAGACCGGTCTCGCCATCCGGGAGTCGCTGGGGGACCGTTGGGAAGAGGTCCCCGTGGTGCTCCGCGTCTTCGATCGGGATCTGGCCCGCATGATGGAGCAGAGCTTCGGCTTCCGTCACGTGCGTTCGACATCGGCGCTGGCCGCACCCTGGTTCGTCGGCGCCGCCCTCGGCCTCGATGTGCTGAGCACCTTCTACGTCGACCAACAGCCGTTTCTGGTCGGCCGCGTCACGGTCGCCCCGCAGGGTGGACTGCAAGGCCTGGCCATGGCCGACCTTTCGGCGCGCACCCGGGTCATCGCGCTCAGCCGGTCGGCCGACGGCGGCCAACTCGAGCATCCGCCGCGGCGCGGCACACGCTTTGCCGGAGGAGACGAGGCCTTTCTGCTGGGTCCCTACGAGGAACTCCTTCGAGTCCTCCAACGCGATCAGGTCTTGTCGAACCATCCCGATGCGTGAGGCCGCGGTCGGGAACTGTGCCAGGGTACTGCCGTGAACAACGACGGGGTCCCGGCACAACCCGGTGCGGACGGCGAGCGGACGCGGGTCGTCACCTGCGATCTCTCGTTCGACGTGACCGAGCGCGCCGAGATCGCCCTAGCAGTCGTCGCCGCCGACTCGGCCGGCCTCGTCCGCAGCGAGAGATTCGAGGTGGTCAGCAACGGCGGCCCACCCTCTTCCCTCGAGGAGATCCGCACTCCACAGGGGGAGCGGATCCACGTGATCCTGGCCGATCCCGGACCTCTTTCCATCTCCTATCGCTCCGACCTCGAGGCTCGTCCGCCGGAGTCCCCGTTGACGGGTACCACCACGTCCGCACCACCCTCCTTCGGCTACGAGCGGCAGCTGTACCTGCGTCCGAGCCGCTACTGCCCGAGCGACCACCTCATCGGGTTCGCCATGTCCGAGTTCAAGACCGATGCGGGCATCGCCTCGCGTGTGGCGTCGATCACGCAGTGGATCCGGGAGCGGATCGCCTACGTGCCAGGGTCCAGCGACGTCCACGACTCGGCTGAACACACCCTCTTGACCGGGATGGGGACCTGCCGGGACTTCGCCCACCTCGGCATAGCCCTGAGCCGAGCCACGGGGATCCCGGCCCGGTTCGCCGCCGTCTACGCACCAGGGCTCTCTCCCATGGATTTTCACGCCGTCTTCGAGACGCTGCAGGGCGGACGATGGACGGTCCACGACGCCACGGGCCTCGCCCCGCGACCCTCGCTCGTGCGCATCGCCACGGGACGCGACGCGGCCGATGCCGCCTTCTCCGCAGTGAATATCGGCGTGGCCGAACTGGAGGGTCTCGAGGTGTCGGCGACGGTCGGCTCGGTACTGCCGCACGATGATCCCTCGGAGCTCTACGAGCTCTCCTGACCGCCGACACCGTGCGCAGTGCGCCGCCTACGAGTGGACCGGCCCCAAGGCCTTCTTCACGGACGCAGAGAGATCCGCCGGCAGAGGGCCCTTCTCGGCGAAGGCCAGATTGGATTGCAGGTGCTCCATCTTCGACGTGCCGACGATGGTGCTCGCAAGGCCGGGGTGGCTGAGCGTGAAACGCAACACGAACTCGAGGCGCCCCATGTCGCCCAGGAGGTCGTCCATCCCTGACGACTCCCAGCGCCGCTGACCCTCTCCTTCGGGCAGCCCGAGCGGACCTTGCCGCCATCCTTTGTCGTCGGCCGGAGCCCCGCGGGCGGCGCCGCCCCGGATCAACGTGCCGGCACCCGCCTCGACGGCGGCAGTGATCAGATCCTCGTGCTCGCGCTGCACCACCGAGTAGGGGATCTGAAAGACGTCGAAGACGCCCATCTCGATGTGGTCACGCAGATGGGGAAGGATCCCCGACATCCCGATGAAGCGGACCTTTCCTTCGGCCTGGAGCGACACCATGGTCTCAATGGTGTGGTCCGTGTCCATCTGGGCCCGGCTGGGGGACATGTGCACCTGCAGGAGATCGAGGTGGTCCGTGCCCAGCCTCTGGAGGCTCCGTTCGGTCCCGGCCCGGATGTTCTCCGCGCCGTAGTCGTGGGCAAAGGGCGGGGTGGCGTTCGGCGCCGGGTCGAGTGGGCACCCACACTTCGACGCCAGGAAGAACTCGTCCCTGCGGTGCCCCACGAAGCGACCGATGAGCTCCTCGCTGCGGCCGTAGTCGGGCGACGTGTCGATCAGGTTGATGCCGCCGTCGAGGACGGCATTGAGAATTCGACCCGCCTCCTCGTCCTCGATCGCAGGGCCCCGGGGGGCGCCGCGTAGCTCCATCGCGCCGTAACCGAGAATGGTCACATCCGCGCCTGTGCGCCCGAGGGGGCGGGTTTCGATGCTCATGCCCGCAGACTACCCACCCGGCTCGGCCGTGCTCGGGTACAGGGTCCGCAACGTTCGGAGTGCAGCTGTTCGAGAATCCCGCTGGGTCACCGGCCAAAACCTGCGCACGCTGCGGGGGCTAATGGAAGTAGGACGCCACGTTGCTGTAGGGCACTTGGCCATCACCCTTGACGATCGCCTTGACGACGGGCGCAGGGATGGGGGCCCACCTGGCCGGCATCTCTGCCGCCAATGACGGGTTCAACGTGTAGAGCAGCGCGAAATTGACGATCCACAGTGCCGGACCCATCGACATCCCGACCTCGGAGCTGACACCACCCTTGGTGTTCGTGATCAGTTCAGCCGGTTCCGAACTCTGTTGCGCCGCGTTGCCGTAGACCACTTCGGACGTGTACGCCGACTTGTAGAGCTGCAAGAGGGTATTCGTGGCGCCATTGGCCCTCATCCATGTGCCCATGTAGCCGGTTGGTTGGATCACTTTGTTGACGAGGTACGTCGGGGCGGTCGAGTAGGCCGGGCTTTCCAGCTCTCCGGTGGTCGTCACGAAGAGGCCGTAGCTGGCGAGAACGGACGTGACGACGTGGCCGCTGTCATCTTTGTAGGCCAACGGGTGACCGACCGTGTTGGTGAGGATCTTCACGCTTTCGTCGACCAATTCCGCACTCTCGAGATTGCCGGAACCGTTCTTGCCTTGACCGGTGATGAACGCCAGGTACTGCGCCGGTGTCAGCACGTCGGATTTGTCCAGGCCGATCTCCCGGGCAATCTCATCGGCGGCAACCTGTCCCAGCGGTTGATTGACCTGACTCTGGTAGCTGATCTCCGTGGGCGCCACGCCCTGATATTGCGGAGTTCCCGCAAAGGGCTCGGCAAAGCCCGGCGCCGCCGCACCCCCGGCCTGAAGGCCGACGGCTTGGACCCCGACGACGAAGAGTCCCGCCAGTGCGACGACAGTGGCCAACCTGGAAGGACGCCTGGCCAACCAGCGTCCATCGCGAATGCGTTGCATCTTCTCACGCTCCCTTCGGCGGTATGACCCGCGCGATCCCCCTCTTTGCGCACCTCAACGTAGTTGTCAGGACGTTCGTGGGTAAAATCGCGGCCTTTGAAAAGCGACGACTTTGCTGGCGAATTGTGACTCAGCGCACCTGCTGCAGCGCGGCGTTGACAATGGCCACGTTGAACAACTCAGGGTCAAAGCGACCAGCCCCACTGACGTCGACGGAAGGCTCGGCGTGGTCGGGGTCGTGCATCGCCTCGAGGAGAGCGCTATACCGGCGGGTGCCGCCGCAGTCTTCGGGGGGACAGGCTCTTTCCCCGTCGAGACAGACGGCGGACTTCAGGATCGTGGGCATCGCGTCCACGGACTCGACCACCACCTCGTGGCGCCACGAGTCTCCGAAGTCGTACTCATAGAAGAATCGGGACCCGTCGCTCACCACATCGGAGAACACGACGGTCTCTTCGTTGATCTCATCGACGTCGTCGTCCTGCTCGGCGTATGGCGTGCTATAGAGCTCGCCATCGATCTCGAAGCTGTGCAGATGGCTGTCCTTCCATCCCATGGCCGCTTGGAAGATCGTGTGGAGCTTCGACAGCTTGATCTCCCCGGGCACCAACAGCCGCCGCCAGATCGCCGGCGTCACACCAATGAGGGAGATACGCAGCTGCATTGCGGTCCTGCTCGGTCCTCGTCGTGGTTGGGCAGCCATTCCCGCAGATTAGGAGATATCCAACGATCCAGCTCAATGGCCAACTGCGAGGATATGGTCGCTCACCCCATCGGGGATCGCTTCGACGAATCCCAACGAGTAACGTCCGATTGCATTCCTTCTCCTGAGCCGGTCACTTGCGGGTTCCTCGTCCTCAAGCGGTTCGAGGTCCTCTATGGCGAGTTCGCCTCCAAGGAGACCTTTGCGCGTCAGATCTATGCGCTTCCGGTCTTCGGCACCACGGCACCCGATGCGGCAATCCGCTACCGGGGCCTCGATCGCGCGGCAGCCGCGAATGCTCAGCTGTTGCTCGCTCGCTCTGCCTAGCCCACTCCGCCGAGAGGGTTGGGTGGGACGGTTGCGACGCAGTCCTCTTCTCATTCTCGGCAAAGCCCGGTAGGTGCTCCCGGCTCGTGCACTCGCCTCAGCTGCAGGCGTCGCACTGCCACAAGCCGCCCGCATGGAGAGGGATCTGGAAGGACGGCAAAGGGAAGAGCTGGCGTCTGGACGTGTGGCGGGTGCGTACGCCGGAGGTGAGCGACATGCCCAACTAAGGCGAGAGCTCGCCCTCATCCTCGCTCCCAGGCAGACGTCTGTCGCCTTCTCGCCTCTGTCCTTTACGCCGATCTACACCGCCAGGTGGGGGCACATCATGCGTGCGACGGTCACCGCCATCTCTGCGAACACTCTGTCGCCGCTCAATCCCGTCGGGAGGGCCTGGTGATTCGTCGGATTCCTCCACCACGGTTCTAAGTATCGCATCGGATACGCCCTGCTTTGCGGAGGTGACCGCACCCGCCAAAATCGAGCCGCCTGGCCGGGCTGACGCTCCGAGGGGGCCGTCGACGCCCGAGCGGGCGACGGGCGCCGTCCCATGCGTCGTGCGGATCGCTATGTTCGAGGAGTGGATGATCGCCTCAAATGCCCGGAATGCGGGAACGAGGAGACCGAGTGGGCGACCGCTGAGCCAAATCTCCGGGTGTGCCGAGCGCCGAAGGGATGTGATTTTTGCTGGCTGGTGACCGACGACGAGAGCCTCAAATCGTGAACGTCCGCTCACCTGGCCCACGACGGAGCACGTGGGTCGTCATGCCGGAAGGTGTCCATCGAGCCGTAGCCCCTACCGCAGCGCGTGGTGGTCCAGGTCCGCCGCGATCCCAGCCACGGTGTCCTGGTGGGACCAGTGGCCCTGGTTCTTCGACCTCGGTCCACTGAGGGAGTAGCGCATCTCGATTCCGAGGTCGCAGGTATGGCAACGCGGGCCGTAGCCCTGCACCGTCTCGGTCGCCACGTCCGTGCTCCTCGCCGTTGGCGCGAGTCTCCCACGGTCCCCGGCCCGCTCCAAAAATGGGCCTATCCCAGCCCGCTCACAGGACCTATGCTCGACCATGGACCAGCTCAGGGCTCGAGGACCCACTGGTCGAGTCGTCGCCACCAGCGCCGACGGATGCACCTTTACGACCGCCTCCGGGGCCGCTTTTGCCGAACGGATGGACGACGTGCTCCGCATGGCGGATGGTTCGGTCGGAAGGATCATCGGTGCTGTCGTGTTCGTACAGAACGATTTGGGCGAGCAAGTTCGGGCCTATTGGCTTGAGCCGGCGCTCGGAACCGCGGGTGACTGATCGCATGGAGACCCGTTGCCCCAATTGCGGGGACCCATTGACCGATCCGCTCGAAGGCCAGAGTTTCGTTCCGATCGACATCCCCACGATAGATCCTTCGAAAGTCTGTGTGCGGTGCCAGCTCGGGTATTGGTTGGCCGATTCCGGCTGGATTGCCGTGGCCACCCTCGACGCCTAAAGCGCCCATCCTCCAAGCACCGCCAGGCGGTCGGTTGCGGGTGACGATGTCGATACAAGGTCACCGCACGTATTCGGCATTGGCGTCCAGGTGCCAGACGGCGACGGCATCGTTCGCCGGCGGCAGGAGGCTCACCGCGAAGACGAATTCGGATTTGTCGGAGGTCCCGTGAATGGAATCTGCGGTTCGAATTGGCATGTCACGATTGAATTCCTGCAGTCGGTCGATCAGATCGCCAACCGTCCGAATCCTCCGGGTCGTCATGTGGTCTCCAATTCGCCGATCATTCCGAGGACCAATCTCCCACCCCGCAATGACAGGCCGGACTGAGCACCATCCAAACGTATTCGAGTTCGGTGGCTACTTGGGTTGCAATCTGGGTGCAACGACCGATTCTCGAAGAGGAAGCCGTACGGTCAGAGTTTCACTGGGATCCGAGCCGACCTTGCCTCGATCAGGGGACGCCTCGTGGCGCTCGAGGGGTTGCGGAAGGGGCTGCGGTAGCGACCTGACAGAATGGGCGCCCGGCCCATGGCAGTCGGACGACTGAGCGCCCCTCGGGGCGCTTTGTCGCGTCAGTCGGCCTGGGGCCTGGCCGGTGGGACGACGGGAGGGAGGCTGTGACGCCACCGGGGCCGCCATCCATGGGTTGCCCCGACGCCTTCGGATAAGGTTCGACCTACACGGGCCTGGCGTAAACGGTCAGCCGTCCGGGTCGTGCTGCCAAGGGGGTCATGCACATGCCTCAACGGAGTCGCATTGGCGTCGGGGTGATTTTCTCGCTGGTCGGAATCGCTGCGCTCGTCATTTTCATGGTCCAGAACACCGAAAAGATCAGGGTCCACTTTTTGGCCTGGCACTTCATTTGGTCGTTATGGGTCATCGTCCTCGTCGCAGCCCTCATTGGGGCGTTGGCGTGGTTTGGGGCCGGAGTCGTGCATCGCTATACGCACCGGTAAGAATCCCGTGCGCAGCCGGTGCTCGACCCCTTCGCCATCGACAACGTGATGGCGTGAAAGGGGGATTACGACACGTCCGCAGTCGGTCATTCCATGAACGAGGCGGTCGACCTAGGGTCCGTTCCAGAGCCCATATGACGTTCAGGCTTTTCGGAGATCCCGTCTAGGCGATATTGCGACCGACGAGCCAACTTATGGAGGACAGCGCATCCGTGATCGTCCAGTTTGGTTTGCTCTGATCTTTGAGGTTCCGAACGCCCCCGTCATTGAGCAGGTTCTCCAGGGATTTCTTGAGATGGCCATGGAGATTCGGTGCGTTGGCGTCCACAAAGCGTTCATGGCCCTGTCGGTTGATCAAAATGTACCCGTCGGTGTGATTGACGTCGTAGGTCAGCGGCTTTCCGGTATACCAATCGAGTTTTGGCGGTTGTTCCTCGGGGACAATCTGGACAGAGACACCGAAGAACTTCCAAAGGGCGCGAAGATTCGCCGGCGTCCCGGTCAGCAGGGGCCAGTCGGCACCAAACTCTTTCGAGTAGGCCCGCAGCCTGGCTGGCGTGTCGCGCTCAGGGTCGACGGTGATCTCCATGAACACGACCTGGTTGCCCAGCCCGGCGGCGCGGACCTCGCTCTGCAAGGTGATGAACGCTCCGGTAACGAGCGGACATTCATCCTGGCAGAGGGTGAGGAAGTTGGCCATCACGATGTACTTCCCCCGATACGCGGCCAGCGACGTCGGGGTACCGTTCGAGCTGAAATTAGCGGAATAGCAGGGACGGGACGGTCAACGACGACGCCTTGGCCGGGTGGTGGGGCAGCGGGAACGCCGGAGCCACATGCAGAAAGGACAAGAGCTGCGCACAAGAAGATCACTGAGCCGAAAAGGGCCCTTCGCACGACGGAATGCGCAGCAGTTGGTGCTGGGTAGTTGTTGCTCAATGGTCACGCACCGTAGAGCACACTGCACGTCGGTTTCGTTGCCTTGTCCTTCCAAGGGACTGGACATCGGCCGCGGAGCTGAGCACAGCGGGCACCGTACTACTACACTCCGTAGTAGATCAAAACGACTGATGCCGCGAGCGGTCGCGTAACGTCCGGAAGTGACACGGCGTGAGGATCTCCGCCTGTTCGGGTTACTGGAGGACATGACATGACCATCACGGAAGAAGAACCCGATCTGGCTGTCGAGCATCCTCCACGAGCGTGGTGGCCCTTCAAGACTCAGCGCACCCTACAGATCATTCTCGGCCTGTTCTGGCTCCTCGATGCCGGGCTGCAGTTTCAGCCCTTCATGTTCGGGAAGGGCTTCGCGACCACCTATCTGTTGAACAATGCGCACGGCCAGCCAGCCGTCATCAGCTGGATCATCACCAACGTGGGTCACTTCGTAGAGCCTCATGTTGCCGTGTGGAATACCTTTTTTGCTCTCATCCAAGTAGCGATCGGCGGAGGACTGCTTTTCCGGCGCACCGTACGTCCGGCATTGGTCGTCTCCTTCTTCTGGGCGTTTGGCGTCTGGTTCTTTGGCGAAGGACTCGGACTGATTTTCACCGGCTCAGCCTCGGCCCTGACCGGAGCACCAGGCTCAGTCTTCATCTATGGCTTCTTGGGGCTGATGGCGTGGCCGCATGGGACCAAGGTCGGTGAGGGTGAGGAAACCGAAGTTCCAGTCGGCATCGCCTCATCTGTCGCAGGACAGGGACTTGGGGGAGCAGCGACCCCCCTACTGGTCTGGTGTGGCTACTGGTCACTGGCGGCAGTGCTTTTCCTGTTGCCCGACAACCGAACTGCCACGTCGGTGTCGAGCGCGATTAGCGGAATGTCATCGGGAGAGCCGAGCGCGTACGCACACTTTCTCAACAGTGTCGGGAACCGTTTCACCCACGGGAGCGTGGGGACGACATGGCTCTTGGCCATTGCGTCACTCATCGTTGGATTCGCACCGTTGTTCGTGCGCCGACCGTCTCCCTTCCTCTGTTTTGGTGGGCTACTGGCCGCATCCTTCTGGATCAGCGGCCAAGGTTTGGGGGGGATCTTTACCGGATCCGGCACCGATCCGAACACCGGACCGCTCATTGTCCTTTTGGCCTTCGCCATGGTGCCTGCTGTATTGCCTGACGCCTCAACGTGGCGGTCCCCGTTTTCTACCTTGCTCTTTCGAGCGCCGGTCGTTGCGTTAGGAGGGATGGTGGTACTTGCTGTCGCGCTGTTCTTGGCCGCTGCCTATCCGGTGGCAGCGCAGGAATCGCCGGGCACCGCGATGTCGGGCATGGCAGGCATGTCGGGTTCATCGACATCGGGGTCTGCGACATCGAGCACTGCTGCATGCACCAACGGCAACAACGGGGCGCCGAGAACGGGGCTCGATGTGAACAATACGCCCAACATGATCATGAGCGGCACTCTCGGCATGAACATGAACGGCTCGGACGCCAGCGCAGCAGCGGGCCTCAATACCACCAAGGCCAACTGGTCCTACACCGGACCAGCACTACCGACCGCTTTGGCCCAAGAGTTGTTGGCACAGGGTGGGAACGGAGCTGACGCGATCCATATGGCCGAATCTGGTTGCGCGACTGAGCCCACGTTCTCCCAGGAGATCAATGCGGTGCAGTACGTTCAGTCGACCAGCCAGGCGGTCGCGCCCTACGCCTCGCCGGACGCCGCTGCCGCAGCTGGCTACGTGTCCGTTTCGCCGACCACCTACCCGGTGACGTACTACGTCAATCCGACGATCGTTGCCGCAAATGCTGCAGCAAAGCGGACTCTCAGTCCCCAGCACGTCGATGGGCTGGTCTTTGCCCAGACACCCTCTGGACAAGAAGTTCTGGCGGCTGCCATGTATATCCTGCCTTCGACGGTGGCCACTCCACCAATGCCATATGGCCCCTTGGTCCAATGGCACCAGCGCACCAATACATGTGGGCCAAACACTGCGTCAGCCACAATCCCTCTTCAGATCACCGGTGTGACGCCCTGCCCGCCGGGGAGCGTGCAGCAACCCACGCCCTACCTCACCATGGTGTGGCAAATACCCGTCGCCGGCGGGCCACTTGCCATCCAGCCTCCGGACATTCAGATTGTCGAAGCTGCAGTCATGGCGGCGACGGGGTGAGCTTCGGACCCACCACTTCTGCTCAACACGACGAAGGGAACCACATGTGGAAACGAAGGTCCCGGCACATGGGTGAGGTACAGCGAGAGCATGCCTGTCGACGAGCTGGCTGGCATCGTTTTGCCAGGTTGCACGCCGAAAAAATGAGGCCGGGTTGCACTTTGGTTTCAATTGGACCCCCCGGCCGTTGAGCTAGGGTGGTTCTCCGTTCTTCACCTGCTCTGAGCAGGCCAGACGGAAAGCGGGCTGTGGCGCAGCTTGGTTAGCGCGCTTGACTGGGGGTCAAGAGGTCCCGGGTTCAAATCCCGGCAGCCCGACGCTAAAAGTGCAGGTGAGAGGGTGTGGAAAAGTTGGTGACATCCAGTCACGGGTCGATTTGTCACCAATTTGTCACCACTCGCCTTCAGGAATACGCGGCGACCAGAGCGGTCACTGCTTGTTCGCTTTGACCCGGCAGAACGTGGGCATAGGTGTCGAGTGTGATCTGCACATTGGAATGACCAAGGAATCGTGACACCACGTGGACCGGCTGTCCCGTCTTGAGCATGTTGGTCGCGCAGGTGTGACGGCAGCCGTGTAGCGAGATTTTGCGCAGACCGCCGCAAGCATCCACTGCATTCTCAAACCAGCCTGACAGGGTCTCAGGATGACAGGGTCGTCCTAGTTCGTCGGCAACGAGGTAGCCGTCGTCTGCATATGCTCCGAAAGCCTTGAGGGTGTCCTCGTTCTGCATCTTCTTGAGTGCCTTCAGATGTGGCATCAACTCGACAAGATTCAGAGTCCGGCGGCTTCCGTCAGTCTTGGGTTCGGAGTCCTGTGGCTTCCCGTTGACGGTGACGCGGGTTCGTGCGATCCGCACCGTTCCATTGTCGAAGTCAACATCGTCCCACTTGAGCCCACACAGCTCGCCGCGACGCAGACCGCCAACAAGGGCCAGCTGCCAGATGGGATGCAGCCGGTCATTAGCTGTAAACGCCAGGAACTTCTTCGCCTCGGCGCCGGTCCATGCCTTGTCGGGCTTGACCGCCATGTCCATCTTGCCGCGACTCACCGTCGCGATCGGGTCGCGGGGAATGAGTCTGGTCAATGCTCCCCACTTGTATGCCATCTTCAGCACACCGACCGATGCTGAGATTGACCGTGGCGATAGCCCAGCACGTCCGCAGCTTGTCTTTGTTGACCTCAATGCTTCGCGCCATTTCGTCACCTGCAACGGTTCAAGAGCCTGCGCCTAAGCAGTCAAGGTTTTTCGCCAGTTCCTAAAACTGGTCGTGTGGTGGGTGTTCAAACCACCCATCGCGGCACTGCGACATTTCGGGCAGTCCATCTTCCGAAGTCGAACGCTCTCTCTCCGTTCGATGTGTCGCTTGTGGCGATGCTTTAGGCGGGGCTTATCTTCCCCTCCGTCCTTAAGCGTCGCCACTTCGTTGCTGACAGCCTCTTCACCTGTCGGCACTGGGGCAGAGCGCCGGTCACGGGTTTTCATTCCTTTCGGCCCGTGGCCCGCGCTCCGCCCTCAATATCTAATGATTCGGCAGGCACAATTGCGTGCGCCTCAGTTTTCAGCCAGTCCCCTTCCGGCATTGTCTCAAACGCCACGTCAGAATCTGTGGTCCAGAAGATCACTGTGTTCTCCAGTTGCAAGTCCTCTGAACCACGAGGGTCGTTCGGTATCCAGCCAGTTTCCTGCCATGCGTCGATGTGCTCAAACGTCGGTCGCCACACCTGAATGGCATAAACGGTGAAGGGGGTGCCGTCCTCGTGGTCCCCGACGAGACGCCAAGGCGTGGCATCTCCTGGTTCTTTCATCTCAATCCTGGTTCTAGCTCCATTGTTCCCTGTTCCTTTCAGCTTAGGTCTATGCCTAACCCGCCGCCGCAACCTGGGTCCTTTCGACCCGGCCCCGTTCTCGCCTCAGAACTTATTGGACCGCACCCATTTAGCCCAAGGAGGCAACGCGTCGTCTTTCGTTTCATGGGGAACCTTTTCAACGTGTCCCTCGGAAAAGCGGTACTGATTGCCAATCAGGTCAAAACAGAGGATTACATGATCCATCCGTTCTGGCGGTGGACTCAAGTGATGTATGGGTACGAGTAGTGAATCCGGAACAGCGGTGGTCGCTGGTTCCGCTGGCCACGTAGCCGAAAGGCTGTGGCCTTGAACAACCGGAATACAACCTGGGGTGAAGTCTGTAAAACGCTCCCTCTAATGATCTGTGTTGTCTTCGGGCGCTGTCGGTTCCTCAGCCGTCATACGTGAGACGAGTTGCCGAGAGACCCGCCACACACGGGCGACCTCCGCCCTCGAGGACCCTTCGGCCAGTGCCAACAGGAAGAAGGCACGCTGCACCTGGTGACGACTGTTGCGCATCCGATCAGCGGCTTTGTTCAGAATCTCACGCCGATTCGCCAGGTCCATCGACGCAGCCAGATCAATCGCTTTGCCCCCACCTTCTACCTGCCCCATGGCCTCGTGCGTCACCACACCAAGACTGGAAAGGAGGGTTGCAAGGTCTACACTCGCCGCACTGACTTCTTCGAGCGCGGACATCAGTTCTTTGCGTCGGGCGCGGGCGGAGGTTTGCACCTGCGGGAAGGTAGCAAATCGCTGTCTCGGGGTGCCGGATGGTCCCCTGAGCAGGCAGGACTTCAGGGGCGAAACCTGATTGGGCGGCTGTTGGGCGTTCGTGGAGGCTACGGAGTGATCAGACCGCCACAGTTGTAGCGCCGCTACACATGTTGCGGTGTCCCTGCCTGCTCTCGCCGCATCGGCGCGAACGAGCGGCGACGGGACCAACCGAGAGGGATTCATTCAATGTTGCGCAAACGCTCATCGGCCGACCGCAAGCCCCGCCCGCGGCACGCGAAGGCGTCAGGACGACGGTTCTTCCGTCTGTCCCTCAAGATGAAGGCGGTTTCAATGGCCTTCGGGGTACTCCTCGCCGGTGCCGGCGCCTATGCCGTCACCAACTGGGTCGTCGGTCTGAATGCCGGTTCGAGCGGTGAAGGCCAGTCGGCGAATGTGGCCAATATCACGATCACGGCGGTCGCTTCACCGGCAGCAGGCAACTTGCTCTATCCGGGGGGTAATGGTGACGCGGTGGTGACGATAGCCAACTCCAACCCGTACCCGGTGACCATTACGGCCGTGCAGCTGCCCACTAACACGACCTATGCCGGCGGCTTCACGACCAGCGCACTCAGCACTGCCCAGACGGGATGCTCGGCCACCACGAGTGATGTGATCTGGAACTACTCGTCCGCCACGAGCGGGAGTTCGCACACGTTGACGACTCCTCTGACCGTGGGGGCCAGTGGGGCCGCAAACAATCCCTTGGTCGTGACCCTCACCAACGACGCCAGTATGACAGCGGCTGCTCCGGCCGCCTGCGCCAATACGTTCTTCTCGATGCCGTCGTTAACCGGAGTGACTGCCACCGGTGGGTCAGCGGCATCGACCACGACACCGGCCACGGACGCCTGGACGAGCTGATCATCCTTCCGGCCGTGCAACGCCGTGCATGAATTGGGCGACAACGATGAGGACACCGGCTCACTTATGCGTCGGCTCATCCTCGTCGTTGTCGTCCTAGCAACAGTCCTCGCCCTCACAGGAACGGCTTGGGGGTCGAACTGGCTCATAACCCTGAAGTCCGACGGCAAGGGCGAGGCTCAAGCTCAGGGTGCCCCGACCGCCCCGACTGGCGTGAGCGCCGCCTGCACCAGTAGCAGTGCGAAGACGGTCAAGGTTTCATGGAGCGCGGTCACCAAGGCCTCTTCATACACAATCTATGACGCCACCACATCGGCGACCGGCACCTATACCAGCATCGCGAGCGGCATGACCACGACCAGCTACATCAGCGGGACATTGAGCGCGGCGAACTACTGGTTCAAGGTAGCGGCCTATACGGGCACGAACTGGGTGAGTGCGAAGTCGACTGCCACCGCGGAGTCGACCATCTCAAGCAGCGGATGTGTCCAGCCCTAGTTGGTAGCACGTACGCCGAGAATCGGGGATGGTCAATGTCCATCCCCGAAATGCTGGAAGGCCTACGGTGACGGTTACTCCGTCTCGCCCGACCAACAGGAGTCCTAGGCCGTATCGCGATATGGAGACCCGGCGCTACCGAATCACAGAGAACGCGGACGGCTCGAGGGCTGTCACGAGCTCGCCAGTGGGCCTTGGATTCGCAGGCACCATCTGCCTCCTGACGGCAGTCTTCTTCGGTCTCGGTGGCATCGTGGCCCTCTTCGCGGCTCAGTGGGGAGCGTTGGGCGTCTGCCTCCTGCTCTGTGGGATCTTCCTGCCGAACTTCGCCAAGCGGCAGAAGATGGGGCTGTAAGCGCAGAGGGAACCATGCCCCAAGCAGTTTGCGGTGTATCACGATCCCGAACGGGCGCATCTGAACGGTTGGCGCCCATCACAGGTGCTAGAGCAGGCCTCCGTTAGCTGCGGGGGCTTGTTCGCGTTCTGCGAGATCCACGTTTGAACTTCGCCGGTCGTGAGTCGTGACACTGCCGAATCGCGAGGTCGTGGCAGCGCAACAAACCCCGCACGCGGATGGTGTCCACCTCCTTGTCGGGAGTTTGTTCGCGTCTGAAGTCACCATCGGTCGATAGCGCGCCCCAATGGGCCGCATGGCAGTGCCAGGCGACCCGGTCCCATAGCCGAGATGGGTTAGCCCCAATCGATCGTGTCTTGGCCTCGAGCATCCTGAACCGCCGCAACGAAGCGAAGGTGAACGGCCCGCCAGACATCTTTCGCCGCCGCGTACTCTTTCACGAGCTTCTCATCGAGATCGATTGGGCCGATGTCATACCCCCTGGTGCCGATCCTGGCCGGCGGCTCGTGCTCGTAGACGACTGCTTCCCGGACAGCAGAGTCGTAATAGATCCAACAGTGCAGAAATCGGGATTCCGAATCATGTTGACTCGGCCTGGCACTCTGGACGTCAATGGACACGCGTGTCCCCCCGGGAATTAGGTCCTGCTGGACCTCGGCTGTTTGTTCAACCGTGTCGCACACACCCTACGTGGTCAGGTACGGCCGGGGAGCACGAGCTGAGCCAGCCATAGCTTGAATCGCTCCCGTAATGCACCGGGACTTGCCCCCGAATCTGCCCCCGAACCGCGCATCAACTATCCGTCAGCGGGCGGCCGCCACCCACTGCCGAGAGTCCACTAGATGGACGCGCCGCTTGTTCTCGCCCAAGGGTGACCGATGGTGGCGTGTCTGGCCCTGTGAGGAGCCACCTAAAGCGTGGCGAACCCAGGTTCGTTGTTATATCGTCGCCCGACGGCAAATGGGAGGTGCAATGACCTTCAAGGTGAGGGCGCTTTTGCGGTTGGGGGAATCCGGGCTTCAGGAGGCGGCGTACCTGGAGAATTCGCTTAACGATGTCGAACCAAACAGTCGGCTCATCCAGATCCTCGACACAACCCATGACTCGAAATATCGTCTCGCAGTGTTCGAGACCCTACCCACGGAATGACCCTTGGTACGGAAAAACCGGGGGAGTGGGGAGCGCGCCGTGGCGCTCGTGTCGCGTTCTTCCTCAAGGAAAAGAGGTCATAAACCGACGGTCACTCTGCGTCGCGGCCGTGATTAATTGTTGCCCGTCCGGTCGCTGCGCTCGCCGGCAGGCCGTCCGTCGGGAAGTTGGCGAATTTGGCGTGTGACTAGTCCTGTCGCGGCCCACCGCTCCAAAGGAGATCTCCCACCTTGGCTCAACGGCACCGGCATCGACTCGGGAGCCTGAGCGAGGACTCGATTCAGTGTGCCGGTCGGGGTAATCCCGTGTGCGTTGGCCAGGTCGTCGTAGTCGGTCGGTGGTCCCCGCGTACGAGGGGATGGTCCCCACGTAGGTGGGGGTGATCCCAAACCTATGTATCTGATCGGGGTCTTTCGCATCTAGTCATTCAGGCAGCGTGTTCCTACGGTGACAACCGGATTGGGGAAGGTCCTGGCGGGGGCCGAAGAGGGAGAGGCGGAGAAGTTGGCACTTCCAGGTTCATCGCCCACCGGGAGAGGTAAACGGGGGCTGGTGGGTGCTGCGGTGGTGCTCATGTGCGCCGTCCTGGTTCCGCTCGTGACGACCTTGGGTGACGGGACGGCGGGAGCCCTGAGCTGCCCGGCCACCGGTGGCACGGTCTCTCTCAATAATGGGATATGCGCTGCAGCGTTCTCCGCCTACGACGCCAACGACAACCCGGTCATGACCACCCAGTCCTTCACCGTCCCCGCTGGCATAACCTCGCTGAACGTCGTCGTCGATGGCGGTTTCGGAGGATTGGCCGACGTGGGCCCTGGTCAACCGGCCTACGGCGGACAGGAGAGCGGCACCATCACGGTGAAACCCGGTGCCACCCTCACCCTGGTCGCAGGCACCAACGGGCAGGAGGCGGGGCAGCCGAGTAACGAGACCGGATCGGGGTGGCCCGACGGGGGCAATTCCTCGCCTGGCGGCGGCGGGGGTGGCGGAGGCAGCTACGTCTACGACTCCTCCGGCAACCTCCTCCTCGCCGCAGGTGGCGGTGGTGGTGCCGGCGATGGGTGGGACGAGGGTATCGGAGGGCCGGGCGGCAATGGCGGCGGAGCCGGAGGAGGCGCAGCTGGCCAGCCGGGCGATCCCAATCCGGTCACCAGCGGCGGGGCTACGGATGCCAGCGGTAGGGGTGGTGGTGGAGCCACCGTCAGTGGTGGTGGCAGCGGTGGTGCCAACAGCTCCGGCTGCCCAGCTGGCGGGGCCGGAGACAACGGTCCCGCCGGCCAAACCGGGGAAGGTCCGGCGCCTTCGCCCTTCGTTCGGACTGTGGATGGCGGCGATGGGGGGTACCCGACTCCTGTTGATCCGACCACCGGCTTCGGCACCTCCTGTCTCCAGACCGGTGCCGGTGGAGGCGGGGGCGGGTACTACGGCGGTGGTGGCGGTGGGGCCGGATGGCAGACCGGTGCCGGTGGAGGCGGTGGCAGCGGTTACGCCGCCACCACGGTGAGCAACCCGCAGTCCGGCGTCTCCAGCCTCTCCGGGGTCGCCTCCGAAGGCGGCGCCATCTTCATCAGCTTCCCGCTTCCCGGTACGCCGGTGGTGGAGTCGTTGACCACGACCCAGGGCCCGGTGGTCGGCGGTGAGCCGGTCACCATCAACGGCTCCGGGTTCACCGGCGCCACTGCGGTGAACTTCGTCGGTGCCGGCGGCACCACCACGGTGACGCTCCCGACGCCCTCCACGTCGGACACCTCCATCACGGTGGACGCCCCCAACCTCTCCCAGCAGATGAACGCCGCGCAGGCGAACACGAACTACACCGTCGATGTCGAGGTGGTCACGCCAGGAGCTACGTCGCTGGCCAGCCCTCCGGGTGACAGCTACACCGCGATGGTGCCAATCGTGACCGCGGTGAACACCACCGTCAATGGATCCGCCAGCGGTCCCGCTGCAGGACCGGTGAAGGGGACCGAGACGGTCACACTGACCGGGCAGTGGCTCAACGGGGCCGACTCCGTCTCCCTCCAGCCCACCCAGAACATCAGCTTCGTGTCGGCGAGTCCGGTGGGTGTCTCCGGAAACGGCACCGTCGCGTCGTTCACCGCACCGGACGCCACCTCGGAGTACGACGCCTACACCGCCGGCGGCGGCACGGGGGACCTCCTCACTGATCTCATCGTGGACATCCCGGTGCAGAACTCTGCCACTTCGGTGATCACCTCCTCGTCGGTGGCCCAAGGAGCGAACGACAAGTTCTACCTCGTCCCGGTCGCCGTCACCGATCTCTCCGAGCACAGCGCTGTCGTCACCGGAGGTACATTCGTGACGGTCACCGGTGTCGACCTCACCGGGGGCACCGTGGTACTCGCCCCCTCGGGAACCGGAGGGTGCGCATCCGGGGTGAACACTGTGGTGACACCGGAGACCGGGGGGACGGCGACGTCCCTGTCGTTCACAGCGCCCGATATGACGCCCACGATGGGGAAGACCCAGGCAAACGTGGTCTGTGACGTCGAGGTTCAGGTACCGGTACCGGAGCTGCCCGGAGTCACGCTGACGTCAGCGCCGAATCCCGGCAACCCGGGGGACACGCTCACCTACAACGCCCCGGTGGTGGCGAAGCTCTCGTCCCAGACCGGGCTGGTCAGTGGCGGTCAGCAGATCACCATCACCGGGGTGGGGTTCACCGGGGCTACCCAGGTGGAGTGGGCCTTCACCGGCTTCGCCACCCTCTCCCCGACGGCGACGCCGATTTCCATCACGGACACCGCCATCACGCTCGACGTACCCTCCGCGGTGGCCGAGGAGGCGGTGCTCCCGACGCCGTTCCCAGCCGCTGACGTCCGGGTCCAGATCCCGGACACCGCGGGAGGGTTCATCACCTCGGGCGTGAACCAGCCCGCGGACCAGTACAGCTACGTCATCCCCGGCAGTACCCCGCCGTCGTGCACCAATCTGAACAACTGCAAGACCGCGACCTCGACCGGCTCGTCGCCCGCGGTGGCGACGTCCACCGACACCAACGGCTCTATCACCGTAACTGGCTCCGGCGGCGCCGGTTCGGTGAGAGTAGGCCAATACGGGTCCAATCCGGTCGGGACGCCCTCCTTCTCCACCGGAGGCACATTCTTCGACGCCGCCGTGGGTTCGGGGTCGGCGTTCACCTCCGTGACCCTCCAGGACTGCGACCTCGGCGGCGGTACGTCGTTGCAGTGGTGGAACCCAGTCGCCAACAGCGGAGCCGGGGCATGGCAGCTGGTCACTCCCACCACCGGTCCCACCAACACTTCACCACCGTGCCTGACAGCCACACTCAGTTCCACCAGCTCGCCCACCCTGGCCCAGCTCAGCGGGACGGTGTTCGTCGCCGAGGTCCCAACGGTGACCGGAGTGGCGCCTACGTTCACCACCGACACCCCGCCGTTGACGGCGACTGCAGGAGCCTCGTACAGCTACACGTTCATCGCCACCGGTACTCCGGCCCCGACGTTCGCTCTCGCCTCTGGTGCGCCCACCTTCATCACTATCAGCTCCACCACCGGCGCGGTATCCGGCACAGTCCCGACAGGAACGACCAGCTTCACCTACTCAGTGACTGCCAGCAATGGCACACTGCCCAACGCGACCGCGGGACCGTTCACGGTGGTCGTGAAAGGCACCACCAACACAGCTCCGAAGTTCACCGTCGACTCGCCGCCGTTGGCAGCCACGGTGGGGGCTCCGTACTCGTACACCTTCCAGGCCACCGGCACCCCCGCACCGACGTACGCCCTCGGTACCGGTGCGCCGAGCTTTCTCACCATCAACGCCACCACCGGCGCGGTGAGCGGCACGCCGCCGACCAGGACGACGTCGTTCGCGTACAGCGTTGTCGCCAGCAACGGGACGCTGCCCAACGCGACCGCGGGACCCTTCACAGTGGTCGTGAAAGGCGCCACCAACACAGCTCCGAAGTTCACCGTCGACTCGCCGCCGTTGACCGTCCCGCTCGGTGTCCCGTACACCTACAGATTCACCGCAACTGGAAACCCGACGCCGACGTACTCGCTCAGATCGTCGCTCCGCTTCTTGACCATCAATGCGGAGACCGGAGCGGTCGTCGGGACACCTCCGCCGGGAACGACATCATTCACCTACACCGTGACTGCGTCGAACTGGGTAGGGTCACATGCCATCGCTGGTCCGTTCACGGTGTACGTGTCCGGTAACGACAGCATCGCCCTGAAGCTCTCCGGGCACAGGATCGCGTACAACCTCTCCGGGTTGAGTTCGACGGGGTTGATCACGATCGACCCGGGGCCGTGGGGCACGGTCAGTTCGATAGCCGGGACGGTCACCCTCCCAGGTGAGAAGGGGGGAGTCGCTACCGTGACCGTCTGGGTCAAGGCGCATCGCGGTCGCTACTACGGGACGATAACGATCTGCGACCCGTCAGCGGGGTTGAGCACTACCACCTCGATCACCGGGATCACCAGACTGACCCCGGGCTCGGTCAGATCGACTGAGTACGGAAACGGCCGATACGGTTCCTACGGTCTGACATGGACCCTCGTCCAACGAGGCTAGACACATCCCATCCCCCACGTCCGATGTTGCCGCAGGGATGACCGGCCAGAGGAAGACCGGTCCCGACCTAGCTTGCCACATGGACCTCATGTATCTGGCAATTGGGACAGATTAGATCCCCGCCTTCAACAATCCACTGGTCGACCTCCTTCACCGTACCGTCCTCGACGCAACGGCCGCAGACGAAGCAGCCGGTTCGTTTGGACGCCTTCTTTGAAACGGTGCGTGTGGTCATCAGTCCTCCCTCCAGAGAGAAACATCATGACCGTGCGAATCCAAGGAGGATAGGGCCGAAATCCCCAATTGCCCACCGAAAACCGAAACCGAATGCACTCCTTGTCGCCGTGAACCATCCTGTCCCCACGCTCGACCCGGGATTGGTCTGGGAACCGTGGAGGCGTTTGCTCATGGAGCTAGTGGAGGACCTCTTCGTGAATCCGACAGAATACATTGGCTCTCAAGAGCTGCCGGACCACGCCCGCGCAACGAGTGCATGCCCGGGCCGCGAACCGACCCGAACCCGCTTGAAGAAGAAGGAGAGTCGCCATGCCCCCGGGATTCGACCACCTGACCCTCGTCGTTACCGACATGGAAGAGGCCGAACAGTTCTTGGGTATCCTCGGCTTCGTCCGCGATAAGGCCGTCGTGGCGTCCGGGGAGACCATGGCCGCTTTCATGGGAATACCCGGGTGGGAGTCGGATCACGTGACTCTGGTTCTCCGTGGCACCCCTGTGCGCCAGGAGATTCAGCTCCTGCGATTCCACCATCCGACCGTGGAGATCGACGAAGGGTCGGGCTACCTCGCCCGGTCCGGATTCAACCACGTTTGCTTCCGAGTGGACGATCTCGACGACACCATCGGGCGCTTCGCCGCCCTCGGCCACACCCCAAGGAACACCGTGATGGACTTTCACGACCGACGATTGGTCTTTCTCGACGGACCCGCCGGCGTGGTCGTCGAGCTGGCGGAGTGGAAGATCACCCCACCGCTGCTCACGGACAAGACCGATGGCGCCGACGTCCAGGTTCAATGACCGGATCAAGCGATCAGACCCGAACCTGGTGATGAGCTTCGTGAATGGCCAAGGCCCGGCGTTACACAGCGTTCAGTTGAGGCGCCCGCAGGAGCCTTGCCGGTCTCGACCTGGTCGCCGCCAGCGCCGGGCCGACGGCTAAGAGGTTGGCCACCACAATGACGCCCGCCGCCAGACCTCCTACGAGCCAGATCGGCACGACGGAGACCGGGACTGCGCCGAGGTTGTTGGCGAACGCTTTCCAGATCGCCTGACCAGCCGCCAACCCCAGAGGGACGCCAACGATGATTCCGATAAGGGCCACCGTCGTGGCCTGCCAGGCCACGGCCGAGGCAACCTGGCGATTGACGAACCCGAGCACCTTGAGAAGCCCGATCTCACGTCGGCGGCGCGCGACACTCACCACGAGGAGATGAGCCAGCGTCGCCGCACCGACCACGGCCAACATCGCGCCGAAGATCAGCGGGAAGTTGACTGCTTCGCCGAAGTTGATGAGGGACGTCGGAGTGTCGGCAAGCACGGTGGTGGATCGGTACGAATCGAGATAGTGGTTGATCGCAGCCCTCCCCGACGGACCGGACACCACTCGAACGAGCATTCCACCACCACTGGTGGTTGCCAATGCGCTATCTATGCATGCTGATCGCCCGGAACCACGAGGACACGCGGCGTCTTCGTAGCCAGCAGTCGTGAGCACCGCGCCGGTGCCCAGACTCACTGCACCTCCGAGTACCGGGAACGAATCCTGCGACACCACCCGGAACGCCGCCGTTCGCTTTGCTCCCGACGGCGACGACACGGTGACGTGGACGAGCGAGCCCACATGCGCGCCCACTTGCCGCATGGTCGTCCCGCCGAGGCCTATCTGATCGTCTGCTGTCGGGAGGTGCCCGGTGACCGTCGAGAGGAGAAGGTGCCCCCGAACGGCTGTTCCAGCGATGGCACCCACCGCCACCTGGTTCACGGAAATCTCAGTGGCGATACCCTCGGTTATTCCATTGACGGCTTTGTTGCGTTCGAGGCTTCTCAAGAGAACGGGGTTCGGTCTTCCGCCGGCTGGGTCGGTGATATTGAGCTGGAACTCTTCTCCATAGAGCCTTGGAGTGGCCGTCAGGTGCGAAAGGCTGGCGCCAAAGACCGCAGTTCCACAGAGCGCCAGGACTGCCAACACCGTTCCGAGAACGGCGCTCCCAACCGGAACGGCCCCGCTACCAGTCCTTCGCTCTAGTGCATGACGCACGCCGATCACGGCGCTCGGAGGTGCACCCATCGCCGCGAAGTGAGTCACCACGGCCGAGGAGTGCGACACAAGTGGCCGGTCGCTCTTGCGCAAGGCATCTGCTGCCCGCAGGGATGGCCAAATGCCAAGTACCAGCACCACCGCCACCGTGGCGAGTGCCCCGAGCAGAAGAACCGGCGTGTCAAAGGCGATACCCGTAGAGCTCTCGGCGATGCGCGCCTCGCCGAGTGGGGCGATCGGCGAGAGAACGGTGGCGACGACGACGGTTCCGACGGCGCCGACAAGGCCTACGACCAGGTTCTGGGCCATGCTGAGGGCCACCAACTGACGACGAGTCGCGCCGAGGGCGGCCATCGTGGGGTAGTCCTCACTCTCGACGACGCTTTGACGGGCCAGTGCCTGGCCGACCACCGCCAGTCCGACGAGAGCGGCGAGCGCAGCCAGAATCCACCACCCGATGGCCTGGGGATGGATGGAGGTCTCGATGGTGACAGCTGTCTGGTCTTCATTGCTACCCTCGATGCCTGCCGCACTCGCGGCAACGTCAAATCGTGAGAGACCAGCAGCACCGCTGCGCAACCGGACCAGGTACACCAAACTTGCTGCCGTCCTTGGCAGCACCGTGCGCGCAAACGCCGGGGTGGTGAAGAGGTCATCCGAAGGAGCTGTCCCGGCGGGGAACTCGAATTCGGACGCTTCGAACCCCACCACACGAAGAGCGACGGTCGGACCTTTTGGCTTGGGTGGTGCGCCGGTTGCGTTGTTGTAGGCCGAAGTCTGCGACAACGCGTAGAACGGCACTCGGATCACGGTTCCGAGGTGTACCCCGTAGTCCTGTTGAAAAGTGAACGATGCCAGCACCTGGTCGGATGCCGACGGATCGGGCACGTGGCCCGAGACCACCTTGAAGGGCGATCTACCCTTGGGCGGTGCGAAGATGACGCCGAAGTCCGTCGGGTCGATCGGTTGGGTGCAGTCGCACATCGGCTGACCGGTGTCCGGGCTTCGCAGTTCGGTGGCCGAGACCACCCCCGGAAGCGTCGAGAGCTTGGGAACTGGTTGGTTGGCGTAATCCGCGGCGTCGAAGCCATGGGCGGCGACAAACTGGGGGAAGGCAGCCTCGGTACGGCGGCCTGCGGCCACCGCAGCCAGCACCAACCCCCCAACGACACTGATGAGGATCGCAATGACCAGCAAGGATCGCCATCGGTGGCGCAATTTGGCGCGAAACGCCATCCTTACGGCTCCCAACGCGTTCTCCTCGCCCTAGCGTTCCTCTTCATTATCTCCCCGAGCGGGTGGGCTCCCAAGGTGGCTAACCCCCAAGAGCGCGGTCGTGCTGACACCACTGGCATGTCGATCTCACTTTGGGATCAATCCGAACCCTGGCGACAATGGGGGCCGACCCCCAACGCGGAGGCACGTGCCGCTTGGCAAGCGCAAGCAGATGGCCGAGGGAATAGTCTCCGCATCACCGAATCAGAAAGGTCGTCGAAATGTGGGCACAAATGATCACCATGCGGCTGAAGCCAGGCCGGGAAGGCGATCTGCCGAAGGTCGCCGCGCAATTACGGGCAGCTGAACAGCCGGATTCGGGTCTCGTGCATACGACGACGACCCGCGACACGAAGGATCCGACCCGTGTGATCACCCTCGTTGTCTTCGAGAGCGAAGCAAAGGCTCGGGAGCGCGAGAACGACCCCCGACGTCAGGAGGGACTTGAGATCGCCCGGGCCACCATGATGGAGATCTTCGAAGGTCCGCCGGAATTCACCGACCTGACCGTCGTTGACGACTGGGTGGTCTAATTGCAAGCGCTTATCGGCAGGTAGCGCGCCGAGAGCCGACGAACGGGGCGGAGGAGTGTGCCTACTCGGTACTGATCTTCTCGAGCCTCTCCAGGCTGGCCGTCATGGACTGACGCACCGAATTGGTCCCGTTGATCCACGCCCCGCCATCACGGAGGAGGTCCTCCGGTAAGGGACCGGGGTCAAAGACCTCGGTGACGACGGTGGCGTCGTCACCGTCTGGAGCGAGGATGTAGCCCCAGCGGTAGCCCGCAGGAATGCCGACCTTGGATGGATCATTATCCTCCGCCCGAGAAGGGTCTCCGGGAGCCGGTTCCCAAAAGATGCGCCGATCTCGCTCGAACTCCACCACGTAATTGAGCATGAGGTAGTCGTCTCCGAGCCGATGCATCTTCATGGTGAACGTGTCGCCTACATCGGTGAGGGGACGGTCCAGGACTGCTCCCCGGAGCATGTCGGATCCGTCGAAATCCACGTGACGTTTCGGGTCCGCCAGGATCTTGAAGAGGAGGGCGGCCGGTGCTTCGATTCTGCGTGACACGTCGACTGACTTGCGTTCCTGTGCCATGGTCCGGCCCTCTCTTCGCTCTGCCTCTGCGTCTGCTCTTACCGAGCTGAGGTCAGTGGGTTCAAACAGTTGGACGTCGCCGGTTCCGTGAATTCATTCATCGGACAAAGTCCACATCGTGAGGTGGTCATTGCAGAGGCGAGCCGAACCTGAGAACGTCGCCGTCGAGGTCGACGAGGGCTCCTTCATGCTGGCCCCATTCGGTGTGGGTATCGTCGAACCGCTCGTCGCCAGTAGAGCCACCCGGACAGGACCGGAGAGCAGGGTTTACTTTCCCGGAGGCCGGTAGGTTGTCTCCTTCTTTGCGGCGGCGTCCAGCTGGGCTGCGCTCAGCAGCACAACGGTCCGCGCTGTCGCCCCACCTCCGGCGCTGACGGCCATTGCCGCCGCAGCAGCAGAGACGTCGTCGGGCATCTCCACGATGACATACGCATCGGTCCCGCCGAAGGCAAAGTTGAACGATTCGATGGTGCCGCTCAAGCCCTCGACGAGGGCCGTCGCGGCCGCGAGACGTGCCGAGCCGCCTTCTGACCGCACGCCCCTGAGGCCATCGAGGGTGTAGTTGATTTCGAGTAGGTACTTGGCCATTTTTCGTCCCCCTTTTTGTGCGCTGGATGTAGCGCGGGGTTCATTCTGTCTCAAGTCCCTTTTTGGTGCACCCTGTTGCAGTAGCGCGTCACCTCTCCAGGGCCGGCGGGGACTGGGCGGTGATCAGGGAGGCGCAGAATGGCGGCCTTTTCGAGGTCGAGAATGGCGGCCTTTCGGGCGTCGGGTGAAGGCCCATGCAATTCCACCCACCAGAATCAGGCCGCCCACCACAATCGCCCCGATCACGGCGACCGGCAGGCCTCCCGTCGAAGTCGTCGTCGACGTGGTCGATGAAGATGTGTCAAAGGCGACGACACTCCTCGCTGATGCGGCAAGCAGCAGACCTGCACCGACGCTCGCGGTCGGAAAGTGGTTGGCCGGCTTTCCGATCCCCGTCTGCTGCACCACTTTGCCCGTCGTCGGACTGAGCCCGTAGAGCTGACCGTTCTGCCCGATGGTCCATACCAGGCCGCCCGCGACGATGGGGGGTCCGCCACCTGTACGTGAGTTCCAGAGCACCCGGAGAGCCGGGGGGGATTGCGTTGCCCGCACGGCGATGATGCCGTCGATGCACGGGAGAAAGACGGTCAGACCAACGACTGCCGGCCCACCGTCGATGTCGTTGGCGCAACCGGGATCCAAAATGACCTGCTGCCCGCCGATTCCTCCCAAATGTGCACCGTTCAGGAGATAGGCGGTGTCGGACTTATCGGCCACGACGACCTGGCCATCGGAGAGCAATGCCGGTTCCGTCGACATGTCGAGATCGTTGGCGTTGTTCTGGTACCAGTCGGACGGAGCGTAGTACTGCAGGAGTGAGAGGGAGGAAGAAAGCTCAAGTGCCGAATCGCTGTCGTCGTAGGGTTCCGCTGCCGTATGGACCGACCCGTTTCCTGCGGTGACCCAAATATGACCACTGCTGTCGATGGCAGGTGCGGCGCCACCCATCCAGATTGCCCCCTGACTGTTGCCAGCAGCTGCATCCACGGCGAAGGAGGTGGGTGCCCCGCCCGCCTCATTGACGCCGAACACTCGGCCTCGGTACAGAGCGCAGTCACCGTAGTTCCCGCCCATGCCGAAGATGACCTGCCCGGCGTCGAGTGTCAGGCCCGTGCGCTGCAGGAGATTGGCGGGATTTGCGCCCGGCGGATCCACGTGTTGCGTCAATTCGATCGCACCCGACGTCGTATTGAGGCCGACCAGCACATGGGCGGGGCTTCCATGGATCAGCTCGTCTGCGACCACAAAGATCTCATCCCTCGACTGGTCGATGACAGGTGTGCCGGTGATACCCACGACGGGCGAAATGTCGCCACACGGAAGTCGTCCCGAGGGGACCGGAGTGGCCACATGCACAGACCAGATCACCGCGCCGGTGCGAGAGGAGAGGGCATAGACGGTGTCGTTCTCCGTGGCAACGTAAATCCGACCAGAAAAAATAAGTGGCTCACCATAGAGATCTCCATCGAGTGTGGGTGAGGTCCACGCCGGCGCCGCGGTGTTGATGCTCCTCACCGACTCACCTGTCCCCGTGCCGGCAGGATCACCGTGGTACACGGTCCAGGAGCTCGCATCGACGCCCGATGGACGTACTGCTGCGCTCGCAGGGGCGCTGCAGATCAACACAGATGCGGCCAGTACGGCTATGGCGCCTAGAAAGCGAGCCACTCTGCTCCAGTCCGGAGCCCGTGCTCCGATCCCTCGCCGCGTGGGCGCGGGACATGCGCGGCCACGCTCTCGGTCTCATGGGTCATCCCTCGCTCCTGTCGGTGAAGTTGCGGCGTCGATCTACGTGGCTTCGAGCAGAGTACGACTCCGTTGGCCCGTTCCGCCGCGGTGACCAGCGAAGCGAGCTGGGCGTCTCCCGCCGATCGAGCGCCCGGAGTGGCACCAATCCTTCAGGTCCTTAACCTAATCGGGTCCCCACCCCCGGTCACATCATTCTCATTGCGGCCCATCGAGTGAAAGCAGCAAGGCGGCGTCTCGCGACGTGATCCCTCCACCGCCCCGGCCCGGCCTTGCGCCAACCCGACCGGGCCCCAGTTGCCTTCTCGGAGCCTGGGGCTCAAGAGGTCCCGGGGGCCGAGCCGCGGGACTGGCCGGGGTCCGGGATCGTCACGTCTCGCCCGGCCACCCGGCGGGCGGGGTAGACCTCGGCGGGCGCGGCGGCCCATCGACGACGCGGCCGCACGTCGTTGTCGTGGGGCACGAAGCGAGTCAGCTCACCATGGGGCTGCTCTTTCCCCCTGCGGCCTCCCGCGCCGCCAGATACTATTTGACGGTCTAGTGGAATCGTTCAACTTTTTCGCAGGCCCGGGGGAGGGCGGGCCGCGAGTGCTTCGAATCGATGCCGGTCGAGAAGCATGCACTACGAGGACTCGACGAGTTGTTGGGCAAGCGTTGGGATTGTATAGCCCGCCGGGTGATGTTTGTCATCAAACTATTGGTACCAACCATTTCAGCCGAAGGCACGAAGATGTTCATACCGTCCGGTCTCAAACGTCAATCACCCAGGGTGGGAGCACCATGACTACATGCTCGTCATGACCCCGCCCCGGGTCGCTATCGGGTTGTTCGTCTACAACGGGGAAAAGCATCTCGCCGCCGCCGTCGATTCGCTCCTCTCCCAGACGATGGGCGACTTCATCCTCGACATCTCGGACAATGCATCAACCGACGCCACGGAGGAGATGTGTCGGTCGTACGCGGCAGCGGACCCACGTGTGCACTACTGGCGCCACGACGAGAACAGGGGTCCGAGGTGGAACTGCAACTTTGTCGCACAGGCCTCCCCTCAAACCGAGTTCTTCAAGTGGTGCGCCGACGACGACGTCTACGATCCGACGTACCTCGAAAAGTGCGTGGCTGAGCTCGACCGTCGCCCCGAAATTGTTGCCTGTCACGCGCGCACGCGTTATATCAACGCGCGCGGCGAAGAGCTCATGCGCTCGTTCCGGGAACTGAGGTTCGGCGACGATCGACCGTGGGTCCGATTTCATCAGGTGCTCGTTCGACCACACGACTTCGCGTACTCGTTCGCCCTCATCCGCCGATCGGCACTCAACCGCATCCGTCCGTTCCAGCCCGTCTACAACTCAGATGCCATCATGCTCTCTGAGCTCGCGTTCCAAGGGCCCTTTGGGGAAGTTCCCGAACATCTCTTTGCGAATCGCATGCATGCGGGAAGAGCCACAGCGGTGATCTCTCACGGCCGTACTCGCCAAGTGTGGGCGACGTGGTACGGCGGATCGAACCGATTCCCCTTGTGGCACTCCTTGTTCGAGAAGGCGAGGAGCGTCTCCCTGGCCCCCCTAGGCCCCGTAGCCAAAGCTCGCTGCTATGCCGTCTTGGGTAGTTGGATGCGAACGGAGTGGCCAGGTTTTGGACTGGACCTTGCTCTCGACGCTCCCCGCGCCGTTGGTGAATGGACGGCAACGGGCTTGCATCTGACAAATGGGTCAAGGACCTCGCGCGGCGAGAGGGACGTCGTGGTGTGCACAGATGGAGGGGGCTCGATACCGGCTACGACGCCCCGCCCTTCTAACGGCAGTGTTCTCCCTCGAAAGCGAGCGCAGGACATGACGCCCTCGGAGTAAGCGCGCAGGACCGGCCGGACCCAGGGCCCGGGTGCATCAGTGGTCGCTCATCTGTGGGCGAGTTCCGCTCGACAGGTTGTCATCTTGGTGTGGCAGCGCACCGGGTGCTTGGTCGGCCACGACAGGCTCGAGACGGGGCTGCTTGCCGGCTCTACGTGCCTTTGTGCTGATCACGAAGCCTGTGGCGATGAACCAGATCGGCATGCCGAACAGCAGCGAGAAGAACGCCACAGGCCCGAGGCAACTGACGACGCCCACGAGCAACGACCACCAGCCCAAGGTCTTCGGAAGCGGGTTGGTGGAGCGATTCGAGAGAATCGAAGCACCGGTGGCCAACGTCAAGAGCGCCATGCCGAAGATGATGCCCAGCTCGTTGTTGCTCCCAACGAAGTTCGCCACCTTGGCGATGGCAAATTCATGGTTGTGCGCGGCGACAATCAGCACAACTTGGAACACGCCGGCAATGACGATGCCGACGACCAGGATGATACCCGCGGCAAAGACGACATCGGGCCAGAAGGTCTGCCCTCCAGCGGCACTGCGCAGCACGGTACGGAGTTGGCTCACGAACAGAATCAACAGGGCCAGACCGAATCCGACCACGTAGACAGAGGCCCAACTCTGCGCCGTGTGGGCGTTGTAGTACGCGGCGACGCGTATTCCCGTCGCATTCTCACCCGGGCTCTTCCCACTCAGCGGTCCGAATCCGATGAAGATCGCGACCACCGTCAAAAGCCCGAGTGGCCCCATCCATCGACTTATCCGTTCATCGCTCATAGCGATCCCTCCCATCCAACAGTGCCGATAGTGCAAGAGTCTGCCGAGTGGAATTCGATGTCAAGGGTGGTCAGTACCCCCTCGTACGGGCGGCTAGTACCACTCCGACGAGGCCGGCGTTCGTCGGCGAAGCGGACGAAGAGTCCTCATCCTCGTGGGACTCTACGGCAGCAGGATTGTCAATCGTTCAGCTCCTTCGCCGATCGGTCCACGAACCGTTGCCAGCGGACGAACGGCAAGAAGCAGACGCCGACCAGCAGAAGCACCTGGATGGCGATCGACCAGGGCGACCCGAAGACCTGACCCAACACGTTACCCAGATGCCGGTCGGCCAGGGTGGCCAGGCTCACATAGATCGAATAGCTCACGAGCCGGCCGAGGAAGAAGGCCCACGTGAGCAACGCCAGGGGGAGGTCGAGGAGACCGGCGGCGAGGAAGAGCTGCGCCGACGGCAGCGGCGACACCACGAAGATTCCGAACAGGGCCAGGGCGCCGACGCGCTTTCGCTCGATCAGGGCTTGCGCGCCCTCCAGGTTGTCACGAAGTCGACCGGGCAGGCGTCCCTTGAAATGCCTCGCCGTCCGAGCCAGAACGTAGCGACCAGCCATCGCCGCGAACGCCCCCAACACCACGAGCGCAACCGGGTTGAGGTGCCAGTGGAGCCGAGTGAATACGAGCACGGCCCACGTCGGAGGCCCGAACGCTGGAAGCAAGTTGATCCCGAAAACGATGGCAGCGAGGGCCAGGTACTGCACGCGACGACCCTACGGCACCCGACGGGCGGAAGGTGCATCTGCATCCATGGGTGATGACGGGCGGTCAGCTGTCGCCGCGCGCATCCGTCAACTAGACCAGAGCCGTGAGGCCCTCATCGTGCGCGTGACCGACTCTGCCCCGATGCCCGAGCCCGGCGACCTGGTCACCGCATTCTCCCCGCAGCCGGGCCGGTGCTTCCGCATGGTGTATTCCGTGCAGTTGCAGTCCACACACTGCCGCCGGCCTCCGGCGTGGAAAGGGATCTGGAGGGACACAAAGGGCAGGCGCTGGTACGTGGAAGCCTGTGCGGAACATGCGCCCAGGCTGCCGAGCGACCCATCGAAAGGCTTCTGACCGCCGAGAGGCCCGAGGAGGTCACGAGTCTCGCCGGTGACGTCGGACGGCCGCCTCGGCGCCGTGCGATGCTGTGCCCTCGAGAGTGGCGCACGAACCCACTCACGTCACGGAGGAGTCCACATGCCCGATACCGTCTTCCTGCCCGACCGCATCGAAGTGACCCGGGCCATCCCGGCACCGCCGAGCGCGATCTTCGATATTTTGCGCAGCCCCGCCGGCCACGTGGCCATCGATGCCTCCGGGATGCTGCAGGACTTCACCGGCGAGCCAGCAGAGAAGGTCGGCGACACGTTCGTCATCCATATGGACCGCGAGTCGCTCAACGACGTCCCGATGGGCCTGTACGACGTGACCGTGCACATCATCACGTTCGAGCGGGACAAGGAGATCGCCTGGGACCTCGGGCCTGACATTCCGGTCCCGCACTTTTACGGGTACCGCCTGGACCCCGGTGACGACGGAGTGACGAACGTGACCACGTACTACGACTGGTCGAAGGTGACCGGCGACCTCAAGGACCGCTTCCCGATCGTGCCCGAGTCGGCCCTGCGCGCCACGTTGGGCATCTTGGAGCGAACGGTCAGAAAGGGCGTCTGACGCTCGCGACGCACTGGACTGGTCGTCCGGGAGCAAACCCGACGTTGTCGATCCAATCGGGAACGGCATCGGGGGATTGTCCTATAGTCACCGGCGTGCCCCCCACCCTGATTGGTTTGGGCGCCATATTGCTCGTGTCTGCGTTCCTCATGGCATTTTCGTTCTTCGGCGAGCTTGCCGCTGTGACCGGTGCCGTTTGCATAGCATTTGGCGTCATGATGGTTTCACAACGTTCGGCGCAATAGGCGGTCCGACGGTTGCTCGCGCATGCACCAAGGGGAACGGGCTGACGAGCAGGGACGCTCGGCGTCGCGTCTGACATCGTGGCAGCGCCTAGAACCGGGCCCTGGTGGTCCAAGGCCATCGGCTCACGCGTCCGGACGGCCCGAGCCTCCGGCTGGCCCCAGCCTAGTGCCCATTTCGGCGTGAAACCTGACGCAGGCCAGGGGGGACAGAGCACCACGTGAAACACCCACTGCCAGGCTCGGGCGCAGCGCGCAGTCGGTAGAAGCAGCCGATTCTGCACTCGCGACACCCCCGTTGATCGACATTTCTCCCCAATTTTCGCGAGCATTTCACCAAAGACGCGCACCCCCCGTCTGCATTGGCCGTTTCGGAACGACGGGGCGGCGATTGCGCGAACTGCCTTGGCGATGGCATCAACATCGGTCAGGATGGTTCGGTGGCACCCCAGACTGCTCGCCTGCACACCTCCTGAAATGACCATCACGACTCCGCAATCGATGCGTCCCACCATCTACCCGGAGAGGCCGCCCTCGCAGAGGTCTGCATTCGACGCGTGGAGCCATCGCGGAAAGTTGCGACGCGCTCGATGCGCACATTCGGAGCGTGCAGGCCACGCTGAACCAGTGGATCCTCGATGGCGGTTACCGGATATGGAACGTCACCGATGACCAAGGGTTCTCGTACACGTACGCGCAACAAACGATGCCATTTCCGACAGACCTACCCGACATCATCGGAGATGCAGTGCAATGCCTTCGCAATTCCTTGGACAACCTGGCCTTTGCTCTCGCCCTGGCGCACCAACACCCGCGTCAGCTCGAGAGGAGCGAGGAAGACGGCATCTCGTTCCCCATACGAAGTGACGCCATTCCACGCGACGCCCGCGCCATCAGTTTGATGAGCGACCCGGTGAAGGACGTGATCATCGCCCTGGCGCCGGACCCGGGAAGAAAGCCTCTCACTCTTGATTTGCTCTGGTTGCTCAATGAAACGGCAACGCGGGACAGGCACCACACGTTGCGCCTCATGGCGACGGCAAGGGTGAAGAACGTCTTCGTGGATGGTGCGGTGTTTCCCATCAAGGTCCCGCCCCCGACGCGCGGGTTCGACGTGTGCACCGAGCCCGTACTCGTCAATAGGTGGAACCTTGCGGGAGCCGTCCCGGGGTCCGTGACAGTCGAATGCAAACCAGTCTTTGACGGCCCTCCGACCGAGGTCGCCAACCTGTCCTTCATGGTGATGCTGTGGAGGTGGCACGACCACATCCGGGACGAGGTCTTTCCGCGCCTCGAGAAGCATCTCGGCACCGAGGAGGCCTGAGACGCGAGACCCGGCCGGAGCGGGGCCATCGACCGCTTTCCTGCTGAATAGTTGCGCGCTCTCACAGCGGAATGCCAGGATCCGACCGTGAAGACTTTCCGGGCCGAGGTGACGCGCGATGGTGAGCAGTGGATCCTTCGGGTCCCGTCCCTGGGTGATCACACAGAGAGGGGCGAGCGGCTGCTCGACGTCGAACAGAGGCTCCGAGATGTGATCGCCGCCGAACTGCAGATTGAGCAGGGTGACATTTCCCTCGAGCTGCAGGACAGCCGGGGCATTCCCCGCGAAAGAGCCCGTCGGCCGGCACCCACGGATGCCGCCACCCATCCCGTCGTGCGGACGTAGGCGTTCGTCTCGACGCGGGGACCTCGCCGGCCGAAGAGGGCTAGCGTCGGAAAATGGCAGACGCCAGCGACGTCGAGTTGGCCCAGGAGTTCGGTGCGATCGCCCGGATCCTCATCGCCGAGGCTGATCCCGAGGCCACCCTGCACCGAATCGTGTCGCTGGCGGTGGAGACCATTGACGGGTGCGAGCATGCGGGCATCTCCGTCATCGAAGGAAGCACCGTGAGCTCGCCCGCCTCCAGCGACGAGGTGCCTGAAATCGTGGACCGAATCCAATCGGAGACCGGCGAAGGGCCCTGTGTCGACGCCATCAAAGAACACGAGATGTTTCAGACGGGACGCCTTTCCGAAGAGCTGCGGTGGCCAGCGTTCACGCCGCGTGCGGTCGCCGAGTCGAGGGTCGAGAGCATCCTCTCGCTCCGTCTTTTTGCCCAGGAGGCGACCATGGGCGCTCTCAATCTCTACTCCACGCAGTCCGATGCCTTCGATGATCGTGACGTCGCTGTCGCGACCGTGTTCGCCGCCCATGCGGCGGTCGCCTGGTCGACCGCACAGACGATAGAGAACCTCAAGGCGGGGTTGGTGACGAGGCAGTTGATCGGCCAGGCCGTGGGACTCCTGATGGTGCGGCAGGACATGTCGGAGACCGACGCCCTCGACGCATTACGACGCGCCTCGCAGCGGCTCAACATCAAGTTGCGACAGCTCGCCGACTCGATCGTCCACCCTCCCGGCGCGCCGTCGCCGACCTCCGTGGACTGATTCGTCGTCCATCTGCGGGCAGTCGGCGACCGACCCCGAGACGGCCTCATGGGGCGGGGCGCTCCCGCAGCCTCGGATTTTGTGGTTTTTGGGACTTTTGACCCTGCTGCCCGGGCCGCGCCCGGCTGTTAAATGGGCCGATGGGCCGCCAGGACCGGACCCGATTCGGCCTTACCGGGGTTGCATGCCCCGGAGAACCCTCCCGCCAAATCGGGTAATGTCCCTTGGTCGTCATCACAACCTTGTGGCGGTTCTGTTGACGAGGGAGATTCGAGAACACCATGAGCGGACGTCGACGGCGAAGAATGAACCGACGGGCGGAGATCATCGCCCTGGTCGTGGTGTGGGTGTGCGCCGGGGTGGCCTTCAGCCTGGTGGCGTTCCGGCACGGCACCACGCCTCTCGCCATCCCGCACATCCAGGAGCCGGGCGCATCGGCAACGCAGACCGGCGGCGGCAGCACGACCTCGACGACGGCGCAGGACCCCTTGCTCCCGCCCCCATCTTCGACCTCGACCACGGGAACCCCGGCCACCACTGCGACGACGGGCACCAAGGCGACCGTAAAGACGGCAGCGAAGAAAACGACGAGTTCGACGTCGACCAAGGTCCAGACGGCGCCGCTGACCGTTACCTTCCCGATCCTGCTCGCGCCGGCCGGCGGCACCACCACGACGGTCGCCAAACATCCGACCACGACGACCACGACAACGCCGGTCTTCTTCTTCCCGCCTCCGGCGACCACCACGACGACGACAACGAAGCCACGGCAGACGACCACGACCACGACGAGGCCGCGGCAGACGACGACCACCACGACTGCTCCGCCACAGACGACCACGACCGCTCCGCCCCCGACGACGACCACCACGACTGCTCCGCCCCCGACGACGACCACGACCGCTCCGCCCCCGACGACGACCACCACGACTGCTCCGCCCCCGAGACGACCACGACCGACACGTCTCCGATCGTGACCCTGCCGTCGCCGATCACGCTCCCGCTGGGCTGACGTCGAGACGCCCCGGGCGTTCTCTACGCGCAGACGACTTTCACCGCTGGTCCCGAAAGGGGACCACGCGTCTCGGGGTTAGGACGCCTTGCGGCGGGTGGCCTTGACGGCCGGTGCCTTCGTCGCTTTCTTCGCCGGGGTGACCTTGGCGGACGCGGGCTTTGCGGTCGTTGAGGCTGATTTGGCGCTTCGAAGGGCGAGGCGCGGAACCCGACTTGGCCTTGATGCTCGCACTCAGGGCTTCCATGAGGTCCACCACCTTGGTGGCCGGTGCTTCCTTGACGACGGCGATCGTCTTGCCCTGGGCCTTCTCCTCAATCAGTGCCTCGACCTTCGCCCGGTGCGTGTCGTGGTAGCGCTCCGGCTCCCATGACGACTCCATGGAGCCGATCAGCAGGTTCGCCATCTTCAGTTCCTGGTCGCTCGCCTCATTCGTGCCCGGAAGATTCGGGAGCTCGTTGGAGGGCGAGCGCACCTCGTCGGCGAAGTACATCGTCTCGAGGGCCAGCACGTCGGCCTCGGGGCGGATCGCGACGAGATACTCCTTGTTCCGCATGACGAACGTCGCGATGGCCACCTTGCCCGACTCCTGCATCGCTTGACGCAGCAGGGAGTACGCCTTGCCGGCGGCCTCACCCTCGGGAGCGAGGTAGTACGTGGTGTTGAAGTACACGGGGTCGATGTCGTCGAGCGAGACGAAATCGGTGATCTCGATGTACCGCGACCGCTTGGGCTCGGCCGTCGCCAGCTCTTCGTCGCTGAGGATCACGTACTCGCCCCCACCGAGGTCGACCCCCTTGACGATGTTCGCCCCTTCGACCTCTTTCCCCGTCCGCTCGTTGACCTTCTTGTAGCGGATCCGGTCCGAGGTGCCGCGCTCGAACTGGTTGAAGTGGATGGTCTTGTCCTGGGTCGCCGGGTAGACGCCGATCGGAACGTTGACCAGCCCGAAGCTGAGGGAACCCTTCCAAATCGTCCGTGCCATGACACAATCTTTACCCAGTTCAGGGTCGATCCACCACTCTGATACACCCCCTCGGCAAACTGGCCCCATGGCTGTCGTCGCAGTATGCGAGCCCCTCGAGCGGGCCGACTTCTCCAGAATTGGTCCTGCGCGGCCTGGTCGACATCGGCCATTACGAAGAAGAATTGTGCCTTGAGCTGGGACTCTCTTACTGGATCAGCCACAGCGACACACGGCTCGACGAAGCGGTGCCGGCCCTGCTGGCCCTGCGAATTGCCCTGATTCGGGCCTCCGGGCTGGACCTCGCCACCGAGCCTGTCCCGTTCGTCGGGGTCAACCACCGGGTCGATGTGCTGAATCTGGCCGGGTATCTGCGTGGGCTGATCGTCCGGGCGGCCGGGGCGGCACTGCTGCCGCGCTGACGCCGTCGTCGAGCAGGCGCTCGGCCTCCTCGGAGAGCGAGACCGCTCGACGGCCAGAATGCGAGCGGGCTGACCGGGGCACGCGCCGGGGCGTGAGCCTCAGCTCCACTCCATCCATTCGGCGGAGCAATGGGCGCCGTCGTGCCCGTGGATCAGATAGCAGTGCACCTCGCCGAGGAGCTGCGTGATCTTCACGAACGGGCAGGGGCGAGTGTCGTGCCCCAACTCGGGCGGAGGCAGATCGGTCTCGGGGTCGAAGGTCATCGCGCCGCCGATGTCGGGCGGCCGCTACCCGGTCAGTTTCCCCGTCGAGCCCACACACCTTGGGGCATGGTCTCAGGGGATGCTGAGCGGGCGTTCGGGGATCGTTCTCGGATGGGGTGGGGGCGTACGGGTACGGATGACACCAGGCCGGGCTACCGCTACGCCCACTCCATCAATTCGACGGAGCAGTGATTGCCGTCATGGATCGGGAGGAGGTAGCAGGACACCTCACCGAGGAGCTGCGTGATCTTGATCCACAGACAGTGTGACGACGGCTGCAACGGGTCGAGGGCGATTCCGTCGGCGTCCGGCCGCGCACTCACTTCGTCATCGAAGGTCATTGGGTCATCTCGCCTCGGGTGTTGGAACTGGCAGCGTACATGGCTGTTGGATCCCTGGTCGAGCCCTTTACGTCCAGGGAAATCGTAGCCTCGACAGCCGCCGATGGCACGCATGTGCGGCATCTCGAATTGCGATCACCTCTCCCCTGGACGAGCCGCTTCATCGCTGGAACGCCACCGTTGCCATCACGTCACGGTGATCGCTGCCGACACCTGCATCGGTCCGGATTTTGGTGACGGCAACGCCCGGTCCGGTGAGCACGTGGTCGATCCGGACAAAGGGAGGCAGAGGGTGATAGAGCTGCGACCACGTCATGTCGAGGGCGTGCCCCCGGGCGGCCGCCCCGTCCGTCATGCCCTCGTCGAGGATGGACCGAAAGCCCTTGTTCCCCCATGTGGAGTTGAAATCGCCGACGAGCAGCAGTCCCTGCGGGCCGCGGTCCTTGACGGACCTCGCGATGAACGCGATGTCGTTCTGCCATCCGGTGAACGAGTCATGGACGGGAGCCGCGGAGTGGACCACCCAGAGTGGTTGGGGCCCCGAAGGAAGATGGATCGTCGTCTCCACAATGAGGGGGACCCCGTCGTAGTAGACGACGGTGCTCCCGGACAACCTGTACTTCGAAGCGATCAAGAAGGCCCTCGGGTCGTAGCGTGCGACGTCGAAGACGAAGGGAAGGCCGGCCAAGGCGCCGGCGCGCCTGAGATTTCCGACCGCCAGCGGCGTGGCCTCCTCCATGGTGACCAGCTGGGGGTGGTAGGCCTTGATCTCGCTGGCGTACCCCGTACATCGCCGTGTCGTTGAGAAAGTAGACGTTGGCGTCCAGGAGGCGGATGCTCGGTGCCGTCGCCGCCCAGGCCGGCGCCGGTTGGGCCGCGGTGAATTCCGGCAGGACGAAGAAGAGCTGGGCCACCATCACCAGCAGTGCCGCCCCCGCCAGCACGTAGCGCCGGCCGATGCCGGCCCCGATCGCCACGATCCACGCCGGCAGGTACACGAAGAGCGAGATGGTGTTGAGGACGGCGAGGAACGACGTCGTCGTCCCAGGCGAAGATGCGCAGGAGGGCGACGGCGCCCAGGGGGAGGACGACGATCCACCCGATGGCGGCCGCCCAGTCCGGGAGCCTGCGCCTCCGGCGCCGATGACGGGCGCGTCCCGACACGCGACGGGTCTTGGGTGTGGCCTCTCGTGAGGCCGCCGGTTCGACCAAGACGTTCAGCGGATGACGCTGGCCGGAATGTCAGCCAGAGCGGCCCATTTCGTGTTTCCCTGGGCGCGGCAGACGGCGAGAACGCCCCGGGGAACAAGGAGATGCATCCGAGCAATGTAGCTGCGGGCGCCTTCACCCAATTGGTCGCCGCCCCGCTGCGGTGTCATGCAATCTATCCTGAGAAGCAGTCGCCGATCCCCAGGGAGGGAACATGGGCATCTTCCAGCGTGCACACGACATCGCACAGGCCAAGGCAAACAAGGCCCTCGACGCGGCCGAGAAGCCGGACGAGATGCTCGACCTCTCCTACGAGAAGATGCTCGAGCAGATCACGCAGGTGCGACGGGCCCTGGTCGACCTCGCCGGTTCCCGCAAGAGCATCGAGCTGCAGGAGCAGCAGTTCCAGCACACCATCGACCACCTGCAGGACCAGGCCAAGGCGGCGCTCGGGCAAGGGCGCGAGGACCTGGCCAAAGAAGCGCTGTCGCGCAAGGCGGTCGCCCAGGAGCAGATCGACAGCCTGGAGCCGCAGCGGGTACAGCTGACCGAGGAGGAGCAGAAGCTCACCAAGACGCTGGACGCACTGCAAAAGCGCGTCAACGACTTCCGCACGCAGAAGGAGACGCTGAAGGCGCAGTACACCGCGGCCACGGCGATCACCACGGTCAACGAGAGCGCGGCCGGGATTTCGAAGTCGTTCAACGACTCGGGCGCCTCCCTCCAACGGGCCCAGGACAAGATCGCCACCATGCAGGCGCGCTCGGGGGCGCTCGACGAGCTCCTCGAGTCCGGCGTCCTCGAGGACGTCGGCGGCGGGGGGGACGACATCCAAAAGGAGCTGGACCAAGTCGGCCAGGCCGCCTCTGTCGACACCGAGCTCGCCGCACTCAAGGCTGAGCTGGCCGCGCCGGCGCCGGCGGCCCCCGAGGCGCTGACGGCGGCACCGGCGGCCGAACAACCTGCGGGCACGCCCGGCGCGTCGTGATGCGCCCCTGACGTCCGGGATCGTCCATGACCGAGTTCGCCGACTACCAGCACAGCTTCACGCGGGCCCGCCTCCGCCGTGAGGACGGCATCGTGGAGGTCGAGCCTCGGCGCGTCGCCCGGCGAGTCCCTCGTCTGGGACGAGGCGGCACACCGGGAGCTGCCCGAGCTCTTCGGGGCCATCGCACGAGACCGCGGGAACCGGGTCATGATCCTGGCCGGCAGCGGGGAGGACTTCTGCGTGCGCGGGGACGGCGCCGGTTGGGACGTCAGCACCCCGGCGGGGTGGGACAAGATCTACTGGGAGGGCAAGGCGCTCTTGCGCAGCCTTCTCGACATTGAGATCCCCGTCATCTCGGTGGTGAACGGGCCGGCGCGGATCCACGCAGAGCTGGCCGTCCTCGGCGACGTCGTGCTGGCCTCCGAGTCGGCCGTCTTTCAGGACGCCGCGCACTTCCCGGGTGGCGCGGTACCCGGTGACGGGGTCCACGTGGTGTGGCCTCTCCTGCTCGGACCCAACCGGGGACGCGCCTTCCTCCTGACCGGGGTCGAGATCTCGGCGACGGAGGCGCTCGCGTTGCGGCATTGTGGCCGAGGTGCTCCCGTCACGACCGGGTCCTCGACCGGGCCTGGGAGGTGGCCCGCCAGCTGGCGCAGGCGCCGGACCTGACCCTGCGCTACACGCGCGTCGTCCTCACCGAGCCGCTGCGGCGGGCGCTCGCGGCGGATCTCGGTTACGGGCTCGCCCTCGAGGGGCTGGCGGCGGTCAACGGGCGCCAGGGACTCAGCGAAAATGGGAGATGACCTCGCGGGCCACCCAGTCGAGCCGGTCGAGGTACTCGTCGAGAGACCGTGTGGGTGGTCCCGGCGGCGGCACCGAGGTCCACGTGACCCCGATGTCGGCCAGGGCCCCGACGGCATCCACGGCCGCTTGGGCGCTGACCGGTGGCACCGGGGCGCCGCCACCGCCATCGAGCGGACGGTGATCGCGCTCGTCCACGCGGACGGGGGAGACGGACAGCATCACGTCGATGGGGGGCCCGGCTGCGCCCGACGCCGGGTCGTTGCGCACCTCGGCCAGGCGTGAAGGGAGCGCCGTCGCGCTCACCTGCCAGGGGAACCAGCCTTGCCAGCGTGCGGCGCGGCGGAGGGCCGCAGGGGAGTTGCCACCGATCCAGATCGGCGGATGGGGCTTCTGGACGGGCTTCGGCTCGAAACGGACGTCGGAAAAGCGGACGAAGCGCCCGTCGAACGACGGCTCGTCCTCCGTCCAGAGGACGGACATCGCCTGGAGGTATTCGTCCGCCATGCGACCTCGCTGATCGAAGCGCACGCCGAGCGCCTCGAACTCCGCCGCCGCATTCCCCACCCCGCAGGCCACAATCATTCGACCGCCACTGAGGACGTCGAGGGTGGCGATCTCCTTGGCCAGCACCAGCGGGTTGTGCAACGGCAGGATGACGATCGCCGAAATGACGGTGAGCCGGCTCGTCGCACCGGCCAGGAACGACATCGCGGTGCAGCGCGTGCGGGCCAGTGCGCGCCCATGGCGCCCGCCAGATCGGGCGGCACCACGATGTGCTCGGGCACGAGCAGGCCGTCGAAGCCGAGGTCGTCGATGCCGCGGGCCAGGCGCTGCATGTCCGGCGCCGACATCTCCGGCGCCCAGGACGGCTCGACGGGCGGGTACCTGCTCAGGCCGGGCATCCCGGTGACGAAACGCACGACGGTCAACGTAGCGGTGACGATGGGGGCCGACAAGGATGCGCATGCAGTGCACTCCTCGTATCCTGCCGGGTCGTGAGCGGAGAGCCCTGCGACGTGGCCATCGCCGGCGGAGGACTCGTCGGCCTCTCGTTGGCCTACGAACTGGTCAGCCGGGGGGCAACGGTCACGCTGATCGACGCCGGCCATCCCGGGACGGGCCACCGATGCGGGCGCGGGCATTCTGGCGCCCGACACGCACCCGACGACCGAGCCGTTCTGGTGGGCGTTGACGCATGGCGCCGGCGACCACTACCCGCTGTTGCTCGACCGCCTCCGCCACGACGGTGTCTCGACCGATGCGTCGGGCTACGCCACGTGCGGCCTCTTGTCGGTCGGGCTGCGCGAGAGCGAGGAGCCGTGGTTCGGTCCGTTTGCCGAGCGCGTGCTGGGCCGGGCCGACGGACGGGTGCGCGAGATCACGCCCGGCGAGGCCGTCGCGCTGTTCCCGCCCTTGGGCACCGTGCACCGGGCGCTCCACTATCCGGGTGCGGCCCGTATCGACGGCCGTGGCATGGCCGACGCGTTGCGCGAGGCTGCGCTGGCGCGTGGTGTGCGCATGGTGACCGGTGCGGTGTCGGGCGTGCGCGGCGGACCACCGGCGTCGTCGCCGACCCGCGTCGCGCACAGTGTCTCGGTCGAGGGGGACGACGAGGTGCGGTGCGGAGCCCTGGCGATCGCGGGTGGCGCCTGGAGCGCCCCGATGGGGGAATGGCTGGGCTGCACCCTCCCGATCGGCCCCACCAAGGGGCAGATCGTGCACCTGGGGACGGCGGGGGAGAGCGGAGGGTGGCCGATCGTGCAGCCTCTCCTCTCGCACTACCTCGTGCCGTGGCCGGGTGGTCGGGTGGCCTGCGGTGGGACGTTCGAGCCGGACGCCGGGTTCTCCGTCACCGTCACGGCGTCGGGCCTCCACGAGCTTCTCCGCGAATGCCTCGTCGTCGCGCCCGGGTTGGCCGACGCGTCCTACCTCGGGACCCGGGTCGGCCTCCGCCCCACCTCGCCCGACGACCGCCCGGTGCTCGGCGCCGTCCCGGGGTGGGACAACGTCTGGGTCGCGACCGGCCACGGGGCCAACGGGCTGTTGCTGGGTCCCTACAGCGCCAAGATCCTGGCCGAGCACATACTCGGAGAGCCCGGGCGCACCACCATCCCCGACGAGCTGGACCCGTCTCGTTTCCTCTGAACGCGCTACGTCGAGAGTGAACCCCCGTGGGGTTGATCAGGGTTGGTGATCCACGCCCGCGCTTCAGCGAGCTTGGCCACACCTTCGGGGGTCGACTTGCCGCTGATCGCGTCGAGGAGCCGCTCGTCGAGTGCAGCGAGGAGTTCTTCAGTGGATGCCATGGGGGCCATGCTCGCGCGGTCGGCCCGGGGTCGCTCCCCCGACCTCCGGGCCGTCGCCCGCCCATCCCACGCTGGGGCAAGGGAGGGAGTGAGACTGTGGCCATGAAGGGCACGCTCACACAGGACGGGACGGACACCGAGGCCACGACTGAGAACGTCCTGGCTGCGCTGGCCGGGAAGAGGTTCTTCTGGCTGGATCTCGACGATGACGCCTCCGACGGCACCGTCAACGAGCTGCTCAGCGTCCACTTCCGCTTTCACCCGCTCGCCGTTGCGGCCGCCGAGAGGTTCGCGCAACGCCCCCGCTTCGACGACTACGACGACTTCGTCTACCTCGTCGCCCGGGGAGCGGACCCGACCGACAACGGTCAGGCCGAGGTGCATTTCTTCTGGAACGACACCTATGTGGTCACCGTCCATCGCTCCGGCTGCTCCTCGGTGCAGGCGGTACGGGAACGGATCGCCCAGCACAAGCTCTCGGCCACCAGCGCACCGCCCCAGATCGTCATCGTCTACCTGATCATGAACGCGCTCGTCGACGGCTTCTTTCCCGTCCTCAACGACTTCGACGAGAGGATCGACGCCCTCGAAGACGACATCCTCAAAGCACCCACGGAAGCGCAGCTGGGAGAACTGTTCGACATGAAGCGCGCCCTCGTCAACATGCGCAAGGTCATCGCTCCGCAACGGGACATGATGGCCAGCATCAATGCCGGCGTCTCCGACGTGCCCGGCATGACCGACGAGGCAGCACGGTACTTCCGTGATCTCTACGACCACCTGATCCGTCTGGCCGACCTGGTCGACAGTTACCGCGATCTGCTGAGCAGTGTCATGGACACGCACCTCTCCACCGTGTCGAACCGGCTCAACGTCGTCATGAAACAACTGGCCATCATCGCCACCGTGTTCCTCCCCCTGAGCTGGCTCACCGGCTTCTTCGGGCAGAACTTCTCCTTCCTGGTCCGTCACATCACGACGAGATGGTCATTCTTCGTCGTCGGCGTCGGGACAGAGGTGGTGGCCGTGATCCTGCTGTTCATACTGTTCAGACGCCGTGGCTGGCTGGGCGGCCCCACGGTCTGAGCCGGCGCAGGCCGGTCACGGGCGTCAGTGCCCGTGGACCTCGTAGCCGGTCCACCATGCCTCGCAGCCATCGGGCACCGGGAAGCCCAACTGCTTGCGTTGATCGACGATCTCCTGCACCTGCCGCTTGAGCTCGCGGAGCAGGGCGACGACGCCGGCGTCGGCGTGGTCCCCGGCCCGGCTCGCCTCCCAGATCGTCTCCTCCAGATGCCAGGCCTGCAGGCGGGCCGCAGTGAGCCGGTGGGTCTCCGCGGCGATCTCGGCCAGCAGGGTGGGATCGCCCTCGGCCATGACGTCGGCGGCCCGCAGCCACCCGTAGTCCTTGTTGATGCGCAGGAGGCCCGGCTGCACCTCGAAGTACCCGACGACATCGACCACGGGGTCGATGGTGGTCAACGTGGTGTGCCCGGGGAGGGCGACGGCCAGGTTCTCGCGTTGGCGGTCCGCCATGGCGATGGCGCCCAACGCGCGCAGGCCGACGTTGGCCGCGTTGTCGTCGGAGTAGCTGCGCTCGTCGCGATCGATCCGGAGCGGGATCGCCACCACGGCGATGATCCGGGAGGCACCGAGCTGGGCGGCGGCGCGCACCGGTACGACCTGGAGCACCCCACCGTCGACATAGTCGTCGTCGGCCAGGGCGCGGGGCGGGAAGACGAGCGGCACGCTGGCCGATGCGATCACGCCTTCCAAGAAGTCGACCGGGCCTCCGGCGTCGCCCTGCACCCGCGTCACCGCGTCGTCCTCGACGATGGTGCCGTCCTGTGTGATGTAGCGCAGCACGCCGGCCCGCAGTGCCGTCACGGCCAGGCGGAGCTCCAACCCCGGTCGGGCGACCAGCGCCGGGTCGACGGGATGGATCCCGGTCTCGCCCCCGTGACGGATGGCGTCGGCCAGCGGTCGCAGGTTGAGCACCGCGCTCCCGCTCGTGCGGAACTTGCGTCGTGCGCCGGGCAGGCGGAAGGCGGCGCCGAAGACCATGCGCTGGATCTTGCGCCTCCGGCGACGGCGCGCCCTCTTGGCGGCGCGCTGGGGCGAACGCTGTTTCGCCGGCGCGACATCGGGCACCCTCATCAGGGCGCCGTCGATTCCCGTCGACTCCGGTGCGGGCTGCGGGGGCCGGGTGCCCTCGGTCAGGGCGAAACGAATTTCGCCGGCGAGTGCCGTCCCTTCGAGCGCGCGCAGCCACGCCTGCTCGCCGAAGATCTGCTCGGTGCGGGTCATGGCCAGAATGTCGTCCTCGACCTCCTGCACGCGCCGGGTGAATTCCTCGAGGGTGCGCGCCTGCGCCAACACGGACGCGGCGACCGCCCCGGCCGACGTGGCCGTGATGATGTCAGGGATGATGCGCTCGGTGCCCACCAGATACTGGAGGGCGCCCACTTCGAACGAGCCTTTGGTCCCGCCTCCGGCCAGGACGAAGGCCGTGGATCCCGTGAGGGCTGTTTCGATCATCCGTCAAGGCTACCCACCGGCGGCCGCCGTCACGATCTCTATCGGTGTCTCTGCAGACACCCTGGTGGCGGACCATTCCGACCGCGGAATCACGTCCCGGTCGACCGCCACGGCAATCCCCTTGGGCTCGGCCCCGTCGAGGACGAGTGCCACCAGGTCGGCGATCGTGGACCCGGTCGGCACGCGCATCCGCTCCCCGTTGACCGTGACGGTGAGCTCGCTCACGGGGTGGCGAGGGCATCCGATGTCGCCACCCCGGCGAACAGGTCGACCACCGCGGACGCGGTGGAGGGCGCCAGCAGTATGCCGTTGCGGAAGTGGCCGCTGGCCACGGCCACGCCGGGCAGGGCGGTCCATCCGACGACCGGCGTGTTGTCCGCGGTGGCGGGACGCAGACCGGCCTCGGCCTCGCGCAGCTCCAGCTCGTCGACGCCGGGGACGACCGCCCGGGCGTCACTGAGCAGTTCGTGCACCGCCCCGGCGCGCACGGTGACGTCGGTCCCCCTCTCCTCCATGGTGGCCCCCACGACGAGCGTGTTGTCGGGGCGGGGGACGAGGTAGATCGAACGCCCGTGCACGAGGGCCCGCACCGTGCGGTTGAGCAGCGGGGAAGCGGCCGCGCCGCCGCCGGCGGGTCCCAGCCGCAGGATGTGGCCCTTGACGGGGCGGATCTCGGGCAGTGCGGCCTCTTCGAGGCCGCCGATGTGCGGGGTACCGACGCCGGCCGCCAGGAGGACGTGATCGGCGCCGAGCCGGGCGCCGTCGGAGAGGAGCACGGTCGGTCCTTCGGCGACCACGGCGCACCGTCTGCCCCACGAACGACACGCCCGTCGCGGCACACGCCGCCACCAGTGCGCCCAACAGGGCCCGATTGTCCACGTGGTGGTCACCCGGCACCTCTATGCCCCCGCACACCGTCGGGGAGAGGGCGGGCACCAGCCCGCGGCACTCCGAGGCGGTGCGCCGGTGCGCCGTGCAGCCCAGCGTGTGCTGGTAGGCGAGGAGCTGGTCGAGGGCGGCGCGGTCCGACGTATCGAGCGCGACCGTGAGCGTCCCGGACTGGTCGTAGCCGACATCGTGCCCGGACGCCTCCTCCAGCGCGGCGCCGTACTCCTTCCAGCCCCTGGCTCCCTCGAGCAACAGTTCGGTCAGGGCCGCCTCTCCGAATTGCACCTCGGTCACCGGGGCCAACATGCCGGCGGCGACCCACGAGGCACCGTCGCGCCCGGGGGTCGGGGCGACCAGGGTGACCTCGTGCCCGCCGGTGGCGAGCCGCCAGGCGCACGAGAGCCCGATGACGCCTCCCCCAACGACGAGCACCCGGTGCGCCACGGCCCTCAGCTTACGAGCTGAGGGATCAGACCCGGGTGGCCGCCTACCTACCGGTAGCTTGCTGACCATGGGGATGCTCCTGCACGAGCCGATCGACCACATGGCGGCCACCGATCCCCGCCGCCCGGCGCTCACCTTCCGCGGCCACACCCTCAGCTTCGGCGAATTCTCCGCCCGGACCACGCGCGTGGCCGCCGCGCTGGGGGATTGCAGTGGTCCGGGGGATCGCGTGGCGATCATCGGCGAGAACCACCCGAGTTGGGTCGAGGCCTATTACGGCGTGCCCCGCGCCGGCCGGATCCTCACCTTCTTGAACCATCGCCTGGCCGCAGCCGAACTGGCGGCCATCGTCGAGCGCGCCGGAGCCAAGGTGGTGGTGGGCCCCCGCGCCGAGCTGGACCGTATCGCGCCGTCAGTTGCCGCCCTGGTCACCGCTCGTGCGGCTCCCACGTACATCGATCTGGACGAGTGGGCGTCCATGCGCGACGGGGGAGCAGCCGCGGGCGGTTACCCGGGCCAGTGGCGGGTGGAGGGGTCGTCGTCCCCCGACACGCCGATCTGGTTGATCTACACCAGTGGGACGACCGGATCGCCCAAGGGCGCGACACTCACCCATCGCAACGTCGCCGCATCTCTGATCGCCAGCGCGTACGGGCGTCCGATCGGACCTGACGACGTGTACCTGCATCCCTTCCCGCTGTGCCACGTGGCGGGGTACAACGTGGTGCGCAATCTCGCCGTCGGCCGGCCCGTCGTCCTCATGGACCGTTTCGAGCCGGGAGCATTCGTCTCGCTGGTCGGACGGCATCACGTCACGAAGACCACCATGGCCGCCACCATGCTCTCGAGCTTGTTGGACCACCTCGATGCGCACCCCGAGGCACGCCCGCAGTTGGCTTCGCTCGAGGCGATCGCGTACGGCGCCGCCCCGATGCCCCCGACGCTCTTGCGACGCGCCTTCACCGAACTGCAGATCGACTTCAGCCAGGGCTACGGCATGACCGAGTTGGCCGGGAACGCCGTCTTTCTCGGTATCGAGGAGCATCGCCGGGCACTGGCGGGCGCCGGAACCGGCGCGGCATCCGGCGCCGGAACCGGCGCGGCATCGGGCGCCGATCATCTCCTCACGTCGGCCGGCCGGCCGGCACCCAACGTGGAGGTCCGGGTGCTCGACGACGCCCAGCACGAGGTCGGCCCGGGTGTGCCGGGCGAGATCGTCATCCGGGGCGAACAGGTGATGGCGGGCTACTGGCGAGATCCAGAGACGACCCGGGCCGCCTTCACCGAAGGGTGGTTCCACACCGGGGATATCGGCGTGTTCGATGCCGATGGCGTGCTTTCCGTCGTCGACCGCAAGAAGGACGTCATCGTCACCGGCGCGGAAAATGTCTCGTCGCGCGAAGTCGAAGAGGAGATCCTGCGTTCGTGTCCCGAGGTGCGCGAGGTGGCGGTGGTCGCCGTCCTCGACCCCCACTGGGGGGAGAACGTCTGCGCGGTCATCGTCCTGCGGGCCGGGACCACCCTCACCCCCGACGTGCTCATCGGCCGCGTGCGGGCGCGCCTGGCCGGATTCAAGACGCCACGCCACGTCGTCGTCATCGACGAGCTGCCGAGGAACGCTCTCGGCAAGCCGGTGAAACAGGAGCTCCGACGCTGGCTGGCCGACCAGCCCTCGGTGATCGGGCCGCGCCTGTGAGGTGCACGGCGCGCTGCGGTGGCGGTTGGATCCTCGGGCGTGTATGACTGGCTGTTTCCCCGAGGAGTGGCATGCACTGTGGAGTGATGGTGACCGGATACAACCAGGGCGACTGGCCGCGACTGATGGCCGGTGACTACGACACGCCCACCCGATGTCGCCGACTATCTCAACATGGAACAGACGTTGTCCATGGGCGAGTTGGTGGAGCCTCTGGGTTTCGACTCCATCTGGGCCACCGAGCACTACGGATCCGCTTATTCCATGCAGCCCAACCCGTTGCAGTGGCTGGCCTACTGGGCCGGGCGGACCAGCCGCGTCGACGTGGGGACGGCCGTGATCGTGGCGCCGTGGTGGAACCCGGTGCGCCTGGCTTCGGAGATCAACATGCTCGACATCCTGCTCCGGGGGCGCCGGCTGCATCTCGGCATCGGACGTGGCATCGCGCCCCACGAGTACGCCTCGTTGGGCATTCCGATCGAGGAGTCCCACGCCTACTTCTACGACGTGGTGAATGCGGTCCGCGCCTCCGACGGATCGGAGCGGTTCACCTTCGACGGGAAGGTGTTCAGCATCCCACCGACAACCATCCGCCCCCAGGCGCGGCACAAGGGCGAGCTGACCACCGACATCAAGGCGGCGTTCACCACCGAGACGTCGGCCCGGCTGGCGGCCGAGAACGGACTCGGCCAGATGTTCGTCGCCAACGACGACCTCGAGGCCATGACGGACAAGGTGCGGCGCTTCAACACCATCCGCGCCGAGCTCGGCCTGCCCCCCGACCAACCCACCACGCTCTTGTGGATGTACTGCGCCGAGACCTCGGCCGAGGCCGAGGAAGGCTGGGACTACTTCCGGGCGCAGCAGCTTGCGGCGCAACACCACTACTTCGAGTGGAACAACCCGGGCTTCGGGGGGATCAAGGGCTACGAGGACTACCTCAAGACCCAAGCCTCCGACGCCGGCCTGGCGGGCAACCTGGTGGCGAGCCAACGCAGCACGCAGCCCATCGGCACACCGGACGAGATCATCGACAGGCTGCAATCCGTCCAGTGGGCCATCAGCCTCGAGACGCTCGTCATCCACGTCTTCTACGGCGGAATGCCGAAGGAGAAGGCGGAGAAGAGCCTCCGCCTCTTCGCAGAGAAGGTGCTCCCCGCCGTCCACGCCATGCCGACGCCCATCAATCCGGCCTCCCTGGCACGGGCCGCCGGCTAGCGATCGCTCCGCGCTCCTTCCCGCCGTGACGCACCACGAAGTCCACGTCCGCGACGCCCTGCTCGTGTACGAGGTGTCGGGGGAGGGTCCCGACCTCATCTGGGGCCACGGCCTCACGATGAGCCGGGCCAGCGACGCGGTACTCGGACTCCTCGACTGGGACCAGATCCCCGTTTCCGTCGTCCGCTACGACGCCCGGGGGCACGGCGAATCCGCGTCGACCCCGGATACGAAGGGCTACAGCTGGTCGGAGCTGGCCCGCGATCAGCTGGCGCTGGCCGATGCGTTGGGGATCGGCAGCTACGTGTCGGCCGGGGCCTCCATGGGCTGTGGCACCGCGCTCCACGCCGCCGTCCTCAGCCCGCAACGAGTACGGGCGCTGGTCCTCGCCCTCCCGCCGACCGGATGGGAGACGAGGGCCGCGCAGGCGGCGATGTGGGAGCTCGCCGCCACACTGATCGAAGAGCAGGGCGTCGAAGCGCTGATCGACTCCCGGGCCGCCCTCGAACCCCCCGATCCTTTCAAGGGGGACACGCAACGCCGCGAGCAGCAGGCAGACGCCGTCCGGGCCTGGGAGCCGGGTCGACTGGCCCTGGTCATGCGGGGCGCCACGGAAGCCAACCTGCCCGACCGGGCCGAGCTGGCGCAGATCCGGGTGCCTGCGCTCATTTTGGCCTGGACCGGCGATCCGGTCCATCCGGTCTCGACCGCCGAGGAGTTGGCCGCGCACATCCCTGACACCGAGCTCCACGTGGCGTCGACGGCATCCGAGCTGGCCGAATGGACCGCCCTCACGGCCGCATTTCTCCGCCGAGTCCTCTGAGCCCCGCGCCCGGGCTTGGCGGGCCTCCCGGTGCGGTCGTGTATTCTGTAGCTTCCGCTTCTGGGCCAGCGCCGTCCCGGTCGCCGTTCCGTTCACGTCCCAGTCCGAAAGGAACCGATGGCCTCCGGCCTCTACGACGCTTCGTACGAACACGACGCCTGTGGCGTCGGCATGGTGGCCGATCTCCACGGGCGCCCGGACCACAGCATCGTGGACAAGGGCCTCACCGTGCTCGAGCGCCTGGCCCACCGTGGTGCCTCGGGAGCCGAGGTCTCGACGGGTGACGGCGCCGGCATTCTGGTCCAGGTCCCGCACCGGTTCCTGGTCGGGGCCGCAGAGGCCTCCGGGTTCACCCTTCCTGCTGCCGGCAGGTACGCCGTGGGCCTGGCCTTCCTCCCGGGCGAGCCCGACGATGCGGCCAAGGCCAAGAAGGTCGTCGAAGCCCTCGCGACCGAGGAAGGGCTGGCCGTGCTGGGCTGGCGCCCGGTGCCGGTCGTCACCGAGGGACTGGGGGAGACCGCCCTCAGCGTCATGCCGATCATGGAGCAACTGTTCGTCGAACGGGCCGGCGAGCCGGTCTCGGCGCACGACCAGATGGCGCTCGAACGCCAGGCCTTCGTGCTGCGCAAGCGGGCCGAGCACACCGTGGAAGGGCTGTACTTCCCGTCGCTGTCGGCGCGCACGCTGGTCTACAAGGGGATGCTGACCTCCGAGCAGCTCCGCTTCTTCTTCGCCGACCTGGAGGACCCCCTCTTCGAGTCGGGCCTGGCCCTCGTGCACTCCCGCTTCTCGACCAACACCTTCCCGAGCTGGCCCCTGGCCCACCCGTACCGCTACATGGCCCACAACGGGGAGATCAACACCCTGGCCGGCAACCGCAACTGGATGCGGGCCCGCGAGGCTCTGCTCTCGAGCTCCCTCATTGAGGGGGACCTGGACCGCATCTACCCGGTGTGCACCCCGGGGGCCAGCGACTCGGCCAGCTTCGACGAGGTGCTCGAGCTCCTGCACCTCGCCGGGCGCTCGCTGCCCCATGCCGTGCTCATGATGATCCCCGAGGCGTGGGAGAACCACACCACGATGGACCATGCCCGGCGGGCGTTCTACCGCTATCACGCCTCCCTCATGGAGCCCTGGGACGGCCCGGCCGCGGTCACCTTCACCGACGGCACCGTGGTGGGCGCCGTCCTGGACCGCAACGGGCTGCGCCCCGCCCGGTACTGGGTGACCGACGACGACCTCGTGGTCCTCGCCAGCGAGGTGGGCGTGCTCGACATCGCACCCGAGCACGTCGTGCGCAAGGGCCGGCTGCAGCCCGGCCGCATGTTCCTGGTCGACACGGCCGAGGGCCGCCTGGTCGACGACGACGAGATCAAGACGGCACTGGCCGCCGAGCACCCCTACGACGAGTGGCTGGCCGACGACCAGGTCCGCCTCGATGAGCTGCCGCCCCGCTCCATGCTCACCCCCCAGCACGGCCGGGTCGTCAGCCAGCAGCGCATGTTCGGCTACACGGCCGAGGAGCTGCGGGTGATCCTGGCCCCGATGGCCCGCACGGGTGGCGAGCCGCTGGGCTCCATGGGCTCGGACGCCTCCATCGCCGTGCTCTCGGACCGCTCCCGCCTGCTCTACGACTACTTCACCCAACTGTTCGCCCAGGTGACCAACCCGCCCCTCGACGCCATTCGCGAAGAGCTGGTGACCTCGCTCTCGGCCACCGTCGGGCCCGAGGGCAACCTGCTCGAGCCGGGCCCGGGCTCGTGCCGCCAGATCCTGCTGCCGCTCCCGGTCATCGACCGCGACGACCTGGCCAAGCTGATGTACGTCAACGAGCACAGCGAGACGCCCGGCTTCAAGGCCTTCACCGTCGACGGCCTGTTCGAGGTACGGCAGGCCGGCGCCGCCGGCGCGGCCACCGCAGCCGGGGGCGAGTCGTTGGCACGGGCGCTGACCGACGTGCGCCGCCGGGTGTCCGAGGCGATCGCCGACGGGGCCAACATCATCGTCCTCTCCGACCGCAACGCCACCGAGGAGTGGGCGCCGATCCCCTCGTTGTTGCTGACCTCGGCCGTGCACCACCACCTGGTGCGGGAGAAGACCCGCACCCAGTGTGGGCCTCGTCATCGAGACGGGCGACGCCCGCGAGGTCCATCACATGGCGCTGCTCATCGGCTACGGCGCCGCCGCCGTCAACCCCTACCTGGCGCTCGACACCATCGACGACATGATCGCCGAGGGCCTCCTCGAGGGCGTGTCCCCCCGCCAGGCCCGGCGCAACTACATGAAGGCGGCCTGCAAGGGCGTGCTCAAGGTCATGTCCAAAATGGGCATCTCGACCGTGGCCTCCTACACCGGCGCCCAGGTCTTCGAAGCCATCGGGCTCGACCGGGCCCTGATCGACGAGTACTTCACCGGCACCGCCAGCCGCATCGGGGGCATCGGGCTCTCCGTGCTCGCCGCCGAGGTGGCCACCCGGCACCGCATGGCCTACGAGGAGCGTCCGACCGAACGGGCGCACCGGGAACTCGAGGTGGGCGGGGAGTACCAATGGCGGCGTGAGGGGGAATACCACCTCTTCAACCCGAAGACCGTGTTCAAGCTCCAGCACGCCACGCGCTCGAAGCAGTACGGGATCTTCAAGGAGTACACGGCTGCGGTGGACGACCAGGCCGAGAAGCTGGCGACGCTGCGGGGGCTGCTGCGGCTGCGCACCGGCGACGCAGCCGCGGCGGGGAACGCCGACGGCGCGAGCGCCCGCAGCGACATCCGCTGCGGGAAACCCTCGATCTGAACTCGATGGTTTCGACCCTGAAGCTCAAGTAGAGATTGATGGTCCGTCGACGGCGGCCTCGGTGGCCGGGGCGTGCGACCGCGGCGGGGACCGGCCCCATCCCGCATCGAGGAGGTCGAGCCGATCGAGTCGATCATGACCCGCTTCTCCACCGGGGCCATGTCCTACGGGTCGATCTCGGCCGAGGCGCACGAGAACCTGGCCATCGCCATGAACCGCATCGGCGGGAGCTCGAACACCGGCGAGGGCGGCGAGGATGCCGACCGCTTCACGCCCGACGCCAACGGCGACCTCCGGCGCAGTGCGATCAAGCAGGTGGCGTCCGGCCGCTTCGGCGTGACGGGCGAGTATCTGGTCAACGCCGACGACCTGCAGATCAAGATCTCCCAGGGCGCCAAGCCCGGGGAGGGCGGGCAGCTGGCGGGGAAGAAGATCTACCCGTGGATCGCCCGGACGAGGTACTCGACGCCGGGAGTGGAGCTGATCTCGCCCCCGCCGCATCACGACATCTATTCGATCGAGGACATCGCCCAGCTCATCCACGACCTCAAGTCGTCCAACCCGGCGGCCCGGGTGCACGTGAAATTGGTGGCCGAGGTCGGCGTGGGCACGGTCGCAGCCGGGGTGGCCAAGGCCCACTCCGACGTGGTCCTGATTTCGGGCCACGACGGCGGCACCGGGTGCGGCACCGCTCACCTCGCTCAAGCACGCCGGCATCCCCTGGGAGATCGGCCTGGCCGAGACCCAGCAGACGCTGCTGGCCAACGGGCTGCGCGACCGCATCGTGGTCCAGGTGGACGGGCAGCTCAAGACCGGCCGCGATGTGATCATCGGTGCGCTGCTCGGGGCCGAGGAATTCGGCTTCGCCACGGCGCCCCTGGTGGTCTCGGGCTGCATCATGATGCGGGTCTGCCACCTCGATACGTGTCCCGTCGGCATCGCCACCCAGAACCCCGCCCTACGGGCCAAGTTCTCCGGCAAGCCGGAGTTCGTCCAGACGTTCTTCGAGTACATCGCCGAGGAGGTGCGCGAGCTGCTGGCCGCGCTCGGCCTGCGCACCCTCGAAGAGGCCGTCGGGCGGGTGGATCTGCTCGACAGCGAAGCGGCGGTCGCCCACTGGAAGGCGGTCGGGCTCGACCTGAGCGCCGTCCTGGCCCAGCCGGACGTCCCCGACGACATGCCACGTCACCAGACCCGCCTGCAGGACCACGGCCTCGAGAAGGCGTTGGATCATCAGTTCATGGCGGCGTGTGCCGCCTCGTTGGAGGATGCCACGCCCGTCTCGGTCGCCCTGCCCATCTCCAACGTCGACCGCACCGTCGGGACCCTGCTGGGCTCGGAGATCAGCCGGCGCTACGGCGCGGCCGGGCTGCCCGACGACACGATCTCGCTCACCTTCACCGGTTCGGCCGGGCAGAGCTTCGGCGCCTTCGTCCCGAGAGGCATGACCATGCGCCTCTACGGCGACGCCAACGACTACTTCGGCAAGGGCCTCTCGGGCGGGCGGCTCGTCGTGCGGCCCCAGGTCGAGTCGGTGTTCGCCGCCGAGGACCAGATCATCGCCGGCAACGTCATCCTCTACGGCGCCACGGCCGGCGAGGCGTTCATCCGGGGCCAGGTCGGCGAGCGCTTCTGCGTGCGCAACTCGGGCGCCGTGGCCGTCGTCGAGGGCGTGGGCGACCACGGGTGCGAGTACATGACCGGGGGCCGCGTCGTCGTGCTGGGCCGGACCGGCCGCAACTTCGCCGCCGGCATGTCGGGCGGCATCGCCTACGTCTACGACCCCGAGCGCACCTTCGGTCAGCGGGTCAACCCCGACATGGTCGACGTCGAGCCTCTCAACGGCGAGGACAGCTTCCTCGTCCGCAGCCTCGTCGAGCGCCACGGCGTCGAGACCGATTCCGCCGTGGCGACCCGGCTCCTCGAGCACTGGGACATCGAGCAACGCGAGTTCGTCAAGGTCATGCCACGGGACTACCGGCGCATCCTCGAGGCCACCCGTTTGGCCGAGGCCGAGGGCCGCTCGGTGGACGAGGCCGTCATGGAGGCAGCTGCACGTGGGTAATGGGTATGCGATGGGTAAGGTCGTTCGATGGGTAAGCCGACCGGTTTCATGGAGTTCGACCGCGCGCTGCCACGGCGACGGCCCGTCTCGGTGCGCCTGCGCGACTGGCGTGAGGTGTACGAGCCCTTCAGCGCCGAGCAGACCCAGGAGCAGGGCGCCCGCTGCATGGACTGCGGCATCCCCTTCTGCCACGACGGCTGCCCGCTCGGCAATCTCATCCCCGAGTGGAACGACCTCGTCTACAAGGACGACTGGTCCGACGCCATCGAGCGGCTGCACGCCACCAACAACTTCCCCGAGTTCACCGGCCGGCTCTGCCCCGCCCCCTGCGAGGCGGCGTGCGTCCTCGGGATCAACGAAGACCCGGTGACGATCGAGCGGATCGAGTACGAGATCGTCGAGCGGGCCTGGTCCGAAGGATGGGTGGACCCCCAACTCGCCACCGTGCGCACGGGACGCTCCGTCGCCGTGGTCGGCTCCGGACCGGCCGGCCTGGCCGCGGCCCAGCAACTGGCGCGTGCCGGTCACGACGTGACGGTGTTCGAACGGGCCGAGAAGCCCGGGGGCCTGCTGCGCTACGGCATCCCGGAATTCAAAATGGAGAAGGCCGTGCTGGACCGGCGCCTGTCCCAGATGGAGGCCGAAGGCGTGACCTTCGTCTGCGCCACGTCGATCGGTGGGCCCGCCGACGGCCGCGGAGCCGGGAGCCGTCGACGTGCGGCGGACGCGAGCCGGTCGGGGACGGTCCGCTCGAGCCCGGCGAGGAGCGGGGCCTCGGCACGGCCTGCGCCCCCGACGTCACCGTCCGCTCGGCGGCCGAGGTCCGCGCGCAGTTCGACGCCGTCGTCATGGCCGGCGGGGCGACCCTGCCCCGTGATCTCCCGGTGCCCGGACGCGACCTCGACGGGCGTGCATCTCGCCCTCGAGTACCTCAAGCCCTCGAACCTCGTCCGGGAGGGGGCGCTCACCGCGTCACCCATCACGGCGAGGGGCAAGCGGGTCATCATCATCGGCGGCGGCGACACCGGCGCCGACTGTCTCGGCACGGCACACCGCCAAGGCGCTGCCTCGGTGCACCAGTTCGAGATCCTGCCCGAGCCGCCCCAGCAGAGGTCCGACACCAATCCATGGCCCCTGTGGCCGTTGATCCTGCGCACGTCGTCGGCCCACGAGGAAGGGGGCGAGCGCGTCTTCTCCGTCACCACGACCGAGTTCGTCGACGATGGTTCGGGCGCCGTGCGGGCCTTGCGCGGCCACGAGGTCGAGACCGTCCTCGAAGACGGACGCCCGGTCTTCCAAAAGATGGTCGGCACCGAGTTCGAGTTCGAATGCGAACTGGTGCTGCTGGCCATGGGCTTCGTCGGCACCGAGCGCAAGGGCGCGGTGGCGGAGCTCGGACTGGACCTCGATGCCCGGGGTGCGGTGGCGGCGGACCGTGACTGGTCCACCAACGTCGAGGGCGTCTTCGTCTGCGGCGATCAGACCCGCGGGCAGAGCCTCATCGTCTGGGCCATCGCCGAAGGACGCTCCGCCGCGGCCGCCGTCGACCGCTTCCTGATGGGCGAGACGGCACTGCCCTCACCGATCGTGCCGGGCCAACTCGCCTGCGCTGAAGCGCTCCGCCGAGCGCCGACCACTCGCGGCCGTGACGACGTGCCAGGGCGGATCTCGTCCGAGACGATGAGGCCGTCCTCGCCCAGGCTGTCCCCGGTCAGTGGAATGTCCACGCACGCCGCTTCCACGATCGAGCGCCCCGAGGTAGCCCAGGACGCTCCGCAGCGACGCGTGCGCCAGCGCGGCACCACGGGGAGACACGTTGATGTACGCCACCGGCTTGCCGTTCATGGAGCCTGGCTGGTCGTCACCCACGGCCCAGTCGAGCACGTTCTTGAACGACCCCGGGAGCGCGCCGGCGTACTCGGGTGTCGAGAACAGGATCGCGTCGGCGCTCCGGATCCGGGCCCGTAGATCGGCGACGGGCACCGGCAGCGGCGGCCGGTCCTCGTCCGGATTGAAGTGGGGGAGTCCGGCCGTCCCCTCATAGAGGACGGCGGCGACGCCGGCGGGGCGAGGCCTGCGCGGTGAGGAGCAACGCCGTGTTCGTCGAACGGCGCCGCAGGCTGCCCGAGATCATCAGGATCTTGCGGGACTGTTCCATCTCATGGTGCAACAGCCGTCCCCGCCCATCCATGCCCGGACCGCCCGGCGACAGGCCGCAACGGCGCTGACCCAACGGCACCGGAGCGCAACGAGCGTGCGCAGGTATCGTCACGAGAGTGTTCGAGCGCTTCACCGATCGGGCCCGGTCGGTTCTGGTTCTGGCGCAAGAGGAGGCCCGCCTCCTTCGGCCACGGCCACATCGGCACCGAGCACATTCTCCTCGGGCTGATCCTCGAAGCGGACGGCTTGCCGCCACCGCCCTGGCGTCCTTCGGCATCACGCTCGACGCGGTGCGGAGCGAAGTCGCCGAAATGCTGGGTGTGTCGACGAGGCGTCCGCGCCCGCGCCGGGTGGCTCACCCCCGTTCACCCCCCGGTCCAAGAAGGTCCTCGAGCTGTCGCTCCGTGAGGCGCTGCATCTCGGCCACAACTACATCGGCACCGAGCACATCCTCCTCGGGATCCTCCGCGAGGGCGAGGGCGTGGCGGCGCAGGTGCTCGTACGGCTCGGGGTCGACCTCGGGTTGGCGCGCCGACGCGTCACGGCCCTCATGTCGGGACAAGCGCCCGGGGAGCAACCCGACGACGTCTCGACGGGCTTCGTGCGGACCCAGTTCGCCAATGTCGGGCGGACGAGCACGGAACCCCGGTGCCCCCAGTGCCGGGCCGACCTGACCGATGGCACGCGCTTTCGCACCATTCTGGTGCCACCCGATGCCGAAGAGGGCGAGAAGGATCCCTTGCCGACCTACGTCGTGTACTGCCGCAGATGCGGCGTGTCACTCCACATGTTCACCCGCCGGCCCCTAGTTCCCGCGCGTGGCGCCGTGGCGCCTGACCTCGGCGGGAGCGGCGTCCTCACACCTCGGCGGCAGTGCGACGGGTCGGAAGAACCTGAGGCCGGGCGAAACGAGGTTGCGGTGGGTCTGGAGGACGAGCGCCGCCACGCCACCGACGTAGAGGGCGTCGAGGAGCGCACGCCAGGCTGAAGTGCGCCCGCCGAGCGACCCGAACACCCCGGGGCCGGCGAGGACGAAGACCAGGTAGGCCACGAAGATCATGGCCACGAGCAGGATCAGCATGGAGAGGAAGGCAACGGCGGAGACGTAGCTCTGCGCCACTCGACGAGTGGGACTCGTCGTCTCGGACCCGATGAGCGAGACTCCCCGGCGCAGATGGGTGCGCAGGAGGACGAAGCTGGCGATCATGATCAGACCACCGAGCACACAGGCGCGCGCCGTTGCATCGCCGACCTTCGAAGACCCATGTCCGATGAGGGCCACCAGAGAGAAGACCACCACGATGGATCCCGCGATGGATGTGACGAGCGTCACGAACGACACGGCGAAGTAGTACACGGACTGGGGCCGGCGACCTGTCGGATCAGGATCGGCCCTGTTCGCCACCACAATGATGATCACGAGCCCGATGATCGCGACGAAGGCGAGGAGTGCGAGAGCCTCGACCACGACGCTGGCCGCGGTGAGAATCGAGCTCGGGCCCGTGGTCGTCTCCACGAACCCCGAGCCTGGCGAAATGAGCGTCCCCGAGCTCCCCGTGATTGGATCGACGGCGCTCCGGAAGTACCGACACAACGTTCAACAGTCCCACTGCTGCCCCCTCGTTTCCGCCCTACCTGTGCGTACGACACTATCGACGCGCGTGGGTCGAGCCCGTGATGCTCACCAAGGAGACGGGACATACCCGGGCCCTCGGGCTCGCGGCGCGCTGCCTGCGCCCCGATCGCGTGCCGTTACTCGGGAACGGCGTCGTAGATTTCGGTCGGAGTGACGAGGCGCAACATGGGCGCGATCTCACCCCGAAATCCGTGCGCTGACCGCACGGCGGGGTCGGCGTCGCGGATCGACTCCGCGTCCGCGAGGTTCTCAGCCAAGACGATACCGATGCCATAGCCACCGTGGGGATCATTCACCGGACCGAAGGCGAGCACTCTTCCTTGTGCGTTGAGCGCAGACCAGTACCCGACGTGTTCCATCATCGTGGCCCTCTCCTCGGCGGACATGTCGAAGGCGAAGGAGGGACGCGGCGGAACGAGGCGAAAGACGAAACCCATCATGACCCGCTACCGTCGCTCCGCCGCCCACATGTCAGAACGCGATCTCGGTGGTCCACAGCGCGGCGACCGCCGGATCACCGAACAGTTCGAGCTCGTCGGCGCGCACGCGATTCAACACCACAAGTAGAGCGACGATGCCGTGCCGCGGAGAGCGACGTCCCCTTTTCCGTGGGCATGTTCGCTCGAGACTTCGGCATCGGGCCCCAGGCGCACCAACCACTCGCCCTCGCCGTCGGTGCGATGGAGGTGGAACGATTGACCTGTCCAGACGTTCGGCGCGTTGTTTGACCTGCCGGGGCACCATCACGCTGAGGAACTCATCGATGCCATCGCTGGCCAACTCGCCGTCGATCGGCGACGGCTCGCCCGACGCCCCCGTGCAATCCCAGGCGTGGACCGCCGTCTCCAGCGCTTGTCGCCGGAACCAGAACACAGGGGTGCGGGGGAGGCCGAACGTCCAACAGTTCGCGCCGGGGTCGGCGTTCTCCAGCGTCTGCAGCAACTCCTCCAGCCGGCCCTCGGCCCATCCGACAGCGCCGTGCCGCCGAGGTCGTCGGCGGGGATCGGGGCCTCACTCCGCTCGCCGCTGCGCACCACTGCGGAGGCCCAGCCCCACGCCCCGCCGATATGGGCGACCAGGTCCGCCACCGTCCAGCCCGGACAACTCGGGACCGCCACCTCCAGATTGGCCCGCGCGGCGCTGAGCAAGACATCGGAGCGCTCGCGGACGAAACCTAGGTACTCCTCTGTTTCCATCGGCGAAGGCTATCGCCGTGGTCCGCCCCCTACCCGACCCGCCAGACCCGACCCGCCAGACCCGACCCGCCACCCCCACCCGGCAAAGTAGGGTCGGCTCTCGTCACGAGCGAGAAGGAGGAGGCGGATGGGTGACGTCGGCACATCACGCAAGGGGCAGGCCTTCGACACGTGGAAGGACCAGACCGACTGGATCGAGGTGCCCGACAAGAAGCTGCGGTACAAGTTCCTGTCGTTCGGACCGGACGGGAACGAGACCCGGACGCTGATGGTGCGCTACGACCCGGGCAGCGAAGTGCCGGTGCACTTCCACCACTCCGACTACTGCTCGCTCGTCGTCGAGGGTTCCATCGAGATAACTCGGAAGAAGCACGACGTCGGCAGCGTGCGCACCGTGAAAGCCGGGACCGCCTACGGCCCCTTGAAGGTCGGACCTCACGGGTGCACGGTGATCGACATCTTCGCGGCCGGGCCCCAGGGGATCACCTACATCGGTGAGAGCTGATCGTCAGACGCCCATGTGCCGGTGGCTGCGCGACCATCCGGCAAGCGAACCGACGACCCAGAGGACAGCGAGGCTGAAGTAGTCCCATTGCCGGTGCAACCCGAAGGCGATCGCCAGGCCGAGCCACAGCACGAGTCCGGCCGACCAGAACCATTGCGCGAACTCTCTGCGCTGGCGGGTCATGCAGGGCCTCTACCCAAAAGCACGCCAAAACATTCCTGCGCGTCGGTGCGCGCCCTCTTCGGCCACGGGCGTCAGCCATTCTGGGGGCATGGTGATCACGTTGCGGCCTTTGGAACAGAGCGATGTTCCCCTCCTCGCGCTCTGGCTGGGCCGCCCGCATGTGGGGAAGTGGTGGCGCGAGCCGGCGGATCTCGAAACGGTCGAAGCCACCTATGCGCCCATGATCGACCGGTCCGACCCGACCGAGGGCTTCATCGCGGTCAGCGAGGGGCGGCCGGTCGGGTTCCTGCAGCGGTACCGGCTCGACGACAATCCCGAGTGGCAGCGAGCGGTCGCCGTGGCTATCGGCTTCGTGCCGGCCGCGGGCATCGACTATCTGATCGGCGACGAACATGACACCGGACGGGGACTCGGGCCGCAGATGATCGCAGCCCTGGTGGCCGATTGCTGGACGACGCTGCCCGACATCGAGGCGATCGTGGTCGACGTCCTGCAAGCGAACCGCGCCTCATGGCGGGCGCTGGAGAGCGCCGGGTTCCATCGGGTATGGGAGGGGCTCCTCCGTTCCGATCACCCGAGCGACGACGGTCCCTGCTTCCTCTACCTCGCGTCCCGCCCGACGCCGTGACCGCACCCGTCATGCCAAACTTCTCCCAATCCCGTCACACCACTTTTCCGTCCGACGCACGAACCCTTTCCCACCTCACCATGGAGGCCGTGTCATGACGCAGACCGCTTTTCCAGCCCAGGGCCCGATCCGCCTGCACCACCATGCCGCGATCACGGACGATCAGGAAGGCACGCGGAAATTCTACGAAGACGTCATCGGCATGCCGCTCGTTGCCACATGGACGGAGTCGGACGAGCTCTTCGGTGCGACTCGCACGTATTGCCACACGTTCTTCGCCTTGGCCGACGGGAGCGCGTTGGCCTTCTTCCAGTTCGCCGACCCGAAGGATCAAGCCGAGTTCAAGACACAGGTCAACTTCACGCCTTTTCGTCATGTCGCGCTGGCAGTGAGCAAGGAGACGCAGGATTCGATCAAAGATCGTCTGGCTGCGGCAGGCTACGAGGCGCCGATGACGTTCGTCCTCGACCACGGGTATTGCATCTCGCTGTACGTGCTGGACCCCAACGACCTGATTCTCGAATTCACCGTGGACCACCGTGACGCGGACCGGATCAACGAGGTGCGCCGCGCGACGGCCCGGGAAGATCTGGCACGGTGGCTCGCCGGCGATCACACCAGCAACAACACCTACCGCTGACCGACCGGGGTCCGGTCCGTCCGGGCGGTCCGGGCGGTCAGGGCCGTCAGGGCCGGCTGCGGGCCACCTCGCGCACACGGGCCGCCGAGGGCGTCCCGAGGAAGACGACGACGCGGTCGACATCGAGTGCCTCCAGACGTTGCAGAGAGCGAGCTCCCAGATCCGCTGACACGGTAACGACGAAGGGCGCGTCCCCCCGTCCCGCCGCAACCCGCGCCGCACGCGCGGTGTCGAGCAACGTGCTCACGTGTGGTCCACCCGGCACGTTGATGCCGTCGGCCACCCGACCTGCCAACGCGGCCACCTTGGGACCGAAACCCCCGAGGATTATCGGCGGCGCGGGCGCGGGTCGCAAGAATCCACCGACGCCGCCCACCGTCCCCGTCCACACCGAGCGCAGGATCGACACCGCCGACTCCACCGCCTCGCGGCGCGTGCGGTCGCCACCCACCGTGCGACCGAAGGCCCGTTGCTCGGCAGCGTAGGGCGTGCCGCTCCCACCGCCCGCCCCCAGCCCGAGCAGCAGCCGGCCGCCACTGATCTCCTGCAGGGTGGCGGCCATGACGCCCAACGTCCCCGCGTCGCGGTTCGCCACGTTGAGCACCATCGGACCGATGGCGAGGCGGGGCACGGTGGCGGCGACGGCGGTGAGGGTGGTCCACGACTCGAGGACCCGATCCTGCCGGTGGACCGACCCGGCGAGGTGGTCGTAGACCCACACGCCGTCGAAGCCCTCACCCTCAGCCGCCTGGGCTGCGTCGCGCACATCGGACCACCTGACGCCGAAGGGATCGAAGAGGAGGTCGATCTTCATCTCCGAGATCCTGCCGCGCCCGCCGACGCCACACCAACACCCGGGCATGCCGAGGGCGTCTGCCAAAAGTCGGTCAAATCCCTGGTCCCCACGGCCCTCGAGGTCCGGGACGCGCCGGCCGCCACCAGAGATCCGGCCGGGCGATGGTGGGGGCACACGGAGCTCAGATAGCCTTTAGGCAGGGAGAACGCGGCAAACCTGGAGCGGCGATGACTTGGTTGGGACTCGTATGGGCTGTCACCATGGTCGTCGGCTTCACCTCGGTGGCCCTCCTCGGCCTCCTCGGTCTCTCGCTTCGCGTGCAGGGACCCGAACACGACACGGCAATTGTGGAATCGACGGATGCTGACCCTGGGCGGGGTCGGCTTCGCCGGGGCATTCCTCCTACCCTTCGTGCTCGTCGGACCGATGGCCGGGATCGTCTTCGCTGCGGGCTGGGCCGCGTTGGGCGTCCTCCTGGCGTGCATGTTCTCTTCGCGCCTGCCCACCAGACTCCTCTCGGTGTTGCTCTTCCTCACCGTGGCCCTGGCCACGGTCCTCCACCTCCCGCCGGATCGAGCCGCCCTCTACGGGGTCGGCGTGTTCGTCGTGGCGGGTCTCTCGCTGGCCAAGTTCGGGCGGGTCCTGATTCGCAACGCCGAGACGGGAGCCGAGTTCCTCTAACACGGTGGGGCTGTGTAAACCCGTCGGCAGCACCGGTAACCCCGGTCGGTGCCGCGGCATCCCCCGTGTCCACCCCCCGGCCGGTGCGGGTCGCCCGAAAAAGGTTGGGGAGGCGTTGGGACTGGGTATAGGCGTCCTTGGGTCCTGCGCGAAATGATTGGGGTTACGAATCGTCCGCTGTGATCAAGCTCCTCGCAGAGCAGTCCAGGTGGACAGAGCAGGACACGCATGCGCTTTCCTTCCGGCCGTCACATCGGACGCCGCGCCAGACGGCGCCGCGCACTCCGCACGAGACCCGGGAAGCCCTCGCCCAAAACGAACGCTCTTCCCCCTCAGCATCCGCGCCTCCCTGGTGATCATCGTCGTCGTGCCGATCGCCGTGGCGGTCGGACTGACCTCCACCGTGATCGCGCAGCAGGTGTCGCGGCGCGAACAAGCCATAGAGGTGCGCCAATCCTCGTTGGCGCTCGATGCACTGTTGCGTGCCCGTATCGACGTCTATGCGGAGTACGTCCCGAGCGCGGCCATCGTCGCCGCCCGGGTGAACCATCTCAGCGAGGACCAGCTCGACAACCTTCTCGGGGTCAATTTCAAGGAGAACCTCGTCCAAGCCCGCAAGGTGGTCGACCAGCAGGCGGCATTCGGACCGCACGGGGTGTTCGCCGCCGAACACGGTGCACTGCTCGCCCTGCGCCATGCCGTCGACGACGGGACAGCGTCGCCCGCCCAGATCGAGACGTTCTTCAGCGCCCTCGGCACCAAGGGCGACGCAAAATGGCTGGACACCTTCAATGCGGTCCAGAGCACGCAGACGTCGGACTCCCCGTCCACCTCGGAGCGTCTGACCGCACTCGATGCATCCTTCGACGCGTTCACGTCCGGGCTCGGTGAAGAGAGTCTGCAGCTGAACGGCTCCTTGGAAACCGTGCTCGTGGACGGGGCCACCCCGGCGGCGCTCCAGAGCCTCATCGTCAGCCAGCAGAAATTCGGGGCTGCGACACGGGATTTCCCGCGTCCGCTCGGCCCCAAGAGCGCCGCAGCCTGGTCAGCCCTGATCCACAACCCGCTCTCCACCGAGTTCGAGAGCTACGTGCAACTCGGCATCACCACCGGCCTGAACCACTCCGGGCCTGCGTTCCCGAGCAACGCCCCGGCCGTTGCCAGAATCGGGCGGTCCGAAGTGGAGTGGGCCAACTCGCTGACGCAGCCTCGTCCTGGCCAGCTCGGCCGACCTGCGGGTGGCGACCGCCAGCCAGGCGAACTCGGCCAGCTCGAACCTCGAGGTCAGCCTCCTGCTGATCGGGCTGATCATCCTGCTCTCCGTCGGCGGCGTCCTCACGCTCAGCCGGGCCGTTCGGCGTCCGATCGCCAACCTCGGCGCGGCCTTCGAATCCGTCCGGCAAGGTGAGCTCGAGCTGCCGCATCTCGACGAGTCCGGGCCGAGAGAGCTGGCGCTGGCCGCCAGCGCGTTCAACCAGATGACGTCCACCCTGCGCGGTGTCCAGGCCCAGACGATTGCCTTGTCCAGCGGGAACCTCGATGATCCGGCACTGCAGATCCCGCTGCCGGGGCGCATGGGGGAGGCCTTGCAATCCGCTCTCAGCAACCTTCATATCTCGATTCAGGCGAGCGAGATCCAGCGCGAAGAGCTCTTCGAGCGGGCGACACGTGACGCACTGACCGGCCTGCTCAATCGGGGTGCCGCCCTCGAATCGTTGAACATCGACTTGGCCGGAGCCCGCCGCAGCCAGGGAGAGCTCGTCCTGACGGTGCTGTTCATCGACCTCGACAACCTGAAGAAGATCAACGATTCACTCGGTCACGAAGGCGGGGACGACGCCATCCGGGCCGTAGCCGAGGCGCTGCGTGCCACGACCCGGGCCTCCGACGTGGTCTCCCGCTACGGCGGGGACGAATTCGTCGTGGGGTGGCTCGGGAAGCCCGATCCGCCGGCCACCGCTCTGCTCGCCAAGCGGATCAGCGAGTTGGTCGCCACCTCGGTGGTGCAGTCCGACGATCAGCACCTCACGATCGGGTGCAGCATCGGGGTCGCCATGTCGGGACCGTTGGACGTCACCGTCCTGACACTCATCGAACGGGCAGACCATGCCTTGTACGAAGCCAAGAGGTACGGTCGTGGCCAGGTGCGCTGGTTCGAGACGGTGTGAGCGCGGCCGGGCCTACTGCTCGGCCAGGATCGCCGCAATTTCGGCCAACGGGTTCCGCACGACCGGTCCGGTCACCTCCACCTCGGCGCGCAGAATGCGGCCGTTGAACGTGAACGGGGCCACATACTCCTCGCCGACCGCCGGTCCCCACTCGTAGCCGCAGGTGAGGCCGACACCGAGCCCGTTGAACGCGGCCGGGGTGAACCGGTTGATGACGCCCGCGGCGACCAAGAGGCCATCGACCCGCAGTTGGACCGGACCACCGAGGCCCTCGTCTTTGGTGAATTGGAAGGCGACCTGATGGGCGCCCGCGCCGATCCGCGCGGGGCCGAGGAGCACATGACGGGTCTTGCCGTAGAGGTTGTGCACGTAACGGGGGTAGCCATCCAGAATGTGGAGCGACCAGCCGCCCAACGCGGAACCGACGGCGAGGAGCACGCCGTGCGGGACGACGCCCTCGTCGACCACGATGTCCGCCCGCACCACGTGGGAGCGGTTCTGCACCGGCACGGCCACCGACTCGGGAACGGGCGCACCCCCTTGGAAATAGCGGAACACCGCGCGCTCCCGGCGCCGGTCGGGAGGCTTGTTGATGAGTGCCCACAACGGCCTGTTGTCAAGCGGCAGCACGTCGTTGCGCGCCGCTTCGTCCCACCACAACGCGACCATCGCCGATAGGCGCTCGGGCTCCGCCGCGGCCAGGTCCTCTGACTCCGAGAGGTCGTCGGCCACGTGGTAGAGCTCCCACACGTCATCGTCGAAGGATGCGTTGGGGTTGCGACCGTCGTCGTACACCGGGCCGACGGGGTGGAAGGTCACGGCCTTCCACCCATCGTGATAGATGGCCCGGGACCCGAACATCTCGAAGTACTGGGTGGTGTGTGTCGCCGGCAACCCGGCCCCCGCCGGGCCGAGCAGGGGAGCGAAGCTGCTCCCGTCGAAGTGCGATTGGTCCACGCCGTCAATGGACGACGGGGCGTCGACGCCGGCCAGCTCGAGCACACTGGGGAGGATGTCGACGGCATGGGTGAACTGGTGGCGGACGCCCCCGGCCGCCGCACCCAGGCGTGCCGGCCAGCTCACGATGCACGGATCCGCCACGCCCCCCTCGTGCACTTCGCGCTTCCAGCGCTTGAAAGGGGTGTTGCCGGCCATGGTCCAACCCCACGGATAATTGTTGTGCGTCGTCGGGCCGCCGATCTCGTCGATCCGCGCGTGCATCTCGTTGAGCGAGGCCGGGTCGAGGTTCTCGAGCCGGATGTCGTTGATCGATCCCTGCGACCCACCCTCCGAGCTGGCGCCGTTGTCCGAGACGAGGATGACCAACGTGTCGTCCAGGTCCCCGACATCTTCGAGGAAGCTGAGGACGCGGCCCAGCTGCTCGTCGGTGTAGGACAAGAAGCCGGCGAAACACTCCATGAACCGTGCGGCCAACGTCCGTTCCACGTCGCCCAGGTCCTCCCATGCAGGCACCCAGGGAGGCCGTGGGGTGAGCCTGGTGCCGGGCGGCAGGATCCCGAGCTCGACGCTGACGGGCGAAGGTGCGCTCGCGCCAGTCGTCCCACCCGCCGTCGAAGGCGCCCCGGTACCGGTCGATCCACGCCTTCGGGGCCTGATGCGGAGAGTGGCAGGCACCGGTGCAGAGGTAGAGGAAGAACGGGCGTTCCGCGTCCACGGCCCGCAGGTCGCCGACGAACTCGATCGCCCGGTCGGCCAGATCGGCACTCAGGTGATAGCCCTCGTCGATGCCCCGGGGAGGGCGCACCGAGTGGTTGTCCTCGAACAGCGCGGGCATGAACTGGTGGGTCTCGCCGCCGTGGAAGCCGTACCAGCGGTCGAACCCGCGGGCCAGCGGCCATGTGGCGCGCGACGAGGCCATGTCCGTCTCGTTCTCGGGGCTCAGGTGCCACTTGCCGACGGCATAGGTGGCATAGCCCTGCTGGCGCAGGATCTCGGAGAGGTACCCGTTCTCCCGGGGCGGCCTGCCCCAGTAGCCCGGGTACCCGACCGCCAGGTCGGCGACGCGGCCCATGCCGCTGCGGTGGTGGTTGCGCCCTGTCAACAGGCAGGCGCGGGACGGCGAGCAGAGGGCGGTGGTGTGAAAGTTGGCCAGTCGCACACCCGAGGCGGCCAAGCCGTCGATCACCGGGGTGTCGATGGGGGAGCCGTAACAACCGAGCTGGGCGAACCCCACGTCGTCGAGCACGATGAGCAGGACATTGGGCGCCCCGGGCGGCGCGGTGGTCACGGGTGGCCACCATGGCTCCGACGTGCGCCAGTCTCGCCCGATGTGGCCGCCGAACGCGCGTCCCTGTGTCATCGTCCTCCTTCCATCGGAACCCTGGTGTCCAGGGAGAACACCTCGATGGGATCGTCGAATCCCTTGAGCAGCCGATGTCCCGCCGGATCGAAGACGAACACGTCGCTGGCTGCAGCTGCGGTATCGGCGTCGACCAGCACCTCGCCGGGAATGGCCAGATCGGCCAGGCGCGAGGCCAGGTTGACCACCTTGCCGTAGTAGTCGCCGTAGCGTGCGATCACCTCGCCGAAACACACGCCTCCCCGTGGTTCGATCCCGGCCCCGAATGCGGCGGTGATGTCGCGCCCGATGGCACACCCGTCCGCCGCCCGGAGGGCGATGAACATGACCTCGTCGCCGATGTGCTTGACGATGCGGCCGTCGTGCGCCGAGGCGACCTCGAAGGCCTTCACCTCGAAGGCGCCGACGAGCTCGAGCAGCGCGGTGGGGGTCGTGTGCATGGACAGCGGGGTGAATCCGACGAGGTCGACGAAGCCCACGGCCAGGCGCTGCAGGGACCGCTCGCTCACCCCGGACTGGGTCACCCGTTGACGGTCGATGGCGTCGCGCATGTGGTGGGAGAAGATGACGCCCATCGAGTCACCGAGGCGGAGCGCCGCTTCACTCACCGACGCCAGGTTCATCGCCCACGCCAGCAGGTCGACGTCGGGCGAGTCCAATTCGGGCTCCTGCGTCTGGACATAGACCGACACCGCAGCTTCGGCCACCCGCGAGAGCGAGCTCCCCACCACCCGCAACAGCTCGTCGCCGTGCTCGCCGACCGGGTTCATCTGGGTCAGGAATCGGGTGAGCTCGGCATCGCGGGCGGAGAACATCGGTGTGTGCGGGTCGGGGACGACGATGCCGAGCGTGCGCCACAGGGCGACGACCTGTTCCAGCGGTGTTCCCGTGCGTTGGGCCACGTCGTGCGCGCTCAGCGTGGCGCCTTCGGCGAAGACGAGGTCACCGGCCAGCCTTGCAATGTGGCAATCCGACCAGGCTGTCCGGATCTGTTCCTCGGTCGCACCCAACGACCGGAGGAACGCGTCGACCGCCTCGGCCCCCTCCTTCTCGCCCACGATCTGACGCTACCGGAACTTCCCACGGACGCCGGCGACCGCCCTACGCTACGAAGGACAGGACGGCCATGCGCCGCAGGCCGGACGACCGGGTCATCGGCGGTACACAGCGAAGCGAGGTAGCGATGTTCGATCTGACGAAGAGCCCGGAATGGTCGGCCCTCACCAAGCACTTCGGGGACGTCGGTGAGCTTCATCTGCGCCAGCTCTTCGCCGACGAGCCGGATCGGGCGGCCCGTCTGACCGCCGGCGCCGGCGATCTCGTCCTGGACTACTCCAAGCATCGGATCACCGACCGAGACGCTGCCGCTGTTGATCGACCTGGCCCTGGCCGCCGGTGTCGAGGCCCGCCGTGACGCCATGTTCGCCGGGGCCCACATCAACACCACCGAGGACCGGGCCGTGCTCCACGTGGCCCTCCGCATGACAGAGCAACAGAAGCTCACGGTCGACGGCCAGGACGTGGTGGGCGACGTCCACGCCGTCCTCCGCCACATGGGCGACATCTCCGACCGCATCCGCAACGGCTCGTGGGTCGGCGCCACGGGCGAGCGGATCAAGGCCGTGGTCAACATCGGCATCGGTGGATCGGATCTGGGGCCGGCCATGGCCTACGACGCGCTGGCGGACTACGCCGCACCTGATCTGATCAGTCGTTTCGTGTCCAACGTCGACCCGGTGGACCTCTATGCGGCGACCCGTGACCTCCATCCGGCGACCACGCTGTTCGTGATCAGCTCGAAGACCTTCACCACCCTCGAGACCCTCACCAACGCCGCCGCGGCCCGGGAATGGCTGCTCAACGGGCTCAACGCCGCGGCCGGCAGTGCCGGCATCGGGCCCGACGCAGTGGCCAAGCACTTCATCGCCGTGTCGACGAACACCGCCGCCGTGGCCGAGTTCGGCATCGACACGGCCAACATGCTCGAGTTCTGGGACTGGGTCGGTGGCCGCTACTCCTACGACTCGGCGATCGGCTTCTCGCTGATGGTGGCCATCGGGCGTGAGGCCTTCGGCGACATGCTCGCCGGCTTCCACACCATCGACGAGCACTTCCGCACGACCCCGCTCGAGCGCAACCTTCCGGTGATCATGGGCCTGCTCAACGTCTGGTACAACAACTTCTTCGGCGCCCAGACCCATGCCGTGCTGCCCTACAGCCACCGCATGGCGCGCTTTCCGGCCTACCTCCAGCAGCTGACGATGGAGTCCAACGGAAAGTCGGTACGCCTCGACGGGAGCGCCGTCGAGGGGCAGACGGGGGAGATCTTCTGGGGTGCGCCGGGGACCAACGGCCAGCATGCCTTCTACCAGCTCATCCACCAGGGGACGAAGCTGATCCCGGCCGACTTCATCGCTTTCGCCGAGTCCACCCACGACAACGGCAGCCAGCAGGATCTCCTGATGGCCAACTGCCTGGCCCAGACCAAGGCCCTGGCCTTCGGGAAGACCGCCCAGGAGATCGCCGCCGAGGGGACCCCGCCTGCGCTGGTCCCGCACAAGGTGATGCCGGGCAACCGACCGACCTCGACGATCATGGCCCCCAAGCTGACGCCGTCGGTCCTGGGCCAGCTGGTCGCCCTCTACGAGCACACGGTCTTCGTGGAGGGAGCCATCTGGGGGATCGATTCCTTCGACCAATGGGGGGTCGAGCTGGGGAAGGTCATGGCCAAGGAGCTGGCCCCGGTCCTCAGCACCGAGGACGCCCCGGACCTCTCGGGCCAGGACGCCTCCACAGCGGCACTCGTCCGGCACTACCGCTCGCTGCGAGGTCGGGTGACATAGCAGTCGGGTGACAGCGCAGTCGGGTGACAGAGCAGTCGGGTGACAGGGGAGCGGCCCCACGTGCTCCAATGGCGGACGTGGCGCTCCCGACCGATCGTGGCGCACTCGTCGCCCGGTTCTCCGAAGCCGGTTTCGTCGCGCCGCAGGACGAGGCGGATGACCTCATCGCGCATGCCGCCGGCGATGCCGTCCTCCTGCGCGCCATCGTCGAACGTCGCCTCACGGGGGAACCGTTGGCCTGGATCACCGGTCACGTGCAGTTCTGCGAGGTCGACGTCCGCGTCGATGCCGGCGTGTACGTCCCACGTTGGCAGAGTGAGGCGCTGGCGCGCCGAGCCGTGGCGCGGCTGCCCGACGGGTGGCACGGCGATCGACCTCTGCACGGGGTCCGGTGCGATCGCCAAGGTTCTCACCACGGCGCGCCCCGGGCGCGTGTCGTCGCCACCGACGTCGACCGTCGTGCCGTCGCCTGCGCGCGGTCCAACGGTGTCGAGGTGTTCGAGGGCGACCTCTTCGCGCCGTTGCCGGTGACGCTCGAAGGCGGACGTCGACGTCATCGTCGCCGTCGTCCCCTACGTGCCGACGCCGGCCCTCGGCCTGTTGCAGCGCGACACGCTGGCGTTCGAATCCACGCTGCCCTACGACGGCGGCCCGGACGGCACCGTCGTGCTCCGGCGCGTCCTGCGTGAAAGCCCCCGCTTCTTGCGTCGCGGCGGGATGTGGTCCTCCTCGAGCTCGGCGGCGAGCAGGCCGCGCTCGTCGGCGACGACCTGGCACAGCTCGGCTACGACCGATGGAGCACGTTGCTCGACGACGAGGGCGACGTGCGCGGCATCGAGGCGGCGCGGGGGAACGGCCCGACCGCGTGACGTGGCAGGGAGCCACCCTGCGGGACAGCTCTACTTGATGGCCTCCCAGCCGGTGAACGCGGCCAGTGCGAAGAGCACGACGGCGGTGATGATCCTCACGGTGCTGATATTGATGACCCGCAAGAGACTCTGCCCGCTGACCACCGCCAGCGCCGCCACGGTCCACAGCGCGGCCACGGCGCCGATGCCGACCGAGAGGGCCGAGTGGTAATGGGCGGCCAGGTTCGCCGTGAGGATCTGGGTCAGGTCCCCCCATTCGGCCAAGAAGATGACGAGGAACGCCGTCGTGACGACACGGCGCCCGGTCGCGGTCTCCTTCTTGATGATCTCCTCCTCCTGGTGTTCCTTACGGGCCTCCCTGATGGCGAGCACACCACCGACGGCGAACATGCAGGCCACGACGGCTTCGAGGGCCCGATGGGGAATCAGATGGAAGAGCGCGACGCCGATGGTGGTGGCGATCACGACATGCAGGAGGAAGGCCGCCGCGGCGCCGAGCCATACCGCCAAGGGCTTGCCGCGCGTCGACATCACCAGGGACGCGAACATCGTCTTGTCCGGCAGCTCGCCCACGAAGATGATGGGGAAGACGGCGGCGATGATCGCGATGTGCACGGTGACCTTTCTCGCCGGACCGAAGGGATCTCCCTCGTCCCGGCCACGACGGCATGGCAGGAACGAAGGTCTCGCCCACCTGCACGCAGGTCCGATGACCGGGCTCGCTCGGAGCCGGTATGTCGATCACCGATTGTGGGGTACTCCCCTTCACCCGGCAGTGTAGACGTCGGGGGCGTCCGCCCAGCGGGTTGCGCCGGTCAGACGGGCGCTACGAATCAGGCCTCGTGGCGCCGACGAAGATGTCGCTGCCCCAGGGGGCACCGGGGACGACGGGGAAGGCCTCGACACGGACCCGGGCGCCCGTGTGGGGGGCGTCCACCATCATGGTGCGCCCGGACTGCACCCCGATGTAGATGCCGACGTGGGAAACGTCGCGCGGCCCTGTCCCGAAGAACACCAGGTCACCCGGTTCGAGCATGGTGCCCTCGGTCAACGCCGGCGTGGCGTCGAACTGATTCTGCGCCACCCGCGGCAGGGCGACGCCGGCCGCCTTGTAGGCAGCCTGCACCAGACCCGAGCAATCGAAGCCGACCCCGGGGGTTTCCCCGCCCCAGATGTAGGGCGTGCCGACCTGCGCCAGGGCCCAGGCGACGGCCGTGGCGCCCACGGTGGGGGTGGTGACCGCCGGCGGGGCGACCTGCTCGAAGGTCTCGGCCAACGAGAGCACCTCGGAGACGTACGCGTCGTCATGGTTGTAGGAGAAGACTGCCGCCGGCACGTCGGTACCCCCGGCGGCGCCGTTGGCACACAGCATCCGGGCGGCCGCATAGACCGCATCGACCGGGTCGTAGGGACTGGGAGGCACGGCGCCTCCGGGCGGGACCGGCACGGCATAGGCGGCGAAGGTCCCGGGCTCGAACTGCATGGGACCCTCGGCCCCCGCCCCGTTTGCGCCCGAATGCACCCCGGGCAGGTCAGAGGTGCCGTTCCCCGATTCGACGGTGCCGATGGCGGCCAGGACGGCCCAGGGGAGTCCTGCGCACGTGGCGGCCGCTGCCGCTACATACAGCGCGAGCATTCCCGGCGGGATCTCGCTGGCAGCCGTCACGCTCGGCGACGCGCTGCTGCTCCCGGTTCCCGCCGCGCCGGCGACCCCCGCAGTGCCACTGCCGCCCGCAGCCGCGGTGCCCGCGCCGACACCCGCACCGCCCGTGCCCGAAACGGACGCGCTGACGGCCCCGATGGCCCCGGCCATGAGGACTGCGGAGCCCATCAGGGCGGCGGCGGCGATCGCGAGGACCCGAGAGGAGCGCATGGCCGGAGAACGGTCGCCGCACGGTGACCCGAGCGCGCGCCTCCCGTCTCAGTCGGCCGTGCGCCCCGTTTCAGGCGCCCGTGGGCGCTCTCGACGTCATGGAGCCGCCAGGGGCCCTGATGTGGCATAGGGTCCGCTCGACAGATCGGAGAGGTACGTGCTGGCAGCAATTTCGCACTCCCGGGTCATCATCCTGGTGGCCTGTGTGGGTATCGCCTTCGTGCTCGGGCGACTCGTGAACTACCGACGCACGAGGGGCGGCACCGGGGACGGCACCCGGGACGGCACGAGGGGTGGCACCCGGGACAAGGACGAGTAGCCAGCGGGTCGTGCCGCAGGCACGGGCCGCGGACACTGGCCATACTTAGGCCATGAAGAGCACGATGCAGGACGCGCCACTCCTGATCAGCGACATCCTCCGCCACGGGATCCAGAACCACGGCGACAGCGAGGTCATCACGATCGAGCCCGGGGGCCATCGGACGGCGACCTTCAAAGAGGTCGCCGTCCGGGCGGAGAAGTTGGCTGCGGCCCTGCACAGGATCGGCGTCCGCGATGGCGACCGCGTGGGCACGTTCTGCTGGAACAACCAGGGTCACCTGGAGGCCTACCTCGCCATTCCCTGCATGGGAGCCGTGCTGCACACCCTCAACATCCGCCTGCCCGCCGAGCAGCTGGCCTACGTGATCAACCACGCCGAGGACAAGGTCATCATCGTCGACGGCTCGCTGATCCCGCTGCTGGCTGCCATCAGGGACGAGCTCAAGACTGTCGAGACGATCATCGTGGCCGGGGACGGTGACGCGGCGGCGCTCGGCGAGACGCTGTCGTACGAGACGCTCCTGGCCGCCGAGGAGCCGGGCTTCGCGTGGCCCGTTCTCGACGAGCGCTCGGCCGCTGCGATGTGTTACACCAGCGGCACCACGGGCAATCCCAAGGGTGTCGTGTACTCGCACCGTTCCACGTGGCTCCACGCGATGGCCGAGCAAGCCGCCTCGTCGGTGGGCATGACCGAGAAGGACCGCATTCTCATCATTGTGCCGATGTTCCACGCCAACGCCTGGGGCACGCCGTACAGCGCCTGGATGGCCGGCACCGACATGATCATGCCGCAGATGTTCCTCATGGGCGAGCAGCTCGGGAACATCTTCAACGAGTTCCACCCGACGCTGGCCTGCGGTGTCCCCACTATCTGGAACGGCCTGCTCCAGCTCGACAAGCCGGTTGATTTCTCCTCCGTGCGCGCCATCACGTCCGGCGGGGCGGCGGTGCCGCAGTCGTTGATCGAGGGCTTCGAGGAGAGATTCGGGGCGACCATTATCCAGGGATGGGGCATGACCGAGACCAGCCCGTTGGCCGCCTTCGGGCTCCCGCCCGCCCGTCGCATCGACGGTCACGACGACATGTACTACAAGATCAAGGCGGGCCGTGTGGTGGCCGGCGTCGAGGTCCGCGTCGTGGCCGAGGACGGCACCGTGCTGCCCAATGACGGGAAGTCCATCGGGGAGTTCGAGGTCCGCGGGCCCTGGGTCACGGGCTCGTACTACAAGGAGGAGGATCCCGACCGCTTCCGGGACGGCTGGTTGCGTACCGGCGACGTGGGCTGCCTCGATGAGCAGGGCTACATGACCATCTCGGACCGCACCAAGGACGTGATCAAGTCCGGCGGCGAGTGGATCTCGTCGGTGGAGCTCGAGAATGCCGTGATGGCGTACCCCGATGTCTTCGAGGCTGCGGTGATCGCCGTGCCCGACCCCAAGTGGTCGGAACGGCCCCTGGTCGCCGTCGTGCCCAAGCCGGGCAAGGCGGTGGACCCCGACGGCGCTCGTCGCGTTCTTGACCGACCGCGTCCCGCGTTGGTGGCTGCCCGATCAGTGGACGTTCATCGACGAGATCCCCAAGACCAGCGTGGGCAAGTTCGACAAGAAGGTCCTTCGGGCCGCCTTCGCCGAAGGGGACTATGCCGTGCAGACCGTGGAGCTGCCCAAGTGACCTCGGCCACCGAGGCGATGGCGGACGTCGCCGCTCGGCTGGAATCGATGGCGGAGGAGTTGACCGATATCGCCCTGGACGCGTTACGACTGGGGGCGCAGGGCGACCCGGACTCCTTCGAGGCGGGAGAGGCCCTGCGCGTCGAACGCCGTATCGTGCGGGCCCGGCGCGCGATCGAAAAAGCCATCACGGTGTTGGCCCCGAACGGGGACATCGCCCTCGAAGACGGGACCTGATCAGGCGCACTCGAGCCGGTCACAGCGACTCGTTCTGTCTGCCCCTGTTCAGCGCTTGGATCACTACTCCCTACGAGCCTGAGGCACGCTCATAGGGAGATAGTCAGCAAATGGAGAAATACGAGAGGTCGCTATTCGTCCAGCCGTTCTACCTGAAGATGATGAGACTCAACTCGATCGACTAGGCATGGATCTCCTTCCTCAGATCCATGAAGCGGCCCGCATGGCAACCGCAGGCAATGTGGTTTCGCCTGCGCACCTCCCGGCGCTTCCATCGGTCCCCCCCCCCGGCACGAGGACGAAGCGGAAGTGTTGGGTTCATCCAACCAAGTCCCCCCAGAAGGCGATGCTGCGGATCATGTCATCCGTGATCCCGGCCACCGACTGCTGGTAGCTAATCCCAGTTCCAACGAGACCAGAGAGCTCATGGAGCAGGAACGTGCGGAGATCGGTGCCGTAGGTGATGATGTCGGTCTGCATGACCGACAAGACGACGTATCTCTTGGGTGCGGCGGGCGCATGAGCCAGATACCGATGTCCTATCACCGGGATCAACTTGGGGCTCGCGTCCACCAGCCGGGTGATGTGAGCACACCGTTGCTCCTTCGATTCCGGCCGATCACCCCAATTCGCAAGCCAGAATCCGTTCTCCTCGATGTCAAAGAGCACGCCGTTGAGCGGCGCGTTGCAAGCGGCCGTGATCACGTTGTCGTTCTGAGTCCAGTCGTAGAAAGACGGTCCGTCACTGGCGACGAGATTCGACCCTCGAAATCCTGCACGGAACGTCGGCTTTGTAGGCGTTCCCAATACCCGCAAGAAGGTTCGGTACTCCTCGGGGAACTCGACTCCCCATCGGCGCTGAGCCCCATCAAGTTGCTCATCGGAGAACCCTCGCTGCCATTTCGTACCGTTCTGCCAGGAGTTTCCGCCGACGCCCCGGCGCACGAAGTCATCCAGTGTGGGGGTCGCGACGTAGGTCCAAGCCCTCTCGGTCCTCGCCCTCAACCAAACGAGAAATGAGGCGAGATCTTCCGGCGGGGTGTCGCGGCTGTCGTTCACCAAGGCCAATAGTTGCTTGGCGACAGGAGCCATGCAAAGCGAGGCCACGTTGGCACCCGGACTACACCGACCGCGTGATCCACGGATGCCACGTATCGCGGAGGAGAGTGGGACGGTTCAGCACCTCGGGATTGGGCGGACCAGACCCTCTACCCACCTCGCGGCGGTAAGCCTGGGCCAGACTTCTCTGCATGGAAACTCGCAAGGCTTCGGCTAATCAGTCAGACGGGTAGTGCGGCACACGTGACCGCCGTACTCGGAATCGAACCGAGCGTGGCACACGAGATTGGAGATCCCATCCGAAGGACCGGTCGGATCTACGACAGTTCGGTTTGGTATCTCGATAGTGCTTCCGGAATCGAGGAAGGCGTTGAACTAGCCGATTCCCTGCACAAGCTGTTTGACAGAGTTGAAGCGGTAGCTGCAATGCTGTGGCACCTTGAAGGCGAGGGATATTCGGTCAACTGGCCCTGCATCCTGGGATCGCACGGCCTCGAACACGCGGTCGAGTTGGACCGTCACACCCTCCAGCGACTTCTCGCGCTTCCCGGTGATCTTTGGCTGGACGTGTACGAAGCCATTCCCGGGGCGGTTCAGGGCGAGTAGGCGAGCACCGTCGACCCGTCTTATTGATCGGCTCTGACGACGATTGTCCCGGACACTTTGTCATGCAGCGTCTGCTTCTTGGAGTCCCACAGCGGGAAGAGCATGTCAAGGACCCAGGGCAGGAAGAAGACGGCGGCCAAGAGCCACTCGAACAGGGCCCTCCCGAGAGCCGCGGCATAACCAATCGGAGCTCCCGTGGAGACTTTCACTGCTTTGGTCTTGGTCACCATCATGCCGAGCGTCTGCGCGCGACCGCTGCCACACATCAGTGTCCCGTAGGCCACGACGATTACTGGGGAAAGGAGGGCTCCGGGCATGCCCAACCGGAAGGTGCGATTGTTCGAAGAATACCCGTTGAATGTCGTTGCGACATGGCTGTAGTGAAACGAATGGGTGATGGCCGACAACACACCACATATCACCAGAAGGATGAGCCAGTCGATCAGCCAACCGCCGACACGCTGTCCGTAGTCGGCGAGCGGTGGCCCACCCGGGGCATGTGAACTCGGATTCGGAGAGAAGGACTGTCCCCCGGGATACGAGCCAAACGCCGGAATGGCGGGGGGCGGAGGTCGGTAGCTCGGGTGCGACTCAGGCGGATACCACCTCTGGTCCGATGCCATCCACCAGCCAGGTCCCTGCGACACGTTCGACATGTGTCTCCTTGCCTCGTGAGGGTGTCTCAATCCGGCGTCGATGGATACTTCTACGAGTCTGGTTGAAGTTGGACAATCTCATCCGAAGCGACGCACAATTCTGGCCCAACACGTCTCGCCCTTCGTGTGACTCACCACCCTGGGCTTGGGTGCCCCAGCACGCCGCCCCTCACCGCGGAGTGGAAATCGGTCGTCATTGTCTGCACAATGTGGTGGGACGCGCCGGATACTGATGCCATGCTTGGCGTCATGACGAGACAATCCGACGAATCGCAGGGGCCACTGTTATCGGTTCGGAGCGAAGTTGAACGCATCATTGATCCCGACAGCGCAGAGCTTCATGGTCAGATCTCCATAGTGCGAGACACAAAGCAGGAAGCCCTCAGGGCTGCGGCGGTTGCTCTTGATGCACTCAAGAACGATCTGCAAGATCTAGGAGGCGTCGCAAGATCTGCTGCAGCCCATATACAGCCGCTTACGTGGTCAACCCAGCGGATCATCACGATGCCGGAGTACGACAGCTCTCGGCACTCGGACACTGGCCGGATCGTGGCGGACGTGACGGTTCACCTGTCGCTTCGTGATTTCAGCTTGCTCGAGCGCATCGAAGAGTTGGCCGCTGACCGGAACCATTTTCGGATCATTCACGCTTCGTGGTCAGTGGACAACGACAACCCTGGTTGGCCCAGCCTTCGCCGTGAGGCCATTGAGGAGGCTCTCCGAAAGGGCGTGGACTACGCCGCTGCCCTTGGCTCAACGGTGATCAGCGTCGAGCATGTGGCCGACATTGGCCTTCTGGGAAGCGGAACCGAGCCTGGGCTGCGTCGGAACGGGGTGCCGGTCCAAAGAGCGATGTCGATGGCTAGGGGAGGGTCGCCCGTCCCCAGCCTGGATCCCGAACCACAGGTGATCGTCGCCGGCATCGAAGCCAGATTTCGGATCGCTCCTGTATCCCTTTCTCTCCCGTCCGGCAGTTAGTCCACACCCGAACCGTTGGTGAGTCGCTTGAGCGAGCGATTTCTCCTTGCTGGCCTGGCCCCGGAGAGCGGCCGTCGACGGAGTCGAGGGTCAGAACTTGTCGGTTCTCGCAAGCAGCCCAAACAGCAGAGACGTTACAGTCGTCTGGTGGCCAGGACTGCCCGACGTGATGTGATCGGCCTTCTGATCGAGAAGCAGGTGACCTACAGCGAGGTCGAGGCTGACGCGCTCGTCGCTCATGCGAAACAACTGGCCAAGGAGAGCGGTAGGACGGTGCGTGCCGAGGCCGAGCTGCTCCTGTCGAGGAACAGGGAGACCCGGCTGCGGGACCTGCAGAACAAGGTGTGGGAGGCGAGCGAGCTTCTGAGGGCCATCACCGTCGAAGTCGATGACCTTCGGTCCGAGTCGGGTGATGAAGACGGGGCGCTGGCCGCCATCATGGCGACGATGGCTACCTCCTGTGAGCCCTTCACCTCAGTCCCGGCGGGTGGTTCAACTTCGACGACAAGTCCTGGCGAGCCACCGGCGTCATCGGCCACAACCGTCGCTCCAATGCCGATCGACAGTATCGAAGGTGCCCTTCCTGATCGGCTCGACGCAGGACGCTTGACGATTCGGTCGCAGAGTTGAGCAACAGGACCCGTCAGCAATGCCCACGCGCCCCGAAGACCGGACTCCGGCGGGGCCGCTCGGCCGCTTAGGTCGACCCCCGGGATCCCGGGCGTCGAAAATGTGAAATCAGCTACAGAGCCCTGAATGCCTGGGTAAGGACCTCCGAAGCCCATTCCCCAATCAGAAGCCGTGCCAGATGCCCCGTGGCGTCGTGCATGAGCTCGGGTCGTGGCGGCGATTGATATGGAATACCTTCTGACATTCAAGTGGTGTCAGCACGAGCGTGCCTTGGGGGTTACCCACCTTGGCGGCCCACCCACTCGGCGAGACAATGAAGCACACACGTTAACGCGAGGAGAATGCCGTGGACGCCGTCTGGCTGGTGTTTCGCGCTGAAGTGCGCCGCCGGTGGCGATCGTGGCTGGCCATTGCTCTCTTGATTAGCCTCGTTGGTGGGTTCGTGCTGGCGGCGGCTGCGGCTGGCCGTCGTACGGAATCCGCCTTTCCGCGCTTTGTCGCCGCGCACGGCTTCGACGCCATTGTGTACGCGAACATGCCTGTGCCAAAGGTCGCCGAACTTCCAGGAGTCACCTCCGCCATCCAACTCGCCAGTCCTTACAACGGTCAGCCCACGTGCGCGTGCATCCCCCCGATGACGAGCGCGACCAACCTCGCAGTCGTAGCGATCACGGGCAGATCACCGTTCAATCTCGTCTCCGGTCACTTGCCAGACCCCTCGGCCCCCGACCAGGTGGTGGCGTCGTTCACGTTGCAACAGGACTACGACGTGCAGATCGGTACCGTGATCCACGTCCCGCTCTACGCGTCGTCCCAGTTCTCGGCGGTGACCAACGCCACGGGTGCAACCCCGAACCCCGCTGGTCCGACGGTCGCCCTTCGGGTAGTCGGCTTCGAAGCCACCGAAGACGAGTTCCCCTCCGGTGGGACTCCGATCTACGCCCTGTACGCCACCCGGGCATTGGCCCAAACGGTGCTGCCGCGGACGGCGCTGAAATATCTCTACTACGTCCGCCTGCGCCACGGTGCGGCTGACTATCCCCGATTCGAGGGGGCAGTCAGCAACTTGAACCTGGGTACCGGCTCGGGGACGGGCGCCAGCAGTGAGGATGCGCAAGCCGCTTCCATCGAATCGTCCATCCATCCCCAGGCCATCGGATGGTGGATCCTGGCCGCCCTCGCCGCGTTGGTGGGACTGGCGGTCGTGGGCCAAGCACTCGCTCGCCAGAGCATCGTCGAAAGCGGGCAATATCCGACGATGACGGCCCTCGGCGTGGACCGGCGACAGTTGGTCACGCTCGAAATGATGCGGAACCTGGTGGTGGGCCTCGCAGGTGCGGCCGGTGCCGTGACCATCGCCATCGCCCTCTCTCCGATCGCTCCGCTTGGAGAGGCGCGCAGCGCTGAAACCTCGACAGGGTTCGCCTTCGACCGGCTCGTCCTCCCACTTGGGGCTCTCGCCACGGTGACGGTCGTCTTTGCTCTGGGCATTTGGCCGGCGATGCGCGCCTCGCGGGTGCACGTCGGTGACGACCGGGTTCAAGATATCCGCCGGTCGTCGATCGTGGCCCGTGTGGCCACCGCCGGCGCCCCGCCGAGCGCAGTGATCGGAGTACGTCACGCGCTCGAACGGGGGCGTGGCGCGTCTTCGGTGCCCGTGGGAACGGCGCTCTTGGGCACGGTGCTCGCCGTCCTGGCCCTGTGTGCGACGGCCGTCTTCGGTGCCAGCTTGTCGCACCTCACGGCCACGCCCACGTTGTACGGCGACCCATTCCAGCTCAGTTTCAACCCCAACGGTGGGCCGGCGGACCCCGCTCTGCTCTCCAGCCTTCAGCACGATAGAGCCGTCACAGGTATCACGACATGGCCCGGTGCGGGAGACATCATGATCAACAAGGCACAGGTGGGCGTCATCGCGGCAACGGCCGTCCGTGGTCAACTTCTCTTCTCGTTGGTCGACGGCCACCTCCCGAGTGGCGATCACCAGATCGGGCTCGGCGCCACGACGATGCGCCAGCTTGGCGCCCATGTCGGCTCGGTCGTGACGTTGTCGGGTGTATCAAACGGGAAGCTGCGAAGCCTGCGGTTCCGAGTGGTCTCTCAGGTTTCGTTTCCGGTGATGGCCGGTCAAATTGTGAGCTTGGGCACCGGCGCGTTGATCACGACCGCTGCCCTCGAAAATGCCATGTGTCCCCCGGGTCCCCAGCAAGCAACCTGTCGACAGATGTTCGTAGAACAGAGCAACGGTGGGATCCTGGCCGGCGTTGTAGCCGGCCCGCGCGGGCAGGTGGCGATCAAGCACTATCTCACTACTTACTCATCAATCGCCACACAGCCCACGACCCCGAGATCACTCATCAACTTCGGCGAGGCGGTCAACTTCCCGCTCATCTTCGGCGTGATGTTGGCTGTGTTCGGTGCGGCCACGCTCGCCCATCTGCTCGTGGTGAGCGTCTCTCGTCGTCGCCGAGAGATCGGGCTCTTAAAGGTGCTCGGATTCGTGAACGGGCAGGTTATGTCTGCGGTGGCGTGGCAGGCGACCACGGTGGCCCTGGTCGGTATCATCGTCGGCATCCCACTCGGGGTCGTGCTCGGTCGGGTGATATGGGACGCATTCACCGACAACCTGGGTGCCGTCCCCATGTCGGTGGTATCGACCGTGGTCCTCGGAGGACTGGTGGCGGGTGTCCTGGTCGTCGCCAACCTCATCGCCGTGGCGCCCGCTGTGATGGCAAGGAGGACCAAGCCAGGCGATCTCATGCGGGAGCCTTGAACGGGACGCCCCAATGGTCGGCTATGTGCATTGGGGTTCCGCTACGTACAACGGGGCGATTGGTCCAGCGAGTCGCACTGATGTCATTGAGATCCTCGTTCATGAGATTTCGGTTACATCCGTTACCCAGCCACCATTTGTCGAAGTAAGCAATTGGACCTGGGCACCGATCGGGATCTTCGAGAGCGTCGTTGCTGAATGATCAGGTCCGACCACGGTGGGTGCGCCACACTATCGATCGGCGATGACCGACTCGCCCGGACCAGATGGCTTGTACAGCACTGAGTGTGCGTTTTGATTGAATCCCTCCCACGATCACAACCGCGCTCCCTGGCAGACCCGAGGATGAACAGTGCGGTGGTGTGGGCGCCAAAAGGACTGTGATCCTACTTACGCAGGTGCCGTTGGCATCGGTCTCCACGGTCGCAAATGTTCCGGGGGAGAGCTCCGGGAGACTGGTTGGTCCTCCACCTGGCGACTGGAATTGAAACCGCGGCAGGTTGGATAGTTGACATTGGTTGATCCATTCTCGAGTGTCAACTGGTGACCGGCGGCGTCGACACTTATCACAGCCTCCTCGCCGTTGGTTGGAGGTACCCGTGAGTTGCGCCGATTGAGAAGGCGGTACCGACACTGCTGGAACAGAGGGCGGAAGAGTGCTGACTTGGCGTGAAGATCCCGTTGGCCCAGCTTTCGGCTGGGTCTGCTGGACGATTTTCCACGATGAAGTCACCCCGGTTGTCACCTCGCGCACTTCCCTGGTGTACTCCTCGGTAATTGAACTGAAGATCTGCCAATGACGGGCATGATGGGACTGCCGTCTGTTGCTGCACTTCAGTCTGTAGTAGCGAACGTACGGTCGACTGCACACGGGGCATGCTTAGCTGGCGATCTCCCCCGCCAATGAAAACGACGATGGCGACGAAACCCAAAGGAGCGAGTACGAGCGAGGTGATGATCCCTGCGATCGAGCGCCCGTGGCCACCGAGTGACGGGCGCCGCTTGATCCGGCGCAACGACACGATCCCGAGGATTGAGCCGGGAATGGCGAGCAACGGAAAGAGGACGAGCAGACTCCTCCGTCCGGAGTTCTACGACCAGACTCCCTTCCAAGGCGGTGCTGGCTTCCAAAGCGGCGCTGGCTTCCAAAGCGGCGCTGGCAGCTCCAAGCCGGACTGACCCCTACCGCGCAGAGGGTGCCCCACATTGCCGGGGATGGGAACAGAGTATCTTGCCCCGGTGACGACATCTCCCGTCATCCCCACGACAGAAGGGCCTCATGCGAACGATCGGCCGACGGGCGTTCATGTTTGTAAGTGGATTCGCTGCGATCGCCCTGCTGATGACCGCAGCGGTTCTGGGTTTCACCACGGGCGCCGGTGCGGGCGACCGACCGCTTCGTTCGTCCTCGCAGCGTGGTGCTCCCCCAGAGGTTCGCGGTAAGGCGGCAGCAAACGCATGGACCCTTCCAGATCACGACTATTTCAATTCGAGGGATGCCGGTGCGTCGCCGATACGTCGTTCGACGGTGGCTCGTCTCGTGCCGGCGTGGAGTGTCCCCATGGCGTTCGGCGCATCGACATCACCGATCGTCGTCGCTGGAACCGCCTACGTCCAGGACCAGGCCGGGTCCGTGTACGCGATAGATGCGTCATCGGGCCAGGTGAAGTGGAAGACGAACGCTCTCGGCTTCAGCATCGGCCCCTATGGTGTCTCAGTCGGATGGGGGAAGCTCTTCGCGTCGACACCCAGCGGAGTGGCTGCCTTTCGACTCTCTGACGGGCGCCCGTTGTGGAGCCGTCAGATCACGACGACGCCCGGTCAGGGTGTCGACATCCAAACCGAACCCTACGGAGGAAAGGTTTTCGTGGCCACCGTTCCGGTGGCCATCGGCAAGATCTACACCGGGGGGTCCGTCGGCTACCTCGAGGCCTTGAACGCGAACACGGGTCGGGTCGAGTGGCGCTTCGACACCGTGGAATCGAAGGATCTTTGGGGCAACCCGGCGGTGAACTCAGGAGGGGGCGCGTGGTATCCGCCAGCCATTGATGTGCGGACGGGGGCCGTGTATTGGGGGGTGGCCAATCCCGCTCCTTTTGTCGGCACCACCCAATACCCGAACGGAACGAGCCGCCCCGGCGCCAATCTCTACACGGACTCCATGGTGGCGCTCTCCGCAAGGACCGGAAAGCTTCTGTGGTACCACCAAGTCTTCCCCCATGACCTCTACGACCGCGATGAAGTGCAGGCCATGCTCGTTCCCGTGGGCCGTTCGGTGGACGGGTCCCGCTCGGTGGCGGTGAGCGCGGGCAAAGGTGGTTACGTGCTCGGACTCAACCCCGTGAACGGTCACCTCCTGTGGAAGACGGCGGTGGGGATTCACCGAGACGGTGACTTGCCCGGCCTCACCGGACCGACCACGGTTTTGCCGGGAACGTACGGTGGTGTGCTCACACCGCCGGCCTCAGCCGGCGGTGTGATCTATGTGGCGGCCTTGAATGCCCCCTCGACGCTCGAACCTGATCAGACTGCCTACTTCGGGGGCAAGATCGGCACGATGGATGGCGACATCGAGGCCATGTCCGCTCGCACCGGCAAAATTGCATGGGATACCAAGGTCCCTGGTGATCCCACTGGCGGGGTGACGGTCGTCAACAACCTCGTCCTCACGGCGACCTATCAAGGAGAGGTGCTCGCCCTCAACCGCGCGACCGGCGCCGTGATCTGGAGCTACAAGGGGCCGGGCCTGGTCAATGGATGGATGTCCGTCGCCGGTGGCCGGATCTACCTGCCCGTCGGTGGGCCGGCGCAGCTACTTGCTCTGAGGCTCGCACCCAATTCATAAGAATCTTTGACTGTCGGTTCGGGGATCGACGAGATCGAGTCGGTCCAGGGCTCGAAGGCTTGCCGGTCGGGGAGCCGGCCGCCTGGCGGCGGCTGGCAATCGAGGAACGTCGACCCGTGATCTCACACTTGGCCGAGACCTGGAGGGACGACGCACCCTCCAAGGCTGAGTGGTCGACCCGGGTGCTGTCGCTGTCTCAAAAGTGGTGCGGGCGAGCAAATGGCCGTCACGACGTGCACTCGGGCGCCCCGTCGTCGGAGCCGAGGTGGCCGCTGTACCGGATTTCCTCCAGCGTCGTATAGTTCGGAAGGGATCCGATGCTCTGGCTCAGTGTGTCGGCTGGGAGATGCAACTGGGAAACTGCAACATCCAAGACTGCCGGTGATCTCGAACAGTACAAGAGGCTGGGAGCAGTTGATGAGGACGGACGAGCTCGAGGGACGGCAAGGCGACGCAAGCCCTCAAGTGCGCGGCATCGCAGAGGGGAAGCCGACGCTCCCGCCACCATCAGCACGGTCATCTCCACCAAAGGCCGGAGTTCCCCACCGGGTACTCGGGTCAGTCAAACGGACGATCCGTGAAGCGCCTTCCAAGGTCGCCATGATTGTCGTCGTCCTTGCGCTTCTCGGTATCTGTGCTGGTGTGGTCGCCACGACCGCGACGGGTTCGATCGGAGCCCTTCCCGATGCACCCGCCCATCTCAACGCCCCCACGAACCTCGTGTTCGACGACGAATTCGGCTCAGGATCATTGCAGAGGTCCGTCTGGTCATCAGACTGGTTCGGCAATGGCAAGAAGCAGAACAACACGGTGATGGACTCTTCGAATGTGTCGGTTGACGCCAACGGGCTTGAACTGAAGCTGAACTCGAATCGCACCGGCGCCCTCGTGAGTTCCAACCCCTCTGATGGACAGCCCGGTCACATTGGCTTTCAGATTGCACCTTCCCCCAGCCGATCTGTCTACGTTGAGTACACCGCCACCGTTCCTTCGGTCCACGGGGTGATTGCGAACTGGCCCGGCCTCTGGCTCACTGGGCAGAACTGGCCCGCAACCGGCGAGATCGACATCATGGAAGGCTTTTCGACCGGTCAGTTCCACATCGAGTCAGGGTCGAACTCCGATGCGGTCTCGAACCCTGGAGGAGTCGGAGGTGCCACCGCGGGCACTCACACCTATGGGGTCCTTTGGACCACCACGAGCGTCACCTTCGTCTATGACGGTCGCGTCGTCGGACGTTTGCACGCTTCCCTGCCCGGCCCGATGTACCTCGTGATGGAGAACTCGCTAGGTTCGCCGACTCTCCTGGGGGCCAGCATGACTGTACGCGACGTGCGGGTATGGACGACAACAGCGACGAGCGTCCCGATGACGACGCCAACCGCGAAGTAGGCGACCGCCGTCGGGCGCCCTCTCGCTTTATTGGCCGAGTCGACAATCAAGAGGCGATGCGGTATCGGATGTGGGTGGCTTCTGGGGTGTCGATCACTCGTACGATCTCCAACTCGATCCTCTCCGGCAACACTTCAAACAGTCGACGCCCACTGCCGAACAACACCGGGACCTGATGGATCTGCAACTCGTCGAGGACACCTGCCGCAAGTGCCGCCTGCGCCGTGTAGGCGCCATGCACCAGGACGTTGCGGTCACCTGCGGCGGCCTTCGCTTGCGCCATCGCGCTGGCGATCCCATCCGTTACATAGGTCACCAACGGATACTTGGCGACCGACGGACCCGGCGACCGGTGACTGGGGACAAAGATTGGCACGCCATCGTGGTGGTCCCCGCCCCAGTGATCGGTCTGTTCTGCAGTGTTGCGCCCAGAAAGGACAGCACCGGTTCCCCTTATTTCGTCGAGAAAGTGTTTGCCCATCTCCGCCGAATCAATGGTCTCCTCGGTCGGCCCAGCGTCTGCAGCAAAGCCGTACCACTCATGCAGTCTCATGAAGTCGTCACCGCCGGGGTTGCCGGGTTGGTCATTTGGGCCAGCGATGTACCCGTCGAGCGACATCGACATGTAGAGCACCGATTTGGACATGTAGTGGTCCTTCCCCGCGTGGACTTCTGATCTAATCACCAGTTAGGACGGCGGATGATGAAACAAGTCATTTGCTGCATCTTGCGGCCTGTTCCCGTGCACCGGGTCTGAGGCAACCGAGTTCCTCCTCCGTTACGATCAACCCGAGTCCACTAGAAGAGAAGGTGACCGAGAATGGGTGGAGCCGAGGATCGCCAGACCAGACGAGACGCGGTAATACCCGCTTCGTGGAGCGAGTTTTACGCAGCGACCGGCATCCCTGCCGCCATCAGATCCGGAGATGTTGTGCGCCTGACGGGCCATACGGGCGATATGCCAGATGGGACCTTTTCAGATGACCCCGAGGCACAGATTCGACAGACATTCCAGAACGTGGCGCTGACACTCTCCGAAGCGGGGTTGCAGTGGCCCAACGTTGTCGAAGTCACGACGTATAGGGTCGGCCTCCGGGCGCAAGCCGACGTTGTCCTTCGGGTTGCCGCTGAATTCCTTGAGATGCCGTATCCAGCATGGACCGATGTCGGCATCACGGAGTTGTTCGAAGCCGATGCGGTGTTCGAGATGAGGTGTGTCGCCGTGCTGCGCAATGACGCTCGTCAGATCGGAGACGGGTGACCCTCAGCGCCGGTGCGGTGCGGCGGTCGGCACAACTGGGATACTGGTGGCCACGCTGGCAGCCGACGTTCCGCAGGGTGGTGCCCAAAGGTTCATCGTCGGGAAACGATTAGGTCTATGTCGACGCCGTTCTCGCCCCGTTGACGCATCCAATGTTGAAAGTGCTCGTGACCGAAGGCTTCGCCGTGATCTCGAAGGAGATCCGCCACATCCAAAAGGAACGACGCGATACGACGCAGTTCGTCGGCATCATCCGGCACGATCGTAACCTCGCCCAAGGTGCGAAGTTCGGGGGAATCTTCGTCGTGATAGCCGGCGTCATATCCAAAGCGCCTCATACCGGACAGCGTAGACAACCCTGTTTTGTACGGCCCGCGCTCCCACTCCGCCGAGGCGGCGGTCCCGGTCATACTGTACTGTTCTGGCCAGCCTCCTTCAGGAATTCGAGGAACGTCCATGAGCGTTACGACCGTGACCCTGTTTCACGTGGCAGCCGGTCAGGAGACGACGCTGCTCTCTCTGCAGTGCGAGGGGCGGCGACGCATGTTGGCTGCCGACGGATGCAAGTCATTCGACATACTGCGCGATCAGGCCGATCCGCGATGCTCCGCCTTCGTTCAGACTTGGTCATCACGCGAGGCACACGACGCTGCTTTTGGCGAGTTGATCATGGCGAGCGGTCACCTGGAGAAGGTGCTTGCGACTCTCGATCAGGGCGTCATACAGACCTTCTACGACGTGGTTTCCTGACGAGTCCCGCCTGCCCCAGAACGACAGGCCGGAGTGCACCGTGCGGCACCCTAGGACGTGCAACTGACGGTCACGGTTGGCGCGGGGTTCGGGACATCTTTCCCCTGTGGACGACTGGCTCGGTACGCCAACCCCTAGCCTGCAATCCATCACCGCGCGGAGGCCTGAGTCGCCGACGATCAGTCGACTACTTGTCAAAACTGTGGCGTCATTCCGTCCACGTGCATCTCGGAGCTTCTCGTTGTTGGCCCTGGTCCAACCGCTGCCTTAACTCACCTCACGAACGGCGTCGACCGATTCGTCTTCCCAGATGCAAATGCCAACTTGTGATCGTTGGTGGCCGGGTGGATCGGCAACGCTACGTGGGCAGGAAGCCCAGCTTCGAGGGCCTTGGCCTCGGCGGCTTGAAAGCCCTCGGGGTCGTGGATTCGATGGATTACTGTCACAAACACGGTTACGGTCCCTTCATCGAGGTAATTGCGCGGAAGCGCAGCCCCCATTGCTAACACAACCGAAGGTGGCGCGCTCCGGTACGTCGGAGCACCGCGACCCATCGACGGATCCGCTGATGTCCATAGTGAGCATCCGTCAATCGTGCCGCCGATAATGTCTCCGAACGCTTGCCGGGGGCGCTACGGGCAGTAGGTGGGACACCCTTGGGGGGCTATTCGCCTTCGGTGATGCGGATGATCGTCTTGCCGGGGCTGCGTCGGTCGGGGGCGAACGCAGCAGGCGCTTCGGCGAGGGGCCGTACCGCTCCGACGATCGGCTTGAGCCGTCCATCTCTGCACCGCTGTGCGAGGTCCGCAAGCTGGGAACGGTCGGCTTCGACGACGAAGAAAATCGCGCGGCCGTCCTTGGGCTGGACCGTGGGCACCCTGATGGTGGTGACGAGCGTGCCGCCGGCGCGCACCAGTGCAGCCGATCGGTCGAGGATCTCGCCGCCGATCACGTCGAACACCACATCAACTTCGCCGGCATCTTCCAGCTTGTCGGCCTCAAGGTCCAAGAACGCATGTACCCCCAAGCCGAGAGCGGTGTCGCGATCCGTTGCACGGCCCGTGCCGATAACGACGGCACCTACCTCGAGAGCGAGCTGCACGGCGATCGAACCGACACCGCCCGCGGCCCCGTGGATCAGGACGGTCTGGCCTGTCGTGAGGTGGGCGTGGTCAATAAGCGCCTGCCACGCCGTCAACCCGGAGATCGGCAGGGCGGCGGCAACGCTGTGATCGATGTCAGCCGGAAGGGGAGCGAGGTTGCGGGCTTCCACCGCGGCGTACTCGGCCAGGGAGCCGTTGCGAGTCCAGTCGCACAGGCCGAACACCCGCTGGCCGACACTGAGGCCGGTGGTCCCGTACCCCAGCTCGGCGACGACTCCCGACAGCTCGTGCCCAGGCACGCTCGGCGTACGGTCGCGCCCGGCGCGGTCGACCCAGGTCGACGACCAGTCCAGCTCGCCGGGGGTGAACCCGGCGGCATGCACCCGTACGATGACGTCGTTCTCGGCCGCGTGTGGGTAGGCCACATCCGTCAGGGCGAGTCCACCGGCGCCGGCAGCGTGGTCTCGAACGGTGATGGCTTGCATAGCAGCTCCCTTCTCTGACGGGATGGTCGATGTGTTCGGTCGGTCGAATCCGAAGTTACGCCATTGCGTGAGCCCCTTGTCGTCCTGTCCCGAGAGTGCCCCTCTTGGCCACTTCAATCCTCGCTCCCGGAAGGTGACGCACGTCGGCACAACGGAGATACCGTGACGCCGTGGATCTTTCAGAGCTGTTGGTTGCTGATGCTGCGGAATGGCGGACCTGGTTGAGGAGTAACCATTCCACGTCGCAAGGAGTGTGGCTCGTCCTTGCCAAGAAGGGCACCACACAGCCGACAACGCTCTCCTACGCCGACGCGCTCGACGAGGCGATCTGCTTTGGCTGGATCGATGGGCAGCTCGGGCGTCGCGACAGCGCAACGTTCCTGCGACGATTCACGCCCAGAAAGGCTCGGAGCCCGTGGTCTCGACGCAACGTCACCATCGCGGAGAGGTTGAGCACCTCCGGCCGAATGCATCGATCAGGGGAAGACGAGGTTCTCCAGGCAAAAGCCGATGGACGATGGAATTCCGCCTACGCCGGACAAGCCGCCATGGCAGTTCCAGAGGACCTGGCAAACGCCCTGGCGGCCAATCCCCGTGCTCGCGCGACGTTTCGCAAGCTCACAAGTGCGAACAGGTACTCCATCCTCTATCGAATCGGAAGCGCAAAGAAGATCGAGACCCGAGCGAGACGCATAGAGCAGTTCGTCGAGATGCTGGCCCGGGGCGAGACTGTCCACCCGCAAGGTCCACGATCGCCTGGGTAGTCGGTGCATCCGACACATTCTGGGGCCCCATTCGCCGGTACGATCCGGCCCTTATGGGCTAGGCGTAGTACCCCGAGACGCAGAGCGGCCTGTACGGATGCAGCTCGCCTGGATCAGGTCGACGCTCCGCCGTCAGAGCTCAGGATGGTCGGACTTTGCAACGCGCTTCGGGTCCAACATGGCTCGTTTTCACAGGGGATCAATACGTGTTCACCCCTACGTCGAGAGCTAAGGCAGAGGGCTTCGTTGTGGGAGTTGCCGTCGGCCAATTCCTTGAGCAAGTCAATCAGCAAGCAAAAAAGCGATGAACTGCCCCGAACGACGGGTCGCGAACTTTTACCGCCTTGAGCCCTTCTCGCTCCACCGACGGGCAAACCCTCGAATCCAAGTGAAGGTGGCGTATGCGCTCCACAGCGACAAGATGGCGAAGATGACGGTTAACGCCCATACATGATGGATGCCGGTGAATACCGCGAAGAGAACCGCCAGAAATGTCAACCCGAGATTGTAAAGGAATGGATATCCATTGGGCAGACCCGAACTACTTCTTGCCATGATTGGACGGTACCACTGCCACCGATAGCACCCCGCCGATTTCGGGCACAAGCAATCAGATTGAAACCGAACTGCGACCCCCGAAGGTTCATCGGTTCACCGCTTCCACGTACGCCTTTTACCTGTGGCGAAAACGCCAGTGGTCAACAAACGAACTTCCTCAACCGTGGTCGGGCGTGCACGCGTTCCGGGCGTATCGGTGACTTGGTTATCCGCACGACGAGACCGGAGGACGGAGGACGGAGGCGTTTCAACGGCTGGCATGTCTCCAGCCGATGATGAAGCATGGAAGGTGATGGATCGACTAATTGAGGCATGCCCGTCGTTCTCACTCGAACGAAATGAACGTCGATGTTCCTTGGGGCGCTGCTGGCAAATGGGTCAACACTTGGCAGAACTGATCGACCAAGGCCGCGGACGAGAAGCCGCCGAAACTTGCCAAGGCGATATTCCAAGAATATGAAACCCACATCGCGGGCGGTGAATCTTCTAACGGTCGGCCGATGGAAGGCGTCAGCCCAGAGCGGGATGATTTTGCCGCACTCCTGGGGCCGGCATCTCGGCGCTGGTGGAACGGCCTGAACATGGGGGGACTCCACCCCACGCTTGAGCCACTTGACCAATACCCCGGAGCGGACTCGCGTCAGCCGGATCCGCCTCGCTACCACGATGATTGTTGCGGCCGCTTGGGGAGGGTAGGGTTTCGTTGACGCCTTCTACAGCGAGGGTTCCTAGACACGAAGGGTTCGCCTTTCCGTCGTCATAGCCAAAGGTTGGGCTGTGTTGAATGCTCGCGCTGTAGATCCAATGGCGGTCACCTTGGGACGTGTAACCGCTCAGGTGGATGAGACTCACCACGACTCCAAGAACGGTCGGCGCCCGATGGAATCTGCACAGCGATGTGTGGAGATCGGAACCCGCATTCTTCGCCCTCTGCCGCTTTTGTGCAGGAGAGATCGTCGCGAGTGGACCGGCCTCGACATCGCGGCGTTGAGTGCTGGGACAACGAACGTCACCAAATGTGGTCAAGCGACCCACGACGAGGTAGTCCCACTGACTCCCGGTCGTTTTCAAGCACTCAGCAAGAAGGTCAACCGATGACGGAGGATTACAAACAGCAAGGAGGAACGATGAGAATTCGTAAGATTCGAGGAGTATCGATCGGCTTGGTTATTGCTCTCGTCGGGTTCGCTGTCGGTCTCACGACGCTCTCTGAAGGAGCTACTACGAGGTCGGTCAGTCTTCAACCGGGCCAATCGGTTACCGTGAACTGTTCGGGTGGCACCTTGCAGGGCACTTGGTCCACGCCGCTCGTCGCAACGTGCGCCGCGAACACGACCACCACCACGGTCCCCCCGAGTACGACGACGACGACGGGCACCAGCACCACAACGACCACTACCGGCTCGTCGTCATCAGTTGCCTTCGTACAGGCAGACGACACAGGTACTTTTACCGGGAACACCACCAGCCTCAGTAGTGGGACGTCCCACCAAGTGCTCGCTCACAACACCGGGGTCGGGCACACTGTCGTGCTGCAGATCCAGACCCTGACCGACCCTGGCACCGAGACGAATACCGTCACCAGCATCAACTCATCAATAGGCACCTTCCAGTTCGTCAACTCGTACAACGACGGTGCCGATTACGAGATATGGGTCTGTTTGAACACGACCGGCACAGGCGACACGGTCACGGTGAACACGCCGACCAATGCATGGGACGCCATGGCGGTGGAGTTCAACAAACCCGCCACTGGCTTCATCAACGGTGGTGGCCAGGTCCTTAGTCCGGGGTACCTCGCGAATCAAAGCTTTACCGTCTCACCCGGAGCGGCTGGAAATATCGCGGTCATAGGAGTCGACACCCTCGATGCCTACGAGACCGGGCCTGCGGCACCCTGGACGTACTACAACGCTGGGTACTGGGATTTCCCCAACGGGACCTCAACGGCTTGGCAGATTGCTCCGTCATCAGCGCCCCTCACCGCCACCTGGCAGACAGCCGGAGGCGAGAGCAGCTCTCAGGGTGTGGTGCTTCAGTACTAGGAGGCAACCACATGAGAATGTGATGTCGCCCGACCTCGACGCAGGAAGCGCACGCCCGGATGCTCGGCAACGGCATGCGTACCCGCCCGCCGAACTGGATTGCCGCATGGAGTCAGTGTGCGAGACCTGTGCCTATTTCCGCACCGGGTCAGAGTTCGTGCCCGTCCTGTTGCGCCAACGAGACCATGCCAGGAAACACGGCCAGAACGAGCGAGCCGATCTCTTTGAAGACCTGGTCAACCGAGTGAGCGAGGCATCGGGACGGGATGCAAGGTGTTATCCCGCTTTGGTTACCTGCCGGGATATTTACCTCTGCCCGGTCATTCGCGTCATCGCGACTCACAACGATGGGGTCATAGATGGCCAACAAGAATGGCCACTTGTTGTTCCGCAGAGCCAATAGGCGGATGTTCGAACCGTCCGCATCTCGACGTCCTGTTCGCCGGTAAAGCGAAACTCCGCCCGCCAGGGACCGTCGGAATGGACAACTTCCCAATAGCGTTCTGCGATGTTCTCGGGATCGAATGCGGTGCCGGCAACGATCTGCCCCATGATCGTCAATGTCGCGACGCGGATGCCATCGGGCTCCAAATCGGCGCCGCGCATGGTGGTGGCGGATCGGAGCGCTGCTTTGCCGAGGGAAATGGTCGCAAGGGCCGGAATCGAATGATCCGCGAAACCGCCGCCCGTCACGATGATGGTGCCGGAGCCACCTCCCGCATGGCTGGGGCGACGACCTGTGTCACGACGATGGCGCTGATGACGTCAACCGCATAGGCCGTCTGCAGGTGCTGGACGTTCGAACGTAGAAGGGTGTCCTGAGCGCCCATGACTGCGTTGTAGACGATGAGCCCCGGCGCTCCTTGCTCGTTGTAGAGTTTGGCGACCCGAGCCCCCAGACCTTCAGGGTCGCTCGCATCGGCAGCGATCGTGTCAATCTGGGCTCTGGTGTCAGCCAAGGTGACTCGAAAGCCGTCGGCGAAGCGACGAGCGATGGCCATCCCAAGACCCGGCCCGGCACCGATCAGCAGAAGATGTCAGTTGTCGATCGAGGAGCCGGAGTGTCCTATTGAGGCGTCGGACATAAGCCTGCTTCCTTTCGGATCAGAAGATAGAGAGGGTACCGCCCTCTACGTTTCAAGGCGGCGCCAGTCGGTCTAGTCAGACTGCGCGGTACGTCAGGTGTGTGGGACACTTCGGCACAGTTGGGGGCCGGGACATGGCGGAGGCCACCCGGTACCCGGTGAACCCGAGCGGGCGACGGTCACCCGACAACGCCAGGAGTCACGGTGTCGTGGTCGTTGGCTGGCCCATGGTCTTGGCTCGGATGATGTCGAACGAGTACGGCGGGACAAGATCGACGCCGTCTGGTTTGTTCAAGAATCCCGGCGCCGTCCCCGTCTGGCCCGTGTGCCCGTATTGCCAGACGATCCGGTCGGTCCTGGGGTCGATGACCACGACCCGATGGTTGTAATCGTCATTCATGAGGAAGTCACCGTTGGGGAGGGGAAGGGCGAGTGACGGCTGGTTCAACTGCGGGTCACCAGGCAGAGGGTGGTAGCGCCAGAGCAAGTTGCCCGACCAGTCGAAAGTCTCCAGAGTGCCCGGATCGGAGTAGTCGACGGTGACGAGCACGCCTGGGCTCACCTCGTTGGTATCCGAGGGGTAATAGATACCCGGGGGGTGAGTGGAGCGGTAGATGGCGCCGTTGAGGCCGAGTTCGTCAACCCAGTCCCCGTTGATCTCGGTGACGACATAGTGACCGTTCGACATCGGGAACGCTCCGTTCGGGCTTCCCCATCGGGCGGGTGGATCGTGCAGACAGCGGTTGGTCGTCTCCCCGAAGACCTGGGCAGGGGTGTGGGCGCCGGGAGCGATGAGGAGTATCCGGCAGTTCTTGATGTCGGCGGTGATGAGATAGCCGTCTGGAAGCTGCATGGCATCGTCGGGGTTGTGGACCTGGTTCGGTCCACTTCCAGGCTGGCCCGGTGTGCCGTAGCGGTAGACGATGTCATGAGTGGCCACGTCGATGATGCTGATGACGGAGTCGTCCTCCTGCGTCGCCACGATCTCCCGGCCGTCGGGAGTGAAGAAGGCGTCGTCGGGGACGAGGAAGGTCTGCCCCGGAGCTAAATCGCCGGGCCGAGGGAACTCCCAAACGATCTCACCCTGCTGGTTCACAACGAGAAGCCGGTTATTGCTTCGGTCGGCGATCAGCACCGGAGAAGGCAGGACGCTCGGATCCGAACCAGGTTGGAGGTTGGGACTGCTCAGAGGCGTGGAAAAGTAGCGTTGTGCGAGTGATGGAGTGGTCGTCGACGTTGTTGAGCTGCGAGTCGTTGTCACATGGCCGGCTGAGCATCCCGCAGCTAGGACGGCGAGGGAAACGAAAAAGACGATGAGGCGGCGGCCCATGGCTGGGAATCTTGCTGGAAGAGAGTGGAGCTGCCCAATCGAGGCCGTGGGCTGGCTCGATCTCCCGCCGACCAGCGATCCGCAACCGACCGACAATGCCGATTGCGAGCAGCGCTCACCTCAATCCTCGCTGCCGGTTAGGGCGTATCGCAGAGGGCCACCCATTGAGGGAGAACCAGACAGCTTTCGTCCGAAAGTGAGAGTACGCCCCAGGACGTTGCCAGCGCTTCGGCCATGGCCAGGCCGCGGCCCCGCTCGCGCATCGGGACTATGGGGAGGGGGGCACAGGCCGGCGATTGGTCTTCGTCATGGACCTGCACGACCAGTCGAGACGCATCGACGTCGATGGTGAACCACGGGTCCCCGGTCCCGTGCTCAAGCGCATTGGCGACCAGCTCACTGGTAAGCAGAACTGCTCGACGGTCTCAGTCGGTTCGTCGAGCAGATGGAGCCGGATGAGGTCTCGGGCCGCGGCCAGGGTGGTGATCGCTATGTCTTTGGCCAAGGGGACGCCTTCGTTGGGCAGGCAGTGCTCCATGTACCCGAATGAGGTGAACCGGAAACCTCGACCTTAATGCGGAGTCAGTGACGCTGCGCTTGGCGTGGACTCAGCTCGGACACGTCCACCCGTGAAGGTGAACTGCCATACACCATTCGGACTCTCGTTGTCCGCGTACTCAACCAGCCCAAGCTCTTCATCATCGTTTGGGCCGTAGCGACGGCAGACGTGACAGCGAATCGCAATCGACACCGAGGGATACTCTAGCTACGAGGAGAGGCGTTTGATGCGCGCAAGACCCCGTATCCTTGCGCCGATCCTTCTTTCCTCTTATCCGCCCGACGCTGCCGAGAAAGGAGAGACGCTAGGAGATGCTCGCCCTGTGCCTCGTCTCCTTGAGGACGGCCTTCGTCACCATCTTGCCGTCGATCTCTACGGTGACGTGGTTGTGACGCGTGAGCCTCGCCGTGGCCGACAATGCGGACTTGTCCCCGCCTCCGAAGATGTCGTCGAAGAGATGGGCTGCTTCGTGACGTCCAGGTTGGCCTCGTTGGCCCAGCCGTCGAAGGGCATCGCTGCGTCCCGTTAGGCCAGGTCAACGTGGGCGAATAGGACCTTTGGTCCTTGTTCTTGTTCCCACGAGCGGGCAGGATTGTCAGAGCTGCGTAGAAGGGGGACTCGCATGAGCGACGTGAAGACGAATGTGCGGTCTCGGGCAACGCACCTAGCGGGGATCGACGGTCTTCGAGCTTTTGCCGCGCTCAGCGTGCTGTTCGCCCATACAGCAGCGTTCTCCGTCTCGTCCGGGTCGATCAACGTCAAGCTCTACAAGCTGACGACGTTCGGCGACCAGGGGTTGACCCTGTTCTTTTGCCTCTCGGGTTTCCTGTTGTTCTTACCCTTCGTCTCCGCGCTGTTGGCCGACCGGCCGATGCCGTCGATCCGTCGGTACCTCGCCAACAGAGGACTGCGAATCTTCCCGGCGTACATCGTGATCTTCTTGCTGGTGCTGGCGGCTGGCGCACTGAGCATCCACGGCAACACTGTCCACTACGTTCGAGCCGACGTCGGGCGCATCAGCGAACCCTCGGTGTTCGTGCCGAACATCTTCTTGGTGCAATCACTCGTGCCGCACGCCAACGGCACTGGGATCATCCCCGCCTGGTCGCTCACGGCGGAGCTGACGTTCTACGCCCTGTTGCCGCTGGTCGGCTACCTGGCGTGGTACCTGGCGAAGAGAGTGAAGAAGGTCGTCGCTCTCGCAGCGGGTCCGATCCTCTTTTTGGTGGTCGGCCTGGTCACCACTTATTTCGTCGACCACAATCGGCCACACGGCAGCGGGGCAATCTTCCGCTACGACTGGGGTACTACATGGTCCGCAGTGCTGGAGCGCAGTTTCCTGGCCAACGCCGATCTCTTCGCTTGGGGCATGTTCGCCGCGCTGGCGATTGGGCTGTTGCGCCAACACGACAAGATGCCACTACTTGCTCGTGGGACGAAGGCGCTGTCGTTGGTCGTCATCGTGGCTGTCGCGTTGGCGGCCCGACACAACGATGGGGGTTATGCCATATCGGTGGTTGGCGTCTGTGCGGCAGCGCTCATCTTCCTCACCGTGTTGCCCAGCCACGACGGGGATCGGGTGAACGGGTTGGCCCGAGTGCTTGAATGGGGACCGATCCGCTATGTGGGCCTGATCAGCTACAGCGTGTACCTGTGGCACCTGCCGGTGATTCTCTTCTTGAAGGAACACGGCGTGCTGTTCAAGAGCGGGAACGCTGCCTTTGTCGGCAATCTGGTCATTGTAGGAGTGGTCGTGCTCGTGCTGGCGTCGATCACCTACTCCTTGGTCGAGAAGCCAGCGATGAACCTGCGGGGACTCCTGCCTGCACGTACGATCGAGCTGGCACCCAGTGCATCGGATCGTGGCTTCCAGCCCAACGTCGACCAAGCGTCGTGGCCCAGCGGGCGTCCGTAGACACCTCGCCAGTACGCCGGACTCGGGTCGTCCCTGCTCTCAAATGTGTTAACCGGTATTCCGCTCCCCGAGACTCATTCACCTCCTGCCCGGTCATTCGCGTAATCGCAACTCGCAATAATGGGGAGGGTCATAGATGGCCAACACGAGATGACCACCTGTTGCGCCGCAGAGCTACGGGGCACCCTTCCGGGTATTAGCCAACTCTTCGTCGATCTCGATCGAACGGACCACGTGCGAAACGTTCCAGGCGTACCATTTTGCCGCCTTGGTGGTCATACCCGATCCCCAAAAGTGCTGAACCGTCCCGCCCTCCCGGCGTACCGGCTGCCCCAGACATGTTGGGTACCTCCGCTGGGCCGAGCTGACCGGCCTTTCGGCATTTCTAACCAGATCCTCCACCTACCTCGTGGCGGTCAGTCTGGGCCAGATTCTCTGAGGTCGAGTTGGACCGTCACACCCTCCAGCGACTACTGGTGCTTCCTGGAGATCTTTGGCTGGACGTGGCGAAGCCATTCCCGAAGACCTCGCTGCCGCCGCCGACGAATGGAACAGGCGACAAGAATCCACCACACCCGAGGAATCGAACGACGATGGGAATGGTGATAACGGCTCAACCAAGTCGGAGCGAGCCTGAGCGGCAGGCCGACATGGGTGGCCCCAATACGCCGTGAGCTTCCCCCGCCTTGGCGGACACCGAACGTGAGGCGCCGAGAGGCGTCGCTTCCGCTGGAGCGGGGGAAGCTCATATCGCCTCTGTCCGGGACATTGTCGTGAGATCGATCTGCATGGCCTGCTCCATCGCACGGCGGTCAGCGGATGAGCCAGGCGGGCTGATGATCTAGTCTCGATCATGGCCTTTGATGAGGGATTGGCTGAACGAGTGCGAGATCTTTTGGGTCCTGCGCCAGGCCTGTCAGAGCGCAAGATGTTCGGGGGCCTCTGTTTCCTGTTGCGCGGCAACATGAGCTTCGGAGTCGTCGGAAGCGAACTGATGGTTCGGGTCGGCCCTGATGCTTACGCTGAGGCGCTGGGCTTTCCCCATGCGCGAGAAATGGACTTCACGGGTCGGTCCATGCGGGGCATGGTGTTCGTTTCTGAGGATGGCATCTCAGAGGATGAGGACCTTGAAGATTGGCTCCAGCGGGGAATGGCCTTCGCTGGGTCACTTCCTCCGAAGTAGAGACACCTACCCCCGGTACCTTTCCAGGAGGGGTGCCTGGGCCCGGCGTTGCAAGCCCAGCTGGCCGATCCCACCGCCGAGTTGGCGGGGGACCTGGTGCTCGACATCGCCGGGTTGGCGTTCGTGGATTCGACCTGGTTAGCCCTCTTCGTCTTGTTGCACAAGAGGCTCGCCAACACGGGTCACGAACGCTGCCTGGGAAGCCTCCTCTAGCCGATCCAGTCGACCCGGACTGTAAGCGATTCAGTCGTTACCGAAAGATGTCCCAACACCGGGGACTCCGCCCGCGTTCACCACGGTCGCGCCGGGGTGTTGTGCGCTCAGATCGAGCAGGGCGAGATTGGCAGCAGTCTCGGGCAGGTACTCGTAGGTCTGGAACTGCACGGTCTCTGAGCACGGTCCCTGCTGACACTCGGTCGTACCCTGAAGGAGTAGGGGGTGGTAGTCGCTCTTGGCGACGTCATAGGTCGCATTGGCAATCCCACTGCCAGAAGGTTGACCCGAGATCGACACGACGTAGGCGGGGACTCCGTCCACGACCGCCGAACCAGCGACGTGCGCCTGGCCCGACGAGATGAGTGAGCGGATGGTGGCGGCCGTGTCGACTGGCGCGTGGTTCGGAGGGCTGTAGATCCCGACGTACATCGTGTTGGAAGCGGCGTCATAGCTGGACATCGTCGACCCGTTCCACGCAGCCTCGTAGCCGAACTTGATGAACCGATACGAGGATCCGGCGGCCCACAGCGCGTAGGGCTGGGCCGGACTCGACCCCACGGTGATGGTGGCGGCGACATGGAACACCGAATCGGGCGGCGGAGTGAGAGCGCCTTGAGCAGATGCGAGGATCGCTGCGTCGGCAGGACTCGGCGTGCTTCCAGCTCCCAGCACAAGAGCGAGGCTGAGGCCCAGCGCGGCAAGCCCCGCCGGTGTGCCAAGCGCAACCGCTCGCCTGAGGTGGCGCCGGTGATCTCGGTGGCGCACCAGATCGGCCTCGACGGCCGCACGCAGCTCGTGGCGGAACGACTGGAGCTCAGGTTGGAGTGTGGTCATATCAGAACCCTCCTAGGGCTAGATGGAGACGACGGAGTGACCGAGATACGCGCAGGCGAGCTGCGACGGGAGTGCATTGGAGGCGCTGGGCAATCTCCCAATATGGCCGTCCCTCGACAAAGCGCAGGACGAGCAGTTCGCGCTCGGAGTCCGGAAGGTCTGCGAACGCTCGAAGGACAGCTGAGGGAAACGACAAGCGGTCGTCGACGGCCTCGAAGTCGGCGTGCACGACGGTGATCGGGAGGCCCAGACGCTCCCGAGCGCCGTACTCGACCCTTCGCTTGCGCAGGGATGACCGAAACACATTGTGCGCGATGCCATAGAGCCACGGAAGGGCGGTGCCATCGTGCTCGTCTCGGAACCGCTTTCGGCACTGCCACGCCGCCGCAAAGACCTCGGCGGTCAGATCGGCGCCATAGTCACCCACCCGGACACTCGACCAGGCGAGGATCTGGCCTACGTGTCGGTCGTAGAGCTCGGCAAAGGCATCAGGGTCGTCCAGGACCAGGAGCTCGGCATCCGACTGCTCCGTCCACGCGCTCACATCATGTATATGACCGCTCAGCGGAAAATGTGTCACGTCACCTCACAACCAGGGGCTTGGCCACGCAGGCAGCCATTCTCAAGGCCCTGCCCCCTATTGTCGAGGTCGTGCGTCAGGAGTACCCCGTTCGCCACTTCGGTGGGCGAGAGCATGACACAATCCGTCCGTGAATGAAGATGAGGTGCAGGCCCGTCTCCCCCCCACCTGACGATGCATCGTCGTGAGGACGGGTTCTACGACATCGTCGATGATCGAGGAGGGCAGATCGCTCTCCTGGGTTGGCGTGTGGAGCTAGACGAACGCAATGACCGCGGTCGGGAGATTGGCTCTCCCTATCCTCTGACGCTCAACGAGATCGGGCGAGTCATTCCTATGTTTGTGAACCGGCAACTGCGCGAACTGATCGTTGACACTAGGCCCGGTGGCCTCACCCACCTACGAGATGGCCCCGATAACGGGCCTCTCTGCGGGGAATCCCTGGCAAAGAACCGCAGCATGTGGCTAACTAGCGATGACCGCGAGGTCAACTGTGAGAGATGCCGAAGGGCCGCTCAGCTCGACCCACCGGAGATGCCCAAAACCCGCAAGCGGTAACCCCTTCTCATAGAGGCGCAGTCTTTCGAGTGCCGAAGAACCTGCCGCCGTACGCCGGGAGTGTCGGACGGTTACACACTCTCGGGCTAGGTGCGAGAGGCAATCCGCACAAGGTTTCGAGCGTCCTCTATCAGTTGATCGAGGGGAGCGAGCGACGACTCCATATGGAGGTAGGTTCCGTCACGTCGCAGCTTCAACCGACATATCCGAAAGCCGTTGAGGTCTTCATTTACGTGAAGATCGTCGAGAGTGCGCCAATGGAGGTCGTGGGAATCCCATAGTGGTTTGTCGCATTGAGCAATCCACAAGTTGCCCGGTTGTCCGTCCACTGTTTGTGTGTACGCCATTGAGACATAGGTGTAGGTGAGATTGTTCTCCTCGCCGGGTCGCACGACCAGCGAGTGATGCAAGTTCAGGTTCGGCCTCGCCGGTACGTCAAAGACGGTAAAGGGCACTTGGCTCGACAAGTCTTGAACTGCAACCTCGAATGACCGCACGCCGCAAGGCTACCGACCAGCCATGTCCGCAGGGTGTCCCCATTCGCCGGATCGGCGACCAACGAACCTCAGCGCGGGTGGCCGCTCGACATCAGTTCGTCGAGAACTTCGATTGCGTCGGTGGGTCCTTCGATGGCAAGAAGTAGCCGCTCATGCCTTATTTCAATCACGAATTGTGAAGAATGGGCAACACGCGACCTCATGTTGGGCGAACTGGACAACGTCAACGAGGTCCGAGTCACGTAAGGGGCTCAGCTCGAGCCTGGTTGGCGAGACTCGCTGCCAATGGTCGACTCCGCCAAGAAGTCCTCGCCACTCGTCGAGCTGAGCGTTGGCTGCCCGAAGGTCAAGGGAGCACGCGATAGGGATTTTTGCAATGACAAGTGTATTAGCCACCCGGGTGCCAACCTGCCCCCTATGGTCCAGGAGGGAGACACAATTCGGCACTGGAAGAGGTCAGGTCTGATAGGAAGTCAGGCCTTCCCCTTCACCAAGGGGAAACGTCTCGCTTGCGGGATCTTCTCAGTCGAGTCGCCGCCTCTTGTTGGAGAAGGCTGGGCGGCGGGGCTTCGGGGATGGTGCCGGTGCGTACCCTCCAACCCTGTTTACGTCGCAGCACCTCTCCGAGCGGTTCGTCAGGACTCTTCTTCCAGTCCTTGCGACGAACTGCATCCACTTGGTGTTCCTCTGGGTCTGGGGTCTGCGAGGCTTTCGCCAACTCCGCTCGCACGTCACGTCGGTATGAGCGGTTTACCCATGCCTTGCGAAGGTGAATTGCCTTGCGGGAACTCTTGCTGTTCTCTCCGTAGGTGTTACGCCGATCCTTCTGGTAGTCAAGAACCTTCTTTTCCTGCGGTGATTTGCGTGTCATGGGAACCCATTCTGAGCGGAAGCGGTTCGTTCTTCGGCTGGCCGAGCGCATGGCGCAGGTATCGACTGTGACGCCGCGATATTAGTGCCGTCGATGCCCCCGGGGTGCCCCACTATGCCGGTATTGGGGCCACCCAACTTTCAGCCAGCAGACCGGCAAAGCCCCCTGCTCGGCTCTCCGGTTCCAACCTGTTGGCCCATGGCGTTCCGGAAATGGCCGTGGTCGTGCCGACGCCGTTGGACCCGGTTGCCCCCGGCAAGCTGCCGGCCGAGGCCGGCGGTGCCGCTTCCCGAGGGAGCCCATAGGCCGGTCCGTCCGGGGGTGTCCGTCGGCTCCTTGGGGATCCTCGAGAATGAGCCGGGGGTTTAAGGTGGGCCGGGTCATGCCCGACCTCTTGGACACGTCTGCCGCTGCACAGCCTCTGCAAGGTTGGGGGAATTGATCTACTGGATCATCTTCGGGGTCCTCTTTGCCATCATCATGGCCGTGCGCTTCAAGCCGGGTGGGAAATACAGGGAGATGGCGAAGGGTCACGATCGCTGCTCGTCGTGCCGTGCCGCCCTCAAGTGGAGGGACGGGCGCTACGCCACCGTGTGCCCGAAGTGTGGAAAGACCCAGGCCCATGCCGGGCGAGAAGGGGAGGGTGGGTGAGCAATGGGCATCGAGCTCGATGACGACCAGTTGTGGGCGTTCCTCGCCGCGGGCCACGAGGGAGCGCTGACGACGCTCCGCAGTGACGGATGGCCCGTTGCGCTTCCCGTCTGGTATGTGGTGAAAGACAGGGCCGTCTACCTACGGACACGGCCTTCGACGAAGAAGCTCGTGCGCATCCGCAACGACCCCCGCTGTTCGTTCCTCGTCTCGAGCGGCGCCCGTTGGGCCGAGCTCGAAGCGGCCGTCCTCACGTGTCGCGCCGTGCTCATCGAGGATGCACCGCTCCAGGCACAGGTCCTCGCGCTCTTCGACGAGAAATACGCGGCCTTCCGCACCGCCCCGTCCGCCATGCCCTCCTCGAGCCAGAAGCACTACAAGGGTGAACCGGTGATCATCCGGCTCGACGTGGTGGACACCGTCTCTCATGGGACAACAGCCGCCTAGCGGGCCACCTGGACCTGCGAACCTGCCCACGCGCCCAGTCTCAGGCCCCCGTGCATTCGTTGACGGCGTCGATGAGCAAGCGCAGCGGGCGAAGTGCCACTTGTCGAAGCGCAGCGCGAGCCGGGGCAGGTCGGGGAAGTCCTGACTCGAGCGCTCCGGCGGGAACGCGGTGGCGCTGCGGATGGTGCCCTGCGAGACGATGTCGCCGAAGCGTCGGTTGAGATCGGCCAGCTCGGCCCTGCTCGGCGCCGTCTGCAGACGCAGCACCAGGAGGTCGCCCACCCAGCGGCAGGAGTGGTAGTTGCGGTAGAAGCCGAGGATCTCCGCCGTGGCCTCCTCGACGGAGGTGGTCACCTTGAACAGAGCCGTGTCGTCGGGCGAGACCCAACCCGAGGCGATGGCCTCTCCCTGCACGAAGCGCAGCCAGCCCTGCCAGTAGGTCCCGTGCGGGTCTCGAGCATCACCACCGGGGCCGGCTCGGCCTTGCCGGTCTGCAGGAGCGTCAGGAGCTCGAACGCCTCGTCCTGGGTGCCGAACCCGCCCGGGAGGATGGCGTAGGCGTGCGACTCCTTGATCAGCATGAGCTTCCTGGTGAAGAAGTACCGCATCTCGACCAGCTTGGGGTCCTGGGCGATGAAGACGTTGGCGCCTTCTTCGTGGGGGAGCCGGATGTTGACCCCGAACGCGTGCTCGCGCCCGGCCCCTTCGAGGCCGGCCGCCATGATCCCCGGCCCGGCGCCCGTCACGACCATCCAGTCGGCCTGGGCCAGATGGCTGGCCAGGTCGCGGGCGAGGATGTACACCGGGTCCTCGGGGAGGGTCCGGGCCGAACCGAACATCGTGATCTTGCGGATCTTGCGGTAGGGGCGGAAGACCCGGAAGGCCTCGGTCATCTCGGCCAGGGCCGCACTGGCGATCTTGAGATCGCCCACCGACGTACCCTCCTTGGCCAGATCGCTCAGCGTGCCGATCATCGCCTGGAGTTCCCGGGTCTGCGCCGGGCCCAGCGAGTGCCCCTTCGCCAGGTCGCCGAACGCCTCGTGCAGCTGATCTTCCTGATCGTCGGGGAGGGCGTCGGCGAGTCTCGTGCGCCCGGGCCTCGGGGCTGTTCCCCCCGCCTGGAGGTCGCCGGCGCTCCCCGCGCTCGTCGTGCTCACAGCCCGGGAGCGCTCCCCGCCAGGGCGTAGAGGGTGGAGCGCTGCACCAGGGGTCGGCCCAGGGGGGCCACCAGGGATTCGAGCTCTTCGACCCCCATGCGCTGGCCGTGCGACGCGCCGGCCGCCCGTGAGATGTTCTCGTCCATCAAGCGTGCCGCCGACATCGTTCGCGCCGGCCTGCAGGACCTGACGGGCCCCTTCGACGCCCATCTTGACCCAGCTCACCTGGATGTTGTCGATGTCGCCGTGATACGCGATCCGCGCCACCGAATGCATCAGCAGCGTCTCGCGGAACGTCGGTCCGCGGCGCGCCTTGTGTTGCAGGTAGATCGGCGTGGCCATGTGGACGAAGGGGAGCGGCACGAACTCGGTGAAGCCGCCCGTCTCGCGCTGCAGGGCTCGGGTGCGCACGATGTGCTCTGGCCCAGCTCTGCGGGTGCTCGACCGAGCCGAACATGATGGTGATGTTCGAACGCAGGCCGACCGAGTGCGCCGTGCGGTGCGCCTCGAGCCACTGCTCGGAGTTGATCTTGTCCGGGCAGATCAGGGCGCGGATGTCGTCGTCGAGGATCTCGGCCGCCGTGCCGGGAAGCGTCTTCAGCCCGGCCTCCTTCAGCCGCGTCAGGTACTCCGCCAGCGGGACCTCGGAACGGCGGGCCCCTTCGGTCACCTCCAGCGCAGTGAAGCCGTGAATGTGGATGCGCTCGGACGCCGCACGCACCGCGCCCAGCACGTGGATGTAGTAATCGCCGTCGAAGTCGGGATGGATGCCGCCCTGCAGGCAGACTTCGGTGGCCCCCTCGGCCTCCGCCTCGGCCACGCGGCGGGTGATCTCGTCGAGCTCCAACAGGTACGGCGCCCCGCGCAGGTTCAGCGAGAGCGGTCCCTTGGAGAAGGCACAGAAGCGGCACTTGAAGGTGCAGACGTTGGTGTAGTTGATGTTGCGGTTGTGCACGAAGGTGACCGCATCGCCCACGACGGCGCGCCGCATGTCGTCGGCCACCTCGGCCACCATGCGCACCTCGGGTCCACGGGCGGAGAACAGCGTGACGATCTCGTCCTCGCCCACCTCCTGCCCGAGTGCGACGCCATCGAGGACCTCGGCCACCGGTCCGGCCCAACGGCGCGCACGCCCGCCAGCCACTACGTTCGCCGCCGCCGCTGCCACCGTCACGGTCGCCGCCGGCGTCGCCGACCAAGACCGGCGGGGCCACCTCGCCGCCCGAGCACCATGCCGCGTCACGGGCCAGGCCCTCGGCGTCGGAGACGTCGAGCACGGGGAAGCACCAGATTGGGGTCCAGCCACGTCGCTGCGTCATGCGCGAAAGCTGGATACACCGTCAGCCGTGCCGCCAGCACATGCCCCGCTCCCTCCGTCGCCGCCCGCAACGTGTCCAGTGCGGGCCAGGCCCGTTCGGGGTTCACGTGGTCGGCCGTGATCGGCGAGACCCCGCCCCAGTCGTCGATGCCGGCCGCCAGCAACGGCGCCAGCTCGTCGGAGAGGTTCGGCGGCGCCTGGATGTGCACCTCGGCCGGCAGCACCAGACGGGCCACGGCGATGGCCCACAACAGGTCGTCGGCCGGGCAGGGCTCGGCGCGTGCCATGGCGGTACCCGGCTTGGGGAGGAAGTTCTGGACGATCACCTCCTGCACGTGGCCGAAGCGGGCGTGCGACGCCGCGATGGCCTGCAACGCCGCCAGCTGGCCGGGCCGGTCGTCGCCGATGCCCACCAGGATCCCGGTCGTGAAGGGGATGTGGAGCTCGCCGGCCGCGTCGAGCGTGGCCAGACGGCGCGCCGGCTCCTTGTCGGGCGCGCTGCGATGCGCGTCGAGATCCTCCGCCAGCGACTCGATCATCATGCCCTGGCTGGCCGCAAAAGGGCGCAGCGCGGCCAGCTCGTCGGCGTAGAGGGCCCCGGCATTGGCGTGGGGGAGGAGGCCGGTCTCCTCCAGGACGAGCTGACAGACATGGGCGAGGTAGTCGACCGTCGAGGCGAAACCATTGTCGGCCAGCCAGGTCTTCGCCAGCGGGTAGCGGAGCTCGGGCCGCTCGCCCAGGGTGAAGAGCGCCTCGTGACACCCCGCCTCCTTGCCGGCGCGGGCGATGCTCAGCACCTCGTCGGGCGTGAGGTAGGGCGAGGTGAGCCGGGCCGGGGCCTTGGCGAACGTGCAATAGCCGCAGCGGTCCCGGCACAGCATGGTGAGCGGGATGAAGACCTTGGGCGAGTACGTCACCCGGCGGCCGTAGGCCTCGTCGCGCACACCGCGGGCCAGCGCCATCAGGTCCGGCAACGGCATCTGTAGGAGATCGACGTCGGAAAGCATTGGGGCCAATCTAGACACCCGGGGGCCGATGCGGACCGGACCGGTCGATCACGGGCGATTCAGCCGGCCGCCCTGGCCGCACCGCCGGCCCTGCTGCCGGCCGCCCCGGGCTCCGCCGGATGCAGCCCGGCTCAGCCCGGCTCAGCCGGATGCAGCCTGGTCGATCAACCAGACGACCCGTGCGGCCTGCACCCGGGCGGCCGGAATGTCGTCGCCGCGGCGCAAGGCGGCGACGGCGTCACGCTTGCCCTCGCCGGCGACGGTGAAGACGGCAGCAGCGGGCCGCGTTGATCACGGGCAGCGTCACGGTCAATCGCGGGTGGGCGTTCTGCCCGTTCGGATCCTGCGTCGCAGCCACCAGCACGTCGGGCGGAGCCTCGAGGGTGGGGGCGTGCGGGAAGAGAGACGCCGTATGGCCGTCGGCCCCCATGCCCAGGTGGATGAGGTCGATCCCCGGCCCGGCCAGGAGGTCGGCCAGGACGCGCTGGTAGTCGGCCACGCATTCTTCGACCGGTCCCGTCGTCGGCATCGGCCTGAAGGAGCCGAGGATGCCGACCCGGTCGACGATGGCCTCGCGCACCAGCCGTTGATTGGCGTCGTCGTCGTCGGGCGGCACCAGCCGCTCGTCGCCCATGTAGATGTCGACCAGGGACCAGTCGAACGCCGGATGCGCCGTGGGCACCGTGCCGCTGCCGGCATCGCCGCCGGCATCGCCGGCTGCGACGCCGCGCGGCGCCGCACCGGCGCCGCACCGGCGCCGACGTCGTGCGCCGCCCGAGGTGGCCGCACTGAGGTGCTCGTAGCAGAGCTTGGCCGTCGGGCCGCCCGAGAGCATCAGCGTGAAGCGCTCACCCGGGCGAGCGGCGAACGCCTCCATCACCGTCCGCGTGAACGCGGCCGGGACGTCGGCGACCGGCGTCGTCGCCTCCGCTATCGATTCCGTGTCACGACGCCCGTCTCGTCCCCGTCCCCCGGTCACCTGCAGCCCGTCATCGGAGCGAGCCGGCTCACGTGAACGTGGCGGCCTTGTCGCTCAGCGACTGCAGCAGCTCGTCGAACGACTTGGCGAAGGAGGCGACGCCCTCGTTCTCGAGCGTCTGCTCGACGTCCTCCATGTCGATGCCCACGTCCTTCAGCTGGGCCAGCGTCGCCACCGCCGCATCGGGGTCGGCGTCCACTGTGCGATGCAGCACCCCATGATCCACGAACGCCTCGATAGTCGCCTCAGGCAACGTGTTCACCGTCGACGGACCGATGAGCGAGTCCACGTAGAGCAGATCGTCGTAGGCCGGGTTCTTGGTCGACGTCGACGCCCACAGCGGGCGCTGGACGCGGGCGCCCTGCGCATCGAGCGCCTTCCAGCGGTCCGTGGTGAACGCGGCATGGAAGTGCTGATAGGCCACCTGGGCCTGGGCCACCGCCGCCTTGCCCCGCAGGGCCAGGATGGCGGGGTCACCCGTTGCGCCCCCGGCCAACGTCTCGAGGCGCCGGTCCACCTCGGTGTCGACCCGGCTGACGAAGAACGAGGCCACGCTCGCCACGTGCGGGAGCTCCTCGGTCCGTCCGGCCTTCACGAGCGCCTCGATCCCGCTGATGTACGCCTCAATCACCTCGTCGTAGCGGTCGATCCCGAAAATCAGGGTGACGTTGATGCTGCGGCCCTTCGCTGATCATGGTGTTGATCGCCGGCACACCCTCCTTCGTCGCCGGGATCTTGACCAACAGATTGGGCTGGGCGATGCGGGTGTGGAGCATGCGGGCGTCACGCACCGTGGTCTCGGTGTCGTGGGCCAGGGCGGGTGACACCTCCAACGAGACGTAGCCGTCCTCGCCGTCGCTCTCGTCGTAGACCGGCCGCAGCAGCTGGAGCGCGTGCGAGGATGTCGGTGATGGCCAACTCCCAGTAGGCGCTGTCCACCGTGTGGTCCTTCATCAACGCGGCGAACTGGTCGTCGTAGGTGTTCTGCCCGCTGATGGCCTTGGCCAGAATGGTGGGGTTCGAGGTGATCCCCCGCACCCCCATCGAGACGAACTTGGCCAGCGTCCCGTCCTCGAGCCAGTCGCGGCGCAGGTTGTCCAGCCACGGGCTCTGGCCACCGATTTCATAGAGGTCGTGGAGACGGGTCATCTAGGAAGCTCCTTGCTCATTTGGCGTGTTCGTGGCTCATTTGGCGTGTTCGTTGCTCATGTCGCTTGCTCGTTGCCTATGCGGCGAGTCGTGCTCATTGGCGTTGTCGTTCACGAGGGCATGTGCCCGTTCGACCACATGTTCAACCGTGAATCCCAACTTTTCCATGGCCACCGCGCCGGGGGCGGACGCCCCGAAACGATCGAGCCCGATGGAGTCGTCGGCATAGCGGCTCCACCCGAACGTCGAGCCCGCTTCGACGCTGAGCGCCGGCACCCGGTGGGGCAGCACCTCTTCCCGGTAGACGTCGTCCTGCTCCTCGAACCATTCCCAGCACGGCAGCGAGACGACCTGGGTCGGCACCCCGGCGTCCTCCAGTATCCTTGGCCGCCTCCAGGCAGAGATGGACTTCGCTCCCGGTGCCGATCAACACGATCCGCGGCTCGCTGCTGGCCGGCGCCAGCACGTAGCCACCCTTGGCCACGCCGGCCTCGGCCAGGGCCTCGGTCTCCGCCAGCACCGGGATGTCCTGACGGCTCAGCACCAGCCCGACGGGCTTTTCGGCATCGACGGCCAGGCGCCAGGCCTGCGCCGTCTCGTTGGCGTCGGCCGGGCGCACCAGGATCGAGTCCGGGCATCGCCCGCAGCGACGCCAGCTGCTCCACCGGCTGGTGGGTCGGCCCGTCCTCACCCAGGCCGATGGAGTCATGCGTCCAGGAATAGATCACGTGGTAGCGCGACAGACCGGCCAGGCGCACCGACGGGCGCATGTAGTCGCTGAAGACGAAGAAGGTGCCGCCGACGGGGAGGACGCCGCCGTGGGCCGCCAACCCGTTCATCACCCCGCCCATCCCGTGCTCGCGGATGCCGTAGTGCAGCTGCGCGCCGCCGGGGGTCTCCGCCGCTTGGATTTCGGCGCCCTTGACCAGAACCCCGTTGTTGCCCGTGAGGTCGGCCGATCCGGCCACCAGTCCGGGCAGGCCTTCGGAGGAGGCGTTGATGCACTGGTTGATGGCGTGACGCGTGGCCAGCTTGGTGCCGGCCTCGAACCTCGGCAGTTTGTCGGCCCATCCCGGGATGACCCCGGCCGGCCTGCGCCGCCTCCCAGGCCACCCGGTCGCCGTCCCATGCGGCGAAGCGCTCTTCCCATTCCTTGCGGTACCGCCCCGCCCCGGGCCACCTCCTGCTCGTAGAAGGCACGCACCTCGTCGGGCACCCAGAAGGTCTCGTCGGGGGGCAGTCCCAGGAGCTTCTTGGTCACCCGGATCTCGTCGGCCCCGAACGGCGACCCGTGGGCGGCCGCGGTGTCGGTCAACTTGGGCGACGGCCAACCGATGTGGCTCCGCAGCACCAGGAGTGTGGGCTTGGCGTCGGGGCCGTCGCTCGGGGCCTCGAGGGCTTCGCGGATGGCGGCTTCGAGCCCGTCGACGTCATTGGCCATCTCACCGAGATTGCGCACGTTCCAGCCGTAGGCCTCGAAGCGCTCCTCCACGTTGTCGTTGTAGGTCAGCTCGGTGGGCCCGTCGATGGTGATGTGGTTGTCGTCGTAGAACGCCATCAGCCGGCCCAACTTGAGGTGCCCGGCGAGCGACGCCGCCTCGTGCGAGATGCCCTCCATGAAGCAGCCGTCCCCGGCGATGACGTAGGTGCGGTGGTTGCAGACGTCGCTCCCGAAGCGGGCCCGCACGACCCGCTCGGCGATGGCCAGGCCGACCGCGTTGGCGACGCCCTGGCCGAGCGGTCCGGTCGTGACTTCGACGCCGTCGGTGTCGAGCCGCTCGGGATGCCCCGGCGTCCGGCTGCCGAATTGGCGGAACTGGCGGATGTCGTCCAACGAGAGGTCGTACCCCGTCAGGTAGAGCAGCGAGTACAGCAGAATGCACGCATGCCCGTTCGACAGCACGAAGCGGTCCCGGTCGGGCCAGTGGGACGCCTGCGGGTCGTGCCGCATGATGCGCGTCCACAGCACGTGGGCCAACGGCGCGAGCGCCATCGCCGTCCCGGAGTGGCCCGAGTTGGCCTGCTCCGGCGCATCCATGGCGAGGCCGCGGATCACGTTGATGCCCAACTGGACCAGTGCGGGATCCTGGACGACCGGGGGGAGCGCAGGCGGCGGGGGGCGCAGAGGAGGCTGCTGGGGACGCTGCAGAGGAGGCTGCTGGAGACGCTGCGGGGGTCATGCTTCACCCTACCCAGTGCTCGCCTATCCTCACCACGAATGACACCGAACTCGTCGGGGACGACACCGAACCCGTCGGGGACGACACCGAACCCGTCGGGGACGACACCGAACTCGTCGGGGACGACACCGAAACGTCACCGTCTGCAGGTGCCCCCCAACAGCGACCTCACCCTCGGCATGGTCTGTGTCGACAAGTCGGTGCCGGGGCGCTGCACCTGGCGCATGACCGCCGACGAGCGCTTCGCCAATCCCGCCGGCACCATGCAGGGCGGGTTCCTCGGCGCCTTCGCCGACTCGTCGATGGGAGCGGCCGCCGTCACCTTCGCGCAAGGCCGCAAGGTGTTCTGCGCCAACGCCGAAATGAAGATCAGCTTTCTGGCCCCGGTCCCGCCGGACGCCGTCCTCACCTGCACGGCCGAGGTTGTCTCGGGTGGGTCGACGGTGGCGTTCGTCGAGGCCAGTATCTGGGCTGCCGCCCCCGGGCACGGCGGCCCAACCGCCGGCAACGGCGGCACCGGTCCGGCCCCCGGGCACGGGGCCGAGGGGCGCCTGGTGGCCCGGGCCAACTCCACGTATATCTACCGCCCACGGGACTGACCCCGAAGGCTGGCCGGTTATCCCTGAGGTCCCCTGGGTGAGGCCCTATGGTTTGCAGGCGAGAAGGCTGGGGTCGCGGGGTACCAGCTGGGTGAACACGATGTCGAGGACGGCTCTATGGTGTCGGGGAACCGGCCCCCCGCGGGGTTCTCCGGTGCCGGGCGGAAAATGTCGGCTGCCTCAGGGATGAGAAGCACACGGAGGCAGTGAAAACCAGACCGGTGTTTGCACCACACCGGACAACGGACCAGGATGGCGGGCCACATGGCACCACTTCGCTCGAATTCGGCTAACGGCGCCCGGGGGCTGCGCCGCGCCGGCGATGATGCGTTCAAGATCACCGTCGACTACCTCAAGCAGGAAACGGTCGGCCCCCTCCAGGGGCTCGGACGCTTCCTGCTCTGGGGCGTGTCGGGGTCACTGGCGATCGCCGTCGGCGTGCTGCTCCTGCTCGTCGGCGTGCTGCGGGTCCTCCAAGATGAGACAGGGACCGCACTCACCGGCAACTGGTCCTGGGTCCCGTACTTCGCCGTCTCGCTGCTCGGCGCCGCCGTGGCGGGCGTGGCGGCGTGGCGCATCACGGCGGGGGCGGGTACCCAGAAGGTGCCCGTCAACCGGAGTACGGGTGCGCCTGTGAGCCCGCCAGACGGCGCCTGTCAGTCCCGCCACGGCGCCTGTCAGTCCCGCCACGGCGCCTGTCAGTCCCGCGGCGACGTCAGTGAGCCCGGCGACCGGGCAGGGGAGTACGGCAGTGACGGAAGCGAGCCCGGCAGCGCTCGGCGGAGGCGGGTCCGGAGGCGGGGCAGGGGAGTACGGCAGCGGAGAGACGGCACGCACCGGACACGGCAGCACCGGACACGACGGAAGGAAACAGCTGATGCCAGGGCCAGGGACCAACGGACGACGCATCACCCGAGAGGACCTTCAAGCGGCCTACTCCAACCTCATGGGGGAGGGAGAGGCCGAAGCTCGGGCCGCCGTCCCCCAGGGCCTGGCGACCGCCGGCGCCGCCGCAATGGCCGCCGTCACCTTGGCCTTCCTCATCGGACGCCGGCGCGGCCGCAGCCGCTCGGCTGTCGTTGAGATCCGGCGGCTGTAGGTCGCCTCATGGACGTTCTCCTACGGCGCATCCTGCGCGCCGCCGTGCGACGCGGGCTCGCCGGCGACTGGACCTGGGCGCTCATCGCTGTGTGCGCCTATGTCCTGCGCCGCTCCCTGAACGAGAGGGGCGGCGTGGTGTCGTCGCTGCGTATCTCGCCGGGCGAGCAAGTCTTGATCTCGGTCAGGAACTGGGACGATCCAGTCTTCGAGAGCGAGGACGGCGGTTCCCGCGCCGACAAGCGCCGCGCGAAGGAGAACGCGAAGCGCGAGGCGAAGATGGAGGAGAAGCTCAACGCGAAGCGGGACAAGCAGCTGAGCAAGGCCCAGGGGAAGCGCAGGGGCACGGGTGCAGACGCCGTTGGTGGCGGCGGTTCGTCCGCAGATGCCGTTGACGACAACTCCTAGTCCCGAGCCTTCTCCGAGCCCTCCCTCGCACGCCCTGGAAGCGGGCGAGCGCATTCTTCTGATCGACCCCAAGGAGCGGCGCTACCTCATCACGTTGGTTGCCGGTGCGACGTTCCACACCCATGCCGGTGTCATCTCGCACGACAACATCATCGGGGGAGACGAGGGACGGACGATCACCGGCTCCACGGGACGTCATTTTCTCGTTCTGCGCCCGACGCTGAGCGACATCGTGCTCAAGATGCCAAGAGGCGCCCAAGTCATCTATCCGAAGGATCTCGGTGCCATCCTCATCGCCGCCGACCTCGGCCCGGGCCAACGCGTGCTCGAGGCGGGAGTCGGTTCCGGCGCGCTCTCCATGACCGTGCTGCGCGCCGGCGCCTCTGTGGTCGGCTACGAGCTCCGCGAGGACTTCGCAGAGCGGGCCACGTCCAATGTCGTCGCCACACTCGGACCGGACGCGCCGTACCGGGTCGAGATCCGCGACGTGACCGAGGGCATCGACGAGCGCGACCTCGATCGCATCCTCTTGGACATGCCCGAGCCCCACAAGGTGATCCCCGCCGCCGCCGCCGCGCTCCGCCCCGGCGGCATCCTTCTGGCGTACCTGCCGACGATCAACCAGACCGCGCTCCTCCGCCAGGCGCTCGACGACGAGAGCGCCCCGTTCGGGCTGCCCGAGACGCAGGAGATCATGAGGCGGACGTGGCATATCGAGCCACGCTCTGTCCGGCCGGACCACCGCATGGTGGGCCACACGGGGTTCCTCACCACCGCCCGCCGCCTCAGCGTCTGACTGCGCTCTGTCGTCGCTCTGTGTCCGTCGTCGCTCTGTGCCTCTGTCGTCGCTCTGTGTCCTCTGTGCGTCGCTCTGGCCTCCGTCGTCGCTCTGTGTCCGTCGTCGCTCTGGTCCGTCGTCGCTCTGGCGCTGTCGTCATTCTGGCGTTGTAACTGAGTTGGTGTGACGGTGCCGTGCAGCCCCGCCCGTCACTCTCGCGATTCCCGTCAACTGTCGCTGATTTTCGTGTTTTGTACTTTATTTCTTTTCTTTTTTTGTGGGCGCTGAGAGGGGGTCAAATGTCACAACCCCATGATGTACTTGAGTCATGGATGCGCTGGACACCCTCACACATGCTCTCGATCTCTTTGCCGAGTCTGACCCGTTCTCCTATGGCGACCCCGACTCGGTTGTGAGGCTTCAGAAAGAACTCGGTCGGCTCACCTGCTTCACAAGCAAGGCGGTGGCGAGCTTTGACGACTCGGGCGAATGGGCGACCGACGGTGCGCAGAGTGCTGCGGCATGGCTGACGACCCGCTGTCATCTTCCGACCTCTGAAGCCCGCAGCCAACTACGTCGCGGCCGTGCTCTGCCCTCGGTCCCTTTGTGCGCCGAGGCCTTCTCGGAAGGTCAGATCGGAGTGGCCCAACTCGACCAGTTGGTCAAAGCGGCATTGAACGCATCGCGCGTCATCGAAGACACGTTCTCCCGCGACGAGGCAGTCCTCTTGCAAGCGGCGAAAGAACTAAAGTTCGCCCCGTTCAGTTCCGTCATCACCTATTGGTCACAATTGGCCGATCCTGATGGAGCCGAAGAATCGGAAATGGAAAAGAGGGTCCGGCGCGACGTCTTTCTGAGCCAGAGTGTCGGTGGGACGTGGCTGGGCCAGATAACCCTCGACTCCATCTCGGGAGACATCTTCTCCGAAGAGCACAAGCGCCTCGAGACCCAGCTATTCGAAGCCGACTGGGCCGAAGCCAAGGAAAGGCTCGGCCGTGAGCCCCGCATCTCCGAGTTGCAGCGCACTGCAGCGCAACGCCGGGCCGACGCCGCCGTGGAAATGGCCATCCGTTCGAAAAGCACCCCGCCCGACGCGAGGCGTCCCGACCCCCTGTTCACCGTGCTCGTCGACTACCCCACATTGAACGGGCGGATCTGTGAGCTCGCCTCGGGCGGGGTTGTTTCTCCAGGCTCATTGGTGCCGTGGCTCGACCAAGCCTTTTTCGAGCGGATTGTCTTTGCCCCGGGCAAGCGCATCGAGTGCTCGGTCACCTCTCGCTTTTTCACCGGCGCGACCCGCCGGGCCATCGAGGTGCGTGATCGGACCTGCACTCACCCCTACTGCGAGCGCCAGGCACAGGATTGCCAGATCGACCACATCATCCCTTACGCCCAGGGAGGCCTGACCACCCAGGAGAACGGGCAGGTCCTCTGTGGATTTCATAACAGGCTCCGGAATCACCAAGGGCCGGATCCAGCGGATTAGGCGAACATCTGCGCGCACGGACAATCCGGGGCCCGACAATCCGGGGCCCGACATGGGGCCGACAATCCGGGAGCAGTGGCGGACGCGGTTTGCACACGAACCCATCTCCCACGGAAAGCAACGGCTTCCCCGCCACAATCGCAACTCGTCACTCTGAACGACGCAGACGCTCGCGTCTGCGAAGAAGCGCGTGACCCGTTCATCCATGTCAACCCGTTCATCCATGTCAAGAGGAAAGGTTGCGACCGCCACGCGTGACCGCCGCGGTGACCGCCACTGCAGCTGTTGCTGCTGCGCGCGCGGCCGCCAGTGAAAAGGTGGAGGCCGCCGGGGTGCGGGTAGCTGGAACGGTGGTGGTGGTGGTGCGTGGTGGTGGTGGTTAGTCGCGCTCGATGAAGATGCACTCCCCGGGACATTCCTCCGAAGCTTCGACAACCGCTTCTTCGAGGTCGCTCGGCACGTCAGCCATGCCGGCGGATCCACCCGGGTCGTTCTTCACCGAGCCGTCTTCCTTCACGTAGGCGAGACCATCATCCAGAAGAGTGAATACGGCCGGCGCGATCTCCTCGCACAGCCCATCGCCTGTGCAGAGATCCTGGTCGATCCAGACCTTCATGTCGTTGTCTCTCTCCTCGGTAGTGACCGCCCGACGGGCGCAGGGGACCGTAGTGACGCTGACCCTGCGCCGTCAACATCACGTGCTGGACCTTCATATTAGTCGCCGACCCGCACCTACCCCCGTCATCGTCGATTTCCATGCCTTGCCAAGGTCGTTTTGCTACGCCTGCCGGCGTCGTCCGACCCCTCCCACACCACGTCGGCGTGGGCGGCACACGTTCCACCCGAGTTGCCCCCCGGGCCACCGCCCGCCCACCCGACCACACCAGGCCACACCAGGCCACCCCAGGCCACCCGGCTCACCGCCGGCCACCATTTCGAACCCAAGATGCCCGCACTGCCTCTTCGTGCCGCCAGAACGCTCGTTTAAACGAAGAGGTAAACGAAGAGGTAAACGAAGAGGCTCATGAAAAAGAAACCAGCTTCATCGCACTGGACCGACCGACCTCCGCCCAGGCCGTTCCAGGGCGTCACGGTCCTCCAGGGTTCTCCAGGGGTTCGTCAGGGGTTCGTCAGGGGTTCGTCAGGGGTTCGTCAGGGCCCTCCAGGCCGTTCCAGGGCGTCCAGGGCACCCTGGAAGCCCAGGAACGCCCCTGGCCAGCCCCGCAGGAGGCATGAGGGCTGACAGCCCCCACCCCAGGGCTAGGGTAAATGCAGTGAGCAATACCCCGGACTCCAACGACCTCGCCATCCAGGCCGAGGCCCTGCGATCTGAGCTGGCTGACGCCGAGGACGAGATCCACGCGCTCCGCCGCCGCCTGCAGGAGAGCCCCGGCCGGGTCCAGGCTCTCGAAGAGCGCCTCCTCGAGAGCAAGGGTCAACTGGCCCACGCCACGTCACAGAACGAGAAGCTGACGTTCACCCTGCAGCAGGCCAAGGAGCAACTGGCCTCGCTCAGAGAAGAAGTCGAGAAGCTGACGCAGCCCCCGGCGGCCTACGGGACCTTCCTCGGCGTCAACGAGGACGGCACCGTCGACGTGTTCTCCAGCGGCCGCAAAATGCGCGTCACCCTCCACCCCGACATCGACCCCGGGCCAGATCCGCAAGGGCAACGAGGTCGTGTTGAACGAGTCGCTGAACGTGGTCCTCGTCCGGGACGGGGAGCTCTCCGGCGAGGTGGTCACCCTGAAGGAGCAACTCGAGGACAAGCGGCGATGCGTCGTCTTCGCCCGGGCCGACGAAGAGCGCGTGGCCGAGCTCTCCGAGGAGATGCTCGACGTCAAGCTCCGCAGTGGCGACTCGCTGCTGATGGACATCCGCACGCAGCTGCTGATCGAGAAGCTGCCCAAGCTCGAGAGCGAGAACCTCGTCCTCGAGGAGGTGCCCGACATCACCTATGCCGACGTCGGCGGCCTCGATACGCAGATCGAGGCGATCACCGACGCCGTCGAGCTGCCGTACCTCCACCGTGAGCTCTTCGCCGAGTACTCGCTGCCGGCGCCCAAGGGGATCCTGCTGTACGGGCCGCCCGGCTGCGGGAAGACCCTCATCGCCAAGGCCGTCGCCAACTCGCTCGCCAAGAAGGTGGCCGAGACGACCGGCAACGCCAACGTGCGCAGCTACTTCCTCAACATCAAGGGCCCCGAGCTCCTCAACAAGTACGTGGGGGAGACGGAGCGCCAGATCAGGCAGGTCTTCCAACGGGCACGGGAGAAGGCCGACGAGGGCATGCCGGTCATCGTGTTCTTCGACGAGATGGAATCGCTCTTCCGCACCCGTGGCACGGGCATCAGCTCCGACATGGAGTCGACCATCGTGCCGCAGCTGCTGGCCGAGATCGACGGTGTCGAATCACTGCGGGACGTCATCGTGATCGGGGCTTCGAACCGGGAGGATCTGATCGATCCCGCCATCCTGCGTCCCGGTCGCCTCGATGTGAAGATCAAGATCGAGCGACCCAACGAGGAAGCCGCGGCCCAGATCTTCAGCCGTTACCTCACCACCTCGTTGCCGCTCGACGCCGATGAGGTCGGCCGCCTCGGTGGGGGCGACGCCGGCAAGGCGGTCCAAGCCATCATCGAGAAGACCGTGGCCGAGATGTACCGGGAGGACGACGAGAACCGCTTCCTCGAGGTCACCTACCAGAACGGCGACAAGGAGATCCTCTACTACCGGGACTTCGCGTCCGGGGCCATGATCGAGAACATCGTCCGCCGGGCCAAGAAGCTGGCCATCAAGCGGGTCATCGCCGGGGATTCAGGCGGCATCCGTACCTCGGACCTCCTCGAGTCGATCCGCCAGGAGTACAAGGAGAACGAGGACCTCCCCAACACGACGAACCCCGACGACTGGGCCCGCATCTCGGGGAAGAAGGGCGAACGCATCGTCTATGTCCGTACCCTGCTCACCGAGGACCGCGAGGTGCATGGTGGTCGGTCGATTGAGCGGGTGGGTACCGGTCAGTACCTGTAGGGACTGGGTATGACCGGCGGGGACCGATAGGGTCGGGGCGTGGCCACCACCAAGGTGTGCGGGATCGAAACCGAGTACGGGATCCATTCGCCCGGCGCCGAGCAGAACCCCATCGCGGCGTCATCGGTGTTGGTGAACGCCTACGCCTCTGACATCGAGCAGAAGATCGGCTGGGACTTCGAGGACGAGACCCCCGGTAACGACGCCCGCGGCTTCGCCCGCGAGGGCTCGCTGGCCCCGATGGTCGAGACCCACCTGGCCAACACCGTCCTCACCAACGGCGCCCGCTTCTACGTCGACCACGCCCACCCCGAGTACTCGACCCCCGAATGCCTCACCCCCCTCGAGTGCCTGGTGCACGACAAGGCGGGCGAGGAGGTGCTGCGGCGGGCCATGATCGCCGCCGCCCACCGCATTCCGGACCAGCCGGCGCCGATCGTGTACAAGAACAACTCCGACGGCAAGGGCAACTCCTACGGCTGCCACGAGAACTACATGATGGACCGGGCCGTGCCCTTCACGAAGGTGATCGACGGGGTGGTCCCACACTTCGTCTCCCGCACGATCTTCACCGGATCCGGCAAGGTGGGGGTGGAGACACCCGCCCTCGACGCCGATCGGGTCCACTATCAGATCTCCCAGCGCGCCGAGTTCTTCGAGGAGATCGTCGGCCTCGAGACGACGCTCAAGCGCCCCATCGTCAACACCCGTGACGAGCCCCACGCCGATCCCACCCGGTTCCGTCGCCTGCACGTGATCGTCGGTGACGCCAATCTGTCCGAGATCGCCACGCTGCTGAAGGTCGGGACGACCGCGATCGTGCTGGCGATGATCGAGGACGACGCCGGACCGACGCGGCTCCTGGCCCTGGCCGACCCCGTCCGCGCCCTGCACCATGTCTCGGCCGACCTCACCCTGACCCGGGGCCTGACCCTCACCGACGGGACCACGGCCACCGCCCTGGAGATGCAATGGGAGCTCTTCGGGGCCGCCCGCAAGTACGCCGAGCACGAGGGCCTCCGCGCCTTGGGTGACGACGGCCAGGTAGGGGAGTTGATCCTCGAGCACTGGGAGTACGTCCTCGAGGGCCTCGAATCCGATCCGGCCACCTTGGCCGACACCCTCGACTGGGTGGCCAAGCGGGAGCTCCTGCTGGCCTACCAGGACCGCCACAACTGCGATTGGCGCGACCCCCGGGTGGCCGCCCTGGCCCTGCAGTACCACGACCTGCGTCCCGACAAGTCGGTCTACCAGCGCCTCGGCCTCCGACGCCTGATCACGCCGGCCGAGGCCAACCTGGCCGTGAACGAGCCACCGCCCGGCACCCGGGCCTGGTTCCGGGGTAAGTGCCTGGCCCGCTGGCCTGAGGCCGTGGTGACCGCCAACTGGGACTCGCTGGTCTTCGATATCGGGACCGACCCCCTGCGACGCGTCCCTATGATGGATCCCTTGAAGGGAACAGCGGAGCACACGGGCGCGCTTCTGGCCCAGAGCACCGGACCGGCGGACCTGCTGGACCGGCTGAATTCCTGAGGACCCAGACCCGAGAACCCAGACCCGAGACCGACGAGAGAATCCCGAGAGCAACAGGAACGGCGGCGAGGACAACGCGATGGCAGAACAAGAACAAATCCGAAAGAGCCCGGCACGGGACAGCTCCAAGACCGAGACCGACGACGAGCTGGCGGCCGAGCAAGCGCCGGCCACCTCCGAGCGTGGCGAGAAGATCAAGGCCGAACTGGACGACCTGCTCGACGAGATCGACGAGGTCCTGGAGGACAACGCCGAGGAGTTCGTGCGGAACTACGTCCAGAAAGGCGGGCAGTAGTCACCAGTGGCTCTTCCCCTTTTTCCCCCGGAGAGCGATCCGGGCCCAGACTTCGTCGGGCTCCTGCGCCAGGCAGGCAACATTCCACTAGGCCGTAACGCAGGCGGCTCCGGCGGCTCAGGCCATTCCGGCGGCTCGGTCCACTCCGGCGGCTCGGCCAACTCGGGCAGCCACGGCACCCACGAGGCGGGTTTCGCCGGCGCTCCCCACGCCACCACGGTGGTCGCCCTGCGCTACGCCGACGGCGTGATCATGGCCGGGGATCGCCGCGCCACCATGGGCAACATCATCGCCCACCGCTCCATGGAGAAGGTGTTCGCGGCCGACCGCTTCTCGGCGGTGGCCATCGCCGGCTCGGCCGGGATGGCGGTCGAGATGGTGCGCCTCTTCCAGGTCCAGCTCGAGCACTACGAGAAGGTCGAGGGCACGGCGCTGTCCCTCGAGGGCAAGGCCAACCAGCTGGCCCAGATGGTGCGCCAGAACCTGCCCCTGGCCATGCAGGGCCTGGTGGTGGTCCCGCTGTTCGCCGGGTACGACACCGCCCGTGGCATCGGGCGTATCTACAGCTACGACGCCACCGGCGGGCACTACGAGGACACCGACTTCCAGTCCACCGGCTCGGGCGGGCGCGACGCCCGGTCGACCATCAAACTGGGCTGGCGCGAGGGCCTGACGCGGGACGAAGCGGTCGACCTGGCCATCCAGTCCCTCTACGACGCCGCCGACGAGGACTCGGCCACCGGTGGCCCCGATCTCGTGCGTGGCATCTACCCGCTCATCGCCGTGGTCGACGCCGAGGGCTACCGGCTGGTGCCCGAAGAAGAGGTGGCCGAGCGCTTCAGCGCCCTCATCGCCCGCCGGCGGGCCGAGCAGACAGCCGACGCGGCCAGCCGGGCCGAGCAGGCCGAGCCAGGCCAACCGGACCAACCAGGCCAACGGGGGGCGGGCACAATGAGCATGCCCTACTACGTCGCCCCCGAACAGGTGATGAAGGACCGGGCCGAGTACGCCCAGAAGGGCATCGCCCGGGGCCGGTCGCTGGTGGCCACCACGTACGACCTGGGCATCGTCATCGTGGCCGAGAACCCCTCACGGTCCCTCCACAAGATCAGCGAGATCTACGACCGCATCGCCTTCGGCGGCGTGGGCAAGTACAACGAATACGACCAGCTACGGGTGGCGGGTGTGCGCCATGCCGACACCAAGGGCTACGCCTACAGCCGGGAGGACGTCGACGCCCGGTCACTGGCCAATCTGTACGCGCAGTATCTCGGCAACGTGTTCACGCACGAGATGAAGCCGCTCGAGGTCGAGGTCCTGGTGGCCGAGCTCGGCTCCGGCCAACAGCCCGATCAGCTGTACCACATCGCCTACGAGGGCACCATCACCGACGAGGAGCACTTCGCCGTCCTCGGGGGTGATGCCGAGACGATCACCGAGCGCGTCGCGGCCACCTGGCAGGCCGACTGGGACCTCGCCACCGCCCTCAAGGCGGCCACCGCCGCCCTGGCCGGGCCCGACCGCACCCTGGCGGCAGGCGACCTCGAGGTGGCCACCCTGAGCCGGGGCAACGGCCGTCCCGACGCCCGCCGCACCTTCCGACGGATCGCCGACGAGGAGCTGGCGCTGCTTCTGGCATAGCTCGCTGTACGGTGGCGTAGTGGAGAAACGCATCTTCGGCATCGAGAACGAGTACGGCGTCACCTTCACGCTGCGCGGCCAACGCCGTCTCAGCCCCGACGAGGTGGCCCGCTACCTCTTCAGGAGGGTGGTCAGCTGGGGACGCTCCTCGAACGTCTTCCTCGAGAACGGGGCACGCCTCTACCTCGATGTGGGGAGCCACCCCGAGTACGCCACCCCCGAGTGCGACAAGATCTCCGACGTCGTGATCCACGACAAGGCGGGGGAGTGGATTCTCGGAGGCCTGGTGAGCGGGGCCCAGGCCCGCCTCCGGGAAGAAGGCATCCGGGGCGAGGTCTACCTCTTCAAGAACAACACCGATTCGGTGGGCAACTCCTACGGCTGCCACGAGAACTACCTCACCGAGCGCAACGACGAGTTCAACCGCTACACCGAGGTCTTGATCCCGTTCCTCGTCAGCCGCCAGATCTACGCCGGGGCGGGCAAGGTGCTCCAGACCGCCCGGGGTGCGGTCTTCTGCCTCAGCCAGCGGGCGGAGCACATCTGGGAGGGCGTCTCGTCGGCCACCACCCGTAGCCGTCCCATCATCAACACCCGGGACGAGCCGCACGCGGACGCCGAGCGCTTCCGCCGCCTCCACGTGATCGTGGGGGACTCCAACATGAGCGAGTACGCCACGTTCCTCAAGGTGGGCACGACCAGCATCTTGCTGGCGATGCTGGAGGATTCCTCGACCGTGCTGCGCGACCTGACCCTGGAGAACCCGATCCGCGCCATCAGGGAGATCAGCCACGACATCACCTGCCAGCGCAGGGTCCGCCTGGCCAACGGCCGCGAGATGCGGGCCATCGACATCCAGACCGAGTACCTCGAGCGGGCCCTCAAGTTCCGTGACCGCAAGGGCCTCTCACCCGAGGAGGACACCGCGCTCGATATGTGGCAGCACTGCCTCAAGGGCCTGGAGGCCGATCCCACGTCGCTGTGGCGTGAGTGCGACTGGGTGGCCAAGTACCGCCTCGTCGAGGAGATGAAGGCCCGCCACGACGTCCCGCTCTCGCACCCCAAGGTGGCCATGATCGACCTCATGTACCACGACGTCGACCGCAACCGGGGCCTGTACTACAAGCTGCAGAGCCGCGACCAGGTGGACCGGACCTGCACCGACGACGCCATTTCCGATGCCATGAGCAATCCCCCCGAGACGACCCGGGCCCGGCTGCGGGGAGCCTTCGTCAAGCGGGCCAAGGAACGGCGTCGTGACTTCACGGTGGACTGGGTCCACCTCAAGTTGAACGACCAGGCCCAGCGGACGGTCCTGCTCAAGGACCCCTTCAAGTCGCACGACGAGCGGGTCGAGCGCCTGATCGCCTCTCTCTGAGGGCCATAGAGTGAGGATCGGTGCTCAATCTCGATCCCACCAAGCTGCTGATCATCGCCGTGGTTGCGGTGATCCTGCTCGGACCGGACAAGCTCCCCCAGGTGGCACGCCAGGCCGGTGCCGCCTGGCGCAGCTTCAACGAATTCCGCCACCGCATGGAGACCGAGGTCCGCAGCAGCATCCCTGACCTGCCCTCGAGTGCCGACATTGCCCGGCTGGCCCGCTCGCCGTCGGCGCTGCTGAACCACCTGTCCACCCTGGCCCCGGACGGGGCGGACCAGAACGGGAACGGCGCTGCGGGGAACGGTGCCGCGGGTGACGTGGCTGCGACGGACGGCACAGGGACATCCGCCGACCCCTCCGGCGCCGAATCCCATGAAGAGCACGCAGCGACACCACCGGCTGCTGCAGCCACTCCCACCATGCCAACGGCCCCTATGCCACCCACGCCACCCACGCCACCCGCTCACTCCCCCTTGCGGGGACAGGGCCCGGGGTCGGGCGTTGTGGGCGATCCCAGCCTCAACTAGCGGCCCGAGAGATCGACACGCACATGGCCCTACCCTTCCTCAGCGAGCGCAAGGAAAAGCCCTCGCCCGACAACATGACGCTCAACGAGCACCTGGGCGAGCTCCGCCGGCGTCTGGTCATCTGCCTCATCGCGTTCCTGGTGGCCACCATTGTGGCGGTCGTCCTCTACGAGCCGATCCTGCACTTCCTCATCCGGCCCCTGTGCGAGGTCAACGGGGGCGGAACCAGGTTGCCCGGTGTGACCGCGTCGAACAGCTTGCGCGGGAAGAACTGCGCCAACCTCTACGTCACCTCACCCCTCGACGGGCTCTCCCTCCGGGTCAAGATCGCCGTCTTCGGGGGCCTCACCCTGGCCTCGCCCGTCATCCTCTTTCAGATCTGGCGCTTCATCACCCCCGGCCTGCAGGCACGGGAGAAGAAATACGCCATCCCGTTCGTGGCGGCCGCGTTCACCCTCTTCCTGCTCGGCGCCGCCACCGCCTATCTGACCCTCCCGCATGCGCTGGGCTTCCTGCAAGCAGTCGGTGGACCCGACCTGCAGCAGATCTACGATCCCATCCCGTATCTGGGCCTGATCCTGGCCCTGATGGCCCTGTTCGGAATCACCTTCCAGTTTCCGGTGATACTGGTCTCCTTGGAACTGGCCCGCGTCGTCACCCCGGCCCGGCTCTTACACTCATGGCGATGGGCGGTGATTCTCATTACGGTCGTCTCAGCCGTCTTCACGCCGAGCTCTGATCCCTTCTCCATGCTGGCGCTCGCCGTTCCCCTGGTGTTCTTCTACTTCATCTCGATCGGGATCGGGAAGCTGGCCGGCCGTTGAACGTCTTCCCTTGGCCCGTCACGGTGACGGACGAGGAAAGCGACTTCATCACCAAGCTTCCCTTTCCTCCCGACGACTTCCAGCGCGACGCATTCGCCGCCATCGACGCCGACCACTCGGTCCTCGTTTCCGCCCCGACCGGATCCGGCAAGACGCTCGTCGCCGCCTACGGCATCCACCGGGCCCTCGGCGCAGGCGGTAAGGCGTTCTACACCACGCCGCTCAAGGCGCTCTCGAACCAGAAGTACGGCGAGCTCGTCGCCACCTACGGCAAGGACCACGTCGGCCTCCTCACCGGTGACACCGCGCTACGGCCCGACGCCCCCATGGTGGTGATGACCACCGAAGTGCTGCGCAACATGCTCCTGGCCGGCTCCGACCTCCTTTCGGGGCTGCACACGGTGATCCTCGACGAGGTGCACTTCATTCAGGACCCCTACCGCGGCGGCGTGTGGGAGGAGGTCCTGGTCCTCTCGCCGCCCGAGATCCGCTTCGTCTGCCTGTCCGCCACGGTCAACAACGCCAGCGAGCTCGGCGCATGGCTGCGCTCGGTCCGCGGGACGACCGACGTCATCGTCGAACGGCACCGGCCCATCGTCCTGCGCCACCACTTCGCTGCCCACCGGCGCGAGGACAACCAGACCCTTCTGCTCCCGCTGCTGGTCAACGGGAAGCCCGGCAACGAGGGCACCAAGATCGATCAAGCCGTCCGGCGCTCCCTCCAGGGACGCTCGCCCCAGTGGCAGCCCCGCGGCAAGGGGCCGCGGTTGCCGTATCGCTCGCCCTTGCGCACCGAGCTCATCACCACCCTCAAATCCGAAGAGATGCTGCCGGCCATCGTCTTCATCTTCAGCCGGGCCGCCTGCGACGAGGCGGTCCGCCAGGTCGTCCGCGACGGCGTCCGGCTGACTGACGGCACCGAGCGGGCCACCATCCGCGAGATCGCCGAACGGCGTGTCGAGTCGCTGAGCGACGAGGACCTGGGCGTGCTCGGGTACGACGACTGGTTGGAAGGTCTCGAGGCCGGTGTGGCGTCGCACCATGCCGGTCTGGTCCCGGTCTTCCGCGAGACGGTGGAAGAGTGCTTCGCCGCCGGCCTGCTCCAGGTGGTCTTCGCCACCGAGACTCTCTCGCTCGGGATCAACATGCCCGCCCGTTCCGTGGTGATCGAACGCTTCACCAAATACGGCGGAGCCGGGCGGGCCACCCTCACCTCGGGCGAGTACCTGCAGCTGACCGGCCGGGCCGGCCGGCGGGGCCTGGACGAAGAAGGCCACGCCGTGGCGCTGTGGTCCTCCGAGACGGCCTTCAGCGAGGCGGCCAGGGTGGCCTCGGCGCCCCCACCGGACCTGCGCTCCTCCTTCCGCCCCACCTACAACCTCGCGGTCAACCTGGCCTCCCGCTTCGACCGGGAGACCGCCGACAACGTGCTCCGCCGCTCCTTTGCCCAATGGCAGGCCCAGCGGGCCGACCTCCTGACGATTCAGCTCAGCCACCGGGTGGCCGTGCTGGAGGACCTGGGCTACCTCACGGACTGGTCGCTGACCGCCACCGGCCACCGGCTCTCCCGGATCTACCACGAGTCCGATCTGCTCCTCGCCGAGGCCCTGGCGGCGGACCTGCTGGATCATGCCGAGCCCTCGGTGCTGGCCGGGGTGGTCTCGGCCGTGGTCTTCGAGCCCCGCCGAGCCCGGCGTCTCGCTGGGCACGGCGGGCCCGGCGGTCCCGGCCCCCGGGCGGCGGCCCGGCGCAGCCGGCGCAAGGGACCCCTGGCTGATCGGCTGGGGGAGAAGCGGGTGGCCGAGCTCGAATGGCGCTGTGCCGCGCTCGAGCACGTGGCGGAACGGATCCGCTCGGTCGAAGAGCTCCATCTCGTGCCCCGCACCCGGCAACCCTCCTCGGGGTTGGCCACCGCCGTGGCCTCGTGGGCCCGTGGGGCCTCCTTCGAGACGGCCCTGGCCGTGGCGGCCCGCGACGTGGGGGACCTGGCACCGGGCGACTTCGTGCGCACCGTGAAGTCGGTGGCCGACCTGGTGCAGCAGGTGGCGCACGCCGCCACCGAACCCGAAACGGCCGCCTCGGCCCGGCAGGCCGTCGATCTGCTGCTGCGGGGCGTGGTGGCCGTCGGGCTGCCGACGCCCTGACGCCCTGACGCCCTGACGCCCTGACGCCCTGACGCCCTGACGCCCGGTGCCACGCCGACCCCGCCCCGCGTCGGGGCCTTCGAGATCAGCGACGTAGCGACAACCACGGTGGCGTATCCGCCACCAACGCCTTGCCTCAGTCCTATGGTGTGTCGGGCATGTTCCCGTACGTAGAAGAGCAGTTCACCGCCGACGAAGCAGCCATCCTCCGGCGCTACGTGACCAATCTCCATCTGCCTGTCTTCGCCCTGGTAAACCTGCCCGAGGTGGTCAAAGGGGCGCTCTTCGCACGGTACTCGCGGTCGCCCAAGAGCCTGCGGCGGCTGTTCCTCGACGAGTTCGTGGGCGATCTGGACATCTCCGGCGACATCTCGCTCGATGCGACCATCGGCCTGGCTCGGGCCGAGCAGCTCTACGAGAAAGTCTTCGTCGAATACGGCGATGATTCGGTGGCGCAACTCGGTGGTGTGCATCTGGCATGCGAGCAGTCGTCGAATGTGCTCTCCAAAGTGCTCGAGTGGGGGCGGCTCATGTCGTATCTCGAGCAGTCGACGCGCTACATCGCCTACGACAACCGGCTCGACAGCGGTCACTACCGTTATTTCCGGCCCACCGAGATTCTCAATTCGCCCTTTGGCACGCGCTATGTCGGCGACATGGATCGCGTCTTCGACACGTACGGCCTGTTGATGCCCGCGATGCGCGATTGGGTGGCCGGACGCTTCCCCCGACAGGCGGGCGACAGCGACTTTGTCTACCGTCAGGCGGTGAGGGCCAAGTCGCTCGACGCCCTGCGCGGCCTGCTTCCCGCCGCCTCGCTGTCCAACATCGGCCTGTACGGTACGGGCCAGTCCTACGAACAACTGCTGCTGCGCATGCGCGCCCACCCGCTGCCCGAAGCGCGGACCTACGCCGACATGATGCTGACCGAACTGCGCAAGGTGATCCCTTCGTTCCTCCAGCGCGTCGACGTGGCGGAGCGGGGAGGGGAGTGGACCGCGTACCTGGCGTCGACGCGCGATGCGACCGCGCGCATCGTGGAACGACTCTGGCCCGATCAGGCGGCGTCGGCCGGCGTCTCCGGGACGGACGGTGCCTCCGGGGCCGAGGCCGTCGCCGAACCTGAGGTGACGCTGCTGGATTTCGACCCCGACGGCGAGGAGAAAGTCCTTGCTGCGGCCTGTTTCAGCCACCTGCAGTGTTCCGAGCGGGCCGCCCTGGCACACGTCCGACTGCTCAGCCACAACGAGCGCGTGGCGCTGTTGGCGGCCTACGTGGGAGATCGACGAAATCGCCGGCATCGACCGGGCCGTGCCTTCGAACGTACCGACTACCGCTTCGAATTGGTCACCGACTACGGCGCGTTTCGTGATCTGCAACGGCACCGGATGCTCACCATCGAATGGCAACGTCTCGGCATACATCTCGGCTACGACATGCCGGAGATCGTCGCGGAAGCCGGACTCGGAGACGGCTACACCGAGGCGATCGATCGCGCCGAGGATCTCTATCGCACGTTGGCGCCCCATTTCCCGGAGCAAGCGATGTACGCCGTCGCGCTGGCCCATCGGATCCGTTACGTCCTGCAGTGCAATGCGCGCGAGGCGATGCATCTCATCGAGCTCCGGTCGGGGAGCCAAGGTCATCCGGCGTACCGACGGGTCGCGCAACAAATGCATCGAGCCATCGCTGAACGCGCCGGCCATCACGCGTTGGCCGACGCCATGAACTTCGTCGATCACGGTGCGACCGACTTGGAACGGCTCGAATCCGAGCGGCGTTCCGAGCGCCGGCGGGCGGAGAAATCGTCGACACCCTGAGGCGACGATCGGTGCAGCCGATCCGCGTGGGCCACCAGTTTGACGCCAGTCCCCGCACGTTGACGTGCGTTGGCGCACTCCGCGGCATCGCTAATTTGGCAATCAGTTATTTCTTTCGCAATCAGTCATTTTACGAAAGCGAAACATGAATTTGTTCTATGTCGCTGACCAGGAACAACCGCCGTAGTCCCTGGTGGGAAGGCGGTCATCGCCCTTGACGGCACCTCGGGTACAACACGTAATGTACGGCCCTGTCCCAAACGCCCATATGGAGTTGACGGCCTTTGCGGCAGTTGTACCCCGGAGGGTGATGAGGTGAGAGGCGGAGGTTGGCCCTGGGGGTTGAGTAGAGAACGTCGTGCCTGCTGGATCTGATCGAGCAGGCCTGACGGCGCCAAAGACCCCAGGGCCCAACCGCCTAGCCCGCTTCCGGCTCTTTGAGCTGGGGCGATGTGGTGTACCACAATGCGATCGAACCCACCTGCGAACCGTCTATGCTCCGGCGGCACATGGCGACGAAGAAGAAGGACATGCCGAAAGATCTCGAACCCGACGCCTCCGCTCTGGAGGATGATGACGTCGTCGATGACGACGCAGAGGTTGACGACCTGGAAGTCGATCTCGACGAGGATGCCCTCGTCGACCTGGACGACGACGACCCCCTCGACGATGACGACGACATCGTCGAGATCGATGACGACGATGAGGATGCTGTCGGCGACGAGGTCGTCGAAATCCTCACGGCGGCCCCCGCTGCGGTGGTGGAACGTTCCGGCGAGGCTGACGACGAGGAAGAAGAGGAAGAGCCCGAGGACGAAGATGTTGAGGCAAGTCTCGACGTCATTCTGAAGGAACGCCTCGTCGTCGAGGACGAGCCCGAGGACGACGAGGCAACGGATCAGGAGGACCGCACCGAAGGCAACGAGCGCGTGCTGCCCAAGCAGCCCGACGAGTTCGTCTGCCGCTCCTGCTTCCTGGTCAAACACCCGAGCCAGCTTGCCGACAAGAAGAAGATGCTCTGCCGGGACTGTGTCTGACTCCGACGATGGCAACGGCGTGGACGCCGTAGAGGAAGAGCCGACGCCGCTGCAGCGGGCGCTCGATCTTCTGATCTTCGCGCCCGTCGGTATCGCATTGACCGTGGCCGAGGATCTCCCCGGCCTGATCGGCAAGGGACATCAACGTTTCGAAGCCGACGTGCAGAACGCACGCGTCGTCGGTCGGATCGTCGTGGCCCAGGGCCAGCGCCAGTTCGTCAACCGGTTGAGCAAACTGCTCCACCTCGCGGCATCCGACGAGACGGAGGGCGGCGTCAGGCTCGACGCAGACCGGTGCGACGCAGAGCCCTTCGGGGGCCACCACAGCACCGTCTGCACGTCCGGGGCTGTCACCCAGGCCGCACGCCGACCCGGCGGACGGCGTCATCGTCGAGGGCGCCCTCGCTGGCTACGACACCCTCTCCGCCTCCCAGGTGGTGCGACGGCTCGAAAGCCTCGGACCGGACGAGCTGACCGCCCTCCAGCGCTATGAGGCGTCTCACCGCAACCGCCACACCATCCTCAACCGCGCCCATCAGATTCTTGCAACGATCGAGGCGACCGGCGAGGCTGTCGACGAGGCGGCTGACGAGGGGCTGACGGGGCGGCGCCACCGAATGAAGCCCCTCCCGAGAGGCGGCGCAGACGAGGGCGGCGCGCAGCCGAGGGCAACGCAGCCGAGGGCACACACCACCGGCAGACGGACACACCGGGAATCGTCACGCCGGAACGCAGCGATTCCGGGAACGACTCCCACACCCGCATCGCCACCGCCCGCAGCTCAGGCTCCGGAGCCCGATCGACCCGTCGAGTAGGGCGAGTCGGGCAAAAGAGCCGCCGTGGAAACGACGCGCCCCGCACGTGAGGACGATAGGGCGGCCTGTGTCGCGCTGCTGACCCGTGCCATGTCCGATGTGGACGCCATGCGCGGTGGCGCCACGTTGCGGGGCGACGTCAGCCACGATGAGCTTCTGGCTCGCTGGCTCAACACCGACACCGACGGCAACGCCGGCACCGACACCGACACCGCAACGCTCTACGTCGGCGAGTTCCACCACGTTGTCGTCGGCCTCGCTGCCGCCATCACATTCAACCGCCACGGATCCGCGGTGCGCAGTGGGCGCATCGAATGTTGTTATGTCGAAGAAGGGGCGCGCGGGGTTGGCGTCGGCACGGCATTGATGGAATCCATGGTCGCGTGGTGCACGCAGAAGGGTTGCGCGCGACATCGACGCACTGGCACTCCCCGGTGACCGGCTCTCCAAGCAAAGGCTGGAGGCGTCCGGGTTCACGGCCCGACTGCTTGTCCTTAACCGCCCGCTGAGCTGAGCCGGTGCTCGGTGACCAGGCGGCGGGGGGGAGGAGGTGGGATCCGCAGGCCGAGCAGCTTCGCCAACGCGGGAACTGACCCCGCTGCGTGCCGGGCCGCCTGGCGTGCCACCTCGTCTGCCGGTATCCCCGCCGGCTTGACCGTGCGACGCACAGGTGACAGGACCACCGCGTCGAGCATCTTCATCCACTCTTCGGGTGGCAGGTCGGCCGTCATCGCTTCTCCGGCGGCTGAGGCCAGCTGCACGGCGAGATCTGCCGGGCAACGGGTGCCGGGCTCAGGCGGCCGGATGGAGGCCTCCAGCGCCTGCTGAATGCGCCCGTCCTTAATGGCGTTGGTGATGCGGGCCAGCCATTCGTCCCGCAGGGCCGTGACGCGCTTCTCGAGTGACTCCTGCAGGGACTTGGCCAGCGCGCGCCCGTCCTCGTCGAGAATCACGGTGCGCGACGCGGCGACGACGGCGCGCAATTCGCGCAACCGGAAATCCTTCCCGGCCAGCTGCGCCGCAGTGGCTCGGTCCTTCCAATCGGCCAGCTTGACCACGGGCAGCAACTCATCGGCCATGGCCAACAGCGCGTCGGTTGACGCGGGGGGCCGTCCGGAGACCTTCGCCGCTGAGTTCTGGGCGTCGATGGCCTGGCGTACTGCGGGCAGGCCGCCGCGCAGCAACTGCTCGGCCACGGGAATCTGCTCAGGACGGAGCGCGGCCAACATGGCGTTGCGGTGCACGGTCGAGGTGGGTGCGACCGGTCGCTCGCCGCGCGCCGCGCGCCCGTCGCCCTCTCCGGGGCGTCGAGTGCCGGGTCGACGGGGGCCGCTGCTCCCGCCGGGGCCGCTGCGCCCGCCGCTCTGACGATCACCGGGTCCACTTCCGCCGCCGGGGCCGCCCGGGCCACCGCTTCCGCCGGGGCCGCCACTGCCGCCACTCGGACGATCGCCACGAGCTCCGCCTCGGCTCGGCCTGCGGTCCTCTCTGTCGTCGCCATCTTCGTCACGTCGACGGCTGCGCTTCCCTGAGCCCGGGGCCAGAATGACGGAGACGTCGGGCGCCCGCTTGGGCGTGCCCACGACCTCGATGCGGCCGGCCTTTTCGGGCGACCGTGTGGGCTTTACCTCACTGAGCGAGATCACCTCGATGCCTTCGAGCCCGGTTTCGACTTCGGCCCGGAGGACCGAGCCGACTTCCTGGCTCGCGGGCACCAACGACGCTTCGACCACGCCCTTGGGTTGCCGCGCGCCAGCGGCGCGCCATGTCCATGACCCGTCGCTGCTCTTGCTCGTCAACTCAATATCTATTCGGCGTGACATGCGGCGGACACGCTACCGCGCTGAGCGACCCACCCGGTGCAGGCGCCATCGCAGGGCGAGGTCGTACTCCTCGTCTCCTCCCTTAACATGGCTCCATATCCACGCGTGCACCGTTGTTTGCCGCCTGGGAGGTCGGCGCGGCGGACCTCGTCCGTTCTCAGGAGAATCCCCAATGACAGACGACACTGAACCGACCGAGGGTCCGCCCGCCGCAGAGGCAGGCACCCCGGCGGAGCCCGCTGACGCCACAACCAGGAGCAACCCCTTCCCCGAGCAGCCTCCGGGCCTGGCTCCGCCGGTGGCTCCGCCCGCCGAGCCGCCCCTGGGCTGGTCGTCGCCCCCGCCCGCCACGCCCGTGTGGCCTCTCCCTCCCGTCAACGAAGCCACCGCCCCGGGGGGTGCCCCAGCAGCAGCCGGTGCCGGTGCCGGTGCCGGTGGCGGTATCGGTGCCGGTGGCGCAGCGTCGGCCGCCTCGACCACGCCGGGCTCCCCGGAGGCGGCTGGGGACTCCGACCCGACCGACCCCGGTCGCACATCCGGCCCCGTCACGCCCGGCCCCCTCACGGCAGAGACACCCGCACCGCCGCTCCTCCTGCCGCCGGCCCCCCGTCCCGCACCCTCGGGTTCGGGCAATCGCCGCTCCTGGGTCGGCGTCGCCGTGGTCGCAGCCCTCATCGGCGCCGGCGTCGGTGCCGGCGTGACCGCGCTGGCCGACAACGGCAACAACGACAGTGTCACCATTCACGAGGGAACCTCCGATCCCGGTGCGGCCGTCCTGAGCGGGAACGTCACCATTCCCGAGCTGGTCAAGAAAGTGATTCCCGCCGTTGTCTCCATCGACGTCAAGTCACATGGCAACGAGGACGAGGGCACCGGGATGATCATCACGTCCACTGGAGAGGTGATCACCAACAACCACGTGATCGAACTGTTCACCCAGGGTGGTGAGACGGGCAGCATCACCGTGACCGAATACGGGCAGAAGAAGGACGATCCGGCCACACTGGTGGGCTACAACGCGCAGCAGGACGTGGCGCTCCTCAAGATCAACGATCCTGAGCCGAACTTGCCGACCGTCACCTTCGGCAGCTCGTCCAAGGCGGTCGTCGGCGATGCTGTCGTCGCCATCGGCAACGCGCTGGGACTGGCGGCAGGGACGCCGACGGTCACCCAGGGAATCGTCTCCGCCCTCGGCCGGTCGGTCAGCGCCGGCGGCGAGGGGACGGCCACGGAGAACCTGCAGAACCTGATCCAGACCGACGCGGCGATCAACCCGGGAAACTCGGGGGGACCGCTCATCGACACCTCGGGACAGGTCATCGGGATGAACACCGCCGTCGCGGGTAGTTCGGAGGACGGCACCAACGCCCAGAACATCGGGTTCGCCATACCGGCCGACGAGGTCGAAGCGCTCCTGCCCCAACTCGAAAAGGGGGGATCGCCCACCAACCAGGGTGGCTATCTCGGCGTGGACATCACCACCTTGACCCCCGCCCTGCGCCAGCAGTACGGGTTCACCCCGACCTCGGGCGTCGTCGTGCTCAACGTGATCGCCGGTTCGCCTGCGGCCAAGGCGGGCCTCGTCCAGGGTGACGTGATCGTCAGCATCGACGGCACAGCCGTGAACTCGGCCGTCGCCCTGGAGAACATGATCCAAAAGGCGAACGCCGGCCAAAAGATCCAGATCACCTACTACGTGGGCAACAGCAGGCGCACCACGACGGTCACCCTGGGGTCACAGGCCCAAGCACAACAGCAGGAGTCACAGGTGCAGGGCAACCAGACCAGTCCGTTCGGGGCCGGGGGTTTCACCAACCCGGGGAGCAGCGGCAGCGGCTCCTGACACTGCGCTGTCGTGGGGCCGTCGTCGTCCGAGTTCTAGGGGCTCCTTCGTCACTGCCCGTTCGCATGGACCCGGAAGGCCTCCTGGCAGGCCTCCAGTTCCCTGAGGGCGGCTGAGCGGTCCTCGAAACCCATGACCTCGGTGTGCTTTTCGGGCTCCAAATCCTTGTAGATGCTGAAGAAGTGCTCGATCTCGTTGAGCAGATGCCGTGGCAAGTCGTCGATATCGTCGGCTTCGTCCCATTGGGGGTCGTGTTCGAGGACCGTCAGCAGCTTGGCGTCGAGCCCGGCTTCGTCGCGCATGAAGAAGACCCCCAGAATGCGGGCGCGTACGACACAGCCGGGAAATGTCGGGTCCGCGACGAGGACGAGCGCATCGAGCGGATCGCCGTCCTTGGACAGGGTGTCGGGCACGAAGCCGTAGTCCGCCGGATAGGCCGTGGCGGTAAAGAGGCGGCGGTCCAGACGGATGACGTGGTTCTCGTGGTCGTACTCGTACTTGTTGCGGCTACCGGTCGGGATCTCGATGACGACGTCGATGGCCGAAGCTGACGAGTCCTTCATCGCACATCCCGGGGGTCGATCACCGAAGCAGTCATGCACCCTCACCGTACCGGCTCCATGGCGGGCGAGACCCACATTCGTGGTGCACGGGTTCGCGGCCTTTCGCTAGCTTGCCTGTGGTGTGATCCCTGCACCCTTGAGCATCCGGCGCAGATCCACGACCTGCTGCTCGTTGATGTCGTGGTGACGGGGGACATCGAAGATCTGCGTCTCGGTCCCGAGGGTGACCTTGTAACGGCCGTCGTGCTCCTCGGTCACGGTCGCGACGCCCTGGAGGAGGGAGAGGACATCGTGCCACTGGATGTTGTGACTCACGGGGTGGCTGAAGATCTTCTCCACCGTCGCCTTGTGGTGTCCGTCCAATCCAACGTGGTCTGCCATTGCCATCTCCTCGATCCTCAGGGTGATCCGGATCCTCAGGGTGATCCGGGAACTCGCCGCGCACGGCCGGGTCCCATCGTAGGGAGTCCGGCCACCCTCCGTTCTTCGGCCGTTCTTCGGCCGTTCTTCCGCCGTGCTTTGGCCGTTCTTCGGCCGTTCTTCGGCCTTCGCCTGACCTGGGTTCCGGCCAAGGGCCACCCGAGACACCATGCTCGGAACACTCGTTGCGACACCAGGATGCGGCCGATACTGTCACCGCCGACCACGCCGTGACGACGAGGGGGAGGGTAGGTGTGAAGGGATGAGGATCCTGGTGCTTGGAGCCGGATTCGGTGGCCTGGAGCTCTCCACGAGGCTCTCGGAGCAGTTCGGCGAGGACATCGAGATCGTCCTCATCGACCAGAGTGAGGGATTCGTCTTCGGATTCTCGAAGCTGGACGTGATGTTCGGGAAGAAGCCGGCGACCGATGTCTTCAACGCCTACAGCACGATCAACAAGCCAGGCCTCCGCTTTGTGCAGGCGGCCATCCGTTCCATCGACCCCGCGGCCAAACGGGTGGAGACGGACGCGGGACCATTCGAGGGCGACATCATGGTGGTGGCGCTCGGGGCGGATCTCGATCCCTCGGCCACGCCGGGGCTCGTCGAAGGCGGCAACGAGTTCTATACGGTGGCTGGAGCGTTCGCGCTCCGAGAGGTCCTGGCGGGGTTCAGCGGTGGCAACGTCATCGTCGGTGTGACCTCGACGCCGTTCAAATGCCCTCCGGCGCCGAGCGAGACGGCGCTCCTGCTGCACGACTACCTGACCGACCGGGGCTTGCGCGAGCGCTCCACCATCTCTCTCGTCATGCCGCTGGGCGTCCCCATCCCGCCGTCGCCGGCGGCCTCCGAGGCCCTCCTCGTCGCCTTTGCGGAGCGGGGCATCACCTGGCATCCCGAAAGGTTGATCAAGAACCTCGACCCCGAGAAGAAGGTCGCCGTGCTCAGCGAGGGGACGGAGATGCCCTATGACCTCTTCCTCGGCGTGCCGCGCCATCGCGTCCCCGCGTCGTCGAGGAGTCGGGTATGACGGTTGACGGCTGGATACCCGTGAACGCCCTCACCCTCGAAACCGCCTTCGCAGATGTCTACGCCGTCGGTGATGTGACGAGCGTCGGAACCCCCAAAGCGGGCGTCTTCTCGGAAGGGCAGGCCTCCGTCGTGGCCACGCAGATCGCGGCGAGAATGAGGAGCGGTTCGGCACCCGTCACGTACGACGGGCACGGGACCTGCTACCTCGAGTTCGGCAACGACATGGTGGCGCGGGTGAGCGTCACCTTCCTGAGCGGGGCAGCGCCCGTCGGGGACCTGGAGGGCCCTTCGGCCGCCATCGCCGCCGACAAGGACGAGTTCGGCTCCAGCCGTGTCCGCCGGTGGTTCGGCGCGGCGTGAACCACCTCTCGCTTGATCGAATCGGGGCGGCAGCGCATCCGCAACGGGTGTGCCCTACACTCCCCGAAGCTGTTCATTCCTAGGAAAAGAGGCGGATTGTTATGGCACTCGGCATCTACTTCGCACACGTCGGCTTCACCCCGGAGAAGTACGACAGCGCAATCGAGCAATTGGAAGCTGCAGGCGCGGGCAGCCCCAAAGGACGGACATTCCACGTCGCACTGGAGTCCGAGGGCACGATGAACGTCTTCGACATCTGGGAGTCGCAGGCGGACTTCGATGCCTTCGGTGCGACGCTGGTGCCGATCCTCACCGAGCTCGGCGTCTCGCTGGCACCACCGATGATCGCCCAGGTGCACAACGTCCTGAACGGCTGAGCCTGCTCGGACGGCTGAGCCTGGTCGGACGGCTGAGCCTGCTCGAGGGACTGAGCCGGCTCAGGGAGCTTCGAAGGCGATCATCGGCACGATCATCGGCTGCAGGGGCTCGAGGCCCGACGCGACAACGATCGGACCGAGCACCGCCGCGAACGCATCGAAGTCCTCCTGGCTTTCCCAGACGTCGAAGATCGCGATTCCCGATCCCTCACCGAAGCAGGTGTGGAGCTTCATCCCCTTCGGTTCGACGCCCGTGGCGCGCACCTGGTCGTCGATGCTCTTGTACTGCTCGGGGCTCATGGACGCGGGTCGGATGTACACACCGATCATGACTGCCACCTTTCCTGCCGGACGGCGCCGTTCATTGCAAGACGACGGGCTGAATTCCGCCGAATTTCGGCACACAATCGCGCTCGTGTCCACGCCGCATCACGTGCTTTTCGAGTTCGAGCCCGTAACGGGAACGGGGACGGGAACGGGAATACCGCGGTAACCGGCCGGGGGCTGGTCGTCCGGGCATGCGCCGGGCGGATCGTTGTAGCGGGGATCTTCGGTCCACGACGCGAACTCCCACCCCGGCTTGGGCGCAGCCAAATTGAGGACGGGCGTCAGCTCTTCGGTCAGGAGCGCGCCGAACTGCGCGGCCCCGTAGGGGCACATGTGGACGTTGTCGAGCTTGCGGGCGCGGACCCACGAACCTGCCGGGGTCCGCATCCAGGTCAAGAACCGCCCGCCGGGAGCGAAGAGCTGCTGCGTGGTCAGGTACAACGCCCGGCCCGGGAATTTCGACACCACCTGACGGGCCGCGTCGTCCCACGCATACGTGGCTGCGGTTTCCTGCTTCCACGCCAGCTCGCGGGCGACGGGATCGGTGATCGTGTTGCTCGGCCCCCCTTGGGGGAACTGCAGGAGCACGACGAGCTTGACCCCGTCGGGAGGGGCCAGGAGCGCCGTCACGAACCGGGTGAGAAGCGCCCGGTACCCGGCGGGGTCGCTCTGCGCCAACTGGTCGTCCCAACTCCACATGCCCATGGCGATCTGGACCGAGTTGTGCGCCAGCGTCCCCTGGATCCCGCTCAGCCAGGAATGATCAATCGTGAGCCCCCACCCGGGGAAGGCCGTATTCACCGTGACCGACACGTCCCCGGTCGCCTGCAGCGCGGCGGTGATCCCCGGTGAGCTGTCCACCATGACGCTGTCGCCGAAGATCCATGTTCTGAACGGCGGCGGGGTCGCCTGCAGCGCAACATGGACGTGGGTCGCTGTGGCGCCTCCACCCGTGACCGGCCTCACCGCCACCTGGGCCGTCCGGGCGGGTGGGGGACCGACGGTGCCGGCCAGGATGACGACCGCCGTGACCGCTATGCCGAGCGCGGCGAACCCGAAGGCCGGCACGTGGGCCCTGTGGCGCAACGCCCCCCAGTCAACTCGCCGGAGTGGGCGTTCGATCAGGTAGAAGCTGGCGCAGGAGAGGGCCACCATCGTCCCCAGGCGGGCGACCAGAAGCGGCCCTCCCGACCACCCCGTCGAGTCCGGTGTCATCAGCACGATCACCGGCCAGTGCCACAGGTAGAGGCTGTAGGAGATGAGACCCAACCACCGGAGCGGCCCGAGGCTGAGGAATCGACCGACCGGGCCGTCGGGGGCGCGCAACGCACCGAGAATGACCAGAAGGGCGCAGAACGCGATCGCGACCAGCCCGCCGTCCCAGATCCACCCCGGCGGGCCACCGGCCAGCGCCGTCCCGACCACTACCCCGGCGATCCCGACCACGGCGAGGCTCGACCACAGACGGACGCGTGCCGCCGGGCTGGGACTGCCGGGCGGCCAGATGATGGCCGCCGCACCACCGAGCAGCAGTTCCCAGGCGCGGGTGTCGGTGCCGAGATACGCGCGGTTGGGGCCGAGCCAGTGCGCCGCCACCCCCATCCACACCGCCGAGGCCACCGCCAACGTCACGGTGGTCGCCAGCAGGAGGCGCAACGGGTCCCGGTGGCGCCGGGCGCGGGCGACCGCGGTGACGGCCAGGATCACAAGGGGCCATAACAGGTAGTACTGCTCTTCGATGGCCAACGACCACGTGTGCTGGAGCGGGCTGACCGACAAATACCGGGCGAAATAGGCGTGCCCCGCCAGTATCTGCTGCCAGTTGGCCACGTAGAACAAGGTGGCCAAGCTCGGCGCGCGCAGTTGTTGCGGGCACCAGGCCCGGCCCGCCGGCCCAGGCGTAGAGCGAGAGTGCGATCAGGAGGACGAGCACCGCAGGCAGGAGTCGCTTGGCCCGTCGGCCCCAGAATCCGGCCAGGTGCCCACGGGAGCGGTCGACCGACAACAGCAGGCTCGTGATCAGATAGCCCGAAAGGACGAAGAAGACGTCGACGCCGACCCAACCGCCGCGGCAGATAGCCCAGGTGGTAGGCGACCACGGCGGAGATGGCGACGGCACGCACACCGTCGAACTGGGGGACATAGCGGCGAAGGGCCAAGAGCTAGATAGCCTCGCGCGGGATGCCTCCGTATCGGGGTCATCCAGGGCCAGGCCCAGGGTCTGACCCCTGGATCCGACCCTGGGCCCTCCTGACGGCCCTGCGTGCCCTGCGTGCCCTGCGTGCCCTGCGTGCCCTGTGGCCTACCATCGGACATGGCCACTCCCATCTCCCCGTCGCCCATCATCGAGGTGTTCGTCAAGGAAGTGCACGCGTCGTTTCCTGAGGCTGAGTCCGCCAAGATCGCCTCCCATGAGGCAGCAATCGCCCAGACCACCTCAGAAGGAGACCCTCACCGGGCCCGGCTCTGCGTGAAATGGGCGATACGGATGGCGGACGACAAGAACCAGAAACACCCCCGGTGGGCGCAGTTGAAGGAGCGCCACCAGATCTGGAAGGACGAGTGGTTCGCCCTCGACTTCGGTATCGCCGACGCGCTGCCGGGAACTGGTAGCCACCACGTCGCGGGGAAGGCAGCGCCGCTCGAAGATGTCAGGATCGAGTGGGTGGAGGACGCCGTCGCCGTCGCCAAGAAGCTCGGCGAAGAAGACGGGTGGGAGAACTCACCCTGGGAGTCCCTTTTGAGCGATCTGGTGGCCTACACGCCCCGCTGATACCTCATCGATCGACTCGTCACTCGTCTTCGTCGGAGAGTGATTCGGGGTCGTCCAACAAGACTCCCAACTCGGAGGCTTCCGCGACATCGAGGGGAGACTGATCTTCCTCCTGCTCGTCATCGAAGTCGATTTCACTGTCGAGCGGCGCGACGTCAGCGGCGTCCTCAGGGTCCAGCGGTTCCGGCTCTTCCCACTCAGGCACGTTTCAGACTCCCTAATCCTCGAGGTCGTTGAGGTGTTCTGGACACGAGCATTGCAGATCAGAGTTGCTTGATTGCAAACCAAACGACCCTGGGTCTGCTGGCCGCGCCCGATGATCTGAGCGGGCGCCACGTACACGACGCTTCTCCACCGCAGTCCGAAAGTGGGATGGTCAAGTGACGGCAGCAATGTGAACCAGCATGAGGTGCGAAGGAGCCCACTGCACAGACGGAGCAACTGATGACCAGCGCGTGGAGGGACGGGGTACAGGTTGATGAGGCTCGCTACGACCTGCGGTGGTAGATCTTCGGCGTGCTGGGGATTGCTCAGTTGAGCTCAGATAGCTTCATGAACGCTCCAATCCCAAAAGTCCTCAGGGAGAGTAGTCAGTGCTGTTGAGGGGCCTTTCGGGCGGCAACGAGCCGGAGAAGCCTCAATGCAGTGCCGTGCTGTCCTGCTCCAGCGCAGCTAGTGCTGCGGGGACCCATCCGCTGTCCCAACTATGGGCGATCGGCTGCATCGGGCCCAAGGTGTGGAGAATTCCCTCTGAGGTCAACAGGGCGTCGTAGTCCGTTACGTCCCCTTGGAAAGCGGAGTACCCACCGATCCAGATGCGATTGTTCGTCAAGAAAGGCGACTTGTGGGCATCGAGGAACGCCGCGCTGAGCCGGTAGTTGGCCTGGAAGTTCGCATCGGTCCCGTAGTTGTTCGCAGAGCTCGAACCATATTCGTCGTACGCCGACATGTCTGCAGGGAAGTCCCAGGATGCAGCCAGCTGGAAGAGATCCGGGTGCTTCAGGATGAGATCCTGCCCTCCAATCCCGGACTTCGAGAATCCGATCAGCCAATTCTGCTCAGTACCCGTCGTAGAGAGATTCGCCTTGACCCAGGGCACCAATTCGGTCGTCATGAAGGTTTCGTATTGCAGGTTTGGATCATTGGGGTTGTTCGCGTACCAGGGGTCGATGGAGAAGGACGGCTCGATGATCGTCAGGTTGTATTCGTCTTGGGCATCGAGCGCGAGCATCGTCTGCATGCCGTCGCCGAATGTACTCCCGACTCCGGGCTCGACGGGAAGCACATAGAGGAAATTGTGCGCGACACCCGCTGCCGGGTGTGTCGGGACGAGGACACGCAATGTCTGCGTACCGTCCCCGTCGTTCGGAGAGGTGTACGAGAAATATTCAATGTTGTTGGCGTCAGTGCTCTGGTACTGGACCGAGAGTCCGCTTGTCGTGGTCACACAGCTGATCGAGACATTGGTGACGTTGGCCGCGGCGATGGTGCCCGAGGGGTTCGTGACCGTGCAGGTCTGTCCCGAAGGGTTGGTCTTGACGGTGACGTTGTAGGCGGAGCCCCCGGCCAAGGCGGTGCTGAAGGTGAAGGCGCCGTTGGTGCTGGTGCTCAGGTCATTGCCGGCGTTGTTCTCGAGGACCGCCGTGCCGGTGAGGCCCGTGATGGTGCCCCCGACCGTGTAGGTGGGCGCGATCGTGGTCACACAGCTGATCGAGACGTTGGTGACGTTGGCCGCGGCGATGGTGCCCGAGGGGTTCGTGACCGTGCAGGTCTGTCCCGAAGGGTTGGTCTTGACGGTGACGTTGTAGGCGGAGCCCCCGGCCAAGGCGGTGCTGAAGGTGAAGGCGCCGTTGGTGCTGGTGCTCAGGTCATTGCCGGCGTTGTTCTCGAGGACCGCCGTGCCGGTGAGGCCCGTGATGGTGCCCCCGACCGTGTAGGTGGGCGCGGTCGTCCCTGTGCCGACCCAGTTATCACCTTTCGGAGCGCCGTAGGCCATGATGCCGGGGGCACCCCCGGTCAAGGCTGGTGTCGGTGGCCGTGATCCGAGCGACGCCGTTCTGCGAGAAGGTGAGCGTCGAACCGGCAACGCTCAGGTTCAACTGGGTGCCCGCCGCAAGAGCACCTTGGAACGAGGAGTTGCCGAGCTGGGTCCAGTTGCCACTGATCCGCTTGAAGAGCATCAGCTCGGGGTTGCCGTTGTTCCAGAAGTAGAGACCGAGATAGAGATTCTGGCCGCTGTTTTGGGCTCGCACGGCCGCGCCGATCCACTGTCCACCGCTGAGCTGGGTGGAGGTGACCTCAATCTGGGAGGATTGGTCGCTGAGGTAGGACTCGCCGGTGCGAATGTCGCCCGAGTAGCTGCTCTTGGTACCCACGACCACCTGGGACGAGATCGCCATCCCACCGTCGGACATGTCGGTCCAGCCGGCTCCGAGGGTTCCGTTGGCCCGGTTGAAGTTATCCGAAACCGAGCCGGCAGTGGTCGTGGTCACACAGCTGATCGAGACGTTGGTGACGTTGGCCGCGGCGATGGTGCCCGAGGGGTTCGTGACCGTGCAGGTCTGTCCCGAAGGGTTGGTCTTGACGGTGACGTTGTAGGCGGAGCCCCCGGCCAAGGCGGTGCTGAAGGTGAAGGCGCCGTTGGTGCTGGTGCTCAGGTCATTGCCGGCGTTGTTCTCGAGGACCGCCGTGCCGGTGAGGCCCGTGATGGTGCCCCCGACCGTGTAGGTGGGCGCAATCGTGGTCACACAGCTGATCGAGACGTTGGTGACGTTGGCCGCGGCGATGGTGCCCGAGGGGTTCGTGACCGTGCAGGTCTGTCCCGAAGGGTTGGTCTTGACGGTGACGTTGTAGGCGGAGCCCCCGGCCAAGGCGGTGCTGAAGGTGAAGGCGCCGTTGGTGCTGGTGCTCAGGTCATTGCCGGCGTTGTTCTCGAGGACCGCCGTGCCGGTGAGGCCCGTGATGGTGCCCCCGACCGTGTAGGTGGGCGCGATCGTGGTCACACAGCTGATCGAGACATTGGTGACGTTGGCCGCGGCGATGGTGCCCGAGGGGTTCGTGACCGTGCAGGTCTGTCCCGAAGGGTTGGTCTTGACGGTGACGTTGTAGGCGGAGCCCCCGGCCAAGGCGGTGCTGAAGGTGAAGGCGCCGTTGGTGCTGGTGCTCAGGTCATTGCCGGCGTTGTTCTCGAGGACCGCCGTGCCGGTGAGGCCCGTGATGGTGCCCCCGACCGTGTAGGTGGGCGCGATCGTGGTCACACAGCTGATCGAGACGTTGGTGACGTTGGCCGCGGCGATGGTGCCCGAGGGGTTCGTGACCGTGCAGGTCTGTCCCGAAGGGTTGGTCTTGACGGTGACGTTGTAGGCGGAGCCCCCGGCCAAGGCGGTGCTGAAGGTGAAGGCGCCGTTGGTGCTGGTGCTCAGGTCATTGCCGGCGTTGTTCTCGAGGACCGCCGTGCCGGTGAGGCCCGTGATGGTGCCCCCGACCGTGTAGGTGGGCGCGGTCGTCCCTGTGCCGACCCAGTTATCACCTTTCGGAGCGCCGTAGGCCATGATGCCGGGGGCGCCCCCGGTCAAGGCTGGTGTCGGTGGCCGTGATCCGAGCGACGCCGTTCTGCGAGAAGGTGAGCGTCGAACCGGCAACGCTCAGGTTCAACTGGGTGCCCGCCGCAAGAGCACCTTGGAACGAGGAGTTGCCGAGCTGGGTCCAGTTGCCACTGATCCGCTTGAAGAGCATCAGCTCGGGGTTGCCGTTGTTCCAGAAGTAGAGACCGAGATAGAGATTCTGGCCGCTGTTTTGGGCTCGCACGGCCGCGCCGATCCACTGTCCACCGCTGAGCTGGGTGGAGGTGACCTCAATCTGGGAGGATTGGTCGCTGAGGTAGGACTCGCCGGTGCGAATGTCGCCCGAGTAGCTGCTCTTGGTACCCACGACCACCTGGGACGAGATCGCCATCCCACCGTCGGACATGTCGGTCCAGCCGGCTCCGAGGGTTCCGTTGGCCCGGTTGAAGTTATCCGAAACCGAGCCGGCAGCAAATGCCCGCTGCTGCCCCGCGAACAGGGGGACGGCAAGTGCCCCGAGCACGAGTGCTCCGAGGACCAAGGCCCGGACGAAGAACTGACGAGTCAAATGCGACCCTTGCATCGAGGTTCTCATCGGGCCTTCCCTTTTCCTGGACTCGGGACATGGCGGAGTTGACGGTCAAGAACAGGACCAGTGCTTGACGGGCAGAGGATCAACGTCGCCCCGTGACTCGACACGAAGACGGACGAAGAGAGAATCGCCGGTCCGATCTCGCGTCGACCGCAGGACGAGGCCGTCGTGCCATCAATGTCACCCGCCCCATCGACCTGATCGCACCCTTGTTGGAGCGGCGACGACTGTTCCTGATACCAGATTTCGCGAAATTCGGACCTGTCGAGAGGTTCTTCGCGAAACCCCCTGGAGCTCCCCTCAAGCTCCCGTTCAGCTGCCCTTGTCGGCTGCCCATTTCGGCTTACATGGTGCGTCGTTCATGACGCACCGCAGGTTCAGCCGAGCGGCGGTAAGCCGATCATCTCGCGAAACTCGCTCGTCGAGTTCGTCACCGGAAATGGACCGGCGGGAACCGGGAGGCCCAGCCGTTCGCAGATCGGCTCCCACCCGTCGCCGAGGGTCCACTCCAAAAGCTGCGTAGACGGGACGTTCGCGCGCACTTCGTCATTGTGGCGCACGTAGGCATCCATCATCACTGTCGCGTCGTCGAATTGATCGCTGAACCTGTCGTGCAGGAGCTTGCGCATGGCGTCCATCCACGGCGCCATTTCCGGCGGCACGCGATCGAACGCCAGAAAGATCGTGTTGGAAGCGCTGTGGTACCACGATTCGGGGTCACGCACCGAGAGCAGCACGAGTGCGTCCGGGTTCGCGGCCGAGAGTTCGGGCCAAAACGATCCGCCGGGCCAATCAACGATCGACCGATAGCTCCCGAGCATGGACGGCCAGTCGACGGAGCGCCCCTCTATGGCGTCGATCCACGCCGGCACCTGGTCCGGGTTCGCCATCACCTCCATCATGTGATGACAGGGAGCTGCCAACAATTGCTCGAGCGCCACCTTGAGTGAGTGCGTGCCCGTGCGCCCGACGCCGGCCCCCACCACCACGAGTTCCATTCCGATTCCCCTTGTTGACCTGAGACCACGTCCCCGTGTGCCGAGACTCCGAAGTGACCTGCCCAACCGTCCAACCGGCCGACGGCTCACCGGGCTAAACAGGCCGACCCTGCCGACCGCGGTCCGGCGATTGTCTCATGCATCGGTGGTTGCAGTTTTGCGCTGAAAGCACGTGAAGTCAGAGGAACAATGCTGTTCAGCGGGGCGGGGAGTAGGGCAAGAGACCCTTGACTTCCTATCACTGATAGGTAAACTGCCTATCAGTGATAGGGAACCCGACGACCAGCCGTCGCCAGTTGCGGGTGGCGACGATCATGGAGGCCGCTTGGAAGCTGGCGGGGATCAACGGCATCGGCGGGTTGTCGCTCCACGGCATCGCACGCGAAGTGGGGATCCGACAGCCCTCGTTGTATGCGTACTTCGACTCGAAGAACGGGCTCTACGACGCCATGTTCGCTGACGGCAACCGGCAACTCCTCGAGCGGCTCGACCGCCTCGAGCTACCCGGCGACCCGAGAGGCGCGGTGAAGATGTTCATGAGGACGTTCGTGACGTTCGCGGTGGAGGACCCGGCCCGCTGTGCGTTGCTGCTGCAGCGCCCCATCCCTGGATTCGAACCTTCCGCGGCGTCCTACGCACTGGCCGAAGGGGCGCTCGACCGGGCCACCGCCCTCCTCCGTGCAGCCGGTCTCGACGACCAGGGCGACATCGACTGCTTCATCGCCATGGTCGCGGGCCTGATCGATGCCCAGATCAGCAATGACCCGGGCGGCGATCGCTGGATTCGCCACTTGGACCGACTCATCGACCTTCACCTTGATGACGCACTGCAAAGGAGAGCGCAACAATGACAGCAACGACAGTGACCGCACAACGGATCGGGCGACCCGAAGCACGGGTCCTGGCGGAGGAGGAGTTCAGGCGTTTCGCTGATCTGCTCGGGACGCTCTCGCCGGATGAGTGGGCAACGCAGACAGCGTGCACCGGCTGGGATGTCCGCAAGGTGGCCCTGCACATTCTCGGCTCGGGCGAAGCCCAGGCCTCGTTTCCGACGTTCGTGCACCAGCTTCGCAAAGGTGTCCCGCTCAACCGGCAGATCGACTCGCATCACTGGGTCGACGGCATGAACGAGCTCCAGATACGCGAACGGGCCCATCTCTCCAATCAGGAGGTCGTCGAACAGATGACCGCCGTCGGACCGCGTGCAGTGAAGGGGCGCTGGCGCACGCCACCGCCCATGCGCTACCTCCCGATCCCATTCGGGCCGCCCATCGGTTGGACACCGTTGAAATACCTTCTCGATGTCGGGTTCACTCGCGATGTGTGGGCCCACCGGATCGATATCTGCACCGCGATAGGCCGCCCGATGGAGTTGACGGCCGACCATGACGGTCGCCTTGTGGCCGACATCGTGGGGGAGTGGGGCTCCATCCACGGTGAACCCTTCGAACTCGTCCTCGAAGGCATTGCCGGCGGAACGTTCACGCCAGGGCACCGACGGTGAGCGCGTCGACATCGACGCGATCACCTTCATACGCATCCTCTCCGGCCGCCTCCCCGGTACCGGCGTTCTCGCTCACCCCCTTCCCCTTTAAGGAGCAGACAATCCATGGATATCCATATCGACGAGATCGCCGATCGCATCTTCCGGCTGTCCGCCTTCGTTCCCGAGATCGGCCCGACCGGCTTCACCTTCAACCACTTCCTCGTCGATGCCGACGAGCCACTCCTGTTCCATACGGGGGCTCGGCGTACGTTCGGCGAGGTCAGCGAGGCAGTCTCCACCATCCTTCCGGTCGAGTCCCTGCGATGGATCACCTTCGGCCATGTCGAATCAGACGAATGCGGCGCCATGAACCTGTTTCTGGCCGCCGCTCCCACGGCGCAGGTTGCTCACGGCGCCATGGGCTGCATGGTCTCCCTCGACGATCTCGCCGACCGTCCACCTCGTCCCCTCGCTGACGGCGAAGTCATCGACCTCGGCGGCAAGCGAGTCAGGCACCTCGACACCCCCCACGTGCCGCACGGCTGGGAAGCGCGCGTCCTCTACGAGGAGACGACGGGCACGTTGCTCTGCGGAGACCTGTTCACCCACCTCGGCAACGGGCCGGCCCTGACGCACGACGACATCGTCGAGCCTGCAGGCGTGGCGGAGGACGTGTTCCACGCCACCTGTCTCGCACCCTCCACGGGGGCCACGCTGCGCAAACTGGCCGACCTGCGCCCGAACACCTTGGCGCTGATGCACGGGTCGTCTTTCGCCGGAGACTGTGCAGATGCCCTGCGTCGCTTGGCCGACGACTACGACGCCCGCATCGCTGCAACGGCCCAGGCTTAGGAGCCATCTCGCGTGCGCGTCGCCGTGACCGCCACCGTGGCGTAGGACATCGTGAAGCGACCTCCCAAAGCGTCGATCGCCGCCCCGATGCCCGTCAGGAGCTCTTCCATCGTGTCCGCGGGTAACTCGCTGTAGCCGCCGAAGGTGGGCACCTGGTCGAGCCATTCGTCCCGCGCATAGCTCCGTTCCCAATCGAACCGCCACTGCTCCGAATCGCCGAAGGTGTCGACCGATCGGATCCCTTCGGATGCCTTGGCGAAGAACGCCGAGTACCCACGAAGGCCCGGCATCCCGCGACTGAACGGCGAACCGGGCAGCACGCGGCGATAGACGGCGGAGAACGCGTCGCCCACGTCGGGCGGCGGCTCGAACACGTTCCAGAACACGGCCAGCCGGCCACCAGGCCGCAACACGTCCGCCGCCTTCGCCGCTCCCGCGACCGGGTCCACCCAATGCCAGGCCTGCCCGGCCACCACGGCGTCGAACGCCCGGCCGGCGGAGCTCCAGGTTTCGAATGCGCCCACCTCGACGTCCACCCCACTTCGCCTCGCCATCTCCGCCATGCGGGGGTCGACCTCCACGCCGAGCACCCGGCAGCCGACCGCTTGGAACTGCCGGGCGGAGATGCCTGTGCCGGTGCCGACGTCGAGGACATCGGGCCCGGGGCTGCCGGCGACGATACGCTCGATCATCGCGTCGGGGTAGCTGGGCCTGGCTCGGTCGTAGCGCGCCGCGTCCGAGCCGAAGGACTCGGCCACCTGGCGAGCCTGATGAGGCTCGCTGGCGTAGAGAGGCGGCCCTTGAGGCTCTCGGGACATGTGCCCCAGGTTAAATCCGGTGCGTCAGCCTCCGAGTGCCGCACCACTCGTGAAACGCCCCCCTCCGCCGAACCCGCCGGCGCCGCCGAACCCTCCGGCGCCCCCGAACCCACCGGTTCCGCCGAAGCCGCCGCCGAACCCGCCCAGGGTCGAGGTGTTGGAAGCCGGCACGGGGTCGGCGTAGTTGGCGAGGATGACGCTCATCCCCCAGATGCAGTCCCGAGAGTACCTGGGTGTAGATGCTCCCGACGATGCCGACCTTGATCGGCTTGTCGAGGGGATTGCCCCCCGAGAGCACCTGGACATACGACTGCGTTCCCGCCGTCACCACGGCCGATGTGGGAACGGCCAGCACATTCTCCTTCGAACCGGTCACGATCGAGATGTCGGCGCTCGAGCCGGCGAAGAGGTTGTTGGCCGAAGAGGGGAGCACGACGACGACGGGGTAGGAGTACCCCGAACTACCCGACTGCACCGGTCCGACCTGTGTCACCGTCCCGTCGATGGTGCCGCTTGTTCCGTCCACGGTGACGACAGCGGACGATCCCACTTTTACGGACGGCACCTGCGCGCTCGTCAGTGTGGCCGTCGCCTCGAATGACTTCGTCCCGATGATGACGATGTCTTCCGTGCTCGAATCAGCGCTGACCGTGTCGCCCGCACTCATGCCCACGGAGACGATCGTGCCATTGATCGGGCTCGCGAGTTGCCCTTCGGCCAGCGACTGTTGCGCGCTCGATGACATTGGATTGCGCCGTGTCGATCGCTGCCTGGTCCGAGGCAATCTGCGCCGCACTGTCTGACGCCGAACTACTCGCTGCAGTGGACCTCGCGCTCGCGCCCGTTCCTCCGCTTCCCGAGTTGCCGGTGGCTGCCGAGCTCGTGCTGCTCGAGCCTGAGGACGACTCCGCCTGGGTGATGGCCTTGGCCAGCGTCGACTCGTCGGAAGCAACCTTCCGCTGATCTGTGGACACTGACTGTTGATCGGTCGAAACCTGCTGGAGCGCAGCCGCGCACGCGCTGCCCCCCGAGGATGTGGTGCGTGGTCGTCGTCGTGGTCGTCGTGGACGTCGGCGGCGATGGTGGGGGAGGTCGTCGACACCCCACACGCCTTCTGTGCCTGCGCCAGGTCCGCCGCCTTCCGTTTGCTGGTCGGCCGAGGATGTGGCTTGGTCGGCGACCAAGGCGGCTTGATCTTGACTGATGGAGCCCTGAGAGGAACCACTGCCCCCGGCCCCGCCAGCCGCCCCCGTGACGGAAGATGCCTTCGGCGTCGTCGTCGTCGTGGTTCCCGTCGACGCGCTCGAGGTCTGGCTGGCCTCGTCCTGGGTCAACTTGGCGTCGGCGGACTGCAGGGAGAGCTCGGCCGAGGAGACCGATTCGCTCAGTGACGTCGTATCGAGGGTCGCCAACGTCTCGCCGGCCGTGACCTGTGCTCCCGGCACTGCGGTCACGGTAGCCACCTGTCCCGCCACCTGGAAACTGGGGGAGGCATCGTTCACGGGCTCGATCGTTCCCACCACGACGAGGTTGCTGGCAACCGAGGCGTCCACGGCCTTTCCCATGCGATAGCCCCCATCACCCGAGCCGCTCGCCGCCAGGGCTGTTGCCCCGCCGGCGACGAGGAGCGCGACGACGATCGTTGCCCCGATGACGACAGGGCGCCGTCGGGTGCTCCGCCGGCTCCGCTCAGGCGCATCAGGCACTGGTTGTGCCACTTGTTCCACCACCTGCACCGCCGCCGAACCGTCCACCGAATCCGCCACCACCGAATCCCGCGGTGCACGTCTTGCCACCGGTCGAGGTGATGCGCACGGTCGTCGCCGTGACGGCGCCGGTGCTACTGGCCGCGCCGAATGCACTCACGCAGTCACCCACCGCCACCGCCGAAGCCGTCGTGGCCTGGGTCTCCGACAGTGTCGTCGAACTCCCCGTCGTGATCTTGAGCTTCTGCGTCTTGGGCTTCGTCGGCTTCGTCGACTTCGAGGTGGACGAACGACTGAACAGTTGGCTCAAGAGCGTCCCCGAGATCGTGAGCGTCGAGCCACTGACCGCCGTCACCTTGCCCGTGGCGAGGGCTGAAGTTCGCCGCACCCGGGAACCCGCCTCGCGCACTTCCGCCGGATCGGCTGGGGAAGCTCCCACTCGGCGGCGTCTCACCCGAGCCCGAGCCACCCGCTCCCGCTCCCGGTCTGCCACCCGCACCGAATCTCCCGGCCCCGCCGAACCCACCGGCCGCGGACCCGGCGGCGCCACCGAATCCACTCGTGCACGTCCCCGTTGACGACGCCTTGTTGATGGTGATGGACCGGGCGGCGATGGTCGTCTTCGACTTCTTCGAAGGTGTCCCCGTCACCGTCAGGCAGTCTCCGACGGCTATCGCACTGACCGTTTCGGTCGCCGTCTCGGAGAAGGCGGTGGTCGGCGTCCAGGTCACTGCCGTCTGCGAGGTCGTGCTCTGCACCTGCATGGTGTTGCCCGAGATGGTGGCCACGCTTCCGCTCGCGACACCCCCACCTCCCGTGGATGGCGGACCCCCGGCCACCGTCGACAATCCGAAGACGAGTGACAGACAGCCGAGTGCGGCACCTGCCGCCAGACCTCTGTCCCGTCCTTTGCGGCTACTCCGTGATGCGGTGGCCATTGTCTTCGACTTCTCCTTCATTGTGTGTGCCATCTATTCGCTCCTCAGCGCATCTATGGGGGCCAAGTGGGCCGCCCGACTGGCCGGGTACACGCCGAACACGACCCCGATCGCCATTGCGACAAGGAGCGCCAGGCCGGCCGCCCACGGACTGATCGTGATGGGGTCGCCGACTGCACCCGGCAAGAACACGGCTCCGATGATCCCGAGCGCAACACCGAGTGCCCCCCCGGCCAATCCGAGCACGGATGCCTCCACGAGGAATTGGCGTCGGATGAGTCGAGGAGTGGCCCCGAGCGCCTTGCGCAACCCGATCTCCCGTATCCGCTCGGTGACCGAGACCAGCATGATGTTCATGACGCCGATGCCACCGACGAGGAGCGAGATTCCTGCGACGCCCCCCAGCAGGATCGTCAATGTCCGGTCGACCGAGGTCGCCGTCGTCAGCACTGATTGCTCGGACGTGATCGTGAAGTCGGCGTCGGCCGCAGTGGTGATGCCGTGCGCGGCGAGCAGCTCGTGATCGGCCTCCTGGTAGGCCGCGGTCAGGTCGTTCGACGAACGAGCTTGGACGATGATGGAACTCACCGAGTTCCGCGAGGTCCCGCCGAAGATGCGCTCCGCCGCGGTGGTGATGGGCACGAGTGCCTGATCATCTTGATTGGTCGTGGTCGATGAGGAAGAAGACGAGCCCACGGACGTGAGAACGCCCACCACCGTCATCGGCACGCCGCTCACATCGACCGTTTGCCCGACGGGGTCCTCGCGGCTGAACAGTTCCGAAGCAGTCGTCGCACCAAGGACCACGACCGCTTCATGGTCGGTGACATCCTGATTGTCGAGGAATCTCCCCTGCGCCACCGTCCGGCCGCGCACCGTCAACCATGATGGCGTCGTGCCGACCACCGTCGTCGACCAGTTGCCGCTCCCCGCGATGAGCGTTTCGGTGGCCTGCGTGGTCGGAGCAACGGCTTTGATGTCCGGTGCCACGACGGGGGAGGAGAGTGCGGCGGCGTTGGCCGTGGTCAACGTGGAGGCAGAACCGAAGCCGCCGCGGATGCCGGCGGCCGACGTGGTGCTTCCCGGTGAGATCGTGAGCAGGTTCGTGCCCAGTGAGGTGATCTCAGAGCTCACCTGGGCCTGCGCGCCCTCGCCGAGCCCGACGGTGAGGATCACGGCTGCGATCCCGATCAGGATGCCCAGGACGGTCAACCCGGAGCGGAGCCGGTGGCTGCGAATACCGTTGAGTCCCGTACGGAGTGTCTCCAGCCAGGTCATCGGACGTTCTCGAGGTCGCGTTCGTCGTTCTCGGTGACCAACCCGTCGCGTATGCCCACGATCCTGCCGGCGGCCGACGCCACGCCGACATCATGGGTGATCAGGACCAGGGTGCGGCCGGCCTCGTGCAGCTCGGCCATGAGGGCGAGCACATCGTCCGCCGAGACCGAGTCGAGGTTCCCCGTCGGCTCGTCGGCCAGGATCAGGTCAGGCTCGGTCACCAGCGCCCGGGCCACCGCGACACGTTGTTGCTGCCCACCCGAGAGTTCGCCCGGTCGGTGCTGGACCCGGCCCGCCAGCCCGACCTTGGCCAGCGCGTCCATGGCCCGCTCCTTGCGCTCGGCCCGGTGCACGCCGGCGTAGACCAGGGGAAGCTCCACGTTCTGCCAGGCCGTCATGGACGCCAACAGATTGAACTGCTGGAAGACGAAGCCGATGCGCCGGTTGCGCACTTCGGCCAGCTCCTCCTCACTCATGCGACTGACGTTTTGGCCGGCCAGGTGAAACGTACCGGCCGTGGGCGTATCGAGGCAGCCCAAGATATGCATCAGGGTGGACTTCCCCGAGCCCGAGGGTCCCACGATGGCGACATACTCGCCCGCATCGATCGTGAGCGATACGCCGCGCAATGCGGCCACCGAGATGGTCCCGTTGCGATACACCTTGGTGACGTGGTCGAGTGCAATGACCGAATTGCGATCCGCCCGGAGTTCGTGCAGGTGGTCGGTGGGATACGGAGCTTGTGGCGTCGTCATCCCCCCGCCCCACCGAATCTTCCACCAAACCCGGCCCCACCGCCGCCGGTGAAGCCACCGCCGGTGAATCCTGCTCCCCGGGTGAACCCGCCGCCGAGACCCCCCGTGCGCGTCGCTCCGGGAACGGCTTTGAACGTGACGACCTGCTCGACCACGCTGTCACCCGAAACGAGACCACTCGTGATCTGGGTCTCGCCCGACGCCGCTTGCCCCACCGTCACGGGCTGCGTGACGTGCTTCCCGTTCTTGACCTCCGTCACCGTGGCCTGGCCACCGGTGGAATAGGTGATCGCGGCAGTGGGGACCTCCACCACGTCGTTGAGTTGCTTGACGATGATGGAGATGTCTGCGGTCGCCCCGGCGAAGAGCCCGCTCGGATCTCCCGTCACATCGATCACCACCGGGAACGTCGCCACGTTAGAGGTCTCCGTCGCAATGAGGCCGATGGTCGCCACCGTGCCGAAGTCGGGCGTCGTGGCGCCCGTCGGCGTGATCGTGGCCTGGTCCCCCTGCTGGATCTGCCCGATCTCGGTGTCATCGACGGTCGTGTTCACGATGAACGAGCCGGTACTGATGATCACGACTTGTGCCGAAGACGCGGTCGAGGACGATGCAGCACTCGAGCTGGCCGCACTCGCGGAGGATCCCCCGAAGTTGCTCGATCCCGAGCCGCCGGAACCCGAGCCCGTGACCTGCTGGCCGACGGTGAGGCTGACCGAGGCCACCGTCCCCGGGATCGTCGCGCGGAGCGAAGCGTCGGCGAGATCGGTCTGCGCCGAAGTCAGCGCAGACTCGGCCGAGGTGACCGATGCCTCGTCCGAGTCGATCTGGGTCGTCTGGGCGCCGGAGGCCTCGTCACTCGACAACCGCGCCTGGGCTGATTGCAGCTGCGCCTCCGCCGAGTTGACGTCGGCCTGCAGGGCAGACGTCCCGACGGTCGCCAGGACCTGGCCCGCGGTCACAACCTGACCGGCCTGGACATCCACTGCGGTCACGACACCGGACACACCGAAATCCAGATTGGCCTGGCTAGCCGGCTCCAACGTTCCGGAGGCAGCAACAGTCTGCTGAATGTTCCCGGTGGTCACCTTGACCACCTGCGTGGTCACCACGAGCCCGGTGGCGGGGGAGCCGCCCGTCAACCCGAGACCCAGGCCGAGGGCCAGGCCGACCACAAGGACAGCAGCGACCCCGATGATGACAAACTTCCGCTTCCGGTTGCGCGCCTCCGGCGGGGGAGCCTCCCCCTCGTCGTTCAGCGGAATCTCCTGCGTAGGGTTCTCCGGCGAACCTTCTGATCCTGCTGCGTCGTCTTCACCCGGGTGCGGCATACGTAGCAGTAGAGCCAGCCGATGTCACAGCCAGCCGCAAACCGGCTGTGAGCAGCCTTGGAGTTTCGGAATGACCGCTTCCACCAAGAGTCGACCCTCAACCGCGGAAACCGAGAACGCGTCTGTGGCAATGAAGGCCCACAAAAGGGCAAACGAGAGCCACCCCGGGAACCACGGGACAGCGCCGATTTCGCACAGCTTGTACTTCTTGGAACTTGCATTGGCCCCTGATGCGGGGTAGCAACGCGTTCGTCCCTCCCACGGAGCAAACTACTGATGGGACGGGCGCACGAACGTGCGTTGAAGGATACGGTCGGTTGCGTCGACAAACGACTTCCCACCCTGCCCAGATGGAGAACCAACCGGTGTCGATGGACTACTGCTACACCACAGAACCAGGGGAATCAGACGTCTACCACATCCTTTACAAATGTGGTGGGGCAAGGGCGATCAAGAAGCCCAACAGGGTGAAGGCAAAGCCACCCGCAAGTCAGGGTCGAAAACCCTGCAAGGACTGTCTCGTCATCGTCGCCTCGTGGCTGGCTGAAGCACAGGCACAAACACAGACACAAACACAGGCACAGACACAGGCACAAACACAGGCACAGCCCGTCTAGTGGCCCCTGCGTCTCCCCACGGCTCGAGATGACGCTTCATCCCCACCTGGCTTTCGAAAAGCTCCTGGTCGTAGCAACAGATCCACCATTGCAGCACCTCGAGCCCCTACTCCCCCGACCGCCGATAATAATCATTATGTTAAGTCACGCAGGAAATTCCGGCAGGGCCTCAGCGAGGGTCGACGGGCCACTCTCCTCTTAATGGCTCATGGCTGGCTCATGGCCCGTGGCGGTAACCACGAAGTAGGACACCGGTACGTCGAGACGACCGTCGGTCCGGGCGAACTGAGCCAGATGGCGCTCGATTGCATCTCGGGCCGCCGGCAGGTGCTCCTCAGGAACGCCGTTCAGGACGAGCTGGCCGTCGTCGAAAATGGCGGATCGATCGACGATGACAACCCGCTCGTACGGGATCGCCCTGGGCGCCCCCCAGCCGCCGGCGACCAGGATCGCCGACGTCCGTTCGAAGTCGCCCAAGGTGAAGGGGCCCGTCTGGCTCTTGCCTGCCGCCGGGCTGGGGAGCGGCGGGGTATAGGCCCCCAGCGCGTGGCCGAGCGCCCACGGATTGCGCTCCATGGACTGCCAGCAGACGAAGACGAGCCGACCCCCGTCCTGGACCTGTTTTCTGATGTTGGCAAAGGCAGCGACGGGCTCGTCGAAGAACATCACCCCGAACTGGCTCGTGGCGGCTGCAAAGGGTGCTCCCGGAAGCGAGCCCTCCTGGACGTCCGCCAGCACGAACTCGACATTGTCGACGGAGGCCTCCTGCGCCCTCTGGCGGGCCAGACCCACGAGGGGCTCCGAGATGTCCGCCCCTACCACCCGACCCTGCGGGCCCACCAGGTCGGCCACGGCCAGTGAGACCCTGCCGCCGCCACTCCCGATCTCGAGGATGCGTTCGCCCTGCTTCGCGTCGAGGTGGGCCAGGAGATCAGCCGTCATATTGTCCGTGAACGCCTCGCGCTTCGGCCACAGGGAGGTCCAGTAGGCGTCGTTCCACCGGCGACGTTCGGCCTCGTTCGCAGATGGGGTGATTTCACTGTCGCCAGTCCCAATAGCCACATGGCTCCTTCCATGACAGAACGGTCAGGGCGACGTTCGTTCACCACCGGTCGGCAAACGTTAATGGGGTGTCCGCTCCCCTACGATCCGGTGCATGGACATGAACGGCAAGGTCGCGCTGATCACCGGCGGAAGCAACGGCATCGGCGAAGGGGTGGCGCGTCACCTGGCGGCGCAAGGGGCGCACGTGGTCCTGGCGGATATCGATGACGCCCGGGGCAGGCAGGTGGCCGAGGAACTGGGGGGCCGTTTCGTCCATACCGACGTCACAGAGCCCGCCGACAGCTCCGCCGCCGTGGCATACGCCGTCGAGCGAGTTCGGAGGACTGCATCTGGCCCACCTCAACGCCGGGGTGACCTCCTGGTGCAGCATGGGCGACGACTTCGATCCCGAGGCCTATCGCCGGGCGATGCGCATCAACCTCGACGGCGTCGTCTACGGCATTGCCGCATCACGGCCGGCAATCGTTGCGTCAGGAGGAGGGAAAATCGTGGCCACGGCCAGCATGGCCGGACTGGTGGCGGTTCCCTTCGATCCGATCTACGCCGCCAACAAGCACGCGGTGGTCGGCCTCGTCCGCTCCATCGGCGAGGCGTACGCGGCCGAGGGCGTCACGGTGAATGCGCTCTGCCCATCCTTCGCGTACACGAACATCATCAAGGGCTCCGAGCAGGTCCTGCTCGACATGGGATTTCCCATTCTCGACGTCAGCGACGTGGTCGCCGCCTTCCAGCGCATCCTCGACGCCGAGGTCTCGGGCGAGTGCTGGTACGTCATTGCCGGGCGAGAAAGTGAGCCCTTCCGTTTCCGCAATGCGCCGGGGCCCCGCCTCTGAGAGGGGTACCCCCCTCCCCCGCCGGGCGACAGCTACAATGTTGTCCGCAGTCCGGCGATGGGTCCCGCCGGGGAGCAGACGCTCCGAACCGCCGACACGGCTGATGGCTCCTGACCAGAGAGCACGGCGAGACGTCGCGGTGCGCACCAGGCGCAGGAGGACGGACCATGGCGGAACGCAACGATCCACTCAGAGAACCCGCGCTGCCCCGCCTCGGACTGTCGACGACCGTCCTCTTCGTCATTGCACTCGGCGGCGCGCTCGGCACCCTCGCTCGGTTCTTCCTCGACACCGCCTTCGTCAACGGCTCCAGCCACTTCCCCACTGTCACGTTGGTCGTCAACCTCAGCGGATCACTGGCCATCGGACTGCTCATTCCGATGGTCGAGAAGTGGGCACCCCGACAGCCGCTCCTCCGCCCATTCCTCGTCGTCGGCATCCTCGGCGGTTGGACCACCTACTCCGCGCTGGCCGTAGGTGCAATCACACTGCTCCAGAACGGGCAGGGAGCCTTGAGCCTCCTCTACCTGGCGGCAACACTCGTCGGGGGGGCAGCGCTCGTCGTCCTGGGGGATGCGGTCGGGCGGCGGTGGACGAACTGATGACTGCGTACTCCGTCGCGACGGCCGTCCCGTCGACGAACCACTCCCCCACTCTCGGCCTCGCTCTGTTGGTTGCGGCCGCCGGAGCGGTCGGCGCAGTACTGCGCGCGCTGATCATCCACCACGCGGCCCGCCGTCGCGCCGACCCGTTGCCCGTCGGCACACTGCTCGTCAATGCCTCCGGGTCCTTGCTCCTGGGCTTCCTCACCGGCCTCTCGATGTACCACGGGTTCGGGCCCCACGATCTCGATGTGGCCGGCGTCGGCTTGTGCGGGGGCTACACCACATGGTCAACCGCCAGTTGGGAGTCGGTCCATCTCTTGCGCGACGGCCACCGTTCCGAGGCGTGGGTCTACACCTTCGGCGGGCTCGCTCTGTGCCTCGGTGTCGCTGCCGCAGGGATCGGGCTCGCCGCGACTGTCTGACCGCCACCTGCGCACGCCACCACCATCCTCGCGTGCATGACGCGACCCTCTCCGGACGGCCGCCGCCCAACCTGACAGCGCCGTCAGCCTTCGTCGACGCGCGTGCGGATCTGGAGGTGCTGTGCGCACCTCGACGGGCCGGCTGGATCTCGGCAAAAAAAGGTGGCGGAATCTGCCTTTACTGAGCGCTTACCGACCTCGCCCAAAGTGAAGGCGTGGAAGAATATGGTTCGGCGAACACCGGGGTGCGGGATCTTCCGATGGATGAGCAATTCCCGTTGGCGGTGTGGAAGAGAAGGGTCTGGCGATGATCGCGACGGAGCCCGTGGGGGTGCTTCCCGACTCGTCGCTCGACCGCGCGCCCCAGGTGCAACGCCGCCGGGGCGCACCGGCGCATGCTCGCACCCAACCTCCCGTGCACACCCGCACGCGGAACGGCGTCACGCCGGTCCGGCTCCGGTTGATGGCCATCGGACTCGCAGTCCTGGCACTCCTCGTCGGTTTGGTCACCGCCCTCGCCGCCAACGACCGCGACACGGCCACCGCGGCGGCCTCGCAGACAGCCGAGCCACTCGTCGTCGAAGCCCAGGCGATCGACACCTATCTGTCGGACGCGGACACGACGGCAGCCGGCTCGTTCCTCCAGGGCCAACTGCAGCCGGAGACGCTCCGGACCAGCTACATGAGTGATGTCGCCCTTGCGTCGACCAACCTGGCCCTCGCTGCCCAGGCTGCGGGGAGCGATCCGGCGGTCGCCTCTGACATCCGGTCCGTCGCTGTCAACCTTCCGGTCTATACCGGGCTCGTCCAGACGGCCACGTTCAACGAGCGGCAGGCCTACTACCCACTCGCCACGGCCTACATCGGCGAAGCCAACAATCTCATGAGGCTCCAGATCCTCCCGGCCGCTGCGAGGTTGTATACCGTGGAGAACCGACAATTGGCGAGCGACCAGGACAACGCGGTGAGCTCACCTCTCCTCTGGACAGCTCTCTTCTTCATCGTGGCGCTGTTGGTGCTCCTCATCGTGGTGCAGCTCTGGATGAGCGGTCACTTTCGCCGGACCTTCAATCTCTTCCTCGCTGCCGGAACGGTCATCGTGTTCGTCCTCGCGCTGTGGTTCACGGTCGCGGTGGTCGCCCAGAACTCGAGCGTCAACACCGCCACGGCCAACGGATCGGGTCCCGTGGTTCTCTTCACCCAGGCCCGGATCGGGGCACTCCAGATGATGGCCGACGACGAGCTCACCCTCCTCACCCGGAACTCAGATCCCACGTACCAAAAGGACTACGGCGTGACCGTGACGCGGTTCAACAACCTCATGGCATCGGCCGGCAAGGGAGCCGGGTCCGTCGAGGGGGACCAGATCAAGCGGGCCGACACTGCGCTGGCGTCGTATGTCCGAGTGCACACGAAGATCAGGCAATTGGACAATTCGAACGATGTGAAGCAACAAGACGGAGCAGTTGCCCTGGCGTCGGGGAGCGGTCCGAACCATCTGCCGACCGTCTCGTCGAACCTCGACAGCGATCTGGGCGCCGCCATCACCCATTCCCAGCACGCGTTCAATCGGTCGATGAACGGCGCGTCGAGTGACATCGCAGGACTCATCTGGGGCAGTGCCGTTCTCTCCGTCGTCGTCGCCGCCTTCGTCCTCTTGGGCTTCAGGCCCCGGATTGCCGAGTACCGGTAGCCGACGTGCACGCCTACCTGCCTTCGACCAAGCGGCGCGTGTCGCACATCGTCACGGCCACGGCGCTCCTCGGCATAGCCCTGGGCGCTGCCGCCTGCAGCACGACGACGCCCAGCTCGACTCCATCCGCGGCGGTCAACGCCTCGGCCGTCATGCCCGCGGGCGCACACATCGTCCACCCGGTACCCACCGCCTTGGCGGCTTCGAACTGCACCGCCAGCTACACGCCGCCGAACCCGATGCCCGCGCCCGGTGCGATGCCGGCCGGCTCCTGGATGGCCCATATCGTTGCGCGAGGGCACCTCATCGCCGGGGTGGACCAGAGCACGAACCTGTGGGCCTATCGCAACCCGACCACCGGTCAGCTCCAGGGATTCGACATTGACATGCTCGAGCAAGTGAACGAAGCCATCTTCGGCCCCAAAGCCCCGGCGATAGATTTCAAGATCGTCTCCAACCTCGATCGGAGCAAGGCGGTGGCGACAGGAGAAGTCGACATCCTTGCGGAGACGATGACCATCAACTGCGAACGCCAGACCAAGAGCAGCTCGGATCCCTATCCCGTCGACTTCTCCACCGTCTACTACAACGCGGCGGAGAAGTTACTGGTGCCCACCGGCTCGACGATCACGGGTCCCGCCAACCTCGGGAGCAAGCGCGTCTGCGCGACCGGCGGGGCGGACTCCCTCGGCAACCTGGTCGCCGTACCGGGAGCGCAGCACATCGTGGCCTGGGACGTGAACGACTGGGCCGATTGCCTGGTGATGCTGCAACAGGATCAGGTCGACGCCATCGGGACCGACGACGCAATCTTGACCGGGCTTCACGCACAGGACCCCAACACAGTGATCATCAACCAGTCGTTCAGCCCGGAGCCGTACGGCATGGCCGTCAGCCAGAAGCATCCTGACTTCACGGCCTTCGTGAACGGCGTGCTGGCCGAGGAGCGGGTGGACGGCACCTGGGAACGGCTCTACAACGCCGACCTCGCTCCCTATACCCTGCAGGCCCAGACTCCACCCGCGGCGACCTACAAGGCGGCGACGTGACCGCGCCGACCGTCGAGGCTCTCGACCGCCGCATCGTCGCCCTGCGGACGATGCTGGAGCGCATCGTCCAGAACCTCGTCGAGCTCGACGCCGACGTGACACGACAGATGCTCGATGCCTCGACCTCCCTCGCCGGGCAGACCGCGGAGCAATGGAGCGAAGCCCAGCGGCGGCTCTCCTTTCTCTGGAGGGGGCAACTCGCCCTGACCGACACGCTGGAGCAGGTGACCGACGAACGCGGGTCGAAGGCATCCCTGTCACGGGCGGCGCTCGTCCGCCTCGCCGATCTCCTCCACGGGCCATCGGTCTCGCTGCCGCGTCCCGACGCGCAGCGGACCCTGACCGAGGCAGTGGCGCCGACCGACACGTTCACCGTCGACGACGTGATCATTCGGATGTCCAGTGACTATGAACTCGTCATGGCCATCCTCAACGAGGTCGCCGCCGTGTGGACGTTGATCGTCCCCCGGCTCGAGGCGTTGGAAGCCATGGTCGTCGAACTCGAAGGGGCAGCCGATGCACACTCCATCCGTCGACCGAACAATCTGGCCCTGGCCCGACGAGCGCTGACCGACGCCGAAGAGCTTTCCCGTTGCGACCCACTGGCGGTGTCCGGTGAGGTGCTCGCCCCGATCACGACGATGATCGAGCGGGCCTCCACCTCTCTGCGGGAATCGTTGGCCGTGCACGAGAAGCTCGAGGGCAACCTGGCGGCGGCGGGTGTCTCCCTGGACGAGTGCGCCCAGCTCCTCGCGCAGACTCGAGCGATCCAAGCCGAAGTGGCGGCCAAAGTGGTCCTGCACGACGAGGAGCGGTGCAGGCTCGAAACGACAGGCGCCGTCCTCGACGAGTTGCGCCGCGAACTGGCCGAAGCGAGCCGTCTCACCACGACGAGCCCCACCGATGCGGCATTCGGGCTCCGCGCCCTCCTGCCGCGTGTCCACGAGATACACGCACAGATCGACGACCTCCAAGAAACGGCCCGCTCCGCCGTGGCCGCCCGCGACGAGCTACGGGGCCGGCTCGACGCGTACCGGGCCAAGGCACAGGCCGTGGGACAGGGTGAGGACATCGAGCTCCACCAGCTGTACGTCGAGGCGCGGGACGTCCTCTTCTCGGCTCCGTGCGATCTCGTGGAGGCCGGTGCGCTGGTCACCGCCTACCAACGGTCGATCCTGACGCAGCCGATACTTGCCGAGCCGAAAGGGGCGTCGTCATGGCCAAGTGCCTGAGGAGCGGCTGCACCGGTGAGATCGACGGCGGCTACTGCGATGTCTGCGGTAATCCGCCACTGCTCTCCGCTCCGGTCAGTGCGGCCGCGACAGCGTTCCCCTCCCCTCCGACCGCGACGGGAGCCAACGCCGATGGACTGGCCTGCGTGCGCGTCGAGTGCCCGGGTCCCGGGATCATCGAAGACGGCTACTGCAACGTCTGCGGCTTCGCCCCCCAGGCCGTGCCATCGCCTTCACGCGGATCGGGGTCCAACGGTGATGGTCGCCCGGCCACGCTCGGGACCGCGGCGCCGATCAGTGGATCGACCTCTCCGGACACCACCACACTCAGGTCGACCCCGGGCGAGGGGTCGCCAACGGGCCGCACGGGCGGCTCTGGTGGCTTCGGCGGGGGTAGCCGGGGAACCCTGGGCGCCGGGCTCGTCGAGATGCCGTCGGTGCCTCGGCGCGATCCACGTTCGGTGGTGCTCGACAATCCCGAGGTCCCCGAGCGCAAGCGTTTCTGTGCCCGCTGCGGACATGAGGTCGGCCGGAGCCGCGACGGCCGACCCGGCCGGACCGAGGGATTCTGCCCCGAGGACGGGGCGCCGTTCTCGTTCTCGCCCAAGCTCTGGCCGGACGACCTGGTGGCGGGCCAATACCGTGTGGCTGGATGCATCGCACACGGCGGCCTCGGATGGATCTACCTGGCCCAGAACCTGAACCTGTCGCACAGGGGCGGGTACGTGTGGGTGGTGCTCAAGGGCCTGCTCGATTCGGAGGATGAGGCGGCCGCAGCCGCCGCCGTCGCCGAACGCCAGTTCCTGGCGGAGGTCAAGCACCCGAACATCGTCCAGATCTACAACTTCGTCCAGCACCAGGACGCCGGCTACATCGTCATGGAGTATGTGGCCGGCGAGTCCCTCCGTGAGATTCGGGCGCGCACAAAGGCGGAAACCGGCGCGCCGCTGCCGCTCGAGCAGGCCATCGCCTACATGCTGGCCATCCTCCCCGCGTTCGGCTATCTGCACGACCAGGGCTTGCTCTACTGCGACTTCAAGCCGGACAACGCCATCCAGACCGGCGAGCAGCTGACGCTCATCGATCTGGGGGGCGTGGTGGCCATGGGCGAGGAGAGCGACCTGTTCGGCACCGTGGGCTACCAGGCTCCCGAGGTCCCCGAGGTCGGCGCATCCATCAACTCGGATCTCTACACCGTGGGCCGTACCCTGGCCGTGCTCAGCTTCGACTTCGCCGGCTTCCAGGACAAGAAGCGGTACGCCACCTCACTCCCCCCGGTCAACGAGGTGCCGCTCTTCGGGCGCTACGAAGCGTTCTACGAATTTCTGGTGAAGGCCACGGAGCCCAATCCGGCGTCGCGATTCCAGTCGGCCGAAGAGATGGGCGAACAGCTCCTCGGCGTGCTCCGCCAGGTCAGGGCGATCGACGGAAAGGACCCCCGACCCGCGCCCAGCTTGCTCTTCAGCGGCGAACTCGGGAACGCCGCGGAGGCCAGCACCTGGCAGAGCCTGCCGGTACCGGCGGTCGACCCCTTCGATCCGGCGGCCGGCGTGCTGGCGACCATCGTCACCTCCAGCTCCGAACAGATCGGCGCCCTCCTGGCCTCGACGCCGCGCTCCCCGGAAGTGGCATTCCGACTCGCCCGTTCGTTCATCGAGGAGGGGGCCTTCGCCCAGGCCGAGGCCGAACTCACCTCACCCGAGGCCCTGAGCAGCGGATGGCGGGCCGCATGGTGGCGCGGGGTCGTTCAGCTGGCCGCAGGGCGCCCGAGGGACGCCCACTCGTACTTCACCACCGTCATCTCCGAGTTGCCGGGGGAGCTGGCGCCGAGACTGGCTCTTGCCGTGTCCTACGAAATGGCGGCGCTCGCTCACCCGACGGGCGGGTCGATGTCGTCGCTCGATGCCGTTGACGACCTGCGCCGGGCCGCCCACCAGTTCGAGATCGTTGCCGCCACCGACCCCGGATTCGCCAGTGCGAGCTTCGGCCTGTCACGAGTCCGCATCGCCCTCGGGGACAGAGTGGGCGCGGTGACCGCCCTCGAGCGCATCCCCAGCACCTCCAGCTCGCATGCCGCCGCGCAGATCGCCCTGTGCGGCGTCTTGTGCGCCGACATCGCAGGCCAACATCCGACGATGAGCGATCTGCTCGACGCTTCCCGCCTCCTCGACCAGCTCCGGGCCGAGCCGTCGGTGCGGCTGGCCCTGACGCGGGACCTGCAGGTCCAAACACTGGCTCTGCTCGCCGATCCTGCCGCCACGACCGAACCCGACGCCTCGCTGGCCGGCGCCTCGCTGGTCGGGACATCGCTCACCGAGAGCGGGGTCAGGACTGCGATCGAGAGCACCTACCGCTCGCTGGCCAAGCTGGCCCATACCGACGAGGAGCGTTTCGAGCTGGTTGACCTGGCCAACGCCTACCGCCCGCGGACGATCACGTGAGCGAAGCCGGCGAGATCACCATCGACACCTGCCCGGCATGCAGGTCCACCGTCTTCGAAGGTGAGCGGTTCTGCGAGGTCTGCGGCACCAAGCTCCGCACCGGCACCGAACCATTCCTGGGCGAGGGCGGCGACGCCGCCGCACCGGGCATCGAAGGGTCGGTGTCCCCGGAGAAACTGCAACAGATCCGACTCGCCGAGGGACCACTGGCGGCGATCTCGGACCGGGGCTGGCGCCGCGAGCGCAACGAGGACGCGGTGGCCCTGCTCTCCGCCGGTGACCGGTCGGCGGTCGCGGTGTGCGACGGGGTGGGGTCCACCTCCAGGGCCTACCGGGCGGCCCAAGCGGCGGCGGCCAGGGCAATCGACGTGCTCCGGCGCGCGATGGACGCACCGAATTGGCCCAGCACGTCTGCGTTGCACGAGCTCCTCCACGAAGCCTTCGACGAAGCGCAGCGGTCTGTCGCGGCGGGGATGGACGAAGGCGACCGCAGTGGTGAGCTGCCACCGTCCACCACCATGGTCGCGGCCCTGGCCGCACCCGGACAGATCGTCGTGGGCAATGTCGGCGACAGTCGGGCGTACTGGTTGGGCGAGTCCGTCGGCAGTGGGCAACTGCTGACCGTCGACGACACCGTGGCGCAAGAGCGAATAGCCGAAGGCGTCTCCCCGGACGTGGCCTTCAGCGCTCGCGAAGCGCACTCCATCACGCGCTGGATCGGTGCGGACGCCGAGTCGACCGAGCCCCGGATCACCGATCTCGAGGTGACCGAACCGGGCCTGCTCGTCGTGTGCACCGACGGCCTCTGGAACTACTTCGAGGACCCCGACGACCTTGCCCGCATCATCCCCGCCGATGCCTCCACAACGCCGGGGATCGCCCGGATGCTGACCGATGCCGCCCTGGACGCCGGGGGCCAGGACAACATCACGGTCGCGGTGATCCCGGTCGGGCCACCACAACGTCCGGCCAGCCCAACGGAGGAGTGAGGACGACAATGGCGCAGTTCCATATCGAATGCTTCCAGAACGAATTCCTCCCGGCCGGCGGCACGCTGATGAACGCTGTCCTCACGGTGAGGGCCGAGGGGACATCGGCGACCCCCGGGGCGCACGTGGCGGGGCGCGGTCCAGAAGACCGCGCCGAAGTCATCATCCTCGATACATCGGGGTCGATGAAAAACGACAAGATACGGCAGGCCAAGGAAGCGACGGCCGCAGCGATCGACTGCCTCCCCGACGGCGTCCGATTTGCCGTCGTGGCGGGCAACCACGAGGCCCACATGGTCTACCCTTCCGAGCCGCCCCTGGCCCAGGCGACACCGTCCTCACGCGAAGAGGCGAAGCAGGCCGTGCGGCGGCTCGATGCCGACGGTGGCACGGCGATCGGGTCCTGGATCACCCTGACCAGCGAACTGTTGCGGGGCCGGCCCGGCATCCGGCACGCGATCCTGCTGACCGACGGCCGCAACGAGAGCGAGTCGGCCGAAGACCTCGACGACGCTTTGCGCCGGGCTGAGGGCGTCTTCCAATGCGACTGCCGCGGGGTGGGGGCCGAGTTCGCGGTGGCCGAGCTCAAGAAGATCGCCAATGCCCTCCTCGGCACCCAGGACATCGTCCCGGACCCGGCCGGGCTGAGGGCGGACTTCGCTTCCATGATGGAAGCGTCCCTCAACAAGCAGGTCGGCGCGGTGACACTCAGGGTCTGGACGCCACAAGGCGGCACCGTCGTCGTGCTCAAACAGATGGAGCCCATCGTCGACCTCGTCGGTGCGCGTGTCGACACGAGCCCCTTGATCGGCGAGTACCCAACCGGATCGTGGGGCGATGAAGCGAGGGACTATCACCTCTGCGTGCGCGTCCCACCCGGAGGGGTGGGTGACGAAAAGAGGGTCGGACTGGTCACGCTCGTCGTCGACGGCGAAGCGGCCGGCCAGGCCTCCATGCTCGCCAAATGGACCGAAGACGAGGCGTTGTCGACGAAGATCAACCGTCGGGTCGCCGAGGTCATGGGCGAGACGGAGCTGGCCGATGCCATGCAGGCGGGGGTCGATGCATTGCGGGCCGACGACATGAGCAAGGCCACCGGGCTCTTCGGCAAGGCGGCGCGTCTGGCGCACGAAGCGGGCAACTCCGAGGCGCTGGACCGGTTGTCCAAGGTGGTCGACATCGAGGATCCCCAGACCGGGAGGGTGAGACCCAAACCCAAGGTTGACGAGGTGGACGTGATGATCATCGAGTCACGATCGGTGCGCACGGAACGGACAGGACGCTGACGACGACCTGCCCCGCCGGCCACGCCTCCGAGGCGACTGATTACTGCAGCACGTGCGGGATCACCCTCGGCCCGCCCGATCCGTCGCCCGGTGGGCCCGGTGGGAAAGAACGACGAGCGGTGCGACGACCCCAAGAAGCCACGTCCGCCGAAGTGTCACCCGCCCGCCTCTGTGCCAACTGCGGATCACCGAGCGAAGCCGGGCCGATCTGTGGCGAATGCGGGTACGCCCTCAACGCACCAGACAGCGTCGCCGTGTGGGAGGAGGAGCTCTGGGAAGTGGTCGCCCGGCCTGACCCGCAGTACTACGAAATGGTGGACCCCGAGGACATGGAGTTTCCTGCGACCCCTCACACCCGCCGGCTCCCGCTCGTCGGTGACCATGTCCGCATCGGACGGCGCAGCACGTCGAAGGGCATCCAGCCCGAGATCGACCTGTCGGGCTCGCTGGAGGACCTGGGAGTGTCGCACCGGCATGCCGTGCTGATGCGGCAGCCGGACGGGAGCTGGGCATTGGTCGACCAGGGATCGACCAATGGCACGTTCCTCAACGCCGAACGTGATGCGATCCCCGCGAACGAACGGGTACCCCTGCGGGCCGGCGATCAGATCCACGTCGGGGCGTGGACGACCCTGACCATGGAGCGCGTGGACGTCGGCGGGTCGCGATCCCACGAAGTCTCCCTTCCCTCGAAGGACACGCGCGGCGTCATCCGGGGTCGCCAGCACATGGAGATATGCCTCCTCGGTCCCCTTCAGGTGTCGGTGGAGGGGACCCCGGTACCGCTGGGCGCTGCAAAGGTGCGGGCCGTACTGGCGCTGTTGGCGCTCCGGATCGGCTCGGCCGTCTCGACGGGCGACCTTGCATGGAACGTGTGGGGACACAACGAGCCCCCGACCGCCGACAAGGCCCTTCAGGGTTACATCTCGACGCTGCGCCAGACACTCGGAGCCGAGGTCATCGAGACCACCCCGCAGGGCTACCGCCTCCGCGGCACGAAGGACCAGGTCGACACGTTCCGCTTCGAACGAAGAACCGGGCGAGGCCGCGAGCTGCTGCTCGCCGGACACCCGGGCTCGGCCGTAGCCGAGCTGGCCCGGGCCCTGGAACTGTGGCGGGGAGAGCCACTCCCCGACCTTGTCGACGGGCCGTCCGGAGCCGGAGAGGTCTCTCGTCTCCAAGAGCGCCGGGCCAGCGCCGAGGAGGACCTCTTCGAAGGCCGCCTGCAACTGGGCGACCATCAGGGAGTGCTCCCGGATCTGAGTGCAGCGGTGGAGGAAGAACCGTTGCGCGAGCGAAGGTGGATCCAGCTGATGTTGGCGTTGTACCGCTCCGGCCGCCAATCACACGCCTTGCGGGCCTTCCAGCGCTACCAATCCATCCTCCGGGAGGAACACGGCCTCGAACCTTCCCCGGAGATCATCGCCCTCGAAAAGGCGATCGTCCTCGAAAAGCCCGAACTTCGCTGGACCGCCCCCGACGAGAGAGGCACGACGACCACACCGGACTGAGGAGGCGCCGTTACCGGGTCTTTACCCGTTCGGCGCACCATGTCCGCATGAACAGGACGCCCACATATTCGTTGCTGGACCGGGAAGCGACAGCGGCTCCCGGTCGTCGTCATAGGGGATCCACGGCTGGGGGACGTCACGCGGCACTCCTGCTGCCACGCCGGCGACGCCGGTCGGCACCGGAGTCGACGCATCAGCTGGCCGGGCCACCCGGGTGCTCACTCTTGCCCTGCTCCCCTTCACCACCGTGTGGGAGATCAGCAAGCTCGTCGTGCGCCGGTTCGCCGGGGGATCCATCGGCGCCGTGGCGTGGACCATCCGCCAGCTGGTCGTCGTCGCGCACCACGTGGGTCACGTCGCCGGCAACTTCGTCGTTGTGGGTGCATCATCGCTGTGGAGCCTCCTGCGACCGCTCCGCCTGATCCTGCGTTGGTGCGGGCACGGGCTCTGGGTCATCGACGCCGCGGTGGGCCGGGTGCTCGACCTTGCGGGGCGGCGCTTGGTAAAGCTCGGCCGGGCGTTGGGACATTCGGCGGCCAGCGCGTACGAGAAGATGACGGACGTCCTGGTCATCCTCGCCGTCGCCCTGGGGATGCTGGGCCGACTCCTGGCGCCGGCACTGCGACGCGCCGCCGCGCTCTGCCGCATGGGTGCTCGTTGCCGTGGGCACGGCCGGCCTCGCTCTTGTCAGATTGGTGCTGACGGTGCTGGTGCAGCCCTTCATCATGTTCGGTCGCGTCGTCCTCCGCGTGTGCACCTGGATCCTCACTCCCCTCTGGGCCGCCACCGTTGCCAGCGCAGGGCTGATCGCCGCCCTTGCGCACAGCGTGGCGCGTCCCATCGCCCACGCCGTCAGGCTCAGCGCAGACGGACTCGCTGCCGTCGGCAGAATGTCGGCCAGAGTCCTCGCCATGATGGCCGCGGCGCTCTGGCGGGTGCTGCGTGCCGTGGCTCGGTCGGCGGCACGCATCGGTGGAGCAGGCGCCCGGATGCTTGCGGGCCTCGCGCTGTCGGCGGCCCGGCTCGTGCACCGGGCCTGCGCGCCACCGCTCTCGACGGTGGCTGTGCTGGCCCGCTTTGTTGCAACCCGCTGCGTCGGGCCCGGTGTCGCGGCGATCGGCCGAGGGTTGCTCACGGTCACTCGACCAGTCACTTCGGTCATCGTGATCGTCATGAGGCCATGCGCACGAGCGGCCCGACGCGGCGCACGAGCGGCCATGTCCACCATCGAAGCCATGGTCGGACGGATCTCGGGATCGGTCCGCTCTTCGTCCGGCCGGGTGGTGCAGGGCTCGCTCGTCGCGTTCGGCACGGCCCGTCATCAGTCTCGCATCCTCCCTCGCAGCGGGACCATCGATGCCGTCGTGCTGTCGAACGCACCGGGGCGTCTGGACGACGCCGAAGAGCGGCCGCCTACCGCGGTCTTCACGGCACGCAGTCACCAGAATCCGTACCTGCCCCCGGGCGGGTCCTCGGTCGAAGCGATCGTCTCGATCACAGCCGACATCGCAACACCCGACGAGCGGTCCCGCGAAGCGGTCGAGATCTTCCTGCTCGACTGCTCCGGGTCGATGGGTCATCCGTGGGACAAGATCCGGGCCTTACGCAAGGCGACCCGTGCCGCCCTCGAGATCCTGCCCGACGGTGTCTGGTTTGCTGTCGTGCGCGGGGCGGAGACCGCCCAGGTCGTCTACCCGCCGGCCAACGGGCTGGTGCAGGCATCGCCGACGACCCGCAGGGAGGCGGTGGCGACGTTGGCCGCCCTCCAGCCGGTCGGCGGCACGGCAATCGGAAGATGGCTCGCCCTGGCCGCACGGCTGAGTGCGCTCCGTCCCGGAGCGATCCACCACGCACTACTCCTGACCGACGGCAAAGATGAGGACGAGACCGAGTGGGAATTGGACATGGCCGTGGCGGACTCGGTCGGACGGTTCCAGTGCGATTGTCGGGGGATCGGCAGCGACTGGGCGGTGAGCGAGCTGCGGAAGATCTCGTCGGCCCTCCTCGGGTCGGTCGACATCATCCGCCAGCCGGTTGAGATGGAGGACGACTTCCGGGCCGTCATCGATACGGCGCTGGCGCGGCAGGTGGAAGCCACCCTGCAGGTGTGTCTTCCACAGCAGGCCAACGTGAGGTTCATCAAGCAGGTGTCACCGATCATCGAAGATCTCACGGCCCGTGCCCGCGTCATCGACGCGCGCACCGTCGAGATCCCGACTGGTGCGTGGACGACCGAGACCCGGGAGTACCACATCAGTCTCGACGTGCCGGCCGGCCCGCTGGACGCCGAGATGTTGGCGGCACGGGTGAGCCTGATGGTCGGCGGGCGCACGCACGCCCAGGCTCTGATCAAGGCGAGCTGGACGGACGAGGTGAGCCTCTTCACCCCGATGAGCCACGCCGTGGCCCATTACACGGACCAGGCCGAGCTGGCCCAGGCGATCCAGGAGGGACTGCACGCACGTCGGGCCGGACAGGAGCGAACGGCAACGGACAAGCTCGGGAGGGCCGTGCAGCTGGCGGCCCGGAGCGGGCAGCACGCGACCGGCCGACTGCTGGCCGACGTCGTCGACGTCGAGGATGCCATGACCGGCCGGGTGAAGCTCAAGGCGGACGTGGAGGATGCTGACGAAATGGCACTCGACGCCCGCTCGACGAGGACCAACCGATCCGGGTGGATGTTTGACACCGATTCGACCACGGGTCGAGAATCACCGACCGGCGACCAGCGCGCCCGAATCTGATCGATCAAAGGAGACTCGATGCCGTCTATGGACATCAATGGAGGGCGGATCGTCTACGAATTGCTCGGAGAAGGCGACCCTCTCGTTCTCACGCCGGGTGGACGCTTCAGCATGGAGTATCCCGGCGTGCGGCCGCTCGCCGAAAAGTTGGCCGAGCAGTATCAGGTGTTGCTGTGGGACCGCCCCAATACGGGCAAGTCCGATGTGAAGTTCACCGGTGCATCCGAGTCGCAGATGCACGCCGATGACCTCGCCGCACTTCTGAAGGCACTCGGGTTGGCACCGGCCGTTCTCGTCGGTGGCTCGGCCGGATCCCGCCTCTCGCTCGTGACAGCCCTGCGCCACCCCGATGTGGCCAGCAAGCTCGTCGTGTGGTGGATGTCCGGGGGCGTGTTCGGCACCATGTACCTCGCCATGAACTACATACTTCCGGTGATCGCCGCCGCGCTGGTCGGTGGCATGCCCGCCGTGGTGGATCTGCCGCAATGGGACGACACCCTGGCCGCCAACCCTTCCAATCGGGAACGACTCCTCGCCATGGACACCCAAGAGTTCATCGACATACAGAAGCGTTGGTTGAACGCCTACATCCCCATGCCTGACGCGCCGGTGCCCGGGATCAAAGAGGAGGAGCTCGCCGCCCTCGCGCTCCCGACGCTGATATTCCGTGGTGGAAAAGGGGACGAGTACCATCCCGAGTTCCTCTCGCTGGAACTGCATCGGCTGATCCCGGGCTCCCAACTCGTCGACCCCCCTTGGGGCGAGGACGAGTGGAATCGCATCAAGCGACTGGCGGTCGCGGGGAAAGGGAGCTTCTTCGACGAGTGGCCGCGCCTCGCGCCGACGATCTTGGACTTTCTCTCCAGGTAGGTGTCACCCATCACAGTCCATGGGCGCCGGAGCCTTTCTGCGCGTGCTCGCCGGAAGGGTCGGTCCCGGTCGGGCCAATGAAGCACCGCTCCGAACGAGCCGGCGTTCGCCGCTGACCGCCGTCACGTCACCAGTGCCAGGTCCCCTCCCTCGATCCACTCCGAGAAGCTCGGGCCCACGATGTGCGCATCGGGCGTCGGCAACTGGCCCCCGGCACGCATGGCCTTCCCGACACGACCCGGCACGCGGAAGGGAACGACCCACAGCCGTTCACCCCTGTGGCGGACGACGGTGCGCGCCAATGACACCAAGTCGGCTTCCTCGGGACCGGCGACCTCGAGCCGTACACTCCGCCCCGGCGCGGGCACCGGCGCCAGCGCCACGTCGAGCAGGACGCGGCCGACCGAGCGCGCCGCCACCGGCTGAATCCGGCTCCGGGGTACCACGGCGAATGGGCCGTGACGGGTCCAACGCAGGATCTGCGCCGGGAATTCGTGGAACTGGGTGGCCCGGACGACGGTCGCCGGGAGTGGCCCCGCCTGCGCTGCGGTTTCGTGTGCCACCTTGGCCTCGTAGTAGCCGTAGCCGGGCACCCGTTCGAGACCGACGATGGAGAGGACAACGAGATGTCGTGCCCCCTCCTCCGCGCCGAACGTCTGGAGGTTGCGCGTCCCCTCGGTGAAGAACGCGGTCGCCTTGTCCCGGTTCGTCGTCCCCGCATTGGTCGTGTCGACGATGACCTCGGCCCCGCGCAGTGCGTCCGCCAGCCCTGCGCCGGTCCGCACGTCCACTCCCGTGCGCCGGCTCAGTGCCACCACATCGTGCCCGGCGCCCTCCGCCGCCTCGACCACGAACTTGCCCACTACCCCGGTTCCGCCGGCCACCGCGAGACGCACGTCATCCCTCCTTTATTCAGATGTTCTCTATCCGAATATATCCTCTCTCGAGATATTCGGACAAGTAGAATCCACATATGAGAATGAACGAAGGCGTCGAATGGGCCGCGCATTGCGCCGTGTTGCTGGCCGTCCTTCCGGAGGGGACCACCCTCCCCGCGGCACGACTGGCCGAGTACCACGATGTCCCGGGGCCGTACCTGGCCAAGTCGATGCAGGCGCTCACGCATGCGGGCATCGTCGATGCCACCCCGGGCCGCTTCGGCGGGTACCGGCTGTCCCGGCCGCCGTCGGCGATCACGCTCCTCGACATCGTCCAAGCAATAGACGGCTCCGCGCCGATGTTCCGGTGCACCGAGATACGGCGCAAGGGCCCGTCACGGGTCGCCCAGCGCCAGTACGGACCGGTGTGCGGCATCGCCGCCGCGATGGGGCGGGCCGAGGCGGCGTGGCAGGACGAACTACGGCGTACCACCGTGGCCGACATCGCACGTCACGTCCTGGCCGAGGCACCGCCCGCCGCGCGCCAGAAAGCAACGGCCTGGCTCAGCGACGTTCTGACCATCAGGTCCGCTCCACGCCGGTCCGATTGAGTGGTGCCGGCGTCGACCCGGGCTTTCAGGCGTTCGGTCCCTGTAGCCCTGTAACCCGGTGGCCCTGTGGCCCTGTGGCCCTGGCTAGTTCTTGATCACCGGTCCACCCTCGGCCGTGCCCGGCTTCATCAACGGCGCACAGATGGGCTTGTGACTGTTCGACCAGACGAACTTCCCACTCTTGGTGCCCATGTAGTACCAGCAGTTGAAGTTGGCAGGAGCTCCCTTGGTGAAGTGGATCGGCTGGGCCGCGATGCCACCCAGGTTGTCGCCGGCGGGCAGATGGTAGAGACCCTTCTTCACGACCGCTCCCGTCACGTTCGTCCCGGCGGACGGCGCTGCGGCCGCCACGGCGTCGTGCAACAGGGCCAGGTTGGCCCATTCCAGCACGACCTGCTCGCCGAAATTCGTCGAGGTCTCGACCGCGGGCTGATACTTGTCGAGAGCGGCGTACATGGACTTCGTGGCGGAATTGTGGACCACCCAAGGGATGTCGTTCATGGAGGCGACCATGGTCTTGAAGTTGGGGTCGCTGGCCATGCCGCTGCCGATCTCGCTCGTCGCCGTCACTTCGACCGGGTGCCAGCCCTGGGTCGCACAATTGTCGGCCGCCTTCTCGACCACGATGTTGGCGTCGGCGGTCTCCAGCGAATCGGCTCCGGTCGCTTTGGCCGCCACACACTGGGCTGCGTAGTTCGGTGCCGTGAAGGAGATACCCGAGGTGTAGATGACCTTGATGCCGAACTGTTGGCCGACCTTGCCGGCCAAGTCCGTGATCTGCTTGCAGGAGGCTGCCTCCACGCAGTAGAAGATCGCTTCAGTCTTGATGCCGGCCTTCGCGGCACCTGCGTCCTCCCCCGCGATGCCGTAGTTCAGCGTCGATCCGGACGGGTAGACATCAGGGTTCGTGTATCCCAGCACGCTGTTCACTCCCCCGATGACCGGGACACCGGCACTGACGGCCGCATTGATCCACGCAGAGTCCTCCTGGCTGTTGTCGATGATGGCGGCCACGTGATCGGTCTGGATGAACTTTCCGATATCGGTCGTGGCGACCGCGGGGTTCGTCTGGTCGTCGGCCTCAATGATCTTGACCGGGTGCCCGGCTATGCCGCCGTTGGCGTTGACCGCTGACACCCACGCCTGGTCGGTCGGCGTCGAGAGGACGACGCTCGAGGATTGAATCCCGGTGCAACTGCACAGGTCGCCGATGACAATCGGGGTGCCGGTTGCAGTCGCCGCCCCTGCCGGTGTCGCGGTGGTCGTCGCCACCGCGACCAGCATCGACCCCGCGATGGCTGCGGCCGAGACAACGGCTGCGAGCCGCCGGGACCACGGACGGTTACCGTGCGCACCACGCCTGGACAACATGCAATGCCCCCCTTCAACACCACGCGTTCAGTCCTTACGGACCTATCCCGAGATCGTACCGTCATCTGCGGGACGCTTGCAAGGGGCATTTTCAATTGGCTCCCTGCCCTGCCGCCGGAAGCCCGAAGGCGTACATGGAGTTTTCAAATGAGGTCCGAGCCGACCCGTGCGGGCATCGTCTCGATGAAGGCATTGGGTCCACCAAACAAAGATTCTCCGTCCGAAACCCGGATCGGTGACGTTGCTACGCCCAGATGTACTCTTCAGCGATGGCGCCATCGTGCCATTTGGCGACGGTCACCATACGCGCACCGTTTTCGAACTCTCCGATGACGCACGTCCACTCTCCGGACCCGAACCTGATCGGGTGTGACGTGATGTGTGGCGGTATGCCGCCCCCATTGTGTTCGACGTATGACTTCATGGCCTCGATGTGCTCCTCGATACCGTGGGTCGTGGGCAGAGATGCGCTTGCGGCCGAATGGGTGTAGACCCTGGGTTGCGCTCGAAGATGGGATGAACCTGTTCTATGACTTTGACGAGGACGCTCCGGCGAGGACTCCATGAGATTACGGCTCCCATGCATCCGTTTCCCCGCGTCGGCGTGCGATCCGATGACAGCGGACCTGATGCCGGCTGCGTTCCTGGGCCACGGGAGCCCGATGAATGCGTTGGAGCGCAATCGTTACACCGATGCGTGGCGCGAGCTCGGAGCCGGCGTTCCCCGACCGCGAGGCATCCTGGTGATCTCCGCGCATTGGTACGTCAACCTCTCGGCGGTCACCGCCATGGATCGGCCAAAGACGATTCACGATTTCTACGGGTTTCCCGATCAGCTCTTTTCGGTGGAGTACCCGGCGCCTGGTGACCCCACCCTGGCCGAAGAGGTCGCCGAAATCGCCAAGCCGACCTGGGTAGGGTTCGATCGCGACAGTTGGGGTCTGGACCACGGCACCTGGTCGGTGCTTGTGCACGCCTTTCCAGACGCCGACATCCCTGTCGTCCAGTTGTCGATCAATGCGCAGGAGCCATTCGAGTACCACCTCGAACTCGGTGCTCGACTTGCACCGCTGCGTGAACGGGGCGTGCTCGTCATCGGCAGCGGCAACGTCGTCCACAACCTGCGCGGCGTTGACTGGGGCCAACCCGACGGCGGCTTCGACTGGGCCCACCGGTTCGATGACGCAGCACGTCGCGCTATGACATCTTCCCCCCACGACCTCGCCGCGCTGCGGGGTCACAGCGATTTCGACGCCGCTGTGCCGACACCTGACCACTTCATTCCGCTCCTCTACCTGGCGGGCTTGGCCAGTGCGGCGGGCTCCACCGCAGAGGTGCTCGTCGATGGCTACACCTACGGGTCTCTCTCCATGACCAGCTATACCCTCGACGCCAACTGGCCTGAGCACCAGCTCTCGGGCGCCGCCGCGGCTGCTCTTCCCGATCCCGACCTCGTTCCCCCCGACGACACCAACGCCTGATCCCCATGGACGCGGTCGGCCCAGCGCCACGGACGGGCAATGTCCGGCGCGGGTGGCGGGTGGCGGGTGCCGGGTGGGCGGGTGGCTGGTGGCTGGTGGCCGCCGACAAGAACCGGGACGGAGAGAGTTCTCAGGAGAAGTGCGTCGACGGCCGGGGCAGAAGTTCCCCGTCCACGAAGATGTCGACCTTCTCGTTGTAGAACGAGACCAGGCCGGCGATGGGCAGCAGCTGACGCGTCGGGAAGTCGTAGGTCCAGGCGAGGTCCGCAATGTCGGTGTCGCCCCGCGTGAACGACCAGTACCCGGTCGTGGTTCCCTTGTAGGGACACGAGGTGACGGTGTCGGATGCCACCAGGTGCGAGAAATCCACCTCGGTCCGATTCAGGTAGTACCGGGTGGGGAGACCCGTCTCGAACACCAACACCGGAGAGGACGACGCGGCCAGGACGACGCCCGTCGAGCTCGACGCGCGTCGCGCGTGTCGAGCGCTGCGCATCCACCCGGACGTAGGGACTGCGCGGGTGCACGAAGATCTCTTCGTCCTCCTCGAACCAGCTGTCGAGGGCGGACCATTCGAAGCGGGCCGTGTCGCTGAGCCCTTCGATGCCCGAGTCCCCGTACACGCGTACCGCACTCGGCCGCACGATGCCACCGACGGTCAAGCCGAAGAGCCGCACCGATCCTCGATGGTCGGTCTGGGGGTGCTGCTCGTCGATGACCACATCCTGGTTCACGTCCGCCCAGGGGATGTAGTACTGCGGGTAGAACGGCCACTCCCAGACGTAGCGCGCGTGGAGCGTGTCGAAGACGACTTGACCACCGAGCACCGCCCGGACGCGGCGCCCGCAGGGCTCTACATGGTCGACTGGCGTGATCGCCTGCGGGTAGTCGCCCGCCACGCGGGACGGTCTACGAGCGGGCATCGAAGGTCGGGACGAGCGTGCGGGCGGCCCGTGCCTCGTCCACCCGGCGCACCGGCGTGGTGCGGGGCGCTTCGTGCAACGGCACCCCGGCCGCCGCTTCCTCGGCGATGCTCTCGAGGCTGTCGGCCAGCGCCTCGAGCGTCTGCAGGCTCTCCGTCTCGGTGGGCTCGATCATGAGGGCTTCGTCGACGATGAGGGGAAAGTAGATCGTGGGCGAGTGGAAGCCGAACTCCAGCAGGCGCTTTCCGACGTCGAGGGCCTTGGTGCCGTACTTCTTCTTCAAGCTGGCCGCCGAGAGGACGACCTCGTGCATGCAGGGGCGATCGAACGGCACGTCATAGACGGTCGACAGCCGCCGCCTGATCCAGTTCGCGTTCAGCACCGCCCGCTCGGCCACCCGGCGCAGGCCGTCCCCGCCGTGCACCTCGATATAGGCCAGCGCCCGGGCCAGGACCAGGGCATTGCCGTGCCAGCTGTGCACGCGCCCGATGGACATGGCCGGTGTCATGTAGCCGAACTCGTCGTCCGAACCCGACGGGTTCCGCGTCGGACGCGGTCCGGGGAGGAAGTCGACCAGACGGGGCGAGACGGCAACCGGCCCGGCCCCGGGCCCTCCCCCGCCGTGCGGGGTGGCGAAGGTCTTGTGCAGGTTCATGTGCACGATGTCGAATCCCATGTCGCCGGGCCGCACGACGCCGAGGATGGCGTTGAGGTTGGCCCCGTCGTAGTAGAGCAGCCCTCCGACTTCGTGGATGGCGGCCGCGATGGCCTCGATGTCCTCTTCGAACAACCCCAACGTGTTCGGGTTGGTCAACATGATGCCGGCCACATCCGTGTCGAGGACCGAGCGCAGCGCCTCGAGGTCGACACAGCCCCGCGCATCGCTCGGGACGGTGACGGTCTCGTAGCCGCCGAGCGTGACCGAGGCCGGATTCGTGCCATGGGCCGAGTCCGGGATGATCACCCGATGGCGGGACTCGCCACGGGCCTCGTGGTACGCCCGCATCAGCAACAGCCCCGTCAGCTCACCCGCCGCGCCGGCGGCCGGTTGCAGTGTCGCCGCCGCCATGCCGGTCACTTCGCACAAAGCCTCTTCGAGCTCGACGAAGATCTGCAGCCAGCCCTGGCTGAGCGAGGCGGGCGCCCCCGGGTGCACACCCGCCAGTCCGGGCAGTCCGGCCACCGTGTCGCACAATTTGGGGTTGTACTTCATGGTGCACGAGCCCAGGGGGTAGGCACCGAGGTCCACCGAGAACTGCCGGTGGCTCAGGCGGGTGAAGTGGCCGACGAGATCGCGCTCGGACACCTCGGCCAGCGCAACGGGCTCCGCCCGGCGGTGCGCGGCCGGGACGAGCTCATCGATATCCCATGCGGGCATGCCGGTCGTGCGCAACTGCCAACTGCTCCGGCCGGGCCGCGAGAGCTCGAAGAGCGTCGGCTCGGCCTCGTGCCCCATGATCGGTGCGCTCGTGGCGCGCCCGCCGGCGGCGGGGCCGCTCATGACGACATCGGCGACATCATCGGCATCCTTCATCGCACCACCTTGTCCAGCGTTCGCACGAGCCCTTCCACCTCGGCCCGTGTCCGGCGTTCCGTGACGGCCACCAGCAGGCCGTGGACTGCGTCATCACCGTCGACCGATCCGTCGCCCTCCTCGCCGACGAGATCGGCCAGGGCCAGTCCACCCAGGTACCTCTCGTCGGCCAACCGTTCGATGGCGACACGGGCGGGGATGGGCACGCGCACCGCGAACTCGCGCAAGGTGGGCGTGACGCCCGTGATCGGCTCCACCCCGTTCAGGGCGAGCATCGACTCGCGGCAGAACCTGGTGCCCCGGGCGCAGCGCAGCGCCACCTCGCGCAGCCCCGAGGTACCGAGCCAGCCCAGCTGCACCGCGGCGTAGACCGCCATCAGCGTCTGGTTCGTGCACACGTTGGAGGTGGCCTTCTCGCGCCGGATGTCCTGCTCGCGTGCCCGCAGGGTGGTGACGTAGGCCCGGGTCCCCTCGATGTCGACCGTCTCGCCCACCAGCCGGCCCGGCAACCGGCGCACGTGCTGCGCCGCCACCGCGAAGAGCCCGAGGTAGGGACCACCGAAACTCAGCGCGGTCCCGAGGGCCTGGCCCTCGCCAACGACGACATCGGCCCCGTTCTCCCCCGGGGAGCGCAGGATGGCCGCCGAGACCGGATCGGCGACGACCACCAGCAGGGCCCCCGTCTCGTCACAGCGCCGGCGGGCCGCCGCGATGTCTTCGAGGCAGCCCAGATAGTTCGGGTAGCCCACGACCAGGACGCCCGGCGGTTCTCCCCCGGCCGTACCCGGCCAGTCGGTCAGCCCCTGCTGCAGCGGCACGTCCACCAGCTCGTGACCGGTGCCGGCGGCGAATGTGGCCAGCACGGCCCGCCAGTGCGGCGGCACCCCCGCCGAGAGCCACACCGTTTGGCGGCCCGACGCGGCGACGCCCAGGTTCACCGCCTCGACCAAGGCGTTCGCCCCGTCGTAGAGCGACGCGTTGGCGACGGGCAGTCCGGCCAGGCGGGCCACCATGGTCTGGAATTCGAAGACCGCCTGGAGAATGCCTTGCGCCACCTCGGGCTGGTACGGGGTGTAGGACGTGACGAACTCCGAACGTCCGGCCAAGGCCCGCACGACGGGCGGCACCTCGTGGTCGTACGCGCCACCACCGGCGAAGCACACGAGGCGATCGGCCCGGGCCCGGTTGGCCTCACCCAGCGCGTCCATGCGCACCAGGACGTCGGGCTCGGGTGACCCGTCGGCCAGCTGGAGGCCGCGGCCGAGGCGCAGCGCTTCGGGTACCGCCGCGAAGAGCTCGTCGAGCGAGGAAAGCCCGAGAAAACCCAACATCTGGGCCAGCTCTTCCTCGGTATGCGGCAGATAGTCGGGCATTACTCCTCCACTCTCGGAGGCCACAAGGGCGGGCGGACGATGGTGGCCGGCAGCGGACGGCCCCGCTGCATGACGGTCACGGCGTCACCGTCGAGCAGTTGTGCGTCCGCCTCGATCAGGGCCAAGCCGATCCCCCGCTCGCGCATGGGCGAGAAGTTGCCACTTGTCAAGAATCCGACCTCCTTTCCGTCAGCGAGGACCTCGGCGCCGTCGCGCAGCGGCTGGCGCCCCTCCCCCACCACGCCCCGCAGACGTCGTCGCGGGCCCTCGGCCTTCTCCTCCTCGAGGGCGGCACGGCCGATGAAGTCGCCCTTGGCCCAACCGACCACCCAGCCCAGCTCGGCCTGCAGCGGTGTGATCCCCGGTCCCAGTTCGTGCCCGTGGAGGGGCAATCCCGCTTCGAGGCGGAGGGTGTCGCGGCGCGCCCAACCCGGCCGGCAGGACCCCGGTCTCCAAAACGGCCGACCAGAATTCCTCGGCGTGCGCCGCGGGCACCGCACATTCGACGCCGTCCTCGCCGGTGTACCCGGTGCCCGAGACCACGCAGGGAATTCCTTCCCACTCGAAGCGGGTGACGCCGAAGCGTGGCACTGCGGCCGCGTCGGGCGAGACCTCCGCCAGGAGCGCCCGGGCATTCGGGCCCTGCACGGCGATGACCACCCGGCCACTCGTCACGTCCTCGCCCCCGATGGCCGCCACCACCCTGGTGGTGTTCGAGGCGTTGGGCATGACGTCGAACAGCTCGTCGTCGATCCACAACACGATGATGTCGTCGGCCACCGAACCGGTCTCGTCGAGCAGGTGGGTGTACTGCGCCCGGCCGGGGGCGATCCGCCGCAGGTCGTTGCTCAGGGAGTGCTGGAGGTGGTCGAACGCGCTCGGCCCTTCGACCCGCACGGCACCGAGATGACTGACATCGAACGCCACCGCGCCCTCCCGACAGGCCCGGTGCTCGGCCATGGTGCCCGAGGGGTAGGCCAGCGGCATCTCCCACCCGCCGAACGGCACCATCTTCGCCCCGAGTGCGATATGCGCCGCATTGAGGGGCGAGTGACGATACGAGTGCTGTGCGCTCTCGCTGTCGTCGGCTCCCACTGCGCCAGATTAGGCGGCAGTGGGCACGTGCACGTCAAGGCCGTGCGCGTGGAGGAGGGCCAGGAAATCACGCTGGTACACGACCAGCACCGGGATCTCGGGGTAGAGCTCACGCATCCGCCGGACCTTGCCGTTCTTGCGCGTGACGAGTCGTTGTTCGGCCGTGGTCAATTCGATGAACATCCCCCGCTCGGGCAGCCAGAAATCGGGTCGGAAGCCCGAGATCGGAGAGCCCGACGCATCCCAGCGCAGGGGGAACTCGACCGGCTCGTACTCCCAACGCTCGTCGTAGAGGTCGAGCAGCGCGGCGAAGAGCCTCTCGGAAGGATGGGCGAAGCGGACTCTTCCCGCGGGTGCGTCCGACGGATGGCGCGGCCGCGCCCGAGCGTGGGATGCGGGGACGGCCTGCGTCACTCGCCGGCGGCCCGGGCCACCGGGGCGGCGGCCGGTCGTTCGCTGGACGGACGCGACTGGGCCGCGATGTCGAGGCGCACGATGTCGGCTTCGAGCTCGTCCACTACGCCCGCCAACGGGACGATGTTGAAGACCCCCTGGCCGCCCGCGAGCAGGTCGACGACCTCTCCGTTCGAGCGGGCGAGCACCGAGCTGGTCCCGGTCAGGACGAGATTGGACGACGCCACGTCGGCTCCGAGGTCGCCCCGGAGGCACTCGACCGCACGTCGGGCCGATTGGAGGGAGACCCCGGCGTCGAGCAACTGCTTGATCACTTTGAGCTCGAGGACGTCGGAGTAGGAGTAGACCCGCCGGGTGCCGCTTCCCCGTGCCGCGGCCACCGACGGCTGGAGCAGCCCGGTCCGGGCCCAGTAGTCCAGCTGACGATAGGAGATGCCCACGAGATCGCACACCTGCGGACCGTGGAACCCCCCAACGTCGGTTGTCGGCACGTCAGCCATTGCACCTCCTGTGCTCCCGCTTCGGTACCCCATGGTAGCTCAGCGGGGACGACAACGAGGTAGTTACGCAGGCGTGGTTCGGAGAGTTCCCGGCTCCTGGCGGCCCGTCTCGGCCGTCTCGGGCCACACGACCACGGCTCCGTGCACCCGCACCCCGACCCGGGTCCCCGAGGCGAGCGGGAGACCACCGGAGATCCGCACGACCAGCTCAGGCAGGCTGGCGTCGTCGGGCTGCACCCGTACGACGGCGTCGTGCCCGAAGTACTCGTAGCTCCCCACCACGCTCGGGACGGCCGCCGCGTCGGCCTCGCCCAGCACCAACTGCTCGGGACGGACCATCACCCGCACCCGCCCCGCACCGTTCCCCGCGACCCCGACCCCGACCCCGGGTCCGGCCGTGGCCGCCCCCACCCCGGGCGCCACCGCCAGCTCACCCAACCCGGTAAGGACGATGTCGCCCACCAGGGTGCCCTCGACGAGGTTCGCCTCCCCCAGGAATTGGGCCAGTTCAGCGTCACGCGGGGCTCGATACAACGTCGCGGGCGTGTTGATCTGTGCGATGACCCCCGCCCGGAGGATGGCGACCTGGTCGGCCATCGACAGCGCCTCGTCCTGATCGTGCGTCACCAGAATCGACGTCGCACCCGAGAGCCGGAGCACGTCGTGGACGTCGGCACGCACCGAGGCGCGGAGCGAGGCGTCGAGGGAGGAGAAGGGCTCATCGAGGAGGACGATCTCGGGCTGCGAGGCGAGGGCACGCGCCAGGGCGACGCGTTGCTGCTGCCCGCCGGAGAGCTGATAGGGGTAGCGGCGAGCCAGTCCGGCCAAGCCGACCAGTTCGAGTAACTCGTCCACCCGGTGGCCGCGGCGCTCGGCGCGGGGCAGGGCGAACGCCACATTGCGCCCGACGTTGAGATGCGGGAACAGCGCACCTTCCTGGGGCACGTAGCCGATCCGTCGCTTCTCGCAGGGGACGAACCGCTGGGCCGAGTCGTCGACCAGGTCGTCGCCCAGGCGGACCTCACCGGCGTCGGGACGCTCGAAGCCGGCGATGATCCGGAGCAACGTGGTCTTGCCGCTGCCCGACGGCCCCAGAATCGCGGTGAAGGACCCTTCGGGCACCTCGAGGTCGACGCCGGACAGGACCGGCAATCCCCCGAACGCCTTCACGACGCCGGATATGGAAAGACGCTTCACAGGCTCACCATTGTGCCCGGTGCCAGGGCGACCGACTGTGCTCCCGCTCCGGCTCCCGTGCCCGTGCCCCCCGGCCCGGTCGCCTGGGCACTCGCCGTGCGGGCGGGCAGGCGGTCGAACCAGCGGCCGAGGACGTAGCTGGGAATGGCGGCGATCAACAGGATCACGCCGGCGTACGGCGCGGCCTGGCTGAACGAAAGATCGGTCTGATAGATCCAGAACTGGGTGGCCAGGGTCTGCGCATTCGTCGGGATCAGGACCAACGTCGCCGTGAGCTCGATGGCCGACTCCAAGAAGACCAGGCAGAAGGCGGCCGCCAGCCCGGGCCCGATGAGGGGCAGCGTCACCCGCCAGAAGACGGCGCTCCGCCTGACGCCCAACGAATGCCCGACCTCTTCGAGCCCGACGGGCGAACGCGCCACCGCCGCCCGGACCGAGACCACGGCCATGGGGAAGAACATGATCGCGTAGACCAGGATCAACAACAGAGGGGTCTGGTACATGAAGCCCGCCAGGAGATGCTCGGTGAAGTAGGCGGCGGACAGCGCGATGACCAGGCCCGGCACGGCCAGGATCAGCATGTTGGAGCGCTCGAGGAGCCGGACCTCGCGCCGCGGGAAGCGCACGGAGAGCAACGCGATCGGCAGCGCGGCCACGGTGGCGATGACACCGGCCGACGCGGCATAGGTGAAGGTGTGCGCCGCCGCGCTCCACAAGGAGGCAGGCGGCACCGTGGAGTTCCCGCCCCGCACGATGAGGTAGATGATCGATCCGACGGGCACCCCCAGCGCCAGCCCGACGAGCAACCCCACCCCGCCCAGCACCGCCGGCATGGCGCGTCCGAGCGGCTGCGGGCGGATCCGCCGCGCCGCGCCGGCTCCCAACCGTGCCCCCCGACCGTGGCCCCGGGCGGCCCCCTCGCCGAGCAGGATGACGAGACCGAGCACCACCAGGATCAGGGAGAGGGCGCACGCCGCCGTCTGGTTGAGGCCCACGGTGAACTCGGTGAAGATCTCCGTGGTCAACGTGTTGAAGCCGAGAATCTCGAAGGCGCCGAACTCGGCCAGCACGACGAGGGCCACGAGCACCGAACCGCCGAGAATGGCCAACCGGGCCTGTCCCACGGTCACCTTCCAGAAGGTCGCCATCCGGCCCAGGCCCAAACTGCGCGCCACTTCCTCCTGGGCCGGATCGGCGTTGCGCAGGCTCGCCGCCACGGGCAGGAAGACGAGCGGGTAGACGGCCAACGTCATGACGAGAGTGGCGGCCCAGAATCCGCCGAAGGCCGGGAAGATGGCGCGCCACCCGAAGCTGACCACGAAATCGGGGATCCCCAGGGGGATCACCACCAGCACGGCCCAGAACCGCCGCCCCGGCAGCTGGGTCCGCTCAATGAACCAGGCCGAGACGGTCCCGATGAGCGCGCACAGGGCCGTGACCACCACGGTGAGGCTCACCGTGTTCCAGATCAGTTGGGCCGTCAGTCCCCGGAAGAGGAGAGGGCCCAGGGTGGCCCATCCCACCTGGACGGCCTGGGTCACCAGGAAGACGAGCGGCAGCACGACCGCGACGCTGGCCAGCACTGCGCCCAGCACCAAGAGCCGCGGCGGGCGGCGGTTCTCGAGCCGGCGCCAGGGCAGGCGGGACGGTGCCACCGGCATGACCGGGGGACGTTCGCTCGCCGGCGTGGCGACGACCGAGGTCACCGCACGGTCACAAGAGCTGCGCCTCCTGGAGGAGTTTGATCGCCTCGGCCCCGGTGCCGAGCTGGGCGATCGAGATGGAGTTGGGTTGGAGCTGGCTGAACGGCGTCTCACCGGTCCGCTGCACGCCCCCTGCGATCGGGTACTCCCAACTCTGGCTGTGCTCGATGATCTCCTGCCCGGCCTTGGAATTGAGGTACGCCACGAACTGCTGCGCCTGCGCCTTGTGCGTGGACGACTTGAGGATCCCGGCCCCCGAGACGTCGAGCACATAGCCGACATCGTGCGGCGCGAAGTAGGCGATGGCCGAGTGCATGTTGGCGGCGCCCACCTCGGTGCGCTCGCGGTACCAGTAGTACTCGTTGATGATCCCGAGAGCCGCCTGGCCCCGGTTGACTTCCGCGGCCAGCGTCTCGTTGTCGGGATAGGAGTGGCTGGTGCCGGCGTTGGCCTTGACGCCCTTGAGCCAGTTGAGCGCCGCCGCGTTGCCATAGGTGCGTGCGATGGAGGTGACGATGGGCTGGAAATCGGTCTCCGCACCGGCGACGGCCAGCTTGCCCTTCCACGTGGGCTTGGCCAGGTCCATCGCCGACGTCGGGAGCTGGCTCGGCTTGACCATGCTGGTGTTATAGACGAGGACGCTCACCCGGGCCGAGATCCCCACCCACTTGCCCTGCGGTGAATTGAACCTGGATGGTGTCTTGGCCAGGGTGGACGGGGCGATCGGCGCCAGCAGGCCCTTGGAGGCCAAGAACTGCAGGGGGGGCGAGTTCTCGGTGAAGAACACGTCGGCCGGCGAGCGTGCGCCCTCGGTCACTATCTGGTCCGCCAGGACGTCCTCGTCGTCCGAGCGGATGTTGACCGTGATGCCGGTCTGCTTCTCGAAGCCGTTCACCAGGGCCTGCGTCGTCTGGACATGTTGCCCGCTGTAGAGGGTGATGCTGCCTTTGGAACCCGCAGCCGAGGCCGGCCCTCCCCCGGCGAGTGTTCCGCCGATGGCCAGCACCATGCCGAGGACGAGCGCCGACGCCCCCTGGCGCGGCCCGAGGAACGTCTTCACGGACGGTCCCCATCCGACACCTTGTCGTGGACCATGTTGCGCAACCCCTCCTACCTAAGGTGCTTAGGTATCCCTAACCTTAGGCATGCCTAAGATAGCGACGCGTGGAGGGGACGTCAAGACGGTCAGTCGATACGGCCCCCGACTCCGTCGACGCCGCGCCCGTCCACCCGTCCTTCGTTGGGGCTCGACGGCTCCGCATGGAAGCGCACCGGGATCCGGCCGGCACGGCGGGCGAGGTAGCCGGCCTCGGTGGCCAACCGCATGGCACGCGCCATCGCCGCGGGCGCATGGGCGCGGTTCACGGCCGTCGCCACCAGGACCCCGTCGCAACCGAGCTCCATGGCCAGGGCCGCATCCGAGGCGGTGCCGATACCGGCATCGAGGATGACGGGGACGTCGACAGCCTCACGCAACAGGGCGATGTTGTGGGGGTTGCGGATGCCCAGGCCACTCCCGATGGGCGCCCCCAGGGGCATGACGGCAGCACAGCCGACTTGTTGCAGGCGGAACGCCAACACCGGGTCATCGGTGGTGTACGGCAGGACGACGAACCCGTCGTCGACGAGTTGTTCCGCCGCGGTCAAGAGCTCGACGGCGTCGGGAAGGAGGGTGCGATCGTCGCCGATGACCTCCAACTTGACCCAGTCGGTGGCGAAGGCCTCCCGGGCCAGCTTGGCCGTCAGCACGGCCTCGCTGGCGGTGAAACACCCGGCGGTATTGGGCAGGATCCGTACCCCGACATCGGTCAGCAGGTCGAGCAGCGCCCCCTTGCCCGAAGGATCGACCCGGCGCACCGCGACGGTGGCCAGCGCCGTACCGGACTCGACGAGGGCCTCGCGCAGGGCGCGCAGGCTCGTCATCCCTCCGGTGCCCACCAGCAGGCGAGAGGAGAGCGACTCGCCCGCGATGCACAGGTTCTCGGGCTCCTCGGGGGACCCGGGCGGCGATGACAGGGGGTCGGACGTCATCACCGATGACGATACCCCCGCTCCCGGTCCGGTCCGTACGCCCCGAGCCGGTCGCTATCGTGGCCGGGTGCCGGACTCCGCCACTCCCCCGACCGCGCTCAGCATCGCGGGGTCCGACTCGGGCGGCGGCGCCGGGGCGCAGGCTGATCTGAAGACGTTCGCCGCCCATCGGGTCCACGGAACGACCGCCCTGACGGCGGTCACCGCGCAGAACACGGCCCAGGTGCGGGGCGTGGCCGCAATGGAGCCCGCGTTCGTCCTCCTGCAGATCGAGACCGTGCTCGACGACTTCGACGTGCGGAGCGTCAAGACCGGCATGCTGGCCACGCGGGGCATCGTCGATGTGGTGGCCGAACTGGCCGCGGCGGGCCGACTCCCCCTCCTTGTGGTCGATCCGGTCCTCGTGTCCTCCAGTGGGCAGGCCCTCATGACACCCGACGGGCTCGATGCGTACCGCACCCGCCTCCTCCCCCACGCCCTGGTCGTCACGCCCAACCTGCGCGAAGCCGCCGCGCTCACGGGCCGGCCGGTGGAGAAACTGATGAACGTCGAGGCCATGACCGAGGCCGCGGAGCAGATCCGCGCCGGGGGCAGCCGCTTCGTGGTGGTCAAAGGAGGCCACCTCGCCGATGCGGCCCACGACGTCGTGGCCGGCCCCGATGGGATCACCGTCCTCGAGGCCGTGCGGGTCGAGACCGGCAACGACCACGGCACCGGGTGCTCGCTGTCGGCCGCCATCGCGGCGAACCTGGCGCGGGGAGCCGGCGTGCTCGAGGCCGTGCAGGCGGCCAAGGCTTTCGTCGCCCGGGGGCTGGCCGGCGGGGCCGACTGGCGCCTGGGCGCGGGGCATGGGCCCATCGACCACTTCGGATGGTCGGCCTGAGGCCGTGCGGCCGTGCGGCTCTGCGGCTCTGCGGCTCTGCGGCTCTGCGGCTCTGCGGCTGTCCCGGGCCTCACCGGGGCATGTCAGGCCACCGGCCTGGGAGGCCGCCGATTTTGGTCGGTGCCGCTCCACGTAGGCTTTTGGGGCCATGAGTCTCGACGACGCGGTACCACTGCGCCCGCCGCCCCGGGCGGGATTCAACCTGAAGATGGCCATGATCGTGCCCGGGATCGGGCTGTTGATCCTCGTCCTCTTCATCGGCGCCGGCTTCCTCACCTCCAATTCGGTCCAGCAGACGAAGACGTCGACGAGCGCCTTCACGGTGTCCGGAACATCGGTGCGGGCCGTGCCCGCCGTGCAGGACCTCAAGGTGATCACCGTCTCGGGACAGCCCCCGGGCAACATCCTCAACGCGGTCTCCATCCCTGAAGGCGCCAGGAGGGTCACCTTCGCCAACAACACCCAGTCGGCGCAGCAGTACGACGCACAGATCTCCCTGAAGTCCGACGACTCGCAAGCGGCGCTCGAGACCTTCTACAAGAGCGTCATGAAGAAGCAGGGCTGGCAGATCTTCAGCACCGGACCGGCCGACCACGATCCGGGTGCCTTCGACATCCTCGGCAAGAAAGCAGGCTCGGACGGCTTCTTCTGGGAGATGGGTGCGGTGATCTCACCGACCACGTTCGGTGCCGGCGCCCCGGCCGGGGGCACCACCCCCTTCGTCGTCCGGCTGTTCCAGCAACCGGATCCGGACTGAGCCGCCCACAAGAGTGGATCAGGTCCGCAACACAGGATCGAGTTCGAGTTGCGGCGCCGGCGCACGGTCCGAGAAGAGATGGGCCCACACGAAGAAGTTGATCGGGTAGAGCAGGTAGCCGATGCGCGTCGCGGGAGCGAACAAGGTGATGACCGCCATCACGACGCCCGCCACCTTGCACACCTGCGACGCGGTTTGCGGCGGGCGCTTGTAGAGGTACCACGCCAGCAGGAGGCCACCCACGGTACCGACGACCACCGGGAGCACGCGGTGGAGGAACGGGAACGCGCTCACGATGAGATGGCCCGGGAGCGGGCTGGCCGCGGGCGACTTGACGCCCGAGAGTCCCAGCGGGAACAGCACGACGTTGTCGAAGAACGCCCAGGGTCCTTGCAGGGCGTACCACCCCACCACAGGACCGGCGACGACCAGCATGCCGAGGAACATCGTGAGGGGACGCCGCTCACCTTTCCGGTTGCGCGCCGCGAAGAGCGCCAGCGCGGCCAACGGCCACGCCGTGAACTTCATGGCCGACACGATCCCCAGGACGACGCCCGATGCGAACGGTTGTCGTCGCTGCGCCAGCACCATGGCCAGCAACAAGAAGGCCACGACGACCATGTCGTCACCGCCGGTCGCCAGTGGAAGGGCCGCGGTCGGGAGGATGGCGATGACCTGGAGGGCGCGCATCTTGCGGCGACCGTCCGCCGGGCAGAGCCACAGTGCGGCGGCGGCGACCAACAGGGTGGCCAGGCTGAAGAAGATGCGCGCATCGGTCAGGGCGACATCGTGCTTGCGCTCGCTCGGTATGCCGAACACCGTCATGAGCGGGAGGTACGGCAAGAAGGCATCGACCGTTGACTCGCCGCGGGCGTGGTACACGATCTTCCCGTCGGGGTTGGTCACTTCGTGATAGGGGTCCTTGCCCTTGACGATCGTCTGCCCTCCCCGTTCGATCACCGTCACCTCGGGTTGGACGTGCGACCCGGCATCGCCATCGGACCGCCAGAGGATCTCGAGCCCGAGCGGGATCGCGGTGGCGCCCGCGAACACGACGGTGGCGATGGCGATGCGGGCGATCCACTGACGGCGTCCCGGCGGACGCACACCGGTGCGGCCACCGGCGCCATCGGCGTCGTCCCCGGCGCGAACGGCGCGGTGGGCGTTGTGGGCGCGGCGTGCGCCCACCGCAGCCAGAATGCCCGAAGCCACGGTGCCGAAGATGAACGGGCCGATTGCCAGTTCCGCCCACTGCCGGTACAGCGCCAGGCCCGATCCGACAATCGTGACGAGAGCGAACAGCGCGCTCAAGCCATAGAGGATGGCGTCACCCGTCTCGGGGCTGATGCCCCGGTAACGCTCCCGCACCCGCCCCCAGACCGGGGACCCTTCAGCGATCGAAAGAGGTGGGGCTGACATGGTCTTTCCACAGCCTGACATAGAGGACCCAGTCGGGCCACAGATACTAGGAACTTCCGGAGGGGCCGCTCCGTTCGCCAGAGAGGACCCGTTGGTAAAAGCCCAGCTCCGCCTCGAGGGCGGCCTGGACCGTCTCGGCCCGCCGAAACCCGTGGCCCTCCCCCTCGAAAAGCCTGACTTCGCAGTGGCGTCCGAGGGCCACGAGGGCATCCCGCAGCCCCTCGGTCTGGGCCGGCGGGACGACCAGGTCATCGAGCCCCTGGAGCAGGAGGACCGAGCCCCGCATCTCGGCCGCCCGATGCGTCGGGGATCGCGCGTCATAACGCGCCCGGCACGCGGGCAGTGGGCCGACGAGGCGATCCGTGTAGTGCGCCTCGAAATCGTGTGTGGTCTCGGCGAGCGCGACCAGGTCGGTCACGCCGTACCACGACACGGCAGCGGCGAAGCCCTCCCCACCGGCCAGCGCGTTGAGGGCCGTGAGCCCACCTGCGCTCGAGCCCCGGATGGCCATGGCGGATCCGTCGACACGCCCGGCGGCGGCCAGATGCCTGGCCGCGTCGACGCAGTCCTCGCTGTCCGCCACCCCCCACTGCCCCCACAGCGACAGGCGATAGGCCCGTCCGTAACCCGCGCTCCCCGCATAGTCCACCGCCGCCACGGCGAAACCACGACTGGTGAAGTACTGGACCACCACGTCGTAACCCGCCTGCACCGACCCCGTGGGCCCACCGTGGCACTGGACCACCAGCGGTGGCCGCGCATCGGGCGGACCGGCTGTCCCCTTCAGGACGGGTTCGTAGAACAACCCGTGCACCCGGCGACCCGATCGCCCGACGAGGGAGAAGGCCTCTCCCACCGAGATGTCGCCGCGAACCAGCGTCGTCGGCGGGGACGGGCGAACAGCGACCGCCGGCCCGGGCGAGATGACCGCCCCCGCACCCCCGGCAGCCCCGGCACCCCCCGCAGCCCCGGCACCCCCCGCGCCCGTGAACGGTCCCAACGTCCAGACGGTGGCCGGTCCGTCGGGTGGCGCGCCGATGAAGGCGATGCCGTCCTTGTGGGCGCACAGGCCGGCGATCGAGACGCTCGGTTGGCGCACCACGAGCGGTGGCTGGTCGTCCCCCAAAATCCGGACTATCGCATCCCGGCCCTCCGACGTCATCCGGGCCACCAGGCCGCCGTCGGCGAGCTCCGCCATGGTGCACTGGCCCAGGGCCCAATCGGGACCGTGGAACTCAGCCGCTGTCGTCGTCGACGCGAGCGCAGCGCGGCCGTCCGGCCACCCGCTGTGCGTGTGGGGCTGCCACCACCCGTGACGATCCGAGACGAAGAGCAGACTGCCGTCGCGCTGCCACTGCGGCTGTCCCACCGACACGTCCGCACCCGCCTCGACCGTCCACGGCTCCCCGGCCGCGACGAGCTGCGAGCCGCCCGTCGTCGCCCCGGCGGTCACCGCCAGGGGGATGACGATGACGGCGGACCGGTCCCAGGGCATGTCGGGGTGGTCCCACGCCACCACGGCGAGGCGCTGCGAGGTCGTATCGAGCCGGGGGGCGCCGTAGAAGTCGTGACCCTCAGCGAGAATCGACTCCCGGCTGCTCTCCCCGCGAGTGCCCAGCGCGACGAGAAAGCGGCGGGGTGGGGTTGTGGCACCGGCGACGTGCACCTCGCGCACCGCCACCACCCACGCACCGTCCGCACTGGCGCCGAGCCCCCCGTGCGCCCACCGCTCGCCGTCGGGGGGTGCGGGTGTGAGCGCGCGGGCGGTGTCGCCCGGACCACGTTGCAACCACACGCGTTGGTCGGACGCCTCCACGTAGGCGAACGTGCCGCGCTCGGGTGACGGGACGAGGCAGCAGGCACCCCCGCCGTATTCATGGACGCGGCTGCGGATGCTCACATCGGCTGTAGAGAGATCCACCACCCCTTCACCGTCGCCGCGCACGAAGACCACCCGACCGCCGTCACGGGGACGCGACTCGAGCCAGTACACGAAGGCCCCGTCGGAACAGACGTCCGCCAGCGAGACCTTTCCCGCAGCTGCCTGCCCGGCGTCGAGCGGCGACGGCCAGCGCCCGAAAGGTGCCACGCGAGGGTCGGGAGCGACGGTGTCCACCCCGGTGCGCGCGCCGGTCAGCCGGAGGTGGCGGCGTAGATCGGCGACACGTCGACGGTGCCGTTGTTACAGGCTGCGATGGAGAGTGGCACAGGTGATGAGGGGCTGGTGGCGCCCGGAGTGGTGACGGAGAGGGTGGAGGACACGGCGCAACTCGTTTCCGAGCCGGTGACGACGTCGGAATATTGGAACGTGAACTCGGCCCGCTGACTCGATGTCAACGTGACCAGTGCCGGCGGCTGGGAGGGCGGCCCCGCGAGATGCATCGTCAATCCCTGCACCACGGTCGTGGGCACGACGGAGCCGCTCGAGGAGTAACGGGTGAGGTTCGGGTAACCCTCGGTCGTGCAGCTGGCCGTGCCCACCGCGGCCAAGGTGACCGTCCCGATGATGGTGCCGGCCGCTCCCTGGGTCTGTCCCGGCGTCACGCTCACCTGCGTGCAGGGGGCGATTCCCGTCGTCGTGGTGGTGCGCGCCGTCGTCGGCGTGACACCGGTCGTCGTCGTCGTGCGATGGACCGTCGTGGTCGTCGTGGTGGTGGTGGTGCTCGGCGTGCCGCTCGAACACGCCGCAGCGACGAGTCCGCCGCACACCAACGTCGCCACCACGCGCAGGATGCGCCCTGCGCGCATCAACCGTCGAAATCCTCCGGGCGAACAGATTCGAGGAACTGGCGGAACTCGCCGACCAGTTCCTCGGGTACCTCGTCGCCCTCGTCTTCGGTTTCGATCGCCAGGATGATGCCCTCGGACTCCATCAGTTCGTCGGCCACGAAGATGGGCGTTTCGGTACGCACCGCAACGGCCACGGCGTCGGACGGCCGGCTCGAGACGATCGTCCGCTCCTCACCGCGTCGCAGGTGCAACTCGGCGTAGTACGTCGAGGCACGGAGCTCGGTGATGAGCACCTGCTCCACCTTGATCTCGAGCGCGCCCAACATGTCCTTCATGAGGTCGTGGGTGAGCGGCCGGGGCATGGCCACACCCTGGATCGCATAGGCGATGGCCGTCGCTTCGGGATTGCCGATGAAGATGGGTAGGGTCCTGCCCTCACCGTCCTCTTCCTGGAGGAGGAGAACGGGGGTATTCGTCTGGAGGTCCACCCTGACCGCACGGAGAAGCACTCGGACCATGAATGAAATGTAGCGCCCGCAGGGAGGGGTCGGATCAGCCCCCGACGTGACGCCGGAGAGCCGTCCGCAGCAACGTGGCCCGCATGGTCTGCCCCAGGGCCCCCAGCTCCTCCGCTGCATCGACCGCGCGTTGGCGCGACTCGGGGTTGCGCTGACGCAGTAATGGGATGATGACCTGCTCAATTAGGCCCACCTCCCGGTCGACGGCGTTGCGGTACGGACGCAAGTGACGGGCCTCAATGCCGTACTTGCGGAACGCCGCCGCCAGGTTGGCGACCGTCAGCGCATCCTCGTCGAAGGTCGGAATGCCCGCCACCATGACGGGCTCGATCAGGCCGAAGCCCTGGAGCCCGGCCAGCTCGATCTCGCTGAGCCCGCTGGCGGCGCAGAGCTCTTCGCTCGTCATGCTGGCCCCGGTGACCATGCCCGTCGTCGATGCCGGGTGCGTTCCCGCCGCGCCCTCGCCCCGCTGACCCGCCGGCCCCGCCGACCTGGCCCCGGCCCCGCTCCCACTCCCGCCCGTCCCGGCAGCGCCTCCGGCGCTGGCGGCACCGGTCGTCCGCTTGTCGTGACCGCCCCGACGCCCGCCGTCGGCCCGCCCGGCCGCGCCCCCGGCCGCCCGGCCGGTGTCGGTACCGGCACTCTGCGCGCCGGACCCGCGGGCCGATCCGCCTCGAGCACCCGTCTCAGCCGCCGTGGCGCCGACGCGCGCGCCGGCGTTCGCCGACTCACCCGCCGCGTGCGGCGCCGGTGTCGCAGCAGTGCCCGCCGCTGCGGGGGCCGTCTCTCCGGGCGCAGCTTCTCCGGGCGCAGCTTCTCCGGGCGCCGCTTCTCCGGGCGCCGTCTCCCCGGGCGCAGCCACGACCGGTGCTGCCGTCGCAGGCGCCGCCGTAGCCGCAGCCGTCTCTCCCGTCACGTGCGCACCCGCAGCCGCCTGACCCGCGGCAGGGCCTCCCGGCTCGGGCGCGCTGCTCGATGTGCGTGGCGCGACCTGTTGTTCGCGTGCGCCGCCGGCTGCGACGCCGGCGACATCGCTCCCCGTCGGCGCGCTGTGCGTCTTCGGGGTGGTCCCCGCGGCATGCGGTGCGTCGGGATCGGCCCGCAGGCCTTCGGTGGCCGCGCCGGCCGCGGTCGCCGCGACAACCGCCGCGTCATGCTCACGCGGCACGTTCAGGACGTCGGTATGACCGGCCGAGTGCGGCGCACCGGGATCGGGCACCGCCTGGAGCGGTGCGTTGTGACCCGCTGTCTCGGGCGGCGCGCGCCACGCGGCGCGATGCGTCCGCCAATATCCGTGCCATCGCCTCATCACCGGCCTGTGTCGATTGCTCTTCGGACCGGCCTTCGGACCGGCCTTCAGCCCGGGGCGCCGTGGTCGTCCCTCCGAGGGCGCCCGAACGGCTGCGTCCAGAGACGCCGGCTCCGGCCACCGCATGTGCCCGTGCCGCGGCTTTGCCGTTGATCGGCGAGGCCGCGGCAGCTGTCGCGGCGACAGGCTCTGCGGCCCCACCTTCGCTCAGGTCACCGTCGGCCAGGCGGTCCCGGATCACCTTGAGGGGAAGGAAGTGCTCCCGCTGCTGGCGCAGGACCCAGCGGAGACGTTCCACATCGGCTTCGAAGAACTTGCGGTAGCCCGATGGCGAGCGCTCGGGGTTCACCAGACCCTGGCTCTCGAGAAAACGGATTTTCGAGATGGTGACGTCGGGAAACTCCTCACGTAGGAGCGTGAGGACGTCCCCGATGGAGAGATACGTGCGGCTGCTCACTCGTTCCCCGCCACCAGGTAGAGCAATTTGAACTTTCCGATCTGCACCTCGTCGCCGGGGAGGAGTGTTGCCTCGTCGATGCGTTCGCGGTTCACGTAGGTCCCGTTCAACGAGCCCACGTCGTGAATGACAAAGGTACCGCCGTCGATGTGCGTGATCTCGACATGGCGTCGCGACACGGTGATGTCGTCGAGGAAGATGTCGCTCTCGGGATGGCGGCCGGCCCGGGTGATGTGCTCACCGAGCAGGTAGCGCGCGCCCATGTTGGAGCCGCGGGTCACGACGAGGACTCCGGCGCCGTGCGGAATCTCCACCAGAGTGGGAGTGGCTTCATCCTCGGAGGTCTCCCCGCTGTCGTCGGACGGGTGGAGGGTGATCGTCGCATCCTCGCCTTCAGCGAGCAGCGCGTGGCCACACGATGAGCAGAAGTTCACGCCCTCGGGGTTTCGATGCCCGCAGTTGTTACAGAACACGGCAACCACGGTACTCGACAGCGCGGATCCTTTCCCCGGCCGTGGGGCCGGGGCCACCTTTGCGCTCAACCTGCGGTGAGGTCGCGGTAGGCCGCTGGGTCGAGCAGGGCGTTGACGGCGGTGGCGTCGGCCAGTTCCACTTCGCAGATCCACCCTTCGCCGTAGGGGTCCTCGTTGATGCGTTCGGGAGCGTCGGGGAGGGCGTCGTTCACGGCCGTGATCGTCCCGGCCACCGGCGCGTAGATCTCCGAGACGGACTTCGTCGACTCCACTTCGCCCAATTTCCCACCCACTCCGACCTCGGTCCCGACCGCCGGCAGATCAACGTAGACGATGTCGCCGAGGGCGTCCTGGGCGTAATCGGTGATGCCCACGCGGACCCGGGCGCCCTCGGCTCGAACCCACTCATGTTCAACCGAGTACCGGAGGTCGTCTGGAACGTTCATGGGGAGCGACGCTAGCGGACGACCGGGGGTCTTACACCCCCGACTTCTCGTGACTACTCGTCGCTCGGCGGGGTGCCGGCGTGACTCGCCAGCATCTGGCGGAGCCGCTCGACGTAGCCCAGGCTGAGACGCTCGGAGTCGGCCCGGTCGGCGCCCTCCGCCCAGACGTGCGTCGTGGGCTCCTCGGGGTCGGGCACCACGAGCACCCACCCGGTCGGCGTGATCACCTTGATGCCGTCGAGGAGCACCAACTCGGCCCCCTCCTCGCCCAGCTGCTCCATGAGCGTGCGCATGACCATGCCCTTTTGCTCGAACGGCGTCTCCACCTCGGTCCGCATGACCGGCAGCTCGGGCACCCGGGCCACCACCTGCGCCAGCGACTCGCCGGATCGGCCCAGGAGGGCGATGAGGTTGATCAGCGCCGCCGCGCCGTCGAAGGAAGGAAGGAAGTCCGGGAACACGAACCCGCCCTCTTGATCGGCGGCGAAGCTCACGCTGCCCGAGTCGGCCGCCTCCATCAGTTTGGACGACGACAGGGCGGTGGTCAGGACCTCAGCCCCGCGGGTGTCGCACAGCTCCTGCGCCTTCTGGCTGACGGTGAGCGGTAAGGCGACCCGCACAGGCTTCCCACGGCCGCCCTTGGCGACGTTCGGCGCCGCGGTGACCAGCTCGAGGAACACCATGAGCGCCTCGTCGTTGCTCAACACATGGCCGGTGCCGTCGACCAGGGTGAGGTGCTCCCCTCCGGCGTCGATCACGGCACCGAGGTCCGCCCCCGAGCTCCGCACCGACCGGACCACCCGGGCCGCGCTCGTGGTCGGGTCGACGGAGATCATCCCCGGCGTCTGCGCATAGGGATTGATGCTCAACACGTCCGCCTGGACCTTGGAGAGGAGGTTGGGCATCACGAAGCTGGCCGCGCCGTACGACAGATCGAGGACGAGCTTGAGCTCGGTCCGGGAGGAGTGCGGCAGGTCGAAGGCCTCGACGAGGTCGGCCGTGTAGTTCTCGATCGAGCGCGGGGAGAAGTCGATGTCGCCGATGTCGCCCGCTCGCACCCGGCGGAACTCCTCTCGGTGGTAGAGCCGCTCTATGCGCCGCTGCTCGTTCTCCGACAGGTCGAGGCCCTGGGAGTCGAAGAAGCGGATCGCCACCGATTGCGGGTCGTCGGGGCTCAGGCGCACGGTCAGCCCGCCCTGGGTGCCCCTGGTGCGGATGTGGTGCCGGGTCACCGGGATGGTCGCCACTTCCAGGTCGGTGACGTTCACCCCGACGGAGTTGCATCCGACCATGAGCGCGCGCTTGATGACCCGGGCCGCCCGGCTCGTGTCGCGCGAGGTCGTGATCACCGACCCCTTTTCGAACGAGGAGGCCCACGCTTTGGCCAGGCGCACCGCCAGCTCCGGGCTCACGTCGACGTTCACAATGCCCTGCACGCCCTCGCGTCCGAAGAGCGTCCGGGCCCCACCGGACTCCCACACGATCGACGCCTGGACCTGCGCGCCGGCCTCGACCACCTTGTAGGGGTAGACCTTGACGTCGCCCTGGACGACGGCACGCGCCCCGATCAGGCACCCCTCCCCCACGACGGAACCGGGCTCGCAACGGGCGCCCCGGCGCAGGTCGCAGGAACTCCCGAGCACGGCGCCCTCGACGCGGGCCGCCGGGCCGACGTAGGAGTTCCCGCCGATGACCGAGTGGCGCACCTCGGCCCGCTCGGCGACGCGGGTGTTGGCGCCGATGGTCGTGTAGGCCCCGATCACCGCATGCTCGTCGATCGTGCAGTTCTCCCCGATGAAGGCGGGGCCACCGAGCCGGGCCGAAGGGTCGACGGACGATCCCTTGCCGAGCCACACGCCGGGCTGCAGCTCGAATCCCGAAATGTCCACCTCGACCTTGCCGTCGAGGATGTCCTCGTGCGCCTTGAGATACGCCGCCGTGGTGCCGACATCCTCCCAGTAGCCGTTGGCCACGTAGCCGTAGATCGGCCCGCCCGCCTCGAGGACGGCCGGGAACACCTCGGCTGAGAAGTCGACGGCACGGCCCTCGGGGATGAGATCGAAGATCTCCGGCTGGAGGACGTAGATACCGGTGTTGATGGTGTCGCTGAAGACCTGCCCCCAGCCCGGCTTCTCCAAGAAGCGCTCGATGCTCCCGTCCTCACGGGTGATCACGATGCCGAACTCGAGCGGGTTCTCGACCGCGCACAACGCCAGCGTGGCCAAGGCGTTGTTCTTCTCGTGGAACTGCAACATGGACGTGAGGTCGATGTCGGTCAGCACGTCGCCCGAGATCACCAAGAAGCGCTCCGTGAGCTCCTCCCGGGCATTGCGCACCGAACCGGCGGTGCCGAGCGGGGTCTCCTCGGTGGCGTACACCATGCGGACGCCGAGCTCGGAACCGTCGCCGAAGTAACTGCGGATCGCGTTGGGCAAGAAGGCCACGGTGACCACGATGTCGGTGATCCCGTGGCGGCGCAGTAGCGAGACGATGTGCTCCATCATCGGGCGGCCCACCAGCGGGAGCATCGGCTTGGGGAGGTTCGACGTCTGTGGGCGTAGGCGTGTCCCTTCACCGCCCGCCATGATCACTGCCTTCATGTGACCGCCTTTGGCTTCATGTGACCGCCTTTGGCTTCATACGACTGTCTTTGACATCATGCCGCGCTCTTCTCCTCCGCGCCCTTGGCGGCGGCCGACGCCGTGCGGCGGGCGGCGCGACCGGATCGCAACGCGTCGCGGGCCGGCGCCACGTAGCCCGCGGCCGCGATCCAGGCCAACGTCAGGCCGATGATGCCGCAGATCCAGGCCGCCACGCGGAAGGGCTCCTGCCAGGCGGCGGTGCCGTAGGAGATGAGGAAGCCCGGGTACGCGAACATCAGCGCAAATGTTCCTGCCTTGCCCACCCACAACACATTGATCCGGGCGGCGCCGAGGGCGGCGAGCAGGAGCACCATGACCGAGACCAGCACCTCACGCGCGATTGTGGCCAGCCCGAACCAGAGCGGGACCGCCCCGTGGACGATGACCGCGATGACGGCGGTGCCGACGAGGATCCGGTCGGCGGCCGGATCGAGGACCTTGCCGAGCGTCGACACCTGGTGGTACCGGCGGGCGACGTACCCGTCGATCCAGTCGGTCGCGCCGAGTGCGGCCAGCAGCAAGGCCGCCGCGGTCTGGCGGTGCAGGCCGAAGAGGAGCCACAAGAAGAGGGGGATGCAGAGGAGGCGGACCAGCGTGATGACATTGGGAGCGGTCAGTACCCTGCTCAGACCCTCTTCGTCGTCCATCGCTTCCATTCTACGGGAGCGGCCCTCGCGGGCGACGGCCATCGGGTGCGTCGCCCGGTCCTGCAGTGGTCATCGCCGCACGGGCCCGTGTGCCAGAGTGGCGCGATGCCGCGATTCGAACCGTTCCGAGGCCTGCGATACGCCCCCGCAGTGCCGATCGGCCAGGTCATGGCGCCGCCCTACGACGTGATCAGCTCGGCCGAGAGGGTGCATCTCGCCTCACGTCATCAGGCCAACGCCGTCCTGGTCGAATTGCCCGAGCCCGACCTCCAAGCGGGCCGCGACCGCTACCAGGTGGCCGCCGCCCTCTTCGCCCGCTGGCAGGCCGAGGGGATCCTGCGGGCGGACCCGACTCCCTGCCTCTACCCCTACCGGATGACCGACACGACCGGGCGTGCCTCGACCGGGGTGATCGGTGCCCTCGGCCTGGCCGAGCCCGGCGCGGAGAGCGACATCCTCCCCCACGAACAGACGCTCCCGAAGCCCAAGAGCGATCGGCTGGATCTGCTCCGGGCCACCCGGGCCAACCTCTCACCGATTTGGGGGCTGTCGCTGCGGCACGGGTTGACGGCCACGTTCGACCCGACCGAGGACGAGCCCTCCGTGGACGCCTACGACGACGACGGCGTGCGGCACCAGCTCTGGGTGCTCGATGACCGCGACGCCATCGACGCCATCAGCACGGCCGTGGCCGAGGCGCCCGTGGTCATCGCCGACGGCCACCACCGCTACCAGACGGCTCTGACGTATCAGGGCGAATGCCGGGCGCGCAGCGGGGGCGCCCCCGGGCCGTACGACCTCGTGCTCGCCCTCGTGGTGGAGCTGGCCGAGGACCAGCTCACCGTCGGTGCCATCCATCGCACGATCTCGGGTCTCCCGCCCGGCTTCGATCTCACCGCCGCCTGCGCACCCTGGTTCGACGTCGTGCGGGCCGGGGCCGCCGACGAACGGACACTCGGCGCGCTCGCCGAGTCGCATTCACTCACCCTGGTGACGGCAGGCAGCGCCTACCTGTTGCACCCGCTGGAGGCGACCTATGACGCGGCGGGGAGCGACCTCGATTCCAGCCTCATCGCCGTCCTGCTGTCGCATCTCCCCCCGCACGAGTCGATCCACCGCCACAGCGTGGCCGAAGCGATCGCTGCGTTGGACGACGACGAGGCTCAGGCCGCCTTCCTCCTGCGCCCCGTCACGGTCGCGCAGATCGGGTCATGGGCCGCCGAGCGCAAGCAGATGGCGCCCAAGACGACGTACTTCAGCCCGAAGCCCCGGACGGGAATGGTCTTCCGCTCACTGGACCTGTAGGCGTCCCGTCCCCCCGACCGGGCCCACCGGCGGCCGGCCGCAGATGCGTGATCTCGGCCCAGGCCGGGCGCATCCGTCCCTGCAGGGTCGCCCAGGCGCGTGCGGAGGATTGGCGGAGCGAGGCGGGAGCGAGGCGCCCCTGGCCCTCCCGGCTCCCCCGGCCGCCGACGCCGAGCCGGCCGTGGCCGCTCTCGCCCCGGTCACGGTTCAGGCCCCGCTTGGCGCTCCAGACCTCGGGTGTGCGTGTCACCGACTCCATAACGGCCTCGCCGAGCGCGTCCGCGAGGATCCCGATCAGCGCCGGCACGTCGCTCAGCTCAATGGGGGTCGAGGCCACACAGACGCCGCCCCGCCACTGGCTCAGCACGATCTTGCGCTCTGCCTGGTGGCGCGTGACCCGAAACGACGCGCCATTGCCGCGCGCGTCCGGGATGGTGACACTCTTCGGATTCCCGCCCACCTTTGTGAGTATGACGAGCCGGAGGCCTCCTGTCGAGAGCCCAGCTCACCGACCCCGTGGGCCGGCGCCGCCGAGGGATCTAGTCGACCGTCCAGCTCGAGCCCGAGCGCAGCAGCGCCCCGATGTCGCCCAGACCCCGCTTCTCCTGGGTCTGCACGATCTGCTGGGACATCTGCGCCCCGTACTCGGGACGCTCGACGGCCCGGAAGACGCCGATCGGCGTCGGCTCGTAGGGCCCGTTGGCCAGGCGCGACAGGGCGAAGGCCAGGCCGGGGTCGTCCCGCTTCTCGTCGTGGATGAGCAGCCCGGCCGTGCCGGCCTCGCCCACCGGGACGATCTCGAGGCCGCCGTCGGCCCGCTGCGCCACCCCGCGCTGCTCGCCCTCGGCGCCGAAGACGATCGGCTGGCCGTGCACGAGCGGGATGAGCATGTTCGGGCGGACCTCTTTGCCGGTGATCTTCTCGAAGGCGCCGTCGTTGAAGACGTTGCAGTTCTGCAGCACCTCGACGAAGGAGGCGCCGTTGTGCTCATGGGCGCGCCGGAAGGTCTCCTGCATGTGGGCCCGGTCCATGTCGTGGGTGCGGGCCACGAAGGTGGCCTCGGCGCCCAGGGCCAGGCTGACCGGGTTGAAGGGCGTGTCGAGCGAGCCGAAGGGGGTCGACTTGGTCACCTTCGCCACCTCGGAGGTCGGCGAGTACTGGCCCTTGGTCAGCCCGTAGATCTGGTTGTTGAACATCAAGATGTTCGACGCGCACGTTGCGGCGCAGGGCGTGGATGAGGTGGTTCCCACCGATGGACAGTGCGTCGCCGTCGCCCGAGATGACCCACACGTCGAGATCCGGTCGGCTCGTCGCCAATCCGGTGGCGATCGCCGGGGCCCGGCCGTGGATGGAGTGCAGGCCGTAGGTGTTCATGTAATACGGGAAGCGGGCGGCACACCCGATGCCCGAGAGGAAGACGGTGCTCTCGCGGCGCACGCCGAGGTCGGGCATCATCATCTGGACGGCGGCGAGGATGGAGTAGTCCCCGCAGCCGGGGCACCAGCGCACCTCCTGGTCGCTGCTCCAGTCCTTGCGGGTGGTCACCGGGACTGGCTGTGGTCGTCATGACTTACCTCCGAGGATGGCGGTGATGGCCGCTTCGATCTCCATGACGCGGAACGGCATGCCCTGCATCTTGCTGAGGGACTTGGCGTCGACGAGGAACTCGGAACGGAGAATCCGGCTGAGCTGGCCCATGTTGATCTTCGGGCACGAGGATCTGGCTGTAACGGCCGAGCACCTCGCCCAGGTTCGACGGGAACGGGTTGAGGTAGCGCAGGTGGGCGTGGGCCGCCTTCATGCCACGGGCCCGGACCCGCTTCACACCGGCCGCCACGGCGGCGTACGTGGAGCCCCAACTCACCAGCAGGAGTTGGGCGTCGCCCGACTCGTCGTTGACCTCGAGCAGCGGGATGTCCTTGGCGATGCCGGCGATCTTGTCATGGCGAAGGTGCACCATGCGTTCGTGGTTGACCCCGTCGTAGGAGACGTTCCCGCTGCCGTCGGCCTTCTCGAGACCGCCGATGCGGTGCTCGAGGCCGGGCAGTCCGGGTGGGGCCCAGGGGCGGGCGAGGGTCTCCGCATCGCGGATGTAGGGCCAGAAGACCTCGGTCCCGTCCTCATCGGTGTGATTGGGCGCCGAGGCGAAGTCGGGCTCGATCGCCGGGAAGGAGTCGAGGTCGGGCAGCTTCCAGGGCTCGGCCCCGTTGGCCAGGTAGCCGTCGGACAGCATGATGACCGGCGTGCGGTACTTGACGGCCAGGCGCACCGCTTCGATGGCGATGGCGAAGCAGTCGCTCGGGTTCTGGGGGGCGAGGATGGGCAGCGGCGCCTCGCCGTGGCGGCCGTACATCGCGTGGAGGAGATCGGCCTGCTCGGTCTTCGTCGGGAGGCCGGTGGAGGGGCCGCCCCGCTGCACGTCGACGATGACGAGGGGCAACTCGAGGTTGATGGCCAGGCCGATCGTCTCGGACTTGAGGTCGAGCCCCGGCCCGCTGGTGGTGGTCACGCCCAGCGCCCCGCCGAAGGAGGCGCCGAGGGCGGCGCCGACGCCGGCGATCTCGTCCTCGGCCTGGAAGGTGCGGATACCGAATTCCTTGCGCCGGCTCAGCTCGTGGAGGATGTCCGAGGCAGGGGTGATCGGGTAGCTCCCCAAGAAGAGCGGGAGCCCGGCCAGCCGGGCCGCCGCGATGAGGCCCCAGGCCGTGGCGGAGTTGCCCGTCACCTGGACGTACTCTCCGGGCTCGAACGTCGACGGGCGGACCTCGTAGTTGGACTCGAAGAGCTCGGCCGTCTCGCCGAAGTCGAAGCCGGCCCGAAAGGCGCGTGTATTGGCCTCGGCCACCTGCGGCTTGGACCCGAAGCGCTCGGTGATCCAGGCCAGGGTCGGCTCAATGGGACGGGTGTAGAGCCAGCTGACCAGGCCCAGTGCGAAGAAGTTCTTGGAGCGCTCGGCGTCACGCGGCTTGACGCCCGCTTCCTTGCAGACCTCCTGGGTGATGGAGGTCATCGGGACCTCGTAGACGGTGTAGGCCCCGAGGGACCCGTCGGTCAGCGGGTTCTCGGCGTACCCGGCCTTGGTCAGGTTGCGCTCCTCGAAGGCGTCGCTGTTCACCAGGATGATCGTGCCCTTGTCCATCAGGTCGATGTTGGCCCGCAGCGCGGCGGGGTTCATGGCCACCAGGACGTTCGGCGAGTCGCCGGGCGTGAGGATGTCGTGGTCGGAGATGTGGACCTGGAAGGCCGAGACCCCGTTCAGCGTCCCGGCCGGGGCCCGGATCTCCGCCGGGAAGTCCGGGAAGGTCGACAGGTCGTTCCCCAAGAGCGCGCTCGATGTGGTGAAGCGGTCTCCTGTGAGCTGCATCCCGTCGCCGGAGTCACCGGCGAACCTGACGATGACCTGATCAAGCTGGGCTGTGTGCTGCTCGGTTCCGGTTGCCACGCGCTTTGTCCTTCTTCCTCGTATCTCGACATCTTGCGGCCGGCACAGGCGCAGATCCCCCGCGAGCGCCTGTCGACACCCCTCGTTCGGAGCGCGCCCAACGAACGGCCGAATCTCTCGTTCGGGCGTCGATCCTACTCCCACCCCGCCCCGGGCCTCCGGCATAGGGCTGCACGCTGGGCCGACGCGGCCGACGTTTCACGTTCGTCTCCCAGCCCCCCGATCAGGCAACCAGCCCGATGGCCTGGGCCGCCACCCCGAGCGGCAGCTTGCCCGACGACAGCAGGGCATCGTGGAACGCCGGGAGCGTGCCTTTCCCGGCCTCGGCCCATGCCCCGGCCATCCGCTCGATCTCCAGGGCCCCCGTGAGGTAGGAGGAAGCCTGCGTGGGAGTGGAGCAGTAGCGCAGGACCTCGCGGTAGGCCGTGGGCACCGGGAACCCACAGCGCTCCGCCATGAACGAGGTGGCCTCGTCGATGCTCATCTCCCCGAGGTGCAGGCTGGTGTCGACCACGATGCGCCCGGCCCGGAAGAGCCGCATGTTGAGCTGCGCCAACGTCGCCTCGGGTGTCAGGTAGAAGCCGTGCTCCCCCACCATGTTCTCGACGTAGAGACCCCAGCCCTCGACCATGTAGGTGCTCTGCAGGACCTGGCGCAGCGCGGTGGCACCCCGGGCGGTGGCGAACTGGGCGGCGGCGAAGTGCAGGTGGTGGCCGGGGTAGGCCTCGTGCGCCGTGACGCCCGGGATCTCGAAGTACGAGTTGGAGCGCAGACGCGCCTCTTGTTCCTCCGGCGTGGCGTCGTCGGGGGTGAAGGGGACGTTGAACGTCCCGTGTGCCCGCGGCCCGAAGGACGGTGGCGGGAAATAGGACGCCACCGGGGCGGCGGCCCGCAGGAACAGGGGCGCCGGCTCCACCGCACACTCCTCGCCGTCGGGGATGGACACCAGGCCGGTGGCGCGCACGAAGGCACGGGCCCGCGCCGTCTCGTCGCGGTAACACCGCAGCAGGTCGTCCATCGACACCGGGTGGTCATCGCGCAGCCCGCTGACGACGGTACGCCAGTCCGACGTCCCGCCGATCTTCTCGGCCAGTGCCCCCATGCGGGCATCGAGCGACGCCACCTGCTCGCGACCCATCTCGCGCAGAGTGTGGACGTCGAAGCCGAAGCCCTCCCCCACCCGCAGGACGGCGTCGTAGTTGTCCCCGCCGTAGGCGAAATTTCCCGTCGCCCGGCTGGCCAGTTCGGTGAGGTACACCGCGAACTCCTCGTACGCCTCCGCGGCCTGCGTGCCCGCCTTGCGCAAGGCCTCGCGGTGCGCCGGCTTCTCCACGAAGGCGTCGAGGCCCTCGCGCATGAAGGCCGCCTGCGCCGCCGTGTTCGGCAGGGCCCACTGCCGCAGGAGCTCGGCGTCGACCAGCTCCGGGTCGAGGTTCTCGCGTCCAGCCGCCAGAGCCGCCGGCACCTGTCGCACCCGTTCGACGGCCGCCGCCGTGGCTGCCGCCTCGTCACGTGTCCCGTGCACGAAGAGCTCGAAGACGCCGTTCTCCAGATAGGTCGTGGGGTAACGGCGCCAATGGGTGAAGTCGGCGGTCGCCGCCTGTTGGCCCAGATGCGCCTGCAGGAGGGCCAGGTCGACCCGCTGGTCGTGGCTCAGCGGCGAGGGGGCACCCGTGGTGCCCATGGTGCCCGTAGCGCCCGTGGCGGCCGGTGCCGCCGTACCGCCGGTGGTGCCCGGCGCCGCCGTACCGGAGTCCAGCCTCGAGAAGTGCTCGAGCCAGCGCCACGCCGCCGCCTCCCGGCGTGCGAAGCCGTCGGCCGTGAAGTCGGGCAACTGCGCATCCCACTCGGTCAACCCGAAGAAGGTCGCCCCGACCGGTTCGGCCTCGAAGTACTCGTCCAGGAACCGGGCGACGTCCCGGTCGAACCCGTTACCCGCTGCATCGCTCGAGCTCGAGCTCGACTCGCCTGACTCGCCCGACTGGCCCGACGGCGCAACGCCCATCAGGCGATGGTCACCTCTTTGTCGAGATACACGTCCTGAATGGAGTGGATCAGTGCCGCTCCTTCGGCCATCGGCCGCTGAAAGGCCTTGCGGCCCACGATCAAGCCCATGCCTCCGGCCCGTTTGTTGATGACGGCGGTGCGCACCGCTTGGGCCAGATCGCTGTCACCCTTGGATTCGCCGCCCGAGTTGATCAGGCCGATGCGGCCGGCGTAGCAGTTGACGACCTGCCAGCGCGTCAGGTCGATGGGGTGGTCCGTGGTGAGCTGGTCGTAGACGAGCGGGTCGGTCTTACCGAAGCCGATGGCGTTGTAGCCCCCGTTGTTCTCCGGCTGCTTCTGCTTGATGATGTCGGCCTCAATGGTGACACCGAGATGGTTGGCCTGACCCGTCAGGTCGGCGGACAACTCGTAGTTCACACCGTCCTTCTGGAACGCGCTGTTGCGCAGGTAGCACCACAGCACGGTGAACATGCCGAGCCGGTGCGCCTCGGCGAACGTGTGCGAAATTTCCTGGAGCTCGCGGTCGGCATCGTCGGACCCGAAATAGATGGTGGCGCCGATCCCCGAAGCCCCCAGATCCGATGCCTGCTGCACGGCGCCGAACAGGATCTGGTCGTACGTATTCGGGTAGTGCAGGAACTGGTTGTGGTTGATCTTGACGATGAAGGGGATGCGGTGGACGTAGCGCCGCGACACCATCCCCAGCGTTCCGAGCGTCGTCGCCACGGCATTGCACTCCCCGGCCAGCGCCAGCTCGATGATGTTGGCCGGATCGAAATAGGCCGGGTTCTTGGAGAAGCTGGCCGCGGCGGAATGCTCGATGCCCTGGTCAACGGGGAGGATGGAGATGTAACCCGTGCCTGCGAGCCGGCCGTGGTTGAACAGCGTGCCCAAGTTGCGGAGCACCGTCGGTGAGCGGTCGCTGTCCGTGAAAACCCTGCTCAGGTAGTCCGGGCCTGGCAACACGAGACCTTCGGAGGGAAAGGCCTTGGCGCTGTGCCCGAGGAGCGAATCCGCGTCATCACCGAGCAGTGCATGGAGATCGAGGCTCATGCGGTAATCCTACCGGAGCCCCATGAGCGTCCCCGTGGGCCTGTTCCTCGACAGGCAGGTGATGCCATTGCGCGGCAGAGCGGGCGTACTGTGCAGGGCTGGAGGATCACCGGCGGCGGGGTTCAGATCCGCTTCCGGGGGAAGGGTTACTGGATGCAGGTTCTCGAGGCCCACGGGAAGGCGCCCCGACGTGGTCGCACGTGGCTCTTGATCGCCGGAGCGGTCGTGCTGGTCATCGCCGCTGCTGCGATCGCGTACGGCATCGGCAAATCCTCCAATGGCAACGGTTCGAAGGACGCGGGAGGCGGCGGCACGACGCAGACGACGGTGAAGGCCACCCCGCTCACCGTCGTCACCACGAGCCCGGCGTCGGGCACGTCGACCGCCGCCACCAACGCCGACATCAGCATCACCTTCTCCACCCCGGTCACGCTCGGGTCGACCACGCCGACGATCTCACCCCCCGTGGCCGGCGCCTGGGCGCAACCGAGCCCGACCACCATTCGCTACGACCTGGCGGCACCGCTCATCCCGTCGGCGAACGAGGTGGTGACCATCCCCGGAGGGAACACGGGCATCAAGGCCAAGGACGGCGCGTCGCTTCCCGCCGCGTCGTCCTTCAACTTCACCGTGGCGGACGGCAGCGTCCTGCGACTCCAGGAGCTGTTGGCGCAGCTCAACTTCCTCCCGGTGTCCTTCACTCCCAGTAGCACTGCGGCGCTGGCGCCCCAGGACACAGCCGAGCCGACCTTGGGCACCTTCGCCTGGCGTTGGCCGATGCCCGCCGAGTTGACGTCGCAGTGGATCCAAGGCGTCGAAACCGTCATCACCAAGGCCGCGGTGGAGACGTTCGAGAATCAGAACGGCCTCACCGTCGACGGGTTGGCCGGGCCAAAGGTGTGGTCCACGCTGCTGGCCGCTGCCGCCGCGGGCAAGGTCGATTCCGCGCCGTACACCTACGTCCTCGTCTCCAAGGTCCTACCGGAGAACCTGACCCTGTACAACAACGGCGTGGCCCAGTACACCGGCATCCCGGTCAACACGGGCGCCCCCGGCGCCGACACGGTCGACGGCACGTACCCCGTCTTCGAGCACGTGACCTCCTCGGAAATGAAGGGGACGAACCCCGACGGGTCGACCTACGACGACCCGAACGTCCCATGGGCCAGCTACTTCAACGGGGGCGACGCACTGCACGGCTTCGTGCGGGCCAAGTACGGGTTCCCCCAGAGCAACGGCTGCGTCGAAATGACGGTGGCCGACGCCGGCATGCTCTGGCCCCTGACGCCGATCGGCACGCTCGTCACCGTGGAAGGTCCGGCCTCCTGAGCTGCGCGCGCACCCCGGCTCGCTGCCGGCCGTCCTGCTGACGGCCCTTTCGGGTCAGCTCTTCGGGGTGGCGGGGGTTTTGGCGGTTGCAGGGGTTTTGGCGGTTGCGGGGGTTTTGGCGGTTGCCGACTTGGCGGTTGCAGGGGTCTTCGGGCGCCCGCGGGGGCTCGAGCGCGGCTTGCTCACGGGACCCAGTGCCATCAGACGCTCCGCTACGTCGTAGGCCTCCCGGTCGACCCGCAGAATCCGCTCGAAGAGCTCGCGGGCCCGCGGCACGTCGCCCGCCCGCTCGTAGAGGTCAGCCAGGAGATACCACTGCCGTATGTGGCGATTCGAAGGGTTCCTGAGGGCCTTCGACGCGCCGGCGGTGGCCAGCATGGAAATGGCACCCTGCAGATCGCCGGTCTCGGCCAGAGAGGCCGCGGCCACAATCCGGCCCTCGGCCAACACGTCGGGCTCGGGAGAGCTCTGGCGCAGCTTGGTCCACAGTTCCGCCACCTTTTTCGGTTTGCGCAGGGCACGCTGGCAGTCCATCAGGACCGGGAGATGCTCGGCGGAATCCGTCAGCATCGCGTGGGTCTCGAGGTGCTTGACGGCCTCACGCCATTTGCCCGACCGGTACGCGGCCAGCCCGGCGAGCTCTCGCACCGCGGCCACGCTGGGGGTTTCCTCGGCGACGGGCTTGATGGCACGGAGGGCATCTTGGTAGCGCCCGCGTTCGTAGGCTCCATAGGCCGATTCGGCCTTCTCCACCAATCGCTCGCGGTGCAGCGCCGTCGCGATGGATGCGGCGTTGCGGATTTCGGCCGCGATCTCCGGCGGCAGCGCCTTGCGGGTCGACAGCGTCGAGAGCGCCATGGTGCTGGCCCGGGCTGCCCGGTCGACCCCATTGGGTCTGGGTCCGGCCGATCGCCCCCGACCGGCTGGGCGGACCGTGTCCTCCCACTCGTCACGGGAGCCATCGGTCCTGATCCACGGCTCGGGCCTGGTGGGTGGCGCGGTACGGCGTCGATCCTGGTCATCGGAGAATCGAGCGGTGCGCTGCTCCCCGTCGGTGTCGCGGCGGGTGACCTCGCGTGCACCGCGACGGGCCACGTTGCCCCACTTCTTCGCCTGACCGGGCAGTGGATCGTCGTCGTAGGGACGCGAGTAGGGCGCCCTCTCCCGGAACCCCTGGCTCGAGCTTTGGCTGGGGCTGGGGCGGCGGCTGGGGCTGGGACTGGGGCGGCGCTCGCCGGCACCGGTTCGTGGGGCCCTCGGTGCGCTCCCGTCAGTCCGATGCGGCGCGCCCCTCGACTGCCCATCACGGGATGGCGTCCCGCGGGACGGTCTGCTGCGGGATGGGGCGCCACGGGACGGCGCTCCGCGCGATGACGCCCCGCGGGATGGTGCCCCGGCACGCGGCGGTCGCGGCGAGCGTGTGTCATCCCGATCGGCTCGATACGGCGGACGGCCCGTCCGAGAAGCGCCACCCGTCCCGGCGGGCCGGGCGGCCCCGTCCGAGCTCGAACGGTCGCCGGATCCGGCGCGCGCCGCCGTGGCGGGCCGGCGAGTGGGGCCGCCGGTCGAGGTGCGGGGTGACCGGGACCCTTTCTTCTCCTCGTCTTCGTCGCGCCACGCGCCGGGACGCCGGGGTGGACGTGCGCCGCCATCGGCACGTCGGGGAGCGGCCGAACTCCTTCGCGTGCCGTCGCTGCCGCTTCCTCCCGCGGCACCGGCACGGGGGCTGCCGGATCGAGCGCCCCCTGAACCGGAAGAACCTGAATATGCCCCGGCGGAGCGAGAGCCGCCGGAACGAGAACCGCCGGAACGAGACCCGCCGGAACGAGACCCGCTCGGGGCGCTACCGGATCGGCTCGATCCGCCTGATCCGCCTGATCCGCCTGATCCGCCTGATCCGCCTGAGCGACTCGAGGACCCTCCCGACCTGCCCTTTCCTCCGCCGGAATTGCCGCCCGGACGCGCCGAGGAGGCGCGACGATCAGGCCGGGGGGAATCAGCAGGCATCAGTGGAGTTTAGGCGAGCAATGTACAGGCACACCGCGTCGACCCTTCAGCCGGCCGACGAGCCCTCCGGGTGGCGCAGCGAGACCTGGTGATCAACGATCACCAGGGCCACCGCGAGCACACCCATGATCGGAAGTGCGACACCCACGGTGAGTCCACGTGCACTGAATCCGACGATCAGAATCAGTACGACGAAGGGGGCGATGAAACGCATTTTGAGCACGCTCCCGGGTTGCAGGCGGCCCAACACGATCCCCGTCACCAGGAGGTAGACCGAAACGGCCACGGCGACAGCCCCTCCCGCCGTCGTCGGCGAGACCCGGGTGGCATGGTGGGTACTCGCCAGGGCCACTTCGAGTCCAGCTCCCAGGGCGGCGACGGAGGCGAAGACGAAGTAGTGGGCGTAGCCCCAGAGGAAAGCCAGGTGCCGCGACATACGCAGGCCCTCCTCGGCAGGATGCTCGAAGTACCACCACCAGAACGAGAAGATGAGAAGGAGTCCGCCGGTCGCCACGCCGATCTGGCCGGCGGAGAGTCCGAGGGTCGTGGCCTCCTGCATGGCGACGGTGGCGGCGGCTACGCATTCTCCCAGCACGATGAGTGTGAAGAGCCCGTAACGCTCACTGATGTGCTCGGGGTGCCACGCCGTGCCCCGGCCGCCCCATTCGGCGAACGCAGGAACGATCATCTCGGCCACCGCCAGGACGTAGAACGCCACTTCGCCCGCGTGATGAGGCAGGAACAACCGCGCTATCCATCCGATTTGAACCACGGTGACGCCCAGGGCATAGCGCCGGGCGGCGGACCGACCCACCGGGTCGTCGTGCGCGGCGCGCAGCCACTGGGTGACGAGCGCCACCCGCATCACCACGTAACCGATGGTGGCCACCGTGAAGTTGCCTTGCCGGAACGCCGCCGGGACCCCCGCGGCGAGGATCAGGACCCCGATGATCTGGACAAACGTCAAAAGCCGGTACGGCACGTCGTCGACGTCGTAGGCCGAGGCGAACCACGTGAAGTTGACCCAGGCCCACCAGATCGCAAAGAAGACCATCAAGTAGCCCTGGATCCCCGATTCGAGGTGGTTCAGGGCCAGGCTCTGGCTGAGCTCTCTCGCCGCTTGCGACACGGCCACGACGAAGCAGAGGTCGAAGAGCAACTCGAGAGGAGTGGAGGCGCGGTGGGGCTCCTCTGTATCTCGGGCGCGCATGGGAGCGAGGCGCAGACGTGGCCACGGCGATGAGCTGGGGCTGTTCTCGCGACGGGGGGAGTCTCCTGGGCTTTCGCTGGTAGCTCCACTGTCCATGCCGCCACTGCGCCCCGGCCCAGACATAGGCCGCAGTATGACAGGACAGACACGAACCCGAGAACGACAAAAGCCCCCCGAGCGAACTCGGGGGGCTTTTGTCGTTAGAAATCCCGGCGGCGACCTACTCTCCCAGGGGGCCTCCCCCCAAGTACCATCGGCGCGGGCGGGCTTAACTGCCGTGTTCGGAATGGGAACGGGTGTTTCCCCGCCGCCATGGCCACCGGAAACCGTGCGCTCGACCTCGTCTGCGGCGCACTGAAGCACGGCAGACGAGGCCAGAGGATTGCGTTACCGCAACCCCTGAGCGTTCCAAAGCGAGCACGAGCAAGTTCCCAAGCCCTCGGCCGATTAGTACCGGTCGGCTGAATGCGTTGCCGCACTTACACCTCCGGCCTATCAACGTGGTCGTCTAGCCACGGGCCTTACCAGGTTAACCCTGTGGGAGATTTCATCTCGAAACGGGCTTCGCACTTAGATGCTTTCAGCGCTTATCCCACCCGTAGGTCGCAAACCAGCCGTGCCCTTGGCAGGACAACTGGCACACGAGAGCTACGTCCGTCCCGGTCCTCTCGTACTAGGGACAGCCTTTCTCAAATCTCCTACGGCTGCATCGGATAGGGACCGACATTTCTGTTACCACCGACCAATCATTGTCGGGGGCCAGGACATTTCTGCCTGGCTCTGCATGTCGCCATGCAGATCGGGCCATATCTTCACGCTCACATCACTGTGAGCGTGCTCGGCATATGGTCTCTGAGGATTCTGGAATCTGAGTTGTGATGAAGCCGGCGATAGCGACCACCACCATTCATTTGCAACGCTCCGCCGGCAAGCCGTTCGAAGCCCTCATTTGCAAGATGCTCTCCGAGAGACATCGCACGAACTATCCGGGCGAATGTCACGAATTCATCTTGCTTGCAACTCAGAAGCGGATTTCGTTCGAAGAAGGGAATCACTTTCTCAAGCAAGTCCTTACGGCGCCGAACCACCAACACAAACGTGTGGTCATTCGGGCCTCGATGATTCTCACGGAGTAATCCGCAGTCCATCTGCTCTCGGGCGAGATCTAAGATCTTCGCTCGGGAGACATCCTGACTGATTCGAAATTCTGGCACGAGTTGCCAACCGACCCTCGTACTCGGATTGCGTTGAATCGCTACGTGGAAACAACCTTCTCCATCTACAAATCCCGCTATGTACGACTCCAGCCTTTCCTGCTGATTGACCGCACCTGTCGCATTGTCACTGCCAACTATGTCCATGCCCGCATCGTACTTAGCGGGTGTATCACGACCTCTAGCTAACTAGTAGCGCAGGATACAAACGGTGTTTCCAGCATATAGCCAAGTTTATAGACAGCGCGGTTCATTCACTGTCTCACGACGTTCTAAACCCAGCTCGCGTACCGCTTTAATGGGCGAACAGCCCAACCCTTGGGACCGGCTTCAGCCCCAGGATGCGACGAGCCGACATCGAGGTGCCAAACCTTCCCGTCGATATGGACTCTTGGGGAAGATGAGCCTGTTATCCCCGGGGTACCTTTTATCCGTTGAGCAACGGCGCTTCCATAAGCAACCGCTGGATCACTATGCCCTGCTTTCGCACCTGCTCGACTTGTAGGTCTCGCAGTCAAGCTCCCTTTTGCCATTGCACTCGACAGCTGATTGCCAACCAGCCTGAGGGAACCTTTGGGCGCCTCCGTTACATTTTAGGAGGCGACCGCCCCAGTCAAACTACCCACCTGACGCTGTTCCTGATCCGGATTACGGACCGAGGTTAGAGTCCCGGCACGAAAAGGGTGGTATTTCAAGGTTGACTCCACACTGGCTAGCGCCAATGCTTCGCAGTCTCCCACCTATCCTACACAAATCGTACCAAAACCCAACATCAAGCTATAGTAAAGGTCCACGGGGTCTTTCCGTCCTGATGCAGCTAACGAGCATCTTTACTCGTACTTCAATTTCGCCGGGTCTGTGGTTGAGACAGTAGGAAAGTCGTTACGCCATTCGTGCAGGTCGGAACTTACCCGACAAGGAATTTCGCTACCTTAGGCACTTTTGTTACTACTCAAAGGATTGCTAGCAAACTCGCTATTCATCATATTGAGCGGCTAGATCATTTCTGTCTAGCTCCTCATGTCGCCATGAGGGTCGGACTGTATCTTCGTCCCGGTTCGAACGGTCCAGTGGTAACCGGAGTGTTCGAATCGAGAGCCCCACGTACAGTCTCTGAGGATCCCACCTGAAAGTGGTTTCCTGCTGATTGTCCGCACCGGGTGGATTTTCACTTTCCCTATCCACTCTTGAGGGAATAGATAGGAACGAGTACCACCGGATACTCGGATGTTCCAGCATACAGTGGGGTTTTGCAACAGCCAGGTATTAACTAACCGTTATAGTTCCCTTAATCCCCATATCGCTATGGGGTGTGGACCATATCTTCATCCCTCTGCTTCATAGAGGGAGCCCTGCATATGGCCTCTGAGGATTCCCAACTCCTCAACGCTGCGATGATTTCTTCATCGCTACGCCGACGTTTTCCACCTCGGTTCATCGGCCCTCTCAAAAAGAGGGCTTCTTCGATGCCCGAAGCTGAAAGATGTCGGCCTGACAGGACAAGTTCAGTGATCTCACGGAAGACCGCAAGGTCATTCCTTTTCGGACTACGCAGTTGGAACTGATCGAAGAACGGGAAGATCCGCGCTTCGAGATCAGATGGCTTTGTGACTTCAAAATAGAAGACACCGTCGCCTCGGCCTCGCACCGTTCCTGTACCGAAGACCCCTTGAAGAAGCTTTGGGGCTTCTTCACCGATCTGCGACACATTGAACGACAACGAGACACGCCATGGCAGTCCGCGATCACGCTCTCGACGGATCGGGACATTGAAGCTTCCCTCTCCATCGACGAATCCCGCTACCCAGTTACCCAGGTCATATGGGACTCGATCCAGCCAGTTAGAGGAACTGGGCCTTTCCTGCTGATTGTCCGCACCGGACGGATTATTACTTTTCACATCGCAACCCTAAAAGACGGTTGTGACACGAATGAGTACCGTCGGATACTCGGAGTTTCCAGCATTTAGCAGGGTTTGTTTCAAGGGATTACTCCCATGAAGCCGCAACTTGTGCTTACGGCCGCCGTTTACCGGGGCTTAGGTTCACAGCTTCGTCCGAAGACTAACCGTTCCCCGTAACCTTCCGGCACCGGGCAGGCGTCAGAGCGTATACATCGTCTTACGACTTCGCACGCTCCTGTGTTTTTAGTAAACAGTCGCTTTCCCCAATTCACTGCGGCCCCCTCAGGCATCAGGACGCAAGGTCCATCACCCTATCGAGGCCCTCCTTCTCCCGAAGTTACGGAGGAATTTTGCCGAGTTCCTTAACCACAGTTCTCCCGATCGCCTTGGTATTCTCTACCCGCCCACCTGTGTCGGTTTGGGGTACGGGTACCGTGCCAACTCGCTAGAAGCTTTTCTAGGCAGCATAGAATCAGTGACTTCGCCTGGAACGGCTCGGCATCGCGTCTCAGGATTAATGGGATCCGGATTTGCCTAGATCCCTCCCTACACGCTTACCCCAGGACAACCAACGCCTGGGCTCACCTATCTTCCTGCGTCCCTCCTTTGCTGTCCGCCCCGGAGTTTGTCGGCTCGACCCGAAGGTCATCCCCTTAGTACCTCTAGATTGGAATTGGCGTGGACACGGTAGTACTGGAATATCAACCAGTTGTGCATCGACTACGCCTCTCGGCCTCGCCTTAGCTCCCGACTTACCCTGGGAGGATTAGCCTTCCCCAGGAACCCTTGGGCTTACGGCGGAGGAGTTTCTCACTCCTCTCTCGCTACTCATACCAGCATTCGCACTCGACCACGCTCCACGACGGTTCACACCGCCGCTTCTCTGCGAGATCGACGCTCCCCTACCACTCCCGTCTAATGACGGAAATCCGCGGCTTCGGCTCTTGACTTGAGCCCCGTTACATTATCCGCGCAGGACCACTCGACCAGTGAGCTATTACGCACTCTTTTAAGGATGGCTGCTTCTGAGCCAACCTCCTGGCTGTCTTTGCGTTCCCACATCGTTTTCCACTTAGTCAAGAATTTGGGGCCTTAGCCGGCGGTCTGGGCTGTTTCCCTTTCGACCAACGAAGCTCATCCCTCGTGGTCTCACTGCCGGGTTCTTGAGCATCGGCATTCGGAGTTTAGTTGGGGTCAGTAAGCTTGTAGGCCCCCTAGCCCATCCAGTGCTCTACCTCCGATGCTGAACACCCGACGCTGCACCTAAATGCATTTCGGGGAGAACCAGCTATCACCGAGTTTGATTGGCCTTTCACCCCTTGCCACAGGTCATCCCCCCAGTTTTCAACCTAGGTGGGTTCGGCCCTCCACGAAGTCTTACCTTCGCTTCAGCCTGCCCATGGCAAGCTCACTCGGCTTCGGGTCTACAGCATGCGACTCGACGCCCTATTCAGACTCGCTTTCGCTTCGGCTACCCATTACTGGTTAACCTCGCCACACACCGTAACTCGCTGGCTCATTCTTCAAAAGGCACGCCATCACGGCTGCACCGTCTTACGACGGGCAACGACGCTTTGACTGTTTGTAAGCCAACGGTTTCAGGTACTATTTCACTCCCCTCCCGGGGTACTTTTCACCTTTCCCTCACGGTACTAGTTCACTATCGGTCGCCTAAGAGTACTTAGCCTTACGAGATGGTCCTCGCAGATTCACGCCGGCTTTCCCGGATCCGGCGCTACTCGGGTGTTCAAGCGGAGTCCAATGCTTTTCGCGTACGGGACTATTACCCCCTATGGTGCAGCTTTCCTGACTGCTTCCACTAAACATTGGATTTGTAACTCCGTGACGGGTCTGATGCCCCATCTCTCGAATCCCACAACCCCATACCGGCAACGCCATCAGGCTTTAACACCGGCACGGTTTAGGCTCTTCCCGTTTCGCTCGCCGCTACTCAGGGAGTCACTGTTGTTTTCCTCTCCTCGGGTTACTTAGATGTTTCAATTCACCCGGTTCCCTCGCCCCGCCCTATACATTCAGGCGGGTGTAACACCTCATGACAGGTGCTGGGTTGCCCCATTCGGATATCCACGGATCGTAGCTAGGTAGACAGCTCCTCGTGGCTTTTCGCAGTCGCCCACGTCCTTCTTCGGCTTTAGGCGCCAAGGCATCCACCGTTGGCTCTTTGTAGCTTGGAGAACAAAGATGCTCGTGCTCGCTTTGGAATTCTCAAGGGACTGAACGGCACACACCGGGATCACGGCAAAACACGCCACGATCAACGGCACGCACGGGGGAGCGGTCATGCCCGGCGCAAATGGCGCTGCAGACATGACGTCACCGGGATACGACCCGAAGGGCCGCTCCCTCAAAACGGAATAGCGAGGGTCCGACAGCATCTGCAGGGACCATGACCGTGGTAAACGGGCTTCGACGTATCCCTGAGGATTATCGAAGGCGGTCCACCATCTGCTGGTATGCAAATGATACCGAGTAGCCAGTGTTCAACTGGGTAGTGGTCAGTATGAATAACTGACATCACTCCTTAGAAAGGAGGTGATCCAGCCGCACCTTCCGGTACGGCTACCTTGTTACGACTTCACCCCAATCACCAATCCCACCTTCGACGGCTCCCTCCCTAAGGTTGGGCCACCGGCTTCGGGTGTTACCGACTTTCGTGGTGTGACGGGCGGTGTGTACAAGGCCCGGGAACGTATTCACCCCGGCGTTGCTGATCCGGGATTACTAGCGACTCCGACTTCACGCAGTCGAGTTGCAGACTACGATCCGAACTGAGACTGGCTTTGGGGATTGGCTCCTCCTCGCGGATTAGCAGCCCGTTGTACCAGCCATTGTAGCATGTGTGCAGCCCTGGACGTAAGGGGCATGATGACTTGACGTCGTCCCCACCTTCCTCCGAGTTGACCCCGGCAGTCTCCTACGAGTCCCCGGCATTACCCGCTGGCAACATAGGACAAGGGTTGCGCTCGTTGCGGGACTTAACCCAACATCTCACGACACGAGCTGACGACAGCCATGCACCACCTGTGTAAGGCCCCGAAGGACACCGTATCTCTACGGCTTTTCCCTACATGTCAAACCCAGGTAAGGTTCTTCGCGTTGCCTCGAATTAAGCCACATGCTCCGCCGCTTGTGCGGGCCCCCGTCAATTCCTTTGAGTTTTAGCCTTGCGGCCGTACTCCCCAGGCGGGGCACTTAATGCGTTAGCTGCGGCACGGAAACCGTTGAATAGTCCCCACACCTAGTGCCCAACGTTTACGGCGTGGACTACCAGGGTATCTAATCCTGTTCGCTCCCCACGCTTTCGCTCCTCAGCGTCAATGTCGGCCCAGACCACCGCCTTCGCTGCTGGTGTTCCTCCTGATATCTGCGCATTTCACCGCTACACCAGGAATTCCGTGGTCCCCTACCGAATTCTAGTCATGACAGTATCGAGTGGCGGCTCCAGGTTAAGCCTGGAGGTTTCACACCCGACTAATCAAACCGCCTACGAGCTCTTTACGCCCAATAAATCCGGACAACGCTTGCACCCTACGTATCACCGCGGCTGCTGGCACGTAGTTGGCCGGTGCTTCTTCTGCAGGTACCGTCACAATCGTCCCTGCTGAAAGGAGTTTACAACTCAGAAAGCCTTCGTCCTCCACGCGGCGTTGCTGCGTCAGGCTTTCGCCCATTGCGCAAGATTCCCCACTGCTGCCTCCCGTAGGAGTCTGGGCCGTGTCTCAGTCCCAGTGTGGCTGATCGTCCTCTCAGACCAGCTACCCGTCGATGCCTTGGTGAGCTATTACCTCACCAACTAGCTGATAGGCCGCGAGCCCCTCCCGAAGCGGAATCCATTTCCTTATCAGATCATGCGGTCCGATAGGGATATCCGGTATTAGCACCGGTTTCCCGGTGTTGTCCCAGTCTTCGGGGCAGGTTGCTCACGTGCTACTCACCCGTTCGCCACTCCCTCTTCATCGGTATTGCTACCGAATGGAGGGCGTTCGACTTGCATGTGTTAGGCACGCCGCCAGCGTTCGTCCTGAGCCAGGATCAAACTCTCCATCGAGACTTCCGGTCAGCCCGTTCTCACTGAGAAAGGACCTTCCAAAAATCAGAGAGTCACCATGTATGACTCTTCCATGGTAACAACAGACCGTCATTTCACTAAGGACGAGTCCCCAGATCCATCGAGGCCTGCCTTACTGCTAATTGACGTACAACCCAGACGTACCGAAGCACGAATGAATTGCCCGCACTGGCTTTTGGCTCTCGCTATTCCGTTTTCAAGGAGCGACCGGGCACACACCTCTACTGCTGATGTTGGTGCCGGGTGCTCCGAAGGACTGTTCCGGACAGATTGCTCCGCTGGAAAGTCTCCTTCGGCTGTCGGATGACCTTGGGGGTCATTCCGACGGGAGGTTTACTGTACCAGGCGCGCGTCGAACCGTCAACGCACTTGTACGACGCGAATGACACTTTTTGCGTCACAAGCCGGCGCAGTGCTCCCGACTGTAACGAGGGGGGCCCTCCAGATCGCGGATAGGCACAGCCCGCACGGCTCCCCGCCCCTTCCACCCGGCGGGCGGCACTCCCCCACCTCAGGCGCTCAAAGACTGAGACGACATCGCCGCGACAGGCCAGCGGTCGAGATACCGCTCCTCGAGCAGCGCCACGCCCAGCTCGCCCGTGGCCCCATCCCCGACGACCCCATCCCCGACGACCCCATCCCCGACGGCCCCGTCCGGAACGACCGCAGCCGGGACGACCGCAGTCGACCGTGCGGCCCGGGCCCGCCGGACCACCGGGATGGCCAACGCAGTGAGCATGCCGAGGAAGACGGCCGCCGCCCCCACCTCGATGGCCGGTGTGAAGCCGTTCACGAAGGCCTGGCTCGAGTGGTACCCGCCCGCGGACGAGAACACCGCACCGAGCACGGCGATGCCGAGCACGCCGCCGAGCTCCCGGAAGGCGCTGTTGGTGCCCGAGGCCACGCCCTCGAGGGCCGTCGGCACCGAGCCCAGGACGAGCGAGGCCAGCGGCACGAAGAAGAGGGTCATCCCGACCCCGGCCACGATGAAGGGGGTGATCATGTCCACGTAGGCCGTGCCGGCGTTCACGGTCAGCGCCAACCACAACAGCCCGGCCGCTTGCAGCATCAGGCCGGTGACCACCAGTGGTTTGGCACCCAGCCGATTGATCAGTGCACCGACCAGCGGGGCCAGCAGCATCATCACGCCCGTCCAGGGCAGGACCCGGAGTCCCGCACTCAGCGGGGAATAGCCCTGCACGGTCTGGAGGAATTGCGAAAGGAAGAAGATGGCGCCGAACATCCCGAAGCTGAACAGCATCGCCGTCACGTTGACGGCGGCGAAGGCGCGCTGGGTGAAGAGCCGCAGAGGCAGCATCGGCTCGTCGATGCGCAGTTCCCACCACACGAACGTCGCCAGGCCGACGAGGCCGACCGCGAACGACGACAGCACACTGCTGCTGGTCCAGCCGTGCGAGTTGCCCTGCACGAGGCCGTACACCATCCCGAAGAGGCCGAGGCTCACCAAGAGCACGCCGCGGAGGTCGAAGGAAGTGGCGCGGTTGCGGGACTCCGACAGCTTCCAGCGGGCCAACGGCACCAGGATGATCCCGATCGGCACGTTCAGCCAGAAGATGTACTGCCACGACCAGCCCGTCGTGACGGCGCCGCCGACCAAGGGTCCGATGGCGACAGCGAGGCCGCCGATGGCTCCCCATGCCCCGAGTGCGGCGGCCCTGCGCTCCGGCCGCACGGCCTGGCTCAAGAGGGTGAGGGACAGGGGCATGATCATGGCCCCACCCGCGCCCTGGAAGGCTCGAGCGGCCACGAGGATCCCGATGCTCGGGGCCAGCGCCGCCATGGCCGAAGCCGTGGTGAACAGCGCGATGCCGGCCACGAACACCCGGCGGCGACCGAGGCGCTCCCCGATGGCGGCGGCACTCAAGAGGAGCACGGCGAAAGTCAGGGTGTACGCGTTGACCGTCCACTCGAGACCCGACAGTCCCGTGTGCAGATGCACCCGGATGACCGGCAGCGCGGTCGAGACGACCAGGTTGTCCAACGAGGCCATGAAGAGCGCCATCCCCGTGATGATCACGGCCCAGACGGCACTCCGGCCCGGTGATCCGCCGACGTCGGCCGGACTGTCGACCGCTTTCTGTTGCCTCGATTCCTGTTCCATCGATTCCTGTTCCAGCGTCGACGTCATCGGGTTTCTCTCCTTGTCCAGTGGGTGTGGATAAGTTGTGATTGCTTACTAACTACGGAAGGCAAAAGAACTGGGATGAAAAGGCGCGACACGGGGAAACCTAGGAAGCCGGTTCGGAGATGGCGGCCGATGCGGTGGTCGCCGATGCCGTGAGCTCGCCGGAAGAAGCGCGTCCACCCATTTTCTGCAGGGCCAGCCGCTTCTCCTCCTCCGCCACGTCCTCGAAGAACGACTGGGCCCACGGCTCGGCCACCGACGTGAGGTCAATGGCGGCCAGGACACTGCAGAGCATCCCGTGCGCAAAGAAGTCGCGCATCTCCTCGGGCGTGACGTCGGCGTAATTCCCGACCAACTGCCAGAGGCGGCGGAAGGTGTCCTGACACGCCCGGGCGATGTCGGGGTCGGCCGCCGCAGCGGCGAAGCCGTGCAACTCGACCTGGAGCAGATCGGGATCCTGCAACAACTCGATGTACGCCAGCCCCATGGCTTTCATGGCGTCCTCGCCCTCGAGACCCTCGGCCGCCTCGATGAACGCCGTCTCGATCGCCGCCGTCACCACGTCGTAGGTGGCGATGAACAGATCCTTCTTCGTCCCGAAGAGCCGGAAGATGTAGGGCTGCGAAATACCCGCCCGCGTGGCGATGGCCTCGGTCGACGTCCCGGCGTAGCCGGACCGTGCGAACTCCACGATGGCCGCCCGCAAGATGGACGCACGCCGGGCGTCTGCGCTCTGTCGGATCGGCACCATGTGTGTATGTTAGTGACTACTCACAACAACTGTCAAGTGCCGCCGGGTGAGCTGTCACCTGCAACCGGGGGCCCGCCGGGCCCCGGGCCAGTCATCGTGAGACGTTCTCGTCCCCCGGCACCCAGAACCGCCATGGCAGGTCCTTGGCCACCGAGATGCCGATCCGCTTCCCCTGACCCGGACGCTCCGGCGGCGGCGTCCCGTCATCGAGCAACCGGACGGCAGCCGACTGGTCGTCCGCCCGGGCGCGCCGGGCCAGAAGGTCGGTCCCGCTGTCGGCACCGGTGATGCTCAGGGCCTGGCAGAGCTTGGCCGGACCGTTGCAGAGGTCGCGGTCCCGCCGGGCCGCCGCTCTCTCGTGCCGCATCTCGTCCACGCCCCGCAACGGTGCGAGGGCACGGATCAACAACGCCGAGGCTTCGCCGTCGGGCCCAGTCACCACGTTGGCGCACCAATGCATCCCGTAGGTGAAATACACGTAGAGAAATCCGGCCGGCCCGAACATCACCGACGTGCGGACCGTCTTCCCGCGGTAGGCGTGCGACGCCGGGTCGATCGAACCCTTGTAGGCCTCGACTTCGACGATGCGCCCGGCCCGATCGCCCTTGGCCAGCACCTTGTTGAGCAACCACGGTGCCACGTCGACCGGATCCCCCGACAAGTCCGCCCGTTTCACGGACCAAGACTGGTTGAGCGATCAGCGTGGCGCCAGTCTCGTCAGCTCGCCTCGCCCAGCAGGACGGCCACCGGCGATCGCCGTCTCGGCCGGTGACGTGGGCTCGCCGAAGGGTGGGCGGCCTCGCAGGCGGCCCGGACCTGCGCCGCATAGTCCCGGTCGGCCGCCTCAATCAGGTGGTCGAGCTCCGCCACCATCGAGCGGGCCAGCACGGGGAGGTCGGGCACCGTGTTGGCACAGGCGTTGATCCCGACGAAGATCGAATTGCCGTAGGTCTGCACGGTGATATTCAGGGCCACGCCGTCGACGACGGGGCCCAACGGGTAGGCGGCCATCATGCGCATGCCGGCGAAATAAAGCGAGAAATTCGGGCCTGGCACGTTGGAGATCATCAGATTCCCGGTGCGGAGCCGGCGCAACGCGCCGACCTGTATCCCGAGCTGGATCATCGGCCGCGCCAGCACCGGCGGCAGGGCCTCGGACAGAGCGGACGCCAGAGGTCCGTACCCGACGGCCCGCTCTTGTGCCTTGGCTGCTGCGCTCGTCGCCGCAATGGCCCGGAGCCGCTCCAACGGCTGCTCCAGATCGTTGGCCAGAGGGAGGAACATGGCCGAGAGCCGGTTGCCCAGATCCTCGTCCGCCAACCCTCCGTCGATCAATTCACTGCGCACCGAGATGGGCACCACCGCCACCAGCGGGTCACGCACCTCTTCGTCGTGTGCGAGCAGATGCACCCGCAACGCGCCGGAGCAGATGGCGAGCACCACGTCGTTGACGGTCACGCCGAACTGATCCTTCAACGCCCGCACATCGCGCAGGCTCAACTTGGCGAATGCCACCGATCGTGCGGCGCCCACGGGAGTTTCGAAGGTGGCCGGCGCGCCGACCGGGACCGACAACGGCCCGACCTGCCCGTCGAGGACACAGCGGGCCAGGCGCACCGCCGTGCGGCCGACTTCACGCGCCGCGTGGAGGGCTCGCCCGGGGCCGGTGAAAATAGTCGGCAGTGCCGCGGCGACAAGCTGCGTCTTCGACGGCAATGCGGCAGGCGACCACGGAGGGCAACCCACGGCGGGACGACCCTCCTCGCTCACATCGAGCAACTGCGCCATGAGTTGCACGCCGGCGACCCCGTCAATGACGGAGTGGTGGATCTTGGCGATCAAACCGATCTTCCCGCCCTCGAGCCCCTCGACGACGTGCATCTCCCACGGCGGTTGGTCGGGATCGAGCGGGCGTCCCATGACGGCCGCGACCATGGCCGTCAGTTCCGCCTCACCGCCCGGGGTCGGCAGGGCCACCCGATGGAGGTGGTTGTCGAGGTCGAAATCGGGGTCGTCCACCCAGCGCGGATGATCCAACCCGAGCGGGACGGGCATCAACCGGCGCCGGAACGGGGTGAGCAGGGGCACGCGCTCCGCCAGCACCGCTCGGACCGCCTCGAACGAGTAGCCGCCCGGTGCCGTCGTGGGATCGAAGATGCAGGCGTACGCCACCTCCATGGGCGTGACCGGCGTCTCCGAGTAGACGAACATCGGGTCGATGCCGCTCATTCGCTGCATAGGCCAGCTCCGCTTCGGTGGGAATCGATGATGGACGGGCCCCCTCTGCCCTTAGGTGTACGCCACCAGGTCGCGCAGTACAAGTATTTCCGGCCTTCTTCATCAAGCGTTCACCCGATCGTTGCCTGACCGGTCGCCCCCGATGCATCCGGACCGGCCGGTTACCCGACGGTCACCTCACCGGCCATTGGGCCAATCGGGTGCGGTCGACTTCGAGGCGCCGGGAGAAGCGTTCCATCTGGTCCGCCACGGGTCCCGGACCGGCGCCACCCGGTGTGCGCCGTCGGGTGACCGCCACACCGGGCTCGAGGAGCTCGACCGCGGCCTCGCCCAGTGCGGGGTGCGCCTCCACCAGCTCGACCAGGGGGACGTGGCGCTCGAGCGAGTCGCGCACCATGCCACCGACGAGCGCATGGGCCTGGCGAAAGGGCATGCCCTGCTCGACCAGCATCTCGGCCAGATCGATGGCGGCGGCGGCCGGGCCATCGGCGGCACGTTGCATGCGCTCCTCGTTCCAGGTCACGGTGTCATAGACACCGCGCAGCGCGATGAGGGCGCGCGAAACCTGCACCACGGCATCGAAGAGTGGTTCCTTGTCCTCCTGCAGATCCCGGTTGTAGGCCAGGGGCAGGCCCTTGAGGGTGATCAGCACCGCGTTGAGGTGCCCGATCAGCCGGCCCGCCTTGCCACACGCCAATTCGGCGACGTCGGGATTCTTCTTCTGCGGCAGCATGGAGCTCCCGGTGGCGTACGCGTCGTCGAGGGTGCAGAAGCCGAACTCCTCGGTCGACCACAACACGAGCTCCTCCCCCAGGCGCGAGAGGTGCACGCCGAGCAGCGCGATGTCGAAGAGCGCCTCGGCGACGAAGTCACGGTCCGACACGGCATCGAGCGAATTCTCGAAGCGGCCATGAAAGCCGAGCTCTGCCGCCACGAAGTCGGGGTCGAGCGGGAGCGACGACCCGGCCAGCGCTCCTGCCCCCAGCGGCGAAATGTTCAACCGGTCCACCGTCACCAACAACCGGTCCACGTCACGGGCCAGGGCCCAGCCGTGGGCCAGGAGGTGGTGCGCGAGGAGGACGGGTTGCGCCCGCTGCATGTGCGTGTAGCCGGGCAGGTAGACATCGGCGGCTTCTCGTGCACGCTGGGCCAGCACGTCCTGCAGGGCCATCACCTCGGTGGCCACCCCGACCAGCGAGCGACGGCACCACAGCCGCAGGTCGGTGGCGATCTGGTCATTGCGGCTGCGCCCCGTGTGCAGTTTGGCGCCGACCGCCTCCCCCGCCAGCTCCGTCACCCGGCGCTCGACCGCCGTGTGGATGTCCTCGTCGCCTTCTTCGAAGACGAAGACACCCGTGGTGAATTCCTCTTCGACCAGATCGAGCGTGTCGAGCAGTTGCGTGACCTCGCTGTCGGTCAGGATGCCGACTTTGCCGAGGCCCTTGACATGCGCCCGCGAGCCGACGAGATCGTCGGGGGCCAGCGCCTTGTCGAAGGGGAGGCTGACCGTGAACGTCGCCACCACGTCGGCCATGCCGGTCGAGATGCGCCCTTTCCACAGTGTCATGACGCGCCCGTCGACGCCCCGCTGGCCGCAGCGGCACCGGGCCCCTGCCGCGCCGACCACGTCGCCACACCCAGTCCCCACAGGCGGACGAACCCTTCGGCATCGGCGTGGCGGAACGAGTCGGACGCGTCATAGGTCGCGAGGTCATGGTCGTACAGCGCCACCGGGCTGCGCCGCCCGACCACGGTGCAGGTGCCGGGTGGCGCGAAGCGCAGGCGCACCTCGCCGGTGACATGGCGCTGGGACTCCGCGATGAACGCATCGAGCGCGGCCTTGAGCGGCGAGAACCAGAGTCCGTCGTAGACGAGCTCGGACCAACGTGGCTCGAGGCGCGCCTTCTCGTGCTGCAGGTCCCGCTCCAGCGTCAGGTCCTCAAGGTCGGCGTGGGCGATGATCAACGAGAGTGCCGCCGGGCATTCGTAGACCTCCCTGCTCTTGATACCGACCCGGCGGTTCTCGACCATGTCGAGTCGTCCGAAGCCGCGGCTGCCGGCGATGCCGCTCAGCGTGGCGATGAGCGGTGCGGGGTCCAACGACTCGCCGTCGAGCGAGACGGGTACTCCCGCCTCGAACCCGATGACGACCTCGACCGGCTCCGTCTCGGTGGCCCGGGTCAGTGTGTACACGTCGTCGGGTGCGGGGGCCCACGGGTCCTCTATCGCACCGCACTCGATCGCCTTCCCCCACAGGTTGTCGTCGATGGAATAGAGCTTGTCCTTGGTGACCGTGATGGGGATCTCCCACTTGGCCGCCAGCTCGACGCAATCTTCGCGGCTGAGGCCCCACACCCGCGCCGGTGCGTAGATGTCGAGGTCCGGCGCCAGCGAGCGCGTGCCCACCTCGAAGCGCACCTGGTCGTTCCCCTTCCCGGTGCAGCCGTGGGCCACCGCGGTCGCGCCGTGGCGACGGGCCTCGGCCACGAGGTGGCGCACGATGACCGGCCGGGAGAGCGCGGAGACGAGCGGATACTTACCTTCGTACCGTGCGTTGGCCTGAAGGGCGGGCACACAGAACTGCTCGGCCATCTCGGCCCGGGCGTCGACCACCACGGCCTCTACCGCTCCGGCCGAGAGGGCACGGGTGCGAATGGCGTCCCAATCTTCGCCACCGCGGTCGGCGGCCTGACCGACGTTGACCGCGACCGCGATCACCTCGACGCCCTCGTTCTCGATCAGCCAACGCACCGCCACCGACGTATCGAGGCCTCCGCTGTAGGCCAACACCACTCGCTCCGCCATGGTCAGTCCCTTCCTGTCCCTGTGTTCCCGATGAGATTCCCGTTGAGATCCGTTCCTTGCGCGATGCCGGCGACGTCGCCGAGACGCGCCGCCATCACCCTCCCCCCCACCTCCTCATCTACCACGACGAGGACCGTGTCGTCCCCGGCCACCGTCCCGATGACCGCGTCCAGGCCGCTGCGATCGAGCGCCGAGCCTACGACATGGGCCGATCCCGGCGGGGTGCGAAGCACGACCAGGTTGCCCGAGTACGCCACCTCGACGACCCACTCCCCCAGCACCCTGCGCAGGTGGTCCTCGGGGGCGATCTGGTGCACCGGGAGTTCCGGCATGGCGTACGCGGTATCGCCGCCGGGCAGTCGGACCTTCACCGCGCCCAGGTCTTCGAGATCGCGCGACACCGTCGTCTGTGTCGCCTCCACACCCTGCTCGGCCAACAGCGCCACGAGCTGCCCCTGGCTGGTCACCGGTTGTGCCTCGAGAAGCTTGGTGATCCGGTGCTGACGTTGGTTCTTCGTCAGACGGCCCCGCTGGATCGACTCGGTCACGATTCCTCGACCGCCCAGGCCAAAATTCCCCGCATGGCTGTCTGCCGGTGCGCCGCCTGCCTCCAGACCACGCTGTGCGATCCGTCGAGGACCGAAGCCGCGATCTCCTCGCCGCGGTGCGCCGGCAGGCAGTGCAGGACCGCGACATCGGGCTCGGCCACCTCCAACAGCGCGTCGTCGATGATGTACCGGGCGAACGCGGCGCGGCGGATCACCATCTCCTCTTCCTGCCCCATGCTCGTCCACACGTCCGTGTAGAGCGCGTCCGCACCGCCCGCGGCGACCAGGGGGTCGTCGGTCACGTGCAGGATGCCACCACGACCCACGTTCTCCGAGAACGTGGTGAGTCGGTCGAGTTCCTCCGCCGAGAACGAGTAGGCAGGGGGCGAGGCGACCCGGACATCCATCCCCTCCATGAGCGCCACCTTGACCAGCGAGCGGCACATGTTGTTCGAGTCGCCGATGTAGGCCAGCACCTGGCCCGGCAGCGGACCGAGGACCTCGCGCAACGTGATGACGTCAGCGATGGCCTGGCAGGGATGTGCCTCGTCAGAGAGCAGGTTGATGACGGGGACGTCGAACGCGGTGCCCTCGAGGGCGAAGGCCATACGCACGAGCGTGTCGTGATCGAAGACACGGGCGCACACGATGCGGTGATAGCAACCCAGGGTACGGGCGATGTCCTCGGCCGACTCCCGCGTGTCGAGGCCGACCTCGGCACCTTGTATGTAGATCGGGTGCCCGCCGAGGCCGACGACCGCCATCTCGGTGGAGTTGCGGGTCCGGGCGGACGGCTTCTCGAAGAGCAGGGCCACACCCTGTCCCTCCAGAACGCGGCCCACATCGCCCTTCGTGGCCAGCTCGAGCACGCGGTCATAGCCCTGGGGCCAGAGGTCGTCGACGTCGAAGAGATCGGGCATACGTGTCAGCCCTTCGCCGCCGGCGCGGTGGCCGACGCCTCGCCGGTCGCCGCGTCAGCCATGACCTCGGCCAGAATGGCGAGCGCTGCGTCCACTTCCTCGTCGCTCACCAGGAGTGGCGGTGCCACCCGGATGGCGTCGGGGCGGACCGGGTTGACGAGCAATCCCTCCTCCAGCGCTGCCGCGGCGATCTCCTTGGCTGTCGGCAGCCCCAGTTGGGCCGCCAGCAACAGGCCGGCGCCACGCACCGACACAACCCCCGGGAGGGTGGCCAATCCAGCCGCCAGGCGCGCCCCGCGTGCTGCGCCCGGCCGCGCACGTCCTCGGCCTCCATCACCGCGAGCGTGGCCTTCGCCGCGGCCATGGCCAGCGGCTGGCCCCCGAACGTCGAGCCGTGGTCTCCCGGCCCGAACGCCGCGGCCACCTCGGCCCGGGCCCAGCAGGCGCCGACCGGCATGCCGTTGCCCAACGCCTTGGCGATCGTCACCACGTCGGGCTCGAGACCTTGCGCCTGGAACGCGAACCAATGGCCCGTGCGGCCGAGGCCGGTCTGGACCTCATCGAGCATGAGCAGTGCGTTTCGCTCCGTGCACAGCGGCGCGCACCGCGCCCAGGTAATCGGAGCTCGGCACCATGACCCCGCCCTCGCCCTGGAGCGGCTCGAGCAGCACGCCGGCGACGGTCTCCCCGTCGAGCGCGGCGGCGAGCGCGCCCACGTCGTCGTAGGGAACATGCACGAAACCTTCCGGCAAAGGGAGGAACGGCAGGTGCTTTTCGGGCTGCCCTGTTGCCGTCAGCGTGGCCAGGGTCCGGCCGTGGAACGAGTTGTCGGCGCTGATGACCACGTGACGGCCGCCCCCGGCCCAACGCCGCGCCAGCTTCAGGGCGCACTCGTTGGCCTCGGCCCCCGAGTTCGTGAAGAACACCTGCCCGCCGGCCTGACCGGTCCCGCCGTTGATGAGGCGATCGATCGTCAGCGCCACCTCGGGCCCCAGCGTGTTGCCGTAGAGATTCGAGACATGGGTCAGCGTCCGGGCCTGGGTCGCCACGGCATCGGCCACGGCCGGATGGGCATGGCCGAGCGACACCACGGCAAGACCGGTGATGAAGTCCAGGTAGCTCTTGCCCGCGGCGTCGAAGAGCAGCGTCCCCTCGCCCCGCACGAAGGTGACCGGCGGCTCGGCGTACGTGCGCATGAGGGCACTGCGATCCGGTGTCGGGCTCACGGGAGCACCATGGTGCCGACGCCTGAGTCCGTGAAGAGCTCGAGCAGCAACGCATGAGGGACCCGTCCATCGAGAATGTGGGCCCGGACCACACCCCCGCGCACGGCCATGGCACAGGCCTCGATCTTCGGCTTCATGCCGCCGACGGCTCCCCCGCCGCGCAAGATCTCGTCGACCACGTCGAGGTTGGCCTGGTGGATGAGCGTGGTTGGATCGTCCGGCACGACACGCAGCCCTTCGACGTCGGTGAGAAAGATCAACTTCTCGGCCTCCAGTGCCTCGGCCAGGGCGCCGGCCACGGTGTCCGCATTGATGTTGTAGGCCTGCCCGGCGGCATCGGCCCCGATGGTGGCGACCACCGGGATGATCCCTTCGGCCACCAGCCGCACGAGCATCGTCGGGTCGACGACTGCCACCTTGCCCACGAAGCCCAGGTCGACATGGCTCTGCGCCGCGGTGATGAGGTTGGCGTCCTCGCCCGACATGCCCACAGCCAGGGGGCCGTGCACGTTGATGGCCGAGACGATGTCGCGGTTGACCTTCCCCACCAGGACCATGCGGGCGATGTCGAGCGTCTCGGCATCCGTGACGCGCAGGCCGTCGCGAAACTCGGTGACCTTGCCCAGGCGGTCCATGAGCTCACCGATCTGGGGCCCGCCACCATGCACCACCACGGGCAGGATCCCGACGGCACGCATCAGCACCACATCTTGGGCGAACGAGGCCAGGGCGTCGTCGCTGCCCTCGGCCGAACCGTTCAACGCATTGCCGCCGTACTTGACGACGACGATCTTGCCCCGGAAGCGCTGGATGTACGGTAGCGCCTCGACGAGGAGCGAGGCGGTGTTCTGTGCCGCCGCCCGCTGCGCCCGGGTGTTCTTCGGGAGGGGGCCGGCCAGCGGCTTGGGGGGTTCCGGGGCCGGAAACGGGATCGAGCCGCGGCTGGGCGGCGCCGTCATGACGTCGTCCTGTTCTCGTCGATGTAGCCGTAGCCGAGGTCCGTCCCCAAGACCGCGGCAGATCCACTCCCCAATCCGAGATCGCACAGGAGCTCAATGTGCCGGCCCGCCATGTGGGCCTTCACCGCCCCCGTATCGTGCGCCACCGCGACCCCACGGGCACACACCACGGTGCCGCCATAGGACACCGACACCTTGTCGATGTCGAAGGCGACGCCGGCCGAACCGAGCTCGCTGACGACCCGCCCCCAGTACGGGTCCTCACCGTTCAATGAGCACTGCACGAGCATGGAGTCGGCGACCTTGCGCGCCGCCACATGCGCCGCACCGTCACTTTCGGCGCCCACGACGCGGAGATGCGCCACCTTGGTCGTGCCTTCGGAGTCGTCGGCCATCTGCTCCGACAGCGACGTGCAGACCTCGGTGAGCGCGGCGGTCAACGACGCGAACGAAGGCTCCGCCGCCCGCCCGCTCGCCAGCACCAGCACGGTGTCGTTGGTCGAGGTACAGCCGTCCACCGTCATGACGTTGAACGAGACGTCGACCGCAGCGCGCAGGGCGCTGTGCAACACCTCGGGCGGCGCAACGGCGTCCGTCGTGCAGAGCGCCAACATCGTCGCCATGTTGGGCGCCAGCATGGCTGCGCCCTTGGCCATGGCGCCCACGGTGAACCCGGCCCCCTTGACGAATGCCGTCTTGGGCACGGTGTCCGTTGTCATGATGGCCCGGGCGGCGGCTGCGCCCGACTCTGCATTGCCACGCCGTGACGCCACGATCGCGGCCAGGTGCGGCTCCACCTCCGCCAGCGGGAACGGGATGCCGATCAGCCCCGTCTGACAGACCAGGACCTCGTTGAGGCGCGCGTCGATCCCCTCGGCCACCGCACCGCACAGGCGAGTCGCCGCCTCACGGCCCGGCTCTCCGGTCGCCGCGTTGGCATTGCCCGACGTGAGGATGACCCCTGCGGCCCGGCCCCCGGTCGCCTCCAGATGGGCCCGACTGATCTGCACGGGCGCGGCCGCCGCGAGATTGCCCGTGAAGACACCGGCGGCCGGTACGGGCCGGCCGTGATCGGTCGTCACCACCGCCACATCGGGCGCGCCCGCCGCTTTGATCCCGGCCGAACCTCCTGCGGCCACGAACCCCTCGGGCGCGGTGACGCTCACGGGTACAACCCCACCAACGGCAACCCTGTGGTCTCGGGAAGGCCGAGGGCGATGTTGGCGCACTGGACCGCCTGGCCCGATGCGCCCTTCACCAGGTTGTCGAGCGCGCACAGCGAGAGCACCCATCCCGTGCGCTCGTCGACCCGGGCCGTCACGTGGGCGCAGTTGGACCCGGCGGTGGCCTTCGTCGACGGCGGCGCATCCGTCACGACCACGAAGGGCTCATCGTCATAGGCCTCGTGCAGTGCGTCCATCACCACGGCGGTGGTCAATCCGGTCGACCCGGCCCCCCTTCCCGCCGCCGGACGGGCGTAACAGGTCGCCAAGATCCCCCGGACCATGGGGACGAGATGCGGCGTGAACAGCACCTGTGCGCCCAGGATCTGCTCCATCTCGGGCGTGTGCCGATGGTGGAGCAGGCCATAGGCGACGAAGTCCTCGTCGACCGTGCCGAAGTGCAGCGAGTCCCGGAGGCCGCGGCCTGCACCCGACACCCCCGAGGCGGCGTCGACGATGATGCCCGCCGTTTCGACCAACCCGGCCCGCAGCAATGGGGCCAGGGCCAATCCGGCTGCGGTCGGGTAGCAACCGGCGGCGGCGATCAGCGTCGCTCCGTCCAGGCCGGCCCGGAACAGTTCGGGCAGGCCGAAGGCCGACTCGGCGAGCACCTCGGGAGCCGCATGCTCTTCGCCGTACCAGGTGGGGTACAGCGCTGCATCGCGCAACCGGAAATCGGCCGCCAGATCCACGATCACCCCCACCCGCGCCCGCAGGCCGGGCACGATCCGCTGCGACTCGCCGTGTGGCAGGGCGCAGAACACGACATCGAGGCCGTCCAGCGCGTCCAGGTCGTCGGGGCCGGCCGCCCCGTAGGCCAGTCCCGGGTAGGCGGCGGCCAACGACGGAGTGTGCAGACCGACGACCTCGCCGACATGGGAATGCGCAGTCACCACGGTCACTTCGATGTCAGGATGGCCGGCCAAGAGCCGCATCAGCTCGGCGCCGGTGTACCCCGAAGCCCCGACGATTCCCGCCTTCATCGCATCAGTATACAGATATTCGCATACTCATGCACTCCGCCCGGCTGGGTTACCCGGGACCCTCCTGCCCCAGCAGGCCCAGATCACGCAGGCTCTCGGCTGACTCCACAATCGTCGACTCGACAGGGCGGGGGCGCCATCCCAACTCGTTGCGGGCCCGGTCGTTGTGGATGATCGGTCTGGGCAGATCATCCCCCGGGGCCTCCTCGGTCGGCGCAGAGGCGGCGAGCGGACCGAGGCGCCGGCGCAGCGTGTCGGCCACGTCGAGGAAGCTGATCGTCGGGCCGTCCGCGAGGGCCAGGTAGCGCTTGCCCGCGGCCTCGGGCGCCGCCATGGCCCGGATGTGCAGGTCCGCCACGTCGCGCACGTCGGCGAGGCCGAAACGGGCTCGGGGAACGATGGGCATGGTCCCGTCGAGCATCATTTTGATCAACTGCATCGAGGACCGCAGCACGGTGGTGAGGGTGGGTCCGAGAATGAACGTCGGGTTGACGACGACCAATTCGGTCGCGCCGCCATCGTCGCGCATGAGGTCCCATGCGGCACGCTCGGCGATCGCCTTCGAACGCGGGTAGGGCGCCAAGCCGGGGGTATCGGGATCCGTCCAGTCGTCCTCGGTGAACTCGGAGCCCGGCTTGGGCGTGTACCCGACCGCGGCGAACGACGATGTCAGCACGACGCGACGGGCGCCCGCGTCGCGCGCGGCACGCAGCACCCGCAGGGTGCCCTCACGCGCCGGGACGATCAAATTCGTCGGGGTCCTCCGGCTGGACGGCGGGAATCGGTGAAGCGACGTGATGGACCTCTTCGCAGCCCGCGACGGCGGCGGCCCATCCGTCGTCCGCCGTCAGGTCCGCGGCGACGATCTCCAACCCGGTGTCGTCGGCCCCGCCTCGCCGGACGGCGGCACGCACCTCCGCGTCATGCGCTGTCGAGCGCACCGTGGTGCGCACCGGACTCCCGGCCCGCAGCAGCGCAGCGATCAACTGCGTGCCCACGTAGCCGGATCCCCCGGTCACGAGGACCGGGCTCATCGCAGTGCCCGCAGGCAACCGGCCGCATCCAGGAAGGGTTGCATCGCAGCGGCCTCTGCCGCGGTATCGCCACGGTCACGCGCATCCCACAGGGCAGCCTTCGTGCGCAGGTACGCCAGCCGGGCGTGCTGGGCGACGATCTCGGCCTCTATCCGCGCCGCGTGGCGCAACAGCAGGTCGCGCTGCGCCGCCGCCGTCTCGTGCCTGTGCGCGAGGTTGGCCTGGTACGTACGCATGTCGTCGATGCCGACGCCGACCGAGCGCAGGCATGCCAGCGCCTCGAGCGTGTGGAGGTCGTCGGCGCTGTAGCGGCGATGCCGGCTGTGCTCGTCCCGGTGGATCGGACCGACCAATCCGACCTGCTCGTAATAGCGCAGCGTCGGCTCGCTCAACCCGCTGCGCCGTGCGACGTCTTGGATGGTGAAGGCTGTCATCCCGGAAGGATGACATACCTCAAGCGCTTGAAGGCAAGCAGTCGAGGCCTAGCGCAGGACCATTCCGCCGTCGACTCCGAAAATCTGCCCCGTGATCCACTCCGCCGGATCCGAGAACAAGAACGTGACCATCGCCGCGATGTCCCGGGGTTCGCCCAGTCGATTCAGGAGTTGCGACGCCAGGTACGCCTCTTGCCGTTCGGCCGGTACCTTCGGACGCAGTTCATCCGACAGCACCAATCCGGGCGCGACGGCGTTGCACCGGATTCCCTCCGTACCCCATCGGCTCGCGATGTGACGCACCAGTGCACCGAGACCTGCCTTGGACGTCGCGTAGGCCGGCCGGGTCGACCCGCCCGCGAACGCCGCCGCCGAACTGGTCACCACAATGGAACCCCCTCCGCCGCGGAGGAGGTGCGGCAACGCGTGACGAGCCGTGTAGAAGAACCCGGTCAAATCGACGGCCAGGCTCCGATGCCATGTCTCGCTGTCCATGGACACGATGTCGGTGTCGTTCCCCAACACTCCGGGGCTGAGATCAGCGGCATTCGAGAAGAGCCCATTCAGGCGACCGTACGTCGCCACCGCACCGTCGATGAGCGCTCTGACCGAGTCCTCGTCCGAGATGTCGAAACCGACGAACTGCGCGCCATCGCCGATCGACTCGACGAGGCCACGCCCTCCTTCTTCGTTGATGTCGCCGACAACGACGTGGGCGCCGGCGCCCACGAGCTGGCGCGCCGTCTCTGCGCCGATCCCGGTCGCGCCGCCGGCCACGACAATTACCTTCTGATCGAGCACCGTCATACTCACCCCTCACACCGGCGCCGAGACTACACCGGGCCTCTCGTGCGATCCTGGCGCGATGATCGACCACGGAAAAGAGGGGTGCTAGCCCCAGTCGGAGACGCCGGTCAGCGACATGTTCATCTGCCGGAGGATTCCGTACCGTGCAGACATGATCGTTGCGAAGGGTTTGACCAAGCGCTACCGCAGCACCCTGGCCGTTGACAACTTGAGTTTCGAGGTGACCCCGGGAGTGGTGACGGGCTTCCTCGGCCCCAACGGATCCGGCAAATCCACCACCATGCGCATGATCATGGGACTGGACAACCCGACCTCAGGAACGACGCTGGTCAACGGCACGCGCTATGCGGAGCTCGGGTGGCCGCTGCGCGAGGTGGGGGCATTGTTGGATGCCAAGGCGTACCACCCGGCACGCAGTGCGTACGACCACCTCCTCTTTCTGGCCAATTCCAACGACATCGCGCGTTCGCGCATCGACGAGGTCCTCGACATCGTCGGCCTCACCGACGTGGCGCACCAGCGGGCCGGAAAGTACTCGCTCGGAATGGGGCAGCGACTCGGGATCGCCACCGCCCTGCTCGGAGATCCGGGGGTGCTCCTCTTCGACGAGCCCATCAACGGGCTCGACCCCGAAGGGATCCGTTGGGCCCGGTTCCTTCTGCGCGACCTGGCCGCCGAGGGTCGGACCGTCTTCGTGTCGAGCCACCTGATCAACGAGATGGCGCTGACCGCAGAGCGACTCGTCGTGATCGGCCGTGGCACGCTGATCGCCGAGACCAGCGTGCGCGAATTCACGGCCCAGAGCGTGCGCGAAGCCGTGCGCATCGTGACGCCGATGACCGAAATGTTCATGGCGGCGCTCGACGACGCCGGAGCCGCGGCGAACGTCGAACCCGACGGGTCGATCGTGGCCACGGGTTTGAGCTCGGCCGAGGTCGGCGAGTTGGCCGCCGATCGCATCCTGACGCTGCACGAACTGTCCCCGCTCACGGGTTCTCTCGAGGATGCATTCATGGAGCTGACCCACGATGCGGTGGAGTACCGCTCCGGTTCGGGCTCCAGTCCGGTGACGCGCCCGGCCGCCGCCCTGGGTGCACGTTCGAGCTCGAACCAGAACTGAGGAACGCAGATGACGACGCTCATGCCACAACCCATGGCCCGACGAAGGTACGGCATACAGCAGGCCGTGCGCACCGAGTTCACCAAGCTTCGGACCTTGCGCTCGACCACCTGGACGTTGCTCGCCACGATCATCGGCACATTGCTGGTGACGGTTCTCGCCACCAGCAACATCCATCGCAAGCCGCAGGCGGTGCTGCAGCAGGGATTCGATCCGACGAATCAGTCCCTGACCGGGCTGGCCATCGGATCGCTCACCATCGGTCTGCTCGGCATCTTGATGATCACCGGCGAGTACGGCAGCGGGACCATCCGCTCCTCCCTCGCCGCGATACCCCGACGACGGTTGTTGCTCGGGGCCAAAGTGCTCGTGATCGCCGCCGTCTCCCTGGCTGTGGGCGAGATTCTGGCTTTTGCCTGCTTCTTCACCGGTCGAGCCATCCTCTCTGGGAATGCACCGATCGCCTCGCTCGGGGATCCCGGCGTCCTGCCTGCGCTTCTCATGTCGGGGGCCTATCTGGCACTCTTGGGTATGTTCGGTCTGGGTCTCGGCGTCATCATCCGCCACACGGCCGGCGCCATCTCCACCTTCGTGGGAGTCGTCTTCCTCCTCCCCGTCCTCCTCCAACCGCTGAACGCTCACGGCAACCCCGGTCGCTTCACCCCGCTGCAGATGCTGGCCAATTCGGTGGCGACCGTCGAGCACCAGCAACGTCAGGTCTCCCCGGGCGTCGGACTCGGCCTGATGTGCCTCTACTGCGCGGTCGCCGTCGCGATCGGGATGCTCCTTCTGCACCGGCGGGACGCATGACCGGGGAGCACGTGGACGATTCGGACGTCCGAGTACGTGAAGACGTCCGAGTACGTGAACTGGTGAAAGAAATGGCGTCCGCCGTGGCCGAAAAGGCCGGGGACCGCCCGAAAGAACTGGCACGCATCATCCTGCACGAGCCATTCGCCAAAAGATCCTGGTCGGAATTCTGGTTCCTCACGATCGGCATACCCCTGGCCGCCGTCGGGATGGCCTTCGTGGCCATCAGCCTCTTCGCAGGCGTGGTCCTGGCGATCACGTTTGTCGGCTTCCCCATCATCGCCCTCGCCGTACGCGGATCCCGGGGCATCGGCGGATTCCACCGGCAGCTCGCCCGGAGCCTCCTCAACGAGGAGATCGACGATCCCGAACCGTTCGTGCACCGGCCGGGCTTCTTCGGTTGGCTGCAGTCGGCGTTGCGTGACCGCACAGGATGGCGGTCGATGGCCTACGTGGTCGTCAAGGTTCCCCTCGCCGTGCTGGGCCTCCTCGCAGCGTTCAGCCTGTGGTGGTCCGCCTTCTTCTGCCTCACCTTCCCGTTATGGGGAGGTGCGGGGGACCACGTCGCGGTTTTCGGACTCCCTCGCGTCCTCTTCGGGAACAACTTCTTCTCGGGCGGGCAGTTCGGGTTCGTGCACGGGCTCGGCGTCTTCCTCGCCGGCATCCTCTTCCTGTTCGCCGCTCCGTGGGCGGTGCGGGCCGTGGTCGGTCTGGACCGGCGCGTCATGCGGGTCCTCCTGTCGCCCGACCCCGTGGCGGTCCGGGTGCGCTCGCTCGAGGAGGCACGGGCGCAGACGGTTGACTCGTCCGCAGCGGCCATGCGGCGCATCGAGCGTGACCTGCACGACGGGACCCAGGCCCAACTCGTGGCCTTGGCCATGCGCCTGGGCATGGCCAAGGAGAAGCTGGCCGATGACGACCATCTCGATCTCGACCAGGTTCGGCAGTTGGTCAACGACGCGCACCGGGGAGCGAAGGAGGCCATCGTCGAACTGCGCGATCTGGCCCGGGGGATCCATCCACCTGCGCTGGACATCGGCCTCGAAGGAGCACTTGCGACGCTCGCCGCGCGCTGCACGGTGCCGACCACCCTCACGCTGAACCTCGTCGAACGGCCGACGGCGGCCATTGAGGCCATCGCCTATTTCTGCGTAGCCGAGCTGCTCGCCAACGTGACCCAGCATGCCAAGGCATCCCGGGCCAGCATCTCGTGCACGGAACAAGGAGGGTGGTTGCGCGTGGTCGTCCGCGACGATGGGACAGGCGGAGCGTCGCTTTCGCGTGTGGGCTCGTCATCGAGCGGCTTGGCAGGGCTCACCGACCGCGTCCATGCTGTCGATGGACGACTCGGCATCGTCAGCCCACCCCGTGGTCCGACGGTCGTGACCGTGGATCTCCCCCTGCACGCCTAGGTGACCGCTCCCCCCGCCCCCCTGCGTGTCGTCATCGCCGAAGACTCGGCCATTCTCCGCGACGGTCTCGTCCAGCTTCTGGCCGATCGGGGCTTCGTCATCACCGAGGCGGTCGCCGACGCCGACGCCCTCTGGAGATCGATCGAGCGGGAGCGGCCGGACGTGGCGGTGGTCGACATCCGGATGCCACCGACGTTCACCGACGAAGGGCTGCGGGCGGCGATCGAGCTGCGTCGTCGGTACGAAGGTCTCGGGATTTTGCTGTTCTCGCAGTACATCGAGACCCGCTACGCCGCCGAGCTTCTGGCCGACGATGCCGCGGGGATCGGCTATCTCCTCAAAGACCGGGTGGCCGACGTCAGCGACTTCGTCGAGGCGCTCCAACGGGTCGCCTCGGGGGGCACGGCGTTGGATCCCGAAGTGGTGACCCAACTGATGGGCGCTTCCCGCCAGACGGACTCCATATCGGTCCTGAGCGCACGCGAGAAGGAAGTGCTCTCCCTCATGGCGGAGGGTCGCTCGAATGCCGCCATCGCCGAGCAGCTCGTCGTCTCGGAAGGGGCGGTCGAAAAGCACGTGGCCAACATCTTCACCAAGTTCAACCTTCCGGTGTCACAGTCCGATCACCGGCGTGTTCTGGCGGTGTTGCGGTTCCTCGACTCCTGAGGCCCGGTCAGTCCGCCAGGTGATCGAGATCCTTCAGCCAGAAAGTGCCTTCGGCCACCACCTCGAAGCCCAACATGTCGTTGACGGCGATCATCGGGGCATTCTCCCGGGCATTCGACGTCGTGATGACGCGCACCTCGCGGACGGAGGCGGCCAGATGGTCCAGGTTTGCCAGTTTCAGGGCCAAGCCCAGCCGGTGCCCGCGATGCTCCGCCAGCACGAGCGTGGCCCACTGCCAGGCTTCGCGAGGGTGATCCTGCGGCAGGGCGAGCTCGGAGAAGGCAACGAGGCGACCCGATCCGATGTGCTCTGCCACCGCGACGAGCTTGCGGACGCCTTGTGTCGCCAGCAACCGATTCGACTCCTCCACCCGGGCCGCATCCCAGACTTCTTCTTCGAACCGGAGGTCGCCGGAGGGGGCATCGGTCGACATGCGCCGACCGAGCTCGCACTGGTCATCGAGATACCGGGTCGGCCATGGCGCCATGAACGTGAAGATGCGATAGCCGACGCCGGCCCTTTCGATCTCCTCGGCCAGACGGGCTCGCACATCGGCAGGGAGAGGGGGAAGAGGTGCCGGCGGTTTCCGGTCTGGGCCACCTCGAAACCCATGCGCCGCGCGAACGGTGTCGCCGGGGAGGTGGCCACCATGGCCACCGGGACCTCGACGAGCGAGGCGATCGTGGTCCGTCCCTCTTCTGACAATCGGCGTTCGGCCTCGGCGACGAGGGCGCTCCCGATGCCGCGCCGCCGGTGCTCCGGCAACACCCGCACATCGAGAGACGCACTCTGCCGGTTGTCACGTTGAGGGATCTCGCAGAGGGCGATTCCCCTCGTGGCGCCCGACCTGTCGATAGCGGAGAGACACTGATATGCGGCCGCTCCCTGCGTGGCGCCCACCATTGCCCGTGCCTCGCGCCTGCTCCAGCCACCGAGCTCGGGCCAACGCTCCCGATCCGTCGCTCGCAAGATCGCGTACCAGTCGTCGAACGCAGGTTCGTCAACGGGATCGATCCGGCGCACGTCCACGGCGACACGTTCAGCGCAGGGCCGCGCCGCACTCCTTCGCTGCAGCGTCGATGCAACGCGCCCGCAATTCGCCCACCTCGTCGTCCGTCAACGTATGGTCGAGCGAGCAGAATCGCAGCCGGAACGCCAGGCTCCGGGTGCCCTCGGCGATCCCCTGGCCCCGGTAGACGTCGAAGAGTGCGACCGATTCGAGGAGCTGGCCGGCCGCGGACGCCAACACCTCGGTCACCTCGTCCGCCGGGATGTCGTCGTCGACGACGAGTGCCAAGTCGATGTCCGAAGAGGGGAAGCGGCTCACGGCAGCGGCAACCATCGCTTTGCGGGCCACGACGTCTTCGTCGAAGAGCAGTCCCAGGTCCACCTCGAGCCAGCCGATCCGACGGGGCGCTGTGCCGCCACCCGATACGTGCGTCAATCCGAAGATTGCCGCAACATCGGGGTCGATCTCCCCCAGTGCACCGATCGATCGCCCGGGTCTCTCGTCTGCGGACAAGGCGACCAGGTGGGCCGAACGGGTGGGGTGCAGCCCGGGTAACGACGCCGTTTCGTCAGGTGCGACCAACCGCACCCCGGACAACCGGAACGCGTCGGCCAGGACGTGCCAGGCCGCCGTGGCACTCCGTGCGTCGTCGTCGTCATAGGCAAAGACCGCGCTCGAACAGTTCGCGCTCGCCCGGGAGCAGTGCTGTCTGCGTGCCCCCTGCGCCACTCCGTTCGACGTGACGAGGGGAGCCCTCCTCGGGATGGGAGAAGACGACACCGACTTCGAACAATCTGACGGCACCCTGACGCCGACCCGCGTTGTGCGCCAGCGCAGTCAGCAGTCCCGGCATGAGCGATCGCCGGAGGAACGGCTCTTCGGCGATCAGCGGGTTCGACACCCGCACGGCCCGACCGGTCAGACCCACCCGCCGATGTGACTCCTCGGAGACGAAAGTGTTGGTCCAGCCCTCAGAGGCACCGATGCCGGCGAGCACGCTCTTCACCAGCCGCCGCGACCGTTGCAGGGAGCTGAGGTGGCCAGGTTGGGGCCATGTGGGCGTGTGGCGAGGCACGTTGGCGTACCCGAACATCCGGGCCACCTCCTCGATCACGTCGTCGATCCCATAGGGAGCGGGACGCACATCGGGCCGATTCGTCGGGACGAGCACGGCCAGCCGGTCGTCGGTCACGACCGTCCTGAATCCGATCGGGTCCAAAAGTGCCGCGATCTCCGCACCGGTCAGCGCCACACCGATCTGGCGTTGGACGCGTGCGATCGCCACGCCCAGCGTGAACGGCTCGGGGACGTCCCCGCGCACGTCGAGCACACCGTCACAGGTCGTCAAACCGGGCACGCTCTGCCCCAGCAACTCCACGAACCGGTTGACCGCGGCGTCGATGCCCCACGGATCGCACCCTCGTTCGAAACGGGCCGACGCCTCGGTGCGCAGACCCAGTCGCTTGGACGTCCGCGCGATCGCCATGGGCGTGAAGTACGCCGCTTCGAGCAGCACCTCGGTGGTCGCATCGGAGATCTCCGATGAGGCACCACCCATGATCCCCGCCACCCCCACGGCAACGTCTTCACCGTCACAGATGAGGCAGTCCTCACCGGTGTCGCCCAAACCACGACCGGGCTGACCGAGCGTCCGGGTCACGCCGTCGAGCGTCTCGAGCGTCTCGCCGCTCCGGGCCCGCCGCACAATCAGGCCCCGCCCACCCAGACGCGCCAGGTCATAGGGGTGTGTGGGCTGGCCCCGCTCGAGCATCACGTAGTTCGAAGCGTCGACGACATTGTTGATGGGACGCATCCCGGCCAGAGTCAGGCGCTGGGAGATCCATTCCGGCGACGGGCCGACCACCACGTCGCGGAGAACCGAGACGGTGAGACGCGGGCAGAGGTCGACGTCGTGGACCGCCGCAGTTGCGGCGTCGGACACGGGGAGCGCACTCGGGGCGGGGGGCGGGGGTTCGGGCACCCTGAACGGGAGCCCCATCCGGGCCGCCAGGTCCCGTGCAATGCCCGAAATGGACCAGGCGTCGGGACGATTGCCCTCAACCGTGATCTCGAACACGGTGTCCGCCGCAAGCCCGAGGGCCTCGCTGAGGGGCGTTCCGGGAGGAGCCTCGATCTCGTCGCCGAGAACGAGCAGACCGGCACCATCGTCGGAGAGGCCCAGCTCGCGACCCGAGCACAACATGCCGTGGGATTCGACACCGCGCATTTTGCGGAGGCCGATCGCAAACCCCCCGGGCAGGATGGCGCCGACAGGAGCCAGAGGGACCCGGTCGCCGACCTCGAAGTTGAAGGCTCCACAGACGATCTGGAGCGGCCCCTCCCCCGCGTCGACGACGATGCGGCGGATGCGGTCGGCCCCCTTGATGGCGTCGATGCCGGTGACCCGGCTGACCACGACGTCTTCGAGGCCCTCGCCGACCTGCTCGACCCCCTCGACGACGAGGCCCAGGTCATCGAGCGCGGCGGTCAGGACCCCGGTGTCGTCGGGGAAGGCGGCGAAGTCACGAAGCCAACTGAGTGGAGCGCGCACGGAAATCTTTCTCTAGAGCGGTGAGGGGCGGGGCGGGGCGTCTCAGAACTGAGACAGGAAACGAATGTCATTCTCCATAAAGGACCGCAGGTCCGGGATCTCATGGCGCATGAGGGCCAAACGGTCGATTCCGAAACCAAACGCGAATCCCGACCACTCGTCGGAGTCGATCCCCACGGCGGCGAAAACGGCGGGATCCACCATTCCGCACCCGCCGAGCTCCACCCATCCGATGTTGGAACACGTACGGCAGCCTTCCCCGCGACAGATAGCACAGGTGATCTCGAATTCGGCCGAAGGCTCGGTGAAGGGGAAGTACGCCGGTCGCAGCCGCGACTGCATGTCCTCCCCGAAATAGGCGGAGGTGAACGTCTGGATGGTGCCGGCCAGATCACCGAACGTGATGCCGCGATCCACCACGAGCCCCTCGATCTGGTTGAAGACGGGCAGGTGCCGGGCGTCCGGCGTGTCGAGCCGGAAACATTTTCCCGGCATGACGGCATGGATCGGCAGGGTGCCGTCACGCACCGCCTCCTCCATCAGATGGATCTGCACCGGCGAGGTGTGGGTACGCAGGAGCACCGTCTCGGGCTCACCGATGTCGAGATACATGGTGTCGTACATACCTCGGGCCGGATGGGCGGGAGGCATGTTCAGGGCCTCGAAGTTGTACCAGTCCGTCTCGGCCTCGGGGCCCTCGGCGACCACGAAACCCATGCCCACGAAGACGTCCTCCAGCTCGTCCCGGGCCTGGGACACCAGGTGGAGGTGGCCACGGCTGAGGGGAGAGGTGACTTGCTCGGGGATCACCTCGGTCAGGTCCAGGCGGTCCGCAGCGAGGAGGGCGATCCGCTCAGACTGCGCCAGCGAGATCCGCCGGGAGGCCACCAGGCCCTCCAGCGCGGCCCGGGCCTCGTGCAATCGGCGTCCCGCTTCCTTGCGGGCGTCGGGGTCCAGCGAGCCCAGCGCGCGATGCGCCGCCGACAGGGCGGACCGCTTCCCGAACAGGTCGGTCTCCACCTGCGCCAGCGCATCGGTCGTGGACGCCCCCGCGATCGCGGCCTGGCCTTCCTCGACGATCCGTTCGATCTCGCCCTGCATCTCCATCTGCACCTGCGTCTGCTCAGTCACTGACCGGAATGGTACCGGCGTTGCCGCAACGCCTCGAAGCACAGAACGGCGCACGCCACTCCGACGTTCAGCGACTCCGCCCGGCCCTCCATCGGGATGGCCACGGCGGCGCCCACGGCCTCCAGTGTCCCCGCCTCCAGACCGGACGCCTCGTTCCCCAGGAACAAGGCGGTCGGGATCGACCAGTCGAGCGCCGTGTAGTCGTGCCCGTCCCGGACGACCGTGGCCAGTGTCCGATAGCCGACGGCGGAAAGCGAGGTCGCCAGCGCGGCCGGATCCGCTTGGACGCTGAAAGGGACGTGGAAGATGGATCCGGCGGAGGCGCGCACCGTTTTGGGGTTGTAGGGGTCGACGGACTCGCCGCTGAAAATGACGGCGTTGACGCCCGAGGCGTCGGCCGTCCGTAACACGGTGCCGGCATTCCCGGGATCCCGGACGTCGACCAGAACGATGATGAGCGGCTGAGCGGCGGGGTCCGGGACGCCGTCGGTCCCGAGAACCGGCGCGTCGAGCATCGGCAGGACGGTCAGGACCGGCTGGGGCGTCACCGTGTCGGCCACCCGTTCGAGCACCCCCGGCGCCAGGGGGAACACGCGGGCACCGGCGTCGAGCGCCAGGTCACAGGTCTCACGGGTCAGCCGGTCCCCGGCTCCCTCGGGAGCGAGATACACCGATTCGATACCCACCCCGGCCCGAAGCGCCGTGCGCAGAAGCTCGGCGCCTTCGGCCACGAAGGCGCGCTCGGCCCACCGAGCCGAACGCTTCTGGAGGAGCCCCCGCACGCGACGAACCCGGCGGTGCGTGAACGCGAGCGGTTGGCTCAGGAGGAAAGGACCTCGGCCGGCTCGTTGGCGGACGGCTTGGCCGACGTATCGTTGTTCGGCAACGCTTTCTGGGCAGCGAGGACCAGAGCGCCGAATGCCTCGGGGTCGCTCACGGCGAGATCGGCCAGAACCTTACGGTCGACCTCGATGCCGGCGAGGTGCAGCCCGTTGATCATGCGGCTGTAGCTCATGCCGTGGGCACGGGCCCCGGCGTTGATCCGCTGGATCCAAAGCTTGCGGAAGTCCCCCTTGCGGGCGCGGCGGTCCCGGAAGGCGTACTGCATCGAGTGCATGAGCTGCTCGTTGGCCGAACGGTATGTACGGCTCTTGTTTCCGTAGTACCCCTTCGCCTGTTCCAGAACGGCGCGGTGGTGCTTGCGACCGTGCACGGATCGCTTGACTCTGGCCATTGGGGGTCCTCCTCTCTTCTCGTCGTTCTCAGTACTGCGTCAGGTGGGAGGTGGCTGCCCGTCAGGCGCCGGCTCACCCGCCTCCGAACCTCAGATGCCGAGCATTCTCCGGACCGACTTCTCGTCGGACTTGGACACATCGGCGCCACGACCCAGACGACGCATCCGCACGCTGCTCTTCGTCTCGAAGTTGTGCCCTCTGAAGGCCTGGCCGCGACGGAGACGACCGCTGCCGGTGACTTTGATGCGCTTCGCAGCGCCCTTGTCCGTCTTCATCTTCGGCATGACGTCATCCCTCTTCGGTTGTTCCTGCGTCGTCGGTCGTTACTGCGTCGGTCGTCACTGCGTCGGTCGTTACCGGGACGGGCTCGGTCGTCACCGCTCCGGTTTCCGGCTCGTTTCCATTGGTTGCTGCTGTCGCTGCCGGTGTCGTCGGGACGGCCGCCGCCGCTGCAGGCGCCGCCGCCGGGGCGGATTGCTTGTCGCCGCGGTGTTGGTTGGCCGTCCTCGATGCGGCGGCCTGCCGGGCCCTCTTGTCGGGAGCGAGCACCATGATCATGTTGCGGTTGTCGAGCTTGGGCTCGGCCTCGATTTTGGCGATGCCCTCCATCTGCTCGGCAATGCGATCCAGGATCCGTTTCCCGTGCTCGGGGTGGTACACCTCACGCCCACGGAACATGATCGTGATCTTGACCTTGTGCCCCTCGTTCAAGAACTTGGCGACCTGGCGGGTCTTGGTGTCGAAGTCCCCCGGCCCGATCTTGGGCCGGTACTTCATCTCCTTGATCCCGACGTGAACCGTCTTCCGACGGCTCTCCTTGGCCCGCTGGGCCTCGTCGAACTTGAATTTTCCGAAGTCCATGATCCGGCAGACCGGAGGGTTGGCCATGGGGGCCACCTCGACCAGGTCCAGATCGAGCTCCTTGGCGATGGCCAAGGCCTCGGGCAACGCCTTGATGCCTAATTGCACACCATCGGGGTCGACCAGGCGGACTTCACGGGCACGGATGCGATCATTGATCCGGTGCTCAGTTGTTGTTTCAGCGACGATGCGGCACCACACCTCTCACTTGGGCCCACGGTCTTTCCGCGAGCCATTCGGTGGAGCGAGGTCGACCAACGGGCTGTACCCGCGCCGAAAAACCTTCGACCTGGCGCACTGCTGCCGCTCGACGAGCGAACGTGTGGCCAGGTGGAGGCCTTCTGGTCGGAGGCCCCGCTTCCATGTACTCAAGGTGAATATTGTACCAGCATGAGCAGCCTTTGGACACCGTCAGGCGAACACTTCCCCGCGAGAGAGGAGGGCGGTGGTGGGTCGGCCGGATCGCCGGGACGACCGGGAACGCCGCCGGGGCCCTCATCGGGGCCCGAGGACGAGGAGGGCGGTGCACTGAGCGCCGAGGCCCAGGCCGAGCTGGACGCCATGCGCCAGCAGCTGGCCCAGACCCCGGCCGAGATCGTCATGGCCAACCACTGCTACGGGATATTCGAGCTGGCCACGATCTATCTCTCCAACTCCCCTCCCATGTTCTTCGAGGCCCGGTTGGCCATCGATGGCCTGGGTGGCATGCTGGAAGCAGTCAAGGGCCGTTTGGGTGAGGCCGAGCCGTCACTCCTCCAGGCACTGTCGCAACTCCGATTGGCGTACGTCCAGCTCGAAGGGGCCGAGCGGGCGGCCGCGGAGAGCGCGGCCAGCGCCGATCAGAACTAGCCGCTCCGCATTAACGGCCGGCCAACGTCTGGCTCTCCGCGGCGGCCGCCAGGCCATTGACCACCATGCCGATGAAGCCGCCCAGGTGACGGCGGTAGATCCACCCGGTGCCGGGCACCTTGCCGCGGAACGTCGATCGCCAGCTGATGGTCGTCCCCTCCCCTGACGGCTCCAACTTGACGACGGCGACATAGTCCCGCACGGCCAATCCGGAGATCAGCTCGTAGCAGAACCTCTCGTTGGGCTTCACCATCTTCAGCCGCTCCCGGCTCGTGTGCCGGCCTGTGCGAAAGATGCGGACCGCCCCCACCCCTTCGGGCTCCCCATCGCCTTTTTCGACGAGCTCGAAGGAGTCGATCGGCGACCATGACGGCCATGTCGACCCGTCGAGGAGCAACGAGAACACCGTCGCCGGCGGTGCCTTCGCTGTCAGTTCGTGCTCGATCACCTGCAAACCCACGACGCCTCCGATCCTCTGTGGTGTCCACGCAACGCCGGAGCGAGTGTACCATTTGGAACATGCCCGGCGAGAGCTCCAAGCAGAAGCTCGTCGATCAGGTGGTGGACCACTTCGTCGTCGACGGCCTCGGTGACATGAGCCTGCGCAAGATCGCCCAGGCCATCGGGACCAGCCATCGCATGCTCCTCTACCATTTCGGGTCGAAGAACGGCCTTCTGGTCGCCGTGGTCCGCACGGTGGAGCAGCGCTCCCGGGAACAGCTCGCCGCCATCGGAGGTGAGGCGACCGCGACCCCGGACGGCACCGATCGTGTCATCCGGGAGATGTGGGAGTTCCTCGCCGATCCGGCGCAAGCTGACTTCGAACGCCTGTTCTTCGCGTTGTACGGCCGCGCCCTCCAGGGCGATGCACTCGTCCGTCCCCTCCTCGGCGAGGCGATCGAGAGCTGGCTGGATGCCAACGTCGCCCTCGCCGACCAACAGGGCATTCCCCTCGACGCAGCGCGCGTCCACGCCCGGCTGGGACTGGCGGTGGTGCGGGGACTCCTGCTCGACCTGTTGGCGACCGGAGACCGTGCCGGAGTCGATGCGGCGCTCGAGGTCTTCGCCCGCGGTTACGCGGGCGACTGGTGGGAAGCGCCCGCCGTGGGGGCCAGCGCGCACGCTTCGTAACGGCCTCGGTGTCCTGGCAGCACTGCGAAGCTCACCGCGGTGCCCGGCTCAATTCGACGGGAGCCGTCAAGGATGGCGGTGGCATGGAAGTCGAAGGCCGAACCCTCCGCATCGGTGACGGTTCCCAGACCGCGTCGGGGGTCGAAGGCGGTGACCCGCCCGAAGAAGGGTCGATGGGAGGGGACGGGGGCGGGCACGTTCGTCGCTGCCGTGTTCAATGCACGATCTTGGAGAGCGGGATCTCCAAAATGTCGGTCGCACCCTTGTCGCGCAGCGCCGGGATGAGGATGTTGATGTCCGATTTCGCCACGACAGCTTCGAGTGCGAACGCTCCGCCGCCGGACAGCTCCGAGATCGTGGGCGCCCGCATCGAGGGCAACACCGACAGCACACCGTCGAGCTGATCCGCCGACACGTTGAGCTTGACCAGTACCTTGCCGCGAGCCTCGAGCGTGCCCTGGAGGAGCGTCATGATCTGCTCCATGGCATGACGCTTGTCCGGATCTGCCGCAGCGGCCGGGTTGGCGATGAGCTCGGTGTGCGAAATCAGGAGCGTCTCGATGATGCGGAGCCCGGCCGCCCGCAACGCGCTGCCGGTCTCGGTCATGTCCACGACGGCATCGGCTATCTCGGGCACTTTGGCCTCCGTGGCGCCGTAGGAGAACGAAATGTCCGCCTCAATGCCGTGACCCGCCAGGACCTTGCGCGTCAGCTCGGGGTACTCGGTGCTGATCCGCAACGTTCCGGGGAGCGCCGCCAGTTCCGCCAGACTCGTCACCGGCGAATCACTCGAGACGGCGAGCACCACACGGGCCGGCTTGTTGGTGGCCTTGGAGTACGTCAGCTCGCCGAGTGAGACCACGTCGCTCCCCCGCTCCTCGACGCAGTCACGCCCTGTGATCCCCAGATCGAACAGCCCTTCGGCCACGTACGCCGGGATTTCCTGGGGTCGCAGTATGCGCACGTCATCGATGCGCGGATCATCGATCGACGCCCGGTAGGCCACGTCCGAGGCCCGCGAGACGGCCAGGTCGGCGTCCTCGAAGAGTTGCAGGGTGGCGCGCTCGAGCGAGCCTTTGGGCAGGACCAGGCGAAGCATGCAGAGATCATCGCAGACCCGGGAGTGCCGGTTGGCACCGACGGCCCGGGGCGGGCTGTGCGGGGCGGGCGTGCGGGGCGGTGGTGCGGGCGGGCATGCGGGGCGGTGGCCGGGGCGGCTCGTTGCGGGCAGAATCTGCACCGTGCCCGCTCCATACGACGCGTATCTGTTGTTGGACCTCCTTGGGATCGAGGTCACGGGAGAAGGCGCCGACGCCACCGGGCGGCTGACCGTCACGCATCCCCTCGTCGCCGGTACCGGGTTCCTCTGGACGCCGGTGGTCATTGCCATCGCCGACGCGCTCTGCGCGTTCGGTGTGTCGCACCATTGGCCGCACGGAGCGGTGAGCTTCACCACAATGGACTGCACCACGAATTTCCTCTCAGGCGCCAAGGAGGGAGAGGTGGTGATCGGCCAGGCCTCTCCCTTGCACCTCGGGCGAACGACGCAGGTCTGGGACGCTGTCGTCACCAATGAGACGACGGAGCGCGAGATAGCGGCGTACCGGTGCACGCAGCTGTTCTCGTACGATTGAGGTCAGTGCGCGCCGGGCAACGGTTCGACTGCCACGGCCGGCTCTCCTTCGACGGCCGGCTCGCCTTCAGCGGTCGGACGACCTTGGCGTAAACGTCGCCGCCATTCTTCTTCATCGAACGGGGCGGGAGTCGTGCGGCGGATGAAATCGCAGAGGAGCTCGGCGAACCGCTCGGGATCGGCGTGGTGGGGAAAGTGTCCTGCATCGTCGAATATCACGAACTCGCTGCCGGGCATGGCCGCGTGGGCGAGTCGGCCGTGGCCGAGGGGAATGACCGCATCGTGGCGACCCCACACGAGCAGCGTCGGGAGGCCCTCGGCGAGATACGCCCGATCCAGCATCGTGATCACCTGTCCCCTCCAGTCCAGGCCTGAACGCAGGGTACGCAGAATGGCCCTCCGGGCAGCCGTGTCGGGGAGCGCATCGAAGACCGCGAGAAGTTCTTCAGCGTCGCGGCCCAAAGGAGTGGAGAGCCGGCGCAGGACGTCGGCCGCCGCTCTGCCCGCCACCCGTACGGGGGGCAGGCCGAACAGCGGCATCATGACCTCGACCCCCGGAACGGCCGCCAGCCGGAGGAACGGGTTCACCGACTTCCCGACGCCCCCACTTCCCACGAGGACCAACCGCTCGCACCGTTCGGGAAATTGGTAGGCGAACTGGCCCGCCACTCCCCCGCCGAGGGAATGACCGACCACTGTGGCCCGGTCGATTTCGAGCACGCTGAGCAGATCTCGCATGCCATTGGCATAGGCGGCGACCGAGTAATCGGCGCGCGGCTTGTCCGATCGCCCATGGCCGAGCAGATCGGGCGCGACAACCGTGTGGTGCCGGGCCAGCTGATCGATCACGGGACGCCATGTGTCGGAATTGTCGCCGATGCCGTGGATGAGGAGCACGGCCGAGCCCGATCCCGCGCGGACGAAGGCCCGTCGATACCCGTGGATGGTGCAGTACTGAATCGGATGATCGCCCTCGTGCCGCTGCCCCGGTCGGAATCTGATCAGGGCGGGGTCGACCGATTTGTCCGTGGATTCGTTTTCGGGCGATGGACTCGTCATGCCGTTCGTCCCATCATGCACTCACTTCCGAAGCCTACGGAGCCGAGGTATCCGCCCCGTGTCGGAGATGTGAACTGCGGGTTTCCCCAGTTGGGGGCTCGCCGGAATTTTCACGAAATAGAAACATCTCGTTGTTGCGTCTGGTTCGTATTAGTCATACCGTACCGAGGACCAATCCAGCGGAGGCGACGTGATGCAGGCGGCGATGTGACCCAGGCGGCGATGTACGGCACGATCCCACCCTCGCGATTGGCCAGGCTCCGCAACGGGCTCACTCCCAAGGAATGGCTGCGCGTCGGCGGGATGGTCCTCGTCATCGCCGGTCTCAACGTCGTGGGCTGGGGAATGCTGGCAGCAGCAGCCGGGCACCACTACCACATCTCCAAAACAGGGCTCTTCGGATTTGGCACCGGTGTATTGGCCTACACCCTCGGTATGCGCCATGCCTTCGACGCCGACCACATTGCAGCGATCGATAACACCACCAGGAAGCTCGTGAACGACGGGAAGCGGCCACTGGGTGTCGGCTTCTTCTTCTCGTTGGGCCACTCGACTGTCGTGTTCTTGTTGGCGGTCCTTTTGAACTTCGGCCTCCGGGCGTTGGACTCGCAGGTCAGAAGCGACTCCTCGGGCTTGCACAAGACGACCAACATCATCGGCACGTCGGTATCCGGGGGCTTTCTCTACTTGATCGCCGCACTCAACCTCATTGTCCTGATCGGGATCGTCAAGGTCTACCGGAAGATGAAGGAGGGTCGATACGACAATGACGAATTGGAGCGCCAGCTGAACAACCGGGGACTGATGAACCGGATCTTCGGGAGCTACGCCAGGCGCATCGACACGCCATGGAAGATGTATCCCGTCGGTGTGCTCTTCGGGCTCGGGTTCGACACGGCGACCGAGGTTGCGCTCCTGGTGCTTGCGGGTACGGCTGTGGCCGGCGGACTGCCGTTCTACGCCATCTTGTCGTTGCCAATTCTTTTTGCCGCGGGGATGAGCCTGTTCGACACCATTGACGGCTGTTTCATGAACTTCGCCTACGACTGGGCCTTCGCCAAGCCCCTCCGCAAGGTGTTCTACAACATGACCATCACGGGGCTCTCTGTCTTCGTCGCCTTCTTCATCGGCACCATCGAGATCCTCGGGTTGATCGGTACCGAGGCCGACCTCAACGATCCCTTCTTCAACTTCTTCCAAAACTTCAACATCAACACCGCCGGTTTCGTGATCGTCGGGGCGTTCGTGATGACCTGGGTCGTCGCTCTCCTCTACTGGCACTATGGCCGTGTCGAGGAAAAATGGGACGCCAACATGCTCCCGGATGAGGCGAACTGGGACGCCGAATTGCTAAGGAACGAGGAGGGGCAAGCGGCCCTCGTCGGGTGATCGTCGGGCCGTCGGGTGAGCGCCGGTCTCAGGTCTTCTCTCGAGCCGGCGCTCGAGAGACTTCGGCCGCTTTGACAAGCCCTCCGTTTCGCCGGGACGGTGAGACTCGGTGGCACGTTCAGTGCAGCAGTCGTTTCGGTCGGTCTATAAGCCAGATCAATGTCGAGTTCTCGCGATTCCAATGCCTCGAGAAGGCTCGATCGAGCGACTCCCTCTCTTCGTCAGTTGGACGACAGCCGTTCGTCCACTGCGCTCGCAAGAACTCCAAGTCCTCCCAGATCGGAGCGGATCCCCGGGGATCTGACTGGTATCGAGGCGTGGGGTTCAATCTCACGTATCCCGAGGTCAATCTCGCGACGCCCCACTTCTCCTCGCCGGCGTCCTGAAGCGCATTGTCCGAGCAGATATGGCATGGGTCCATCGGGAAATGGTAACGAGGTACTTGTCGTAGCGCATGCGGTGCCGATCGACAGCATGTCCCCTGTCGTTGTCAGGTGGGGTGGGATGGTTCGACACGTCTGCGGGCATTGCGCCCAACTGTCACCGGCACGGCGCAAGAGGTGGCGCCCTCCGACCTTTCCCGGAATGCCGGAATTGGGCGTATCACGGAGGACAGCTCACGAGGAGCCGCGCGGCACTCCAATGAGCAACGGCTTTGGCCCTCCTTCAGCCTCACTACCTCCTGCCCGGCCATTCGCACATTCGCAACTCGTGATGATGGTGGCCACAGATGGCCAACACCGAGATAGCCACCCATGGAATGGAGGGTCTACGTCCTCGCTGTTACTGATCGACTACCAACGGTACATGCAGAAACTTGGCGGCTCTCGCCCGGTAGCGGACGTGCGTCGAGGCATGCGCCCCGCACCGAATAACCCTCGAACCGTCAGCCGGCTTTGGCCGGCGCATCAGCCGGCTGACAGGTGAACAGACCGACCGAGCCACCGCTCGGTCCCAGATGCTGACAGTGATGGGCGATCCATCTGAGACGAGGATCTTCTCCTCCGGTCAGAAGCACGAGGTGGAACTTGCTCGTTCGAATCATGCCCTCGAGTTGGTTGATAGTTGGTTCAGGGATAGAACCAGTGAAGCCGCCGATAGGTAGGAACTCCTTCCCGCTAGCCGAGATGAACTCCGACGCAACGGCCGACGTGTAGACGGCCATTACGTAGGGAGATCCCATTTGGAGCTTCTCGAAAATCGGAATGATCGACGCGAGCCCCTTCGCCGATGACACTCCGAGCAGCGCCTCGTAGAGTGCCGTCGTCTTCCGCGACTCGAACGGGGTATTGGTGAACCCTTGATGATTGCTTGCCAGGAAAGCCGCTCCGGAAGCCGGAATCACCAAGATAGCCACAGCGCCCGCAGTGAGCGCCAGAGCTCGGAGCCATCGGCGGGACCAGGCGACCGCCGAGACCACGAAGAGCAGGAGGGCTGCTACTCCTATCGATACCGCCAGGGGCTCCAGCCAGGTCGGCGCGTTCGCCCCAGACGATCGGATCAACCAGATCCCATAGCCAACCGTTCCCGCGACGATCAGGCCAGCTGCTCCACAACGTCGCATGGCCACCGATCGCACCTCGGTGCGGGATTCCCACAGACCGGCAATACCTGCACCCAGGATCGCCGCGATCGGGGGCGCTAGCGCCGCTGTGTAGTAGGCGTGCATGATGAACACGTCCGAGAAAACCAGCGCCATTGGGACCAGCCATCCTGTCCACAGGATGAAGTAACTCCGCCGGCGGGTGAAAAGCCCACCCACACCGATCACCATCGCTGCCGGTAGCAGCCACCCGATATCGCGCCCCAGATCACCTTGCACAAGGCGGTTCCACGCCGGTGGAGGTCCGTCGAGCACCTCCGGGCTCACGGGTACCCCGCCCAGAAACTGCTGAAATGCCGACTGTTGACTGGTACGGCCGAAGCCGTCATAGACGAATACTTGGTCGTAGACGGAGTTGTTCTGGCTGCCGTCCACGTAGGGGCGGTCGTGCGCAGGGGTAAGGGTCACAACCGTCATCCAGGCAAGGGACACGACTGCAGCAATCAGGCCGGCGACGACAACCTGGCGGAGCTTGTGAGCCCATCGGTCCTTTCGCCCGAACAGGTAGGCGAGCCCGAATGCCGGCAGTACCAGCCACGCCTCGAGCATCTTGGCTTGGAAGGCGAGGCCTACCCAGATGGCGGCGTATACGAGATATCGCTGCCGACCCGACACGATGGCCGCCGAAATGGCATCAGCGGCCAGCACAAGGAACAACGTCATGGCCGTGTCGGCAATGTTGCCCCTGTTGAGGGCGACGGCTGCGGGACTGGCCGCGAGGACGAACGCGGCGATAAGGGCAGCTGTCGTTCCCCGCAGTCGGTTCACGGCCCGATACAGAAAGAGGACGCTCAGGACACCCTCGATGACCTGCGGCAGGACGATCGCCCAGGTGTGGTAGCCGAAGAGGCGAACCGACAGTGCCTGGATCCAGAACGCACCGGGTAACTTGTCCAAGGTGACTGTCCCTGCTGGATCAAAGGAGCCGAAAGCAAAGTTGTGCCAGTTGGCAGCCATGCTGCGGACGGCTGCTGCGTAGAACGGTTCGAGCGCATCCTGACGGATCCCCCAGGTGTACGAAAAGCCGGCGAGACCGGCAATCAAAAGTAGGAGCACTCTTTGGGGAGTGATCCGGAATCGATTGGGTCGAACCTCCGATGGGTGTGCAGACTCAGTGGAATCAGCTTGCGACGAGTCACTAACTCCGACCACCTGGTTGGAATCCATTGCGCCGCGCTTTCCAACCTGGGCCAACATCGCAATCTCCCCGGGTGCGCGGGACGATCATCCCGGTTCGCCGCTGATGACAGTAGCGGGCGGTCTCAAGCTGTGCCGGGAGTCAATTGCCTCGCCCGCAATATCAGGGTTCGCGTCCTTCTCCGAATGAGGACTTTCTCACACATGCGAGTCCGAGAATGGGTGGCGACCGGGCTGCCCACAGGTACATCAAGGTTCCCTATACCCGAACATCGGTATGAGCCGGACTGTAGCGTTATGGAGGTGCCCTTCGGCAGCGCAGACCCGGATCCGGACAGTGACATCATCGCTCGGTTCAGCAACAAGACCAACCGGTTTGCTTGTCTTCGTTGTCAGCTGAACGATGACGCAAGGACCGAAATGGAGACGATCGCGGCGGTGGTGCAGCATTTCGACGCGCATCGCGCTGCCGGGCATCGGGTGCCGGACTCCTTCTATGAAGACTTAAGCAGGTGGGAAGGAATCGACGACACTATTCGCACAACCTATGCCTGGAGCGGTCGCGAGGAAGACGGCAATCTCTCGGTGTCTCGCATGACCACGGGGTGGTGTCTGGGTTGTTACGGCTGCGTGTTGAACGAGCAACAACAAGTCGAGTGCTTCTCGACCGACCAGATGCTGGAGCATCTCGACGAACATCGAAGTTGGGGCCTCTTCGTCGCTGACCACGTCTACGAGGGGCTCAAACGGGACCGCTCGGAAAACGACCGGGTCATTCAGGACTACTTCGACGAACACGGCCTCCAACGACCCCCGTCTCCCCTTTGGGAACCACACAGCATTTATCCCGAGTTCACCCAAGCTTCGACGCGCTACGAGAGTCTCAGCCAACTTGCCGCCATGGTCGTGATCGCCATTCGTCGTTTTGTCGAGCCTCTCACCGATTCGGAACTTTCGGCGGGGTGGACTCAGAGTCTCAGTGACGCCGTCGTCGCAGGCCTACGGGCCATGTTGGGAAAGATCGAAGCAGCACACCAGGACCAAGACCTTGATTTCCGTCTCAAGCAAGACATGAACCGAATCTACCGGCGCTCGATAGATGGCGGCGTGCGCACTCATTTCGATCAGAGGAGAAGTGCACTTAGCCGCATCCAGGCCTCCATCGACATGGACATAATTGGCCCTGAGCGGATGCATGAGTGGCTGGCCGCGGCGGCAGATAGCGGACGCGCCATAAGGGGGGAAGAGGAGTCGGGAATGAAGTGGATCGGCGTACGGGACTGGGAAGACCTCGAAGACTTCTAGACCGGTCGGTTGGGGAGCCTCAATGCGATTTGGGTGAGGCGCACTTGATGCCGATGGAAATCGAATGGGAGCTCGGAGAGCGCACATGATCGAGAGGTGGGGGCTTGATGTGGACCGGAGCACCGAATTCGGTGAATCGAAGGGTGGCAGTCATCACAGCCCGACCCTTCATCAGAGGGACCACGCCGTGGACGCCTTGGGTCAACGCGAGAGACCCAACGTCGTCGATGCGGAGTGAAGTACGAACCTGACGTAGGCGCCCCCGCCCATCAACCCACATGGTGGTTGGCCCTTGTTGCTCTGTCACGGGCGGATCGGCAACATGTCGAGCTTGGCCGCACACCGAAGCGGTTGTCACCACGTAGCGCGTCATTGGTATCGCAGAACGCGATGCCGGCCCTAAATTGCGAACGGACTTGGCGTAATCGAAGCCGTCGGTAAGCGCGTCAAGGGCTCCGCCCGCGCTGTCTGCAAATGAGAGTCCCAGATCGGCGTGGGGATTTCGTGGGAGCGACAGCTTGATCCATGCCTGCACGCCGTTGGAGTCCGAAAGGTCTTTGTAGTCGCTGCTCCCGATATCGATGTCTTGGCTGCGATTGACAGTGGGCGTGGCGCCGAGGCGGGCGCCAAAGGGGCCCGTTGTGAATTGCCGGTCGGTTTCCACCTCGGTGACCCGGACATTCCCGGACCTGAAGTCGACCACGCCGCTCCCGACGATTCGGCTCGCGAGTGCCGGATTCGTGCTCGTGGTGATGCTCGAATAGGTGAATCGGGCTGACTTGGCTTGAGCGGTCGCCGCCAATACGTTCGCCACCCACTGCTGCGTCGGAGTTGTCTGCGGCGCATTCGTCACCCCGATCGCTGCGGCGAGACCGCTGACGATACCCAAGAGCGCAACCAAGGCCCAAGGAAGCACTCGTCGCACCATCGGATTTTGCCAGAGAATCTCTGCCGAAGAGATATCTGTGGTGCCCGAGAACGAAGAGAGGATGGCCACCCTGGCGCCCAGCGCCGAGGAGGGGCCCGGCGTTCGCCGCCGATCTGCTCGCTCAGGCCTGGCTGAATCTGGTCAGACGTTGGCCAGTGATCGATTGGCTCGTGGACAGTGACGTAGCTCAGATGATGGACTGCGGGTACCGACGATTCGGCACTCCCAACGGCTACGTTGCCTCAGGATTCGACAGTGGTGCGAAGGCAACGACGAGAGGTCGCAACGACGGGCCAAAATGCCGCGGCCATGGCAAGAATGGTCGTCAAGAAGACCGGAAGCAGCGATGTCGTCTCCATAGCGCGCTCGCCAGTCGCTCGGAAACCACCGCAACAGACGAGTAACCCGGGCATCGATACGACGATCGAGGGGAAGGGGATCATCGGGAGATGAGATGGATCGGCCCACCGTATCGTCAGCATGGCTCACGTGAACGACCAACCAGTAGTGAGTCGGCGCAACCCGACGTCGGATACCTGGCGCTGGGCGACCAGGTGGGCATGCAGGGCTTCCGCACCCGCGTCACTGAGGCGGTAGGGACGCCGCCGCCCGTCGCCGGGCAACGCCTCGATAAGACCATGGTGCTCGACCTGCTGATCGCCCCGTACAGGGTGCCAGGCTGCAGACGCACGCCGGCGAAACCTTCAATGCGTCTATAAGAACCCCCAGAGGGGAAGCGAGAACAATCTCAGAGTTCATACTGCTCGTTCACTTCGGCCGGGACGGGTTCGATCGCTCCTTCAGCATTCGCCGGCGATCCTCGGTGCTGAAACGAGCGGGTTCCGTCGAGCCGATGAATTCGGCGAGCGCATCGACGAACTGTTCTGGCGCCTCGATCTGGGGAAAATGGCCCGCACCCTCTATGATTACGAGCCGGCTTCCGGGAATGGCCTGGTGCGCGGCGTACGCGTGGCTCACCGGGATGATGTCGTCCCTGTCCCCCCAGATAATCAAGGTCGGCATCGAGGAGGCCAAGTAGAGCCGGTCCATCGCACTCACCGTCTGCCCGCCGGGGTCGATGACGGCTCTGATGGTGCGGGCGAACGCCCCGCGATTCTCCGACTCGGCGAGGGAAGCGTAGGCGCTCCACATCTCGGCAATCCGACCCAGGCGGATACCGCGGTCATTGATCGATCGGAACATGCTGTCTCCCCAGTCGCGTACGAACTTGGGGAAAATCACGGGCATCAAATACTCGCTCCCGGGCAGCGTCATGAAGCGGAGAATCCAGTTCACTTCTCGCCCGAGACCACCGCTATCGACAAGCACGAGGCGGTCGCAGAGCTCAGGGTGCTGGTAGGCCAGTTGCATGGCCACCCCACCGCCGAACGACTGTCCGACGACGGATGCGTGGTCGATATCGAGAACTTCGAGAAGATCACGAATCCCGCTGGCGAACGCGCCGAGCGAGTAGTCCCCGACAGGCTTCTCGGACAGGCCGTGACCCATCAGGTCCGGTGCGATGACGGTAAAGCGATCTGTCAGCCGGGGAATCACGTCCCGCCAGGTCCGAGAACTACCGGCTATGCCGTGAAGAAGCAGCAGCGCTGGTCCTCTACCCTCCATTCTGTACGCCATCTCATGACCATGGATCGAGACATGCTGAATGTGGTCTTCCACGGGTACATCATCCCTCAACCAACGACAACGTCTGGACCGATAGTGCGCCGATCTGCGTCAATACACCTTGACCTCGCTCAGGACAGACCATTTACCAGCTCGTGGTAATCGCTCGTCAGAACCTTTTCGTACTTCTCAATGGACGAGGTAGTTGCTGATGTTTCCTTCCCGTGGTCGATGGCTTCGTACAGTGCGTTCAACTTGCGGGTCGTCGCGTCCAGGGATGCTGCTTTTGCGCTGAGCCGAGCCGGGAAGGCGTACCCGTTGAGCGAACCGTCGAACTCGGCGAACTGCTGCGCTGCGTTGTACGCGAAGGTCCTGAGGCAGGACTTTGAGGACGGACAAGACGACAACTGTTTCTCATACTGTGCAAGCTCATTGACAAGAACCCCAAAGGTGGTTTCGAGGTCGGAGCGGACGGCCTCGGGCCCGCTCTTCGGGGTCGTAGGAAGTGTCGGACCCCCAACCTGTTGCCCGATGACAGCGGATGAGTAGACCTGATCGCCGCCCAACGCGAGCCCGCCACTCACGACATAGACACAGACCTCGTTTTCGTTCTTCGTTGTGATCTTCGAATAGTCGCCTGGCGGTAACGGAATGCCATAGTTCGATTCGTCCGAATTTTGGAACAGCAGTCCGGACACTGGCGTCAATGTCGACTCGTCGAGAACCGAACCACATTCCATCGGGAACCCGCCCACGCTGGAGAACCGCCACACTCCGGCACTGGCATCCCAGGCAAAGTGATTCGTCTGGCGACTCCCGTTGTAGACCGAACCCTGGCGAATTTCCGCGAGCTCTTGTCCCACGCTGTCGGCTCCGTCACCGCTGACATAGGGGGCTTTGGCGGGAGCGCTCCCCCTGTCCACAAAGCTTTGCCAATATGACGCGAGCCGTGGCAGGTATGAAGCGACTGGGATTGGCGGGGTTGCGGTCGGAATCGGATTAAACGGGCCGCCTGCTTGGCCATTGCTCGATGGTGGCCCGGCCAGGTCGAATGGAATGAATGCGGGCTGTCCGCCGTTCGTCCCGGCGTACCCTGTATCAAAGCTCAATCGCCACGACGCGGTGCTCGTCGCCTTGGTGAGGATCTCCAAAGCCATCCACGGTTCTTCCTGATCAAGGCCGGTACTCGTTTCGACATCGCCGGTGGTCGGGATGGAGGCAAGAAAGTAAAGCGGATATGAGCTCTGAGGCGGGACGATCGTGTACATATCGCCAATCGGTGGGTTCGGCTTACCAATGACGCAGAGGCCGTTCGGATACGCGCAGTCATCAATCGTCGCGTCCAGCATTGATCCGGGCGATGCGAGCTGGGTCAGCGCACGCGTATCGTTGGTGTCGAGTGCGGAATTCCACGCCTTCCACATAGCGGTAGCGACCGCCTGGGCTTGGAGCGGCGTGATGAGCGACGACGAACCCGGGGATCCGGCTTCGAAGAGCGCTGCGGGGAGCGTGATTGACGGGCCCACGATGAGGTTCCCGGGTGCCGGCCTCGTTGAGTTCGCGGCTGCTGGGGGGATGGCAAGGACGCAAGTGACGATTCCGGTCATCGAGAGCCACAAGATCGCCCGCGGCGTCGCCGGCCTATCCGGTACGTTCCCCGTAGCCGCGGAGCAGGAACAATGGCCCGTCGCGCGGCTGTTTGAACGTCTGAAGAAATGGACTCTGGACCAAATCGAGTCATTCACTACTCTAGGGTGGCGGACTCATTTCTCCAACGGGGTGCCATCCGGGTGCGGTTCGGTGGCCGGCAGTTGGGCGAGGATGCAAACCGAACGGCTGTCCGTTTGAGCGGTCTTGCGATTGATGCATAGAGCACCAGCTGAGTAGCTCTGAATGCAGGGACCAGGTCAGGATGCTCTACCTTCCCGACGATACGATCGGATCCCTGTCCATTTGACCAGAGAGGGATCTCGATGGACCTGGGTTCACTCGACCGTGCCCATGAGGAAGTATGGCTTCGCCTCCAGTCGGTGCGCAGGCAGCAGTGGGCCCTGCCCACCCTGTGCGAAGGCTGGTCGGTCAGGGACCTTGTACAGCACATGGCCGTGGGCGCCACCATGTCTCGCCAGATTCTCTCTGGCGAGACACTGACCCGCGAAGAGGTCGTGGAGGCAGTGTCAGCCGTTCCCGACCTCAGGGCGGAGTGGGAATGGCGCACTGCCGACGAACGCGCTGCATTTGCGGCCTTTGGGCCACTCGGCCGTGCCGTGACCCACCCCGTGATGGGTGAAATCCTGTGCTCGCAGTTCCTAGGGATGCGAGTCGGCGACGCACTACTCCACGCATGGGATTTGGCGCGGGCCATCGGTGCAGATGATCACCTTGCTCCCGACCTGGTCGTCGAGGTCTGGACCGGGATGTCGCCGATGGCAAGCTTCATCGGCAAGAGTGGCTTTTTCGGCTCGGGACCGAGCGGCGAAGTCAGCGAAGATGCGCCGTTGCAGAATCGGCTTCTCGACCTTTCCGGACGTCGCCCCTAAACGGTGGATGTCCTCAAAAGTTCCGCCGGCTCTTCCGATGGGGTGTCACCTACTGCCGGACCTGGGCGCACCGTGGGGACAGGTCCGCCTGAATTGTGAGCGTGTCAAAATGAGGCACGTGAATCTTCTGGGATCCACCTTGCGCGATCTCTTTTTAGTCGAAGAGCTCGTCGAGAGAGGCACCGCCGGCGGCCGCCGCTTCGGGCTCACCCGACGTTGACACGACGGGCTCGACTTCCTATAGTTGTACTATGGCAATAGTAAAAGGTGGCAACGACCTCGCCAGCGGCACGAACGCCTCCTCTGGTGGGAACCCGATACCGGTGTCACCGATCAGTTTCCGGCTCGATCCCGCCTCTGGCGTGCCGACCTACCTACAGCTCGTGCAGCAAGTCGAGCACGCTCTACGTCTCGGCTACCTCAAACCCGGCGATCAACTGCCCAAGGTCAGAGATGTCGTCGCCTTGCTGGCGATCAATCCCAACACGGTGTCTAAGGCGTACCGCGAGCTCGAGACCAAGGGGCTCATCGTCGGGCGCCCCGGTCAGGGCACGTTCATCCTGGCCACCCTCGGCCAGATCGCACTCCCCGAGCTGACGGGTCTGCGACGTTCCCTGCGCGGCTGGCTCGCCAAAGCCGACACGGCGGGTCTGGACGAGACCGGGATCGTGGCGCTCGTCGCCAGTGAACTGCGGGATTTCTATGAGCGCCGCGGCGGTACGCGCACTGGTGGAAGCGCGGCCAGCGAAACGGAGGGGGTTGCATGAACGTCATCGAGGCAACCGACTTGGGCAAGCACTACGGCAGCACGCAGGCGCTCCGCGAGTGCTCGCTCGCCATTCCCGAAGGACACGTGGCCGCGCTGGTCGGCCCGAACGGCGCCGGCAAGAGCACGCTGTTGAACCTGGCGGTCGGCCTCTCGACTCCGTCCGAAGGCGCCCTCACCGTGCTGGGCGGTCGCTCCCCCGGGTCGCTCGCCGCTTTGGACGGCATCGCCTTCGTCGCACAGGACACGCCCCTGTACAAGAACTTGTCGGCCGCCGACATGCTGCATCTCACCCGAAACCTGAACCGGCGTTTCGACCAGGCCTACGCCGAGGGCCGTCTCGGCGAGCTGGACATCCCCCTCAAACGCAAGGCTGGCAGACTGTCGGGCGGTCAACAGGCACAGCTTGCGCTGACCCTGGCCCTGGCCCGGCACCCGCGCCTCCTCGTGCTCGATGAGCCGGTCGCCATGCTCGATCCGGTTGCCCGGCACGACTTCATGGCCACGGTCCTGACCGCCGCCGTCGACGACGGCGTGTCGGTGCTCCTGTCCTCACATGTCCTCTCCGAGCTCGAACGTGTGGCCGACTACCTCATCGTGCTCTCGCTCGGCCGGGTGCAGGTGGCGGGAGAGGTCGATGACCTGCTCGCCAGCCACCGCGTGCTCACCGGCCCGGCCGCCCGGGCTGCCACGGTTGCCGATTGGCCCGTGGTGCATATCCGCAGTGGCGAGGTACAGGCGCACCTACTGGTCCGCACCATCGGGGACCGTCCGGTCCCGTCGGGATGGGAGGCGCATCCGGTCGGCCTGGAGGAGCTCGCCCTCGCCTACCTGCGCGAGCCGGGCGCTGGCGCGCTGCCCAGTCCGGCCCGCTCCCTCTACACCGAACAGTCGCAGGTATGGGCATGACCGTGCTGACCACACTCGCCGTTCTCCCCCGTTCGGACGAGGACCCCAAGCTGGCGCCGATGCAATGGCGCCGGATGGCCTGGGTCACCTGGCGCCAGCACCGCACCGCACTGACCGGCGTGGCCGTGCTGCTCGGCGCCATTGCGGTGGGTCTCTGGGTCGCCGGCTTTCGCCTCCACCATTCCTACAGCGCAGCGATCGCCTGCCACCCGGCAAGCTCGTTTACCTGCAACGGCCTGGTCAACACCTTCAATGGGATGTACGGATTTCTGTCGAACGGGTTCATTTTCCAGGTGGTGCCCGCGGTGATCGGCGCCTTCGTCGGTGCGCCACTGCTCGCCCGTGAGCTCGAGAGCGGGACCTTCCGGTTCGCCTGGACCCAGGGCTTCGGACGGCGGCGCTGGACCCTCGCCAAGGTGGTGGGCCTCGGGGTCGCGGTCACCGCCGTGGCCGGTGCGATCACCGTGCTGCTCTCGTGGTACTACCAGCCGTACTTTCCCGCGGGCAGCCAGGCCTTGTACGTCTCCAAGGCGCTCCCCATCGGGGCCTCGTCGCCGTTCGACCCGGGCTTGTTCGATCTACGCGGGGTCACGTTCGCCGCCTGGACACTGACCGCCTTCGCCATCGGCGTCCTGGCCGGCGTCCTCATCCGCCGCGTCGTCCCCGCGATTGTCGCCACCCTGGTCGTCTACACCGGGTTGGCCTTCGCTGTCGGCGGGTTCCTGCGGCAGCACTACGTGGCGCCACTTGTCACGAGCAAGCTGCAAATCCCCGATTCCGCATGGGTCATCAGGCAGCAGTGGTTCACCCTGAGTGGCCGACCGGCCAGCCAGTCCGTGCTCAGCCAGGTCCTGGCGAAGGCTCCAGGACAGCTCTTTGGGAAGGGCGGGGTTCCGAAGTCCCTCACCGTGTGGCAATACCTCGGCCGCCATGGCTACACGCAGTTGACCACCTATCAGCCGGTCAGCCGCTTCTGGTCGTTCCAGTGGATCGAGGGTGGGTGGCTTCTGGCGCTCTCGGTGCTGCTGATCGCCGCGACCGGATGGCTGGTCCGGCACCGGGCGACCTGATTCGCCGAGAGCACCATGACCCACGCCGGCGTGGGTCGACCACAACCCGACAGGCCCACATCCCGGGCAGAACGGATCTGGCTCGACAACCAGTGGTTCTACCTGGCAGGGACTTTGGAGCCTTCCGTACTGACCCCCGAGATCGACTCGTCGGTGCTGGTCGGCTTTCCCGCCGCACAGACCTATCTCGGGTTCGACGGGCACCCTTCGACCATCTACGTGCGGACCCAAAGCGACCAGGTCGATGCCGTGCAGTCCGTGCTGGCAGCCACGGCCAATCCCGAAGCCCCCAGCCAGGTCGATGTCAGTCAACCCTCGGCCGACCTGGTGGCCCAAGTTGACGCCCAAGGCGCCTTCGACTCGCTCTTCTTGGGCCTCGGGGCGGTCGCCCTCCTGGGAGGCGCCGTCGGCGTGGCCAACATCATGGTCATCTCCGTCCTCGAACGACGAAGCGAGATCGGGCTGCGTCGTGCTCTCGGAGCCACGAAGGGTCATATCCGCATCCAGTTCCTTTCCGAATCCGCCCTCCTGGCCCTCCTGGGAGGCGCCGTCGGCGTCGGATTGGGCGTGCTCTCCACCGTGGTCTACGCCGACACCAAGGGCTGGACCGTGGTTGTCCCCGTCCTCGCCTGGGCCGGCGGCATCGGCGCCGCACTGGTCATCGGAGCGGCCGCCGGGCTCCTGCCCGCTCTACGGGCGGCGCGCATGTCACCTACCGAGGCGTTGTGGGCGGTATGACAGAACTCTCCGAGTTGCTTGAGCGACCCGCCGCGCGCTGGAGCGCGTGGCGTGCCCTCGTGCCGATCTCCAGGGGCTCCGTGTGCCCGGGTACGCCGCGATGGTGGGACGACAGCGACGACCTCAGCGCGCCATGCCCACCACGTCGTCAGTCCCCGTCCCTCCCAAGCTCCCGAAGAACGGGGCGTCACCGTAGGAGAAGACACCGCCATCGGAGGCGGTGAACCAGTAGCCCCCACCGTCGGGGGTCGGGGTCATGCCGACGATGGGACTGTTGAGACGGATGTTCCCCGTCGAGCCGAAGAAGGGCGCGTCGCCGAAGGTGAAGATGCCCCCGTCCGCCGCCACCAGCCAATAGCCGTTGCCACTCGGCGTCGAGGCCATGCCCACAATGGGCTGGTTCAGACGGATGGCCCCCGTTGATCCGTAGAAGGCGGCGTCACCGAAGGTGAAGATGCCCCCGTCAGACGCCACCAGCCAGTAGCCCTTTCCATCGGGCGTGCTTGCCATGCCGACGATGGGCTTGTTCAGATGGATGGCACCCGTCGACCCGTAGAACGCAGCGTCGCCGAAGGAGAAGATCCCGCCGTCGGACGCCACCATCCAGTAGCCCTTTCCATCTGGCGTGGCCGCCATGCCGACGATCGGCTTGTTCAGGTGGATGGCACCCGTCGACCCGTAGAATTGGGCGTCGCCGAAGGAGAAGATCCCCCCATCGGTCGCCACCATCCAGTAGCCACCGCCCGAGGGCGTCGTCGCCATGCCGACGATGGGCTGGTTGAGGTTCACCGTGGTGAGGTCACCGAGGTAGTTGAGGAATTCGTCGTTGCCGAACCCTCCGAGCTCCCCTGCCGCGCCGTAGAGGTAGTAGCCCTGGCCCGGAGTGCTCGGCGATGCGTTGTAGGCCACCGTGCCGAGAATCTCGGTGTTTCCGTCGGCGCTGAGACAGTCGAACTGAAGCGCGAGCGTCTGAATAGTCGTGCCCACCGCAACGAGTTGGTCAACGGTTACCTGGGCGTCGTCGCCGTCAGCTGACTGACAAACAAAGGGGTTCGCACCGCTCGATAAGAAGATGACGGCATTCGAGTTGTCATACGTCTGACCAGCGACAATCGGACCACTAAGTTCGACTTGGACCAACCCGCCACTGGGCCAGCTGATCTGGAGCTCGTTGGGATCGTTCGCGACAAAAATGGGCTGCGTCGGGGTCTGCGTGAGGACGTAGGGTGCCGCATCACCTAGGAATGTTTCGCTGTAGACCAGGTTGAGCGGTGCCGCACTGTCGGGCGGCGTGTGTGGTGATACCAAGCTGGACTTCGAAGTACCGCCGCCTGCGTGTGGTTGGAAGCGCGCTGCGTTCGCCGTAGGGATCGCTACCAGACCCATGACCACAACGAGAGAGGACGCCACCGCCGCAATGCCTCCAAACAGGCCGGCCTTCTTTCCACTGAACGGGTTTCGAATCCTGAGCACGCTTGACGGCCTCCCGACGTTGGACACAAAAGCTTCCTCCCGAATTTCGGGAGACCTCATCACCTACAAAGTTTGGGGAATCTAAACAGAACGAATCCGCCGACTGGGGGATGCCGCCCCCCGTGACCGGTCGACCAGAGTTGCTTCTTCCACGCCACCCGCGTTGCTTCCTCCAACGATCTCCCTCCTGATGTATGGCGATTCTCGGCGGCGGAGGCACCGTACGAACTGCACCACGCCAGCCCACGTCAGGGACAACGGATGCACAACGCCACGGCTAGCAATTGCACGTGGCAATGAGAGACGGCGGTCAGGGATGCCCCGCAGCGTCGCCTATGCCCCAATCTGCTCTGCCGGTTTTGGGGCGGTTCACTCTGGAGGAAGAGGCAACGTGAACAGTTCGGAGGAGAAGCCGAACGGGCCGCCGCTTGCTTGGTAGACGGCATTCAACTCGCTGAACAAAGGCCCGATCACCGTGTCCTTAACGTCGGTAAGCGTCACCGTCGCCGGGTAGTAGCTGAGCGTTCCTTCTGCACAATTGATCGTGCAGTTGTTCTGCCAAACGATGCCTGTTCCGATTGCGGTGGTGTTCGTCCAACTCGTCCAAACAAGGTCCTCCACGCCGTAGTTATTGTCTGCACAAGCGAATGCGATCGAGCTGGGTTCGAGTTGTGGCTGTGTTCCCTCAGGAGGAGCCGCTGTGCAGTCGGCTAAGACTTCGGGTATGGAAAAGGTTAGAACCGAACCTCCGGCACCGACGACCCAATAGCCCTGATCATTGGGAAATGTTGCTGTTCCAACGATGTTCGATAGCTGCACGCCTGATCCTGGTGCTGAACCGTGGAAACTCGCGTCCCCGAAAGTGAACACCCCGCCGTCCGCGCCGACCAGCCAGTAGCCAGCATCGTCGCCGGGGGCGATGCCGACAATCCTCGACGAGTGGATACCGGTCCCAGGGATCGAACCTTCGTAACGAGCGTCGCCAAAAGCGAACACCCCGCCATCGGCACCGACCAGCCAATACCCACCTCCATCAGCGGTGGGTGCGATGCCAACGATGTCCGAAACATGTACCCCCAGGCCGGGTAGCGATCCTTCGAAGGAGGCGCCACCAAAGGCAAATACGCCTCCGTCCGCCCCCACGAGTAGATAGCCCATGCCGCTTGGCGACGATGTCTCAGCTATCCCGACAATGTCCGAGACATGTACTCCCAACGCAGGCAGCGAGCCGTCGAAGGGGGCGTTCCCAAACGAAAAGACCCCGCCATCGGAGCCCGCCACCCAGTAACCCTGTTCAAATATCGACGCGATGCCGACTATGTCCGATACATGGATACCCAATCCCGGAACCGAACCTTCAAAGGGCGCCCCGTTTTGGGCAAAGACGCCCCCGTCGGCGCCAACCAGCCAGTAGCCATCCTGTGCGCCACCCGCAGTCATCCCAACGATGTCCGAGGGTGCGCTCGCCGCGACCGCGTTGCTCGAAGTCCGGGATTGAACGGAGGTGGCCGTTGTCGACGCAGCCACGACGACGGTTCCACTTACAAGCAGAATGGCAAGCGCACCCACTACTGCGGAAAGCCAGCTGCGCTCCATAGCCCCCGATTGTGGCCCTAATCGGGGAGTTCCGCCAGCGCAGTGTCCCCATGCGCAGGTGGGCGAGGGGCATTGCGGCGCCCTAGGGGTAGGCGCTCGTCAAACCAGTTATCTCGTGTTGGAGGTGCGTTGATCGTGTGACACAACTGTGCGTGATTGTGACGCGTACCGCCGAGGCCCTAGCAGTCGCCCGCCCGCGTCGCTCCGTACGTAGCCTGAGGGACTGTGAACTGGCTGCCGTCGGGAGAGTCCAGTTGTTGGATCAGGTCACGACATGAGAAAGGCTGAGTCTGGATGTATTCCTTGGCCGCTTGCACCGCCTCGGCGTTCCAGTTCACCGTGAGGCTGTCAACAGCGACAGTCGCATCGTTGACCGAATGCCGACTACCAGCCGACGAGTCCCGTTGGCCAATGAGGCCCTGTTGCGAAAAGGTCATCGTGTTCCCTCGTGATCTCTAACGTCGCCGCTGCATGCGGATCAGCATCTGTCACCCGTCCATGATGACACCATTTCACGTCGGGGCTTGTATCCGCCCGCCCCAAAACGCCGGACCGGAGCGCACACAGTCCGGCACAACGGGATAGACCAGGGAGCCATTCAGTCTGGAAAGACTGCCTCGAACAACGCGTCGGGAACGTCTAGCGGACCGTCATGTTGGGCCACCGTTTGCTGCCACTCCAATGGTCCCAGAGGGAACCCGTCCGATGGTCCGGCACCGAGCACGAACTCCAATGCAAATGCCACGGGCTTTGTCACGGTCGGCCGCACATTCTCGCCAGCTCCTTTGACAAGGTCCACGAAGACCTCCCAGACGTCGGCAGGAAAACTGCCCCCCACGGGCTCGCACCAGAGTTTTGTTCGCCTGTTCGGCTTGATTCCGACGACAATCAACACTCCTAGCGAGCCGTGCTCGCTATCGAGCCGCCCAAAGAATTCCGTGGCGACCCACGTCAGAGTCTTAATGTACGGGGTTAGTTCCGCTGCGCCATTCGGAATTCGCTCGGCGAGGTCTGCATCCGTTTGGTACAGCCGTACAAGGGCAAGGCGAACATACTCGGCGCTCGTACCCGAACCTGGAGCTTCGAAACCTTGAGCCATCAAACCCCCTTCTACGTTCGACAGAGGATAACGAGGACCATTCTGGACGTGCCGATACCGAGTATGGCCCGCGTATCCGAGTTCGCCGGGAGAGTGGGGCGGTTCGGCACGAGTGGGGCACCCGTCGACACTCGGAAAGAACCATCGCGACGCAACTGCTTCAAGCGATTCGCCTGCGGATCCACCAGAGGCCGACAGCAATCAACGCAACGGCACCCCCAAGGAAAATCGCCGCCTCGAACCACTGCAGGGGCCAGTATCGGTTTGCCGGCTGGTAGATGATCACTTGGCGCAGGTGAAAGCTGTCGATGCAGCGCTGAAGGGCAGCTTGGGTCGTCGGGATGGTGTGCCAGTGGGGCCCGGTAGACACGGGGATCCGGTTCGGGCATCGGCCGACTCCAGTCAAGTCCGCCGATCCATTGCCTTTCAGGTCGAATCCCCCCAAACTCTCCCAGTTCTTACTTACGAGCTGCCCCGTGCCAGTGGCGATCTGATTCGACACCACCAAGTCATTGGGCTGCGGAGGCCCGATGGTGGCCCCAACACCGGTGCCAGTCAATCGGAGTACGAACGGTAGGTTCGCCTTAAGTGGCGCAATGACGTTCGGCCGGACGTACTCGGTCACCAGGTAACGCACAACGGCGTAGCCCGCGATTGTGGCCGCCATGGCGGGAAGCGTCCTGCGGATAATCGCCCCCAGGGCGACCCCCAGCGCGAACGCGAAGAGCCCGTAGGCGATCGGGACGATATCTCGCTGATCGAACAACGAGTATGGGGAGTTAACGAGGCGGTCATGTGGCGAGGCCCACCAGGTGACCATGACGCTCAGCAGCCCTGCGGTGATCGCGCTCGCCGCGCCTGTGACGGCGACCTTGACCCAGAACCACCGCGATCTCGTCACGCTTTGGGTCCAGGCGAGAAGGTTGGTCCGCGTCTCGAGCTCTCGAGCGACGAGCGGTGCACCCCAGAAGGCGCCGAGGAGTGCCGGGACCGCCAGCACCAAGAGGTTCAAGGCGCTGTGCCACTTCGCCTGAGCCTGGAACAGCGCCCTGGCTGACACGCAGTCGTTGTGTTGGGCACAAGTGGCCACGGTCGTGTCGTAGAGGTGGAGGAGGTGAGTTCCGTTAATAGCGAGAGCGATGGCCAGGACGACGAGCAGTGCGGCGACGACAAGTGCCTGGGTCCGGAACTGGCGCCAAACCATCCACATCATTCCGCAACCACTCCATCGACGTCGTGGCCGGAGCGCGGACGCTTCCCACGAGCCATGTAGGCCAAGACCAGGTCTTCGAGGCTGACCGACTCGATGGTCCATGCCTCCTCCAGCACAGGGCCGTGGCTCCGCACGATCAGACTGGTAAGCCGGTCCGTGTGGCTGGAGTCGATCACCTCTTGATTGGCCGGGTAGCCCGCGCGATCACGGCGGGGGCCGATGAGTCGGTGGTGAGAGCTCACGAGGTCATCCACATCGCCCGCAAGCTGGACCCGTGAGTCGGCGAGAACGATCAGGTAGTCGCAGACCCTTTCGATGTCGGAGACAAGGTGGGACGACAACACCATGCTGACTTCCTGTTCAGCCACCGTCTCCATGAGAATCTGGAGGAACTCACGCCGAGCGAGAGGGTCCAAACTGGCGACGGGCTCGTCGAGCAGAAGCAGCTCTGGCCGCTTGGCGATTGCCAAGGTGAGCGCAAGCTGGGCGCGCTGACCCCCAGAGAGCTTTCCCGCACGCTGGCTCGGATCGAGACCGAGGTCCTCGACACGGTTCTCGGCCAGTTGGGCGTCCCAGCCGGGATTGAGATGGGCGCCCAGGCGAAGATGGTCGAGGACGCTGAACGCGGAATAGACGGGCGGTTCCTGGGCCACGAAGCCGACGCGACCAAGGGCAGTGGCAGTACGTGCCGGAGGGACTCCCAGCACGTCGAGTCTGCCAGCACTGGGCGCCAAGAGCCCGGCAGCAAGGTTCAGCAGCGTCGACTTTCCAGACCCGTTCGGTCCGACAAGCCCCACGACGTGACCTTGAGGGATGCTCAATGTGCAGTCACTGAGCGCCCACTTGTGCCGGTATCTTTTACCGAGATCGGTCGCCTCAAGGGCAGCGGTCATGGTGCGACTACTGAGGAGGCATCCCGAAAGGATTCGATGAACAGCGCTTCGATGCCCTCGTCATCGAGACCCGCATCACGAGCCCGTGCAATCCAGCGCTCCAGATCTCGTCGTAGTGGTCGAAGCGTCGCGGGGGGTCCATCACTTGGTGCAACTGCGACGAAGGTCCCGACCCCGGTTCGGGCCACGACGAGTCCCTGGTACTCCAGCTCTCGATAGGCCTTGGACACCGTGTTGGGGTTGATGGCGATTTTCCCGACGACATCTTTTACGGTCGGGAGCTGGTCGCCGTCGCGCAGGAGCCCCAGCTTGACGGCGCGCCGGACCTGCTGGACAAGTTGCAAGTAAGGCGTCACGCCTGACTTCTGATCTAGATAGAACTCAATCATCAGATTCCGATTTCACTAGGTAGCTAGTGAAATCATGCGCTACGATTCCCGCAGGTCAAGTCGTGAGGTCGATTCTTCGCGGTGTCCCCTGCTGCCGGCAGTGGAGCGATCGCACGACGCCGTCCGAACGAGTCTCGCTGTCCATTCCCGATGAGCAAGCCGCAAACGGCACGGCCCGACCCGGCCCGGCCGATCCCGAACCGGCATGGAGCACGCCACGACGGACCCGACGTAACGTCTTGGCATGGCGACCCGGAAGTTCGAGATCATCTGTGAAATCGAGCCGGCCACCAGGCCTGACCTCATGCATGTGCGTCACCAGATCGGTGTCCTGAGCAAGGTCGTCAGTGCCTACTTGATTCCCGACAATCACATCGGACGGGCGACGGTATCGAGCATCGCCGTTGCACATGAAGTGCGCCTGATGGGGGGCAGGTCCATAGCCTGCATCAACGCTCGTGACCGGAACGTTCTGGGGTTCCGGAGGGATCTCCTCACTGCAGCGGCCTACGGAGTCGATGAGTTCCTCTTCGTCTACGGGGACCGCCCCGAGACCGGCGCTCGCTCCGATGACCTGACCGTCAAGGCGATGATCAGGGAGGCACGGGAGTTCGCCAAGCAAACGGAGCTCGACGAATCGATACGCCTGGGCGTGGCGACAGGCCTTCGATCCCTTCCCGCGTGGAAGCACAGCGCCGACTTCCTCTTGGCCCAGGTCACGTACTCGATCGACGAGCTTCTCCATTGGCGTTCATCAGTCACCTTTGAGGGTCCGATCTATGCGGGTGTGATGGTGCTCCCCAGTCCGACGATGGCCCGCAAGCTATCCGGGGACGTGCCCCAGTTGGCGGTGCCGGAATCAATCATCGCCAGACTCGACAAGCACAACGGGGCGGGCGTGGATATCGCTTGTGATCTCATCGAGGAGATCTACGAGTCCAAAGCCTTCGACGGTGTCCACCTGATCCCGGTGACCCGCTACCGAGAGATAGCGGCCAGGCTAGAGGTGCTGATGTAATCGTCCGCTCGAGAGGGGTCGGATGGACGACGTGTGGCACACCGGCGTGACCGATGACCGCAACCGGCTCAGGCGGACGTGAGGTTCAGGAAAGAGGCGCCGACCGCAGCAACCGCACCATCTCGATTCCCGTCAGCGCTGCCTCGCGGCCCTTGTTCCCCTCGTCGCCTGGCTCCGAACGAGCCAGTGCCTGTTCCAACGTCTCGGTGGTCAGCACACCGAAGACGACGGGCATCCCTGTCGAGAGCTGTACCTGCTGAAGCCCCGACGCGCACTCGCCCGCCACGAAGTCGTAGTGGCCGGTCTCGCCCCGCACGACTGCGCCGAAGCACAGCACGGCGTCAACTTTCCCGGCCGAAGCGAAGGCCCGGGCCACGAGTGGGAGCTCGAAAGCACCCGGCGCCCACGCCACCGTCACGTCGTTGCGCTCGGTTCCCGACTCGGTCAGGGCGTCGAGCGCGCCGTCCAGCAACCGCAGCGAGATGCCGCCGTTGAATTGCGCACAGGCGATGCCGATGCGCAATCCCGTCCCGCTGTGGTCGCCATGCAACGAGGTCCCGACCCGCGCCGCGACCTCGTCGACGGCCCCCGCGGGCAGGGGCAGGAGATCCGCGCCAGCCATCAGCTCAGAGAACGTCGTCGAGGCCGTGCAGGATGTGGCCCATCCGCTCCCGCTTCGTCCGCAGATAGGCGATGTTCTCGGGATTGGCCGTCAGCTGCAACGGGATGCGCTCGGTGATATCCAGGCCGAATCCTTCGAGACCGCCGTACTTGGACGGGTTGTTGGTCATGACACGCATTGTGGTCACGCCGAGGTCGACCAGCATCTGCGCACCGATGCCGTACTCGCGGCTGTCCACCGGGAGACCCTGCTGCAGGTTGGCGTCGACGGTGTCGTGACCCTCCTCCTGCAATTGGTAGCGCGCGGATCTTGTGGCCCAGCCCGATGCCACGCCCTTCATGGCCACGTAGGTAGATCAGGACGCCGCGGCCCTCCTCCTCGATCCGATCCAACGACGCCCGGAGCTGCGGCCCGCAGTCGCAGCGCAAAGAACCGAACACGTCTCCGGTCAAACACTCGGAGTGGACGCGGACGAGCACGTCCTCGTGACCGGCGACCTCACCCATCACGAGGGCGAGATGCTGCTCGCCATCCAACACGGACTCGTACACATAGGCCCGGAACTCGCCTCCAGCGGCGGGGATCCGCGCCTCGGAGACCAGTCGCACGAGCTTCTCGTTCCGGCGGCGGTAGCGAATGAGATCGGCGATGGAGATGATCGGGAGGTCGTGCTTCTTGGCGAACCGCTCCAGGTCCGGCAGGCGGGCCATCTCCGATTTGTCCTCGGTCACGATCTCGCAGAGGACGCCCGCCGCCGACAGGCCGGCGGCCCGGCTGAGGTCGACGGTCGCCTCGGTGTGGCCGGCCCGCTTGAGGACGCCCCCGGCCCGGTAGCGCAACGGGAAGATATGGCCGGGCCGGTTCAGGTCGTTGGGACGCGTGGCCGGGTCGATGAGGGCGCCGATGGTCGAGGAACGGTCGGTGGCCGAGATCCCGGTCGTGGTCCCGTGCCGGAAGTCGACGCTCACGGTGAACGCGGTCCGCTGCGCCTCGGTGTTCGCCGTCACCATGAGGGGCAGGTCCAACGCATCGGCACGCTCGGGCAGCAACGGCACACAGATGACCCCGGACGTATGGGCCAAGAAGAAGGCGATGTTCTCCGGCGTCGCCGCCTCGGCGGCCATGACCAGGTCACCCTCGTTCTCCCGGTCCTCGTCGTCCACGACGACCACCATGCCGAGCCGCCCGATGGCGTCAATGGCCTCCTTGACCTCTGAGAACCCCATCAGGCTGCAACCTCCACTCGAAGATCCTCTCCCAGTCGTTCCACCGACACCAACTTTCCTCGCCAGACATCCCCAATTGTGCCAGCTCCCGGGCCGGCGAAAATCGGGCGCCCGTCATCGCCCCCGAAGAGCGTCGGGGCCAGATAGAAGACGTACCGGTCCACCAGCCCCGCCGCATGGAAATCATGCGCCACCGAAGCACCCCCCTCGACCAGCAATTGGAGCACCCCGCGCTGTCCCAATTCAGTGAGCACATCGCCCAGCGGGCCAGACAGCTCGAGGGCCGGAAGGATCTTCGCCCCTGGTGGGGCCGCCCCGAGGACGACCCGCAGCGGCTGCGTCGGAGCCGGGCCGCCACCCAGCCGGACCGTCAATTCGGGATCGTCGGCCCGCACCGTGCCCGCCCCGACCAGGATCGCGTCCGAGCGGGCCCGGAGACGGTGGACGTCCGCGCGGGCCTCTTCCCCGGTGATCCAACGGCTGGTCCCGTCGGGCGCGGCCGTCCGCGCATCGAGGCTGGACGCCATCTTCAGGACGACCCAGGGGCGACCGGTGGTGCGGTGCTTGAGATACGGCGCCAGCTGCTCGGTCACTTCGGCTGCCGCCGTCCCGACCGCCACCTCTATCCCGGCCGCCCGCAGCCTCTCCACCCCTTTGCCCGCCACCTGCGGGTCCGGGTCCTCGACGGCGATGACCACCCGGGCCACCCCCGCCGTGATGATGGCATCGGTACAGGGCGGTGTGCGCCCATGGTGGGCGCACGGCTCCAGGGTGGTGAACAGGGTCGCACCCCTCGCATGCAGTGCACCCGCCCGGGACAAGGCAGTGACCTCGGCGTGGGGACCGCCGGGAGGGGCGGTCGCACCTTCGAAGATCTGCGACGGGTCGACACCGGACACGACCACACAGCCGACCCAGGGATTCGGTGCTGTCGTGCCCCGTACCGAGTCTCCGGCGGCGATGGCTCTGTGCATGAACTGCTCATCGTTCATGAACTGCTCATCGCTCATGTGCTTGGTCGTTCATAGAACGCGTCGCAGCTTAGGTCGGGTTCACCTGCGGGTGAGCACGCCGAGGAGCTCCGAGAGGTCCTCCATCAGGTCGGTGTGCGGTGCCGTCGAAAGAGTCGCCCGGTCATGCGCCCGCGTTGGTCCCTGCCTCGAGATCGCTGACGGTTCCACCACGGCATCCGCCGCACAGTGCAGTCCCCCTGCGACCTCTCCGCAGACGGCGGGGTTCAGCGCAACCACCTCGTCGGGGCCCACGTAGGAAATGGATCGCCCTGCGGCATCGGGGTGGTGGGCGAACTCCTCCATGACCGTGCGCTCGACCTCGGTACGGGCCACGGTCAGGGACCCGGTCGCCCGGAAGCCGATGCCGGGAACGTCGCCGCCGACGTCCGCCCAGCGGGTGCGAGAACGTCGGGCTGCATCGAGTTCGGGCCCGGTTCGTCGTCGGCGCGGCAGAGCTCGAAGACGTGCCAGGTGCCGATGATGCCTCCCCCCGACGACGAGCGCGCGCTTCGTCAGGCCCTGCCCGCTTCGATTGACCCTCGGATGCGGGTCGCGGCCTCCCACGGACGATCGTGCCCGAAGATGGCACTCCCGGCCACGAAGACATTGGCACCCGCCTCTGCGGCGCGCGGGGCCGTGTCGACGTCGATGCCGCCGTCGACCTCGACATCGACCGCGAGCGACCCCGCGTCGATGGCGTGACGGACCTGGCGCACCTTGTCCAGCACCTCCGCCATGAATTCCTGCCCGCCGAACCCGGGGAACACCGTCATGCACAGCACGAGGTCGACGGTGTCCAAGAACGGGGCGACGGCCTCGAAGGGCGTGTCCGGGTTCAGGGCCAGTCCGGCGCGGAGGCCGAGCTGGCGCATCTGGGCGATCAACGCCGGCGTGTTGCCGATCTCCACATGCACTGTGCACCCGTCGGCGCCCGCGTCGGCGAAGTCCCCCAGGTACTTCTCCGGATTGGTCATCATGAGATGGCAATCGAAGAAGAGCGGGGTGTGCCGTCGGAGCGAGGAGACCACCGGAGGGCCGATGGTGAGATTGGGCACGAAGTGCCCGTCCATGACGTCGACATGGAGCCAATCGGCCGCGGCCGTCACCTCGCCCACCTGTTCGGCCAGTGCACCGAAGTCCGCCGAGAGCACGGACGGCGCGATGCGCACCAGGCCCGCGGGCCCCGGATCGCGCCCTGCCCCCGACGACCCGCTCAATTGAACCGGGCCCAACACAAAATGCGCCGGAAACCGTAGAAGTAGGGCTCACGCTCCCCGAGCTCCTCGAGCAGGCGCTCCCGGTAACGATCGACGAAGGCCGTGAAGAGCTCGGGCGTGAGCCGGGTGCGATAGGGGGTGAGGAGCGTGCCCATGACCCACTCGACGACATCGGCCGTCGACGAGAGCTCGTGGCCGTAGACCTCCATCCGTACGACCTGCTTCTTGGCCCCGAGCTCATAGAGGAGATCCGCGTAGATCTCAGGCGAGAGCACGAACCGGCCCCGGTCCTCGGGAATGTCCTCTTCCAGCGCATCGATGAAGGGGACCTCGTTGGCCACCTGCAACGCCAACAGGTGCGACGGGTGCCGGAAATTCGAGGGAACCTGAAAGGCGATCTGCCCGCCCTTGCCGAGGGCGGTGCGCATCCGCGCCAGCAGGTTGAGGTGATCGTCCACCCACTGCAGCGAAGCGTTGGCGAAGACCAGGTCCAGGTCGCGGCCGAGCCACGTCCCGATATCGCCGAGGGCGAACGACAGACCCGGAACGTCGGCATGCTCGGCCTGGGCGCGGGCCAACATGGAGGCCGAGGAATCGATGCCGACCGTTTCGGCCGCTTCCATCCGCACATGCAGTTCTGCCGTGAGATGACCGGTCCCACAGCCCAGGTCAACGACGCGACCGGCGGGAACGGGCTGACAGAGGGCGACGAGATCGTCGAACGGCTGGCGACGTTCGGCATGGAAGCGCTCGTACTGATCGGGGTTCCATCCCTCAATTGGAGTCACGGTCACCGAACCCATGTTTAGTCGCTGCCGAGGCGCTCACCGACCGAGAGGCGCACACCCCGGACCCACTCCTCCGCGGCCACCGGCGTTCGGCTCTCCGGCTGTACCCGTCGCAGCTGCAGCGTGCCCCGTCCCGTGACCACCGACGTCCCCACCAATGTGCCCGGCGGTCCGAGATCCTCGTCTCCATCGGGCCCCGGCTCGGACGGCGTCGCCTCCAAGATCCGCAGCCGCCGGCCGCGGAATGTCGTCCACGCCCGGTCGAGCCGCACCACACGATGCAGCTGGAGGGCGGCGTCCTCCCAGTCGAGGTGCAGGTCCTCGGGCGTCAACTTCGGTGCGACGGTGGGCTCGCCCTCCTGGGGCTCCGGCGCCGGAAGCCCGGCCAGACCCCCGGCGAGCGACTCCGCGAGGAGAGCACTGCCGACCTCGACCAGCTCGGCGCGCAGGGCGACCAGGTCGGTGTCACTCCCGATCGGCACCACCCGGCGGGCATAGACCGGCCCGGTGTCCAGCCCTTCCTCGAGCTTCATGACGCACACGCCCGTCTCGGGGTCCCCGGCGAGAATCGCCCGTTCGACCGGCGCCGCACCACGCCAGCGGGGCAAGAGCGAGAAATGGAGGTTGACCATGGGGACCCGCTCGAGCAGGGTCACGGGAATTATCCGACCGTAGGCCACCACCACCGCCAACTCGACCCCGGCCTCTGCGACGTCCTCCATGGAGTGGGAGACCCGCAGGCCGAGCTCCAGTGCAGCCTCCTTCACCGGGCTCGGGGTGACAGCTCCCCCTCTCCCCCGGCGCCGATCGGGGCGCGTGACGCACAGCGCGATGTCGTGTCCGGCCGCCACCAGAACCCGCAGGGGCGCGACCGCCATTTCGGGCGTCCCGAGGAATGCGAATCGTGCCACGCGACCACCGTAGGGCAGCGCCGGGACGAAACGGTCGGTGCTACCGGGTGAAGATCCTCGAGAGCCCGTCGGGATCTGCCGCGGGCAGGTCCAGCGTGCGGGCCCGGAGGATCCGGAGCGCCTCTTTGCGCTGATCGGCGTCGAGCCTCTCGACCAGCAAGATCCCGTCGAGGTGATCCAGCTCGTGTTGGAAGACCCGGCCTTCCAGTTCCGTCGCTTCGATGGACAACTCGTTCCCCTCGAGGTCCAGACCCACCAGATGCACCGCGTTCGGTCGGACGATGTCCCAACTCAAGCCCGGTATCGACAGGCAACCTTCTTCGTAGGACCACTCACCGTCACTCTCGACGATGCGGGGGTTGATCACCGTACGGGCCCCCTCGCCGATGTCGTAGACGAAGATCCGCTTCTGCACACCGACCTGGTTCGCCGCCAATCCCGATCCCGGCGCCTCGTACATGGTCTCGATCATGGACTCGGCCAGGGCGACGACCGCGGCGTCGATGTCCACCACTTCACGGGTGACCTCCTTGAGGACCGGATCCCCGTATTGTCGAATGGTCAGCCCAGGCACGTCTTCATTCTAACGATGACCCCGACCTCGTCGGCCTCAGAGTGCGGCGGGATCCACCTCGACCCGCAGCCCACGGCCGGGCGGGCGGGGCACGCTCGCCAGGAGGTCGCAAAGTTCTGCATGGTCCGGAGCCTGGACGAGATATCTCTCGTCGCCCATCTCGGAGAACGTGACGGCGGGCCCGGCGGCGGGCCCGGCCGCGGCCCCGGTGGCGGCGGCCGCTGCCGCGCGGCACGCAGCGCATCGACATACCCGTTGGCCAACGGGCCGGACACGGCGGCCAAGGCCGAAAACGGTGGCAGTCCCGCACTGGCACGCATCGACTCCTCGGCGGCGAAGATGTCCGCCGGCTCACCCCGGGCCACCGCCAGCAACACGGGATGGTCGGGCACCCTGGTCTGCACCAGGACACGCGCCGAGGCCGGGCCTCGCCGTGGCCCGACCAAACGGGAAGCATGCACCAGCAGGGACAGCGTCTCGTCGGTGGCGCTGAAGCGCGGTGCCAACAGATGCAGATCGATGTCGAGGAACACCACCGCGGCCGCGCGACGGATCCGGTGCAGCACGGCTTCGGTGCCGATGAGCACGGGAGCGGGCGGCACATCCGCGAGCTTGGACGCACCGCTCACCTCGCCCACCTCGACGCCGAGTAAGGCTGCGAGCTCCTCGCGCAGACGCGTCACGCCGGCTCGCAACGTCTTCATCCGCATTCGTCCACAGGCCGCGCAGATCAAGGGGCGCTCGCTCAGACAGCGTGGACAACGGAGTCCGGATTCGGACTGCGCCACGGCGGCGCCACATGTGGTGCACTGCGCCAGCTCGCCGCAATGGGCGCACGCCAAAATCCGAGCCCGACCCGTCCGGTCGTAGAAGCACACCAACGGTCCGCGCCCCGCGATGGCATCGGGATCGTCGAGCACGGAGCGGGCCAGACGGACGAATTCCTCGGAGAACATCCCGCTGCGTGGATCCGCCCCCCGTCGATCCACATTCTCGATGGTGGACCAGCCCGCCCTCTCCACGGCCGACCGGCTGGGCGACCAACGAACGCCCCGCACTCGTGACCACGGGCGGGCACGGCGACGTCAGGATGCAGGGACACTCGTCCCGCCGTGCCCTCTCGGTGATCACATCGACCGCGCTGTAGGTGGGTGCGCTCTCTTCACGGTAGGACTCGTCATGGGCATCGAGCACGACGGCAGCCGCCAGGCGTGGGAGCGGGGCCCATGCGGCCGCCCGGCTCCCGACCACGATGGGCCAACCCGCCCGCGCCCGGGCCCAATCGGTCGTGGCCAGGTAGCCGCGCCGCACCAGGCGGGCGCACAGACGCTCGGCCCAACCGACCGCGGGCACGACCACCAACACCCCACCCGGCCGGGCCGCAGTGGCCGGGTCGTCGACCACGGCGAGAACGACGTCGAGCAGATCCGTGGTCGGCGCCAGCCGAAGGAGAGCCGCTCCTTCACCGCCCCCGATCCCCACGGACCGCACCGCCCCCGCCGCCAACTCGCCCACCTCGGAAACCTCCGAGAACGGCCCCGACCGCTCCGGCCCCGGCCGCTCCCGCACCGGCACCGCCGGCAACCGGCGCACCGACTCCCGGGGTGACCCCACGCCGAGAAAGAACGAGATCGGCCCGGCCCAGCGCCAGGCGGCCCACGTCGGCCAGATCGACCACGGATGGCGGAGGTCCCCACCCGGACCAGGCCTTCAGCGGGCGGAGCTCGACCCCCTCGGGTGGCGTGACGTCGTCCTCGACCACCCACCCACCGACGCGTCGGCCGTGGAGCTCGACGCGCACTCTGGCCCCGACACGCACGTCCTCGGCCCAGCGCGCCGGCACGATGTAGTCGAAGACCTTGGGAACTGCGGCCACATCCGTGCGCACGCGCACACAGCGCAAGACCGGCGACGAGGCTTCGTTCAGTGGCGCGGCGCGGCTCAAAGGCCCAGCGCGGAACGCAGGTCGTCGACCCGCGGTGTCGCCTCCCACGTGAAGTCCTTCTCCGAGCGGCCGAAGTGGCCGTAGGCCGCAGTCTTCTTGTAGATGGGACGGCGCAGGTCGAGATCACGGGCGATGGCGGCGGGGCGCAGGTCGAAGGTCTCGCTCACCGCACGGGCGATCTTCTCGGGATCGACGACCTCGGTGCCGAAGGTCTCGACCATGAGGGACACCGGATGGGCGACGCCGATGGCGTAGGCCACCTGGACCTCACACCGTGTCGCCGCCCCGGCGGCGACGACGTGCTTGGCGACCCACCGGGCGGCGTACGCCGCGGAGCGATCGACCTTCGAGGGATCCTTGCCGGAGAACGCGCCGCCACCGTGCCGGGCCATCCCGCCGTAGGTGTCCACGATGATCTTGCGACCGGTCAGACCGGTGTCGGCGTGCGGCCCCCCGAGCTCGAAGATCCCGGTGGGATTGGCCAGGATCCGCACGCCCTCGGTGTCGAGGTCGGTCGGCAACAAGGGGTTGATCACGTGTTCGGTGAGGTCGACCAGCAGTTGCTCCTCGAGGTCGATCCCGGGGGCGTGCTGGGTCGAGATCAGCACCGTGTCGATCCGCACGGGACGCCCGCCTTCGTAGACGACCGACACCTGGGTCTTGCCGTCGGGGCGCAGGTAGGGCACGGACCCGATCCGCCGGACCTGGGCCAGCCGCTCCGAGAGGCGGTGCGCCAACCAGATCGGCAACGGCATGAGGTCGGGCGTCTCGTCGCAGGCGTAGCCGAACATCATTCCCTGGTCCCCGGCGCCCTGGGCGTTGAGCGTGTCCTCGCCGCCGGTGCCGGTGCGGAATTCGAAGGCTTTGTCCACGCCCTGGGCGATGTCGGGAGACTGGGCATCGAGGGAGACCAGCACGCCGCACGTGTTGCCGTTGAAGCCGTAGGCGTCGTTGTCGTACCCGATGGCGCACACCGTCTCGCGGGCGATCGCGGCAATGTCGACATAGGTCGACGTGGTCACTTCGCCCGCGACGACGACGAGACCGGTCGTCAGGAGCGTCTCGCACGCCACCCGGCTCGCGGGGTCGCCCTCGAGCATCGCGTCGAGAACGGCGTCGGAAATCTGGTCCGCCATTTTGTCGGGGTGGCCCTCGGTCACTGATTCCGAGGTGAACGTCGTTTTCACTTGGGGCTCCGATTCTCGACTCTGGTGGGCAATCACCCTATCGAGTACCGCATTGGCCACCGCATCTTTGGACGTCAAGGCGATCTCGGTGGTACTTCCGTCTGCGCCGAGGATGGTCACGGCGTTGGTGTCGTGGTCGAATCCCGCGCCGGGGGCGCTCACGTCGTTGACGACGAGAAGGTCGACTCCCTTGCGCTGCAATTTCTTGCGACCACGGTCGACCACGTCGTTGGTCTCGGCGGCGAACCCGACCAGCACCTGCCCGGGCGGGCGGCGTTCGACGAGGCCCATCAGGATGTCGGGCGTCGGCTCCAGGACCAGGTCCGGCACGCCGTCCTCCTTGGAGAGCTTCCGCTCGGCCGCCCTCTTCGGCCTGAAGTCGGCGACGGCGGCCGCCATGACGACGACATCGGCCGAACGGCTCGCTTCCTGGACGGCCGCCTCCATATCGGCGGCGCTCTCCACGTCGATGCGGCGTGATGGCCGCAGCCCACGTCGCCCGCAAGGGCGACGGGCCGACGAGGTGACCAACGTCACGTCTGCGCCCCGGCGGGCCGCCGCCTCTGCCAGCGCGTGCCCCTGCTTGCCCGAGGAACGGTTGGTCAGGAAGCGCACCGGGTCGAGCGCCTCACGGGTGCCGCCGGCGCTCACCACCACCCGCGTGCCGTCCAGGTCGCGGGGACCGGCCCCGGCCCGGCGCCACGATCCCAGTGCCCGGGCGACGATGTCCGCCGGATCGGCCAGGCGGCCCTCCCCGGAATCGCCCCCGGCGAGGTGCCCGACCGCCGGCGGCACGACCCCCACGCCCCGCCGCGTCAAGGTGGCCAGGTTGTCCCGCACCGACGGGTGCTCCCACATTTCGGTGTGCATGGCCGGGCAGACCAGCACCGGGGCGCGGGTGGCGAGAAGGGTCGCCGTCAAGAGGTCGTCGGCCAGTCCCGCCGCATACCGGGCGAGGAAATGAGCCGTGGCCGGCACCACCAGGATCAGGTCGGCGTTCTGCCCCAGACGGGTATGGGGAATCGGCGAGGCCTCGTCCCACAACGACGTCTGCACGGGCTCCGAGGCCAGGGCCGAGAACGTGACCGCACCGACGAAGCGGGTGGCCTCGCTGGTGAGCACCGGAATCACATGGGCGCCGGCGTCGACGAGCAGCCGGCAGACCTCAACGGCCTTGTAGGCCGCAATCCCCCCGCAGACACCCAGGACGATGCGGGGAGACGCCTGCAGTTCTTCGGCCATCGAGCGGGATCCGCCGCGCCCCGACGGCTAACTTGCGGTCGGGTCCTCGTCCCCGACGGCCAGAACCTCGATGTCGGCTTCCCCGCTGTCAGCGTCGTCGCCGAGCACGTCGTCACCGAGCACGTCGTCGACGATCGCATCGGTGACGATCGCATCAGCGGCGATCGCATCGCGACGATCGCATCGGTGGCGTCGCTTCCGCCCAGGAGTGCGATGGCATCCTCGATCTCGCTCGAGACCACGTCGTCGGTCAGGACCTCGGTCAGGAGGACCTCGCCGACGATGTCCGCCTCGGCCGCGGCCAGTGCCGCCTCTTCCTCAGGGTCCAACCGGGTGTAGGTCGCCTTGCCTGCGGCGATCTCCTCGAACGCGATCGAAACCGGCTTGCCGGAGACGGAGGCCACCTGCGGCGGCACGACCTTCCCGAGACCCTCGCCCAGGCTGTTGTAGTACGAGTTCACCTGGCGCGCCCGTGCCGAGCCCAATGCCACCAGCGTGAACTTGGAATCCACCTTGTCCAGGAGATCCTCGATCGGTGGATCCATGAGCGTGTTGCGGCCTTGGGCCATTTAGGTGTCCTCCGGGGTTGCGGCGCGACGGGCGGCCGTTCGGGTCCGTTCAACTATAGCTGCCAGCTCGGCCCTGGCTTGACGCAGGTCATCGTTGACCACGGTGTACGTCGCCAACCGGCTCCCCCGTTCGACCTCCTGCCGCCCCTTGGCCACCCGCTTGCGGATGTGCTCCTCGTCGTCCCCGCGAGCTGCCAGGCGGGCCGCTTGCGCCTCGATCGAAGGTGGCAGCAGCAAGATGACCGTGGCATCGGGACGCTTGGCCAGGACCTGCTCGGCCCCCTGCACATCTATCTCGAGGAGCACGTCGGATCCCTCCGGCGGACGCGGGATGGGCGTCCCCATGAGGTTGCCGAGGAACTCGGCCCACTCGAAGAACTCGCCCCGCGCCACCGCTTCCTCGAACGTGGTCCGATCGACGAAGACATAGGAGTTGCGCTCGAGCTCACCGGGCCGCGGCGCACGGGTGGTCCAACTGCGGCTCAACCACAGCGTCGGGTCAGCTGCGACGAGCTCTGCTGCCAGCGTGCCCTTGCCGACCCCACCGGGGCCGATGAGCACGAAGATCAGTGGCTCAGCGCGCAGTCTCTTTGAGCAGCGACTCGCGCTGCTTGGCACCCAGACCCTGGAGACGGCGGCTGTCGCTGATGCCGACGGTCTCCATGAGGCGGCGCGCCTTGACCTTGCCGAGGCCTGGAAGTGACTCGAGGACCGAGACCACTTTCATCTTCCCGACGGTCTCGTCGGAATCGGCCTGCGTGAGCAATTGATCGAGCGTGAGACTGCCCATCTTGAGCTTCTCTTTCACCACGGCCCGCTCACGGCGAACTCTGGCGGCCTTTTCAAGTGCAGCAGCGCGCTGCTCGGGAGTGAGTGCGGGAGGTTGCGGCATGGCGAGACCATAGCGCCTCTGTTCGTGCCGTTCACACCTAAAAGTCCTACTCAGCCCAGGACGGTCGCCAATTCGTCACCCAAAACGGTGGCCGCCCGCCGCAGATCAACCGGATCGGGCCCGGTCGCGAGGAGGCTCCGCGAGGTGCTGACGAGGAGATTTCCGGGCGCGCAGCCGGCGAATCGCGCCCTCAGATCTTGGGGTCTCGCCCCCTGCGCTCCCAGTCCGGGCGCCAGAATTACCCCTCCCAGCTGGCCCAATGGAAATGCCGTCGCTTCAAGGGTGGCACCGATGACGGCGCCCACCGTCCCACTCGGCACATCGGGGGAGGCGTTCCAGGCGGCGATCTCGGCCAGGATCGAGTCCTCTACCGAGACACCCGACTCCGTCACCGCCCGTTGCAACGACCTTCCTTCAGGATTTGAGCTCCGGGTGACCACAATTACCCCCCGGCCGGTGGCGGCGGCCACCTGCACCAGCGGGGCGAGGGACGCCACCCCGAGATACGGATGCGCCGTCACCGCGTCCGCCGCCAGGGTGCTGCCCTCGCTCAGCCAGGCCTCGGCGTACGCCGCCGCGGTCGTGTCGATGTCCCCACGCTTGGCGTCGGCCAGCACCAGCAGCCCCGCGGCCGCGGCGTCGGCCAGCAACCGCTCGAGCTCGGCCAGGCCCGCCGACCCGTGGCGCTCGAAGAACGCCACCTGGGGCTTGATCACCGGCACGACCCCGCCGAAGGCCTCGACGCAGGTCCGGCAGAACGAGCGCAGACCCTTGACGTCGTCGCGCAGACCCCACGCCTCGAGGAGCGCTCCCGACGGATCGATACCGGCGCACAGCGGCCCGAGGCGTCCGACCGCCTCCGCCACCCGCACCCCGAAGCTCGCTCTCGTCCCCATCACCGCTCCTTTCGCTCGCTCTCGCCGTTGCCCGTCTGCCGTGGCCCGCTGCCGTGCCCGGTCTGCCGTTGCCCCGCCGGTCACCGCCGCTCCTGCCCGTTGCGGCGCGCCGCGGCCCGCAGGGCGTGCACGGTCGTCCCCTTCTTCTCGCACCATCGCCCGAGCTCACGCAGCACCTTCCAGGGAGCACGAGGGTCGCGGAACGTCGCCGTCCCCACCTGGACCGCGTCCGCCCCGGCCATGAGGAATTCCACCGCGCCCCGGCCCGAGGCCACTCCCCCCACGCCGATGATCCCTGCGTCGGGGAACGCCTGACGGCACTCCCACACCGCACGCACGGCCACCGGGTGGAGGACCTCCCCCGAGAGCCCGCCACCGCCGGCCCCGAGCACGGGGCGACCCGTCTCGAGGTCGAGGGCCAGCCCGAGGAGGGTGTTGGTGAGCGTGAGCCCCTCGGCGCCCTCTCCGAGCGCGGCACCGGCGATCGCCGCGATGTCGGGCACGTTCGGGCTCAGCTTGACCCACCGGGGCAGACCGCACTCGGTGGCGGCCACGACCTGCGCCGTCGCCGTCTCGGAGTGGGCGAACATCCGCGACCGATCCTCCACGTTGGGGCAACTCACGTTCAGCTCGACGGCCACGATGGCCGACCCCGCCTGCGCCACCTGGGCCAGCATCGCCGCGGCGAGGGCATAGTCGTCAACGGACTGCCCCCAGATACTCACCACGACCCGTGCCCCGCGTGCAGCGAGTGCCGGGAGATCGTCGGCCAGCCAGGCGGCCAGACCAGGGCCCTGCAGCCCGACGCTGTTCAACATGCCGGACCCCACCTCGTGCACCCGGGGAGGCGGATTGCCCACCCAGGGCCGGATCGAAACGGACTTCACCACCACGGCGCCGAGTTCGGACAGGTCCCCGTAGTCGCCGAGCTCCACCCCGTGCCCCGAGGTCCCCGAGGCGGTCATGATCGGATTGGGGAGGCCGACCGATCCCACCACGGTGGCCAGGTCGATCATGACCCGGCGTGGAGATCCTGCAGGGCCCGCACGACGAGCGGGTGCGCACGGGCGTCCGCGATGCCGCCCGCGGCCGCCCGGGCCGCCGCCAACGTCGTCAGACACGGCACGTGGTAGGTCACCGAGGCCACGCGGATGTGCTGCCCGTCGGCCCGGGGGCCGAGTCCCCGCGGCGTGTTGACGACCAGTTGCACCTTGCCCTGGGCGATGAGCTCCACCGCGTCGGAAGCAACGCCCTCCTCGCCCACCTTCGAGACCAAGGTGTCGACCGCCACGCCTTCAGAGCGGAGATAGCCGGCCGTGCCCAGGGTCGCGGCGATCGAAAATCCCATCGCGGTGAAGGCCCGGGCGACGTCGAGGCCCGCCGGCTTGTCCCGGTCGGCCAGGGAGAGGAACACGGTGCCCGAGTCGGGGAGGCGCGTCCCGGCCGCCATCTGGCTCTTGGCAAAGGCCAGGCCGAACGTGCTGTCCACTCCCATGACCTCGCCGGTGGAGCGCATCTCGGGCCCGAGGAGGGTGTCGACCCCGGGGAACCGGTCGAAGGGCAGGACCGCCTCCTTCACGCTGACATGGTCGAGGGTCGGCACCTGACCGACGGCGTTCCGGGGGAGGAGGCCCTCCGTCCTGAGCGCGGCCAGGGTCTGCCCGACCATCACGCGGGCCGCCACCATGGCCAGCGGGACGCCGGTGGCCTTGGCCACGAAGGGCACCGTCCGGCTGGCCCGGGGGTTGGCCTCGAGGACGTAGACCTGACCGTCTTTGACCGCGTACTGCACGTTGATCAGTCCGCACACCGAGAGCGCGTCGGCCAGGGAGCGGGTGTGCTGATCGAGGGCCGCCAGGACCTCTGCGCTGAGCGACTGGGGCGGCAGGGCGCACGCCGAGTCGCCCGAGTGCACGCCCGCCTCTTCCACGTGCTCCATGATCCCGGCGATGAGGATCTCCCCCGTGGCGTCGCGCACCGCGTCGACATCCACCTCGACCGCGTCCTCCAAGAAGCGATCGACCAGCACGGGGCGCTCCGCCGTCACGCCGCCCTCCCGTGCCAGGGCGCCGGTCGTCAGGGTGTGCATGACGCGCCGCACCGCGTCGTCGTCGTAGACGATCTCCATCGCCCTGCCCCCCAACACGTAGCTCGGTCGGAGCAGCACCGGATACCCGACAGTCCCGGCGATGGAGAGCGCCTCGGCCGTGGTGGTCGCCGTCCCGCCGGGCGGCTGCGGGATCTGCAACGTGCCGCAGAGCGCATTCCACCGTTCCCGGTCTTCGGCCAGGTCGATCGAGGCCGGGCTGGTTCCCAACACGAGCTCGGGGGGCAGGGAGCCCGCGAGTTTGAGCGGCGTCTGTCCTCCGAGGGCGACGATGACACCGACGATCCTTCCCCCGGCGCCCTGTTCGGCCTCCAGGACGTTGGCCACGTCTTCGGCCGTCAGCGGTTCGAAGTAGAGCCGATCCGAGGTGTCGTAGTCGGTCGACACCGTCTCGGGGTTGCAGTTGATCATCACCGTCTCGTAGCCGGCATCGCGCAGGGACATGGAGGCATGGACGCAGCAGTAGTCGAACTCGATTCCCTGCCCGATGCGGTTGGGGCCCGAGCCCAGGATGACGACCCGGTCGCGCCCCGAGGGTCGGACCTCGTCCTCCTCCTCGTAGGTGGAGTAGTGGTAGGGGGTGAAGGCCTCGAACTCCGCCGCGCACGTGTCGACCGTCTTGAACGTGGCGCGCACGCCGAGGGCGAGCCGATCCTCACGGACCGTTGCCGCGTCGCTGTGGAGCAGGTAGGCCAACTGCTCGTCCGAGAAGCCCAGTCGCTTCGGCGCGCAGGTACCCGGCCCGGTCGAGCGCGCCGGCGACGGCGATCCGCCGACGTTCCGCGGTGATCCGCTCGATCTGCCGGATGAACCACGGATCGATGCCGGTCCGGGCCACCACCTCTTCGGCCGGGATGCCGCGACGCAGTGCCGCCTCCAGCTCGAAGATGCGGTCCGGGGTGGCCACCGCGACGCGGCTGAGCAATTGCCTCGTCATCGAGCGCATCGAGGACCGACTCCCCCGGGTCCGCGTTGAGTCCCGCCCGGCCCTGCTCGAGGGACCGCAACGCCTTCTGCAGCGATTCGCAGAACGTGCGGCCGATGGCCATCACCTCTCCCACCGACTGCATTCGTGTGCCCAACCGGCCGTCGGTACCGGGCAGCTTCTCGAAGGCCCAGCGCGGGATCTTGGTCACCACGTAGTCGATCGTCGGTTCGAACGAGGCCGGCGTGGCCCGTGTGATGTCGTTCGGAATCTCGTCGAGGAGGTACCCGACGGCGAGGCGGGCCGCGATCTTGGCGATCGGGAACCCGGTGGCTTTCGAGGCGAGCGCGGAGGAGCGCGAGACGCGGGGGTTCATCTCGATGATGACCCGGCGACCCGTGCGCGGGTCCACGGCGAACTGCACGTTGGACCCGCCGGTCTCGACGCCGACCCGGCGCAGGCATGCGAAGGCGTCGTCACGCATCCCCTGGTACTCGACGTCGCTGAGCGTCTGGGCCGGGGCGACCGTGATGGAGTCCCCGGTGTGCACCCCCATCGGATCGAAGTTCTCGATGGAGCAGACGACGACGCAGTTGTCGGCGGCGTCGCGCATGACCTCGAGCTCGTACTCCTTCCAGCCGGCGATCGAACGCTCCACCAGGATCTGCCCCACCGGGCTGGCCGCGAGGCCTTCGACCGCGAGCTGGGTGAAGTGCGCCGCATCCTGGGCGATGCCCGGTTCCCGACCCCCCGAGGATGAAGCTCGGTCGCACCATAATCGGGTACCCGATCTCCTCTGCGATCTCCTCGGCTTCGGCCAACGTGTGGGCGAAGCCCGACGGTGGGACCTCGAGCCCGATCTCCTGCATGGCGGCCTTGAACTTGTCGCGGTCCTCCGCCGTCGAGATGGCTTCGGGCCGGGCCCCGATCACCTCGACGCCGTACCGCTCGAGCACGCCGAGCTCGACCAGTTTCATCGTCAGGTTCAACGCCGTCTGCCCGCCCAGTGTGGGCAGCAGCGCGTCCGGGCGCTCCTTCTCGATGATCGCGGTCAGCACTTCGGGATCCAACGGTTCGACGTAGGTGCGATCGGCCGTGGCCGGGTCCGTCATGATCGTGGCCGGGTTCGAATTGGCCAGCACGACCCGGTAACCCTCATCGGCCAGGACACGGCAGGCCTGCGTGCCGGAGTAGTCGAACTCACACGCCTGGCCGATCACGATCGGCCCGGAGCCGATGACCAGAATCGTCTTTATATCCTCGCGGCGCGGCACGGTGACGTCCCTCTGTCCTTCTCGTTCAGCGCTGTCCGGCGCGTGTGGTCGGCTCCCCCATCAGCGAGCGGAACTCGCCGAAGAGGTAGCGGGCGTCATGCGGCCCCGGTGCCGCTTCTGGGTGGTACTGCACCGAGAACGCCGCGGCCTTGGGGGCCCGGATGCCCTCGATCACGCCGTCGTTCAAGTTCACGTGCGTCACTTCGGCGTCGGGCACCGAACCGGCGGCCACGGCGTAGTTGTGGTTCTGGCTCGTGATCTCGACCACGCCCGTCTCCAGGCGCTGCACCGGGTGGTTCGCCCCGTGGTGGCCGAACGGAAGCTTGTACGTGGTCCCCCCCAACGCGGCGGAGAGCAGTTGGTGACCCAGGCAGATCCCGAAGATCGGCACCCGTCCCACCAGATCGGCGATGACGTCGCGCGGCCCGGGCAGGGCGGCCGGGTCACCGGGGCCGTTGGAGAGGAAGACGCCGTCGGGATCGAGGGCGAGCACGTCGGAGGCGGACGTCCCCGCGGGCACGACCGTCACGGTGCCGAGTGCGGCCAACTGGCGCACCATCGCCGCCTTGACCCCGAAGTCGAAGGCCACGATGCGCAGGGGCCCGTCCCCGTACGTCGTCGAGGTGGAGGCGGTGACGCCCGAGACCAGATCGACGCCGTCGGTGGTCGGGGCCGGCGGCGGCGGCGGCACGCAGCGCGTCCTCCCCCGCCGTCCCGAAGGCGCACGCAACAGCGCCGACCGTGCGCAGGTGCCGCGTCAGGCGCCGCGTGTCCACGCCGGTGATGGCGGGCAGGCCGTGGCGGACGAGAAAGCTCTCGAGCCCTTCGGAGGACCGCCAGTTGGAGGGCGTCACCGTGAGATCGCGCACCACGATGCCGCGGCAGAACGGCTGGGTGGCCTCGTCGTCCTCGCCATTGGTGCCGTAGTTGCCGATGTGGGTGTTGGTGAACGCCACCACCTGCCCGGCGTAGGACGGATCCGAGATGATCTCCTGATAGCCGCTCATGGCGGTGTTGAACACGAGCTCGCCCGTGGCCACGGGGCAGAACGCCCCGGCGGACTCGCCCGCGAAGACCGTCCCGTCGGCGGTCACCAGCAGGGCCCGTGGGCGTTCTTCGCCCCGCACCGGTCCATTGCCCGCCGCAGGACTGCTCAACGCGGGACTGGTCAACGCGGGACTGCTCATCGCTGGGCCATCGCATCGATGACGACCGGCTCGCCGCGCAGGATCGTGTGCCGCACGGCGCCGGTGAAGGTCCGCCCCGCGTACGGGGTGTTGCGGCTGCGGCTGGCCAGGCGTGTCGGGTCGACCGTGGTCGAAGCCCCCGGGTCGAAGACACAGAGGTTCGCCGTGGCGCCGAGTTCGATCGGGCCCTCCGTGGGCGCTGTGGCCGGCCCGCCGGGCGTCGGTCACCGTCAGGCCGGCGATGCCGGCCGGCTGCGTGCTCATCAGCGCGAAGATCCGGGCGGGCGAGAGCAGCGGTGACAGCACCTGCCAGGCCAGAGGGAGTGCCGTCTGCAACCCGAGCATCCCCGGCGGGGCCTGGTCGAAGGGAACGTCCTTGGCCTCGGGCGCATGCGGCGCATGATCCGTGGCGATGGCGTCGATGGTGCCGTCACACAGCCCGGCGATCACCGCCGCCACGTCGTCCTCGGTGCGGAGCGGTGGATTGACCTTGAACACCGGGTCGTACTCGGCCACCTCGGCGTGGGTCAAGCAGCATGTGATGCGGTGCGGCCTCCGCCGTGACCGGGAGCCCTTCGGCTTTCGCCTGCCGGACCAGTTCCACCGAGCCCGCCGTGGACAGATGCAAGAAGTGGAGGGGGGCGCCGGTGAGCCGCACCAGTTGGATGTCACGCGCGACCATCGACTCCTCCGCCGCAGCCGGAATCCCGGGCAACCCCAGCCGGCTGGACCAGCACCCCTCGTGCATGGCGCCGCCCGAGGCCAGGTGCTCGTCCTCGCAGTGCTGGGCCAGGGTCACGCCGAGGCCCTTGGCGTAGTCCAGGGCGCGCCGCATCAGCGCGCCGTCCTGCACCCCGGCTCCGTCGTCGGTGAAGATGCGCACCCCCAACTCGGCCAGCTCGCCCAAGGGTGCCAGCGCCTGGCCGGCCCGCCCCACCGTGATGGCGCCCGACACGGCCACCTCGGCCAGCGCCGTACGCCCCAACGCCAGCACGTCGCGGGCGACGCCGGCGGTGTCGATGGCCGGTTCGGTGTTCGGCATGGCCAGCACCGCGGTGTAGCCCCCGAGCGCCGCCGCCCGGGCGCCGGTCTCGACCGTTTCGGCCTCCTCGCGGCCGGGTTGGCGCAGGTGCGTGTGGAGATCGACGAGACCGGGCGCGATGAGGCAGCGCACGCGCATCGAGCACGGTGGCCCCGGTCGGGGCCTCGATCGTCTCGGCCAACCCGACCACGGTGCTCTCCCCGAGGGCGACGTCGAGTCGGCGCAGGCCTTCGGGGGTCACGACCGAGCCGCCCCGGATGACGACAGTGATCTCAGCCATTGCTCCGGCTCACCTCCCCCCTCCTCTCGCCGGACTCCTCTCCGGACCATTCGCCTCCGAGGAGGAGGAACAGGATGGCCATGCGTACCGCCACCCCGTTGGTGACCTGTTGCGTGACGACCGTGCGCGGCAGGTCAGCCACATCCGAGGCGATCTCGACCCCCCGCACCATCGGGCCCGGGTGCGTGACGATGGCGTCGTCTCCCAAAAGGCCGACCCGGCGAGAGGTGAGGCCCCAGCCGGCCGTGTACTCACGCAGACTGGGGACGAACGAACCACTCCCCCGTTCGGACTGGAGCCGCAGCAGAGAGACCACGTCCGCGTCGCCCAGGGCGGCATCGAAATCGGGCGCCACGGTGACAGGCCATCCCTCCAGGGAGGGCGGGAGCAGGCTGCCCGGGGCGGCCAGGGTCACCTGCGCCGCCGAGGGCGCTGTAGGCCAGGACCTCGGAGCGGGCCACCCGGCTGTGGCGGATGTCGCCCACGATGAGCACACGCAGCCCGTCGAAGCACTCGATGCCCAGTTCCTCGGGTGCCGCGCCCTTGCGCTCGGCCAGCACCTGGCGCACGGTGAAGCAGTCGAGGAGCGCCTGGGTCGGGTGCTCGTGCCAGCCGTCACCGGCGTTGATGACCCGGGCCCTGGTGGCCCAACCGGCCACCCGATGGGGTGCACCGGCCGAGGCGTGGCGGATGATGAGCGCGTCGATGCCCATCGCCTCCACCGTCTCGACCGTGTCGCGCAGCGACTCGCCCTTCTTGACCGACGAGTTGGCCACGGCCAGCGAGAGCACGTCGGCCGAGAGTCGCTTCGCCGCCGTCTCGAAGGACAGCCTGGTGCGCGTCGACTCCTCGAAGAACAGGGTGGCCACGACCTTGCCCCGGAGGGTCGGCACCTTGGGCATGGAACGGCGCTCGACCTCGGCGAATGCCTCGGCCACACGCAGCACCTCGGCGATGCCGTCGGTCCCGAGATCGGCGATCGAGAGGAGGTGCTGGGGGTGCGTCATCGGTGGGCCTTCACTTGGTCTCCAGGGTGCCGATCCAGACGCCCTCGTCGCCCACGTCGACCATCTCTTCGCGCCGGGTGGGCAGGTTCTTCCCCACGTAGTCGGGACGAATGGGCAGCTCCCGATGACCCCGGTCGACCATCACGGCCAGTTGCACCGCGCCGGCCCGGCCGAAATCGTTGAGGGCGTTCAGGGCGGCCCGGATCGTGCGACCGGTGAAGAGCACATCGTCGACGAGCACCACGACCTTGCCGGTCAGGTCACCCGGAATGTTCGTGACGGCTTCGGGGAGGACGGGGCGCAGGCCGATATCGTCGCGGTAGAAGGCCACATCGAGGCAGCCGACAGGCAGGGTGACCCCTTCGATCTGGCCCAGGAGGTCAGCCATCCGGGCCGCCAGCGGCACACCACCCGTCTGCAGACCGATCAGCACGACGTCCTCGACGCCCCCGTTTCGCTCGACCACCTCGTGCGACATACGGGTCAGCGCGCGCTGCACGTCCGCCGGGCGAGAGAACTTGGGAGTGGGCCACGAACACGCCCCCGAGGGGTCGCGTGTGACTTCGTTCGCGTTCGGCCACTGCTCCTCCTGTCCGTATGAGCCTCACGGGACTCACTTCACGGTCAGAGGGATATCTTATCGCGCGTGCGCTGACCCGTCGCCGGTATGACCCGGCCGCACCTCTGCCGCGATGGTGGAGAGGATCCCGTTCACGAACGCGCCCGACTCATCGGTGGAGTACGTCTTCACGAGCTCGACGGCCTCGTCAATGACCACGGCCAGCGGCGGCCCGTCGGGGTCGAGGAGTTCCGCCACGGCCAGGCGCAGCACGAGACGGTCGATGACCGCCATCCGGTCCAGGGGCCAACCCACCGAGGCGGCGGTGATCCGCGCATCGGCCTCGGGTCGGGTGATCTCGGCGCCCTCGAGCAGTGTGCAGACGTAGCCATCCGGCCGGACGGGGAGCGCCTCGAGGACCTGCAGGGGGCTCTCCCCCTTGAGTTCTGCCTCGTACAGCAGCGAGAGCGCCCGCTCCCGTTGCTGGTGCCGGGGCAGCGTGCCGGATCTGCGCCGAGAACCCTTCCCTCCTGCGCCCGGCCCCGCCTCTGCCCCCTGTGCCGGCACCGTGGCCCGGCTCAAGCTCGCGTCAGATACTCGCCGGTGCGGGTGTCGACCTTGATGGTGTCGCCGGGATTGATGAACAGCGGAACCTGCACCACGAGCCCGGTCTGCAAGGTGGCCGGTTTGCGTGCCCCCGACACCCGGTCGCCCTGCACCCCTGGCTCGGTCTCGGTCACGTTGAGCTCCACCGAGGCGGGGAGGTCGACGCCGACGATCTCGCCGTTGTACATCTGCAGGTTGGCCTCGTCGCCTTCCTTGAGGTAGTCGGGCGCCGTGCCGAGGCTCTCGGGCGGTGCCTGCATCTGCTCGTAGCTGCTGGTGTCCATGAAGACGTAGTCGGAGCCGTCCCGGTACAAGAACTGCATATCGCGCTTGTCGATGATCGCCTGGTCGAGCTTCTCGTCCGCTCGATACGTCCGCTCGATCACCGCGCCGCTCCGCAGGTTCTTGAGCTTCGTGCGCACGAACGCGCCACCCTTGCCGGGCTTGACGTGTTGGAACTCCACGACGCTGAAAAGCCCCTCGGGCAGGTTCAGGCTCATGCCGTTCTTCAGGTCGTTAGTCGAGAATGCCATGGATGTCCTTCGTGAAACGGGTTAGGGGTCGGCTACCGCCCTGCGTCACCACCAGGGTGTCTTCGACACGCACGCCACCTTGGCCGGGGAGGTAGACACCGGGCTCGACGGTGACAACGAAGCCGGGAGCCAGCGTAGCAGTGCCCAGTTGGCTGACCGTCGGTGCCTCGTGGATGTCGAGACCCACCCCGTGACCCGTCCCGTGCTCGAAGCGATCGGCCCAACCGGCGTCCGAGATGATGGCGCGGCAGACATCGTCCACTTCCTTGGCCAGGATCCCTGGACGTACCGCAGCGGCCCCGGCGGCCTGCGACGCGCCGACGACGGCGAACACACGGGCCATGTCGCCTTCGGGCTCGGTGCCGACGCAGAAGGTCCGCGTCATGTCCGAGCGATAGCCCTCGTAGGTCGCGCCGAAGTCGACGACCACCGCGTCACCCTGGCGGATGGGGCGGCCGCCGGGCCGGTGATGGGGCATGGCCGAGTTCTCACCGGCGGCCACGATCGTCTCGAAGGCGGTGCTCTCGGCCCCGCCGCGGCGCATGGCCGTATCGAGCGCCAGGGCGAACTGCTCCTCCGTCACCTCCTGTGACATCAGCGGAAGCACCTCGTAGAGCGCCGCATCGGCAATGGCGGCGGCGCGCTCCATCCGGGTGATCTCCGCCTCGTCCTTGACTTCGCGCAGGGCTTCAACTGCGTTCGTGGTCGGGACCAGCTCGACCGACGTCAGCAGATTCGTCCACACCCGCAGGCCGGACCAGCTCACGTTGTCCGCCTCGAGCCCCACCCGGGGCGACGTCGAGAGGAAGTCGGACACGGCCTGGCGCTGGTCGGTCATGTTGCCGATGGTGATGTCCACGTCCGCCCCCGCCTCGCTGACCTGTTTGGCGGATTGGGTCCGGTAACGGCCGTCGGTCGTGAGGAGCGCACCCTGCGGCGTCACCACCAAAAGGCCGGCCGAGCCGGCGAAGCCGGTCAGGTACCGCACGTTGGGCAGCGTGGTGACCACCAGCGCGTCGAAGCCGTCGAACCGGGCCCGCAGCGCGTCCAGGCGGCCGGCGACGGACATGGGGGGAAGTGTCTTCATGAAGCTCCCTTCAAGAAGCTGTGCGACGGCGTCGACAGCGAGCTCGTACCCGAGGCCCCCGAAACCGGCCACGAGTCCTGCGGTCACCGGTGCCAGCACCGAGGTGTGACGGAAGGGCTCGCGCGCGGCCGGATTCGAGAGATGGAGTTCGACGACGGGCCCCTCGAAGGCCGCCACCGCATCGTGGAGGGACCACGACGTGTGACTGAGTGCGCCGGCGTTGATGACGAGGGCTGCCGCCCGACCCCGGGCCGCGTGGACGGCGCCGACAAGGGCGCCCTCGTCGTTGGACTGGTGGTGTTCGACCGTCAGCCCGTGCCGGGCCGCGGCAGCCTCGGCCCGGGCCACGTGATCGGCCAGGGTCTGGGTGCCGTAAATAGCCGGCTCCCGCTCCCCCAACAGGTTCAGGTTGGGCCCCGACAAGAGGACGATGAGGCTCATCGGCGCGCTCCTCACACCCGTGCTCCCATGTCTGCCAGGGTAGCGAGGACGTCAGGACCCGCCACGCCACGGACCGGTTCGACGCCCGCGGGGCCCGTCGAGCACGAACGTCAGATCCTGTTGCGCCTTCTTGTCGCGTCCCATGAAGGCCACGAGCTCGGAGGCGGCCGCGCCCGCCGGAAGCTCCGTGGAGAGGTCGTAGCTCCCGACCACGGCCTCGATGCTCCTCCACCCGCCCCTCGTCGATCCGCCCCAGCCGCTGGGCCAGGAGCGCGGCGAAGATCAACCCGATGGCCACGGCCTCACCATGGCGGAGGTCCCAGTCGGGATGGTCGGCCAGCCCGGCGGCCTCGAGGGCATGTGCCAACGTGTGGCCGTAGTTGAGGATCATGCGGCGATCCCCTTCACGCTCGTCGGCCGCCACGACGTCGGCTTTGATGGCCACGCACCGCGCCACCTGCTCCTCCATCTCCGTCTCGGGCCGGGGCGCCTCGCCCAAGAAGGCGTACTTCGCCATCTCGCCCTTCCCACAGGCCCACTCCCGGGGTGGAGCGTCGTCAGGGTCTCGGTGTCGCAGAGCACGGCGCTGGGCTGCCAGAACGCCCCCACGAGGTTCTTCCCCTCGGGCAGGTTCACCCCGGTCTTCCCGCCGATGGCCGCGTCGACCTGGCCCAACAGTGTTGTGGCGACGTTCATGTACGGCGTCCCCCGGTGGTATGACGCAGCGGCGAATCCCGCCACGTCGGTGACGATGCCGCCCCCTACCGCAATGACGACATCGGAGCGGGAGAGCCCGGCCTGCGCAAACCGGCGGCAGAGGCCCTCCACCGTCTCGAGGGTCTTGTTCGCCTCGCCCTCCCCGATGGTGGCTGACCTCGAACGGCAGGCCCGGATCGAGACCGTCCAGCCACCCGGCCTTCTCGACGGTCGTCCTGGGTCACCACGATCGCCCGCTTGGCCCCGTCGGGCACCAGCCGGGACAGCTCGTGGCGGACGCCGTCGCCGATCAGGACCGGGTAGGAACGATCGCCCAGCGCAACCTCGATCTCACGCATCGGCGGGCGCCACTCCGGTTCCGGCGACGCCGACGCCGTGCACGATCCGCGTCGCCACCTCCTCGGGGCTGAGGTCGTCCACGTCGATGATCTCGTCGGCCACCTCGGCGTAGAGGGGGCGGCGGACCGCCTCGAGCGTGCGGAGCGCGGCGGCGGGATCGTCGTCGAGGAGCGGTCGTCCCGCGCCGTCGCCGACCCGCCGGGCCAGCGTCTCGACCCGGGCCCGCAGCCAGACGACACGTCCGCTCGCCCGCACCAGGACTCGGTTCTCCGGCCGGAGCAGCGCACCGCCGGCCACGGAGACGACGACGGGCACCGCGCTTTCGCAGGCCCGGCGGAGCACCTCCGTCTCGGCTGCCCGAAACGCCACCTCGCCGTCGCGGGCAAAGATCTCGGGAACGGTGAGACCCGTCTCCTTCTGCACTTCGGCGTCGGAGTCGAGATACTCCCAACCGAGCTTCCCGGCCGCCAACCTCCCGGTCGTGGTCTTTCCCGCACCCATCATGCCGACCAGGAGGATCCGCTCGGTCATTGCTCGTCGCGATGTCGTCGGCATCGTCGACCCTCGGCACCGATCGCCGCCGACGGGGTGGTGCCCAAGGAAGCGATGAACCCGTCGCGGTTCCGCACGAGCTCGGCCAAGGAGTCGCCACCGAACTTGCGCAGCGCCTCGGAGGCCAGCACGAGAGCGGTCATGGTCTCCGCGACGACGCCCATGGCAGGCACCGCCGTCACGTCCGTGCGCTCCCGGAAGCTGACGGTCGATTCCTTGGTGACCACGTCGACCGTCTCGAGGACGGGACGATTGAGCGTGGCCAGGGGCTTCATGGCCACCCGCGCCACCAGGAGGGCCCCGTTGGAGATGCCCCCTTCGATGCCGCCCGCCCGGTCGGTGGGCCGGACGTAACCAGCGCTGGGATCGAACCTGATGGCGTCGTGGGCCGCGGAGCCGCGCCGGGCCGCGTTGTCCCACCCCTCGCCGATCTCGACGGCTTTCACCGCCTGGATACTCATCAGAGCCTGGGCCAGCAGCGCATCGAGCTTGCGGTCCCAGTGCACATGGCTCCCCAGTCCCACCGGGCACTCCGTAGGCCAAGACCTCCGCCACGCCGCCGAGGGAATCACCCTCCTTGGCTGCCGCCTTGACCGCCGCCACCATGGCCGCGGCCGCCGCGGGGTCGAAGCAGCGCACCTCGTTCTCATCGACCAGGTCCAGGTCGTCTCGGTCCCGGACGGGGACTGTCCGGCGAGGTGACCGCGTCACCGAGGCCGACGATGTGGCTGACGATGGTCACCCCGAGGTGGGACAGGAGCAGCTTGGCCAGGGTCCCGGCCGCGACCCGGGCCGCTGTCTCCCGGGCCGACGCCCGCTCGAGGACGTCACGGGCGTCGTCGAAGCCGTACTTCAACATCCCCGGCAGATCGGCGTGACCGGGACGGGGTTGGGTCAGGACCGACGCCGGGCGACCGGGCTCGACCGCCATCTCCTCGGTCCATTTCGGCCATTCCGAGTTGGCGATCACAATGGCGACAGGCGAGCCCAGTGTCCGGCCGTGGCGGATGCCCCCCGTCAGGGTGATCTCGTCGGCTTCGAAGCGCATCCGGGGGCCACGCCCGTAGCCCAGCCGCCGCCGGCGCAGCTCGTTGGCGATGTCGGAGGCCTCCACCGGAAGGCCGGCCGGCAAACCTTCGACAGTCACGATCAGGGCGCGGCCGTGCGATTCGCCGGCTGTGAGAAAGCGCAACACGTGCTTACGCTAGTGGACCGCTGCTCGTGCCCCCCGAGCTTGCGCCGGCGCCCCCCGTCCCCGATTCCTTGCTTTCGGAGGCCGCGGGGCCGAGCCGGAACCCCGGAAGGGCCGTCGAGACCTTGTGGTCGACCAGAAGGCAGGGAATGTCGGCGTCCTCGTTGACGTGGTAGCTGGCGCACACCCGGTGGTAGCCGTCGGCGATGGTCAGCGGCACGCCACGACGAAAGTCTCCCCGCACCAGCAGGACCGGCGAGAGGTGCTCGCCCCGGTTGATCTTCGCCAGGTCTGAGGCCACGTGGACGTTGTCGACCGGAAGGAGGGCCAGTCCGGAGGCCCGCAGAAGATCCTTGGCCTGGTGCCGCACGGAGGGAGCCAGCTTGAGTGCGGCCACCAGCCGGCGGACCTCCGTCGGCTCGCAGACCAACGCGAGGATACGAAGCGGCCGCCGGGAAGTCGTGCTCCTGGGGGACCTCGCTCCAATGCTCCGCCACACCGACCCAACGGTCCGCGCCGATGACCTGCGGACTCGCTCGCGCCCGACGAGGACTTCTTCGCTGCAGAACCGTTCTTCTTGGACATCAACGCCCCTTCGACCGTCAGACACTATGACGACCGGGGACGGTCGACGACATCCTCTCCCTCTCCGCTCAGGAGTAGAAGGGGTTCTCCCCGCCTCCGTGGTCCGTGACATCGATCACTCGCTTCAGTTCCGACACCTCTTCGAGCAGCGTGGTCTCGATCCCCTGCTTCAGCGTCATCTGCGACATCGCACAACCCTGGCAACCTCCGGAGAGGCGGAGGTAGGCGATGCCCTCGTCGGCATCGAGCGCGAGCAGATCGGCCCGACCCCCGTGACTGGCGATCGAAGGATTGACCGACTGCTCCAGGACGTTGACGATCCGCAGGGCCAACGGGCTGGTGATCCCGGCCGCCAGGACTTCGGGTGGCACACCGGGCGACGCCTCTTCAGGGGTCGGCAGGTTCGGGTTGACCAGAACCAGGCCTCCGTCGCCATCCGTCGACCATTCGAGTCGGGCGCCACGCAGACGGTCCACGCTGCCCGCAGGCACGACGACCTGGACATCGCCGTCGGCGTGCACCTCGTCCTCTTCCGCCGCATCGGAGGTTGCCTGGAAGAAGAGGTCGTAGACGAACGCACCGTCTTGCACTCCCCGCACTTCGAGCCACAGCGCCAGGCTGGCCGGCTCGGGTTCCTGGTCGAGCGCGTCGCGCACCACGCGATGTGCTTCGGGGGTCAGACGAGACGATCGGTGTCGTGGTCGTCAGTGTCAGTCTTCGGCAGTAGTGGCCATGGACAGCAGTCTACGGCCTCGGACGGGAAGCCCACGTCACATGGCCCTGCCATAGGCAGACGTTGTATCGTCATCGCTGTGGCGAGACCCCCCGTCGACTCCCGTGAGTGGGTCAGCTTCGAAGACGAAGGCGAAGAGCGCACCTGGGTCTTCGACGTCACGTTCCTGACCAGCAATTGGAAGTGCATCTTCGGCGACGGTTGCCAAGGTGTGCTCACCGGCCCCGCGCCCGAACTGGTCCAGGGGTGCTGCAGCTACGGCGCCCACCTGATCGACAAGAAGGACGCCCGCCGGGTCGAGAAGGTCGCAAAGACCCTGACGGCGGAAGAGTGGGAGAACCACGGGTCCAAGAAGCCGGTGATCCACAAGAACAAGCACGGCGAGCTGGTGACCCGGATCAAGGGCGATGCCTGCGTCTTTCTCAACAGCCCCGGATTCGGGCCGGCGCCGGCTGTGCGCTCCACCTACGCCGCCCTCAACGCGGCGTCAATCCCCTCACGTACAAGCCCGAGGTGTGCTGGCAGCTCCCCCTCCGCCGTGAGGACCAGGTAGAGGAGGACGGCCACGTCATCTCCACCATCCGGCAATGGGATCGCCGCCACTGGGGCAAGGGCGGCCTGGAATTCCACTGGTGGTGCACCGAGGACCCCGAGGCCTTCGTCGGCAAAGTACCCGTCTACCAAGAGATGGAAGCCGAGCTGACCGAAATGGTCGGCTCCACCGTTTACAAGCAATTCCTGGCCTACATCAAGCAGAGAGAGCGCCTCCGAGCGCAGCGGGTTCCATTGCCGCACCCGGCGGTGCGCAAGCGCAGCACGCGAACGGGAACAGGAACGGGAACAGGAATGGGAACGCGAACGGCAACGGCAGCGGCGACGGCAGCAGCTGGCGACCGACGGGAACGGCCGGGGCAACGCCAACGGCACGCCGGGTGCGGGCGCCAACGTCGATCGGGACAGTGAGAGAACGGACCCGACCCCGCATCTCGCAGAACTGGCCTCACAAACGGCGAATCTCGCCGTGGTGGATACGGAGCCGGATCAACGAGAACCCGTCGGCCGAGCAGACGACCTACCTACCCGAGTAGCACGGGCTGGGCCGACCGGAGTAGCACCAGGACGGCCCGAGCACGCCCCAGTCCGGCAGCGATCCGTGCGGAACACGCCCCGAGGCGTTCCCTAATCGTTGAGCGGATCTTCCTCCGCGTACGATGGCGACGGCGTAGATCCCAAGATCCGGTCGTACTTGTCCTCTTCCGCCAAGCACCAAGAAGCATGTACGTCGTCGGGCTCAGCGCCGCACTCCACGCACCGTGCCGTGGACTCCGTCGCTGATCTCTTCAAGCTTCGCGCCTCTTCAAACCGGCGGTGGCGTCCCTTTTTCACGAGAACTCCTTGTCAACCTGGGATGGAACTACCGCGTCCCACCCCGTGGTGCGGTGGTGTGCCTCTTCGACCGCCGGACCAGTGTAGTGGCTACGGCCCGGATCCTGTTCGCCGGGGTGGCCGACGGGCCAATCGGCCGAAAGCACCTACGCTGGTCTTCGTGTTCGACCCCCAGGAGATGGTGGCCCGCTTCCGTCAGCGCGCCGAGGCCGTGCGTACCCGCGGCGTCCCGCCCATCGAGGGACCCGAACGGCAACGGTTCCGGGAGCAGGCCCAACAGGATTTCACGGACTACGCGATGATCGGCGACGCTGAGGCCGAGCTGATCGACGGCATCCTCACCTTGCGCATCGACCTGCGCCCGAAAACCGGCCCCTCCGAACCGGCGTAACCCTTGCCCCGGCTGCGCACGGCACTCGGCCGGCCCCACATGGGACCATGGCCGCCAGCCGGCCATGCCGGCCCATCCGCACCCGATGCGGACCATTCCGGTCGTCCGGCTGCATGTCGCCACTCAGCCGCCGTAGTGCATCCTCGTGTCCTCCATGCGAAGCACCTCGGCCGGCTCTCCCCCGACCTCGCTGACCTCTCCGATGAAGAGGGTGTGGCTTCCGAGCTCCTCCCGGCGGACCAGTCCGCACACGATGTAGCCGATCGACTTCGCAAGCACCGGCATGCGGGCCGGGCCCACCTCGTGCACGTCATGCCCGGACATCCTCACCACTGCACCCACCTCGGCGCCCACCCCTTCGGCGCGCACCACGTCGCTCACCGGCTTGACGAATCGGCGCACCACGTCCTTGTCCTGGCGTGCCAGCAGACACACGCTAAAGGCGCCCGAGCCACTCACGAGACCGGCCGTCACCGATTCCGCCTCGACGGCCACCGCCACCAGTTTCGGTTCCAGGCAGACCTGCACCACGAGATTCGCCGTCATGAGATTGACGGCGTCCCCATGACGACTGCCGATCAGGTAGAGGCCGGTCGGCAATGCCCACAGCACGCGTCGACGCTGACGGTCGAACTCGTCGTGGGCCGTTGGCTCCGCCGGCGTTGACTCTCGCGGGCATCGACTCTTCCGGCGTCGACGCTCCCGGAGTCGACGCTCCTGGAGTCGACCTACTCACACGCGGCTCCGATCGTCATCCAAAGATACTGATGGGGCCATTGTCGGTCGTCGTCGTTGTCGACGGCGCCCGACCGTCGATCGCCTCGATTGCGATCACCGACCTGGAAAAAAGGGCTTGGGCCTTCTTCAAGTTCTTCTGGGCCTCAGCCAACAACTTCGTATCGGTCACGCCGGCTTTGTAGCACTCGGCGGCTGCCGCTCCTTCGAGGCCATAGGCGGTGGACAGCCACGCCGTCACCTGTGGCGCGCCGTGGATCGGTAGCTCGCCGTTGGCCGTGTCGGCGTCGACCTCCATTGCGCCGCAGGCGGCGTGCATGCCCCCCGTGGACTTCTCCTTGGAAATGAGGGCGTTGTCGCCCACCAGCGTGCCGATATCCTGGCCGAAACCGGTGTTTTCGACCCATTCCGACACTTGATGCGCGGCGGATCCGGTCTGGTCCTCACCTGCGCACGACGCCGCACCCACGGCGACGAGCAGGAGAAGTGCCACGGTCAGAATGCGGCGAGTCACTCCGTCGCCGCACGCAGGACATGCACGTCGTGGCGACCCTTGCGCAGGACGATGTAGCGGTCGTGCAGAAGGTCGTCACGTCCGAGCATCCGAGCCACGTCAGTCTGGCGCACGTTATTGACGTACGCACCACCACCGTCGATCGTCCGGCGGGCGTCACTCCGCGACTTCGCGAGGCCACTTTGCACCAGGGCGTCAACGAGTGAGAGCCCCTCGGTGATCGACGGTCGTGCGATATCCGTCCAGGGCGCATCCTCGGTGACCGCCAACAACATGTCCTCGCTGAGCGAAGCAATCTCCTCGGTGAACAAAGCCGCCGAAGCCTCTTCGCATTTCGCCACTTCTGCCTCGCCGTGCACCAACGCGACGACTTCGCGCGCCAAGGCACGTTGGGCAGCCCGGCGTTCCGGGCGTTCAGTCGTCTCGATATCGAGTGCCTCGATCTCCGCGTGCGACAGGAACGTGAAATAGCGCAGATAGGGGCCGACCATGTCGTCGACGGTGTTGAAGAAGAACTGGTACATCGCGAAGGGACTGGTCCGCTGCGGGTCGAGCCACACCGTGCCTGTTTCCGTCTTGCCGAACTTCGTCCCGTCGGCCTTGAGCACCAACGGGGTCGTCAAGCCCCACACCTCGTCCTGGCAGACCTTGCGGATGTACTCGACACCCAACGTAATGTTGCCCCATTGGTCGCTCCCGCCGATTTGCAGATCACAGCCATGGTCCACGTGCAGGCGCATGAAGTCGTACGCCTGGAGCAACATGTAGCTGAACTCGGTGTACGAGATGCCCTGTTCGGGGCGCTCGAACCTTGTTCTCACAGATTCCTTGCGCCACCATCTGGTTCACCGTGAAGTGCTTGCCGACGTCCCGGAGAAAATCGAGGGTGCTCAGCTGGCCGAGCCAGACGCTGTTGTCGAGAAGCAGGGCATTGGACAGATCGAGGAATTGGCCCAGTTGAGGGCGGATGCCCTCGAGGTACGCGCCCAACACCTCCTTGGTGAGCATCGTCCGTTCGTCCAGCTTCCCACCTGGGTCGCCGATCATCCCTGTGCCACCCCCGGCCAACGAGATGGGCCGATGCCCGGCAATCTGGAACCGCCGCAAGGTGCATAGCTGCAGCATGCTTCCCACGTGCAGGCTGTCGGCAGTCGGGTCGAAGCCGGCATAGACGGTCATGCCCCCGGCGTCGAGTCGTTTGGGAAGGGCGGGGTCGGTGACCTGGTGGATCAGGCCACGAAAGGCGAGGTCCTCCGAAAGCGTGGGCATATCAAACCTTGCCATACCGAACTAGCCTGGTGGCCGCATGAACCCGCCGTTGCCGATCGACGGCGTCCTTCCGCCCGATCTTCAGGGCACTCTCGTGCGCATCGGCCCCGGCCCCGGCTGCCACGGCGACGGCCCGGGGCGACGGCGGTGAGCTCCGGCGGTACGGGCCCCGATGATGGACGTGACGGAGGAGGGGACGGCATCGACGACCCGATGGCCGGCGCCCTCCATGCCATCGAGCTGCGGGATGGCGCCGCTGTCTCGTACGTCACCGCTCCCTCGTCGGCGAACGCCAACGTCTTCTGGCAGGCCGGCAAGGTGCTGGCCCTGGCCGAGTCGGGCCTCCCGCAGCAGTTCTCCCGCCTTCTCCAGCCCGAGGAATTCGACGGCGGTCTCCGCGTTCCCGTGGCGTCCCACGTCCATCGGGATGCAGCCACCGGCGGTCGCATCCTCTTCGGGGTCGAACAGGGGAGCGAAACCGCATCTCCCTTCCTCAGAGTCGGCGAATGGGATGCAGCCGGCGCGTTGACGCACCAGATGGAGGTACAGCTCGAAAGAGCAACGTGGCAGCACGACCTCGGCGTGACGGCCCGCCGCATCGCCTTCATCGAATCGCCGACGGAATTTGCCGAGTTCTTTGTGGAGGAAGGGTCCGAAGAGCTCTACAGGCCCGCTGTCCCCTACCGCTGGACCCCCGGTGCCGAAGGATGGATCGGTGTCCTCGACCGAGACGGCGATGGCTCCGATGTCCGCTGGGTCAGGGTGGATCCTTGCCTCGTCACCCATGTGCTCCATGCCTACGACGAGGTCGGCGGGGGCGGTGGCGGGGGCGGCGTGGCGCGTGGCGGTGGCGGTGGCGGTGGCGGTGGCGGTGGCGGTGGCGGTGGCGGTGGCGGTGGCGGGGACAGCCTTGTGCTCTACGTGTGCCGTTACGACGTGCCCGAGAAGGGGCAACCTGTCGACCTCGATAGGCCGATCGTCGGCGCTGCAGGGATCGGGATGAGCCTCATTGCCGGCGGACTCCCGGTTCTCGAGCGATGGCGTATTTCGGGGGACAAGCTCGAGCGCACCCAAATGGATGAACGCCTGGTCGAGTACGTCACATCCGACCCCTTGTGCGAAGGCGGCCCGTTTCGTTACGGCTACGGCGTCGAGATGGCGCCCAATTGGGACCGCAGCGTCGATCGTGAAGTCGACCACCTGGGCCTCCTGCGTTTCGACGTGGCGCGTGATGAGGTGACGGCGTGGAACCCGGGCCAGTACAAGACTGCGAGCGAGCCGCTCTTCGTGCGGGCCGAGGACGGGAGATCCGACGACGAGGGCTGGCTCCTCACGATCGTCTACGACGCCACGAGAGGGGCAAGCGATCTCTACGTGTTGGACGCCTCCGCGCTCGGACGCCGGCCGCAGGCGATAATTCATCTGCCCGCCGAGGCGGCATTACCCTTCCGGAGTCACGGGACGTGGATCTCGGCGGATCGTTACCGCTGAGATCGTCAACGGGCTTTCGGCGAACGGTGAACCACAGCCAGCAGCTGCCCCGGGTCCGATGCTCGCTGGGGGTCGCGTGAACGGCAAGGCGCCGAAGCGGCCACGGAAAGACGTCAGCCCCGAAGAGCGCTTTGAGGAGCTCGTCTGCGCGTTCGCACCAATTCCCGGGGTCACCCCACCTGACGGCCGAGGCGGCTTCGGATCCCACGCATTGCGCATTCGAAAGAAGATCTTCACCATGGTGGTTCGAGGCCGATTGGTCGTGAAGCTTCCCCAGCCTCGTGTCGACGCGCTCGTGGCTTCGGGACAGGGCGTCCGCTTCGATGCCAACAAAGGCACCCCCATGAAGGAATGGTTGAGCCTGGATCCCACGTCTCCGATGGACTGGGAAGAACTCGCTCGAGAGGCCCTCCACTTCGTGGGCGGGACCTGACGACAAGCCGGCGGATCAGCCTCGTGTGATCGGACCTCACCGTCGGGGTCGATCGCCTCTTTTGCCTCGCTAGGCCCGTGATTTGTCGTCCGTAGAGGCGATCAACGAGAACCCTCCGACGCGTGATGTCACAACCATGGTTCAACCTCCACCCATGGCAAACACCTCGCTTCGAGACGGTCCCCGACCGGAGACCGTCTCCCGACGCACCGACGCGCTCGTGTCCAGCGTCACGCAGCATCATCGGGCCGTGTCGGCACACCAAAGCCAACTTCTTTCAGCCGTCGCTGAACTGGATCGCCGCAAGGCGTGGCGGATCGACGGCGCCACCACCATGGTGGCGTGGTTGGTGCAACGGTGCTCGGTCACGGCCAACACGGCCCGCGAATGGGTCACGGCGGCTGAAAAGCTCCAAGGTCTCCCAAAGATCTCCGAGGCACTGTCGCAGGGCAAGCTCTCCTTCGACCAGGTGAAGCCGCTGGTCCACGTGGCCAAGCCCGACACCGATGCCCAACTGGCGACAGAGGCGACCAAGTGGTCCGCCAAGCAGGTTCGAGAACTCGCCCTGGCGGCCAATCGACAAACAGACAACGACGCCGCCGCTAACCACGCTCGGCGATTCCTCCGCTTCGACGACCGACGCCGCTCCTTCTCGGGCTGTCTGCCCGAGGATCATTACGCCCGGGTCAAGGGAGCGCTCACGGCGCGAGCCGGGCAACGCCCAAGAGACGGCGCCACCTTCGAACACCGGATGGCTGATGCACTCGTCGAAGTGTGCAGCCTCGGTGTGGCCGGCGGTGTCCCGTCGAAACGGACGACCGTCGTGGTCCACGCGGACCTCACCTATCTTGCCGGCCGGTCCGAGGCCGTCGACGGGGCTGGTGGGGCCGAACTCGACGTGCTGGGCCCGCTCTCGCCGGAGGTGGTCCGCCGGCTCGCCTGTGACGCCAGGATCATCCTGTCCGCGGACAACGAAAAGGGGCACAGCCTCCAGCAGGGTACGGCGAGACGTAACCCGAGCCCGGCCCAACGATTGGAAATCCGCCGGCGTGACAAGGGCTGCCGTTTTCCCGGGTGCACCTATACGGAATTCACCGACGTCCATCACGTCGTGCACTGGCTCAACGGCGGACCCACCGCGATACCCAATCTGGTCACGTTGTGCGACCAGCATCATCGTTCCGTCCACGAACTGGGGTGGAAGATGTCGGGTGATGCGAATGTCTCGCTCTCGTTCCGCAGTCCGACCGGGCGCGTGACATCGTCGACACCGTCCCCGACCTTTCACGCAGCGGGAGCGGGACCGCCCGGCTGAAGCCGACTACGGATTCGTCGACTCGCTGGCTGAGCTTTCAGCGGACTGACCGATCACGTGGGCTTTCAGCCGCTCGAACTCCTCTTCGGTAATTGCGCCGCTGTTCTTCAAATCAACGAGTTTTGAGATTTCGTCCGCCTTGGACGGGCTCGTACCCGCCACGTTCTGGATGTAGTGACGCGCGAAGTCTTCCTGCGACTGTGCCGCTTGAATCTGGTGGGCGCGCATCTTGTCGCCGCGGAATATGAAGTACGCCAGAATCCCGACGAGCGGCAAGAGGATGACGAGGATGATCCAAGCGGCTTTCGCCCAACCTTTGAGATCGTGGCTGCGGAAGATATCGATGAAGATCGAGATCGCGAGCCACACCTCGATGAAGAAGAGGAAGAACCAAAGAATCGAGTAGACAACCTGCCCATCGCCCCACGTTGCTGCGATCACTGTTTCCTCCTTGTTGGGATAAGCCTGGCCGCGTCCGCACTCTCGGGCAGTCAACGGCACCGATCAGTCGACCGACCGGCACTTTAGGCCAGCGCGTCGGAGACGGCCTCGTTGATGGCGTCATGGAATGCGGCGTTCCCTTCCCGTCCCCCGACCGTCACCCGCACCACCGATGGAGACGCGCTGGCAGCGGTCGCGTCCAGGGCGGCCTCCAATTGCGCCCTCGTCGTGACCTCGCGCACCTCGAGTCCGAAGCCCCGGGCCACGTTGCTGACGTCGGAGACAGGAGGCGTTCCGAAGAGCAACTCGAACCGGTCGTGGTCGAGCGCTGACGCCTGGGGCAGGAACGAGAAGATTCCGCCGCCCCCGTTGTCCAGCACGACGAAGGTGCAGGGAACCTCGGGAAGATTGACCAGTCCAGAGACGTCGTGCAGAAATGCCAGGTCCCCGAGGAGAACGATCGTCCGACGACCCGACGCCGCGATGCCCACGGCGGTCGAGACCACGCCGTCGATGCCATTTGCCCCCCTGTTGGCCATCACGGTCGGGGGTGCCTCGAGCGTCGGGGCGAACCATTCGAGATCCCGCATGGGCATGGAGGCCGACACCATGAGGACGGCGTCGTCCGCTGACGCGTGACGAGCCGTGACCCGGGCCACGAGTGGTTCGCTGAGCTCTTGCCCGAGCGTCTGATCGATGGCTGATTGGGCGGCAGCTCTCGTGCGCCTGCCACTTCTCGAGCCATTCGAGGTCGATGGAACTCGCGGTGGACGTGGTGGCCCGGTCCAACGCCGCCCCGATCCAGCTGTCCCCCTGGACATGGTGGAATTCGCTCGACGACGACAGTGGGGTCCGTCCACTGCCACCAGGGATCGACGGAAATCACCCGGGCGCCATGCGCCGCCGCTTGTGCGACGTAGTCGCCGAGCGCCTTCGAGAGCCAGGGCGCGCCGAGCAGCACGACAGTTGACGGCAGATCGGGGCGGCCGGGGGCACGCACGATTGCATCGGCCGCGGCGATCGTCCCCGGGACTCTGCAACGGGATCGAGGGTCGGCCAGGATCGGCCATCCGAGACGTGCCCCGAGGAGGAGCAGCCGCGCAGGATCGTCGGTTGCATTGGCGCCGGCGATGATCATTCCCCGTGCCGCTCAGAGGCGCCTCGAGAGAGACCGTCAAGGCCGTGGCGGCCACGGACGCGGGGCCTGGTCGCGAGGGCAACGGCCCGGCTTCGCCGACCAGCGGGTCACGGAATGCAAGGTTCAGATGGACCGGCCCGGGACCGAGTGGCCCCGTCTGCGCTTCTGCAATCGCCCTGGAGGCCAGCGGCCGCCACGATCTGCGCTGTGACTCCTCCGGCACGCCCGGATCACATGTCCACCGGGTCGACGTGGTGAACAGACCGACCTGGTCGATGGTCTGCGGTGCACCCACATGGTGCAGCTCGGGAGGCCGGTCTGCCGTGCAGACGATGAGCGGAACCCGTCCCTGGTGGGCCTCGACGACGGCCGGATGAAGCTCGGCGGCGGCAGTGCCGCTCGTGACGCAGATGATCGTCGGCCTGCCGGTGGCCATGGAGAGACCGAGGGCGAAAAAACCGGCGCTGCGCTCGTCGAGGCGCACATGGACGTTCAGCCTCGCCGCCAAAGCGAGGGCCAACGGCGTCGACCGCGACCCGGGACAGATCACCGCATCGGTGACACCGGCGTGGACCCATTCGTCCACAAGGGTGGCAGCGAAGGTGGCCTGTACGCTCACCATGCGTGGGACTCCAAGTCGAACAACGCGGTGCGGGTTCGGCTCCGCCCATTGTCCTTCTGCATGGCTTCACACAGACCGGACGCCTGTGGGGAGCCTTCGGCGATCTCCTGGCCCAGGATCATGTCCTCGTCAGCGTCGACCTGCCCGGCCACGCGGGATCGGACGCCGTGCGCGCCGACCTGCCGACGACAGCCGCCTTGGTACGCGATGCCGTCACGACAACGATCGGCACTGGCCGCTGTGACCTCCTGGGCTACTCCCTCGGAGCGCGCGTTGCCCTCCATGTCGTGACGGGCACGGATCTCGATGTGGGTCGACTCATCCTGATCGGGGGCACCGGTGGTATGGAGGATCCGGTCGCCCGGCAGGAGCGCCGAGAAGCGGACGAGCGCACCGCCGCGGCACTGGAGGACTCGGGGAACGTCGGGGCATTCATTCGGAAGTGGGTCAGTAGCCCGATGTTCGTTCGACTGGCCGATGCGGCCCAGACGGACGAGCGCTTGCGCAACACCGCGGGAGGGCTGGCGTCGAGCCTTCGACTGGCGGGAACCGGCACGCAGGAGCCGCTGTGGGATCGCCTGTCCGACCTGGCTCCGGCCCTGCTCGCCTTGGCCGGGACCGACGACACCAGGTTTGCCGCCCACGCGCTGCGCCTGGCCCGTATGGCACCACGCGGCACCGCTTCGCTCATTCCAGGGGGCGGCCACGCGGCACATCTGGCCCAACCGGACATCGTGGGAAGATTGGTCCGCCATTGGCTCGCTATGGCCTGACCAAGAGGAACCCGACGGTCAGGAGGAGGCCGACGGCGAGCTGCAACCGCGCGGTCGCCGCCAACATCGGGAGCAAGGCCCTCCCGTTGCTCTCGCTCAGAGCGAGGCGCGCCGGGACAACACCCAGGGGCAACGCCGCCAATGCGAGAATCGCCCATCCCCGGTAGTGCTGCAAAACGCAGATGGAGGCGCCGGCCGCCACGAGCGTCCCGACATAGAAGAACCCGGCCCGTCTCCGACCGAGACGGACAGCCAGCGTTTTCTTACCTGATTCCACGTCGGTGGCGATGTCGCGCAAGTTATTGGCCTGCAGGAGTGCCGCTGCGAGGAGACCGACAGGCACACCCGCCCAGAGGGCGAAGCCCCATGAAAAATGAGGGACCACGGTGACAGGAAGGTTCGGAACCGGGGCGTACGGCACGTGTTGCACGTAGGCAGATCCGGCGGTCGCCACGAGACCGAAGAACACAAAGACGAGGATCTCGCCCAGCCCGATATAGCCGTAGGGATGCTTCCCGCCGGTGTACGCCCAGCCGGCAAGGCCGCAGAGCGCGCCGATCGGAATGAACCAGTACGAGACACGGATCGCCAGGATGAGGCCGGCGACGCCGGAAACTCCGAACGCCAAGAGTGCGGCCGTCTTCACCTGCCGGACGCTGGCCAGCTTTCCTGCGACGAGTCGGACGGGGCCGACCCGCACCTCATCGGTCCCGCGCACTCCGTCGGCGTAGTCGTTGACGTAGTTGGTACCGATCTGCAGGCCCAGGGCCACCACCAACGCCAAGAAGGCGTTGAGGAAGGAGAAGTGATGTGTAGTGCCCGCGGCGGTCGGAGGGTGTTGGCCCGGATGGGCCCCGAGATACCCGAAGACGACATCTCGGGTCATCACGTACCCCGCTGCCGTCCCGACCACCACGGGGACCACGGCTGCCGGCAGGGTTCGCGGGCGCGCGCCAGCCACCCACAACCGCCACGGGGTTGTCACGGGCGGCGGGGGAACTTGGAGAAGTCAGGGCTCCGGTGCTCGACGAACGCGTTGCGCCCCTCCTGGCCTTCCTCGGTCATGTAGAAGAGCATGGTGGCGTCGCCGGCCAGCTGCTGCACGCCGGCGAGCCCGTCGTCGGCGGCGTTCATGCCCGCCTTGATCATGCGCAGGGCAATGGGAGACAGGCTGAGGATCTGGCGGCACCAGGCCACGGTCTCCCTTTCGAGGTCCTCCAGGGGGACCACGGTGTTCACGAGCCCCCACTCGAGCGCCTGCGCGGCGTCGTACTGACGGCACAGGAACCACACCTCCTTGGCGCGCTTCAACCCGATGGTCCGCGCCAGGAGGGAGGACCCGTATCCCCCGTCGAAACTCCCGACCTTGGGGCCCGTCTGTCCGAAGCGGGCGTTGTCGGCGGCGATCGAAAGATCGCACACGAGATGCAGGATGTGACCGCCTCCGATGGCGTAGCCGGCGACCATGGCGACGATCGGCTTGGGGATCCGGCGCATGAGAATCTGCAAGTCGAGCACGTTGAGCCGACCGATCCCGCGCTCGGCCACGCTGTCGTCACCGATGTAGCCGTCGTCGCCACGGATCTTCTGATCCCCACCCGAGCAGAAGGCGTCGGGCCCCTCCCCACAGAGGATGATGACGCCGACGTCGGGATTGTCCCGCGCCAGGTTGAACGCATCCGTCAGCTCGAAGAGGGTCTGCGGACGAAAAGCGTTGCGGCGCTCGGGACGGCAGATCGTCAGCTTGCCGATGCCCTCCCCCACCTCGTAGCGAATGTCCGAGTACGAGCCCACCTGCTCCCACTTCGGTGGCGCAAGCGAGCGGAGATCGTCGAGCGGATCATGGGGACTGCCGGTGACCACGGTATGCACGGCGACCTACGCTACCGGCCAGTGCCTGAACTCGTCGCACTCGACCTCCCGGGAGGGGCGGGCTTCGTCGACACGCTCCGCGCGGTCTGGGACTCTGGTGACGCCGCAGCTCCCCTCGACCCGCGCCTCCCCGCACCCGCCCGCGAGGCCCTTCTGGGCACGCTGCGCCCCTCCCGCGTGGTGACCTCCGACGGCGAGCAGCACGCCTTGACCGGCGGCAGGCAGACCGAGGACGGCGATGCCCTCGTCCTGGCCACGAGCGGCTCGTCCGGACTCCCCAAGGGCGTCGTGTTGACCCATGACGCCCTTCTCGCCTCCGCCCGGGCGACCTCGGACCGACTGGGTATCGACCCGAACCGCCATTCGTGGCTCGCGTGCCTCCCGCTGGCGCACGTCGGTGGGCTCTCGGTCGTGACCCGCGCCCTGCTGACAGGAACCCCTCTGACCGTGCTTGCCGGTTTCGACGCTGAAACCGTGGAGCAGCTCGGGCGTTCCCGCGCCGTGTCGCACGTCTCGTTGGTAACGGCAGCCCTGTACCGGCTGGACCCATCCGTCTTCACTGGGATCCTCCTTGGGGGGAGCAGTCCGCCCGGGGAACTTCCCCCCAATGTGGTGACGACATACGGCATGACCGAGACAGGGTCTGGCGTCGTTTACGACGGCGTGCCTCTCGACGACGTAGAAGTCGCAATCGCCCATTTCGGCGACGACGTCGAGGACGGCGAGATCCTCCTACGCGCCCCCATGCTCATGCGCTGCTACCGCGACGGGACGACGGGACGCGTGACAGGTCCCGATGGAACGTCCACCTGGTTTGCCACAGGGGACGCCGGCTTCCTCACCGGGGACGGCACTCTGTCCGTCGTCGGCCGCATCGCAGAAATGATCACCACCGGAGGCGAGAAGGTCTGGCCGGACGAGGTCGAGAGAGTCCTTTCGACCCATCAGAATGTGGCGGAGGTTGCTGTGTGGAAGCGCCCCGATCCCGAGTGGGGCGAACGGGTGGTGGCGTGGGTCGTCGTCACAGGTGATGTCCCTCGTGTCGAGGACTTGAAGGAACTCGTCGCCACCACCATCGCCCCCTGGGCGGCTCCCAAGGAGGTCGTCTTCACTCGGGAGCTTCCTCGCACGCCTTCGGGTAAGGTCGTGCGCCGCTCCCTGAGCTGATCGAAGCGGCTCGGCCGGGCAGGCGGCTCGGCCGGGAAGCCAGCTCGGCCGGGAAGCCGGCTCGGCCGGGAAGCCTGCTCAGGCCGCCGCACCCTCCGTCAGATCCTCCAGCATCGAACGCAATTCCCGGCCCATCTCACGCGGATTACCCGTGACCTCGCCGATCCCATCACCCGACGCGTCAAGGGCGTCCCCGGGCTGAAAGAGCGACACTCGAAGGCCCCGCCCCCCCGGGACAGCCATGACCACCCATGGCTCCCCTATACGCCCTGACTCCCGTGTGGCCATGACCGCAGGCGGTGTCGAGACCACCGTGACGCTCCACGAGTGGGTCTCGGCAGCTCGGGCTATACGTGTCAGCTCAGCGGCCGAGCTCATGACAAACGACGGTTCTGCAGCACCCCGTCACCGTAGCTGGGGGGTGCGTCGGGGAATGGGTTCTTTCAGCTCACGCCCCCGGAAGGGTGGACCGTCGTGCCCCCGTCGACCACCAGCGTCTGCCCTGTGACCCACGATGCGGCATCTGAAGCCAGGAACAACGCCGCCGTGGCGACGTCGTCGGGCATGCCCAGACGTTCCAGCGGGATATGGGCCTTGACGCGTTCTTCTGCCGGCCCTTCCCAGAGCGCCCGTGCGAAGTCGGTCTTGATCAGGCCCGGTGCCAGGGCATTGACCCTGATGTTGGGCGCCAGCTCGTAAGCCAGCTGCTTCGTGATCTGCAGGACGGCCGCCTTCGTCACGTTGTACCAGCCGATCCCCGCCTCCACCTCCAGGCCGCCGATGGAAGCAACATTGATGACCGATCCGGCCAGACCGGCTTTCACGGCGTAGGAGGTCCACAACAGAACGGCCAATTGGTTCACTTCGAAGGTCTTCTGCGCCCTGGGCACGTCGATGTCGATCATCGGCCCGAAATAAGGGTTGGTCGCTGCGTTGTTGACGAGAATATCCAACCTCCCGAATCGGGCAACGGTCTCGTGCACGCAGGCCTGAGCCTGCTGGGCGTCTGCCACATGGGCCGTTTGCCAGCCCACCTTGCTCGCGTCCGCACCGCCGGCCACCAGGCCGTCCACGGCCCGGGCCAGGTCATCGGCCGTTCTGGAGGAGAGCATGACGTTCGCCCCGGCCTCGAGGAACCGATTGGCCATGGCCAGACCGATCCCGCGGCTGGCTCCTGTGATGAGAGCGGTCTTGCCTTCGAGCGTGAGTACACGTTCCATCACTCGAGCATTCCACGTGCCTGACCCAAATTCCCGGCAGGGTCCTGTCCTGCGGCGCCGTAGCATCGAGTGCCGTGAACCACCTGGCGGATGAAACCAGCCCCTACCTCCGCCAGCACGCGGACAATCCGGTGGAGTGGTTCCCCTGGGGCGACGAGGCCCTCCAGAGAGCAAAGGACGAGGACAAACCCATCTTCCTCTCGATCGGCTACGCCTCGTGCCACTGGTGCCACGTCATGGCTCACGAAAGTTTCGAGGACGATGCGACCGCCGCAGACCTCTCTCGCTGGTTCATCTCGGTGAAGGTCGACCGCGAGGAGCGGCCCGACCTCGACTCGCTCTACATGGCCGCCACCCAGGCCCTCACCGGCTCCGGCGGGTGGCCAATGTCCGTGTTCTGCACACCGGACGGACGACCCTTCTATGCCGGCACCTACTTTCCCCCCGAAGAGCGTCACGGCATGCCCGCCTTCCGGCGGGTCATCGAGGCGCTCGGCACGGCCTGGGAACAGGAACGAGAGGGAGTGCTGGCCCAAGCCGACGCCCTGGTCGACGCGGTCAGGAGAGAGGTTCGCCTGGCCGAAACGATGTCCGAGACTGAAACCGGCTCCGAAACCGGCTCCGAGACCGGCTCCGAGTCCGGCTCCGAGTCCGAGACCAGCTCCCAGTCCGGACCCAGGTCCGGATCCGAAACCCGTCTCGGTTCAACGACGCTCATCCCCCCTCGGGGCATCGATGCCGACGCCCTCATCGAAAAGGTCGTGGGTGGTCTGCAAGGCGGCTTCGACCCGCAATGGGGTGGGTTCGGCCCCGCCCCGAAGTTCCCACGCCCCTCTCTCGTCGAGCTCTGTCTGCGCCACTACCGGCGCACGGGATCGGAGCGCTCCCGCCAGATGGCGGTGACCACGCTCGACGGCATGGCCGCCGGCGGAATGTACGACCATCTCGTAGGCGGCTTCTGCCGGTATTCGACCGACGCACGATGGTTGGTGCCCCATTTCGAGAAGATGCTCACCGACCAGGCCCTTTTGGCACGGGCGTACCTGCACGCCTGGCAGGAGACCGGCAGCGACAACTACCTCACCGTGGTGACCGAGACCCTCGATTTCGTCCTCCGGGATCTGTCGACACCGCAGGGGGCTCTCTTCTCCTCCTTCGATGCCGACGCCGGCGGAGTCGAAGGCAGCCATGCGACCTTCACCCTCGCCGAGCTGGAGGCGACGCTCCCCGAGCACCTGGTCCGGCCGACGGCCGAATGGTACGGGATCACGCCTGCCGGCAACTGGGAAGGGCGCTCCATCCTCTGTCGCCCTGTGGGTGCGCCGCTACAACGCCCTCCGCACATCGAGGAAGCCCGCAAGCTGCTGTCGGACGTGCGCGCCCGTCGCGTCCAGCCTGCCCGGGACGAGAAGGTACTCACGGAGTGGAACGCCATGGCGGCGGCAACCTTGGCCGAGGTCGCCATGGTGACGGGCTCCGCCGAGTACGCGAATCGAGCGGTGGAGATCGGTGAGTTCCTCATGACCGCGATGTACGACGATGGCCGTCTGATGCGGAGCTGGCAGGGCGGGCGGGCCCGACACCTCGCGGTGGCGGCGGACCACGCCTGGCTCGTCGAGGCGTGTGTCCGCCTGTCCGAGCTGACCGGAGACCGGTTGTGGCGAAACCGGGCGAACCGGGTGGCCCACGAACTGGTCGCGCTGTTCTGGGACGACGAGTCGGGTGGCTTCTTCACGACCGGCGACGATGCGGAGCAGCTCATCGTGCGGCCCAAGGAGTACCTCGACGGCGCGCTCCCGCCACCAATTCGATCGCCGTCCACGCCCTCCTCCGGGCCAACGCGCTCGGTGATGACGATCGGTTACGCGATGCCGCCGAGCGCACCGTCACCGAAGCCGCCGCGCTGCTCACGCGCCACCCGGGGGCGCTCGCCGACCTGGTCGCCGCGCTTCCCATGCTGGGCGGTCGCCAGGAGATCGTGATCACCGGCGATCGACCGGACCTCCTGGCCGAGGTGACCCGCCACTGGCTCCCTCGGGCCGTCGTGGCCTGGGGCGATCCGGACGAGTCGCCACTTTTCGACGGACGGCCTGAAGCTGCCGCGTTCGTGTGTCGCGGCTTCTCCTGCAACGCACCTGCGGGCGACCTCTCCACGCTGCGAGAACAACTCGTGGGGCTACCCCGATGACCGAGGACCCCAACGGCATGCGTACGGACGACAGCACGGACAGAGGCATGACCGGCAAGACCACCAACCCCCGTCGCTCCCCCGAGGTACCGACCGACCCCGCCCGCCTGCTTCGGCGCTCAGCCCGCCGTCGCGAGAAGATCCCGACTGCGGGTGGCTCGACACTCCACCTTCTCGTCCTGGCGTCGACCATCGAGGACACGACCGTGGTCGATCTGGCAACCCGCACCGTCATGCGGGTGCGGGTGCCGTGGCCCGAGAACTACGAACCCGACATCACGGTCTTCGATGTGGTCGAGGTCACCTTGGCCGACGACCCTGAACGAGACGACCTGGCGCAGCCTGAGGCAACCACAGCCGCCGACCTGCCCCGGCACGTCGGGACGCTGCGGGGACGCCAATTACGCAAGCTTCTCCGGCGCATGGTGGCGAGCCCGGAGGGGCCGCTGCTCGGGTTTCCCGGCCCCTCGGCCCCCTACTGGGAGTTTCGGGGCTTCCGGCCCTCGGTCGCCCTCATCGAGCCCACCCGGAGCCCTCAGCTCATTCGGCGCCAGGCCGACGGATCGACGTGGGTCCGCTTCGGATGGGACCGCGACGACGTCTGGCTGCCGGTCGAGGATCGCCATGCCGCACGTGCCCTCGATGCGGCCCGTCGCGAGCGGCTCAGCGGCAAGAGTCTCGCAGCCGCCCTCGGATTCATCCCGCAATACCTGTTGGTGACGGTGAGCCCGCCCCGGGACGGCCACTGTTACAAGGTCTGCGCGGCAATTCTCCCCCGCGGCTAGCACCCCTCGGTCGGGCCCCGACGACCCCAAACGACCCGGGGCCGAACGACCTCAGCGCCCGAGCTTGCCTCCGGCGAGGTCCTCGGCCATGGCCCAGCCGAAGGTGACGAGCCGGTCGCCGCGCTCTGCGTCGAAGCCACCGAAGTGCCCGTCGACGCCCTCGGGGATCTTCACCTTGGGGGCGAAGAAGTCGAGGCCGCCGGCGACGGAGCCGTCGCCCTTGAGCACGAAGGTTCGGTCGTCCAGCCTGCTCTCACAGCCGAAGCGCTTGGAGAGGCGTCTGGCCCAGGCCCGCTCCTCCCCTGAGCACTTGTGCTCGGGGTACGGCACGACATCCTGGAGGCCCGAGAAGGCCCGGAAGCCCTCAGGCGCCAGCAGACGGGTCCCCAGCAAGACGTCTTCGTCGGGGAACGCCAGGAGGGCGCGACGGTACTGATCGGCCATGATCCCCTTGAGCGTCGCCTCGGCACGGGCGGTGCGGTCGACGAGAGCCAGACCCACCAGCAGCGAAGGAGTCCCGCCGATCCGCTCCAATGTGCAAAAGGAGTAGCCCCGCAGCTTGTTCCCCTCCCGCGCCAGCGTGATCAACACCCACGCCTCGCGCTCTTTGGAGAGGAACCCGATGTCAAAACCGGGAGGTCGCTCCGCACAGAGATCTGCCATTTCAACCAGCTCAGCGTCGCTGAGCGCAGTGCAATCTTTGGTGCTCACTACGATCGGCATGAGGTAAGTCTACTGGCTACGCCGGGGCCTTACCCAACCGGCAACCCGGCGGCGGTTCCCGGGACGACCACCGAGTGCTGGTCACGTCCCTGGTCATCGAGGTTTACGAGAGGACGGCGCCCGGTCCCAGAAGCCGTTTCAATTCGCCCACCAGACCATTGCGACAATCGACGTTGAACTCGGGCGCCAGGCGCAGCACCTTGGCGCCGACGTGCAGGAGCACCGACGAGGGGCCCGGGTGCCCACTCAAGATCCCCTTGAGCCCCACCAGCGTCGTATCGGTCAAGACGCCGAGCGGCAGGGCGATGTGGACGTCCTCGCCACCCCGCTCCAGGCGGGGCCGGCTGACCTCCATGCAGACGATCTTCGGCTCCTCCTCGCGGGTGTCCAGGCGCCCCCGGACGACCAGGATCGCGTCGTTCTCGATCAGCGCGCCGTAATCGGCCATGGTCTTGGGGAAGACGAAGACCTCCATGGCGGCCTGGAGATCCTCCAGCACGAAGCGGGCCATGAGGTCACCCTTCTTCGTATAGGTCCGGCGCAGGTCGGTCACGACGCCACCGACCGCCCGCACCGGCGAACGATCGCCCGAGACGTCCTCCTCACGCATGTCCGAGAGACTGCAGTCCGTGTGACGCGCCAGAGCCTGCTCGTAGCCCATGAGGGGGTGATCGCTCACGTAGAGACCGAGCATCTCCTTCTCGAAGGCCAGTCGCTGCGCCTTGTCGAACTCGGTGTCAGGGATCGCGATCTTCGCCGTCCCCCAACCCGGATCGGTCTCCTGCTCCGTCTCGAAGGCGGCGAACAACGACGTGATGCCCAGGTCGTGCTCACGCCGCCGTTCCAGCGTGCGGTCGACGATGCCCTCCATGACGAGGCACAGACCCTGGCGGGGGTGGCCGAGGGCATCGAATGCTCCCCCTTTCACCAAGGACTCCATGGTGCGTTTGTTCAGGACGACCGGGTCGACCCGTTGGCAGAAGTCGAAGATGTCGACGAACGGCCCGTTGGCGTTGCGTTCGGCCACGATGCGCTCGACCAGGCTCTCGCCGACGTTACGGACCGCTGCCATGCCGAAGAGGACGGCAGCGCCGTCACTGTCGCCGGAGAGATCGGGTGCGAACTCGGCCACGGAGCGGTTGACGTCGGGGGGCAGGACAGCGATCCCCCGGTTCCGACATTCGGCGAGATACACCGCCGTCTTGTCCTTGTTGTCCTTCACCGAGGTCAACAGCGCCGCCATGTACTCCGTGGGGTGATGGGCCTTGAGCCACGCCGTCTGATACGCCACGAGGCCGTAGCCGTAGGAGTGCGACTTGTTGAACGCGTAGTCGGCGAACGGCTCGATGATGTCGAAGAGAGTCGTCCCGAGGGACTCCTCGTAACCCTGCGTGACACACCCGGCCACGAACTTCTCCCGCTCGGCCGCCAGCAGGGCGCGGATCTTCTTCCCGCAGGCCTTGCGCAGGTTGTCCGCTTCCTCCAGCGAATACCCGGCGAACTTCTGGGCCACCCGCATCACGGACTCCTGGTAGATCATCAGTCCCTGGGTATCGGCGAGGATCGGTTCGAGATCGGGATGTTCATAGCTGATCGGCTTACGTCCGTTCTTCCGATCGGCGTAGTCGTTGTGCATGTTGGCCGCCATCGGCCCCGGCCGGTAGAGGGCGACCAGGGCCGCCACGTCGTCGAACGAGGTCGGGGCGAGGGAGCGCATCAGGGCGCGCATCGGTCCGCCTTCGAGTTGGAACACGCCCACCGAGTCGCCCCGCCGCAGCATCTCGAGTGTCGCCTCGTCGGCCAGGTCGACGCCGTCGATGTCCGGCCGCTTCCCGCCGGCCGCCTCCACCAGGTCCAAGGTGCGCTCGATCACCGAGAGGTTGCGCAAGCCGAGGAAGTCCATCTTGAGCAGCCCGAGATCCTCGACCCCGTGCATTTCGTACTGGGTGACGATCGGCGCATCCTCGGGTTTCTCCCCGGCACCAGGTTTGCGCTGGATGGGCAGGTACTCGGTCAGGGGGTCGCGCGAGATCACCACCGCAGCGGCATGGATCCCGTCCTGGCGCCGCAGTCCCTCCAACCCGAGGGCCACGTCGATGACCTCTTTGGCGTCAGGGTCGGTCTCGTGCATCCCTCGCAAGTCGGACGCGGCGGCGTAGCCCTCCTCGTGCCCCTCGGTCTTGGTCAGGCAGGCGTGCAATGGCGTGTCACGCCCCATCACGAGCGGTGGCATCGCCTTGGCGATGCGGTCGCCCACGATGTAGGGCTTGCCCAGCACCCGGGCCGCGTCGCGGACGGCGGCCCGCGCCTTGATGGTCGAGAACGTCACGACCTGCGCCACCCGGTCGCTGCCGTATTTCTCGGCGGCGTAGCGCATGACGTCGCTGCGGTAGCGCTCGTCGAAGTCCATGTCGATGTCGGGCATCTGCTTGCGCCCCGGATTGAGGAATCGCTCGAAGAGCAGGTCGTAGCGGATGGGATCGAGGTCCACGATGCGTAGGCAGTACGCCACGCAACACCCGGCGGCGGAACCACGGCCCGGCCCCACCCGGATCCCCGAGTCACGGGCGAACTTGATCAGGTCCCACACGACGAGGAAGTACGCCGCAAAGCCCATGTTGCCGATGACGCCGAGCTCGTAGTCGAGGCGCTCGACCACGTTCGCCGGCACGTTGCTGCCATACCGCTGGCGTGCCCCTTCCATCGTCAGGTCCCGCAGGTAGGCCAGCGCACGGTCCTCGTAGGCCTCGCCCACGAATTGGGAAGGGACGGGGAACTCGGGCAAGCTCGGCTTGCCCAGCTCGATCTGCACGTCGGCCCGTTCGGCGATGAGGAGCGTGTTGTCGCACGCCTCGGGCACTTCGGAGAACAGGTGGCGCATCTCGCGGGCCGACTTCAGGTAGTGCTCGGTCCCCTCGAACTTGAATCGGTTGGTCTCGGAGAGCAACGCACCGGTCTGCACGCACAGCAAGGCATCGTGGGCGACCGCATCCTCGCGGTGCGTGTAGTGGCTGTCGTTCGTGGCGAGCAGGGGCGCGTCGAGCCGGCGGGCGATCTCAATCAGTTGCGGGTTCGTGCGGTGCTGGTCAGCGATCCCGTGGTCCTGCAACTCGACGAAGAGGTTCTCGCGCCCGAAGATGTCCTGCAGGCGTGCGGCCCGGCGCTCGGCCTCCTCCACATTCCCGGCCAGCAGCGCCTGCAGCACGACGCCGCCCAGGCACCCGGTGGTGGCGATCAGGCCGGCGTGGTGCCGCTCCAGCAGTTCCCAGTCGAGCCGGGGCTTGTAGTAGTACCCCTCGAGGTAGGCGGCAGAGGAGAGCTTCAGGAGGTTGCGATACCCCTCGATCGTCTCGGAGAGCAGGGTGAGGTGGTAGTAGAGCTTCTGCCCGCCTTCGGCGTCCCCCCCGGTGTCGTCCACCTTGCCTCGGCGGACGGGGCGCTCGTGACGCGACTCCGCAGCCATATAGGCCTCGGTCCCGATGATCGGGGTGATGCCCTGGTCCCGACACGCCTTGTAGAAGTCCAAGACCCCGTACATGTTCCCGTGGTCGGTGATGCCCAGCGCCGGTTGCCCGTCCGCGGCCGCCGCGGCCACCAGCTCGCCGATCCGGGCTGCCCCGTCGAGCATGGAGAACTCGGTGTGGGTGTGCAGATGCGTAAACGACCGCCCCGACACCGGCCCTCCTTTCAACGGTCGAACTTACAACCGTGTTGTTCGTGTGCGAACTCTGGACCTTACCCCGCTTCACGCAACATTGCGTACCCGCAGCACCACCGTTTGCGCGATCTTGTCGTGCAGGGTCTGTCGCTTCTTGTCCCACAGAGGAAAGAGCATGTCGACGATCCAGACGACGCCGAGAAAGAGGGTCGCCGACCCGAGGAGGCGGAAGATCTGTTCCACCAGGGAGCGCAAGAAGGCACGGCCGTAGCCGACGACCTCGAACGTGACATCACGCACCACCCGGATGCCGACAGCCATCATCCCGACCGTCTGGCCCCGGGGCCCGCCGCACAGGATCGTCGCGTAGACCAGATACAGCAGCCCCGTGACGACGATCGAGAGCAGGGAGAAGGTCCGTCGTGTCGTGACGCCGTTCGTGCGGGTGTTGAAGTGGACCGTCAGGACGTGCGTATGGCGGAACAGGAGCGCCAGAATGATGAAGACCGGGATGAAGATGACGAAGTCGATGAGGTACCCGCCCAGGCGAATACCCCAGCTGGCGTAGGGGGCGCCGACCATGCCGCCGGCGCCGTCATAGGGCGGGAACTGGCCCTGGCCCGGTGCGTACGCCCCGACGGGGTACCTGCCGGGAGCGGCGGGCCCCGGGTACGAAGGCGGGGCAGGGTAGGACGGCGCCGGCTCGGGCGGCGGCATGGGCGGCGGCATGGGTGGCGGCATCGCGGGCGACCCAGGGACGGGCATGGCCGGTGGGGGTTGGGGCGCTTGTCCGGGGCTTCCGGGATACGAAGGCGGCCCTTCATCCGGTGATCCGGTCGTCTCGTCAGACATGGCTGGCACTCCCTCGTTTCCTCACGGACGGCATCGGTGACCGCTGGATCTCAGACCGCTGGATGTCGGACAGCTGCATCTCAGAGGTAGGCCCCGGGCCGGGGGTTCGAGCTCTCACCGGCTCCCGGGAGCCCACGGTTGCGGATCTCCTCGAGCTGGCTTCGCGCTGCCATCTGCTGCGACATCAGTGTCGCCTGAATCCCGTGGAACAGGCCTTCGAGCCACCCCACCAGCTGCGCCTGAGCGATCCGCAGCTCGGACTCGCTCGGAGCCTCCTCGTCGAAGGGCAGCGCCATCCGGTCGAGCTCGGCCACCAGGTCGGGCGAGAGACCCTCAGAGAGATCATGGATCGACTGCTCGTAGATCTCGCGCAGCCGTGTCCGGCTCTTCTCGTCGAGCGGCGCCTGCCGTACCTCGTCCAAGAGGGTCTTGACCATGGATCCGATGCGCAAGACCTTGGCCGGCTCCGAGACCGACTCACGGGGCTGCGCCGGTTCTTCGGGACCACCGGCGGCACCGCCTCCGGCGGCCGATGAGGCCCCGCCGCTCGTCTCGGGGCTCACGCCGGCCTCGAGCACTTCGTCGGGGGCTACGGGCGTCGACTCGTCAGGCATCCCTTGATACTGCCACTGGCACGCCCCGCGTCAGGTGGAGGGCCAGCTGAGCAGGGGGATCAGCATCTCTTCGGCCGTGAGGGAGCCATGGCGGGCCAACAGGCGCAGTTCGCCCGTGTCCGCAGGGTCGAGGAAGGCGGTGGCCGTGAAAGGGGCCAACACGACGTCGCCCAGGCGCGCCGAGACAGTGGCCGAAGGGACTCCACCCATCCATCCCTCTTCGACCATCTCGTCTCGCGTGCGCACCCAGGCGACGTCGCCGAACGCGTCCCGCGCCGCTTGCGCTACAGCCGCGGTCGCCCCGGGCCGCGTGTGGAGCCAGCGGAACCGGCCCTCTCCGGAGAGCAGCGTCACGCCGTCCATCACGTCGCCCCCCAGGACCTCGACCGACGAGTCCACCGCGACTTGTCCGTGATCCGCCGTCACGACCAGCACAGCGCCGGGAGGGAGCACCCCGAGCAGGTCGCCGACCAGACGGTCGACGTCGTGCAGCTCGTCGTCGTAGTACTCCCCCAGCCCGCGGGCATGGGCCACCTTGTCGATGCCCTCGTAATAGGCGTAGACGAAGCGCTCTCCGCCTTTGACCAATGCGCGCACCGACGTCACGAGGCCGGCCACCGTATGCCACGCGTGCAGCTCGGCGTCACCGAGATGGGCAGCCGAGAATCCGGTCGTGGCGTAGTCATAGCGAGTGACAACCGGGACCTTCCCGGGGGCGCCGGGAAAGAGCGGGCACGGCTGGAAGACCCGGGGGGGCACGCTCATCCGGGCGTCGACACCGCCGACGGACCATTGGAGGATGTTCATGATCGCATTGCCGTGCGCCACTCGATACCCGACCACGCCGTGGTCCGCCGGCGGACGCCCCGTCACCAACGACGTCAAGGCGCACGCCGTCGTGCTGGGCGCGACCGAGGTGATGGAACGGCCGATCCCCGACAGGAGCGTCGGCGCCAGCGCCGATCGCTCCTCGAGCTGCTGCCAACCCAGGCCGTCCAAGACCAGCAGCACGATCTGTGTAGCTGCTTCCACCGGCTCGGGCATCCACGCCGGGAGCGGCTCCCCTTCGAAGAGATGGCGGAGCAACCCCGGTATCACACCGGTCAGGCAGGCACCCCCGAAGTCGGGGAGGACCGGCGATACCACCTCGGGTGCGCGCACAGCGTCACACTAGGACCCGAACCGTCACACGCCCAAAACCACACGCTCTACCATGTCGGGCCGGTAGCATCAGAGTGTGAGGGTCTCGACACGCGGCGACTACGCCAGCCGGGCATTGCTGTCGCTCGCGCTGCACGGAGCCGAGATGCCGACGTCGGTACGCGACATCGCGGAGCGTACGGGGCTCCCCCAGCCCTACCTCGAACAAATTCTCCTCGCCCTCAAGGGAGCTGGACTCGTGCGGTCCAAGAGGGGGGTCGGTGGGGGCTACGTCCTGGCCCGCCTCCCCGAGGACATCAGCCTGGCCCAGATCGTCTCCGCCGTCGACGGCCCCATCGCCGCAGGGGACTTCGGGGAGCCCCACACCGATGGGGCGTGCGACCACGAAGGTCAGTGCGTCCTGCTGGCCGTCTGGGCCGATGTCGGCGAGACGATCCGCACCCACCTTCAATCCTTCAGCTTGGCGGACATGGTGGCCCGGGCACAGGGCAACGTCACGGCCTCCGCGTAACGCTCCCCGCTCCCCCGCTGTTCAGGGCTGGCGTAAGGGCTCCCCTGGAGGCCCCACGTTCCAGTTCAGGACCACGGGATTCTCACGATCCCAGCCAAGGATGCTCACCGTGCCGGTGTACAGAGCGAAGAGCCGTCCCCCCACAGGTGGCAAGCCCAACCAACGAGCGGTCAGGACCCGCAGGACGTGTCCGTGAGCCACACACAGGGTGTCGCCGTCGAGCTGCCGTGCCCGCGCAATGACGCGGTCAACCCGGCGGCCCACGTCGGCCGCCCGCTCCCCATCGATCACGCCGTCGGTCCACAACGTCCATCCCGGCCTGTCGCCGCAGATCTGGGCGGTGGTCCGGCCTTCATAGGCGCCGTAGTCCCACTCCAGCAGATCGGGCTCCGGGTGCCCTTCGAACCCGGCGAGCGCACAGGTGGTGGCAGCACGCTGCAAAGGGCTGGTGATGACCTGGACAAAGGTCATCCCGCGGAGCAGCTCGCCCGCCTCCTTCGCCTGCTCGCGCCCCAGGTCGAGCAACGGAATATCCGTCCGCCCGGTGTGTTGACCATTCTGGGACCATTCGGTGGCGCCGTGTCTGAGGAGCACCATTCGTGCGGTCATGCGACGTAGGTCACCAGAAGAGGGTTCGATGCGCAACTCGGGCGTGATACACCCCCCTGGAATGCTCGAGCACCTACCGGTGTTGTAAGTGGCAGATTCGGATTCAGAGAAGAGAACCCCGGGTAACGAAGGAATGAGAGAGATCGCAGAACGTCGGGAGAGAAGTTGATGAAGAGCGCTGTGAGTACATCCGACACCCTTGGATTGATGTTGAAGGACCTGGACCAGTTCCCCATGCCCGATCACGAGCAGCAGGTGGAATTGGCCAAGCGGGTCGCCGCAGGCGACGAGCTCGCACGCAAACAGATGGTGGCAGCCAACCTCCGATTGGTGGTGCACTGGGCGAGGCGCTACCAGGATCGTGGCGTGGACATGGCTGACCTGGTCCAAGAAGGCTCGTTCGGCCTCATGAGGGCCGTGGACAAGTTCGACTGGGAGCGCGGCTTCCGGTTCTCGACCTACGCCACATGGTGGATACGACAGGCTCTCCAGCGCGCCGTCCAGCAGCATGGGCGTACCATTCGCATCCCGCTCGAGGTGGGCGAGCACATCCAGCGTCTGGAGCTGACCAAGGCCCAGCTCGCCACGACGCTCGGGCGCACGCCGACTGTGGCGGAATTGGACGAGGCGACGGGCATGACGGCTGACGAGCGCTACGCGCTCGAAGACGTGGCCCGTGTCACCGCATCGCTCGATCAGCCTGCCGCTTCGGAGTCAGCCACGACGCTGGGCGAACTGGTGGCGCCCGACGAATCGGACTTCGTCGCCGACGTGGAGCAGACGATGGTCTACGACCGGGTCAGGGACGCCGTCGAAAAGCTGCCCGACCTGCAGCGCGACGTGCTCAGGTTGCGGTTCGGCTTCGGAGGAGACTCTCCGGCCTCGCTGCAGTCGACAGCGGAGCGACTCGGTGTGGGAGTGCGCCGGGTGCGCCGGGCCGAGGAGGAGGCTCTAGCGGCCTTGTCGTTCGACGCTGACGTCCTCGGCGTCCACGAAGCCGCCTAGGAAGGTCCTCAGATCGTCGGGAAGCGGCGCAAAGAACTCTTTGCGCTCGCCGCTTCCCGGGTGTGTGAACGCCAGCCTGAACGCATGGAGGAAGAACCGCCCGGACCCGAGACCCTTCTCCGCGGTGCCGTAACGCGCATCACCAACGACGGGGTGGCCGATAGCGGCCATGTGGACTCGGATTTGATGAGTCCGACCACTTTGGAGGCTCAGTTCCACCAACGTCGTCGGGCGTGGCGACGTCCGCCGCTCCAGCACGGTGAAGCCAGTGCGAGCCGACCGTCCGCTGGCTGAGACGGCCATCTTCGTCGGCGTACGGGTCGATCGACCGATGGGAGCATCGATCTCGCCACGGTCATCGGCGACCTGCCCTTCGACGAGGGCCAGGTAGCGACGCTCCATGCTGCGATCGGAGAGCTGCTCCACCAGGGCACGGTAGGCCGGCTCCGTGCGGGCCACCGCGAGCAGCCCCGACGTTCCCTTGTCGAGACGGTGCACGATGCCCGGGCGGTCACCGGGGCAGACGCCCGTAGCCACAAGCTCGGCCAGGTCCGGAAACCGCGCCAGCAGCCCGCCGACAAGGGTCCCCTGTTGGTGGCCGGCCCCAGGATGCACCACCAGACCAGCCGGCTTGTCCACCACTGCCACTTCGGTATCTGCGTAGACCACCCGGAACTGCACGCCGGCCTCCGCTTCGACATCACTCCCCCCCGCTTCGGGCAGCCCAATCGTGAGAATTGAGCCCTCCTTGAGCGTGTTGCGCCCGATCGTCGCGGGGACGTCATCAACGAGCACACGGCCGGAGACGACGAGCCCCGTGGCGACAGCCCGGGACACATTCGCAAGCATGGCCACCGCGCGATCGATGCGCACGCCAGCGAGGAGCGCCGGGACTTCGACGACGAGAACCCCGTCCGCGTCCGTCACTGCGTCCCGCTCATCCGGCTGCACCGTGTGCCCCGCTCATCTCGCCGTACCGTGTGTCCCGCTCATCCGGCTGCACCGTGTGTCCCGGCCGGACGGCCGAAGAGGATGGAGGCGGCGACAACGATCACTCCTACGGTGATGGCAGCGTCAGCGACATTGAAGGTCGGCCAGTGGCTGAGCGTGATGAAATCGGCTACCAGGCCGTGATGGACGCCAACGATCCGCTCACTGAGGTTCCCGATACCGCCGCCGAGGACGAGGCCCCCACCGATGGCCTGGGGCATGGTGCGGACACGCGCCACCAGGATGACCAGGACGACCACGCCGATCCCGAGGAGCACTGTCACCAAGGTTGATCGGCCGGTGAAGAGGCTGAAGGCGAGGCCGGAATTGAACTGCAAAGCCAGGCCGAAGGGCCCCCAGACATGAACCGCTTCGTGGATATGGTCTTCGGCCACCGCCGTGGTCACACGGTCGGCCACAACGACGGCCGCGGCCACGGTGAACGCCACAACCCGCGCCCGGGCAGTGCCGCCCGGGTTCAGCGGCGCGACAGCCCCCCGCTCTTGCAGGCCACGCAGAGCCGGGCGTACGGGAGGGCACGCAGGCGGGGCTTGGGGATCGGCTGAAAGCATCGCTCGCAGTAGCCGTAGGTCTTGTCCTCCACCCGTACGCTGGCGTAGTCGATCTCCTCGACGGCGAGGGCGGCTTGTCCGGAGAGGGCCAAATTCCTTTCCCGGTCCACCGTCACCGTGCCACCCTCCCCCGATTCCTCGTCGAATTGCACGTCGCCAGGCTCCCGCTCCAGTGCGAGCGAGTCCGCCTCGGCCCGGAGGGACGTGGCCTGCTCTTGATAGATCGCCCGCTCCTCGGCCAGCAGTTCGGTGATCTCCTCCAAGAACTTGAGATCCTTGGCATAGGGGCCCGTCTTGGGCCGAACCGGGGCCGGAGGCTTCGGCTTCGGCGTGAAGGTGGTGCGGACGGGCGGGGGCGCTACCACGTCGATCTGCGGCGTGTCGGTCTCTGCCGCCGTCGCCGTCGCCGTCGCCACGGCCGAGGCCGTGGCCGTGGCTTTTGCGGTCGATGCTGGCTTCTTTGCCGGCCCGGCGGCTTTCTTGGCCGCGGGAGCAGCCTTCTTCGTCAGCGTTGTCTCTTTGTTCACTGACCCGCCACTCTTTGCGGTTGGGGCGGGTTTCTTCGCAGCCTGAGCATTCTTTGTCGGCACAGCTTTCTTTGTCGGCGGAGCTTCTTTTGTCGGGGTGACCGTTTTACCCGCCGCTGCAGCCTTTGCAGGCGCACTCTTCTTCGTCGGCACGGCCTTCTTCGCTGCCGGCGGGCGCGATGCAGGCACCTTCTTTGCAGCGGTGGCCTTGCTCGCTGGGCTCATCTTGTCCTCCTTCGCGGCCATTCAACTGGCCGGTTCCCTGACGGCAATCGCGTCGAGGGAGCGGGTGACCATAGCGGACAGCGGACCAGGGGGCAATACGACCCCGTCCGATCAAGCGGTGAAGGGCACTCCGCTCTCGGTCGCGTCAGTGACAGATTCGAGACTCAGCGTCGGCTGCTCGCCCCCGTCGATGCCTCCGTTCGCCGGAGCATCGCTGGGGGAGCCGCTGATCGCGGCCGGCTTCGGGGACGAACTGGACGTGGGACGCACACCCATGAGGGCGTTGGCGGGCTGTACGTTCTCATCGACCCAGTTGAGGATCTCTGTGAGCGCATCGCGGAGCCGGTTCCTTTCCGATTCGAGGTGGCGCGCCATGCTCTCGACGTCGGTGGCCAATTCCGTCCGGGTCGCCTCCAGCCGTGCCACTTCGTCGCGGACCTGCCGTTGGGACTCTGCCTGCAACGTGAGGGCCGCCGCCTCTGACGCGGCGATCGTTGCCCGCGCCCTCTCCTCTGCCTGCGCGACGGTCGCCGCCGCCTCTGCTTCGCTTTCGCGCTTGATCTGATCCACGAACTTCTGGGCCAGAACGAGCGTCCGCTGCAGCGTCTCGTCCGATGGTGGAAGGTCCGCCGCCGCGACCGCAGCTGCGGCCGCGACGGGCACCGGAGCGACGGGGGCAGGAGCGACGGGGGCCGGCGCCGGGGCGATGGCCGGCTCGCGCGGGACCGCGGCGGCGTCCCGGACATCCTTCTCGAGTTGCACGATTCGGTCGCCTGCCTGCCGGAGGCGCTCGTTCAGCTGACGGTTGGTCTCCTGAAGAGCCTCCGCCTCCTGAGCGGCACGGTCGAGGTACTCGTCGACCTCGTCGACGTTGTAGCCCTTGAGCCCGAGGCGGAACTCAACCGTGCGGAGCGTGTCGAGAATGGATGAGGAAGTCGGCGCACTGTCCATGGGGTGCGAGTCTACCCATGGGAGCGGGGCCTACCCACCCTTTTTCCCGCGCCGAAGGGGTCTACGAGAAGAGAACCCGTACCACCACGTAGTTGAGCACGAGAAACACCACGATGAAGGAAATATCGATGCCGCCGATGGGCCGGATCACTCGCCGGACGGGACGCAGGACCGGTTCGGTCGCCTTGTAGAGGAACAGCTGGACCCGGGCCAACGTCGTTCCCGGCTGCACCCGGAACCAACTCAGCAGCGCCGTCGGCAGCATGATGAACCATATGTACAGCTCGACGGCAATCCCAGCTAGACGGAAGACATTCACGGCATCCTGAGAATAGCCTGTTCAGTCCCTCCCAAAGCCGCGCTCTACCAGGCGTTGACGCTCTTCTTCGGAAACCTTCACATTCGTCGGAGCGAGGAGAAAGACCTGATCGGCCACCTTCTCCATCTCGCCGCTCAGGGCATAGGTCACGCCACTACAGAAGTCGATCATCCGCCGCTGGAGGTCACGGTCGGCCATCTGCAGGTTGACAATGACGGGGCGATTGTCCTTGAGCCGGTCAGCGATCTCCTTGGCATCCCCGAAACGGGCGGGGGCGACGATGTGGACACGGGCCGCCGCGCCGCCGATCGCCGTGTCCATCGGAACGGGGCGGACGCCGGAAGGACGGGGGACGGGACTGGGCTGTACCCGGGTGGGGCTGGGAACCGCCGATTCCCGCGGGATCATCGGGCGGATACGGTTCATCCCCCCGCCGTACTCCTCGGGCGGCTCCTGCTCCTGCGGCCGGGGGTCGCTACGCGGGGTCGCGGTGAACGCACGCGGGGCGCGGTCCTCCAGATCGTCGTACTCGTCGTACTCGTCGTCAACGAGTCCGAGGTAGACCATTGTTTTCTTCATGAACGAGGGTGCCATACCTTCTCCTGTTCCGGCACAGCGTAGTGCCTGGTGATCAGCGTGGGAGGGACAACTGCGGGTCCTTGGGTGGTCGGTCTCCGAACAAGGCGCGGCCGATACGCACCATGGTGGACCCCGCGGCAACCGCCGCTTCGAGATCCGAGCTCATCCCCATTGACCGCTCTTTGAGGCCGAGGGCGTCCGCCAGGCGCCCCACCGATCGGAAGGCCGCAGTGGCGGCCGCCTCATCAGGGGGGGCGACGGTCATGAGGCCGCCAAGGTGGAGGTCGAGCGTCGAGAGCGACGCCGCGAGCGCTTCGACGTCAGCCGGGGGGCAGCCGTTGCGGCCCGGGAGGCCCCCGCTTGTGTCGACCTGGATCAGGACCCGGGCCCCTGGTGCGTACTGCGCGATGCGCTCTCCCTCGACGAGACGGGCGACGCCCTGCCACATGGCGACCAATGGTGCCAGCGACCGCACCTTGTTGCGCTGGATCGTGCCCAGAAAGTGCCAATTGGTCCCTGGTGGCCCGGGGGCCTTGGCCTCCAGTTCAGCGGCGTAGTTCTCCCCCACATCGGTCAATCCGGCCGCACGGGCCGCGTCGACGGCCGCTGGCCCGAACCCCTTGGTCACCGCGATCACCCGCACCTGGGTCGGGTCACCGCCCGCGCGCTCGATCCGCACGACCACAGCCGCCAGGCGAGCCGCGATTTCGTCGTTACCGAAGGAAGGAGGGCACGTCGAAATCGTCGTCACCCAAGTCGAACTCGTCTTCTTTGCCGGAGGTCTCGGCGAAGATGTCCACGGTATCGGCTGAGCCGGGGAAGAGTGAAGGGGCCCGATCTGTGGTCGCGGGACGCCCACCCTCCTCCCACCGCTCGAATCCGGCCGCAATGACAGTGACCCGGACCTCGTCACCCATGTTGTCGTCGATCACTGCGCCGAAGATGATGTTGGCGTCCGGATGCGCCACGCCGTGGATGATCTCCGCCGCTTCGTTCACCTCGAACAGACCGAGGTCGGACCCGCCGGCGATGTTGAGCAGGATCCCCCGCGCCCCTTCGATCGATGCCTCGAGGAGGGGGCTCGTGATCGCCGCCCGGGCGGCATTGGCCGCACGGCCCTCGCCGATGGAGGCCCCGATGCCCATGATCGCCGTCCCGGCATTCGTCATCACCATCTTCACATCGGCGAAGTCGGTGTTGATGAGCCCTGGGACCGTGATCAGGTCGGTGATGCCACGGACGCCCTGGAGGAGAACCTCGTCGGCCATTTTGAAGGCGTTGACCATGCTCGTCTTGTCGTTGGATACGGTCAGGAGGCGGTCATTGGGTATGACGATGAGCGTGTCCACCTTCTCCTTGAGGATCTGGATGCCCTTTTCGGCCTGCATGGCCCGGCGCCGACCCTCGAAGGTGAAGGGTCGCGTCACGACGCCGATCGTCAGGGCGCCCAGGCTCTTGGCCACCTCGGCCACCACCGGTGCCGCACCCGTGCCGGTGCCGCCGCCCATGCCGGCGGTGATGAAGACCATGTCGGCCCCCTGGAGCGCCTCTTCTATGTCGGCCCGGTGCTCCTCAGCTGCCTGACGACCTATTTCAGGGTCACTGCCCGCTCCCAGGCCCCGCGTGAGCTGACGGCCGATGTCGAGCTTCAGATCGGCGTCGCTCATGAGGAGCGCCTGGGCGTCCGTGTTGGCCGCGATGAACTCCACGTTGCGGAGACCCGAGTCGATCATGCGGTTGACGGCGTTGACGCCGCCGCCGCCGACCCCGACCACCTTTATGACGGCCAGGTAGTTACCTTGGGACGGAACGGTCGTCATGAACTCCCTCGTCTTTGGGTCGATCGCCGACCAATCGCCCTCTGGGTGTACCCACCATGCGTCACCACGCCGCTCCTACCTCGAATCCCTCATCCTCTGGGGAAGGTTGACGTTCACAGAGCGACAACGGCGCCAACCATACGAGGGGCGTTCCTGGAGGTCAAGCATGCTCGCTCACGATGATGTCACCGTCATCGCGCCCGGGACACTCACATCGATGATGTCGCCGTCATGGAGCGTTGCGCCGGCCAACGCCGCGCTCACGTCCTCGTATTTGGCATGGAGCTGGCTGGCGTCGCCGATGTCGATCAAAATGGGCGTGGTCATGGTCAGCTGCACGAACCCCGGTGAGATGACCTTCACCGCCGTGACCTGTGCCCGAAAGGACGGGGGCAGAGTGGCCGCGATCCGCAATCCGAGCTGATCCGGGGCCCCCAGCACGGTTCCGGGCGCTCCAGCGGCTTGAGGCCCCACGACCTCGAGGAGCCCGGGCGGGCGTGTGGCGACGACAGCGAGAACCCGCCCCTCTCCGTCCAGCTCGGCCCACTCCCCTGCGGCCGTGGCCATCACCAGCTGCGGCACCCGCTCGGACACGACGACCCGCACCCCGTCCGGCCAGTGCACGCTGACCGAAGCCGATCGGACCCAGGGCAGACGCTCGATCCCCTTGGCCTCCGCGCCGGTCTGGATGTCGAGCAGCGGTGGGTGGGACGACAGACCGGCGGCCGCCTCGATCTGCGCGGGCGTCTCGTGCGTCGCCCCCACCACGGTGATCGCCCGGGCCGAGAACAGCGACGAGTGCAGCAAGCACCACCCGAGGAAGACGACGGCCACAGCGGCCACGACGATCCCCACGAGCCGCAGACGGCGGCGACCCTGCTGCCGGGTGACCTCGGTGCGCCGGGCCGAAATCCGTGGATCCATGCCGCCGAGCGGATGTGGCGGCCCGGTCGGGGTCGGGCGGGACTCGGTGGTGGTGGGACTCACAAAACGCTCCCCACCGTTGCTCCCATGTCGCCAGTCTCCTCCTCCGGGAAGCCCAAGAGGCGGACCTCGGCCTTCAGGGTCACTCCGCTACTCTCGACCACCGTGGTGCGGACGTGCTCCATCAGGGCCCGCACGTCGTCCGCACGCCCACCCTTGTCAGCCTGAATGAAGTTGGCATGCTTCTCCGAGACGTGCGCCGACCCGAGACGGAACCCCTTGAGACCCGCCGCCTCGATCAGACGCCCGGCCGAGTCGTCGACCGGATTGGTGAAGACAGATCCCGCATTGGAACCTCCGGGCTGGTGCTCCCGCCGCCAGCGGACGATGGCCGCTATCTCGGCTCGTTCGGCTTCGACGTCACCCGGTCTCACCTCGAACTCGGCCTCCACCACGACCTGCGACGCCAGTACCGACGACGATCGATAGGCAAAGTGCAGGCGGGAAGCAGGGTCGGTCCCTCCTTCGTCGCGCAGAAGGTCGACCCAGGTGTAGCGCAGCAGGCATCCTGCGACATCGGACCCGTGCCCCCCGGCGTTCATCCGCACCGCCCCCCCGACCGACCCCGGCACTCCCACGGCCCACGTCAGACCGGCCCACCCGGCCTCGGCTGCTTGTCGGGCGAGGACCGGGAGGGGGACGGCCGCCCCGGCGCGGACCACGAAGGGGGTCGTCGTCCCGGACGCCGGATCCGGGATCCGGACCGTGGTGAACCCCTGGCCGAGGCGCAGGGCCACGCCGTCAAAGCCGGCATCGGCGACGAGGAGGTTCGAGCCGCGCCCGATCACACAGACCCGGACATCGCTCCCGAGGAGGGCCGTTCGGACAGCAACGAGGTCGTCGGGACCGTCGACCTCGACCAGGAGCTCGGCGGTCCCGCCCACGCCGTACGTGGTCAGTGCTCCGAGAGATCCGTGGCGCTCCGCCCGCCGGCCGAGTGCGGCAGCCAATGCGTCGTAGCGCTCCTGAACGGCGGGCGGTCTCACCACTGCGGCGCCTCCAGCAGTTCGTCGGGCAGCGTCGTCAGGTCGCCCGCACCCAGGGTCAAACAAAGATCTCCGGGGCGCAGCATGGAGCCCACGACCTGGTGGAGCTCGTCCCAGCCGGGGGCGTACACAACAGGGAGCCGGGCATCCTGTGCCCGCACCGCGTCGGCGATCAGGAGTCCCGAGACCCCCGGGACGGGCGCCTCGCCCGCACCGTAGACATCGGTGACCACGAGGGCATCGGCGTCGGCGAAGGCGTCACCGAATTCCGTCGCCAGCTCTGCGGTGCGGCTGTAGCGGTGCGGCTGGAAAACGGCCACGATGCGCGACCATCCCCCGGACCGGGCGGTGGCCAGGGCCGCTTCGATCGCGAACGGCAGGTGGGCGTAGTCGTCGACGAAGGTCACGCCGTTGACCTCGCCCCGGAACTCGAATCGTCGGGTGACACCGGTGAACCGGGCCATCGCCGCGGCGGCGACCTCGAAGGGCACCCCGATCAGGAGTGCCGAAGCGACGGCAAGGGCCGCGTTCCGGGCATTGTGGAGACCTGGTACGCCCAGGGTCAACCCGCCCGGGACGCCATCCGGCCCGGTGAGCGTGAAGGACGCCGAGCTGCGGTGCAACGCGAGGTCGGTCATGGAGAAGCTGGCTCCGACGGCTGTACCGACACTGAGAGAGCCGTGCGCAAGGCCGATGGCGGCGGCCTCGGCGTCGTCCGCTGAGACGACGGACCCCTCCGAGGCCTGGCCGACGAAGTCGTCGAACGCGGCGCGCAGACGGGGGAACGTCCCGTAGTGATCCAAGTGGTCTGACGCCACGTTGGTCAGGACCGCCCACGCGGGGCGCAACTCCTGGAAGGTCCCAAAACTCTCATCGGCTTCGACGACCAGCCATTCGCCGGTGTCCCACACGGCGTTGGTCCCGACCTCGTTGACGTCGGCGCCGATGAGGAACGAGGGCCGCAGCCCGGCCTCGATCAAGATGAGCGACAGCATCGAAGCCGTCGTCGTCTTGCCCTTGGTGCCGGCGACAGCAAGCGAGCGCCGTGTCGCACAGATCGCGGCCAATATGCCCGAGCGGGCCACGACGCGGGCGCCCGCGCCCTTCGCCGCCACTATTTCGGGGTTGGTCTGTGGCACTGCGGGAGAAAAGGTCACCGCGTCCACCTCGCCGACATTCTCCGCCCGGTGACCCACGGCCACGGCGATGCCCTGGGCCCGCAGCCGCACCGCTACCGGGGACTCCTTGAGATCGGATCCGGAGACCACGTGGCCCATGGACCGCAGCACGGTGGCGATGGCGCTCATGCCTGCGCCGCCGATCCCCACGATGTGCACGCGTTGGGGGGAACGCAGATTGAGGAGCGCGCCGTCGTCAGCGGGCATGCGTGTCCACCAGCTGGGCCACCCTGGCGGCGGCGTCGGGGTGGCCCATGGCGCGCGCCGCCGCCGCCATCGCCTCGAGGCGCCCACGATCGCACAGCAAGGCGCCTACCTCGGCTTCCAGACGCTCCACGGTGCAGGCCGCGTCGGGTACCACGATCGCCGCCCCAGCCGCCACCAGCGCCTCCGCATTGCGCATCTGATGGTCACGCGGCGCTCCGGGCAGGGGCACCAGGATCGCCGGCACACCGGCGACCAGGAGCTCCGCCACGGTCATGGCGCCGGCCCGGCACACGCAGAGGTCCGCGGCACGGTAGACCTCTGGCATCCTCTCCTCGAAGGGCACCACCCGATAGTGCAGCCCGACGCCTGTGCCCGTGCCCGTGCCCGTGATGTCACCCTCGTCGGTCGCTCCCGGGACGAACCGAGCGAAATCTCGCCGGCCGGCGACGTGGTAGATCGACACATCGGGCCGCTCCGACCAGCGATGGGCCAGGTCGGCTACCGCAGCATTGATCCGTCGGGCGCCCAGGGAACCCCCGAAGACGGCCACTGTGCGCCGCTCTCGTGGCAGCCCGAGGGCGTCCCGCGCCCTGCGTTGGCCCTCGGACGACCTGTCGAGGGACCCCAGTTCGGGTCGGACGGGCGTACCCGTGACCTGGGCTCGCGGGAGGTCCGTGCCGGGGAACGCCACTGCGTTCACGGCGGCGAAACGTCCGAGGAGGGCATTGACCGCCCCTGGCACCGCATCGGTGTTGACGAGCACCAGCGGCGCCCGCACGATCACCGCAGCCAGCCCGGCCGGAAAGCTTGCGTAACCGCCCACCACGACGACCACCCGTGGACGGCGCCGTACGAACGACGCCAGCGAGCGGAGGGTCGCCCCCACCAGTCCCAGCACCGCACCCGCATTGGCCCACAGCGCGCCGGGACTCATGCTCCGGCGAATTCCCCGACCGGGCAGAAGCCTGAAGGGAAAGCCCAGAGTCGGCCACAGAGCGGCCTCCTGTCCCCGCCGTGAACCGAAGAGCTCGATGGTGACGGCCGGATGGCCCCGTGCGACCAGCGCTCGGGCAATCTGCAGTGACGGCACGACGTGACCTCCGGTCCCGCCGCCCGCGATCACCGTCCCTCTTGCCTGTTTCACCGACCTCGACCGCGACCGGGCGTGGCGCGGACCGGGGTCCGCACACCGCCGCGCCGCGGCACGTGGACGATGCTGCCGGCCCGACCGGTGCCCTCTTGGCGGGCGATATTGACGAGGATGCCGGCCGCCACCATGGTGATGACGAGCGAGGACCCCCCGTAGGAAATGAAGGGCAACGGAATACCGGTGACCGGCAGGACGCCGACGACCGCCCCGATGTTGATCAACGTCTCACTGGCCAACCACGCGACGAGTCCGACGGCCAGCACGCCGCCGAACCGCTGGGGCGACCGCGTCGCGGCCCGGATCCCGAACCAGACGAAGGAGCCGAGCAGGGCCAGGACCAGGGCGGCGCCGATGAAGCCCAGCTCCTCACCGATGACCGAGAAGATGAAGTCGGTCTGTGCATTGGGGAGGAACCCCCATTGGGCCTGCCCACCGCCCAGACCAGCGCCGATGAAATGACCGGAGCCCAGGCCGATGAGGGATTGCACCACCTGGTAGCCGGACCCGGCTCCGTGCGAGGAGGGGTGGATGAAGGACAACAACCGCTCCCTCCGGTACGGCGAGGCAACCGCCACCACCAGGGCTACGCAGATGAGGCCGGCCAGAATCTTGAGGACCGGCCCGAGGCGCACGCCGGACACGAACAGCATCGCCAGCGTGACGCACCCCAGCACCATGGCCGTCCCCAGGTCGGGCTGCGCCACGATCAGGACGCCGGCGCATCCTGTGACCAGGAGCATTGGTCCGATGATCCGCCGATCCGGCGCTCCCTCGTCGAGCCGCCTGCTGATCAGATCGGCTGCAAAGACCGTCAACGCCAGTTTCATCAACTCCGATGGCTGGAGCCGGAATTGGCCGAAGCCGACCCATCTGCTCGACCCCTGCACGTGGACGCCGAGCCCGGGTACCAGGACCACCAGGAGGAGCAGGAAGGTGACCCCGAGCAGGAGCGGGCTCAGTCGGCGGAGTTTGCGGTGGTCGAAGCGCACCGCCAGGGTGAAGGCGACGACGCCGACCGCCATCCACATGCACTCCCTGATGAGGATGGCCCATGGACTTCCGTAGAGCGAAATGGAAACCACCGACGACGCCGATCCGACCATCACCAGGCCGATCACGCAGAGCAGCGCAACGACCACGAGGAGCACCGTCCCTGTGGGGAGTTCGGCCACGGTTGCGCGCAACCCCGCAAGCGGGCGAGCTTTTGTCGCCTCCGCCGGGGCGCTCGCGCGCCGCTCCCGGGTCGGAGTGGAACGGGCGGTCGCAGTGGCAGTGCAGGCGGCGTCACGGCAGTGACCCCGCGCCGACCGGCGCGAAAGAGCGGTCCGACACCCGGCTCATGACCCCAGTTTCCCCCATAGGGAGGCGGAAGTGGTGGAACGTCGTCATGTGATCTTCGCCACGGAGAGGAAGTCGGCATAGAAGATCCCGAGGCTGACTGCGACGAACAGCCCGCCCAGCACCCAGAAGCGGACGATCACTGTCGTCTCGGGCCAACCCACCAGCTCGAAGTGGTGGTGGATGGGCGCCATGCGGAAAATGCGCCGGTGAAAGACGCGGAAACTCACCACCTGGGCGATAACCGACAAGGTCTCCATCACGAACAGGCCTCCGATGATCGGCAGGAGAAGGTCGAGGTTGAGCAGCAGGCACAGCGCGGCCAGCCCGGCACCGATGGCCAACGAGCCCGTGTCTCCCATGTAGATCTTGGCGGGCGCCGCATTCCACCAGAGAAAGCCGATGCAGGCCCCGGCCAGTGCCACTGCGACGAGCGCCAAATCGATGGCTGACGCAGGGAGCACGTGGTAGATGCTGCGGTGGCGAAAGATCCAGTAGCCCATGATCGCCAAGACGGCGAAGCAGAACGTCGACGTGCCGGCCGCCAGTCCGTCCACCCCGTCTGTGATGTTGACGGCGTTCGACGTGCCCACCATGACGAGGACGGCGAACACGACCCATCCCACATCTCCCAGATCGATGCCCGGCACAGTGACCCGGGTGAACGACAGGGCCGTCGAGGTGTGCGCCCAGTGCAGGGCCAACTCGGCGAAGAGCACCGCAAAGAGCACCTGGGCCAGGGATTTTGCCCGCTTGTTCAACCCCAGACTCCGCTGGTGGCGGACCTTGATCCAGTCGTCCAGAAAGCCGATGAGGCCGAAGAGGACCACCGCCATGACCGCGAGGTAGCCCGTCCGCGAGAACCTGACCTGGGTGCCGAAATGGCCGATCACGTAGCCGACGACGACTCCGCATGACGATGGCGATTCCTCCCATGGTCGGCGTTCCGGCCTTTACGCTGTGACTGGCCGGTCCGTCCGTGCGGATCGGTTGCCCGATTCCCTGCGAGCGCAACCACCGCAAGAGGATCGGCGTGACCAGGATGCTCACCCACAGCGCGATGCCTCCGCTGTCGCCCAGACCGAGCACCGGTTAATGGCCTTCGTCTTCGGGGCGGGAGGGGGCAACAGCTCCAGGTTGCAGGGTCGGTCGGGAAACGCACGGACAGCGCACGGCGGGCCTCGACGACATCGTCGAAGGGGAGCCTGCGGCCAGCGATCTCCTGGTAGGTCTCGTGTCCCTTCCCCGCGATGATCACCACGTCGCCGGCACGGGCCTCTCCGAGCGCCCATCGGATCGCCGTGCGGCGATCAGGCTCCACGACGAAGGTCCCCGGCCCGGACTCCTCGCCCACACCGGCGCGGACCTGTTCGATGATGGCCAGCGGATCTTCGTCCCGCGGGTTGTCCGAGGTGAGGACGGCGAGGTCGCTCAGGGTCGACGCGGCGAGTCCCATTTTCGGCCGCTTGGCCCGGTCGCGGTTGCCGCCGCAACCGAAGACCACCAGCACCCTTCCGTCGGCGCCGGTCAGGCCGCGCGCCTCGCGGAGGACAACATCAAGACCCGCCGGCGTGTGCGCGTAGTCGATGAGAACGGTGAACGGTGGGGCGTCCGCTGCGTCGCTCCCCCGGTGGGGCAGCGCGATGACCTGGAGCCTTCCCGGCGGCGGCGACACCGCCGCGAGGGCATCGGCCACCTCTGGAGGCTCGAGGCCCAGCGTGAGAGCGGCTTCGGCGGCCAACAACGAGTTGTCCACGTTGATCGCGCCCGTCAGCGGCGTCGTGACCCGCTGCCCGCGCCACGTGAACGTGGTGTGCCCCGGTTGCAGCACGATGTTGCCGGCGTCCCTGCGATGCACCTCCACCATGGGGATGCGCGCGACGTCGAGGAGTCGTTGGCCCCACGGGTCGTCCGCGTTGACGACGCCGCGCAACGCGTGGTCGGACGTGAAGAGCGAGCACTTTGCTTTGAAATACGCGTCCATGGTGCCGTGATAGTCGAGGTGATCGTGGCTCAGGTTGGTGAAGACCGCGACGTCGAAATGGATGCCCTCCACCCGGGACTGCACGAGCGCGTGACTCGACACCTCCATGGCGACCGTGTGCCGCCGGCCATCGGAGAGCTGGCGATCCCGTACCCGGGCCAGCAGCCGCTGCACCTCGGTTGCCTCCGGTGTCGTTCGTGCCCCTGAAAGCGTTCCCATGACGTTGGTGGGTCGACCTGACGCCTCGAGGAGATCACCGAGGAGCTGGGTGACGGTCGTCTTCCCGTTGGTGCCCGTCACGCCGACCATGAGGAGATCGCGGGCGGGGAAACCGTAGAAGGCCGCAGCCAACCGGGCCATGACGGGGCGGATGGTCCCGGGCGCCACCAGCGTCTGCACGACGGGCCGATCCAGCAGTTCAGGGATGAAGTGTTCGCAGAGCAGTCCGACGGCTCCCCGGTCCACCGCGTCGGCGGCAAACGCGTGGCCGTCGGCGACAAGACCGGGCACGCAGCAGAAGAGGTCACCGGGCACGACCCGGCGACTGTCGTGCGCAATACCGCGGACGTCGACTGCGGCAGGGTTCCCCGCTGTCTCAATGACTTCGATGTCGTCGAAGAGAAGGTTCATCTGCACGGTTCGCACGGTCGCCCGAACAGCGGAATTCGCGCGGGGGCTCCGCGCGTCGCGCCATCGGACCGACGATGGTACCGGCTCACGTGATGTCCTGCGCTTGGCTACTGGGCGACTGTGCGGGCGCACCCTGCGTCGCCGCACCCGGCGTCGTGGGAATGTCATAACGGTGGAGCGCATAGCTCATGATCTGGGAGAACACCGGCGCGGCCACCGTGCCACCGAAGATGGGTGTGGGGCGATCGAGGACGACGATCATCGAGAACGTCGGGTTGACGGCCGGGGCGAACCCGACGAACGAGGCCATGTAGGCGCCCACCGTATAGGCATCCTTCCCGGTCGTCGGTATCTGTGCGGTGCCCGTCTTTCCAGCAACGGTGTACCCGGGAACGACGGCGCTCGAGCCCGTTCCCGCCGAAACGACCTGTTCCAGCATCGAGGTGAGCTCGGCGTCGACCTGCGGCGAGAAGACCCGATGCGTCCGTGACGGCGCGGTCTTTTCCACGGCGCCCGACGGGCTCACCGTCGCCTGCACCAGCTTGGGCTGGACGAACGTGCCGCCGTTGGCGACCGCGTTGTAGGCGTCGAGGACCTGCAGCGCACTCACGGCATCGACCTGCCCGATGGGCAGGGACACGTAGTCGGTCGGCTCCCACTGGGCCGCGGTGGCCACCAACCCGGCCGATTCCCCCGGGAAGTCAAGGCCCGTCGCCTTGCCGAACCCCAGATTGCCCACCTGGGCCAGCAGGCGTTGCTCACCGAGGCCCTGCGCGATCTGTGATGTGCCGATGTTCGAGGACTGCGCCAGGATCTGCGTGGCGGTGAGCTGCTCCGTCGGGTGCGGTTCGGCGTCGTGGAAACTGGAGCCGTCCAGCGTTATCTGATCCGGCACGGTGAAGACGGAGTTCGGATTGATGAGCCCGTCCTGGAGAGCAGCGGAGAACGTGACCAACTTGAAGACGGAGCCAGGTTCGTAGAGCTGGGTCACCGCAGTGTTGTTCGAAGCCTCCTTGACGCTGTCCTTGGGCCCGATCGGGATCACACCGCCCGCAGTCGTGGCGGCGGGTACTTTGGCGGCCGCCGGGGTGTTCGGGTGCGTCGACACGAGATTGGCCATGGACAAGATCTGACCGGTCTTCACGTCCATGACGACAGCCGTGCCGCTCAGGGCCTTTGACGACTCGATGGCCTGCGCCAGAGCCTGCTCCGACTCGTATTGGAGCTGGGTGTCGAGCGTCAGCTCCACTCCGACCCCGGCCCTGGAGGAGGCGCTCCCGACGCCCGAAGATGGGAGCGAGATTCCGGACGGCGACTCGATGAGCGTTTTTTCGCTGGCCGTGCCCGAGAGCAACCGGTTGTCGGCGTACTCGATACCTGCCGCGCCCTTGTCGGTCGCATTGGTGAATCCGATGACCGGCGCGGCAAGGTTGCCATTTGTCACTACCCGCTTCGAGTCGTTCGCGAGCGTGATCCCCGGCAGCGCGTCAGTGGCGATCTTCTGTCCGTCGCTCTGGGGAATCTGCTTGGCCAACACGACGTAGCCCGAATGGCGGCGGAGTTCGGGGGCAAGCGTCGTCGCGGGAATGTGGAGGAGCGGGGAGAGAGCGAGGGCCGTCTTCGTAGGGTGCGCCACCTGGAAGTCGTCCGCTATCACGTCGTTGGTCGGAACCGAGAGCGCGAGAGGTGCACCGTCACGGGCGTAGATTCCCCCGCGTAGCGAGCTCAGCGTGGTCGGATGGTGCGATTCGTTCCGAGCCTCGGCTTGGTACGTGCCCGAGTGGATGATCTGCACGTCGACCAGCCGGGCCACCATGAAGAGGAGCGCCAGGACCAACACCATCCGCACCAGCCGGACGCGCCGTTGGAATGTGAGACCCGAAGAGTTCGTAGGCCGCGTGGGGGCGGTCCGCACCCGGGGGCGGGCGCCGGGGTGGGGGTCGGGGTGGCGCGAACTCGGTGCGCCTGACCTCACGATGCGCCACCTTCTTCTGTGGCGGAACTCGACGCCCCGTGTCGGAGCGACGCCCCGTGTCGAGCGACGCCCCGTGTGAGGCCTGGCCGGAGCTCGGACCCCGCCGCTCGCAGATGGGACGGCGCGCGCGCGCCCAGCGGTGTGTCGCGTCGTGACGCTCACGGCGACCTGGTCGACGTGTTCGTGGCAGCGGTGCCTTTCGGGGTCACCGTGGGGGTGGGCAGCGGCGTCCGTAACGAAACGTAGGGGAGCTGGATCACATGGAGGGGATGGACCATATGGAGCTGCGCCGTCGCCGCACCGGTTATCCGTGAAGGGGTCTCCCGTTCGGCCACGTCGAGCTCCTGTTGGCGATGCTCACTCTGGGCGATCTGGAGGCGTTGATCCAGACGCGCCATGCGGACCTGGCCGTTGGCCAACATGGCCTGTCCACCCACGACGATCAGGAGCGCCACGACAACCATGGCGACCGGCAGGAACTTGACGATGCGGCCCCGGGCACGATCACTCCTACGGGAGGGGACGACTTCCAGCGGTGTCGGCTTGGGCGACCGTCCGGGATCATTTCGGGGAGGCGGAGAGGCGACCCGGCGCGCCGCACCCGATGACGGAGCCGCCACTATGGAGCCACCGTCCGCGCGATGGCCCGCAACCGGGCGCTTCCCGCTCGGCGATTGATGCTGATCTCCCCCGGCCCGGGCTGCCGCGCCCCGCGGAATACCAGCTCGTGCCGCGCGACCGCACCGCACACGCAGGGCATCGCAGGGGGACAGGTGCACCCGCCGGTGCTGGCGTGATTGAAGATCTGCTTGGTCAGGCGGTCCTCGCCGGAGTGGTAGCTGATGACGGCACATCGGCCGCCGACCGCCAAGCGATCCACGGCTACCGGAAGCGCCGCCGCCAGCTCCGCCAGCTCGTCGTTCACTGCGATGCGCAGAGCCTGGAACACCCGTTTGGCCGGGTGGCCCCGTCGACGGATCGCCGCCGGCACGGCCGCGGCGACCACGTCGGCCAGCTGGATCGTCGAGGTAAGCGGTCGGGCACGCACGATCGCCCGCGCGATCCGCCCCGACATTCGCCCTTCGCCGTTCTCACGAAAGAGTTCGGTCAGCGCCGCCTCGGGAAGCTCGTTGACCAATTGCGCCGCAGTCCTCCCGATGGAGGGGTCCATGCGCATGTCAAGGGCCGCGTCCGCACGATACGAGAAGCCTCTCTCGGCCTGGTCGAGCTGGGGCGAACTCACGCCGAGGTCGAACAGCACACCTGACAGCGGTCCCGCCGTGACATCGGGGAGGGCCGAGAACGCGGCATGGACCATCGTGATCCGATCACCGAATGGAGCAAGACGCTCGGCGGCAGCGGCGAGAGCAACCGGGTCGCGATCGAGCCCGATGATGCGGAGGCCCTGATGGGCGGCCAAGAGTGCCGCGCTGTGACCTCCACCGCCGAGCGTGGCGTCGACGAGGATGCCACCGGGGACGGGGGCGAAAAGCGCCACGACTTCATCGCGCATCACGGGAACGTGTTCGAATGAGTGGACCATCTGCAGCCCCCCGACTGGATGGAGGAGCGAAGGGTGAGTTCCCGCTTCTCCGGGGAAGAGGGTGGAGTGATCTTCCGCCACACCGGTCGAGGAGCTGCACATGGTCCAGCGAGCATCCGCTGCTGTCATCGGTTTCACAAGGTTCTCTGTGATCACTCCTTTGCATCTGTTTCGTCGTCGCCATTGAGCAACCAGCTCTCTTCTGGCAGCACGCGCTCGGCCCACGATGTCGGATTCCACAGCTCCACGCGATCGATCGCTCCGTGCACCAACACCTCGTTCTCGAGTCCGGCGAATGCACGCAGATAGGAGGGGATCGCCATGCGACCCTGTCGATCGATTTCCACCTCGTGGGAACTCGATGCCCACAGGCGTGCCCTGTTCCGATTGGCGCGACCCGACTCGGCCCGCTCCTGCATGACGGCCATCTGCCGATCGAACTCCCCCGGGGTCCAAAGAGCCAGGCAACCCTCGGACTGTTGCGCCAGGTAACCGCCTCGTTCGAACTGGGCACGGAATTTGGCGGGCAGGATCACCCTGCCCTTGATATCGAGCGAATGCTCGTATCTGCCTACAAATCCTGCCACTGGCCCGATCTCCCACGACGCTCCCTGAACTGCGTCCTTGAACGCTCTCTACTCCATTTCGCGCCACTCTACGCCCTTTCCCCCCACCTAGCAACCACATTCAACCCTCTTCCTCCCGCCCGCACCCTTTTGGCAACCGAGACCGCGCGACAACCCCTCACGTGCCCGAAAAGTGACGGTTCGTCCGACCCCGCGGGGCTGTCGCCTTCCAGCCCGGATCACGGTCCGGAGCACGCACGCGCACGAGCGGGCCGCGAGGGGGCCGACGGGGTGGGCCCAGAACGGCCGGGGCCCTTCAGGCTGATGCCGGCGCCAACAGAGCCGGCGGATCAGCGGCCGTCAGGCCCGGCCCGAGCCCCAGTCCCCGAACGACGACAAGAGTGCCTCCCCGAGGGTGGTGGGCTCCCCGTCCACGAGGTGCAGGTCGTCGAGCCCGATGGCCGCGGCGTCCAAATCCGCCACGAGTTCCGCCTCCAAAGGCGCGTCCAGGCCGGAAGAGCTCAGCAAGTGGGCGCGGATCCCAGTGCACATAGGCGCAGGTGTGAAAGAGGGCACCCTCTCTCCCTCGCCACTGGGAGACACCCGTCACTTTGCGATCACCGACGAACACTTCACCCGGGCCCTTGCCCGAGAAACACACCAGCGCCCCGTATTTCCCTGGCTGGGCGCGCCCTTTGTGCACCACACACCCACCGACGCCGAATGAGGCCAGCGCGGCCGACCACCAGGCACCCACCCATCCCGCCGCTGCCGCAACATCGGCATCCCACAGTGGATCCTCCCGGGGAATCCACGCCTCGATCCAGAGGTGGTCACCCGGTCCGAGGAATACCGCTCCCCCGCCGCCACGGCGCCGGACCACCTCCACCCCGAGGCACGCCGCCCGCTCCGTGTCGATGAGGTCGACATGCTGCGTGCTGCCGAGGACCATCGTCGGATGCTGCGCCTTTCGGACGACCGCATGTCGATTCGTCAGAGCCCTGAACGGCGCGACATCGAACAAGGGATTCGGATCGGGCTGCGGTCGGGGGCCTGTCGGGTGGCCCGGGTCAGCGACAGGGTACGTACCGGGCCGTGACGGCACGGGACGTGTCGTCAAGACGCCGCAGCGAGGTACGGCTCCCACAAGGGGTCGACGTCCGAGAGGTGGCGGAGCCGCCACAGATATCCGTCGGGAGGCGCCGGCTTCACGCGTAACGTCCACCCCAACTCCGAGAGCAGGAGGTCCGCCTTGGTGAGGTTGTCGCGTTTGCAGGCCGCCACCACGTTCGACCAGTCGTGCGTGCCCCCCCGGCTGCGGGGTATGACGTGATCGATGGTGTCGGCCGGCTCGGAGCAATAGACGCACAGACCGCCGTCCCTCCGCAAGACGGAGCGCCGCGTCACGGGAGGCGTCCGGGCCCAGCGGGGAATGCGCACCATGTGGGCCAGACGGACGATCGAAGGAACGTCCACGTCGAGCGAGGCCGAGTGAAAGACCGAGCAGTCCTCGCGAAACGCCACCGGTTCGGCACGACCGGCCAAAACGAGAACGACCGCCCGGCGATCGGATACGAGTGCCAGCGGCTCATACGTCGCATTGAGCAGGAGCACTCGCTCCATCTTCAGGCCACCAGAAAGGGGCGTATGGGAGCCGCCGGCGGGACAGGGGCTCGACGTGCGGCCCAGCGGGAGTTGGCTCCAGCCATCAGAGAAGTCACAGCGCTCAGAGGCTACCCGCGGCGGGGGCGGGTCCTTCGACACCATCGGAGGTAGGCCACGACGTCGTCGCGCCCGACGACGGCGTCCCGGCCTGTGCCACCGAACGCGGTGACCAGTCGGAAATCCCAATAGGCATCGCCCGGAACGGGGAGAAACGGCGGGCGGCGCCACCATCGTCGGCGTGAGAGCCGAGCCAGCGCGGCAACACCCGCCCACCAGAGCGAAGGATGAGGAACGACCGCTGCGAGCACGACCGCGACGTCGGTGCCCCTCCGACGTCCGGTGCCCCTCCCACGTCGGGTTCGCCCCGCTGGCGGGGTCGACGGTCCGCTCACCGTGTCCCGTCCAATCCGCGCCATCCCACACAGCTCGCCCCGACGAGTGGTCCCCGATCGCCCAGCCCTCCCGACACGACCTTGGCGCCTCGGGCGAATTCGAGCCCGCAACGAAGCTCCACCTCTTGTTGGGCGGCAGCGAAGAACGGGGCACCGAAGCCCAAGGCGACCGATCCACTGACGACGGCAAGCGGGAGATCGAGGAGATTGACGACCGACGCCACCGCGCGGCCCACCAAGGTTCCGGCCCGTGCGACGATATCCGGCGGCGCCAGTGCCGCCGGCCGGCCGGTGATCTCGGCCAGTGCCGTGCCGGATGCCTCTGCTTCGAGGCAACCCCTGCCGCCGCACGGACACGGCCGACCATCGGGCTCCACGACCACATGCCCGATGTGGCCGGCGTTGCCCAAACGGCCCCCGAGGAGACGGCCTTCGAGAACGATGCCGCCGCCGATGCCGGTCGATACGACCATGCCGATGAAGTCGCGCTCCCCGGCCGCAGCGCCCATCGCTCCCTCGGCCAGAGCCAACGCTTTCGCATCGTTGTCCACGAACGTCGGTACGGACGTGAGCTCTCGCAGCCGTGCCCGCAGAGGAAAGTCTCTCCACCCACCGATGTTGAGAGGCGAGACGGTTTCCCCTCCGGGACGCATCGGTCCTCCGCAACCGACGCCACACACGACAATCGAAGCCTCCGAAACCACATTGGCCTCGCCTGCCACATTGGCCTCGCCTGCCGACATTGGCCTCGCCGGCCACGTCGACCTCACCATGGGCGACGTGCCGGACGAGGTCGGCCAAGGTCTGCCACAACGTCTCGGCGTCCTTTTCCCCGGGACCCGTTGTCGGAGGAGTCGGAACCTGGGCTCTCCGGCGGAGGTTTCCCAGGCGGTCGACGAGTGCGACCGCCATTTTGGTGCCCCCGATGTCGACGGCCAACGCGAGGTCGGTCACGAGGACCTCACGACAGATTGGGCACGTCGACCACGAGGCGCGGGAAATCCCGCCGGAGGATCAGTTCTCTCGCCGGTGGAACCTGGTGCGGAACCAGTCACGGGCTTCGGTGACGGCTCCCTCGAAGCCATTCGATGCAGCGGACGCCTTCGACTGCTCTCCATCCCTGCCGCGCGTGAGGTCGTGCCATCCCGCCCGTCCCATCCGGCGGAGATTGCGTTCGAAGACAACGGCCGAGCCGAACATGATCACCACGCCGATGAAGCCGACCACCGGGGTCTTGGCGAAAAATGCCACCAGCACGACCACACCGAGAACGAAGGTGGCGGCCGCCCATTTGCAGTAGCGACCGGCATGGCGGTACACGGACTCGGAGCGGACCCTCTCGGCGAACTCGGGGTCCTGCCGAACCAGGGACTCTTCGAGCTCAGCCAGTATTCGCTGTTCGTGCTCAGAAAGAGGCACGACCCACACCCCCCACACCTCGGCCCATCATCCCGCCCGATCCAGCGCCGAACCTGTTAGTGACGACCATGCACCGCCCATATTTGCACGCGTTCCCGGCACAGACAATGTGTGCCCGCCCACTTCGCCCGTGCCTGGCCGCTACCACGGCTGTCAGCTTACGGCCATGCCGACGCACACGGGACGCGGCGCCCCCCCTTTTCTGTCCGGACCCCCCCGAACGCTTCGGGGCCGGACATGATCCCCAGGGCCCGTTAAGCAGGCGATATGGTGCGCCAACTTCCCCGAGGAGCCCACGAGACGCCCTGAGATGGGTCCGAAAAGGAGCGCCCATGGCCAAGAACGCGACCCCCACCAAAAGACGCACGGCGTCTGTGCGCGACCGTGCCCGGCAGCGGCCCGACGGAGCCCTCCATGCCCGGGAAAGAGGAAGACCTCGTCGTGCAGGCCTCGTCGACCCCGCAATCCCGGCTCCCGACAACGGGCGACCCACCCCCAACCGACGAAGAATCGTCGAAGGCGCTCTCTGGGCCGGGGAGGCCGCATGAGCCGTCTCCCCGATCTTCTCGGCACTCTTCCGCCCCGGGTCGAGCGCGCGCCCTATGAGATGGTCTTCGTCTGCACCGGGAACATCTGCCGTTCCCCCATGGCCGAGATGGCCACCAAGATGATGGCTGAGGCCACCGTGCTCCCCGATGGCTCGTCACTCGGCGACCGGTTGATCGTGACCAGCGCGGGCACCGGCCCGTGGCACGAAGGCGAGCCGATGGACCCCCGGGCGAGTGCCGCCCTGCAGCGGGCCGGCTACCCGGACCCGCCACATGTCGCCCACCAGATATCGGTGCCGCGCCTGCAACGGTCCAACCTGATCCTGGCGCTCGACGGACGTCACCAGCAGACATTGCGCAGTCTGGGCGTCAAACCGTCCCGCTTGTTCCTCCTGCGCTCGTTCGACCCTTCGGCGGCGGGCGACTCCGACGTCCCCGATCCGTACTATGGCGACGACACTGGCTTCGACGCCTGCTTGGAGATGATCGCCAACGGGTGCCGTGGTCTCGTGTCGGCGCTCGCCTCGCTGTGGGAGGAACTACCCGGCCCCGACTGACCCACCACCCCACACCGACCTGAGACCCGATGGGCCGGCTCAGCGGCGTGTGCCATAGTGCCGAAGTGGTCTCACGGAGGGTCAGGCGCCGGCGCCGTCAGTTCGCGACGGTCGGCGTCCTCCTCCTGCTCTTCCTGATCTATCTGGCGTTCTTCTCTGGTGGAGGCTCGAAGACGCCCCCACCTCCCGCCCACCATGCCGCGACGACGAGCGAGACCTTTCCCAAGCACTCGCCGCTCAACCCGGCGTGGAGAGGAAGCGGCAAAGCCGTCACCCTGGCCTTCGGTGGCGATGTCCACTTCGAAGGGGCCGTTGGTCAGCGCCTGACCGAGGATCCGACCACCGCTCTCGGCAACACGGTGAGTCAGCTGTTGGCCAATTCCCAGTTGCGCATGGTCAATCTCGAGAGCGCGCTCACGGACGGCCAGTGTCCCCAACCGCAGAACAAACCCTTCATCTTCTTCGCCCCACCCACTGCGTTGACCGCGCTGCGCGATGCCTCCGTCACGGTGGTCTCCCAAGGGAACGACCACGCCCTCGACTGTGGCCAGACCGGGCTGGCGCAGGGTTTGGCCGCGGCCACGCAAGCGTCCTTCCCGATGGTGGGCGCCGGCGCCACCGCCGCACAGGCCTTCGCCCCTTATCGGACCACGATCAGGGGGCAGCGCATTTCCGTGATCGCGGCCACCCAGATCATCGCCCCCAACCTGGTGAGCACCTGGACGGCAACCTCGAGCCAAGGTGGCGTGGCCTCTGCGTTGGACCCGACCCAGTTGATCCGCGCCGTCCAGGTGGCCAGGCGCACGTCGGACACGGTGGTCGTCTATCTGCACTGGGGGGCCGAGACGGTCGCCTGCCCGGCTCCCGAGCAAGAGCCCCTCGCCAGCCAGCTTGTCAAGGCCGGCGCCGACATCGTGATCGGGAGCGGCGCGCACGTACTGCTCGGCGGTGGCTACCTCGGCACCGCGTACGTCGACTACGGCCTCGGCAACTTCGCCTTCTACGACAACACCGCCCCCGAGACGAACAGCGGCTCACTTCTCGTCACCGCTGTCGGGCGCCACATCGTTTCGGCGACGTGGCGCCCGGCCACCATCGTGTCCGGATTGCCCCAGCCGCTGACGGGTACTCCGGCCACGACTGCGCTCCAGAGTTGGACCGCAGCGCTGAGTTGCACGAACCTTTCGGCCACCCCGACCGTGAGCCAGGCCTCTGAGAGGGGGGAAACCTCGCCCTTTGTCGCCCCCACGACGACGACCACCACGGCCCCGGCCGCCACGACGACCACGAGTGCGGGGTCACCGGCCAAGACGACGACCACCACGACGACGAGGGCGACGACCACCACGACGAGGCCGACGACCACCACGACGAGGCCGACGACCACCACGACGAGGCCAAGAACCCCCCACGACGACGCAACCGACCGACAACGCCGGATAGATCCTCGCTACGGCGAGAAGAAACGTGGCAAGGAGTGCCGATTCGCCGCCAAGAGCGTATCGGCCAGGTCGGCAGCCAGTGGGTACTGACCGACTAACGGATTGGCGAGAAGAGCCCGGACCACATCGTCCCTACTGCCCGAACAGGCTGCCTTGACCGCCAGCTGCTCATACGCCTTGGTGTGTTGGACCAGTCCCAGCATCTCGGGAGGGAGCGGCCGCTGGGCGAGCGGGTGGACGCCCGCGGCATCAACGACAGCGCGCGTCTCGATCACCGCATCGTCGGGTAGCCCGGCGATGGCTCCATTGTTCTGCATGTCCACGACGTGGATGTCGCCGGTGTCGGCGTGGAGCGAGGCCATGAGACGGACGGCCGCCAACGAGTAGAACGCACCACCCCGAAACGAGAGACCATCGGGCTTCGTCACCAGCGCGGGGTCGCGGTACTGCTCGAGAAGGGTGGCCTCCAACTCGGCCACCACGTCAGCCCTCGGCCGGTACCCGGGCGTCGACTGTTGGGCGACCTCGGCGTCGTGTTGGTAGTAGTAGTGCACGTAGTACGACGGCAGCGCGCCCAACAACCGCAATGCCTCAATCGGGGTACCGCTTTCGAGCGCCAGCTCGGGCCCGCAGCGTGCAAAGAGTTCGGGCAACCGGTCGTCGGGCTCGCCTTCGACGCGGGCCGATCGGATCCAGCTCAGGTGGTTCAATCCCACATGCTCGATCTCCACGCTGTCGGGATCGACGCCGAGATAGTGGCCCAAGCGCCGCTGTCCCCAGATGGCGACGTTGCACAGACCGACGGCCCGGTGACCCTCGTCGAGCAATGCTTGCGTGACGATCCCGACCGGGTTGGTGAAGTCGACGAACCAGGCTCGAGGGTTCGCCCGCGCGGCGGTTTCTTCCGCCAGCTCGAGCACGATCGGCACGGTGCGCAACGCTTTGGCCAATCCGCCCACTCCGGTGGTCTCCTGCCCGAGACAGCCGTAGCCGACCGGGAGCGTCTCGTCCACGTGGCGCGCCGCCTGCCCTCCGATGCGGAGCTGGACCACCACGAAGTCGGCACCTTCGAGTGCGGCATGCCGGTCCGCCGTCGTCGAAAAGGTGCCACCCCAACCCCGATGGCGCAGGATGCGCTCGGACAACGCCCCGACGACTTCGCGTCGCTCCTCGCTGGGATCGAGCAGGACGAGATCGTCCACGACCATTCGATCCTCTTGGTCGCACAGACCATCCACGAGCTCAGGGGTATAGGTGCTGCCGCCGCCGACGACCGCAACCTTGATCCCCACGAGATGCAACGTACTATCCGGGCATGTACGACAGGCCCGAGCCGATCGTGTTGGCGCTCGACGGCGGCAGCACGAAGACAGATGCGGTGCTGGTGGCCGCCGACGGCAGCCTGCTGGGCCGGTCCCGCGTCGGGCCGAGCAATCATCAGCTCGTCGGCCTCGACGGCGCCATGGATGCAGTGGGCGCGGCCATCGCCGCGGTCACCGAATCCGCCGGTATCAGCGAGCCGCCGTTCCCGCTCTGCGAAGTCGGCGTCTATTGCTTAGCCGGTAACGACCTTCCGATCGACGAGGAACATCTCACTCCGGCGATCGCACTGCGAGGATGGACCGGATCCGATCTCTTGTTCAACGACACCTTCGCCGTCTCGCGGGCCGGCACGACCTCGACCTGGGGCGTCGGCGTCGTCTGCGGGACTGGGCTGAATTGCGCCGGGATCGGTCCCGACGGGGTGACGGTTCGCTTTCCGGCTCTGGCCGAGCTGTCCGGGGATTTCGCCCCCGGCGGTTCCTGGCTGGGGGTACGGGCATTGGGGCTGGCACTCCGTGCGGGTGACGGACGTGGGGCGCCTACATCGCTCCGCTCACGCGTGCCTGCGCACTTCGGCGAAGTCGACGCCGAAGCGGTCCTCACCGGTGTCTACAGCGGGACCATCCCCTATGGCCGGCTGTTCGAACTTGCGCGGGTGCTGCTCGACGCCGCGGCAGACGGTGATGCCCCCGCCCGCGAAGCGGCCAGCGCATTGGCCGACGAAGTGGCCGCCTTCGCCGGTGCGGCCATTTCGAGGATGGGCGTGAGGGACGCCGCGGTCGAGGTCGTCCTCGGTGGTGGCATCTTCGAGACGCGCGATGCCGCCTTTCATAGCCGTGTGGCTGACGGGATTCATGCCGTGGCGCCCCGAGCGGCCCTCCGTCGGCTCACGGTACCCCCGGTCCTCGGCGCCGCCCTGCTCGGCCTCGATGCGATCGGTGCCGACGACGGAGCCAAAGACCTCCTTCGTGCCGCCTTCACGGACGGCTGACAGCGCCGGGCATCGGGTGATTCCGTTGCGCGTCGTTGCTACGCCACTCCCGATCCCGCACCCCCCGCTGTCACCGCAGTGGCCTCGGCCTGATGGGGAAGCGCGTCTTCCAGCATCTTCTTGTCATCGGCCAGAAGCGAACTGGCGAGTTCTTTCACCAATTCGATGATCTCAGGATGTTCCGCCGGGTTCCATCCCTCGAGCAACTCGGTCAGGCCCGTGCGACGTGCGTCGGTCAAACGGTCCATGGCGGTCAACCCGGCCGGTGTCAGATTCACGTCGTGATCGTCGCCGCGCTGCACCACGACCACCATGCCCGCCGCGACCAACCCGCGCACGGCTTGCTGGAGGACCTCCCGGCTGACCTTCAAACGGGCGGCCACCTCCTGCACGCTCTCGCCGGGTCGATCAGCCAGCCGGTAGAGCAGCCAGCATGACTGTGGCGGAAGGTCGATTCCGGCTCGTTGCGCCATCGTCTTGTACAACTCGACGCGGTTCTCACGGCTGGCGATCCGTTCGAGTGACAGCTCAATTTCCTGGAGGGACGAGCGTGGCTCGGGGAGCCCGAAGCCTTCGCTCACCTCGAGGGTGGATATCGACCGGCGCAGCGGAAGCTCGGGAAGGAACCAGCTGAGGAGGAATGCGAACGCAGCGATGGGGACGGCCACCAGGAAGACGGTCTGCAACGTTGCGGTGATCGCCCCGAGAATCTTGTCGTAGGCCTCAGGGAACAGACGGGCCAACTGGTGCAGCGTGAACGGATCCAGCGTCTGCAGATTCACCTTGGTCCCCTTGGGGAGCGAAGCGACCACCGGCTCCAGCTTGTGGGCGAGGACATTGGCGTAGATCGCCCCGAACACGGCCGTTCCGAACGACCCGCCGATCATGCGGAAGAACGTGGCGCCCGATGTTGCAACGCCGAGATCTTCGTACGAGACCGCGTTCTGCACCGCGACGATCAGCACCTGCTGCGTCAGACCGAGCCCGACTCCGAACACGAACATGTAGAACGCCGTCACCAGAGCGCTCGTCTCGATGCCGATGAGCGACAGCAGGAACGCGCCCAGTGTCATGCACGCGGTGCCGAGGATGGGAAAAATCTTGTAACGACCCCACCGCGTCACGAGGCGACCCGAGATTATGGATGCCCCGAACAGCCCGAACATGAGAGGAAACAGGCGCAGACCCGACAGGGTGGGGCTGACGTTCTTCACGTCCTGGAGGAAAAGGGGCAGGAACGTGACCGCGCCGAACATGGCGAACCCCATGACGAAGCCGATGGCACTCGAGGCCTGGAAGACGCGCAAGCGGAAGAGCTTGAGCGGAATGACCGGCTCCTTGGCCCTGTGTTCCACCAAAAGGAAGAGGAGCGTCAAGGCGATCCCACCCAGAGCGAGGGCCAGACTCTGGCGTGACTTCCAGCTCCACGAGATCCCGCCGAGGCTGGCGAAGAGGATCAAGAGGGTGGCCGCGCCCGAAAGCATCAGCGACCCCAGATAGTCGATCGTGTGATGCACCCGGCTCAGGGTCCCCGGCAGCACGGCCCCGGTGACGATGAGCGCGAGAATGCCGAAGGGCAGGTTGATATAGAAGACCCAGCGCCAGGACAGGTAGGTGACGCACAGGCCGCCGATGAGCGGACCGATCACGGTCGCCACACCGAACATGGCCCCGAAGAGACCCATGTACCGCCCGCGTTCGCGTGGGGAAACGACATCGCCGATGATGGTCTGGGCGCCGACCAGCAATCCCCCACCACCCAGTCCCTGCAGGGCGCGAAACGCAATCAGCTCGGTCATCGTGTGGCTGAATCCCGCCAGGGCCGAGCCGACGACGAAGATGACGATGGATGCCTGAAAGAAGACCTTGCGGCCATACTGGTCGCCCAACTTCCCCCACAACGGGGTCGAGACCGTCGACGCGAGCAGATACGCCGTCACGACCCAGGTGAGATGGGAGCCGCCGTGGAGATCCCCCACGATCGTGGGGAGCGCCGTGGAGACAATGGTCCCGTCGAGAGCGGCGAGCAGAAGTCCGAGGAGGAGTGCACCGAGTATGAGCCAGAGGCGGCGCTTCGTGATCGGCTCCACCGAGGGGAGTGCGGCCACGGTCACGCTGGACTCCCTTCGCCGGTCACCGTGTTCGCCCCCTCGTGGAAATAGGTTGATCCAGGTGCCATCTTGCCAGGCCGGACCGCCAGCAACACCGAACCCCGTCTCGTGAAGGACGCCACACGCACTCGGAATTCGCCGCCACCGTGGCACCCACAGGCATGGGCCGACGCCCTGACGCAATTCGGACGCACCGAGATGGCGGGGGGGGTCGTGCTCGTCGTCGCGCTCGTGGCGGCACTGATCTGGGCGAACGTCGACTATCACAGCTATGTCGCAGCATGGGGTCACCGGGTGACGACGGGGCCAGGGCCGCTTCCCACGACATTGCGTACCGTGGAGAACGACATCGACAACGGCCTGATGACGATCTTCTTCCTCGCGGTGGGCCTCGAGATCGGACGTGAAGTCGCCGACGGGTCGCTGCGCGACCGCCGCAACGCTCTCCTCCCGGTGTTGGCGGCGCTCGGCGGCATGGCCGGGGCGGCGCTGGTCTACCTGGTCACGATCGCTTCGCTGGGGCCCCAAGCCCACCATGACCTGGCCCGGGGCTGGGGCATTCCCATGGCCACCGACGTCGCATTCACCCTCGGCGCCATCGCACTCCTGGGTCGTCGAGTCCCTCAACCGTTGCGGGTCTTCGTGCTTGCACTGGCAGTTGCGGATGACATCGGCTCGGTCGTCGTGCTGGCCTTGGTCGCTTCGACGAAGATCCACTACGGCTGGCTGGCGGGTGCCGTGGGCGCCCTCGTAGTGCTCGTGGTGATGCGGCGAAGAGTGCGCGACCCGTGGTGGCCGTATGTCATCGCCGCGTTGGTGAGTTGGTATCTCTTCGCGCGTGCCGGCGTCGAACCCACTTTGGCCGGGGCCTTCGTGGGGATCATGGTCCCGGTCGCGCGTGGCGCCCGCGCCGGCCGCTCCCTCGAGGGCCCGGTGCATGCAGTGTCGAGCTATCTGGTCCTCCCTCTCTTCGTGGTCGCCAATGCCGGCGTGGTGCTGACCGGCCCCGTGTGGCACTCATCAGGATCCACGTCGGTGATCTCGGCCATCGTCACCGCACGGGTCGTCGGAAAGATGCTGGGGATCACGCTGGTGGTGGCACTCGTGGTGCGTCTGGGATTGTGTGGATTGCCCGATCGGACGACGTGGCGGCACATGATCGGCGTCAGCCTGTTGTGCGGCATGGGCATCACAGTCCCGCTGCTCTTCGCCCACGCAATATTCGGCACGAGGCCGTTGCTCTTCTCCGGATCCCAAGTCGGGCTGCTTCTCGGCACGATCGGGGCGGCACTGGCCGGGAGCGCGGTGCTTCTGCGGGCACACCAGCCGACGGATACCGATCCGGGACCCGACGCTGTCGCTGCGTCGCCAGCTACCGTCCACCCCGTGCACGGCCCATTCGTGGCCGCAGAAGGCAACAACCCCGGAGAAAGGTGACCGCATGAGGACCCGCCTGACCCAGCTGCTCGGCATCGAGCACCCCGTCATGCTCGCCGGAATGGGTGGCGTCTCCTATGCCGAATTGGTCACCGCGGTCACAGAGGCAGGCGGCTTCGGGTGTCTGGGCGCCTCCACCATGGATGACGCCACGATGGTCGCCGAAATCTCCGCCGTGCGAGGCGCAACGGACAAACCCTTCGGCGTGGACCTTCTCACCGCCATGCCGGGAGGAATGCAGGCGCAGGTGCAACTGATCATCGAGGGCGGTGCCACCGCCTTCGTGGCGGGCCTCGGCGTGCCTTCAGAGGTCGTCGAGCAGTGTCATCGCAACGACCTGGTCGTGGTCAGCATGTGCGGCAAGGTGGCGCATGCGGTACGGGCCGTGGAGGCCGGGTGCGACCTGGTGGTGGCACAGGGAACCGAGGCTGGTGGGCACACCGGCCAGGTAGCGTCGTTCCCGTTGATCCCCCAGATCGTCGACGCCGTCGGTCGCTACGTCCCGGTCGTGGCGGCCGGTGGCGTCTTCGACGGCCGCGGGCTTGCGGCCGCCCTCGCTCTCGGGGCCGACGGGATCTGGGTGGGCACCCGGTTCATCGCGACACCCGAGGCACGAGGGGTGCGCGGCTACAAGGACAAGCTGTTGGCCAGTCACGAGGATCAGACCACGGTGAGTCGTGCCTATTCGGGCAAGACCATGCGGGTCGTCCGCAACAGCTACACCGACCATTTCGAGGCGCACCCCGATGAGCTCAGGGGCTTCCCCGAACAAATCGGAGTCTCCTACACCACCGGCGTGATGCATCTCGGCGGCGACTCGTTCACCGAAGGCATCGATCCGGACAAAGAGTGCTACCCCGCGGGGCAAGCCGTCGGCGGGATCACCGAGCTCGTGCCCGCCGGTGAGCTCGTGCGGCGGTTCGTGGCCGAGGCGGAAGCCGCGTTGGACCGGCTCGCGGACGTCAGATGGTCCCGAGGGTCCGGTCAATCCGCGGGGCAGTGGACACCCGTGCCCCCGAGCCCGCAATAGCCCCCGGGGTTGGCCGCCAGATACTGCTGGTGGTACGGCTCGGCATAGTAAAAGGCACCAGCGGGAGCGATTTCCGTGGTGATCGCTCCGTGACGGACGGCTGAGAGTGCCACTTGGAACTTCGCCGAGATTTTCTCCGCCGTGGCCGCCTGCGCGTACGTGGTGGTGTAGATCGCCGACCGGTACTGCGTCCCACGGTCATGACCCTGGCGCATGCCCTGGGTCGGATCGTGGTTGTCGAAGAACGTACGCAGCAGTTCCGCATAGCTGACCGCACCTGGGTCGAACACCACCAGCACCACTTCGGCATGACCGGTCCGCCCGCTGCAGACCTCGCGGTACGTGGGGTTCGGCGTGGACCCGCCCGCATAGCCGACCGCGGTCGCACGGACCCCCGGGAGCTTCCAGAATGTCCGCTCGGCTCCCCAGAAACACCCCATCCCGAAAAGGGCCCGCTCTGACCCCTCGGCGAACGGCGGGACGATCCGAGAGCCCAGAACGAGATGTGGAGCGGTGACGACCACCGCCTCGGACCGGCCGGGCAGAGCGCGACCGGGCTCCGGTAATGCCGACGGACGGGATCTGAACAGCTTCATGGACCCTTCCAGTATGCGTGTCCCACCTGCGAATCGACGCCCCTACGGCGGAAAGTCAGAAGAATGTCGTGACATCTTCGGAATACTATGATATATCATTAGTGTTCGAAATAATAGCCAACCCAAAAGGATTGAAACTTGAGAAACCACACCGAACACCACGGACATGGCAGAACCCAGGACCACCACGAACACGACCACAGGGGCTTCGACTTTCGGGGCCGCAACGACAAAAGGAGCACCCAGATGAACCACGAACCACATCACGACCACGACCACGACCACGAAGCGATCGGCCCACGGGGCGGGAGGCGGGGTCCGGGGCACGACCGTGGCCCACGGGGCGATGGTGGTGGCCGGGGACGATGGGGAGGCGAACGAGGAGGCTGGGGCGGCGGGCGGCGCATGCGCCGCGGTGACATTCGGCGTGCCATCCTCTCGGCGCTCCAAGAAGGGCCGGCTCATGGGTACGCCGTCATGCGCCGTCTGGAAGAGATGAGCGGTGGCCTCTGGCGGCCGAGCCCCGGTTCTGTCTACCCCCACCTGCAGATGCTCGAGGACGAAGGCATGGTGAGCTCGTCCGAAGAGGACGGAACCCGGGTCTTCCGTCTGACCGAAGCCGGCGTGGCCGAAACGGCCGGTGAGACCCCACTCCCCTGGCAGGCCCATGGCGAGAGCGACGATCAGATCCGCAACTTGCGTTTAGCCGTCACACAGCTCATGGGAGCGGCCAAGCAGCTCTCGGGCGCCGGGGAAAACGAGCAAGTCGAGCGGGGCATCGCAGTCGTGCAGAAGGCGCGCAAGGAGCTCTACCAAATTTTGGCCGAAGACTGACCGACTTCGTTCGAGACCTGGGAAGGTACTGTGATGATGCGATGACCGTCACAACCGATGTCCACGCCGGGCCCGCCCCGAACGGCGACGGCAGTGAACCCATCATCGAGACCATCGACCTGGTCAAGACGTACTCGGGCACAGACTTCCGTGCCGTGGACGGGCTCAACCTCACCGTCGGAATGGGTGAGGTCTACGGTCTCCTCGGACCCAACGGAGCGGGAAAGACGACCACGGTGGGCGTGCTCACGACGAGGGTGATCCCCACGAGCGGACGGGCATTCATCGGTGGCATCGACGTCGTGGCCCATCCCACCCTGGCCAAGCAGATGATCGGGGTGGTCTCCCAGCAGAACACCCTTGACCGCCAGCTGACGCCGTGGGAGAACCTCTATTTCCACGGTCGCCTGTTCGGGATGGGGAAGCGGGAGTCGAAGAACACCGCCGATGAGTTGCTGGAGCAGTTCCAGCTGACACGCTTCGCCAAGGCCTCCGTCTATGCCCTGTCGGGCGGCATGGCGCAGCGCCTCATGGTGGCGCGCGCCATCTTCCACCGTCCGGCCATCCTCTTCCTCGACGAACCGACGGCAGGACTCGACCCACAGGGGCGCCTGGCCCTGTGGGATCTCCTGCGCGACCTCAACGCCGCGGGGCAGACGATCATGCTGACCACCCACTACATGGAAGAAGCCGACAAGCTCTGTGACCGGGTTGCGATCATGGATCACGGCAAGATCCTCGCTCTGGACACCCCGGGCGAGCTCAAGCGGAGCGTCGGGGCGGACACGATCGTCACGGTGAAGGCCGATGGAGACGCCGAGGCGTTGGCGGCCGCCTTCGAACGGAGGATCGACGGCGTCACGCGGACACGCACAGTACCGGGCGGCGTGGAGCTGCACGTGAAGGGCGCCGATCGGTTGGTCCCTCGTATTGTCGAAGCCGCCGAAGCAGAGGGATTCGCACTGGCCGACCTCTCGGTCGCCGAGCCGACGCTCGAGACCGTCTTCATAGGACTGACCGGAAAGGACCTGCGCGACTGATGACCACCACGACTGCTTCGGACCAACCACTGATGGTCGTCGGGGCAGGTGATCCCTCACGTCGGGTGGCGACCGCACCGACCCGTTCTGCCACCGCCGCCAGTTGGACATCGCTCCGTGCCCTGATCCTGCGCGACCTGATGGTCTTGCGCAAACACCTGGTGGAGTTCACTGTCCGCACCCTGGTGCAGCCCTTCCTCCTCTGCTTCGTCTTTCTCTATGTGTTCCCCAAAATCGGACAGGGCATCGGTGGTTCGAACATCCCCGGGGCCGAGTCGGCGTTCGCGACGGTTCTCGTGCCGGGCGTGGTCGGTCTCTCCATCATGTTCCAGGGCATCCAGGCCGTCGCCATGCCATTGGCGCAGGAATTCGGGTTCACTCGCGAGATCGAGGACCGGGTCCAGGCGCCGTGCCCCATCTGGCTCGTCGCGATCTCCAAGGTGCTCTCGGGTGGCGCGGCAGGGACTTCTCTCGGCCATCGTCGTCCTCCCGATCGCTTCGGTGATCCATGCCGCCGGCGTTGAGGCGGACATCAATCTCCACTGGCTGCTGATCGTCACCCTCGTGCCACTGTCGTGTCTGGCCATGACGTCCCTCGGCCTTTTGCTGGGCACCAGTTTCGAACCCCGCAACCTCGGCCTCATGTTCGGTTTCATCGTCCTGCCCATCACGTTCCTCGGGGGCACCTACTACCAGTGGACGCGGCTCGCTCCCGTCAAAGCGGGAGGCTTCCACTGGCTGCAGACGATCGTGTTGATCAACCCGCTCATTTACGTGAACGACGGGATGCGGGCTGCGCTCACCAACGCATCTCACATGCACCTCTATGTGATCTATCCGGCGCTCTTCGCCTTCAGTGCGATCTTCATGACGCTCGGGCTGCGGAACTTCCGTCGCAAGGTGCTCTCCTGACCCGCTCCCCCACCGTCCCGGCCCGTCACCCGCTGACCCGCTCACTCTGTGTCCCCGGACACATCGGCGCCGGTGTGGAAGGACCGGGAGCCGAGCTCGGCGGTGTCGTGAAGTGATACAGGAGGATGGACCCACCCAACGTGCCGACAGGACAGTAGGCCCGTAGCCAGCTGAGTCCGTCATCGCGGAGGGCGCTGGTGAGATCGGTGGCGGATGCGGCGACCCACCCTGAGATGCGGCCCGGCGCAACGCCGATCAGTGGCCGTGCCCCCGGAATGTCGGCGTTGCTGATCCCCCGGGGCCCGAAGTAGGCCACTCGCGGATGACGCCCATCGCTCCAGTGCACCAGAAGTGAGAAATCCTGCCCCCAGTCCACATTGGAATCGGTGGCGACCCGATACCCGGGGGCGAATGGCGCCGCGGTATAGGCGAGCGAGTCGGGATAGGAGAGCGCGGCGATCGCGGCAGCAGCCGCCAACACCAGGCTGAGCGCCATTGCCATGAGCCGCCCACTGACGAGAAGGGCGATCGGGGACGCGACCACGATCCACAGTGCGATCGAGGGCAGGAGGTAACGAACGCCGAGTGTCCGGGGCCCCGGAAGCTCGAAGACGAAGAGGACCAGGGCGGGGAGCACGACGGCCGCCACCGTCTGGCGCGCTGTGGTCCGGTTCACCCGCCCGGATCTGACTGCGGCGACGAAGACAACGGGACCGGCGACCAGCAGCAGGAGTATCGGTGTCGAGAGCTTGACGACCAACGAAGCCGGCCAGAACCAGGGATTCGCCCCGGTCCACCGGTGGCCGAGAAGGAAACCGGGCGAGCTGGCGGTGTCATTCGAAGCCAGGTACTTCACCCCCTCCACATAGGCATGCGGGAGAAGGAACCACGAGTGCGCCACGACACTCGGATCGAGGATCACGTAGACGACCCAGACAACCAACCAGGTCATCAAGGCGATGAGTGCCGCCGGGCTCCAGCGGGCCCATGACCGCTGGCCGGCTCGAACCTGTGCGGCCACCACGACGGCGGCCGTCACTGCGACGACCAACAATCCGGTGACCTGCGCCGAGGCAACCGCCCCGCACGCGACGCCCAGCCAAACGAGGGAGCGCCGATCCCGCGCGCGCAGCCAACGTACGAGCGCCCATGCAACGAGCACTGTGGTCAGGGCGAATGGGAGATCGACCCCGTCGAGATGCCCCAATCCGAGCACCAGCGGATCCAGCAGCCAGAGCAACGCCGCCACCACACCTGACCACAGGCCGAACAGGAGGGAGGCCAGCGCATAAAGGGCCAGTGCGAGTGCACCACACTCCAGGAGGGGCACGAGGCGCGACGCAAACGTCACCCGGTGCATGGTGCCGGCCTTCAGTTGGGCCTCGACAAATCGAGCGCTGTACCGATGTTCGTTGTTGATCGTCCAATTCCCAGGGGGGACCACAGGATGGACGGCGAGAACCGGGAGAACCGCCAAGACCTTGAACAGGGGTGGATGCTCGGGGTTGTCCGCCAGATCGTGATGGAGGACGGCCAAAGCCCCCGAGGACACGTAGACGGGCTCGTCGAACGTCGCCGAGTCGTGCCATGCCTCGAAACCGCCCAAGACCAGAAAGGCGGCGATGGCGACCAGGACGAGTCCCAACCCGATCCTCCTTGACCCGCTCCCAGCCGTCGTCAAGGGCCTCATGAGCGGTTGGGTTTCTCTCAATGCACCGGCGGCGCTCCCCAGCCGTTGCCCCGACGCTCCGTGACCATCAGGCTATGATTTTCACACATTTGTAACCAACCGAGACGATCAGGCCATCGCAAAATGACGCATTCGTCGGGGTCGGGCGCTGGGATCGGCCAGCCTTGCCCCGGGGACACGGAAGCCATTCTCACCATATGACGACAATCGAAGACGACAATCGCCAGCCGGTGACGCCCATCAATGTCCCACGCGGGAAATGGCGAATTGGACTCGGCACAGACGCCTCGAACCGGTAGGCGAACGTTCGGCGTCTGGCTCGCCGATCGATGGGCCGATCCGGGCCATCGCCGGGTGACGATCGGTTGGATCGTGTTGGCAGCCAGTCTCGTCGTCTACTACCTCCTTGCGGGCATCCCATGGTCGACCAACTCGGTCCTGCTCTACGTGATAGCCGGTCTGATCATTTCCAGTCTCGGTAGCGGGGTGCGCTGGAAGCGGCTCATGCTCGACTGGCTGCCCCTCATCGCCGTCCTCTTCGGCTACGGCGTCCTGCGCGGCTACGCCGCCAATACCTTCTGGGGCCAACGGTCCTCCGCGCACGGGAGCGTCGTACAGGCGTTCTACTCACCACAGGTGTGGTTCGACACACACGTCTTCAGCGTCGACCCGACGGCACAGCTCCAACGGTGGCTCTACACCCCTGGCCTCCACTTCTGGGACTATCTCGTGTGGGTCTGCTACATGAGCCACTTCTTCACGTCGTTCATCATCGCCGGGGTCCTGTGGAAGACGAACTACCCGAAATTCCGCCGCTTCGTGGCTCTCTTCGTGGGCCTCACGTTCATCGGCTACATCACCTATGTGCTCTATCCCGCCATGCCCCCGTGGATGGCCAGCGAGTTCGGGCACCTTCCCCCGACGACCCGGATCATCGACCAGGTGTGGGCTCATCTACATATCGGCCTGGGCAAGTCCCTCTTCGCCGGTGGCAGCAAATTCGACAACAACGTGGCGGCGATGCCCTCTCTCCATGGTGGATACCCCATGTTGATCTGCCTTTTCTTCTGGAAGGACTCCAGCCCCCGCAAACGCATACTTCTCGCCGCCTATCCCATTTGCATGGCCTTCTCGCTCGTCTACACCGCCGAGCACTTCGTGATCGACATCTTCGTGGGGTGGATCTACGCCGCCGCAGTCTTCTACTTCGGCTCCAAGTTGCTCGACCGCTGGGAGGCCAGGAGCATCCGGAGGAGCCTCGACAAGGCAGGGGAAGCAGAAGAACTCGAAGCCCTGGAGCCGGACGCTCCCCTCATCACCTCAATCTGACACACGGCGGTTCTTCCGCCGACCTGGGCCTACCGGGTCCACAAGGCGAAAATCGTTCCGGGCGCGCTTCTTTCCTGACATGGCTGGGTAGGGTGAGCGCAGCGAAATCACGGGGCGATGGACTGTCTTTGCACTGGGCCAGGCGGTCGATGGAGGATTGGATGTCCGAGTACAGCGGACCAGACGTGCAATCCGACCTCACCGAGGCCTATGCCTCGGTGCGTGCCACCACGGAGCGTCTTGCCGCCCCCTTGAGCGCCGAGGACCAGACGGTGCAGTCCATGCCCGACGTCAGCCCGACGAAATGGCACCGGGCCCATGTGACCTGGTTCTTCGAGACATTCGTGCTCGGGCCGAACCTGGCCGGCTACCGCCCGTACGACGACGCGTTCGCCTACATCTTCAATTCGTACTACGAGGCCCTCGGTGACCGGCACCCGCGCGCCGAACGCGGGCTCATCTCGCGCCCCGGCATCACCGAGGTCGCCCGCTATCGGGAATTCGTCGATGAAGCGGTCGCGACACTGCTGCGCACCGAGCTCGAACGCGGCGTGCCCGAGTTGATAACCCTCGGCCTCCATCATGAGCAGCAGCATCAGGAGCTGCTGCTCATGGATATCAAGCACGTCCTCTCACGCAATCCGATGCGCCCGACGTATCTGCCGGAATGCGGAGCGCGAGAGAGCGATTCTGCGCCGCCCAAAGCCGGGTGGATCGAGTACGAGGGAGGCGTGGCCGATATCGGGCACACTGGGAACGGTTTTGGCTTTGACAACGAATTCCCCCGTCACCCGGCCTATCTCACCCCCTTCGCTCTGGCGGACCGCCCCGTCACCTGCGGGGAGTGGCTTTCGTTCATGGAGGACGGAGGCTACGGTCGGCCCGAGTTCTGGCTCTCCGACGGTTGGTCGGTCGTCATGGCACAGGGCTGGCAGGCCCCGCTCTACTGGTTCCGGGATCCCGATGAGCCCGAGCAGTGGCTGCAGTTCACCCTCTCGGGCGTGCGCCCCGTCGACCCCGACGAACCCGTCTGTCATGTCAGCTACTACGAGGCGGACGCGTTCGCGCATTGGACCGGGAAGCGCCTGCCCACCGAGGAGGAATGGGAGACCGTCGCCAACAGCGCCGGCGAAGGAACGAACTTTCTCGGTCTCGAGGCACCACATCCTCGCAGTGCCCTGACCACGAACGCCCTTCTCGGCGATGTCTGGGAGTGGACATCGAGCGCGTACACCGCGTATCCGGGATTCCGGGCTGCACCGGGTGCCGTCGGCGAATACAACGGGAAATTCATGGTGAGCCAGTACGTGCTACGGGGGGGTTGCTGCGCCACTCCCCCGGGTCATACGCGCGTCACCTACCGTAACTTCTTCCCACCGGGAGCGCGGTGGGCCTTCAGCGGCCTGCGTCTGGCCCAGGATCCCTGACCGGCCATGACCTACACCATCGACGTCCATGTCACCCCCGACGAAGTCCGGAGGCGCATGCGGACCGACGCTGTCACCGGCCTCCTGGGCGACCCCAAATCCATCCCACCCGTCTGGTTCTACGACGAACGTGGGAGCCAACTCTTCGAGGAGATCACCCGGCTACCCGAGTACTACCCGACGCGCGCTGAACGGCGTCTGCTCGAAACGCACGCGCCGACGATCGCCGAGATCTCAAAGGCGGACACCTTGGTCGAGCTCGGAGCCGGGTCCTGCGAGAAGACCCGGGTTCTCCTCAGCGCACTGCGCAATTTCGGCACCCTGAGGACGTATGTGCCGTTCGACATAAGCGACGAGTTCCTCCGTGACGCTGCGTCGACGCTTTCGGGGGAGTACGCGCCGCTCGCTGTCCATCTGGTCATCGGTGATTTCAGCGAGCACCTGGGTGTAATCCCCACGGATGGGCGGCGCATGGTGGCCTTCTTGGGCGGCACGATCGGCAACCTCGACCCGGCGCGGCGGGCCCGCTTCCTCTTCGACCTGAACTGCACCATGTCGAGCGACGACTCCCTGCTCCTCGGAGCCGATCTCGTGAAGGACCGCACACGGCTGGTGGCGGCCTACGACGATGCGGCAGGCGTGACCGCGCAGTTCAACAAGAACGTCCTCCATGTTCTCAACGAGCAACTGGGTGGGGACTTCGATCCGGATCTGTTCGCACATGTGGCGCTGTGGAACGAAGCAGACCAATGGATCGAGATGCGCCTACGGGCCCAGGCGCCCTCCGATGTCGCTCTGCGCGAAGCAGGCATTTCTGTGCGTTTTGCCGAAGGCGAGGAGATTCTCACCGAGATAAGTGCCAAGTTCACCGCCGATCGGATGCAGGAGGAGCTGGGCGCGGCGGGATTCGTGATCGACGACATGTGGGGGGCCGAGGAAGGGGAATTCCTCCTCACGCTGGCCCACCCCTTCTGCTGAACGGACGGAGTGCCAGACCCGATCGGCGCCAACGGCTCGACCAACGACTGAGTGCGACGTCGAGGAGGAGCGCGAGCAAGAGTGCTGCCGCTCCCAGGCTGAACGCGCTGGCCACGAGCCAATGGCGTGGCTGATACGAGAAGCGGACGATGTCGGTGCCGGACGGGAGCGATACCTGTTGGACGAGGCCGCGTTTGTCCACCGGCACGGTTACCTGCGGCCCGCCGTCGGACGAGACGGAAGCACGCCATCCGCCGTCCCATGCCACATCGCGCACGACGACGACCGGGCTGGCTGTCCGCACGCGAATGGACTCTGCGTTGTCGCTCTGCGCGAGCACGTCGATCGCAGGAGGCGCCTCCTGGCCCCGCGCGACCGCATAGACGGTGCTCGGCGCGTGGGTCCGCACAAAGAGGGTGTACCGGTCGACGGAGCCCTGCTGGCGCCATGCGCCGGGTTGGACGGCACCGGAGAGCGCGCCATCCAGCTCGTAGGTCTTCTTTCCCACCACGATGTCCGCCTGGTGCGGCGGAAGACGACCGGAGACGACGTGGACGGCCAGCCCGACGGCCGAGCCCCCGGGCAGACGGCTCCCGACACGCCGCGCGCCCGGGTCCACGTCGACCGGCGGTCCCCACGTCGTCCTCCCCGCGGAGTTCACGGTGCCGAATCGAATCCGCGCCGCCGTGGCACCAGGAGCCAGCAGCAAGGAGGCGCGAGAGGACACGAGCGATTCCCCGAAGAACCAGCCATTCGACTGCCCGGCGCGGATCTGACCTCGCGGTGCCGGGAAGAAGGTGTACTCGCTGTCGGTGACGTGGGCCTTGTCGCCAAGGGGCAGCACGGCGTCCTCGCCCCTCGCCTCGGACGCCTGACGCACCTCCCCCAGTTCGGTGGGGGCACCGGCGAGCGGAACGAGGAAGTACTCGGGCGTCGTCAAGATGTCCTGCAGGTCGAGTTGGGCGAACGCGCCCGAGGCGAGGCGAGGAACGTTCAGCTCGCCTTGCGAATGGGTCAACGTCGCCGCGTTGTAACTCCCATTGACGATCGAGGCGTAGCCACCGACCGAAGGAAGGCGCGCCAGGATATTGGCATCCGGCCGGCCGGTATCGGCAGTGGTCGGCCCGCTGGAATAACCCTGCGGATCGTAGAACGCGAAGCGCCCCCCCGGCGTCAGGTGCGCGGCGACATAGTGCTCGACGACGGTGGTGCCCGCCAGCAACGCGTTCGACGGAACAGTGACGAGGGAGCTGGTCCCCACGATCAGTCCGAGGTCGGCCGCCATGAAAGCGGCCACGACGGCGAACCATGGCCCCCGACGCATGTCCGAGCGGAGCCAGGTGACCACGCCCGCAAGGAGGCAGAAGCCCAATGCGATCAGGCTCGCTTCGCGCACCGTGTGGACCTCCGCGGCCGAACCCGAGGCGGTGGTCAGCGACGTGACCAACGATCGCGGCGCAACAGCGGCCCAGCTGCTCACCCCGAGCACCACCCCGAACGGGATGAACCCGGCCCAGCGGTCGAACGTCACGGAGGCAGGGCCGGAGTCCTCCCGGCGATCGAGCCAGCCGGCGAAGAGGACGCAGATGGCAAAGGAGACATCGATCATGTTCCGGCTCTGCAGGCGCTGGTGGCCGTACAGCGGGATCTCGTTAAAGACATGCTCCAGGGGGGTGTTCGCGCCGAAGGCGAGGAGGAGCCCGATGAGTGCGATGAGGTACCAGGTCCGCCGCTCGCGGGGCGCCAGGCGCGACGGCCACTGCGGGCGCCAGATTGTGAAGAGGGCGATGATCGGGAGGATCCCGACGTAGATGCCGACCTCGGGCAGGTTGTAGTGCGAGAAGAACGTGGCCTCACCGAGGTGGCCGTAGCCACCGAAGAGGTAGGGCACGAGCGACAACAGAGAGTTGGCGGGCGAAAAGCTCCCCGAGCCGGTGAACGATGTACCGAGCGCCGAGCGCTGGGAGCTCGAGATGGTGGCAATGCCCGGCAACCACTGTACGGCGGACAGAGAGAGGGCTAACACTGCGCCCACACCACACCTCGTCAGCACCCGCCGCCAACGCTGGCCGTCGAGGCCGGCGCTCAGGGCGGCGTAGGCGAGGACCAAGATCACCTCGTCGAGCATTGCCTCGGGAGCCCCTCCGAAGACGACCAGGGCAAATGCGACACCGAGGAGGACGGACCATCGCCACCGGCCGTCTCTGACGATGTGGACCACCGCCAGCAACATGAACGGGAGGGAAGCGAATCCCTCGGTCATGTCGATGTGGTCGACCTGGCTCAGGACGACTCCGGAGAACGAAAACGCGACGGCAGCCAGCACGGACGGGATTGTCGACAGCTTCAGCGCCCGGAGGAAGAGGTACATGCCGATGGCGATGAGCGAGAAGAGGATCACCTCGGTGGCGATCCACGCCACCCGATCGGGAAGGATCGCGAAGAGGCCGAGAAGCGGGTAGAACGCCCCGGCGTTGAAGCCGGCGAGCAGCGGGGTGCCGCTGAAGATGTATTGATTCCAAAAGGGCAGTTCGCCATGGCGATACATGGACCCGACCAGGACATGGAGTGGGTAGTTCTGTTGCAGATTGTCGCCCGTGACCAAAAGGTGACCGCCCAAGATGTCCGGAAGGATGAAGGCCGCGGCAGGAAGCCCGATCAACACCGCATAGGGCCACAACGTCCCGATGTGCGCACGCGTGGTCTTCACGAATTGGCGACCTTCACCCGTGGACCGTCCTCATCTGGAGCCACCGCACATCGTGGAGCCTCTTCCGTCAGCTTTCTGGTCGGCCGACAAAAAATGGGCTCTGTTCGTCAGTTGGCCACGTCTGCCGCGGAATGGATGGATTCGGGTCGCAAGCGAATCAGGAGTTCGCCCTCCGCTCCGTTGCGCGCACCGTACGTGGCGGCGAGCGCCGCGCCCATGTACCGACCCCCGATACGCTCCGCCCACTCTCGGACCTGGCCCATGTCGCGGATGATCTCGACGCTTCCCTCGATCATCACGAAACTGAACGGTGGCCGGTCGTCGTCGACACACATGGCGGCCCGGCGGTCGCGCACGAGGTTGCGTCCCTTGACGGTGCGTTCCCCTGTGTTGAAGCACAGCGCGCCATCGTCGTCAACGACGAACCAGACGGGAGCCACATGCGCGCGCCCGTCGGCCCGCACCGTGGCCAGCTTCCCAGTACCGCGCCGGCAGCGCGGTGAGAAACGCGTGGACCTCCTCATTCGTCATCGGGTGGTAGGGCACACGCCCCCTTCCGGCCTCACCACGTGAGGCCCCTCCGCCGTGACGCGACCGATCGAACGACCGGCACCGGTGACCAACACGCGCATACGGCCAGCATGCCACGGCATCACCACGGGTAGCGGTAGCTCAGCGCCAGGAATCCCGGGACGAGACCAACCCGGTCCCGCGGGAAACGAAGCACCGGATGACCAAGGGCTGACAGTCAATCGCCACGTCATCGATCGACGGTGATGAACAGCACGTTGCGGTGTGGGCCATACATCACTCTTGCCGATCTGCGGGCACTGCGGGAAACGCCCCCGCGATCTCGGGAGATCCGCAGGGTCGAGGCAGCAGCTCAGAGATCGGGCACGCCGACCACGAGGTTGACGACGCCCAGGACGCCGTCTGCCCCGATATCCGCCGCCTCGGCCTCCGCCACGCCCGCATCGGACGTGGCGACATCTGCAGAGGACATCTGCGACGTCGTGCGCAAGGGGATCTCCTTCATCACCATGCTGAGCACGAAGGCCAGCACGGTGAAAGGCACCGCCACGAGGAACACCGCCTGGAGAGCGTGGCTGAAGGCTTCGACGAACACGGCGCGCTGGGCAGGTGGAAGATGGTTGATCTGGGCCGGGTTGGCCACGACGCTCCCGCCCTTGACCAACGACAGCTGTGCCTTGGAGGCGTGTTGGGACAAGTTGTGCAACAGGCGGCTGGAGAACACGGCGCCGAGCGCCGAGACGCCGAACGCGCCACCGATGCTGCGGAAGAACGAGGCGGTCGATGTCGCAACGCCGAGTCGCGAGTAGGGCACCGCGTTCTGCACCGCCACGACGAGCACCTGCATCATGAGACCGATCCCGAGCCCGACGACGAACATGTAGACCGAGGCCATCGGCAACGTCGTGTGCGGGCCCAGGCGTGACAGCAACAAGAGGCCGACCGTGAGCACGACCGATCCGGCCACCGGGAACGCTTTGTAGCGGCCCGTGCGTGTGATCAAGCGGCCGCTGACGATGAAGGTCACCATCATGCCGCCGACCATCGGGAGCACCTCCAGGCCCGAAGCAGTCGGCGTGGCCCCGTGCACGGTCTGGAGGTAGAGGGGCAGATAGATGATCGCCCCGAACATCACGAACCCCACGATGAATCCGACCCCGGACGCCGTGCTGAACGTGCGGTTACGGAACAGATCGAGGGGGATGATCGGCTCCGCCACTCTCGTTTCGACGATACAGAAGGCCAGGAGCAAGACCGCGCCGAGTACGGCGAGTCCGATGATGGGGGCCGAACCCCAGCGGTACTGCGTCCCTCCCCACGTGGTCATGAGAATGATCACCGTGACCCCGGCCGAGAGCAACGAGGTACCAGCCCAGTCGATCTTGTGCGGGACACGCACGGCGGGAAGGTGCAGCACGGTGGCGACAGCGAAGAGGGCCAGAATGCCGAAGGGCAGGTTGATGTAGAAGATCCAACGCCACGACAGGTGCTGGGTGAACAACCCGCCGGCCAGAGGTCCGGCGACACTGGTCAGTCCGAAGACCACGCCGAAGTACCCCATGTATTTTCCGCGCTGCCGGGCCGGCACCACGTCGCCGATGATGGCTTGCGCGCCCACCAGCAGCCCGCCCGCCCCGATCCCCTGGACGGCCCGGAACGCGATCAGCTCCATCATGTTCTGCGACAGGCCCGAGAGCATGGAGCCGATCAGGAAAATCACGATTGACAGCTGGAAGAGGTTTTTCCGGCCGTAGAGGTCCCCGAGTTTCCCCCACAGCGGTGTGGAGATGGTGGAGGTGAGAAGGTAGGCCGTCACCACCCAGGGCAAATGGTTGAGCCCATGCAGGTCACCGGCGATGGTCGGAAGGGCGGTCGAAACAATCGTCTGGTCGAGCCCGGCCAGGAACATGCCCAGCATGAGTGCGGCCAGCACCACCACGATCCGACGATGCTCCTCCTCCGCCTGCGTCTGCGGCAGCGGAGGACGTTCGGTCGACGCCGCAGAGACGTCAGTCGTCACGGGCTTCCTCGACGTCGCGTTCGAGGGATGCGGCAAACCGGCCGAGCAGCGAGGCGAAGGTCGCGAGGTCGGCGTCGTCCCAGTCCTCCACCAGGTGCTCGTACCACTCGCGGCGGGCCTCCAGGACCCGTTCGATGGTTCGCCTTCCGGCCCGGGTCAACGTGATCCGGCTGGCCCGCCCATCGTCGGGGTCAGGGCGGCGCGAGACGAGTTGCTCGCGTTCGAGCTGTTGGATCTTGCGGGTGACTGTCGGGGCGTCGACCCCGAGGAGGTCGGCGAGATCGGTGACGCGGAGCGAGTCGCCGTACACGGACAGCTTGTAGAGGAGCGCCGATCCGGCGCGGTCCAGCCGGACCCCAGCGGCCACCAGGATCCGCTCGTGCGCCCGGATTTGGGTAATGGACCCCACCACGATCTGAAAGGCCGCAAGGATCTGTTCGACCGACCCCTTGAGCGGGGTGGAGCGACGCAAAGTACTTACTTTCGGCACATAACTAGTGTACCCCTCGGATCCGCCCGGGAGCACCCGGGGGGGCGGTGGGGCACTACGGGAGGTAGACCACTGCCTGCCACTCCCCCGTCATCTCCTTGCGGCAGAGCGCAGTCCCGGCCCGGATCGCCCAGGAGATGACCTCGGTTTCGGGCGTGCCGTGGCTGGTCAGCAGCACCAAGCCACGTCGGGGATGGTCCTGGCGTACGAGCCATTCCCGGGGCATGGTCACGCCGGCCTCCGCCAAGCGGGCCACCGCCTTGCCCCCCGTCGGATGGAGCACGCCGACCGTCACGCCGTCGAAAGCTCGCCTCGTCGCCCGGGCCGGCATCAGGGTGCACATGGTGACCGGTGGTTGGCGGGGGCTGAACAGGCTGAAGAGACCGGCCGGCACGGTCTGCTGTTCGTCGTCATCCAGCCGGACCCCTGGCAGGAGGTTGATCCACCCTTGCCCAGCCTCGGTCAGGTGCTGCAGATAGCCGGCGACGCGGTCGATGTCCGGTGGAGTGAACTCGAACGTGTCGACATCGCGACGTGAGCTCACCGCTGCTCGGGTATCGGGGAGGTCACGGGCACGGACCTCCACACTACGACCGGTTGGGCCCTACGACCGGTGGGGCCTCACGACGGGTGGGGCCTCACGACGGGCTGGGGCCTCACGACCGGGTAGGTCTCGTGCGTCCCGCCGCAAGCCGCTCGATGATCTCACCAGCCGATCGTTCCTGCGCATGGCGGAAGCCCTCACCCGCGTAGAGGCTCATGTGATCCGGATCGCCCGCGGCGGCCGCGGCAGCGCGCAACGGCCGGGTGAGATGATTGATCTCGGGATAGGCGGCAGGCGCATCGGCGTGCGCCCGCAGGAATCCGTTCACGATGCTGCGGGCACGTCGCCCGCTGAAGGCGCGTGTCACGGCCGTGGAGGTGAAACGGGGCCCGGCGAGTGCCGCCTTGTAGAGGGGGTGGGCGCCGCTCTCGGTGCACCGCAGGAACGCCGTCCCCAGCTGTACCTGCGTCGCTCCGGCCGCCAGCACCGCGGCCACGGCCTCGGGACCGGCGATACCTCCGGCCGCGATGAGCGGGAGGTCGCAGATCCTCTGCACATCCGAGAGAAGCGCCGCGAGGGGGTGATCCTGCCCGGGGCCGTCGTCGTTGAGGAAGCTGCCCCGGTGCGCGCCCGCTTCGATGCCCTGCAGACAGAGGACATCGACCCCGGCCCGTTGCGCCAGCATCGCTTCCCCCGGAGTGGTCACCGTCACGACGACCAGGACATCTTTCGCCTGCAGTGAGCGCACAACTTCGGGGCCCGGACAGCCGAAGGTGAAACTGACCAGGGTCGGAGGTGCTGCGGACAGCACCTCGAGCTTCGCGCCGTAGTCGTCGTCGTCCCAACGGGGCAGGCCGAGCGTGGCCCCCAGCATGGCGGCTTCCTTCTCCAGCGAGTGGGCGTAGTCCGCCAGGGCCTCGGGATGCTGGGTGGGGTCGCCCGGGACGAAGACGTTCACCCCGAACGGGGCGGAGGTGGCGCTGCGGACGGCGGCGATCTCGGTGCGCATCTCGGCTGCGGACTTGTAGCCGGCGGCGAGGAACCCCACCGCACCAGCTTCAGCCGCCGCCGCCACGAGCGCCGGCGTGCTCGGTCCTCCGGCCATGGGGGAAACCACGAGGGGGAACCGGCTCAACTCACGCAGACGCTGGTGCGCTGACACGACACCACAGTGGCGTGCGAAGGGGACCGTGTCGAGTGCCCGGGTCGTGGGGTGGTCCGGGTCGTGGGGTGGTCCGGGTCGTGGGGTGGTCTGGGTCGTGGGGGTCGCCGCCAGCTACCGTCATCACGATGGACCTCAATCTGATCGAGACGCTGCGGAGCACGGGAGCGGTACGCGAGTTCCTCCCCGGGCCCATCGACGATGATGTCCTCCACCGCGTGCTCGATACCGCACGCTTCGCTCCCAGCGGCGGCAATCGCCAGGGTTGGCGGGTCATCGTCGTCAAGGACCCCGCGGCCCGGCGCACGCTGCGCGATCTGTACCTGACCGGCTGGTACGAGTACCTCGCCATCCACAGTGCGGGGTTGGTCCCATGGGCTCCGATCACCGACCGTGTCGCCGAGGCCGCGGCCGCCGACCGGGCCCCCGAGTTTGCCGAGGCTGCAGCGGCTCACGCTGCAGCAGGCGCGACACCGGGCCTGGCGGAGACGCTCGATACGGCGCCCGCCCTCCTCCTGCTGCTGGCCGACCTGACCGCCCTCGCCGCCGTCGATAGAGACCACGACCGCTACACCCTGGCCGGCGGCGCCTCCATCTACCCCTTCGCCTGGAATCTGCTGTTGGCCGCCCGCGCCGAGGGGCTGGGGGGCGTGATCACCACCATGCCCATCCGGCGCGAGGACGACGTGCGCCGACTCTTCTCCATCCCCGAGACCTGTGCGGTGGCCGCCCTCGTCGTGTTGGGCCGCCCGGTCGTTGCGGCACGCCGGCTGCGGCGGCTCCCCGTCGAGGAGTTCACGTGGGTCGATCGCTACGAAGGCGAGCCGTTCGAGGGCGGTTAGCACCGTCGGCCGGGAGCTCCGCCGGCGCCGGCCCATGCGTCCCCGCCCAGCCCGCGCCCGGAGTGGTCCACGCGTGATGAAATGGGGCATGGCTCAGAACGTTCTCGGAGGCGACCTCCAACCCTGCAACTACAACCCCCTCACCGGCTTTTTCCGTGACGGCTGTTGCACTACCGGCGCCGAGGACCTCGGGGTCCACACCGTGTGCATCCGCGCCAGTGAGGAGTTCCTGGCCTTCTCCGCGTCGGTCGGCAACGACCTTTCGACCCCGCATCCCGAACACGGCTTCGACGGACTGGTACCCGGCGACCAGTGGTGCCTCTGCGCCAGCCGTTGGCAGGAAGCCTTTGAGGCAGGAATGGCTCCTCCCGTGGTCCTGGCCTCGACCCACGCGTCGACGTTGGAGTGGGTGCAGCTGAGCGACCTGGCACAGTTCGCCGTCATGGAATAAACGCCGTCATGGACGACGTGGGGTCTCAGGATTCGAGGAGCTCCAGCAGACGCTCCGGCGGGCGGGCGATGACAGCGCGACCATCCCGCACGACGATGGGTCGCTCCAAAAGGATGGGGTGCGCCGCAATGGCCTCGAGCAGCGCCGTCCCGGACTGATCGACGAGATCCAATTCGACATAGATGTCTTCGCCCGTTCGCATCATTTGGCGGGGGTCGGTGATGCCCAGCTGCTCCATCAGCTCCTGCAGCTGCGGAACCGTCGGCACGACGTTGAGGTAGTCGACGACGTGCGCGTCCAGACCACGCTCGGTCAGGAGTCCCCGGGCCGTGCGACACTTGGAGCAGCGCGGGTTGTAGTAAATCGAAAGTTCGCCCTTTTCCGTCACGTCCACATATCCGTCAGGTCGTCATGGCGTCGTGCATGCACTGTACGGGGCTCTCAGCCGTCGTGCCGGGAGTGCTAGTACTGAGGCGGTCGAAGAACACGCAGAGAGGTGCGCCGTGGAGGGAAACATCGTCAGTGTCGAACGGGTCATTCCGGCCCCGGCCGCAGATCTCTTTGCGATCGTGACCGACACGAGCCGCCACCCGGAGATCGACGGCTCGGGCTCGGTGGTCAAGCCCAAGGCCGGCGCACCCCGAACCCTCACGCTCGGCGCCACGTTCGGTATGTCCATGAAGGCCGGCGTGCCCTACTCGATGTCGAACACCGTGATCGAATTCGAACAGGACCGGCGCATCGCCTGGAAGACGGTTCTGTCCGGATACCTCGGGCGCTATCTCGGCGGCCGCATATGGCGGTACGAGTTCGAGCCGGTGGAGGGTGGGACCCTGGTCCGGGAAAGCTGGGACATCTCCCAGGACAAGCAAGCCACCTTCCTGCGCCGAGGCAAGCTGCCCTCGATCACGGCCGACGGCATGTCCAAAACCTTGGATCACCTGGCGACGTTGACAGAGCCTCCGGCAGCCCCGTGACCGACGGGCGCGCCTCCATCGATGCGGCCTGGGAAGAGCGGATCCTCCCCACCCTGGCCGAGTACACCCGCATCAAGTGCCTGTCCCCGGCTTTCGATGCGGACTGGGAGGACCGCGGCGCCCTCAACGAGGCCGCTGACCTGCTCCGGGATTGGACGAAGGCGCAGGACGGAAGCCTGCGCACCGAGATCGTGCAGTTGCCCGGACGGACGCCGGTCCTGTTGGTGGAGAACGGTGGCACCGGTGACCCCGTGTTGATCTACGGGCACATGGATAAGCAACCGCCGTTGGGTGATTGGCGAACCGGCCTCTCACCATTCGAGCCGGTCCGCGAGGGCGACCTGCTGTACGGACGCGGCACGGCGGACGACGGCTATGCCCTCTTTGCGGCCGTGACGGCATTGCTGGCGGCCGACGGCGGTCGGGGGCGCGTGGTCATCCTCATCGAGGCCAGTGAGGAGAGCGGCAGCCCCGACCTCTCGGCGTACGTCGAGTACCTGCGTGAACGCATCGGCACGCCCACCCTGGTGATCTGCCTCGATTCGGGCTGCATGAGCTACGACCGGCTCTGGCTGACGTCGTCCCTCCGGGGCGTTCTGGTGGCCAGCGTGCGCGTGGACGTGCTCACCGAAGGCATCCACAGCGGCATGGGTGGCGGGGTGGTGCCATCGTCATTCCGCATCCTGCGCAAGATCCTGTCGCGGATCGAGGACGAGGCGACCGGCACCATCCTTCTGCCCGAGCTGCTCGGGAAGGGCGTCCCCGACCACCTGCGGGTCTCCCTCGGCGCGGCGGCGCAGGAATTCGGCGACAACTCTCTGCCCACGGTCGACGGGCTTCATCTCTTCGGCGAGACCGCGGCCGATCGGCTGATTGCCAAGGCCTGGTCGGCCGCGCTCGAGGTGACGGGCGTCGACGGCGTGCCCACGGTGCGCGACGGGGGCAACGTGCTGCGACCATTCACGACGGCGAAGATCTCGCTCCGCCTTCCCCCTGACGTGGACGCACAGGTGGCGGCCGATGCGGTGATCTCGGCGATCACCACCGATGAGGGTGCGCATATCACCATCGACCTCGAAGCCGTGGCGGACGGGTGGCTCGCCCCTCCGCTCGACCGAAGGAATGCCGACGCGCTCGAACGCGCCTCGCGGGCGGTCTTCGGCCAGCCCGTGGGCCTCCACGGCGAAGGGGGCACGATCCCCTTCCTGGCCGACCTCAAACGGAGCTTCCCGAGTACGCAGTTCGTCGCCACCGGCGTACTCGGCCCGCACTCCAACGCACACGGCCCCAACGAGTTCCTTCACATCCCCATGGCCAAAGCGGTGACGCATGCGGTGGCGGAGCTCCTCCGCTAACTTGCGCCGCATGACGAGCACGGTCCCGGATGTTCTCGCAGGAAAAGTGGCACTGGTCACCGGCGGGAGCCGCGGTCTGGGCCGGGCGATGTCGCTGGGCTTCGCCGAGGCCGGAGCAGATGTCATCGTGGCCAGCCGCAAACTGGAGAACTGCGAAGCGGTGGCCAGGGAAGTGGAGGGCAAAGGGCGACGCGCCCTGGCCATCGCCTGTCATGTCGGCCACTGGGACGAGCTCGACGGCCTGGTCGATCAGTCGTACGCTGCCTTCGGCCACGTGGACGTGCTGGTCAACAACGCCGGCATGTCCCTGCTCTACGACTCGCTCCCCGCCGTCACCGAGGCCATGTGGGACAAGGTGGTCGACCTCAATCTGAAGGGGCCCTTCCGTCTGGCCACGCTGGTCGGCTCGCGCATGGCGAGTGGCCCCCGTGGTGGATCCATCATCAATATCTCGAGCACCGGTTCCATCCGTCCGGCTCCCGGCATGCTGCCGTACGACGCCGCCAAAGCCGGTCTGAATGCCCTCACCGTGGGCTTCGCCCACGCGTTCGGGCCCACGGTCCGGGTCAACTGCATCATGGCGGGCCCCTTCATGACCGACGTGACCGCGGCCTGGGACCTCCCGGCGTTCGAAAAGGGGGCCAAGGCGAACTTCGCACTCCAGCGCGGCGGCCAGCCGGAGGAAATCGTGGGGGCGGCGCTCTACTTCGCCAGCGACGCCTCGAGCTACACCACCGGGGCCGTCCTGCGCGTCGATGGTGGTATCCCTTGACGTGCCGGAGGAATCGCCGACCCGTCAAGAACGTCACGAATCTGTAACGGATCCCCCAGAAGAGGCACAGTTGAGCCTATGGCCTCCGTCAGACCCGTCCGCCATACTGAACCCATGACAGCAGAGCGTGCACTCGGACCGACGGTGATCGAGTCATGTAACAGTACCTGGGTCTTCGATGTCGACCGGATGCGCTTCAGGCGCATTCTGAAAGGCACCGAAGTGGGCGGTGAGCCTGTCGCCACCGGTTGGCGGCCCTATTACCAGTTGGAGGCTCCCGCCGATTCCGAGACGTTCTCGGTCTCCCTCAACCTCAGCGGCAGTCGCATGATCCGATCGTGGCGCCATGCGGCCGACTGCGCCCAATGTGGCGAGCACAGGACCGAGGAAATGTCGTTGGAACGGCTGCGGGCAGCCCTCAAGAGCTGAATCCGCGCGGCGGGAACCGTCGCCACGAGTATGCGAGCGGAGCAGTCAGTAGTACCCCCGCATCAACTCCGTCGCCCACGTCGGCTGCCGACTCTCCGCCGGCTCGAATTCGCGCATGAAGGGCTTGACATCGAGCACCGGAGTGCCGTCGACGGCATCGAGCCCGCGCACGTGAAGGTCGAGGACATCCACGGCGACGAGCGCGCAGGTGCTCACTCCGAGCCGGTTCGGTCGCATTTTCGCCCGCTGTGCGAACATTCCTACTGCCGGCCAGCTGGGATTTCCCCGGGGACGGCGGGCCCCCCAGACGATGTCCATCTCGTCGACGAGATGGAAATGGAAGACCACGCAGAGGTGTGAGAACGCATCGAGACCCGCGACGACATCGGGTGCAAAGCGATCCTCATCGAGGCTGATGACCGATTCCACCCCTCCCCAATCGTCATCGTCGAGACCCGAGCGACCCCCGACAACGACGCCGATCGGCTCCAGGGAGATCATGGGGATCCAAGTTAGTGTCACGCCGTGCTCGCATGTCAGGGTCTCCGCAAGCAGTTCGGCGAGCGCACAGCCGTGGACGACGTCTCCTTCACCGTGGCGGACGACGAGTGCTACGGGCTACTCGGGCCCAACGGTGCCGGAAAGACAACGACGATCGCCATAATCTGCGGCCTGCTCAAGGCCGACCACGGAGAGGTGTCCGTTGACGGAAGGCCGGGAGGCTCGCTCGCAGCCAAGGCGGTCATCGGCTACGTGCCGCAGGATCTCGCCCTGTACCCGGATCTCACCGCACGCGAGAACCTCCGATTCTTCGGTCAGCTCTATGCATTGCGCGGCGAACCGCTCGAGCAACGCATCAGCGAGACGTTGGCATTGGTCGGGCTGGCCGACCGGGGGAAGGAACGGGTCGGCACGTATTCGGGTGGCATGAAGAGACGTGCCAACATCGCGGCCGGACTGCTCCACCGGCCGCGCTTGTTGATCCTCGACGAGCCAACCGTCGGAGTCGACCCCCAGAGCCGGCACGCCATTCTCGAGACCGTGGCGGGACTCGGGATTGCGGTGCTCTACACCACGCACTACATGGAAGAAGCCGCTCGGCTCTGCCAGCGTGTGGGGATCATCGACGACGGGCGGCTCGTGGCCGAAGGCACCCCTTCAGGCCTGATCCGCCGGTACGGGGGGCAGGACCGGCTCCGGCTCACCTTTGGCGAGGCGGCGGCCGACGGTCTGGTGGCCGCGTGCCGTCTCCTCCCCGGGGTACGCGACCTGCGCCCGATTGCGGGCGGACTCGAACTCACCACCGACCACGGTGCTGCCGTGTTGCCGAGCGTGGTCCGCGAGGCGGGACAGCTCGGCGTCGAGCTCTCCGGGGTCGAGGTCGTTGCGCCCGACCTCGAAGGAGTGTTCCTGGCGCTCACCGGAAAGGAACTCCGAGACTGATCCGGGTCATCGCGGAAAATGAATTGCGCCGGAGGGTGCGGGACCGCTCCATCCTGATCTCGAGCCTCGTCGCACCGCTCGTGCTGACCGCCATCTTGGGGTTCGCCTTCGGTCACGATGCGCCGCAGGGACATCTGACGATCGGGGTGACCGGCACCACGCCAGCAGTCGTGGCTGCGGCCGCCCACGCGACACAACTTCCGGCCGACGTGACGGTGCGCGTCGTCCCGCGCGCCAAGGTGGTCCGGGAGGAGGTGGCCAATGGCAGGTTGGCGGGCGCGGTGATCCTGCATGGCACCCATACCAAGCTTTCCAACCTGTTGATCCCGATGGTGGCTCCGGGCGCCGACCACTCCCCCGGCTTCGACATCGTCAGCCGGGCGTCGTCGCTGACCGGCGAGGAATGGGCCGAATCGATCGCCGCCGGTCTGGCCAGTCGGCTGTATGCCGGGCATCTCCGGCCGGGATCGGCTTCTCAGTTCACCTCCATCAGCGTCAGGACGATGAGCCTCGGTAACGGCAGCCGCGGCGTCCTCGACTACTTCGCGCCCTCCATCGCAGTCGTCTTCCTCTTCATCGGCGGAGGTCTCGGCATGCGTTCACTGATGCTCGAACGGTCGGGCGGCACCCTGGTACGTCTCGCTGCGGCCCCGATAGCGCCGACGCGGATCGTCGTCGGCAAAATGCTGGCCATCTTCGTCACCGGGCTCGTCAGCATCCTGGTGGTCTGGGGAGCGACGACGTTCATCTTCGGTGCGGACTGGGGCGCGCCGTGGGGTGTGCTGCTCCTCTCGATCGGTGCCGCTGCGGCCATGTGCGGGTTGGGTTCGTTCCTGACCTCTCTGGCCCGCAACGAACAGGAGGCCTTTGGCGTTGCCCTGATCGTCGGCCTCTTCCTCTCCTTGGTCGGCGGCAACCTCCTCCCGCCGGGCTCGCTGCCCGAGTTCCTCCAAATCGTGAGCCTCGGCACCCCGAACGGATGGGCGCTCGTGGGCTTCGGTCGCCTCGCGCTGCTGCACGAATCGGCTGGTTCGGTTCTCGGGCCATTCCTCGTGCTCTGCCTCATCGCGGTCATCTCCTTCGGACTCGCCATGATCCGCGTGCGGCGGATGGTCCAGCCGTGATCGCGATCTTGAGGGTCAACATCCGCCGCATCGTCGGCGATCGGCGCATGCTCGCCCTGGCCACCGTGTTTCCGCTCCTCTTCATCCTCGTGACCGGGCTGCTGGCCGGAAGCCCCAAGGAACCGGTCGGTCTCGTCAACCCCTCCGCGCGACTCCTGGAATTGGTGGGCCACACCGCCGGGGTGAAGATCAGGATCGAACCCGATCGCGCCGCGCTGAGCGACGACATCCTGCGGGGTCGGGTCGTGGCCGGCCTGGTGGGACTCCCGGCCACCGGAAATTCCATCCGCGTCGACTTCGTCTCGCAGTCAGCCACCACCGATGCCCTACAGGCGCGCACCGACGTCGTGGCCCTGTTGGACCTGATCGCCGCAGAAGGCACGTCGACCCACATCACCGACACCGCGCTGGCCCACACCCGCACGCCGTCGCCATTCAGCCCCTTCTCCTACGTGGCGCCCGCCGATCTCGTGCTCTTCATGGGCATCACCGTGCTCGTGCTCTCGTCGGGCCTGGTTGCATCACGCCGCCTCGGCATTCTGCGTCGGCTGACCGCCGCCCCGGTGCGACAACGATCCATTCTTGCCGCCCAAGTCCTCAGCCTTCTCGTGGTCGCAGCGGCGCAGTCGATCGGCCTGCTCGTCGTCGGTCGGGTCCTCTTCGGCGTGCACTGGGGCAACCCCCTGGCCGTCGGTGCAGTTATCGCACTCCTCGCTCTGGGCTTGTCGGGCGCGTCGGTGCTCATCGGCACGTGGGCCCGGAGCCAGGAGCAGGCCATCGCCACGGCGGTCGTTGTCGGCATCGCCGCCGGCATGCTCGGTGGTTGCGTCTATCCACTCGACGTGGTTGGCGGCACGGTGCGCACGGTCGGCCACGTGGTCCCACAGGCCTGGGCCATGGATGCGTTCATCAAGCTCATCTACCATCACGCCAGATTCGTCGCCGTCCTGCCCGAGCTCGTTGCGCTGGCCGTCTTTGCCATCGTGCTCTGCGCTCTCGCTGTGCGACTCTCCACCAGGTTGCTGCTGCGCTCCCGCCCCGACTAGTTACGCGGACGCAGTGACGAAATCGACGACCACCCGTGCCAGTTCTTCTCCGCGGTCCTCCTGAAGGAAATGGCCACCACCGACGATGGTCGTGTGCGGCTGGCCACTGGCGCCAGCGATGCCCTCTTGGAGCGCGCGATGCGCGCCACGGGTGATCGGGTCTGCGTCCCCGAAAGCTGTCAAGAAGGGGCGTCCGTACGTGGCGAGGCCCTTCCAGGCCGCCACATTGGCGTCGTGTGCCGGGTCGTCCGGAGTCGAGGGCACGAGCATGGGGAAGGCGCGCGCACCGGCCTTGAAGGACTCGTCGGGAAAGGGCGCGTCGTAGGCGGCCTGCACCTCTGGCGCCAGGGCGGTCACACAGCCGGAGTTGACGATGAAGCCCGTCGGAAAGACCTCCACCTCCTGGGAGAAGCGTTGCCAATTGAAGAACGCTTCACCGGGCGACGTGTCGCCGGTGGGGAGGAATGTGTTGGCCGCCACCACCCGTGCAAATCGATCGGGGTGCTCGCCCACGAGTCGTAAGCCGATGAGCCCGCCCCAGTCCTGGCACACCAGTGTGATGTCGCGCAGATGCAGACGATCGAACAGGAAGGCGCGCATCCACTCGACGTGCCGCGCGTAGGTGTAGTCCGTTCGCTCGGCCGGTTTGTCCGATCGCCCGAAACCCACCAGATCCGGCGCGATGATCTGCAGACCGGCTTGCGTCAGCACCGGGATCATCGTGCGGTACAGGTAGGACCAGGAAGGCTCGCCGTGCAGCAACAAGACGACGGGTGCGTCGGGCGCACCTTCGCGCACATAGTGGATCCGCAGCGAGCCCCCTTCGCCATCGTCAACTTCTTCGTAGTGCGGGGCGTAGTCGAACCCGGGTACCGCAGCGAAGCATTCGTCGGGTGTGCGCAACGTGTTCATCGGATCCGGATCCTACGCCCCCGTTCGCCGACGGCCCCGTTCGCCGACGGCCCCGTGCACGACGCCCGGCCACCGACGAACGAGGCGCCCGCCGCCCCGTTGAAGGCGTACCCGGTGTAAAAAGGGTGGATCTCGTCGAGAGGAATCCATGGCTGAGACCCAAGAGCAGGAGTACGACCCCTTTGCGGCCTTTGTGGACGTCGTCTCGGGGGACACACGCGACCCCTACCCGGACTTTGCCGAGAAGCGGCGGAACTCCCCGGTGTGGAAGGGCCGCCTCATGTCGATGGACTTCCTTCCCGAGGGACTCGAGTCCGACCCGGAATGGAATGCCTTCCGCTACGAGGACTGCTCGCGGATCCTCCGTGATGCCAAGACATTCACCTCCACGGGCTATGACGCCACGATCGGCATGGTCATGGGACACATGATCCTCGGCATGGATGACCCCGAGCACCGGGGGCACCGCAACCTGGTCGCCCACGCCTTCCGGGAGAAGTCGTTGGTGCGCTGGGAGCCCGAGTTCATCGGACCGATCATCGATGAGCTGATCGATCGCTTCATTCTCGACGGTGAGGCGGACCTGGTCCGTCAGCTCACCTTCGAGTTCCCGGTGCGGGTGATCGCCCGGCTACTCGGACTCCCCGAGGAGGACTTCGCGCAATTCCAGCGCTGGTCGGTCGAGCTCATCTCCCTCGGTGGTGACATCGACCGGGGATTGGCCGCGTCAGAAGCTCTGCGCAACTACTTTGCCGAATTCGTGGCGCTGCGCAGAGAGGAACCCAAAGAAGACGTCATCAGCGACCTGGTCATGGCGGAGGTCGATGGTGAGCGGCTGACCGACGAGGCGATCTACTCCTTCCTGCGCCTACTGCTGCCCGCCGGGGCCGAGACGACCTACCGTTCCTCGGGCAACCTCCTCTACCTGCTCCTGACCCACACCGAGCAGCTCGAAGCCGTCCGTGATGACCGGTCACTCCTGCCGCAGGCGATCGAAGAAGCCCTGCGCTTCGAACCGCCGCTCCTGTCCATCAACCGCATGACCACGTGCGAAGTGGAGATCGGCGGTGTGACGCTCGCCGCCGGCGCCAGCATCTCGCCCAACATCGGATCGGCCAATCACGACGAGAGCCGTTGGGAGAATCCGGAGGTCTTCGACATCTTTCGACCGGCCATCCCCCACATTGCGTTCGCACACGGACCGCACATGTGCCTCGGCATGCACCTCGCCCGCCTCGAGACGCGGGCACTCCTCAACCGTGTGCTCGATCGGTTGCCGAACCTGGCCCTCAACCCGGGCGACATGGATCCACACATTCGGGGGCAGGTCTTTCGCTCCCCGACGGCCCTACCGGTCACCTTTACCGCAGCCTGACCACGGCGTCTCAACCGGGGAGCGCCAACGACTCGACCTGGTCGCCCCGACCGATCAGGACCCGGGACACCAAGGCCCGAGGAAAGAGCCCATGCTCCACGATCCCTGCGGTGGAGCCGAACATGGCAGCGAGCAGGGCAGGATCGTCGAACTCGCCGTGGTAATCGGCCAACACGCCGCCGTCGGGGCTGGCCGGAGCGCGGCGGACCACCACCCTCTCGAGTGACCGCAGGGTAGCGTCGAGCCCGAAGGCCAACAGCTCGAGCGGCACAGGAGGGGCCAGTCGCCGGACCACCTTGTTCGACGAGACGATCACCACGAATTGGTCCGCTGCGGTGGCGACGATCTTCTCCCTCGTGTGGGCACCGCCGCCCCCTTTGACGAGCCATCCGGACCGGTCGACCTGGTCGGCTCCGTCTATCGCCATGTCGAGCCGTGAGATCCCCTTGAACGGGCCCACCGAGATGCCCTCGGCCCGGGCCAGTTCTTCAGTCGCCGGCGACGTGGCGACGCAGGAGATGTCGAGGTGGCGACGGCCCAGCGCCGGAAGGAGATAGGCGACCGTCGTCCCTGTCCCCAGTCCGACCACCATGCCGTCTTCGACCAATTCGGCGGCAGCCTCGGCCGCCACTCTCTTCTCCTGCTCGACGTTCGCGTGGTCACTCTCCACGCCCCCACCCTCGCGCAAGGCCGAACCCCGGGGCGACTACATCGGATGACCTCTTCCGTGGACCGCCCGGTCCACGCAACGCGTCTTGCACGTTCCCTTCGGTGTGGACCTACACTCGCCCGTGGCCCGATTCTTCGACGAGAACCAATACGCGATCGTGCAGGCTGCGTGCGCCCGCTTGATCCCGACCGATCAGGACCCGGGGGCCACCGAAGCCGGTGTCGTGGACTTCATCGACGGCTTCCTCGGCGCGTTCGCGAGTGACCCCCCGCTCATCTGGGCCGGCGGCCCCTTCTCAGGGCGCTTCGGCGGAGATCCGCGGTTTGCGACATTCCACCGTCTCAACGCCAGGGACGAGCTGGCGTGGCGGACCCGCATCGAAGGATCTCTCGGCATTCCCGAACGGGAGCGCCTTGGTCCGGTGGTCGGATTACAGGAGCGGTACCGTGCGGGTATCGCCGCGTTGGGTGACGACTTCGCCGATGTGTCCCCCGAGGATCAGGACGCACGACTGAGAGCGAACGAAGAGTTCCTCGAGCTCCTCCATGATCACGCGTGTGAGGGAATGTACGGCGCACCCGAGTACCTGGGTAATCGTGACAGGGTCGGGTGGCAGTACATCGATTTTGCCGGTGACGTCCAACCGCGGGGGTACACCGACGAGGAAGTCAGCCGACCGTGAGTCGTGACTTTGATGCCATCATCGTCGGCTCGGGTCCCGGAGGATCCACGGCCGCCGACGTCCTCACTGCCGCCGGTTGGTCGGTTCTCATTTTCGAACGCGGGAAGAATTATCTGGTCGACACGGAGAATCCTTCAGAGTTGCTCCACGAATTCTCCAATGACGAGATCAAATACTGGAGCCGCCATTTCCTCGGACCCGATCCTTGGCTCGAGCCGAGGACGTTCCGCGTCAGTTCCGCCGACGGTGATCGAATTCACGTCGGTGAGGTGAACAACCTGCCGGCGACCGTCGGTGGAGGAGGCACCCACGCCGACGGCAAGGTGCCACGCTTTCGCGAGGATGATTTCCGGGTTCTCTCGGACCTCGGGCCGATCGAGGGTGCGACCCTCGTCGACTGGCCGATCGGCTACGACGACGTGAAGCCCTATTACGCCGAGGCCGAACGCCTCATCGGTGTGGCCGGGGAAGCCGGGGCCAATCCTTTCGCCGCACCGCGAGACGAGCCCTACCCGATGCCACCGGGGGCGCCGATGTACTGCGCCGTGGTCACCACGGCTGCCGCCGAACGATTGGGGTACCACCCCTACCCTGGTCCCACGGCCTGCAACTCGGTGCCCTACGACGACCGCCCCGCGTGCAACAACTGCGGCTTCTGTGCCTATTTCGGCTGCCCGATTCACGCCAAGGGCGACCCCGTGGCCTCCCTGCGGCGCGCGCTCATGAGCGGGAAGGCCGAGCTGCGGTCCGAATCGATGGTCTCGAAGATCGTGGTGGAGAACGGCAAGGCCACCGGCGTGGAGTGGATCGACGCCGCAGGTGAACGCCACGTCGAAACGGCGGGCCATGTCGTACTGGCGGCGGGGGCCACCGAGACACCTCGCCTCTTGCTCCTGTCGGGCCTCGAGCACCCCGAAATCGGTCGCAACCTCATGTATCACTTCCAAACGCTCACTTTCGGGCAGCTGCCCATGCGCCTCCACGCCCATAAGGGTCGCTCGGTGACACACCTCCAAGATGACTTCATTCTGGTGAACAGCGAGTCCCGGGCCGCGGCCGCCAAGGCGGGACTCCCCTGGTTCAAGGGCGGGTTGGTCGAGCACGGCGGCGCAGCACATCCGATGCTCGAGTCGAAGTTCTACCCCTGGGGCCCCGAGCACAAGGACATGATGCGCGCATCACCCATGCGCGATCACATGGTCGGATTCACGATGCAGGGTGAGGACATGCCGCAGGCCACCAACCGGATCGACCTCGATCCCACCATCCGTGACGTCCACGGGCTCCCGGTGGCACGCATCACCTACAAGCCCCACCGGCACGAAATAGCCGCCTCCGCCTACTACGGCCCCAAACTCGAGGGCATCCTGAACGAGGCGGGGGCCGTATGGGCACGCACCGCCACCTCTCCGCACGTGGGAGAGGAATTCCGCCAGGGATCCTTCAAGAGCTCGAGCATTCCCGCCTCACGTCATGTGGTGGGAACGGCACGGATGGGCACCGATCCGGCGACCTCGGTCTGTGACGAGTGGGGACGCCTGCATGACGTCCCCAACGTCGTGGTCTGCGACTCCTCCCCGTTTCCCACAGGATCCGGCTATGGACCCACCCTCACGCTCGTCGCCCTGTCGATCCGCAACGCACGGGCACTCACCACGTGAGGAGGCACAGCGAACGACGCGAGCTGACGGGTGATGTGCGGAACCGGGAATTCACTGGGTATAGTCGGCCGCTCGACGCAATCTGCCACAGCATTCGGGAGGCCTTCGAAACGGACGCATCGGAGCCGGCAGTTCCCGGATCGGCATAAGGGGGAAACAAAAGATGGGTTCGTTCGAATCGTCGCAAAGTCACCGTACGCCCAAGGTCGGCCCGAAGCCGACGCGGCGGTCCCGCCTGGGTGGTCGACGGGTGATGCTCGCCGGAACGGCCGCAGCGGCTCTGCTCGGGCCTCTGGTCGCCGCCAGCCTGAGCAGCCAGGGGGCGGGGGCAGCTTCCAACAACAACACCAGCGGCGTGTTGAAGTACGGCTTTGACATCAATGACGAGTTTACGAACTTCGACCCGAGCACGTCGGTCAACGACTGCGGGTACACCGTGATGTCCAACATCTACCAGTCCGTCACGGCTCCCGGCCAGTACAACATCAGCGGTGGCGTGGCCCAGAGTTGGACCGTCTCCAACAATTCGTCGACGGTGACGTTGCACATCCGGCCCAACATGGTCTTCTCCAACGGCGAGCCGGTGACCTCCACCGACGTCATGGACAGTCTCCTGAACACGAAGAAGAGCCCGCTGCGCAGTTCGTTGTCGGCCATCCAGTCCATGACCACGCCCGACCCTGACACGTTGGTGGTCCAACTCAACCGACCGACGGCCGGTGACTTCCTCTGGGCGATGACCTACATCGACGGGATGGTCTACCCCCCCTCGAGTTTCGCCAGTGCGGCCACCACCCCGGTCGGCTCCGGTCCCTACGTCTTGAAGAGCTATCAGCCCGGGTCCTCGATCGAGTTGGTCAAGAACCCGAAGTACTGGGACTCCAAGGCCTACCCGCTGGGCGCGGTGGACTTTGTTGAGGTCAGCCCCGGGCCCCAGGCCGTCAGCGCCATCACCTCGGGCGCCGTGGACATGATCTCCCTCGACCCCCAGCAGTATTCCGAAGTGAAGAACGATTCCAGCATCGGCACCTCGATCACGCAGTCGTACGACTACACCACGCTCGAGACCCGCAACAACCGTGCCCCCTTCAACAATGTGAAGGTCCGGGCCGCCCTGGAATACGCCATCGATCGTGCCACGATCAACAAGGTCGTCTACGCCGGTGTGGGGCGCCCCGCCTATCAGCCCTTCCCCCCGAACTCCCCGGGGTACAACAAGCAGGTCGGCAACAAGTACGTCTACGACCCCAAGAAGGCCAAGGCCATGTTGGCTGCGGCCGGTTATCCGCACGGCCTCTCCTTCAAACTCGAGGTGCCCTCGAACGACACCACCTTCCAGCGCCTCGCCACCATCGTCCAGAGCGAGATGGCCGCCGCCGGGTTCAAGGCCAACATTCAACTGATCCCCGGGAGCGACCTGCTGGTTGACGTGTACATCAAGAAAGAGGGAGATGCGCTGCTGAGCGAGGACCTGACCAACGGGCCCGACATCTCCAATACATTCGAAGCCGTCTTCGAACCGAGTGGCTTCCCGGCCCAATACCTGGGAACCGAGGACCTGGCCCTCACGCCCCAAGTCGAAGCGGCCAACGCGTCGCTGAGTCCGTCGCTGCAGGGTCCCTTGATGCAAAAGGTGGGCGCCGCCGTGATGGCCCAGGGACTCGAGACGCCCATCGAGTTCGAGCCCTCGATCATCGCCTACAACAAGTCGGTTGTGGGCGGGAAGGTCGTGGCGCCCATCGGCCAGTGCCGATCGAACCTGGCCGGAATCTACGTCAAGAAGTGAGCAGCGTTGTCTGCATGCGGCGGGATCCGGCATCCGGGACCGGCCGGCTGACGGTGTGATCTGGAGCGCCCTCCCATGACCGGTGCCCTCACGCGGGGGGTCGCGCCCCGGTTTGCTGTGCCCGGCGCGCTGGTGACAGTCCGATGTCCGAAGAAGTGAGCTGAGCGCCAGTGGGTTCAGGCGGTTCTCTCCTCTCGTTCATCGTGCGCCGGCTGCTGATCACAATCCCCCTCCTGTTGCTGATCTCGTTCGCCGTCTTCAGCCTCGTACTCATCCTGCCCGGGAACCCTGCCTTGGCGCTCGCTGGTGGCGTGCACTCCAGTCCCGCAAAGGTGGCGGAGATCACCCGTCAGTTGCACCTGAACGAGCCTTTTTGGAGGCAATATCTGCGTTGGTTGAACGGGGTCATCCACGGTGACCTCGGGACCTCCCTCTTCAACCCGGGCCAGTCGGTCGCTTCGGGCATTGCCGCGCGCTTCCCGGTCACGCTGTCCCTCGCCATCGGCGGCATGCTCCTGTCGATCATCATCGGCGTCCCGGCCGGCATCATCGCCGGTGTGCGCAACGGCACGGCGAGCGACCGCCTGGTCACCGTGGGCTCGAGCCTCGGCGTTGCCATCCCGGACTTCTGGTTAGCCCTGCTCCTCGTCATTGTGTTCGCCGTCGACACGCACCTCCTCCCGGCACTGGGCTATGTGGAGTGGTCGACGTCGCCGTGGGGATGGTTCGAACACCTGATCCTTCCCTGGGTGGCGCTGGGGATCGGCGGCGCGGCCACGATCGCCCGCCAGGTGCGCGGTGCACTGATCGACACTCTGGACCAGGACTACATGCGCACGGCCGTCGCGAAGGGCCTGAGCCACCGCGTCGTCATCGGCAAGCACGCTCTCAAGAACGCACTCAGCCCGGCGGTCACCGTCATCGGGATCCAGTTCGGGTACCTGCTGGGCGGCACCTTGATCATCGAGCAGATCTTCTCGCTGCCCGGCATCGGCGAGTACATCCTCGCCGCGATCAGCGAAAAGGACCTCCCGGTCGTCCAGGGCGTCGTCCTGGTCACCGCCACAGCCTTCGTGATCATCAACCTGATCGTGGACGTCATCTACGGCTATCTCAACCCGAAGGTACGTCTCGGATGAGTCTCGCCGTCCCTCCCTCAAGCGGGGACCCGTTCGTCGGGCTGGCCGACCCCTCCGAGATGATCGAGGAGGGTGTCGGCGGGCGGGCGCGCTCGGGCTTCTGGCACCGTTTCCTCCGCCAACCCTTTGCCCTCGCCGGGCTGGCCTTCCTGACGCTGGTCGCCCTGGCTGCGATCTTCGCTCCTCTGATCGCCCCCTACCCGCCGAACCTCCAGAACCTCAACGTCGTCAACGCCGGGCCGTCGACCGCGCACTGGTTGGGCACCGACGACCTGGGCCGGGACATCCTGAGTCGTCTGATCTGGGGTGGGCGTATTTCGCTCCGGGCCACCTTCGAGATCGTGGGTATCGCCTTGGTCTTCGCACTACCGCTCGGCTTGATCGCCGGCTTCTTCCGCGGCGGGGTCGACTCGGTGATCATGCGGGCGATGGACGCGATGTTCTCGTTTCCCCCGCTGATCCTGGCCCTGACGGTCGCGGCCCTCCTCGGTGCCAGCATCAACGACACGGCCATCGCGATCGCCATCGTTTTCATACCGAGCTTCGTGCGTCTCCTCCGGGGTGAGGTCATCGCCGTACGCGAGGAGAACTACATCGAGGCCGCGCGATCGCTGGGCGCCACATCGAACCGCTTGATACGACGCCACGTCGTGCCCAACGTGGCGTCGCCGATCATCATTCAGGTCTCCTTGTCGCTCGGCTTCGCCCTCCTGGTCGAGGCCGGCCTCAGCTACCTCGGTCTGGGCGAGCAACCACCGACCCCGAGCTGGGGTTCGATGCTGAACGAGGGCTACCAGTTCATCTTCACCACGCCATGGGCCCTCGTCTTCCCGGGTCTCGCCATCATGCTCTCGGTCCTCTCCTTCAACCTCGTGGCCGACGGCCTCCGTGACTCCCTCGGTCGGGAGCGCCCTAAGAGCTCCAGCATCGTCAGCAAGGATGCCGAGAAGCGCCCGTCCCTCGTGACCCGCATGCGCGGGATCACCCCCAGATCCGACCGGCAGACGGCCACCACCGACGCCACCACTCCGGCCGCTGCCGCCGCCGCAGGGGGTGCACCGGCGGCCACCGAACCGGCATCCGCCCTTCTGGCGGTGAAGGGCCTCCGCATCGAGTTCCTGACCAACGGCGAGTGGTATCCCGTGATGGAAGATGCAAACTTCACCGTCGAGCGGGGAAAGACGTTGGGGCTCGTCGGCGAGAGCGGTTCGGGTAAGACGGTCTCGGCCCTGGCCATCATGGGTCTCCTGCCACCTCGAGGTTGTCGGGCGAACGGCTCGGCCCGGTTCGAGGGGCGCGACCTGATGCGTCTTTCCCGGGCCGACTTCCGCCAGATCCGCGGCAACGAGATCGCCATGATCTTCCAGGAACCGATGACGAGCCTGAACCCGGCCTACACGGTCGGCAACCAGATCGCCGAACAGGTCCGCACACACCGCCACCTGAGCAAGGCCGAGTCATGGAAGGTCGCCGTCCAGATGTTGGAGCGGGTGGAAATCCCCAACGCCGCCACCCGGGCCCGTGACTACCCGCATGCCTTCTCCGGGGGAATGCGCCAACGCGTGATGATCGCCATGGCACTTTCCTGTTCGCCCAAATTGCTGATCGCGGACGAGCCCACCACCGCCCTCGACGTCACCACGCAGGCCCAGATCGTCGAACTCCTCCACTCCTTGCAGCGGGAGGAGGACATGGCGATGATCTTCGTCACCCACGACCTGGGCGTCATCGCCGACGTCGCCGATGACGTGGTGGTGATGTACGCCGGGCAGATCGTCGAACAAACGGACTCGACCGCCCTCTTCACCCGGCCCCGCCACCCCTACACCGAAGCGCTCCTTAATTCGATCCCCCAGCTCACGCCAGCCGGACAACCCCTGCACTTCATTCCTGGCATCGTCCCCCGTCCTGACCAGGTCCCATCAGGGTGCCGTTTCAACCCGCGCTGTGACCATGCCGTCGATGCATGCGCCACGACGCCGGTGGAACTGCGGCCTCCCGCAGCGGGCGTCCGGGAGGGCGAAGCGCGCAACGCCGACGACACCCCGTCGGTCCGCCGCCAAGCGGTGCCGTTGAGCCGTTGCCTGCGCCAGGACGAGTTGACCCTGGCCGGAGCCCGAGCCGTGGCAGAGCCGGCCACGACAGCGGAGGCAGGCAGTGCACACGAGGGCGAACCGATCCTGGTGGTCAAGGGCCTGTCCAAGCAATTCCCGCTCCGGAGCGGGATCCTGCAACGAGTGTCGGGGTCGGTCAACGCCGTGGACGTCGTCGACTTCTCCATCCAGCCCGGCACGACGCTCGGTTTGGTGGGCGAGAGCGGCTCGGGCAAGTCCACGCTCGCACGCCTCGTCACGCGGCTGATCGAGCCGACGGCGGGCAGCGTGGTGCTCGCCGGAACGGACATCACGGCCTTGCGCGGGCCCAAGCTCCGACGGGAACGCCAACGGATGCAGATGGTCTTCCAGGACCCCTACTCGTCGCTCGACCCCCGCCAGAACATCCTCGAGATCGTCGGCGAGCCCCTCAAGATCCACACCTCCCTCACCGCGGAGGAACGCCGGCAGAAGGTGATCGAGCTCCTCGGTCAGGTCGGCATCGGGCGCCACGTGCTCGGGCGCCAACCCCACGAGTTCTCCGGCGGTCAACGCCAGCGCCTGGCCATCGCCCGGGCACTCGCCCTCGAGCCGAGCCTTCTCGTGTGCGACGAGCCGGTGTCTGCTCTCGACGTCTCCACGCAGTCACAGGTCATCAACCTCCTCAGTGACCTGCAGGACCGTCTGGGACTGGCGTATCTGTTCATCGCCCATGACCTGTCGGTGGTCCGTCATTTGAGCGACCGGATCGCAGTCATGTATCTCGGGAAGATCGTCGAAGAGGGCGACGCCAACGAGGTCTATCTCCGCCCGACCCATCCCTACACGGCGGCGTTGCTCTCGGCCATCCCGGTGCCGGACCCACATCGTGAACGGACCATCCCTCGCATCGTCCTGTCCGGCGAGGTGGACATGGGGCAGAGTGCCGAGTCGGGGTGCCGCTTCCGCCAGCGTTGTCCCTTCGCCATGGACATCTGCGCTTCAGTCGATCCCGAGCCCTTTGTCACGCCGAGCGGCACCACGGTCCGCTGCCATCTTCACACCGAGGGCCCGACGCTGGCCGGGGAGAGTGTCGCCGGACTCACCGCGTCCGTCTGAGGCGCTCGCGTCAGCTGCGGGGAACGTCCTTCCAGGGGAGCTCCTTGTCGTTGCGCACATCACCCGGCAGACCGAGCACGCGCTCTCCGAGGATGTTGCGCATGACCTCCGAGGTGCCCCCCTCGATCGAATTGGCACGCACCCGCAAGAAGGACTTGTGGACGTCGGTGGTACCCATCCCCAGCGACTTGGGCCGGATCATCGGGTAGCCGGCCGGATACAACATCCCTTCATTGCCCAACAGATCCATGCACAGCTCGTAGGCGCGTTGGTTCTCCTCGGCGTAGGCCAGCTTTCCGACGGAACCCTCCGGCCCCGGCGTCCCGGCTCGGCGGACCTGCGCCGCCCGCTGATTGGTCATGTTGATGACCTCGCTGCGGATGTAGCAGGCAACCAGACGGTCCCGCAGCACCATCGCGTGCGGCGAGGTGTCGCCGCTCCACTTCTCCTTCCAGATGCGGAGGGCGTCCCCGATCGGACCCGCGCCCCGGCGTCCGACGGCCCCGCCGATCGAGACGCGCTCGTTCATCAACGTGGTGACCGCGACGCGCCACCCGTCACCCTCTGCTCCGAGCCGCGCCGTCTCGGGCATGTGCACATCGGTGAAGAAGACCTCGTTGAATTCCGCCTCGCCGGTGATCTGGTAGAGCGGCCGCACCTCCACGCCGGGACTCTCCATGTCGATCAGGAAGGCGGTGATGCCCTTGTGCTTGGGGACATCGGGGTCGGTCCGGGCCAGCAAGAGCCCGAACTTCGACAAGTGGGCCAGCGTCGTCCATACCTTCTGACCGTTGAGGAGCCACTCGTCGCCGTCCGCGACAGCCCGGGTCGAGAGGCTCGCGACATCCGACCCCGAGCCGGGCTCGCTGAACAACTGGCACCAGATCTCCTCTGCCGTGAACAGCGGACGGAGGTAGCGGCCTTTCTGCTCGTCCGTGCCGTGGGAGATGATCGTCGGCGCGCACATGCCGTAGCCGATCGGGTTCTTCACGCCGCTGTTGGGCGCACCGGCGGCCGCCAAGCGGGCCTGGGCCTGCTGCTGGTCCCTGAGGGTCAGCCCGAGACCGCCGTACCCCTTGGGATACTGCAGCCACGCCAGTCCCCGGTCGAACTGTGCCCCCAGGAACTCCTGGCTCGGTGTGGTCGACGGCGGCAGGTCGGCCAATAGCCCATCGACAAGCTCATCCACGTTGGTGCGCACAGGAGCACCCTATAGCGTGCCTGCGTGCGCGTACTTCCCCCCGCCCGAATTCGGACGTCGCTGAGCGGGGCCGTCGGCGGGTGCTGTCGACGTGACCCGATCGGTCACGCTGCCGGACGGCCGGGAGCTCGCGTTCGAGGAGTACGGGGACCCGGGGGGACGGCCCGTCCTCAGCTTTCACGGGGGCCTGAGCTCCCGGCTCGATGCCGCTCCGGCGCATGCCGCCGCGCTCTCGCTGGGTATCCGTATCGTCTCACCCGACAGACCGGGCATGGGTCGGTCGACATTCCAGCCTGGGCGCCGCCTGCTCGACTGGCCGGCCGATGTCGCTGTAGTGACGGATACACTCGGCATTGATCGATTCGCTGTGATGGGTTGGTCGTGCGGTGGCCCGTATGCGGCAGTCTGCGCCGCCAAGATGCCCGAGCGGGTCACCGCGGTGGGGCTCCTCTCGAGCGCCGTACCCTTCGAGCTCTTCGGCACGACGAAGGGCCTCGCCAACGACGACCGGATCCTGCTGTTCCTGGTGCGGCGGGCACCCCGGCTGGCCTCAGCCCTCCTGCGTGTCTCGATCGCCGACGCGTCAGAGACCCGCCTCTATCGCGAGATCCGCCGGAGTTTTCCGGGCGTCGACGCGGCCGCGCTGCAGGAGAGGGGGCCGGTCGCCGACGCGGTCGCCTTCGTCAAGGAGTCGATGCGCCAAGGAACGGCCGGGTGCCTCCAGGACTACCGGGTCTTCGGCGACCCCTGGGGGTTCGCACTCGACGAAGTGACTGCACCGGTCCATATCTGGGAAGGGGCCGAAGACCGTACGGGCCCACCGGAGTACCGGGACCTCTTGCTCCGCCACCTCCCCGACGCACGTGTCTCCGTTGTCCCAGGCGAGGGTCATCTCTCGCTGCTGCAGCACCAGGCGCCCGCCATCCTCGCCGACCTGACGACGCACTAAGCGCAGTCGCGCGGCGTCCGCTACGTCCACAGGGCCGAATCAATGGCCCGGTGATACGTCGGATAGGCGTAGATCATCTCCTTCAGGGTCCGCACCGGGATTCGAGCGTGCACGGCCAACGTCAATGACGCGAGCACCTCTCCCCCACATGGCCCCATTGACGTGGCACCGACCAGCACGCCGTCCATCTCGATCAGCTTCACCAGACCCTCACTCTTGTTGATCCACCCCCGGGCCGACTGCGCGATCGGCTCGCTCATGACACGAACGTCGCCACCGGACTCCCGGGCCTCTGCCTCACTCAGCCCGACGGATCCGATCTCGGGATCGGTGAAGGTCACTCGTGGCACGGCCCGATAATCCGCCTCACCGACGGGGTGCCCGAGGATGTCGGCCACACATATCCTCGCTTGATAGATGGCGAGGTGGGTGAACGCGCCTTTCCCCGTGACATCGCCGACGGCCCAGACTCCCGGGACGACGCGCATGCGCGCATCGACGGGAAGGGCATGCGCTGTGTCATCGAGGCCCAGCGCGCCTGCTCCCAGCCCCTCGAGATCGGAGCGACGGCCGGTGGCGACCAGCACGCGTGCAGCCGAGAGCGATGACCCGTCAGCCATACGAAGCGTGCAACCTGTCGCCTCCGATGACGAGACGCTCGCGATGTCGACCCCGGTATGCACTTCGACTCCTTCTTGGCGCAGGATCCGGGTCAGCATGTCCGAGACCTCGGGCTCCTCGGAACCCGCGATGCGATCCCCCATTTCGACAATGGTCACTTTCGCCCCGAACCTGGCCATCGATTGGCCGATTTCGAGACCGACCGCTCCCCCACCGATGACGAGAAGCGATGCCGGCACCGTTTCAGTTGCGATGGCCTCTCGATTCGTCCAGTGCGGGATCTCGGCGAACATCGGCGGCACCCAGGCACGGGCGCCCGAGGCCACGACGAGCGCCTTCTCGGCGATGATCCGTTCGCCGTCGACTTCGACGGACGAAGTGCCGGTCAGCCGGGCGCGACCCCGGATGAAATGTCCACCCTTGCCGACGAAGCGGTCAACAGCCACTTTGTCATCCCACGCATCCGTCGCCTCCGCGCGGATTCTCCGCGCCACCGGGGCCCAGTCGGGCGTGATGACCGACGATCCGGCAGTGCCCGGGATGCGCCGGCCTTCGGCCAACAGATTGGCCGCACGTACCATCATCTTGGAGGGGATGCAGCCCCAATAGGGGCACTCCCCGCCGACGAGTTCCGCTTCAATGCCGACGACGTCGAGACCGGCCTCGGCGAGCTTTCCTGCTACCTCTTCTCCTCCGGGCCCCAATCCGACGACGACTGCGTCGCAGCGCACCGGGTTACAGATTGCCCCAGTTGGTGATTTGGACGGGTTTCACCACAGGCGTTCCGACGTTGATCTGGATCTGGTAATGATCGCCGAGCGGCAGGTCCGCCGGATTCCCCTTGTAGATCCCGACCTTCTTCCCGGGTGCGGTGAAGAACACGGTGAGCTTGCCCGTTGCCGGCCCGACCTGTGTGGAGCTCAACGGTTGTCCCCAGATCTGGAAGAACTGACCCAGCGTGAAGCTCAGCGCCGTGCTCGGCGATTCCACATGGACGATGCCGTCCTCCTGGTGAGAATGCAGCCAGTAGAAGCAACTCCCGGTCTCGACGAAGGCACCGTGTGCCGTCTGTACCGCCTCGGCACCCGGGACGCCGATGCCGTAGGGAATGACCCGGGCCTTGCCGTTCACGAAGACGGTGAGATGCGTGTGCACGTGCGAGACCAGCTGCTCGTTGGTCTGGCATTGGACCCCGTCCACCGTCTGGCCCGTCGCGGCATTGGCCAGGGTGGCCAGCTTGGGCCCGATGGGAATGGGAATGCCCTCGTAGCCTGGCGTCGTCGGGGGGACCGGAACCATCTGCAGGGAAGCCGGGATCGGCACGGTCTTGACATCTGAGGCCGATTGGGCGCTCGGTGTGCTCGGTGACGAGCCCGTGAGGAGCACGATGATGAGGACCACCACCAGGATCACCACCAGGACACCGCCGTACCTCACGGTCATGCGGACTCTCTTGGCGCGCAATTCCGCTGCCCGGCGCTCCGCCGCCTTACGCTGCGATTCCGCCCGCCGTTGTGCCTTGGACTGCGTGCCACTGGTCATTGAGCCGACAATCTAGCGAACCATGCCGCCCAACTGGCATCTAGGGCCGCCGACCGGAGCTTCGTTCCTGGACGGGGGGCCTGGGGCGAAACCGCCGGGCTTTGCTGCGGTCCAGGCTGTGACTGGTGCACGCTGTGCTGTTACCGTCTCCGGGATCATGGACGAGATCACCGAACTCCTCGCAGCGAACAGGGGCTATGCCGCCGCCCGGGCCAATGTGGCCGACCCCCGTCCCGGTCGCCGGATGGCGGTTGTCACGTGCATGGACGCACGCATCGACGTTTTCGCCGTACTCGGGTTGCACCTCGGCGAGGCCCATGTGATCCGAAATGCCGGAGGACGGGTCACCGACGACGTCCTGCGGAGCTTGGCCCTCTCGAGCCACGTCCTGGGCGTCGACACCGTCGTCGTGATGCAGCACACCAATTGCGGCCTGGCCGGGGTGACCGACCAGGAATTACGCGCCATCACAGGTGCTGACCTCGGGTTCTTCCCCATCGACGATCACGCGGCCGCGCTCCGCGAAGACATCGCCCTGCTCGCCCAGATGCCGTATCTCGCCCCCCTTACGTTGATCGCGGGCTTCATCTACGACGTCGAAAGCGGCGAGGTCGACGACGTCGTGCAGTGGGCACGATCCGACCTTTGAGCCTGCGTAGGCCGTAAACCGGTCAGTTCGAGGCGGTCGAAAACGATGTCCCAATTCGTCGGTCGTTCGGGCTAAACTCGGTCGGTCGGAAGTAGCCCTGGAACAGGTGAATCGGGGGACAATGGCGGTACGTGCAACGCCGATATCGCCGCCGCCGAATGGAGTGGCAACACTTCGTACCCCGTCAGTCCTCTTCGTCGATGACGGGTGCTGGGACTCGTTCTTCCTTCTCGCCGCTGGCATCAAGAAGGCCGGGATCCGGACGATACGAATAACCAATGCCCCCAGGACACGGGGTGCCGCCTTGCTCCTCTTCGATCGCACAGTGCATTTCGAAGACCACTCCGACCTCACCGACCTGGCCGAGATGGTCGATGGCGAACACATCGTCGACGTGCAGATGACCGAGGGCGTGGCTGCAGCTGTCGGCCAGGGAATCCTCAAGATGCCTGAAACGAGGCACACGAAAGAGTGGTTCCGCCGCGTCGCCGTCATGGACAAGCTCTTCGTCGAAAGGCAGCTCAGGGAGCTCGGGCTCTTCGCCCCGGCCGTGTTGCACGGCCCCGACCTCGAGGCATCCCAGATCATTCGACACCTGGGACTGCCAGTCGTGCACAAGACCCGAACGGGCAGTGCCGGCGAAGGGGTTTCGATCATTGCCACGTGTCAAGAGCTCGAGGCAACGCTGACCGAGCGGCACCAATCGGACGACACGTTCTTCGAGCAGTACATCGAAGGGAGGCAGCTGCAGTTCGGTGGCATCTTCGGGTACGGGGACGGCGACGCTGTGGTCACGTTCGAGACCTTGCAACGGCGGGAGGCGCTGGCGCCGGCCAGCCAGATCAGACTCGTCGACGAGCAGGGCTTTGCGGCAACCGGCCGCAAAGTGGTCAAGGCTCTCGGCCTCACGGGCATCATGAACATCAATGCGATTAGGGACGCCGAAGGGCGTGATTGGATTCACGATGTCAATCCGAGGGCCTTCGGCTCGTTCATGGGTTTTCGACCCGCCGGGGTGGATCTGCTGGCGGTCTACATCGATTGGATCCTGAACGGGGCGATGGAACCTACCCCCGAGGGCGGCCGCCCCGAGAGGCCGCTCTGCGACGAAAGGACACACGGAGCTACCGAGGACAGTTATCCGGTATTCCCCGCCGCGTTTCGAAGCCACGCCGACGATGAAGGCCTTGTCCGCTCATCCTGGCGCTTCGCGAAGGGTGCGTATCCCTACGTGCGATGGGTCGGGGCGCGCTATGTCGCCTATGAGGCCGGACGCCAACTTCCCCACGAGATCGGGCGGTTGCTCGATCGATACGACAAACGATCCATCGTGAGAAAATGGATCGCGCCGCAATCCACGCCACGTCAGCGGTAACCGACTGAGGGTCGCGGCCCCCTCGCTGTTCGAGGAGGATTGCCTTTTCGAACCTGGGAGATGCCGTATTGTAGGGGTTGTGCCATTCGATGTTGCCGAGTTGCTGCGTGCGCGACACGGCGAGAACTATGCATTGCACGAGAAGCATCTCAACCACCAACTGGCGCGAGTGCTCAAGACGATCGGATTCGACCGCTTCTATGTCCGGGGAGAGGGGTCATACCTCTTTGACGCCGAAGGCAAGCGGTACCTCGACTTCCTTTCGGGCTTCGGCGTGTACGCCCTCGGACGAAGTCACCCGGCCCTCAAGGCCGCCCTCCATCAGGCCATAGACCTCGACCTCCCGAACATGGTCCAGATGGATTGTGCCTTGCTGCCAGGGTTGCTGGCCGAGCAGCTTGTCGCCCACTGCGCGGACAACATCAACCGCGTCTTCTTCTGCAACTCCGGCGCAGAAGCCATCGAGTCGGCTATCAAGTTCTCGCGACAGGCAACCCGGCGACCGAGGATCCTCTTTGCGGAGCATGCCTTTCACGGCCTGACGACGGGAGCACTCGCGCTGAACGGAGGAGCCGACTTCCGCGATGGATTCGGTCAGCTGATCCCCGGATGCGTACCGGTGCCGTTCGGTGACATCTCGGCGCTGCGAAACGAGTTGCGCCTCGGAGATGTTGCGGCGTTCATCGTCGAGCCAATTCAGGGCAAGGGCGTTTACATGGCATCGACGGAGTATTGGCAGCAGGTGCAGGAGCTCTGCCACCGGCACAAGACGTTGCTCGTCATGGACGAGGTGCAGACCGGGCTGGGTCGAACCGGGAAGTTCTTCTGCTATGAACACTGGGATCTGGAGCCGGACATCATCACGGTCTCGAAGGCGCTCTCGGGAGGCTACGTCCCGGTCGGAGCTGTCCTCACTTCGGATCGCATTCTTTCGTCCGTCTACAGCTCTCTTGAAAAGGCGCTCAAGCATTCGACCACCTTCGGCCGCAATCAGCTGGCCATGGTGGCCGGTCTCGCCACTCTCGCCACTTTCGAGGACGAGAACCTCGTCGAACAGGCGCGTCGCACCGGTGACGCCTTCGTTGCCGGACTGACGCCGCTGGTCGAGCGGTACGAGATGTTCCACGAGATCAGAGGCAAGGGGTTGATGATCGGATTGCAGTTCGGCCCGCCGACCTCGAAGGCATTACGACGACGTTTCGCCACACTCGAACGACTGCGGCCGGCAATTTTCTCTCAAATGATGGTGGTCCCGCTTTTCCACCGACACCGGATTTTGACGCAGGTGGCCGCCGACAACGTCGACATCATCAAGCTGCTCCCTGCACTCATCTGCGGACAGGAGGAGATCGACTATTTCGTCGGGGCTCTGGACGACGTCCTCAAGGACGCGCATGAGGGGTACGGACTCTTCCTCGAGTTCGGCCGGACCATGGCCAAGGGGGCTCTGCGTCGATCCGGAAAGCCCCGGCCCGATGGCCCGTATGTCCTCCCTCCCCGAAACGACAACGGGGCCACGCATGCGGACAACGGCTCTCTCTCGAACGGGAAGCCGGCGCACACGGCGCCTCTATGAGCCTTTCTACAGGTGGTCCAGAGGGAAGGAACGGCGCACTCTCCCTCGACGAGGGCGATCGCGTCGTCGTCTCCGGGGCGGCCGGATTCATCGGCTCGGCCGTTGTGCGCGCTCTCCTCGCCCGGGGCGCCCAGGTGGTGGCGCTCGTCGAACCAGAAGGCGACGGTGGAAACCTTGAAGGCCTCGACGTTGAGCGTATCCCGCTCGATGTCCGTGATGCCGATGCCGTTCTCGCGGCATGCGCGGATGCCCGATTCATATTCCACCTCGCCGCGCTCTATCGCTTCTGGGCCAAGAATCCGAAGGACTTCTACGACATCAACGTCGGAGGCGTCCTCAACTTCACGGAAGCAGCTCGGCGAAGCAATTGCGAACGGATGATCTACACGAGCACCGTCGGTGTCATCGGACTGGACGGGGCCGCCCACGGCCGGGCGGCGGACGAGACGTGTTACGCCGATATCGCCCACCTTTTCGGGCTGTACAAAAGGACCAAGTACGTGGCTGAACACGAAGTGTTGCGGGCGGCCGCACAAGGAGTCCCGGTCTCCCTGGTCCTGCCGACGTTTCCCCTCGGTCCCCGAGACCGGAGACCGACTCCGACGGGAAGACTCGTCACCGAATTCCTCAACGGCCGGGTTCCGGCGTTCGTCGACACCACCCTGAACGTCGTCCACGTGGACGACCTCGCGACCGGCCACGTGCTGGCGCTCGAGCAAGGAGCGATCGGACGCAGCTATATCGTGGGCGGAGAGAACATGAGCATGCGCTCATTTCTCGCCCGGCTCGCCGAGTGCACGGGTCTGCCCGCACCCAGGGTTCAGGTTCCGAGAGGCGTCGCTCTGGCCGTCGGGGCCCTCTCGGAGCTCGTCGAGGGACGCGTGCTCCGACGCGAGCCGAGCGTCGCCCTCGAATCGGCCCGCATGTCCACCACGAACATGATGTTCGACGATTCACGCGCCCGCGTGGAGCTCGGCTACTCCCCTCGCCCCGCCGAGACCGCACTCGAGGACTCCGCCCGCTGGTTCGTCGAGCACGGGTACATCAACGCACGACGTTCGGCCCGGATCAGGTTTTCCGGATCAACCTGAAGCGAGGTGCCGCCCTACTGCCACACCCGCACATCTCGCACCGTCACGGTGGCGCCGAGAAGGCTGGGCGAACCGATGGAGTTCTCCATGACGAGGTACATCGGCCCGCTGAGCGGTGCAGGCTCTGATCCGACCACGACCCCGTCGTAGACGAAGGTGACGCCGGTGGTGGACCACAGCACCCCGTAGGTGTGGGTGCCGGCGGTGGTCCCGCCAACGCCGCCGGGGTTCAAGACGCTGTGAGGGCTCGGACCGTACTCAATATGGAACTGACTGGTGCCGAAGCCCTCCATGACGTCGATCTCGCCGGTCTGGGGCCAGTTCTGGCCCGTGAGCCACAGACCGGGCCAGTTGGCGATCTGTCCCCCGGCCGAGGGCAGCGTCGCTTTGTACTCGACGTAGACGGGCCTCCCCGGACTCGGCGCCACCTGGAACCCTGTGTGCCCGGGCTGCCCGTCTGAGGGGTTGGAGCTGACGATGGCACCCGTGCTGTTCGAGTTCAGCGTCAATTCGAGCCCGTTGGCGTCGACCGAGACGTTGCCCGACTCCATGACGGTGCCGTTTTGGGTATTGCCATCACCGAACCAGCTGGGCGACCAGGTGGCCCGGTTGAGCGAGCCCGACGAAAACTCGTCGTCGAAGATCAGGGTCGTCGGAGCCCCGAGACTCGCGGGCGCCAGGGGGACAGCCCCATTGGAGCCGGCGGCCGGGGCCGGGGCGGGGGCCGGAGCCGGGGCAGGGGCCGGGGCCGGGGCTGTGGTCGTCGTGGGGGCGGCCGCAACGACTGCTCTGGGCACCGTCGTTGTCGTCGTAGTGATCGGTGTCGTTGTCGACGTCGTCGTCGTCGGCACGTCGCCGTTCCCTGTTCCGGATCGGAAGAGCGACGGGAGGGTTGGATCAGCGAACCGCATCCCCTTCGCTGACGACAAATCAGTCGATCCGCCCAATGTGCCACGATCAGCCACGGCCGTCGACGAAGCACCTGCGACAACGCCGGTTGTCGCTGCGAAGACACCGACTGCTGCGACAAGCGGCGAGATACGAACCCTTCCCGTGGTCCTCCGGGTCCTGGGTGGTGCCTTCCTGGCGTGAGCAGGACGTTTCTTGGCGTGAGCAGGAGCTCTCTTAGTTTGACGAGGCAAAACGAATGGTTTCCTTTCACTCTTGGGAGGATGGCCGCACAAAGCAGCAGCTCACACAGATCACCAATTGGGCGCGCCCCACTATGGGGTACTGCCGGCGTTGCGTCTCCACCGCACGCACGTTGCTGGGAAACCCAGCACCTGAAGAAGAAGCTAGCGGGGCATCGAGCGCGTGGTCCAATGCAGCCACCGGCGTTACACCGAGGAAAACCTCCGCGCGACCCTCCTCCTTGAGGGGTGGTCACGATGTCGAGGTGCACGGCAGGAAGCGCACGAAACCGGCCGAGACCAGGCATTCTGTGCGATCGGTGTTCGGGATGGGCGAAGGGGTTCTGGCTCGTGATCGGTAGAGTTCAAAAGTTCTCAGGAAATTCACGGCAGGGAAGCAGCGTGCCGAAACTGAATCTTCATATTCCTTCTTCCTCCCACCGCACGCAAGCCTGAAAACAGCCTGAAAACCGCGTGGTCACCGGAGATTCCAAAGGGGGCTCACCCTTCCCTGGCCACGGATCGGACCGGCACGTTGACCTCCGATCACATGACCAGATAGCTGTCATCGCACATGCGTAAAAATCGTCGTCGCCGTCACGACCCGATCACCGCATCGTCGGAGACAACGGTGGATGGACACCGAGAACCAACGACGTTCAAGATCTCAGTATGCAGAAATGGGATTGCGGCCTATCGGTATGCCCCGAAAGACACGCACGGCGCCAACCCGTGGCCGAGGAGGGGACATGACGGCGCGGTGACCTATTGGAGCCCGAAACCCTCTGCCCCGCCGGGGGTCCGAGCGCCGCAACCCTCACAGTGTCGACGTCTCGACCGTACGTGGTCTCGCCGGGAGCGCGAACATCCTGGATATCTGGGTCAAATGGTCACCGATGGAGCATTTCCCCCGCGCTACAGTTCCATTTCCCGCATATGAGCGATCTCGGAAACGGCGATGCACCGCGATGGGGTGGACACCTCCTTCAAAATGCCGTTGCTCTCATGCTTTCTTCCGGTGGCACGGCGGTCCTCGGTGTCGTGTTCTGGGCTGTTGCAGCGCGTTTGGCCACGCCCAACGAAGTCGGTCGAGCCTCGGCCCAGATCGCCGCCATGGTCCTCTTGGCCCAGATCGCTCAGCTCAGCTTTGGTTCCATCTTCGATCGATTTCTTCCGATCGCAGGTACAAAGACTCGGAGCTTTGTCACCCGGGCGTACATCATGGTCATTTCAGTCGCCCTCGTCGCTGGAATCGTCTACGTCTCAGCGGGTTTCGGAGAAAAGTTCATCCCGAGCTCTTTGGTATGGCGGGCGTTCTTCGTCGTTGCGGTCGTGCTGTGGACGATCTTCATACTGCAGGACTCAGTATTGACGAGCCTGCGAGCCACCCGATGGGTTCCGGTCGAGAACATACTGTTCTCGACTGCCAAACTCGCCCTCCTTCCGGCGGCTCTTGCTCTCTTCGACCATCAGGGGATCTTCCTCGCATGGACCGCACCCGTCGCGGTGGCAACCGCCGTCGTCAGTTGGTATCTGTTTACCAATCGCATTCCACGACATCAGGCGCTACATCCGTCAAATGAGCGTTTCCCGGGGGCACGAGAGATCGCGTCACTCGCTGTCGCCCAGTACGCCACCGGCCTCATCATCGTGTTCGAGGCACAACTTGTCGTTCTGATTGTCATCAACAAGCTGGGCGCAACCGCCTCGGCTCACGCATACCTGCCCGGACTGATCGCAAACAGCGTTGAAATATTGCTCTACAACCTCGTCACTTCGTTTCTCGTCGAGGCATCGACCGAACCCCAGGCGCTGCGACAACAGGCCAGGATCACGCTCCGCGCCGGACTTATCGTCCTGGTGCCCTCGGTCACGATTGGGCTCATCTTCGCTCCTGAGATCTTGAGATTGTTCGGCCCCTCGTATGCCCTCCACGGCACGACGTTGCTTCGCATGCTCTTGCTTTCGCAGCCGTTTCTCGGCGTGACCGCCTTCTATACCTCGTTCGCATGGATAGACAGACGCCTCTGGCGATTGGCGGTGCGTGAGCTCATCACCGGCGCCGTGTTCTTCGGGATACTCCTCGCGCTCATTGGCCACTTTGGGATCCTGGCCGTGGGAATAGCCTCACTCGTCTCGTCGGGCCTCCAGGCCTTCTTCTTTCTCCCGCTTCTCATCATGCGCTATCGCGCCAGTACGAGGGTCACTGGCCCACAGGACATGCCGTAGGGCTTCTCTCGGGTGTTGGGCTCACACGAACCTTGGCTCGGGCAACGGAACATACAGTCGCGGCTTCCAGTTGCTTCCTTCGGCCGCTTCGTGAAGCTGTCGGCTCACCTCATCGATGATGTCCCACGTCAGCACCACTACTTCATCGGGTTGCCGCCTCAAGAGCTCGTCGGGTGAATAGATCGGGATCCCCGTGCCCGGCAGCCGTCTGCCTTCTTTGTGGGGCGAGAGGTCAACGGTGTAAGGCAGCAGGCCCTCATCGATCCCGGCCAACGCAACCAGGACCGGCGCCTTCGAGGGCGCTCCGTATCCTGCGACGCTTCTCCCGGCGGCACGGGCACTGATCAAGTAGTCCCGGAACGCTCCCGCCACCATCAACCCGCGGCGTCCGAACTCCGCTAAACCTTCCGGTCGGTCCAGACCCATCGCACGCTCGGCCACGAGAATTGACTCGACGCTGTCATCGACTGCCGGATAGTCCTGCGCACGCCCTGCGGTGACCCGCAAGCTTCCTCCGAATATCGGCACCTGTACTGCCCGCGTCACGACCAATCCGTGGAGACCGAGCAGCTCTTTGAGGCTGAGTAATGAGAAATAGACCCAATGGCCGTGGCGAATCGTGTCTATTTGCGCCTCCTCCACAAGGGGCAACAGGTGGTGGAATTCGAGGACCAATCGCCCACCGTCCCCAAGTCGGGCCGCGTGAGCGGCCAGTGGGATGGCGAGCTCCGCTTCATGCGCCAAGGCATGTACATCGACGACGAGGTCGGCTGTCTCGTCGGGTTCGCGTGGCACCAAACCCTCTGCGACAAATGCATCCAACCACGAACCCCCGTGATGGCTGTCGAGCTCGATGATCGTATTCCCCGCGGACAGACCCTCCGCCCTCACGACATCAAGTGCCGATTCCGCTGCGTGGAGTCTGGATGTTTGCGATTCGATGGCGAGCGGGGGCTCTGGAGTCGGATGTACGTCAGGACCGAGCTGGGTCAAGTAACAGTCCTCGCACAAGAAAAGACGCAGGGGCCATCGTGGGTCCTCGTTGGCATCGTCGGCCAGAGGAAACCAGTCAGACGCGGGCACGACTCCAAAGTCGACAACCGCAGACGTCCGCATCGAGGCACAGCCTCGACACCGCAGGCCCGAAGATCCTGGATCACCTTGTCGTGTCATAGATGTATCATGACCTATTCCTCAATAGTCCACCGTACAGTTACTGGAAAAATTCACCGTTCGGCAACGTAATACGCCTTGGGGGAACTTTGGAAACCAACGAGACCGAGCTGTACGGAGTGCTCCTCTTCACCCCTACGCCTTACAGAGACGAAAGGGGGATGTTCTCACGCACGTTTGACGCAGATGTCGTGCGCGCAGCCGGAATTGATCCGTGCGCTTTTGTGCAGGACAGCCTTTCGCGATCTGTCAAGGGAGTCATCCGAGGTCTCCATCTGCGGTCCGGCGAGGGGGAGTCGAAGATCGTCCGCTGTTCTGCCGGCGCCATCTTCGATGTGGTTGTGGACCTTCGACCCCAGTCGCCCACTTTCCGACGTTGGACCTCCTTCGACTTGACGGGTGAGTCCCAACTGTCGATCTACATTCCCGCCGGTTGCGCTCATGGATTCCAGGCTCTCACCGACATCGCCGACATCACGTACCGCATCGACCGGGCGCACGACCCCTCCGAAGACATCGCTATTTCCTGGAACGACCCGGCATTGGCTATTCCATGGCCAATAGCCGTGACGGCCATGTCACAACGCGACCTGACGGCGCCCTCCCTTGCCACGGTGTTGTCCGACCTCGGCCTCTAGTCGCCGAGGAGCCGATCGATAGCTCGACACAGAGGATTCGTTCGCCGACCCAGAATCACACCGAGCGTCAACGCACCTCCCGCCAGGTCGATTTCACCTCGAACTCCGTGATGTGCGCGTCAGCCGGCGCCGACGTGACCCAAAGAATTGACTCGGCTACCGAACTTGGGCGCAAGTAGTTCTCGGGTTCGTAGGGGCGACCTTCAGCCGTAGTGACTGCATGCTGTGTCTTCGTGGCGACTCGTCCAGGGTAGACGCTCGTCACCCGAATACCATTATCCAGCTCTTCTTGGTGAAGGGCGTCGGCGAAGGATTTCAGGGCCGCCTTGCTGGCTGCGTATGCGGCACGGTTGGCCGGTGACCCGAAAACCGCTGTGGAGTTCACGACGACAACCCGTCCCCGGCTTGCTCGCAAAGCGGGTAACAGCCGTCGAGTCAATTCGGCGACGCCGAAAAGGTTGATCTCGAATACCTCCCTCCACGTACGCATATCCGAATCGGAGATGGGGCCGTACGCGAACAAGCCCGCGCAATGCACAAGGAGAGTCAACTCGGAAAGCTGTGATGGCATTTCGGAGGCGGCTTGTACATCCAGCAAATCGACCGGCCAACAGAACGATTCTGGCAATTTCTCGGCCAATTTCCCAAGCGCGACCTCGTCGCGCCCGGCGAGTCCAACCCTGTACTGATCAGCAAGGACCGTGGCGACGGCTTCGCCGATGCCTCCCGTCGCCCCAACTACAAGGGCAACGGGCCTACGAGTATCCGTCATGATTCCGGTAGTTTAGCTCCGGCCCCCCGGCCTGGCCCGAACGGACCGCGCACAACGCGAACGGTGACGCAAGATGTGGCCGACCCATCGGCTCGCCGCACAGCCGTTCCGACGGAGTTTACGATCCGTGTCGGAGATGTTGCGTTATCGCTATGTTGCCAAGTAGTCCCGGAAGCCCCTTACCGCACTGCTTACAGCTCCGGAAATCTGACTGAGGTGACTTCTGTCGCTGGGCGCCCTTACGAGGTCGGCGAGCGGGAACGACTCGCCGGGCACGCCTGAGGACACAGGCCATAAAAGCTTCTGAGATCCCCGCTCGGCCGCGTCCACGGACGCGGCCGACACAAGCGCGGCATTCGTCTCTGGCTCCAATGTCCCGACATGGCGCCAAACTGCAGAGGTTCCTGCGCCGTGGATCACGAGCACACCAGATGCGGGTTGGTCGCTTCTGTCTGCCAGGTGAAGCGTCAGCCGACCTGCGCGAGCCGAAGCATCAACAGCCGACGCGAAGAAGGCAGCGGTGCGGGACGACGTTGCGTCGCCTTGCCATTGAGATATCGAGCCCGCGAGGAGCTTGACGCAATCGTCTGGGCTGGTAACCCGGCGTAGCGAGCGGACGTCAGGTGCCGGAGGGGTGACCAAAGGGTCAAGCGGGACAACGACCAGCCCGAAACCGACGTGCTCGGAGAGGATCATCGAACATGGGGTCGCAGCCTCGTACGCACGCCCGAGACTCAGAGGGACGGCAGCGAAGTCAATCTCTTTTCCGCGGGAGAGAATCCGCTCCATCAGGAGGGCGGCCACGTCCTCGCGGTTGTCGGCCACTAACAGTTGATGGTACGTATTGACGTCCCTGCCCAGAAAACGGATCAGGTGGCGTCCAATATCTCCTACGCGATCGTAGGTGAGTGCAAGTCCGACAAGAATGCCGGATTCTTCAACCGCGATCGAGGCTATCCGGCCCGAACCCGCCTCGTACCACCATGGGAGGCAGAACGTCGGCCACGCGAAGGGCGACGCATCGACGTGGGATGCAAGCTCGCTCCAGCCCTGAAGACTGCCGAGCTGTTCCCACGTCGAGAATGTGGATACCTTCATTGCCCGCGCCCTCGAGGCCAGCCTCTCAACACCTTCTGGCTCACAAGCTGTGGCCCGTCGGTGAACAGTTCTAATCCGAATCCGGACGAATGACGTGCCATCCACTTCGCCAGGACGCCATAGCAGCGCGCCTTGTCCTCCGGGCCAAGGTCAGAGGAAGCGATACTTTTACGAAGTGCCACAAAGGTGTGAAAAAGCGGAAATCGGCTCGATCCCCCGAACCACTTGGCCCAGACCTGCGGCGCTCGTCCTCGGGAGATAACTGCGGTAGCCCGCTTGGGGTGCATGCGATTCGCAAACAGATGTTCGGGCACCAATCCGAACGGCCCCTGAAATGCCAGCTCGGCGAGCACCACGGCGTCCGCGGCGAAAACAGGTTGGAAGGGGCGAATGCGTTTGAGGGCCGATCGACGGATCACCGCAAAACCGTAGGAATAGTCGTGCGGACTTAGGAGAATCTGTTGAAGACGGACCCACGGACGAGGGTCGGTGAATTCGAGCGGGCGGAACGAGCGCATGAGCTCCTCTCCTCGCTCGTTGATGTAGCGCGTCCGGCTGTGGCAGGCAACGATTTCGGGTAGCTTCTCAAGTTCGGCGACGCATCTTTCGAGGTAGGGCGGATCGTAGACATCGTCGTGTGCACACCATTTGAAGTACTCCGTCTCGGTGGAGACTTGCGCCACGAAGTTGGAGTTCCATCTTGGACCGCGATTCTCTCCGTGGCGTATGTACCGAACCCGCGGATCAGTGGCCTCATATTTTCGACAGATCTCTTCCGTTCCATCCGTTGACGCATTGTCGGAAATGTTCAGTACGAAATCGCCCATCGTCTGGGAAAGCAGCGAGTCGACGGCAGCGGCCAGGTGCAGTTCCCCGTTATAGACGGAGAGCCCGATCGCAATCTTTTGTGGTTTCATGGATGACGAGCTTTGACCATTACGGAAAAAGTTTAATGCACGAAAGTCGCAGTGAGGGCATCATTCGACTCGTGATCAATCTGCTCCGTTCCGTCGGACGTGAAGATAGCCAGCCGACTAAAGTTCCGATGATGCCGTCACCACATTACAGCGGAGCCTCGGAAGTTGGGGCCTCCGAGAACGCCGACCAAAAGGGAGGCGTTGCTGCTGGGAAATCCCTCCATGGGCGGAATCGCTTCACTCCGTTTCCGCAGATCGTGCGCCCGCAACGAGATAACCGGCATGTGGACAGATTTCAATGACGAGTGGCGTCGGGCCTGATTCATCGGCCATTGCGACGAGTTCCAGCGTCGGCTACGACATCGTCGTGATAGGTGCCGGCATATTGGGTTTAGCTACCGCACGAGAGCTTCTCAATCGACGGCCTGGGCTTAGATTGCTCGTGGTCGATAAAGAAATGACCCTGGCCGCTCATCAAACAGGACATAATAGCGGGGTTCTCCACGCTGGCCTGTACTATCAGCCGGGATCCTTAAAAGCCCGTCTATGCCTGGCGGGCAAAGCTGCCCTCGAGCGCTACGCCCAGGAACACGGGATCGCTGTCGAACGTTGCGGCAAACTAGTCATCGCCTCGGAATCCACGGAGATTCCAGCGCTCAACGAACTGCACAAGAGAGGTGAGGCGAATGGTATCCCCGACCTCGAAATGCTTGGACCAGAGGGCCTCAAGGACAGAGAACCGCACGCCGTCGGACATGCCGCTCTGTGGTCGCCGTCCACGTCAATCATAAGCTACCAATCCGTTGCCGCCTCTATGGCAGCAGACATTCGCACCGCCGGAGCCGAAGTCCGCTTGGGGGCGGAGGTCACGGGCATCTCAATCCACCGGCAGCAGCTCGTCGTGACTGCGGGCGGATCTACCGTGCCCTGCCGGCATGTGATCGCCTGCGCCGGTCTTCAAGCCGACCGATTGGCACGGATGACCGGCTCCGAGCCCGGTGAGCAAATTGTACCGTTTCGTGGCGACTATTACACGCTCACCGAACGTGCGGCCGCTCTCGTCCGGGGCCTGATCTATCCAGTTCCGGACCCACAATTCCCGTTTCTCGGAATCCACCTCACTCGGACAGTTGATGGGAGGGTTCTGGCGGGTCCCAACGCCGTTCTCGCTCTCAAGCGCGAAGGGTATCGCCGCCGGGATCTCAATGGAAACGACGTGAGATCGGTCTTCGCATCGCCCGGATTTCGACGTCTGGCTCGACGTCACTGGCGCATGGGTATAGGTGAGATCTGGCGCGATGTGAACAAGCGGGCATTCTTGGGCGAGGTCCAGCGGTTCGTGCCAGAAATCCTGAGTGCCGATCTTCGATGGGGCCCGTCGGGCGTCCGCGCTCAGGCGGTAGATCCCGACGGCTCCCTCGTCGATGATTTTCGCCTGGGCGGAGATGGGACCCTTCTGCACGTTCGAAACGCTCCTTCACCGGCCGCTACTGCCAGCATGGCAATTGCAGGCTATTTAGCCGATAAAGCCGAGAGTCAGTTCTCCGACCTCGGCTGACGAATACGGGTCTTTCGGAGGCCGGTCGCCGCAATTCCACCTCCTCCGACACAGTTCGTTGTGATTGCCCAGGTTCGAGAACACCTCCCGACCATAAAACCCGGCGACATGGAGGGATGCCCGCATGTGAACTTGTCGTGAACATTCGGTCACCGCACGGCCCCGGTTGCGAGTCAGTTGCCATGAGATTCCGGGCCTAATTTTCCGCCGAACCTGGAGTAAGATTGGCAAATGTCAATGCGAGTACTGGTTACGGGTGATCGCGGATACATCGGAGCGGTACTTGTGCCATTTTTCCGCGCTCATGGTCACGAAGTAGTGGGACTGGATGCGGGCTGGTACGAGGGTTGCGACTTCGGAGAGCTCGCCGATGTGAACCCCTCGCCCCCTCGTGACATCCGGGACGTGACCCCCCCGAACTTGCAGGCTTCGATGCCGTGGTACATCTGGCCGCGATTTCAAACGATCCCATTGGACATCTCAACCCGAACGCTACCTACTCCGTGAACGCCCATGGTGCAATCCACGTTGCAGAAATGGCCAAGAAGGCGGGAGTTCCGCGCTTCTTGTTTTCGTCTTCGTGCTCACTTTATGGCGCAGCGGGAGATGCCCCCGTCACCGAAGACGGTCAGTTCAACCCGGTCACCCCGTACGGAGAGAGCAAGGTGCTGGCGGAACAGGGGATCGCAAAACTAGCGGACAGCAGCTTCAGCCCCGTCTACCTGCGGAACGCCACCGCGTACGGGTCGTCTCCCCGGCTCAGGGCGGACATCGTGGTCAACAACCTGACAGGAACGGCATTCACTCAGGGAGAGGTGCGGCTGCAGTCAGACGGCACACCATGGCGCCCGTTGGTGCACATCGAGGACATCTCTCGCGCGTTCCTTGCTGCGTTGGAGGCTCCTCTTGACGCCGTTCATGACCAGGCTTTCAATGTGGGCCGCGACGAAGACGTGGTGCAGATTCGCGATGTCGCCCTCCAAGTATCGGAAGCTCTTGGCTGCCCAGTCACCTTCGCGGAGAGCGCTGGACCGGACAAGCGGGACTACCGCGTGGATTTCACGAAAATCGGGAGGCTCCTACCCGCCTTTGAACCACAATGGACCGTTCCGAAAGGAATCGACGAAATGGCCGCAGACATGACTCGAATCGGTCTGAGCAAAGAGGACTTCGAAGGACCTCGCTATGTTCGGTTGGCTCGCATCAGTCAGTTGCTTGCCGACGGACTGCTCGACGAGGAGCTGCGGATCAGGAGCCCCCAAGGGGCGAACCGTTGATCGCGCCACCATGCCGTCTTTGTGGGTCACCTCTCACGAAGACCTTCGTCGATCTGGGGATGTCGCCTCCTTGTGAGCTCTTCATCACCGAGGATCAGCTGGATCAGATGGAAGCCTTCTATCCGCTCCACGTGCGAGTGTGCTCATCTTGCCTGCTCGTGCAACTGCCGGCCTATATCCCCGCCTCGGAGATCTTCAGCGACTATGCATACTTTTCTTCCTACAGTGATTCGTGGATCGACCATGCCGGTCGATTCGTCGATCATGCGGTTTCCCGGCTGGGACTCCACGAGGATTCGTTCGTCGTGGAGGTTGCGAGCAACGACGGGTACTTACTGCAGCACACCGTTGCGCGCGGGATTCGCTCCCTCGGGATTGAGCCGGCCGCCAATGTCGCAGAAGCCGCCTTGGCCCGGGGCGTGCCAACTGAAGTCCAATTCTTGGGTGCGGAGACCGGTCAAGATGTGACGAAGCGTCACGGTGCGGCTGACCTTGTTGTGGCCAACAACGTGTTTGCACACGTACCCGATATCGTTGACTTTGCGAAAGGCCTAAGGGCGCTCGTGTCCGATACCGGATACGTAAGCATTGAGATCCCGCACTTGTTGCGGCTTGTTGAATCGCGAGAATACGACACCATTTACCACGAACACTTCTCATATCTCTCGCTCCTCACAACGCAACGGGTATTGGCAAAAGCCGGACTGACCGTGGTCGACGTTGACGAGCTGACAACGCATGGTGGCTCTTTGCGAACCTGGTCAACGCCATCGGAAAACGCGCACGAACCTTCCCCCCGTGTCCACAGCGTGCTCGCTGACGAAGCAAAGGCGGGCCTTCACAGCCTCGAAGGCCACGAGGGATTCGGGTCAGCCGTCGCAGCGATTCGCAACGATCTCGTCGAGTTCCTTGTTGACTGTTCTCGAAAGAATGCCACCGTTGCCGGTTACGGAGCACCGGGCAAAGCGAATACGCTTCTCAATCACTGCGGGATCCGATCAGACCTGGTTGAGTACACCGTCGACAGAAATCCCTTCAAGCATGGCAAGTTCCTGCCCGGGACTCACATTCCGATTCACCCAGTCGAACATCTCGCGGCAACAAAGCCTGAGTACATACTGATCATGCCGTGGAATCTGCGCAGTGAGATTTCTTCACAACTGACGTATACGCGCGACTGGGGTGCCCAACTCGTGGTCGCACTACCAAAGCTCGAAGTCTTCTAACCATGGAGTTGCTATGAAAGTCGTCTTATTCTGCGGCGGACTCGGCCTCCGGATGCGCACGAGCGAGGATTCGGCGCCCAAGCCCATGATGCAAATAGGAAATCGCCCCGTGCTTTGGCATGTCATGCGGTACTACGCGCATTTCGGACACACTGAGTTCATATTGTGTCTGGGACACGGGGCACACTCGGTGAAGGAATATTTCATCAATTACGACGAGACGACGTCGAACGACTTCGTCCTCTCGAAGGGCGGCTCGCAGATCGAGCTCTTCGACACCGACATCAGTGATTGGCGCATCACCTTCGCCGACACCGGAATCGAAACTCCTATCGGCGAGCGTCTGCGTCGAGTGCGACATCACCTCGACAACGACGAAATGTTCCTCGCCAACTACGGCGACGTCCTCACGGATGCTCCTCTCGATGAGATGGTAAAGCTCCTCAGTGACACCGACGACGTCGCGAATTTGCTCGCGATAAAGCCGCAGGAGAGCTTTCATGTTGTGAACATGAGAGGTTCTCGAGTGGACGGGTTTGTTCCCGTTGCCGACATGGATATGCGAATAAATGGCGGATATTTTGTCCTGCGTCAGGGTATCTTTGACTACCTGAACGAAGGCGAGGACCTCGTCATGAACGCCTGCGTCGCCGCCGCTGCAGACGGCCGGGTTCAGGCCTTCCACTATGATGGATTCTGGGCTCCAATGGACACACTCAAAGAACGTTCGGCACTCGAACTTCTCTATCAGAGTGGCAACTGCCCATGGATGCCATGGCGAGTTGGGCGATCTACATATATCCGTACCCCTGCGATCGAGGTGCCTTCAATTGAAGCGGGGCCCTGACGGCGATTTGGGGTCAGCCGGCACAATGGTCGCCCTGAATATTCTTCGAGCGATACCCACCTCCTATGATTACCCTTGATCTTCCCACCGGACCTTTGAATCTCGTGTGTCTCGGCGCACATCCTGACGATATTGAGATTGGTTGCGGTGGAACGCTTCTCTCATTGTCAAGGGCCCGTCAACTTACGGTGGACTACGTGCTGATGACCGGGTCCGCTGACCGTCATGCAGAGGCACGCAGTGCTGCTGCCGCGTTCCTGCCCGGAGCGAACATCGCATTCCACCTTCATGCCTTACCGGACGGTCGACTACCTGGTCATTGGGAAGAGGTCAAACAGGGATTGGAGGACGTTGCCCGATTTCGCAACGCTGATCTTGTGCTGGCTCCTCGGGCCGACGACGCTCACCAAGATCATCGGCTCGTTGCACAGCTCGTTCCCACGGTTTGGCGGAACGCGCTTGTTCTACACTACGAGATCCCCAAATGGGATGGTGATTTAGGACGGGCAACTCACTACGTGGAACTCGACGAAACAACCGCCCAACGAAAAATGGAGCTCTTGAGTGAATGCTTTCCGTCTCAAGTTGAGCGCAGCTGGTGGGACGACGAGACATTCGGGGCGCTTCTCCGACTTCGTGGGATCGAATGCCAGTCGCGCTACGCGGAGGGATTCGTCGTTGCGAAGGCACTTATCGGCCTGGGTGCGCAACCGTGAGAGTGTATGAGAGCCACGTAGATTCCTCCTGGCGGTCGAGACGAGCGGACAGTGAAAGCCCTGCGGCAACCACTAAACGCGGCGCACGAGGGCCGATCGGACAGGGCTTGTGAAGGAAGACACGGAAGCCACTGAATCCAAGGTTTCTGCGACCACTCTTGGACAACGGCTGGGGCATCTGAGAGCTGAAGCGAAAGGAGCTCTCGAAGGTCCACTCATTCGCAATGCGGCCCACCTTTATGGCAGCACGATCATCACCAGTTTCCTCGGATTCTTCTACTGGTTCATCGCAGCACGTTTGGTGCCCGCCAGCGCTGTTGGCACCGCTTCGGCGGTGCAGTCGGCGGCGCAATTTATCTCCGTATTTTGTGTCTTTGGCCTAAGCACGTTTGTAATCAGCGAACTATCCGTCGACAAAAGACAGGCGCGGGCACTGATCCTCACGGCTGTGGTTAGCGTGAGTGTCGCGACTTTCGTGGTTGCACTTGGTGCCGGGGTGGGCTTCCAGTTCACTTCGTCAGCGATCAGCGAGGGCGTTGCAGGTGCAATCGGCGTGCTCGTCTTCGTGCTACTCGCTGTATTCAGTACCGATCTTCTCGTCTTGGACGATGCGTGCATCGGGCTGCTTCGCGGTGATCTGCAACTGAGACGCAATGTTGTTTTCGCAGTGAGCAAGCTGGCGCTCTTGCCGATTCTCATTGCCGTCTGGGCGAGCAACTCAGGAGTCGAACTTGTGGTCGCCTGGACCACGGGACTGGCACTGTCCATGCTTCTCGTCGTTATTGAACTCGGAAAGCTGACGAAAGGACAGTCGTCACGGTTGGATTTCAGGAATCTCTTTCTGAAACGCCAGTTGATGTTTCGGCATCATTGGCTGAATATTTCAATACAATCGCCGCGCCTCATTTTCCCGGTCTTGGTGGCACTCATCGTGAGTCCGAGCGCCAACGCTGCCTTTACCGCCACCTTCTTGGTTGTGGGCATCGTGCAAACTATTCCCAACCTCTTGTCAACCGTGCTCTTTGCACTGGCTCCGGGCGATGACGTCGCACTTCGCCGCGAGGTACGGAAGACGATGAAGATATCCTTGGTCCTGTCCCTCGCATCAGCGCCGTTCTTCTTTGTGTTCGCCAGTTCTATTCTCAAGCTGTTTGGACCCGCGTATGCTTCGGCCAGCCTTGCCATGGGATTCTTGGGTTTGAGCACCTATCCCTACGCGATCAAATCCCACTACGTTTCAATCGCTCGAGTGCAGGGCCGCATGCACCAAGCGGTGCTCTGGACAATGGCAGGAGCGTTCCTGGAGGTGGGACTGGCTGCCGCGGGCGCCTCTCTTCACGGGCTGACAGGCGTCTCGATCGGAATCCTCGTTGCGCTTTCCTTGGAGGCGATTGCCTACTCCCCGACCGTCTTCAAGGTCCTCCGGTCTGGACACGGTGAGGGAGGGGAAGTTTCTGAGAATAAGGCCCCACAGGTACCTGATCAGTCGCACTCGAGCCTCTGATCTGAGCGCAATGATTGAAGATGGTTTGGCCCGGCCCAGGCGCCACAGGCGACCTCCCTCTTCGGGTGCCCTCACCAAGAATCATGACCCGGCAACTGGCCGCTGAAGCACCGCGGAACCGGTGGCACGAACCTGAGACCGGGCCTAAAAAGTGCCCGCTTGTCTTACCAGACGATCGGACGATGCACGACGCCAGTCCACGCCCCGAGATCGCCTCGGATCGATGCTCTGAGCAGGGAAACGAGGCCACATTTCCTTGCTCCCCTGCCTCAAATGCGCTGGTAAGAACCTGATAAACTTGACCCGTGAGGATGAAGCACTCTGTGGAGCGGGTTCAGCCGAGTGGAGCTGGTTCATCAGGTCATGGCGGCAGGTCGGAATGGCCAGGTTAGGTCGATCCCATGCCCACTAAGACCTGGGTGGGCAAGCATGGTTCGCCCATTGCTGTCCCGGACTTGGACGCCCTTGCCGAAAAATACCGTGAGAGCTACCTCGGCGCGAAACCCTGGCCGCATCTGATCCTGGAGGACCTGATTGACCCGGCGGCGGTCGCTGCGGCTGAGGCTCAGGAACTGCACCGAGCGCTCAGCCTCGAGGTTCACAAGGGCAACAGAATGGTCAAGGCGGAGTCCCCCGAAGTAACAGGACACGCGGCGCAAGACATTCTTGACTCGCTTCTCACGCCGGAGTTCCTGAAATTCCTCGAGAAGCTGACCGGCATCGAAAATCTGATTCCAGATGAGTCCCGCAGCTGGGCGGGGATTCACGTCAGCCCTCCGGGATCCTCTCAGGTTCTTCATCGCGATTTTCGGCTACATCCCGACAACGGACTCTTCCACCGGGTCAACGTACTCATATATTTGAATTCGGATTGGGACGAAGACTTTGGTGGTCAACTCGAACTTTGGCCCGCCGACACGGCTTCATGCGGACAGCGAATCGTGCCGACCGCAGGCCGAGTGGTGATATTCGAAACAACGCCCACTTCGTACCATGGGGTGCCCGACCCGGTTCGGTGTCCCCAGGGGAGAGCCCGCCTCTCCCTGGCGAGTTACTACTACACCGACTACCCGGGTCCAATGGACCGGCGGGAACCGATCTTTTGGTCCCCGAAGCGCTCGCAAGATCCGTGGTACATGAACTTCCGGAGGCCAAGAGACAGTTTCTTCGACCTTTTGCATCTGACACGGGACTATATACGCGGGTCGTCAGACAAAAAGTCGGCGACACGATAACTCAGGCCATCGAACTCATTGATACCTGATCCGGGTGCGAGTCCCCGCGCGACGTCTCCGTCGAGCACACGAGGCATGACGACATCTCCGACATCACCGACGGCTTCGGTAATCATCCCGGCCTATACCCTGAATCGCTGGGGTCTGCTGATCGATGCGGTCACGTCAGTTGAGGCGCAATCGTGTCCGCCCTTGATGCTTATTCTTTGCATCGACCACAATCAAGAATTGTTGGAGCGATGTGAAGAACGATGGGGCCAGCGAGATTCCGCCGCCGGCTTCCCGATTCGGGTGATACCAAACCGGTTCGATCAAGACGACGGGGGTGCCGGAGTCCACGCCAAAGCCCATGGTTCCAGAAGGCGATTTGGCGCAGGATGGGCTCGAAACTCTGGCGCTGAGATTGCGGAGGGCGACGTACTCGTCTTCATGGATGATGATGCCGCGGCAGAACCGGATTGGCTCGAACATCTCCTCGCCCCCTACAAGGATCCCTCGACGGTTGCCGTCGGAGGGGCGCCGCTACCGCTCTACGAGACAGAGCGGCCACAGTGGTTCCCCTCGAATTTCGATTGGGTCTTTGGCTGCGAATACGAAGGGATGCCGAAGGAATTAGGTCCGCTCGGCCATCTGATAGGCGCCAATTTGTCAGTGCGTCGAGATGCCTTCCAGAAGATTGGGGGATTCCATTCAATCGACTTCGACGATCTCGACCTTTGCATGCGCGTCGCAGCGGAGTTTCCCGATAAGCGTGTCCTTTATGAACCGCGCGCCATAGTGCACCACTACGTCCCGTCTGAGCGGGTGACGTGGAAGTACTTCTGGCGTCGGTGCTTCTACGTCAATCGCGAAAAAGTCGAAGCCTTTTCTGCAATGGGACACGCAGCCAACATACGCGCCGAACGCGAATTCGTGGGTAGGGCGGTGACGACGCAGGTCAAAATCAACCTCCGGCAAGTAGTTGCCGGACGATTGGTGGGATTGACGCGGCTGGGGGCCATGACGGTTGGGTTATTGATGGCTGGCAGTGGTCATGCGACCGGACGCGCACAGCTGTACTTGCGAAAGCTGTTACGTCGGGATGCCGCTGGGATTTGAGATTCCGAAGGCGTCGAATCCGCTTCCGGCCTGAACCGAATCAGCAGCACCGCGTTCGGGTATCTTCCCAAACCCTCGACGCCTCGCGCCCGCATGTCCTCTCGAGGTGGTGCCGCCCTACTGCCACACCCGCACATCTCTCACCGTCACGGTGGCGCCGAGAAGGCTGGGCGAACCGATGGAGTTCTCCATGACGAGGTACATCGGCCCGCTGAGCGGTGCATTCTCTGATCCGACCACGACCCCGTCGTAGACGAAAGTGACGCCGGTGGTGGTCCACAGCACCCCGTAGGTGTGGGTGCCGGCGGTGGTCCCGCCAACGCCGCCGGGGTTCGCAAATCCCGGTGAGCCGAAGGTCGACCCTGACGGACCGTACTCAATATGGAACTGACTGGTGCCGAAGCCCTCCATGACGTCGATCTCGCCGGTCTGGGGCCAGTTCTGGCCCGTGAGCCACAGACCGGGCCAGTTGGCGATCTGTCCCCCGGCCGAGGGCAGCGTCGCTTTGTACTCGACGTAGACGGGCCTCCCCGGACTCGGCGCCACCTGGAACCCTGTGTGCCCGGGCTGCCCGTCTGAGGGGTTGGAGCTGACGATGGCACCCGTGCTGTTCGAGTTCAGCGTCAATTCGAGCCCGTTGGCGTCGACCGAGACGTTGCCCGACTCCATGACGGTGCCGTTTTGGGTATTGCCATCACCGAACCAGCTGGGCGACCAGATCGCCCGGTTGAGCGAGCCCGACGAAAACTCGTCGTCGAAGATCAGGGTCGTCGGAGCCCCGAGACTCGCGGGCGCCAGGGGGACAGCCCCATTGGAGCCGGCGGCCGGGGCCGGGGCGGGGGCCGGAGCCGGGGCAGGGGCTGACTTCACCCGGGGTGCAGTCGTCGTGGTCGTTGACCTTACGTGCGGTGCACTCGTCGTTCCGGGTGTGGAGGTGGTGGTCGGGGTGGACGCAGGGGCGGGCGCAGGGGCGGGGGTGAGGGACGGGACCTGTGCCGATCCGTCGCCCATCACCAGGCTGTAGAGATCAGCCGAGGGACTGACGACGATGCCGAGGACGGTGTTGCCACCGGTGGCAAGCGTGCCTTCGAATTGCGCGTCGCCGTAGGTGAAGATCCCGCCGTCATTGGCGATCAGCCAGTACCCGTGCCCGTCGGGGGTGCGGGCCATGCCGACAATCGGCGCGTCGAGGTGGAGGGCGCCGGCCGAACCGTAGAAGGGGGTGAGACCGAAATTGAAGATCCCGCCGTCACTGGCGACGAGCCAGTACCCCAGTCCATCGGTGCCCATCGCCATGCCGACGATGGGCGCGTTGAGGTGCTGGCCGCCGGTCGAGCCCATGAAGATGGCGTCGCCGAAGGTGAAGATCCCGCCGTCACTGGCGACGAGCCAGTACCCGCGCCCGTTCGGCGTGGTGGCCATGCCGACGATGGGCGCGTTGAGGTGGAGCGCGCCGGTCGAGCCGTAGAACTTGGCGTCGCCGTAGCTGAAGATCCCGCCGTCACTGGCGACGAGCCAGTACCCGTGCCCGTCGGGGGTGGAGGCCATGCCGACGATGGGCTTGGCGAGCTTGAGACCCGAAAGGCCGGGCGATCCGTATCCAGGGGCCCCACGGTGAGCCGTGACATCACCGAGCCAGTCGACCGTCCAGTAGCCGCCGTTCGGATCAGCGGCAAGGAAGTGCCCGCCGCTATAGTTCCCGGCTGTCGTCAAATCGGTTTCGAGGGACTTCGCCCCCAACTTCGCCGTGGGGGCTATTGAGGCTTGCGCTGATGCACCGATACCGGCTCCGACTGTGGCAGCGAAGGCACAACTGGCGGCAGCGAGAAGGCACAGAAGCCACTTGGTTCGTGCCGGCACTACTTCTCGCAGCTGACGGGCTAGTACTTCGCGCAGCTGTCGGATTCTTCGCATCATTCCCCTTAGGCCTGAGCAGGAGGCCACCGGGAAAATAGGAAGAACACACTATTTCGGCGGCCCGGCTAACTCAGGGAGTCCCGTGGCTTTGCGTCCCCCTCTCACGAGAGGTTTGCCTTTTCGTGTTGCGTCCAACCGATGCTGGCCCATTTGGGTCCGCATGTCAATGCGGATGGCCCATTGCTCGTAGCTCGCAACCACGTAGCAACTGAAGTGCAATGCGCCTAGGTTCGGAAGGTTGCAGCGCGCGATCGCTCTCTCGGACGGGCGTTCCGCTACGTCTTCGTGGTCAATCTCCTCAAAGCGCGAAACCTGACATCTCTCTTCGTCGTTCTTGCGGACTATCCATGTGTCGAACACATTGCGTTCTTGTCGGTGACGCCTTCGCTGTCATTGCGAGGGCATGAACGACATCGCACGAGCAACGAACGAACACCACGACATCTTCACCGGACAAGCGATCAGAGCCCGAGTTGTGCGACTCCTGTTGAGTCGTTGCACCGAATCATCGGCGGCGGTAGCAGATGATTCCCACATGGTGCGGTTCGCCGGCATTTTGCCGAACGCCTGTGTTGGTCCCACAACACAGTGTGAGAAGGCTACAATTGCGGCAGCGTAGAGTTACCGATTCAGGAGAGCCAACCCGCATGCCGACTTCACTCATAATCGGCTCTGGGCCGGCCGCAGCGGGTGCCGCACTTGCACTTTCGCGCGATCCCGCGCAACGGATCACGGTCATCGACGTCGGCGGTGAGCTCGAGGATGACCGAAAAGGCATCCGCGAGCAACTCGCCTCCGGTCCTGAATCAGGTTGGCACGACGATGCCATCCGGACCATCGCTCACCAACCTGTCGCCGAGCGCCAGGGTGCGCTACCCGAGAAACGGGCCTATGGATCCGACTTCCCGTTCCGAAACTTCGGCCAGCTAGAGGGCGTGAGCGCCATTGGCAAAGCAAATCGGTCAGTGGTCTCCGGGGCATATGGAGGTTTCTCGAACGTTTGGGGCGCACAAATCATGCCGTTCAGCGCAGCCACGTTCGATCGCTGGCCGATAGGAAGCGACGAGATGAGGTCTCACTACGAAGTAGCGCTCGGAGAGATGACGCTCACGGGCGAGGAGGACGACCTGTCGACATTGTTCCCTCTCCTCATCCCCACGCGTCCGCTGCCCGAGCTCGCTGATCGCACCCGCAACGTCCTCGAGCGTTACGAACGAAAGCGCGCATACATACAGTCGCTCGGCATCACGATCGGTCGAGCCCGGTTGGCCATGCGATCCGAAGATTGCACACGATGCGGGCTGTGCATGACCGGTTGTCCCTATGGACTGATCTACTCGGCATCGCACACCTTCGATCGACTTCGCGCCGACGCGCGCATCACCTACCGGAATGACGTCCTCGCATTCAAACTGGATGAGCGAGATTCCGCTCCGCAGGTTGAAGTGCGCAACATCTCGACCGGGCGGGTCGAGGTCCTCACTGCCGACAGGATCTACGTGGCCTGCGGTGGAATCGGAACGACGCGTTTGGTCCTGGGCTCGTTGGGGCATTTCGACAAAGCAGTGGAACTTGGGGAGTCCATCCAGTTCGTCATGCCCACCGTCTCCAAGAGCACGACGGTCGATCCACGCCGCGAAAGAAATTTCACCCTTAATCAATTCAATCTGGTTTACGACGCTAGCGGTGAAGGTTTCGACTTGTGTCAGATCCACTTCTATCCATATAACCCGGTCTTTGAATCTTCAATGCCGAGCCCGCTCCAGCATTCGAAGGCTGCCCCTCTGGTGACCGCGGCACTTCGGCGCCTATCGGTCGGATTGGGCTACATCCCCTCCTGGGCTTCCCCGAAGGTCAAAGTGACAGCCTCCCCGACCATCGGAGCGAACCTGCCCGAATTGGTGGTTGACCGAGAGCCGAGCGCCGGCTGGCCGCCAATGCTCCGCGAGATGACGCGAGCGCTGTTCAGGGCGGCACCCGCGCTCGATCTTTGGCCGGTTCTCCCGATGACGTCGGTTTCACCGGCGGCGAAGAGCTACCACTTCGGTGGCTCTTTTCCGCACAGCCTCAGCCGAACGGGTCTGGCGACCGATCGACTCGGACGCCTGGCCAGATGGGACAACATCCATCTCATCGATGCATCCGTCTTCCCGAATGTCCCCGCGACGACGTTCACTCTTACGATCATGGCGAATGCGCACAGGATCGCCAGTGAGTCCATCCGGCAGTCGATATGAGCACCCGAAAAGATGGGCCCATCGCTGCCATCACCGGAGCCAACGGCTATGTCGGTTCACTTCTGGCGGCCAGCATGTCCACTGCGGGATTCGGGATCCGACGGTTGGTCCGACGCCCTGAATCCGGAACGAACGATCGACCGTATGACATCGTGGAAGGTTGTTCGCCCGAAGCCCTCAGCGGAGTGGACGTCTTGGTCCACTGCGCATATGACTTCTCGGCCACATCGAGGAGCGATGTGTGGGACCGGAATGTCTACGGCACCCGACGCCTCCTCGACCTGGCGGTCTCCAACTCCGTTCGACGGACGATCGTCGTCTCCTCCATGTCGGCCTACGCGGGAACCCGTCAGATTTATGGACGGGCAAAGCTGGCCACGGAGACCGACGCATTCGCCAGAGGAATGTGCGCAATTCGTCCCGGGCTGATCTATGGACCTGGGTGGGGCGGCATGGTGGGCACATTGCGTAAGCTCACCACGCTTCCGATCGTTCCCCTGGTTGGTCGGAACTCGTACCAGTTCACGCTGCACGAGGACGACCTCCGGGCGGCCGTGACCACGCTCGCGACGGCGGATGAGGTGCCGGGCCGCCCGCTCGGATTGGCCCACCCGCACGCTGTCCCCTTCGAGGCGCTCTTACGTGGAATCGCGCAGGTTGAGTCCGACCGCAATCCGCACTTTCTTCCGCTCCCGTGGTCGCCACTTTACGGGGCCATACGAGTCGCCGAAGTTGCTTCAGTGAGCCTGCCGATACGAGCGGACTCACTCCTGGGCCTGGTCCGACCGGCGCCGTCGGTCCCCAACCTCAGCGACACAGAGAAGCTCGGCATCCGGTTCAGGCCCTTCACCCTCTCCTCGGGCGCTCACGATGATCAGGACCAGGTCGCGACACGTCCGCCGGCCTAAACATTCTCGGGGTCGATCGACCACACGATTGTCCCACTATGGAGTGGCCGGCGATGATGTGCCACGAAGATCGTGGCTGGTGCGAATACCATGGAGCACCATGGAAAAGGCGCCCTCGAGCCGACGCGGCTCCGGTTTCCACGTCCATCCGGTCGTGCTCGCCGTGTTCGCGCTGGCCATCGGGGCCGCGGTCGGATTCGGAGGACACCTGGGAGGAAGACCCAAGGGCGCTTCTTCCGCGCAAACAGCCACATCACAACAGCCGGATCCGAGCAATACAAAAGTAAATACCTACGCACCGCAGGTCCCCCCGCCCAGGTCACACTTGACGTTTGATGCCACGTTTACCGGCTCCAGTCTGAACACTCAGGTATGGAACACCTGTTATTGGTACGTGCCGAGGGGGTCGGGATGTGGTCACCCTGGTGCCTATCCCGAAAATCAATGGTATTTGCCATCACAAGATCAAGTCTCCGGCGGAGCACTGAATCTCGTGGCTAGTCCCATTGCTACGAGTGGCAAGGATGCCAACGGGAACCCCGAAGTGTTCCCCTGCCGTTCAGGCATCGTGACGACAGATCCGAGTTACGACTTCACCTATGGGTATTTACAGGTCGTGGCTCGGCTGCCGAAGGGCCGGAATGCCTGGCCGGCCTTATGGATGCTCCCCGCCAATCACTCAACAAATTTGCCAGAGATCGACATCATGGAGATCATCGGCACGACGACAACTCGTCCGGCCATGGCCTTTCACCCATCGCTCGCCTCCGCACTCCAACAGGCCACCGCCACAACCACGGATCTATCCTCGGGATGGCACACCTTCGGCCTTAACTGGCAGCCGGGCTCGCTCACGTGGTTCATCGACGGAAAGGCCGTCTTTGCGACGACGAACCACGTACCGTCTCAGCCGATGTACTTCTTGGCCAACCTCGCGATAACCGACGTTTTTCAACCCTTGCAGCTCCCGACCTCGTGTTCAGCCACGATGTCGATTCAATCAGTAAAGGTGTGGCAGAACACACCCGGTTGAGCGGTCCCGAGGGAAGCCGATCAGAAGAACGGCGGCAACTCGAACACCGTGAACCCCGGAGTGTTGTAGATGCGGAACCACCCAGGAGCCTTATCAAGCGTCGTCTTAAGAACCTCAAGCTCGTTGGGCTTGAGGAATCCAAACTCGCTTCCATACGCCTGCATCGAATCGGTGATAATCACGTAGACGGGCTCATTTGTTTTGCGAACCTTGTCCTCAATAGCCTTTGTGAGATTTGCCGCATTCGCAGTAGGTGGATACTTCGGGTTGAGAATACCGCCGAGGCCGTAGAGTGTCAGTTCCGGAAATTCGTTGTACCGTTCATTTATGTCGTCAGGGAAGTCGCCGTCCGCAAGGACGACTGTCCCTCGGGCAGCCGATTGATAGAAGGACACCGAGCCCTGCACCTCGTCTTTCGACAAGACATACGAATAGTCATCGCCGAAGAAGGCCGGAAAGAACAGCACTATCGCGATGGTCAGAGCGATCGGTGCCATCAGCGCTCGCAGTCTGAATCGACTCGCCGCCACCGGACTGATGGCGGAAGCAACCAGACAGGCCGTCCAAGGCAGGGAGAACAGATAGACTCGGAGGAGTCCTTCATTGCCATACGCTCCCGCAAAGAACACTGCGGCCGGTGAATAGGCGAGCACGACGAGCGCAAGTGTCGGCCGTCGATTTCGCCAACGCCGCACCGCGCCAACGGCCGCTGCCCCCCACATGCCCACCGTAAGAACTCGGGCGGCATCTGCGGACAGAGTCACCCCCGACGAGACTTTCACGGTGGATCCGAGACTCACCAAAGGAGTCGTGGCGTTCCCAAAAAATTTCCCCAATGACGAGACTATTCCGTACTTGGCGTTCACATAGCCGAATCGTGGCGCGAAATAACCCAAGGCGATCGCGGCAAGAACGAACACGAGCCATCCCTGTCGCAACCGCCCGACGAGTGCCAGGCAAGCGAGCTGGATCAAAACCACGTAGGGCGACAGTTCGTGTGTGAAGACGAGGACGAAGTACGCCAAGAAAATTGCCGCCAGCACAGCGATCTCTTGTCCACGTGATTGTTGAGGTAGAGGCCGACTATCGTCCTCGGCCTCAACCTCGGCTGGGATATCGGCCGGACGACGAAGCGAATCTCCGATAGGGCTCAGGTGGCGACGCAACCAAGCCAGCCACCGAGGGTCCTGGTTCCGTGGCAGGTACGTCAGGGCCAATCCGAAGATTCCAGCGGAAAACACAACACCGAGTGCTTGGGGTGACAGGTAGTCCTGAGCGATCCACAACGCACCTGCGTAGAGGAACAGGGCGAGCCAGCGCTCTCGAGTGGTTAGCGGCAGGGCCCGAAAGACGAATGCGAGCATGAGCACTGTGAGCAGTTCGAAGGCCAACTGTGCCCACTTTGCATATCCGAGTGGACTTCCGACGCCGATCGCCTTGTCAAACCACGCGAAGAACGCAAAGAACCCCGGCCAGTTCTGAAAGATGTCTACCTTCTGATTGACGTGGCCTTGGGTGCTGACGTACTGAACGACTCCGATGTACTTGGTCAACCATGGGTAGCGAGGCTCCTGGTAGATAAGGGGCGCCGTGCCGTAGAGCATGAGGATGAGCGCCGCAAGGTGGGCACCCAGCCGAAGCGACGACAGCCGTGCCATGGCAAGTGCCCAGCCGATCGAGACCAATGCGAGTCCGAGGCCGACGTAAAAGACCACGGGGAGCGACGTGGGAAGTCCATACTGGCCGAGCGGATGTGTCGGGGCATGCTTCACTCCATACGCCCACAAGGCGATGGAGATCGGAAGGAGGATGTCCCACGGGTAAAGGAGTCGCCGAAGCTCGGCCTGTGTTTCGACCCTGCTTTGCGTATGAGGTTCTGCCACGAGGAGGTCCATCACAAGGAGGGACTCTCGTGCGCACGTCGCATCACTACAGAACTCCCGATCGGATAGACCTTACGACGCCCTGGCCGCCCTTCGGCGATCCGCTCAGTAGTAGGTGACATTGTCAACTCAGTTCGGTTCTCTGAAGGATCGCCGATACCGGCTCATAGATCCGTCGGTGGCGCCTGAGGATTCCGACGAAGAGCGCAACGATGCACACGAGGCACTCAACAACGAGAAGGCCGAGCGGATGCCAATACCTGAGCCAGAGAGTTACCGTCGCGAAGAAAGTGAGAAGGACCAGACTGAAAAAAACGGAAACGGCGACGTGCGCACGCTGAGCAATGCCGGGCCAGTTGGTTACCACGGCCCGTCCAGGGACGAAGAGCGTGAAGAGCGACGCAGCTACAGCCCGAACGGCACTTTCATCCTGCGTAAGAACGGCCACGGCGACGGTGGCCGTCACGGCGACGCTCACCAGATCGAGGAGATCGAAGGCATCGAATGCTCGCCGTGACGATCTCCTTACCGATCGAGACACGCTCTACCCTTCTCCGTCATCGAACTCCTGAATTCGGTCATTCCAGAGGCCAAGTCCTCCTTGCCTACGGTATATAAACTACCCAATGGCGCTATCAAAAGGGCTGCATGAGGACAGAAATAGGCACCTAATTCCCCTACCCGCCTCATGTTCCAAAGCCGACTCTTAGTGAATTGCGAGAATCCACTCAAAACCCTCAGCATCCCTCCCAAAAGCCTGTCCTCGACTAGGCTCAACCAGGACGAGAGCACCTTGCCGAAAGAGAAATGCGGCTCAAAGTGCATGGAATCCGCCGAGCGATCGGCCGCCGGACTCGATGCGCAGGCACCCAAGTCTCCGAATCCCCCGCTCGCCACTTCGGGCGGGACGGTGGCTCGCCCGGGCGGGTCCCCGCAGGGCCCGTCGAGGACGGCGTGCCCAATCATAAACGCCGGGAAATCCGGGATCGTGGAGGTCACGACGTTCCAGGTTCGCGGCCGTGGACCCGCCAGATCCGGGCCACAGCGTTGTTGCCCAACCCAAAGCAATCGGCGAGTGCTCTCGGCGACCAGTCCGTGGCCCCGTCATCGGGGACTTCGCCTTTTGCGGGCGACACCTGGTCGACAGCGCCTGCGGGTGACGACGACTGCCGACCTCGCCGTGGCGCGGTCGCGCCGACCCAACTGGTCCCACTCTCTCGGAAACGTCTCCGCCACGTTCGCACCGAATGCGACGCCACGCCTAAGCGCCGTGCGACCTCGCAGTTGGTCGCGCCATCAGCCGCAAGCAGCAGCGCAGTCGCCTGCGCGACGGCGCGGTACGGGGACGAAAACGAATGTATGATTCTCTCAAGTTCGTCGCGTTGCTCTTCGGTCATCCGCAATGGCGATGCGCCAAGCGTCCTTGTCATTTTGCCAACCTAACTACTCGGCTAATTTGGCGACGGACTTCTAAGGGTTTCGTCGTTGATCCCCATGGATAACCCTACGTAACGAACGTAGAAATGCGATTGCGTAACGGTTGCCAGATGGTTGTAGCCGAGGAGGGGCCTGCGGTGATTGACCCGTTTTGCCGCTATGGAATCAGTGTCGTACGGTCAAAGACTAAGCCTATCGCCGACGGAGGCAACGGGAATTGCCCATTGGCCGTTCTTCCTACCTTCCCGATGACCACCTCGTCGGACCGACGAGGAACGCTGGTGCGGAGAAGTCGACCACGCCGGCACAGCGAGATTGATCGCAGAGACCGTACCGGCCATATGATGTCCGGCTCGGCGTCGCAGGGTGGCGCATCGTTGCCACTGATTCGTGCGACAGGCTCTGGTCGTCGCCAGTGGTGGATCTCCACCTACGTCGACGGCCAATTCGCGGCCTCCATGGCTACAGACGGCACCGCCAATCGCTCATTCACCGGTCGGATGGACCAAGACCTATTCGAGCAAGCCGTGGGAACGTGCACTCGCTGCACTGTGGTGCGGTCTCGGAGCGCACCGTCGAATGTGTGAGCGCGGACGTGCTTCTTCCGCCCAGTCCGTCCCAAAGGTGAGTATTTGCGCCTGCGCACGAGTACCCCGCGCCGGGATGTCTCCGCGAGGCCGCGATGTAAACGAATCACGGGAAAGGCGCGCATCTGTGGGATTCTGTGCTCCCACAGTTCGCCGCAGCGAAATACCATGGTAGGTAAATGGCGGCCCGCCGCTTGAGAACACAAGAAGGGATATGTGTGCCCGACGTCAGTGTGGTGATCCCCAGCTTTCGAGGTGGCCCGTACCTACGAGAAGCCATCGCTTCTGTGCAAGCGCAGACATTCGAAGACTGGGAACTTATCGTCATCCTTGATGGGTGCCGGGACGACCTTTCGGATATCGAACGTGACGACACCCGGATACATATCGTCAGACAACGTCAGCGCGGTGTGTCCGTGGCTCGAAATGTCGGCATCGGACGCGCTCGGGCAGAACTCGTCGCGTTCCTCGACGATGACGACCGAATGTTGCCCGATCGGTTGAAACTCCAAGTTCGAGCCATGAGCGATGAATCCATCGGACTTTGCCATACCCAGTTTCGGTTCATCGACGGGAGTGGAGCCGTCACTGGCACCGGTCTGGCGAGGGAAGCCCAGTACCGCGACTTTCTCATGGGAAACGGGGTGGTACTCCTTTCCTCCGTGGTTGCGAGAAGATCGCTCATTCAGGAGGTCGGCGGATTCAATTCCGTACTCGCAATTGGAGAAGACCTAGATCTTGTTTTCCGGATCGCACGAGAGTGCACCGTGAGCTTCCTCCCTGACGTGTTGTGCGAGTACCGGCGGCACGGAAACAACATTTGGTTGGGTGCGACGTCAGGAGGCCGAGAGATCAAGCAGATCCTGACTCAGCACCTCTGGTCGGCGGAACTCCGCAACAGAGCAGAAGATGCGAAGGCGGCGCGCATTGGCCTGGCGACCGCGTTAACAGGTCGGGCCAACGCTGCAATGTTTCGTGCCAGTGAAGCGCGATCTCGTCACGATCGAAAGGGCCAATTGCTCGCTCTCGGAGAGTCGTTCGTCTTTTCTCCGGTCGTCTCTGGGAGGGTGATCCTCAAAGCAATTCGGCGAGAAAAGTCGCAGGGGTTTTAGCCGAACTGAACTGCTCAATTCGAATGTCGCTACTGTTTGCCGGCGACTGCCTCTGAATAGAGCGGGTATGCGACCCGATCCCGTCGGGCCCGATGGAGAGCCCATGGTGCCCGTAACATTCCTCGGAACTCTCTGAATGCGTTGCCGGTACTCACTCTTTCGGCGGATTGCGTGTTGTCCTTGATTCTCAGGATCTTCCAGGTGTGCAACACGGCACGGCCTATCAGCGGGGCCATTGCTCGAAGTGCCTTCGGATTGGCGGCAAGCTTGGCGATCACGGCGCCCAACCCAACTCCGTAGTTCTCGAGTTGGGTTGCCAAACTTGCATCATCAATGCGGTGCTTGTGCCACACAACCGCATCAGGTTGGTAGAGCAGGGTGTGGCCCGCGAGGATGACCCGGACGAACCAATCGATATCCTCTCCCCCACCGGTCGGCGATCCAACTCCAAGTGCTTCGTCGAAGCCTCCGAGCTCGAACAGCAATGACCTCTCAACTGCGAAGTTCGCTCCTGTCCCATATGCGCCGAATTGGAAGGGGAACAGTGGGAATCCGATCGGTGGATCATCAAGGCTGAATTTCGTGACGTGCATATTTTCACTCCAGCCCACGCGCTGGTCGAAGTAGTGCTGCGATCGCGATTCCAACTGACCTGTTGCCACCATTCCCGAGACACAGCCCGCGTCCGTGTGGTCCGCAAATCCCTGACCCAATGCCTCGAGCCAACGACGATCGACGATGACGTCGTCATCCGTAAAGGCTAAATGGCCGTACCTTGCACTACGGGCACCCACGTTGCGCGCTCGGGCCAGCCCGGGGAGATCCGCTCGTACATAGCGAACGCCTCGGTCCGACATCGGCTCGACGAGGGCGCGGGTCGCGTCGGTTGCTGGAGCATTGTCGACCACAATGATCTCGAATTCCGGATACTTCAGGTCGAAAAGTGCGGACAGGCATCCGGACAGGTCTTCCGGGCGATCCCGAGTGCAGACGATGACGCTGATCGGCACCAATGGCACACCGGCCCATTCGGTCTTCCGCCTCGGCAGTGCCGCAATCGCCCGCTCCAGATCCGCTGCCGCAATGGCACCATTGGATACCGGAAGTTCAACAAATCCCTGGACCCGGTCAGAGTCCCATAGAAGAAGCCTTGCCTTCGAAAACCGTTCGCCGCCCTCGAGCTTCAGATCGGGACACGGCTCCGCCATGCCAACCTCATATGACCCAATCCAGACTGCACCGCCAAACTCGCGATTGCCTGGCGCCGGTGTGGGGAGCGGAAAGGAGGGCGACAGCAGCTGGACGCTCAACGCACAGACCCCGCTACAGCCCCTCGGTCCCGCAGTACGGGGGTCAGTTGTGACAACCCGTTCTGGTTCAGTCTGTTCCTCACGACCCAACTCGCTGTGTCTTGGTCACGGCTGCCTCCGCCTCGAGGGCCTTACGCTTTTCCTGGTACGGATACTACTGGCAGTGAGCGCTCTCTCGGAGACAGCGTGGGGAGGCTTGACGGTCGCACCACGTACGGGCGACAGGCCGCGCATCCGCAGCGGTCTGGGCAACACGCTCGATGACTTCGCGCCGGATCGCAGCACCCGCGTGCACCAGTGCCCACACATGGATGTGCAGAATCGCGGAATGGCCGAAATAAAGGCTGTAGGCGACCGACTATCGAACGATGGAGACCTTAAAGTGGATTCTGGGCGAGAGCCCTGCAATTTCTCAGGTTTTTCACATGTCGGATCCATTGGACAGGCATTTCCGGAAAAGGTGCTCGGGCAATGCGCATGAAAAGGAGAATGAGGAATCTGGAGCGTGCATTCCCTCTGGTGACGTTGCCATGGCGAGCCGTTCGACACGGCCTATCGGCCGCGGAAAGCATCGGAGAGAGCCGCTCATACACCGTGGCCTTGTCGTTGGCTTTGGGATGTGGTGCTCTTGCGGGTTCGGTTTGGGGAACGGGCGGGGAGGGCCCGGCAGGGGCGACCAACGCGACCGTTGTGACTCACCGATCGCTCGTGTCGGTCAGCGCGCCGACAGAGGTCGCGCTCGAGGAGGCCAGAGCGGCGTCCGATCCGACCGCCGGCCTCTCGCTCGCCTTCAATCCCCACTTCCGAGGCACGAGACTCAATACGTCGACATGGAGTACTTGTTATCCGGCGCACGAGTGCAATAACTACGGTAATTCGAACGAGGTGGAGTGGTACCGACCCTCAGGAGCCCTCGTCTCAGGCGGAACCCTTCACCTCGTCGCGACACAGACGCCAACGAAGGGAACCGATGCTTCGGGTGCACCAAAGACGTACCCCTACAGGTCGGGCATGGTTACGACGAAGAACTCCTTTGCCTTCACCTACGGGTACGTCCAAGTTGTCGCGCAGATTCCCGCGACTGCCGGAACATGGCCGGCACTCTGGCTCCTCCCAAAGGCCGTGAAATGGCCGCCGGAGATCGACATCATGGAGAACTTCGGGAACACGACTTCAATCTCGACGACCTACCACTGGGGGACGACCAAAGACCCGAAGCAGAAGTACCGGGTGGTCCAGACGGGTGCGGATCTCGGGGTCGGCTATCACACCTATGGACTGTTGTGGAAACCCGGCTCCCTGACGTGGTACTTCGACGGCAAGGTCGTCTTCACCTACACGGGGAGCGCTGTGCCAAGTCAGGCGATGTATTTCCTCGCCAACTTGGCGATCGACGGACCAGCGGCCTCCGGCAGTTCGTTCAACATCCGATCCGTAAAGATCTATACGTAGGCCAGAGGGAAGTCGACCAGTTCCATCCGCTCAGGTTGCGGGGCCGAGAGCTCCTCGAGTCAGCAGGCTTCTTCGCTCAGGGTGGAGAGAAGGGACCACGAGATCCCCACTTCGCGCTCGATCGCGGCCGACGTGGTGGCGGCTCGGCGAGTGCCCCTCTTGCGCTCTGCATGGATGGTCCTGAGGACCCGCATCCCGTCGGAGAAGGCATTGAGATTGCTGGTGCCGAAGTAGCGACTCCGCTCGAAGCTGGGTACCTCGGCGACCCGTAGGCCCGCCTTGGCGATCCGCACATTGATCAGAGTCTCCACCTCGAATCCGTCACCCCAGAGCATGGTGCGCTCATCGACTCCTTCGACCTCTCCCCCTTCGAGATCGATGACGGACAAGCACTCACGGCGAAAGGCGTTATAGCCGTAGCAAAGATCCGTATAGCGCGTCCCATAGAGCAGATTGACGGCCTTGTTCAAGAAGTAGTTCCCCATCTGCCGAATGCGGCTGATGTCGCTGCTTCCGGCTCCTGTCATGAAACGTGAGCCCTTGGCGAAGTCCGCTCCGCTCTTCAGGGCGTCCACGAACAGTGGGATCTCCGCCGGATCGGTTGAGCCGTCCGCGTCGAGCATGACGATAAAGTCGCCGCTGGCCTCCTCGAATCCGCACGCCAATGCATTGCCCTTGCCTCTCCGGGTCTGACCGATGATCGTGATGTCGGGCCAGAGCTGTCGAGCCACTTCGACGGTCTCGTCGGTGGAGCCTCCGTCAACCAAAATCACCTCATAAAGGTCACGCGGCAATCCAGCGAACACGTGGGGCAGATTCAGGGCCTCGTTCTTGGCGGGTATGACAACTGAAACCGTTGGCTCCAGGTCATTCGTGCCCAGCTTGCGCTGGGCCCGACTATTGATCTGGGTAAGAGTCAACTCATTCCGCCCTTCATCATGAATACTCGCCGATCTTCACTTTCCATCAAAGGTCCCTCGTGGCCTTGCCCCACGACGGATGACTTCCTGTTCACCATGAATCGTCACTTCACGGACCCCTCCGTTTAACCTCCACCTCACGGTCGTTCGTCAGGCCAGATCGGCCACTCCACGTCACCGCCCTGGTCTTGCCGTCTTGCCTCACGCCACAATGCCGAATTCTCACCACAAGAGTCGTCAATGTGTAGCCATTCTGGATGACTGACGGCGCACCGCATAGGGCAAAAAGTCACTTTTCCGACAAATGAGTTCCGAGGCGTCACTCGCTCGTACCGTCCGCGACGAATTCATGCCAGGAGTGACACTAAAATACCTGCTGAACTGGATCTTCTTACAAGCGACCCTGGATGCGGGGGGACCCTCCTGGTCCGGTGCTGTGACGACTTTCTGGGACATGAGGGATCATAACAACGCCGCGGCGATCCGCCACGAGGGGTTGCCGGGACCCGGCACGGCTCTCGGTGCGCGAGGAGAGTGGGGAGGAGGACTCCATCTGTCGGCCAGATACCAGACATCTGGGGCTGGTGCGGGCTCCCCGTTACCGCCAGCGAGTGAACCGGCAAGAGAGAGCCACCGGGGCCTCGAGCCTCCGTCCTCAGCATCACGCCGGGGCCGGCCGCTCCATAGACGGTTGCTCGCCAGACGGTTGCTCGCCAGACGGTTGCTCGCCAGACGGTTGCTCGCCACGGGAGGGTCCGAGATGGGGCCCCCAGGGCCGGTGCGGAGACCTCGGCGATCGCTCTGCGGGCGACCCGGAGGGGGGCGCTCACCTACGTGGCCGCTGCCCTCGGGTCTCCTCGCTGCGGCACCAGAGGAATCCCCCCGATGCCGCCATGCGCTCTCAGTTCAGCGGTCGACCGTGGGCCGGATCGGCGACGGAATGCTCTCGGGCACGGGGCCCGTTCATCGGGCGGGAAGGTCGATCCGCCGTAACCGGGCGACGCCCATTTTTTTCCGCATGCCGATCTCCGGTGAGCTCGGGATACAACCCGGCGGAGCCACCGGCGGCACGCTGAAGCTTTCGCTCCATCAACAGCGTCCGCAGGACCCTTGTGCCGTCGCGGACCGCTCGCAAGCTGGACTCGCCGTTGCGGCGCGGGAGCTCAACGCTCGGCACCTCGGCGATGCGCAGACCGATGAGCTGCGCCCGCACGATGATCTCGGTCTCGATCTCGAACCCGGTCGAACGAAGATCCAGGGAGTCGAAGAAGATCTTTCGGAATGCAAAGAATCCGTAGCAGAGGTCCGTGTACCGTACGCCGAGCAGCAGGTTCGCCGCTTCGACCAGGGCTCGGTTGCCGGCCCTCCGGATCGGTGTGATGTCGAGTGACCCTCCCCCCGCCATGAAGCGAGAACCCTTGGTGAAGTCGAATCCGTGTGCCAGAGGGTGGACGAACCGCGGAATCTCCTCGGGCGACATGCTGCCGTCGGCGTCCATGGCGACCACGACGTCGCCCGTGGCAGCCGCCAGACCCGCTCGTAGGGCGTTCCCTTTTCCGGGGGCTGGCTCGCCGATGATCCGGATGTCACTCCGGCTCGATCGGGCCATGAGTTTGGTCACGTCGGAGCTTGCGTCCACCAAAATGACTTCGGTGATCATTTTCGGAAGGCGATCGAGGACATCGGCGACGTTGCGAGCCTCGTTCCGGGTGGGGATGACGAGGCTCACGGTCGGAGCCGTGAGGGTGATGGACGGCAATTCATTCACTCCGCGCGAGTCACTACGCCGGCGGCCACCCTGGCGTCGCTCGACGAATCGGACCGGCGGCTCGTCCGGGCTGACGCGCTGCTCAAACCAGTCCTCCGAGCCCTGATAGTTGCCACTCCCGTTGCCATTGGTGCTGCCGTGGCCATTGGCGCTGCCGTTGCCGTTGCCGTTCTCGCTCACGTCCACTTCACAGGTCCTTTATTCTCGCCACACATCGATATCGGTTGCCGATCCGACGATCCGGCATCCGGTCGGTCGACTCAGGATCCCGGCGACTGCGCCACCTGAGTTGGTTGCTCTTCCCAGTAAGGATCGCAAACTGCTGTCAATGAGCCGACCACCCAATCCCAATAGGAGCACAACTCTTCGATCCCCTCACCCGCAGACCGCCGAGATCAGCAAACTCCTCGTCGTTGCGCCCGCCCTCCGCCTCAATGAGCCCCTGCCCGCTCCCGGCTTTTAACCGCCCCGAATACCGTCCGGGGCCCGGGTCCTGCAATCGGAACTCTGCTCGCCGCCTACCGCATGGTCACCCGCCGAAAAGGCCGGGGAAGCCCTCGTCAGCGAGGTTCGCTCGCGGCGGCATTGGGGAACGCCAGGCTCTTGTGGTGGTCGCCGATCTGACTCCAACGGCTGGTCACGGCTTTACCCCTGGTATAGAAGCGGACACCATCGGGACCGTAGACGTGCAGGTCACCGAAGAGCGAGCCCTGCCAACCTCCGAACGAGTAGTAAGAGACCGGGACCGGAATGGCCACGTTGATGCCGACCATTCCCGCTTCCACTTCAGTCTCGAAGCGCTGTGCCGCCCCGCCGTCGGAAGTGAAGATCGCCGCACCGTTGCCATAGCCATTGGTGCTGATGAGGTCGAGTGCCTCGTCAAGGCTTTCGACCCGGACCACGGACAGCACGGGGCCGAAGATCTCATCACGGTAGACCTGCATGCTCGGGGACACCTCGTCGATCAGGCACGGCCCGAGCCAATACCCTCCCTTTTCGCCCTTGTTGGGATGCTCACGGCCGTCGATGACGACGTTCGCTCCCTCTTCGGCACCGATGTCGAGATACGAAGCCACTCGGTCCCGGTGCTCCGACGTGATCAATGGGCCCATTTCTGATTCGGGATCGTCACCGGGCCCGACCGCCAATCCGTCGACCCGTCGTCGAATGCCCTCAACAAGTTGGTCGCCGCAACCGCCTACGGCGACCAGGACCGAGGCGGCCATGCACCGCTCCCCGGCCGAACCGAATCCTGCGCTCACTGCGGCTTCGGCGGCTTCGGTCATGTCTGCATCAGGGAGCACGACGAGGTGGTTCTTGGCCCCGCCGAGGGCCTGGACGCGCTTTGCGTTCCGGGCTGCCGTCTCGTAAATGTGACGGGCCACCGGCGTCGACCCGACGAAGCTCACCGCGGCAATCTCGGGATGCGAGAGGATGCGGTCGACGGCGACCTTGTCACCGTGGACCACGTTGAACACGCCATTGGGAAATCCGGCCTCGGCCACGAGCTCGGCCAGGAACTGAGAGGCCGACGGATCCTTCTCGGACGGTTTGAGCACGAACGTGTTGCCGCACGCGATGGCCAGTGGGAACATCCATAGGGGAACCATGGCCGGGAAGTTGAACGGCGTGATCCCCGCCACGACACCCAGGGGCTGACGGAGGGAATGCACGTTCACACCGGTGGACGCGCCCTCGGTGAATTCGCCCTTGAGCAGCTGGGAAATACCGCACGCGAACTCAATGACCTCCAGCCCACGGGCCACCTCACCGGCCGCATCAGCTTGCACCTTGCCGTGCTCGGCCGACACGATTCGAGCCAGGTCGTCTACGCGATCGGCCAGCAGCGAGCGCAGCGAGAAAAGCGCGTTCGTCCGCTTGGCCAATGAGACGGCCCGCCAGCTTTCAAAGGCCCGGAGCGCAGCGGCCACTGCCTCATCCACCTCGTTGGCGGTGGCGAAATCGACCTCTCCGCTCTGCGCCCCGGTCGCAGGGTTGAAGACTCTTCCGCGCCTGTCCGCATCGCCCACCCAGGGTTTGCCGTCAATCCAGTGTGTGATCTGATCCATAGGTCTCATTCTGCCTCTTTTGGGAGGCGGGTCCCTCACGGCTCGAAGGGCCGAACGTCATTACGGAAGCAGAGACGCCGCCGGGCGTCGCGTGACCGGGCGTCGAGAAGGCGACCAGCTCAGGTACTCATTCCGGGGCGCCCACCCACAGACGCGCCCCGGGCCGGCACGTGCCCACGGCCCCCCGGGAATGCAGGGGCTGATCCGACTCCCGGCCGACTCTTGGACGTGAGCGGATACGGTATGCCTCCAAGCTGAGTAGGGCCTGAGTCGGCTCATCGCCATCGCGAGATCCTCCGGCCAGTGCGAAGCACTAGGTCACAGCATTGCAACCGGTGCCGCTGCTCTCCGTGTCGTAGTTGACCCACGTTGCTCCTGCGGCGGGTGGCGTGCCGGTGGTGTTACCCGGTGCGATATCAATCTCGCCTGCGATCGGCGATGCGCTCATCCCCACGCCGATGAAATAGTGGGCCGAATTGGACGGCCAACTTTTCAAATACGTGGGGACCGTGCCGGCGGTTATCGCCAACGCATTGGTATCCGTCCCCGCCGCAGGGTAACTCCCACTTTGTGCGTTCTGGGCAGCAATGGCTGTCTCAACGGTCTTGGCGTCGGCCGCGCATGCAGCTTTCCCGCTCTTCGACGTCACCGATCCCAAAGCAAAGACGACAACCGCGGCAAGGATTCCCAGCACCACAATGACGATCAACAGTTCGATCAAGGTGAACCCGTTCTCGGATTGCTGTCCGGTTTCCCTGCGGAAATCCTTGTCAAATGCCATGAAAGAAGGCTAACGATGACGTCTGTGTTTCACCCCGGGTAGGAACCAACCTTCAACCAACGGGAGAGCAACGAATCCGCAACTCCCCCGTCGCTCCACGCGCTCCAGGCGCAATTCCGAGGGTGACGGCCGTTGCAATTCATGAGGCCGCCTCCTCCAGCGATCGCCGAAAGACTCGTCTGGGGATTGCCCACCGATCGAACGGCCCGTCAAGGCCGAGGTCACCTCGCCCGGAGCGCTCAGCCGATCCATTCTCCCGGATCAAGAAGCCGATCGGGCTTCTTCCACGTTGACCGACATCCGCCATCGGGATGACGGTGATCAGAGTGATGACAGTGCTGACAAGCAAGCATGCATGCATGCATGCTTGCCGACCGGCACGGCGGGGAGCCGCCTAAAGATCCAATGGCCGAAAGACCCACCTTCGTAGCCCGCTTTGGGGCTCAAGGCGTATGGTAGTTGTCATGACTGAGCACCCAGAGGTTCTTCCGAGCGAGGGGTTATCCATTAGGGAGTTGCGCTGGGAAAGTCTGAGATCGCCGGAGACCAAGAAGAAGATAGGTGCGTATCTTCAGCGGTGGCCGATTGTCTGGAAATCGGCGGCCCTCACCATTCGCTGCTTGAACCAGCCACATCGGACTGCCCACATTCAGCGATATATAGAAAATAACCCGGTACGGAGACTAAGGATCGGTGCGGGGCCTCACACCGACGACGGCTGGCTCTGCGCGGATCTCACCCCTCTGTCGAAGGACGTCGTCTTCATGGATGCGACGAAACCATTCCCTCTCCCGACCGGATCCTTCGATCGGATCGTCTGTGAGCACATGATCGAACACCTCGATCTGCGTGGCGCGCGAGCAATGTTGGCCGAATGTCTACGCGTTTTACGACCGGGCGGCGTGCTGCGCGTTGCGACACCGAACCTTGAAAGACTGATCTCGGTTTTTGAACATTGCGACACGGACGAGGAATCTCGTGAATACGTGACCTTCATGAATTCCACGAATCCGTATATCCCAGAAACCGACCGTGGCAATCCCGCCTACATGTTGAACCGTATGGTTCGCGACTGGGGTCACCAATTCCTTTATGACGAGAGCACCCTACGCCGGCTTCTCATCGAGGAGGGATTCACCAACATCGTTCGCTCTGAAGTCGGGCAAAGTCGCCATTCGGACCTCAATGGCGTTGAGCGACACCAAGAAGAAATCGGTGATGGTCACAACGAACTTGAAACCATGGTGCTGGAGGCCTCCGCACCGTAGGACGCTGTCGACGAGGTGCAGTCCGCCGTGGACGAGGCGGTCGAGGGGTTCGCCTAGCGAGGGTACCGCTCCTTGGGAGTGGCCCGAGCCGAGGGGGATGGCCAATGGCAATTCCTCGGGGTGCTGCCGCTGTTCGACCCGCCACGGGTCGACTCCAAAGCGACAATCGCCACGGCCGAGGATCTGGGCGTAAAGGTGAAAATGGTCACCGGTGACCAGGTGGCCATCGCCCAGGAAACCGCCAAGACACTGGGCATGGGCTCGGACATCCTCGACGCCTCGAGCCCGGGGGACGTCGAGCGCCAGGAGTCAGAAACAGCGACCGAGGCCATCGAGGCGGCCGACGGCTTCGCCCAGGTGTTCCCCGAGCACAAGTTCCACATCGTCGACGTGTTGCAGAAACGAGGCCACATGGTCGGCATGACCGGAGACGGGGTCAACGATGCCCCGGCGCTCAAGGAAGCCGATTGTGGCATCGCAGTCTCGGACGCCACCGACGCGGCGCGCGCTGCGGCCGACATCGTGCTAATGACCCCCGGCCTCTCGGTGATCATCGACGCCATCAAGGAGAGTCGCCGCATCGTCCAGCGGATGAACAGCTACGCCATCTACCGCATCGCCGAGACGTTGCGAGTGCTGTTGTTCGTCACCTTGACGATCCTGATCTTCAACTTCTTCCCCGTCACGGCGATCATGATCGTGGTCCTGGCGCTGCTTAACGACGGTGCCATCCTGTCCATCGCCTACGACAACGTCCGCTACAAGCGCCAGCCCGAGGTTTGGAACATGCGTCCGGTCATCGGGATGGCCACGGTGCTCGGCGTGGTCGGCCCCATTGCCGCCTTTGGCCTGTTCTGCCTCGCGAAGGATGTGTACCACCTCGATCACGCCCACCTCCAGACCCTCATGTACCTGATGCTGTCGGTGGCCGGTTCGTTGACGATCTTCTTGACGCGCACGCGTGGGCCGTTCTGGTCCGTTCCACGCCCGGCTCGGATTTTGCTGACGGCCGTGCTCGGCGCCGAAGCCATCGCCTCCATGCTTGCCCTGTTCGGGATCTTCATGCCCTCCCTCAGCTGGCACTGGGTGCTCTTCGTGTGGGCCAATGCGCTGGTGTGGTTCCTCATGACGGACCGGGTGAAGCTGCTGGCCTACCGGATCCTCGATCCCGTGAAGGATCAAACCGCGAGCACGGAGGCCGTCGCGCCCACGGACGGACCCCCGCCCGAAGCCGGTCCTGCCGCCGGTCCTCCCCGCGCCCTGTCTCCCGCAGCGACAGTGGCCCCGTTCCATACCGAGACCGATCCGGAGGACCCGGCGCCGCCCGCCAGCGTCCCCAAACCATGAGCGACACGCCATGGCACCATGGAGCCGTGAAGAACCCATCGTCGACGCATGACAGTGTCCGTCTCCCGATCCACGATGTCCACCGCAACGTTACTGGCTGGACGTGAGCGCGAGCCCATGAAGCTCCACAAGCGAGTCATCCACGATCTCATGGTTGTCCCAGGCGAGTCAGCCCACCTCCAGAGCCGCAGCACGAAGGTGACCAAGAGCGGCTGGTTGCACGCCAAGGACGAACCGAGTCCGAAGGACCTGGCCGAAAACGATCTCGAGGAGTTCAAAGAAGAACTTGCCTCTGCGCAGGAGCTCTTGTACGCCGCTGACACGTACGCAGTGTTGGTGATCCTCCAGGCGCTCGATGCAGCCGGCAAAGACGGCACCATCAAGCACGTGATGTCGGGCGTGAACCCTCAGGGCTGCGAGGTCACTGCATTTAAGCGGCCTTCGGCCGACGAGCTCAGTCACGACTTCCTCTGGCGTTGCGAGAAGTCGCTTCCGGCGTGTGGACGGATCGGGATCTTCAATCGTTCCTACTACGAAGAGGTCCTCATTGCCCGCGTCCATCCCGACATCCTCGCCGAGCAACACCTCCCGCCCGACTCGGCGAGCGGGAAGGAGTTGTGGCACCAACGGTACGACGACATCAACGCGTTTGAGCACCACCTCCAACGCAACGGCACGCGCCTCGTCAAGCTTTTTCTCCACGTCTCCAAGGACGAGCAGAAAAAGCGGCTTCTCGATCGGCTCGATGACCCGGCCAAGCACTGGAAGTTCTCGGCCGCGGACCTGGCAGAACGGGCGCACTTCGACGACTACATGCACGCCTACGAGTCTGCGATCACCGCGACATCGACCGCATGGGCACCCTGGTATGTCGTGCCAGCCGATCACAAGTACGCCGCCCGCGCGCTCGTCGGGGGCGTCTTGGCCCACGTCATCGAACAACTCGACCTCCACCTCCCCATGGTTGGCTCCGCCGGACAGACGGCGCTCGAGCAAGCCCGACAGGCACTCCTCGCCGAATGAGGCCGTCTGGCTTCCAAGCGGGGGGCATGGTGCGCCAATGAGCGAGCCGTCTCTGGGCTTGCCCGGCCCCGTACGGGCATGCCTCCGGTCGTGACCACGAACTTGCTCTTCCAGTCGAGGAGCGAGGTGCTCGAATCCGAACGCCTCACCAGGCAATGTCCGATCGGCTGATGTGTCGCCACCGAATTCGCCCTTTCGCGCTGCCGCGTTCGATCGTGAATGACACGTTGAGCGTCACAGTCTTCCGGCATTCATTGCCGCGCTTCATGCCTTACCGGCACTGGTATCTCGGTTCTTTCGTCCTCGTGAGGGTACGAGTATCAATTGCTCTTAGCAATGATTAGTATAGACAAGTAATGTCCGAGCCCACCAACGGCACCCAAGACTCGATGGTCGACGCCGTTCTCAGTGCCAGCCGGGTACTCGTGGCCATCGCCGCCCGGTCACTGGCTGATGCCGGCGAGGAGGTCACACTCACCCAGTACCGTTCGCTCGTCGTCCTCGCTTCGCGCGGGCCGCAAAGCATGGCCGAGCTCGCCGAGGCGGTGGCGGTGACCCCACCCACAGCGTCACGGCTCTGTGACCGCTTAGTCAAGAAGGGACTCGTTCGTCGACGGACCGACCGCCACGATCGCCGACAGGTGCAGATCGCTCTGACGCAAATGGGCAGGGACCTCGTAGATGCCGTGACCGATCGCCGCCGCCAGGAGATCGCCGATCTCCTGGCGGGAGTGCCGACGAAGACCCAGCGTTCCGTTGTCGCCGCACTCACTCAGCTGGCCGCGGCCGCGGGTGAGGTGCCCGAACAGGACTGGAGCGCTGGGTGGGATCTGTGAGCGAGCACGGCACGACCCTCCATCCGACAAGGGCCACTTCCGTTCGAGCGTTCGGCGCGTGGGCGGGACGTTGGGTCTCCTCGGCCTCCTACCTCAAGAAGTGGAGTGTCCTCGGCGTCGTGATCGGGGCTGTGGCCGGCCTCGGCGCCATTGTGTTCTATGAGGCGCTCGTTCTTTCCACCCACTTCTTTTTGAACGTATGTGCCGGGTACCAGGTGCCAACTCCGGCCGGCGAAGGCGGCCTGGCGGCCTCATCCACGGAAGCCCGCCCGTGGGCACTGCCTCTCATCGCCGGGGCCGGTGCCCTCCTCGGCGCGGTACTCGTCTTTCGCATCGCCCCCGAGGCTGAGGGCCACGGCACCGACGCTGCCATCTCCGCCGTGCACCACAACCCGCGCGGCGTCCGTTTTCGAGTCGTTGTCGTCAAGATCGTGGCGTCGGCCCTCACGATTGGCTCCGGGGGCTCCGGCGGCCGAGAGGGCCCCACGGGTCAGATCAGCGCCGGCTTCGGATCACTATTGGCCCGCATTCTCGACCTCGAGCCCGCCGACGGGCGCATCGCTGTGGCGACGGGGATTGGCTCGGGAATCGGGGCGATCTTCGGCGCCCCGTTAGGTGGGGCCGTGTTGGCCTCGGAGGTCCTCTACCGAGACGACTTCGACCCGGCCGCACTATTGCCGAGCTTTATCGCTTCGGTGGTCAGCTTCGTTGTGTTCGGCGCAGCCGAGGGGTTTTCACCGCTCTTTGGCTACGTGAAGACCTACCATTTCACCGACCCGATCCAGCTCGTGTGGTTCGCCCTCATAGGCCTCCTGGCGGGCTTGATCGGACTCCTCTACGCCAAGGGCTTTTACGGCCTGGCCGACGTCTTTACGCGCGCTCCGTTGCCCCGCTGGGCCGCCCCGGCGATCGGTGGCGTCATGGTCGGTGCCATCGCCATCGCGATCCCTCAGGTCATCGGCACCGGCTACGGGTGGGTCCAGCAGTGCTTGACCCACAATGCGCTCGAAGCCATCCCGTTGTGGATCGTGCTCATCGTCCCCTTCGCCCGGATCCTCGCCACCGGCCTCTCCATCGGCTCCGGCGGGTCAGGCGGGATCTTCGGTCCCGGGATCGTGATCGGCGCCTTTCTCGGTGCAGCGGTGTGGCGGGTCTTCGACCCGGTGTTCCCATCGGTCGGACACGATCCCGCCCCCTATGTGATCGTCGGCATGATGAGCTGCTTCGGCGGGATCTCACGAGCACCGCTTGCCGTCATGTTGATGGTCGCCGAAATGACCGGGAGCTTGTCAATACTCACACCGGCCATGATTGCCGTGGGTATCTCGTGGCTCATCGTGCGGCGAGGCGACGACACCATCTACCGCAGCCAGTTAAGGAGCCGCTCTGACGCGCCGTCGCAACGACTCTTGGCCGGGTTGCCGCTCCTCGCCGCTATACCGGTCACCCGAGCCATGGCCGAACCGAGTTTGGTGGTCGCCGCAGCGAGCGGCAGCGAAACCACGAAACGGGCACTTGACCGGTCGGGTCACGCCGGTGCCCCGGTGGTCGACGAGAATCGGAGGTTCGCAGGGACCATCGCCCGGTCCATGCTCGTGGATCCCGGCATCGGCCGTCCGGTCGGCGACTTTGTCGACGCCGGAGCTCCGACGGTCTCCATCTCGAGTCGCCTCGACGTGGCGCTCGAGAGCCTCACCGAGGCACCACAGTCGTGGCTTCCGGTCCTCGACCATGAGCGCCGAGTTGTGGGGACGCTGTCCGTATCGGACGTGGTACGGGCCTACCGCCAAGAACTGCTCTCGAGCGCCGAACGGATCAGCGAGCTCGGTACCACGACCGGCGCCACTCTGGTCACGGTCAACCCCGGATCACCTCTGACGGGAAAAAGGCTGCGCCACGCAGGCCTGCCGCCTGGTCTCCTCGTCACCTCACTCTCGCGGGGAGACAAAGTCTTCTTCCCAACCGGCGACGACACGCTCGAGATCGGCGACCACCTGACGGTCATCGGTCGAGAACTTGATCTATCCCGGCTCGGGGACGTGTCCTCGATCGATCCCGATGCGTAGTGGCAACCCGATCGGGCCGAGACGGAACGTTCCTGACCGATCCACCTCCGCCCTGCGTCCATGTTGAGTCGGTACCCCGACCCCTTACATTCTGCGGCGCCCCGTGGGAAAATAGGGAGAACCGATCGAAGCGAGGAATCAATGGACACGATTCGGGCCTACCGGGATCAGATAGCCCTCGTCGCGGCAGTGGTCCTGCCGCTCGGTGTGGCGGCCGTCCTCGTGCCGTTCCGATCGAATTTCGCCAACACCGCCTCCGCGTTGATCCTGGTCGCTGTCATCGTGGCCGTCGCCGCGCTGGGCAACCGTGTCTCTGGATTCGTGGCGACGGTCTCGGCCACGTTGTGGTTCGACTTCTTCTTGACCCGGCCCTACGAGAAGCTCGCCATTACCCACCGGCCTGACATCGAGACAGCCGTGAGCCTCTTCGTCGTTGGCATCATCGTGACCGAGCTGGCCGCTCGCAATCGACATCACCACGCGACCGCCGCCCGGGAGGCTGACTACATCGGCCTGATCTACGACGTCTCAGAACTTGCGGCATCGGGCGCATCCGCTGACGAGGTGGTCGAACGAGTGCGTCGCGAACTCGTCGATCTGCTCAACCTGAGAAGTGCACGATTCGACGCGGTGAAGGCCGACGACCCCATGCTTCGTTTGGACCACGACGCACGAGTGCTGCTGGGCGGACGGACCTGGGGGGTCGACGACATGGGTCTTCCCGGCCCCGAGATCGAACTCCTCGTGCACGGCCGTGGCGAGGTGATGGGCCGTTTCGTGCTGACGCCGACCCCGGGGCACCCGGTCTCCTACGAACAGCGGGTCGTGGCGGTTGCCCTGGCCGATCAGGCCGGCGCAGCACGACGACCCCAGCTCCACGCTGTGTGAGCGCTCGCCTATTGCGCTCCGTCAGCTGACTGCGAGAAGCGTAAGCACGAAGGCGATGTAGGCCGCGATGATCAGCCAGCCAGCGGAGCGGCGCAAGCCGTGCCCGGCATAGGCGAGTAGCAACGTCAGTACGGTGAGTCCCACGTACCAGCTGGCAACGAGCAGGCCCGATCCCGACGGTTTGGCCAGGCCGATGAGCACGGCGGGTATCAACAGGCCGGCGAGCACGTTGAGCGAATTCGAGTTGAGCGCCGTACTCAGCGTGGCCGCCCCACGTCCCCGTCGGGCCAGGTAGATCGCAGAGACCGCATTGGGCAGGCTGGTCACGGCGGCCAAGACGAGACCACCCACGATGATCTCGGCCACGCCGAAGTGCACGCCAAGCGAGGTGGCGCCGCGCTCCATGGCCACGCTGGCCACAATGACCACCACGAGTGCGCCGCAGGCCGTCAAGGCGTCGCCGGCAGTCCCGCGCCGTGGGTGAATGGCCTCTTCGAGTTCGCTTTCCTCCTCCACAATGGCCGAAGTGATCCATGCCGTCCAACGACCCGGCAGTTTGAGTTGCCTGAAGATCCTTCGGTGGGCTCCGAGAAGGACGGCATAGGGAAGCAGAACGAGGAGAACGATGACCAGGCCGCCCCCGGCCGAGAGCTGTCCTCCAACACTCAAGAGGCAGGCGGTGCCGACCAGCATGGCCACGACGCCGCTGAAGACGACAACCTTTCGGTGCAGCCGGATATGGCCTGCAACGACCGCACCCAGCCCCAGCAGCGCGGCCAGGTTGAAGACGTTCGAGCCCAGTACCACTCCGGCACCAACGATCGCCTGGTGGTGCACCAAGGCCGTGATGGAGGCCGTGATCTCAGGTGCATCGGCGGCTAGAGCGGCGATCATCCCGAGCAAGGCCTCAGAGAGACCGATTCGCTCACCCACCCGTTCGAGGCGCGAGACGAGAACCCAGCTCGTCGCCAAGCTCACGACCGCGCCGACGAGGAAGACCGTGATGGAGAGTTCTACATTCACCCGAGCTGATATCTCTTCACACCGTGCGCGTCGGGCCCGGGTGGGTCGCGATCAACGTGGGTTGAATCGATTCAGGTGACACACATCAGCTCCTCGCCGCGAACTTTGAATGTGCCGACCAGGCTTCCGGCTATAGGCACAGCGACGTTAGCCTGCCGCCTCACTCCACACGAGCGCTGATCGAGCGCTCCAAAGGTCCGCCTTCGCGTAGGCCGGCGATGACACCAGCCACCACCGCCAGCGCAGATAAGAACAATGCGGTGACGGTGAAGGCGTGGGCCACTGACGAGCTCGCCGAGGACCTCCCTCCCGCGAGATTGAATACGAACCCCGTGAGGGCAAGACCCAGAGCGGTGCCAATCCCTCTCGTCATGTTCAGGACACCCGAGGCGAGGCCAGATTGCCCGCGGGCCACCGAGCCCATAATGGCGGCGTTGTTCGGCGGCGTGAACAAACCCAAACCGAGCCCCACGACGCCCAAAAGTGCCAAAAAAGCAGGTGTCCGCGGATGGAGTGCTCCGAGTAATGCGAGACCTCCAGCAACCGTTGCCATTCCGCCGACGGTGAGTGGCCGGGCGCCGAGCCGATCAGCTAGGCGCCCGGCCATCGGCGCGGTAATCCCGAGGGCGAGCGGCATGGCCATCAACTCGACGCCGGCACGAACCGACCCAATGCGCACGCCGCGCTCCAAGTAGAACGGCACCAGGAATAGGACGCCGAACATCACCAGATACGACAGTGTGCCGCTGGCAATGCCGGCACTGAACCGTGGTTCCCGGAAAAGCCCAACATCGAGCATCGGCTCACGGCATCGAACCTCTTGACGACCGAAAGCAAAGATCAGAAGGGTCCCGACCACGAACAGAGCGAGGATTGCCGGAGACGTCCATCCCCTTGCAGTGCCGAACGAGACCGCGGAGAAGACGGCCACCACAGCGGGGAAGAAGAGGGCCAGCCCCACCCAGTCGAAGCGCACCTTGGTCTGCAGGTGGCGACTACGAGGAACCAGAAGCAGCCCGGCGATCATGCCCAGCAGGCCGAAAGGTACGTTGACGAGGAAAATGAGCCGCCAACCACCGGCCGCCAGTAGGTACCCGCCGACCGTGGGTCCGAGGGCGAGTCCGATGGCCTGAGCGGCACCCTGAATCCCGATGGCCTTGCCGAGCGACGCCTTGGGCACAGCGAGCACGATGATGGCCACGCTGTTGGCCTGTAGGAAGGCTGCCCCCACGCCTTGAAACGCACGGAATCCGATCAGCGTTCCCAGGCTCGGCGCCAGTCCACAAAGGGCTGAGCCCACAATGAAGATCCCGAAGCCGTACACGTACAGGAGCTTGTGACCCCACATGTCGGCGAACCGACCGACCGCAGCCACGGTGGCTACGAGGACGAGCAGGTAACTCAGACCGACCCAAGTCACGGCCCCGACACTGGCGTGAAAGGTCCTCTGCAGGGAAGGTAGGGCCACGGTGACGATGCTGGCGTCCAGCTGGCCCATGAACGCTCCAATGCAAACGGCAGCTACCGCCAGCCAGAACGCATTGGGCCGACGCCGGACAACCTCGGGACGCCTCGGCTCGACCACGAAGCGATGCCATCCGATCGGTCCCGCCTCGTCGAGTACGTCCACATACTGATTGTGACGAACCGTTATCAAGAAAGATAATAGACATTTCCTCTATAAGCGATAAGTTATACAAATGGATTCTCGCCGTCTGCAGCACTTTGTGGCCGTGGTGGATCACGGCGGTTTCACTGCCGCGGCCAGGGCCACCTTCGTCTCACAACCGGCCCTCTCACTGGCCGTCAAGGAGTTGGAGACCGAGCTCGGCACGCTCCTCTTCGACCGGATCGGACGCAAAGTCCAGCTCACGTCGGCCGGTCACGCCCTCCTGGGGCCCGCCCGCCGAGCCCTACGGGACCTGGAAAACGCCCGCGCGGCAGTGACGGCAGTGTCTGGCCTCCGGTCAGGCGTTCTCTCTCTGGTCAGCCTCCCGACGCTCGCCGCCGATCCCACGGCGACCCTCATCGGCCGATTCCGCAGGCATCACCCCGGGGTGCGCGTCGACCTCGCGGCTCCAGACGACTCCAGAGAGCTGTTCGAACTGGTCGAAAACGGGACCTCGGAATTGGGGATCACTGACGCGCTCGACATGCCCGACACCCTGGAGTCGATCAAGATCGGGTCGCAGGTGCTCGTCTTCATTCTTCCCCCGGGAACCAGCGCCGTCATTGCTGCATCGACATCACTCACCGAGTTCGAGAACACATTGTTCGTCGCGTCTCCCGAAGGGACCTCGACCAGACGGCTCCTCGATGAGCGGTTTGCATCTGTCAACCTGCAAGCGAAGTTGGCGGTGGTTACGGCACAGCGTGACGCCCTCCTCCCCCTGGTATTGGCCGGAGCCGGTGCCGCGCTGGTGCCCGAGTCGATGGCGCTCGTCGCCGAACAGCTCGGTGCCATCGTGGCCCGCCCGGAGCCACCGGCCATCCGAGAGCTCGCCTTGGTCTATCGGGCTGGTTCGCTCTCCCCGGCCGCCGCCCGTTTCGGCGAGCTGGCGGTACCGGATCCAGTCGTCGTGCCGTGACCCGCTGGTAGCGAAGGCGTCTGGTCAGCAGGTGGCGGGGCCCCTGATGAAACGGTTGCTCATTCTCCAATTCGATGTGAAGCCATTGACGAAATGGCGCACCATCCAAGTTTCAGGTCACTTGTGTCTTATTGTCAACCTAGTTGACATTATGCTACCATCCTCAGAGTGGCCAACAAAGAGGTGCCATCGGGAGCCGATGTCGAAGATGGGAATTCCCCGCGCCACGAACATTCGGTGGGACTCGGTCCCGCGCTACGCCGAGCGTGGATTGGGTACCAAGTTCAACTCGATACGGCCATGGCCGAGGCTGGGTTCGGCGAGCGAAGGTTTCCCGACGGGAGGGTGCTCCGCTTCTGCTCGGAGCCCAGCGGATCGACTATTTCGGCTATCGGGCGTGAGTTGGGCATCACTCGCCAAGGCGCCAGCAAGGTCGTTGCTCATCTGCGCGAACGTGACTACCTCTCAGTCTCCGATTCACCGACCAGTGGCCGGGAAAAATCCGTGACGCTCACGCCCCGCGGAGTCGAATACCTCGAGGCTCAGCGTGAAGCCAGCCGAGCGATCGAGACCCGATTGCGCTCCGAATTGGGAGAGGCCGTCTTCTCCAGTCTGTTCATTCTTCTCGACGCCCTGGACCAGGGTGAGCAGGTCCGCATGCGCACCTACCTGCAACGGTCGATCGACGCCTACAGGGTGGGTACCAGCGAGGAATCGAGTCGATCCTCAGCCATGCCCGCTCTCGGGAGCCAACAATGCTCGGAGTAGTCAGCGCCACACTGGCTATAGGAGCGAAGCACGGTAGGCACGGGCTACGGATTGTCGTGCTGGTGCTCCTTGTCGCTGCAGTTGTCGGCGTCATCATGTGGATCCGGAGGCGCGGGCGGATCGACGCCCACATAGTCGGATCAGCAACCGCGATGCCAGATCGAGTGGCGGAAGGAGATGACCGGCCTGCCGCCTCTGTCGTGGCGAGACGATGGGTTGGCAGCAACGACACACATCAAAACACGATCGAGGCCAGGGGCCTGACGAAACGATATGGAGACAAACTCGCGGTCGACGATCTCAGCTTCGATGTCAAGCCTGGCTGCGTCACCGGCTTCCTTGGGCCCAACGGGGCGGGAAAGTCAACGACCATGCGCATGATCATGGGTCTCGATGAGCCCGACGGAGGAACAGTCACCGTGAACGGACGCCGCTACCACGACCTCACACGGCCACTACGGGAAGTGGGAGCCCTGCTCGAAGCCAGAGCCATTCATCCCGGGCGGAGCGCCCGTGCTCACTTGTGGATGCTGGCACGGACCAACCGGATCCCACGGGCGCGCGTCGACGAAGTGCTCGACCTCGTCGGCCTTTCGTCGGTCGCCGATCAACATGTCGGCCAGTTCTCGCTCGGGATGAGCCAGCGACTCGGTATCGCCGTCGCCCTGCTCGGCGATCCCGGTGTGGTGATGTTCGACGAGCCGGTAAACGGGCTCGACACCGACGGTATTCGCTGGGTCCGCGGCCTGCTTCGGCGGCTAGCTTCCGAAGGTCGGGCCGTCTTCGTCTCGAGCCACCTCATGAGCGAGATGGCGCTCACCGCCGACCATGTCGTCGTCATCGGCAAAGGGCGGCTGATCGCTGAGATGCCCATCGGCGAGTTCACAGCCCAAAACTCGAACGCCTTCGTCAGGGTCCGCTCGCCAAATACCGGCCAGCTCCGATCGGCACTGGAGGAGGCCGGTGCCACCATCACCGCCGGAGACAACGAATCACTCTCGGTCCGGGGTCTCAGCCAAGAGCGGATCGGCGAGTTGGCGTGGAGCAACCACATCGTGCTCCACGAGCTAGCGACCCAATCGGCATCGCTCGAGGAGGCGTTCGTGGAATCGACCGAAGGCAACCTCGAGTTCAGCGGCGGCACCTCTTCGACGCCCGAAGGACCCAACGACGGAGCGCAGCAATGACAATGTCGACAGCCGAGGTCCGAGGAGCGCCAGAACCGAAAGATCACTTCGAGTTCAGCGGAATTCTCGGATCGGAGTGGACCAAGCTGACCACGGTTCGATCGACCGTCTGGACCCTCCTGGCGACAGCAGTCGTCGGGATCGGCTTGGGCGCCATCGTGACCTCGGCCCAAGCATCTCGGTGGGCGACCCGCTCTCTCGCCGCCCACGCCAACTTCGACCCAACCCGCTCCAGCCTGGCCGGTCTCCTCTTCGCCCAACTGGCGATCGGAGTGCTGGGCGTCCTGGTCATGAGTGCGGAGTACAGCACAGGAACCATCCGCGCCACCTTCGCCGCCGTCCCTCGCCGGCCCCTCGTCCTCGCGGCAAAGGTCGCTGTGTTCGGGGTGGTGACCCTGGTCGTCGGCGAGATCGTGTCCTTCGTGGCCTTTTTCATCGGTCAGCGAATCCTGAGCGGCAAGGCGCCATCGGCTGCGCTTTCGGAACCTGGAGTCCTCCGGGCCGTCTTGAGCGGCGGGCTCTATCTGCTTGCCCTGGGTCTGCTGGCCCTGGGACTGGCGTCGATCATCCGTGCAACTGCCGCAGCAATCAGCACGTTTGTGGGTCTCCTGTTCATCCTTCCGATCATCGCCGACGTGTTGCCGTCGTCACTCACCAGTGACATAGGACGCTTTCTCCCGGCCAACATCGGCACCGTCATGATGTCCGCCCACTACCACGGCACTGATCCATTCGGCCCTTGGACCAGCTTCGGCCTGCTCTGTGCGTACGTCGTCCTGACTCTTCTGATCGGTGGTGTGCTGCTCGTCCGGCGCGATGCGTAATTATCCCCGGCCCCGTCGGAGCAAAGCCGCCGAGGTAGCGACCGACCGACCTCGGGGCATGAGGTCGGACAACGCTTGGCTCGGGCATTGTTGCCGGCCCTGGGTGCTCTGAAAGCCGAGGCGGGATCGTCGAGGCTGCTCTGAACCGTCTAATGGGCTTGCGGGGAGCCGACCCGACCGCCGTTGGTGAGTCGCTCGACCTCGGCTTCGAGCTCGACGATCCTTGCCTCCCGTGCTCGTATCGAGTCACGGAGTCCTTCGATACGGTCCATTGTGGTGTTGATCCGGATGCTCTGGTCGACTGCGTCCAGAGCGCCTTGGAAGAACCAGTCGAATGCAGTGAGAAATCGTTGGACGGCGCCGTTTGCGTCGTAGTTGATGGCGGTCACCGCCTTCTTTCCGAACACATCGATGAACGAGCGAGCGAATACCGCGTTGTCGAAGCAGTAGGTCGTGCCGTCCTTCGTTACGAGACCTTTCTCAGCCACCCTCCTGGAGTACTCCGAGTAGTGAAGAGTCAAGCCGTAACCGACCAACGTGATGTACAGCGAGTCCGCGAATTCCGATGGGTCCCGAAACACAAGGGAGATGTGGAGCCTGTAGCCGATGGACTCGAAGGATTCTTTGAGCCGGCGCATTCGAGCTGGTTTGTTGAAGAGCAGAGAGAAATTCTCCGACGAAAGCAGCACGTTCTGACATTCTGACGAGTCGACCTCTTCGATCAGATCCTTGAGCGTTCCCAGGGCGGGATCGAAGGATTTGTGCCCCATGAGCTCCCATGCGATGTTGGTGTGGGTGTCGATTTTGTGGTCGTTGGGTACGACGCCCGCTTGCGGATACAAGATCCCACAGTCGGCCAGATCGGCGCGGTGTCGAGTGAAGAGGGCCTGGAGCGACGTGGTGCCGGTCTTGTGCGTCCCCGCGTGGATCAGAACGCGCTTCGCCTTCGTTCGGTGACCACTGCCGTTTTGGCTCATCCTCGCCACAGGCGACCTACCTCCAATTGCGTTTCAAGTGGAAGGACTGTAGTCGCCAATCTGCAAACTGAAGAAAAACTAGGAGGCCGCTACGCGAATACAAGCAGGATCAGGCTTCGATGTCACGCAACCATTTGGCCGGCATGAGCTCTCGGGGGTCCGCAAACGAAACGTGGGTGCCATACCGACCCTCGAGCGCACCACTCCGTTCAGCGCCGAGTTTTCCCTGAAGGGCGGCTGAATCGGCATGCGGCATATCGATTTGTAATCCCTATGGCCTTCATGTGGCCTCGTCATGCCAACTTCATAAACATGCGCTGGACCTCCTCGATGGCGTACCCATCGGCCTCCGCCTCCTCGGGGTTCTGAATGCAGTACACCAGACCGGATGCGACCAGCTTGAATCCGGCCTGTTCCAGGGCCTTGGTGGCGGCCGACAGCTGTGCGACGACGTCTCGGCATTCTCGGCCCTCTTCGAGCATTCTTTCGACACCTTGGACTTGTCCAGCTACTCGCCGTAGCCGTTTGCGTACATCTTCGACAACATCTTGGGGAAGCTCCATCTCTCATTCCTTTCGTGACTCCTTTGAAGGTGTCCTCTGGTTTGAAGGTGTCCTCTGGCCCATCCCCCCTAAGCCGATCGAACAGCGCGCACCAGCGTGTCGATCGCCTCGCGCGTTCCGGACTCGGTAGCGACCTGGCGGATCACCTGCTCAGCCCGCTCGATGACCAGACCGCTCAATTCGGCCACATCGGTCACGTCGCCCATGGAGTAGAGGACGGCGTCGTCCTGTGGGCCACCGAATCCTCTGGTCAAATTGTCGTGATCATGCGCTATGACGAACAACGTCCCGCGGGGCGCTACCGACGCGGCTGCTACGGCCAGAGCGATGGAACGTTCGGGCTGAGGAAGTTGCAGGTAGCAAACCGCGACGAGATCGAACCCGTCCGGCGGAGCGGTCCATTCCTCGACAGACGACTCGACCCATCGCACATCCACCCGGCGGGCCTCTGCAAGTCTCTGGGCCTTGGCCAAGCCGACTGGCGAGAAGTCCACTCCCGTGACCTCCCAACCTTGTTCGGCCAGCCAGACCGCGTTCCGGCCTTCCCCACATGCCAGGTCAACGGCGCGTCCTGCTGGAAGGCCTACGACCTCCGATACGAAGAACGCATTGGGTGTGCTCGTCCACACCAGCTCGTCCACACCGTAACGTTCATCCCATTGTTCCCGATCCACAGTTCAGATCGCCACCGCGTGCGTGGTACGAGTACCGTGGCCGAACCTCGAACGAGAACACAAGCCATCGAGAGTTTGCGCCTGCATCGGCGTGCCTTGATCCAGTACCGGCAGTGGCCCTATCGAGCACGGTCCGGCAAGACCCCGCACGAACAGAGCGATGTCGTGGTTCGTTGCGGTCACACTTCGGCCTCCTTCGTTCATCGAGAAGTATACCCCATGGGGTACCTTCCCCCGGCGGCCCCAGAACAGACTGGTGCGGCCAAGAGCCAGTCGGGCTGGCCTTGGCACGAGCCATTCACTTCCAGCGGTGACATCATTGTGGGGTGCCGATCGCGCCTGACGCCCTTGTCGAGGTCCGCTGTCCAGCCTGTAGTCGGAGGAATCGTGTGCCTACCTCGGCATCTGGTTCACCCCGCTGTGGGCAGTGCCACGCTCCGCTCCCTTGGCTGGTTGCTGCAGGTGACGCGACGTTCGACGCCGTGGCCACCGAGGCACCGCTTCCAGTACTGGTCGATCTGTGGGCACCCTGGTGTGGACCCTGCCGGATGGTAGGACCTGCAGTGGATCAGCTCGCCACAGAGCTCGCCGGGCGACTCAAGGTTGTCAAGGTGAATGTGGACGAGGCCCCGGCGATCGCCGCACGCTTCGACGCGATGAGCATTCCCACGCTCTTGGTTCTTTCCGGTGGCCAAACGGTCGATCGTATCGTCGGGGCGCTCCCGGCGCGCGAGCTCGGAATCCGGGTACGTTCTGCACTCGATGGGATAGAGCGCCGTCGCTGACCGGTTCATGGCGACGCCGGTTCGGATCCGGCCAGGCAATCCGCCAGGAACTGCGTCAGACGCGAGAGGTCCCGGACGACCGACAAGCCCTCGATCGGGTCCTTCGTGATGTCGAGCGTCGGACAGAACACGTCAGTGTCGCCACAGAAGAAATGCGGTGAGCCGAGCACTCCCCGCTGCCGACCTTCGTGCCAGTCGGCAATTACGGCGGAGCGGTCGGACTCATCGGGCATGACGACGCCGAAGTCGTCTGCGAGGCTCCCGAGGACGGCTGGGTCCGAGATGTCCCGGCCCTGTTCGAACAGAGCCTCCCGGAGTGCGAAACTGACCCGCTCGCCGACACCGAGGTCGATCCCATAGGCGCGATTCGCCAGGGCCAGAGCTCCGAGCGTCGACGTCGGGAACCGGTCTACGTCGAGCTGCCGGAACAGTTCCGGGGCGACTTGCTCCCGAAGTTCATCGGCATGCGCCTTCGTCACTGCGGGGTCCAGGGGAACACCGTTCACCAACTCGAGCGGCCACGCCCGCACCCGGATCGCCAAATCGCCACGACCCATCCGGGCGCGCGCCTCGGCGATCGCCCGTAGACCGACGTGGGCGAAGGGACACCAAATGTCGGCAAAGACCTCGATGACCGGCGCCGTGGTTGCGCTCATTTTTGCCGCCTTCCCGGTCAGTGCGAGAACCGGACGTTGGGCAGGATACGGCTGAGCCATTTGGGTTTATGCCAGGCGCTGTGGCCACCCAGGCGAAGCACCACGGGAAGCAGGACAAGCCGGACCACCAGCGCGTCCAGGGCCACCGCGATAGCGAGGATCACCCCCATCTCTTTCGGGGCGAGCGGTCCGGACAGAGCGAAGGTGAGGAACACGGCGACCATGACGGCCGCGGCGGATAGCACCACCCTTCCAGACGTGCGCATGGATCCGATCATGGCGTGCTCGGGGTCGGTGTGCGTCTCATAGCGTTCCTTGGCCGCGGAGAGCATGAACAGCGTGTAGTCCATGGCCACGCCGAAGACCATGGCGCCGAAGAACAGCGGGGCCCACGCATCGATGAAGCCCTGGGGCTGGAAATGGAGCACGCCCGACAAGAACCCGTTCTGGAAGATGAGGCGCCCGATGCCGAAGGCACCGGCCACCGAGAGAGCGGTGATCAGGACGCCCATTGCGGCGATGAGCGGTGCGCCGAGGGCGATCAGGAGCAGCAAGAACCCGAGTACGCCCAAGATGGCGAGAACGATCGGAGTATGAGCTGCCAACGATTGCTGGAGGTCGTGGTTCTCCGCCGCCGCCCCGCCGATGAGCGTGCCCGCCGGAAGCACCGCCCGGAGATGGTCGATCGTCACACCCGTGGCGGTTGTCGAGGGCCCCGTGGACGGGACTGCCTGGTCGAGGGTCCATCCAGCGTGCGTGGGGCCCGGAACCGCACCGGACACCCCGGACGTGTGGGCGAGGATGGCCATGGCCCGGGCCTGCGCACCTGCGGGCACGAGCACCTGGAGGGTGCCCGGAGCACCGGGACCGAAGGCCGAGGTCACCTGGGAGTAGCCGACCCTGGCGTTGGCATTCGACGGGACGATGGTGATGGACGGCATGTTGGTCCGCATCCCGATAATCGGAGCAGCAGCGAGGAGCAGGAAGACCAGAGCGGCGGCACCGACCCGGAACGGGTGACGCCAGAGGAACTTCCCCCAGGAGTGCAACATCCGATCCAGCGGGCCTGCACCCTCGGCCGAAGGCCTGCGACGGAGTCGGACCTTTCCCTTGTTGATGTTGGTGCCGAGCTTGCCGAGTACCGCGGGAAGCAAGGTCAATGTGGCCGCGAGCACTGCGACCACCGCCAACATGATCCCGAAGGCCATCGAACGGAAGGCGGGGCTCGGGACGATGAGGATGGCAGCGAGCGAGGCCAGTACGGTCAAGGCGCTGAAAGCCACAGCCTTGCCGGCGGTATCGAGCGTCTCGGCCACCGAAGCGACGATGGTCTCATGGTCGCCCGCCTTTGCACCACGCCGCTCGAGGGCCGACCGGAACCGCATGACCAGGAAGAGGGCGTAGTCGATGCCGAGGGCGAGAGCGAACATCAGGGCGAAGTTGAGGGCCCAGATGGACACCGGGGTGAACTTGGTGGTGATGACCAGCGCACCAGCGGCGACCAGCAGTCCGGCCATCGTGAGCAACAGGGGAAGCCCAGCAGCCACCAGGCTCCCGAAGGCGATGACCAAGATGATGATCGTCACCGGCCACGACAGCATCTCCGAGCGGAGCATGGCCGAGCGGTTGGCGTTGTTGAAGTTGGCCCATAGGGCGCTGTCGCCGGTCAGCGTCACCGAGACGCCGGAGGAGGAGAGAGCCGCCAGCTTCGGCTCGACAGCGTCAGCGGCCTGCACCATCTTGTTGGAGTTCGCGGCTGCGCCAGCGGTGATGATGGCGGTCCGGCCATCTCGAGAGATTGAAACCCCGGCTCGAGGTGGAGCGACGGTCGACACCCGGGGATCGTTCCGCAGTACCCGGGTCGCCCTGACCACGATGGACTGAGCCTGTTGACTCGAAGCGATCGGACCGTGATGGTCGACGATCACCACCTGCAGACCGGTGGCCCCCAGGCCTGCGAAGTCCTTTTCGATGATGGCCCGGGCCGCCACGGACTGGCTGCCCGAGGCTTGCCACCCGGCACCGGCAAGAGCGCTCTCCACGTGGACGGCGAAGAACCCGAAGGCCGCAATGACGAGCAGCCACACAACGAGAACACGACGGAAGTGGGTGGCGGACCACGCCCCGAGTCGGGCGAACAGCCGCTGGGTGTTCACATCCGTGGGTTCGGACGAGGTCCCGCCGTGCGTGGTCGTAGGGCGAGGCCCGGGAGGAGGAAGCACCCGCTGAGCTGCAACACCCGTCTTCGTTGCTGCAGTCATGTGCCGTCCTTTGTGCTCGGTTGCCTATACCCCTACGGGTATATTTGACTGTAGCACGATACCCCCCTGGGTACCAGACGTAGATGGGAGCCGAGGCCCGGGTGCGGGCGCAGAGGTGCGACTGATCGCGAGGTGTTCGATCGAGCTTCCGGGAGTACGGGTGCGGTGTTCTCAGTGAAAGGGGTGGACGCATCAGCGAGCAGGCTTTGATGTCGTCTGGCGCAGGGAACGCGCCGGCGTCGTCGACGCCGCGAGGTGAATTCGATCTACATCAAGCCACCGTCTGCCACCTCATCGTCGAGAACACGGCGCCGGTCGCATCAGTTCGGCGTCCGCCGCTCAGTGAGGGTCTCCTGGAGCAAGGGCCCAGGACGACGCTGTCCTGGACGCCGCCTCTCCGATGTCTTGAGACTGTCAATAGAGTGGGCCGTACAGGACTCGAACCTGTGACCCCTTGCGCGTCATGCAGAAAAGACGTATTCAGAGGGGTCCATTGGGGTTCGCTGCAGGCCTGTGGCCAGGACTTATTGTCCAAGGCTGTTCGGGGACATTCGTCCGAATCCGTCCCCGTTGCTTACATCGTTGCTTACATTTCGAGCTTGTGGCGAGAACTCCCCTACTTTTCCGAACGCGACACCAACATGAGGTCGGCGTTCAGAGCGTCCGCGATACGGATAAGCGTCTTCTCATTCGGCATCGCCGATCCACGTTCAATACGGCTGATGTCACCTTGGTCGATCCCTGAACGCTCAGCCAGTTGGATCTGGGTGAGTCCATGCTTTTCCCGCAGCTCCACCACCTGCATCGCGACCACGTACGCGCCCTCGAAGATCCGGGACTGAGCCATACCAGCCTCGGAGAGATTGGCCCGGCGTCCTGCAGCTGCTTCGTTGTAACCGGTAGCCATCAGTTTCCCTCCCCAGATATTATGGGGTTTGTCCCATACTCAGTCAACCCCACCCCGCTGAAGATATTCCTGAGATCCGGTGCCCACTCCCCTACCTGGCCTTCTTACTTACTTGCCTTCTCCTGGCGGCACCAGGAGGTAGTTCGACCCGGGGCGGGTACTCGGTCAATGGGCTCCAACTCGCTTGTAGGCTTTACAGAAAGGCCCGGACTGGTATGCCACCGCCACGGGCCTCGTGCTGATCCCAGATGGGCGCATCGGCCGAGATGGAATGACAGAGGATCGGCACCCCGCTTGGGTGGGCCACAGTCAGGACCTGCCCGTTGACGATCACGTAGGTGTTGGGCGAGCGCTCGCCGTTGACCCAGACCCCCCAGGGCACTTGATCAGCATCGGGCTGGCGAACGGTGACAGAGGTATTCGGGCTGGTCGTGATTCCTTCAGCCCTGATCAGCCGCAAGCTCACCCCGTCCCATTGATAGTAGATACGGCGGTCCATGTCGTGAAGGATACAGCCCACGAACAGGCGTTCGTATGATGGTCGGCAGTGGACCGCATGCCCGTTCCCGGCGACTCCGTCCCGCACGCCTTCACCGCCCACCCTGGGCGCTGCTGGAGGATGGTCTACAGCGTGCAGCTTCAGGCGACTCATTGCGGCGGGGTGCCGTCGTGGCGGGGACGCTGGACCGCTCCGAGCGGTAAGCGGTGGTGGTGGGTTGAGAGCTGCGATAACCACACCTCCGGAATGGAAGGGGCCCGAAAAACAGCGTCTCGGTAGCCTGGCGCCGTGCCCTACGAGTTCCACCCCATCGCCGACACGCCTTCCGATGAGGTCCCGATCTGGCGGTACATGAGCTTCACCAAGTTCATGGCGCTCGTCACGAGCAGGAGACTTCATTTCAGCAGGGCGGACCAACTTGGCGATCCATTCGAAGGTTCCATTCCGATCGCCACCAGCTACGACACAGAGTATTTCGACGAATCGGGCAACTACACGCACACCATTCCCTACGAAGAGAAGGACCCGGACGATCAAGATTTGTGGGCCGATGTGCACCAGCAATCGGTGCGGGAAGTCTTCATCAACTGCTGGTATTCGTACCCACACGATTCGCCTGCCATGTGGGCGATCTATGCATCGCCGGCAGATGGCGTGGCAATCGGATCGACGGTGGGCCGGCTCAGAAGTTCCCTGGCCTCTGCAAGCCAGAGAATCTATGTCGGAAGGGTTGAATATCTCGATTACGAACGAGATAACCCCGGGTACTTCAGAAACATGCTGCAGCCGTTCTTCATCAAGAGAAGGGGATTCGATCACGAGCACGAAGTACGGGCACTTCTCACTAAGAATCGCGAGGCCGACGAGCAGCCCCTCGGCATCAATGCCATTGTCGACTTGGCAGTTCTAATCGAGCAGATCGTGATCGCGCCCCAGGCTCAGCAATGGTTCGTCGATCTCGTGCAGGAGGTAACGGAACATTACGGCGTCAGCGTGACGCCGACCTATTCCCCGCTCAACTCGGCCCCCAACTGGAGGAGTTAGGTGGGTACGCCGCCGGGGCCGGCTCTCACTCCGACGGACCAAAGCGATGCACGCCCGATCCTGACCCGAAGATGAAGGCTGGACTCTACGAGCTCGGATTCACAGCGTGACCTGAGTGTCGGAAGGGGGGACTCCAACCCGCTTCGGTGGGTTGCAACCCAGTCCACTTAATCGTGTACAAGGGTCGAACCTCCTATGTGTGCTGTGGCCACTGAGGGGATCCCGTTAGTTGAGCCACCCCTTATGCGAGTGTGAGCTGGTGTTGGTTGAGCCAGGCCTCGACGAACTCGACCGGGGTGAGCCAGCCGTGTGCGCTGTGGGGCCTATACAAGTTGTAGTCGATTCTCCAGTCGCTGAGAAGTACCCTGGCCTCGAAGACGGTCTCGAAGAGCTGGCCGTTGAGATATTCATCACGTAGGCGGCCGTTGAACGATTCGATCCAGGCTGTCGCATGAATCCCGACCATCCTGCCCGCGATTCGCGTCACGCGAAAAGATATGTGCAATGCCAATCAACGTTCGTCAGGTGGAGCGTGACCAGCTCTTTTTAATGCGCCTTCGGTGACCGATTGGCTGCCTGAAGGTCATCTGGCTTGGTTCATTTTGGACGTGGTGGCGGAGTTCGACCTTACGGAGTTCTACGCGGACTATCGCGAGGACGGCCGAGGCGGAGCCGCCTACGACCCCGGGATGCTTCTTGGTGTCCTCATTTACGCGTACTGCGTGGCCGAGCGTTCCTCGAGACGCATCGAGCGGCGACTTATCGAGGACGTGGCGTTCAGAGTGCTGGCAGCCAATCAATGCCCAGATCACGCGACTCTCGCCCGGTTCCGCCGTCGTCATGAGGCGGCTATTGCAAACCTTTTCGGCCAGGTGCTTGGGCTCTGCGTCCATGAGGGACTGGTCGACTCTGGAGTGGTGTCGATTGACGGCACCAAGATGGAGGCCAACGCGTCATCTTTCGTCAACCGAACCCGACTCCAACTCGCCGAGGAGATCCTGGCCGAGGCAGAGCGTGCGGATCAGGCGGACGACGAACGGTTCGGTGAAAGTCGGGGTGACGAAATGCCCAAGCGATTTGCCCCGGGAGCGGACCGCCGGGCGCGAGTGCGTGAGGCGCTGCGCCAACTCGATGAGCAGGGGGTCGCCGATTACGAAGGCCTTATGGCCGAACGTAAGCGACGAGAATCCGAAATGGGCCGTAAATTCGCTGGTCGACCGCCTTCTCCGGACAGCACGCGGCGGAAAAATCGAATGGCAAACACCACCGACCCAGACAGCCGCAATCTGCGAACCGGCGACCGCTATGTCCAGGGATACAACGCCCAGGCGGCAGTGAGCGGCGACCAGATTGTCGTTGCTGCCGAAGTGGGCAACACACGAAACGACACCACTATGTTCGCCCCAATGGTTCGCGCCGCAGAAGCGAACTTGATCGCGGCGGGAGCCTCCTCACCCGGTGTCATCTTGGCCGACACTGGTTACTGGAGCGCCGAGAATCTGGACTTGGAAGTCGACGCCGAGGTCCTGATCGCGCCCAGGCCCGTCACGAGCGGGACCGTCAAACCCGACGATCCAAGCATCGCTCGGCGCGACGAGGTGCTCGATCGCGTCGAAGTGGGGTCGCTTAGCGTTGCACAAGCCGCTGAAGACCTCGGTATTTCCGGGACCTGGGTGCGTCGCCTCCTCGCCAACCGCAAGAACCACCTCGGCGATCCATCGGTGTATCGAAAAGACATGCTCGCTCGGCTCAACACAGATGAGGGGCGAGCGCTCTACGCCAAGCGCAAGGTCACCGTCGAACCCGTCTTCGGCAACATCAAGGAAAACTTGCGATGTCGGCGTTTCAACAGCCGAGGCATGCAGTCCGTGAGCAGCGAATGGCGTCTTATCTGCGCGGTCCACAACCTCTTGAAGGTCCGAACCAAACGACTCATGGCTGGCTGAGACCCCCACCTCTATCTCGACACCAGCATTCGACCCACTGAAGTTACGAACTCCCAGGTGCACGCTTCGCGTCAACCTTCATGCGACAGCCTGGATCCAGGCGTTCTGCCACGGTGATCCGGGGTCGATGAAGACGGTGTCGGTGCCGTTGAAGCGGCACCAGTCGGCCACGGCGTAGGCGATGAACTCGGGCCCGTGGTCAAAGCGTACGTAGGCCGGAGCGCCGCGCTCGGCGGCCAATCGTTCGAGGCAGGACACCACCCCGTCGGCGTCGATGGACCGATCGACATCGATGGCCAGGCATTCGCGGCTGTACTCGTCGATGACGTTCAAAAGCTTGAGGTTCCTCCCGTCGGTCGTTTGATCAAACTGGAAGTCGAGGGCCCAGATCACGTTGGGCCTGATGGGGCACATGGCGCCGACTGCTACACCGATGCCGCGCAGTGGACGCTTGCGCTTGCGATAGGGCACACGCAGGCCTTCGAGGCGCCAGAGGCGGTGGATCCGCTTGTTGTTGACCACCCAGCCCGCCTTCCTGGCCGCCGTGGCCGCCCTCCTCCAGCCCCAGCGCGGACGCCGGCGGGAGAAGTCGCGCAAGAAGGCCCGTAGGGCGAGCTCTTCGTCGGTCGGAATTGGTGAAGACAGGCGCTGGGTGGACCGGGGCTGGCCTACAACCTTGCAGGCCCGACGTTCAGACACCCCGAACTGCTCTTGGAGGGCCGCAACGGCCCGCCGGCGGCGGTCCGGGGTCAGAAGTTTCCAGTGGTGAGATGGAGGGCGGTGCCCGCCGATCAGCTTGAGGCGCATGTTCTCACGCTCGAGCTCTTTGAGCTTCTTGGCGTCGTCGGCCTTCATGCCGCCGTACTGGTTGCGCCAGCGGTGCCAAGTCGACACGGTGATCTCGAGGTGTCTGGCCACCTCTTCGATGCTCTGGCCTTCGCCCAGGAGCTTCTCGCCTTCGGCGAGCTTGCGGATCACCTGCTCGGGCGTGTGGTGTCGCTGTTTCATCTGTGCTGTCCTCCTTGCTCCATCTTGGAGCATCGGACTCGCACAAGGTGTGGATCAATTTACGGGGACCCGGTCACCACAGCGTAGACCGACAAAGGGCGGAACTCGGACATTCCTTCCAGGCTCATACCGCGAGAGACCAAGCCATGTGGAGGTGCGTTCTTGCACACTCGCTGTTCGAGCTATCGAGTCCCGAGAGAGTTGGCTCCGGCAACTCGGGAGTACCTCGAACGAATTTATCCAACTGGAATCATTGGATCCATGAAGTATCGGCAGTCGCCCCTTCCAGAGATCGCTGGCACATCAACGGTCAGCGAACGCTCGGTCCCGTATCGGGCGAAAACAACGCCGAACAGATGGATCAGTGCAAGCGGGCGCTGGCCGCCGGTGAGCACGCAAAGACAAGCGCCACAGCCCGGCACACGCCGCAGATTGATGCCGGCGAGGTTGAACGACTGGAAGTCCCCAGAGGAGTTGAGTTGTAGGCAACCGCCTACGAATCGAACTGAAGCTTCGCTGTCCACTTTGAATCACGCTTCCAGCGCGACAGATCTCCATGATTCTAGGGATTTCGGTTGATCCGCTAGTCGATGACGACTTTCTCATGTGCCCTGGCGACGCATACGCCGTCCTTGATTATGTAGCACTCCACATAGTGGTGACCGACGTACTTTGTGCTCTCCCTCCGTAGATGCCTACCTTCGTCGCGATGAATCTCACCCCGCAACGCACCCAGTGATTTGGCTTCATTCCCCGTATTACGAATCTTCCAGCGAACTTCAAATGGGGCGACGACATCTGTTTCTACGATTTTGAAAAGCAAGTCCCGGCGCCTAGGGACGCGTCCGTGTCGACTGCGCAGCGCGTGTCGCCGAGCAGCCCGGTTGGGATAGGTCGGTTCGCTGAGCTCGCAAGTAATCTGCACGTGGTGTGATTCATTAACCGGCACTTCTTCCTCGATAAACCGCTCATTTGGTGCTCGGTCTAGCTTCTTGACTGCCTTGGAAACCGCCGATGCGCCTTCCGTAATCACCTCGGTGAGTGACTTGGTAAGTGAGCTTGGGAAGGCTGTGCCAAATATGCCCTGCCACGCAGTGATGCTGGCGTCCACCCCACTCGCGTCATAAGCAGCCAAGAGTTTCGGCGCCAGATCGTGGACTTTGGTGCGGAAAGTTGTGTACTGCGAATCGGTCCAGCGGTGATCGAACGTCGTTGACGGGCAACTCGGGTCAAACAGGGACGGCCTACTAGGGCGAGCCCGCAACCAGACGTCAAGATCCGCTACGAGGTGCACCAAGGTTGTTGGCACGTCCTGGTAATACGAAGGGTCATATGCACCCCAGTACTCGACAATGTTCCCAACAAGAGTGGTCAATAGGACTGACTTCAAAGTAAATGCGTCGCGGTGGTCGCGCAGATACTTCAGAAGCCTTATGGCTTTACGAAGGTTGCCACCGGTCAAGTCATCCTTGCCCTGCAGCCACTCGGTGAACCCAACCGGATTGGTGTCTTCAAATTCGTTTGTGGCCCGGTTGATGATGACTTCTCTGCCACTTGAAAGAATCACATAGGGAACCACGTCGATGTGGCAATCGTTGACGTAGGACACGCGAATGCAGCGGTTCTTGGTGGAACTCATTACGCTGTAGACGCCGTGGCTATTCAGCGCTGACTTAACTGCATTTGAATATTGTTTTGGATCAAGGGTCCACGCAGTTTCTTCTGAGAGCTGAACAAGAAAGTCAGCATCGAACTCCAAATCTGCTGCTGGTCGAATTATCGTACGATGCGCCCACGAGCCTTGTGGAACCGTATCGATCACGCGATCTGCCAGATCGGACGCTGACTTAAGGGCATTCGTAATGCTGTCCACGCTGCGAGTCGAGATCATCGAGGCGAGACTGATTCAGGTTCACCGTGTTGGCCGAGAACCGATTGAAGTAGTCGAGCAGTTTCATCTCTGTCCTATCCGCATCGCTGCGTGATAGCCGGAATCTGAGCGGTCGTAAATCAGGACCGAAGGGTGCACTGAAGGGTCGAACACGCGCCCAAAGGCGACTCCCGCAGAGAGTGGAACGGCAGCGAACACATGAAGAAGACGGATCTGTTTGTGAGTCGCCTCTAACTCTGCGAGGAGGCGTCGACAGCCGGTGGCAAATGAAGTAAGTGCCACGACACCCCGAAGAACATCTGGTGATGGGGTCACGCCCATCACGAGCAATTCGAAATACGGCAAGTCGACGAGAGCGTCTGGCAATTCGTCACGTTGAATCGAGCCACTCACATTGATCACGAGGACGCCTTCATCGACTCCAGGGGTTGCTACCGGAATTCGGATGTCAAATGAAGCATCAGCTTCGATGTCGGGCCAGTTCCACGTTTCGGAAGCTCGATGTCGTTGGTAGATCTCTGTCGGGACCGTATCGTCTAGTTTCGACCCGAGATAGACGAGCAGCGGTAGACGGGCAAATGCGAAGACACTCAAATGGGAGATTTCTTCGCTGACGATACCCTCACGAAGTTTCTGGCTGATGACTTCGTCGATGATTGCGGTCGCCGCGGCGTAGTAGTCCGGGGTTGCCAAAACCTCGCCCGCACAGTGCCGCAAATCGATTTCAATACTCTGGCGGTCGTAGGCCAGTGAGAATTTAGGAAATCGGTTCCCATCGTCGATGACGGCCTTCGAGACCATGTCGCGATCAATTTCGACTGCGTCGCCTCGCAACATGCCGACCATCCGGAGAACGGTGCTTCTACGGTCTCCGGCCAAGCCGGTGACATGTTGGATCCGTTCTTCGTGTTCTCTCTTCAGCTTGCGAAGGAAATCGACTGAGAACTTTTCACGCGATCCTGGCTTATCGATCTCGTCGTGCTCGTCATCGCAAAGAAGAACGATGTTGTCGGCGTTATCCCGTTCGGGCGAATCGAGATCTTCTAGGCCTCGTGGCGATCGTCCACTTGCTTGTTGGCCCACGATGTGTGCCATCTCGCCAAACGTCAGCTCACTACCCCCGAGATCACCTTCAAGTAAGTACCGATTGCAGATTGCGCATCGACCCCCAGACCGAACCCAAACCTTGAGTCTCTCGCCCTCAGAGATCTTCATCCTTCGTGATGGCTGCGGTCCCCCGGGAGCGGTCACGAGCCTCGCCCTCTACTTGGAGTTACCTCGGCGGGGTTACTGAACATCCCCAGCTTGACCGATGTCGTGTTCGACTTGATCCGGTGGGGCTCAATCTCATTCATTCTGGCGGTGCCCCGTCCAACCCCCGGCTGGCTGCTGTTCGAAAATGTGATGAATGCGCTGGTCAGCAAGACGTCAAATCCCCACTTTGTAGTTACAGCTATGTTAGCTTGCGCGTATCTTGGTTGTAACAGGCGTGTTGTGGACGTCCGAAGCCTGTACCGCTCTCAAGCGGTCGCCAGTGACCAGGCATTTTCTCGTTGATTCGGGCTTCGGTCGATTGATGTCCATCTCGGTGCTATTGCCAGCGCAAACAGTGTCAACAGGGGGTTGGCTGTCAACTGGGTTTCCGCTACAATATTCACTACCAGGCAGATTCAAAATAAAATGAAAGTATCTGATAGTGAAAGTAACCGCCACGATCGAACTTGACCGGGACATCCCGGACCGGGCCGCAACGATCCTGGGCACTGTGCCCAGGATCACGGTTCGTCGTACCCAACAGGGGCGCGGAGGAGCGGTCCTAGAGGCAGGCGGCGAACGGTATGACCTGGACATCCTTCTCGAACCGACTAACGGCGACGTACTCGGTCGGATGATCCTTCACATGGACCAGCCCGACCACCTCCCCCTGGTGGTCGCCGACCACCTCACTCCCAGGGTTCGCCAAGCAATCGAAACCGGAGGGGGGGATACGTCGATCGGACTGGCGCCGTGCACCTCGAAGTTCCCAACTTTCTCCTGCACGTTGAGCCGGATCGCCGTAGAACTGACGAGGCCCTCAAGCCAAAAAGAGGAATGGGTGCTGTCGGGGTTCGAGCCCTCCAAGCGATGCTGACTCACCCACAGGAGATGTGGGCGGTTACGGACGTAGCGAAACTCGCCCACGTTTCTTCCGGTCAGGCGCACAACGTTCTGCAGAGACTGGAAGACGAGGGATTAATGACCGCAGGCGGTCAAGGACCGAGACGGCGTCGACAGATCGTGAGCCAAACCGAGCTTCTCGATTGGCTCGCCAAAGTGCCGGCGGCGCGAAAAGTGCATGCCCGAAAGCCGGTGTATCTCTACGCCCCTGACCCCGACCGCCTCGCGCTACGTGTGGCGGGGAACGCCGACGACGCTCATTTGCCGTATGCGCTCACCGGTGCGGCCGGTGCTCGGGTACTGGGCCATACGGTAGTGACGGCACTGCCAACTGTGACCGTGCGCGTGCCCAACAGAGTCCCGCTGGACGAGGTAGCGACTCTGTTGAAGGCCGAACCAGTCGAAAGCGGGGCAAATGTCACCTTGTTAGCGGATGTCGGAAACGTCGGACTCGACGACCCCGTCGAACGTGGTCGTGTCAAAACGGCGCCACCCATTCGTATCTGGCTGGACATGCTGAATGAGCCACGAGGTGAAGACAGCGCTGCATTGTTCCGGGAGGCCGCAATTGGCTACTGACGGTGAACACATAGGGGCCTACGACCCGACCTTGGTCGAGACAGTTCTCGCCGAAGCAGCACACCTTCTTCGACACTTGGGGTTCGCTGCCCAACACATCGTTCTCATCGGAGGCATCGTGCCGTCACTGCTCGTGCTGGATCCTGGAGCAGGCCGGCCCCATATCGGAACTGGAGACCTGGACCTCTGCCTCAGCATGGCCATCGTCGAGGGTGATACGGGCGAGTACGAACGGATCGAAGTTGCCCTCAAGAGGGCCGGATACACGGAAACAGATGTTTCGTTCCGGTGGCGCCGCACCGAAGGCTTGGGGCTAGATGTCGAGTTTTTCTGCCCCGCTGGCCCCGACCGGCCAACCGGGAGGATGTTCCGACCCAAAGCCGCCGAGAATCCGGTCGCCAAGCAGAACTTTGGATCGAAGTTGGCGGCGCTAGCGATCGACGCTGGAAATGTCATCGGGCAGGATGTCGTCAACGTCGAGCATCAAGTGACACTTCCCGACGGCGGCGGGACCACGATGTTCACGTTTCGAGTCACTGGACTGCTCGGCTTCCTCGTCGCCAAGGTGTCTGCGCTGACCAACCGTGACAAGCCAAAGGACGCATACGACATCGTGTGGATCCTGGAGAGTTGGCCGGGAGGTCCGGAAGCTGCTGCAGATCACATCATTCGAATACCTGCGTTCGGTCACGAGGCCGTTGCTGGTGCAATTGAGATGTTGGCGGACAAGTTCTCCACCATTGAAGAGCTTGGTCCAAGTTCGTACGTGCGTTTCTTAGACAGCTCAGAGGCCAATGGCGACGAGCGCACGCGGTGGCGCCGGCAGGCGATGGGCGCGGTACAGGAATTTTGCAACCGGATTGACTCTCACTGACCTCGGCTATCCCCCGATTGCCCCTTTGAAAAGAGAGCGGCGAAGCTCAACGAGGAGTACCCATACACGGAATCCGCCACCTGCAGGGCCTGAGTGGCTGCATCCACGTCAACTAGAGCGACGAAGTGATGCTTGCTGGTGCCGTACCACTATGTCCGAGCGCATGGGGGGTGTCACTTGGATAAGTCTGAACACACAATCGTGAGCGACAACGCGTTGGTTACGACTGGGGGGTCGAGACAGTCGACGCCGAGCACGGAGTCGAGCGCTCTCGAGGCTCTTCGGTTGGTTGCCGTTCGCCTTTTAGCGCACGTCCTTGGCGTCGAAGCCAAGGAGCGACGTGGCCAAGGCACCTTGGTTGTCGCCCTTGCCGAAGTGGTTGACGATCGACGCCGCGGTTGCCGCCCAGCACCACTTCGACTGCGCCTGCCACTGGATCGTGAGCTGACCGGCCGGAATAAGCATCGCCGTGACAGTCATGGCGCAACTTGCGAGGAGGGGCGGACGTGCGGCCAATACAAAGATTGTATCGCCGGTCCCCCGGCCGCCGCCGTGCGCAACATGCGAATCGTCGAGCCCTTGGAGCGACGGCTCTGAAGCTAGGGGCCAACGGCCTTGGCGAACGCCAGAACCGCCTCGTGGTTCTCTTTTCGCGCTGCCACGAATTCCTCACCGGCTCGCGCTCCGTATTCAGCCGCGGGCAGCGGCCCGGATCCACTGCCGATTTGGAGCAAGGCCTCCATCGCTGTGACATAGGCGGTCCACGCACTACGGAAGCCGACATTCACCGCGGCATTAGGGCTTGGATGCGCCTCCAACCATTCGAGTCCCTCCAATGCGGCCAGCCGAAGAGCGCCGGCAAGCCCAACGATTCGAACGTTTTCCTGCTTTGTGATCGGGTTTGAAACGCTGCCGAGAGCATCCTCGAGAGGGTCCTCGAATCGAGCGACTTCGGCCATGAGGCGCTGCCAACCTTGGCGATTCCAGGCAATGAGGTTGGGATCAGGCATGCTTAGGAGCCTACGGGTGGGTTGTGACACTCAATCAGGAGGTCCACTTCAGTACCTGGCCGCCCGGGACGTACACAGAACCAAGATCGTCGTGCGTCATGAACCCAAGACCAGGATCAAGCCATTCGGCCGCTCGAAGACCGCCTCGCCGCCTTCGAGCGGCGCTAAAAACAGACCGCCGCCCCTTCGAATGGAGGTTCACCGTCACGACCTCGCTCTACTCATAAAGAAACTCTCCGACAAGACCGACTACCATGCCGCCGCGTGAGACGACCGAAATACGTGATCGAACTTACGGTCCAAAGCACTTAGGTTGGGTCCACCACTCCATCATGGGTAATCACTCGGAGCGCGTCAACCTCATTCGCCCGTACTCCGTGAAGCTCGGCCGCGACTCTCTCAAAGCATGCTAGGAAGGCCCGCTGAGCATCAATGATCGATAGGGAATCTGGCGGCGAGGCGCCGGCATGGACCAACGCCGAACGAGCGTCATATACGTCCGCGACAGAGGCGGCTGCTCGATGATCGCCAGTCAAGAGTTCGGTGCGGCGTCGCAGCCTCTCCGTTACCCCCGGTGCGTAATGACTTGTAAGCAACATCTCGAATGCAGTTCCCAAGCTGGTAACCGCATACCACCGGTCAGGAGCGAGGCTTCTACGAAACCAATCTAGCGACTCGAATAACTTTCGCGCCGTCCTTGCACGCTGGTGTCGGTCAGCACGTCCACGACGAAATCTCGTGGCAAGCTGAAGCGACGCAACTTCCTCCAGGGAGGTCCACAGTGCCCGCGCTTCGGCGGCATGTTCATTCCAGTAGGTGAGATTTAGGTCAACTGGTAGGTCGCTAAGTTCGGCCAAATACCCCTTGTTGGCGTTCATCGGCACGGCATCACCCGTTAATGTGCCGTCCTCATCCAGCGCGGCACTCATAACGAAATAGTGATGGATATCGAGGGTCGCCCAGTTGTTGATTCGCTGAGAACTGAAGGACACTCCAGCGCTTGGCGAAACGTCAGGCTGACGGATTGCCAATCCGGCCAAAAAGCTAGAGGCAACGACCAGCCTTTCTACCAACAGTCTTTGGTTCTCGTAATAACTGGTGCCAACAAGCGAATGAACCTTCACGGCAAGTAGCGGATTGATCTCCAACCATCTGGCGCGGCTCCGTCTCCAGTGACGAAATAGATCGCTAGGAACTTTTCCCGATACTTCGAACCATGTGTGCACCGATTCGAGCCATTCGACCACGTTCTCCATTCGATTGTGTTGGGACGAGACAGCCAAACCGTATTCACGGGCCAGACCCTCGCTTTGAACCTCGCCTGATTTGAACAAACCGGCACCGAGGATGCCAAAGGAATGCAGCGGATAGATGACGTAGGAGGGCTTCATGAGTGAACTGCTCAACAAGATTGAGAGAACTTCAGTGTGAGGTAGGCCGCTGGTTGAGCGATTGAAGACATCGACGACTGACGGTGGCCCAGTGAAGGGTCGTCATTTTGGTACTTCTTCGTATCTTCGATGTGATCGCCCGCTGTCCCCAGCGGCCCCCTATCAAACCGTGCATGCGGTTCTCCCGCACACGGCTTTCCGACACCGTTCACCGCAGTGCATACGCAGTCCGATAACGCTCAATTCCAGTAAGCCGGAAGATCCCGAGGTTCAAGTACCACCCATAGGTGAAGCGGGTGGCCCAGTGGCGCCCGTGTAGTCCGTACTTGTTGCTGGCCAAGATGGCCATCCGCTGGTGGACGTAGCTGTTGACCGCTTGGAACTTCTTCCATGAGTTTCCATATCGGAAGTACCCGGCCCACCCCCGCAATACGGGGTTGAGACGGTCCACGACGGTGTCGAGCGACAGGCCCACGTAGCGCCGGTCGGTCATCTGGCGGACCTTGGCCTTGATGGAGGCCATGGCCCGCTTCGATGGCCACGACTTGAGGTAGTAGCGATCGGATCGTTTCTCGGACCTACACATGCGGAGGTGAAAGCCCAAAAAGTCCAGGCCCTCTGCTCCTTTGGTGAGGTGGACGATCCTGGTCTTGTCGGGATGCAGGCGCAACCCGAGTCGAGCCAAGGCCGCCTCGGCAACGGTGCGGGCCATTTCGGCTCGCTCCCTTGTCGGACAGATGACAACCCAGTCGTCGGCGTACCTGATGACGTTTCCGGTCTGCCGTTTCACCTGGGCCAGTTCCTCATCGAGGACGGTCAAGGCGATGTTGCAGAGCAACGGTGAAATCGGTGACCCTTGCGGGGTTCCCGACTCGGTGTCGGAGTACACCCCTCCCTCGATGATCCCTGCTCGCAGCCAACTGCGCAGCAGCTTCAACATCGCCCGGTCCGAGACCCGGCGCTCGACCAGAGCCATGAGGGCCTCGTGATCGATTTCGTCGAAACAGCTTTTGATGTCGGCGTCGAGCACCCAGTGTGCCCCCGAGTTCGCATTCTGACGAATGACTTCGAGTGCGTCATGAGCTGACCGCTTGGGGCGGAACCCAAAGCTGCCTGGCGAGAAGTCGGCCTCGAAGATTGGTTCGAGAACCAGCTTCGCCGCACTCATGAGCACCCGGTCGGCGAGGGCGGGTATGCCGAGCGGCCTGGTTTCCCCAGGCTTCCCGGCTTTTGGGATGTTCACCCGCCGCAGCGGTTGGGGCCGGTACCTCTGGGCCTTCACGTCTGCGGTGAGTTCGTCGAGGAAGGATCTGACTCCTTCCATTCCCCCGGCTTCTATGGAGTCGATAGAGACCCCGTCGACGCCGGGTGCACCCTGGTTTTTGGCCACGTTGATCCACGCCTGCCACATCACGTCACTGCGGGTGAGCTTGTCGTAGAGGGCGTGAAATCTCCGTGTCGGGTCCTGCTTGGCACTGCGGTAGAGCACGCGTTGGAGGGCTTGGAGATTGCTGATGCCCTCGTTGGTGGCGACGTCCCTGGCCCGTGTCCGGGCCTGGTGGTCGCCTCCTTCGTCGGCTTCTGCTGGCTGATCTAGTCGTTTCGACACTGACCTACTCCGTCCCTTCCTTTTCGTGCATCGGTGAAGCAGGGGTCCTTCGCTCGGGGCGGGTTATGTTGTCCCGCCCGTCAGCACTACTACGACCCCCTCCGACTCCCTCTCGGCTGCCTGCCATTTCCCGGGGTCACCGGTTATAGGCAGACGCACTCTTCATCCCCGCAGGACGAGGGCCGAGGAGGGCCTCTCCAGTTCCCACGACGGCCTTCGTGACATTCCACGCTCCATACGCCGGGAAGTTCTTCGGCACCCGCTCCAAGTTCAGGGGTACCTTCCGTGGCCTTCGCCCCCCCTTCAGGGGCTCGGCACTTCCTTTGCCCTGCTCTCGCAGGAATGATGACGACGTTGCAAGCTTCACTTGATGTTGCGGACTGCCACGTTGCTCCACCCCGCTTCGACGCCGGCATTTCGGCCGACGCCGGGGGCTTCGCTACCGGGGACCTTGGTGTCTCCCCGGACCGGACTTGCACCGGCTGGTCGTCGTGAGCTTGTCGCTCGGTTATGTCATGACTGCTCCTTTGCACTCATGGCGCCCCGGGCTGCTGGACGCACGAAGGGGTTCATGGTTCCAACCATGAACCCCTTGAGCTGGTGTTTGGCCGCGAAGCGTTCCCGCTGACAGCCAAAACCGGAGTTCAGCCTGCGAGCCCGGCGTCATGCACCATGTGAGGTAGGCCGCTGGTTGAGCGATTGAAGACATCGACGACTGACGGTGGCCCAGTGAAGGGTCGTCATTTTGGTACTTCTTCGTATCTTCGATGTGATCGCCCGCTGTCCCCAGCGGCCCCCTATCAAACCGTGCATGCGGTTCTCCCGCACACGGCTTTCCGACACCGTTCACCGCAGTGCATACGCAGTCCGATAACGCTCATTCCAGTAAGCCGGAAGATCCCGAGGTTCAAGTACCACCCATAGGTGAAGCGGGTGGCCCAGTGGCGCCCGTGTAGTCCGTACTTGTTGCTGGCCAAGATGGCCATCCGCTGGTGGACGTAGCTGTTGACCGCTTGGAACTTCTTCCATGAGTTTCCATATCGGAAGTACCCGGCCCACCCCCGCAATACGGGGTTGAGACGGTCCACGACGGTGTCGAGCGACAGGCCCACGTAGCGCCGGTCGGTCATCTGGCGGACCTTGGCCTTGATGGAGGCCATGGCCCGCTTCGATGGCCACGACTTGAGGTAGTAGCGATCGGATCGTTTCTCGGACCTACACATGCGGAGGTGAAAGCCCAAAAAGTCCAGGCCCTCTGCTCCTTTGGTGAGGTGGACGATCCTGGTCTTGTCGGGATGCAGGCGCAACCCGAGTCGAGCCAAGGCCGCCTCGGCAACGGTGCGGGCCATTTCGGCTCGCTCCCTTGTCGGACAGATGACAACCCAGTCGTCGGCGTACCTGATGACGTTTCCGGTCTGCCGTTTCACCTGGGCCAGTTCCTCATCGAGGACGGTCAAGGCGATGTTGCAGAGCAACGGTGAAATCGGTGACCCTTGCGGGGTTCCCGACTCGGTGTCGGAGTACACCCCTCCCTCGATGATCCCTGCTCGCAGCCAACTGCGCAGCAGCTTCAACATCGCCCGGTCCGAGACCCGGCGCTCGACCAGAGCCATGAGGGCCTCGTGATCGATTTCGTCGAAACAGCTTTTGATGTCGGCGTCGAGCACCCAGTGTGCCCCCGAGTTCGCAGTTCTGACGAATGACTTCGAGTGCGTCATGAGCTGACCGCTTGGGGCGGAACCCAAAGCTGCCTGGCGAGAAGTCGGCCTCGAAGATTGGTTCGAGAACCAGCTTCGCCGCACTCATGAGCACCCGGTCGGCGAGGGCGGGTATGCCGAGCGGCCTGGTTTCCCCAGGCTTCCCGGCTTTTGGGATGTTCACCCGCCGCAGCGGTTGGGGCCGGTACCTCTGGGCCTTCACGTCTGCGGTGAGTTCGTCGAGGAAGGATCTGACTCCTTCCATTCCCCCGGCTTCTATGGAGTCGATAGAGACCCCGTCGACGCCGGGTGCACCCTGGTTTTTGGCCACGTTGATCCACGCCTGCCACATCACGTCACTGCGGGTGAGCTTGTCGTAGAGGGCGTGAAATCTCCGTGTCGGGTCCTGCTTGGCACTGCGGTAGAGCACACGTTGGAGGGCTTGGAGATTGCTGATGCCCTCGTTGGTGGCGACGTCCCTGGCCCGTGTCCGGGCCTGGTGGTCGCCTCCTTCGTCGGCTTCTGCTGGCTGATCTAGTCGTTTCGACACTGACCTACTCCGTCCCTTCCTTTTCGTGCATCGGTGAAGCAGGGGTCCTTCGCTCGGGGCGGGTTATGTTGTCCCGCCCGTCAGCACTACTACGACCCCCTCCGACTCCCTCTCGGCTGCCTGCCATTTCCCGGGGTCACCGGTTATAGGCAGACGCACTCTTCATCCCCGCAGGACGAGGGCCGAGGAGGGCCTCTCCAGTTCCCACGACGGCCTTCGTGACATTCCACGCTCCATACGCCGGGAAGTTCTTCGGCACCCGCTCCAAGTTCAGGGGTACCTTCCGTGGCCTTCGCCCCCTTCAGGGGCTCGGCACTTCCTTTGCCCTGCTCTCGCAGGAATGATGACGACGTTGCAAGCTTCACTTGATGTTGCGGACTGCCACGTTGCTCCACCCCGCTTCGACGCCGGCATTTCGGCCGACGCCGGGGGCTTCGCTACCGGGGACCTTGGTGTCTCCCCGGACCGGACTTGCACCGGCTGGTCGTCGTGAGCTTGTCGCTCGGTTATGTCATGACTGCTCCTTTGCACTCATGGCGCCCCGGGCTGCTGGACGCACGAAGGGGTTCATGGTGCCAACCATGAACCCCTTGACCAGGTGTTTCGCCGCGGAGCGTTCCCGCTGACAGCCAAAACCGGAGTTCAGCCTGCGAGCCCGGCGTCATGCACCATGAAGGGGTTCATGGTGCAACCATGAACCCCTTGAGCTGGTGGTTTGTCGGGCGCTCCATTCCTTGGCGCCCTGACCTGGTGTTTCTTGAGACACCGAAGAATTCTTCGATTTCTGTCCACCATGAAGGTTTTCATTACGGTTTTCATGAAGGCCGACCGTCATGGTGGCCGCCATGGACTCCCCCACCATCAGAGGTCTCCGCATCGAATGGCTCGCCCTTGGGACGACGCGGGCCTCGCGCACGGCGTGTTGCCGCCTCGGTGCGTGCGAGCCGGTCGTGGCCGATCTCGGCGTGGAGAACCTGGCCGAGTTGGTCGCTGCTCTGTCGCCCTCATCTCTCCGTCTGACTCGCAACGACGCGGCGGGGGTGATCGCCGCCATGGTGAGGGGTGCCCAGATTGATCCGCTCATTCCCCGGGCCATCGTCCAAGCCCTCATCCCCGGGGTGCTCGCCCTGTCCCGGCGCATCGACACGGCCAACGGCCCGTGGGGCGATCTCGACTCCTTCTATGCCGACGCCATCTCCGTGCTGTGGGAACTGACCAGCCGCTGGGCGGGCAGCGACCGCCCCTATGCCGCAGGCGACCTGTTGGCCGGGGTGCGCACCCGGCTACGCACCCTGCAAAAGAGCGAATGTCGTCACCGCTCTCGCCAGAGCGGTGATCCTGCTGCACTGGACCAGCTGGCGGCATCGGTCGGTCCGAGCGGCGAGGAGCTCTTGGCCAATGTCCTCGGCGAAGCGACCGAATACGGGCTCAAGATCGCCGACGCCGCTGTCATCTATGCGACGAGGGTACTTGGCCTGTCGATAAACGAAGTGGCCGATCTCGCCGGCGTGCCGGCTGGGCATCTCCGGCGCCGCCGTCGTTACGCCGCCGAACGCCTGGTGGCCTGACGTGGCCAGAGCCAATGAAAGATCTGGACCGAGACCGAACGACCCTGAAGGGGAGTTGAGCGATCGGGCTCACGCTCCACCTTCGACAGCAAAGGAGCCAAAAGAACATGGATACCCAACTCTTGCTCTCGGTAGAAGAGGCAGCCGAGGTGATCGGCCTCGGACGGACGAGGACCTACGAGCTCGTGATGGCCAAAAAGATCCAAAGCGTCAAAGTAGGGCGACGGCGCCTCGTGGTGCGCAGCAGTCTCGCCGACTTCGTCCAGGCGCTGCTGAGCGAACAGGACTGCTCATAGTGCGCCCCGTACGGGATTGGATCACCGCTCGGATTTGTCGCAGAAGGCAACGCTCACATCGGGATGGCTCGTGCACATCGAATCCGGATTGGCGCACGATGTCGGCCACGACCTCGATCGTCCCCGCGTCCCACTCCCGCCACTCAGATGGGCCGCGATCTTTGACAACGCCTCGACTGGCGGGGTGATGCGTTCGGCCTCGTAGTGCATCTCGCCCCGGGCCAGCGCCACGTCCCACATCACGTCGTGTGCGTCAGCCCAGTGGTGCAGATCACACAGCAGGTCACCGATGACCTCGGTGTCGCCGTCGGGCAGATCAATGCTCTGTCCGGTCTGGCGGGCGAAGGCCTCGAGAGCCCCTCGGGCCCACTGTGCTCGCTGATCGTTTGTGACCTCTGACATGCGGGCCAGGTCGTCCATGTTCTCTCTCCTTGTTGTGTCCGATTCCTCAGCCTGGGCACCTCAGTGAGGTGCCCAGGCTGGGCGTCAGGCTCAATAGACGTGCACCTCCTCGTCGCCGGTCAGCCCCAGCTCGAACGGCTCGCCCGTCGGACCGTCGAGTTCGGCGTCCCAGCTCCTCACCCGGAGCGTGGCCAGCCCCAGCTCCTCGTTCCAGGTGGTGCCGCCGACTACCTCGTAGTCGGCGCCCGCACCGTCGGGCGAGGTGATCTGGACGCAGTAGCCCGACAACCTTTCCCAGAACGCGGCGTCCGCGTCCCCGTCGCCAAAGCTCAACTTGTAGGCCATTACCGCTCCTCGAGGATTTCGGCGTGGTAGTGCTCCTGGGCCAAGCAAGCGAGCTCGGACGGGCGAAAGCCCAGCCGATCGGCCAGGTGCAACACGTCGGCTATCAGGTCCACGAGAGCGGTCTTGTCGTCGCCCGTGCGTACGGCGCTCTCCCAGGCGCCGACCACGCCGATCGGATCAGTTGGGCCCACTCTCTTCGGAGATCGGTCGCTAAGAATGCGCCTACGGCGATCCGGGCCAACTCCGCCCGGTCCGAATTGCTCAGATCTGTTGTGTGGTGCATCGTGCCTCCTTCGATGGCGCTCACCGTGAACACCGCGGGCAGCCCTCCGAGGAAGGCTGCCGACGTTGCCAACGGTTCAGGACGAGACCTCGGACTCAGGCTCGGATACCTCCTGGCGGCGCTCGGTCCGCCGCACATCAGCGGTGGCGAAGAGCAGGCTCGGCCCGATCTCATCCGCCGTGATTTCCACCTTTAAGCGGTGGTCACCCTCTTCCGTCTCCCAACTGCGCTGCTCCAGACGGCCGGTGACGATCACGCGCATCCCCTTGGAGAGGGAGAGGGCCACATTTTCAGCCAGATCCCTCCAGCACACGACGTCGAAGAATGACGTCGCCTCCTGCCATTCCTGGGTCGTGCGGTCCTGCCAGCGCCGGTTGACGGCCACGCCCAGTTGGGCCGTGGCTTGGCCCTCTTTCGTGTAGCGAATCTCGGGCTCCCGGGTCAGATTGCCCGTGATCGTGGTGTTGTGTTGCTCATGGTTTTCGCTCCTATGCTCTTGGCTTCGTTCCTTGCGAACGACGCCGCTGCGTCGTTCGATGAACGGCGACGACTACCGGGAAGCGAGCGGGGTCAAGCCCGGCCAAGGGTCTGCCCCTTGGGGCCGAGACAGAATTGTTCGGGGGCGCGGTGATGAGTGCCGCCGCAGGCGGCTCGGTCTGGTTGCCCCCAAAGAATTGTTTCTCGCCCTTGGCCGGGCTTGAGGCCGTGAGCGGCGGTGGTCCCTGTCCGGCGGAACTAAGCCGTGGCCCCGCGCGACCCTCAAGCGTGACTCGACAGGTTGAGGGAAGCAGTGTGGTGACGAAGTGGGCAACCTCCGCCAGTGCTGGGGACGTCGGAAGGTTCTCGGGCACCGACGAGTTGGCGGGCTCTGGCGAACTCCAGGCACCCGTTGGTCAATGTGATGGGTTCAGCTGGACACGAAATCTCATATCAACCCGTGCTCTAGCCGCATACCGACCTCAGGTGGTTCGGGACGCTTCTGCTGGACGCGCTTGGCTTCGCGGAGATAGCGCCGTCCGGCGGACGGATCAGTCCGCGCTTGCGCTCAGCCCCAAAGCGGCCTGCCATGGCCCGAGCAGCTTCGTGGCGCTGCGGCTGAAGGACGTGCCCATACACATCCGCCGTGATGCGAATGGACGAATGCCCCAAGATGTCGGACACCACCTGAAGCGGTACTCCCTCGGCGAGCATAAGACTGGCGGCTGAGTGACGCAGTTCATGTGGGTGCCACTTGCCAAGCTTGGCCTTCATACAGATGGTCTGAAAGTCTCGGTGGACGTTGCGCGGATCAAGCGCGGAGCCGTATTGCGTGGTGAAGACGAACCCAGATTCCTCCCAAAGACCATTGGATCCCGTTCGGGCTGCCGCCTGAGCCGTCCGATGGTCTTTCAGAAGTTGGACGACTGGTGCCGGCAGGTCGACCGACCTGCCCGACTTCCTGCCTTTGACCTCTCGCGTGATGAGTTGACCACCGATTCGGCGCAGCTGGCGACGGACCACTACGACTCGCTTACGCAAATCGACGTCGTCCCAACGAAGTCCGAGGGCCTCTCCCCGCCGGAGGCCCGTCGAAAGCATCACGATGAAGAGCAGCGCCCAAGCGATGGCCTTCCAATTCCTTGAGTAGGCGCTTGGCTTGGGCGTGGAGTGAGGGTTCGCCCTTCGGTCCCTGCAACGCCTTTGGTGCCGAAGTCAAATGCCGCCACGTTCCTCGTCAGGCTGCCATCCACGAGACATACTTCCATCGCCGAGCCAGCACTGATCGGATCCGCCGCACCGTCGATACCGACAGCGGCCGCGGATCCCCGTCCGGGCCCACCACTGAGTTTGGACGCCAGGAGATGTTGCACATCGGCCACGGTGAGCTTTGCGACCTTCTTGCGCCCGAGCGTCGGGACGATGTGACAGTCGGCGATGCACTTGTAGTTGTCCCGGGCATCTTGCTGCACCTGCGTGCTCAAGATGTCGCGAGTACCAGCGATCGAAGAGCTGGGTGAGCGTCTCTTCCTTTGGTCGGAGGTGAATAGCCACCATCGATCTTGTCTTGGAGATCTTTGAGCTTTTGAAGCGCCTCGGCCTTGGTCTTGGCGCTGACTGTTTTCCGTTTGGGTTTGCCACTGGCGTCGTAGCCGAGCACCACTGCTCCGAACCAGCGACCGTCAGATCGCTGGTAGAGGCCGCCTTCCCCGTTCATCCGTCGTCCAGCCACAGTCGCCTCGGTTCGTCGGCGTTCATTCCCGTTGCTTACATCGTTGCTTACATCGGCTACCTTAGCCTCTCCGGACATGAGAAAACCCCCGGCCAGAATGCTCTTGACCAGGGGTTTTATTGGTGGGCCGTACAGGACTCGAACCTGTGACCCCTTGCGCGTCATGCAAGTGCGCTACCAGCTGCGCCAACGGCCCTTCCGCTGTGACCCTACCACCGGGACAAATCCTGGTGGGCATTGTGGCGAGCACGTCAGGCCGGCGCTCCCTACGATGAAACTCGTGTCGAAATCCCCCACGGCCCTGGACTCCGGCGTGGACGGCCACCTGCGACGCATCGCCGAAGAGGGCTACACGGTCCTTCCGAACGCCATAGCACCCGACCTCGTCGCCGAGATCGACGAGGCGCTCGTCATGCTCGAGCGAGACCTCGGCACCGTCCCTGCGGACAATCTCTTCGAAGGTCTGCACACCAGACGCGTCTACAACCTCCTCGTCCACGGCGCGACGTTCGCGAAGATCCCGGTCCACCCGAATGTCCTCCCGATCGTTGAAGGCGTTCTCGATCCCGGGCTGCTGATCTCCTCGCTCTCCTCGATCGTCATCGAACCCGGCGAGCGGGCACAACCGATACACGCTGACGATCAGGTGATACCACTCACCCGGCCTCACGTGCCGATCATCTGCAACACCATGTGGGCAATCACCGACTTCACGGAAGAGAACGGCGCGACCCGTCTGATTCCCCGTAGCCACCTTCGAGACCTGGCGCCGAACCCACTCGAGCGCTACGACACCGTCGCCGCTGAAATGTCGAAGGGAAGCGTCCTCGTCTGGGTGGGAAGTCTCTGGCACGGAGGTGGCGCGAACCTCACCGACGAGCGACGGGTGGGCATCGCCATGAACTACTGCGCCGGCTTCATTCGTCAACAGGAGAACCAGCAGCTGGGAATTCCCCCGCAGGTAGTCGCGTCGTTCCCGCGTCGCCTCCGGGAACTCGTCGGCTACTCGGTCTACAACGGCCTCATCGGACACATCGACAAACAACACCCCGCCAGGTACGTGCTACAGCAAGGCGACACGCTGGAAATGGTGTGGGATCTTCTCAAATCCTGAGCCGGGCTACGCCGCAGCGTTGAGAATCGCGGGAGCCACCGGCCATATGTAGTCACGCCGGTCAATCGGGCTCAGTCCACCTTTGATGCGCCAATCGTCGTATCCTTCGGCCCATTCACGGTGCCACTCGATCTGCGCCTCATGGAGAGCGAACGGATCGGTCTCCCCCAGTTCCTCGAAACACGCAGCCAGTGTGAGGATGACCTGGGCGGAGGCAATTGCATCAGCCGCTGCGTCATGCGCGTTCTCAATGCACACCCCGTAGTGCGCGCACAGCGCGCCGAGGGTGCGGCTCCCCTTCCGGGAGCGGTCGTGATGCCGGTCGAGCACGACCGCGTCGAGCGCCGGTCCACGCCAACCCCGCTCGTGGAGCCCGACACCGCAGAGCCGGCGCGATTGCGTGTCGAGAATGGTCAGGTCGTAGTCGAGCTTCATCCCGACCAGAGGCACACCCCGTCGCCCCGCGGAAACCACGGCATCAGCGATCAATTCGATCGCGTCCACGAGTGCCATTCCCTCGGCACGGCATCGCTCCGTCGTGATCCCGTGCACTTCGGTTGCGCCGACCGGGATCTCACGTCCCGGATCCACCAGTCCCGCAGCGGTCGAGACGACAACGCCGCCCACCAGGGTCACCAGGGCGAACGACACTGGTACGTCCTCGAACCGGTCGACCCCTGTCGTCTCGAAGTCGAATCCCAGTACCTCACCCGTCACCCATTTACTCATGGTGCGAGGTTGTCACGGCGTTGTATCAAAGGCGCGGCAATCGCTTCCAGGGAGTGGCCCACCCCGACGGGCTCCCCTCGACGGATCAGGACCTTTGACCCTGGCTCCGACGTGACAGAAACGGAGATAATGGGCAGGCAGAGCGTTGGGCCATCAAGAAGTGGGCAACGTCGCCGGGGCGAATCGGTCGCCGGGTAAGAGACGTCGATGAGGGACGTAGCTCTTCCCCGAAGTTCCGGCACCAGATCCGGGGGGTTTCATGAAACGTGCGACTCGGCTCTCCGGGTCGCACGTTTCTCGTCGTGCGCGCTCCCTAGCCGTCCAGAAGGGTCAGGGGAATCCACCAGATGAGCCGGGTGCCCCCCTCGCGCGACGTGCCCAACTCCAGGCTTCCCCCGAGCCGCTCGGCCCGGGTACGCATGTTCTTCAACCCCCGACCGTCGGCACCGGCCTCGGCCATTCCCCGCCCGTCGTCGACGACGACGAGACGCAGGTCGTCGCCCGCGGCAACCGTGACGGCGACGTGCGTGGCGGCGGCATGCCGCCCCACATTGGTCAGAGCTTCCCGGAGCGTCGCCAGTGCGTGATCGGCGATCGATCCCGAGACGGCGGTATCGACCAGTCCGGTGAAGGTCACATGGGGCACCGCCCCGATCACAGGGGTCAACTCGTGGAGAAGATCGAACACCATCCGGCGGAACCCGTCCTGGTTGATCGTCATCTCGAGGTTGAAGATCGCCGTGCGCAGGTGGCGAATGGTCTCGTCGAGCTTGTTGATGGCATCGCCGATCCGACTGGCCACCTCGGGCCGGTCCACGAGCCGTGCGGTGCCCTGCAGCGAGAGTCCGACCGCAAACAACCGCTGGATGACGGTGTCGTGGAGATCACGCGCGATCCGGTCCCGATCCTCGGTCAACGTGTGGTCGCGGGCCACCCCGTGCAACCGGGCGTTCTCGATGGCGATCCCGGCGGCCATGGCCAGGGTGACCGCTGTGGCTTCATCCTCCGCGGAGAACTCGGGTGCGCCGTTCTTGTCGGTGAGGTACAGATTCCCGTACACCTCGCCGCGGACCCGCACGGGCACGCCCAGAAACGACGTCATCGGCGGATGACCGCTCGGAAATCCATAGCTGTCCGGGCTCTGCGCCAGGTTGGCCAGGCGCAGCGGTTTCGCCTCGATGATCAGAGTGCCCAGAACGCCCCGGCCACTCGGGCGGGGTCCGATGGCAAATTCCTCGTCCGGCTCCAAACCGACCGTGAGGAACTGGTCGAGGGTCGTGCCGTTCTCGCTCAGCACCCCGAGCGCCCCGTAACGGGCGTCAACGAGCGAACACGCTTCACCGACGAGGTGACGGAGGACGACCGGGAGGCTCAACTCTCCTTCCATCATCAGCATCGCCTCAACGAGCCGTCGGAGCTTGACGGGATCGTCGATCTGATCGAGTGGTCGCACCGCTCCTAGGGTAGCGGTCGGGTGGATCAGAGTCCGGCGGGACTCCCCCACGGGTCTCCGGCCGCCTTTGGGGCCCGCACCGTGGCAATATTGGGGGAATGAAAATCCGCATCTTCATCCTGGATGACCACGAGTTGGTCCGGACGGGATTGAAAACGCTCCTGGACGCCGAGGACGACATGGACGTCGTGGGCCAGGCCGCGACGGCCCAACAGGGGTTGGAAGAGATAGGCACGCTCCTGCCGGACGTCGCCATCCTCGACGTGCGATTGCCCGACGGCAGTGGCATCGAGGTGTGCCGGGAGATCCGCTCGCTCTACCCCGACGTGGCGTGCCTGATGCTGACGTCGTACGCCGACGACGACGCCCTCTTCTCAGCGATCATGGCAGGTGCGGCCGGCTACGTCCTCAAGGAGATCGGCGGAAGCGACCTCATCGGCGACATCCGCCGGGTCAGCCAGGGGCGGTCGCTCATCGACGCCACCCTCTCCAAGGACATCTTCGACCGGTTGCGCAAGAGCCAGAAGACCGAGGCCCGGCTTTCCAGTCTCTCGCCCCAAGAGCGGCGCGTCCTCGACCTGATCGCCCAGGGTCGGTCCAATCGTCAGATCGCCGAGGAGATCTTCCTGGCCGAGAAGACGGTGAAGAACTATGTCTCGAGCCTGCTCGCCAAGTTGGGGATGCAGCGCCGAACCGAGGCGGGCGTCTACGCGGCGATCCTGGCGGAGCGCAAGTCGCTGAACCCCAGCGCTCCTCCGAGAAACCTCTAGTCCCGCAGAGAGAGTTCCTGGCCAGGGCCACTTTCTGGTCTTGCCTACAGCGGATCGAACTCGATGCCGCGTGCCCGCAGCAACGCTTCGAGCCGGGCTCGCTCTGCGATCGGATTGACGAAGCGCGCCGGATCGTGATCGATGGACATGGCGGCGCAGAGGGACAACAGGATCCGATCGTGATCGAGCTCCCGAGCCAGGTCCTCGGCCACGACGTGCTTGTGCACGGCGGCCCGCCGGTGAAGGCGCAGGCGACACTGTTGCAGGTCGGCGACGAGCTCCTCCTTCGAGGGTGGCACCTCGTCGGCATCCGAGCTGACCAAAAGATCGCTCAGGAGTTCGCTGTACATCGACACACCGTAGGTTTAGTCAAACGCCACGAAACCAGCTAGGGCCGAAATCCCCAAGTCTCGTGAAAACATCACCCGGCGGCCACGCGGACTTGCCCGGCATCTGGAAAGCACTTCCCTGGTCGGGAGGCAAATTCAGCAGGCTCCGGGGGTTCGCGGCGGAAATTCCTCTTTTGAGGTTCAGACGGGGCTAGGCCGTGTTCCCCGCCCGCTCGAGAACCTGCTCGGCCGATTCGGAGCTCCGGGCGGTCACCGTTCCGAGCGTCGTCGCGACCCGCACATCGCGCCCCGTCACGGAGATCGGGTCGTCCAGGACCGCTTGGACCCGCTGCATCAGCGGCTGGACGTACTGCTCGTCCTCGATGGTCATGACAGCCACCAACTCGCTCTCACCCACCCGGCTCACGGTGTCCTCGCTGCGGAGCATCGCCGTGAGACGCCTGGACATCCCGCGGAGCACTTCGTTGCCCGAGCTGTACCCCATCTCGTCGTTGATGTCCTTGAGATTGTCCAGGTCGATATGGGAGACGATGACGCATCCTCCGTGCCGCCGCCGGCGCGTCAGCTCCCTGTTGAGCCGATCGAGAAGCAACATCCGGTTGGCCAGTCCCGTCAGAGGGTCCGCCAGGGAGAGCTGCCACAGGTCGTCGTACTTGCCGATGGGCTCACCGGGACGCTCCGACCGGTTACTCGCGTCACCGGTCGAGATCTCCTGGAACATCGACTCGAGACTGCTGCTGACCAACTCACGAGAGGGATCACCGTGGGCGTCGACAGGCGTCGGTTCCTCCAGAACCTGGACGGGGGCGGCGGATCCGCTCGGGTCATTCCCCGATGGCACCGTGTGCGCCTTTGGCACAACTCGTCGAAATCGCAAATGACCCTCCGCTACCCAATCCCTCGCGAAAGCATTTTAGCCGCTCCCAGGACGGGGCAATAGGACCGTAAGTCCCAACTTGCGCGACGCTCACCCAGGCGATCGAGCTCGCCACAACGGGTGAAGTCGCAGCTCGGCCCCGTTCGGACTCGCTCGTGCCTCGCTGACGGTCTCTCGTCGATGCTCGCACCCGGCGCGCATCGCGCGCGTCGGTTGTTGCGCCGGCTCCTCCAACTCCGTTCGTGCGCCGGGGATCGTGACGGGATCCGTCGGTACAGGACCCTTCAATGTCGCCAAGGGAGACGCCTACGCGTCTCGCGTCGTGTGCTGCAGTTGCAATCACGTTGCAGGCCGGTAGCAGTCGAGGGGGCCGAACGTTCAGCGAATGAGCGATGGCTGTCAAAAGATCGCCACGCGCGAACAACGGGACGACGCAGGACGAGAGGCCATGTCTGCCTTTCTCTGTCGTCGCGCCCACCCGCATCGGTCCGCCCGTGCGTGAAGACTGCGAGCAGGTGTCGCGGGTGCGCGCACGAGGCACTTCACGAAGTTTCCACTAATTCAAAGCAATTTCCGTATTTCTCGCGCCGTGAGCGCACGGATCGTGTCCAGGGCAAGGCGGGGAAGCACACCGCGCGGAAGCGAGAATCGCCGCCGCGACAACGTTCAGCATGCCGCATCGAGTCGAGAGGCGCGACAAGCACCTCGGGAGATTTCGTCCGTGGCCGGAGGCTTCACGTAGACAGAATGCCGGTTGAATTGGCCCGATGTTGACCGTTCGTCGACTTCACGTTTTCACAGCTGGCACTAACATTGTGTAATGCCCCATGGAGTCCGCCACGTCGCCGGGATGATCCGGCAGGACATCGAGCGGGGGGCTTTTCACATCCTCGTCAACGTCGTCCTCGGGAGTTCGCTGATCCCTCGTATCGCGCGGTCAGCGGCTTTTCGGGTCCTTGGCATGTCCATGCCGATCCTCGTCTACATCCGGCCGGGAGTTACCTTCAAGACAATGAGAGTCACCCTCGGTCCCGGGGCGATGATCAACACCGGCGTCAAGTTCGACAACCGCGCTCGCGTGTCTCTCGGCGCAAATGTGGCCGTCGGGTGCGACGTTTTGTTCCTCACGGACAGCCACGAGGTGGGTACCGGCGAGCGCAGATGCGGTGGCGCCGACATTCTGCGACCCATCGTCGTCGGAGACGGCGCCTGGGTCGGCGCCCGGGCCACCATTATGCCCGGCGTGACAATCGGGGACGGAGCGGTGATCGCTGCCGGATCTGTCGTGGTCAGGGACTGCGAACCCAACTGCATCTACGCCGGGGTACCGGCCCAGATAATCCGCAAGATCGAGGACGACGACTTCTAGCTGCTCGCGCTTCCGGCTCGCTGCTCGCTGCACGCCCTCCCCTTCTTGGAGGCGGCGCCCGGATTCGAACCGGGGTACGGGGCTTTGCAGGCCCCTGCCTAAACCACTCGGCCACGCCGCCGTGACAACAAGGCGGTCAGCCTAGTGGGCGCTATCCCTAACGCCGGTAACGACCGAGCAGCCAGAAAACCGCTGCGATGAGGGCGACCACGACGGCGATCTTGACGAAGAAGAAGACGATGCCGGCGATGGCGTGCAGGACGACGAAGGCGATGATGATGCCGACGATGCCGACCGCGACCATGGCGGCGCTGTGGCGCGCCGGCACCGGCTGCTTGCTGTCCCGGCGGCTTACCTCTTTGCTCACGGCCCCAATGCTACGTTCCCGCCATGGCCGCTGACACGTCGCTCCGGGAACGACGTGCCGCGCTCCTCGCCCAACCCGACCTCCAGGGTGACGATTTCTGCCGCGCCTATGCCGCGGAAGCAGACGAATGGCTCTCTGCCCTGGCTGAGCGCGCCGTCGGGGAAAACAGCCGTCACCTGGCACTTCTTGCCGTCGGGGGTTACGGCAGGAGTTCGCTGTGCCCCTACAGCGACCTCGATGTCGTGCTTCTCCATTCCGGACGTCGGGACATAAAGGCGGTCGCCGACGCCATCTGGTACCCGGTGTGGGACGAAGGCGTCCGGCTGGATCATTCGGTGCGGCGGCCGGGTGAGGTCCTCGACACGGCAGCCGATGACGTACGGGTTGCCCTGGGCCTGCTCGATGCCCGGCTGGTCTGGGGGGACCCCAAGGTCGCCGACCCGTTGATCGTCGATGCCCGCAACGCCTGGCGTCATTCGCTCGGCACGCGCTACCTGCCCGACCTCGAGGCCCAGATGGCCGAACGCCACAGCGTGGCGGGCGATGTGGCGTTCCTGCTCGAGCCGGACCTCAAGGAGAGCCACGGCGGGCTGCGCGACGTGAGTGTGTTGCGGGCCATCTCGGCCTTCGCCCCGTTGCTGGCCGACTACGCCGACCTTGGTTCCCTCGAACAAGCCACCTCCGTCCTCACCCGCGTCCGGGTGGAACTGCACCGGATCGCCCAACGCGAACAGGACAAGCTCCTCCTGCAGGATCAGGACCAAATCGCAGCCGCCCTGGCCTTGGAGGATGCGGACGTCCTTATGGCCGCGGTCTCCGCCGCCGGACGCCAGATCGCCTGGGTCAGCGACGACGTGTGGCGCCGGCGCAAGTTGTGGGACCCGAGCCCCAAGCCGCGCCGCCGCCTGCGTCGCGGCGAAGAACGATCCGGCAAGGAAGGGCGGGACTCCACCGTCGCCCTGGGCCCGGACATGGTCGATGTCAGCGGCGAGATCGCGCTGCTCCCGACGGCCGCTGTCTCGGAGGACACGTCGCTGGCCTTTCGACTGGCCGCCACCGCGGCCGAGCTCGACCAACCCATCGCCAAGGGATCGCTCCACCGGTTGGCTGACCGGATGCCGCCCCCCAGCGATCCCTGGGACCCCGAGCTCCTGGCCGCACTGATCCGCCTCCTGGCGGCGGGCCACCCGGCCACCGACAAGGTGGAGTCCCTCGACCAACACGGTCTCGTCGTGCGGATCATCCCCGAGTGGGCCGCCGTGCGGAACAAACCGCAGCGCAACGCCTATCACACCTATACCGTCGATCGTCATCTGTTGGAGGCCGCCGCCGTGGCGTCGGAGCTCACCGACTCGGTGGAACGACCAGATCTCCTGCTCATCGGCGCACTGCTGCACGACATAGGCAAAGGCTTTCCGGGAGATCACACGACGGTCGGCCTGAAGGTCGTGCGCGACATGGCCACTCGCATGGGTTTCGAGGAGCCCGACGTCGAGATACTGGTCGACCTGGTGCGGTACCACCTCCTCCTGCCGGACACCGCGACGCGCCGCGACCTGGACGACCCCACCACGGTGGCCAACGTCGCCCGGGCCGCGGGAAATCGGGTGACGCTGCATCTGCTCGGCGCGCTGACCGAGGCCGACAGCCGGGCCACGGGCCCGTCCGCGTGGGGACCCTGGAAGGCGGGACTGGTGCGCGAGCTCGTCCGGCGGGCGGACCTCGAACTCGCCGGGGAGACGCAGCCCATCGGGCCTCCGCAGATCCCGGCGCCGTACCGGACCCTCATGGAGGAGGTGCGCGTGAGCGGGCTCCCGTCGGTGTCCCTCGACCCGCCGCAGGTCGTCGTGGCCGCCCCCGACCGACCCGGACTCCTGTCCGATGTCGCGGGAACGCTGGCCCTGCACGGGATGGACGTGCGGGCGGCCAATGTGAGCGGCGAAGAGGGCGTCGCCGTCGAGGTCTTCACCGTCGAGGTCGCCCGTGGCACATGGCCCGACACGGCCCGGCTGCGCGAGGATCTGGCCGAGGTCCTCGCCGGCAAGCTCCCGATCGAGGAACGGCTGTCCGAGCGCGGTCGTGTGTACCCCGTCCGCCGGCGGTCCGCGGCGCACGTGCCGGGCGCCGACGTCCGGGTGGATAATGACGCCTCCGACAGCGCCACGGTGCTCGAGGTGCGGGCCCCCGACGAGGTGGGACTGTTGCATCGCATCACCCGGGTGCTGTTCGAGGCCAATCTCGATGTCGTCTCGGCCCGCGTCTCCACGCTCGGCGAACTGGTGGTGGACGCGTTCTACGTCCGCGAGGACATCGGCGAGAAAGTGACGGATCCGGCGCGCCTGGACCAGATCACCGAGGCCATCTGGGCGTCCGTGCGGGCTTGAGCAGGCGGCCGCACGGTCTTTTGCGGCCTCCGTGCGGTCTTGAGCGGCGTCCGCACGGTCTTGAGCTGCCAAAACAAGCTGGTAGAATCTTTGCTGCCATGGTGTCGGGGAAGCATTCACGCAAGAACGAGAACGGGCACACGCGCCTGTGGATAGGCCTGGTGGGTGCCCTGGTCCTGGTGGTCGCCGCAGCCGGCTTCGTCCTGGTCTCGCGCAGCCACAACACGTCGGCGTCCGCGACGACGGCGGCGCCACCCACCCCGTTGAGCGTGGTCAGCACGAGCCCGACGGGCGCCAACGTGGCCGGAGACGCCACAATCTCCGTCCAGTACTCCACCGACCTGGCCCCGGGAAGTCCGATGCCGACCCTTTCGCCCGCCGTGGCCGGCCAATGGGCGATCCTGTCCCCTTCGCTCCTCCAGTATCAAGCCACGGCGCCACTGGTGCCCGGCACCGTGGAGACCATCACGGTTCCCGGAGGACCCAACGGGACCACCGGCTCGCGGGGCCAACACCTGAGCGCCGACTTCACCACCTCGTTCACCGTCGCCCCGGGCTCGACATTGCGCCTGCAGCAGATGTTGGCCGAGCTGGGCTACCTGCCCCTCAACTTCACTGCGGCCTCACCTCTGACATCTCCGACCCAAGAAGGTTCGGCACAACTCGGCACCTTCACCTGGCGCTGGGCGAACCAGCCGGCCTCGCTGACCTCACTCTGGACGCCCGGCACCTACAACGTGATCACCAAGGGCGCGGTGATGAACTTCGAAGCGCAGCACAACCTCAAGACCGATGGGATCGCCGGACCTGCGGTGTGGGGAGCCGTTCTGACCGCGTTGGAGAACGGTCAAGGCAATGCGCTCTCCTACGACTACGTGTACGTGACCAAGTCGCTGCCCGAGACCACGACCGTCTACCAGAACGGCGCCGCCGTCTACCACACGTTGTCCAACACCGGTGTGGCCGCAGCACCGACGGCGGACGGCACGTTCCCCGTGTACGCCGCGCTACACCGTGACGACCATGTCGGGCACGAACCCTGATGGATCGAAGTACGTCGACCCCGGTATCCGTTGGGTCAGTTACTTCAACGGCGGCGACGCGCTGCACGGCTACCCCCGCGCCAGTTACGGCTTCCCCCAGAGCGTGGGCTGTGTCGAGATGCCCATCGCCAATGCGGCGATCGTCTTCCCACTCACCCCGCTCGGGACACTGGTCACCGTCTCCTGATGCCGCACAGCCCTGGAATCCAATCCGGGATGCCGCGCAGCCACAGCCCCCGAGTCCTACGGATGCCACGCAGCTAAGTGGTGTCCAACCCGGCCCGCCCGTAGGCCGTTGCCGGTGTCCACCGTTCCACTCCCCGAGCAATTCCGGGTCTTCGCCCAAGGGGCCGCGAAGGACGGCGCCACGACCTACGACGTCATCTGCAATGGCGTTGCTGACGATCCCGACATCCTCGCCCTGCTCGCCGAGGCACCCCTCCGGCAACGCCGGCCGAACATCCTGCTGGCCGCCGTGCACTTCCTCCTGCTCAGCGGCACACAACATCCCCTCGCGCGGCACTATGACACCGTGCGGTCCGTGGGTGGCGGTGATGCCGTGGGTGGAAGTGCAGTAGGCGGTGGTGCAGTAGGCGGTGGTGCCGGCGGCGCCGTCGGTGGCGACAGCGGCGACAATCCGCAGGGTCCGCCGCACAGCGATCTGGTCGCCGATTTCAAGGAATTCTGCCTGAAGCACCGCGCCGAACTCCTGGAGCTCCTCGCCACCAGAAGCACGCAGACCAACGAGGTCGGTCGCTGTACGGCCCTCCTCCCCGCCATCAACCTCATCGCGGCGCGCCACCCGGGCGAACCTCTCTCGCTTCTCGACCTCGGGACGTCGGCCGGCCTCAATCTCCTCTTTGACTCGTACGACTACACCTACCACCAACGCGACGGTGGGGCGGTCCTCACCCTCGGTCGGGCCGATGCGAAGGTCCATCTCGAGTGCACGGTTCGTGGCGAGCTCAGTACCCTGCCACCGCTCTCACTCCCGGCCGTCGCAGGCAGGTTCGGGATCGATGCGGCGCCGATCGATCCGACCTCCGGCGACGGCGCGCAATGGCTCTTGGCCTGTCTGTGGCCGGACAACCTGGCCCGCTTCACCCGCTTGCGCGAGGCGCTGGCGATCGCCCGAACGACTCCACATCCACCCGAGGTGTACCAGGGCGACATCATCGACGACCTCCCCGCGGTGGTCGACCACATCGCCCGCTCCGGCCCCCTGATCGTCTTCCATTCCTGGGTCGCGGCCTACCTCAGCCCACAACGTCAGGGGGAACTCGTTGCGGCCGTCGAGGCACTCCGGCGCGCGCCGGGACGCGGGCCCGGACGGAGTCGGACCGTGCACTACCTGTACGCGGAGGCATCCGCCGAAACGCCCGGGCTTCCGACGCCGCCGTCTCCGTCACCCCGCCCCACGTCCCGTCTGGCGACGGCTCTTGTCCATCTTGCTCCTGACGGCTCGCCCCCGGTCCGCTTGGCGGACATGCACCACCACGGAAACTGGCTGCAGTGGTGGCCTACTGCGAGGGACCCCACGGTGCGTCTCGGCGCGCCGGAACCTGCACCCCGCCGTCGCTGACCATGGACGCGGTGCCCACTGCGGAGCGGCCGAACTTGTCCCGGATCGCGTCGACTGCCGCTGTTGCGTCGTGCCACGACTGCTCGAGCGACGCCGCGCTCTGCGTGCCTTCGTCCCGCCCGTCGCCGAGGTCGAACGACAACTGGTCACCACCCCCTTCGACCAGACCCGAGGCACTGACACCGAGCAGCCTGATCCCTTCACCGGGATCGATTCCGGCCAGCAGTGAGGCAGCCACCTGACCGATCGCGCCGCCGGTGGTGATGGCCTGACCCAACGTCTGCGAGCGGGTCTGCAAGGACAGATCGCTGAACTTCACCTTGACCGTCACCGTGCGGGCCGCGGTGGAGGAGCTGCGCAACATGGTGGCCACCGACTCCGCCATGCGCAGCACATGGCGCTCGAGTTCGGAGGGGTCCACCAGGTCCTGGCTGAAGGTCTCTTCGTGTCCGATCGATTTCGCCGGCCGGTTCGGCGTCACCGGACTGGGGTCGTCCCCGTGTGCCAGCGCGGAGAGGTGATGGCCGCTCGCCTTTCCCAGCCGGCGCACCAGTGTCTCGACCGGAATTGCAGCCAGGTCGCCGACGGTGCGCACGCCGAGCTCGTGCAAGCGTTTCGCCGTGGCGGGGCCCACGCCCCAAAGTGCCTCGACCTTGTGGCCGTGCAGGAAGGCCAATTCGACGGCGGGTTCGATGAGCACCACGCCGGGGCCGGGCACGAGTCCCGCCCGGCTGGGGCGGGGCTTCGCCGCCCGGGAAGCGAGTTTGGCGATCATTTTGGAGCGCCCGATGCCAACGGCACAGTCCAGGGAGAGTTGGGCCCGCACCCGATCCCGCAGACCGTGGGCGATCCTCTCGGGATGCCCGAGCATACGGATCGCCCCTGCGACATTCAGGAACGCCTCGTCGAGGCCGATCGGCTCGACCATGGGGGTGATGTCCGCCAAAATCCGGTGCAACTCGCCACTGATCTCGGCGTAGCGCCCATGGCGGCCGGGAAGGAAGATGGCCTGCGGGCACAGCTGACGGGCCCGCACGGACGGCATCGCCGAATGCACGCCGAATGCCCGGGCCTCGTAGGTGCAGGACGCCACGACCCCTCGGGCGCCGGCCCCTCCGACTATGACGGGCAGGCCCGCCAGCGAGGGATCGTCGAGTACCTCGACCGACGCAAAGAAGGCGTCCATGTCGACATGCAGAATGGTGGGGGCCGGGGCGAGGTCACCCACCGAGAGTGAGACGGCGGAAACCTTCGGCAAAGGGCACACCGGCGCGCCGACCCTCCTCCTCTGCCCGGCGCCGGACGGCCTCGCCGGCCCACCCGCCGGGATCGGCAAACTGCGTGCGATGGCACTCGACCGCTGCGGCCTTGCTCTCGATCGTCTCGGAGACATCGACCCACTCGTCGGGTTCGAGCGTGCCCGACAGCAGGACCGTGGCCACCTGATGGGCCGGACCCGCTTCAGGAAAATACAAAGGGAGGGCGGCCGCTGGTGCCACAGCGTCCAACACAGCCGTGCCCGCAATGCGATGGTCCCGATGATTGAAATACTCCTGTCCGAAGAACATCGCCGAAGGGTCATGGCCGCACACCACCTCGGGTCGCAGGCGCCGGACACATTCGACGAGCACACGCCGGAAGGCATCGGAATCGTCAAGTTCGCCGTCCGGATACCCGAGATTGGTCATACTGGCGAGACCGATCACGGCCGAGGACTCCTTCGACTCTGCGGCGCGGGTAGCCACCAACCACTCGGATTCGACCTTGGGATCGAATGTCCCCCTCCCCCCGTCCGTGCAGACCACGAGGTGAACGGCAGATCCTGCTTTGGCCCAGCGGGCCAACGTTCCCCCGCATGCGACGTCAGCGTCGTCCGGATGGGCGTAGACGGCTAACGCCACCCCGGGTATGTCGTTCATCACCGCCGTTTGGGCTCCGTCGTCTTGGTCAAGAGGCCGACCTCCCGCTGGAAGTCGCCCGCATCCTCAAATCCCTTGTAGACGCTGGCAAAGCGCAGGTACGCCACGTCATCGAGCGCCTGCAGCCGCTCCAACACGGCGACTCCCACCTGTTGACTGGTTGGTTCCGATGTCTCGGTCCGCAGCGCATCTTCAACCGCCTGGGCCAATTCCTCCATATCGGAGTCACTCACCGGCCGGTTCTTGCATGCGGACCGCACTCCGGCCACAACTTTGGCCCGATCGAACGGCTCGCGGAGACCGGTGCGTTTCACCACCCACAGTGGCACCTCCTCGACCCGCTCGAAGGTGGTGAATCGGCGGCCGCAGCCAAGGCACTCCCGGCGGCGCCGAATGGCCCCGCCTTCTTCGGCCAGGCGCGAATCGACAACCCGATCATCATCAACGGCGCACCACGGACATCGCACACCGTCGACCATAGTCAGGGAATCAGCAGATGCTCTCCCGGGACGAGCACGGAGGACCCTGTCTCACTCACCAGTCTCTTCTCCACGCCGGCGACGTTGTTTCGATCGACCTCCGTCGCAAGGGAGGCGAGCGTGTCACCGCTGCGAACCACATACTCCTGCCCGGCGGTGGGTCCGGCCCCGGCGATCGTCTTGCCGCCGATGGCCCGGATGGGCAAGACGAGAAGTACGAGCAGGACCACCGCCACAGCGCCGAGAATCAGCCGGCGGCGTTGCACCGACGCCGAGGGCCTCGTCCCCCGCTCCGCCAATGGGGGCACCACCGTCAGCCTGGGATAAAACCCCTCGAATTCCAACTCAAGTGCGACCGACATCGCCTCTCCTCCTTCGAACACATGTTCGCTTCTTCCACAGTCGATCACGAACAGGTGTTCGCTGTCAAACAGTTTTCCGAACGCCTGTTCGCTCCGCATCGCAACAGAGTACGGAGGGGGTGTGACACGTCGTGCAGGGCCGGTTCCGGTCAACCACGGCCGGGCGCTCAGCGTCAAGAGAACAGCCTCGGTATCGAACAGGTGTTTGCTTCAGGGCTCTCGGCCAGCTATCTTGCCTGGGAACGAACGAACGTTCGCCCTCCCGGGTGAGTCGTGGGGGCAGAAGGAGAACCCGATGGCCGAAGTCCTGAGCGGAAAAAGGCAACAGATCCTCACCTTCATCGCGGACAGCCAGCGGGACCGCGGCTACCCCCCTTCGGTGCGGGAGATCGGCGAAGCGGTCGGATTGACCTCGTCGGCCACCGTGCACACCCACTTGGCCGTCCTCCAGCGTGAGGGCTACTTGTCGCGGGACCCGAGCAAACCCCGGGCCATTCAGGTCCACTACGACCCGGCCTCTACGAAGAGCATGGCCACCTCGGCCGTGCGCAACGTGCCACTCATCGGTGACGTTGCCGCCGGCACGGGCGTCCTGGCCCAGGAAAATGTCGAGGAGCTCCTTCCCATGCCCGAGCAGTTCACGGGAACCGGGCCCACGTTCATGCTCCGTGTGCGTGGGGACTCCATGGTCGACGCCGGCATCTTCAGCGGTGACTTCGTGGTCGTCCGTCAACAACCCGAGGCGGAGAACGGCGACATCGTCGTCGCCGGCATTCCGGACGACGAAGCCACGATCAAGACGTTCAGTCGCCGCAACGGACGCATCGTCCTCACACCGGCCAACGCGGCCTATGAGCCGATGGTCTTCGACGGCGAGGGCGACGTCACCATCTTCGGCAAGGTCGTCACAATCGTTCGCCAGGTCTGAGCCGTCGGGAGGCCGCCCGCTATTTGAGCAAACGCGAGAGGCGCCGGTCGGCGAGGACCTTGCCGCTCGTCTGACATGAAGCGCAATAGGTCATCTCGTACGACTCGAAAGACACGCGACGCATCTCGTCGCCGCATCCAGGAGTCGGACAGACCTGACCGAACCTTCCATGCACCGCGAAGCGACCACCCAACTTTGCCTCCGAAAGGCCACCCGACCGGGTGCGTTCGAGGGCGAGGGCCTCGTCCAGCACGCTCGTGGTCGCAGCGAGCAAGCGTTCCCGTTCCTCGGGGTGGAGCGACCCTAGCGATGCGAAGGGCGACAGACGGGCGCGGTGCAAGATGTCATCACCCCAACCACGTCCGATTCCCGAGACCACCTTCTGATCACGCAGATCGCTGTGCAGGCGACGCGTACTCGAGCTGGTGCGTATGAGCTCGGCAAAGGCGGGTGAGTCGGGCTCGGGTCCGAGTCCCGCCAGGGGCCCGTCGTCACCGGGAGCCAGCACCCACCACGATGCCTTGCGCTGGGTCCCGAACTCACGCACGAGGATCGCCCGTTCTCCTTCGTCGGGCGAAAGGCCGGAGAATTTGAAACGAACGACCGAGCCCCGTGGTCGGGTCACCTTCGGCGGTGACTCGACATCGACACGGCCCGCCTGTGAGAGATGAACGACGATCCGGGTGCCGCTCGCAAAGCTCCACACCAGATATTTGGCCCTGCGGGTGATCGCCTCGAGCATCTGACCGTAGAGCTCCTCGACCTGCGGCGAGAACGTCTTGAGCGAGGAGAAGCTGAGCAGATCCGCCTTCTCCAGGACGCGTCCCGCCAGCAACTCGTCGAGCCGTTCGGCCAACGCCTGCATTTCGGGGAGCTCGGGCACCTTGCCACAATGTTCTCATGACTTACACCCATGGGCACCACGAATCGGTACTGCGCAGCCACAGGTGGCGCACAGCGGAGAACTCCTCGGCATACCTTCTTCCCCACCTGCGGCCGGGGCTGGCCCTCCTCGACATCGGATGTGGTCCCGGCACGATCACAGCTGACCTGGCTGAACTGGTTGCTCCGGGTCAGGCGATCGGTCTCGATGCTTCCGCCGAGGTCATCGCACAAGCTGAGGCGTACGCCGCGAACCGGGGAATCACCAACCTGCGTTGCGAAGTAGGTGACCTCTTCTCCCTGAGCTACGACGACGCCACCTTCGATGTCGTTCACGCCCACCAGGTCCTCCAGCACCTCGTCGATCCCGGAGCCGCCCTGCTGGAATTGCGTCGGGTCCTGCGACCCGGTGGGGTAGCGGCGGTCCGAGATAGCGATTACGGCGCTTTCGTCTGGGCTCCTGCCGCCGGCGCACTCGACCGCTGGATGGAGCTCTACCTTGCCGTTACCGCACGCAATCGCCACAACGCCCGCATCGGTCCGTCCCTGCTCGGCCTGGCCCACGCGGCCGGCTTCGACGACGTGGAGGTCTCGAGCACCTGCTGGACATTTGCGGATCCGGAGTCACGGCACTGGTGGGGCGGGCTATGGGCTGATCGGGTCCGCCTCTCCCGCTTCGCCGAACAGGCCGTCGAGTACGGGCTCAGCACGACCGAAGAGCTGGAGGAGATCGCACAGGCTTTCTTGCGGTGGGCCGATGCACCTGACGGGGTGTTCGTCGTGCCGCACGTGGAGATACTCGCCCACCGCTGACGAACACCGCCCCCCGAAGTGGTCAGCGACGCAGCTCCGCCACCTCATTGAGCCGGCTGAGTTTGTGCGGATTGCGGATCGCGTAGATCCGTGTGATCCGCCCATCCTGAACCGCCAGACTGACCGCCGTGGCCTCACCGCCCACGTCGAACCGGATGCCAGGCATGCCGTTGAACCAGGCGATAGCCGCCGAAAGGTCCCCGACTTGGGTCAGGCGGGCCAGGAAGGCCACCACCTTGTCGGCCCCGGTGATGGGCCTCCGCACCGCCGCGACGAGGCCTCCACCGTCGGAGACCAGCACCACTTCGGGGGCGAGCACCTGCACCAGCCCCTGGATGTCTCCCGTCGAGATGGCGGCCATGAGCTTCTCGACAGCATCCAGCTGCTGGGCCCGGTCCACCTGCATCCGTGGTCGTCGCGCCGCGACGTGCTTGTGAGCACGGTGTGCGATCTGCCGGACGGCGGCCGGGGTCTTGCCCATCACCTCGGCGATCTCCTGGTAGGGCGTCTCGAACACTTCGCGTAGCACGAAGACAGCCCGCTCAGCAGGACCGAGCGTCTCGAGCACCGTGAGCATGGCGATCGAGACGTTCTCGGCGAGCTCTGCGTCCTCCGCCACATCGGGACTGGTGAGGAGCGGGTCGGGAAGCCATTCGCCGATGTACTCCTCCCGTCGGCGGGACACCGAACGGAGCCGGTTGAGCGCCTGTCGGGTGACGATTCGGACGAGGTAGGCGCGAGGATCGCCCACCTCGGCATGATTGACGTTGGCCCACCGCAGCCAGGTCTCCTGAACGACATCCTCTGCATCGGCGGCGGATCCGAGCATCTCGTAGGCGACAGTGAAGAGCAGGCCGCGGTGGGCGACGAAGGGATCGTCGGTCATACCGTCGAGGCTGTGGCCAGCGGTTTGAGCCCGCAGGCCGCTGAGAACCCTTGTGACTCGATGCCGAACGCGGTGTTCGAGCGGGCCATGAGATTGGCTACCGCGATATACGAAGTCAGCTCCACGAGGGCGGCCGGACCGAGTACCCCGAGCAGCCTGGCCGACAGTTCATCTGTGACAGACGGCGGCGTCTGTGTCATCGCCTCGGCATACTCCAGGACGTTTCGCTCGAGCGACGTGAAAACATCTGACTCGCGCCATCGGGGCACTTCACGCGCCTTGGTCAGATCGAGCCCCTCATTGTGAGCGGCGAAGTAGCCGAGGTCCAGGCAGAAACTGCAGCCGACGAGACTGGCCACCGCCATATGGGCGAACGATTTCAGACTCTCGTCGCACTCGTTCCACTTCTGAACCTTCCGACCGAGACCGAAGCTGAAGTTCAGCACCTTCCGGTTGTGCCACAGCACCTCGGCCGGCTCGAGCACCTCGCCGAACATCTTGCGGGACATCCGCGTGACCATCGCGCCGTAGAAGCCGGTCAATTGTGCCTTGGGGATCCTCGTCGTGCTGGCCATCATTTCTCCCTCGATTGATTGCTCTCGGCATGAGACACCGGCCACGAGTCGAATGTGACACCCCGAGCTCGCACTTTCCCGACAGCCCCGCACCGGAGTGGACTTCCGGTAGCAGCCAGGAACGGCGACCCCTGGATGCGTCCCCGACTCCGTCGACGGGGAGCCACGACCCCGCCGGACGAGCGGGACCGGGGTGGACGAGCGGGACCGGGGCGGACGAGCTGGACCGGGTGGACGAACTGGACCGGGGCGGACGAGCGGGGAACGGGGCGGACGAGCGGGACCTGGGTGGACGAGCTGGACCGGGGCGGACGAACTGGGAACGGGGCCGTGCAGGGCTAGGGGGCGGCGCAGCGGGGTGACAAACGAGGCCGAGGCGGGTATAGCGAGCGAGTGGATCTGCGTGTTTCAGTCCAGCCAGAGCTGGTCGGTGTACGTGTCCGTGCCGGGGATCGTGGGAATAAATGGCAACGCGGCGACCACTCTGCCAAGACCGGACTCCTCCAGATGACGGCGATGCTCGACGATGACGGTCTCCCACGCCACCTCTGGAGGCGTACTCAAGAACCACAGCAACAGCGTCCGGCTGTCGCTCATCGGCTCATGCTGGACGTCTGCTCCTTCGATCTCCACGGTCATCGGGGTGAACGCCGCCACCAGGTCGGCGTCGGATCCGGGGATGAGGCCTGGGAGATGCTCCGTACGGAGCCAATCCCACAATGCTTCGTTTGTGGTGCCCTCTGCCCGGTCGATGAAAACGGGCACGAAACCCCAGTACGGATGATCCAACGCCACCTCGATCGGTACGCCGTCGGGGTCGCGTCGGAACTCCCAGGAGTACTTGTAGGGGAGCGTGTGTACGTGGTCTCGCTCTTCGAACATGCGACCCGCCGCATGCAGCGCATTGACCTGACGCAAGGCCCAGCGATTCCACAGCTCGTGAAAGCCATCGAGAATCCAGTACACCGAGACGTACGACCCGCGCGCCGGCGTGCCGGTGATCACCGAGGGATCAGGGTCTCGTAATGCCTTGAGCTCCGCAGTGGCCACAAAACGACGGCCGGCAAACGTGTAGGGACCCACCATGCAACCTGAGTAGAAGTGGTCCCGATCGTACCAACGGTTATACGCCACCTCGTGGCCGCGATGAGGTTCCACCAAGGTGAACAACATCGACCCCAGCTTGGTCGGCACAGCTTCCGGAACCACTTCAATGGGACGAGGTCTCTTGGACCCGACATGTTCAGACATGAAACCGGAACCTAACAGACCTGATTAGACCGTCCCCGTGGCCAGCATCGAACCAGTAGGAACGACGGAGCCGCTGGCAGGCTCGATGGTTATGGCTAAGGCCGTAGGACTCTTGGACCCAGCTGACGTGAACGTGGCCTGATGCGGTGACTGCCCCAAAAGTCCGAGGGAGATGGGACGCCCATCGAACACACCCCATAGTTGGTACGTCTTGCCGGACGACAGTGTTGGCAAATCGGAATTCACCAGATAACCCTGTCCGTCGGGGACGACCACGAACTGTGCCACTCGGCTATGACCCGGAGTCTCGACGTTCACGACCTTGTGCCCAGGTGTTCCAAGTGCGGCAACGACGGCCGTGTGTGTGCTCGGGGCGCCCGCCTGTTGGAGCTGTGAGATTTGATTGTTCGCATGGACGAGATTCACGCCCAGCACAATGGCCACAGCCGCGGCTGCCACGGCAATGATGGCCACGGCGGCCAATCGGCTCCGCATCGAGCGGGACGGGCGAGCGGAACCCGGAGCGCGCGGCGCGTGGAATGTGCGCGCAGCGTGTTCGCCATCCCCCGGCTCGCTGGGAGCGTCCCGCACGAGCAGCGGCATCGGTGGCGCTTCTTCGTCTTGTCGTGGAGGCAGTCGCCGGGCAATGTTGTCCCACAAGCCATCCGGAAGTGGCTCAACCGAATTGCCCAGTGCTGCCGCCACTTCTCGATGTGCGTCGACTTCTGCCCGACACCGTGGGCACTCTGAGAGATGTGCCTCGATCTGCTCGTACTCTTCGCCATCCACTGCGTCGAGCGCGAACGCACCCAACAGCTCGCTCACCTCGTCGTGTGTCACGCGTCGACTCCCTGTACTCCGGCCTCAACGAGAACCGCCCGCATGCGGCGCATACCGTTGCGGATGCGGCTCTTGATTGTCCCTTCGGGTTGGTCAAGGAGCTCTGCGACCTCGACGTAGGTGCGCCCGTCGAAGTAGGCGAGCTCAATAGCCCGCCGCTCCTCGACGGGTAGGGTGCCGAGCGCCTCCGATACCTTTTCGGCCAGCGAGAGGTCCCAGACCTCGTGCTGCATGTCGTACTCGGCGCTGGCAGTTCGGCGCGCATCCTTGGCTTCTCGCAGCCGCCGTGAATTGAGGGAGCGGATGGCGTCAACGGCGCGGGCATGTGCCTGGGCGAGTAGAAAGGACCTCAGCGTGCCCCTGGTCGGATCAAATCGGTCTGGCTGGTTCCAAAGACGCAAGAAAACCTCCTGCGTAACGTCCTCGGCTTCGGGGGCACTGTTCAGGACGCGTCGCGCCAAACCGTAGACGGCGCCTCCGTGCCTGCGGTACACCTCGGCCAGAGCTACCTCGCTATACCGGGCAACCGAGGTGACCAGCTGAGCATCGCTCACGTCTCCGATCTCTTGCATGTATTTCCTATTCGGATCTGTCTCGAGATTCAGATGTTTCGGCATTTGACCCATCCAGGCATGGCCTCTGGTGCGAATAGTAGGTGCTATGAGAACCACGATCGATTCCTACCGAAATAGGGCGGGACGGTTAAACCTCGAGGGCATCAACTTCGATGACTTCAAGGATCAGCCCCTCCCTGGACCTGCAATCCGGACCCTGCGCTACATGCACGACGTGGAGCACCACACCGTCTGCTACCTGCGAGACCTGCTCCTGACCCCGGCCCACCAGGACCCCGAGATCACCTCGTTCCTGTCATGTTGGGTCTTCGAAGAGATGTGGCATGGCGAGGCAATAGGCCAGGTGCTCCAAGCCCACGGCGAACAGGCTGGGGCTCCCCGTATCGCTGCGTTGCGTGAAAGGCACCGTCGCAAGGAAGCTGTGACGACTCTGAGCACAATCGCCTCTGCCGCCTTCGCTGGCAAGGCGTTCATCGCGCTGCACATGACGTGGGGCGCCATCAACGAGTGGACGACCCAGGCCGGCTACGGCCGACTGAGCGAACGAGCCGCTCACCCCACGTTGCGCGAATTATTGGGGCGCATCATGAAGCAAGAGGGTGGCCACATCGACTTCTACGCTTCGGAGGCCGGACGTCGCCTCTCAGAGAGCCCGCGGGCCCAGAAGCTGACCCGATTCTTCCTCAGCCACACATGGCGCCCGGTCGGCTCTGGTGTCATGCCCAAGAAGGAAGTCGACTTCTTGGTGCACTACCTCTTTGACGGCCCCGAGGGTCAGGCGATGGCCGAACGCATCGACCGCCGAGTTGACCGGTTGCCGGGTCAGAACGATCTGCATTTGCTCACGACAGCGGTCACCAAGCTCTCGGCGCAAAGCCGAGCTGCCTGAGCGTTACGAACCACGCGGCGCAAACCACGCGCCGCCTTGGTGATGTGGGATCGTAACCATTACGTGTCCGGCCTTCCGTCGTCCGGTTCGGCCCTTCTCCACCGTCTCGTCGCCTCGTTCGGCCCTTCTCCACCGTCTCGTCGTCCCACCGTCTCGTCGTCCCCGCGTCGGTCCCGGCAACGGTCGCCCGCTTTGGCGTTTTGTACAAGATTTCTTTTCTTCTTTGTGGGCTCTGAGCAGGGCCAAGTGTCACAACCCTCTGCTGGAGTGGAGGTATGGATGCACTGGACGCCCTCAGTGGTGCGCTCGATCTGTTGGCCGGGTCCGACCCGTTCTCTTTGAGCGACCGCGAGTCGGTGCTGCGGCTCGAAAAGGAACTGGGTCGGCTCAGTTGTGTGACGAGCAAGGCCGTGGCCGGATTCGCCGAGGGGGGCGAATGGGCGGCCGCCGGGGCCCAGAGTGCGGCGGCGTGGATCGCCACGTGTTGTCACCTCCCCCTGGGTGAGGTCAGAGCGCACCTGCGCCGGGGCCGGGCCCTGCCCTCTATGCCCGTGGTGGCCGAGGCGTTCTCTTTGGGGTCGATCGCCCCGGCCCATGTCGACGTGCTGGTCAAAGCGGCCAAGGCGGCGACCGGGACCGACCCGCAGGCCTTCACGCGCTGTGAAGCGGCGCTCGTGCAGGCGGCCGAAGAGCTCGGCTTTCGGGCCTTTGGCGACGCCGTGACCTATTTCACCCAGATGGCCGACCCCGACGGGGCCGAAGAAGCCGACCTGGCCCGCCGGGCCCGGCGTGACGCCTACGTGGTGGAGTCCATCAACGGGATGTACCTCTTGGGCGCCAACCTCGACCCGGTCTCAGGGGCCATCGTGGCGAACGAGTTCGCCCGGATCGAACAGGACCTCTTCGAGGCCGAGTGGGCGGCGGCCAAAGAGGCCCTCGGGCGTGACCCCAAGGTGGGTGAGCTGGCCAACACCCCGGCGCAGCGTCGCGCCGACGCCCTGGTCGAGATGGCGGTGCGCTCCAAGGGGGCCAACGCGACGGACCGGCGTGCCGAGCCCCTCTTCAGCGTCTTGGTGGGTTATGAGGCCCTCCATGGGCGCATCAGCCGGATCGAAGGGGGGCCCATCGTCAGCCCCGGTGCGCTGTTGCCCTGGTTGAAGGGGGCGGACTTCGAACGCATCGTCTTTTCGCCCCGGGCCCGGATCGAGTGCTCCACGACGGCCCGCTTCTTCACCGGGGCGACCCGCCGGGCCATTGAAGTGCGCGACCAGTGCTGCACCCACCCCTTTTGCGAGGCCCCCGCCGAGCGCTGCCAGATCGACCACGTCATCCCCTACGCCAAGGGGGGCGAGACCACCCAGGAGAACGGGCGGGTCCACTGTGGCTTTCACAACCGGCTCCGCAACCAAGGAGGCGACGACGGAGGCGACGATGAGTGTGGCGGGGACGGTACCGGGGGCGGGGACGGTACCGGGGGTGGCGGCGAGAGGGCGGCGGCGGGCCGGGGGCGGCGGCCACGAAGCCGACGACGGGCCCGACGACGAGGGTGGCCCCTAAAGGGCGAGAATGCTTCGCCCGTTACCCGCACCACGCCCGCGCAAGCACCCGCACCACCCGCGCAAGCACCCGCACTCCTTGCGGCCCGCTGTTCACCACGCCCAACGCCCAACGCACAGCTCGCCGCTCGTCTCGGACGCGGGCTCGCTTCTGCGCGCCTCGAGGTGCTGCCCTTACCCCTCCGACGTCAGCCAAGGACGCCGTGCGGCAGGTCACCCGAGGCACCGAACACGGACTCGGACGTACGGATCACCGCGCAATCGCAATCGCTATCGCAATCGCTATCGCAATCGCATCGCAATCACGAAATGAGGGCAGCGAGGACTTCGCGGGTTCGCTGCAATTGCGCCCGCGTCACGTGCTCGTCAGGGTGATGGGCCAACAATGGGTCTCCCGGCCCGAAATTCGCCGCAGGAACGCCGTGCTCCCAGAAAGACGCCACATCGGTCCATCCGACCTTGGCCCGTGGCGCGGCACCCGTCTTCGCCACCAGCGAGGCGAGCAAAGGATGGCCCAGTGACGGTGGAGCGCCATCGGCACCATCGATGACAGCCCAGCCATCACCGTCCTCCTCGCTGAAGGTCCCGGAGAGGAGTTGGCGCAAGTAGTCCTCGGCGTCCGCCAGGTGCCGGTCGGGTGCGTAACGAAAGTTCAGCGTCACGCTGGCAGCGTCGGGCACAACATTGCCAGCCACTCCCCCCTCGACGGCCACAGCTTGGAGTTGCTCGGCATAGGAGCATCCGTCGAGTACCACCGTTCGCCCCTCCCACTCCGCCACCCGCTGGAGCACTGTGCCGAGCCGGTGAATGGCGTTACGCCCCGTGAAAGGCCGCGCCGTATGGGCACGCACGCCCCGGAGCGACACGCGGACCCGCATGGTGCCCTGACAACCCGCTTCGACCAACGCACCGGTGGGCTCACCCAAGATGGCAGCGTCCCCCTCCAGCAGATCGGGTCGTTGTTCCCAGAGCGCCAGGAGCCCGCTCTCGGCGCGGCCCACCTCTTCGCAGGCGTAGAAGCACCACGTGAGATCGAGGGAAGACGCGCGTGTGGTCGTCGCCAGTTCGAGCATGACGGCCAGGCCACCCTTCATGTCGGATGAGCCGATACCCCACAAGGTGTCCCCATCGATGATGGGCGCAGCGTTGTTGTTCGGGGGAACCGTGTCGAGATGCCCGGCCAGCACCAGTCGCTGCGCCCGGCCGGCATCCGTCCGCGCCACCACGTTGTCTCCCAGGCGGGCGGTTTCCAGCCACGTACAGCCACGCAGGCGTTCCTCCACCAAATCGGCGAGGGCACCCTCGGCATGGCTCAATGAAGGAATAGCCATCAACTCCGCTGTGGCACCCAACAGGTCGCCCACGGTGTCAGGTACTGGCGCCATGCTCGCGCAGCACAGCATTCAGCTGCGCCTTGTTATGCCGCTCGCCTTCATTGAGTCGTTTGATGATGAGCACGCAAGGGATGAAGAACTCCCCACCGGGATACTCACGCCGGCGGCTGGCGCGAATGGCGACGCACCACGGAGGCACGACGCCCCGGCTGATCTCTTCGCCCGATTCGGCATCAATGACCGGGATCGACGGGTCGAGGAAACTCCCCGCGCCCAGGACCGAGCCCTGCCCGACACGGGCGCCCCCGGTCACCATGCACCGGCTCCCGATGAACGCGTCATCCTCCACGACCACCGGTACGGCGTTGGGCGGCTCGAGTACCCCACCGATGCCCACCCCTCCGGACAGGTGGACCCGCGCGCCGATCTGGGCGCACGAGGCCACCGTGGCCCAGGTGTCCACCATGGAGTCCTCACCCACCCAGGCACCGATGTTCACGTAAGAGGGCATCAAGACGACACCGCGGCGAGAAAGGAGCCCCACCGAGCGGAGGCGCCCGGTACGACACGGACACCAGCGTCCGCGAAATTGTGCTTGAGCGGCAACTTGTCGGCGAACTCGAACGGTCCGTACTCGATGGTCTCCATGCCGCGGAGCGAGAACAGCATGAGGATCGACTTCTTCAGCCACTCGTGGACGACGACGTCATCGGAGGCGGGATCCACCTCGGCTACCCGTGCCTGGCCCGTGTCCAGCAGGTTGATGGCCTCCTCCACGATGCGCGCCGCGTCAGTGTCCTTCGGCGAAAGCTCGCCCTTCCGTTCCCACAACTCTTCAATGCTCGCTTGGAGGTCTGCCATCCGATTCACCCTAATAGCGGCGCATCACCCGGTCGGAGAGCCCTTCAGCTCGAGCTCGCCAGCCGTTCGGCCACCAGTTCGAGCCGATCCATGGGTTGGACCACCGCCACCCGCACGAACCCGGCCCCGCCGGGGCCGTAGAGATCACCGGGGCTGACCAGGAGCCCGGCTCGACGAGCCAGGTCCTCCGCCATGGACCAGGCATCATCCCAGCGCTCACCGGGCACGGGCACCCATAGGTAGAACCCTCCTTCGGGAAGCTCAACGGGGCAGCCGGCATCGGCCAGCACACCGGCCAGGAAGACCAGGCGCTCCCGGTAGCGCGCCCGCTGTATCTCGACGTGCTCGTCGTCGACCAGCGCCACCGCCCCGGCGGCCTGGGCCGGTCCGGGCACCATGAGGCCAGCATGGCGACGCACGCTGCGCAGGAACTCCACCAGCTCAGGGTCGCCGGCGAAGAACCCCACCCGCACGCCGGCCAGGTTCGAGCGCTTGGAAAGGGAGTGAACGGCCACCACGCCGTCGAAGCCGCTCTCCAGCACGGAACGGGGCGGGCCCTCCCAGGTGAACTCGGCGTAGCACTCGTCGGAGAACAGGGGTATCCCGTGGGTTCGGGCCCATGCCGCCTCGGCGCCAAGGTCGCCCAGTCCGCCGGTCGGATTGGACGGGGAATTCGACCACAGCACAAGGGCGCGTACGATATCCGACGGGTCGATCGATGCAAGATCGAGACCTCCGGTGTGCCGAGCCTGTCCTGCCTGCCCGGGACGCGGCGGCACCGGCACCGCCCGGCATCCGGCCAAGGCAGCCCCCATGGCATAGGTCGGGTACGAGACCGCAGGGTAGAGCACCGTGTCGCGCTCGGCCTCCCTCAGCCGGAGCATCTGCGGCACCGAGGCGACCAGCTCCTTGGTGCCCACGCAGGCCGAGATCGACGAGTGCGGAACGGACTCGAGCCCGAAGCGACGTTCCAACCAGGCCGCGGCAGCCCCGATCAGTGCCGGGCTCCCGGCCGACGCCGGGTAGCCGCGTTCACTGCCCGACGACGACAGCGCCTCGATCACGCCCGGCGGGGGCGGATCACATGGCGTCCCGATGGAGCAGTCGACCATCCCTCCGGGCAGGGCCGCCGCCAGCTTTCCCAACGCCGCCACGCGGTCGTAGGGATATGGCGGAAGGTGGAACGGAACCCGCACCGACGACGTCATGGCACCGCCGGCCGCGCTGGCACCGCCGGCCGCGCTGGCACCGCCGACCGCGCTGGCACCGCCGACCGCGCTGGCACCGCCGGCCGCGCTGGCACCGCCGACCTCACGGCGCCGTCACGAATTCGGCGAAACGCGCCTTGCCGACCTCATCGAGGACCACCTGCAGGGTGACGAATTCCTCGCTGTCGGTCTGACCCACGACCTCACCCTCGCGGTGCACTGCGGCCAGCACGTCACCACGGGCCCACGGCACCACGAGCTCGACAACCCGGTCCGAGCCGCGCAGCCGATCACCGACCACGCGCAGGAACTCGTCGATCCCCTCGCCGGTCCGGGCCGAAAGCAACACCGAACCGTCTATCCGGTGCGCGAGGCCCTTCGCCTCAAGGGGCGCCCGGTCCGCTTTATTCACCACGACGAGCTCCGGCACGTCCGCTGCACCGATCTCTTCGAGCACCGTGTGGACGGCGGCCATCTGGCTCTCCGCGTTCTCCGCCGTGCCATCGACCACGTGGACGAGCAGGTCGGCCAGCCGCACCGAGGCCAACGTCGTGCGGAACGCCTCGACCAGTTGATGGGGCAGCTTGCGCACGAAACCCACCGTGTCGGTCACCAGTACCGTCTCACCACCCGGCAGGGCGAACTGGCGGGTGCGCGGGTCGAGGGTGACGAACAGCCGGTCGGCCGCCGGCACACCGGCGTCGGTGAGTGCGTTGAGCAGCGTCGATTTGCCAGCGTTCGTGTAGCCGACGAGCGCCAGCTCGCGATGGCGTCCCCGGGCCCGGCCCCGACGCTGCAACGACCGGGTGCGATCCACGTCACGCAAGTCGGCCTCCAGCCGGTGCATGCGCCGCACCAGGCGCCGGCGATCAACCTCCAGTTGGGTCTCGCCCGGGCCTCGGGTCCCGATTCCTCCGGCCTGCTGACTGAGGTCCACACCCCGCCCCCGCAGGCGTGGGAGCCGGTAACGGAGAAGGGCCAGCTCGACCTGGGCCTTGCCTTCGGGACTGCGTGCGTTCTGGGCGAAGATGTCGAGGATCACCGCCGTGCGGTCGATCGCCGTACGCCCGAAGACTCTCTCGAGGTTCCTCTGCTGGGCCGGGCTGAGCTCCTCGTCGAAGACGACCGTGTCCGCATCGAGCGTCCGGCTCAGCGCAGCAATCTCCTCCGCCTTGCCGCGCCCGATGAAGGTGGCCGGTTCCGGCGAGTCCCTGCGCTGCACCACACGCCCCACCACGTCGGCCCCGGCGCTGTCCACCAGTTGTGCCAGCTCGTCGAGCGCCTCGTCCACCGCTGCTGGAGAAATGCCCGGAAAGATCACGCCTACCAGAATGATGCGCTCGCGGAACGACCGGTCAATGAGCGTCCCGGGCAGCACGTTGGTCAAGAGAGCATCCCCGGGTGAATGTCGATGTCCGCCACCTTGCGCACCGGACCGGCCAGGAACGCGGGATCCTTCTCCCCCGCGCCCAGCGTGACCTCGAGCGTGCCGCCAGGGTTGCGCACCCGTATCGGTCCGTCCCCTTCGAGCACTCCCCACGCCCGAGCGGCGGCGGCCGCGGCCACGCTGCCCGTCCCGCAGGCCAGCGTTTCACCCGCGCCACGCTCGAACACGCGGAAGTCGAGTAGTTCCCCATCGGCGTCCGAAGTCACGCTGATCCACTCCACGTTGATCCCTCCCGCGAAGGCGGACTGGAGCTGTGGGCCGAGCACCGCGACCTCGACGCTCGCCACCTCGGGGCCGCACAGGACGAGATGCGGGTTGCCCACGTCCACCGTACGCACCCGACGGTCCTCGAAGTCCTGAGGTTGATCGGGGCCGAGGCGCACGGGACCCATGTCAACACTGGCGCGGGCCCAACCGGGGGCTTCTCCGGCCACGAAGTCGACCGTGCGGATGCCACCCTTCGTGGCCACCGTGAAGGTAGGCGGCGTGACCATGGCGGCATCGACGGCGGCCTGGGCGAGGCAACGGATCCCGTTGCCGCTCATTTCGGCCTCTCCCCCGTCGGCGTTGCGCAGTTCCATGGAGAGGTCGCAGCCGTCACGGCCGGGGCCGACCCGGATGATCCCGTCAGCGCCGACGCCCCGTCGCCGGTCGCAGAGCAGCCGGACCTGGCCCACGGAGAGCCCGAGGGTGTCGGTCGGATCGAGGACAACGATGAAGTCGTTTCCCGCCCCTTCATGTTTCGTGCAGTGCACGTCAACAGTCTCGCAGTTCACCGGCACACGTCGTGCGCCCCCGATGCCCGCTGCTGGGTCATCCCCGGGGCCTGTGGCTGGGTCGTCCCCGGGGGAACTGGTCGGTGCGCCCCCAGGGCCTGGTCCAGCAGCTGGGCGGGGCCGACCGCAGGATCCGTCCAGACAATGCGAGGGTCCCGCCGGAACCATGAGGCCTGGCGGCGGGCAAACGTCCGGGTGCGGCGGACCGCTTCTTCTATGCACTCGTCCAGGGGTGCGTCCTCTTCGACGTGGCGCAGGAGTTCCCGATAGCCCAGCGCCTGGCGAGCGGTCCGCGAGATACCGCCCGGGCGCGCGGCCAACGCTCGCACCTCGGGAAGCAGGCCTCCATCGACCCAGCGGGCGAAGCGCTCGGCGATGCGGCGGTCCACCTCTTCGCTGGCCATCGTGAGACCGATCATGGCTACCGGCGAGGGCGGGTATGCCTCGAGTCCGGGGCCGAAGGTCGAGAAGGGCTGGCCCGAGCCCAGCGTCACCTCGAGCGCACGCACGACGCGACGGTGATTTGTCGGTTCCATGCGCCCGGCCGCGACGGGATCGAGGGCGGCCAGTCGGGCATGGAGATCAGTCACCGTGGTCCGGCCCTCGCAGAGCTCGTTCTCGAGGGCGGACTTGATGGCGGGAAAGCGTGCGGGGAATCGTAGGTCGTCGACAACCGCCCGCAGGTAGAGGCCGGTGCCGCCCACCAACAGCGCATGATGGCCGCGGCCGGCGATGCCGCGCAACGCGTCCCATGCCGCTTGCTGGAATTGGGTCACGGTGAACTCCTGATCGGGATCGACCAGATCGAGGAGATGGTGCGGCACCTCGGCCTGTTCGGCCGGGGTCGGCTTCGACGTGCCGATGTCCATGCCGCGGTACACGCACATCGAGTCCACCGAGACGATCTCGACGTCACCGCGTCGCCGCGCCACGTCGAGCGCCGCCTCCGACTTCCCCGACGCAGTCACGCCGAGAAGGGAAACGACGGTCAAGCGCCGGCCAGCGGGATCCGCACCCGGTGCCTCGGCCGCGCCGTGACCTCGAGCAGCCGTCCCGAGAGGTGATGCGGGTGACCGGCCGTGACGACCACCTGGGCCAGCGCGCCGGCAGCCGGCGTCCCGCTCATGCCCGGCGACGTCGGCGCGAAATGCACCAACTTCCCTTGTCGGGTCCGCCCCGACAGCATCGCCTCGTCGCGGCGGCTCACCCCTTCGACCAGAAGCTCTTCCGTCCGTCCGACCCGCGCCTGATGACGCGCCAGCGAAGAACGGTCGACCACGGTCTTCAACCGTTCGAAGCGCTCTGAGATCACCTCTGCCGCGACGAACTCGTCTTCCATGGCGGCGGCCCGCGTCCCCGGTCGCGGCGAGAAGATGAACGTGTAGGCGCTGTCGTACGCCGCGTCGGCCACGACGCCCAGCGTGTCCTCAAAGTCCTGCTCCGTTTCGCCGGGAAAGCCGACGATGATGTCGGTCGTCACGCCGAGGTCGTCGATGGCCCTGCGTGCTGCGGCCAGCCGCTCCAGGTACCGCTCGGCTGTGTAGCCGCGACGCATGGCTGCCAGTACGCGGTTGCTCCCCGACTGGAGGGGCAGGTGCAACTGCTCGCACACCTCGGGCACGGCGGCCATGGCCTCGATGGTCTCCGGCCGCAGGTCCTTCGGGTGCGGGCTTGTGAACCGAATACGGCCGATGCCGTCCACGGCGCCGAGTGCGCGCAACAGGTCGGCGAACAGCGGACGGCGGCGCGTGATGTCGCGCCCGTACGAATTCACGTTCTGACCGAGCAGCGTCACTTCGGTCACCCCGCGCTGCGCCAAGCCCACCACTTCGGCCACGATGTCGTCGAGGGGTCGGCTGACTTCGGGCCCGCGCACCGACGGCACGATGCAGAAGGCGCACGAGTTGTCACAGCCCATCTGAATGTTGACCCACGCCGCATATGGCAACTCCCGAACGGCGTCGGGAGCCATGAGGTGGTTGGAGATGCTCTCGGGCGTGGGCGCATCGAGGATCTCCATCACCTGCCCCTCACGCTCGGCCCGACGCAACAGATCGGGCGCGCTGGTCAAGTTGTGCGTTCCGAAGACCACGTCGACCCAGCCGACCTTCTGCTGAATCAGCTCACGGTCCTTTTGGGCCAGGCAACCACCGACGGCTATCTGCACGCCCGGCTTGGCATCGACCAGGGTCTTGAGGCTCCCGAGCGTTCCGTACAGCTTCCGGTCGGCATTCTCCCGGATACAACACGTGTTCAGCACCACGACATCGGCCTGCTGCAGGTCGTCGGTCTGCTGCATGCCGTCCGCCACCAGCATGCCGGCCAGTCGTTCGGAGTCGTGTTCGTTCATCTGGCACCCGAACGTGCGAATGATGAAGTTCTTGGCCATTGGCGAGAGTCTACGGCCCTCACCGGCTTGCGAGGGCCGGAAGTTAGGAGCGGTGTGCTGCGGCATCTCCGGGCCGCTGGACATCTCGTTGCGTAACGGCGAGGAATGCGACCAGGCAGAAGATCACCGCCAGGAGCACCAGCGCGACCCACCCGTCACCCCATCCGAGGCCGCCGAGAGCTTTTGGCTTTCCGACAAAATCAGCGAACGAAGCACCCAAAGGACGAGTGACGACATAGGCGAACCAGAACGAGAAGATCGAATTCCACCCGAACCAGCGGTAACCGATCGCCGGAATCAATATGATCCCCCCGAAGAGCAGGATCGAGTAGCCGTACCCGAGGTGAAACGTCGTCGCGGTGAGGTCCCCGAGAGCCGTTCCCATTGCGAACGTCGCAACCACGGCGGCCCAGTAGAACGCCTCGCGGCGAGGTGTATTGATGGTGTGGATGGAGAGGGTCTGCTCAGTACGGTCCCAGAGCACGAAGACCGCAGCCAGAATGACGGCGTACAGAGTTGAGGACACGGCGTAGGGGACATGGAATCCGACATGGAGCACGTCGGCCGCCATCGTTCCGAACACACCCACCCCCGCTACGGCCGCCCAATACGACCACGCGACGTAGCGTTGCCTCGAGAACTGCCACGCCAGGGCCATGCAGAATACGACGAAGCCAAGCCCAACCGCTGGGATCGGGTGCAGCTTCTTGACCAGGAAATCTGAGGTCGATTCCCCGAAGGCCGTTGACAGCGCCTTGATCACCCAGAAATAGACCGTGATCTCAGGGACTCGGAGCGCGCCGACACGCGTCCAGGCCGACGAGTGCGCGCCGGACCGACCGGGGCGAACCGGTGAACGAGAGGGATCGGGTTGCCCGCCAGGCGCGACGCCGAACGATGGCACGTAGGAAAGATAGGGGGTTCTCGACACCCCCCTCGACCGACCTGAGGATGATCGGCTGCCTCCACCCTTCAGACCTGGGTCGGACGCCCGAGGGTTCAGGTGCCCCTGACTGACGTTTCCCCAGCTCACGTCACCTCCACCGGTCGCCTGTAGCCGGCTGGCTGCGCCGGGATGGCCCCTGGTGGCCCCGCCGTGGCCTGGGAGGTCTCTGGCTGCCCTCTTGGTGGCCTCTTCGTGGTCTCTTGGTGGCCTCTGGCTGCCCTCTGGCTGCCCTCTTGGTGGTCTGGGTGTGGCGTGGGTGGCCGGGAATTCATCCCCCGGTGGGTCGTCCCCCAGAAGTGGAGGCGTTACCGTAGGGATCAATGGGCGCTCATCGAGGGGCGATCGGTCCCCGGGGCGCAGGATCGGGCGCGAGCAGGGTCGGTGCGGTCAGGGTCGGTGCGGTCAGGGTCGGTGCGGTCAAGGTCGGCGAGAGCGGCAGGGGCGGCGCCGTACGAGCACCCGCACCAGTATCCGCGGCAGCGCCCGCGTCGGCACCCGCCTGCGCTCCGGCTCCAGCTCACGCTCCAGACGTCCGTGTCATTCGCGTGAGAGAGGTCACGTCGTTCCACCACCACATCGGGAGCGGCCTCGTCACCATCGTCCTCCTCGGTCTCGCCAGCGCGGTCGCGTACGGAATTGCCGCCGTGCTCCAGCACGATGCGACGACAAAGGAGACACCCGACCAGGTCATGCGACTCGGCCTGGTTGCGAGACTGGCGCGGCAGCCCTTGTGGCTGGCCGGCAATGGCCTCGACGGCGTGGGATATGTCCTTCAGTTCATGGCCCTGCGGCGAGGTTCCCTTCTGCTTGTCGAGCCCCTCCTCGTCTTGAGTCTGGTCGTCGCCTTACCCGTCGCGGCGCGGCGCGAACACCAACGCATTTCACTGCCGGCTCTCGCCGCTGCAGGTGCCATCGCTGCAGGGCTCGGACTCTTCTTGGGCGTCGCGCGACCGGGCATCGGCCACCCCCATGTCACGGCAGAAACCTGGATCATCGTGTCCGCCATCGTCGCCACGGTCTGTGGGACAACGGTCGTTCTGCGGAACCGCACGACGTCGCAGAATCGAGCCGCCGTCCTGCTTGCGACCGGGTCCGGCGTGGCATTCGGCTATGCGGCGGCACTCACCGCGAGCACGGGTCATCTGCTCAATATGGGGCTCCTCCATGTTCTGACGAGCTGGCAGCCTTATGCGCTCCTCGTTGCGGGTGCAGTTGCCTTGATTCTGACGCAAGGAGCGTTCCACGCCGGCGCGCTCCGACTATCGCTTCCGACGCTCACGGTCGCACAACCACTCGTGGCCATCGCCATTGGTCTCGCTTTTGGCGAGCACATCAACACGCAAGGCCTGGCTCCGGTCTTCGAGATCCTGGGCCTTGCGCTTGTGGTCGTGGGCGTCTTCGCACTGGCTCAAACGCCGGCCATTGCCGGACTTGAAGATGCCGCACGGGACATGACGACGTCACACGCGCCGAAATCCAGCAACGCGCATTGAAGCTCGCCCACCTCGGGGTTCACGGCGTCGAAATCCTTGCGATCGAAGGGAGTTGCAGAACCGAGTCACGGGACGGGCAGGGCAGAGGGTGCAACCAGAAATGGAGGAGCACCATGGAAGACGATCTCTTGGACCCCTATCGACGCGCCAGTGAGTGGACCGGAAGCAAGGTTGCCGGCGCTTCGGGCAAACTCGATGCGCAGACGCTGTGTGACGAATGGGATGTCCGTACGCTCATGAACCACATGCGCGAGACCCGGAGATATTTCGTGGGCGCGGCGCGCGGCGAGGATGTCTCGCCTGCGACCAACTCCTCGATGGGTGTGACCTGGCAGCATCGACCGGTCAAACGACGTCCATGCCTCAGGGCCTCCCGGAGGCTGCGTACGCGCTCATCCAGGGCCGCTTCAATGACAGTGAGCGGAAGGGGGTGTTCAAGCCCGAAGTGCACGTTGGCAAGGACGCTTCGGCCCAGGAGAAGCTTCTCGCCTACACCGGCCGCCACCCGGTAGTGCCCGTTCCGCGAGGGAGCGGATCCACGACATAATTCATCACGTGCATCTCGGCATCGCACATCACCTCGGCTGGGCCGTCGTCGTCACGGCTTCGGCGGACCACAAGGTGGTGGATCGCCGGAGGATCGAGTTGATTGAACCCGGGCTGCCGACGGCGCCCATCCACCATGAGGGAGGTGCATTCCCCCTCCACCGACCGGCGGTACCCCTCGATGACGACGCACTCTCAGTTTTGGTGGCCGAGGTGCGGGCGTCAGCGCGTCGCGCAACGTCGGCGGCACTGGACGAATTGGGAGCGGCGTTGCCAGGACCGATCGCCTCCATGTCACTTCGAGCGTGGCCCACTGACTTCCCCCGGGACATCGCCGCCCAACGTCGCGTGCCGTACGAGAGCCGCGCCGACTCGGTCATGTATCGACAGGTGCTGGCCGAGAGTGCCCGGGAGCGCGGCTGGGTGGTGCATCTCTACGACGCGAAGGAAGTCGAGGACGAAGCCGTCCGCATCCTCGGGCCGCGGGCGGACGAGGTACTCCTCGGGCCTCGTGCAACGTTGGGGCCACCGTGGTCCAAGGACCACCGACTGGCACTCGCCGCAACCATCGCGGTCGTCTGAGAGTCCCCACCCCCGGAGACCGGGCTCTCCTCGTCTTGGCCCTTCGGCGTGGGGCCGCCGCGTCACCGCGGGCCCGGTTTGATTGTTATTAGCACAATAGCTAAACTCAACATATGGATGACGATGCTGGCGTGTTCCGGGCTCTCGCCGACCCGACGAGACGTCAAATCCTCCAGGACCTCCAGAAAGGCGAGCTCGCCGCAGGCGACATCGCTTCCCGATTCACCATCAGCGCCCCTTCGGTCTCCCGGCATCTGGGGGTTCTCAAGAACGCCGGACTCGTCGTGGAGCGCCGGGACGCCAATCGGATCTACTACTCGCTCGTCGAGGAACGACTGGCCCTCTGCGTCGGTCAGTTCCTCTCGGTCGTGTGCCCAGAGCAGATCGTGCTCCGCCAACGACGCAAACGGAAGACAGGGACGCCCTCCCCCCAGTCGAAAGGATCGTGAGATGCTCACCAACGCCGTCGATTGCACCATAGAGAGAAGACTGCTGATCAACTATCGGATCGATCCCGCCGTTGTCCTCCAACAGCTCCCCGTTCCTTTCCGCCCCCAACTGGTCTCGGGATGGGCGGTCGGCGGAGTGTGTCTCATTCGCTTGGGGGGTCTACGCCCATCTCACTTTCCGTCAGCCGTCGGAATGACCACCGAAAACGTCGCCCACCGTTTCGCCGTCGAGTGGAGCGATGACGCGGGAACCCACGCTGGTGTATTCATACCGAGGCGAGACACCAATTCCCGCGTCACGGCTCTTGCTGGAGACAGGCTGTTCCCTGGACTCCACCACCTGGCCCGGTTCAGCGTCAAAGAACACGGAGCAGACCATCGGATTGGCGTTGCGAGCCGGGATGGGATCGTCGGATTGTCCGTGGCCGCCCACGAGTCCAGTTCGCTCGGGGGTGAACTTTTCGACTCCCTCGAGGATGCAGTCGACTTCTTCCGACGAGCGCCACTCGGCTACTCACCGAGCGGCACCACGGAACGTCTCATGGGAGTGCGCCTCCAGAGCCAGAGCTGGGACGCTCGTCCCGTGGAGGTCGAGCACGCGGCATCGAGCCTGTTCGATGACACAAGCCTGTTTCCGAAGGGTTCGTGTACGCTCGATTTTGGGCTCGTGATGCGGAACCTCCCCGCTCAATGGCAAAATGAAGGCCCACTGTTCCCTCGATCAAGTGGACGACCACGTCGGTGTCGGAGCATGCCTCTTCGACCAGCGAGACCACCGGCGATCCCGCTCGCGGCGTGCTGGTCTGACCCATGAGAAACTGAACCCCATGGACATAGGCGTCGTATACCCCCAGACCGAACTTCGAGGAGACCCCACCGCCGTGGGCGCATTTGGGAAGGCGGCAGAAGTCCTGGGCTTTGCTCACCTGCTCTCCTACGAACACGTGCTCGGGGCAGTGCACACCCATCGAACGCCCGATTTGGTGGGCCCCTATACAGAGCACGACCCGTTCCACGACCCATTCGTGATGTTCGCCTATCTGGCCGCAATGACCGAACGACTCCGTTTCGCCACAGGGGTCGTGGTACTTCCGCAGCGCCAGACGGCACTCGTGGCACGACAGGCAACCGACCTCGATCTTCTCTCTGGCGGTCGACTCCGGCTCGGTGTCGGCGTCGGCTGGAACCATGTCGAGTACGAGGCCCTCGGTCAGGACTTTCACACGCGAGGGGCTCGTCAGGAAGAGCAGATCGACTTGCTTCGTCGACTCTTTCGCGAGCCGGTCGTCGACTTCACGGGTCGCTTCGACCGGATCGACAGGGCATCACTCGTACCGAAGCCGGCACGTTCCATTCCCATTTGGCTTGGTGGGGCTGGCGAAAAAGCGTACGAACGGGCGGCGCGGCTGGCCGACGGCTTCATCTTCTTCGGAGGAGACGTCAACCGCACCATCGAGACGTGGACACGGATGCGCCAACGTGTGGCCAGCCTCGGCCGGCCGGGCGAAAGCTTCGGCGGTGACTATGTCGCACTTTGTGGGGGCGGCGTCGATGAGCTCACGAGAGAGATCGAAGCCTGGCGCGCGGCTGGGGGTACGCACGTCTCGGTGGTCACGATGGGCCTCGGTCTGGATTCCATCGATGCGCACATCGACTACATCGCCTCGCTGGCGGCTGTCCTCGATCTGTCGACGTAGTCGGAAGCAAGTTCGTTCTGGACCTCTCGCCCGGTTTCACCGAACACCGATCCGCTCCGCCGTTCATAACATAGCGCGAGATCAGGGGCTTGCCGCAAGCGACCCAAACGTGCTGACAATGACTCGTTCAGGGATCCGACCAGAGCCAGATCCCAAGAAACGAGGGGTTGGGGAATGCGTGTGTTGCTTCGGCAAATCGGTCGAGAACGGCCATGAACGAACGTGCGGTGGTCATCGCGGGAGGCGGGCCGACCGGGCTTATGTTGGCCGGCGAGCTGGCACTGGCGGGGGTAGAGGCCCTCATCATCGAACGACGAGCCAGCCAGGAGCTCGACGGCTCCCGATCCGGTGGACTGCACGCACGCACCATCGAGATCCTCGATCAGCGTGGCATTGCCGATCGGTTCCTCAGCGAGGGCCAGCCGATGCAGGTCCAGGCGTTCGCGAGGATCCCCTTGGACATAAGCGACTTTCCCACCCGCCACAACTACGGGCTCGCGCTGTGGCAGAGCCGCTTCGAGCGCATATTGGGCGCCTGGGTCGGTGAGCTGGGTGTGCCGATCCTCCGCGCACGCGAGGTGACGGGATTCACGCAGGATGACACAGGTGTCGATGTCGAACTGTCCGACGGCGCTACCAGACGGGCGAAGTACCTCGTCGGATGCGATGGTGGACGCAGCGTGATTCGAAAGGCGGCTGGTATCGAGTTTCGCGGGTGGGATGCGACGACCGCCTGGCTCATCGCCGAGGTAGAGATGGACGAGAAGCCGGCGTTCGGCCTGCGCAACGGTGGTGGCATCGGGCCGGTGGACGGAGGGCGCGTACGGGTCGTCCTGACCGAACAACTTGTCGAACACGCCAACGAACCGACCCTGCAGGATCTCCGTGATGCACTCATCGCAGCCGAGGGTACAGACTACGGAGCGCACAATCCCGTATGGATCTCCCGCTTCACCGACATGACACGACAGGCGGCGTCCTACCGCAAGGGCCGGGTGCTGCTCGCCGGCGACGCCGCACACGTACATTCCCCACAAGGTGGGCAGGGCCTCAACACCGGCGTGCAGGATGCCGTGAATCTCGGATGGAAACTGGCCCAGGTCGTCAAAGGGACATCTCCGGACAGCCTCCTCGCTACCTACCACGCCGAGCGGCACCCGGTCGGTGCACGCGTGCAGCACAACACCATGGCCCAGGTCGCCCTCAGCGGCACTGACGAACGTACGGCTGCGCTGCATGACACCGTCGCGGAGCTCCTGGGCATGGATGAGCCCCGGAAGCGGATCGCCGGCATGCTCTGCGGTCTCGACATCCACTATGACCTCGGAGAAGGGCATCCGTTGCTCGGGCGGCGCATGCCCGACCTCGACGTGCGGACCGCGGACGGCCCCACTCGCGTCTTCACCCTGCTACATGACGCCCGGCCCGTCCTCATCAACTTTGGCGAGGTGAATGCTTTCGACATCGCCGCTTGGGCGGATCGAGTCCGATTTGTCGACGCCACATGTGTCGCCCGATGGGAGCTCCCGGTCTTGGGCGAAGTCGCTGCTCCACCGGCAGTGTTGATCCGACCCGACGGTCATGTCGCCTGGGTAGGAGATCTCGCGGATCCGGAGCTGCCTCGAGCACTTACGGCTTGGTTCGGGACCTCGGCCCACACGTGAAGCTCCCAGCCGAGCTGGGAGCTTCACGTGTGGCCAGGGGAGTTTCCAGACAGTGCCGCGGAGGCGCTAGCCAGACGTGGCCGGACTCGTCGGAAGTGCCCCGCCGCTCGGTCCCGACCCCGACCCCGACCTCGATCCTGACCCCATGTTGGGGCAGTTCTTGGTCGAACCCGAGGATGAGGTGCCGCTCGAACTACTGGGTGGCGTCGTACTGGCGGATCCCGAGGAGTTCGTCGACGAGCCGCTTCCTGTGGATGAGCTCGTGCCTGATCCGCTCGTACCGGTCGAGCTGGTTGAGCTCGTCGTCGGTGTGCTGGTCGCCGCATTGGCGGCCAATGCACCTCCGGTGATGAGGCCACCGGTGAGCGCACCGATCGCAAGAGCACTGCGCAAATGGAGTTTCACTGTGTGTTTCCTTTCTCGTTGGTGGAATTTTGCCGCTTCCTCACGTGAGGGAACACCATCAGTGTGTGACATCGATCTGTGGGCGGGGCGAGAAGCGCGTCACAGCGCGATAGGAGTTTGCCGACGATTGCGTGGCAATAAGAGACCTGTCTCCACGCGAGCACCGCGCGAATGTTTCGAGCCGACAGGTGCGCCAGCCGGCGCACCTGCTGTCGCACCAACTTCGCTCGCCCGGTCTTCTCGCTGACAGCCGGCACGTCACCGCCGGTTCAGCTGCTTGCGGCCGCTACCCCGTGTGTCCCTCGCTACTAGGACGACGGAGGGGCTCGTCGATCGGTACGGCACGGAGCTGGGTGCCAAGTTGATGGCTCACGATCCGCACCTCCCCTCCCGGTGGCGCGGGAATGGCCAGGCTCTCGACCTCACGTCCCATATGCGTCGGCATGCGAGAACCGTCGCCCGTCTCGTCCGGCTCGCTTGCGGGCGCGCAGGCGACAGCAGTTGTGGACTCCCCGAGCACCCGCACATGCGCGACCGCCACCGTCGGACTGAGATCACGCGTCGGGTGTTGGGCCAGGCCGTCCAGATGGCGCTGGGCCCGGCGCCGCTGGAGCGGACCTGTGGGTGACTTGCCGCCGCGCGTTCCGCCGTCGCTGTCTCGCGACCATCGTTGCGAGCGCTTCATGGGCGACATTTTCGCAGAACCCGCGGGCCCAATCGCGGACCTCAGGGCCTGCAACCGCCCCCATTCGCAGACCAGGTCCAGGTTGGCTCAGCCAGGTTCAGTCGCGTTCAGGCAGACTCAGTTGACTCAGTTGACTCAGGCGGGGTTCAGGCGGGGCTCAGGCAACGCCGCTTCCTCTCCGTAGACAAGTCCGCGGCGGTCCGCGTGTAGCACGAGGACCTGTCCGTTCAGTCCCGATTCCTCGAGGGCCGCCCGCGCACCCGCAGAAACCTTCTCGGCCGACGCGTCAGGGCTGATGCCCAACAGCGATGGGCCCGCCCCTGACCAGCACGATGCGAGCGCGCCGCATTCCAGCAGCGCGGCAAGGAGGCCCTCGGCTTCTGGGAAGAGCATGGCGCGCGCGTTCTGGTGCAGACGATCGGCGGTCGCCGCCGCCGTCAACAACGACGGCTCCGCCAGGCCAGCGAGCAGAAGCGCCATCCGGCCCAGGTTGAAAAGTGCGTCGTCCCTCGCCAGCGTGGCTGGCAGCACCGCTCTGGCATCGGCCGTGACCAGCTCCCGATCGGGAACGATCACCACGAAGGCCAACTCTTCGCTGAGGGGCAGTTGGGCCGCGGTTGCACGTCCATCGACAAGTGTCGCCGCGACAAGGCCCCCGAAAACACTCGCTGCCGCGTTCTCGGGGTGACCGTCCTGCTCGGCGGCGATGGCGAACGGGTCGTCCGCCCCGGCGGCGGCCGCAGCGGCCGCAGCCAACGCGGCCGACGAACCAAGGCCCCGCGAGACGGGGATCTGCGAGCGCACGGTCACGGCGATGCGGTCGTGGCCGAGGACCGAGGACGCGACACGCACAGCGAGATGCGATGCGTCGTCACAGAGGCCGGCACCCTCTCCTTCGGTGTGGACGCGCAGAGACGGCGCGCGCTCCACTTCGACCTGGACGTAGCAATCCAACGCGACGGCGAGTGCATCGAATCCCGGCCCCAGGTTCGCCGATGAGGCAGGAGCTCGGGCGCGCATGGAGTCAGAATATCACCAGGTCAACGCCATACTCACCAGGTATTTCGCACGTCGGGAACCCGGCGATGGAGCGGAGTTATCCGCTCAAAAAAGGTGACGTCTCGCGGGCGTTCTCCTGTGCCACCAACGGCCGCTTCGAGCTGGCGCGTGATGCAAGCAGGCTTCCATGTACCAGGTCCGACCGTCCGACCCTTGACCTCCCCCCAGGGGCCGGTACTACAGCCCCGCCATGACCGAGTATGCGGGCTTGAGCGCCCCTGAGGTGGTGATGAGGCCGAAGGGCCCGCTGTCGTCGTCCTGGTAGGCGTACCAGTAGACAGGGCCAACCCACGAGTTGGCGTTGGCGAATGTGTTGACCTGAGTCAACTCATCAGACTCGGCGGTCGGGCCAGCGGCGCCCGTCATGCTCGCTGTGTTCGACGGCCAGCCGACCTCGGTGAGCCACACCTTCTTCGCGCTGTCGCCGTTGGCAACCATGACGGAACGGATGCTTGGTGAGGTGGCCTCCATGTTCGACCAGCCCGACCATCCTTCGTAGGTGTTCGGGAGCGCCGGGAAGCTGTACGGATGATAGCCAACCGCATCCATGTAGGGCTTTGCACCGTCGGCGTACATCTGCTGAAGGAACGTGACAGGCGCGACATTGCCGCCGCCAGCGACGGGTGCAAGCCCACCTGAGATGACTGTTGACTTGGGAGCAGCCGCCTTGATCACCTGGTACGAATCCTTGAGCAGCGCAGTGTAGACGGCGGCGTTCGGGGTCGCCCAAAAAGCCGTGTTGTTCGGTTCGTTCCAGATTTCGTAGAACTGAGCGCCGTAACGTTGGACGACGGCAGAGACGAAGGTGGCGAACTGAGCTGGGTTGGGTTGGGCGTTGATCGCTCCCGAGGTCGAGGCCCACGACGCGGTGCCCTGGATGATCACCAGCGGCGTCATCCCTTCGGCGACGATGGCCTTACCGAGCTGGTCGTAGAGGCTCCAGTCGTAGGTGCCGGGCCCGCCGTATTGCACATACTCCCAATTGAGGTCCACGCGCACCGTGGTGATGTGCAGGTTGGCCTTCATGTCGGCCATCTGCGTTTCCTGGGTCGCCAAAGACTCGCCGAGCAGGTCGGCGTCCATGCCGATGACCTTGTCCCGGGTGGTTACGACGGGGGACGCGGCAGCAGGGATCGTGAGAACCGATACAAAGATCGGGGCCAGCGCGAACAACGCGAGAATGCGGCGCATAGAGGATTGCCCCCTTGACGGACTCGATGTGTGCTGGCCTCCGAGGGTACGTCGTGGTCACGGATAATTCGCGGATCCCAATGTCAGACGACAAACTCCGACGCTGGGGGTGGTGCCGCGTGCGGAACGACGCGCCCGCGCGTCGACGCAACATCGATGTCGTTTCCGGTGTTGTCCGCGATGACCTCAGCCTCGTTCGCGCGATTGCAGGTCATTCACGCTTTATGACAACCGATGCCGTCAGAATATCACCAGGTCAACGCCATACTCGCCAGGGAATTCGCAGAAGCAGGACCCAGCGGAAGCGGCGAGTTACCCGCTCAGAAGTTTCCCGCTCAAGGGTGACGCTCGTTTCTCTGGGACGGCGTGGCCGCCCCCAGCCTGCTCATGCATACGAAAGGACATGTCTCCGACGGACCACATGAACCGCGTCGGACTCTACTGGCACACGTGACGCGATCACTGATCCGGAGGGGGGCTCCTTACTCCATGCAGTGCACCAACTCTCCGCACGTGACCCACCTACAACCACGGAGGGTCGTCCATCGACGTCGAAGCACGACCGGTGTACCAGTTGCGGTGAATCCCCGCCCCCTTGCGGACACAGCCCCTCCAGCAGGGTCTGGGCACGGTCATGTGGCTCGTGCGATATGTCTCCACCGAAGAACTCCGTGGGTCGATTTCGGTGACCAGCTCGGATCACACGGGCACCCCATCCTCGAGGTACACGCACTCCATTGCGTCGAGTGCCGCCCCCACGCGGCGACGGAGGGGACCGCTGAGCAGTTCCCCGGCTCCGGTCGAATCGACAAACCGGTACTCGGAGAGTTCTTCCTCCTGGAGAACTATCTGACTCAGTTCCGACGGCGGGAGAACGCCACAATGGAACAGAAACCGCATGCCACCCGGCTTGTGAGGTTTGGGGCGAAGGAAGTCCACCGCCCTCAGCCGACCGGAGGTGATCCTAAGGCCGACTTCTTCGAGAACTTCCCGCTGGCAGGCCTCCCACGGTGTCTCCCCATCGGCTTCCATGATGCCGCCAGGGATTGTCCACCCCGACTTGTACGTCGGCTTGGCGATCAGTATCTGGTTGTGCACATCGAATATCAGAGCGCCAGCCGACGCTGGGATCCTTGGCAGGATTAGTTGCGGAGTGACACTGTTCATTACCGCCTCCTGCTGGGGAGAACCCAGATATCTCTTCGTCGACGCGACGACATGCAAGAAAGACTGTCACGTAAGAACAGCACTAGACAATGAACGTTCACCGGTTCTTGATCGTCCACCAACGATCTCCCTTGAAGCTTGCTGGGTGTGCGTACCCTCTTGAGGTTCGGCGTCCGCCGCAGGAGGGGTGGACTCCGGACGCACAGAAAGCAGGAGCTTGCCGTGGGACCGCCGTCACGACGCATCCCTCATTCTTCGTGACGTGAGAAGATACGAGCCGAGCTGGGACGTGCTGGTCATCGCCGGGGCGGGGTCGCCGAGATCAACAAACGACGGGCACGACATGGCTCTTTCCAACGACAGCACCATCGGTCGAGCGGAGCGAAACCGGACCACTGCGCGTCGCCAATGGCTTTCGAGTCCCCGCACGGGATGGCTGGTGGTCGGTGGGCCTCCCACGGTTACCCGATCACCGATCTCAGACCCCATTCGAATCCGTTCAAGGCGGCAGAGAGTGGAATGGAAGACATCCCGGTGGGAACTTTCTACTGATTCCGTGCGGCCTTCAACGAGCCAAACCATGTGGTCTGGATCGATCACGCAACCGGCACCTCGCGTTTGGCGCTGGGGTGCACCGCCGTCTCCGGGCACATCTGGCCCGGATGGAGTGGCATGTCGCCATCGAAGAGTTCCCTGCGCAGGATTCCCGACATTTCGGCTCGCCGGTGACCACGCCGTGAATTGGAAATCCGCCCATATGCGGCCCACGCCTACTCCGGTTGGTATTCAATGGATACGAGAGGGAGCGTTGTTCCGTACGGAGACGCCTGACATCAACGAAACACCCTGATGCGAATTGGAAAGGAAGCGATGACAAAACTGAGCGATGACCTTACATTGAGTGAGTTCCGGGGAATGGTCGTGGTGCCCGGCGGCCGCTACACGTCGCAAGAATTCTTCGATCTCGAGATGGAGCGGCTCTGGCCCCGAGTGTGGCAGATCGCGTGCCGCGAAGAGGAGATCCCGGATCCCGGCGACTTCTTGGAGTACACCCTCGGGAACCAGTCGATCCTTGTCGTGCGAAGCGAATCCGACACCATCACCGCGTTCTTCAATGCGTGTACGCACCGCGGCACGCGGTTGGCGTCGGGCACCGGCAACTTTGCGACATCGGAGATCCGTTGCCGGTATCACGCCTGGCGCTGGCACCTCGACGGAGAGATCATCGAAGTCGTCGACCGTCGCGATTACCCGGCTGCCCTGACTGATGACGACGTCCGGCTAGGCGAGGTCCAGGTTGGCCGATGGGGTGGGTTCGTCTTCGTCAACATGGACCCGTCTTGTGAACCGTTCGACAGCTTCCTCGGCGACATTCCAGAGTTGTTCGCGTCCTACCGCATGGAAGAGCTGCGGTTCCGCTCCTACCGCACCATAGTGTTCGACTGTAACTGGAAGACGGCCATAGATTCGTTCAACGAGGCGTACCATCCCCAGGGACTTCACCCCCAGATGCTGACCTGGTTCGACGACACCCGCTTCTCCTATGCACCGGTTGGTCAACACAGCCTCTACGGCGAGGAGGAATACCGGCGTGAACTCGCCCCCAGCCCTCGTCTTGGACTGAGCAGCAATGACTACGACCAGGAGGAGTTGCTGGCCGACCGCATCGATGCCGTGGCCGGTCTGTTCTCACGAAAGGACCGCGGACGTCTGGAGGAGCTTCGCCGCAACGGGCCTCCCGAGGGCAAAAGCGCAGTCGACGTCTTCAACGACATCCGGGTCGATGCGCTCAGAGATCGCTACGACCTCGCCGGGCTGACCGACGATCAGATTCTGCGCAACGGGACGATCCACCTCTTTCCCAATCTGATCGGCCCACTCGTCCACGGGAACGCCACGTTGTACCGCGGACGACCCAATGGGCTCGACCCTGACAGCACACTTCTCGACTATTGGGCCCTTGAGTGGGTGCCGGCGGGGGTTGAGGCCCCTCCGATAGAGCGCAAATTCTACGACGACTGGGCGACCAAGGATTGGGGCCTCATCAACAACCAAGACTTTGGCAACCTGGTCGAGATAACGAAGGGAATGCAGTCTCGCGGCTATAGGCGGGGACTGCTCAATCCGGTCCAGGAGGCCAATATCGTGCACCACCATCAGATCCTCGATCGCTACCTTGCCGACAAGTAGTCCCGACAGCCCGGACCAACCCGTCGTACCAACGGGCGGCGGCCCGCTCGACGCCCTCGGCGGCCTTCGTGTCGTTGACATGTCCGACGGCGTCGCCGGCTCTTACTGCGCAAAGCTGCTCGCTGACGCGGGCGCCGACGTGCTGAAGCTGGAACCGCCTGGGGGCCATCCCCTCCGATCCTGGTCGGTCTCGGGCTCCGTCGGAAGAGACGGCGAGCCGGACGGGGTGCTCTTCCGTCACCTTGCGGCCGGTCAGCGGAGTGAGGTGGTCGACCTCGACAGCTCATCAGGGCGTGAACGGACGCTCGAACTCGTCGTTGAGAGCGACATCGTCATCGAGAGCTTTCCTCCACACGTCCTCGAAACACGGCGCCTAGGGTTCGCACAGCTCAAAGACGCCAACCGAACGATCACCATGGTGTCGATCACGCCTTTCGGCCAGGAAGGGCCCCGTCACAACGAGCAGCGAAGCGAGTTCCTCCTTCAGGCACTCGTCGGGTCCTTGCGTCTTCACGGCGGGCTGGACGACCCCCCGGTCGCCGTTGGGGGCCGCCTGGGCGAATGGTCGGCCGGGGTCTACGCAGCGGCCGGTGCCCTGGCCGCGCTGACACGGTCGGAGCGCACTGGAGTGGGTGAACACGTCGACGTAGCAACCCTCGAATGTCTCGCCGTCTCCTTCCTCGCTTATCCGGCCCTCTTGGCCGCTCTTGCGGGCGGCTCGCGCGAGCTCACGATGACGATGGTCCCTGGCATTGAGCGGTGCAAGGACGGCTTCGTGGGTCTGGCCACCATCACCGTCCAACAGTGGCACGACGTTCTGGCCATGATGGCTCGCTCCGACCTCGTCGAGCGGAGCGAGTGGAACGATCAAAGGACCCGTCAGCGCCACCGGGCGGAAGTGTGCGCCGAGATGAATCCGTGGCTCATGGAGCACACGGTCGAGGAGATACTCGAGTTGGCTGCCGCGTTCCGCGTGCCGGCCGCACCTATTGGAAATGGCGCCAACGTCACACGCTTGCCGCATCTGGTCAGCCGGCACCTCTTCCAGCCGAACCCACGAGGTGGTTTTCCCGATCCACGACCGCCATTTCGAACGACTCGGACCTCGCCGCAGGCGACACGAGCCTCGCCGGGCCTCGGTGAGCACAACAACGCGGGCTTCGATGCCACAGCAGTCACGCCCCGTGGTCGAGATTCGCGTCGTGGGGGCGATGGGTCGACGCTCGAGGGGGTCCGGGTCGTTGACCTCACCTCCTTTTGGGCGGGCCCCTTCGCGACGCAGTACCTCGCCACCTTGGGCGCCGACGTCATCAAGGTCGAGTCCGCCCAACGGCCCGATCCCATGCGTTTCAACGTGAGCGTGCCGATGACGACCGACCAATGGTACGAACGAGGCTCGTTGTTTCTCTCTGTAAATCTCAACAAGCGGGGGGTCACGCTCGACCTCACACAATCTCGCGGACGAGAGCTCCTCCTCGATCTGGTGGCGACAGCAGACGTGGTTATCGAGAACTTCACTCCACGAGTGATGGAGCAGTTCGGCCTCACCTATGACACGTTGCGGTCGGTCCGACCCGACCTCGTCTATCTGCGTATGCCAGGATGGGGACTCGAGGGCCCCTGGCGAGACCGACCGGCCTTCGCCTCTACCATGGAGCAAACGTCGGGCATGGCGTGGATCACGGGTTGGCGGGACGGCCCACCGATGCTGGCCGGAATCTGCGACGCACTGGCCGGAGTCCATGGGGCGTTCGCTGTGCTGGCCGCTCTCGATCAACGGCGTCGCACCGGCGAAGGTCAGCAGATCGAGCTGGCGATGCTCGACATGTCTGTGAACATCGCTGTCGAACAAGTCCTTGAGTACGTCGCCTACGGACACCTCATGGAGCGCGAGGGAAACCGAGGTCCGACCGCAGCGCCCCAGGGTGTCTATCCCTGCGCGCAACCCGATTCCTGGCTCGCCCTCGCCGTCGAAACTCCGGGCGAGTGGCGTGCCCTGTGTCGGGCGATGGCCAATCCACAGCTCGAGGCCGACGAACGGCTGGCCAGCCTCGGAGGACGGCGAGCAGCCCACGACCGAATCGACAGGGAGATCACCTCATGGTCCGAGAACCGCACACTCGATGACGCTCTCGCCGCCCTTCGGGCTGCGGGGGTGCCCGCCGAGCCTGTGGCCTCCCCGTGCGATATCGACCACGAGGAGCAGATGCTGGCTCGAGGGTTTTGGGAGGAGATCGACCATCCCGTCGTCGGGCGTCAGCGCTATCCGGGTTGGCCGATGCGCATGTCAGGCGTTCAAGGGCGATGGCACCGATCCGCGGCTCCGCTTCTCGGCCAGCACACCGAAGAGGTACTCCGTGAGGTGTTGGGTGTGAGCGATGCGCAACTCGAGGATCTGCGGACGACCAACGTCATCGGTACTGTACTCCTGCGTAAGTAGCGCAGGAGCCCACCGTGACGCGAGGAGAAGCAGAGTCCCCAACCGAGGACAGTGACAAAGAGCGAGGCCCCGTGGTGCGGGTAGAGCCATCAGGCGCCTTGATTGAAGTGCGCAAGGGGGAAACGCTCATGGCGGCGGCCGAGCGGAACGGATATCGGTGGCCGACGGTCTGTCACGGGCAGGCGATCTGCACGGCGTGTTGCATTGTGTTGGAGGGCAACGTCGACGCATTCGAGCCGCCAGGCCCCGTCGAGCTCCGTGGGCTAGAGCTATTCCGTGGACGCTCGTTCTACGAGGGGAAGGTCGTGCGACTGGCATGTCAAGCCCGGGTAGCGGCCACGACAGTGCTGACGAAGCGCGGGGTGCGACCAACCACCTCGACTGAGGCGAATCCATGAGCAAGTCCGGTGATGTGCCCACGGCGCACGTCCTCACCACCCCGGTTTGTCCTTGGCCGCGCCGACACTCTTCGCGTAACTCGCTCCTAATTCTTCCGGGTTGTCGCCGCTAGTCCGGAAGGTCTTCCCATCCACGGGTAGCAACTGTTTCTCCGCAGCTCGCACCGAGGAGTCCACGGCCAAGACGCTCCCATAACGGCTCACTCATACCAATTGACCTGAATCTGGTGGCGGGCCTCTCCGAGGGCAGCGACGACCGCCGTCTTGTATCCGGTGTCAACGTTCTGCCTGCTTTCGTGCCGAGAGAGGCCCGATCGCCGCTCCAGCTGGTTGGGCAGCCGCACGGCCTCCCGCTCGGACGGATATGACGCGAATATCGTCAGAACAGGCGTTGAAGCATGGTCGGCTTGGGCAACGGCCCTTTGAGGCGCACCGGGATGACCGCATGTTGCCTTCCCAATCCGACCACGACCGACCCGACACGTGTGCCCGCGACGGCACCCGCCCGCACACGCCGCACGTGGACCATCTGGCGATGTGCACTGACGCCGGGCCAGCTCAGCAGCGTGACTGTCGATGCGGCGGTTGCAGCGACCGTGTGACCCGCCACCTTCACTCGGGCGACCTGATCACCGGCCCGTACGAGAGGTGTCGATCCGATGGAGGCGCCGACGTCGTCAGCGAGGATCAGCGCCTGATAGCCCGCCACCTCCAGGACGTTGGGCCCGGTCTGCCCGGTGACCGCGGCGAGGATCATCACGTTCTTGCCATGGGCCCGGCGTACGACGGCAACGACATCACAACCACCGGCCGCGGTGGTGAACCCGGACTTGACGCCTATCACTCCTTGAAAACCCAACCACGGGGTGTACGTCGAGATGGTGCCGGCCACCGGCAGTGTGACCGACGACATCTTCACGATGGAGGCGAACGCGGGATCCTCCATGTCGCGCGAGGCCACCTTCAAGAGATCACCGGCCGTCGACTGCGAAGCCTCGTCGAAACCGCTCGGGTCGGCGTAATGCGTGTGGAGCATGCCGAGCTGTTGCGCCGCTGCGTTCATTTTGGCCACGAAGGTCGGTACGTCGCCCGCGTCCCAACGCGCCAGCGTGTCAGCAAAGTTGTTGGCCGAATGCACCAGGAGGCCTTCGAGCAGCTGGTGCTCGGTCAGGACCTCACCCACGGACACCTGCGCGTTGGCCTGGTCCTCGACGGTGTCCGTCTCGAAGTCGTCGAGGTCGGCTTGGGTCATCGTGATGCTGGGGCCATCCTCGTCGGGCTTCAACGGATGATCGCGGAGAATGAGGTAGGCCGTCATCATTTTGGTGAGGCTGGCGATGGGCACCGCCTGCTCGGGCCCCGAAGTCACGTCGATCCCGATAGCGGGCACGGCGATAGCCGACTGCCCGGTCGTGGGCCACGGCAACGCCACCGGAGTCGGCGCCGGGGCTACCTGGACCTCCTTCGCCATGGTCGCCGTCACGGCGGCGACCGGAGGGACCGCGGAAAGGCGGGTGGCCGCCATCGTTCCCAACGTGAGGAGGGTGACGAGAGTCAGCAGGGTCACCGAGAGCCGGTGCCTGCGAGGGCTGCGACGGCGGTGCTGCGGGTGGGAGGGTCCAGCTTTCGCGCTCGCCGGTCCCTCCGGAGCGGCACTCGCTGTCCGGGGTGCGTCCACCCCGAACGTCGCCGCCATGGTCGGTGGCGGGTCCGGAGGGTTCAACTCATCGAATCGAACTCGTCGGGCGTCATCAACACCTGACGCGCCTTCGAGCCCTCGCTCGGGCCTACGACACCCTTGCGCTCGAGAAGATCCATCAGCCGTCCGGCGCGGGCAAAGCCCACTCGAAGCTTGCGTTGCAGCATGGACGTCGACCCTAACTGCGATCGGACCACCAGGTCCATGGCTGCGGCGAGAAGGTCGTCATCGTCGTCGTCGACACCCTCGATGCCTCCGGGCAGTCCTTCCAGCACGTTCTCTATACCGACGACCGGCTCCGTCATGCCGCCCTGAGCCTGCCAGTGGTGCACGACGTCGCGCACCTCTTTCTCCGAGACCCATGGCGCCTGGAGGCGGCGCGGGACATTCGAGGAGGCGGTGAGGAGGAGCATGTCGCCCTTACCCACCAACCGCTCCGCGCCGGCTTGGTCCAAGATCACCCGGCTGTCGGCGAGCGAGGACACCGACAACGCCATCCGGCTCGGGATATTGGCCTTGATGACGCCGGTGATCACGTCGACCGACGGCCGCTGGGTCGCCAGCACCAGGTGGATGCCCACGGCGCGTGCCATCTGCGCGATGCGCACGACGGAATCCTCGACATCGCGCGCCGCCACCATCATGAGGTCGTTCAGCTCGTCAACCACAATGAGGATGAACGGGAGGACCTCGGGGGGTCGTGGCTCGTCGTCGACCTCGTCGTCCGTGTAGACCGCGGCGTGGTCGTCCCCGAGTGCACGCGCCGTCGTCTCGGCCATGCGCCGCTTGTCGGACGGCGGTCCCGACGGTGGTATCTCCCCGGCCGCAAGTGCCAGGTTGTACCCGGTGATGTCACGCATACCGTTCTCGGCCAGGAGGTCGTAGCGCCGTTCCATTTCCTTCACCGCCCACTGCAGGGCGTTGGCCGCCTTCTTCGGATCGACGACGACCGGGCTCACCAGGTGCTGCAAGCCGTTGTACTGGCCGAGCTCCACCCGTTTGGGGTCGATCAACATGAGCCGTACCTGCTCGGGGGTGCTGCGCATGAGCACCGAGGTGATGATGGAGTTGATGCACGACGACTTCCCTGCGCCGGTGGCCCCGGAAATGAGGATGTGCGGCATTTCGGCCAGGTTGGACATGACGGCGCGACCGGCGATGTCGCGGCCCATGGCCACTTCGAGCGGGTGGGTCGCCTTCTTGGCTTCTGCGGAATCGAGGATGTCACGCAGGGCGACGAGCTGGCGGGTCCGGTTGGGAACCTCGACCCCGATGGCCGACTTACCCGGAATGGGTGCCAGGATCCGTACGTCGGGTGAGGCCATCGCATAGGCGATGTCGCGAGAGAGGCTGGTGACACGGGCCACCTTGACGCCGGGTCCCAGCTCCAGCTCGAAACGGGTCACCGTCGGCCCCACGGTCTTCCCCAGCAGCGTTGTGGTCACGCCGTGCGCTTCGAGCGCCGCAACCAGCGTCTGCCCCGCCGCTTCGAGCTGGCGGAGGTCGTGGCTGAGCTGTTTGGTCGCGGAGAGGATGCCGATGTCGGGAAGCACCCACGAGCCGCCGGCTCGCGGCACCGCTGCCACCACGGCGGGCCGCACGGGTTCTGCCTCTGGTTCGGCCTCCGGCGCCGATTCAGCCGGGCTCATGTCGAGATCCGGCTCCACTTCAAGCTCGAGCGGGAGCGGTTCGGCTTTGACCCGCTTGGCCTTGACCGGCTCGTCGGCCTCGTCCGCCTCGTCCGCCTCGTCGGGCTGCACGCCGCTGTTCCACCACGAGGCCAACGTGGATCCGACGGCGGCGGCGCCGCTGCCGACGAGCCGCCCGAATGTGGCCAGCGAGACGCCTGTCGCGATCAGGCCCGCCACGAAGACAAGGGCGACGAACAGGACACCGGACCCCGCCGATCCGATGCCGGCGTGCAGCGGCCGGCCCACGAGGGCACCGACCCAACCACCGGCCTGGCGGAGGTCGACGGAGGGACTGAAGGGCGGATTGTCCTTGGCCAGCTGGCCGAGGCCGCAGAAACCGACGATGCCGAGGGCTGCGCCCAGGCACGTGCGTACCGGCTCGGGTCGGTCGCGTTCCACCAGCAGGACGATGCCGGCCCCGATCGCAATGAGCGGGATGAGGATCCGGGTCCAGCCCACGACGGTGGCCAACCCCACGTTGATGCCATGGCCGACCGGTCCGAGCGCATCGCCCCAGATGGCCAAGGCCAACAGCACGCCGAGCGTAATGAGCCCGATCGACCACAGGTCGGCCGCGTGACGCCGCAGGATGGACGGCGCCGGAGGCGAAGCCGACGCCCGGCTCCGAGGAGCCCCTTTCCCGGGTGCCCCCTTTCGGGAAGCCCTCTTTCGGGGAGCGGAGTGCGCGCCGCGTGAACTGGTCTTGCGGGCCGGGGTGCGCGGCGCGACAGGTCGGCGCTTCGTGGTCACCACAGTAGGAGGCAGATTACTGCTGCTCCTGCCCGGTCCGGGGGACACTCCCTTTGGAAGACGAACATACGTTCGCTATACTACGCGTCATGCCACTGCGCTGGAAGCTGGCAGACGCCGAGCAGGGCGGCACGCTCTTCCCCGACGAGCAGGCCGCCACCCGCCATCGAGGCAGGGGCGCCTACGCCGGCCTGGAGTTTCTCCACGTGAACGCCCGCACCATCATCAACACGGTCCCGCCGGAGAGCCTCATGCCCTTCCGGCACACGATCAATTGCTATCGGGGTTGCAGTCACGCCTGTACCTATTGCTTCGCTCGCCCCACCCACGAGTACCTCGGCCTGAACATCGCCGAGGACTTCGAGAAACGGATCGTGGTGAAGATCAACGCCGTCGAACGCCTGCGGGCCGAGCTGCGCCCCTCCACGTGGAGTGGCGCGCACATCGCCATGGGCACCAACACCGATCCGTACCAGCATGCGGAGGGGAAGTACCACCTGACAAAGGGCATCATCGAGGTCCTGTCGGAGGCGCGGAACCCGTTCAGTATCCTGACCAAGTCCACGCTCATCCTCCGGGACTCTGCAGAGGTGGCGCGGGCTGCGACTCGCACGGACGTGGCCGTCAACTTCTCCGTCGGATGCCTCGACCGCTCGGTATGGAAGCTGAGCGAACCGGGCACGCCACCCCCCGACCAACGCCTCGCCGCGCTGCGCCGGCTGACCGAGGTCGGCGTCTCCTGCGGGGTCCTGATCGCTCCGGTACTGCCGGGCCTCTCCGACTCCGATGACCAGTTGCGTTCGGTTGTCGAGGCGGCGGCGGACGCGGGCGCGGTGTCGATCACCGCAGTGGCCCTGCACCTGCGCGGCAGTGTGCGCGAGCACTACCTGGCGTGGATCGATCGGGTCCGGCCCGACCTCGCCGCACTCCATCGGGAGCGGTTCGGCGCCGGGGCCTACCAACCACAAGCCGAGAGGGACCGGATCGCAGGGGTGGTCCGTGCCACGTCTCTGCGTTGCGGCGTGACGGGCCGCGCCACCTACGCGCCCGTGACGCCCGCCGCGCCTGCCGCGCCGGCGACGCCGGCGACGCCGGCGACGAATGCGCACGGCGAACAACTGTCGCTGCTCTCATAGGGTTTCACTGCTCCCAGGAGCACGCGCACGGGCCGCACAGGGCCCGTCGTGTCCCGGTTCCCGCAAGGGGTGGCGTTGTTATTGTCGCCGGGTGACCGAGAGCGACATCTTCATCAGCTTCGGCTTGACGGTGTTGCTCGCAGTGGGGTGCCAGATCGCGTCACAACGGGTCCGGATACCTGCCATCGTCCTGCTGTTGCCGGTGGGGTTCCTCGCCGGCCATTTCATCAGCGCCATGAATCCCGCCAAGAGCCTGGGCTCGGCGTTCTCGCCACTGGTGGCGCTCGCCGTGGCGGTCGTCCTCTTCGACGGCGGCCTCGACCTCGTATTCCGCGAACTCGAGGGTCACCACCAACGCGTCGTTCGCCGCCTGCTCTACCTCGGCATCCCGATCACATGGGTCGGTGGCGCGCTGCTCGCGCGTCCCCTGCTCGGCCTGTCCGAGCAGGCCGCGATCATGCTGGGTGCCATCATCGTGGTTTCGGGCCCCACCGTGGTGGCCCCGCTCCTCGTCGCGGCCAGGCCTGGCCGTCGTGTCTCGCTGATCCTCGGTTGGGAAGGCACCACGATCGATCCGTTCGGCGCCATTATCGGCGCATTGGCCTTTCAAGCCATCGTCAATCACACGCAGACCGGACACGGGCAGGAGGTGCTCGCCTTCTTGCGCAGCGTCGGCGTCGGGGCGCTCGGAGGCGTCGTCGGGGCGGCGGTGCTGTGGCTCCTCTTGAGCAAGGTCCGGCTCAGCGGAGTAATCGCCACCGAGGCGATCTTGGCGGTGGTCGTCGGCACGGCCGCTCTGTGCGATGCCTACCGCGCCGACACCGGCCTGATCGCGGCCATCGTGATGGGCGTGGCGCTGGCCAACCTGCCGGGCATCGACCTGCCCGAGGACAGAAAATTCTTCAAGACGATCGTCCAACTCGTCATCGGCGTGCTGTTCATCTCCATCTCGGCGACTGTCACACCGGCGTCGGTGCGTGCCGTGCTCGGCCCGACGCTGTTGCTGCTCGTCGGGCTCGTCCTGGTCGTCCGTCCGCTGGTGGCCGCTGTCTCGACGCTGCGCACACCGCTGTCCGTGCGGGAGCGGGCGTTCATCGGTTGGATGGACCCCCGCGGGATCGTCGCCGCCTCGACTGCAGCGTCGTTCGGTGCGCCGTTGGCCGCCGCCGGGATCGCCGGGGCGGACAAGCTGGTTCCGGCGACGTTCTTGGTCATTGTCGGCACCGTGACCTTGTACGGCCTCACGGCGGCCCCGGTCGCCCGGCTCCTCGGCCTGACCGACGCTGAGGAGCCCGGCCTTCTCGCCGATCCCGACGAAGTCCGGAGCACAGTCGAGGGGAGCGAGGGGCGCGACGGGAGCGTGGTGCTCGAGGGAGGCGACGATGACAGTGGGGACGACGAGCGTCGCTGAGTCGTCGACGAGCCGCTGGGGCCCGCAGACCGCGTCCGCAGGCCGCGCCCTCAGACCATGAGAACGACTGGCACGATCATCGGTCGCCGTCTCGTGCGGTCGCCGACGAACTTGCCCAGGGCCTTGCGTGCGTGGCGGCAGAGGACCTCGCTGTCGTGGGTGCCATCGTTGAGCGCCTGGGTCACGGCGGCGCCGACCACGTCACTGGCCTCGCCCAGGAGCTCTTCCGCTTCGGGCGCATGCACCCATCCCCGGGTCTCGATGACCGGTGCCCCGCTCAACACGCCCTGGCGCGTGTCGACGGTGACGACGAGCATCACGACACCCTCCTCGGACAACTTCTGCCGGTCGCGCAGGACACCGTGCCCGATGTCGCCCACCGTTCCGTCGACGTACACGTAGCCGGCCGGCACCTTGCCGTCGCGTGTGATCCCCCGGGCGTCGAGCTGCACGGCGTCGCCGTCTTCGCACAGGAGGACCTTGGACGGTGCGATCCCCATCGAGAGACCGAGCCGGACGTGGTGCACCAGGTGCCGATACTCGCCATGGACCGGCACGAAGCACTCCGGCTGTGTCACCGACATCAACGTGCGCAACTCTCCCTGCCGGGCATGACCACTGACGTGCACCGCCTCGGCGCCGGTGTGGATCACCTCGGCGCCGCGCCGGTAGAGCTCGTCGATCACCCGTCCGACGGACCATTCGTTGCCCGGAATCGGGTGGGCACTGATGACCACGACGTCGCCCGGACCGACCCGCAACCACTTGTTGTCGCCGGTGGCCATTAAAGAGAGTGCGGACATCGGCTCGCCCTGGGAGCCGGTGGAGATCACACACATCTCGCCCGGTGGCACCGAGTCCACGTGCTCGATGTCGATCAGGCTCCCATTGGGAATCGAGATGATGCCCAATCGGGTTCCCAACTCGACGTTCTTGCCCATGGAGCGTCCCAGCGTGGCCACTTTGCGGCCATTGGCGACGGCGGCGTCGATGATCTGCTGCACCCGGTGCATGTGGCTGGCGAAGCAAGCCACGATGATCCGCTTTCCCGACTGGGCCGCAATCACCCGTCGTAGGGTGATGCCGACGGATGACTCCGACTCGGTGAACCCGGGCTCCTCCGCGTTGGTGGAATCGGACAGGAGGAGGCGGACACCGTCGGTGCGGGCCAGCTCACCCATCCTCGAGAGGTCGGTCCGACGACCGTCGACCGGCTGGAGGTCGAGCTTGAAATCGCCGGAATGGAGGATGACCCCTTGCGGCGTGTAAAAAGCGATGGCGAACGCGTTGGGCACCGAATGGGTGACGGGAATGAACTCCACGTCGCAGGGGCCGATGCGGCGTCGCTCGCCGTCTTTGACCGCGATGAACTCCGTGCGGTGGCCAAGCCCCGCCTCGTCAACCCGGTTTCTCGCCAGGCCCACCGTGAGCTCGGACCCGTAAATGGGAGCCTGCAGGTCGCGCAGCAGGTAGGCGAGCCCGCCGGTGTGATCCTCGTGGCCGTGCGTGAGCACGATGCCGTCGACCTTGTCCGCCCGCTCGCGCAGGTAGGTGAACTCGGGGAGTACCAGATCGACCCCGGGCATGTCCGCGTCGGGGAACATGATCCCGCAGTCGAGAACGATGATGCGGCCGTCGACCTCGATGCAGGCACAATTACGACCGATCTCCCCGAGGCCCCCGAGGAAGACGACGCGTACCGGGGACGACTTGGGGCGTGATTTCTGCTTTTCAGGCAACCGGTTGGCCCGTTGCGATCGGGGGGCCGTACGCCGCCAGTATTTTGGCGGCCTGGGAGTCAAGCTCGGCGGTCGATTGGCCCATCGGCAAGCGGCACTGCCCGACGGGGAGGCCCATGGCACGGCAAATCGCCTTGGCCGGGAGCGGGTTCGGATAGTCGTCGCTCGACTGGAAGTCGATGGCGTCGAGCAGCTTGGCGTTGCCGGCGATGGCCTCGGCCAGGTCGCCCCGCAGGAATGACTCGATCACCGCCTTGAACTGCGGCCCGATCCAGTGCGACGCCACACTGATGGTTCCCACGGCGCCGATCGCCAGCAAGGGCAGCGTCATCACATCGTCACCGCTGTAGATCTCGAATCCTGCCGGGAGTCGCGCCGCCAGATGCGCCGTGCCCGCCGGGTCTCCTGCGGCGTCTTTGAGCGCCACGATCTCCGCAACGTCGTGGGCGAGGCGGACGATGGTCGAGGCGGCGATGCGGCGACCCGTCCGGGCGGGGATGTCGTAGAGGATCACCGGCAGCCCGTCGGACGCCTCGGCCACCGCCCTGAAGTGCTCGTAGAGGCCGGACTGCGAGGGTCGGTTGTAATACGGCGTGACCACGAGGACCCCGTCGACCCCGCAGGACGCGGCCTGCGCCGTGAGCCGCACGGAGTGCTCCGTGTCGTTGGACCCGGTGCCGGCGATGACCGGTATGGTCACTTCTGCTGCCACGGCCCGCCACAGGTCCAGCTTCTCGTCGTCGGTGAGCACCGAGCTCTCGCCTGTCGACCCGCTGAGCACCAGACCGTCGCTCCCATGGCCCGCCAGCCAGCGGGCCAGCTCCACGGCGCCGTCGAGGTCGAGGGCGCCCGCATCGTCGAACGGGGTCACCATGGCGGTGATCACGCGCCCGAAGCGGGGTGCGTTCGGCGAAGGTTCCATCACTGGTGCACGCTACCAGTCACCCCTGCCTCCAGAGGGCAGACCGGGGCTGCCGTAGGTCACCCCGGTGCCCGCCCAGTGCCGACCTGGCCCGCCCGGGGTGACCTAGGCGACCTGCCGTTCCACGGGTGAGCCGTCGGCAAAGGCGTCCTCTTCCTCGGTCGAGTCCGTGAGGTGCTCGAACGCGATGGCCCCCATGTCGGTGAACTTCTGCCGCAGCCAGCCGTCGGCGGCGTCCAGCAGGCCGAGCTTGCGCAGATTGGGCACGATCTTGGAGAACAGGAGAATCTGGAAGTCGTCCCGATCCGGTGCATGGGAGTACACCTTCACCACATCGGCCTTCGGCACCTCGAGGCGCTCCCATACCTCCTGCATGATGAGGCGGTCCTTCATGCGGATGGCCGCCTCGAAGGCGAACTCCTGGCGCTCGCGCAGTTCCGCTGCGCTCAGCTCCTTGTAGTACTCCTGCAGGCTCAGGACACCGAAGGCCACATGGCGGGCCTCGTCGGCCATCACATAGCGCAACATCTTCTTGAGCAGCGGCTCGGTCGTCATGGAATGGATGAAGCCGAATGCGGCGAGCGCGAGGCCCTCCACCATGATCTGCATGCCGAGGTAGGTCATGTCCCATCGGGAATCGCTCACGATGTCGTCGAGGAGGAGCCCGAGGTGCCCGTTCATCGGGTAATGGCCGGAAAGCTTCGTGTCGAGGTACTTGGAGAACACCTCCACGTGGCGCGCCTCGTCCATGACCTGGGTGGCGGCGTAGTACTTGGCGTCGATCCACGGCACCGTCTCGACGATCTTCGCGGTGCACAGGAGTGCTCCCTGCTCGCCGTGCATGAACTGGGAGAGCAGCCAGTTCTGGTTCTCCATGCCGAACTTCAGCCACTCCTTCTGGCCCCAGGTCTCGAGGACCGTGCCGGCGAGCTCGGTCGGCCCCCATTGCATCTGGTCCTGGTTTGCCGCGGCGTTGTTCATGACGACCTTCTCGAGATCGACCTCGATCGACCAGTCCAGGTCGGTCTGGCCGTTCCACTGCGCCTTCTTCGCTTTCTCGTAGAGCTTGTCCAACTGGGGCTTGGCTCCCTTGTCGTAGTCCCAGGTGAATTCGGCCGGGCAATGGTCTGGCACACGATGGAAGCCTTGCTCGTCGTAGTGACCGACGAAATTCACCACGGCCTCGAGATCATGGATCTTCTCGCGCCCGATCAGTTCGAGATTGCTCTTCATGGTCGCGTTGTCGCTGTCATCGACGGTGGTCATCGCACTGCCTCCTTGATGGATCGGTCGGAAGGTTCCGCCCGGCCAGCGGGCGTGGTGGCGCGTAGGGCCAGAATCCCGGGCATCACGAACGTGCGCACCAGGGCGCGCGTGTCGCCAGGATCGGCCAGATCGGTGTTCGGCGCCGGGTCGGCCACATACGCCAGGACGATGCGCACCGCCCACTCGGCCGCCCGTGAAGCCGCATCAGGTGAGAGCCAGCGGGCGAAGAACGGTGCAGCGAAGTCGCCGGCCGCGAAGAGGACCCGGTCCAGGTCGGCGAATGTGAGGTGGCGCAGGATCACACCGGGCTCGTGCGCCAGCAGGTAGGCCAGGGCGGCATGCGTGCCGAGGTGGCGGGCGGCATCGACCATGCCGGCGACGAGGACATCTTCGAGATCGTCGGGTTCGCCCATGACGACCGCGAGCGACGAGAAGAGGCGGCCCACCTCGCTCTCCACCACGGCTGCGACGATGGCGTCCTTGCCACCGGGGAATGTCCGGTAGAGCGTGGCCCGGGACAGCGTGGCCTCGCGGGCTATGTCGTCGACCGTGGTCTTGGCCAGCCCCTGCCGGGCCAGGCACCGCAGGGTCGCATCGACGATGCGTCCCCGTGTGGACGAGCGACCGTCCACACCCGGGTGGTGCGCATTCTTACGCCCTCGACTACGAACGGGCACCGCCTCCGCCCCCGGCGTTGCACTGTGCGCGAGCACCATTGAGACATTATGGCGTCTTTTGTCTCATTGTCAACCGGCGACCGGCGACCGGCGACCGGCGACCGGCGACCGGCGACCGGCCGACAATGATCCCTACGAGACGTTGACGTGACCCGGCGCGACGCTCACCAGGAGCAGCGCGAGCACGGCCAGGGTCACCGCGCTGGCCGCCACCGTCACGGCGACGTCCTGCGCCCGCCCGCGCAGCGTGGAGGCGTAGTGGAAGGCCACTGCCAACACGGCGCCGATCAGCAATCCGCCGATGTGGGCCTGCCACTCGATGTTGCCGGTGAAACCGATCACGAGGTTGATGACGATGAGTGCGACGACCGGTCCCATCGGCTTTTGCCGGAGGCGGGCCAGGACCACGTAGGCGCCCATCACCCCGAAGATCGCACCCGATGCTCCTGCGCCGACCTGGTTCGCCGGGGCGATCAGATAGGCCAGCACGTTGCCGCCGAGACCGGCGAGCAGGTACAGGGCGAGAAAGCGGGCCTTCCCCAACATCACCTCGACCGCCGGCCCGACGAGGAGGAGGGTGATCATGTTGGACGCGATGTGCAGGAAATTGAGGTGAAGGAAGATGGCGTCGAAGGCGCGGTAGTACTGGTGCTCGAAGTGCACCCCGTTGGGCCAGAGGCCGAAGCGGTCGATGACGCTGACCTTGCCGAAGCCGCTGGCCACGAAGACCACGGCATTGACGACGATGAGGGCGATGACCACCGGCGTCGGGTTCGTCGATCCGATGGCGCCGGTGCGGTTCGAGGCGGCGAAGGGGCGGATGACCTTCGTCTTCTTGGCGCCGGCGGCGATGCAGTCCGGACACTGCCACCCGACGGGAGCCTGCATCATGCAGTCGGTGCAGATCGGACGGTCGCAATGGGCACACACCACGGACGCTGTCCGATCGGGGTGGTTGGCACAGGTCGTCGAGGTCATCGGACGCCGGCCAGGAGCTCGGCCCGGACCAGGCGGGCCACCTGCTCGGGATCGTTCAGGTCCCAGCGGCCGGGGGAGCCGATGTAGGAGAGGACCATGCGGGCCAGGAAGTCCGCGGCCGCGTCGAGATCCGTTCCCTCGGCCATCCCGTGGCGCACGAGATAGGGCACCAGGAATGCCGCCACCAGCTTGTGGGTCTCGTTCGCCTCGATCGTCAACCGGGGCAGCAGCCGCTCCGGCTCGGTCTGGAGGATGCGCTGGAGCACTTCGTGCCCGAGGATGGCGTTGTGGGCGAAGACGAGGCCGCGTTCCATCACCTCTTCGAGCGTCTCGGCGTCGTGCACCTCCTCGTAGAGGCGGAGGAAGAAGCGTGCGAACTCCCACCCCACCACGGCGCTGATCAGTTCCTCCCGCCCGCCCGGGAAGTACCGGTAGACGGTCGCACGGGACACTCCCGCCTCTCTCGCCGCGTCCTCGACCGTGGTCTTGGCCAGGCCCCAGCGGGCCACGCAGTCATAGGTGGCCTGCAGGAGCCGTTCCCGCACGTCACTCACGGCGGGTCGGTGGCTCACAGGTCGAGTAGCGCTTCGATCCCGACCGTCAGTCCGGGGCGGTCGGCCACGGCCCGCACGGCGAGCAGCACACCAGGCATGAAGGAACGGCGGTCGTAGGAGTCGTGGCGGATCGTGAGGCTCTGCCCGAGAGCGCCGAAGATCACCTCTTCGTGCGCGATCAGCCCGGGCAGGCGCACCGAATGGATGTGGACCCCACCGGGACCTTCGGCGCCTCTCGCCCCCGGCAGCACCAGCTCGGTGGTCGGATCGGCGGGCAGCGGGCCGGCCCCGGCGTCCGCGCGGGCCTCGGCGATGAGGGCAGCCGTGTGGCGCGCCGTCCCCGAGGGTGCGTCCCGCTTGGCGTCGTGATGCAGCTCGATCACCTCGACCCCGTCCATGTGCGGTGCCGCCAGCTCGCAGAAGCGCATCAGCAGGACCGCGCCGATGGCGAAATTGGCGGCTATCACCGCATTGGCCGTCACATGCTCGAACAGCTCCGCCGCCGCCTCGAGGTCGGCGTCGCTCAGGCCCGTCGTCCCGATGACGGCGTGGATGCCGTGACCGGCGTAGGAAGCGAGGTTGGCCCGCACGGCGTCGGCCACGCTGAAGTCGACCACCACCTCGGCACCCGCGGCGCCGAGGCCCGCCACCTCGCCCCCGATCGTCAGGCCCTCGATGACCTCGCCCTCATGGAAAGGATCGATCGCGGCGACCAGCTCGAGGTCGGCCGCCGCCGTCACCGCCAGACAGACCTCACGGCCCATCCGGCCGCCGGCCCCCACCACACCGACCTTGCGCATCGGCTGAAACCCTATCGGCCGGCCAAAGACGGAACGTGTGCAGCGAAGGCGTCGTCGTCGAAGGGCCCCACCGCGCTGAGGATGCGGGGCGCTTCGACGAGTTCCTGGGCCGCGGCCAGCACCTCGTCGCGTCCGACCCCCTCGATCCGGGCCAGCACCTCGTCGACCGTCGGCACCTGGCCCTACAGGAGCATGGCGCGACCGATGCGGCCCATGCGTGCGCCGGAGTCCTCGTTCGAGAGCAACAGGTCCGCCCGCAGGTTGCCCTTCGCCACGGCCAGCTCCCGGTCGGTGATCCCGTGCGTCGCCAGCAACTCGAGCTCACCGGTCACGATCCGCAGCACCTCGTCGACATGATCGGGGGCGGTGCCGACGACGACGGCGAGCCAGCCCGCATCTTGGTAGGCGGCCCGCTCCGACCAGATCGAGTAGGCCAGCCCGCGCTCTTCGCGCACCTTTTGGAAGAGCCGGCTCGATAGGCCGCCCCCCAAGACGTGATTGAGCACGCCGAACGACCAACGCCGCTCGTCGTGACGCGACACCGATCGCATGCCGTAGATGACGTGCGCCTGCTCGGTCGGGCGGCGCACCACGTGCAACCCCTCGGCCCCGGGCCCCGGCGCCGTCCGCCGCGGGGCCTCTCCCCCGTCACTCCGGCGAAACGCCGCTCCAGATCGGCCGCCACCTCATCGTGGCTGCAGTCCCCCGCCACGGAGACCACCATGTTGCCGGGACGGTAGTGATGGGCGAAGAACTGGCGGATGTCGTCCGCACCGAGGGCGCCGACGGTGGCCGGAGTGCCGAGCGTGTCGCGCCCGAGGGCGTGCCCGGAGAACAGCGAGGACTGCCACTGCTCCTCCAACAGGTCCGCCGGTTCGTCGGCGTGCATCAGGATCTCGTCGAGGATCACCGTGCGTTCTGCGTCGACGTCGGAAGGACGCAGTGCCGGATCCCACATGATGTCGCTCAGGATGTCGAGCCCGAGCGGAAGGTGCTCGGACAGAAGGCGTACGTGGAAGACGGTGTACTCCTTGGTGGTGAAGGCGTTGCAGTCCCCGCCCACCTCGTCGAGCGACTCGGCAATGGCCGAGGCAGAGCGCGTCGGCGTCCCCTTGAAGAGCAGGTGCTCCAAGAAGTGTGACGCGCCGGCTACCGGCATCGGATTCGTCACGCGAGCCCGAACCGACCCAGAACGCCACCGCCACCGAGCGCACATCCGCCATGGTCTCGCTGACCAGGCGGATGCCGCTGGGAAGAACAGAGGTCTCGATCAACGACGACGCGAGCGGCCGCGCGGTGGGCGGCGGTCGCCGCCACTGCTGCTCCGGCCTTCCGCTTCGACCGCACCCGGGCCCAGGTCGCCGAGCTCGGAGACGAGCTCGGCTTCGAAGGCGTCCTCGAACGAGGGCACGCCGTTGCCGCGCAGACGCAGCCGGCGTCGCCGGGGCGCTGTCACGGCCCACGGTCACCACGGTCACCGGTCACCCCGGTCACCACGGTTGCGGTCGCCGCCTCCGCCGTTGCCGCCTCCGCCGTGACCGGAATCGGCCGCGGCCGCGCCATCGGCGCCACCCTCGGGCACCGATGCCAGCGACAGCGACACCTTGCCCTGCGGGTCGATGTCGTCCACGCGGACCTCGATCGGCTGCCCCAGTGTCAGGACGTCCTCGACGTTGTTGATGCGCTTGCCCCCGGCCAGGGACGAGAGCTTGGAGATGTGCAGCAAGCCGTCACGGCCGGGCAGCACGTTGACGAACGCACCGAACTTGGTGATGTTCACCACCTTGCCGGCGTAGACCGCGCCGACATCGGCGGTCGGCGGGTCGAGGATGAGCGAGATCCGGCGACGGGCCTCTTCGACGGCGTTGCCGTCCTTGGCGCCGATGGTGACGGTGCCCACCATGCCGTCGTCGTCGACGGCGATGTCCGCACCCGTCTCCTGCTGCAGGGTGTTGATGACCTTGCCCTTGGGCCCGATGACCTCGCCGATCTTGTCGATCGGGATCTCCATGGAGACGATCTTCGGGGCACTGTTGGCCACGTGGTCACGCGGCTCGGCGATGGCTCCGGCCATGACCCCGAGGATGGTGAGGCGGGCCTCTTTGGCCTGCAACAACGCCTTGGCCAAGCACGTCGGCCGGCAGGCCGGCGATCTTGGTGTCGAGCTGCAGCGCGGTCACGGCGTCCGCCGTGCCGGCGACCTTGAAGTCCATGTCGCCGAAGGCGTCCTCCGAGCCCAGGATGTCGGTCAGGGTCACGTAGGTGCCGCCGTCGTAGACGAGGCCCATGGCGATGCCCGCCACCGGAGCCTTGAGGGGCACCCCGGCGGCCATCAGAGAGAGGGTCGAACCACAGACCGACGCCATGGACGTCGAGCCGTTCGAAGCCAGGACGTCGGAGACGAGGCGCAAGGTGTAGGGGAACTCCTCGGCGCTGGGGACGACGGGCAGGAGGGCCCGCTCGGCCAGCAGGCCGTGCCCGATCTCCCGGCGCTTGGGACCACGCATGAAGCCGGTCTCACCTGTCGAGAAGGGCGGGAAGTTGTAGTGGTGCATGTAGCGCTTGGAGTCGACCGGGGTGATGGTGTCGAGCATCTGGGCCATGCGGGGCATGCCGAGCGTGGTGACGTTGAGCACCTGCGTCTCGCCCCGCTGGAACAGGGCCGAGCCGTGCGCCGTGGGGAAGAGGTCGATCTCGGCGGAGAGCGGGCGGATGTCGGCTGTGCCGCGGCCGTCGACGCGCACGCCGTCCTCGACGATGCGCTTGCGGACCAGCTTCTTGGTCAAGGAGCGGATTGCGGCCTTGATCTCGCCGGCACGCCCTTCGAACTCGTCGGCGAGCGTGGCCTGGATCTCCTTGCCGGCCGCGTCGAGCGCCTCGTTGCGCTCCGCCTTGGCGGTGACCAGGTTGGCCTTGGCGATGAGGTCGGTGCCGACCGCTTCGACCCGGGCCCACACGTCCTCGGCGTAGTCGGAGAAGGTGGAGAAGGCGATCGTCTCGATCGGGCCCTTGGCGGCGACGACGCCGGCCACCAGCTGGCGCTGCAGGAGGATGGACTCGCGGATCCAGGTCTTGGCGGCCTCGAGGCCTTCGGCCAGCACCTCTTCGGTGACCTTGGGCGCACCGGCCTCGTAGTAGTCCCACGAGTGCTCGGTCCCGCCGGCCTCGACCATCATGATGGCGATGTCGGTGGTGTCGGTCTCGTCCAGCGCCCGGCCGGCGACTACCAGCTCGAAGGTGGCGGCGTCGCCCTCTTCGAACGTGGGGTGCGGGATCCAGGTGCCGTCGACGCTGTAGGCCACCCGCACGGCGCCGATGGGGCCGTCGAAGGGGATGCCCGACAGCATCAGCGCCGCCGAAGCGGCGTTGATGGCCAGCACGTCGTGGGGATTGACCTGGTCGGCGCCGAAGATGGTCCCGACGACGTGGACCTCGTTGCGGAACCCGCTCGGGAACGACGGGCGCAGGGGCCGGTCGATGAGGCGGCAGGTCAGGATGGCCTGGTCCGAGCTCTTGCCCTCCCGGCGGAAGAACGAGCCGGGGATCTTGCCGGCGGCGTAGGCCCGCTCCTCGATGTCGACGGTGAGGGGGAAGAAATCGGTCCCCTCCCGTACGGATCGGGCGGCGGTGGCCGTGGCCAACAGGACGGTGTCCCCGATCCGTGCGAGTACGGCGCCGTCGGCCAACTGGGCCAACTTTCCCGTCTCGAACGTCAGGGTACGGTCGGTGCCACTGATGGGGCCCGACACGGAAATGGCGTCAGCCATGATGCTCCTCGTGTGGTGTTTGGGGGCATCTCATGTCTGGTTCCCAGTGGTCGACCACCTTCCTTGCGAAAGTGACCGGCGACTGGCAGCCAGCGTCCCGAGATGCCCGGATGTGTTTCGTTACCGCCGAATGCCGAGGCGGCCGATGATGGCGCGGTAGCGCTCGACGTCGTTCTTTCGCACGTAATCGAGCAGCCGCCGACGCTGGCCGATGAGCTTCATCAGGCCGCGTCGAGTGTGATGGTCCCCTTTGTGACCCTTCAAGTGCTCCGTCAAATGGTTGATCCGTCCCGACAGCAGTGCGATCTGCACCTCTGGTGAACCAGTGTCACTGTCGTGCAGCCGGTACTCGGCAATAGTGGCCTGCGTGTCGGGCATAAATCGAAGAACCTCGGAGATGTTGTAGGAGTGCGGATGGGACCAGCCCAACCGGCGAACATCGTAGCAGGTGGTCAGCGATCCGCCGAGAGCGCCTGTTCCGCGGCCGCCACGTCGCGGTGCATCTGGGCGATGAGGGCATCGACCGAGTCGAACTTCTGATCGTCCCGGAGGCGGCTCACGAACGCCACCCGGCTCAGCTCCCCGTAGAGGTCCCCCTCGAAGTGGAGGAGATAGGCCTCCACCAGGACCGATGTCGTCCCGGGCTCGTAGAAGGTGGGCCGGCGGCCCACATAGATCGCGGCTTCGTGCACCGTACCGTCGGGGCGGGTGAAGTACCCGGCGTACATCCCGTCGGCCGGCAGCGCGATGTCGTCGTTGATCATCATGTTGGCGGTCGGAAAGCCCAGTTCGGGGCCGCCACGACCATCGCCGCGCACCACGACGCCGCGTACCTCGTGGGGTCGTCCGAGCAGCTTGGCCGCCCCGACGACGTCCCCGGCCGCCACCAGCGTCCTGATCCTCGTGGACGACACGGCGACGGACTCGCCCGGTCCCGCCTCACCCGATGCGGTGTTGTCCCCGGTCAGGCGGGCCCCGATCACCGTGAAGCCGTAGTCGCGGCCGAGTGCGGTCAGGAGCGCGACGTTGCCCTTGCGCCCGTGGCCGAAGTGGAAATCCTCGCCGACCACGACCAACCGGGCCCCCAGCGTGTCGACCAGCACCTCCTTGACGAAATCCTCGGCCGACTCGTCGGCCCGCGTCCGGTCGAACTCGATCACCAGCGTGCGATCGATCCCGCACGCGGCCAGCAGCTCCAGCTTCTGCTCGAGGTCCGTCAACTGCGGGGGCGCCGACTCGGGCCGCACGACGCGCGGCCGGGTGGCGGTCGAACGTGACCACCACGGTCGAAAGGCCCTCCGCGGCGGCGAGGGTGGACAGTTCACGCAGCAACGCCCGATGGCCCAGGTGCACGCCGTCGTAGGCGCCGATCGTGACGGCAGTTCCGGACATCGCGCTTGAGGTTAGACGTCAGGTGCCGGCTATTACGACGGCCGGTTTGATGCGGTCGGTATCGGTGGCCTCGTAAATCGCCAGGAGGTTGCCCTCCGGATCCAGCATGGCCCACGGGCCGTCGCCCACCGCCCCGATCGGGACGCGGTCGAGGGGCAGGCCCCGTGCGATCGAGGTGGCCATCTCCGCCTCCACGGTCACGAAGGCGAGGTCGCGCATGGCCTGGGCCGGGGTGAGGACGACCTCGGGGGTGAGGAGGTCGAGGGGGCGCATCTCGCCGGCCCCGAACGAGCCGATGCGGGTACGTCGCAAGAGGCCGACATGGGCCCCGCCCCCGAGCGCGGTCCCCATGTCCTCGGCGAGCACGCGGATGTAGGTACCCGACGAGCACTCCACTTCGGCCCGGTACACCCCGGGGCGTCCCGGGATCGCGTCAATGTCGAAACGGTGGACCTGCACCCGGCGCGGTGGGCGGTCGACCTCAATCCCCTGCCGGGCCAACTCGTGCAGTCGCCGTCCGCCGATCTTCACGGCCGAGACCATGGGCGGGATCTGCTCGATGGTGCCCGTGAGGCCTGCGGCAGCCTCCCGCACCTGGGCGAGCGTCACGCCGGACATGTCCCACTCCCCCACCACGTCGCCCGACGCATCGAGCGTCGAGGTGTTGGTGCCGAGCACGATCTCGGCCACATAGGTCTTCGGGAGTGCGGTCAGGAACCGCATGAGACGTGTCGCGCGCCCCAACCCGACCAGGAGGACGCCTGTCGCATCGGGATCGAGGGTACCGGCGTGGCCCACCCGGCGCTGGCCGAAGATCCGGCGGCAGCGCGCCACCACGTCGTGGGAGGTCCAGCCGGCCTCCTTGTCGACCACCACCAGGCCGGTGGCACTCATGCAGTGGGGTCTTGGTCCCGGTCCAGGCCGCGGAGAAGCTCTTCGACCCGCGACCCCGCTGCGATGGCCGGGTCGGCCTTGAAGGTCAGACGCGGGGTCCGCTTGAGCGTCACCTGGGCCCCGATCAGTCGCTGGAGATGGGGACGCCGCTCCTCGAGCGCGTCCGCCGCATCGGGTTCGAGGGTGGCCAGGTAGACGGTGGCGGTCCGCATGTCGGCGGCGGTGTCCACCGAGGTCACCGTGACCATGCGGAAGCGCTCGTCGGCGTCTGCCAGCCGCTCGAGCTCCTCGGCGATGACCTGTCGCAGGACCTGGTTCACCCGCAACGAGCGCGGATACGTGGCAGTGCGCCGTTTCACGATGACGTCACGTCCTCGCGATCTCGCGCTCCTCAAACGTCTCGATGATGTCGCCCGCGTGGAGATCCTGGAAGTCCGACAGCCCGATACCGCACTCGAACCCGGCCGCGACTTCCCGCGCGTCGTCCTTGAAGCGCCGCAACGAGGTGATGGCGCCCTTCCAGATGACCGTCCCCTCGCGGAGGAACCGCACCTTCGAACCACGGGTGATCTTGCCTTCCCGCACGTAGCAACCGGCGATGGCGCCGACACGCGGGACCCGGAAGACCTCGCGCACCTCGGCCTCGCCCGTGACCACCTCTTCGTAGAGCGGCGAGAGCAGACCGAGCATGGCCGCCTCAATGTCCTCGAGCAGCTTGTAGATGATCTCGTAGGTGCGGACCTCGACGTCGGAGGCCTCGGCCAGCTCACGCGAGCGCCTGTCCGGGCGCACGTTGAACCCGATGATGGTGGCGCTCGAGGCGGCCGCCAGCTGCACGTCGTTCTCGGTGATGCCACCGATGCCGCGCAGCACGAAGCTCAACTTCACGTCGTCGCGCTCGAGTCGCTTGAGGCTTTCGGTCACCGCCTCCAACGAGCCCTGCACGTCGGCCTTGAGCACGATGTTGAGGGTGGCCATCTCGCCGCGCTGAATCTGCTCGAACAGGTCTTCGAGCTTGGCGCCGGTGGCGGCCGACGCCACCGGCTTGTGGCCCGAGAGCCGGAACCGCTGTGCCCTGGCCTCACCGAGGGTGCGGGCCCGCGCCAGATCTTTCGCCCCACGCATTTCATCGCCGGCGTGCGGCGGCTCGGAGAACCCGAGCACCTGTACGGGTGTCGAGGGGAGCGCCTCTTTCACATGGTCACCCAGGTCGTCGACGAGTGCCTTGACCTTGCCCCAGGCCGCACCGGCCACGACCGGATCGCCCACCCGGAGTGTGCCCTGCTGGACGATGACGGTGGCCACCGGGCCCCGGCCGGCCTCGAGGTTGGCTTCGAGCACGACGCCTCTCGCCTCGCCCTCGACGCGTGCCGTCAGCTCTTCGACTTCCGCCACCAGGGTGATCTGCTCGAGCAGGCTGTCGATGCCGGTGCCCTGCAGAGCGGACACCTCCACCACGATGGTGTCGCCGCCCCATGCTTCGGGAACCAGTCCGCGCTCGGAGAGCTGCTGGAGCACCCGCGTAGCGTCGGCGTCGGGGCGGTCCATCTTGTTGACGGCCACGATGATCGGCACGTCGGCGGCCGTGGCGTGGTCGATCGCCTCGATCGTCTGTGGCATCACGCCGTCGTCGGCGGCCACGACGAGCACGACGATGTCGGTGGCCTGCGCTCCCCGGGCGCGCATGGCGGTGAAGGCGGCGTGCCCCGGTGTGTCGATGAACGTGATCCGCTTGTCGTGCCATACGACCTGGTAGGCGCCGATGTGCTGGGTGATGCCCCCGGCCTCGCCGGCCACCACGTCGGTCTTGCGGATGCGGTCGAGGAGGAGCGTCTTTCCGTGATCGACGTGCCCCATGACGGTCACCACCGGCGGCCGCGGACGCTGGTCCGCGTCCTCTTCTTCGTCTTCTTCCTCGAAGTAGCGCGCCAACAGCTCTGCTTCTTGCTCCTCGCCGGGGTCGACCAGCCGGACGTCGGCGCCGATCTCGGCAGCGAAGAGCTCGATCATGTCGTCGGTCAACGACTGCGTCGCCATGACCATTTCACCCTGGAGCATGAGGAAGCGGACGATGTCGCCTGCGCTGCGGTTCAGCTTGGGCCCGAGATCGCGTGCCGTCGATCCGCGTTCGACGATGACCTCGCCGTCCGGAACCGGCGCGGTCGAAGGCTGATAGCTGGTGAGCTGTGTCGGCTCGAGCTCCTCGAGGTTGCGCCGGCGCCGACGGGCGCGACGCTGCGGCGGGCGCCGTCCGGGCAGACCGCTGCGACCTGCGGCGGGCGGCCCGCTCGACGGTCCTCCGCCTCCGGGACGTCCACTGAATCCCCCGCCGGCACCGCTGGGACGGCCGGCGAAGCTACTGCTGCCTGGCCCACCTGGGCCACCGGTCGGACGCCCTGCGCCGGGCGCCGGTCGACCTCCGGTGCGTGCGGGGTAGCCGCTGCCGCCGGGTCGCGTGGGCGGAGCGGTCGGGCGCCGGCCACCCATACCGGGTGGTGGCGGAATCGGACGGCCGCTGGGCCCGATCGGGGGCCGCGGGGGCGGGGGCGGCGGCACGGGCTTGCCACTGGGGCTCAAGGGGGGCCGCGGGGCCCGCTGCTCGGCCGGTGGCGCCGTCGGCGCGGGGGCTGCACCCGCCGCCGTGGGCGTCGGTGTCGGTGTTGCGGCGCGTCCCGGTGCTGCCGGGGCGCGCGGGCGTAGCGCCAGGCCGGGCCGCCGGAGGGGCGGTGGCCGGAGCACTCGAGGCAGCGGCACTGCCCGGCACGGCTCCTGGTGCGGGTGCGGACGGAGGCGCTGTTGTCGGCGCGGTCGCCCGCGACTGTGGGGCGGCCGGCCGCGGAGCGGACGTGGGCGCTGGCGACGGAGTCGAGGCCGTCTGCGGGCCGGGAGCCTGGCCGGGGGCGGGAGCCGGGGGCCTCGGAGGTGCCGGCGCGGCCACCCGGGCGCGGCCGCTGCAGCGGGAGCCTGGGCCGGGGTCGGCGTGGGAGCGTCGGATCGGATGGGCCGTGGGGGCACGCGGGTCGGGGCCGATCCGGCTGATCCGGCTGACCCGGCCGAGCCCGGCGTTCCGGCAGATGGCGCCGGCGATCCGGTGGGCCTGCTGCTGATGAGGCGGGGCGCCCGGGCGTCGCCGCTGGTCGACCTCGCCGTGGCGGGGGACGATGACGAGATGGTCCTGTCCTGCAGCCCTCTTGTCGGGGGCGGGCGCGGGTGGCGCCGGGGGTTCCTCGGGTGTCACTTCCCGGCGAAGTCCTTCGGCGTCGGCCTTTCGACGGACGCGGTCCGCTTGTGCATCCTCGATGGAGGACGAGTGGCTCTTCACCCCAATACCAAGGGAGAGGGCCAGGTCAAGCCCTTCCTTGTTGGTGAGGCCTAGCTCTTTGGCTAGTTCATAGACGCGGATCTTCTTCGGCAAGTGGGTCTCTATGTCCTTCGTACTCTGTGGGCCCCGGAGTGACCCGCAGCCCCCTATCCTCGCACATCGGGTACATCCTGCTTCGACGCGCTTTGTGAGCTCGCCCGCAGATGTTCGATGGCAATGGTCGCAACTGGTGCCCTGAACGCTCTCTCGAAGGCCCGTCTCCGTGCTGCTTCCTCGACGCAGCTCGGCGACTCCCGACAGAGCCATGCACCCCGGCCTGGGCCGGTTCGATCCACCCTCAGCAGGCCGTCGGCCTGCCGTACAACCCGGAACAACGCGTCGGCCGGGCGTGCCTTACGGCAACCGACGCAGGTCCGTGTCGGGACTATGCCTCGGCTCCCGTCGCCGGGGCCGGGGCATCGTCGGCGGTGGCGACGGACCCGTCGGCGCGACGGCTCGTCGACCGCGACCGGCTCGTCCCCCGGCGTCACATCGGCCTGGTGCGTCCACTCCTCGGCCGACATGGCCTCGCCGCCCTCGGCCGGCTTCCACACCATTTCGCCCGACTCGTCCTCGACCCACTCGCCCTCGGCCCATTCCTGGTCCCCGTAGCCGGCCTCTTCCTCGGCCAGCTGCGTCTCACTCTTGATGTCGATCCGCCATCCGGTCAGGCGGGCCGCGAGGCGCGCGTTCTGACCCTCCTTGCCAATGGCCAGGGAGAGCTGGAAGTCACTGACCACCACGGTGGCCGTCCCCGTCTCCTCGTCGAGGCGGACCTCGCGGACGCGGGCTGGAGCCAGGGCGTTCTGAATCAGGTCGACCGGGTCATCGGAGAAGGGCACGACGTCCACGCGCTCGCCCCGCAACTCGTTGGTCACCATGCGCACGCGCGAGCCGCGCGCGCCGACACAGGCTCCGACCGGGTCGACGTTGGGATCGTTGGACCACACGGCGATCTTCGTGCGGTGACCGGGCTCACGCGCCGCCGCCTTTATCTCGACCACACCGGAGGAGATTTCGGGAACTTCGAGCTCGAAGAGCCGCTTGATGAGTCCCGGGTGGGTCCGGCTCACCACGATCTGCGGTCCCTTGCTGGTCTTGCGCACCTCCACGATGTAGGCCTTGAGCCGTGTGCCGTGCTCGTAGCGCTCATAGGAGACCTGTTCTGCCTGGGGCAGGAGTGCCTCCACCTTGCCGAGGTCCAGAAGCGTGTAGCGGTTGTCCGTCTGCTGCACGATCCCGGTCACGATGTCGCCCTCGCGCCCGGCGTACTCCTCGTACTTCATGTCCCGCTCGACTTCTCGGATCCGCTGGAGGATCACCTGCTTTGCCGTCTGCGCGGCGATGCGCCCGAAGTCGTCCGGCGTGTCGTCCCATTCCCGGATGACCTCGCCGTCTTCGTCCAGCTCCTGGCCGTAGACGCGGATCTCCCCCGAATCGGGGTCGATTGTCACGACGGCTTCTTCGGCCGCGTCGGGACGCCGCTTGTACGCCGCCACCAAGGCGTTCGCCAACGCATCGAGCAACGTCTCCACCGAGATCCCCTTGTCCCGGGCGATCTGCCCCAGTGCGTCCAAAAACTCGAAATTGGTCTTACTCATGACCTGCTCACCCTCTTACTCTCTTCGGCTGGGGACCCCATTCAAAAATGGTGCGGGCGCGTTCGACCTCGCCATAGGCGATGCGCAACGAGCCGTCAGGTAGGTCAGGTCCGACGAGAGTGAATCCGGTCTCGTCAGCGGACTCGACGGTTCCCCTCACACGGCGCACGTCCGACGTTCCACCGTGTATGCGTACGGTCACGGCTTCCCCGACGGCGCGCCTGAAGTGGGCCGGAGTCCGGAGGCGACGCTCCAGGCCGGGGCTGGAGACGGCAAGGGTGTAGCGCCCGGGAAGCGGGTCGATCTCGTCGAGCGTGTCCGACACCGCCCGCGTGGCCTCACCGAGTGTGTCGAGGTCGACTCCGCCCTTCGCGGTCGACGAAGATGGTCAGCTCCGAACCGTGGAGCTCGACGTCGACCAGGTCAAGCCCACGGGCCCCGAGCAGGGGCGACAGTGCATCGACCAGGTCGTCTGTACTCCTCGCCATCACTGTCACCTCCTCTCGACGATCACCATCACCTTCTGCCGCCTTCAGCAGGAGCCCCGTAAAGCGAAAGCGTGGGCCGCAGCCCACGCTCCAACGAGGTACTGATACTCAAACTGGACAGCGCGAAGGATTATAGCAATCCGGCCGTCGTTGCGATCCCCCTTTCTTCGAGGGTCCATCCGCACGCTCCCGGGCCCCCTCAGTACGACCGGGCGACCACCGCGATCAGATCCTCTTCATCGTCACCGGCTTCGGCCAGGCTGCCGTCGGGGCGCTGGAGGCACCGGATCGACAACGCCTTCGTGGCGAGCCGATCCTCGCCGTCGGGCCCCAAGGTGCGCACGGGGATCGTCGCGAATCCCGCGCTCCCGGCCTCCATCGCCTCCTCCAGGCTGCTCACCGCCACGGTCCGCCCCAGGCGGGTGGCCGTGGCTTCGGCCAGCAGCTCGGGGCCGACCCGGCCGAGGATCTCCTTCACCGCCCCCCGGACGCCGCCCAGTGGCAACGTGTGCTTCTCGCGGGTGTGCCGGGTCACCACGGTGACGTTGCCCTCGGCCAGGTCCCGGGGGCCGATCTCCACCCTGACCGGGACCCCCTTGAGCTCCCAATCCACGCTCCGGCGCCCGAAACTGGTTCCGGTGCGGTCATCGAGCCGGACCCGGTGCCCGTCGGCGCGCAGGTCGTCCACGAGGGCATCGGCCGCCGCCCGGACCCCGTCTTCCTCTTTGATCAGGAGCACGACGACCTGGGAGGGGGCGAGCGCCGGTGGCAGGCGGAGCCCGAAATCGTCGCCGTGCCCCATGACGAGGGCGCCGATGAGACGGGTGGACACACCCCACGAGGTCTGCCAGACGTACTCGAGTACGCCTTCGGTCGTGGTGTACGTGATGTCGAATGCCCTCGAGAAATTCTGGCCCAACTCGTGGCTCGTCCCCATCTGCAGTGCCTTGCCGTCACCCATCATCCCCTCGCACGTCCATGTACGCGTGGCGCCGGCGAAGCGCTCCCGTGCCGTCTTGTGGCCGGTCAGCACGGGCAAGGCGGCCACGTCCACCATGGTGGCCAGGTAGACGTCGCGCAGGATCTGCAGCGCATAGGCGCGGGCATCGGCCTCGGTGGCGTGGGCGGTGTGACCCTCCTGCCAGAGGAACTCGGTCGTCCGGAGGAAGAGCCGGGGCCGTAACTCCCATCTCACCACGTTGGCCCACTGGTTGATGAGCAGGGGAAGGTCGCGGTGGCTCTGGATCCACTTGGCGAAGAAGCTGTTGATCACGGTCTCGCTGGTGGGACGGACGACGACCGGCTCCTCCAGCTTCTTGCCCCCGCCGTGGGTGACCACGGCCAATTCGGGGCTGAACCCTTCGACGTGCTCTGCTTCGAGGCTCAAGAAGGACTCGGGGATGAAGAGCGGGAAGTAGGCATTCTCCGCTCCGGCCTCCTTGATCCGCCGGTCGAGCTCCGCCTGCAGCAGCTCCCAGATGCCGTAGCCCCAGGGCCGGATGACCATCGTCCCGCGCACCGGCCCGTTCTCGGCCATTTCGGCCCGGGCGACGACTTCTTGGTACCAGCGGGGGAAGTCCTCGGCCCGGGTCACGATCGCGCCCTTGCTCATGGGTGCGCAGGTTACCGGGGTGAGCGACGGCCCTTCGACGAACCTCTCAGCCCGAGGAGGTGCGGCGGTGGATCGTCTCGATCTTCGCCGATGTGTGGTTGGGGTCCGCACCCGTCGATTCGAGGAGCTCGCGGCGATCGGCCTCGGCCTCGGCCTCCGCCCCGGCGTCGGCTGCGGCGATGCGGGCTTCCGCCCCCTCGGCCACCAGACGCTCGGCCTCCTCGACCAGCGCCTGCACCATCCCGTCCTCGGGGACGACCCGGATGATCTTGCCCCGGATGAACAGATGTCCCTTGTTCTTGCCCGCCGCGATGCCGATGTCGGCCTCCCGCGCTTCACCCGGGCCGTTGACGACGCAACCCATGACGGCCACCTGGATCGGCAGGTTGAGCTTCTCGAGCGCTTCCTGGGCCTCCTTGGCCACGGCGATCACGTCCACCTGCGCCCGCCCACAGGAGGGGCAGGCGATGAGGTCGAGGCCCTTGCGCTCGCGCAGGCCGAGCGACTCGAGCAACTGACGCCCTGCCCGGGCCTCTTCGACCGGATCGGCGGTGAGCGAGAAGCGAATGGTGTCCCCGATGCCCTCGGCCAAGAGGGTGGCGATGCCGGCGGTGCCTTTCACCAGTCCGCCGGGCGGGGGACCCGCCTCGGTCACCCCGAGATGGAGCGGGTGGTCGAAGGTCTCCGAGGCCAACCGGTACGCCGCGATCATCAAGGCCACCGATGAGGCCTTGACCGAGATCTTGACGTCGTTGAAATCGACCTCCTCGAAGTAGGCCAGCTCGTTGCGGGCCGACTCGACGAGCGCCTCGGGGGTGGCGCCGCCGTACTTGGCGTAGATGTCGGGGTGCAGGGACCCCGCATTGACCCCGATACGGATGGGCACGCCACGGTCGCGCGCCTCGGCCGCCACCTGCTTGATCTCGGCCTCTTTGCGGAGGTTCCCGGGGTTGAGGCGCAGCCCCTGTACGCCGGCCTCGAGCGCGGCCAGAGCCATCTCGTGGTGGAAGTGGATGTCGGCGACGATCGGGACGGGTGAGCGCGGGACGATCTGCGCCAGGCCGATGGCCGCCCCCTCGTCGTTACAGGTGCAACGGACGATGTCAGCGCCGGCGGCGGCCAGGGCGTAGATCTGGGCCAGCGTGCCGTCGACGTCAGCGGTCTTGGTGGTGGTCATGGACTGGACGGTGACGGGCGCTCCGTCCCCGATCGGCACGCCACCCAAGGTGATCCGTCGGGTGGGGCGGCGGGCTGTGAGAAGTGAGGCGGAGAGGTCCATGTGTCCGATCAGGGGAAGACGTGTTGGTCAGGGGAAGACGTGTTGGAGGGGATGGGCGATGTCGAGGAAGACGACCGAGATGGCGAACAGGGCCAGGAAGCCGAGTACAGGAGCAAGATACGGGAAGAGCTTGGTGATGTCCGCTTGATAGTAGGGCTGTCCCTTCTTCGTGCGGATCCATTCGTAGGCTGCCACCGCAACGTGGCCGCCGTCGAACGGCATGATCGGCAGCATGTTGAGCAGGGCGAAGGCGATATTGATGACGATCAGGAGGGCCAGCAGCGACTGCACGCCCTGGTGCAGCGCCTGGACGCTGATGTTCCCCGCGCCGATCAGCGAGACCGGTCGTTCCGATGTGGTGGGATGCTCGGCCGCCACCGTGGCGTCGTGCGAATTGGTCACCTGGTGGTAGATGGAGCTCACCCCGCTCGGGGAGAACACATGGATCAGGGCGCCGACCTCCGCCGAGGTGGCCGAGCCGAGATTGGCTGCGGCGTTGCCGATGGCGCGGATCGGGTTCACCGATTCCGAGGCCGACCCTTCGTTGATGCCGATGTAGCCCTGCGGCGTCTTGTCGCTCGACGGGGCCAGGGTGAGGTTGCCGACCTTTACCCCTCGTCCGTCTTGCGGGGTGACGACGATGCTGCGGAGGTGACCGTCACGCTCCACGCCGAGCGTGACCGGTTTCCCGACCGAGCTCGTGATGACGTCGTGGATGGTGTTGGGAGTGCGCAGCGGCTGGCCGTTCACCGACACGATGGTGTCGCCGGCTTCGAGGCCGGCCCGCTGCGCCGGGGTCTGCGCCACGCCCGTCCAGTGCTCGAGCGAGTTGATCTCGACGTTGTTCGTCGACACCCCGAACGCGAAAACGCTGATCAGTGCCAGGACGAAGGCAATCAGGAAATGCATGGCCGAGCCGGCGCACCCCACGATGATCCGCTTCCCGAACGGCTGCTGACGATAGGTGCGCGGCTCATCCTCGGTCGCCACGTCTTCGAGCACGGTGAAACCGGTGATCCGGACGTAGCCCCCCGCCGGGATGGCCTTGACCCCGTACTCGGTCTCCCCGCGCCGGATCGACCAGAGACGGGGACCGAAGCCGACGAAATACTCGGTGACCTTCATCCCCGACCACTTGGCCGTGGCGAAGTGGCCAAGTTCGTGCAGCATGACGATCGCCACGATGATCACGACGAACAGCAGCACATCGCCCAGCCCGGCCACCAGGAAGACAGCCGTGATGAGGACCAGCGCGATCAGCAGTCGCCAGATCTGACCCGAGTCGCCGCCCTCGGCGGCAGGCGTCGGCGGTTCCACGTGTCCCGGGGGCGCCGCCAGGTCGGCAGACGCTGTGCTGGGCTCCTTGGCAATGAGCGTCATACCAGTGGTAAGGCTACCTCCGCGGTACCTGTTCCAGTACGGCGGGCTACCACTTCCCTGGCGCGGGCGCGGGCCTCCTCGTCGGCGGCCAGTACGGATTCCACCTGCTCAATGGGCTCATCCCGCCACGCCTCGAGCGTCTCGGCGACGACATCGGCGATCCCGCTCCAGGTCATCGCACCGGCCAGAAATGCCTCGACCGCGATCTCGTTGGCCGCGCTCAGCCAGGCCGGTGCAGACCCACCGCTGATCCCGGCGCTGTAGGCCAGATCGATGCAGCGGAATACCGAACGGTCCGGTGGTTCGAAGGTCAAGGTCGTCGGGCTGGTCCAGTCCAGGGCGCCGAAAGGGACCGACGAGCGGTCGGGCCAGCCCAGCGCGTAGCCGATCGGCAGCCGCATGTCCGGCGCGGACAGTTGGGCCAGCGTCGAGCCGTCACGCAATTCCACCATCGAGTGCACGATCGACTGCGGGTGCACGACGATGTCGATGCGGTCGTAGGTGATCCCGAACAGTTCGTGGGCCTCGATCACCTCGAGGCCCTTGTTCATGAGTGTCGACGAGTCAATGGTGATCTTGGGCCCCATGCTCCACGTGGGATGGGCCAACGCCTCGGCGACGGTGACCTTGTCCAACTCCGCCGTGGTCCGGCCCCGGAAGGGCCCACCTGACGCCGTGAGAAGGAGGCGGGCGACCGCCGTCTGACCGTCGAGTGCGGCCAGGCACTGGTGGACGGCGCAGTGCTCGGAGTCCACGGGCACGATCTCCGCGCCGGGCGTGCGCCTCGCCTTTTGCACGACCGGGGCCCCGGCGATCAGCGACTCCTTGTTGGCCAGCGCGAGGCGATTGCCCGCCTCGAGTGCGGCCATCGTGACCGGCAGCCCGGCGAAACCGACGACGGCATTGAGCACGACGTCGGCGCAGGCGGCCGCGGCCACCAGGCCGGCGGTACCGACCAGCACCTCCGTCCCCCGGGGGACGCCGTCGCGCACCAGTCCGTAGAGCGACTCGTCACCGATGACGACGATCTCCGGGTGCAGTTCGGCCGCCTGGGCCAGCAGCGTGTCCGTGGACCTCTGTGCGGCGAGGGCGACCACCCGGAACCGCTCGGGCTCCCCCAGCAGCACATCCACGGCCTGGGTGCCGATCGAGCCGGTCGATCCCAGCAGGCTGACGGTGCGCATCAGCTCACCCGAGGTGGAACGCTTTGACCACGAAGTACGTGGCGGGGAGGACGAAGAGCAGGCCGTCGACCCGATCGAGGATGCCGCCATGTCCCGGCATGAGCCGGCCCATGTCCTTCACGCCCAGATTGCGCTTGATCATCGACTGACTGAGATCACCCAGGGGCGCAGCGACGGCCACCACGATGCCCAGCACCAGGGCTTTGCCGATCGTCCACGGATGGATGAAGTGCACCACGATCACCGCGACCAGGATGGCGGCTACCGCCCCGCCGAGGAACCCCTCCCAGGTTTTGTTCGGGCTGATCGACGGTGCCAGGGGATGACGGCCGAAGGCCGAGCCCACCAGGAGCGACGCCACGTCGGCGGCCACCGTCGTGAGGACCGCCGCCAGGAGGAACGCCACGCCGTGACGGTTCGGGAAGAGGGTCGGATTGAGCAGCAGCGCCCCGAACGAACCGAAGCCGGCGATCCAGACCGTGACGAAGACGGTCGAGGAGATGCCGGCCACCGGGTCGGCCGCCGGCTCCACGCGGGCCAGGTACCAGAGGAAGGATGCGGCAACCACAACCACGAGGACCAGGGGCAGGGCGGCGACACCCTTGTTGTAGGTCTCGATCATCAGCGAAAGGGTGGCGACCAGTCCGAGCAGTGTGGCCGGGTGGTACTTGGCGGTCCGGAAGGCGGCGAACCCCTCGGCGGCTGCCAAGAGCACGACGATCGTCAGGAGGACCACGGAGGCGAAATTGCCGAAGTGGGCGCAGATGAGCACCAAGACCCCGAGGAGCAGTCCCGAGCCCCATGCAAGCTGCATGTTGCGCCCCGACGTGCCACCCGTGTTCGCGTTCGGCGCCTCATCGTTCAGGCGGCTCGTCCGCGGTGCGCGGACCCGGGGCTGCGGGGGGACCGGGGGCGCCAACCGGGTGTCGGCCGCGTCGAAGGAGCTCGGAACCGAGACCGTCTGATCAGGCGCCTCCGTCACGGTCGACGCGTACGGCGCCGCCGGTGCCACGCGCACGGGAATCGGCTCGGGCTCGAGATCGGGCTCCGTCTCGACGATCACGAGCGTGTCGTCGTCGGGCAGGTCGATGGCGTCGAAGCGCCAGGGTTGGCGCTCCATGTCGACGAGATCGTCGTTGTTGTTGTTCATCATGGAGCCCACCGCGGGGAGCTCATCGGAAAGCATGGAGGGCTCGAAGAGCTCTTCGTGCGCCGCCCAGTCCGAGTCCTCTTCACGCCAGGTGGGGGGCGCCAGGGCCTGCTCGTCACCGTTCCCGCGATCGAGAACGGCGGGAACCTGACCGGTCGGCGCATCGTTCCAGTGCGGCATGTCGGGGTTCTCTTCGACGACCGGTCCCGTCACTTCGTGGACGGCATCCCCCGCCGGCTCGGCACCGATGATCCGCACGCGACCCGAGCGGTAACTCGGCGTCTCCTCGTCGACGCCCGTGGGATCGTCGATCCCCCCGAGGCCCTCGTTGTCGAGAGAGCCCTGGTTGTCGAATCCGTCTGTCTCGTCGGCCATGTCTTTACCCCCTCAGACCTGCAGGAGTTCGCGCTCTTTTTGCGCCAACAACTGATCGATGGCGCTCACCTGCTCTTGGGTGATTTTGTCAAGGTCCTTCTCGACACGCTCCAGCTCGTCGGTGGAGAGTGAACCGTCCTTCTGCAACGCATCGAGCTCGTGCCGCCCGGACCGGCGCAGGTTGCGCACCGCCACCTTGGCCTCCTCGGCCTTGTGCCGCACGACCTTGACCAGCTCCTTGCGCCGCTCTTCGGTGAGCGGTGGGAACGCCAACCTGATGACGTTGCCGTCGTTGGTCGGGTTGATGCCCAGGTCCGAGGTCATGATGGCCTTCTCGATGGCACCCAGAGAGCTTTTGTCGTAGGGCGTCACCACCAACAGCATGGCATCGGGCACGCTGAAACCGGCCAGCTGCCGCAACGCGGTCGACGTCCCGTAGTAGTCGACCATCAAGGGCTCGAGCAAGGCTGACGAAGCCCGGCCGGTGCGCACATTGCTCATTTCAGAGCGCACATGGTCAATGGCCTTGTGCATCTTCTCCCGGGTGTCGTCGAGAACCAGGCCGGCCAGATCGTCGTCCATTAGCGGACCAGCGTACCGATCTGCTCACCACTGAGTGCGCGTGGGATGTTGCCGGGGATCATCAGGTCGAAAACCCTGATAGGGAGGTTGTTGTCCTTGCAGAATGTGATGGCCGTGAGATCCATGACCCGGAGATCACGGTTGATCACCTCCATGAAGGAGATCTCGTCGTAGCGCGTGGCCGTGGGGTCGAGCTTGGGATCGGCCGAATAGACACCGTCGACACCCGAGTGGGTGCCCTTGCACAGCATCTCGGCCCCGATCTCCGCCGCCCGCAGGGCAGCCGGGGTGTCCGTCGTGAAGAACGGATTGCCCATGCCGGCCGCGAAGACCACGATGCGCCCTTTTTCGAGGTGCCGGATGGCACGACGGCGGATGTAGGGCTCGGCCACCTCGGCCATGCTGAGCGCGCTCGAGGACCCGCGTCGGCTGCCCCTGCTGCTCGAGGGCGTCCTGGAGGGCCAGTGCGTTGATCACCGTTCCGAGCATGCCCATCGTGTCCGACGTGGCGCGGTCCATGCCCCCGCTCTCGCCCGTCGTGCCACGCCAGATGTTGCCGCCACCGACCACCACCGCCAACTCGAGTCCGCCGCCGTCCATGGCGCGGCTCATCTCCTTGGCCATGCGCTCGACGGTGGCTGCGTCAATGGTCTCGTCAGAGGCGGACGAAGCTAATGCTTCCCCCGACATCTTGAGGACGATGCGGCGCGGTTCTCCCACCTTTGCAGTAGGCCTCAGGCGCCGACGACGACCTGCGCGAAGGCAACGATGCGAGCCGACCCGAGCATGCCCGCGATCGTCTGCTTCTCGTCCCTCACGTAGGACTGGTCCAAGAGGACCCGATCCTTGAACCATCCGTTCATCCGGCCGTCGACGATCTTGTCCAGCGCGGCCTCCGGCTTGCCTTCGTTGCGGCTGATCTCGGCCACGGTCGCCCGTTCCGCTGCGATGTCCTCCTCGGGCACGTCGTCACGGCTCAGATAGGCAGGCTTGGTGAACGCGATGTGGACGGCGATGTTGTGGGCCAACTCCTCGTCGCCGCCGTCGATGACCACGGCCACTGCGTTGACACCGCGCCCTGCTTGCTGGTGGGTGTACGTGTCGACCACCTGCCCGGGTTGCGCGACCAGTTGGCGTACCTTCCCGACGGAGATGTTCTCTTTGAGCGTCGTGCGCAAGCGGTCGATCTCGTCGCTCAGTTCGCCGACGGCATCCTCGCCCTTGGCGGCAACCAGGGCCGCCAATTCGTCGGTGAGTGCAACGAATTCATCGGCTTTGGCCACGAAGTCGGTCTCGCAACGCAGCTCGACGACCGCGGCAGCGTCACCGGACCGCACCGCGGCCACGGCGCCCTCGGAGGCCTCGCGGTCGGCACGCTTCGCTGCGCCGGCCAGGCCCTTGACGCGTAAGAGCTGGAGGGCTGCGTCGTAGTCGCCGTCAGTCTCCGTGAGCGCCTCCTTGCAGGCGAGCATGCCTGCGCCGGTGGCCTGGCGAAGGCGTTGGATGTCTTTTGCGGTGAAGTTCGGCACGGTCAGGCCTCTGCTCCTGTCGTCACTTCGGCCAGCTCCGCCTCGGGCTCGACCGCCGATTGACCGGCTGCGTCGGTCGGCGTGGCTGCGTCGGTCGGCGTCGCTGCGTCGATCGGCGTTGCCCCGGCCTCCGACGTCTCCGCCGTGGCGGCCGGCGGTGGTGGTACCCGCCTCTGCCGCGGCGACGGTCCCGTGTTGACCTCTTCGGTCACCGGCGGCGCGTTCTTGCGCCGGTGCTCGGCGATGAAGCGGCCCTCGACGACGGCGTCGGCCAACACCCGGCACATGAGCGAGCCCGAGCGGATCGCGTCGTCGTTGCCCGGGATGACGTAATCGATCACGTCGGGGTCGCAGTTGGTGTCGACGACAGCCACGACCGGGAGACCGAGCTTGCGGGCCTCGGTCACGGCGATGTGCTCTTTTTTGGTGTCGATCACGAAGATCGCGTTGGGCAGGCGCTCGAGGTTGGCGATGCCGCCCAGGTTCCGGCTCAGCTTCTCCAACTCACGTGAATGCTGGAGCGCTTCCCGCTTTGGCATCCCCTCGAAGTCTCCGGCGGCCTGCATCGTCCGCAGCTCCTGCATCCGCTTGACCCGTCCCGACACGGTCGAGAAGTTGGTGAGCATGCCGCCCAGCCAGCGCTGGTTGACGAAGGGCATCCCACACGCCTCTGCATACTCGGCCACGGGGCCCTGCGTCTGCTTCTTCGTCCCGACGAAGAGGATGGTCCCGCCTCCGGCGACAAGGTCCCGGACGTAGGAGTAGGCGGATTCCACCCCGGTCAGGGTCTTGCGCAGATCGATCAGATAGATCCCGTTGCGCTCGCCCAGAATGAAGCGCTTCATCTTCGGGTTCCATCGGCGCGTCTGGTGGCCGAAGTGGACCCCGGCTTCCAGCAGCTGTCGCATGGAAACGACGGCCATACGTATTCCTCCGTTCGGTTGCTCCCCAGGGCGCAGCACCCCTCAGGAAGAGAGGCGACCGTGGTTCGCGCCAAGGTGCGTGTTGGTCGGTGATGCCGCCCACCGCTCGGTGAGCCATTCCATGGTAGCCGCTCCGAGCCCGGGACTCGCCCGGCCTGGCCCTTCGCCCCCGTTGCCGGCCCGGTCAGCCGGGCCCCGCAGATCGGGCGTCAAGCCCGGGGATGTGTCCCCTCGTAGACCGCGCGCAGCCGTTCCTTGCTCACGTGCGTGTAAATCTGGGTCGTGGCCAGGCTGGCGTGGCCCAACAACTCCTGGACGACCCTGAGGTCGGCGCCACCGTCGAGCAGATGGGTGGCGAACGTGTGGCGCAGCGCATGCGGGTGCGTCGGCGACAGGGCGAGGCGGTCCAAGATCCGGCGCACGTCACGGGGCCCCAACCGGGCGCCGCGTTGGTTCACGAACACGGCGTCGGCGGGGCCGGGCATCTGGGTGCGACCGTCGGCGAGCCACTCCGCCAGGGCGGAGGCCGCCTGGTCATGGATGGGGACGCGGCGCTCCTTCCCCCCCTTTCCGAGCACGGTCACGGTGCGCCCGTGGAGGTCGACGCCACGACGGTCGAGCCCGCAGAGCTCGGATACCCGCAGGCCGGCGGCATAGAGCAGTTCGAGCGCCGCGTGATCCCGCTGATCGAGGGCCGATGCGGTGGGCCGGTCCAAGAGGGCTGCGATCTCCCCTTCCGACAACACACGGGGCAGGCGACCCTTCCCCGTGGGGGCTCTCAGGCTGCGGGCCGGGTCCCCGGTGAGACGGCCCTGCCGGACCGACCAGGCGAAATAGCACCGGAGGGCCGCCGCCTTGCGGGCCACGGTGGCACGGGCCAGTCGGCGGGTCCCCAAAGAAGCGAGGTAACGCCGGAGATGGAGCCGGTCCACGCCATCGGGCCCATCGACGCCGCTGCGGCCCACCCACTCCGCGAAGGCCGCAAGATCGCTCACGTAGGCCAGGCGCGTCGCCTCGGACCTCCCGGTCAGCCACTCTCCAAAACCGAGAAGGTCCCACGCCGGCGTAGGGCTGTCCCCGGATGCAATCTCCCTGTTCGCCGACATATTTTCCAGGGTACCGGGTCACGGAAGGCGTCGAAGGCCACTAACCTCCCTTGCGTCACCCACGGGGGCTCTGGGGGATGTCCCACTTCGTGGGGCTCATTGGGGGGAGAGAGGGATCATGGGAGTGCCATTCAACCGCCGGACGCTGCTCGTCCGAGGCGCGGCGGCCGCTGGCAGCATCGCCGGTGCGTCTGTGCTCGGACTCGACCTGGCGGACAGTGCAGGTGCGACCGCCGCCGCGGCCGGGAACGGGATCTCCAGGGCGAAACCCAAAAAGGGCGGGTCGCTCGTGTTCGGGGTCGACGCGGAGGAATCAGGCTTCAATCCGACCACCGCCCGCTTCGACGAGGTGGGCGTCATGTACGCCCGCACGGTCTTCGATCCCCTGACCATCATCGACACCAAAGGCGCCTGGCAGCCGTACCTGGCCCAAACGGTGACGCCCAACGCCGACCACACCGCGTGGACCATCACGGTTCGGCCCGATGTGGTGTTCCACGACGGCACGCCATGCGACGGCGAGGCGCTGCTGGCCAACTTCAAGGCGCAGCAGGCCTCACTTCTCCAGGGCCTGATCCTGAACCCCCTCGTCGCCTCGGTCAGCCAATCGGGACCGCTGTCGGTCAGCTTGGACCTGAAGTCTCCCTGGGTCTCGCTCCCGCTCTACCTGGCCGGCGGCGTGGGCGGCCAATTCGCGTACATGGTCGCCCCGTCGATGCTGTCGGCGCCCAACGGCGGGACGGCCCACCCCGTGGGCACCGGTCCCTTCGTGTTCAAGGAATGGGCGCCCAACAGCCACTTCACGGCGACGGCCAACCCGCACTATTGGCGCCCGGGCCTGCCCTATCTCGACGAGATCACGTTCAAGCCGATCGTCGACGCCGAAGCCCGGGCCGAAGCCCTCAAGTCGGGCACCATCGACATGCTGGTCACCGACACGCCGCAGGTCATCACCCAGTTCCGGGGCAACAAGAGCTACGCCTACGTCGATGACAGCACGCATCTCGTCGGCCAGCCCGACATGAACTGCGTCCTCCTCAACGTGGCGGCGGAGCCGTTCGACAACCCTATGGTCCGCCGTGCCGCGGCCATGGCCATCAACCGGCCCCAGTACGCCAAGGAGATCGACGAGAACGTCCTCCCGGTCAGCCACGGCCTGTTCACCCCGGGCTCGCCCAACTACTCCACGACGTCGTACCCCGCCTACAACCCGACCGAAGCAAGAAAATTGGTGCAGCAGGTGGCCAAGAGCACGGGGAAACCGGTGAGCTTCACCTGGGGTTCCCCCAACTCACCGACTTCAGAGCGCGAGCAGCAGTACCTCCAGCAGGCCTGGGAGAACGTGGGCTTCGTCGTCAAGGACAACGTCGTCGAGCAGAACAACCTGATCAACCTGGCCCTGGCGGGCAAGTACCAGGCGCTCGAGTGGCGCCAGTTCGGCGCCGTCGATCCGGACCTGAACTACATCTTCTGGAGCTCCACGACGATCTTGTCCAGCTCGCTCGCGGTCAACATGGCACGCAACAAGGACCCCCAGATCGAGACCGCCCTACGGCTGGGCCGGACCAGCCCCGATCCCGGCACGCGCGCCATGGCGTACCAGACCGTCAACAAGCGGCTGGCCATCGACCTACCGTATCTGTGGCTGGACCGCGCGGTGTGGGCCGTGGTGAGCACGCCCAGGGTGCAGAACTGGAACAATCCGACGACACCAACCGGTGCCGCCGCCTATGGGATGATCGGTGGCTCCATCTGGCCGACACAGATTTGGATGAGCTGATTCGAATGAGCGGACGCATTCTTGTAGTCGAAGACGACGAACGGATCCGGTCGTCCATGCGCCTGGCCCTCGAAGGAGAGGGCTACGAGGTGAAGGACGTGGCGAGCGGCGAGGAGGCCCTCGAACTGTTCGCCGAGTCGCCGACCGACGTCGCCCTGATCGACATCATGTTGCCGGGCATGGACGGCTTCGAGTGCTGCCGGGCGCTTCGGCGCCAGAGTGCCGTGCCGATCATCATCGTGACGGCACGTGCCGACACCCACGACGTCGTGGCCGGGCTGGAGGCAGGCGCCGACGACTACGTGACCAAGCCTCTCGTGGCCAAGGAGCTGGCCGCGCGGATTCGTGCGCTTCTGCGTCGGGCGCGGCCCACGGAGGAAGACCCCGGCGCACTCTCGTTCGGCACCATGCAGCTCCTGCCCGAACAGGGCGTCCTGCGACAAGCCGACGGGACCGAGGTGCATTGCACCCGCACCGAGTTCCGCCTGCTGTGCGAGTTGGCCGCCAGCCCGAACAAGGTGCTGAGCCGCGAACAGTTGCTCGACCGGGTCTGGGGTTACGACTACTTCGGCGACGGTCGGCTGGTCGACGTGCATATCAGGCGCCTGCGGACCAAGGTCGAGGCGGACCCCGCACTGCCTCAGCACATTCTCACCGTGAGGGGTATGGGCTACAAGCTGGTGCCCTAAATGGGGATCGGGGCCCGCATCACGGCCATCTTCGGGCTGGCGGCTCTCGTGCTCTCGGTCAGTATGGGCGGGCTGTCGTACTTCACCACCCGGCATTTCCTGTTGGCCGAAAGGGAATCTGCCGCCCAGAACCAGGCGTTCGCCAACGCGCTCGTCGTCCGCACCGACCTCGCCGGCGGAACCAAGACCTACCCCTCCCTCCTGTCCTCGCTGGACAGCACGTCCGGCTCCAATTCGATCCTCGTTCTCAATTCCCAGACCTATTACCCATCCTCCCCCCTTCCCGTCAGTGTCAGGGAGTCGTCTCTCCCCGCCGAGTTGAAAGATGTGGTCCGCGCGGGAGGCGCGGCCACGCAGACGTACATCTCCAGGGGCCACGGTCACCAACCACAGATCGTCGTCGGGGTACCCATTCCCTCGGTCAATGCCATCTATTTTGAGGTGTTCTCTCTGGCGGACCTCGCCCACACCCTGCGGGTGATCGGACTCACCCTGGTGGTGACGGGCTTCGTGACGACGCTGCTCGGCCTCACACTCGGTCGCTTCGCCAGTCGACGGGCGCTGCGCCCTCTGTCCGCCGTCTCCCGCGCTGCCGTCGCCATCGCGGGCGGGCGCCTCGACACCCGATTGGAGGCAGAGGCAGCCGATCCGGACCTCGTGGGCCTGACGAGCTCCTTCAACACGATGGTGGACCAGTTGCAGGCCCGTATCCAGCGCGAGGCCCGCTTCAATTCCGACGTCAGCCACGAGCTCCGCTCACCCCTCACCACGCTGTCGGCGTCGCTGGAAGTGCTCGAGACGGACTGCGACGAGCTGCCCCCACGCGCCCAACGCGCCCTCCAACTCCTGGGAGACGACCTGCGCCGGTTCCAGCGCATGGTCGTCGACTTGCTGGAGATGTCCCGGGCCGATGCCGGCTCGGCCGACGTCTTCCTCGAGGAGGTCAACGTCAGCGAATTGGTGGAGCGGGCCGTCGAGGCGGGGGTCCGCAGCCTCGGCGAAACGGGATCCACCCCCGAAATCGTGATCGGGCCCGACGTGGAGTCAGTCCACGTCGGCGTCGACAAACGCCGCTTCGAGCGCGTCATGGCCAACCTTTTGGAGAACGCGGCGAACTACGGCGGCGGCGCCACGGTGATCTCGGTCACGACCGTCGGGTCGGACGGAGTTCCTGGGGCGCCGGCGAACGGTGCCGTTGGCCGGGAGGGAGATGAGGATCGGGGCGAGCGGGGCGATCGGGGCGAGCGACGGAACAAGGCGGAGAAGGCGGGGCACGAGCAGAACGGAACCCACGCCGCCGTCGAGATCGCCGTAGAGGACGCCGGCCCGGGTATCAGTGCCGTCGAGCGGACCAAGGTGTTCGATCGCTTCTACCGGGGATCGGCCGCGGGAAGACGGGGTGCCGGGTCCGGGACCGGATTGGGCCTCGCCCTGGTGGCGGAGCACGTGCGGCTCATGAACGGAGAGACCTGGGTCGAATCCTCGCCGACCGGCGGCGCTCGCTTCGTCATCAGCCTCCCCGTCCTCGAAGGCGACGAGGGACCGGTGTGGTGACCCGCCTACGCGTCATCGTCGCCGTGCTGATTGCCGGGCTCGCCGCGGCCGGCTGCGCCATTCCGACCCAGAACGTGCCGAGCGCGATCCCCCCGAGCCGGGTCCCGTTCGATCTCCTGAGTCCCAACCTGCCGACAACGACCACGACGCCGCAGTCGTCGGTGCCGGTCAAGATCTATCTGGTCGGGCCGAACCGCCGGCTGGTCGGCGAGTCCCGGGTGGCGGCGTTCCCGGCGCCGCTGAAGACCGTCGTCGCCATTCTCCTCCAGGGGCCGATCCAGAAGGAGACGAGGGCCGGGATCAAGACCGCCATTCCCAACAATGTGCAAATACTCTCGGCCACGGTCTCGAAATCACCAGACATCGCAACGGTGAACTTCAACGAGGCGTTCGCCCAGATCCCGGCTGCGGACACCGAGCTCGCGGTGTCGCAAGTGGTCTTCACCGTGGTGGCCGAGACCAGCCCGACCACCGGCGTGGTCTTCCAGATCGGTGGACTGAACATCCCCGTCCCATTGGGCAACGGCACCCCGGTGACCGGACCCGTCTACCTTTCGCAATACGCCCTGAACGGCACATTGTGAGTGCCGTGCACGCGGCGCCCTGACGTCCTACCCGACGTGCTTGGCCGCGGCGCGCCATTCCACGCGCGGGGCGCCGGACCAGAGATGCTCGATGTCGTAGTAGTCCCGCGTCTCCTGAAGAAAGACGTGCACGATGAAATCGCCGTAGTCCATGAGGACCCACGTCGCATCTTGGAGACCCTCGACGCGCACAGGTGCCAGCTGATGGAACTCCTTGACGCTCCGCTCGATCTCTTCGACCAACGTCCGCACATGGCGGGTGTTCGCCGCGCTGGTGATGACGAACGCGTCGACAACCCCGAAGAGCTCCGTCATAGCCAGGACCACCGTGTCCTGCCCGAGCTTTGCGTCGGCTGCTTCCGCTGCGGTGGCCGCGGCCGGCGGAAGGTGGACGTGCACGTCCAACCCTGGGCTCAATGGAGCACGTCCAGAATTGCCACGGTAAGGCCGAAGAAGCACACGAAGATCGCGATGCAGAACGCGGCCCACTTGCGGCGGTCGGCACGTGCGAGCGCTTCCTCGGCCCGCCGCTCGGCCCTTCGTTTGGCGGCGGCAGGGGCTTCCTCCGGGGTGGATGCGGGACGCGTGAGGGTGGGAGCGGGTGATGCCTCGGTGATCTCGGCCGGCAGGGCGCTCATCTGCCGACAGCGTACAGATTGCGGCGGCGAATGCAATGCACCACTTCAGGCGGCACGACACCGTCGATCGGAGCACCCCTTTCCAGCAGGTCCCGCACGGCCGAGCTGGAGACGTCGACCATGGGGCCGTCGACCCGCTCAACCCGCCAGCCGGGCGCGACGGATGACGGCGGTGCCGGCGCTGTCGGCGGAGCCGGCTGGTCCTGCGCCGACGCCGCCGCTGCGGGCAGCAGGGGTGGACGGGACACGACGGCCAGGGTGACCAGCTGCCGCAAATCCTCCGACCTCTCCCATGTTCCCAGGTCAGGCACGAGATCCGCCCCCACGACGAGATAGATCTCAGGCGGGGCCTCCCCCGACGCGGCGGCCTCGGCCCGGAGCGCCTCAACGGTGGTGACCGTGTAACTCGGGCCACCCCGGTCAATCTCCATCCGACTCGCCTCCACCCCGGGAATGGCCTCCGACAAGGCCTGGGCCATGGCCTGGGCCATGGCAAAGCGGTCCTCGGCCGGGGTGATGGAGCGGGTGGTCGACTTCTGCCAGGGATCGTTCGCCACCACGAGCAGGAGTCGATCGAGGGAGAGGTCATCCTGCACGGCGCGCAGGGCTGCGACGTGGCCGAAATGGGGCGGGTCGAACGTCCCTCCGAAAATTCCGATCCTTTCGGACCGCTGCACCGCCCTAGATGCCGGCAAGCTCTGCCAGGAGGAGGTCGGAATAACCGCCTGCTGCAGCGGGGGATGCAGCACCGGCGCTCGGCACGGCAAATCGGGAGATGGCCATGAGGGGCGATCCTACGGCGTTAACCTTGTGCGATGGCGATCGATCAGGGAACCTCCGCGTGGAGCGCGGCGTCATGGCGTCGGTTCCCGGCGGCACAACAACCGGAGTGGCCTGACGCCGAAGCGCTCAAGAAGGCCGAGGCCCAGCTCTCCACCCTTCCGCCGCTTGTGTTCGCCGGTGAGGCCCGGCGCTTGACTTCCCAGTTGGCTGACGTCGCGAACGGCCGGGCGTTCCTCCTCCAGGCGGGTGACTGTGCCGAGTCATTCGCCGACTTCACGGCCGACTCCATCCGCGACAAGTTGAAGATCATCTTGCAGATGGCGGTCGCGCTGACCTACGCGGCGGGCGTACCGGTGGTCAAAGTCGGACGCATCGCGGGCCAGTTCGCCAAGCCGCGCTCGGCGCCGACCGAGCGCATCGGCGATACCGAGCTCGATTCGTTCCGTGGGCACATGGTCAACGACGAGGCGTTCGACGACGAGGCGAGGCGCCCCGACCCGTCGCGTCTCGTGGCGGCGTACCAGCAGTCCGCCTCCACCCTCAACCTCCTGCGTGCCTTCACCAAGGGCGGCTTCGCCGACCTCTCCCAGGTCCACTTGTGGAACCAGCAATTCGTGGCGACTTCCACCGAGGGGTTGCGCTACGAGCGCGTCGCATCGGAGATCGACCGGGCCCTCCGCTTCATGGCGGCATGTGGCATCGACCTGGGCGCCGAAGAGGGGCTGCACCAAGTCGACTTCTGGACGAGCCACGAGGCACTGATCCTCCCCTATGAGGAATGCCTGACCCGGATGGACTCGCTGACGGGTGACTGGTTCGACTGCTCCGCCCACATGGTGTGGGTGGGCGATCGCACCCGTCAACTGGACGGTGCCCATCTCGAGTTCCTTTCGGGCGTGTGCAACCCGGTCGGATGCAAAATCGGACCGAGCTCTTCGCCCGAGAACACGGTGGCCGTGTGCGATCGGCTGAACCCCGAGCGCACACCGGGTCGCCTGACGTTGATCACACGGTTCGGAGCCGACAGGATCGAAGAGCACCTCCCCGCACTGATCAAGGCGGTCACGGAGGCCGGCCATCCCGTGGTCTGGGTCTGTGACCCGATGCACGGCAATACGTTCACCAGCGAAGGCGGTCGCAAGACACGCCGCTTCGACGACATCCTCTCGGAACTGCGTTCCTTCTTCGCCGTGCATCGTGCAGCGGGGAGCTGGCCGGGCGGGGTCCACGTGGAGCTCACCGGTGATGACGTGACCGAATGTCTCGGCGGAGCCGAAGAGATCTTCGAGGGCGACCTCGGGGCCCGGTACACCACCACCTGCGATCCCCGGCTCAACGCACGACAGTCCCTCGACCTCGCCTTCCGCGTTGCGGAATTCCTCCGGACCTGATGCTCTTACGCAAGGCCCGACGCATTGCCATCGTTGCGTTCGCCGCCTTCGCGGTCGTCGTTCCATCCGCGTTGATCGCGACCGGCACGGCTTCGGGGGACACGTCGACCACGTCGACCACGTCGACCACGTCGACCGGGCCTGCGCCGGCGTCCACACCCGATGCGAACGCCACCACGTCGGTGCCCGCGTACTGGTTGGCGTCGGCCAACGGCGGCGTCTTCAGCTTCGGCGGTGCGCCGTTCTACGGCTCGGCGGGCAACCTCGTCCTGCAGAAGCCCGTCGTCGGCATGGCGGCGACGCCCGATGATGCCGGCTACTGGCTCGTGGCTTCGGACGGCGGGGTCTTCAGTTTCGGCGACGCCAATTTCTTCGGGTCGACGGGGGCCATCAGGCTGAACAAGCCGATCGTCGGGATGACCCCCACCCCCGACGGCGGCGGGTACTGGCTCGTCGCCTCCGACGGCGGGGTCTTCACCTTCGGCGACGCCAACTTCTACGGCTCGACGGGTGCCATCAGGCTCAACAAGCCGATCGTCGGCATGGCGGCGACGCCCGACGGTCGCGGCTACTGGTTGGTCGCCTCCGACGGTGGCATCTTCACCTTCGGCGACGCCAACTTCTACGGATCGACCGGGGCCATCACACTGAACAAGCCGATCATCGGCATGATCGCCGGCCCCAAGGGCGCCGGCTACGTGCTCGTGGCATCCGACGGTGGGACCTTCACATTCGGATCCGCTCCGTTCTACGGATCACTCGGCGGGGTGCCGCTCAACGCCCCCATCACCGCCGCAGCGACGACACCGGGCGACACCGGGTATTGGTTCAGCGACATAAAGGGCGAGGTCTCGGCATTCGGGCAGGCGAGCTACTACGGCTCCGCCCCGGCACAGATCGGCTCACCCATTGTGGGAATGGTGCGGGCCACCGGCAACGGCACCTTCGTCGGGGCCGCGTACCCGTCGGGCTCCTTCGGCTACGACGTGAGCACGTTCAACATGAATGCGCCGACGTGCACGACAGGCCTCCCTCCCGGGGACCACACCATCAGCGTCGTCGAGGTCGACGGCTCGGCGGGCGGGTTCCCCAATCCCTGCCTCGGCGCCGAGGCGAGGTGGGCCGGGGCCGGGCTCAATCTCTACACCTTCCTGACCAACGTCGGTCTGTGCTCCACTCCGACGGCCTGCTTCCAACAGGGCCTCGCAGCCGGCATGCAGGCGTTCCACGATGCGCAGGCAGCGGGCGTCAACACGAACGTCGCCTGGTGGCTCGACGTGGAGGGGGCCGGCCTGTACTGGACCTCGTCGACGACGCTCAATGCCCAGACGGTGGCAGGTGCCATCGCCGCCCTCCACAACACCGAGGGCATCCCCGACGTGGGCGTCTACGCCAGTCCCGGTACGTGGAATTCCATCGTCGGCAGCTACCAGCCGGCGGTTCCCTACTGGATGGCCAACTGGCTCACTCCGCCCAGCGGCCCCGCGACGTGCGCCACCGTTCCGACCTGGCAGACCAAGGAACAGCTCCCGACCGGGCCGGTGCAGATCGTCCAGTACGGCGACAACGTCAACGGTGCCGACGGGGACTACTGCGATCAGCGCCTGCTGATCCTGAACCGGTATCCCGCACGCGTCGTTGAAGCGCACGAGGATCCAGCGGCGCGAGGACGGGACCCACTCCCACTCGGTCAACGACGCGTGCACAATCCGCGTCCATCCCCTCTGCGACGTGGCCAGAGGAATGGCCAGGTTGGCGATCATCGTCGATTCGATGACGCCGGCATGCACGGCCGCCACCACCTGCTCGCCCGGATGCCGCTCGGCCAGGGTGCGGACGGCCTCGGAGGCACGAACCACGAAACCGGACCAGCTCTCCCCCCCGGGTGCGATCAGGATGTCAGGGTCGGTGTCCCATTCAGGTACCCCGAAGCGATCGACGACCTCCTGCCAGCCCAATCCGTCCGCCTCGCCCGGAAAGAGCTCGCTCAACGAGCGGTCCTGCTCAATCTCGAGGTCGCCCTCGCCGACCACCGCCTGCAGCAGCCCTGCGGTCTCCACGGCCCGGGGCAACGTCGAGGCGTAGAGGGCGGTCGCCCCCTCGAGCTCACCCGTTGCGGCGAGCCGCTCCGCCAGGGCCGTCACCTGGCGGCGTCCCAGGCCGGTCAGACCGGTACAGCCGCGCTGGCCGCCGACGATGCCGTTGATGTTGCACACCGCTTCGCCGTGACGGATTAGCACGATGCGGGTGCTGCCGTCCGTCGGTGCGAAGACGCGGCGCACACCGCTGGGCACACCGAACGAGGTGCGGAGCGATTCTGCTTCTTCGCTCACGCCAGGTTGCCGACGAAATGCTCCAGCTGGCGCAGCGTCCGGCACTCGACGACCTCGTCGCAGTGTGCCGCGTACTCCCCCACGATGGAATCGCCCGAGCCCCAGTAGTCACGTGGTTCGGGATTGAGCCAGTAGACATGGCGGGCGCGGCGCTGCAGGTCTTCGACGACCCACGACTGTGAGGCGTGATAGTTGTTGCGCGCGTCGCCCAGCAACAACACGCTCGAACGGGACGTGACCTGATCGCCCCACCGCCGGTGGAACTCGCTCAGCGCGTGGCCGTAGTCGGAGTGGCCGTCGACCCAGATGACGTCCGCCTCCTGATTGATCCGCGCCACCGCTTCGGCCGGATCGATCACCCCCTCGAAGAACCGCGTGACCTCATCGATGCCGTCGACGAAGACGAAGCTGCGCACCTTGGAGAACTGGGCGCTGATGGCATAGACCAGGTGCAGGGTGAACCGGGCGAACGACGCCACGGAGCCCGAGATGTCGGCGATGACGAAGATCTCGGGCTTGCTGGGGCGCGGATGGCGGAACCGGGGCTCGATGGGCACCCCGCCCGTCGACAGCGAACGGCGCACCGTGGCCCTGAAGTCGAGCGGCCCCTTGTGGCCGTGCCGGCGCTTGCGGGCCAGCCGCACCGCCAACTTGCGCGACAGCGGCTGGAGCACACGCTGGAGCACCGCCAGCTCCTCCCGTGTCGCGTGCATCACGTCGATGTCCTCGGGCAACGGCTTGCGCACCGAGCGCGCCAGGGCTTCGGCACCCCGGTCCTCGACGAGGCGGCGCCTGATCTCGGTCTCGACCGCACGCCGGAACCGCTCGATGCGAGCCCGGTACTCGTCCCCGGCCAGTCGCTCCTCCAGGTCGGTCAGTGCGCCCCCCGCCGCTCCCGCCTGAGCTTGTGCCATCAATCGCTCCAGGACCCCGTCGAGGTCGAGGTTCCGCAGCGTCCGGTAGAGGTAGTACGTCCCGCCGACCGGCCGTCCCGGCTCCATGCCGGCGTAACGGTCGACGGCGCCCCGCGCCACCGCGTGCATGAGGCCGTGATCCGAGGACAGGAGGGACTTGAAGAGCATCTCGGCCAGCTCCTCGGGCGTCATGCCCTCGCCGCCACCCGATCCCTTGCCCCGTCCCCTCTGGCCGCCCTCGCCTGTGCCTGCCTCGGCGTTCTCACCCAGCTCGTCGCCGTCGCCGCCCCCGTCGCCGTCGATGCCGTGTCCCCCCGAGCGCACCGCGAAGAAGACCTCGAAGGCGGTCTCGAAGGCGTGCCAGTGCGACGAGGACTTGACCAGCGTTGCCGCCAGGGCGTACTTCAACCCCTCTCGATCCTCGAGGGGGATGTGGTGCACGGCCTCGGCGGCATCGAGGTGCTCGGTCAGCGACACCGGAAGGCCGGCCTTGCGGAGCTCGGTGACGAAGCCCGACAGGAGATCGAGCATCAGCTCACCGAGAGCAGTTCCTTGGCAGCCCGATCGATGTCGGTCTGGTACTTCAGCAAAATGTGCAGGGTGTCCCGGGCGCCTGCGGCGTCGATCGTCTCGGTGCCGAGGATGACCAGGGTGCGCGCCCAATCGAGGGTCTCGGAGACCGACGGGGCCTTGCGGAGCTCCAAGGTGCGCAGCGAACGCACGATACGGGCCACCTGGTCCGCCAGCTCTTCGGTGATGCCCGGCACCCGAGACCGCACGATCGCCCGCTCCCGGTCGAGGTCGGGGTAGTCGATGTGCAGGTACAGGCAGCGGCGCTTGAGCGCCTCGGAGAGCTCGCGGGTGTTGTTGGACGTCAGGAAGACCATGGGCAGGCGGGTGGCCCGCACCGTCCCGAGCTCGGGGATGGAGACCTGGTACTCGCTGAGGATCTCGAGCAGCAGGGCCTCGGTCTCCAGCTCCACCCGGTCCACTTCGTCGACCAGCAGGACCACCGGATCGGTGGAGCGGATGGCTTCCAGCAGCGGCCTCGCCAAAAGGAACTCCTCGGAGAAAATGTCCTCCTCGAGCTCCTTCCACGACGGGTGGTGGCGGCCGTCGGCGCCGGCGCCGGCATCTGCGCTCGCGCCGCCGCTCTCGATCTCCCCGGGCCCGCCCGCCTGGATACGCAGCAGCTGCTTGCGATAGTTCCATTCGTAGAGTGCCTTGGACTCATCGAGCCCCTCGTAACACTGCAGGCGTATCAGCCGGGCGCCGGTGAGCTCGGCCACCGACTTGGCCAGCTGCGTCTTGCCCGTCCCGGCCGGTCCCTCCACGAGGACCGGCTTGGCCAGACGGTCGGCCAGGTAGACCACCCCGCTGATGGACTCGTCCGCCAGGTAGCCCACGTCGCCCAGACCGCTGCGCACGTCGTCCAGCGAGGCGAAGCGCGGTGGACCGACATCGGGCAGGCCCAGCTTGGCCGCCGTCCTCGCAACGCCGTCGTCCGCGCTCACCGGCGCACCTGCCCGTCTCCTCGTACCACCCATTTCACGCTGGTCAACTCCCGTACTCCCATCGGTCCTCGTGCATGCAGTTTTTGCGTTGAAATTCCCACTTCCGCTCCCAATCCCAGCTCCTCGCCGTCGATGAAGCGAGTCGACGCGTTCACGAGCACCGCCGCCGCGTCGACCTCGGCCACGAACCGGTCGGCCGCCCTGAGATCCCCGGTCACGATCGCCTCGGAATGCCCCGAGCTGTAACGGGTGATGTGCTCGATCGCTCCGTCCAGGCTGTCGACGACGCCCACGGCAACGACCGGGCCCAGGAACTCGGTGGCGAAGTCGGACTCGTCCGCCGCCGTCACCTGCCGGCCGCCGGGCGCGCCGGCCGACCCGGCCGACCCGGGCGCGCCGGCCGACCCGGGTGCACCGGCCAGGATGGCCCGCACCCGCTCGTCCCCGCGCAGCTCGACCCCGGCGCCGACCAGGGCGGCCGCCATGGGGGGCAAGAAGGCCTCGGCCACGGCCCCGTGTACCAGGATCGTCTCCGCCGCGTTACACACGCCGAAGCGGTGGGTCTTGGCATTCACCACGATGTCGAGCGCCATCGAGAGATCGGCCCCGGCGTCCACGTAGACGTGGCAGTTGCCATCGCCGTCGAGCACATAGGGCACGGTGGCGTTCTCGAGGAGCGAGGCGATGAGCGCCGGGCCACCGCGCGGGATGAGGCAGTCGATGAGCCCGCGCAGCCGCATGAAGGCCACCGCCGTCTGGTGCGACGTGTCCTCCACCAGGGCCACCGAGTCCTCGGGGAGCCCGGCCTTGCCGGCCGCCCGTCGCAAGAGGGAGACGATCGCCCGGTTCGAGTCCAGCGCAGAGGCCGACCCACGGAGGAAGGCGGCGTTCCCCGCCTTCAGGCACAGCCCGGCGGCATCGCTGGTCACGTTGGGGCGATTCTCGTAAATGACGCCGATCACGCCGAGCGGCACCCGCACCCGCGACACCCGCAACCCGTTGGGCCGCACCCAGCCCTCGAGCACCTCGCCGACCGGATCGGCCAGCGAGGCCACGCCGCGCAGGCCGGCCGCCATGGCCCGGACCCGGGCCTCGGTCAGCCGCAATCGATCCTGGGCCGACGCCGCCATTCCGGCGGACTCGGCGCGGGCGAGGTCGCCCCGGTTGACCTCCAGCAGCGTCGTCCACTCCTCATCGAGCAGGTCCGCCGCCATGCGCAGGGCATCGTCCCGTACCGGACCGGGCGCGCGGGCGACCGAGCGGGACGCCGCCTGGACGCGGCGCGCCAAGTCCTCCAGTACCGGCGTGGTCACCGAATTACTGTACAAGCACCAGATCGTCCCTATGGACGACCAGGTGGGACATGTCCTCAGGCAGCTGGTCGGTCTGCCGTCCGATCCATTCCGCCGAGCGGGCGGCACCCATCCGTACCAGGCCCTTGGCGAAGACCTTCCCGTCGGGACCCACGATCTCGACGGCATCGTCGGGCCCGAACTCGCCCTCGGCCGCGACCACGCCGGCCGGGAGCAGCGACCGCCCGCGCTCGGCCAGGGCGACCTGAGCCCCGTGGTCGACGATGAGGCGTCCCGAGGCCCCGCGGGCGAAGGCGATCCACAGCTTGCGGGCCGAGAGGCGCTGCGGTCGGGCCCGGAAGACCGTGCCGACGCCGGACTCCCCCGCCACTGCAGCGGCCAGTACTCCGGGTCGGGCGGCGTCGGCGATGACCGTCTCGACACCGGACCAGGTGGCGATCTTGGCCGCCGCCACCTTGGAGGCCATGCCCCCGCTCCCGACCGCGCTGCCCGCCCCGCCGGCCATCTGCTCCAGACGGTGGTCGATCTCGGCCACCTCGTCGATCAGGGAGGCCTCTGCGACCAGGCGGGGGTCCGCCGTCAGCAATCCCGGCGCGTCGGTGAGCAGGACGAGCAGGTGGGCCCGGACCAGGTGCGCCACCAGGGCCGCCAACCGATCGTTGTCCCCGAAGCGAATCTCTTCGTCGGCCACCGCGTCGTTCTCGTTGATCACGGGGAGCACGCCCAGCTCGATGAGGTGGTCCAGCGTCCCCCGGGCGTGCAGGTACTGCGTGCGGTGCACGAAGTCGAGGGGGGCCAGGAGCACCTGTCCGGCGAGGATCCCGTGGGGGTCCAAGCCGTCCTGCCACAGACGCATGAGCCGGTGCTGCCCGACGGCGGACACCGCCTGGAGCACGGCCGGGTCAGCGGGCCGCTCCTCGCCCCGGCCGAGCGCGGCCCACCCGGCGGCGATGGCGCCCGACGTCACGACGACCACGGTGTGGCCGGCGCCACGGAGCGCCGCGATCTCGGTGCACAGGCGCTCGACGGTGGCCGACGTGACCGAGGACGAGCCGATCTTGACGACGGCGATCACGGCTCGCCCCAGGTGAAGGTCATGTTCCCGACGGTGACCTCGTCGCCGTCACGCACCCCGGCCCGCGAGAGGGCACGGTCGACGCCGAGACGACGGAGGCGTTTGACAGCCTCATCGAGTGCGCCTACGTCGTTGAGGTCCGAGAACGCCACCGCACGCTCGGCCACCCGCCCGACCACGCGCCAGGTCCCGGGCGCGATCCGTTGCACGTCGACGCCTTCGGGGACCGGTCGGTGGATGACGATCGCACCGGTGGCCTCGACGACCGCTGCGGCCCGCACCTCTTGGACCAGGGCCGCCAGCTTGTCCACCAGCGCCTGCACCCCGGCCCCCGTTGCGGCCGACACGATCAGGTCGCAGAAGGGCTCGTCGTGGCCCAGATCACCGTGGCCCAGATCACCGTGGCCCAGATCACCCTTGCTCCCGACCACCATGCGTGGGCGTTCGAGGAGGGCGGGCTGATACCCGCCGAGCTCCCCCAGCAGAATGCGCAATTGGTCCTCGGGACTGTGCCCGGCGTGCGGATCGAGGTCGAGCAGGACCACGAGCACCCGCGCCCGCTCGATGTGGCGCAGGAAGCGGTGGCCGAGGCCCTTGCCCTCCGCTGCGCCCTCGACCAGTCCGGGGATGTCCGCCATGACGAACTCGGTGCCGTCACGCACGCCCCCCACCCGCACGACGCCGAGATGCGGCACCAAGGTCGTGAACGGGTAGTCCGCGATCTTGGGCTTGGCCGCCGAGACGGTGGAGATGAGGGTCGACTTGCCGGCGTTGGGGAAGCCCACGAGCGCCACATCGGCCATCAGCTTGAGCTCCATGTCGAGCCAGCGCTCCTGGCCCTTCTCCCCCTGCTCGGCGAAGGCCGGGGCGCGGCGCCGGTTGGAGAGAAAGCGCGCATTGCCCCGCCCGCCCTGGCCCCCTTCGGCGATCAGGAACCGGTCGCCGTCACCCGCCAGGTCGCACTGCACCGCCCCGTCGTTGTCGCGGACGACGGTCCCGACCGGGACCGGGACCACGATGTCCTTGCCTCTGGCGCCGTGCTTCTTCTGTCCCGACCCATGACCCCCGTCGGTGGCCCGCCGGAAGGGATGGTCACGGAAGCCGAGGAGCGAGGACTGGTTGACCGAGGCCACGAGCCAGACGTCCCCGCCATGGCCGCCGTCCCCGCCGTCGGGCCCCCCGCGATCGACGTGGGCCTCACGGCGCCACGAGACGGCCCCGGCACCCCCGTCCCCGGCCCGCGCGTGCAGTTGAGCCTGATCGACGAAGCCTGCCATAACGGTCCAGCTTAAAGGGCAAAAACGGGTCAGGAGGCAAAAACCCTCAGGGTGCGAAGAGTCTCAGGGTGCGAAGAGACGCCAGGCCCGCTCGCGCACCTCCGCCCGGGCCCGCTCACTGTCGATCTGGACGCAGTGGCCCCCCACGACCACCGGCGAGCCCCCCACCCACACATCTGTCACGAGGTACCCCGCACCGGCCCAGACCAGGTGTCCCAGCAGCTCGGTCTCGTTCGTGGCCGGGACGAACCGCGCGTCGTCGGTGCGCAGGCGGATGACGTCGGCGGGACGACCGACCTCGAGGGCCCCGACCGGCAGGCCGAGCGCCTCACCCCCGCCCCTGGTGGCGAGCCGGAGGGCGGCCGCCGAGCTGAGGGCGGCCGGATCAGCCGCGGTGGCCCTGGCCAATATGGCGGCGAGACGCATCTCGTCCCAGAGATGGAGATCGTCGTTGGACGCCGGTCCGTCGGTGCCGAGGCCGACCCGGATCCCGCGTTCCAGCATGGCGACGAGCCTGGCCACGCCGGAGCCCAGCTTCCCGTTGCTCCCGGGGCAGTGTGCGACCGCCACGTCGTGCGCGGCCAGGACGTCCATGTCCGCCTCGTCCAGCCAGACGGCGTGGGCGGCGAGGACCGGGCCGTCCAGGACGCCGAGTGAGGCGAGGAGCGCCGGTGCCCGCATGCCGTAGCGCTCCTCGACGACCGTGCCCTCGGCCTCCGTCTCAGCCAGATGGATCTGGGTCAACGCGCCCCGGCGCTGTGCCTCCTCCGCCACTGCCGCGAGCCCGGCGGGGGGCAGGCTGTACGCCGCGTGGGGTCCGAAACCGATGTGGAGCCGGTCCTGTTCACCGTCCATCTCATCGAAGACCCGGCATGCCTCGGCCAGGTGTGCCCTCCATGTTCCGTCTTCATCGCGGCCCGGCATGTCGAACACACCCGGGGTGAGCATGCACCGGATGCCCGAGGCGAGGGCGGCCTCGGCCACCACTGCCCCGTGGAGGTACTGCTCGCAGGTGGTCGTGATGCCGTTCAGCAACATCTCGCTCGCTCCGAGCGTCATGCCCCAGAACACGTCTTCGTCGCCATGGAGGGCCTCGCGGGGCCACACCGCCTCGGACAGCCACCGATCGAGGGGCAGCCCGTCCCCGGCACTGCGGACCAGGGTCATCGGCGAGTGACCGTGACAGTTGACCAAGCCGGGCATGAGCAGCCCGCCGCCGTCCAGCTGTTGGACCTGGGTCTGCGAGTCGGCCGGGGTGGCCCGCGGGTCGCCGACCCAGGTGATCAGCCCTTCGTCAACCTCGATCGCTCCCGGGCACCACACCGTGTCGTGCGCATCGACGGTGAAGACCGCATCGGCGACGAGCCGTACGGTCACGCAGAGCCGACGAAGAGTCGGTCGGCGAGCTCCGTCGAAAGGTGGAGGGTCCCACCCGGCCCGTCCCCCTCCCCTTCGACCTGGACCTCCAGATTGTCCTGCCCGTCGCGCCCCCGACCTTGGCGACGACGCCGGGGATGAAGCCCCCCTCTCCCAACATCGTGAGCGACCCGAGGTTGAGCTCCACCTCTTCGCTGATCCGCACGAGGCGGACGCGCTCACCGGACCCGACCTCGGTCAGGGGCCGTGTGCTGACCTCGGCGGCGGTCGCCGCCGAACCCGAGCCCGGGATCGGGTTCCCGTGGGGGCAGGTGGCGGGGTCGCCGAGCAATTCCACGAGTCGATCCTCCACGGCGTCGGAGATCACGTGCTCCCAACGTCCGGCCTCGCGATGGACCTTGTGCCATTCGAGCCCGATCACATCGACCAGCAGGCGCTCCGCCAGACGGTGTTTCCGCACGACTTTCTCGGCCAGGGTGCGGCCGGCCCCGGTCAGATGAAGGAGACGACCCTGGCGGGAGACGAAGCCGTCCTCGATCAACCGTTCCAGCATCTCGGACACCGACGGGGCCGAACGACCCAGCCGCTCCGCGAGACGGGCCCCGATGACGGGCACTCCTTCTTCGCCCAGTGCCAGCATGGTCTCGAGGTACTCCTCGACCGGGGGGTGGAACTCGAGCGGTTCAGTCACCATGGCAGTGGCCTTCGGCGTCCAAGGGGGTCGGCGGCACGTCGAGTGCGGGGTTGCGGTCGAAGAAGCCCACGGGAAGAAGAGAGAACCCGGTGTACTCGACCGGCATGACGGGCCAGTCCTCGGGGCGCGGGATGTGCGTCACGCCGAACGAGTGCCAGAGCACGACGTCGGTGTCCACGATCGCACGGTCGTGCGCCGTCCACGACGGGAGGCCGGCCCCGCCACTGTGCTGGTTCGGGTAGTCGCCCGCCGCCCTACGCTCGTCCTCGGCGAACGGCGTCACCCACAGGTTGTGCGCGGCGAACGTCGCCCGCTGCCCGACCGTCGACGACGGATCGGCCAACAGTGTCGGCGTCGACGTCGGGACGAGTTTGTACGCCGTGGGCTGTCCCACGCCGTTGACCTTCGATCGGTTGGCGATCTTCCAAATCCGGCTCCTCGCCGGATCGACATCGCGTTGCGCCGCCAATTCGGACTCCAGCAACGTGGCCACCGGCGCGAAGGCGTTGCCCCAGGGATTGTCGTCGCCGAGCGGCGAGCGCACCGTGTCGACCTCGAAGACGGCGTTGTCCGTGCCGTCGATCTCCACATCGAGCCGGACGTTGAAGATGTGTTGGTGATACGGCGCCGCGAGGCCCGGCGCCACCATGCTGGCGTGGGCGTCACCGACGCCATCTGCCACACCCATGGTCGACATGATCCCGGTCAGCTTCACCTCGAACTGCATGCTGCCGTCGAGATAGAAGTACCAGTAGAAGCCGTATTCGTAGTTGCCGACGGTCGCTATCGAGCTCACGACGAGGCGTCGTGAGCGGCGCACCTCGGTGCGGCCCGACGTCATGTCGGCGTGTTTCCAGAGGATGCCGTAGTCCTCTTCGTGCAGGCAGATGGCGTTGGGCCGGGTGTGGGGACGGCCGCGTTCGTCGGAGAACACGTCGTCGAAATAGGTGATCTCACCCAGGCAGTCGCAACCGAGCGACAGGGAGTTGGCCATCCGCCCGAGTCCCCACTCACCCGCGTCGAACGCACTCTTCCACGAGTGCATCGGCCCGGGATCGCCGTAGGGGACGACCATCTCGCTGACCGAGGCACGGAACAGCAGCGGGCGCACGCGACCCCCGTCCTCGTAGCCGACGGTGTGGATGACCAGGCCCTCGAGCGGGTCCATGCCCACGCGCAGCGACCACTTCTGCCAGCGCACCAGGTTCCCGTCGACAGTGAAGCTCGGGCCTTCCTTCTGCGTGATGGCCAACGGGCGCAGATCGGTGCGCAGCGGACCATTGTCCTCGGGGTAGTAGCTCCCGCCCTGGGGCGGGAAGGGGACGACGCCGATGTCCACGACTTCGAGCACCGTGCTGCGTCCCATGTCCACGTAGGCCAGCAGCCCCTCGAGCGGGCGGGCGTACCCGTTGTCGTCGGGCGCGTCGCGCAGATACGCCAGGGCCTTGGTGATCCGGCGGTTCTTCTCGTGGTGCGACCCGAACGTGCCGGCGGGCCACGGGTCGATCTGCACCCGCGACTTGTCGACGATGCCCCTGCGGTCGAGCGCGGCGTTCCAGTCCGGGTCGGCGCGCAACGCACCGATGACCTTTATCGCCTCTTCGATCTGGAGGTTCGGACGGACATCGGTCACCTCGATCCAGCTGTCGACCACGCCACGGGTGACCGACACGATGACCTCGACCACGGTCGCTTCGGGCCCTTGCAGGAGCACGGTCCTCACCCGGCGATCGAGCACCACGGTTTCGCCGTTGTCATGCGCGTGGACGAGGTCCTTGGGAGGGTCGCACAGGCCCATGTAGGCAAAGCGGACGTCCTCGGTGGGGATCGTCGCCCGCCCGCTTCCGAGGACGATCTCTCTCGCTGCATTGATCTCGTCCCCGTCCAGCGGAGCGAGTGGATGACGGGTGGCGGTAGTCATGCCCGGCTCATGATACGCAGGCGGTGGTGACAACCCCTACTGTGGCGCGATGACCGAGGTGGCCCGATGACCGAGGTGGCCCGATGACCGAGACGCCGGACAATGCGGCCCGCACCGCACGGGAGCTCGCTCGGCGCACCGGCGTCGACCATCACGATGTGCTGGTGATCCTCGGCACCGGTCTGGCGTCGGTGGCTGAGAGACTCGGCGCGGCCGGGCCCTCCATCCCCCTCGCCACGCTCCCCTTCTTTCCCCGGTACACGGCCACGGGGCATCACGCCCAGGGCTGGTCCGTCCCGATCGGCGGAAAAATGGTGCTCGTCTTCGCCGGCCGCTGCCACGCGTATGAGGGGATCGAGCTGACGGACGTGGTCCATCCGCTCCGGACCGGCATCGCGGCCGGGTGTTCGACGGTGATCCTCACAGCGGCAGTGGGCGGCATCCGGGAGGACCTGCACGACGGATCGATCGTCGTCGTCTCCGACCACCTCAACCTCACCGGTCGCTCCCCTCTGGTCGGTCCCGAATTCGTCGATATGGTCGGCGCCTATTCGCCTGGGCTGCGCGCCCTCGCTCTTTCGGCCGGGGCCGGGGCGGGTCGGCGACCGGGCTGACATCTCGTCGGGCGTCTACGCCCATGTCCTCGGGCCACAATTCGAGACGCCCGCCGAGATCCGCATGATGCGCACCCTCGGAGCCGACGTCGTCGGCATGTCCATGGCCTTTGAGACGATCGCCGCCCGGCACGCCGGAGCCGAAGTGCTGGGACTGGCCGTGGTGACCAACGATGCCGCGGGCACTGTCTCCGAGGTGGCTCCCGTCGCCGATTTGGGCCACATCGGCGCGGCTGGTCTCGCCGCTGCCCCGACCGTTGCCGAGGTCATTCGGCACGTCATAGTGTCGCTCCCATGACCGTGACTCCTCTCGGGGTGGACCATGTGTCCATCAACGTGCCCGATGTTCCAGCAGCGATCGACTTCTACACCAACGTCCTCGGCCTCGTACAGGACGATGACCGGCCCGACATGGGCTTCGCAGGCGCATGGCTCCATGTCGGAGGCGGTGGCCAGCAGGTGCACCTGCTCGGGTTCCCGACGCCGGAGAACAAGGGCCAGCACTTCGCCCTCCTCTTCGAGGACCTGCCTGCGGTCGTCGCTGAACTCCGCGCGCAGGGTGTCGCCGTCAGCGATCCGGTTGCCAGCGGGCCCAACCGGCATCAGGCGTTCTTGACGGATCCGTGGGGAAACTCGGTTGAACTCCATCAGCATCCGGCCGTGGGGGCTGCGTAAACGCGCCCCGCACCCGCCTGACCTCAGTTCCCTCACCCCGGCCTGGGTCTTCGTGGCCGTGTCACACCCCCTCTCTAAGGTCCTCGTGTGGCCCTTCCCACCCTCGCTCCTCCCGCCCTCGCCGGTCCGAACGTCGCTTCTCCCACCGTTGCCGGTGCGAGCGTCGCCGCTGCGGTCGGGACGCTCGAATCCGCCCTGTGCCAGATGCAGTCGGTGCTGCGGGCGACGTCGCCGTCGGCGCTCTCGGGCGATGAAGCCCTGGTGTTGGTGGACCTGTTCGCCCGGGCCGAACGGACCGCCGCCTCTGGCATTGCCCTGTTCAGCCCCCGGGTGCTCCATACCGGGGCCCACGCCAAGGTCGGCCATGGCGTTGCCGCCGACTGGCTGGGCGCGATCTGTGGGTCCTCGGCCTCGGTCGCCAAGGACCGCCTGGCCGCCGCCACGACGGCCAGTGCCGATGCGGCGCTGAGCGAGGCCCTCCAGGGCGGCGCACTGTCCTGCGCCCAGCTCGCCGTGCTCGGACACACCGAGGCGGCGGCCCCGGGGAGTGCCAAGACCCTGTTGGAGCTGACCGGGGCCGGGGCGTCGCACCACGAACTGGCCACGACCGCCACCGCGCTCATCGCCGCCGCGCGCAGCGCAGAGGACGAGGCGACCCGGCGCGCCCGGGTCCACCAGCACCGCCATCTGCGCCAGCACCAGTGCCCGTCGGGCGGGGTCAGGGGGGCGTTCTTCTGCGACGAGGTGCAATGGGCCCGGGTGGCCCCCTTGATCGAGGCACGGGCCAAGGGACGCTTCAAGGCCGCCGGGTCCAAAGGCGGGGCCTCCCTCGAGGCCCACCGCCTCGATGCCTTCATCGACCTGTTGGCCGGTGCGGGCCGCGGCGGCGGGTGCTCGGTCGAGACCTTGGTCATCGTCGACGCCGCCGCGCTGCGCCGGGGCACGACACAAGAAGACGAGACCTGCGAGATCGAGGGCATCGGCGCGGTCTCGGTCGGAGCGGCCACCGAGTTGCTGGGCGAGTCGGCCCTGCGTTATGTGATCAAAGAGGGTTTCGACATCAAGACGGTGACCCGGTCCTCACGCACGATCGCCAAAGCGCTCGAGGCGGCCCTGCTCGTGCGGGACCGCACCTGTGTCGTCCCGGGCTGTGGCAAGCGGCTCGGCCTCGAACGAGACCACGTCGTGCTCGACTACCACAAAGGCGGTCCGACCGAGCTCGACAATCTTGTGCGCATGTGCCCGGGCTGTCACGCCCTCAAGACCTTCGGCGGGTGGCGCCTCAGCGGCGGGCCCGGGAACTTCACCTGGGTCCCCCCCGCACACCCCAAAGGTGCGGGCGCCATCTCGAGGGCCCGCAAGGTGGCCGCCGCCAAGGGGCGGGCCGGCGTGACCGGGGAGCGCAACCGGCTCAGGCGGACGTGAGCCTTTCTCGTCGGGTCGCCTATGAGGTAACGATGTCGATGTGCTTACGGCCGCGACGGGCGCCGAACTTGACCACACCGTCGGCCGTTGCAAAGAGCGTGTCGTCCCCACCCCGGCCGACGTTCTGACCCGGGTAGAACTTGGTGCCCCGCTGGCGCACGAGGATCGAGCCCGCGGTCACTGTCGTGCCATCGAACTCCTTGACACCCAGGCGCTGGGCCCGAGAGTCGCGCCCGTTACGGGTTGAACCGCCACCTTTTGTCTTTGACATTGTGAGCTCCTTCGACCGTCAGCCGGGGGATGTGATCGCGGTGATCTCCAGCGTGGCGTAGTGCTGGCGATGGCCCCATCGGCGACGTTGGTTCGACTTGTTCTTGTAGGTCATGGCGTTGATCTTCGGGCCCTTTTCCTCGCCCACGACCTTGGCCGTGACAGAAACGCCGGCCAGCTGGGCCGGGGTGGCCAGCACCGTGTCGCCGTCGACGACGAGGACCGGCTGCAACGAGACCTCGGCCCCGACGGGCTCGCCGAGCAGCTCGACGCGGACGCGCTGGCCCTCGGCCACACGCTCTTGCTTTCCACCGGACTTGATGACTGCGTACATGAGGGCGAAACCTTACCGCAGAACCGAGTCGTCCAATGTCACGCCCCGCCCACCGCAGACGGCACACTCGGTCGAGAGGGTCTCCAAAAGCCCCTCTGAGATGCGCTTCCGCGTCATCTCGACCAACCCGAGCTCGGAGATGTCGAAGACCTGCGTGCGGGTCTTGTCCCGGGCCAAGGCATTGCGGAGGGCCGCTGCCACCTTGTCCCGATTCTCACGGATCTCCATGTCGATGAAGTCGATCACGATGATCCCACCGATGTCCCGCAAGCGGAGCTGGCGTGCGACCTCTTCGGCCGCCTCGAGATTGTTGCGGTAGACGGTCTCCTCAAGATTGGTCTTGCCGACGTTCTTGCCCGTGTTGACATCGATCACCGTCAACGCCTCGGTCCGCTCGATGATGAGCGAGCCACCCGAGGGCAGCCACACCTTGCGGTCCAGCGCCTTATGGAGCTGCTCGTGGACGTGGTAGCGCTCGAAGATGGGAAGCCCCTCCTCGACCGGGTCGTAATACTCGACACGGTCGGAGAGCTCCGGGCTGACGGCACGGACGTAGTCACGCACCTGTTCGAAAAGGGCACGGTCGTCGATGACGACGCCTCGGTACTCGGCGTTCAGCTCCTCCCGGAGGATTCGCACCGAGAGCTCGGGCTCGCGGTAGAGGAGGCCGGGAGCGTCCGACTTCTTGGAGGCTGCTTCGATGGCGTTCCACTGTTCCAGCAGGGTCTCCACGTCGCGCTTGAGCTCGTCGGCGGAGACGCCCTCGGCAGCGGTGCGGACGATCATCCCGTGACCAGGCGGTTTGACCTCGTCGATGATGCGCCGCAGGCGCCGGCGCTCATTGTCACCCAACCGCTTGGAGATACCGAAAGCGCTGCTGTTGGGAACCAGCACCGCAAACCGGCCCGGGAGGGAAACCTCCTGGGTCAAGCGGGCCCCCTTGGCCCCGATCGGGTTCTTGGTCACCTGGCACAGGATCGTCTGACCGGCTTTGAGCACGTCTTCGATCCGGGGTTGGGCGGCCGAGGACCCACCGCCCCCACCTTCGATGTCATCGCGGTCGTAGCGCACGTCACCCCGATAGAGGACGGCGTTCTTCGGAATCCCGATGTCGACGAACGCGGCCTCCATGCCCGGGAGCACGTTCTGGACCCTTCCGCGGTACACGTTCCCATCGATCTGGTTCGTGTCGTCAGCGGCCCGGGAGACGTAGTGCTCGACGAGGGATCGCCCTTCCAACATGGCGATCTGCGTCATGGCGGGTTGGACGTGCACGCAGACCAGATAGCGGCCGACCTGCTTTCCTTTTCGATCACGCCCCGAGCGTCGACGGCTGCGCCCCCGCTTCCCGTTCGCCGAGCCCTCGTCGTCCCGCTCATCCGACGAATCGGACGAATCGGACGTCGTCCGACGTGTCCGGCCGCCCCGGTGAATGCCGGAGGCCTGATGATCGGTGCTACCGCCGGTACGACGGGCGCGCGGTGGACGGCCGGGGCGACGGGCGCGGCCGGGGCCGGCCTGGTGTCCCCTATCTGCGGTCGTGCTGGTGCTGGCTGGGGCGATGGCGGAGGCGTGGGTGGGCTAGCGCCCCCCGGAACCTCCGTGCTCGGACCCTCGTGGGTCTGGCTGATCTCCGGCTCGGACATGAGGGAGAGCCCTCCTTGCGTCGTTCATGAGGCACGCCCTGCGGCGTGTACCACGACGGGGTCGGTCCCGAGTCCGCTGACCGAAAGCGGCTCGAACCGTGCGCCGTCGCGCTCGATCCATTGATGCGTTCTACAAGCCCGCGCCAGCACCACGTCGGTGCCGAACGCCGAAATCAGGTCGCCGGGGCGCACCCCACGCGGATGCGTCGCCAATTCGGCACGCAAGCGACCAATCGGGTTTCCTCCCTGCTCCAACCCATGTTCCTGGGTCACGCTCAGCGTCAAAATAGCCGGCCGGATGTCGTCCTCGGTCTGACGACCCTTCCGCTCACGGTGGATGGTGAGGCTCGGAGCAGCGAGCATCCGCTCAACCCGCTCCTGCAATTCCTGACCACCCACGCCGTGCACCTCCAACTCCCAATCACACGATCCTACCTCTTGCTGCAGCGAACCCTCCGCCATTCCGATCACCCGGGCGGCCTGGACCACCAGCCCGTCGGGCAGCAACGGCGTCAGGAGTCCGGGGAGCTCGGCCTCGGGGATGTCCACGGCCCCGGCCGCCCCCACGGCCCCGGCCGGCCCCGGCCGATTCGAGACGCGCATCGAGATACTCGCCGTGCGATTCACACCCCGTCGGGAGCGCAAGGCCGAAACTGAGGAGCGGGTGGGGCGAGAAACCCTGTGAGAGGGCCACCGGCAACCGGCTGCGCCGCAATGCCCGCTCCCACATCCGGGCAACGTCACGGTGGCTGGTGAAGCGAATCTTCCCCAATTTGGAAAAGCGGAAGCGCACCCGGCGGTGCTCGGCGGGGAGCGGCGGGACTCTTCCGGATCCGGCATTCAGCCGGCTCCCGCTACGGCCGCCGCCCCCGAGCGCACGCCGCTCACGAGACGGACCGGGATCCGGCCACCGACCGACAGGTCCTGACCCGTCCCCTGGCTCCCGCCCGCTGGGGGGACAGGCGAGGCGACCACGTGCTCGAGCCCGAACCCGGTGCAGGCGCCGCAGTCGTAGCACGGCGTCCAACGGCAGTCCTCGAGGGCGGCTTCGGCCAGCGCGTCCTGCCAGTCGGTCCAGAGGAAGTCCCGGTGCAGCCCTGCCGAAATGTGGTCCCACGGCAACGGCTCGTGCTCATCTCGGTCCCGATAGGCCACATCGGCCAGGCTGAGCCCCTCTGCGGCCAGGGCCTCCTCCCAGAGAGCGAGGTCGAAACGCTCGGACCATTCCTGGAACGTCCCGCCGGCCCTCCAGACGCGCTCGATGACGGCACCCATGCGACGGTCGCCGCGGCTGGCCACGCCTTCGACCGCCGACGCCGCAGGCTCGTGCCAGCGAATGGTGAGCCCCCGGGTGGAGCGGGCGTGCTCGCGCAGGAGAGTGACCTTGCGTTGCAGCTCGTCGACCGTGTCCTGACCGAACCACTGGAAGGGGGTGTGCGGCTTGGGCACGAACCCGCCGACCGAGGCCGTCACGGTCACCGATTTCGAATGGCGGCGACCGATCTCGACACAGTGCTTGCCGAGCTCGGCGATACCGATGACGTCCTCGTCGCGCTCAGTGGGCAGCCCGATCAGGAAGTAGAGCTTGACCCGGCGCCACCCCTGGCTGAACGCGGCATCGACAGCGCTGTAGAGGTCCTCTTCGGTGATCAACTTGTTGATGACCTGGCGCATGCGCCACGTCCCACCCTCGGGGGCGAAGGTCAATCCGGTGCGGCGGACCTTCTGGATCTGCGCGGCCGTCCCGACGGTGAAGGCGTCGACCCGGAGCGAGGGCAGGCTCACCGACACCCGCCCCTGGTGGACCGGATCGTCGATGATGTCGCGCACGGTCTCCTCGATGCCCGAGAAGTCGGCGGTCGACAGCGACGTCAGTGTGACCTCGTCGTGGCCGCTCCAGGCCAGGCCCTCCCGCACCATCTCTTTGACCTGCGCCGCCGGCCGTTCACGCACCGGTCGGGTGATCATCCCCGCCTGGCAGAAGCGGCAGCCGCGGGTGCAGCCGCGGAAGACCTCGACGTTCAATCGGTCGTGGACGACCTCGGTCAGGGGCACGAGCGGTCGAACGGGATAGGGCCAGTCGGCCAGGTCCGCCACCGTGCGCTTTGCCACCTCGGCCGGCACGCCAGGGCGGTTGGGCAGCGTCGACACCAGGCGTCCGTCGTGGTACGTCGACGTGTACAGGGACGGGACGTAGACCCCCTCGATGCCCGCCAGGACGAGACGCAGCTCCTCGCGGTCGCGCGCGACAACGGGGAGGGCCAGCCACTCACGCAGGGCCTCGTTGATGTCGCCCACGATCTCCTCACCGTCGCCCAGTGCGAACACGTCGACGAAGTCCGCCAACGGCTCGGGATTGAAGGCGCAGTGGCCACCGGCCACGACCCAGGGATCGTGCGGGACCCCGGTCGGCCGCGTGCAGCGGGACATCGGCGAGGTCGAGCAGGTTGACGAGGTTGGTGTAGACGAGCTCGGCCGAGAGGTTGAAGGCCATCACGTCGAAATCACGGGCCGCGATGTGTTGCTCCACGCTGAAGAGCGGGACGCCGGCGGCCCGCATGGCGGCCTCCATGTCCACCCAGGGCGCGTACGCCCGCTCCGCCACGGCATCGTCGCGCTCGTTGAGGATCTCGTAGAGGATCTGCAACCCCTGGTTGGGGAGACCGATCTCGTACGTGTCGGGGTACAGGAGCATCCAGGCCACCTTGCCCGGACCGTGCTCGGGGTACTGGGCCCCTTGCTCACCCCCGATGTAGCGCGCCGGCTTGGACACACCGAGCAGTAGCCGTTCCACTTGTGGCCAGAGGGTCTTCATCGTCTCCAAACCCTACGGGACTCCTAGGCCCCCGACGGCGACTTCGACGTGGTGGTCGTCGTCGTGGGCGAGTGGGCGGCCGGCGGGGCCGTGGCGGGCGTCGTGGTGGTGGTCGTGGTCGCCGTGCCGAAGGGAGGGTTGCTCACCGGTGCGGAGGATGACGCGGGGTTCTGCACGGTAGGTGTCTTCACGGCGCCGATGGGGTTCGCCACGATGTAGTTGAAGATATTGCGCACCAACGGCGCCGCCGCTTCAGCGCCGTACCCACCCTCGTCGATGACAGCGAGCACGACGTATTGCGGGTTCGGGTTGGGCCCGAAGGCGACGAACCAGCTGTTGGGCTCCTTCGCTCCGGGGTTCGTGGCCGTCCCGGTCTTGCCCGCCAGGTTCCAGCTGGCCGGAAAACCCTGGAAGACGCCGTAGGCCGTCCCATTCTTGTTGGCGATGACGCCTTCGAGGCCCTGCAGGATGGGCTGGGAGACGGCCGCGGGAAGGTTCACGTGCCCCAGGACCTTCGGCGCGAATTGGGTCACCACCTTCCCGGTGGTCGGATCGACGATCTCCGACGCCACTTCGGGGGCGTAGCGCGTCCCGCCGTTGGCAAAGGTGGCATAGGCCACCGCTTGTTCGATCGGCGTCAACGCCGTCGCCCCCTGCCCGAATGCCATCTCGACGTTGTCGCCCGTGTACCAGGTGGTGTTCGGAAAGGCTGCCGGTGCTTCCTTGTGCAGTTTCTCCCGTTCGGTCTGGCTGTCGACGCGCCCCACCCCCTCATTCGGGAGGTCGATGCCGGTGCTGACGCCTTCGCCGTACTGCGGCCGCCACGTTCTGGATTGCGTTGGCCCCGTAGGTCGCCCGCCCCTCCCAGAACAGTTCCCCGAGGTTGTAGAAGTACGAGTCGCTGGACACGGTCAGCGCCGTGGCGAGGTTGTACTCCCCGCCGGTGTCGCCCACGTTGTCGGTGAAATTGCACGAGCCGCCGGTGCAGTTCGCCACCTTGAAGGTCCCGGTGTCGTCGTAGTACTTCGACGGGCTGTACACCCCGTCCTGCAGATCGGCGGTGGCGGTGATCAACTTGAAGGTCGAACCGGGCGTGTACTGACCCTGAATGGCGTTGTTGTTCTCGGCCTGGCTCGCTTGCAACGCGGCGAAGTTCGCGCTCGAGATACCGCCGACCCACTGATTGAGGTCATAGGTGGGATACGAGGCCATCGCCAGCACCTGACCGTTCTGCGGGTTCATCACGATCGCCGCTCCGTTGATGGCCGGCGGCAGCTTGTTGCCGTCCTCGGCGTCGGGCGTCTTGCGATCCGCCAGGATCTGGGTCGCCAGGTCGTTCTGCACCTGCCTCCTGCAGGCCGGTGTCGATGTTGAGCACGACGGTGTCGCCGATCTTCGGCGCCGTGCGGGAGAGCGTGCCGACCACGTCGCCCGACGCGTTCACCGAGAGCGCCTGGCTCCCGTTGACGCCCCGCAGGTACTGCTCGTACTGCTGCTCGATGCCGGACTGCCCCACCAGGCTGCCCTGGTTGTAGTCGGCCTTGGGGTTCGCGTTGATCTGTGCTTGGGAGATGTCCCCCAGGTACCCCAGCACGTGCGTGGCGGTGGTACCGCCCTGGGGATACGAGCGTTGCGTGACGGTCTGCACGCTGACTCCGGGATAGTCGGACTGGTGCGTCTGCAGGTACTGCACGGTGTCCGCCGGGACATTGGTCGCCACCGGCACCGGTTCGTAGGGGCTGTAGCGCTCGTTCTTCACCGACTGCTCCACTTGCGCCGGTGTCTGGCCGATCAGGGCGGCCACCATGCCGATGATGGAGGGATGCTCCGTTGCGCTGACCCGTGAGAGCAGGAGCTCCTGTTCGGGCACGTTGGTCACCAGAGTCGTGTCGTTCCGGTCGACGATCTGACCCCGGGGTGCGGCCACCTGGACCACACGGACCTGGTTGCGGGTCACGGCGGCGGCGTAGGACTTGCCGTCGATGACCTGCAATGTCCACAGCCGCAGTCCGAGGACGAGGAAGAGGACGAGGAAGAGGATCCCCACCACGCGCAGCCGGAGATTCGGGCGGGACGGTTGGTCCTCGGGCGATCCGACGAGTGACGCGACGTTGACGCTCTTGCGCGGTCGCATGCGCGGTTGGCGTGCCTCGCTCCTCCACGCCGACTTCTCGGGCTGTCGCGACGAGGGCTTGGGATGGAGGCGATCTCCCCGGATGGGGTGACGCAGCGTCCGCTTCACCAAAGACCACCCTCAGTCGACTGGGCTGACACCAACGTGCGCCGGGTCCCTTCTGCGAAGAGCGCCCACCGCATCAAGCGGCTGACGGGCAGCACCAGCAGCGCGCTGGACACAGCGACGATGACGAAAAGTGAGAGGTAGTCGACCTGCACCATCTGTTGTTGGCCGAAGATGGCTCCGAGCACGGAGAACAGCATGTCAGCCGCGACGCTCCCCACAACCGCGGCCACCGGCTTCAGCCACACGGCACGCCTGTCGACGGCCGCCGTGGCGGCACCGATCGAATAGCCCAGCAAGCAGCCGACCAGGGCACTGAGGCCGAACGGCGTGGGAAGGACCAGGTCGAAGGCCAGCCCGGACCAGAATCCGACGAGGGCGCCGGTCTCGGGGCCAGCGAGGAGGGCCGCGGTGATCGGCAGGAGCCACAAGATGTCGGGGTGGATGCCCCCGATCCGTATCGAGAGCAACACGGTCGACTGGACCAACAGCAGGAGCAGCGTCACCAGGGCGAGGCGGAGGACGACGCGAGCGCTCACGCCGGAGGCTCCCAGAGCACGACGCTCACATAGGCCAATTGGCTGAGGTCGGCCGACGGTGTGACCGCGATCGTCATCTGACTGGCGCCGGCACTGGTGTGGAAGGACGAGACCTGCGCCACCGGGATGCCGGGAGGGAAGGCGGCAGCGTCGAGACTGCTCGTGATACATCTCCTCGCCCTTGTGCAGCGGGGTGTGCGGTGCCACCAGATCCGCCGTCATGGGCGAATTGGGGCCCTGGCCGTCAACCGTGGCGGTGTACGACTGCGTCGTGCCGAAACTCACGCCCACCTTGGATTGGCCGTCCTTGACCAGCCGCACCACGGCGGTGTGGTGAAAGGACTGGATCACCTGTCCCACCAGTCCGCCATGCGCCGACCACCGGCATCCCGACGTCGACGCCGTCGGATCGTCCCTTGTCGATGGTGATGGTCATGGTGAAGTTCGAACTGTCCAGTTCTTGTGTCGCTGCGGTCACGGTGGGCAAGCGCGTTGAGGAACGGCAGGTTCTGAAGGGCCAACAGCTGGCGGAGCTGATTGTTCTCGAAGGCGGACTCGGCCTTGTTCATGACGCAGGTTCCCGATAGTGGCCCGCAGCTTCTGGTTCTCCGATTGCAGCGATCCGTAGTGCACGGCCCCGGCGAAGAAATCGCCGATCGGGCTGAGGACGTCGCTGACCGCGTTGCGCAGCGGCGAGAACACACTGTTCGCCGCCGACTTCACGCCAGACGTGATGCTGTGCGTCCGACCGTTGAGGTCGAGCGAGATGATCGAGAGCGACAACACGACCAGCACGACAACCGTCAGCGTGCGGCGCGACCGCCGTGACCTCGCCACCCCGGAAATACCGGACGATCCGTCAGCGCGTAGACGTGGTGATCAGCACCCGCTTGAGCGCTTCGAACTCTTCCAGACATTGACCGGCACCGACGGCGACGCAATTGAGCGGGTCGCGGGCGACGACGATGGGCATTCCTGTTTCGTTCTGCAGGCGGGCCGCCAGCCCGTGCAGCATCGCTCCCCCACCGGTCAGCACGATGCCCTGCTCCATGATGTCGGCGGCCAACTCGGGCGGCGTGCGGTCGAGGGTGACCTTCACGGCGTCGACGATGGCCGATACCGGCTCTTCGATGGCCCGCCGGATTTCCTCGGTGGACACCACAATGGTCTTCGGCAGACCGCTCACGAGGTCCCGACCGCGGATCTCGGCGTGCAGCTCCTGCTCCAACTCGTATGCGGAGCCGAGGGTGATCTTGATCTCCTCCGCCGTGCGCTCGCCGAGGGCCAGGCTGAACTCTTTCTTCACGAAGGCGATGATCGCCTCGTCGAGCTCGTCGCCGCCGATGCGGACCGACTGGCTCGTCACGATGCCACCCAACGAAATGACAGCGACCTCTGTCGTGCCTCCGCCGATGTCGACGACCATGTTGCCCGTCGGCTCGTGTACCGGAAGACCGGCACCGATCGCGGCCGCCATCGGCTCCTCGATGATGTAGGCGCGGCGGGCGCCGGCGTACTCCGCCGCTTCCATCACGGCCCGCCGTTCCACGCCGGTGATGCCGGAGGGAACGCAGATGACCATGCGGGGTTTGGCGAAGCGGCGCTGGTGCACGCGATGGATGAAGTAGCGCAGCATTTTCTCGCAGATCTCGAAGTCGGCGATCACGCCGTCCTTGAGTGGGCGGATCGCTTGGATGTTCGACGGTGTTCGTCCGATCATCCGTTTCGCCTCGGCGCCCACCGCCAACGGGCGCCCGTCTTTGACGTCCACCGCGACCACAGAGGGTTCGTTCAGGACGATGCCGCGACCGCGCACATAGACGAGGGTGTTGGCAGTACCCAAGTCGACAGCCATGTCACGACCAAGGAGGGAAAGGCGATTGTCTGCCATAAAGGACTTTCTCCCGGTGTATGCGGGACGAGCACCGGAGGGAATCCGGTACCTGTAGGTGAGGTACCAGGTTAGGGGACGGTTCGGTCAACCACAAGGCAACCTCTCCGGCAACCTCTTACGAAGAGGCGAGTTCCGGGAAGAAAAGGGCGATTTCCCGTGCCGCCGACTCGTGTGAATCCGAGCCGTGCACCAGATTCTCGGTCGTCTCGATGCCGAGGTCACCACGAATCGTCCCCGGAGCGGCTTCGGCCGGGTTCGTCACGCCCATCATCGTGCGCACGACGGCGAATGTGTCCTTCGGGCCCTCGACGACCATGAGGAGAACGGGCGAACGCGTGAAGAATTTCACCAAATCACCGAAAAACGGGCGTTCGGCGTGCTCGGCGTAGTGCGCCTGCGCCTGCTCGGTGCTGACTGTGCGCAATTCGGCGGCCACGAGACGCAGATTCTTGCGCTCCAACCGGCCGACGATCTCGCCGATCAGTCCGCGTTCGACACCATCGGGCTTCACAATGACAAGGGTTCGATCCACGAGCGGAGGACAGTAGCAGCAGCACAGACGGGGTGGAGGGCCACCCCACGGTGCGCGATGCGAGAGACCCTCAACCTCACGTTGAGACCTGCGGGCTCAACCCTCAACTATTGGTTGAGAGATCGACCTGGCTCAGCGGCCGGCGTCCTCCCAGCCGACGGCACCGGCGAGGATCTCGCCGCGGGCCGTGCCCACCGTGTAGAGCGATCCGGCGACCACGACCAGGCCACGGGCATTGACCAGTCCCCTCGCCCGGGCCAGGGCATCGAGCACCGACGGCTCCACGTGCACGTTCAGGCCCAGGGCCCGGGCGGCGTCCGCCACGTCCTCGGCCGGAAGGGCCCGCGGCGAATCGGGTTGGCACGCCACGATGGTGGACACGTCAGAAGGCGCCAGGGCCGCCAGCATGGCCAGAGGATCTCGACCCGAGAGCATGCCGATCACGGCCACGCTGTTGCCGTCGACCGCGAACTCCTCGGCCAGGGCGAGGCCGAGCGCGGTCATCCCGGCCACGTTGTGCGCCCCGTCGACCAACAGGAGCGGCCGCCGCCCCAACACTTCGAGGCGACCGGGCACCCGGACGACCCCGAAACCCTCGTCGACGACTTCGGGGTCGAGCGGACGCCCGAAGAACGCCTCCGCCGCGGCGAGGGCACAGGCCGCGTTGCGTCCCTGATGCGCACCGTGCAGGGGCACGAGCACATCCTCGTAGCGTCCACCGGGCGTCCACAGCGTCACCAACCTGCCTCCGACGGCGACCCGGTTCTCCGCGCAGCCGAAGTCCCGGTCGGCCACCCATACCCCGGCCGCACCCACGCGGGCCGCATGGGCTTCGACGATCGCCACCAGATCGGCCCGGGTCTCGCCCACGACCACGTGGCTCCCGGCTTCGATGATCCCCGACTTGTCTTCGGTGATGCCTTCGAGGGTCGGTCCGAGCACATCGGTGTGGTCGTAACTGAAATTGGTCAGGACGGCGACGTCGCCGTGCAGCACGTTCGTGCTGTCCCACGTGCCGCCCAGCCCCACCTCGACCACCATGGCATCGACGGCGTCGTCGGCGAACCACGACAGCGCGGCGGCGGTCAGCAGCTCGAAGCGGGTGGGCCGCTCGGGGACCATGTGCCTCGAGCGAGGCCAGTTCCGAGAGCACGTCGAGAAAGGCCTCGTCACCGATCGGTTCGCCATTGTGCGCCAGGCGCTCGGAGACACGGTGCAGGTTCGGGCTCGTGTAGGTCCCGACGCTCAGGCCCTGGGCCATCAGCAAGGCGGACACCATGGCCGAGGTGGAGCCCTTGCCGTTGGTCCCGGTGATGTGGACCGAGGGAATCGATTCGTGAGGGTCGCCCAGCACGGCCATGAGCGATTTCATGCGATCGAGCGTGGGCAGGGCCCGCCGACTGGGCATGTTCGACTCGAAATCGATGTGGCCGTCCAGCCACTCCAAAGCGGCGTCGAGGTCGGCGAAACCCCATTGAGGGCGGACCGGTCCCGCTGCTCTCCTCAGCCACCCGACAGCGTGCGGCCGGCGCCGGCTAGGAAGCGGCGCGCCGGGTGCGGGTCGACTTGACCGGAACGCCGCCCACGGGAACCAGGGTCGGAGCGACCCGGTCCAGCACCACGGCGCGGTCGACCACGCACTTGCCGACGTCAGAGCGACTCGGAAGGTCGTACATCACGTCCAACAGGACTTCTTCGAGAATGGCCCGGAGGCCGCGGGCGCCGGTCCCACGGAGCATGGCCTGCTCGGCCACCGCCTCCAGCGCGTCGGGCGTGAACTCGAGCTCGACATTGTCGAGGGCGAAGACACGCTCGTACTGCCGGGAGAGCGCGTTCTTGGGCTCGACCAGAATCTGGACGAGGGCGTCCTTGAAGAGGGGGGAAACGGCGCTCACCACGGGCAGACGCCCGATGAACTCGGGGATGAGGCCGAACTTGATCAGGTCCTCAGGCAGCACGTGACGCAGGATCTCCCCGTCGTCGCGCTCGCGGCGGTGCACCTCGGCGCGGAAGCCGATGCCCCGCTTGCCGATGCGACCCTCGATCAGCCGGTCCAAGCCGGCGAACGCCCCACCGCAGATGAACAGGATGTTCGTGGTGTCGATCTGGATGAATTCCTGGTGGGGGTGCTTGCGCCCGCCCTGGGGGGAACCGACGCCGTCGTGCCCTCGAGGATCTTCAGCAACGCCTGCTGGACACCTTCGCCCGATACGTCACGCGTGATGGAGGGGTTCTCGCTCTTGCGGGCGATCTTGTCGATCTCGTCGATGTAGATGATGCCGGTCTCTGCCCGCTTGACGTCGTAGTCCGCCGCCTGGATCAACTTGAGCAGGATGTTCTCGACATCCTCACCCGACATAGCCGGCCTCGGTCAGCGCGGTGGCGTCGGCGATCGCGAAGGGCACGTTCAGCATGCGGGCGAGCGTCTGGGCCAGCAGCGTCTTACCGCACCCGGTCGGACCGAGCAGAAGGATGTTGGACTTGGCCAGTTCGACCCCGTCCTCCTGGACCGGTCCGGCCTGCACCCGCTTGTAGTGGTTGTAGACGGCCACGGAAAGGATCTTCTTGGCGTACTCCTGGCCGACGACGTAGTCGTTCAGGAAACTGAAGATCTCCTTCGGCTTGGGCAGGTCCTCGAAGGAGAGCTCCGCCGTCTCGTCGCGCTCTTCGGCGATGATGTCGTTGCACAGATCGATGCACTCATCGCAGATGTAGACCCCAGGTCCGGCGATCAGTTTCTTGACCTGCTTCTGCGTCTTGCCGCAGAAGCTGCATTTGACCAGATCTCCGCCTTCGCCGAACTTCGCCACCGAAACCCCTCTCCCCGTTGCTCTCGCCGAGACGTTCTCGATGGCCTATGCAGCGCCGATAGCTTCGAGCGGGGCGATCGTGCGGGAAGTGATGATCTCGTCGATCACGCCGTACGTCACCGCCTCGTCCGCTGTCATGATGAAATCGCGGTCCGTGTCCTTGGTGACCTTCTCGTGCGTCTGGCCCGTGTCCTCGGCCAGCATGCTCGTCAACAGGTCACGCATGCGGAGGATCTCCTTGGCCTGGAGCTCGATGTCGCTCGCCTGGCCCTCCACGCCGCCCCAGGGTTGATGCAAGAGGATCCGTGCGTGCGGGAGTGCGAACCGCTTGCCGGGTGCGCCGGCCGCCAGGAGCACGGCCGCCGCGGAGGCGGCCTGGCCGTAGCAGAAGGTGGAGACGTCCGGCTTGATGAACTTCAGCGTGTCGTAAATGGCGAACAGCGCCGTGATGTCCCCGCCGGGCGAGTTGATGTAGAGGTGGATCTCCTTGTCCGGCTCCTCGGATTCCAAGAACAGCATCTGGGCGCAGACCAGGTTGGCCACGGTGTCGTCCACCGGGGTGCCGAGAAAGATGATGCGCTCACGCAGGAGGCGCGAATAGAGGTCGTACGCGCGCTCACCGCGATTGGACGACTCGATGACTGTCGGAACGAGATAGTTGTTCGCCCGATACCGCTCACCGTTCTGCATCATCACCCGTTCTCCTCGTCTTCCTCGGCCACCTCGTCGGACACGTCAGCGCCCTCCTCGATGGCCTCCGCCGCCGCGTCGGCCTTCAGGTCGTCCCGCGACATCGGATTGCCCTCTTCATCGAAGAGCTCCACATGGTCCAGCAGCCACTGCAGCGCCTTGCCCTTTCGTAGCTCCGAGCGTACCGCGCCGGTTCGTCCGGCCGTGTCGAGTTGGCGCCGCAGCTCCCCGGGAGTGGTCTCCATCCGCTCGGCCATGGTGGCGATTTCGGCGTCGAGCTCCTCGTCGCTCAAGCCCAGTTCCTCGGCCTCAGCCAGGGCACGGAGGGCCAAATCGGCCTTCACCGCCCGGTGGGCGTCGGCCCGCACGGCGGCCAGGAGATCGTCAGGCGTGCGCCCCGTGGCCTGGAGGTATTCGCCCAAGCCCAGCTTTTGCGCCTCCAGCCGGTGTTGGAGGTCATGGAGTCGCTCGTTCACCTCGGAATCGACGAGCACTTCGGGGACGTCACCGTCATCCACCAGGGCCGCCACCGCCTCGATGGTGTTCTCACGCAGGGCCATCTGGCTCTGCACGAGCTTGACCCGGGCCAGGCGATCGGAGATGTCGGCCCGCAGCTCGGCCACGGTGTCGAATTCGGAGCTCTCGGCTGCCCACTCGTCTGTCGGCTCGGGCAATTTCTTGGTTTTGACGTCCTTGACGAGGACCCGGAACGAGATCACCTCGTCCTCGTCGCCGGGCGCAGCGGACGAGAACGTCAAGATGTCGCCGGCTTTGGCGCCGCGCAGCGTCTCGTCGAGCTCCGCCGTGACCGTGGCGCTCCCCACCTCGTAGAGATAGTCGTCCACGCCGACCACTTCAGCCCCGCTGGGGTCGTTCCCGTGCAGGTCGATGGTCACCAGGTCGCCATCGATAGCGGGCCGCCCCACGAGCTCGAGCTCGGCGTCGTTCTCGCGCAGCCGATCGATCTGGCGGTCGATGTCCTCGTCGCTGACGACGATGCCGGGCAAGGTCACCTGCAGGCCGTCGTATCCGGGAATGGAGACGGTCGGCCGCACCTGGACGACGGCGTCGAAGCTGATGGCGCCACTGTCCTCGCCCGATGTGATGTCGATCTCCGGGGAGGCGATGGGGTCGATCTCCGAATCGACGACGGCGCGGGCATAGAAGTCGGGCAACGCTTCGCGAAGGGCTTCGGCCCGCAGCGCGCCGGCGCCGCCCATGCGGGCTTCCAGCACCTTGCGCGGCACCTTTCCGGGCCGGAAACCCGGCACGCGGATTTGGGTGGCCAGTGTCTTGACGACGTCAACGAGAGCCTTGTCGAACTCTGGCTCGTCGATCTCGACGCTCAGGCGGACGAGGTTTCCCTCCAACGGTTCAGTGGTGGCACGCATCACGAACTGCACACTCTACTGGCCCATCAGAACATGAAGTTCATGGCCTCGAGAATCTTCTTCCCGAGGGCCGCGTCCCCAGCCACCTCCACCCCTCCGGCGGCCTGCAGCTCGTCCCCCGCCACCCGACCGCAGCCCAGACGGACGAAGTCGAGGCTGGACAGGGTCAGGGTCACGGAGGGAACGGTCCCCTCAGCCGCCGGTCGGGCCCGGCCGGCCTGGACGGCGAGCGTGATCCGGCGGGCATCGTGGGCGGGGCCGCGCACCGAGAAGCGCACGACCGAGCCCTCGGGCGCCGCCGCCTTCTTGCCCACGACGAAGCCCATGGCGGCCTCGACCTGGCCCACGCCGATGGCAGACGCCAACCCACCGCTCCCACCGGGTCGGCCCAGGGCCGCGCGCACGTCCTGCTCGTGGACCCAGCTGTCGAAGACCCTGGTCTTCATGAAGTCGGCGAGGGCCACCTCGCCCACGATGGTGGGACCGACCCGGGCCCACTCCTCCTCGGTCAAGCGCCGGAGCGCGGCCAGCCGGAGCTGGGTGACGGCGACGAACTCGGTCAGTACAGCGGTCCCGGGCATGGACCGGCGCACGGCGATCCACGGCTCGTTCTCCTCGGCGAACGGCGTGCGGACGTGGTCGCCCGGGGGGTCATCAGTCGCCGGCGTCGGCTCTCCGGACAACGATCGCTCGATGCCGATCAGGTGCGAGAGGTGATCCTGGACGCTCCATCCGGGGCACCCGGTCGGCCGGAGCCACTCCTGCGGACGCAACCCGCGACAGGCCTCGCTCATTGATTCCCACGTCTCGGCGAGCGCCTCCGTGGCCTCCCTGCCCCGACCCGAGAAACGACCGCTCTCAGGGCCGATCCCTGCGCTGACCGCATCCCCTATTTGCTCTGGTTTGGGCGTCCCCGGCACGTGCGTGAGGCTAGCCGTCCCCTGCCTGGATGAGCCTGAGCATCCCCCCCTTCGCCAAACCCCGCCGCTAACTTTCGGGGCAATCCCGGGGGCTCAACGACGGGCTCGCCGAAAAGAGGAGTTGGCATGGCAAATTTTGAGGGCTACTGCGTGAAGTGCCGCGAGAAGCGTGAATTCGATGGGCAAGAGGTCGAGCTGGCCAACGGTCGCCGGGCTGCTCAGGGCCTGTGTCCCACATGTGGGACGAAAATGAACCGCATCTTGGGTAAGAAGAAGGACTGACGACTCGTTGCATCAGGGGGGCGGGGGCGCGTTGGCGCCGTAGGCCACGTTGAATCCGTTGCCGGTGAGCGTCGAAGGCGTCGCCGCCTGTTTGAAACCTTGCAGCATCACCACCCGCTGCACGTCCGTGCTCGGACCGGTGAACCCGAGATCGCCGAATGTAGCGACGGGCGAAAACGGCGCAAGCGGGGCGACGTTGCCGCCGATCGTCAGTGCCTCGAGGATCCACTCCGCCGTCGTCGCGGGCCCGCTGTACGCCTCCTCGGTCGTGAAGCTTCCGCCGTTTGTGTCGTCAGTCAAGGTGATACGCCAATCCAGCCCGTTGATCTGATCAATGGTCACCGTCACCCGGTCCCCCGGTTGGATCGACACGCTCGTGATGTACGTCTCGGCCGCCGGCAGAATCTCCCACCAGGGCTGAATGGTGAAGCCCTTCGGATTGGCGGGATCGTTGGGATCCGGCGATTCGTTGAACCCGGCCTGTATGAGCGCCGTGCTGCCGGGGTTCCCACCGTCAATCCCCACCCATTCGGCCATGAGGTCGCCGGCCGGAGTGTTGGACTGAAGCGAAGGCACACTGAACGTACCGGCCACCGACGTGAACGGACCGTTGAGCTCCATGTAGCCGGACCAATTCCTCGAATTGGCGCGGGAAATCGAGGACGTCGCCGGAAAGACGGAGATCGACAGTGCAGCGGTCGTGGTGAGTGGCGTGGGCGACGCATCGCTGACCTGCACGGTGAAGGTGGAGCTCCCCTGGCGCGCCCGGCGTTCCGGTGATCGACCCGCTCGGAGAAAGCGTCAGCCCGGCCGGCAAAGAACCGCTGACGACCGCCCACGAAGAGGGGGAGGTTCCCCCCGTCGCTGTGAGCGCGGTGGAATATCCGGTCCCGACGATCGCCGCGGGCACTGTCGTCGTCGTGATCGTCGGAGGAGGCACCTCCACGGAGATCGAAACTGGCGCGGTCGCCCTACGGGCTAGAGGCGCCGTGCTGTCCGTCACCTGCACCGTGAAGGTGAACGTCCCGAGCACACTCGGCGTGCCGGTGATGACGCCGCCCGAGGAGAGGCTCAGTCCGGCGGGGAGTGCTCCGAGGGGTCTCCATACGTAGGGGGCCGTGCCCCCGGTCGCGGTCAGGGAGGCGGAATAGGGCGAACCTTTCGTCGCCAGAGCCAAGGGCGTCGTCGCGACGGACAGTGGTGCAGGTGGCGCCTGTGCCGGCGAGGCGGATGGCACGGCGGCCGAACCGACGATGGGCCTGTTCAGGGAAATCCCCGCCGTGCCCTCCGGCGCAGCATCGCCGAATGCGTCGACGGCCCCGTCGCTGCCGGCGATCCAATAGCCCAGCCCGTTCTGGGCGGCCGAGAGGGCCACGATGCCCCCGACCTCGGGGTTGGGGCTCGGAGCCGAACCGAAATAGCCGGCATCGCCGTAGGCGAAGACCCCGCCGTCGGCTGCGACCAGCCAGTAGCCCTTGCCGTCGGGGGTGGCGGCCATGCCGACGATCGGCTGGTTGATCTTGATCCCCCCGGTCGAACCGAGATAGGAGGCGTTCCCGAACGTGAAGATGCCGCCGTCCGCCGCCACCAGCCAGTAGCCCTTGCCGTCGGGGGTGGCGGCCATGCCGACGACGGGCCGGTTGAGCCTGAGGCTCCGGTCGAGCCGTAGAACCCGGCGTCGCCGAAGGCGAAGATGCCCCCGTCCGCCGCCACCAACCAGTAGCCCTTGCCGTCGGGGGTGGCGGCCATGCCGACGATGGGGCGGTTCAGCGTTATGGCTCCGGTCGAGCCGTAGAACCCGGCGTCGCCGAAGGCGAAGATGCCCCCGTCCGCCGCCACCAACCAGTAGCCCTTGCCGTCGGGGGTGGCGGCCATGCCGACGATGGGCCGGTTCAGCGTTATGGCCCCGGTCGAGCCGTAATAGGCCGGCGTCGCCGAACGTGAAGATGCCGCCGTCGGCCGCCACCAACCAGTAGCCCTGGGCTGCGTTGGCGTTGGCGGTGGGCGATGGCGTTGGGAGGCGTTGCTCCAGCGAGGCGGCGGCGGGAGCGGCGGCCATCATCAACCCGGCTGAGAGCGCGAGCACAGCGACGGCAGCGAGCTGGCCGATCCACGCGGCGCGGTACCTACGCCGCATGTGCCTTCGGGCTGAGGTCGCCGGTGCCCGACGCATAGTGCACCTTCACGTCACGCACCATCTCCGCCGACCTCTCCGTGTCGCACCGTCGCACCATCCGACTCTCTCCCCCTCAGTAGAACGTGGCCGAGGCGTCGAATGCGGCTCCCCCAGTCGGACGTCGATACGGTCCAGACGTTACCCGCCGGCCATGGTGCCCGATGGGCGGATTTACTCGGCGCGCAGGGCCAAGGCGGTCGGGACCCGGGCCGCCCGCTGTCCCGGGAGGACGGACGCGACGTAGGCGAACACGAAAGCGCCGACACCGACGGCGAGCACTGACACGACGGGAACGGTGGGATCCGGGACTGCATCTATATTGCGGGCGAAGAGAATCCAGAGCTGGCGCCCGACGACGATCCCGAGTGGAATCCCCACGATCACTCCGACAATTGCCGCGACGATCGCCTGCCAGGCCACGGCGGCCGACAGCTGTCGCTGCACGAACCCGAGAGCCTTTATCACGGCCAACTCTCGGCGACGTTGCCGAACCGATGCGGCCAGCGTGAGGCCCAACGCGGCGATCGCACCCACGGCCAGGCCTCCCGCGAGGATGACCGGAGTCGAACCGACGCTCCGGTAGTTCACGATCTGCGCGGGACGCTGGACACCGAGGACCGAGACGGTGTTGTCCTGGCCGATTGGGTCCTCCTTGAACACCTTGTTCGCGTCGCTGGCGACACGCTGCATGTCTGCTCGCCCGACGTTGGCGCTGACCCCGTTGCGCAGGCGCACGAAGACCATCTCGGGTCCGTCGAAATTCTGGTCGGGGTTTTTGAGGGCCCGCTGGAATGCCGCAGGCTCTATGCCCGTGGCGACGATGGCGCCGGTACCCATGGAAGTGTGATCGGCGATGAAGCTCGTGTAACCGACGGTCGGAAGGGTTGCCGCCCCGACGATCTTGAGACGCGTCGGCGGGACGTAGACCGGAGCGTCCTCGCGCGTGCCATAGCTCACGACCACCGTGTCACCGACGTGCTTATGGAGCGCGGCGCATCGTGGCCGCACCGAGCACGATCTGGTTCTTTGCTTCGAGCCGATGGCCGGAGAGGATCGGCGGCGAAAGCTCGGCATTGGTGCTGCTCAACAGGATGGGGAAGCTCTGGCCGTCGATCTGCGCGTTCGCGAGGTTGACCCCCGCCCAGGCGGCGACGTCAGGGTCATGATCGAGGACAGCGAGGGTCTGCGGTGGGACGTCGTCGCTCGGGTTGAGCATGTAGTTCCAGTCCCATCCGTACAGCGACGGGTGCGACACCAATGTGTTCAAGCCGCTGGCGAACGTGAGGGTGACCACGACCAGGGCCACAGCCAGAACGGTACCCACCAAGGCGGAGCGCACGGGCACCGCGGTACGACCCCGTCCCCGGTCGAGGGCGAACTGAAGGCCGAGGACTCCGGCCGTGGACATCCCCGCCACCTCGGCGCCCCGGACCACTCGCGAACCTTGCGTCGCCACCAGTTCCGTGCGACGGGCCCGGTGCGGTGCTCCACGAACGGCGAGGGCGATGGCCGCGGATCCGAGCCCGAGCAGGAGAGCGGCGAGGCCTATCCCGAGCACGGTCCAGTCAAAGGCAATCCCGCGATCGGGGTACACGGGGCGAACCGGCCCCAACGGGGTCAGTGGTGACAGGCCGACCGCCACCGCTCCGGCGAGCAACGAGCCGAGGACAACGGCGATGAGCACGCCCAGGAGGCCATCGCCGGCCGTGACCGCCGGACTTGCTCCCAGTGCCCGCAACACCTGACGGTTCTCCTGGCCGAGCCGCAGCTGGCGCGCGACGGCCTGTATCCCGAGAACCATTGTCACCAACGCAGCGATCGCCCCAAAAGCCCCGAGTGCCACTGATTCGGGCTTGACCGAGAGCTCCACCGCGGAGACGACGCGCGATGTCACGTGGAACTCGTAGGTCGACCCCGCCGGGAGGATCGACGTCAGGCTCTTCTCCACGTTGACGACGTCACGGTCGCCGTCCTCGAGTTGCAGGCCGTAGAGAACCGGCTGGGCTGCCTCCGGCGACACCGCAATGACGTGTCGCATGAGCGCCGGCGTGACCACCTCGAATCCGTAGGACTTGTCGATGTCGTCTTGCACGACTTCGTCGTTGAGGACGACGATGCCCACCAACCTGGCATCCACCCGGAGCCGCGGCACGACCCGAGTGGTACCGAAATCCGATTCGTTGGTCTGTGCGTCGGTATAGAAGCCGAGAGGGATGACCTGGCCGATGTGGATCCCCAACGAGTGGACGAGGTTGGCGGTCATCTCTACCTCGTCGGCCCGGTTCGGATTCGCCTGACGGCCCTGCACGACCGACGACCCGGTCCTGGTCGAACAACAATCCGTCCACGCTGCCCCCCGGGATCGAATTGCCGAACGCGCCCAGGCGCGGGGCGCCGTCCTTGGCCATGGGCAAAATCTCCGGAGCGAGGAGCGTTCTTGCCGTCCGTACATCGGGAAGGTGCTTGATCCTGGCGGTGAGCCTGGCCGAGCCGGTTGGGTTACCACCCGAGTTCGCGGCAAAGGTGGAGATGGTCAAGGTGGAGGGGTTCGTGCTGTCGAAGAACGTCGGATATGACGACTGTGTGCGGCGAGCCCCTGCGATCGATGCCAGAGCGATGCCGCCGACAAGCCCGATGAGCAGGACCACACTCACGTAGCCGGTCCAGCGACGGCCCAACGTCGCCCGGAATCGGTACCAAGCGACCGGGAGTACCTGACTCATGACCCCAAGGCCTCCACGGACTGTTCAGGAAGCACGATCCCTCGAGTCTGCATTTCGTGCGCGTGGCTGTCGAGGGGGCTGGCCGTACGTGCGCCGTCGTACTACCACCACGTGGCCCCGGGCGCGTTTCGGGCGCGCTGCGACATGACACCGGCGCCTCCCCGGGGATCCGTTGACAGCCCGGTTTGTCGGGTGATAGCCATCTCTGATCGATATCGACATCGATGTCGCTAACGGCAGTGCGTCCACATCGGACGACGGCAGGGGGGGTATCGACGATGAACACGCAACTATGGCGGGGCAGAGGGTTCGCACTCCGGGTCCTCGTTGCAACGGTGATCGCGGGAGGGTTGAGCGCAGTAGGGCTCGTCGGCCAACCCGCTGGAGCGGCGACACCGGCCACTTTGGTCGTGGGTGACATCTGCAGCTGCACCGGGCCCGAGGCGTCGACCATCGCCCAGACGTCGCCCACCGCACTGGCATGGGCCTCCTCTGTCAACGCCGCGGGAGGTATCGACGGACACAAGGTGGACGTCATCGTGAAAGACGACGGCTACAACCCGACGACGTCTCTCGCCGACGCACAAACGCTGGTCGAACAGGATCACGTTGTCGCGATCATGGACAACAGCGACGAGGATCAGTCATGGGCGTCCTATGTGAAGCAGCAGGGAGTGCCGGTGCTCGGCGACACCGACACCGTGGCCGGCTACACCAATTCCGATTTCTTCACCCCTGGGCTCACCTTCAACAACGCAACGCCGGGCGAGGCGGAGTCCATGAAAAGGGCCGGCGTGAAGAAGGTGGCCGATCTCTATTGCGCGGAGGTGGCGATCTGCGCCCAGTCGTCGGCGGTGTTGAAAGGCGACCTGGCCAAAATCGGCCTCAAGCTCGTCTATACGGCCAGCATCGGATTCGCGGCACCCAACTACGAAGCGCAATGTCTTGCGGCCAAGCAGGCCGGCGCAACGGGCATGGACGTGGGCGATGCCTCAGGAGTCGTGACGAAGGTGGCCCAGAACTGTGCCTCGCAAGGGTATGCGCCATTGGAGTTCGGCGGAGACGGCACAGTCTCGATCTCGTGGCTGACGATCCCGGCCATGCAAGGGAATGTGGACGTCCAACCGGAAGTCCCCTGGTTCGTGCACGACGCGCGACGAAGCCGATGTACGCCGCCCTCGACAAGTACGCGCCGTCGGTACCCACGGGACCAAACTTCGGAGAGGTCGTCGTGCAGGTCTGGGCGGAGGGCACTGAGTTCAAACTGGCGGCCGAAGCGGCGCACCTCAGTACGGATCCGACGTCGGCGGAAATCGTGAAGGGCCTGTATGCACTGCCCAAGGGCACCACGTTGGACGGAATCTCGCCACCGCTCGGCGGATTCGTCAAGGGCAAGACATCGAACAATAAGTGCTTCTATCTGATGGGGATCAACCACGCGAAATTCGTGACCCTCAACGGGAACAAGCCGCTCTGTGCGTCCTGATCGCTCCGGGGTGTCCTCCACCCGTTCCATGGTCGGGCTGGCCGGACTTGAACCGGCGACCCCCGCGTCCCAAACGCGGTGCGCTACCAAACTGCGCCACAGCCCGTCGAGCCGACAGTCTCGCAGAACGGCAACGGGGCCGTCAGCACCCCGGCGTCAGGCGTCCCGCGTCATCATTCGCCACGCACCCAGGGCCGTCCAGCACACCAGCCAGGCGATGATGACGCAGATCGCCACGGTCGTGGACTCCGGTAGGAGGCCGGCGTTCCCACTACCCCCGGCCGGCCCGCCGCCTCCGCCTCCGAGCACCGGGAGCCCACCCGGTGCCAGATGGGCCGTGGCCAAGCCCACCACTCCCCGTTGCAGGTTGGCAAGGTGCGGAATGCGGGCGCGGGAAAGGATGGGCGTCAAGATCACCTCGAGGACGATCATGATGATGACCGCGACCGTCCGCTGTCCGGTCAGCGACCCCAGGCCCAGGGCGACGACGAACCCGATGACCGCTTCAAGTTCGAGCCACAACCCGCTCCTGATCATGAGCGAGGTTGACGGATAAAGGAATTGCCGGGCGTAGTCGGCATAATTCATCCGGGCGATCTGCGTGGCCGCTTCCCTGATTTGGGCTCTCGAAGCTTGCGGTTGGACCGGCGAACCTGGCCCCTTCTTGATCGGCACCCCGCCCTGGCCGTTGCCGCAAGACACGGTATTGACCGCCGCGGAGATCGCGGAGGCGTCCGGGGAGGACGGCCCGATTCTGAATCCAAAGTTACAGATGACCTCGTCCGCATGGTCGACCGCCCAGGTCTCGAGGCCGGCACGGGACAGGTTCACGGGGACGGTCACACCGTTGAATTCGAACCGCGTCGGCGCGGCGAACACGCAGACGGCGCAGACGATCGTAAAGCCCACCGCCACAAGCGGCACGATGATCGCGAGGCCGGCGGGAATCCGAGCCAGGTACAGCGCCAGGCGCGAGCGTCCGGTCACCACCAGGTGTCGGAACATCCCCTCGGTGAGGTCGACCGAGCCCGCCGTGGCACCCAGGGTGGCAGCCACGATGAAACCGAATATGTAGAGGACACCAGGGACGAGGGCGGTATAGGTGGAATAACCGCCGGCAGGCCCATAGGTCTTCGGCGCAAACGCATGGAGGAGCAGTCGGATCACCAGGAAGACCGTCGGGATCCCGATCGTCACCGCGGCCAGGGTGATCATGAGACCGCGCCGCTTGCGTAACTCCTTGAACCTGCTGGCGATCATGCCCCACGTCGGGATCGGGGAGCCCCGGTGATCACGGATGTGGTCCGTGACCACAGGGGCCGCCGCCGGCCCGAGGGCGGTGGACGTCGGGACCGTCGTCATTCTGCGTCCAGCCTGCTCGTGACCTGGAGGAACCACGATTCGAGCGACGCCTGCACCTCTTGGAGCCGGTACAGCGAGATGCCCTCCTCCACGAGGAGGCGGGCGATCTCGGCGATCACGTCGCGTGACGTCCCGGTCGGAAGGGTGACGGCGATTCCGTGCAGCCCCGACAGGCCGACCTGCGCCCCGAACGGCGTCCCCTCGAGCAGCGCTCGTGCCCGGTCGGGCTCGGAGCAATCGACCTGCACCACCAACGAAGCACCAGCGAGGAGTTCGGCGATCGGCCCTTGCCTGATGACCGTGCCCCGGTCGACGATGGCGACCGCGTCGCACGTCCGCTGCACCTCGTCCAGGAGGTGGGAGGACAGCATCACCGTACGACCCTCCGCCACGAGCGACAGGATCATCTCGCGCATGTCCTGCATTCCTGCGGGGTCGAGTCCGTTCATCGGCTCGTCGAGGATCAGCAGCTGGGGATCCCCGATCAGGCAGGCGGCGACGCCGAGTCGCTGTCGCATCCCCATCGAGTACTTCGCCACGCGGTCGTCGGCGCGGTGACTCAAGCCCACCCGCTCCAGAGACGGTCCGACACGACCTCTGGCCGCAGCCTCGCGCGCGCTGGCCAGCAATTCGAGGTTCTCTCTCCCCGTGAGATGTGCGTGAAACCGCGGTTCGTCCACAATGGCGCCAACCCGGGCCAACGCGCGATCACGATGCTTCGGAACAGGACAGCCGAGCAAGGACATCGTGCCCGTGTCGGCGCGTGTCAATCCAAGCAGAACCCGAATGAGGGTCGTCTTGCCCGCACCGTTCGGGCCCAGGTAGCCGAAGGCGCATCCACGCGGCACCAGGAGCTCCACGTCGTTCACTGCGACGTTCTGCCCGAACCGCTTGGTGAGGCCGTGCGTCTCCACGGCCCATTGACTCTCGGCTTCTCCGGGACGCGCACCGTCTTGCCGTTCGAGCATCGCGGTCATTGGCTGGAGCCTTTCGGCCATTTCGGGCCCCGAGGCCCCCGCGTCAGCGATTGGAGCCCGCGGTGAGACCAGGGGGACCAGTACAGGACGGCGAGACCGATGGGCACGCTGCACGCGATGAAGAGCAGCACCGCAACGAGGATGAACGGCCAATTCTGTCCCGCAAACTGTGATCCCAACACGATGGATCGGAACGGCGGGCCGACCGGACCAGGGCGAAGAAGTCGGCCAGGTACCGGAGCACCGAGGATCCTCCGGACTGAGACGGCAGCCGATGCGCTGTGACGACCGAGCAGCAGGGCAACCGCGGCCAGAGCGGCGAAGGCAGCGACTGCAGTGAGGGCGATCGCCAGGAACGTCCGGCGTATGGGCGGACGATTGGGCGGACCATCAGGCGGTACCGGCGCCGTGACGCCTCGAGCACCAGCCCAAGATGCTGCGAAACGGCGGGCGTCGAAGACGCTGTTCCCGAGGACATCCTCGGCCGAGCCGCCTTCGGCCTCTGCCTCTTCGATGTCGGCCGTCAGATCAGCCGCCATCTCATTCGCAATCGGATCGGGGACTCCGAGGCGGCGCCATTCCCGACGACACTCCTCGACGAACTCATTCACGGCCCTACCTCCACTTTGACCAGACCGAGGGCACCATCGACGGCATCACGCGCCGTCTGCCATTCCCGCACACCCGCCTCGAGCTCACGCTCACCGGCAGGCGACAGGCTGTAGTACTTGCGGGGCGGGCCCCCGTTGCTGGCTGCCCGATGGGTCTCGACCAAGCCGTCCCGTTCCAACCTGCCGAGGAGCGGATAGATCGAACCTTCCCCGACGATCGAGAGACCCCGCGCACGCAGTCGCTTTGTCATCTCGTAGCCGTACGCCGGGCCTTCCCCCATCACGGCGAGGAGGCAGATGTCGAGAACGCCCCGCAGGAGCTGGCTTCGTCGACCCCCTCCCTCTGCCATGCACCACAAGGTACTACCGGGTGCCTTGTGGTGCAAGGCACCCGGCGAAATACCGCCGCAGCGATCCACGGGGAGCCGGCAGATGCGCGTTCGCCCTTTGGCTTTTCACAAAGTGGCTCGATTACCGTGCCCGTCTGTGTTCACCGTTACCGGCACCGCCCAAAAGGAGGCATGGGACCGCAACGTGCTGCCCCCCGTCGAAAAGGTGCGACCGGGTATGTGGTCCATTCCGGTTCCCATTCCGAACAACCCCTTGCGGTACGTCTCGGTCTACGTCATCGAACTGGACAACGGTGTGGCCCTCGTCGATGCCGGTTGGCCGACCGACGATGCCTGGGATGCACTCAATGCCGGGTTGATCGAGACCGGCGGTTCCGTGGGTGACGTGCGCGGCGTCGTGGTGACCCATCTCCATCCCGACCATTACGGTTTGGCCGGACGGGTGCGTGAGGCCTCGGGCGCGTGGGTCGGACTGCACCCCGCCGATGCCAAGCTTCTCGAGTCGCGCTACCACGACACCGACGACTTGGTCGACGAGATGCGCGACCTCTTCACCTTGTCCGGTGTGCCCGCTGACAAGCTCCCCGACCTGGCGTTTGCCTCCATGGAGATCAAGGCGACGCTCAGCGTGACCCAACCTGACCTCCTCATCGAGGACGACCAGGTTCTCGAGCTTCCGGGTTGGGATTTCAAGGCGGTCTGGACACCGGGCCACTCGCCGGGACACATCTGTCTCTACTCGGACCACCACAAGCTCCTGCTCTCTGGTGACCACGTGCTGCCCCGGATCACTCCGAATATCTCCTTTCACTCGCAGCAATTCGCGAACCCTCTGGGCGCGTATCTCGAGTCGCTGGCCAAGGTGAGGGCCCTTCATCCAGACGAGGTCTTCCCGGCGCACGAGTACCGATTTTCGGGGCTCGACGATCGGGTCGATGCGCTCATCGCGCACCACGGCGACCGATTGGCCGAAATTGAGGGCGTCCTGGAGAAGAGCCCCGGCGTGTCCTGCTGGGACATCACATTGGCACTCTCGTGGTCGCGGCCCTTCGACGATCTCCCCGACTACATGCAGCGGGCCGCCAACGGCGAAACGTTGGCGCACCTCGTCCTGCTCGAGCACCGGGGCCGGGTCACCCGCGAGTCAGCCGTCCCGGTGCGGTTCTACCTGTCCGAGTAGCCGCCGTCGCAGTCTCCCCTATTGCTGCGACGCGCCTGCCTCAGGATCAGGGTTGTCGGTGGGTAATGGGGCCGGAGGTGGGCCCGAGCCGAAGCCCCCTGGCATGTCCCACATTCCCGGGAGGACCGTAGCCCCTGTAGCCCCCGTGACCTCTCCCTCGCCCGGCGATGGAGGCAACGACCAGGGCGGCGATGACCACGAAATAGACGGCGTGCAGTGTGTTGTAGGCCGAGCCGTTGCGATGGAACGCGAAGCCGAGAACGACAAAGAGCGCAAGTGCGCCGACGCGCACGTTGCGCAGGGTCGACCCTCCGCCACCCATCCCACCGAACATCCCCGAAGGCTACGCCAGGGCCGACGATCTGTTCACGCGCGCCGAAGCGTGACGCTGCACCACGACCGCTTCCGACACGAAGGACACGTCATGCGTCGATCGAATTGACCCCGCGGCAGCCATACCCCGATCGGAAGCTGGAAGATGAGCAGGTTCAAGAGACCGACGTGCGAGACCTGGCGACATCGTTGGCAGCGCACGGTGAACGGTCCGCTCCCGGCCGACATGGTCTCCGAGGTGTCGCGCCCCGAGTCTCCGTCGTTTGCGGCACGCCCGGCGATCCCCGGCGGCGGCGAACCCGAATACAGGGCCCGCTTTCCCACCTGAAAGGAGTCCGGGGAATCCCGAGCCTCGGGCGCGGTGCCCTCGGAGGGCTCATCCCCGCCCTGCAGAGGCCGACGGCACCCAGTACAACGCACGCTTCCCCAGCGGATCGGGCGCCTTTTCGCTCTTTTCCCCGACCACGTCAGGACGCCTGCAACGAGTCGTACACCTGCGTCGCCAGTGAGCGGTAGGCCACCGCTCCCGCAGATAACGGCGCATGCTGCAGGACGGAGCGACCGAGCTCGGGGCCTTCAGCGAATCGAACGGACTTGGGCACAGGTGGAAGGAAGACTCGTAGCCCGTAGCGCTCCCCCACCTCGGAGAGGATCCTCCGGGCGTGGGTCGTGCGGCTGTCGTACATCGTGGGAATCACACCGAGCACCGAAAGCTTCTCATTGGCGAACTGCCGCACGTCCTCGATCGTCTCGAGGAGTTGCCCCACGCCCCGTTGGCTCAATGCCTCGCATTGCAGCGGCACCAGGACGACTTCGGCCGCAGTGAGGCCGTTGATCGTCAGCACCCCCAAGGAGGGGGGGCAATCGATGAGGACGACGTCGTACTCGGGCAGGATCGGCTCGAGCGCACGCGCCAGGACATGCTCGCGACCCGTCCGGCTGAGCAGGTGTACCTCGGCGCCGGCCAGATCGATCGTGGCGGGAACGACGCTCAGCCCTTCGATCCCCAGAACCGGGCGGCGGACGTCGGCGACCATGGCCCGCCGCACCAGGACGTCATGCAACGAGGCGTCGAGCTCGTCGGGATCGATGCCCGACGAGTAGGTCAGGCACGCCTGGGGGTCCAGGTCCACCATCAGGACCCGCTTGCCCTGCTCGGCCAGCGCCACTCCGAGGGAATGCACCGTGGTCGTCTTTGCCACGCCACCTTTTTGATTCGCGACGGCAATTACCTTGGCCACCGTCGGAGTCTACGACGGGACCCCGTCCACGGCTCGTTGATGCCGTTCCGGGGTTGACCCAGAATGTGCGGATGCCGATATCCCACGTCCAATTGTTCTCCGTCCCGGTCTCCGATCCGGAGCGTGCCCGCGCCTTCTCATGTGGAGAAGCTCGGGTTCGAACTCGTGGCCGAAACGGACATGGGGCCGGACATGCGCTGGGTGCAGGTGCGGCCGGTGGGCGCCGCCACATCGCTCACGCTGGTGACGTGGTTCCCCTCCATGCCCGCCGGCACGCTGAAAGGAACCGTGCTCGAAACCGACGCGCTCGAGAGCGACGTCGCTGCACTGCGTGACAGAGGCGTTCCGGTCAGTGACATCGAGGTCGCGCCCTGGGGTCGCTTCGTCACCTTCGACGACCCTGATGGAAACGGGATCGTCCTGCAGACGACCGACCCGCAGCCCAGCTAGGCGCCGCGTCGGCATCAACGATTCAGCCGCTGTAGGCGGTTTCCTCCTGCGCCACGTCCTGAACGAGGTTGCCCAGGGCCAGGTTGACGTCGTCGGTGTGATAGCCCCAGTCCGGACCGAGCGAGGCGGTCACGAGCGGTCGCGGATCACTCGACCCCGCAGTGGAGGTGACCTGCAGCCATGTCGCCCCGGCCCTGGCCTCGCACTGCGCCGTGTAGAGACCCGGAAACGAGACCCAGGGGGTCGTCACGTCCACGCCCGGCACGCTCGTCGCGACGCTCGGAAAATACGGTTGCAAGGCACCCTTGCCTCCCGAGAACGTCACCGGATTCACGCAGGCCACCTGTTCCCCTTTCGAAGACGTCTGACCTGACTGAAGACTGACTCCTTGCCCAGGGCGGCCGAATTCCGACGAGGGCGGAGGGACCGACCCGAAGGTCGAATACGCGATGACACAACCTGTCGCCTTCGGCGAGCTACATGTCGGAATGTGGTTGAAACTTCCGCCGACCGTCTTGCCCTTCGGAACCTGCACGTTGCCCCCGAGAATCAGCGCGGACACCATCTGCTTGCGGAGCGCCGGGTGAGGGTCGATCTGGCTGCGCAGCAACCGGATCAACATCGCAGCCCCCTGCGAATGGCCGATGAAGACAACGGGACGCCCGTCGTTGTCGTGCGCCAGATAGTCCTCCCAGCCCGAAAGGAGACTCTCGTAGGCGACCTGGTCCGCCGCGGGGTCATTCCCGAGGCCTTTCTGGAGCGAAGCGGCGGTACGCTGCCGGTACATGGGTGCCCACACCCGGCAGACCTGCGAGAACCGCGAGGCCTGCCCGACGGCCGCAGCGATCTCGGCGGGTTGGATCCTCAGATTGGCGTTGTCTTTCCGCTGTGTGGACACGGTCGGGTACACATAGAAGCAGTCGAACGCGGAGGAGGTAGATGTCTCCGCATCAACGACCTTGGTCGACCCGTTCGCCGACACCGTGGTGGAATCCGAACTCGACGCACACGGGTCGATCGGCTGTCCCGGCTCGCACAGCCAGACCGTGCCCGAAGGCGCTGCCGCCTGCTGAGGTGTCGCCCCGGACCCCGCCCCGCCCGACGCCGCAAGGAACGACACCACTCCACAGAGCGCGAGGGCGCCAGCCGCCTTGAGCCCCCGTCGATGCGCCCCCCTCCGCTGCGTGTACCCCACGCTGCCCCCCTTCGGACCTCCACCGCTACCTACTTCCTATCTCGCTGACGTCGGCCGAGCCAACCGTTCTTCGGCCATGCAAGCACGCCGACCTGTTCCTGACTCCGTCGCCCGTGCCCGCAGGCGCGGGATTGGCGCATATGGTCGTGACCACGGCTCGTGCGGTTCGGCGCACCGACGGGAACCAGAACCCGGATGCCGCTCACAGTGAGGAGCTTCTTTCAGCTCGTGCCCGTAGTCCCCATGAACCAGAAGATCGCCGTCGGCGCGGTCTTCGTCTCAGCCATGTTCATGAACATCATGGACATCACCATTGTGAACGTAGCCCTGCCCACCATCGGCCGGGACTTCCACATCGCACCGACCGCCGTCGACGGGATCGTCATCGCGTACCTCGTCAGCCTGGCTGTGTTCATCCCCGCCTCGGGCTGGCTGGGCGACCGCTTCGGAGGGAAGCGGGTGCTGATGACGGCCATCATCGTGTTCACGGTGGGGTCCGTCCTCTGCGGCCTGGCGCAGAACATGACCCAACTCGTCATTTTTCGTGTCATCCAAGGTGCCGGGGGCGGCATGTTGGCCCCGGTAGGGATGGCCATGCTGTTCCGGGTGTTCCCACCCTCCGAGCGGGTGCGGGCGGCCAGCATCCTCACCCTCGGAACCACCTTGGCCCCCGCCATCGGCCCTGTGCTCGGCGGGCTCCTGGTCACCGACCTGTCATGGCGCTGGGTCTTTTTCGTCAATCTCCCGATCGGCATCGCCGCGGTGACATTCGGGGCACTCTGCCTGGAGCGGTCAGCCCCGCAAGACGCGGGCGTCTTCGATATCCCGGGGTTCATCCTGGGCGGTGCGGGTCTCGGCCTGCTGATGTACGGCGTCTCCGAAGGACCGCTCAAGGGCTGGCAATCGCCGTCGGTCGTCGCCAGCTGTGTCGCCGGCGTCACGCTCCTGACCGCCCTGGTCATCGTCGAACTTCGCACTCCTCATCCGATGGTGGACCTCCGGCTTCTGGCCGGTCGCCTCTTTCGCTCGTCGACCGGCGTCATCTTCCTGGTGTCTGCGGCCTTCTTGGGGACGCTCTATCTGATCCCGCTCTATTTTCAGGACGCCCGAGGTCTCAGTGCCCTCCAATCCGGGCTCTCCACGTTCCCCGAGGCGTTCGGCGTCATGATCGGCGCGCAATTCGCCAGTCGCCTCATTTACCCCAGGCTGGGTCCACGCCGGCACATCACCGGTGGCCTCCTCGCTCTGGCCGTGACCATGCTCCTGCTGACGCAGATCACGCTCACGACGAGCCTCTGGTTGATGCGGGGGCTGATGTTCCTGCTCGGAATGATCGTCGCGCAGATCTTCGTTCCAGGTCAGGCTGCCTCCTTTGCGATGATCTCGCCGTCTGACACCGGACGGGCCTCGACGCTGTTCAACACCAGCAGGCAGGTCGGAAGTGCGGTGGGGGTCGCCGTGCTCTCGACGGTGCTCATCGGGGTCGGCTCGACCCAGGCCGCCGGCGGAGCCTCGCACCCCGACCTGCGGGCCTATCACCTGGCCTTCGCTGCCGCCGCTGCCTTCGCTCTGGCCGGAACGGTGTTCTCCCTGACCATCCACGACAGCGATGCCGCGGAGACGATGGTGCGCCGTCGCTCCAAGCGGTCACCCGAACACACGCTCTCGGTCTCCGAGAGCGCCGCGTAGTCGGCAAGCCTCACCGTCCCCCACCGGACTGACCGTCTTGCCGGGCCCGGCCCCACCGGAAAGACTGCCGCGGTGCCCGCACCGCATGACGTCGCCGTCTTCTGCGGTTCACGTCTCGGGAAGAGGCCCTCATTTGCCGCGGCGGCCGCCGCTCTCGGCGCGGCGCTGGCCGAGCGCGGTATCGGACTCGTCTACGGAGGCGCCTCCGTCGGCCTCATGGGAGTGGTGGCTGACGCCGTCCTCGGGGGTGGGGGCCGATCCGTCGGCGTGATCACCAGCTCGTTGGCCGACCATGAGATCGCGCACCAGGGCCTCCATCGCCTCGAGATCGTCGGCTCGATGCACCAGCGAAAAGCCCGTATGGCGGAGCTGTCCGATGCCGTCATCATGCTGCCCGGTGGGTTCGGCACCTACGAGGAGTTCATGGAGACGGTCACCTGGGTGCATCTGGGCATCCATGACAAGCCCTGTGCCGTGCTGAACACCGACGGATTCTTCGACCTGCTGCTGACCTTCATGGGGCAGGCCGTCGACCTGGGCTTTATCGCTCCTCACCTCGTCGATTCGTTGGTCGTCTCCGACGATCCCGGCGAGCTCCTCGACGCGGTGACCTCCTTCATCACCTAAGTCCAGTTAATCTCCCAACTCACCGTAATTGACATTGTTGACGTTTTTGGTCAAGAATCACACCGCCTTGGGGCCCCATGCACAGGCCCGTACGCGGCAATGTCCGTTGCGGACGCCTGCCCCTGACCCTGTGCGCAGGACGAAAAAGAGGAATGAGGAAGAATGATCTTGCAGACCACACCCGATTCTCCCCAACCGACCACACAGCGGTGACCGTCGCTTCGGCCGGACCTTCGCCTTCGGCGTCGTCGTGCTGGCCGGTGGACTGATCGCTGCGGCGTGCGGTTCATCCACCCCGTCGGCTTCCAAGAAGACGTCCGACAACACACATTCGACCACGACCGACGTCCAAGTCCGCGGCCAACACCACGACCACGACGGCTGCCGGCGGCAGCACACCGACCACCGCCGCGTCCGGGTCGAAGACGACCACCACCACGAGCAAGGGCGCCGTCACGACGACCACGGCGAAGCCCGTGACGCCGTCGACGCCCGGTGGCTCGCTCTCGGCCGATCCGACGTCTTCCCCCTCGGCTTCGTTGACCGGCATCGGGGCGAGCTCGATCCAGCCCTTCTACGGCCGGGTCCTGTACCAGTACAACAAGCTCAATCCTGGCGTGACGGTCAACTTCACAGGATCGGGCAGTGGGCCAGGGGTGACGGCTATCCAGCAGAACACCGCCAGCTTCGGCCAGAGTGAAGTGCCCATGACCGCCGCGCAACTCGCGGCGGCAAAGGGGCCGGTGCTCCAAGTTCCTGTCGACCTGGGCGGGGTGGCCGTCTCGTACCACGTCAACGGAGTCTCCGGGGGCCTCAAGCTCGACGGCCCAACACTGGCGAAGATCTACCTGCGCCAGATCACCAACTGGAACGACCCGGCCATCGCCGCCCTCAACCCCGGCGTGACGCTGCCCAATGAGAACATCATCCCGGTGTTCCGATCCGACACCTCGGGCCCCGGCTACGACCTCGACCAGTACCTCATCGACACCTCGCCGACGTGGACCGGTGCCATCGGCGCGACGTCGCCCTCGACCACCTGGCCCACCGCGGGGCGTGCCACGGGCACCTCGGGCCAGGACCTCAACGCAGGTGTGGCCGGGTACATCCAGGAGACCGAGGGGGCGATCGGCTACGTGGAGTACTCCTACGCACTGGAGGCGAACTTCACGAACGCTGCGCTCTTGACCAAGAGCAACACGTACGTCACGCCCTCGGTCAGCACCATTGGCGCCGCAGGTGCGACCGCGACCGCACTGAGCTCCGCCAACTTCAACATCATCTACTCAGCCGGGGCCTCGTCGTACCCGCTGGCCAACTTCAGCTGGGCCCTGATCTACCAGAAGCAGGCCAACACCACGACCGGCATCGTCTTGGGCAAGCTCTTCCAGTGGGTGACCACGAGCGGGCAGAGCTACTCGGCTGGCCTTGGGTACGCGCCGTTGCCATCGGCAGCGGTGAACCTGGCCCATTCCACGCTGCTCGGCCTGCAAACCGCAACCGGGTCACCGATATTCACGAATTGATCGGTCGGCGGACCCCGGGCCGCATGGTGTCCGGCTCATGACAATCGGGGCGGGGGGCGGGGAACCAGAAGAAACGGCCCGGGCGGCGGCGTCATCGGCGCCCGGGCGGCCGCGCCACATCGGATCGCTGATCGCCCGGGAACGCAGACGCCCGAAGGGCCGCATCTACGCCATACTGCGGTGGGGCGGCGTCCTGATCTTCGCCGCCGTCGTCGTGTCGCTGGTGGTGAGCCTGGTCTGGCAGGCCGCCCCGGCGTTCAGGCACTCGGGGTTGAGTTTCATCTTCAGCGGGACGTGGAACCCCGACACCGAGCAATTCGGCGCCGGGGTCTTCATCGTCGACACCTTGCTCACCACCGCGATAGGGCTCCTCCTCGCCATCACCGTGGGCATCGCCACCGCCGCTGCCCTGTCCGAGTTCCTGCCCCGCCGTATCGCCGGGCCGCTGTCGACCTGCGTCGACCTGCTGGCGGCGGTCCCGAGCATCGTCGTCGGGTTGTGGGGCCTGTTCGTCCTCGTCCCCCTCTTCCAGCGCGACGTCGAACCCTTTCTGCAGAAGATCCCTGTGGTAAAGCACCTCTTCGGCGGTGAGGATCTCGGATCGGGGATCCTCCTGGCCTCGGTGGTTCTGGCGGTGATGATGCTGCCGACCCTGACCGCACTCACCCGCACCGCGTTCCAGGGCGTGTCGGTGGCGGACCGTGAAGCGGCCCTCGCCCTCGGCGGGACCAGGTGGCAGGTCGTGCGGCGGGCCGTGATCCCCGGGGCGAGCTCGGGCATCCAAGCCGCCATCACCTTGGCCATGGGCCGGGCGCTGGGAGAGGCCATCGCGGTGGCCCTGGTGATCGGCGGCGGAGTGAACTACCCCCATTCGCTGCTGGCGACCGGGACCACCCTGGGATCGGCCGTGGTCAGCTTCTTCTCCGAGGCCACCGGGATCCAACGCAGCGCCGTCATCGGCCTGGTCGTGGTCCTCCTCGCCTTCTCGGCGCTCGCCAACATCGGAGGCCAACTCCTGCTCCGTCGGAACCGGGGCGGCGCACACACCTTTGAGCCCGATGGCGATCCCGTTCCCGATCCCGATCCCGTGCCGGCGTGACGCCGGATCCCGCGGCCGAGCGCCCAGGTCCGGTGGCGTTGCTCTCGCCCGAAGCCATCGAGCGCCGTCGGGGCGTGGTGCGAGCCGCCTCACGCTCGAGCCTGCGCCGACGGAGGCTGATCGGAACGAGCACGCGGGTTGCGTGCTACGTCGCCCTTGTGCTCGCGCTGATCCCGCTGGTAGCGCTGATCGCCTACACCGTCAAGCGGGGCGTCCCCGGGCTGTCCGTCGATTTCTTCACCCAGCTCCCCGTCCCCGAGGGCGTCCCGGGAGGAGGGATCTACAACGCGATCATCGGCACCCTCATCATTGTGGGATTGGCGGCCGTCGTGGCGATACCGGTGGGATTGGCGGTGGCGCTCTGGCTCATGGACCGACGCGGAAAGCTCGCCGCCACCATTCGCTTCGTGGCCGATGTCATGTCGGGCATCCCGTCGATCGCCATCGGCGTCTTCGCGTACGCCCTCCTTGTCGTGCCCTCACACCACTACGCGGGTATCTACGGGAGCTTCGCGCTGGCCGTCCTCATGTTGCCCATCATCGTGCGGGCAGATGAGGTGGCGATGCGTGCCGTCCCCGAGGACCTCTGGGACGCTGCTCTTGCCCTGGGGGCGCGCCCCTCGCGCGTCGCCCGCTCCGTCGTCCTGCGCACGTCGCTCCCCGGGATCGTCACGGGCAACCTTCTGGCCGTGGCCCGTGCCGTCGGCGAAACCGCTCCCCTTCTCTTCACCGCACTGGGGAGCACTCTGTTGGTCACCAACCCGTTCCAGCCGATGCAGGCGATGCCCCTCACCGTCTTCTCCGACGGGACCCAGGCCGATGCCCATCTGCAGACGGTGGCCTGGGCGACGGCGCTCGTGCTCTTGGTGTTCGTGCTGCTCTTGAGCATCGCGGCCCGGACCTTCGCCTCGTATGTGACGCGCCATGCCCGATAGTCCGATCGCCATCACGCTCGAGCACCTGACCGTGAGCTACGGCAAGGTCGAGAACGCCAAGCAGGTGGCGGTGCGGGACGTGAACCTGGCGTTCCCCAAGGACACCGTGACCGCGTTGCTCGGGCCGTCGGGCTGTGGCAAGACCACGATTCTCCGTTCGATCAATCGCATGCACGACCACACGACGGGCCGGGTGAGCGGTTCCGTCCGGGTCGGCGACCTCGATGTCTATGCCCGCGACACCCAGCCCGAACTCGTGCGCACCCGTGTCGGGATGGTGTTCCAGCGGCCGAACCTCTTTCCGACCTTGAGCATTTTCGACAACGTGGTGTCGGGGCTACGGATGAACGGGGTGAAGAAGAAGGATTTCCTCCTCGAGGCGGCCGAAGCCGCGCTGCGCCAAGCGGCACTGTGGGACTCGGTCAAGAACCGGCTCGGGTTGCCGGCGGTGCGCCTCTCGGGGGGCCAGCAGCAACGCCTCTGTATCGCACGCGCCCTGGCGGTCGAACCCGAGGTGCTGCTGCTCGATGAGCCATGCTCGGCCCTGGACCCACAGTCGTCCGCCCAGATCGAAGAGCTGATCGTCCAACTCTCCGCGCACATCACGATCGCCCTCGTGACCCACAATCTCTTCCAGGCCACCAGGATCTCGGACCGGACCGCCGTCTTCCTTCTCGACGACGAGGGCTCGGGGGCACTCGTCGAAGCAGGGCCCACCCTCGATCTTTTCCGATCCCCCACCGACCCCCGTACGGAGGCGTACGTCACCGGCCACATAGGCTGAGCCCGCACGCGGCTGAACCGACCTGCTGGCGCCCCCGGCACGATTCGAACGCGCAACCTGATGGGTAGAAACCACCTGCTCTGTCCAGTTGAGCTACAGGGGCAGCACGATCCAGCCTCGCATACAGCGCCGCGCTCCTCGTTCATGGCTCCATCGGGCCCAAGGTCTTGCGGAGGGGCCAACTCGTAGGGGTCGGGGCGATGTGCCACACTTATCCCCCTCGGTGGGCGTAGCTCAGTTGGTTAGAGCGCCAGGTTGTGGTCCTGGAGGTCGGGGGTTCGAGACCCCTCGCTCACCCCGAAATGTGTCGACGGCCTCTCCCAGGGCGTCGACGCCACGTACGCACAGAGGGGGATGCAGAAAACATGGCCACGACGCGTCGCCGGGTCGTTCTCGTCACGGGTGCCTCTTCAGGGATCGGTGAGGCCGTGGCCAGGGTGTTGGCGGCCCAGGGCGACACCGTCGCCCTGGTGGCTCGTCGCCAGGACCGCCTCGATGCGGTGCTGGCCGACTGCCGGGTCACGTCGCCCGATTCCGAGCGTTGGGCCGCGGACCTCGCCGACCCGAAGACGGCGGCCGCACTCGCCCTTTCCATCTGGGACCACTTCGAGGGCATCGACGTCGTCATCAACAATGCCGGTGCACCCATGCGCCGTCACGCCACCGCGTTGACCATGGAGGAGGTGGAGCGGACGATGACCACCAACTACTTCTCACCGGTGGCGATCACGTTGGCCGTCCTGCCCCGGATGCTGGTCCGCCGGTCCGGGACCATCATGAACGTCTCGAGCCTGGGTGGTCGCCTGGGGATCGCGACCGAGGCCGCCTACTCCGGGTCGAAGTTCGCGTTGGCAGGCTGGAGCGAGTCTCTGGCCATGGACCTCGAGGGAACCGGGGTGCGGGTCAAGCTCGTCCTGCCCGGTGCCATCGACACCGAGATCTGGGACCAGCCCGGCAACGACGCGCCGCTCTATGACGGCCCCAAAGAGCCGCCGGCGGTGATCGCCCGCGGGATGGCCGACGCCCTCGAGAGCGACGCGTTCGAGCACTACCTCCCGGACATGAAAGCGGTGGTGGAGATGAAGACGTCCGACATCGATGCGTTCATGGTCGGCATGCCGCGCCATGAACGACGCAGTGAAGGCCCTCCTCTTCGGTGCCGCACCGGATCCGCAGGAGATCCGGCCGACACCCAGCGACGAGCTGGAGACCATGCTGGCCGGGATCCCGTTCGGTCTGCACGAGATGGACGACGCCCGGTTGGCCCGGCCCGATTGGGTCGTTACCAAGCCGATCCTGTCCGGCATCTGCGGCTCCGACGCCAAGCTCGTGCTGGGAGATTTCAGCACGGGCGACATCGACAACCCGATGGCCGCCTTCTCCTCGCTCCCGCACGTCCCCGGTCACGAGGTGGTCGCCGAGGTCGTGGCGCTCGGGCCGGCGGCGACCGGTCTCTCCGTCGGCCAGCGGGTCATCCTCAACCCCTGGCTCACCTGTGCCCCCCGCGGCATCGCACCCCTCTGCCCGCCCTGTGCTGCCGGCGACCTCAATTTGTGCTGGAGCTTCACGAAGGGTGACCTGGGTGCGGGCGTCCACGTAGGCGTGACGACAGGTGCTCCCGGGTGCGTGGGCACAGCTTCTGGCGGCGCACGACTCCATGCTGATCCCCGTGCCTGACGGAATCTCCGACGAAGCCGCCGTCCTGGCCGATCCCTTCTCGGTCTCCTTCCACGCCATCGTCCGCCATCCGCCTCCGCAGAGTGGCCGTGTCCTCGTCTACGGCGCCGGGGCGTTGGGGCTGACCAGCGTGGCCATCCTGCGCATGCTCTACCCTGACGTCGAGGTCGGCGTGGTCGCGCGCTTCGAGGCCCAATCCGACATGGCGCTGCAGATTCGGCGCGGCGCGCGTCTTCGCCCATGAGCCCCGTCTGGCGTTGGTCGAAGCGCTGGCGGAATGGTCGGGGGCCGCACTGCACACGCCCTTCGATGGATTACCGGTGACCCACCCCGGCCACATCGACGTCGTCTACGACACCATCGCCAAGGCGGAGACGCTCGAGGTGGGCGTCCGGGTGCTCGCCGAACGGGGACGCCTGGTCTATACCGGCGTGTCCACACCACAGCGCTGGGAGTGGACACCGACCTACTTCAAAGAGCTGACCATCGCCGGCTCCAACGCATTTGGCATCGAGGAATTCGACGGTGTGCGCCAGCACGCCATCGGCCACTACCTGCAGCTGGTGGCCGACGACCGGATCGACATCACCCCGATGCTGACGCATCGCTTCGGGCTCGCCGACTGGTGGGATGCGCTCAAGACGATCGCCCGCCAGGACCAGAGTGGTGCGCTGAAGGTGGCGTTCACGCCCAACGGCTGAGCCGCCGGACGGTTACTCGCCGGTTCCCAGCTCGCAGAATCGCCGGTAGCGCGATTCGGTCGCCCGTACCCAGGTCGGGTCGGGCTCGATCCGCCGCCCGATCGTGCCCCACCGAGCGGCGTCGGTGAGCGAGGTTTCCAAACCCGCCGCCAAGCGGGCCAGGTAGGCCGCACCACGCGCCGCGCCGTCGGGCACCGACACCGCTTCCACGGGCAGGTTCGTGGCATCGGCCACGGCCGCCATCCATGCGGTCACCCTGGAGCCTCCTCCACTGGCGACGATGCGCCGGGTGGGCACCCCGGCACCGTCGATGATGCGCTTGATGACGAACCCACTGGCCTCGAACGCCGCCCGCTCGAGCCCCTCCGCCCCCGTGGCGATGTCCATCCCGTAGAGATTCGACCGCAAGGTGTGATCGTTGAACGGCGTGCGTTCACCGCGCACGTAGGGCAACCAGACCGGCACGCGGTCAGGCGACCCGAGCCGTGGCTCCAAGGCTTCACGGGCGGGCCCGGGACGCGGGGCGTCACGCAGCAGGGTGCGGGCCCAGTCCACGAACAGTGCACCGGCGTTACTCGGGCCGCCGATGAGGAATCGCTCCGGTGTCGTGTGCGGGTAACTGATGAGGCCCGGCACCTGCAGCCACTCGTCGGTGACCACCCAGGCGATCAGGGTGGCGCCGAAGATCACATGCACGTCGCCGGGCTCCGTGGCGCCGCCGACGATCTGATCGCACATCGCGTCGATCGACCCGCCGGTGAACACCGTGTCGGTGCCCGGAAGGGTGCCCCCCGCTGTCGCCATCGGGACCACGGTGGGCAGTTGCGACGGGGCGACGCCGATGGCGTCGAGGATCTCGCTGTTCCACTTCCCGCCCGCATGGAGGTCGCCCATGGAGGCCGTGACACCGGTGTCGATGGCCGGAACGCCGGCCAGGGCGTACGTCGCCACCGCCTGACAGGGCCAGTAGCCCCGTGCGTCGGGGGCGAGCGCGTGGGCCCAGCGCATGAATCCCTCCGCATCGGGCATTCCCGCCAGGGCGCACCTCGTCGCCGGCGGTGACGGCCACAGCGGGCGGGCGACCCTCGAAGTCCCCGTAGAGCAGCCCGGGCAACGTCGGCACACCCCGGCGATTGACCGCGGTGAGCGACGGCACCATGGAGGTCACCGCCACTCCCGGCGATCTCACCGTTCCCGGCGGCGGCCAATTCCGACGACAGATCGGCAAAGGCTTTCTGCGGGCCCGCCCGCCAGGCCCGACGGGCATCGTGGCGGAGCTGGTCCGCTTCCGCGGCCAGGATCCGGTGTGCCACTCTGCTGCGGGCGACGACCTCCCCGTTCTCATCGACAGCCAACGCCTTTACCGCCGTCGTGCCGATATCGACGCCCACCGTCAGTGACCCGCGCGGGTTGCTCACCAGTCCGAGATCCGTGTCATGATGCCGCCATTATGGACGAAAGTCCGCACACCGAGAGGAGTCCGAGGAAATGAGTTCTGCGCGGCCCAAAGCCCTAGTCACCGCCGCCGTGAGCGGACCGGGGCTCGATCTGCTCCACGAGTTGGCCGATCTTGTGCTCGATTCATGGCTCGACCTCCCACAACTTCGCATCTACAACGCACAGCAACTGGCCGAACGGGTGGCGGCCGAGGGCGCCAACCTGGTCGTGGTCGAAGGTGACTCCTGCGGTGCCGAGTTGTACGAGCAGCCGATCATCGCCGTTGCCAGCTGCCGTGGGGACCCCACCAACGTCGATGTCGCCGCCGCGACGGCGGCCGGCGTGCCGGTCCTGCGCGCTCCGGGCCGCAATGCCGATGCCGTGGCAGAGCTGGCCGTGGCCCTTCTCTTCGCCGCCACGCGGGGGCTGGTCCCGGCCGACAAGGACGTACGGGCCGGCGAGATCTACCGCGACGGGAAGATCCCCTACCAGCGCTACCGGGCCTGGGAAATCGCCGGCAGGACGGCGGGCCTGGTCGGTCTGGGCGCCGTGGGCCGGGCCACCCGCTGGCGCCTGCGCGGTCTGGGCATGGACGTCCTGGCCTACGACCCCTATGCCGCCGATGCCACCAATTCCCTCGATGAGCTCTTCGAGCGCTGCGACGTGATCTCCGTGCACGCACCGGTGACCGAGGAGACGACGGGCATGATCGGCAAGGACGAGTTCGCCAAAATGCGCGATGGTGTCGTCTACCTCAACACGGCGCGGGCGAAGATCCACGACACCGACGCGCTGGTCGCCGCGCTGCAGTCGGGCAAAGTCGGGTGCGCCGGGCTGGACCACTTCGAGGGCGAATTCCTGGCCACCGACCATCCGCTGACCCAGTTGAGCAACGTGGTCCTGACGCCGCACATCGGTGGAGCGACCTACAACACCGAAGCCAACCACACCGCCACCATCGCCGAGGACCTGTGCCGGCTGTTGGCCGGGGCCCGGCCGCTGCACATCGTCAATCCCGAAGTCCTCCCGTCGTGAGGTGACCGCGAGCCAACCCACGATCATCGCCGACAGCATCGGCTTTCAGCCCGAGGGGCCCGATCCCCAGAACATCCGTCCGGGCCCCTCCTACCGGCTGGCGGCCGAGCTCGCGCATGCCGGGGATCATCCCCGGATCTGCACGATCGCCACTGCGGTCGGCGATGACTCGACGCGGCTCGCTGCGGTGCACAACGCGTTCTCCAAACTCGGCATGGTGAGCTCGCATCTCACGCTTTTCCCGATGCCGAACGTGCCCGACGTGCGAGCGCACCTTTTGGCCCAGGACGTGATCTGGGTCTCGGGTGGGAGCACCGCCAACCTCCTTGCGCTCTGGCGCCTGCACGGGCTCGACGTCATCCTGCGTGAGTGCTGGGAATCCGGCGTCGTCCTCAAGGGCGTCTCGGCCGGATCGCTGTGCTGGCACGTCGGGGGAACGACCGATTCGTTCGGCCCCGAGCTGCGCGTCATCACCGACGGCCTCGGGTTCCTGCCCTACAGCAACAGTCCCCACCACGACGCAGAGGAGCAGCGGCGCCCGCTGATCCATCGCCTCATCGCGGACGGCATCCTTCCCGACGGGTACGCAACGGAGAACGGCACCGGGCTGGTCTTCTTCGGCACCGAACTCCACGAGGCCTTCACCGAAGTTCCGGGGAAGACGGCGTACGCACTGCGCCGCAGCGGGACCTCCGTCAACGAAACGGCATTGCCCTCGCGGTTGCTCTAGGTCCGCCTGATCGTGAACTCACATGCCTGAAGGTCCGGAAAAAACACCGGGACCCTCCGACGAAGGTCCGGACCCGCACCGCTCGGGGCGGCGTCGGTCGGCCGGTATCTACGGGACGGTGGTGACCGCTGCAATCATTGCCGCGGGCGGCAGCCAACTCAGCACCTGGGCCCTGGCCGTCACGATCGTGGTGACCCTCGTGGTGTACTGGCTGGCTGAAGAGTATGCCGAACTTCTCGGCGAACAAACTCGCGGCGGGCGTCTTCCCAGCATGGATGTCGTCCGATCGTCCCTGGCGGCAGCATGGCCCATGGTCACCGCCTCCTTGCTTCCCCTGGCGGCTCTGGGCCTGGCCCGACTCTGCGGCGCATCGTCAGTGAACGCCGCCTGGGTGGCTCTGGGGATGGCGGTCGTCTTGCTCGTCTTCCACGGCTACGGCGCCGCCCGGGCGGCCGGGCTGCGCGGCATTCGTCTGGTGACGGTCTCGGCCACGGCGGGCGTACTGGGCTTGGTGATGGTCCTTCTCAAGTCTCTCCTGCAACACCACCACCACTGACGCCTTGCTCCGTTAGTGTCAGGTCTGGTGAGAGATCTCGGTACCGACGCCGCGACAGCGTCAGAGCCCGCCCTGCTCCCCGACCCCGCCCCCCGGGCCATCGGCGTGCCGATCATCTCGGTGGACGACCATCTCATCGAGCCGCCCGATCTGTTCGTCGACCGCCTCCCGGCGGCCCTCCAAGAGGGCGCCCCACGCATCGTCGAGGACGAGGCCGGCAACCAGTCGTGGCTCTTCGAGTCACGTCACTACCCGAACATCGGGCTCAATGCGGTGGTCGGCCGGCCGCGGGAGCAATGGAGCATGGAACCGGCCCGGTTCGACCAGATGCGCCCGGGTTGCTTCGACATCGACGAGCGGATCGCCGACATGGATCGGGCCGGCATCTGGGCCTCGCTCTGTTTCCCCTCCCTGGTCTCGGGATTCTGCGGGGCCGTCTATTCCCGGGCCGAGGACAAGGAGTTGGGCTTGGCCTGCCTGCGCGCGTGCAACGATTGGCACCACGAGGCCTGGGCGGCTCCGTACCCGTCCCGTATCATTCCGCTCCAACTCCCCTTTCTGGCCGACATCGACATCGCCGTCGGGGAGATGCAAAGGAATGCGGACCGGGGCTTCCGGGCCATCAGCTTTCCCGAATTCCCGGCCCAACTGGGATTTCCCTCCATCTTCAGCGGCCATTGGGATCCACTTTTCGCCGCATGCGAGGAGACGGGCACCGTCGTCTGCCTGCACACCGGCTCCTCCTCCTGGGCCCCGCTCGCTTCTCCCGGTCCTCCCTTCGAGCTCCTCCCGACGCTGTTCCCGGTCAACGCGCTGGTGGCCGCCGGAGAGTGGCTGTGGTCGGGCGTGCCATTGCGGTTTCCCCGACTCGCCATCGCCATGTCCGAGGGTGGCATCGGATGGGTGCCGATGCTCATGGACCGGGTCGACTACGTGCTGAGCCATTCGGCTTCGGGTAGCGAGAGCACGGCGTGGCCGTCCCGTCTGCGGCCGAGCGAGGTCCTCTCGAGGAACTTCTGGTTCTGCTCCATCGACGACCCCTCCATGGTGCCCATGCGCCACGTCATCGGCATCGACCACATCATGGTGGAGAGCGACTATCCCCATGCCGACTCTTCGTGGCCCGACACCCAGGGCGTGCTCGTCACGACGTGGGGCGGGCTTCCCGACGACGAGCTCCGCGCCATCGCCGCCGGGAACGCGGCGAGCCTCTTCCGTCACCCGCTCCCGGACGCGGACGACTGGCGGTGACTGGACGTCGGGCTCGGGCGGTTACAGCCAGCTCCGCAGTTTCTCGATCATCGCCACGGGATCGCCGCCGACCGGGGTGACGTTGAGGTGGGTCACCCCGACCTCGGCGAAGGCGGCGAGTCGCTCCTTGATATAGCCCTCGGGGCCGCAGAGCGACATCGCCTCGAGCAGATCCGCCGGCACTTTGGCCGCCGCCTCCTTCTTGTGGCCCGAGAGGTAGAGATCCTGGATCTCGGCTGCCTCCTTCTCGTAGCCGTACCGAGAGGCCAGTGCGTTGTAGAAGTTCTTGCCCTTGGCGCCCATGCCCCCGATGTAGAGCGCCGCCCCGGCGCGCCCCGTCTCCCGCACGGACGCCACCTCGGACTCCTCGCCGATCGCCAGCAGCCCTCCCGCGGCAATCTGCAGCTGCCCCAATGCGGGGTCGCGCCGAGACGCCCCGGCGGCCAGGGAAGGGCCGAACACATCCAGCGCCTTCTCGGGTACGAAGAACATCGGAAGCCAGCCATCCGCCACTTCGGCCGCCATGGCCACGTTCTTCTCACCGAGCGCCGCCACCCAGATCGGAATGCGGGATCGCTCGGGGTGGCCGATGATCTTGAGCGCCTTCCCGAGACCCGTCCCCTGACCTTCGGGGAGGGGGATGTGATAGGCCGCACCGTCGTGCACCAGCGGGGACTCCCTGGCCCATACAGAACGGCAGATCTCGATGATCTCGCGCGTCCGGGCCAAGGGGCGGTCGTAGGCCACGCCGTGGAAGCCCTCTATGACCTGCGGTCCGGAGGCACCGAGGCCGAGCGCGCAGCGGCCGTCGGACAGGGCGTCGATCCCCGCCGCGGTCATGGCGATCAGCGTCGGGGTACGGGTGAAGATGGGCAGGATGGCCGCACCGATCTCCACCCGCTCCGTACGTGCCGCCAGATAGCCCATCATGCTCGGTGCGTCGAAGCCGTACGCCTCGGCCACCCATACCGTGTCGAGCCCGACCTTCTCCAGTTCGGCCGTCTGGCGGGCCGATTCGGCAAAGCCCCCGGCGTAGCTCAACGGCATGGACAGCTTCATGTCGTACTCCCTTCACTCGTCGCACCACGACCGGCACGGACTGTAGCCACCCGGCAACAGGCGGCTCGAGCCTCAGCCAGGTGTCGTCCCGGCCAGATGGTGTGCGGCGCGGGCCGCCAGCGCGACAAGGGTCAGGGTGGGCCCGTAGCCGCTCGACGTCGGGAACACCGATGAGTCGGCGACCACGAGATTGTCGACGGTGTGCACACGCCCCCAGCGGTCGACGACCGAGGTACTGCGGATCGTCACCCATGCGCGCCGTCCCGATGACGTGGCGGCTCTCCGGGACGAACGACATCTGGCCGCCGAACTCGGGCACGCCCGGCGACGAGGTGTGGATCGTCCAATCGGCGCCCATCTCCTTCGAGCACCGACTGCAGGATCTTGCCGTGATGCCGCGAGGCGGCCAGTTCGTGGCGACCCGGCTTGTAGGTGATCCGGGCCACCGGAAAGCCCCGGGCATCGCGGATGGACGGGCTCAGGTCGACGGTGTTGGTCGGGTACGGCAGATCTTCACCCTGCATGATGAACACCCATATCTGCTCACTCATGTTGGCGTCGCGCATGGCCCGGGCGTGACCACTCCCCCACGGGACGTGACGCGCACCTCCGATGGGGAACCCACCCCCGGCGTGCTCGACCAGCCCACCGCGGATCCACGGGAGGCCCGCCTCTGCTGCGGCGGCGCGCGACGCGTCGTCCTGCACCATGTGGTCGTCGTGGACATGCGTCACCGAGCGGCCCTTGTGCGGATGGAGGCGGAGATCGTTGAAGTGCCCGACCTCGATGGTCTGGAAGTGGACCATGAGATGGCGCCCGAGATCCGGGTGCTCGAGTCCCGACTGGAGCAGCAGACGGGGCGTCTCGATCGCGCCGCCGGCGACGATGACGACCTTGGCCTCCATGGTCCGCTCGACACCGTCGGGGCCGATGAAGTCGACCCCGGTGGCGCGCCCGTCCTTCGATGCGGATACGCGAGACGTATGTCTCGGCCATCAGCTCCGCCCGGCCGGTGGCCATGGTCTTGGTCAAAAGAGCCACCGGGTCACCTTTGGCATGGATGGGACAGCCGAAGAAGGCGCAGAAGCCGCAGTTATTGCAGGCGGGACGACCGTCGTAGGCGATGCTGTTGGCCGCCGTCGGGGCCTCGTAGGGATGCAGGCCGACCCGCTCCGCCGCGGCCGACGACAAGACCGCGCCGTACATCGGGGCGCCTGGCGGCATCGGGTACGGGCCCGAGCGCCACGCCGCGAAGGGGTTCGCCCCTGCCCGCCCCGCCACGCCGATCGCCTTTTCGACCTCGGTGTAGAAGGGCTCGAGCTCGTCGTAGGTCAACGGCCAATCCGCCACATGGGCGTCGTCCTGGGGGCCGTAGGTCGACAGCAGCCTGAAATCCTCTTCCCGAAAGCGCGGCACCTTCCCGTCGGCGTGGGTCCCTCCGCCACCCACCGTGGTCGGAATGGAGTTCACCTCTCCGACGTGGGTGTGCTCCCCCTCGTCCTCGGAGCGGCGGAACGCCCGGGGCTCGATGAGCGGGTCCGGGCCCAGGAAGTGCCGCACCATGAACTTGATCTCGTCATTGGAGTAGTCCGATGCGGGCCTGGTCAGGTCGTCGGCATCGAGCAGGTGGTTGCGCCCCTTTTCCATGATCACCACCGACCACCCGGCGCGCGTGAGGACCTCGGCCGCCGTGGAACCGCCCGGCCCCGAGCCGATGATGATGGCGTCGGTCGTCATGGCCCCGACACGTCCTGGTCGCTGTAGCCGCGTGGCTGCACGTCGCCGTCCCTTCCGATGTAGGACCACCCGATGCCGTCGCGATTGCCGCCGTACTCGGGGGCGCCGTACATCCCCTCGCAGCAGTGGCCGTACAGGAGGTCGCAGAATCCCTCGTCGGCCCGGAGCCGGCGCCGTTGCTCGTCGCCGTCGACCGCCGCGAAGTCGTCGCCGAGAGCCGCCAATCCTTGGCGGTACTGCTCCTGCAGTCCGATGACCGGCCCGTTGAATTCGCGCTCGGGTAGGCCGAGTGAGCCTTCGATGCGCATGCGCCAGGCCAACTCGTCCAATGCGCTCAAGCGATGGAAGCGGGCGAATCCGGCCTCGCCCCCCATGCGGCCCGACGTCGGACCGCCGGCCCAGATCCGCGGTGGATCGAACGTGAACGCCCCCAGGAGGATGTCGATGTACTCGGCGACGCCCGCCTCCTCGGCGCCCGGCGCCCCGTCCTCGGAGGGGAGCATCTGTGCGCACGCAGCGCGCAGAACGAGGTACTCGTGGTCGCTCAGCCAGACGGGCATCCGGGCAACGGTAGCGTGCCCGGTCCCAGATTGCTGACACCGGCGTCAGATCAGCGATCGGTCAGGTGATGCGGCCGAAGTACTCCGGCATCGCCGAACGTGAAGATGCCGCCGTCGGCCGCCACCAGCCAGTACCCGCCGGTCGCCAGGTCGGCGGCCATCCCCACGACGGGCGCCGCCAGTGGCTGACCGCCCATGGAACCGGCGAAGCTGGCCTGCCCGAAATCGAACACGCCCCCGTCCGCGGCCTCGAACCGGTAGCCCTGACCGTTGGGAAGTGCTTCCATCCCCACGATCGGCTGGACGAGGCGGAGGGCGCCGGTGCTCCCGAAGAAGGGAGCGTTGAAGCTGAAGATGCCGCCGTCCGCGGCGACCAGCCAGTACCCGCCGCTCACGGTGTCGGCCGCCATCCCCACGATCGGCCGATTGAGCGCCGATGCCCACCCATGCTCCCGTAGAACGTGGCATCCCCGAAGGTGAAGACGCCGCCGTCGGCGGCCACCAGCCAGTACCCCCGGCCGTCCGGGGTCGACGCCATCCCGACGATCGGTGCGACGAGGTGAAGCGCCCCCGTACTGCCGTAGAACGACGCGTCGCCGAAGGTGAAGACGCCGCCGTCGGCGGCCACCAGCCAGTACCCCTGGCCGTCCGGGGTGGAGGCGATCCCCACAATGGGCGAATTCGAGCGAGGTGCTCACGATCGACCCGTGATCGGTGGCTGCCCCGAAGGCGCCGACGTCACCATTCGACTCGGCTTCCCAGTAACCGAGGCCGTTCTTCGAGGGTGGCGATGCCCACGATGTGCGGCGGCGCCAGCGACGGTGCGACGACTTGATCCCAGGTGAGCGTGATGCCGGCCGGTGGAGGCCCGCACGTACCCACCAACTGGGCGGCGAGCGAACCGCCCCGGGCGCCCGTCGACGAGAATGCGGCGCCCATGGAGATGGTGGGTGCACCCGAGCCGCACGAACCGAATTGGTGCAAAATGATGTCACGGTGCCCCCAGCAGTCACCCGCCGACGGGGAGGAGCAGTCCGAATTCGTCGTCTCGCCCGCGGCGCCGCCGTACCCGTCGGAGTACATCCAGTAGAAATCCGCCTCGAGCACCGACGTCAGTCCTCCGGCCCAGATCGAGCCGCCCCAGGTCATCTGGGCTCCCCCGCCCATCGAAGTGGGAAAACCGGGATCGTCACCGGCGTCGGCCCCCTGCTGGGCATCCGCGTTCAGTTGCGACGTCATGTAGCTGATGGCGGGCAGGCCCCGGTCGATCCGTTCGTCGTTGACCACGATGAACGCCTGCTCGGTCACGGGGAGGCCCGAGAAGGTCGCCTCTGAGATGTCCAGGGGGCCGACGCCTTCCTGAGCCCGGGCCGTATCGATCGAGGTGAGGAAGTCCGTGCTGCTCGGCGCGATGTTGCCCGGCGGGTTGTCCGGCGGGAGGATGCCCGCCGCCCCTGCCGGCAGTGACAGTGCGAGTGCCGACGAGGGCGCTGCACATGAGCGCAGCAAGAACCAGCGCACCCCGAACGGGTGTCCGCGACCGCCGGTCTCGGGTCCGTCCCATCTCGCCCACACGTCCTCTCGGGGACGCTGTGGTGGGAGATGATCACGGAAATGGTCGACTGTTTCCATTCCGGCAACCCGGCTCACTCAAAGAGTCCCGTAGCTTTGCGTCCCCCCCTCGCGAGGGGTTTGCCCTTGTGGTCCAAAGTATGCCTGAGGACCCCGCGGAAAGCACCAAGAACCAGCGGAAACGGGCTGTCCGCAACCGGACGGCAACCTGGTCCCGCCGGTGCGGGCATCGCACCCCCGTGTCGGGGCGCCGAGCACATTCAGTGGCCGGGCTCAGGGTCCCGCGGCTGACCGAGCATGCGCTCGGCGATCACATTGCGTTGCACCTCGCTCGTCCCGCCCGCGATGGTCAGGCAACGCGTCGAGAGGAACCCTTCCTCCCACCGTTGCGCCTCACCGTCGAGGACGGCCCCGTCTGCTCCGTAGAGCGCCATGCCCATCTCCTGGACGCGTTGTTCATGCTCCACGCCCAGCAACTTGCGCACACTCGCTCCGCTGCCCGGATCGACCCCGGACAGCGAGCGCAACGTCGAGCGGAGGCTCAAGAGGGCGAGCGACTGCGCCTCGGCCAACAGGTGCCCGAGCTCGGAAAGCGGAGGGAAGCCGTGTCCGCCCCCTGCCGCGCCACGGTGCGGAGCACCAGCTCCACCCCATTGCCGAACGCTGCGCCCGACGACATCGAGACGCGCTCGTTGGACAGTGTGGTGCGGCCGATGCGCCACCCGTCTCCCGGCTGCACCGATCACCGCGTCGTCCGGCACGAAGACGTCGTTGAAGAACACCTCATTGAACATGGCGGCGCCGGTGAGCTCGCGCAGGGGCCGGATATCGATGCCCTCGGCGTGCATGTCGACGATGAAGTAGGTGATGCCGGCGTGTTTGGTCGCGTCCGGGTCCGAACGGGCCAGGCAGATGCCGTAGTCGGCCTGCATGGCCAATGACGTCCACACCTTCTGGCCGTTGAGGATCCACCCGCCCTCCACCGACTCGGCCCGGGTGCTCAACGCCGCCAGGTCCGAACCCGCGCCGGGCTCGCTGAAGAGCTGGCACCACGCCATCGTCCCGAGGAGCGTGGGGCGCACCCATCGCTCCTGCTGCTCCGCCGTGCCGTGGGCGATGATGGTCGGCAACGCCCACGCGCCCACGGCCAGGTGTGGCCGGAAGACGCCCGCCGCCGCCAGCTCCTCGTCGAGGACCAACTGGTCCAGAGGATCCGCAGAGCGGCCCCACGGAGGTGGCCAATGGGGCTGGAGCAGGCCGGTCTCGACCAGCGCCGCCCGCTGCGCCGCCCCTTCGTGTGCCGCAACCTGCTCCACCAGGGGCCGCAACTCGGCCCGACGGGCCTCGGCCTCGGGCGGAAGGTCAGCCGAGATACTGCGACGGCTTCCGCCCAACGCGAGACGGGCCACATTCTCCTCCAGGCTCTGGTCGCCGGCGAGAAGTTGGCGGGTGGCCATGGCCCGCTTCAGATAGAAGTGGGCATCGTGCTCCCAGGTGAAGCCGATGCCACCGAGAATCTGCACGCACTGCTTGGCACAGTGCGCCACTGCGTCGACACTCAGCGCGCCGGCCACCTGCGCGCTCAACGCGCGCTCCTCGTCGGGGCAGTCCCCGCTCCACGCCGCCGCGGCATCCCATGCCACGGCGGCACACTGCTCGACGGCGACGAGCATGTCGGCCAGCGCGTGCTTGATCGCCTGGAATTGGCCGATCGGCCGACCGAACTGCACGCGGACCTTGGCGTACTCCGATGCCGTGTCGAGGCACCAGCGGGCGACGCCGGCCCCTTCGGCCGCCGCCATGACGAGCGCCAGGTTGCGCACCTCGGCGGTCGTGACCCCGGGCAGCAACGCCTCGGACGGGAGGGCGACATCCGTGTAGACGGCCTGACCCAGGCGCCGGGTGGCGTCGAGCGCCGGCAGCGGCGAACTGTCGGCGTCGTGCGGATCGAGCAGGCACCATCCCCCCTCAGCCAGAGGCGCGAGCAGGAGTGCAGCCGTCGGCAATCCGAGCACGGGTCGCAAAGTCCCGCTGACCGTATCGCCAGTCCGCCGCCAGAGCCGCCGCGCCGAGCGAAACGGCGGCCGGAGCCGAGCCGTCCAGCAGGCCGGGAAGATAGCGGGCCCGTTGCGCCGCACTCCCGTGGCGTGAGAGCACGGCCGCCACAAGCACGGTGGGAAGGAGCGGTCCCGGGAAAAGGGCGTAGCCGAGCTCTTCGAGCACGACGGCGAGCTCACTCAGCTCGAAGCCCTGACCCCCGTCCGCCTCGGGCACGTGAAGACCGAGCCAACCCTGCGCGAGCATCTTCTCCCACACCGGGGGGAGATCATCGGACGTGGACTCGGCCGCCGCCCGGGGCTCGCTGGGTGGGCAGTGGTTCTGCAGCCACCGTTGTGCGCTCTGGCGCAGCGCTTCGTGGTCTTCGCTCACCGCTATCGGCATTACCCCTCCGTCTCTCCTGGAACTATCGCCACGCCGTCCCTCGACAACGAGATGGCGCCAACCGGACAACCTTCGGCCGCGATGCGCAACCGTGCCTCGTCGGTGGCCGCGGCGTCGAGAACGATCGCATGGCCTTCTTCGCCGAGGTCGAAGGTGCCGGGGGCCCAGAACACGCAGTTCCCCGAGCCCATGCAGCGACCCTCGTCGATCAGGATCTCGAACGGTTCGCTCATGACACCGGCTCCCACCCGTGACGCGTCATGCGGCCCGCAACAAGATGGCACTCGTCGGCACACCCTCCCCCGACGTGACCAGGCAGTTCGAAGCGCCCTCGACCTGACAGGTCGAGGTTCCACGCACCTGGCGCACCCCCTCGGTGATGAGGTTGAACCCGTGCACGTACGCCTCGGACAAGCCCCCACCCGACGTATTGGTGGGCAGCGACCCGCTCCCCCAGCGCAAGTTGCCTTCGGCGACGAAGTCACCGGCTTCCCCCCGCGCACAGAACCCGTACCCCTCCAGCGAGAGCAGGATGAGCGGGGTGAACGCATCGTAGATCTGCACCACGTCCACATCGTCGGGTCCGAGCTCGGACTGCGACCACAACTTCTTGGCGCACGTCCAGGCCGGTCCGGTCAGCGGGTCGTCGCAGAAGTAATTGACCATGGTCTCGTGCTGGCGGTTCAATCCCTGACCGAATGCGTGCACCAGGGCCGGAGGGTGCGGACAGTCCTTGGCCCGATCAGCTGAGACGAGCACGGCGGCGAGCGCGCCGTCCGTCTCCAGGCAGTTGTCGAACAGGCAGAGCGGCTCGGAGACCGGACGCGCCGCCATGTAGTCGTCAATCGACATGGTCCTGTCGTGCATCAACGCCGCGGGGTTGCGGTTGGCGTGGGACCGTATGGCCATTGCCACCTCGGCCAGGTGCTCGCGTGTCGCCCCGTACTGGTACATGTAGCGACGGGTCAGCATGGCCACCTCGTCGACCGGACGGAGCAACCCGGCGGGCCGGGTCCACTGCCCTGGCGTGGCCAAGCCGGATGGCGCCGCAGCCCACGGCCGCGACGCGGCAGCCCCGCGCTTGCGCGAACGCCACGCCACGACAACGTCGGCCTGACCGGTGGCGATGGCCATGGCGGCGTGGCCGATGGTGGCACAGCCCGCACCCCCGCCGTACCCGACCTGGGAGAAGTACGTCACGTCACCCGCCCCGATGGCTTTGGCCAACGTGACCTCGTCGGTGGTCTCCAAAGTGTACGAGGACAGCCCATCGACCTCCCCGGGGTCGATGCCGGCGTCGACGAGGGCCGCGACCACGGCTTCGGCCGCCAACTGGGACTCGGAGCGGTCGATCCGCTTGGCGAATTCCGTCTGCCCGATGCCGACGATTGCCGCTGCATCCTGCAGCGGGCTCCGTGCTCCGATCACCCGGGTGACGCTATCCCCCCGCACGGCGAAGGCGTCAACCCGAAGCGAAGACCACCGGCAAGGACAGGGGCGACCTGAAGGCCAAGCCCTCGATGTGGGGGCTGGGCAGGAGGGGATCGGGGGCGAAGGGCCCGAGCCGGTCGAAAAGGGTACAGAGAGCGACCCGGGACTCCATGCGGGCGAGATGCATCCCGAGGCACACATGGACGCCGAACCCGAATCCGAGGTGTTGGCGTCCCTGACGGAACATATCGAACCGGTCCGGGTCGACGTACTGGCGCTCGTCCCGATTGGCCGCTCCGAGCAGGAGCGCCACGTCCGCGCCCGCGCCGACCGGCACGCCCGCCAATTCCGTTTCCCGTGTGGCCCGGCGCAGGATGACCGTCACCGGCGGCTCCCATCGCAGCGCCTCCTCGAACGCCTGGGGATAGAGGGAGCGATCGGCGAAGAGCGCGTCGAACTGGGACCGGTCGCGCAGGAGCGCCAGGAGAAGGTTGCCGGTGGCGCGATACGTGGTCTCGACCCCCGCCGGGAGCAGGAGGCGAAGGAAGGAGTAGATCTCCTCATCGCACAACGTCGTCCCATCCACCTTGACGCGCACGAGATCGCTGATGAGGTCGTCACCCGGCGACCGACGTCGCTCCTCCATGACGCCGGCGAAGTAGTCGCGCAGCGAGGCCGAAGCCGCCAAGCCCCGCTCCCAGTTCGCGGTCACACTGGTCAGCTCAATGGCCCACCGTTGGAAGCTCGCATAGTCGGCCCGGGGCAAACCGAGGATGTGGGCGATGACCTGCGCGGGGAAATTGAACGTGACCTCGCGCACGAGGTCGGCGCGCCCACGTTCGATGAAGGTGTCGATCAGTTCGTTGACGACGACAGCGACGAGGCTCTCCTCCCAATGTGCGAGCACCTTGGAGCGAAAGCTGGGTGAGACCATCGCACGAGCGATGCGGTGCTCCGGCTCGTCCATCTGCAAGATGGTCCGGCCCATCACCTCTCCCATCACGCCCTCGTACACCCCGGAGGAATACGTCTCGTGGTCCCGCAGCACCTGGACGACCTCATCGAAGCCCAGCACCGTGATCGGTGCCGGACGAGACGGATCGACGGGCGGCGCCCCGTCGCCGAGGTCGATGGGCCCGCTGTGGACCGGGGACTGCCGGCGCAACTCGTGCATCCTCGGGTACGGGTCGCGAGATGTCACCGGACACCACGTCCTTGAGCTCGAAGGGATCGAACGCGACGCCGGCGACGGTCGTGCTCTCCGTGACAGCCATGTGGGTCCTCTCGTCCGTGCAGTGTCGCAGCTCCGGCGGTCTCAGAAATGTGACACTTCCGTCAGTTTATCGAACGTTCGTTTGGATGGGAAGTCGGGACCGTGTTCGACGGCGGGGGCCAGAAACGCCGAGAATGGGGCAATGGCGAACGCGGAGCAGGGCGAAGGATCGTCCACGAGGCACCGGATTCTGCAGGTTTCCCTCTCGTTGATGTCGCAAAAGGGTGTTGACGGCACCAGCATGCGGGATCTGGCCTCGGCGGCGGGCCTCAATGTGGCCTCCCTGTACCACTACTTTCCGTCCAAGAGGGAGCTGCTCGAGGCCGTTCTGGTCGAGCGCGGGTACTTCCTGGAATGGGATGCGGGCCCCAAGCCCGATGACGGTCCCGCGGCCGAGTCGGCGTTGGCCGCGGTCTTGACCGACATCCTCGTGTCGATGTTCGAGGTGGAGGATTTCGTACGCCTCATGGCCGGCGAGGCCATGCGGGGCGAGGAGACCGCCCGTGCCGTCGGCGTCGATCTCTTCACCACCTTTGAGGCTGCGCTGGCCGACTGGATCGTGACCCACCGGCCGGATCTGGACGAGCGGGCCGGGGCATCGGCGGTCGCACACCTGCTGACGGCGATGGTGGTCGGGATCTTCGTGCAGTATGCGGCCGGCGTGGGCGGCGAAGAGGAACGCGACATGAGCTCGGTGCTGGCTGAGCGCGCCAACGAGATCTCTCGCCTCTTGGGACCATCTCCGGCCTGAGACGGCAGCGCCGGATCCCACGACGGGGCCGAGTACCCTTCCCCCGTGGATGGAGCTGCGCCACCTCGTGAGCACACCGCCCGATCCCCGCGCACCCTGCATCATCGGCCTCGGCCGGCGTACGTGGCACCCGGCCGACGCGCCCGGCGGCGCACCCGAGCCGCTCCTCATGTGGGAGGAGATGGCGCGGGCGGCCGCCGTCGACGCAGATGCCTCGGCCGGACCCGACACCATGGCCCACCTCGCATGACGATGACGGGACCCGCTCCCCGCCGCCGCCAGATGAGCCGGCCCCGAGTAGCCGAAATGATCGCCAACGAGATCCGCCAGCGCATCCTCGACGGCCAACTGGTCGACGGCGACATGCTGCCCAAGGTCGACGACATGGCCGAGGACTACCGCGTCAGCAAACCGTCGGTCCGCGAAGCGATGCGCATCCTCGAGACGGAGGGGCTCATTTCCGCCCGCCGGGGCGGCGCCGGAGGTGCAGAAGTGCACATGCCCACGGCGTCGACTGCGGCGCACACGCTCGGGATGATCCTGCAGTCCACCCACGCCACCGTGGCCGACCTGGCCACGGCACTCCTGGCCCTGGAGCCCACCTGCGCCGCCAAGACCGCCGAGCGCGACGACCGCGCCGAAGCGGTGCTCCCCCATCTGCGCGCGCTCCACCGTCAGCTGGAAGACTCGCGCGGCGATCCGACGGGGTTCAGCATGGTGGCACGGCAGTTCCACCAGGCCATCGTCAACGGATGCGGCAACGCCGCCCTGGCACTGGTGGCGGGAGCGCTGGAGTCGCTGTGGTTCCAGCACGAGTCGAGCTGGTTGGAGTTCAGGGACGCCGAGCTCGGGGACGACGAGAGGGCGGTCAAGGTTCTCGAGGCCCACGTCCGCATGCTCGAGGCGATCGAACGGGGCGATGCGACGGAAGCACAGAGCCTCGTGGCACAGCACCTGGCCGAGAGTCAGACCTATGTCCTGTCGGAGAGCGCCAACCTCAACATCGCGGTGGCACCGCCCTACCGGCACCCGTACTGAACCGGCCTGCTACACGTCCCAGCGGTAATACTGGATCTCGACGGCCAGGGGCATGCGATACCCGATATAGCAGTTGATGAGGTCGACCTGCTTGCCCGGCATGCGATCCAGGACGCTTTCGTCAACGTCGTACGACGTGACCGACTTGTCGACAATGACAACGTCGTGATGCTCATTCTTGTACTGCTTGGCCCTCTTCAGGATCTCGTCCAACTGGCGCTCGCTCTCCACGACGAACCCGAAGTGGTCCACGGGGGTCGCCCTCATGGCGTTCTCGAGCCCGTAGAGGAAGATGAACTGCCCCGAGCCGGTCAGCATCACGAGGGGCGGATGGGCCGGCACATCCTCCCCCACCAGCGATGCGAGCTCGAGTGTGAACTCCTCTATGAACTTCTCGTTTTCGACGTACTCGGACCAATTGAACACGTTCTCGTAGAAGTCCAGCAGCTCCTGGCGGCGCTCCCCGGTGATCTCGGCCGGAAGCATGCTGAGCGCCACGTGGTTCATCGAGAAGCTCAGTGCGTCGCTCATGAAGGCCCCCTCGGTCGTGAGGCCACCATCAATCGACTCCTCCACTGATCGCGGTAGGTGAGACCCTGCACCATGTAGGAGCCTGGGAAGGTGTTCGGGTCGTAGACCTCGGGCTCGCCGATCAGGCGCTCCAGGGCACTGTCGCTCATCACCTCTTGGAGGAAGATGGCCTCGGGCCGGTGACCACTCCCGGGCGCCACGAGGAAGAAGCCCCACAGCTTCACGACGGCAGCGCCCGAGCTGGCCCATTTCTGGAGCGGCTCCCAGTACTCCCGTCGCTGGAAGTCCACGTAGTCGGCGACGCCCGCATACGGCCATCCGGTGTCCTCCATGAAGATGCGGCGACCCGGGACGTCCGATGCCAGTACGGGTGCCAGCTCCTCCCATTCATTGAACGGCGACCAGGGCGCCGCCATCAAGGCCTTGCGGTGGAAGGCGCGCGTCAGCGGTTGCGAGCGGGCCCGCCAGGTCGCCCCTTCGCTCCCCGACATCCAGGCGCTGTACGCACCCAGGTCCTCCCCCGCGCGGAGGGCGGTCAGGGCAATGGCGAATTCCCCCTCGATCCCGGTGCGCTGGCGCAGGAACCAGAGCGGCTCGATGCCGTCGATCTCGCGCACCCGCGGCGCGACCTCGTCCCAATAGGCGTCCTCGAACTCGTCCAGGCCGCCGTGGACGATCTGAAATGTCTCATGGAGGAGGATCATTGCAGCGGGGACCATGACGACGGCCGCAGTACCCAGGTCGATTCTGCTCTCCCCTCGACGCCGCTCCTATCGGACTCGCCCGTCAAGATGTCGAGCACGGCGGCGGGCGTCTCCTTGCTGAGGATCGTGATGGCGTCCGGCGAGCCCCCGACGCAGCCACGCATGACGAGCCCCGGTTGACCGATTGCCGCCTCACCACCGGCATCGGGCCGGATGCAACGCTGTACCCAGAGCCCGGTGGGGGCGTCGTCGCCTGACGCCGGGGGCACCTCGGACAGGACATCGAGGACGGAGGACTCGCTGTCGTATCTCGTCGCGTCGAGCTCTTCGGTCACCGCCGAGAGCTCGCCGTAGGCCACGGCCCGGGCATAGGCCTCCCACGCCGCCCAGCCGTCCAGCCGGATCCCGGTGATGACGCAATAGGACGGCCCTGTCCCGTGCGAGACCTCGAAGAACCACGCCGGGGTCACCCCCAGTGGGGCGGCGGCCTTCCAGAACTGCTGCGTCGTGGATTCGAATTCCTCCACGGCCGCGCCTTTGACCCGATGGACTTCCTGTACTACCAGCACGTGGCTTCTCCTTGTCGTCGACATGTCATGTGCCGACCTAGTTCAGGAGATCGGGCTGCAGTCCGACGATGAAGTCGAACAGGGGCTGGAAGCTGAACCAACCCGACATCGGAGCGCCGTTCATGGTGCCCGTGGCCCGGGCCAACTCATCGCTGAGCGGTTGTACGAGGCCGATGCCACGGGCGATGGCCTCGGCCTCACAACAACGCTCCATGGAGATGAACCACCATGCGGCCTCGTCGATCGTCTTTCCGACCGTGAGCAACCCGTGGTTCTTCAGAATGAGTGCCTTGCGGTTCCCCAGTGAGTCAGCGAGCCGGTCGCCTTCTTCGGGACTGAGCACGACCCCGCCGTAATCGACCACCGCGTGGTCGTCGTAGAAGGCGCAGGCATCCTGGGTGATCGGGCTCAACAACTCCCCGACGGCCGACCACGCCTTGCCATACATGGAATGGGCGTGCGCTGCAGCGACGACATCGGGGCGCGCCCTGTGCAGCCGGGAATGGATGGCGAACGCGGCGAGGTTGAGTGGCCGGTCCCCTTTCACAACCGTGCCGTTGGCGTCGACCAGCAGCAGATCCGATGCCGTGACATGGGCGAAGTGCAGCCCGGCCGGGTTGACCCAGAACGAGTCGAGGTCGCCCGGGTCGCGGGCCGTGATGTGGCCGGCGAATCCCTCGTCGAAGCCGAAGTGGGCGAACAAGCGACACGCTGCGGCGAGGTGTTGCTTGCGGTGGAGCCGTTCCTCCTCGACCGTCTCGAAGACAGGCGGGCTCGGGAAATTCGCTCGGCATCGGGACAACGACTTGCTCGTCGACGTGCGTCATGCATCCCCCTATCCACCCCGGACGCTTGTCCTTTAGCTGATAGTAGGTTTCTATAAAAAAGGAGTCAAGGGAGTCAGCTGGTGCTTGAAAGGATGACCTCGACGACGGCGGCACGGGGGATCTTGCCGTAGCGGTTGTAGGGCAGCTCATCAACGAACACGACGATCTCGGGCACCTTGAAGCGGGCCAACATCTGCCGGCAGTGCTCCTTGACGTGGTCCGCCCTCAGGCTCCGGTCTCCCGACGATCAACGCGCCCACCCGTTCCCCCAGGTCCTCATCGGGCACTCCGGCCACGGCCACCTCGGTCACTCCCGGCAGCGTCCTGATAGCCGCCTCAATCTCGACCGGGCCGAACTTCTCCCCACCGCGGTTGATGGTGTCCTTCACCCGACCCTTGACGAAGAGATACCCCTCCTCGTCGATCACCACGAGATCTCCTGTCGGCATCCAGTCGGGCGTGACGTTCTGTGCCGCCCGCACCACCGCCTCGCCCACCTGCCCCACACCGACGTCTTCCTGCGTCTCCACGTCGACCACGCGGAGCTCGACACCGGGGAATGCCCGCCCGACCGAGTCCAGCTTGCGGCCGGCCCGATGGTCATCCGGCGACAGCGCTGCATAAGCACCCAAGGTCTCGGTCTGGCCGAACACGTTGGAGAAGTCGACCGCGGGCAGCGCGTCCACTGCCCTGCGGATGAGATCGGGTTGGGCCGGTGCTGCCCCGTAGCTGAGCGCCCGCAGGCTCGAGATGTCCCGGGTCGTGAAATCTGGATGATCGAGGAGCCGGCGCAGCATGGTCGGCACCACGAACGTCTGGCTCACCCGGCATGCCTCGACCGTGCGCAGCCACTCCCCGGCGTCGAAGCGGGGCAGGATCACCATGGTCTTCCCCGAATGGAGTGTGATCAGAAGGCCGAGCGTGCCTCCGATATGAAAGAGCGGAACCGACATCATGTCGACGGGGGGATCCACCTGTGGATCGATGGACGACCCGTAGTACGTCAGCCGGTCCGAGACGGTGCGATGACTGATGTACACCGGCTTCGGAAGCCCGGTGGAGCCGCTCGAAAAGAGGATCATCCCCGTGGAGTCGTCATCGATGACCACGTCCCCGAGTGGGTCGTCCGCCGTGGCGACGATCTCGTCCTGCGTCAACACGGTGCCGCCCAATGCCAGCGCGAGCTTGTCCCTGTGGTCGCCTCCGGCGATCCCCACCCGAGCCCCGATCATCTCGCACAACGCGGCCATCTCCCCCTGTTTGAGGTCCGGGTTCATCTGGGCCGATGCCGCACCCAGCCGGGCCGCACCGAGAATGGCGGCGACGGCCAACGGACTGCCACCGGCGACGACCGCCACGTGATCCCCCCTCACCACTCCGGCTGCGTGCAGAGCCACCGCGCAGCGCTGTGCCATGGCATTGAGCTCGGCATATGTGAGGCGCTCGTTCCCGACCATCAGTGCCGTACGCGCCGGCACCTCGGCTACCGCAGCATCGATCGTCTGCCCGACGTGCATCAGCGCTCCCCTCCGTTCATGCCTGTTCTACGAGAAGTTCGGCGGGCGCGGCGCGAGGTCAGGGTTGTGCCGGGGCGATCGGTGTCTGCGTCGTAGGCCCGAGATACGGCGTCGTGTCGATCTTCTCCAGCTCGATCTCGCCGGACAGGACCTTTCGCTTCCACTCCACCTGTTCGGCCTCCCGGGCGTGGAATTCGGGCATGACCTCCTTGGCGAACAACTCGAGGCTCTCGCAGATGTCCTCGTGCGTGTTCTTGCCGGCTTGCGTGAGAAGGATCACCTGGTCGACATGCGCCTTGGCGAACTCGTCCAGCTGCTCGCAGATGCGGGCGGGTGTGCCGATGAGCCCGTCGGAGTACACCTTTTGGCCCTCGGGGTTCTCCCGCCACTCCAGGTACTTGTCCCAGAGATTGACCGTACCCGGCTCGAACGGCCCTTCCTTGTTGTAGAGGACCAGAGCGAACTGGAAGAACGACCAGCCGTCGGAGCGGCGCCGTGCTTCCTCATCGGTCGTCGAGCACATGAGCGCGCTCACCATCGCTATGTTGGGGTTGGTCTGGTAGTCGGCCAACTTGTCGAGATTCCCGACGTACGCCCCGTAGTAGGCGTTGACCCATGCCACGGCCGCTTCGACGCTCAAGAATTGAAAGCCGAGCGCACCCATTCCAAGCGACCCCGCTCGCTCGATGGTCTTGTACTGCGAGCACGCCACCCAGAGTGGGGGGTGGGGCTTCTGCCGCGGCTTGGGAAGGACGTTGCGCAGAGGAAAATCGAAATACTTCCCGTGGAACTCCGTGCCCTCGGGTGAGTCGCTCAGCATGGGGATGAGGGCCTGCACGGCTTCGTCCCAAACCTCGCGCTTGTCGCGGAACCGTCGACCGAACGGATGGAGCTCCGTCGTGCTCCCTCCCTCTCCGAGCCCCAGCTCCACCCGGCCGTTGCTGATCAGGTCGAGGGTGGACACGCGCTCCGCCACGTTCGCCGGGTGGTTGGTCGTCAGTTGAATGATGCCGTGGCCCAGCCGGATGTTCTTGGTGGTCCGGCTCAGGGCGCCGAGGAAGACCTCCGGTGCCGAAGAGTGGGCGTACTCCTCCATGAAGTGGTGCTCGGTGCACCACACGTAGTCGTACCCGAGACGGTCGGCCAGCTCGGCCTGCTCCAGGGCATTGTTGAAGACCCGGTATTCGCTGTCCTCGTCCCAGGGACGAGGAATCTGCAGTTCGAAGAAGATGCCGAATTTCACGAAGTCCCTCCGTCCGTCAGTTTATCTTTATGAAGATTAATCCACAGGATCCGGACGCGTCGATTCGGCGTCGACCGCCAGGAGGCGCGCCGCCAGGTCGCCGGGCGCCTTCCGCCCGCACCTTGTCGGTCCCCGTCATGGCAAAGTCTGACGCCGGGACGAACAGGACGTGGCGCGGCACTTTGTAGGCGGCCAACGTGGCGCGGAGATGCGCCAGCACCTCGTCCGCAGTCACGGGATCGCTGTCGCGTCGCACGATGAGCGCGACGATCTCCTCGCCGAGGGTCGGGTGGGGCACGCCCACCACGTGCGCCAACTCGATCCGCTTCCACCGCGACAGCGTCGTCTCCACTTCGTACGGCGACACGTTGACACCTCCGCTGCGGATCACGCCGGACTGTCGACCCTCCCAGTGCAGAAATCCCCGCTCGTCGAGGTACCCGACGTCGTGCGTCCGCACGTAGCCGTGATCGTCGAAACCCTCGCCGGGATCGGCCTTGTAGTACCCGCACATCATCGTCGGCGCCCACACCGCGATCTCTCCCACTTCGCCCGTGGGCAACTCGTCCCCGTCCGGCCCGAGGATGCGGATCTTCACCCCCGCCAACAGAGGTCCCTTGCTACTCCCGCGGTCGTCGGGATCGGCGTCGGCCGGAATGCCGGTCACCACCGTGAAGGTCTCGCTCAGGCCGTAGGCGCCCGACGGGGTCCCACGCATCTGCCGGTGCGCCCGAGCACGGCGGGGAGAGGGCTGCGACCGGACATCCGGACCAGGGCCGAAAGGTCGCGCTCCGTGGATGTCGGGAAGATCGGCGAGCCTGGCGGCGACGTGGGGCGGCGCATGGATCGTCGTCACCCGCTCGCGTTCGAGAAGATCGAGCGTGAGCGGCGGATCGAACGGACTCCTGCAACACCGCAGTGGCACCAGCCGCCAGGCTCGAACCCAACCCCATCACGAGGCCCGCCGTCCAGAACAGCGGCAACGCGCTCCAGACCCGGTCCGACGGCCTGGTGTCCATCAGCTCGGCAAGACGTTGCGACTGGATGCAAAAGGCGCGCTGGCGATGCACCACCGCCTTGGGGCGATCGGTCGATCCCGAGGTGTAGAGGATCATGGCGGGGTCGATGGGGCTCACCGCCTCTCGCAAGGGCGCCGATCATCGAGGCCGGCACCGCACGACCAGCGTGGAGGAAGTCCTCCCAACGGGGTGCACCACGGTTCCCCGGCCTCGTCGCCCAGCACGACCACCGAGCGCAGGGAGGGAAACTCGGGGACGTACAGCTCGCCTCGGGTGCAGGACCGGAGCGCCGGCGCATGGGCCAGAAGATCGTCCACGTAGCGGTGACCCCGGATCTGCGACGCCGTGAGGAGGGTCGCCACATCGGCGTGGGCCAGGGTCCAATGCCGCTCATCGGCCAGGGCAAAGGTGTTGACGGGCACGCCCACCGCGCCGATGGCGCACACGGCGAAGAGGGACTCCACGAACTCGACGGTGTTGCCCATGACGAGACCGACCCGGCTGCCGCTGCGGACGCCCGCCCGCACCAACGCGCGGGCCGACCGTCTCGACCCGCTCGGCCAGTCCGTCGTAGCTCAGCCGGCGATCGTCGTCGACGATCGCCTCGTTCTCCCCGAAGCATTCGGCCACCGAACGGACGAACTCGCCGACGGTAATCTCACCTCCGCATACGGGCGTCCGGCGGACCCCCCGGGAGCCCCGCCCCCTTGCCTCCTCCTGCGCCATACATGTTAATATTAACATTAAAAGAGAAGATAAGGAGAAGCATGGGCGACCGCACGCCGACCATCGTGGGGATCGGATTGAGCGACTATCCGAAGACCCCGCACCTCGATGCGCTGGCCCATCACGGCCTCGCGATACGACGGGCGCTCGACGACAGCGGCGTGCAGAAGTCGGACATCGACGGACTGCTGTGCTTCGGCTCCTATGGCATCGACGACGCGGTGACGATGGCCGAGATTCTCGGCATCACGTACAACTACCTCGACGGCACCTTCGCCGGGGGCACGGTGTTCGAGTTCTACGTCCAGCACGCCGCGGCGGCGATCGAGCACGGCGATTGCGACACGGTCCTCATCACCTACGGCTCGGACCTCCTCTCCAAACAGGGTCGAAACCTGGGCACGCAGCTGTACACGTCCGGAAACCGCCAGGGCGGACCGCTCCAGTTCGAGATGCCTTATGGCAGCCCCCTCGTCAGTGGCTACGCCCTCGCGGCCCGCCGCCACATGCACCAGTACGGCACCACGTCCGCGCAACTGGCGCGGGTGGCGGTCGACGCCGCGCGCCAACGCGGCACTGAATCCGCTCGCCATGTACCGCGACCCCTTGACGGTCGAGGACGTGTTGGCCTCGCGGATGATTTCGGACCCGTTGCACATGTTGGATTGCTGCATCATCTCCGACGGGGGCGGCGCCGTCCTCATGACGACCGCCGAGCGGGCACGCGACCTGCAGCAGACCCCGATCTACGTGCGCGGTGCGGCCACGGCCCAGACGCACTGGAACATCAGCGCCATGCCGGACTTCACCGTGACGGCCGCGGCACGTTCGGGGCCGGCGGCCTTCGAGAAGGCCGGCATCACGGCATCGGACGTCGACATGTTGATGCTCTACGACAGCTTCACCATCACCGTGCTCCTGCTCTTGGAGGACCTCGGGTTCTGCCAGAAGGGCGAGGGAGGGCCGTTCCTCGAGGCGAACCGCCTGACCTACGACGGGGACCTCCCGACCAACACCGACGGCGGTGGGCTGTCGTCGTGCCATCCGGGCATGAGGGGCATCTTCCTCCTCATCGAGTCGGTGCGTCAGCTTCGGGGACAGGCAGGCGCGGTCCAGGTGCCCGACGGCCGAGATCGCCGTGGCGTGCGGATCGGGCGGTCAGCTTTCCTGCATGGGAACCGTCGTCCTCGGCAAGGAGAAGTCATGAAGGCCGATACCCCTGTCGAAGGCCGGATCCTGCCGGCACCCGAACAGCTCCACCCAGCCGTTCTGGGATGCCGCCGGCCGCGGGGAGCTGATCGTCCAGTGGTGCGAGCAGTGCCAGGAGGCCCAGTTCCATCCGGGACCGCTCTGCCGCACCTGCGGGAGCGAACCGGGCTGGAAGGTCACCAGTGGGCGGGGCGTCGTCTACACCTACACGATCGTGCACCAGAGCCGCACTCCCCCCTTCGACAAGCTCGTTCCGTACATCGTGGCGATGGTCGAGCTCGACGAGGGCCCGCGCATGATGACGAACATCATCGGCTGTCCCGTCGACGACATCGAGGTGGGCATGCGGGTCGAGGTCGCGTTCGCGGCCGAGGTCGAGGGCATCGCCCTCCCGTTCTGGCAGCCCGAGGCGAGCGCGTGAGCGGCGCCAACGAGGGGCGGGTGGCCATCGTGACCGGTGGCGGCCGGGGCTTCGGCCGCTGCCACGCGATCGAGCTGGCCCGCCAGGGGGCCGCGGTCGTCGTCAACGACCTGGGCGTCGAGATCGACGGCGAGGTCAAAGCTGCAGCACCCGGCACAGGAAGTAGTCGAGGAGATCCGGTCCTGCGGGGGTCGGGCCGTCGCCAACGGCGACGATGTTTCGAGCAGCCGACGGGGCGGCACGCCTCATTTCGGCCGCCCTGGACGAGTTCGGGCGTCTGGACGCGCTGGTCAACAACGCCGGCGTCCTGCGCGACCGCATGCTGGTCAATCTGTCCGACGACGACTGGGACACGGTGATCCGGGTGCATCTCCGGGGCACGTTCTGCCCGACCCGCCAGGCCGCACTGCACTGGCGGAGCGAGTCGAAGGCGGGAAGGCCGGTCGACGCCCGGGTGATCAACACCTCGTCCGCGGCCGGCCTCTTCGGCAACGTGGGACAAGCCAACTACACGACGGCAAAAATGGGGATCCTCGGCTTCACGATCGAGACCGCCGTCGAATTGGGAAGGTACGGCGTCACCGTCAATGCCATCGCCCCCGGGGGACGGACCCGCATGACCGCCCAACTCTTCGCCGACACGATGGAGGCGGTGCCGGACGGCGCATTCGACGCCATGGCGCCCGAGAACGTGGCGCCCCTCGTCGCCTGGCTGGCCGGCCCTGACGCAGCAGGCGTGACCGGACGCGTCTTCGAGGTCTACGGCGGGACGATCGGCGTGGCGAACGGCTGGACCCGCGGCCCCCACTTCACCCAGGACCACCGGTTCACCCCCGACGAGGTCGGGCCGACGGTGCAGGATCTCCTACGCGCCGCCCCCGACCCGGTGCCGCCACTCGGCACTTGACACAGGGGCAGGCCGCGAACTCCTACAGCGAGAGGCCCAGCAACTTGATGGCGTTGCCGCGAGCGATCTTGTCCACCGTCACCTGGTCGAGATGCCCGAAGAGCTTCTCCGCCACCTGCGGGGTATTGGGCCAGGTGCCGTCCGAATGCGGGTAGTCGGTCTCGAACAGACACCTGGTCCGCGCCGATCCGGTCCAGCATCTCGATGCCGACGTTGTCCTTGAAGAAGCAGCTGAAGATCCGATCCTTGTAGAAGGACGACGGCAACTCCCCGGACAACCGGTCGTCGTGGGCCCACAAGTGCGTCTACCACGCATCGTCCGCTCGTTCCAGAATGAACGGAATCCACCCGATCTGACACTCCGCGTAGAGCAGCTTCAGGGTCGGGTAGCGGGCCAGAATGCCCGACTGCATGATAGTCGACCATCGACGCCGCACTGTTGGCGAAGATCATCACCGTCGACACCACCTGGGGAGCGTCGGGCGAGGTGATGGTGGTGCGGGTGCCCGACCCGATGTGCATGGCGATCACGGTGCCCGTTTCTTCGCACGCCTCGAAGAACGGGTCCCAATGGCCACTCCAGATACTGGGAAGACCCAACCAGGCCGGAAGCTCACTGAAGGCGACCGCCCGCACACCACGGGCGGCGTTGCGCCGAACCTCGGCTGCCGCAGCAGGCAACGTCCCACAGCGGTATCAGGCACAGCGGGATCAGTCGCCCGTCGCTGCCGGCGCACCATTCGTCGACCATGAAGTCGTTGTAGGCCTTGACGCACAGCAGCGCCAGGTCATGATCTTTGGCCTCGTTGAAGATCTGGCCACAAAAGCGCGGGTAGTTCGGGAAGCACAGGGAGGCTTCGACGCCGTTGATCGTCATGTCGTCGAGCCGGGCCTTCTGCTGCCAACAGCCGGGCCGCATGTCGTCGAGCATCACCACGTGGTTGTCGTCGTAGTCCGGCGGATAGCCGGCCTGCGCGATGTAGCGGATGACGGGGTAGTACTTGTCCTCGTAGTGCCACCACGCCGCCGGAGGTCCCGTGGGACTCGGGGTTGGCCACGTAGGCGCCGCTCACCTTGCGGAAGGCGTCGGCCGGCAGCGTTTCGAGGCGGGGCGCGACGTCCTTGTACTTGGCCGGAACCCTGTCCTGCCAGATGCCCGGCGGCTCGATCAGGTGATCGTCCACGCTCACGATCGGTGGAATCGTGCTGGTCATCGCAAGTCCTCACATCCTTCCGTACGCGGTAATACCTTCTATCTTATAGAGGTTACTCGCCGTCCGATCACGGCGAGGCGGGCACAACGCAGTGGCCTCGGCAAGCTGAGCTCACCGTTGCAGGTAGCGATCAGGAATTACGAGGTGTGGCGGGTACCCGGCGTGAGAGCGGAATGCCGCGTCGAGCCTGACGGCGGAGAGCGTCGCTCCGCTGGGTCACCGACACGCTCTGGCTGCCCTGCTCGCCGAGGACGTGGATCTGGCTCGCTTCCATGTGGGCGTACGCGATGCGGGCCGCATCGTTCGCGTCCCCGCGTTCGATGGCGTCGACCAACTTGCGGTGCGCCCGCAGCGCAGCGAGGCGGAGGTGCCGATCAGGGAACGCGTGCCTCGCTTCGGCCCCCTCCGCCCACGCCGACTCCTGGGTCGACCACAGCGTGACCAGCGTTCCGACCGTCAAGCGCAACGTCTCGTTGCCGCACTGCCCGACCAGCTCGTCATGAAAACGGTGTGCGATCTGTGTAAAGGCCATGGCGTTGTCGATGTTCTCCGCCGCTTCGTCGATCGCTGCCCGCAGGACGGGAACGGTCGTCGTCGCCGCGGTCAGGTCGATCGGCACAGGCTGCCGCGCAGGCCGGCTCCAACCGACCGAGGGCCTCCGCCAAGTCGCTGAGCGGCACGCTTCCGGCCTGCAAGACCAAGCCCATCATGAAGGCGGCGGCTTCCGGTTTGGGTGCATGCACCACCGCACCGCCCATGTTCCCGCGTCGAACGGTGATGAGACCTTCGGTCTCGAGGATGCGAAGTGCTTCACGCAGCGAGGGGCGGCTCACTTCGAACTCCTCGAGAAGTTCGTCCTGCTTTGGGAGCAGCTTCCCGTCAGCGATTTCGCCATTCACGATTCGACTCCGCAAGCGCGACGCGACAAGGTCCGCGATCCGGGGTTGGCGGAGTTGGGCTCCTCGACCCGAGCTCCCCTGCACACGGTTCGCATACCGTCATCGTTCGGCTTCAGGGGCATTCATATGCATTGATTGTACCGAAAGGACGGCCGAGCGCCGGCACATCGCTCAGTTGAGCCGCCTTCAGTCCGGAGCTCAACACCCACTGGGGAACGGGGAAGCCCTCGATGCTCTCGCCGAAGACGGCCGTCACCGCCGCTCCGATAGTGAGCTCGGCGCTGGAAACGGCACCGATCTCACCATCGGCCTCCGACACAACACTGCCGACCAATCGGATCAGCGGGTCCTCGTCGAGCTCGATCACCGCCACGACGTAAGGCGCCGCGTCGGCAAACGGCGGGAGCAGTGGCGGATGGGGCACGGCGAATGACCAGATGCGGCCTCGCCCCGATTGCCGTTGCCATTGCGAATCCAAGGAGTGGCACCACGGACACATCGGGCGCGGCGGAAACCGCAGACGTCCGCAGCCCGTGCAGGCCTGAATCCGCAGCTCCCCTTGCTGCGCCGCTTCGAAGAATGGGGCCGTCACCGGGTCCTCCATGGGACTGAAGGTGGCCGCCATCTCAGCTCCCCTCACTTCGAAGAATGAGTGCGCTCGTGGGCACCCCCTCCCCCGATGTCACGAGGCACGTGGTGGCGTCCACGACCTGCGATGTCGAGACGCCTCGGATTTGTCGAACTCCTTCGGTGATCAGGTTCATCCCGTGCACGTACGCCTCCGACAGACCTCCTCCACTCGTGTTGACGGGAAGCTTCCCGCCGTGTCGAATCGTCCCTCCCTCAATGAAACCAGGCGCTTCGCCGCGTCCACAGAACCCGTAGTTCTCGAGCGAGATCAGCACCAGGGGGGTGAAGGCGTCGTAGATCTGCACGACATCGATGTCCCCTGGTCGCAGTTCTGATTGTCGCCACAGGGCCTCTGCGCATGCCCGGGCCGGAGCACCGATCGGGTCCTCGGCCCAGAAGTTCACCATGTGGTGATGTTGTTGAGGAATGGCCTGCGCGAAAGAGTCAACGAACACCGGCGCTCTGCGGCAATCCTTCGCCCGTTCCGCCGACGTCACGACGACCGCCACTGCGCCGTCCGTCTCGAGGCAATTATCGAACAGACAGAGGGGCTCACTGATCCAACGCGCGGTCATGTAGTCGTCGAGCGACAGCAGGCGGTCGTGCATCATGGCCGCCGGGTTGCGATTTGCGTTGGCGCGAATCGACATCGCAACTTCGGCCAGATGTTCCCGCGTCGCTCCCGTTTCGTGCATATACCGTCGAGTCAAGACGGCGATCTCGTCCACTGGGCGCAACAATCCGAACGGGCGGGCCCACGTCGCCGCCGTGACCTGTTCGGAACCTGGAATCCGCAGGCCTCCCGGACCTGCGGCCCAGGGTCGCACTCCCGACCCCCTCTTGCGGGAGCGCCACGCGACGCCGACATGAGAAACACCCCCGGCGATGGCCAGGCTCAGGTGGCCGATCGTGCCGCAACCTCCACCTCCGCCGTACCCGATCTTCGAAAAGAACGTGATGTCGCCCAAGCCCAGGTTCTTGGCGACTGCGACCTCCTCGGTCGCCTCCATGGTGAACGAGGAAAGAGCGTCCACCTCCGCCGCCTCAATGCCGGCATCGTCGAGCGCCGCCAGATATGGCCCGTACCGCCAGTTCCTCCTCGGTGGGTTCGAGGTGCTTGGAGAATTCCGACTGACCGATCCCCACGATGGCGGTGTTGCAGCCCAACCGAACCCCTCCCGAATTAATTGCACGCGACCCCGAGGGGCTTGCCGGCCCATCCTATCTATGCAATGTTAAACCCTAGAGCATCGGACAGGCGATGGCGCTGCGGCACACGGGGGAGACGGTCATGTCGGCCTCCCCGGCGTTCAGGAGAGGACCAGGAGGTCGGATGCCAGCGACAAGTGCACGGCGGTCTCAGGGCCGAGGAATGGCGAGTCCCCCATCCCGTTCGGCGGCGGCGCATGCTTCCACGATCCCCGCGGTGCTGTCACAGGCCGGGCGTCGCTTCGCCGAAGAGCCCTGGATGGCGTTCAAGGGGGAATTGCAAACCTTCGCCGACCTCACGGACAACGTGGCGACCATCGCGGCGGGACTGGAGACTCTCGGCATTGCCAAAGGCGATCGGGTGGGCCTCTTCCTGGGCAACATGTTCGAATGGCTGCAGATCGAATATGCGGTCACCGCTCTGGGCGCCGCCCTGGTACCCCTGAACACCGCACTGCGGGCCCGTGAGCTCGACCACATCGTGCGCACGTCGGGGATGAACCTTCTCGTGTGGGGTGCACATGTCGTCGGTCACGAGACGCTGCCCCTCTTGCAATCGCTCGTCCCTGAGATCAACGACGCCCGCGTCGGGGAATGGCAGAGCAGCACATTCCCCGCACTACGTCAGGTGATCGGGGTCGGCGAGTGCACATGGCCCGAAGGCGTCACCCCCTGGGCCCGGATCATCGCCAACGGTCGTTCCGCCCAGCCGTTGCACATTCCCGACAACCTCGTGACGAGCGACGACGTCGCTCTCATCATGTTCACATCGGGGACCACCGGAGTGCCCAAGGGCGCACTCCTCACGCATGGCGCAATCGTCGATCATCTCGGGCACTGGGTCTCGCATATCGGATTGGGGCCGGGCGACCGCTCGATCATGGCTTCACCGCTGTTCTGGACGTTCGGTTGCACCATGAATGCCGTGGTCCCGCTCCTGGCCGGTTCGATGATCGTTCTCGACGATCAGTTCGATCCCCTGCGCTTCCTCGAGCACCTCGTGCAGTACCGATGCACGCATCTCCAGGGCGTGCCCACCCACTACGAGCTCGCCTTGGCCCACCCCCACGCCGAGGCCTGCGATCTGAGCAGCGTGCGGATCGTCCAGATCGGTGGATCATCGGGCATCGACGGCCTGGTACAGCACATCCGCGAGCGGATGCCGAACGCCGATCTCGTGTCTTCCTACGGTCTCACCGAAGCCGTCATCGCGAGCACATGGACCGACCTCGGTGATCCGCTGGAAGACGTCGTCTCGACGGTTGGCCACCCCGCCCCCGATAACGACATCGAGTTGCGTGATCCCGAGAGAGGCCACGTCGTCGCGCCGGGAGAGGTCGGCACGTTATGGATACGGGGGCCCAACGTGACAAAGGGGTACCTGGGCAACCCCGAGGCCACAGCGACGTCGATCGTCGACGGGTGGCTGAACACGGGTGATCTGGCCAGCGCCGATGCGCGCGGGTACCTCTCCATCGTGGGGCGCGGTGTCGATGCCTTCAAGCGTGGTGGGGCGAACGTCTACCCGGCCGAGATCGAAGCGGTCCTCAACGAACGCGACGACGTCGCCATGGCTGCGGTCATCGGAGTCCCCCACCCGATCCAAGGAGAGGTAGGTGCGGCGTTTGTGCTGCGCCAACCAGGCTCCGAGCCGAGCGAGCGGGACCTTCTTGACTATTGCCGGACCCAACTCGCCTCGTACAAGGTTCCGGCCTTCATCGAATTCGTCGACTCATTGCCCCTCACGCCGACCGGAAAGATCCAAAAGTTCGCCTTGCGGGACCAGTGGATCGACGCCAAGCGTTGATGGGAAGCCACCCGCCGTGGTCCGGCGAAAGCGGGCACTGCGCATTTCGTCGCACGCAGTCACGAGGGGTCGGATGATCTCAATGATAAGATGTAACACGGCAGGCACGCGCGTCCTACCTGGTCTCCCGCGGCATGGCGCGAGAGCGCTTCCTACTCTCAGAACGAGGTGAACCATTGGGGTCCCGCACCGCGGTCATTGCCGGCATCGGATTGAGCGACTTTCCGAAGACACCCCATCTCGACGCGATCGGCCATCACGGCTTGGCGATCCGCAGGGCTCTCGACGACTCCGGAATTGCAAAGCAGGAAATCGACGGCCTGATGTGCGTGGGGACATACGGCCTCGACGACGCAGCGACGATGGCCGAGATTCTCGGGATCGACCACCGCTACATCGACGGTACCGACACCGGTGGTGCGGTCTTCGAGTACTACGTCCAACACGCAGCAGCGGCAATCGAGCACGGGGAATGCGAGACCGTCCTGATCACCTATGGCTCGGACTTCCTGTCGCGCATGGGTCGCACCCTCGGCACCCAGCTCTTCGGCAATTCCGGCGATGGGCGGCAGCGGGGAGCCCTGCAATTCGATATGCCGTATGGAAGCCCGCTCGTGAGCAACTACGCACTTTCCGCTAAGCGGCACATGCATGAGTTCGGAACGACATCGGAGGCACTGGCACAGATTGCGGTTGACATCCGCCAGAACGCGTCGCTCAATCCCGATGCCATGTACCAGACCCCCCTCACCGTCGACGACGTCCTCGGGTCACGAATGATCTCCGATCCGCTCCACCTGCTCGACTGTTGCATCATCACCGACGGCGGTGGCGCGGTCTTGATGACGACAGAAGAACGGGCGAAGGACCTTCGGCAGGAGCCCGTGTACGTTCTCGGGGCGGCCTCGGCCCAGACCCACTGGAGCATGAGCCAGATGCCCGACCTCACGACCACAGCAGCGGCAATCACGGGTCCGCTGGCCTTCGCCAAAGCCGGGGTGGCGCCGGCTGACGTCGATGTGCTTCAACTTTACGACAGCTTCACCATCACGGTTCTTCTCCTGCTCGAAGATCTCGGTTTCTGCAAGAAGGGCGAGGGTGGCGAACTCATCAAGAGTGGGCTCCTCACGACAACTGGAGAACTTCCCACGAACACCGACGGCGGCGGGCTCTCGTCATGTCACCCCGGCCGGCGCGGGATCTTCCTGTTGATCGAAGCGGTGCGGCAACTTCGAGGACACGCCGGCGCGGCACAGGTTCCCGATTGCAGGATCGCCGTCGCGAGCGGCTCCGGCGGAAACCTCTCGTGCATGGGGACCGTGGTGCTCGGAAAGGAGGGCGCATGACCGGTGCCCGCATGGTGGAAGGACGGATACTTCCGATTCCCGATCCCATCTCGGAGCCATACTGGACCGCGACCACAAGAGGCGAATTGCTGATGCAGTATTGCCCGGCGTGTGATCGTTTCGAGTTCTACCCGAGGCCTTTTTGCCGGCAATGCGCCGGCGAGCTCACGTGGCGGCAGGCCTCTGGTCGGGGCACCATCTACTCGTTCACGGTCGTGCGTCAAAGCCGCACGGCGCCGTTCGATCAACTCGTGCCCTACGTGGTGGCCCTCGTCGACTTGGATGAAGGTCCCCGAATGATGACGAATATCGTCGACTGCGACGCCGACAGCGTCACGATCGGTCAGCGGGTCGCGGTCGATTTTGCCGACGAAGTCGAGGGAATAGCGCTCCCCTTCTTCCACCCCGAAGAGGAGACCTTGTCGTGAGTGGGATCTGCGAAGGACGAGTGGCCATCGTCACCGGAGCGGGACGCGGACTCGGACGTGCCCACGCGTTGGAGCTGGGGAGGGAAGGCGCGTCGGTCGTCGTCAATGATCTGGGGGTCGAACTCGACGGGAGCGGTGGGGGACCGGATTGGGCCAACGAGGTCGCAGGTGAGATCCGGGCGATGGGCGGTCAGGCGGTCGTCGACAACAACGATGTCTCGGACTGGTCCGGGGCCCAGGGGTTGATCGGCACTGCGCTCCGGGAATTCGGGCGACTCGACGTACTCGTCAACAACGCGGGAGTCCTTCGTGACCGGATGATCGTCAGCCTGACCGCAGACGACGTCACCAAAGTGATAGGTGTGCACCTGTGCGGTGCGTTGTTCACCTCTCACCACGCCGGGCACTATTGGCGAGACTGCGCCAAATCCGGGGAGGCGCCGGCGGCGCGCATTGTCAACACGACCTCGGGCGCGGGACTCTACGGCAACGTGGGCCAGTCCGCCTACAGCGCGGCCAAGGCGGGGATCGTCGGAATGACCCTGGTCGCCGCCGTGGAGCTGGGGCGTTACGGAGTTACCGTCAATGCGCTCTCGCCCGGGGCCCGAACCCGGATGACCCAGGAGGTGTTCGCCTCTGCCATGGCCGAGCCTGGCGAAGGGTTCGACACGATGGCGCCCGAAAATGTCTCGCCGCTCGTGGCCTGGTTGGCCAGCCTCGACTCGGGTTCCGTGACGGGGCGTGTTTTCGAGTGCTACGGAGGGATGATCGGTATCGCCGAGGGCTTTCGACACGGACCTTCCTTCACCGAGGCCCGAAGACTGGCACCCGGAGAGGTCGGGGAGGTCGTGCGGGACCTCTTGCTGCGCACGGCCCCGGCGGAGCCGGTGCAGGGCGCGTAGCCACCCTTCACCCGTCACCCCGTACCGACCGATGCCCATTGCCGTCAGCGAAGAGCACGAACAGCTCGCTCAGGTCGTCCGCGACTGGATCGAGGCCCACTGCCCCACGCATGCGGGGCGGGCGGCGCTCGACACCGACCCTGATGAGCTCCCAGTCATTTGGGGTCAGCTCACCGCCGAGGGATGGCTCGGCCTCCACCTGCCGGAGCGATTCGGGGGCCAGGGATTCGGTGTGAGCGAACTTGCGGTCGTGCTGGGCGAGCTGGGTCGGGCGCTCGTGCCCGGACCCGTCTTGCCGACGGTACTGACCTCCGCCCTTGTTGCGGCCGCCGGGACGGATTCCCTCCGTCGTGCGCTGCTTCCGGGTTTGGCCAATGGATCGTTGTCAGCCGGCGTCTCCTTTGGAGGGGATCGCCTGGAGATCACCCCGGGAGCAGACCAGGCTCAGCGGTTCGTCACGGGAAGCCTGCAGGCGGTTCTGGGTGCACCCAGTGCACTCGTCATCCTCGCTCCGCTCTCGGATGCCGGCTGGTGCCTGCTGGATCTGACCGATCCGACGACAGTGGCGGGAACGCACATCCACGCCCTCGAACCCGTCGATCCCACCCGGTGCATCGGCAGCGTCGTGGTCGACGACGTGTGTGTTCCCGCCGATCACATCCTCGGCAACCTCACCGACGAGATGGTCAATGCCACCGGGGCGATCCTGGCGGCAGCGGAGAGCGCCGGAGCGGCGCGATGGTGCCTCGAGACAGCCTCGGACCATGCGAAGGTCCGAGAGCAGTTCGGGCGCCCCATCGGGCAATTCCAGGGGGTGAAGCACAAGCTGGCGGACATGCTCGTGGCCATCGAACAGGCGGAAGCCGCGGCGTGGGATGCCGCACGCGCCCTCGATCACCTCGACACCGCGTCAGAGCAGGGGCGCGGCGAGCTCGACCTTGCCAGCTCCGTCGCCGCCGGCGTTTCATTCCGGAGCTTTGCCGCGTGCGCGAGATCCTGCGTGCAACTCCTCGGTGGGATCGGCTTCACCTGGGAGCATGACACCCATCTGTATCTCAAGCGATCGATGTCGACATCCGCACTCCTGGGTGGCCCCGACCAACATGCGACCCACCTCGCACACCTGGCTCTCAACGGGACGCGTCGCCATGTGGCGGCGGACCTGCCCGCCCGGGCCGGCGACATCAGGAAGGAGCTCACTCCAGTCGTTGCGGGGCTTCAGGCGTTGGAGGGCGAGGAACGAACCGAGTACATGGTCGACCACGGATGGGCGTTCTCGCACTGGCCGCTGCCGTGGGGCCGCAATGCCGATCCCCTCGAACAGATCGTTCTGCAAGAAGAGCTGGCGGCCGCCGGCATTGCACGACCGAGCATCGGAGTCGGCGCATGGGCGCTCCCGACCCTCATCGCACACGGAACCCAAGCGCAGCAACAACGTTGGATCCGGGAAACCCTCCTGGGACGGATCACCTGGTGCCAGCTCTTCAGCGAACCGGGAGCCGGCTCCGATCTGGCGGCTCTTTCCACTCGAGCCGAAAGAGTCGAGGGCGGTTGGCTTCTCACCGGTCAGAAACTCTGGACGTCACACGCCCACGAGGCCGGATGGGGAATCTGCCTGGCCCGCAGCGACACCAAGGTGGAGAAACACAAAGGCATCACGTATTTCGTCGTGGACATGGCAAGCCCGGGCATCGATATCCGACCCCTTCGGGATCTGACCGGCCGGGCTGAGTTCAACGAGGTCTTCCTCGATTCTGTCTTCGTGCCGGACAATGCCGTGATCGGCACACCCGGTGATGGCTGGAAGATCGCACGGACCACGCTGGCCAACGAGCGTGTCTCGATGTCTTCGGGATCCGGGTTCGGCACAGGAGTGGAGGAGGTCCTGACCGCGCTCGCAGAACGTGGCGCCCCCGTGACCCCGAGCCAATCGCTCCGAACGGGCGAGCTCGTGGCTGAGAGCCAATCGCTGATCCTGATGGGTCAGCGTGCGACACTTCGCGCCCTTCGGGGCCTGGACCCCGGCGCAGGAGCGAGCGTCGGAAAGCTACTCGGCGCCGAACATGAGCAGCGCGTGCAGGAATTCGGGTTGTCCCTGGCCGGCGCGGCCGGGGCGTTTCGATCCGGCTGCGCCGAGTCGTGGGTGCTGGGCTCGCTCGTGACACGTTGCCTCACCATTGCCGGGGGCACCAGCGAGGTCCAGCGCAATCTCATAGCCGAGCGGCTGCTGGGACAGCCGCGTGACCCGGAACCCCCGCCTCCCCGGCTACCCCGCTGAAGCACCCAAGAGCAGACGTTGGTGGTAGTCGGTCGTGCCGCACACGTACGCCAGAACCCAGGATCTCTTCAAATAGAGATGGGCGGCGTGCTCCGTTGTGCACCCGAGCGCCCCATGGTTCTGAATGTTGGCGCCGGAGTTCTCGAGAGCGGCCGCACCAGCCACGACCTTGGCCGCGCTGACCTGCTCCACCGCGTCGTCATGCCCGGCGGCGAGGCTGAGTGCGGCATATGCGACCTGCGACCAGGCCGCTTCAGCCTGGATCGCCATATCGCTGCAGCGGTGTTTGATCGCCTGGAACGTGCCGATGGGCCTGCCGAATTGCGATCTCGTCCGCGCATAGAACGCCGAGTCGTCACGTGTCGCCTCCGCGATGCCGGCGGCCATTGCTGCGGCCAGAATGGCACCGCGCACCCACCAGTCCCCGCCCCCACCACAGCGGGCGTCGCCTGTCAGCGTGAGCATTCCCATCGAAACCGAAGGGTCGATACACGCCCGCATCTGCACTGTGTCGTCCTCCGAGCGCCGCACAAGAGCAGTTGAGTCCGGTCCCACCACGAGCACGTAACTCGATTCTGCGACGTCGAATGCACGCAAGGCACCGAACCGGTGCGGCTGTGTTTCGTTGCCGAAGTCTTCTTCGCCATGGGCCAGCGCAACCAGTTCTCGGCCCGCCGCAATATTGCTGCTCAGCTCCCCCTCTCCGCACTGGGCGGTCAAACCGGCTGCGAGGGTCACGGCGAGGAAGGGCCCGGCGGCCAGGTGACGCCCGAGCACCCGGAACAACAGGACCTGGTCGACGAGCCCATCTCCCGAAGATGGTTCACCGAACCACCCACGCCTACACCATTCGACGAACAGCCGAGACGGTTCGAACCTCTGCGCCATGAGGGAATCCGCTTCGTCCATGAGTGTCTGCTGACGTGCGTCAGGAAGCAGGTTCATTGCTCCATCACCAGATCCCGTCTAGCGGTCATGCGGAAGCCCGAGGACGCGTTCTGCGATCACGCTGCTCTGGATCTCGCTGGTGCCGCCGCCGACCGTCTCGGTGAAACTCCAAAGGTACGCCTTCGACCAGGAATGATCCGCGGCGGCATGGTCGATGTCGAGGCCCTGAGGGCCGAGAATGTCCAAGGCCAAGCGGTGCACCCTCTGGCTGAGCAGTGCGTGGAAGATGCGCCCGAAGGAGCCTTCCGCTCCGGGGTGTCCGTCCCGCTCGACGCGCGAGAGCTCCGCGTAGGTCATCGCTCTGAGCGCGATGACCTCGGCCCGCGCCGTGGCCAACCGTCTGGCGATATCGTCATTGTCCACCGCCCGCTTTCGCCCGTGCGATCCCTCGGTGCCGGTCGCGAGCCTCACGAGGTCATCGACGGTCCGGGCCAGGGCCACCTGGTCCGCGATACGCCCCGTGCCCCGTTTGAGGTAGAGGCTCGAGGACACGACGTTCCATCCGTCGTCGACCTGACCCACCACGTTCGTGAGTGGGACGCGCACCTCGTCGTAGATCACCCGGCACAGGCGATCGATACCGGACAGCATGCGAATGGGTTCGACGGTCAGGCCCCGGGGCGGCGGGGAGAGATCGCAGATGATCCAGGTGATCCCTTTGTGCTTCGGGGCATCGGGGTCTGTACGGACCAGGAGCTCCTGATGGTCCGCGATGTCGGCATAACTGGTCCAGATCTTCTCGCCGGTGATGACCATTTCGTTTCCGTCAAGGGTCCCTCGCGTTTGCAGGGATGCCAGATCGGATCCGGCATTCGGTTCGGAGTAACCCTGAGCCCAGATCGATCTGCCTTCGAGAATTCTCGACAAGTGCCTTCTCTTTTGGTCTTCGTTGCCGTGGACCATCAGCGTCGGACCCGCGTCGTTGAGGCCCACGAATGACGTGCCCACGTCCGGCGCACCCGCACGGGCATACTCCTCGTGCCAGATCATCTGCTGCAGCAGGCTGAGGCCTCTCCCCCCGTACTCGACGGGCCAGGAGATGCCGGCCCATCCACCCTCGAACTGGGTCGCCTGCCACGCAAGATCGAATGCACGCAGTGCCTGCCCATCGTCAGGAGGCGGTTCCCTCGGGACATTGCGGCTCAACCATTCCCGCGCCTGGGCCCGAAACGATCGGTCTTCCTCGGTAAACGTGACGTCCATCGTCGGGTTATCGCCAGACCGTGAGAGCGGCGACCATTGCTTCTCCGACCACCCGGCTCACGCGCACCACTCTTATCTCCCCCGCATGGTCTGTCCAACGATTCCGCGCTGCGCCAGGTCCTCGAACTGCTCGGCGGTCAGACCGAGGTCGCCCATGAGCACTTCTTGATTGTGTTGACCCAGCGTCGGGGCGGGACGGCCCGGCCATTCCGTACGCATGGCGGAGAACCGGATCGGCCACCCAGGTCCTTCGTGACATCCCGCGAAGGGATGATCGATCGGTATCCAGAAGTCACGGCCCCGCAACTGAGGGATCTCATCGATCCGGTCAGCCGGTACGACCACGGTCGAAGGAACCCCGTACTGGCGCAAGGTCATCGCCGCGTCCTCGGCCGTTCTCGTGCGAGACCATGCAGACAAACCCCTGTCGATGAGATCTGCGTTCTGCCGACGCCCGGCCACGGTGGCGAGCGCGGTGCGCACGCCCATGCCGGTGAACCGACAGCGGCGCGCAACCGATCCCAGTGCGCGTCTTCAAGACACGACAGCGCGACCCACCTGTCCGCGCCTTCGCAGCGGTACACGCCCTGGGGCGATCCTTCCGGTCCGTGATTCCCGTCGCGCACCAGTTCGCGCCCGTAGGCCGACCATTCGATCACCACCTCGGCGGCCACATTGGCGGAGGTCTCCACCAGGGGAACCTCCACCAACTGACCCTCTCCGGTTCGATCTCGGTGTTCAAGCGCCATCAACAACGCGACGACCGCGTGCATGCCGCCGATCGGATCACAGGCTCCCCTCGGAATGAGTGGAGGCCCGTCGGCATGGCCGGTGATCCACGCCATACCGGTGATCTGCTCCATGGTCTGCGCGAACCCACCTCGATCCCGCCAGGGCCCCGTCGCCCCGAACGCCGATATGCGAAGCATCACGATGTCCGGACGGACGTCTGCAAGGTGCGCATAGCCCAAGCCGAATTGCTCCATCACCCTGGGCGTGAAGTTTTCGATCACGATGTCGGCTCCACCGATGAGTCGGAGGGCCAGATCACGCCCCTCGGGCGTATCGAGCGCCAACGTGACGCCACGTTTGTTGGCGTTGCATGACCCGAAGAGGGCCGATTTCTCATGCCACTGCGGGTCCGACGGCGGGGCACCAGAACTGAAGCGGATGGGATCGGGTCGGCCTATCGACTCGACTTTGATGACGTCGGCGCCCAGGGCAGCAAGCAATGCGGCTGCATACGGACCGGCCCAGAATGCGGAGAAGTCGATGACTCTCAAGCCGGCAAAGGGAAGGGGTCGCGCAGCGACGACGGGCACGTCGGCTGAGGAGGCACCGCGGTCGGCACCGGCTGCCGACGTGATGTCCTCGGTGTGCTCCCCGATCGCCGGCGATGCCCCGAGGGGTCGCACGTCATTGCGTGAGAACCGAAAGGGGGCTCGGGGCGCGAGAAACCGGCCGTTCGGCGGTCGTACGTAGACCTCCATTGAACGAAAAGGCTCTATCTCGGGGATCCGTGCGCCCCCCACGACCGGAGCTGCCGGAACTCGAAATGTTGCCGCCTCCTTGAGCAGGTCCTCGACGCGATGTCGTGACGTAAATGCCTCGATCATCCCTTCTGCTTCGTCGCGGTGAGCCTGCCGGTACGAGAGCAACGACCACTCGCCCTCCGCTCGTGCATACTGTTCGGCCATGACGGCGAACGCCTGCCATTGCGTGTTCGTGACGGTGCAGAACCCGATCCATCCGTCGCTGGCCCGCTCCACGCTCGGGATCTCCACCGAGCGGGTGTAGGGCTTGGCGGCCTCGCCCTGGATGTGCCGCATCATCGACGCATACCCCACGAGAGAGACCGCCATCGACTCGAGCCTCGAGACATCGACGTGCTCCCCGACGCCACACTCCCGCGCACGCCGCCACGCGACGAGTGCGCCAACCGCCGCATAGACGCCGGTGGCCCACTCCCCGAGGCGTCCCCCGGCGACGAGAGGGAACCGATCGGGGTGTCCCCGTCCGTGCACCGAGCCGGAAAGGGACTGCAGCAGAAGTTCGCTGAAGACGGTGTCTTCCTGACCGGCGCCTCGTCCCAGATCGGAGATGGAGACCAGGACCGTCTGCGGGCGCTGGGCCCGAATCTGGGCCGGCCCCAAACCGAAGGCTTCGATCTGACCGGCGGGGAAACTCTCCAGTACGACGTCGGATCGACGAACGAGGTCACGCACCAGCGCGAGCCCCTCCGCCGTCGCCACATCCGCCACGACGCTTCGCTTCGACGCATTGAGCCATTCGAAGAGAGCGCCTGTCCCAGGCGGTTCATCGCCCAGGCCGGACGCCCACCATCTGCGAAGGGGATCCCCCGCCGGACCCTCCACCTTGATCGCGTCCGCGCCACCGTCGACGAGCAACTTGGCACAGTACGCGCCCGCAATGCCGCTGGACAGGTCGAGAAGGCGGAGCCCCTCAAGTGGCATGGACATCTCAGGCTCCGTCGGCCCGGGCGTCTTCGCGCAGAGGACGTCTGAAGGTCACTCCGGCTACCCGAATGCGGGCAAGACGTCGCTGACGAAGCTCTCGAGCACATCCATTTCGATCGGCGCACGAACCGCGATGTTGACCCAGTCGGCCCCTCGCTCCTGATACTGGTGCAAACGGTCGATGACTTCAGACGGTCGGCCGGCGAGGAAGGCGCTCTGCACCCGGCCCGTCTCCGGGCCGAAGCGCTTCACCAGGAACTCTTCTCGATCTTTCGCATCGACATCCCCGATCAGGCCAAGATTTACTCCGGTCACGATCTTCTTCGATCCGGCACTGCCCCGTACGATCTCGAGGGCATTGCCGAAGGCCTCCGGCGAGACGTAGCTCGCATTCCACCCGTCCCCGTGGGTTCCGGCGAGGGCAAGTGCACGTGGTCCCGTAGCACCGATCCAGATCGGGGGTACCTCCTGGACCGGCTTGGGATCGCACCTCGCCTCCTTGAGCGTGTAGAACTCCCCGTCGAAGTCCACCGTGCTCTCGCTCCAGAGTGCCCGCACGATCGTGGCCGACTCCGCGAGGCGGCGCAGTCGCACTGCTGGAGCCTCAAAAGGCAGCCCGTACGCCTCGTACTCGACTTTGTGCCAGCCCGCGCCCAATCCCATTTCGAGCCGACCGTCGGAGAGGTGGTCAATGGTCGCGCCAGCTATGGCGAGCAGCGTCGGATGCCGGTAACCCGTCGAGTACACGAGACTACCCACCCTCACCCGGGTCGTCTCGAGCGCCAGGGCGGCGTGACTGGTCAACGCTTCAAAACACCCTCCGTCGAAAGGAGGGGTGGCGGAGTAAAAGTGGTCCCACACGCTGATCCACTCAAAACCCAGGTCTTCGAAGCTCCTCCACGCGCTGCGCATCTCGGTCATTGTGAGGTTCTGCGGTCCCAGATGGACACCAAATTTCATGGTCGACTCGCAATCGTTCGGAGATCTTCGCTCAACATCGGGTTACTCCTTTGCCGTCCGGTCCGAGCGTCACGCGGTCCGACGCCCCTCTCCAGATATGCCCGTGCCGGTCGACACCGGGTGGTCCATATCCCCCTCCTGCCCACCTGCGAAAATCGCGCCCCCGCCATGAACACCCGCTCTTCCTTATCAGTTCCCCCAGAAGGTATACCCTGAGCATGGTCAGGGTGAGGGTGACCACACCCGCCGCGCAGCAGCTTGGAGGAGGGGCCATGTCGCGCAGATCCTCACGGCAACCATGTCCACGTGCCACCCCGACGGGCGACGCTCGTGCGTGTCGACGAGTGAGTTGAAGATGACGCCCGCACACAGAGGCGTCTCCCCGGAAGAAATGGGCGGGGAGTCGCTGGTCCCAGAGAGGAGGGAGGCCTCGGATGCTTGACCTGTTGATCCGCGACGGGATGGTGGTGGACGGAACCGGCGCTCCGGCCCGGAGAGTTGACGTGGGCGTCCGCGACGGTCGGGTGGTTGCCATCGGGGCAATCGACGAGGCGGCAACCCGCACGGTGGATGCCACTGGACTGATCGTCGCCCCTGGCTTCATCGATCTGCACACCCACTACGACGCGCAGCTCTTTTGGGATCCGACGGCCAGCCCATCCCCCCTTCATGGGGTGACCACCGTCATTGGAGGCAATTGCGGATTCTCCCTAGCCCCGACTGACCCCGATCACACGGGCTACCTGACTCGGATGATGTCCAAGGTCGAAGGCATGCCGCGCGATGCCCTGGAGGAAGGACTGGATTGGAACTGGCGATCGTTCGGGGACTTCCTGGACCGCCTCGAAGGTGGCATAGGCGTCAATGCCGGCTTTCTCGTGGGCCATTCGGCGTTGCGTCGGGCCGTCATGGGAGATGCCGCCGTCCGTGACGAGGCCAGTCCCGAGCAGGTCGCGGCCATGGCCAAGAGCCTGCATGCGGCGCTCGCAGAGGGGGGACTCGGCTTCTCGACATCTACGGTGAGCACGCATCATGACGGAGAACTGCAACCGGTGCCGTCGCGGTCCGCCGTGCGATCAGAGTTCGAGGCGCTGGCCGCCGCAGTTGCGGATCACCCGGGCACAAGTGTCGAGATGATCCTGCAGGGCTGCTTGAGCGGATTCAACGCCGAAGAGGAGGATCTGATGGCCACCATCTCGAGGCTCGCCAATCGACCTCTCAATTGGAACGTGCTCGGACTCTCCTCGACATCCCCCGAACGGATCGCACAGCAGCTGCACGCCTCGGACGTGGCCGCCGCGAAAGGGGGAACCGTTGTCGCGCTCAGCATCATCCACAACATGCCGGTGTTCATCTCGTTCGACAGCGGCGTTCTCCTCTCGGGATTGCCGGGGTGGCGTGAGCTGTTCGCCCTTCCGGTGGCGGAACGGATCGCCGGCCTTTCGGACCCCGAGGTTCGCAGGCGATTGGAGACGAGCGCTGCGTCGGAAGAGGCCGGCAACCTGCGGGCCCGTGTCGCGAATTGGCCCGAAATGACCATCCAGCAGAGCTACTCGCCCCAGACGGCCCCGTACGAAGGTCGGATGATGGACGACATCGCTCGCGAACGGGGACAGCGCCCGTTCGACGCTCTCGTCGACATCGTCGTGGCCGACGATCTCCGGACAGGCTTGATGCCCCCGACCCCCGAATCCGATGCCGACTGGGAGGCCGGAGTCGAACTCTGGCACGACAACCGGGTGGTTGTCGGAGGTTCCGATGCCGGAGCACACCTCGACATGACGTGCGGCGCCGTGTATTCAACCGGGCTCCTCGAAGGGGCAGTCCGAAAGAGAAGTCTCATCGGCTGGGAGGACGCGATCGCCCTCCTCACGGACCGGCCGGCGCGACTGTACGGTCTGCGTGACCGCGGACGGGTGGCGCCGGGATACTGGGCCGATCTTGTGATCTTCGATCCCGATACGGTCGCGCCAGGTACCGTGCGGATGCGATCGGACATGCCCGGAGGGGCCAGCCGTCTCTACGCCGATTCGATCGGCATGGAGAAGGTCTTTGTCAACGGTCGCGAGATCGTGGCGAACGGAGGGTTCACGGGGGACCTCCCCGGACAGCTTCTCCGTTCCGGAAGGGACACCCGGACCGTGACGGCCGGGTCCGAGTGGTGGCGCGCGTGAGACGGATGCACGCGCCAGGGATCATCCATGAACTCCCCCGGTCCGGGGAGACAAAGGAGCACCAATGACCGCACCCGTTCGAGATCTCAGGGAAGGCCGATCCGCGATCGAAGGCATCAAGGTCATCGATACGGACACACACCTGACAGAACCCGCCGATCTCTGGACATCACGGGCCCCGAAGGCTTTCAAAGATCGGGTTCCACGTGTGATCACGCGCCAAGGCACGTTCAACCTCGCGTCGGGAGAAGCTCTCGGGGAGGCTGGAGAGAGTCCGGTGTGGGTCGTCGACGACTCGGTGATTCTCGGACCCGCCGGTGGCTACGGAGTGGTCAACGCCGGCAACGAAAAGGTTCGAGGGATCGACTTCATGGACTGGTCGATACACGACATCTCTCCCGCCGCCAGCTTTCTCGAGCCACGACTGGCCGCAATGGACGCGACCGGTATCTGGGGCCAAATTGTCTACCCCAACCTCGCCGGATTCGGCGGACAGGCCTTCAGCGCGGTCAACGACCTCGACCTGAGGAACCTCTGCGCCACCCTCTACAACGATGCGATGGCCGAGATTCAGGAACAGTCCGACGGGCGGATCATGGGGATGGGCCTCCTGCCCTGGTGGGACGTTCCCGCCGCAATCGCCGAAGTCGAGCGAATTCACACCCTCGGGTTGAAGGGCGTCAATACGAACGCCGATCCGCAAGACCAGGGGTTGCCGGATCTGGGTGATCCGTGCTGGGAGCCGCTGTGGGAGGCGTGCAGTTCGCTCGGGCTGCCCGTGAACTTCCATATCGGCGCGAGCCTGACGCAATCATCCTGGTACGGCAAGGCCTCATGGCCATCCCTCGACAACGAGCGGAAGCTGGCACTCGGATCGACATTGCTCTATCTCAACAATGCGCGCATCATCGGGAATCTCATCTTCTCCGGCGTGCTCGAGCGTCACCCGACCCTGAAGATCGTATCCTCCGAGAGCGGAGTGGGTTGGATTCCCTTCGCCCTTGACGCCCTGGACTACCAGGTGACGGAAACGGCACCCCATGCGCTCGAGGCATTGTCGATGTACCCCTCGGAGTACTTCCGTCGGCAGATCTACGCCTGCTTCTGGTTCGAGGGCGAGGGCCTTCTCGACAACGCCCGGCGCCTGGGTTTTGACCATTGCATGTTCGAGACCGACTTCCCGCACCCGACCTGCTTGTTCCCGGATCCCCTGACACGGATGGCCGGCGTCCTCGAAGCGGTCGACTACGAGGTACGGGAGAAGCTTCTGAGTGGCAACGCGGCGCACGTCTACAACATCGATGTCCCCGCCTGACGGAGATCACTGCCCGGCTGTTCCGCAACGAGCGCTTCGCACAGGACCCCGGAGCGGAGCGCGCCGGAAATCACATCACTCGGAAGGCCCCAGTCCACTAAGGCGGATACCGTGTGCTCTCCGGGTCGGCACGCTCGTCGAGGAGATGGGCACGGCGTGCCTGTGAATCGAGGAGCAGGCGCGGGCTGCGGTACACCTCCGACTTCAACGAACGCATCCCGACCACGGCTGTGCGGGTGGTCGGGACTCTCGAGCGGTTCGAGGACGGGTGAGAAGCACGCGTCAAATGCCGCAAAGTGGCGCTCCCATTCGTCTCGGGTTCTCCCCCGGATAATCTCTGCGATCCGTCTGCGCAGATCAGGCCACCGCGCACGTTCATCCTGTTGCGAGACATCGACGTCGTTGAGCCCCAGTCCCTGCAGCATCTGTGCGTAGAAGGGACGCTCCATCGCTCCGAAAGCAACCTGACGCGAGTCGGCCGTCTCATAGACGCGGTAGTACGGCGCACCGCCATCGATGATGCCCTCACCTCGTTCGCCCCACGTACCCGTCGTGAAGTAGGGGAGATTGGGGCCCATCAAGAGCGCGGCGCCGTCCACCATCGCCGCGTCAACCGTCTGCCCGTGGCCCGTCACGCTGCGACTCACCAAGGCGGAGACGATGCCGAGGGCCAGCAACATTCCGCCTCCGCCATAGTCAGCCACGAGGTTCAACGGGGGCGATGGGGGGGTATCGCCGGGGCCCAGCCCTCCGAGAACCCCGGAAATGGCCAGGTAATTGATGTCATGGCCCGCCAGCTGCGAGAGCGGCCCGTCCTCACCCCAGCCGGTCATGCGGCCGTAGATCAGGCGTGGATTTCGCTGATGAGCAGCATCGGGCCCGATACCCAGACGGTCGACAACACCGGGGCGAAAACCCTCGATCAGGACGTCGGAACGGTCGACGAGCTCCATCACGAGCGCGACAGCACCGCTGTGTTTCAAGTCGATCGCAACCGATCGCCTGCTCCGGTGCAGGACCTCGTTCCCGATGATCTCCTCCGTGAGGATCCCCACCTCGTTCGGACGGTCGAGCCTGATGACGTCGGCACCCAGGTCCGCGAGCAGCATTGCGCAAAATGGACCGGGTCCGATCGACCCGATCTCCACGACCCGCACTCCCTCGAGCGGACCCTGGCGCATCGCAACATCTTCGCCGGTTTGCTGCGACGTGGGTGCCACGGAACCAGCTTAACTTCAGCCGCATACGGCAGAGCGGAAGAGGACTAATGTCCCGGCCATGGAGCCGTATGTTCTCTCGACCCTACGAGTTCTCGATCTTTCGGAGGGAATTGCCGGGGCATATTGCACAAAACTTCTCGTGGACGCCGGTGCCGATTGCATCAAAATCGAGATCCCCCACGGGGACCCTTTGCGCACGTGGTCCGCTACAGGCACACCAACGGGTCCACTCGGTGGCGCGCTCTTCCGCTACCTTCACACCTCCAAGAAGAGCGTCACGGCTGACGCGCAGTCTCCGGAAGATCGGCAATTCCTCCTTGAGCTCGCGTCACACGCCGACGTCGTCGTCACCTCGGCGCTCCCCGGCTCACTGGAGGCGCTCGGGCTGGGTTACGAGGACATCGTGCAGAGGAATGCCGCCATCATCGCGGTATCGATCACTCCCTACGGCTACGGCGGTCCGTGGAGTCGGAGACCGGCCAACGAGTTCACCCTTCAGGCAGAGTGCGGCTCGACTGGATCTCGCGCGCTGCCCGAGAATCCCCCCCTTTCGGCGGGCGGTCGGGTCGGCGAATGGATCGCCGGCTCCTACGCCGCAGTGGCCGCTCTGGCCCTCGCGTCCGGCGCCCGTCAGTCCGGGCGGGGCGAGTTCGTCGACGTCTCGATCCTCGAGTGCATGTCGGTCTCTTTCAACGTCTATGAGTCCCTCCACGCGCAACTTTGCGACGATCCCGACGTGTTCGCGGCCGCCTTCGAGCGCACGAACGAGATCCCCGCTCTTGAGCCGACTCTGGACGGTTGGGTCGGCCTGACGACAGTGACCGGGGACCAATGGAAGAGCTTCAGCACCCTCATGGGTCGGGCCGATCTGGCGGATGATCCCGGACTGGCCAACATCCTCACACGCTGGAAGCGCAGAGACGAGATTTCGGATCTCATCGCAGAGTGGACCAAGACGCACACGGTTGACGAGATACTCGCCCTCGCAGCGGAGAACCGCATTCCAGCGGCGCCTCTGGGCGACGGGACGACCATTCCGTCGTTCGATCATGTGCGGCAGCGCGGGATCTTCGTCGATCACCCCGGAGGTGACTTCGTGCAGCCTCGGCCGCCGTTCACGATCACGGGGGTGACAGCACGCCCCTTTGAGCCGTCGCCCGCGCTCGGATCAACGTCACATCCTGATTCCCTGCGTGCATGGCCCTCGCGCACGGCGCAGCCCGGTACCGGCGGGCCTCCTGCGGCAGGTCCCCTCGCCGGACTTCGTGTGATCGATTTCAGTGCGCTGTGGGCGGGACCACTGGTCGGGCTGATCTTTGGCGCGCTCGGAGCGGACGTCATCCGCGTGGAGAGCGGGAGTCGGCCCGATCCGATTCGCATGGCGGGCACCACGCGGACGTCGCCCGCCGACAATTGGTGGGAATACAGCTGGCTCTACCATGGAGCGAACGCGGGCAAACGGGGCGTCGCCATCGATCTACGGCAAGAGGCAGGGCTGGACCTCGCCTGGAGGCTCATAGAGGGTGCCGATGTGATCGTCGAGAACTTCACCCCGAAGGTGTTCGACTCCTTCGGGGTCACGGCTGAGGAAGTGGCCCGCAGGAATCCGCGGGCCATCTACCTACGAATGCCGGCCTTCGGGCTCGACGGTCCGTGGCGTGAGAGGGGTGGCTTCACGCAGACGATGGAGCAACTCTGCGGTTTTGCCGCAGTCACCGGCTTCGTCAATGGCGCGCCCACCATGCCGCGGGCACCGTGTGACCCTCTCGGCGGCCTGCATGCCTGCTTCGCCGCTCTCGTTGCACTCACCCTCCGTGAGACAACAGGCTCCGGCTCCCTTGTCGAGGCCCCGCTCATGGAGGCTGCGCTGAACGTCGCCGCCGAGGTGGTCGTTGAGCAGGGCGCAACCGGACTCCCGGTCCCCCGTTGCGGCAATCGCAGTCCGGTGGTGGCACCGCAGGGTGTCTACGAATGCGCTGACGGACAATGGCTCGCCCTCAGCGTCGAGTCGACCGCGCAGTGGCACGCGCTGCGTACGTGGTTCGGCAATCCAGAATGGGCGGCCGACCCTGGCCTCGACGAGGTCGCTCGACGACGCACGATGCACGACCAGATCGACATCGCCGTGGACCATGCCGTCGAAACGATGTCGGCCACCGTGGCCCGCGACCAGCTGATCGCTGCCGGCGTGCCGGTAGGTGTGGTCATCACGCCCCCGTACATCGATCGCCACGAGCAACTCCTGGCGAGGGGTTTCTTCGAAAAGCTGGACCATGCGGTCGCCGGACCTCTTCTGTATCCGGGCCTTCCTTTCAAACTCACCACGAAGCTCGACGGTTGGTTCGCGCGCGGCACCGACCTTCGCCCAACACAATCACGAGGTCCTTGTGGATGAGCTCGGGTGTACGTCGGAACAGATGGCCGCACTTCTCTCGACCGGAGCGGTCAGCGACCGTCCCCTGCTAGCCGGCGGCTGAAACCCGGCTCGGCAACGTCAAGGAAGCATCCCATCCTCGACGAGGTACTGGTGCTGAATGTAGCTCCGCCCGGCGATGACGCTCCCTCCATCGATCGTGAGGATCGCACCGGTGACGTAGCCGGCCTGCGGGCTGGCCAGGTAGAGAGCCGCGTCAGCGACCTCCTCCGCTGTCCCTGCCCTCCCCAACGGGGCAAACGACTTCACCCGGCTCTGGAACGGCGGGGCCTCAATGACGAATTTCGACAGCTCGGTGAGGATGAATCCGGGGGCAATCTCGTTCACGGTGATCTGGTGCTCCGCCAAGGAGAGTGCCATCGCCTGCGACAGGAGTCGCATGGCCGCCTTCGAGACTGCGTAATGGGCGAAGTCCTGATAGGGAATCTCGCCATCGACCGATCCGATGTTGATGATGCGCCCTTCGATCTTCTTTTCGACCATGTGCCGGCCCACCAGCTGCGAGCAGATGAACGGGGATCCGAGATTGACCCTCAGGATGTCATTCCATGCGTCTTCGGGAATGTCGAGAAATCGCCAGAAGCCATTGAAGATGCCCACGTTGTTCACGTGGATATCGATCTGCCCAAAAGCATCGAGTGTCTGGGCGAGCGCAGCCGCGGCCTGCGACCGGTCCGCGACATCGGCGCGAACGGCGAGGCACGTTCCACCGGCGCCTTCAATTCTGGTGACCATGGCCGCCGAAGCTTCTTCGTCTATGTCCCACAGCGCGACACGGGCACCCTCTGCGGCGAACTTTTGCGAAATTGCGCCACCGATCCCCAGTGCTCCGCCCGTGACCACGGCCACTTTGTCGTCAAGCACGGCCATTGGAACGAACCCCCTTCTCTCGTATGCCGCCCTGCGCGCAGGCCGTCATTTCCATTGCACAGACGAACTGCACGCCGCGGTCTCCCCACGACGTGGCATCGTCATCTGCGCCTCGCCACCGTATTACAGGTCTGTCGCTTTGGTCTTTTGGAGGAGCGTTGCGAGTTGGCTCGCCCGCGCGTGCTCCGCAGACCGAAGGCTTCGATGGGGGCGGGGGCTTCGGTCCCACTCGGGTCGCCGATGCGGCGGCGCGCCTTTTCGATGGCCGGTGCGAGACGGACGGAACGTCGCTTCTCCGCTCCTTCGTCGCGCTCGATGAACTCGGGGAGGATCGTGGATCCGAAGAGCTCCAAAGCCTCGCAGATATCCTCGTGCCGGTTGCGACCTGCCTGAGGGAGCAACACGACCTGATCGACACCGGCGTCTTCGTAAATCTTGTAGCGCTCGCGCAGGTCGTCGGGATTGCTGAAGGGCGTGGCGTCGCCGTAGCCGGTGTCTCCCTCGTCGCCCGACTCGATGAACTGCTTCCAGATGTCGTCGATACCCGGGACGTGCCGCCCGTTTCCGTAGTAGTACGCAAGCGCGAAGCCGAAGAAGTCCTGCCCACCCTTGAATCGTCGCCGGGCCACCGAAGGATCCTGGTGGCAGCCGAAGCCCGTGACCATGGCGATGCGGGGATTGACGTCCTGGCCGATGGGCCGGCAATCCGCGTCAAATGTTCGGTGATAGTCCTCGACCCAGGCCTTGGCCTCCAAGGGATTCACGAAGCTGAAGGTCAGTGCGCCGATCCCCTGCTCGGCGGCCCGGAGGATGGTGGACCGCTTTGAGCAGGCAGTCCACAGCGGCGGGTGCGGTTTTTGGGCGGGCTTGGGCACGATGTTGCGGGCGGGCATGGAGAAGAACTCGCCCGAGTACCCCGGATAGGGAGTTGTGGAGAGCATCTTTGCCACTTCGCTGGTGGCTTCGTCGGCCATCGCTTCCTTGTCGTGGGGATCGAACCCGAAACCGAGAATCTCCGCGGCGGAGCTCGACGAGCCCACACCCCATTCGACACGGCCATGGCTGATCAGATCGAGGGTCGCCAGAGCTTCGGCCACCCGGGCCGGATGGTTGTACTTCGGTGGCATGAGCCTGATGCCATGTCCGATCCGGATGTTCGTCGTCAATGCCGCAGCGGCGGCGAGGAACACCTCTGGCGCCGAAGAGTGGGCGTATTCCTCCAAAAAGTGGTGCTCCGTCGCCCACATGTACTGGATTCCCAATCGGTCCGCCAGGACCGCTTGCTCGAGGGCTTCGTCAAAGGCGCGCTGTTCGGACCTCTCGTCCCACGGCCGTGGAAGCTGAATTTCGAAAAATACCCCGAACCTCATGGCTGCTCAACGCCCTATCGCTCGTCCCTGCGGCGCGACCGCGCGACCGATCCCTCGCCGCCCAGCCCGATCCACCCCCGATACAAGTGATCTTTTACATCATTCATACTAAGCGACGTGCAAGGCGTCAAGGAGGGTCGTCTCGTCACCGTGGCGTCGCCTCAGGCTCCCGCCGGCGTTCGCCGGAGCTTGCGGTTGTCCCAAGTCACCGGTTGGGCAGCAGGATCGATCCGGATCACGGCGGACTCGGTGTCGTAGTGCCTGATGGTGGCCGCGGGGACCTCGTCGACCGGGATACCGAAACCCCCGTACTTCTCCGCGACGAGACCGAAGACGCTGCTTCGCTCGTCCCCCTCGGGCAGCACGTGGGCGCGACCGGTGAGCACGACCGCCCGCAACTCGCCCCACGAAACCCCCGCTTCTGCGGTGAAACACACGCGCGGATCACGGCGCACGTGGGCGACCTTGCGCGTCCGTGCCGGCGTCTGCACATAGATCCGGCGATCAGCGGTGACGAACCACACCGGCAGCGCGATTGGCCAGCCGTCGGCGCGCAACGTCGTGAGTATTCCCGTATGGGTGTCATCGAGGAACTGCCACAGCTCGCCATCGCTGAACGCCACGCCCACGTCAGTGCACCGTCGAGAAGGAGACCGGCACGAGGAAGCGGTCATCCCAGTCGGTCCTGATCTCACGACCCAGCGTCTGCCAGATTTCGAAATCAGTGTCGGCCACCCATGCCTCCTCCTTGCCGAACGGGTTCACGTCCTCCCACTCCTCCCCTTGCCCCCAGATACAGATCGCCTTCGTGTTCTTCCACGGCGACCAGTACAGGCCGACGATCGATCGCCCGGCCGGCTCGGCGACTCGACGGAACCACATCTCTTCGGCCAGGCGAAGGTACTCAGCCTGGCGGGCCGGCTGCACATGGATCATCTCGTGGGAACACAGCTTGGCGGCCAGCTTTCGCTCCTTGATCTGTGCCACTGTCGGCGTGAGGGCTGACGGAAAGCACAGGAGACTCTCCGACGATGCGATCCACTCCCCTACGCCGTCGAACCACTGCCCGAGGTCGGCGTTCTTTCCCTCGAACCGTTGACGTACGACATCGACGTAGTGGCCGAAGTCGTCGAGCTCCCACACCGACACCGTCTCCGGGGTGGTACCCAGACCCGGCGCCACCTGCCAGTAGCCGACCTGGCGCATCCCGTACCTTTCCGCGATCGGCAGAAAATCGCGCTCGACCGCCTCCAGCAGGGCGCTCATTTTCGTGGGCCGCACCCGATTGATCTCATGCCAGTACAACATGTCGTGACTCCCTCGTTTGCCTTCTCATCGGACACAACGTCGATCACGGGGCAATCCAAGCACCCGCTCGGCCAGCGCGTTGAGCTGCATCTCATCGGTCCCTCCACCCACGCGGACCCCCGGGACACAGAGGACGAAATCGGCCCACTCCCGATCAATCCCGGCATCGGCAACCAGGCGCGCCCCGAGCATGCTCCCCGCGAGGGTGGACGCACGCTGCAGATTGCGGCTGCGCATGAGTTTGTTGATCGAGCTCGCCGGACCGGGCGCCACCCTCGCTCGTTGGCTGACGAAATCGGCGATCCGGACACGGGAATAGAGATCGGCGATGCGCTGCCGGACGACGGGATCGACGGCAGGGCTCCGTCCCCCCGGGCCGACCAGCTCGAGCAACCGGCTCAGCGCGTTGGCGGCGGGATCCTTCGCGCCCTTACCCACACCCGCCCGCTCACTCATCAGAGTGGTCCGGACAACCGCCCAGCCTTCGCCCACGCGGCCCAGTCGATGGGAATCGGGCACGAGGGCGCCGTTCAGGACGACTTGGTTGAACGACGCGTGGCCGTTCATTTGTCGCAAGGGTCGCACCTCGACTCCGGGGTCATGCATGTCGACCAGGAACATGGTGAGCCCATCATGAGGATCCTGCGCGACGTCGGTTCTGACGATGCAGAGGCCGACGTCACTGAACTGCGCCTTGGAAGTCCAGAGTTTCTCGCCCACCAACTCCCACACACCGTGGTGCAGTGAAGCCGAGGACCGCACAGCCGAAAGGTCCGAACCGGCATCCGGTTCTGAGAAGAGCTGGCAGCCGATGACGTCGCCCCGATGGAGGGCCGGCAACAACAACTGCCGGAGGAACTCGCTGCCGTGCGCCAAGATGGCCGCCGACAGCATTTTGATGCCCACGTTGAGCGGCGTGAGATCGGGAGTGATGTACAGAGCCTCTCGCTCCCAATACAGACGCTCGAATTCCGCAGCCAGACCTCGGCCCCCGTATGCAGGAGGTCCGGTGATCCACCCCAGGCCGGAGGCGAATCGTTCGGCCTGCCACCTCGCTGCTTCCGTCACCCCGTCGGCGGCGTCCCGGTCCGGTCGTCGTTCGAGTCCGTGCACCTCGAGGATCTCCGATCGGTCCTCGCCTGACCCATGTGGCGCCCCGCGCCGGGGCACGCGGCGAGAGAGAAACTGTTCGACCTCTCTCCCGAACGTGTGGAGATCGGTACCTGCGGGGACAACGGTCACCCCCGCCACGCCGGGCCGATCGCGGTGCGCCCTTCGGACTCCGCACCAAGCGGGGACGGTCCGGCACGGGACCATCGGGTAATCTCCATCTTCATAATCGTATATCTGAAGGCTGAGCGGTGAAACTGGACGTGGCGGCGCGAGGAGCTCTGCGGAATGCCGGACGCGACGCGCGTCGTCTCGAACACGCAGGCTATGACGGTATCTGGGCGGCCGAAACGAGTCACGACCCATTCCTGAGCGCGGCGATGGTGGCGGCGGCCACCGAGAAGGTCGATGTCGGGACCGGCATCGCGATCGCCTTCGCACGCAACCCGATGAACCTCGCCGTGCTCGGCCACGACCTTCAGGTTCTGTCCGAGGGCCGGTTCATCCTCGGCCTCGGCTCCCAGGTGCAGGCCCACATCGAGCGCCGCTTCTCCATGCCGTGGTCGAGACCGGCGGAGCGCATGAGAGAGATGGTGGCGGCCATCCGCTCCATCTGGTCCTGCTGGAACGAAGGTATGCCGCTTTCCTTTCACGGCGAGTTCTACCACCACTCGCTGATGCCTCCCTTCTTCAATCCCGGACCGAGTCCCTCCGGTCCACCGCGGGTGTTCCTGGCGGGGGTCGGACCCAGAATGATCGAGGTGGCGGGTGAGGTGGGGGACGGGTTCCTCTGCCACGGCTTCACCACGGCCTCCTATCTCGCGGCGTCGGTGCTGCCCGCTCTGGAACGGGGCCTGGCCCGGGGGGGACGCACGCGCGCAGACATCGAAGTGACCGCGCCCGGGTTCATCGTGACCGGCCGCAACGAGGAAGAGATGACCCGGTCAGCCGCCGGCGTCCGCCGTCAGCTCGCCTTTTACGGCTCGACGCCGGCGTACCGTCCCGTGCTGGCGCACCATGGGTGGGGCGACCTGCAGCATGAATTGCACCAGATGGCCCGTCAGGGAAGATGGGACGAGATGGGCGATCTGATCGAACCCGAGATGTTGAAGGAATTCGCGGTCATCGGGCCGCCTGGTGCGATCGCCGGACTGGCCGCCGCCCGTTACGGCGATGCCGTGGACCGTATGAACGCCTACTCGCCGTTCGAAGCCGATGACGACCTCTGGTCTGCAGTGCGCGCCGGCTTTGCCGCACTGCGCACCATGACCCCCGCCCGATGAGCACCCAACCACCCCTGTTCGAGCTGTCGGGTCGGCGCTCCGGAGATATGGCGGTGGAGGACGCCGTCGCCCGCCGCACATGGGGCGAGCTCGACGACCGCACGCGGGCCATTGCACACGGACTGACGCAACAGGTTCAAGGAGTCGGCAGTCACGTGGCACTGGTCGCCACCAACCGTGTCGAGTTCGTGGAGGTCGCACTCGCCTGCCTGCGGGCGGGGCTCGTCTACACACCCCTCAAGAGCAGTTGGACGCCCTCGGAGATCACCACCGTGCTCACCGATGCGTCCACGTGCGTGGTGGTGACCGACGTCCCGGCGGGGCGACAGGCGGGGGCCGATGTCGGAGTCCCCGTCATCGACCTCGACCTCGACTTCGACACCTGGGTCGACCGACAATCGCGCGCGCCGCTGTCCTCTGCGCTGGGTGGCCGGAAGATCACGTACACATCGGGCACGACCGGGCGCCCCAAAGGGGTCGTATCGAGCTATTTGGGACAACGCTCCTTTGCGGAGTCCTTCGCCGGGAGTGCCGCCATGGCCGAACTGACGGGGTTGCCGGGCCACGGCGTGCATCTCTTCGTCTCACATCTGTTCCATGGTGCTCCACTGACGTTCGGCCTCGGCGCGCTGGCGCGAGGAGCGGCGATCCGCATCGTCCCCCGGTGGCATGCCGAGGCGGTGCTCGCAATGCTCCCCGACGGGGTGACGTCGACGTCCATGGTGCCCACCATGTTCCGTCAGCTCCTTCAATTGCCCGACGAGCTCCGGGCTGCTTTTGACGCTCCCCAGTTGGTCAACGTCCTCCACGGCGGTGAGCCGTGCCCGGTGCCGGTGAAGCAGGCCATGCTCGAGTGGTGGGGCCCCCGCCTCACGGAGTACTACGGCTTCTCCGAGGGCGGCATGACGATCGCCACGAGCGAAGAGTGGAGAGCGAGACCGGGAACGGTGGGAAGGGCCAGGAGCAACCAGCGCCTCCTCATCCTCGATGACGACGGCAACGAAGTGGAAACCGGTGTCGACGGGACGATCTACTTCGAGACAGCGGACGGCGTCACGTTCTCCTACCTGAACGACGAAGCGAAGACGGCGGCGGCGCATCGGGGCTCCGCCTTCACCGTGGGGGACATCGGCCATGTCGACGACGAGGGCTACCTCTTCATCACGGGAAGGAAATCCGACGTCATCGTCTCCTCCGGGGTCAATATCTACCCGGCCGAGGTCGAATCGGCCCTGAGCGGAGCGGAGGGGCTGAGCGATCTGGCGATCGTCGGCGCGCCCGATGACATCCGGGGGGAACAGGTCGCAGCCGTCATCGTGACCCCCGACGCCGAGGAGAGTGCCGTCGTTGCGGCCCAGCTCGCCCACACGGCCGCCGAAAGACTGGCCGGGTACAAACGACCACGTCTCTTCTTTCACGCCACGGAGCTACCCCGCGACCCCACGGGGAAGCTGCTGCGCAACACCCTGCGCGACCAGGTCTCGGGGTGGAACGCCGCTCCGTCTGCAAGTCCCTTGACGCTCGTCGAGCCGCAACCATCTCAACCCCAGACCGCCACCGAAGCGAACACACACAGAAGGAAGTCCATATGACCGGGATACTCGAGGGAAAATCGATCGCCGTGACGGGGGCCGGGCGCGGCATCGGCCGGGCCGTCGCGCTCCACTGTGCGGCGGAAGGAGCGAATGTCGTCGTGGCCGACTTCGGCGTGGGCATGCACGGCGAGGAGCCTTCGAGTGAGGTCGCCGACGCCGTGGTGGATGAGATCCGGCAGAGCGGCGGTTCACGCCATCGCCATCGCCGACTCCGTCACCGAGATGGCGGCGGGCGAACGGATCGTGCAGAGTGCGATCGACGTCTGGGGGCGGATCGACGGGGTCGTCTGTGTGGCGGGCATTCTGCGTGAGCGGATGCTCTTCAACATGTCAGAGGACGACTGGGATGCGGTCATTGCCACCCATCTGAAAGGGACCTTCACCCTCTTCCGGGCCGCGTCGACGGTCATGCGGGCGCAGAAGAGCGGGTCACTGGTCGGCTTCACCTCCGCCGCCTTCCAGGCCAGTGTGGCCCAGGCCAATTACTCGGCCGCCAAAGGGGGCATCGTGTCGTTGGTGCGGAGCGCGGCCGCCGGACTCCACCGCTACGGCGTGCGGGCCAATGCCGTCGCGCCGATCGCCCGGACGCGCATGATGGCGGAGGTGCCGATGGAGCTGCCCGAGACAGGAGAGCCCGAGGACGTGGCGCCCATGGTCACGTACCTGCTGTCCGATCTGGCGACGCATGTCACCGGGCAGATCTACACGGTGGTCGGAGGGAAGATCGCGGTGTGGAACCAGCCGCACGAGGTGCGGGCGATGTACAAGGACGGCCGCTGGACCCCCGAGGAGATCGCCCGGCGCCTCGACGCCACCATCGGTCAGGAACCGCTGCCCATACTGGCGCAACTCGAGAGATACCGGCAGGCCGCTGCGGCGGCGGCCGAGAGTGGGGTCACCCCGAACGCGTGACCCACGCTCACCGCGGGAGTTCCATACCCGCCTTTTCACGGTCCCAGGTCTGATCGTTGAGCGCATTCTCCCGGAGTGCGAACTTCTGCGTCCGCTGCGTCGAGTCGGTCTTCGCGACCTCCTCGACGAACTCCACGTAACGGGGGATCATGAACCGCGGCATGCGCGGAATGAGGAAGGTGATCAGGTCCTCGGGGAGCAACGTCGCCCCGGGCGCCAGGACGACGATGACCTTCACCTCGTCCTCGCTCAGTTCGGAGGGAACGCCGATGACGGCTGATTCCGCCACGGCGGGGTGCTCGTTGACCGCGCGCTCGACCTCGAACGAGGAGATGTTCTCGCCCCTCCTTCGGATGGCGTCCTTGATCCTGTCGACGAAGAAATAATTCCCTTCGGCGTCGCGGGTGAAGCCGTCGCCCGAATGGAACCATCCGTTGCGCCACGCCGCCGCCGTCTTCTCGGGCATCTGGAAGTACCCACTGGTGATGATCCACGGATCGGCCGTGCGCACCACCATCTCGCCGAACCGGTCCGGGCCCGACGTCCTCGTCGGCGTCGTCGACCAGTTTCACCTCGAAGCCGGGCGGACCACTCCGGACGCGCCCCACGGTGGTGTGATCGGTCAGCTCCCAACCACTCCTGAAGGGATAGCCGATCTCGGTCATGCCGAACCCGGTGCAGACCCGGAGATCGAACCGCTTCTTGAACTCCTCGAACTCGGGGATGACCGGGGCCATCACCACGCCCCGCAAGGGGTTGTCGGCGTCGGTCGGGCTGGGCGGGAGCCCGAGGATCATGGCCGCCATCGGTCCGACCAGACCACCGAAGACGCAGTTGTACCGGCGGATGTCGTCCCAATAGGCCGACAGGCTGAACGACTCTCGGAACACGAGCCGGGCGTCGTGCATGAAGGCCACGCTTATCGCCGCCTTCCCCGAGACGTGGTATGCCGGGTACACGCTGTAGTACCCGTCATCGGGCGCGGGGATGATGTCCTCGGGCAGCATGCCGTAGAGATCCTGCAGGCTGGCCCACGACACGAGCACACCTTTGGAGGGACCGGTCGTCCCCGACGTGTAGATGACCGAGGAGACGTCGCGATAGGTCGGCGCGTCGACGCCTTCGAGCGCCGGAGCGCCGCGGAGGAATCGCTCCGCACTGACCACTTCGAACGGCAGCTGGGGGAGATCGCCGTCGGCGTCGAGCACGACCACACGCTCGAGGTTGGGCACGCGCGCGGCCACCTCGGCCAGCCGATCCACGAATTGTGCGTCGATGACGAGGAGGCGGGCCTCGGAATTCTCGATGAGGTAGGCCAGCATGGTGCCCCGGTAGCCGGTATTGGCCGGGACCTCGACGGCCTTGAGCCAGCTCAACCCCAGCCACACCGAGTACGAGGCGAACGAATGGACGACCATTGACGCGACGTGGTCGCCGGCCGTCACGCCGGCGTGCCGATAGGCCGCGGCCCAACGCATGTTCTCGGCGTGCAACTCGCCGTAGGTCATGGCCGTGCCGTCGACACACTGGATGGCGATCCGGGCCGGCGTCGCCGCGGCGCGCCCGGCGATGAGGTTCGGCAGGACCTGGTCCTGTGCGAGCATGGGCGCGTCCCCCGCTGTCGTTCGCTATGCGCCGGCGACGTCGATCACGACCCGACCGCGCACCGAACCCGCCAGGATCTGTTCGGCCAGGGCCGGGACGCGGGCCAATGGCTCCGTGGTGGTGACCAGATCGAGCAGGTGACGGGGGACGTCGGTGTCCAAGCGGGCCCAGGCGGCCGCACGGATGTCGGAGGGAGTGGACACGGAGTCCACACCCAGCAGTCTGACGTTGCGCAGAATGAACGAGAGAACGGTGGTGGGCAGGTCGGAACCGCCGGCCAGTCCGCACGCGGCCACGGCGCCGCGGTAACGGGTCTGGGCCAGCACCGTGGCCAACGTCTGGCTCCCCACCGTGTCGATGGCCGCGCTGCCACCGTTCCTTTTCCAGACGGGCGCCCCGAGTTGGCGGAGAGCTCCTCGCGCCCGACGATGGACGTGGCGCCGAGTTCGGTGAGGTAGTCGGCGATCTCCGGCCGGCCCGTCGCCGCGGCCACACGATAGCCCAGGTTCGCCAGCAGCATGACGGCGAAACTCCCGACCCCTCCCCCGGCACCGGTCACCAGTACCTCGCCGTCGGATCCCGGCTCGATCCCTGCGTCTTCGAGCGCCAGGATGCACAGCATGGCCGTCAGTCCTCCCGTCCCGATGGCCATGGTCTCGCGCAAGGTGAGGTGCTCGGGCCGCGCCTGGAGCCACTCCGAGCGCACACGCTGGCGCGTCGTGTAGCCCCCGGGATGCGTCTCCGAGAGGCCCCACCCGGTCACGACGACCTCATCGCCGGGTGACCACTTGTCCGAGTCCGAGGACCGCACCGTTCCGGCGAGGTCGATGCCGCACACCATGGGGAACGAACGGACGATGCGACCCTTGCCGGTGACGGCCAAGCCGTCCTTGTAGTTGAGCGACGACCAGCTGACGTCCACCGTGACGTCGCCTTCGGGCAACGAGGACTCCGGCACGTCCTGCAACGATGCGGGGGCATTCTCGGTGGCGACTATGGCGGGAAACGACTCCATCGGACTCCTGTTCGTTCGGGGTGATGTCTGCTGCAGTTCCTCCTTCGGGCGGGGTGCCGCGGGAACCGTCTCAGCTCATCACACAATGACGCCCTGCTGATGCAGCTCGTCGAGCACGTCGTCGTCGAGCGAGAGATCCGAACGGAGCACCTCGTCGGTATGCTCGGCGAACCACGGCACCCGCCTGACCGGACCGTCGGGAACGCCTGACATGCGGATCGGGTTGTTCGGGAAGACCACAGGCTGGGCCACCCCGTCGGGACGCGCCATCTCGACCAGCATGTCACGGGACAACAGGTGGGGGTCGCGCACGACTTCTTCATCCCGCAGGCACGGCCCGGCGGCCAGGCCGGCGTCCCCGAGCTGTCGGCAACTCTCGAGCTTGGTCTTGTCGGCGGCCCACTTCTCGATGGCGGGCCGGATCACGGACTCAATCGAGTCGTACCAGCCCTGCCGGTCCGCCAGGGTCGGATCGGTGATCCATTCGGGATGGCCGACCAGGCGGGCCAGTGCCGCGAATTGCTGGACCCGCCCCACCTGGAGGATGAACCAGCCGTCGCTCGCCAAGAAGCCGTGCATGATGATCGGCGGGTCGGCCCCGCCCGGCATGCCCAGGGACCAGTAGTTGGTGATGATGTCGGTCATGGCCACGGTGGAATCGAGCATGGCGACGTCGATCTGTTGGCCGACGCCGGTCCGATCGCGCTGATAGAGCGCGGCGAGGATGCCGACGGTGGCGAACATGGAGGTCCCCATGTCGCCGAGCGATCCACCGGGCGCCACCCGTGGCGCCTCCCCGTTTCGGCGCTTCGTCTCGTACAACCCCGACATGGCCTCGACCACCGGTGCATACGCCGGCCAGTGGTGGTACGGCGAAGAGTCGTCGTTGCCGAAGCCCGAGACCGACACGTAGATGATCCGCTCGTTCACGGCGCGTACGTCGTCGTAGGCCAACCCGAGACGGGCCAATGCCCCGCCCTTGAAGTTCTCGGCGAAGATGTCGAACCGGCCCGCCAGGTCGAGCACGAGCTGGCGGCCCCTCGGATCCTTCAGGTTGATGGAGATGGACCGCTTGTTCAGGTTGTTCCGGAGGAAGGTGGCACCCACCATCCTTCCGTCGGGATCGGTCATGGCAGGGAACGAAAGCCGGCCCGAGTCCCCGCCGTCGGGTGCCTCCACCTTGACGACCTCGGCCCCCAGCCGGGCCAGGAGCTGTGTGGCGAACGGCAGTGCCTGCATCTGCTCGAGCGCCAGGACGCGCACTCCTGCGAGCGGCCGCCCATGGTTCAGCGCCTCGTCCGTTGCCGCTTCTTCGACCCGCACCACACCTCGTCATCCTGCGCCGCCTCTGCGGTGCCGTCGGCTCACTTTAGACTGTCAATGCTAGGATTATATAGATGAAGGGGATTATCGGCCATGGGGCCTATCTGCCCCGCTGGCGGTTGGAACGGGCGGCGATCGGGGCGACGCTGGGCACGGCCGGCGGCAAGGGCCGCCGCTCCGTCGCCTCCTACGACGAGGACACCACCACCATGGGGACCGAAGCCGCTCGGTCGGCCCTCCGCAGTGCGCCCGGAGCCAGTCCGTCGATCCTCTGGTTCTCCACCACCAGCCCGGCCTACCACGACAAGACGAATGCGAGCACCATCCATGCCGCCCTGCGGCTGGACCGCCATGTGCTCGCCGCCGATGCCGGCGGCGCCGCCCGCTCCGGGGTGGCCGTCCTCCGCGCCAGCCTCGAAGGGCCGGCGCCTGTTCTGGTCGTGGCCGCCGACATCCGCGGCGGCTTGGCGGGAGGACCGGACGAAGCCGCCGGAGGCGACGGCGCTGCAGCGCTGTTCGTCGGTTCCGACAACGACGGCCCCGTCGTGGCCGAGTACCTCGGCTCGGCCAGCGCCAGTGAGGAGTTCCTCGACCGCTGGCGCGCCCCGGGCGACACGGTGTCCAAGGTGTGGGAGGAGCGCTTCGGGGAGGGGCGCTACGTCGAGCTCGGCCGAGGCGCCTGGAGGGACGGGCTCAAGGCGGCCGGGATCGCGGCCGACGACGTGACGGACCTGATCGTGGCCGGACTGCACGGCCGTGCCGTGCGCACGCTCTCGCGTGCACTCGCAGGCGCCACGACGACGGTGGTGGTGCCCACGTTGGACGGAAGCATCGGCTGCACGGGCGCGGCCCATCCCTTTCTGCTGCTCTCCTCCGCGCTCGAGCGCGCGGAGCACGGGGCGGTGATCGGTCTGCTCAGCCTGGCCGACGGCGCCGACTCCTTCTTCTTCCGGGTCAACGCCACCGGGACGTCCGTGCCCCACGCCCGCACGGTGGCCTCCCAGCAGGCACAAGGACGGGTCGTCCCCTACGGCAAGTACCTGGCCTGGCGCAACCAACTCCGTGTGGAGCCCCCGCGGCGCCCTGACCCGGCCCGGGTCTCCGCACCGGCGGCGGGCCGGTCCACGGAGTGGAAGTTCGGCTTCGTCGGCAGCCGTGCCCCGGGATCGAGCGAGGTGCGGTTACCCCCTGCCGTCGCCGGTGCGGACCCCGGCGTGGTCGCCGAACCAGCGCCGATGGCCGAGGTCCTCGGTACCGTGGCCACGTTCACCGTCGACCGCCTGGCCTACTCCCCGAGCCCGCCCATCGTGTTCGCCGTGGTCGACTTCGACGGAGGGGGCCGCCTCCCGATCGAGCTGACGGACGTCGCCCCCGACGAGGTGTCGATCGGGACCCGGGTGGAGATGACGTTTCGTCGCCTCAGCGAGGCGGACGGCATCGTCAACTACTTCTGGAAGGCGCGACCTCTCCCGGCTGACGTGAACGAAGGGGACGCATAGTGGGATCGCACGGCATCAAGGACAAGGTCGCAATCGTCGGGATGGGCTGCACCCGGTTCACCGAGCACTGGGACAAGGGAGCGGACCAGCTGGCGGTCGAGGCGACGAACGATGCCCTCACGTCCGCCGGCATCGACAAAATGGCGGTCGACGCCTACTGGCTCGGGACGGCCCTCTCGGGCGCCAGCGGCATGACGCTCTCCAAACCCCTCGAGCTCAACGGCAAACCGGTCGTCCGGGTGGAGAACATGTGCGCCACCGGCGCGGAGTCGCTGCGCCAAGCCGCGTACGCCGTCGCGTGCGGCGCCTATGACGTCGCCGCAGCTGTGGGGGTCGAGAAGGCCAAGGACTCCGGCTACCAGGGGCTGAACGCCTTCCCGATCCCCAACGACGGCTCGGCCCGCACGCTCACCGCAGCGGCGATGTTCTCCATGGCCGTGCCGGCCTACGCCAAGAAGTACGCCGTCGACCCGGTGGAGATGAAGAGGGTGCTGGCCGAGATCGGATCGAAGAACCACGCCAACGGCGTGCGCAACGAGCGGGCGCAGTTCCGCAAGAACGTCTCGGTCGAGGAGATCTTGGCCATGCCCACCGTCGCCGGCGAGCTCACGGTGATGGACTGCGCCGGGGTGGCCGACGGCGCCGCAGCCGCCATCGTCGTCCGGGCCGAGGACGCGCACCGTTACACCGACCATCCCATCTACATCAAGGCGCTCTCGTCGGTGGCCGGCGACGGCAAGGGCCTCGGCGACCCGGGCTACGACTACACGACCTTCCGCGAGTCGGCCGATTGTGCCCGGGAGGCCTATGCGCAGGCAGGCATCGGCGATCCGCGCCGCGAGCTCGCCATGGCACAGGTCCACGACTGCTTCACCATCACCGAGCTCATCCTCTGCGAGGACCTCGGGTTCGCCGAACGCGGCACGGCGTGGAAGGACGTCCTGTCGGGGGCCTTCGCACTCGATGGCGAGCTCCCCGTCAACACCGACGGGGGCTTGAAGAGCTTCGGCCATCCGGTCGGTGCCAGCGGACTGCGCATGATCTTCGAGTGTTGGCTGCAGCTGCGCGGCGAAGCCGGCGACCGCCAGCTCGACACCGGCCGCGGCCTGGCGCTCACCCACAACCTCGGCGGCTACCCGGGCGAGATGGTGTCGTGCATCACCGTGCTCGGCGACCGGCTCACCTGACGAGAGACCGACGACCGGGCATGGCGGCGAACCCCGACGTGCTCCGCCTCGACGTGCAGGACCGGGTGGCGGTCGTCACGCTCCATCGGCCGGACGTCCGCAACGCGCTCGACACGGCCCTGATCGACGCGTTATGGGAGGTCCTGCCCGCGGTCGACGACGACCCCGCGGTGGGCGCCATCGTGCTGACCGGCAGCGATCCCGCCTTCTGCAGCGGTCTCGACCTGCGCGAGCTCTCGGGGAGCGGCCAGAACGCGCGACCCCGCCAGCAGCGCGACAGTGTCAGCGCACGGGGAGCGCTGCCGCCGGTCATCACGCCGATCGTCGGCGCCGTCAACGGCGCCGCCGTGACGGGGGGCCTGGAGATCGCTCTCAACTGCGATGTCCTGGTGGCCTCGGAACGGGCCACGTTCGCCGATACCCACCTGCGCGTCGGCGTGATGCCCGGGGGCGGATTGACCGTGCTGCTCCCCCGCCGCGTCGGCATGGGGAAAGCCCTCGAGATGACCCTGACCGGTGCTGTCGTCGACGCCCCGTCAGCGCTGGCGTGCGGCCTGGTCGATCGGGTGGTGCCCCACGCACAGCTCCTCCCGACGGCGGTCGCGCTCGCTGCAGCCATGGGGGAACGGGATCCCGAGACCCTGCGCTACCTCGTCGAGACGTTTCACCAGGTGGCCGGGGTACCCGTGGGTGCCGGTCGAGAGCTCGAGAGGACCCGCGGCCACGCCTGGCGCGACGGCACCATCGACACCGCCGCGGTCGGCGCCACGAAAGAGGCGATCGTCCAGCACGGGCGACGGCAACACGGTGCGCGTCCGTCCTGACCCAGTTCGTCCCTATACCAGCAGCGCGGCTCGCCCCTGTTCCACCAGCACGGCCTCGACCGCGTCCGCATCGGCCGCACCCATCGGCCGGTAGGTGGTGCCCCGCCCTGCCCTCCACCACAACGGGTCCTCGGTACGCCACCGTTGCTCGACCAGGACGCGTTTGAGGACCTTGTTCGTCTGGGTCAACGGAAGCTCCGATGTCACGCGGACGTAGCGCGGCGTCCATTTGGTGCCGAGATCGGGCTGCGCCGCCAAGAACGCAGCGAATTCCTCAGGGTCGAATTCCGCGCCCTCGCGTAACACCAGCGACGTCATGACGTCGTCACCCGAATCGGGGTTGGGAACGCCGTAGACGGCAACCTGGGCCACATCGGGATGGCGCAGGATCAGGCGTTCGATCGGCGCGGTGGCCAGGTTCTCACCGTCCACCCGCAGCCAGTCACTGGTGCGCCCGGCGAAGTAGGCAAAACCGAGCTCGTCCACGTACGCCAGGTCGCCGCTGCGGTACATTCCGCCCCGCATGCGCTCGGTCTCCGCTTCTTCGTCCCCGTAGTAACCCAGAAAGGCACCGGCACCTCTGGTGTTGACCATTTCGCCGACCGCCTCCGCCGCGTTGAGGAGGCGCCCCTCTTCGTCGAAGCGCGCCACGGCCGCAGGCTCACCCGTCTGCTGGTGCAGGACAGCCACCCCCTCGGGCAGGGGGCCCATGGCGTTGGGCGGCGTCTCGGGGGTGCGGAGGATGTTGAGTCCCGACTCCGTCGCACCGTAGCCGTCGAACACGTGCAGGCCGAAGCGGGCCGAGAACCGCACCACGTCGGCATGGGTGCTCTCGTTTCCCATGGCCACCCGGAGCGGATTGTCGGCGTCGTCGGGCTGTTCGGGTGTCGCCAACACGTAGGCGAGCGGCTTGCCGATGTAGTTGAACCAGGTGCAGCCGTACCGCCGCACGTCGGCCAGGAAGGAGGATGCGGAGAACTTGCGCCGCAAGGCCATCGACGCGCCGGACACCATGGTGGGACTCCACCCGGCCATGACGCAGGCCGAGTGGAACAGGGGCATGGAGAGGTAGGCCCGGTCGTCGCGGGTCAGTTGCAGATGCCCGACGACGGCCGTGCCGGGCGTGGTGATCTTGGCGTGGGTGCACCGCACCGCCTTGGGATTGCCACTGGTGCCCGAGGTGAAGATCAACATGAAGAGGTCGTCGGGTTCGAGGTCCACCTCGGGCACCGGTCCCCCTGCGACCGATGCCAGGGCGCTCGACCACTGCGGCGTCTCGATGTCGAAGACACGGTCGCTCGGCACGGTCGCGCCCACATCGGTGAGGAGCCCGTGGTAACGCTGCTCAGTCACGATCATCTGGCAGTCCGTCTGCGCCACGTCGCGCGCCAGCTCGGGTCCTCGGCGCGTCGGATTCAACCCCACCACGACGGCACCGCTCAAGGCGGCCGCACCGAGCAGCATCACGAAGTCGGGCACATTGTCGAGAAGGACGCCGACATGGAACGGGCCGTCGACCCGTCGCTCGAGCAGCAGGTTGGCCCGGTCGACGCAGGCCCGGGCGTACTCCGCCCACGTCCACGACCGGTCCTCGAAGACGAGGCACGGTCGGTCGTCGTCGAGGCGTCCCGAGATCAGATCACCCAGCAGCACGACCGTCCTACCTCCCGAACGACCCGTTCACGCGGCGCCGTTCTGCTCGACCACGCCCCGCGCCAGAAGGTCGCGCAGGGTCGCCTCGTCGAAACCCCACGACGTCAGCATCTCTTCGGTGTGTTGGCCCGGATGGCTGCCCGGCCGGGCCACCCTTCCCGGGGTGCGCGACAGCCGGGGCACCGGGGCAACCTGCGTGAGGCCGCCGACCTCGGTGTAGGCCCCACGGGCCACGTGCTGGGGATGCTGCGGAGCATCCAGAGGCGGGAGTACCGGGGCGAAGCAGGCGTCGAGTTCCGCAAATGTCGCTACCCACTCGTCCTTGGTGCGGGTCCGCACCCGTTCGGCGACCTTCTGCCGCATGGCCGGCCAGTGCGCTTCATCGTTCTGATCGGGCAGGTCCTCGCCCCCGAACCCGAGCCCTTCCAGCATGGCGGCGTAGAACGGAGGCTCGATCCCCCCGAACGTCACATAGCCACCGTCGGCCGTCTCGTAGGTGTTGTAGAAGTGGGCACCGCCGTCCAACAGGTTCGTCCCCCGTCGGGGCGTCCACCACCCCATCTGCATGGGGCCCATGTTCGCCGCCATCACGTACGCGGCACCTTCGGTCATGGCGCAGTCGATGACCTGGCCCTCGCCCGATCGGGCACGCTCGAGGAGCGCCGCGGTGACGGCGAATGCGAGCAGGACGCCGCCCCCACCGAAATCGCTGACCAGGTTGAGAGGATGGACCGGCGGGCGATCGGCGGGACCGAGCGCTCCGAGCACCCCCGCCGTGGCGAGGTAGTTGATGTCGTGACCCGCGGCGAGGGCCATCGGGCCGTCCTGGCCGAACCCGCTGATGCGGGCATAGACCAGGCCGGGATTGCGCCCCCGGCATTCCTCGGGCCCCAGACCCAGGCGCTCCATCACGCCGGGCCGAAATCCCTCCACGAAGACGTCGGCTTGGTCGGCGAGACGGCGCACCACCTCGGGCCCGTCGGGATGCTTGAGGTCCACCGCCACCGAGCCGCGTCCCCGCGTGATGATGTCGGTGTCCATGGGATGCGCCGGGACGGGTCCCTGCAACGGGCGGTCGATCCGTATGACGTCCGCCCCCATGTCACTCAACATGAGCGCGCAGAACGGCGCCGCACCCTGCCCGCCGATCTCGACCACCCGCAGCCCGACCAGCGGCCCGGTTCTCCCGTGGTCCTCCATCAACGAGCAGCGTCGTCGAGGTACACCTCGGCCGTCGCCACCGCCATCAACGCGTCGGTCTGTGTGCGCATTTCGACGTCGACCGTCACGAAGGGGCGACCGGACCCCTGCGGCGGCACCACGATCTCCTTCACCTCGCCGGTGAGGATCGTGCAATCGCCCACGAAGGCCGGATTGCGGTATTGCGCCACCACGTGCCCGGTCCAGCCCCCCTCGCCGGCCCAGTTCTCGACGTAGTCGAGGATCCACGACCCCATGCTCGATCCGTAGCCGTACGAACGTGGCATGCCGATCAGCTGGGCGTGCTCGGGGTCCACATGGCCGCGCGAGGCGCCCTCGAGCAGCCCGTCGTTGGCGCTCGGGTCGTACGTGGCCCGGTCGAAGTCACGGCCCATCTCGCTGATCCAGCCCGCGTCCCACAGGCCGGTGGGGCCCTCGGTGTAGTACGCCGCTCCCCACACCGTGGCCGGCCGTGCCCTGTGCTCGGTGGTGAACGAAGCCACCGAATGCGGGCCGATGACCCGCTCGGGCAGCTGTTCGCCCTTCTCCACGGTGTCGAACGCTTTCGCCGAATGACCGTTGGCGTGCAGGATCCGGTAGTAAGCCCGCTTGCGCTCGTCGTTGGCCAGCAGGTCCTCGTGCTCCCACGTCGGCTCGGGCGCGCTCTCCCCGAAGGAGCTCCGGCGCAGCGCCTCTTCGACGAGATACCGGATGGCCGTCGAGCGCTGCTTGCCCACGAGCTCCCCGCGTTGGTTGATGTAGGTGGTGTCGCCCCGGCTGAACATGGTGGGACCAGCGAACCGGGTCTCGGTGACTCGATAGTCGAACAGCATGGTGTCGCGCTGCAGGAGATCACCGGGCCGGATGCGAGGACCGAAGAACCACCATTCGTCCCCGCCGAAGAGCATGTGGCTCCCCGGCACGCGCCCCTGGACGGCCGGTGTCGCCCCGTGCCCATCCCCGGCGGCGACGGTGAACGACTGCGGCGCCACGATGCCCCCGAACCTGCTCTCCGCCGCGAACTCGGGGTCGTAATAGAGAGGGTTGGGGTTCTGCATCCCCTGCGCCCACCTCCCGATATCCGACTCGGTGATCGGGTAGCGAGGCTGCAGCCGCTGCAGCGGCACCCCGAGCCAACGGTCCACATCGGTGGTGTCGAGTTCCACCTTGCCGCCCTCTGCTGCCCCGCCCTCTGCTGCCCCGCCCTCTGCTGCCCCGCCCTCTGCTGCCATGGTCATGTTCCCCTCTTCAGCGCTTCTATTAACATAATCATAAGATGATGCGACACCTAGGGGGGTCGAATGGCGCGTCCGTTGGAAGGCCTCAGTGTGCTGGACCTCACGACCACGCTGGCCGGTGGCTACTGCACCAAGCTCTGGGTCGACGCTGGCGCCGAGATACTGAAGGTGGAGCCCCCGGGCGGTGACCCCCTGCGACGGCGCCGCGTCGTCGGAAGCCCGGTGCCGTCCGGGGACCACTCCCCGCTCTCGTCGTTCCTGCATGCCGGGAAGGGCAGCATGGTGGCCGACGTCACCACGCACGCGGGGCGGGCGGCGATCCTCGACCTCGCTGCCTCGGCCGATCTCCTGGTCGAGTCGGCCGACCCGGGCACGCTGGCGGCGCTCGGCCTGGGCCTGCGGGAACTCCGGGCGTCCAACCCGACGCTGACCGTCGTCTCCATCACCCCGTTCGGCCAGACCGGACCCTGGGCGCACAGGCCGGCCAGCGAGTTCACCTTGCAGGCGGTGTCGGGCTCCATCGGGGGACGCGGCACCCCCGAGCGTCCACCGGTTGCCGCCGGCGGGCAATTGGGCGACTGGATCACGGGGACATGGGCCGCCATCGGGGGTCTGGCCGCATGGCGCCGGGCTCGTGCCACCGGGCGGGGCGACCATGTCGATGTCTCCGCGCTCGAGTGCCTCTCGATCTCTCTGAACCCGTTCGAACCGCTGCACGCCTCGCTCACGGGCGACCGGGACCACTTCATGCGCCACGTCTTCCAGCGTTCCGTAGAAGTCCCGTCGATCGAACCGGCGCTCGACGGGTGGGCCGGGGTGGCCATGCTCAGCGCGCAGCAGTGGCAGGACTTCACGGTGATGATCGATCGACCGGACCTGGCGGACGACCCCGGGCTGGCCCAGCAGTTGGGACGCTGGCCCCGTCGACACGACGTGGAGGAGGCCGTCCAGTCGTGGACCCGGCGCCACACCGTCGACGAGATCGTGGAGTTGGCAGGCGCCTTTCGCATTCCGGTGGCCCCCATCGGCACCGGGGCGACCATTCCCCGCATGGCCCACTTCCGCGAAGTGGGCACCTACGTCTCCGGCTCGGAGCCCGGGGTGCTGTGGCCCCGCATCCCGTATCTCCTGGCGCGGTCAGACGGTTCTCCGGCTGCGCCACCACCGTCCTGCCCCACCTCTGGGAGGTGGCCGGGCCCCGGCAACGGGGGCGACGCCCCCGCCCGCCGCACGCGGCATCACGGCGCTGCCTCTCGACGACCTGCGCATCGCCGACTTCACCGCGCTGTGGGCCGGCCCACTGGTCACCCACATTCTCGGCACGCTCGGGGCGGACGTGGTCAAGGTCGAATCGGTACAGCGTCCCGACGCCATCCGCTACACCAGCTCACGAGGACCAGATGTGGAGCAGTGGTGGGAGTACAGCTGGCTCTTTCACGGCGTCAACGCCGGCAAGAAATCCGTGACGCTCGACCTCACGCGTCCCGAGGGGCTGGCGCTGGCCGGTCGTTTGATCGAGAAGGCCGACCTCGTGATCGAGAACTTCTCGCCCCGCGTGTTCGAGTCCTTCGGCTTCGACGAGGACCACGTGCGCCGCCTCGCCCCTCGCGCCGTGTTCGTGCGTATGCCGGCCTTCGGGCTCCGGGGCCCGTGGCGGGAGCGGGTGGGTCTGGCACAGACCATGGAACAGCTGTCGGGGCTGGCCAACCTCACCGGGTACGCCGACGGGCCACCGACCAACCCCCGCGGCCCGTGCGATGCGATCGCGGGGATGCACGCAGCGTTCGCCGCTCTCGTGGCGATCATCGATCGCGATCGCACGGGACGGGGACAGCTGGTGGAGTCGGTCATGGTCAATGCCGCCCTCAACGTGGCCGCCGAACAGGTCATCGAGTTCTCGACCCACGGCAACGAGCTCCGGCGCAACGGGAACCGCAGCATGCTCGGACACCTCCAAGGGGTGTACGCCTGCGCCGGCGACGAGAACTGGTTGGCGCTGACCATCGAGGACGCCACCCAATGGGAGGCCTTGGCCGACTGGCTCGACCACCCCGACTGGGCCGCCGCAGCGGGCGCCCGGCTCCCGTGCGACGACGCTGCGCTCCACGACGAGCTCGACCGGCACCTCGGCCCGGTGTTCGCCGCACGTGACCTCAATGAGACCGTCGCTTCTCTCACCAAAGCCGGCGTGCCGGCGGAGGCGGTCGTGCTCCCGGGCGACATCGAGGAGAATCCGCAGCACGCGGCCCGAAGGTTCTTCGAAGAGCTGCAGCATCCCGTCGCCGGTCCACAGCGCTACCCGGGCCTCCCCTTCCGTTTGGCCGAAGGTCCCGATCATTGGTTCGACGAACCACCGCCACTGATCGGGCAACACAACGACGTGGTGCTGCACGACGAGCTCGGCCTTTCGGAGGACGAGCGACGCACGCTGCGCGAGCTCTCGATCACCGGGACCAGGCCCCTGGGCCTGTAGCCCCCGGCTTCACTACAGTGCGGGCATGAGCGAATCTCTCGTCGGGCGCCAGGGCGCCCCCTTCCACATGGTCGTCGAACGGGGCAAGATCCGGGAGTTCGCCCGAGCGACCAAGTCGTCGAACCCTGACTACCTCGAGGGCGAGCACCCGCTCTCGCCGGTCACCTTCCTCTCCGTCGTGGGATTCTGGCAGGACGATTCGAACTCCCCGTGGGGCGACAGCGCAGAACGCAACTACGAACGGATCCTCCATGGGGAGCAGGAGTTCGTCTTCTTCGGCGACCCGCCGCGGGCGGGAACGGCCCTGACCGGCGTCAGCCGCATCGACCGGGTCTACGAGAAAGCGGGACGCCGGGGCGGGGCGATGCAATTCACCGAAACGGTCACCGAGTTCCGCGACGAGACCGGTCAGCTCGTGGCCGAGTCGAGGACCACGGTCATCGAGACCGGCCAGGCTCCGACCGGAGATGCATCATGAGCGGCGCGAAGTGGGACGACGTGGAGGTCGGCACCGCGCACGCCCCCTTCGTCGACAAGCCGCTGACGATCACCGACTTCGTGCGCTACCAGGGTGCATCGGGTGACATGAACCCGATTCACCACGACACCGAATTCGCCAAGCGCGCCGGGTTCCCGACGCCGTTCGCAGTGGGGATGCTCCAAGCGGGCGTGCTGGCCACCTACGTCACCGACTGGCTGGGTGCCGCCGCGGTGCGCCGATTCAAGGTGCAGTTCCGCGAACAGGCCTGGCCCGGTGACGTCATCACCTATAAAGGAACGGTCACCGCCAAACGGGAGGTCGACGGCGAGCGACTGGTCGACCTCGAGCTCACCGCCACTCGCCAAACCGGAGGAACGCACCTCAAGGGTTGGGCCACGGTCAGCCTCCACTGACGGCCCGCTCAGATGAGCGTGAGGCCGCCGTCGACCGCCAGGACCTGACCGGTGATGTAGCTCGCCTCTTCCGAGAGCAGGAAGACCGCGGCCGCAGCTACTTCCCACGCGGTGCCCATCCGCCCCAACGGCACCGGTGTGCTCGTACGCGACGGACGGCCGGCGGAGGCGGCCCGGCCCAGGGGGGTGTCTATCAGTCCCGGGGCCAGGACGTTCGCCCTGATGCCTCGCCGCGCTCCTTCGACGGCGACGTGCCGGCTCAGGCCGATGAGCCCCGCCTTGCTGGCGTCGTAGGCCGGGATGCGGCTCCCGGGACGTAGGCCGGCGGCCGAGCCGATGAAGAGGATGGACCCGCCGTCGGGCAGGATCACCAGCGCCCGCCGGACCAGGAGGAAATGTGCCCGCAGGTTGAGTGCGAAGGTGCGGTCCCATTCGTCGGGAGTGGTACCCGCCACGCCCATGCCGTAGCCCACCCCGACGTTGAGCACGATGCCGTCGGGTGCCAGGCCCTTCTCCTCGGGCACGGCCGTCCGGCACCCTTCCTCGGTGGTCACGTCACAGATCAGGACCGCGGCGTTCCCGCCTTCCTCGACGATCTGGCGCCATGTCGCTTGTGCCGCCTCTTCATCCCTGTCGACGCAGATGACCGAAGCCCCCTCGCGGGCGGCGCGCACCGCGATGGCGCGCCCGTTCCCGATCGGCGCGTCCGGATCACGGGAGCGCTGCGTCCCCGCTCCGATCACCGTGATGGAGCGCCCTTCGAGGAGGCCGCTCACCGCGGTGGTCCTTGCGCCACCGGCTGGCCGCGATATGGCGCGTCATCCATGTCCCCCGCATCGTAGGCCCGGGGTCAGCGACGAGGGCGAAATCCGACCGGTGGCCCAGGCATCTGGTGCACCGTGCCCTTCGGACCGCAGATCTCGTCGATCAACCCGAAGTCCAAGGCCTCCCGGGCACTCATGAAGACGCCCCGGCCGAACGTCTCGGCCACGACGTCAGGTGACCGGCGGACAGCGTCGGCGATGCGGTCCGTGAAGCGGCGTCGTTCTTCTGACCGCAGGTGCGCCCACTGCTCCACGTCCCGGACCCTCGTCTCGAACTGCGTCGTCGGCTCGCGTAACGAGAAACGTGTGCTCGGCATGGAAGCCCGGTGGTGACACACGGAGAGGACGCCCACGGCAGGCCCCCCGACCTGTCCCATGCTCAGGGCATGCACGGGGACACCCAGCAGCTCGATGACGTCCATGAGGGTGAGCGCGAGCGCCAGACTCCCGTCGGCACAGTCGATGCGCAGGGTGACCGCGTCGTCCCCTTCGGCATCCAACGTCATCAGCTCGGCCGAGACCCGGGTTGCCGTGGTGGCGTCCAGAGGGCCGGTGAGGACCACCACACGTTGCGCGAAGAGCCGCTGGGCCAGGGTCTGCGACCAGTCACCGTCATTCACGTTCGATCCTCCATTCCAGTTTCCCTCCCAGGGCCGCCGTGTAACGCTCGATCGTGGAGAGCCGAACGTCGAGATCACCCGCCTCGAAACGGGCCACCGCCGACTGCGAAGTGCCCATGCGGGACGCCACCTCGGCCTGGGAGACGCCCAGGCTGCGCCGCAGGGCGGTGAGCTGGCCACTCAGGGCATGACGGCGCTCAGCCATCTGACGGAACCCCGGGAAGACCGGGAGATGTCGCCGCTCGTCCACGCCGCACAGATTATCTCACATATGAGATAATCTCAGCCGTATGCACACACGTCGTACGCAGATGAGGAGGAACGCCGACATGCCCATGCCCAGCCCGTCGCACATTCTGGTACCGACCGTGATCGAGGAGGGCGGCCGAGGCGACCGTGCCTTCGACATCTACTCCCAGCTCCTCCGCGAGCGGATCGTCTTCCTGGGCCAGGAGGTCGACGATCAGGTGGCGAACCTGATTGACCTCTCGGCTGCTTAAACGCTAAAAAGGCAGCTCAGGAACCCTTTTCACTGCCGAAGATTCGGGCCAAATCGGGCGATTGACAGCCATTTGACAGCCAAGGCCGGTTTGACAGCGGCAAGCCGGTGTCAGCGCCCGAGGCGAGCGGCCATCTCGGCGCGCTGGCTGGCCGTGCGTTCTAGTACGTCGTCGAGGGGTTCAGGGAGCAGCTCGTCGAGGCGATCCGTCACCAGGGACACGATGAGGGCCTGCCCGAGCGCCTCGGTCTCGACCGCCAGGTGGTGCCCGCCATCCTTGCGCCGCCGGTCGTTCTTGACGATCGGCGCCAGGCCGTAGTGCTCGACCTGCTCGCTGGTGATCGCCAGGCGCTCCCACGCCAAGGCTCCAACGTCGCCTTCGATCACCCTGCGGTTGTTTCGCTCGATGTCGTGCCCCGACAGGTCGAGGTCTCCGAGGTACAGCGCGATCTGCCCCGGTTCCATGATGGGGGCGACGTTGGTGTGCAAGAAGCCCGCGGACTGCCCGTTAGTTGACGCCAGCGGCACGCTGTAGCGGTCGGCGATGCCACGAAGCACCCCGGCGAGGGAACGGCTCTCGCAAAGCACGAGAGGCGGCCAGCCGCGCCAGGGGTCCACCCGCGCCTGATCCAAAACCAGCGTCACCCAGTCGGCCACCGAGGGGGCGACGATCGGATCGGAGAGGGTGCGGGTTTCGTCGATGATCCACTCCCACGGGATGCTGCCGTCTTCGCGCAGGGACGTGAGCGCCTCGGTCAGGTCTTGGTCGGGACGGCGAGCGCCGGTGCGAACCTTGCTGATGACGCCGCGCTGCTCCAACTCGTAGAATAGGAACCGGCCCGACGTCGGCAGGGTCCCGTCGGCCTGGTGCTCGGCCAGCAGCTCCAACAGCGCTGCCCGTAGGCGCGCCTTCTTGGTCATTACCGAAAGCTCCCGAATAGGCGATCGCCGAACCGGTCGGCGGCATCGCGGTCCATGCCGGGCATGACGTGGGTGTAGGTGCTCAACGTGATCATCGGCGAAGAGTGGCCCAAGCGCTCGGAGACCACCTTGATCGGGATGCCGTCGGCTAACGCCAAGGTGGCGGCCGTGTGCCTGAGGTCATGCAGGCGCAGCCGTGGCAAGCCGGAGTTCTCCACGGCCTTGGTAAACGCGCCGGTGACGGCGGCAGGGTGCACCGGGGCCCCGTCCTTCTGCGTGAAGCAGTAGCCCTCGTCGACATACCCTGGCCCGAAAGCGATGCGCTCCTTTCGTTGGCGCTGTTGCTCCCGCTTGAGGGCCTCAATCGTCGCGGCATCGGCGCTGATCTTTCGCCCCCGGCCGCTCTTGGGCGATCCCTCAACGACCCGGTACGAGACGGACGTGCGCGATCGGCGGATGCTGATCGTGCGGTCCGTCAAGTCGACGTCGGACCAGCGGAGACCGAGTACCTCTCCCCGCCTCGCCCCCGTGGTCGCCATGACGACGAAGATGTTGGCGAACCGGTGGTCCTTGACCTTGTCGAGGAACGTGCCCAACTGGTCCCAATCCCACGTCATCATCTCGTGGCTGTCCCGGGTCGGGCGTGCATCCTTGCGGATGGCGTCAACGGCATTCGTGGCAACAAGGCGGTCCTCGACGGCCGCCTGGAGGGCGGAGCGCAGGGTGACGTGGAGGTGCTGCACGGTCGTCTCGCTCAAGCCCTTGCCACCACGTCCCCCGCTCGTCCGCTGATCGTTCTCAAAGCGGGTGATGTCGCGTGGGTCCAACTTCGTGAGCTGTATGTGACCGAGGCCGGGGATGAGGTGCTTATTCACATGGCCCGAGTAAGTCGCGAAGGTGGAGTCCTTGGTCGTGCGTTCCTTGTCCTCCAACCACTGCACGAGCCACTGCCCGACCGTCAGCCTGCCCCGCTTGACGATGGCTGCCCCGGCGTCGTGCTTGGCGAGCGATGCCGTCAACGCCTTCTGCGCCTGTTTCCGGGCCGCTGCTTCTGTTACTCCGGGCTCGATCTTCACCGTGCCGCCCTCATAGTGCCGCTTGGTGCCGGTCCTTCCCGTCACGTGCTCCCAACGAATCGAGTTGCCCCTCTTGCGGATGGTCATTTCTTCTTCCCCTTCTTGGTGGTGGGTTTACGATCCGCTAGCGCCTGGCGGAGTTCGTTCACCAGCGCTCGACTCACATGCCCCCGAGCGGCCTGGATCGTTCGTGCCGCGGCGTTCTCAGGGACCTGTGCCCTGACTCTGGCGTCGCGCTCGTCGACGAGGCTGTGTCCCCAACAGACCCACGCCCCCCGAGCAACGACGACAGAGTCGACGCCCAGGCGGGCCGCTACTTTGCGTTCGGATTCTCCGCTCGCCCATGCGTCAGCGACTGCCAGGCCGTGGCCGTCCAGCTCCGGCCAGGCGGGATCAGGAGCCGGAGGATTCGCAAGGGGCACGTTGAGCCTCAGGTCCTCTAGCCAACCGCCCGAAGCGGGATTCACGGGGTTCATCAAGTCGGAAACCACGTGAGGACGTACTGAAACCTTGGGAGAGAGGGTTACCCATTCGTCAGGCTCACCACGGAGGAACCAGGCTGGAACAAAGCCAAGAATGATGATGAGCTGGAACAGCTCCTCGATGCTGACCGGGCGCTCGCCCCGCTCAACCTTGGCGAGCTGGCTTCGAGACCAATCGAGCCCCTCCATGCGCAGCAAGCGGGCCAGATAGTCCTGACTATGAGGAGGGTTGGGTATTCGTCGCCACGCCCGCAGGTTCCGACCGATTATCCCGCTCACTGTTGCCTGGACCATTGACACGAGGATAGCCGGTTCAAGAGGTCCTCGCCAGACCTGTTGACTCTGCTATCGTTCGGTCTGTGGGAGACCGCTTGAGCAACGGAGGCAAAGAGGAGGTAGGCGCGACACCGGCCCCCTCGCCCCGTGTCCATTTGAACAACCGACTGCGCCTCTGGCGTGTGGAGAACAACCTCACATTGGAAGAGGAAAGCGACCTGACTGGATTGAGCGTCAGTATGCTCAGTCGAGCCGAGAGAGGTGATCGTCAGCTTGCCCCGTTGACCAAAGTCAAGGTCGCTCGGCGTCTCGGTGTGCCCATTCGTGACCTCTTCGATGTCGACCCCCTTGATGACCTAGAGGACGAGGGGGCGGTGGCGACGTCGTGAACCTCGACGACGTCGCCAGTCTCCCAACGGTGATGGACGCCGGGCAGACCGCGGCGATCTTCGACTGCTCGGTCGATCACCTCTATGACCTTGTCCGCCGTGGTGAGGCCCCGGTGGAGCCGATCCGCCTGGGTCGCTCGTTGCGTTGGCCGACCCTGCCGGTTCTCCGGTTGCTCGGTGTCCGACCCGAGCACGAGTCACCCGGGGAGGCGAACGTCGTCCCGATCCGGGAGGGCGCGTGACCAACGAGCAGCCGCCGGTTGAGACGCAGACGCCGTTCGTGGTCCTCGTTGGCAAGCTGACGGCCGAAGGGTGCAGGCCCCGCGTCCGGGGAACCAAGGGGAGCGCCTTCTGCCCCATTCACGACGACAGCAACCCGAGCTTGAGCATCGGCGAAAACGAGGGCGGGGACGCCCTCCTGTGGTGCCACGCGGAATGCGACACCGACGACGTCCTCGCTGCGATCAACATGACGAAAGCCGACCTGTTCGTCGTGAAGACGGGAACACGAGCCACGGGATCGACTCGTCAGCGAAAGCGAAAAGAGGAGTCGCCACCAGCGGGACCCGACGACAAAACCTTCGGTTACGTCCCCGCCTGCCTGCTCGACCATCCCTGCATCCACTGCATCGCGCTCTATGCCTACCTGGCCCGGCGCTGCGGCAAGGACAACCGGACACAGCGGGGATGGGAGAGGATCGGCAAGAAACTGGGCCTTGACCCGCGCACGGTGCAGAAACACGGTGAGTACCTGGCCGGGTTGGGATGGTTATACATCCACGCAAGGACCACCGCAACGAGCGCCCACCGGTCGGTTGAAATCACGTTGGCGCACTGCCCGATCATGGGCATCTGGGGCCGAGACGATGTCCGGGCTCCCGAGCCCAATCACGCCAGCGATGCCGGTCGTAGGGCGTCGAAAAACCCGCATCCGTTGCAGGTTTCTAAGAGCGAGCTTCCAGCATCCAATGCTGTCAGAAATCTGGAAGAACCCGCATCCGTTGCAGCCAAACCCCCCTTAAAACCAGCATTGGATGTGGGACAGCCTAGGTACGTAGAGGTAAGTGACACGTCTGAGGTCATTGACACGTACGAGGTCCTTGGAAGTGAAGGGGGAGAAGTAGAAGAGGCTCCTTGTGAGTGCTGCGGGGCCGCGACGGTGCGCCGAGACGCCAAAGGCGATCCGCTCTGCTCGCTCCACGCGGAAGGGTCATGCCGATGATCTGTGATGACTGCCGGGTACGGGTTGCGCGCTCGGCCAACGCCGCCGTCGCCGTCCTCGGCGATCCCACGGCAAGCGATGCCGATCGAGCTGTCGCCGCCGAGGAGGCACACGCGGCGATCACCCGGCTCACCTTGCCCAGCGGGACCCGACGATGAGTCCAGTGACGGCACTCGGAGTCCTTTCACAACTCGGCGGGGCGGGACGATGCCGGTACTGCGGCGATCCCTCGTTCCTGACCGATGAGATCGGCGCCCAGCATCTTTGCTGCGCCTTTTGGATGGGAGAGCAGGGCAAGACTGGTGCCCGGCATGTAGAGCGGCGAACGGACTGCGAGACCAGCAGAGTCGGCGCACATGGCGACCGACGCCGAGATGGACACGATGGCGATGGTGATCACGCTGATGATCGGCATGGTCAACGGCATGAACGGCCCGGAGAACGGCACTGGGAAGATGATGTGCCCGCGCCGGAGCCCACACGCCAACATCTTTGGCACGCGGAACGATGCGCACGCACGAGAACCGTTGACTGTCATCCGCGCTGTCATCGCGTTCTCATGGCGACGTTGTCGCTGGTCAAGACCACGTCCCCATCGGGTCGCCTACCCGATTGGCACGCCATGAGCGGGCCGCCGAGGAACTACAAGTGGGCCGACGCTGAGAAGGGCAACACGCTTGCGCTCAAGCACGGTGCCCACTCAGCCCGCGCTGTTGCTGCAGTGGCTGAGGCACTACGCCCACACCTCACTGAGCCACTCGATGCCCGCGCCTGGATCGACGACGACGTCGACGCGGCAGAGATCGACGACTGGGTTACCCGTGAGGCATTGCTGCGGATGCTTGTTAACGAGCTGGCGCGCAGGATCGACGAGAACGGCCGGATCGTCGAAGGCGATCAGTGGCTCCTCACGAGAATCAACAGCGCACAGAACCGCGCCCAGTCATCGAGGGACAGGTTGCTGCTCAATCCGATGTCTCGCTTCCGTGCAGGCAGGGACGTGGCGGCCGCTGGTGTCGATCTGGCCCGCCTGTGGGCCGATGATCCCGACCCCGCACCGTTAACGGCTGAGATCGAGCCACAGGCACCGGAGAACGAGGACTAGCGCGTGGGTATCGACCGTGAAACGGTGCGCAGGGCACGCGATGACATCGCCACATTCGCCGCACAGTGCACCGGTGTGCCGTTGTGGCCCCATCAGCTCGCTCTAGCGACCTCAACGGCACGTGTGCGATGCGTTGCATCCGGTAGACAGTCCGGAAAGACCTTCGCCTTGGCGATGATGGCGACCCATGCCGGGTTTGCTGAGCCCGGACGCCACGTTTTGATCATCAGTGCGGGTGATGAGGCCAGCAAGGACCTGTTAGCGCAGTGCAGCGAACTCACTCAGGCGCCCATATTGGCCGGAAGCGTGGTCGACGCCCAGTCTCACTCCATCACCTTGAGCAACGGCAGCACGATCCGCAGTGTCCCGGCGTCGGAGAAGGCGATCCGGGGCAAAGCCGTCGACATCTTGCTCGTCGATGAGGCGTGCTACGTCTCCGAAGAGGTGTGGGCCGCCTGTCGCTACACGGTTATCGCCCGGCCGGGCTCCAAGATCATCATGTCCTCCACCCCCTACGGCCGTAAGGACCGGTTCTTCAGCCTCGCCTACCGTGCCGGTCTACGTGGTGAGGATGGGTACGCCTCGTTTCACTGGCCGAGCACTGCCAGTCCTCTCGTCGACGCCGAGCTGCTCGCAATGTGGGCCGCATCGTCGGCTGACCGGGAGTTCCGGCGTGAGGTTTTGGCCGAATGGACCGACAGTGCCGGTCAATACTTCACCGACGACGAGATCGAAGCTGCGCTCAGTGACTACGAGCTGATCCCACCGGCGCAGGCGAACCGTCGCCGGGCCGTGTCCGCCGGTGTCGACTGGGGTTTTAGTCGTGACTCAAGTGCCGTCGTCGTGCTGGCCGAGGCTGGACCCGACGACCTGCCCGGCCGCTGGCCCGAGCACACGTTCTGGTGCCCGTGGATCTCCGAGGGGGTCCACGTCAGCTACTCGGCGTTCGTGGACCGTGTGGTCGAGGTGGCCAAGGGCTACCGGATTCGGCGCATCGCCTCTGAGGTCAATGGCGTAGGGCAAATGCCGACGGCCGAACTGACTCGAAGGCTGCGCTTCCACCACGGGACCGTGGTCCCGGTGACCACGACGGCGCAGTCCAAGCAGGACGCCTTCGGCGCCATCAAGGTGCTGTTGAGCCAGGGTCGCTTGGCGTTGCCGCGCCACCCGGCGCTCTTGAGTCAGCTTGCCGCTTTGGAATACGAAGAGCGGGATTCGGGCAACGTCCACATCGCCGTGCCCGAGCGCAGCGGACACGACGATCTCTGCATGGCCGCGGCCCTCGCGGTGGACGAGGCGGATGTGGCTTCCGGTTCCACCGGCGGGCGCGTCATGGTCGCTCAAGGCCGGGTTCCCCCGGTCAAACTGGTCCGCGGTTTCGACAACCACGCCGAACCGCCGGTCGCGGTCGTGAAGCCGGGCGAACAACGGCCCGTTGATCGCATGACGGAGTTTGCTCGGGCGCGCAAGCATCCGGCCTATCGGCCCCCGGGCGCGGACAGGTGGCGATGAGCGTCACTTCCGAGATTGACCTCGTCGAAGCGATCGGCGTCCGTCCCGCGTTCTTTGCTTTCGCCGCTTGCATGGGACTCGACCCCGACCTGTTCTTTCCCGAACGCGGGCAGTCGTTGCGTGAGGCCAAGGAGGTGTGTGCGGAGTGTGCCGTTCGCGAGGACTGCCTTGAGCACGCGCTGACGCATTTCGAGAAAACGGGCGTATGGGGCGGGCGGTCTGAGCGTGAGCGGCGACGTATGCGCCAGGAAAGGCGGTTCGGTTCGTGAGCGTCGGCCTGGGGGATGCGCAACGACGCGCTCTGTCGATCCTTTCCGAACAGCACGCCTCGGGAGGGAACCCGCTATGGGTCATGCCGGGCCTCACGACGGCCGAGTTGGCCGCAAGGCTCGGCTGCGAAGATCGACGGTGCCGCGCCATCGTCGAAAGCCTTGAAGATCGTGGCGAAGTGGTCGCGACCAAGGAGCCCGGTGAGCCTCGGCGCGTTTGGTTGACCGAGCAGCATCGAAGATGGCTCAACAACCGACTTTACGTGGACTATCTGCACGCTCTCATTGCCGGTGGGCCGAAGTCCCGTGGGATTACGTGCTCCAACTGCGGTCATTGGATCGAAACCAATGCTCCCTAAGTGTACCGAAAACCGTCCAAAAAGGGCTCAACTGTACGTTGAGTGCGAAGCGATCCGGCGTCACGATGGTGAGCAAAGAGGAGGTGACCGATATGCGGCACGACGAAGTGGAACGGCAACTTGGCGCGGTGATGCGCGATGTCCTGGCACTGAACGGCGGACCTGAGTTAGTCCTGCGAGTCCTCGATCAGCCCTTAGTTGCCTCCGCAGTTGCGCCACGGGGCACGAACATCGCCGGGCACATCGAGCGCATGGCTGCGGGCTCCCGCGCTACAAGCGGCCCCGAGGTGAACACGAGTGCCGCCCAATCTTTCTATGGCGTTACGGTCACGGCCGCCTCATCGGCGCGGGGCATCATCGCAGGCGCACCCTTGCGAAACTCGACAGAGTTGGGCGAGCTGATGGCGGAGTCGCTCCGCCAAATGGCGCCCGATGGGACTCCGCAACGGCGGCAAAAGCTGGTCGCCAAAGCCACCTGGGAATATCCACCGGAGCGTCAGCTCGGGATCGACTCCGAGGTGAACAGTCAGCGAATCGAGTCCGTTTGTGGTTTGTCGGCACCGCGAGTGAACCGTCAGACCGGCGCCTTGACCGCGAGCGGTGGCGTGTGTCTCCCGACGGGGGTGGCGTATGACGTACCCGTATTTTCGACGGCCGAGAGGCCACTGCGAGATGGGTTGCCAGGATTCCAGGCCACAAGAGGCGGCATCACCTTTATGACTCCGCCCGACATCGGCGTACCGAGTCTCCAAGGCACAGCGTCCGGCGCGGGCCTGGCGACAGGCATCTGGACGGAGGCGACAGATGCTTCTCCTGGCTCATCGACAAAACCAGTTTGGCAAATCGCCTGCGGTTCACCACAAACCGTGTACGTCGACGCAATCCCCACGCGGGCACAAATCGGGAACATGATGGGCCGATTCAGCCCGGAGCTTGTCGCAGCCGCAACCGAGCAGGCGCTCGCCGCCAGCGCCAGAGAGGCCGAACTCAACTTGCTAGGCCACCTGTACGGCTACTCAAATCAGCTCCTCGCATCGAAGTACCTCGGCGCGACACGAGACCTGCTTAGTTCGGTCGACTTGCTGCGGGAGGGCTACCTGCATAGCCACCGCATCCCGAGGTCAGCGTCCTTTACTGCAGTGTTCCCCGCATGGGCCCAGGGCGTGATTCGGAGCGACATGGCACGAGAGTTGGCGCACGACAACTCGGGCTCTCAGAACGTGTTGGCGATCAGCGACATGCAGATTGAGGATTGGTTCTCGGCGAGGAACATAAACGTGATTTGGACGCTCGATGGCCTGAAAGCAGGAACATATGGTGCCGGAGCAAGCGCGATTCCAAATCAGTTTTTCCCGTTGGCGACACCCGGCGCCGAGCCGCAGTGGCCGGGGCAATCATCTGATGGGGCATTCGTCTTGTCGTGGTTGCTCTTTGTCGAGGGCACGTTCCAGTTCCTCGACGGCGGACGCCTCGACCTCGGAGTTGTGAGGGATTCGGTTTTGGATGCGACGAACGATTTTGAGGTGTTTCTCGAAGTGTTCGAATCAGCGGCGTTCCGCGGCGTCGAGGTTTACCAGTGCCAGAGCACGATCCTCCCGTCCGGTGCGTCGGCCGCGACGTCGACCGCCACGTATCACGAATGATCTCCTCACCGGGTCCGGCCCGTCGCTCGGGGCCTGTGTGGTGCGGTTCTCCTGGGCCGGGCCTCGGTGGGGTGGTGTCAATGATCTCCTCCGGGGTCTGGCGGTGGTCCACGCGGCCAGGCCCCGGGGCGAGAGGGCGAGAGTGAGGGTGCAATGAGTGACGTAGACGACCTTGAGTTCCAGGCGCATCTCCGGGCGATGGAGGAGAACGACCCGGGAGCCCGTGAGGCACTGGCCGAGTTTCTCAACGCCCGGGCCGCCGAATCGGCCGAGCAGGAGCTGGCCTACCTCGCCGCGGGTGGCCCGCAAGAGCAGCCACCCGGCACGGAGGTCGTCTGGCCGTTCACCCTCGACGAGCTGGACGCGGACGAGAGAGACCAGCGGGTGAAGTCTGCTCCGCTCAGTATGACGGTGAACGTCGGAAGGTCGCTCATCATCTCCCACCACGAAGCGTTCAGCGACGAGGAAATCTCGGCGATGGAGACCCGGCACCGGGAGGCTTCCCGTCCTCGGTGAGGACCGAACTCGTCGGCTGGACGGCTACTGGCGCGCCTGCGCCGGTTGCCGTCTCGATCGAGGGGCTGAGCCCGCTAGCGTTAACGACGTGACCCTTTCGGCAGAGCGGTGCAACCAAATCCTCTCGTGGGCCGGGAAGATCAAGAGCAATCCCAACGCCACGCCCCTGGACGAGACCGAGGTGCGGCTGGAGCTCGACAAGGTGCTGTTGAGGGGTCGCCCCTAACCGGCATACGGGGCTACGTCACTAGGAGTCACCAAAGCGTTGAGTGGTCAGCGCTTCACGTAGGCTCCGATCAAGTGCTCCCGACCGAGTGGCCCCGCCGAGCGAACCGGAAAACCGGGGTCGAACAACACATCTGAACTCGCACCCTACGGCGGTTGGATGGATGTCGACAAGGAGTTGGTACTGCTGGCGGGACGGAATGTTGGTCACCGCCTTGCCAATCCATCCCGCCACCCGAAGACCGTCGTCAGACACAGAAACATCCTCACCTCCGATCGCGTGTATCGCCGCCGAAGCCACTTCCACGTTCCGACTGGAAGGCGTGTCGATCGCTACGGAAGGAGTCGCCAAAAGCTCCTGATACGAGACTTGAAATGGCCTGCGTCTCCGATCAGAAGCCACGATGTATGACGCGCCACCCGCGATCATGAGAATGAAAATCGCCAGAAAGATCCAGCCGCTGAGCGCCACACTCAAAGTGTAGGGCTAGGGAGGGCTGACCCGACCGCTGGGCCAGGTGCCCCACTCGTGCCGCAACGCCCCACCTTCCCGGCGTATGGGGCGACCGTTGTTAGTCGTCCAACCTCAGGCCACGCAGCCCGAACTTCATCCCGACCTTGATCGTTTTATGTCGCCTGTTGATTAACCCTGCCGTTCAATAGTCCAGCAAAAATGAGAACGGGAACCATCTTGATTGGGCCAGGAGCGATAACGGCGAGCGTGATCGTGATGAGGGAGGCTAAGACACCCCAGACGGAGCAAAAGCAAATGCGCACGGCGCATTTCAACCGACCAATCATCGTCATCTCTATACGTGTGCCAGGGCACTGGTTAACGTGTCATAGAACTTCTGAGCATATTTGAACCCTGTCCAGGACCCGATCCTTCTGGCTCTGACGGTCCGACCGTCAGTCAGCGAAACTTCAAAAAAGCCTTTCTCGTAGGTGGAAAGGTGCGTAATGGATGTAAGCGGAAATGTTTCGAAATCGATTTTGGATAGCAGGAGCGTTCCGGCGGACGGATCTATCTTTTGAACAATCATATTGTCGCTCGTCAGAAGCAAGATAGGCGGACGCCCCTTCACCATCTCTCCGCCAATCCATAGTGACCGAACATTTAGAGCGCAGACGGGTTGCTCGCTAGGACCGAGGAGGGCTGCAAGCCTGTCGTAGCAACTCGCGAATCCGAGATGCACGTGCGAGGCTCGGTACACCGACTTCACGAGGTCAGACTTGTCTGCCATATGTTGACTGTACGAGGATAGAAACGACATCAGCCGAACGCTTCCCCAACGGATTCCCAACGCCCGTGCCGAAGCGTCCCACCCTCCCGGCATATGGGGCGACCCCGCCTCCGCTCACAACGTGATCACAAACGCTTGCCGATGGCCCCGGATTGACAGCGCATTTGACAGCCAAACTCTCGCCAACTGGGTCCGGCTGCGACCAACAGCAACCAACGAAGGTGTCCTATGTGCCCAGCTCAGAGGGTCTTTGACCGTCTGCGGCCAACAGCGACCAACTCGCCCAGGGGGTGGCGAACCTGATCATTTCGCAGATCCTCTTCCTGGAGGCCCGGGACCCCGAGAAGGACATCTACCTCTACATCAACTCTCCGGGCGGCCAGGCTTACGCCGGCATGGCCATCTACGACGTCATGCAGCACGTGGCGCCCGACGTGTCGACCATCTGCGTCGGGATGGGGATGTCGGCCGCGGCCATGATCCTGTGCGGCGGCGCCGCCGGGAAACGCTTCTCCCTCCCCAACTCCCGCATCATGATCCACCAGGGCTCGGCGGGCACCCGTGGGGCGCCCTCGGACATGGAGATCCAGTTGCGCGAGGTTCTGGCCCTCACCCACCGGATGTCCGAGATCATCGCCCATCACAGCGGTCGACCCCTGGCGCAGGTGGCGCTCGACATCGATCGCGACCACTACCTGACCGCGGAGGAGGCGCGCGACTACGGGTTGATCGATGACATCATCCAGCCACGCCGGGGGGTGGCCGCGCCCAAGCTCGAGGCCGCCGTCGCCTGACCGTCTGCCCAGGGTGGATGATCCCAGGGTCGTCGCCGCATGCCTGGTGGAGGGCGCATAGGGTGGATGACACGGAGCGTCAGGAAAGTCTTGACGACTGGGAGGTTGTGCCATGCGCACCGAAGATCTGATTCTGGTCAGCGTGGACGACCACGTGATCGAGCCCCGGGGCATGTTCGACGGGCGGCTGCCGGCCAAGTACCAGGACAAGGCGCCACAATTGGTACGGCGCCCGGACGGCACCGACTACTGGCAGTACGACGGCAACGAGATCCCCAACGTCGGGCTCAACGCCGTCGTCGGACGCCCACCCGAAGAGTACGGGATCGAGCCGACGTCGCTCGACGACATGCGCGTCGGCTGCTACGACGTCCACGAGCGTGTGCGGGACATGTCCGTCAACGGCGTGCTCGGTTCCATGTGCTTCCCCTCCTTCCCCCAGTTCTGCGGCCAGCTCTTCGCCCGCAGGGAGGACAAGGACGAGGCACTGGCCATGGTGCGGGCCTACAACGATTGGCACATCGACGGCTGGTGCGGCGCCGAACCGGGACGGTTCATCCCGCTGTCCATTCCCGCCATCTGGGATCCCGCACCTCGCCGCGGCCGAGGTGCGGCGGGTGGCCAAGAAGGGGTGCCATGCCGTCACCTTCTCCGAGAACCCCGAGAAGCTCGGATGGCCTTCCCTGCACAACAGCCACTGGGATCCGCTCTGGGAGGCCTGTGCCGACGAGGGGACCATCGTGTGCATGCACCTCGGATCGTCGTCGCAGCTGCTGGTCACCTCCGCCGAGGCGCCGATCGACGTCATGATCAGCCTGCAACCGATCAACATGGTGCAAGCTGCCGCCGACCTGTTGTGGTCGCCCATCCTGCGCAAGTACAAGGACCTCCGCTTCGCTCTCTCCGAGGGTGGCATCGGCTGGATCCCGTATGCGCTCGAGCGCATCGACTACGTCTACCAGCACCACCACAAGTGGACCGGGCAGGACTTCGGGGACATGCTGCCGAGCCAGGTGTTCAAGGAGCGGATCATCACGTGCTTCATCGACGACGCGTTCGGCATCGACAACCGGCGCTACATGAACGTCGACAACATCACCTGGGAATGCGACTATCCGCACTCGGACTCGACCTGGCCGACCTCACCCGAAGATGCGATGAAGTACCTGGCCGACGTGTCCGACGAGGAGATCGACAAGATCACCCACCTCAACGCCATGAAGCACTTCCGGTTCGACCCCTTCAGCGTGCGCCCCCGGGAGAGCTGCACGGTCGGGCGCACTGCGTGCCGAAGCCTCCGACGTGGACATTTCCCTCGTCTCGCGGGCCAGGGGCCAGACGGTCGTCGGAGAGAGCGGCATCGTCGACTTGTCGATCATGCCCAAGGCACTCAGCGCCGACGACTGAACGGACGGCAGATGTCCATCGACTACGTCGCCGGCGACGACCACGTGGTGACGATCACGATCAACCGTCCGGACGCGCGCAACTCCATGGACGCGGAGCACTTCTTCCGCTTGCGCGCCGCCTGGGAGCGCTTCGGCGAGGACGACGAGGCCTACGTCGCCATTGTCACCGGTGTGGGCCAGGACTTCTGTGTCGGTGCCGACCTGAAGACCTACATCCCGCAACTCACGGCGCTCCAGCAGAAGATGGCAGAGGGGCAGGAGCCCGAAATCGACGGCTACCGCCTCGACGACGGCATCAAAGCCGTGCTCCGCGGCGTCGAGCTCTACAAGCCGGTCATCGCCGCAGTCAACGGGAACTGCGTCGCCGGCGGCATGGAGATGCTCGGCGGATGCGACCTGCGGGTGGCGAGTGACATCGCACGATTCGGCGTCATGGAACCAAAACGCGGCCTCTTCGCCGGTGGCGGCACGACCGTCCGTCTGCCCCGGCAGGTTCCGTACCCCGCTGCGATGGAGCTGCTGCTCTGCGCCGACCGGGTCTCGGCCCAACGCGCCTACGAGATGGGTCTCCTCAACGAGGTCTGCCGCCCCGGCGACCTGATGGATCGGGCCTACGACTATGCGCACCGGATCACGGCGAACGGTCCCTTTGCCATTCGCAAGACCAAGGAGTCGGTGCTGCGCGGTCTTGCCACCGACATGGAGGAGGCCTACCGGATCGAGTCGAAGATTTCGGACCAGGTCTTCTCGAGCGAGGACGCCAAGGAAGGGCCCACGGCCTTTGCCGAGAAACGGACGCCCGAGTGGAAGAACCGCTAGGACCGAAGCGGCTCTTACGATTCCTCGAGCCGGCCCCGGGTGACCGAGGCGGCCAGTTGTCCGCAGGCGGCGTCGATCTCGGCGCCGCGCGTCATGCGCACGGTGGCGTTGACGCCGAGGCTTTCGAGCTGGTCCCGGAACTCGCGCACCCGGCGGGCCGTGCTCCCCCGCACGGCATAACCCGGGGTGGGATTCAAGGGGATCAGATTCACGTGGGCGCCCAGTGGGCGCGCGAACTGCGCCAGCTCGACCGCGTCGGAGCCTTGATCGTTGACGTCGTGGATCATGGCCCACTCGATCGAGAGGCGACGATGCGTCGCTTCGACATAGCGGGCGCATGCCTCGGCGAGGACCGAGAGGGGATAGCGCCGATTGAGGGGCACGAGAATGTCGCGCTTCTCGTCGTTCGCCGCATGGAGCGACACCGCCAGGTTGACGGGAAGCGACTCGGCGGCCAGGCGGTGGATGCCGGGGACGACCCCGACGGTGGACAGCGTCAGATGGCGGGCGGACAACCCCATGTCGCCGTGCAGCCGGGTCACCGCACTCCACACCCGGTCGTAGTTCGCCAAGGGTTCACCCATGCCCATGAAGACCACATTGGACAGACGGCGGGGCCGCGCCGCCCTCATCGCCTCGGCCACCTGCTCGACGATCTCCCCTGCGCTGAGTTGGCGCTGGAACCCCGCTTGGCCAGTGGCGCAGAACTGGCACGCCATGGCACAGCCGGCCTGCGTGGAGACGCACACCGTGACCCGGTCCGGATAGTGCATCAGGACGGTCTCGACCTGCGCCCCGTCATGGAGCTGCCACAGCCACTTGACGGTCTGTCCGTCATCGGCGGACCGCCGTGAGACCTCGTGCGAGGGCGGGCGGCAACGCCTCGGCCAGCGTGACGCGCAGCGGGGCGGGGAGATCGGTCATCTCCTCGGGCCGGAGTACCCGGGCATGGAGTCCCTCCCACACCTGGCGGGAGCGGAACGCCGGCTCACCCTCGAGGAGACGGTCGAGCTCCTCACGCTGCAGGTCGTAGGGAGCTACCACCCTCCCCAGGCTAAGGCACCAGCGGCGTCAGTCCCGGCCGAGGATCACCGTTCCTGCGGCGCTGAACCACCCACTCGTGCCGTTCACGCAGGCCAAACGGGCGTCGGGGACCTGGCGCCCGCCACATTCACCCCGGAGCTGCCTGACCGCCTCGATGAGAAGGAAGATCCCCCGCATCCCGGGCTGGCACGCCGAGAGGCCGCCTCCGTCGGTGTTGGTGGGCAGTGCCCCACCCACGCGCAACCGGCCGTCCTCGACGAATGCGCCACCCTCGCCCTTCTTGCAAAATCCCAGACCCTCCAAGGTCAGGATGACCATGGGCGTGAACGCGTCGTAGACCTGCGCCGTGTCGATATCGTCCGGCGTGACGCCGGCCCGGGCGAAGGCCAGTTTCCCCGATCGCACGCACGGGGACTCCGTGAAGTCGTCCCACTCGCTCATCGTCGTGTGCGAAACGGCCTCCCCGGTGCCGAGCACCCAGACCGGCGCCTTGGCGCAATCACGGGCCCGCTCCTCGCTGGTGAGGACGATGGAGCCGCCGCCGTCGGAACGGATGCAGCAGTGAAGCTTGGTGAGCGGGTCCCAGACCATGGGCGCATCGACGACGTCGTCGATGGTGATGGGATCGCGGTAGTACGCATCGGGATTGAAGCCGGCGTTGTACCGGGTCGAGACCGCCACCTCAGCCAGCTGTTCGATGGTCGTCCCGAACTCATGCATGTGGCGGCGAGCCACCATGGCGTAATGCGAGCCGACCGGGTGGCCGAACGGAGCCGCGAACTGGACGGGGCCCCGGGTCCCGAAGGAGAGGTTGGCCATCCGGAGCTTCTTCTTGAGGTCGGCCCGCTGCGTCGATCCGTACGTGAGGACCACCACCTCGACCAGGCCCTGTGCGATCGCCGCCGCCGCGTGCTCGACCATGAATTCCCAGACGCTGCCGCCATGGGCCGTCGAGTCGACCCAGTTCGGGCGCAGGCCGAGGTATTCCGCCAGCTCCACCGGCGGCAACGTGCCGGTGGCCGACATGAACCCGTCGACCTCGGATTTGTCGATGCCGGCATCGGCCAGCGCTCGCTTCGTGCCCTGAAAGTTCAATTGGAATGCCGTCTTGTCGTCGACCCGACCGCAGTCGGACGTCGCGGCACCGACGATGGCCACGCGGCGATTTGCCATGACGCTCCCTTCTCCACGACCCGGACCACTCGACTGCTCGCTCCCCCGGGCCCCGGGTTGCCATCGGCACTGCCCATGACATTCCGGATCCGAAGAGAACAACGGCCTTTCATATACCGTAACGGTGCGCGGGGTTGCAGACGGTTTGGCCGACTGACCTGGCCCTCACCCTTGTGCTGACAGACCGACGATGAGGAGCACCCATGCCCAGCACCACCGAGACACCGGCCGGCGACGACGTGCTCCGGCATATGGAGGACGGGGTGGCCCGGATCACGCTCAACCGGCCCGATGCGGGAAACGCGATGACGAGCGCCATGCGGGACCAGATCGGCGAGTGGGTCCAGGACGCGTCGGCCGACCTCGACGTCCGCGTGGTGGTCATCACCGGCGCAGGGGACAAGGCCTTCTGCACGGGGGCGGACCTCCGGGCGGGCGCGGCGCCGCGCACCCTCGACCCGAGGGGGCGCCCGACACGGTCGTGGGCGACGGGGCGAGGACCATTCGCAATGGTTGGCAACGGCTCGTGGGCTCCATCCTCGACTGCGAAAAGCCGGTCATCGCCGGGGTCAACGGAACGGCGGCAGGCGGCGGCATGCACCTGGCACTGGCATGCGATCTGGTGGTGGCGGCCGAGGAGTCGAAGTTCATCGAGATCTTCGTCCGGCGCGGCATCGCCCCCGACGGCGGCGGCGCGTGGCTGCTCGCCCGCCTGGTGGGTATCCAAAAGGCCAAGGAGCTGTTCTTCTTCGGTGACGACGTCCCGGCCGCCGAGGCATATCGGCTGGGTCTGGTCAATCGAGTCGTCCCCCGGGCCGAACTCGAGGACACCCTCCAACAGCTGGCCACCCGGTTGGCCAACGGACCGACCAAGGCCATCGGCATCGCCAAATGGCTGACCAATCGATCGCTCGACGTCGACCGGGCGACGGCGTTCCAGGACGAAGCGATGGCGCAGGAACTCGTCACCCACACGCTGGACTCCAAGGAGGGCTTCGCCAGTTTCCTCGAGCGAGCGTCCTTCGGCGTTCAAGGGCTGGTAGCTCAGCTCAAGCAGGCGTCGTCGTCGTCGACGCTGCCCGAGCCGCTCGTCGGCGAGGAGGTGGTCGTGGTCGATCCGCTGTGCCGATCGACGACGTGGTGCTCCCGACGGTCGATGGTGGTGGTCGACGACGGCGAGGTCGTCGTCGTTGACGACGAGGTCGTGGTGGTGGTGGTCGTCGTCGGTGGCGGCAACGTCGTTGCCGGGGTCTCGAAGATCTTCTCGACGGTGGTGCCCCCTCCCGCAGTGACCGAAGAGGTCGGCCAACGGTCGCCCGGCGATGAGCTCGACCACGGTGACGAAGAGGAGGGAGACCACGAAGACCACGACGACAACACCGACGATCTGGGGCCATGGAAGGGTTGTCCGCGGCGCGACGCCGAGGGACGGACGCGAGGTGTCTGCCGTTCGCCCGTCTCCACCGGTACTTCCGCACTGGCCGTTGCGAGCACTGGTCGCCGTCTCTTCGTGCACGGCCGATCCGGGAGACGGCTCGGCACTGGTGACGCCGGAGGTCTTCGTTCCTCCCAGTCGACGCAGCAAGGCGTTGTCGGGCACGTGGACCACGACTTGTTTGACGGCCTTGTTCGTGCGTTCGATCGACTGGAAGACCAGAGCCGTCCCGGTCGTGGCCGCAATGGAGCCGATCGCCACCCCGACGATGGTCCCCTTCACCCCGAAGATGGAGGCGATGACAGCCGACAGCACCGCTCCCGCCGCGGAAGCAGCGATCTGACGGTAGGAGAACTTCACACCACGCGCCGCCTCGCTCTTGCGGACCGAGCCTTGCATGTGCATCCGGGGGTGCAGACCGCGAGGACACGAGTCCACCTTAGAGCGCGATGCACCTCTTTCTACCGACGCCGAAGCCCGGGCGTTCTCATCGCTTCACACAGAACGAGCCTGAGCTTCTCTTCAGGTCGACAGACGAAGATGCAAGCGGATGCTCCTCAGCCCTCGATCGACGACGCGGCCTCGATCGAGAGAGCCGGAGCTGAGCCTCGAGCCGCCGCGGCCGAGGGGTTACCTCGAGATGTTCAACCTCTTCCGGGTGGTCGCCTGCCTGGCGGTCGCTGGCGCAACACTCGTTCATCTGGGCCAACATGTCCGAACAATTTCGTGGGTTCGGGCTTCATCACGGTGCTCCATCTGAGCCGGACGTGTTTCTTCTTCCTGACCGGTCTCGTCGTCTGTTACGCCCAGATCACCCACCCCCGTTCCCTCATCGGCTTCTGGAAACGCCGCTACTGGGAGATCGGGATCCCCTACCTGGCTTGGACCGGCATCTACCTCGTCTTCACGCTCATCACCGTGACGGCCTCGTGGAACGAAGTGGGAGCGTTTCTTCGCCACGCCGTGCCTCTGGGCTACTCCCAGATGTATTTCGTGGCCGTCATCTTCCAGTTCTACCTCCTGTTTCCCACTTCTGCTGAAGCTCTTGCGCAAGACCCGTCACCACGGAAGTGTCATGGCCGCAAGTCTCGTGCTGGCGCTCTCATTCAGCCTGTCTCGAGCGCTACCACGCGCAGCTCGCCCCGGCGAGCAACGTCACCCACGCCATCAATTCCTTCTTGCCCATCAGCCGGGACTTCCTCACCTATCAGGAGTTCTTCATTGCCGGGGTGCTCGTGGCGCTCCACCTCGACGCAGTGCTGGACTTCGTCGCTCGGCGCTACCGGCAGATCCTGATCGTGACCGCCGGGGTCGGGGCCCTCCAAGTGGCGTGGTACATGATCTCGGTGTGGACAGGCAGCACCATCGCCCAGGCTTCGGACATCTACCAACCCTCGGCGACGGTGTGGTGTCTCGCGGCCATCGCCGGCCTCTTCGCCCTCAGCTGGTGGTGGGATCAGCGGACGCCGCGCGCAGCCGGACGGCGACGCGAACACGCTCTGCCGTCGACCGCCTCTCTGGCCGCATTGACCGGCGGCGTCTTCTTCGCGCACACCCTCTTCATCAACCTCATCCGCTCTGCACTCGATGGCACCGGACTCAGCACGCGTCTCCCGTGGGAGGCGATCGTCGCCATCCTCTTCGTGGCCACGGTGAGCGTGACGGCGACCTTCATCGCACTCGTGCTCCGGTACCCCGCTGCGCTGGGTACTGGGTGGGCCGGTGCGGTCCGCAACAAAGGGCGTCGTACATCTCCGCCCCTCCGAGAGTCGCCCGGTCAACTACACGGCCATGGCACCGAGACCCCTCGATAGTGTCTCCGTCGGGATCCGGCAACCGAAGGAGGGTACGGATGAGCATGGCCGTCGTGGTGGGAAACCCGAAGGCCAACTCCAGGACGTTGCGAGTGGCCCAGGGTGTGGCGGACGCACTCTCGACGCGGCTCGACACTCACCCCGGACCGGTTGGTGGTCGACCTGGCCGACGTGGCGACGGAGCTGTTCGAGCAGGAGTCGCCGCGGGTGGACGATCTTCTGTCGGCGGTCGCCGCATCCCAGATCGTCATCGTGGCCTCACCCACCTTCAAGGCCACCTACACCGGGCTCTTGAAGGCCTTCTTCGACCGCTACGCCACGAACGCCCTCCATTCGGCCGTGGCCGTCGGCGTGATGACGGGTGCCGCGCCGATTCACGCCCTCGCCGTCGAGGTACACCTGCGCCCCTTGCTGGTCGAGCTCGGGGCCGCCACGCCGACGAGGGGCCTCTACGTGACCGAGCAGCAGTTCGACGACCTCGAAGAAGCCATTGCCCCATGGGCTGATGCAGCGGCCCCGCTCATCGCACGCCACCTCACCTGACGCTCGGGACGCACGCCACCTTCCCCTAGCCTCGGTCCCCATGGCCCCGAAGCACCCGATGAGCGGTGAAGGCAATCCGGAACGCACGGTTGATCACGGCTACGAGGTCTTCACCCGGGAGCGTTGGGCCGCATTGGCCCGACGATCGGGCGCCGTGGTGTCTGACGCTGAAATGCGCGCCCTGGCGGCGATCGGCGAACCGATCTCGATGGAGGAAGTGCAGAGACATCTACCTCCCCCTGGCGCAACTCCTTGCTCTGATCGCCCAGAACAAGCGCGAGGCACAACGAAGGATCGACGACTACCTGGGCGAGGAGCGCGTCACCGCTCCCTTCATCATCGGGATTGCCGGGGGCGTCGCCGTCGGCAAGAGCACGACGGCGAGGGTTCTCCAGGTCCTGCTTCGCCGTACAGGCGACGACCGACCTCTGCACGACCGATGGATTCCTGTGGCCGAACGCCACACTCGAAGCTCGGGGCATGCTGGATCGCAAGGGATTTCCCGAGAGCTACGACCAACGGCCGTCTCGTCGAGACGCTCGCAGCCATTCGGGCCGGAGAGCCAGGAAGTGGCGACCCCCGTCTACTCGCACCTCTCCTATGACATCGTCCCGGGCGAGTTCCAGATCATCCGGCAGCCGGACATCCTCATCGTCGAAGGTCTCAACGTCCTGCAGGCGAGCACAAGGGGGTCCTCCCCCACCCGTGGCGAGTGTCCGACTCCTTCGACGTTTCGATCTACGTCGACGCGGCTGAAACTGACGTTGCACGCTGGTTCAGCGAGCGACTCTTCGCCTTGCGCTCCGGCAGCGAACGCAGCCCGGCTCCTTCTTCCACGGCCTCGCATCGATGTCAGAGGGCGAATTCACCGCCCTCGCCGAGCAGGTCTGGAATCAGGTCAATCTCGTCAATTTGCGCGAGAACGTCGCACCCACCCGGGGTCGGGCCCACCTGATCGTCGAGAAAGGCTCGCAATCACCTCGTCGATCGAATCCTGCTCCGGCGTCCCTGAACCAGCCCGGGCCTCAACCGCCGGACCAACTCGGGCCGGAAAGTTGGGTTGCCGTTGGGTTGCGGTGGAGAGCACGGAGACTCCTGACCGTCAGGCTTGTACTGTGTCAGTCGCCCTCGGTCACCCTCCGACGTTGAGGTCACCCGTGAACCTTCGTCGAAGCACCGTCCTGGTGCTGGTGATCGGCTTCGGCGCGAGTCTCGGAGGGTTCCTCACCGACACCTTGCCCTGGATCTCGCTCCTGGTCGGCCTCGTCGCCACGGTGCTCGTCGCCGGCCTTCTCGACCTTGCGGCCACCCGGCGAGACGAGGCCCTCACCTGATAGTCGGAGCTCGAATCCAAGAACTCCCAGCTCGACGAGGCCCTCCGCCACCAAGTCGAGGCCGAACAACGCCTTGCGGCAGGCCCACCGCCTGGAGGCCGTCGGGCAATTGGCCGGTGGGATCGCCCACGATTTCAACAATCTCCTGCAGTCGATCCTCAGCTACTCCGAGTTCCTTTCGGACGCCATCGAGCCCGAAAGTGAGCTGCAGCAGGACGTGGCCGAGGTGCAGAAGGCCGCTCGTCGGGCGGCTGGCCTCACCCGGCAACTCCTCGTTTTCAGCCGCCAACACGTGACGCAGCCTGTCGTCGTCGATCTCAACGATTCCGTGCGCAGCGCGGAGCATCTCCTTCGTTCGACGCTCGGTGATGACATCGAGCTGACCTGCCGGACCGCCGACGGAACCCTGCCCGGTGGTGGCCGACGTCGGCGAGTTGGAGCTCATGCTGATGAACCTCGCCATCAATGCCCGCGACGCCATGCCGCGACGGAGGCACGATCACGGTGACGGTTGACACGGTGGAAGCTGGACGGGGCGGACGGGCTCAGGTCTCCGCCCGGGTCCCTTCGCCCGCATTGACGTGAAACGATGACGGAGAGGGTATGACGCCTGACGTTGCCGCCAAGGCGTTCGAACCATTCTTCACGACGAAGGAGACGGGTCGAGGCACCGGCCTTGGACTCTCGATGGTCTACGGCATTGCCAACCGATCCGGCGGGAGGGCGTCGATCTCAACCGCCGGACGGCGTCGGCACCACCATCACGGTTCTGTTCCCGCTGTCGGACCCGAGCGTCGCTCCCCGCGATCGACGACTTCGCGCCCATGCTCGTCGAACGGGTGTCGCAATGAACTCCACGGTGACGTTTCCCCGCGCCGGGTCCGACGCCCGCATCCTCGTCGTCGAGGACGAAGAGCCGATACGTCGATCCTTGGCCCGGCTCCTCGAACGCGCCGGGTACACGTGTTCCACCGCAGCCAATCCTGCCGAGGCTCGGCAGATCCTCGCCAACGGAGCGTTCGCGTTGATGCTGTGCGATGTGACGATGCCCGGAGAGAGCGGGTTCACGCTGCTCGCCCATGTCAACGAAGCCCACCCCGATATCGCCGTCATCATGATGACCGCCGTTGATTCGCCGCACGCGGCGGACCCGGCTGCGCCCTCGGCACGTACGGGTACATCCTCAAGCCGTTCGACACGAACGTGATCCTTATCAACGTTGTCGGAGCCCTCCTGCAACGGGCCGAGAAACTTGCTGCACGAAGCCACGATTCACAATCGGAATCTGACATCGCGAACCATGCGGCGGAACTGGGCGAAATCGTCGATCGCCTCCACCACGAGGATCGCTCACGGTTGTGGTCCCGGGAAGGGCACGGCTCGACATGCCGCCCTGGTGGCCGAGTGGCGCGAGCCCGAGACCGATGCGCACCTGCACCGGTTGAGTACCCACGCCGCGCGCCTCGCCTTCCTCGACCGGCATGCCGTCCGACGCCGTCGAGGACCTTCGCATCGCGAGCCAACTGCACGACATCGGCAAAGTGAGCATTCCCGAGGCAATCCTCCTGAAGACGCGGCTCCTGACCGAAGAAGAGCGCCTGATCATGCAAGGTCACACAGAGGCCGGGTTCAAAATGCTGGAGGGTTTCGAGTCTCCGGTGTGCCGGCTGGGCTCGATCGTGGCCCTGTCGCACCACGAACGCTTCGACGGAAACGGCTACCCGCATGGGTTGGTCGGCGAAGCCATCCCGCTGGAGGGAAGGATCGTCGCCATTGCCGACGTCTACGACGCTCTCCGCAACAAGCGTCCCTACAAGCGGGCGTATTCGCAGACGGAATCCCTCGAAATCCTCAGACACCGGCGGCGGGCCCAGCTGGACCCCGAGCTGCTGGATCTCTTCATCGGCGATCTCGAAAGGGCGTCAAAGAGCCAATGAAGGCGAGGACAGCATCGTGTTAGGGCTCCTGATCGGCTACTGCGCCCTGTTCGGCCTCATCGTCGGCTCGTTCCTGAACGTGGTGATCTATCGCGTCCCTCGCAAGGAGTCGGTGGTATCGCCGCGGTCGGCCTGTCCCACATGTGACGTCCCGATCTCGGCACGTGACAACGTGCCGATCTTCTCGTGGCTCCTGTTGCGCGGCAAGTGCAGGAATTGCGGCTCCCCCATCTCCATGCGCTACCCCCTGATCGAAGCGGCCACCGCCGTTCTCTTCGCCGGCATCGCAGCACGGATCGGCTTCTCGTGGAGCCTCCCGGCGTATCTCGTCGTCACCGCGGGACTCCTCGCTCTTGCCTGCACCGATTTCGAGCATCTGTTGCTGCCGAAGCGAATCGTCTACCCGGTCCTCGTCCTGGTCGGCGTCCTCCTCGCGCTGGCCTCCGCAATCACGCACCACTGGCACCAGCTCCTCGTCGCCACGGCGTGCGCAATCGTTTGGTTCGTGGTCTTCTTCGCCATGAACGCCGTCAGCCCCCGGCTCCTCGGATTCGGCGATGTCCGGCTGGCACCGGTGCTCGGGCTGGCGCTCGGCTGGCTGGGCGTGCGCTATGCCTTGCTCGGCTTCTTCGCCGCCAACCTCATCGGTGCCATCCTCGGGTTGTCGCTCATCGCGACGAAGCAGATGAGCCGACAGCAGCAGATCCCCTACGGGGTCTTCCTGGCGCTGGGAGCGCTACTCGCCATCTTCGCCGGGCCCGAGCTGCTCCGCCCGTTTCAATCGCTCAACGGATGATCACGACGTGGGCATGGGCCCACGTCGCTCGAAGCGGTACCCCACTCCCCTGACCGTCGTTATCCAACGAGGATGATCTGGATCCACTTCGATCTTCCGACGTACCCGTCGGATGTGCTCTGTCACCGTGGCCTCGTCCTGCCACTCGCTCGAGGAGGACCACACGTTCTGCAGAAGCTGTTGGCGGGAGAACACTTGTCGGGGTGATGACGCGAGGAAGGCGAGAAGGTTGAACTCCATCGCGGTCAACTCGATCAGCTCGCCGGAACGTTCGACTTCACGGGTGGTCAGGTCAATTTTGAGCTCGCCGAAGCTCAATGCGGAGGAGGAAGACTTGGCTTCGGGCGCAGAGGAGGGGCGGGTCCGCCGTAACACCGTCTCAATGCGGGCTGAGAGCTCTCCCCGGGAAAACGGCTTGACGATGTAATCGTCCGCACCCATGCGCAGGCCCGCGATCCGGTCTCCCTCCAACCCACGACCCGTCAGAAAAACCGCAGGTACATCGCTCTTTTGCCGCAGCTTCACCAAAAGATCGCGTCCGTCTTCGCCACCCAGTACGACATCGAGTAGCACCAGATCAGGGGCGCCATCGGCGACTGCCTTCAGTGCCCCCGCCGAATCGGTGGCGGTCTCGACTTCGTAGCCGTCTGCCTCCAACACCCTTTTGAGCAGGTCGCATATGTCAGGATCGTCCTCGACGATCAAGATCTTCACCTGAACCTCCGTGGTCACCCCCATTTGGGACCAGCGTAACCTTATTCACAGGTCAGAACGTGGAATGGCCTGCAACCGCAGGGAATCGTCTCGTCTCTCGCTGCTCGGACCGTCAACCATATTTTGATCGAAGGGCGCGGGATCATCGGGCGACCCTCGATGACGGGAAGACCGAAGAGTGGCCTGTCTGCGAGAAGCGAGCCGTGCGAAGACCGTGCACGTTGCGAGGTGCCGCGCCCCTCACGCGGCGACCTCCATGATCAAACGGCCGGTCTTGACCTTCTCACGTCCCCGCTGATTGGAGGACCGACTCCAATGGCACCGCCTCATGGTCCTCGCCGGATGCATCACGTGCGGACCGGCTCCGCTCTCGGACCACCGAGACGAGAGGAGTAACGGCCAATGCCAACGCGGCAGGTACCAGAAGGAACTGGTAACACACTGTCGGGATCGCGTCCGTCCACGGATGGTTGCCCCAGCGGAGTGGATCGTAGGCAAACGTCACGAGCGCGAGCCACGCCACAAGATAAGGATGGATCCGTCCCCTGATCACATTGAGCACAATGAGGGCGACCGAGACTGCCATGAAGTAGTAGCCGAAGAGATTGACCTCGAAGACGAGCCTGAAGCAGAGCGAGGTGGCAACCAGGGAGGCCAGAGGAACCGGATCGAGAGCGGCCGGGCCGAGCCGATGCACCGACCACCACGCCACGGCCATGGCCAAGCAGATCGGCACGACGCGGCTGGCAAAGAGCAGAGCGAATCCGTGGAGGCCGGCTCCGGCGAGCAGCGTATCTCCGGTGCTCGGGGTGGCCGACGTGCCAGCCAATACGTTGATCACCCGTCCGGACGTGACAACCACCATGCCGATGACCACGACTCCCGCGGACCCCATGACTGCGGCGGCATAGCGAATCCGCTGATGCCGCGGTGCCAGCACCAGAAGTGGAGCGGCAATCAAGAGTGCGAACTGCTGCGAAGTGATGGCAAGTCCTACCAGGATCCCCGTCCAGACCCACTTTCCGCGTCGGGCACAGGCCAATCCGGCGAAGGCAAGGCCGATCGCCATGAGATCTTCAGGATGAAAGAATTCCTGCAGCGCGAGAGCGATAGGTGGGGCACACCCCAGCACGACGACGGCTGCGACCTCCCAGCCACATCTCCCGCGTCCCGTCGCTCGCAAGAGGGCGACGACACCGACGATCAGCACCACCCACCCGAGATATCCGAGCAGGACCGTCTCCGCCAGGGCGTTCGTTCGGAAGGCCCAATCGCCCATCGCAGGACCCGTGTGTGTACAGTGCGCCCCGAGCGCGGCAGACGAGGGAAACGGCACGCCACGGCCGATGCGCAACAGCCAGGCGAAGACGCCCGACACCAGCGGGTAGAGAGGGGCGACGCCCGGGGCGCTCGAAGATGGATAGGCGCACGCCGGGAGCCCATGTGCGATAGCCCATGTCGACGGGGCTGACAGAGGTGCATCGACCTGTGTCGGTCCCCCGAGAATACGGGTCAGCCCCACGAACTCCATGGTGGCGAGCAGCCAGCCGAGCACGCACACACGATTCGAAAGCGGTCGGTCCAACCATGAGGCCCACTTCCTGGGAAGGACGGAGTCGACAGTCGCAGTCATCGCGGCCACACCTAGCGGACGATTTCCATCCGCAATCCCTCTTCGTCCCATTCAGGGTCTAACGGAACGCGTGTGCCACCCTTGGCAAATATCCTTCGAGCCGTCCACAACAGTGCGCCCGCGTCGAGGAGGTGCGCCAACGGGACGTCGTCCAGTTCGCACTCCAACGAGCGATCGATGCCCGGGATCTTCTTGATCAGGAGCGCACGGCGCTCCTCTCGACCGACTTCGAACTTCTTCGTCCACCGCAGCGGCACGTCGCCGTTGAGCTGGAAGAAGCTCAGTTCCGGATGCACTTCGAAGACGGTCCGCTGTCGGAACGGCGCCATCTCCGCCGCCACCTCACGATAGCGGGGAAGCAACGCCGCACTGATCGCGTCCAGACCGTTGGTCTCGGGGTCGATTGGCAGACCGGCCTTCAGCGCGGCCCGTGACGGCGCATTGTGGACAGTCGAGCCACGGCGACCGAGAATACTCCGCGCCAGACGATCGCACGTCCTCCCGCCACGCTTCTCGTCGACATACCCGATCGGTGCATTCAGGGCGATCACCGAAAAGGATGGTCGCTCGTCGAGGACATCGGTGAACGTGGCGAGCACGCGAGGGAGCTCCGGAGCAAACGTGGCTCCGTTGAGCTTGGCACTCATCACGAGCCAGCCGGGCGCGCAGGGTGTGACCCCGGCGACGAGCGAATAGGGCAACTCTGGTCCCTTACGAAGAGCCATAGCGACGCTCAGCTCCGGCGTGAGCCGCTGGTCTGCTCCAGCGCACGAGCCAGCTCCTTGGGGTGCGCAGAAACGTTGAGCGCATCCTCGTAGGTGACCGTGCCGGCGTTGATGAGCTCGGCCAGGCTGACCTCGAGGGGGCGCATACCTTCCTTTTGGCTCGTCGTCATCACATTCAAGAGCTGGTTCGAACGACCTTCACGAATGAGGTTCCGTACCGGGTTGGTGGCGACGAGCACTTCGAACGCGGCCACCATGCCGCCGCCGACTTTGGGGACGAGGCGCTGGGCGAGAATTGCGCCCAATGACGCCGCAAGCTGGACTCTTGTCTGCTCCTGGCGCCACGCAGGGAACACATCGATGATTCGATCGATCGCCTGGGGGGCATCGTTGGTGTGCAAAGTGGCGAAGACGAGGTGGCCGGTCTCGGCCATGGTCAACGCGATCTGAATCGATTCGATGTCGCGCATTTCGCCGATGAGGATGACATCGGGGTCCTCGCGCAGTGCTGAGCGCAGACGCACGGTCGAAGGACGGACTGTCCAATCCGATCTCGCGTTGGCTGACCGCGGAGAGCTTGTGGTGGTGCACATACTCGACCGGGTCTTCGATGGTGAGGATGTGGCACGCCCTCGTCTCGTTGATGCGGTCGATGATGGCGGCGAGTGTGGTCGATTTTCCAGAACCGGTGGGGCCGGTCACGAGGACGAAGCCTCGCGGCAGAGTGGCCAGCCATTCGGCGGTCGGGGGAAGATCGAGCTCCTCAAAGCTGGGGATCCGCGACGGGATCATCCGCAGTGCGAGCGCGGTCTCTCCTCGTTGGGTGAATGCGCTGCCGCGGAGACGGGCCCGATCGAGCCAGGAGAACGCAAAGTCGACATCCTGCTCCGATGTCGAAGGTCGCCGCCTGCGAAGGTTCGATGACTGTTCGGACAAGCGCGTCGATCTCTTCTCCCGAAAGGATCTGGAGCTCCTTCGACCGGCCGCAGCTTCCCGTTCACTCGGATGCGAGGCGCTGAACCGCCCGAGAGCAAGAGGTCGGAACCCTTTTGGTCCCAGAGGATCTCCAGCCATGGAGAGATGGCTTCGGTATCGACATGTTGCACAGATTCGCCGCTTTCTTGAGAAGGTCGGACGCCGAAGAGCCCGGCCCGAGGGCCGGGCTCTTCGGATTGTCCTTGACGTTGTTGCTCTTACTTGTTACGAGTTACTAGTTGACTGCGTTGCAGCCGGCGGCGCTGGTCTCGGTGTCGTACTTGACCCACCGCAGCACCAGTCGCAGGAGCGGCAGTGCCCGAGCCGGCGTAGACATCAACTTCGTCAGCCGCAGCACCAGTGCGCCTGGGCGATGCCGATGAAGTAGTGGCTCGAGTTGGACGGCCAGCTCTTCAGGTACGGTCCACCAGTGGTGGCGGTCGAGGTGAGAGCGCGTCTGACGTCAGGGCAACAATGGTTCCCGTTCGCCTCGTACGCGGCGATGGCTGTCTCAACCGTCTTCGCATCTGCAGAACACGCAGACTTGGCGCTCGAGCCAGTGACCGAGCCGAGGGCGAACACGACCACGGCGGCCAAGATGCCGAGCACGACGATGACAATGAGAAGTTCGATAAGTGTGAACCCATCTTCCCTCTCGCCAGCCGCCTTCTGGCGCTGGATCTCGTGATAACGCTCTATCATTTCTTCTACCTTTCGTTATTGGGCTTGCCGGACCTCGGTGGTGCCCGCTGTCTCTTCCGATGAGGTGCCGGCGGGTGCCTGCCCCTTCAACAACAAGGATGCGGGATGGACATCACATCCCCGGCTACGCAACCTCAACGTTCCCCCAACAAGAATTCGGTGAATCTCGCACTGCAGCGACGGCGCCGGGGGAACCCCACGCATCTCGTGCGTCTCGAGCGAGCGCGACGACAACGCTCGTGCCAACAGGGAGACGGAGGCGCAGACGTTGCTTCGGCGTGATGTCGCAGCGTCGGCGCACAACGGGACGAACGCATGGAAGCATCCGTGAGTCCTTCGTTCCTGCGTTCGTCGCACCTCGAGAGATCTGTCGCTTGTCGTCATCCCCGTGCGCCGACATGGGGCTGCCGTTGGCGCGGCAGACGGACCTCGGCTAGCCCGACCAGACCCAGCTGTTCACCGTCATGCTGGTACCGCAATAGACGACACACGCTGCAGGGTTCGGCGGGTTCGTTCCCGTTGGGTAATCGTCGAACGTCACCACCGCCTGAGCGTGGGGTTCGCGGAGCGCAGGCCGCTGCGGAGCCCCCATGAAGACAGGCATTGAGCGTCACGACGCGCGTGCTGGGGCTGGTCGGGTTATAGACCGTGCTACACCACACATCGATGTTCTGATTGTCGATCTGTACAGTCGAGCTGCCCGACCAACAGGATGCCGGACCGGGAACGTCGTCGCCAGGAGAGGGGTGTAGCGGATGTTCTGGACCGCTACCTCGGTGGCGCCGTTGAACGCATACTGGAGTGTTCGGGCCGACGTGAATTTCGCCGTGTTGTTCAGGTCATTCGTGGCCCACGTGGCCATCGAACCCACGACTGCGCCCACGACGAGGAGGAAGAGAAGCGCAAGAACCAGGACGGCACCGGCTTCATCGCGTCCCCCGTCCGCACGACGAGGAATGATCCCCATGCCGTTGGCGCCGAGGGATCGCCGTCAGTGCTCGGGGTGAACGTTGGACTTCGCTACGTGTCTGCTCGGTCATCTCGTTTCTCTCCCACGGTCCCGCTACGTCACAGTCTCGGTCTGCGTACCGGACGTCAGCCCGGTGCCCGCCACGGTGATGACCGGCGAGCCAGCCTTGGAGTACGCCGTAGTAGGCGGTCACCGACTGGGTGTTGGCCGGCAGGGTCACGCTGGCGATCCGATCCCCACCCGAGGTGGCGGCGAACTTGGCCGTTCCGCCGACGGAGTGGTCGACGAGAGGTTGACCGTGATCGCCGAGGTCTTCGTCGTGTAGTTGCCGTAGGCGTCCTCGAGCGTCACGGTGAAGGCGCCGGTGGCCGAGTTGGTGCCATGTGGGCGTGTTCAGAGGCAGCCGAGGTGATGGCCAGCTTGCGTACCGGCACCAGCGTTGATGGTCTCGATCTGGGTGTCGGACGTCAACCCGGTGGCCGCCGCCGTGATCGTCGGAGTCCCGGCCACGGTGTCGGCGTAGTAGGCGGTCACCGACTGGGTGTTGGCCGGCAAGGTCACATTGGTCGCCGAAGCTCCACCCGACGTGGCGGCGAACTTCGTGCCGGCCGAAGTCGACGAGAGGTTGACCGTGATGGCCGAGGCCTTCGTCGTCGGGTTGCCGTAGGTGTCCTCGAGCGTCACGGTGAAGGCGGTGGTCGCCGAGTTGCTGGCCGTGGCAGTGAAGGCGTTCGAGACCAGAAGCTGCGTACCGGCACCGGCATTGATGGTCTCGATCTGCGTACCGGACGTCAACCCGGTGGCCGCCGCGGTGATCGTCGGGGTCCCCGCCACGGTGTCGCCGTAGTAGGCGGTCACCGACTGGGTGTTGGCCGGCAAGGTCACGCTGGTCACCGAGGCCCCACCAGAGGTGGCGGCGAACTTGGCCCCGCCCGAGGTCGACGTGAGGTTGACCGTGATGGCCGAGGCCTTCGTCGTCGCGTTGCCGTAGGTGTCCTCGAGCGTCACGGTGAAGGCCGTGGTCGCCGAGTTGCTGGCCGTGGCACTGAAGGCGTTCGAGACCAGGCCAGTTGCGTTCCGGCCCCCGGGGTGATATTGAAGGCGTTGGTGGTCGACCGCCGTGAGCCCCGTGCTGGTGGCCGTGAGGGTATAGCCGGTACCCGTCTTGTTGATCGAGCAGCTGAACGTGGCCACGCCGCTGGAGGCGTTGAGCGGGTCGGTCGTGCAGCTCAGCGTCCCGCCACCGGGGTTGTTCGCAATGGCCAGGGTGACCGGGGCGGACGACGTGGTGACCACGTTGCCCAGGGCGTCCTCGACCGACACGCCCGTGGTGAAGTTCGTCCCGGCCGATCGAGTTGGCCGCCGGCTGCGTCGTGACCGACGAGCGAGGCGGCGGCACCCGGGGTGATGTTGAAGCCGTCGGTGGTCGCCGATGTGAGCCCGGTGCTGGTGGCCGTGAGGGTGTAGCCGGTGCCCGTCTTGTTGATCGAGCAGCTGAAGGTGGCCACTCCACTCGAGGCGTTGACCGGGTCGGTGGTGCAGCGTCAGCGTCCCGCCACCGGGGTTGTTCGCAATGGCCAGGGTGACCGGGGCAGACGACGTGGTGACGACGTTGCCCAGGGAGTCCTCGACCGACACGCCCGTGGTGAAACTCGTCCCGGCGACCGTGTTGGTCGGCTGCGTCGTGACGGCGAGCTTCGAAACCGATCCCCGGCGTGATGGTCTCGACCTGCGTGTCAGACACCAATCCGGTGGCCGCCGCCGTGATGGTCGGAGTACCGGCCACGGTGTCGCCGTAGTAGGCGTTCACCGTCTGGGTGTTGGCCGGCAAGCGTCACGCTGGTCACCGATGCCCCACCCGAGGTGGCGGCGAACTTCTTGCCGGCCGAGGTCGACGAGAGGTTGACCGTGATGGCCGAGGCCTTCGTCGTCGGGTTGCCGTCGGCGTCCTCGAGCGTCACCGTGAAGGCGCTCGTGGCCGAGGAGCTGGCGGTCGTGTTGATGGGGTTCGAGGTGATCTGCAGTTGCGTGCCGGCTCCGGCCACGTTGGTGAAGGCATTGGTGGTGACCGACGTCAGCCCGGGGCTGGTGGCCGTGAGGGTGTAGCCGGTGCCCGCCATGTCGACCGAGCAGCTGAAGGTGGCCACGCCGCTGGAGGCGTTGAGGCGGGTTGGTGGTGCACGTCAGCGTCCCACCATTGGGGTTGTTCGCAATGGCCAGGGTGACCGGCGCGGACGACGTGGTGACGACGTTGCCCAGCGAGTCCTCGACCGACACACCCGTGGTGAACCTCGTCCCCGAGGTAGTGGTGGTCGGAGGTTGCGTCGTGACGACGAGCGAGGCGGGGGCACCCGGGCGTGATGTTGAAGCCAGCCAGAGGTGACCGACGTGAGCCCGGTGCTGGTGGCCGTGAGGGTATAGCCGGTACCCGTCTTGTTGATCGAGCAGGTGAAGGTGGACACCCCGGCCGAGGCGCTGACCGGATAAGCGCCACAGGTCAGGGCTCCGCCGCCCGGGTTGGTCCCGATGGCCAGGGAGATTGAGGCGGACGACGTGGTGACGACGTTGCCCAGGGAGTCCTCGACGGACACGCCTTCCGTGAAATTGGTCCCGGCGACGGTGTTGGTCGGTTGCGTCGTGACGGCGAGCTTGGTGGCGTGCCGGCGAGAATCGACACGTTGGAGGAGGTCCCCGGGCTCAAGCCGCTCCGGGTCGCGCTCAACGCGTAGTTACCGGCGGCCGCCGTCCCACTGATCTTGCAGTTGGCGAAGGTGGCCACACCGGCCACGGCACTGACCGTGTTGTTGGTACAGGTGAGACTGCCCTGGGTGGTGCCGCTGTTGGCGGTCGAGTAACTGCCGATCCCCAGCGTCACGTTGCCAGAATCGGTGGTGACCGTATTCCCCCCGGCATCCTGCACCGTGACCTTGGGCTGGGTGGCGAAGTTCGTCGATTCAGCCACGCCCCCGACGGGTTGGGTGGTGAACGCCAGCTGGACGCCGGGCCCACCGAGACGTTGATGGTGCTGCTCGTGGCCGGGGCATAGAACCCGTCGGTCGCGGTGAGGGTGTAGCCGGAGCCGATCTTGTCGATCGAGCAACCCGAGAAGGTGAACACCCCGGACGCTTCACTCTCGCTGCACCCGTTCAAATTGGCCCCAGCTCGTCCCCGTGCCCCCCGTGATGGCCAGGTTGACCGTGGATGCGTCCGCCGTGGACGCATTGCCGAAGACATCCTCGGCGATCACGATCGGCTGGGTGCCAAAGGCGCTGCCGCCCGTTGCGGTGCTGCTGGGTGAGGTCGCGAAGACCAAGTGGGTCGCAGGCCCGCCCGTGACGGTCTCACTCTGGGTGCCACTTGCGAGGGACCCCGAGGCGGTGATGGTGGGCGTCCCGGAACTGGTGTCGCCGTAGTAGACGTTCACCGAAGACGAGCCGGCCGGGATGGTGATCGAAGAGATGGCCGCTCCGCCGGGGGTGGCGGAGAAGACGCCGGTGCCGGAACTCGACGACAGATTGACCGTCTCGGCCACCGTTGTCGGGTTGCCGAACCTGTCCTGCTCCTGGACCGTGATCGGTCCCATGTTGGCGGAGCTCGACGCAATGGCCGACAACGGGCTGGAGGTGATGGAGAAGGCGTAGGGCGGCGCGGGGGCCACGTAGAAGGAGGAGCTCGTGCCCGAGGCGAGCCCGAATTCGCTCGCCGAGAGGGTATACGTGCCGACCACGTTGACCGAGCAGCCCGCATAGCGTCACGACACCCTTGAACTGGGTGGCCGTGCAATTGGACAGGGCTGCGCCGTTGGGCCCTGACCCGATCGACAGCGTGACGGAGGCGAAAGCCGTCGTGACAATGTTGTTGTTGGCATCTTCGACCGCGACCACGGGTTGGAAGCCGAAGGGACTGCTGACCGTCGAGGAGGTTCCCGTGATCGGCGCACTGAAGAACGCCAGGTGGGTGGCGGCACCCGCGGCCGGAATGGGGCGGGCGAAGGGATCATCGACCACGAAGCTCAGGGGAGAGCTGACAGCCCCCGATGCCGACGTCACCGTGATCGTGATCAGTACGGGCGAATTGACCTGAGGAGAGATGGAGGTGCTCACCGTGCACGCACCCGGCGTCGTCCAGGGGACGAACGAAGGAGGGCTCGTCGAGTTGGACCAGTAGCTGACGCCTGTCACCTGTTCGGTGTAGCCCGAAGTAAGGGTGACGCTGGTTTGCAGCCAGGAATACGGGGAGGAGGGGCACAGCCCCCAGGCCGAGCTCGATTGCTGCTGAATGAGAGAAGTCGACTGCTCTGCGGCGGTTCTCAGCACCGTGTCCGCCGTCGTCAGGGTGCGATGCTCGGCCGAACCCGAGATCGTCGTGGCAAAGGCCAGAAGGATGGCGACCGAGGCGATACCGAGAATGACGATGGCCAGCAGCACCTCGATCAGCGTGTCGCCCGCCTCGGACCGGCGCGACTGCTCGGAGACACGCTGCCGCGTGGCGCCCTCGGCGTGGAAACGGGAAAGGAGTCTCATGATCCCGACGGCAAGAGAACGCCGAGGAACATCGCCTCGAGGCCGGTACCCACCATGGTCACCGTGAGCTGCGTCGGCGACTGGAGATTCGAGCATGACCGTCCCCATCCTGGGGTACGACGTGTCGGACGTGGACGACGCACATCCAACCGTCTGTGAACCGACGTAGGTCACAATGTTCACTCCCGTCAAGCCGCTCGGAGATACCGGATCGGAACACGCGTCGCCGATAGGAGACGTCGGTGTATTGGGAAGAAGATTCAGGGGTGTGTTGGGGTTACCGGTTGACCACGTCATTGACTCACCGGCGTCCGTCGTCTCGGCGTCACCCGTCACCAACTGCCAACCCGTGGCAGGCGTGCCGCTGTTCTTGTCCGAGACCTCGATATTGGTGATGGTGACGGTCGTGGTCTTGCCCGTCCCTGAGTCCTGTTGATAGAGCGCCGGATGTTGGGAGGCGGCCACGGTGTAGAACCCGTTATTGCCGAGGAACGCTTCTGGGTAGGTGGGAAAGGACACCGCGGCGACGCCGTTGTATCCCGCGTTGGTCCCGATGGGCCCCGTCACCGGGGCACCGCGTGGCCGTCGCCACGCTCTGCACGTTGAGGCAGAACGTCAACGTGTACGAGGTGTTGGTAATGCCGGCCGACATGGCCAGGCCCTCACCCGGACAGGACGCAGAAGAGACGCCGTTGTAGCTATTCCACGAGGAGAAGTCCACGAAGCAGAGGGAGGACGTGTAGGTACCCGAGCCGGTGGCGAAGACGCAGCTCGAGTTGGGTGACGTCACTGTCGTGGGCTGGCTGGGCGTCGAACTCGGCCGAGGGACGGCGACCAGGGTGTAGGCGTAGGGCAGTTTCCCTGCTCCCGTTGTGGCGAATGTCACGCTGGTCACGCTGGCCGTGCTTATCCAACTTGTATTCGCCCCGCAGTTGCTGGCGGCCCACGCGGTGTCGACCACCTGCGCCCCGATGGCAAAGCCCGGACTCAACGCAGGCGATGGCGAACTCACCGAGAGCGAGATCGCTCCGGCGCCCGCCGTAGCCGCCGTATACGTTTGTGTCGTGCCCGATGAGCCGACCTGGATGGTGTCCCCGGCCGCCACGTTTGCGGGCAACGGAGTGACATTCAACGACGTGTAGGCAGTCCCGCTCGTTTGCGCCGCCGCCAGCGTCGCGTCGCAGGCAATAGACACGGTCTGACCGGCCGGGACGTTGTTCGAGACGGCCGATGCGCTCACCGGCGACGTGTTGGCCCCGCCTTGGCACACGTAGCGCATGAGGCTGTAGCCGTTGTTCCCGTTCGGGACCTCTTCATAGGAGATGACGGTCCCCCCGTTGGCCGCCGACTGCAGCCCCATGACCTGTGTCGCGCCGGCTACCGTTGAGCCTGGCACGCACTGCGGAGAGCTCGGTGAGGCTGAGGTGATCAGCGTCGCATTCTGTACGTCGGTCTCGAAATTGGACGAGACGACCTGTGCGTCGCTCGAGTCGGAAATGCGGCTCGTCGTGCTGGTCTGCAGCGAGAAGATCGAGATGAGCGCCAAGGTGATCGCCCCGATGATGATCGGGATGATCAAGGCGACGATGATCAGCTCGATGAGAGTGAACCCACTCTCCTCGCGCGTCTGGGCACCGCCGGCGCAACTGCGCCACGGCGTCCGAACGGGTCGGGGCACCTCGTGCCGGACCTGCCTCACGTCTTGACCTGGCTGTAGATGCCGTACATCGCAGAGATGAGGGCCACGGCGACGAAGCCGACGACGACGCCCATGAAGATGATGACGGCGGGCTCGAACAGGCTCGTGAAGTGCTTCACCCTGACCTCGAGCTCACGGTGGTAGTACACCGCTGCCGTCTCGAGTTGCGTGTCGAGTGTCCCGGTTTCCTCGCCGACTCGGAACATCTGCTTGGCCGCGCCCGGGAAGAGGCCCGTCTCTGCCAGCGGGTCCGCCAGTCCCTGCCCTTCCATCATCTGCTCACGGATCCGGTTGATGCCGTCTCGATAGACGGCATTGTTCGCCGACTCCGCCGTGACGGACATCGCCTGGGGAAGGTCGACTCCGGCCCTGATCATGGAGGAGAGCACCCGGCAGACCCGCTCGAGAACGGCCGCCTGGACGAGGAGGCCGAGAACGGGCAGCTTGAGAATGATCCCGTCGAGGATGGCCCGGCCCTTCACCGAGCGCCGCATGAAGATGAAACCACCCACGACGAACAGGACGAATGCCACGATTTCGATGACGTTGTGGGAGAAGAAGCTCGACCCGCTGAGCAGCATGCGAGTCGGAAGGGGAAGCTTTGCGTGCAGGGAGTTGAAGAACACCACGAAACGCGGCATCACGAACGTCGCCAGGACGACGACGACCCCGACCGACATGAAGGCCACCACGGCCGGATAGATGAGGGCCGACGTCAGCGTCGAACGAGCTTCGACGTCGCGCTCGATGTAGTCCGCCAGCTGGTTCAGGACGGTGTCGAGATTTCCGGTCAATTCGGCCGACTCGAGAATGCCCACGTAGAAGTTCGGGAACGCCTCAGGATGGGCGGCGGCGGCCGCGGTGAAGGTGTCACCGGCGCGGAGGTCGTCGATCATCTCCACGATGACCTTCTTCATCAGCTTGTCGGTGGTCTCCGTCTCGATCACCTCGAGGGCTTCCATGATCGGGATGCCCGCCTTCATGAAGACGCCCATCTGGCGGGAGAAGTGCATGATCTCCTTGCGGGGAACCTTCTTCTTGGTGATCTCGAACTTGGCGAGGCTCGTCTTCTCGTTGACCTCCAAAGGCTGGAATCCCCGCTGGACGAGCGCGAGGTGAGCGGCGCCTGACGAAATCGCCGTCTCGACTCCCGACACCTTGGCTCCAGACGCGTCGATGGCGCTGTAGCGGAACTTGAGCGTGCTCGTGTTGGTCTTCATAGCGTGTACATGCTCCTAATCACTTCGGCAACCGTCGTAATGTCCTCCGCAACGAGATTGATCGCTTCGGTGCGGAGGGTGCGCATTCCCTGCTTCTGCGCCAGACTGCGCAGTTCTTCCTGAGTCGCCCATCCAACGATCAGCCGCCTGATTTCCGGGGTCATCTCAAGAAGCTCATACACACCGATGCGGTCCTGATACCCGGTGTCACTGCAGAAGTTGCAACCCGTCCCGCGGTAGAACTCCTCTTTCGGCGGTCCACCGCTGTCCTCGTAGAACGCCATCTCTTCCGCCGTGGGGGTGTAGCGGGTCTTGCAGGCGGGACAGATCCTTCGCACGAGTCGCTGCCCGACAACGGCCAGGACGGACGAAGCGATGAGGAAGGACTCGATCCCCATGTCGAAGAACCGGTGCAGGGCCGAGACGGCGTCCGTGGCGTGGAGCGAGGAGACCACGAAGTGCCCGGTCAGAGCGCGACTGTACGGCCACCCTCGCCGTTTCGACGTCACGGATCTCACCGACGAGGATCACGTCGGGGTCCTGCCGGAGGATCGACTTCAGTCCGGTGGCGAAGGTGAGGCCGGCCTGGTCGTTCGTCTGGATCTGGTTGATGGACGGGAACACGTACTCGACCGGGTCTTCGATCGTCATGACGTTGAGCGTGGGGTTGCTGACTTCGCTCAGCGTGGCGTAGAGGGTCGTCGTCTTGCCACTTCCGGTGGGCCCGGCGCAGAGCACCATGCCGAACGGAGCGCGCACGATCTTGGAGTACCTGGCGTGGGTGTCGACCGGCATGCCGAGGTCGTCGAGGCGGAGGACGGATCGGGTCTTGTCGAGAATACGCATGACGCACTTCTCGCCCCAGATGGTGGCGGTGGTGGCCACCCTGACGTCGACTTCCTTCCCGTCGACCGTGGTCGTCAACTGGCCGTCCTGGGGACGGCGGCGCTCGACGATGTTCATCCCCGCCATGATCTTGATGCGACTGACCAGTCCGAGTCCCATCGCCGCGGGAAGGACCAGGATCTCCTTCAAGGCACCGTCGATGCGGAACCGGACCCGGACGATTTCATCGGACGGCTCAATGTGCACGTCGGAGGTGCGGTCACGCATGGCCTGGACGAGGATGCGGTCGACCACCTGCACCACCGGTGCATCGTCCGCGACGACCACGGGGGCGGCCGATTCCACCACCCGCTTGCGCGAGCCCTCGACGACCTCGAAGGCCTGGACGAGCTGCGCCACGCCACCGATGGCGCGGTAGTTGCTGTCGATCGCCCACAGGACATCGCTCGTCGGGGCGAGCAGGAGTCGAACCGGATGACCGCTCTTCTCGGACAGAAGGAAACGGAGCGAGTCGCTCGGCTCGGCCACCGCGACGTGCAATCCGTCGTCGTGCAGGCTGATGGGCATGGCCATGTTCGAACGGGCGACGTCCTCAGAAATGAGTGCGAGGGCTTCGGGGTCCGGCTTGTAACGGCGGAGGTCTGCAACGGGCATCCCGAAGAACTCCGCCAGCGCTTCGACGAGGTTGCGCTCCTCGAGGACGCCCATCTGGACGAGGAGTTCTCCGAGACGGCCGCCCGATGATGCCTGCAATTCCAGTGCCTCTTGGACCTGCGCGTGGGTGACGAGACCGCGCAGGACGAGGACGTCGCCGAGTTGCTGCCCGGCGCGGCCGGTCGCGGTTGGATCGACGATGGACTCGCGGCTCGGTGACGACGGCAACGGAACCCCGTGGCTCCGCCGGCGACAGACGCAGCCAGAGTGTTGGAGGGGGCCGACGTCTGCATCGCCTGCCGACAGTGACCGGCTCGACAACAGCACCTACCGGCGCGTCGTGGGACTCGACGATCGGATCGCCGCGTCAGTCTTCTCTTTACGCCTCAACTTCATAGCGACGCTCCGCCGATCGCATGGCGGGTTCCCGAGTTCATGGGGACAATGGTGCCTTCCGAGAATCTCCGGACGGACCACCTAATCCCAACTACAGCCCAATTCACCCTGTTCGCAGCGGGTGCCCACGATGGAGGACGAAGATGCGGCGGAGGTCATTGTTCGCAACTGTGGTCGTTGTCCGTCTCCCATGCCGACGGCACGGTCCTGCGGCACGCTGACGTCCCTGAACAGCCGTTACAGAGGCGAAGTTGTGCTGCTGTTGGGATTGAGTGGGTCGTCCGGCGTCTCGCTGCGCGCAAGCTGGGCCTCTTGCATGTCGCCTCACCATGAGCGACCCCACGAAGGTCGCCATCAATTGAACGGACGCCGGAGTGAGGACGCGCCGCAGTTTCTGGCTGGCCGTCATGATCGTCGTTTCTCGCGGTCGGGCACCGTCGCGTCGCGTCGTCGGAGCTCGTGCCGTGGCGCGCAACGACGGCAGCAAGTCACGGCAGGTCTTTCTCGCATCTGCCGCGGAGATCTCCTCGACCCTGCAACTGGCGATCGTGCATGAGCAGGATCTCACCATCAGCACGGGGGCCGTGCTGGTCAGAAATCCCGACACGACCGAGGCTGACTTCCTTGCGTGGACGAAGTCCGTGCGTGCCTTCGCCCGCTATCCGGAAGTGCAGACCATATTCGACATTCAGCTGGTACGGCCGTCGCAATTGACCGCGTACGCGGCCCGACAGGTCGCCGACCCGTCCGGACCCCTCGCCGCCGCGGGGACGTTCGCCGTGACGCCCTCCGGGAACCGTCCGTATTACTGCCTGGCGTCGGTGTCCCGCTCGCGGAAGACGACGACTGACCTTCCCGACGGTATCGACTTCTGCCAATCACCTCTTCGCTCCGAGCTCCTCCACTCCCGGGACTCGGGCCAAGACGAGTATCTGCCCTACAAGCAGGGGAACGTCGAGGAGCTGGCGATAGGCGCTGCCATCTATGGCGGAGGCGCGCGTACCCGGCACCGTTGAGGCTCGCCGGGCCGATCTCTTGGGTTGGACGGGTATCGCGATCCTGCCCGGTGTCCTCTTGGACACCGCGCTCGCGCATCATCCTTCCACCGCCGTGGCATTCCACTATGGCGCCGGCTCCTCGTCCACCACCTTCAGAGCGGGGGTCGTGCCGCACGACGCGCAGTCGACATCGATCGAACCTCTCCAACAGCTGGCACATCGACGTCCTGGGGCCGGCAACCGGCGGAGGCGTCCTCTCGAACCCCCACGCGCTGTACCTGCTGGTCGGCGGCTTCATCCTGAGCCTGCTCCTGGGGCTCATGCTCTATGCTGCTGGGAACGAGCCGATCACGGGCGCTGGAGCTCGTGGCCGAACGAACCGAGGAGCTGCGCCATCAGGCGTTCCACGACCCGCTCACCGGTCTGCCGAATCGAGCGCTGATCCTCGACCGGATCGCGCACATGATGGCGCATGCCCGACGCGAGCACACCACGCCCGCTGCCCTCTTCTTGGACCTCGACAACTTCAAGGACATCAACGACACCCTGGGCCATCGAGTCGGGCGATGAGCTCCTGGCCCGCGTCGGGGCGCAGATTGTCCGAGGTGCTGCGCGAGGGCGACACCGTCGGGCGCCTCGGTGGCGATGAGTTCGTCGTCTTGACCGAAGGGTCCACGGCCAGACCGGAGTTGCCGACGCTGTCGCAGAGCGCATTCTCGCCGACACTGGAACCTCCCTTCGAGATCCCCGGCAGCGATGTCCCCTTGTCGATCACCGCCAGCATCGGGATCGCCACGCGGTGACCGGACCATGCCCGAAGAGCTGCTGCGCGACGCCGACATCGCGCTGTACCGCGCCAAAGCAGCCGGAAAAGAGCCGATTCGCCGTCTTCACGCCTTCGATGCTGGAATCGGTCGACGACCACCGCAGTCTCGACGTGGATCTCCACCGGGCCCTTGCCGCTGATCAGTTCTTCCTGCTCTACCAACCCACCATCGACCTCTCCACCGGTGTCTTCACCGGTGTCGAGGCTCTCCTGCGTTGGCGTCATCCCACACGGGGGGTCGTACAGCCCGACGAATTCATTCCCGCCCTCGAATCGAGTGGACTGATCGTCCCGGTCGGCCGATGGGTGCTGGAGACGGCATGCCGTCAGGGAGCGAAGTGGCAGCGGCAGGGTCATCGCTTCGTGGTGTCGGTCAACGTCGCCGCCAAGCAGCTCCAGCGCGACCGGATCGTCGACGACGTCTATCGCTCGCTCGCGGCCAGCGGATTCGATGCCGCCATGTTGGTGCTCGAGCTCACCGAGTCCACACTGATGCACAACGTCGAGACGACGGTGACCCGTCTGAAGATGCTCAAGGCGGTCGGCGTTCGGCTGGCCATCGACGATTTCGGCACCGGGTTCTCCTCACTGGCGTACCTCCAGCAATTCCCCATCGACATCCTCAAGATCGACCGGTCGTTCGTGTCGGGCATCGGGGACGCCGAAAAGTCGGCGGCGATCGTGCGCACCTTCGTGCAACTGGGAAAGGCGCTCGGACTCGAAGTCATTGCCGAGGGAGTTGAGACCCACGCCCAGTGGAAACAGCTCGAAGCGGCCGGGGTCGACACAGGACAAGGCTTCCTCTTCGCGCAACCACTCGCGGCCGATGCCGTGGACCAGCTCCTTCGGGACCCCGGTGGCTTCGTGGTCGAGTCCGTCCGTGCAGAATCCGGCAAACCCAACGACCTGAGCGTTCAACCCTTATGAGTCCGCCTCCTCGGCCAAGGCGAGCCATGCGTCCTCCGCCTCGCTCAGTGCCGTTGCACCGCCGCCAGCTCGACCCCCAGCCGCTGCAGTTCCACGTGGTCCTGCAGGCCGGTCAACATCTCGGTGACCTTGTCCTTCTGGCGCTGCAGCCGGACCACCTCCTTCTCCGCCTCGCGCAGGAGCCGGCCCGTCGACGCCGGCCCCCCACCGGGCCGTGCGCGTGCGGGAGCCTTTTTCGGCGACGCTCCCTTCGACGTGGAAGGGAGCGAACCGGCACGACGCACATCCCCGGTCTCCGCCTGGGCGATCCAGCCGTCGACGCCACCCGGGACTTCGGCCACCCCGCCATCGGATCCGACGGCCACGAGGCGATCGGTCGTGCGCTCCAAGAACGTACGGTCGTGGCTCACGACGACGAGCGCTCCGGGCCAATCGTCGAGGAAGTCCTCGAGGATCCGCAGGGTGTCCAGGTCGAGATCGTTCGTCGGCTCATCGAGGAAGAGGACATTCGGGCGCCCCGTGAGGACCAGGAGGAGTTGGAGCCGACGCCGTTCTCCGCCGGAGAGTGTCCCCACACGGGAGAAGGGCAGTTCGCCCGTGAAGAGGAACCGCTTCATCAGTTCAATGTCGGCGAGCGACGGCGTTGAGCGATGTGGTCCCACCACGAGGTCTTGCACCCGCGCCCCGAGATCGAGCTGCACCCCGAGCTGGTCGTAGGTACCCGCCACGACGGTCGGCCCGGCCACGATCGTGCCAGCTGTCGGATGCCTCCTTCCGGCCAACAGGTCGAGCAGGGTCGACTTCCCCGATCCGTTCGCCCCCACGACGCCGAGACGTTCGCGCCGGTCCAGGACGAGGTCGACCCCGGAGAGCACGAGTGGCCCTTCGCCGTAGCGGAAGTCGACCTGCGAGCACTCGATCACCTTGTCGCCGAGCCGGGGGGTGTCACGTGGTCGCTCCAGCTCGGCCGATCGCACGGCCGCCACCGGGAGCACCCTCAATCAGCCGCTTGGCGGCGTCGATCCGGGCCTGCGGTTTGCGTGAACGCGCCTTCGCACCACGGCGGAGCCAGGCCAGCTCACGCCGGGCCAGGTTCCGCCTGGTCGACTCGGCCGCGGCCGCATGCTCCTCGCGTTCGGCTTTCGCTTCGAGATACGACCCGTACCCTCCTTCGTGCATGTAGGCCTGCCCGCGGTCGAGCTCGAGCATCCGGGTCGTGATGCGATCGAGCAGGTGGCGGTCGTGCGTCACGAGGACCAGGCCGCCGCGGAAGGCGAGCAGGCGCTGCTCGAGCCAGGCCACGGCGCCCAGGTCGAGATGGTTGGTCGGTTCGTCGAGCACCAGGAGCTCGGCGGGACGGGCCAGCACGCGGGCCAGGGCCACCCTCTTCGCCTGGCCACCCGAGAGCGACCGGACGTCTTCGTCGACGGCGGAGCCCATGCCCAGACGGTCCAGCGCCGCCTCGGCCTCCCACCCCTCGCCGACGGCGGCGCGCACTGTGCCGGGCGGCAATTCGGGTGTTTGCGCGAGAAAGCCCACCCGGGAGCCCCGCCCCCGGAGAACCTGGCCCGCGTCGGGAAGATCGGCGCCGGCGATGATCCGCAGCAGCGTCGATTTGCCCGTGCCGTTGATCCCGACCACACCGATCCGGTCCCCGTCCGAGACCGTCATGGAAAGGCCTTCGAAGAGCGCCCGGTCGACCCGGCGGACCGCAACCTGCTGGAGATCGACGAGGAGGGTCACGAGGCGACAAGGGTACGGCCTCCACCGGGCCTCCTTCGTCGGCCGGCTCTACGACGAGCGATGTACCGGGCCGATCCGCGGCCGGAACGAGAAGCGCGGTCCATGACCGACCCGCCTCTCGGTGCGAACCGCACCGGGAAGTGGTGCTCCGTCGAGCCATGCCCGCGCCTGCTCGTACCCGAGGCGGAGGAGGTCCTGGGACTGTCCGAGACGGGCAAGGGGTATGTGCATATCCGGAGGTGGGACGACGTGCATGGTCGGCCTGTCGACCCCCTCGACTGTCCCCGAGGCTGTGCTCTGCTCCATCAACGTGACCACTTGCGCCGGCGCCGTCGGCAGGACGTACAGGTCACGGGCGCCCAGTGACAGCGCCTCGCGCACCGGCACATCGGCCGCCGCCGCACCGTCCACCAGAAGCCGGCCGTCGATCTCGACGGCCGGCAGAAGCCGGGGCACGGCGCTGCTGGCCAGCAGCGCCGTCGTCGCATCGCCCGAATTGAGGATGACGGCCTCCCCCGTCCCGAGTTCCGTGGCCACGACCGTCAGCGGGATCGGGGCGTCTTCGAGGCGGCGGAAGGTCACGAAGGCGTCGAGAATCCGGCGGATGGCCGAGGAGTCGAAGAGGTGGCGGGGCCTGCCGCGGATGCCTCCGACGAGTGTCCCGAGATCGACCCCGAGCACGTCCTTGCGGCGCAGTGACGACCAGAGCCGTGCGATCTCGGCGATGCCTGGCAGATCCGGACGGCTGGCGAAGAAGGCGCCGTTGATGGCGCCGACGGATGTGCCGACGATCATGCCGGGACGCAACCCGCTCTCGACGAGGGCGTACATCATCCCGACCTGCAACGCCCCCAGATTGCCACCCCCGCTGAGCACGAAGGCCGGCGATCCGGCCCCCGCAGCCGACGGCTCCTGCGAGCGCCACGCGCTGTTCCCCGTCGTGCGCCTGGGCGCTTTCCACGGCGCCCATCCCCCGATCACATCAGTCATAACCGCCCTCTCCCGTCCTCCCGGGTGAAGCCGACTAAGGCGGTTGACCTCTTTTTAGATCAGAGCCACCACGTAACCGATCTACGCACACCGGTGCGTATGGGAGCGAGCATACCTACCCGAGGCCGCTCATCCAGCGTGGGGATGGCCGAATCGCAGGGGGGGCCGGGGCAGGATGACCGTACCCAGCAGTTGGTTCTCCGGCGTCGTCGAGACGACGACCGCCAGCCGCCCCGAACGGTTCCCGCGGGCATCGGAGACCGAAGAGGCGTCAAAGCTGCCGCTGAAGGCGACCACGCAGATCCGTTTGCCTGGCGCGGCATGCGGTGCCAGCTCCCGGTAAAGGCCGGGTGCTTTCCGCTGGAGGGCCCCCACCGTGAACTCCTGCACCCCGAGCAGATGGCCACGGCTGTGGACCGCTCTGGTTGCGGTGGGAAGCGCGTGGTAACACGAGCTCACGGACGTGCCCAGATCGCTGCGGGCCGTCGTGCAGTCCGCCAGCACGGCGGCGGCGAGCAGGCAGCCCGACGACGCCACCCACGCCGCGACGCCACGCCCGGCTCCCGCGGCGGTTCGCCCTCATCGCTCGACCACCGGAGCGACGTCGACACGTGACGCATACGAGGGCCCGGTCCCGTCGTCGCCGCCCAACTCCGCCTCGACGGGCGCCTGCAACGCGTACCGGCTCCAGCGCCCTTTGCGCACCTGGTACGCCAACTGGCCCCAGAGAATCCACCCCACGACCAGGACGAGCCAGAAGCTGATGACGCGGTACATGAGCACGGCGTCCACTGTTGAATTCTGGGAGCCCCCGAATGCCACCAGGGCGATGGTGATGCTCCCCTCCACCACCCCCAGCCCACCCGGGGTGAAGGGCAGGGTGGCGGCCAGCTGCCCTGCGCCGTAGGCCAGCAGGAGACCCTTCCAGGGAATGGTCGAGTCGACGGCGAGGAACATCAGGGCGAAGCACCCGCAGTCGAACAACCAGTTGGCACAGCCCCAAATGAGGATGCGGATGATCCGGCGCCGCCCCAGGTGTACCGCGGTGACCAACGCCACGATCCGCGTGATGTTGGCCGCTACATCACCCCGCGGCCGCCCCACCAGCCGGCGGGAGACGCGAATGCCCCACGTCACGACGAAGGCCAGCGGTCGCTCGTAGATGAAGAGCGCGGCGATCGCCAACGTGATCAGAAAAACGCCGATGATGACCGGAATGAGGTCGAGCGAGGCTCCTTCTCCTGTGGCGAGCGCCAGACCGGCCGTGGCGACCAACGACAGGGACACGCTCGACGCCACCAGGGTCCCCACGAGGGACCACGCCGCCAACGTGTCATCGGCCCCGAAGCGCCGGAACCAGCGGAACCCGTAGACGGCGGAGAATGCGCTGCCACCGGGTAGGGAATTCGTGATGGCCTGCGAGGCGAAGGTCATCTTCACCAGTGGTCCCTCCGGCGCAGCCAGACCGCCGCTGTCGAGGAACTCGTACTGCAGGCCGGCGAAGCACACGAACGAGGCGAACTCGAGGAGCAGGGCCGGCGGTATCCACCACCACTTGAGGCTCCCGAAGACCTGCGAGAAGCCCGAGAGCTCGTCGCGGTGCGACGACAGAGCCCAGAGGGCGACGACGACGATACCGATGCCGAAGAAGAAGCGCAGCACCGGCCAGGCCCGGCGGAGGAGCGCGCCCACGCGCCATCGTCGTCGAGAGGGCACCGGCTCAGGCCCGTCGAGCGGATGCTCATGCGACTGAGCGGCCATACCCAGTGTCTAGTCCACGTCCTTGACTGCTCTCCCGCTTTCGAGGAGGGAGATATTCAATCTGCTCAACGCGCGACCCAGGTTGAGCTTGTCGTGGTCGGTCCAGTCGCTCACCAGTGCTTCCATGACTTGCCGGCGCTCGCGCTCCACCCCGAGCATCGTGCGGTGCCCTTCATCGGTGAGGACGATGGTGGACGAGCGCCCGTCGGAGGGGTCCGGGCGACGTTCGACGAAGGCTGCGCCCTCGAGCGCTGAGATCTGCCGGGTCACCGTGGATGCATCGAGGTTCAAGGCCGTGGCGAGGGCCTTGGTGCTCACCGGCCCCATCGCCTCGAGCATGCGCAGGGCGAGGTAGCCCGCCCGGTCGACTTCGAGGTAGAGCGAGCTCCTGCGGCCGAACGTTTCGAGATGACGGACGAGCTTCAGCAGCTCCAACTCGATGACGCCGATGCTGTCGAGCTTCGGAAGGGGTGAGGGCGACGTCCATCGGCCTTGACCTCCCCATCTCCCGGTACACTATTGCTAGATACGTGCATGATACATGTATCTCGGACGAAAGCGGATCTGGATGGTCTTTATCTTGGCGCTTGGCGCTGCGTTGGCCAACGCGCTCACCAGCGTGTTCCAGCGCATGGGGGTTGAAGACGCGCCCGCCGACAAGACGCTGAAGCTGAGCTTGATGACCTACGCCGTACGCCGGGGCATCTGGCTCCTCGGGTTCGCCCTGATGATCGTCTCGTTCATCCTCCAGGCCGTGGCGCTGCACTTCGGCCAGCTCTCGCAGGTCCAACCCATCTTGACCCTGGAGCTGGTGTTCCTGGTGGCCGTCCTCTCCGTCTGGTTGGGCTTCACCGTGGGGCGGCGCGAGTGGCTCGGGTCCCTGGCATGCGTGGGCGGCCTCGCCGGGTTCCTGTACTGCGCCCACCCCGAGGAGGGGAATCTCTCCGCCTCGTTCTGGAGTTGGGTGATCGCCGGGGCCGCCTGCAGCGTCGGCATCGCGGTGGCGGTCATGCTGGCGATGCGTGGGCCCCGTTGGTTTCGTGCCGCCATGTTCGGCACGGCGGGCGCCATCGCATTCGCCTTCACGGCAGCCTGCACCAAGGTGGTCTCGAACTTCGCAGCCCAGGACTGGACCTCGCTCTACCGGCACGGACAGACGTACGCCCTGATCTTCTTCGGCGTGCTGGCCGTGTTCCTGACCCAGAACGCGTTCCATGCCGGACCGATCGTCGCCTCCCAGTCGACGCTCGTGATGGTCGATCCTCTGGCCAGCATCCTCATCGGCGTGGGCCTGTTCGGCGACGACCTGCGCACGGGAGGCGCGTGGGGACCGCTGGAGGCGATTTCGCTCCTGGTCATGTTCCTCGGCGCGTTCTCCCTGGCGCACTCCCCGCTCGTCAGCGGCATGAAGGGGGACGACGATCAGTACCACCAGCTCCTCTCGCAGCGGGCGCGCGCGGAGCATCTGGCCGGCAACGCGACCGCCGCCACTCTCACCTTCCTGAGATTTCGCTGGACGTGCGCCGCTGCGCACGCGTCCACATCGCCGCACGGACGCGGCGGAGGGAGGGCACGCCGACGGGGTGGCGCAATAACATCGATGGCGGTATCCGTACCGGGCATGGAGTGATCCAGCGAGCGGGGTCGAAAGAACGGCCCACTTCGAAGGCGTGAGGCGAAGGAGGGCCCCATGGAACTCGACGTCATGAATTCGGAATCGCATGCATCTGCACCGCATGCACCTGCGCCGGCAGTGCAGCAGAGCAACAACCGGGCAACGCCGAGTGCGGCCGCCGCAGTCGCACCACTCCTGCACGCGCTCTTCGACAACGGGCTGCCCGTCCGCTTCGAGTTCTGGGACGGCAGTGCGCTCGGGCCACGCGACGGACCGGGGACGGTCATCGTCCGTTCGCCCACTGCGGTCAAGCGCATGCTGTGGGCGCCCGGCGAGTTGGGCCTGGGCCGGGCCTACGTCACCGGCGAGCTCGAGACGGACGGTGACGTGATCAGTGTGCTCCGCGCCCTGCACCAGGGCTGCCCCGAACGACCTCAGAACGGGGGCCCGCATGCCGCTGGTCGCCCTCAGGGCCGCCACACGATTGGGGATCCTCGGTCTGCCCCCGGCGCCGTCCCGCGGTGGAAGCGGCGCCGCATGGGAGGCGCCATTCCAAGCAGCGCGACGCCGAGGTGATCCGGCATCACTACGACATCGGCAACGAGTTCTACCGCCTGGTGCTCGGTCCGAGCATGACGTACTCGTGCGCGCGCTTCGTCGACGCCAGCACCACGCTCGAGTCGGCGCAGGAGGCCAAGCACGACCTCGTGTGCCGCAAGCTCGGGCTGCACGAACGAACCGGCGCACGTCTGCTCGACGTCGGCTGTGGATGGGGCTCCATGGCACTGCACGCGGCCAGTCGCTACGGCGCATCGGTCGTCGGCGTGACCCTGAGCAGTGCGCAAGCCGACCTGGCGCGGCTGCGGGTCAAGGAGGCCGGGCTCGAAGAACGGATCGAGATCCGGGTGCAGGACTATCGGGATCTGCGCGGGGAGCGCTTCGACGCCATTTCGTCGATCGGCATGTTCGAGCACGTCGGTGCCGAAAAGATGGCGGAGTACTTCACGACACTCCACGCGTTGCTTACGGACACGGGCCGACTGCTCAACCACGCCATCTCCAGCGTCGGCGGTTCCCGCATGCGACGAACTCGTTCATCGGGCGCTTCGTGTTCCCCGACGGGGAACTGATCGATGTGAGCCAGGTGGTGCACGCCATGGAACGAGCCGGATTCGAGGTGCGCGACGTCGAGTCGCTCCGGGAGCACTACACCAGGACCCTGAAGGCGTGGGTGGCGAACCTGGAAGCAAACTGGGAAGACGCAGTGGCCGAGGTCGGCCTCGAGCGGGCACGTGTCTGGCACCTCTACATGGCGGCGTCGGCCAACGGCTTCGACGACGGCGGCATTTCGCTCCATCAGGTACTCGGGGTCAGGCCCACGCCGGAGGGGCGGAGCGCCATGCCACACGACCCGCAGCGGTTGGGTCTGATCCACCCCGAGCGTGGCCTTCGTTCCCGCACCAGGCACGAATTCGGCCTCTCGTGAGGCCACTGACGCGGCACAGGAACGAGCTGCAGCGTTGAAGCGCAGGTCACGAGGACGAGGGGCGAAAAAGGCGGCTAAATTCACCTGGTCGTGCACTGGGCCAGGTCGGAAACTCGAGTCACATCCGGCGCGCGCAATTTCGCACGCGGCCCGATGGCGGCGGCGTTCCTCCTGGCGCTCACCTGTGCCACCGTGCTCGCCGGTGGCGGCGTCGGCCGCACCGGCGGGAGCCGATCAGGTCGGCAGCCTGAAGGCGCAGGCGAAGACGATCTCCGAAGAGCTCGTGCAGGAGCAGCTCGAAGCGGGTGCCTACCAACAGCAGTATTCGGTGGCATCGGCACAGGTCGCGCAGGACGAGCGGGCCATCGCATCGCTACAGGCGGAGATCACAACCGATCGGCACGAGGTCACAAAACGACTGCACCAGGTCCAGCGCTTGGCCGTCGAGAGCTACGTCTTGAACGGCTCGGTTTCGTCGGGGTCCGGCGCCGCGCTCTTCGCCGAGAATGTCAGCACCGTGCAGTCCGCCAATGAATACGCCACCATCAGCATCGGCAACCTCAACGAAGCGGTGGAGGGACTGCGCACCGCCAAGCGCAACGAGCAGAACCAGCAGCAGTCACTCGTCCGTCAACGCACGCTCGATCAGTCCACACAGGTGCAACAAGCGTCGTATCTGGCGCAGGCCAATGCCTCGGTGCAGCAGATGCAGACCGTGCAGGCACAGGTCACCGGCCAACTGGCCGTCGCCGTGGCGCAACAGAATGCTGCGCTGTGCGCGCGCCGCGCGTCGCCGCGGTGACGACGGCGCGGAAGGCGACCGTGCAACGCAGCGGCGAACACGTCGTCCGTCCACGTCCTCCGCCACGTCGTCGTCCACGTCCTCGACCGGCGTCGCACCACCGGCCTCGAGCACGGTCGACCCCGCGCTACCGCCTTTCCTCGCCTGCGTGGTGCAGGCGGAGTCGGGAGGCGACTACCAGGCGGTGTCGCCGAACGGCCTCTACATGGGCGCGTTCCAATTCAGCCAGTCGACGTGGAACTTCGCGGCGCAGGAGGCGCACCGCCCCGACCTGGTCGGCGTGCCACCCAACCAGGCCAGCAAAGCGGACCAGGACACCCTGGCCGTGACGCTCTTCACGCTCGACGGCGAGCGTCCCTGGTTGGGCGATCGCTGCAGCGCCTAACGGGATCCGTCAGCCAGCTCAGGCTTCGAGAAGGACCGCCACCGCGGCGTCGGGCTCGATGACCCTGAAGCTGAAACTCTCTTCGAGGTAGAGCCGGACCGCATCGGCGTTGTGATCGACGTAACCGATGGAGATGTCCTGCCCGGAGTCGAGAATGAAGTCCCCGCCGCGCAGGCTCAGCACGACCGCTCCGTCGACGCCGGGCGCCCAGACCAGCGGGCCGCCCAGAATCTGGTGCAGGTGATCGAAGAGCAGATGGCCGCCGTGCTCGGTGGATTCGACGATCGTCGTGTAGACGCTTCGGGCAGATGGCCATCCCGTAGGGACCGTCGATGCCCGACTGACGAAGGGCGTCCACCGCCTGCGCCACTGCCGTCGGATATTTCGACATGTCCGGCACGTGCCTGATCGGCGCATGCGAGGTGCTCTCGGTGATGCCCTCGATCCCGCCGGCGCCATAGCCGTGGAACACGGCCACGTTCTCCCCGATGGCGATCTGCTGCACGGCCTCGTCCAACTCGGGCAGGTCGAGGTCGATGGCGCCCCGATCGGCGTCGTCGAGCTCGACGCGCGAGACGCTGAACTCCGCCCGTACCTCGACGAGGGGCAGCACCCGGCGCTGGGCCCCGGTGACGCCCTCCGATGGTCCCGCGATCGTCGTGATCCGGCCCAGCTCGGTCGCCGAATGCTCCCAGCCGTGCGGCCCGGCGAAATCGACGAGCTTGCGCGCGGCGAGAGTACGTGGTGAGCCGCCCCTTGGCCTCGTCGTCGATGGCGGCCCAGCCCGTCTCCGAAATTGGCGCCAGGTCCCGATGTAGGTGATTCATCGCTCCACTCCCTTGAGGCTTCCGATTCCCAACGACCCCGGTGCGCCCGGAGCCGGTCTTCCATCGCCATCCGCTCCTGCCCCGCCGTCCGTGCTCCCGACCTCGGTGATCGGCTCGGTGGTGGTGAACAGGAACTTGCGCAGCTGCTCGTCCAGCGCGGGATCACGCCGGCGCAGCCATTCGAGCGTCATCGCCGCGTGTTCCTTCTCGTCGTCCCGGTTGTAGGCCAGGACGGCGGCCAAGCTGTCGTCCGAGGTCGCCTTGACCCGCTGGTCGTACCAGTCGATCGCCTCGAGCTCCTCGCACAACGACGTCATGGCCCGGTGATGGTCCACGGTCGCCTCGTCGAGGAGGTCGGCGTCCTCGTGCAGTCCCTCGCTTGCCATCTACAGCGTCACCTTTCGGTATCGACTCCGTCCCCGGCCAACCGTCGGCTGGTCAGGACCTTTTGCTCGTGTGGACCTTATGCGGTGCCACAGTAGAGCATGCCGGGAGGCCGGATCCCCGTTGCGGCTCAGGCCTCGAACGTGCGCTCGCCCGCGGCGATGGTCATCGCCACGTGGCGACTCGAGGGCGCACGCAGGGCCCTCTCGAGTGGCACGTCGAGCAGGCACAGATCTGCGGGCGCCCCGGGCCGCACACGACGGACGGGCCCACCGGGCCGGTCCAGCGGCGCCGAGGAAGAGCCGCAGGGCGGCGGCGGTCCCCAACCCCCGATCCGACCCGACCGCGGGCGCCGCTCGGGGCGAGGCGCTCGCTCGCCGCACGTATGGCGAGCCATGGGTCATCGGGCCCGAACGGCGCATCCGTACTCCCGCCGACCGCCACCCCGCCCTCCAGGAGGGAGGCGCAGCGGTAGAGGTCGGCGCGGTCAGCCGGATCGACGTCGCGCAGGTACGCGTCACCCCTGGCGGCGATGAACGCCGGTTGGGTGACGACGGTGAGCGAGAGCTGCGCCATGGCGGCGATGACCTCGGGTGGCGTCACCGAGGCATGCTCAATCCGGTCACCCGCCACGCTCCCGACCTCCTGCCACACGGCGAGGGCCAGCAGGAGGGCGGCCCGGGTCACGCAGTGCACGGCCACTGGCCGCCCGGATCCGTGCGCGCGCGTGAACCACGCGACGAGCTCGTCGAACGACGGGAGGGATGGTCGGCGATGACGATCTTCACCGGCCCGCGTCGCAACGGCGGGGGTGGGTGCACGTCCGAGAGCTCGGGGCCTCCGGTGACCGCCACGGTCAGGGGCAGCGCCCCGGTGCGCACGGCTTCGGCCAGGGTGTCGTAGTAGGCGGCTGTCGGCGTCGGCGTGCAGTCGGTCACGCCGGTGACGCCGAAGGAGCCCAAGCGGCGGCCGACGGCGGCCAGCTCGTTGGGCCGGTCGTCCGCCATGCGCCGCCGCAACCAGGCGTCGAGGCGGAACAGCCGCCCCGTCGGAAGGCCCGCCGCGTCCGTCTCGACGCCCTCCACGCGTGCCGGGGTCCTCGGGCCCGGCTGCGGCGCCGTCGCCCACCGAGCAGGCCGACCTCGGCCAGTGCGGCCGAACTGAGGACCCACAGCGCTCCCGAGCGGTGCTGGACCCGCACCGGGCGACCCGGCGCGAGGGCGTCGAGCCGCCCTCGATCCAGCGGCCCTCCGGTGACCTCGTCGTAGTGCACGGCACGGAGGGCGACGCCCGGCGGTGTCCGGGCGTGGGCGTCCCGGATGCGCGCATCCAGCCGGCTCGAGACGTCGAGCGACCCCATGCGCCGCCGCCATGGAAAGCAGGTGGACATGGTGGTCGTGCAGGCCGGGAAGGAGCACCCCACCGTCACACTGGATCTCCACGTCCGCCCCACGCTCCGCTCGGGGTGGTCCGACGGCGGCAATCCGGGCGCCCTCGATCCGCACGTCCACCCTGGCCCCTTCGACCTCGGCCCCACGGAGCAGGAGGGTGCTCATGCGACCAGGTCGCCCAGCACGGCGGCCGTGTCAGCCCCCAGCGCAGGAGCGGGGCGCACCGCTTCCCTCGCCCGCGGCGGGGCCGCGGCCAGGCCGGTGACGTCGACCAGGGGCCCGGCGACCGCGGCGGCCATGGGCGCCATCGCCGCGTCGATGAGCCACCGTCCTCCGGCCCCGAGCGCCTCGAGCACGGCGGCGGCGGCCACCAGGCCCGATAACGGGATCGGCCACGGCGTCGGCCAGGAAGCAGGGACCCCTGGGCGTCGCCGGCGACCAGGCCTCCGGCGGCGGCGGCCACGTCTCCGAACCCCACCCGCTGGCGCTGTCCGGGCTCACGCCCATGACTGGTGATCGACGCCCACACCAGTGGTCCCTCCGGCCGGCCCAGGACGTCGCTGCTGTCGATGCCCATCTGCTCGAGTGCCCTCGGTCGGGCGCTCTCGATCACCACGTCGGCCGCCGCGATGAGACGCACGAGGTCGCGGCGGCCCTCCGCCGAGGCCAGGTCCAGCGCCACCGAGCGCTTCGCGCCGTTGAGCAGGTCGAAGAATCGGACCGGCCCACGACGGGCGCCGTCGGGGCGCGCCGTCGACTCCACCTTGATCACTCGTGCCCCGGACTCGGCCAGCAGCTGGCCACAGAGGGGACCGGCCCACAGCGAGGAGAGGTCGACGACCGTGACCTCGCCGAGCGGAGGTGCGACCCTGTGGCCATGTGCCGATCCGCCCGGCGCGCACGGGCAGGTCGAACGCGCAGCGTGCCGGGGCGCCCGACAGAGCCCACCGCCGCGAATCGGCAGCCCCAACAGCGCAGCCTGCGCGTCGAGCGCAGCGACGGGCGTGGCCGCTGCCGCCTCGTAGACGAAGGGCCAGGGATCGTGAGGGAGGACGTCGCGGCCCAACCAGGCGGGCAGGGCCGCGACGTCCTCGGGCCGGGCCAGGGAGACCGCCAGCCACCCGTCGCGCCCGGGCACCAGACGGGCCGCTCCGCCACAGGAGATGGGCCCACCCCGCGAGAGACCGCCCAGAGCAGCCCGCTCGCCGAGCAGTGCCAGCCCGTCGAGCGGCGCACTCCCCTCGCCGTGGTGCCGGAGGACCGCGACCGCCCGGTCGATCAGGTCGATCAACGCGGGCGGCGCACCGAGGGGTGGGCCGCCGGGTCGTCCGGTGAGGGCCATGGCGCCGCTGGCCGCCCATGCTCGGCCCCGCTCCGGCCCACATCGCTCGGATCCACTGCTCGATCCTGCCACCGCTCACACCCGGGAGAGCGCCCCGGTCTCCGGTAGCGTCGGCACATCCGCATTCTCCACACCTCAGACGGCGAGCTGGCGGCGCTCGTGCGCTCGCCCTTTGCGGCCGAGTCGCTCTCCGATCCGGGCGGCCTGGTGGTGCTCACGTCACCCGATTCGTCCACCCCCGACCCATCGGTCGACGAGGCGCTCTCCTCACTCCCCTGCCTGGTCGTGGCGGTGGGCCGCGGGGCCGGGGACGCTCCCTCGCTGGCCGATGTGGCGCCCGAAGAGGGCGTGGCATCGCTCGACGACATCGTGGCGGTGGCGGAACGGAACCCCGTCGCCGCGACCGCGCTCGCCCTGTGCCTGCGGCAGGCGTCGCCGTCGATGGGCCGGGCCCTGGTGGCCGAGTCCGCCACCTATTCGTTGCTGCAGGCGGGGGCGGAGTTCCAGAAGTGGCGGTCCCGCCGTCCCCGTCGCCACTCCCGGCCCGAACCGGGTCCGCCGGTCAAGGTGATCCGCCGGGGTGACCGCCTCGAGCTCGTCCTCAACCGGCCCCACGTGCGCAACGCGCTGAGCCGGTCCCTGCGCGACGCTCTCCTCGAGGGCTTGGCACTCGCCGAAGCCGACGATTCCCTGACCGACGTCGTGCTGCGGGGAGAGGGCCCGAGCTTCTGCAGCGGGGGGGATCTCGACGAGTTCGGCACGTTCAGCGACCCGGCCGCCGCCCACATGGTGCGACTGGCCACGAGCATCGGGAGGGCGATCAGCGCCCTCGGGCCCCGCCTCGTGGCCCGGGTGCACGGGCCGTGCGCCGGTTCAGGAGTGGAGCTCCCGGCGTTTGCGGACCGGGTCTGCGCCCGTGCCGACTTCACGGCGGCACTCCCCGAGATCGGCCTGGGCCTCATCCCCGGGGCCGGTGGCACGGCCAGCATCACCCGGCGGGTCGGACGGCACCGCATGGCCCTGCTGGCCCTGGGTGGCCGGGCGATCGACGCCGCCACGGCGTTGCGCTGGGGCCTGGTCGACGAGCTGACCGATGAGGATCTCCGGCCCCTCTGAAGCGTCCCTCCGAGACGGTGCGCTCATGGGGCCGGTGCAGGGCCTTCGAGGCCGCCCCGGGTCAGGACCCCGCAGACTCCGGGGTCATCTCGGCCTTGAGGACCCGGCGCAGGAGCTTGCCGGTCTCGTTATAGGGCAGCTCGGTGCGGAACTCGATGCGCTGGGGGGCCCGGGTGGAGCGGAGCCGCTCGGCCACCCAGGCCGCGCAGGTCCTCGGGGTCGCCCTGCTCCCCCTCGTGGAGCACGATCACGGCTGCCACCGCCTCGCCCCACTCCTCGTCGGGAATGCCGATCACCGCACAGTCGGCGACGGCGGCATGGGCGAGCAGGACGTCTTCGATCTCGCCCGGCGAGAGGTTCTCCCCGCCCCTGACGATCACGTCATCGAGGCGGCCCTCGACGAAGAGGAAGCCCTCGGGATCGAGCCAGCCCCCGTCGTTGGTGGCCAGCCAGCCGTCCGGCGAGAGCGACGCCCCCTTGCCGAGATACTCCCCGGAAACCTGGTCACCCCGGACCCAGATCTCACCGTGCGTCCCGGCCGGAACCGGTCCGCCCATCGGGTCGCGGATCTCGACCTCGAGATTCGGCAGCGGGCGGCCCACCGAGCCCAGGCGCGCCCGCACGCCCGGGTCAGCGGAAGCTGCTGCCTCCCGGTGGTCCTCGGGCCCGAGCACGGCGATGGTCGAGCTGGTCTCGGTCAGCCCGTAGGCATTGACCAGGCCGACGTGGGGCATGTGCTCGAGGGCCCGTTCGACCAGCGTCATCGGCATGCGCCCACCGCCGTAGGACAGGTGACGGAGGGCGGGGAGCTTCTCGCCCCGCGCGTCGAGCACGTCGAGGATCCGCCCGAGCATGGTCGGCACGACCATGGCGTGGGTGACCGCCTCCCGGGCGGCGGTGTCCACCCAGCTCTCGGCGGTGAACTGCGGCAGATAGACCAGGCGGCGCCCCGACCACACCGAGGTCAGGACCGCCGCGATGCCGGCGATGTGGTACGGCGGCACGCTGACCAGCGCGGCGTCGTCGGGGTCGGCCCCCATGAATTCGACCGTCTCGAGGACGTAGCTGGTCAGGTGGCGGTGACGGAGGACGGCGGCCTTGGGCTCGCCGGTCGTCCCGCTGGTGAAGAGCAACACGGCCGGGTCGTCGGGGTCCACACCCCCGGGTGTGCCGGCCTCGGGGCCGTCGGACGCCAAGAAGGCGGTCCGGCCCATCATGGCGAGTCCTGCGATCCCGTCGCCCAGGCGGGCCGGGACCGAGGATTCGACGACGGCCAGTCCGGGTGCCGCCCGCTCCATGATCGCTGCCAGCTGGGCATCGGAGAGGCGGTAGTTCACCGGCACGTAGGGGATGCCGGCCAGCGCGGCGGCGAAGAGGCCGACCGGGACCGCCTCGGAGTTCACGTCGACCGCGATGAGACGCTCGGCACCCTCGGCCTGGAGGTAACGTGCGACCGCCCTGACTTTTTCGAAGAGCCCCTGGTAGGTGAGGTCACCGTCGTCGCACGCCGCCACCGCCACCCGGTCGGGCAGGGCGTCGGCCACGATTTCCAGCAGTGAGCTCAAGTGCATGGCGGCGTCAGTCCGACGAAGGCAGCGGCTTGGCCTCTTTGAGGGGAATGGCCACCCCGTCGAGGGTCAGGGTGCCCGCGCCGGCCTTGGTGACGAGCAGTTCGAGGCCGCTGTCGGCATCGGCGAAGCGTTTGCCGATCAGCGAGCCCGACGCGAACGAGGGGTCGAGCTCCAGGCCGTCCGCCCGGTCGGTGCCGACCGGGGCCATGGGGTGCCCGCCACATTCCAGCGTCACCTCCTGCGTCGCGGCACGCACCACGATCACCTCGGTGTCACACACTTGGCTGGCCCAGCGAGTACCAGGTTTGAGGTCCATCTCTTCTTCTGCCCCCATCGACGCGATTTTCGGAGTCCTTGGTCTACCGGCAGAGCGACCCGCCCGGCAATTTCCGAGCAGCCTAGGAGAAGCTAGGGGCGCTCGGGTTCACCGTGGGCGGCATTGGCTCTTCCGACCCGCCAATAGGGCTTGGCCGAGATCTGATCGGCCTGCCATGCCGCGAGCGAGAAGCGCCTGCCGCATGGCAGCCACCACACCCAATTCACCTGCAAGGTAGGCATGCCCATGACCCGGGAGGAGCGGCACGGCGGCCACGGCGGCCACCAGCTGCGCCGCCGACGCCGGGTCCCCTCCGGCCCGGTGCAACCAGCGCACCGGCACCTCGCGCCCGTCTGCTGTGTGTGCCCGCTGCTCGTCGGCGGGTCCGTCAACCTCGAGAATCACGAGGGCGCGGTCGGCGTCGCTCCCGTGACCGTCGAGCACCGAGGCCGCCATGGCCAAGCTGGCGGGGAGGGCGGAGTCGTCGCCGGCGAAAAGGTGCCAGTCGGCGTCGGGGTCCACCGTGATCTTGCCCCGGGGCCCGATGCCCTCGATGCGACTGCCCGGCTGGGCGGAGGCGGCCCAGGCAGCGGCCGGTCCGTCGCCATGGAGGACCATGTCGAAGGCCACGGCCGGGATGTCCGGATCGAACGATCTGATGGTGTAGCGGCGCCGGAAGGAAGGGCCTGCCGCGGTGGGCACGGTGAGCATCACATCCTGCCCGGGGAGGTAGGACAGATCGGCCAATCCGGGCGCGGTGCAGCGGATCCGCCGCATGCTGGGCGTGAGTTGCGTGTTCTCGAGGACTTCGAGATCCCACTGGGAGACGTCACCGAGACGGGCAACCAGGGCGGACGTCTCGGTCGCACGCGCGTCGGCGGACAGGGCAGGATCGGTCGCCATCGATCAGGCCGGCTCGACGCGCACGTCGGCGCCCGTCTGCGCCACCGGGTCGAGGGTCGGCAGCGAACCCTCCCCACCGTCGACCAACGCTGCAGCGGTGTGCGCAGCCGGGACCTCCTCGGTCCGCTTCGGTCCGATGGAGGGAACGATGAACGACGCCGCGAAGGCGACCACTCCGAAAACGGCTGCCACCCCGAAGGCCCGGGCGTAGCCGGCCGTCAACGCGGCAGCCGCCGCTGCGGGTGACGCGGCGACATGTGGGCCGCCGAGGATGGCGTGCGTGTGATCGATGGCGATGGTCGCCAGGATCGCCAACCCGAGGGAGCCTCCCATCTGGCGGGAGGTATTGAGCACACCCGACGCCAGTCCGGCCTCGGTGAAGTGGACCCCGGTGGTGGCCGAAGATGCGAGCGGCGTGAAGAGCAGCCCGATGGCCAGCGAAATGATGCAGCCGGGGCCGAAGACGTGCGCCCAGTAGTTGCTCTGCGGACCGATCTGGGTGAGCCACGCGAAGCCCACGACCATGAGTCCCGTCCCGACGAGGAGCAGTGGTCGCACGCCGACCTTCGGGAGGATGCGCGCACTGATCTGGGATCCGATGATGATGGCGATGGCCATCGGGAGGAAGGCCAGGCCCGCTTTGAGCGCACCGTATCCCAGGACGTTCTGCAAGTAGAGGGAGAGGAAGTACCACATGGAGAAGAACGCCGCTCCCACCAGGAACATCACCACGTTCGACCCCGAAACCGACCGCGAGCGGAAGAGGCGGAACGGTACGAGGGGCGTGTGCGCCACCTTCAGCTCGATGAAGGTGAAGATGGCCAGCAGGACCGCGGCGACAGCCAGGATCGACAGGGTGTAGCGCCGAACCCCACGGATGCGTGTCGGTGCCCACGATGGCGAAGATCAGCGCCCCCAGACCGGCGGTGACGGTGATCGCTCCCCCGATGTCGAGCTTGGGCGAATTCTCGTCACGCGTGGCACGTTTGGCTTCGGTCAGATAGACGAGGGCGGCCACGGTGGCGGCGATGCCGATGGGGATGTTGACGAACAGGACCCAGCGCCACGAGAGCTCAGCGGTCAGCACACCACCCAAGATCACGCCGGCCGCGCCGCCTGCTCCGGCCACGGCACTCCAGACGCCGATGGCTTTGACGAGGCGTACGCCCGAAAAGGTCGTCACGAGAATGGTGAGCGTCGCCGGCGACAAGAACGCTCCGCCGATGCCCTGCACGGCCCGCGCGCTGGTGAGCCACGCCGCGTTCTGGGCCAAGCCACCGATCAGGCTGGCCAGGGTGAACAAGCCGAGGCCGAACAGGTACACCCGGCGCCGGCCGAAGAGGTCCGCCGCCCGGCCACCGAGGAGCAGGAAGCCGGCGAACGTGAGCACGTACGCGTTGACCACCCACTGCAGGCCGGTCGGGCTGTAGTGCAGGTCCCGCCCGATGGAGGGAAGAGCCACGTTGACGATCGACACGTCGAGGACGACCATGAATTGCGCCACGCAGGCGATCGACAGGATCACCCAATCGGGGACCTGCCGTCCGTTCGGCGTGCGCATGGCGCCGTTGTCGCTGCCCGGTGCAGCGTCAGTCACGTCAGTCATTCAGGAAGTCTGCCTCACTGGTGTTCGGGTACGGACACGTCCGCCCCTCCGACGGTACCGGTTTGTTCCAACCCCTCCAACCCGTCGGATGTTCCCGGCGGCTCCGGGTTCCCGTTGCTATCTTTGCGACAACGCCAGTCGTCGGGAGGGGGAGCAATGAAGACCGAGGCAGCTGTGCTCTTCGAGCAGCCGGGGAAGTGGGAGGTCGTCGAGGTCGATCTCGATGGTCCCGAGGACTACGAGGTGCTCGTCGAGTTCGCCGCCTGCGGGCTCTGCCACTCCGACGACCACCTGGCCACCGGCGACATGCAGCTGGGCCACCTGCCCTATTGCGGTGGCCACGAAGGAGCCGGCGTCGTGCGCGACGTGGGTCCCGGCGTGCGCAGTCTCGAGGTCGGCGACCACATCGTGACCTCCTTCATCCCCGGGTGCGGCAAGTGCCGCTGGTGCGCCAGCGGGCAGCAGAACCTCTGCGATTGCGGCGCCCTGCTGATGACCGGGTCCCAGATGGACGGCACCTACCGGATGCACATCGGCGACATCGACGTCGGCCAGGGCTCGCTCCTGAGCGCTTTCGCCCGGCACAGCATCCTGCCCGAATGGTCGTGCATCAAAATCGCCCGCGACATCCCTCTTCTGACGGCGGCCCTCGTCGGTTGCGCCGTCCCGACGGGGTGGGGGTCGGCGGTCAACGCGGCACAGGTAGGCCCTTCCGACGTGGTCATCGTCATGGGCGTCGGGGGAGTGGGGATCAACGCCGTGCAGGGGGCCGCCCACGCCGGCGCGGCACATGTCGTGGCGGTCGACCCGGTTGCGCTCAAGCGTGACACCGCGCTGAAGGTGGGGGCGACCGCCGCCTTCGCCTCCATCGACGAAGCGACGGCCCACATTCGGGACCTCACCAACGGGCAGGGTGCGGACGCCACCATCATCACCATCGGCGTCGTCACGAGCGAGCACGTGGGGCAGGGCTTCTCGTCCATCCGCAAGGGCGGCACGCTTGTCGTGACCGGCATGGGCAAGAAGACCGAGATCGGCATCCCGGCCGCCCTGTTCGAGTTGACGATGTACCAGAAGCGCATTCAGGGTTGCCTCTACGGGATGATGTCGCCCTCCAAAGACGTGCCGCGCCTGCTCAGCCTCTATCAGAGTGGCCACCTCAAGCTCGACGAGATCGTCACGCGTACGTACCCGCTGGAGCAGATCAACGACGGTTACGCGGCGATGCACGCCGGCGAAGTCATCCGGGGCGTCGTCGACTACACCATCGACGGCTGAACGAGCGCCGCGACGCGGTGGGTCCCGCGTCCACCTGGTGCGTCCGGAGGGGTGCGTCGCGCCTCGCCTCGAGCAACTAGAACGGCATGATGACCACCGAGGACGACAGCACGACCACCGACAGTGACGCCGACAGACGCCGACGCCGGATTTCAGGTGAGGCTCCGGGCGCTGGGGGCCTCGGTCGACCGGTTGGCCACCCTGGTCCGATCCCTGACCCCTGAGCAACTCCGCCAGCAGGCGTACCCCTCGGAATGGACGGTGGCGGACGTCCTGTCGCACCTCGGTTCGGGCGCCGTCCTCACCAAGGCGCGTCTCGACGACGAGGTCGACGTCGACCCCCAGCCGATATGGGACGAGTGGAACGCCAAGGATCCCGATGCGCAGGCCGCTGACGCAGTGAAGGCCGACGCAGCGCTCCAGGCCCGCTTCGCCGAGATCACGCCTGACGAAGCGGCCACACGTCGATTCGCCATGGGCCCGATGGAATTGGATCTAGCCACTCTTCCCTTAGGTTATGAGAGGAAATGGGTATGGGAGACAGTGCAAACGGGGGCAAGCACCGGGTAGACATCGCCGCGGTGGAATCCTACGACGAGGCGTGCCGACGGGCCGCAGCGCAGGGGTTGGATGTGGTGATGGACCTATTGAGGTTGGAGGGCTTCCCCTGTCATCTGGATTCTACAGTCGGCTTCAGAAGGGCGTAGCCGTTAACGTCCCTTGGCCCGAGAATCCGCACCGTTGGGTATGGGTCACTGTCCTCTCTTTGTACAGCGGCGCACTTGGGGATGGTTGGCTTGTGTGCGCCTACGACGATACGGACGAGAGCGAAGGAACAGAGCCGTTCGCGGCGTGAGCAGCAACGCGTTTACGGACGATTTGGCGAGCATTGTCCGAGGGATGATGCACGCGTGGCGAGACCTACGACGTTGGGCGCCGCCGAAGGGCAGCAATGGAGGACGACGGCTCGCAGCACGCCAAGGATGCCTTGTGTCGGGCGGCATTTAGATGCTCGCTGCACGCCTATGATGCCTTGTGTTCGGCGGGCGTGCCATGCGAGCTATATCCTGCGGACCACAGCTGGTGTATCGGAGTCCTTGTGCCATGGGCTGGGAACCCCGATCGCGAGATATGGGTTACTACTGATAAGGACGACGGCGACGACGACGATATTTGGTTCGTTGATGCATATAAAACACCGAGGGCGGGAACCCATTGGCTGAACGGCAGAAAGTCCCCACCGATGCCTTGGCGAGCACGGTCAGAGATATGTTGGCGCTGCCATGACAGTCTTTGGCCCGATGGATGCATGGATTGCGGAGCAGGCCCGTATCCGAGAGGACCTGGACGCCGCGATCAGTTGCACAACCTTCGGGTGCGCAGGAACAGCAACAACAGGGTAGACCCCCTCTATATCGTGACGGATGCCGATACTGGAGTGGCTTGCTTTACAATGTGCGGCTACGCAGGGTGGAATTATTTCTGAAGAGGCAGAAAGACGCATGAAGAAGGCCCTTCCAGCCAAAGCCATCACGGCTATGACCGATCCAAAGATTTTTGCGCTACGAGCTTTCCTGAGAGATCAGCCCGAAGGAGAAATTGACCCTCGGACGAGCTTGTGGACCATTTGATAGCCGCTTGGGACCTTCTAGACGGAAGCATGAAGAGGCAAGTTTTAGCTACAAGCTTCAGCGGATGGAGAATCCGACGTGGGAAGTACCGATGTTGACGTTTCAGTTGGAGCGCCACAGAGGGACCGCAATGGGTTCAACGAGAGCGGACATTCTTCTGTGCAACGTCAATCTGGACACGGCTTCAGTAGAGATCGGGCGCGCTGGGACCAGAAAGGTCAGGCGCAGAGCGCCCGCTCTGGATGTCGCGCCCATTGCGAAAAAGATTGCCGGTCTTATCAACGACGGAGTTGACGAGCCTCGGTTGCGTTGGTCAAAGGACCACTCGTCCGTGCGCCCGAACCTAGAGTCGTGGTTGCCGTTTGCTCCCAAGCAAACGATGCAGGACCGTGTGAGGAGGCTGAATCGGCAATTTGCATCAGGAGCTTGATGCGAGAGGCTGGGAGCCAGGCAAGCAGTCGGGCCGTTATGTGCGCAAAGCGGCCACGGCGACGGATGGAAAGCGTGAGGATTAAGGAGCTCGCATTTACTTTTCCCCGGGAAGGCGGAATATGAACGTATCAACCAAGGCTGCTCTGACCGTCGCCGTGACGGCGATACTCACCCTGGGCATGGCGTCCGGTGTGGGAGCAACACAGAAGCAGCAGCAGCCGAAGAAGTCCCACGGCATCACCGAGACAGCGGCGGCGAAGCAGTACGTGCTTTGGCCAAGCATTGGACGCGGCTGACAGGGCTTTTGCCGTGAAGGCAAAGGGATGGACGAACTCCACAACCGCCCAGGAGGGTGAGGCGGAGGCGCAGCCCGCAATCGCCGCGACTCACACACTTTGACGAAAAGTTACTGACCGACAAGTGGCCAGCCGCCGACGAAGCAGACATAAAGAAGCTCATCAGGAATGACCCGAGCGCCATCGCAGATCTCAAGTCGTTAGCGAACATCAACGTGCGAAATGCGTCATCCTGGCTCACGAAGTGGAAGCGCGACGAGCAAACTATCGGAACTGATGCAGCCATTGTTCGCAGCGATCTCGGTCTGCCCTCCAATCTGAAGTGAACGTCGCAGCCTTGCAGAAGCCGCGAGCGAGCTAATGGACGAACACGGGTTAGCGGACTGGACCTTCAAACCAGACAACGCACGTAGGAGATTAGGGAGTTGCAGTTACGCGACCAGACAATCACGGTTAGTTGGCATCACGCAGAACAACACTCTCAAGAAACAGGTTCGTAACACCATCCTTCATGAATATCGCGCACGCACTTACCGATGGTCGCAGCCATGGCGAAGAGTGGAGGCAAGTCTGTCTGAGTATCGGAGCCATACCAGAGGCGTGTGCAGATTACGGAGCGATTGAGGGTCCGTGGGAAGTTAGGTGCTCAAATTGTCGTGCAACGTGGAGCGAATACCGCCGAGCGTACTTTCAGTGCACCATTCATCCCGACGTTCAGTTGCAATGGGTCAACACCGAAACAGGCGAGAATTGGGACGGCAAGCCACCAACTCGGAGGTTTCGGTATGTCTACACATGCTCGCGTCGTGGCGCTCAGTTTCCCCATGACTTCAGTCCAATCACCAAATGGCATCGCTACGAGTGCAAATGCCGCTTCAGGAAAGACAAGCGGTGGATGAGATCACGCGTGGCAATAGAGCCATGAGTCACTCAAAGTCGTGAACCACGATGGCGAACCTCTCCTCCACCGCGTCGTTGGCGATGAGACTAGATTGCTTCGGACCTGCTCTTGCGATCTTCTCTGTCAGATGGACTTGGGTCTGACGCCGAGCGAGTGTCCCTACGGACGTGCAGGTGACGACCCCACTTCCGAGCGACCCTGTTGACCGCACTGGGCAACAACCATCGCCACTTAGGCTCCAGATCCATGGAGAACGCCATTGAATACAACCCGTATAGCGGGCGGCTTTCGGGAATAACTGGACGCCTCGCCAAACTTGAGGACCAGGTGAACTGGACTCGTTTTGCAGCCAGGCCGGAGGAGCAGATGCCGAGCCTCCTTTTTATGACCGGAATGTTGGTGGATTTGGTTCTCGAGCTCAACGTGCGAAGTGAGCGCTCTGCTACCTCCCGAGGATATGGAGGTATAGATCGGGTTTGCGCGAGAGTTCCACTGCAGCGGAGCTCTATGGGTCCGTGAAGCCGACAACCTGCGTGTTTAAGACGAAAGGAAGATGGGGAGTTCGGCTGCCGAGTCCATGCCGGGAACGAACGCGTGCCAGCGATTCAATCGGGTGTGCCGCTATGCGAATCAGAACGTGCCGACTAGTGGACCCGACCGGGATCTGCCGATATCAGGCGAACACTGGGTGCCCCAAGCCGTTGCGGTGGTGGCGTTGTGATGCGAGACTGAGCCCATGGAAATGAGACAGGGGTGCGCGAGCAGCTCAATCGCATTGAGACCCAAATCAATATCAAAAACGTCCAGCAGGGTTAAATAGCAGCACGAGTGCTCGGTCTGGATTCCGGTGTTTCCGTGGGGAACGTTCTGGGCGGCGGTGGAAAGCATTGCCACGGTTGTTGGAGTAATCGGAGGCGCTGCGGTCGCATACTTCTGGGGCGGAAGAGTTGATATCTCGGTTTCGGCAGTGGGTTACCGAGACCAAGAAGGATTCATAATCGCAGCATTTCCGGCCATAAATGTTGTCGGTTACCGAGGGTTTACCTTCAGGGGCTCTGAGGTTTCGCTTGAGCAAGTAGTTCGTTCCCATGGCGGGACTAGTTTGGCAATCCAGCACGTTCGAAAGGACCTTTTTGACCGCCATGAGCTTTCAGGCGGTGAAGCGGTGAGCACGAGAGTGGTGTTTTCGGTAGGTGCCGTCTCCCCCGATGCGATCGGATGGGTCGTTGCCCTCAGGGTATTCCGCCGTCTCCCTTTCAAGAGGGGTCAGACGTTCGTGTATCAGGATTACGTCCCAAGGCCGTAGTCCGTGCGCCCCTGGGGTGCAGTGCAGCCAGTTCCATTCTTCTGGATTTGCGAGTCGGCGCCCTTTTGGAGAAAGCCCAGAGTGTCCCAGCACGCCCGGACAGTGGGACGGTACGGCACAAACGGGAACTTCATTGCCACGGTGGGGCAACCGACATGAGCTAGAGGTCTATCGCCGAGCAACGATTAGATCGCAGATTGCGTCGGTGCTGTCCTGTCCTCGCTTCCTCATCCAAAATTGAAGGTGCTCGTGCCCGAAGGCTTCGCCATGCTCTTGAAGAAGGTCCGCCGTATCAGAAAAGAATGAAGCGATATGACGCAGCTCATCTGCATCATCCGGGACGATCGTAACCTCCTCCAGAGTGCGAAGCTCGAGGGTATCTTGCTCGCGATGGCCGCGGTCATATCCAAAGAGTCTCATGCCATGCAGCGTAGACAACCCTGACATGCAATCCGGGTGTGCCAATGGACTGCTCCAAATGCAGGCGTTGAGGCATCCGACTGCCGGCTAGGAGCGAGGCGCACGCTCGTCCTCTCCACGGGTGTGTGCGTTGAACGACCTCCATGGGTCGGAAGCCGGTTAGTGAAACAGGCGGTTGTTGATGGCTCCGTCAAGAACGTAGGTTCGCTGTTCGGACCTGAGCGACTCCTCCAGCCCGACGTGCGTGATTCTCGTTCTGGTCCTTGGGTTCGCAACGGCATACGTCCCGATGGCCAACGCGAGCACCAGGTCATCATTTGGCGCATCCCTGCCGTTTCCGTATGAATCGCGGCCGTCGCCATTTATCGTGACCCGGTAGGCGGAGAGCTCGTCCACCAGGGTCTGGGCGCAGGTAAGGGCGGAGGCGATTTTCAGGCGCTTGGTCTGTAGCGTCACCTGCGCGGAGGCGATCAAATCGCGCTTTGGAACCGACCATCGGGAGCCTGACCGAGAAGCGGCTGTTCCCCCCGTGATCGTTATTGCCACCAGGGGCGTCCGTAGTGGCCCGAGAGCCTCCCGGAGGAGGTCGGTGACAGCTCTGCCTACCCCTGTTCCGTCCACCGCCACCAGAACGTCTCGGGCCAGCGGCGCGCTGCCGACGAGGGCGGCAATTCGGGCGACCTGGTCAGGGTAACTCATGCCCAGGGGGAGGCGCTCAACGTGGCGGGCGTGGAGTTCGTCCCCAGCCCGCTCGAGGACCACCAATGCGGTGAAGTCATGGGCCTGCCCGAGGTCAATCCCGAGGACGAAGCGGGGCTGTGTCACGAAGCCACGCTCATGGGGAACATGGGCATGATGACGCCATCGGTGATCTCATCGCTGTTCGGAGCCCCAAATAGGGGCTGGACATCCTCGGTGAGAGCATCTTGCACGTCCTGGCTTGAGAACACTGACTCCAACGTGTCGGAGAACTCGCAGAAGTATTCGGCAGCGAAGACGGCGGTGGGCAGGCTCCGGCGTTCCTCCTCGAGAAACTCGGCGCTGATGCGGGGTACGTCAGAGGCGGTCACTCTGGAGCGGTGCCAAGGCTCGGTTCCGGTCCATGCGGCATGGAACCAGCCGCGCCGTCCGAACGGTGTGGAGAGGGCGATAAGGCGTCCTCCCGAAACGGCCAGCATCGGGCGCACGCTCTCGTACAGGGAGTCGGGAATCCACGCCGCTTCGTCGAGGACGAGCAAGTCCGCAGAGTATCCACGAATCATTTCGGCCTTGCCGGGCAAGGAGACGATCCGACTCCCATTGGTCAGCCGCATGGACAAGATCGACAACTGCTCCAACGCGATTGCCTTTGCTTGGACCATCGCCAACGCCCTCACCTTGTTGAGTAGCTCGGCGCTCTGGCGCTGACTTGCGCTCACCAGAAGCGTGGTGCTGCCAGATTGGATGAGCGACTGCTCCAAGGCGATTGCAGCCACCGCCATGGACTTGCCGGCCTGACGGCTGCAAAGAAGAAGTGCACGGTCGGGACGTGCACCCATGAGCTCGGCCTGCCAAGGGTCGGGTGTCATGCCCGCCACAGCCATGAGTGCTGCCGCGTCGTATCGAACCGGTGGTGCGAAGTGCTCGGCGGCACGTTGTAGATAGGCCATCCTCATCCGGCCACTAAAGCAAGTTCGTGCGCCACCGAGGCTCGGACGTCGACTGCCTGGGGGTCAACTCCCGCCCCGGCGAGCACTCGCTCGATCACCAGCACAACGAGTTCCGCCCGTGCTTCGTCAAGGCGAACAACTCTCTCGGCCAGATTCAGGCGCACGATTGCGGTGAGGATGCGCTCGGCCTCTCTGATCGCTCCCAAATAGGCGGAGATCTCAGGCTTGAGCTGCTCGCCGAAGCGACTCTGAGCAGTGCCCACCCTCTCCAAATCCGCGACGTGTGCCTTCAGGGCAGCGACGAGAGCGACTGCCTCTCCGCCAAGCTCCATGAGGGCACTGACCGGGTCGTCAATGGCTTGAGCATCGAGCAATCCGAGCTTGGACACTTTGGCCACGACCATCCGCTCGGCAGCAACACGCCGCACCTGAGGGGCTCGACCCCCATGAGAGCCACAGACTGAGGCACCCCGAATGGCGTACTTCTTGCATCGCTCCCCGGACCGAGTGCTCTTCGCGGTGCACTGGCGATCGCTAGGCATGCTGTTGTCCATCCCTCCATAGTCGCTCCTTCGGTGAGCGGCAATGGTTGATGCTGAGAATTGTCGGCAACGATCTGGATCCGGTTGCCGTTTGTTCTCGCACTCATGCAGTTCACGTCCACATGGACGACGAGTGAGGCACCATTCCGGTTCGTCCGACGTCGGTGAGAATCTTTGAGCGCGAAGTTCACCGGAGTTGCGACGGGTCAGGAGATATCACGGCTCGACTTCCGCCGACTGGGAGAGGTGGCCGGTTCCTCGGACTAAAGGGTTCAGCAGCGCATTTACCTGATAGGGCGCTACTACGACCCGGCTACGAACCAGTTCCTGAGCGTCGACCCGGACGTGGTTGATGATGCTCAGGGGTTGCTTCTGCATCCATTGTACTGAAGGCCGTTTGGCTTCGATGCCGTTCGCGTCAGTGTCACGAGAACATCCGGTGAGTGCGATCAGCCGGCGCCACCACCCGCGTGGGCGAGGTGTTTCCGCCAGCGACAGACCGGGCACCCAGGTCATTAGTTGAGCGCTTATCTTCAAGCCCTAGCTGGCCTTGTGCCGAGGTTCGAGTGCCAATCGAATCCAAGGCCTTGGAGCAAAGCGATCAGGGTTAAGAATGCCAAGCGGGATCACAATCCAACTCTTTAGACCGAGCGACCTTGTACGCAGGAGCCTAGTTTCGCCGGCTCCGACTTCTACTTGAAACTCCTCGCTCCGACTATTTCCCGTTCCCGTGATCCGCAGCTGGACAACGTGTTCACCAACAGGCACTTCGAAATCTTTGGTCGCCCATGGCGCAATTTTTCCCGCCGGAGCTCCATCAATGAGTACGGTATAGGTCCGGACAATATCCTGAAGACTTAGTCGTCGAGCAATGCAGATCGTGCCGTGGGTCGCTGTTTCCATCTCTGGATAGCTCCTAATGGTCGGGTCAAAATATCTTTGAATAGAGCCAGTGGACTCCGCCACCTCCAACAAATGCTCCCGCTGCTCCGCACAGGATTCCAACGCCATCCTCAGGGCCACCGCAGGCTGCAGCTCCTAACGCTGCTCCGGCCCATGCTCCGGTAGCTGATGATCCGGCGTCGCCTACAGCGTATGGCACTCCATGGCCTTGAGATATGTCCACACCGATAGTCAAGCTAGCCCCAAGCGGACCTAGCGCTCTTGCGGCCGTTCCAGCTTCAATAGACGATTCAGCCAAGCCCAAAAGGCCATCATCTCCTATATGGGCACCGTATTCGCCAAGAGCATTGTTGTAGTCCGACCAACCACCGAGACCACCACCAGCAATATCAAGTCCGTGTCCCGTGAAATCGATAACTCCACCGAAGCCGTCTGAACTATTTGAATCTCCACAAACCGAGGAACTTCCACACTGCACTGAACCTAGGGTAGAGGATCCATTGCCTGAGGTGCAGGATGAGTTGTAGTTCACTCCGGACGGCGCTGGTGGGCACGGACCTTCAGACCCAGCCGGAAGATTCCAGCAAAGTCCACTGGGGTCCACCCCGTCCACCGGATCATCCCCGGTGTAGGCATAGGACTGCCCGGTCTCGTCGACGAGGGGATCGAGGCTCAAGAACTGCCCCGTCACCGGGTCGTAGTAGCGGTTCATTACTGCCTGCAAAACGAGCGAAATACGTCGTCTGCACTCAGGTAAACGCGGACCGTATTTCCATGTTCGTTCGTATCATGATGACGAGACCATCTGGTCGACGTGATCTTGTTGTCAGCTCTTCATGTCAACGAAGTCGTTCTCGCTGATGCGTCGAACGGGTCCCCCCGGCCGTTGACCGTCGGACATCGGCGTCAGTTGGGCGCTACTACGACCACTTGGATAGAGAATTCTCTCTAAACTGCTCTGCCGATGCGGACCGCCAATCTTCGCCGTCTTTAGTTATCGGCCACTCGCGTTGGTCCGCCGCGTAGGCGTCCTTCTGGCCAATCTCAGACGCCGAGCGAGAGCCGTTCCCTAAGATCTTTCACGGCAGCATCTACCCTATTGATCACAAAGAACTGTTGGCTACCGTCCGCGCAGCGGATCAGCAGTCTCCGACGCATCCCTCCGTTATATGGCTGCCACGTTCTGCCGGCGACATCTATCCCAGATATCATTGCTCGATCAACTGACCAGGGCGTATGGCCCTTGATATTGAAACCCCTCGGAACAAATAGAAGCCTCTGATTTGTGAGGCAAAGCCTCCCGGCGGCCGCGGTCGTATCTACAGTACGTGAGGCCACGAGAACTAACTCGCACGATTCACCATGTTTCAGTTGAGAATCGATGGCTTCTTGTGTCTTCACTTCAACTCGCAGTCTACAAAGGAGTTAAACAGAATATCTGATCCAAGCCCGCCAACGCCCAAACCGACTGCGCCCCATTCGAAAATCTTGGGTAACAGCATGGAAGCTCCCTCCTCGGTCAACAGCCCTGCCAACGATCCGGCCCCTCCCACTAGCGTCGAACCGATATTCAGATAAAAGCCGGCACATGCACCTGGATCGTTCCTATCGAGGCATGCCGGACCATCCAAACCTGAGCCAATCGATCCGGCAACAAATGAGGTCAGCGCAAGTGAACTTGAACTGACAGTCAAGTCCCCCAGCACCAACGTCACGTCCACGGCCGCTCCCACGCCGGTTGCCAAGGCTAGGGTACCGAGCACAAGCCCAACAGTCTGAAGCGGGTGGCTTGCTACATAGCTGACGACTTTTCCGCCGGTGTCGTTCCACGCCGTTGCTGCGTCGTGCCCCAAGGCTTCTGCATCGTGAACAGGGTTGAGGTCGCCCAAACTCGGCCAAAGCCCCATCGGGTCCACCCCGTCCACTGGGTCGTCTCCCGTATAGGCGTAGGGCTGCCCGGTCTCGTCGACCAAGGGGTCCACGCTCAGGAACTGCCCCGTCACCGGGTCGTAGTAGCGGTGAACTGTTAGAGCTCTTCGGGCTACCGCACTGCGACGCGAGGAGAGCTAGGGGCCCTGTACGGGTGGGGCCTTAGAGGCTGCTCTTGATCGCCTTGGCGTTCGTCGTAAGGCTTCACAAGATGCGGCGTCTTGTGCCGGTATACGTCGGTAGCCGGATCCGGTGAGGAAGCGGCGCCTCGCCGGCTGCCAAAAAGGAGGAAATCGTCATGACCACCCTTGCGCCAGAGATTCGCCAGTACCTCGACTGGATGGAGGTGCACAACTACGCCCGTACGACGATCGAAGACCGGCGCCGCTATCTCGACTACTTCTTGACATTTGCGCGGTGTCAGGGCGTCGACGACCCCGCCCTCGTCACCCTCGAATGCCTCCTTTCGTATCAGCAACGGCTCTTCGATTACCGAAAGCGCGATGGCCTTCCCTTGTCGTTCGGCACCCAGGTGCAACGCCTCGTCCCAGTGACACAGTTCTTCTCGTGGCTGCGACGTGAGCACCGGATCGAGGCGAACCCCGCCGCAGACCTCCTCATGCCCCGACCCGACCGTAAGCTGCCCGAAGCCACGCTGAGCGCCGGGGAGATGGCCAAAATACTCGCCGTGCCCGATGTCGCCACGCCCCTTGGCCTGCGAGATCGCGCCATACTCGAGGTGTTCTACTCATGCGGAATGCGGCGGAACGAACTCATCAACCTCTGGGTCAAAGACGTGGACTTCGACCGAGGGACGGTCTTCATTCGTTGCGGCAAGGGATCCAAGGATCGTTATGTCCCCATCGGCGAACGAGCTCTCTTTTGGCTGCAGCTCTACCTCGGAACCGTCCGACCGAAATTCGTGGGTGAGGCTTATCCCCATCACCTCTTTGTCTCGTCGCTCGGCACTCCCATCTGTGGGGACTGGCTCTGTCGCAAGATACGAGCCTGCTTGAGGCGTGCCGGCATCAACAAGAGGGGGAGTTGCCATCTCCTGCGTCACAGCGTGGCCACGTTGATGCTCGAGGGCGGAGCAGATATCCGTTACGTGGCCGAGATGCTCGGTCATGCGCGCCTCGAGACGACGCAGCGCTATACCCGGGTCAGCATCGATCGCCTACGGGCCGTGCACGCGGTAAGTCATCCGGCAGCAGGGCTCAACGTCGCCATGGCGGCCGAGCTGTGTCGGCTCGTCCCCAGTGGATGATTTCGTCCCGAAATGCATGCGCTCGTGGCCGCGTTGTTGGTTCGCCTGCGGTCGGTCGTCTGTGTCGGCAATAGAGGATGGCGTCGGCGGCTACTACGACTCGAAAGACATTGAACGATATGCTCCCCTGCGGCCAAATCAAAGAATGTATATCTGAGGCTGCCCAGGCTCGGTCACCTTTGATCTATTCTCCTGAGACCTATAGCTCCCTAACGTTGTCAGGTCGCTCGTGAATTGAGCCGTCCGGCAAGATGACGCGATGCAGAGTGGCGTGTGCTTGCTCAGTCTCATCGCTGGTGACGCGAGCGCCGTTCATCGACAATGCCATAAGCGCTGTAAGGACCATCTCTGGATCTTCACTAGAAAGAATATCGAGGAGCATCGGCAGCGATTCCGGCGTCAGTCGAAAATCTGTTCTGAGTCTCAATAGGTTCTTCAGACTCGCGTGAGACCGATCAGACGAAGAGCGTGAGCGAACCCATTCGACTGCAGACTCGGGGGTGCTGAGATTGGCAATGGGACCCCACTGAGAGTCTCTTTGAAGCCGTCTAATGATCGAGTTGCGACTGGGAGTGGGAGGGTCGCCAAGCAGCCGAGCAAACGTTTCCCGCAGCTCCTCGCCGTCGTCCGAACCCGTCACAGCAACCTATTCTGGCCATCGATATCGAGTTCGTAAGTCCGGCGCGAGACGGCGACGCCAGAGTCGAGAGTGCCACCACATCCGCCAGCACTCTCGGCGACCGGGGCACAGTTCACTCGTCCGTTTCGCGCCCTCAAGATTTCCATGAATCTGTCAGTATCGGTTCCCAATTTTGCCAACTTCTCACATTCGGTGATTCTGTCATCTCTCATCAAGAAGCCCGGCCTCTTCGCCGTCAAGCGGTGCCTTCGCTAGAGTACAACATTCGGTCTAATAGTTTCTAAGCCACTGGTGGTTAACGTTAAGGGCTTGGACAAAGAAATAGTATGGGATGTGGGTGTCCCACCCCCACACAGCTATCGTGTATTCGACCCCTTGGCAATAGCGAATCGAATAAATCCTTTTGACTTCCTGCGTTTCAGCTCCACCCTCGGAGCACGCCACGAATTTCTCTCCAGCCCAAACCGCGAGACCTGAAAGAATGCCTCCCACGTATGGTATGAATTCGCCCAGTGGAGCATAGCCGAATATCAACTTTACGCCTACCCCGAGGGCATTTTCCCATGTATAGGCGTTTGTATAGTGGCTTGCCTCCCCCGTCGGATCGCTATGGTTGACTGGGTTGTTCTCCGTGTAGACATAGGGCTGATTCGTCGCCGCCAGCTCCGGGTCCACGCTCAGGAACTGCCCCGTCACCGGGTCGTAGTAGCGGTGAACTGTTAGAGCTCTTCGGGCTACCGCACTGCGACGCGAGGAGAGCTAGGGGCCCTGTACGGGTGGGGCCTTAGAGGCTGCTCTTGATCGCCTTGGCGTTCGTCGTAAGGCTTCACAAGATGCGGCGTCTTGTGCCGGTATACGTCGGTAGCCGGATCCGGTGAGGAAGCGGCGCCTCGCCGGCTGCCAAAAAGGAGGAAATCGTCATGACCACCCTTGCGCCAGAGATTCGCCAGTACCTCGACTGGATGGAGGTGCACAACTACGCCCGTACGACGATCGAAGACCGGCGCCGCTATCTCGACTACTTCTTGACATTTGCGCGGTGTCAGGGCGTGGACGACGCCGCCCTCGTCACCTTCGAATGCCTCCTTTCGTATCAGCAACGGCTCTTCGATTACCGAAAGCGCGATGGCCTCCCCTTGTCGTTCGGCACCCAGGTGCAACGCCTCGTCCCAGTGACACAGTTCTTCTCGTGGCTGCGACGTGAGCACCGGATCGAGGCGAACCCCGCCGCAGACCTCCTCATGCCCCGACCCGACCGTAAGCTGCCCGAAGCCACGCTGAGCGCCGGGGAGATGGCCAAAATACTCGCCGTGCCCGATGTCGCCACGCCCCTTGGCCTGCGAGATCGCGCCATACTCGAGGTGTTCTACTCATGCGGAATGCGGCGGAACGAACTCATCAACCTCTGGGTCAAAGACGTGGACTTCGACCGAGGGACGGTCTTCATTCGTTGCGGCAAGGGATCCAAGGATCGTTATGTCCCCATCGGCGAACGAGCCCTCTTTTGGCTGCAGCTCTACCTCGGAACCGTCCGACCGAAATTCGTGGGTGAGGCTTATCCCCATCACCTCTTTGTCTCGTCGCTCGGCACTCCCATCTGTGGGGACTGGCTCTGTCGCAAGATACGAGCCTGCTTGAGGCGTGCCGGCATCAACAAGAGGGGGAGTTGCCATCTCCTGCGTCACAGCGTGGCCACGTTGATGCTCGAGGGCGGAGCAGATATCCGTTACGTGGCCGAGATGCTCGGTCATGCGCGCCTCGAGACGACGCAGCGCTATACCCGGGTCAGCATCGATCGCCTACGGGCCGTGCACGCGGTAAGTCATCCGGCAGCAGGGCTCAACGTCGCCATGGCGGCCGAGCTGTGTCGGCTCGTCCCCAGTGGATGATTTCGTCCCGAAATGCATGCGCTCGTGGCCGCGTTGTTGGTTCGCCTGCGGTCGGTCGTCTGTGTCGGCAATAGAGGATGGCGTCGGCGGCTACTACGACCCGGCGACGGCCATCCTTTGGCGCAAGTGCCCCTCATGAGCTTCGACGAAGAGGAGCGCGTTCGTATACAGGTCGCAGTGATGGTTAGTGCCGTCGGCGCCAACCCATTCGATACTGAATAATAGGCGGACCGTTAATGTCGATCTGTTCTCCAGAAGCAATACTCTGGCAGTAGGCGCAGAGCGGAAGGCGTCCACCAAAATCCCTATCAGTGGGCTCTATGAAGTCGGTGGCCGTATTTTCAAGAAAGCGCCGAGGTAAACCACAAAGAGCCGATTTGGCTCCCGGTATGCCTAGGTGAACGTGGGTCGGGACCCTGTCTCTCTTCCACGCTGCGGAACCTACTCGGTAGATTCTTGAAGATACCGTGCGAAAATCGACAAGGCGGTCAAATCCATCGCCAGTGGTATTGGTCGGCGTCTTTCGACGTTCCTTGTCCCCGTTGCCGATTCGAAACAACTTTGCGATTGAACGACCCGAATAAGTCACCACTCCTCCTAAAAGGGATCGGGCAAAGGCTATATCCGCACGCGTCCTCATCCAGTCGCCCAGGCAATTGAAGCAGAACTTAGCTTGGCCGTATTTCTTGGCCAGTGTAAACGTCCTAACCGAATGGGCGAATTAGATCTGTCTGAATCAGAGGAACTACAGCCTCTCCTCCGTTGGCCCATACGGCAACTACATCGAGGACACCACCTCGGAGCCAAGACCCCTTAGGTGAGGGAGTCAACGCCGTCCTTTGACTGAATACTCGTCCATTGCCGTTCACACGCGTGGGGCCTGTGCTCTTTGTCCACGCCCAAAACAACCACCCGTTAATCACCCAGAGATTCCACACGTAGGCGGCGGCGATATTCGTGAACGAAAGATCAACCAGGTTCAACACGGCTCGAGCCGTATAGAGGACCGGCGAGGTCAACTCCACATTCGCCGCGGCACTATCTCCGTAAGAGTCCCGAAGGAAAAAGGTCTGCGATGCCGTGAGGGTGAGGTCTCCCGCGGTATCCGTCTTGTTCACCGGATTATCCCCCGTGTACACATACGGTCCACTAATAACTGCGTGCATCCGGCCAAACCTCGGGCCAACTGATCGTCACCACAATTCGGAGTTCCGACACCGAAATGCTGTGGGTCGGCCCGTCCGGCTATACAGGTGATCCATCCTCGCTGGCGTCCTAATCGCTGATCACCCTCGGATCGGTGTCAACTCCGGCCATGATCTGCACGTACTGGTCATGGAAGGCTACGCACTTCGGACAGAGGTAGACCCGTCCGTCGTCGCTGAAGACGCCACCAGGTCGCGGTTGTTGGCAATTCGAGCATTGCGGCACGCCCGCACCTTACGAGTTCCACCCCCCTCATTCTGGCTGAGGTGCGGCGACCACGTGCCGGGTGTTCTCTAGTCAGCTTCGCGACAAGGAGGATGACGATGTCCACAATGAACCCGAGCACCGCAATGCTGGTGAGTACCAATGAGAGCCCGTTCGAACCGGCTCACATGGCCGCTGCGTCATTCCTGGCCCGCTACGGCGGTCGGACGCTCGAGACCTACCGCTACGACCTGCGTAACTACTTCGAATGGTGCGCAAGTGTTGGTCTGGGGGTCCTCGAAGCCCAACGAGGTCACATCGAGCTGTGGCGGGCGGCAAGCGAGGAGCGGGGGCTCGCTGCTTCGACCATCGACCGGCGTTTGTCCACTATCTGCGGCTTCTACCGTTTTGCTCACATTGACGGGCGGATCGGCTCCAACCCCGCCCAGTATGTCCGACGGCCCAAGGTCTACTCGAGCGAAGGCCGTGGTCTCGATCGCGGTGAACTCGGCACTTTTTTGTTCACGGCCGAGCGCTACGACTCTGACCATGCCGCCATGGCGGCGCTGTTGGGCCTCAATGGGCTCCGCGTCAGCGAGGCGTGTGCCACCGATATCCAAGATCTCGGCTTTGAACGAGGGCATCGGACCCTGCACATCATTGGCAAGGGCAATAAGCCGGCGGTGATACCGCTCGTTCCACGGGTCGCCCGCACCATCGACTTGGCCGTCGGGGAGCGTTCCGAGGGACCGATCCTGCACCGGCACGACGGACAGCGCCTCGATCGTCGAACGGCGCACCGCTGGGTGCGCTCCATCGGGAAGAGGGCCGGGCTCGGGCTCGTCCATCCCCACATGCTCCGTGCCGCCTTCATCATGGCGGCGCTCGACGCTGGTGTCCCATTGCGGGACGTTCAGATCGCCGCTCGCCACGCCGATCCGAGGACCACGACCATCTATGACCGCCGGCGAGAGAACTTCGATCGTCATGCGGCCTACGTCGTCGTGGCGTTCGTGGCAGGTGGTTAGGGAGCCCCTGTCTCCACCCTGAGTCCCCGGTGCTCAGTCAGGGCCGCTGCGATCTCCTCGAGACAGAACCGTGCCTTCGTCACCTGCGCCACTCGGTCTGGCTTGAGCCGCCGCAACGCTAGGCGCAATATGTCTGTCGAGCCAGGAGGCTTCGAACTGCCCCAATGCCGGCAAACTGGGGCAGTCCTCCACTCATCGAGCCGGTTCAAACCGTAAGGTTCCTTTGCTTAGCGACCCGTGTCACCGATAGCCAAGGTGTAGCAGTTTGCAACGTCTCCATCCACAAACACTTGCTTCAGGAAGGCGAAACCAAGCTTGCGGCAGACGTTCTGGGAGGCGTCGTTGGCGGGGTCGATTAAGGCCAGTAGTTCGCCCGAATACGTCTCACCGGCGCGAGCAAGCAAAGCGTGGCTTGCCTCGGTCGCGTAGCCCAATCCTCGCGACTCGGGTACCAGTCGATAGCCCCACTCCAGACGCGGCTCACCCTCCAGGGTGAAGTGATCGACGCCTGTATAGCCGACAATTATGCCCGAGGCCCGCTCAATGATCGGCTGCTTGGCGAATCCGATGACTTCGCACATTGCGTGCATATGGTCGAAACGCGCGTGGGCCGCCACCACGCTTCGAGCTCGGCCAGAGAAGACCATGAAGTCGTCGCTGAGGAAGAGCTCGACGAACCGAGTGCGGTCAGACTCGCACGGCGCCCTTACCTCCAGACGTGACGTGATGATTGTTTTCTCCAGACTCAAGGGGTCAACCTCCTCACTCACTATTATGCCCAGGCACCGATCAGAAAATCTTCGGCTCCCGGGCCAAATGTCGATGTGCCGAAGCGTCGCACCGGCCCGGCGGTAGGGGCGGTTGCTAGCCTGCTACAGCCTTCCCTTCGACCAATGCCAACGCATCGCTATCTTGCCCGGGCCTCGGTTCCCTCGGCTCTCTGACTCCACCGGGCGGACCATCCTCCCCGGTCCAAAGGACGTCCTTGACCCAAGCTCTCACTTCCGACCCGCGCTCAAGCTCAGTTCCTGCAGCCGGGTCTTGACGCATGACGATGCACATGCCTTGCGGCGGATGATCAGGGTCTGCGAACAGGAGCCACAGGCCGCTCCGTAGGGCACCAATACGAGCATCGTGGTATTCGAGACCGACATAGTCCTCTAGAACGACTTTTGGCCCCGACCATTGAGAGGGACGACTGGGCATCACCACGTCTCTCAGCGTAGCAATCCACCGTGTCGACAGCTTTCCCACCGTCGCCTGTCTCGGAAGAGCCGAAGTGCGTCATCGGACCGGCGCACTGGGGCAGGCTACGCCTCTGACATCTTTTCCCGGAGCCGAGACATCGCAAGATCACGGTTTGCTTCTGTGCTGACTTGGTCGTCGACCCAGACCGTCGTGCCGGTCGGGGCGTGGGTAACTCTGACCCCGCAAGGGCCTCCGCCCACGATCCTGGCCACGTCGATGCGTAGGTCTTCGGGTGCAAACTCCACCGTCCATTGTCCCACCCCTCCCGGCGCATGGGGACACCCTGGACCGGGCACCACGATCGGCCGCGCGAAAGCTCCCATTCAGGGTCGTCTTTCAGTTATGAACAATCTCGGTTAAAAATGTGAAATGTCGGGCCTGATGCCGGAGATGAGCTAGGTGTGGAACCAAGCTCGCGGCCCACCGTTGCCGGAATGGCCAGTCAGAGGGCCCGATTTCGGACCCTCTACGAGACAAGCTTCACCAAGATGTACGCCTTCGCCGTCCGAGCCCTGCCTCATGATCGTTCGTTGGTTGATGACATCGTCGCCGATATCTTTCTCACGGTCTGGCGCCGAATCGATGATGTTCCGATGCCGCCCGAGGATTCCCTATGGCTGTATGGCGTCGCTCGCAATGTCATTGCTCGCCACCAACGGACAGAGTCACGCAGGGTGCGCCTGCTGCACCGTCTGAACCAAGAGCGCCCGCCAGCGGCATCCCAAGAGAACGACCTTCACCAACAAGTAGCACAGGCAGTCAACAATCTCCCCCGGCGAGATCGTGAGGCGGTTCGGTTGGTGCTCTGGGAGAACCTGACACAGCGAGAAGCGGCAGAAGTCCTCGGCTGTTCGGAAAACGCAGTCCGCATCCGTCTGCATCGCGCTAGGAAGCGGCTAGCGGAGCGCTTCCACATCGTCGACCCTGCCGAGATGTCCGACCTCGCTCACCTTCACTTCGATTTAGGGAGTTCCACATGACAACTGATCTTGATTCTCTCGTCCGCGAGGCTGATCCTGCACTCAGCGGGATTCCGTCGGCGCACTCCAAGGAGGCAGACTGGATCTGGTCCCGCGTCGATCCCGTGACTCATGCAACCCACAGGAGCCGACGGAAAGGCATCGCCGTGTCGATATCGATCATCGCCATCGCCGCAGTGGTGGTCGCGTTCGTGGTCTTCCAGGTCGCCCCATCACCCTTAACGCCGTCGTCTGCAGCCGCACTCGACCGCCTCGCCCAGGTTGCTGGCGATCAGCCGCCTCCGGTTCTCGGTGCAGGCCAATGGTTGCATTCGACGTACGGTGCTTCCGTTGATGTTTCCCTCTTCGCGAATGGTGGGACGCAGGCGCCAGATTCGACGGCAACCGTCCCCGTTACTTTTGGCGTCTGGGTGTCCACTGATCGGACCTGTATGGAGGCAACTTTCGGAACCCCGCGATTCGCCTCGACCGTCGATCAGCAAGCTTGGGAGGCGGCAGACCTGGCCGTGCAGCCCGACGTTAACGACTCACCCATATGCGTAAGTGGAGACGGAGGAGCCCTCGGGGCGATCGATGTCTCGAGCCTTCCTACTGACCCGCCGACCCTGGCCAAGGAACTTGAGACCGGAACGACCGGCATTGCCGCGCTTGACACTGTCGCATCAGGGGCGTCAGGAGGCAATCCAGGATTTGAACGGGCGGTGTATCTCCTCGTCGGGCCGACTATTGGAGCAACAGCGCAGTTTCGTTCGGCGCTGCTGAGATCAATGGCAGACATGCCAGGGATTTCGTCGCTTGGGGATCAGGCGACACGGTCAGCAGGCAACGGTATGGGTTTTGCCGCCACCAACGAGACGGGTCAATCCACGGAGGTGATCCTGTCGTCCACGACCGGAGCGATCCTTGAAGCGCGTGGACTGAACGACCTGCCCTATCTGCCGATCGAAATGTCGCTGTGGTCATCGTTCACGCAGGGTCGGCCCGCTCCCGAAAACAAGGTGACAATGCAATGGCTCGACCCAACGAGCAGCCCAGCGGTGATCGACACCCCTCCGCCAGGGTTCTCCGGTGGCCTCGCACCGCCCGCAGTTCAACGCTGAGCGCCAGACTCAATTGCCTACTGCGAGATGCAGGATGACTTGTATCCGTCGGGTGCAATTGGCTGCGACTACATCTGTCATGGCTGGCCTGCTGGCCCTTGCTCCGTTGTCGAGTGCGAATGCAACGTCAGGCGCTCGATTCCTAGCTCTACCGTCTGACGGTTGGACCTCTGGTCCAAGCTTGGCGGCGCGCTTTCAGGGGACCCTCCACGTCTCAGTATCGAAGCAAGGTGCTTGCGCATGGCTCGGCAAATCTGAAATCCCCATGGAGTGGCCGAAAGGCTTCCGAGTTAGAGCGCGAACGCACGCGTTAATCGGGCCGAGTGGCCGAGAAATCGCGAGACCGGGAACAGTTCTTGCATTTGGGGGTGGCGTGGCTCCAAGCGATTTTGTCCCGAAGGCTTCCGATCAGAGATGCTCTGTGTCGGGTATGGCATGGGTTCTGATCATGGCGGGACCGGTGAAGGTGGTGAAAGTGCCTCATCGTTGACATTGATACCAAGGTCGCCTCTTTGGTCAGCGGTATTTCGAATAGTGAAGGGAGGGTGGCCGCGCTCCGTACCGGCGTACGGGGCTACCCGGCACGACCTTTACTAGGTCTCCTCAAATAGGTGGCGAAAGAATTGGTCAGGATCTTCAAGAAAGTCCCGAGTGAGCAGGTACTGATCTGTCTCTCGGTATTTCTTTGACACGGGCCCCTCATCTGTCATCTGAAAGATCCGTGCGTCAGGGAAGGCCAGAAGAATTGGAGAATGCGTAGATACGAGGAATTGAGATCCTTTGTTCACACCGTCGTGCATGTGACGCAGAAGTGCCAGTTGGCCACGAACTGACAGCGCAGACTCGGGTTCGTCGAGCAGGTAGAGACCTTGACTCCCCGAATGTCTTGCGATCGCGTGGAGAAAGGACTCCCCGTGCGATTGCTCATGAATCTTGGCGAGGTCTGGCACAGGCTCACCTATGCCAAAGACCTCCGCATAGGTCGTGGCCACGTTGTAGAAGGATTCTGCCCTAAGAAAAAATGCCCGTCTGTGTCTCCCGTGCCATGAAAGCTGCAAGTACGAATGCAGCGGGGAGTGGGTGGCGTTGGTGGAGAATTGAAGATTACGGCTTCCACCTTCGGGATTGAGGCCAGCACCGACGGCTATCGCCTCAAGCAGCGTGGACTTACCACTCCCGTTCTCGCCCACCAAGAACGTCACCGGCCAATCAAGATCAAGGGTCTTGATGGAGGCAATGGCCGGAATGTTGAATGGATAGACCGCCTGATCCTCGACTTGATCCCAGAGCACCTCGATTTCGATGAGCCTGCCACCGATTCCGGCCATATGGCCAGCGTACTTCTGTGCGGCAACCCTTCTCTTGGGAGCATTTGGTATCCGCTGGATTTCAGTAACCGCCATCAACCCGGCGTTATACAGGTGATCCGTTGGTCCTGGGTTCTCCTCTATGGAAGCACACTCACAGGGCCTCGGCGACTCCCTCAATGAGGTGGCCGTAGAGCTGACTGCGATCGCTCTGACCGCGCTGGTCGGCGTGTTTGCGTTGACGCTTCAAGATGGTGACGAACTGCGGGCCGGTCTCGAAGAATCCGCACCGTTCGCAGACGCTCTCGAAGGCGCAGCCGAGAAGGGCGGGTCTGGTGCAGTGACCGTTGGCGAGCAGCCGACGATGGTCGCTGACGGGCTGCTTGGCGCTCGAGAGTGCGTCTTGACTGGGGGTCGCACCGGAGAGTCCGTAGTACTGGGCCTCGACCGCTTCGGTCACCTTGAAGTACGCCTCGGCGACTGTGTCGTCGGAGATCCGGGCATAGAGGAGCGTCATGTCCATGGAGCGGTGTCCGAGCAACGCGGCGATCGCTTCGAGGCTCATGCCCCGGTTGATCGACTGCGTGGCGAGTGTGTGACGCAATTGGTGGGGATGTACGTGGCCGATATTCGCGCGCTTGGCGATCGTGGCCACGTAGCGGTGCACCGTGCGCCGGTCGAAGGCTTGACCGTCGTCGCGTTCGAGCAGATAACCAGAGCGTGATCGTCCGCGCAGGGCCTTGTACTCGCTGATCAGGTCGACCAGCATGGGGAGCAAAGGAACGTAGCGGTCGTTGTGCAGTTTGCCGATGGGGATGCGCAGACGGTGGCCGTCGCCCTTGCGCACCATGGCGTCGTCTTCGAGTCCGGCGAGCTCACCGACGCGCATGCCGGTGCGAGCCAACAGTTCGACCATGAGACGACGGCGCAGGTTGGGATCCTGCGCCAGGGTGGCCATGAACTTAGCTGCGGTCGGATCGTCCAAGAAGCGGGGCAGCGGCTCGTCGAGGGCCGGGAAGTCGCTCATGTAGATGAACAGCCGGGCCGGAGCGTCGTCGTAGTCCCACTCCATGATCCGTTCGAAGAACGTGCGCACATTGCTCAGCCGGTGCCGGATGGTCATGGTCGCCAAGGGCTTGCCGGTTCTGCCCCGACGCGCCTTGAGCCAGAGCTTGTAGTCCTCGATGTGGGCTCGTTCGATGCGCGCCACCGAGACGCATTTGGGGTCGGCCTCGGTCACCCGATGGGCGAAGAATCGCAGCGCCAGCTCGACCTCGGCCACGGTGGCCGGACGGGCTGATACCTCGAGTTGGTCCAGGTAGGAGGTCATGGTGGCAACCATGACCGGCGCCTTGGCGTCAATCTGGGCCCAGGTGACTTCGGGCGTCCCACCGCCCGGGCGGCGCGGCGGAAGGGGGTGTGACTGCGCCAGCGCGTTCATCGGGCCACCCCCACGAGCGCCTGGGCTTCGATCGCTTCTGTGGCCCGGCGATACTCGTCAGCGAGCCAGTCGGCGCTGAGGTGCAGATAGACCCGAGTAGAGGTGATCGAGCGGTGTCCGGCTTGGGCCTGGATGGCTTCAATGGCCATGCCCGCCTCGCGCAGTCGGGTGAAGCAGGTTGGCGCAGCTCGTGACAGGTGCCGTGACTGAGACCGGCACGCTCACGTGCGGCGCGGCATGATCTGGTCGAGACCGGGCACTGAAAGCGGTTGACCGCGATGCGATCCTTTCAGCGCGACGAACAGTGCGTCGCTCGTCGTCTCGACCGGTCGCTCGTGATCCATGTAGCGCCCCACCGTGGTGAAGAACGTGGGCGACAGCGGCACCAGGCGTTCGTGGCCGCCCTTTCCTTCTCTGATCAACACCCGCCACTCACCGAGACGCAGATCGCCCAGGCGCAGCCCGAGTACTTCGCACCGTCGCAGGCCGCCCAGCACCATGGCCTGAGTCATGGCCCGGTCCCGCTCGGTGCGCAGGGCTTCCATCAGCGCGCAGATCTCGTCGGGGTCGAGGATCCGGGGCAACCGGCGCACGCCGCGCACCAGCGGAAGACCGCGACCGCCCTGCGAGCGACTTCGTCGCGTGGCGATGCCCCGGGGCACCGGGTTGGCCGTCACCGCCACATCGTTGCGAGTGATCAGATAGCCATAGAGACTCGAGACCGCTGCGAGCCGGCGCTTGATCGTCGCAGCCGAAAGACCGGCTGAGCCGTCGGCGATACGCACGACGTTCTCGGCACCAGGACGCGGACGTCGTTGCGCGGTGACGAAGGACATCACGTCCTTGGCCCTCACATCGATGGGGTCCTTCTTCACCACCGAGAAGAAGACGCTCAGGTCGTGGGCATAAGCCCGCACCGTATTCGGACGGGCCCGCCCCACGACGAACTCCAAGAACTCGTCGATCAGCTGGTGGCCGATCTTGTACTCGTGCTCACCGTCGGGACGGACGTGACACTCGAATGACGGACTCCACTCCACCGCACACCTCCAGCTCGGGTATGCACCCGAGAATCCCTCGGATGCCTATCCCAGGAGGTGGATCACCTGTATAACCGGCGTACGGAGGCACGTTCCCGTTGGTCACTACTCCCAGGCTTGGACCAGTACATTGAGTGAGCCGACCTTCAATAGGTCATAATGATCTTCGAAACCTGGGCCGATCGTCTCGTCCGGATGTGCAATCAATATGCCCGCCCACGCCTCCACATCGAGTTCGCTCAAATCTTCTAGTTCTTCGGCGTAGACGTATATCGGCCCCGGAGATAGCGGCCAGCCAAATGCCACCAGCAACGTCTCCCCGAGGATTTCCACATTGGTTATGTCCATGGTTTGAGATGCCGGAAGCCACGTCGTCCCATTCCCGGATCTCTGATCCAGAATCCACGTATTGAAGGCGGCGTGCTCTGAGGCGGTCGGCTCCTTCGTCAGCCCGTTCCGAAGAGTCTCGGCCAGCTCTCGGCGTATTGAGTCATCCACTGATCCAAGTCTGTCAGAGTGAGGTTTGTGCCGCTCTGAGGCGTCGGTCTGCCGGATATCTCACTAACCGGCGATGGGGCCAACCCCCAGCAATGGCCGCTACGGTGATCACCGTGTTGAAGGAGATCGCTCAACGAGTTGCCGAGGGAGAGACCGTCACGTTTCGACCCACGGGAAACTCGATGGTCCCACTGATCCATAGCCGTGACGAAGTCGTCGTCGCCCCCGTTGATCCAAACCTGGTCGAGGTTGGCGACATCGTTCTCACGAGAGTCGCCGGAAGCGTCTATATCCATCTCGTGAAGGCCATCGAACCAGCCAAGCGTCGGGTTCAGATCGGCAACAACCGAGGCGGAGTCAATGGGTGGACCGGGTTTGATCGCGTCTATGGAATAGCCGTGAAAGTGGCGGGAGTCGACCGGCCAGCCGCACTTGCGAAGGTGGTCCACCCAGACCCGTAGTCGCCACATTCCCGGGGCATAGGGGCACCCTCGACGGCCCGCTCGCCAGCGGTCAGTCGTCGCTCGCTCCGCTCAATCAGCTGATAGATGACGCTCGAAACCTTGTCCCGATTTCCTCTCGCACCTAGTGCGACGACACTGCCTCTCTTCCAAGGACAATCGCGCGAACGGTGGACGCTCGCCACTCTGTCCCTCCGTGGGCCGTAGGAACGCCGTCTGCGTTCAAGGTTCGGGCTATTGCCGACCAGCCATCCCCGGCGTTCCGGGACGCCAAGATGCGCTCTACGACGCTCTCGGGCAACGCCCTGGGGCGACCCAAGGTGATCCCCTGGGCACGCAGTTCGCCGAGGGCCTCCTTCGTGCGCTGGCCGATGATCCGGCGTTCCCATTGAGCGGCAGAGGCCATCACATTCGCCATGAACTCACCTGCTGGGGTGGTCAAGTCCACTCCCAGGTCAAGTGCTACGAGATTCCAGCCTTTGGATTGGGCTCGGCTCATCAAGTTGGCGAAGTCGGCCAGGGAACGGGACAGCCGGTCCAATTTGGCGACGACGATCCCCCCGGCTACACCGGACTCCACGGCGTCAAGGGCGGCTAAGAGACCAGGTCGTTTTTTGACTGACTTCCCACTTACGCCGGCGTCCTCATGAACGACGAGGAGATGCCAACCTCGGTGCTTACACTCAGCCGTGATTGCACTCCGTTGGGCAGCAAGACCAAGTCCCGAATCTGACTGCTCCGCAGTGCTCACCCTGCCGTAACCCACCACCGTAAGGGGGTCGTCGGAAATGACTTTGCTGATTCCCATGGCTCAGTTTACACGAAATCACCGTTTAGTGTAAGATAGCCTATTCCTGTAGGGGCTCGTCGGCCACGCGGGGAGGACTCTTTCCGGCTGCCAATTCGGCGGCAGCAATGGCTCCCTCGAGGCGACGGCGGACCGCAGCGTCGGTCGGAGAGTCGTCGCCAGCTGGAAGGGCGCGCAACACATCACGGAGGAGTTGAGCTCCGTCAATGAGGGCCTCGGAGTCAATCGGCTCGGCTGCCTCATCCTTGTCACTCATTTGACCCTCCCGAGGGATTGCCGTCCCCGACGAGTCAACGTCGTGCGACAAGTGCGGGGTTCTCCATGATGCCCTCTGACATGGCTGCCGTCATGGATTGCATGTCGTTGGGGTCAATCCCAGCCATTCGGGCCATGAATAGCTCCGAGTGCCAACAGTGCGGCCGGGTCAATGGCCAACCTGTCAGCGACTCGTCTCACCGCGGCCTGACGTCGTCCATCAGGGGTCGGAACGAGATCGGGGTTCGCCGCCCGCACGGCTTCGGGCTGGTGCTCAATTGGCAGCGGTCTGCCATTGATATGAATTTTCGGGATGGTGGTGGTCTTTTGGGCCACGCGGCAATTCACGTTGTTCAACACGGTGTCGGGGATTCGTGCTCCCCACTCGTCGTATACGGGCTCTGATTCTTCGGTCATCGGGTACTTCCTTTCTTCGGAGTGGTGGAATCGGTCATGGTTGTGGTCTTGGCAATGGTGGTGGTGGGGGAAGAAGGTGTGGGATGCGGCATTCGCGAGGAATCCTGAAGCCAATGGAGCGAAGCCTCAACGCTCTGAACAGGGAGTGAACACGTCGGAACGCTTTCTCCGTATAGGTCTCCTAGGGGCGCGCCTACGGGCAATGCGGAAGAACCGTTCAGAAGCGTTCACCCCCCTCGGCGATCAGGCCCAATCCGCGCCAACTACGAGTCCGACTCGCACCCATCTGAGAGCTGCTAAACCCTCGGTCCGAGAGTTCGGCGCCGAGTGCTTTGGCACTCCACGGCTTTTCACCTTGCTCGGTGCACCACGCCTCGTAGTTTTCCCTCAGAGACTTGGCAGAAATGTGCGCATTCGCATCAGGGATGCAGCATTCGCCCAGGAATCGGCCTACGTGGTCCTGAGCGGCCCTGTATTGGGCGGTGGCTGCCTTTACACGCTCGGGGATATGTAGACCCTCTCGCTGCCATTCAATGCATCCTCGTATCGCCCAAGCCAAGATTCCGCGCGCTTCCGCCGCGAGCTTGTCTGGTAGTTCGGCGTCCTGCCGCTCGCCCTCAAACGTGACGTCAAATGGCACCAGAGCAATGCGACGCCAGATACCGAGGTCGGTTCCACGGATCGGCGGTAGGTGATTCCCTGCGAGCCAGATGTGATGCGTCGGCATGAACTCGAAGTAGTCCATCCTCATGCGCCTGGCACGAATTGGGTCCCCTCCGGTAAGTGATTTGACCAACGCCTCAGCCAAGCGCTTCCCGGCCTCCGTCTCAGTCGTGGTAACCATGCGAGCTCCCCGCAGGTCGGTGAGCCCGGTCGGGTGTCGCTCATGTAGGCCAGCGGTCAACAGCTCGGGGTCCAGTTGGCACTCCGTAGTCCCCTGCCAGTTGGCGCAGCATCCCAAACATGGTGCTTTTGCCATTGGCCCCGGACCCATGGCCGAACAGGAGAAGCTGTTCTCGGACATCTCCTGTGAGCGAGTAACCGGCGAAGCGGTGGACGAATTGGATGAGGTCCGGGTCGTCGCCGAACACTTCGCCCAGGAACTTCTCCCAGGTCGGTGCCGCGCTCGTCGCGTGAAAGACGATGGGCACCATCTTTGAGTGCATCTCCGCAGAAGAGTGGGGCCGAAGTGCCCCGGTGCGTAGGTCAACCACGCCATTGGCGACGTTCAGACTCCAGTCGTCAGCGTCAAATTCGTTCAGGAGAACGGGCACCCCCGGCTCAGTGGTGGCTAACTCCACGATGCTGCGGATGCGTGCCGCTGTCTGAAACTTCAGCCATGCGCGAGTCAGTTCTTCGCGCCGGTTACCCGAGAATCGGGCCTCAGCGTGCAGGTTGTCAACTACGGTCTTCGCCCTTCGCTGTACTTCTCCGGTGACGTCCTCCGCCCATCGGCACCCGTCATAGATGAACCATGCGACGAGCTGGTGGGAGTAACGAGCCTCAGAGTTGAAACTGAGTACGAGACGGCGTGCCATGCCCAACTCGGTAAGCGGTAGATCGGAATGGAAATCCTCTTCCCAGGGCTCTTTCTCGTCCAGATCAAATCCTTCTTTGGGGGCCGGCGTCATGCGGCCTTCGCCTCTTCCTCGTCCCCTAGTGTGCCGAGGGCGTAAGTCACCCGACTCTCGGCCCAGCCGTCCTGCAACATCCCATAGGCGATCCTCGCCAGTGTGCGCTCCACGACACCATTGTCCGGTGTAGCGGCCGCAAGGATGCAGGCGCGGCGCAAGCAAGACTTCCTATTAGCGATCCGGGCGAAAGCGTCTGTCGTCTCCTCGTCGGCCTGACGGGCCAGTCGGGTGAGCACGTCAAAGACGGTCTCCTCGTCAAGGTGCTCTTCCATGCGCCGACGGCACGCGAGATAGTGATTCAACTGGGCCGTTGTCACGTCACCTAACCGCATGAGGTCTAGCGCAGTGCGGTGGTAGCGGTCCTCAGCCTCGGTGGCCGGCACTGCGAGGGCTTCGGTGGTCACGATTCGTCGCCCGTGACAATCTTGCGGGCGTCGAGCTCGGCAGGTTCAGAATCAGGACCGAGACGATTTCCCGCCGCTGCTCTGGTGTCAGCGGGGCCTGAGTGTTCGTCGCCATCTCCCGGAGGCGTCCGAAGGCCAATGAACGCTTCAGCTCTAGCTCAAGTGCCTCAATCGCATCGCGGTCATCGGGGTGGTGTCTTACTAACGCTCCGAGTCGTGCTCGGAGCTTGTTCTGTTCTCTGTCCATGGCGGTCCGATCCCTTGGAGAAAGGTGCCGGAGAACAACCGAACGGAGACCCAGACACCAGCTAATAACGGGGTGCTTGCCTCCAGGGCCGTTTCTTCTGTTAGCGGAGGAACTCCAGGTTCACTCTGACCACTAGCAGGACGCCATCAGAACCTCCAGGGTTCTTCATGACGCACGTTTTCTACTTCTGCTTACAAGCATAACCACATGATCAACTAAACAGGGGGATGCTACCCCTAGTTCACTAGGGTTGACCTGGACTTATGTCGTAACGGAGGTCGCCGACAGCCTTAGCGCTGCCGTCTCGCACGCTCCTTCGTCTATCTCCACTCCGAGGCATCTACGGCCCAACTTCTTGCCCGCTACCAGGGTCGTTCCTGCACCAGCGGTCGGGTCAAGGATGCGCTCGCCTGCGTCCGTGAGGCGCTCCACCCAATGCTGAAACCACTCAACGGGTTGACCCCATTCGTGGAACGTTTTGTCCTTCACGCCAACACGGAAGTCCATCGGATATTGCCGTCCGTTGCCATCGCGGAGCCGGCCGTTTGTGAACCACAGTGCCGGCTTCCAGGAGACGGCGACGCGAGCCCCGTGCAGAATCGTGATGGCATTGGAGTGGCCCATGCCTCCTACCCAATGGAAGTCAAGGTGCTCACGCATCTCGTCCATAACGAGCGGCAACTGATGGTGGCCGAGAAGTGTTACCAACGAGCAGCCGTCGGTCAGTATCCGTGCGGATTGCTCAGCGATGAGCGCCCACAAGTATTCGGCGTCCTTAGCGTATGGCGGGTCAGCCAGTACGAGGTGGGCCGAGCTCGCCCTGAGCTGGGGCAGGATCTCGCAAGCGTCGCCATGCAGGATCGTGGCGTACTTATCTGAGTAGTAGGGCTTCAACCCCTTCGGCAAGGACCAGGCCCGTGTGGACAAAACGACGGGCGTCTCGGAGGCATCTGCTTCCGATTCCATTCGCAGTCGGTGAACGAGGGCCTTGGCGTCCTCAAGCTTCAGGGTCGGCGTGACTCGTCCATCGGCGATGGCGTTCTCAAGGAGTGGAACGTCTAGGGCTGAAAGCGCGTACAAGGTGTTATACGCACCTGGAAGAAACGAGTAGTTACTCGGGTTTGCGATGACCTTGTGATCGGCGATGCGGGTGAACATCTGGGCGACTCGCTCATCAAGCCCCGATCCCGCTATCGCCTCTTTCAGATACTCACCATGCCGTAGTTCGGCCTTGCACGCAAGCAGAAGTTCTCCCGTTGCAACCACGGACGAAACGACACCTTTGTCCACCCACGAAGCACGAATCTTGGCGCTCCACCAGCCGACACTCTTGGGCACACCCGAGAGTGTACTGAAGGCCGTTGACGATTACGTGGACTTAGCCGACGAACCTGAGCGAGTGCGGATGATTGGCTTGCCATCACTGGCGGCGAGCTTCGCGCGAGAATCTTTTGACTCTCAGATAGCTCGTCCTCGTCTTCTAATGCCTTCCGAGCGATGGCAGGCATTTCCTGTGCGCGCTTCATTTCGGCGAGCGCGAACATTCGGTCTTGGCCTGAGAGGTCGTCGTCACGCTCTATGGCGAGCTTCGCCATGCCGCCCACTTCCACTCCACTACGGCACGGCCAGGATTGAAGCGCGTGAAGCCGCTCCCCTCATGCGGGGCAATCACGATGCGGGAGATGACGGAGCCGATCACCGTACGGCGATCCTCTCGGGTGATCTCGTCCCAGTGCTCTGCGATCTGGCCTTGATACTTATTGAGGAAAGACGTGGCCTGAAGCTCGGCGATGCGAGCAGTCAACCTCAGAATCTCTTGCTTTAGCGGGCGGGCGTACTCGCGGAAATATCTTCCTCAACCTTCCCCTCATAAGAGCCACGTTTCGTACCCCTTGAGCTTCTGCCGCGCTTCTGCCTTCTCCAACGTGAGCCGTCGCATCTCCTCGGCTGAGGCGTCGTCGGCGTCAGCCATGTTCCCGTGTGCCCTTGGGTCATCAACCATGCGGAGCACCTTCGGCAGCACGACTTCCTCCACGCGCTCAGCGTCAATGGAGAGGTGCCCACAGCCCCCCCTGTCCGCCGTACAGATGTAGAACCGACGTTTCCGCCTGGGGTCGTTCTTTCGTGGCCTCAGAAGGGGTTTCCCGACGAGTCCCGTATCGCACTTGCCGCACACGACGAAGCCCGAGAGCGGGTAGCTGCGAATGGTTGTCGTGACGTTGGTGCGTCGGGTGGGGTGCGTCAAGATGGCGACGAGGCGTTCGTGGGTCTCACGGTCAAGTATCGCGGGCCATGTTGCTTCCGACATGATCTTGCCTTTGTACTCACGCAGGCCAGCGTTCCGAGGCGAGCAGAGGGCGTTCTTTATTGATCTGGTGTGCCAGTGTTTTCCGCCTGGTGTCGGGACGCCCTTTTCAATCCACTCGTCGCGGATGGAGCGCAGCGTCCCGCCGTCAAGGATTCGTTGTGCCGCCTCGCGAAGCAGGGCAGCTTCCGTCTCGTCAATCTCGGTGCCGTCCTTGATGCCCTTCCCCCGCTGCCACCCGAAGGCCCGATATCCCCCGCCATGGGCCTTGCCGTCCTCGGCGTAGCTCTGGTTGGCTCGGATACGGCGCTGAGAGTTCTTGCGCACCTCCTCGGCTGCGACGGCTCCCTTGATGCGCGCCACGAGCATTCCGTCACCCGTACCAACGTCAATGGGGCCAGAGATTGTCGTCAAGTTGGGTGATCCCAACCTCGTCGCAGAGTTTCACGAAGTCCTCAAGCTCGGCAGGCTGACGTGTGAGCCTGTCCAAGTCCCACACGGCCAGGGCGTCCACCCTGCCAGCCTTCATATCGGACAGAAGGCGCTTGTGCTCCTTACGGACCTTTCGGCGGTCGGTGGCGCTGATGTCGTTGTCCGTATACACGTCGGCTACCACCCAGCCACGGTCGGCACACAGGCGACGGCAATCCTTCTCCTGCCTCGCGACGCCCAAGGCTTCGCCTTCACGGTCGCTGGAAATTCGGGCGTAGATCGCCGCGCGGACGATCTTTGTCTGCTCTGTGCTCATGGTGCTACTATATTACCTTAGTGGAAAGTGGAACTGCCGAGCTTCCTCGGGATGCGCCTCAACGAACACGCGGTGCACGAGTGGGACGTCGCCGTGACATTCGACGACGCGGCCACGATCCCTCCCGTCGAAGCGGCCTTCATCGTCGACACCCTGGCCATGATGAGCAGCTTTGCCGGCAAGCCGACCGGTACCGAGCGGACGCTCACCATCCGTACGGTGGCGCCGGAGCGGAATTTCGAGATCGCCTTGCGTGCAGATGGCGTCGCGCTCTCGCCCACGCCTGCGGTCGCCGTGCCCGATCTCGAGCTGTCCGGCGACGAGCTCGTCCGCCTCGTCTATGGCCGGCTCGACCCGGCGCACTCCCCCGTCGTTGACGCCGATGCAACCGAGCTCGACGAGCTACGAAGGGCGTTCCCGGGATTCTGATCCGGGCATGAGGTCCGGCACCCACGCGCTCGCGGACACCCAGCTTCTGTCGTCACGCTGTGCCTTCGACCCATGCCGCGATGTCCTGCGCCGCACCTCGGGGGTCCTCGAGCGGACCGAAGTGACCGAGGTGCGGACGCTCGAAGAACGTGCCGTGCTGCAGTTGGGTCAGCGCGGCCGGGCCGAACGACGAGGGGCCCGACGCCTCCTGTCGGCCGGCGACGATGGCAACCGGGAGATCGAGCTTGCGGCAAGACCTCCCACGCGCCGCTCTCGCCCGGCCCCGCGAAAGAGAGCGGCCTCCGTGCGTCGGGGCGCAGCGCAGCGTGACCCTCCCGTCCTCCCCCGGCTCGAATCCTCCGCGGACATACGACTCGAGCGCGGCGGGGTCCAACTGGTTCAACGGTGGCTTGGCGGCGAAATTGGCGATGGCCTCGTCGTAGGAGCCGAACGACGCCCTGCGGCGGGCCGCTCCTTCGGCCATGGGATTGGGCTCGTCGGGCGCGGCCAGAATGCCGGGGGCGAAAATGATCGGCTCGTAGAGCCACAAGGATCGGAGTGACCCCGGGCAGCGCGCCGCGGCGAGTGCGAGCGCAGCACCTCCCAGGGAATGCCCGACGCCGTGCACGCGTCGACGCGTGGCGACGAGATCGCTCCGGAGCACCGCTTCGGCGTCGTCCCCGATGCACGACCAGGCCAGGCTGGCGCCATCGGGCAATTCGCTGAACCCGTGACCACGGAAGTCGATGGCCAGGCAATGGAAACGATGGGTCAGGAACGCCACGACGGGCTCCCAGACCCGGCCGTGAAATCCGGTGGCGTGGGCGAACAGGAGGACGCGTGGCGGTCGCGGGTCACCGGGGCCGCCCAGGTCATGGACCGCCACCCGCACGCCACCCGATGAAGGGACGAACGTCGGCTCCGTCCGCCCGGCACTCATCCCTCGATGCGCTCGGTATGGCGCAGGAGCATGCTCGAGTGGGCCGTGAGGTTCACCGCGTCATTGCGCATCTGGCGCGCATAGGGGCCGGGCCGGGCCGTGTTGACGAGCTCCTCCCAGAGCCCGGGACTCTCCATGCGCGGCAACGTGTAGGAGTGCGACCGCGCCCCGGCATTGAGCAGAAGGAGCAGCGAGTCGGCGGACGCCGACCGCCCTCGGCTGTCCACCTCGTCCGCAGCCAGGCCGAAGAGGAGCATGCCGATGCTCTGGTTGTTGGGGTCCGACCACTCCTCCTCGGTCATCTCCTGCCCGTTGGCACGGATCCACGTCACGTCCTTCGTCGTGGTGCCGGGCACCTCGGTGCCGGTGAAGAAGCCGCGGCGGCGCAGGATCGGGTTGCCCTTCAGGACGGCGATCAGGTCACGAACGAAGTCCCGCATGTCCCAGCCCGATTCGCCGATGTCCCAGTCGAACCAACTCACCTCGTTGTCCTGGCAATACGCGTTGTTGTTGCCCTCTTGGGTCCGACCGATCTCGTCGCCTCCCAACAGCATGGGCACCCCCTGGGCGAACAGCAGGGTCGTGAGGAAGTTCCTCTTCATGCGGTCCCGGGCCCGCTGGATCCGGGCCGAGTTGGTCGGCCCCTCCGCCCCCCAGTTGCGGCTGACGTTGTCCTGCGCCCCGTCGCGATTCTCTTCGCCGTTGGCCTCGTTGTGCTTCTCGTCGAAGCTGACCAGGTCCGTGAGGGTGAAGCCGTCGTGACACGTGACGAAGTTGATGCTGGCGTAGGTGCGACGCCCGCTGGGGGCGTAGATGTCGCTCGAACCGGTCAGGCGGGACGCGAGCTCGGGCACCTGGCCCGGGTCCCCGCGCCAGAATCGGCGGACGCAGTCGCGGAACGCGCCGTTCCATTCCGACCAGCCCGTGGGGAATTGCCCCAACTGGTAGCCATCGGGGCTGGCGTCCCAAGGCTCGGCGATGAGCTTCACCTTCGACAGGATGGGGTCCTGTTGGATGATCTCGAAGAACGCACTCGGTTGCCCGGCCTCGTAGCCGCGCACGAGCACCGGGGCCAGGTCGAAGCGGAAACCGTCCACGTGCATGTCCGTCACCCAGTAGCGCAGGCTGTCGGTGACCAGGCCCATGGCCCGCGGATGGAGGATGTTGAGGCTGTTCCCGGTGCCGGTGTAGTCGAGGTGGTACTGCGGTTGGTCCGGCATCAGCCGGTAGTACACCGAGTTGTCGATGCCGCGTAGTGAGAGCGTCGGGCCGAGCTGGTTTCCCTCACCGGTGTGGTTGTAGACGACGTCGAGAATCACCTCGAGACCGGCGCGGTGCAGTGTGCGCACCATCGACTTGAACTCGCTGACCTGTTGCCCGAGTCCCCCCGTCGCATAGCCGACGTGCGGCGCCAGGAAGGCGATCGAGTTGTAGCCCCAGAAATTGCTGAGGCCCTGGTCGACGAGGTGCCGGTCGTTCACGAAATGGTGCACCGGCATCAGTTCGACCGCTGTCACGCCGAGCTCGACCAGGTGGTCGATGATCGGGTCCGAGGCCAACCCGAGATACGTGCCGCGGAAGTGTTCGGGGACGCCGGGGTGACGCTGCGTCATGCCACGCACATGGGCCTCGTAGATCACCGTCTGGTTCCACGGCGTGTTGGGCGAACGGTCGTCGTCCCACGTGAAGGCCGGGTCCACGACGAGGCATTTGGGCATCGCGCCGGCCGAGTCACGGGTGTCGAAGGACAGGTCGACCTCGGGATCGCCGATGGTGTAGCCGAAGAGCTCGTCGCTCCAACGGATCGGTCCACTCACCGCTTTCGCGTACGGGTCGATCAGCAACTTGCTGGCATTGAACCGATGTCCACGCTGCGGGTCGTACGGTCCGTCGACCCGGTAGCCGTACAGCGCGCCGGGACGCACGTCGGGCAGGTACACGTGCCAGACGTTGTCGGTCTGCTCCCCCATGGTGATCGTCGCGGTCGGGACCGAAGCGGTGGCATCGTCGAAGAGACACAGTTGCACCGCCCGCGCGCTCTCGGAGAAGAGCGCGAAATTGACCCCCTCGCCGTTCCAGGTGGCGCCCAGCGGGTGTGGACCTCCGGGCCAGACCCTCACACGTCACCCCGGTTCTCGGAGAGGCCATAGGCACAGAACTCCCACGGGCCGAGCCGGGCGCTCTCCCCCGGCGCGAGCAGTTCGGGGAGGGCCTCGCCATGCCCGCCGAACTCAGGGGCTCGTGCATCGAGCAACTTGGACCAGCAGGCACTCCCGTCGGTCTCCGGCGCCCGCCGAGGGGCGGTGGCGGGAGCACCGCGTCGGACGTTCCCGACGAGACATTGAAGAGGGCGGCCACGGCGCCGCGAGGGTCCGAACGGACCAGGGTGACCACATCCGACGAGGCAAACGCCCGAACGGCGGAGCGGGGGGAACGCCGCGAGGGCGGGGTTCGCCCGTCGCAACCCGATGAGAGCACGGTGCAGGGCCCACCGGCTCCGATGGTCACCCTGGTGACGCAACGAGGGGTCGATGTGAGCCGCGTCGAAGGTGGCCTGGGCGTCGGCATCGAGCACGCCGCCGGTGCCGGCGAATGCGGCGAACTCCTCGGACCGGCCCGCTCGCACCGCCTCCACCAGGGCGGGGTCGCCGTGGTCGATGAAGTACGGAAACGGCGCGGGATCGCCGTACTCCTCCCCCATGAACAACAGCGGCACACCGGGGGCCAGCAGGACGAGTGCTGCGGCCAGCTGGGCCTGTTCCCGCGTCACCAAGGTCACCAGCCTGTCACCTTTGGGGCGATTGCCGATGTGGTCGTGATTCTGGGCAAAGACGACGAATCGCTCCGGTGCGATGCCCACCGACGGTCCCCCGTGGTCGAGATTGCGGAATTTCGAATATTCACCCTGGTAGACGAAGCCTTCGTCCATCGCCCGCGCGATGTCGCTCACCGGGCCGAAGTCGAGGTAGTACCCGGTGCGCTCGCCGGTGATGGCCGCATGAAGGGCGTGGTGGAAGTCGTCGTTCCATTGGGCGTCCATCCCGAGCCCACCCCCGCTGACCGGGGTGACGACACGCGGGTTGTTGTCGGCGCTCTCCGCCACCAGGAACCGGTCGCCGAGGTCGCCGACGGCGGTGGCCAACTCGGACAGGAACGGGATGGCGCTGCGGTCGATGATCTCGTGCACCGCGTCGAGCCGGAGGCCGTCGATGTGGAACTCCGTGAACCATTGGCGCGCGTTGTACAAGAAGTAGGCGCGCACGTCGTTGGAGTCGGCGCCGTCGAAGTTGACCGCCGGGCCCCACGGCGTCCGGTAGCGGTCGGTGAAGTAAGGACCGAATGCGGCCAGAACGTTGCCCTCGGGACCCAGGTGGTTGTAGACGACATCGAGGATCACGTCGAGCCCCCGGCCGTGGCAGGCATCGACGAATCGCTGCAGCCCGGCTGCGCCGCCGTAGGAGTTCTGTACGGCGAAGGGGAAGACACCGTCGTAGCCCCAATTGCGCCGACCGGGGAACTGGGCCACGGGCATGAGCTCGACGGCGCTGATTCCCACCTCCACCAGATCGTCGAGCCCGGCCACCGCACTGTCGAACGTGCCTTCGGGTGTGAACGTCCCGACATGCACCTCGGAGATCACGTGCTGCCAGAGCGGCCGCGTGCGGTGCCCGGCGTCCCGCCACTGGTGCGCGCCCAGATCGACCACCTGCGATGGACCGTGCACGCCGTCGGGCTGCGCCCGGGAGGCCGGATCGGCGAACGGCCCCTCGCCGTCGAGGAGCAGGTGATAGCGCTCGCCCGGCCCGCAGTCGTCGACGACCGCAGCGTGATATCCATCTCCCCGATTGGAGAGCGCCACGCACGCGGCCACTCGCGGGGAACGACACCACGACCCGTCGTCGGCCGGGCGCCCACACGGTGAAACGCGTCCTTCCCCGGTCGACGGGGACCGCCCCCAATGAGAACGCCGGCGTCATCCTGGTCCGAAGAAGACGCATCCCAGCGGGGGCACGGTCACGGTGAGCGTCCAGGGCATGCCGTGCACCGGGACCGGCTGGGCCTCCACTCCGCCGAGGTTCCCCCAGCCACTGCCGCCGTAGATCACGGCATCGCTGTTGAGCAACTCCGACCAGAAACCACCGTGGGGCACGCCGACGAGGACGTTGGGCCGGGGCACCGGCGTGAAGTTGCAGATCACCAGGAGGGGCGAGCCGGACGCCGACATGCGCAGAAACGAGAGCAGGCTGGTTTCGGCCTCGTTGGGTTGGGTCCAGGCGAAGCCGTCGGGTTCGGTATCGCGTTCATGGAGTGCCGCCTGCGCCCGGTAGAGCCGGTTGAGATCGGCCACCCAGCGCTGGATCCCGCCGTGGGCCGGGCTCTCGAGAAGATGCCAGTCGAGGCTGCTGTCGTGATCCCACTCCCGTCGCTGGGCCAGCTCGTCGCCCATGAAGAGCAACTTCTTGCCCGGTTGCCCGAACTGGTACCCGAAGAGCAACCGGAGATTGGCGAAGCGTTGCCAGTCGTCGCCCGACATTTTGGAAAGCAGTGAGCCTTTGCCGTGGACGACCTCGTCGTGGGAAAGCGGCAGCATGAAATTCTCGCTGAAGGCGTACACGCCGCGAAAGGTCAGCTCGCCGTGATGATGCCGGCGGTGGATGGCATCACGCCCCATGTAGAGCAGCGTGTCGTGCATCCACCCCATGTCCCACTTGAGGCCGAAGCCGACACCGCCGTCATGGACCGGGCGCGAGACACCGGGGAATGCGGTGGACTCCTCGGCGATCACCTGGACGTCGGGATGGTCGGCATAGATCCCCGTGTTCAGCTGGCGGAGGAATTCGAGGGCGTCGAGATTCTCCCGTCCCCCATGGACGTTCGGGATCCACTCCCCCGGGCGCCGGGAGTAGTCGAGGTAGAGCATGGAGGCCACCGCGTCGACCCGCAGCCCGTCGACGTGGTACGTCGACAACCAGTGTTCCGCCGAGGACGCCAGAAAGCTCCGCACCTCGTGGCGGCCGTAGTTGAAGATCAGGCTCTTCCAGTCGGGGTGAAAGCCGAGGCGCGGGTCGGCGTGCTCGTAGAGATGCGTCCCGTCGAACGACGCCAGGGCGAACGGGTCCTCGGGGAAGTGCGAGGGCACCCAGTCCATCAGTACTCCTATCCCGGCCTGGTGGAGGCGGTCGATCAGGAACATGAGCTCCTGCGGCGTCCCGTAGCGCCGGGTCGGGGCGAAGAAGCCCGTGGTCTGGTACCCCCACGACCCGTAGAACGGGTGCTCCATGAGCGGGAGGAATTCAACATGGGTGAACCCCACCTCTTGGACGTGCCGGATCAGAGGTTCGGCGACCTCGGCGTACCCGAGGAGCCGTCCAGGGTCGGAGGGATCTCGGCGCCAACTTCCCAGATGCACTTCATAGACCGAGAGTGGCGCGTCGAGGCCGATGCGATCGCCCCGGGACTGCATCCAGGCGGCGTCACCCCATTCGTAGGCCAGATCCCACACGACCGACCCTGTACGCGGCGGATGCTCCGTGCAGCGGGCGAACGGATCGGCCTTCTCCAGAACGTGCGCCATCCCGCGTCGTGATGGCGAACTTGTAGACGTGTCCCGCACCGGCGTGCGCCACCGTTCCTTCCCAGATTCCGGAGCTCCCGCGCACCTCGAGCGGATCGGCATCGGGGCTCCAGTAGTTGAAGTCCCCCATGACGGCGACCCGCACCGCGTTCGGAGCCCACACGGCGAACGCGGCGCCCCCGCCGGGCTGGAGATGGGCCCCGAGTTTCTCTCCCAGTCGCCGATGGGTGCCCTCGTTGAAGAGGTAGAGGTCGTCCTCGGAGAGGGCGCCGGCACTCGCCGCCTCTTCGGCGCTCGCCCGTCGGGCCGCGCTCATCGGGAAACGCCGATGCGGTCGGTCGGCCCGGCCCCGCGGAGCACGTGCAGCTCTCGGAGGAACCCGACGGTCGCGACGTCCTCTTGCGCCTCCTCGAGCGTGTGCGACGCCCTGCGCCGCCAGTTCGATGCCTCCGGTCCGGTTCCGGGGCGATTCTGCGGCTGGCGCTCGCCCCACAGCTCTTCGAGGTCCACCATGACGAGGTCCGCCGGGCTCTGCGCCAGATGGGTCAGGCAGCAGCGCAGGGCGGCAGCGGCCGGGTCCTCGGCCCCGTCGGTGCTGCCGGTGGGCCCCTGATGTGCACCGACAGCGAGGAGCATGGCGGCACGCCAGGTCGCGCGCTCCTCTCGTCGCGTCGCGGCCTCGGCCGCGGACAGGTGCCCGGCTCGCTCGTTCTCGTCGATGTCGATGCCCCAGAAATACGCCTCGAAACGCGCCAGGTCGTGGGTGCCCCACGACGCCATGGCCGCAGCCGGCGGTGTGGGCAGCGGGTCGTGTGCACTCGACTCGAACTGGAGGACCCAGGACCGCAGCATGTGATCTTCGGCCATGCGCTCGCGCACCCCCGCCGGAACCGTGCCGAGGTCCTCGCCCACCACGACACTGCCCGCCCGGTGCGCTTCGAGCGACACCACCGCGTGGAGCTCTTCTGCCCGATACGAGACGTACGCACCGTGGCGTGCGTCGAATCCCTCGGGGATCCAGTACAGACGCTGCAGGCCCATCACGTGATCGACACGCAGGTACGAGGCGTGGGCGCACGCGCGTCGCACGATCTCGATGAAGTAACGGTACCCGTCCTCTCGCATCCGTTCGGGATGGAGCGGAGGGAACGACCAGTCCTGCCCACCGTCAAAGAAGAGATCCGGCGGGGCACCGCCGTGCACCCCGGCCACGAAGACGTGCGGCGCCCACTGCGGGTCGAACCCTTCGGGGTGCACACCTACGGGGAGATCGGCATAAAGAGGCGCTGACGACGCGGCACTCGCCAGTTGCTGCGCCGCCGCCCATTGCGCATACAAGTGGTACCCGACGGTGGAAGGGCGATCCTCACTGCGGCGCGACGAGCGGGCGTCGCGCTCGGCGCGGAACCGCGCGTATGCGAGCAATTCGGGATGCCGTCCGGCGAAGGCGCAGAGCTCGTCGCGGCGCGACGAGGCTCGGCCGAGGAGCGTTTCGGCCATGGCGGAGAGCACCTGACGCCGCAGGCGGGATACATCCTCGTAGTCCACCAGTGCGGCGGTGTGGACTACGGCGAGGCGCCGCCTGAACCCGTCCGACGCCAGCAAGCGTCGAGCCTCTGCAGACTCGGCGATCTCAGGTAGGGACAGGGGGTCGACGAAGACCTCGTTGTAGGCGAGCCGGCTCACGGGAAGGTACGGGCTCGGGTCGGCGGGCGGCTCGAGGAATGCCGGGTACAGCGGCAGAGCACCCACCATGGAGCCGCCGAGATCGCCGATCCATCGCCCCAGCTCTGCCAGGTCGGGGTAACTCCCGAGGCCCCAGTCCCGGTCCGTCCGCAACGCGTGCAGGGGAAGGAAGGCACCCCAGCCACGCGATGCGTCGGGGCAGGCCGGAGCGGCGATCACCAGCGCCGTCGCGTCCGCCCCGGGCCACTCCACCGTCACCCGGTGGTAGCCGGGCGGGATGGGATGTGCATGGTCGGGCTCGAGCTGGAAGCTGGTACGTGGCGGACGTACCGTGCGCTCCTGTGGCAGCCGACATCGCCGTGATACTCCCCGCCAGCCGATGGCGGCGGACCTCACCGTCCTCGAGCTCCAGGGTGCACCACACATCGCGCGGGTGCACGCGGCGCGGCAGCGTCACTGCGCTCGGTGCGCCCTTCCCCACCCGATGGACGAGAACGGGCTGCAGATGGCGACGGGCCTCTTCGCGTCGACGTTCCGTCAGCGTCGCGGCGGCGTGACCCGGGGAACCGACGGAGGAACCCAGTGCCTGGAGGATCGCGACAAGGACGTCCTCGTCGGCCCGGTGCATCGATCCGTCGCCACCCCGGATACGAGGTCTGCACGCCATGCGACTCGGCCAGAAGAGCAAGTGTCGCCCGACGTCACGAACCGAGGTCCAGAATGTCCAGAATGCCCCGAGCCGGGATGTCGACCCAGTCCGGACGGCTGTTGGTTTCATAGCCGAGCTCGTAGATTGCCTTCTCCAGAAGGAAGAAGTCGAACAGCTGCGTGAGCTGCGCCACATCGTGCGGGAGATACGTCCGCCTCACCGGCGACCTCGAGGTATGCGTCCAAGAAGGTGCCCGAGATCCACCGGTGCCAGAACGTGAGCCACGTGTCGATGGTCGTCCGGTCGACCGACACCATCGACGTGCCCAGATCGCGCGTCAACCGCAGGGCAGCCGTTCTCCCGGCGTAATGGAACGAGCGCACCATGCCGGCGAGATCGACCACGGCCGGCCGCTTCAACCGCCGCCGTCCGAGTGAACGACTGGGCTCTCCCTCGAAGTCGATGATCACGAAGTCCTTCCCCGTCCAGAGAACCTGGCCGAGGTGGTAATCGCCGTGGCAGCGGATGCGCTCGGCCTTCATCGACAGCATGCTGAGCTTGCGCATGCGATCGATGATCTCGTTCTCCCTCTGGAGCACCTGTTCGAGCCGGGGTGAACGGAGCGGCAGCGACCGCGCATCGTGGAAGACCTTGCGTGTCAGGCTGCGCGCCCCGTGATAGAGCGCCTGGCGATCGAGCGCGGTCAGTGGCTCCGGGGCGAAGTCCGGATCACGGTGGTCCGAGGTCAGCGCCTGATGGAGCTCAGCCGTCCTCTTTCCGAGCAGGGACGCCCACTCGAGGTGCGCGCCCACCAGGAGATGCCCCGGTTCGAGCTCGCTCCTGTCCAGAGCGAAGAGACTGCGCGGTGGGGCCAGCCGAAGCTCGACGTCCTGGCGATGCGCCAACGCTTCCTCGAGGCTGTGCGTCAGGGCGTCGACGACGTAGTCCCACCCGTCGTCCTCGTTCGAGATGAACTCTTCGAGCACGGCGACCGTGGTCGGAACCGAGCCCGGCGCATCGGGGCGATACTCCACGCTTCCCCCGCTCAGCGGTGCGTAGGCGAAGCGGGCGCGCTCGCTCAGGAAGCGCCCTACCTCCACGCCCGGATTGACGCCCTCTTCAAAACGCCGGATGAACTTCATGATGGCGTTGTTCCCGAGGAGGACGGAGCTGTTGGATTGTTCGGCCGAGAGCGGCACCGGCGTGTAGTCCTCGTTCACGAACTCGTCGAATTGCCGCAAGGACGGCGACGGGATGCCGAGCAGCTTGCCTCCCGCCCCACCCACGGACCGGCGCCGGGCGAGGAGCTCGACCATCAGCTTGGTGAACGCCGGCTCGAACAGCGCGTCGTAGAGCACGCCTTGCTCACCGTTCCGCCTTCAAGTCGGCCATCACCGCTTCCCCGTGCCACTTCTTGAGCTCCTCGGCCTTGGCGCCCGTCGCGAAGGAGAGAGGCAGCGAATACCGCTCGGGGCTGCCGTGATCCAGCTGCGCCTGCACGATGACGAGAAAGGCCACGGGATCGGACCGCCGCCCGGGCATGGCCAGAAGCGGCACGTAGTCGACCACGGTGGCCGCGGTGATCGTCCGCGCCTTCTGCACGAACCACCGACGCGTGGCGAGGTAGGCCGGCAGGAACGCCTCGAACTCGCGCAGCGGCGCTCCGCCGAAGAGCTCGTCCCACTCGCCCGGGACCTCGAACGAGGGGCGAACAGGAGCGGACTCATCGGACTTCTGCTCGAGCGAGAACCAGTAGAACCCGTGCGGACCCAGGGTGATGAAGTACGGAAGGTCGCCGACCGAAGGGAACTTCGAGTTCCCGAAGAGCTCGAAGGGCGTTGCCCCGCGGAATTCGGAGAGGTCCAGCTCGACGCATTGCACGTTGCGGGAGAGATTCACCACGACCAGGATGCGTTCGTCCTCGAACCGCCGGATGAACGCGAAGACCTTCCGGTTGTCGGGGCGGAGCACCTCCAGGGTGCCTTGGCCGAAGGCCTTGTAGCGCTGCCGCAGGGCGATGAGCCGCTTCATCCACCACAAGAGGGAGTTCGGGTTCTCCTCTTGCGCCTCGACGTTCACGGCCTGGGAGTGATACTCGGGGTCGATGATCACGGGGAGGTACAGCCGCTGCGGATTGGCGGCGGAGAAGCCGGCGTTGCGGTCGCTGTTCCACTGCATCGGGGTCCGCACGGCGTTGCGGTCACCGAGGTAGATGTTGTCCCCCATCCCGATTTCGTCGCCGTAGTAGATGATGGGCGTGCCCGGCATGGAGAACAGCAACCCGTTCATCATCTCCATCAGCTTGCGGTCGTTGCCCAGTAACGGAGCCAAACGCCGGCGGATGCCGACGTTCACCCGCGCCTGCGGGTCCTGGGCGTAGGCGCGGTACATGTAGTCGCGCTCCTCGTCGGTCACCATCTCGAGCGTGAGCTCGTCGTGGTTGCGCAGGAACAGCGCCCACTGGCACTCCGGGGGGGTGGCCGGCGTCTCGGCCAGGATGTCGACCATCGGAAACCGGTCCTCTTGGCGGGCGGCCATGAACATCCGCGGCATCAAGGGGAAATGGAAGGCCATGTGGCACGTGTCGCCGTTGCCCATGTACGCCACGGCGTCCTCGGGCCACTGGTTGGCTTCGGCCAGCAGCATCCGATCACCGAAGCGGGCGTCGACGTGCGCCCGGAGGTGGCGCAGGAAGGCGAAGGTCTCAGGCAGGTTCTCGCACGTCGTGCCCTCGCGGGCGTAGAGGTAGGGAACCGCATCGAGGCGGAGGCCGTCGACCCCCATGGCCAACCAGTAGTCGACAACGTCGAGCATGGCCTGGCGCACGCTCGGATTGTCGTAATTGAGGCTCGGTTGATGCGAGTAGAAACGGTGCCAGAAGTACGCCTGGGCCACCGGATCGAAGGACCAGTTGGAATCCTCGAAGTCCTTGAAGATGATCCTCGCGCCCGGCGAAGCGGTCCGGGGTGTCGCTCCAGACGTAGAAGTCCCGGTGCACCGATCCCGGCTTGGCCAGGCGGGCCCGCTGAAACCAGGGATGCTCGTCCGAGGTGTGCGCCAGGACGAGTTCGGTGATGACGCGCAAGCCCGCGGCGGTGCGCCTCGCGCAGGAACAGGCGGAAATCCCGCAACGAGCCGTAGGACGGGTGCACCTGCCGGTAGTCCGAAATGTCATAGCCGTCGTCGCGGAGCGGCGACGGGTAGAACGGCAGGAGCCACAAGCGCGGTCACTCCCAATTCCGCCAGGTAGTCGAGCTTGTCGATGAGCCCCCGGAAATCGCCTACCCCGTCACCGTTGGCGTCGTGGAAGGCGCGGACGTGGACCTCGTAGATGACGGCGTCCTTGTACCAACCCGTGGACGCCGGCCCGACGATGGCTCCCTCCGGGGCATCGCCGACAATCTGGAGGTCGGTGGCCGTCATGCGGGTGCGAGCCGTCGAGCAGCGGATCCTCTTCCTGCTCGACCACGAACAGGTGCGCCGCCAATCCGGTCGGGTCCAGAAGGACGAAGTTGTCGCGTCCCCTCCCAGCGGTACTTGGCTCCGGTGAGGAGATCGTGCACGACATAGGGCCGTGCGGGGTCCAGCCCGAGCGCTTCGAGATCGAGACCCACCCACCCCGACTGCACGCGGAGGTGGTCGAGGCTGACGACGGTCAGGATCACGTCCCGGCCGGCCGGCCCGCTCCCTTGCGTCGCCGTGTTCCTCGTCTTCGAGAAGGCGATGATCTGGTCGTTGTCGACCCGATGGAACTGCAACGCGTCGTTGAACTGGAGTGCGGGGTGGTCACGCCGAATTTTGTTCACGCGCGCGATGAACTCGGAGAGGCTGTCCGGGCGGGCCAGGTCCCACGATCGGATCTCGTACTTCTCCGAGCGTGCGTACTCCTCGGAGCCGGTGGAGCGGGGAACGTGCTCCTGCAATTCGAAGGCGGGGCCGTAGACGCCGTAGTTCGAGCTGAGCGTGGCCGCGAGGACCAGGCGGGCCAGGAAGGCGGCACGACCCCCCGTCTGGAGCGACTCGTGGAGGATGTCCGGCGTGTTGGGCCAGAAGTTGGGGCGAAAGTACGCGGCCACGTCGGTCCTGGTCAGCTCCGTCAGGTAGGTCTCGAGCTCCCACTTGGTGTTGCGCCAGGTGAAGTAGGTGTACGACTGGGTGAACCCCACCTTGGCCAGGTGTTGCATCACCGCCGGGCGGGTGAAGGCCTCCGAGAGGAAGATGACCTCCGGATGATCGGCCTTCACGAGCCGGATCATCCATTCCCAGAAGGCGAACGGCTTGGTGTGCGGATTGTCCACACGGAACACCTTCACGCCCTTGCGCCACCCAGAAGCGCACGACATCGAGCAGCTCGGCCCAGAGTGCCTGCCAATCGTCGGTTTCGAAGTCGAGGGGGTAGATGTCCTCGTACCGTTTCGGCGGGTTCTCCGCGTAGCGGATGCTTCCGTCGGGGAGGTGCCGGAACCACGCCGGATGGTCCCTCACCCAGGGATGATCGGGCGAGGCCTGAAAGGCGAGATCGATCGCCACGTCGATGCCACGTGCTGCCGCTGCGGTCACCAGCTCTCCGAAGTCCTCCAGCGTGCCGAGGTCGGGGTGGACGCTCCGATGGCCCCCTTCCGCAGCGCCGATGGCCCAGGGGCTGCCCGGATCCTCCGCGGCCGCATGCGTGGCGCCGTCCCGGCCCTTGCGGCCGGTGCGCCCGATCGGATGGATCGGCGGCAGGTAGAGGACGTCGAATCCCATGTGCGCCACGTACGGCAACTTGGCCCGCACGTCGGCGAAGGTGCCGTGGCGGTCGGCGTCGGCGGAGGCCGAACGCGGGAACATCTCGTACCAGGTACTGAACCGGGCCTTCTCCCTGTCGGCCACCACGGAGTAGACCTCCGACGTCAAGGAGTGGGCCGGATCGCAGAACCGGTCCATCAGCAGTGCGAGCATGTCGGAGAACACGAGGTCGATGAGCGTGGACGCGCCGGTCCCATCCGCCACCTCCTCGGAAACGTCCCCGTCGATCCCCTTCACCCCGGTCCAGAGGTCGGCAGCCACCAAGGACAGCAGGCGCTGGGCGGTGGACGTCGCCCTCTTGGCCGCGGCGTCGATCAGCTCGGCGCCCACCAACAACTCAAGCGTGACATCCTGACCCGCCTCCATCCTGGCGTGCAGGTCCCGGCGCCACGTCAGAAAACGATCGACTTTCGCGTAGACGGCGTACCGGTAGCAGCCCATCGTCGTCACGGAGAACTCCCCACGCCAGATGTCGTCCCCCTGCGGCACCATGGGCGCCGACGACCAGTTCGGCGCGCTCTCGGGCCGGAAGAGCAGATCGCAGGTGAGGACGTCATGCCCCTCGACGAACGCTTCGGCCTCCACCGTCACCGTGTCCCCGATGGCGGCTTTGGACGGCCGTCGGCCGCCATCGACCAGCGGACGCAGCGAAGAGACAACCGGACGGCCCCAGTCCGCCGGCAGAACAGCGGAGCCGGCGCCGCCCGGTTGCCCGCATGAGACAGGTTCTCTTCTGCATTGGCCGGGCGAGGAGCTACGCGGCGTGTCGCCATACGTCCGATACCCTCTCTCTCGTCGGTTTCTTACCCGGTGCGCATCACGCACAAACGAGTGCCTGACACCCTGGCCGCCAGCGCGCACTTGCCCGGCGTCCGCGGCACCGTGTGCCCGACGCCGCATCCGAATGGCCCATGCGCGAGCCCAATGCTACCGGGGTCCTCCGACACGACCACACGCACGCGAGGCCTCTTTTCGGGCCGGAGACACAGGTGAATTCCAGGTGAACTCGGCGACACCGGCGAATCACGTGCACTCGAGGGACGGCGCGCCCGGGCGAGGGAGGCGGGCAACAGGCCCACGACGTCGCTGAGCCCTGATTGGCCATCGGGGTCGTACAGCGGCTTCTTGGTCGCCGGCACGGATGCCCTCGCTCTCGCAGGTAAGGAACTATAACTAGAACGCAACATTAGTAGCCGCCGTTCCAAGGTGGTTTCGATCGAAGCTGCAGCCGTCGCGCAGCGTTGGGGAGGGGCACGACATGGGCATGCCGTCGGGTATCGGGATCATCGACACGATGATGGGGTTCCCCCATCACGACATGAAGGCCGTCTACACGTTCATCACCGCACAGACACGGGACGTCGAATCCAAGGAAGAATTCGAGTTCCCGGTGGAGTACATGTTCAAGGACGTCCCCGAAAAAGGGTTCGAGAGCACCGACGACCCGATCAGTGCCACCCTGCGTGAGATGGACCTCTGGGGGATCGACAAGGCGATGATCACCGTCGGCGATCAGTCGGGCACCGGTGCCGAGGCGATGAAACGGCATCCCGACCGCTTCATCGCCTCCACCTCGACGGATCCGAACGACGGGATGGAAGGCATCAGCCGCATTGTGCGCGAGTACGAGACCTACGGCGTGCGGGCCGTCGGCATCTTTCCCGCCGGGACGTTTCCACAGGTTCCCATCAACGACAAGAAGATGTATCCGGTCTACGCCAAGTGCGTCGAGCTCAACATCCCCGTCTTCTGCTGCGCCGGCATCCCCGGGCCTCGCCTCAAGGCGGCCTGCCAACATGTCGAGCTCATCGACGAGGTCATGTTCGACTTCCCCGAGCTCGTCTTCGTGACCCGTCACGGTTGTGAGCCCTGGACTGAGCTCGCCGTCAAACTCATGCTCAAGTGGCCGGGCCTTCATTTCTCCACCAGTGCGTTCGCCCCGAAGTACTACCCCCAGGACATCGTCAATTACGCCAACACGCGTGGCGCCGACAAAATCATCTACGCGGGCTACTTCCCGATGGGGCTTTCCCTCGAACGCATCATGCGCGAAATGCCGCAGGTCGGCTTCAAGGACGAGGTATGGCCGAAGTTCCTCCGCACCAACGCCTTGCGGGTGCTCGGCCTGGACGGCTGACGCGTGCCGGCCGTCAGTCTCCCAGGACCATCTGCAGGTCGCGGACGTGTTCCTGGGTCTGCTCGAGAAGAGGGCGCAGAGCCTCGGCCACGTCGGCCAGCTTGAGTTCGTTGGCCTGGCCGAAGCGTTCCCGATAACGCTCGAGCTGCTCGGTCTCCAATCGGAGGTCCGCCTCGAGCGCCCGGCGACTGTCGGCGTTGCGCTCGACTGACGGCACGGTGGTGCCCGGCTCGCCCCCCAGGAAGGAAACCTGTTCGGCCAGGATCTGGGCGTGCGAGAGCTCCTGGGTCAGATGGGCCTTCAGCTCGGCCACGATGCCCGAGAACTCGGCCCCGTTGATCGTGGCGATGTGGTTGGTGTACTGGACGATGGACTGGTATTCGGTCCCCAGGTCCTCGTTCAACAGGGCGACGAATTTTTCGACCTCGGGTGCAGCGGCGGCTTGTGTCATGCCTGAAGTCCTACCCACAAGGGGCGCCGACTCACACGGAGAAATTCGGCGATGAGGGCACGGCGGCCGGAGACCGCATCCCATAGAGTCGTCCATCATGGTCAAGAAGACGGAGAACGCCGCGAACCCCGGACGCGCCCGACACATTGGTGATCTTCGGCGTGACCGGGGACCTGGCCCGGAAGATGACGTTTCGTTCGCTCTACCGGCTGGAGGAAGCCGGCCAGCTGCAGTGCCCGATCATCGGGGTGGCCAGTGACGGCTGGTCACAGGATCAGCTCGGTACGGCCATCCGACAGGCTCTCGACGACTCCGGACAGGCCATCGACGCGAAGACCGATGGCGAGGTTGACGGGGAGATTCACCTACCTCCAAGGCGACATCACCGATGCCGCAACGTACGAGTCGCTGGCCACCCTGTTGCACGGTTCGTCGAGACCGCTCTTCTATCTGGAGATTCCGCCCTTCCTTTTCGGGAGGGTCGTGGCGGGGCTCGGACAAGCGGGACTGACCGAGCACGCGACCGTGATGATCGAGAAGCCCTTCGGCCATGACCTCGAGTCGGCACGCGCCCTCAATGTCGAACTCCATGAGGTGCTGGCGGAGGACCAGATCCTGCGTATCGATCACTTCCTGGGGAAGCAGCCTGTCCTCGACATGCTCTTCCTCCGCTTCGCCAACGCGCTCTTCGAACCGGTGTGGAACCGCGACCATGTCGCTGCGGTGCAGATCACGATGGCCGAGGACTTCGGCGTGGACGACCGCGGGGCGTTCTACGACTCGGTGGGAGCGCTGCGCGACGTGGTGCAGAACCACCTCTTGCAGGTGCTCGCCCTCCTCGCGATGGAGGCGCCCGTCGGTCCGGGGGCGAGAGCGCTCTGGGACAAGAAGGTCGACGTCTTCCGCTCCGTGCCCGACGTCGATCCGACCCGCTGTGTCCGGGCGCAGTATGCGGGGTATCACGACGTCCCGGGGGTCAAGGCAGACTCGAGCACCGAGACGTACGTGGCTCTCCGTCTGAACGTCGACAATTGGCGCTGGGCCGGGGTGCCTTTCTTCATCCGGGCCGGAAAGTCGCTTGCCGCCAAGGCGACGGAAGTACGGGTCATCTTCCGGCGCGTCCCGTCCCTTTCCTTCTTGGCCGAGGTGCAGCATGCGGATCCGAACGAATTCGTCTTCCGGATCGACCCCGACGCCGGAGTGCGGATGGTCTTGCGCTCTAAAGGAACCGACGGTTGTGCCTGCAGGGAGGTGCACATGGACCTGCCGTTCGCCGCCCAGCTCGGTCAGCCTCCTGAGCCCTACGAACGGTTGATCCATGACGCGCTCGCCGGCGACCATTCCCTTTTCACCAGGGAGGATTCGGTGGAAGAGACCTGGCGCATTTTGCAGCCGTTGCTCAGCGATCCCCCTGCCCCCGTGCCGTATGCGGTCGGGTCGTGGGGACCGGCACAAGCGGACGACCTCGTCCGCGGCCACCCTTCCTGGCGGCTGCCGTGGCTTCCGGCGCACACACCGTAGCCCTGCCCTACACGTCGTTGACGACGCCTGCCCCGACCTCCTGCGAGGCCAGGTCACCCACTTCGAGCAGTCCCCTCCCGGCCTCCTCGAGCACGGAGTCGGGGGCCTCGGGATGGATGTAACGGCCTCCCCGAAGCCACGAGGCGATGGCTCCGACAAAGGTCGTGGCGGCCGCAAAGTCGAACGCCAGGTGCAGCCCGTGGGCGAAGGCCGGCGCGATCGACACTGGGAAAGAAGCTTCGTCCCGTCAGGTACTGGGCGCGCGTCGGACCGAGCGCAACCAGCACGTGATGGGGCACCAGCGTCTGAATCGGGTTGAAGCCGAGAAACGCGGCGAACAAGCTCCCGATCGGGGGGAGACGCGAGACCTTGAGCGCCTGGGCCGCCGGGACGCCCTGCGCCGTCAATCCCGCCAACAGGTGCGCCGGCAGTGTCGATGCCAGTCCGATCGTGACGATCGAGAAGAAGATCCCGATGGAGAGCACGCCGGCGGAATTCATGAAGGTGGCGTTGATCCCGGCGCCCGCACCTCGTTGATCCGGCGGCAGGCTGTTCATGATGCCCGTCTGGTTCGGTGCGATGAACATGCCCGAGAAGAAGGACAGGAAGAAGAGGATGATGGCGAACGGAGCGTACGAGAAGTCCATTGGCAACAGCTCGAGGAGGAGATAACACCCGCCGGCGCCGATGAGACCGATCGTCGCCACCCCCCGGGAGCCGAGACGGTCGGCCATGATCCCGAAGATCGGGCCTGAGATCATGAAGCCGATCGTGAGCGGGACCAGGGCGATACCCGCCCACAGCGGCGTCCGGGAGAAGCTGTACCCATGCTGGGGCAACCAGATGCCCTGCAGCCAGATGATGAGCATGAACTGGATGCCCCCGCGTCCCACGGCGGACATCAGCGAGGCGATGATGCCGGCGGTGAAGGCGCGGATCCGGAACAGCTTGAGCTGGATCATCGGATTGGGCACTTTGAACTCGATGAAGACGAACAACCCCAGTATCGCCAAGCCGCCGAAGACGGCCCCGAGCACCGCCGGATTGGTCCACCCCATCGTATGGCCGCCGTAGGGCTGAATCCCGTAGACGATCCCGGTCAGCAGGGCGATGAGCCCGACGGCAAACGTGATGTTGCCGAGCCAGTCAATCTTCGAGGGAACCCGGACGCCGTTGTCCTTGAGCTTCAGGTAGGCCCACACGGTGCCGAAGACGCCGATGGGGACGGAGACCAAGAACACGAGTCGCCATTCGATCGGGGCCAGGAGGCCACCGAGGATGAGCCCGATGAACGATCCCGACACCAGCGCCACGCCGCTGATCCCCTGCGCCTTGCCCCGCTCGTGCGGAGGAAATGCATCGGTGAGTATGGCGCTCGAGTTGGCGAACAGGAACGAGCCGCCGACACCTTGTCCGAGTCGCATGAGGATGATCCAGAGTGCCCCGCCGACTCCCGACAGCCAGGTGATGGACAGGAGTATGGAAAAGACGGTGAAGACGGCGAAGCCGAGGTTGTACATCCGCACGCGCCCGTACATGTCCCCCACACGGCCGAAACTGACGACCAACACGGCGGTCACCAAAATGAAGCCCATCAGGATCCACAGGAAGTACGACGTGTTGCCCGGTGCGAGTGGCTGCATGTCGATGCCCCGGAAGACGTCCGGCAGGGAGATCAGCAAAATGGATTGGTTGATCGTCACCATCAAGATGCCGAGCGTCGTGTTGGACAGTGCGATCCACTTGTAGTGGTCGTTCTGGGCTGTACCGCCTTGTGCCTGAGGAGCATCCGCCCCGTTCTGCAGATGGGTCCCGGTCATCGGGCGCTGCCGTCTCCGGCATTAGTTACTTGCGGCACATAAAGATCCTACCGAGACGACCGTCACCCGACCAGTTCGCTCCGTGCGGGCTCGGGCACAGCTCCGGGCCGTTGACCCTGGTGAAGGGGGTCGCGGCTGCAACCCCAGTACCGGCATGCAGCTCTATTCTCGGGCCCGGCCGACGGTGGGATGTAGTAGCCTTGCGATGTCTACCTTCGATAGTGAGGGTCTCGTGAGGATGGCCTACGTCGTCCGCTACACCCAGGCCGAGCGCCCGAGCGCCCGCCTGCCGCTGCCCACGAAGGTATGACGTTGTGCCACCGGGCTCCACCCCTCCGCCCGTAGTCGCCGACTTCTCCCCGATGGGAACGACATTGGATGTAGTGGGCGACGCAGGCCGGCTTCGGGGTACCGAGGGCCTGACGGCCCGACACATTCACGGATCTGCCCACAGATCGGTGATCGAGATCCCCACGTCGCGGAGCATCGCACGCACGAGAGGGAGCGACACCCCCAAGACGTTGCTGGGCACCCCTTCGATGCCCTCGACGAAGGGAGCCGCCCGGCCGTCGATGCTGAATGCGCCGGCGAGCGACAACGCCTCGCCACTGGCCACGTACGCGCCGATCTCCTCCTGGCTCGGCGTACCGAACTGCACGACGGTGCTGTCGAGTCGCGAGAGGGAGATCCTGGGAGCGGGTATCGATCAGGCAATGGCCGGTGTGCAGGACGCCGCGGCTCCCTGACAGGCGTCGCCACATCTCGATGGCGTCGGCGGCGGACGCCGGCTTCCCCAGTGACGATCCGTCGAGCTCGAGCATCGAATCGCAGGCGAGGATCAGCGCATCGGGTCGTCCCGCAGCCACCGCTGCGCCCTTTCGTTCAGCCGAGGAGGACGACCGCACTGGGCCGACTCCATGCCGTCCACATCTTCGGGCACGCCGCTCACGACGACGAGGGGGGCGAATCCGGCATCGCGGAGCACCCGCAGACGTGCACTGGAGCCTGACGCCAGAATGAACGGGGGCGGAGCCGATGGCACGCCCTCCATCAGACGACACATGCACCCGCCGTGCAAACTCGCTACGCCGAGAGACGCTCCTCGTGGGTGCGGCAGTCCCCCGACCGGAATTCACTGACCCGACCGCCCTCGATGGTCACTTCACCCAGGGGGAGGCCGTCGATTCCCCACACCGTGTAGATCCCTTCCACCAGTTCGGGATACACCCCGGCGATGAATTCGCGATCCACGGCCCGCCTGCGCCGGATCATCGTGTGCAGGTGATGGGACCTCGGCGCGCCGGCCGGCGTCAGATCGATCTCCATGCCGAGACACGACTCGTCGGCGTAGAGGACGAGTGCGCCGATGTCGTCCCCTATGTCGAGGACGAGCGCTTCGGGCGGACCGTGCGTCGGCCCATGATCCACGAAGGGCGCTTCAGCCGTTCCGTGGGAGTGGCCTTGGTGGTGGTGCTGCAGCTCGACGTCCACGACCGGACCCTAGAGCTCGGGATTCGGGTTGGAGGCAGGCGTCGTCGGTGGATTGGAGAAGCCTCCGTGGGGGTCGGCCAGGTAGGGGAATTCCGCCTGGTAGGCCCGGGGACTTGCCGTGACGCCTTGCGTGACCAATGCGACCGCCGCATCCGGTGTGAAGGTCGGATCGACCAGCGGGATGGTGGCGCCCGCCACGGCCTTGAGGGCGATGGTCACCACGTCGTCGGTGGGACGCCGACCGTTGGGATAGCCGGCCAGGTCGTTGCCGAGTAGGCCGAGGTTGCTCGTGCCCGCCTGCGTCCCGTTGCTCGACGTCGGGGCCACTCCCATGTTGAGGCGCAGCATCTCCGCAATGACCTTCCCACCCTGGTAGGTCCCGACCCCGAAGGGGGCACCGATGACGCTGCCCGGAATCCCCGTGGCGAAAATGGCCACGAGATCGGCCCTTGCCTTGGTGTAGGCCGCCAGATGGGGGAAGGCGCCCGGGTAGAGAACCGGCAAGAGGTTCTGCAATTCCGGATGCTCTACGGCGGCGGCGAACTGGCTGTCGTTCACCGGGGCCTGGCTGTTCCAGTAGTCCTTCGACGCCATGGGAACGACGACCTCGTTCACGAGGGGGCTGCCCAGACGTGACACCTGGTCGTAAGGCCCGGTAGCCGTCGTGGCACCCGTCGTCGGGCTGAACATGCGTACGGTTTGGCGATGCGCCGTCGTGTAGACCCCGATGACGGCGTGGGGGTCGTTCGGTCCCATGGTCAACGGTGCACCGTCCGACGTCAGCGAACTGATGGGTATCTGCAGCGCAATCGAGTGGACGTTGACGCCGGCCAGGGAGTTGATACCTGGCGTGTTGGAGCCCGGAATCAACTGGTCGCCCGAGATCGGCCGCAGGTCACCGAGGTCGAAGATGGAGCCGAGGTCGACGAAGAAGCCGTCGGCCCGCTGGCCGGCGAAGACGATGAGACCGTCGGACATCCGGTACACCGCCGGGGCGGACAGCGACGCGTAGTTGGGCGTGGTCCGAATGCCGACGTTGCAGGGAGGACAGGCGAACGCCCCGCCGCTTCCCGCGGGCGGGCTGATCGGCGTCGACGTGCTGTGCCCCGTGGCGGGATCGGTGTCGATCCTGGTGACGGTGTAGGTCTGGCGACGGTTCCAGGTGGCGCTGTAGCCGGTGGAGGGCGAATACGTGATGGGCCCGGTGGCGTAGAGGAACGTATTCGGGTCGAGGATCGTCGTCGTGAACTGGAACTGGTAGGTGATGGAAGGGATACCGGTGCCGGTGTTGTCGATGTGGATCTGATACAGCACGTCGTCACCGACCGGCGCCGCGTTGCCCACGACTGTCTTGGCGCCGAACTCGAAGAAGTTCGGTCCGCCGTCGGGAGCTTGCAGCGGCACGTAGTTGGCGATGATCGTGACCGTTTCAGGGCAGTCCGGGCTGACGAACGCATAGACGTCCGTGCTGTCAGCGGCCGGATCCTTGGAAATGGCGGGTGCTTCTCTGTGGGACGACATGTTCAGTTCACCTCATGAAGGGTAGGGACGAGAAGGGGTTGGGTACGGACGGGACCTACTGCGTGGCTCTGAGCAGCTCCTGGGCCAGGGCTTGGCTGGTGTAGTCGATCTGCTTCGTTCCGACGAAGATGGAGATCGTGCCCGCCTTGGCGTCGACGACGTGGGCCACGACACCCGAGCCATCGAGGAGCGGTCCGTCGGGGGTGTCGACGTCGGTGGCGTGGCGACATCGGCGCCGCTGACGCCGGTCAGAAGACTCAGACCTCCGGCGGCGGCGACGCCCGTGGCGGCCGCGCCGATGGACGCGTTTCTCAGGAAGTGTCGCCGGCTGATGTTAGGCATGGTGTGCTCCTTGCAATAGAGGGTGAATGGGACCAATCAGAGGGTGACGAGCGTTGCTCAGAAGAAGGCCAATCCCACGATGGGGCTGCTGGGACTCGCCGTGCCGGCCGAACCGCAGAACGACGAATCGCCGTAGTTGAAGATTCCGCCGTCCGACGCGGCCGAGCGTGTAGCCGTTGCCGAAGAAGGTACCGGCGACGCCCACGACCGGCGCGTTCAGATGCACGGCTGCCGGCCGAGCCGTAGAAGATGGAGGCACCGAAGGTGAAGACACCGCCGTCACTGGCCGCCAGCACGTAGCCGTTGCCGTTGCGAGCCGGAGCGACGCTGACGATCGGCTTGTTCAACGGAGTGCCGCCGAGTGAGCCGTAGAACGGCGCGTCGCCGAACGCGAACACGCCGCCGTCGGCCGCGACGAGCCAGTAGCCGCGGCCATCCTTCGTCGCCGCCATGCCGACGATGGGCTTGTTCAGCGTGATGCCGCCCGTCGACCCGTAGAACCCTGCATCGCCGAAGGTGAAGACCCCGCCATCGGAGGCCACCAGCCAGTACCCCTGTCCGTCGGGCGTCGGCACCATGCCCACGATCGGCTGGTTGAGGTGCATCGACCCGGTGGACCCCTCAAAGGGAGCGTCGCCATAGGAGAAGACGCCACCATCGGAGGCCACCAGCCAATAGCCGCGGCCGTCGACGCTCGGCGCCATGCCCACGATCGGCTTGTTGAGCCTGGTGGCGGCCGCCGATCCGTAGAACACGGCGGCCCCGTTCGTGAACACGCCACCCTGGGCCGACACCTGCCAATATCCCTCACCGGTGGGCCCCGTACACGAAGCGACCGCATTGGCGAGGTCCTTCGCCGTAGGCGCTGATGCCGCCGCCACGCGTTGCCGACAGTGCCGACTGCAGCTGAAGGCCGATCGATCCCGCGGTCACGGCCGCAACGGCGGCCGTGGCGAGCCTCGTCCCCCTACTGACCTCCTCGTCTGGCGAGTCCACCCCTTCGAACCTTCATCGTTCTCCTCGTCATTCACGACCACGTGCGTTTCTCTGGATGGCATTCGGCGCATACCGGGCATTGGATGACGAGAGTCCTCGATTCTTCGGATTGTCACGAGACCGCAACGCACGGGGGCGCCGAGGTCGTCCCTTGTACAGTCGTCGGCGTGGAGCACACGTCGAGATGGCGGGAACTCTTGAGCCGCAAAGAGGACGACATTCCTCTCGACGAGGCCGCGTTGTTGATCGCCGCCCACGCCGACCCCGCCCTCGATGTGCGCGCGCAGCTGGACCGGCTCGATTCCCTCTCGGCACAGCTGGGACAAGCCGATGTCGATGCGGTGTGTGTCCTGGTGTTCGAGACGCTCGGCGTCCGCGGAGACGTCCGGACGTACGACGACCCCAGGAACTCGTATCTCGACCAGGTGCTCGATCGCCGCCTCGGCATCCCGATCTCGATCTCCGTCCTCCTCATGGAGATCGGACGTCGCTGCGGGGTCCCCCTCGTGGGCGTCGGGATGCCCGGTCATTTCCTGGTCCGCGATCCCGCCCGGCCGGACCTCCTCATCGACGCTTTCTCCGGAGGCACACGCCTCGACCGCGCGGGGTGCGCCCGACTGTTGCGCTCCGTGGCAGGAGCGCCGGTCGACCTCCCCGAAGAGATGCTCGCCTCTGTGGGGACGCGGGCGATCCTGGCCAGAATGTTGGCCAACCTCGATCACAGCTTCCGCCGGCGAGGGAACACGCAAAGCGTGCGGTGGGCGACCCGACTGCGGGCCGCCATTCCCGGGCAGTCACTCGCCGAGCAGGTCGCGCTGGCCGATGGTCTCGCGGCGCTTGGCTGCTACGACGATGCGGCCGCGCTCCTCGAGGAGTCGGCCCTGGGCCCCGGCATCCCGGACGAGGCCGCCCGGTCGCTGCGGAACCGCGCCCAGGGCCTGCGCGCCCGTTTCAATTGAGCTCCAGCCGGAACGGACGATGCTGCCCTAGCTGAGCCCGGCGAGTGATGCCTCGAGCGTGATCTCGGGGACGCCGGCCAGGGCCCGGCTGACGGGGCACCCCGCCTTGGCCGCCGCCGCGTGCTCTTTGAATGTGGCCTCGTCGACTCCCGGCACCCGGCCCACCGTGACCAGCGCGATCTTCGTGATCGTCGGGGCTCCGTCCACCGGCCGCAGGGTGACCGTGGCATCCGTGTGGACGGAGTCGGGTGGGTGCCCGGCCTGGGCCAGGATGTTGGAGAGGGCCATCGAGAAGCAGGCGGCGTGTGCCGCGGCGATCAGCTGTTCGGGGTTTGACCCCGGACCGTCCTCGAAGCGGGACTTGAACGTATACCCCCCGCTGATCGTGTCACCCGCCGCTGAAGGTCCCCGCACCGGTCGGCACGTCGCCCTTCCATTCGGCACTGCCCTTTGCCGGCATGTCACGCTCCTCCTCGTCGTTCGGTCCTCCGATTCTCACCATTCCGGCAGCGTCGCGCCAGCCTCGACGGGTCGATCCCTCCCTTCGCCGTGCTCGACGGGTTTTCTCGAATAGAAATGGGGATACGTCGCCCGTGACACTGGAGGTGGTTATGGCTGGACGGCCGGAGGGTCCCGGTGGCCGATCGGTTTCCGGGGGGTCCGCGAAGGAAGCGATCTCCTTCGTCGGGTTGGGGATCATGGGTGGCCCCATGGCGATCGGTTTGGTTCGCGCCGGGTATGCCGTCAGCGGATACAACCGCAGCCCGGAAAAACTGACCCCACTGATCGACGCAGGTGGGCGGGCGGCGGCGTCCCTGCAGGAGGCCGCGGCACAGGCCGACGTCGTCATCACGATGCTCCCGGACTCCCCAGACGTTGAAGCGGTTGTCCTGGGCCCCCACGGTGTTCTCGCCCACCTCCGCCCGGGCGGTCTCCTCGTCGACATGAGCACGGTCCACCCGCGGACTGCTCGCCGGATCGCCGAAAAGGGTGAGGAGAAAGGGATCGCGGTGCTCGACGCGCCGGTCTCAGGCGGGGAGCAGGGTGCAGTCGAGGCCACGTTGTCGATCATGGTGGGCGGCCCGGCGCAGGCCTTCGACGTGCGCTGCCGATACTCGAGAGCCTCGGCACGACGGTCGTGCACGTCGGGACGTCGGGAGCCGGGCAGACCGTCAAGGCCGCCAACCAGATGATCGTCGGTGGCACACTGGCACTCGTCGCCGAAGCATTGGTGTTCCTTCACGCATGCGACGTCGACCGCACGCTCGCGCTGGAGGTACTGGCTGGCGGCCTTGCCGGCAGCCGGGTACTCGACCGAAAAGCACCGTCGATGCTGGCGCGCACGTTCGATCCAGGGTTCCGGATCGATCTGCATGACAAAGATCTGGGGATAGCCATGGACGCGGTCCGCCTGGCCGGTATCTCGACTCCGGTCGGTGCCCTGGTAGCCCAGCTCATGGGAGCGGCCCGGGCCCAAGGCCTCGGGAACCTCGACCATTCCGCCCTTCTCCTGGTTCTCGAGGCCCTCTCAGGACGGTGAGTTGTGTCGCACCCTTATGTGTACTCGCCCTTGGCCAACAGATCCCGGAGCGCAGCCAGTTGCTCGGGATCGGCGGCAACCTGTTCCACGAAGCTGGCGAGGGCCACATCACCGAAGCGGCTCAAGAGGGCGTCGCAGGCTTTTGCAGCTTGCGCCGCAGCGAACTCGGTTTGGGTCATGGTCGGGTAGTACCGAAATGCTCGCCCTTCCTTTTCGTGGTCGAGCACTCCCTTTTCGCTCAATCGCGTGCAGATGGTCAGCACGGTCTTGTAGGCCAGCGGCGTGGTGCGACGCTTGTTCAGAACCTCCTCGACCTCCGACACCAATGCCGTCCCCCGGGTCCAGATGATCTCCATGACCTCTGCCTCGAGTGGGCCGAGCATGTCGTCGAGTTTGGGCACGTGCGGCCTTCTCCGCCGCTTCGCGGTCACGTCGGCCACCGATCGTTCTTGAGGACGTGGAAGTCTCCCGGACCTCTCCTCATGTCAACTCCTCCACACCCCGGTCTCGAGGACCATGAACGTGTTCGTTCCGGCACCTCGTGCGATGCTCCACCTGCCCGACGACGTCGATCCCTCGCGGCAGAAGAGCAATTGTACGCCTGACCGAGAGGCAGGGTCACGCGGCACGTGAGGTGAAGCGGAACTTCGAGCGACGTCGGTTTCTCGAGAATGCACAGCGCTTGACGCGAACGTCAGCGTTAGGGAGCCGCGGCTCAGTACCTGAACCCACGCTGGGTCGGCCCCGAGACGCAGCCAAGACCGTGGTACATCTGCAAACCGACGAGTTCGCGCACGCGCGAGGAGAGAGTCGGCCAGACTTCGGGCAGGATCGAGAGCGACGCGTTCTCCTGTTGACGGATCCAGGGCTGGCAGTAGTACGCGATCACACCGTGGCGCAACTGGTCGACGGTCGCATTGGCACCCGTCTGGTGTACGACACGTCCGTCGAGACAGACCAAAGACCCCGCTCGCCCGCCGACGGCCACCGTCTCTCCGCTGCGCCGACTCATGACATCGGGCGTCCACCCGGTGTGGTCCTCGTGATGAGATCCCGGGATGAATCTCGTCGCCCCGTTCTCCTCGGTGAAGTCGTCGAGCATCCAGATGATGTTCGCCACCAGAGGGAAGGATGGCCACGGCAACGGCACGTAGTCCTGATCGTAGTGCAGGTACATCGGATGGCCGCCCGGTCCCGTCACATTTGCGGTCAGGCTGGACATCAGGAACATCGGGTCGAGAAGATGCGCCATCAGGGCCATGGCAACAGGGTGCTCGAGCAGATCGGCGAACTCGATCCCCTTGTTGAGCAATCCGAACACCCGTTGGTTGTTGGGCCCGTCCTCCCATTTCGGATTGCGGTCAATCCCCGCCAACCGCTCCGCCCGGGCCACGTCGACGAGCCTCGAGCGGACGCGCTGCACCTCGGTGTGCGACAACACGTCCGGTACGACGGCATATCCGTCGCGGGAGAGAGCGAGGAAGGCGGACTCGAGAGCCGCGGCATCAGTCACGCTTGTCATATGTCACCTCTTCGGGCATGCACCAGGTCCACGGACCTCGAGACAGTTACATGTGCATTGCGACATTCTCGTCGAGATCATCGATCAGCGTCACGCGTGATGGCACGTAGATGGCGGTTGTCAGTAAGGCGATACACATGACCCCCAGACCGACGAGGGCGCAGAGATGCAAGCCCTGCACGAAGGCCTGGTTCGCCGCCTCCTTGGTGGCATGACGCGAGGTCGTGGGGGAAGGTTGCCGCCCGGCCCAGGGCATCCCCGATCTGGCTCTGGATCGCCGGGCGAGACGCCGCGGGCACATGACGGAGCGGACCGTCGAACGCCTTTTGGATGGAGGACCGATAGACGCCCGCGGCCAAGCTGCCCACGATCGCCACCCCGAAGGAGCCGCCAAGCAACTGGACCGTGGCCCGAAGACCGGAACCAGCACCGATCTTGTCGGGGGGCAGGGTCCCCACGATCGCATTGGATGCAGGCGCAATCACGAGACCCATCCCGAAACCCACCAGGACGAACGCGACGGTCACCGGGAGCACTCCCGAAGCGACCGACAAGGTGGTCAACGTGATGAGGCCACCGGTCACCAGCACCATGCCGACCAGCATGATCGTTCGGAGCCCGAAGCGCTCCGCCAGCCGGGCTGCCAGATTGCTGCCCAAAATGGTGGCGGCGGCGGAAGGGATGAACCGGATACCGACCTCGAAGGGATCGGCTCCCTGCACGAATTGGATGTACTGGCTCACCAGGTAGCTCACGCCGAACATGACGAAGAAGACCGCCGTGACCGCCCCCAAGGCCGAGGAAAAGGTCCGATTCTTGAAGAGCGTGAGGTCGAGGAACGGGTTACTCCGGCGACCGTCCCAGGCGATGAATGCCGCCAAAAGAACCACGGCGAGTGTCAAGGCGACCGCGACCTGTATCGACGCCCATCCATCCGTTGACGTGACGATGAACCCATACGTGAGTGCCGTGAGACCCAGGGAGGAAAGGATGACTCCCACAGGATCGAGATTCGGGCGTTCCGATGCGCGACTCTCAGCTGAGCGCGAAGATCCCGCCCACAAAGGCCACGACGGCCACGGGCACATTGATCAGAAAGACCGAACCCCACCAGAAGTGTTGCAAGAGCCACCCACCAAGGAGCGGACCCGCTGCGGCACCGATGCCGCCCACTCCGGCCCATATTCCGATGGCCCGCGCCCGCCGGCGTCCCGAAAATGTCGATGCGATGATGGCCAGCGTGGCCGGCATGAGCAGGGCGGCGCCGAAGCCCATGATGGCACGGGCCGCGATGAGAGGCCCGGTGGAGTGAACCAGCGCGCATCCCAATGAACCTCCCCCGAAGATGGCGACGCCGATCAGGAAGAGCCGTCGTCGCCCGAATCGGTCGCCGAGAGCTCCGCCAAAGAGGAGGAAGACTGCGGTGGTCAGGGTGTAGCTGTCGGCGATCCACTGCAAACCGCTGCTCGTCGGGTGCAGGTCTTTGACCAACGTCGGCAATGCGACGTTGAGCACCGTCTGGTCCAATGAGATGAGCAGCACGGTGAAGCACATGACGCCGAGCGCGAACCATTCACGCTTCGTGAAGTGGTCACTTTCGTCCAGGAGCACCCGGTCGGAAGGATGGCTTCGTGTTCTCGAAGCGAGGGAAGTCACGTGACTCCTGATGGAGAAGCGTTGTGCGGGGTCACGCCGACTAGTTCGGGAGGAGCGGCAGGGACAGCTCGATCAGTCCGCGATAGACGAACGAAGCAGGGTCGGCCTCATCCTCCTGATCGGCCCACACCTGCAGGGCGGTGTTGATGGTCAACGTGATCGCGCCCGCGATGAGGAGATTGCGCAGGTCGGACGGATCGGTGTCGGTACGCGCCGCGATGACCTCAGCCATCAGGTCTCGCTTGCCATAGGCCTCCTCCAGCCAACGTGCCCTGAGTGCGGGGGTCTCGCGGAGGAGGGTCAGGAACGAGCGGACCTTCGCAGTGTCCTCCCACCCCGTGGCGAGCGACTGGCCGATGGCTGCTCTCAATGCCACCTGTAAGGACTCTTCGGGCGGCCGGTTACGTAGCGCTTCGAGGAAAAGGTCCAGCCCTGTCGCTCCGATGGCGACGACCAGGTCCTCCTTCGTCGGGAAGTAGCGAAAGAACGTTCGCGGCGACACGTCGACGGCGGCCGCGATGTCGTCGATGGTGGTGCCCGCATACCCCCGCTCCGAGAACAGTTCGGCGGCCGCCTCGGCCAGTTGCCGCCTCGTTCGCTCCTTCTTGCGCACAGCGAGGCCGCTCCTGGGCACGTCCATCGATTCGATCGTCAACGAATCCGCCACCATGGGCCCGTCCTCCCTAGTTGCATGAACTGCCGAACGTCTTATTCTGACTGATGACATTAACTGCCATTTTTTCCGGCCGTACATCGGGCCGGCGTCGGGTTCAGAGTGCCGGCCGCTATCCGCGAACGGGCAGGGCAAAGGCAGCGTGGGCCTCCGCGGGACCTACGAGGGGCGAGGGTTGATGGGGAGAAACGACTGGCACTCTTCGAGCAGTTCGGCGTCCCCACCGCCATTTTGATGAGCGTCGATGTATTCCTGCGCTTCTTCGGCGTTCACGGGATGCCAATCTTCGGGCCATTCGTTCACGGACGGAACGGTAGCCTGGCCCTCGAGCCGGGGACTCGTGCCTCCCGGACCGCCGGGGGACAGGCGGGCCGGGTTCAGCTGGTGAATCCTCGGATCGCATCGAGGCGGGCGACGAGCTTGTCCAGAGCCTCGGAGAACGTCATCCGAGATGTGGCTCGGCGACCGCCTCCGGACCCTTGGCGTCGATCACCCGTACGAGCCCGGTCATCGCATGCGTCAAATCCGCCACTGCCTGGGCGACCTCATCTGTCTCCGATGCCATCGTTGTGTCCTTTCTCGACCCGCTGCGTCCGCGGCGATTGCCACGACCTCACCGTACCGGGATCACCCGCGAAGCGCTACGCCAGCTGGGAAAATCGTGCGCGCCGGGCATCGGGACACGCTCGAGAGTAGCGACTGATCTCTCTGCCGGGCATCATGGGGAGAACCAGGGAAGGAACGGCTCTCATGACGAAAGGGTTACCGACCATGGACGAGCAGCGTGGAGAGGGTCCGCGCCGGAAAAGGCTTCATTGCCGCTCTCGACCAGAGTGGCGGCAGCACGCCCAACTGCGTTGGCCGCGTACGGGATAGCCCGGGACGCTTACTCCACCGACGAAGAGATGTTCGACCTCATGGCGACCATGCGCAGCCGGATCGCCCAGAGCCCGGCGTTCGACGGGGATCACATTCTCGGGGCCATCCTCTTCGAGGACTCGCTACACCGCGAGATCGGCGGCCGGCCATTCGCCGACTACCTGTGGGCCACGAAGCGTATCGTCCCCTTCTTGAAGGTCGACCGGGGCCTGAACCCGGTCGCGGACGGCGTGCAACTCATGAAGCCGATCCCGGACCTCGACGCACTGCTTGCACTCGGATTGAAAGGGCAAGTGTTCGGCACGAAGATGCGATCGTTCGTCCAACTGGCCGACGCCAAGGGGATTGCAGCCATCGTCGACCAGCAGTTCGCCGTGGCCCGCCAAATCCTCGACGCCGGCCTCGTCCCGATTCTCGAACCGGAGATCTCCATAGCGAGTCCCGAGAAGGCGGCAGCGGAGGCGCTCTTGAAAGCAGCCATCCTTGAGCACCTCGGCGAACTCACGCCGGGGCAACACGTCATGGTGAAAGTCACGCTGCCCGAGATTGGACGACTTCTACGCCGAACTGGTGCGTCACCCCCGCATCCTGCGGGTCCTCGCGCTGTCCGGTGGCTACACGAGGCAGGAGGCCGACGCCCGTCTTACCCGGAACCACGGCGTCATCGCCAGCTTTTCCCGCGCCCTGACGGACGGGTTGCGGGTAACGCAGAGTGACGAAGAGTTCAACACGGCGCTGTCAGATTCGATCGAGAGCATCTTCGCGGCCTCCATCACCTGAGGCCCTCCGACGCCAAACGTGTTCAGATCCCGGCGTGTCCCGTTCTCGGGTCGGGGTCGTACACATGCGGCATCAGCGCATTCGGCGGGATCCGACCGAGACGACCCGCTTCGAAGTCGTCCATCGCCTGTTGGATCTCCGCCCTCGTGTTCATGACGAACGGCCCGTAGTGCTCGACCGGTTCGCCGATGGGTTTCCCGCCGAGGATGAGTACCTCAAAATCGGCCGAGCGCGAGTCCTGGCTCTCGTCGGCTTGGAGGGCAAGCCAATCGCCTGGTCCGAAGGCGGACATCTGCCCAGTCGTGCACGGGTCGACCCTCGGTGCTCGTTCGGCCCGATCCGGCCAAGACGTACGCCAAGGCGTTGAACGACGGATTCCACGGGATCCGCAGTTGCGCACCTGGTCGGAGAGAGGCATGCATGAGCGTCATGGGCGAATGGGTCGACCCGGGGCCGCGCACGCCCGCGAGCTCGCCTGCGATCACCCGCACCAGCGCGCCGCCGTCAGGCGACGCCAAAAGTGCGACCTCGGCGGCCTCGAGGCCCTGGTACGCCGGCGCGATGAACTTGTCCTTCGCGGCGAGGTTCACCCACAACTGAATGCCGTGAAAGACCCCGCCGGATACGACGAGCGCTTCGGGCGGCGTCTCGATGTGGAGGATGCCCGCACCCGCCGTCATCCACTGCGTGGCCCCATCGGTGATGAGCCCACCCCCGCCATGTGAGTCTTGATGCTGGAAGGTTCCGTCGATCATGTACGTCACCGTCTCGAAACCGCGGTGCGGATGCCACGGCGTTCCCTTCGGCTCCCCCGGTGCGTAGTCCACCTCGCCCATCTGATCCATGTGGACGAACGGGTCAAGCTCCCGGAGGCTCAGCCCGGCGAAGGCCCGACGGACCGGGAACCCTTCTCCTTCCAAGCCGCTCGGTGCAGTCGTCACCGACCTGAGCGGCGCGCTCGGTCGAGCCCGGCACATCGGGGTCCGGAATTTTGGGTAGTCCCGCAATGTCGTCGACCGTCACCGCAGGCATTCTGCACTCCGCTCAATGAAGCACCCGGATCTTTCGGTCATGACCCAGCCCCTTCCAACCTCTCGCCGCAACCGTCCAACCTGTGCCACAAATATGCATCAGGGATCCGCCGGTCCTTTGCCGTGGCCCCGGTCCCTCGAGCTTTGCCACTCAGCGATTCGCAGCCACGCGTGCACTGATTTTGGCCCAGGCGGCCAGGTCTCGGTCATCAGCGGGTCGACCAACCCGGGTCACAGTGTCCACGTCAGGCGATGCGGCCCGCAACGCCCCGACGCGGCACTCGTCCTTGGTGCGCGCTGCTGAACGGATCGAACCGGTAGTGGCGCATTGCGTTGGCATGCGTGATCTTGTCGATCTGCGTGTCATCGAGGCCGCCCAGGAGCGCGGAGAGAACCTCCGGCGCCTCGGGCCATGTCCCGTCGGAGTGAGGAAAATCGGACTCCCAACAGACGTTGTCGATGTTGAAGTGCTCGAGGTTGGCCAGCCCAATCGGCTCTTTGATGAAGCAGCAGAGGATGTTGCGACGGAACACATCGGACGGCCCATTGATGCCTTCGGGGAATGTGTGACCGGTCCACCCGTGGTGTCTATCGAGCACATGTTCGGCCCGCCAGAGGAAATAAGGAATCCATCCGATGTCACCTTCGGTGAGCGAGAACGTGAGGTCGGGAAACCGCTGAAAGGCGTCGCACCAGATCAGATCGGCCAGGGTGAGAATGGACGACACCGATGACAACGTCATCGCCACGCTGGGCGGTGCGTCCTGGGCCGTATGAAACGTCCGCGAGGATGAGCCTACGTGGCAACAAAGCACCGTGCCCTCGTCGACCGCCGCCGCAAAAAGCGGATCCCAGGCCGTCGAGTGGATGCTCGGCATACCCAAGGCTTCCGGATTCTCCGAGAATGTCACGGCATGACAGCCCTTGGCGGCGAGCCTGCGGATTTCCTTTGCCGCCAGCTCGGCATCGAACAGCGGCAACACGCCACACGGGATGAACCGATCGGGATAGGCACCGCACCACTCGTCGATATGCCAGTCGTTGTAGGCCCGAATCATTATTTCGTTCACCGCTGCATCGGGACCTTGGTTCAGCACCTGTCCGGAGAATCCGGTCCAGTTGGGAAAATTGAGACCGGCGAGCTGCCCTCCCGCGTTCATGTCCTGCACACGTTGGTGGACGTCGTAGCAACCCGGGCGCATCTCTTCGTAACGATTGGCGTCGATATTGAAGAACTCCGGCGGCTTGCCCGCGACCGCATTGAGGCCGAGGTTCCTTCCCCGAACGTCGCCGTAGTACCACTGCTGGACCCCGTCGCTTTCTTCCACCACACGGGGCGCCAGGTCCTTGTACCGAGCCGGCAGGTGCCGATCGAACATGTCGGGGGGCTCGGCGATGTGATCATCGACGCTAATCAGGATCAACTCATCGGCATTCACGAGACGAAAGTAGCAGAGACCTGGCGCTTCCTGACGGGGCGCAACCCACGGTCAGATCGTCCGGGGTCTGGCGCTGACCGGAGGCACATGGTCGGTCAAGACCCTCGGGACGCGAACTCGACCCTGTCCGTGGACGACGTGCAAGAGTTCGGTGGACCCACAAGCATGGGAGGCAAGGGCAATGAGCTTGAGTGAGCTGTACCACGTCGGCATCGTCGTCCCCGAAATTGAGGTTGCCCGCGAACGACTCTCGTCCCTGCTCGGGACCGAATGGGGCCCCACGATCGAAGCGGACACCCAAGTGCGCACCGCGTCGGGTTCCGACGAGGTGATCTCCCTGAAACTCTGCTACTCGACCACGGCGCCGCATCTCGAGCTCGTGGAGGAACGCCCGGGTACACCATGGACATGCAATGAATACTCGAACCTCCATCACATCGGGTTCTTTTCCGACTCGCTTGCGAGCGATGCGCGCCACCTCGAAGGGGGCGCCTGCCCACTCGAGATCTGTGGTCGTGCCGGAGAAGAATCGCCACGGATGTTCTCGTATCATCGCGATCCCCTCGGTGTGCGATTCGAGTACGTCGATGCGGCAAGCCGCACGATGATGGAGGACTTCCTCTTCAAGGCCCCTGCCGGCTCGGATGGAGCTGAGTGAACACAGACCCTGAACTCCCCGACGCCGACCGCCCGGGTGCCGACCGTCGACGCATCTGACGGGAGGGTTCGAGTGCATATACAGTGCCGCGGACGCAGCTGGGCATAACGCTCCTGAACCGGGGATTCGCGCATGGAACTCACACTCACCGACGATCAAGAACTCCTCCGGGACACAGCGGTCAGGTTCATGGAGGCCGCCTGTCCTCTCGAGACGGTCCGCCGGCTCTTCGACGAGGGGGGCACGGACCTGCCGGTGGATTACCTGCGGGATGCGGCAGAACTCGGTTGGTTCTCGCTGCTCGTACCTGAGGAGTTCGGTGGTGGCAGCATTTCGGGCGACGGCTTGCGAGACGCAGCAATAGTCGCTGAGGAGCGGGGCAGACGGCTCCAGCCGGGGCCGTTCGTGGCCATGAATGTGGTGGCCGGCGCACTGGCCCGGAGCGGAACGACGGCCCAGCGTGACAGCATTCTGCCTGCGGTTATGGCGGGCGAATCGGTTGCGGCCTGGGTGACCAACGATGCCACCGGGCAATGGGCGCCGGGCACCTCCGTTGTCGCGGCCGCACGCGACGGAGGCTTCGTGTTGTCCGGTACCTCCGGCGTGATCCAGGGCGCGAACCAAGCTGCGTGGCTGCTCGTGGTCGCCACCGGTCCCGAAGGTCTCTCCCAATTCCTCGTTGCAGCCGATCTGCCGGGTGTCGTCGTGCACCCGCTCGACTCGCACGACATCACGCAGCGATTCGGCACCGTCGAGTTCAACGAGGTGCACGTCGGTCCTGAGTCCCTCCTCGGCGAGAGCGGTCACGCCGCGGCAGACGTCGAGCAACAACTCGTCGACGCACTCGTTCTCTCGGTGGCCGAAACGCTGGGGGCGCTCGCCGGGCTCTTCGAGATGACCCGCCAATATGCCGTGGACCGCATTGCCTTCGGGCGGCCGATCGGCTCGTACCAGGGAGTGAAGTACCAGCTGGCCGACATGAGCCTGTCGATCGAAGCCGCCCACGCCATTTCTGCGGCCGCCACCAAGGCCGCACAGGGAGGTCACGCTGACGCAGGAGAGGTGGCCAGCATGGCCAAGGCGTGGCTCGGGGACATCGGGATCGAGGTGGCGCAGGGTTGTTTCCAGGTTTTTGCCGGTATCGGCTACACCTGGGAACACGATCTCCATCTGTTCTTGCGTCGCATCACCATGAACGGGTTGCTTTTCGGTCAGGCCGAATGGCACCGTGAGCGAATCTGTTCGATCCAAGGATTGTGAGAGAGGCGTCATGAGTCAGAACACCGCACTTGCAGAAGGCGTGGCCATTCCCGATTTGGAGGCCTACAGGCTTGAGGCTCGGGCCTGGCTTCGCGACAATATGGAACGTCGGGTGGGCCCACCCGAGCGCCACGAGGTCGAGTACTACACACCCGAAGTAATGGCTGCGAGTCGGGTCCTGCAACGCCGCGTCTACGAGGCGGGGTATGCGGGGATCACGTATCCGCAAGCATACGGGGGGCAAGGCCTTCCGGGGGCGTTTGAAGCAGCCTTCGTGGAAGAGGCCCGGGACTACGTCCTCGCCGACTTCGGAATATTGACGGGCACGACGTTCGGTGTCTGCGTGCCGACGATGATCGCGCACGGCCAGCCGGACTTCCTCGCAGAGTTCGTTCCGAAGGTTCTGGCGGGAGAAGCCCTCGTCTGTCAGTTCTTCTCGGAACCATCATCCGGTTCGGACCTGGCCGGGGCCCGCACTCGGGCGACACGCGACGGTGACATGTGGGTGCTCAACGGGCAGAAGATTTGGAGCACCTTCGCACACCTGGCGGACTGGGGCCTGTGTCTGGCCCGCAGCGACTGGGACCAGCCCAAGCACAGGGGGCTGACGTGGTTCGCGGTCCCTTGCGACTCGCCCGGTCTCACCATTCGGCCGATCCGCCAGATCAATGACACCTCGGAGTTTTGCGAGGATTTCTTCGACGACGTCACGATCCCCGACCTCTACCGGATTGGCGATGTCAACGAAGGCTGGACAGTCACCCAGACGATGCTCGTGCGCGAGCGCGGAGCCGGGAGGCCGATCGACCCCGACGCGGAGTTGCACCCGGGAGCTCTCGCGCCAGACCTCGTCGAGCTGGCGCGGCGGGCGGGAACCACGGCGGACCCCACGGTGCGCCAGAAGATCGCCCGGGCCCACACCATTGACTTCGTCAGCGCGGCCCTTGCTGCTCGCATCGGTGAACTCGCCGGACTCGGTCGGCTCGACGCCGGGAGCGCCGCCTACGGAAAGCTCTTCAAAGGTGTCTATGACCCTGTTCGGGCCCGTATCGCCGTCGAGGTCGGGGGCCCCGGGGCACTGGCGTGGGATGTGGCGGACGAAAACGGAGCAGAGACGTCGCTCTACTACCTCAACTGCCGCATCATGTCGATCGCCGGCGGCACCAACGAGATGCAGCGCAATGGGATAGGCGAACGGAAGCTGGGGCTGCCACGTGAACCGAGTTTCGACACCGGCAAGCCATTCAGCCAGGTTCTGCGTGACGCGACGAACTGGACGGGAAAGCCCAGTAACTGAGGACCGTTAGTGGCGCTCCCGCGTGCGGCCCCTGATGCTGAACAATTCTCGAACGTTCTCCCCCAGGAATCGGCTGCGGTTTTGTTCGGGTAGTTGGTCCGCCAACCCTTCGAGGTCCTCGAGGTAGTCGGGGGTGTGGTCGGCGTGGGGGTAGTCCGAAGCCCAGAGGAACTGCGTCGCCCCGTAGTGTTCAATGAGTGGAGCGATAGAATGCTCGTCAGGGTCACAGGAGACCCAACACCGATTCCGGAAATACGTCGAGGGCTTTTCCATCAATCTCATACCCACGCCGATCGGTGTATGGCCGTAGACCGCGTCCATGCGATCTAAGAAGTGGCCCACCCACCCACCTCCCGATTCCAGGACAAGGAGCTTGAGCCGGGGGAATTGATCGAACACGGCCATGTCGAAGAATGTGGCGAACTGATGCCGGACGCCGTCGCCACCTCGTACCGCCTCGAGGAGCTGCAGCCGATCCTCGGTCCAATTTCCACCGGTGAACCGCTCACCCTTCACCCAATCCGGCTCGAAACCAGGATGTAGTGCCAACACCACGTCCAGATCCTGGGCCGCGGCGAACACCCGATTGTGGGCGGGATGAGCCAGCGCACGTCGACTATGCGTGAAAGGCAAGACGAAGCATCCTCGTGCCCCCTCCCCCACGGCACGTTCGAGTTCCGCCGCCGCCGCCTCCGGATCCGACAGCGACAAATGGGCCGTCGGTACCAAACGGTCGCCCGAATCCGCGCAGAACTCGCAGATCCAGCGGTTGTAGGCGCGTGTATAGGCCTGACTGAGTTCGGCATCCTCGAGCTCCGCTTCCCAGAGCAGGCCGAGAGTGGGATACAGGACAGCGGCGTCGAGCCCTTCGGCATCGAGGAGGCGCAGCCGCTCGGCTGCGTCAAAGCTGCCGTAGGCAGCCTCCGTGACATAGGTCCGCTCGGGATCTCGCGCAATGGTCATGAGGTCAGGTGCCCCCATCACTCCGAGCAGGGACGGCATCCCTTTTGAGGTCCTGGTCGAGCGCCGACCACCGATTTCGAGTTCCTCCAACCCGTCGGCATCCCGCACGATTCGAAGTGCACGGTCTCGGAACTTCGGGTCCAGGTACCGTTCCCACAGATCCGGGGGTTCGAGGATGTGCCCGTCGGCGTCGATCGCTCCGTCGTAGGCCAGCCGATGGACCCCACCCAGGTCACGCATATCGGACATCACGCCCTCCCCACACCCCGCGGAATCTTTCCGTCAGTCGACCAAGGATACCGACCGGGTCCGAGGACTCAGGACTTCCCACCCTCGTAGACCTCGGTGAACAGACCACCTTGCGCAGCCATCGAACTCGATTGTCCTCCACCACGACCACGGAGGACGAAGGCAACGCCGACGGCCACCACCGCCCCCGCGACGGGCCCGGCCAGGTAGACCCAAAATGCCGTGAAGTTCGAGCTGACGAGATCAGGACCGAAGGTCCGAGCGGGATTCATGGAGGCTCCAGAAATGGGGCTTCCCCAGAGTCCGGCTAACGCGATGTAGCCACCGACCCCCAAGGCACCGAACATGCCGACGTTCTGGGCTCCTGACGCCGTCCCGAGAATGACACTGACCAGTCCCATCGTCAGGACCAGCTCCATCCAGAAGGCAGCCATCGACGAATACCCTCGGGCGGGATACGTCGACCCGTAAACGGCTGACACCTTGATCACACCGCGCAAGAAGAGTACGGCGAGTGTCGCCCCGATCAGCTGCGCGACGATGTAGGCGGGGACGCGACGCCAGAGGAAGTCCCGGCGTAGGGCAAAAGCAATGCTGACCACCGGGTTCAAATGGGCCCCGGAGACTTTGCCCATGAACACGATGATGGCCATGACCATCAAGCCGGGTGCGACGACGGCGGCCTCCCGACTGATGCTGCCGGGAAAGGCGTGACCCATCATGCCCGCTCCTGCGGCGACCAGCACCAGGAGGAACGTGCCGAGCATCTCGGAGAACAGTCGTCGCCATTCTTGGCGCGGGTCGTTGAAATCGTTGATCCGATCGATGATCCCCTGCTCGTAACGAGCGAGCGGGCCCTTGGTGGGAAGTTGTTGTCTCGCTGTCATCGCATCTCAAGCCGTTCTCTTTCACCGATCTCGGTGTACTCGATGTCCAATGGAAACTAATCGTTCCATTGTGAAAAATGTGGTATCGCAGACGTCAGCGACGAGCGATATCAGAGACAGAGTGCCGGTGTGGTGCTCGAGACCTCGTTGCTGTCGGCTGTCCCGCCTGGACCGACAGCTTCCACCTCGTACCAGTACGTCGTGGAGAGGCCGGTGACCGTCGTGTCGGTATAGGTGGTCGTCGCCGATGAAACGGACGTCATCGTACTGAGCCCACCGGACGTGGTCCCACGAAGAACGACATACGACGTCACTGAAGGTGATGTGCTCGCAGTCCAACTGATCGTCACCTCCGGGCCGACGAAAACCAGCTGGCAAGAGGGGTTTGCGGAGAGGCCGGTCGGCGGGTTTGGTGGCGGCGGCTCCGGGGTGACGGGGGCCGAGAGGCTCGAGGCCGGTCCGGTCCCCGCGTCGGTGGTCGCCGTCACGGCGAAGGTGTAGGCGGTGCCGTCGGTCAACCCGGTGATCGTCTCGGTGGTCAGCGGCGAGGTGAAGGTGGTCACGGGTTGGGCGATGAACCCGATGTAGGGGGTGACGCTGTAGGCGGTGACCGGGTCACCGCCGTCTTGGGCCGGCGGGGTCCACGACAAGACGACCTGGCCGTCACCGGCCACGCCGTTGACCGCCAAGGGGGCCGAGGGCACCGTGGCCGGGGTGACGGGGGCCGAGAGGCTCGAGGCCGGTCCGGTCCCCGCGTCGGTGGTCGCCGTCACGGCGAAGGTGTAGGCGGTGCCGTCGGTCAACCCGGTGATCGTCTCGGTGGTCAGCGGCGAGGTGAAGGTGGTCACGGGTTGGGCGATGAACCCGATGTAGGGGGTGACGCTGTAGGCGGTGACCGGGTCACCGCCGTCTTGGGCCGGCGGGGTCCACGACAAGACGACCTGGCCGTCACCGGCCACGCCGTTGACCGCCAAGGGGGCCGAGGGCACCGTGGCCGGGGTGACGGGGGCCGAGAGGCTCGAGGCCGGTCCGGTCCCCGCGTCGGTGGTCGCCGTCACGGCGAAGGTGTAGGCGGTGCCGTCGGTCAACCCGGTGATCGTCTCGGTGGTCAGCGGCGAGGTGAAGGTGGTCACGGGTTGGGCGATGAACCCGATGTAGGGGGTGACGCTGTAGGCGGTGACCGGGTCACCGCCGTCTTGGGCCGGCGGGGTCCACGACAAGACGACCTGGCCGTCACCGGCCACGCCGTTGACCGCCAAGGGGGCCGAGGGCACCGTGGCCGGGGTGACGGGGGCCGAGAGGCTCGAGGCCGGTCCGGTCCCCGCGTCGGTGGTCGCCGTCACGGCGAAGGTGTAGGCGGTGCCGTCGGTCAACCCGGTGATCGTCTCGGTGGTCAGCGGCGAGGTGAAGGTGGTCACGGGTTGGGCGATGAACCCGATGTAGGGGGTGACGCTGTAGGCGGTGACCGGGTCACCGCCGTCTTGGGCCGGCGGGGTCCACGACAAGACGACCTGGCCGTCACCGGCCACGCCGTTGACCGCCAAGGGGGCCGAGGGCACCGTGGCCGGGGTGACGGGGGCCGAGAGGCTCGAGGCCGGTCCGGTCCCCGCGTCGGTGGTCGCCGTCACGGCGAAGGTGTAGGCGGTGCCGTCGGTCAACCCGGTGATCGTCTCGGTGGTCAGCGGCGAGGTGAAGGTGGTCACGGGTTGGGCGATGAACCCGATGTAGGGGGTGACGCTGTAGGCGGTGACCGGGTCACCGCCGTCTTGGGCCGGCGGGGTCCACGACAAGACGACCTGGCCGTCACCGGCCACGCCGTTGACCGCCAAGGGGGCCGAGGGCACCGTGGCCGGGGTGACGGGGGCCGAGAGGCTCGAGGCCGGTCCGGTCCCCGCGTCGGTGGTCGCCGTCACGGCGAAGGTGTAGGCGGTGCCGTCGGTCAACCCGGTGATCGTCTCGGTGGTCAGCGGCGAGGTGAAGGTGGTCACGGGTTGGGCGATGAACCCGATGTAGGGGGTGACGCTGTAGGCGGTGACCGGGTCACCGCCGTCTTGGGCCGGCGGGGTCCACGACAAGACGACCTGGCCGTCACCGGCCACGCCGTTGACCGCCAAGGGGGCCGAGGGCACCGTGGCCGGGGTGACGGGGGCCGAGAGGCTCGAGGCCGGTCCGGTCCCCGCGTCGGTGGTCGCCGTCACGGCGAAGGTGTAGGCGGTGCCGTCGGTCAACCCGGTGATCGTCTCGGTGGTCAGCGGCGAGGTGAAGGTGGTCACGGGTTGGGCGATGAACCCGATGTAGGGGGTGACGCTGTAGGCGGTGACCGGGTCACCGCCGTCTTGGGCCGGCGGGGTCCACGACAAGACGACCTGGCCGTCACCGGCCACGCCGTTGACCGCCAAGGGGGCCGAGGGCACCGTGGCCGGGGTGACGGGGGCCGAGAGGCTCGAGGCCGGTCCGGTCCCCGCGTCGGTGGTCGCCGTCACGGCGAAGGTGTAGGCGGTGCCGTCGGTCAACCCGGTGATCGTCTCGGTGGTCAGCGGCGAGGTGAAGGTGGTCACGGGTTGGGCGATGAACCCGATGTAGGGGGTGACGCTGTAGGCGGTGACCGGGTCACCGCCGTCTTGGGCCGGCGGGGTCCACGACAAGACGACCTGGCCGTCACCGGCCACGCCGTTGACCGCCAAGGGGGCCGAGGGCACCGTGGCCGGGGTGACGGGGGCCGAGGACTGCAACGGGGTCCCTGTCGGACCCGGGGAGGTCGGTGGATAAGTGACCTGCGGAGGACTCGCAGCGATACGTGACCCGAGTGGAGGGCGTGACGGCGTCGTCACGGTGGGCGGGGACGATGTGGCACCTGCGGCCACCTTCGTGGGCCCGCTCACGGTCGGCTCCGACCGATGCCCGACGGCAACGACAGGAGGAGAATGGGAAGGCACGGCGTGATGGGCGCCGTGGATTACGGCGACACTGACGCCGGCGATGGCGATGGCGCCCGCAAAGGCCTGTCCGGCTGTAGCCGCGAGCTGACCAAGGCGCGGGAGGCCGTTGAGCAAGGGCAGCTCGCCCAGCCAAGAAAGCGGACCGCCGAGAAGATTCAGCCGGCCGACGGACGCTTCCAGAAAGGCGCGGACGACCACGGGATCGAAGTGCGCTCCCGCGCAGGCCGCGAGTTCCTTTCGTGCTGCTTCGGCCGTCATTGCCGTTTTGTACGATCGGACGGCGGTCATCGTCTCGTAGCAGTCCGCCACGGCCACGATCCGGCCGCCGAGCGAGATCTGCTCGCCCGACAAGCCATAGGGATAGCCAGTACCGTCGTACTTCTCGTGGTGTTGCGCAATGGTGTCCGCCCACGGGCCGAGCCAGCTCGCGAGGGGCGCGGCCAATCGTGCCCCCTCCAGCGGGTGCCCTTGCAATATTCGCCACTCGGCCTCATCGGGCTTGCCGGGTTTGTTCAATATCGAGCCGTCGACGGTCAGCTTCCCGATGTCGTGCAACAAGGCCGACCACCGCAGGCGATCTCGGTCCTCCTCCGGCAATTTGAGCTGGTCCGCCACGAGGTCGGTCACCACTCTGACCCGCTCGGAGTGCCCGCGGGTCAGCCGATCGTGTTTGTTGAGTGAGGCTGCCAATGCAAGGATCTGCTCGGCGGCGACTGCCGGCTCGTCTTGCACCCCGCTATCACGGGCCGCTGCCAATTGACGTTCCAGTCCACGGGTCGTCCCGGCCCGTCGGGCGACTGCCATGCGACTTGGAGCCTTGTCCGGAAAGACCAGCGTCATCTTCAGCAGCGCTGCCAACGGCAGCGCACGACGGCCCAGACGGCTGGCGACGACGAAGACGACACCGGGGACCGCCAGAAGCAACACCCACCAGGCAACGAGTGCCGTCCCCGAGCGTGGCGCGGGCACGACGTGGACGACTTCGATCGAAGCCGCGATGGCCAGCAGCACGGGCACCAGGAAGACCGCCGCACTGACGAATGCCGACAGCCCGACCCGGGCACGCCAGCGGTCGGCATCTTCCTCCGTCCGCATCTGCGAATTATTCCGGGTGGCCGTCAACGGACGGCCTCTCTAGACACAACGAACGGACAACTCAAACGGCCCGCACGACCCACGGACACCGCACGCGACACATCGCCGGTTGAGCGAATCCCCCTGACGCGCGTTAGGCGGACTTACGGTCGGCAGAACGGGGTGAGAGATCCGTCACGACGTGTTGGGCAAGATCGAAATGTCGCTCGGGCCGCAATGCTTCGACCGAAAGTGTCTCGTGCGAGAGGTCGGCCAACTCGATGTCGCCTCTGTGCAGTGCCATGATCCTTGATCCTCGGCGCTTCGCGTCCGACACGCGCTCGAGCAATTCGGGGGCACCATCGCCGCTCGGGCTGACAACGAGGACCGTTTGCCGGGAAGTCGACTGAAAAAGGGTGTCAACGGAAACCGCAAGGTGGGGTGGCGCCCCCCGAGGGACGTCCCAGCGCAATAACGTCGGCACCAGATCCTGACGACCATGGCGCGCCGCCTCCTCCCCCATGTGCGCCGTGAAATGCCATGGCTCGAATTCGGGGAGACCAACGACAAACAACCTCGAAGACCAATCCGGCCGATTGCCCAGCGCCCGAGCGAAGAGTCGCGTCTCCTTGCTCAGCGAGCCGAGGATTCTGGCCCAACGCCGCTGTGCCGACTCCGCCACTTCCATGCCGCAACAATAAATGCTCGATCCCTCAATGGGAGGGGGAAAGACGAATTACCACTCAAAATCGAGCAATTCAACCGGACTGCCACCGCTCCGCAACGCTGAAGGCGACGCCTGCGCTCAATGACCTAGACCGAAACCACCCAATAGTTGAGGACACCGCCTACGTAAGGGACAACCTGCAGATTCTTGACCTTCTTACTGGCCCCGGTCACCAGGGGCGAGTAATCGACGTACACGGAGAGCGCATTTGTGATGATGAGCTGCTGCACCTGCATCCACACCGACTTGAGCTTCGGACTACTCGGCGGGAGTGCTTCGATCTCCTTCGTCAGCGCGTCCAGGGTCGGATTGTCGTAATTGCAGAGATCACCGACCGTGTTGGCGATGTACGACGTCGTTATCTTCTGTATCCCGGGAAGGCCTTGTGGGTTAAGTCCGATCTGGGCTTTGTTGTCCCGGTAGAGGTCCGTGACATAGTTCGATGTCTGCACGATTTGAACTTTCACACCAATCTGCTTCCATTCTTCCTGCAGGACCTGGGCCAGCTGCGTCGTCGCAGTCAGTGGCAACGCCATCAACGTCGTGGAGAATCCGTTGGGATAGCCCGCCTGCGCCATGAGCTGCTTCGCCTTCTTGAGGTTGTAGGCGTAGTACCCGGTGAGCGACTTGTCGTAGAAGGCCGACGTCGAAGGGAAGATGCTCCACGCCGGCTGGCCCTTCCCGAACAGCAGGCTGGAGTTGATCGCCACGCGATTGGTGGCGAAGTTCAAGGCCTGGCGTACCTTGAGGTCTTCCAGCGGACCTTTCGACTTGCAGATGGGCGCAAACAGGTAATTCGCGTCGGGAAACGATGAGCTCGTCTGCAATTGCGGAATATTCTTCAGGGTCGGGATATCCGAAGCGGGGAGGTCGACCTCCACTTCGGACGTTCCGGCCTGGAGCGCGTTGATCTGCTGAGGCCCGACTGGAACATTGGTGAAAGTGATGCCTGCGAGTTTGATGCTCTTGGCGTCCCAATACCGCGGGTTCTTGACCAGGACGATGCTCTGACCCTGGGTGTAGCTCTTGAGCATGAAGGGTCCTGCGCCGACGATGTTCGTATTCACCGATCCCGTGCTGGGCCCGGTTGGAATTGCCATGAACGACTCCTGGTCCGCCAGGAGCGGGTAGAAGCTGCTCGCCACCGGCTGCGAGAAGTTCATCACCAAGCTGTCGGTTCCGGTCACATCGATCGTCGAGATGTCGTAGGTGGCGGTGTTCCAGGCTCCGGGGTGAGGATTGGAGAGATTGCGTTCGTAGCCCGCTTTCACCGCTGCGGCGTCCAAGGGCGTGCCGTTCGAATAGGTGAGTCCGGGTCGGATCGTGATATCGATAGTCGTCGGATTGGGAATGGTGACGCTCGAGGCGAGGTCGGGGACGTAATCCCCGCCGGTGGTCTCACGGAGGAGCCCGGCGTAAATGGGCCAATTGTAGGAGAAGAACCCGGCCGGCCCGTTGAATTGCACGGGGTCGAAGGCAATGGGATTGATCGACGACGTGAGGTCGTAACCGACCAAGAGCACTCCGCCACCCTTCGCCGGCGGCGTCAGCCCCGGTGCTGGTGACCGCCTGTGCGCTCAGGACCATGCCGAGAGCCATCACGAGACATTGTGATCCGGCGAATCATTTCCCCCGTCTTCATGGTGCTGGCTCAACTTTCTCATCGCCACCGCTCGTGTGGTGGGCACCATCGGGCGATGCTCGGGACCACCGGATCGAGCAAGTGGCACCAGACTGTCAAAGATCCGACCTCCGTCTTTGTCGGATCCTCCACGGCGCAGACATCCATGGCGTAGCGGCAGCGGGTCCGAAAGTGACATCCGCTCGGTGGGTCCATCGGGGAAGGAATGTCCCCCTCGAGCACTATTCGTTGTCGCCGCAAGCCGGGGTCGAGGCTCGGCGAGGCCGAGAGGAGCGCCTGGGTGTAGGGATGGTGCGCCGAGTGGTAAAGATCTTCGACCGGACCCTTCCTCGACGATGCGACCGAGGTACATCACCGCGACGCGATGACTGAGCGAACGGACGAGATTGAGGTCATGGGAGATGAAGAGATAGCTGATGCCCAGGCGACGTCTGGAGGTCGCCGAGGAGGTCGACCATTTGCACCTGGGTGGCGACATCCAACGAGCTGAGCGGTTCGTCGAGCACCAAGAGCTCGGGTTCGGTCGCCAGCGCCCTGGCGATGGCCGCGCGTTGCAGCTGCCCCCCCGAGACCTCACGGGGACGGCGGCGGGCGAAGTTCGCAGGGAGCCGGACCTGTTCGAGCAACTCGGCCACCCGCGAGCTCTCGGGCCTGACTGTTCAGATCGGTGTGGACCGACAGGGCCTCTCCGATACTTGACCCGATGTTCGCGAGGGGGTCGAAGGAGGAATACGGGTCCTGAAAGACGAGCTGCATCCTACGGCGCAGGGTGCGCAGACGGGCACCTTTGGCCATGGTGATGTCGTCGCCACCGAGCAAGACCCGCCCGCCCGTCGGGCGGATGAGGCAGAGCATGAGCCGGGCGAGGGTCGATTTGCCCGAACCGCTCTCGCCGACGAGGCCGAGCGTTCTACCCCGAGTGACCGAGAGATCCACGTGGTCGACCGCGTGCACCGTTCCCTTGCCACGGTCGGGGAGACGGACGATGAAATCACACGACACGTCGACCAGTTCGGCGACCGGACCGTCGGCGGACGTCGACACCGTGGGGACAGTAGGCGTTGAGGTGCTCACGATGCCCCCTCGGGCGATGCGCCGAGCTCGACCCGGATCGCGGGATGTCCGGACGCCCAGCAGCGTGAGTTCCTCGGACCGTCGGCACCGGCACTGGCGATCCCCTCCGACCACCGTGAGCTCGACTGCTTCGCTTCGACAAGCTCCCTCGGCGTAGTCGCAGCGTGGATTGAACCGGCACCCGGACGGGAACTGACCGGCTTGCGGAACTTGTCCGGCGATCAATGAGGGTCGGTCGAGGGTCTCTCGGATCCCGGGTTGAGCAGCCAAGAGCGCTGCCGTGTACGGGTGCAGTGGGTGAGCGAACATGTCGACGGTTGCAGCACGTTCCACCATCTGGCCGGCGTACATCACAGCGATCTCATCGGAGAACTCTGAGATGAGAGCCAGGTCGTGGGTGACGAACAGCACGGCCAGGTCTGTGGACTCTCGAAGCTCGCGCAGAAGCTCCACGATCTGGGCCTGAACGGTCACGTCGAGCGCGGTCGTCGGCTCGTCGGCGATGAGCAGACGGGGGTGGCAGCTCAATGCCATGGCGATCATGACCCGTTGGCGCATACCGCCCGAGAGTTGATGGGGGTAGGAGGAGAGACGCTGCACCGGGTCGGGGATGTGCACGCTCTCGAGCAACCGGGCTGCCCGGTCCCGGGCCGCCGCCCGACTCACCTTCTCGTGGAGCCGTATTGCCTCAACGAGTTGGTAGCCGATCGTGAAAGCCGGGTCGAGGCTGGCCAGGGGGTCCTGGAACACCATGGCGATATCCCGCCCCCGGATCTGGCGCAGCTCGTCGAAGTCCGCATCGAGGAGATTCTGGCCGTTGAACCGAATGGAGCCTCCGACGATCCGAGCTGGCGGCGTCGGAAGCAGTCGCAGGATGGACAGCGAACTCACCGTCTTGCCACAGCCCGACTCTCCGACGAGCCCCACGATCTTGCCGGCCCCGACGTCGAACGACACATGGTCGACCACGCGCACCGGGCCGGCGTCAGTGTCGAACTCAATGCACAGATCACGGACTTCCAGAAGGACGGAGGAAGAGCCCGCGACGCTGCCGACATCGGTGCGCTCCCCTGCTTCTGCGTGCACCACGGCGGTCATCCCTCGTTGGCGGCTGGCGCGGGGCTGTCCGCGTTTTCGGTTTGTCGTGGCAGACCCACTCAACGTGTCCCGGAGGCCGTCACCCATTGTGTTGAAGGCGAGGACGGTGAGGGCGATCGTGAGGCCGGCTGGGACCAGGGACCACGGGTGCGTGAAGAGGGAGGTGTCGTACGCTTCTTGCAGCATGCCTCCCCAGCTGGCCGCCGGTGGAGGCGGTCCGAGACCCAGGAAGCTCAGCCCTGATTCGGCCAGCAGAGCGGAGCCGAGGGCGATCGCAACACCGCACGACGAGCCCGGTCAACACGTTGGGCAGCACCCTGAGGATGACGATACGCACGGGGGACGTGCCAATCGAGGTTGAAGCCTCGACGAACGATTCCTCCTTGACGGCGAGGGTCTGCCCCCGGATGAAGCGTGCGAACCCCGGCGCGAAGACGATGGCGAGAGCGAGGGCCGTGTCGTTGATCGAGCTGCCCAGCACGGCGACCACCGCGAGTGCGAGCACCAGGGGTGGAAAGGCGAGTCCGGCGTCAGTGGCCCGCATGAGCAGGTAGTCGACCTTTCCACCTCGGAAGCCGGCGACAAGACCGATCACGAGAGCCAACACCAACGCCAGGGCCACCGTCTCGAAGGTGACCTGCAGGGATCCTCGGGCGCCCCAAATGAGTCGGCTCAAGACGTCACGCCCGAGATCGTCGGTCCCGAGCCAGTGGCTGGCGCTGATACCCGCCGAGGCCTGCTCGAGATTTTGTGCGTTCGGGTCGTGGGGCGCGATCCACGGAGCGAAGATGGCGCACACGATGACCAGTACGAGCCACGCGATCGCCAGAATCACGGCGGGGTTGGAGAGGAACCGCACGGAGCTGGCGGTGGTCGCCCCACCGCTCGCGCAGAGCCGGGCTCTCTGCGACGGTACTCAATGGAGCCCGATCGTGTTCACGACACCCGCACCTTCGGGTTGAGGTAGCCGTAGCTGATGTCGGCGATGAGGCTCATCGCCATCTGGAACAGAACGAAGACGATGGCAACCCCCTGGACGACCGGCAAGTCATGATCCGTGATGCCGCTCAGCATGTACGTCCCGAGTCCGGGGATCGAGAAGATCTGCTCGACGATGACCGCCCCGCCGAGCAGGTATCCGATCTGGAGCCCGAAGACGGTCACGACGGGCATGGACGCGTTCTTGAGCCCGTGCCGCAAGAGGACCGCCCGGCGCGTCCCTCCCTTGGCCCATGCCGTACGGACATACGGCGTCTCGAGGACGTCGATGAGTGATGCCCGGAGCTGGCGGGCGAGGGTTGCGCCCACCAGGAGGCCGAGGGTGACGGCGGGCAGGATCATGTCCCTCAGCCATCCGGTAAACGATGTCGTGATGGCCGTGTAGCCGGTGGGTGGCAAGATCTTCCAGTGGACAGCGAAGACCGACACCAAAATGATGGCCAGCCAGAAGCTCGGGATCGCCAGCCCCAGCGTGGAGAAGGCTCGGGCACCGCTGTCGATCGCACCTCTGGGCCGGATGCCCGAAATGATGCCGAGGGGGATCCCCACGAGAAGTGAGACGATCGACGAAGCCACAACCAGGCCGAAGGTGATCGGGAACCGAACGGCGATCTGGTGGCTCACCGACTGACCCGTCGAGAGGGACGTGCCCAGATTCCCATGGAGGGCATTGCTGAGCCAGTGCCAGTACTGGACGAGCAACGGATCGTCGAGATGGAGCTGGGCCCGCACCCGGGCGATCTCTGCCGGGGTGGCGCTCAAACCACCGGCCAACGTCACCGCCGGATCGCCCGGAACGAGCGCCAGCAGAAAGAAGACGGCGAATGAGACGATGAGCAGCACGGGAATGACGCTCAACAGCCGCCGTAGGATCGACTTGCCCACCCCCACCCCCCAAAGACGCTCGTCGAGAAGCGGATAACTGTACGGCCGTCACTCGCCGACCACAAGCTTACGCCCGCACCTCCGGGAAGCAGGCGCAGACGCGCGGTGAGCTGGCCGAAAAGCCCATTTTGCGGTTGCGAGAACGCTCTTTTGGCACCGGTGACTGGACAGCGGCCGCAATTCGGATCAGCATGGTTCTACGGCCGCACGACGGAAACGTGCGAGCATTGCGGTCAGAGGTGCCGGGTAGATCAGATCCGGCGGCGAAATGGGGGGAATGCGATGCTGCGAGTGAGCGCTCGGAATCAGGGATGGCCCGCGCCCAAGGGACGCCGTACAGAGGAGTCGCAGGCCCGGCAAAGGGCCACCCGACCGCTGACGGCCAGACTGGGGGGAGCGGTGCGTCTGGCGGCGGCGCTCGGTACAGCGATGGTCCTGGTCCTCAGTGCACAGGTCCTGGCCGCGAGCGGACCGGCCGCTGCGTCGGGTCACCAGTTCGGCGTACTGACAGACGGCTACGACCTCTCGGCCACGATCAATCCCATTGAATTCGACCCGACCCAGTTCTCGAGCTCCGCGTGTTGCTTCGGCTACGACTGGCCCATCTATGCCGGCCTCCTGCGCGAGAACGCCAGCGGGGCATACGTTCCGGATCTCGCGTCGGCAGTGACCGTGCCGAATCCCACGACGATCGACATCACACTCCGGTCCGGCCTCGTCTACTCCAACGGCACCCCGCTCGACGCCAACGCGGTGAAGGCCGGGTGGGAGCGCAACATGACCAACCCCCACCCGGGGGTATGGGACCAGTCCTTCTCGCAGATTTCCTCCATCGACGTGACGGGCCCGCACTCCCTGGTTCTCACTTTCTCACAACCGGTGGCGAGTTCGTTCTATCCTCACCTGGCCGACCAGGAGTCGTTCATGGCATTGCCGACCGGTCCGAGCTCGGGCTCGCCAAATGAAAATGTCGTCGGTGCCGGGCCGTTCGTCCTGAAGAGCTTCGTCCAGGGTGAGAAGATCGTCCTGGTCAAGAATCCGAAATACTGGGACGCAAAGGCGATTGACCTGGCTGGGATCACGTTCGTCAACGTCCCGAGCGGACCGCAACAGCTCAACGCGATCGAATCCGGGTTGGTCGATGTGGAGGGCATCCCGGACAACGACATTCCGGCCCTCAAGAATCTGTCCGACGTGCAGTCCACGTCACTCTTCCCCGACGCCAGCTACTACTTCGTGCCGATCTGCAAGGCATCAGGGCCACTGGCGAACGTGAAGGTCCGCCAGGCTCTGAACTACGCCACCAATCGGGTCGCCATCAACAATGCGCTCTTCTTCGGCAAAGGACAGCCGGCCTGGAGCATCTTCCCGTCGTCGTCGAGCGACTACGACAGCGCGCTGACGAACGACTACGCCTATAACGTCAAGAAGGCCGAACAGCTCCTGACCCAAGCCGGGTATCCGCACGGCTTCAGTACATCTCTCATGCCCCTACCCCAGGCGGAGAACACACAGTTGGCCACCGTGCTGCAGCAACAATGGAAGCAGATCGGTGTGAACGTCCAAATCGTCCAAGCGTCGAACTACGTGACCGACCTGTATACCGACAACAAGGCACAGATGGGGCTGAACCCCGAGGGTCTCCCCGGCATTCAGAAGCTGACCACACAGTACATACCGGGCGATGTCGGCGACCTCTGCAATTACAACAACCCGACGCTGAACAATCTGACCAAAGAGGTCGAGGCGCTGCCACCGAGCAGCCCGAAGTTGCGGAGCACCTGGGTCGAGATCCAGAAGTTCGTGGCCGCAAACGCACTGTCCGTTTACGTCGACTACGCGCCGGAGGTCACCGCAGCCAAGAAGGACGTGACCCATCTCCAGGTCATTCCCTACGTTGGCGGGGTCACGAACTACTGGACGGTGTCAGTCCCCGCGTAGACGACCGGGTTCCACTTGGGTATCGACCAGGCTGGGCTCTCTCCGAATACGTGGAGCGGCTCCCGGGATCCGGTGGACCGTTACACGTTGACTCGGAGCGAGTCGTCGATGACGACCCTGGTGTCACGCATGCGTCCTCGTCCGTAGTCGCCCAGAATGGTCGTACGCTGCATGTGGCGCTCGCACTCGGCGGGAACTCCTTTTGCGCAATGCATCATCCGCCAGTTGTCCCACAGCACGAGGTCACTCGTCGCCCACTTGTGAAAGTACGCACCGGTCTCATCGGTGGCATGCGCGACGATCTCCTCGAGCAGGGCGTCGCCCTCGACGCCTTCCATCCCTTCGATGCCCAACGCGAACCACGGCGACACGTTCAGGACCTTGCGCCCCGTTTCGGGCTGGCGGAACACGAGCGGATGGACGACCTCGGGAAAGCCGTCGGAACGGCTCATGAGTTTGCTGGAACGAGGGTCCATCCGTCGGAGCTTCAGCCCGGACGTGGAACCGAAACGTTGCCCCGAGGCGTCGATGTCGAAGCGATACACGACCTCCAGCTTCTCGATCCGATCCTTGAGCCGATCTGTCAGCGTGTCGTACGCCGCGATCTGATCGATGAACCCGGTCTCGCCCCCGCCCTCGGGAACGACGATCGGCCGCAAAATCCCGCCGTGGTTGATGCGATCGACGTAGACGAGGTCGAAATGCCATGGCAGCCATCCACCGCGGCTGACTGCCGTCGGCGAATTCGTAGACTTCGCCGAAGACCGAGTCGTACCGGATATCCGAGAGCTCGGGACGACCCGGTTTCGAGGGATCACGAAGTGGGTGGATTTCCGGGGTCCCGAACACCGAGCTGAGGGCAATATGTCCCGCTTCGTCTGTTGCCATTCCCTGGAACACCACGAGACCGCGGTGCACCCAAAGTGCCGCGAGCGCCTGCCGGACCGCCGGTCCTCCAAGGTGGACATGTCGAGACCAGTGACGATCGATCCGAACGCAAGATTCTCCGACAGGGGTTCGACGTGAAAATTCATCGGCTGACCTTTTCTGTGGACATTCTTCCTCCCGGCGAACGTAGCAGAGCATGGCAACCGGGAACTTCACCCGCGACCCGGGCCAGGTTCTCGCCACTCTTTCAGTTGGCACATCCCGCGATCTCGGTGCATCCTCAGTTTCGCCCCGGACGATGGCCCGATGGCACTGCACCTGAAGGACCTCCAGCGGGGACGACTGCGGCATTTCGTCAAGTACGCCCTCGTGTCCGTCGTGGCCACCATGACGAGCCTCACCGTGCTCGGTCTCCTCGTCGGTGTCTGCGGATGGTCGAGCGTGTGGGCCAATGTCCTCGCAACGGCAGTCGGGACTGTTCCCTCGTTTGAGCTCAATCGCCGCTGGGTGTGGTCGCAGGGCGGTCAAAGAGTGCGGCTGGCACAAGTGGTCCCGTTTTGCGCGCTTTCGCTGGCCGGGCTCCTGGTTTCGACATTCGCCGTCCACGTCGCGGGGGACGCGACCATCTCCTCCGGCAGGATCGTGCACACGGCAGCGGTCGAGGTCGCCAATTTCAGTGCGTACGGTGCGCTCTGGCTCATCCAGTTCTTTCTGTGCGACAAGGTGCTCTTCAAGAAGCCTGCCCAGGCTCCGCAGCGCGGGACCATCGATGCCCAACTCGCATCCCACGTCCGCAACGACCGCTTTCGTCGACAGCGCAGCCTGATCACCTCGCTCACGCACGGGCGGGCGCGAGGAGTCTCAGCCGGCCTTCAGCGCACGCCAGGTTCGTTCCGTGTCCGGTCCCGCAGTATGCCCCCATGACCATCACATCTGAGCCCCGGTCCCTTGATTCCGAACCGCTTTCGTCCGTGGACTTGTCGTCAGCGGCGCGACGACCATCCGACGTGGCGGAGCGACATTCCGCAGACGGACGTTGGGTCCGCCCGGCGCTGATCGCACTGCTCGCGCTCACCGCAGCCGCCTACCTCTGGGATCTCAGCGCCTCGGGCTACGCAAACAGCTTCTATGCCGCCGCAGTCCAGGCGGGCACGAGAAGCTGGAAGGCGTTCTTCTTCGGGTCGATCGACTCCTCCAGCTTCATCACAGTGGACAAACCGCCCGCGTCTCTCTGGATCATGGAGCTTTCGGGCCGAATCTTCGGCTTCAGCAGCTGGAGCATGTTGGCCCCTCAAGCGCTCGAGGGAGTGGCCGCCGTGGGATTGCTCTATGCGGGAGTGAAGCGTTGGTTCGGTCCACGTGCGGGACTACTGGCAGGCGCGATATTGGCCGCGACCCCGGTCGCCGCACTCATGTTTCGCTACAACAACCCGGACGCGCTGCTGGTGCTCCTCCTCGTGGCAAGCGCCTACACCCTCGTTCGTGCTCTGGAGAAAGCGGGAACCCGCTGGATCGTTGCGACCGGAGCATTGATCGGATTCGCCTTCTTGGCCAAAATGATGCAGGCGTTCACCGTCGTCCCCGCATTCTTCTTGGTGTACCTGGTTGCGGCTCCCACCTCACTTTTGCGCCGCGTGAAGCAACTCGCCCTGTGCGTCGGAGCGATCGTGCTCGCCGCCGGTTGGTGGGTGGCCACGGTCGCGTTGTGGCCTGTCGGATCACGACCCATGATCGACGGGTCTCCGGACAACAGCATCCTCAATCTCATCTTTGACTACAACGGATTCGGCCGGCTCGTCAGTACCGGAGGCGGAGGCGGGTCGAACTTCAGTGGTTCCACCGGCATCTTCCGGCTCTTCAATGATCTGATGGGCGGTCAGGCATCCTGGCTCATTCCGGCGGCCCTCATCAGTCTGTTCGCCGGGTTGGTGTGGCGATTCCGGGCGCCTCGGGTTGACCGAACCCGCGCCGCACTTCTTCTCTGGGGCGGCTGGCTCATCGTGACCGGCCTCGTCTTCAGTTTCGGTCAAGGCGTCATCCACACCTACTACACCGTCGCCTTGGCGCCGGCCATCGCCGCCCTCGTCGCCATAGGCGCCGTGTTGCTGTGGGATCATCGCCATCGCCTACAGGCTCGACTCATTGCGGCAGCGGGGATCCTCGGCGACCACGGCATGGGCCTACGCACTACTGGACCGCTCACCGAGCTATTTCCCGTGGCTTCGCGTCGTCATCCTCTCCGCCGGCATTCTGTCGAGCATCGGATTCCTCGCCTTTCCCCTGCTGACTCGCGGGGCGAGATTCGTGGCCGGCGGCGCCGCTGTCTTGGCCTTCGTGGCGTGCCTGAGCGGTCCCTTGGCCTTCATCGGGACGACCATCACGACGGCGTATACCGGAAGTGTGCCGTCAGCGGGGGCGAGCGTCACGAGTGCCGGTGCAGACCGGTTTCGGGGGTGGCGGTGCTCCGACTGGCGCCGCCGGGGTGCCGCAAGAGCCGGTGTGGGCGGATCATCGTCCGGAGGGCCCGCCGGGGCGCCCCCCGCAGGACAGCAGAGTGCCCGAACGCGGCCATCTGGCACGGGGTCCAATGCCCCTTCCACGGCGACGGGGCCTTCTGGCACGGGCTCTGCACGATGCAGGGGCTTCAGGCTTCTCCTCAGCACGATCGCACAGCAGGCGGCTCCGGCATCACGCCCGGTGGTGCTCTCACCACCAGCACGGCCCTGACCAAGGCGCTGAAGGCCGACGCCAGTGCCTACCGTTGGGTCGCGGCAACGTTCGGCTCGCAGAGTGCCGCCACCTTGGAACTCGCGACCGGTGGGGAGCCCGTCATGGCGATCGGTGGGTTCAACGGTGAGGGCGGGAACATAACGCTCGCCCAGTTCGAAGTTCTCGTCAACAAGGGTGACATCCACTACTTCATCGCCTCAGGCGGTGGCGGGGCCGGTGGACCTGGCGGGACGACGAACTCCGAATCCGCCATCACGAGTTGGGTCAAGGCTCACTTCACCGCCGAGACGGTCGGTGGAGAGACGATCTACGACCTCACGAGCAGCAAGTGAGTCTGGAGCCCGAAACTCGGACCGACGGTTTCAGCGCGAAGGCAAGCGGGAGTAGCTCGGGAAGTTCCCGAAGAGCTCTTCGTCGGCTCCGTCGGGCCCGTACGTGAGGGCGTTCACCAGCAAATCCCCCCCGACGAAGGCACCCTTCCATGACGCGCCGAGGCCCCCGAAGACCTCTTCGCGGTCGCCGCGGCTGCGGGGTTTGTTGATCCCGACTTTGAAGGCCAGCAACTCTTCGGAGACGCGCGCCGCCATATCGACGTCGTCGGTCGCGATGCTGGCCACGAGAGAGCCATTCGACACATTCATCGCCGCCACCAGCTCGGCCTGGGTGTCAACGACGACGACGGAGTCCAGGGGGCCGAAGGGCTCGGCGTGATGGAGTGACCATGAGGCCGGGGGCTGGAGCACGCAGGACGGCGCGACATAGGCCGACGTGTCCTGGGCGTCGAGGAACAGCCCGTCGCCGACCGAGCCCCGGTAGAGCGGAATGCCCCCACCGCTGACGGCTTCGTCGAACTGTTTCGTGAGCTCTGCGGCCTTGGTGGCGTGGATGACCGGTCCGAAGTCCAGTTCCGGGAATGGATCATCGGGGTTGGCCACCGCCAGCGGGTTGCCGAACTTGATCGCGTTCACGACCGGCAGATACGCCTCCAAAAAAGCAGGGACGAGGCGACGTTGGACGACGTAGCGGGGATACGCCGTACAGCGCTGCTTGGCGTACTCGAACCCCTTTCGCATGTGCTGGGCCAAAAGGTCCCACTGCGAGAAATTCCAGATGCCCCAGGAGTTGAGCCCCTCCTGCTCGAGCATGTGCCGGCGACCGGTGTCGGCCAGAGAGACTGCGGCCCGTCGACCGTTGGCGCGACCCCCCACGAAGACCAGCGCACCGATGCCTTCGGATCGGATGAGCACTTCGCCCATGTGCGAGCCCATACCCGAAAGGAGCGTGACCGGAAGACCGGCCCGGCGCATGAGGGCATGCGCCAGGGTCAAGGCGTAGAACCCACCCTGGCTCGGCGTCTTGGCCACGACCGCGTTCCCCGCCAAGGCCTGGACCAGCTCGGCATGGACCTGGACGCTCATCGGATAGTTCCAACTCGCAATGTTGGAGACGGGCCCAGGCAGCGGTCGGCGTTGCTTCCCGTCGGCCATCGTGAGCTGGCGCTCTATCTGGCCGAGATACCAGCGGGCCCCGTCAACGCAACGGTCGACATCGGCACACGCCAGGCGCCACGGCTTCCCGATCTCCCAGACGAGGAGAAGAGCCAGGAGATCGCGATGTTCGGCCAACGCGTCCACGGCGTCCGACACCATGGTCCGGCGCATGTCGAGGTCGACACCGGCCCACTCCGTGTGTTCATTGAGCGCGTGCGCAACGGCGGCAACCGCCTCTTCGTAGTTCACGAGCGGAGGTCCCGGTATCGGCGCGCCATCGACGGCATTCACGTGGTCACCGGGAATGCCGATCCGCCGCCATTCACCCCGCGTGAGATTGCGCAAACGGTCAGAGTCGAACGCTTCGGGCGCCACCTGGATGCACTTGGCATAGGTCTCCCACCACGATGTCCCAGGCTTGAGGATTAAGGACACCGGTCGCTCCCTTGATCGTGTGGCTCAGCCGACACCCGGCAACTCTACCTGGTGCGACCAACCGTCCTTTCCTCCGAGACTTCGACGGCGACTATCTGTATTCGAATCTCCACTTCCGGTTCGACCCGTGCCATCAGCAGGCGAGGTGGATCCATTCCGAAGTCGCGGATGTCGAATCGGGACTTCCCCTCCAGCCGGAGGGAGTGCTCGTCCAAACGGGTGATGTCCATCAGACCCTCGCGCTCACGAGACACGCCCCGGAAGGTGATGTCACCACCCACCTTGTAGGTCCCGTGAACGCCTGATGCCTCCATCGTCTTGAGCACCCCCACAATGTTGGGAAAGCGACCCGAGTCGATGCGCCGGTGCAGTTCCCGATCCTCCAGTCGGTTGCCGGACCGAAGGCGGTCCACCGCCAGTGAGAGCTCACCTGAGGGGTTGGCAGCCACGTCCACCCTTCCATCTGATCCCACGACAACGTCGAGATGGCCTCCCACCCCATACGTGCTCGCGTGGATCGGGTGGACGTTGGAGCGGGCTTCGATCCACATCTGCGATTGCTCGGGCGAAATCACAAAACGGGTCATTCCACTCCCCCATTTGCACAATGAGACGGAGCACATCGCATATCTACGGGAATCCCTTGCCCATTCTCGTTCTCGTTCCACCCAGCCTGCCTGGGTACCGTACCGCGTCTTCTGGTTGCACCTCCGTGACCTACCCCGGCGAGGAGTAGCCTTGTCGGTCGTGCGTTGCCCGATGCGCCCACGACGAGGCCCGGTTGCTCCTCCCTGTGTGCGGCGGGCGACGCGTCGTTACCCCGTCGATGGGCGGAACGGGCTGCATGACACAGCCGGCTCCGCAATTGCGCCGTGCGGCAACGGCCGACGCGTGGTGGACGACCGTTAGGTCCCATTTTGGGCTCTTCGCCCGACTGATCTCACTGGAGGAATGCAATGACCGACATCATGAAGGGTGTGCGCATCCTCGAAGTGGCAGAGCACACCTTCGTGCCGGCCGCTTCGGCGATCCTGGCTGACTGGGGTGCCGAAGTGATCAAGGTCGAGCATGTCGAACGGGGCGACGCCATGCGGGGGCTCGCCTCGAGCGGCGTCATGGCCATGGGCGGTGACGTCCACGTCCTCCTGGAGCACTCCAACCGTGGGAAGAAGAGCATCGGCCTCGACCTCACGACGGCAAAAGGAATTGACGTCGTCTACCGGCTTGCCGCCACATGCGACGTGTTCCTCACCAACAAACTTCCGGCCGTTCGCAAGAAGCTCCACGTCGAATTCGACGACATCCGGGCCCACAACCCGAAGATCATCTACGTGGCAGGTACAGGAGGCGGGGAACGCGGACCTGATGCCGACAAGGGCGGCTACGACTTCTTGAGCTACTGGTGCCGCGCCGGGAGCGCGATGGGTTGCACCCCGCCTGACGCCAAGGGTCTGGTGGCACAGCCGGCTCCGGGCTATGGCGACTCGATCGGCGGCATGACCATTGCCGGGGGGATCATGGGGGCGCTCTTTCATCGAGAGCGAACGGGCGAGGCGATTTCGGTCGACGTTTCGCTTCTGAGTGTCGGCCTCTGGGCCATGAGCCCAGCAGTCGCTCTGTCGCTGCAGACGAAGAGCGCGTGGCGTGCTCCGTCCGGCTCAGGTGGTGGCGGCGGTCCCTCGAACCCTCTGGTCGGCGTCTATCAGACCGAGGACGGGCGCTTCGTTGCCATGTCCTGCCTGCAGGGCTTCTTTTACTGGCCCAGCGCTTGCCGGGCCATCGGTCGAGAAGACCTCATCACCGATGAACGATTCATCTCTCATGAACTGCTTGCGGCAAACGCGGGCGTGGCACGTGAGATCTTGACGTCCGTTTTCGCATCCGCTCCTCTTGCCGAATGGCGCGAAAGGCTGGCGTCGTTCGACGGCCAGTGGTCCATCGCCCAGGACAGTCTCGAGGTCGTCGACGATCCCCAGGTGGTCGCGAACGGCTACCTCGGCGAAACGGTCAGCGCAGCCGGAATCCCCTTCAACCTCGTCACCGTCCCCGTCCAATTCGGGGGTGTCGCCGCCACTCCTCATCGAGCTCCCGAATTCAATGAGCACTGCGACGAAATTCTGGCGAGCATCGACTTCGACCCGGAGGCCGTGTTGGAGCTCAAGATTGAAGGGGTCGTCGCGTAGCGCGGCATGATCGCGAATACTCAGCGCACTGACTTTCACCGTGAGGCGAACGCCCTCGTTGAGGGATGTCAGGTCACCCTCCTACGCCTGGTTGGCGTGAGCAGCGACGATTTCGCGCGCTTCGTTCAGCTTGGTCGGGTCCACGCCCAACCCGGCGCCCACCCGTGACCCCACATCGGCGTCGACCAGTGACCAATACACCACAACCCGTCGTTGCACCTCGTCAGAGACCTGGTCGCTCGCGTGCCCGACAATATTCGTCACGAGGTGATCCCGATCGGTGTCGCTCAGCACCTGGCGCACCAATGAACCCGCTTGTGCGAAGTCGTCGTCCGCTGCATGCTTGTCGTAACTGAATCGACCAAGTTCGCCTGCCGCAACGTCCCAGTTGACCTGGCTCGCCCGATCGGGGTCGGCCACAGGTCCCCCGTAGGAGTTCGGCGCATAAACGGGCTGGTCCCCTGCGTGGTGGTAGGTCATGCCTCCGTCCTTGTTGTAGGAGTGGACCTCCGCTTTTGGAGCATTGATGGGGAGCTGCTCGTAGTTGGTTCCCACGCGGTACAGGTGGGTGTCATGGTAGGAAAAGATGCGGCCCATCAACATCCGATCCGGGCTCAATCCGATCCCCGGTACCAGGTTCGCCGGAGAAAATGCCGCCTGTTCCACCTCGGCGAAGAAGTTTTCCGGATTGCGATCGAGCACCATGCGGCCAACCGTGACGGGCGGGTAATCAGAGTGCGGCCATACTTTGGTCAGGTCGAATGGATTGAATCGGTACGCCGCGGCATCCGCGAAGGGCATCACCTGCATCTCCAGCCGCCACTCCGGTGGGTTTCCATCAGCGATCGAGCCCAAGAGGTCTCGACGATGGAAATCGGGGTCCTCAGCGGTCATCGCCTTGGCCTCGCTGTCGGTGAAATTCTCGATGCCTTGCTGGGTGATGAAATGAAACTTCACCCAGAAGCGCTCACCAGCGTCATTGATGGTGGAGAAGGTGTGGCTGCCGTACCCGTTCATGTTCCGCAGCGTACGAGGGGTCCCCCGGTCCGACATCAGGATCGTCACTTGATGTGCGCTTTCAGGCGACAGCGTCCAGAAGTCCCACTGCATGTTGTTGTCGCGCAACCCGGTCTGGGGCAGCCGCTTCTGGGAGTGGATGAAATCCTGGAACTTGGAAGCGTCGCGCACGAAGAACACGGGCGTGTTGTTGCCCACGAGGTCGTAGTTCCCGTCCTCGGTGTAGAACTTCAGTGCAAAGCCTCGGGGGTCTCTCACCGTGTCTGCGTAGCCCTGCTCTCCCGCAACGGTCGAGAAGCGCGCGAACATCGGCGTCCTTTTGCCGACTTCAGAAAGGAACCGCGCCTTCGTGAACCAGCGAACGTCTTCGGTGACCTCGAAGAAGCCGTGCGCGCCGCTTCCCTTGGCATGAACCACACGCTCCGGTACACGTTCGCGGTTGAAGTGCTGCATCTTCTGCACTGTGTAGTGGTCATGCAGCACAGTGGGTCCACCAGGTCCGACGGTCAACGATCGTTCGTCGCTCGGAGCCGGAATGCCCGAATCGGTCGTCGTGTGGGGCCGGGACAGATCGCTCATCAATCACTCCTTTGATCGTCGATGCGAAAACCTCTCTGTGGGTCATCTGGCACGGGTGCGAGCCCGACCGGTGTCCACCTTACGGGGGCCCGCTCGAGAACGTGACGGGTCCGGCCCATCAGAATGTCTCCGTGCCCGAACCCCCGTTCGAGGTGGGTGGGCACGGCCGGCACGCGGCCGTTCCTCAGGCAGCCTGCACGACCGCTGCCAGGACGGGAAGCGGAGAAATTCCCCGTGAGGCCGGCGAGAGCAATATTGTTGTGGAGATGAGGTCACTGTTGGGGGCCGCGGTGCAGTCGATCCACTCGGCGTTGGTGACCCAGCTGACGAAGAGCCTCCCCGACCGGATGAGGACGGGAGCACGGTGGGCAAGCTGACACACCTGGAGCGCCTGGAGGCCGAGAGCATCGCCATCATGCGCGAGGCCGTTGCGGAAGCCGAACGGCCCGTCATGCTGTACTCGATCGGGAAAGACAGCTCCGTCATGCTCCATCTGGCGGCGAAGGCGTTCTACCCGGCGCCTCTGCCGTTTCCGCTGCTCCATGTCGACACGACGTGGAAATTTCGAGAGATGTACGCCTTCAGGGACAGCATTGCGGAGAGGTATGGTGCCGAGCTCATCGTTCACCAGAACCAGGAGTGCATCGAGCTCGGCATCAATCCCTTCACCCATGGCTCCTCGGTCCACACCGATATGTGGAAGACCCAAGGGCTCAAACAGGCCCTGGACCAGCATGGTTTTGACGTCGCCTTCGGAGGGGCACGACGTGACGAGGAGAAATCACGTGCCAAAGAGCGCATATTCTCCGTTCGCTCCGCCCAGCACCACTGGGACGCCAAACAGCAGCGGCCCGAGCTATGGCACCTCTACAACGTACGGATGAACCCCGGCCAGAGCATCCGGGTCTTCCCCCTCTCGAACTGGACGGAGCTGGACGTCTGGCAGTACATCAACCTCCAGCACATCCCCGTGGTTTCGCTCTACCTGGCCGCCGAACGTCCGGTCGTCGAGCGCGACGGAATGTTGCTGATGGTCGACGACGACCGGATGCCACTGGAGCCTGCAGAGGAACCCACCATGAGGAAGGTCCGTTTTCGTACGCTTGGTTGCTACCCCCTGACCGGAGCCGTCGAGTCCAACGCGGACACCTTGAGCGAGGTCATTCAGGAGATGCTCCTGACGACCACGTCCGAACGCCAAGGTCGAGCGATCGACCACGACCAGAGCGGGTCGATGGAAAGGAAGAAGCAGGAGGGATATTTCTGATGGCGACTTCGTCAGACCTCATCTCCAGCGACATCAAGGCCTACCTGCGGGCCTACGAACAGCGGGGCCTCCTCCGGTTCATCACCTGCGGAAGCGTCGATGACGGGAAGAGCACACTCATCGGTCGCCTGCTCTTTGAATCACATCTCATCTTCGACGACCAGATGGAAGCCCTCGAACGTGATTCCAAGGCGGTAGGCACCCAGGGGGACGGCCTCGACTTCGCGTTACTGGTCGACGGTCTGGCCGCCGAACGGGAGCAAGGCATCACCATCGACGTCGCCCATCGCTTCTTCTCCACCGACCGTCGCAAATTCATCGTGGCCGACACTCCCGGGCACGAGCAATACACACGCAACATGGTGACGGGTGCGTCGACGGCAGATGTGGCCGTCATACTGGCAGACGCTCGCAAGGGGATATTGAGCCAGACGCGCCGCCACACGTTCCTCGTCTCGCTGCTGGGCATCCGCACGGTGGTGCTCACCGTGAACAAGTTGGACATGGTGGGCTACGAGGAGTCGATCTTCCAGCAGATCGCCGACGACTATCGTCGATTTGCGACCAGCGTCGGGCTCGACGACGTCACGGTGATTCCAATCTCAGCGCTGAAGGGAGTCAACGTCACGACGGCGAGTCCGGAGACGCCTTGGTACAACGGTCCTCCACTCCTCCACTTCCTCGAGACCGTGCACATCGAGGACGGCGAAGGCAACGGACCATTCCGGATGCCGGTGCAATGGGTCAACCGTCCCGATTCGGAATTCCGGGGCTTTGCCGGACAGATCGTCGGCGGGTCTGTCGCACCTGGCGACACCGTGCAGGTGCTCCCGGCCGGCCGGAACGCTACGATCGAACGGATCATTACCGCCGACGGAGATCTCGCCCGTGCCGTCGCCCCTCAGTCGGTCACGCTGACTCTGACCGAAGAGACTGACGTCAGTCGCGGTGACATGCTGGCCAGCGCGCAAGACCCGCCGGGTGTGGCAGACCAGTTCGAAGCCCACGTCATCTGGATGGGTGAAGAACCCATGCTCCCCGGCCGGCCCTATCTGGTGAAGATCGGGACCCGTACCGTGGGCGCAACGATTGCCCAACCGAAGTACAAGGTGAACGTCAACACTCTCGAGCACGTCGCAGCCCGAACACTCGAGCTCAATGAGATCGGCGTCTGCAATGTGAGCTTCGACCGCGTCGTGCCCTTCGATCCCTACAGCTCCAACCGCGAGACAGGTGGGTTCATCGTCATCGACCGCATGACAAATACCACGGTCGGCGCAGGCCTGATTCACTTTGCTCTTCGCCGAGCCGACAACGTCCATCGTCAGCTGGTGGAGGTCGACAAGAACCGTCGGACGACCCTGGCCGCCCACCGACCGTGTGTCCTCTGGTTCACCGGACTTTCCGGGTCTGGGAAATCCACGATCGCCAATCTCACCGAGCAGCGATTGCACAGCCTGCGGTGCCGCACGTACCTGCTCGATGGCGACAATGTACGCCTCGGCCTGAACAAGGACCTCGGATTCACCGACGCAGACAGAGTCGAGAATATCCGACGCGTGGCGGAAGTATCCCGGCTCATGGTCGATGCGGGGCTGATCGTCCTCGTGGCGTTCATCTCGCCTTTCAAGGCCGAACGAGAAATGGCCCGGGCCTTGATGGAACCCGATGAATTCATCGAAGTCCACGTCGACACACCATTGGCCGTCGCCGAGAGTCGAGATCCAAAAGGCCTCTACAAGAAGGCGCGACAGGGAACATTGACCAACTTCACCGGTATCGACTCTCCCTACGAGCCCCCTGAAAGACCTGAATTCCGCGTGGATACCACGGTCACGCCAGCAGAGGTTGCCGCCGACGCACTGGTTGCGTTCCTTGCCGAGCGGGGTATCACCGTCCCCCAGTAGATGTGGACCGGTGGGCGCGGGCGACGGGAGCCGATTTGCCCCATAGATTGTGGCTGCGTGCCGCCCCATGGGTCGTCTCTGTCCGGCCCGATCAGAAGAGGCCATGATGACGAAGATGACCCGCCATTTCACGACGTCGGCCAAGCCGGGGGAGCCACACGACAGGGGGCCGGCGCCTGCACCGCCCCGGCCGCCCGGGTGGCGGGTCTGGCTCCTCCCCGCCGGCTTCCTGATCACCTTTTTGCTCTTCTCCATCCCCCAGATGACGGGCACCCCGACGAAGAGTTTCGATTATTCGACCTTTCTCTCGCAGGTCGGCGACAACAAGGTGGACACCGCGTCGATCACGCCGGGGGGAGCCATTAGCGGGAAGCTGAAGAACGGCGACCAGTACACCAGCCAGATCCCCACCGCGATCACGGACGACCAGCTGGCACCCACGCTCAAGTCCCACCATGTGTCGGTCACCGGAGTCGGGCAGGGATCAGCCGTCCTTGCCGACCTGCTCTCACTCCTGCCGTTCCTCCTGTTCGCCGCGTTCTTCATCTGGATGGGTCGGCGAGGCAAAAGAGCCCTTTCGGGCGTCATGGGGTTTGGTGGCTCCAAGGCAAAGGTCTACGACGAGCAAAAACCTCTGACGAGATTCACCGACATCGCAGGCTACGAAGGAGCAAAGCGAGAGGTGACCGAAGTCATCGATTTCCTCAAGCGCCCCGAGCGCTACGCGAGTGCAGGCGCCGTGGGGCCCCGTGGGGTGCTCATGGTCGGCCCGCCGGGTACCGGAAAGACCCTCATGGCGCGTGCGGTCGCGGGTGAGGCGGGAGTCCCATTCCTCGCACTCACCGGCTCGAGCTTCGTGGAGCTCTTCGTGGGAGTCGGTGCGTCCCGGGTGCGGGACCTCTTTGCCGATGCGCGAAAAAGGGCGCCGTCGATCATCTTCATCGACGAAATCGACGCCATCGGCCAACGTCGGGGCGGGTCCTTCGTGACCAACGACGAAAGAGAGCAGACGCTCAATCAGCTCTTGGCCGAGATGGACGGGTTCGACCCCACCACCGGGGTCGTCGTCATGGCCGCCACCAACCGGCCCGAGACACTCGACCCCGCCTTGTTGCGCCCGGGACGGTTCGACCGCGAGGTCGAAATACCCCTTCCCAATCAGGCTGAACGCACAGCCATTCTGAAGGTGCACACGAGCGGCAAACACCTTGCGCCCGATATCGACTTCGACGCCGTGGCGCGGGCAACCCCCGGATTTTCCGGAGCCGACCTGGCCAACCTCATCAACGAAGCGGCGATCGTCGCCGTACGGCAAGACCGTACTGACATTTTCGCCCGGGATATCGACGAGGCACGCGACCGGATCATCCTGGGTCGTCGGGATGGTTCGAATGCGCTGCTCCCCGAAGAGAAGCACGCTGTGGCGGTGCACGAAGCTGGTCATGCGCTCGTCGCGTTGTTGTCGAAGCACGCCGACCCGGTTGCCAAAATTACGATCCTGCCCGCGGGCCGGGCGCTTGGCGTCACCGAACAGCTTCCGGTCGACGAACGCCACCTGTATGCCGAGAGCTACCTTCAAGACTCCCTGGCGATTCGGCTCGGTGGACGTGCATCCGAAATGCTGGTGATCGGCGAGGCATCCACCGGTGCGTCCTCGGACCTCACGGGAGCCACCGGTCTCGCCGTGAGAATGGTCCGCGATTGGGGACTTTCGCCGTTGTTGGGGCCCATAGGGTACGGCACAGACGGATTGGCAGAGGCAGGCCCTCAGTTCCCCGGTCAGTCACGCCCCTACGCGGAAGCGACACAGCAGATGATCGACCAGGAAGTCAGCCGCCTCCTGGTCGAGGCAGAGGGCAGAGCACACGATCTTCTGGCGCAGAACCGCGACGCGCTCGATGCTTTGATCGCGGCGCTTCTCGAACGCGAAACGATATCGGGAGAAGATCTCGCCGCTATCGTCGGGCGTTTTCGCGACCTGGACAATGCTCCAGATCCGGTGACCGTGTAAATACGTGAGTGCTGCTGCGCCCGCCTAGCCCGCGGGATCTTCGAAGCGACCGCGCGCGGCGCGGGCAATGGTTTCGACACAGGTCTGTACCGAGAGAGCCGTGCTGTCGAGGATGACGTGGTAGAGCCGAGGGTCGTCTTGACGGGCTCCAAAGAAGACGCGCGCATACGCGTCTCTCGCTTTGTCAACTTCCCGTTGACCCCTTCGAGCGCTCGCCTCATCGATGCCCTGCGCCACGACCTGGGCAATCCGGTCTTCAACGGCGCCATCCAATCGGACACAGAGGACGTCAGGCCTTTTTCCCAATACCACCATCCCGGCTCGGCCAAGGACGACGGCTCCTGTGGTGTCCGCTACCTCCCGTAGCGCTGACTCGCATTCGGCCCGGAACTGCTCGGGCGTCTTGATGTCCTCCGGAGGCAGCTGGTTGGGCCCCGTCGGTGCGGGAACGTTGACGAACGCCATGGCCATTCGCTCCCAACGGCTCGGAACGCGCTCGTCGAGACTCTCGGCAACGTCGCTGGACAGAGCAAGCTCGTGCGCTGCAGCAGCAGGAATGGCGCGATCCAAGAACGGCAGTTCGAGTTTCTGGGCGAGCAGGCGACCGATACGGTCGCCATGTGCGCCATATGACGCTGAAAGGGTCACGACACGTGGCATGGCGCCATTCCAGCACAGGATCGACGACCTCGTGCGGAACAGACGTGTTCCCCGTGAGTGACGTCCCTACGTCGCCTTCGGTTGCCTCCGACCGCGTGCGCCGACCTTCTCGGGCACCGCTGCCCGTCGTCGATCGGCGACGTGGCACGCCGAGATATACGAGAAGATCGCCGAGGCTCCGATGCTCGCCCCGGCTCCGGGGTACGTCCGCCCCATCACCGATGCGGTGGCGTTACCTGAAGCGTAAAGACCCGGAATGGCGACGCCGGCCTCGTCGAGCACCTGCGAGTGCTCGTCGCAGACCAGTCCCCCACTGGTCCCGACATCACCGGGATAGAGGGCGACCGCATAGAACGGCGGTGTGTCGATCGTCCCGAGACAGGGGTTCGGCTTGTTCGCATCGTCCCCGTACCACTTCTCGTGATCACCTTCGCCACGGTGAAAGTCCTCGTCGTTCCCCCTCAGCGCGAATTCGTTGAAACGCTCGACCGTGGAACGAAGCCCGGCGGGATCGATCCCGCATGTCGCCGCGAGCTCGTCGAGGCTCGATGCTTTCGTCATGAAGTCTCTCGTCTTCCACTTCTTCGGGCTTATCCCGGGACGGCGGAAGGCCAGCGGGTAGCGCCGACGGTACTTGCTGTCCATGACGAACCAGCTGGGGATGGCCGAGACGGTCTTGTCCCGCTTGTACATGCGCTGGCCGGCCTCCATGTAGGAGACGGCTTCGTTGAAGTAGCGGCTGCCACCGGCGTCGACGATGATCGAGCAGGGTTTGCAGCGCTCTCCGTGGACGAACACCGAAGCCCCGTTCGGGCGGACGGCTGTGGGGATCCACCACGCTTCGTCCATGAGATCGGTCGCCGCTCCGAGACTCATGGCGATCTCGATTGCATCGCCGGTGTCCCCCGGACTGGTCAACGACCACTCGGCGCTGTTGGGCTGGTCGCCGGAGTTCTTCTCCCGCATGGCTCCGTTGCGCGAGAATCCACCCGCACTGAGCAGCACGCCACCGCGAGCGCGCACGCGCACGCGCTTTCCCCGCCGGTCGAGTACCGCCCCCACAACCTCACCCTTCTCCAGCACCAGTTCGGTGAGTTTCGTCCCTGTCCACACCGGCACACCGCGTGCGACCAGCTGTTCCAACAAGGGGGCGATCAGTGCGGCGCCGTTGGTCAGGCGCATTTCCCCCTTCAGGCGCCCGGCGACGGTGCGGCCGATGATCTTGGCCACCATCTTTGCCCCTTCGGGCGTGCGAATAACCAGCTGGGCGCGGGACGACTCATGTGTGAACACGACGATTCCGCCGGTGAACGAGGCGCGTAACTTCTGCTGCCACGGGCCGAGTCGCCGGGCGTCGAAGTAGTTGCACGCGATCGCCCGCCCACGCGCCACGCCGCCTGTGTAGCCGCGGACGCCCGCGTAGTAGTCGCTGTACCCTTCGCAGCGCAAGAATTCCAGGCCGAGCTGGCGCAGGAGCTGCACCATCTGTGTGCCCTGCTCTATGTACGCATGGCGGCGCTCGAGCGACGAAGCCCGAGTCGGAGGCCCGACCACCGACTCGAAATACTCGAGGCCTTGCTCGAGTGAATCCGGCACCCCGTCATCGACCATGAGCGGGTTGTTCGGCAACCAGATCACACCGCCCGACATGGCCGTCGAGCCGCCGATGAGGTCCTCCTTCTCGACCACGAGAGTGTCGAGCCCGGAGGTGGCGGCCGTGAGAGCACCGGCCAAGCCGCCCCCGGTACCCACCACCAGGAAATCCGTCAAATAGTCCCACTCGCTCATTCGACCTGTGAACCCCCATCCTCAAATGATCCGGGCTAGCGCCGCTGCGGCGGCCAGCCTATCCACTTTGGGACGTGGGAGAACCGGGATCTCGGCCGACGTTGGTGTCCGTCTGCCCGTTCCCGTTGCGCCGGTCAGACCATCCCGTTCATCCCGGGTGACCGGGCGAACCCGAAGCGGGAACAGACGAACTGTTCGTCATCGACCACGAAGATGTCACCAACGGTGACGGAGCGAAAATGGCCGACCTCGCGGTAGGTCCGGACGACATCGAGGTACGTCGTATCGCAGTGCAGTTCCCACGGATACGAATTGGTGACACCGTACGCGACCTCACAGGCTGCCGTGGCATTGATTGCGTCCACGTCGAATTCGATCGCCTTGACGTAGCCAGACAGCGGTTCGTAGCCGTCGCCCGGGTGCGCGTAGACCTCGCCTTGGTTGAGGAGAACCGACACGCGGTGCGAGGACAACGCTCGTGGGGAAACGGATTGTCCGCACGACGTTCCGACTGGACGCAAGCCGATTTCGAGCAGGTGGTTGTGCACGCGCCAAGGAGGAACGGCCTTCTCATGAGGCGTCGCAGCACGTCGCGCGCGTGGAATCGTCGGGTTCCTTCCTCCGCCGGGTGACGATCCTCTTGAGATACCTGAACACGATCGTCCTCCACGGATCGTTGCCCCTTGCCCCGATCAGCACAGTATGCCGCTGTCCACCGAGTGCGGCCTAGGGTAAAAGGTCCCTCTTCGCCGGTGCAATCACCCGTCCTCGTCGACCGGCAACCGCACGTCGTCGAGCCGTTGGACCATCGCGCCAGCATCCTCAGGACGTATGGCTCCTGCTACCACGAGAGCGTCCACCGCACGCCGCCACCGCTCCGCAAAGGACTGGCGTGACGGGTACATCTCCCTGAGCTGCTCGTCGCCGAGAGCCCGGGCCGCACCGAAGAGTGGCGGCAGGCCTGTGCCGGTCGCCGCACCCCGGTACTCCGCCACCGGCACCTCCAGCTCAGGGAGCCGGATGCCGCCGCGGGCGTTGCCGAGAGCATCGCGTACGAGGCGCGGAGGCCGGCCAGCCTCAACCTCGAGTCGGGGGAACGAAGGTGCGGGCACGCCTTGCGCCACCCATCGGCGTACGTGACGGATGGCGGACTCCGCCACAGGGTTGAACCGGAGAGTGTTCGGCTTCCAGCCGCGGCTGTTCGGGAGCTCGGCCCTTTTGGTCACTCCGTGGGGTGTGCCCGCAACCTCCCAGTACCGGATCCACTTCGAGTCGAGAGCCCCGGCGAGATGCAGCGCAAGCGCCTCGAACTCGCTGTTGACCACCACGACAGGCACCTCGAGATCGTCCCGTATGACAGTCCGGGCGCCCCCGTACGAGATCGGCCCGTCCATGAGATCGGGGGACCGCCCCTCCCAGACGGTGAGGGCGTAGCCGTCAATCACCCGATGCCGGAGGTGGAGCGCGTTGGCATACGAGACCAACCGCATCGCGGACTGCGATCCTCCGACGGCGACGACGTGGTGCACGTCGAGCCCCGCCAGCGGATCAACGGCGGTCGAGCGTCCCGGGCCGACGACTCGGGCCGCATCGGCGAAGATGTCGAACGAGCCCGGGTCGCCCGGGTGCTGCAGCATGCCGTAACGTTCGGGGTCTTCGTCCACCATTCCCCTCGCGGAGGCTCGCGCCACTCGACCCATGCCAAGTGGTGGTCCGTACAGCCCGATCTCCTGCGCGCTGACTCCAACCCAGGCGTAACCCTGGTAGAGCTCGCCCTCGCTCGGGGCGCGCTGCTCGTATCCGGCCGAGACGTTCTGCCAATTGAGCAATACCGTGTGATTGAAGCATGTCGGGTCTACCGGCCGCAGCACCAGCAGGCGGGTTCGGTACGGCGCCGTGCCGAGCTCCTCCACCTCGACCTTGGCGTCCGGATCATCGGACACGACCTCGTAGCACGCCGCCACACCGCGCAGGTGGTACTCCTCAACGGTGTACCCAAATAGCCCGGGATCCGCATTCGGGAAGCCCCATGGCGGGCGCGGCCCGTCGACCGGCCCCAGAACCTCTGGCTCCGCGGTACCGCTCATCCCGGCGGAATGCCGCAGCACCTCCAACCGCAGCGCGGCGTCGATTCCGCTAGCCGGTCAATGCTCATGCACGATGACACCGCGGATGTTGCGACCCGCATGCATGTCTGCATAGCCCTCGTTGATCTTGTCGAGTGAATAGGTCGTCGTGATCAGCTCGTCGAGGCGCAGCCTCCCCTGCCGATAGAGCTCCAACATCAGGGGGATGTCCTTCGAGGGGCTGGACGCTCCGAACAGCGAACCTTGGATGCGCTTCTGAAAAAGGGTGAGCATCGTCGGCGAGACCGGAATGCCGATGCCGGACATTTTGCCGATTCCCGTCAGGACACACGTCCCACCCTTTCGGATTGCATCGACCCCCTGGGCGACATGGTCACCGTCGGTCACCCCGACGCAGACGATGCAGGAGTCCGCGCCCTGACCGTTCGTGAACGGGCCGATGACTTCCATCGCCTCAGCCATCGTTGCCGCGGCGTGGGTCGCGCCGACCTGGAGTGCGGTCGTGCGCTTGAGCTCGACGGGGTCGACGGCCACGATCACCGAAGCGCCCGCGTGCGAGGCGCCCTGTACCGCGTTGATGCCGATGCCGCCGACGCCCATGACGATCACGACATCACCCGGGCGCACCTCGGCCGAATTGACCGCGGAGCCCCAACCGGTGCCGACACCGCATCCGGTGAGGCAGGCCACCTCCAGTGGGACGTCATCGGGACAATGCACCGCAGACAGTGCCGACACCGTGGACCATTGGCTGAACGTCGCCAGGCCCGACATCTGTCCGACGCCACGCCCCTCGAGACTCATCCGGAAACTGCCGTCCGCTCTGGTCCCGTCGAGCGTCCGTGCGCCGGAGTCACACAGGTTCTGCATGCCCGATGCGCACCAGCGACACCGGCCACAGCCGGGCAGGAAGGACAGCACGACCCGATCACCGACATTCCACTCCGGCGTGTGCGGGCCCACCTCCTCGATGATCCCGGCACCTTCGTGCCCTCCGGCCAGCGGGTAGTAGCCGAGTTGGAGGTCACCGGTCGTCAGGTGGTCATCGGAGTGGCACAGTCCCGAAGCCACCATCCGGACCAGCAGCTCGCCCTGTCGGGGGCCATCGAGGTCGACCTCGGTGACCTCCCACTTTCCTGGCGACTCGTGCACAACCGCAGTTTTTGTCTTCACCCGGACCCTCCACTCTCGATGCGACGAAATGCCGGTGCGCCGAGGAGTGCTCCTCCCCCGCCCACGCACTGCACCATGAAACTACCGCCGGGCACGCGGGCGTGCCGGTGGGGAGCCCACCAGCGACGCCCTGGTCGCCGGTGGGTCACAAAACCCCTGCTCGGAGCCCGGTGCGCAGATTCCGACGCTACGCTGATCCTGAGGCACGCACAGAATGGAGCCGTGCACCAGCGCGTCGGCTACGGCGAGAAGAGGTTGAGGAACCCCTCCTGCCATTCCTGCAGAGTGGTCGGTACGCCACCGACCGGAGCCGTCGGCATCACCGACATGACTTCGTATTGATGACCGGGCGGAAGGTTCACTATCGCCACCATCGCGTCCGCGACGTTCTCGGGTGTCATCAGCCCGTGATGCCGAAGAAGGCCACGACGAAACCACAGGTCGTGTGGCATGACGCCGACCTCCATGCCTCGATTGGCGAATTCGGTGCCGAGGGTCTCGCCGACCCGCAAGATACCTGAGCGGATGCCCGTACCCTCTAACTCGAGTCGTAGGATGCGGGCCGCATGCTCAGCGCCCGCGTTGGCTGCGGCATACGGGAGATGCTCGATCCATGGCCACACCGCGGCCGCGGAGGTGACGAAGATGATGTCTCCGCCCACTCCGGCTCGGAGCATTCCCCGGATGCCACGTGCCGCCATCAGGAGTGACCCCGTCAATTTGGTGCCGACTTCAAGGGCGATGTCCTCCGGGCTGAAGTCCTGGAGCGGCCCGTAGCGCGCGGTCGCCGCGTTGTTGATGACTGCGGTCACCGTGCCGAACGCGGCCTCGCTGGCCTCGAAGAACCTCTCGACAGATCCCCCGTCGCCCACGTCGAGCTCATGGGCGAGACAGGTGCCACCCGCCTCCTCGATCATGTCCTTCGTTTCCGCCAGGCGATCGACCCGGCGCCCCCCGATCGCGACCGACCACCCCAATGCGGCGAATTTCGCCGCGGCCACCCGGCCGATGCCGGTGCCGGCGCCCGTGACGGCGACGACACGGGAGTGCGGGACGTTCGGTTCATCCATGTGGTCATTCCAGAGTGGTCGAGGGCCCTACGGTGCGTGCGTACCGATGAAGGTGACGCCGAGTCGGCACCCCGCATCCCCCGCCTTCCAGGCATGGTCGATGCCGGGGATCATGACGCAGTCACCGACGCCGAGGGAGTGGATCCCGTCGCCGAGCTCGAGCTCGACCGATCCGCGCAGGACCGTGTCCAGGTCGATGGTGCGCGTGAAGTGCATGGGAAACGATTGACCGGGTTCGTAGTCGACGATCATCCATTGCACCTGACCGGGAGGAAGACCGATCTCGAGGTGGTCGGACGTGCCGGGAACCGACGTCGGTGGCGCACCGGGAGGACCCGTATAGGCCACCATGGCGCTGAAGCCACCCTCGGCGGACTGCGAGCCGAGCGCCACCTCCTCCACGACGCAGGATCGACCCGCGTCGTCGTTGCCGGTGATCAACAACCGGCCTTGGCGGAAATCCACGGTCATCGCGGTCGGATGCTACTCCCGACCCTGCGTTCTCGCCGGCTGTCCCACGCGTCGGCTCTGCCGTGGCCGATGAGTGGACGGGTCCGGTCCCGTCTACCTTGTCGAGCCCGAGACGGAGGTAGGACAGTGCGAGTGGTCGTGACCGAATTCATGAGCCTGGACGGCGTGGTGCAGGCACCAGGAGGGCCCGACGAGGACACCGAGGGAGGCTTCGCCCACGGTGGTTGGTCGATGCCCTACTTCGACCCCGAGACCATGGGCCCCTTCATCGGGAAAGGGATGGACAGCGCCGAGGCCCTCCTATTCGGACGGCGAACCTGGCAGGGGATGGCGGCCGCATGGCCCGAGCGGGCCGGGGACCCCTACGCCGACCACATGAACTCCATCAAGAAGTACGTGGCCTCGCGGACGCTTGCGCAAGATGACCTGACGTGGAACAACTCGACGCTGTTGTCGTCTGAAGATGCATTCTCCGACATCGCTGCTCTCCGCCGGCGTGACGGTGGCGACCTGTTGGTCTGGGGCAGTGTCAGCCTGGTGCAGGCACTGCTCGTCCGGGAGTTGGTCGACGAGCTCAACCTGTTCATCGAACCCATTCTGCTCGGAGGGGGCAAGCGGATCTTTCCCGAGGACGGCACAGCGCGGCCGTTGGAACTCGCCACATGGAGTGCCGCCGCGACCGGCGTGATGATGGGCACGTACCACCCGGCACCGAGCTGACCGGATGGGGACCCGGTCAGCCGACTAGCGGCTCCGTCACACCGGCGCAGCACCGCCGCCTTTCCACTCGACAGGACCTTGACTTTCGCTCACACGAGCGAAAGAGTGAATGACATTCAACGAGGCGCCCTCGGTGCTAGAGCGTTGCCTGTCGGGGTGCCACCACATGGAGGTGCGGATGAGCAGCGCCCAGGAAAGTGGGACTGGCGGAACGGCGGTAAATGCTGGGGAATTGAGGCTGGAGGTCGTCGTGGTGCCGGTCTCCGACGTCGATCGGGCGAAGTCGTTCTACGAGTCGCTGGGCTGGCGGCTCGACGCCGATCTCGCAGTCGATGACGGCTACAGGGTCGTGCAACTGACCCCTCCCGGTTCGGCCTGTTCGATCATTTTCGGCAAGGGCGTCACCGCCGCCCTTCCCGGCTCCTTCGAGGGCCTGCAGCTCACGGTGTACGACATCGACAAATCCCGCGCCGACCTGATCGCACGCGGGGTCGACGTCAGCGAGACCTTCCACGACGTCACGGGGATCTTCCACCATGCCGGGACCGGAGGCCGCCAGAACGGCCCCGCTCCCGAACATGCCTCGTACGGGACGTTCGCTTCCTTCAGCGATCCCGATGGCAACGGCTGGCTGCTCCAGGAGATACGAACGCGCCTGCCCGGCCGCTGAGAGGAGAGGCACATGGCCACGACGTACGAGTCCGTGAGCGAGCTTGCGGACGCCCTCAGGAGGGCGTCCGCAGCACACGGGAAGCACGAGGAGCGAATCGGTAAGGCGGACCCGGATTGGCCGGACTGGTACGCCCTCTACATGGTGCGCGAGAGCGCCGGGGACGAGCTGCCGACATGAGCAACGACTACGACGTGATCGTCCTCGGCGGAGGATCCCCCGGCGAGCATTGTGCGGGGGCGCTGGCCGAGGGTGGCCTGCGGGTGGCCGTGGTGGAACGCGAGCTCGTCGGTGGCGAGTGCTCGTACTGGGCGTGCATCCCCTCCAAGACGCTGTTGCGCCCGGGCGAAGCGGTCCATGGGGCGCGGGAGGCCGCCGCCACGGCGGACGTCGATGTCGCGGCGGCGCTCGCGTGGCGTGACTTCATGGTCTCGAATTATTCCGATGCCGGACAGGAGCATTGGCTGGCCGATCAGGGCATCGACCTGCTGCGCGGCACCGGTCGACTCGCCGGGCCCGGCGTCGTCGAGGTCGACGGTGTCCGCCATACGGCCGACCACGTGGTCCTGGCCAACGGCGCGGATCCGGTGGTGCCACCGGTCCCGGGACTGCGCGACCTCGAAGGTGTCTGGGGCAGCCGTGAGGCGACCTCGATGAAAGAAATTCCCCGCCGCCTCATCATCCTCGGTGCCGGGCCGGTCGGGGTCGAGATGGCACAGGTCGTGCGTCGGCTCGGGGGCGAGGCGGCGGTCACCGACATGGCCGAGCACGTGCTGGGCCGGGAGCCGGCACCGCTCGGTGAGGCGCTCGGGGAGGCACTGCGCAGCGACGGTATCGAGCTCGTCCTCTCGGCGAATGTGACTTCGGCACGGCGCGATGGGGACGACTACGTCCTCGAGTTCGACGACGGACCCGAGCTCAGGGGCGACCGCCTCCTCGTTGCCACGGGGCGGCGCCCGCGGGTGCGAGGGATCGGGCTCGAAACCGTCGGCGTGGAACCGGACACGCACGGCGTTCCCGTCGACGCACATCTGCGCGCTGCGGCGCAGCTGTGGGCCATCGGCGACGTCAACGGGCTCTGGCCGCTGACCCATGTCGGGAAATATCAGGGTGAGGTGGTCGCCGCGAACATCCTCGGGAACCCACGAAAGGCCAACTACGAGGCAGTCCCGAGGGTCGTCTACACGGATCCGCAGGCTGCGGCCGTGGGTGCGTCCGCAGGCCGCTTCAGTGCCATGGTGCCCCTCTCGCAGGTCGCCAAGACCGCCACCTACACCCACGCGTATGCCGACGACAAAGGTTTCATGACGTTGCTCAGCGACGGTGAGCGCCTCACGGGCGCCTATGCGCTCGGGCCCGAGGCGGGCGAGTGGCTCCAACAGGCCACTTTGGCGATCCGCGGCCATGTCCCGCTCGACGTCCTGACCGACACGATCCAGCCCTTCCCCTCGTTCTCGGAGATCTACGTCGCCACACTGAAAGAGCTCCGCCGTGTCATCGCCACCGCGTCGAAGCCGGCCGGTGCGGGCCCCCCGATGGCGAACTGACGGACGAGACGACGACCCCGGTCGACGGACACCCTGAGGCGTCGAGATCGTGAGCCCACCGAACCGCAAGGTCGCGATCGTCACGGGGGGATCGCAGGGTATCGGCGCGGGAATCGTCGACGGGTACCGACGAAGGGGATGGGCTGTCGTCGCGACAGCGCGCACGATCACCCTGACGTCGGACCCGGACCTGCTCGCAGTCGCCGGAGACCTTTCGGATCCCGCCACGGCGGATCGGGTCGTCGGCCAGGCGCTGGAGCGTTTCGGGCGCATCGACACGCTCGTGAACAACGCCGGCGTGTACATCTCCAAACCGTTCATCGACTACACGGCCGACGACTTCGCGACAGTCGTCGGCGTCAATGTCACGGGGTTCTTCCGACTGACCCAGCTGGCGATCACCGACATGCTGTCGAGAGGCGCGGGCCACGTCCTCAACATCACCACGACCCTTGTCGACGTCGCCGACTCCAGCGCCCCTTCCGTTCTCACCTCACTCACCAAGGGCGGCCTCGCTGCGGCCACCAGGTCGCTGGCCATCGAATTCGCGTCCCGGGGCATCCGGGTCAACGCCGTCTCCCCTGGCATCATTCGGACGCCCGAACATCCTCCTCAGAGTTACGACGCTCTCGGCGAACAGCTCCCGGTCGGGCATGTCGGCCAGGTCAGCGACGTCGTCGATGCTGTGCTCTTCCTCGAGTCAGCACCCTTCATCACCGGCGAAATCGTCCACGTCGACGGCGGTCGGATCGCCGGGCATTGACCGGCTCAGCCGTTCAATAGGGGTTGCCGACGGGGGGTGCTTTGCATCGTCGACACAGAACCGACATAATCGTCGACACAGAACCGACATAATTGGGCACAGGCTGCGCTTGCGGAAACCAGATCGCAAGGACCGGTGCCAGAACCGAGGGGGAATCCGCATGAAGCGTCTGATCCGCATGATCGTCACCACGGCCATGGTGGTGGCACCACTCGCAGGTGTCAGTCTCACCAGCGCGGCGCTCAGCCAGCCGGCTGGGGCAGCGACGGCAAAGGCACCGATCAACATCGGCGACATCGCCAGTCTGACCGGTCCGGAGGCCTCCTCCATCGACCAGACGACCGAGGTGCTCGAGGCATGGGCCAAGGAGGTCAACGCCAAAGGCGGGCTCCAGGGCCACAAGGTCAACCTGATCGTCAAGGACGACGGGTACAACCCGACCACGTCCCTCTCCGAGGTCGAAGGGATGGTCACGGGAAGCCACATCGTCGCCCTCGTGGACAACTCCGACGTGGACACCGCCTGGTACAAGTACGTCGAGCAGCAGAAGCTCCCGGTGATCGGCGGCCAGACCGAGGACGGCCCCTACGAGAGCGCCGACTTCTTCGACCCGGGCTCGACGTTCGACGACTTCACCATCGGCGAGGCCTACCTGGCCAAGCTGGTGCATTCCAAGGCCTCGTCCGACCTCTACTGCGCCGAGGTCGCACTGTGCTCCGAAGCCCTGGCCCCTCTGAAGGCGGCGCTGCCGAGGTTCGGGTCCAAAATGGTCTACTCGACCGCCATCAGCTTCGCCGCCCCGAGCTATGCCGCCCAGTGCCTCGCAGCCAAGCAGGCCGGCGCGACGTCGATGACCGTCGGAGACGCCACCCAGGTCGTGAACAAGGTGGTGCAGGACTGCGCGGCGCAGGGCTACGACCCGATCCAGATCAGCGCTGACGGGACGGTCGGCCAATCGTGGCTCACGATTCCCCAGTTCAACGGCAACGTGGATGCGCAACCCGACGTCCCGTTCTTCGTCCACAACTCGGCGACGAACCCGATGTACGCGGCGCTGACGAAGTACTACCCCCAGCAGCTCACCAACCCCAACTTCGGGGAGATCGTGGTCGAGAACTGGGCCGACGCCATCCTGATCCAGGATGCGATCGGCGCGGAAAAGCTCGCCGCCACCCCCACGGCAGCCGAAGTGACCGCTGGCATGTACGCCCTTCCATCGGGCACCACGCTCGGCGGCCTCACACCGCCGCTCCACTTCACGAAGGGCCAGCCCACCCACAACGCCTGCTTCTTCTACATGGGGATCAAGAACAGCAAGTTCTACGAACTGCCGACCTCGACCGTCAAGCAGCCCCTGTGCTTGAGCACCAAGTAGGCACGTAGCCGACGAACCGGGTCAGCTCGGAAAAACGCTGCGTCAAGCTCCCCGGGTCTGCAGGCCCGGGGAGCTTGTGCTCCTGTCCCGGAAAGCGTGGCGGTACGCCTGGGGGCTGGTGTGGACCAACCGGGTGAAATGTTTGCGCAGGTTCGCCGCGGTGCAGAACCCGCTTCTCTGGGCCACGGTCTCGATCGACAGGTCCCCGACTTCGAGAAGCCGTTGCGCGAGCTGGAGGCGTTGGCGCACGATCCACTGGTAGGGCGTGGTGCCGGTCGCGGCTGAGAACCGACGGGCGAAGGTCCGCGGACTCATGGCCGATCGACTCGCCAGGTCATCGACCGTCACCGGTTCGTCGAGGTGTTCCTGCACCCACGCGATCGTGTCGGCGAAAAGGTCGGACGTGTCCAGTGCCGGAAGAGGCTGCTCGATGTACTGCGCCTGGCCGCCGTCACGTTGCGGCGGAACGACCAGTTGGCGGGCGAGCCGGGTGGCGACCTCGCTCCCGTAGTCCTGCCGGACGATGTGCAGGCACAGGTCGATGCTGGCGGCGCTGCCCGCCCCGGTGAGGATGTCACCGTCGTCGACGTAGAGGACCCCGGGGTCGACCGACAAGCGTGGGTACCGGCGAGCCAGCTCCTCACACTCCGCCCAGTGCGTGGCGGCCCGCCGCCCGTCCAGCAACCCCGCTTCGGCGAGGATGAAGGCGCCGCCGCACAAGGACAGGATCCGACTCCCCCGGTCGTGGGCCGCCCGCAGGGCTGCGAAGACGCCCTCTGAGACATCGTGAGGCCGATAGGTCGGGAGGACGATCACCGTCTCCACCGTGGAGAGCTTCTCCAGGCCATGGGGCACCAGGATCTGGAAGCCGGTGTCCGATGTCACCGGCGTCGCACGGTCCCCGCAGATGAACAGGCGGTACCACGGGTCGCCGGGAGGCACCCACCGGTCCTCACCGAAGACCTCGCAGACCACGCCGAGCTCGAACGGGGTGAACCCGTCGTAGACGACGATGGCGACATCGTGAGTGAGGCGCTTGGCAGGTACGTCGCGCACAATGTCGATACTGCCACTTTCGGCGCAGGCTGTCTGCCCCCACCATGGAATCGTGACTACACGAAGCCCCGGTCGTGACATGCGCCTCCGGCCCGAAGGACCATGGGCCGGCACGGTCACCCTGCTCCTCATCGACCCCGACAACCCTCATCGGCTGCAGCCGTCGCCCAATCGCGCCTGGACCCGCCTCGTCGCGCAGGTACTCGCCTCGTCGCTCGACCGCCGACTCGCGGAAGGGCGCCCGCCTGAATCGAGCCGGCTCCTCGCCGCACGGGCCGAGGTGCTCGTCTCGCCGGAGATGCGAGCCGAGCTGGCGGCCGACCTGGCACGTGTCGGCGCCCGAAGTCTCCGGGCGCCGGTCATGCGCAGTCCGAAGGTCTCACTGAACCGCAGCGGCATCGTCGCCTGCGGGCCGGTGCTCCAACGGGCCCTCGACGCTCTCGTCGCCCCGCGACCGATGCTGGCGCGTGGCATCGCCATGATCAGCTGCCTGCTGAGCGACGGCGCCGGGCCGCTCTACGACAACCGGCGCGCAGATGAGCTGCCCGACACCCTCAGGGAGGCCATCGGGCACCTGTGACGCGCGGGACCCGTTCATCAGGTGAGCTCGCCGGCCACCTCCAACCGGCACCCGTACTCCTCGACGGCCGGGGTGGGGGCCAGGTGCGAACAGCCGTTCGGGTGCGAGGCAGGAGCAAGGTCATCGCCAGCGCAAGGACTCCGGATAGTCAGCCTTCCTTCGAGGTCCCCGGCCCACGTTCGCCGGGATCCCCCAGGACACTCCGCACGAATGTCCCGGCCCGGTCGTAGACGTCCCGGCTCTCCTTGGCCCACGGCACGAGGAACGGGAAGACGTGGAACATCCCTTCCACCTCGAGGACTTCCCGTGAGACGCCGGCGTCCCGCAGTCTCCCTGCCAGCTTACGGATGGCGTCCCTGAACATCTCGTCCCCGCCATAGACGAGAAACGTCGGAGGCCATCCGCTGAGGTCATCGAGCAGCACGTCCACGCGCTCGTCGAGCGGATCGACCCCGTGGAGATAGGAATTCACCGGGATGTTCCACGGCAACACGTCTAGGGGGGCGTTTCTGGTCACAGATTCCTCGCTCAGCGTCAGGGAGACCTCGGGCGAGAAAAGGAGGACCGCACCCGGGCGCGCCGCACCCACCTTCGTGATCCGCTCGAGAACGGTGCCCACCAGGCCCCCACCCCCCGAGTCACCGGCGATGATCAGTCGTTCAGGTGCCAACCCTCCATCCATCAGATGCCCCACGACCGAGACGATGTCCTCGGCCGCGGCGGGGAAGGGAAACTCCGGAGCCAATCGGTAATCTGCGACGAAGGTTTCGCACTGCGTGACCCGGGCCAGGTGGGCCATGAAGAGTGCGTACATCCGAGGTGACGTGCCGATGTACCCACCGCCGTGCAGGTAGACGATCGTGCCCGCAGAGCGCGTCGACGCGTCGCTCGACGCAGCCGGCTGAGGACGCGCACCATCGATTCTCGGACGGAACCACACCCCCGGCACCCCGGCCAGACAATCCGTTTCGGCGCTGACGCCCTGGAGCGTGACGAACGGTGGGAGGACCCGGCCGGCCATCTCGTCGAGGATGCGCTCCAACGAACGGAACTCGTCGATGGGCAGCGACGAGGCGTACCCCATGAGCGACCGGACCAACTCACGGGTAGCCGAAACGGCGAGGTTGCGAGGCAGCTTTCCGGACCCTCGCCAGGGGTTCCGGAAGGGAAGCCGGCCCAGTCCCCCGGCGAGCCCCGCGGCGAGCCCCGCGGCATCGATGGCAGCTATCGGCCAGGCTGCGGTTCGCACCTCGGGACGGTCCGACATGACCATCCCCAGATCTTCGCATCCCTCCGGGTCCGGAGCGAGCGGACGAGGGTGGCGACGATTCGCTGGGCGGCGGCGGCGTTCGGGGTCGCTACGCCGGGACGACCGAATCGACCGGGCGTGGCGTCGTGATCACTGCCGCATTCGTCGCAGGCGGCTGATGTTTGCGGATCAGTGCACCGCACACGACGGCGGCGACCACGAAGATCACCGCCGAGATGGCGAAGGCAAACGTGTACCCGTGCGTGGCCGCCAGTTTGACGGTTGCGGAATGCGGCAACTCATGCGCGTGGGCACTCAGATAGCGGCGGGTGGCCTGCGCCGCGAACGCCGAGAGGAGCGCGACGCCGATCGATCCGCCGACCTGTTGCATCGTGTTGACCATGGCCGACGCCACCCCGGCATCTTTGAAATCCACACCACTCGTGGCGGAGTTCATGGCGGGAGGAACGACGAAGCCGAAGCCGAAGCCGAGGATGATCAGCGAGGGCAGCACCCCGAGGCCGTATCCGGTGTGGGGTCCTATCCGGGTGAGCAGCGCCATGCCGACGGCGCCCATGAGGAGCCCGCACACGATCAACCGACGGGAGCCGAAGCGAGGCAGGAGAACGATGTTGGCAATGGCCGAGCCGAGGACCAGGTCGATCGGGAGCGCGAGGAACGCCAAGCCGGTCATCACGGGGGAGAAACCGCGGATCTCCTGGAGGAAGTACGTCAGGAACAGGAAGAGGCCGAAGGCGGCGATGAACGTGAAGCCGACAGCGATATACGCCCCTCCGCGATTGCGATCGAGCACGATCCGCATGGGGAGCAAGGGGTTCGATACCGTTCTCTCGACGATCACGAATGCGGTGAGCAGCAGCACGCCGATCGCCAGAGGAACCCAGGTTTGCGGACTTCCCCACGATTCCAACTGGGCCCGCGAGAGGCCGAAGACGATGGCGAACAGGCCGGCCGAGGCCAGGACGGTTCCCGGGTAATCCAGTCGTGGCTTCTCGCCGCGTGGAGGATTGGTGAGAAGCAGCAGGCCACCGACGACGGCAAAGGCGGCGAAGAAGAGGTTGACGTAGAGGCACCAGCGCCAGGACAGGTACGAGGTCAGGACTCCACCGAGGAGCAGCCCGGTCGCTCCCCCGCCTCCGGCGATCGCACCGAAGATGGCGAACGCTTTGCCCCGTTCCTTCGGCTCCACGAACGTGGTGGTCAGCAGCGAGAGCGCCGACGGGGCGAGGAGGGCGGCGAACACGCCCTGCAGGGCACGCGCACCGGCCAGCACGCCGAAGTTCGGTGCCGCGCCTCCGATCGCTGACGCCACGGCGAACCCGATCAGCCCACCGATGAACGTCCACTTCCGGCCGAAGATATCGCCCAGCTTCCCGCCCAGCAGGAGCAGACTGCCGAACGCGAGCGCGTAGGCCGTGACGATCCACTGCCGGTCACTATTGGGGAATCCAAGGTCCAGCTGGGCTCTCGGCAGGGCGATGTTGACGATCGTCGAGTCCAGCACGATCATCAATTGGGCGAGGCCGACGACCGCCAGAACCCACCAGCGGCGGGCATGGAACTTTTCGTCCCTGGCAATGGCCGCGGGATCCAGCAAGGTGGGTGATGAGGTCATGGACGTCCTGGTCATCGGGTGGCGGTCAGGTCGGGAGGACCGCCACCACACTATGGGGGGCCGCCCACCGTGCATCCGCTACTCTACGAACATATGTTCGCTCACGAGTCGGCCTGGGACGAGGGGCTTGGACGAGTCCCAACTCGCTGTTGCGACGCACGGGGATGCCCCCCTCGTCGTCGTCGCCGGTGCCGGCACGGGGAAGACCCGGGCCCTGACGTCCCGGATGGCGTGTCTCCTCGACCGCGGGGTGCCACCGGACCGGATCCTGCTTCTCACGTTCACCCGTCGTGCGGCGGACGACATGCTCACCCGGGCCCGTGACCTTGTGGGGCAACCGGCGCGACGAGCGTCCACAAGGAGGGACCTTCCACGCGGTCGCCCACAGACACATCGCGGCCTACGCGGAGGTTCTCAAGCTGCCCAAGGGCTTCGGCCTGCTCGACCCGGCCGGGGCCTGCGACCTGATGGATCTGCTGCGCAACGATCACGACCTGACCGGGACCGCCACGAGGTTTCCCGAGGTCGACGACCCTCGTCGACATCTATTCACGGTGTATCAACACGGAGCGGCCCTTACGCGATCTCGTACCGACGGAGTACCCCTGGTGCGAACCGCATGCGGAAGCCATCGCTGCGCTGTTCCGGGACTTCACCACGCGCAAGCGGAGCTCCGCCCTGCTGGATTTTGACGACCTCCTGCTCTACTGGCGCGCCCTCCTGCGCCACGAAGATCTGGGCCCGCACCTGGCCGACCGCTTCCGCTTCGTGCTGGTCGACGAATACCAAGACGTGAACAGCCTCCAGGTGGACATCGTCAGGCTCTTGGCTCCAGAGGGAAAGGGCCTGACCGTGGTCGGGGACGAAGCCCAGGCCATCTACGGGTTCCGGGGATCGGACCCGCGCCACCTGCGGCAACTCGTCCGTTGCTATCCGGGCGCCGCCACCATCGCGCTCGAGCGAAACTTTCGATCCAGGCAGAGCGTCCTCGATGTCGCCAACGTGCTCCGGCCCGTCGCCGAGGGAGAGCCCACACTCAGACTGCACAGCGATCGCGGCGCGGGGCCGAGGCCGACCCTCAACCGTTGCTACGACGCGTCCTCCGAAGCGCGGGCGATTGTCGACCGGATTCTCGAGGCCGACTGCGCGCGGCGTGCTCCTTCGCCAGCAAGCCGTGCTCGTACGGGCCGGGCATCACAGCGACCTGATCGAGATAGAGCTGTCGGTGCGGAAGATCCCGTACAGGAAATACGGAGGCCTCCGGTTCCTCGAAGCGGCCCATGTCAAGGACTTCGTCTGTGCCGCCCGGCTTCTCGACAATTCCTGTGACGAGGTGGCCTGGTACCGGATCCTGCGTCTGCACCGGAATATCGGGCCGACGCGGGCCAAGGCGCTCATGGACGCGGTCCGCCCTTCCGAGGCCGACGCCTTGTCCCGGTGGCCCGAACTCGTCGCTGCGGCGCCGCCACACACCCGTCGCGACCTTTCAGCCTCCCTCTCGGGACTCCTCGAAGCTCGCAGCAGCGGATCATCGCGGACGTAAGGCTGCCGCAGTCGTGCGGGCCATCCGTCCCCTTCTCGAAGGCCGCTACGACGATGCGCGGGCGCGTGTCGGAGATCTCGAGCGACTGGCCGACAGCGCCTCGGAGGTCGAGGACCTCCCGGCCTGGCTGGCCGATCTCACCCTGGACCCGCCGCTCTCGAGTGGCGACCTGGCCGGCCCGCCCCACCTCGACGAGGACTATCTCGTGATCTCGACCATCCACTCGGCCAAGGGCCTCGAATGGTCGCATGTCCACGTGCCCCACGTCGTCGACGGGGCGATCCCCATCGACATGGCGCTGAGCACGCCCGAAGGACTCGAGGAAGAGAGGCGGCTCTTCTACGTCGCGGTGACGAGGGCCCGCGACGAACTCCACTTGTACGCGCCGCTCCGTATGCCGCACCATCGATTCGCCCGTGACGACCGTCACAGCTTCGCCCCTCTCAGCCGCTTTCTCGATGAAGAGGTCCGCGGGGCACTCGACGTCATCGACGAGAAGCCCGGGCAGATGCATATCCAAGCCCTGGCGGCCCAGCCCATGGTGGTCGACCTCGATCCTCTGTGGAGCTAAGGAGACGGATCGGTCCGGTTCATAGAATGTGTGACGCAAGGCCATGCGTTCCTGAATTCTCGAGTGGAGGTATGACGTGAAGATCGCGATCGTCGGAACCGGTGCCATGGGCTCGGTGTACGCCGGCCTCCTCGGCAAAGCCGGACACGAGGTCTGGGCCATCGACACCTGGTCGGAACACATCGATGCCATTGCCACCTCCGGTCTGCACGTGTCCGGCGCGAGCGGCACCTACGTCGTTGACAACCTCCATGTCGGCCGCTCACCCCGGGACGCCGGGACCTGCGACGTCTGGATCATTGCGACAAAGGCATCGGCAGTCGATGAGGTCGCAGCGCACATCGCACCGCTGCTCGAGCCCGACAGTATTGTCATGGCGTTCCAGAACGGCCTCGGTGCCGGTGAACGGGTGGCCCGTCGGATCCCCGAGGACCACATCCTGATCGGCATCGCCGAAGGATTCGGGTCATCGAACCCTGAGCCGGGCCATGTGCATCACGAAGGCATGCGGCTCATCCGTATCGGCGAGATGCACGGCGGCATGACGGACCGTGTCGTGCGCATCGAGCAGGCGTGGCGTGACGCCGGCTTCAATGTTCGGGCCTTCGACGACGTGACGCTCATGATCTGGGAGAAGTTCTTGTGCAATGTCACCCTCAGTGCGCCGTGCGCCGCATTCGACGTCACCGTGGGCGCACTGATGTCGAATCCGGAGTCCTGGAAAGTGGCTCTGGGGTGCACGACCGAGGCCTACCGACTCGGCATCGCCAAAGGGGTCCAATTCTCATTCGACGATCCGTTGCGGTACGTGACCGACTTTGCCTCGACGATTCCGAAGACGAGCCCGTCGATGCGACTCGATCACCTCGCCCGTCGCCCTTCTGAAATTGACGTGATCAACGGAATGGTCGTCACGTTGAGCGGTGACGTCGGACTCGAGGCACCCTACAACGAGACGTTGTCCGCACTCCTGCGTCATCGCGAGTCGCTGTTCGACGTGGACGAACGGACATCACGCAGCGGTTGACCCACGGCAGCTCCGAAACTGCTACATCGGCTCCCCCTCGCTCAATTCGTTGGTCGACTCGATGATTGCCTGCATCTGACCTTCCGGTGAGAGTTCGATCCCCTTTCCGTCGTCGTGCCAGAGCTCCGGGAACCGCCAGATGAGAATGCCGACGCCGATGACGCAGGCCAATCCACCGGACCACACGGCGAACTGCGGACCACCCAGTTCGGCCGCCAGACCTGTCTCCCCGTCGCCCAGCCGAGGTCCGCCCGCGGCGACCGCAAAGAATGTTCCCGAGAGGCGCCCTTGGAGATGATCAGGCACTTTGCGCTGTTGCACGGATTGCCGAAAGATGCCTGAGATCAGGTCGGCCGCTCCTGCGAGCGCCAAGAGCGCCAAACCGATCCACAAAATGGGAATGACCCCGAAAAGCGCGATCGCCGCGCCCCAGATGATGACGCATCCGCAGATGGCCCTTCCTTGATTGCGCCATCTGACGCACCAACCGGTAAAGAATGAACCAAGCAACGCTCCCGCTCCGGGCGCCGCATACAGCAATCCCACCACACCTGCTCCCCCTCCGAAGAGCCCCGTACCAAGCGCAGGAAACACGGCGCGCGGCATGCCGAAGATCATCGCGTTGAGGTCCACCCAGTAGCTGGCGGACAACAGCCTCTGCGTCCGCAGATACCGGAAGCCTTCCGCTACCGACTTGAGTGATGCCCGTTGGCCTCCGAGGGAGGGTACGAGCCCCGGCAGCAGGAGGACGGCCGCAATTGCACACCCGTAGGTGGCGACATCGATGCCATAGACGGCCCCCAAACCAAACGCGGCAATCAATATGCCCCCGAGGGCAGGGCCGGCGACCAGAGCGAGCTGCCCCGTCGTTGTCTGGAGGGCGACTGCTGCAGTGACGTCCTCGTCGGAGACCAGTGCCGGCAATGCGGCCCGCCGGGCCGGCCAGTCCACACCCTGAAAGGCAGCTCCGATCGCGGTGCACACGAAGAGGGGCCACAATTGGGGATGCGGAAGAGTTGCGTTGGCCACCAGCCCGGCACTCGCTGTCGCCATGACGACTTGCGCGAGGATCAAGACCCGTCGACGGTCCATGGAGTCGGCCAACGCGCCGCCCCACAAGGACCCGGCAAGGAGAGGGAACAGCGTCACCACCCCGATCAATCCCACGATGAGTGTCGAGTGAGTCAGTGCGTAGGCCTGAAAAGAGACCGCGACAACAGTGAGCTGACTCCCGATGGACGACACCGCCTGACCAGCCCACAACCGTCGAAAGTGACGGTGGCGACGCAGAGGACCAGCGTCGAGGAGGATGCGGCCCATCGGGACACGATAGTCAGCGGACCGAGCGCGACGACTCGACCAGCTTCAGGCAAGCACGGCAGCCCGTCGCTGCTCTCGGTCCGCTGATTAGGAGCGGCCGGGGCGTGACGACGCCGTGCCCGGGCAACCCCCGACGGTCGTCGTTGCCAGTGGTGCTTCATGGGTTTCGACGTTGCCGTGCCGGACGGATGCGCGGACGTAGATCCTCACCGCTTTGCGGATGTCCAATCGACAGTCAAAGTGCGTGTACAGGTAGTCCACATTCGCATCGCTGAGACCCACATCGCCTGCTTCGAGCACCACCGCGTCGGAGTCCTCGATCCAGCGCCCCATTATTCCTTGAAGCCTCTTATCGGCGGAAACCATGCGGGCAGTCGTGACCCCGTTGTCCAGGACGCGCTCTTGCCCGAGCCAATCGATAACCTCCGGACATCCACTGACATCAGATGTGAAGCGGTTGTCAAGGAGGGCGAGGGTCGGATTGAGATAGAGGACGCATCCGCGCACAGGAATAGCGTCACTCATGGCATCACTGACTTGAGGTGCCGCTGGAGCATCCAGCACGTCGACGATCACCGCCCCGAACAAGCATGTGACCCCGACGGATGCGACGAGCAACGCGGTTCTTCCGGGCAGGAACTGCGATCGCACCGAGAACAATCGGCAGAGTGGCTCTCGCAACCTCACGACGACGGCGCTCGCCACGAGCGCGACGAACGGGGCCATGAAGCCGGAGTAATGGTAATAGTAGGTCGGGGAGATCAAAAGTGCCGCGGCCACGAAGAGCATGCTCCACAGGGAAAGGCGCTCCAATGGCGTCCAGCCCGGCCGGCCACGAGACCTCCAACAGAGAAACGCCACCCCGATTCCCATCACCACGAGAAGGGCGAGGAGACACACGGCAACTCCCCGGTGACCGGCGGACAGCGTGCTGAATCCGGGAATCCCCGTGAGGTCGGCGGCCCGCTGGAGGAAGGGGAATCCTCCGGCATTACGAATTGCTTGCGTGACAACCACTTGTTGGAAAAAGGGACCCGGCGCACCGACCATGAACGGAAGGGTGCAGAACAGGAAGCCGATGATCGCTCCGCCCACCACTTTTCGTTGCGAACCGAACCCCGAAGGTGACAGCACAATGAGTGCAGCGAGGAAGGGAAGGGCGGCCCACACCTTGGTCGCACCGGCAACTCCGAAGAACGCCCCGGCCCACCACAGGCGACGTGACGAAACCGTGACCGCTTCCCCGTCCATGAGAAGGAGAAAGGCGACCAGACATGCCAGAACCAGAAATGGTTCGATGAGGATCGTCTGTGAGGAGCGAATAGTGCCTTGGCTGAACGCGAATGCTCCCGTGGCGATGATCACCTGGGTCATCGAGCGCCGGCGCACCAGCGCACCGAGCAGGACGACGTTTGTGACGCAGACAAGGTCCACGAAGTACCGTCCCGCCTCCATGGCTGCTGCCGTGCCCGTCCAACTCGACAGGAAGGCGAACGGAAGCATCCATACGGTGATCATGGGTGGTTGGATAAAGGCGAAATCCCGGTAGGGCAACACTCCGTGAGAGAGGTTGATCGATGCCCCGAGGTAGACACCGTCGTCATACTCGTCGATCGCCGAGAAGTGGCCGTGCCACAGATACTGGAGCGTCAAGACGACAAGGGCCGTGGCGGCGATCCCGAGGATGACTCTCCAGTTACGCGCGAGTCTTCCCCTTTCGGCGCCGCTTCCATCGTCATCGGCGACGTCCCGACCGAGTGAATACTTCACGGCGATCAAGCGCGTTGCAATTGCCGCCCGGGTAGCGACCACCAACGCGGGGAAATTGGGGCGTTGTCACCACGGCCGGTTTCTGGAGCCCCTGGCCGGTGGGCGCGACGATTGCGGCCGCCAATGTCAAGATCAAGAGCACTTCGTAGAGAATTCCCAAAGAGGAGAATTCGCTCACCAGCTGACCTAAACCGACGGCGCCCGCCAGGGTGGCCGATACCGAGAGAAGGACGATCGCCCAAGCGGTGCGGGCTCCTGCGGTGACGGCCAGCGGGACGAGGCCCCAGAGGAGGTACCACGGTTGCACGATCGGGCCCAGTATCACGATCGCCAAGAGGCTCAACCCCAGCGCACGTGGGAGGCCGATCGTCGGGAGGTTCCTTACCGCCCACACACCGATCAGGAGGGCCGTCGCGATCCCTATGACATGGGCGAACACCAAGAATCCCGAGGCCGACACTCCGAGATGGGGTACGACTTTCGCCATCAGGTCCGATGGAGTGATCCATGTGGTCACGGTGTCCGACACACCGAGGCTTCGGGTCCACCCCCATCCGACACCGTAGAACTGCGCGAGCACCGCAAGAGTTGCAACAGCCACGACTGCGGCCGCGGCCAGAGCGACTCCCCGGCGCCACATCGCACGTGCCCCGTAGACCGACGTCCAGGCAATGGCGAACACGCCGACGGCGCCCGGGATCTTGACCGCACCTGCCAGAGCGCAGACGAGCATGCCCCAACCGAAATGTCCGCGCCGGGCAAGAGAGAGCCCGGCGACGAGAAGTCCGAGCATGAGCGCGTCATTGTGCCCCGACCCGATGAGGAACAGCAGGACCAAGGGGTTGAGAACGGCGAGCGAGAAGGCAAGTCCGGGATCCTTGCCGTAGCTCCGCGCCAACGACGGGAGAAAGGCCGCGATGAGCACCACGCCCAGGACGGCCAGCATGCGGAGGAAGACAATGGAGAGGAGGACGTGGTGACCGGTGAGGTCGACGGTATCCCCCTCGAGTCCGCTGAACAGTGGCCCATACGGGGAGGGCGTGTTGATCCAGACGCCCTGCGCGAGTGAGGCGAATGGCGTCGCACCCAGGACACCGGGTCCATAGAGGTAGGGGCTTATGTGGTGACTGACCATTTCTCCCTGCGCGGCATAACTGTAGATGTCGTCGCTGAACAGGGGTGGTGCGACCAGCAACGGTGCGGACCACAGGGCGAGGATGTAGGCCAAGGGTCGGACATGTGGCTCCGGCTTCCGTGCGATGGAGCGAACGATCGTGAGCCACGCCCGGCTCAAGAGCACGAGGCCGACGAATCCGCACGCCAGAGCGACGAGCAGCGTAAAGCCGTGTGCGGTCGCGATTCCTGCTCCGTTGCTCACCGGTGGCGTACCGAAGAACCAGGCACCAGGCACTTTGAATGCGAACGGCGAACCCGGAAGCGAGCCGGCCACCGCCACGAGCACCGTTCCTCCCAATCCCACGAGAGCGGGCCCGCGGTATCGACCGAGATGCAAGGACCATGTGCCCGCGGGCGGATTCACGTCCTTGATCTCCAAAGCCATATTGCTCACGTTCCGAGAATGCCCGGGATGATGGGCCCAGCGTAGGCGACCTGTCTACCCCTTTTCGAGCGCCTCAGGTGTGCACCACCCGGGTTCGCGCAACCACCGCGTCCGTCGGTGAGGTCGGCGAATGCACGACCCCTATGCCGTGACATCTCGCCGAGTGAAGGCGTACACCTTCACGACAGCACGCCAGACCCGATTGCCACGCATGGTGGCTCGGAGCCAGGTTCGCGATCGGGCACGTCGTGGACACTAGGTATCGAGGCGCGGGAGGACAATGACACGCGGGATGAAATGGACGTTCAGGACTCATCCTTAAGGATGAGGGATCCCACGGAGGCAGCGCCGACGCGACCGTGCCTCATGAGGGGCGTTCGCCCGACATGAGGCACGGTCGCCTTGACCCGTGAAGGGCCAGATAGTTCTCTCTCTGCTGTGCCTACGAAGCTGCCTTCTGGCACGTCGGGTTGAGGCCGAACGGCGTCGAGTACTTGCCGTCCTTCAGCAGGGCGTAGTACCAGCAGTCAACGGGGTGTGGCTTACCGGCCGTGAAGGTCAGCGGCGGGGCCAGGCCACCCAAGGTGTCGCCCTTCAAAGAGTCGAGTCCTTTGACCAGCTCGGCCGTGGTGGGATTGCCGCTCACCCCGAGGTGCCCCGCTGTTGCGGCGGCCTGGAACATCTTGCCGGCCACCCAGGTCTCCATCGGCAGCTCGCCGTAGTTGACGTCCTTGAGCACGCTCGGGGCGTACTTCTTGATGGCGGTGTTCATGGCCGTGATCTGCGCATTCTTGGCGAAGTAGGGCAGGTTGGGCACCGTGAAGTACGTGGCCTGGTTGATGGCCGGGGTGGTGGTCAGGCTGGGAAGCAGGATCTCACCGTCGATGACCACCTTGGGCTTGTAGCCCTGGGCGTAGCAGTCCTGGATGACCTTTTCGTCAACCGTCTGGGCGTCGGCAGTGAAGAGCACCTGTGCGCCGGCCTGCTTGGCGGCGAGGCACTGGGCGGTGTAGTTGGGCGCACTGGCCGAGACCTCTTCGGTGGCCACGACCGAGAGGCCGGCCCCCTTGGCCGCCGCCTGGAGCGGGGCGATGCCTTCCTGACACTGGACGGCCTCGGCACAGTAGATCAGGGCGAACTTGGTCGCCCCAGCCTGCTTGACCGCGTCGATGATGCCCGCGAACAGCGAGTCCTCGGTCTGGCCCTCTGGGTAGAAGTCCGAGTTCAAGAAGTAGGGCTCGGCCGAGGTGTCCATGCCGACGACGGGCACGCCCGCCTGCTGCACGTAGGAGGCCCATACGGCGTCATTGTTGGACGCGTCGACAATGGCGGTCACATGATCGGATTCGACGAAGTTGTGGACGATGGTGGTCGACGTCGTCGGGTTGGAGTCGTCGTTCTCGTAGATGACATCGACCTTGTGGCCGTTGATGCCTCCTGCGGCATTGACCGAATCCGCCCACGCCTTGTAGATGGGCGGAACGTCCACCACGGCGGCGGCCAGCGGCCCGGTGCACCCGCAGACCAGCCCGATCTTGATCGGTGCCTTGGTCGTACTGGCTCCGGCTGCCTGCGGGGCAACCAATGCGGTAGTTGCCGCCACTCCACCGGCCATCAGCAACATGGCCATCAGCGCGGCCCAACTACGCAAGACTCTCTTCATGAAGGTATCCCCCTCTTTCTTTCAGTTAGATGACCGTTGTGTGTCTACCACTAGTCGACGTCAATGTCGAGTCTCCCTATAGAGGAGCGTCCCCGTCAACATATCCCTAAGGGACGGTAGGACCCGGTCAGCCGGCCGATACCCTCAATGAGCTGCACAAACAAGCCCGAGTGGGGGGATCCAACGGCTCAGTCGGCCGTCCGCCGGTCTGTGATGGGGGTGAAGTATTTGGCGACGGCAGCGGGGCGGTCCAATGATTCGGATATGAACATTTCTCCCGACTCGCCGGCCTCCGACAGCGCCTGGGCCACCTTGGCCAGGTCGTCGGTCTCGACCTCGTACAGCGCCATGTAGCGATGCGGGAACTCCTGAGGTGCGTCCGTATCGGCCAGCTTGAACCGCTGTGCGGCGACGAACCCCTCCACCTTCAACACATCGCTCAAGTGGGTGTTGTCGTACCAGTCGTTGTAGTCGTCCTCCCGGCCCTCGGTCGGGTTGGTGAACACCACAAACGTATGACGGGCCATGGGCACCTCTCTTCGCTCGCTCCGGTTGCCCACACTCAGCTGTGGGTCCGGTTGCGCCCTGGGGCTGCGCCCATAAAGGGTAGCTGCTGAAAGCCGAAAATGAGGGGCCCAGGTGGCCCGCTCCCTCGTCCGGCGACCCACCCGGAGGGTACTGTCCCCCCACAAAGAGGAGGATCACATGGCCACCGACACGGACGCTTGGGCCCAGGCTGGGCTGATCTACGAACTGTCCGAGGAGGTGGCGTGGCTGCGTCTCAACCGCCCGGATCGCCGGAACGCCATGGACCACTATCCGGCAGGCCAGGGACCACACGGAATGGGCTTACGCGACGCGCTCCTCGAAGCGATCCGCCACGCCACCGAGGACAAGGCGGTGAAGGTGGCGGTGATCACCGGCAATGGTCCGGTGTTCTCGGCGGGCGCCGACCTCAAGACGGAGGCCATCGAGATCGAACCGGAGCACAGGCGAACCCCGACGTTGGCCCGCGACGACGGGCTTCTCTACGGGTGGTACCGCCTCTTCGAATCGATCTGGCGCAGCGAGACGCCGTTCATCGCTGCCGTCAACGGGCCGGCTGTCGGCGGCGGATGCCAGCTCGCCTTGGCGTGCGACCTCATCTACGCGTCCGAGACGGCCACATTCTGGGAGATCTTCGCTCGGATCGGGCTCCCGCTCGAGGGCGGAGCGGCGTGGTTGCTGACCCGGTCGCTCAGCCTTCCACTGGCCAAGGAGATGGCCCTGCTCAGTGAGCCTCTGAGCGCCAAGCAGGCAGTCGAGTGGCGGTTGATCAACGGGTGCGTGCCGGCCGAGGAACTCGAGTCGGTGGCCGCCGCGGTGGCCCGGAAACTGGCGACGTTGGGCCCCCCTTCGACGGGCCCGGCCGCGTCCGGCGAGCGTCGGGACGTGAGCGCCCGCCTGGGCCACATCAAGGGTCAGTTGAATGCCGCATGGGAACAAACGATGTGGCAGACGTTCCGGGAGGAAGCGGCCTTGCTCAACATGCCGGCCGGCGACGTTCCGGGGTAGAGGACGACGCCCTCGGCGCGGGTCAGAGATCGAGCACTACGTCGTCGCGCGGCCGTGCGCAGCAGATGAACACGCTTCCGTCAGCGGGGGGTTCAACCGGGTCGGGGTTGTAGTCGACATTCCCCTCGATGAGCGTCGTCTCACACGTTTGGCAGACTCCGGTGCGGCAGGACCAGCGGACGGGTACGTCGCAGGATTCGGCCAGTTCGAGCAGGGTCCCGTAGTCGCTGCTCCATGGGATCGTGAGGTCGCTGCGGGCGAACGCGATCGTCGGTCCGTTCCCGGGCTGACCGGTGGGTGGGTGGGGCGGACGGGCCGGCGTTGCGGCGATCCCCGGCGTCAGACCCGCTGCCGGCCCGAACACCTCAGTGTGGATGCGGGACCCGTCGAGCCCCAGGGCGCCCAGACCGGCGCTGATCTCGTCCATGAACGCTGGAGGCCCGCACAGGTATGCCTCGGCCTGCGAAGGCGGATCCAGTGCGGCCAGATCGGACACCGTGAGACGTCCCGCGCTGTCGAAGTCGCGACCTTCGAGATCATCAGGATCGGGGTGGCTGTAGTACACGCGAGCCTGCGCGTTCGACAACGATGCGAGGAGGGCGCGGGCTTCGGCCGCGAACGGGTGCTCGCGACCGTCGCGTGCGCCGTACAGCCACCAGATCTCCCGCTCGGAGCGTTTCTGGGCCAGATCCTGCAACATGGCGAGGACCGGTGTCGCCCCGATCCCGGCGCTGATGAGCAAAACAGGGACGTCCGTCTGATCGAGGATGAACGAGCCACGGGGTGCGGCGATGTCGAGCTGGTCGCCGACGGCGACGTGTGTGTGCAGATACCCGCTGGCGGCGCCCCCGGGTTCGCGCTTGACGGTGACCCGGTAGTAGTCCGCTCCGGGCGGCCCGGAGAGCGAGTAGTTGCGCAACAAAGCCCGCTGCCCCTTGTCGGGCTGGACCCGCAGTGTGAGGTACTGACCCGGGCGGGCGGCAGGCAACGGAACCCCCGAGGCGTCCTCGAGGCGGAGCGAGATCGCCGAGTCGCTCTCGCTCGTGACGGCGGTGACGGTCACCTGACGAAAACCCTGCCAGGCGGGCGGCGGGCTCACGCTCGCGAGGCCCGCGTTGCCGCTGCCGTCCTCCTCGTCCAGCAGGGCCCGGAACGAGCTCTGCCAACCGGGGCTGAGGGCGGGGACCCGGAGCGCGCGGAGGAGCCCCTGGCGAGTGTGCCCGGGGAGGTAGAGGAGCGCGTCGACGTCGGCGACCGTCATCTGTTCGGGACCCGAGGACAGCTTGACGATCTTGTCCCCGGCCTGCACGTCGCCCTCCTCGAGTACCCGGAAATAGAAGCCGGGCCGGTGATGTGCGACGAGCAACGCCGGAATCCGCGGATCATTCATGCGGATCCCGACCCGGTAGCAGGTGACGCGGGGCTGCGTCACCTCGAAGGTGGCGCTGCCGATCCGGTAGCGATCGCCGATGCACACCTCGGCATCGGCGAGTCCCTCCACGGTGAAGTTCTCGCCGAACTGTCCGTAGACGAAATCGTCCCGCCCGAGCTCGCGTTCCCAGTACCGATAGGAGTCGATCTGGTACACGAACACCGCACGCTGCTCGCCACCGTGGCCCGCCAGATCCCCTTGCCCGTCGCCCTCGACATTGAGCCGGCCGACCCGGCGGGAGCCGGGCACGGGATCCTTGAAGACGCCGGTGTACACGGTCCTCCCCTGCCAGTCCACGTCCTTGGGCAAACCGACGTTGACGGACAACAACGTCCCGACCGGCTGGGCCGGCGGCGGAGTTGGCTCAGCTCGTTTCGGCTGCTGCTCGGGGGCGATCGCAGTGGCGGGGATCACGACACGATCAGGCCGCAGTTCGATCGGGCGGACCCGACGTGTCGGGGTCATTTCCGGCAGGTGATTGCTGTCGGAGCTCGCTCTGGGAAATGGCCCAGGCCGCGTTGACCAGGCCGATATGGCTGAAGGCTTGCGGAAAGTTTCCCAGGAGCTCTCCGCTGCGGGGATCGACCTCCTCGGAGAGCAGGCCGACATCGTTGACGAAGGCTGCTGCCCGTTCGAAGACGGTGCGGGCCCGGGCCGACTCTCCGGCCCCGGCCAGGGCCTGGGCCAGCCAGAAGGTGCACAGCAGGAAGGTGCCCTCTTCGCCTTCGAGGCCGTCGTGGGAGCGATAGCGGTACACGAGTCCCCGGTCGTCAGTGAGGCGTTCTTCGGTCGCCTTGATGGTCGCCAGCACCCTGGGCTCGTCGGCGGGAAGGAACCCCACCAGGGGGAGCATCAAGTTGGAGGCATCGAGGTCGTCCGAGCCAAAGGACTGGCTGAAGGCACCGGCGCGGTCGCTCCAGCCTCTGGTCAGGATCGCCTGGCGGATCTCGGACTGCGTCTGCTTCCACCCCTCGACTCGGTCCGAGGCCCCGAGAGGGTCGGCCAGGGCCACCGCCCGGTCGAGGGCCACCCAGCACATCAGCTTGGAGTACAAGAACTCGCGGGGCTCTCCCCGTATTTCCCATATCCCCTGATCCTTTTCCTTCCAGCGCCGGGCGGCGGCGTCGGCGAGTTCGACGAAGAACCGTCGCGTCGCTGGTGCCAGATCGGGGGGCGCACCCCACTTGTCAGGGGCGGCCGTCGGCCCAACCCGGGAACTCTTGTCGAAGATGTGGTCCGAGAGGCGGTACACGGCACTGAGCAATTCGCCGTAGACATCGAGTTGGCGCTGTTTCCAGGCGCCGTTGCCGACGCGCACGGGGACGGAGTGTCGCCAGCCCTCCAGGTGCGGCAACTCCCGCTCGGTCAGGTCGCGTTCGCCGCCGATGCCGAACATGATCTGCAGGTCGCCTCCCCGGTCGAGCGACCCGGCCGCAGAGGACGTCACGTAGTCGAAGAACTGATTGGCTTCGTCGGGACATGCCGCAACCCAGAGGGCCTCGATCGTGAAGGACGCGTCCCGGACCCAGGCGTAGCGGTAGTCCCAGTTCCGGGCGCCCCCCACGACCTCGGGCAGCGACGTGGTCGCCGCTGCGCAAATGGCTCCGGTGGGCGCAAAGGACAACGACTGGAGCACGCGTCCGCTGTGGTGCACCAGGTCTCGCCACGGCCCCACGTAGGCCTGGTGAAGCTCGGACCACGACTCCCACGCCGACACGGTGTCGTCGAGCCGAGCCCCGATCTCGGTTTGACTCCAAACTTTGGGTGATGCGGACTCGGCCCGCGCGTGGTGATGGAGGGCGAAGCCCGCGCGCTCGCCACGACGGAGCGTGAAGTGGCCCGAGGCCACGGACCCGTCGACCGTCAGTGCGACGGGAGAAGAGAGGACCAGCGCGTCGGCATCCCCAAGTGCAGCCACGCCGCCGTCTACCGCTTCGAGAAGGGGGCGGACCGCCCCGTACCCGGGGCACGGGGCGTACTCCACGAACAACTCGACCTCCCCTTCGACGCACGTCGCACGTCGCAGAAGAAGATGTGGCGCCGCCTTGCCGAGGTCATGCCCCCGGTTGCCCTCGCCCGTTGCCAGGGCATCGGTGATCGTGACCGTACCCGCCGGCGTCCGGATGGTGGTCTCCAGCACCATGGTGCGGTCCAGGTAGCGGCGTGTCATATCGGTGACGCTCGTGGCCCGGATCGACCAGTGGCCTGCTTCCTCGCCGAGGAGGCGACCGAAGATCGACGGGCTGTCGAAGCGTGGGAAACACAACCAGTCGATCGAACCGTCCCGGCTCACCAGCGCCGCGCTGTGACGATCCGAAAGAAGCGCATAATCGCCAATGGGAGTTGTGCTCATGAGAGCTCCTTCGCCCGTGCATCAGGGGGTCCAATATCCGGCCGCTCCGCCGAAGCATCGGGTCCCGCCAACGTGGACCGGGATCCGAGCTGTCGTCCGGAGGCACTAAGCGTAGCGAGCGCGGATCGACCGGGCCCGGGGTCGGTCACGGGCCCGGTTCGTGGGGGGTGACGTGGCGGGCGCGAAGGATTACCTTGAGGGCGACGCGCTCGAAGTGGCGAAGGAGAGGTGATCCATGCGATCCGATATCAGACCCGGCAGCACCTTCCCCGATTACAGCCCTGCCGGACCACACCAACACGGTGCGCACGCTGAGCGAGCTACAAGGCGAAGACCCACTGGTCCTCACCCTGGCGCGGGGCAATTATCGCCCCAAGGAACATCAGCAGCACCTGGAGCTCGCCGCGAACTATTCGAAGGTAGCCGTCGGCTATACCCAGATCGTCACGATCTCCACCGACGACCATCACACGACGCAAGAGTTCCGCGCCTCGGTCGGCGCCCAATGGACGTTCCTCTCCGATCCCGCCCGGGTCGTGCAGAAGGACCTCGAGATCCAGGAGTACACCGACCCCGAGCACGACCCGATGATCCCTCACACTTTGGTGCTCAAGCCGGGACTGGTCGTGCACAGCATCTACAACGGGTACTGGTTCTGGGGGCGGCCGTCGTTCTACGACGTCTGGCACGACTTACGCACGGCGTCGAGCGAGATCCGCCCCGATTGGGACCTGAGCCAGCCGGGACTGCACGAAGCGTGGGATGCAGGCGATTACTCGAAATTCCACGGTTGGAACAAGCGAGCCCCCCAATCGGCGCCGACGTCGTATACGTCATAGCGGCGGGGAGCCGGAGCGAACCAGGTAGGAGGTATCCGTGAGAACGCCGGTATGCGAGCTGCTCGGAATCGAACAACCGGTCGTCCAGGCGCCGATGTCGGCGCTGCCCGAGCTGGCAGCAGCCGTTTCGAATGCGGGTGCGCTCGGCATGTTGGCCCTGACGTGGTCGACTCCCGCCGGAGACGTGGTTCGTCAGACGGCGGCGCTCACCGATCGCCCGTTTGGCGGCAATTTGATTCTGTCCTCCGATCAGCACCGTCGACTTGACGAAGCCCTCGAAGCCGGGATGCGGATCGTGTCACTGTTCTGGGGTGATCCCAGCGGCTACATCGAGCAGGTCCATGAAGCGAATGGAATCGTCCTGCACACAGTGGGGAGCGCCGAAGAGGCGCGGATGGCGGTCGACCGCGGGGTCGATGTCATCGTGGCGCAAGGTTGGGAAGCCGGTGGGCACGTACGGAGTCAGGTGGCGACGCTTCCTTTGGTCCCCGCCGTCGTGGACGCAGTTGCCCCCGTGCCGGTGATCGCCGCCGGTGGGATCGGCGACGCTCGGGGTGTCGCCGCCGTCTTCGCATTGGGCGCGCAAGCGGCATGGCTGGGTACCCGGTTTCTCCTGGCTGAGGAGATGCCCGCACACGAGGAGTATCGCCGCCGAGTCACGGAGGCGACCGAGACTGACGCGCAGTGGTATGCCGACCTCTATGACGTCGGCTGGCCGGACGCCCCCCACCGCGCATTGCGCAACTCGACCGCCGAGGCGTGGGAGGCCGCGGGACGGCCCCCGACGGGACGTCGACCGGGAGAGGGCGACGTGCTCGCCCACTTCGCCACCGGTGAAGAGATCCTCCGCTACGAGCCGGGGGCGCCGATGGCCGGCACCACCGGCGACATCGAAGCGCTCTCGTTGTGGGCCGGACAGAGCGTTGCCCTGGTCAAGCAGCCTCAAACGGCAGCGGAGATTGTCGCTGAGCTCGTCTCGGGCCTCTAGCCGCACGCAGCACAAAGAGAGAGGGATCCGAGACCTCCCAGGGTGAAAGGGAATCTGTCATGGCGGCTGGAAGTCAAGATGGTCCCGTTCTGTTCTGCTTCGACGGGTCAGATGGATCGCGCGAGGCGATGAGGGTGGCGGCACGTCTGATCGACCGACCGGCGGATGCTGTCGTCCTCACGGTGTGGGAAACCATCGCAACACGCTTGGCCCTCGCCGGCGCGTTCGCCGCAGGTACGACGACCGGCGGCGGGGATCTGGACGCAGAAGAGGAGTCCTACGCGAGATCAGTCGCGGAAGAGGGGGCGCTCCGGGCGAACGAGCACGGATACGAGGCTTCACCGATGATCAAGGAATCCTTCGAAGGGATCGCCAGGGCAATTTTGGAAGCGGCGGACGACCTCGACGCGCGCGTGATCGTCTGCGGCCAACGGGGCCGGGGCGTTCTCCGAAGCACTCTGCTGGGCAGCGTCTCCCATACGCTTGCCTCGCACGCGCGACGCCCACTCCTCATGGCTCCGGAACGTCCTGCCGACATCGGTTGAGCGCGCTTCTGAGTTCACGCTGTTTCGCGACTGCGGTATGTGCAAATGACCGCACGCCACAGCGCGAGGCCCGAAGCCGACGCTCGACCGAGGATTCAGTGCCGGCGTCGGGCCTTCATGAGGGGAACGCCAAAGGGCAAAAATGCCACGACCGCGGCGGCCAGCGCCAGGAAGGCGCCCCACGACCAGCTGAGGCCAGCCGGCTTGAGCAGGAAGCCCAGCACCACCAGGGCCAGGTTGACTCCGGTGAGGACAGCCAGGAGTTGCTCCTTGGAGAGACGGCCCTGTACGGCCAGATCGCCGGCACCGAATGCCACGATCAGGACGTAGAGCACCAGAACGATCGCGTTCACCACTGCGAAGAACAGCCAGCCGTGGGCACTGAGGCCGTCAACGGAGAGGGGACCGATGCTGTACCAGGGCAACCAGAACGACACCAGGAGGACGAAGGTGGCGGGCCCGAAGACCAGATCTTGGCCGGTCAGTGCGTCGAGTCGTTCTCGCGACTTCCGGACGGGCCTGGGGGGCGGTCGGGGGATGACGGTCGGCCTGATGGCAGCGCCGCACTTCGGGCAGAGTGCAGTCCCCGGGGAAACCTCGACCAAGCAGCGGGAACACGCAGGCAAACCGGCTATCTCCTTCCAGCTCTCAGGGATGCGTCGGCTCAGGCTACAAGCCGACGGCCGGGGAGTTGCGTACCTCCGACCCGAACCTCGACGAGGTGGCGTTCGTCAGGAAGGATCCGAAGAGTCCGGAAGGCCCGAGGGTGCGCGGCCCGAGTAGAGAATCGGCACGTAGTTCTCCAGGAACCGCTCGACATCCTGGCCGTGGTTGACCACCCACGCCTGGTCCTCGGGATGCGTCAAGATCAAGAACTTCTCTGCGTGGATCGCCGCGACGACGGTCTCGCCTACTTCTTCGGGAGAGATCGGTCGTTGCATATGGGCGGGGAAATTGGTCCACCGGGGGTCATCGACACCGATCATCCGGACGTTCTCACCGATGTTCGTGGAAACGAGCCCGGGACACAAGACCGAAACCCCGATGCCTTTCGGCCTCAGATGAAGGTAGAGGCCCTCGGTGATGCCCATCACGGCGTATTTGGTGCCGATGTAGGGGATGTTGTCGTAGCCGTGCGCATACAGACCGTCTATTGAGCTGGTATTGATCAACCACCCGTCGCCCTGCTCGAGCAGGATGGGCACAAAGGCTCGGATACCGCGTATCACCCCGAAGAGGTTCACCTCGAACAACCACTTCCAGTCCTCCATCGGGATTTGCTCCGGGGGCCCCAGCAACGACACGCCGGCGTTGTTCATGACGACGTCGATGTGCCCGAATGCACCGAGCGCCGCTTGCGCCAGGGCGTCAACGTCCACGTCGGAGGTGACGTCACATCGCACCGCGATCGCCCTTCGACCAAGTGCGGACACCTCCTCCGCTGTCGCTTCCAACCGCACCTCGTTGACGTCACCGATGACGATGTCCGCTCCGGCTCGGGCGAACGCCAGCGCGGTTCCCCGGCCGATGCCCGATGCGCCGCCGGTGACGACGGCCACCTTTCCTTTCAGCTCCATTAGACCTCCCCTTGCCCGGTGCCCGTCACTGCAATCGGGGAAGGACCTCGTCGGCGAACAGGCGCATGGATCGTTCGACGTGTTCGTGGGCCATGCCGCCGACACCCATCAGAACAACCAGACTCTCGACTCCCGCCTCCTTCAGCAACCGCAGTCTTTCGTAGCAGCCGTCGGGGTCGTCAAAGACCAGTATCGAATCGTTCCATTCGTCATAGGTCATATCCGGCATGGCCGCGGCACGCCCGCCGCGATCATGCATGACGTACGAGCGCGGAAGTTCCCCGCTGGGCGGAACGGTGAGCGCGCTGACGCGGGCGAAATGCCAGTCGAACGGTTCACGCGCGAGCGCCCGGGCCTCCTTGCGGGTTTCAGCCACGAAGATGTACCGCATCACGGTCGCCCGTTGGCGGGTCCTGGCAATGTCGCCGCCGGCTGCTTCGACCTTCGAGAGATACGCGGCGAACGCCTCCGCCTCGTCCTCGATCGGGATGAAGCTCGAGAAGATGGCCGGTATCCCGCGCGTGATGGCATTGTCGACACTCGTCGGGCTGGAGGCAGCGTGAAGGAGAACGTCCTCGGGCCGCCGTTCGGGGACGGGCCAGAGGCGTGCCGGGGGGATGTCGTAGTACGCACCGCGGTACTCGAACTCTTGCGGTTTCCAAGCCGAGAGAACGATGTCGAGTGATTCGTCGAATCGTTCCCGAGTGGTCTCTATGTCGACCTGCATGACCGGGTACTGCGGCCATTGGTAACCACGGCCCACCCCGACATCGACTCGGCCGCCGCTCAGAATGTCGAGCATGGCGACCCGTTCTGCAAACCGCAGCGGGTGGGTGAACGTCAGATTGACGATCGCAGTGCCAATCCGCACCCGGCTGGTCTGCGCCGCGATATAGCTCGCCATCTGGAGGGCGTCACCGCACAGGCAATAATCGAAAAAATGCTGTTCGGGTACCCACACGCTGTCGTAGCCGAGCTCTTCGGCCAGAACGGCGCGCTGGATCTCACGGTGGAACACCTCGTGCGGCTCCGTCCAGGGAGGACACTGGAAGGTGTGATAGGTGCCGACCCTCATTGGCCCCTCCGCGTCTCTCCGACCAGGCCAACGACCTCTCCTATGATTGCTGCAAGCTCACCGGGTGATTCCATCGGCTCCATATGGCCCACTCCCTCCACGACGGATAACGACGCTCCGCCGATGGAGGCCGCCAACAGGCGGCAGTCCTCGAGGAACGGGTCGGCATCTCCGACCACGACCGCGCAGGGCACACTGATGTGGCCCAACTGATCGGTGAGGTCGAAATGCGTGATTGCATCCAGGGCAGCCGTCAAAGTGGCCTCATCGCACGCCGCCACCTCCTCGACGAACTCTTCGACCTGCGTCACGTGCGTCTGCCGGTACCTGGCGCCGAAGAGTCCGGGCGCCATCGCTGCCGCCAGGGCGGCGGAGCCCTGGGCCTTGATCAGTTCGTTCAACTGTTTCGTGGTCTGCTGGTACGGCGGCCCTGCGGCGCTCGTGGTGCCACACAGGACAAGCCCAGCAACTCGCTTCGGCGAGATGGCGTAGAGGTGCTGCACCACCATCCCGCCCATGGAATGTCCCACCACGACGGCATCGACCACGCCGAGGGATTCGAGTGCGTCGTCGACCGCGGTCGCCAGATCGGCGAGAGTGAAGGCTCCCTCCATCCTCTCCGAAGCACCGAACCCCGGCAGATCGAACGCCACGGTCTCATATGCCTCCCCGAGTTCGTCGACGACGGGAGCCCACACCGCATGCGAGCAGGCCCAGCCGTGCACGAGCACGACCGGGGACCCTTTCCCACGGCGGACGGCATGCATCCCCACCCCGTTTCCCGACATCGCCTCGCCCCTCCTCTGAATCTTTCGTGCGCAAGAAAGATACCACCGACGGGTGTACGCTGCCCAGCGATGCCGATCACCGTGGAAGGCGCCCGCTCGGAGGGGGGGACAGTCACCCGATCTGGAGTGCCTACCCGCCTGCGGCTGCTCGAGGTGGGTGAACGCATGTTCGCGACGACAGGCATCGAGGCCACGCCGACTCGCCAGATCTGTCGGGAAGCCGGTGTCCACCAGGACGCCATCCATTACCACTTCGGGACGAAGGACGCGTTCGTCGGCGCCATTCTCGAAGCGGGCATCGACCGGGTCGACCAGCAGCCTGGCCAGGCGCTTGGCCGAGGCCGACATTTCCGGACGATCGATGTCAGTCGCCACCCTCGCCCAAGCGGTCGTCACCGCCACCGCCGACATGGCGGACGAACCGGGATTGGGGCGGCATTACCTGGGCTTCCTCGCCGCCTTGCTCGCAGATCCCCGGCTCCGTGCGCTCTCCACGAACCGGCGCACATCCTGGGGACAGCGCATGGTCGACTCGCTGACTCCCCTCACCCCCGACCTCACCGAATCGGAGCGCGTCTACCGGGTGGCGATCGCTGGCTTTCTCTTGATCCACATGATCGGCGTGGAGTCGAGCGTGGCGCTCCTCGGGCAATGGCTCGCCGTGTCCGGCACACCGAACGGCGAGGATCCCCACAGACTCCTCGTCGACACACTTGTCGGCGTCTTGGCGGGATGAGCTGACTTTTCGTCATACGGAACTCGTGCGACTGCCCTCCTATCGGGAGGACCATTTCGGGGGTCGTCGTTCGGCGAAAGCCCGGGGACCCTCTTTGGCATCGTCGGAGCTCATCACCAAGGAGACTTCGGCCTCGTTGAGCTTCCACAGCGCTCCCTCGGCGTCGATGGCTCCGCCAACGATTCCGCAGGCGACGCGCTTGCTGCCTTGCACGGCCAGCGGCGCGTTGTCGCATATCCGCTCCGCCAGTTCCAACGCGGCGGGGAGAATTCGGGCTGACGGGACGACCTTGTTCACCAGACCCCAGCGGAGCGCTTGGTCGGCCGACAACGCGTCGCCGGTGAAGATCATTTCCATGGCGATCTTTGGGGGTATCTGTCGAGGTAACCGGAACAAACCGCCTGCCCCGGCGATGATTCCACGCGTGACCTCGGGCAATCCGAACGACGCCGTCTCGGAGGCGATGACCAGGTCTGAGGCCAGCGCGATCTCCGTCCCACCGCCGAGGGCGAATCCGTTCACCGCCGCGATGGTCGGTTTGCTGATCGGATGGTTGACGTAGCCGGCAAACCCCCATGCCGCCCGCGCCGGATCATCGGCTCTCAGCTTCTCGCCCCGGGCCAGAGCTTTGAGATCGGCGCCGGCGCAGAACGATCTGTCACCGCTTCCCGTGATGATGATCACGCGGACATCGCTGTCGTGCTCTGCCTCTTCGAGTGCGTCACCGAGGGCGATCGTGACGGCCAGGTTCACCGCGTTCGCGGACTCGGGTCTGTTGATCGTGACGATCAGCACGTTCCCGATGCGCTCGGTCAACACCGGCGTCTGGTCGTTCGGATACGCGACGTTCTCACCCGATGAGCTCATGGTCCTCCTTCAGATGGGTCGGTTCGACGAGAGACCGGCACCGTCTCCCCGCCTGCGGAGGGAATTGGCGGACGCTCCGCATGCAGGAGGTGTTTCATCGTCTTCCCCAGTGCGTTTCGTGGTAACTCAGTCGCGAATTCCAGGTGCTCGGGAACCTTGAACGCAGCCAGCCGTTGGCCGACCCAGTGTCGGAGCTCCTCCGCTTCGGCGTTGGTCCGGGGGCGGCGGACAACGATGGCGGCCACCTTTTCTCCTTTGACCCGGTCCGGAATGCCGTATACGACCACCTCGGCGACTGCGGGATGTTCCAGCAGGCGATCCTCGATCTCCCGAGGGTAGACGTTCTCTCCGTTGCGGATGATGAGGTCGCTGCGACGACCCTCCAAGACCACCAGCCCCTCTGTGACCCGTCCGAAGTCGCCCGTCCGGTACCAGCCTTGATCGTCGAGAACGGCAGAGGTCGCGGCGGGGTCCTTGTGATACCCGAGAAAGACCGATGCGCTTCGTATCTGGACTTCACCAACCTCGCCGTCCTCGCACTGACGCCCAGTGACGGGTTCGCAGACGCGGACCTCGTTACCCGGGAGTGGCCTGCCGACACATCCCGGGTGGGACAGCGCCTCCGCCGCGGTGGCTGACGCCCCGGTTCCGCTGGTTTCGGTCATACCGAAACCGACGACCAGGCCGGATTCGATATGGGGCCACCTCTCGATCATTCTCTCTATGAGGACCGGGGGGACGAAGGACCCACCAAAACTGACGCTGCGCAGACGAGAAAGATCGTGTGCACCCGCTGCCGCGGGACTCCACAAGTTTCCATCCCTGAGTGGGAACGATCCGCCAGGTCGTGACCCTGTGCTGTGCGGAAAGGCGCAGATGCTCTTCGGGAGTCCAGTGCTGTGTTGCCGACTGGTAGATGAGTTTCGTGCCGGTCGCGACCGAAGAGATGGCCTGCGTGTTCAATCCCGAGATATGGAACATCGGCAGTGCGGCGATCTCACAGGGATCTCGAACGGGTTCCCGTCCCGAGCTGGCCACGCGGAGGGCTATCGATTGGATCCAATGCAGATTGTTGCGATGACTGAGGACCGCGCCCTTGGGGCGCCCCGTTGTACCACTGGTGAACAAAATGACAAACGGATCGTCTTCGTCGATGGGCGTCGATGGCATCTCGGCCTGCGGGCCGCCCAAGATCGGGGCCAGTTCCTCCAGGTGACGACGCGGCAGACGCGGGAACCGGCCTTTGACGCGCTCGAGGCGGCGCGCATCACCGAGCAATAGTTTCGGTTCGGTCATCTCGATCCCGTATTCCATCTCCGCTCCGGTCGACCAGCCGTTCAGGCCGACCATCACTCCCCCGAGAACAATCACGGCCCATGCGGCGATCACGTGTTCGAAGCATGTCGGTGCCGCCAGAGCGACTCTGTCACCCTTGGCGACACCGAACTCGTCGCGCAGATGGTCCGCCAGGTTGGCTGCGAGACCAGCTGCCTCTCCGAAGGACACCACGCCGTCCGGATGCACCAGGTAGGGCGACTGCGAATGGTGCGACGCACCCTTCTCCAACAAAGCCCGGAGATGAGGCAGTCGCCTGGCAAAGACCGGCAGGAGGACACCGAGGACTTCTTGTTCGATCAGCTCCAGATCGCCACCGCGTCCCGTGACGACCTCGCGGCCACGGTCGATCGATGGACTTGGAGGTTCCCAACGCAGAGTTGTCTTCATATCTACGATCGCCGATACTAGCCATTGATGTCGACGTCGACATTGATAACAATCGCTCGAGAGGCCAGCTTCGATGTCTGACGAAATGGAGACTCGTCCCGTGATTCCTGACTCGGATTTCGACCATCATTCGACGGAACATGCGGCCGACCCGAGCGTGTCAGCGAGGAGATCGAGTGCTTCTCGCTTGGGCTTCAGCCAATCGAGACGAAACGGTCTTCGAAGATCCGGACACCTTCGTCGTGGACCGAAGCCACAATCGCCACGTTGCCTTCGGGGTTGGTATCCATCGGTGTGTCGGGGCCTCCTTAGCCCGTCAGGAATTCAAAGTGATCGTCGAAGAGGTACTACGGCGTCTTTACGACCTTTCAATCGATGTGGCGAGAACCCCTCGTTACCCCGATGTCGGGCTCATGTTCGGATATCAACAAATGCCGACGACCTTTACACCGGGACAACGCGAGGGCGGCAGCGTGGTACCCATTTAGCGCGGACGAGTGCATCCTGAATGGACGGAATGCCGCACTTCCTCAATGCATGGTCAAGGCTGAAGTGCGGCAGGCAACAGACGCCGCTCTCTGAAGCTTGGCGAACCAGTACCGGAACATATCCGCAGTGTCGATGCAATCATCGAATCCGGCTTGGCGGATCTTGATCGTGCTGAGCAAAGCCGGCGTAGATCGACCACCCGATGAACCGAAGAGGATGTCGGCGTAACTCCATGAATTCCCGACGAATGCGGACATGTCCCGCGGCGCATGCAGCCCATGGCGGTCGACGATCGTCTGCCCACTCCGCAGCCCGTGGTGGCATCGCATCCGCCAGTCGAGTCAATTTCGGCTCTCCGACCTCCATGCCGAAGGCGGCGGCGATCTCCGGCCAGATGTCGGGCCAGGAGAAGACGTCACCGTTGGTGACGTTGAAAATCTCGTTGGCCGCCTGCCGGCTTTCCCCGGCCCAGCTGATTGCCCGAGCCAACAGACGGGCGTCCACGGCCTCCTGCACGGTGGGCGTGCCACCTGGAAAGCACAGTGGACGGCCACGGGCTTTCTCCAGGGCTGCGTACACGCCGATCGCCGGTAAGAGGTTCATCGGACTGCCGATCGATTCTCCGTAGACGACCTGTGGGCGAAGGATCGTCCACGACAGAGATCCTCCCTTGCACAACTGCCTGAGCGCATCCTCTTGCATGAAGTAGAAGTTCTCATGCCGGTCTCGCGGGGCACCCTCCTTGGCCGGCAACGGTGAACTGTCCGACATGGAGCCCGTAGGCCTTGGCTCCCTGCAAAAGGCTGACGTGGAGGAGGCTGGAACCGTGCGCCTGGAGCATCGGCTCGATGGAGTTCTCGAAGAGCCGAAGGTTGTACGCCATCAACTCCGGGTCCCGCCAGCCGGCCGCCAGATTGCCCGACTCCTGCAGGGCGGCGTACACGACGTGCGTGGTGTCCAGGAATGTCGCTCCCCCGAGCACGGCGTCGCAGTGGGCCCGGTCGGAGAGATCCAGCTCGACATGACGCATTCCCTTGATTCCGGGGTTTCGACGCGAGACTCCGACAACCCGGACACGCTCGACGTCGTGGAAATGCCTCGCAACTGAAAGCCCGACCGCTCCAGTCGCGCCGAAGACAACGACCTTCTTCACTGAGTCATTGAGCGACAACCGGTCCGCGTCCATGTCGGCGTTCACCAGTATCTCAGAACCCACGGCAACCGCGATGTTGGAAGCCATACGACGCTGCGCGGAACTGGAGATTTCACTCTTCCCTGCGGTCAATGGGCGTTGCCGACCGGTGGGACGATGAGGCAGACGGGTTGGCGGCCGCATGTGCAATGCGTGGTGACACTGCGTCATGACGTTCGTCGCCAATCCTCATTGTGCGCGTGTTGTCGGAGCGTTGAGGGTGACTTGGGCGATAACTCAGCTGCAGTTGGACCGGTGTCCCTAGAGTGTCTACAGATACCAGGCGAGTCGTTTCGACCAAGGGGGTAACGCTTCGCCAGCCAGGACTCCGGCAGACTGAAAGGTCACATGAACAGCGAGCACGGCGGCGAAGAAGTCGAAACGAATGGTTCGCGTGGGCTTTCGGGATTCACGCTCATCGAATTGCTGATCGTCGTCGCCGTGTTAGGCATCATCGCCGCAGTCGTCATCTTTTCCTTGAGCGGCACCAATGCTTCAGCGACGGTCGCCGCATGCAACGCCGACGCCAAGACGGTGCAGACGGCGGCCGCGGCCTACAGCGCGCAAACCGGGACGGTGGCGACGCAGCAGAGTCAGCTGGTGGGCACCTACCTTCGAAGCTGGCCGAACAGCTCCTCCTACACCATCACACTCAGCGGCACGGGAGACGTGCTGGTCACGGCCCCGACAACCGGGTCGCCGGTCATCTATTCCGCTACCGCCTGCAACGGCGCCGGTTCGACCGCCAGTACCACGACGACGACCGCAGGCGGAACCACCACGACGACGGTCGCGCCCACAACGACGACGACGACCGCTGCCTCGAACGGTGTGACGGCCAGCCCGACGAGCAGCAACTCCGGGGGCTACTCGGGTCAGGACATCGTGAATCTCACCAACAGCTCGTCCATCACCGCCCTCACGGTGACGATCAACGTGGCGGTGACCTCGGGCCTCTCCTACAACAGCCAGTTCAACTCGCTCCCGGGTGGAGTGGGTACGCAGACCAATGGCAGCGGAGGGGGGTACGTCACCTCGACCTACACCCTCAACTCCGGGCAGACGATTCCCGCCCATTATTCAAATGGCGAAGTCGCCATCCAATGGCAGGCTTCAGGCGCCACCCGGCTCACGTCCGGAGACACGTGGACGGTCACCAGCACCTCAGGCGGCATCGTCTCCACCCTGTCCGGGACCTTCTGACCGGATCCCGCTTTCGCCGAGAGTGATTCTCCGCGAATGTCACGCACGAGGGATGCCGCGTGATGCAGAGAGGGTCAGTGCAAGCGGTACCGCACAGGGACGTGTTTGGGGCCGCCTACGAAGAGTGTCTGCATGAACTCGGGTTCGCCGGCCAATTCGGCGAAGTCCAGCCTCGGGATCAACTCGTTGTAGAAGGCGCGTGTTTCCAGCCGGGCAAGGTGGGTCCCGAGACAGTAGTGCGCGCCGAAGCCGAATGCGACGTGGCGATTCGGGTCACGACCGACATCGAACTCGTCCGGACGCGTGAAGACGGCCTCGTCCCGGTTGGCCGCCGGAAACGACAGCAGAACGGCTCCCCCCTCGGGGATTGTGACGCCGCCGATGACTTGCTCGCTGGTCGCAGTGCGCATGAACTGCTTCACCGGCGACACGTAACGGAACATCTCCTCCACTGCAGTCGGCACGAGCGCCGGATCTGTCCTCAGGCGTTGCAGCTGCTCGGGGCGGGCGAGTAACGCGGCAAATCCACCGCTGATGGCCGAACTCGTGGTGTCGTGACCGGCCGTGGCGATAATCACGAAGTAGCCCACGGCCTCGAGGATGCCAATGGGCTCGCCGTCGACCTCGGCGTTCGCGATCACCGACGCCAGATCGTCGCGCGGATTGGCCCGACGATCTGCGATAAGCCCTTCGAAATACTCGAAGAAATCGCGGAGGCTCGCCATGAGTGAGTCGCCTCCGCTCTCGCGGGCCAACTCCGGGTCGTCTCTCCCGAACATCTCCTGGGTGAGCTTGAGCATGCGCGGAAAGTCCTCTTCAGGGAGGCCGAGCAGCGCCAAAATGATGTAAAGCGGGTAGTCCACGGCTATGTCGGTGAAGAAGTCGCATTCGCCCCCGAGGTCCGCCATGTGGTCCACGGCCCGCTTTGCCAGTTCGGCGGAACGAGCGGCGAGACGGGAGATATTGCTCTGCTTGAACCAGTCGACGCTGATCTTGCGGTAGGCGGTGTGGTCCGGAGCGTCCATCTGCACCAGCGTGCGCACGGGAATGTCGGCGCTCACTTGCGACTGCGGGGCCAGTGCCGCACGCGGCCCATTTATCCAAAGCGCCGGCGCCCGCTCCACCGCCATGACATCCTCATGGCGGGTGAGGGCCCAGAACGGTGCGAACCCCTCCACGTCCACGTAGGCCACTGGGGACTGTCGTCGCAGTAATGCGCACGCGGCATAGAAGCTGGGCTCGTCCGCGTAGGCAGACGGATCCGTAAAGACCCTTGCTGCGTCGGTGACCTTCTGCTCCATCCCATGACCTTTCCGTCTCCGGCCCATCCGTCAGTCAGAGGAACTGACGGTAGCATTGCTCGACGTCAGTCTCGATTAATCTCCCCTACGAACACGGGCCACATTCTCTGCAGGCAGTCGTTCCGTTCGTCCGGGCGTGAGGGTGATCCGTCGCCGTCATGACTGATTGCCGCCAAATTTGCCGTCGTCAAACGCGTTCGACCCCTTTGGGGTGGCATTGGGGAAGTGCACGCCGTCCGAGCTGTTGCCGAAGTACTTGTGCCACCTTCGGGTCGTGAACATCCAGCGGCCGTCGCGCTTCTCGTAGGTCTCGTAGTAGTAGCCGTAGACGTGTGTCCAGGTCGCTTGATCGCCGTTCATTGCGACGGCCGCTGCGCTCATGGCCCAGATCCCGCGGGCCTTGGTGGGCGAGTCGAAGATGATCTCGGGGTCGTAAGAATGGTGCACCGTCATCGTGTCGTTCATCATCCGGCTTACGTTCTCAATCATCTCCTTCGACGAGAGCCACGGCTCTAGACCGTCGTTCTGCGACACATGGTCCGGTGCGTGCAGCGCCTCGTATGCATTCCAGTCGTGCGCGTCCACGTAGCGGTCCCGTCGCGCCTTGAGCAGGCGGATCTCCTCCAGCGCAACGAGCCACTCGAGCTCTGACATGCCTTCTGCCCGACCGTTTTCCTCCATGCCCTCCCCCTTCGCACCGCTCCAAGTAACGCCACGAGCCGTAGATGGTCTTGGCTTACTTGCGAGAAAGGTACAGCAAGCATGCATCAGGTCGCTCGCCTCCTGCAGAGCGTCAACGCGATATGGGTGGTATCTCAGGATCTCGAAATTCATCAGTCCCATTCCGTCTGGACCCGAAGCTTCGACCTCACAGGCGGGTGCCTCGATCTTTATGCGCCTCCCTCGGGTACTTCGCTGCGGCCACTCTCGCGGCCCGACGGAAGGCGAATGGGGACATGGACGTCGCCAAGCCGTCCTGCGCACGATCGCCGAACCACCCGGAGCAAAGGGTCGACAGGCGTCAGTAGGACGCGGCGTTCAGCGGCGCTTACACGGTCGCTGTTACCGCTCCCGGACTGTGTAGGCGAGGACCTGACTCTCGTCGAGTTACCACCCCTTGTGTTCGAGGGCTTCACCGGGCACGGAACCCGAATCCAGGGTGTCGAGCTCGGCCATCTCGGCGTCGGACAGCGTGAACTCCAGAGCGCCAGAGTTTTCGGCGATCCGTTCACGATGCGTGGACTTTGCGAGCACCACGAAATCGTGCTGGAGACCCCATCGGATCAGCACCTGCGATGGTGTCCTCTCGATGCGGCGAGCGATCGCTTTCACTCTGGGGTTCGAGAGATGACGACCGGTTCCGAGCGGACTGTAGGCCTCCATCACCAGATCGCGGCGGCGTCCCTCTTCGATCAGTTCCTTGCGATAGCTGAACGGGTTGAGATTGATCTGATTGACGACAGGAGCGGTGGTTGCCACGGCACCAACGTGTTCGAGGTCCGCGACGCTGAAGTTCGATACCCCGATCGACCGTGCAAAGCCGAGGCTGTGCGCCCGCTCCATCCCGGCCCAGGCCCAGGTGGGTCCACCTTGAGGCCAGTGCACCAGGTAGAGATCGACATACTCGACCTTCAGACGTTCCAGGCTTGCTTCAAGCTCGCCAACCGGATCCTTGGATCCTGGATAGAACTTCGTTGTGATGAAGACGTCATTGCGGTTAAGCCCACTCTGTCGAACGCCTTCTCCGACGCTCGCCTCGTTTCCGTATGCCTGGGCCGTGTCGATGTGGCGGTAACCAAGCTCGAGTGCCCAACGAACCGCGTCTTCACTCTGTCGACCCTCTGGGGTCTGCCACACTCCAAGGGCGAGCGTCGGAATCACGTACCCATCGGCGAGCGTCTGCACCTGAACGGACTCTCCGAACGGAGACGTCGTCGTCATCTTCCACTCCTCATCACGAAAAAAGGGCGCTTCGACGTTGTGATGCGTACTCGTACGTAGGCGAGCGGTACCACGCGGTACCCGCCCACGACCCGGAGCGATCCTCCAGAATTAGGCCACTGACCTGCTCCTTTGGAACCGAAGACGGGATTCGAACCCGCGACCCCAACGTTGGCAAGGTGGCGATATCCGTCCACCGAACTCCGGCCGGTGCGGTGACCTGCGGCTTCGTCCATCCAGTTTCCATACGTTCCACGTAAAGGTATCCCAGTTGTAGAACGGTCTCATGCGAAATCGAAAGCCAGGCTCTCCCGATCGCCTGACCGTCCGGTGCGAACGGGACGGAGCGCGAGCGGTCTGCTCGGCGGACCGACTTTTTGCTGTCGGTTACTCGCCAAGGAACGCGCTTCCCTGGCTCATCATCTCCACCGCTTGCCTCCGAGGCCACCACCGAATGGCGATGCATCGGGCGGCCAGGTCGGTCCGTCGGCGAGACTCGCCAGCATCTGGCGGGCAACATCGTCTGCGCTTGTGATGCCGGGAACGTCGCGCCCTTTCAGCACCCTGCGAAATGCCGGAGTATCGGTCGGCCCCAGAACCATCGACAACACGTCGACGCCCAAGGGGCGGAGTTCGGCCCATAAGGCTTCGCCGAGGACCAGGTCGAAGGCCTTAGAAGCCCCGTAGGCAGCCAAGCGATCGCCGCCTACCCAGGCTGCACCCGAGGTCACTAGGACGATACCGCCGTGGCCCCGCCGGGCCATGCGCGACCCGAAGTGGTGACACGCCCCGAGCACCGTGTTCACATTGCGCCCCACGAGCTCCTGCCAGACGGTGAGTGGCTTGTCCAAGAACCTCGACGCGTTGGGATCGGCCCCAGCGTTGTAGATAAGCAGTCCAACCTCGATATCGTCGGTCGCCGCAGCCAGCGCCACCTCTGCTCCGGCAACGCTGAGATCCATGGCTACCGTTCGGGTCTCAGATTTCACCGTCGCAGCGACCTCGTCGAGCACCGCCTGGCGGCGCGCGGCGAGCACCACGTTCACCCCCTGCTCGCCCAGCTGTCGGGCGACGGACGAGCCGACGCCTTCGGAAGCGCCGGCTACCACGGCCCATGGTCCGTATTTCTCTGCGAAATTCGGTCACAGGTTCTCCACCTCACAACGTCGCGTTCGGATACGCCAGCCTCCGTCATCACCTCGCTCGAACTGGTCAATGTAGCGACCGGCCGCCAGCACGATCGCTGGACCAGCTGCAGGCGAGTCGACGCGTAGGAAGTAGCTCTGGACGTCAGCCGTATCACCGTCCACTGTCACGAGTGGATTCGTGGTCACGTGCTTGTGGAAAGCTGCCGGTGCGTGAGTGTGACCGTCAAAATAGACGCCAAGTTCCCCATGGCCATGGAACCCGAACTCCCTCGACGGATCGAATCGCATGGAGACGCGGTACTCGGCGTCGGCGGTGAAGCAGTCCAGGAACTCTTCGCGGTTGTCGTGATCGAGGCCGGCACCATAACGGTAGAGCGTGGCCACAATGGCTCTCTCATCCTCGAGTCGGCCTACTCTCTCGGCCATGTCGTCCATACCAGTCTCCTTCTCATGATTTATGACTTCTCTTCACCTCGCAGCCTCAAGCAACAGCCCGGATCAGTCACCCCGCGTACCGACGATCGCCGGGCATCGGTTGCACTTTGACTCCTGCGCTCGTGAGGAACTGCCGGATCTGCGAGGCGTGTTCAAGGACGTGCAGCGGCATGCGGCCGACAATCACTCCGTACGGCATGCCGTGGTATCGATGGGCACCGGGGAGTGGCCGAGCCGCCACGTCCTCGGTGAGCGCGTCAAGTGTTCGGCGGACCCTCCCGCGGCAGTAGTCGATGTAACCGATCAGTTCGGTCTTGGTGAACATGCGGTTGGGAAAGGCGGAAGTGTTCTCGTCAAAGGGTTGTGGCGGTTCCCACGGCTCGAATTCGGCGCTGAGGTCGTAGTCGAGGGTCAGCAGCGCGTGGTATGCCAGGAACCACGGGGCTGAGCCGTGCATTCCCCCATGCGGCGTCGGACCCGTGGGCGCCTCGTCCGGCCACAAGTCCGTCTCCCATAGGTCGTCAGGACAATCCGTGAGCGCCGCCTCCATCAGCCGTAGGGCCTCCTCGAAATTGCTGGCCATGCTCTGCACAAACGGGTTCACCACACTGTACGTAATAGCGCAGATCGACGATCTGGGGAGGGGAGTTGTCCCTTAAGTCCGGCGTCGTCATCAATTGCTCCATGGGCGACCACAGCCGGCAGTGCGGCGGACTCATCGTTGGCATTTCGGTGACCAGCTCTGGTTACGAGAACGGCGAGCTTGGCGCCATTGCCGGCTCACATCGTGCCAACAGTGCACAGCTTGGCATCGAGGGGATTGATCTCCCACGCATGCCGTTGGCGACCCACACGGGTGACCTCACGGTGCAATCCCTTTGCACCCTGCACATGAGCCGACAGCCATTGTCAGGTGAACGCCGTGTCATCTACACGGGCTTCGGGCTCGCGCGTCGGCCCGGCGACGGCGTCATTCCATTGTCTCACGAGCAGATCCGTAACGATCGTGCCGCCGCTGCAATGAACAGGTCAGGGATCAGCAACCAGATCGAACACTCAGCCCGAGTACGGCGAGCTTGGATCTCTAGAACCTTGTAGCCTCGGGATGGACACAAGGCTGGCCCATCCGTTGGACGCGACTCCTCGTCGGGTACGGTCGTCGCCGTGAGCCGCACGCCCGATCCTTGGGCCGACGTCCTGGCTGACCCTCGGGAGAGAGCTCGTGCCAAGGCCAACCGGCACCCTGAGGTGGAGGCGGTGGTGGGGCTGAGGGTGGTCCACCGGGCCTCGGCATTCACCGGCCGAGTGGTGGGGCTCCGCGGCAATGTAGTCACGCTGCAATCCAAGTCCGGCCAGGTGCGGATGTTCTCCTTGCTGCCGGGGGCCTTCGCCGCCGACGGGCGGGTGGCAACCCTGGTCCGGCCCCGAGTCGTATCCACCACCGCTTCACGCACGCCATCCGGTTCGGTGGCTGTCGCCGGCCATCGGGCCCGGGTTGCTCGGACCAGCCGAATCCTTGTCGAGGGGATCCACGACGCCTTGCTGGTCGAACGGGTCTGGGGCGACGACCTCCGGGTGGAGGGGGTTGTGGTCGAGCGTCTGGACGGGATCGACCATCTGGCCGCCGAGTTAGCGGCCTTCGGGCCGGCACCAGGCCGTCGCCTGGGAGTCTTGGTCGACCACCTGGTTCCCGGCACCAAGGAGAGCCGGCTTGCCGAGGAATTGGCGCATCCCCATGTACTGGTAACCGGCACCCCCTTCGTAGACGTGTGGCAGGCGGTGAGGCCGGCGGTGGTGGGGCTGACCCACTGGCCGACCGTCCCCAAGGGCCAGGACTGGAAGACCGGTATTTGCCGAGCGCTGGGAGAGCCCGATCCGGCCACCTGCTGGCGGCGGATTTTCGGATCGGTGCACAGCTACGCCGACCTGGAGCCCGCGCTGGTGGGCGCGGTTGAGCGGCTCATTGACTTCGTCACCGACCGCTGTCCGCCGACCCTTGTTTGATCCCCGTCGAAGGTCGAGGTTGAGAGTGCGTGCTTTAACCTCCCGCCGAAATCCGAAGAGCCGAGATAGTGGGCTCGGTCCCCGGAGGGTGACCCGAACACGGTCCAGACAACTTGCCTTTGAACTGCATCTTTGGAGCGGAAGAGGGATTAGAACCGCGACCCCAACCTTGGCAAGGTGGCGGTTTCCGTCCACAGGCTTCTGTCCAGTCCCCTCGCCTGCCGCTCCGTCCACCCAGTGTCCACTGCGTCCACCGGAATTCGCCCCCGTTGTAGAGAGGTCCACTGTCCGTTGTCCTCGGTCTCCACGCTGGTCGGTACCCCGCCGCCCGACTGGCGAGAAGCGAGGCGGATGGCGAGCACAGTCGGCAGGCTCGTGATCAGGCGCAGCTCCAACGAATGCCTTACGTGAGCTCCACGGCGATCGGCAGCCGTATGCCGTCGAGTGCACTCTGCAAGATCGGTTCGAGGTAGGCGGGACCACCGGGGATCTTTGCAATAGCGACGATCATGTCGAGTATCTGCTCGAGAGTGAGGTCACCACGCACCTCCTGAGCGTGCTGCGCGGCGGCGAGGAGTGGCCGGCCAGCTGCGAGCACCCGGGCACGGCTTTCTCCGAAGACGGGGTTGTCGCTGTCCGCATGCGTGAGGAGCTCGGAAGCGATAATGCGCTTACTGGTCGAGAAGGCGAAAAATCGGTGGAGCCATGCGATGAGTACTGATCCGGACGTCTCACCGACGACCGTGTTGGTGGCCTCGCAAACAGCATCGACTTCGTCGGTGTAGAGAGCCTCGAGGAGTTCGCGGCGGTCGGGAAAGTTGCGATACAGCGTCGCCATCCCGACACCGGCGCGTCGAGAAATCTGGGCCATCGAGACCTGGGTGTCTGATTGGGCGAAAGCAGTCCGGGCAACCGCCAGGATCTTGGCGCGGTTGCGCTCGGCGTCGGCGCGTCTCGTGGCTGATGGGGGCGGTTCCGGAGTCATGAAGAATCTAAGTGGACAGACTATCCGTTAATGGCTACAGTGAAGTGGACAGGATATCCGCTTACCGATCGTCCTGATCCTGCCACGCGCCGAGCAGTTCGTGGCCGTAAAGAAAGGGAACACTCCATGGAATACCGACCTCTCGGCAGAACCGGTGTCTCGGTCAGTCAGCTGTGCCTGGGCGCGATGATGTTCGGCGCATTTGGCAATACCGACCGCGATGACTCGGTTCGGATCATCCACAGAGCGCTGGATGCCGGGATCAACTTCATCGACACGGCCGACGGCTATTCCGCCGGCGAGTCAGAATTGATCCTCGGCAAGGCGTTGACGGACGGACGGCGCGACAACGTGGTGCTCGCCGTGAAATTCGGCCTTCCGATGGACGCAGACCCCAACCACCGCGGAGCCGGGCGGCGTTGGATCATCGAAGCGGTGGAGGGCTCGCTTCGCAGGCTCCAAACCGACTGGATCGACCTCTACCAAGTGGGGGTTCCCGATCCCGATACCGACATCGACGAGACGCTCGGCGCCATGTCTGACCTGGTGCGAGCCGGAAAGATCCGCTCCTTCGGCGCGTCAAAGGTCCCTGCCTCTGAGATCGTCGAGGCGCAATGGGTTGCCGATCGCCGCGGCCACCAACGATTTCGCACCGAACAGCCTCCCTACTCCCTGTTGACCCGGGCGATCGAATACGACGTACTTCCCACCTGTCAGCGTCACGGGATGGGCGTCTTGGCCTACAGCCCACTGGCCGGCGGTTGGCTGTCGGGCAAGTACCGCAAGGGTCAAGAGGTCAGCGGGCCAGGTTCCGCCGCTCGATTGCAGCGCTTCCCAGGGCGGTGGGACGCAAGCAGCCCGGAGAACGCAGCCAAGCTCGATGCCGCTGATGCGCTCGGCGCGCTCGCCGACGAGACCAGCCTGACGCTGGTGCAGATGGCGGTCGCATTTGCCGTCCGTCACCCCGCAGTCACCTCCACCATCATCGGTCCGCGGACCATGGAGCACCTGGAGGGCTACCTGGCCGCCGATGGGATCGAACTGTCAGACGACGTGCTGGACCAAATCGACGAGATCGTCCCACCGGGGGTCACGATCAACGTGGCCGACAATATGTGGAATGTCGGTACGAGGTCGCTGGACGCTGCGTACCGTCGCCGGTCGCGCTGACATCGACTAGTCAATAGTGTCCCCCGAATGACGCTCTTGGGATTGTGGGCCCCCACACCGGAACCTTCGTCAAGTGAAACCGGCATAGGCGATATTTATGCGATAATGAGCATTGCGCCCTGGTAGCATCAAAATCATGCCTACTCAGAAGATTTCGGTGACACTCGAAACGTCTGCGATTGAACGTGCTCGCGAAGCCGCTGGCCCACGGGGCCTGTCGGCCTACGTGGATGCCGCTCTTGAGGACAAGTTGGAACGAGATGAGCGGCGTCGCTCCTTCTTGGCCTTCCTCGACGAGCTCGAAGCGGCGGATCCCACCTCTGAACAGACCAAGCGGCGAGCGCAGCGTCGTGCTTCCAAAATCCGGGGTGTCGTCTCGGCGTGAGTGAACCCGCTGTCGTCTTCGACTCCGGTGTAATCGATCAAGCAGCGACCAACGGAGAATTCCGGTCGGTACTCCGCTCCCTTCTAGAAAACGGCTGGAGCCCCGTCGTTCCCACGGTGGTGCTCTCGGAGGCAATCACGGGTCGTCCTGACGACGCTCCAGCCAACCAAGTGATCAGGCGACTTGGCACCGTGGACACGTCTCAGGCCACTGCCCGGAGAGCCGGCCACCTACGCTTCAGCGTGCAACGCACCGGTGTTCGTCGAATGCCCAGTGGCATCGATGCCATCGTCGCAGCGCACGCTGTCGATGCCGGCCGAGCCGTGGTTTTCACAACCGACACGACCGACCTACGGAGACTCCTCGTTGAGTATCCGCGAATCGCCGTCGAAAAGCCCTCAACACAATGACCAACCCGCCCACCACGAGGGCCTAAGGCGCACGTTCGGGGGATTCGCAAGGCGGCGTTTACACCTTCCGCCGTCCCCGTCGACCCTCATGCAGCGTGCAACCGATGAGCGAAGATGCTAAAAGTGACCCCGCCATCTGAAGAAACGCGGCACGGTTACGTTCGCAGTGAGACGGAGGTACCAATGAAAGAGCAGGAGATCCAGTGGGCCGTGGACGAACTGGAGATTCGAAATGTGATCGCTTCGCTTGCCCTCCTCTCGGACATGGGCGATATCGAGGAGTGGGGCAAGTTATTTACCGAAGATGCCGACTACACGATAGGGGGCCGACCGTTCAACAAGGGTCGGGCTGCGATAGTCGAGAGCGGCCGCCAGCGCCGGGCGAGGGGGACGCATGGCCCGGGCAGTAACAATCGGCATCTGAGCGGGTCGGTATTGGTTCGCTCCACAGGTCCAGACACAGCTGAAGCCGTGTCCTACCTTGCGATGTACAAGGATTTGCCCCCAGAGGGCGATGGTCACGGGCCAGAGAATCCAGGCAACGATGGAGGGAAGGTGACGTCTCCAGAGTTATTGGTCCTGGGCACCTATCGTGACCGTTTTCGCCGGACGAGCGACGGGTGGAAAGTAACCCACCGGGACCTGGCCGAGAGCAGCTCCACACCCAGATGGCGCGCAATCATGGAGAGCTGGAGCAAATAGCCACCGACGACTCGAACGGGTGCAGGTCGAGTATGTCCGCCATGGCTTCCGTGGGGCACCGACCAGGCCGGCGAAATTCTCCAGAATCGACTGGCATGAGCCGAAGCCACCGACGAAAGGAATAGCGATGTCACCGGAGCCGTTGGACTAGTCATGACGCCAGGCCACACGATCAGCATCGTCCCATCCGTCGCTCATGTGGAAGTCCGGCTTGACGGCCGGCTGCTCGCCTCCACTGACCGGGCCATGAAGCTTGACGAGACTGGGCTGCCCGCCCGCTATTACCTGCCTCCGGATGACGTGCAGATGGATCTCCTGCGGCCCACGACCTTCCATACCCATTGTCCGTTCAAAGGTGAGGCGTCATATTGGTCTCTCGAAGTCGACGGGGAGATCCATGACGGAATCGTGTGGAGCTACGAGACGCCGACGGCTCAGGCCGCCGAAGTGAGAGGGATGATGTCCTTCTACCCCGACCGTACCGAGGTGACAGTTGACGGTCAGTCGCTTCGAGACTGAACCGCCCGTCGAGTTCGACCTCCAGCTAGTCAGCCGGGCGACTCGCCGGCGGTGTGGGGTGCCGGAGCTATAGAGCCGGCAGATCGGAATGCCCTGACGAGCTTTTGGCATTTCCGCGGCTCGACGTAGGATTTCTTGGGCATCCAGTTGCGGGTGCCACCCGGAAGCCCAAGTCTTGCCAGTTCTCGTGGCTCCGACGGTGACACGAAGAATTCTCCCGGACAACGCGGACCATCAGCTCAAATGACGGCTGCGGGCTGAACCGAGCGCCGAGGCCGCTGGAAATCGCATCTCAGCCCGGGACATACTGGCTCCTCGGGGCCATCTGGAGAGGGCGCCCCGACCAGGGCCTGCGAACGCGGGCTTGGATGTTGGCAGGACAGTGGAGTCAGGTACTGCCCCAATCCGGAAGGGCGACGGTGGCCATCACACAGCGGGCGACGTTCAAGGAAATGCCGGGCATCGCACCGGACATCATGCGGGATTACGACCTCGCGACGCTTGGCTACGAAGAGACCGAGTTCAGTATCGAAGGAACCGCCGTCTCGTACGAACTGCTGGGCGAGCGGGGGGTGGACGGTAGGTGGGACGTGGGGCGTGCCGCGGAGGCCGAGTTCCGGACACGCTTCGTGGTGCGACGTCCCATCGAGTCAGATCGGTTCAGCGGCACGGCCGTGGTGGAGTGGCACAACGTCTCGGCCGGCATCGACGCGGCCCCGGACTGGGGCTTCTTCCACCGTCACGTAGCCGCTCAGGGCCACGCCTGGGTCGGCGTGTCCGCCCAGAAGGTGGGCATCGACGGTGGCGGATTCGTCGAAGGCATCCACCTGAAACTCCTGGCGCCGGAGCGATACGGGGAACTCGAGCACCCGGGCGACGCGTGGTCCTTCGACATATTCAGTCAGGTTGGTGCATCGCTGCGGGTGCCAGGTGGCGACAACCCGCTCGGCGGGCTCGTGCCCGAGATTCTGATCGCGGCTGGCGAGTCACAGTCAGCTGCATGCCTGGTCACCTACATCAACGCTATCGATCCCCATGCACGGCTCTTCAATGGCTTCTTCGTGCACGGACGGCCAGGCGTTGGCGTATCGATTGACGGCGTCTTCATTCCCTCGGCACGGGGGGAGGGAGTCGAGGCGACGCGCCGTGCGATCGCGGTCAAGGGTGAGCGCATCCGCCAAGACGTACGGGTGCCCGTGTTGGTCCTACAGAGCGAAACCGACGTGATCCTGCTCGGAGGCGGTCTCGCCGAACAACCAGACTCAGAGACCATCCGACTCTGGGAGATGGCGGGAGCGGCGCACGCCGACACCTACACCATCAGCGCAGGTCGTCATGACGACGGTACGCTGACTGCGGAGCGTCTGGCCGAGCTGCTGCGCCCGACAACCAATCTCATGATCGGGAACACAGACACGCCGATTAACGCCGGCCCCCAGCAACACTACGTCGCCCAGGCCGCGTTGGCCCACCTCGTGCGTTGGGGGGCCGGCGGTGAGCCGCCGCCGCACGCATCCCGGCTGGATGTCGTCGCGGAAAGAACGGGCTTCCACTTGGACGAGCACGGCCTCGCGGTCGGCGGCATTCGCACGCCTTGGGTGGAGGTGCCGGCCGCCGTAATGTCGGGTCTCGGCCAAAGCGGAGAGTCCTTCGCGATGCTTTTCGGCCGCACCGAGCCCTTCGACGAGGTCGCGCTGACGGCGCTCTATCCTGGGGGCAACGGTGAGTATCTCGAGCGATTCGAGGCTTCTCTTGATGCCACGATCGCAGCAGGGTTCATCCTCGAGGACGACCGAGCGGAGATCCTCGCGGTGGCCGCTGCCTCCTATCCGCTGCGCGTGGCTGGGGCGTAGGCGAACACCAGACAACCGTCAGGCGGTCTTCGGTCGGATAGCGTTCCGCTGCAGATCCATTGCTTCGATAGTGGAGGCTTTTGAGGCACTCTACGCTTCGCCCTCAGCGGCTGAGCAGGCAACGCCAATGCCCGCCCCCGTCATGCACCGGGCAGCTGATCGGAATTAGCCAAGATCGCGCCACACAACTTGGTCGGGTGGGCGTATGCCTTGCCATTGAGTTGGACGATGTACTCGCACAGGGTCTTGGGTGCCTTGCCGAAGTGACTGAGTGAGAAGCTCACCGGACCAAACAGACCGTTCGCGCTGTAATCCGTGACCTTGTGGAGGTCAGCGATGAACGCGCTCTGGGTCGGGTTCTTCCCGGCCAGCTCCAGGCCCTTGATCATGAGATCGGCACCACCCCATCCCTCATACCAGGTGAAGTCAGGAACGCCGGTGTAGTGGGCGTACTTGGCTAGTGCCGACTGGAAGGCCTTCGTCGCGGGCGTCTTGGACTCGATGGGCACCCCGGTCGCCAGGAACCAAGCGCCCTGGGCGTTGGACGCAGAGTTGGTGTCGTTGAGGAGGACTTGCCCATAGCCCGTCGCGTTGATGACCACCTTGATCTTGACGCCCGCCTGCTTGAGGCCAGTCATGATGGCGAAGTTAGTGTTCCCGTCGAGGGGCAGCCACAACACATTCGCGCCGCTGGACTTAATCTGTAAGACGAGCGACGTCACGTTGACGGTTCCGAACGGCACTGTCGTGTCGAGGAGCGCCTTCTTTAGCCCCTCCCGTTGGCAGGACAGCTCAAAGCCGCTCGCGGAGGCCTGGGAGGATGGTGAGATGCCGTAGCCCAGCGCAGCACACTTCGTGCCGCCGTGTTCCTTGGCGAACACCGCGAAGTTGCCGTACTGCGGATCCTTGGCGTCCCCAGGACCAGAGATGCTGAACATGTTGGTGTTGGGCTGCTGGTACCACTCCGGCCCGTCGTAGGCACCCCCGGTCACGGGCACTCCGGCCTGCTGGAGAAGCTTGTAGCCACCGTAGGTCACGGCACTGTCGTCGATCACCCCGAACACTCCCTTGGAGATGAGGTCGGCTGTGTCCGTATTATCCGTGGTCGGGTTGGTCCCGTCGTCCCTCACGATGAGTTTGATCTTGCGCCCATAGACCCCACCCTCAGCGTTTTGCTGATCGATGCGCGCGTCCGCCGCTCTGACCATGCCTGTCCCCACCGCCGCGCCGGGTCCCGTGAGCTCAGTGATGAGACCAAGGGTTATCGCATTCGCGGTGACGCCCGGTGTGCTCGCCCCGGCCGTCGAGGCCGCCATGAACAATGCCATGACCAGCGAGCACGCCAGCATGGCACCAGTAATCGCTTTCGTTCGGACCATGGACCCCCCCTTTGGCCACCCACTGAAAGCGCCGTGTATCTGCGCTTTCCTGAGTCTTTCATTGTTGGTCCGGCGCCGCCGGTCAGGGAGACTCGGTGAGCAAGTCTCGAGCGCCGAGCGATGCGCCACCCGAGCGAAGGACTTAGGAGGAGAGTCAGCGGCGAAAAAAAAATGCCTCTGACCTGGCTCTTCCATGTAGAGCGGAGACGGGATTCGTACCCGCGACCCCGACCTTGGCAAGGTGGCGAAATTTGTCTTGGGGGTCTGTTCCGGTTTCTCGAAGTGCTCTTCCGTCCACCCAGCTCCCGCCGGTCCACCGAAGTCGTACCTGTAGTTGAGCGGTCTACTACGAACCAACTCTGTGTGGTCACAATCTCAGGACCAAGCGACCAGCCGTCCTCGTCGGCGCCCCAATCTGGCAGCAAGCAGGGCGCTCAGGTTCCAGGCCATCGACAAAAGGGCCTAACCCGGGGGCGACTTCATCCCGTTGGTATGGGTTTCCATGGCCCGAATCGCACCACCTATGGCTACAATGGGGCCAGTGGTCAGTATTGAGCTTGAACGAATCGAGGCGCTTGAACTCCTCGGAATGACGCTGGCTCACCTCAAAGATGCCGAGGCACGAGCCGAGATGTCACCCCGATTGGCGTTGTTGATGGCGATCCGGGACAAGCTCGCTCTCGGACTGAGGGAGGAAAGATGAGCTACAGCGATGCCGAGGTATTCGCGGCGACTTCCGCTATGGATAAGTACCGAGGGGGTGAAGAGAGCGAGACAGGCTCCGCTCTGGTCGTCGTAGGCCTCAGCGCAGAGAGGGCGGCCAAAGAAGTTGGAATTCGGGACGACATGATCCGGGTCGCTCATCATGCTGGCGCCTCGATCCGCCAGCTAGCAGATGTGTCAGGTCTAGGTCGTAAAACCGTGGCAGCGATCGTCTCATCGAAGGCACGATTGCCCGACTGATCGAACCAGCATGTCAACACTGCCTTGAGACTGACCTCCACCATCCGTTGCCTCGGCCTCCAAGAGGTGCGGCGCTTCGCCGTGGGTCGCTACCCGTGGAGGCGCATGATCGGCGGAATTTCGTAGGTACCGTCGAGAATCTAGCTTTCCCAGGTTCGTACATACGAAGAATGGGACGGACGTCCCCGCGGGCGCTCAGAGCCTCGAAAATGGCCGTTCCTCGCACGCCTTGCTCGCTCCCGTGGCAGGATCGCGTCCTGTGATCCCTTTTTCCTCGCCTCGGGTGCAACCAGCGATTTGTCACAGGGATGGTGTTTCATGCGGCACTACTTGCAGAATGAACGTCGGTCGTGAATCTCGCTGAATGCGGATTCGAGCCGGCAGTTGCCGAAGAGGCGATCGAACCGGAGCTACCGATCGTCGATGCCCATCACCACCTGTGGCCGTCTGACTACTGGACTCCTTACGATCGCTCTGCGTTCGAAAGGGACCTCAGACGAGGCCACAACATCACATCCTTGAGCTTCCCCCGCCTTGCGGACGCCGAACGTGAGGCGCCGATAGGCGTCGCTTGGAAGGATGTCCCTATGCCAGTGCGCTATCCAGACGAGTTCCGCCAGCGGGCGATCGAGCTGGCCCGGACCCGTGACCAGTCCGTCGCCAAGGTGGCCGCCGATCTCGGCATCGCCACCTCGTGCCTGCGTCGGTGGATGAAGCGCGACAGATGCTGAGGTGGCGGTCGATGCCTTCGTCGCTTGATCTATCCGTCAGCGGAGCCACCCGGGATTCAGCCGGGCGCCGTTGCAATCCGCTTTGGCGGACGACATCCTGACGGCAGGCAGTCTCAGACACCGGCTGGACCCGGCCCGCCGTGGATGTAAAGGGTCTGACCCGAACAGAAGCTCGATGCGTCCGAGACAAAGTAGAGGACCGCGTATCCAATTTCCTCGGGTTCACCGAGTCGACCTGAGGCATTGGTCATGCCGAATGTCTCGGGATCGAGCCCGTACCGCTCGGCTTCGTCGAGAAGGGTGGCAGCCCTCACCGCCCCGGCGGCGATGGCGTTGACTCGAACCCCCCTTCGTGTCCAAGCTGCGGCCATTGAGCCCGTCAGGTTGTTCACCCCGGCTTTGGCCGCTCCGTAGGGGGCGGCCTGCGGCATGGCCAGGAGGCTGGCGCCCGACGAGATGTTCACAATTGCGCCCTTACCCTGCTTGAGCATGGGCACAGAGGCGGCCCGGGACAAGAACCACACACTCCCGAGGTTGAGGGCGACCACCTGGTGCCACTCGCTCTCGGACCACTTCGAGAGCGACTTGGTCTCGGCGCCTCCTGCACTATTCACCAAGATGTCCACCCGACCGAACTCATCCATTGTGGCGTCGACCAGACGCTGACACTCTTCGGGGATCGTGACGTCAATGGGGATATTCAAGGCACGCCGACCAAGTGACCGGATCTCTTTAGCGGAATCGGCCAGTGGTTCTGGCCGCCGAGCGGCGAGGACCACGTCAGCCCCGTGTTGAGCCAGGACCATTGCCGTGCCTCGACCGATTCCCGTGCCGCCCCCGGTGATGATGGCCACCCTGCCGACCAGAGAGAATCGATCGCTCACGTGACCGCCCCACCGTTGGCTGCGATGACCTGTCCGGTGATGTAACTCGCTGCGTCCGAGCACAGGTATGCGCAGAGCGAGGCGATGTCATTCCCCGTCCCCAAGCGACCGGCGGGGATCATCCGCTCGAGGGCCTCGGTCTTGGGTAGAAACCGCGATGCTTGTGCGCCTCGCAACATCGGCGTGTCCGCGGTGAATGGCGGAATCGTATTCACGGTGATCCCCCTCGAGGCATACTCGAGGGCCACGGTCTTGGTGAGAGCAATCACCCCGCCTTTCGAGGACGAATAGTGGGCCTGCCGCGGTGAACCAGTTTGTCCCGCTGCCGATGAGATGGTGACAATGCGACCCCAGCTCGCCGCCACCATGTCGGGGATCGCAGACTGAAGGCAGTTAAACGTTCCCGTCAGATTGACGGCCATGGTCTTGCTCCATTGATCGGCCGTGATGTCCTCGAAGGGCACAAAACCGGAAATCGCCGCGCTTGTGACAAGGATCTCGATTGGCCCAAAGGCCAATCGCACCTCGTGGAATACGCCGTCGACTCTCGCTCTGTCTGCGACATCGGCCCCGAAGGCGAGCGCTTCGGCGCCCTCGGAGCGGAGGCCGGCGACCGTCGTCTCGGCCGCCCTGGGGTCCAGGTCGATGACGACCACCCGTCGGCCCTCCCTGGCGAGGTGCTGACAGATGGACTGCCCCAGCCCTGAGCCACCTCCGGTCACCACCGCCACTCGATTCAATGCCTGTCCTCCGGACGCACGTCGTTGTTCAATTACAAGCGTATAGTAATTCCCCTATACAATCACATAGTGACCTCGCTGAGGAGAGAAGTGAGCCAGAACGAGCTGTACTACGACCCTTACGACGTAGGTATCGACGCCGATCCATATCCCACCTATCGGCGCCTGCGAGACGAAGCCCCGCTGTACTACAACGAGCGCTATGACTTCTGGGGCCTGAGCCGCTTCGACGACGTGCAGAGTGCCCTGCGCGACACGAGCCGACTGAGCTCGGCCAAAGGCGACATTCTCGAGGTCGTCAAGGCCGACCCGGTCATGCCACCCGGCGTCTTCATCAATGAGGATCCTCCGATGCACACTGTCCATCGGGCATTGGTGGCGCGAGCATTCTCTCCGAGAAAAATGAAGGCGTTAGAACAAGAGGTGCGGGCGTTTTGCCGGGCGTGCCTCGATCCACTGGTTGGTTCAGGACACTTCGATTTTGTACTCGATCTGGGCCACGAACTGCCCATGCGAACGATCGGCATGCTGGTCGGTATCCCTGACGCCGATCAGCCGTCCGTGCGGGCCAATGCACGGCGCACGTTGCGCAATCGACCAGGTGAACCGCTGCCCGTCAAAAAAGACCACTATTTCGATGGGAACCTCTTCGCCGACTACGTGGAGTGGCGGGAGAAGCACCCGTCGGACGACCTCATCACAGAGTTGCTCCTGGTTGAGTTTGAAGATGTCACTGGTGTCCGACGACGCCTCACCAAAGGCGAGATCCTCATCTTTCTCGCCGTCATTGCCGGTGCCGGAGTCGAGACCACTGGTCGCCTCTTTGGCTGGATGGGCAAGGTGTTAGCTGAGCATCCCGATCAGCTTCGCCAGCTTGGAGAGGATCGATCACTCATCCCAAATGCCATTGAGGAGTTGTTGCGGTTCGAACCGCCGGGTCCCCATGTTGCCCGCTCCGTGGCAGAGCATGTGGAATACCACGGCCAAACGATCCCACCTGGAAGTGCGATGCTTCTCATGCTGGCCTCGGCTAACCGGGACGAACGCCGATTCGAAGAGCCCGATCGATTCGACATCCGCCGCAACGTCGGGCAGCTCGCCACATTCGGGTACGGCGCACATTTCTGTCTTGGGGCCGCCCTGGCTCGACTCGAGGGACGTATCGCGCTCGATGAGGTGCTCAATCGGTTCCCCCGATGGGAGATCGACCTTGCCCGTGCCCGCCGCGCTCCCACGTCGACGGTTCGAGGGTGGGACGCCATGCCGACTTTGGTCGGCTGATCGAATGTCGCTGATGGCTACCCGATAGGCATGGTTGACGGCTCCACCGCGTCGAGATAGTTCTCAAAAGCTTCTACCGTTTCGGCGTGCGACGTCGAAATACCGACGCCTTGTTCAAGTCGGATCAGCTTGGGGATTCCGGCGATGAGGTAGAGGAGGGCGTCTGGGGACAGACTCCCAATGCCGACGTCCAGGTCGTGGAGCCTAGAGCCCAGCAGATCGAGCTGAAGCCGCCTTACTCGTTCGGTGGTCTCGGCGATCTCCGAGCGAATCGACTTGCGATGGTTACCCAAAGCCAGAAACTCCGATGTCAAAGCTGACGAGGATTCGTCACGACTGTACTCCCACAGGACGTGTAGGGGCTGATCGGACCTTTCCACCAACGCCTCGGTGAGTCGTTGGATGTTCTGTTCGCCCCGCCACCGTATGACGGCAACGAAGAGTTCGTCGAGCGTCGGGAAGTAGTACTGGACCGCTCCACCGGTCACCCCAACCATGGCCGCGACGGCGCGGTACGTCACGGCGGCGTAGCCCTCCTCCAGCATCAGCCGTTCGACCGCACGGAGCATGAGCTCTCGCTTGTTCGATATCTCGTCGCCCATGCGTTGGGAAGATGCCATGTACAGCCTCGCTCTTGTACTGAGTAGGGTCATTCTCGCAGGCGCCCGGCTACCTAGGCGACGAGCTCTCTCAGGAGATCAGTTGTTCGCCGCCGCGACGTCGCCTTGTCATCTCCGACCGGGAATACCGCTGCCCAGATATCGGTCGCGCCAGCATCAATGAGCGACTGGAGTTGCGCCCGCACAGCTCCTTCATTACCGACAATGGCTGCATCGGCCGGGGAGGCCGCCTTCCCAATCTCGAGAATTCGCTGATAGTTGGCCATTCCGGCGTATGCCGTGGAGTTGCTTGCCGCGGCAACACGGGCTTCCGCTTCGTTGTCGTGCACCGCCACCGGGAGCCCAGCCACAATGCGCGGACGAGGACGGCCGACAGCCTCCGCCGCCTTCAACAACTTGGGTGCGATGTGGGTCTCGATGGCTCGGGCCGGTGCCATCCATAACACGGTCCCATTGGCGAACTCGCCTGCGACCCGCAGCAACCTCGGCCCGAGGGCTGAGACGAGCACCGGGACGGGTTGGGTTGGCGCTATCGCCCGCCCATCGGAGTGTGCCGTCCAATCATCACCGTCGAAGTCGACCGACTCACCACGGAGCAGGGCCGTGAGGATGCGGACGTATTCCTCGGTACTCCGCCCCGGATGCTCATAGGAAAGGCCGAACACACCTCTGATCAACGGCTCATGCGAGGGCCCGATCCCGAGCGTAAGGCCGGCACGACCCATGGCGTCGACCACCGAGGCGGCCCGATTGGCCTGGAGCAACGGATGGCAGGGGTAGGTCTGCAGCACGGCCGTCCCGAGCTCGATCGCTGAGGTTTCCCGGCCGGCGATCGCCATGGCGACGAGCGGGTCGCCCGTGACCGCGCTGGCGTACCAGAGCGATGCGAATCCGTCGGACTCCGCTTGCTTGGCCTGACGAACGACCTTGTCGACCGTGGCGCCGCCTCCGGTCAATCCGATACGCATTGCCGATTCCTCCACCCTTTGCTATACAAGCACATGGTTTTGACTATACCCTTGTATAGTCAAAACCACTGACACTGCTCAGGGAGGGACCTTGCCTATCGCTGCGGCGCCGTTGACGACCCATGTCGGAATCGAGATCACCGTCGATTCGGGACTTCCTTTTGCCGATGAGTCGAATGCAGACGAATGCCTCGGCGCCCTGGAAGGCTATGGCGTCGTCGTGTACCGAGCCGCGAACATCTCGGACGAGGATCTTGTGTCCTTCAGTCGCCTTCTTGGTGAAGTGGTGGTGAGTCCGACCCGAGAACACCAATATCCCGAAATCGCTACGATCACCCTTGACCCAGGCAAGACGAATGCAGTACTGGCCTGGTACCGGCAGGGCAACTTCCAGTGGCACATCGATGGCGCAACAGAACAGCTGCCGCAGAAGGCAACACTGCTCTTAGCGCGAGAAGTAGACGAATCGGGCGGCGATACCGAGTTTGCCAGCACATATGCCGCGTATGAGGCTCTGTCGGAGACCACAAAGTCCGAGATTGCTGATCTGGCCGTTATCCACAGTTTTGCGACCGCACAACTTCGCGCTCACCCCGATGCTTCCGAGGACGAGCGGGCCAGGTGGGCCGCGATTCCAACCAGGGTCCACCCTTTGGTTTGGACACATGGCAATGGACGAAAATCACTGCTCATTGGCGCGACAGCCGCCGAAGTCGTCGGCTGGCCCACCATCAGGAGCACGGCACTCCTCAACCAGCTTCTCGAGTGGTCCACGCAACCAGAATTTGTACTTCGGCACAAATGGAACCGAGGCGACCTCGTTGTCTGGGACAACACTGGGATGCTTCACCGAGCCTGTACCTTCGAGCCGACGTCACGTCGCCTTATGCACCGCACCACCTTGGTCGGTGTCGAGTCAGTCGTCACGTATTGAGGAGCCTGCAATGAGCATCGAATCCGATCTGGCCGCATTGCGCCAAGACGTTCAGGACCTCAAAGACCGTGCTGCCATTCTCGACTGTATTGCGCGCCATGCCCGGGGGTGCGATCGTCACGACATCGATCTCATCACGGCCGCCTATCACGACGACGCGGTCGACGAGCACGGATTTGCGTCGAACAGCGGTGCTGAATACGGGGAGTGGGCAAATAGTTCGCACGCTTCGACATCAGAAGTGCACACACACAACATCACTACTCACACCTGTGAGATTCGAGACGCCACCGCCCACGCTGAGAGCTATGTGATTGTCGTTCTCTTGGGTCGCGACGGTCACACTGCCCAGTTCATCAGTGGTCGTTATATCGATCGCCTGGAGCGGCGAGACGGAGAATGGCGGATCGCACTGCGGCGATCAACGGTCGAGGTGATGTTTCTGGCTGATGCATCGGTATTGCGGTCATCCTTTTTTAAGGAGAAGGGGTACATACGAGGGAGTCGAAGCCGGGCGGACTTGTCATACGAACGGCCCTTGTCTCTCGAGACAGCGCCGGCGGAGCGTTGGTGATGTACGCCTTCTGGTGGAACGGAGGCGGCACACCGAACGCTGGATTCCCCATTCGCTGCGATCCCTCAAAATCTGCGTAACGCGTTGCAGTTCGAAGCACTGGCCTTTGAACGAGGGTTGGTTGCTGCGAGCCAATGATGACCTGAAGCGGTCCAGCGGATATGGGCGTGCCCTAACCAGCCATTGGGCAAACGGTGTCGAGGAGTAGACCAACGCAGACGGGCCGAAGCCTCCGCCCGAGTGGCGGAAGCCACCTGGGGGGTGACGCTGGGTTGCCGCCAAAGTGATCCTGAGATTCGTCGGCAAGGCGGCGGCAGGTTAGGACGTACCGGAGGTCGGGGCCGTATCGCTCCCAGGAATGTATGTTCCACACTGAGGCGCTTTCGCAGTGGGAACGAATCCCTTCGTCGCTGCTTTCAGAAAAAACTGACAATCAGGGGAAACGAAGTGACCAAATACCGTTGAGTAATCGATACTTTTGGGTAGTAGTCCGTTGCCATTGTAGGACTTGATGCTCCGCAGGTCCTTGATGACCGTTGCACGCGTGGGGTTCTTTCCCGCCATCGTCAACCCCCGGATCATGAGGTCTGCTCCGAGCCAAGCGTCGTACTGACTCAAATTCGGAAACTGGCTCTTGTTCCAGTGTTCATACTTCTGCATGGCTGCGGCCATTGCTCTTGTCCCCGCATTGGGTAGGGAGAATGGGCGGAATGCCGACAGGAAGTAGTCCCCCTGCACGGTCCTCCATGTGGGCGATCCAATGACGTCCTGCTCATAGCCGGAGGGGAAGATCACCACTTTGGGCTTGACCCCCTCTTGCTGGTAAGCGGTTGCGAGGGCGAAGTTCGAGGCGTTGCCTAGTTCGCCGATGAGCGCGTTCACGCCAGTCTGCTTGGCTACGAGGGAAGCAGTGGTGAAGTTGACGGAGCCAACCGGAATAGAGGTGTTGAGGACGCCCACCTTGCCGCCAGCGTGCTTCATTGAGATCGCGTTGCCCTTCGCCCCATAGGTCGACTGTGGAGAAATCGAGTAACCGTACGTCCCGAGCACGGTTCCGCCGTGCTGTCGGATAAACGACCCGATCAACGTGCTCGCCGGGTATCCAGGGTCGACGCTTCCCGTATCGACTGCGAACATATTCGTATACGGCTGCTCACCCCACTCCGGTCCGTCGAAAGACGTTCCGGTCACGGGAATACCTTGTTTCTGAGGAATCTTTGCGGCCGTGAAGAAAAGTGGGCTCTCAGAAACGATGGCAAACGCGCCGCGGGAAATGGCGTCTTGAACGGCGATTGTTGCATTCGTCGTCTGGTCGTCGACAACGATGCCTCTAATCTTGCGGCCGTTCACCCCACCGTATGCATTTTGCTGGTCGATGCGGGCATAGAAGCCCGCTGGACCATGGACCAACTGCGTGGCGCCCGGCCCCGTCAAGGAGATCACGAGAGCGATCGTGATCGGCGCTGGCGCAGCCGAGGCTGGCAAGGCCAGCAGTCCTTGGAGCAAAAGGGCGGCCGCCGCTCCCCCGCCGACGAGTGCCTTGGCGCTGGGCCACAGGCGTCCACGGCGCGACGGCACCCCTCGCACGGTGGTACCCAGACCCATGGATCGCATCTCACTCCCTCCCCCAGCGCCCGGTTGCGGCGCTTCGTGGACACTTTTGTACCAACGGACTATATTCCGGTGGTATAAATTTATCCAGTCGCAAAACCTTCATAGGGAGTGCCATGGACACGCTGATCGCACCCAGAGCCTTCGTGCCACCGCCGCCACCGAAGACACCGAAATCGGTAGATACGCGACTTCGCATCATGACCCTGGCGGCCCAAATGTTCATTGCGCGTGGCTACAGCGATGTCTCCATGCGAGATCTCGCCTCGGCCGCAGGTCTGACGAAAGGTGCCGTGTACGGCCACTTCCGTTCGAAGGGCCAGCTTCTCGTCGAAGTGATCCGCTGGAAGATCTCCGCCTATGACGAAACCATCGACTTTGCGGAAAGAAGGGCTAACCCTAGGTGTGGTGTTGAGCTCATCTACCACGCGGCGAGCCGCGACACTCGTCTCCTCGAAGTCGATGCCGCATCTGCGGCACGTCACGATCCAGTAGTGGCTGACGGACTCCGCGAGCTCTATCTGGAACGGCATGCAGCGATACGTGATGCGATGTCCGAGTCCGCGATCATCGATCCCGACACAGCGGCATGGATTGTCGCCGTTATCACTGCGGGCGTCGGCATGAAAGAGTCGAGCGGTCTTCCGGTTCCCGATGCTCAGCGACTGAACGACGCTCTCCTCGCTGCCCTAAAGGGTCTCGCTGGAGGCAAAGAATTGTGAGCATCGACGGATTTCACTCCACTGAATTGACCGATAAGGGGGCAAGGATATGACCACTCTCGATTTCCGGAGCCGTTTTCGTGGAGACGAGACGCCGCTCGACGCAATCGCTTTCGTCAATGAGAGTCTGCCCGCCCTCCTCGACGCAAATGGGGACGATGCTGGGGGAGCCGCCGCCCGCCTTCGTCTCGCCCCGCTCACATTTTGCATCGAGGACGAATGCTTCACGCTGGCACCTGAGAACGAGCGGCTTTCGGTGACGCATGGCGGCGCGAAAAATGCGCTGGTCGCCGCGCTCGAACCGGCAGCGTTCTCGGACCTGGTGCAAGACATCTCCTCAACATTCGGTTTACAGATGATGGGAAGGGCCGAGATCACGAAGGGCACGGTCGATGCTTTTGTGGCCTGGGAGCCCGTGCTCCGTTCTCTCCTCGACGGACGGCCTGTTTACGAACCAGGGTCGATCGGGTTTGATGACGTCTCCGGATCCCCTCTCAATCTTCAACGCACCTTCACGCTCGATGACCCGCCTGAAGAGATCGGACACTTCCTATCTGAAGCCGGATTTCTCCACATCGAAGGAGTCTTTACCGAGGCTGAAATGGCAGAGGTTTCCACCGAGCTCGATGACGCGATCGCGTGCGCCGAGCGCGACGATGGCGCATCCTGGTGGGCTCTCACCCAAGATGGTGAGTGGTATCCATCGCGCATACTCGGCTTCAACCAAAAGTCACCTGCCTTGCGAGCGCTGCTACAAAGCGAACGCTTCGCCGCGCTCGGTACATTTACCGATGACCACTACGTGCAGCGAGACCCGAATTCCGGCGACTCAGCCGAGGCCCTCCTGAAGAAGATAGGCGTTATTGAGGGCATCTCGGACGTCAGCTGGCACAAGGATTGCTCCATGGGCGACCACAGCCGGGATTGCTGCGGACTTATCGTCGGCATTTCGGTGACCAGCTCTGGTTACGAAAACGGCGAGCTTGGCGTCGTTGCTGGCTCACACCGTGCCAACATTGCACAGCTTGGCATCGAGGGGATCGATCTCCCACGCATGCCGTTGGCGACCCACGCGGGTGACCTCACGGTGCACTGCTCTTGCACACTCCATATGAGCCGACCGCCAATATCAGGTGAACGCCGTGTCATCTACACGGGCTTTGGGCTCGCGCCTCGACCCGGCGACCGTGTCGTCTCATTGTCACAGGAGCAGATCCGTAACGATCGCGCCGCGCTCAATGAAAAGGTCAGGGATCATCAGCGCGATCGAACACTCAGCCCGAGCACGGCGAGCTTCGATCTCTAGAATCTTGTGTAGCCCCCGGATCGATACACCTTCGGATAGGCCATCCTTCACGGCGGGCGTTCAACCCGAAAAGATGCAATGGTCTCTCAATGCGCAAACGGCAGGAGGACCATGGTGACTGAGAGACTCGGGGGACGCGGCGTATGGTCCGCAGAGCTGCGTTTCGGGGACCCTGCGCAGATCGTCGACGCAGCCGCTGAACTGGAAGCGCTCGGCTACAGCGCGCTCTGGGTGCCCGATGTCGGAGGACCACTGTTCGAGGACCTCGACCGGCTCCTCCAGGCGACGACCACAGTGACGATCGCAACCGGCATCCTCAACATCTGGCAACACGAGCCGAGCGACGTCGGGCGGTGGTGGCACGCGCTGCCAGAGGATCATCGCAAGCGGTTGCTGTTGGGACTGGGTGTCAGCCACGGCCTGGTCGTCGGTGAGAAATGGGGTCAACCCCTCGCCACGATGAGCGCCTACCTGAATGGACTCGAATCGGCTGAGGTACCACTCAGCCAAGTGTGCTTGGCGGCACTCGGGCCCAAGATGCTCCAGCTCGCAAGAGACCGCACCGCAGGTGCGCACCCCTACCTGGTGACTCCGGAGCACACCGCCATTGCCCGTGCCACGCTTGGCAACGGCCTTCTCGCCGTGGAGCAGGGTGTGATCCTCGAGAGCAGTCGGGCGGCCGCCCATAAGATCGCGGGTCCCGTCGTCAAGGGGTACGGGGGCCTCCCGAATTACGCGAATAGCTGGAAGCGGCTCGGCTTCACCGACGACGACATCTCATCGTGCAGTGACCGCCTGATCGACGCACTCATCGCGTGTGGTGACGAGGAAGACATCGCGCGGAGAATCGAAGCCCACCAAGAAGCAGGAGCAGACCACGTCTGTATCCAGGTCATAACAGCTCCGGGCAGCCCGCTCCCTCTCGACACCTGGCGACGGCTCGCTCCCCGCTGAATCCGAGAGCCCACAAGCGGAATTAGTAGACTTGGTTGTCGGAGGGTCACCGGGCGGCGGTCCAGAAACAGCCTCCGACCTGCAATTTTGGAGCGGAAGACGGGATTCGAACCCGCGACCCCAACCTTGGCAAGGTTGTGCGCTACCGCTGCGCCACTTCCGCGTGGGCCACTGATCCTAGCTTCCCCTTGCGGTTGAGAGAAACCGCAAGGGCGAGGGGGAATCTACCTGCAGTTTTCGGATCGAAGCGGTGCGGCAAGCCCGTGGAGCGCTATCCCACCGCGCCGCGGGCATCGAGGGCGCAGCCGACGAGCTCGCCGAGGGCGTCATCGATGGAGACGGCCAGGTTGTCGAGTTCGGGGAGGAGCTTGCGGCAGGACAGGAGCCCGAAGTGGAGCTGGTCGAGATAGGAGAAGATCGTCACGTTCAGTCCCACGCCTTCGGCGATCGGGCCGACCGGGTAGAGCGCGGAGACCCGGCTTCCGGCGCAGAAGAGTGAGAAATCGGGGCCCTTGATGCTCGAGACCATGACGTTGAACGGCGGGCGTACCCGGTCGAACATTTTGGTGCCGGCGACCGCGCGCGCCACTCGGGACACGATGGCCGGCGCGGAGATCTGCGCCAGATTGCCCAGCACCCTTCCTCGGTGCAGCTGCTCCTGCTCCTTGGCCACCCTCGTCGACTGGGCGATGATCGCCAACCGCTGGAGCGGATCGTCGACATCGGTGGCCAGCGTGACCAACATCGCCGAGATCTGGTTGCCCAGAGCATCACCCTCGTCGTCGGGTCGGGTGGACACAGGCACCATGGCCACTAACGCCTCCGCCACCTCCCCCCTCTCGTCGAGCAGGCGGCGCAAGCCCCCCGCCACCCCGGTCAGAATCACGTCATTGACCGTGCCACCGAATGTACGGCGGATGAGCTTGGCGTCCTCCAGCGGAATCGACAGCGACGAGAAGCGCTTGCGATTGGACACCGCGCCGTTGAGCGAGGTGCGCGGCGCCGAGAAGAAGCCGGGCGGGGACGACTCGCCGCGACGCAGGAGGTCCCGGTTGTGCATGCCGACGTCGGCGATGACTTCCACCCCGGCGTTGAGCGTGCTGAGCGCGCGGGCGGGTTGCTGCGACATTGACGATGCGGCGTAACGGAGCATCCGTGCCCTGCCGGGGAGCGGATCGGGGTCCCAGCTCTCGATCGACGTGGGCACGAGGCGCGTCCGGGGATTGAGGTCGAGAAAGACCGCCAACATGGAGGCCCCGCTCACCCCGTCGAGGATGGCGTGATGCACTTTGGCGATCAGCGCAGTGCGATCACCCTCCAGCCCCTCGACGACGTACATCTCCCACAGCGGGCGGTCGGGATCGAGCTGGCGGCTCATGGCGGACGCCACGAACGCGTCGAGCTCCGCCCGGCCCCCCGGCGACGGCAGGCTCGCCCGGGAGAGGTGGTCGTCCAATTCGAAATCGGGGTCGTCGACCCACACCGGGTGATGGAGCCCCAACGGCACCCGCAGTGCCCGCTGCCGGAAGGGGGCCAACAGAGGCACCCGCTGTGCAATGACGCGGCGGATCTGCGCGTACCGCGTGGACGGCGAGAAGAGCGAACGCGTGCCCTCCGGAGGGTCCAGGACCATCACCAGCCCAACGTGCAGAGGCGTCGTGGGTGTCTCCAGCGACAGGAAGGCCGCGTCCAGTCCCTCGAGCGGTTTCATGTCCCGGTGTGGCCGAAGCCGCCGGCGCCCCGCGCCGCCTCACCGAGGCCGTCGGCGTCGACCAGTGCGAAGGACGCCTCCTCGACGCGCACGATCACCAGCTGGGCGATGCGGTCTCCCCGGTTCACGGCGTAATCCTCCACCGGGTCGTGGTTTACCAAAATTACCAGGAGCTCGCCTCGGTAGCCCGCATCGATCAGTCCCGGGGCGTTCAGGCATGTCACCCCGTGGCGTAGCGCCAGCCCACTCCGGGGGAGGACCAGCCCGGCGTACCCCTCCGGAATGGCCACCGCCACACCCGTGGGCACCAGCGCCCGACCGCCCTGAGCAGGCAGGACGACGGGCTGACGTGCGACGAGGTCCGCTCCCGCATCGCCAGGCTTGGCATAGGCGGGCACCCCCAGCTCGGGATCCACCTGGTGCAGGGGCACGCGCAACATCGCTGGACACTACAGGACGGGATCCTCGCTCCGGCCCCCGACCAGTAGCATCCGGCCCATGCTGGCCTGGATAGATCTGGAGATGACGGGGCTCGAACCGTCACGTCACGTCATCGTCGAGATCGCCAGTCTGGTGACCGACGACGACCTGCACATCGTGGCCGAGGGCCCCGATCTGGTGGTCCATGCCTCCCCGGAGCAACTGGCCGAGATGGATGACGTCGTGATCGGCATGCACACCCGGTCGGGGCTTCTCGGAGAGATCGAGCAGTCGACGCTCAGCCTCCAGGACGCCGGCGCGCGGACACTCGAGTTCCTCAAGCTGCACATCCCCGAGGCGCGCAAGGTGCCTCTCGCGGGGAACTCGATCGGCACCGACCGCCGCTTCCTGGCCGCCCAGCTCCCCGATATTGAGGATTACCTCCATTACCGGTCCGTGGACGTGTCGACCGTCAAGGAACTCTGCCGGCGCTGGTACCCCGACATCTACAAGTCGGCGCCCGAGAAAAAGGGTGGGCACCGCGCTCTCCAGGACATCCGTGAGAGCGTGGCGGAGCTCGCCTTCTATCGAGGCGCCGTCTTCAACCCCGCAGCCGTCACCCCACCCGCCCTATGACGATCGAGGACGACGTACCGGTCAGAGCCGCCGCGCCGGACAACCAAAAGCCGGCGGCTGTCTCGGTGGCCGAGGCCAACGCCACCCTCACCGCGCCGGGACAGATGTTCGAAATGCAGGAACGTGACATCCGCGGCATCTCGACCCGGACGTGGAAGAACGCGCCAGCGACGTTGCGCACGATCCTCGACCTCTCGCTCGGCCACGGTGACAAGACGTTCCTGGTCTACGAGGACGAGCGCACGACCTTCGCCGAGCACTACCGGATCGCCTGCACACTGGCCCACCGGCTGCAGGACGAATTCTCGATCGCTGCCGGGCGACCGGGTCGCCATCGCCATGCGCAATCTGCCCGAATGGGTCATGGCGTTCTGGGCCATCACCCTGACCGGCGCCATCGTCGTCCCGCTCAACGCGTGGTGGTCGGGCGAGGAGTTGCGCTACGGACTGGAGGACTCCGGATCGAAGATCGCCTTCGTCGACACCCAACGGGCCGAGGCCATTCGACCATTCCTCGGGGGACTGAGCGGCTTCACGGCGTTGATCGTGGCCGACGAGCACCGCACGCCGTCTACCGGGGCGCCCGCAACCGTCCGCACCCCGTCCGACGGATCGCCACCGGTGACCGAATGGCCCTTCGCCCTCGCCCTCGGCGACGTGGATGCGGACACGTCGCCCCCCGACATCGCCATTGATCCCGAGGACGACGCCACCATCTTCTACACCTCGGGCACGACGGGACGCCCCAAGGGTGCGATCGGAACGCACCGCAATATCTGCACCAACCTGATGAGCCTCTTCTTCATCAACACGCGGGCACAACTGCGGTTCGGGAAGGCTCTCGTCGACCCCTCAGCGAAGGTGCAGAGCGCAATTCTGCTTTCGGTGCCGCTCTTCCACGCCACCGGCTGTCACGCCGTGATGGTGGGGAACATCGGGGCCGGCGGGAAGATCGTGATGATGCACCACTTCGATCCCGAACGTGCGCTCGAGCTGATCGCCCGCGAACGGATCACCACCTTCGGCGGTGTGCCGGCCATGGTCATGCAGGTGATCGACTTCCCCCGCTTCGCCCAGTACGACACCTCGTCCATCCGCAGCGTCTCCTACGGCGGCGCGCCCGCACCGCCGGACCTGGTCCGGCGCATACACGAGGCGTGGCCCGTCGGCCAACCTTCCAACGGGTACGGCCTCACGGAGACCTCGTCGATCACCTCCATGAACACGGGCGGCGACTACGTCGCCAAACCCGACAGCGTGGGCCCGCCCGTCCCGGTCTCCGACGTCGCCGTCGTGCCCGAGGATTTCGGAGGCGATGAGCCGGACGACACCATCCCCCGCGGCCCTGACGTGCGGGGCGAATTGTGGATCAAGGGCCCCCAGGTGGTCCGCGGCTACTGGAATCGCCCGGTGGAAACGGCGGAGGTCTTCACCAAAGGGTGGCTCCACACGGGTGACGTCGCCAGGCTGGACACCGACAACTTCATCTACATCGTGGACAGGGCCAAGGACATGATCATCCGGGGCGGGGAGAACGTCTATTCCGTACAGGTCGAAGCGGCCCTCTTCGAACACCCGGCCGTGGCCGACTGCGCCGTGATCGGTGTACCCGAGCCCACGATGGGCGAAGAGGTCGGCGCCATCGTCGTGCTGCGCCCCGGGGCAAAGGTGGGGGCAGAAGAGCTCTCCACCCACGTGCGCAACCGTCTGGCCGCTTACATGGTCCCGACACACATCTGGTTCCGCGACGAACCACTCCCCCGCAACCCCGCCGGCAAGGTGCTCAAACGCCAGCTGCGCGATGAGCTCCTCGGCCCGGCCACCACCTGAGTCACGGACGCGTTGATGCCGGCCCTTCGGCCGGCATCAATCGTCACACGTGAAGCTGCCTGCAGCGCGCCACCCGCAAGTGGCGCCCCGGATCAGCGGTTGGGCTGGGGGGTGACCCGCAGGTACGGCTTGAGGGCCTTCCAACCCTTGGGAAAGCGCTCCTTCGCCTCGTCGTCGCTGACGGCGGGGACGATGATGACGTCCTGGCCGTCGGTCCAGTTGACCGGCGTCGCCACCTTGTAGTCGGCGGTCAGCTGCAGCGAGTCGAGCACCCGGAGGATCTCATCGACGTTGCGGCCGGTCGAGGCCGGGTAGGTCAGCGTCAGTTTGACCTTCTTGTCCGGCCCGATGATGAAGACCGAGCGCACCGTGAGGGTGTCGTTGGCGTTGGGGTGGATCATGTCGTAGAGGTCGGCCACCTGGCGGTCCTCGTCGCCGATCAGCGGGAAGGCGAGCGCCGAGCCCTGGGTCTCCTCGATGTCGCCCGCCCAGCCCTTGTGCGACTGTACGGAGTCGACGGAGAGACCGATGAGCTTGGCGTTGCGCTTGTCGAACTCGGGCTTGGCCTTGGAGAAGGCGCCCAACTCGGTGGTGCACACCGGCGTGAAGTCCTTGGGGTGCGAAAAGAGGATCCCCCAGCTGTCACCGAGCCACTCGTGGAAATTAATGGTGCCTTCAGTTGTATCAGCCGTGAAATCGGGTGCGGTGTCGCCGAGTCGAACTGCCATGTGAGCCTCCTGTAGGTCTGGCGCGAGGGTTGTCTTCGCGGTGAGCATACCGGGTTGACTACCAATTGTCGACCGGGTTAGTCACCTTTCGGGAGAAGGGCCTCACCGACGCCCGTCCCCGGGGCGATCCGCAGTGCCCGCGTGACCTGATGAACGAGTCGATCATGCGAGAATGGGCCGGTGACCCCGGTCTACACCCCTTACCGGACCGATGCGGTCTCGGTCGTTCACGACGGCCCGGTCACCGTCGTGGAGATCACGCGGCCCGAGCGGCGCAACGCCGTGGACAGCCTGTGCGCCGCGCAACTCCTCACGGCCTTCCTCGAGTTCGAGCAGGACGAGAACCGGTCCGTGGCCATCCTGACCGGTGCCGGAGGCACGTTCTGTGCCGGAGCCGACCTCAAGGCGCTCTCCGAGGGCGACCGCCGGCCCATTCCGGACGACGGGCCCGGGCCGATGGGCCCGACCCGGCTCACGCTCACCAAACCGGTGATCGCCGCCGTTGAGGGATTCGCCGTGGCCGGCGGCGTCGAGCTCGCGCTGTGGTGCGACCTGCGGGTGAGCGCCGAAGACGCCATCTTCGGCGCCTTCGAACGTCGCTTCGGCGTCCCGCTCTGCGACCTCGGGACCGTCCGCCTCCCCCGCCTCATCGGCCACGGGCGGGCCATGGACATCATCCTGACCGGAAGGGCCGTCGACGCGGCCGAAGCCCTGCAGATCGGCCTGGTCAACCGGGTCGTGGACCCCGGCACCACGCTCGCCGCCTCGGTGGGCCTGGCCCGTCAACTGGCCGCACTGCCCCAGTTCTGTCTACGTTCTGATCGCATGTCGGTGCTGGAGCAGTGGGGAATGACCGAGGGTGAGGCGGCCGTGAACGAGGCGCGCCGCGGCCGCGCCGTCATCGACCACGGCGAGACGCTCGACGGCGCCCTGCGCTTCGCAGGCGGGGCGGGGCGGGGCGGCACCACCCTCCAGTGACTCGATGAACCGACCGTGACCAATCTGCCCACCCAACCGCATGCCCCTGCAGACCGCGGGGTCGAAAATCGCCGCCGCGCAACGGTCGCTGCGTTCGACTTCGACGGGACGCTGACCAGCGGAGGAAGCGTGCTGCCCTTCCTGGTCTCCCTGCGCGGCATGTGGCCCGTGCTGCGTGCCGTGGTCGCCCTCTCGCCCAAGCTGCTCCGGGCCGCGCTCGTGGGCGGGACGGCCACCGACGACACCAAAGAGGCGCTCTTCACCCGGCTCCTCAGTGGGCTGCCGACCCAGTTGGTCAACGACCGCGCCGCCACCTTCGCCGAGCACCACCTGGCCCGCCACCTGCGCCATGACGCACGTCGTCGCCTGCAATGGCATCAGGACCAAGGCCACCATGTGGTCATCGTGTCCGCCTCACCGGAGTGCTACGTGCACCGCGCGGGAGAGCTCCTCGGAGTCGACGGCGTCCTGGCCACGCGCCTTGCCGTCGGGGGTGGGGGCCTCCTGACCGGTGGCTACGAAGGACAGAACTGCCGGGGTGCGGAGAAGTACGCCGCGCCTGGTCGTCCATCTGCGGGCCCATGGCCTGCTCGGAGGAGGCAGCGATCAACCCGAACTCTGGGCCTACGGGAACAGCCGCGGAGACCTGCGGTTGCTCCGCGCCGCCGACCACGGCGTCGATGCCGGGTTGCTGGGGCCTCTCGGGCGCCTGCGCCGGTTCCCCCGCCTCGCCGACGTGGTGAGGGAGTCCGACGCGGCCAGGCAGCTGGACAGCCGCACTCAGCCCGGGCTGGCGGCGATCCCCACGACGCGGCCCGAATAGCCGGGTACCGCAGAAGCCACGTCGCCGAAGTAGGGCGCGTCGCCGAAGGTGAAGGCCTGGCCCGAACTGTCGACCAGCGCGTAACCCTGACCGTCGGCCGAGGGGATGATGGCGGTCATCGGGCTCCGGGCCGACGCCATGGCGGGCGAACTCGCGGCGGGCGGCAGCGTTTGCGCACTCCCGAAGCCCTTCACGGTCCCGTCGGCCTCGAGCATCCAGTAGCCGGTACCTCCGGCTGCCGGTGCCACGCCGACCACCGGTGAGCTCGGCGGTGACGCCCCCAGCGAACCGTAGAACGTGGTGTCGCCGAAGCTGAAGATGCCGCCGTCGGAGGCCACCAACCAGTAGCCCTTGCCGTCGTGTGTCGGCACCATCCCGACGATGGGCTTGTTGAGCACGATGTTGCCCGTGCTGCCGTAGAACCCGGCGTCGCCGAAGGTGAAGATGCCGCCGTCGGACGCCACGAGCCAGTAGCCCTTGCCGTCGGGGGTGGCCGCCATGCCCACGATCGGTTTGTTGAGCCTGATCGCACCGGTCGAGCCGTAGAAGGCGGCGTCGCCGAAGGTGAAGATGCCGCCGTCCGAGGCCACCAGCCAGTAGCCCTTGCCATCGGCGGTGGGAGCCATCCCGACCATGGGCTCGTTCAGCGCGATGTTGCCCGTGCTGCCGTAGTACTGGGCGTCACCGAAGGTGTAGATCCCGCCCTTGTTGTCGTCGATCCAATACCCGCCCACCCCACCACTGGGTTGGTCAGCCAGGCTGAACCACGTGGACCGCAGATTGAAGGCGGCGGCAAAGGCCGAGCCGGTGACCGACACCGATCCACCGGTGCCGGTCAGGGTGAGCTGATTGACCCGACCGCCGAAGTCACCCAACCCGTTGCGCGAGGTGACGACCAGCGAGGAGAACGCGCCGATGGCGGGGTACGCGGCATCGATCGACGCCGCGGTGAGCGTCACCGACCAATTGTGATTCGGGTTGCAGGCCGCCGCGCTGACGCACACGGCATCGCCGGCGTCGACCACAGCCGGGAATTGCGCCCCGGCGGAGTACCCCCCCGACGACGCCGAGTATTCGGTCGTCGCCACCTTGCCCGTACCGTTGGTCACCATGACCTGCCCGGCCGTATCTTGCGCGGCGAGCACGGAACTTGGTGACTGGTTCTTCATGCCCGGGTACGTCTGGCAGGTCTGATCACACGTGTCGGCGTACCCGCCGTAGCCCAACGGGTTGGCCTCGACGTAGGACCGCGCCGCGACGGTCTGCGCCTCGGACTGCTGGAAACCCCACGACTGACCCTGGGGCCCCGGCCCGCCGAGGGCGGCCCAGGCCGACGGCGACTCCGAAGGGGCGACGTCGGCCACGTACTGGTCGAGACCGAGGGTGTTGATGGTGCGGGGCTGCTCGGTCGACGTCGCCAGTGCGGTGAGCGATCCGTGCATCTCGATGTTGGTCGCAGGCTGGCACAGCACCACCGGGCCGCCGTGGGTGGCGACCGCCGTCGGATTGGCGACGTTCGTCGCCACCGGCAGCGGACTCCAGGGCCCGGCACAGCCCGGACCCGTGAACACCTCGTAGGTCGAGCCCGGCCCGGTGAGATGGAAGAAGACCGCCGGCGTCGGCGCAGAGACCCCCGTCGCCGTCACGGTATCGAAGGGAGCAATGGCGATGAGGTCGTTGCCGTTGTTCTCCGTGATGGCGACCCTGACGTTGCCACCGTCGAACGCCGTGGGCGCGCCGGGCGTACCCAGCGTCTCCATGGTGGTGTTGCCGTAGTAGTGCGTGAGGATCTGGCCGTAGGTGAAGTTGCCCGCACCCGCGTCCGCCCCGAGGGCGTAGCCGAGCGATCCCCACTGCCCCATGCCGATCCCGTGCCCGTAGCCGTGGCCCACGAGCGTCACGCTCGAGGGCGTCGCGGCCCCAGCGGGCGAAGGACCCCCGACGCCCAAGGGCACCGCCGCGGCCAACGCGAGGAAGGAAGCGCCGCACAGGGCTGCCACTGCACGGCGACGTGCACGCCGCAACGCCGGAAGTCGTGCGTCGGACCGCCGTCGCCACGAGGGCGGGCGCGCACCGAGAAGGACCGCCATCACAATGCGCAAACCTTAGCGGGGCGACCTGGTGCGGAGCTGCCACCTGGGGGAACCGGGGTGGCGTCGACACGCCGATACACTGCACGCCCGTGCGTGTTGACCAGGTCATTCCCTCGCTGGCCAGTCGTGACGCCATCGGCGTGCACACCATCAACCTGCGCGACGGATTGCGCGGGGTCGGCATCGACTCGGACATCTTCTACGGGAGCTTCACGCCCGACGTGCGGCACGAGGGACGGCCGGTCACCGAGCTCGGCCGCGCCGGGCGCGACCGATGGTTGCTCTACCAGTCCTCCATCGGCAGCCCCGTCTACGACATCCTCGCGGCACGGCCCGAACGCAAACTGGTGAACTACCACAACATCACGCCGGCGGCACTCCTGCGCGACTGGGAGCCCAATGTGGGCTACGAAGTCGCGCTGGGCCGCACACAGCTCGCCCGGTTGGCCCCGCAGAGTGGTCTTGCCGTGGCGGACTCCGCCTTCAACGAGTCGGAGTTGCGCGCCCTCGGCTATGACGACACCGCCGTCGTGCCGCTCCTCATCGACATGCACCAGAAGAGCGACGAGTCCGACCCGGCGTTGATGGCCGACCTCGCACGGCACAAGGCGGCAACCGGTGGCGCCGACCTTCTCTTCGTCGGCAAGATCTCCCCCCACAAGGCGCCGCACGACCTCGTCAAGATGCTGGCCGTGCTCCGACGCCTTTACGATCCGGCCGCGCGCCTACATCTCGTGGGCTCCCCATTGGGGGAGACGTACGAGCCGGCGTTGCGCGCGTTCATCGACGAGCTGGGACTGACCGAGGCCGTCAACTTCGCCGGGTCCGTCAGCGGGGCTGCATTGGAGGCGTACCTGCAGTCCGCCGACGTGTTCGTCTGTGCCTCGGACCACGAAGGCTTCTGCGTCCCTCTGGCCGAAGCGATGGGACACGGCGTCCCGATCGTCGCCTACGGCGTCACAGCGGTGCCCGAGACGGTCGCCGACGCCGGCCTGGTGTTACCCGACAAGTCGCCGGTGCACTTCGCGTCGGCGGTCGCCCGGGTCATCGCCGACCCCACGCTGCGCCACCATCTCTCGTCGGCGGGACGCGCCCGCGCCGCCGGGTTCAGCCTGGCGGACTCCCAGAAACGCTTCGTGTCGCTCGTGCAGGAGGCGATCGGCTCGTCCTGAACCTGGTGGCAACGCGTCAGCGCAACGCACACACCAGATCGACCAGCCGATCCCCGGCCGTGTCCAGGTCGAGCGCCTGGAGTTGCGCGCGACCGGCAGCCGCCAGGGCGGCGCACCGCGTGGGGTCGCCCAACAGTTCTGCGACGGTGCCGGCGAGCGCCCAGGGATCCTCCGTATCGGTCACGACGCCGGCCTCGCCCACAATTTCGGGCAGGGCGCCGGCGGAGGAATACACGATCGGCAACCCGACCGACATCGCCTCGACCGGCGGCACCCCGAAGCCCTCGTGCCCCGACGCCACCACGAGCACGTCAGCCCTGGCATATGCCGCGGCCAGGTCGGCATCGCTGGCGTGACCCCGGAAGGTGATCGCGTCCTGTAGTCCCGCCTCGAGCACGAACCGGTACAGGGCGCCGGCATAGGAGGCGATGACCGGCTTGCCGACGATCTCGAGCGTGGCGTCGGGATCAGACGTGGACCGCGCCACCAGCAACGCGGTCACGACATCCTGAATCGCCTTGTTGGGGGCGAGGCGACCCACACAGAGCCAGCGCGCCCCCCTCGGTGCGGTGTCCGCGTCGCAGGCCGACGGGCGGCGGCGAGGAAGGTCGCACCGAGCGCAGCCGAGGGGGGGACCACCGCCGTCTCCTTGAATCCGGCCGCAACGAGGTGGTCCCTGTTGTAGTGCGAATCAGCCACGGCCAGTGCGGCCCGCTGCACCAGCAGCCCGAGCTCGCCCTGCGCCCGGAGTTGGCCCAGGGCGAGGTGGTTGTCCCACGGTGCGAGCAACTCGGGCGGTGTGATGTTGTGGTAGTTCACCACCAGCGTCTCGCGCCGGGCCGCCAGCCACGCCGCCATGGCGGACGACGTGGCGAATTGGTAGAGGAGCACGTCCCCCGCCTGGCTGTGCTCGGGGTACGACGACGCGAGGAGCGTCTCGCCCTCGGTCTCGGGATCGACCAGTTCCACGTAGATGCGCGAATCGATCCCGCGGGCCACCATCAGATCCCGCAGGCGCATGGTGTGTCGACCCACCGCGTCGCCGCGGTGCAGCATCGGGACGAAATGGTGGAGTCCACTCATGGGGTCATCGCGTCGGGGCGATCCGTGGCGCTCATGTGGGGGTGGCCGCGCAAAGGGCGAACCGCGCGTCGTCCGGTGCGGCCCCGCCGCCCTCGAGGGGTGCCACGGCGACGAAGCCGGCCCGCTGGAGCAGCAACTCCCACGTCTGGGCGTGCAGCGGTCGGGGCCGGAGAAGGTCTTGCGCCACGCCCTCCGCCCATGTCCCGGTGAGCTCGGGGTCGCTCGCCACGACGACGACGGGCGCGCCCGGCAGCAGCGCGCTCCGCGCCCGGGCCAACAGCGCCACCAGGGCGTGCAGCGGGAGCCGGTCGATGACGCCGTTCAGGACGAGTCCGCCGAGGGTCGCCGGCGGGCATGCCGCCAATTCCTCACTCACTTCACTGAGCGAGACCGTGCGGCCCCGCGCGAGCGCCGCCAAGGCGACCGCTCCCCTGGGCTCGACACCACGCGCCGCGACCCCGGCGTTCTCGAGCGCGTCGAGGAGCCGCCCTTCGCCACAATCGGCATGGAGCACGTCGCCGGCGGGCGAGGCACCGGCGAGGTGGGCCACCACCGGTTCGACCCACTGTCCCAGTTCCTGCGCCGGGACCAGCCAGGCCGCCCCCTCGATCGGACGGTCCTCGAGGGCCAGGCGCTCCTCCAGGGTGCGCACCCGGGCCGACAGGAAGCGAAAGGCCTCGACCACCTGGGCCATGGCCTGCTCGAGCTCCGTCTGGGCCCGGGCAGCCCCTCCGACCGAGGCGGCCGCGGGGTTCTCGCCCGCGCCGGCCAACCCGGCCCGGGCGGCGATCCGCTGCTTCCAGGTCCCGGGCCGACCGGTTGGGCCCGGATCGGTCGCCTCCATCTCTCGCGACAGCTCTGAGGCGCCCGGCGAGTAGGGGCCGTAGCGGTCTCCGAGGTGGGTGAAGGCACCCAGGAAATTCCAGGCGTCGCTCCCCTGCGGCCGCAGGCGGTTGAAGGCGGCGTGGAGCGCGTCGACCGCGGCCGCACGGCTCTCGCCGGTCACCCCGTCGCCCGGGGCCTCAGCGCCGGAAGGGTCCGGCGACGGAGGTTGGGCAGGCACGGCGACCGATGCTACCCGTCATGCCTTCCACCTGGGGATGTTCGGCGAATGCGACACACCGCATTGAGGACCGCCTCAGAGCAGGCCCGGGGTGCCCCGCCCACGCGCCACCACGCCCTCGAGGAACGCGGCGTAGCGGGCGATGAGCACGGGCCACTGGTAGAAGCGGTCGACGTACGCCCGCCCGTTCGCCCCCAGAGTGGCCCGTAGGCCGGCATCGGCGAGGAGGCGGTCGAGCGTCGCCTCGAACTCGGGGTACGAGGTGAACCACAGCCCGCCTCCCGAGCGCTCACAGTGCTCACGCGTGGGACCACAGGTCCCGTTGACCACGACCGGCACCCGGTCCACCCACGCCTCGAGGACGACCAGCGAGAACGACTCGAGGGCCGAGGGGGACACGGCGATCAGCGCGTCCTTGACGATGTCCCACTTGTCGGCCTCCTCCACCGCCCCGGTGACCACGATGTCGGGATGTGGATCGAGCTCGACCGAAATGGGACCGACCAGGGCCAGTGCCAGTGGCCCGGGGTGCCGCTCCTTGTACGCGGCGAAGAACTCGGCCAGCATCTTGGAGCCCTTGTGCTCGTCCACCCGGCCCACACTGACGAGGTAGGGCCGGTCGCCGATGGCGAGGATCTCGCTCCCGGGACGCCCCACACCCGCTGACTCGCCCACACCCAGTCCGAGCACGATCTGGGGCTTTTCCGCCACCGGGTACGTCCGCTCGACCAGCAGGCGCTCGGCTGCGGTGTGGAAGCAGAACGCATCGGCGTCGCCGAAGGTCCCGCGGAACACCGGGAGATAGAGGGCGGGCTCGTCGTGCGCCGCGGGGTGGAGGACAGCCGGCATCGGCACGAGCCCGATGGCGGCGACGGTCGGATGGTAGAGGTAGGGGTAGAAGGCCACGACGTCGGCGTCGGCGGCACACACGGCGGCGATGAGATGGGGCGAGACCGGCCCGTTGTAGTCGACCCACCGGCGACCTTCGTCCCTGGTGGCCAGCTGCGGCGCCAAGCGGACGCGTCCATCGAGGCCGTAGAAGTCGGGTACCCGCCCGTGAGCCGAAACGAATCGGTGCACGGGCACCCCGTTGATCACCGAATCGCCGGGCTCGAGCTCGTCGGCCCACGTGTGGGGGTCGAGTGCACACGTGGAATATGCCTCGGCCTCCCATGCCGTCTCCGCGACCAGGTGCTCAGCCAGCTGGCGGGCCGCCGTCTCGGCGCCCCCCATGACCTGGGGCCCGTACCGCGGCGTCACGAATGCGACCTTCATCGGGGCGGTCCCGCCACGGTCGCGACGGCTGCCACCACCTGTGGCGCGACTGCATCGATGGACAGCATCGGCACGCGTCTGCGGCCGGCGTCGATCAACTGTCGCCGCAGGGCGACGTCCGTGCAGACACGCCGGATCGCGGCAGCGACGTAGGACGGGTCGTCCGCCGCCAGAAGAAGGGCTCCCTCACCGACCGTCTCGGCCACCGCGCCGACACCGCGGGCGACGACAGGGACGCCGGCCGCCATGGCCTCGATCAGCGGCACCCCGAAACCCTCGTGGACCGAGAGGGAGAGATAGATGTCGGCAGCGTTGAAGTAGGCCCGCAGCGCCGCGTCGGAGACCTCACCCGCCAGACGCACGGCGTCGGCCAGGCCCAGATCGTGGATGAAGCCGCGCAGCGCCTTGAGATAGGCGAAGCTCGACGTGCCCCCGACCAGGTGCAGGCGCGCCGAGGGATCGTAGAGGCGGCGGTAGGCCCAGAGGGCCTTGACCAACTCGTGCTGCTGCTTCGACGGGACGATCCGTCCGACGAAGAGGACGTCGGTCCCGCCACTCTCCTTCAACGAGGCGAGCTCCGCCGCCACCCGGCCGTCCGACGGTGCGTCGGAGCCCACCCGTTGGTAATCCACCAGGACCGGGAGCACGGATGTCCGCCGGTACCCGGCGCGGCGCAGGTCGAGCTCGTTGAAACGGCTGTCGGCCAACCCCAGCTCCGCCCGCTGGCCCAACAGGACGAGCTCGTCGTGCGCCAGGGCGCAACGCGCTTGCGTCCGGGGCTCCCATCCGGCGAAGAGCTCGGGCGCGGTGAAGTTGTGAAAGTCGACGATGAGGGGCTCGGAACGCTCGGCCAGGAAGCCGGCCACCGCCGACGACGTGGAGAACTGGTAGATGTGCACGTCACCTGTGGCCGCGTGCTCGGGGTACATCCAGTGCTTGTAGGCCTCGGCCGCCAGGTCGTCGTGAATTGCCTCGGCGAAGATCTCCGACCGCCATCCGGCGCCACGCAGGATGTCGCGCAGCAAGAGGGTGTGCGTCCCGGTGGCGTCGTGCGGGTTGAGCGTCGGCACGAACTGATGGACGGCCACCGGCGGACCCTGCGGCCCGGCGGTGCTCACCGAGCCGGAGTCGGCTCAGGCGGGGGAACGGTGGCCCTGACTGCGGTCACCAGATAGTCGGCCGCACCGGGCCCGTCCGCCACCGTGGCGTCGTACCCGCTGTGCGCGAGCAGCTGGCGCCACGTGTCCATCCGGAGCGGTCGACCCGGCGCCAGATCGGCCTCGTAGGGTGCGTCCTCGCTGTCCCACGACGCGCGGCTGAGCGAGTGCACCACCAGCACGCCGCCGGGCGCCAGCGCCCTGGCGATCAATTCGAGGAGCTGGGTCCGCTCGCCGCTCGCCATGCCGTCCACGACCCCGCTCAGCACAATGGCCCCGAGGCCCGCCGGAGCCACGGCCCGGAGGTGGTCCGCCAGGTCTTCGCCCCGCAGATCCGACACCGTGCGCACACCCTGTTCGACGAGCGTGGTCCGGGGATCGACGCCGTACGCATCGCCGCCTGCCGCGATGATCTTCTGCACCAGCCAGCCGTCACCACTGGCGGCATGGAGAATCCGGCCGCGCACCGGCTTCACCACGGCGACGGCGGCCGGGACCCACCATGCCCCGGGACCGTGCAGCGCCGGAACCTCGAGCACGCCGGCGCTCGGGACGCGTTGGACCTCCACCTTGCGCTCGAGCTCCCTCAACCGGACCTCGACGATATGGAGGGTCCTGCTCACGGCCGAGGCGAACTGGCTGATCTGATGCGTGATCCACCCCACGTACCAGAGGAGAACGGTGCGCATGCCCTTCTTGACCACCGCTCCGGCGGCCCGCTGGGAGTCGATCGGCACCACCGGGTCCACGAAGGTCGCCGCGTCGACCATGCGCAGGGCCTCGGTGAGGTCCCCCCCGCGCCCGGCGACCGGCGAGTGGGCGAGGAAGAGCTCGTCGAGTTCGCGTTCGAGTTTGGGTGGGAGATCACCGGAGGTGCGGCGGAGGCGAACCTCCTCTTCGATCTCCGCCATGACCTGCGCCACGTAGGCCTGTGGGTCCTGCGCCACCTCGCTCATGCCTGCGGTTCGAGATGCGCCAGCTCTTCTGGCGCCATCATGGCGAGCCCTTCACGTTGGGGCGGCCCCAACACCGCCCGCACCGGCATGGTGATGAAGCCCGTCGCCTTGGTGGGGCACATGACGTCGAAAAACCCGGCGGGCTCACGCCAATCGAAGAGCACGCCGCCCTTGCTGAGAATGCCCACCGAGAAGGAGAACTTGCCATCGAGCAACGGGATCTCGTCCAGATCGAAATTGACCAGCCCGGGCCCGACCGCAAGATCGAAGCGTTCGCCCAGAATTTCGCTGTCGGTCCTCATGAAGCAGTTGCCGTCCGCGTCGCGCAGCTCCAGGGAGAACACGACGTCTTCGGTGGCGATCGAGGCGTGATAGGCCACGCCGATGATCAGCGGTTCGCCCGTCGAGAGGTAGGCCGCCCCTTCCGACTTCGGGTACGAGTGGATCGCATAGGTGATCCGCACCGGATGCTCGCTGTCGGGACCCAGCGTCACCTTGATCGGCTGCGCCTCGCGGCGCTCCTCGGACACGACCAGCTTGCCCGCTTCTTCCAGAAGTCCCTCGCGAAAGACGCGCACCGCTTCGCCCGGGAGTGCTTCGCTGACGACGTCGCCGTGGCTGAGCACGATGGCCCTGTCGCAGATCGAACGCACCTGGTCGGGTGAGTGCGTGACCAGAAGGATGGTCCGGCCCTCTTTTTGGAAGGCCTTCACCCGGTCGATGCACTTGCGCTGAAAACGCTCATCGCCCACGGCCAGAACCTCGTCGATCACCAGGATGTCGGGGTCGACATTGACCGCCACGGCAAAGCCGAGCCGCACGTACATGCCCGAGGAATAGAACTTCACCGCGCCATCGATGAACGCCTCCAGCTCGGAGAAGTCGACGATCGCATCGAAGACGCGGTCCACTTCCTTCTTGGACATGCCGAGGAGCGATCCGTTGAGGTAGATGTTCTCCCGTCCGGTCAGGTCCTGCTGGAAGCCGGCGCCCAACTCGAGGAGCCCGGCCAACTTGCCCCGGACGACGACCTCACCCGAGGTCGGCTGGAGCACCCCGCAGATGCACTTGAGCAACGTCGATTTGCCTGACCCGTTGCGGCCGAGGATCCCGACCGTCTCCCCTTCGCGCACCTGCAACCCGACGTTCTTGAGGGCCCAGAAATCCTCCGTCGGGGTGCGCCCACCGTGGATGATCCGTTCCTTCAAGGAGTTGTAGCGCCCGTGGGCCAGGCGGAACCGTTTCGAGACGTCCTTGACCTCGACCGCGATGTCGCTCATGGCTCAGAGCTCCTCGGCGAAGTTGCCCTCGAGCCGTCCGAAGACCGCCAGGGCGACGAGAAAGAGGACGATGGCCAGGGTGAGGACCCCGAGGTCGAGGGCGAGATACCACAGGTACCCGTGCAGCGGCAGCACGTAATACACCTTCGACACGACCGTGCCGCCCTGCGTGTAGTGCGCAGTGGGCGACACTCTCCCGTAGATGCACCGCTGGAACGTCAGTACGAGCGGCGTCACCGGGTTCAGGAAATAGACCCACAGCAGGCCCCTGGCGCCCAGTTTCAGCGCGATGTTCTGCTGAAAGGCGTAGACGATCGGGCAGGCCCAGAACCATGCCGTGAGGATGACCTCAATGAGGTGCTGCGTGTCGCGCAGGTACACGTTGATCGACGAGAGCAGGACCGCCAGCGCGCAGGCCAGCGCGATCCCGGCGACCAGGGCCAGGAGGAGCAGAGGCAGGTAGGACCAGTCCGGCGAATTGTGCAGGACGATCAGGAAGATCACCATCACGCAGGTCTGGAAGAAGAAGAAGACGCACGCCGAGCCGACGGCGGCCAGGGCCAGGATCTCGCGGGGGAACGACACCTTCTTCACGATCCCCGAGTTGTTGACGATCACCCCGGTACCGGTGAGCACCCCGAGGGAGAAGAGGTTCCAGATCAGCAGGCCGGCGAAGAGGAAGATGACGAAGTTGGGCATGCGGTTGCCCAACACGATCTGGAACACGATGAAGTAGATGGCCAGCGTCATGGCCGGGGCGATCATCGACCACACCAGGCCCAGCACCGAGTTCTTGTACTTGACCTTGATCTCGGTGCGCACGAGGTAGACCAGGAGCTCGCGCGAGAGCCAGATCTCGCGCAGGCGCTGGCGCACGCTTATGGTCGGTGAGACGATCCGCGTGACCTTGTGGCCCCGCGCCTCTCGTGCGCTGAACCCCGCTGCTTCCGCCGCCATCGGTGACCCATCGGCTACCGGGCGCGCCAGGCCGTAGCCTTCGTGCACATCGCCATCTGAAGGAGGATTGGCGCCCGACGGCGAGGCCGGGACGTCCAATGCCACGTCTATACGCTCCCTGCCGCGGCCACCGAGCGATCAATGACCTGGTCGATGAACCCGTACTCGCGCGCTTCTTCCGCCGTGAACCAGCGGTCGCGGTCCGAGTCCAGCTCGATCCGCTCCAGCGGCTGCCCGGTGTGGAATGCGATGCGCTCGGCCATCATCCGCTTGAGGTAGATGATCTGTTCGGCCTGGATCGCGATGTCCGCCGCCTGGCCCTGCATGGAGCCCGAGGGCTGGTGCATGAGGATGCGCGAATGCGGCAGAGCGAACCGCTTGCCGGGGGCACCGGCGCAGAGCAGGAACTGGCCCATGCTGGCGGCGAGGCCGACGCAGATGGTCGACACATCGGGACGGACGTACTGCATGGTGTCGTAGATGGCCAGCCCGTCGGTCACCGAGCCCCCGGGGGAGTTGATGTACACCATGATGTCCTTGTCGGGGTCTTCGGACTCCAACAGGATGAGCTGGGCGCACACGGAGTTCGCCGTGACCTGGTCGATGGCGCTACCGATGAAGACGATGCGCTCTTTGAGGAGTCGCTGGTAGATGTCCGACGTGGGGTCGGGCCCCCCGCCGGCAGCGACGATCGTAGGGAGGGTGAGTGCAGGAGCCATGGGCATGAGGCTAGTGGCCGAGAACGGCATGCATGGGCACATCGCCGTACACTCGCTGTTCACCCACGGCCGATCCGCGCCGGGGGTCGCTGCGGGCGTGGCGGAATAGGCAGACGCGCCGGGTTTAGGTCCCGGTCCCCACTGGGGGTGGAGGTTCGAGTCCTCTCGCCCGCACCTCGTTTCATGTATTTTCATCCCGCTTCATGTACTGCGCTGCGCACCCGTCGTCACCAGGCCGCCGTCAGGCATCGGGCACCCGGCAGACGTACGCCAACAGGTAGCAGTCCTCGATCTCACTGAACATCCCCCGGGCAGTGGCCACACCGTCCACGTCGAAGCGGCCCGCGGCCAGGCCGGGGCCCGCGTAGTTGAGACCCTTCGCCTCCACGATTTCGAACCCGGCCCGCACCAGCTTGGACTGCAGTTCGACATGGGTGTACTCGTGCTCGTGATCGGGGTCGATGAAGGCGGCCTGCTGGAGCCGGGTGACACGGGCATTGGGGGTGTCGAGGGCGAGGTGCCCTCCGGGCCGCAGCACCCGCCGCACTTCCGAGAGCACCGTGTCCGCCACGTCCACCGGCACGTGCTCGATGCTCTGCCCGCTGTAGACGAGGTCCACCGATCCGTCGGGATAGTCCGACAGGTCGACCATCGAGTGGTAGCGGTAGCGCACCGGCCCGAGCTTGGTCTTGGTCACGACGTGCGCGGTGTCCTCCTGGTAGAGCTCGTTGCGCTCCTCGGAGGGGAGGTCGATCACCACGAGGTCGTCGAACATGTAGGGATAGCCCATGAGGACGAGGGCACCGGTGGCGTTGCCCAGCGCGGTCCCGCCCAGGTCGAGGATCCGCTTGCCGGCGGGGAGGGACCGGACGAACATCATGCGGCTGAGGTGGAGCGACTGGCCCAGGCCGCTGAACGGTGTCACCGACCACCACTCTCCCGAGGCGACTGCCCAGAGAGCGACCTCCTGCGGCGTCAACGACCCGTCCTGCAGCCCCGGGAGATAGCTGGCGGCGCCGGTCGGATCGGGTTCGCGCCCGAGGATCAACTCGTAGATCACATCGAGTGTCTGCTGGGCCGACAACCCGGACAGCGCGCGCCACCCTTGACCGCCCGGCACCGGTAGGGGGGCTCCACGCACGCGGCGCAGTGCGCCCTTCACCGTTGGCATGCACGTCAACGTACCTTCAGCGACCCGTCAGCGGCGACCCGATAACTTCGACCGTCATGCCGCACCTGGTCGCCGCTCCCGACAAGTTCCGTGGCACGGCGACGGCGGCCGAGGTGGCGGCCGCGGTCGCCGGGGCGGCCCGAAGCGCCGGTTGGACAGCCGACGAGGTCCCGATGTCCGACGGCGGCGAGGGCCTCCTCGAAGCGCTCGGCGGGACGCCCCGGGTCACCTCCGTGCCCGGTCCGCTGGGCGAGAGCGTCGACGCCGAGTGGCGTCTCCTCCCGCCTGGCGACGGCAGCGGTCCCACGGCGGTCATCGAGATGTCCCGGGCTTCTGGGAGGGCGCTGCTCCCCCACCCAGAAGGCGACGATCCCCTCCGGGCGGACACCGCTGGTGTGGGCCACCTCCTGCTCGCGGCGCGAGACGCAGGCGCCACCCGGATCGTCATCGGCTGTGGCGGGTCGGCGACGACCGACGGCGGTTGGGGGGCCGTGCGGGCCGTCGGTTCGGCGACGGCCCTGGCCGGCATCGACCTCGACGTCGCGTGCGACGTCAGGACCCGCTTCGTCGACGCCGCCACCGTCTTCGGAGCCCAAAAAGGTGCTTCTCCGCAGCAGATCGAGCTCCTGACCGACCGCCTCCGCGCCCTGGTCGACCGTTACCGGCGTGACTTCGGCGTCGATGTCGGCACCATTCGGGGGGCGGGGGCCGCGGGCGGGCTGGCCGGGGGGCTGGTCGCCCTGGGCGCGCGGATCGTCCCCGGTTTCGACCTGGTGGCGGACATGACCGGCTTGGCCCCGCGGATCGCGCTGGCCGACCTGGCGGTGACCGGCGAGGGCCATCTCGATCCGCCGTCCTTCGAGGGCAAAGTGCCCGGCGGCGTGCTGGGCCTGGCCGCAGGCCGATGCCCCGTGCTGTGCATCGTGGGGGCTGCTGACAAGGAACTCCTGCGCTCCCCTCCCCCCGGCCTCGAGATCATCAGCCTGGCCGCACGATTCGGTGGGGCACGCGCCCGCCGGGAGACCTGCGCGCTGATCGCCGACGTCACCCGCGAGGCGTTGCCACGGTTCGCGCCCTGAGCACCCAAATCCCCTCCCCGGTGGGCCGTGCGGACTACCTTCAGCCACATGCCTGCCACGACGTCAACGCCCGCCGGCTCCCTGCCCCCCGCACCCGATCCCGTTGCCCCGGCGTGCGAACGCTCGCCGCTCGGGACCTTCGGCGAGTGTCCGCAGTGCGCCGGCGACATGCGGCCGGAGCACGCGCACTACCGCTGCGCCAGCTGCGGGTGGCGCGACTCCTGCTGCGACTGAACCGGCACTCGGCGTCGTCCCCTCAAAATGGGGCACGATGACGGCATGCCAGATCACACCTTTCGCTTCGCCGCCCAACTCAGCAAGGCCCCAGAAGGGACGGCACGCGCATGGGCGGAACAGGCCCGTCGCTGCGAGGACCTCGGGTACTCGGCGTTGCTCATGCCCGACCATTTCGGTGACCAGCTCGCCCCGGTCCCGGCACTCGCAGCCGTCGCTGCCGCCACGACGACACTGCGCTTGGGCTCGCTCGTCTTCGGCAACGACTACCGCCATCCGTTCGTGCTGGCCAAGGAGGCGGCCACGCTCGACCTCCTGAGCGAGGGGCGCTTCGAGCTCAGCCTCGGTGCCGGATGGATGAAGACCGATTACGAGGAGGCGGGGCTCACCTATGACACGCCGCGGGTGCGGGTCGAGCGCTTCGAAGAAGCAGTGCAGGTCATACAGGGACTGCTCCGCACCGATGGCCCCTTCTCGTTCGACGGGGCGTACTACACGGTGCACGGGCACAGCCTCCTTCCCCGTCCGGTGCAGCAGCCCGGGCCACCGATCATCATCGGCGGCGGCGGCAAGCGAGTGCTGAGCTTCGCGGCGCAACACGCGGACATCGTCAGCATCAACGCCAACCTGCGCGACGGCACAGGCGGCACGGAGACGGCCCCGAACATGTCGCCCGAGCGGACGCGGGAAAAGGTCGCCTGGGTCAAGGAAGCGGCCGGACCGCGATTCGACAGCCTCGAGCTCAACGCACTGATCGGGTTCGTCATGATCACCGACGATGCCAGCAGCATCTACGACGCGATGGCGCCCGTCTTCGGGATCGACGCCGACGATGCACGCCACGTCCCGGGCATCCTGCTCGGGACGCTCGACGACATGGTCGAGGAGCTCCAGTGGCGGCGCCAGGAGTACGGCATCACCTACTGGTCGATCGAAGCGGACAGCTGGGAGGCCCTCGGACCGATCGTGAGCAAGCTTTCGGGCACGTGAGCACCGCCACGACCGCAGGCTGGGAGGCCAGGGGGCGCTACCGGGAGCTCTGCGGGCACCGCATCTTTACCGTCGACGCGCCGTCGATAGGGCCCGAGGCGCACGAACCGCTCCTGATCCTGCACGGGTTTCCGACCTCATCGTTCGACTATGTCGGCGTCCTTGACCCGCTGCGGACCGGGCGTCGGGTCATTCTGTTCGACGGGCTCGGGTACGGGCTCTCGGACAAGCCGGACATGCACTACACCCTGGCCCTCCAGGCAGATGTGGCCGTAGCTCTGGTGGCCGAGCTCGGTCTCACGCAGCTCGCACTGCTCACCCACGACGTCGGCGACAGTGTCGGCGGCGAACTCCTGGCGCGGCGAGCCGACGGGGCGTGGGCGGTCGAGGTCACCCGCCGCGTGATCACGAACGGCAGCATCTACATCGAACAAGCTCATCTGACCAGCGGGCAGCAGTTGCTGCTCAGCCTGCCCGACGAGAAGCTGCCACCCGACGCGCCGCTCACAGCGGCCTCCATAGCCCGCAGCCTCCGCGAGACGTACAGCCCCTTCTCGTCGCTGGCCCACGAGGGGGGCGAGGGCGTGAGGGCGACCTCATGGCGGCCACAGTCGAGCAGATCATGCGTGACGACGGCCATCTGCTCCTCGCCCGCTTGATTCGCTATATCGAGGAGCGCAGGCAGCACGAGTCGCGGTTCACCGGCGCCATCGCGTCCGACCCCTCACCGCTGCACGTCGTGTGGGGAATGGACGACCCGATCGCCGTGCCGTCCATGGTCGATACCCTGCGTGCGGCCCGCCCTGATGCCACGGTGGTCCAGCTCGACGGAGTGGGGCACTATCCGATGGTCGAGGCGCCGGCGTTGTTCCTCGCCGGCGCCCTGGTGGCACTGCGCGACTGAAGGGCCGTGGCCGGATGTCCGGGCCCTTCGGTCAAGCCGGGAACGTGAGGTCTCGTGCGTTGTCCCGCATGATCCTGCACTGGTCGTCGGCGCTCAGCGTCACGAGGTACTCGAAGTACTGCTTCGGGTCGGCAAAACCCTCCGCATGCGGCCAATCGGACCCGAAGAGGATCCGTTCCACCGGCATGTGCTCGAGCAGCGCCGGCACGGCGTCGCCGACGAAGGGAGTCACCCACACGTGCTCGCGAAACTGCTCGACAGGGTTGCTCTTGAGGACACCGTTGCTGGCGCGACGAAACCGGCGCAGGGCAGCGAGGACACTCGGGACCCAGGCGGCACCGTTCTCGATGCTCGCGAAACGCAGATCGGGGTGGCGCTCGAAGAGCCCCTGTGCGACCACTGCAACCAGGAAGTCGTGGATCAGGCGGTCGTGCATCACGGCGTCCACGAAGGGCTCGTAGAAGTTGAGTGACGACACGGCGCCCTGACGCCGGCGGCTCTGGTATCCCCACGAACGGGCGACAGCGTCCTCGACATCGCGATATCCATCGTCGAAGCCGGGGTGAACGGCGACAACCAACCGGGCCTCGTTGACCCGGGCCCAGAACGGATCGAACACCGGATCAGCGGGGGACTTCCAACCTTGGGGCGTGAATACCGGACCCGGGCGCAGCGCGACGACACGTGCACCACGGTCGAGCACCCACGCCAGCTCACCGAGGGCGAGGTCGAGGTCCGACAGCGTCAGGTAGGGCGCCGCAAAAATCCGGTTTTTGTAGGCGAAGCCCCATTCGTCGTCGATCCAGCGATTGAAACCCCGGAAGATATCGAGGATGGCCTCGACGTCGGGCTGCATCGGACCCTCCATGCAGACGCCCTGCGAGGGGAACATCCACACGGCCTCGACTCCCTGTTCATCCATGACCGCGATGCGAGCATCCCGGTTGAACCACTCGGGGTGGTCCTTGGGGTCCTCCGCCATCAGCGCAGAGTCGATGCCGTCGCTGACACCGAGAAAATAGTCATGGAGTGCCCCGGGCCGAGGTCGTGGATTGACGTCGGCCGGCCCCGGGATCCACGGATGAAGCTCACCCCGGATCACGTAGCGCGATTTCCCATCCACCTCTTTGACGAGGACGCCACGGTCGGCGAACTCCGGGCTCCGGTAACGCGTGAAGGCGTCGGACGTCTCCCAGTAGTGGTTGTCGGCGTCAAAGATCGTCGGGGTCACGAAACTCGTCACGTGGCCGCGCCTCAGTCCGTGCCGTGGCGCAAGAGTCGTCCGGGCCTGGCGTCGGTGCACTCGCCGTCGATGAACGTCGTCACGCCGTTGACGATGATGCGCTCGTACCCCGTCGCCTTTTGCACCAGTCGCATCTCGCCTCCCGGGTAGTCCCAGAGCCTTTCCTGGGGGCCGCTGTCGAGGCGCTCGTAGTCATAGATGATGATGTCGGCCGGAGCACCCTCGCGCAGAAAGCCCCGGTCTTTCAGTCCGGCCGCGAGCGCAGGGTACGACGAAAGCCGCCAGTGGGCCGCCTCCAGCGACATGATCTCGTGTTCGCGGACCCAGTAACTGATGAGCTCCGTGGGATAGCGCGCCGTGGTGACGAACTTCGTGTGCGCTCCCCCGTCGCTCACTCCGGGAAGGGCCACCGGAGAGTTGGCGATCTCCTTCATCGACTCTGGTGGGGTCTCGATCAATTTCGTGGCGAAACCGACCTTCAGGTTCCCGGCCCCGGCGACGTCCAGCATGGCATCGACCGGGTGCTTGCCTTCTCGCGCGGCGATCTCGCCGATCGTGAACCCCTCGTACTTCTCCTTGATCTCCTGAGCGTTCGGTGCGTCGCTCGATATCCAGTTGACCTTGATCTCCTTGGTCACGTAGCCGGCACCGAAGAGACCCCCACGGATGTCGTCCAGCTCTTTCATGGCCTTGCGCCGCTCCGGATCGGCCAGCTTGACCTGCTTCTCCTCAACGGTCCCCAAGAGCGCTTCCTTCCAGCACGCCAGAGTGTCGAGAAGGTTGTAGTCCTCAAAGGTGAACTCCGAGACGAAGTTCGTCGTCAACGCCTGCGCATAAATGCGCAGCCCTTCCTCCTCGTTGTAATACGTCAGCTGCTTGATGGCGTCCCTGTGGGTGTACGCGCTGCCTCCGTGCTGGTTGAGGGCGCCGTCGGCGAGGAGCGCGTTCCAAATGATGGGGCGGCCGCTCTCGCGAGCCATGAGTGCAGCGACGTCAAGGGAACCGGTCAGCTGAATCACGCCGCGCCCGACGGCGCGTAGCGCACGGGAGAATGCAGCCACTTCGCGCTCGCCCATGAAGTCGGTCACCATCGGCGTGCCGTCGTGATCGAGCTGCACGTTCCCGACCTCACCGCTGACCTGCGCGCTCCACCCGCAGGCTCCGGCCTGCATGGCTTCGATCAGCAGGCCACTCATCTCCGCCAGCTGTTCGTCCGTCACGCGGCGGGCCTTCACAGTGTCGATGTCGGCGATATAGCCGTAGAGCGGCGCGAGTGGGACGAACGCCATGACGTTCACGCCCTTGGGCGTGCGGTCGACACTCTCGAGGAACTCGGGGAACGTCACCCAGTCCCAGGGCATGCCGGCCTTCATGGTCCGCAGCGGCACCGCCTCATTGCGGGAGAGGCTCAGCATCGTCCGGTCACGGTCCTCCGGCTTGCACGGGGCGAACCCGAATCCGCAGTTGCCGATGACGACGCTGGTCACACCGTGCCAGCCGGACATGGTGCACCACGGATCCCAAAAGACCTGGCTGTCGTAGTGCGTGTGCAGGTCGACGAACCCGGGAGCGACGTGCTTCCCGGACGCGTCCACGACCTCAGCGCCTTGCGCCTGGTCCACGTTGCCGATGTGGGCGATGCGACCGTCCTTGACGGCGATATCGGCCTTGAAGCGGGGGGTCTGCAGCCCGTCGAACACGGTGCCCCCCTTGATGACGATGTCGTAGTTGGACACGCTTCCTCCTTTTCAGGTCTCTAGGACGAGGGCGACGCGAACGTGAGCTCGCGCGCGTTGGCCCGCATGATCTTGCGCTGGTCGTCGAGCGGGAACGACTCGACGTTCTTGAAGAAGTCTCTGGGGTGACCGAGGCCTTCGGCATGTGGCCAATCGGAGCCGAACAGGATCCGCTCCACCGGGAGGTGCGTCGCGAGGTCCGGCACGCTGTCCTCCACGAACGGCGCCACCCAGCAGTTGTCGACGAACTGGTCGACCGGATTCCTTTCGAACATGCCGGGATTCTGTCCGTGCAGCACTTGGAGACCGTGCAGCAAACCGCCCACCCATGTCGCGCCGTTCTCGATATACGCGATCCGCACGCCGGGGTGGCGTTCGAAGAGTTTGTCCGCGACCAGAATGGCGGCGAAATCACTGACCAGACGGTGCTTCATGAGCATGCTGATGACACCGGCGTAGCGCTCCACCGCATCACCTGTAGCCGACGCCGTCGTGGACCTGCCCCATTCTTCGGCCACCGCACGGGTCACGCCGACATAGCCGTCCTCGAAACCCGCGTGCGGAGCGACGACGACACCAGCTTCTGCCACCCGGGCCCAGAAAGGGTCGAACATGGGGTCGGCGGGCGACTTGGTGCCCCCCGGCGTGAAGACGGGCCCGTTGCGGATCGACAGGATCCGCGCCCCGTGATCCAGGCACCACTCCAGATGCTCAACGGCATGGTCGACGTCGGAGAGGGTCAAGAACGGCACGCCGAAGATCCGGTCCTTGTACGCGAAGCCCCACTCTTCCTCGAGCCATCGGGTGAATGCCCACAGAATGTCGATGGACGCCTCGATGTCGGGCTGCATCGGGCCCTCCATACACACGCCCTGTGAGGGGAACAGCCATGCCGCTTCCACTCCCTGCTCATCCATACAGGCCAGGCGGGCATCCCGGTTGAACCACTCGGGGTGCGCGGCCGGGTCCTCACACGAGAGCTCGCTTCCCAGACGGGCCTTGTCGCTCTTGCCGGCGAAGTAGTCGTAGAGGGAACCCGGGCGGGGACGATCGAACACATCACCGGGGCCAGGGATGATCGGATGGAGCCGTCCGCCGTCGAACATGTAGCGGGGCCTGCCACTCCCGTCGATGTCGACCAGCCGCACGCCACGTTGGGCAAACGTGGGGTCGCGATAACGGGTGAAGGCGTCGCTCGACTCCCAGTAGTGATTGTCGGCGTCAAAAATGGTCGTGATCAGGTCGTTCCCGGATGCCATTCCGCCCCCATCTTGCCCGCTGGCGCGCACATACTGGTTGATCGTATAGCAAGTTGTTGTTTGCTGCACACCCGGCGAATTTGTACGTTGAGGGCATGGCCACTCCGATGCGTGCCCGTCGGACCCAGATCGAGCGGCGGGAAGAATCAGAACGCGTGCTGCTGGCCGCGGCCTCCGAGGTCATCGCTGAACGTGGCATCAACGGGGCCTCACTCACGGTCATCGGCGAGCGGGCGGGCATGAGCCGCGGCTTGCCGACACACCATTTTGGTTCTAAGGACGCCCTGGTCGCCCGGGTGGCCAGTGCCGCCCAGGACCGCATGGCTGCTCTGTTGTTGGCTGCTATTGAGCGATCGGGCCGCGGCACCTCCGACATGTCCGGACTGAATCTCGTGCGGGCATCGATCGACGCGTATCTCGAGCAATTCGAACACCCGACCGCCGACGACCGCGTCCTCCTGGTCACATGGGGCGCCACGTTCCCCTCGCAATCGTCCATAGAGGGAATGCTCGACGCCGACCGGCGGGCGTACGAAGGGTGGGCGCAACTCATCACGCGGGGCCAGCAGGACGGGTCGATCCGGGTCGACATCGATCCGGCCGCATCTGCGGTCATCCTCCACGGGATGCTCCGGGGCGTCGCCAGCCTTCTCCTCACCGAGTCCGAGTACACCGACATGACCAGCGTCCGCGCAACGGTCGACGCATGGATCGCGGGCGCACTCGCCGCGGAGGGGTCCGCCGGAGTTGCGTCACGCCATGTTTCGTCATCAGTGACGCCGTAGCGCCGCGCTCGGCACATCGGGCGGCGTATCCTAAGGCGAGATGCCCTCATGGAAGACTTTCAGGTGTGTGACCGACGCCCTCAACGACAATCTTCCCGATGACGCCGTTGTCGAAGCGGTGCAAGTGTCGGCTGACCTCTCGTCGGTCACGTTATGGACCTCCACGCCTGGTCACGTGATTGGACGCCGGGGATCGGTGGCACAAATGATCAGTGAGGCACTGAATGCCTCGCTGGGAATGCACGTCAGGCTCCTGATCCAAGAGGTAGGCGATCCGGCCGATGAAGACCTTCTCGGCGAGCCCCTCTCCGACATCTGATCTGCCGGACCGTGCGCCGGGAGGGTGCGAAGCTTCGGCGTGCGGCTCATCCGTGCCTGGGGGTATCCGACATGCGGGCTCCGATCAGACGCACAACGCGCGCCAGGTTCAGTCACGATGGGTTGGTGCTTGTGAATCTCGACGTGACGATCGGTAAGCGACTTTTGGTAGGGATTACCTACCTCGCTCCGACGAGTCGATGTACGCGGGCTTGGCCTATTCCTGCGATCCGGCGCGCAGGCGTTGGGGAGGCTCACTCCGCCCGCAGCACCACAGCCGTCGGCGTGCCGGCCGCCATCTGTCCGGGGATGGCGGCCACGATGTTGGCGAGGACGAGGGCGCCGAGAGCCACGAGGACGACCTCCAGTGCCGGCACTGTGGGCAACGGGACCGCGTAAATTTCGCGGGCGAAGAGATCCCACAGCCACCGCCCGACGGCAATCCCGACCGGCACGCCCACGATCAATCCGACGATGGCGGCTACTGACGATTGCCAGGCGACGGTCACAGCCAGTTGACGCCTGGTGAAACCGAGAGTCTTGAGTCAGCGCGATGTCACGTCGTCGACGACGGACCGATGCGCCAAGAGTGAGGCCGAGGGCCACTACCGCACCGACTGCGAGGCCGCCAGCCAGAATCCCGGGGCTGGCGCCGGTTGACTGATAGTTCACGATCTCGGCAGGACGTTGCACCCCAAGCACCACGAAGCTGTCGCCATACGTCTGGGGATCGTTCGCCACCGCCTTGTCGGCGGCGTCAGCGATCCGATGCAGAGAGGAAAGTGCGACCGTTGGCGCGACACCGCTCCGGATCCGGACCACATCGATCGCGGGGCCATTGAGGTTGGGGTCGACATTGACGAGCGCCCGGGCGAAGGCGGGAGCAAAGACGGCGTTGGAAAACAGCGCCCCGGTGCCCATGGAGGGGTGCAGCGTTCCCGGCGTCCCGATGGCTGGCATGGTAGCCGTGCCCACGATGACAAGGCGGGTCGGGGGTTGGTAGATCGGCGCATCCTTCGGCGACCCATAGGTGACTACTACTGACTGGCCGATCCTTTTGTGCAACGAGGCGAGCGTCGCCGCACCGAGGACGACTTCGTTCTTCGCTTGGATGTCGTGGCCCGAGAGAATGAGCGGGCTGAGAGTGGCGTGAAGGGAACCGCTTAGTGACGGGACCGTCTGGCCATCCATCTCCACATCCGCGTAGTTGAACCCAGTCCATGCAGCAACGTCGGGATCATGGTCGAGAAGTTGGCCGACGGAGGGGGGAACCGTGTCACCACCAACCGGTTCGATGGCGTAACTCCAGTTCCACCCGTACAGAGCGGGGCGAGACGCCAGGGTGTGGAGCCCGCTTGCGAAGGTGACAGTAGCCACCACGACAGCGACCGCCAGTACGGCCCCCGCCAAGACCGACCGGACCGGCACGGCGGAGCGGCCATGACCTGGTTCAAGGGAGAAGCGGAGCCCGATGACGGCGGGTGCCGGAAGGCCGTACCGCGCTGCTGCGTTGACCACGGCCGATCCCTCTTGTACGGGTTCTGACCGCTGTCGGCCTCGTCGGCGCGACGCCCTGCGGTAGGCGAGGGCCACGGTCAGGGCACTCAGACCGACGGCCAGAACGGCGAATCCCACGCCGACCACAGTCCAATCGACGGCGAACCCCGGGGTCCGGTCCACCTGGCGCGCCGGACCGAGTGGAGCGAGTGGCGAGAAGGCCACGGCGAGAACCACGGCCAGAGCTGCACCGAGGAGGACCGCCCCCAGCAGGCCGAGGGTGGCGTCCCACATCACGATCAACGAGTCGGCTCCGAGAGCGCGCAGGACGTCGGAGTCCTCGTCCTGTGCCCACAGCGCTCGGCTGATGGCTTGACCGGCGATCAAGAGGGCGGCCAGGGCGGCGATGGCTCCGAACACACCGAGGGCGATCGCCTCGGGCTTGCTCGACCGCTCGACCTGGCCTTCGGTCACCGAGGTCACGTGAAAGGCGTAGGGATTGCCTTTAGGGACGAGTCGAGTGATCTCCTGTTCAACTGTGGCTACATCGCGGCTGCCGTCCCGAAGGCGGAGCCCATAGTCCGGATAGGTTGCTCCAGCGCGGAGTTTCTGAGTGAGCGCCGGTGTCAGCAGTTGATAGGTCGTGCCGCTGCGGTCTATGTCGTCGCTGGCGACCTGGTTGGAGAACACGATAAGGCCGACGAGCTTGGCCGAGAACTCCAGTCCGGGTCTGGTCGTAGCCGGATTGACCCCCGCGTTGAGCTGGGCGACCGTGAAGTCGCCCATTTCCACCGTTTCACCGAGATGCCAGCCCGCCAGCTTCGCTGTCTCGGCCGTTGCCACCATTTCGTGCGCACTCTTTGGATTCGCCATGCGACCGGCTTCCACAGCCACACGATCCTGGGTGAAGTACTCGCCTCCCTCGCTGCCGACGGTTGTGATTTGATCCTCGCTGGTGCCGGTCGAAAGCGGCTTCCCGTTCGCTCCGAGCGGAATGGCCATCAACGTCGGGGCGATCGCCACCCGGGTCACGTCGGGCAGATGCTCGAGCTCCTGGGTCAGGTGGTCCAACGAGCTGAGGGATTGGGAACTGTAGAACTGAAACTGGAGGTCCGACGCATGAGATTGCGCCAGGTAGGCCGGGAAGGCCGACTGCGTGCGCCGAGCGGCGGCTACGGCGGCAATGGCCACACCGCCCACCAACCCGATCAGGAGAAGCACGGTGACGTAGCTGCTCCAGCGCTGGTGAAAGACGGCCCTGACGTGATACCACGAGACCCGGAAGGCCCGACTGCTCGCGGCGGGCCGGCTCTTTGCCGTTGCACACACCTCTCGGTTCCCCTCCGGCTCGATTGGACCCTACAGAGGAATTATGGACCTGCCCGAACTCGATTTCGAGGTGGCCAGCTGGGGGCTCCGACCTCGTGTTAGTACCACCGAACCGACCCGATTCTTCCCATCGCGAGTGCTCTGGACTGAGCGCCAGGTCACCGCAGGCCCGTGCACGCCCTCTGAGGGCGTGTTAGTCCACTTCGAGGAAGTCGACTCTTGCCAGCGGACTGTCCTGAACCCACTCGTCGAGCTCGGCTCGCGGCCACTCGCTTTCGTCGCCACGTCGCTCGTTGAATTGGTCGACGAGGGGGGCGAGCAGCCTGCGTCGTTCTGCCTCATCGGTAATCACGGTGGCGACCGCAGGCAGATCCGCCAGGAGGCCATGCTTGAGGTGAAACGTGAAATGCGGCTCTGCGCGTAGATTTGCCAGCCAATCCCGCGTACGAGGTGCCGGGATGCCGCTCAGGTAGACGGAATCCTCAATTCGATAGAAGACGATTTCGATCCGCCGCGGGACTCCCGAATTCCGGCCCGTCGTCGTGATGTCAATCGTGCGATACGCGATGCTTGCGGATGGATCGATGTCAAGCGCGCGGCGAACATCGTCACGCATCACATGGTTCCGTTGTATCGAATCGCACGAGTCCTCGTTCCTCTCGAAATGACGGAGCACAGGCAGCCCGCTGGAGATTTCTGGAACCGAATTGCGGACTGCGTGAATGCTACGCCGGCTTCTCGTCACAGTACCCAAATCGATGAGCGTTCACGACCCCGAACGCGTGCCTGGGGCGCGACGAGGTGCCGGGCTCGAATCCACTGAGCGGCGCAAGCAACTCGGGTGTTAGGGTGCAACTTGGCTCGCCGATGTGGGCCGTTTCGGTCGATCCAAATGCCGAGCACACACCTGTAACTGAGCGGAGTTTCATCATGGCGCACGGTGTCATTCATTTTTTTCCCGGAACGCAGAGCCAGTACGACAAGACTGTCAGCGAGGTTCATCCCGCGGGCGGTGGCCTGCCGGAGGGTCAGACGTTCCATGCCGCCGGCGCTTCCGAGGGCGGCTGGACGATCGTGGCGGTCCACACCTCGAAGGACGACTGGGAAAAGTTCCGTGACGGAACGCTCGTCCGCGTATGCAGAAGGGAATAGAGGGCGGGTTCGAGACTCCACCTCAAGAAACAGGATTCGAGATCCACAACCTGCTTGGCTGAGCCGGATCGCTCCGGATTCAGTCCCCGCAACCGCCGAACCAGAAGGAGCCGACACTATGCCAACCATCATTGGACACCACGACATCTCGAAGGGTAAGGACCACTGGCTGAACTCGCCCAAGCGCGAGGAGCTCTTCGGTCAGCTTGGCATCACCAATATCCGGACGTTCGTGAACCCCGACGACCCGACAAAGGTGGCGCTCCTCATGGACGTTCCTGACATGGAGGCATTTGCATCCACCATGCAGTCAGAGGCCGCCGCCCAGGCCATGGAGGAGGATGGCGTTCTGCCTGAAACGTTGGTGATTCTCATCGAGTCATAGGCGACACAGTGATCCGACCTCCCGGTTCCTGGCAATGACGGCATCCGTCTCATGAGGTGCGAGTGGCCGCGACATGCCAAGCCAGCGCACCAGCCGTGTCCCATGTGAGATCGATGACGGTCGACGTGATGGATTCGACTTCCCATCCTGAGGAGAACGCAACCCGAATTTCGACTTGCGACACCCTGCGTGGCCCCCAGTCGCCTGGTTGGTCGTCACTGAAGCAGAGCATGTGATAGCGACCTCCCTGTGGGACCACGTCAGCCAGGCTGCTGACGTAACGCTCCCGCTCTTGGTCAGTGAGGACGTGGAACAGCCCGCAGTCGAGGACGGTGTCGAATTGCTCACCTAGGTCAACGAGACGAAGCGCATCCCCGACGACGAAGCGAGCCCTCGAACCCCGTTCCGCTGCCTTGGTCTTGGCCAGCTCGATGGCCCGGATCGACATGTCGATCCCAACCGCTTCGCAGCCCATCGACGCCGCCATGAGGGCGTGCTCGCCGGTGCCACAGCCGACATCGAGCACCCGACCGGCCAGCTTCCCAGCCGTGGCGAGGTCGTCGAACCCTGGCTGGGGTCTTCCGATGTCCCACGCAGGGGTCCCCTCTGCATAGATTGCGTCGAAGTCGTGCCTTGGCCGCGACATGGCAACCATGGTGCCAGGGATCGCAGTAGCGTGGCCCCGATCGTAGGCCGCCCGCCTCCCTATCGGTATTCGTGGTCCGTCCCGGCATCTTCCACGGCCCGTGCGAACAGGGTTCTCGACTCCAAAGGTCTGACCCGTTCGCCAGCAGTCGGGCGTATTACGTGGTCACCACTTCGAAGATTTCGTCGTCAGTAAGAGGTTCGAATCGAGTCCGGAGGAGATCGAACGATGCGCTGTCAAAGCGGTAGCTCCCTGCTTCTCTGCGCCCTATGACCCGAGTTCGAGATGTCTCCTCGCTGCACTGCAGCCAGTAGAGGCGGAAGTTCGCTCTTGCTTCGGTTGCTCTGGCCCGGGCGACATCCCGGTCTTCTCGTCGCCAGAAGCCAAAGTCCAAGATGACGTCCACTCCTGCCCACGCGATCCTGGGCCAGAGCTCAGAGAGAAGGTTCCAGGTCCTCGAGAAGAGCTCCGGATCCAGAGCGAAGTCGTCGCCACTCAGTCCGATGGTCCACTCGTCAATTGAGAGACGTACGCCACCAGTGGAGCGTGCCAGTTCGCGCGAGAACGTTGTCTTGCCGGTACCGAGGAAGCCGGCCACTGCGAAAACGCTCGCCACCCACGTGATTTTGTCACCTACCACCTTCTGCCGTTGCACTCCGGCTAACCGCCCTGCATCCGACCGCCGGTTGTCCGTGGAACACTCGCTTGACACAATGTCACGATGATGCGTGAGGCCTGGGAGGCCAATGCGAAGGATTGGATCGCGTGGTCGCGAGCGCCTGACCATGACAGCTACTGGCGCTTTCACCGGGATGCCTTTCTACCGCTTGTCCCGCCGCCTGGACGGGTGACGCTCGATGTCGGATGCGGCGAAGGCCGGGTGGGTCGTGATCTGAAGCGCCTCGGACATCGGGTCGTCGGTATTGATGGGTCGCCGACGATGGTAGGGGCTGCGACGACCCATCCGGAAGCAGCGGGCTCCGTGCTCCTGGGCGATGCCGCTGCCCTTCCACTACGAGATGGCGCCGCCGATTCCGCGATCGCTTTCATGAGTCTCCAAGACGTCGATCAGATGGAACCCGCGGTCCGAGAAATCGCACGGGTCCTTACCACTGGTTCACGATTCGTTGTTGCAATCACCCACCCACTGAACACGGCTGGGCATTTCGAGACGCGTCCCGAAGAAGGCGCACGTCCCTTTGTCATCGAACGCTCGTGGTTTGAGCGCAGACTCCTGGCGGATACGTGCGAAGGGGGCGGGTTTGCCATGACCTTTCACACCGAACACCGTCCATTAGGGGATTACACAGACGCCTTGGCGAATGCCGGTTTCCTCATCGAGCGAATGCGGGAGGTTCAAGAACCGGATCCCGCTGACAAGTGGCACCGCATCCCACTGTTCCTGCATATCCGGGCAATCCGGATGTAGATCCCAATGGCCATCAATGCCGACTTGGTCGTTGGGAACGGCGACTACGTCAAGAATATTCCGAAACCTGAACGCCCGATCCTGGAGCTGAACCATTCACGCCGGGATGGGGTGCCTATCGATCTCTCCTTCAGCTCAGCTTGCGACCCAGGAAGGCCGCCACCCGGTCCGCCCCCGTGCGCTCGTCGCCGGAGGGCTGCTCCTCACCGAATGGACGACCATCACCGCGGAGTCTAGGGCGGCTCATCATCTGCCTCGAGAACGCGAGTACGTATTCCGCCAGGTCCGGGTCGAGGTCTGTCGGCTGTCCGGTCGCAACGGAGAGGTCCCACGCGTGGACGAGAAGGTCACTTGTCCGCAACTCGATGAATACTGTGCCTGGAACTTCTCCGATGGGCAACTGGTAGGTCCGCGTAAGGCCCTCGGGTGCGGTGAAGGTCTCCTGCGCGGCCTTGGCGGAGGCACGATGGGCGGCGACGAGGTCTTCGGGGAGTGGCGCCACTTGGCCACGAGCACGCTCGACGACCCGTTGGTTACCAGCTATGACATGGTCGATGAGAGCCTTCACGTCCCACTCAGAACATGGCGTCGGTGACGACAGCTGATCGGATGTCACGTTGACAAGGACGTTGGCGAAGGTGTCCTGCGCCCGCTGGTGGGCGTGCAGTGGGTCCATGCCGATTGACCATACCGTGCATACGGATCATTCTCATGGGCCTCTATTGCTCAATCAGTTCCGAGAGCCCTGTGCGCGCTGCGTGTCCCTCGGTTTGGCCGGCTAACTCGACTGAACGCCGATTCAACGGGTTCCCGGATCAACGTTCGGATGCCATCGTCGCGTGACCGACCGACACTCTCGGGCCGCGGTCGCATTCGAGACCGAGTACGAGATCGAGAGTCCACGCGATACTTGATTCGTGAGTCTCGCTCTCTTTGATCTGGACAATACGCTCCTCGATCGTGAGGCTGCCTTCGCTCGCTGGGGCGAAGCCTTCATCCGGGAACACAGGCTTCCAGAAGAAGCGTGGCCATTTATTGAGTCCGCTGATGGGGACGGTATGACGCCGAAGAAGGTCTTCTTCGAACAGGTCCGAGCGCAGTTCGAGATCTCAGAAGATGTCGAAGACCTCATCGCCCGCTACGACATGGACTACCCGGCCTGCTACACAGCGGACGTGGACACCATAGGGGGACTTCGGCAGCTTCGTGGCCGAGGATGGCGGGTCGGGGTCGTCACGAACGGAGGGCCAGGACAGTTGGCGAAGCTTGCAGCAACCAATCTCAGGGAAGAGGTCGACGCGGTCTGCGTTTCCGAAATGGTCGGCGTTGCGAAGCCGGATCCAGCGATCTTCAAGTTGGCGGCAGATCTCTGCGAGAGTCCCCTCGAGGGCTGGATGACTGGAGATTCCGCGAGCGCCGACATTGCCGGAGGGCGAGGAGTGGGGTTGCGCACCATCTGGATCACGAGGGGCCGTACGTGGGCATCACCGGATCCCGCTCCGGATGCTGTAGTCCAGACGGTCCCCCAAGCCATCAAGATCATCCTCGAATCCGATGGGCGCTAGTGTCCTTTTTTTGCCGGTCCGGGCATCGGGACGTGAACCGGGGTCCCTCCCTACTTCTTGATGCCTCCTTGGAATACGGCTTGGAGCGGCTGCCGCCGAGTTTCCGGAAATACAGTGATGCTCATGGAGATTCCCGGAATTCCCCCCGTGGTGGACAGGGCCACGTTCAACGCTGATCTGGATGCACTGAGGACCCGAGAGAAGGCGCACACATACGAGGGCGACGCCATCGCCGCGGCACGCCGTCGGTTGCCTATGGTGCAAGTCGACGGCACCACGCCCCTGATGGGCCCCAACGGAAAGATCCGGCTGCTCGACGCATTCGAGGATCGCCGAATGTTGATCGCTTACTACTTCATGTGGCATCCCGACCGACCAGCAGCGGAGCAATGCGAAGGTTGCACTTGGGTCACCAGCCACATCGGCGAACTGTCCTACCTCCACTCCCGTGGCATCACCTACGCAGTCCTCTGTCAGGGGCCTTACGACCAGAGCAACCGCTATCGGGACTTCATGGGATGGAACGTTCCCTGGTATTCGGCCCAGGACTCGCTTGGCATACTCCTCGTTGGGCGCGAGATCGGCTTGTTCCATCTCGTGACGTATCTTCGAGACGATGAACGCGTCTTCGAGACCTACTGGACGACGCGGCGAGGCGCAGAGGCCATGGACTACAGCTATGCGCTCATGGACCTCACCGTCTATGGACGCCAAGAAGCATGGGAGGATTCGCCACCCGGTTGGCCACAGCAGGGTCACCTCACGCGAACCGACGGCGGACCGCCTGACTGGCCGAGACTTTCCACGTGGCCGGGGGGGCGTCCCACCGCGCAGTGGCCTCGTATCGGGGCTGGACTATCGGATGAGCTCGAGGACCCCGACTGACGCACATCCGTTGGATAGGCTTCTGTGGGCAAATACTGGACCGGGGTGTGACACCCTGCGGCACACCGGGGGAAGTCCCGGGAGCTACATGATCCGGTTGTAGTCGGCGGCGTGGTCCTGGTGATCAACAAAGGAGCGTAAGAGGTTGTCCTGGGTGTAGGTGGCCACCAGGCGGCCGCCCTGTGCCCAGACATTGCAGCGGCCGTGGGTGCGGCCGCGACCGGCCCAGATCGACTCGTTGGCCAAAAGGAGCCACTCGTCGGCGTCGAAACGCTCATGGAAGTTCAACGTGTGCGACACGACGCCCGTCGAGATCGTCCGGTGCGCCTGATGCTGATGTACCTCCGCATGGGGCAACATTGCGGTTCCGATGAGCCAACCGTCCGTCGCCCATGAGAGGATGGCCTGATTGACCACCGGTGAATAGCTGTCGGTGAACCGGGTCCAGATGTTCTGCAGGGCCGGTCCGACCGGCTGTTCCGCGCTCCACACGTCGATTTCGTCGACGATGCGCGCTTCGGCACCGGGGAACACCAGACCCTTGGGGCTGTGAGGGACCTCGTCGGGGCCAGGCACGTCAGGCATCACGACAGCCTCCAGGTGGCGGATCAGATCCGGCTCGTCGGTGCTCCACAAGATGAGACCACGTGACATGATCTTGTCGTTTTGCGAGTACGTGACGGTGTCCGAGCCGAGAGTGCGGCCGTCGTGCATCCGCTCGACCCTGTACTGGATGGGCAGGGAGTAGTCGCCGGCCCGGGCAAATATCGCGTGGATCGACTTCACCTCCTTGAGGTCCTCGCGACCATCGTTTCGATCGACATACGACGACATGATCATCTGGGCCAAGATCTGGCCACCGAAGACAACGTTACGGAGGTCTCCGGTGTGTTCGGGCTGCCCTTCGTAGACGTGATCGCCTACCTCATGCAACCGCAGCATGCTGGGCAGATCGCCGATATCGATCATCTGAGACATTCCCCTCAGGTCAGTACGGTTCTGCACAGGGTAGCCACCGGTGGCAGACGTTCGGGTCAGTAATCAGCTGGAACGTTGCGAATGACGAACAGACTGTCGATCTTGCCGTCTCGGACCGTGAAGTAGTTCGTCATGATCAACTCGCCGGGGAGGTTCGTCTTGTCGAAGTCCCCGTCGTAGCGCCCACGGACAATGATCTGACCGTGGTGCTCGATGGCTTCGATGACCTCGATGGACACGTGGTCGCCGACCATCTCCTTGGCCACCCAACGACGAATGGCATCGGCGCCCCAGAATTCCCGGCGTGCGTCGTTGACGAGGGCGTCGGGCCAGAAGGTGGCGACAATGGCGTCCTCGTCAAAGTCGTTGACGGCCGTGAGATGGTCGGAGATGACACCTGCAAGGGTGGAAACTTCCTGTTCACTCATGGTGTGCTCCTTTCAGTCGGGTGAATCAGTGGCTTGGTTCGGTCGTCGTGACGACCGTACCCACACTGAGTGATCCAGTTGCCGGAGGGTCAAGCCCCCGCTTCCAACTTGACTGTCCCGCAAGGGGAGGACTCAGACTTGTGACGTGGCAGCGGAGCTGACGGTGGGTGAGTTCTCCCGGATGACGCACCTCAGCGTCAAGACGCTGCGGCACTACCACCAGGTCGGACTCTTGGAGCCGGCCGAAGTGAACCCGGAGACTGGCTATCGGTATTACACGCCCGGACAAATCCCCCAAGCCCAGGTAATCCGCCGGCTGAGGGACTTGGAGATGCCTGTCGCAGAGGTCAAAGTGGTGCTCACGGCCAACGACCAGTCGACCCGGAACGCCGTCATTGCCGCCCACCTTGATCGGTTGGAGACCGAGCTGGACAAGATCCACACGGCGGTCAGCGCCCTGAGGGGCATCCTCGATGCACCAAGGTCTGATGTCACCGTGGAGCACCGCACCACCGGAGCAATGGTTGCCCTCGGGGTGGGCGAGATCATCGATCGAGACGACCTGCCCGCCTGGTGGCAGGGAGCGCTCGGTGAGTTGCGAGGCGTCGTGCGGGCCCAGGCAGTTGACGTGAGCGGTCCGAGCGGCGGACTTTTCGCCAGCGAACTCTTCCAACACGGTCGCGGACAGGCCACCGTGTTCATTCCCACCGAAGGTGAGGCCCGTCCGGTCGGACGTGCCCTTCCACTGGTTGTTCCAGAAGCCGAACTGGCCGTCCTCACCCATCGGGGTTCGCATGAGGACATTGACATCTCCTACGGCCAGCTCGGTTTCTACGTGACCACCCACGAGATCAGCATTGACGGCCCTGTCCGCGAGTACTACTTGGTTGATGCGGCCGATGTTGCCGACCCGGCCCAATGGGTCACCGAGATCTGCTGGCCGGTCTTCCGCTCCGACGACGACGGCTGAAGACCCGAACAGGAAAGTTCGAAACGAGGCCGCCTACGCTCTCGCCTGCCGCGCCTAGCCACGGTTCTCCTGCGTCACGAGGTGCGCGCGTCTCAGAATCGTCACTTCGGTCCGTAGTAACGACCTTGCCACTCAAAGGCCACAGCTGACCTCCCGTCAGGCAGGCGTCGTACTTCGTTCGTGCGCAGGTAACGATGCTGCTGACCATCGGTCATGACAATGCACAGTTCGTCGGTGTCCCTGTCAACGGGCTGCTCTTGCCCGTCCATCGGTCCCAAATTGAACGTGGCGATTCCTGCCGGGTCGTCCTCGAGAGACTGGGACATGGGCACACAATCGCAGAGGACAGGGTCCATTGCAATGGTCGCCGAGGCGCTTCCTCGAAATCAGGGATGAAGGTTCACGGTGGAGCCGTAGGGCCACCATCCAAACGAGGCCCGATCGGCCCAACTGCAGAGCGGCAGTTGATACCGGCTCGCTGCCATTTCAGGAAGGGTGTGGCCGTGGTCGCGCAACGGTGGGACAATCCCTGACATGGACAAACCGCCCGAGTTGCTCTCCAACCAACACTGGAGGATGGCCGTCTGGGCGCTCCGAGTCGGGTACGTCGGGTTATCGGTCGCCCTGGTGGGCATCATCATGGTGTCGTTGGGATCCACGCCGTGGGTCTTGGCCATCGGGATGATCATCTGGCTCGCTTCCGCCGCCGTGACGTTGACGGGGTTCCTCTGGTCCCGTCGCGAGCTTCCCGAGCCACGACCCGGGTTCTGGTCGATGCGGTTCATGCTCATCCGCGACACGGTCCACGCCCGGTCGTCGGCACAGCCGTCCTGACAGCACTCGACGCGCCGCAAGGCATCTCCCGTCTGGTTGACCTGCCTTCGAGGACACGGCGTCGGTCGGTGCACTCCAATATTGGGAAGCGGTTGGGACCGAATTGGTTTGCGATTCCTAGCGTAGCGATGACTGCCTCGCAGCCCTCGGGGCTAGCCCGTCAGGAGCACGATACGAATGTGGAATCTACGCACTGGACTTTTGGCTCTCTGCGCAACGGTCATTTTCGCGTCCCTGTCGTTGGGCGTTGGGACCGGCAGCCAACCAGTGGGGGCAGCCGCGTCCTCGGAAGGTTCTCTCGATGTCGTCGGGGGCCCGATCGCCGTGGGCTCCCTGGCCGTGGTGATCAATGTCAACAGCGCCCACGATCTTCTCATCAGTGCCATCGACCCCGTCAGTCACACAGTGGTCTGGCAACGCCCCTATTCTGCGTCGGATGTGACGCCTGGCGTTGCGCTGACGCCGGTGGCGATCGGCAACACCGTCCTTGATATCGCTCCTGCGGGCAAGGCGGGAAATCCCATCGTCACCATCTCCGGTATAAGCGGCACAACCGGTTCTGTCCTGTGGAAACTCCCCGGCTCTTTCGACGTGTCGGACAACCCGTCAGCATGCGGGAGTACGCAAGCCTTCTGCATAAACGCATATACCACGGGTAACGCGACGGCCCTCGTCTTGATCAACCCGACCAACGGCCAACCGCTGAAGGTGGACAACGGACCCGAGAGAGCACTGGCAACGGATCTCTATCAGTCCGATGCGTCCTCGCCCACTTTCCAGCAACTGTCCCCCAGCGGTTCCATCGCATGGTCCAAGAGCGTCTCTTCGCTGTACGGGCCCGGGTACGACCCTGACTATGGATGGGAGATCAATCCCGTCGGGACGCTCAATGTCGGCACCGTGAGCCCGCAACAGACTGGAAACTCCATCGATCTGGGTGCGAGCAAGACAGAGGCGTTTGACACCGCGACAGGTTCGCTTGCGTGGAGCATTCCCGGCACATATCTCTGCGAGGGCCCACTCGACTTCCTCACCACGCAGGTCACCTGCCAATACAGCGGAGTGATCCACCAGCCGGCGCGGGAAGACCAGTATCCATCGATGCGTCACGTGACGTTGAAGTTGGCCGGGTTCAACCCCGTATCGGGAGCGATCACGTGGACACTTCCCGTAAGCGATGTCACTGCTCTGAGCTTCGGCAACGGAATCAGCTTCCTCAACGGCACTGAGGTCGCTGTTCGTCTGATGAACGACAAAATGGCGCTCCTGAACACGACCACGGGCGTCACGACACCACTCTCCGAAGGACAGACCCTCTGGTGCGAAACAATGCCGATGTACAAGGTCAACGCACCCAAAGGCTCTACGGAGCGAAGCAGTGAGCCCCTCTACTTCCCCTGCACGTCGAACGGCCAGGCGTCGAAGAAACTGCCGGCCGCGTTTCCGAGCAGTGTCGGAACGACGGTGAACGGAGTTTTCATCTGGCCCGCACCGACGGGCCTGCGAACACACGTCGTGGGTCGGCCCCAAACCATTACCTGAGCAGGATGGGACGAGGTTAGTTCGAGGGGCGGAGTCGCTGGCCCGACCGGGCCCCCGTCGAGACGCCCCCGCGCGTTGCCACCTGGCCGTTGACGACGCTCAATTCGATTCCCTGGGCTTCGGTGACGAGTCGACGGCCGCCGGCGGGTTGGTCGTCGACGAAACGCACCCCGGTCGTCCCGACGCGGTCAGGGTCGAAGAGCACGAGGTCGGCGGCGAATCCGGGACGGAGCAGCCCCCGATCGGCAAAGCCGAAGAGCCGGGCTTGCTCACCCGTGAGCATGGCGATGGCGCGCTCGAGAGAGAGCACCCGCCGTTCACGCACCCAGTGCTGCAGGGTCCAGACGGCGTAACAGCTGTCAGTGTTGGCCAGTACGTGTGCACCAGCGTCGGAGGCGCCGATCATGGCTGCCGGGTGCGCGACGAGGCGTGCGACCTGGTCGTCGTCGCCGTTCCGCATGACGGTGGCGACCTGGGTCTCGAAATTGTCCGCGAGAGCGAGGTCGATCAGCAGGTCGACCGGATCGCAGTTCCGTTCGGCACGCAGGGTGTCGAAGTCCTTGCCCTCCACGTCTGCTTGATGCGAATAGCGCACTCGCACATGGTCCCAGCGCCCGTTGAAGACCGGGTTCGGCGGCATGACCGCCCCTTCACGACGCAGCTGGGCGCGGGCTTCGGGATCAGCGGCCAGTACGCGCACGGCGTCGGCGCCCCCGCGCTCGACCGCGGCCATCAGCGTCGGCAGTGATCGCACCAATGTTCCGGGACTGTCCAGGCGTGTCCACAGCTCAAAGGGGCGGGTGGAGATCTGGGGTATCACGACCAATCCATCTCGCTGACCCGCCAAGGCCAGGTCCATTATTTCTGCGGCGCCACCGGGGTCGTCCGTGGAATCGAATATGGGGCCGACGACCACCGGGCGACCCGATGCCGCGGCAAGGCGTTGATGCCATCCCAAGTCGTCGATCCGTTCTTTCTGGCCTTGCAGGAGGGCGGCATTGGCCATGGTGAACAGTCCGGGCCCCGGGCCTTCGCCGAGCACGGCAGCCAGTGCGAGCAGCTCGTCATCCCCGCAGACCTGCCCGGGCAGGGCCGTGCCTCCGGGGCCGGGATTGCCGATGACCTGATCGGTGGAGAACCCGAGGGCACCGAGGTCGACGCCCTGACGCAGCAGGTGACCCATCTGTCGGATCTCGTCGGCTGTCGCCTGACGCGTCGAGACATCGGGCACCCCCATGACGGCGGTGCGAATCGGCACGTGGCCGATCAGGAACGCGTGATTGAGCAGAACGTCGAGCGCATCCAGCCGCGCTGCGTACGACGGCAGGTCGGACCAGTCGAAGGGAACACCGGTCTCGAAGGACACCTCGGGAATCTGCTCGACCGTGCTCATGGCGGCGACCAGGTACTGACGGGCTTCCTCGCTGAGCACGGGTGCCAGGGCGTAGCCACAGTTGGCGGTGACCACCGTGGTCACCCCGAAACTCGAGGACGGGGTCAGATCGGGATCCCAGAAGAGATTCGCGTCGAGATGGGTGTGCGGATCGATGAACCCCGGAGCGAGCACCAGGTCCTGACCGCTGATCTCCTCGAGGGCATGGCCGGCCACTCGGCCGCCGACTTGGGAGATCCTCCCGCCGCTCACGGCGACATCTCCTTGCGCCCTCGGTCCCCCACTGCCGTCCACGACGGTCACGTCGCGGAAGATCAGGTCATGTTCGGTGTGTGCTGCCATCGTTCCTCCAATTGGGACGCGAGAGCGATCGGGGTCGACCCGTCTTTGGCGAGACCGACAGGTGCCGGCCTCTCGTCCAGGACCGGTGACCGGGGTCTGTCTGTCGGGTTAGGCGAAAAGGGCGAGACCGCGCATCTCCACACTTGCCCGGGTTTGCACGCCGGCGGGGCACGTTGGATCGGTGAATGCGCTGTGGGGTACGCGAATCGACCGGCTCCGGTCCGTGTCGTGCGCCTTGAACACCAGCACCTCTCCAGGGGTCATGTCCCGGTAGTAGTACCAGCGGTGTGCCGGGTTGTAGAGGTAGCCGGTTGTGTCATGCGTGATCTCCCCGGTGTCCTTTTCCACCGTGATGGCGGTCACGGTAATTTCGTCTTCCGGCGCGACCGTCCGGGCATCGCAGACGGCAAGCGGAAAGTCCTGCGGAGGCGGTGAGACAGATCGCCACATGTTGTATAGGGCATAGCGTGAGAACTGGCGGAGATCGATGCTGTCGACAAATGCGTCGACCATCTCGACGAGTCCGGTGGCGGACACGTCGGTGTTGTCGGCGTGCGGATAACGCGCCGGCTTCGCGTTCGACAGCGGAGCCAACTTGTCCAATTCCCCCTCGCCGTAGCGCCGTTTCCCCCGTCCGAGCATGAACGCCCGCGAGGCGCCGGTCACCCGTGCCAGCAGGTCTGTCATCTCGTCGATATAGCGCTGGTCGATGTCGGGGTCGTCTTGGATCAGGGTGAAATCATCGATCGAACTCGTGTGGGGCACCAGTACGAATCCTTCGCGATCGAGGTCCGGCAGCAACGACCGGGCATTCGCGATGCGGACGGTCCGCCCGGGCAGCGTCTGCATCGTGGACTCTTCTTCGACCTCGGTCACGAACGTGAGGTTCTCGTCCTGCGCCGACCGCGGGTTCCGGATGTAGTTGATCTCCGCGTCGACTGCCTGGTCGTCGAGTGTCTCGGTTGCGCCCACTGCCCGTCGTCCTCTGGTCTCGGTGTCGTTGCCTGGCGGCAGGAGCAAGAGTTTACATTATTTCTCCAGAATGTAAAGGTCGCTGAGACGCCGCCTCGGCGTTCCCCGCGCCTGATGCCGGCTCAGTGGCTGATGAAGAATCGGTGCGCGAACCGCCAACCTCAGCGGTACGACTGAGGAGCGCCGGCCGGGGCGGCGTGAGCGGTGCCCTGGAGTCGACCCCTCCGCGCATGTTACGAATGGACAGCGCATCGAGGGGCGGCTGCGGATGGAGCGGCTCAGACAGGGAGGCCAGCTATGGGACGGGTAGACAACAAGGTCGCATTCATCACCGGTGCGGCTCGTGGACAGGGAAGGTCGCACGCCGTGCGGTTGGCCGAGGAGGGCGCCGACATCATCGCGGTGGACATTGCCAGCCAGATCGCCAGTGTGCCGTATCCGATGGCCACTCCCGAAGATCTCGAGGAGACGGGGCGGCTCGTCGAGAAGGCAGGCCGGCGCTGTGTCACATTCCAACTCGACGTGCGTGACATCCATGCACTGGCGTCTGCCGCCGATCAGGGCGCGGATCAGCTCGGCGGGATCGACATCGTGATCGCCAATGCCGGCATCCTCCCCTTCAAGCCTGATGAAGGGTCGCTGGAGCGAGCCGAGGCGTCGTGGACCGATGCCATCGGGGTGATGCTCACCGGTGTGTACAACACCGTGCGCGTGACCCAACAGCGTCTGATCGACCAGGCCCGAGGTGGCTCGGTGGTGATCATCAGCTCCACAGCAGGGTTGAAGGGGGCCTTCGGGGAGACAGGTGGCATCGCCGGCTACACCGCAGCCAAGCACGGTGTCGTCGGGCTGATGCGAGGCTACGCAAAGCTGCTCGGCCCGCACAATGTCCGCGTCAACACGATCCATCCGACCGCCGTGGCCACACCCATGATCATCAATGACGCATTCAGCGCCTTTCGCGGCGAGGACGAGTCGGTGACGCGCATCCCACGGGTCCTCCCGGTCGACATGATCCAAGCGAACGACGTCTCTGATGCTGTCCTCTGGCTGGTCTCGGACGAGGCCAAATATGTCTCCGGCATCATCCTTCCGGTCGACGCTGGCGTCACGTGTCCATGAGCGAGGCAGGGCCGCCCTTTCGTCAGGCCGGGGCGACCACCTTCATATGGCGCACCTCGGCGGGAAGACCGTCGTAGAGATCGCCCACCAGATCTCCCCACGCTGGCCTGTGCGCGTCATCCCGATGCGAGCATGCGGTGCAGATCCTGCTCCATGGCCTCAGTGAGCTCGATGAGCAGCTCCAATCGATGCGTTGTGCTCTCCGCTGAGAGGACGCTCTGTGCGTCCATCATGTTGAGGGGCGCTTCCATGCAGATCTGCCACGACGCCACCTCAGGGTCCTCGTCGAACTGTGTCTCGGCGGCCAGGGCCGCGGTGGCACCTGACTCCGAGAGAAGGCCGCGGGTGCGCCGGACGCTCTGTTCCGCTCGCCGCAGCAGGAGGGGCGCCACCTCGTCGACATGGGGCGGCCACTCCTCGACCATGGCCAAGGGGTAGGGATCGTCGGCCAGCCACTCACCGACTCGGATCCGGACATCCCCCTGCACGATCAGCAGCCACCGGCCGTCGGACATGGCTGCGGCCTTGGTGATAACCGCTCGGGTGCCGACCGCCATCCGCTCATCGCCGCCCCCGACCTCGACACCCCGCTCAATGAGAACGACGCCGAACCGGGAATCTCCGGCCAGGCAATCTCTCGTCAGCGCGCGATAGCGCGGCTCGAAGACGTGCAGTGGTATCTGCGCGTACGGGTAGAGCACCGCGGAAAGGGGGAACATCCCCAGTCGCCGCAACTCGCCCTGCTCCGATGGTGCAGCCTCAGTCATCGTCACCAGAATGTCACGAATCCGAGAGCCAGGCCGTACGACGAACGGGACCGGCCCTGAGGCCGGTCCCGTAATGGTCTGTTCAATGTGTCTGCGCGCAACTCGACACGGGACTGGTCCGAGGCGTCGTGTGCGAGGGCCGCCTTGTCGGCCGACCGAGACACGCACCGGCTCAAGCGCGGCCACATTCGCCGGACTCTTCATCGTGCAAGTTGCGCTGCGGCGCCACCGGCATCAGCACCGGTGACGCGGGTTCAGTCCGGTGGATCGCCTTCCTCGGTCGAGCTTGTCGACGTCATCGGCAGCTCCTTTCCCACTCTGGGCGACGGCGGAGTCTTCCGTCACCAATCTCTTTTCAGTATCTCCCTCCATGTCGTTGAAAGGAACCCCCTTTGATCAGCCTCTTCGCGAACGTGCTGGTCATGCGGGCGCGGGAAACACAATGTTCATCCGACCGGCGGTGCCATCACGGCAGTTGAGGTCCGCCGACGTCGCACGCGGCGCATCTGCGGTGAGTAGCCTCACCGCGACACGACCGGACGACAGTGGGGTGGCATGGCCGCACAATTGGTCCACGAGATCGACCTCCCGTTACTCCAGACCATGGGCATGGAGCGTCGTGAGGCGATCGCGGCCATTGACGCGGCTCGGGCGGAACACTGGCTGGCCCGCACCGAAATGGGCTACTGCGTGACCGGGCTGGAGGACGTGACGGCCATTCTGCGGGACAAGCGCTTTCATTCGGCGCTGTCGATGCTCCCGCGAGATGTCGGGCCTGCCCGAGCCCGATCGACCGGGTCGCCGTCGCACATCCATCCTCTCGATGGAGGGCGAGGAGCATGCCCGCCTGCGCCGACTGGTCGCCCCCGCGTTCACGCCGGCGTCGGCCAATCGGTTGCGCCCGACCATGCGGGCGGTGATCACCGATCTCATCGACACCGTCGGCGACGTCGGGAGCTGCGAACTGGTCTCCGAGGTGTGCGAGCCCTATCCCGTTCCCATCGTCTGCGAACTCCTGGGCGCACCGCGTGAGGACTGGAAGCTGTTCTCGTCGTGGGCCACCGACATCTTCAGGATCTTCAACGGCACCATCGAACAGGACCTCCCCCTCATCGAACGGGCCTCGGCCGAGCTGACGGCGTACGTGAGCGACATGATCACGGAGCGACGTGGCGACCCGCGCGCCGACCTCCTCAGCGACCTGATCGCCATCGAGGAGGAGGGTGATCGCCTCTCGACCCAGGAGATGGCGATGCTGGCCCAAGCGGTCCTCATGGCGGGCACCGACACGACCCGCAACCAGTTGGCGTGCAGCGTGGCCCTCTTCGCCGAGCATCCTGACCAGTGGCGCCTCCTGGCCGCACAGCCGGCGCTGGCGCCGCGTGCGGTGGAGGAGTCGATGCGGTATCTCGGTGCGGTGCGCGCCACAGTGCGCTTCGCCTCCGAAGACGTGAGCTACCGAGGCGTCCTGTTCCCGCAGGGGACCATCGTCTCGACGTCGCTGGCCGGGGCCAACCGTGATCCTGAGGTCTGGCAAGAACCGAACCGATTCGACATCACGAAGGAGCGGGGCACCGCACAGATGACGTTCGGCTCGGGCAGCCACTTCTGTCTCGGTGCCGCCTTGGCGCGGCGCCGAGTTGCAAGAAGCACTCCCCCTACTCGCACAGCGCCTGCCCGGGCTTGCCCTCACCGGACCCGTCGAATGGAAACCGGCCAACTTCGGCATCTGGGGTCCGGCGCGGCTTCCCCTCCGCTTCGACGTCGCGTAGCCCGGTCGGCTGCGTCGCCGGCACCGCTCGTCAGTCCGCGGCGTCGGGCGACGATTCGACGGAGACTTCGTAGGACCACAGTTCCGACGACACCGTCACCGGACCGCCGTGCGGAGCCGGACGATCGGCCCCGGCGTGACCGTGGGCGAACGCGGGTGACGACACCCAGCTTTTGAAGGAGTCCTCATCCCGCCACCTGGTCACCACCAACCATTGGCGCCGCTCGTCCGTCGGCCGCAACAACTCGAACCCCTCGAACCCCTCCTGGTTGTCGACGGCTCCGGCCCGGGCGGCGAACCTCTTCGCCAGCTCGTCCCCGGCGTCCTCCGGCACGGTTATGGCGTTGATCTTGATCACGGTGGGTCTTTCACCTGAAGTCATGGCACCTCACTAGGGCTTATGGATCAAAGCTGATCTTGCCAGGTTTCAGTCCAGTTGTGCCCACACGGAAGACCTACCGTCACCAAACCGTCGAGTAGGTCTGTGCCAGGGGGAAGTGGTCCATGACTCACCTGGGCCTCGGCCAAGATGGTGGCCGTCATGGTGTGCCACCAGCGGCCGGGACAGAACTTTCACGCCGCACTCGACCGCCCCTTTGCGGTTCGGCTTACGGGAATCGTTTTCAGCGACCCGTTGGCGCCGACCAAAGAAGTTGGGGGAACCGGCAGGCGCCACGACTGGGAGATCAGCAGACGCATCCGAGAAGAGCTGGAAGTGGAAGTTCCTTTGTTTCTCGCGGGCGGACTCAATCCAGCCAAAGGTTCTCAAGCGGTGTCACAGGTCGGCCCATATGGGCTAGATATGTGCAGCAGCCTCCGAGTCGATGGATCTCGACGTTCAACTCCTGAAGGACTTCTTCAGTGCCGCGGGCCTTATCTCTTTCAACCTCATTGAACCAGGTCTATAGGTCATTGAGATCCTCACTGTCCACGAAGTTGAGCATGCGGAGTGATCTCCGGGTTGGCCGTAGGTCGGTCCCAGTGCGGTGAGCCAATTAGCTGGCTGGTCCTCCACAACTCGTCCCCGCTTTGGCGCGGTCGTTTCTGCCAAGGTGAGGAGAACCTCGATCACGGTGTCGAGCGGACGGGTGCGTGCCATCTCGGCCTGCAGCGCGCGGGCCCGGTCAGCGAAGTTAGGTTCAGCCAGGATACGCCGCACGGCAACGGCTAGGTGGTGTGGAGAGGGCCTCCCGGTACGGAGATCGATACCGGCGCCCGACCAGCGCACTCGAGCAGCCACTTCAGGCTTGTCTTCGCTGTCGCCGGCGACCACCAGCGGCACCCCGTGAGCCAGTGCTTGTTGCACGCCGCCGTAGCCCCCATTGGTGACCATGACGTCGACATGAGGGAGGAGGAGATCGTGGGGGATCAATCGTTCCAGACGCACATTGGACGGCAGGCCGTCCCGTAACGGTGCGGGATCGGGACCGCCGGTGGTTGCGACTACCAAGAGGTCCTCTCCCCCCAGCGCCTCGCTGGCGGGTATGAGTAGGCGGTGCGGGTCTGCATTGTCCAATGTGCCTTGCGTGACATGGACCACCGGTCACCCGGCACGCAACTCGTCCCACCAACTGGGTGGACTGAAGCCGGCCGCGGGAAGTGGCAGGAGGGGTCCCACGAACTGCACGGAGTCGGGGAGATTAGGGCGGGGGTATTCGAACCCGACTACCGTCGCCTGCAGGTAGGCATCGACCACCTTCGTCGGAATATCGACGAAGTAACCGGCGAGGGGCGGCGATCCAGTCTGCGCCACTCGCTGTTGCGTCAACCGTTGAATGTCTCGCATGACGATGTGCTCAGTGGTCCAGTTCAAGGCCGTGTTGCGCAGTCGGGAAAGTGCGGTAGAGCCCGGTTGGAGTGCCAGGCCGAATGGCGCGGCGGCCGGGCTGGTGGTTGCGAGGGGCGACACGCCGATGCAGACCACCGCGGGCCGCGTCGGACGTGGTGTCAATGCCAGAGGGAAGGCACCGAGGAACATCACGTCCGCCACAATCGCGTCCGCCGTGAAGGTACGCAGGATCTCCAGGACTCCTGCGAACTGCCCGGGCAGCGGATCCAAGAAGAACCGTCGGAGATCCTCCTTCAGTCCACGAATGCCACGCCTCGAGCTGACCCCACGTGCGGGGTCGGCCACCATCAAATCGTGGACATCGTCCTCTGGAGCCAGGGGTACGAATCGGGCACCGATGGCCGTAACCCTCTCGCGGTAGTGCGGCGTTGTGAAGAAGACCACGTCGTGCCCGTCGTCGACTAGCCGACGAGCGATGGCGAGCAGGGGCGCCACGTGCCCCTGCGCCGGTGTGGAGCAGAGAAGAAACCGTCGGGGCGTCACTGCTCTTTGACGACGTGGCTCCACGACGTCAGATACACGACTCCGCCCACTGCAGTACGGGCCGACCCCAAGAACGAGTTCGCCCTCGCAGCATCGGACAGCGGGCAACTACTTCTCACCGGAGAATCGCTCCCAAGCTGATTGTCGAGTCATCCCCAACGACGATCCGATCGCCGCCCCACGGCAACGGGGGCGTAGTGAGGCGCTGAGGGTTAGTGAGCGTGGCGAGTGAACCTTTCAGGGCGGTGGCCAGTCAATTGGTGCTGCGTTTGGCGTGACAGATGAGGGGCTGCCCCACCCGACGGGTTCATCTCCGTGCGCCTGAGGTACCCAAGACGGCAACGCTGTCCACTTTTACTATTCAATCGACGCAAGGTCTCCGGGCTGCCGACTCAAACCCAACAGTGACCCAATTCACCGCTCGTCCGGTCGCTGTTGCAACTTCGCTGTAGTTAATGTCCTGACTGAATCGCTGATGCAAGGGAAGTCCGGACAACCCCATGGTGGAAAGTGCCGAGGCATCGATTTCCTGCGATTCGGCGCTCTCAGGACATTTTCAGTCGTTTTACCCCCATAGCCGAACGGCGACCGAACACCTGCTTCCTCGTAAGTGACCGATAAAGTATCCCCCTGTCTTGCACCTAAAGTCAGCCAGCAGGTTCCTTTGCTAGGCTGCAGTAACACGCTTCAAACCGGCACGACGGGGATACCCATTTCGCTTTCGTCCGGCGCTTCAGAACGCTTCGTTACACTCGCAACGTGTTCCGAGTGGCTCGACGCGACGACATCGAAGATGTAGTCCGTCTGTACAGACAGCTACATCCAGAAGACCCGATCTTGCTGGACGGCAGGGCTCCGGCAGTTTTCGGGGAGATCCTGCGTTCGGCTGGATTACATCTCTTCGTTCTGGAGCACAACGGGGCTGTCGTGGCGACGACCTACCTCAACGTCATTCCCAACCTCACTCGCTCAGCCTCGCCCTACGCCGTCATCGAGAACGTGGTGGTCCAGGTATCACTAAGAGGCACAGGATTGGGTAGGCGAATCATCGACGAGACGCTTCACGGCATGGAGCGGCGCTGTTACAAGGTGATGCTGTTGACAGGCTCACGCAATCCCGCTACCCATGCGTTCTACAAGGCGTGCGGGTTCATGTCTGAGGACAAGGCAGGCTACGTTGCTCGTCCATCGGCCAGTTCTGCGTAATACGCCGAGCTGCGCCAGCAACGCGCCGTCTGTGGGACTCGGGTAGCCCACTTGGCCGGGATCGTGCCAGGATCACAGCCCTAGTCCAGATCGGCGGTGGCTCCTGCTGAACCGCGAGGCGGCGGCGGCAGCGCGGCTCCCTGTCGCCGCTCGTTCCGGCCGACGGTGGCGACGCCACATCATCGAGCCGCACATTTACGGGCTTGTGTCGATCGAACACGTCGCACGCGACAGTCGCCGATTCCGCATCAATGAGCGTGATCGTGCTCACCTTCCCGGCGAATGGCCCATCAAGGATGAGGGCTTGGTCCCCCTCGCTGAGTGATGTCGGCATGGATACCAGTATGCCCTGTATGGGTGCTTCCGTTCACCGCCGGCCCGGCAACAGAGCTTCACGGGCCCACGGCCGACATTGCACTCTTGCGAGCGGCTTTAGGCGCTTGACCTCTGCCCGCGGCAATCCCCGTAAGCCGATCCCATTGCGTCGATCCCCATGTGGAATCTCGATGAACGAATATCTGAGCGGCGACTCCGACGCAATTTGCTTAGGACAAGAGAGTGGTCGGCACACGCAGTATTTGGACCGCACCTGTTCAGGGTGCCTTGCGAGCTCGCAATGAGTAGGTGAGTGGGTACTTCGGCCATCCTTCGGGAAGGCGGTAAAAGCCGTCGTCACCTTTGACCGTCCAAGGCCAAGGCGCATTGGTGTACGACTGCTCATGAAATAGTTCCATCGTTAGTCCGACGCCTAGAACAGCACTCATCACTTCGCTGACTGCATGCGTACGTTCAAACGTTGATGTGTTTACGAATGTCGCGTTCGGGACGGCGTACGTTCCGCCCTTTTCTTCCCACCGGACATACTGAGCCTCGAAAATGTCCTGATCGAGGGTGCGGCCATCACCCAATACGCCGAGCACGATCGGGTGAATCTCGACCAGATACAAAACGCCACCGGGCCGAAGTAGTCCATCCACCACAAGGGCCCACTCGTCGACGTCCGGCAGCCACCCAAGTGCGCCGATGCCCGTATAGACGATGTCAAAAGATCGGCCGGAGAGCGCATCTCGAGCGTCGTAGACGTCGGAGCAGACGAACTTAGCATCAATTTCACAATCGACGGCGAGTTGCGTGCCGCGTCGATGGCCGCTCGTGAGAAATCGAGGCCGACCACACGTGCGCCGAGCCGAGCCCACGACAGGGTGTCGGTTCCGAGATGGCACTGAAGATGCACCAGGTCCAAGCCGGCAACGCTTCCTAACTCGATGAGTTCTAAAGGCCGAATGTCATCACGACCAGTGCGAAAGCCCACCAAATCATAAAGCTCGCTGCTGCTGCAGCGGAGCTGCCTCGTCCCACCGAGCCAAGTTTGCAGCTCGACCCTCAATCCCCCGATCGGTCATAGTGAAAGGTTAGATCGAGATATTGAGACGCCGTCGAGCGATCCTCAACTGGGCGGTCCAGCCGGCACGTTCGGTGGGTTCCTCGCGAGCCAGACCGACAGCTAGAGTCTGCCAGCGCGGCCAGAGCCACCTCGGCGTCGGCGGCTAACGTCTCAACGAGATCGGCTGCAGTGGACAGCTCGTTGATCAGATCGGTCGACTCGCTCGCCCAGGCCGGAAGCGGGAGCAGCTCACCTCGCGCTACGCCGTCCTGATAGGCCACCTTAGCGTCGGCGTCCTCGGCGAGGTCTTCCTCTCGGCCTCGCCACATGTCCAGAAATGGGTGACCGAGCGTGCGCGCCGGGTACTTAGACGGCCAACGGGAACCCCTGGCGATGTCGAGCACCGTGCTGCGCTCGGTGTCCTCACCGCGCCCTTCGATAATCGCATTGGTGATCGATGGATCGACCAGAGCCTCAACCGAGGCTTGAGAACGAGTTCCGATCAGCGCTCCCGCAGCTCCGAGAGCCAACGCCGCCGCCACGCCCCGCCCATCGGCGATCCCTCCCGCCGCCAACACGGGCGTCGGCGACACCAAGTCAACAACGATCGGCACGAAGGAAAACGTTGAACGCCCGCGCTGGGCACCGTGACCACCACCTTCGGTTCCCTGTGCCACGATGACATCGGCCTCGACATCTACCGCTTGCCTCGCTTCTTCAAGGTCTGTGACCTGGATGATCAGCGCAGCGCCGCGCGGCGAATCGAGTCCAGAAGCGGGCGCAGGTCACCGAAGGACAGCATCACCGCTCTAGGTTTGCGAACCAACGCGAGTTGGATAGCGTCACTGTCGACTGCCCAGCTCTGAAAGCCGACGCCCCAGGGCTTGTCGGTGCACTCCGCAACGATCGGCAACTCGCGCTCCAGCCAATCCCGGTCGCCGACGCCACCGCCGAGTAATCCGAGCCCTCCGGCGTTGGAAACGGCCGCAGCCAACGCACCACCTGCTGACCCACCCATTGGGGCCAGTGCGATCGGGTGCCGCAACGAAAACATCTCCGTGATCTGCGTACGCAACGCCATGCCTACAATCATTGCCGGTCGGTGCCCCCGCCGAAGTCTATTCAGCCTGACCGGCCGGCCCGAATACCACCTCTAACACTCTTTAGAGGTAAACAAGAAGCCGTCGGATCGTTCCCAGTGTGCGATCCGCTATCGGAGATGCTCGGACCCGATCAACACTTTGATGTGTGCCAGTAACCGTTCGTTAACTGACATAAGAGAGGGCTTCTGTCTTGTCGTCGAATCCGACGATGTCCACGACTTTGCCATTCCAGACAGTCAGTACTTGAAACCGAAGGGCTGCTCCGCCACGCTCCTTGGCATTCTCTGTCCCTCGCACACTCATACTGACGAGAAGTCGATCACCGAGGACCTCCACGTCATACACGCTCCCCCGGACGCCAGCATCTCGACCCCGCTGATACCAGGCCAGCACCTGGTTGCGGTTCTTGCAGCTCGGATTACGAGCGCCAGGCGCTCCCCAAGTCACGGCCGGGTCAAGCAGTTCACTAAAGGCTGTGAGGTCCTCTGCTGCCAACGCCCTTCTGACAAGCACCGCAATCTCGTCCATGCCCTTTGTCATCGACCCAATCGTGCCACCTGATCCGCTGAAGGCCACCTGTGACGTGGGAAGCGCCAAGCCTTCGGAACGCACCAGCCCGGCGATCCCAGACAGGGTATCGACCCAAATCCGTACGACGATATGGAGCACGTCTGACACCTACGGAAGCCCGAGGGGTACTAGCACGAGGCGAGCCAGTGCGGCCACCCACCTCGACAGACACGTAGTAATCGAAACTAGACTTCAGGGATCAAACGCCAATTGGCACACGTCAGGGGGTACTCAGGAACGTGAGCGGCGTACTTCACGTTGCCTGGTACCGCCTCCGGGGCACATTCGGCAACCGTTGGGGTGGCTACCTGACCGTCGTGCTCCTTGTGGGCCTCTTGGGCGCGTTGGCCATGGTCGTGGTCGGCGCCGCCCGGCGGACCCAATCGTCGTTTCCCACCTATCTCGCTAGCACCAACCCTTCGAATCTGAGTGTCTTCACCGGCACAGTGGCGCAGAGGCTTCTTGTCCATCTTCCCGACGTGCGAGGAGTCGAAGGCGCTGGCGTCCTCAACGCACTCCCGCTGGCACCAAACGGCGCTCCCAAGGTCAGTGCGTCGACGAACGAGGTATTCACTGTCGGTAGTGCAGAGCTGTTCTTCAACGAGGATCGGGTCTCCACGATTAGAGGAAGCATAGCTGATCCCAATCAGGCCGACTAGGCATGGTCACATCTGAGGCCGCAAAACTCCTGGGGCTGCACGTGGTCAGACCGTCTCTGTCGGCTTCTATACCAACAACCAAACCAGCCTGCCAGAGTTCGGAACAGCGAGAGTTAAGCCGACCAAGAGAGTCGATCTTCGAGTAGTGAGCATTGTGGTGTCCAACTCCGACGTGGTTCAAGACGATGCGCAGAAGTCGATCTCGGCATTGGTGCTCGTGACCCCGGCACTGACCAAAGACCTTTCCAGTGTTGCAGCACCGGACTATCAAATCGGACTCCAACTCCAACACGGCGGCGCCGACGTCAGCACCGTGGAAACGGAGGTCGACCGAGCACTTCCGGCTGGTTCCGGCTTCTCTTTCGTTGACCCATCGGTTATCGAAACGGAAGCCCAGCGAGCCATCAAGCCCGAAGCCATCGCTCTCGGTGTCTTTGGGGGCATTTGCGGTCTGGCCGTGCTCTTGATCGCCAGCCAGATCATCGGGCGCCAACGCCGCCTTCTCAGCGACGACCTCGCCACCTTGCGGGCGCTCGGGGCAAGCCCCTCGGCGCTGATCGCCGACGGACTTATCGGGTCGTCAGCTCCATCGTCGTCGGATCATTGCTCGCTGGTGTTGTCGCAGTGGCACTCTCGCCGCTCGGACCCCTTGGTCCGGTTCGTCCCGTTGACCCTTCATCTGTGTGGGGTTCGACTGGACGGTGCTGAGCCTCGGAATGGTGGGGCTCGTGGTGACGCTGAGCGCATTCGCCGTGATCAGTGCCTATCGCACTACCCGCCAGCTGTCTGACCCGATTCGACAACGCTCGCATGAACGGCCCTCCGTGGCGGCGGCGGCGGTGGCCACAGCGGAGCTTCCTGAATCCGCAGTCATGGCGTTCGCTTCACCCTGAGCCTGGCGCGGTTCGTAATTCGTTCCGTTCGCTCGGCCATGCTGGCGCTGCCCTCGCGATATTGGTGATAATCGCCACAGTCACCTTCGGTACCAGCTTGAACGCCTTGGTGTCGCATCCTGCACTCTACGTTGGAACTGGAACTACGAACTCGAATCCGCCGAGCGTGGCTCGTATATACCTGGCACGAAGCGAGTCAACTCCTCTCTCGCGATCGGGACGTGGCCGCATGGACCGGCGTCTACTTCGACTCCTTGCGGATCGACGGTCAGACAGTACCGATCATCGGCGATCGCCTCCCTCGACGGTCGAGCCCCCGTTCAATCCGGTCACACGCTCCAAGCCCGTAACCAGATCGTGCTCGGAGCGACCACTCTGGCTGACTTGCACAAGCGGTTGGTGACACAGTCCAAGCAAGCTATGGAACGTCCTCAACCGAAACGACGCTTCGATCGTTGGAACCGCCACCATGCCCGCCGTCGGACCGGTTTGGTCTGCACCTCTCCATGGGAACCGGGCCGTGGTCTCAGTTCTGTTCATTCCGGCGGGCGTTCGCAATCCAGCAAGCGGTCCTCCCGGACCGAACGCGTACTTCGTGCGCCTCCACAACGGTGCCAGTCCCTCGGCATCACTTCGCTCGCTTCAGCGAATAGTCAATGATCTGGATTTGGATCCCAATGCTGCCCCGATGTCTGTGTTGTCCGTCCAGCGCCCAGCGGAGATCGTCAACTATCGCACCATGGGGAGCACTCCGCTCTTTTGGCATCGCGCTCGCAGCCGGTGCTGTTGTTGCGCTGGCCTCACGCTGATTGCTTCGGTGCGACGGCGCCGCCGAGACTTCGCTGTGTTTAGAACACTTGTTTTACCGTCGTCAGCTGGTTCCGTCGTCGCCTGGCAGTCGAGCGTGGCTGCTGCCATCGGGACCATCGTTGGAGTTCCTCTGGCATCATCCTCGGACGTTCCTCTGGAACCTCTTCGCCCACGAAATCGACGCAGTTCCGGCACCGTCCGTCCCGGTGCCGTCGATTGCCCTCATTGTCATTGGAGCGATCCTTCTCGCAAACATCGTCGCTGCCGTGCCTGGACGTATCGCCGCCCGCACCCCTGCTGCCCTGCTCCTGAGAGCTGAATGAAGCGGCACCACTGGTTACATGTCCGGCATCTCTGAAATGAGATGTCGAAGTGGTCGGCAGAGGCACGGTTCCTTGATCATGCCCTCGAGTTTCTCGATCTTCTTGCGGATATGCCACCAATCGCTCGATTGCACCATCCGCGCAGGTTCGCTGTCTAATACTGCGATCTATCTAATACAGCGATCGATCAGGGCTTCAGTCCATGGCGGTTTGGATGGCGGTGGTGCGACAGTCCGGGCAAAGGCCCCGGAAGACGATCTCCACGTCGAGCACCTCGAAGCCGTGCTGCTGGCTGCCTGGCAGCGTCAATTGGTCGGAGCCTTTGGGGTTCACGTCGCGCAGGGCTCCACATCCGACGCAGTACAGATGGTGATGGGGGGTCGTCGTGTTTGGGTCGTAACGCTTCGGGCCGTCACCGGTGGAGATCTCCATCACCTCGCCCATGTCCACCAGCTCGTTCAAGGTGTTGTACACGGTGGCGAGGCTGATCTCGGGGAGAAGTCGCTGGGCCCGGCTGTAGACGGCGTCGGCAGTGAGGTGGACGTGTTCGCCGGCCAGGACCTCAGCCACAACTCTTCGCTGGACCGTGAGCCGCCACGCCCGGTCCCTCAACCGCTCGACCAACTCGCTAATGATGTGCCTCCTCGCGCTCTGTAGGCGACACCTAAGCCGCAAACTGGATGTGTTCTTGCTCTTGACTCATTCTAACCCTGTAAGTAACCTATCGACCAGTCGAGAGGGGTCAGACCGAGTTCATTCTGCAGAGCGCACCACTAGCTGGCGGCGATCGCCACGGGGGAGGAGTGCGGATGACCCAGGAGAACGATCGCAGGTCGACGAGGGCATACTATATGGAGGCATCCGCCGACAGAGTTGCTCTTTTCCGCTGGCACGGTGTGCTGGTCACGGCCAGCATCTAGCCGTCAGTGGGCAGTGTCCGTCCGACCGCTCAGCACCAACGAAGACGCCGATGCACTCGTACGGCCGAGATCGGGGCCATCTCGACTCGGGCGGTATACGACCCCATTGGGACCCTCAACGACAAGGGCATCATCATCCGGCGCATCCAGTCGGCGCGGTCGCCATCCCGCGACAAGCACCGGGTCGGCGACAACCTCCAGCATCTCGTTTGGCGAACCTGTAGCCGGATGGCCAACCTCGACGGTGCGGTCCGGCGACTCCGCCTGCGTGACGGCGCCGACGACTCGGGCTACGAGAGCGACACAGTGCAACAGGAGCTGAGGTGCGCGGCCTTCGATCCAAAGGAAGCAACGTCTAGAGCAACCAGCCATTCAGAAGGAAACAAGAGAGAAGGAGAAGGACCCACCGTGTCTGACAGCGGCAGCGAAAGCGAGAACCCAGTAATCCCCGCCCCGACTCCCGAGCCGAGTGGACCCAGGTCGAACCACGACTGGTGGCCCAATCAGCTGAACTTAGATGTTCTGCACCAGCACTCGCCCCAGTCCAATCCCATGGGCGAGGAGTTCAACTACGCAGAAGAGTTCAAGACCCTCGACCTCGACGCGCTGAAGCAGGACGTCATCAAGGTGATGACGACATCGCAAGAGTGGTGGCCGGCCGACTACGGCCACTACGGGCCGCTCTTCATCCGGCTGACGTGGCATGCCGCCGGCACCTACCGCATCCACGATGGCCGGGGCGGGGGCGGCACCGGCGCTCAGCGCTTTGCCCCCCTCAACAGTTGGCCCGACAACGCGAGCCTCGACAAGGCGCGCCGCTTGCTCTGGCCGGTCAAGCAGAAGTACGGGCGGAAGATCTCCTGGGCCGATCTGCTCATCTTCGCCGGCAACTGTGCCTCTGGACTCGATGGGTTTCAAGACGTTCGGCTTCGGCTTCGGGCGAGAGGACATCTGGGCGCCCGAAGACGACATCTACTGGGGGCCTGAGGACACCTGGCTCGGAGATGAGCGCTACAGCGGCGACAGGGAGCTCGGCGACCCTTTCGGCGCCGTGCAGATGGGCCTCATCTACGTGAATCCGGAGGGACCCAACGGCAACCCCGATCCGCTTGCTGCCGCCAGGGACATTCGAGAAACCTTCCGTCGTATGGCGATGAACGACGAGGAGACCTTTGCGCTCATCGCCGGCGGCCACACGTTCGGCAAGTGCCATGGTGCAGCCGGTGCGGAGTACGTCGGTCCGGAACCCGAGGGTTGCCCTCTCGAGGCGCAAGGCCTTGGCTGGCCGAACACCTTCGGCAGCGGCAAGGGCGACGATGCGATCACCAGCGGGCTAGAGGGCGCGTGGACCAATGACCCGACGAAGTGGGACAACGGGTACCTCGACAACCTGCTCAACGTACGACTGGGAGCTGACGACAAGCCCCGCCGGTGCGAATCAGTGGACTCCCAAGGATCCCGCGGCACAGGGCACTGTGCCCGATGCTCATGATCCGTCGAAGCGGCACGCCCCCATGATGCTGACGACGGACCTTGCGCTGAAGATGGATCCGATCTACGCGCCGCTCGCAAAGCGCTTCCACGAGAATCCGGACCAGTTGGCAGACGCGTTCGCCAAGGCGTGGTACAAGCTGCTGCACCGCGACATGGGACCCGTCTCGCGCTACCTCGGCCCATGGGTTCCGGAGCCGCAGCTGTGGCAGGACCCCGTCCCCCAGGTCGATCATGAACTGATCGGGGAGAAGGACATCGCTGCCCTCAAGGGCAAGATCCTCGCCTCCGGACTGTCCATTTCCCAGCTGGTCTCCGCCGCCTGGGCGTCGGCGGCAACCTTCCGCGGCACCGACATGCGTGGCGGGGCGAACGGGGCACGGATTCGCCTTGCGCCGCAAAAGGACTGGGAGGTCAACAATCCGGCCGAACTGGCCAAGGTGCTGCAGACCCTCGAGAAGATCCAGCAGGACTTCAACAGCTCACAGTCCGGCGGAATGAAGGTCTCGCTCGCTGACCTGATCGTCCTGGGCGGGTGCGCGGCCGTCGAGCAAGCGGCGAAGAACGCCGGGCACGACGTCACGGTTCCTTTCACGCCGGGGCGCGCGGACGCCTCGCAGGAGCAAACCGACGTGGAGTCGTTTGCCGTGCTCGAACCGACCGCCGACGGGTTCCGCAACTACCTGCGAGCGGGAGAGAAGTTGCCGGCGGAGCACGCGCTGGTGGAGCGGGCCAACCTGTTGACGTTGACTGCTCCCGAGATGACGGTTCTCGTCGGCGGCATGCGTGCCCTGAACGCCAACTTCGACCACTCTGCACACGGCGTCTTCACCGACCGGCCCGAGACGTTGACCAACGACTTCTTCGTGAACCTGCTCGACATGAGCACGGAGTGGAAGGCATCCGCCTCGGCTGAGAACGTGTACGAGGGGCGCGACCGCGCCACGGGCGAGGTCAAGTCGACCGGCACCGCCGTCGACCTCGCCTTCGGTTCGAACTCCCAGCTCCGAGCCATCTCGGAGGTCTACGCATCTGACGACGCGAAGGAGAAGTTCGTGCGTGACTTCGTGGCTGCGTGGGACAAGGTCATGAACCTCGATCGCTTCGACCTCGCCTGATGCCATCCCTGGGTTTGGTGACCGGTTCTCGCCGAACCGGTCACCAAACCCTAGGTGGCAAGCCAATATCGGCCCTGAAGGCAAGGGTCTCGATCCACGTCCTGACTGAGGCATTTCGCCTCAGGGTTTGGCCAAAGTTCGTGCCGGCGGACGCTGGGATCCAGGGCATTCAGGTCTTTGAAAGCAGCGAAGATGGTCGTTGTGTCTGGATGGGGCCCCTTCGAAGGACGTGACCGTGGAAGACCCCGATACCCTGACCGCGCTCTTTCGCCGGCACGGCCTAAAGGTCACCCGACAACGGCAATGCATCTTTGAAATCCTTTACGCCAACCCCGCACACTCCACCGCGGAGGCGATCTACGTCATCGCTAAGGGGCGGATGCCGACCATCTCCTTGAAGACCGTGTATGAGATACTGCACAGCTTGGCCGCCTTAGGACAGATCCACCAGCTCGATCTGGGCACCGGATCCACCCGATTCGACCCCGATATCCATCATCACCACCATCTGGTGTGCTCGAGCTGTGGCCGGATCGAAAATGTCGACTTGGACCTTGGTCTCCTCGCCTTTACCGCAGCAGAACGACACGGGTTCATGCTCAGCCACACCGAGGTGATCTTCCGCGGACTATGCCCGGATTGTGTAGCCCGCGACTCGGGTAGCGACTAGCCGTCATTCACTAGACAGGAAACTTTTGTGGTGTCGGAGAGGGACTCCAACCCGCTTCGGTGGGTTCGAACACAGCCCACTTGATCGTGTACAAGGTCGAACCTCCTGCCGCTGCCGTCCAGTTATGGTTCATGCGGATGTTGGTCCATCCAATCCTCGTCGCCCGCCCATCAAAATCCCCGCTGCGCCGCCGGCACTGCAATCCTCCTCGGGCGTGTCGTCTACTGGAAACGAGGTGTTGTGCGAGGTGGAGCACCTCAGAGCGCGCCATACCCCGACATGAGGCTGTATCCCCGGTCACGCGGGGACCAAATGAGCCTATGAGATATCAAGCGCTAACCAGAAGGTTGATGAATAGCAAAGGTGTCAATGTCGCGGCGCTCACGGAACCCCGCGTTTAACGCCTGAGCGAATAACGCGAAATCGATGAGCGGCGACAGTCAACGCTCAATGACTTTCTTGATGAGCGCCCAGAATCCTTCAATACCCTGTGTGGACACATCGCGCCGCAATACTCACCATCTTTACCTTTATGCACCCCCTTTAAGGGATGCGTGTTGTGTATATCAGTCCCATTGATCACGGTCATTGGACGATCTGATCAGATCTGACCATCCCCGCCAAATGCGGGCTCACGGCCCGGACGAATGGAGCACGGCGGGCGAGGCGTTCAGGCCTTGTCGGGCAGCTCCGCCGTGGCCTCCCCGACGACTTTGACCTCTCCCTCGCCGTTGGCGAGCGTCACCGCCAGGTCGAGCAGCTTCTTGCCGTCCTCCTCCCGCTTCCCCGTCACCACGATGGTGGAGGAGAGGACCTCCTCGGGCCAGGTCTGACGTGCGAAGCGGACCCGGTAGCGGGTCACATTCCCGACCCCGACATAGTCGGTCAGGGCCGACCCGAGGAGACCCATGGAGAACATGCCGTGCCCGAACACGCTCGGTTGACCGGCCGCCACGGCCAGCACCTCGTCGTGGTGCATCGGGTTGAAGTCCCCGGATGCCCCGGCGTACTTCACCAGGTCGGTCCTGGTCAGCTTGTGGGAGACCACCGGGGCCTCATCGCCCACCGCCACGTCGTCGAAGGACAACTTCTGCTCACCCATTCTCTCGACCTCCCGTCGACGTCTCGCGGCACGCACTCCCCGACGGCGCCGTCATGCGCGGTGAATCAGATTGAAGATGGCCGTGACGACCGGTTCACCGGTGTTGTCATCGCACCATGTGGTCTCGCTCACGAAGAAGGTCATGGTCCTGCCCTTGGAGACCTTCTGGTACGCGTCAACGACCTTGCCTTCGCCGAGCAGGACATCGCCCACCACGATCGGGCGATGGTAGACGAACTCCTGCTCACCGTGGAGGATCAGGCCTCCGTGCGCCATGAGCCGCCCCAGCGCGGCCGTGAGCGGGCTCCCCGTCACCCCGTCAGCGGGTTGTAGCTCTTCGAACTTCCCCGCGAATTCCATGGCGAAGGGCCACGTCGGCGGAGCGGGGATGGAGCCGAACCCCGCCGCCTTCGCCGCAGCGAGGTCATGGTAGATCGGGCTGGTGCTGCCCACGGCAGCGGCGAAGAGAGTCACGGGCCCGCGCTCGACCACGACCCTGGACCGGCTCGTCGGCTGCCCGATCATGCCCTCGAGGAGCTCTTCCAACGATGCGTCGCGTCCGGGCACTCGCTCTCCTTGTCCCACTCGGTCCGATCCCCACCCACAACCGTGTCCCGGTCGCCTGGCCGCCTCCCGATGCAGCGCCCAAGGTAGCGCCTCACCCGATCGGGCACCGGAATCCACCGGCCGGTACCATCACGGCGTGACCGACTTCTTCGATGTAGTCCTCAGCCAGCGCGCCGCCCGCTCCTTTACTCCCGAGGATGTCGACGACGCCACCGTGGCCAAGATCCTGACCGCCGCCACGCACGCCCCGACCGCGGAGAACAGCCAGCCCTTCGTGTTCATCGTGGTGCGCGACCCCGGCATACGCGCCACCATCGGCGACATCACCGCCCGGGTCTGGGAAGGCGGGGCTCGTGACATGGAGACCGGGCGCCTGTCGCCGGCCTTCCTGGCCGACGTGGACCAGGGTGCGATGGGTGGATGTGCCAAAGCCCCCGTGCTGATCGTCGTCGCCGGAGATACGCGTCTGACCTTCGCCGAATCCCTCGACTCCTCGATCTTCCCCGCCGTCCAGAACCTGCTCCTGGCCGCCCATGCCCTCGGGCTGGGATCCACCCTGACGACGCTCCCGACCCTCAGCGGGAACGACCTCTCCGACGCGCTGGACCTCCCACCGGAGATTCGGCCCGTCGCGGTGATCCCGATCGGGCACCTCCCGAAGAAGCTGGGCCCACCGCGCCGGCTTCCCATTTCCGAGAAGGCACATCTGAACCGCTACGGGGTGCCGTTCACGTCGTCGACGTAGATTCTCCGACGGGCCGATTCGGCGCTTCGCCCGCCCTCCTCGCGGCGCGACGTCGTGCCACGAACGCCTCCAAAAATGCTCCGTAGCGCTCCATGACGGCCGGCCAACGGTAGGTGGACTCCACATAGCGGAAACCGTTCTGGCGCATGGTCTCGTGCAGGACGGGATCACCGAGCATCCGGTCGAGCACCGCCTCGAATTCGGCGTAGCCCTCGAACCACATCCCGGCCCCGGACTCCGCACAGTGCTCGCGGGTGGCCCCGCACACCGCATTGACGATGGCCGGTGCGCCGGCGGTCATGCCCTCGATCACGGTGAGCGAGAACGACTCGACCGGCGAGGGGGCGATCAGCGCGTGGGCGCCCCGGAGCAAGCCCCATTTGGTCGCGTCATCGACCATCCCGGTGAGCACGATGTCGCGCCCGTCGTCGGGAGGGTCGACGATCTGCCCCACCAGGACGAGTTGGAGATCACCCGGGTGGCGCTCCTTGTAGGAGCGGAAGTAGCGCCAGAGGATCCCCGTCCCCTTCTTGTCGTCGACCCTGCCGATGCACAGGAGATACGGCGCCTCGCCCAGTCCGAAGGCGGCGCAGGCCGCCTCGGCGGATCCGTCCACCTCTTCGATCCCCAAGCCGACGACCACCTGCGGCGTGGTGGCGACACCGAAGCGCTCCACCACCAGACGACGCTCGCTCCGGGTGTGAAAGGCGAAGCCGGGACACTGGGCGAACAACCCGTCGAATACCCGCAGGTGTAGGGCCGGCTCCTCGTGCGCAGCCGGATGGAGGATGGCCCGGTCCCGCACCAGGGGCAGACCGCGGATCGTCGGGTAGTACAGATAGGGGTAGAAGGCGATGACGTCGGCATCGCTGGCCTCGACGGCCCGCAAGAGGTCGGGCGATTTCGGGCCCTGCAGGTCGACCCAGCGCTCGCAGTCCTGCTCGCTGGCATGGGCAGCGTCGGCCAGCAGCATGCCCGACAGGGGATGAAAACCCTCGCCCCGGCCCGCCTCCGATCCGATGCGGTGGACGGTGACCCCGTTGATGATCTCCGTCCCGAGTGGCAGTTCGTCCCGCCAGGTGAGGGCGTCGAGGGCGCCCGACGTGAAGACCTCCACCTGATCTCCCCGATCCGTCACGAGATGCTCGGCCAGCATCCTGGCCCCCGTCTCCGCACCCCCGCGGATCTGTGGACCATAGCGGGGTACCACATAGGCAACCTTCATGACCAGCGAGACGATAACGGTCCGGGGGCACCTGCGGGCGCCTCGTCGCGGCGCGCACCTGACGCGACCGTCAGGTGCGGGGATATGGTGACCCGATGCAAGAGCACCATTTCTACGTCGACATCGAAGCCACGCAGGACGAGCTGTGGGAGCTCTTCTGGCTGCGCCGCGCCCTCACCCAGAACGGGGACGTCACCATTGAGATCCTCCACCCCGGTGACGAGATAGGCGAGGGGCTCGTCCGTCACTGCACCTTCCGTGTCCCCCGCTATCTGATGTCGGGCGGCCGGGGCGAATCGTGGGAGTGGCTGACAGAGGTCACCCCCAAGGTCTCGTGGAAGTACGACGCCGTCGGCAAGCCCCTGTGGTCCAAGGCCCAAGGCCGCAACCGGCTGGAGGACCTCGGGAACGGGAAGACCCGTGTCCACTTCTCCGAGACCTATCACGCCTTCAATCCCATCCTGCGGTTCTTTCTCGAGAAGCGCGTGCACGATTTCATCTCCAAGGACAACGACAAGCTCATCAGTGACTCGCTCACCAACGGGGTGAAGATGATGCGCGACGCGCGGGCGAACGCCAAACCCGACGACGCGTGACGGCCGTCGACCTGTGGGTCGACGCACCGACCGCCGGGCGCCTCCTGCGCCGCCCCTGAGCGAACCGCTACTTCGACGAGGAGCGCGCGGCGAGCGCGGCTGCCAGCGCGCGGAATGCGCGCCCGCGGTGCGAGATGGCGTTCTTCTCGCTCGGCGTCATTTCGGCGAACGTGCGCCCGTCGCCCTCGCTCGGTACGAAGACCGGGTCGTAGCCGAAGCCGCCGGTACCGACGGCCTCCACGGCGATGGTTCCCTCGACCGCACCATCGGCCCAGAGCTCTGAACCGTCGGGGAACGAGGCCATGGCGACGGTGCGGAAGCGGGCGGTGCGCCCACCGCCGCCGTCAGGCAGCGCGGCTAGCTCCGTCAGGAGCTTGGCCACATTGTCCGCATACGTTGCGCCCTCACCGGCGTAACGGGCCGAGAAGACGCCGGGGGCACCTCCGAGCGCATCGACCTCCAGACCGGTGTCGTCCGCCAAGGCCGCCAGCCCGGTGGCGACGACCAGTGCCCGCGCCTTGAGGAGGGCGTTGTCGTGCAGAGTGTCCCCGTCCTCGACGACGTCGGGAACCTCCTCGGGACGGGGAAGGAGCTCCACCTCGACTGCATCCGCCAGGACGGCGGAGATTTCCGCCACCTTGTCCGGATTGGCCGAGGCCAGGACGAGCCGCAACGGCGCGGTGCTCACCGGGGCGGCGGCGGCGTGGCCAGGACCGCTGCCTGCGCGGCCGAGAGCTCCTTGATCCCTGCTTCCGCCAAACCCAACAGGCTGTCCAACTCGCCCCGGCTGAACGCCATGCCCTCGGCTGTGCCCTGGACCTCGACGAAACGCCCGGCACCGGTCATGACCACGTTCATGTCCACCTCGGCCCGGGAATCCTCGGCATAGGGAAGGTCCAGCATCGGGACGCCCTCGATGATCCCCACCGAGATCGCCGCCACGGAGTCGGTCAGCGGGTTCTCCCGCAAGGTGCCCGCCTGCTGCATGCGGGAGAAGGCGTCGTGCAGGGCGACGTAGGCCCCGCAGATCGACGCGGTGCGCGTGCCCCCGTCGGCCTGCAGGACATCGCAGTCGACCGTGATCTGTGCTTCTCCGAGGACGACGAGGTCGCACACCGCCCGTAAGGAGCGTGCGATGAGGCGTTGGATCTCCTGCGTCCGGCCGGACTGCTTGCCCTTGGCCGCTTCACGGGAGGCGCGCTCCGGCGTCGAGCCGGGCAGCATCGAATACTCGGCGGTGACCCAGCCCTTGCCGCTCCCCCGCATCCACGGTGGCACCCGGTCCTCGATCGACGCCGTGCAGAGCACTTTGGTCCGGCCGAAGGAGACCAGCACCGAGCCCGGCGCCATGACCGTGTAGTCCCGCTCGAAGCTGACCGGCCGGAGCTCGTCGAGCGCACGCCCGTCACCACGCGCCGTGCGCGGATCCTTGCCGGCCCCACTCCGTTCGCTGCTCTCGGACATCGCACTCCCTCTCGTCACCACGAATAGACGGCACCCATGCTCGCTTGCTCCACGGGACGCCCATACGCCAGTTCGGCCTCACGACGTACATCGTCGGCCGCCACCGTAGGCGACCGGTGCGTCAGGATGAGACGCCGGACGTCGGCTGCGGCCGCCATGGCGCCCGCCTGACGGCCGCTGAGGTGCAGCATCGACCCCTCCGCCTCCTGGGTATAGGTGGCCTCGCAGAGGAACGTCCCGATGCCCCGGCCCAACGTCTCCACCGACCAGCCAGGCCCCGAGTCCGCCGAATACGCCAAGGTGGCGGCACCGTGCACCAGGCGCACGGCCCGGGTGGCGATGCCGTGATCAGTGGCGGCGGTGCGGACCTCGAGGGCACCTATCGTGAACAGGTCGGATTCGCCCAGTTCCCGCCAATCGATCCAGGCTGCAGCGCAGTAGTGCGACCGCTCCTGCAGTCCGGGAGGGGCATACACCGCAAGGGGACGACCATCCGCCCCACAGAATCTCTCCTGCCCCGGACCGTACCCGGCCCAGGTGGCGAACGACTCGATGTCCGTCCAGTGGTCCGGATGGGCGTGGGACAACACGACAGCATGGATGGCGCCGGGGTCGAGGTGGTGCTGGAGCTGGGCGAACGTGCCCGGACCCGCATCGAGGAGGATCGTCGTCCCACCGGCTGCGACGAGGTACCCGCTCCCGGCACCGCCCGGGCCGGGCCAGCTCCCGTCACACCCGAGCACCGTGAGCATGCGCTCGGACGGTCCGGCCGGTGCCGACCCGGTGGCCCCGCTCAAGTGTTCCCCCGAACCCCCGCCGGCACCGTCTCCAGAGCCGCCGCCACATTGGCGTAGGTCTTCAGCTCGATCACATTCCCGCTCGGGTCTGCGACCTTCGCCTTGGTCTGCTCGGTCGGCTCCCCCTCGTCGTCGGTCGAGATGGGCGCGACCCACTCCACCCCGCATGTCGCCAGATGTGCGGTCACCGCGTCGAAGTCACGCCGTGCGAGCGTCACCCCGAAGTGACGGACTGAGCCCCCCGGCAGCGACGCCGCTTCGTCCGGGCGATCGTGCAAGGTGACCTGCATACCGTAGAACCAGACGTCCTGATAGCCCTGGCGGGCCCGCCCCGCGGTGCACCCCAGGACGTCCACATAGAACCGCCGGGCTTCGTCCAGATCCCGTACCGGGAGGGACAGGTGGAGAATCGGCTGCACGCCTCCACAATAGGATCAGGCTCATCATGGCGGATTACATCGCACTGCTCCGAAGCGTCAACGTGGCCGGCCACGGGCGCCTGGCCATGGCCGACCTGCGTCAGAGTTTCCTCTCCCTCGGGTATAGCGATGTCTCGACCTACATACAGACGGGCAACGTCATCTTCAGGTCGCCCACCAAAAGCACGTCGACATTGGTGCGACAAATTGAGGGACGGCTGGAGCAGGACTTCGGCAGTTCGCCTGCGGTGATCTTGCGCACGACGGCGGAGCTACGGCACGTGCTCGCCACCAGTCCCTACGCGGCAAAGGGGGCCGACCCGGCCCGGCACCACGTGACCTTCCTCGCCGAGAAACCGGGCAAGGACAGGCTGTCCGCCTTCAGCCCTCCGCCGAGCGGACGCGACGAACTGGTCGTCATCGGCAAGGAGGTCTACGTCCATACCCCCGATGGCTACGGGGACTCCAAACTCAACGGTGCGATGCTGGAACGCCGGCTCGGCGTCGTCACCACGACCCGGAATTGGAACACGGTGACGAAGCTCAGCGAGCTCGCCGCCCGCTGAATCGCGATGGACGTCGTCGCCGTCGATTGGTCCGGAGCAGCGCAGGGCGCATCATCACGGATCTGGTTGGCGCACGTCATCGGCGGTGAGCTCATTGCGCTGCGCAACGGCCGTACCCGCCAGGGGGTGACCGACGACCTCGTGGCACTGCGCTCTCGAACGCCCGGCGGCCTGATCGCCGGGCTGGATTTCTCGTTCTCGTTCCCCTCGTGGTTCCTGCAGGCGCAGTCCTGCTCCAGCGTCGACGACATGTGGCGATTGGCGGCCCGGGAGGGCGAGACCTGGCTGTCCGACTGTGCCCCGCCCTTCTGGGGTCGTCCCGGACGGCCGCGACCTTCGCTCCCCGAGCACTTTCGGCGCGCCGAGCGCGCACTCTCGGTGGGCGGCATCTCCGCCAAGAGCACGTTCCAAGTCGGGGGAGCCGGCGCCGTGGGCACCGGTTCCCTCCGTGGCATGCCCCACCTCCGCCAACTGCGGGAGGCGGGTTTCAGCGTCTGGCCCTTCGACCCGCCCTCCCCCTGGACCGTGCTCGAGATCTACCCGCGCCTGTGCACCGGGCCCGTCCACAAGAGCAACCTGGAACAGCGGGCCCTCTACCTCGAGAGGGCACCCTGGGCGCTGCCCGAGCCGTTCGCCGCATCCATGGTGGGCTCCGAAGATGCGTTCGACGCCGCGATTGCGGCCCTCGTCATGCACGAGCACCTGGTCGATCTGGGATCGCTCCGCCAGACAACCGACCCGGTGACCCTCCTGGAGGGAGACGTGTGGCGTCCTCCTAAAATCACGGTATGAGCACATACGACGACGGGCCATACGACCCTTCCGGTTCGCCCGCGGCGTCCGGGGCAACCGGGCCGCCCGGCGGGGTCGGCGGGCACGGTGACCCGCGCCCCAGTCTCACGGCGCAGGTCCGGCGGCGCCGAACCGATCAGCAGTTCTTCCTGCGGTTGCGCGATGCCATTGCGCAGAACCACAAGGCCCTGGAGCGGTTGGGCACGTGAGCATCGACTATCTCGAGCTGGCCGATTTCTTGTTGATCGCAGAAGCCGTCCTGCAGACGCCGGCGAAGGAGATCGCCCAGGACTCCAGCCTCAACCTGGCCGACTCCGCCCTTCACGCCCCGCGGGCCCGATTCGTCGGCGAGGAGTTCTACCCCGAGTTCCCGACGAAAGCGGCGGTACTGGGCGCGCACCTCGTCAAGAATCACCCGCTGCGCGACGGGAATGTCCAGGTGGCGCTCGTGGCCACCGTCGAGTTCTGCACCCGCAACGGATTCCGGTGGTCACCGCCGCCGAGCGACGAGGACGGCGAGGCAACCGCCGAAGTCTTCCTCGGCCTGGCGGCGTCCCCGATCAACGATCAGGTGATCGAAGAGTTGGCGGCGTGGATCGCCGATCGGATCGGCTACCCCGACACGTGACCGGCTACCCCAGTATCGCCACCGGATCGCCGTAGGTCATCGTCACCAGCTCGGCCCAGGGAGTGCGCGTCCGGATGGCTTCGGCAGCGGCATCGACGTTCATGCCGTTCATGTACGGAGGCAGAAACGCATCGTGGTGACAGAAGACGACCGTGGTGGGATGGAGCATCTCGACCTGACGGACGATGAACTCGGCCATCGTCCCTTGGAACGGTTCGCCGTTGACATTGGGCCGTCCGGCCAACGCCAGCAACGCCACGTCGGGACGCAGCTCACGCAGGATGGGCGTCCAGCAGCCCGAGCTCGCGCTCCAAAGGATCGACCCGTAGGGCGTGTCGATGAGATAGATGAGCTGACCGCCGTCGTGATCCGAGACAGGGCCGATGGGATTGACCATGTAGTCGTAGAGATCCGGCGTCCACGAGCCCGCATCGCGCATGTGCGCGAACAGTGGATCCATGATCGCCCGCCTCTGCTGCAGGGAGAGGCCGAGGTCACCGACGCAGCACCCACCCGAGTCGGGATCATTGGCGGCGAACAGGCAGGAGTGCATGCCCGGGTAGACGGTGACCTTCACCCCGTGCCCGCAGTCGACGACCTCGCCACCCGAGACCGGCCATTGTTGTTCGATCGGCACCTTCGCCTCGTTCATCAGGCGCATCGCCTCGTACGAACCCACAATGTTCGCCCCCGTATTCCGGGCGACGATGTCGGCACCGAGGATGTGGTCGAAGTGGCAGTGGCTGATGAACACGTAATCCGCCTCGTCGACGTCGGTCACCGAGAGTCCCACCTGAGGGGCGGCGGGGATTCGGTCGAGGAACGTATCGAGCCAAATGGTCACCCCGTCGACGCGCAGGCGGAACGTCGTGGTGCCGAACCATTCGAGAGTCAGGGGCGCTGGCATGCCCCATACTGGCGAATCTGCGGCCGAGCGTCCACCAGGACGTTCTCTCTGCGCCCCGGGAGGAAGCTCAGAAGTAGATGATCGACTTCGCCCGCTCGGTCACCTCGTCCAGGTCGTCGGTCCAGGCCCCCGTGGAGAGGTACTTCCATCCGCCGTCGGCGGAGACGATCACGATCGAGGCGGAAGCGCCCGGGGCGAGCGAGGCGGCACACTTGATCGCTCCCGCCACGGCCGCGCCCGTAGATATGCCGGCGAATATCCCCACATCCGTCAACCGCCGCGTCCACTCGATGGACTCCCGTGGCCGCACCACGGTCTTGCGGTCCAAGAGCTCGGCGCCGCCCAGCTCTTCGAAGATCGGCGGGATGTAGCCGTCGTCGAGGTTGCGCAGGCCGTCGACCACCTCGCCCGATGGAGGTTCGACCGCCCAGATCTGTACGGCATCGCCCAACTTCTCGCGCAGGAAGCGGCCCACGCCCAGAAGGGTTCCCGAGGTGCCCAGCCCCGCGACGAAGTGGGTGATGCCCGGGCAGTCGTTGAAGATCTCCGGCCCTGTGCCCTCGTAGTGCGCCTTGGGGTTGGCCGGATTACCGTACTGATAGAGGAAGACCCACTCGGGATGCTCTCCGGCCAGACGCTGCGCCATACGCACCGCACCGTTTGATCCCTCGGATCCCGGTGACTCGATGATCTCCGCTCCCCACAACTCCAACAGTTGGCGGCGCTCGATGGACACGTTGGTCGGCATGACGACCTTCAGGTGGTAGCCCTTGACCCGGCACACCAGCGCCAGGCCGATACCGGTGTTCCCCGACGAGGGCTCCATCAGGATCTGATCAGGCTTGCCCGGCACGAGACGACCGTCGCGCTCGGCCTGCTCGACCAGTGACAGCGCCACCCGGTCCTTGACCGAGCCGCCGGGGTTCTGCCCCTCCAGCTTGATGAACAGACGGGCCGACGGATTGGGGCTCAGGGAGCTGATGTCGACCAGGGGCGTGTTGCCGATGAGCCCGAGCACGGACGAGTACAGCGTCATGGCAGGGGTCAGCCTCCGGCCACGGCCGGCAGGATCGAGATCTCGGCCCCGTCGGGGACCGGCGTGTTGACCCCGTCCAGGTACCGCACGTCATCGTCGTCGAGATAGATGTTGACGAACTTGTGCAGCGACCCGTCCTCCTGGACGACCTGGCCGGACATGCCGGGGTACTCGGCCACCAGTTTGGCCAGGACCTCGCCGATGGTGGCGCCGTCAAGGCTCACAACCGACGCCCCACCCGCGGCGTTGCGCAGGACGGTGGGTAGGCGGACTTCGACGGCCATCGGGCCTCCTCGTGTGGTCAGCACCATCGACCCGAAAAAGCAGGTCAGGTGATTGTTGACTGATCTGGTTGGGATTCTAACCGCAGCGTTGTGGCGATCACGCCCCGAGCCCGGGCACCCGCACCTCCTCCTCGGTGATGACACCCTCGACGATGGAATAGCTGCGGACGACGGGATGCGTATCGCGCAGGGAGACCAGGACGTAGTGCCAGCCCGGGTCGAGCGCCTGGGCCACGTCCGTCGGCGACGGGTAGGCGTCGGTATGGGTGTGGGAGTGGAACACCCCCATGATGTCCGCCCCCAGGGCCTGGGCCGCCCGGTCCACCCCGAGCATCTCTTTGGGGTCGATCTCGTAGATCATCGCGGACGCCGCCGCGTTCTGCGTCGGGAAGAGATGGCCGGCCTCCTCTCCCCCATAGGACCCCACGAGGAGGCCGCACGCCTCGTCGGGCAGGCCGCGCAGACAGTGCGCGACCATCTCCATGTAGATCTCCCTGGACAGGCACAGCACGATGTCAGGGTACCCTCGACGTCCTATGGCCAGGGCGAAGAAGCAGATCGCCAAGCGGGCGGCCGCCCGTGACGAGCGAGGGAACGACCGGACGGTCGCCACCAATCGTCGCGCCCGCCGCGAATACGAGTTCATCGAGACGCTCGAGGCGGGGATCGTGCTCCAGGGCTCCGAGGTGAAGTCCTTGCGTGAGGGCAAGGCGCAGCTCAGCGAGGCCTACGCCCGGGTCGACGACGGTGAGATGTGGCTCTTCCAGATGCACATCCCGCCCTGGCAGTACGCCACCGGGTTCGGCGCCCACGACCCGGACCGCAAGCGCAAACTGCTCCTGCACCGGGACCAGATCGATGAACTCCTCGGCAAGACGCAACAGCAGTCGCTGACGCTGATCCCGGTCTCCTTGTACTTCAAGGACGGCCGGGCCAAGGTGCAGATCGCCCTGGCCAGAGGCCGCAAGCTCTACGACAAGCGCAACCTGCTCATGTCCCGCGACCTCGAACGCGAGGCGGCCCGCGCCACCAAGGAGATCAACCACTGGGGCGGTGCCTGAAACTGACGCCGTCAAAAGCCCCGTAGAATGAGAAGGCTGACCACCCGGGTCAGCTGGAGAACCCACATGGGGGTGATTGGCTTCGACTCCGGTCGTCGAAATAGGAGAAGCGAGCCGTGGTCTCCGGAGCCACGTTAAAGAGCCGGAACCAAAAACAAACGCCGAGCCTCAGCTCGCGCTCGCTGCTTAGGTAGCGACGTCCACCCGGTCTCAGCCCTATGGATCGGAACGTGGGCGCCATCAAGTAGGGCTTACTCAACAGCCACACCAACCAACTGCTGAGGACATCTACGTTGGCTACGGGGCGGCACAACCGCCGGCAGTGATGCCGCCCCCGACAATCCAATGCCGGCTGCGCTCGGAGAAGGCCTATTGAAACTCCGGAGGACGCGGGTTCGATTCCCGCCACCTCCACTCACTCACTCAAACTCACTCACTGACTGTACTCGAAGAAAAACGCTGTGACCTGCATGTTTGCGTCCAGAATCGGAGTGAATTCCGGCGCTGTGACACGGATATGACACGTCAGCGGGTCATCAGACGGCGGCTGGCGGGCCGCAAGACCGTCATGCCCCATCCGGTGACGAGCCCGGTTCATCGACGTCCGAATCCGGCAGCTCGAGGACATCGGCATCCGGGCGTCGGTCGACGCATCGATCCTCGAGGGGCCCGAGCGGTCCGAGGAGGAATATCAACGAGTCTTCAAGGCATTGGGTCGTGGCCTTCGGCCTATGCCGCTCCAGCGATACCCTTGCCGATACTCCGGCTCGCGCCCTGGTGACGAGGTCCACTCGCCCAGACAACAACTTGGACACTGGGCGCAACGTATCTCAGATGCGAGATCGACAAGCCGACGTCGTGGACCCCCTCGGTGGAAAAGGGGCAGACTGGGACATGGCCGAGAACACCAAGCGGACGGGCGTCCGGATCTATCGGATGAAAGACGCGCCCGAGCTCAAAGGATCGGATTTCGTAGACGACCTGGAGTACGCAAACTCCGAACTGCGCGATGCCTTCTCGCTCCTCAGCAGCGCCTCGGCCTCCCTAAGCCGCGTGTTGGTGCGCCAGACGCCCGACGAGGGTGGCTTCTCGGTGCTGTACCTGTTCTTCAAGGCGAACTATCCCTTGCTCCGGCATCGGCACGGCTCCGACTGCCTCTACGTCATCGTGTCTGGATCGGCCGTTATGGGCCGTCAGACCCTGAACGTCGGCGATAGCTTCTTCGTCCCTGCCAACGCGCCGTACTCATACACGGCCGGCCCGGAGGGCGTCGAGGTCCTCGAGATCCGCCACAATGTCGAGTCGGTCTCTACGAGCTACATCGGCGACCCGCCAGGACGACTCGAGCAGGCGCATGAAGCGGTGCGGACGAATAAAACCGCTTGGAACAATGTCGAAACCGGGCCACTGTTGCAAGCGAACAGCGCCGCCTCGAGCTGACATCCCTCGGCACGCTGATCGGCGTCGACCTCCATGGCTTCGGCGTCGCCCCCGACGAATGTCGTGAAGGTGGCAAATATGTCGCTATGAACTTTGGACAAGCATCTTATGGAGACTCCCCCGCTTAACCTGTGGAGCTTCCGCTCCGGTGCGCGGAGCCGCCCTGGTCACGGAGTTTCATGAACAGCAACGACGTGCCCGTGCGGATGGCTTCCAAGCGAAAGGTGTCCATCACCGATACCATGATCTTTAGTTGGGCGGTTGTTGGGCTCCGGCCCTTCGAACGTAGTGATACTTCCGGCACGCTTAGAACATAGGCTCGGCCGAACCTATTGCAACGGTGGTTACCCGTTGTCTGTGGTTCCCGAACAAGCGAGATGACGTATGTACCAACACATGGTCGGGAACCAGTTTCACACCGATTTCAAGCTTCTCGCAGAGAATATTCCGCACATTGTCTGGGCGGCCTCACCTGACGGCTCGACCGAATACTTCAATGACCGGGGCTCCCTCTTTACAGGGTTGCCAGCGGAGGCCAACCACGGTTGGGGTTGGGTTTCTCTAATCCACGAAGACGACAAGCGACGAGCACGAAAAGATTGGGACGTGGCCCTGCAGTTGCTCTCGCCTCTGGAAGCGAAGTGGCGAGTCCGGCGAAGCGATGGTGAATTCCGTCGGATGGCCATTCGCGGTGTACCGGTATTTGATCCCCAAGGAAGGCTTACGCAGTGGGTGGGGACGTGTACGGACATCGAGGAAGAGCAACGACTCCAAGATCATCTCGTGGAGAGCCAACTTGAAGCAGCCGAATCATTGACCCTTTTGGAGACGTTGCAGGCAAGCGCGCCAGTGGGATTCGGTTACATTGACCGCGATTTTCGCATTCTTCGACTCAATCACGCTCTCGCGTCCATCAGTGGCAGCACAGTGAGCGAGATGGTTGGTCGGCCCGTCGCTGATGTGGTGCCGGACCTTTGGACACAGATCGAGGCTGCATATGCCCGCGTTCTCGACACTGGGGAGCCAGTGGTAAATCTGGAAGTTACCGGTCCCACTGCGAGCGAACCGGAGCGCATCCATACGTGGATTTCAAACTTCCATCCCGTCTGCTTGCGAGGCGAGATCGTCGGCATCGGCATCGTGGTGATCGACATCACTGAACGCCGTCGGGCCGAAGAGTTTCGGTCCGTCGTGATGAACCAAATGGCGGAGGGCCTCTACACACTGGACGAGAAGGGCGAACTGACGTACATGAATGCCGCCGCGTTCACGGATCCTGGGCTGGACGGAGGCGGAACTGCTGGGCAAGCAGATACATGACATCATCCACTTCCAGCACGAGGATGGCACCCCGCATACAGAAGCAGCATGTGAACTTCTCAAAGTGCGCACACAAGGGCGAAACATCCGCCTCGAAGACGAGGTGTTCACAGGCAAGGATGGAACTCTCCGACCCGTGGCGATTTCTGCGGCGCCCTTGCTTGAACACTCTGAGGTTCAGGGCGTCGTCGTCGTGTTTCGAGATATCACCGATGAGCATTCTGAGCGGGCTCGGATCAAGCGTGAGCTCGCCGCGCTCACGTGGGTAGGGCGGATCCGTGAAGCAATCGATGAAGACAGGCTCATCCTGTACTCCCAACCGATCGTTCCCCTCAGGGGTGGTCAAGCCAGCATGGAGCTCCTCTTGCGGATGCAAGGACGAAAAGGAGAGGTGATTCCCCCAGGCGCCTTCCTGCATGCCGCAGAAAAGTACGGCCTGATCTCGGAGATTGACCGCTGGGTCGTAAAAGAGGCGGTCCGCCTCGCGGCGGACGGTCAACACGTTGAGGCGAATCTCTCTGCCGAGTCGATTTCCACTCTTGATCTACTCGCGGTGATCGAGGACGAAATGCACCAAACGGGCGCCAACCCTTCGAATCTCGTCTTTGAGATCACCGAAACTGCCCTCATGAGCGACATCGACAAGGGCGAAGCATTTGCGAAGGGCTTGGTGGACTTGGGCGTCGGTCTCGCCCTCGATGACTTTGGTACGGGCTTTGGTACCTTCACCTACCTTAAACGAATTCCTATCACGTTTCTCAAGATCGACATTGAGTTCGTTCGTGATCTGAGCGAAAACGTTGCTAACCAACACATAGTCAAGGCCATCGTCAACCTGGCTGAGGGATTTGGCTGTCAAACTATCGCCGAGGGTGTCGAAGACGAATCAGCTCTAACGGTTCTCAGGGATTTCGGAGTGGATTATGTTCAGGGCTTCTATCTGGGCCGCCCGACACCAATGGTTTAACTGACATGCGTCGTAAAGGCCGGCCTGGCGGTCATACGCCCACATGTGCAGCTCGGCAACAGTCGGTGCCCGCGATCGGCTTGACGTACTTTGACACCCTGGTCTTCGGGCATTTCGGAGCCTTATCATGGGAAAGGTGCCAAGCAGCAGGGAGCTCTCCGAGTTCCCCCTTTCTGAGTTGTTAGGAGTTCTGTCCTTCGGGGTCGATCTCGGCATGGGCCAGCCGATGGAGCACGTGCTCCGGCAGTGCCTCATTGCGTTGAGGATGGCGGAGAAGATCGGTCTGGGCGCCGGAGACCTGGAGGCTGTGTACTTCGCTTCACTCGTCGCCTGGGTCGGCTGCCACGTCGACGCCTACGAGCAGGCCAAGTGGTTCGGTGACGACATGGTCCTAAAAGGAGACTTCCGACGGGTCGACTTCGCCACTGCGTCATCAGGACCCCTGTTCATCCTCCGCCATCTGGGGAGTGGCCGGCCACTGCATCAGCGCATCGGCATGGTCCCATCGTTTCTGGGAGACGGGCGACATTTCGCCGAGTCGATGCTCGAGGCCCACTGGCGCGCCTCCGATGAGCTCATGGCGCGGCTCGGCCTCGACCAGCTCGTTAGGGACACGGTCGAGCAGAGCTTCGAACGCTGGGACGGGCGAGGAGTGCCCAAGGCCCTCAAGGGCCATCAGATCCTGATCACTTCGCGGTTGGTCAACCTGGCCGACGTGGTCGAGGTGTTTTATGCATCCGCCGGCGTCGATGTGGCCGTATCGGTGGCCCGCGAGCGGGCGGGGAGCCAGTTTGACCCGGACCTGGTCGAGGTCTTCGCCCAAGCCGCCGTCGATCTATTCAAAGAACTCGACGAGCTGTCAGCGTGGGAGGCGGTCGTCAGCGCCGAGCCAGCTTCACGCTACCGGTTGACGAACAGCGAACTCGACGCGGCCCTAGAGGCCATTTCCGATTTCTGCGACGTGAAGTCGCCTTACACCATCGGCCATTCGAAGGGTGTGGCCGGTCTGGTGGCCGCCGCAGCACCGTCCTTTGGCCTTGACGCCGCCGACGCGAACTGGGTCCGGCGGGCCGCCCTGGTACACGACCTGGGTAATCTCGGGGTGCCGAACCTCATCTTGGACAAGGTCGGGCGGTTGAGCCCCCCGGAACTGGAGCGGGTCCGCATGCACGCTTACCTCACGGAGCGGATGCTGTCCTCGTCTACGGCCTTGAGTCCGATGGCTGCGATGGCGGTCCAGCACCATGAACGCATGGACGGATCGGGCTATCCCCGCGGTCTGTCGGGCGCCGGGATCAGCCCCGGCGGGCGGCTTCTGGCCGCGGCAGACAGCTATCACGCCCGGCTCGAACCACGGCCCCACCGCGCCGCCGCAACACGGGATCAGGCCGCAGGCGAGCTGAGGGCCGAGGTGCGAGCCGGGCGTCTCGATGGGGACGCTGTGGCTGCCGTCCTCGGCTCGGGGGGCCGCCCGAGCAGTGGCCGACGGGAGTGGCCGGCCGGCCTGACGGGGCGCGAGGTCGAGATTCTCCGACTGGTCGCCCGAGGCTTGTCGAACCGGCAGATTGCCTCGGAGCTGACCATCTCCCCGAAGACGGCGAATTCCCACGTCGAGCACATCTACACCAAATTGGCTGTCAACAGCCGGGCATTAGCCAGTCTGTTCGCGGCCAAGCACGGCTTGATCACCGTAGAGCAGTAGTCCTAGGCGGAAATATCGGGTAAACGCCCGATGCCTCCAAGCAGACTTCTTTTTACGATCTCCTTCGTTGGCCCAACCAAGTTCGGAGGATCGATTATGACCACCACTACCGATGTCGACATGGACAAGTTGATGAGCTTTGTATTCCGAGCCGTCGATTAGGTCGGTGCCACCCTGAACACCGCGTTGGTGGTCATGGGTGACAAGCTCGGCCTGTATCGGACCCTGGCGGGCGCCGGACCGCTGACGTCGGCCGAGGTGGCCTCGCGCAGTGGTTGTGCCGAGCGCTACGTTCGCGAGTGGCTCAACGCCCAGGCTGCCGGCGGCTACCTCGACTACGACCCCGGCGGCGGTCGTTACGTTCTGCCTGCCGAGCAGGCGGTGGCCCTGACCGACGAGTCCAGCCCGGCATACTTGCCCGGTTTGTTCCAGATCGCCCTCGGGTCAGTGCATGACGCCCCGCGAGTTGTGGACGCCGCCCGGACTGGCGCGGGGATCGGCTGGCACGACCACGTCGCCGACGTGCATGAGGGCTGCGAACGGTTCTTCCGGCCCGGTTACAATGCCCATCTGGTCGAGGAGTGGCTCCCGGCCCTTGATGGCGTAGTGGCCAAGCTCGAAGCCGGCGCCAGCGTGGCCGACGTCGGTTGTGGTCACGGCGCGTCCACCATCCTGATGGCCCAAGCGTTCCCCGCCTCTACCTTCGCTGGGTTCGACTACCACCAGGCTTCGATAGAAATGGCCACCGAGAAGGCCCTTGTGGCCGGGGTAGGTGACCGAGTCTCGTTCGAGGTGGCCCCGGCGGCCGCCTTCCCCGGAAGTGACTACGACCTGGTGACGATGTTCGACTGCCTCCACGACATGGGCGACCCCGCTGGCGCGGCCCGACACACGCGGAGCGCCCTAGCTGCTGACGGTGCGTGGATGATCGTCGAGCCCGAGGCCGGGGACCGGGTGCAGGACAACCTCAATCCGGTAGGTCGCGCCTTCTACGCCTTCTCGACGCTGCTCTGCACACCCTGTTCGCTGTCCCAGGAGGTTGGCTTGGCCCTGGGGGCCCAGGCGGGGGAAGGTCGCATCGGCGACATTGTGACCGACGCCGGGTTCGGCCACTTCCGCCGAGTGGCGGAGACACCTTTCAACATGGTCCTCGAAGCCCGGCCCTGAGGTCCCACATTCCTACGACATGAGAGGAGACTTCGATATGAGGTGCATTCAGATCTTCGAGTTCACCACCAACCGCGTCGATGAGATCAAGGCCCTTATGGATAACTGGGTGGTCCAGTCCGAGGGGCGCCGCAAGGTCGAGCGTTCGGTTCTCGCGGCTGACCGAGATCGGCCGCAGACCTACGTGCAGATTGTCGAGTTCCCCTCCTACGAAGAGGCCATGCATAACTCTGCTCTGCCCGAGACCGCCCGGTTCGCTCAAAAGTTGGCCGAGCTCTGTGAACAGCCTCCTCGGTTCCGCGACCTCGACCTCGTCCGCACCGACGAGTTCGCCTGACCGCAACTGGGCAACACCGAGAGGACCAGTCGGATTCGGCATAGCCAAGAAGAGCTCTTCCCAACCCTGACGAACGTGAAGTGCTTGGAACTGCGCTGCTTCGGCCTCCTCTATGGCCAATCGGGGCAGCCCCAGCGCCCCTCTCTGTGCAGAGCCAGCGGATCAAGAACTCGTTGTAGGCGTCGCCGTCGATGGCGTCACGGCGGGATGCGAAGCCTTCAGGTACGCCCGAATCTGCTGGAGGTCGGATCTTGCTTGCTTCACGTCGGCAACAGCGGTACTCACCGATGACTTGGCGGACGACAACAGGCTGTGATTGGCATTCCATTGGGACGGCACGTATCCGAGCACGTTGGACGCCACGCCGGTCGTCGAGTTGGAGGCGGCGCTGATCTCGTTGTTCACATTCGAGATCAAAGGATCCAATGTGGCTTGTGTGCTGGAGTTGACATAGGTGGCCGCCTTGGCTGAATCCGCCGTGAGCGTCGGGAGGACACCACTATCGATGCTGTCGGCCGAAGCAGCCAACCTGGTGGCGGGCAGCACCAATGCGAGCACCCGGTAGTCGACGAAAATGTCCGAGAAGTCGGTTTGGGCAGTGGTCACACTCGTGTCGGAAGCAATCTTTTGGCCGAGAGCCTGCAACGGCGAAATGTCCACCCCGAGATAGTGATCCAGTGTGGCCGCGTCCGAGCCGAGGTTCTTGGCTGCGTTGACCTTGGCTATCGCCGCATTGAGGTCGTCGACCCGTAACGAGATGGCCGCGGCCGCTTTTGCCTGTATCCCCGAAAGTGTGTTAGGTGTGGCGTCACTCGTCGATGGGCTGGCGGCTAAGGCTGATGTCCCTCCGACTCCTAGAATGGCCGCGGAGGTGAGTGCCACGGCACCCAAACGGATTCCCTTCTTCGACATGGTGCTCCTTTCGTAGGAGGGCGGCATACCCCACTGCCCACATCGTGGGGGCCAACGATGATGCATCTATTGGGCAAGGATTAGGGTTCTGTAAAGGAACGCCGAGAACAAACGGCGTCCTCCAATCAAGAGGAGTCCAAGGTCCTGGCCCACCGACGCTCCGGCAACCGACCAAGCCGCACGGTGCCAACGCCAGGTTCGATGGCGAGGTCACCGAGATGGCGTCGAATGCGATCGCGTCCCTGGACGCCTGGTTCGTCCGTGCCGAAGCGGCCCTGGCCGAGCAACGAGAACACGGCCTCTCCCCCAAACGGCGACGACAATTGTTCTGGCAGGCGCTCGACTTTGAGGACGGGTCACTCAGCATCGAGGTCGTCTCCACCACGTATCTCGATAGGAACGACCAATGGACGCCTGAGCAAGAGCACCGACTCGCCGCACCGGGTTGGGACCCGCCGAAATTTCCGGGCCGATTGTTCATGAGAAAGTCTGACCACAGAAAAGGAGAGCGAGATGAGTGACGTTCAGATATCGAAGCCGGTCAAGACGCACCACCACATTGGTCAAGCGATCAGTGTTCGCGGGCTGCGAGCCGAGGTCGACAGGGCCGATGGGATCAACGCCAAGATTGCGGTGTTTCTCACCAACATCGTTGGATCGATGTGGTGCGCTTATGTGTTTGCGGGCATCGCTCTGATTGGATTACCACCGGCACTGAGGCCTGGAGGTGAGGGCATCATCGCTTGGATTGCGCAAACCTTCCTCCAATTGGTGCTGCTGTCGGTCATTATGGTCGGCCAGAATGTGCAGAGTGTGGCGAGTGATATCCGATCACAACACACCTATGATGACACCGTACAGATTCTCGATCGGCTTGACATCCACACTGAAGGCGGGTTGAAGGATTTGGCTGATCGAATCGACGATTTGGAAACGGCAGTGAAGCAGCAACGCAACTGACGATACGGCGAAGCCTGAGCTCAGGACGATTACTTTTCCCGAGCGGCGCGCTTGATTGTGTTGCCGACAAACCCACGAGGAGAACCGACATGGTAATGACGATTGACACGCCGGTTGACTTTGTCTACGACCCGTACTCCGAGGAGGCGTTGCGAGACCCGACTGATCTCTATAGGGTCCTGCGCCAGCGGTTCCCTGCGTATCCGTTGCCGCAGTACGACGCCTGGGCACTCTCGCGCTTCGACGACGTTTGGGAGGTGGGCGAAGACGGCGAGCGGTTCGTGATGGATGTTGGGCCCGTTTACAACCCCGCGGATCTAGCACGACCCTACGCGGGTGCGCCGGCAAGGAAACCCCTCGACCCGATGCCGTCATTCTCACGGATCGATCCCCCTCTACAGACCGCACTACGGCAGGGACTCGTTGCGCCACTTCGCCCCCATGCCGTTGGCCTGCTTGAGGAGAAGGTGCGCACACTGGCGCGTCAGCGCCTCGATGAGCTTGTACCCAAAGGTGAGTTCGATCTTTACACCGACTATGGGGGAGTCGTCTCAGCAGGAGTAATGGCCACCGTGATGGGCCTGCCGATCGAACTTGCCCCCCGTATCCTTGAACTGGTCAACCAGGCTTTGCGGCGCAAGCCTCCGGGTGCTGTTGAAGATGCCGTCACTGGCCGGGCGGGGTTAGAGCTGCACATGATGCTCGTTGACGTGGTTGCGCACCGTCGGATCGAAGGCCCGACCGGTAACGGATATGCGGCGATTGACGGGATGCTCTCCACCGAGATTGATGGCCGAGGCTTGAACGATGATGAAATCGCGGTACAGCTCTTCACGGTTTTGAGCGGGGGTACCGAGACGGTGCCGAAGGTGGTGGCGCGGTGTTTGCTCGAATTGTCGCGTCGGCCCGACCAACTTGCCGCAGTGCGCGAGAATGTGGCGACCAACTGCAGTCTTGCTTTTGAGGAGACGATGCGTTACGGGGCCCCGTTGCAACACGTTGGCCGTACCGCGACGCTGGACGTTGAGATCGCGGGAGCACAGATCCGCGCCGGCCAGCGTGTATTCCTGCTCATTCCCTCCGCAAACCGTGACGAACGCGAATTCGCCAACCCAGACGAGTTCATCTGGAACCGCTCGATGGAGCGTCACTTTGCCTTCGGACACGGACTTCACTTCTGTATAGGCGTCCATGTGGCGCGGCTTGAAGGACGCGTGCTGCTCGAGGAGCTGCTTCGTCGCGTTCCTAGGTATGAAATAGATGAATCACGTTCTCTGATGCCGCCCTCTGATTTCCAAATCGGTTATACCAACATGCCAATAGTGGTGCTTTGAACTCAGCAAATCCGGGTGAGCAGTAAGAGGTGGACGACGTATCCGACTCTGCACTGCCGCGACCGCCGAACCGGGGAAAGCGTCGGCCGACCGTTCCGGATGACAAGGACCCGTCGGGTGGCAGATGATGGGACGGATGCCAATGAAGCGCGGCCTGCAAGGCCTGCTTGGACGAGTGCTGGGTGCGGCCCATGCGCCGCTTCGCGAGCAACCCCGACGGAGTGCGGAACTCGACAAAGAGATCCGCCTGCCGGTAGCGGGGATCTACGTCCGCTGGGATCTCGAGTCCCCCATGGCCAACCTTGAGTGGGACCTGAAGGTGATCAGCGATCCGACGAGCTCAGTCGGAATCTACCTTGCCCTGGCCCAGGGCTTCATCGACGGGTCGACGTTCTACCTCGGCTTGCAAACCGACATGGCAGACCCCGAGCGCGGTCGAGGTGCCGGCAAGGGGCTCATCTTCTCCACTTGGTGGACCTTCGACGCCGGCGCTACCCGACTGCCCCCCGGGGGCTTCCGGGAACTTGGCACACACGAGGGTCGTTTCGTCGGGGTACGACGGCCCTTTCCCTGGGCTGTCGGGGACTACCGTGTCACTCTCGTCCGTTCCGAACCTGCAGGCCAGCTGCAGGTTCCCGCCGACTGGTTCGACCTCTACATCCAGCCGACAGCGCCACGCGGCACCGGCCTGGGTCGCCCCGAGCTGGTCGGCAATCGGACTTGGATCGGGGGCCTCGCGTTTCGCCGGCGACACGCCTCCATGCCGGCAGTGATCGAGGAGGGTGCTACGGCTTTCATGGAGGTTTACAGCCGTGCCCGACGCTGGAGCGACATACCGCCCTGGGACGTCGATCTCATGGCTTTCGGCGACGGGCGGCCCTGCAGCTCGCGGTGCCATTGAGTACCCGGTATTCCCCTTTGGAAACAACCGCCCGATGCCCAACGCCAATGTCCGCTACGACCGGCCGGGCGGCCTGATCCAGTTGCGCTACGGCGGTTCGACGAATCGAGTCGACCCGGCAGGGCGCTGGCCGTAGAGTTGCGCGCCGCTCTGCGAGATCCATCCCCGCCCCTCATGGTTTTTGGGACCCACGACTTCGGAGCAAACCAGCATGAGGGACAGCGACATTCGGGTGACGCCACAAGCATCAGGTCCGGCCTGTCGAACCTTCCTCGATGGTATGTCTCGGGCGCTTCCCGCAGTCAGCGCTACGGCGACTGACGGTCTAAGTCCAGCCCGGCAAACGTACCCTCCTTGAGCCAGTCAGTGAGCAGATCACGGAAGCCGAAGTAGTCACCGAACCCGCCTCCGTAGCTTCCGCCGTGGGGCTCGAGCAACACCATGTTCCCGTCGTCGTCAAAGATCATCCGGGATCCAGGAGTGCACGGCACCCCACCGGGAGGAGCGGAACCACCCAGCTGCCTGTTGGCCTCGAGGATCTGGGCTACCCACTCATCTTCGGCCTCCTTGCTGACATCGAACGAACGAACGTCAACGGCCTCGAGAGCTGCGACAGTGGCAGCAATGTACTCAGCGCAGATCTCGCTGAGCAGCGTATAGTTCACCGTCACCACCGCTTGGTGACCGGGGCACGGCATGAGGAACATGTTGGGAAAGCCACTGGTCATTATGCCGAACAATGTGGAAGCACCATTGCTCCACTTTTCGGCAAGGCTCAGTCCGTCGCGGCCGATGACCTCGTGCCCAACTCGACGTGGCAATGGGGTGATCTCGGGCTCAAAGCCAGTGGCGTAGATGATGCAGTCGAGCTCGTACTCCTGTCCGTCAATGACCAAGCCCCGCTCTGTAACGCGGTCGATCCCGCCGGGACAGTCGACCACCGTCACGTTCGGACGATTCAGCGCCGGAAGGTACTCGTCGTGGAACAAGGGGCGCCGACAGCTGTACCGGTAATAGGGCATGAGTGCGTCGGCCTTCGCTTGATCTGTGACGTACTCACGAATCCTGCGGCGATGCAGTTCCATAATTTCGAAGTCGAACTCCTCGACACCGAGCATGTACTCCTCCATCGATTCCCCCGGAGCCATCTGCCGATTGTTGATCCGGGCGAAGTGGTGACACCAGCTGTCGTCGACAAGATCGGTCTCGACCGCACGACCGAGCATCACCGCCTGGAAATTCTCGTTTCGGTCGCGGTGCCAACCCGGATAGAGGCCCTGGCCGAAGTCCTCAGCTGTCGGACGATTCGCTCGTACACCCACGGCGGCAGGCGTGCGCTGGATCACGTAGAGGTGCTTGCAGGATTCGGCAAGTGGCGGCACGCATTGCACTGCGCTGGCCCCGGTCCCGACGATCCCGACGACCTTGTCCGCGAGATTGACAAGCGGACGATCCGGAGCACCTCCGGTGTATTCGTAATCCCAGCGAGCGGTGTGAAACGCCTTGCCCTTAAAGGTTTCGATGCCGGGAAGGTCGGGCAACTTCATCAAATTGAGGATGCCGGTCGCCATGACGAGATATCGAGCCCGGATTTCGTCACCCCGATCCGTACGGATCACCCAACGGGCCAGGGATTCGTCCCACTCGCTCTTCTCGACGCCAGTATGGAACAGCGCCGAATCCACCAAATCGAACTTGGCGGCAACTGCCTCAATGTGCTCGCGGATTTCGTCCCCGAGTGCATATCGGTTCTTCGGGACGTAACCCGTCTCTTCGAGCATGGGCATATAGCAGTAGGACTCGACGTCACACATGACCCCGGGGTAGCGATTCCAGTACCAAGTTCCGCCAAGACCACCCGCTCTGTCGATCAGGCGGATCTGCTTCATCCCGATCTTGCGAAGCTCAGCGCCAACCACGACGCCCGCCAATCCGGCGCCGACGATTGCGACGTCTATGTCGTCGAACAGCGAGTTACGGGGCACAACCGATGCAAACGGATCGGCGAGGTATGCCGCGAAAACTTCATCACGGGTCAAGTCTCTGATCGCTGCCCGTCCTGCGACCATGCGTCTGTCGCGCTCATTCTTGTACTTCGCCCGAACGGCCTCTGCATCGAACTCGGACGGCATGTCCGATGTGTCAGTCATACCTCTTCCCCCTCGCTTCGACTCTCAGTAGGTTCCACCAAGACGTTGCAGTATAAGAGAGGAACGAGAGGGCCATCGCCGGATGCTTTGCCACATCAGGTGATCGACGGCTTTCTCGGCACGCCTCAGGTCGACGTCGACCCCTCCCTCGTTGAACCGCCGTGGAATGATGGATCGCTCTCGTGTGCGAATGTCGGGACGAGGCTACGCGAGCGAAGCCGCCGATTCGGAGGTCGCCGAGGCAAGCTCGAGAGGCAGGTTGTAAAACTTGATCACGTTGTTTCGCCCAATCGAGATCTGATCTTGCACCGGAACCCCCTCGAATTGGCGTTCCAGGAGCTCGCCACAGTTCGGCCACGCACCGTCGAAGTGCGGAAAATCTGCACCCCACATCAGATTCTCTCGACCGATGATCCCACGATTGACGATCGCGGTTCGATCCCGCATGAAGGTACAACCGACGTGGTCGTGAAAGATCTCGCTCGGCTTGCGGCCTGACGTAATTGCAGCGGCCGGCCCTCTCTCGGTGGCCCAGATCTGGTCCAGCATCCAGCGGTCATCCATCCGTTCGAGGACGGCCAGCGGCCACGACGCATCGTTCTCCACGGAAAGGACCTTGAGATTTGGGTGGCGGTCGAAGAGGCCCGAGTAGATCATCGAGAGGACGGTGTACATGGTCGGCATGAACACACACGCGAAGTCGACGAATCGGTTGCCCGTGCTCATCCACGTTGTCTCGCTCGCCGCCACATGAAGGCTGATCGGAACTCCGAGTTCTTCAGCGGCCGACCAGAACTTCTCAAACTTCTGATCACCGTAGCTCGCACCCGAACGCTGTCCGATGCTGATCATCGCCCCGCGCAGGCCCAAAGCGACGCAACGTTCCAACTCCGCCACGCCGCGATCGACGTCGTAGGTATCGATGATCGCCACACCGAACAGTTTCTTCGGTGCTCCTCCACAGTGCTCCGCAAGCCAGTCGTTGAAGGCACGGAAACAGGCTCCGCGGAACTCTGCGTCCTCGAGCGCAAAGAAACCGAGCCCTGTACTGGTATAGATGATCTCGGCGTCGATCCCCTCTCGGTCGAGCTCCTCCGCTCGAGCGACAGGGTCATACGCACCTTCCGGTACGTCGCTCCAGCGCCCTTCCATCCCGAAGCGCGCTTCGAGATCGGTGTACTTCGCCTTGGTGGCCATCAGTCCGATCGGTCCACCGATAACGGCGTTGGTGTTGCCGGTAATGACGTAGGCATCACCATGTTGGTTGCTCACCAGGTGGGGCGCCCGATCTCGGAATTGGCGATCGATGCGGGTCGTCCACAGATCGGGAGGCTCTGCAATGTGAGAGTCCGCCGATACCAACCTAAACGGAAGCGTCATTTCTCATCTCCTCCTCGAGGTGAGCGTACAGGAGCTCAAAGAGTCGTGGACCGAATACCACCGGCTCATGCGACACCTGGAGAGCTCGCAACACGCCCGCGCCGGTCCTCTCCCTTACCCATCCGAATGAGAAGTATGACATATTACGATATATCGTGCGATTTCGGCATTTTCTGCGCTGACACCCAGCTCTCATGACAGCCCGGCAAGTTTGTAGAGAACGAGGGAGCCGGCAACCGCGACGTTGAGGGATTGGCCGACGCCCATCATGGGAATCTGCAACAGTTTGATCCAGGTATGGCGATACCTCGGGCGGGAGCCCTGAATGCTCATGTCCGAGGAGGATGACACTTCGAGTGACCGCTTGGCGAACCTGGCCTAGTGAGATCGAGTCTTCATCGAGCTCTACGCCGATGATGCGAGCACCTTGACGTTGCTGGAGATCAATCCAATCGATTTTGGATCGCACCCAGTGCAGACAAGGTCGAGCGGCCAGGGTGTCGCCTCTCTTCAGAGCCTGGCGATAGTGATCAGTCTCCGGCACGGCCATGCACGCCCCGACGGCATCACAACTCCGCATGAGCGTCCCGAGGTTGGCGCCGTACGCAACCCACAGGGGGGCGACGATCAAGTGATTCGTGCAAGGCATGGGAGCCCGTCGCCGTTCGATGTGGTGCTCCGAACGACGGTTCTTTCGGCTCACAGAGTCCGGAAATGTTCCTTGACCGGATCGGACTGAATTTTCATGAGCGTCGGACTTCTCGGCGTCCGTGGGCCTTCGTTTGTCGGAAGCGCGAGCGTAGCGGTCCCCGCACGTTGCAACCAAACGGCCATGACCTCGGCTCCGGGGGACGGCGATACGGGCCCTCGACGCCCGGACTTCATCGACGCCGGTGGTCCCGAGAACTTGTCTATCCCATGAGAAGTCGCGGTGTGCCCTCCAAGATCGAGGTGTCGGTAGAGGTCCTCATGGCACTGCACTCGTGCGGCGGTACGTGAGTGACCTCGTACTCTGTCGTGGCGACGCCTGCGACCTTGGCCGGTCCGAGAGCGGTCTTTGTGGCCTCCCTCTTCTAGGACATCGGGCGCAGGGCTAGCATTTGCGCCTTATGAACCGGCCATCTCAATCCTTCATCCAGCTCGGCCGGACGCTCGTCGATGCGCTACCAGCTCCGGCCCAAGGCAAGGTGAGGGATTGGTTGGGGCATCCCGGAATTCGCTCCATCCCGCTCGCTTCACTTGATGCGGAATTGTCCAGGGCGGCTCTAGCGTTCTCATCGTCACAGGATGACGCCCGATCCTTGCTCCAAGGATTCCAACTGGAATTGCCTGGAAATCGGCCGCCAGATCCGTTTTCGAGTGAATACCGAGATTGGACGTGGAGCCTCTACCACTCCATTTCGGGTCACGCAGAGTACTCAGTTGCCAACGAAGCCTCGCCGTTTGATCTCGAACGAGCGATAGTTCGACCATTTCCATTTGAAACAGGATCGGCGACCGTCGTCGGCAGGGATCTCGTTGCCCGCGGACACCTGATGCGCTGCATCGGCGAAAGCGCCCTCGGGCTGACACCGCCCGCACGAATTGTGGAGTTCGGTCCTGGCTGGGGGAATCTCACTGAAGACTTGGTGTCGACTGGGTTCGATGTCACTGCGGTCGAGGTCGACGCAAAGTTCTGCGAGCTCATTCGCAGGCGGTGCCCGAATCCGGAACTCCTGACCGTAATGCAGCAGGACATGCTCGCTTTCAATCCGGATGACCAATTCGATGCAGCCATCTTCTTCGAGAGCTTTCACCACTGTTCGGATCATCTCACGATGCTCAGGAACCTCCATCGCGTTGTCCGTCCGGGCGGCGCCGTGTTCTTTGCATCCGAACCAGTGCAACGACTGAATTATCCCTGGGGGCCGAGGCTGGACGGTTTGTCGGTCTGGTCAACTCGAACGTATGGCTGGCTCGAGCTCGGGTTTGATACAAGCTATTTTGAGGCAGCGTTGTCCCGAACAGGCTGGCGTGGGACCCGGCGTCTTCTGGGTGCGACGATGGGTGAGCCAGACGTCATCGTGGCCGTCGCCGACTCGGCGTGACGACGGAAGGGGTGTCTCGCCCACTTCCTTGCATTGACGTTCGTTCGCGTAGACCAGACGTGCCAGCCTCGCGCAGAGGACACCGATGTATCAGCTAGTCCTGGTAGCAAGCGCAATCGCCGACTCGGCTGCGAGGTTGAACAGAGTTTGACGTGCGCGGTGTGCGCCTTTCCATCCCCGCTCGTCCCAAATCTCGCCGGACACATCATCGCCGGCGTAGAGGAGGACCCCGACGTCAACCTGACGGAACTGACCAGCGGCGAAAAGTGCTGCAGCTTCACACTCGACCACGATGCAGCCCTCGGCGCGCCGTCGTGCGACACGATCCTGAGTCTCTCGGAAAAGTCCATCGGTCGTCCACGTCTTGCCGAGAGTGTACGGAATATCGTGCTGCTCGCACGTCGTGGCCAGCGTCTCCACCACTGAGGTTGCACAAGTGATCTCACGTGCTGCAGGCGCGTAATGAAACGACGTACCTTCGTCTCTCACTGCACTGGTGGGAATGACCACGTGCCCGAGTGCGAGCTCTGGAACCACGGCTCCCGCCCCACCGCAGAATACCAATGAGTTACATCCGGCCGCGACGACTCTCTCCAGAGATGCCGTTGCGAGGGGTGAGCCGATCCCCGGGTAGAAGACGCCTAATGGTGTTCCGTTCCATGTGACCTCCCAGAGATGCGATTGGCTCGGCAGTTGGAGCAGCGCTCGTCCATGGCCCACGAGCATTTCGATGAGTTCGGGGAAATAGCAGCCGACGGCCGCTAGGGGCGCACCCACCGGCGGCTGGGTCGCAGCGGCGTCGAAAACGCCGACTTTGTCCTCATCGAATTCAAGGAGTGCAAGGTCCGGCGAGTACGGGTACTTACTGGACACTGCATATCATTATGGTCTCCCCGCCGGGCAGATTCCATCGAAAAGCGAGCGGCCGACGCCGGTTCTATCGGTAGCTCAGGGTGCCGGCGATCGGACCAGTCACGACGCCCGTAACGGGCGTCTCGGTCCATGATGAGGAGTCAGGCCATTGCTCAACTGGGGGCTCCGTCGGCCACTGAGGCCAAAACCAACATTCGTAAATTGTTACAGTTAGGCCGTGATTGCTGCCGATGTTTTTAGGCCTGGGCAGTGGACCAATTTTTTTCTTCTGGTAGGAACGGGCGCAGTCACACTTACAGGCTTGGTTTTCGTGGCGATGTCGCTGAACCTCAAAGCCATCGCCCGGGATGCGACGCATCGCTATCGAGCTATAAACACACTTGCGGGCCTCGCATTGGTTTTCATGCGCTGTGCGCTCGTACTGATGGGAGGTCAGAACCACCGGGCCATAGGCGCTGAACTCTTCGTAGTCTCCGGTATTTCGGCGGCCGTTTTTATCAAAGGCTACGTCAACGCCAGAAGGACGAGCGATGGCCTGCGGCTGTCTCGCATTATTGGCGGAAGCGTCGTACATACGGCTGAGATGATCGGTGCCGCACTGTTCTTTTTCGGGTACCTGGCAGGCCTTTATATTGCAGCGGTCGCCATCGTCACCAACACTTGTTACATGATAACGGCCGCTTGGTTACTCGTCATCGGCGTTTTCGATGAGGACTAGCTCCGATCAGATAGGGCCTGTCGTTGGGGACACCTCCGACGGAATGGCATCCTTACTACGCTTCCGCCATGACAGGACGTCTTGGTCTCGTGCGGATGTATGAGGGTCGACAAAGGATCTGCTGCGTGACGACGCTTGTCGTGGCCCTCCTGACATTGCTCCTCGTGCCACTCACCACCGCGCCTCCTGCCGGTGCGGCAACAACACACCGAGCAGCGTTGGTCAAAGGCGGCAGCGTTTTCGCTTTCGGTTCTGCGCCCACCCTGGGCTCGTTGATGGGCTCGTTCTTGGCTGCGCCCATTGTCGGCATGGCGGCCACTCCGACGGGGCGGGGTTATTGGCTCGTTGCCGCGGACGGTGGCATCTTCAGTTTCGGGGACGCCGCGTTTTACGGCTCCACTGGAGCGTTGGATCTGAACGCGCCCATTGTCGGCATGGCGGCCACTCCGACGGGGCGGGGTTATTGGCTCGTTGCCGCGGACGGTGGCATCTTCAGTTTCGGGGACGCCGCGTTTTACGGCTCCACTGGAGCGTTGGATCTGAACGCGCCCATTGTCGGCATGGCGGCCACTCCGACGGGGCGGGGCTATTGGCTGGTTGCCGCGGACGGTGGCATCTTCAGTTTCGGGGACGCCGCGTTTTACGGCTCCACTGGAGCGTTGGATCTGAACGCGCCGATTGTCGGCATGGCGGCCACTCCGACGGGGCGGGGTTATTGGCTGGTTGCCGCGGACGGTGGCATCTTCAGTTTCGGGGACGCCGCGTTTTACGGCTCCACTGGAGCGTTGGATCTGAACGCGCCCATTGTCGGCATGGCGGCCACTCCGACGGGGCGGGGCTATTGGCTGGTTGCCGCGGACGGTGGCATCTTCAGTTTCGGGGACGCCGCGTTTTACGGCTCGGAGGGGGGACAACACCTCGCCGACCCTATTGTGGGGATCGCTTCGAGCGACACCGGATACTGGCTTGCTGAAGGCTCACCTCAAGCTTCGCCGTTTAGCCCCGGCGTAGTGGCCATGCTCGTCGGGACACCCGGACTGGTGACCGCCGCCATAGAGGATCTGAATACGGGCAATACCTTCACCTTCAACACCGGATTGGCGCTCGATACGGCGAGTGTCGTCAAACCGGAGTTCCTTGGAACGTTGCTCACTGAAGCACAAGCTGCCGGTAGAGGTCTCACGGCCAGCGAGCAAAGCCTCGCCGTGCCAATGATCGAAGTGAGCGACAACAATGCAGCCAGCGCCCTCTTCAACCACGTCGGAGGTGCTCCGGCCGTGGAGAGCTGGGACCAATCCGTCGGGTTGACAGGAACGACGGTTGTCCCGAACTGGGCCGTTTCGACTACCACCGCGACAGACCAGTTGAAAGTTCTCAAAACCTATGCGATGCCGAATCCGACCCTCGACGCTGCGTCGCGTGAGTATGGGTTGAGCCTCCTTAGTCAGGTCGAGCCTTCTCAGATCTTCGGCGTCAATTTCGGGATTGGCCCCGGAACCCTCCGGGCTGTCAAGACCGGGCGGCTCCCGAGTCTCGGTGTGTACAACGCCATCGGATGGGTCAAAGGCGACGGCCGCGACTACCTGATCGCCACTCTCACCCAGTCGGTGCCGTCCGAAGCGCTGGCAGACGCAGCCATGAACACTGTGTCGCTGGCCGCCTGGGACACGCTCGTTCCGTAAGCAACGGCGCCCGAGACAACCGGCGGCGGCGTGCGATGGGCCAGTCTTCGTACCATCGGGTCCTCGGAGCCGTACTGCTACATCGTCCTCGCCTCGGTCAAAATGTCCGCCCCCGGACAGTCCGAACACGCGGCATTGCCAGGCAAGTGCCGCGAAGGGAACCTCCCTGCGACGCCGGGCCACGACCATTTACTCGTCGCGCCTTTCCACGCCCTCCAGGGTATTCCGCAAGTCTGGGCTCTCTTCTCTCCCTTTGCTATCTCGTTGCTCTGAGCCCTCCCAAGAGGCGGTTGAGCGATTGTCGAGCCTGCGTGTGGGCTTGTCGGCGGTTCGAGGCGTTGGCGATATAGAGAGCGGCTTCATCCACGGCGGCAAGGAGCATGTGCGCCAATGAAGCGGTCGGCTGACGTGGAATGACCTTCTGGGCTACGGCCGCGTCGAGCATGGCTGCGATGACTCCCAGACCGTAGTCAGCTTCGAGACTGCGCCACTGATCCCACCCGAGGACGGCCGGGCCGTCGATCAACAAGACTTGCTGGACGTCGTGGTTGTCGGCGGAGGCGTCGAGGAACTGCTGGAGTGCGGCCGTGAGGAGCTCAAGTGCGTCGTCCCGCTCGTTCACGATTGTGGCCGGGGCGAGATCGGCTTGCACCTGATCGAACACGGCGCGGAACAGATCTCTCTTGTCAGCGAAGTGGTAATAGAGCGCGCCGCGGGTGCCGACATGGGCTCTGGCGACAATCTCCTCGGTTCCCGTGGCGAAGTAGCCCTTGGAAACGAACAACTCGCGGGCGGCGCTGATGAGGGCGGCCTTCGTGGTTTCGCCACGTGAAGACCACACCGGACCGGTCTCGTGGGAGCTTGACATACACCCTGTAGGTTAGGAGAAGATACAAGCTGTAGGTTTGCTATGAGACGAGAGGACATGTGATGGCGACAGCAGCTGATGTGGTCAGGGAGTTCTGCGCGGCGATCGATCGGAAGGATCTCGCCACCGTGGAGTCCTATTTGGACGAGAAGGTCGTCTACCACAACATCGGCTCAGAGCCAGCCGTCGGCAGGGACGCGGCAGTTGCTGCCGTGAAGTTTCAGTTCGACATGTTCGATCCGATTTCCTTCCGGATCCGGAACCTGGTCGAAGACGGCCGCACGGTGCTCACGGAACGGGTGGACGAAATTACTGCGAACGGCATCGTCGCCCCCGTGCCCGTGATGGGTACATTTGAGGTGACGGATGGCCGAATCGTGCACTGGCGTGACTACTTCGACATGGGCCTTGTCGGCAAACTCATGAGCGGCGAAAACGTCACCTCGCTCCTTCCTCGCTGACGGCCGAGCCCCTCTGCCTGGTTGCACTTCCGGTCCCTTGAGCCCGCGCACGAATCCGGCGTGCCGGGGCCGTGCTCGCCCGCGCTAGTCTCGGTCGGCAACGGACGTTTCCCACTCCTTTGGCCTGACCGCAAGAGACTGGCTGACCCATGAACACCCTGGCTTTGAACACATCTTCACGAACTCCACAGCGCCCGCGCCGCGCTGGCCGGCGTCCTTCCTTTGTGAGTATCGCGGCGGCCGGGCTGGCAATCATGACCACCATCGTCATGAGTCTTGCCCCCGAGAGCGCCGACGCAACAACCGAGACGGGTACCGGCGGGACCCTTCAAGAGGCTCTGAACACGCTCGTGTCCAGCAGCGACGGACCTCCGGGGATCATCGCTGTCGTAAAGAGAGGTGCGACCCAGACCGTCTATCGCGCCGGCACGGTCCAGGTAGGCCAATCAGTGCCTCTTGAAACCACCGACCACATCCGCCTAGCCAGCGTCTCCAAGGCCTACAGCGGTGCCGTGGCGCTTTCTCTCGTGGCCGACCACGTCCTCTCATTGAGCGACACCGTCGGCAAGTGGCTGCCCTCTCTGCCTGTGGAATGGCACGGGGTCACACTGGCCGAGCTTCTGCAACACACAAGTGGGATCCGGGACTTCAGCGGCACAACCACGTTCCTCGACGAACTCCTCAAAGACCCGCAGAACCCTCCGCCGCCTGAAACCCTGCTCTCCTATGCCGCGCCCGATCTCATTTTCACGCCGGGAAGCGACTACCACTACTCCAACTCGGACAACATCATTGTGGCGCTCATGGTCCAGGCCGCCACAGGGCAGAGCTACGAGAGCGAGCTGGGGTCGCGTGTCTTAGGTCCGTTGGGACTGAGCGAGACGAGCCTGCCTCAGGGTTCGGCCATTCCCTCCCCGTTCATCTCGGGGTACGACCTCGATCCGCCCAACCCACCGAGCGATGTGACGAACTTCTTCGGCGCCGGTTGGAGCTGGGCTGCGGGGGGTGTGATCGCCACGCCCCAGGACCTCACCACATTCATCCGTGCCTACGTGCGCGGCGCGACCACGTCCAGGGCCGTGCATGAGGTGCAGTTCACTTTTCGCCAAGGAAGTTCGGAGCCGCCCGGTCCAGGCACCAATAGCGCCGGCCTGGCCATATTCCGCTATGAGACCAGTTGCGGCACCGTCTACGGCCACACGGGAAACACACTCGGCTACACAAATTTTGCTGCTGCCACAGCCGATGGGTCGCGATCGGTGACCGTGCAAATCAACGCCCAGATCACCCCGAAGCTGAACAACGCAGCGTGGCCTGCGTTACTTCATATCTACGAGCTCGGCGTCTGCACCGCCATAGGTCACTGAGGGCTCGCCACTGCCGGCGAGGCCGAAAGGGTCCGGTGTCCTCATTCCACCTGTAGCCCCCGTGTGGCCCAGTTGCACAAATCCTCGCCGACCGGGCCATCCATCGGCCGTTCGTTCGATTGATCCTCGGCGAAGTCGAGGCCGACATTCGTCGAGGTGCCCTCAGGCTGTCGTGCGCTGCCAGATCCGCAGGAGCCGGTCGTTGTCGAAGAATTGCATCACGCTCACGCCGGGGGTGACAAGAAAAGCGAATGCTCTTTCACGACACGACAAGCGGACGGCGTCGCCCTCGCGTGTGGCAACAAATCGCATGAGCTCGCCGGTCCCCATCTCCGTCATGTCGATTGCTCCGTCCGGCGATTCGGTGATGATCGTTCCGAAGTCGTAGCCGTAACTGAAAGCCCCGTCTTCGATTTCATAACGCCCGTACAATGCCTGGACCGACTTGCTCCCATCAGCATTCGTCTTGAACAGGGATGACACCACCTGGCCGTCAACGAGGACGTAACGACCGTGTGCAACAGGCGGCCCAAGTTCTTCTCCGTCGCCTTCATACCAGGCGGCAATGGCGTACACACCGCCGATGAGGGCGCGGAGCTCAGCAGCAGTCGGTTGGGAATCGGCCATATCAAGACCTTTCGAGGTGTGGGTGGTGTGCTCGCTCATGCGGCCGAGCCATGGTGCGATTCGGAGTCCTCACAACGGAAGTGCCTGTCCGACGCCAGGTTCTGCACGTGGGTGAACTGGTCCTCCAAATGGTCGGGGACGAGGGAAGATCAGAACTCATGAAAGGACGCTACCGACAGGCGCCCGCAGCGTCAATGATCTCGGCCCCTCCTCGCGATGACCAGGTGGATGCGCCCCGGCATGTTGCCACGCGTCGTCATGGTGTCTCGACGATGGGGTCGTTCAGGAGGCGAACGGAACGAATGCCAGTCCACCTTGCGGCACGTAGGGAACGCCTTCGATTGTCAGGGCCGTGACCTGTCCAGTCCACTGGTTCAGCGTGGCCAGGTAGTTCGCCGGGAAACCGGGCCCCGGGCACGTTGCCGGAGCAGTATTGGCACCGCAGGGTGTGGCGACAGCGAGCGGCAGATATTGGCTGAATCGTCCCGTTATGACATCCACCGCGTCATTGGTCGAGTCGGTGGAGTAGAGCGCTCCAGGGCCATCGGTCGGCCATGCCGTGTCGTCCACCGACTGGGACAGCGACAATACCGCGAGCTGCTGATGGGAGCTACCAGCGTGGTCGACGTAGATCTGCTCTTGATCGCCTTGGCTGGTGAGCATGAAGTCACCGCCAAACCTCGGGGCGTCGAATGGTACGACTTCGTTCGAGTCGGGATCGGTCAGCGCAAGCTGCGTGGTCTCCCCGAACTGCGGGCTCTTCACGTTGGCGACCGAGGCCGAGTCCTCGTCGTCGAAGAGTGGAGCGATCTGTGCCACCTGCGTGCTTGGATCCAGGGTCACCGAATAGACCGCAGGATAGGTCGGCTGCGGCGCAGGAGGACCGTTCGTTCCTGGAGCGGAGGCACTGATGAGTATCTGACCGTCGAAGATGGAAATCGCGTCGGTACCGCCCCCGTGAGGCAGCGGTTCGCTGTAGGCGTACCTCGTGACCACCTTCGCGGCGGAGGTGGAGAACGGACGGATGGTGTACAGCGCGGAGTTGGCATCTTCGTTGACTGTGGCGATGACGCCTCCCAGTGCGGGATCCGCTGTCACACCGTCCGTTTTGCCCGTGACGTCCCATTGGCCGACGACATGACCCGTCAAGCTCAGTTCGACGACCGTGCTGTCGAGATTGCCGTCGGTGCTGGCCTGGCCTTGTGGCCCGACACCATTTTGGAATCCTACGAAGAGGTCGTTGCCAAGCCGCGTAATGTCATCAGGATCGCTCAACGCCTCCGTCTGGCGGGTGGCCGTTCCGGCGGGAACGAATGTGTGATGGAGCGACGCGCCCTCCAGCACGACGGACACATGGAAGGGAGTCAAACCTGGAGCGGCAGTCGCGATCGATCCTCCGGTGACGCCCAGAAGCCCCAAGGATCCAAGGCCGGCTACACACAACACCGTTAGTTTGCGTGCGGAATTGACGCGCATGGTTCACTCCTTCGACGCCGCTCAATGACGAGCCGACTGTAAGCCCCGGGGATGAACGAGTGACGACCAATCAGCGACGGGTAGGTGAACTCTCCATCGCACCTATGTGTGGGCCTCCGAGCGCACCGCGAAGCCCCGAGCTACCTTTCGACAATCGACACGGCGGCGCGTGGTGGCCGATCGACACCGCCGGGTCGTGTCGCCGCACACCAATGCCGAATCTTTTTGGGTGCACGACGAATGCCGGGATCGCTCTTCTGACCGAGGTGACTGCTGCCGCGGCTCGGGCCCTGCACGGTCCGCCTCGGCGCTCCAGGGCCTTTCCATCTGAGCTCCTCCTGTTCCCCGGTGCGAGGGCGAAGAGAGGGAACCGCGAGCCTCGGACGGTCGCCCGGGTGGGGGGATGGACCAGAGCGTTCTCGGACACGACGCCACGGAGCCCGCGCGTGTCACGCTTGGCGTATGAGCGATATCACGCCCCTGGCCCTCGACGAAGGCCGCGACCCGAACGCCGAAGATCCCAGCGGTCGGCTGGGCCTCTACCTGGCGAGGACCCAGACTCCGCTGGACCTCTTGGCACTGTTGACCCTGTGGATCGTCGTGGTTCCACCTGGTGATTTCGGAACGAGCCATCACGCGTCGACCATTGCGTTGGTCGTGCGGATCGGCGTCTCGGTGATCTACGGCATCGACATGGCGATCAGAAGCGTCCTCGCAAGGCGTCACTGGCGCTACCCCCTCACCCATCCGTTCGCCCTGGCCGCCATTCCATTCCCGCCCCTGCGTGTCGTGTTCAGTCTCCGGCTGATCAGGTCGGTGTTCCGCCGCGGCAACCTCGGTCGTTTCTTGCTGGCCGCTTCGATACTCGTCCTCAACGGGGCGGCCATCGTGTTCTTCGTCGAGCGCCACGCACCGGGATCCAATATCCACACGTTCGGTGATTCTGTCTGGTGGTCGGTGGTAACGGTTACCACTGTCGGCTATGGGGACTACTTCCCTGTGACCGTGGCCGGGCGAATCACCGCCGTCTTCATCATGGCCATTGGCATCTTGACCCTGGCCGTTATCACCGCTCAGGTGGCGTCCAGTTTCGTCGACCAGGCGAGTCGGCGCAGAGCCTCCGATCCGAAGCAGGAGCCCGAGACGAACGAGGCAACGCTCGCGGCGCTGGATCGGCGACTGGCCCGGATCGAGGATCTCTTGACTGCGAGATTCGCGATGCTCGACGATCCCTCTCGTCGGTCGGAAACTCCGGAAGAAGGCGCCTGAAACACCAATGTTGTTGAGATACCGATCACGCAGCCACGCGGCCCCCACGTCACCCTTCACGGGTGATGACGCTCCGAATCCGACCTGACAGAGTCGATGGTGGAGAAGAGACGAAAGGATCAGCCCCTCATGACTGCGCAGCAGAACGTACCCACGCTGAGTCCGGTCGGCCCGCTCGCTCGCTATGAGCAGCAGCTTGTCGATCGGATAGCCGATTTCAACGATCCCCGCCAGGAGTGGCGCCGACTGTTTTCAGAACTGTTGGGCACGTTCTTCTTGGTCCTGGTGGCCGCTGGTGGGGGCATGATGAGTCAAGCCTTCCCCAATACGATCAGCCGACAGGCCGCCGTCGTGGCCCCCGCCCTGATGGTCATGGCCATCATCTTGTTCATGGGAAAAGTCTCAGGTGCCCACCTGAATCCTGCTGTCTCGATTGCCTTCGCGTTGCGTCGTGACTTCCCCTGGCGACGGGTCCCCGGCTACATCGTGGTCCAGCTGATCGGCGCCACCCTGGCCGCCCTCTTCCTGCACGCCGTCATCAATGTCTCAGCGAAATACGGCTCCAACTACCCTGCTCACGGCTACTCGTCGTGGGCCGCCTTTTGGATGGAGCTGATCTTGACCATGGGCCTGGTCAGCGTGATCCTCGGCACAGCGTCCGGGGCACAGAACATCGGCATCATCGGAGCCTTCGGGGTCGGGGGCTACATCGCCTTAGCCGGGTTGTGGGGTAGCCCGATTTCAGGTGCATCGATGAACCCGGCCCGCACGTTTGGTCCAGACCTTGTCTCGCATACCTTCACCAGCTACTGGGTCTACGTCGCGGGCCCCCTTGCAGGGGCAGTCCTGGCCGTCATCATCGCCTTTGTCTTACGGGGTCCCGGCGGTGGCCAGGATGGGTCGGGGGCGGCGCAGGGCGACATCTTCACCGAGGTCTATCAGCAGGGGAAGTCCTAGGGTCCCGCCGGCCCTACCTTGCTGTGACCCGAGTGCCGACAGTGGCTCAGGGTGCGTTCCCAAGTGTGACTTTGGCCGTCTCACTCTGGCCGTTCCGTTCGTAGGTGATCGTCGCTGTCTCCCCAGGCTTCTGGGTCAGGGTGATCGCGGTCAGTTGATTGGGATCGTTCGCCGTCTCGCCGTTGATCTCGGTGATGATGTCGCCTCGCCGCAAGCCAGCCGTCGATGCCGGACCACCGGGAACGACAGCCACCACGTAGAGTCCTTCGCTGGTCCCTGCCTGTTGCGCCGCTGCCGGTGGTATCTGCGCCGCCTGAAGGCCCAGGTAGGAATGGGTGACGCTTCCCGTGGCGATGATCTCATCGGAGACCGATTCGGCCGTGCTGACGGGTATGGCAAACCCGAGCCCGACGTCTCCCGAACTGGACCCACCCGATCCATTGGGTACAGAAGCCCCAGCGGAAGGCACGCCGATGAGATTGCCCGAGCAATCAGTGAGTGCACCGCCACTATTGCCCGGGTTGATCGCGGCGTCCGTTTGGATGGCCGCGACGAGGAGTGCATTGCCACCGTTGTCACTCGGAACCTCGATGTTGCGATCGAGGGCGCTGATGATGCCGGTTGTCACAGTGCTGGACAGACCGAGTGGCGCCCCGAGGGCGACGACCGGTTGTCCGACTTGCGCTTCACTCGACGACCCGAACGGAATCACGGGCAGCGCTTCGGACGCGTTGACTTTGATCACGGCCAGATCGGTCTGTGGGTCCCGACCGGTCAGCGTGGCAGGCGCCGTCGTGCCATCGCTGAAGAGCACCTCGATCGAACCGCCATCCGCAGCCAGCGAGATGACGTGGTTGTTCGTCAGTATGTAGCCATCGCTGCGGATGATCTCGCCTGACCCGGTCCCGCCGGCCGCGCCTTTCCTCGCCATGATCGTGACGACCGACGGGAGTGTCTTGTCCGCGACACTTGTGGCCGAACAGGCGTTCGAATCCGATGATTGGGTGGCAGAGACGATGAACCCGCCCACCACGCCCCCCACGAGAACGAGGAGAAACCCGAGACCGACCAGAAGCCATTTCGGAGCTCGACGCGAACTCGGTAGCCGTTTTCTCTCGTTCATAGTCGTCTCGTCACCTTCGCCTCATGTCCTCAACCCCATGGCCCCAACGGGGTCATTATGGCGGATGCACGAAGGTTCCGGTGCGGGACCTCCTATCCGAGCACTTTCGCCTTCTCCGCTTCGAACTCCGCCTCCGTCAGAGCACCGGAATCCCTGAGTGCAGCGAGCTGCGTGAGTTGCGCGATGGGATCAGGGGCGCTGGCGGGGGCCTCAGCCGGTGGTGGAGCCGCCGGAGCGGGCTCTGCCGCCTCCGCCTGCTGGGCTTGGGCCGCGGCCGCCTGCTTGTTGGCCATATGACCCCCGACGACGGCAGCGGTCCCGACGACCGCTGTCGTGCGTACAGCCATGCGTGCAATAGGTCGTCTTCTCAGCATGTCATTTCTCCCTGTCTTGTTGTCGCTCAGACCGCGGGCGGCGCGTCCGCCAACACCGATTCGATGACCTCATGGGGTATGCGAGCGCCCTCGATCAGGATACCGTCGGCCCGGCGGACGGCGTCGGCAAACGGTTTCGCCCACAGGTCCTCCCAGAGCAACAGAGCCGCCGACGAGTTGGGCTCGAGGGCTGCTGCGGCGTACTCGATATCGGCCGGGCTGATGAGCCCTCCGACATCTGCGTCCAGGTCCTCGAATCCCGCCAACGCGTCCAGCTCGTCGATCTCGAAACTGATGACCGATCCGTCGGCATCTTTCCCGATGAAGATCAGGTCGAGGATCCTCACCGTTCCCGATGCGACCAGTTCGATCAGCTCGGGCGCGATCTCACCCGTGAACTTGTTTCCGGGGAATGCGACAATGATGTATTCGACTGGTCCTGAGGTCATGGCGTCCCTTTCCCTTCGTCTTCCACGAGGATACGGCTGGCCCGAGCTGGAGTCGTCATCCTGATCGGGTGATTCGGGGGCGAACCACCGTGGCATCACTGTACGTCGCAGCACGATCGCCTGACCTCGGAGTACCGTAGCGGAGCGAGCGAACCGCCTCGCGAGGGGAGCGACCGATGACGTCGGATGATGAAGGGCGCAAGGCGGTCGGGCGGGAACTGACGAGGTTCATCCCGGTGCCGACTTCGGTCAGCCAGCAAGCCCAGCAGTTCCTCGGTATGGACATGTTCGGCGGTGGCGCACGGGTCGTCCCGAGCGACATCGCTGGATGGCGGGCCCTCATCAAAGAAACCGATGAGTTGCTCGTCGCTGTCATGGGTGCACAGGTCGATCACCTCGACTCATCCGTTGCAACCAGATCGGTCGGAGGGGTGCCGGTGGTCGTGGTCACTCCAGAGGGGGTGGAAGACGACGGCATTCAGCCGATCTACCTGGACATCCACGGCGGTTCCCTGATCATGGGCGGCGGGAAGGCGTGCGAGGTGATGGCGCGGAGAATGGCAGCCCAGGCACAACTGCAGACATGGTCCGTGGATTACCGGATGCCCCCCGACCATCCCTACCCGACTCCGCTCGATGACGTCCTCGCCGTGTATCGAGGCCTGCTCGAGGTACGGGCTCCTGAACGGATCGTTGTGGGTGGCGGCTCGGCGGGGGGCAATCTGGCCGCTGCACTGACCTTGCGTGCGCGAGACGAGGGACTGCCCCTCCCGGCGGCGCTCGTCCTCCTGACACCCGAAGTCGACCTAACCGAGTCCGGCGACTCCTTCCAAACGAACCTCGGTATCGACTGCGTGTTGACCGGGAGCCTGGCCGACTCCATCGCACTGTATGCCGGACACCACGACCTGCGCCACCCCTATCTGTCGCCATTGTTCGGTGACCTCACCTCGCCGTTCCCACCAACGTTTCTGCAAGCGGGAACCCGAGACCTGTTCTTGTCCAACACCGTCCGGATGCACCGCAAGCTTCGAGCCGGTGGAGTTGATGCCCAGCTGCACGTGTTCGAGGCCATGCCCCACGGTGGGTTCTTCGGCGCTCCTGAAGACGATGACCTGACCGAGGAACTCCGTCGTTTCCTGGCAGCTCACGTCCAGTCCTGATCCCGTAGGAACGGGATTCAGGTCACGATCGAGTAGATGCTCTTTCCCACCAGCCAGAACCCGAGGACGAGCGAGCCGATGATGATCGCCTGGTCGGTATGGCTGTCGATCCAGCTACGCAATCGAGCCAGGAAGGCCTTGGCCGGTTCGGGCCGGAAACCGGCATAAATCTCCATCACCAGATAGCTGGAGGTGGCAACGATGCAGAACAGGAACAAGGCGATGTAACTCTCCCAGGAGGCCAGCTTCGCCTGGACAATGGTCGCCGCGCCGGCAGCGACCAGGCCCCATGGTTGCGTGAGCGGCCCGAGGGCGATTGCGAACCAGGGCGACATGTCATCGAGCCCGGTTTGCCACTTGGGTGGTTTCTTCGGCTTCTTCGGTTGGTTCAAACGGCGACGCTGGCGCATCGCAATGAGGATGAGGGCAACACCGATCAGCATCTTCACGGCCAGCGCCGCAAGTGACGGAGCAGTATTCGGCTTCGGAGGGTTGTTCCCCGTGGCCAGCACGGTAACTGCGACGACAATCGCCAGCGAGAGTAACCACCCGAAAACGAAGGCGGCGCCCTTCCGAACTCCCCCCTCCGCCGAGAGAACCAGGATGAAAGCCGTCAACGGTATCGGTTCGAGCGCGATGACCAGTGCGATCAAAAGCAGGTCGAAGATCACGTGAGATACGTCGGTCGATGAGTAGTTCTACGGCGCGGTCACGACGCTACGCGAGAAGCTTGGCCTTCTGCACCTCGAATTCAGCATCGCTCAGAACGCCTTTCTCTTTGAGATCGGCCAGTTTGGCCAGCTGATCTGCCGTGGTGGGACTCCCTGCAGCTTCCTTAACATAGCTGTCAAAGGCCTCTTGTTGCCGCTGGGCTTGTTGAGCGGCGCGTTCGTGCATCTGGCCGCCTCTGGCTATCAGGTACACCAGAATTCCAACCAGCGGAATGATGAAGACGAACAGGATCCAGAGGGCCTTGGCGCCACCTCCGAGGTCCTGGCTACGGAAGATGTCCGAGAAGATTGCGATCAACAGCCAGATGTAGACAACGAACGCGAAGATCTCCAGCATCGTCCAGAAGATGTTCAAAAGTGGGTACGTGTAGCCCAGCATCACTACTCCTCATCATTCTTGTTCGAGGATGCATCCAATCACGCGAACTTCTCGCCGGTCATCACCCTCGCCGGGTGACTTCAGATCGAATTCACACATCTGCTCCGGGACGGTCTCTCGCCGTGGGCTCCTCTCAAGTCCAGAATCACCGATATCGCCCCCTCGGGGTGATGGAACAAAGGGTCGTCGGCGCGACGGTTGCAATTATGGCTGCGAAACAAGGAACGACCGATTCTGCCTTGAAAGGTGCCCTCGAGCACCTCTCCTCCGAAGAGAGGGCGAAGAAGGGAAAGGTCGCCCGCGCCTCCGTCCCTCGGGCCGCGCACGATGCATGGACACCCCCCTCGGCGAGGCCCGACCCGGTATCCCTTCTCGAAAGCCAAGCGGCCTCCAGAGTGCCCGAGTTGGTGCCGATCCGCTACGGGCGCATGCTGGTGTCACCCTTCACCTTCTACCGCGGTGCCGCCTTGATCATGGCCTCTGACCTGGCCACGACACCTCGATCGGGCATCAACGTGCAGGCGTGTGGGGACGCCCATTTGAGTAATTTCGGCGTTTTCGGATCCGCCGAACGGAACCTGGTCTTCGATCTGAACGACTTCGACGAGACCCTTCCCGGTCCTTGGGAATGGGACGTCAAGCGCTTGGCGGCCAGTCTGGCCATCGCAGGTCGAGACCGCGGGTTCACCACCAAGGAACGCCTCAGCATCGTGGTGGGGACCGTCAAGGCCTACAGAACCGAGATGGCCAAACTGTCGAAGATGCGCGACCTCGACGTCTGGTACGCCCGTCTGGACATCGAGAGTGTCCTCAAGGAGATGGGTGACCAACTCGGGCTCGGCTCCGGGAAGGGAACGGACAAGGCCCTCTCGAAGGCGAAGATACGTGCTGACAAAGCCGTGGCCAAGGCGAGGACACGCGACAGCATGCAGGCGCTCAGCAAGCTCACCGAGGTGGTCAACGGAGAGATCCGGTTCGTGAGCACTCCGCCACTGGTGGTGCCGATTGAGGAATTGCTGCCGGAGATGGAGAGCGAGCAGCTCACGCGGGGCATCCATGAGCTCATCCGCAGCTACCGAACAACGCTGCAGAGCGATCGCCAGCACCTGTTGAATCAGTTCCGTTTCGTCGGTATCGCGCGCAAAGTCGTCGGCGTGGGCAGTGTCGGCACCAGAGCTTGGGTGATCCTGATGGTCGGGAGTGACGGGCTGGATCCTCTTCTTCTCCAGGCCAAGGAGGCGCAACAGTCGGTGCTCGCCGAATTCGTCGGGAAGAGCCGATACGCCAACGAGGGTGAGCGGGTAGTGGCGGGCCAGCATCTGATGCAGGCGTCGAGCGACATCTTCTTGGGCTGGGAGCAGGTCGAGGGCATTGACGGTGTGAAGCGGGACTTCTACGTGCGCCAGTTGCGTGACTGGAAGGGGTCCGTCGACACCGACCAGATGGTCCCCGAGGGCATGGCGGCGTACGGCAATCTCTGTGGATGGACGCTGGCCCGAGCGCATGCGCGATCGGGGGATCGCATCGCCATCGCCGCCTATCTGGGTTCGAGCGCGGTCTTCGAGAATGCCATCGCGTCGTTCGCCGAGAGCTACGCCGACCAGAACCAGCTGGACTACGATGCGCTCGTCAAAGCAGCAGCCGACGGACGCATCGTGGCTGAGGAGGGGGTTTAGCGCCGCTTAGTCCAGCGGCACTGTCGACGGGTTCGGCACTGATCCCTTCTGGCCCGGAGTGCCGTCCGGGCGAACGATCTCAGCCATCAGATTCTCCTTGGTCCGAGCCGTCTCCTTCGTTCGCCGATTCCTCTCCACCCGAGGTGACCGCATTGACGGACTTCAGCTCTATGTTCAGGTCCCGCAGCACGCCGAGCAGGCTGTGGAGACGCGCCTGGTCAGGGACCCAGCCGCGTAGACAGGTCTCTCCATGTGAGTAGCAGACGAGCTCAAACCCGTCTAACGCTCCGACGAGCGTTGGGCCCAGCCGGCCCCGGACGACGATTTCAAATGTCTCAGCGCTCACCGCGACTCTTCCGCATAGGACATCTGACGCGCGGCATGCTGCGATTGCGCGCGACCCTGTACCCGGTGGCGTGCCGGTGATGCAGCCAGGCCGGTCATGACGGCATGGACTCGAAGACCGGACACCACCACGCTCATTGTCGGCCAGCCCCATGCCGAAGTCATCATCCCCTGAGGGTGATAGGTCAGTCAGGCCCGGACGGCCCGATGTCGAGCCACTGGCCTGACCCGCGACTTGGTGGCACACTGGTTGCAGGGCGACGAGGAGAGAGCTGGTCGTATGTCTACAGGGTTCGCCACACCAGCGCGCACCGTCGACCGTCCCGCGCTCAGACACCGACTGGACCAGTCCTTGCAATACCCCCTCACGTTCCTCGTGGCTGCCGCCGGGTCGGGCAAATCGGTCCTGTTGCAGCAGTGGGCGTCGACCCATCCCGAGAGGGAATTCGTGTGGCTGGACGTCGTGACCGCCGACGATGACCCGGTCCGGTTCTCAAAAAAGCTCCTGAGCGGGCTGGCAGCGATCTGCTCGGAGTTCGCCGACCTCATTGAACTGGTCTCCATGCACGGCGGCGGTCTCGGCACCCCGCTGCTCGACGCGTTGCCCGCACAGATGGCCGACCTTCCGCCGACGATCATCGTCGTCGACGACCTCCATCGCCTCTCCAATACAGTCCTCCTCGACGACCTGGGTCGGCTCCTCGATCTGCTCCCGCCCCACGTCCACGTCGTCATGGCCAGCCGGGCAGATCCGCCGTTCGGTTGGCTGCGACATCGCTCGCACCGCGATCTGACCGAGATCCGCCAATCGGATCTCGCTTTTGACGACACGGACTCCGCCGAATTGCTGGAGCGCATCACCGGACGGCGATTGGGACCGGACAGCGTGTCCGCACTGGTCAACCGAACCGAAGGATGGGCCGCCGGATTGCAGCTCGCCGGCGTGACGTTGCGATTCCAACCCGATGTCGATGCCTTTGTCGCACAGTTCAGCGGCGACGACCGCCTGGTGGCGGACTACCTCGGCGAAGAGGTCCTCCAGCTTCAGACGCCCGATCGCCGACAGTTCCTGCTGCGGAGCTCGGTGCTGAACCAGATGAGTGCCGGCCTCCTTCGTCACCTGACCGGTGAAGCACGCGCGCAGCTATTCCTCGAAGAGCTCGAGCGGGAGTCGATGTTCCTGGTCCCGCTCGATAGCCACCGAGAGTGGTTCCGCTTTCATCATCTGTTTCGGGACCTTCTCCGATACCGGCTACGCGCCGAGGATCCGAATGCCGAGCGCGACCTGCTGATGCGAGCCGCCGCTTGGTATCGGAATCGGGGAGAAGTCGGAGTCGCCGTCGACTACCTCTTACGGGCACAGGATTGGGACGGAGCTCTCGACGTCATCCTCACACGGGGCTCCGAGATCTTCGAACGGGGCGAAATGGCCACTGTCGTTCACTGGATCGATCAGGTCCCGTTGGTCGCCCGAGCGGACAGGCACGACATCAGCCTCCTCCTCGGTGTCCTCAAGGGCATCGAAGGGCACCTGGTCGGAGCGGAGGACGTCCTGCGACGGGTTGCGACGCACCCCCGGGCGTCGTCCGGTGAACGGGCATGCGCCCAGACGTTTCTGGCAGCGCTCGCACAGTGGCGCCCCAATCCGGGCAACTCCGTCCAACAGGCGGAGCGTGCCCTTGACATGCTCTACAACTTGAACGGCACGGAGGTCCCCGACCTCTTGAGACTCACTGATGCCCAGTCACTCGAGACGATCGCTGTGATCTCAGGAGGGCGAGCGCACTTTCTGGCCGGCAATATGAAAGAGGCCCGAGACTGGCTCGAGCGGGGGCTGACCACCTTGGGGGCGACATATTCGATCTGGAGGATCAGCGGTCTCGGCTCGCTCGGCCTGCTGGAAGCATGGTGCGGCCGCACGGCGCGGGCCGAGGCCCTGGCGGACGAGGCGCTGGCGGTCGCCCAGGAGGCGGGGTTCCTCAACCACCCGTCCACCGCCGACGCGTACTTGGCGCTCGCATTCGCCGCACTCGAACGCGGCGAACCTCATCGCGCAGCCCTCTCGCTCCACGAGGGGTCGGTCCGGGTCGAGGCCAATGGGCGCTCGCAGCTCTCCTGGGTCAGCCGACTCGCGCTGGCCTGTCTCCAAGCCGCCGATGGACATACGGAAGACGCCATCACGACCATCTGTTCGAGCGGAAGTGCTCTCGCGTCACCTCCCCCGCCAATCGTCCGTGATCGCCTCGACGCTCTCCACGGGCGGCTGCTTCGACTCGGCGGGCACTCTGAACGGGCACTGCACATGTTGGGCGACCGGGCTGCTCGATCAGCCACACTCGCCATTGAGCGGGCCTTGGCCGCATTGACCCTCGGCCAGGTCGAGCTTGCTCGCAAACTTCTCGGGGAATCACCCGACGCGGGCTGGCCCGAAGAGCCCCTCGACCAGGTCGAGAATCTACTCCTACGCGCCTGGCTCGAACGGTCCGAAGGATCGACCCAACATGCGCGGACCACGCTCACGCATGCTGCGTCCTTGGCAAGGCAGCACGCACTCGTCGAAGTATTCGTCAGGGCTGGGGCGCCTGTCGTCGCCCTGTTCGCCGCGCTCCCGAAAATCCCACCCGACTTTCGCCAGATTGTCCTTACGCGGGTAGCCCGAGCTGCTCACACTCCCACGCGGGGAGGCGATCTCGCCGACCCACTCACCGACCGGGAGCTGGAGGTCCTCTCCTATCTCCCGAGCCGCATGTCCAATCATGAACTGGCAAAGAACTGCTTCGTCTCGGTCAACACCATCAAGACCCATACGACGCACATCTACCGAAAGTTGAACGTCGCCAGCCGCGACGAAGCGGTGCTCCGCGCGAAGGAGCTCGGCTTGCTCTCGTCGACCTGACGAGCGCTCGCCGGCCGAGCTGTTGCCTTACCGGATTCACGGGATGGGGAAATTACTCCCAGTCGGCAGCCATATCCACGACCGTCCAGCCATTGTCCGAGGCCGCCGACAGGAGCTGCGACGTGCCGCTACCGAGGACGGGATCGCTGTCATAGCGGTATTCGCGCTGGGCATCGGTGTGGTGGACGGCTAATTGCAGCGTTCGATACGGACTGGACGCCGTCCACTGGACATTGGGGAGATCCCCGTCGGTGTTCCCCGCGGCCAGGATCGGACGCTGGCCCACATGGGTGTGGATAGAGATCGGCTTCTGCGGTCCGTCATTGAGGATCTGTAGTTCGGTCCCCTTGACCAGCTCCGGACCGCTCTCACCGATGCGGAAATCCGTGGTACCGAGGCACCGATGATGCGGTGCGCCGGCAGGGCTTAGGCCTCGGGAGCCCGCGCCGCATGAAGTCGGCGCCGCCCCCGAGAGTCCAGCACGAGAACCCATTGTCATCGAGCAGTCCGACGCTTCCCCGAAGCGTCAAATGCGCCGGCGCCTACCCGGAGTGACCGCAGCAGCCACGACTGCCGTCTTCGCCACCGGCGCAGGACCAGGCGTCACCGCCTTGGCCACGACTGCTGTCTTCGCTACCGGGTGACCGATAACACCAACTCTTCCGACACGTGCTGGCCTGAGGGGCATGCCTATTCTCCTCCACTCGCTTCGTCTGCCTCGATCGAGGCGATGATCGCCTGAATCGGAATTCGCCCATTGGCGATGAGCTGTCCGCCCGAACGGCGCGCTGCGGCAGCGAACGGGGCTGCCCAGAGGTTCTCCCAGATCAGCACCCCCGCCGTGCTTCCCGGCTCCATAGCGGCGGCGAGATGCTCCACGTCCTCTTCGGCCAACAATTCCGCCAGCTCTGCTTCGATGACCTGGAGTGCGCCCAGATCGCTGAAGTCGGAGAGTTCCATGGCGTCGACGTTGCCATCTTCATCCTTGGTCAGGATCAGCACGTCAATCACTCTGATGGTCCCGGACTCGACGAGGGAAAGGAGTTCTTGGGCCATCTCGCCGGTGAAATTGCTCGCTCCCGCAGGAAACTCGACGATCAGGAAATCTACGGGACCAAGTTCATCTAACGACGCATCAGACATTTTCAATCCGTTCCGTTGACCCGACGTGCCCATCCGGGCTGCGCGATCTTGGCGCAATCTGCAGTGTAGGTGGGCGAGTCCCGGACGACAAGGGTGGTGCGACATCCCATGACGGCACCCTCTTATGAGGTGTCACAGATCAAGACGCAGCTCGGTGCATGTGCCATCGCCGGAGCGGCGCTGTGGGAGGCACGATCGACCTCGTCGCCATCGATGTCAGCGGAGAGCCCTCTATCGACCTCGAACGGGAAGCGGCTCTCATGCTCATGCGCGAGTGACCGATCATCGGGCACAGTAGGGTCCAAGGCCGGGCCGCACCGCCGGCGGCAGACCCCGGGAGGACACCGATGACGGGCCAGGACGACGAGCAGAGTGGGCAGGACCACGAGTGGGGAGAGGCCGTCCCGGCCTCGTCCGGGCCGGCCCAAGCCGGGCGACATCATCACCGAGTCCGGCCTGGCCGTGACTCCGGGCCCCATGGTCGGGGAGGACGTCTCGACCCCCCTAGAAGAGGACGAGCCCGAGCACACCATCCCGCCGGCGCCCCTGTGGGCCATGAAGGACAGCCGGCATACCCAGTGGCACCTCTTGCCCGCTCACGAGCGCCACGACCGCATCCGCGAGTGCCTCGACGCCGACGACTACACCCTCTACTGCATCGACGACGGTCGACACCACGCCATGATCGCCCGTCGCGTCGGCGATTCCCCCAGCGGCTGCGAGTACGTTCTGCTCGGCCGCATCTCTCGCCAGCGCTACGAAGAACTACGTGATGAGGTCGTACTGCTGGTCAACTGCTTCGATACGGCCAACGAGATGCGTCTGTGCGGTGTCGACGTCGAAGAGGACATTCGCTCCTCCAACGTCTTTGACGTCGCGCTCTACGAGGGGATCGACGACGTCCCCGAGAATTACCGGCCAGGCTCGCCCTTCCAGCACTTCGGCCAGAGTTTGGAGATCACCGCCTACGACTGAGGGTCAGCCTCGGTCGACCAGGTCTGCCCGACGATCAAGCCGGCTCAGGACTTGTCGTAGAACTCCAACATGGCCGGCGCCCCGAGCACCCAGGGGTCGAAGAGATGGCCGGTGCCTGCGGCCGTCGCCTCGGAGGCGCGCTCCCAAGCGTCCTCGGGCCAGGGGGGGTCGATGAGGATCGAGCCCTTGATCAGGCTGTGCACCTCCATCGACGTGCGAGGCGGATGGTCGTAGTCCTTGGCGCCGCCTCGGATGATCAAGGTCGGCACGTTGATCCCTTCGAACTCCCAGTCGCTCACCCCCGGGATGGCTTCGTTCGCCTTCGGGATGTAGGCGTTCAGCCACCGGTACATGACCCGCTCGAACTCTTCGCTTCCCACAGCCAACAAGCGGTCCCTGTTGCGGGGATTGGCCGCGATCAGATCGGCCCAGGCGCCCGGTCCGCCTGTCATCTCGAGGACACCCTCGATGCCCTTGGACCTCACGGTGCGCAGCTCATTGAGGACGTACACGCCGGCGAGCAGCATGCTGCTGTACGTTCCGCCGACAATCGACCAGACGGCGAGCTTCGTGACCAGTTCCGGCCACATCATCGTGAAGATGATGGAGTCTCGCGCGCCACCCGAGCCGCCTGATGCGATGACCTGCTCAATCCCGAGCTTCTTCAACATCAGGCCGAGCGTCTCGGCTCTCATATGCGATTCCGACACCCCGTAGAGCTGAATGTCTGATTTTCCGCAGTTCGGGCGGTCCCAGAGGAGGACGCGCTTTCCGCCTTCGGCGAGGGCGTTGGCGAGCTCGTGCACACCGCCATAGTCCTTGCTGAACCGGCCGCCCGGGGTCACCACCACGACTTCACCGTTTTCGGGCCCCACGAACTCGTACACGACGATCCCGCCGTTGATCTCGATCTCCCCCTCAGCCATGCCTTCTCCTCATGTCGGTCCGATGTGCGCGTGGAGGCCGCCGGACTCGCCGGGTGGCCGCTGCTCATTGAAACTATCTGACATTTCGTCGGCCGACCGGGGACGGGCCGAATCGCCCCAGGTCCCCCAGCGCGACGACTGCACGCGATCGGTGTCGTCTCAGCGGTTCGCACTCAAGAAGCGCGGGGCTTCTCGTTGGACCCCACCCCCGTCGACCACGAGGGTCTCCCCGTTGACCCACGCCGCCTCCTCGCTGACCAGGAAGAGGGCAGCGCGAGCGATATCCATCGGCTGCCCGGCCCGACCGAGTGGGATGGCGTCGAGAAACGCCTGGCGGGACTTCGCCTGGGTCGGCGCGGTCATGGGTGTCTCGACGAATCCGGGGGCGATGGCATTGACCCGGATCCCCCGGGGACCCAACTCCACCGCAGCGACACGGGTCAGCATGTCCACTCCGGCCTTGGCCGAGCAGTAGGCAGCCATCCCCTCGCTCACCTGTCGGCCAGAGATCGACGAGATGTTGACGATCGCCCCGCCGCCATGATCGAGCATCGCGCGGGCCTCGTGCTTCACGGCGAGGAAGGTTCCCGTGAGGCAGACGTCCAGCACGGCCCGCCAGCGATCAACCGGGTGTGCGTCCACTGCACCGAGGAAACCAATGCCGGCGCAGTTGACCGCGACATCGATTCGCCCGTACGAGTTCACCGCGAAACCGACCAGTCCCTCGACGTCGCCCTCCTGCGAGACGTCGACGACAGCTGTCGAGCTCGTGCCCCCCTCGAGCTCCGCGGCTCGCTGTTCGAGGAGCGCCGCGTTGTTGTCACCGATGACGACCACGGCGCCCTCCGCCACGAACAATCGAACAGTCTGCCAACCGATGCCTGACGCACCGCCTGTGACCACCGCAACTTTCCCCGCCAACCGACCGCTCATTGCATCCCCCGTGTTCTCATCGGACACTCGCCACGCCTGCCTCCCGCGCCCTCACCGGCACGCGTGTTGTCCCGTTGACGACATGGCTCTTGAGAGAGCCATACTGGGCGGCGTCGGGAGGGAACTTGATCCTGATGTCGATATTGATGAAATGGTACCGTAGCCTCCTGTCTGACCTCCGATCTCCGTCGACGAGGCCTCGTTGTAGGGCGAAAGGAGCCTTCAGGTGGAACCGTTGACCGAACTCGGGTTCTATACGCTGGCGGGCCACTCAGACTCGCCTCGTGATCTCGTGGACGAAGTACGACAGGCCGAGCGATTGGGCCTGGGATCGGCCTTCGTGTCCGAGCGTTTCAATCTCAAAGACGCCCCCACCCTGTGCGGTGCCGCCGGTGCGGTCAGTGAGACGCTCGGCATTGCTTCCGCGGCCACGAACCACAACACCCGGCATCCCTTGGTCACGGCCACCTTTGCCACAACGATGCACCGACTCACGGGCGGGCGCTTCGCCCTGGGGCTCGGCCGCGGCTTCCCGGCTCTCTTCACCAGTATGGGGCTGGAGCCCATCACGACCACCCAGATCCGCGATGTGGTGGGCGTCTTGCGCCGCCTCTGGAAAGGCGAGACCATCGTCGGACACGACGGGCCCGCAGGCAGGTATCCGTATCTTCACCAAGACGCAGATTTTGACGAGGACATCCCGATACTGCTGGTCGCCATGGGAACCAAAACGCTCGAATTGGCCGGGGAGTGCATGAATGCCGTCGTCTTGCACACCTTTTTCGGAGACGAGGCGCTCACGAACTCGGTGGCCAGTGTGCGACGAGGAGCAGAGCGTGCAGGACGCGATCCCTCCGATATCCGCGTGTGGTCGGTCCTCGCCACGATCGGCGACCACATCGATGAGGCAGCGCGGCTCAAGAAGACCGTCGGACGGCTCGCTTCCTACTTGCGGGGCTATGGCGACGTCCTGGTGGCGGCGAACGGCTGGGATCCAGCGGTTCTGGCGAGGTTCCGCGCCGACCCATTCGTGCAGGGCTTCCGTGGAGCCTTCGACGCAAAGGCTTCCACGAGTGACCTCGAGTACCTCGCCACACTCATCCCGGACGAATGGATGGCGGCCGCAGCAACCGGCACACCGGAGCAATGCAGCGCGGCGATCCTCCGACAATTCGACCTCGGGGCGGACAGCGTGATCCTGCACGGTGCCACCCCCACCGAACTGGCACCCATCCTTCCGGCATACCTCGCCGCGCGCCCTGCCGGACGCCCGCCCATGCCCTCCAACCCCGGACGCTGCCGGTCGTGAATCCGGTCGTCGGTCGTGTCGAGGACCTCAGCGTGACGTGGCTGTCGGAGGCACTCGGCACCGAGGTCCGCTCGGTTTCGTCGCAGCAGATCGGTACGGGGCAGACCTCCTCGACCTATCTCCTGCACATCGATGCCGACGGGTGTGCGCCGACCTTGGTGGCAAAGCTCGCCGAGGGGGACGAAGCGGCCCGGCGTCAGGTTGCCACTGCGCACCGCAACGAGGTCGGCTTCTATACGCAATTGGCCGGCACGCTCGACGTGCGCACGCCCTCGTGTCGCTACGGTGCGATCTCCGATGACGGGACCGAGTTCACGCTCCTCCTCGAGGACCTGTCGCCGCGCCGGCCTGGTCGCCAGGTCGATGGATGTCCGATCGAGCAGATGGGACATGCGGTGCTCAATCTGGCTGCCCTGCACGCGTGCCGATGGAACGACGACACACTGCGAGCCGTCGACTTTCTCCTCCCGCTCACCAGCCAGCGCGCCGAATTCCTGGGTGGTCTCGTCTCGACCGCGACCGAGCAGTTCCTCACCCGCTTCGCGGCACGCGTGGACGAGCGCGACGTCGCCACGTTGCATGAAGTGGCCGAGGTGCTTGTCGCGTGGCTCGTCGGTCGCCCAGCCCCGTTCACGCTCGTGCACGGGGACTACCGGCTGGACAACCTGATGTTCCCCCCTGCCGGCGATGACGTCGTCGCCGTCGATTGGCAGACGGTCACACTCGCCCTGCCCGCCCGGGATCTCTCCTACTTCATCGCGACCAGCCTGCCCGTCGATGAGCGCCGGGCAGCGGAAGACGCGCTCGTCCAGACGTACTACGACGACCTCCTACGCCGTGGCGTCGAGGGGTACGGCTCCGACCAATGCTTCGACGACTACCGGTTCGGCCAGCTCCAGGGCCCGATGATCACGGTCCTCGGGACGATGACGTCCCAAGGCAGGAGCCGCGCCGCTGATGAGATGTTCCTGGCCATGGCCAGTCGATCGTGCGCGGCTGTTCGCGACCTCGGATCGCTGAGCCTCCTCTAGCGGACTCTGACGAACGTTCGCTGTTCAGCCGACCGCTGCCATGAACCGTTCCAACTCACTCCGTTTCGTGCGTGGTCGTCACGAGGCGACCGCGGGGACGACCACGGCCCGGCCGAGCACCTCTCCGGCGGCCAGGGCGCGGTAGGCGTCGATGGCCCGCTCGAGAGGATAGGCCGTGGCGTGCACCGTCAGAAGGCCGCGTGCGGCCAACTCCAGGACCTCGACCAGCTCGGCGCGACCTCCCCAATAGACGGAGCGCACCGACACCTCGTTGGCTGGGAAGCCGAATCGGAAGGGCAACGTCCCTCCGGCGACGCCGATGAGCGTGATATCTCCCATGGTGCGGGTGGAGGCCGCCGCCAATGCCAACGTGTCCGCCGACCCAACGCAGTCCAGGACGAGATCGGCACCGCGGCCTCCCGTCATTCGTCGCACCTCCTGCGCGGCACCGTCGCCCGCGAGAACGCCGGCGTCAGCCCCAAGGGATGCGGCCAGCTCCAGTGGCCCCGTTTTCGTGTCAACTGCCACAACCCGTGCGGCAGTCGTCGCCTTGAGGATCTGCACCGCGACATGACCGAGCCCGCCGACGCCGACCACGAGCGCGGTAGCAGTTGGCCCGAGCTTCGCCGCCGAAAGGCGGATCGCGTGAAAAGGAGTGAGCCCGGCGTCCGTCAGCGGCGCTGCCTCATAGGGAGTCAGGCCTTCGGGGATCGGGACGAGGTAGCGCTGGTCCGGCACCAGCATGTACTCCGCCATCCCTCCATCGAGGCCCAGTCCGCTGCCGCGTCCCACCCGATGCAACGGGTCTTCGCAGAGATTGTCCATGCCCTGCAGGCAGCGTCCACACCGACCGCAGCCCCAGGCCCCATAGACGGCGACGGGCTGACCGAGCTCCACAGAACTCACGCCCGCACCTACTGCGTGCACCCGGCCGGCGGTCTCATGGCCCAACGTGAAAGGAACAGGCCACGGTGCCGAGGCGGCTGCGCCGTGCATCATGTGCAGATCCGAATGGCACGCGCCGGCAGCTTCCACCTTGATGACGACCTGCCCCGGCGCAGGGTCGACCTCGTCCACCTCGAGCAACTCGGCTTCCTCGTGATAGGTCGTCAGCCGCAGCGCCCGCATTGATCGAGCGTAATGCGGTCGGCGCCGTGCGCGAAGGTTCAGCCTGAAGACCGTCAGCCGACGTAGCGCTCGAGCCAGCCGCCCAGGGGGCGGGCGGCGGAGAGGCATGCGACAACCCGGTCCTTGGCCTTCTTGGTGCCGAGCCAGGCGGCGACCGGCCAGGCTCTGGACATCACGATCCCCTTCTGTTGCAGCAGTCCGATACGAGCGTGGTCCTTCGGATAGCCCCTGGGCGCGGTCCTGAGCACCTGATGGGCCCCGACGTCGTAGCCGTCCCTGCGGAGCACGGCCACGATCCCCTCCAGCTCCGAGCCGGACTTCTGGCCGTCCACGGCGGTGCGGTAGCGCTGGAGCTGGTCCGGTTGGGGCATGTAGAGACCACTGCCGACGAACAGCCCCTCGGCGGAGAAGGAGACATAGCCACCCGGCAGGTGGGCGGCGCAGTTGAGCTTGTACGGGGTCTTGTCCTTGCTGAATCGGACGTCACGAAAGGGCCGAAACACGCGGCCGGGTCCGAAGTCGTCGGCCAGCTCGGCCAAGAGCTCCTCCATCGGTCCCACGACGCTTTGCTCGTAGACCGGCTTGTGCTCCTGCCAATAGGTCTTCGTGTTATCGGTTTCGAGCCTCTCGTAGAACTCGACCGCCTCGATCGGCCACCCCTTGAACGCCATGAGCACTCCTTCCCGTTCTCAGGTCACTTGTGTACCCCAGGAGGAGAAGGGTCTCCAACGCGAGGAGCGCATCACTGCGAGCCGAGGTGGCTGCGTGCGGTAGAACACGTGTCATGGTCGACACGCCGGCACCCGCACCCACGAACCACACCACCGATGGTGGCGTACTCGTCGGAGAGCCTGACGCACCGCGCCTGATCGTCTTCGAAGACCCTCAGTGCCCCTACTGCCGGGAGTTCGAAGAGTCCAGCGGGGAATTCCTGCGAGGCGAGGTGGCGAGGGGCACGCTCGCGATCGAGTATCGGATGCGATGCTTCCTCGGCGTCGAGTCGGTCCGGGCGGACAACGCCCTGGCGCTGGCGGCGGAAGCCGGACGGTTCGACGAGCTCCGACGCGAGCTGTTCGCGGCACAGCCGCCCGAACAGACCGGCGGGTTCACCATCTCAGACCTGACGGAGCTCGGACGCCGCGCCGGCCTCACGGACGCGGCGTACGTCACAGGCCTCCACGTTGGTCGCTACGAGCCCTGGGTGATCGAGACCGACCGGCTCTTCCAGGATCAGGACCCTCGAGGCACTCCAGCCGCGCTGCTGGGTGGAGTGCCGGTCGACCCGCGCGTGCTCTTCGATCCCGATGCGCTCGCGGCAGTGCTGCGCCGGTAGAGAAGGAGTTCGACTGGCCTCTCGATGTCGTCGGCTGGAGCCTCCCCGCGGATCACTTGGGGATATGTTCGTGGAATGCACAACGACATGAGAGTGCTCGACGGCGACGGCCACGTACTCGAGCCATGGTCAGCCTGGAGCTCGCTACCCGAGCCCTACCGACCCGCCGCGGTGACCGACGGCGACGGCCTCGACCACGTGCTCATCGGAGGGCAGGAGGTCTTCGTGGCACGTCTCGGCCAGATGGGTCAACCCGGGACCGATGTCGGAGCGCCGAGCGGGCCCGTTCCGATGCAGGAAGCACGTGCCGGCGCCTATGACCCCGTGGCCCGGCTGGTCGACATGGACAGCGAAGGCATCGACGAAGTCGTGCTCTATCCGACCATCGGACTCGGCTTCTGGGGCATTCAGGACCCGAAAGCGGCGACGGCAGTGGCCCGGGCCTACAACGACTGGCTGGCGGGTTATTGCGCGGCCGCTCCCGATCGTCTCTTCGGCGCGGCGATGGTGCCGTTCCAAGACCCTGACGCAGCAGTCAAAGAGCTCCGCAGGGCCCGCGACGAACTGGGCTTCGTCTCGGCGTTCGTCCGCCCGAACCCGTGCCTCGGGCGCACACTCGTCGACCCGAGCAATGATCGCTTCTGGGAAGAGGCGGAGTCGTTGGGGATGACCGTGGCGATCCACGAAGGATTTCAAAACGCCGTCCCCCCACTCGGGTCGGACCGCACCCCGACAAATGTCCTCGTGCTCCACGCCTGCTCGCACACGCTCGAGCAGATGCTCGCCTGCGCCCAGCTCATCGGCCTGGGCATTCTCGAGCGCCACCCCGCACTGCGCTTCGTATTCCTCGAGGCCGGAGGAGGATGGGCTCCCTACTGGCTGGAGCGGCTCGACCACCAGGTCCCGTCATACCATCGCTACGCGCCGCCGATGTCGCTCCTGCCCAGCGAATACTTCGCCCGCCAATGCTGGGTGAGTTTCGAAGTCGACGAGCCCACGTTGCCGGCGTTGGCCCCGTTCATCGGACCCGTCTCGGATCGTGTGGGGCTCGGACTACCCCCACGCCGACTCGACGTTCCCCGGCGCCACGGCCGAGCTCTTCGAGACCATCTCGGTCCTCGACGAGGACGTGCAACGCCGGATCCTGGGCCTGAACGCAGCCGACCTCTACGCAATGGCCTAGCGCTCAGTCCGGCACCACCATCACTTTGCCGGCCAAACGACCGGACGCAAGTTTGGCGCAGGCATCCGCCACCTCCGCCAAGGAGACGCTTTCTGGCTCCACCAGCAGATCGACGGGCACCCGCCCATCCGCGAGCAGTTGCACGGCCTCTCGAATACCCCCTTCGTCATAGAGAGCAGATCCCGTGACCGTGATCTCGTCGGTGAGCATGCGGAGAAGGTTCAGGTTCGTCGGCGGCACGATGACACCCACCAACACGAGGAAACCCCCCGGAACGAGAGTATCGAACCCTGCCGTCACCGCTTTGGGATTGCCCGACGTCTCGATGACCGCGTCGAATCGATGACCACTTCCCGCCGTCGTTTGCACGAGGTCCTCGGGCGACACCGTCTTCGCCCCGAGCCGTTCGGCGATGGCCCGTCGGAGCGCATTCGGCTCGCTGACCGTCACATCGTCGATCCCTCGCGCGTGAAGGGCGACGACGGTCAACGTGCCGATCGGTCCGGCACCCGTGACGAGCACACGCGCACCGGCTTTCGCTGTGCTCCGGGATACGGCGTGGAGGGCGACCGCGAAGGGCTCGGTCAACGCGGCGGCCCGCAGGTCGAGCCCGTCGGGGAGCGCCACGAGGGACTCTTCACGCATGCGCATGTACTGGGACCAGCCGCCCTGGCCGTCATCGGGCCGACGCACGCGGCAAATGGACGGCCGGCCGGACCGACAGGCCGGACACGAGCCACACTCGCCGCTGCTGGCCGTCACCCGATCTCCCACCTTCCACGCGGTCACGCCCTCTCCCGTCGCGACGACCTGCCCTGACCATTCATGCCCGCCGATGAACCCAGGAGCACCCCAACCGAAGATGCCGAGCTCTTCGACGATCGCATGGAGATCTGTGCCGCAGATTCCGCAGTACGCGATCTCAACGAGGACGTCGTGAGGATCGTTCAGCGCCGGTATCGGAAACGACTCGACCGGCACCCTTCCTTCCCCTCGATAGACCGCCACGTGCATGGTCGAGTCGTCGTCTTCGATCCGCTGCGCGGAACGTGCCATGGGAATGTTTCTCCGATCTGTAGGGAACGCGTCAGGGTGTGCATCGGGCCGGCGCCACCGGTTCCGGTTGGGTGGTGAGGGCTAGTTCGAGCGGAAGTACTGGATCTCCACCATCATCGGAAGGAGATAGCCGATGTAGCAGTTGACCAAGTCCGCTCCGGTGGCCTCGGCCAGATCAGATCGAGCTTCCTTGTCTGCCGTATGGCGTTCGACCTTCTTTTCGATGATACGGACACGGTCGTCCTTCTCCTTGTACGTCTTCGCCCTGCCGAGCATCTCGTCGAGCTCGTCCTCGTCGAAGACCTGGATCCCGAAGTGATCGAGCGGTGGCGCGACCATGCCGTCCTTCTGATCGACGATATAGACGAAGACGCGGGGATCGGAAATGAGCATGACCAGCGGATTGCCCATTTCGCCCGTCGGTGTGTACGGCGTCCACCCGAACACCTCGTTGTAGAAGCCGTGGATGTCCTCCCGGATCGATTCGTCCAGGGGCATGCTCATCGCGACGTGATTGATTCGAACATCCATCACGCAATCACCCTTTCTCCTCGTTACGACCCCAGCGCTTCGAGGCCCAGAGTGGCCTTGGCTCGAGCCGCTGATGTCGTCCCTCCCGTGCGGAGGCCCCAATAGTGCCATTCCACGGACGCCGTGTCCCAGGGCAATCCCCGTATCAGACCTGAGCGATGGGCGGGGGCTCCCACTCGCCGAGGACGGCGTGAAGGAGCCGGGCAGCCACCAGCGTGGTCCGGTCTTCGAGGAAGGGGCCGACGATCTGCATGCCGACCGGGAGCCCCGACCGGGTCCGGCCCACCGGGATGACGGTCGAGGGCAGGTAGGCCACGCCGACGAGGCCCGTCCACGCCGTGCAGTCCATGTGCAGGCGAGGCTCACCGTTGATGAGGGTGGTCCGTTCCATGAAGGGTCTTGCCGTGTCGTGTGCGATGGCCGCCATGGGCATCACGGGGCACAGGAGCAGGTCATGGTTCGAGAACCATGCGGACCAGACCGCCCGCGCGCGTGCGCGCTCGATCCGCAACTCGAGCAGTTGACGGAGGCTGATGCCCCCGAGGTCCGACGTACCGGGATCGATCGACAGGGCGGCCGCGGCGCCCGTCAGCCCGAGGAAGAGGTGGAACATCTGCTCAATGTCCAAGGGCGGCCGCTCCGCGGAGAGTGAGGCGCCGGCCCCTTTGAACGCGTCCACGGCGGCCTCGAGCACGTCACCGACCTCCGTGTCCACTGCGGCCTTGGGATCGTCGATCCACACACCGATGCGCAGACCCCCCAACTCGACGGCCCGGGGCGGCGGCAGTTCCAACCGCCAGCCAACGGCGTCTTCGGCGTTCGGCCCGGCCAGCACGTCGAAGAGCAGCTCGAGGTCCTCCGCACTCCGTGCCAGAGGGCCGAAGACGTTGATGTCGGCATCGATGGTGCCACCTCCGACGTGGTCGAGGTAACCACGCTGGGAGACGACACCGAAGCTGGGCTTGTGGCCGAAGACGCCACAGAAGCTGGACGGGATCCGCACGGAGCCGCCGATGTCGGTACCCAGTTCGAAGCTGGTGAACCCGCACGCCACCGCGGCGGCCGACCCGCCGGACGACCCGCCGGTCGTGCGTTCGAGGTCCCACGGATTGTTGGTCGTGCCGAACAGGACGTTGTGGGTCTGGAAATCGGCAGACCAGGTGGGGGCGTTCGTCTTGCCGAACAGGAGCCCACCGGCCGCGGAGAGCCGGGCGACGGCAGGCGCGTCCACGTCGGGCACGTGGTCGGCCAGTACCGGCGCGCCGCCGGTCGAGCGCATGCCCCCGGTTTCGATGGCGTCCTTCACGGTGAACGGCAGTCCGTGGAGAGGCCCTCGCCACGCGCCGTTCGCCGCCGCGTCGTCGGCCTCCTTGGCCTGGTCGTGGGCCCGCGGCAGATCGGTGGTGATGACGGCATTGACCTGGGGATTGAGCCGGTCGATTTTGGCAAGAACGGCATGGAGGAGCTCCCGGCTCGACAGGGAACGGGATCTGATCGCTGCAGCCAGCCGAGTGGCGGACCAAAGGGTGGGGTCATCAGGCACGGGATAGTCCTCCTTGTGGTCCCGGAAGTTAGCGGGAGATCTCGCGCCGCGCCGCTCTCGTGACGTGCCCTGCTCGGCCCGGGGCTAGCGTTTCGACTTCATGGAGACGATGACGAAAAGGGGACGCCAATGAGCGCCGGAGAAAGAGACTTCGCAGCGCTCGCTTTGCGAGCGGCCATCGGGCCGATGCTGATCGCCCACGGGTCCAACAAGGTCTTCGGCCAGGGCGGCCTCGAGGGCACCACCCGCTGGTTCGACTCACTGGGGCTCCGGCCGGCGGCCGTCCATGCGCGCATGGCCGCCGCCACCGAGATCGGGGCCGGGACGCTCATCACACTCGGAGCAGGCAACCCCCTCCCGAGTGCAGCCGTCGTCGGATTGATGGCGACCGCCGCCGCCACGGATCACAAGGGCAAAGGCTTCTTCGTCTTCAAGGGCGGTTGGGAATACACCGCCGTGGTGGGTGCGGCCGCGACCGCGCTGGCCGGCTTGGGATATGGACGCTGGTCTGTCGACCGGCTTCTGGGCCGCAAGTCGCGTTCGGGAGTCGGCCTGGCCCTGGGGGCCGCGGTCTTCGGACTGGTCTCGGCCGCCGGCCTCCTCGCCGCCACCTATCGTCCCGACCAGGACTCGCCGGCGTCCGAAAACGGGGGCGCCGAGGGCGAGAGCGAGGACGCCGAAACGGAGAGTCAGATCTCCTGAGAGAGCCCCTGCGCCCACGCGGGCGGAAACTCTTGCCGGCGAAACGAGCTCGAGCCATCGTCGCCGTGGGGGGTGCCGCCGCCGCCGCAGCGCTGCTGATGGCAGCCTGCGGCTCGACGCCGTCTGCGAACGCCCCGACCGGGAGCACCTCGACGACCGCGGCCGCCACGACGTCCTCCACCTCGACATCCTCCACCACGACCTCGACGACCGCGGTCTCGACGACGACGGTGACCGTCCCTTTGGAGACGCCGACCGGGGGCGAGTTCTACTCGCCGACCAAGAACATCAGTTGTGAGATCGACGACACGACGTCGCTGCAACAGGTCTACTGCCAGACCATGTCTCCCCCGCAATCGGTCACGATGAAAGTGGACGGGACGTTGGCGAAGTGTGCCGGCCAGCAGTGCCTCGGCAATCCCGGTGAGAACACGCCGACGCTCCCCTACGGATCGGCGACCGGGACCGGTCCATTCCGCTGCCTGTCAACGCCACAGGGCATGACCTGCACGATCACGAGCGGGAAGGGGTTCCAGATCGCCAGCGGCGGGATCACCACGCTTGTCGGATGAGGGCGCAGAGTGGTTCCCTTCGTCTCAGACGAATTCGGTGAGCTCGAAGCGGACCCCATTGGGATCCTCCAGCAGCACCATGCGGACCGGTCCGCGCGGGCTTTGTACCGTGATCTCGCGTCGCGGTCCCTCACAGCCCATCGCCTGCAGGCGCTCGAGCACCGGATCGATGGCGCATTGGAACGCCACCAGCATGAGGCCTTCGGCCGGCATCTCGCCCGCAGGCTGCCGCGGGCCGGGCGCTCCGAAGTCGACCAGTTCGAGAATCCCGCCGCCTCGATCGGCATCGCCCAGGAAGACCGACCGGAGCGATGTCGACGGCACATTGAACAAGGTGGGCCAATCCCCTTCGAATTCCCCGTCCATCATCAGCTCGAGGCCCACTCCGTCACGCCAGTAGGCGAGCGAGCGCTCCATATCGCGGACGCGGATCACAGTGTGGTGGATCCACACGGTCAGTGGGCGTGGGGGTCGATACCCTGCCTGGTGCCGCTGAACGCGGCGTACCCCAGACGCACGCCCATGTTCCCCTCGTCCAGACCGAGCAATTGGCGCAGGCTCGGGGTGAGCGTGCTCTGCACCGGTGACGAAAGGAGCGCGGCCCAGTTGTACTGGGTGCGAATGAAGGAAGCGACATAGAAGGCGATGAGGACACGCCGGGGACGGTTTGCGCTCCGGTTGGCGCCCGACGTGTGCCAGAGCCGGCCGTCCATGGCCACGATCGAACCAGCGGTCGCCGGAATCGGTACGGTGCGCGTCACGTCGTCGTCGCTCGCCATGTCGTTGGTCGTGAACCGATGGCTCCCCGGCAGATAGCGGGTGGCGCCGTTCTCGTCGTCCATGTCGTCGAGACAGATGAACAGATTCGTGCCGTACGGTGCGAGCCAAGGCTCGGGAAGCACCGCCATGAGGTCGTTGTGCATCCCCATCGACTCCGATCCCGGGAGCGAGATGTTGGCCGAGAGGCTCGACAGCTGGTAACGCTCACCGAGTACCGACGACACCAACTCCCTGACCGTCGGATCGTCCACCATGTCGGCGAATGCAGGATGTTGGTCGAGGAGGTGGAGGACCCGTACACTGCGGTCGTTCACGTCGACCCCCTCCCGAAAAAGGATCTGCCCCTCGGCACGGGCGGCATCGAGGGCGGTCGAGAGCCCTTCGCGCAACGCCTCGAGCCGTGTACCCGTGAAGACGCCGGGCACGGTCACCCACCCCTCTTCCCGCAGCTGCACGGCGCCTTCTCCGAGGAACGATGCGATGGCCACGGAGGCGACGTTATCCCCGCGCGAGGGTCGAGTGCAGGGGCTTCGCGGGGATGGCGGCGATAGTGTGGGCCGGAGCGCTCGTGGCACCGCCGTTGGTGAAGACCAGAGAGGTATGGGGGACCGCAATGACAGACACCCTGATCACAGGCGGCTACGTCGTCGACGGAACGGGCGCTTCCGGCGCCGTGCGAGACGTCGCCATACGTGACGGCCGCTTCATCCCCGCCGGCGACGTCAGCGGGTCGGCGGACGTCATCGACGCCGGTGGGCTCGTCGTGGCGCCCGGCTTCGTCGATGTCCATACTCATTACGACGCACAGCTGTCGTGGGATCCTGCGGCAAGCCCATCGCCACTTCACGGCGTCACCACGGCCATCGGTGGCAATTGCGGTTTCACCCTCGCCCCTGCCGGAGAGGAGCACGCCGACTATCTCATGCGGTTGATGGCGCGCGTCGAAGGCATGCCGTTGGCGGCGCTCGAGGCCGGCCTCCCCTGGGACTGGAAGAGCTATGCGGACTGGGTGGCGCGCTTCGACGGGCACCTCGGCATCAATGCCGGCTTTCTCACCGGGCACTCGGCCATCCGCCGGGTCGTGATGGGCGAGGCGTGCCACGAGACGGCCACAGACGGGCAGATCCAGGAGATGGCGCGCCTCGTCACTGAAGCGTGCCGTGCCGGCGCCCTGGGGTTCTCCACCTCGAGGGCTCCGACCCACAACGACGGCAACGGCGAGCCGGTCCCTTCTCGAGGCGCGAGCCTCGAAGAGCTGGTGACCCTGGCCAGTGCAGTCGCCGGGACGGAGGGCACCACGTTGGCCGGCATTCTCGACGGCTCCCTCAACGGCTATACCCAGGAAGAGACTGAGCTACTGACCGCCATGTCGGTCGGGGCCAACCGGCCCATCAACTGGAATGTGCTCGGCGGCACGACCATCAGCGGCGGTTCCCACACCCACCAGCTGGCGGCCTCTGACTATGCGGCAAGCCACGGAGGTCGGGTGGTCGCCTTGACACTCCCCCACAGCATGGGGATTCGTCTCTCCTTCCTCTCTGGCTTTGCCCTCGACGGGCTTCCGGGTTGGGGCCCGGTCATCAAGCTCCCGGTTGCCGAGCGGATGCGGGCCCTCTCCGATCCCGAGGTGCGCCGACGTCTCAAGGAGGGAGCGGCCTCGGACACCGGGGTGCTGCGCCTGCTCGCCGACTGGTCGCGCCTGCAGGTGGTCGAGGTGACGAGCGAGGCGAACCGGGCCGTCGAAGGACGAACAATCGGAGAGATAGCTGCCGAGCAGGGTGCGGACCCCTTCGACGTGCTCTGCGACATCGTCGTCGCCGACGATCTGCGCACCGGGTTGCGGCCCGCCGTCAAACCCACGGCGGCCGAAGAGTGGAAGATCCGGGCCGACGTCTGGCGCGACCCGCGGACCGTCGTCGGAGGCTCGGACGCCGGCGCCCACCTCGACATGATGTGCGGTGCCACCTATTCCACCGCGGTGCTGGCTCACGGCGTCCGTGAGTTCGGCGTGATCTCGCTCGAAGAAGCCGTGGAGCAACTGAGCGATGTCCCGGCCCGGCTCTACGGTCTGCGCGGGCGGGGGCGGATCGCAGACGGCTACGCGGCCGACACCGTGATCTTCGACCTCGCCACTGTGGGCTACCAACCCGAACGGATGCGCGAGGACCTCCCGGGCGGGGCATGGCGGCTCTACGCCGAGGGCGCGGGCATTCATCACGTCCTGGTGAACGGCACGGCGGTCGTGCACGACGGAAGGATCGTGGGAAACACTCCCGGGACCCAGCTGCACTCCGGACGTGACACCTACACCGTGACCCCCTGAACCACCTGTCGCCGGCGCCTCCCGATCTCGCCTGCCCGACCTTCGGGATTTGAGATTCGGGGTCATCTTCTTTTAAGATAGCCAAGACGCTTATGATTGTTTTTTCCGATGGTTCCTGGTACACTGGTCCCTGTCGGGATTTTCCAAGAACCGGATTGAAGGAGCAGTAGATGAGCGCACCGCACGTAGTTGACATCGGAGAACTCGAGCTTTTTGCTGGGTGCACAAAGGCCGAACTGCGGAAGATCCGCTCCCTGACGACGTACATCCAAGTCCCCAAGGATCAGGTCCTGATGCGGGAAGGAAGCCCAGCCCACGAGTTCATCATCATCGACAGCGGCACGGCCGAGGTGTCCCGGGAGACCGACGACGGCGTCGCCAAGGTGGCGGAAGTCGGGAGCGGCGAGTTCCTCGGCGAGATGGCCTTGTTGAACGGCTCACGCCGGACCGCGACGGCCACCGCCGCCACTGATCTCGGCGTCCTGGTCAGCTCCGCCAGCGAGTTCCGCTCCATTCTGCGCCTCGCTCCTTCCGTGGCCGACAAGATCGTGAAGACGTCCGTCGAGCGGTCGGTACCGCTCGAGGTTGCTGCCTGATCAAGGCTTCAGGAGTCCAGGTCGGCCTTTAGGTCACCCGTATGCCGAGTCGTTTGACGCCGCGCACGTAGCTGTCGCACGCGTACTCCATCGGGCCCGCCAGTTCAATGGATTTCGTCCGCGTCGAGCAGCTCCTCGAAGAGCACGCGCAACTCGAGACGAGCGATGTGGGCACCGATGCAGAGGTGAGGGCCCGTGGCGAAGGTGAGGTGCCGATTGGGCTGCCGCATGAGGTCAAGCTCGAGAGGATCCGGGAATTCGCCTCCGTCGAAGTTGGCGGAGGCCACGAATCCGGCGACGGGATCCCCCGCCGCTATGGGTTGTCCCCGTATCACGAGATCGCATGCTGCTGTGCGCCGGATGTAGATCACCGGGCTCGACCATCGCAGCAACTCCTCGATGGCGCCATCGGGGATGCGCTGCATCCGCTCCCTGAGCCACGCCAGTTGCCCCGGTCGCTGGAGGAGAGCGAGCAGGGCGTGACTGGCACTGTTACGGGTCGTCTCGTTGCCGGCCGCAGCGAGGGTGAAGACGAATCCCATGAGCTCGTCTTCGCTGAGCATGTCGTTATCCGCCGCCGCCACGATCACCGACATGACATCGGTGCCGGGATTGCGGCGTCGCAGCTCCGCCAGCTCGAGTCCGTATGCCCACATGTGCTCCATGGCCGCGAAGAATTCCGCCGGGGTCGGTGCGTACTCGGGATCGGTGGGAGTCGTCAGCGTGTTCGTCCAACGGGCAAGGGCAGGGCGATCCTCATCTGGCACACCCAACAGGTCGCAGATGGCATGGAGCGGGAACTGGCTCGCCACCTCTCCGACGAAGTCGAATGAGCCGAGGTCGACAGCCCGCTGGACGATGTCGGCGGCGATCGTACGGAAGTGCGCCTCGAAGCGGCGGACCACCGCTGGAGTAAAGCCACGATTGACGAGACGGCGGTTGCGCACGTGCGCCGCTCCGTCCATGGTGATCATGGCGGGCTTGCCTCCGTCCTCCGAGACCGTCGTATGGGTGGCGCGCATGGTGACACCACTCCCCGACAAGAAGCGATCGGGCTCCCGCAGCATCATCACCACGTCCTCGTAGCGCGAAAGCACCCAGGCGGACTTCTCGTGCCCGGGGATGTCGCAGCGAATACGCACGCAGGGCGCCTCGTCCCTCAACCGTGCGAACAAATCGATCGGGAGCCCGTTGTGCCTTGGATCCCCGTTGGCGTAGACGTCGGGGTCGAAGACATTGACGTCGAGAAGATCCCTGGTGTCCATGTTCCCCCTCATTCTTGCTGCTGCGCCGTGCCCCTCATGATCGCGCAGAGGGCGCAAGAGGTTCCGGGGAGATCAGCGCCGCTCGAGGATCCCCCGGAGATACGCGGCCTGGCCGACGTGCTGCAGATCGTCCGCGAGCACGCTCACCAAACGGATGCTCACCGTGACCGGGGGGTCCCACCCCGTGTCCACCACCCGGGCCAGTTCCGTCTCGTCGAGGGATCGGACGAATGCAAGCGAGTTTTCATGGACATCCTCGAAGTAACCCAACAGGAGCGAGCCGTCGGCGACCACCTTGGCCGATTCGTCCGGACCGTGGCCATACCCCGTATCCCCGGTGGCCAGCGGTAATCCGAAACGGGTGACCCACCCATTCTCCGTCCAGACCTGTGGACGTCCGGCCAGTTCTGACACGTGGTCGTCCTGGATGCGCGACAGATGCCACACGAGCCAGGCGATGGAATTGGTCTCCGCGTCCAGACGGAAGGCCAGGTCCGCTTCGGAAAGGCCGTTCACCGCCGGGTGGACGGCGTCGCGGATCCTCTCGAATGCGTCCATCAGGAGGTCGCGGCTCGACATGGGTGTCTCCTCTTCAACTCACTGCGGCGATCGCTGTCCGGGCGAGCCTAGCCACGGCGGTCAATGGCCAAAACGGCGTCGACACGATCCCGACCCCGGCCCCAGCCTCCCGTCCTGGCGTGGACCGCATCTTCGGGAGAGCGCCGCACGGGTACAGATATGGTCTCTGTCATGCGCCCACCGAAGAGTGACCACCGGCGAACAGGACGAACCGTGATTGCCCTCGTCGCTCTCGTGTGTGCTCTGGCGATCGGTTCGTGGCCGCCTCCCGGTGCAACAGCGACGGCTGCCGTCGCACACCCGGGGCCCCAGGAGACCTCGACCCGCCTGGAGTCCGGCTCAGCCGGACCGGACGCGGTGACCGCCTTCGGATCTGCGTCGTCCGCTGTCGCCGGGGTCTCCCTGCCCGGCCTCAATGCGCCCATCGTCGGGATCACGGCCACACCCGACGGGCGCGGCTACTGGTTGGTGGGCGCCGACGGCGGGGTGTTCACGTTCGGGGATGCCGCCTTCGAAGGATCGTTGGGCAACCTCACCCTCAATGCGCCCATCGTCGGGATCACGGCCACACCCGACGGGCGCGGCTACTGGTTGGTGGGCGCCGACGGCGGGGTGTTCACGTTCGGGGATGCCGCCTTCGAAGGATCGTTGGGCAACCTCACCCTCAATGCGCCCATCGTCGGGATCACGGCCACACCCGACGGGCGCGGCTACTGGTTGGTGGGCGCCGACGGCGGGGTGTTCACGTTCGGGGATGCCGCCTTCGAAGGATCGTTGGGCAACCTCACCCTCAATGCGCCCATCGTCGGGATCACGGCCACACCCGACGGGCGCGGCTACTGGTTGGTGGGCGCCGACGGCGGGGTGTTCACGTTCGGGGATGCCGCCTTCGAAGGATCGTTGGGCAACCTCACCCTCAATGCGCCCATCGTCGGGATCACGGCCACACCCGACGGGCGCGGCTACTGGTTGGTGGGCGCCGACGGCGGGGTGTTCACGTTCGGGGATGCCGCCTTCGAAGGATCCGACGCCGTGACGTCGACGAAGGGAGCTTCCGCCGTCGGTCTGGCCGCGGGCGCAGGCGGCTACTGGATCGCCTACGGGCCTGATGGGGCCGCTGAGATGATCCCGGCGATTGCAAAGTACGTCGCCACCCGGAGCGACAACGTCACGGTGGCGGTCGAGAACATCCGCACGGGGCAGGTACTGCAGTTCCGCCCTGGGCTCGTCGAGCACACCGCGAGCACGCTGAAGGTCGACATTCTGGCGACCCTTCTCACGGAGGCGCAGGCGGCAGGGACGCTCACTCACGCCTGAGGAACAATCCCTCGCCGTTCCCATGATCGAAGACAGCCTCGACAGCGCGGCGGACGCCCTTTGGGTGCGTCTCGGTCCAGCCGCCGTCGGCGCCTTCGAGAAAGCGGCGGGGATGACCTCGACGACCCCCGCCACCGATGGCATCTGGGGCACCACCACCACGACCGCACTCGACCGCCTCGCCATGATCCGCACCGTGGCGCAGCCCAATGGTCTGCTCACGGACGCATCCCGGGCCTACATCCTCAACCTGATGGAGCACATCAACCCGACGCAGGACTGGGGAGCTACGGGAGGCGTCCCTGCCGGGGTCACCGTGGCGCTGAAGAACGGGTTCGCCGTGGTCGATGGATGGCAGATCAACACAACCGGCTGGGTCGTCGGCGACGGACGTGACTACTACATCGCCGTGCTGACCGACGGCAACGCAACCGAGTCCTACGGCATCGACACCGTCAACGCGATCTCCTCCATCGTCTGGAACTCGCTCGCTCCCTGACATGGTCCGTGGGCGTTTGTCAACGCACCCCACTGACCGCACCAGGTTGATCCGTCGATTGTCGTGTGGCTCCACCGGAGGGAATCTCGGTGCTGCGTCGGGCTCGTGAGCCTACGGCCGGCCTGGTCCGGCGCCGGATAACCGAGGCCATGGCGCAGAGAAGTGCAACCGCCCCCACCGTGAGTGCGGACCACGGCGAGAGCATCGCAGCGAAGAGCGCTGTGGCCAGCACCTCGACGGCCACGGTGATGCGCCGCACCCGAGGCCCCCACGCGAAGAAACGCCGATGGAACTCCGTCAGGGCCTCGGTGCTCGTGATGTGCCGGCCGAGACACACCGAGAGACCGCGCACGAGGCCGAAGAGAGCGCCGACGACGACGCCGAGGAGCGGTCGCCCACTGAGAGCGCTCAACACGATCATCAAATAGACAGCGGACGTCATGATGTAGGTGGCCAGGCCAGTACCGATCTGCCACCCGAACCCGGCTCCGTAGACCCACGGTCGGAAACGATCGAGCCACCGCTCGTTCACCTGGCGGTGGTGAACCGGAAGCTGGAATCCGCCCGTGCGTGTATCCGACAGCAACGCGACGGCACTTGCTGCGAATGCGACGATGGTGACGGCACGCGACGTGGGCGAGAGCGCGTCGACGGCGACCGTCACCGCCGCCACACAGAAGCCCAGGGTGACGCCGCCAATGATGCTGCCGGCGACGTACCACGTCGCCGTTGTGCGGAAGCGATGACCACGCCCCACCTCGCTGAGTGGCGTGATCGATGCCAGCATCGAGAGGCCGCAGGGAGACCACGTCGATCGAACGGCGGCCACCAGGGTGACCGCGATGGCGGCCACGACGACCCAGGTTGTCATGTCGACTCCTTCCCTCACGCGGCAGAGCCGTAGAACAGGGCGTCGCCGAAGGTGAAGATGCCGCCGTCGGCCGCCACGAACCAGTACCCCTTCCCGGTCGGGGTCGCGGCCATGCCGACGATGGGTTTGTTCAGGACCGTGACCGCCCATGGAGCCGTAGAACAGGGCGTCGCCGAAGGTGAAGATGCCGCCGTCGGCCGCCACGAACCAGTACCCGTTCCCGGTCGGGGTGGCGGCCATGCCGACCACGGGCTTGTTCAAGACTGTGCCGCCCATGGAGCCGTAGAACAGGGCATCGCCGAAGGTGAAGATGCCGCCGTCGGCCGCCACGAACCAGTACCCCTTCCCGGTCGGGGTGGCGGCCATGCCGACGATGGGTTTATTCAGAACCGTGACCGCCCATGGAGCCGTAGAACAGGGCGTCGCCGAAGGTGAAGACGCCGCCGTCGGCCGCCACGAACCAGTACCCGTTCCCGGTCGGGGTGGCGGCCATGCCGACCACGGGCTTGTTCAAGACTGTGCCGCCCATGGAGCCGTAGAACAGGGCGTCGCCGAAGGTGAAGACGCCGCCGTCGGCCGCCACGAACCAGTACCCCTTCCCGGTCGGGGTGGCGGCCATGCCGACGATGGGTTTGTTGAGCTGCGTCGCCGACTCGTCCCCATCGCCGGAAAAGTCGCCGTAGGCGAAGAGCTTCCCGAACGATGTGAGGAGGGCGTAGCCCGCACCGTCCGCGCTCGACGTCATACTGACCACTTGACAGTTCGTGGCCGGCGAACCGCACGGAGCTGATGGTGGCGCCGTCGTCCAACAGGCCACGTTCTGCTCAGCCGTCCCGTTGTCGACGGCCACCGCGGTCGTGCAGGTCGGATCGACCTCCCACGGCGGCACACACGCCACCACCCGACACACGATGCGACCCATGCAGGCGACGTCCTGATTGCATTGGCCGTAGCGAAACTGCAAGCACCCGACCATGTACGAATTGCAGCCGTCCGGACCACATCCACAATTCGTCCCGTCGCACTCCGTTTCGCAGAACGGGAAGCCGCTCCCACAGCCTGTCGTGCACTGGCACGTCGCGTTGCAGTCCATGTAATACCGGGGGCCACCGCAGAACGACGAGTTGTCCGCCTTCCACCAACCTCCCATCATCGTGTTGGTCGGGCAGTAGTTGTACCCCCCGTTCACGGAGCAGCAGAAATCCGTGAACCCCGAGCAACACGTCGTTCCACACCCACATTGCGAGTCGCCACACGAGCAGATGGCCCCGTAGGCCGTGCCGGGCTTCAGCGCGAGGTCCACACCCGCGCCGATCGCCACCGCACTCCCGGCGAAGGCCGATCGATTGATGAATCCACGTCGGGAGAGGCGGGTGCCGAGAAAGCTCGAGGTGCGCTCCACCAGTGCCGTCGAGAATGTCACAGGCGCATCACCGTCTCCCCGGCGCGCCGACCGTCCGCCGGACGGCCTCCAGCGAACCGAGCGTCGAAAGGGTCAGGTACGACAACCATGCCCCGACGGCCGACACCATGAGCAGTACGGCGCCGTGCAACGGTTCGTGGCCGAGCGCCGTGAGAATCGTGCCCCCGGACGGCGCCCACGCCGCGACGAACACACCGGCGAACGCGAACACGAGGTCAACCGCGACGTGGAGGAGCGTCGCGGGGGTATCCGGAGTCCCGAAACACCCACAACTGGCGAGTGCGCCACCCCGAGAGCGCGCAAAGGCCACCACCCCGGCGAAGACGACATAGGAGGCGGCCACCAACGCGGCCGGCACCGCGCGCGGCAGAAGCAGAGCCACGACGCCGAGGCATGCCTCGACGAGTGCTGCGACACGGATGAGGGAGCGCAATCGGCGAACGTCGGCCCGAGCCGCAAGCCGAGCCGGCACGAGCGGCACGAGAGCCCGGGCGGTGTCGTCGGGTCGCGCCGCCTTCATCGCGCCGGCGAGAATCAGGAGGCTGCAACCGATCAGATAGAGACCGATCAGTTCCACGATGCGGTTCCCGCGCTCACCGAGAGCGGTTGAGGACTGATGGACAGTGCGGCGAGCAGCGCGTTGACGCGGGGTACCAAGGCATTTCGTCGCGCGTGGCTGCCGAGCACGGCGTAGAACGTGAACGGCCGGCCGGCCTCGGTGAAGAACCACTGTGTCCCCGACTGCCCCCCGAGGCCGCGCCGGAGCAACGTCGACCGGAAGTCGGCCGGGGCCAACGACCGTTGCATCCCGGCGCGGGCAAAGAGTGCCTTGCCTGCGCTCTCGGGTCCGTATTCGAAGAGCACGGCGAAGATGTCGTCGGGTCCCATGAGGGTCACCGCACCGCCCCCGAAATCGCCCACATCCGCCGGGAGCGGGAACGTCGCGAAAAGTGCGACCGGATACGAACTCTCCCCGACCAGATGAGGACGTCTGAAAATGCGCCCTTCGAAGCCGTCGGGCAACGTCGCGGTGATGCCGTGGGCGCTGAGCTTGGCCACGTGCTAACCGGCCCTCCGCACAGGGTCGACCGGCAGTTGCTTCTCGGGTGGGAAGACGTCGGCGAGGGATCTCGGGTACAGGCTCCGATGGCCGGGGTGAATGCCGGCAGCAAGCAGTTCGTCATCGTTTGCCGATTCGCGTGCGGGACCGTCGAGGCCGTCGGCGAACACCCTGCTCCGGCTCCCCGGTCCGAACGGGCGCACGTCCACCCGGGCCCGGCGCACCAACTCCGTCACCTGGCTGAATTGGTTTGCCACTCCCTCGCCGATGCGTCGCGCTGCCGCACCGTCGACAAGCACGAAGAAGGGAGAACCGGGTACCTCATAGTCCCCCCAGGCCTCGGTGGACATGATCACGGCCAGACGCTCGGGTGCCTTCGCCTTCACTTCCGCCTGGATTTCGAATTCAGGGCCTTTGGTGACCACCAACAGGCGAATGTCCTCAGGGAGACCCAGCTCGTGGGGCCTCTGCAAGGCCTCCCAGAATCCGGCGCAGGTCGTGCAGCCGGACGACAGGAATGCAACGAGAGTGAGCGTGTCATGACCCGTGAGACTCACGGCCAAGGCGTCGCCATCGGGGGTGACACCTGAGATGGTCGGCGCTGAAACGGAATCACGTTCTCCCGGGAGCGGTGGGCCCATCCTCAACGGCACTGCGACGGGCCGCGCCGAACCGTCGAAGCTGCCGTGGCGCGAAGATTCGTCGAGCTCGGACGCCGCTGGATCACCCACCCCTGCGCCAAGGTCGTGGAGGGATTTCAGGATGTCGGCGTGACTTCTCAGTAATCCGGCGACGAGGACCCCGAGTAAGAGAACGACGAACGTCAAGACGAGAACAAGTGCCACCATTGCGTGTCCTTTGTGTCGGGGGAACGAAGCCGAACTCTACCGGCCACGCCCGCCAGATCAGTGGACGCACCGACGCCATCGGACTACACGTCGGTGAGACATCGGACCACGCGAACTGCCGCACAAAGGAGGAGGCCGACCGACGGAGTTCTAGGATCCACGTATGACTCCCATCACCCCCTGCCTCTGGTTCGACGGCAACGCGCAGGCTGCGGTCGACCACTACCTCGCCATCTTTCCGAACTCCAGACGGCTCACCGACAGCTCGGGAGACGAGACACCGGTCGTCGTGCGCTTCGAACTCGACGGGCGGCCGTTCATGGCTCTCAACGGCGGTCCGGAGTACCAGTTCACGCCGGCGATCTCGTTCGTCGTCAATTGCGGGACCCAAGCCGAAGTCGACCACTATTGGGATCACCTCGTCGATGGGGGCCAGCCCTCGCAATGCGGGTGGCTGACGGACAAATTCGGGGTGTCGTGGCAGATCGTGCCGGACCGATTGGGAGAGCTCATGAGCGATCCGGATCCGGCGGTGGCCCAGAGAGTGATGAACGCCATGCTGCAGATGGTGAAGCTCGACATCCCCGAGCTCGAAGCGGCGGCCCAGGGCGCGTAGCCGGCGTCACATCGAAATTAGGGTGGACGTAATGAACGACACTGACGCCGTCGTCGAACGCATCCTGCGCACCTACGCGACGATCACCGTGGTGGGCGCCAGCCGACATCCGGGCAAACCCGCACACGACGTACCGGCGCGCATGCAAACCCACGGCTGGCGCATCATCCCGATCAATCCGCACACCGACCAGATTCTCGGTGAACCGGTCTTCCGCACACTCGCGGAGGTACCCGAACAGATCGGTCTCGTCGATGTCTTTCGGCCTTCGGACCACGTGCCGGAGGTCGCCCGCCAAGCCGTCGCCGTGGGGGCCGGCGCCCTGTGGCTCCAGCTGGGCATCGTCTCCGCAGAAGCCCGCTCCATCGCCGAGGCGGCTGGACTGCTCTACGTCGAGGATCGCTGCCTCATCGTTGAGCAACAACGGCTCGGGATCGAGGCGACGCGTAGCCGGAGAACCGCCGCCGTCCTCGTCTGCACCTCGGTGCTCGCCCGAAAGCATTCCCCGTGAACGGCGTTCCAAATCGGCCTACGCTGCCGCCATGCGCGCCGTTGAATTCGACATGTCGGACCTCTCCTTTCCCGCCACGCTGGTCGAGCTGCCGGAACCCGACCTGCCCAACGAGGCCTGGGCCCGCATCGCGGTGACAACAGGGGGCATCTGTGGGAGCGACCTCCACCTCTTCTCCCACAACACGGGTCCGTCCCCGACGCTGTACTCACTAGGGGGGCAGGCCTTCGTCTTCGGGCACGAGATCGCCGGCCGTATCATTGAGGCGGGCGCCGATTGCCCCTACCCCCTCGGGACACGCGTCGCCGTGGACCCATGCATCCCTTGCGCGGCACGTGGGATCGATCCCGTCTGCGCCACCTGCGCCCGGGGCTGGACGTCGTCGTGCCTCAACCTCGACAGCAGGATCGTGAGCTCAGGTCGCACGCTGGGATTCACCTCGAAACTCGGTGGAGGCTGGGCCGATCAGGTGCTCGCGCACGTGTCCATGCTGCACCCGCTGCCCGAAGCCGTCACCGATCGCGGCGCGAGCCTGCACGAGCCCGTCTCAATCGCCTCTCACGGGCTGCTCCGAGCGTCACCGAATGACGGTGACCCGGTACTGGTGGTCGGCGCCGGCATCATCGGACTCGCCACCGTCGCCGCGGTAAAAGGCCTCTTTCCCAGTTGCCCGGTGACCGTCCTCGCTCGTCACGCCCACCAGGGCGCCGCCGCCGCCGCGTGCGGCGCCGATCACGTGGTGTTGACGGACCCGAACAACGGCCACTTCGAGGAGCTCGCACAGATCATGGGCGTGCGCCAGGTGGGCATGGGCAACGACACGATGTTGATGGGCGGCTTCCCCTACGTGGTGGAGGCGGTCGGCGCACCGAGGTCGATCACCGAAGCGCTGCGAGCCGTGGCCCACCGTGGGACGGTGCTGCTCCTCGGTGCCGCCGGCGTCAGCGAGGTCGATCTGACCCCGGTCTGGTACAAAGAGGCTGCTCTCGTCGGCTCGATCGATCACTCCGTCGATTCGGGCTCCGCGCCCGGGCTGGCCGGCGGACCTGACCGTCACTCCGTCGACCGCGCCCTCGATGTTCTCGCTGCGGGCCTGCTCCCCGACAGTGTGGTGGTGACCCATGAGTACTCCCTCGAGAACTACCGCGAGGCGATCGAAACCGCCATCGACCGCGAGAATTCGCACGCCATCAAGGTGGTCTTCCGCCCCGAATAGGGGCACCACGCACCCGGCAACCTCCCGATGCGGCGCACGGACGGTCACAGTCAACATTTATCCTTCTCATACCTTTCCTTGACCTGGCATACAGATCGGTAGGTTTCAATGCCTTCATGGCAGCCTCAAGACGGAGGCCGAGGCCGAAGGAGACACGATGACGGACGAAGTATTCGAGCAGCCGAGCGAAGCCGCCGCCCATGAGCAGGACACGCCCCCATATCCGCTTGCGGGCGTGCCGACTCCGGGAACGGCTATCCCGCTCCCGCCCGTAGGTGCCCAGGTCCCGATGGCACCCCAGGTCCCGGAGGCACCCCAGGTGCCGATGGCGCCGCAGGGTCCGGAGACAGTGCAGAACTCCCAGGAGCAGACCCCGCCCATGGGCGCCCCTGCATCCGTCCCGTCCGCCGGGGCGCCGTACGGCTCGTACGCCCTCGGAGCCTTGGCGGGCAACCCGCAGTTGGGATCGCCCTCAGGGTCTGGCCCAGCCGGACCTCCGACCAATCCGACCTGGATGCCGCCGCCGCCGCCCGAAGCGGCACGCCCAGCGGGTGGCCGTCGGCACATGGCCGCAATTCTCGGGGCCGCCGCCGTCGTTGCGCTTGCCGCGGGCGTCGGTATCGGCCATGTGGCCTGGACAAGCAACTCGAACTCCCTCTCGTCGGCCACGGGCAACACCCCGTCGTCAAACAGCTCCGGTTCATCGGGAACCAACCCGTTCGGGAGCAACCCGTTCGGCTCCGGTTCGTCCGGGTTCGGATCCGGAGGCTCCGGGTCATCCGGGTCATCCGGATCATCCGGATCGTCTGGGTCCGGTTCGTCCGGCTCGTCCGGACCTGGTGACGTCTCGGCGATCGCAAGCAAGGTGGACCCCGGCCTGGTGGACATCAATACGACGCTCGGCTACCAGCAAGAAGAGGCAGCCGGAACCGGCATCGTGCTGAGCTCTTCAGGGGTGATACTCACGAACAACCATGTCATCGACGGAGCGACATCCATCAGTGTGACCGACATCGGCAACGGCAAGACCTACTCGGCCAGCGTCGTGGGCTATAGCCGGACGAAGGACATTGCGGTCCTTCAGTTGCACAGCGCTTCAGGGCTGCAAACCGCAACCATCGGAGACTCCTCCAACGTGTCGGTCGGCCAAGGCGTCGTCGGCATCGGGAACGCCGGTGGGACGGGCGGTACACCGAGCGCTGCCGGTGGGACGGTGACGGCACTGAACCAGTCGATCACCGCCAGTGACGAGGGTGACGGAAGTTCCGAGCAGCTCACCGGCCTCATCGAGACGAACGCCGACATTCAAGCGGGTGACTCAGGCGGCTCACTGGTGAACACCGCGGGGGACGTCATCGGCATCGACACCGCGGCCTCGGCCGGATTCTCGTTCCAGTCCTCGGGCCAGTCGTCCGGCAACCAGGGCTATGCCATTCCGATCAACGAGGCGATCTCGATTGCCAAGCAGATCGAGCTGGGGACCTCCTCCTCGACCGTCCACATCGGTGCCACCGCCTTCCTCGGCGTCGAAGTGGCGCAGAGTTCGTGCAGCAGTGGGAGCGGTGACTCCGGCTCGGGCTTCGGGAATGGTTTCGGGAGTGGTTTCGGATCAGGGACCGGGTCCGGATCAGGTAACTCGACGTCCTCTGGAGCGTTGATCTGCTCCGTCGTGACGAGTTCGCCTGCACAGCAGGGTGGCCTGGCCGAAGGTGACACCATCACCTCGTTCAACGGCCAGACCGTTGCCTCGCCGAGTGCGCTCACCAACCTCCTGTCGCCGTTCCACCCGGGCGACAAGGTGTCGATCGCATGGACTGACTCCTCCGGGCAATCGCACACCGGTTCGGTGACGCTGTCGTCAGGGCCGCCTCAGTAGAAGGGACGGGCCTCGGGCCCACCTGGAGCGCTGACCCGATCGCAGTAGGATCGTCAGGTTGCCTGGCCTGTTTTCCCGCAGGTCAGGCAACCTGATGTCGCGTCGCAGCACTCCCGACCCCCGGGGGCGCATGCAGGTCTGTACCCTGAGTCCCAGCGCTACCTTGAAGGAGCTCGTTGTGATCATGGACCAAGACCTCGAGGTCGGCACGGACCTTCCGTTGAGCGACGACGAGCTCTGTCGCTTGGCTTTGTCCGCGGACCCGACAGCACCGCTCAGCGACGACGCCATCCCACTCAGTCTCCATCTGGCGCACTGCGCAGGAGCGGCACTCCCCGGGTGGTACATGGCGCCGGCCACGGCCCGTGGGGGTCGACGTTGGCGGACACCCATCGTCGTGGCCATCATCTCGGCCTTCTTGCTGATTGAAGCATTGGGCCTGTGTAACACCTTTGGCCAGCTGACCTTCGCCTAAGGCTCCGCGTGCGGCTCGAGGAAACGCTCAGACGGCTGCCAGTTTAGGCGCTCACCTGGTCGTCCTTGGGACTGCCGTAACGCATCGACGGCCCGCCCTGTCCCATTCTTTTGCCCGTCGACAAAACTATGGCTTACCTGCGGCGACCCAGCTGTTTACCCGGCTATCACTGATACGTCGGGCGGTGGCCATGTTGGCCCACGTCCGAAAGCGTGTCTTTTCCTCGCCGCTCAGCTGGGAAAACAGGGTTTTGTCGCTGGAACCGGTGCTTGGTCGAGCAGTGCGCGTACGGGTCGCACTACTACCACTCACCCGTCCTTTTGCAATGAACGGTGCAAACGCCGCCCGCACTCGACCCGCGTTCTCGCTATTTACATCGATCTCGTAGGACTTGCCGTCCAAGGAGAAGTGCACGGTTTCGTCGGCGTCTCCCCCGTCAATGTCGTCGGTCAGTTTGACTATTACCGTTTTGGCCATGAAACCATACTGACAGGTGACAACGGTATAAGCGAATTTCGCGAAAGGATGCGTGCAAACCTTAAGCTATAGGCCCAGGTGGTCTAGCAAGTAGCCCTACTAGAACCGTCAATCATTTTAGACAATGGCATCTAGTAAGCACGTGCGACGTGCGGAGGACACGCAATGCGCGCCCCGGGGGCGACGGGGCGGCGATGGCCCAGATCATCGTCCCTCTCTCGAAAGGACCCCGGGTAGCAGATTCTGTGCATCATTCGTCAGTTGGGTGCGCTTCTCGTAGGCTTCAAGCGCCCCGGCGCGCCAGATTCGACCCCTTTTCCCCCTCCGTCGGATCGGGGCGCGTCGGGGCACTTTTGCGAGGCTCCATCCCGCCGGCACCTCCTAGAACGCAGCACCGGCACGGAGCCAATGATCTCCGACCAGAATAGAGCCGATGGGTCGACGGAAGAACGGGACGAGAGATACCGGACGGAAGCTCCGTCAGGTTCGACCATTGTCGCTTGGTTCGCACTGGCGGGCGGATGGGGCACCAAAGGCCGTTTTTCGCTCCCGGCAAGACGCACTGCGTGCGGCAAACGTCCGACAGATCGAATCGGGGACCGTATTGCACGTTTATCAGTGCGACTTTTGCTCTCTTTGGCATTTGGCGAATGCTGCCCCCCGGGACCGCTAACGATCCGGGATTCCCCTCGCCCACCGCCATTGCAACCAAAGGGCTGAAAGTGCCGCACCGGAGATGCTGCGATCATGGGGAGATCGAAACGAACGGGCGTCCTGACGAACCACCCAGCGAAGAGCCGCGAACCAGGCGGTTCGACTCGTGGCGGCGCCGTTCCGCTATCGGTGCCGTCGCGACCGGTGTGGCTTTGGGTCTCAAGGACATCTTTCAGCCCACCAATATCGAGCCGGTGATCACTGCCGAGGCTCCGGGCGATCCCCCGGACAGCGAGAACCGGCTCCGGGTGATATTGGATCCCGACGATCCCTCGAAGTCGGTCGCCATCGTGCCGCCGGCTTCCGGCGATACATCTGTGTGATCTGCGCCACGCCATGCATCCTCGAGCGGAGGACATAGCATCCTTCTGAATCAGACAGTGTGTCCGATCGAAGGAGTTGACGGGAATGAGCCAGAGCCCGCCTGACGTCACGCCCGTGGATCTGTCGGATTCCCGATCGTTCGTCGACGAAGTCCCGCACGCCTGGTTGGCGTATCTGCGCCTCCATGACCCCGTGCACTGGCAAGAAGAACCGGGCGGTCCCGGATATTGGGCGGTGACCAAGTATCACGACTGCGTCACCGTGAATCGGGAAGTCGATCGTTTCAGTTCCGCCGCCAGGGGGACGATGCCGTTCGAACTGGGCGAGGACGAGATCGCACAACAGGGCCTGATGATGCTCAACATGGATCCGCCCCTGCATACTCGCTATCGCCGACTCGTCAACAAGGGTTTCACACCACGCATGGTGCGCGACCTCGAAGTGAGCGTGCACCGGTCAACCGACGCGATCATCGACCGGGTGAGCGCCGCCGGTCACGCCGACTTCGTGACTGACCTTGCCGCCGAGTTGCCCCTGCAGGTCATTGCCGAGCTCCTCGGCGTGCCGCCGGACGATCGCCAGAAAATGTTCGATTGGTCGAATCGGATGGTGGGGAGCGAAGATCCCGAATACCAGCTGCAGGCCGACATGGCGATGAACGCCGCCATGGAACTCTACGCCTACGCCTCCGAGCTCTACGCCAGGAAGCGGATCGACCCGCGTGACGACCTCATGAGCGTGCTCACCGCCGTCGAAGTGGACGGGGAGCATCTCAGCCCCATGGAGCTGGAGCTCTTCTTCCTCTTGCTGACGGTTGCCGGCAACGAGACCACTCGGAATCTGACGGCGGGAGCGATGCAGGCCTTCTTCGAGCACCCTGACCAGTGGAAGCGACTTTGCGACGACCGCTCCTTGCTGCCCCAAGCCGTCGAGGAGATGTTGCGCTTCGTCACGCCGGTGATGAACTTTCGCCGGACCGCCATGTGCGATGCAGAGCTCAGCGGCACGCTGATACGACAAGGCGACAAAGTCGTCTTTTACCACTCGTCGGCAAATCGGGACGAGGACGTTTTCGAGAATCCGGGGATCTTCGACGTCGGGAGAGACCCGAATCCGCACATCGCGTTCGGAGGCGGGGGACCGCACTTCTGCCTCGGCGCCAACCTGGCACGCATGGAGATCCGGGTCATGTTCGAGCACCTCCTCGACCGACTTCCCGACATGCATCAGGCCGGTGATGCGCAGCGGTTGCAGTCGCAGTTCATCAACGGTGTGAAACACCTCCCGGTGGCCTTCACGCCTTCGCCTCCGCTCGGCCTCTGATCCGCCAGCACGGAGAGGGACAAGGGATGGCGAGAACATCGCCGGACGCAGTGGAGGGGATGATCCGGGACTTTCGGCGGGACCAGATCATCGAGACGGCACGCCGGCTCTTCGGCGAGCGAGGGACGACAAATGTCCCGATGGACGAAATCGCGCTTGCCGCTGGGGTCGCCCGGTCGACGATCTATGTCTACTTCACCAATCGCGACGATCTTCTACGCGCCTGCGTGCAATCCCTGTACGACAAACTCAAGGACACCGTCGTCGAGATGTCAGAGGACGCTGCTCCCCCGCTCGAGCGACTCCGCTCGGTCATCGGGGGCCTCTTGGAACGGATCGATGAAGGTCCCACCTTTTTCCGGTTGGCCATGGCCACACAGGCCAGCGCACTGGTAGCGGGATCCGCTGCGGTCGGCGGTGCGCTCATGATGATCGGGCTGGACATGATGCGCTTCCTCGATGACATCGTCTCGGCCGGCATCGAGACCGGCGTCTTTCGTCCGGATCTGGACCGGGAAAGGGCGGTGGTGCTCATCGGTCAGCAGATCTACGGGGCACTCTCGGTCCGTGCCGGTGAACCCGACCCGGCTCCCGTCGGGCGAACGAGCGACGAGATCTGCGACTTCGTCCTCCGCGGTATGGGTCGTTGAGCCCTTCGGTCGGGCCACGTGCACCAGAACGAATGGGATGAATCCATCGGAGGCGGTTCATCCTTGCGGATGATGAGAGGGGCCCCGAAAGGGCATAAACAGGACAGCGATGTTCCGTGCCCACCAGGAGAGAGGAGGAAACCTGCCACAGCCGGTACGATTGTGGTCGGCGCGTGAAGTGAGGAAAGACCTGATGTTCCCAGCTGTCGACGGCACATACCAGGGACGGACCGGCCAGGGCGCGATGTCGGATTTCGAAGAGGACGTCTCCCCTGTCGGTAGCACGTGGCGGATCTGGGAGACCCTGCGCGGCTGGGATAGACGCTTTGCCATTGCGGTGGACGCCACGGTGGCCCTCGGGCTTTTCGTGCTGTGCACCGGGTGGTTCGTGTTCGACAAAGTTCCCCGCAACGAGCTTTGGCTCGTCGCCGGGCTCACCCTTCCATTGGTGTTCCGCCGCCGAGCCCCTTTCCCCGTCTTCATGGTGGTGGCTCTCGTCGCACTGGTGCAGTGGCTGACAGCGGACCACTTCGTGGCCGACGCCGCACTTTTGGTTGCCCTCTTCACCGTGGCGACCGAATGCGATTGGCTGGCGGTCGTTGTGGCAGCCCTCATCGTCGAAATCGGTGTGATCATGGCCACCGAGCGCTGGACGCCCGTCGGCAACTATTTCAAGTCGCTGGTCTTCCTCACCGGCATGGCTGCCGCGGCACTCCTCGCCGGCGTTGTCGTACGCACGTTGCGCCAGCAGATGGGCTGGCTGGTTGAACGAGCCCAGCGCCTCGAGTTCGAGCGGGATCAGCAGAGTTTCCTGGCCGCCGCAGCCGAGAGAGCACGCATTGCGAGAGAGATGCACGATGTCGTCTCGCACAACATCCAGGTCATGGTGACATTGGCCGATGCGGCCGCTATCGCACAACGAACCGATCCACAGCGAGCAACGGAGGCAATCACTGAAGTGTCGGGTGCGGGCCGCCAGGCGCTGCAGGACATGCGCCGACTCCTCGGCCTCCTCCGTGACGGGGCGGACTACCCCAAGACCCATCACGGATCAGGACCGTGCCCTGGGCACTGACGCGTTGGCACCACAGCCGGGTCTGGGCGAACTCGCCGCCCTGGCCGAACGGGTCCGGTCCACGGGCCTCGTGGTGAGCCTCGAGACCGTCGGCGAACCGTTCGCCCTTTCCGGAGCGGCCGAACTCACCATCTATCGGATCGTGCAGGAGGCTCTGACCAACGCGCTGAAGCACGCCGGGTCTGCGCACTCGGTGCATATCTCGCTGTCTTTCGATGATCCGGACGTGACCGTGCGCATCGTCGACGACGGACAGCCGTCCGTGGCCGCGCTCTCAAGCGGCACGCCGTCGCTGGTATCCGGCGCGCCAGGGCGGAGGACACGGTGTCCTCGGCATGAGGGAGAGGGCGGCAGCTTTCGAGGGAACGTTGATCGCGGGCCCCGCAGATGAAGGCGGTTGGCAGGTGGTGGCGACGCTGCGCACCTGCAAGGCACCTCTCACCGCATGACGGTTCGCGTCGTCCTGGCCGATGATCAAGCTCTCTTACGCAAGGGATTCCGGATGATCCTCGAGGCCGAGGACGACATTTCGGTCATCGGCGAGGCGGCGGACGGTGAGGCGGCACTCCGACTCGTGGAGCTCTACGAGCCCGATGTCGTCCTCATGGACGTCCGCATGCCCACGCTCGATGGCATCGGTGCCACCCTGGCCATCACCGCCTCAGGTTCCTTGAGTCACGTGCTGATCCTGACCACGTTCGACCTGGACGAGTACGCCTTCGGCGCGCTGCGGGCCGGGGCGAGTGGATTCCTCCTCAAAGACGTCCCACCGCAAGAACTCACTCAGGCCATCCGCACGGTCGCTCGCGGGGACGCGGTCGTGTCCCCGCGCATCACCAAGCGATTGCTCGAGGAGTACGCCGATCAACTACCTGATCTCTCGGGCGGCGCACAGGGTGACGCTGCTGTCCCGGCTGTGCTCAGCGGGCTGACCGGTCGAGAGCGTGAAGTGCTCGTCGCGGTGGCTGAAGGGCTCTCGAACGTGGAAATCGGCGAGCGCCTCTTCGTCTCGGAGGCAACCGTGAAGTCGCACGTGGGCAGGGTTTTGGCAAAGCTGGGACTCCGCAATCGCGTCCAGGCGGTCGTGTTCGCCTTCCAGACCGGCCTTGTGCGGCCGTCGTAGCCGAACCAATCGGTCGGTACACTCCATGTGTGGTCTCCGCCGATACTGAGTTCGGCGTTTTCACCGATGAGGGCCCCTGGGTTCTCGACCCCGGGAATCTGGCCTGGAAACCGGGCCTGACCCGGGTCCGCGCCGAGCTGCAGGCCGCACTGCCCGAACTGATCCGGCCCCGGAAATTGCCACCGGGAGCCCGAGTGGGCACGACGGTTCGCCACCTCGGTGGTGCACTGGCTCTGTGGTACGTCACCGAACGGCGGCGCGGGGGCTCGGAGAAGATTGCGGGGATCTCCCGTCGACTGCGCCTGGCCGCAGAGCAGCTGGGTCCCACCTACATCAAGCTCGGTCAAATTGTCGCTTCGGGTGACGGCATCTTCCCCGCTGAGCTCGTGGCGGAGTTCAAGTGGTGCCGGGACCGGGTCCGGCCAGAACCTTGGCCAGTGGTCGAAAGAGTCCTCGTCGAAGAGCTTGGCCGGCCCCTCTCTGAAGTGTTCTCGTCCATCGACCATGATCCGCTCGCCGCGGCGTCGATAGCCCAGGTCCACGCAGCGCGTCTGCTCGACGGGACCGAGGTCGTCGTCAAGGTGCAGCGCCCCTCGGTCGCCCAACGGGTGCGCCAGGACCTCGCCGTGATGTCGTGGCTGGCTCCCCACCTGGTGGGCCGGATCCCGATTGCTGCCCTCGCCAATCCCCCGGCCCTCGTCGAGCTCTTCGCCGAGACCATCGTCGAGGAGCTCGACTTCCGGCTGGAAGCCGAGAACATGCTCGACATCGCATCAACCTTCGCCAAGCTGGGTCAACGCGACTTCGTGGTCCCTCGTCCCCATCCCACGCTCGTCACGCGGCGGATGCTGGTCATGGAGCGATTGAACGGCTTCAACTTTTCGGACGTCGACGGCATGCGTGCCGCGGGCATCGACACCGAAGCCGTCGTCAGAAGCGGCATGATCGGGTTTCTCGAAGGCGCCATGATGTACGGCGTCTTTCATGGCGACTTGCACGGAGGGAATCTGTTCATTCTTCCTTCGGGGAAGATCGCACTCCTCGACTTCGGGATCACCGCACGGCTCAGCGAATCCAAGCGTCTGGCGCTCCTCTCCCTCATCGTTGGCGCGTCCAACGGGCACATCCCGACACAGGTCGCCGCACTGCGCGACCTCGGAGCACTGCCCCCGGACACGGACATCGACACCGTGATCGCCCAACTGGGTCTCGACAGGCCCCCGATCGATCCCACCACACTGACCGCCGACGAGTTGGTCGGGGAGCTCCAGCGGTCGATCAAGTCACTGCTCGGGCTTGGTGCCCGGATGCCCAAGGAGCTGATGTTGTTCGTGAAGAACCTGGTCTTCCTGGACGGCGCCATCGCCACCTTGGCTCCCGACCTCGACCTTTTCGGTGAGATCGAGACCATCTCCCTGATGTTCGCCGAGAAACACGGCGAGCGGATCATGCAGCAACTCGGCCTCCAACAACAGGACGATTGGAAGCCTGACCTCAGCAGCGTCAAGGCCGGATTCGGGCTTGACGATGCGACCGAGCACCTGACCTATCGCGAGATCCAGGCGAGACGGGCTCAGGTGCGCGAGAAGTTCGATGGACGGAACGAGGGCCGCCGGCGCAAGAGCCGACGGCGGCGAACCACGAACTGAGCCCCGGCGTCTCTCATTGGGGCAGTAGCGAGGACCCCGGTGGGTGGGGACCCCACGCGAGGAGCGGGCGCGGCGACGCCAGCAGACGACACCGGGGGCTTGCGATACCTCACCAGCAGGGCTGTGCCGACGAGTGCGACGGCAAGGGAAACGGCGAAGATCACAACTGCGGCGAGCACCCTTCCGTCTGCGGAGGCCTGACACTCACCGACGAAGGCCATCCAATCCGCTCTGTCGGTGGCGCTGGTGGCCGGGGGCTCCGCGCCAGCTCCGATCGAGCCTGGATTGAAGAGGGCCACGATCGCAGATTCGGAGGATTTGCCGGGACCACACGTTCCCCCGATTGCCGGTTTCGGGAGGGCGATCAGCAGTCCAGAGATGGCGAATGCTGCACCGAAGAGACCCAGAAACACCAACGTCACCCTGAACCACATCCGACGCGAAGCCTGCTCCACCTGCGATCCCCTTTCGACCCAGTGCGATGATAGGACTCAGACACCGGTGTTGATCGGTCAGGCGAGCGCACGAGCCGACGGGCATTTGGGCGGTCGCCGGGCACGCTGTGAGAGGCTGGGGTGTGCACGTTATTCGCCAGCTCCAAGAAGACGACTGGGAACTATGGCAGCCACTTTGGGCGGCCTACCTCGACTTCTACCGATCCCCCCTCTCCGAGGGAACAACACGGAGCACCTTTGACCGGCTGACGAGGGGGGCGAACGACATGTTCGGCCTGCTCGCCGTCAGCGAAGACGGTCAGGGGTCCGGAGTCAGCCACTGTGTGGTACATCCGAGCACCTGGTCCTGGCGACCCTCCTGCTATCTCGAGGACCTCTACGTTGCGCCGACGGCCCGTGGGGCCGACCTCGGCCGGCGGCTGCTCGAAGAGTCCAAGCGGATGTCCGCCGAACGGGGTGCCGGACGCCTCTACTGGCACACGCAGGAGTACAACGGGAGGGCGCGTTCGCTGTACGACCAGGTGGCCCGTCCGACGTCCTTCATCGTCTACGAGATGTAAGACCCTTCCTCACACGCCCCCCTCGAGCCGGTACGCGAACGGCCGGGGTCAGCGTGGAAGGATGCGGACGTGCCAAATCTGCGCACCATGGTGACCGAGCTCGGCACGGGCCTCGGCATGCTCGGCGAGGGCGACCTCGATCAGGTCCTGGCCTCACGCTCGGCAGTGATGCGCAGCCTGTCGCCCGACAACTGGGATCTCCTCAGTTCCATCCGGGCCGGCGGCGCGTACGACACCGAGTTTCACTCCGCCTGGCTGAATGGGCGGACGTTCCTCGCTGCTCGCGATGGTCTCCGTGGACGTCGGCCCGAGATTGTGGAGTGGAAGGGGGCGGTGCGCGGCAGCGGTGACGAAGTGGCGCCGGTGGACCTCCGAATTGACCACGTCTACCTGGTCAGCTGCAAGTACATGTCGGACATCCTGTTCAATGCATCGCCCGCTCACATCTTCGATTCCCTGCTGGTCGGCGGCCTCGCCGGGCGCAGGAGGGGCGCAGGAGGCGACTGGTACGCCGAGGTCGCTCCGGTGCAGTACCAGGAACTCTTCGATGTCGTGCGTCTGGCACTCAGAGGCGAGGCCGGGCCCGAATTCGCTCCCGCAGGCGACGCGGGGGGCGAGGCTCTCGCACTGCCTGGGCTCGGATGGTCGGCTGGCGCGGGGTCGAACCGCAATGGCGCCGTCGCGCGGCACTCGTCGGCAACGCTGCACGACCTCCCCGATCGCGCCGTTGACCTGACGTCCGCCCATCGGACCGCCCTGGGGGAGCGGCTGAAGGCTGGCTGGCCCGGGGAGGCCAAGGCGGCCTACCGCGAGCTCTCCGATGAGGTGGCACGTGCCTCCGTGTCCCGCTGGCATGCTGCACTTTCCGGCGGCGCGCATGCAGGCGAGGCGATGCTATGGCGGCTCTTGCGGATGGGAAGTGCGCCGTATTTCGTCCTTGGTTCGAGCTCGGCGCGATCGTTACGCCTTCGCATCGCCACGCCGTGGGACTGGAAACAACTCTTCCGCCTGATGCGGCTCGAGATCTTCCCACAACCGGGTGGCCAGCCTCGCGTCGGATGGAAGGCCAGCGTGCGTGAGCGCAATTCGGGCCGAGTCCTTGAGGTGTCCGGCCACGTCGAGGTGCGGTGGAGTCACGGCCGGTTCGGGGGACCTCCCGAGGCCAAGGGATACCTCGACACCAGCCACCATCTGGTACCGGGCTACTTCCCCCTCCAATGAGCACGTTCGACCTCTCTGCGTTCGAAGCGCCTTTGACCGTCCCAGAGCTACGGAGCGGGCCGGTGCTCTTACGCCCGTTCCTGCTCTCCGACCTTCCTCTCATCCGGCAGGCGGCAACAGATCCGTACATTCCCGCAGTGACCTCCGTCCCGTCGACGTACAGCGACGACGAAGGGCCGCGCCTTCATCGACCGGCAGCAACGACAAGCGATCGAAGGAAACGGCTTCCTCTTCGTGATCGCCGACCCGGCCGACCAGCGTCAAGCGTTCGGAGCTCTGGGGTTGTGGCTCCATGAGATCGAGAGCGGTCGTGCCTCCATCGGCTATTGGGTCATACCTGGTGCTCGAGGCCAGAAGCGTGCGGGGTGGGCCCTGCGGGCAGTTGTCACCTTCGCGTTCGGAACACTGGCCATTCCGCGGCTACACCTCTTCATCGAGCCCTGGAATGTCGCTTCGCAGCGCACGGCGGAGTTCGCAGGGTTCACGCGGGAGGCGTTCCTTCAAGGGTGGGAACGGATCAACGACAACCAGAGCGATGTCTACATATTCTCCCTTCTGCGAGATGGATGGAGGAGCCGTCCTGACGCGGAGAACACGAATGCGGCCACCTGACCGGATGTGATGGCGAACATGGACAAGCGAGGGGCTGTCGCCCCAGCTCCGCGTCGGCGTACACGCGATGGTGGCTCGGTGTGCCCTTCTGTGGGCGCTCGACGGGATTCGCGTGAATGCCGCCGTACCCCACGCCCTGGCCGATACGCCGACCCACGTGGACGGGCGAGCCGGCCGCATCACTGCCGGACAAAAGGGGGGTACGGTCCACGGCGACAAGGAAGGGGGGCTCGCCGTCGCCTTGTCGATGCTCGGCATCATTGTCGTCGTCGTCTTCATCGTTGGAGTGGGCTCGCTCTCGGTCCGACGACGTTCACGCCACAGTCCGCCCGCTGCTCGCGAAGGACTGCTGGATCGATCCGGAGGCCTTTCGGGTGAGCGAGTCAAGACGCGCCGGTCCGACGATCCGATCATCGGCACCACCACGAAACGAACAAGAGAGAAGGTTCTGCGATGCTGGTTGAAGTTGAGGTGTCCGACAATGTCGGAACGATCACCTTGAATCGTCCCGAAGCGCGCAACGCACTCTCTGGCGAAGTGACCCGCCTCCTCGATGAAGCGATCGTGGACCTGGACCTGCGGGAGGAGGTCGGCGCGATCATCCTCACGGGTGCGGATCCGGCCTTCTGCGCGGGATTCGACCTGCGATCCCTCTCGGCCGAACTGCACTCGGTCACCGAGCGACTGCACACCGGCACGGGCGCCCACTTCGGCCTCATGCCGGTCCACAACACACCCGTCATCGGTGCGATCAATGGAGCAGCGGTGACGGGCGGACTTGAGTTGGCCATGTCGTGCGACTTCCTCATCGCGTCGGATCGTGCTCGCTTCGCCGACACCCACGCCCGGGTGGGTGTCGTACCTGGTGGAGGGATGAGCATTCGGCTCCCCGAGCTCATCGGCATCGATCGGGCTCGGCGGATGTCGTTCACCGGTGATTTCATCGATGCCCGCACGGCCTACGAGTGGGGACTGGTCGTCGAAGTCGTGCCGCACGAGGGCTTAATGGATCGCGCTCGTGAACTTGCGTCGTCCATTGCCTCACTTCCGGCGGAGAACGTCCGGGAAGTCCGCCGCGTCTACGACGTCGTCGCCGCGTTGCTCGGGCCCGAGGCCTGGGCCGCGGAGGCGCAGGCCTCCGGCAAATGGATGGAGGACCGTTTCAACCAGGCGCGCCTTGATCAAGAGCGCGACGCCATCATCGCCCGCGGCCAACATCGCTCGCAGGGCTAGCCACGGAGCGGCCCTATCGGGTCGCGGGAAAGATGAATTGCTCCACGTTACGCCTGAAGCCCTGGCTTGAGAGCCAGAACGTTGAACATCGCACCCCCGGGGTCAGCGAGCACGGCGAAGCGACCGGGCTCGATATCGGTCGCCGGCATCAGGACCGAAGCACCCAGCGCCTGCGCTTTGGAAAGTGTTGCGTCCGTGTCTTCGACGGCGAAATAGACGCCCCAGAAGGATGGTGTGTTGGGGGGCATGGTGGGCGGCTTGGACATCATCCCACCGATGGATCTCCCTCCGAGCTTCCACTCCGTGTAGCCCCCCGGACCCTCCGGACCCTCCGGTCCCTGCGTCTCGGCATCCCATCCGAAGACGGCCTTGTAGAACCCCTTCGCACCGGCCAGGTCATCGGTCATGAGCTCGCTCCAGCAGTAGGTACCGGGCACGTTGACCAGCTGTGCCCCTACGTGCCGGCCCGGCTGCCACAGGCCGATCACGGCACCTTCGGTGTCAGCGAATACCGCCATCCTCCCTGCGTCCATGACGTCCATAGGCGCCACGTACACCGTGCCGCCGTTGGCCTCGACCTTGGCAACGGTGTCGTCGGCGCTGTCCACATTGACGTACGTGGACCAGTGGGGCGGCGCGGCGGGGTTCATGTTCGGCCCCAGTCCCGCCACCGTCTTCCCGTCGATGTCACACACGGTGTAGCCCCCGGCTTCCGGCGGTCCCTCGGGGGCATTCCAGCCGAACAGGCCGTGGTAAAACTCCCTGGCTCCGTTCACGTCGGAGCTTCCTAGGTCGACCCAAGAGGGAATGCCGTCCTCGTATCGCTGAACCTCCATGACTCTCCTTCCCTGTCGGCTGACCCGCCTCCAGCCGACGGTATCCGATGGAAGCCCCTCGCGCACCGGGCCGCAGGATCTCGCCCCGAGCCCCGGGGAGACAACTCGGATTCACCGTGCTCTGGTTGCTACGGGGCGTTGACCAAGGAGTGGGCGGCCATGTCGAAATAGGCGCGCAACTCTTCGGCATCGGCGACCGAGAGACCCAGCGCCTCCATCTGGTCGATCGCACGACGCATATGGCGCAACCAGGCATCCCGCTCCGCCGGGCCAATGACGAATGGCACGTGGCGCATGCGCAGCCTCGGATGGCCCCGTTGCTCGTTGTAGGTCGCTGGACCGCCCCAGTACTGCATCAGGAACAGGGCCAGATGGCGCTTTGCTTCGGTCAGATCGTCCGGATACAACGGACGCAACAAGAGGTCACCGGCGACGCCGAGATAAAAGCGGTCGACAAGGTCGACGAAGAATTGTTCCCCATTCACACGGTCGAAGAGCGCGTCCACAGCGACGACGGTAGACGCTATACACTGCTCACCGTTTCGCGGCCGTAGTTCAATGGTAGAACCTCAGCCTTCCAAGCTGATCATGCCGGTTCGATCCCGGTCGGCCGCTCCAAGAGTTGTCCCAGTTCAGGGCAGCGTCCCCTCCGGTGCCGCGCTCGCCGAACAGCCCGATCGCGAGGTCACCCGAGACCTGCACCACGCCGAAGTGGCATCTCTAGGTGGCCGGAGCAAAGAATTCCAATGCGATGTTGTCCGGGTCACGGCAGGACAGTGCAGAGCCGTAATCGGCATCGACGATGCCACCGTTGGCGACTCCGAGCTCTTCGAGCCGGATCTGCCAAGCCTCCAGATCATTTCGCCTTCTACATGCGAACGCCAAGTGGTCCAGACCAATGCGACGTTCATCAAATGGAAGGGTGTCAGAGGGATCGGGAAACTGGTGGAGTCCGACGAGGGTCTGACCTCCGACAAGCCAGACGGCTCGTCGGAATGGTCCGGGGCTTTCGTCCACGAACATCTCCACGTCGAAGAGGCGTTCGTACCACCGGACACTGCGGTCGAGATCACTCACCGTCAACGTGACATGGGCGATCGTCGGGAGCTCAAGCATGGAAGCCTCCTCGTGGAGCCGATGATCTCCGTCGCCGGATCGCATGATACCGCCGTAGCATTTCAGTCCTCGCAAATAGGGCAGACTTGAACGTGGCCCAGGAGCCTGAGCAACGCAACATCGGATTCGAGCAGAACAAGCTGCGAGCTGATGCTGCCGTGGTCCGTCACTACGGGGAATCGCATCCCGAAGCATGGGTGGAGCTTCGCTTCGAGAACGTGCCTTCCGTTCGTATCGTCACTCTCTTCGCAGGAGATGGGCTCGGAGCACACGAACGGGCGCTTCGTCGGCTGGTGGCGTATCCCGATCAGCTGGAGGTGCGGCCGTCCCCATGGCCGCGCACCCGTCTTGAGGAGATTCGGACCGAGATCGATGCACTCCAACGGTCCGTTGAGCCTGGGGTATTCAGTGGATGGGGCGTTGGCAGGGGCGCGGCTTGGCGCGTCAACATCCGGCTTCGTGCGGATCAGGAGCCCCTCGCACACGCGTTGTATGAGCGATACGGAAACGCAGTGGAGCTCGTTGTCGGATGGCTTCATTATCCGGACGGCGCACGGTCCATGCCCGTTGGGTCGGGTTCGGCCAAGTCCCGTCACCCTGCACCAGAATCCTTACCGAACGAGCTCTCCGTTTCACTGGATGACGACTTGGTCGTCAGGTCGGGAGACAATCTCAAGAGCACGATACGTCTGCACAACCACGGTCAGGACGACTCGTCGTCTTGACCAACGGCCAAGTGACCGCGCCAGGTTGTCGATCCTGAGACTTGCGCGCGGTCGGGGGATATGCGGGAGCCCAATCCCTGCCCCTGGTTCGATTTCGTGTGCCACCGCGTACATCTGTTGCGATTCCCGTGTTGGTCGGCACGGCATCGCTCGAACCGGATCTCGGTTATGCCGTTCCGCCCGGTCGATGGGCGATTGAAGTGACACTCGGCCTCGAAGACCTCGGAGAACGCCAACTCTTCCGATTTCCGTTGTTGCGTGACCTTCGCCTGAAGGGCGCGTCCGAGACCGGCGTGGTCCGCCCAGGTCCTACCTTTCCTTCTCCCCCCTCCCTTTCAGCGCAGGACTCAGTAGTTCCGGACCACGCTGTCCGGGCCCATGACGATCACCGGGTTCATGGAAGGCTGCAACCACCTGAGCACCGCCACCAGGTCGGCCAGCGGCAGGCTGACACATCCAGCGGTTGGTTCGCCGACGTTTGCATGGAGGAAGATGCCGGACCCCAGCGGCCCGACCGGCGGCATGTTGAAATCGATCACCGCGAAATAGGGGTATGCGGTCGTCTCGGTCCACAGCGCTTCGCTCGCTCCGGCATACGGTGGCGTCGTGCCGCAAGGAACGTGTTGAAAGGTGTTGTAGGTGGGACTGCCCCCGTAACCATCCTCGTCCCACCAGTCGCCGCAGACGAGCTGGTGGTAGGGAAAGGAGACCCCCGGGTTTGGATCATTGCCGTACATGGTGGCGCCGATCGGGTAGATCCCTATCGGGTGCTGTCGTCCCCCTCACGACGGTCGGGGCCGTACTCCCACCCTGACGAGCCGTTGACCGCCGGCAGGCCGGGAGGGCCTGTTCCCAGCCTGACGTCGTCTGCCACGTGGTGAGCGGTGGCGCCGACGATGGTCACCTCGACGACACCTGCTTCGGCGCCGTCGGTCGCCGCGTCGTTCCATCAGGCCGCGGCTGCGCGCTGGACGATGCGTCGCCGAAGGTGAAGATGCCGCCGTCGGCCCCGAGCTCGAAATAGCCCTTCCCGTCGGCGTCGCCGCCATGCCGACCACCGGGCGGTTTAGCGGCTGACCACCCATCGACCCGTAGAACGCGGCGTCGCCGAAGGTGAAGATGCCGCCGTCGGAGGCGACCGAGCCAGTAGCCCTTCCCGTCGGGTGTCGCCGCCATGCCGACCATCGGGCGGTTGATGCGCTGGCCACCCATCGACCCGAAGAACGCGGCGTCGCCGAAGGTGAAGATGCCGCCGTCGGAGGCGACCAGCCAGTAGCCCTTCCCGTCGGGCGTCGCCGCCATGCCCACGATGGGCTGGTTGAGGTGCACGCCACCCATCGAGCCGAAGAACGAGGCGTCGCCGAAGGTGAAGATGCCGCCGTCGGAGGCGACCAGCCAGTAGCCCTTCCCGTCGGGCGTCGCCGCCATGCCCACGATGGGCTGGTTGAGGTGCACGCCACCCATCGACCCGAAGAACGAGGCGTCGCCGAAGGTGAAGATGCCGCCGTCGGAGGCGACCAGCCAGTAGCCCTTCCCGTCGGGCGTCGACGCCATGCCCACGATGGGCTGGTTGAGCGATGCTCCCGAGGCGTCACCTATGAAGGGCTGCGTCCCCGTCCGTCGCGACGACGCCATTGTTGTGGGCCGTCCAGTACCCGCCAGCGTCCGGGGTCGGGATCGAGCGCGACCGCCGACACCGGCTGCGGTGTCGCCGTCGCCGCGTCCGCCACCCGAGACGTCACCGCCGTACCCGCGACGAGCCATCGTCGTCGCGAGCACAAAGGCGAACACGATGACAGCAACGAACGGGGGTCGTGCATCGTTCCTTGGTCAGAGAATGAAGCGATCGGGCACGGAGGGAGTCCCGAAGCCACAACCCGCCACACTACCGACTCCGCAATGACTGGTCACCGGGATGGAGAGATCGGGGCGGGGTGCCTTCAACGAGCCGAGGGACCTTGCTACCGTAAACGGCCATGGCAGATAGTCGTCGCCCCGACGACGGATCCCCCGCGCCCCCCGGGGCCTGGGCCGTGAACGCGTGGCAAATGAAGAGGGACTCGCGGCCCTTGGTCGAGCGTCAGCCGAGAGCAGTGGCAAGGGTCGCGGCGGGACTGCGGCAGCGAGCAACCGTCGGGGCCCAGGTTCGGGTACCGCATCGGTCCAGCGTCCGGTGGCCAACGAGTCCGGGCTGACCGCCCTTGGTGCCCGGATTGACCAGGAGAAACGGCGGAGCCGCGGGTTGCGGCGCAACGGAAAGCCTCGATGGAGCCGGCGCCGCAAGGTCGTCACGGTGCTGTCGTCCGCGGTCGTGCTGGCGTTGGTGATCGCTGGCGCCGGGTACGGCTTTGTCCGTTACGAATTCGATCAGATCAAGACCGGCAAGTGTGCCAGTTGCGTCGCCGTTGCCGATGGTGCCCCGTTCAATGTACTCGTGATCGGCTCGGACACCCGGGTCGGAGAGACGGCAGCTGAGGCAAAGGAGTTCGGCAACCAGACGACGGCCGGTGGCCAGCGCAGTGACACCATCAAGATCATTCACGTCGACCCGAAGACGGGTACCGCCAGCACGCTTTCCATTCCCCGCGACACGTTGGTCACGCTTTCGGGCGTCCCTTCGTCATCTGGAGTCTCGAGCCCGAACAAGATCAATGCCGCGTTCGCCTCCGGACCCAACGATCCCAACCCGAACGCCACCGGCGCCAACGGGCTCGTCAAGACGATCGAGAACACATTGGGCATTCCGATCAGTCACTGGATCGTCATCAACTTCTTCGGCCTCATGGACATGGTGAACGCCCTTCACGGAATCAATATGGATGTGCCCTACCCGGTGCGCGACTACGGCGACTGCAATGCGAACGGTATCGACGAGAACTGCACCGGACTGAACCTCGCCGCCGGATGTCAGACCGTTTCGGGGACTCAGGCGTTGGCGTTGTCCCGTTCACGCCACTTCGAGTATTTCGAGGATGGGGAATGGATGAGCGATTATTCGTCGGACATCGGTCGGATCGAGCGTCAGAACCTGATCATCGAAGCGGTGATCAACAAGGCCAAGTCCACGTACAACCCGCTTTCGGTGGTGTCGTTCATCTCCTCGCTGGCTCGCGATGTCACCCTGGACGACAAGCTGGGTCCGGGTACTCTCCTCAGCCTGGCCGAGCGCTATCACGCCCTCTCCGGATCTTCAGTGAATGCACTCACGCTGCCTACGACGCCCGGCGTCTATGCGCCCTATGGCAACGAGGATGTCGAGATTGTGCAGGAACCACAGGCCAGCCAGACGATCACCGCATTCCTGGGCGGAAATCCCGAATCGCCCACCACCCCGCCGCTGAACCAGGCCGGCGACCCCCAGACGGTTGCCGCCAGTCCGCCGCCGACGACCACCGCACCCACCACGGGATCGACGTCCACGTCGACCGGCCGGTCGTCACCAAAGCCGGCAGCCACGACGCCATCCATCCCGTCCTTCGACCCTCGACCGTGCTGAGACGCGCGATCGTCCGAAACGTCAACTCCCGCGGGGCGGGACGAGCTTGACGATCGATGTGTACCCGAGGTAGCCGTTCGTCCGGTACGGCGGTTCTAACAGGTAGAGGGCCCCGTCGAAAACGACACCTTGTCCCTGGGTGAGCCCCTCATCGGTCACGTAGGTGGGCAATGGAGCCGATGGCAGGGTGTCGGCCACGGATGCGGATCCGGTGTCGGGATCGATGTGGATGATCTCCTCTTCGGTTGGTGACCGCCACTGCATGGTCCATAGGCCATTCGTTTCGTTCCCGATGACCGTGAAGGCTGGTGGAGTCACCCCGGGCGCGGCGGTGAAGGCCGGCTCTGTGCTGTGGTCCGCGAACCGCTCGACGGCCTCCTTCACGCATGATCCTCCGACTCCGGCACCGGCCCACGCACTGTCCCCGGACGCAACCAGCCAACAGATGGGCACGTTTGTGTCGGCGACCACGACACGCGGGACGGACGACCCTGCCGCGACGTAGAAGAGGGCGGAAGCGGGAGAACCCCCGATGGAGTTGGCAACCCAGAGACCCCCGTCGTCGGCCGCAAGCAACGGTCGATAGAGGGCGGGCATGGGGATGGAGTCGATGACATTGCCCGAGTGGGCGGACATCTGGAGAAGCTCGGGACCGTTCGTGGTTTCCACGTCGTAGACCCAGAGGAACTGACTTCCATAGGCGACCACCGGTCGGGTATCCGAATACGACGCATAGGTCATGACGACGGGTCCGGGAATTACCCGTCCCGTCGCCGGGTCCGCCGTGTGTACGGAGATGGTTGCGTTGTTCGACCCCCGGCTGTACGAATTCACGGGCTGGGCGATGAGCCCGAAGAGAGCAGGATCACCACAACTTCCGACTTTCACCTTCCCGATCGCAAGGGACTGCCGATCGACGGGCGAGGCAACACATGTCGGTTCGGGGTGCTGCGCGCTTGCCCGGGTCTCACCGGTCAACAGCAGGCCCTTGGACGTCACCGAGATCTGCGTGAAGAGCGCCGACGCCGGGAGCACAGCACCGGTCACGCCGCGGACTCGTGGCGGGCGGAACGGCGTTGGGTGGTGGCGACGCCGTCTTGGCGTGGCCCACGCCGGTGCTCGGGGGCCCTCCGCCTTCGCCCGCCACAACACCGATCGTCGTGCCCACGGTCACAAGCGACAGCACGACCCCGACGAACAGATAGCGACGTCGCCGGAGGCGTCGAGCTTCTTCGATCAGGGCTTCGGTGACGGGATGCCCGTCGTCCGGTGCCGTCGCGTCATGGCGCTCGATCGAGCGCGGTCACCGCAGCGTCTCCATGAGGGCGATCAACTCCTCGTAGCGGTAGCCCTGGTGCCGCGCCAGCGTGACCAGGTCCCTCGCCTTGGCGATGAGCGCGCCTCGTTCGAGGGCGGTACCGACCACGGTGATGCCCCGGCCCCGGCGAAATTCCAGAATTCCTTCGTCGCGCAGCGTGTGCAACGCGCGGAGCACCGTGTTGTGGTTCACCCCGAGAACGGCCGCCAGGTAGCGGGCCGGAGGAAGCCGTTCTCCGGGAGCGGCCTCACCATCGGCGATCGCCCGCCGTAGTGCAGCTGCGACTTGCTCATGCAAGGGCAGGGGGTTGCTCGGATCGATCTCGCCGGAAATCATGGTACCGCTCAGACTAGAACCAAATGACAAGGGCTACAACCGCATCCCGTGGCCTCCCTTTGCACATTTGTGCAGCTCAGGCCACCCAGTCCATGGTGACCACCGAGTCCCCGCGTCGCAGCGTTCGCCACGCGTGACGGGGCGCGCTCGCTCCAAAGCTGACCGTGAGTCGGAGGTCGTTGAGGGCCGGGCCACCGAGACGCTCCCACCCCTCAACGTGCGTGGAGATGAGATGTTCGGCCGGCTCCTGCCCCCAGACCTGCATCCAGACTGACTGACCGGGAGTCCTCGTCAGCGTGAGGACGCTCGAACCGCCGGGCCCGACGATGGCGACACCGTATCGCTCGCCGACGCTGCAGTGGGCGAGATGCCCGACGCCGGACAACTGCAGAAACGTGATGAGCCCCAACCCGGATGCGGAAGGGAAGGTACGCAGCCGCCGGCCCTTTCCGAGCAGCAGGGCCAGCGCGCGCTGCCGGGCGGTGACGGAGAGCTTGGAGAGTGCCTGGCCCGACAACGATGCGGACACGGCGGACCTACCCTCTTCTCCGGTCACCACACGAAGGGTCGGATCGTGATCGATGGGTGAGTTGGCTCCTTCCCTGTCCCGGAGGGCCATGAACATCCCCGAGAGCACCGCCACCGAGCGGAGCGAATCTCCTTCACGGCGAAAAGTGACGACGAGTTGAGGCAGGAAGCCCGAGGTCACGCGAAACGGCAGCTCGATCAATCCGCCATCGATGAGCTGATCACGCCACACCTGCTCCACTGCCCCGGAAGCGGCCGTGACCACGATCCGGTCGTACGGCGCACCGGGCGCCCACCCATCTCGGCCATCTCCCACGACAATCCGGCAGCTGTACCCCGCGTCGGCGAGGGCGCGTCTCGCCCGACGGGCGAAGGACGACTCGATGTCGACGGATGTCACCCGACCTGCATCGCCGACGAGGGATTTGAGAAGAGCGGCGTTGTACCCCGTGCCGGCGCCAATTTCGAGGACTTTCTGTCCGGGAGAGAGTCGGAGAGCTTCGAGCATCAGGCCCATGATGATCGGCGCCGACGACGAGCTGATCGCCATGCCGCGGCTGTCCTTTGCCGTGGCCAACGCCAACTCGGGCCGATAGATCGCCGCAAGGCCGTCTCGGGCTGCGATTTCGGGCACGAACAATTCGCGTGGAACGCCTCGGAACGCCCGACGGACCGGTCCACTGCGAACGGCACCCGCGCGCTCGAGCGAGGCCACCATTCCTCTGCGCAGGGAGGTGCTCGACCGTGCGTTGCTCTCGGGCGCATTCATCGGGCCTCCCCTTTGAACAGCCTGCCCACGGGCCCTTCTCCCCTCTCGTGTATCCCACGATCTTCGTACGTCCCGAACCATTATGACGAACGGGAGTGCCGGACCCGTGCGCCGCTGTGTCGGGCGGCCGGCGTCACAATCCGTGAGTTGGGTCAAAGTTGCGAAGAAATTTGCCGCGGGTAGTGCTCACGGCATGAGGCTTGTCCATTCGTAATGACCGATGGTCGGGGAGTTAGGCGTGAGGTGGTGATCTCGGGGAGGTGCGGCAGACGACGGGGGTCCTTCTTCGCTGTCGTTGCCTTGGTGCTGTCCAGCATGCTCAGCGCATCCCCCGCGCGCGCATCGAGTTCGAACGCTTCGTCGACCTACTTTCCGCCGACCGGCTTCGGTGGGTACAGCTGGGTGGGCGACGTGACACAGATCAGCGCCCAATGGACGGTGCCGAAGATTCAATCAAGTTCCGACTTCGAGGATGCATCGACGTGGGTCGGTGCGCAAAACGACGAGGGCGGGCCACCGTTCATCCAGCTCGGCATCACGGAGGACAACCTCGGCGTTCTCGGACCCCAATACCGGGCCTTCTGGAGTGATCCCAAGGTTGGCTTTCACCCGCAGACGTTGAGCGTCGTGCAGGCGGGCGACCTCGTATCGGCCGACATGTCGCAGGTATCCGACGGTTGGATGCTGACGTTCAAGGACCTCACGCGTCACAGCACGAAGACCAAGAGAGTCACCTACGGCGCGGGGGCGAAATTCACCCAAGCCGAGTGGCTCCAGGAAGATCCGGCTCCGAATGACGACACGCCGACCGATCTGCCGTATCCGCAGACAACGGTTGTGCAGATCGGGCACTTGCTCGTCAATCACACTGTCCCAAGGTTGCGGCTTGAAAACGGACAGGTACTCATCGCCACAAACGACATCACCTTGGTCCCGACTGCGGTCGAGAACGACGCGTTCTTTCTTCTCGCACCCAAGGGGACGGCCAAGACGTATCTCGATATCGCGAGGTCGCTGGATGTCGCGATATCTGCCTTTGGGGCCAACTCATCACATTGGAGTGTCATGTCCAGGACACGGCGGGAATCCATCGTGAACGAGTTGGAACACAGGTTTCAACTGAATGCGACCGCGTTGGACGCCTTGCCGGTCCCCAATGGTGATGCGGCCCGCCTCGGACACCGAAGCACCGTCATCGCCCAAGACCTGTCAGCGTGGACCGCTGCGGGCCTCACGGAGCACGGAGCGTCGTACGAACGATTGGTCCGTGACGAGCACATCGCACAGCTGGCGGACCAGGTCCGGGCCGATCTCGGACTTCCGCCCTCCTGAACGGACCGTCAGGAGCTCTCGTTCCCCTCGTTCCCGTCTTCCCCCGTGCCGTCGGTCTGCCACTTCTTCAACCACCCGCCGAGTTGTTTTCCCAGATCCTGCACGTTGCCGGCCGTACGGTCGAGGAACGTCGAGAATCGCTCTCCGTAGTGAGCGACTGCAGCATTGAACTCGGCTGACGGCGGGGGTTCGTGCCCCCGCCTCGGGTAGTTGCCACCCCGGATGCGGTCGTAGTCTCCCGACTGCACCCATTCGGTCAACTCTTTGACCCGGCGCACGGCGATCGGGTGGGTGAGGTTGAGCTCGGCCCAGAACCTCGTATGACGCGAGAACAGGTCGTCCTCGTCGTGGTAATCGGCCGCTTGCTTGAGGAAGGACTCGAGGCTCATGCCAGGAACGGCCCCGCCCGCCAGACGCATCAAGAGGCGGCACGGTGCCAGAGGGTCGTCCATGACCAGCGCTGCGGCCCGGTCGCAGGACAGCTCCGCCGCCCGCGACCATTCGAGCAGGGCGAAGTACAGTCCGCGTACGGGGAGCCCGAAGAGGAGAGACCGCGGCAGCGCTCCCTCCATGAACTGCTTGAGGAGTAGCAGCGCGGTGGAGTAATAGTTGTGTTCCGAAAGCACATGGGCGAGCTCATGGCCCAGAACAGTCTGAATCTCCTCGGTCGAATAGGACCCGATCAACGATGAGTTGACCAACACCATTGGTGTCTTGGCCCCGATGGCCATCGCGTTGACCGTTGGATCGTTGATCATGTACAGGTCGGGTATGGCTCCCAGATCGAGGATCGAGGCGCATTGGACGTAGCGGTTCCAGACATCGGGCACCTGGTCGGGACCCAGCCGCACCGCGTTGCCCATGACAATCTGTCGCAGGCGCCGCTCGTGTCCGAGATCGGTCAGCCGCTTGACGACCTTGTCGAGCAACGGGACCGTATGGAGCGCAGACGTTGCGGCTCGATCGGCCGGGTGTTCGTACGCCTTGGCACTTATCTGCTCGTAACGGTGCGCCAGCTCGATTGCCATGCCTTCTCCCCAGTGAGTGTCACCCGACACTAGGTCGATCCTCGGCTCTCGAACAGGCGGACCTCCTGGGCCGCATCGTCCATCGGCCGGCTCACCTTGCGCGAGGCTGGCAGCCGTCCGGGGAAGGCGTCCACCGGAGGAGGGTGCGATGGCGAACGGTAGTGGCCTCCTGTCGAGGCCCGACGGAGGGTTGATGGAGGGACCTGCCGGCCCGCGCCATTCCACCCGGAGGTCCGCACGGGCGTGGCGCCGATATGGCATCGCGCCGCGTATGGCGCAACCGCTTCATCGCGCTGCTGATCGTGTCGGCCCTGATCGGAGCGGGCCTCTGGCTCAGCCTCGGACGGGGACACGGCACGGCCTCCCCTCCCCCTCACCTGCACGCTCCTCGCCCTGTTCCAGCGGTTCACAAGGTAAATCCACGACTCGACCCGGACTGGGAAGGCAACGGGAAGCCCGTCACGATGGCATTCGGCGGCGACGTCAACTTTCCTTCGGGGAGCACATTGGGCGACCGCCTGGCCGACGATCCGGCGACCGCACTCGGGACCGGGGTTCCGTCACTGCTGTCAGGCGTCGACCTCAGCATGGTCAATCTCGAGACCGCGGTCACTGATGGCACGTGCCCCGATCCCCAACCCAAGTCGTTCGACTTCTTCGCGCCGACCAGCGCTCTCACCGCTCTGCAATCGGCCGGGGTCACCCTGACCACCGAGGCCAACAACCACGGCGAAGACTGCGGTCCGGCCGGCCTCCAGATGGCGTTGTCGGCCCGGGCCCAGGCCAACTACACGGTCCTCGGGATCGGCCAGAACGCGGCAGAGGCCTTTACTCCCTACCAGACGACCATCAACGGTGAGCACGTCGGTATCATCGCCGCGACCCAGGTCATCGACGACGATCTCCAGGCGGGCTGGACCGCCACCGCGACGCAGCCCGGCCTGGCCTCCGCCTACGACGTTGCCGACCTGGTGTCCGCCGTGGAGGCGGCGCGCAAAGTGGACGACACGGTTGTCGTCTTTCTCCACTGGGGCGTCGAGCTCGACGCCTGTCCAGACCCTTTGCAGGAACCTCTGGCCAACCTGTTGGTACAGGCGGGGGCGGACATCATTATCGGAAGCCACGCGCATGTGTTGCTCGGAGGCGGCTATCTGGGCTCGGCCTACGTCGATTACGGGCTCGGCAATTTCGCGTTCTACAACACACCGGCCCCGACCGACCAGAGTGGCTCCCTCGTCATCACGGCCACCGGCCGCCACATCGACGGCGTCAGTTGGCGGCCGGCGATCATCGAGGGTGAGCTCCCCGTGCCACTCGCCGGAGCCGAGGCCGCGCAAGCGCTGCAGAACTGGTCGAGTGCGCGGACGTGTACCGACCTCAGTGCGACGGCCGGCGCCCCCGTGGCGACGACGACGACCGAGACGTCTCCTGCTCCCACCGCCGTGGCGCAACAGCTGTCCGTGGACAACTGATCACCTGGTTGGCTATGCCGACTCGGCGGTCTTCTTCAGCGAGGCGAGAGTGGCCGGGATGCCCGTCTGCGCCGCCTCGACACGGCTGTCGATCTCCTTCTGCGCAGTCTCGCCGAAGTGGTCGTTGAACATCTTGATGCCGGCCGGGAGGAACTCCCAGGACTCGGTCACCTGCGTCCCACCTTCTGAGGCGTTCAGGACGTACCCCCACCGCGCCAGGTTGCCCCCGACGATCCAGGCGAATTCCTCGCCCGGCGTCGCGGCGACGACCTCGGAACGGGTTTCCCACGTGGCGTCGCCGTTCACGTTGCGACCCGTGAACCACGCGCCCACTTCCGCCGTGGCCCCCTCGTCCCACCAGCACTCTTTGCAGATCGGGCTCCACTCCCCCATGCGGGAGATGTCGCTCACCATCTCGTAGATGTCTTCCGGCGAACGGTTGATGACGATCGATTCTGAATAATTGAGATTGCCCATGAGGAGAGTATTCCCTGCGCCGCCTCGGCCGTCCAGAACGGCCCCCGCATCCTGTGATCCAATGGCGAGGTGAGCGCATATGAGGACCGATGGATCGAGTGCACCGACACGGAACTTCTGGTGAAGGGCTACTACTTCGCCTGGGGCGACTTCGGCTGGGCCACCAAGCGGATTCCCTACCGTTCCATCAAATCCGTGGAGCGCTTCGATCTGACCCGCTGGCGCGGGAAGTACCGGATCTGGGGGTCGGGCGACTTCACACATTGGGGTAATTACGATCCGCAACGCCCTAAGAAATCTGTCGGGTTCTTTCTCCACCTCGGCGGGCACGTGATCCCGTTCGTCACCCCCGACGACCCCGACGCCTTCGAGCAGGCGCTGCGAGCGCATGTCCCCGTGAGGTCCCCCGGCTGATCAAAGGGCGGTCAGCACCTCCTCAGCCGAGCTGGCGTGCAGGCCGGGGCCCGGCTCCACCCCCAGCCAGGTCACGATCCCGTCCTCAATGATGGCGGCGTAACGCTGCGAACGAGCGCCAAGTCCGACGCCGCTTCCGTCCATGCCGAGGCCCACGGCGGCGGTGAATTCCCCGTTCCCGTCGGAGACCATGAGCACCGAGTCGCCCACCTTCTGATCGTCGCCCCACGCCCCCATGACGAAGGGGTCGTTGACCGAGATACAGACGATCTTGTCGACCCCCTTCGCCTTGATCTCATCGGCCCGAAAGACGAAGCCCGGCAGGTGGTGATCCGAGCATGTCGGGGTGAAGGCGCCAGGGACGGCAAAAAGCGCGACCTTGCCCGTGCCCAGCAATTCACCTGAGGTGGTGGCTTGCGGGCCGTTCTCCCCAAAGGTGAACACCTTCACGTCGGGTATCGGATCACCGGTCGCGATCGTCATGTTGTCTCCTCTGCTCTTCGGTTGCTTCCGGCAAGGTTGCCACATCGGCCTCCGCCACCCGCAATCGACCCGTGCGATGTAGCCTGCGCCGGCGTTCTGGCGTGTCAGCTGGGGTTGGATTGGAAGAGCTGCGATGGGGGTTGCCATGACACATGCATTTGACCGTCGGTCGTTCCTCGCCGGGGGGATCGCACTCGGAGCCGGGGTGGCCGCGTTGGGCGCGGGGTCCGAATGGGCCGGGGCCGCGTTCACCAACGGCCCCGGGCGAAACGGCATCTCCACGGCCAAACCGAAGCGCGGCGGTTCCATCACCTTCGGCATCGACACCGAGGAGGGTGGGTTCGACCCCACCACGGCCCGCTGGGACGAAGGCGGCTTTCTCTACGGCCGCACCGTCTTCGACCCGTTGGCAATCGTCACCGCCGCCGGCCAGGTCGAGCCCTACCTGGCGCAATCCATCACCTCCAACCCGGACTTCACCGTGTACACGATCACCCTGCGGCCCGGGATCGAGTTCCACGACGGGACTCCGCTGAACGCCGCTGCGCTGCAACTGAATCTGGAGAAGCAAAGGGTCTCCCTGCTGACGGGCCCGGGTCTCCGGAGCATTGCCAGTACCCAGATAACCGGACCGCTCACGGTCACCGTCACGATGAACGCACCCTGGGAGCCCTTCCCCTATGCCCTGGCCCAGGCCCAGACGGGGTACATCGCCGCCCCGTCCATGCTCAACGCCGCCGACGGCACATCACACCCCGTCGGCACGGGGCCGTTCGTCTTCGACGAGTGGATCCCCAACAGCCACTTCACCGCCACCGCCAATCCCCACTACTGGCGCAAGGGACTGCCGTATCTCAGTGCCATCACCTTCAAGCCGATCATCAATCCTTCGTCGAGGGTCAGCGCACTGCAGACGGGCACGATCGACATCATGCACACGAACACACCCCAGTCGATCGTGTCGTTCCGCCACGACAGGCAGTGGGCGTATGTGGACAACAGTGGCGCCATTCTGGGACAGCCCGACGTGAACTGCGTGATGCTCAACACCGCCGCGCCGCCGTTCAACAACCACACGCTGCGCGTGGCCATGGCGAAAGCCAGTGACGCACAGCAGTACGCCAAGGTCATCGACCTGAACGTCAACACCCCCATGTCGGGAATGTTCCTTCCGGGCAGCCCGTACTACACCAAGACGGCGTACCCGGCGCCTGACCCCAAGGGAGCCGCGAAGTTGGTGAAACAGGTCGAGCAGCAGACGGGCAAACCTGTCTCCTTCACGCTCATTGCCACGAACAATCCCCAGGTCGAGCGGACGGCGCAGTTCCTTCAACAGGAGTGGAGCCAGGCGGGCATGAAGGTCACCATCGACGTGCAGGAACAAGCCGCCCTCATCAACGAGGCATTGGCAGGGAAATACCAGGCCGTCACCTGGCGCCAATTCGGCGCGGTGGTGCCCGACCTCAACTACATCTGGTGGAGCACGACGACGGTCAGCGGGCCCATTTCGCTCAACATGGCCCGCAACGCGGATGCCCGCATTCAGGCCGCCCTCACGAGTGCCCGTGCTTCAGCCGATCCTGCCGTCCGGATACAGGAGTATCAGAAGGTGAATCAATACCTTGGCGAGGACATTCCGTACCTGTACGGGGACAGATCGACATGGGCCGTCGCAGCCAAACCGACGGTGCAGAACTTCAACAACCCGGTGACGCCGAAGGGCACCAAGGCCTTGGGCTTCGACTCGGGCGTGATCTGGCCCGCACAGGTCTGGCTTTCCTGATCGGCGGCGCGACGTTCAGCGCATCTCCACGTCGTCGAGGTACTCGTCGCGCCAGTGGGTGAACTGCTCTTCGGGCAGGCGCAGGCAGTAGGTGGGTTTGAGCGCCTCCACGAAGCTCCGCTCGTGACTCACGGCGATGATGGTCCCGGGCCACATGCCGAGCATCGTCCCGACGGCGGTGATGGACGAGGGATCGAGGTTGTTCGTGGGCTCGTCGAGGAGGAGCAGGTTGGTCTCGCCCGCCGACAGCATGGCCAACCCGAGCTTGGCCCGCTCCCCGCCGGACAGGGTGTCGGGCATCTGATCGGCCGCCTTCGACGGAAGGCCGAAGGAGCCCAGAAGGGCCCGCCGCTCCCGTTCGGTGGCCAGCACCATGTCGCTGACGTTGTCCAGGGTGGTCAGTGAGAGGTCGATCTGTTCGTGCTCCTGGGCGAAATAGCCCAAGGCGACATTGGCCCCGAAATCGATCACGCCGTTGGTCGGCTCCTGGACGCCGGCCAAGCACCGCAACAGGCTCGATTTTCCCGCACCGTTACGACCGATGATGACGACATGGTCGCCCCGGCTCACGTGGAAGTTCACATTGGTGATGACCTCGTTCTTGCCGTAGACGACCGACAACTTGGAGACCTCGAGGGGGATCACCCCTGAGCGCGGCGGCGTCGGGAGGCGGAACTTGCTGGCCTTCTCCCGTTTGTCGACCTGTGTGCGCTGGCCTTCGATGCGCTCGACCCGCCTGTCGAGCGCCTTGGCCACCTTGGCCCGCTTCGCCGTCTGGCCGCGCATGGAGTCGGCCAAGGTGGAGAGACGGGCGATCTCGCGCGTTTCGAGCGCCGCCGATCGCTCCCGCTGTGACTGATCGGCCTCGTGCTGGGCCTCGAACTTCGAGTAGTTGCCCTTCCACTCGGTCAGGCGTTGATTCGAGATGTGCAGGACCTTGGAGATCGAACGGTCCAGCAGCTTGAGGTCGTGGCTCACGACGAGGATGGCGCCGGGGAAGCGCTCCAACTCATCGAGCAGCCATCGCTTCGCCGCCCGGTCGAGGTGGTTGGTGGGCTCGTCCAGGATCATGAGCTCGGGCTCTTGGAACAGGACGCGCATGAGGTCGACACGGCGGCGCTGGCCACCGGACAGCGATTCGATATCCTCCAAAAGGAGCTCCTGGCGCAGTCCGAGGCCATCGGCCAGGCGGGCCATCACCGATTCCGCCTCGTAGCCGCCGTTGGTCTGGAACTTCTCCTGCAGGTCGGTGTACAGCTCGATGTTCTCCGCCGAGGGATCGTCGGCCATGGCTTTGCGCGCCGCCCCGACCGCCTCGTCCAGCACGTCGAGGCCACGGGCGGAGAGGATGTGGGAGAAGCCGGTCGGCTCGAGGCCGAGCCCTCCGGGCACAGGAGCCTGGGGGAGGAACCCGAATGAACCCAGCAGCCGGATATTGCCCCGGTGGCGGAGCTGCGGGGTGGGCTCGCCGACGACGACCGAGATGAACGACGACTTGCCCGTGCCGTTCCGACCGACAAGGCCGACCTTCTCTCCTTCGCCCACGACGAACGACGCATCGGAGACCAGGGTCCGATCGCCAATTTCGATGGTGAGTGACGAGCCGACGATCACACCACATTGTACGGGCCGTCACAGGCCCTCGATACACTCCGCTGATGCCCAGCCTCGAACGCAAGTGGTGGACCCTGATCGCGGTCTGTACCGCCATCTTCATGCTCTTGCTCGACATCACGGTCGTGAACGTGGCCCTGCCGGACATCCAGCGTTCGCTGCACTCCTCCTTCGCCGACCTGCAATGGGTCGTCGATGCCTATTCCCTCACGCTGGCCGCCTTCCTGCTCACCGCCGGGGTCATCGGTGACATTTACGGTCGACGCGAGGTCTTCGCCAGCGGACTGGTCATCTTCTCCTTGGCGTCGCTGGTGTGCGGCCTGTCGACCGACTCGCTCATGCTCAATCTGGCGCGGGCCGTGCAGGGTGTCGGTGGCGCCATCATGTTCGCCACCTCCCTCGCCCTGATCGCACAGGCGTTCCAGGGCAAGGATCGCGGCACCGCTTTCGGTATCTACGGCGGCGTCATCGGGGGTGCCGTGGCCGTCGGACCACTGGTCGGCGGCGCCATCACCAGCGCCATCGGATGGCGCTGGATCTTCTTCGTCAACGTGCCGATCGGCATCGTCGCCATCTTCGTGACGCTGACCCGCATCGCCCCGTCGAAGGGAATGCGCACACGCAGCATCGACTGGATCGGGTTCATCTCGTTCTCCGCCAGCCTGTTCCTCTTGGTCTTTGCGCTCGTGCGCGGCAATGACGAGGGCTGGTCGAGCCCGACGACAGTGGGCTTCATTTCGGCGTCGGTCGTCCTCATGGTCATCTTCTTCCTCAACGAGCGGCGAACTCGCGACCCGATGCTCGACCTCTCACTCTTCAGGCGGCCGGCCTTCGTCGGTGTGTCCATCGTCGCGTTCACGATCTCTTCGTCGATCTTCGCCATGTTCCTCTATCTGACGCTCTACATCCAGGACAACCTGGGCTTTGCCCCGTTCCCCGCCGGGGTGCGGTTCCTTCCGCTCACCGTGTTGGCTTTCGTCGTCGCACCCTTCGCAGGTCGTCTCACGGTCCGCGTCCAATCGCGTTTTCTGCTCGCCCTCGGCATGTTGTTGATCACCGGCGGACTTCTCCTGATGGCGCGGACCCAGCCCGACTCCACCTGGACGGTGCTGTTGCCCGGATTCCTGCTCTGCGGATTCGGGGTCGGGCATCGTGAACCCGGTGCTGGCGTCAGCCTCCATTTCGGTCGTGGAGCCTCAGCGGAGCGGCATGGCCTCGGGAGCCAACAACACCTTCCGCCAAGTAGGCATCGCAACCGGCATCGCCATCCTCGGAGCCGTGTTCCAGAGCCAGATCGTGAGCCACACCACGAATGTGCTCCGTCAGACCGCCGTCGGCCGATTGGTGATCCACCAGGGCGGCACCCCGCTCGTGGCCGCGGAATCGGCCGGGGAGGTGCACCAGGCGGCGGCGAAGATCCCGCTGCCGGCAGCGCGTGCGGAGCTCCTGCGCGCCTATCACAGCGCCTTTTCGACCACGTTGAACCACCTGACGATCATCGGCGCCATCATCGCCTTCGTCGGCGTCGTCGCCGCGTTCTTCCTCGTTCGGCAACGTGACTTCGTGATCCCCGTCGGCGGTGGTGGCGGTGGCGGTGGCGGTGGACATGCTTGAGCCGTTCGTCCTCGAGGGTACGTCCGTGCGGCTCGAGCCGCTGTCGGAGGCGCACATTCCCGCGCTGGTCGCCGCGGCGACGGAGGACCGGACCAACTACCAGTGGACGTACACGCCAGAGGGTCCCGACCAGATGGCCGCGTATGTGGCCGACGCCTTGGAGAAGGTCGCAGCAGGTGCCCATGTGGCGTTCGCCACGGTGCGCAAGGCCGGTGCTGCGGACGGAGTCGGCGCGGGCGATCGGGTCGTGGGTGCGACCCGATTCTGCGAAATCGCGTTCTGGCAGTGGCCCCCGGGGGCGTCACACCAGCGCATCGGCGTGCCCGATGTGGTGGACATCGGGTTCACGTGGCTGGCCGGCTCGGCCCAGCGGTCAGCGGTCAACACCGAGGCCAAGGTCCTCATGATGGGACACGCCTTCGAGGTGTGGAAGGTGCACCGCGTCGCGCTGCAGACCGACGTCCGCAATGCCCGGTCCCGCGCCGCGATCGAACGGATCGGCGGCCAGCTCGACGGCATCCTGCGGGCGGACCGGCCGGGCTCCGACGACACCGTGCGGACGTCTGCCCGGTTCTCCATTGTCGCCGCCGAGTGGCCCGTCGTGAAGGAGCGCCTGACGGCCCGACTGCAGGCGGGCCCCGAACCCGGCCCTGGTTGATCAGGCTCGGGCGAGGGAGGCGGAGATCTTCCGGCGATGGAGGTCACGTACGGCGGCCTCGGCTTCGTCCTTGGGGCGGATCGCCGCCACCGCCTTGCCGGTGCGGTGGATCGTCCAGGCCAACTGATCGGCCCGCTCCACCGAATGGTTGAAGATCTCCACGAAGGCCTGGATCACCGTTTGAAAGGTGGTGACATCGTCGTTCCAGACGATGATCGCCCACAGATCCTCCGTATCGAAGAATGCGTCGACATCGGCGTCGTCGATGACCGGATGGTCGACGGTGGTCTGGTGGTCGAGAATGAGGGTCATGGGCGGATCGGACGAGGGCTACGTGTCGTTGCTTTCGGCCCCACAAACTGTAGTTCCCCGGGATCGGTCGTGGTGATGCCCCGGACCCGAGAACGTGGTCAGCGCTGGTCCTGCCGGTCGTAGGAACGAGGATCGCGGATCTGCGGCGTCTTGAAACCGGTCGCCGGCCCGAACGGCAGCACGCCGTCGGGGTCGTCGGGCGAGCGATTGCGCACGGTGGGCCATTCGACCTTCCCCAATCCGGGACGGGGCAGGAACCACGGCGCCGGCGGCGGCATCACCAACCTGGTCAGGACATCGACGATCGATTCGTAATTGACCCGCCAACCCTGAAAATGGCGCCAGGCGTCGTCCAGATCGCGCTCCATGGGGAAGTGGACCTCCTCCAGACGGGAGTACCCGTCGGTGAACTCCTGCTTCGTCAGCCTCGTTCCGGCAGTCGGGATCGGGTCGGCGTCGAAAGGAATCTGCAGGGCCCCGGCGACCGAGCGCAGGCAGTTGGTGCCCATGGAGAGGCAGAGGCGGGCCTGGCGGGGCGTCGCGGTGGGGCTGACGGAGTGGTAGAGCGCGGCCGAGTCCATCATGGCCACCAGGCTGAGCAACCAGCTGCGGGTCGAAACCGGAGAGCGGAACCAGATCAGAGCCGGGTAGTTGGAATGGCTCTCGGACACCGCGGCCGCCCACCGTTCCCACCCGGCATAGAGATCGGGGAGCTCGGCGATGTTGTCCAACATGTGGTGGCGGGCCAGGATCTCGGGCCCCCAGGCCGGGGTGCCCGAGCGGCTGGCCAGCAGCGTGACCTCGGTCTCGCGGGTCGAGAATGCGTTGTAGAGCGCCGGGAGGTACGCGATCTCCAATGCGATCACGAGCAGGCCGATGCAGGCGGCCACGATCTCGATCGAACGAGAGCTCGTGCCCGGGCTGGTGGCGATACCCAGCGTGAAGACCGATGAGCCCGAGATGCCGAGTGAGGTACCGAAGTCCTGCCCACTGACCCACCAGGTGATGAAGCCGAACCCGAGGACGAGGGAGGCCAGCCACAGGACGAAGAGCGAAACCATCGACAGGGGCCCGACATACGACATCAAGCGATCGCGTGCTTCGTAGCTCGGCAATCGCGGCAATATCTGGCGCGCTGTCACTCCGATGACCTTGGCCACGGTCCGCATGGCTCGTGACGAGGTGACGCGGGGCACCACCAGTGCGGTGAAGACACTGAGTGCGGTGGAGCCGACGATGAAGATCCCGAGGATGAGCCCGCCTAGGCGAAGGACCGTCTCCATCCCGACATCCTGCCATGCCGTGTGCGGGCCCTATCCGGTGGAGAGGGGGCCCTCGCTCACCAGCTCGCCCAGAGGGAGTCGAGCCCCCTGAGGAAGAAGTGCGGACGATAGGCCGGAACGAACCCCTCCGCGATCTGCAGGTCGGGCAATGACTCGGCCAACACGGTCAGGGCGACGCGCAGTTCGAGCCGAGCCAACGCGGCGCCGATGCAGAAGTGGATGCCGCGGCCGAAGGCCAGGTGCAGGCCTGCGTTGCTTCTCTCCGGATCGAACGTATCGGGTCGGGAGAATCGCGCGTCGTCGCGGTCGGCCGACCAGAACGACAGGTACAGCCGTTGGCCCGCGGGAACAGCGACGCCGGCGATGACGGAATCGACGGTCACGTTGCGCCACATCCCCAGGACCGAGGTGTCCAGCCGGAGGATCTCCTCGACCGTGGTTTCGATGGTGGAAGGATCGTTGCGCAGACGCTCCCAGCGCCCGGGCACGCTGAGAAGGTGCCACAGGGCGTTGGCCAGCACGTTTGCCGTCGTCTCGTGACCCGCCAGGAAGAGGCCCGGTACCAGGGACAGGAGCTCGTGATCGCTCAGGTTCTCCTCGTGCGGGGCGGCGAGGGTGCTCAGGAGGTCGTCCCTCGGCGCCACCCGTCGCTCCTCGAGAAGTTCCAGGACGCGCTCGTGCATGGCCATGATCCGCTCGGCCAGGATCATCTGCTCGTCCAGGCCGACGCCTTGCAGATACGCAACCGTCAACGCGGCCCAGTCCTCCACGGCCTGACGGAAGGACGACATCTCTCCGTCGGTGATACCGATCATTCGGGAAATGGTGACCAGCGGGAGCGGGTAGGCGAGTTCACGCAACAGATCGGCTGTCCCGTCGGGCCGTATCCTCTCGACGATCCCCTCGACCAGTGTGCGAAGTCCCGGTTCGAGCTGATTGACCTGCCCCGGCGTGAACGCCTGCTGCAGAACGCCGCGGAGCCGAGTGTGCTGGGGAGGATCGACGCCGATCAGCGTGCCCTCCATCGGGATCTTGTCACCGAAATACGCAGACACCTCGGGTGAGAGGAGATCTTTGATCGAGAGGATCTCCTTGGACGTGAAGCGTTCCGGATCACGCAGGACTCCCACCACATCGTCATACCTGCTCACCACCCATGCGTCGACGAATGGGCTGAAGAAGACCGGCTCGGACCTCCGTGCGTGCTCGAGAACCGGCCCCGGATCGCGCATGAACTCGGCATCAAAGGGATTGAAGGCATCGGCCAGCACGACGTGGGCCGCGGGCACCTCGCGCCGGCGCCGGTGCAGCACGGTGTCCGATTGGACCTGATCTCGAACTTCGTCGGGCATGATCGCCTTCGCTCCTCTTTACATGGTGTGGGCTCCCCGCCGGTGCTACGGACCCGCCCTATTAAACCGCGTGGGCTTCCACGCCGATCAAACGGGCCATTTCTGCCGCCACTGCGGCCTCATGCTCCTCCGCGTCACGACGGGCGGACGACGGCTTCCAGCGACCCTTGATCACCCAGATCGTCGGGATGAACAACACCATGCCGGCCAGGTCGACCCAGAACCAGTGCTGCCATTGGTGAGGTGCCTTGGCTGCCCCCTCCTGCAGTTGCTGCAACGCGCCCTGATGGGCCGCGATGAAGGCGAGTTGCGCCGTGTAGGGCTCGACCAGGGTCGAGAGTTCCGTCTTGTACTTGGCCAGTTGCGTGAGCCCACTCACACCGAAGGCCTTCACCGCCGCCGCGATATTCGCCGCCGACGGGTCCTGCCCGACGGCGGCGGCCGCGGCCGGGTCCTTTGCGATAAGGGCCAGAAGGTCCGCATGCTCAGTGGCGAAGGCGATCGTCTTGGGGTGCTGCGCCACGAAGTTCTGGACCGACTGACCGTGAATCACGGTTTGGGCCACCGGAAGGTTGTCGACGATCGGGTTCACGCTCGTGATCACCAGGGGCAGGAAGATGAATGAGATCCCCACCGTGAGGCGCAGGATCCACCCCCAGAGGGCAAGCCCCGTGGCGACGAGCGCAGGATTCTTCGCTTCGACACTTTCGGTGTAGCTGGCGATCCACGGGGCGAACACGAGCGAGATGCCGACGGCGATCGCCGACGCTTCGATGGCGAGCGTGTAGTAGCTCGTGTGGGGATGGGTGGCATTACCGATGAACACGATGGTCAACACAATCGTGATGACCGCACCCACCAGCATGAATGGCTTTCGAACCTTGAGCGCGTCCGAGAGCAGCCCGACGACGATGAGACCGATGATGTCGGCCGTCCAGAACCACGTATTGAGCCCGTTGGCCTGGGTCACGGTGAAATTCGTGCCGTTGGCGTTCTGGAAGATCGTCGGGTAGTAGACGGTGAAGAGGCTGGCCGCAGCGACATAGAGCAGAAGGAAGAGGGCGATGCCGACGCACGCGCCGACCAGGTCCCAGTGGAGGATCTGCCGCCACGGGCGCTCGGACGCGGCCTGGAGGTCTTCATCGCTCAAGCCGCGGGCGCGCGCTTCGACCAGTGTCCGGTCGCGGACCGAGACCATGAGTTGGTCCCGGAGGCTTGGCGAGAGGTCCTTGAGCCAGAAGAACGAAATGACGAAAACGACCAGCGCGGCAATGCCCGCAATGACGAACTGGCTCTTCCAGTGAGTGGGGCCGAAATGATCCAGGGTGTGGACCGCGATGAGGGATGCGATGAGGCTGCCGGCGACGGGGCCGACCGTCCAAAAGCCCATGGCGGACGCACGCCCGAGCTGGGGGCTGAAGTCACGGACGAGCGCGGGAGTGGCCACCAGAATGGCGCCCTCGACGATGCCGAGCAGGCAGATGACCACGAGATAGGACCATTCGCCGTCGGCGAGGGGAATGCCGACAGCCGTGATGAGCCCGACGAGGAGCACCCCGTAAATGACGACGTTCGTCCGTCCGACCCGGTCGGTCTGACTGGCCGGTAGCGAGGCGAACGCACCGAGGATGTTGGAGACGACCGAGATGGCGATGAAGAACTTGAAGCTCATGTGGAAGCTCGCCAATATGTTCGGTGTCACCCCGAACTGGGTGTAATACGTGTAGTAGAGGACGATCGTGGCGAGAACGGCGAGGGTCAGGTACCGCGCCCGCTGCGAGCCCGACGGGTACTCGGTGACCGTGTGATCGAACAGCAGGCGGTGCAGCGCCGACCGTGTGGTCGGTTGGACGGTCGATACCGCACTCCCGTTTGCACCGAGTTGCCCGTTGTTGATGTTCGGTGATGGGTCCATTGGTTACATCACGTCCTTCGTGTCGTCACCTGTGACGATGACGTGCTAGCGAGGTGCTGACCACATGATCGGCACGATCCCGGTGCCCCCCCGACCATCGCACCCTTGAGATGCCCTGTGACGGCACGCAACCCCCCGAGTACATGGGAACACTCTAATGTGACAGTGGCGTTCTCTGGGGGGATTCCCGCTCTGTGGTGCCGGAGGATGCTCAGACCCGAGTCAACGATCGTTCGGCTGGTTTGCCGCTCTGCAGCAATCTCGACGGCACGACCACAGTACGCGAACGGAGGAGCTCCGCCAAACCTTTTGCCTGCGTGTCGAGGCGCAAGGTGGAAGCGACACCCCAGCCGAGTATGCCGTGCACGACGAAATTCACGGCGCGCAGGTTGGCCAGGGGATAGCGGCTGACTTCGAACGGCGCCGCCTCGGGGAGCGCTTCTTTGAGCTCCGCGATGCCGAAACGTGCACACAGCCATTCCGCGACCGGTTCGGAATCGGCCCACAGCCCGATGTTGGCATCGCCGCCTTTGTCACCCGAGCGGCCGCCGACCAGGACCCAGAGCGGCACCGAGATCGTTTCTTCGGCCTTCGGCGCCACGTGGACCGTCGGCGTCTCCGGCCCGCCGGCCGCCGCTCGATCAGCTTCTCCGTCCCACGCCGGGGGCGCAGACGCCGGGATCGTCTCCCCGTCGCACTCGATGCGCGCGGTGACCTCGCTGGCCGCAACTGTCGTCGGCCAGTAGCGCGCCACCGCTTGGGCGCGGCTCGGCGACGAGGTGAAGAAGGTACCTGGGTAACTCGCCAAGCTCGTCTCGACCACGGCTCCGGAAAAGGCGCGACCGACGGCTTGCTCATCGCTCCCCCTCACCGCGAGTCGCAGGAACGCCATACCTCCGCCGGTGAGGTCACCCGAAAGGTCCTCGGACGTCTCGGCGAACGTGTCGCGACCACCGGGGATGGCGGCCCAGACCGCGGCCGCGGCACGACGCGCCTTCTCCTCGACCAGGGCACCGGTGATGGCCAACGTCATCGCGTTGCGCCAGCCGGCCTCGAGGTTGGCGGTGACCTTGAGTCTCCGAGGTGGTGGCTCGCCCCGCACGCCGCTGATGCGGACGCGGTCGGGACCGTCCTGATCGATCGCGATCGTGTCGAAGCGGGCCACCGCATCGGGGCTGAGGTAGCGCGGTCCGCCGATCTCGTAGAGAAGTTGCGCCGTCACGGTACCCACGGTCACCGCGCCGCCGCTCCCGGGATGTTTGGTGATGATCGACGACCCGTCCGCGTGGAGCTCGGCGAGGGGGAACCCGATGCGTTCGGGGCGGGGGATCTCCTCGAAGAAGGCGTAGTTGCCGCCACAGCACTGCGCACCGCACTCGATCACGTGCCCGGCCACGACGGCGCCCGCAATGGCGTCCACCTCCTCGTCCCCCCATCCGAATGCGTGGAGCCCGGGGCCCACGACGAGCGACGCATCGCTGACCCGACCGGTCACGACGACCTGCGCACCCGCTGCCAGTGCGTCGGCAATCGGGCGGCCGCCGAGATACGCGTTGGCGGTCACCAACGGCGCGTCGGGAGGAAGGGGTTCGCCCGTGTCGAGGTTGATGAACGACTCTCCGGCCGCGGCCAGTTCGCGGAACGCGCGCGGTCAGGTCGTCGCCCGACACCGAGGCCACGCGCACCGCCACGCCCTGGCGTCGCGCCAGTTCGCGGACAGCCGTCGCCAGACCATCCGGGTTCAGCCCACCGGCATTGGACACGATGGTGATGCCCCGCTCGAGGCAGGTGGGAAGGACCTCCTCGAGTTGCGCCAGGAACGTCCGGGCGTACCCGCCGCTGCGCGCACGGGTCTTGTGCAAGATGTACATCGTCAGCTCGGCCAGCCAGTCGCCGGTGAGCACATCGATGGGGCCGCCCTCCACCATCTCGCGGGCCGCCGACAGCCGATCGCCGAAGAACCCGCTGCAGTTGGCCACCCGCAGGACCTTGGCGTCGCTCGTCACGTCGGCGGCTCCACGACCACGAGGACGTCGCCCACGTCGACCTGGTCACCGGCGGCGCACAGGATCCGGCCGACCGTCCCCGAGCCGCCGGACCGCAGGGTGTGCTCCATCTTCATCGCTTCGAGCACGACGAGCCCGGACCCTTCGCTGACGTGGTCGCCCGCAGCGACGAGGACCTTGGTGATGGCGCCGGGGAGCGGTGCCCGGCACTCCCCCGCCATGCCGCCTCGCTCGTCTGCGTCGTCGTCGGTCCGGCGCAGGAAGCTCGACTGTCCCTCCGGCCCGTTGACCTCGGCGTGCTGGGTCGTCATGCGCACCAGGTGCCGCCGGCGGGCACCGTCGGCGGTGAGGTCGACGACGTACCCGGTGTCGCTCGCCGCCGTCGTCGCCGTTCCGACCTCGTGCCACTCCTCGCCCACCAGGACCGCCACCGCGTCGCCCGGTCCACCCGCACGAAGGCTGAGCTCTCCTTGGAGGTCGGTGAAAACGTCGACGTGACGCGCCGCCCCCACATTGCGCCATCCGGCGGCGGGAATCGGGACGAGACTTTCGCCTGCCCGTTGCGCCAGGAGCGCAAAGGCCGCTGCGGCGGCGTGGCGGTGGCGTGCGTCATCGCCGAGCGCAGCATGGCGCAGATCGTCTCGATGGTCGAGGAAGTCGATGCCCGCCTCCCCGTCGAGAAAGACGGGGTCGGCGAGGATCGCGCCGAGGAGCGCCCGATTGGTCTCGAGCCCGTCCACCTCCAGCGCGCGCAGCGCACGGGAGAGGCGTCCGATCGCCGACTGCCGCGCGTCGGCGTGCGCCATGATCTTCGCCACCAACGAGTCGTAGGACGCGCTGACCGCGCTCCCCGACTCGATGGCCGTGTCGCAGCGCACCCCCGCGCCCTGGGGCCAGCGCACGTGTGTCGCCGTCCCCGGCGTGGGGCGGTAGTCCTCCTCCGGACGCTCTGCGCACAGCCGCGCCTCGATCGCATGACCCGCCACCGTGACGTCCTCTTGGGCGAAGGGAAGCCGTGCTCCTCCCGCCACCGAGAGTTGGAGTCCCACCAGATCGAGGCCGGTGACCAGCTCGGTCACGCCGTGTTCGACCTGCAGGCGGGTGTTCATCTCCAAGAAGAAGAAATCGTCACCATCGACGAGGAACTCGACGGTCCCCACGCCTTGGTACTCGACAGAGCGGGCGGCCGCGACGGCCGCCTGCCACATGCGCTCCCGCGTCGCCATCGGGACCAGCACCGCGGGTGCCTCTTCGACGATCTTCTGATGGCGCCGTTGGACCGAGCATTCGCGATCGAAAAGGTGCACCACGTCGCCGTGGTTGTCGCCGATGATCTGCACCTCGACGTGGCGTGGAGAGACGAGGTAGCGCTCGAGGAAGACCTCGTCCGAACCGAACGCCGCTCCCGCTTCGCGTTGGCCTGCCGCAACGGCCTCGTGTAGTGCGTCGGGACCCGGGACGAGACGCATGCCCCGGCCGCCGCCGCCGGCCGCCGCCTTGACGAGCAGCGGGTAGCCGACACCGCCCGCGGACCGCGCCAGTTCGTCGGGGGCCGTACCGGCCACGACGACAACGCTCGGCAGGACCGGGCACGCCGGCGGCCGCGACGGTTTCCTTGGCCCGCACCTTGTGGCCCATGACGCGCATGGACGCCGGGGTGGGACCGACCCAGGTGATGTGGGCGGCGGCGCACGCCTCGGGCAGCACCGGGTCTTCCGAGAGAAACCCGTAACCGGGATGCAATGCGTCGGCCCCGGCGCGCTGCGCCAGCTCGACGAGGGCATCGGGGTTGAGATACGTCTCCGACAGCGTTCGTCCGCGCAGTTCCAGGGCGATGTCCGCCTCGCCCACGTAAGGCGCTGCGCCGTCCTGCGCGGTGTAGACCGCTGCCGCTTCGAGACCCATGTCGTGCGCGCCCCGGATGATCCGCCGGGCGATCTCGCCCCGGTTGGCCACCAGGACCCGGCGAAGGCGTGTGGATGGCACTAGTGACGCACCACGCCGAAGGTCGCGGTGCCCTTCACCGGGGCCGAGTGGACTGCGGTCAGCGCGATCGCGAGCACCGTGCGGGTGTCCCGCGGATCGATGATCCCGTCGTCCCAGAGGCGTCCGGTGGCGAACAGCGCGGTCGACTCCTCTTCGATCTGTGCCTCCGTGGCCATCCTGAGGTCGTTGTCCGCCTCCTCGTCAAAGGGGCGGCCGGCCGCTTCGGCGGCATTGCGGCGCACGATGGCGAGGACACCGGCCAGCTGTTTGGGCCCCATCACCGCGATGCGGTGATTGGGCCACGTGAAGACGAACCGCGGGTCGTACGCCCGCCCGGCCATGGCGTAGTTCCCGGCCCCGTAGCTGGCGCCCACCATGAGCGTGAGATGGGGCACGGTCGAGTTGGACACGGCATTGATCAGCTTGGCGCCGTCCTTAATGATCCCCCCTTGCTCGTAGCGGGTCCCGACCATGAAACCGGTGATGTTCTGCACGAAGATGAGCGGCGTGTCGCTGCGGTTGCACAGCTGAATGAACTGGGCGCCCTTCTGCGCCTCCTCGGAGAACAGGATGCCGTTGTTGGCCAGAATGCCCATGGGATACCCAGCCGACAGACGCCCACCCGCAGACGAGCTGCGCGCCGTACAGGGGCTTGAACTCCTCGAAACGTGAGCCGTCGAGCACGCGGGCGAGGATCTCGCGTACGTCGAAGGGGACCCGCACATCGACCGGCGCGACGCCGAGAAGCTCCTCGGCCGCGTACAGCGGTGGTTCTGCCCGGACCTGCGGTCCCGGACCGAGACGCGGCCACTGCAGATGGGCGACGATGCCGCGGCGCGATGCGGATGGCGTCCGGCTCGTCCCGCGCCAGATAGTCACACAGACCCGAGGTGCGCGGCGTGCATCAGGGCGCCGCCGAGCTCCTCTTCGTCCGCATCCTCGCCCGTGGCCATCTTGACCAGGGGGGCCCGCCCAGGAACACCCGCGCCCGCCCTTCGATCATCACCGTGTAGTCGCTCATGCCGGGGAGGTAGGCGCCGCCGGCGGTCGATGAGCCGAAGACGACGCAGATCGTCGGGATGCCCTGCGCCGAGAGTTGGGTCAGGCGGCGGAACTGTTCGCCGCCGGGGACGAACACATCGGCCTGGCGCGGGAGATCGGCTCCGCCCGACTCGACGAGCAGCAACACCGGGAGCCGGTTGATCTCCGCCACATCCATGGCACGCAGCAGCTTCTTGATCGTGGTCGGACTCGTGGTCCCGCCCCGGACCGTGGGGTCGTTGGCGATGACCAGGCACTGGGTGTGCGCCACCTCGGCCAGCGCCACGACCACGCCTCCCCCCAGCGGGTCGTCGGTCTCGAGGCCGGCGAGGGGGCACAGCTCGAGCACCGGCGTTCCGGGGTCGACCAGTGCCTCCAGCCGTTCGCGCACCATGAGCTTGCCCCGCGCCCGATGCCGCGCGACGTACTGCGGGCCACCGCCCCCGAGCACCTCGATCATGCAGGGTTCGCACGTGTTCGACCAGTGCGGACATGGCGAGCGCGTTGGCGGCGAACTCGTCACCCGCCACGACCAGGCGTGTCCTGATCGGCGCGCTCACGCAACCGCCCGTCATGATGCGGTGACGTCCCACGACGGCGCGCGCTTGCCGAGGAAGGCATCCATTCCTTCAGCCGCCTCGGCCGCGCCGAAGAGCTCGGCCGATGTGGCGCTGCGCCAGCTGCGAGGCCCTCGGACCAGGGAAGCTCGCGCAGTTGCGCCGAGGAGCGCCTTGGTCGCCCGCACCGCGCCCGGAGCCGACTTGAGAACCGAAGCGACCACGCCCTCCACCCACGTGTCGAGGTCCGCCGCGTCGTCGACCACCTCGGTGAGGACGCCGGCCTGTGCCGCCGCGGTTGCGCTGAACGGCTCACCGGTCAGGCTGGCGCGTCCGAGGAACCGCCTTCCCGCGACGCGCAGGGCCGGCACCAGAATCATTGCCGGGGCCACGCCGATCCTCACTTCGCTGAAGGCGAACGTGCTGTCCTTCGCCGCCACCGCCAGGTCGCACGCGGTGATGAGTCCCGAGACCCCCGGCGCGGGCATGGCCACCGACCCGGGCGACAACGGGAACGGGCGCCGAGCGGATGGACGTCAGGATCTCGGGCATGCGGGACGTGACGGTCCCGGCTCGCTCCGAGAGATCGGCGCCCGAGCAGAACACACTGCCCGTCGCCGTGAGGACCACCGACCCTCACGCGTCGGTCGGCCACTGCGGCAGCCAATCCCTCGGCGAGCTGGTCGAGCAGGCGCGCCGACAACGCATTCCGGTTGTGCGGGGAGTCGAGCGTCAGCGTCGCGACGGGCCCCTCCCGGGCGATGTGGACCAGCTCGTCCGTCATGGATCCGCAGTGTAGGGGTCCTGCGTTCGCCCCGGGGAGAGACAATTACCCGGTGGTAACGTTCGGTCGTGATCGAGACAGACGAGCACCAGATCTTCCGCAAGACCCTGCGGGATCTTTTCGAGCGCGAGATCGAACCGCACGTCGACGAGTGGGAGGCGGCGCGCACCTTTCCGGCACACGAGCTCTTCCCCAAGTTGGCTGCAGTCGGCCTGCTCGGCTTGGAGTACGAAGAGGCGTACGGCGGCATGGCCGCCGACCACTCCTTCACTCTGGTGGCCGGCGAAGAGATGGGGCGCATCAGCTGCGGCGGGGTCCCCATGGCGATCGCGGTCCAGATGTCGATGGCCACGCCGGCGTTGGCGCGTTACGGGTCCGCGGCGCTCAAGGAGGAGTATCTCGCCCCCTCCGTCCGCGGCGAGCTCGTGGCATCGGTGGCGGTGACCGAGCCCGATGCCGGCAGCGATGTGGCCGGCATCCGCACCCGTGCCGTGCGTGACGGCGACCAGTGGGTCATCAACGGGTCGAAGCTCTACATCACGAATGGCACCCAGGCGGACTGGCTGTGCCTCCTGGCCCGCACGAGCGAGGACGGCGGCCACCGCGGCATGTCCCTCATCGTCGTGCCGACGTCGCTCGACGGCGTCGTCGTCTCGCGCAAGCTCGAGAAGTTGGGCATGTGGTCGAGCGACACGGCCGAACTCTCCTTTACCGATGTCCGCGTCCCGGTCTCCCACACCATCGGGGAGATCGGGCGAGGCTTCCAGCAGCAGATGGTGCAGTTCCAGGCGGAGCGGCTCATCACCGTCTACAAGCAAGTCGGCGCGATCGAACTGGCGCTGCAGCGCACGCGCGCTTACCTGTTGGAACGGCAGGCCTTCGGCCAGCCCCTCCTGGCCAACCAGCATCTCCAATTCGTGCTCGCCGAGCTGTCGGCCCGCCACGACATGCTCAAGCACTACGCCCGTGCCGTCGGCCGATGCCGTGGGACGCGGGGAGGATGCCACCCGGTTCGCCACGATCGGCAAGTTGCTGGGCTCACGATTGCAACGCGAGGTGGCCGATGTCGCCGTCCAATTCCACGGCGGCATCGCGTACATGGCCGAGCACTGGGCTTCCCGCTTCTACCGCGACACGCGGCTCGACTCCATCGGGGCGGGGACCGACGAAGTGATGCTGCGCGTGCTCTCGAGGATGGACGGCTACTCGGTCGAATAGCTGGGACGCCCGCCGTCATGCGGGAGCTTCTCCCACATGTCGCGCGTGAGCTCGGTGACGACGACGATCTCACCGCGCTCGGGGTGGCGCGTCGTGAGGAACGGCACGAAGCTGAGGTGCTCCATCACCCGGCCCGAGGCGGTATTCGCCGGCTCGTAGATGCTGACGATGCGCGACAGCCCGCGCAGCGGTGAAACCCCAATCAACGGCGGCCCGGCCCGCCTCGGTGGCCAGTCCGCGGCCTCGATACGGTCCTGAGAGCCGCCACCCGACTTCGACCGCGGGCAACACCTCGGGCAAGAAATGAGGGATGGCCAGACCGGCCCACCCGATCAGCGCGTCGGTCTCGCGATCGATGACGGCCTCGATGCCGAAACCGTCCGTCGCATAGCGCGCGATCGTCCGGTGCAAGAAGATGCTCCGTCTGCTCCTTCGTCATGGCGGCACGGAGGGGGTACCACCAGAACGACTCTTCGGCGTGCACCCTGACCAGATCGGCCAGGTCGCCGGCAACGAAGGGGCGCAGGATCAAGCGGTCGGTGGTGAGGCGGGGCATGCCCATGCTCAGCCCAGCGGAAGGCCGGGCGCCTCGGCCAACGAGGGGTCCCGGCCGGGGCGCGAGGAAGCCGCGTAGAGCTGGTCCGGCCGGAACGAGCGCACGGCGCGATCCCCCTTGCGGCCGCCCACCACCTCGACCCATTCCTCACCGGTCTCGGCATTGGCGACGTGGGCCACGAAGGACCAGGAGGCACCGCGTAGCCGTGTGCCGGTCACCTGGACCGGGTCGCCGGGCTGCAACCCGGCCCAACGGGTGTTTCGACGCAGGTCAGCCGGCGGCATGAGATCCCACCATAGAGACCCTTTTTAGTGCAGGTGTGCCGTCCGGGGCGGACATGGACGAGGGAATCGCCGGAGATGTCACAGGCTCGTCGTATCCTGGCCCCATGGCGCTCGATCTTCCCCGCACGCTGACGCCATCCAAGGTCACCGCGTTCACGAACTGCCCCTTGGCGTTCCGATTTCTCCGTGATCGAGCACCGTCCCGAACCGCCGTCCCCCCATGCGGTCAAGGGCACGCTGGTGCACGCCGCCCTCGAGGGGCTCTTTTGGAATCATCGCGCCGCGGCTGCCCGCACCCCGGCCGCGGCGGCCCACGAGTTGGCGCGGGCATGGAAGGAACTGGCGACAGACCCCGAGTTCGTCGCCCTGGGCTTGACCACGGAGGACGCCGCCTCCTTCTTGGCCGACGCGCACAGGCTGATCGACAACTACTTCCTCATTGAAGACCCGACCGCCGTCCAGACGATCGGGGTGGAGCTCGGGGTGGAGATCGAGCAGGACGGGATGCGGTTGCGCGGCATCATCGACCGCCTCGACATCGGCCCGGACGGTGCGTTGACCGTGGTCGACTACAAGACCGGACGGGCGCCGTCGGAGCGCTACGAGCACGGGCGTATGGGCGGGGTCCAGACCTACGCGTTGCTGTGCGAGAGGATCCTGGGCCGCTCGCCCACCGAGGTGCGCCTGCTCCATCTGCGCGACCCTCTCGTCATCACGGCCGTCCCCACGCCGCAGACGCTGCGCGGACAACAGCGGCGGACCTCGGCGGTGTGGGGCGCCATCGAGCGAGCCTGCGTCACCGAGGACTTCCGGCCCAACGTGGGCCCGCTCTGTCAGTTCTGTCATTTCAAGTCCTCCTGCCCCGCCTTCAACGCCGCGTAGCAACGCCGGTGAACGCAACGCCGGTGAAGATGGCCCCATGACCCGCTTCGACGAGACGGTCGATGCCGCCTTCGAGCCACCTCCGGGGACGACCCCAGGTCGATCAGGCGGCCGCGCTGGTGTCCAACCTGGCCGACTACGGCCTCGTCTGGGTCGTCCTGGCCCTCTACAAGGCGAGGCGCCGGGGCCGGACCGCCGACGAGCCGTTGCCGCCCTGGCCCTGGCCGGCATCTCGTCCTACGGCCTCAATCGGGCCGTCAAGTCCGCGGTGCAACGTGAGCGTCCCGACGAACACCTCGACGCGGCCGTCCGCACGCCGTCGAGCAGCAGCTTCCCGAGCGGGCATACGTTGGCGGCGTTCTGCACCGCTTTCGTCCTGGCCGAATCCGCGTCCGAGACGGCGGCCTACGTGGGCTTCGCCGGCGCCGTTGCGGCCAGCCGGGTCCACCTGCGGGCCCATCACCCGAGCGACGTGGTGGGCGGCGCCGCTCTCGGCTCGCTGCTCGGGCTGACGCTGCGTCCCCGTGCTCGACCGGGTGACCCCCGGCGCCCGCGGCGCCTGGTCCGCACCGCCACCCGCACGGCGAAGGGAATGGGACCCGATGGCTATCTGTTGAAGAAGACTATGAAGCCATTCGCCGTCACGTGGGACTACCGCTGCCCCTTCGCCCGCAACGTCCATGAGCACCTGCTGGTCGGATTGGCCGACGGAGCCGACTGGGACGTCACTTTCCTGCCGTTCACCCTCAGCCAGGGCCACGTGCCCGAGGGTGGAACCCCCGTGTGGGACGATCCGGCGAAGTTCGACGACCTCGTCGCCCTCGCCGCGGGCGTCGTCGTCCGTGATCAGTATCCCGACCAATTCGCGACGGTGCACCACGCATTGTTCGAGGCCCGGCACGACGACGGACTCGACATCCGGGACTCCGCCGTCGTGGCCCGCGTCCTCGACACCCACGGCGTCCCCGCCGACAAGGTCCTGGCCGAGGTGAAGAGCGGCGGCCCGATCGACGAGATCAAGCGGGCCCACCAGGAGGCGGTCACCAAGTGGAGCGTCTTCGGGGTGCCGACGTTCATCGTCGAGGACCGCGCGGTCTTCGTGCGGCTGATGAGCCGACCCCAGGGCGATGCGGCGTTGGCACGGCAGTCCATCGAGAATGTCGTCCGCCTGATGGACGAGCAGCCCGACCTCAACGAGTTCAAGTACACGACGCTCGACCGCTGAGTCGGAGCGCCCCTTTAGGCGGAACGCACCAGCGAGCTCAACAGCGAGAACGTCCGATCACGCTCTTCGCGGTTGCCGACGACGGAGGCCACGAAGTCGGTGGCACCGGCCGCCGCCAATCTCTCGATCGATGCCGTCACCGCATCTTCGTCGCCCAGGAAAGCGACGTCGGCCGGGCTGGCCGCGCCCTCCTTGTCCAGCATGGCCTTGTACGAGGGCAGGTTCGGATAGATGGAGAATTCCTCGTTGACCCGCTCCCTGGCCGCCGCGACGTCGCGCGGTCACCGACACCGGGAGAGCGACGCCGATGCGTGGCGCCGGACGTCCTGCCGTTTCCGCCGCCTGACGAATGACCGGAGAAATGTGCGATTCGATCGTCCGGGTACCGGTCATCCAGGTCACGGTGCCGTCGGCGACGCGTCCCGCCAGCTTGAGCATGGTGTCGCCCAACGCGGCGACCAGCACCGGAGGCGTCGAGGCACCGCGCAGTCTCGAGGGGCGCGAAGGCATGGGTCGTGACCCGTTCGCCATCCACGTTGCACGTCTCACCGGCGAGCAACGGCATCAGGGAGGCCAGGTACTCCTTCATGTAGCGGGCCGGCTTGTCGAAGCTGAGGCCCCACATGCCCTCCACCACGATCTGATGGGAGAGGCCGATGCCCAGAATGAGGCGGTTCCCGGTGGCCCACTGCACGGTCAAGGCCTGCTGGGCCAGCATCATCGGGTGGCGGGTGTAGACGGGCACCACTCCGGTCCCCAGACCGATGCCGGGCACCATCGACCCCGCGGTGGCCAGAAGGGTCAGCGCATCGGGCCCGAAGATCTGGACGGCCCATGCGTGGTCGAGCCCGGCGTCGGCGAACCGCTGCAACTCGGCCACGGTGTCGGGCAACGAGCGGTCGACGTCGATCAGGCTGCCGATGCGCAGGGGTTTGGCCATGGCGTCTCAGGGCTCCTCGCCTAGTGTGCCGGTCATGTCCGGATCACTGATCGATCTGTCGCCGAGGCTAGCGACCTGAGCGCCCACCACGTCGGGGTGGTCGGCGGCGGCCAGCTGGCGCGGATGGCCGCCGAGGCAGGCAGCGCCCTCGGCCTGTCGGTCGCCGTGCTGGCCGAGAGCCCGGACGATGCCGCGTGCGCCGTCGCGTCCGAAGTGCTGATCGGGTCTCCGCTGGTCGAGGCCGACCTGCGCTCGCTGGCGGATCGGGTCGACGTGGTCACCTTCGATCACGAGCAGGTGGATCTGGACATCGTGCGTGCCCTGATCGACGACGGCGTCGTCATCCGACCCGGCCTGCAGACCCTGGAGATGGCGGTCGACAAGGCGCACATGCGGGCCGTCCTGGACCAGGCCGGGCGTGCCGTCGCCCGCCCACGTCGTGCTCCAGGTCGGCTTGGGCCACCCACCTGACGCGGCGACTTGACGCGATCGCGCGCGTTCGGCGCCGAGCACGGGTGGCCGCTCGTCCTCAAGACCGCCCGGGGCGGCTACGACGGCAAGGGCGTCTGGGTCGTCGATGACCTGGCCGCGGCGGCCTCGGTGGTGGAGCCGCTCTCGGGGACGGCTCCTGGTCGAAGCGACTGGTCCCGTTCGAGGCGGAGCTGGCCGTGATGGTCGCCCGCCGCCCCTCGGGGGAGACGGTCGCCTGGCCGGCCACCGAGACGACCCAGGTCGACGGCGTCTGCCGCGAGGTGCTCGTCCCGGGCCGGCTGCCCGGTGACGTCGTCGACCAGGCCGCCGCGCTCGGACGCCGGGTCGCCGACATCGCCGGAGCGGTCGGCGTCCTGGCGGTCGAGCTCTTCTGGTCAGGCGGCGTGCTGATGGTCAATGAGATCGCGGCCCGGCCCCATAACTCCGGTCACTGGACGATCGAGGGGGCCGTCACCTCCCAGTTCGAGAACCATCTCCGGGCGGTGCTCGATCTTCCGCTCGGATCGACGGCGCCCCAGCACGCCCAGGTGGCGAACGTCAACGTCTTCGGTGGGTCCCGAGGGTACGGATCCGGTTGCGCTGCTGCCGTTCGGACTGGCCGTCGAGGGTGCCCATGTGCACCTGTATGGCAAAGGGGCCAGGCCAGGGCGCAAACTAGGACACGTGACCGTCTGCGGAGACGATGCCAACGTTGTTCGTGCGCGTGCCTGGGCGGCGGCGCTGGGCCCTGGGCACGCCCCACCCGGACGGGCTGGACCTGCCGGGCGGGACCGCCCGATGACCGCCGCACCGGCGGGCCCCGGTCGTGGGCGTGGTCATGGGCAGCTCGTCGGACCTCGAGGTCATGCACGATGCGGTCGCCGTGCTCGATCAGTTCGGCCTGCCCCATGAAGTGCGGGTCGTCTCGGCCCATCGGACACCCGCCGACATGATCGCCTACGGGCATGCAGCGGCGGGCCGTGGGCTCAAGGTGCTCATCGCCGGTGCCGGTGGCGCCGCCCATCTGCCCGGCATGCTGGCCTCGGTCACCCCGCTGCCCGTGATCGGTGTCCCCGTCGCCCTGGCCCGTCTCGACGGTCTCGATTCGCTCCTCTCCATTGTGCAAATGCCCCGTGGCGTCCCCGTGGCCACCGTTGCCATCAACGGGGCAGCGAACGCGGGACTGCTGGCGGTTCGTATCCTGGCTATCGGTGATGACGCATTGACCGAAGCGATGGAAGCGTTCCAACGGTCCCTGGCCGCAACGGCGCGGGCACAGGATGCCGGCGTGGAGGGCAGCGCCGGCGGCGCCGGCCGCGCCCGGGAGAACCATGAGCGAGCCGACAGTGGCGCAGCGACTGGGGTATCCCGCCGACGCCAAACTTCTGATCATCAACGCCGATGACCTCGGATCGTGCCACTCCGCCAATGTCGGCGTCTTCGAGTGCCTCGCCACCGGGGTCGTCACCAGTGCCACCCTGATGGTGCCGTGCCCCTGGGCCCGCGAGGCGTCCAGCCGCTACCGGGGCGAGGACATCGGCGTCCATCTGACCCTCAACGCCGAGTTCGAGCTCTACCGATGGGGCCCGATCACCCACGCACCGTCTCTCCTGGGAGGCGACGGGGGCTTCCCTCGAACGATGGAGGACGTGTGGGACCATGCGGACCTCGACGAGGTGCGCCGTGAGTGCCGGGCGCAGATCGAACGAGCCATCCTCTGGGGCTTCGACGTCAGCCACCTCGATGCCCACATGGGCACGCTGCAACTCCGCCCCGAATTCTTCGACGTCTACCTGGACATGGCCATCGAGTTCGGGCTGCCCCTGCGCATGATCAGTCCCGGTATGGAGCGCTATGTCGGGTTCCCGGGGCGGGCCGTGGCGGCCGACGCCGGGGCGATCTTCACCGACCACACGCGCGTCGTCCCGGGGGTGGGGAGTCGCCAGACGTTCGAGAAGGATCTGGCCACGTTGCGGCCCGGTGTGACCGAAATGCATCTGCATCCGGCCGTCGACAGCGCCGAGCTGCGCTCCCTGGCCACCGACGACTGGGACGCCCGGGTCGATGACTACCGCATGATCTGCGACGAGACCTGGGTCGGTGAGGCGATCGCCGCCGTGGGCGCCACGCTCATCGGCTACCGGCCCGCTGCGTGAACTGGCCCGCTCCGGCTCCTGATGCGCGTTGCACTGCGAGGCGACAGTCTGATCGAGAGGGTCGCACTCGTCCTCGGCAAGGCACCGGTTCCCGCCGGGTACACGTTCGGGGCGATGGCGGTGGCAAGGGTCATCGGCGTTGCTCAGCGTGTCGGCATCTTCGCGCTCCTCGCCGGCAATGAGCTTGGCGCGGACGAGGTTGCGGAACGCCTCGATCTTTCGCCCGCACCGACGCGCATGGCATTGGATGTGCTCGTCGGCGAGGGGATCCTTGCCCGCCACGGTGATGCGTACCTCCTGGGGGCGGCCGGGCGAAGCTGGCTCGATCCGTCTTCGGCCACCTACATAGGCACCTATATCGCGCACACGGCGGAATATTGGGGGTGGTGGGCCGATATCGAGAATGTGCTGCGTGGTGGCGAGCCGATCTCCCTCCACGAAGCACCCGCAGGCGATCCGGGATGGCAGACCTACATCCGAGGTCAATACGAGCTGGCACGACTGTCGGCTGCCGGTGTGGCGCGAGCGATCCCCGTGCCGAGCGGGTCCACGTCACTGCTCGATCTCGGCGGCGGTCACGGCTGGTTCGCCGCATCGGTGTGCAAGCGCCACCGAGGCCTGCGTGCCACGGTCATGGATCTTCCTGGCTCGGCAAGCGTCGGACGCCAGATCGCCGCGGAAGGTGACTTTGCCGACATCGTCGCCTTCACCGATGGGGATATGTTCACCGCCGATCTCGGGGGGCCGCACGACGTTGTCCTGTGCGGCTCGCTCCTTCATCACTTCGATCCAGATCAGATCGGCACGATTCTCACGAGAGCCCGTGCCGCCCTGCGCACCGGGGGGACGATCGCTGTCGTCGATCTCTTCCATTCCGAGAAGAGGCCCACTTCGTCAGCCGCGATCTTCGAGCTGTTCTTTCACCTGACCTCGGGGCAGGACACGCCCACAGAACAGACGCTCACCGCGTCGCTGGTGTCCTCGGGATTCTCAACACCGCGCCGTCGTGACGTCGTGGTGCTGCCGGATCTCCGCCTGTATACCGCAAGGGCCGTCTGAGGCCGGGTCCTTCTAGCGCACGCCCTCGAACAGGTCGTCCTCGATGACACCGCCCGGCATGGCGACGTCGTTGACGCGGCTCTGCGCCAACCGGAACTGGTCGACCGGTTTGATCTCTTCGAGCACGTTGGCGGGGAGGCCGAACCAGAACGGTGAGTTTGGATCGACCTGCGTGGCATGCGCCTTCAACGCGGCGCCCCGCACCTTCTCGAAGCCCTGCACGTCGATGGCCGTCGTGTAGGGGTCGTCGCGGGTCAACCGTTCGAGACGCGCCTCGTCGAACGGCGACTCCATTCCCAGCTCGAGGAATTTGGCGTGGATCTGCCGGAAGCGCTCGGCCGGCCATACCGAGTAGTAGAGCTTCAGGGGGACGAACGGTGCCCCGGCCTCGGGAAAGCGGTTGGGGTCACCGGCGGCGTCGAAGGCGACGAGGGAGATCTCGTGTACCCGGAGATGGTCGGGATGGGGGTACTCGGACTGCTCGTCGGGATACGTGAGGATGACCTGCGGTCGCTCCCGCCTGATCACCGCCACCAGGCGTCCCACCGCCTCGTCGAGGGGGGCCTGGGCGAAGGAGTCCGGGCGGGCGTTGGCCTCGGAACCCGGCATGCCCGAGTCGCGGTAACCCAGCATGACCGTCTCGTCGTAGCCGATGATCTCGGTCGCCGCCTGGAGCTCGGCCATCCGGACCCTGCCGATGTCGGCCCGCACCTCGGGCGTGTCCATCGCCGGATTGAGGATGTCGCCCTCTTCCCCACCGGTACAGCACACCAGAATGGTCCGTACGCCTTCGGCGTGGTAGCGGGCCACGGTCGACGCCCCTTTGGAGGCTTCGTCGTCCGGGTGGGCATGGACGGAGAGCAGGCAGAGTCCATCATCAGGCACGGCGCCGACCTTAGCGGCGGTCCAGCGGGCCTCCTTCGCGGCGCCACGCCCCGGCCGTTGCCCCTTCGGCGCTGCTGGGCCTTATGCTCCATGTCATGGCAGGCACGTTCAAGCGGATCGGTGCGATCTTCCAGGCCAAGGCCAATAAGGTCCTGGACAAGGCCGAAGACCCCCGCGACACGCTGGATCTCTCCTACGAGAAGCAACTGGAGCAGCTGCAAAAGGTCCGCCGGGGTGTGGCCGACGTCGCGACGGCCCGTAAGCGCCTCGAGCTGCAGGCACAGGGCCTGCAGAAGCAGGCTGACAAATTGCAGACGCAGGCCAAGGCGGCGCTGCAGCAGGGCAACGAGGACCTCGCCCGCGAGGCTCTCGCCCGGCGCGCCGCGCTGGGCGAGCAGCTGGCCGAGCTCAAGACGCAGCACGATCAGATCAGCGAGCAGGAGCAGAAGCTGATCGACACCTCGAACCAGCTCCAGACCCGGGTGGAGCAGTTCCGCACCAAGAAGGAGACGCTCAAGGCCAGTTACACCGCAGCCGAAGCGTCGACGAAGGTGGGCGAGGCCGTCTCGGGGATCTCGGACTCCATGGGCAACTCGGGCCAGGCCATGCAGCGCGCCCAGGACAAGATCGCCAGCATGCAGGCGCGCGCCGGCGCCATGGACGAGTTGCTGGCCTCGGGTGCGCTCAACGACCTCAGCACCCCCGTCGACGACATACAGAAGGAGCTCGACAAGGTGACCGCCACGTCCCAGGTGGACAACGAGTTGGCGGCGCTGAAGCTCGAGCTCGGAGCAGGAGGCGGCGGGGCCGCGGCAGAAGAAGCAGCGGCCCTTCCGGCAGCAGACCAGAGCGGAACCGCTGCTGGTGGAGGAGCAGATAGCTGATGGCGCTCTCGCGCAACATCCCGGCCGATCGGGGCCTGACCACACGCATGCTGATGACGGGGTTCTTCCTCGTCGTCCTCTACGCCGTCCTGATCGGCGTGCTCTTCTTGGTGCTGAAGAGCCTTCTCCTCATTCTGATCATCGCCTTCGGGCTTCTGTTCTGCCAGTACTACTTCAGCGACAAGATCGCCATGTTCGCCATGCATGCCAAGGAGGTCACGCGGGAGGAAGCCCCCGAGCTGCACGGCGTGATCGATCGCCTGTGTGCGCTCGCCGACATGCCCAAGCCGCGGGTCGCCATCGCCCAGACCGACGTGCCGAACGCGTTCGCCACCGGCCGCAGCCCCAAGGCCGCCGTCGTGTGCGCCACCACGGGGCTCCTGCGCCGGCTCGATGAGCCCGAGATCGAGGCTGTCCTGGCCCATGAGATCTCCCACGTGGCGCACCGCGACGTCGCCGTGATGACGATCGCCAGCGGATTGGGCATGATCGCCGGCCTCCTGACGCGGGTCATGTTCTACTCGGAGATCTTCGGGGGCGGTCGGAGCAACAACAACAACAGCGGCGGCCAGCTGGTCATCGTCGAGATGATCGTCCTGCTCGTCTCCGTCGTCGTCTACTTCGTGAGCTTCCTGCTGACCATGGCGCTGTCGCGCTATCGCGAGCTCGCCGCCGACCGCTCGGGCGCCATCCTGATCGGGCAGCCGTCCCTGCTGGCCTCCGCTCTGATCAAGATCTCCGGGGAAATGGGCCGTGTTCCGACAAAGGATCTCCGAGCCGCCGAGCCGTTCAATGCCTTCTTCTTCGTGCCCGCCGTGGCACAAGGTGCGCAGGACCAGGGCCGGGGACAGGGTCAGGGCGGCGGCGGGTTCAGCTTCGGCAGCCTCTTCCGCACGCATCCCACCCTGGAGCGGCGCCTGGCCCAGCTCGACCAGCTCGAGCACGAGCTCGGCCAAGCCCACTGATCCCCGGCGCGACGTGGGCCTCTTCGACACCCTTCTGGGTCGCACCAAACCGGTCAAGGCCAACCTCGATGCGCTCTTCGCTCTTCCGACGGCGGCGCTGACCCTGCAGAGCGCCGGCGGGCTCGTGACCTCGGGGCACGCCGGCGTGTGCTGGAAGCCGCCTGCGGGCCAGGCCTCCCAGGACCTGCAGGCCGAAGTAGCGCAGCTCGTCGGCGAGGGCTTCACCCAGACGCAGGATTCATTCGGGTACGGGTGGCTGCTCCTGGCCGAGCCCGCCCTGGACGATCTGGTCACGCACGCTCACATGGCGAACACCACGCTCACCGAAGCAGGGTGGGGCGCTCAATTGCTGTGCTCGGTGTTCGGCTTCGTGCCCGAGCCCGGCGCGGCCAGCGACGCCCGGGCCTTCTGGCTCGTCTACCTCTACAAACGGGGCACCTTCTACCCGTTCGCCCCGGTCGACAACCAGAAGGAGCGCCGCGACACCGAGCTCGAGCTGCGCATCCGCACCATGCTCGGCGTCGACCTCCCGGTCGAGGCGGATTTGAGCCGCTGGTTCCCCATGTGGGACCTGCCGGTCAAGTGACGGTCGACCGCCTCATCGAGCTCGAAGGAGCGGTGAACTTCCGCGACCTCGGCGGCTACGCCACCGTCGACGGCCGGCGCACCCGCTGGCGGGTGCTGTTCCGGGCGGACGGCTTGGGCGAGCTGACCGAGCCCGATCTGGACATCCTGCGCCAGCTCGGCATCCGCACCGTGATCGATCTGCGTACGGGCCACGAGCTCCAGCAGAGCCGTTTCGACGTCGAGGCCCATCCCGTCGAGTTCCACCACTTCCCCTTCATCAAGTCGCTGACCAACGCCGACGACTTCGCGCGCGCACCCGGATTCCTCGGCACGCAGTACCAACGGATGCTCGAGGACGCGGCTCCGCAGATCGTGGGAGCACTGACCGCGCTGGCCGCACCCGACGCCCGCCCGGCCGTCTTCCATTGCACGGCCGGCAAGGACCGCACCGGGCTGCTCTCCGCGCTCGTGCTGTCACTCCTCGGGGTGCCCGAAGACACCGTCGTGGCCGACTACGCCCTCAGCGGTGCGGCCATGGCGCGGCTCCGGGCCAAGCTGCTCATCAAGTTCCCCGACGGCAAGTTGCTGGTCGACGCGGACGCCGACGCCATCTTCTCGGCCGACCCCTCCAACATGGTGGCGCTGTTCGCCCACCTCGAGGAACGCTACGGATCGGTGACCGGGTACGCCTCGGCGATCGGCCTCCCCGACACGGTCGTGGACAGCCTGCGCGAGGCGATGCTCGAGCGCTGAGCCGGTCAGCGCCGCGGGCGCATCCGATCGATGGCGGCCGCCAGAGCGAGATCGAGCACGGTGAGCCCGCCCGAGTCGTGCGTCGTCAGCACGAGGTGCACCTTGTTCCACCGGATGTCGATATCGGGGTGATGGTTCGCCGCCTCGGCTGCCGCGCCGACCTTGTTGACGAAGGCGAGCGCCTCCGCGAAGTCGCGCAGCTCGACATTCGTCTGCAGCTCGTCGCCGACGTGGTCCCAGAAGATGTCCTGCTCCTCAAGGGCGACGTCGACCTCTTCGGGTGACAGCGTCGGTTCTCTCACGGATGTGTCATCTCCTCGGGCCGTACTGCGGCATCGAACTGCTCGGCCGTGAGGAAACCCAGTTCGAGCGCTGCTTCGCGCAGACGTCGAGCCTTCCTTGTGGGCCTTCTTGGCCACCTGGGCCGACTTGTCGTACCCGATGATCGGGTTGAGGGCGGTGACCAGCATCAGCGAATTCGCCAAATGGCGGGCGATCTGGGGGTAATCGGGCTGCAGTCCCTCGACGCAGAACTCCCTGAAGCCGCGGCAGGCGTCGGTCATCAACGAGATCGACTGCATGACGTTGTAGATGATGACCGGCTTGCAGACGTTGAGCTCGAGGTTGCCGCGGCTACCGGCGATGGCGATCGCGGCGTCGTTGCCGAGCACCTGGACGCCGACCATGATCATGGCTTCGCTCTGCGTCGGATTGACCTTGCCGGGCATGATCGACGATCCCGGTTCGTTCTCCGGGAGGGCCAGCTCTCCGAGCCCACTGCGGGGGCCCGATCCGAGCCACCGGATGTCGTCGGCGATTTTGGTCAGCGAAATGGCCAGTGTGCGCAACGCCCCGTGGGTGAACATCAACGCGTCGTGCGCCGCCAGGGCGGCGAACTTGTTGGGGGCGGTGACGAACGGTAGCCCGGTCATGTCGGCGATCGCCTCGGCCACGCGGCGCCCGAACTCCGGATGCGTGTTCAGCCCGGTGCCCACCGCCGTACCCCCCGCCGCCAGTTCGAAGATGCCGGGCAGCGTCATCTCGATCCGCTCCACATCGGCGGTCAACTGGGCCACGTACCCGGAGAACTCCTGGCCGAGGGTGAGCGGCACGGCGTCCATCAGATGGGTCCGGCCGATTTTGGTGACCTCGGCGTAGGCCACTTCCTTCTCGTGGAGGGCGTCACGCAGCGCCCGCACCGAGGGGAGCAGCCGGTGCACGATCTCCTCGGCGGCCGCGATGTGCATGGCGGTGGGAAAGGTGTCGTTGGACGACTGCGACATGTTCACGTCGTCGTTGGGGTGGACCGGCACCTTGGAGCCCATCACCCCGCCGGCGAGCTCGATCGCCCGGTTGGAGATGACCTCATTGGCGTTCATGTTGGTCTGCGTGCCGCTCCCCGTCTGCCAGATGTGCAGCGGGAACTCGTCGTCGAGCTTGCCCGACGCCACCTCGTCGGCCGCCTGCTCAATGAGGGCCGCCAGGTCCGGCGCCAGCTTGCCCAGATCACGGTTGACCTTGGCCGAGGCGCCCTTCAGGATCCCAAAAGCCCTGATGAGGGGCTCGGGCATCGTCTCGCTTCCGATGTCGAAGTGGTGCAGCGAGCGCTGCGTCTGCGCGCCCCAGTACCGGTCCGAGGGGACCTCTATCTCCCCCATGCTGTCGCTTTCCACCCGAGTGTTTTCCACGTCGCGCAGCTTACGGCCGCCGGCACGAAGGTGGCCGCCGCCCGCATAAGTTCGACCATGACCAGAAAGGAAACACAGATGGCTGACACCCTCTCCGCCAAGGCTCGCGAGCTCATCGCCCGCCCGGTCCTGGCTTCATTGACCACACTCGGCGCCGACGGCTCCCCCCAGGTGACCCCGCTGTGGATCGACCGGGACGGAGACGATCTCCTGTTCAACACGGCCAAGGGACGCGTGAAGGCGCGCCACATCGAGCGCGACCCCCGCGTCGCCGTCTCGGTGGTCGATCCTGACGACTCCTACAACGTCGTGGCACTACGTGGAACGGTGACCGACATCACGACTGACGGAGCCGACGCACACATCGACGCACTCGCGAAGAAGTACCTGGGGGTGGACACCTATCCCATGCGGACCGAGGGCGAGGTGCGGATCAAGGTGCGCGTGCGGACCGATCACATCGCCATGCAGGGATAGTCGCCTATCGGCGTATCCAGCAGACGTCGACCCCTGGAGGCAGGCGGTCCGGCGGCGGTGCGCCTGCCGGCACGAGCACGAGATCGCAGGCTCCGAGGAGCGCCGCGGTCGGGGGCCGGGCCGTCGGTCAGGTCCAGCGCGATCGGTGGACCGCCGGCCCGCTGGGGCAGCGGCCGGTTGACCGCCCCGGCGGCCGGATAGCGCGGACCTCGGCCGACGCCGATCCCCTCGCGCCACATGTCACGGCACAGGGCGACCGCCTCGATGGTGGCTTCGGAAACGGTGTGCGTGAACGGGCCGGCAAATGCCAGCATCGCACGCCCACCGGTCACGTGGTCGAGGGTCGTCATCTCGCGAGCGAGCACGGTCGGGTGCCGGTGCGGTACTGGCCCCAGGCTCTGACGTATGCCGAAGAAGAGATCCGGTGCTGCCACCGTGGCCGCTAACCCGGCCGCCATCACAATTGCATCCCCCAACGGCCCATCGGCGAGAAGGACGACCCCGACTCCCTCGCGGTGCGCCTGCTGGGCGGCGGCCCGGAGGGCGACGACGTCGAGCTCGCGCAGAAAAAGTCCCTCCACTGCGTCGCACACTACGTCGTCCTCTCCCACCACCCACCCAGGTCGCGAGCCACTCCGGCCTGCGCCAGACGCTCCAGACCGCCGCAGAGCTCCGGGAGCTCCAACCCGGTGAGGCGGACCAACTGATCGAGCGACGTCGGGTCGTAGGAGAGCTTGTCCAGCACCGCGCGATCGGGTGCTCTGAGCTCCGTTCTGCGGGTGCGGGTCCGGACCGCCGGAGGGGACAGGTCCGGGAGCACCACACCGCGCAGGGAGAGCGCCGTGAGGACATCCGCCACCGAGCACACCGGGAAGCATCCGTCGGCCAGCAGGCTGTTGGTGCCCTCCGACGTCTGACTGCGGATCGAACCGGGCACGGCCCCGACGGGGATCCCCCGTTCGGCTGCGGCCGCGACGGTGTACATGGAGCCGCCACGGTGGCGGCTCTCCACCACGATCACCACGTCACTGAGCATGGCCAGCAGGCGGTTGCGCACGGGGAAGCGCCACTTCTCGGTGCGCACGCCCGCGGGAGACTCCGAGTACACCGCTCCCTGCTCGGCCACCCGGACCCAGAGGCGGGCGTGACGCCGAGGATACGGATCGTCCAGTCCCCCGGCCACGACCGCAATGGGTGGCGCACCCGCCGCCGTGGCTCCCTCGTGGGCGGCGCCGTCGATCCCGAGTGCAAGGCCCGAGACGATGCTCACTCCCATGGCCGCCAGATCGGCGGCGAACTGCGCCGCCACACCGATGCCGTAGCGGGTCGGACTTCGTGTTCCCACGATCGCCACGGTCGGATTGCGGTCGATCGCCGAGGGATCGCCCTGACAGAACAGCACCGCTGGAGCCTCGGGATCGCCCACCAGGCGACGTGGGTAGACCGGGCCATTCTGCCAGCACACCTCGATCCCCTTCTCCTCGTGCCGTTGCCAGATGCGCGCCACGTCGCCGGTGAAGGAACCTTGCGACCAGGCGACCGACGGAGGGTCACTGGCCAAGAGGGTGCGCAGGGTGGCCGGCCCCATGCCGGGAGCGGAAGCCAGCGCGGCGGCAAAGGCCTGCTCGGGGAGGTCCTCGTTCACGGAGCCACCGTTGAGCGTGCGGTGCGCAGGCACAGCGCGTCGCTGACGTGCTCCTCGTGCACCTGCTCGACGCCGATGAGGTCGGCCACGGTGCGCGCGACCCTCGAGACCTTGTGCAGGCCCCGTGCGGTCAGCGCACCCTCGCGGAGTTTGGACGACAGGAGCTTCGTCGCATCGGCGTGCATGGGTGGCTCGGCGGGGCCCGTGCGGGCCGCCGCCCGTGCGCGAGCCAGCGCCACTCTGGCCGCCGACGCTGCCGTTGCCTCGCCGGGTGTGCCTTCCAGGAGCTGCGCGGGATCCGGCCGGGCGAGCGGCACCACGAGATCGAACCGGTCGAGTAGCGGAGCCGAGAGGCGACGGGTGTAACGAGCCCGATCGGCCGGGCTGCACGAGCATGCGCCCGGGAAGACGCCCTCCCCGCACGGGCACGGGTTCATCGCGGCCACGAGGAGGAACCGGGCCGGGAAGGTGACCGTCCCACCGGAGCGGCTGATCCTGATCACCCCCTCTTCGAGCGGTTGGCGAAGTGCCTCGAGCGCCGCGACAGGGAACTCCCCCATCTCGTCGAGAAAGAGCACGCCATGGGTGGCCAGGCTGATCTCGCCGGGACGGAACGACCAACTCCCCCCGCCGACCAGCGCGACGACCGACGCCCGGTGGTGCGGGGCACGAAAGGGCGGCTGGCGCACGAGCGCCCCGTCGGGCAACGGGTACCCGGCAGCCGAGTGGATCCGGGAAACGGTCAGGGACTCTTCGAGGAGCAGAGGCGGCAGGAGCCCGGTGAGACGCTCGGCCAGCATGGTCTTTCCCGATCCCGGTGGCCCGACCATGAGCAGATGGTGGCGACCGGCTGCCGCCACTTCGAGCGCATGACGGCCGACCGGTTGTCCCTTCACGTCGGCCAGATCCGGCGCATCGTGCCGGACGGGAAGGGGTGCCGCGGCCGGTGGCGTCTTCGGCCACGGACCGTTCGTGCGCAGGATGTGGGTGAGATCGGCCAGCGATGCCACGCCGTGCGCGGCGTCCCCCTGGACCAACGAGGCCTCTCGCGCGTCGCACAGCGGCACGACCAACCCGGCGCGCGGCCCTTGGTCGCCGTCGGTGGCGGCGTCGGCCAGGGCGATCATGCCGGGCACATGCCGCAACGACCCGTTGAGGCCGAGTTCCCCGCAGAACGTGAGGCCGTCGGTACAACCCGGAGGGAGTTGGCCGGTCGCTGCGAGCACGCCGACCGCGATGGCCAGGTCCAGCCCGGCGCCTCCTTTGCGAAAGCCGGAGGGCGCGAGGTTGACGGTCACCCTGCGCATGGGCCACGGCAACCCGCTCGAGAGGAGTGCGGCCCGGACGCGGTCGCGCGACTCGCGGACGGCGGCGTCGGGCAGGCCCACGATGGTGAACCCCGGAAGCCCGTTGGACACATGGACCTCAACCGAGACCCGCCGGCCGACCGCTCCTGTCAGGGTGGCGGCGGCAATGGAAGCGAGCATGCACAAGAAAGGTTGCGTTGGTCTCGAGATAGATACCAAAGACATGTACGTGTTGCGGTGGTATTTGACCCAGCCTGGCTAACCCGACCTCGCGGACGGCGACACTTCGCCGAGGTTGGCTCGATGCCACATTGACCCCAGAGGCCACTCCATGGGAGCAGATACACTTTGCCCATGACAAGACGAGCCCTCGAAGAACTCTCTTTGGACGAGTGCTTCGGGCTGCTCGGGCAAGAGAATGTCGGACGGCTCGTCTATGTGGACGACCTCGGACCAGCAGCGGTCCCGGTCAACTATGCCCTCGCCGGTCATGGCATCGTCTTCCGCTCTGAGGATGGATCCAAAATAGGCGGATTGCGGGAACACGACGTCGCCTTCGAGGTCGATCACATCGATGAAGCCAGCCGCTCGGGATGGAGCGTCCTCATTCGTGGCACCAGTGAAGAGGTCGAATTCGAGCACCTTCACGAACTGTTGGTCCGGATCGACGGCTACGTGCCGCTGCCTTGGAAAAAGGGTATCCACAACATCTGGGTGGTGATTACACCGAAGACGGTCACCGGTCGACGCTTGGCAGACTTCGTCTCCGAGGACTTCTTTTGAGCCGCACCTATCTTGTCTCACACTTCGCCGACGTCCCGAGAGCCCGCTCCCCGAAATGCCGGTGCGGATAGCTCGCCAAGTCCATATGAAGTCTCGGCGAGACAATAGGACCAGAAGGATGGAAGATGAATGGACGGCCCTGATAAGAAGGAGATTCAGGATACGCCCCTTGAGCTCCATAACGAACAACTGCCACTGTCCGTTGAAATAAATTGGACGGCTTCCCGTCTTCCCTCCCTCTTGATCGAACCGGCTGTAAGTAGGCACAAATTTACTTTCACCACTTCGTTCTCCATTGGACCGACGTTTCCTGCTCCTGGTGGAGATGAACTTGCTGATCTGCTCGGTGACGAATATACGATTGTCGGGGGCGGACAAATCAACGACGAGACCGTTTTGGTGGCCACGAGTACGACGAACGATGTTCGTACTTCAATCGACGGGCGTCACGTTGACATCCAAGTGGCGGCCTCATCCTTCAAGATTGCTCGTGAAATTGGACTTGATCTGAAGGCACGATTTCCGAAGGATAAAAAGAGGCCAGATGTACTGGTAGTCAGGACCTGGTATGCGGGCTTTCAAGGTGTGACGAGTTCGTATTCAGACCTTATTCTTCCGTCGTGGGACGAAATCGCTCCCAACTATCCCGAACCGACCCGTTCACAACTCAGCCAGCTGATGGCGCTCGGTCCGCCGTCAAATAACTCGTTGGAAGGAAAGCTGATTCTATTTCACGGTCCACCGGGTAGCGGAAAGACTTTTGCAATTCGTGCACTGTTCCGGTCTTGGTGCGAGTGGTGCGCCCCAGAGTTGCTGATAGATCCAGAGTCCGCCTTCGGCGAGACTCGCTACCTCATCCAGCTACTGAGGTCCACGCCGCATCAAGAACCGGAATCACCTGAGCGATTCTGGCGAGTCATCGTTGCAGAGGACGCCGACAAATACTTAGGGGCCGCCGCAAGGGCGAGTGACAATCCGGCTCTAGACCGCCTACTCAACGTCTCAGACGGTCTCATTGGACAGGGGTCCCGATGCCTCTATCTGTTGACCACGAACAGCGACCTGGCCGTGTTACCTTCGGCGTTAATCCGACCCGGGCGAAACCTGGCTGTGGTGGACTTTCACAAATTCTCCCCGGATGAGAGCCGTAGGTGGCTTGGGACAGATGGTCCCGTACCCAAAAGCGAAATGAGCCTGGCGGAACTATTTGCGCTACGTAACGGTCGCCAGGCAAGGGTTGCAAACGGGAAGTCCGTCGGGCAGTACCTGTAAGTGACCGCACTGTCGCTTCTGTGGTTCTGGCGTTCGGCTTATGAAGAAGGAGGGACGCCTTTCAGCTTGATTCGGTAGTGCCCTTTCGTCTTTGTCGAGCTGCCCAAGCAAAACACGCCAAGCCCACCACGACCATGCCCTGGCCGCTCACTCGACCGAGACCCGCCGGCCGACCGCTCCGGTCAGGGTGGCGGCGGCAATGGAAGCGAGCATGCCGAGGTCGAGCGTGGACACGGCATCGCGGAATTTGACCACCCGCCGCAGTACGCTGCGGCATGGCTTTCGGTCCGTGTGTTGCGTGTAACAAGCCTTCGGATGTCGGTCACCTCGCCAGAAGAGGCCTCATCCTGCGAGATGGTGAGAGCGAGCCGACACAGCTCCCTCCCCAGTTCGTGTGCCAGTTCCACTTCCAAGAGTTGAAGGGTGGGCGGCTGCTGCTCGGCTGGTGCGAGACCGAGGAGTGCCGAAAATGGGGAATCGCCGGCACGGAGTCCCCGTGCGGGGAACGCTTCGCCTAAGGGGTCGTGACAGCGCCGTTCTGCTTCTCGGGCGCGTCGGGTGACCCCGAACGGAGGGTGCTGAGGAGCACCTCGGCCGACCCCATGAGGCTGGCCGCCTCGTAGGGCACGACGACCTTGGCGTTGTTGGACGCCGCGATCTCCTGCAGGGCGCGCAACTGGAGGACGGCGAGCGTGCGCGGGTTGATGGTGGCCGTGTCGAGCGAGGTCAAGCGGGCGGCCTCGCCCTCGCCCCGAAGGACGAAGGCCTTCTTCTCGCCCTCGGCTTGCAGCTCGAGCACCTTCATTTCGGCTTCGGCCCGGAGGATGGCGGCTTCCTTGGCTCCTTGGGCCTCGAGCACCGCCGCCTGCTGGCGACCACCGGCGCTGTTGATCGCCGCCTGCTGCTCGCCCTCGGACTTGAGGATCGCCGCCTTCTTGTGCTGCTCGGCCTCCTTCTGTTCGGACATGGCCTGGATCACGTTCGTCGGCGGGGTGATGTCGAGGATCTCGATCCGGTTCAGCCGCACGCCCCATTTCACCGTGGCGTCGGCCATGTGGTCCTGCATACGGGCGTTGATCGTCTCGCGTTGGGAGAGCGCCTGGTCGAGGGTGAGCTCACCGAACACGGCCCGCAGCGCCGTCCGTGAAAGCTGGTCGACCGCCAGCCGGTAGTCGTTGATCTCGAAGAGGGCCGACTTCACGTCGATCACCTGGCAGAAGATGGTGGCGCTGACCCAGAGCGAGACGTTGTCCATCGTGATGACGGACTGCTGGTCCCCCGTCATCGGGAACTCGCGCATGTCGACCTTGTCCATCTTGTCGACGAAGGGACGCAGGATCCGCAGTCCCGGTTGGTCGACGGTCTTGAACTGGCCGAAGCGCTTGACCACCCCGACGCTGCCCTGTTGGACGATCTTGACGCAGCGCGACACGAACCAGGCGCCGAGACCGACTCCAACGACGACTGCAACCGCAACGATCCCGATGATTTCGCCCGTCGATGCCAGCATGGTGATCTCCTAACTGTCAGGAGCGTAGACGACCAGCAGGCCACGCTCTATGTCGGCCACCACGACCGATGTGCCCACCGGGATGCTGCTCTCGTGATCCAACGGGATGGCGAACCACTCCTCACCCCGGGCCCGGACACGACCCGGGGTGTGCTCACCCTGGATCTCCCGGGTCACCACTGCGGTGTCGCCCACCATTCCCTGGACGCCGTTCAGCACATCTACCACTCTAGGCAGCCGACGCTGTCGCTTCAGCGTCCGTGCCGTCAGTGACCGACGAAGGTGGGCTCGCGCTTCTCGACGAAGGCGTCCAGGGCCTCCCTGGTGTCCTTGCTGGCGAGATTGACGGCCTGGCAACGCGCCTCGTTCTCGACGGCCTGCTCCATGGAGGACTGGGCCGAGCCGTTGAGCATGGTCTTCGTCATGGACAGGGCCATCGGTGGCCCGGCCGCCAGCCTGGTGGCCCAGCCGTCGACGAACGCGTCGAGCTCGTCGACGGGGACGACCCGGTTGATCAGTCCCAGCGCCAGCGCCTCCTCGCCGCTCCACATCCCCCCGAAGAGCGCGATCTCCTTGGCCTTGGCCAGACCCACCATCCGGGGCAGGAGCCACGAGGCCCCGTTGTCGAGCGACAGCCCGCGACGCGAGAAGATCATCGAGAGCTTGGCCCGGTCGCTGCAGACGATCAGGTCGCAGCCGAGGGCCAGGGAGAACCCGGCGCCGACGGCGTGCCCGTCGACCTTGGCGATCGTGGGCTTGGTGATGCGGTGGAGGGCGAGAGCCGTATCGCCGAGTTCACGCATGCCCGAGAGGCTCGCGAAGCTCGCCGGCGCGTGCCGATCGGCCAAGTCCGCTCCGCTGCAGAACGAACCTCCCGCCCCCGTGAGGACCATGGCCCTGTCCTCGGGATTGCGTTCGATCTCCGTGAAGATGGCCGGCAGCTCGCGCAGCATGACGCCGTTGGCCGCGTTCTTACGCTCGGGGCGGTTCATCGTGACGGTGACGACGCCGTCTCGGCGCTCGACGATGAGAGTTTCGGGGGTGGATGCCATAGAAGGTGACCCTAATGCGCGTTTCAAAACGCACGTTCGATGACACAGAGTTCGGAACCGAGGATCGCGACGACGTCGAAGCGCACGTCACACGGACCGCGACCGTGCCGGACGAGGTACTCCGCCGCCAGCCGGCGCATGCGCAGCTGCTTGCTGCGGGTGACGGCTTCGGCCGGGCCGCCCAGGCGATCGCTACGCCGGGTCTTGACCTCGCAGAAGACGATGACGTTGCCCCGGACGCAGACGAGGTCGAGCTCGCCGGATGTGCTCCGCCAGTTGCGATGGACGATCCGGAAGCCACGGGCGAGGTACCAGTCGGCGGCCCGCGTCTTCGCCCGCCCGGCCCAGTGCGATGCGGCGATCCATGCGGGAGAACGGTCGGGCTCAGAGCTCCTGTTCGGGCAGGCGCTCGATGTTGACGTCGCGGAAGGTGACGACGTTGACCGTGGGGACGAAGCGGGCCGGGCGGTACATGTCCCATACCCACGCATCGCGTAGTTCGAGCTCGATACACGCCGGAGTCGTATCGGACCGGACCTTCAGCGAGACCTCGTTGGCCAGGTAGAAGCGGCGTTCTGTCTCGATGACATAGGAGAAGACGGGCAGGACGGCTCGATACTCCTGAACCAGTCCGAGCTCGATCTCGGCTTCATACCGCTCGAGGTCTTCCTCGCTCATGCGGAGCGGCCCTACGGCTTCGCCGTCCGGAGCTCCTTGATTTTGGCGGACTTCCCGTGCCGCTCCCGCAGGTAGTAGAGCTTGGCCCGGCGGACGTCGCCCAGGGTCACGACCTCGATGGAGGCGATGGTGGGCGAGTGCACGGGGAAGGTCCGCTCGACGCCGACGCCGAAGCTCACCTTGCGGACGGTGAAGGTCTCCTGCACGCCGCCGCCCTGGCGCTTCATGACGGCACCCTGGAACTTCTGGACGCGCTCACGGGTGCCCTCGACCACCCGGACGTTCACCGCGACGGTGTCGCCGGGGCGGAAATCGGGGATGTCGGTGCGCAGGCTGTCGCGATCGATGATTTCAGTGGGATGCATGGGAGGGGCTTCCTAACGTCACACCGGCTCAGTGCCGGACGGAACATCGTAGCCCTGCTCGGCCAATGACCGCACGTCGTCGTCCGTGAGGGCGCCCTCACCCCGCAGCCGTCGGAGGAGATCGGGCCGCCTCGTGGCGGTGCGCAACAGGGACTGGGCCCGGCGCCAGGCCGCCACGGCCGCGTGATCGCCCGAGCGCAGCACGGCCGGCACCTCCCAACCCCGGAACTCGGCCGGCCGGGTGTACTGGGGATACTCGAGCAGGCCGCTGATAAAACTCTCGTCGAGAGCTGAGTCCTCGTTGCCCAACACCTCGGGCAGCAGCCTCGCCACCGTCTCGATCACGACCAGGGCGCCCAGCTCACCTCCGGCCAGCACGAAATCGCCCACCGAGAGCTCACCGTCGACCAGATGGTCGCTGACCCGCTGATCGACCCCCTCGTAGCGGCCGCACAGGAGCGAGAAGCCACCGGGGAGCGCCGCCAACTCGGTCGCCACCGCCTGGGTGAACGGCCGCCCTCCGGGAGCCAGCAGCAGCAAGCGGCCGGGGCGCACCTGGGGACCGCCTCTCGACGGCCCGGAAGACGGGCTCGGGCATCAGCACCATGCCCGGGCCACCACCGAAGGGGCTGTCGTCGACGGTCCGGCGCGCGTCGAGGGCGCCGCGGCGAAGGTCGTGCACGCTGACCTCCAGCACACCGGACTCCTGGGCCCGGCCCAGGATCGACGTGGCGCAATAGGACGAGATGGCGTCCGGAAACAGCGTGACGAGACTCGCTCGGATCGCTCACGGTCGAGGAGGCCCTCGGGAATGTCGACGACCAGCGTCCGTGCCGCGGCATCGTTCTCGGTGACGAAGCGCAAAGGGATCAGACCACCACGTCTCGAGGACGAACAGATCGCTGGCCGGATTGGCCTCGACCGCCTTGACCGATCCGAGCTCGACACCGTGCACGTCGACGACCTTCGCACCGACGAGCTCGTGGACCCAGAGCTTCCCGGGGATCTCGACGGCCTCGGCCTCGAGCTCCACCCCGCGCAGACGCTCGGCCTGTGAACGGTCGACGATGCCTTCGAACTGCACGATCCAGCGGTCCTGGAACGGCCGCGCCGACTCGACGGTGAGGTCGCCGCCGGGAGCGCTGAGGACCGAGCCGGGGTCGAGCCGCTCGGTCAGATCCGTCCAGAGCTGGACGACGACCTCCCCGCGGAGGCCGTGGGCCTTGGTGACCCGACCGACTTTGAGCAGATCAGTCGTCGACGATGTCCACGCTGGCCTGCACGCCGTCCTTGGCGCCGGCCACGTTCACCAGGGTGCGGATGGCCTGGGCCGTCCTGCCCCGGCGCCCGATCACCCGTCCCATGTCGTCGGGCGCAACGTGCAGGCTCAGGCGCAGCCCGCCACGGCGTTCCTCGGTGTCGATGACCACGGCGTCGGGATCGTTCGAGAGAGAGCGGGCCAGGTACGTGAGCACCGCCAGCGGCGTGCCGCGCGCCGATCGCCTCGTCGTCCGTCGTTCGTCTCGTCATCGACCTCGTCGACCGCATTGACGTCGAGCTCGTCGTCCCCGTCGACCGTGTTGATGTCACCGGCTTCGTACAGGTTCGTCATTTCGCCCTCGCTGCCGCGAACTCGTCCCAGGCACCCGAGGTCTTCAACAACTTCTCGACCCGCTCGGTCGGCTGCGCGCCGTTGACCAGCCACTTGACGGCCTTCTCGTTGTCGATCTTGATCACGGCGTCCGGTTCGGCGGTCGAGGCCCCCCGGGGCGCGTACGTGCCCACGATCTCGAGGAATCGACCGTCACGCGGCGACCTGCTGTCAGCGGCGACGACCCGGTAGGTCGGCTGCTTCTTCTTACCCATCCGCACAAGGCGGAGCTTCACTGCCACGAACTGATTCCTCCATCATCTGGACTTTGTGCGCCCATTCTGGCAGATAGCGGCCCTACCGGCTTTTCGGTGGGGTGACGCGTCCGCCCTTCTTCTTCTTTTTGGTGCCTTTGTTGCCGCTCACGATGGGCCGTGGCGTCGAAGAGGCGGGCAGCCCGGGGAACAAGGGGTTCTCCGCCCCCAGGTCGCCTGCGTCCCCCATGAGCTGGGAGAGCATGTCGAAGTCGGCGCCTCCCGGGCCGCCGGCACCGCGCCCGCCGGCCGCCGTCTGCGCCGCCAGCTTCCGGGCGGCCTTGCCGCTCATGCCGGCCATCGCCCCCATGCCGGGAATGTTCGGCATGTTGCCCGAGGCCATCCCCTTCATCATCTTCTGCATCTCCTTGAACTGCTTGAGGAGGGTGTTGACCTCGGCCACGCTGGTACCCGAGCCCCGGGCCACGCGGCTGCGCCGGGAGCCGTCCAGAAGGGTGACGTCGTCCCGCTCGGCCGGCGTCATGGAGCAGACGATGGCCTCGACCCGGGAGATCTCCCCGTCGTCGATCTGCCCGGCGGCCTGGCGCATCTCCTTGGACATGCCCGGCATCAGCTTCATGAGACCGCCGAGGGAACCCATCTTCCGCACCTGGCGGAGCTGGGACAGGAAGTCGTCCAGCGTGAAATGGCCCTGCATGAGGCGGGCCGCACCCTTGGCCACCGTGTCATGGTCCATGGTGCGTTCGGCCTGCTCAATGAGGCTGAGCACGTCGCCCATGCCGAGGATGCGGTCGGCCATGCGGTCGGGGTGGAAGAGGTCGAAGTCGGCCAGCCGCTCACCCGTGCTGGCGAAGGCGATGGGCTTGCCGACCACGCCCTTGACGGAGAGGGCGGCGCCGCCGCGGGCGTCGCCGTCCAGCTTGGAGAGGATGACGGCGTCGAGCTCGAGGGTCTCGTGGAAGGCCTTGGCGGTCGTCACCGCGTCCTGGCCGATCATGGCGTCGATGACCAGGAACGTGTAGTGGGGGTCGGTGGCGGCCGAGATGCCCCGGATCTCCTCCATCAGGTCCGCATCGATCGTGAGCCGCCCGGCAGTGTCGATGATGCAGACGTCCTTGCCCAGACGCCGCGCTTCCTCGACGCCGGCCCGGGCCACCGCGACGGGATCGGTGGCCTCGCTGAAGACCGTGACGCCGGCCTGGGCCCCGAGGATCCGCAGTTGCTCGACGGCGGCCGGACGCTGGAGGTCGGCCCCGACCAGCAGCGGATTGCGGCCCTGCTGCTTCCACCACAGGGCCAACTTGGCCGACGCCGTGGTCTTCCCCGAGCCCTGGAGGCCGGCCATCAGCACGACGGTCGGTGGCCGGGAGGCGTAGGAGATCTTGAGGCTCTCGCCGCCGAGCACGCCGACCAGCTCCTCGTGGACGGCCTTGATCACCTGCTGGCCCGGCGTCAGGCTGGCCGAGAGCGACTCCGTGCTGACCCGCAGGCGGATCCCGTCGCAGAAACGGCGGGCGACCGAGAGCTCGACGTCGGCTTCGAGAAGGGCGGTGCGGATCTCTCCGAGCGCCTCGTCGAGGTCGGCTTCGCTGATGCGACCCTTGCCCCGCAGGCGCGTCGAGATCCGCTCCAGGCGGTCGGAAAGGGCGTCGAACATGCGACCTTCAGGCTACCCGGACGGCGGCGCTCGCCCCGACAACTCTTCTCGGCGGAGCCGGGCGTCAGTCGAGGCCGAGCAGCGCGTCGACGAATGCGTCGGGATCGAAGGCGACCAGATCGTCCGGCCCCTCGCCCAAGCCGACCAGCTTCACCGGGATCCCCAACTCCCGCTGCACGGCCACGACGATCCCGCCTTTGGCCGTCCCGTCCAACTTGGTGAGCACGATGCCCGTCACGTCCACCGCCTCGGTGAACTGCTTGGCCTGCACGAGCGCGTTCTGCCCCGTCGTCGAGTCCAGGACGAGGAGGACCTCGGTCACGTTGCCGGGATCACGATCGGCGACCCGGCGGATCTTCTTGAGCTCCTCCACCAGATTGACCTTGTTGTGCAACCGGCCGGCGGTGTCGGCCAGCACGAGGTCGTTGCCCCGTGCCGCGGCCCGCTGCACGGCGTCGAAGACGATGGCGCTGGGGTCGCCTCCCTCGGCGCCACGGACGATGTCCACCCCGGATCGTTCGGCCCACATGCCCAGCTGGTCAGCGGCCGCGGCCCGGAACGTGTCCCCGGCGGCCAGCAGGATCGAGTGGCCGGCGGCCGACTGCTGGCGGGCCAGCTTGCCGATCGTGGTCGTCTTCCCGACGCCGTTGACCCCGACGACGAGCCAGACGTCCACGGCGCCGGGGGTGCCGTCGAAGCGGAGCTGACGGGACTCGGGCACATCGAGCAGCGCCCGGATGGCATCGCCGAGAGCGGACAGGAGATCCGTCCCGTTGGCGATCTCCTTGGCGTCGACGCGGGACCGGAGGTCCTTCGAGCAACGCCATCGTCGTCTGCACCCCGACGTCGGCCCGGATGAGCGCCTCTTCCAGGGAGTCCCAGGTCGCCTGGTCGATCCTGCCGCTGCGCAGCGAGGACACGGCGCCGCTGAAGATGCCGCGCACCGTGCCGAGGCGGCTGCGGTACGTGGCCGGCTCCGGCTCCGGCTCCGGCTCCGGCTCCGGCTCCGGAGCCTTGAGCGCCGCTGCTCGGCGCCTGCGGGGGCGGCTCCTCGAGCGCCGTCGCGCTGCGGCCCTGACCGACGGAGGAGCCGCCGGAGGCCCGCCGGGAGCGGGCGACGAGGAGGAGCGCGGCCACCAGGACCACGATCACCACGCCGAGGGCGATCAGCAGTGCGGTCATCGGGTTGGCGCCCAGCGAGCGCTCGACTTTCTGGCTCACGACCTGCGAGGAGCCGCCCGGCGCCATCGTGACGCCGTAGAGGGCGTCGCCCGTCTCCATGGTGCGCTTCTGGTGGCTGACGATGAGCAGCTGGGCCTCGTGGCGGAACTCACGGACCAGGCCCAGGAAGCGGTGCAGGTTGACGTCGTCGAGCGCCGCCTCCACCTCGTCCATCAGATAGAAGGGCGACGGCCGGCTGCGGAACACGGCGAAGAGGAAGGCGAGCGCGGCCATCGAGCGCTCGCCGCCCGAGAGCAGCGAGACCCGGCGCACGTTGCGGCCGGCCGGGCGCACCTCGATCTCGACGCCGGTGTTGAGCAGGTCTTCGGGCTCGGTCAGGACCATCCGGCCCGTCCCGCCCGGGAAGAGCAGCGCCACCAGCGTCGAGAAGTGCTCGTTGACGTCGGCGGCCGCGGCGGCGAACGAGGTCATGATCTCGTGGTCCAGCGTGCGCACGACCTCGTGCAGCTCCCGGCGGGCACCGCGCACGTCGTCCACCTGGGCCTCGAGCTCCTTGTGGCGCTCCTCCAACGTGGACAGCTCCTCGAGCGCCAGTGGGTTCACCGGCCCCAGCGCCACCAGCTTGCGCTCCAACTCGGCCGCGTGGACGGGGAGCGTCGTGTTCTCGGGCACCTCGGGGATGGGCAGGCCGGCCAGGTCGTCGGGCACCGTGCCCAACTCCCGGACGATGTGCTCGTGCAGCGTCTCGGAACGGAGCGCCACCTCGTTGGTCTCGAGGTCGAGCGCGCGGGTGCGGGAACGGACCGCATCGAGGCGTTGCTCCGTCGTCTGGCGATCCTGGCGCAGCTGCTCCAGACGCGCCCCTCCGGCCCGGACGGCATCGACCTGGTCCTGGTAGTCGCCCCGCAAGGTGTCGAAGATGGCATGGAGCCGCTGGTGCTCCGCCTCGACGACCGCTTCGAGCCGCGTCAGCGCCGTGCCCTCCGCCTCGAGGCGCTGGCGGCGCGAGGCCGCCGTGGCCCGCTCCTCGGCGTGCCCGAGCAGGCGCCGTTCGACCTCGGCCTGGCGCTCGGCCAGGACCCGGCGGCGCTCGGCCAGGCCGGCCACCCGGACCTCGAGCTCCTGGCGTCGCTGCAGGACGGCCTGGCGGTGCTCGGCCAGGACCCGCCACGCCGCCGCAGCCGCCTCAATCTCAGGGAGGGACCGCACGAGCTGCTCGCGCTCGGCCTGCACCGCGGCCAGCCGCTCTCCCGCCTCGGCCAGAGCCTGGCGGGCCGCCCCGAGCTCTTCGCCCAGGCGGCGCACCTCCTCCGCTGTCCGCTGGCCGTCGGCGGCGGCCGTGCCCCGGGCCGAGGTGTGACGATCGACGGCCCGTTCGGCCTGGGCCAGGGCATCGCGGGCCTGGGCCAGGGACGTCCGGGCGCGCGGCCAGGTCGTCCCGGGCCGCGTCGGCCGCCGCCGCCGCCTCGGTGGCCCGCCGTTGGGCGTCTTCGACCGCGGCGGCAGTGACCACGTTGGTCGACGACCGCACACGCCATCCGGTCGGCGCGAAGCGGTCCCCTTCGGGGGTCACCACGATCAGGTCGTCGCGGGCGAGGGAGAGGTCGATCGCCTCCTCCCACCCGTCGACGCGGACGGCATGGCCGATCAGCGCATCGAGCACGGACTCGGCGATCGCCTCACCGTGCCGGGCGCGCACGTGGCTCCGCACGGCCTCGGCCCGTGAACCCGGGGGCACAGGTAGGGGCCGGTCGAACGCGGCTGAGCCGGCCCGGGGTGCCAGCACGGCGCCCGTGACCCCGCGCTCGCGCAACGTCGCCAGGGCCTGATGGGCCGACTGCCGTCCGTCGACCACGACGGCGGCCACTCCGGCCCCGGCCGCCGCCTCGAAGGCGGCTTCCCAGCCGTCGTCGATCTCCACCAGGTCGAGCAGCGAGCCCACCACGCCATCGACCCCGCTGAGGAGCTCACGCCCGCCGGCGCCCTGGAGATCCCGGAGCGCCCGCTCCAGGGCCTCGGCCCGGGCCGCGCTGCGGTGGCGTGCCTGCTCGCGCTCGTCGGCCACCCGCTGGGCGGTCTCCGCACTCTGGGCGGCTGCCGCCAGGGTGGCCCGGCTCGCGGCGGCGTCCGCCTCCAGGCGGGTCGTCGTGTCCTCCAGCGCAGCGGACTCGGCCGCCAGCAGATCGGCTTTGACCGCAGCGGCGGCGTGGCGCTGCTCGATCGAGGCCACCCGGCGTTCGAGAGCGGTCAGATCCTGGCGCTCCCGGGCTTCGGCCCGGCCGAGCGGCTCGGTGCGGGCCTGGACCTGGGCCAGGGCGTCGTCCGGCTCGCCGTCGCCCACGACCGGGGCCCAGCGCCGGCGGAGCGCCGCCTCTTCCTCCACCACGACGAGGGCCTCGGCCTCGAGCTCGGCCGCACCCGGATCCGCCGAGGTCTCCTCGGCCACCAGGGCGATCTCGGTGGTGAGGCGCGCCGCCTCGGCTTCGAGGGTGGAGACCACGTCGACGTCGGCCGCAGCATCCAGGGCGGCCACGACGGCGCGGCCGCGCTCGCGCAAGCACACCCGACGTGCCCGCGCGCCCGCTCGACCAGTCCCTGCACCCGGCCCAGGGCACGGGCCAGATCCTCCTCGCGGTGCGACGACAGCTCGGCCGACGTGGAGGAGGCCTCCGCATCGAGCGTCTCCAGGGCCTCGTGCAGCTCGCGCTCTTCTTCGTGGCAGATGGTCAGGTCGTGGGCGGCCGATCGGCGCCGGGCCGACAGCTCGGCCAGCTCGGCCCCCGCCAGGTAGCGGCGGATGGTGAGCAGTTCGGTGGCGACGCTGTCGTGCGAGCGGGCGGCGGCGGCCTGGCGCTCCAATGGGCGGATCTGACGACGCACCTCGCGCACCAGGTCGCCCAGGCGTTCCAGGTTCTCGGCCGTGCCGGCCAGCCGGCGCTCGGCACGCTCGCGGCGGCGCCGGTGCTTGAGCACCCCGGCCGCCTCCTCGATGATGGCCCGGCGGTCCTCGGGACGGGCGTTCAACACGGTGTCGAGCTGGCCCTGGCCGATGATCATGTGCTGCTGGCGGCCGACGCCCGAGTCCGAGAGCAGCTCCTGCACATCGAGGAGGCGACAGGGAGCGCCGTTGATGGCGTACTCGCTGTCGCCGGACCGGAAGAGGGTGCGGGTGATGGTCACCTCGGCCAGGTCGATGGGCAGTTTCCCCGAGGCGTTGTCGATGGTCAGCGAGACTTCGGCCCGGCCGAGCGCCGGGCGCGACGAGGTCCCGGCGAAAATGACGTCCTCCATTTTGGCCGAGCGCAGCGAGCGGGGGCCCTGTGCGCCGAGGACCCAGGTGACGGCGTCCACGACATTCGATTTGCCACTCCCGTTGGGGCCCACCACGACAGTGATCCCCGGCTCGAATTCCAGCACCGTGGGGTCGGCGAAGGACTTGAACCCCTTCATGCTGAGTGACTTCAGAAACATCGCGGCGACCCTACAGGCCCGGGCGGGTCAAACCTGGCAGTGCTCGCAGAAGAACGTCGAACGCCCACCGGTCTTGACCCGCACGATCGTGTTGCGGCAACGACGGCACGGCTGGCCCTCGCGGTCATAGACCTGGTGCGACCCCTGGAAGTCGCCGATCTCCCCGAAGAGATCGCGGTATTGCTCGTCCGCCAGGGACGACCCCCGGTGCTTGATCGCATCGGCCAACGTCTCGACGATGGCTCGATACAGCCGCCGCACCTCGGTCGCCGTCAGCGTGTTCGCGGGCCGGTCGTAGCGCAGCCCGGCCTGGTAGAGCATCTCGTCGGAGTACAGGTTGCCGATCCCGGCGGTGAAGCTCTGGTCCATGAGCATGGACTTGACCCCGGCTTTGTGCTGGTGCAGCAGCAGGCCGAAGCGGTCCCAGCTCATGAGGTCCTCGACCGGGTCGAAACCCAGGTGGGCCAGCTCGGGAATGGCCTTGCGGATGGCGGCGCCGTCGCCGCCCGCCGTGCCCGAGACGGGGCTCATGAGGGTGCCGTCGGGCTTGGACGGGGGGGTGGACACGAACAATTCTCCGAACGTCCGCGGATCCACGTAGCGCAGCTCGCCGCCCTGGGTGAAGGTGATCACCACGTGGGTGTGCTTGGGCTTGGGCTCCTTGACCGACTTCACCCGCAACAGCTGACCGCTCATGCCGAGATGCACGACCAGCGTGTCGCCACTGTCCAGCGTCATGAGCAGGTACTTGCCGAGGCGGCCCACCGACTTGATCGTCCGGCCCTCGAGCGGCGTGCGGAAGTGCTTGGCCGAGGGGTGCCGGCGCACGGAGCGGCCGTTGGCCACCGAGACGGTCTTGATCTTCTTGCCCGGCACCTCACGGGACAGGTCCTGGCGCAGCGTCTCGACTTCGGGCAATTCAGGCATTCTGCAGACCCTCCCAGGCATTGCGCGCCGCTTCCTGTTCGGCATCCTTCTTGGACCGCCCCACGCCGACGCCGAGCCGGGTGCCGGCGACGAACACCTCGGCCTCGTAGGCCCGTTCGTGGTCCGGGCCGGACCCGACCACGACGTAGCGGGGCGTGCCCTCTCCGTCGTGGACGGCCTTTTCCTGCAGGCGGCTCTTGTGATCGAAGTCGTCGGGCTCGTTGGCGGCCCGGGTGATGGCGTCGCGCAACTCACGCAGGACGAGGAGCTCGGCGGCGTCCCATCCCGCATCGAGGTAGACGGCACCCAGAATGGCTTCGAAGGCGTCCGCCAGGATCGAGGCCTTCTCGCGCCCGCCCGACGTCTCCTCACCCCGGCCCAGCAGGAGGACCTCGCCGACGCCGAGGCGGTCGGCCACCTGGGCCAGCACGCGGGCGTTCACCACGGCCGAGCGCACCTTGGCCAGCATCCCCTCGGGGAAGCCGGGATAGCGCTCGTAGCTGTACCGGGCCACGACGAGCCCCAGCACGGCATCGCCGAGGAACTCGAGTCGCTCGTTGGAGGGCGCACCACCCTCCTGCTCGCCGCACCAGCTCCGATGGGCCAGCGCGTGCTGCAGAAGACTGATGTCGCCGAAGTCGTGGCCCAAGCGCGCGGCGAGCCGGACCGCCCCTTCGGCGCCAGCGTCACCCCGCCTCGAGCTTGGCGTAGACGTAGTCAACGGCATCTCGGACGGTGCGCAGGTCTTCAAGGTCTTCATCGTCGATGCGGAACCCGACGGTCCGCTCCCCCAGTTCTTCTTCCAGCCCCTCGACCAGTTCGATGAGCGCCAGCGAGTCGGCGTCGAGATCTTCCACGAAGGACGCTCCCTCGGTGATCGTCGACGGATCGGCCTCCAGAATGTCGGCCAGTTGGTCCCGGATCAGCGCGAACACCCCGTTGCGATCGAGCGGGCCCTGGTTCGTGTGGGTTTCGGCAGGCACTGGCACTCCTGGGTCGAGATGGTCGCGGTCTTTCGCCATGCTACCGGTTTTTGCGGCCGAGACCACTCGGATAGCCGCCCTGAGCTGGACTTTCATACCTCCTGCGGCGGACGCACGGCTGCGGCCACATGGTCCGCCAAACCGCGCGTGGCGCACTCGTACGCCACCTTCACCGCGTTGACCATCGCCGTGGCGTTGGAGGACCCGTGGCTGATGACGCACACGCCGTCGATGCCGAGAAGCATGGCCCCTCCGGTGTTCTCCGGCTCGAACTCGGCCACCAGGGGGAGCAGGTGCGGCAACAGCACGTCGGCGGCGGCCTTGGTGGCGTCGTCGAGCATGAAGACTCCGGTCACCACCTCGAAGATGAACCGCAGGGTCCCCTCGAGCGACTTGAGGGCGACATTGCCGGTGAAACCGTCCGTGACGACCACGTCGGCCGGCGAGGGCAACAGGTCCCGCCCCTCGAGGTTGCCCACGAACTCGAACCCGCTCCCGGACCCGGCCCGGCCAGGAGCGCGTGCGTCTCCTTGACCAGCGGCGTGCCCTTGGTCGGCTCCTCGCCGATCGACAGCAGGCCGACGGTGGGCGAGGTCGTCCCGAAGCGGGCGGCCACGTAGGCGGCGCCCATCTGTGCGAATTGCACCAGCATGGCGGGCGTGCACTCGGTGTTCGCACCGGCGTCGACCAGGACCGCCGGTGTGCGGCCGAGCCGCGGGAGTGGGGTGGCGATGCAGGGGCGGACCACGCCCGGCAGCCGTCCCATGCGCAACAGGGCGGCGGCCATGGTGGCCCCGGTGTTCCCGGCGCTGACCATGGCCGAGGCCTGACCGTCGCGGACCAATTCGGCCGCCCGGACCAGGGAGGAGTCCTTCTTGCGGCGCACCCCGCCGGCCGGGTCCTCGTCCATGGCGATGACCTCGGTGCAGGCCACGAGCGGTAGCCCGAAGGTCTCGCCGACCTGCGCCGGCGGACCGACCAGCACGACCGGGATGCCGTTCTCGGCAGCCGCCCGCCGGGCCCCTTCGACGATTTCGCCGGGGGACTTGTCGCCGCCCATGGCATCGACCGCCACGGGCAGTGTGGCCAGCGCCTCGATGGTCGGACGCTCGCCCCGTCGGCTCAAGTCAGTCGACCTCTACGGCTTGGCGCCCCTTGTACCAACCGCAGCTCGGGCACACCACGTGCGGCGTCTTGGCCGACTGGCAGTGGGGGCACACGCTGCGTGGCGGGCGGCGCAGCACCCAGTTGGCGGCCTGGCGGCTTCGCCCCTTGGCCTTGGACGTCTTCTTCTTCGGGACAGCCATCGTGGGTCTCCAACGATCGGATCGGGGCGGGCGGACCGCAGAGGGTCAGCTACCGGAGCACATCGAGGTTAGCCCAACGCGGGTCGACCGGGGCAACGCAGCCGCAGTCGGCCTCGTTGCGATCGGCTCCGCACTGCGGGCAGAGGCCGCGGCAGTCCTCCCGGCACAGCGGTGCCATCGGGAGCTCGAGCACGATGGCGTCGCGTACCAGGGGCCCCAGGTCGATGGTGTCGTCGACGATCGGGTAAAGGTCGTCCTCGGAGATCGGCCCGTCGCCGAAGCGCTCGTTGACCGCGATCTCGAGCTCCCCGTTCACCGGGACGGCGCAGCGCCGGCAGATCCCGACCCATGGGGCACGCACGGTGCCCACCGCATCGATCCCTCCGCTGAAGGGACGCAGCGTGATGTCGCACTCGGCCTCGGCGTCCAGCGGGACCACGCTCCGGCCCGGGTCGATGCCCAGCTCGTCGAGGGGGCCGGCCAGCTCCACCGGCCCGCGCCGCACCTCGTGCGCCACCGCACCGGGGTTCCTTCGCAACCGCGCCACATGGACGACGAACGGGTCGGTCGCCATCAGGACACGTCCTGATCGAAGAAGCCGTCCTCCTCGGTGCCGTGGTCGGCCGCAGCGCGGAGCCGGGGCCGGGGCCGGAGCCGGAGGCGGCGGAGAGGCCAGCTTGGCCCGCCCGGACTGCACCGTCCTCGTGAGGCGATCCAGCACGATCTCCATGCCGGCCAGCTTCTGGTCGCAGAAGTCCTCGGCCTCGTGCCGCATGGTACGTGCCTCGTCGTTGGCGTCGTCGAGGATGCGCTGGGCCACCGAGTTGGCCTGCCGCACGATCTCGGTGCGCTGCACCATGTGCTCGGCCTGGGCCCGGACCTCTGCCATCAGCGTCTCGGCCTCACGGGTGCGCTCGGCGAGGAATTCCTCACGCTCGCGCAGGAGCCAGCGGGCCTGGCGCAACTCGTCCGGCAGGCGATCCAGCGCCGACCTGAGAAGGCCGACCACCTCCTCGCGTGAGACCATGACCGACGAGGAGAGCGGCATCGACTTGGCGTTGTTGACGATGTCGAGCACGTGGGAGATCACCGCTTCGGCACTGACATCCTGTTCGGATTCCTCGATGTCGAGATACTGGTCAGTCACGTCTCCCCCTTCCCGTCCTTCCCGTCGAACCCCTCGAACTTCTTGACGAGGTGCTCGGCCACGACCTTCGGCACGAACGCAGAGACGTCGCCGCCGAAATGGGCGACTTCGCGCACCAGCTTGGACGCGATGAACGAGTACTTGGAGCTGGTGGGTATGAAGATGGTCTCGACGCCCGAGAGGTGGTGGTTCATCTGGGCCATCTGCATTTCGGTCTCGAAGTCCGACACGGCCCGCAGGCCGCGCACGATGGCCGTCGCGCCGACATCGCGCGCCACGTTGACCAACAACGTCGACACCGAGACGATGCGCACACCGGGGATGTGCGCCGTGACCGCTTCGAGCATGCACTTGCGCTCTTCGAGATCGAACAGGGCCGAGCTCTTCTGCGGGTTACGCAGCGCGGCCACGACCACCTCATCGAAGAGGCGGCTGGCGCGCTCGACGATTTCGAGATGTCCGTTGTGAAAGGGATCGAACGAGCCGGGGAACAGGCCGACCTTCACGAGCTGGTTCCGCTGTGATGAGCCACGGTCACGAGCGTACCGCCGTACCGGCGTTCTCTTGCGACCACCCAGCCGTCGGGGAGGGTCACGGGGGCCGACGACTCGAGAACGGCGGTGTCGGCCCGCAGGACGGACAACAGCTCGGGCCATGCCTCGAAGGTGTACGGCGGGTCACACAGCGCGAGGTCGAACGACGGGGCCCCGGCCAGCCAGCCGGGCAGGGCGGCCCGGACGACGGTGATCGGCTCGTCGCCCAGTCCGATCGAGGCCAGGTTCGTGCGCACGGCGTCGAGGGCGCCGGCGTCCTGATCGACGAAGGTGGCCGAGGCGGCACCCCGCGACAGCGCCTCGAGCCCGAGGGCCCCGCTCCCGCAGAACAGGTCGACCACCCGCAATCCCTCCACCCCGCCCCGTGACCCGAGGATGTCGAAGATGGACTCGCGCACCCGGTCCGACGTGGGGCGCACGGCGGGCGGCAGTTTGGCCGCCAGTCGCCTGCCCCGGCTCCGGCCTCCGATGACGCGCACCGGAGCCAGGGTAGATCAACTCTTGAACAGGTACTCGCCCTCGTCCTCGCTCAGGAACAGCTTGATCTCGTCGGCCAACGCCGGATGTGCCTCCAGCAGTGGATCCTCCTTGACGATGGCCTCGGCCACCCGCCGGGCCTCGGTGAGGAGGAGCCGGTCGTCGGGGTCCGACAACGACGCCAACCGCAGGTCCGTGTGGCCCTGTTGCCGGGCCCCGAGCAGCGTGCCCTCGCCGCGCAGGCGCAGGTCCTCCTCGGCCAGCTCGAACCCGTCGGTCGTCTTCTCGACCGCGGCCAGGCGCTCGCCCGCCACCCCGTCCTCACCGCCCGGCCCCGAGGAGGAAGCACCAGCTGGCCAGGGCTCCCCGGCCGACCCGTCCCCGCAACTGGTGCAGCTGGGCGATGCCGAAGCGATCGGCGCTCTCCACCACCATGACCGTGGCCTCGGGCACGTCGACCCCGACCTCGATCACCGTGGTCGCCACCAGCACCTCGATCTCCCCCCGCCGGAACTGCGCCATCGCCTCCTCCCGGGCCGCGGGTGCCATCTGCCCGTGGAGGAGCCCGACCTTCAGGCCGACCAGCTCGGCTGCCTGCAGGCGCTCGTACTCCTCGGTGGCCGAGCGCGCCTCGACCCGGAGGGAGTCACCGACCAACGGGCAGACGACGAAGGCCCGATGGCCCGCGGCGACCTCTTCGCGCACCCGGTCCCAGGCGACGTGCTCGTCGGCCGGCTGCGGCAACCACTTCGTGGCCACCGTCACCCGCCCGGGTGGCAGCTCGTCGAGCACGGTGAGATCGAGGTCGCCGAAAATGACCATGGCGGCCGTGCGGGGAATCGGCGTGGCCGTCATGACCAGGAGGTCGGGATCGCCCTCGTCTCCCTTGGCCCGCAGTGTGGCCCGCTGCTCGACCCCGAACCGGTGCTGCTCGTCGATGACCACCATGCCGAGCGCCCTGAACGCGACCTCGTCGGTCAGGAGCGCATGCGTCCCGACCACGATCGCGATGTCGCCGGCGGCCAGGTCCGCCAGCATCTGCGCCCGTGCCTTGCCCTTGACCCGGCTCGTCAGCAGCTCGACGCGGACGTCGAGCGCGCCGAGCATCTGGCGGACGGCCACCGCGTGCTGCTCGGCCAGCACCTCTGTCGGCACCATGAGCGCCCCTTGATGCCCGCTCTGCACCGCGCCGAGCAGCGCCGCCAACGCCACCACCGTCTTGCCCGATCCGACGTCGCCCTGGAGGAGCCGGTGCATGGGGAACGGACCGGCCAGATCGGCCACGATCACCGCCAGCGCCCGCCGCTGGGCCGTCGTCAGCTCGAAAGGCAGCGCGCCGAGGAATTGCGACACGAGGGTGCCGCGCGACGCCACCGGTGATCTCCGCGGGGGGACACATCGTGGCGCAGTGCCCGCGCGTTGTGCTCGAAGGCCCGACGGCGCAGGACCAGGGCCAGCTGGAGGCGGAACAGCTCGTCGAACGTCAGCCTGCGCCGCGCCGGCCCGATCACGTCGAGCGACGCTGGCTTGTGGATGGCCTGCATGGCCGCCGTGCGGTCCCACAGGCCCAGCGACGTGAGCCATTCTCCCGGCCAGCGGGTCCACGAACGTGCCCGCCCGCTCGAGCGCCTCCTCCACGAAGGTCCCGATCTCCCAGCTGGTGAGGCCTGCCTTGGCCGACGCCGGGTAGACGGGCAGTATCCGCAGGGTGCGGCGCTGGCGGCCCACCACGTCGTCGTCCACCCCCGCCACGACGTCGACCACGGGGTTGACCATCTGGCGCGTGCCCCGGTAGTCCCCGACCTTCCCCCAGAAGATGGCCTCGGTCCCCTCCCGCAGTTGCTTGGCCCGCCAGGGCTGGTTGAAGAAGGCGACCTCCATGGTCCCGGTCTCGTCGCGCACGACGATGGTGACCGGCACCTTTCGGCTGCGGTTGTACCCGCCGCCGCCGCTCCCCCGCGCACCCGCACGACCTCGGCCAGCACGGCCGCCGCCGTCCCGACCCCGAGTCCCGACACGCTGGCCTTGGCCGTGCGATCGATGTAGCGGTCCTTGCGCGGGAACGTCATCAACAGGTCGAGCACCGACTCGACGCCCCACAGCTCGAGCTGCGCCGCCTTGCGCTCCGAGACGGTCTTGAGCACCGAGACCGGCCGCAGGCTCAGATCACGGAGTGTGCGGGGGGATGCCACTCGCCCCGCCCGCCTACTCGATGCCCAGCAGGTAGGGGTAGAGGGGCTGGCCGCCGTGATGGACCTCGAGCGCGACCTCGGGGTGCTCTTCGTTCAACCACTCGCTGATCTTGCGGGTGTCCGCAACCCGGGAGCCCTCCCCCTCGATGAGCGTGATCAACTCGTGCCGTTCTTCGAGGAGGCGGCTGAGGAGGAGGCGCATGGCCAACACGGCCGAATCGGCGATGGAGACGACGCCGTCACGGGACAAGCCGATCCAATCGCCCTGGTGGACCTCGCCCGCATCCGTGGACGCATCGCGCACGGCCCGGGTGATCTCCGCCGGCACCACGCGGGCCGCCGATTCGCCCATGCTGGCCGCATTGACCCCGGCGCCGGCGGCCGGGTCATAGGCCAGGAGCGCGGCGAACCCTTCGAGAATGCTGCCGGTGGCCACGACCCGCACGGTCTTGTCGGTGAGGGCGTCGACCTGCTCGGCCACCGGGCGGATGTTCTTGTTGTTCGGCAGGATCACCACCTCGTCGGAGCTCACCAGCTCGACCGCCTCGAGGAGATCCTGCGTCGAGGGATTCATGGATTGCCCCCCGACGACCTGGTGGTGGACCCCGAGCGAGCGGAAGATGCGGCCGATACCGTCCCCCGTGACGACCGCCACCACGCTCGTCGTCGGCGGCGGCCCGACCGGGTGCCCGACGGGGCCGCCCTCGGGGCGCTCGCCGCTTCGCGGACCCAGCGCTCCTCCTCGACCTGCTCGGCCAGATCGGTCACCCGGATCCGCTGGGGGCGCCCGGCGTCCACGCCCGCCTCGACCGCGGCCCCGATGTCGTCGGTGTGGATGTGGCAGTTCCACAGCCCGTCCCCGCCGACGACGACGATCGAGTCCCCGATTCCGGCCCACACCTCCTTGAAGTCCGCCATGGAGTCGTCCGGGGCGTAGAGGAGGTACATGACCTCGTAGCGGAGGTCCCCCACGTCGTGGGCGCCCTCGTCGGTTCGTTCGCCTCCCGGCCCCCCGGGACCTCCCCCCGGGCGCTTCCGAGGGCTCCGGCAGGAGGTGCGCCCCGTCGATGATCGACCAGCAGGCATCGAGCAGGAGCAAGAACCCGGCGCCACCCGCATCGACCACGCCGGCCTGGGCCAACACCGCCAACATCTCGGGCGTCCGCGCCAAGGCATCGGCCGCCGTGCCGTGCGCCTCCTCCACCACGCCGACCAGCGTCGCCCCGCCCCGGCCGGCACCTGCGGCCGCACCCTCGGCCGCAGCCGAGGCCACGGTCAGGATCGTTCCTTCCACCGGCCGCACGACAGCCCGGCGGGCCAGGTCCGCTGCGTGCGCCAGCGCATCGGCGAGGATGGCCCCGTCGACGCCCGCCTCCCCGGCGCCGCCCATGCGCTCGCACATGCCCCGGAGGAGTTGGGAGAGGATGACGCCGGAATTGCCCCGTGCGCCCATGAGCGAGCCGTGCCCGATGGCCCGGCACACCTCGGGCAGCGCCGAACCGGCCGGCACACCGTCGAGCTCGGCTACCACCGCTTCGAGCGTCAGCGCCATGTTCGTGCCGGTGTCACCGTCGGGTACGGGATAGACATTCAGGCGGTTGATGTCCGCCTGATGCGCGCGGAGCGCATCCCTGTAGCGGCCCATCACGCCACGCAGCTCGTCTGCGCCCAAGGTCGCCAGGGAGGTCATGGCAAGGGATGCTAACCTTTGCGCCGTTCGTGACGGCCTGCTCGGTGAGAACACCGCGGCCGCCCACAGGAAGGTCTACCCAATGGCAGCAGTGTGCGATATCTGTGGCAAGAAGCCGTCGTTCGGCATGTCCGTGAGCCACTCCCACCGGCGCACGAAGCGCCGCTGGGATCCCAACATCCAGCGCGTGCGTGCCCTGGTCAACGGCGCCCCGAAGCGGCTGCACGTCTGCACCTCGTGCATCAGGGCGGGCAAGGTGACCAAGCCGGTCCGCCGGACCCCGGCCGCATCGGCCAGCTGAACCGTTCAGCCGTTCAGCCGACGGCGTGCTGCCAACCGAGACGATCTAGCCGCACGTCGTTCAAACGCCGGTCCGTCGCGTCGGCGTGCAGCACGCCGATCCGCAGCGGTTGCCGCAACCGGGCCGTGGCACAGCGAGCGACGTAGCGCTCGGCGTCACGTGGATCGACCGCCACGATGAGCTCGTAGTCCTCACCGCCGCCCAGCGCCTCCTCGAGCGTGGCCCCCTCGGCGACGGGGACGGTATCCAGTGCGAATCCGACACCGGAGGCGTCGGCCATCCGGTGCAAGTCGAGCGCCAGCCCGTCGGACACATCGATCATCGCGTGCGCCCCGGACAGCCGGGCCACCTCCCCTTCGGCGAGCCGGGCCACGGGCCGGCGATACGCCCTCGCCAGCGCCGATGCCACCGGTCCGCCCGCCCCCATGGCACGGAGCACCCGCAGGCCCGCGGCAGAGCCCCCGCACGGGCCCGAGACGAAGACGGCATCACCGGGTTGCCCACCGGCCCGCTCGACCGCAGCGCCGCCGTCCAGCGTGCCCATGACCGTCACCACGACCGTCAGCACGCCACCGGCCGAGAGGTCGCCACCCACCACGACGCAGCCACTCTCGCCCGATGCCTCGGCCACGCCCTCCATGACGCCGAGCGTGAGATCGCCCTCCCCCGACGAGGTGGGCACGCACAACGCCACCAGCGCTCCGAGAGGCCGGGCACCCATGGCCGCCAAGTCGCTGACGGCCCCCATCAGTGCCTTCCACCCCACGTCAGCCGGGCTGCAAATGGCGAGATCGACGTGGATCCCCGCCACTACACTGTCCGTGGAGACAACGAGCGAACCGCCCCCGGGTACTCGGACAACGGCGGCATCGTCCCGGAGACCGGCTTGCTCGATTCCACCTCCGAGCGTGCGGCGGATACGCTCCAACATCTCGTCTTCAACCAGACGAGGGCTGTGCCCAGGTTTGGGGGAACTCACGGCACATGCCTAGCATTGGACGCCGTCGTACCGGCCGAACCGAGGAGAAGCGCCACACCCCATGCCCCGCTCCACGAATGCCAAACTTCTCGCCTGGGTGGATGAGGTCGCGGCAATCACCACCCCCGACCGCATCGAGTGGTGCGACGGTTCGGCCGACGAGTACGACCGCCTCTGCCAGCTTCTGGTCGAGACCGGGACGTTCACGAAGCTTTCGGACGCCAAGCGGCCCAACAGCTACTGGGCCCACTCCGACCCGGGCGACGTGGCCCGCGTGGAGGATCGGACCTTCATCTGTTCGGAGAAGGAGATCGACGCCGGCCCGACGAACAACTGGCGCGACCCGGCGGAGATGCGGAGCTTGCTCAACGGCCTCATGGCCGGCTGCATGAAGGGTCGGACGATGTATGTGGTGCCTTTCTCGATGGGCCCCCTGGGCTCGGAGATCGCCCACATCGGCGTGGAGCTGACGGACTCGCCCTACGTGGTGGTCTCCATGCGGATCATGGCCCGCATGGGCACCGGGGCACTCGAGGTCCTGGGCGACGATGGCGATTTCGTGCCCTGCCTCCACTCTGTCGGCGCCCCCCTCGAGCCCGGCCAGGCCGATGTCCCCTGGCCCTGCGACGCCGAGAACAAGTACATCGTCCACTTCCCCGAGACCCGCGAGATCGTCTCGTACGGTTCGGGGTACGGCGGGAACGCCCTGCTCGGCAAGAAATGCTTCGCCTTGCGCATCGCCTCGGTCATGGCCCGCGACGGCGGCTGGATGGCCGAGCACATGCTGATCCTGAAGCTGACGTCACCCCAGGGGGAAACCCGCTACGTGACGGGCGCATTCCCCTCCGCCTGCGGCAAGACCAACCTCGCCATGCTCATCCCCTCCCTCGAGGGATGGAAGGTCGAAACCATCGGCGACGACATCTGCTGGATGAAATTCGGCCAGGACGGCCGCCTCTACGCCATCAACCCTGAGGCCGGGTTCTTCGGCGTGGCTCCCGGCACCAACACGCACACGAACCCGAACGCCATGCTCACGCTCGACGGGAACTGCATCTTCACCAACACGGCCATGACCGACGACGGCGACGTGTGGTGGGAGGGCATGACCGACGAGGTCCCGGCGCATCTCATCGATTGGAAGGGACAGGACTGGACGCCCGCCTCGGGCACCCCGGCCGCCCACCCCAACGCCCGCTTCACCACGCCGGCCAGCCAGGACCCGGCGATCGCCCCCGAATGGGAGGACCCGCAGGGCGTGCCGATCTCCGCCATCCTCCTCGGCGGGCGCAGGGCGTCCGTGGTGCCTCTGGTGTTCCAGTCACGGGACTGGGACCACGGGGTCTTCCTGGGCTCGATCATGGCATCGGAGACGACGGCTGCGGCCGCTGGTGCGGTGGGTAACCTCCGGCGCGACCCCTTCGCCATGCTGCCGTTCTGCGGGTACAACATGGCCGACTATTTCGCCCACTGGCTGGAGATCGGCGCGAACGCACCCGACCAGGAGCTTCTCCCCAAAATCTTCTACGTCAACTGGTTCCGCAAGAACGCCGACGGCAAGTGGCTGTGGCCGGGCTACGGCGACAACTCCCGTGTCCTCGAGTGGGTCTTCAACCGGGTGGTGGGCAAGGCCGACGCCGTCGACACACCGATTGGCTCGGTCCCCGGCACCGGGGATATCGACATCGAGGGTCTCGACGTCACCGACGCCGACATGGCCGAGCTCCTGCGGGTCGATACCGCTGAATGGAAGGCGGAGGTCCCGTCCATCCGCGAGCATTACGCCCAGTTCGGGGATCGCCTTCCCGCCGCGCTGGCCGATGAGGTGAACACGCTCGAAAAGCGCCTGGGCTCCTAGCTGGCCCCCGCAGGCGGCTGCTGTCCCTGCACGCCCTTCCTGACCCGCGGAGACCGCACGGCGCGCCGACCTGTCACATATGTCACTCCGCCGATGGCCGCCAGTATGGCCATGACCGCGTCGCCCTGGGGCAGTGTGAAGGACACGATGACCGGGATCATCGAGCCCAAAACCCAGACCAGCTGCTGCCGGGTGGCGAAGCGGGCGAAGGCCCGACCCTGCGCTGCCTGAGGGATGTAACGCTGGGTCATGGCATCGAACGACGGCTGGGCGAGCGCCCCGGCCAAGCCGACCATGAAGGCCAGGAGCACCTGCGCCACCAACGTCCCCCAGATCGCCACACCGGCCGACGACACGGCGATGAGCCACAAGGACGAGAGCAGGAGCTGTTGCTCACTCATGTGCTTGCGGAGTCGTCCCAGGAGCACGAGGCCGACGATCGCCCCGACACCGCTCGCGCTCAAAGCCAACCCATAGATGTAGAGACCGACCTTCAACCGGCGAAGGCCGAAAGCGAGCAAGAAGATCTGGAAGCCCTGCAGACCCCGGATGATCGACATCGCGGACAGCCCCAACAGCACTTCAGGGTGGGCGACCGGTTGCAGACGGGCCAGGTCGGACGTGCGGTTGTCGACCTGAGGGTTGTCGAACGTCGACCCGTCGAACATCTGCTCGGGTTGATCGACCCGTGGCCGGGTGAACGTCGGCAGTCGTACACCGGCGACGGCCGCGCCGACGAAGACGAATGCATCGACCCACAAGAGGGCCTCGGATCCACCCAGCTTCCAGATAAGTCCTCCGGGCAGGGCGACCACGAACCCGGCGATCGTCCCGAGCAGCGTCAGCCTGGCGTTGAGCGTGGCGTACTGCGTCTGCTCACCGCTTTGATCGAGGCCGGACATCGCGGCGACCTCGGGCACGAGGGCCCCCCTGGTGACCAGGTACACCTTGGAGAGGACCAGCACCAAGAAAGCCAACGGAAATAGCAGAAGCGAATGGATGTGCATGGCCATCAGCGGGCAGAGCGCGGCCCGGCCTACTGCGGAGAACACGACCATGGCGCGCCGGGCCCCGCGGCTGCGATCGATGAGCGGGCCGAGTAGCGGCGAGACGATCGCGAACGGGGCCAGGGTGAAGAGGAGGTAGTAGAACACCTTGCTCTTCGCCTCGGTCGGCGAGATGGAGAAGAACAGAGAGCCGGCCAGCGAGATCGTGACGAGGGTGTCCCCCGCCAGCATGGCGACCTGCACCAACGACAGCCGGCCGATCGGTGTCGACTGGTCGAACAGGTCGTCCCGGGCTTGTCGAGCCATCTCACGGAACTGCTCGATTTTGGCGGCCCTCGGCACCCCATCAATGTACGGTGCGCCATGGCCGCCCATGCGAACGTGCCCCTCACGTCCGCTTGGGTGTCGTGCGCTTTCGAGCTGCTGCGGCCTTGCCCTGGGCGGCGGCGAGTCTGCGGGTCCGCGCGATGCGTCCCGCACTCGGGGGTTGCGCCGGGGGGATCCAACCCCAGTGGCCGGGTCCGCCCCTGAGGCGCCAACCGCCGTGGGTCTTCATGTCGTGGTGCAGGGTGCAGAGCCTGGCCAAGTTCTTGAGCTCGGTAGGGCCCGAGTCGCCGTAGTCGATCTTGAAATGATCCCGCTCCAAGCCGAGCCGTCTGCCACAACCCGGCACGACGCAGGTCCGGTCCCGCACCAACAGGGCCATGTCGATGCACTGGGCGACCACACGGGTGCTCTTGGTCACGGTCGTGATGTCGAACCCCTCACGCACGAGATACTGCATGCCGCCCTCGCCGAGAAGCTCCGTCGCCGCCGCCACCGAGACGGGGCCGATGCCTTCGATCTCGCACAGCTCGTCGCCGTCGGTGGTGCCCCGGCGTAGGGCCTGCGCGTCGATGAGCACCAGGGTGTGGGGCCGAGCGGCCTGTCCGTCGCTGCGGACTGCGCCCGCGGAGCCCTGCGTACCGGCCGAACCAACCAGCATCTCGATGAAGGCATCCAGTCGATGCGCTTCAAGCGATTCGACCCCGCGCGAGCCCGCTGCTCGCCAGCGCTGCCGGGCCGCCGCCTCGAGCACGGGGGCGACCCCGGCCCAGGTCACCTCGTCGCAGGAGAACTCGCCCCTGACGCCGCCGCCGTCTTGTTGGTGCCAGCGCAGGTGACGCCGGGCGTGGACCCTCGAACGTCGTGCCGCTTCGTCGTCCGCGCGCCGTGCCCCGGCGCGCCGGCGCGATGCCTCGTCGCTCAGCTCTTGATGCGACGCCCCGTGTTCGAGCAGGTTCAAGAGATCAGTGGTCGCTTCGGGCGCCTCGGCCGCCGTTTTGGTCACGAGCGCCAATTGCGCGGTGGAGAGTTCGCCCCCGTGGAGGGCCTGGCGCAGCGTCGGGGTGACCGCCGCACCTTCAGCCGCTGCCAGCCGGCCCTTGGCAACACCAGAGGAAGTGCCCGAAACCGAGGCAAGCCATTCGGGTGCGCTCGCGTGGCCGACCTTGGAGAACGAGCCCGTCTCGACGACTCGCGGGGTGAGGAGGGCGATACCTGAAGCAGCGGCCCGTTCGCCTCGGGCCAGCACGGCTGCGAGTTCCCGGGCCTGGTCGCCCGACACCGAGGTGGGTGACAGGACGCGCACGACGGCTTGGATGTCGCTTACTGCAAACCGGAGCGTTGCGAGCTGGGCCTCCACGCTTGCCGCGCCAGGTGCATCAGGTGTGCCTGGTGCATCACGTTCGCCTGGTGCAGCTGCGTCGATCGGTGCGGTGAGGGCCACAGCAAGAAGGGTAAAGGAGGGGTGTGTCAGCCCTCCTTACGAGCCAGAGGACGTCGGCGATCGGGGCTTCGGGGATCGGCGCGCCCCTAGCTCAACGCCCCCGTCTCGCGCAGTTTGGACACGGTCCCCTCGTCGATACCCCACTCGACCAACCCGGACACCGTGTCCGCGCCGGGGTGCGACGGCGGCTTGCTGATGGCCGAGGGGGTACGGCTGAAACGCGGCGCCGGCGCCGGCTGCACCCGGCCGTCGACTTCCACGAAGGTCGCACGCGCTTGGTTGTGTGGGTGCAGGTGGGCCTCCCACGGGGAGAGGACCGGCACAGCGCAGGCATCGGTCCCGTCGAAGATCGCCGTCCATTCGTCGCGCGTCTTGGTGGCGAAGATCGCCGCGTAACGCTCTTTCCAGGCCGGCCAATTGGCTTTGTCGTTCTGCTCGCGCCCGACGAAGTCCGGATCGTCGGTCAATCCCATGCCCTCCAGCAACTGGTCGTAGAACTTGGACTCGAGCCCGCCCACGGCGAAGAACTTGCCGTCGGAGGTCTCGTACACCTCGTAGAAGGGCGCACCGGTATCGAGCAGGTTGGCGCCCCGCTCGTCGTTCCACATGCCGAACTCGTGGAACGAATGGACCATCGTCATCAGGGACGCCGCGCCGTCGACCATGGCGGCGTCGACCACCTGGCCCTCACCGGAACGGGAAGCCTCCAGCAGCGCCGACACCATGCCGAAGGCGAGCAGCAGGCCGCCGCCGCCGAAGTCGCCCACGAGATTGAGGGGGGGAACGGGCGGGGAACCGGCGCGGCCCAACGGCCACAGGGCACCGCCAATGGCGATGTAATCGATGTCGTGCCCGGCCATTTTGGCCATCGGCCCGTCCTGACCCCAGCCGGTCATGCGGCCGTAGACGAGCGCACGGTTCCGCTCCCAGCACGCGTCGGGACCGAGACCGAGACGCTCGGCGACGCCGGGCCGGAAGCCCTCGATGAGGCCGTCGGCTTGCTCCACGAGGTGCAACACGAGTTCGACCGCTTCGGGGTGCTTCAGGTCGATCCCCACCGACACCCGGCTCCGATTGAGGAGGTCCCAGTGCGATCGCGTCTCCTCCGACGCACGCTCGGGTGCGCCGGGAGCCGCCCGCTCGAGACGAATCACCTGCGCACCGGCATCGGCCAGCATCATGGAGGTGTACGGGGAAGGCCCGATCCCTGCCAGCTCGATGATCTTGATGCCGCTGAGCGGTCCGGTTCTCGATGTGTGCGCCATGGCAGGATCGTCCCCCGAGCGGCCCGCAGGGGTCAAGCTGGAGCAATGCTCATCGCTCGCGCTCCGGGAAGGGTCACCCTCATCGGCGACCACACCGATTACAACCAGGGCCTGTCCCTCCCCATGGCCATCGACCTGGCCACCGAGGCCAGCTTCACCCCCAAGCTCGGCAGTTTCCTGGTCGGCGTGACCAGCGACCAGTTCGACGAGCCGTGGGAGATTGCCCTTGGCAACACCGCCCCCTCCCCACCGCAGGCCGTACTGGCGGGCGCCCTGCTGGACCTGGCGCGCCCCCCTTCGGGCGGAGCCATGAAGGTCACCAGTACCATCCCGGTGGGTGCGGGACTCTCGTCGAGTGCGGCCTTCTCGGTCGCCTTCCTCCTGGCGCTGGGTCTCGATCAGGACCTCCTCGAGATGGCGACGTCCTGCCAGAGCGCGGAGGAGGCGGCCGGTTCGCGCGTCGGGTTGCTCGACCCTCTGGCCATTCTCGGAGCTCGGGCCGGCCACGCACTCTCCATCGATTTCGCCACACTCGACATGCACCAGGTGGCCGTCCCGGAGGCGGCGGCGTTCGTGGTCGTGCACTGCGGGACCGGCCGCGAGCTCGGCACGTCGCTCTACGCCGACCGTCGGGCCGAGTGCGAGTCGGCGGAGAACCTCATAGGGAAGCCGCTCGGTCAGTGCGAGCTGGGTGACCTGAGCGGGCTGCCCGGCTCGGTGCTGCGCCGCCGGGCTCGGCACGTCATCACCGAGTGCGCGCGGGTGCGCGAGGTCGAGCGCCTCTTGGGCCGCGGCAATCTGCGTGCGGTGGGCGCGCTCATGAGCGAGGGACATCGCAGCCTGGCCGAGGATTTCAGGGTTTCGATCCCGGCGTTGGACGACCTCGTCGATCGCCTCACACAGACGCCTGGCGTCCTCGGTGCGCGCATGACGGGGGGTGGGTTCGGAGGCTGCGCCATCGCGCTGTGCGAACCCGACTCACCTGCCCTGGCTGTCGACAGCTACGCCCCGCTGCGGGCCTGGCGGGTCGCACCCTCCGCCGGAGCGGAGGTCCGTTCAGTCCCCTGACTCGGCGGCCGCGACCTGCGATGTCGAGATCAGCGCGTCGAGTGCCGACTCGGCCCGGCCCCCGTCGATGGAGTCGTTCGCCACCTGCACGCCTGCGGCGAGGTCATCGACGCGTCCGATGACCATCAGAGCGGCAGCGGCATTGAGCACACCGATGTCACGATTCGGTCCCCGCTCGCCCCCCAGCACCGAGCGGATGGCGCGGGCGTTGAACGAGGCGTCGCCACCACGGAGGTCCTCCATGGTGGCCCGTGCGAAGCCCAGGGAGGACGGGTCGATGCGCCACTCGGACAGTTCGAACGTGCCCACTCCGTCGCCGTTGAGCTCGAGCACGGTGGAGGGCGAGGTCACGCTCAACTCGTCGAGACCGTCGTCGGCGTAGATGATCATGGCGCGCCGGCTCCCGGTCGACCCCAGCACGGTCGCCATCGTCCTCGCCATCGCGGGATCGTTGACACCCACCAGCTGATGACGCGTCCGGGCCGGATTGGTCAGCGGCCCCAGGAAGTTGAAGATCGTCGGGACGCCGAGCTCCCGCCGGATCGGCCCCACGTAGCGCATGGCCGGGTGGAAGCGCTGGGCGAAACAGAACCCGATGCCGGCCTGCGCGATGCAGCGCGCCACCCCCACCGGGCCGATCTCGATCGCTACGCCGAGCGCCTCGAGGACGTCGGCCGAGCCCACGGACGAGGAGGCCGAACGTCCGCCGTGCTTGCACACGGTCACGCCGGACCCGGCGACGATCAACGAAGCCAGGGTGGTCACGTTGATGCTGCTCAGGCGATCCCCTCCGGTCCCGACCAGGTCGACCACCGCGTCGGGGCCGTCGGGCAGGACCAGAGGCACCGCCGCCGCCACCATGGCGCGGGCCAGCCCGGTCACCTCGGCCACGGTCTCGCCCTTGGCGTGCAACAGGGTCAGGAAGGCCCCGATCTGCGACGGTGCGGCCTCACCGGCCAACACGGATCCCAGGATCGCCTCGGCCTCTTCTTCGGACAGCGAGTCGCGCCGGGTCAGACGGCTCAGGACATCGGGCCACGCCGTCATCAGTCCCACCACAGATCCCGGCGCAGGACCCCTCCTGCGATGAGGCCGAGCTGGACCTGCGAGGTGCCCTCGACGATGGTCAATTGCTTGGCGTCGCGATACCACTGCTCCGTCGGATGGTCTTCCATGTACCCGGCCGCACCCAGGAGCTGCACGGCCAACGACGAGGCTCGCACCGCAAGTTCCGTGGCGTGGTACTTGGCCATGGAGAGGTACGGCACGTACTCCTTGGTGTACTTGCCCTGGTCGGCCATGACTGCGGCGCGATAGGTCAGGAGACGGGCCGCCTCGATATCGACGGCGCATTTGGCGATCTCCCACTGGATGCCCTGGAAGTCAGCGATCTTCTGCCCGAACGCGTCACGCTGTTGGACGTACTCGGTGGCGTACATGAGCGCACCTTCGGCCAGACCGATCCCGCGGGCGGCCACGATCGGGCGCATGGCGTTGAGTCCCAGCATGGCGAGCCGGAAGCCGCCGACCTCACCGATCACGTTCTCGGCCGGCACGTGGACGTCGGTCAGGATCAGCTCACCCGTGTCGACGCCCTTGACGCCCATTTTGTGATCGGTCCGCCCGACGTCGACCCCGTCCCAACCCCGCTCCACGATGAATGCGGTGACCGAGTCGTGGGCCCGACTGGTCGGCTCGCTCGTCTTGGCGAACACGGTGTACCAGTCGGCTTCACGCACACCGGACATCCAGCATTTGGTGCCGTTGAGGACCCAGCCACCGTGAGATCCGGTGTCGGGGACGCCACGCGTCCGCATCCCCATGACGTCGCTCCCCGCCTGCGGCTCGGAGAGCCCGAACGAGGCCCGCTGCGTGCCGTCGGCGATGCCGGGCAGGTACTGCTGCTTCTGCGCCTCGGTCCCGGCGATCATGACCGCACCGGTGGGCAGCCGGGTCAGGAGCAACATGAGCGCAGCCGTGTTCGAATACTTGGCTACTTCCTCGATGGCGACGGCAAGTCCGAGGATTCCGGCGTCCGATCCTCCATACTTGCTAGGAATGCAGAGACCGAGCAGGCCGGCATCCCGAAATGCTTCGAAGATGTCCTGTGGATAGGTTCCGTCCTTGTCGATGGCGCGGGCGCGGGGCCGCACCTTGTCCTGAGCCAACCGGCGCACCGAGCTCTGCAGCTCGACCAGCTCCTCTGGGAGGTCAAAATCCACCGGCGAAGGCTATCGGACGGCCTTGCCATGTATTTTCTGTCTCTTGACCCCCGACGAGGAATCCGAAGAGACGCCGGCGCCCGCATCGGATGAGGATGCGCCAACCGTCGCGGCAGAGACCGGTCCGGAGGAGCCGCCGGCCGAGCCCATTGCTGTCGAAGATCCAGATCCGGATCTGCCAGAAAAGAGACTCGTCGCATCGTCGAAGACGCCCGCAGCGGGAGCGGCGACGGGCGCAGCGGCCCTTGAATCGCGGGCCGACGTCCAATCCGACCTCCGCAAGGCACGCAAGAAAGAACAGCGACGCAAGCACCGTTGGCGCCGTCGCATCATCTACTTCCTGTCGTTCATCGTCTTCCTCGCGGTCGCCGGCGCCGGCGGCATCTTCTTCTACGCCCGTTACCGTTACGACGAGATCCCCAAGATCCACTCGAAGCATCTCGTCAAGCAGGCCGCCGCGCCGGGCAAGCCCTTCAACGTGCTGCTCGTGGGTAGCGACTCCCGCGCCTTCGTCAGCAACCCCACCCAGGTCAAAGCCTTCGGCGACGAGGCCGACGCCGGTGGCCAGCGCAGCGACGTCACCATGGTGGCCCGCTTCGTCCCGGCGACGAAATCCGTCACCGTGATCTCCATCCCCCGGGACCTGTGGGTCGACATCCCTCAGAACAGCTCTTCCATCCAGGGGATGAACCGGATCAACGCGGCCTACAACTCCGGGCCGGATCTGCTGATCCAGACGATCGAATCCGTCCTCCATATACCGATCAACCACTACATCTCGGTCGGGTTCCCAGGTTTTTCGGGCATGGTCGACGCCCTGGGCGGGGTCACGATGGACTTTCCCACGGCGGTCAAGGATGCCTACACCGGGCTGGACGTGACCACGCTGGGCTGCCAGGTGGTCAACGGGACAACGGCGCTCCAACTCGTGCGCGCCCGACACCTCGAGTACGTGAACAGCAGCGGCCACTGGGAGTACGACGGGCTTTCAGACTTCAGCCGCATCCAGCGGCAGGATTCCTTCTTCCGCGCTGTGCTGGCCAAGGTCAACACATCGATCACCAATCCGTTGGCGATCAACGGGTTCATCTCGTCCGCGGTGGGCAACCTGGCCATCGATGACACCCTCAGCGAGAGCGACCTGTTCCACATCGCGACCGAATTCAGGGGCCTGCAGTCCTCGCACCTGGTGACCGAGACCCTGCCCACGACGAGTTACGTGACGGACGGGGGCGCTGACGTCCTCCTGGCCGCGCAGCCCTACGCCGACCAGATGATCGCCGCGTTCAACCAGCTCGGGGAGCCAAAGCAAAATCCGGCCACGACCACCACGACGGCGCCGCCATTGGCCAACAACCTGGTCTCGGTCAACGTCCTCAATGCCTCGGGCGGTGGGCTTCTGGCCACCGAGACCGCTCAAGCGCTCAGGAAGGACGGTTTCCAGATCAGCGGCATCAACAATGCGCCGAGCGTCATCGCGGCCGGTGACCCCTCGGAGATCTTCTACGGTCCGACCGGCCTACCGGCGGCCAAGACCCTCGCGGCATCTCTGCAGGGCAAGGTGAGCTATGTGCCCGATCCCAGCCTGACCGGGAACAACGTGAACCTCTGGGTGGCGAACGCGACGCTCACGGTGACCACGACGACGACGACCACCCCGACGGGAACAGGCACGACGACGCTCCCGGGGAACGTCTACACCAACACACAGCCCGAAGCGTGGAACCCGGTCCCGTGCACCCTCGGTGCGTCGGCCAACCAGACGCCGGCGACGACGAAGTCAGGCTGACCCCGTCAGGCCGACTTGCGCCGCTGCCGAACGATGCGCCGACGTTCGCGCTCCGTGGTGCCACCCCACACGCCCTCACGCTCGCGGTGGGCCAGGGCGTGCTCGAGGCAAGCCTGACGGACCGGGCATTCGCAGCAAATGGCCTTGGCCTCGGCCGCATCGGCCTCGTCCTCTGAAATCGGGTAGAACGCCTCAACATCGAGGCCCCGGCAGGCGGCCTGCTTGCGCCACGTGGTGGCACTCATGGGAAACACTTCCTCGCAAAGTCGGATATGGGCAATCTCGCCCTAGTCGGGAGCACAGCTGGGCTTGACCCAACGGCGCCGGCACCGAATTCCGGCGAACGAAGAGTATGGCCTACGGCCGGTGCGCCTGTAAAGACCTACACAAGAATTATCCCTGGTCAGCCGATAGGAAGCGGCTTTGTTGTCCCTCGCAGGTCGCCGAGCAGTTCCTGGCGTACCTGGTCGGGAAGGACCGTGCGCTCCTCGTACGCCGGGTGGCGGGCCACCAGGGCGACCTCACCGAGGTCGGCGAAGGCGGCCACCTGGGCCGGGGTGAAGGCAAATCGGATGTAGTGGACGGCGGGCGTAATTGCCTCCCGCACCAGCGCCGCAGCATGCGCCTCCTCGGGCCGGCTGGGCACCACGTCATCGCCGAGCGCCACCCCGAGCGCCGACTCGATCCCGACCAGCTTGGGCAACCACTCCCGCATCGACCCATCGGAGGTGAGCTCGATGAAAAGGGTGGCAGAGAGCTCCCCCACCTGGGGTAGCAACCGGTTGTAGATGTCCAGCTCCACCTGGATCGCTTCATCCGTCAGGATCTTCTCGACCCGGGCCATCTCCTGAATCTGGAACCGGACAGTGTCCACGGACTCGAAGACCAAGGTCATGATCGGACCGAGCGCGATCCGCCGGAGGCGCTTGCGGGCGATCACCCGGGCCCGGTACTCCTCACGAACCCGCTCGTACTCGCGCAGATCGAGCACGTCGGCCAGGGTCAGCGCAGCGGTCATGCCGATCCCCGGCTCGGCGCACGCGACCCGCAGGCGCGGCGCTGGGCCACGGGCTGCGGGTCGCTCGAACCGTCAAACGGGGTTGCCATGCCGCCGTCTAGCCGAGGGACTCGAGCCCCTGGGTGAAGCGTCCGGCATGGGACTTCTCGGCCCGGGCCAGCGTCTCGAGCCATTCTGCGATCTCCTCGAAGCCCTCGTCACGGGCCGTCTTGGCGAATCCGGGGTACATCTCGGTGTACTCGTAGGTCTCGCCCTCGATGGCCGACTTGAAGTTGTCCTTCGTCGGACCGACCGGCACGCCGGTGGCCGGGTCGCCTACCTCCTTGAGGAAGTCGAAGTGGCCGAATGCGTGACCGGTCTCGCCCTCGGCGACCGAGCGGAACAGTGCAGCTGCGTCGGGGTACCCCTCGACATCGGCCTTCTGGGCGAAGTACAGGTACCGACGATTGGCCTGGCTCTCGCCGGCGAACGCCGCCTTCAAGTTCTCCTCGGTCTGGGTGCCCTTCAATGCTGGCATGGTTGTTCGTACCTTTCTTGTTCGGTGATGTGTTCTGGCTACTGCTGATCTGGTTGACACTCGTCGCAGTGACCCCGAAAAACAACCTCGGCACTGAGGACGTTGAATCCGGGTGCGGCACCTGACGGGACCTTCAAGTTGGGGAAATCGGCGTCGACGTCGCGCACTTTGCCACAACCACGGCATACGACATGGTGATGGGCCGCCTCGACGTTGGGGTCGAAGCGGGCGGCGCCCGTCCCGAGGTCGAGCGCGGTGATCTGGCCCAATTCGGACAAATCGTGCAGCGTCTGGTACACGGTTTTGAGCGACACGTTCGGCATCTCCGTGCGCACCTTCTCGTAGACCTTCTCCGCCGAAGGATGACGTGACATCGCCCTCGAGGGCCCGAAAGATGCACTGCCGCTGGGCGGTGATCTTCCGCCCATTGGCCCGGAAGAGGTCGGTCAGCGCATCGGGTGACTGCATGCCGTTGCCACCATAGCGTCCCTCCCCGGTTTTGACAATCGTTGTCAAACAGCCGCGACGCGCGCTACTTTGCACGTGTGGCCGACTACGTGATCCCCGAACCCGAACCCAAGGAGATTGACGAGAAGCTCGAGATCGAGTTCCGGCACCTCGCCGAAAATGCGGTGCTGAAAGGCAAACCGTCAGGCGACGAGAAGTGCGAGAACTGCCGGTACTACCTCGAGCCACACAAGGACATCTCCTACTGCTGGCACCCCAAACTGCGGATCCTGGTGGGCGACCAGTGGTGGTGCCAATGGTGGGAGGCGATCCCGGAGGAGTAGGGATCACCCCGACCATCGGCCGACGCGACGGGCGTTTCAAGTTCGGTCTTCCACGTTCGTGCCACACGGGGAAGGAGCTCCTACCCCGTGTGGCAGGCTGGGAACGTGCACCGATTTCGACGCGAGGACTCGTTGCGCCGCCTCGCCGATGAGCACTTCGACGTGCTGGTGGTGGGTGGTGGAGTCACCGGGGCGGGGGTGGCACTCGACGCCGCCAGCCGCGGGCTGAAGACTGCGCTCGTCGAGAAGGGTGACTTCGCCTCAGGAACCTCATCCAAGTCGTCCAAAATGGTCCATGGCGGCCTGCGGTATCTGCAGCAGCGCGAGTTCCGCCTGGTCTACGAGAACTTGGCGGAACGCCAGCATCTGTTGGAGAACGCTCCGCACCTGGTGAGCACGCTGGCGTTCCTCATCCCACTCTTCGGCCGCGACGGCGTGGTCTCCAAGACCGTGGCCCGTTCCTACTCCAGTCGCGTTGTGGCTCTACGACCTGACCGGAGGCCTACGTATCGGCGCCCGCCACCAGAGGGTCACCAAGGCCCAGGCGCTGGCCCATCTCCCGACGCTGAAGACCGACCGCCTCGTCGCTGGCTTCCTCTATTTCGACGCCCGGGCGGATGACGCCCGCCTGACCCTCACCCTGGCCCGCACCGCCGCCATCGAGTACGGCGCCGTCGTGGCCAACTACACGACGGTGGTGGGCCTCACCGAGGATGACCATGGGATGACCGACGGCGCGCTCGTGCGTCCCGATCCGTCCGACGCTGCAAGTGAGTTCGGCATCACGGCCCGCGTCGTGGTCAATGCCACGGGCGTCTGGGCCGACGACGTACGGGCCCTCGATGAAGGCGCCGACCCCCGTTCGATCCGACCGGCCAAGGGCATCCATATCTCGGTGCCGGCGGAACGTCTCCCGTGCGACGTCGCCGCCGTCATCCCCGTGCCCCAGGACCGCAGGGCCATCTTCGTCGTGCCATGGCCCGAGACGGACCTGGTGTACCTGGGCACCACCGACACCGATTATCAAGGTCCCCTCGACGACCCTTCGTGCACGCCTGAGGACGTCGACTACCTCCTCGACGCAGCGAACAACGTCACGACCTCTCAGCTCGACGCGTGCCGACGTCACCGGCGTGTGGGCAGGTCTGCGCCCGCTGCTCGCACCACCAGACAAGGGCGGTCACGTCTCCGAGCGCACCGCGGACCTCTCCCGTCGTCATACGGTTCGCACATCGGCGCACGGTGTCGTGACCGTCACCGGTGGGAAGCTCACGACCTACCGGAAGATGGCGCAGGACACCGTGGACACCGTGGTGGAGCGGCTCGGCGAGTCCCCCAAGACCCGTCGCTGCGTGACCAAGTCGCTCCGACTCCTCGGCGCCACCTCGGCGACCCAGGATCCGGTCACCATGGCCCGCCCGCAGGCGCACCTGGTGCGCCGCTACGGAACCGACTCAGCGGCCGTCCTCGCTCTGGCCGATGATCGGCCAGAGCTGCTCGAGCCCGTCATCGCCGGTCTGCCGTACACCGGCGCGGAGATGGTCTATGCAGCTCGAGAGGAGATGGCGCAGACGCTCACCGACGTCCTGGCCCGGCGGACCCGGGCCAAGATCCAACGTGCGCAGCCCACCATGGCGGCGGCGCATGCCGCAGCCAACCTCATCGCGGCCGAAATGGGATGGGACGAGCAGCACGCGTCCGAGCAGGCCGACGATTTCATCGAGGCCTGCCAGAAGGAGCTCCTGACCGCCGGACTGGATCTCCCTTGACCGTTCCCACTCCGGTCACTCCGATCGATGCCGGAGCCGCAGCCGTGACCGACCGGCTCTCCGGCTCCGTCGTCCCGCTTCCGGAAGGACTCCTGAGCCGGCTGGCCGAGAGCGGCGCCGAGGTACTGCGTCGACGACGCCTCACGGGCCGAAGCGGGAAGGGACTGGTGGCCACTGGCCATCGGGTGGGCGGCCGATGGCGCCGTGCCCCAACGGCCCGGAGTTGTCGTGCGGCCCGCACACCACTGACGACGTCTCCGCCGTGTTGGCAGCTCTGCCATGAAGCCCGTCGTCCCGGTCACCGCGGCCGCGGGGCGAAGCGGGGTCTGCGGCGGCTCCATCCCCGTGTTCGGCGGGGTCGCGCTCGACCTCACCGTCACTAGACGGCCTCATCCACGTCGACGAGACCTCTCTCACCGCCGATGTCCGAGCCGGCACCTTCGGGCCCGATCTCGAGTCGGCTCTCGGTCGGGTGGGCGCGGGGTACACCCTCGGGCACTGGCCGCAATCGATGGATCTCTCGACGGTCGGCGGATGGCTGGCCTGCCGCGGTGCCGGCCAGTACTCGACCCGCTACGGCAAGATCGAGGACATGGTGATCGGGCTCGAGGTGGTGCTGGCCGACGGCCGCATCGTGCGGACCGAAGGACATGGACCTCGGGCCGCCACCGGACCCAACCTCACCCAGCTCTTCGTGGGCAGTGAAGGCACGCTCGGCGTCATTACCGCAGCACGCGTGCGCATCCACCCCCTGCCGGCCGCACAAGAGCGGCGGGCCTTCGGCTTCACCACCTTCGCCGCCGGCCTCGACGCCTGCCGCAAGATGCTGCGCCGCGGGGCCACCCCGGCCGTGCTCCGCCTCTATGACGAGGCCGAGTCCGTCCGCAACTTCGACCAAGCGGACACGAACGTCCTCATCGTGCTCGACGAGACCGATCCGGCACTCCTGGCGGCGACGCTGGCGATCGTGGACGACGAATGCACTGTCGGCGGGCGCGCAGCCCATGGACGTCGCGCTTGTCGAGCGCTGGCTCACGCATCGCAACGACGTCTCGGCCCTCGCCCCGCTCTGGCGGGCCGGCGTCGTCGTCGATACGGCGGAGATCTCAGGGCCGTGGGCCGTTCTCCCGGATCTCTTCGATGAGGTCGTCGGCGCCCTCAAGGCGATGGACGGCACGCTGGCCGCCTCGGCGCATCAGTCACACGCCTACACCGACGGCGCCTGCCTCTACTTCACCTTTGCCGGGAAGGGACCCGACGGCGATGACGCCTGGCGTGAGCGGTACTACCGCCAAGCGTGGGACACGGTGACGACCGCGACCATGGCACACGGCGCCGCAATAAGCCATCACCATGGCATCGGGCTCAATCGGTCCCGCTTCCTTGCCACGAGCCCTCGGCTCGGGCTTCGACGTTCTCGTCGGCCTCAAGGAGAGCCTCGATCCGGCGGGCATCCTCAATCCGGGCAAACTCGGCCTGCCTTCCCCGTTCGGGCCGTCGCCGTGGTCGTGAGCGGCAACGGGGGAAGCGTCCTCGTCGTCGACGTGGGCACATCGGGTGTCCGCGCGGCGGTCGTACGACCCGATGCGTCCGTTGCGCATGCGCACCATGCCCCGGTGCTCCCCGACTCCCCCGCTCCGGGGCTCGTCGAGTTCGACGCCTCCGTGATGGCCGACGCCGTCCTGGAGGTGGCGAACGCGGCGCTCCGCGACGGCGGACCGGTAGAAGCGGTGGGGATTGCGAACCAGAGGGCCTCGACGATCGTCTGGGAGAGGGCGACGGGCAGGCCCGTCGCTCCGGGCATCGGCTGGCAGGACTTGCGCACGGTGGGAACATGCCTGGTGCTGCAGGCCGACGGCATCAGGCTGGCCCCGAACGCGTCGGCCACGAAGTTGATGGCGATCCTCGACGACGTCGACCCCGACCGAGTCCGAGCCGAGGCCGGCGAGCTCTGCTTCGGCACGGTGGACAGCTGGGTGGCCTGGACCCTGTCGGGTGGTGCGGCCGCGGGGCACGACGCCCTCCACGTCACCGACGCCACGAACGCCGCCGTCACCGCGCTCATCGACCCCTCGTCCATCGACTGGGACGTGCCCCTCCTCGAGCGCCTCGGCATTCCTGCGGCGATCCTTCCGCGCATCGTCGATTCTTCGGGAGCCGTGGGGGCCTGCCATGCCCTCGGTGGAGCGCCCCCCATCTGTGGCATCGCCGGCGACCAGCAAGCTTCGCTGGTCGGGCAGGGGTGCACGCGCCCGGGGCTCGCCAAAGCCACCTTTGGCACGGGCGGCATGCTGGACCAGTGCACCGGGTCGGGCCAACGTCCGCTCCATGCCGGACAGGGTGCCCACGGCACCTTCCCTATCGTCGCCTACCGGGTCGACGGGATCGCAACCTGGGGCGTCGAGGCGGTGATGCTCTCCGCCGGCAGCTGCGTCGAATGGCTGCGGGACGATCTCGGTGTCCTCACCTCCGCCGCGGAGTCCGCCCGTGTGGCAGCGGAATGCGACACCACCGGCGACGTGTGGTTCGTCCCGGCACTCCTCGGCTTGGGTACGCCGGTGTGGGATTTCGGCGCCCGCGGCACCCTGGTCGGATTGACCAGGGGCTCCGGTCGACCCGAGCTCGTGCGGGCGGTGCTCGAGGGTGTCGCCCACCGCGGCGCCGACCTGGTGGAAGCGGCCGAAGGTGACAGCGGGCTCCCCATCCACGCCCTGCGGGTCGACGGGGGCATGTCGGACAACGAGGTCTTTGTGACCGCGCTGGCCGACGCCATCGGACGACCGGTCGAGATCTCCCCCGTGCTGGAGGCGACGACGCTCGGAGCAGGACTGCTCGCCGGGTTGGCCATCGGCACCTACGGATCAGAAGACGACATCGCCGGCACCTTCTCGCCTCGACGCGTCATCGAACCCCGCACCGACGACGCCACGCGGTCCCACGCCCGCGAGCGTTGGCTGGCGGCGCGCGCCAAAGCCGAAGCCACGATCCCCGAGCTCTCGGGCATCTCGTTCTGACGGCTTCATCGGCCGACAGGGTCCGCTACGACGCCTCGTGTGCCAACGCGTCGTCCCAACTGCTGCCCGCCTCGAGCAAGGGGCGATATCCCATCAGCCGGCGCGGCCGACCGATGGCCATGGCGGCACGGAGGCGGCCGGCCCGGCCGAACAACGCGACGAACTTGCCCTCCTCGAACGAGCCGTCGACGATTTCTACCTCGTCCGTACCGCCGGGATTCCCCAACACCTGAAAGCGGATTCCGAACTGGTCGGACCAGAAATAGGGAATTGGCGCGAACGGCTCGGCACCGGCCGTGCCCGCCAGCACGCTGCGCGCCGCCGCCACGCCCGCTTCCGCTGCGATCTGCCAGTGCTCGATGCGGATCAGCTCTTCCCCGCCGTCGTGATGCCACAACCAACGGGCCATGTCGCCCGGCGGCCACGACACCGTCGGCCGCAGAAAGCCGGTCATCACAAACGACGCCGTTCTCGAGTCGTCAGGCCGGAACCCTCGAGCCAATTGACGGCCGGCACCACGCCGATGCCGACCACCACCACGTCAGCCTGGAGAACCTCCCCGCCCTCGAGCTCGACGTCGAGTCCGCTCGTCGCCCCTTCGACCCGGCGGACGCCGGCCACGCCGACTCCGGTCCGTAGGTCAACCCCATGGGCGGCGTGCAAGGAGGCGCAGTGCGTGCCGATCAAGGGTCCGAGCACGTTGGACAGCGGGATCTCCATCGCCTCTATGCACCGTGACCCGACACCCGAGGCCGGCACAGGTCGATGCCACCTCGGCGCCGATGAACCCGGCGCCGATGACGATGACGCGACACGACGTCGACCGCGGTCACCGCGCTTTGCAGGGCTACGGCGTCGTCGAGCGTCCGAAGCGTGAACAGTCCGTCGCGGTGGCCCAGGCCCTCTGTTCCCGGCAGGTGCCTCGGCGTGGCTCCCGTTGCCAACACCACGGCGTCCCCGGCGAGGATGGTGCCATCGTCGATCTCGACCCGGCGTCCCTCGACGTCGAGCCGCATGGCGCGATGACCGAGGACCTCGTGCACCCGCAATTCGCTGCTCCTCTTCTTGTCGGCCAGGACGGCCTTTTCCGGTGGCCATGTCCCCGCCAACACCTGCTTGGACAGCGGAGGGCGGTCGTACGGAAGGTGCAACTCCTCACCGACGAGCGAGATCGTCCCATGGAAGCCTTCGGCCCGCAGCGTTTCCACCGCGCGCCAGCCGGCTAGAGAGGCGCCGACGACGACGACGGATCCGTCGGTGGGCACCCCCTCGGTCGTCATACACCCCCGAACATGGCAATCCACTCCTCGAGCGAACGAGGACGAAACACGAAATTCGTCCTGCGGGTCTCGCCCATGCCCTGCGAAGGGTCGCGCGAATACTGATGGCCGGGAAAGAGGACGGCGTCATCGGGTACCCGAGCCAGGCGGTTGTTGATCGAGTCGTACATCGCGACCGGATCCGATCCGGGGAGATCGGTGCGGCCACAACCTTCGAGAAAGAGCGTGTCGCCCGCGACCAGCCGGCCATCGACGAAGAAGCACTGACTACCCGGCGTATGTCCCGGTGTGTGGATCAACTCCACACCCACGGAGCCGACCTGGACCACATCACCGCTGTCGTGGCCGACGAGATGCGATGCGCTGACACCCGTCGTCCGCTCCACCCAGGGCACCTCCTCCTTCTGGAGATGGATCGGAACCTGGACCGACTCCAAGAGCGTGCTGATGCCCTCGAGACCCCACCCCGCCATCTCACCCCCGACATGGTCCGGGTGGTAATGCGTGGCCAACACGCCGGTGAGCTTCATGCCGTCGGCCGCCACGACGTCGAGCAGGTCCTGGACGGCATAAGCGGGGTCCACAATGACCGCCTCACCCGTCGTCCGATCTCCGATGAGGTAGACGAAGTTGACCATCTGCCGGGCCATCTGATCTCCCCGGGCGAAGTCCCGGCCCGACAGCAGCTGACGGAAGTACAGCCGCTGATCGTCGACGGACTCACTCATCGTCGCCACCATCTACTTCGCCGGCCAGCGTGTCGAGCCGCGGCACGAGATCTTCGACCTGCGCCCGCGTATGACGGAGCCGGCGGTCGAGCTCGTCGATGAGTGCGGTCGCTCGTTCCAGACGTGCCACCAGTATGTCCACGTCGACCTCTCGCTGTTCGAAGAACTCCACGATGGAGTCGAGTTCCCGACTGGCGTCGGTGTAGCTCAGCTTCTCCACCGGGAGCGGCTCGTTCGTGACTGCGGTCATTGCTTCTCCTCATCCTTCTCTTCAACACGATCTTCTCGGACTTCGGCCGACTCCACGCGTGAGCGAGCCGAACCATCGGCAAAACGGGTGACGACTTCGGTCCCCACGGCAAGGCGGGCCGCACTCCGGACAAGTTGCACCCGAGGCGGTGTGGGTCAACGTGTAACCCCGCTCCAGCTGACGGTCGACGTCATAAGCGGTGAGCAATCGGCGCCACGATCGGACCCTTTCCACCTCTTTGGCGATGTGGCGGGACGCCAAGGGACCGAGGCGGGCCGCGTGCGTCCGCACAGCGGTCTGACGCGCCGTCAACCCTTCGGGGGCCAGACGACCGACTGCGGTGGAACGACGGGCCAACCGCTCTCGGTGGACCCGCAATTGAGCACGTGCAGCACGAGTGAGACGACCACGTGCGGCGGTGTCCCGGGCTTGCGCCTCCGCGAGCAGTGAAGGCACGCGACGACTGAGCACGGAGGCAGCAGCACCGACGTGCTGCTCCCACCATTGACCGACCTGCGACACGAGCTCATGCCCACATTCCGTCGGGGTTATGAACGCCCGATTCGCCACGATGTCGGCGACCGACTCATCTCCCGTGTGTCCTATTCCGGTCCACACCGGCTTCGTGGCCCGTCGCGATGGCGCGGGCCACCACTTCGGAGTCGAACGATGCCAGGTCCGCCTTCGAGCCCCCACCCCTCACGACAACGATCACGTCGCATTCCGTGCGATTCAACGCCCTCACTGCTCTGGCCACTCTGGCTGGGGCATCCCCACCCTGTACGGCAACGGGCACGACCTGCGACCTGGAATCCGAATCCCGAACCTGTCAGCTGGCCGAGGAAGTCCTGATAGCCCTCGGTCCCGGGACTGGCCACCAGTCCCACCCGAAGCGGCACCTCGGCCACAGGGAGAGCGGCATTGCGACGCAGCAACCCTTCCCCTTCGAGCTTTCTCAAGAGCTGTGCGCGTTGTGCCGCCAAACGACCCAACAACGCCGTCACGTCCAGCTCGGAGAGGATGAAGCCGATTTCGCCCTTCGGCCGGTAGAGGTCGATCGTTCCCCGCAGGATCGACGACCATGCCCTCAGCGAGCACAACGCCGTTCTTGGCCAGGGCGCCCTTCATGGGCAACCACGTGCCCTTCCAGCACTTGACCCTCAGCGCCGGCGCTCCCCGACCCCGTGCCGCCTGTCCGCCCCTGCCCTCGTCGGGATCGACGAGGTCCAAATAGCAGTGGCCCGATCGTCCGGATTGATCCGAGAAACTGTGGATCTCCCCCCGCACCCACAATTGCCGATTACGGGGAAACGTCGAGGTCAGAGCGTCTTCGACCTCATCGTAGAGAGCGCCAATCGAGAGAACACCCGGCCGGCCGTCATCCTCTGTTGGATCTTCCGACCCCCGGTTGCGGCGGAGCCTCGGGGTCGAAAAGCTGGTGGGCGTGACTGGACATTACGGACACCCTACCGAGGAGGTGTGTACCGCTCCTACCTCTCCAGGAATGGCAGACTGGTCGGGACGGTGAGTCGGCCAGGTGGCCGCAGCCCGGACCGCATTGCGGGATCGTGTTGAGGAAGGTCGGGACTCCGCAGAGCAGGGTGCTGGCTAACAGCCAGTCGGGGCGACTCGCAGGAAAGTGCAACAGAAAGCAGACCGCCGATGGCGGACCTCCGGGCCCGCACAGGTAAGGGTGAAACGGTGCGGTAAGAGCGCACCAGCGGTCAGGGCGACCTGATCGGCTCGGTAAACCCCACCCGGAGCAAGGCCAAGCGTGGGAAACGGGCTGCTCGCCCGCTCCTCGCGAGAGGAGCATTCCCCAGGTAGGCCGCTTAGATGGATGGTCACCAAGGCCCGCAAGGGCTGAACAGAATCCCGCCTATCGGCCGACTCACCGTCAACCGGCCTTCTCCATCGTAGCGATCACGCGTGCAACAATCACTTGGCGGTATGCACGAATGAATGCTGAACCCGACGCCCACCCTGAGCCTCCATCGGTCGCCAAGCGCCATCAACCCATGGCTACCTTTGACGACGGCACCTTGCACGTCGATTTCACCGAACAGGAAGTCACCCTCGGCGGAACACCAGTCGATTTGACCCCGATCGAGTACGACCTCCTTCGCACGCCGATTCGGCACCGGGGACAAGTGCTCTCTTCCGAACAACTGCACGATCTGACCTGGGACGACCCCGGAACGCTCGCCCCGCACCGCGTGAAGTTCTTTGTCCTCCGCCTGCGAAACAAACTCGGATGGGATGAAGGTGAAGACCAGGGGATCCAGGCGGTGCAGGGTGGCTACCAATACCCCCAGTAGCGCCGGTGAGCGATTCTGGACCGGAACCTTTGGGATCGATAACTCTCCATTCCCTGCCGGTACGCAGTCCTGAGTGAGAACGTCCGAATCTGATTGCCTCCCGCCCGAAACTGCCGTGCCCGGCCCACCACCCGGCGTTCGCGGCTAACCCCATTCAAGGATGGAAACACCAAGCCTCGACGCTTCTAGAGGGTTTCGCCCAAGCCCTTCAGATCGGCGTACCAAGAGTCATGCTTGTCTGTTTTCCAGTCTCCCTCTATCTCGGCACCGTCGAGATTGAGGATCTTTGGCCCAGGAAGGACACGCGCCTTAGCGTCTTCCTCGGTAAGTCCTTGTTGACCAAAGGTCCCGATGACCATGGCTCTATCCCCGGACATGTACTTGAACTCCCACCACCCCTCTGGCGTACGCAACAGAACGACACCTGTCGGTCGTTCCGTGGGACCCCACTTGAGGGGTGGCCGAGGAATGATGGATCCATCCTCACGGCTGACAAGAATCGGAACATTGCCAAAGCGCGCCTTCTTGATGTCACCCGTTTCGAGGTATGCCGCAGAATTCCAGTGGAACTCCCAGCCGCGTTCTTCTTCAACCACGCTAGTGATCATCATTCGGTCGCTGCCAATCGTTGCCAGCTTGGCCTCGGCGACACGCCTCGCATCTAATTCTGTGATCACGTAGAACAGGATGCCTTAAACGGGCGGCTGGTATGTGAATGACCCCCCGGTTGGGGATGACCTTTGCCGGGGCCTAATGCGGCTACCGCAGGGCGTCCGCTGATTTCCGCGATCGGCTATGACTTTGTTGGCGCCCTCTTCGTTGAGGCAGATGCGCGGACTGTCATCGACGTTGCAGCACCTTATGCATAGAACTTCGCTGCGCCCATTCGGCAGAACTGTCGTGATCATCTCGCCAGGCGGTCGAGTGGGGCCCTGAACTCAACGTCGCGCAACTGTGCGAACATCCACTCTCGCCAGGTTGAGGTCCGTTGGCGCCCGTCCAGGTCCGGCATGAGACCCAGGGCATTCGGTGAGGCCCACGGGCATCCCCGTTCGCCGGATCCCTACATCTCACATCACAGTTCCGTGCGGGAACGGCACAAGCAGGCAGTCCGTCCATGGCCGAGTCATACTCAAGGCGTGCCCGACGAGTCGCTCGAAGACACTCCGCTCGGGACCATCTTGGGCCTTGCAGTCGCGGCTTCCATCAGTTGAGTTTGAGGAGAGGTTGGCCCGCGCCCGCGACGCCTACTGGGACATCCATTGGAATGGAAGAACGGTTGGGATCTGGTGTCGCCCCGCTGGACGGCCACCGTTCCTCATTGAGCGATACTCTGACCAGCCTGACCAGCCTCATCATGACGTACGCGCCACCGACCCAGCACGAGCCGTCGACTGGATTGTCGGGTGGGTTTCTATGCCCTGACGAAGTAACTCAAAGCAGTACCGGCCTGATTGCTTCATCAACCTGACAACTCGTCAACGCCCAAGTCCTCCGGTGACGCACTCCGGCACCTCCCGGTGGGGCAGGACAGCAGGCACCCAGGTCGTAGCGGCAATGTCGTGGCTACGTCCCCGCGTAGACTGACTCGACGCCACCTAGTCCAGGAGCGGACGAAGACGAGCGCGTGGCCAACCAGCGACGACCCGGGGACCGGACCCTCGACGCTGGCGTGGTCAGCGCAGTTGCCGGCGAATATCGGAGACGCCGGAGGGATCCGTCGACGGCTCGTTCTCGTTCGAGCCGATTGAAGCCGTCGGGACGATCTTGCCGGCTGCGTCATGGATCACGACCTGGTCACGCCCGCTGAGTTTTGCTTGGTAGAGGGCGGCGTCCGCCCGGGCGAGGATCGAGTTGAGATTTTCGCGCTCGTCGGCATCGACAACTCCGAAGCTCACCGTATACGAGGGAAGGCCCCCTACCGCGATGGCAGCGTTGAGACGGGACCGCACCGCATCAAGGGCTTGGCCTGCGTCGACAGCCGTGCACCTCGGAAATGCGATGGCGAACTCCTCTCCCCCGTGTCGACAGACGAGGTCATGGGAGCGAAACGACTCCCGCAGGACTTGGGAGAACAACCTGAGGGCTCGATCGCCGGTTTCGTGGCCGTATGTGTCGTTCAGCTTCTTGAAGTGATCGAGGTCGGCCATGGCTACCGCGAGGATGCCGCCGGATTGTCTCAAGACCGATACGCCCTGCTCGAACGAGCGCCTGTTCAACAGTCCGGTAACGCTGTCCGTGGACGCCTGAAGCTGGGTTTCGGCCATGACACGGAGCAATCCGATCCGTGCTCCGGCCAGCTTCGCCAGCGTCCCGAGATCTTCCACTGTGCCTTCGTCGACGAGTTGTCCAGGTTTGCCCGTGGAATGGATGACGCCGACGGTTCGGCCCATGATGGAGACGGGCACACACAACGCGGACAGACGACCTTGAGGTCGATTGCGCAATTTCGGACAGGCGTCGAGATCTTCGCTGTCGCTGAAGCGCTGGACCTGGGCTCGTCGTGCTGCGGGGCATCGATCGGGAGAGTCAACCCCGCAGGCGGGTGGCTCCCCCGTCGGTGACATATTCGCCATGCGCAAAAGGTGGGCGTGACTGTTGTCCGCCAACAAGAGCTCGACCGGCGAATCGGGCAGTGCGGACACGAAGGACCGCTCGATGACTTCGATGACCTCGGGTTCGCCGTCGGCCATGTCCAGAGCATTGGCCAAACGACTCTCGAACTTCTGGCGCCGCGCTTGAACCTTGCGCTGCGCTGCCTCTTTGTTGGCTGTTTCGACCGCCGCAGACAGATCGAAGGTCAGCGTGCGGACCTTCGTGTCAGCATTTGCCTGCTCTTTGTTGTTGGCCTTCACCAACCAGGCGACGATTGGAGCCAGAAACACGACAGCGAAGGCCGCCGACACGAAGTATTGGGTGACCCCCGAAGATACGGCGGAACCCAGGGCCATCGCGGGGATGATCAGGGGCCCGAGGGCGACCGCCCCTATCAGGCCGCTCAACGTACGAATCCGCTGTTGCCGCTTCTGTGCTTCGTCCCAATCGGCCTCGGTCACCATGCGTTCGCCCTCATCATTTGGCACGAATGGAGTCCTCGCCCACCAGTCTGCGTCCAGTTCGACGGTCACAGTCTGAACCATGAACATCACGCCGGCGACCATGCGTGCACAACGCTCTCCCAACTCCCATTGAGGTTCGGCGGGCTGAGCCTGCCCCGCGCAGTGCACGCGTGCAATGGCTATAGCCTCTAGCCGTATGAGCTCGGCCGTCAATGCCCTGCAGATCGTGCATGGCTTCTCGCGGACTCCTGCGACACCGACGGACATGGGAATCTCGCGTGCCTGAGGGTTTGTCGGTTTCGGAGGTCGGAAAGGAAATCGCGGAACATGTGCCGAAGAATGAACACGGTGACGACGGCAGTTCGGAGGATCACTCCAGTCGAGTGCTGACGATCGTTGAAGCGATTCTCCTCGCTGTGGTGGCTGTGCTCGCGGCCTATTCGGGCTTCGCCTCGGCAAAATGGGGGACAGAATCCTCGCTGAAGCTCGCGAAAGCATCGACCGTTCGGAACTTCGCCAGCCGAGCGCAACTTCAGGGACTCGAAACCAAGAATTTCGACGCCTCCACATTCAACGCTTGGTTCTCGGCGTATGCGGCCGGCAACACGACGGCGATGATTGTCGCCGAGCACCGCTTTCGGCCGCAGTTCCTCGTGGCGTTCAACGCATGGATTGCCACCGATCCGCTCACCAACGCCTCAGCCCCAAAAGGCCCGACCTATATGCCTGAGTACATACAGCCCGGGCAGGCCGAGTCCAACCGTCTCGACAAAGAGGCCGACGACCTGTACGCCGAAGGCGCTGTGGATGGGCAGAACTCCGACCTTTACGTCCGAACCACCGTCTTCCTGGCCACGGTGCTCTTCCTGGTCGGAATTTCCGGTCACTTTCGCCTCCGGACCGCCCGCATCGGCCTGATCGCCGTGGGCGGTGCCATTCTCGTGACGTCGATCGTGCTGTTGCTCACGACGCCACGACCCGCCCTCTGAACGCGACGTTCTGCGCTCATCACATTGTGGGACACGATCTGACTCCGAAGTTCCGGAGAAATCCGCCGCTTCTGCGGGGTTCGAGGAAGATATCCTTCCGTATCGGATCGACGAAAGGCATTGGGACTCGGTGCAGGTGGAATGGAAGTTCGCTTCAGCAAAGCCGGTGCCGGCGTGTCTGACGAAACGGGGCGGAGCGAAGATGGTTGCAGCGGCAGTGGTCCTGCCACTAGCGCTTCTGCTCGCCGCCTGCGGTTCCCCTGCGAAGACGGCCACGAATGCCCCCCACCCGTCGCTGACGAAACCGAAGACCACCACATCGACGTCCACATCGACGTCCACGTCGACAACCGTTCCGGCGACAACCACAACGTCCAGCAGAACAACTTCGCAGACTACGACCAAATCCACGAGCCCTCCGTCCACTTCGACGTCGCCGGCAACGAGTACCGCCCCTTCGACCACGTTGCCCGCGCTCGCCAGCCCTGCCGCGGGTCTGGTGGTGGGGCACGTCACCGCGGTCGGCGACTCGGTCATGCTCGACTATCAATCCGATCTCCAAACTGACGTTCCCGGGGTCGATGTCGAAGCTGCGGTCAGCCGCCAATGGTCCGCTGGTGAGCAGCTCCTCCAAGAACTGCGCTCCGAGGGGCGTCTGGGCTCGGTGGTGGTTGTGGCGCTCGGCACGAACGGGCCGATCACCAGCGCTGACTTCGACGCGATGATGTCCGTACTTTCCGGCGCCTCCCGCGTTGTGTTCGTCAACGTGGTCGTCGATCGACCCTGGCAGGATCCAAACAATCAGGTGCTCGCAAGCGGAGTCGCCCGTTACAGCAACACCGTCATCGCAGACTGGTATTCGCTGGAATCACAGAATCCCGGCTGGGTGTATTCGGATGGCACTCACCTGCCCATCGGGGGGGCCGGGGCGCAGGCGCTCGCTGCGCTGATCGCCTCAAAAGTCTGACGTCCGGCCAGGCGCCGCATGACGGCGTCGGCCGAAGACAGAGCGTTCATCCATCGGCGAGCCTCAGAGAACCGTGACGGACGGGCAAGACCCCCGGCAGGTCCTCGCCGCCGGCTGCTGTGTCCACCAAATGGGGGACACGTCCATCAACCCTACAATCGGCCAGCTGGGTGACAACACTGAAGGTCGAACAGGCAGATAGTGGATGCAGCAGCCGGAACGACCGGATGAAAGGAAAAGGAAAAGGAAACTGAAATGAGCACCACGTACACCACATCAAATGAGCCCAGGAACTACACCGGAGTCCTCACCGCAGCCCTCACTGCGTGCATCATCGCCCTCGTCGCCGTCGCCGTCGTCGCAGTGGCAGGGTTCGCCATCGGACGCCATGCGACCAGTGCCGCTTCCACCCCGGCCCACACCACCGGCACGGTGACGCCGGTCAAGCCCGTGACACCCACGCCAGCACCCTCCGCCGCCGTCGAAACCTTGCAGAAGCAACTCGGCCAACTGAACTACTACGAGGGCCCGGTTGATGGGCTGATGGGACCCCAGACCATCGCCGCCATCACGTACCTCCAGCGTGACGCCGGACTGCCCCAGACTGGCACGATGAACGCGGCCACGCAGGCTGCACTGTCCAACTTCTTGGTCAACGGCAACAACCAGATGGCCTCATGACCACAACTCCACTCCGACCCACCTCGAATGGCCCGCTGGAAAGAGCGGGCCATTCGACGCGTCGTGGCGTCGCCGGTGTGCCCCACATCTTTAAGCTGGACCTGATGCCACCAAAAGGTGACCGCGAGCGCACGAGGATCGGACACCGCTCATGGCAGCTCTGGTGACCGCGGTGGTGGTCGATGATCACCCTTTCTTTCGTGACGGGGTGGCCCGCGGCCTCACCCAGAGTGGCCGGATTCACGTCGTGGGGGAAGCTGCGGACGGGCGCCAAGCCCTGGAGGTCATCGCTCGGGAAGAGCCCCAGGTTGCGCTGGTCGACTACCAGATGCCCGATATGGACGGAATTGCCGTTGTCCACGCCGTGGCTCGCGACGCGCTGCCCACTCGCGTCCTTCTTCTTTCCGCACTCACTGATAGCAGCATCGTGTTCCGGGCCCTCGAAGAGGGAGCCGCCGGCTACGTGGCAAAGGACTCGAGCCGGGCAGAGATCGTCGATGCCGTCATCCGGGTGGCCGGGGGTGACGTGGTGGTGCCGCCCGCACTCACGGTGGGTCTCGTTGAGCAGATTCGCCTGCGGTCGCAGGTGGACGCTCTCACTCTGAGCGAACGAGAGTTACAGATCGTTCGCGGCTTCGCGCGAGGCCTCTCGATTCCGCAGCTCGCAAAAGAGCTGTTCATCGGGACGAGCACGGTCAAGACGTACACCCAGCGCCTCTATGAAAATTTGGGCGTCTCGGATCGGGCCGCCGCCGTGGCCGAGGCCATGCGTCGCGGCCTGTTGGAGTAGTCGTGCCCGACCGGTCTGCCTCCGCAGGGTCCCGGTCCGCCATCCGAGTGGCCGACTTGGACGACCAGCCGGATCTTTACGAGATCCTCGCCGACCACGCGTACAGGGGCGTGCAGGTCCAGATCGTGCTCCGGGGCATTTTGGTTGCTTTCGTCCTCGCCGTCGTGTTGTGGATCGCTCCTGCCCGTGATCGTGTGGGGTGCGACACCATCGCTGCGATCTATGCCGTATGGGCGGTCGGTCTGGCGCTCTTGGCGCAACGCCGGGACCAACGTCTTGTTCGTTTCATGTGGTTGGCGTTGTTCGTCGACCTGGCCGCACTGGCCGCACTGGCCATTGTGGCGAGTTCTTCGGTCGACCAGAGCTGGACCTCTGATGTCTTGGTCAATGGCTTCTTCATGATCCCGATACTCGCCGCCACCCAGCTCCGACCATGGGTCGGCGCGACAGTTCTGGTTCCCACCGTCGCGGCGTATCTCGCCTCGAGCATCGCGGCGAAACAAGCGAACGGCGAGCCGTGGTCCTCAGTCGTCCTTCGTACCGGGATCCTCGCCGGCATTTGCGTTGGCAGCATCCTGCTGTCGCGGGTCCAACGGTCACGCGTGCTCACCATCGGTCGCCTCGTCTCTGACCGCGGTGAGCTCATCACCGAATTGACCACACTCGAAGATCGTGAGCATCGGACACTCTCGGAGGACTTGCACGACGGTGCCCTGCAGTACGTGTTGGCGGCGCGTCAGGACCTTCATGAGGCACGTGCCACCGCAGACCCGACCGCCTTCGACCGGGTCGATCACGCATTGCTCGAAACCACCCAGCTGCTGCGCTCCCTTATGACACAACTGCATCCTGCAGTGCTGGATCAGGCGGGATTCCTTCCAGCCCTCCGGGATCTCGCCCACACGTCCGCCGAACGTGGGCATTTCGCATGTGCCATCGATACCGAGCAATGGGACGAGTCATTGCGGACGTCGGCTGATGGTCTGCTTCTCGCTGCCGCACGTGAGCTTCTGGCCAATGTCGTCAAGCACGCAGGCGCCCACAACGTCAGGATCGAACTCGTACGGGCTCGTGGCATCGCCCGGCTGCGTGTGACCGACGATGGCCGTGGGATCCACTCTGGTGATATCGAGCGGCGGCTCGCAGAGGGGCATATCGGCCTCACCTCGAGGCGGGTCCGCCTCGAGGCCGCCGGCGGCACTCTGCGGATCGGAGCCGGTTCACCGTCGGGCACCGTCGCTGAAGTGGAGGTTCCCGCCATCGTTCGTGAAACCAGGGCCCGCGTCCCGACGACGTGAATGATGTCGTTCAGCGACATTCCGTAAGGGAAAAGTAAAAAAACGGCTCCACACCTAGAAATTGCGTTACGAATGTATTAAACATACGTTACGGATCGAAGAGATCCAAGGGTGTTGTGAGGGGGGTGTGACTCAGAACACCGGTTTTCAGGAGATGGCCGGACAGGGGGGGTCCGGCCATCTCCTTTCTCCGTTTGGGCTGCGGTGGCCCGGGCACCATCTGCACTCGCGCTAGCGATCGGCGAAGACCAGGATCTGACCCGTGTAGACCGCCACCCACACGTTGCCGGTGGTGGCGTCATAGGTGATACCTATCGGATTGACGCCGGTCGAGATCGTCTGGATCACCGAGAGATCGCTGGCCCGGAGCTTCGTTATCGTGTTCGATTCGTAGTTGACGACGTAAAGAGCCGTCCCGTCGGTCGAGATGGCCAGCGACCGGCAGTCGACTCCGGTATGCACCGATCCCACGACCTGATCGTTCGTCAGATCGACTTTGACGACCTCTCCCGGAGCGTTCAGCGAGGCGTAGAGATAGCGGCCGGCGGGGTCCATGACCAGATGACGAGGATTCTCACCCACCACGAACGAGCCCTCTTCGCTCAGCGTGGCCAGATTGACTTTGACCACGCTGTCGCCACCCATGATGGCCACATACGCGGTGGAGGAGTCGGGCGAGACGGCGATGCCCCGTGGGTACGCACCCATGGGGAGGGTGGCCACCACTTTGGCCTGAGCCACATCGATCACGCTGAGGTTCCACGAGCACCAGTTCGCCACCAGTACGTAGCGGTCGTCCGGAGTCACCTGCAAGAACTTGGGGACCAAACCCACCTCGATCACCTGATCGATCGCCAGGGTGGCCGTGTTGACCCTGTAGACGTAGCTCGGGGTGTCGCCGGCCGATCGTGCCGACTGCGGTGTGCAGGTGTCACTGCCCTCGGGGCCCTGACCGGCGCCGTACATCGAGTAATTGGAGACGTAGGCATACTTGGCATCCGGGGTGAACGCCGCCTCGACCGGTGCTCCATGGGTCACTCCCGGATGACCGGCGATGCCGAATTGGCTCAGGTCAACGGTGTCGGGGATGGTGGTCACCAGCTCGCCACTGCTGTTGTAGACCGTCATGGTGTGCCTGTACATCATGTTCTGGGCGAAGATCAGCCCGGTGTCCGAGGCCGAGACCGATTTCGGCGAGATCTCTCCGCCGATGGTGTCGATCAGCGACATCGTCCGTTGATCAGCCGGGGGACCGGGCGGTACATTCCGAAACGGAGAGGTCGTCGTGGTGGTCGTGGACGGAGCCGCGGACACGTTGCTCGAAGCCCGGGGCGAGCGACTCTTGGCGGTGGAGGATGGCAGCAGGGTGACCAAGGCCGCCGTGACCCCCATGACCACGAGAATCAACACCGTCCGCGTCAACCGGTACCGGCGGGAACGGCCTGAACTGCGGTGTGCCCTCCCGTTTTCCATGGCGCATTCTCGACGTCCACGCTCGGCGGGGCAAGCCACACACAGGCTCCGGATCGGGGGCACCCGTCCCTCCGCACGCTGCCTGCAACCTGGGCCGGAGCGACGTGCGGACCCGAGGCGACCCTGCATCTTCGGGCCAAAGTCCTAAGTTGGGAGGCTTTTGAGAGCCTATTGGGGCGCCTGAGATGCGCTTCTTTCAACCTTGGATGCCATGGGAGCACAAAAAACGCCGTATAGCCAGGCGGAGCGATATCTCAGACGAATTCTCGAGCACGTGTCCGACGCCGTCATCGCAACCGACATCAACGGCCGGGTGACCTTTGCCAATCCCGCAGCCCAACAACTCTATGGAATAGCCGGAGAGGACGCCCTCGGGCGCAACATCGGGGAACTGCTCGCGATGTTCGACGAGGAAGGACATGCCGATATCGGGGCGATAGCCGCCGTCGTGGCCCGGGACGGCCACTGGAACGGTGAACTGTTGCAACGATCTCTCGACGGTCGTGACCTGCTCGTGGAGGTGGCCGTCTCGTCGCTCCGTGACGACGATGGCAGCGTGCTCGGCTCGGTGAGCATTGTGCGCGAGATCAGCAGCCGCCGGGCCATCGAGCGCCAGATCGCCCATCAGGCGACGCATGACGGCTTGACCGGTCTGCTCAATCGAACCGCATTTCTCCAGGAGCTCGATGATTCGCTCGCCCTGGAAAGGGTGCCCACTCTGGTCTTCTTGGATCTCAACGGATTCAAAGCCATCAACGATCTTCATGGCCACGACCGGGGAGATGAGATCCTCCGGGTGATCGGCGAAAGACTGTCGGGAGCGCTGCGCCCCGGGGACGCTGCGGGCCGCTTCGGCGGCGACGAGTTTGTGCTCTTGTTGCACGATCTCACTGACCAGACAGCCCTGAACTCGTTCCTTGAGCGCATCATCACGAGTTTCAAGGAACCGGTGCGGTGCCGGAACGGCGCGACCCATGCTGTAGGGGTGAGCGTCGGAGTGGCACATTTCACCGTGGGCGACGATTCTGACAGCCTCATTCACCGGGCTGACGGCGCCATGTACGAAGCCAAGCGATCCACCGAAGTTGCATCGGCGTATCGGACGGACCACAGCTGACGACGCGATCGGCTCTTCCCTCTCAGGCCCTTCCGCAGTAGACCTGGTGCTGCGGGATCGGATAGGGCCGGGAAGGGAGCCAGCTGATGGCAACAGAGTCGATGCGGGCTTGGGCAGTCGAGAGCCCCGGTCCGATGAGCACCCATCCCCTGGCGCCCATACGGCGGGAAAAACCCGAACCAGGGTCCGGGCAGGTCAGGGTGCGTGTGAGCGTCTGCGGCGTCTGTCGCACCGACCTCCACCTCGCAGAGGGCGATCTTCCGCCGAAACGCCCTTTGGTCATTCCCGGCCACGAGGTCGTCGGACGGATCGACGCGGTCGGACCCGGGGCCACCCGATTCGATCTGGACGATCGCGTCGGCATCCCTTGGTTGGCCCGGACCTGCGGGATCTGCCCGTTCTGCCGCACGGGCCGTGAAAATCTCTGCCTGAATCCCAGCTTTACCGGCTGGGACCTCGACGGCGGCTATGCCGACTACCTGACCGTCAACGAGGCCTACGCCTACCCGATCCCGGATGTTTTCAGCGATATCGAAGCTGCGCCGCTCCTCTGCGCCGGCATCATCGGCTTTCGGGCTCTGCGTCGCTGCGGAATTACCGCCAGGGGGCAGTCTGGGTATCTACGGGTTCGGCGGGTCGGCCCACCTGACCGCTCAGATCGCCCTCGCCGAAGGGGCCCGCCTGCACGTCATGACCCGTTCGCCGGCCGCTCGGCGTCTCGCCCTCGAACTCGGAGCGAGCAGCGCGGGGGACGCGGCGGACATGCCACCGGAACCACTGGACGCGGCCATCTTGTTCGCGCCGGTGGGCTCCCTGGTGCCGCGGGCCATGGAAGCACTGGATCGTGGTGGCACACTGGCCGTTGCCGGGATCTATCTCAGCGACATTCCGTCGCTGAACTACGACCGCCATCTCTTCGAGGAACGAACGCTGCGCAGCGTGACAGCCAACACGCGAGTCGACGGGACCACGTTCCTCGAGTCCGCCGCCCGGATCGGGATCAAGGTTTCCACCAGTGCCTACGCGTTCGACGATGCCAACGCGGCTCTGGTGGATCTGGCTCAGGACCGGGTGAACGGTGCCGCCGTTCTCGTTCACCCTGGGCGGCAATAGAGACCGGACCGAGTCCTCCCGGTCACGTGTGGAGGTCGGGCCGGGTAGGTTTTAGCGCACCTACACCCGCCCGGTACGGATCACGAGGAGAACGCACGATGGCAACGGAACAAGCGGCGAAGTCGCGGGGAGTCGTGGTGGGAATCGACGGTTCTGCCGCTTCTCTGGAAGCCCTCGACTGGGGAGCACGTCAGGCCGAATTGACCGGCGCAAAGCTCGAGATCGTCATGACCTGGGACTGGCCGACGACCTACGGCTGGGCCGCACCGATCCCCGAGGGATACGACCCCGAGCGGGACGTCCACGAAGCCCTCGAAAAGGTTGAAGCCGACGTTCGGGCCAAACACCCCGGTATCGAGATCGTTTCTCGCGTGCTGCAGGGACATCCCGCCCCACTCCTCGTCGAGGAGTCAAAAGGGGCCGACCTCTTGGTCGTCGGTAGTCGCGGACACGGCGAGTTCGTCGGCATGGTGATCGGATCCGTGAGCGAGTACTGCGTCACCAACGCGGACTGCCCGGTGCTCGTGCATCGTTCCGTGTCCTGAGCCCGTCTCGGCCCAGCCATTCGAGGAGCCAGGACCGGCCTGAGGGGTCGAGCCACCGAGTGCGTGGAAGGGTCCAGGGTTCCGACCTCGAACCGATTTGTCGGTATCGTCTTGCCCCGGGCCCCGAGGGGAGCCAGGACCACCAGCAAAGGAGTGAGCGATGCTCAAGGGTTTTAGGAACTTCCTCATGCAGGGCGAGCTGATCGTCATTGCAGTCGGCCTCGTCGTCGCCCTTGCATTCAGCACGCTCATCAAGTCCTTCACCGACAACGTCATCACTCCGCTCATCAACGCCGCCGGCGGCGGCGGTGCGGGGGCGAACGGCCTCGGGTGGACCATCAACGGACAGAGGATCGACGTCGGCGCGTTCCTCGCCGCCATCATCTACTTCATCATTTTCATGGCTGTCATCTACTTCATTCTCGTCGTGCCGTACCGGGCCTACATGAAGAAGCGGGGAACCACGGTCTTCGGCGAACCGGCTCCCAGCAGAGAGTGCCCGAGCTGCCTGTCGGACGGCCTCCCGCTTGCGGCGACGAAGTGCAAGTTCTGCGGCAGCGACGTGCCTCCCGTCCCGAGTCGCCGTCTGACCTCCGGCGTCCGGCACGCCGGGTACAGGCTGGTGCCACCGAGCCGGGACCCCATAACAGGAGCCCAAGACACAGGTCAGGAGCGTGCCGGCTCGGTGGTCCCGAGTGTCACCGTAAAGCGTGATCCACCGGTCGGGTTGACCGGCGACTCCGCTCGGACGGTGGCACCCATGGCCGTCGCCAGTTCGGCGACGATGGCCAGCCCGAGCCCGGAACCGAATTGCCGATGAGGGCGATTGTCAGACTGGTAGAACCGTTCGAAAACCCGCGCCAGATCGGCCGGTGCGATGCCAGGGCCGTCGTCCTCGACCGTGATGATCTGCGTGTCGGGTGACGTGGTGGCGTCGACCCGCAAGACGACGTTCACTCTGGAGCGAGCGAATGTCAGCGCATTCTCGATGAGATTGGCCAGAATCTGCGCCAGGCGATCGGGGTCGACAAGCATCGGCCTCATGTCCTCTGACGGCACCTCGACCTCGAGATGAAGGCCGTTTCTCTCGGAGGGCGGCCGGAAGCCTTCCGCCGTGGTGTGCACGACTTCGGCCACATCGGAGGGTCGGACTGCAATTGACATCTGTCTGGACTCGAGCTTGGTGAGATCCAGCAGGTCCCCGACCAACCGCTCGAGGCGACGGGACTCGGCGATGATGACTTCCGCCGCGCGCGTCGTATCTTCTACGGCGCCGTCCGTGATCGCTTCGGCGAAGCCCCGGATGGACGTGAGCGGTGTCCGCAGTTCGTGCGAGACGGACAACAGCAGTTGGCGTTCCCGGCTTCGCCCTTCTTTGAGCGTCTGCGCCATCTCGTTGATAGAGCGTCCCAATGACATCGACTCGGCGTAATCGTTTTCTCGCACGGGCACGTGACTGTCGAGATCCCCGGCAGCGATGCGCGCCGTTGCCTCCACGGCTTCTACAAGCGGCCGCGAAAGGCGGCGGCTCAGCTGCCAGGCCACGAGCGCGGCGATCAGCAAGGCAACCCCTCCGGAGACGAGAAAGTAGCCCCAGCTGGGACCGAGATCCCCCACCTCGCGCGTCAGGACGATCGCGATCTGCCCGCGGAACCTGAGTTGGGTGCGCTCCTCGGCCGTGAGGGTCACCGGTGCTGCCGCAAACACGAGGTTGCCGTCGCCGTCCGGACACCGTCTCACCCGACAAGAGGGCCTGAGGGTTCAGGTCGGACGCGGTCAGGCCGGGCGGCAGAGGGGACGTCACGACCCCGCGTGCGCTGACCCGTATGAAGCGAGCATCTGCGAGGCGCAACACCCGACGCACCGTTTTGAGTGCAGCGAGTCTCTCGGTATGGCTGGCGCCGGCGGTGAGGGACTGTGCCTCGGTCAGCAACTGTTGCGTGGCCTGCTGACGCGCCGCGTTGTGGGTCAAGATGATGCTTCCTGCCCCGGCGATGATGAGGACGCCGGCCACAAGGCCCACGAAGGCAGTCATCAATCGGCTCCGCAGGGACCCCTTCATCCGAACCTGTAGCCAACGCCCCACACGGTGGCCAGGGGAAGGCTCTCGCCCAACTTCTTGCGGAGCTGGGCGACGTGGACATCCACGGTCCGTTCGTCGCCGTACCAATCAGCGCCCCATACGCCATCGAGAAGTTGCTGACGCGAGAGGGCGAGACCGATGTTCCCGGACAAGAACGCCAACAGATCGAACTCGCGGGTGGTCAGGGCAACTGCCTCTCCAGCTCGGCGCGCCTCACGGCGGCGAAGATCCACTTCCAGGTCTCCGATGCCGACGACGTCTTGCGGAGGGGTGACGTCACGGGTGCGGCGAAGAATGGCCCGCACCCGAGCCACCAACTCGCGCGGGGAGAACGGCTTCACGAGGTAGTCGTCCGCCCCCAGCTCGAGCCCGAGTATGCGATCCACCTCGTCATCGCGGGCAGTCAGGAACAGGACGGGGAGATTGCCTTTGGCCCGGATGCGCCGACAGACGTCGAATCCGTCCAGCTCGCCGGGGAGTCCGACGTCGAGGATGACGATCCAGGGCTCCTCTTGACCGATGAGGGACAAACCTTGGGCGCCGTCGCGGGCGAGCAACACACGGTAGCCGTCCCGCCGGAGGTAAAGATCGACGAGATCAGCGATGTGCGGGTCGTCTTCGATCACCACCACGGTGCCATGCTGCGCGTCCACGGCCCCAGCCTGGCACTTAGAGAAGAGAAAAGTGCGAAATTGCGGCCACCATTACAAAACCCTCATGTTTGCCACACACAAACCTGACGCACTCCCCTCACGATCAAAGGAGTGAGAAGCGGGTCACGCGCTGTGGTTTCGATGAGAGGAGCGCCATGTCGAAGAACGGATTGCGCCTCGGAGCAGCAGCCCTGGGCACCGTCACTCCGCCCGGAGCATGAGTGCGGTGGGTGTGCGGGCGGCATTTCGTGCCGGAACCGCGGCCACCGCGTTGGACAGGATCACAGTGGCCACCGCGATGAGGACGACCCAACCGACCGGAACCGTCGGTTCGGGTACGGCGTAGATCAAATGGGCGAACAGAATCCACAACCAGCGACCAAGGACGATCCCGAGAGGCACGCCGATCACAATCCCCACGAGTGCCGCCGCCGAGGCCTGCCACGCTATTGCCGCGGCCAACTGTCGTTGGGTGAATCCCAGGGTCTTCAACAGGGCGAGCTCACGCCGGCGTCGCCGCACCGATGCCGCAAGGGTCAGGGCCAGCGCGGTCACCGCTCCCAGGGCGAGCCCCGAGACCAGAAGGATCGGGGTACCGCCGATGGTGCGGTAGTTGACGATCTCGGCTGGGCGTTGGACTCCGACCACAGCGACCGTGTCGCCCTGACCTCCACCGCCGGGTACCTCGGCAAACGCCTCGTTGGCCGCACTGGCGATTCGCTGCAGATTCGCCCGTCCGGCCGAGGGTGACACGTTGGCATGCAACTGCACGAGGGCCAGGTTGGGTCCATTGAGTGTCGGGTCGGGACTCTCCATGGCATGCAGGAATGCCGCGGGCAGCACGGCATTGGAGACAAAGGCTCCGGTTCCCATAGAAGTGTGATCGGAAACAATGCTGGCGAATCCCACGGCCGGGAAGGTGGCCGTCCCGACGATCACGAGCTTCGTCGGCGGGAGATAGATCGGGGCGTCCTTCGGGCTGCCGTACGAGACCGTGACTGCATCGCCCAGGCGCTTGTGGAGTTGCGCCATCGTGGCGGCGCCGAGCACGATCTGATTCTTCTTCTCCACGGGGCGTCCGGAGAGCATCGCCGGGGGGACGTTGCTGTGCGTCTCGCCAAAGAGGAACGGGATGCTCTGTCCATCTATCTCCGCGTCGTTGTACGAGACCCCGGCGTAGGCGGCGACGTCGCCGTCCCGAGCCAGGAGGGCAAAGGCCTGGGGAGGGACATTGCCGCCTCCCGAGCCGACCTGGCTCAACATGTAGGTCCAGTTCCATCCGTAGAGGGCCGGAGTCTTCACCAAAGTCTGCAGGCTGCTGCCAAAGACGATGGTGGCCACCGCCAGCGCCACGGCGAGCACCGTACCGAGGAGTGCCGACCGCACCGGCGCCCCCGATCTGCCACCCCCAGGTTCGAGCGCCATACGCACCCCGACGACGCCCGAGACGGGGAGCCCGGCTACGGCCCCGGCCTGAGCGAGCTTCGACGTTGTGGGAGGGGCGAGTTGCGCTCGACGCAGGACCCGATGGGGCAAGCTCCTGAATGTCTGGATCACAGCCCCTGCGCTGAGCACGCCAACCAGCACCACCGCGCCCAGGCCGAGCACGGTCCAATCAGCCGAAAAGCCGCGCCCGGGATAGACGGAACGCACCGGTCCCAGCGGCGCGAGCGGAGAAAGAGCCACCGCCACGCCGACCGCCAACAACGTTCCGATCACAACGGCTCCCAGAATCCCTGTCAAGCCGTCCGACGCCGCGGTCAACGGGTCAGCGCCGAGAGAGCGGAGCACCCGCACGTCATCGGCGCCGGCCCGCACGCGCCTGGAGATTGCTTGGCCGGCGATGAGCAACGCCGCCAGGAGCGCGACGGCGCCGAACACCCCGAGAGCGATAGCGATGGGCTTTATGGCACGATCGGCTTTGGCCTCCACGGGAGCGGTGGCATGGACAGCCGTGACGACGCCGGGCGGGACGACGGCGGCGAGCTCCGCCTCCACTCTCGCGACGTCGCGACTCCCACCCACCGTCTGGATCCCGAACGTCTCCGCTCCGACGAATTGCTGCGTCGACCGATCCACGACCTCCCGGGCCAGGGCGGGAGTCATGATGATGAACGTCGGGACACGATCAATGTCATCTTCGACGATCTCCGAGCTCAACGTGGCGAGACCGACCAATTTTGCGTTGAACCGGATCGTCGGCTGCACGCTCGGGGTGCCGATCCCTGGTTCGTTCTGTTCTGCCTGCGAATAGATGCCGTAAGGGATCGTCTCACCAAGGTGAAAGCCGAGCTGGCGGGCAGCCAGAGGGGTCATCATGATCTCATCGGCTTTCCCGGGGTTCGCCATCCGGCCTTGCGTCACCGCAACGCGATCTTGATCGAAGAACAGGCCGTTGATGCTCGCGATGGGGTAGGCCAATGCCATCGATGCCAACCGAGGAGCGCCGTTGGCGCGTAGCGGTACGGCGGAGACGAGGATGCCGGCATCCACCTTGCGGACGCCAGGGAGATGCGCAATGTCGTTGGTCAGCTTGGGCGAATAGTTGGGATTGGACGAGGAGTCATTGGCGTTTGCGCCGTAGATCGTGACGCCCAGATCCGGCGGGTTGGTACTGGTCAGGAAAGTGGTGAAGGAACCCTGGGTCCGGCGGGCCGCGGCCAGGCTCCCCATGGCCACTCCTCCGACCAACCCGATGAGGAGAATGATCGACAGGTACGCACCCCACCGATGACGGAATGTGGCGCGAAACCGGTACCACGCGGTGCTGAGTGCGGCCGGGCTCACGCACGTGCTCCGCTCGCTCTGTGCGCTGTCACCGCAGCAACCCCCCGAACCTTCGATCCCCCCACTACCCGAGCACGGACAGTCTCCCCGGGCCCCGGGTTCGGGCCAAGGGTGGCAGCATCCGCACCGAGCCTGGTGCCACCACCACGGGGTCGAACGAACCCCAGAATCGCCGTGGACGGCCCTCTCAGTCCCCGCGCGCTACCGTGATCCTTCAAATGGCTGTAATCCGAGTTGCGCTCGCCGAGGACAACGTACTGCTCCGAGAGGGCATCTCCCGCATCATCGACGCCCGGACCGACCTCGATCTGGTCGGGACGGCCTGTGATCTGCCCGAGCTCCTGGACCTGATCCAAAAGGAAGAACCGGACGTCGTCGTCACCGACATCCGCATGCCCCCAACGGGCACGGATGAAGGAATTCAAGCGGCATCCTGGCTACGTGAGCACCGGCCGAAGGTGGGCGTGGTCGTCCTGAGCCAGTTCACCGCCCCGGCGTACGCGCTGGCACTCCTCGAAACGGGATCGGCGGGCAGGGCATACCTCCTGAAGGAACGCGTCGCCGGCGCAGACGAGTTGGCCCAAGCCATCCACACCGTGGCCCAGGCGGGCTCCATGATCGATCCGATGGTCGTGGACGAGCTCATCGAAGCGCGCTCGACCCGGCGCACGTCGGACCTGTCGTGGCTCACGCCCCGTGAATCGGAAATTCTCGGGGAGATGGCGCAAGGCAAGAGCAACGCTGCCATTGCCTCCTCGTTGCAGGTCTCCGAGCGCGCCGTCGAGAAGCACACCAATTCCATTTTCTCGAAGCTGGGACTCACCGAGGAAAAGGAGGTCAACCGGAGGGTCAAGGCCGTTCTCGTGTACCTGAGCGAGCCCGGGGGAGGCTGACCCCACTGCTTCGAGTGTGCCAGCACCACCGTGGGGGGTGGAGCTGCATGCGATGATGGTTCGATGAGTGATCCGCTCCCCGTGCTCGTGGTGGACGACCAGGCACCGTTCCGTTCGGCCATGAAGGCCGTCCTCCGACGTTCGCCCGAGTTCGACCTCGCCGGCGAGGCCGCAAGTGGGGCGGAAGCCATCGCGCTGGCGGACGAATTGCATCCCGCACTGGTCCTGATGGACATCAATATGCCGGAGATGAACGGCATAGAGGCGACCCGTCGCATCGTCTCGTCGCACCCCGATGTCATGGTGGTGCTCTGCTCCACCTACGAGGTCGGCGATCTGCCTCCGGAGGCAGCGTCGAGTGGGGCCCGTGCGTACATCAACAAGGAGCATCTCGGCGCAGACATCCTTCGGCGGTTGTGGGCCGAACGGGATTCGGGAGGGTTCATAACCAGCTGAGTTCCTCGTGACCGGCCGGGTTCAAATGAGGGGCACCGAACCATTGACACGGGCACCATGGCCCGGGGATGACTCCCACCGCACGGTGCCACCGATGGCACCGAGGCGGTCGGCCATGTTGACGTACCCGTGGCCTCGTTGCGCCTTCTCGGCGTCGAAACCAGGCCCGTCGTCGCTTACCGAGAACAAGAGGCCGCCCGACTCCTCCCACAACCGTACTTCCACGTGCGCATCGACCGCATGCTTGGCCGCGTTCTGCAGGGCCTCCAGGCAGCAGAAGTAGACAGCCGCTTCGGTCTCTGACGAATAGCGGCCGATACCATCGGCCAGGACGTCGACCGAGAGCGGGTTGCGATTTGCCGCCGCGCGCAATGCCTCCACCAAGCCGCTGTCGACAAGGAGTGGTGGGTAGATGCCGTGGGCGAGCTCCCGTAGCTCCTGAATGGTCTCTTGCACCTCCCCTGCCAATTCATCGAGCATTTCGGCGCCCGCAGCAGGATCGTCCGCGATCACGTCGCGCGCCAGACGCAGGTTCACGGCCAGTGCGACGAGATGCTGCTGCGCCCCGTCGTGCAGGTTGCGTTCGACCCGCCTCCGCTCGGCGTCACCACTCGCCACGATGCGGGCGCGAGATTCCCGCAGGGCGTCTGCCTGCTTGCGCAGTTCGTCCAACGTGGTCTGGAGTGCAGTGTCAAGTTGTGAGTTGTGAAAGGCAAGACCAACCTGCCGCGCCAGGTCCGTCAGCACACGATCGTCATCTTCGGAGAAGAGGTCGTCACCCGACGCTCTTTCGACGACGACCAGACCGAGAAGCTCGCCGGCGTGGCTGATGGGAGCCACGCGGAGCTGCGCCTGCGGTCGACCGTCGAGAAGGGCCGGCAGCCATACCGACACCCACGCGCTTCCCGACACCCCGGCCCGAGTCACGACAGGACGCTCACGACCCGTGACGACGAGGGAGAGGGGGCCCGAATCGGGAACGGAAACGGCCCGCTCCAGGACTTCGCCCATGCCGGTGTACACCTCCGCACTCACCAGTCCCATGGTCTTGCGGAGGGATTCGGCCAACTGGAGCAGGAGCTCGTCCATAGGTATGGCCCGTGTCAGCCTGCTGCCGAAGGTCCGGAGAACCTCGTCGGGTGCCTGCCTGGCCCCGTAGACGAAACGGGTGGCGGAACCCACGAAGCGCTCCCGGGCCGGCACGAAGGCCAGAGCGGCGATGCCGGTCGCCAGCATCGAGAGCCCCAGCGTCGTGCGGTCGGTCGAATTGTTCGGCTTGTGGCCCAATCCGAGGACGACGACGAGGTAGATCGCCGACACCATGGCCACGAACCCGAAGACGGTGAACGAACGGACGAGCATGCGTCCGCTCTGGGGAGCCAGTCTCCGGGACTCGCTGGCCATGAGGGACACCGGCACCAGTACGGTGCTCCCCGCCGCAACGGCACCTAACGGCCCAGGCCAGTTGATCAGCACATGCAGGACCGCCACGACCAACGCGATGGCGCCCGAGAGAACCACCCCGATGGCGAACCACTGGAGACGCTCCCGATCGTGTCCGACGGCACGTGCGTAGCGGAGCCTCAGAGGGATCACCGCAGCCACGGCGGCGATGGCCCAGCTGATACCACCCCCGAGGATGGAGAGGGCGTGCTTGTCGATCACGAGGGACACCCCGGTCGCCAGCGCGGCCACGTAGGCCACGACTACCGCCGTCCGCCGTCCCGTCCCTGGCAGTTGCCCGTCGGGCAGAGCGAGCAAGAAGTGGAAGGAGACCGCCGTCACCAGGAGCGCCGCGATCGTGGCGACCGACTTCGCTGCCCCGAAGGAACGCACGCTTTCGTGCTGACCCAGCCGACCGGCCGTGAGCGCCACCGCGGCGAGGAGGGAATCCGCTGCGATGAGCAAGGCATACGGATCCGGGCCCACCGCGGTGCGATCAGAAAATCGGTTGGCGACCAACGCAGCGACCGCCCACACGAGGGTCAGCCCGAAGGCCACGGCGTTCACGGCCGTGATGCCGTTCGGCACATGGGTCCGAAGGCCGATGACCACGATGGCCACTGTGACCACGAACAGCACACCATGGAGCAGGATCTCCGACGACGACCGCTTCGCCGCCGGCACCCGGAGCTCAACGACGGCTTCATTCATGACGACGTCCATCTTCTCCGCACTCCTCATTCGGCCCGCAGTCGGTGGGCGGTTGATGTTCGGGCGGCCATCGAATCCAGGGCGAGGCCACCTTTCAGAGCGATCAGGAGAACGAGGGCAACGTAGCTACCCCACCTCCGGACGAACGTCGGCCGGAGGTGGTACCTGGCTACCCGGAGGGCAGCCCGATCCACTGCTAGAGCACTCCGGCGACGACGTCCGCATTTTCCTCGACGATGCGCCCGTCGCGCATACGGACCACTCGATCGGCCGCCGCCGCCACCCCGGGATCGTGCGTCACGAGAACGATGGTCTGCCCGCCGTTGTGCAACCGGCTCAAGAGCTCAATGACCTCCTGCCCACCCTCGGAGTCCAGGGCGCCCGTTGGCTCGTCGGCCAACAGGAGCGTCGGCTCGTTGGCCAGCGCGCGGGCGATGGCAAGACGTTGGCGCTGACCACCCGAGAGCATTCCGGGAACCGTCGAAGCCTTGTCGCCGATGCCGAGGAGGTCCAGAAGATCCCGTGCCCTCGTTTCTGCCATGCGGCGTTTGCGTCCCGCTATGACCGCCGGCAGCGCGACGTTCTCCAACACCGTCATGCCCTCGAGCAGGTTGAAGAACTGGAAGACGATACCGATGTGCTTGCGACGCAACTGGGACAACTCGTCTTCCGTGCGACCCGTGACCAGTTCGCCGGCCACGGTGATCGTCCCTTCGTCCGCGACGTCGAGTCCGGCCACCAGGTTCAACAAGGTGGACTTTCCGCAGCCCGACGGGCCCATGAGGGCGACGAAGTCACCCGACGGCACGACGAGGTCGACGCCGCGCAACGCCCGCACGGGGGCATTCTCCGCCTCGAACGTCTTTCGCACCTTCTCGACCACCAGGGCATCCATGTCAAAGCCTTTCGCTCGGCGCCATGACCGTGCTCGGGTCTGGCTCGTCGACCAATCTGAACGCAACCACCGGGGTGTCGCGCCCCTTCACCAACTGTGGATCGAGCGCGACCGTGGTCACCGCCTCCCGCAATGCTTTCAGAGTTCCCTCCGAAAGCACGGTTTCGCCCGCCGCCGCCAACTGTTGCAGCCGTTGCGACATGTTGACGGTGTCACCGACCAACGTGTACTCCAGGCGCTCCTCGGACCCGAGAAGCGCCGCCGCCGCCTCGCCTGTGGACAGGCCCAGGCCCAATCCGAAAGCGGGCAGTCCCTCTGCGTCCCACCGCGAGTTGATGGCGTGCTGCTTGGCGTGCATGGCAAGGGCGGCAGCCACCGCACGATCTGCGTGGTCCTCCTGGGCAAATGGTGCGCCGAAGACGGCCATCACGGCATCGCCGACGAACTGCATCACCGTGCCGTTCTCCCCCAGGATGGCCTCGTTCATGGCGGCACGGTGCACATTGAGCTGGCCGGCCAGCTGGCTGGGGTCGGCGTGCTCGGCAATGGTCGAATACGAGCGGATGTCACTCATCAGCACGGTCACCACGACACGCTCCGTCTCCCCGATGTGCCGGCCATCACGCCGAAGCTTCTCCGCCAGGCCTCCTGGAAGCAAACGGGAGAGCGTCTCCCCCTGCTCCTCTCTGTCCACGATGGCCTTGTGGAGGAGACGCAGGCGCTGGAGCGCCCCTTGGGTGCCGGCCGAAACTCCTTCGGCGAGCTTCACGAAGACCGCCTCGACTTCGGCGTCGATAGCCTCAGCCGGGAGGTGGCGGGCCACCGCAATGGCCTTGATCGGCTTCCCCTCGGCCACCATGCTCAGGAGCGCCTCCTCAGACGGCGTGAGACCGCCATTGGTGGTCACGGGCCGAAGCAGCGCCTCGACGATGGAGGGGTCGAGGGCCGTTCCCCCGGTCGCCACCGCGCGGATCGCGTCAACGAGCTGGTCACCTTCGGCAATGTGGTCCTTCAGGAGGTACCCGTACCCGGCCGAGCCCTCGGCCAGGAGCGACACCGCATACTCGGGATCGTCGTACTGCGAGAGGATGACCACCCCGGTTCCGGGGTGACGATGCCGGACCTCCTTGGCCGCGTCGATCCCTTCGCGGTTGAAGGATGGTGGCATCCGAATGTCGGTGACAAGGACGTGGGGGGAACAGGTTTGTGCTCCGTCGATGACCTCGTCGTAGTCCGCGGCCACACCGACCACGCGGAGATCGGCGTGGCGGGCGATCAGAGCACGTACACCCTCACGGACGATCAGGTTGTCGTCGGCCAGCAGGACGTCAATCGTCGCCGGCGAGGCTGTTGAGGCGGAACCGCTGTCGGGGAGATCCATCACTCCCAGTTTTCGCACATCGCACGGCGCCGCGAAAGGGGGCGACCATCCCCGTGACAGGGTGGTGCTAGGCACACCCGAGCATGCCTGTCAGCACACTCGTCAATGCTGGCCCGAACGGTGATGCTTGCTGTATGACCACCACCGACACACGAACCCGTCACGAGGGGACGGTGACGTCGCTGTCCTGGATCCCCTCAGAAGCCATCGAGGGTGCCCAACGGTATGCCTTCGACTCGGGCATCACACACTACGACCCGCCCCCTCCCTCGGAGGACCTCGACCTCGAGGCGCTGCGCGAGGCCGACCGATTTCGCTTCGCCAATGTGCTGCGAGCCTGGATCGACGTCGATGCAACAGGACACGTCACCGACTGCGGGTACGCCGGCGGAGGGCTCATTGGGTCGACGACCGTCCGCGTGGCCGGGCTCCGACACAAGTTCGAAGCAGTCGAATTGCCCGATCTCCAGCGCCAGCCCGAGTTGGGAGATGGGTGGGTGCGGTTCGTCCAGACCACCGGAGGCCGGACCGGGTTGCCGGCGCCGAGGCGCGTGCGTCGCCGGCCCTTCATCCAGTGGCAGGCGCCTCTCGTGTGGACGACGCTCTCGCTCACATTGCACACCGACGGTCGGGTCGAGCGGGCCCTCACGGGGGCGAGCCGCTTCCCCCGTCACTGGGTGTACGACGACAACGGCACTCTCTCGCACAAGTCCGGGCTCACGGACTTCAAGGATTGGTACCGCCAATCCTTCGGTCGGCACACGCCCTGGGGCGACCAGGACTCAGAAGCACTCGTGACGGCGGTCGAGACCGCCCTCGAACGCTCCCTCTCCGCCCGGGTCATGGGAGGAAGCAGCAAGGTCAAGTTCAGGCGGTTCCCGGCGGGAGCCATCCTGGCGCAGCAGGGCGAGCCCGGAACCGAGGTCTTCCTGGTCCTGGACGGGGTCATCCGGGTCGAGCACGACGGCGAACGCCTGGCCGAGTACGGACCAGGTGCGCTCCTCGGAGAGCGTGCCCATTTGGAGGACGGTGCCCGCACGTCGACACTCGCAGCAGTCACACCGTGCCGTGTGGGCATCGTCGAGGCCGACCAGTTGGAGCACTCGGATCTCCTTGAGCTCTCGGAGGGCCACCGCCGCGAAGATCAGGCGCGATACTGAGCGAGTGCGGGTCCATTTTTGCGGTACTCGCGGATCTACTCCGGCTCCCGGGCCCGAGTTCGTTCATTACGGCGGTCACACATCGTGCGTCGCACTGTCGCTCGACGCCGACGCGGCGCCTTCGGGCGCGGCCGTGCCCACGCTCCTGCTCGATGCGGGAACGGGGCTCCGACAGGTCACGTCGCTTCTGGAGCGTCGGCCGTTCGCCGGCAGCATCCTCCTGACCCATCTGCACTGGGATCACATTCAGGGCCTGCCCTTCTTCCAGAGTGGCGACCACCCCGATTCGCAGGTCACCTTGCGCCTTCCCCCGCAGGAGGACGGGGCGGACGCGGAGAGCGTGTTGGCCCGGATGATGTCACCGCCCCTCTTCCCCATCCGGCCGCGGAATCTGCGCGGGAACTGGACGTTCGATGTCTTGCCGCCGGACGCATTCTCCGACGGTGGGTTTCCGGTCGGGGGCTTCCGTGTGGTGGCCAAGGACGTCCCTCACAAGGGCGGTCGAACCGTGGGATACCGGGTGACGGACGGCCACTCGACCATCGCCTACATCCCTGACCACTGCCCGACCGAACTGGGCAACGGTCCAGAGGGGTGGGGTGAATACCACCCCGCCGTCCTCGATCTTGCCCGCGACGTCGACGTGCTCATCCACGATGCACACCTCGTGCCCGAAGAGCTTCCGGCAGAAGCCTCGTTCGGGCATGCCGCGGCCGACTACGCCGTCGAGCTCGGACGTCGGGCCGGTGCGCAATCGGTCGCACTGTTCCACCACCGACCCGACCGCTGCGACACGGCCGTCGACGCGCTCGTCGAGCGTTTCTCGACCTCGACCGTCACGGTCATCGGGGCATCGAACATGCTGGAACTTGCGCTGTGACGCCCCGATGAGGCGCGCCGATATCGTCGTCGTCGGCTCCGGACCGAACGGACTCGCCGCCGCGTTGACGATGGCCCGCGCCGGATTGGTGGTCGACGTCCTGGAAGGGGCGGACTCGATCGGAGGAGGATGCCGGACCGAGGAATTGACACTTCCCGGGTTCCACCACGACGTCTGCTCGGCGGTCCACCCGCTCCTCAGCGCCTCCCCGTTCTTCCGAGGCACGGATCTCTCGGGTCGAGGAGTGCATCTCCTCACGCCGCGGGTCGCCTTTGTGCAACCGCTCGACGGGGGTCAGGCGACCGCGGTCATCGGCACGGTCAACGAGACCGCGGCGCACCTCGGTGTGGACCGCGCCGCCTACACGAAGATGTTCTCCTCCCTGGTGCGGAACGCCGACGGCATCCTGCCGAACTTCCTCGCCCCTCTGCGCACCATCCCGAGCAGCCCCGTCGCGACCGCGCTGTTCGGGCTCAAAGGCCTCGCATCAGCCGAGCGACTAGCGACGCACTTCCGCACCATCGAGGCCCGCGCGATCATCGCCGGCGCGGCGGCCCACTCCATGCTCCCGTTCGACGCACCACTGTCCGGCGCGTTCGGGTTGCTGTTCACCACGTTGGCCCACGCCCTCGGCTGGCCCGTCGTCGAGGGCGGTAGTGGACGTATCGTCGATGCCCTGACCGCTGAGCTCGAGTCGCTCGACGGTCGGGTCATCACCGGCCAGTGGATCAGGAGACTCCATGACCTTCCCCCGGCTCGAGCGACGTTCCTCGACATGACGCCGCGTCAATTCATCGATCTGGCCGGTGACCGACTTCCGGGCCGGTACCGCCGTGCCCTCGAGCACTTCCGCTATGGGCCCGGGATCTGCAAGGTCGATTGGGCACTCGACGGACCGGTCCCCTGGCAGGCAGACCTCTGCCGGGAGGCGGTGACGCTGCACGTGGGGGGAAGCTTCGCCGAAGTGGCGCAGGGCGAGGCGGATGTCGCTGCGGGCCGTCACCCTGAGCGCCCGTTCTGTCTGGTCACACAGCCATGTGTCCTCGACCCGACCCGGGCCCCTTCGGGAAAGCACACGTTGTGGGCGTACTGCCACGTTCCCAACGGATCCGACGTTGACATGAGGGAACGGATCGAGGCACAGATCGAGCGGTTCGCACCCGGATTTCGCGAGCGCATCGTCGGTCAGCTCACCACGACCGCCACCGAGACCCAAGCGCACAACCCGAGCTACGTCGGCGGGGATATCGGCGCGGGAGCGGTGACGTTGCGCCAGACCGTCTTTCGACCCACCGTGCGCTGGAACCCTTATCGCACCGGACTGAAGGGCGTCTACCTCTGCTCGGCGTCGACGCCACCCGGTGGAGGGGTGCACGGCATGTGCGGTCACTATGCGGCCCGTACTGCGCTCCACGATCTGGGACACCTCACACCGGCAGGAGTAGAGCCGGCGGTCGCGTGACCGGCCAGGTTCGTGCATTCGCGTGGTACCGGTTCCGGGCCACCTTTGCCCGTCGGTGGTCCGGACTGCTTGCGGTCACGCTTCTCACCGGTCTCCTGGGGGGGCTTTCGATGGGAGCCATCGCGGCGGCCCGGACGACCGAATCGTCTTTCGTCGACTTTGCCATCAGTACCAACACTCCTGATCTCTTTGTCCTCGACGGCGTCTTCAACCCGGCCATCGGCCTGAATGCGGGTTACAACCCGACCCTCCTGCGAAAGATCGCCCGTCTCCCCCACGTGAGGAGTGTGGAGTCGCAAGTCGGTATCAATGCCGGGCCAGTCGGTAGGAACAACGAACCTGTAGCCCTCTCCAATGGGATCGGCGCGACCGGCAGCGTCAACGGCCTCTACTTCGACCAGGATCGCGTCGTCGTCACCCAGGGGAGGGCGGCCAACCCCAAGAAGGCCGACGAGTTCGTCTTGGACTCCGCCACGGCCCACCTCTACGGATTCCATCTCGGCGAGACGGTGACGATCGGTTGGGTTTCCAATGCCGGTGGTGTTTCGCAGGGCAACTCGCCCACCTTCAAGGTTCCACGCGACCACCAGATTCGCATGAAACTCGTCGGCATCGGTGCGGCAAACGTTGATTCTCTCTTCCAGGATCAGGACAACGCCAACTCCGATCAGATCGAACTGTTCACTCCGGCCTTCGCCGACAAACTTCTCGCCTGTTGCAGCAACGCCATGGAGAGTGGCATCGCCCTCGATGATGGCACCCGTTACCTCTCCACGGTGGAATCCGAAATTCACGGCATCCTCCCCAAGGGCCTGCCCTTTACCTATGTCCAGGCACCCGACGTCGAAGCGAGGGCGGAGCGCACGCTCAAACCCGAATCAATTGCCCTTGGTGTCTTCGGCGGGATCGCCGGGCTCGCCGTCCTCCTGATTGCCGGTCAGGTCATCGGAAGACGGATCCGCCTCAATGCGGATGATCTCAACGTGCTCCGCGCCCTCGGCGCCGGTCCGGCCATGACGTTGAGTGACGGACTTCTCGGAACATTGGCGTCAATCGTCGTGGGCAGCCTCCTGGCCGGGCTGGTGGCGATAGGGCTGTCTCCGTTGGCGCCCCTCGGCCCCGTCCGACCCTTGATTCGGGTCGGGCTGCACGTGGACTGGACGGTCATCGGCTTCGGGGTGGTGCTGCTGCTCTTGAGTCTCAGCACGTTGGCCGTGGTGGTGGCGTACCGGGCCGCACCCCACCGGGTGGCGGTCCGTCTGCAAAGAGAGCGGGGGTCGAGCGTGGCACGCGCGGCGACGGCCTCGGGTCTGCCTCCGACCGCGGTCACGGGAATCCGCTTTGCACTCGAGCCGGGTGTGGGCCGCAGCACTGTACCCGTGCGCTCTGCGATCCTCGGTGCAATTCTGGCCTTGACCGTCGTGGTCACCACCGTCACCTTCGGCTCCAGCTTGAACACCCTCGTCTCGCGCCCTGCCCTCTACGGCTGGAACTGGACCTACGACATGGATGGCGGCGGCGGCCTGGGCGACATTCCCGGCCGTCCCGTCGCCGCCCTCTTGAATGCCGATCACTTCGTGGCGCATTGGACCGGGGTGTATTTCTCGACACTGCGCATCGACCAGTTGAACGTTCCCGTGATGGGCGGAAGCCCCAATGCCGGGGTCGGGCCTCCCCTCTTGTCGGGACACGGCTTCGACGGGCCCCGTCAAGTTGTGCTCGGAGCCGACACGATGGCGCAGCTCCACAAGCGGCTGGGCGACACCGTCGAGGTCAGTAGCGCGGGTTCGGCGCGCACGACGCTCACCATCGTGGGGACGGCCACCATGCCGGCGATCGGCATCGCAGGATCCGCCCATCTCGAAATGGGCAGCGGGGCATTGCTGTCCTACAAACTCATCTCCCCCGGGGCGCGCAACATCTTCGACGTGGAGGTCCCGGGGCCTAATGCCATTCTCGTCCAGATGGTCAAGGGGTCGAACCCCAAAGCAGGGTTGGCATCGTTGCAGGCGATCGGCCATAAATTCACACAGTTCGAGGATGATGGCGGAGCGGTGTTACCCGTGGAGAGACCGGCCGAGATCCTCAACTACCGGACGCTCGGGACGACGCCGATCCTGCTCGGCCTCGCACTGGCGTGCGGCGCAGTCGTGGCGCTCGGCCTGACACTTGTTTCCTCGGTGCGCCGGCGCCGCACCGACCTGGCGCTCTTGAAGGCGCTCGGGTTCACCAAACGACAGTTGGCGGCAGCGATCGCGTGGCAGGCCAGCGTGGCGGTGGGCATCGGCTGCGTCATCGGCATACCGCTCGGCATCGCGCTGGGCAGGTTTCTCTGGGGCCTCTTCGTCCACCAGATCAGCGCCGTGCCCGACCCCACCGTCCCGGCCGTGTCGATCGTGCTGATCGGCGTCGCCGCGCTGGTGCTGGCGAACCTGGTCGCCGCCGTCCCCGGCCGTATCGCGGCGCGTACCCCGACGGCCCAACTCCTCCGGAGCGAGTGAGCTACGACCCGGGCCGCGGGCCAGGTCCCGACCCCACCCCCAGTTTCTCCCGGAAAAAGGCCAGTGTCTGATCGAGTGCGGCGCGGGTCGGCGTTCCCTCCCGATCCTGCAGATGCTCGGTCAACACGGAGTGCGCCGCCTTCGGGTGGCCGTGAGGATTTCCCGGTGAAGAGTCGATCTCAACGGCGATGAACGCGTCGCCAAGCTCACGTCGCAAGGTGGCGAAACGATCCTCGAAGCAGAAAGGATCATTGGTGAAACGCAGACCCAAGACGCATGTCCCGGCGGATGTCCGCTCCTTGACGCGGGTGAGATCCGCGTCGGAAATTCCGATATCGGCCTTGAATCTCTTCGACAAGGGGAACGGAAGCGAGGGCTGACTGAGCACAGGTGCCAGCACGATGTCGTCGACCATCATGGCCAACGCAAAACCGCCGGTGAAGCACATCCCCACCACCCCCACCCCCGGTCCGCCGCATCGTTCGTGTTCGGCTGCCGCCAGCTTGCGCAACCACACAGTGACGGGGCTCGTTCTCTTCAGGGCGAAGGCACTGAACTCCCGCGAGACACAGGCCGGACCGAATGACTGGACCAGGTAGCCACCTGAGGCCGGCCGTCCGGGATCGCCGAACAGGCTCGGCATCACCACGGTGCACCCTGCCGCCATGACCTTTCGCCCGTAGTCGGCCACATGGGGGGTGATACCCGGCATTTCAGGAATCACGATGACGGCGGGGCCGTCGCCGCCCCGGTACACGGTCCGCCGTTTCCCGTCCGCCTCGAACGACTCTTGTGCAAAGCCTTCCAGGGCGGCCCGCCACTGGCCCGTATCGCTCCTTGCCATCGGGGGACCGTAGCATCGCCCATCGTGCACCCTCCCCGCCCCCGGACCAGCGAAATGCGCTCCCCGACCCCGAACATGAGCCCCCCGAACGGCCCGATGTGAATCTCGCTGCTCCCACCTGCGATGATGCAACCATCGCTCCCTTCGCTGCCTCCGGCCCAACCGAGGGGCTTCCCGGCCCGACCGTCCACATGGAGAGCACGGCGTTCCCCCTGTGAGCTCCGTCCGCCCTGCCCACTCACGCCTCGTCGATCCCGAGCTGGCGTCCCGTGTCCCGGCGATCCGGTCGGCGACGGTCGCCGCGCTGGTGATCGGTGCGGTGAGTGCGGCATGCACCGTGGTGCAGGCCGTGGCACTGGCGACCGCCATCGACCGATCGCTGCTGCACCACGTCCCCCTCGAGGCGCTGCGTCCCGAGCTGGTCGCGTTTGCTCTCGCCGTCGTGGCGCGCGCGGTCGTGGCCTTCGTCGGTGAGCGATGGGCGGAGCGCACCGCCGAGTCGGTCGTGTCCGCCATGCGGGGGCAGCTACTTCGCCAGGTTCTTGCGCTCGGCCCCGCATGGTTGGTCGGGGAACGCCCCGGCGAGTTGTCGCTCACGGCGACGCGAGGTCTGCGGTCCCTCCACGCGTACTTCGCCCGCTACCTCCCTCAAACGGCGGCGGCGGTGGTGATTCCCGTCGTGCTTCTGGCGTGGATCGCCTCGCAGGACTGGCTGTCACTCGTCATTGTCCTGGCACTGGTGATCGCGGTTCCCATCACCATGATCCACTTCGGCCGCGAAGCCAACCGCCGCACGGCGCGGCAGTGGCGCCGTCTCGGCTCCTTGGCCGGTCGGTTCCTCCAACTCATTGAGGGACTCCCGACGCTGCGCGCGTTCGGACGCGATGCGCACGGGCGACGCGAGGTGGTCGAGTCCACCGAAGGCGTGCGCGTCGCCACAATGCGGACGTTGCGCGTCGCCTTCCTCTCCGCGCTGTCCATGGATCTGATCGCAGGATTCGGCGTCGGGTTCGTTGCCATGGCCTTGGGTCTGCGCCTGTTGTGGGGAGAGCTCGACCTGCAGACGGCAATGGCCGTGCTTCTGGTCGCTCCGGAGGTCTTCGTCCCGCTGCGGCGGGCCGGTGCCGAGTTTCACGCGAGCACGGAAGGGCAAGCCGCGGCGGCCCGGGTCGTCGAGATCCTGGCGCTGGCGCCCGAGGGAGCCGCCGGCGGTACGGACGGCGCGACATCCCGCCCGGCCGCCGTGGAGCCGCCGGCGTCCGCAGTCGACCTTCGCATTCACCACCTCCGCGTCACCTACGACGATCGCACTTCCGACGCACTCGAGGACTTTTCCCTCCATGCGCCGGCCGGGAGCCGGCTCGCGCTGGTCGGGCCCTCCGGCGCCGGGAAGTCGTCCGTCCTGGCCGCGTTACTCGGATTCGTCGAGCCGTCCGGGGGCTCCATCTCGGTCGGTGGAACGAGATCGTGCGACGTTGCGGTGGCGCGGTGGAGGACCCACTTCTCCTGGCTGCCGCAGCGTCCCTATCTCTTCACCGCCACGTTGGCCGAGAATCTTCGGCTGGGCTCGCCCGAGGCCACCGACGACGTGCTCGAGCGCATTGTTGCGGCCGTGGGACTGGATCGATTGGTGGCCCATCTTCCGCAGGGCCTGGCCACGCCATTGGGGCAGGACGGCCTGACCCTCAGCGCCGGGGAACGACAGCGGGTCGCCCTGGCGCGAGCACTCCTGCGACCGGCGCCCATCCTGTTGCTGGACGAGCCCACGGCGTCCCTCGATCCACCGACGACGCGACGCTTGACCGAAACCCTCGCGCCATGGCTGGCCGGGCGCACCGTGATCGTGGCCGCGCACGAGCCCACCCTCCTGGCCGACTTCGACGCCGTCATCGACGTCCGCACGGCACCACTGTCCGCGGTCACACCATGAAGGCGATCCGCCGTATCCTCGCCGAACCCGGCACCCCGTTCGGACGTCTGGCGCTGGCCGGACTGCTCGGTCTGGCCGCAGCGGCCGCCACCATCGGGCTCCTGGCCGGATCGGGCTATATCCTCGGACGCGCCGCCTCCCGCCCCGCGCTGAGCGCCCTGGTCGGAATATTGGCGGTCGTCGAGGTTCTGGCCTTCTTGCGGGGGCCGCTGCGCTACGCCGAGCGTCTGGTCGGGCATGACGCCGCCCTGCGGGCCTTGGGTCGTTGGCGTGTCTGGCTCTATGACTGCCTCACCCCGCGGGTGCCGGCGGCGCTCTCGGGTTGGCGCAGCGGGGACCTCCTCGCCAGCGCGATCGACGACGTGGATACGTTGCAGGACCTCTACCTGCGCACGCTCCTGCCGCTTGGTATCGCCGCCGGCGCGGCCACCTTGGGCCTCGTGGTCGTCGGACTCGAACTTCCCGCCGCCGCGATCGCCCTCGGGATCCCTCTTTTGGTGGCGGCCACGGTCCCGACCTACCTGGCCTGGCGCGGGGCGGACACCGAATCGACAGCCGCGCTCAGCGGCGCACTTTCCGCGCAGGTCGTCGACGCCATCCACGGCGCTCCCGAACTTCTGGCCTTCGGCGCCGACGGCGCCATGCTCGACCGTCTCGAGACGATGAGCAGCCACGTCACGGCCACCGAGCGCCGCCAGGGACGCGCGCTGTCGCAGGCAGCGCTGGCGGCGCAACTCTGCGCCGGGGCAGCGGTGCTCGCCGTCCTGGCCGTGACCGTCAGACGCGGTGCACGCCGGCCATCTCAACCCCGTCTTGGTGGCGGTCCTGCCCCTGGCGGCACTGGGGACGTTCGAGCCCGTTCCAGGCATCGCGCTGGCGGCCACTCGATCCCGAGCCGTCGCCACCGCGGCCCGGAGGCTCCTGGCGCTCGAGGCGGTCCCCGTGCCGGTGCACGATCCCGCAGTGCCGTCGCATCTCGGCGCGGGGAGCCCGGAGATCTCCTTTGCGCACGCCTCCCTGCGCTATGGACCCGCACTCCCACGCGCCCTGGACGACGTGGACCTGGAGGTGGCGCCCGGCACACGCGTGGCGGTGACGGGATCGAGCGGTGCGGGCAAGTCCAGCCTGATCAACGCGCTCCTACGCTTCTGGCCCCTCGAAGAGGGTGCACTCAGTCTCGGGGGGATCTCGGTCGACCGGTTGCGCCAGGCAGAGGTGCGGGCCATCTGCGCCCTGGTGGACCAGCGGGCACACCTCTTCGCCGGCACCGTGCGCTCCAATGTGACACTCGGCCGCCCCGATGCAACCGAGGACGAGGTCGCCTCCGCCCTGGAGGCCGCACAACTGGCCCCGTGGGTCGCGTCCCTTCCCTCGGGTCTCGAAACGCAGGTGGGCGAGGACGGTGTGGCGATCTCCGGAGGGGAGCGACGCCGGTTGGCCGTCGCCCGCGCCCTTTTGGCCGGTGGACCGGTCCTGCTCCTGGACGAGCCCACCGGGGGACTCGACAGCGCCCTGGCCGAGCGCTTGATCGCCGACGTGCTGGCCGCCGCGGGAGCGCGCACCGTGGTGCTCATCACCCACCGGGCCAGCGAAGCGACGCACTGCGACGCAGTCCTGACACTCGAAGAGGGACGGGTGGTCTCGTTCGGCCACCCCAAAGCCGAATAACTTGTGCGGACCCACGCGTTGGAGGCTCGGCACCGATGAATGCAAAGGACTACGAGGCTGAATTGGAGCACCTCCAGGTGGAACTGGCCAAGCTCCAGCACTGGGTGCAATCGTCGGGCGCGCGCATCGTGATCCTGTTCGAGGGCCGGGATGCCGCGGGCAAGGGCGGGGCGATCAAACGGATCACAGAGCGCATGAACCCGAGGGTCTCCAAGGTGGTCGCCCTCGCCGCACCGAACGAACAGGAACGCACGCAGTGGTACTTCCAGCGCTACGTGGCCAATCTGCCCTCCGCCGGGCAGATGGCCCTCTTCGACCGTTCCTGGTACAACCGCGCCGGCGTCGAGCGTGTCATGGGTTTCTGCACCGACGAAGAGCTGCAGGAGTTCCTTCGCTCCTGCCCCGAGTTCGAAAGAATGCTGATCCGCTCGGGCATCCAGCTCATCAAGTACTGGTTCTCGGTCAGTGACGAGGAGCAGGAACGCCGGCTCCAGTCGCGTCTCGCCGATCCCACGCGACGTTGGAAGCTCTCTCCGATGGACCTCGAGGCGCGGCTTCGATGGGTGGAGTACTCCAAAGCCAAAGACGAGATGTTCACCTACACCGATACGAAACAGTCACCCTGGTTCGTCGTGCCCTCCGACGACAAGAGAGCGGCGCGTCTCAACTGCATCCACCACTTGCTGAGCTTGATCCCCTACACCGATCACGACCCGCCGACGCCATTCGATCTCCCGCCGCGGCCGCACGACACAGGGTACGTACGTCCCCCGAAGGACGAGCAGACGTACGTGCCGGCGATCTACTCCTGACCCGACCCCGGGATCAGCCGGGCGCGGAACCTTGGCGGCGCCGGATCTCGACCAGGGACGGGGCCGGGTACTCACCGTTTCCCGGCTTCCATTCCGCTGCCAGCTTCTGCATACCGATGCCGTCCACGGACCAGATGTGGCAGGTGTTGGTCAGCCACTGCAGACCGCCCCCAGCCTCCGCGAGACCGTCCGCGTCCCCGTTCTCCATGCGACGCGCCCCTGCTGCGGTGAGGGATTGGATCACCACCGGGCCGAGGGCGCGGGCCACGAACTCGAGATGGCTGCAGCCCCGTTCACGACCAAATCGGTCCTGCACGGCGCGGGTGAAGCCCCGGGCCACCGACAATCCGATCAAGTCGGAGAAAGAATCCGTGATCGAAGGACATTCGGGGTGCGGGAAGTGGCCCATTGTCGCCTCCGCATCGACGATGACCAGGTCCGCGCAACGGACCACGATCCCGAGCTCCATATGGTGCACGTCACGAGGACCCACGCGGCCCGACGCCCACGGGCGTTGGTCGTGGAGGGCCCCGATGACGACGTGATACCCGTCGCGCTCGAAGACCCGCATGTCGATCGTCCGGGTCAGGAGCGGCAGCTCCTCCGCGTCGGCCGGTGGCTTGAGCTCACGGAGCGTCGGCGATCGGTCGCCGCGGACGGCATCGCTCATGACGGGATCTCATGCGGTGTTGCGGCGTCCCGATTGGGCACCACCTCGTTGAAACCATGGAGGACGGGGTGGCCGTTCCCCCAACCGATGCGCGTCACCGAGGCGGTCTGCAGATGGAGTCTCCATGACAGCTCGGCGGTCATCCCGAGCGCCCATGCGACCGCCGCCTTGATCGGGGTGACATGGCTCACGACCACGACATCGCCCCCCGGCGGCGCGGGCACCGAGGCCGTCGGCGGCGAAGAGCTCGTCGCACGCAGCAGCGATGCGCGCATCGACCTCGTCCAACGACTCGCCCCCGGCAGGGCGGAAGGAAGGATCGCGTTGCCACTCCCGCCATACATCTGCGGGAATGTCCGCGAGGGGTTGACACTCGTACTCGCCGTAGTCCACCTCGACCCAACGGTCATCCACCTCGACGGGCACGTCCTGTGCAAAGAGCGCCGCCGTGTCGCGCGCCCGGCTGAGCGGGCTGGTCCGCAGCACCAGGATGGGATCGCGCAGCAGCAGGCCGATCGACGACGCCTGCGCCATCCCCTTCTGCGTCAATTCCGCGTCAGTCCTCCCGACCAGGAGGTGCTGCGCGTTCGCCACCGATTCTCCGTGCCTGACCAGGATCAACATGCGGTTCCGGCGTCCCTCAGGTCGGGACCAGAATACGCCCGCACTGGTCACACGTGACCACGCTGTCGGGCGTCGTGTCCCGGATCCGTTCGACCTCGCCCGAGGAGAGCTCGAGATGACATCCGTCACAGCGATGGCCGATGAGCCGTGCCGCGCCGGTGCCCTTCAGGCGCGTGCGCAACGCCTCGTAACGATCGGCCAACGCCGCGGGGAGCTGTGCCGCTTCGCTCGCCCGCTCCGCCGTCGCTGTCGCCAACTCCGCATCGATCTCGGACCGGCCCTGCGCGACCTCACCCCGGAGAACGTTCACCTTCTGTTGCACCGGGGTCGAGCGTGCGGCCAGAGCCGCCAAGGCGGCATCGATAGGTTCCTGCTCCACCATGGCCACCAATTCCTCGTCTTCGAGTTCGCTCCGGCGCTGGTTGAGGTGACGCACCTCCTCGTCCATGGCCTGGAGGTCGCGGGTGGAAGACCCGCGCGCGGCGTACATCCGCGTCTCGATCCCGCTACTGCGCTCGTTGATGGTGGCGATCTGTGCTTCCAGGTCCCTCTGGGTCTCGGTGAGCGCAGCGCGCTGCTCCGACAGCTGCGCCTTCTGGGCGGCGAGTACCTCCAACTCCGCCTCGAGCGCAGTCAGACCCGATCGTTCGGCCAACATCTCCCGCCGGTGTGCCAGCTGCGAGATCAATGTGTCGAGGTCCTGCACCACCAGCAACCGCGCAAAGGACTCGTCAGTCATGCCGACCAGCGTCCCACTCGGCCCGGGCCACCACCAGTGCCGGCGCGAGCGCCTCGTCTGCGGTGTCGGCCGCCTCGTCCCATGTATACCAGCGCGCCTCAGGGCTCTCGCCCGGTGGCGGGTGCGGGTCGTCGTCCGATCCGAACAGGAGGTAGCGCAGGTCGAGGTGTGTGTGGCCGAGAGCGGCCTCGTGGACGTCGATGTGGATCAGACGTGGCCCACTCAATGGATGCGCCACGTCCAGGCCCAGCTCCTCGATGGCCTCTCGCCGGGCGGCCACGGGGGGCGACTCCCCGGGGTCGACGTGCCCGCCGGGCTGCATCCAGCGGGCGAGACGTTTGTGCAGATGAAGGACGGTGCCACGTCGGCCGACGACGATGGCGGACGCGGTGACGTGCACGGGGTCGGCCAGCTCGTTGAACGGATCGTCGAGGCGATCGAGCTCGGCCAAGAAGCGTTCTTTTGACGCGGCCTCGCGAGGAGTACGCGGCACGTGGGCGACCACGTCCGCTCGAAGCTGCCCCGACGATGCCACCATGTGGCTCTCTAGCACAGGTTGCCCGTGAATACCGTGACGGCGTTCCCGCCTATGTGCACCCGAGCGCCCGCCGGGCGAACGTGGAGCACCGCCCCCCGCGGGACAATTGGTGGGCCACCAGGCTCGGTCGTCCCACTATGGCGGACCAATACGGGCCCGCCGCGCACTGCGCCGAGCCGGTGGCCTGGTCTTCGTCGATGCCTACATTGGGACCGAAGACACGCACGACGAAGTCCGCACCCGACCCGGGATCCGCCTCCGCCGTCAGAAGGACCGCCTTGTGGCCCGCGGCGGCGATCGCCGCCAGATTCGGCCGGTAGTTGCGCACGGCGTCGGCGCTGCCCAAGGTCACCATGACGAAGAAGGAGGTCCGGCCGACGGCGATCGGCGGACTCCCCCACTCGTCCTTCAGCGCTTCGGGGAGAGGAGTGGGCGTCACGGGATCGGCCGGGAAATCGAGCTCGATGAGGTCACCCGCGAACGAAGCCTTGAGCGGGCCGCTACGCGTCAGGAAGGTGAGCGGACCCGTCGCGTCCACGACCCCGCGCTCGCGCATGGCATGGGCCGCAGCGAGGGTGGCATGACCGCACAGATCGATCTCCACCAGTGGCGAGAACCAGCGGAGGTCGAAGGTGTGCGACTGCGCCGTGGGCAGGACGAACGCCGTCTCGGCGATGCCCAGCTCGTTGGCGAGTGCTTGCATGTACCCGTCGCTCATCGGTTGCTCAAGCAGGCAGACGCCGGCCGGATTGCCGCCGAAGGCGGTGTCGGTGAAGGCGTCGACCCAGGTGAGAGAGGCGGTCATGATGCCGTCGATGCTACCGCCGACGGCCTGCGGGGCTACCGCCGACGGCCTGCGGGGCTACCGCCGACCGGTCGGGCTCAGCTCCACGAGGCCAGGCGGGCCAACGCCTCTTCGAGGACCTCGTCGCGCTTGCAGAAGGCCCAACGTACGAGGGTCTCGCCCCCGCCGCTCGGGGCGGATCCGGGAACGCCGTAGAACACCGAACTGGGGATGGCCACGACGCGGCAGCGCTCGGGGAGGGTCCGGCAGAAATCGACTGCCTGCACGCCCGGCGCGATCGTTGCGATGTCCGTCGTGGCGAAGTACGTGGCTGCCGGTCGGTACACCGTGAATCCGAGCGTCGACAACCCGTCGCAGAAGAGGTCGCGCTTGGCTTTGAGCGCCGCTCCGGCCGCGTTGATGCGCGCCGGGCGCCATCGAGAGGCCGTGGGCGATGGCCAGCTGGTAGGGAGCACCCGAGGTGTACGTGAGGAACTGCTTGGCCGCACGGACGGCGGCGACGACATGCGCCGGGCCGGTCACCCACCCCACCTTCCATCCGGTGAACGAGAACGTCTTGCCGCCCGAGGAGATCGACAGCGTCCGCGCCGCCATGCCGGGCAGTGTGGCCAAGGGCACGTGCGTCCCCTCGAAGACGAGATGCTCGTAGACCTCGTCGGTCACCGCCAGGACGTCGTGGGCACAGCAGAGCTCGGCGATCAAGGCGAGCTCGGCATGCGTGAAGACCTTGCCCGTGGGATTGTGCGGCGTGTTGAGCAGGATGAGACGGGTGCGGGGCCCGAACGCGGCAGCCAGCTCGTCCGCATCGAAGGACCAGTCGGGAGCATGGAGACGCACCAGGCGCGGCGTGGCCCCGGCCATGGACGCACAGGCGGCGTAGGAGTCGTACGACGGCTCGAACATCACGACGTCGTCGCCCGGTTCGCACAAGGCCAGCAGGGACGCAGCGATCGCTTCGGTCGCTCCTGTCGTGACGAGGACCTCGTCCGCCGCTGCGACTTCGATCCCGTACCACGCCGCCTGGTGGGCGGCGACGGCTTCCCTGAGCTCGGGGATGCCCTGGCTCGGCGGATACTGATTGCGCCCGGCCGTCATGGCCTCGGTCGCCACCCGGATCATCTCCGCCGGGCCGTCGGTGTCGGGAAAACCCTGGCCCAGATTGAGAGAACCCGTGGCGAGGGCGAGTTCCGACATTTCCGAGAAGATCGTCGTCGTGAACGGCCGAAGACGCTCGGCGAGCACGTCCGGGGCTCGGGGCGGCACGACCAGATGGTACCGGTCCTCCGCCAGCGGTCGCCTATCCTCATGCAGCACCGTGCTCTGTGTCGTCAACTTCAACATGCACGCGGGAATCGACGGGTGGGGCCGGCCCTTCGACGCCGTCGCAGCCTGCGCCGCCTTCGATGCCGACGTGCTCGTCCTCCAGGAGGCGTGGACGAACGATGCCGAAGGGCACGGATCCGGCCAGGCCGAGCAGATCGCCGAGGCGCTGGGGTATGAGTTCGTGACGTGCACGCTGGCCAAGGGTCGCCGCGCCCGTCCGCATGCGGCGGCGACGGAGCGCTGGATGCCGCACCTGGGATTTCGGGCCAGCGTGCGTTCGCTCTATGTCAGTACCACCCGGGAATTCCACACGACCGAGCTGGCGTCGACCCGCTACCAGCAGGGCGACAGCGGGACCTGGGGCATCGCCGTCCTGACGCGCCGTGGCATGACCGTGGACGGAACACGCACGTTGCGCCTCCCGCCCCTCGAACGCGACCGGGTGCACCGTGCCGCGATCGTGGTCGACATGCGTGTGGGCGGCGTTCCCCTCTCGATCGTCGGTACGCACATGTCCCACCTGCAGTACGGATCCCACCGCAACTACGCCGACCTGAAGCGGCTGCTCCACACAGAGGCACGACCCGAGGCCGTGCTACTGGGCGACATGAACCTCTGGGGACCTCCGGTACGCGCCTTCCTGCCCGATTGGCGTCGGGCCGTGAGGGGGAGGACCTGGCCGGCCTGGCATCCGCACAGTCAGATCGACCACATCCTCGTGCGCGGGAACATCGAGGTCGCCTCGGGCGAGGTTCTGCCCCCCGCCGGCTCGGACCATCGACCGGTCCGGGCCACGCTCACACTGCGATAATCGCACCACTCCCGTGAGCAGCTACCCCTACGCCGACCGTTTCGAGATCCATCGCGATCTCCCCGACGTCGGTCTGCCCCGCGCACGGATCCTTTCCGAGCTCCGCACGATGGCCACCGAAGAGGATGCGTTCTGGGAGACCGGCAAGTGCTCGGGCACCATGTATTGCGGCGATCACGACCACTACCACTTCATGAACGATGCCTTCGGCCTCTTCGCCCACGTGAACGTCCTGCAACGCGACATGTGCCCGAGCGCCACCAAGTTCGAGGCCGAGATCATCTCCATGACACTGGGCCTGCACCATGGTGAGGCCGCCGTATCAGCCGGGGACGAGCCCTGCGGACTGGTCACGACCGGGGGGACAGGCAGCATCTTGCATGCGATCCTGGCCTACCGCGATCACGCACGACAGTCGCGCGGCGTCACCTTTCCCAATGTGATCAAACCCGAGACGGCGCACCCCGCCTTCGACAAGGCATGCCATCTCTTCGGAGTTGAGCTCCGGCGTGCGCCTGTCGACCCGGTGAGCACCCAGGTCGACGTCGACTGGGTGCGGGACCACATCGACGACCAGACCGTGGCGCTCATCGGGTCCGCCTGCAACTACGGCTACGGCACCATCGACCCCATCGGCGAGCTGTCCGAGGTGGCGCTCGCCCATGGTGTGGGACTGCACGTCGACGGGTGCCTGGGCGGGTTCATCCTCCCGTTCGGCGAAAAGCTCGGCTACGACATTCCCGTCTTCGACTACCGCCTGCCCGGCGTGACGTCGATCTCGGCCGACACCCACAAGTACGGCTACGCCTTCAAGGGCTCGTCCGTCCTGAGCTTCCGTTCCAAAGAGTTGCGCAACGCGCAGTACTTCTACCTGACCGACTGGAGCGGGGGGAAGTACACATCGCCCGGCATGGAGGGGTCGCGCTCGGGCGGACTGATCGCCGCCACCTGGGCGGCCATGGTCCAGTTCGGGTACCAGGGCTACCTGGGCTACGCCAGGCAGATCTTCGAGACGTCCTTCGCCATGCAGGACGCCGTGCGGAGCCATGCCCAATTGAGGATCGTCGGCCGTCCGACGTTCCTCTTCTCGTTCACCTCCGATGACTTCGACATCTACCACATCAACGATTTCATGCGACAACGAGGGTGGCGGTTCAACGGACAGCAGTATCCCAATGCCCTGCACATGGCGGTCACCCGCCCCCAGACGCAACCGGGAGTGGCTGCCGCGTTCGCAGCCGATCTGGCCGACGCGGTCACCTACGCCGGCGAGCACGCGGGGGATCCGGCCCGGTCGGGTGCGATCTACGGTGGGGTGGCCGGCGGCATGACCGACGCCGCAGACGAGTTCATCCGTGCCGTCATGGCAGACATGCTCGATGCGCAGTCGGTTATTCCGCCCGGCTGAACACCCCCGGTCGGGCCCGTCCGGGCCCTCAGGTCGTGCGCGCCGCGGCGCGGTCCGGGTCGAAGGAGCGCTGGCGCGACCACGTGTCGAGCACGATCAGTGTCTTCGTGCCCGTCACTCTCCCGCGCCGGCGCAGCTGCTCGATCACCTGCCCCAACCGCTCGACATCGGGGACCTGGAGCCACACGAGGGCATCGGGGTCGCCGGCTGTCGTGAACACGGCCTGCACCTCGGGGAGCTGGATCGCCGTCTCCTTGATCTCCTTGAGGTCGGCCGTCCCGGCGAAGCGCACCTCCGTGAAGGCCTGAATGGGGCGCCCCGCCTTGCGATGGTCGACGACGACGGTGTAGCCCGCGATCACCCCGGACTTCTCCAGGCGCTCGATGCGCCGCGTGACCGCCGAGGCCGAGAGCGCGACCTTCTCGCCGATGTCGGCCATCGTGCGGCGGGCGTTCTGCGAGAGAAGTTCGATGATCCGGTGGTCGGTCTGGTCGAGGTCCACGGCGCTCATGCCTACAAGTATAAGGAGGGCGGGGTAAGTCCGCATGTTCCGTGCGCCTAAGACGCCATCTTCGGGGCTTCCGTTGCGTCGTGCTGCGAAAACACCGCAACTTCCACCATCCCACCGGGACGGCGTGTTGACTAGCGGTGTGCACATTTCGAGCGTCGCGGAGGTGCGTGAGGGCGAGGCCGGGAACAGTCCAGAGGCGGTCGAAGCCGTGGAGGTACCGCTCCCCGCGGCCACGGCCATCCCCGACTGGCAGATCCGACGAAGAGAACGGAGAGCAGATGCGTGCCGTAAGCATCAGTGACCGCTACGAGGCCACGGAAGGCACGGTGTTGCTCTCGGGCATTGAAGCGCTGGTCCGCCTCCTCTTGACTCAACGGGATCTCGACCGTGCCCGGGATCTGTCCACGGCGCTCTTCATCAGCGGCTACGAAGGGTCCCCCCTGGGCGGGCTCGACCAGCAGCTCCAGCGTGCGCACCAGCTGTTGTCCGAGGCGGACATCGTCTTTTCGCCCGGACTGAACGAGGAGTTGGCCGCCACGTCGGTCGGCGGGACGCAATTGACCGGCCAGCTGCCGGGACGCCGCGTCGATGGTGTCGTGGGCTTTTGGTACGGGAAGAATCCGGGTCTCGACCGGGCGGCCGATGCAATCCGCCACGCCAACGTCTCGGGTACGTCCCCCCTCGGAGGCGCCGTGGCACTGGTCGGGGACGACCCCATGTCGAAGTCCTCGACCCTGCCCAGCTCGTGTGAGCAGATGGCACGGGCCCTGGGCCTGCCGGTCCTCGCCCCCTCCTCGGTGGGCGACATCATCCCTTTGGGCCTGCACGCTGTCGCGCTCTCGCGCCATGCCGGTCTGTGGAGCGCCCTGAAGATCGTCGCCGACCTGGCCGACGCCAGCGCGACCATCGCCATCCCGGCGCTCGGCGCTCTCGGGATCCCTGCTCCCGACCAGTCCCGGCAGTGGCTCCCGCCCACTTTGCTCGGACCGGACGCGCTCGACGCGGAGGAGGATCTCTACGCCGTGCGCCTCCCGCGAGTGCACGAGTACACCGAACTGGCCGGGCTCAACCGCATCACCCGCGAGCCCCGACGACCCCGCAGGGCGATACTGGCCTCGGGGATGGCGTACGCCGCAACGCTGCGTGCCCTGAACGACCTCGGATTCACGACCCGTGACCAGGAGCACCTCGGGCTCCGCCTCGTCAAGATCGACCTGCCGTGGCCCCTCAGCCCTGTCGCGTTGCGCGCCATGGTGCGCGGAGTGGACGAGGTCCTGGTCGTCGAGGACAAAGCGCCCGTCGTCGAGGAACAACTCAAGGCCGCGCTGTACCGCCAAGAGGAGCAGCCCCGCATCGTCGGCAAGGAGGACGGTGACGGCCGATCCCTCATCCCGCGCCACGGCGCAGCAACGAGCCGCCTCGTGGCGCACGCGCTGGCCCGCGTGTGGCGGGACGAGGAACTTCCCGCTCGGGCTCGTGTCGAGGTGGAACGGCTCAACATGGGGGCCCCGATTCGCATCGACCTCGGGGGCGGTGCTCCCGCCCCGCGTACCCCCTACTTCTGCTCCGGCTGCCCCCACAACATCTCCACCCGTGCTGACGAGGACCAGCTGGTCGGTTTGGGCATCGGCTGCCACATCATGGCGGTCCTCGACGAGGAGGGTCGGGGGCACAAGATCGGTATGACGCAGATGGGTGGCGAGGGGGCGCAATGGATCGGGATGTCACCCTTCACCGAGGACCGCCACTACGCCCAGAATCTGGGCGACGGTACCTTCTTCCACTCCGGATCGTTGGCGGTGCGGGCCGCGGTGGCGGCCGGCGTGACGATGACCTACAAGATCCTCTACAACGACGCGGTCGCAATGACGGGAGGCCAGACCCCGGTCGGGCGTGTGGGCGTCACCGAGCTCACGCACTGGCTTGCCATGGAAGGCGTGAAGAAGGTCATCGTCACCACGCCCGATCCTGCTGCTCTCGCCCACGCCCGCCTTCACCCGCTCGCGACCGTGCTGCACCGGGACGACACGGCGCAGGCGCAACGAGAGCTCGCCGCCATCGACGGCGTCACCGCCCTCATCCATTTCGACCCCTGCGCGGCGGAGGAACGGCGGCTGCGCTCCCGGGGGCAGCGGCCGGCGCTGGCGGAGTCCGTGTGGATCAACAGCCGCGTCTGTGAAGGCTGTGGTGACTGCGCCGACCACGCCACGTGCATGTCGCTGGTGCACGTCGAGACGGAGTTCGGCACGAAGATGTCGGTGCACCAGGGAAGTTGCAACCTCGACCGATCCTGCGTCAGCGGTGAGTGTCCCTCGTTCGTCGTGGCCCGCCACGACGGACGAGGTCGGGGGGCACGACCCCGGGCGTATCCCACACCGCCCACCTCGTTACCCGACCCGCCGGTGCGCCCCTGGTCCGGCACCACGGTGCTCCGCATGCCGGGCATCGGGGGCACCGGTGTGGTCACGGTTTCCCGCATCACCCAGATGGCGGCGCACCTCGCCGGGCTGCATGCGGCCGGCATCGACCAGACCGGGCTGGCACAGAAGAACGGGCCGGTCACGTCCGACGTGCGCCTCTCGTCCTCCCCGATCGAAGGTGACGTCCATGCGAGCCCCGGGAGCACCGATGTCCTCCTCGGTTTCGACCTCCTCGGGGCGGCCGGTGACGACGCCCTGTCGGTGGCGTCGCCGGAGCGCACTGTCGCCGTGCTCAACACGGCCGAGACCCCGACCGCGTCCATGCTCCGCCACCAGCGCTCGTCGTATCCGCTGGCATCAGGGCTGCGGGCGCGGATCGCCCGGGCCACCCGGGGCGGCGACATGGTCTGCGTCGATGCCCAGACCATCGCCGAGCAACTGACGGGCGATCACCTGGCCGCCAACCTCGTCCTCATCGGCGCGGCATTCCAGTCCGGGCTCCTGCCATTCGGGGCCGCCGAGCTGGCCGAAGCGGTCCGTCTCAACGGGGTGGACGTCGAGGCCAGCTTGGCCGCCGTCGCCTGGGGGCGCGCCGCAGTGGCGTCGCCCGAGGCCGTGCGTGCTGCCCTGGCCCCGACGGCCCCGGGCGCAGGCGGAGGCGCATCTGCGACCGGCCCGTCTCCTCGCTCTTCGGCGGGACGCCCCGTGCCACCGCACCTCGAGCCTGATCCGAGCTGGCCCGCGAGCCTCGCACACGTGACGAGGCTGCGGGTGTCCGAGCTCATCGACTTCCAGGACAAGCGCGTGGCCATGCGGTACCTCGAGCGCGTGCGCGAGGTGGCGGTCAGGGAACAGCAGGCCACCGGACAGCTGTCGGGTGGGGTCACCGAGGCGTTCGCCCGCGGCCTCCATGCCCTGACGGCCGTCAAGGACGAGTACGAAGTGGCCCGACTGCACCTGCTCGACCAAGAACGGGAGGCCTTCGCACTGGCCTTCCCCGGCGCACGGCCGGTCTACATGCTCAAGCCCCCGCTCCTGGCGCGCCTCGGTCTGCAGCGCAAGATCAAGCTGGTCCGCAGTGCCCGCCCGGCCTTCCACGTGCTGCGTGCGGCCCGTCATCTCCGCGGGACACTGCTCGATCCCTTCGGATGGACGGCCGAGCGCCGGCACGAGCGCCAGTTCGTCGCGGAGTACCTCTCCTGGGTCGGCGTGGCGTTGGAGCATCTCACGCCCGCGAACGTCGATGCGGTACGCGCCATCGTCGATGCGGCCAACGATGTGCACGGCTACGCACACATCCGCCAGTCGAGCGTTGCCGCGGTCCGCGCCACGGCGGCCCGCCGCCTGGGCGAGCTGGCCGAGGACACGCCGCCACAGCGGCAGGACCTTCCTCTGGCCGGTTGACGCGGGGCGACCCCTGGCGGCGGCGGACCGGCTACCCGACCACGCGGTGGACCGACACGGCGTAGGTGCTGTTCGGCCCGAACGGCTCGCGGTCCCATGTCGACCATCGCTCCTCGAGGGCCAACCCCGACCGCGCCGCGAGCTCGTCGTGTCGGTCTACCGAGAAGCCACCGGGCATGAGCGAGTAGCCGGCAATGAGACGACCTCCGGGCGCCAGAAGTGCCGCCATGTTGGACACCACCGTCCCCTCGGTACCCGGCGTCACGAAGATGAGGACGTTCCCCGCCAACACGACGACGTCGAAGCGACCGCCGATCACCGGGGTGGCGCCCGCCAGATCGCCTTCGATCCATCGGAGTTCGGGCGCCTTCTGACGGGCGGCCTCGAGCATGGCGGGGTCCATGTCGATCCCCACCACATCGAGGCCACGGCGGCTCAGTTCGATGGCGACCCTCCCGGTACCGCATCCGGCATCGAGTACGGAGCCTGTTCCGAACGACTCGACAAAGGACGCCTCACCGTGCATGTCGGCGCCGCCGGCCGCCAATTCCTCGAACCTGCGGTCGTACCGCGCGCCCCGGGGACCGTCACCGGTCATCCAGCGGTTGGTGGCCATCCACTGATTCTGGCCTGCCGGCGCCCCTCGCGCGATCCCGGGTCGACGCCCGCCCGAGATGTGCCCCCACGTGGGACGACTCCTCGCTACGGTCCAGCTCAGAGTACGGTATGGCATGGCAACCGGCGTCCTTCCCAGACGGCCGCCGCTTTCCCGGCGTGTACTCCGCCAGGTACTACGCGTGTTCAACGCCGCTGCAACCCCCTATGGGGTCGACCGCTACGTCGAGCTGGTCCGCCCTTCGTGGTCCTCGACCGAGATCCGGGCCAAGGTCGTCCACGTGGCACGGACGACCCCGCGCAGCGTCACGTTGACGCTCCGCCCGAACGGGCTCTGGACCGGCTTCCGCGCCGGTCAATACACGCAGCTCAGCGTAGAGATCGACGGAGTGCGCCACACCCGGTGCTATTCCATGACGAACGACGCCACGTCCCGGGACGGTCTGATCGAATTGTCGATTACGGCGCACCCGGAGGGCCGCGTCAGCCAGCATCTGCACCGCGCGGCCGAGAGGGGACAGACGGTCGCCCTCACCACGGCACAGGGTTCGTTCACGCTCCCGTCCGCGGAACCGGCGCATCTCCTCCTCATCAGCGGAGGGAGTGGGATCACACCGGTGATGTCGATGCTGCGGACTCGCTGCGCGCTCGGCTGGAGCAAGCCGGTCACCTTCCTGCACTACGCATTGACCGAGGAGGACATGCTCTACCGGGAAGAGCTCGAGCAGATCGCTCGCACGGCGCCCAATGTGCGCCTCGTCCGCGTCTTCACGGACAGGCCGGGCACGGGCGATCTGGACGGGTTCCTGACGGCGGCACAGCTCGACGCGGCCGCTCCCGAGTGGACGAGCGCGCGACGCGTACGTCTGCGGGCCCGCTCCCCTGATGGACGCGGCGCGTGACGTCTTCGCGCGAGCTGGTCGGAGCCGACACCTCCTCACCGAGGCGTTCACGTTGGCCCAGTTCACGGCCGAGGCCGGCACGGTGGACGGCACGGTCCGATTCGGAGCCAGCGAACGGGGCGTGGCCAGCGATGGCACGCCCCTCCTCCTCCAGGCCGAAGCGGCGGGCCTCACTCCCCTCTCGGGATGTCGCATGGGGATCTGCCACACCTGCACGCGGAAGCTGTGCGCCGGGGTCGTGCGCGACGTCGTGACCGGTGAGCTCACCAACGGCCCCGATGCCACTATCCGGATATGCGTCAGTGTTCCGGTCGGCGACGTCGAGATCGATCTCTGATGTCCACCGTCGCCGAAACGTATGGCCTCACCCCCACGCAACTCGATGCTCTCGAACTCGAGCTCGAGAGCTTGCGGGCCGGAGTAGTCAGCCAGCTGGGCGCAGAGGACGTTGCCTACATCCGCCGCCTGATCCGGATACAACGATGGGCCGAAATGACCGGACGAGCCTCGTTGTTCTTGGGCTTCCTCCCGCCGTTCTGGGTCCTCGGTGCCGGGGCCCTCTCGCTCTCGAAAATTCTCGACAACATGGAGATCGGGCACAACGTCCTCCACGGCCAGTACGACTGGACGAAGGATCCCGCCCTGTCCTCCACGGACTTCGAATGGGACTCGTCGTGCCCGGCCAAGGGTTGGCAGCACTACCACAACTACCTGCATCACACGTTCACCAACATCACCGACAAGGACCGTGATCTGGGCTACGGAGTGATCCGCATCAGCCCCGAGAAACCGTGGACACCGGCCAATCTGGGCAACCCCCTCTATGCCCTCGGCCTCGCCCTGATCTTCGATCACGGCATCATGTTGCACGACGTCGACCTGGGGCACGTGCGTGCGGGGAAGAAGACCTGGGCCGAGGCGAAGCTCTCGCTCAAGAACGGGATGCGCAAGTCGGGAACGCTCGCATTCCGTGACTACGTCATGTGGCCCGCCTTCACCGGTCCGCTCTTCTTCCTCACCCTGGCGGCGAATGCACTGGCCAACGTCATCCGCAATATCTGGGCGTTCATCATCATCTTCTGCGGGCACTTCCCCCAGGGCGCCCTGGAATTCACCGAAGAGGAATGTGAAGACGAGTCCAAAGGGCATTGGTACTTCCGCCAGATGGTCGGTTCGGCCAACATCTCCGGGGGCAGGCTGTTCCACATCATGTGCGGCAACCTCAGCTTCCAGATCGAGCATCATCTCTTCCCCGATATCCCGGCCCGGCGCTACAAGCAGATCGCCCCCCAGGTGCGTGAGATCTGCCGGCGCTACGGGATCCCCTACAACACGGGCCGGCTCTCCCGGCAATTCGGGTCGGTCATCTGGAAGATCTTCCGCTATGCCCTTCCGGGGCGCTCCAGGCATACCCAGCCGGCGCCTCCTCCGGCCCCGGAGAAGACGGCGGCCGAGCTCATGGCGGCCTGAAGCCTCCCATCGGGGGCATCACTAGTCTGAAGACGTGTGCCTGCTGGTGGTGGCGTTCCGTCTCTTCCCCGACACGCCCCTTCTCATCGGCGCCAATCGCGATGAGTTCCTGAACAGGCCGGCGGTCCCGATGACCGTGCTCAGGGACGACGAGCCACGAGTGCTCGGGGGGCAGGACCAGCAGTCAGGTGGCACATGGCTCGCCCTCAACGAATGGGGCGTGTTCGCCGGACTGACCAACCAACCGAGGCACGCCGGACGCGATGCCACGCGCCGGACCCGGGGGGAGCTCCCCCTGGCTCTGACGGCGCAACCGGACGCGTCACGCGGCGTCGAGGAGTTCCTCGCCCGGCACCACCCGGCGGACTACAACGGGTCCTGGTTGCTCACGGGTGACCCGGACGCCCTCTTCTTCATCGACTTCACGGGCCTGGTCGAGCCTGTGGCTGTCACGCTCGCCCCTGGGCTCCACGTCCTCGAGAATCGGGCCCTGGGAGTCCCGTCTCCCAAGGCCGAACGTGTCGCCGCCTCGCTGGCCGCGGCGACGGATGCTGCAACCGCCCTCACGGCGTTTCGCCGCGTGCTCGGGGATCACACCGTGGCGGAACCGGCCGCGCCGACAGATCAGCCGGGCCCGGAGTCGCCTCCACCCCGCGGTCCTCGGCCAATTGCGTGCACCTCGACGAGTACGGCACCCGCTCCTCGTGTCTCATCCGCTATGGAGCCGACGGGGCGCACGTGCCACCGCAGATCTGGGTGGCCGACGGCCCGCCCTGCACGGCACCGTTCGTCGACGTCAGCAGCTTGTGGTCCAAGGAGCTTCGGTCGCCCCGATGACACCTTCCCACGGCGCCACCTCCAGTTCGCCCACGACCAGCTCGCCGTCCCGCTGTCGCATGGTGGAGAGACACAACGTCCCGTCGAGGCCTGACACCACCGCCGGCTCGTCCGTCATGTTCAGGACCACGAAGTGCCCCGCCCCGCGACCCAGGCCCAGACCCCGTCAGGTGCGTCGAGCGATCGATAGGAGCCCGTCCGCAGGTCGTCGGCGTCACGCCGCAGGGCAATCAGTGCGCGCGTCAGGGCGAGCACCGAGGACGGATCCGACCGTTGGGTCTCGACGTTGCATGCGCCGACATCGCCCAGAGGGAGCCAGGGCTTGACCCCGGGGTCGGTGAACCCTCCGCCGGGGTCACTGCTCCAGGGCATCGGCGTGCGTCCCGCATCGCGACCTTCGTAGTAGGGAAAATAGCGAACGCCGAGCGGATCACGCATGTCCTCATGGGCCACCTTCGCATTGCCGAGGCCGATCTCGTCGCCCTGGTAGAGCACCGGCGTCCCGCGCAGGCTCAGCAGCATGAGCAGGGCCAGCCTGATCTTGCGCGGATCGTCGCCGGCCCAACGGGTGGGGAAGCGGAACATGTCGTGATTCGAGCCCGTCCAGACCGGCCAGGCGCCAGCCGGCAGCGCGGCCTCGGTGAGCTCGACGACGTCGCGGAGCGCGCCACATTCGAACGCCGCTGAAATGAAGGGGAAGTTGAAGGCAAGGTGCAACTCGTCGCGCCCGTCGCCGTAGTACGCGGCCAGCTCGCGCACGGGCACGGGCGTCTCCCCCAACAGGATCCGTGGTGCGCGAAAGTCATCGACCAGCGTCCGCCAGCGCCGAATGACCTCGTGTACTTCGGGACGGTTTGTGTTGTAGACGGATCGTTGTCCGAAGAGTTGTGCTTCGAAGTCGTCTTCCTCGGTGGCCACCGGGTTGTCGCGCAACGCAGCGTCCTTGATGATGACGTTGCACACGTCGATGCGGAAGCCCGCCACTCCCCGAGCGCACCAGAACCGCATGATGTCGTCGAACGCGAGGCGCACCTCCTCGTTCCACCAGTTGAGGTCCGGTTGCTCGGCGAGGTGATTGTGCAGGTAGGACTGGCCGGTTCGTGGGTCGTGGGTCCATGCCGGGCCGCCAAAACTGCTCACCCAGTTGTTCGGCGGCGAGCCGTCGGCCTTCGGGTCCGCCCACACATACCACTCGCGTTTGGCCGCGTGGCGCGACGAACGTGCATCGAGGAACCAGGGGTGTTGGTCGCTGGTGTGATTGGGCACCAGATCCATGAGGACCCGGATCCCTCGAGCAGCGGCTTCTGCGATGAGGCGATCGACGTCCTCCATGGTGCCGAGGTCTGGCTCGACGGCGCAGAAGTCCGACACGTCGTAGCCCCAGTCACGATTGGGGGACCGTGTGACGGGTGACAGCCAGATCCCGTCGATGCCCAACCACGCCAGGTGGTCCAGATGCCGGATGATCCCCGGCAGATCGCCCATACCGTCGGCGTTGGTGTCGGCGAACGACCGGGGGTAGATCTGGTACAGGACACCCGACTGCCACCACGGCCGGTCGGGCTCCTCGGATGCCTGCGACACGGTGTTCAGCGCGCGTCGGTGTCAGCGCCGGCGCCCGCGAACGCCTGGCGCCACGGCGTCATGTCGAGCAGCGGGTAGCGCGCCGCCACACCACGCAGCGTGTCCTCGGTCCAGTAGGGATGCCCCGGCGCGGGGAAGCCCAGGACGGTGAGCTGTCGCGTGGATGGGGTTTGCATGAACCGATGCCATGCCATGCCCTCGGCCGCGCCGGGCCAGGCCTGAGAACCGAGCCAGTCGGTGGCGACAGGCTTGAAGGAGACGTGCAGCATGAAGCGCGCCGCGCCGGGTGCCGTCATCCTCACGCCGCGGTGATAGACGTCGGGGCGGTACGCCAGGATCGACCCCGCAGGCCCGGACGCAGGCACCTCGGCCCGGTAGAGGGCCTCGTACTCGTCGGTGCTGAGGTAGGTCCGCTCGACGGGGATCCCGGTGGTCAGCTGACGCGACACCATGCGCGTCGCCGCCGTGTCCGGCGTCACGTCGCTCAGGTAGATGAACAACTCGAGGTGCTGGTAGCCGACCTCGGGCCGCGGCACCACCAACGTGTGGTTCCCGTAGTCCACATGGAGCAGCTGCTCGTCCTCCAGCGCACCCTCGGAGTACTTGGCGCTCAACATCGCCTGGTAGAGACGGATGTCATCGAGCTCGAGGAATTCCTGCGCCAGGCTGATGACCTTCTCGTGCAGCACCAGGCGGTTCAGCGCGCCGTTCTCGAAGGGAAACGCCGGCATGACGGAGTGCGAATCGACGCGAAAGGGCCGGTTGCGGTCCGGATCGACGTCCTGCGCGAACTCCTCGGCCGTGGGAAAGAGATCAGGCAGGGCGGCTTGCGCCACCTGTAGTTCTTCGTCGGTGAAGAGTCCCCGGACGAGGCTCCATCCGTCCTTTTCCCATTGGCCCTTCTCGCTGGGGTACGGGGCGCTCATGAGCTCTTGGGGAGGGGCTTCCAGTTCTGCACCTGATGCCAGCACACGACCTGGGGCGGCAGCGTGCCGAGCGGAAGCCGGCACTGGGCAGAGGGGGGCTTGTTCACATGCAGGCTCACCACCTGGTACTCGGAGGGGCCGGAGAACTTGTCGGGGCCAAAGGTGAGGAGGGGCGAGGAACCGCCCGGATAGTTCTTGATGGTCGACATCGCTTCGACGAAGGTTCGGCGGTTGAGATCCTTGCCCGCCTTGGTCGCCGCCTCGGCGAAGAGCCGGATCTCCTGGCACCATCCCTGCACCGGTCCCTGCTCCTCGATGAAGTCGTTCATGTTCCCCTTCGGGATCTCCGGATATGCCTTGTGCCAGGTGACCCAACAGGAGCGGACCCCGGGGTCATAGCCGCCCTGCGCCTCGGGCCGCGAGTCGTCGATGCCGCCCAACGTCTCGGTCGTCACCCCCTCCTGCCCGTTCAGCGCCTTCTGAAAAGGAAGGGGGATCAACCCCAACGATGTCTCGATCGAATCCTCGTAGTCCGAAAGCAACAACTTGGGGAAGTACTGCTGTTGCGTCTGCGCCCCCAACACGGGGAGAAAGGCGTTGAAGGGCATCAGGGGAATCAGCGCGTCGACCCCGGCCGCCCGCAACTTTTCCACGTCGAGCGACGCGTCGCTGTTGGTCGCCGCCGTCTCGGAGGTCTGGGCGGCGATCGTCTCGACGACCGGCTGCACGCCGATGCGCCTGAGGTCGGGTAACAGGTACTGGTTGAGGGCGAGCTGATCACTGGCCCGGTCGCCGGCGATGATCCCGACCTTGCGGTTGCCGCCCAGCAGTCCCGAGCTGTGTCCCCATTGGACGAGGGCCTGCAGAATCGACGCGTCATCGGGACCGGTCCACCACAGGTAGGGCGACCCCTGCTGGGTCCAGTTGGACACCGTCGTCCACTGCCCGAGAAACGGGGTATGCCCTTCCTGGGTGATGCAGAGCTCGTTGTCCCCCGACCAGTCACCGACGCCGTCGAGGACGGCGAATGCCTCGGGGCTGCCCTCGGTCCAGTCCTTGCACAGCGCCCGCATGTTCGACTCGTCGGTGGGGTCGAAGGTGCTGATGATCGGGTTGATCTTTCTCCCGTTGATGCCACCGCTCTCGTTTATCTGTCCCACGAAGAGCTTGATGGCCTTTGACTGCTCCGTGTACTCGACGTCACCGGCAAAGCCGATCTCGCTGGAGAGCGCCTGCAGGTTCACGACAGGGAAAACCACGTTGATCTCCGTGCTCGTCACGCCCCTTGCGCTCGTGCTGGCCTCTGTGACGGGAGTGGGGGCTTTGGCCGCTCCCGAGGCGGGGGGAGGGGCGAGCCCCGCCGCACCGGCGATGACGGTCATGGCGCCGAGCACTCCCAGCAGTCTCCGTCCCACCGCAGTGCCACCCTCCCTCGCAACGGTCGGCCGCTCGCCGATATACCACGGCCGTCGAAGCTTTGCACAGTCGGCCGCCGGCAAGATGACGCCGGCGTCAGCAATGCGTCACGCACCGGTCACCTCCCCCGATGCTGCACTCTCAGGGCCGAATTCGACGGCTATGGTGAACACAGTTGGGCCGGATGACACTTCCGTACTCCCCAATTGATGTAACTCATCGATCGGAGCTCGAGTGACGGTTGCTGCCCCACCGGAGGAAAAGCCGACGTACGCGCTGCCGCCCGACGCCGCACCTCCCGCCGCCACCACGGTCCAGCTCGTGAGCGCGTTGCTCCTGGTCGTCCTCCCATTGGTCGCCGTCGTCGTGGCCATCGTGATCTTCTGGAGCCATGGGATCGGTTGGCTCGACCTCGGTCTGGGCGTCGGCATGTACCTGGTGACCGGGATCGGGCTCAGCGTCGGCTTCCACCGGCTGTTCAGCCACAGGTCGTTCGTGCCCGCCCGCTGGCTGAAGGTGACCCTGGCCATCGCCGGGACGATGGGCATCGAGGGTTCCGTGACCAGCTGGGTCTCCCAGCACCGCCGGCATCACGCCTTCACGGACCGGCCTGGCGATCCCCATTCGCCGATACCCGAGGGTCCGGGGCTCGGCCATCAGCTCCGTGGCCTGTGGCACGCCCACGCCGGCTGGCTCTTCGTGCACAACGAGGTCAACGCCGAGCGCTGGAGCCCCGATCTCCAGAGGGATCCCGACCTCGCCTTCGTGTCACGCACCGTGGTCCTGTGGACCGTGCTGTCCTTCCTCATCCCGACCCTGATCGGTTGGATCGTCATCGGAACCATCTGGGGTGCGCTGCTCGCCGGCCTCTGGGCCGGGGTCGTGAGGGTCGCACTCCTCCACCACGTCACCTGGGGCACCAACTCGCTGTGCCACACATTCGGCAAACAGCCCTTCGGGGACAAGGATCGCAGCACCAACTTCGCCCCGCTGGCACTCCTCAGCTTCGGCGACTCCTGGCACAACGCACACCACGCGTTCCCCCGCTCGGCGCGCCATGGCGTCGAAGCCGGTCAGCTCGACATTGCCGCTGACACGATCCGGATGTTCGAACGGTTCGGTTGGGCCACCGACGTGCACTGGCCGCGACGCTCCGTGATGGACCGGCGGCGCGCCCTGGTCTCCTCCGGTCAGCCGCGCACCAGAGGCTTGTAGCGCAGGCGGTGCGGCTGGTCGGCGTCGAGCCCGAGGCGCTTCTTGCGGTCGGCCTCGTAGTCGGTGAAGTTCCCCTCCCACCATCGGACCTCTGAGTCACCCTCGAAGGCGAGAACGTGGGTGGACACCCGGTCGAGGAACCATCGGTCGTGGCTGATGACCACGACGCACCCGGGGAAGCCCAAGAGTGCATCCTCGAGCGCCCGCAGGGTGTCCACGTCGAGGTCGTTGGTGGGCTCGTCGAGGAGCAGAACGTTGCCACCGCTCTTCAGTACCTTGGCCAACTGCACCCGGTTGCGCTCACCGCCCGAGAGCTGTCCCACTTTCTTCTGCTGGTCACTTCCCTTGAACCCGAAGCTCGCCACATAGGCCCGGCTGTGGAGCTCACGGTTGCCGACGACGATGCGGTCCACCCCGCCGGTGATCTCGTCGAAGACCGTCGCCTCGGCGTCCAGGTTGTCCCGCGACTGGTCGACATAGGCCAACGACACGGTGGATCCGACGTCGAGAGAGCCGGCATCGGGCTTGTCCTCGCCGACGATCATCTTGAACAGCGTGGTCTTACCGGCTCCGTTCGGACCGATGATGCCGACGATGCCGCCCGGAGGGAGGAGGAACGACAACCCGTCGATGAGCAATCGGTCGCCGAATCCCTTGACGAGGCCCTCGGCGTCCACCACGCGATCGCCCAACCTCGGCCCGGGTGGAATGGTGATCTCGACCTTGTCCGCCCTGCGTTCGGCGGCTTCTGCCTCCGCCACCAATTCGTTGTAGGCCGTGATGCGGGCCTTGCCCTTGCTCTGCCGGGCCCGCGGTGACATCCGGATCCAGTCCAGTTCTCGCTGGAGGGCGTCTTGGCGCGACCGGTCGGCCTTCTCCTCGCCGGCGAGCCGGGCCTGCTTCTGTTCCAGCCACGACGAGTAGTTGCCCTCCCATGGAATGCCCGCACCGCGATCCAGCTCCAGGATCCAGCCGGCGACGTTGTCGAGAAAGTAGCGATCGTGGGTCACGGCGACCACGGTGCCCGGGTAGTCCTGGAGCGTCCGCTCCAACCAGGCCACCGACTCGGCATCGAGGTGGTTCGTGGGCTCGTCCAGGAGGAGCAGGTCGGGTTTCGACAGCAGGAGCCGGCACAGGGCGACCCGGCGCCGTTCACCGCCCGAGAGCGTCGTCACGTCGGCGTCGCCCGGAGGCAGCCGGAGCGCATCCATGGCGATCTCGAACGTACGCTCCAGATCCCAGGCGCCGGCGGCGTCGATCTTGGTCTGGAGATCGGACTGCTCTGCGAGGAGTGCATCGAAGTCGGCGTCCGGTTCGGCGAATGCCGCGCAGACCTCGTTGAAGCGGTCCAGCAGGCCCTTGACCTCCCCGACCCCGTCGGCGACGTTGCCCGCCACATTCTTGCCGGGATCCAGTTGCGGCTCCTGCGCCAGGTACCCGACCGTGAAACCCGGCGTCAACCGCGCCTCACCCGTGAAGCCGTCGTCCTGTCCGGCCATTATCTGGAGCAACGATGACTTTCCCGAACCGTTGGCGCCGATGACCCCGATCTTCGCACCCGGATAGAAGGAGAGGTGTATGCCACGCAGCACCTCCCGGTCGGGGGGGTAGAACCGCTTGAGGTCGCGCATGGTGTAGATGAACTGGGCTGCCATGCCAACCAGTGTGACCCAGCCCCGGCCCCCGCCGCGACAGTCCCGTTCGAATTGGGCGGCCGCCAGGCCCGGACTCCCCCATGGGCGCCCCCACCCGGAGCGGCGCGGCCTCTACAGTGCGCTGCGAAAGCTTGGATTAAGCTGGGAACGGGTGCGAAGGCGGACGGGGACGACGTTGACGGTGCATCGACTTCTGAGGCGAATCGCTGGAGCGACCGGAATCGTCGTGGCGCTGTCCACCGGCGTTCTCAGCCTCACCACCCCGGTTCAGGCCGCCGAAGTGGGACCGCACTACTACCTCGCCCTCGGTGGGTCGGACTCGGTCGGCTTTCAACCCACGGCGGCCATCCCGCAGGGCGCGCCCACCGACGAGGGGTACGCAAACGACCTGGTGGACGCCGAACGCGCCCGATGGGGTGACCTCCAACTGGTGCAACTGGGCTGTCCGGGTGAGACCACCTCGACCATGCTCGAGGGCGGCGACCGCTGCCATGCCATCGCATCGCAGCTCGCCCTCGCCGTGTCCTTCCTGCGCCAGCACCCCTCGACGGTTCTGGTGACGGTCGACGTCGGCTTCAACGACCTGGTCCATTGCCTCGGGCATCACGAGGTCGACGAAGCTTGCGTCGACCTCGGCCTGGCGAATGTCCGGACCCAGCTCCCCCAGATTCTGGCGGCGCTCCGCGCGGCGAGCGGGCCCAAGGTCCACTTCGTCGGGGTCGGCCACTACGACCCGTATCTGGTGGCGTCCCTCGACGGCACCATCGGGAAATCGTTCGCCGCAGAGAGTCTCGACGTCATCACCCGGCTGAACGACGCGCTCCGGTCGGCCTATGCCGCGGCTGGCGTCCCGATGGCCGACGTGGCCAGTGCCTTCGACATGGACAGCGCGGCGCCCACCGCCTTGCCCGACGGCACACCGGTGCCGCTGAACGTCGCACGAACCTGCGCTCTGACCTGGGAATGCGTGGCCGGTCCCCTGGGACGCAACAAGCACCCCACCACGGAGGGCTACCGGCTCATCAGCGAGGCCATCCGCGACGCGTCTGTCAAGCCCCTGACGCGCGTACGTGCGCACCGAGCGAAGCACGGCTCGATCCAACGAGGTCGTGCGCAACCTGGCCGGCCTCCCGTGCCGGCTCGACGCCACGCTGCTCTGTGTGCTCGGGGCTCGGTGGCCGTTCACGGCGCGGCAACCGTGAGCGTCCAGTCAATGGCTTCGCCAGCGGTGTCCGGGCCAGCACCTCGGTCAATGCCACACAGGCGAAGAAGACGATCACGACCGTGAAAAGGCAGACGATCGGCCAGGGCACGTACGAGTCGAGGTGACGCCATCCGGCCCATCCGAGCGCCGTGATGAACACCAGCTGGGCCAGATAGACGCCGTAGGAGTCGTCCGAGCCGGTCTTGGTCAGGGACCTCGTCCGTGATGATCGGCGTCGACTGACCAACCAGACGCCGAGGAGATAGATGCTCGCGATGGCACCGATGTTCCACGGGATGACGATGGGTTGGAAGGGGTCCGAGCTCGAGCCGAACCACGAAACCACGTGGTAGACGGCGAGGTAGTACCAGGCCTCGGCCAGAGCGGCGCTGGCCAGTGTCGCCCCGAGGACGAGCCAGACGTGGGCGCAGAGCCAGCGGTGCACCTCGTCCAGATGGAAGGCCACCACCATGCCGGCAATGAGATAGAACTGGTACGACGTGACCTCGCGGGTGGCCCAGAACCCCCGCATCCAGTGCGGGAACACCCCCCAGTGCATCAGCGAGACGATCAGGACCTGCAGCGCGGCGCTGGCGGCCAGCAGAATCCCGTGGTGTCCCACCGTCCGTCGCAGGAGGATGAGGAGGAGCGGGAACACCAGGTAGAACTCGAGGAGGACGACCAGGAAGTAGAGCTGGTAGTACCCGGTCCCCACGAGATAGGCGAGGTGGTCAAGCCTCGACGGCAGTGATCCCGTGGTCCCGTGGAGCGTCACGAAGAAGTAGATGAGCGTCCAACAGAGGTACGGCACGCCGACCGCACTGAAGCGCTTGCGCCAGAAGGTGCGCAGGTCCATCTGCTGCACGCCACGGAAGCTGTAGGCGATCATGCACGCAGAAATGAAGAGGAATGCCTCGCGGGTGACATGCAGGAGTTGGAGCGAGGCCCCGACGGTGACGCCGGTCCCCACGGCGGCGAAGAAGATGAGCGTATGGGTCGAGACGACGCCGAACTGCTTCACGGGACGCATCGCATCGATGTGATCGAGGCGCTTGCGGGTGCCGCTCACCGGTATGGCCGGTGCGAGCGGAGAGGTGTCGACGCTCATCGACAATTGAGGTGAGCGATCACGGCGACATCGCTCTCCCGTAGGGCGCGCCGTTGCACCTTGCCTGTCGCCCCCGCCGGCAATGCGTCGACGACCTTCAGGGAGATCGGCCGCTTGCTCTTCACCAGAGTCGCCATGAGCCGCGCCCGAATCCGCTCGAGCGCCTCCACCACCAGGGCGCCGTCCGATGCGCCGTCGACCCCCTCCAGCACGAGGTAGGCGACGGGCACCTGTCCCATCTCGGGGTCGGGCGCCGCCACGACGGCCACCGCGGCCACCACCGGGTCGACGAGGACCATCTCTTCGATCTCCCGTGGGAAGACCTTCTCGCCGCCCCGGTTGATGACGTCGTCGGTGCGCGCGTCGAGGTAGAGGTAGCCGTCCTCGTCGAAATGCCCGAGGTCCCCGGTCCGCAGCCAGCCGTCGGCGTCTATCCGGTCGGCGTGATGGCTGCCCTCGTAGGCCGTGATCACCGAGGGACCCCGGATTTCGACATGGCCCACATTGTCGGCCTCCCCCTGCACCGAACCCTCGATCGACGCCGCGGCGGCGATGCGAAGTTCGACACCGACGGGAAAGCCCACTGATCCCGGCTTGCGCCGGCCTGAGAGCGGGTTGGCCGTGATCTGGCTGGCCGCCTCGGTCATCCCATACGTCTCGAGGATGGGAATGCCCGTGTTCGCTTCGAATCGGGCCGAGGTGGGGACCGGCAGGGGAGCCGAGGCGGAACGGATGAACCGGATGCGGTGCGGGATGATTTCCTCCACCCCGGGATCGGCCAACCGCGAAATGATGGCAGGGACCGCGTTGATCCATGTGATCCGCCGCTCGCCCATCAGGTTCCAGAAGTTGGTGCGATGAAACCGGTCGTCGAGCACCAGCGTCGAACCAGCGACGAGCGTGGACAGCAGGCCGACGACTTCGGCGTTGATGTGGAAGAGCGGCAACGAGTTGAATCCCCGGTCATTCGGTGTGAGGCGATGATGCGCGGCGACGTTGCGGGCCGTCTGCAGAAGCTGCTGTTGGGGCAGGGGGATCACCTTGGGCACACCGGTCGTGCCGGACGAGGCCAGGACCGCACCACCCGCACCACCCCTGTTCCCTGACGCCCGTAGGCCGGAAAACCCCTCGTGTGCCTCGCGGACCGCACCACCGATGTCCACCCAGCCCACATCGATGCCGTCGGGGGCGCTCCGGTCCGCGAAGACGACGTCCGCTCCGACCCTTTCCAGGGCCTTCCGCAGGCCTCCCGGGCCGTGTGCGGGCATGTCGGGGTCGAGCGGCGCCGCCCAACGACCGGCTGCCATCGTTCCCAGGAATGCCACGGAGAAATCGATCGGATCGCTGATGACGAGACCCACCGTGGAGCCCTCGTCGATGCCGGATGCACCGAGCATGCCCGCCCATTGCTCGACCCTGCGGGCCAGGTCCTCGAACGAAAGGGCACGCTCCTCGCGGGCGTGCTCGAGGAAGGTGCGCTCTCCCTCGGAGAGGGCCCGGGCGCGCACCAGTTCGGACACCGGTCCGCTGAGAAGTCCCGAGGGTGCGGACGAGTCGATCTCAGAGAGGAGCGCCGACATCTCAGTACATCATTCTGGGGTCGGTGTACTGCTTGAACTCGATCAGGTTGTCGGACGGATCGCGCAGGACAAAGGTGCGGTGCACCTCGACCAATCCCTCGAATCGAACATTGAGGTCGCGGAACATCTCGATCTTGCGCTGGAGGCAGAGCCGGTGCAGTGCCTCGAAATCCTCCGCCTCGCGAAACGTCACACCGAAGTGCCGCGGGTAGAGCGCGAGGTTCTCCTCGCGCCGGACCGGAGGTCCGGTCAGGTGACAGACCAGCTGATCACCGAAGAAATCGAGCGTGATGCGATCCGGGTACCTCCCGCGAGCTTGCACCCCAATTGGCGGACGTAGAAGTCCTCGGTGTCATCCAGGTGGTACGCAGGTATCGCCAGATGAAAGGCGTCCCTACTTTCCCTCACAGAGGAAAACCTTCGAACGTGCACAAGGTCTCGGCGCGCAGCCCGAGACGGATGGTCTCGAGACCGAGTACCGCAGTCGCCGCCACATTTCCGAGGTTCACGTTCGGACCGAGTCGCTTCACGAAGTAGTTCTGGAGCTCTGTCGACGGCGCTTCGAACAGCAGCGTCTCATGATTGAGCTCACAGGTGAGCAGTTCCTCGATCAGTCCGAAGCGCAGCTCTCCGTTCGGCCGGCAGATACCGGACTTGCCACTCTCCCGGGCTTCGAGTGTCACCAGCACGGCTCCGGCGTCGAGATCCTCGTGGATGCATTCGATCCACCGGCTCGGCGGCAAGTTCTCCGACCGCTCCGCGTCCTTGAACCCCACTTCGGAGATGACCCGGAAGTCATCGGACAGTTTCCTGATGTACCCGGCTTTCTCGGGGTTCGTCAGGTCGATCGTTCCGTTCGAAATCTCGACGTACTCGCAGGAGAAGGTCTGGCAGAGGTCTCGGAAGTCGTCCAGACGATCCTGGAGGACGAACTTCTCGAACAGCGTGCCGCCGAAATAGAAATTCACTCCGATTTCGCGCAGGACCGCGATCTTCTCACTGAGGTCGTTGGTGACAAGTGCCGTCCCCCATCCGAACTTGACGAAATCGAGGAACTCCGCTCCGCTCTCCACCACGTCGCGGAAATAGCGGGTCGGAAGTCCGCCGTCGACGACCATCGTGATGCCGGTCGACCTCGGCTTCGCTGTCCGTTCGGGGAGCTGCAGGGTTGTAGGACGCATAGGAGCCTCCGTGCTCTTCGTTATCGTTTCATTGCCCCGGCAATGGCCGGGTGTTCGATCTTCCACACACTGCCGTTGGGCACCACGTCCCAGCGCATGCCGAGCATGGGCTCGCCCGCGCAGTAGGCCCGCAGGGCGCGTATGGTCCCGCCGTGCGTGACGATCACCACGTCGCCCGCGTGAGACTGATCCCCCAACCCGTCCACGAACATGGCCGCCCGTTCGTAGAGATCATCGAGCGACTCTCCGCCCTCAGGGCGCGCTGTCGCGTCGGTGACCCGCTCGTCCCGTATGCCCGACTGCACCGAGCCCAGCGCGTGCGACGGACACCCTTCGAACACCCCGAAGCAGCGTTCGCGCAAGGCGCGATCCGAGTGGATGGGAAGACCCAGCGTCGACCCGACGAACGCCGCCGTCTGTTGCGCACGCTCGAGATCACTTGCATAGATTGCCGCAACCGCCGCCGCCCGCAGGGCATCCGCGGCATCACGCGACTGCGCGCGGCCACGTTCGGTCAGCACGGGCCCTTCGGCGTGCCCTTGGATGAGGCCCAAATCGTTCCATGTGCTCTCTCCGTGCCGCACGAGCCACAGTGTCCTGTCGATGGCGGCAGTCTTCATTACTCCTCAGTCTGTCCAATTGCTCTGTGGCGTGACTGTGAACCCGGTCAGAACCCATTTGCGTTCTGCTGGGAAACAGCTGGGAATTCGCAACGAACGGCACACCACGTTGTACCTCTACCCGAAGAGGTGCGGACGCATACACGTCGAAGACGTCCTCGATCACCCGACGACGCCCACGACGACGATTGACCCGACACGCAGGGACCCGACGGGATGCTCGGTGCGACCGTGGGCGATCTTCTCACCCTTGGCCCACGATCCTCAGCTCTCGATGTCGCCGATCCGCTCCAACAGGAACGCCCGCTCGACCTCGTTCTCACTGAGGAGGAGTGCCTCTTCGTATGCGGTGCGCGCTTCGTCCGTCCGGCCCAGCTTGCGAAGAAAGTCGGCTCGCGACGAGGCCAGGTAGCTGTAGGTGGCCAGCAGCGGATCAGAACCGATCGCATCGAGCGCGTCGAGTCCGGCCTGGGGACCTTCCGCCAGGCCCAGGGCCACCGCGTGATTCAGCGCCACCACGGGCGATGGCCAGATCTGCATGAGCACGAGATAGAGACCGACGATCTCGTGCCAGTCGGTGGTGTCCCATGACGGAGCCTGGGCATGCACCGCGGCGATGGCGGCCATCAGCGCGAACCGCCCCGGGGGTCGCCGCTTTAGTGCCTGACGCACAAGGGCGATGCCCTCGCTGATGGCAGCCTGGTCCCAGCGGGCTCGGTCCTGATCGGCGAGGAGGACCAACTCACCGAGGTCTCCGAGACGTGTGTCGCTCCGGGCATCGGTGAGGAGGATCAGGGCCAGGAGCCCGGCGACGTCGGCATCGTCGGGAAGCAGTGTGCGCAACACGCGTGCCAGGTCCAGGGCACGCTCGACGAGGTCCCGGCGCAGCAGGTCAGCACCGACCGGCGCAGTATGCCCGGTCGAATAGAGTAGATGGACGACCGTGAGCGCCGCGTCGACACGGGAAGGGAGCTCCTCGGCCGGGGGAACCCGGTACGGGATGCGGGCAATGGCGATCTTCTTCTTTGCCCGCGTGATGCGGGCCGCCATGGTGGCCTCGCTGATCAGGAACGCACGTGCCACCTCGGCCGTCGTGAGGCCGCACACGAGACGGAGCGTCAACGCCACCTGCGCATCGGTGCCGAGGGCAGGGTGACAGCACGTGAAGATCAACCTGAGGCGGTCATCGACGATCTCGGGGGCGTCCACTTCCCCCGGCCCCTGCTCCTCCGCCCGCTCGACGAGGCGGGGCAGGGCTCGCCCGTAGGTCGCGGCGCGCCGGGCCGTGTCGAGCGCACGGCGGCGGGCCACGGTCGTCAGCCATGCGCCTGGTTTGGCTGGGATACCCCTGGTCGACCACGTCGCCAGCGCGCGGGCGTACGCGTCCTGGACGCACTCCTCCGCCAGATCGATGTCGCCGGTGAGACGCACCGTCGCGGCGAGCACGAACGCCCACTCACGACGGTGCGCCTCGGCTACTGCGGCCTCGACCGAGGCATACTCGGGTGCACGGACCCTGTTCAGTCGAAGGTCCTGATCGGCCGCACCTCGACCCCGCCCGCCGGCATGGGGATCTCCTTGGCCAAGGACAGCGCCTCGTCCAGGTCGGCGGCTTCGATGAGGTAGTACCCTCCCAGGGCTTCCTTAGTCTCCGCGAACGGCCCATCGGTGACGACGAAACCACCCGAAGAATCTTCCCGAATCGACGTCGCGGTACCGGTGGCCTGAAGGGCGTTTCCGCCCCGCAACGCGGCTGCGTTGCGCTCGCCGAACTCCTGGTGTCCCTTCATCATCTGGTTGAACCCCTCGGCATCGGATTTGCCAATCTCTGCTTCGTCCCCGTAGATAAGGATGAGGTATTCGGCCATCGTCTTGCTCCTCTCTTCGTCGGCGGCGCCGTCGGCGTCGTTCACGTAGTACGACGAACGGCGGATGGCGAAATCGACATCACCGCCTCGATTCTTCACCCTCGCTGCTCCATGGTGCCTCCCGACCGGTCGCGGGCGTGCCGGGGACCGCCGTCGGAACACCGCACCGGGGATCTGGCAATATCGATATCGTGCCAGCGATCTCACTCCCCTACTTCGTCGCCCTCCCCGAGGTCCGGGGGCCTTGGCCGGGCATCGTCGTCATCCACGAGGGTGGCGGCATCAGCCCGCAGCTCCTGCGGGTGTGCCAGCGCCTGGCCGCAGAGGGCTACGGGGCCATCGCCCCCGACCTCTTCTTCCGCAGTGGAGGCACAGAGTCCGCTGACTTCGCGTCGCTGGTCGGCGCACTCTCACCGGCGCAGGTCCTCGCCGATGTGACGGCAGCAGCCGGCACGTTGCGGGGCGAGGGAGCCGATCGGATCGGCGTCACCGGGTTCTGCCTGGGCGGGCGCTTCGCGTGGAACACCGCGGTCCATGGCCAGGGGTTCGAGGCCGCGGTCGGATTCTACGGAGGGCGCATCGCCGACGACCTCGGTGACCCGACGTGCCCGACCCTTCTGTTCTTCGGCGGGCAGGACCCCTATATTCCGCCCGACGAAATTCGAGCGCGTGGCCGCCCATCATCCCGACACCGTCGTGTACCCCCATGCATCCCACGGCTTCATGAGGGACGGCTCGGAGAGCTTCGACCCCGATGCAGCGGCCGATGCCTGGGCCCGCACGCTCAGCTTCTTCGGCGAGCATCTGCGGTAGCAGAGGAGCTGGGCAAGCTCAAAGGGCCCGCATGGAGTTGTTCCGTGCGTCATGGGTGACCTCGGCCAGGCCGAGTGCCTCGAGCAGCGGCGGAAGGTACATGCCGAACCGTCCCCGATACCCGTTGCGCAAGCCGTACCAACCCCCGACGGGATTGTCGGGGGAACGCCCCCATGCCTCGACCGTCCCTTCGGCGGCGGGCTTTTTCTCGTCTGCCGCCCCCAAAAGCACCCAGTCCCCTTGCTCGGTCAGCCAGGCATGCAGGTCCTCGATCGCCCGGGCGTCGTATCTGAGCGTCGTCGAACCGACCTGGCAGACCAACGCAGGAGGATCGGCCGCGTCGTCCCGGTACATCGTGTAGGCCGAGGTGCCCGGCGGCGTCGTCAATTGCCATGGATCCTCTTTGGTTCCCGCGGGCATCACCGTTCTCCTTTCACCAGCTCAGCTTCGTAGTGCGGCAGCAAGGTGTCCCAGCCGGCCCGGTTCCGGGCACGCCATTCGGCTGCCGCATCCCCCAGACGTTCCCACCCCCGATGCTCGATCTCGATGCGCGTGCGTGCACTCCCCTCGGGGCGGAATCGGATCTCCACCTCGGTCGCGGTCGCCGGATCCGCCCCGAGGTGCCACCGATAGGCCAGATCCCTCGGCGGGTCCCAGAGGGTCACCTCACCCCAGAGGTGCTCCATGCCGTCGATCGTCCGTTCGAAGATCCGTCCGCCCACACCGCATTCGAGCACAACGAGGTCGGCGTTCCCGCTGACGGTGTGGTCGCGCGGCCACCACGTGTCGATGCGCGTCGTCCACACCGTGAACGCATGCTCGGGCGGGCACCCGACCTCGAAGGAGATCCGCAGCGGGGCGATCACCGTTTGGGGGTTCGCTCGACGTTTTCGGCCAGGAGCCGGAACCGCACTGCGGCATCGCCCCAGATCCCCTCCAGATAGGCCTGGACCGCGCGCAACCCCTCCTCGCGGAGGCGATAGATGTGCCGGGTCCCTCGGGGTTCCTCGGCCACCATGCCGGCGTCTTTGAGGAGGCGAAGATGACGGGAGACGGCGGGACGGCTGATCGGCATGGCGGCCGCGATCTCCTGGACCGGCTTGTCACCCGTGCTCAGAAGACGCAGGATCTCGCGCCGATTGGGATCACCGAGAGCTCCGAAGGGATCGCCCGAAGACGGTGCGTGCGCATCTGTCACCTTTCCTCCGGCCAACGCTCTCCACCCTTCGGTAACGACAGAGCTACCGTAACATGCCAATTACGTAGGACCGCGCGCACAGATCCGACGCCGCGTGACACGGCCGCCGCCTTGGGCTATGACCGGGAGGTACCGTGCCTGATTTCGCCCACATCGAGAAGGCGGTCCGATGCCGGCCGAAAGGCCGATTCCGGGAAGCTTCCGGGTCCGTTTGACGTTGAACCGGGGGCACGGATCATCACCAGTGAGAAAGAAGGAGTTGGTGTGACGAGCACGTACAGCAAAGACCCGGCAGCCATTGCCAAATTGAGCCCTCGGCAGTACCAGGTGACCCAGGAGGCTGCCACCGAGCCCGCATTCAGCAACGAGTTCTGGGACCACAAAGAGGCCGGGCTCTACGTGGATATCGTCTCGGGTGAACCACTGTTCACGTCGACCAAGAAGTTCGACAGCGGGTGCGGATGGCCCAGCTTCACCGCCCCGGTCCACGCCGAGAACGTCGTCGACGTCGTGGACCAGAGCCACGGGATGATCCGGACCGAAGTCCGGTCCAGCCATGGCGACAGTCACCTCGGCCACGTCTTCAATGACGGGCCCAAGGAGGAGGGGGGGCTTCGTTACTGCATCAATTCGGCCGCTCTACGCTTTGTCCCGTACGAGGACCTCGAGGCTGAGGGGTACGGCGAGTACAAGGAGCTGTTCGACAACCCGACGACCACGCAGGAGGTGGACGGATGACGACGGAAAAGGCGGTTCTCGCCGGCGGTTGCTTCTGGGGAATGCAGGACCTGATCAGGAAGCGTCCCGGCGTTGTCTCGACCCGGGTCGGCTACACCGGAGGTGAAGTGGCGAACGCCACCTACCGCAACCACGGGACCCATGCCGAGGCGATCGAAATCACGTTCGACCCCGGCGTGACCTCGTATCGGGACCTCCTCGAGTTCTTCTTCCAGATCCACGACCCGACGACGAGGGACCGCCAGGGGAACGACATCGGCAAGAGCTACCGGTCGGCCATCTTCTACGAGAACGACACCCAGCGTGAGATCGCTGAGGACACCATCGCGGATGTCGAGGCGTCAGGCCTCTGGCCGGGCAAGGTCGTCACCGAAGTCGTGGCGGCGGGACCCTTCTGGGAAGCCGAGCCCGAACATCAGGACTACCTCGAGCGCTACCCCCAGGGGTACACATGCCACTTTCCCCGCCCGGGATGGGTGCTCCCACATCGCAAGGACAAGGTCGCCTCATAGGCCGTGTCGCCGCCGGGCGTGCCTTCGGGGCGCGCCCGGAAGGGGCGCGGTACGCGCCGAGCTCCGTGGGCGCATAATGCGGAGAGTGCAGATTTCCACCGGTGCTGCACGAGAAGGAAGGAGGAATGCGGTGTTCCACCACCACAGCAAGGAGCCCTCGGACTCGCCCATTGTTTCTCCCAAAGTACGAACGGTACGGCTGCTGAAAGATCCTGAGGAGCTGCAGGCGGCAGTCGAACGTGCGCAGGCGTTCGAGCGCCGAAGAGTCGACGAGTACCAGCGACGGGTCGGTGCGTACGACCGCTTCCTGACACCCCCCGAAACCACGTCAGCCGTGGTCGTGCCGATCGAGTCCACCGCCAGTTAGCCGCTCGGGTTGACCCTGACCATCCGGAAGAGGTGTGACTCGAAGGGCCCTCGCGCCACGTACAGGCCACCGCCGGTGGAGGGGTCCATGTCGTCGCCGGCTCTGCGGTAGGACTGATGATCGAGCAGGTCGGTGAGGTCCCATTCGGCGTCGGCGGTGCGTTCCAGCGCGACGCGGCCGTCCGCGAAGGAACCGGAGAAGTTCACCACGACCACATGGCGGTGCACGTCCCCCTGCCACTGCCACGCCAACAGGTTGCGGCAGCTGTCATTGTCCGGCCAGCCGCTCACCTCGAGCATGTCCCAGCGCCCGGACCGCAGCCCCTCTGCCGCCAACACATCGAGGAGGCGGATCCAGCGGGCCTTCCGGTCGTCATCGGGCGGCTCGGCGGGCCACCGGCCGAGTTGCACCGGCATATGGAATCGGCGGCCACTGAATTGACCCTGGAAGAGGAGTAGTGCCCCGGGTACGGTGGCGACCAACACACCCGCCGCCTCCCCGCGGTCCATCGGGAAGACCGCGGCAGCCCGTGGTTCGTCGTGGTTCTCCAAAAACCGCACGAGGTGTTGCTGGTAGGCGGGATCGGCCGCCAAGTGGTCCCGCACCGAGTCGGCGCCGGCGGACACCAGGCGATCGTAGAGGCGCTTGTCGTAGCAGTGGTCAAAGCCCTGCACGATCAGATCCGGTTCGCGGTCCCAGTAGGCCTCGGCGACGAAGAGGAAGTTCGGGTGCACCTTCTTCACCGCCCCTGTGACCTCGCTCCAATAAGGCACGGGACCCGCGGGGCCCACCCGGTCGCCCCAAGTCTGCGCGACGACGTCGTCGAGCAGCAGCATCGCCATGTCGCACCGCACCCCGTCGCACTGGTTGGCAATATCCGAAAGGGTGTCGATGACGGCCGAGCGCAAGGCGACCTGTGTCGAGTCGAGCTGGACGACGTCGGGCCACGGGGGGAAGTACGGGTCGCGTCCCATTGCCAGCACCCCACCCGCCGTCTCGAGGAAGGCCGGTGGCGCGTCCCCCAAGTCAGCCTCGGTGCCCCGCACGAAGTACTCAGGATGCGCCTCCACCCAATCATGGTCGGGCGCGACATGATTGGGGACGAAGTCGAGCAGAAGGCGCACCCCACGCCCGGCCAACTCGGCGCGGGCAGCTGCGAGTCCGTCGGGACCGCCGAATTGTGGATCAACACGATAACGGCGGATGCAGTACGGGGAGCCGACGATGTCCGCGTCGGTGGCGTCGGACAGCAGCTCACGCACCTCGTGACGAATCGCCTGGTCACCCAGGGCGATCGCTCGGCCTACGGGGCTGCGCTCCCAGACGCCCATGAGCCAGACCGCGTCGACCCCGGGCAGGGCGACGGCGTCCCACTCCGACGCGGGCACGTCGGCGAGGGTGACCTGACGACCGGACCGGGCGGCCACCTCGTTGAGCCACGGCAACGTGCTCAGTTCGTAGATGACAGGGTGGGCCGGCCATGCACCCGTCATCGCTCCCGGCCCTTGCGCCTTTGCAACGTTCACGACTCAGGCTCTCCTCGCATCGAGGTCGTCGGGGGCCCTTGCGTGCCGTAGGCCAGGAGCCCTCCCGTGGCGTGCAGGGCGTCCGCCGGCGAGGCCTCGCCGAAGAGTTGGATCAGGCGCGCCACCGTCCCCGTCCACCCGGTCTGGTGGCTGGCGCCGATACCTGCTCCGTTGTCACCGTGGAAGTACTCGTGGAAGGACAACAGGTCACGCCAGTGCGGGTCGTTCTGGAACTTCTCCGTCCCCCCGTAGACGGGCCGGTTGCCCTGCTCGTCGCGCAAGAAGATGGAGATGAGCCGATCAGCCAGATCCTTCGCCACCTCGAAGAGCGTCATCTCGTGGCCCGAACCCGTCGGGCACTCGATTTTGAAGGAGTCGCCGTAGTAGCGGTAGTACTGCAAGAGGGCGCGGACGATGAGCAGGTTGATCGGGAACCACACCGGTCCGCGCCAGTTGGAGTTCCCTCCGAACATGCCTGTGTCGGACTCCGCAGGGAGGTACCCGACGACGTACTCGTGGTCTTCGACGACGAACACATACGGTTCCGCCAGATGGGAACGCGACAACGAGCGCACACCATGGGGACTGAAGAACCGCTCCTCGTCCAACATCCGGGTGAGGACGAGCCTGAGCTTCTCCTCGTTCAGCACCGAGAGCATCACGTGGCCGTTGACGCCGGGCTTCCGGGGATCGGCCACATTGACCAACAGGTCGCCGTTGCGCTCCAGGTACCCCTGGACCCGATGCACCAGGCTCGGAAACTGTTCCAGCGTCTCGGGTTGAATGATCGCCACTGCGCAAAGAGGGATCAGGCCCACCATGGAGCGAATGCGGAGCCGCGTGGCCGTGCCATCGGGTAGTCGGAGCACGTCGTAGAAGAACCCGTCCTCCTCGTCCCACATTTCGTCGGCGGTCTGCCCCACGCGGTCCATGGCCCCGGCGATCTGGAAGAAGTGCTGCACGAACTTCAGTGCGAGATCCTCATAGCTGGGATCGGCCGTGGCCAGCTCGATGGCGAGCTCCAACATGTTCTGGCTGAACAACGCCATCCACGCTGTGCCGTCCGCCTGCTCCAACTGACCCCCGGTGGGCAGAGGCGCGCTGCGATCGAAGACCCCGATGTTGTCGAGGCCGAGAAATCCCCCTTCGAACAAGTTGCGACCGGACGGGTCTTTACGGTTCACCCACCACGTGAAGTTGACGAGCAGCTTCTTGAATGCGTTGCGGAGAAAGTCAACGTCGACTCCCCCATGTTCATGCGGCGCCGCACGGTGCGCGAAAAGCGTGGCCCACGCATGGACCGGCGGGTTGACGTCACCGAAGTTCCACTCGTAGGCCGGGAGCTGGCCGTTCGGGTGCAGGTAGACATCGGAGAGCATGAGCTCTATCTGGTTGCGCGTGAAGGCCGGGTCGACCATGCTCAGTGCCACACAGTGGAACGCCAGGTCCCATGCCGCGTACCAGGGATACTCCCACTTGTCCGGCATCGATATGATGTCGCCGTTCAGCATGTGGAACCATTGCATGTTCCGCAGGTCCCGGGTCGGAGCGCGCAGCGGGTGCGCGTCATGCTCCTGCAACCACAGGTCGACATCAAAGAAGTAGAACTGCTTGCTCCACAGCATGCCGGCCAGCGCCTGGCGCATGACCGCGGCGGCGTCAGCGCTGATCCCCGAGGGCGTAAGGGCACCATAGAACTCGTCGGCTTCCCGACGACGGAGCTCGAGGACCCTGTCGAAGTCGGGCCCGAGGCACTCGGCGGCCGGCGTGGAGGAACCCGCGCGCTGAAGACGGAGCGTCACCACCTGCGACGCGCCCGCCGGCACGATCAGGGTGTGGTGGGCGGCGGCCTTGGTCCCGACGTTCTCGGGGTTCACGCAATCGCTCTTGCCCCCGACCACGAAGTCGTTTATTCCGTCCTTGACGAAGGGCGTCAGGTTGTCGCCGTCGAAGAGCCTGACCGCGTTGGTCTCGTTCTCGGTGAAGAGCCAGGTGGCATGCTCCGACACCGTGATGGCCCAGTCGCCCAGGACGTGGTGCTGCGCGAGGATCCGGCCGAGGTCGTCGGACCGCAGGGATGGCCGCTCGGTGAGGCCGTCGAACCACGTGTTGCGATACCAGACAGTGGGAAGAACGTGGAGCTCGGCGGCCTCGGGTCCTCGGTTGTGCACCGTCACCGCCATGAGGATGTCCTCAGGGTCCGACTTGGCATACTCGACCTCGACATCGAAGTACCGGTCCTCACCGAAGACGCCCGTATCGATGAGCTCGTACTCCTGCTCGGTCTTCGACCGCGCTCGGTTCGTCGACACCAGATCGTCGTACGGGTAGGCGGCGTGAGGGTACTTGTAGAGGTACCGCATATAGGAGTGTGTCGGTGTGTTGTCGACGTAGAAGTAGTACTCCTTCACGTCCTCGCCGTGGTTCCCCTCGGAGTTGGTGAGACCGAACATCCGCTCCTTGATGATGGGGTCTTTTCCGTTCCACAGGGCGAGTGCCACACACAGCTGCTGACGGTCGTCGCTGATCCCCGCAATTCCGTCCTCACCCCACCGGTACGTACGCGAGCGTGCCTGATCGTGAGTGAAGTAGTTCCACGCGTCGCCGTTATCGCTGTAGTCCTCCCGGACGGTTCCCCATTGACGCTCACTCAGGTAGGGCCCGAAGCGACGCCACGGAACTCCCTCCACGTCGGCGTGGCGCAATCGTTGGCCCTCGGCGGTGCCGTCCATGTCCCGGGTCATGCCCATCACCTCGTCACCTTGCGCTGGTACGGGCCGAGCAGCTCTGCACGATCCATCGCCCGCTGCTTTCCCTGGCCGGAGTATAGGACGCGGCTGCCGGATTCCACCCCGGCGGACACCAATGGCGAGGCGATCATTTCGTCTCCGGCGCGGAGGATGACGTACCGGCCAACTTCACGCGAACGGATGATGAACTACGTGAACAACGGCGGACACGGACAATGGTGTCGGCCGGCGCAAATCTTGCCCGTGACCGAAACGGCGCCGTTCTCCGGCCGTCAGTGCGCCGACGCGTCGGAGTTGGGCAAGCGTTGAGATTGCATAGTCCCGATGATGATCTGCGTCGCCCACTGTTGTGGTGCAGAAATGGGCGAACCCGGAGAACACAACCGACAGGCGCGCCCCGACCGGGAGCGCGCAGCGACGACGAAGACGAGAAGTGAGAGATCGTGAACCTTGCCATGAAGCTCGCTCGGGTTGAGCTCGACGGCGGGTCCGACGCCTCCCCACCGGGAGATCCCGAACTCGACGCGGCCATCGCTCTCGGACAGGCCTTCATGGGAAACCTCGGTCAGGTCCTTCTCGATGCACGACCAGCCATCATCGCCGCCGCTGTCGCCGCACTTTCAGGCGGCCACCTGCTCATCGAGGACGTGCCCGGCGTCGGCAAGACGGTCTTGGCCAGAGCCATCGCAACCTCTCTGGGAGCCGAGTTGTCGCGTGTCCAGGGGCATCCGGACCTCCTTCCGTCCGACGTCACCGGCGTGTCCATCTACTCGCCGGACAAGGCAACCTGGGACTTCCACAGGGGACCGGTCTTCGCCCACGTCGTTCTCTTCGACGAGTTGAACCGCACCCCGCCGCGCACGCAATCGGCTCTGTTGGAGACCATGGAAGAGCATCAGGTCAGTGTCGACGGAGAGTCATGGCGACTCCCGCGTCCGCACATGGTCATTGCGACGCAGAATCCGCGCTCCCAGCGCGGCACGTTTCCGCTCGTGGAAAGCCAGCTGGACCGGTTCGCCGTTGCAACATCGATCGGCTATCCGGATGCCGCGCACGAAGCGCAAATGGTTCTCCACGAAGGCGGCACCTATGCCCTCGCCGATCTGCACGCGGTCTGCACGCCGGCAGAGTGGTTGGAGGCCCAATTGGCGACGAACCGGGTGGCCGTCACGCCGTTGGTCGCCGAGTACGCCGTCCAGATCTGTCGAGCGAGCAGAGTGGCTCCGGGCGTGCGTCTCGGAGCCAGCCCACGCGCGGTGATCTGGCTCATCAGATCGGCGCAGGCGCATGCCCTCCTCTTTTCCAGGACCTACGTCGTACCTGATGACGTGAAGGCGGTCGCCGTCGGCTGTCTGGCCCATCGCATCCTCTTGGACGAAGGGGAGGACAGTATCGGGCAGGCCGTCTGGGTGGTCCGGGGAATTCTCGAATCGACGGCTGCGCCGAGGCCATGAGCCGCTGGCCGCGACCGGCGCGCCCCGTCGCGCCGATTGCCGTCGCCGTGGCCATCCTCTGTATCTGGTGGTTGGTCGCGCACAATGGCGGTTCCGGCTGGGTGCAGGCCCTCGGCGACATTGTCTTCGGAACGCTCGTCATCGGGATCCTCGGGCCCGGGGTGGTTCTCGCCCGCGCCAGGGTCAGGGTGGTCGACGCCCCGCTCCACGCAACCGCCGGACTGCCGGCGCAGATGCGCCTCGACGCGTCGACACGCCTGCGCGTCCGCCCCGTCACTCCTCTTGGTGAGGAGGACTTCGTGGGGCCGGTGGGTGGGCACCGGCCGCCTGAGGACCACATCTCGCTGCTCCCGACCCGCCGGGGGGTCCACGAGACCGTGACTCTGGACATCGCCACGGCGGCACCCTTCGCCCTGCAATGGTGGACCCGCCGCGTCGTGCTCCCGCTGCCCGCGGCGCTCCACGTCGCGCCCCGTCGGGGTCGGCCCTGGGCGGTCCCGTTACGGGATCACGGGGAAGATGGCGCAAGGCAGGACTGGGTCCATGCCGATACCGGTGAGCCCCGGGGCGCTCGTCCCTACCGCCCGGGCGACAGTCGACGTCGGGTGCACTGGCGGGCGACGGCACACGCGGGCGAGTTGATGGTGAGCGAGGTCGAAGGGCCCTCAGCCGAGCCGGTCACGCTCACGGTCACCCTTCCTTCAGATCCGCGGGAGGCCGAGCGGGTCGCTGAGCGCGCGCTGGGTACGGTCGTGCAGCTCCTCGAACGAGGTGCACCGGTGCACCTGGCCACCCTTGAGGAGACAGGACCGGTCATGGCGCTCGTGGCGGATCGGCGGGGCGCCGGCCGGCGTTTGGCCCGCGGGTGTCCCGCGCACCCATCCGGGCAGACTCCACCACGCCCTTTCGATCGCAATGAGAATCATCGAAACTATCCGGACCGCCAATCGTCCAGGACCACCGGAACACTCGATCGCGCTGCGGGTCGCATGCCTCGGTGCGGTCATCGTCGCGATCGCAGCGTCGGCATCGATGGGTGAGATCTCCGGAGGTACGGCACTCTGCGGTATCGGGTTGGCGGCGCTGGGCATGGGATTCTCCTATGCGACCAGGTCGCACCCACCGGCCTGGACGAAGGTTCTCGTCGCAGCGGGGGCGATAGGGGTCTCCGTATGGTTCTTCCAGGCAGTCACCGGCCCGGTCAACGGTATTGCCAATGTCGAGGAGCCTCTGATCGTGCTCCTCGTCTCCATCCTCGTGCTGCACTCCTTCCACGTGCCGTCTCGCCGCGACTTGACCTTCTCCCTTGCCGCCGCAGCGGGTCTCATGGCAGTTGGGGGCGCGCAAGCACTCGATCTTCGTTTCGGTTTGTACGCACTGGCCTGGGCCGGCTTCAGCCTCGCCGGCCTCACCTTGATGTGGAGATCGGCGAGCGGCGGCGGGCGAATGTCCGTGGCTCTCCTCGTATCGGTACTGTCGGCGGTGGGTGCCGCGGCATTCACCATCTTTCTGGTCCTTCCGGCACCAACCGTCGCAGCCAAGCTCAACCTGTTCGACAAGGCCGGAGTCGGTGGATCTGTAGGAATCCCCGGAGCGCTCGCCGGAGACGCCGGTTCTCCATCACAGCTGGCGCGACCCGGAAGTCCGACCGGTCCCACCCGCGTCGGTGGCTACCTCGGATTTGCAAACAGTCTGGACACCGCGCTGCGGGGAAAACTGGACAACACCCTACTCATGCTGGTCCGTGCCGAGCGCCCCTCTTACTGGGTGGGCGAAACGTTCAATTCCTGGAACGGCGAGAGCTGGGCGTCGACGAACAGCAGTTCCCACGTGGTCTTTGAAACCTCACCCTTCCTCCTGCCACCCGAGACCGGGAGCAGCGCCCTCGCACAATCGGACCTGCAGACGTTCTACGTCGTCGGATCGACGGCGAATCTCGTGTTCCACGCAGAGGCCGCAAGCGAGCTGTGGTTTCCGACGTCCAAAATCTATGTCTCCAGCAACGGGGCCATCGTGTCACCGATCGGGTTGGGCAAAGGAGCAATCTATTCTGTCGAGTCCCAGGTGGTGGCGGCCACTCCTCAACAACTGCAAGGTGATTCGAGCAAGGCGAGGTTACCGGTTGCCCTGGCGGAGTCGTACCTCCAACTTCCCTACGCGTATCCACGGGCGCAAGCGCTGGCCGAATCGATCACCGCCGGTGACCACACGACCTACGCCCGGGTCGAATCACTCATCGCCTGGATGGGCACGCACACCCGTTATTCCCTCGACATTCCGCCCTTGCCACCGGGTGCCGACACCGTCAATGAGTTTCTCTTCGGGAACCGGGTCGGATTCTGCGAGCAGATCTCGACGTCGCTCGCCGTCATGTTGCGGTCCATCGGGATTCCGACGCGCGAAGTCGTCGGCTACGTCCCGGGCTCGTACAACCCTGTGACCGACTTGTACGAGGTACGCGCCGACGATGCGCACGCGTGGGTGCAGGTGTGGTTTCCGGGCCTTGGCTGGCAGAGCTTCGATCCGACCGCGGTCGTCCCGCTGGCCAACCCCTCCCCGGGCGCGACCGCCCTGCACGACCTCGGCGCAGCGGTGGGACGGATCCCGTTCTTACCCGTCTCCGCTGTGGTCCTCGGCGTGGGATCTCTCGCAGTGCTGCTCCGCTGGCGCCGCTCCCGGCCCAGGACGTGGACCGAAAGAATTATCCAGAGCGCCGAACGGGCGGGACGACGCGCCGGCCGTCCCCGGTTGCCGGCTCAGACCCTCACCGAATATGCCGCTGTCCTCGACGGGACATCGGGGACCGGATCGAGGGCGTGGAGCCAGCTGGCCTCGCCGGTGGAGGCAAGCGTCTACGGGGGCTACGAGATTTCACGCGACACGCAACGAAGGATGGTGGTCCGGGCGAGACGGCTACGAAGAAGGCGTGGCGTCCGCCAAGGAAGCTAGAGGGCCGGGATTACCTGTTGCTCTTCTTGCGGCCAAGTCCCCGTCGCGCCTTCGCCGGCACGTGCGGCACCGGAGCGACCGGGCGGGGATCTTCAGACCCGATGGGGATTACCTGCTGCGTTGCGGTCGATGACCGTTCGATCTTTTTCAAGAGGTCGTTCGTCCGCTGGAGAGACCCGTCCAGCTCGACGATCGCGCGACCGATCACGACGAAGGGGTGAGGACAGCGGCACACGGGATCGGAACAGTTTCCACAGTTGCCGACATGGCACTCCTGACAACTTCCGTCACGCCCCGCTTCAAGAGCAGCCACGAACGAACCTTGGACCGTGTCATGGACAGAGTCCTGATCGTCAGAGTCCTGATCGTACGAGTCCTGATCGAAGAGCTCGACGGAGTTGTGCGACGCTTGGATCGAGTCATTCACCATTTCCACAAAGCTATCTTCGCTGCCCGTCAATTCCGGGGATTCACGCGACGCCGGCGTGAATCCCCCGCCCGACGCTGCCAAACCCCAGCCCAAGAGCCCCGCCTGGAGGACCGGGCCCCATCGAGGGATCCGGGGACGTAGAAAGCACCGGGGACAAATTGTCAGAACGAGACCGTCCCGAGAGCCGCTCTCGGATCACTCGAGGGAACGATCTCCTTGCCCAGCGGTGCCAACGCCACGGCCGCCAGCTTGAAGTTCGCCAACCCGAGGGGGATGCCGATAAGGGTCAGGCAGAGGACCACACCCAGGACCACATGCGCGATCGCCATCCACAAGCCGACCAGAACGAACCAGATGATGTTCCCGATCGTGGATGCGCCGCCGGCATCGGGCCGCCGCACCACCGTCCTGCCGAAAGGCCACAGGACGTAGGCGGCGAGTCGGAATGACGCGATGCCGAATGGAATTGTGATGATGAGGAGGAACATGACGACGCCGGCCACGGCATATCCGAGTGCCAACCAGAATCCTGAAAGCACGAGCCAGATGATGTTGAGCAGTGTGCGCACCGGACCAGTATTCCCCACCGGTCGTCACGAATTCCGTAGCCCCGACGATTGGGGCACGACGCCGGACGCATCTGGTCGGCCGCTCCTTCATGGTCTGGGTCGAGGCATCGGGGGCGGGCGCCGCGGAGTGGAGCGGTCCGATCCCAGGCACGTGGGGGGGCGGAGCTTTCGACCGGCGTCAGCGACGCTGCGCACCTGTTCAGGGGCTCCGGCGCGCACGGTCACGCTCGTGTGCGCGACGGGGTTCGGATGATCGATTCTCTGTTCAGCCGTTCACCTTCGTGACGCCGGCGGTGTTCCATGAAAGGCTATGGCGAAATGGCGTCCTCCGCTCCCTATCGCACGCGACATACTGCCCAGGCGACACAATGACGGCGTCCGAAGACGGCTTTCACAGGCACCTCTACCAGGTCCCGTCAGAGGCCCTGTCCGGGCACACCGCGCAGACCGGTGGCATGACACGACTCGAGGCGATCTCAGGCCAGACAGTCGGATCAGAGAATCTCTGGATGGGGCAGACACACGTCGCCCCCTCCACCGGATCTGAGAACCACCATCACGGGGTGTCGGAAACGGGGATCTACGTGGTGAGCGGTCACCCGGAGTTTGTGTTCCTCGAGGAGAAGGACGGAGAGTCGTCCGAACGGCGACTCTGCACGAGTCCAGGTGACTACATCTACGTCCCACCGTGGGTGCCGCACCGTGAGGAGAATCCCGACCCTCACAACGAGGCGATCGTTGTCATTGCCCGCACGACGCAAGAGGCAATTGTGGTCAACCTGCCCGATCTTCGCTGGATAGGCCCGGCCGCAACCACACAGGTGCAACCGGGCCGCACTTCGTGGACCCGGTAGTGACGCGCTCGGGCCTCGAAGAGGGGGAGGACCGGACCGAAAGCCGGTCCGGAACCTTTTGCGCCGGTCGCTCAACTGCGATAGATATTGGGGTACCTGGCAGTCGGGCTTGGAAGCAGGAACTGAGTCCGTTGTTCTTCTCCACCCTTCGGGCTCAGTTCTTGCGCGTCCCGACTCGAACAAACTTCAAGCAGTTGGCGTGTTTGGCCGACCCCCGGCGGGGTACACCACGGCGAACCCGAGAATCGGGTCGACCGGGAGGAAAGCTGATGCTTGGAGATATTTTGATCGCCCTCGTGATTACGGCGGTCGCGATCGTACTGGGTGTCGTGGTGCACCCCATCCTGTTCTTCCTTGTCGTTTTGGCGGTCGTCTACCTTTTCGCACGAGTCCGCTCGCGTCATTGAGGTGAATGGCAGGGATGCCGCCTCCCGTGACGGTTTCGGACGCCGCCGGTCGGGTAGGTGCACGTCATGACACTTGCCGATCAACCACCGGCCAACGAACCTGAAGAACCTGAAGTCCCTGAACGGCTAGCCCCTGAAGAGGTGCCCGAGCCGGCGGTCGAGGACACGCCCGAACGGGCCTGAAGCGACGGCCACTTTCTAGCCAGTGGACAGCACCGTGATGAAGTCACGGACCCAGCCCACCTCACACTGGTCCGCCGGGCGGGTCTGTCCAGGGATCCTCGCCACCAATGGGGCCCCCGGAGTAGCCGCGGTGTCGAGCTGGACCGTCCCCGGGTTGATGTCCAGCTCCATGGCCGTGACGGCTCCCGCACTCACCAAGGCCGCACCCATGTCAGTCGGCAACGATGCCATCGCCGCCGCGTACAGGAGGTTGCCCGAGGCATCTTCGCCCAACGCGCTCCTCGGCACCCGTGGGATCCCGCCGAGGGTGGCTCCCCACGCCGGCCAGTTGCCGGCGCTCGGACTGAGCTGACCGTTCAGAACGAGGGGGGGCAGATTCTGGCGGACGCTGGCGACTGTCTCGCCGGGGCCCGGAACGGTCGAGCCCCACACTCCCACCTGGGCATAGCCGCCGGTGTCGATGACCAGGCTTGCCAGACCGGATCGGAGAGGGACCAGTACGGTGCCGCCACTTTCGGTCCCCCCGGCATCAGCCGCCACCTTGAACCCCCCGTTGAAACAGGCGAGCAGCAACGGCCGCTCGGCAGCTCCCACCACAGACCCGGAGTCCGGACCGATGATCGCTCCGCCGGAAGGCGGGTCCTGGCTGCCCACATGGAAGTTGAAGTCGACGTGGTGGGCGAGGAATCGGGTGACGATGACCGATATGCCATCTGCCTGCACGTAGGTGCGCTCGTCGATGGCGACGCCGTGCGGGCCGACGCTCAGTGGGGACCATCCGGCCTGTTCGGTTAGGGGCGTCGTGGTCGTGGTGGTGGGAGGGACGGTGGAGGCCGTCGTGGTGGTGGAGGCGGTCGAGGCGGTGGGAACCGTCGTGGTGGTGGAAGTCGGCATGGTGGTGGAAGTCGGCAATGCCGAAACTCGCGGAGAGTGCCGCGATCCTCCGCCCGTGGGCGATTGGAATCCCGATGAGCAACCCGCCAGCAGAGCGGCCACACCAGTGAGGAGGAGTACCGCCCACAGCGCATGGTGCCCGCGTCGGGAGGGACGGGGCCGATTCGCTCTCGCTCCTCGGTGGAGTGAGCCATGCTGTTGCCCACACCGCACTCCTTGGTCATGTCCGTACCACGTCGGCGATCGCTTCAGCGATGACCTCATAGCCATCCTCGTTGGGATGCGAGTTGCTCAATGGCGGAGAGGCACAAGCCCACGTGAGCGCACAAAGGCGCACCAGATCTTTAGGAGTCGCGTTTCCTGGCGCGAGTGTCGTCGGCATCGCGTTTGCGAGCGCAAATGCGCTTCCCACATTGGCGATCGGCATCCCTGCTGCCGAATACACCACTCGGAGCATCGCATTGAGACGGTCGATCACCGAAAGACTGGCCAAAGCGAAAGACCGCACCGCGACGTTGTGGATGTGCGCGTAGAGGTACGGGTCGTAATGTCCAACACCGACGATTCGCAAAGAAGGGCCGCCTGCAGCGCGCAACGTGGAAAGAATCCGGGTGAGTTGGAGACGGACAGTCGCCAGGCTGTGCCCGACACAGGTCTCGTTCACCTGATGGTAAACCAGGCAAGGAAGCATGTTGTTGAACCCGAGATCGATGGTCACCAGGACGACATTCGAATGCGACTGGAGAAACGAGACGGCCTGGGCCAGTTGAGACACTCCGGCAGGTCGACAATGGTCACCTCCGGCAAGAAAGGACCCTGTTGTCTCGCCCGGACATCCGAGTTGGGCGAGCTGGAGACCGCTCCATCGGGACCGCTCCAAAGCCAAGAGGTCGTTGGCGTAGCCCGACTTGGTCGGCTGTCCTTGGGGATGCGCATTGGTGGGTTGGACACCAAGCGACCCAGAGCCACCCAGCGCGAGGTAGTACGCCGCGTGGGACGGTGGGATTGCTCTGCTCATCGCACCCGCTTTCGTCACACCGAACAAAGCGAATGAACCGAAGGCAACCGCTGCGCCTACCGCCAGGCGACGCAACCGCTCAGAGTTCCTCCTTCGTGGCTTCTTCCCCGTTTCTGCTGTCAAGACACGTTCACCGCGTGGGCAGTCGATCGAACACCCTCGAAGGACGACAGGAGATCTTCCGGATCGCACACATGGAGGCACGGTACGCGTCGACCCTTACGGGCAGATGACGACAGTTCGCCCGGTTGCGGTTCGTCGCCCAGATCTCTCCTGGCCCCGAGGGAGACCGTGAGATCGACATTTCGCTGCGGTGTGAGGGCGACCTCTTAGGAAACATTTAGCAAACTCGACTGCTACATCATGTTCGACTTCATCGAGCCGTAAGGTCCGGCTCATAGAGTCATCAGCATGACCGCGGCACCAACAGTGGGTTCACAGCCAAGTCGATGCCCGCTCTCAAGTCCGCCACGCAGAATTGCGACATGACAGCCGCAACACAGGTGGCTCCAACCGCTCAGACCTACTCGCCGGCAGTCAATGTGCAGGGATCTCCGCATCGGCCGGGCCACCCACCTCGACGCCGGGTTGCCGATGCGTTGGCCGCGCTCGCCGGTCTCGGTCTTGGGGCCACGCTTGGTCTGGTGATGACGGGCGAGACACGCGGAACGCTCGCTGCCCCGGGTGGTTGGCTCATCGCCGGAGGCCGCCTCGCCGGATTCGCCGCTGCGTATCTCATGTTGGTGATGGTTGTGCTCATCGGCCGACTCCCCTGGCTGGAGCGGGCGGTCGGCCAGGACCGACTCGTCCGTTGGCACCGGCGCATCGGTCCGTGGCCTCTTGGGCTGATCACCGTCCATGTCGTGCTCATCACACTCGGCTATGCCCAACTGGCAAAAGTCGGAGCGCTCCGGCAACTCTGGGTCTTCCTCAGTTCCTACCCTGACCTTCTTGCCGCAACCGTCGGCTTCGGCCTCATCGTCATGGCGGGGATCACTTCGATCAGAATCGCTCGCCGACACCTCAAGTATGAGACCTGGTGGATCGTCCACCTCTATACGTACCTGGCACTGGCCCTCGCGTTCGCCCACCAGATCACCACCGGCGGATCGTTCATCGGTCACCCCCTTACCAAAGCTGTGTGGATCGCAGTCTGGTGCTTGACCGCGGGGGTGGTCATCGTGTTCCGGGTGGGCCAACCGATCATGCGGAGCCTCAGGCATCAGCTGCGCGTCGCTGCAGTATGCGAAGAGGCGCCCGGGGTGTACTCGGTCATCTGCTCGGGCCGTCGTCTGGACCGTCTCGCCGTCTCCGGAGGTCAGTTCTTCAAATGGCGGTTCCTCACGAAAGAGCTCTGGTGGCACGCACACCCGTATTCTCTCTCCGCCCTCCCCCAGCCGCCGTACCTCCGGGTCACGATCAAAGGGCTCGGCGACCAAAGTCGCGCCGTCGCCGACCTCAAGCCCGGAACCCGAGTAGCGATCGAGGGGCCCTACGGTGCATTCACCCAGCATGCGCGCAAAACAGATCGCGTCACGCTCATCGGCGCTGGAGTGGGCATCACACCGCTGCGCTCCCTCCTTGAGGATCTGCCCTCCTGCGTTGACGTGTCGGTCATCGTCCGAGCGTCAACTCGGGAGGACATCGTCCATCGTGACGAAGTTGCCGCTCTCGTCGAGCAGCGTGGTGGGCACTTCCACGAGCTGATCGGCTCGCGCCATGACGTCCGCTTCGATGCGAGGACGCTGCGGAAGCTCGTCCCCGACCTGGCACACCGCGACGTCTACGTCTGTGGTCCGAATGACTTCAGCGAGAACATCATCGCCGCAGCACTGAAGCTCCGAGTGCCACGCGACCGGATTCACCAAGAGGAATTCGCGTTTTAAGTCACGGAGGTGGCGAGCAACATGTGCGTTCAGAACGGGAGTGAGCAATGAGACGTACCCCGATTGTCATCGGCGCGACGGTCGTGGGGCTCATCGGCGTGTTGACCTTCCACACGAAGTCTGCGCCCCTCGCGCTTGGATCTCTCTCCGGGGCCTCCGCCCCTCAGTCGTCCACGACCACGGCCCCTGGATCTTCAGCGGGAACGCATGCAACCGGGGCGAGTTCTCCACCCAAGTCGGGCTCGAACGCGAGCACGTCCACTGTCCCTACGACAACCCCAACGACATCTACCCCCTCAGCCACCCGGACCGCCACCGGTTCCACGGTCAACTACCACTGGGGGGTACTGTCCGTCTCGGTCACGGTTTCAGGCAAAAAGATCACCAAAGTCGGCATCGCGTCCCTCAACGACGGTGGGAACTTTCGCTCCCAGTCGATAGATCAACAGTCGATCCCGATCCTTGAGCACCAGGCCCTCCAGGCGCAGAACGCCAACATCCAAGGCGTATCAGGAGCGAGCTATACGAGCGCTGGATTTCAGCAGTCGCTTCAGTCCGCACTGGGAAAGCTCGGACTCTGATGACGTCGACATCGCCGGCTACTGCCGGACACAAGGAGGATGGACACGTTCTCCACTGCCTCGAAGAGGTGATGGGCACCATCGTGACGATCGACATTTTCTCCGAGGAGGATCGGCCGAGCGACGAGACATATCTGCGGGTCGCCGATGCCCGAGGCATTCTGCAGCGCGCCGACGCCGTTTTCAGCACGTGGAAGCCGAATAGCCCGATGAGTCGCCTTCGCAGAGAGGAGATCACCGCTGAACAGGCTCCGGCCGAGGTGACCGAAGTTCTCGAAGCGTGCGCCAAGGCCCGCGAGGTAGCAAGGGGTTGGTTCGATCCGTGGGCTCTGCCTGGTGGCGTCGACCCGACGGGCCTCGTAAAGGGATGGGCCGCCCAGCGCGCCCTGGGCGCACTCGTGTCCCCGGAGATACGAGGAGCCATCGTGAACGCCGCAGGTGATATCGCAAGTTTCGGATCCACTGCAGGCGCACAGCCCTTTCAGATCGGCATCGTCGACCCGTTCTCGCCTGGTCGACTGGCTTGCCTCGTCGAACTCACCGGAGCACTGGCGACTTCAGGAACCTACGAACGGGGGGCTCATCTGATCGACCCCCATTCTCGGCGCCCGACGACGCGGGCCGCTTCCGCCAGCGTCGTCGGACCGGATCTCGGCCTGGCCGATGCCCTTGCGACCGCGCTCGCGGTCGCTGGAGTTTCGGGCCTCAGCTTTGTGGAGGCGCTCAAGGACTATGAGGCACTCGTGATCGATCCAGACGGCAGTTTGACCTGTACGGAGCACTTTCCGTTTGCTTCGCCAGTTGCGGCTCGCTCATGAGGTTGGCACGTACGGATTCGAAGAGCTGTCGCCACACGACACGGCGACGAGGGAGCCGACCCGCGGTTCCTCGGGGAGAGGAGAGAAAGTGAAAAACCAAGGGGCAAGAGTCGATGTCGAACAAATCGCTGACATCGCGCCAACTGCGCCGACGACCCTCGAATCGTTGCAATTGGGCGGAGCGATGTCCCGAACCCTCTTTGGCAATCTCAACGGCGTCTACACATTGGAGTGTGAGCAAGTCCCCTCAGAGGAAGAGATCTGCCAAGCCTTGCGTCTCAGGGTCCATCGTGACTGCGGACAACTGCGCGACCGTGACGACACGGAACTGGCCGCATGGCACGGGGGATGGACATGCGAGGGCATAGGAATATTCTCCGCTGATATCTGGTGCCGCAGATCGGGGCAACGTGCTCGACACCTCGGGAGAGCTTGCGTGAAGGTACAAACACCCAGAAATTCCGGATCGCGTACGTGGAACGGAATAGCTTGTTGAGCGAGCTCACTCGGCCAAGGACCGAAATTCCTTCGCCCGCTCACGGTGAAGATCGACGTCTCGACCTACACTTCGCGCCAGTTGCGTCCAAGACGGCTTGACCTTCCACTGCGCCGTGAGGTCGTCGAGTAGTTGGAAGTCCTCAGTGAGGTCACTCGTCTCGCTCGTGGCCAGCCAGGCCACGAAGTAGAAATCGGGCTCCGGACGGGCGTCCGTGCCGGTGCCCCCTGACTGCTCTTCGCTTTCGATCGGTGCCGAGAAGCCGATCCAGATGTCTCGACCCGTCTCTCTCAGAGATCCCCAGAACGCAGCCCAGGCATCGGCCCCTGGGTAGACCCCCTCGACGCAGAACGACCGGAACCCACCTGTACGCACGGTCGAAAGGTGCGGGAAGGCCAGAACGGCCGAGGTCTCCTCATCAGGATCTTCGGGCGCCTGGTCAATCGGGGCGGTAAAGAAAACCACCTCGTCGCCGTACCTCTGATGCTCTCCGGCGGGAGCGACGGCGATGATCCTGGCAGTCGCCGGCCCAGTGCGCGTCGCCGCCCAGCGGTCACGTTCGCCGGTGAACTCATCGGGGATGTCGACACAAACCGGGCCCCAAACCTCCTCGACAGGTGCGTCCGGGTCGTCGCTGGGATCGATGGGCAGACTGAGCGCCGCGCTCGCGGCGCGCACCGACCTCCATGACTGTGCCGCGCTGGCTGCCTCGATCCGAAGCCAGTGGTCTCCAGGCGGCACGTCGGTCAATTCACACAGAACATCTGCGTGGGAGACGGCAGTGGCAAAGTCTTCGAGCTGTATGGCCGCCTTCACGGCGAGTCGGCGGGCATTCCTCCCTTCAGGGGCAATACCCAGAAGTCTCTCGGTCTCTTCGAGGCATGACGCCCATTGGCCGCGAGAGCCGTACCAACGAGCCATCAGCCACATGGCGAGATCAGGATGGTGCGGGCGTAGCCTCACATCCATCGAAGCGACTGCTTCGGGGTCATTTTCTTCGAGCGCGGCCGCACTGAGCATCAACAACATGGGCTCGTCGTCGGGGACACGCTCGAGGGCGGTCTCGAGCAGGACGCGCGCTGAGCGTGCATCACCCGCCTGTAGGAGGGCATTGGCTGCAACCTCTGTCAGATCCCGGTCGTCGGGGATTTGCTCCAGACCTGCGTCACACCACTCGAGGACCTCAACGAGGTCCAACGTGGCCGAGGCCAGCTCTGGATCGAGTGAGGGAATACCATCGGGATCACGCGGGCCGCCGGCCTTGATCCATGCGGCGAGTTGATGGGCTGGAAGAGGGATGTCCTTCGGTCCCATGGCCGCGACCCTGACCGCCAGCGCAGCGACGGTTGCTTCGGCGCCGCAGTCCCGGTGGAGCCTCGAACGCGCCACGGTGGCCCGTTCAAGGGCGCGCCGCGCCAACGACCGAGCTTCACCCTCCACGGCAAGCCATCCCGCATCAACAGCTGTACGGAGGAAGTCCCGATGGGCACCGGATGCATCGAATCGAGTTGAAAGGGTGAACGACTGCATCATTGCCGCCCTGATGTCGTTCTGGTCACCTACATCGACGACCAGACGACGAAGGTGAGACCACCTGGAACCAAGGCCCAGATTCTCCAAGACGTCCTCGAAGTCAGGCAACACCTCGAGTGCGGCCTCGACGTCCGCACGAGCCAGGTGTGCTTCCGCTTCGGTCAACCGGAGCGTAAGACGACGTACGTCGCTCATGTCGCCCCGAGCGGCCTTGGATTGCGTGATCCGTTCCAGGGCCTCTTCCGCACGCCCGCAACTGGCGAGGGCGCGCGCTTGATAGGCCATCAAGTACGCGTCCGATGGCTCGTCGGTGCCTTGAAGGAGCTGTATCTGAGCGGTGACGAACTCCAGTGCGTCTTCAGGACGTTCGTCGTCGAGGAGGGCGAGCACCATTTCCGCTGTGAGACACTCAAAGCAACCCCAGGTGGGGTCGATGCGATCAAGCGCTTCCTCGGCAGCCTCCACTCGCTCCTGGACGTAGCCGGGTCCGTCCACTGTTCCGTAACACATCAGCAGGTCCTGGGTGACGCAGATCGACTGCGGGCAGTCCTGCGTCTCTTCCCGGTGTGCGAACTCGTAGAGCGACACCGCCTCGCCCAACGCAGCGACGCCCTGGCCGCGACGGATGACTCGGTTCTGAAGGTGCCAGTGTCGGACAAAGACTTCGAGCCAAGGGCTGTCGATGGCTCGGGCGGCGGCCACCAGGCCGGGGATTACCGCATCCACCTGTTCGGCTGGCCCGCCGGTGGCGACGTCAGCCAACCCGAGGATCTGCTCGGCGAGGACCCCTTGACCCTCGGAACGCAATCTGCTCGCCGTGCCGTAGACCCAATTCCAGATGTCCACCGTCAGGCCACCACTTCGGTGATGAAGGTCGCCAAGTCGGTCAATGCCTCCCGGAAGTCGGACTGCACCGCTCCGTCGACACCAGTGCTCATGAAGGCCTTCACCGACCGGAGGCTTCGAGCTGCAGTGTCCGCTCGCGCGTGGCCGGATCGGTGTGCCTCGCTGAGCGCTTCCACCACCGGGCAGGACGTGTTCAGATAGATCCGAATGGGAGCGGCCTCCTCGATCGCGTCGGTGAACAGGCGCGCAAGCCGGAGGGCTGACGCAGCCATGCGGCGGTCTGCGTCGTCGTTCTCGATCGCCTGCTTGAGCTGCGCCTCCCGGTTGGGAACGACGACGAAAGGGAGCTCGGAGGGTTCGAACCGGCAGGCCAGCAATTCCTCGGCCTCACCGCAGCCGAGCATCTCCGAGAACCATTCCACGAGACCCGCGTCAAGGCCAACCCTGACAAATATCTCGGCGTCGCCGAGATCGGTCCCCAGTTCGACGAGTTCGAGGCCGCGCACCCTGCAGAACTCCCGAACGACAGGAGTAACTCCGTAACGGTGACCCTTGGCCACCGGGATGCCAAGGCAGCGTGTGAGCACGGCGACCGACCCGTCTGCGTCACCAGTGGACAGGTACGCCTTCCCACCTCCAGCGCGAAGAAGTGCGGGCAAGGTCATGTCGCCTTGGGACGTGGGAACGGTCAAGGAGTCGACCAAGAGTGCGAACAGCCGCTCGTCACAGATCGAGGCGCCGAGGAGCGCCTCGTTATGCCGGCGCAGCACCGTCCGCCACACTTCGGGCTGCTGGGATGCGATGTCAGCCAGTCCGGTGATCGCCGATTCTTGGATGGACCGCTGGACCTTGTCGTAGATCCCGTCCCGACGGAGGTCCTCTCGGCTCGCGGTCGGCTCGAGGTCGTCAGACTCCACGACGCCGCTGAGGAAACCGGCCCACTCAGGCAGCAGCTCGTGGGCGTTGTCACCGAGGAGCATCCCTCGGACGTAGACCGCCAAGTGCCGGTTGTCACTTGTTCCGTACGTGGAGCCTGACTGGACCCAGAGCATCCCCCGCACATCCGATCCGCCCGATGGACGTACGTCCAGGGTGCACAACGGCTCGAAGCGCTGCTCGAAATGACTCGCGAACTCGAGCTTCTGTCGTCTCCTCATCGCGGGGTGTGGCGTCGGCTCATCCGCATCTTCGCTGATGCGCCAGGGAGGGACCAGGGAATTGAGAGGCGTGTCGTCACTGTCGATCCAGACCGGGACCCGAAGGAGAGCGCAGTAGTGGCGCAGGGTGGTCCGCAGCTGCGTTGCGCCGAGCAGTCCCTGATGCTCTCGCTTGAGATGGAGTGTGACCTCAGTGCCGATGGACTTGGGCGCGATGTCGGTAAGCCGATAACTCGCGCCGTCGGAGCTTACATAGGCGTGACCACGATCCGGCTCGCGAAATGACGTCGTCCTGACCGTGACCTCGTCCGCAAGCACGAAGGCCGAGAGGAAGCCGAGCCCGAACATGCCAATCAGCCCCTGCTCGTTGTCCTCACGGAGGAGGCGGGTGTAACCCGCTCCAATGGTCGCCAGATAGGAGATCAGCTCTTGTCTCGTCAGGCCGGCCCCATTGTCGGACACGACGACACTGCGGCGATTGAGGTCGTAGGAAACGTTGATGGAGCCCTCGGCGGCGGAACCGTCCTCGATGCGTCGACGTACGATCGAATCGTGGGCGTTCTGGACGAGCTCGCGGAGGGCGACCAACGGTGTCGAGTACAGATGCTCGCCGACGACCGCGAGCAGCCCGTGCAGGTCGACATCGGTCCTCTTGATCTCTTCCACGGTCCCGTCCACGTCGATCCGGCTGCATGGTGGCGAATTGTTTCAGTTGCCTCTTGTTCGACCAAGTCGACAATTCGGACCCGCCACGCAAAATGCGAGTTTAGCAATGCACAAATACGAAATACGGGCATCGCCTTCACACGCATGGCCTTCTCACCCACCGACGGTCCAGCTGGAACCGGCGCGCCCCTTCGACGGCATTCTCTGCCCGCAGCTGAACCCGTCAATCCACCCCGCCCTTCACGGTGCCGCCACGGTGTCGGGGCTGAGCCCGGTCGGGACACAAAGAGAGCAAGGATGCTGGAAATGGCCTGAAGCCGGACAGGGAGCGAGGGCGGGCACAAGGCCCAGGGAGTGCGGCTGAGAAGCATTAGATAGGGTGACCGGGCCAAAGAGCTCCGGCCAACGGACGCTGCCCCTCGCCTCCGATCAAGAGTTCCTTGCAAACAGCATCCGACTCGCCTTTACAACCCTTCTCTTGCTACTGACCGAGCGCGCAGGAATCGAGGCGAGAATCGAACCTCCGGACAAAGCGAGACGTTACCGAGGCTTTACTGCGGCTCTCTAGTGTTCGGAGAAGATGACCCCTTCGCCGAAGTTGTCGTGAGTTGGGAGTCAGACGTACATCAGCGATTGCAGGCGAGGCGGAGCCGAGGGTCTGGCGAGGGCCTGATGATCGAGTCAAGAAGGGTGGATGCGGGACGATGAACCTTCCTGAGCTGTCAACGAAGGTGGCCGCAAGCGCCGCCAACGCAGCACTAATGGCGCATGGGATTCCCGGTGGTGGGCCGGTTGTTGAAGCGCTTCTCACCACTCTCTTGCAGATCCAGGATGAGCAGTCCGAAGCGATTCGTCGGATAGACGCGAAAGTTGAACTATTGATTAACGGCCCGTGGAAAGCCGCTCGAAATTACCTCGAAGAAGCTGCATTGCCGGATCGAACTTCGGAGCAACTAGCGGCTTGTCTAGGGAACGCTGCCGCAAGACTTCGGGACGCCGAACCACTTCAGGAGGACAATTCCTTCGGTCGGGCGTTCGTATGCATAGACCTGGCGTTGGTTCTAACGCTCACCGGAGATGAATCAGCTTCGCGTATCTATGCTCGTCGAGCTGTGGAATCTGCGGTGGGCTACCTTCAAAATATCCGCTCGAAGGATCTCCGGCCGCCGGGCTACGGCCGCAAGGCTCGAAACGCCGTCATCAACAGCACCGTTGCGGCATCGACGTACGGGTTGTCACGGGTGCTGCCGCGGGCCGTCGGCCGCCAGCAATTTGGCGTCCTCAAGTTCGACGATTGGTGTAACGAATGGCTGCAGAACATTTACAACGAGTTCGGGATCGTGGAAGCCGCCGCAGGGGAGCTAATCGGGCGAGATGATCCCAGGTTGGTGGAGCTGGATCTGTTGGCTCCGCTACATATGAGGTATCGAAGAGGACGCCTTGGGAGCGCCAAAACGTAGACGGGCTTTTGACGTCGAGCGCTTGACGCACATTGAGACTCAACCCGACCCCGGGGAGATACCGGGAAGGTTGATAGAAGTCAGCTCCGCAGTGCCACCCTCTCCCAAGCGTCCGCTGCTCGCTCCCTGTCCGGTCTCGCTTGAGGCCGCGTTCGGGCCCCTCTGGGGTCGCCCTCCCTGCCCGGCTTCCTCTTTGTCATAAAAAGTGGTCCGCGAAACGGGGCCAAAGCTATCGGGTGGGTGGGCGCTGAGGGACTCGAACCCCCGACCTGCTGGTTGTAAACCAGCTGCTCTAACCAACTGAGCTAAGCGCCCGAGCAAAGAACTTTACCCGGTCCTTTTCGTGCTACTCGTCACGATTTCGGTCGCTGTAATGTTCCCACAGCAGATGGGTGCCTTTGTCCCCGACGACGGGAGATCTAGAGAGTTCGTGTGCTCTCGTCCAGGATCGGTCGACCTGATGTCTCACGCGAAGACAGCGGGGTTCCCGTGAAGACCCCCACTCATGCATGGCCAGACACCGCTGTCGAGCATTCCAAGTCCGGTGTCCTCCACGATGACCAGATCCGTGGACTCGGCGCGGCCTCAACGTGCTCCGACATGGCGAACGCCACCCGACCTTCGCTCATCAAGAGGATGTTGCTGGGCCAAGGGCCGTAATCTTCGTCCGCGGGAACTCGAAGAGGACTCGTACCGTCAGATCTTGTTCTATAGCGAGGAGCTGCCCATTCCGCCAGAAGACAGTCGTTCCTCGCTCGTCAACGGCCGGAAATGAGGTGTAGTACGCCGACAAGGGCGGACCGTTGGTGACTGTCCCGTTTGGCTCGAGAGTCACGAACCGCGACCGGGAAGGCGTGATGTTCTCGGACTCGGTCCTCTGATGTCGCCGTGGCGATCAATCAGGAGCATGGCGTGCGTGGTCCACTCGCGCACCACCTTGCCCCTATCGTTGTGGTGAGCCGTGGTGAACGCTCCATAGCCCTGGTGCCCGAGCAGGAATTCGCCAGGTCCGATGACCGCGTTGTATCCGGTTGGACCCGGAGCAGTCCGGCTCAATATGTCGCCTGTATCGGTCGCTATGAAGAAGGTCACCCCGATGCCGCTTCGATCTTCCACGAAGGTTGCTGCGATGCGGTCACGAGATACCAGGATTGGATCCCAATACGCCGTCTCGATATCCCTTGGCACCCAAGGCTCTTTTGGCCTCGGTTCCCAGTTGTTGTCGGCCCGCCACTCGACCACTCCCTCGTAGGAAAGCGCTCCGAGGTCGGCCCACGTTGACCGCAGGTGCGCGCCGTCTGTCGAATGGACCGCGACACGCCCTGCCCCAACGGTCACATCCTTCGACGCCAGGTATGAGGGAAGCCACGCAACACAGAATCCGTCCGATAAGACCACGAAACTTCCGATGCGGTCGCCTGGAACCGACTCCGGTGTGACCGAGCGCAGGACCTTCCCGGCCTGGTCGACGGCGGTCAATGTCACCTCAGTACCGTCACGATCAGGGACCCAGACTGTGCCATCTTCACCGATGCGGGAGAGATGGACGCCGCTTGCAAAGCGACGACGCCAGAGCACCTGTCCGGACAGATCGACGCCGATCAGAACGGTGTCCGTCCCATCCCTTGCTGTGACGAGGATCGGACCATCGGCATCCGACGCCGCAAGATTCATCGCCCATCCGTCGATTTCAACCATCACACCAAAAGGTCGTCTCTGTCGTGGTCGACGCCGCCCGAAAAAGCTGCTCATTGCGGATCCTCCCCTAGATCAAGAGTGCTCCCGGCTCAGGGTACAGGGGGGGAGGATTTACGGCTTCTCGGCAGGCGGATGGTGGCTGGACCGTCCATTCGGGCGTCAGGGGGCACGGCTCAGCTTCGCTGATATGACCGCCGTCGGCGCAGTCCTGCTCGTCAGGTGCGACGCCTAGCCAAGCGTTACCCAAGAAGCCAGAATCCCGCGAATCGCCACCGGGTTCCGTGACTGCGTCCGAGTGCTCTCGGCAAGAAGGCTCCAGGTTGGATCTCTTGCGCTCCTCTTCGTACGAGCGCTCACTAGCATCTCGCAGTCAGTGGGGGATACTCGCGATGAGGCCCCAGATTGAGAGGAGCATCTGTCCCCTTTCGTCGTCCAGATGCCTCGGCACGTTGGAAGGGCCCAAGAGGACCTCAAAAATCAACTCATATCCAAATCCGGGGCTGACGTCCCGACTCACGGTCTTGATGTCCTGGGACAGGGCGAGCAGGGCATCGACGACGAGGTGGCTTCCCGCGTCGTTCCATCCGAGGGATCGCTCCGAGGATGAGATCGGCTCCTTGAAGCGGGCGATGGCAGCATTCACCTGGGCAGAAAGTTGATCGAGAGCCGCTCGTAGCTGCACCGGGTCGGGCGGGGGCCGCGGGGGTGGGCGAGCCTCCCAATGCGGAGTGGACGGTCTGAGAATGTTGCGCTCGTCGAAATACCTCTGGATACGCTCGTCGTTCTCAGCCTGATCTCGGCGTAGACCTGTGTAGACGCGGTCATGGACCGGATAACCATGAGTCCGATGTTCATCGAGGTGCCGGAGCATGTCGTCGGTCGTGTAGCACTCGAATGCCGAATCGTGGTTGAGTGAGCAACCAGAGCAATACAAGTGGCGACCTGGTCGATCGAGAGAGACGGACAGATCGCCATCTCCGCGTCCCTCCCAGGCATAGGTTCTTCGTATTTCCTCATCGATCCCGGCGCCCGCCAAATCGTCGTAGCAGGCGTGCGGCACCCAATGGCCGGCAGCCCGATGCTCATCGAGGTGTTGCATCATCGCATGAGCGGTTTCCGTCTCGGTCCTCTTATCCTTGCTGAGAGCACATCGAAGACAGACCAGGCGCATGACGTGGAGGCTCCAGATGATCTCCACATCGCTGTATGGATCCGAAGGTTCGGAACCAAAATGCACAGGCCCAGGTTACTAACCGACGGGGCGAGCTTCGAGAGAGGGGCACACCGGATGTGTGACGCTGAGGCAGCCGACGGCGGCGTGCTTTGCGATGCGGTCACCTACGCTCGTGTGGAGTCGGCGTCGATCCCCATGGGCGACCCACCGCGGGACCGTTATGGGGCAGTTTCGGTATTCTGCCTGCCCTTACCGCTCTCTCTTTGGCGGTCAGCTTCCACTTCTTTGTCGAGATGGCGTAGCTGACCCGAACGGATACCCTTCACCAGTTGTTCCAACACTTGCGCTCGATCCGATTCCGGTAATGCCTCGACGGCCTCGAACACCTTCTTGCTGATGTCCTCGTCCGAGGCATCGGGGCCCAGCTCCTGATCTACCTTTGCGATCAGTTCGGTCACGTCTTCCATGGCTCACCTCCTTCAGGGAGAGGTTACGGGTGGTCTCTCAAAGAGGCAGCGCCTCAGCGAAGAGCCTGCTCCAGGGCCGGGCCAAGGCACGCAGCTCCGTGCAGTCCTCCTCGCCGAGCCAGACATAGGGCACCGAGGCCAACACGTCCGTCTGTTCCTCAATCTCTTGGCGCGTCGCTGCTCCCCACTCGGTCAGTGACACTTCGTCCCCCTCGCGCAGCCAGCCCCGCTCCTGGAGAGCCACCACGGCGGCGTGCCACGCGTCGTCGGGCCACCCCCGGGTCTCCCGCAGGACACCGATGGGCGCTTCGCCTGCGGCACCGTGGGTGATCAGTGCCTCGATCCCCGACAGACCGTGGGTGACCAACAGGGCAATGTGGCCGTCGCCCCGGAACTCTCGGAGGACGGACTGGGCGTGCCAGAGCACCAGATGCGGCTCATCCGGCCACGGCAGGTCGGCATGGCCGGCGCAGAGCGGTCGGCCCTCCACGTGCATCCCGGCGATTTCGGCCATGCCGCGCGCCAGATACCGAAGCGCGCCGCATTTCCGGCGATCCGACGGCGCTTCCCAGCACACGCCGAAAGGCTGCGTCCACCGCTTCGAGGCGGGCCGCCAGAATGGCTTCGGGCGAGGCGATCTGCCAGGCTCGGGGAAGGCTCGAGTACACCAGCTCGGGGTTGAAATTGAAGAACGTCGAGACGACGACCTCGGGTGCAACGGCACCCATGGGAGCAGCCCTCGAAGCGAAATAGCCTCTCCGTCCCGTGATGCCCAATCGAGCGTAGGCCTCCGCCGCCTCCGGGACGAAGTAGATCATCCCGTGGAGTGGCTCCAGCGTGCGCCAGGTCTTACGGGCCAACAGCGGACCCGCACTCCCCTCGCTCACATGTCCGACTTCGCCAGCAATTGGTCGCACAGCGTCTGCGTTGCGGCCACGATCGGTCGGCGCGTCGTGGCATCGCGCACAACGACGTCGGCGCCGTCGCGTTCTTTCGTCACCGCGCCCGCTTCGGTGCAGATGAGCATGCCCGCCAGGTAGTCCCACCCGAAGAGAGTGCTCGTTCCGACCACCGAATACGCATCGAGTGTGCCTTCGGCCACCGCACAGAACTCCAACGCTGCGGCGCCGAACGCCCGGAACTGGGCCCATCCCGGGTGCACCCCGGGGTAGCCGGAGATCCCGACGAGGGCCGACGACAACTGGCCACAGGTTGAAGGCGTGAGACCCGCGCCGTCCCGCCGCGCACCGCCGCCGCGCACGGCCTCGAAATGCACCCCTGTGTCCTGGTTGACGACGACTCCTACGAGGGGTCCTTCAACATCGAGCACGCAGATGCTCGTCGCGTAGAAGGGCAGACCCCGGTGGGCGTTGGTGGACCCATCCACCGGGTCCATCACCGCGAGGAGTGGGCCCGACGGGCCGGTCAGACCGGATTCCTCGGAGAGGACGGCCAGGCCCGCGCCATGCAATAAGGGCAGCGCGGCGGCATCTGCGGCCAGGTCCAGGCGGTACTGGCCCGGCTTCGTTCCAGCCGGCCCCCATTCGTCCAGGTCATCGAGTGCGCTCCGCACCGCTCGGACCGCGTCGTCGAGAACTTGGAGCAACCGAACCTCGTCCACGGCTCAGGAACCCTACTGGCTACCGGCCCCACGTTGGCCATTAGGCTCATCGCACTGTGGCAGCTATCGACGTCGCCGGATACGTGGCGGACCTAAAAGATCACTCGGTCGATCACGGATTCCACGTGCACGACGAACGGCATTTCGTCGAGACATACTCCCTGCGCCAGGTGTGGGAAGTCGACCTCCACCCCGAGGAGGGTTGTGGTGGTCCATTGGATCTCCACCTGGCCCTCGACGTCGATCCACGTGTGCTCCTCTCGTTCGAAGACGCCGTGGTCCTGCTCACCGAGGAGGAGGAACCTCCCGACGAGTTCCACTTTCCTCTCACCTTCACCTGGGCCCTCCCGCCTCTGCCCAGCGGTCCCGACCTGCTGCGATTGGCCATCGACCTGGCTGGGGTCGGCGGCATCGAGCTCCCCCTCGAGGTCTCGGCCATCGACTCGTTCGCCAATGCCACGGACGGTTCGGAGCGGAGACTCAGCATCGTGGCGCGTCACCCGGTATCCCTGGCCCGCGTCCTCGGGGGTGAGGAGCTGCTCTGCGACGTCTTCGATCGCGCCTTGGCGGTTAGTCGCTTTCTTCTCGACTCGGCCGACAGCTGGCTCGGCTGAAGTGCGGCGACCGCTTCTCTCGGGTCGCCGTTCGATAGTCGGGATCGGTGCGATGGCCGTGAGCGCCACGCTTCTCCTCAGCGCATGCGGGGACAGCGGAGAGGATCTCGCCCGGCAGGCGTGCGTCCATGTGAACCGCTCGGTGCGCTACTTCGAGGCTTCCGCCAAACCCAATGTCCCGCCGAAGGTGTCCGACCGGCTCCGGACCCAGGCGAGCGCCGAGCTCCGTGCCGCCCTTCCCCTGGCGGCGCAGGCCAATTCGGCCGACGGATCCATGAATTCCCTCATGACGACGATCTCCGAAGGCGCCACTGTGGACGAGGCACATCTGATCCCGGCACTGAAAGGGCAGTGCGCCGTGGTGGACACGAATGTGAACGTCAATCCCACCCCGGGCGGCACCCTGCCAGGCTCGTAGTACGGGCTTCGGCGTCGCTAGCGCCGGTCACGATGAGGAGGGCTGATCGACGTCTGTGTCGGGGAGAGGCTCTCCCGGTCCGATCGCAACGCCGGTCGATCGCAGCCGTTCGGCGAGCCATTCTGCTCCGGCATCGCCCGCCATGGCCTCCGGCCAGCCGGCGAGAACCTCCTCGAGCTGGTCATGGGTGGCGATCTGCGCCACCACGTTGACCGTCATTTCGACCTCTTCACTGTGGCGGATCGACGAGTGGGTACCGCCAAAGGGATCCTCCACGATGTGCGGCGACGGCTCGCGCATGACGTAGAGCTCGCCGGTGTCCTCGACCCAGGTGAGCTCGTAGCGGATGCCGTGCGCGTCACGCCACTCGGTGCCCAATTCGATCTCCGCCGAGGGCCGGCGTCGGGGGTCACCGTCGTAGAATTCTTCGATATCCATCGAGGGGAGGTTATCCCGACCTGCGAGGTAGCCGACGTGAGACGGAATGTCCGGCCTGCGGCGCCGTGTGGGAGCGATCGGGGGAGGTGGGCCGACGAGGGTTCCTTCCATGCCCCCGCACACACGACAAAGGATCCTGCCCATCGAGCAACTGAACAGCGAGTGGCGCACGCTCGGCCGCTCCACAGGCGCTGTCCGAGCCCTGCACTATCTGGCCGAGCGCGATCAGACGGTATCGGTCCTGGTCCGGGGGGCCGACGATGGCCAGTCCGCCTGCCAGAGCGCCCCAGTGCGCGACCCCTTGCGACCTGATCGACTACATGCGCCAGGCGACCGGCAGCCGGGCCCGAGAGGAGGCGGCTGCGCTGATCAGGACGATGCTGCGCGAAGCCCCGGGTGATGCGCTCATCGTCCGCTTTCTGATCCAGGCCCTCCTCCCCGGCCTTCTGACCGTCGCCAAACGGCTGCGCTGGGGCCAGGGAGGGGATTGGGACGATGGAAGCGAGTTCTTCAGCGAGACCCTCTCCATGACTTGGATGGTGCTCTTCGAGTGGTCAGGGCAGGACCGTCCGTACGCCGTCCTCGACCTGCTCTCTGCGATCCGGTGTCGCATGCGGCGCCAGCTCTTCCATGCCAGAGATAACCGGCAACTGCAGGTGCACACCGCTCCTGGGGCTTCCGAACCACGGGCCACCCCGTCGGAGACCGATCTCGAATTCCTGGCGAGAACGTTGATCGACCTGCGCCGGGAAGGAATGAGAGCCGAGGATGTCGAAGTGCTCTACGCGCATCACGTACTCGGATTCTCCATCGCAGAACTGGCCAAGGTCACGGGTCGAGACCGCCGATCGCTCTACGCCGGACGTGATCGGGGCCTGCGCCGCTTGTGCGCATGACGGGCCGGTCACCCACCGTCCGCCTGGCACCTAAGGTCACCCTGTGTCGGGAGAACTTCCAAGAGCCCAATCGGGCCGCGTCCGGCCACAGCGGATTCGCCCGCACTGGTGGGCGGTACTCGCCGTATCGCTCTCCCTTCTCGCTCTGGTGGCTGCGACGACATCGGGGCACGCCAAGGGTCAGGGCGGCCACGGCCGGGGCGTCGCTGCATCTAGGGATCGGAAGCCGACGGGCATCCCTTCGACGACCCACTCCACTCCGACCACCACCGCGACGACGTCGCCCACCCAACCGGTGAGCAACGTGTCCTCAACCACTTCGGCGTCGACCGTCAAACCGGGCACCTCCGGCGCCGGCGTCGGCGTCGTCACGACGCCCTCGAGCACATCCCCCACGACGAGCACCACCACCACGACCACGACGTCGGCCATCGGTTCGGCACCGGCGCAACCCGCACCCGTGACGTGGTCGGGAGCTCTCCAAGAGCCCTACGACGCGTCGGCCAACGAAGCGTTCACCGGTGCCGGAGCGATGCGCATTTCGGCGAGCTGGTCCCCGACGGACTCGCTCTCCCTCTCGGTGTCGTGCCCCGATGGCTCGCAGACGTCCGAAGGGACGTCGAGCGTCGCCGTCGTGATCCCCGACGCTGACGGTCCTTGCGACCTCACGCTGAAAGAAACGTTGGTCCAATTCGACGCGGTCGCTTATACGTTGACGATCGCGCCGGCAGGTGGGTAGCGAACGACGCAAGAGCCTGGGAAAAAGCGCCGCCGACGCGTTCGGTTCGCTCCTGACGACGCTCCTCGTCTTCGTGGCGATCCCGACGGTCCTGGTCACGGTCGTCGGAGATCCCCTCGGACACGGGCTGGGGTACCAGTGGGGAGAGGCGACCCGCGTCGCCTTGACCGGTGTGACGCTCGTGGCATGGGTGGCCTGGCTGGCATGCTGCGCGCAACTCACCCGATCCGTCGTGGCACAGGTCCGCCGGGGTCACGTCACGACGTCGGTCGGTACGGTTCTCACCGAAAGGGTGGCGGCGCGGATCGCGGCCGGGGTCCTGGGGCTGATCGCAGTGGCCGCTCCTCTGTTCGTGGCCTCGCAGGCCGGCGCAAGCACCGGGACAACAGAATCGGCCATCGGCATGGACGCACCGCCCGCCACAGCGCCACCTTCTGTCGCGCCGCAGCCGGCGAGTGCGGCCACCTACGTCGTACGACGGGGCGACTCGCTGTGGTCGATCGCCGAGACACAGCTGGGTGACGGGGGCGACTGGCCCGCCATTGCGGCGCTGAACCTGGGGCGCACCATGCCCGACGGCTCGCACTTCATGGACCCCGGCCTCATCCAGGCCGGTTGGACCTTGAACATGCCGGCAGACGCGGTGCCGGCGGTCCCCCTGCCGGATGCGCCACGAACAGGAGACGGCCGACGCGTCACGGCGCCCGCCTCTCCGGCGGAATCCGCCATGATCGCCCCGTCCTCCGCGTCGCCCGTTGCGGCCGGTGCGGGGGGCCTCAGCCTGCCGGAGCTCTCCGCACTGGGAATCGGGGCCCTCGCGTGCGCCGCATTGGCGCGCCGGTCCCGGCGCATGCGGATGTTGCAGCACATGGGCGCAGAACCCGGCGCTGCTTCGGAACGCACTGAGTCGGCCGTCGACACCGACATTCGAGTCGCTCGGTTCTCCGGCGTTCCCAGCCTCCCTGCGTTCGAAGCGGCGAACTACCGCCTGGGCCTGGCGATGGAGGCAACGGATCCCGACGAATTCTCGATCGTCCCGACGATCCGGGCCGTCTGCGTGGGGCCGAAAGGAGTCGACTTCTGGCTGCCTGAAGCAGGACTGCCGGCCCCCGGCGGGTTCAGCCTCTCCCTCGACGGCAAAGCCTGGCGCGCCTCCCACGAGCCGTTCGAACCCCATGCGGGCGCCCGACCGTTCCTCCCGATCGTCCTTCCGATCGGCGAGGATCAAGACGGCACGTGGATGGTCCCGCTCACGCGCGGGGGCTGTCTCCCATTGGTGGGCGAAGCGAGCGACGACCTGTGGCGCGCCGCCCGCCGTGTGCAAGAGGCGTGGGCCTGGGCCGATCTGGTGGTGGTCACCGAGGATCCGCTCGTCGTCGCGCGCGAAGTCGGCCTGCTCGACGAGGACGACAGGTCTGGGGACAATCTGCAGGTCCTCTTCTTCGGTGATCCTGCGTCGCTTACCGACGCGCAACGAATGCGGGTGACGATCGTCACCGCGTCAGTGGCCGACCCGAGCGACGTGACGGTGCTCGTCGACCGCAATGCCGCATCGATCCACCCCCTCGGTCGAACGGTGCTCCCGCATCTCATGCGCCCCGACACGTCCGCATCGGTGGACCAGCTCGTCGCCTTCCCTCCGCACGGGGAGCCCGCCCGGCCTCCCGGCGGGTCTGCGGACCTTCTCCTCCCTCCTTCGCGTGACATGCGGCACGCCGGGCATGCTGCTGCTGCCCCGTTGACGCCACCCGAGGATCACGACGCCGGGCGCCGGGCGAGCCCAACCGGAGGTGTGCCCATCTCCATGCCGGATCCCGGAACGGTCATGGTGCGATTGCTCACCCCGACGCCGCGGCTAGAAGGACTGCACGAGGAGATCGCGCCGAACCGGGCCCGACGCGCCACCGAGCTGGTGGCCTACCTCGCCCTCCACGCCGATGGAGAGGTGACCAGCGATCGACTGCGCACGCGCGTCCTCGGGTCCTCCGATGCTGACGCCGCGTCCAAGACACTGTTCAATATCGCCGCCGCAGCGCGACGGGCGATGGGCACGGATGCAGAGGGGCGCCTCCTGTTTCCCTCCGGGACGAGGGCCGGGATCTACCGGGTCAGCGACGGCGTCACCGTCGATGTGCACCTGGCGGCGTCGATCGCCGCAGAGGGAAGCGCGACCGAGGATCCGGATGAAGCCATGGCTCTGTTACGCGCCGCCCTCAGCCTGGTTGAGGGCGAACCGCTGGTGAACGTCCTCTCCGGGTACGGCTGGTGGGAGGCCGAAGGTCACGGTGCCCGCGTCGCCGCTGTCCTCGTCAACGCAGCGAGCGACCTCGCTGCTCTCGCGGTGGAGGCGGGATACTTCGACCTGGCCCAGTGGGGACTGGGGCAGGCCAGGCTGGTCGATCCCTACAGCGAGTCCCTCTCGAGGGTGGCGATGCAGGTTGCGGCGGCGGCGGGAGACGCTGATCGATTGCGCCGGGAATGGCGGGAGTGCCGGCGCCGCATCGATGAGCTCGACCCGGGAAGCTCACCCTCGCCGCGTACGGAGCGGCTCTATGGCGAGCTGGCGCAGCGGGTCCTGGTCGGGGTCGCCGAACCACAGAGCGACTGAGCGCATCGCGTCTGCGAGGGGTCGGCCGACGGCGTGCTCAGGCCAGCTTCGCCGCGATCGACGAGGCGCCACGCAGCACCAGTCCGTCGGCCCCGGCCGCGCTGTAACGGGCCATCGGCCGTGCCCGCGCCTCGGCGATCATGTCCTCCAACAAGCGCGCGAAGGGCACCAGGGGGTCGATCCACAGATACCGTGCCAGCGAGCCGGGAATGGTATTGATCTCGTTGACGACCCACTCGCTTCCGTCGGTGAGGAAATCGATGCGGGCCACTCCACGAACGAGGGCGAGCTCAACGATACGACGGGCCGCGCGGCGCAGGTCGTCAGCCATCCCTGCCGGAAGGTCGGCCGGGAGCTCACGTGGGGCGCTGGCCATGCCCTCACCACCGACGTACTTGTCGGTGTAGCCCAGAATCTCGTTGGCGGCCGAGCCGGCCCTGCCGGGCGATCGCAGGGGCCGTTCGATCGCCGACACCTCCACGTCGGGCCAGCAGCGCACCGCCACCTGGACGTCGAAGAGATCGGGGCGAAACGGCTCGACCACCGCACCGGCCCGCAGATGCACCCGCGCGTCGAGCACGCTCGTGCCGAGGAGCGCCTTGGCGGTTGCCAGGTCCTCGACGACCTCGATCCCGATGGAGGAACCGCCGAAACGCGGTTTGACGATGTAGGGTCCCGCGAATCCCACGCCGTCCACCCCGTCACCGGGCGAAGAGGTCAGAGCCACCCGGGGCAAGGTCGGAAGCCCGGCCGCCACCATCACGCCGCCGAAGGCCAGCTTGTCCATGCCCAGTGCGGCTGCAGCCACGCCGGGGCCGGTGTAGACGACTCCCGCCGCGTCGAGTGCAGCCTGCAAGGTTCCATCCTCGCCGGGACCACCGTGGCAACAGACGACAGCGACCTCGAAAGCAGCCGGCTTCTGTTTCGAGAAACGACCTCCGCTCCCCTCGAACCCTCCACCGGCACCCAGCACCAGGCGCATGGCCTGCGCCCCTTTTGGCACACCGTCGAGGAACGCCGTTGCCTCGAGCGCAGCATCGACGGCGAACCACTCGGCCGTCTTGGTCCAGTACAGCGCCTGCACGGAGTGACCGGCGCGTTGCAACTCATGTGCGGCCTGGAGCCCCGTCAGGACGCTCACGTCGTGCTCGGGGGAGGGACCCCCGAAGATCACGGCGATATCAGACACGTTCTAGTCCTCGCTTCACATTGGGTCGGGCGGCGGGGGCGGGCGGCCTCAACGGTAGTGGTCCGGCAGGTCGTTCTCGTACAACACGGCGTCGTCCGGTCCGAGCGTCGCCCGGACCCAGGCCACCGCTTCGTCCCTGGTCCGGACCCAGCGGGCCGTCAGCGGGGACCACCCGGCTGCGAGCGCTCGCCGATTGGTCTCCCCCACGATCACCAGATCTGTGGCGACGGACGACGCGGCCTGCGCGAACGAGCGGTTCTCCTCGAACTGACGGGGGCCGAGCTCGACCATGCCCGGGGTGACGACCACGCGGCGGCGGTCCACCGCGTGGCGGGCCAACTCCGCCAAGGCGGCCCTGGCGCCGCTGGGATTGGAGTTGAACGTGTCGTCGATCACCCACACCCCCGAGGGCGCCGGCGCTGACGCCAGCCGGTTGGCCACGGGCGGGAGTCCGGCGATGCGCCCGATTGCCACGTCATGGGGTACCCCGAGTGCGAACGCCACGGCCAGGGCACAGGCGAGGTTGGTCGGTTGCACCGACGCGGGCGGGGCGATGCCGGATCCGATGGCCACCCCGTCCACGTAGACGGTGACGCCGGAGTGTCCACCTTCTCCCCCGGGCACCGACACGTCGACGCACACATCCGCTGTTCTGTCGTTGGCGGAGCAGCGAACCACGGACGTGCCTCCGCGGGACGCCAGTCGCTCGGCGAGCGCTGCCAAGCGGGGATCATCCACATTGAGGACGACGGTATGGGCGGTCGTGGTGATCTCGGACTTGGCGGCGACGATGGCCTCTTCGGTCTTGAAGCGCTCCAGATGCACCGGACCGATGGCCGTGATCACGGCGATCGCCGGAGGGCACCACCGGCAGAGGTCGGCGATCTCACCTTTCCCGTAGGTACCCATTTCCGCCACGAAGACGTCGGTGCCCGGAGCCAATTGCTCGTTGACGGCCCGGGCCAGCCCGGCCCGGTTGTTGAACGAGGCGGGGCTCGCCACCACCGTGCGTGACCCAGCCACGAGGTGCGCGACGTGCTGCTTCGTCGAGGTCTTGCCGAACGAGCCGGTGATCGCGACAACGGCGGGAGCCACCTGGGCCAGCCGGGCACGCGCGGTCGTGACATAGGGCCGCACGAGCCGGCGCTCCACCGGGCTCAACACGGCACACGCCGCGTCCACGAGGAGGGGGACTGCACATGCACCGAGAGCGGCGACCGGCGCGGCGCGGTGCACGAGGACGCCGATCACGATGACGACAGCCTGGAGAACGAGCCACACACCGGCCAGAAGCCGGAGCCGGCGGGTGAACGCCAGGGGCGAGGTACGCCCACGTACGCCGAGGTGGGGCGGGCCGACGATGACGACCGCGGCCGTCGCCAACGACACGAGCGGGGAGGCGAACGCCACACCCGCCGCCGCCAGTGCCACCACAGCCATGGGCAGCGCCAACGGCAGGCTGCTCCACCAGCGCCAGGCGAAGCGCGAGGTGGACCAGGGAAGGTAGTGCTCGCGCTGGGCCACCCGCAGCCAGCGGGCCCCGGCGGGGAGCAGCGCCAACCCGCAGACAACGGCGCCGATCAGTTCAGGCACGACACCACGGCGGCACGCAGGGCAGCGGGGATGAGGAGCGGGGTCAGGTGGCCGACGTCGGGGAACACGGCGAGGTCGCCGTGGGCCAGTCGCACCACGGCGCGCTCGGCCATCGCGAGCGGAGCGGCCGTGTCGGCGGCGCCCCAGATCATGTGGACGGGACACTGTACGGCGTCGAGCTGCTCCTCGTACGTCTCGCCGACGGCGCGGCCGAGCACCTGGCGCATGATGCCCTGGGCCGCCTTGTAGTCGGCCGACCCGTAGCGCTGACGTGCCTTCTCCATGGCGGCGTCAGAGACGATCTTCATCCGGTGCAGGCTCCGGATGGCCTTGTAGGCGGGCGACACCCGCACCTTCCGGCCCTCGGAAGCGACCAGGTGCGGCACGCCGGTGAGGATCAACGCCCCCACCGAGGCGGGACGCTGGGTGGCCAGATGCAGGGCGACACGCCCACCGAAGGAATGGCCGAGGAGCACGATCGGGCCCTGCAGCTCGCCCAGGAGCTCACCGACGGCCTGTGCGTACTCAGCCGCACCCCACGCCGCAGGAGGCGGCGGGGATGCCCCGAAACCGGGGAGGTCGAGCGCCAGGGCGGGGAGCGGCACCTCCCCGACCGGTGCCAGGACGGCATCGAAGTCCCTGTGGGTCCGAGCCCATCCGTGGAGGGCGAGGACACGTGGCGTGTCGGGGCCGGTGACGGAGCCGAAGAGGGTCCCGCCGGCAAAGGTGCGCAACATGAACGGTCAGCCCACCCCGCCGCACCGGGTCGCGCCGACAGGAGGCGGAAAGCGGAGCGCTGAGACCATTACCCCAGGCAGATCTACAATTCTTACCTCGGCCATCTCTGGCTCTGACCGTGGGGACGCCACTGCCACCTGCCGCTCCTTTCTCCCCCTGCGGGGCTGTATCGGGTGTGCGCAGCCAACCGAACTGCCGGGTCACCCTACCGAAGGGACCACCCCTTCGAGCCCCGGGAGCAACCGTTCGGTACGGTGAGCGTGTGGTGATGACGTTCGAAGGCGGGGCCTGGGAGACCCTCCCGGGGGCGAGCCGTCTCACGCTGGCCCAACGCGCCGCCATCGAGGCCGAGGACCCGCTGCTCTGCGTCATGGCCGGGGCCGGGGCCGGAAAGACAAGGGTGCTCACCCTGCGGGTGGCCCGACGGGTGCGGGACGGCTCCATCGAAGCCGACCGCGCCCTCGTCACAACCTTCAGCCGCAAAGCAGCCGAGGAACTCCGGACTCGGCTGTGGTCCCTCGGGGTCTCCGGCATCAAGGCGGGGACGTTTCACCACACCGCACTCGGGCTCCTCCGCGAGCATCGGGCCCAACGCGGGAGGCCGGAGCCGCAACTGCTTCCCGACCGTCGGCGCCTGCTGGCCGACCTGCTCACGGGCGACCCTCGCCGGGTGCGGGCGCTCGAGGGCGAAATCGGGTGGGCCAAGGCGCGCCTCGTGACCCCCGACCGTTACGAGGTGGAGGCCCGCCGGGCCAAGCGCCGCACGGGCATCCGCGCCGACCAGGTGGCCGACGCCTACGTGCGCTACGAGGCCGAGCGGGTCCGGCGGCGCGTCCTCGACTTCGACGACCTGATCACGGCGTGCGCCGACGCCCTGGCCGGTGATGCGGCGTTCGCCGACGGGGTGCGCTGGCGGACCCGCCACCTGTTCGTCGACGAGATGCAGGACGTGAACCCGGCCCAATTCCGCCTGCTCACCGCCCTCCTGTCCGATGAGCCCGACCTCTTCGTCGTCGGGGATCCCAACCAGTCGGTGTACGGGTTCAACGGCGCGGATCCGTCGTTGCTCTACCGACTGCCCGAGATCCTGCGTGGCACGAAAGTGATCCGGCTCGACGAGAACCACCGCTGCACCCCGCAGGTGGTGGCGGTGGCCACGGCCGTCCTGCGCGACAGCGAGACCGACGAGACGGTGCTGGGTGAGATCGACGCCGCCACCAGCAGCCGGGTGGACGGCCCGGTGCCGACCGTGATCGCCCACACCAGCGATGCCGATGAGGCAGCGTGGGCGGCGGTGCGTGCCAAGCAGTCGCGCCTCCCCGGCATGCGCTGGTCCAGCATCGCCGTGCTGGCCCGCACCAACGCCCAACTGGCGCTCGTGCAGGCGGCCATGGAAGCGGCGAACGTGCCCTGCCGGGTGGCCGGGTCAGATCTCGGGCCGGCCAGCGACCTGCGGAGCGGCTGGTCGACACGACGCCACGTCGATCATGACGATGAGCCCACCGCGGAGCCCGTCGATCACGATCGGGTCGTGCTCACCACGTTCCACCGTTCCAAAGGGCTGCAGTGGCACACCGTCCTTATCATCGGCCTGAGCACGGGCCTGATGCCCCTCGCTTCTGCGCAGACGACCGAGGCCGTCAACGAGGAGCGCCGCCTGCTCTACGTGGCCCTCACCCGGGCCGAGGAGGAGCTGTGGTGCAGCTGGTCCGAGGGGGATGACGCCCGCACCGGCGCCGCGTCGGGGCGGCTCCGGGGGCCGAGCCCGTGGTTGGCACCTATCGAGGGGACGATCGCGCAGCTGACCAGGGCGGCCGCACCGACGGCTGCCTCCGACGTGGCCGCACGGGTGGCCGAGTTGCGACAGCGCCTCGTCGGCGAGGACGGGTGAAGGGGTGAAGAGCGACGTGGGGGGGCGATGACGGTCGACCTGGCGCCGCTCCGCGACGTGGTGGGTGACCGCTACGTGCTGTCCGGAGCGACGGTGCACGACGACTACACGCACGACGAGGCGATGACGGTCGAGCCGGTCGTTCCCTTGGCCGTCGTGCTCCCCGCGTCGACGCAGGAGGTGAGCGAGGTCCTGCGCCACGCCACCCGGGCGAAGCTCCCGGTCGTGGCGCGCGGAAGTGGGACCGGCCTTTCGGGTGGATGTCAGCCCGTGGCCGACGGGATCCTCATCGCCTTCGACCGCATGAAGGCCATTAAGGAGATCGACACCGAGAACCAGGTGGCCGTCGTCGAACCGGGCGTCACGCTGGAACAGCTCGATCGGGCGTTGGCCCCCCTGGGCCTGATCTACCCGGTCTCGCCGGGTGAGCCGGGAGCGTCCCTGGGAGGCAACGTCGCCACGAACGCCGGAGGTATGCGCGCCGTGCGCTACGGCGTCACGCGGCACCACGTTCTCGGCCTCGAGGTCGTGCTGGCCGACGGTACCGTCATGCGCACCGGTGGCAAGTTCGTGAAGGTCTCCTCGGGTTACGACCTCACCCAATTGCTCATCGGCTCCGAGGGGACCTTGGCCGTCACCACCGAGATCACCCTGAAGGTCGAGCCGCGTCTGGCCGACGCGGCGACGGTGCTGGCGCCCTTCGCCACCCTGGCTGAGGTGGCGAAGGCTGTGCCACACATCGTGAGCAGCGGGGTCGATCCGAGCATCCTCGAATACATCGACGTGCTGGCCATGGCGGGCATCACCGCCAGTGCCGGGCTCGACCTCGGTATCCCCGAAGAGACCAGGGCGGCGACGATGGCCTACCTGGTCGTGGTGCTCGAAGGCATGCAGGCGGACAGGGTGGAGCACGACGTCGAGCTGCTCGCCACGCTCCTCTCCGCGCGCGGAGCCCTCGATGTCTTCGTCCTCCCCGCGACGGCCGGGGCGCAGCTCATCTCGGCCCGGGAAAAGGCGTTCTTCGTGGCCAAGGCGGCCGGTGCGGACGACATCGTCGATGCCGTCATCCCGCGGGCGGGGATCCCCGAGTATCTCGCCTGCGTGGCCGAGCTGGCCGCGGACCATGACGCTCTCATCACGGTCTGTGGGCACGTGGGCGACGGCAATGTCCACCTGTCGATTTTCCAGCCCGACGAGCTGCGCCGCCATGCGCTGTTGCATGCCATCTTCGAGACCGCCATCGGCGCCGGAGGCGCCATCGCCGGTGAGCACGGCATCGGGACGGCCAAGCTCGAATACTTCCTCGAGACACAGGACCCCGTGAGCCTGGACCTCATGCGCGCCATCAAGCGCGTCTTCGATCCCCTCGGCCTCCTCGGTCCGGATCGGCTCCTCGGCGTGACACGTGGTGAGGGCGGCCTCGGCGAAGGCGGCGTGACGAGCGTGGCGCGGTGAACGGAGCGCGCGCGCTGTTGACCACCCTCGTGGGCGCCGGTGTCGATACCTGCTTCAGCAATCCCGGGACCTCCGAGATGCACTTCGTCGCTGCGCTCGATGCGGTGCCGGAAATGCGCGGGGTCCTCACGCTCTTCGAGGGTGTCGCCACCGGTGCGGCCGACGGCTACGCCCGCATGGCGGAAAAACCGGCGGCGACGTTGCTCCACCTGGGGCCCGGACTCGGAAACGGCGTGGCCAACTTGCACAACGCCCGGCGCGCACGGACGCCACTGGTCAACATCGTCGGCGACCACGCGACATACCACGCCCGCTTTGACGCCCCGCTCCAATCGGACATCGCCTCGTTGGCCCGTCCCGTCTCGGGTTGGTACCGCGTGACCACGCGGGCGGACGATGTCGGGGTGGATGCCGCCGACGCCGTGGCCGCGGCCTGCGGCCCCCCGGGCTGCGTGGCCACGCTGGTCCTGCCGGCGGACGCGTCGTGGTCGGAGGCCACCCTCGGGCCATCCTCCCCTCGACCCCGGGGCCGCCCGGGCATCGTGCCGGCCGAGACCGTGCTGGACGTAGCGGGTGTGCTTCGTTCGGGCCGGCGGGTGGCGCTCTTCCTCGGGGGGACAGCCCTGCGTGCCCGGGCTCTGCACGCCGCCGGCCGCATCAGCAGGGCCACCGGCGCGCCGCTCCTCGGTGAAACCTTTCCCGCCAGATTGGAACGGGGCGCGGGGATCCCGGCGGTGGACCGGCTCGGCTACCTGGCAGAATTCGCCCAGGCACAACTGGCCGGCGTGGAGCACCTGATCCTGGTCGATGCCAAGGCGCCCGTCTCGTTCTTCGCCTACCCGGGATTGGCGAGCGACCTGGTACCCCCCGGGTGCATCGTGCACACGTTGGTCCGCCCCGGCGAGGACGCACCGGCCGCGCTCGAGGCGCTGGCCGAAGCCCTGGGCGCCGGCGGCCCGGGTGCCGTTGCGGCCGCGGCGCGACCCGACCCACCGCGCGGGGCGTTGACGGCGGAGACGGTGGCGGCCGCCATCGGTGCGGTGCTCCCCGAACATGCCATCGTCGTCGATGAGGGGATCATGTCGGGCCTGTTCGTCGCCGGGGCCACCGCCGGCGCGGCGCCCCATGACTGGTTGACGCTGACCGGAGGCGCCATAGGGATCGGCCCGCCTGCCGCCACGGGCGCCGCCGTGGCCGCTCCCGACCGGCCTGTCCTCTGCCTGCAGGCGGACGGGAGTGCGATGTACACGTTGCAGGCCCTCTGGACGCAAGCTCGCGAGCATCTCGACGTCACCACTGTGGTGCTGGCCAACCGGAGCTACGCGATCTTGCACATGGAACTGGAGCGGGTGGGTGCGGCCGGCGGCGGCACACAGGCGCGACGCCTGCTGGACCTCACGAATCCCGAGCTCGACTTCGTGGCGCTCTCCCGAGGTATGGGCGTGCCGGGCCGCCGGGTCGAGACAGCTGAAGAGCTGACCGCAGCGTTGCACGCGTCCTTCGCCGAGCCCGGCCCCACTCTCATTGAGGTGCCGTTACCCTGAACCGCTCGCCTGCACTCAGGGGGCGGAAAAGTCGACCACGACCGGGGCATGGTCCGAAGGCTTCTGCCCTTTGCGGGCATCGCGATCCCTGAAGGCGCCCGACGCCCGTGCGGCCAGGTCGTCGCTGACGAGCACCAGGTCGATGCGCATCCCACGTCCCTGGTGGAAATCGCCGGCACGATAGTCCCACCAGGTGAAGACTCCCGACTCGTTGAAGCGTGGGAACACGTCGGTGAGCCCCCAGGCCTCGACCTGGCGCAAGGCGGCCCGTTCGGGCTCGCTCACGTGCGTCTGGCCGACGAAGTGGGCCGGATCCCACACGTCCCCGTCGTCGGGTGCGACATTGAAGTCGCCGCAAATCGCCACCGAATCACCGGGCTTGTACGCCTCGTCGAGCATGGTGCGCAGCCGCGCCAGCCATTGCAACTTGATTTCGTAGAACTCGTTGTCGAGGCTGCGGCCATTCGGCACATACACCGAGTGCACCCGGACTCCCCCGCACGTTGCCGCAACGATGCGGCATCCGTGATCGTCCTCCTCGCTGTCGAAGCCCCGCACCGGGTCGTCCACGCCCAGGCGGCTGATGATCGCCACACCGTTCCATCGCCCGTCGCCGTGATGGACCGTCTCGTAGCCCAACTCGGCGAACGCCTCCGCGGGGAACTTGTCGTCGGCCAGCTTCGTCTCCTGCATGCAGAGGACGTCAGGTTCCTGCGCGGCGATCCACTCCGTGACGCGGGGCAGCCGGGCCCCCAACGAGTTGACGTTCCATGTCGCCAGCCGCACTAGTCCGCCTCACCCTCGACGATGACGAAGAGCAGATCGGTCTCGCAGGCCTTTTGCCCCCCCACACTGGCCGTCCCGTGGCCCTTGCCGGCCCGGGCTGACATCCGCTCGAGGCTCACCTCGAGGTCGAGGCTGTCGCCGGGAGCCACCTGGCGCCTGAAACGCGCCCGCTCGATTCCCCCGAAGAGCGGCAGCTTTCCGGTGTAGCGCGGATCGAGGAGTACTGCGAAGGCGCCGAGCTGGGCCAACGCTTCGATCATGAGCACACCGGGCAGCGTGGGCCGTCCCGGAAAGTGCCCGGCGAAGAACGGCTCTGCGCCGGTCAGCTGCCAAGTCCCCCGGGCGGAGTGGCCGGGCTCGACCGCTGTCACCGCCGTCAGGAAGAGAAACGGTGGACGGTGCGGCAGGACGTCGGTCGGTTCGGGGATTCCCATGGCGCTGAGGTTATCGACGGTCGTGCTCAACGCGATGCCTTGGCCGCCTTCTTCGTCGGACCGCGCCGCTTCTTCGCCGGCGCGGGCAACGACAACTCGGCCACGCGCCGGGGAGGGTCCAAACTCGACAACACGAACGGCCGCACCTCGCCCTTGGCCAACATCTGGCGGGCCTTGGTCGGCGGAGGGTCGCCCATCGCTGACAGCGGGATGTAGCAGTGCAAGCTTCCGCCGTCAGGCAGCGCGACATCGACCATCGCACCATGGGAAGTGAAGGAGACGACCTCCCCCTCGAGGGTGGTCCCCACGGGATACGTCGCGACGAAGGTGATGAACGCAAGCGGTTCATTGACCGCAGGAGGCGGCGTGGAGGATCGCCTCTTCGGGGCGGATTGGACCGGCCCTGGCGGCGCCGATGCTTTCTTCGCCGTTGATTTCTTCACCGGTTCCGCCTTCATTTCCGGCGCACTCTTCTTGGCGGGGACGGCCTTCTTGGCCGCGGCGGCCTTCTTCGTCACGGTCTTCTTCGCCGTCGTCTTGGTGGACGCCGACTTTGCCGCCGCCGACTTCTTCGGGGCCGCGTCCTTCTTGGCCACCGCGGCGGCCTTCTTCTTCTTCGCCGGGGCCTTCGTCGCCTTCGCGGCCTTGCCCACCTTGGCCGGCTTGGCCGGTTGCGGTGGTTCCAGGGCTTCCGCCACCGCTTCGTCGATCGCACTCGACAAGTCCGGGTCGACCTGCGCCCGGGGGCGTGGGGCCGCGGGCGGTGGCGCGGTCGGTATGAGGGGCCACGAGGTCGGGACGACCGGGACGGCCTTCCCGGAAGTGCGCTTGGCCGCCTTCTTGGCCGCCCGGGCGAGCTCCGCCGCTTTGGCCGGTGCTGACTCGGGGTCACGCCTGGCCCGCTTCTCGGCCGTGGCCGCCCGGCTCTTCGGCCCACGGATGGGAAGGCGGGGGGTGAAGATCCATCCCACGCCGGGAACGGGCTTGCCGCCGATCAGCCTTCCGTCGTCGAACAGCCAGGGATGCTCGCCGTGGAACTCCTGGAACGAGTCGTTGGAAAGGACGATCGCCCCCGTCCGCTCGGCGATGCGCAGCACGAAGGCGTCGCCCCGCCCGATGGCGCCGGCCGGTGGGGACACGACCTCGCCGTTGAGCATGGCTTCTCGCAAGGTCTCCCGTTCGGACTCGTCGATACGGTGCTCGAACGACGCATCGACCACGACCGTGATACGGCTGCCGGGATCTTCTTGCGCGTACGCGGTCACGGCCTCATCGAGTTGCCGCAAGCTCGGAAGCGTTCGCCCTTCGGTGGCCAGGTTCGACCCGTCCACCACGACATGGTGGGGTTCAGCCAATGGCGCGCTGCAACAAATCGGCCTGCTCCAACTGGTGCAGCGCGGCACTTCCGATGGCGGGACTGGCCGATTCGCTTCGGCTGACGTGACGAAGCCGCAGACGTTGCGGCAACGCGGCGTGAAGGCGGGCATGCACGAACGACCAGGCGCCCATGTTGTCGGGTTCCTCTTGCAACCACACCACTTCTTCGGCCTTCGCGTACCGCTCGAAGAGTGATGTCAGCTGCGCCAGCGGCCAGGGGTAGAGCTGCTCCACCCTGACAATGGCGATCTCGGCTGCTGCCGTCTGGTCGTCAGCAGCGATCTCGTGGCGCCGCTGGACCGCTTCGTGGGAGATCTTCCCGCTGCACAGGACGATGCGACGCACCGTGACCGGATCGACGACTTCGGCGTCGTCCAGAACATGTGCGAAGGAGCCGGTCTCGAGGTCCTCGATCGGCGATCGGGATGCCTGGGCTCGCAACATGGACTTCGGCGTGACCACGATGAGGGGCCGCTTCACGCTGAGCAAAGCTTGGGAGCGCAGCAGGTGGAAGTACTGCGCCGCCGTCGAAGGCACCGTCACCCGCATGTTCCCGCGCGCACAGAGTGCGAGGAACCGCTCGAACCGGGAGGACGAATGCTCCGGCCCCTGTCCCTCGTAGCCGTGGGGCAGCAGCATGACGAGGCCGGCGTGCTGACCCCATTTGATCTCGGCCGCGGCCAAGAAGTTGTCGATGATGATCTGCGCCCCGTTGGCGAAGTCGCCGAATTGCGCTTCCCATGCCACCAGCGCCTCGGGCGCCTCGACGGAATAGCCGTATTCGAAACCCACCGCGGCATACTCGGAGAGCAGTGAGTCGCGCACGGTGAACAGGCCCAGGCTTCCCTCCGTCGCCCTCGCGGTCCCGGCGGTGGCGTTCCCCAGATGGGCCAGGGGTATGTACTCATCGGCGGTGTTGTAGTCCACCAGCACGGCGTGACGCTGGCTGAAGGTCCCGCGCCGCGTGTCCTGACCGGTGAGCCGGACGTTCACGCCCTCGTGGAGGAGCGATCCGATGGCCAACGCCTCGGCCAGGGACCAATCGACGTACCCCTTGGCCACCATTTCGTCGCGCTGGGCGAACTGGCGCTCGAGCTTGGGATGGATGGTGAAGCCCTCGGGTACCGTCCGCACCAACGTGGCCAGCGCATGCAGCACGTCGCCGGCGACACCGGTCTCCTCCGAGGGAACATCGTCATCACCGGGATCGTGGGCGGGGAGGTGGGTCGGCGCCAGCGAGGGCTCACCCCTGACCTCGTCGAGCACGGACTGCAGCCGGTTGTTGAAGTCGTCGAGGGCAGCCTCAGCGCCCTCGAGCGTGATGTCGCCCCGCCGGACCAACGTCTCGGTGTAGAGCTTGCGCACCGACCGCTTGGCATCGATGCGCTGGTACATGAGGGGCTGGGTGTAGCTCGGATCGTCACCCTCGTTGTGCCCGTACTTCCGGTAGCAGACGACATCGATGACCACGTCCTTGTGGAAGGTCTGGCGGAAGGAGAACGCCAGACGCGCCGCACGCACGCACGCCTCGGGGTCGTCACCGTTGACATGGAAGATCGGCGCCTGCACCATTTTGGCCACATCGGTCGGGTAGACCGATGTCCGGGCCGAGGCCGGCGCGGTGGTGAACCCGAGCTGGTTGTTGATGACCACGTGCACCGCTCCCCCGGTGCGGTACCCCGAAAGGCCGGACAGGTTCAACGTCTCGGCCACCACGCCCTGGCCGGCGAAGGCGGCGTCGCCGTGGACAAGGACCGACATGCACGGAAAGCCGAAGGTCCCCTCCGCCAGCGCCTTGGGCGTGCCGTCGGTCGGGGGCGAGAGCCGGTCCTGTTTGGCGCGGGTCATGCCTTCGACGACCGGGTCGACCGCTTCGAGGTGGGACGGGTTGGAGGCCAGGGTGACCGGAAGGTCTTCGCCGGCGCTGCCCTTGAAGATGCCGCGTGCGCCCTTGTGGTACTTCACGTCGCCCGAGCCCTGGACCGAGTCGGGATCGAGGTTGCCTTCGAACTCCTCGAAGATCTCCTTGTAGGACTTGCCGACGATGTTGGCCAGCACGTTGAGCCGGCCGCGGTGCGACATCCCCATGACGACCTCGGCCACACCGGCGCCTGCGGCGGAGTCGAGCAGGGTGTCGAGCAGCACGATGGTCGACTCCGCACCCTCCAGACCGAAGCGCTTCTGGCCCACGTAGCGGGTGTGCAGGAAGCGCTCGAACACCTCGGCGGCGTTCAGCCGGTCGAGGATATGGCGCTGCTCCTCCTCGTTGAGCGTGCTCGGTTGCCCTTCGACGTGTTGCTGGATCCACCGCTTCTGCTCGGGATCCTGAATGTGCATGTATTCGATGGCCAGGGTCCTGCAGTACGCGTCGCGCAACACGTGGAGGATCTCGTCGAGGGTGGCCAGGTCGCGCCCGGCCAGGCCGTCGGCCACGAATGTGCGGGGCAGGTCCCATATGGTCAGCCCGTAGGTCAGCGGGTCGAGCTCGGGATGGATGTGCGGCGGCTCGGCGTCGAGCGGATCGAGATGCGCGATCAGATGACCCCGGACCCGGTACATGTTGATCAGGGTCTGGACGTGGACCTGCTTGATCAGCCGCTGGTGCTCGCTCTCGTCGGTACCCTGGCCGGCGTTGCTGTCCACGTGCCAACGCGCCGGCTCGTAGGGCACACCCATCGACTCGAAGAGCGCGTCGTAGAACCCGTCCTCCCCGGCGAGGAGCGACGCCACCCGTCCCAGGAAGATGCCGGACTCGGCCCCCTGGATGATGCGGTGGTCATAGGTCGAGGTCAACGTGACCACCTTGCCCAGACCGAGTTGCGCCAGCACGCGCGGGTCCGCTGCCTCGTAGCCGGGGGGATACCCCAGTGCGCCGACGCCGATGATGGCGCCTTGACCGGGCATCAGGCGCGGCACCGACTGTGCCGTCCCGAGCGTCCCGGGGTTCGTGAGTGAGACCGTCGTGCCGCTGAAGTCGTCCGGCGAGATCTTGCCGGTATGGATCTTGCGGATCAGGTCTTCGTAGGCCACGACGAAGGCACGGAAATCGAGGGTGTCGGCCTCGCGGATGCACGGCACCAACAAGGTGCGCGATCCGTCGCTCTTCTGCTGGTCGACAGCGAGCCCGAGCCCGACGTGCTTGTGGTGGACGACACCGGGCTTGCCACTGCCGCCGGCGTCTTGGACGAAGGAGGCGTTCAGCGCCGGAACGTCGCACAGGGCGCGGACGATGGCGAAACCGATGAGATGCGTGAAACTGACCTTCGCCCCGGTGGTCCGGGCCAATTGGTTATTGAGTATCTGGCGGTTCACCTCGAGCAGACGCGCCGGAACGGTGCGCACGCTCGTCGCCGTCGGAACGCCCAGGCTGGCCTCCATGTTGGCCACAATCCGCGAGGCCGCCCCCCTGAGGATCACGGGGTCTTCGGGCCCTGCGGCCGGCTCCGCACGGGGTGTCGCGGCCGCTGCGGTCGCTGTCGGGGGTTGCGGCTCGACGACCGGGGCCGCGGCGACGGTACTCTGGGGCGCCGGGACCGGGGCGGCCCGGTAGTCGGCGAAGAACTCGCGCCAGCTGTCGCTGACGGAGGTGGGATCGACCAGGAATCGGTCGTACATGTCGTCCACCAGCCATGCATTCGGGCCGAATGAGCCCGCTGCGACCTCTGACTGTGCCATAGACCCACCCTACCGGGGGCGCTGGTCGCTTTGGGGCAGGGCGATACTGTCACCTCTACCCATGGGCTATCCCGCCGGACTCCACATCCTCGAACGGGCGGGGGCGACCCCGGGGGCGCCGGCCGTGGTCTTGGTCCACGGTTCACTCGACCGCGCCGAGAGCTTCCGCCGGGTCATGCGGCGCCTGCCCGATCTCACCGTGCTGGCCTACGACCGCAGGGGATACCAGGGTTCCCGCTCCGGTGGGGTGGTGGGCCTCGACGGCCATGTCGCCGACCTGCGGGCGATCCTTGCAGAGGTACGTTCTCGGGGCGCCGCGCCGGTCGTCGCCGTCGGCCACAGCGTGGGCGGCGACGTCGTCCTGGGCGCGGCCGTGGCCGAATCCCGGGCGTGCGACGCCGTGGGGGCCTTCGAGCCGCCGATGCCCTGGCTCGGATTCCGACGTCCCCGGACTGACGGGGGTACGGGTGCGCGGGCGCCCGTGCCCGGCGATCCGGGCGAAGAAGCCGAGCGGTTCTTCCGGCGGATGGTCAGCCCTTCAGCCTGGGAGCGGCTCTCCGACGCCGGACGGGCCGGACGCCGAGCCGACGGGCCGGCGCTGCTCGCCGACTTCGGAAGTCTCGGGGGCGACCCCCCCTTTGACGTCGTCGACCTCACTGTCCCGGCGGTGTTCGGGGTGGGAGGCACTGCCAGTGCCGCCCATCACCGTGACACGGTGGCCTGGTTGGGGGCCCACGTCCCGGGAGCGACCGTCTACGAAATAGCCGGAGCGCACCACGGGGCACACCTGTCACACCCGGACAACTTCGCCGGTTTCGTCCGTGTCGTGGTGCAGCGCGCCGCCGTCGGACGCCACAGCCCTCGACAGATCGCCGACCCGGGTCAGGGGTAGCTTTCGCGGCTGACCGGCCAGGCGTCCGACCAGGGAAGCGACGTCACGAAGGACCAGGTGCGCCGGTGTATGGAGGAGAGGCCGTACCCCCGCAGCGCCATCTGGTGCGTGGGCGAGGGATATCCCTTGTTCTGCTCGAACGCGAAGGGCGGAAAATGCTCCGACGTCTCGCGCATGAGGCGGTCCCGCACCACCTTGGCCAGCACGGAGGCGGCCGCCACCGACGCGCACCGGGCATCGCCGTCGATGATCGGGTATACCGATCCTCGGAACGGGCCGGTGCCGGGCCCGGGAGGCGAGACGAGGTCCAACGGTCCGTCGACGAGGAGGGCGTCGGGTGGGCAGGACAACCCGGCGAGCGCCCGTTCCGATGCCAGGCGGAGCGCCACGCGCATGCCCCAGCGATCGCACTCCTCGGGAGAGGCGTGGCCCACCGCCCAATCGACGCACCAGGAGCCGACGCTCTCGAAGATGGACTCGCGCCGGGCTTCACTGAGTTGCTTCGAGTCCCGGAGCCAGCGGGGCTGTGTCCGCTTGGTCGCCTTGGGCGGGACGACGGCCACACCGACGGTCACCGGGCCCGCCCACGCACCGCGACCGACCTCGTCCATGCCTGCGATACACGCGTGACCGCGGCGGCGCAGCGCGCGCTCTTCGACCAGATCCGGCGTGCTGACGCGGGCTCCCGTCGTACCGGTCACGGTCGAGTGGCTGGCATCAATACGATGGGGGCGTGAGCACTGGGGGGAGGGCACTCGAGCCGAACGCGCGGTCCCCGCTTGCCCCGGGCACGCAAGTCGATGTCCGGAATCGGTATCAGGGCACGTGGACACGGGGATTCGAAGTGGCCGAAGTCACCCCGGAGGGATATCGCATCCGGCGGCTGTCCGACGGCAGCATCCTCGGCGAGCTCTTCTCCCGGGACGACGTGCGCCGCCAACGGAGCCGTCAGGGCTTCTGGTGGCACTGATCTTCGGGAAGCACAGAGCGGCCTCAGTCAGCCGGGACCCGGCGGACCGCCTCGATGTAGTCGTCGATAGGTATCGCTGAGAGTGTCAGTGTCTTGAGCGTTCCACGCGAGCCGAGGACGAGTGCGACCCGCGCCATCGTCTTCTCATCCGGCGCGTCGAGCACGGTGCAGAAGTCATAGGGCCCGAGGAGGGCCCACTGCGCCAGCACGCGCACACCCATCGATTCGACTTCCGCGTTGACCGCCTTGAGGCGGTCGGGGTTCTCGGCCAGGGTGGCCGCACCATCGGGTCCCACGGTCGAGAGCATCAGAAATGTCGACATGGCTTCACGCTATCGCAACAATTGCGCCGGGAAGCATCTGTTCTCCTCTACCGGAGGTCCCCCCGGACGACCTTGCCCATTGCGTTCCGGGGCAGGGCTGCAACCACGCGGAACTCTCTCGGCCGCTTGTAGGAGGTCAACTCTTGTGTCGCGAGCAGCACCAACGCGTCGACGTCGGGCTCACCGTGGAGCCCGACGACGAAGGCGGTCACGGATTCTCCCCACTCGGCCGAGGGCACTCCAACGACGGCGATCTCGCTGACCGAGTGATGTCGCGCCAGGACGGCTTCCACTTCGGCCGGGTACACGTTGTGCCCCCCCGTGATGATGAGCTCGGTTCGCCGGCCCACGATGGAGATGTACCCGTCGTCTCCGACCGATGCCAGATCACCGGTGGCAAACCAGCCGTCGCGCCACATCGCCGCGGACGCATCAGCGCGTCGCCAGTAGCCGCGGCAGAGGGATGGTCCACGAACCATCAGCTCGCCGATTCCCGCCCCGTCGGGGTCTGCGATCGCCGCCTCCACGCCGGGCAGGGGAAATCCGACCGAACCTGGTCGCCGCTCACCCTCGAGCGGATTGGACAGCGTCAGGAGAGTCTCGGACATCCCGTAGCGCTCGAGGACCGATACCCCGAAGTCGCGGTCGAACCGCCGCCACAGATCGGCGGACAGAGGGGCCGATCCGGCGACACAGAGTCGCAAGGCCGACAGTTCCTCCGCCCGGCCGGACTCGGCCAACCGGTGGTACATGGTGGGAACACCGAAGAACATCGTGCTCCCGGGCACGGCGTCGAGGACGTGGTCAGGAACAAACCGTTCGAAGACGACGGCAGACCCCCCCGCGGCCAGCGTGCCGAACAACCCCGCGCACAGCCCGTGCACGTGGAAGAGGGGAAGCGCCAGGATCAGGCGGTCCTCGGGCCGCCAACCCCACGCCATGTGCAGCGCCCGCGTTCCCGCGAGCAGCGAACCGTGGGTATGGACCGCCCCCTTCGGCTCGCCGGTCGTGCCCGAGGTGTAGACGATCAGCGCATCGTCGCCGGGCTCGGCCGTGTCCAACGCGACATCTTCTGCGCGCACGGCGCCGAGGAGCTCGCCCGGAGTGCGCACCGCCGCCCCGGCGACAGTGCCGGACAGCCATTCCTTCCCCTCTTCCCGATCGATGAGACACGCCGCCGGCTCGACATCACCGGCCACGTAGCGCAACTCACTCCTGGTGGCGGACGGGTTGACGGGGACGACGACGGCGCCGAGGCGCAACGCGCCGAGAAGGCCACTGATCGAGTCCATCGACGCGGAGCAACTCCAGAGCACCCGGTCCCCCGGCACAACACCGCACCCCGCCAGGGCTGCGGCGGCATGCCCCGTCCGCTGGGCCAGAGCGGCGCCGGACAGCGAGGCGCGAGAACCGTGCCCCTCGAGGAGGACGGGACGGTGCGGTTCATCACGCCAACGTTGCGACCACACCCGCGGGAGGGTGTGACCGGCCGTCAGATCGGCCGGCAACAAAGGCGGTGCGCCCTGCGGTCTGTGCCGGGACCATGCGCGTGCGTTGTCCGTCACCACACCCACGCCCTGTCAGTGGCCCACTGCACGCCATAGTCTGGCGGACATGACACCCCGCCGTATCGCCATCGTCCCGCATTCGCACTGGGACCGGGAATGGTACGAGTCATACCAGGACTTTCGTCTGAATCTGGTCGACATGATCGACGTCCTCCTCCCCCTGCTCGAGTCCGACGCAGGCTACCCGTACTTCATGTTGGACGGTCAGATGGCCGTCGTCGACGACTACCTCGAGGTGCGCCCCGAAGCCGAACAGCGGCTCCGTGCATTGGCTGCGGCCGGCCGCTTGAGCATGGGACCGTGGTACATCCTGATGGACGAGTTCCTGTCCTCGGGCGAGACCATCATCCGGAACCTCCAGATGGGCATCGTGCGCGCCGCCGCGTTCGGGGGCGCCATGGACGTCGGCTATCTACCCGACATGTTCGGGCACATCGCCCAGATGCCCCAGATCCTCCGAGAAGCCGGCTTCGAGCACACAGTGGTATGGCGAGGTGTGCCCTCAGCCGTCACCAAGAATGCGTTCTGGTGGGAAGCTCCGGACGGTTCTCGTGTGCGGGCGGAATATATGCCCGTCGGCTATGGCAACGGTGCTGCGCTCCCCGATGACGCCAAGGCGCTCGTGCGGCGTACCGAGGACCTCGTCCAAGAGGTGGCGACCTTTCTGATCCAGGACCTCCTGTGCATGAACGGGGGGGACCATCTCTTTCCCCAGCGCCGATTGGGCGCCGTGGTGGCAGAGGCGAACGAGCTCCAAGACGACCTCGAGTTCGAGATCACCTCGCTCCCCAGGTATCTGGCCGTCGCCCCCACAGAGGGTCTGGAGCGCTGGCAGGGAGAGCTCCGCTCTGGGTACCGCTCCAACATGCTGATGGGCGTGACGTCCAACCGCGTCGACGTCAAGCGCGTGGGGGCATTGGCGGAACGGGCACTGGAGCGACGGGCCGAACCGCTGGCCGCCCTCTTCCAACCTCCGGCGCAATGGCCACACGAGCTGCTCGCCCTGGCATGGAAGGAAATGGTCCGCAACTCCGCACACGACTCGATCTGTGCCTGCTCGGTGGACGATGTGGTCGACGCCGTGCTGCACCGCTACGCCGAGGCGCGCACCATCGGCGACGGTCTCGCCGCTCGCGCCGTCGCCGCGTTCGCCCGCTCCTTGGCCGAGCCGGGCAATTACATCCTCAACGCCGCCCATCGGGCGCGGGCAGGGCAGGTCGAACTGGTGGTCGGCGCGGACCAGCCGCCCTCAAAGGACGTCCAGGTGGTCTCCGAGCGCGCCGGTCTCCCGGGCTCCATGGTGCTCGACGCCACGACCGTGCGCACCGTGCTCAGCATGCTCCAGGGCCCCAAGATCGACAACGACGCCTGGGTCCACGACGTGAGCGTGGAAGAGGACGACGAAGGGCTCACCATCACGGTCACGATCGGAGCAGAAGAACGGGCCAACGTGCCGATATCCGAGGCGAAGCAGGACATTTACGCCCGCCTGGAGCTCGGCCCGACGCCGTCATCCGCGTCAACCTGAACCAACCCCCCATCCGGCGCATCGTGGCCAGGACCGCCGAGGTTCCCGGCTACGGATGGCAGGCGTTCGCCCCGGCCCCGTTGGCCCACCCCGTCGTGGCGAGCGAGCCCGGCGCACCGGTGACGATGACCAACGGTCTCGTCACGGTGGCGGTCGATGCCGGGCGCGGCACCTTCTCGGTCGACGGGAGAGAGGGGTACGGCCACCTCGTCGACGGTGGGGACCTCGGGGACTCCTATAACTACTCGCCTCCGCGTCACGACACGCTGATCGATGAACCGTTCGACGTCGCCGTGCGTGTCGTCGAGCGGGGGCCGGTACGGGCCACCGTGGAGATCACCGCCACCTATGTCTGGCCCGATCACGTGGACGGGTCGTCACAGAGGCGGGTCGGCGAGCACCGCGTCGAGGTCGAGACCCGTCTCGAGCTCAGGGCGGACGAAGCGGTCGTGAGGGTGGCGACGTCATTCGTGAACCCGTGCAGGGACCACCGGCTCCGCGTGCATCTCCCGCTGCCCGCGCCGGCGCGGACAGCGCAGGCTGAAAGCGCGTTCTCCGTGGTCGAGCGTGGCCTCACGGCCGAAGGGCGTCCCGACGAATTCGGATTGCCGACCGCGCCGGCCCACCGCTTCGTCTCCGCCGGCGGCCTGACCGTCGTCCACGACGGCGTCTGCGAGTACGAGCTCGTCGACATCACCTCGACACCGGAAGGTGATGCAGCCGGCACGATCGCTCTCACCGTGCTGCGCTCCACCGGAATGCTCTCCCGCCTCGGTATGGCGTACCGGCCCTTTCCCGCCGGTCCACTGACCCCGGTCGAGGGACTGCAGATGACGGGCCGTCGCGTGTCGCTCGAATTATGCCTTGGCGCTCGGACATGACGACCCCTACGCACTGGCCGACGACGTTCTCCTTCCACTCGATGTCGTCACCGCTCTGGGGGGAGGCACCCGGGCCTCGTCGGGGAACGCTCTCGGCATCGGGGGGGCGGAGGTGAGCGCGTTGCGTCGCGAGGGCGGAATGCTCGAGGTGCGTGTCTTCAACCCGAGTCCTGACCCCACCACGGTCGTCATTCCCGGGCAGGCGGGGTGGCTCGTCGACCTGCGGGGCTATCCGGTACTGCCGTTCGAGGGATCGTTCGCGCTCCGCCCCTTCGGGATCGCCACGGCTCGCCTCCGCGCCGACTGATCCGGAGGTGGCGGAGGCGGCGGCGACTCAGTGAGGAGCGCTGTGGCGCGGCACTTCGTCCCATTCGGGGCGTGACGGCCGGTCCATGAGCGAGAGAAGGGCCTCACGGGGCGAGCAGCGCCCGTCGACGATGGCCTCGACCTGCTCTGCGATCGGCATTTCGACGCCGTGTGTCCGGGCCAACCCGACGAGGGGCCCGGCACTCTTGACCCCCTCGGCCACCATCTGCATCCCGTTGACGATCTCGTCGAGAGTCCGGCCCTGCCCGAGCTGGAAGCCCACGCTGCGGTTGCGGCTCTTCGGGCTGGCGCAGGTGGCCACCATGTCGCCTACCCCGGCCAGTCCGCCGAACGTCAGCACCCGTCCACCCAACGCGATGCCGAGGCGACCCAACTCGGCCAGCCCACGGGTGATCAGCACCGCTCGCGTGTTCTCCCCGAATCCCAGCCCGTCGCAGATGCCTGCGGCGATCGCCATCACGTTCTTCGTCGCCCCTGCAATTTCACAGCCCACGACGTCGGTGCCCATGTAGACCCGAAAGGTGCGGGTGTGGAGGAGATCCTGCACCTGGCGTGCCAACGTCTCGTCGGGCAGTGCCACGACGCAGGCGGCGGGTTGCCCTTCGGCCACCTCTCGGGCGAGATTGGGGCCAGTGAGGACGCCGGCCGGTGTCGCGGGCAGGACCTGCGCCACCACTTGCGACATCCGGAGATTGGTACCGGTCTCGATACCCTTGGCCAGGCTGACAATCGCCTCGACCTCCGACGCGAACGGTCGCAGGTTCTCGAGCACGGCCCGAAACCCGTGGGAAGGCACCGCCATGAAGACGACACCCGCCCCCGCCAGCGCCTCCTCGAGTGAGGCGGTGGCGGAGAGCCCTTCGGGCAAGGCGATTCCCGGGAGGTAGGTCGCATTCTCCCGTGTCCTCGTGATGGACGACGCCAGTTCCCCTGAGCGCGCCCACAGGGTGACGGGATGTGCGGCGCCCACCAGTCCCGCCACGGCTGTGCCCCACGAACCGGCGCCCACCACTGCCACACGGTCGCGCATGCACCTCAGCCTACGGCGGTCGCCACGAAGCGGCACGACCCGCGCACTTACACTGTCCCTCGTGCCCGCCAGCGCCATCGCCCACCCGCAGGCTCCAGCCGCACCTTCCCGCGTCACCCTCGGGCGGGAAGTCGTGCTCATCCCGGTCAAGGGGTTCGCGCAGGCCAAGCGCCGACTGGGCGGATCGATGACCGATGAGATGCGCGAACACCTCGTCCGATCAATGGCCGAGAACGTCGTCGCCGCGTGTGCCCCACTCCCCGTCGCCGTCGTCTGCGACGATCCTGAAGTCGCAGCCTGGGCGGAGGCCCACGGAGCGACCGTCATGTGGGAGCCCGGACAAGGGCTCAACGGCGCCGTCCGGGCCGGCGTGGAGCAGCTGGCCGCAGCAGGCGTGGAGTGGGTGATCGTCGCGCACGGCGATCTTCCACACGCCCGTGATCTCGGGAAACTGGCCCCGTTCGACGGCATCACGCTCGTACCTGATCGCAAGGACGACGGGACGAACGTGCTCCGGGTGCCGGTCGCCTGCGACTTTCGCTTTACCTATGGACCCGGCTCCTTCCGGTCACACCGCGCCGAGGCGACCCGGATCGGGCTGCCTGTCCGCATTCTGCGGATACCGGCCCTGGCCTACGACGTGGATTGGCCGGCCGATGTGGTCGAGCTGGCGAGGTGAGCGGACAGGGATCCTCCGCCCGCATCGTTGCCGTCAACGATCTGCCCGACCGCGGCAGCCTCTCGGTCGATCTGACCGCACCGGCGGTTGTGGTGGCCATCGGCGCGCACCCTGACGACATCGAGTTCGGCTGCGGCGGCACGCTCGCGAAATGGGCGGCCGCAGGGGCGGCGATCCACCACCTCGTCCTGACGGACGGTACGAAAGGAACCTGGGACCCCCGGCGCGACCCGACGAGCCTGGCGGCACAACGCCAGGAGGAGCAGCGGCGCGCCGCCGCGCTCCTCGGCGGAGGCGATGTCGTCTTTCTCGGACGGACCGACGGTGAGCTTCACAACGGTGTCGCCGAGCAATGGGACGTCTCCCTTTGGATTCGGCGCCTCCGTCCCGACGTCATCCTCGGGCACGACCCGTGGCGACGCTACCGGCTCCATCCGGATCACCGGCACGCGGGGTTCATCACCACCGACGCCATCGTCGCCGCCCGCGACCCGCACTTCTTCAGGGATCAGGGCCTCGAGCCCCACCGCCCATCGGCGCTGCTGCTGTGGGAGGCGGACGAGCCGAACCACGTCGAAGACGTCTCTGGCTTCGTCACGACCAAAATCGCGGCGCTGCTGGCGCACGAGAGTCAATTCGAGAGCACCATGGGTATCGACACCGCAGGATCGGCGGAGGTCGACGCGTTTGGGCTCAGGGTGCGGACACAGTTGCATGACCATGGGGCCCTGGCCGGACTCACCGAAGGCGAGAGCTTCCACCTCGTGGCCGATATCTAGGTCGACCCCCCAATTGCAAAGTCGGGGGCCCGCAGGCCCCCGACTTCACTCGCTCTCAAAAGAACGAACTGCTCAACTGCTCAACGAGCCGCCTTGCGAGCCGGGGCTCGACGGACGGCCTTCTTGGCGGTCGTCCGCTTGACGGCCTTCTTGGCCGGAGCGCGACGCACCGCCTTCTTCGCCGTTGTCCGCTTGACGGCTTTCTTCGCCGGTGCGCGCTTGACGGCTTTCTTCGCCGGTGCGCGCTTGACGGCCCTCTTTGCGGGGGCGCGCTTGACGGCTTTCTTCGCCGGTGCCCTCTTGACGGCCTTTTTGGCCGGGGCCCGCTTCACCGCCTTCTTTGCCGCAGTCCGCTTGACGGCTTTCTTCGCCGGCGCGCGCTTCACGGCCTTCTTCGCGGGGGCCCGCTTCACGGCCTTCTTCGCCGGCGCCCTCTTGACGGCCTTTTTGGCCGGGGCCCGCTTGACCGCCTTCTTGACTGCAGTCCGCTTGACGGCTTTCTCCGCGCGCTTGACTGCTTTCTTTGCTGGGGCTCGCTTGACTGCTTTCTTTGCTGGGGCCCGTTTCACGGCCTTCTTGGCCGGGGCCCGTTTTTTCGCGGCTACTGCCACAGGTGCACCTCCCTAGGAGCATGGTCACTGAATAGAGGTGAAGCCTGCGCCACGCCGATGTGACGAACACATCGTCGTGCGCACTGCCGCACCGATTTCTTTGTCGCTTGGAACTTTTGGCACGTCTGAAGGTGGTTCATCGACCTTTTCTTCCTACGAGCAGTCCGTTCCGATTACCCGAATTGCAACGACTGATTGAGGTGATGAGGCACTGCATGAGGCGCGTAGTTGGCATTCCGATGTCTTTGCCTGGCGCGCTGCACACTGTTGCATCGCAGCACATATCAACCCTCCATAACACTTCGGGTACACACATTCTTCGTTATGTACCTTCCCAGGTCAAGCATCATCTTTTTGCGACGTGTTTTCGCGCTCTGTGTGCAACCCCATTCTTCCACCGCGCGCACCGTGAAATTCGCCGCGTCGTGTCGCGAGAACGATGTGTTGCAGTACAAGACTCACGTTCTGTCGCGTTGCATCCGAAGAGAGTGTCTTCCACATCACGCGACGATGCATTCACGACAATTCGGTCGCGACGCGACCGAATTTCCATCACCATGTCGCGCGCGCATGACCGAATCCGTCTTCGCTCTTCCGCGCCACGACGCGCACGCCATCTACCTCGGAATCAATGACCGGACGTGGTCGTGGGCGGGTCCGCAACGCTCCACACTGGTGCTCGGCCCTTCGCGCTCGGGAAAGACGTCGTCCCTGGTCATACCCAATCTTTTCGTGGCCGAAGGACCTGTCGTGTCCACCTCGACCAAGCCCGATGTGATGATGACGACCGCGCCGGAGCGAAGCCGCAACGGATGGTCCTTTCTCTTCGACCCGAGCGGCGAAATTGCGTGCCCGGCCTCCGTCGAGCGCGTCGGTTGGTCGCCGATCACAACAGCAAAGAACTGGGACGCTGCGGTACAGACATCCGACGCAATGGTCAACGCTTCGCGCCTGGGCGGGGGTACAAGTGCGCGCTCGGGAGGGGATCAGCACTGGAGTGAACGAGCAAGTGCGTTGCTATCTCCCCTGCTGCACGCGGCGGCCCTCGAATCCCTCCCCATGCGATCGGTCTTACGATGGATCGATCGTCACGATGGCGCCACGGCGCTCGAAATACTCTCGCGCACGGTTGGAGAGGACTCCACCGCAACCGACCTGCTGGCCGGCATCGTCGGCACCGATTCCCGGGAACAGTCGGGTATCTGGTCCACCGCGTCCGGTGTCCTGGCGGCATACAGGTCGGAGGCCGCGCTGGCATCCACTGAGCTCCCTCCGCTCAATGCGGCGGACTTCGTGCGCGGGGCCAACACCATGTACATCTGCTCGGCCGGACGCAGGCAGCACCAGTTCGCGCCGCTCGTGGTCGCGGCCATCGGCGACGTGCGCGATGCCACCTACGACCGGGAAAGGAGCGGTGAGCGATCACCCCCGACGCTGCTCGCCCTCGACGAGGTGGCCAATATCGCTCCCATTCCCGATCTGCCGGCCATGCTGAGCGAGGGCGCAGGGCAAGGGCTTCTCGTGATGGCGTGCCTGCAGGACCTCTCGCAGGCACGAAGTCGCTGGGGATCCGACGCGGACGGGTTTCTGACGTTGTTCGGCGCGACGGTCGTGTTCCCGGGGATCGCCGATGTCGCGACACTCCGCGACCTCAGTGCTCTCGGTGGTGAACACGAGCTGCATTCGACGACCGTGGGCCACACGGTCGGCGAATGGGGGCGACTTCGTCCGTCGAGTTCGGTCAGCACCGTTCGGGTGCCCCGCTTCCCGGTGGACGTGATCGCACGGGGTTCAGCTGGACACGCGCTCGTGCTGCGGCCCGAGAGGACCTTCGATTCGGTGCGCCTCACGCCGGCCCACGCAACCAGCCCGTGGCGTGAGATGTCGGGACGGCAGCCCGCGCCCATGGTGCGGGAATCGGCGGTCCGGGGGCGCTGAGCGTCACCGGCCCCGTTCCATTTCGTGCTGGCGCGGGGCCCGCCAGCCCAGCCTCTGCCGTGCCACCTCCACATGACGCGTCGTCTTGAGGTGGTCGATCAGGCGCTCGGTGGGCAGCGACGAGATCCCCGAAGCCCGGCCTTCGGTGCCGAGCGCATCGCTCCCTCTGGGCACGTCCCACCGAGCCCGGTAGTCATCGATGAGCTTGGCGGCATCGCGCCAGACGGCATGGTCGGCGGGATGCACAGGGCGCGGGCCGAGTACCCCGAGAAGATGCCCGCCCGGGATGACGCTGCGCAACGTGCGGACGTCTTCGGCGACGCCGATCTGTGTCCGAGCGGAAAGTCTCGGTGTCCAAAGATCCGTGAGTCTCTCGACGCTCTGCGCCGGGGCGCCGCCGAGCGCCGCTGCGCCGAAGGCGGCCGCGACATCCCTGCGGCGCGCCGCGCCATCGGGCGTCAACGACAAGGCAGCGCCGAATCGGTGCTCATCGAGAATCGGAGCGCCTGCGCTGCGATCGGCTCGCCCGAGGAGCGCGCGTATCTGATCGGCGTCGCTTCCCACGAAGAAAGCGCGTCGCTGCCATTGCGCCGTCAACTCGGCGAAGTCGAGCCCTGATTGCTTTTCGGACCGGGTCGCCGCCCATGCGATCTGCGCGCCTCGGGCCGAATGCGATCCCCACTCGGACATGTGGCGACGGATGTCGGCGGATCGCGACGAGAACTCACCGCGGGTGAGGAGGGAGACCCCCGCCACTTCCGCACCGAGACGCGGGGCGTCGACCCACTGCACCCCCACGCGCGTGGTGAGCGCGGCCCGCAGGTGCGCCTCGTAGATGGCGGACGTCGCTCCGCGATGCGCCGAAAGCCCACGATGATCGCAGGCACTCCAGCGGCCATCGTGGCCGTGCACCATGTTGGCCATGACGACATGTGTGTGGAGATGCGGGTCGAGGTTGCGGTTGACCCCATGAGTGAACGACGCGGCGACGAGGCCCGTGGTCGGCACGACGTGGCGGTCCTCACCCGATCCTCTCTGCGCGCTGAGACCGTGCGCTTCGACGTAGGTCAGCGCGCCTCGCACGCTTTCACGATGAGCAGCGATCACGTGGCGCGCCACATCCTCTCCGCCCAACGCGAAGACCACGCTCACGGACTTGGGCGCGCTGAAGGTGAGGTCGAATCCGCGCACGGTGGCACGGTCGGATCGCATGCGGTGCCCCGATGTCGGGTGGCGACCGTCGAGAACCGCCTCCAGCGCCATCGGATCGGGGGCTCCGCGCAAGCCAAGCCCGTCTGCCGCCTGTCCGATCCAGTGCGCCAGCCCGTCGTCCAGCTGTCCCGGTAACGGCAGTTCCCCCGCGAGGTCCGCCAGGTAGTAGTCGGCTCCCGCTGACGTCAGGCGGTGGATTCCGAGCACCCGACCTCCGTTCTCGGGAACATCCGCGTCCCCGTACCCGCCCGATTCCATCGTGCGGTCGGTTGGGGAACGGTCGGTGTGCGACGACGTCAGTGCGGTTCGCGGTGCTCTTCGGCGTTTTCCGCGTACACGGACAACACCTTGCGGGCGGCTCTCGCCGCCAGGTCGGTGAGCTCGGGTGGGCGCACGACGAACGCGTCGGGACCGAGCTGAAGGAGCAACCGCTCGAACCAGGCCATGCCCGCCACGTCGAGGAGGACATCGGTCACCGTTCCGTCCGCGGCGCGCCCGATGCCACGCACCGGCACGGACTCGGGCACCCATTGGGCCCCCGGGCCCAGATGGAGCTGCACCTCGACCGCACCCGGTCCTGGCACGAACGGGTCCTCCCCGGCGCGTCGGGAACGGTCGGTCGGTGCGCCGGACTCCCCGGTGGGGCGCACGGCGCTGATCCGATCGACCCGGAAGCGCCGCATGTCGCCGGCGCGCCGGCAGAAGGCGTCGAGGTACCAGTGCCCTTCCGCGGTGATCACCTGGACCGGCTCGACGACACGCCTCGTCCACTCATCGCGGGAGGCCGAGTGATACTCGATCTCCACCAGCTCACCGGCGTCGGTCGCCCGGCGGATGGCGGCGAGCGATGAAGGGGCATCGACGTCCATACCGATCGCCTCGCGCGATCCCAACGCCGCGTCGAGCTTCGACAAGGCGCGGCGCAAGGCGGCGTCCTCGGGCCCGGGCACGGCCATGATCAATCGGGCCGAGGCGGCCACGGCGAACCCTTCTGCCGGCGTGAGCCGACGAGGCCGTGCGAACTCGGGCGGCAGGAACGCACGGACCGACGTTTCCGACACCTCGATCTCCATCAAGGTGTCAGGCGTGTACGGTGGCACGCCGCAACATGCCGCCAGCTCGAGCTCGCGGATGAGCTCGTCCTCCTCCATGGAGAAGCGACGCGCCACGTCAGCGATCGTCGCCTCCCCTTCACGGGCCAACCATCCGACGACGGCCAGAAGGCGTCGCAGGCGTTGACTGGTCTCCCTCCCGGGTGCGGGCCGGGCGCCTTCCGCCACGTCGCCGTCGAGAGACGGGAGCGGGAACGGCACGAATCTTCCGGGGGGCCTGGGGATCGGCCGTTCCGTCCGCGATCCCGGTGAGCCACACGGTGAGCTCGGAGCGGAATTGCGGTGGATCGAGAATCTCGGCGTGATCGAGCAGGCCGAGGATCCAGTAGCGGAGCTCGGGAAACCCCGCCACCCGCAACGAAAGAACGACGGAGCCGTCGTCGGCGCGGCTCTCGACCCGATCGGACCCCACCTCCTCGGCCACTCTCGCGCCTTCGATGGGATCCACCCTGATACGCGTGACGACGTGGTCGTCGCCCTCGGCGCGCCACGGCTCGTCAGGCAGTGACGCCTTGATGTCGATGCCCTCGGGGAGAACCGCGCTGCCCGGACCTTCGAGGTGCACCGCTTCTTCGATCCGGTCGACACGGAACGTGCGCACCGCCTCGCGGCCGAGGTCCCACGCCACCAGGTACCAGTGCCCGAAACGGAACCAGAGCCCTGCGGGCGCCACCCGGCGCGTGCTGTTGCGGTAGGAGAACGACGCGACCGTGTGGGTGCGCACAGCCTCGAAGAGATCGATCAGCGCACGCGGTGTCACCAGCGTGGCGATGGGGCGCACCTCACCCAGGCCGGTGGCACCAAGCTTCAAGAGTGCATCTCGACCACTAGGATCGTCGAGGTGCACGCCGGCGACGGCCAGGTGGAGGGCAACTTGCTCGTCGGGATCGAGCGCCAGGTCCGGCAAGTAGAACGCGTCGCGGTCGATCTTGTAGCCGTACTGTTCGAGACCGTCCAGCCGTTGTGTCAGCACGGGGATTCCCTCGTCGCGCAGGAGTCGCTTGTCGCGCTCGAAGGCCTGGCGACGTGCCGAATGTTCCTCGGGGTACCCGGGTACGTGGAGAGCGATGGCGTCCAGCGTCAAGGGCTGCTCGGTGTTGAGCAGGACCAGGACGAGGTCCGTCACGCGTTCGAGTCGGTCGAGTCGTGCCGGGGCAGCCATCGGGGAGAGCCTACGGCCGCTGCGGTCCCATGACGGCGCTGGCCCACCCCTTCGGCTGGCATCTGAACATCTTTTGGACGGTGGCCATCCCCGCCCTCCTGATCGCGTATCTGCTCGCCACCCGCGCCGAGGAGTACCGGGCCACCCGACACCAACGCATCTGCTTCGGCCTCGGCGTGGTCGCCCTCGTCGTGGCCTTCATGTGGCCGCTCGCGGACCTCGCCGCGCGCTGGTCCCTTCTTGCCCTGGTGGCGCAGCGGCTCCTTCTGATGTTGGCCGTGCCACCGTTACTCGTGCTCGGCACGCCGCGACCGCTCCTCGTGTGGCTCACCAGGCCTCCCGTCGTCGATGCCGCCCTGCGCCAGGCCACCAAGCCCGTCCCGGCGATCGTGTTCGTCACCGTGGTCGCCGTGGGGACGTTGACCACCGGCGTGGTGAGCCTGGCCGCCCGCTCGGAGGTTGCCCGCGTGGTGATCCAGCTCGTGGTCCTGCTCTCGGGCTTCGTCCTCTGGGCGCCTGTCCTCACCGAACTGCCGGGCGTGAAACCTCTCTCTGCCGTCGGGCGCGGGGCGTACCTGATCGTGCAGTCCATCGTGCCGAGCTTTCTCTCCGTGGTGTGGATCTTCGCCCGTCGACCGCTCTACGCCTCCTACGACCACCACGAAGCGGTGCTGGGCATGTCATCGGTACTCGATCAGCAGCTGGCGGGCTTCCTGGCCAAGCTGTGCACCATCGCAGTCCTCTGGACGGTCGCGTTCTCCCTCATGATGCGATCGAATACCGCGGCGGGGGTCGGGGAAGATCCCGAGCCCTTGCTGTGGTCCGACGTCGAGAGGGAGATCCAACGGGCCGACCGCCGGGCCCTGCGGACACGGTCGGCCTGGCTCCCGAGAACCACACTGCCCGAAGGCACCACGACGCCCGAGGATCACCCACCACCCCCAGAGCCGGCCGCGTAGCGCTCACTGGCGCCGTGCACCTGGCCCGCTGGGACAGCGGGACGCCCTGCCGCGAACGGTCAGGCCAGCGAAGCTCCCCTGAGCTCGTCGAGCGACAGCTCGGCCGTCTGATTGCCACCGCACTGCGGGCATTGCTCGACGTGACGCCACGAGCGGAGTAGACGTGATCCCTCAGGGTTCAACAACACCACGAACGACTCGGAGATCGGATCGATCTCCAATCCGAAGTAGGGCCGCCACGCCGTCGTCGCCGCGTGGGCGTCCAGCGCCAGACCCTTGAGGATTCGCCTGAAACGAAGCCTCTCGGTGTCGAAGATCCACGTGCTGTGACACGACTCCAACACGAACAGTGTGTCTTCCCCTGAATGATCCACTCTGTTGATCATGCCGGATTCGTTCCCAAAACAGTGCGCGGAACAATCACATATTCGTTGCGAACAGATGACAATCCTTTGACACCCAGCTCACACATCTATTGCGGACCAGCATCGTGCTTACGTCCCACGAGGAGCTCGCGTTTGGTCGCGAGCTGGCGTAGCACCGAGCAGAGGACGATTCGGGTGTCCGCCGGATCGATCACCTGGTCCACCAGTCCACGCTCCGATGCCGGCCACGGATTGAGGAACGCCTCCTCGTACCCCGACTCGCGGTCCGCCCTCTCGGCGGGGTCGATCCCCCGGTGCAGGATCTGCACCGCGCCCGATGCGCCCATGACGGCGATCTCCGCGGCGGGCCAGGCCAAGCAGATGTCATTGCCTATCCCCCGGGAGTCCATGACGATGTACGCACCCCCGAAGGCCTTGCGAAGAATCAGGCAGACCCGGGGCACCGTGGCCTGGGCGTACGCGAAGGCGAGCTCCGCCCCGTGGCGGATCATGCCCCGCCACTCGAGATCCTTGCCGGGCAGGAAACCGGGCGTATCCACCAGACTCACGATTGGCAGGTTGAACGCATCGCAGAAGCGGACGAACCGGGCCGCCTTCTGGGAAGCTGCGATGTCCAGCGTGCCGGCGAGAATGCGGGGCTGGTTGGCCACGATGCCGACCGTGAGTCCCCCGATATGACAGAGTCCCGTCACGATCTGACCGGCCCAGCGAGGCCACAATTCGAGGAACCCGCCATCGTCGACCACGTGGCGAACGACGTCACGCACGTCATAGGTCGCCGCTTTGCGTTCGGGGATCAGTGCGCGCAGTTCGGGTGTCGAGCGCACCACCGGGTCGGTGACCGTCCACGCAGGGGCGATCTCGTCGGCATGCGAGGGCAGATGCTCCAGCAGCGCGGCCAGCGCCCCCTCCACGTCGTCGGTCTCCACCGCGCAGACGCCGCTCGACCGGGCGTGCGTGCTCACCCCGCCCAGTTCGTGCAGCTCGACCTCGACGCCGGTGAACTCCGCCACCATCTGTGGACCCGAGACGAACGCCACCGCCTCGGAGTTCATGACGACCAGGTCGGCCAGCCCCAACAAGAGAGCCGGCCCCGAGACGACAGGACCGGTCGCCGCCATCAACACCGGCACGACGCCGCTACAGGCCGCGATGGCGGCGGCGGCCTGGCCCCAGCCATGCGAGCGCGGCGACACCGTCGAGCACGTCGGCCCCGCTCGAGGCCACGATGAACACGAGCGGGATGCGCAGACGGCGGGCCAATTCGGCCGATTCCGCCAGTCGCACTCCGTCGGCGTAGGTGAGAGCGCCCCGCCGCTCCAGCGAGTACGACCTGGCCACCACCACGTCGCGGCCACCCATGCGGCCGATCCCGGAATTGACGGTGCCTGTGATGCCCTTGCCGATACCGATGCGATCGGCCACACGTCCATTCACCGCGAGAGTCACTGCGGGTGAATATAGACACAACGATGCGAGGGCACCGCCGGGAGCGAGATTTAGGGACGGGCCTCGGCTCGGCGCCAGGGGCCCGACCGACCGCCGGACTTCTCCCAGAGCGCCACGTGATCGATGGTCATGGTCCGGTCGGACGACTTGCACATGTCGTACACCGTGAGGGCCGCGGTGGTGCAGGCCATCATGGCTTCCATTTCGACACCGGTGCGGTCCACCGTCTCGACCTGTGCCTCCACCTCCACGAAGTCATCCCCGATGGAGAAATTGACCGCGATGGACCCCACCAGGACCGGGTGGCACATCGGGATGAGCTCGGCGGTCCGCTTGGCGGCCTGAATGCCGGCAATCCGGGCTGCCGCGAGCACGTCGCCCTTGGTGATGGCGTTGTTGGCCACCAGGGTGGTCGTCTCGGGCAACATCGAGACGCGGCACCGGGCCAGTGCCCGACGGTGGGTGGGCTCCCGCGGGGTGACGTCGGTCATACGAGCACCGCCTAGCGGATCGAGATGGGCCAGGCTGCGATCGGACACGGGTCCCTAGTGTACGGCCTCTGCCGGCAGGGTGTGGCGACTCCCGGGCCGAACCCCCGCTGTGGCTTGATCGGCGCAGCGTTCGGGTAGAGTTGGCAGTCACAAGCAGCGAGTGCTAATCCAAGGAGTGCAATTGCCGACCTATGAGTACGCCTGCAGGGCGTGTGGGCACCGGCTGGAGGCCGTCCAGAAGTTTACCGACGACGCCCTGACGGAATGCCCCGATTGTGGCGGGACCCTCCGCAAGGTCTTCGGCGCCCCCGGGATCGTCCTCAAGGGCAGCGGCTTCTACAAGACCGACGCCCGTGCCGCGGACAAGCGGTCCAGCTCCGACAAGTCGTCGTCGAACGGATCGGACACGTCCTCGAAGTCGGACACCAAGGCCGACACGAGCAGCTCGAAGAACGCGGGGTCCGGCTCGGGATCGTCCTCGGACACTTCCTCGTCCGCCTCGAGCGCGAGCAGCGACAAAGCAGCCAAGGAGTCAAAGCCGGCCGCGTCGACCGCTTCCTGACGACCGGTTCGGGTTCAGTCCCCGCTGAGCTGCATGTCGGCGATGGCCAGCGTCTGACCGGCGGCCGCGCCGGGGAGCCACCGCAGATCGCCGCCGATCTCCACCACTGATTGCAGCATCCGTTGCAAGGTCGAGGCCACCGTGACCTCGCGCACAGGCTCGGCCAGGACACCACCGCGAATGAGCAGGCCCTCGGCACCGACCGAGAAGTCACCACTCACCGTGTTGACCCCCGAGTGGATGCCGGTGACGGACTGGACGTAGAGCCCGTCGCCGACTTCGGCCAGGATCTCCTCGGCAACCTTGGTCCCCGGCGAGAGCACCAGGGCGCGACACCCGGCCGAGGGGGTGCCGGCGAAGCCACCGCGCACGGCGGATCCGGTCGAGCGGGTCTGGGCCCTCCGGGCCGACACGGTGTCGTAGACGAACATTTGGAGCATGCCGTCCGAGATCAAGACGTTGCGCCGGCACGCCAATCCCTCACCGTCATAGGACGCAGCGCTGAAGGCGCGGCTGTCGGTCGGGTCGTCGATCAGGGTGACGCCGGCTCCGGCCACCGACTCACCGATCCTCCCGGCGAAGAACGAGCGCCCCTTGACCACGGCCTCTCCCGACAGGGCGGACGCGACCACCGACAGGAGGGTCGAGACGACACGGGGGTCGAAGACGACGGTGCACCGGCCCGATTTGGCCTTCTGGGCCCCGAGCAAGCGGGTGGAGCGGAGCACGGCATCGGACATGGCCTCGTCCGGAACGAGTGCGGACGGGGACCGGCCCACGCTGAAACCCGTCCCGGTCTGGGAGTCCGCGCCCTCGCCGGCGATGGCATCGACCGAGATGAACGCCGTCGTCCGGCGGGTGGACGACCGGATGCCCGTGGTCGAGGCCAGTGCCACCTCGACCCGGGCGTCGGAGTAGTCGGCCGAGGAGACCTGACGGACCCGGGGGTCGGCGCTCCGTGTCGCCCGCTCGAGCGCGAGGGCCAGGGCGATCTTCTCGTCCATGGGCGTGGTGATGACGCCGTCGTCCCACAGGTCCTGTTCGACCGCAGCGACACCGTCGGGCACAGCCAGGACGACGTCGGGGTCCGGGGTCGCATAACGGGCGTTGTCGCGGGCATCGCTCAGCGCGGCCTTCACCACGGTCGGATCGAGCGAACCGGCCCAGGCGAACCCCAGTCGGCTCCCCTCGCCGGGAGGCCCTTCGAGCAGGATGCGGATGCCCACGCCCGAAGAGTCCGCTGACGTCAGCGACTCCACCGCGCCGTCGTAGGCCCGGACCTCGTTCTCCGTGCCCCGGGTGACGTAGACCTCCATGCCCTCCCCGGGCCGGGCCTGGTCCACGACGGAGGTGGCCAGCTCCATCAGATCGCTCCCGCTGCCCATGTCGGGCACGCCCCCCATCAGGCCGTCCCGCCCAAGGTAACGCCGGTGATGCGCAGGGTGGCCTGCCCACACCCGACGGGCACGCTCTGGCCGTCCTTGCCGCACGTCCCCGGTGTCATGTCGAAGTCATCGGCCACCGCATCGATCCGGCGCAGAACCTCGGGACCGTTCCCGATCAGGTTGGCGTCGCGCAACGGCTCGGTGAGGTGCCCGTCCTCGATGAGGTACGCCTCGGTCGTGCCGAACACGAAGTCACCCGTCGTGGTGTTGACCTGACCGCCGCCGAGCTTGGAGACATAGACGCCGGTGGGCGTCTGGGCCACGATCTCGTCCGCATTCTCGGTGCCGGCGAGAAGGTAGGTGTTGGTCATGCGGACCATCGGCAGATGTTGGTAGGACTGTCGACGGCCGTTGCCCGACGATTTCCTGCCTTCCTTGCGGGCGCGCAACCAGTCCCACATGTAGTCGGTGAGGATCCCGTTCTCGATGAGCACGTTGCGGCCGGGCGCGTTGCCCTCGTCGTCCACCGCGAAGTTGCCCCACTCCCCCACGACCGTGCCGTCATCGACCAGGGTGACGAGAGGGCTCGCCACGAGATTGCCCATCTGGCCCGCGTAGACCGACGCGTCCTTGACGATGTGGTCGGCCTCGAGGCCGTGGCCGCAGGCTTCGTGGAAGAGGATGCCCCCGCTCCCGCCGGCGAGCACGATCGGCACCTCACCCGACGGAGCGGGGCGGGCGGAGAGCTTGGCCAGCGCCCGGTTCGCCGCCGTGCGGGCGATGTCCTCGACCTTGTAACGCTCGAAGATCTCAAAGCCTTCGGTGCGGGCCAACGATTCGTACCCCGTCTGCATCCCCGTGTCGCCGTTGGCCACGCACATCACGTTGAAACGCGTCCGGACCTGGTCATCTTCGGCCCAGAGCCCGTCCGAGTTGGCGATCAGGATGCGACGGTGGCTGTCCCCGCATCCCACCTGCACCTGGCTGATGGAGCCACCCGCCGCCCGCGCCGCCTCATCGGCGCGGACAAGAAGGTCGAGCTTGGTGGCCTTCCCCACCGAACCGGGGAGGGTCCGCTCACCGCGGTCGTGGCGGAAAGTCGGTACGGACGGCAGGGCGACGGTGCGGACGGTGCCGCCGCCCTCCCGGGCCACCGAAGCCGCAGCGGCGGCGGCGGCCAGGAGGCCGGCTTCACTCAGGTCCGACGTGTGGGCGAACCCGGTCGTCTCCCCCACCACGACACGGATCCCCGCACCGCGTGAACGGCCCGAGGAAAGCTCTTCGACCCGACGGTCGTCGAGCATGGCGCTGGCCGTCAGGCTGTCCTCCGCGAAGACCTCGGCCATCTCGCCGCCGTGCGAAAGCGCCGCCCCGAGGACGTTTTGGAGAACATCGGGCTCGATCAGAGAAGTGTCGGTCACGGGCGGTATCGTAATCGTCGTGCCCAGTTCCCCCTCCGGTAGCGGCAGCACCCCGCCCGCAGGGCACGGGCCGCACTCGGGGCTCACGGCCCAGGTCGAGCTGACGGTGGGCGAGGAGGACACGGCGCAGTACTTCCGATCCGGCGACGTCCCCGTCCTGGCGACGCCGCGGCTCATCGCCATGTGCGAGGAAGCGGCGCTGCGCGCCACGGAGGGGCATCTCAGCGCCGAGCAATCGAGCGTGGCCACGCGCGTGCAGTTCGACCACCTGGCCCCCGTCGGCATCGGCAAGGTCGTGCTGGCCGAGGCCACCTTGGTCAAGGTGGAGGGCCGTCGTCTCACCTTCACCGTCTCGGCCGCCCGCCTCGAACGCGACGGCGGCGGCCTCGTGGGCGCCGGGAGGGTGACACGGGTGCTGGTCAACGAGGCCACGTTCCTGGCCAAGGCCGGCGCCACCGGCGAGTCCTGATCGACGCGCACCAGCCCGGCGCTGGGCCCGCCCCCTCGGCCACCGTCCCGACCGGGACGCCGGCGGGGATGGGGCCGGTGGTCGCCGCCTTCGTCACCTTCGGGCTCTTCTGGGGGAGCTGGGCGGTCATGGTGTTCAACATCCAGCGCACGTTCGCCCTCTCCGATGCCGGGCTCGGCGTCCTGCTGGCGGTGGCCATCGCACTCGCCGGAATCTCCAGTGCCGTCATGGCCCATTTGGCCAACCGCGTCGGCGCCCGCCGTCTGCTCTGGATCGCCCTGTTGGCATGGTCGGGACTCCTCGTCGTCATGAGCGCCGTCCAACAGAAATGGGCCTTCGTCGGCTCCCTGGTGCTGGTCGAGATCGCCGGGGGAAGCATCGACACCGCTATGAACGCCGAGGCGACGCATCGCTTCAACGGCCGCCCCTCCGCGCTGCTCCGTTTCCACGCCCTCTTCAATTGCGGGGCGATCGCAGGCGCCGCCGCGGCCGGGCTCCTCCTCCATGCGGGCGTGTCGTGGCGCTGGATATGGCCCGGAGTGGCCGTGGTGGCTCTCGCGGTCGGTCTGTGGACGCTCTCCCTCGGGCCCGAGCCGGCGCCGGACGCCTCGTCGTCGTCCGCGCACGTGACGGCCCGTGTGCACCCTGTCCGGCGCATCCGGCGCGACGGGCTTCTCCTCCTGCTGGCGGTCTTCGCCCTGGCCGAAGTTACCGAGGGCGGGGTCGACACCTGGGGTGTCCTCTACCTGCGCAACCACCTGGCCACGGGCGTCCTGCTCGGTGCGGGTGCCTACGTCGTCGGTCAGCTGGTGGCAGCCACGACCCGTTCGGCCGGGAGCACGGTGGCCGGCCGGCTGTCGGTGCGCCACGCGCTCGTCGTAGGCGGGTGCGTCGCCGGTGGCGGGATACTGCTCGAGTCGCTCTCCCCTCTCTCGGGCGTGGCCGCGCTCGGGCTCGCCCTCGGCGCCGGAGGCGCCTCGCTGTTCTGGCCCCTGGTCATGAGCACGGTGAGCCGCCTGGCCAGCCAGGTGGTCAGCGCCGTCGGCACCTTCACGGCGGCCGGCTACATAGGGTGGGTCGCCGGCGCGCCCGTCGTCGGGTGGGTCTCGCAGGCCTTCGGCCCCCAGCACGGACTGCAGGTCCTGGCCGTGGCGGCCCTGGCCGTGGCCGGGGTCTCCTTGCTCGGGACGCAAAGATGACTACGAAGTGGCCCGACGGGCTAGCGTGTGACGGAGAGCCATGATCCTTCAGAGCATCGAGACGCCCTCAGACATAAAGGACCTCAGCCAGGAGGAACTGGTCACCCTGGCCGAAGAGATCCGGTCCTTCATCATCGATTCGGTCACCACGACCGGTGGCCACCTGGGCTCGAATCTCGGTGCCGTCGAGTTGACCCTGGCCGTGCATCGGGTCTTCGACTCACCGCGCGACGTGATCTTGTGGGACACCGGGCATCAGGCCTACGTCCACAAGCTCCTCACCGGCCGCCGGTTCGGGTTCAAGTCGCTGAAGCAGGCCGGTGGCATGTCGGGCTACCCGAATCGAGCCGAGTCCGAGCACGACTGGATCGAGAACAGCCATGCGTCGACGTCACTGTCCTATGCACACGGCATCGCCAAGGCGTTCTCGCTGCGGGGAGAGGGCGGGGACCGCAAGGTCATCTCGGTCGTCGGCGACGGCGCCCTCACCGGCGGCATGGCCTACGAAGCCCTGAACAACCTGGGCCACTCCTGCTGCCGCGTGGTGATCGTCCTCAACGACAACGGCCGCTCCTACGCCCCGACCGTGTCGCAGCTTTCGCAGAGCTTGACCAGCCTGCGGCTGAACCCGACCTATACGCAGACCCGCGAACGTCTGCGGGCTCGCCTCCGCGGACTGCCCGGCTTCGGGCCGCTGGCGTACACCGGCGTGCATTCGGTGGCCAGCGCGCTGCGCGAGATGGTGGCCCCGCACACGTTCTTCGAAGCGCTCGGCGTCCGCTACGCGGGGCCGATCGACGGGCACGACATCGACCTCATGGAGCAGGCCTTCGCCCACGCTGCGGCGTGGGACGGCCCAATCGTCGTGCACGTGCTGACGCAGAAGGGCCGTGGGTACGGTCCGGCCGAACAGGACGACATCCAGCGCCTGCACGACGTGAGGGCGACGAAGGTCATCACGCTCGAGAACACCATCGGGAGCTCGGCCGGAACTGCCGTCGGGAGCTCGGCCGGCGCCGACTTGGGCGGGGTCGCCACGCCGGGTTCGACACCCGATGCCGAGGTGCACCAATCGGCCGGGCGCGCCACGACCTACACCGACGCCTTCTCCCGCGCCCTGCTGCAGGCGGCCGAGAACGACGCCCGCGTCGTCGCATTGACGGCGGCCATGCCCGGGCCGACCGGTCTGCTCCCCTTCCAGGCCCGCTTCCCCACGCGCTTCTTCGACGTGGGCATCGCCGAGCAGCACGAGGTCACGGCGGCCGCGGGCATGGCCATGGCGGGCATCCGACCCGTGGTGGCGGTCTACTCGACCTTCTTCAGCCGCGCCTTCGATCAGGCCAATCTCGACGTGGGCCTCCACGGGAGCCCGGTCGTCTTCGTCCTCGACCGGGCCGGTATCACCGGCGACGACGGCCCGAGTCATCACGGGATCCTCGACATGGCGCTCGCGTTGTCCATCCCCGGCATGACCGTGTTCGCCCCCTCGGCGGCCGAGGAGGTGGCGCCCATGCTGCGCACCGCACTCGAGTTGCCCGGGCCCTCGACCATTCGCTTCCCGAAGACGGCGCCACGCCACGTGGACCAGAGCGAGGTCGGCTCCGGGCTGGCGGCACGCAAGGTCCGCAGCGGCGATGGCTCCGTCTGTCTCCTCGGAGTCGGCAAGCTCGTCGCGGCGTGCATCGAGGCGGCTGACCTGCTTGCAGCCGAGGGCGTCGCCGCGACGGTGTGGGACGTGCGGGTCGTCGCGCCACCCGACGCTGACATGCTCACCGACGCCGGCCGTCATGCCCTCGTGGTGACCGCGGAAGACGGCGTCCGCCACGGCGGGGCCGGTGCGTTCGTCATCGACGCCATGGAGGCCGTCCTCGAGGCGCACGGGCGGTCGAGGCCGGACACCCGGATCCTCGGCGTGCCCCGCGAGTACCTGGCCCAGGGCAAAGCGGACGACATACTGGACCGCCTCGGCCTCAACGGGAGCGGCATCGCGCAGACCGTGCGGCGCGCCCGGCGATCCGTGCCCGCCAGCCAGCACCAGGCCTGAGGCTCTCGGCCGCGAGGCCTCCCGGTTCCCTCAGGCCCGATTGGCCCCGTTCGCCCGCACGAAATCGTTCACCGTGTAATACGCCTCGATCGATTCCCCGGCGTCGCCCCAGAAACCCTCGAGCACGTCGTAGGCCATCCGCCCCTGCGCGATGTAGTGGTTGTTGACGTCGGTGATCTCCAACTCACCCCGACCCGACGGCGCCAATGTCGGGATGACGCTGAAGACGTCGGCATCGAAGCAGTAGATCCCGGTCACGCCGAAGTTGCTCCCCGGTACCTCGGGCTTCTCCTCGATCCGCTCGACCCGTCCGTCGGCCGAGAGCACGGGTACACCCAGGTGACGGAGGTGCTCTGGCTCGCTCACCGGGGTCAGGAGAATCCGGGCGCCGGTGGGGTTGGCCCGGAACGCGTCGACCATGGGCTTGATGGAGCGCTCCATGACATTGTCCGCCAGCATCACCAGGACGGTATCGCCGTCGACGAAACGCTCGGCCAGACCGAGCGCCTCGGCGATGCCTCCCGCCTTCTCCTGGTAGCCGTAGGACAGCCGGTCGATCCCGAACTCATGGCCATTGCCCAGGAGCGGGAGGAACGAACCGGCATGCGGCCCCCCGGTCACCAGCATGATCTCGTCGATGCCGGCGCTGACCAGGGCTTCGATGGACCAGGCGATCATCGGCCGGTCCCAGATCGGGAGGAGATGCTTATTCGTGATGCGGGTCAGCGGATAGAGGCGCGAGCCTGTCCCGCCCGCCAAGAGCACACCTTTCATCGCATCCGTCCGTGGTCGGTGATCCTTTGCATCCCGAGTGCTTAGCCGACGGTGGGACCGCCCGCGCCACGCCGGCGCCCGAGGGCCGGCCCGAAATACCACAGGGCCCCCCGTCGTTACACACACAAAGGAGATTTCGGCCATGTTCACACGCAAGAGAGGGAAGCGGGACCCCGGGGAGTTCGAGGTCACCAAGACCGAGGACGAGTGGAAAGCGGAGCTTTCGCCGGCGCGGTACCGGGTCCTGCGTCGGGCGGGAACGGAGCCGGCCTGGTCAGGAGAGCTGCTCCATGTCGAGGGCGACGGAGTTTTCCGCTGCGCCGGATGCAACGCCGTGCTCTTCGACGCCGCCGCCAAATTCGAGTCAGGCACCGGATGGCCCAGTTTTGACCGGGCCACGTCCGCCGGCACCATCGTCGAACACCGCGACCGCACGTTCGGCATGCTCCGCACCGAAATATTGTGCGCCCGGTGCGGCGGTCACCTCGGGCACGTGTTCCCCGACGGGCCCACCGACACCGGGCTGCGCTACTGCGTCAACTCATTGTCGCTGACCTACGAGCAGGAATCCGGCGCCACCCCGTCGTAGAGCGGCAGCATCTCCACGAGTCGACCTTCGACCACGTTGAAGATGGTGGCCAGGTGCGCCGCCTCGTTGTGCAAGCCAAGGCGGATGAGGAGTGATTCGCCCAGGGCGAGCGCTCCACAGATTTCGAAGACCTCGTCCTTCAGGAAATCGACGCGCGCCGTGAACTGCGTCGTGCCCGCATGGCGTGCAGCACCCCCGTGCCGATGACCACGATCGACGAAACGGCCGTCATGGTCATCACGGCAAACGGATTGCGCCACAGTTCCTTGACGAGGAGGGCCATCAGCCTGCCCGTGGTCCTCGCCACGGGCAGGCTGAACGAGGTGATCAACCAGATCGGCACTCACGCCTCGGCTTGGACGGTTCCCAACGGCTCGCCGCCGGACTCGACGACGCCGTCGATCACCGACAGGTCAACGGGCACGTGTCGCTCGGTGCGTTGCACGTCGGCCGTGGCGAACCGAAGGCTGGGTCCGACCTCGTCGGCCGTGATCTCGACCTTCGAACGGTGCTCGCCCTCTTCGGTCTCCCAGCTGCGCTGCTCGAGACGACCGGTGACGACGACGCGCATGCCCTTGGAGAGGGTCAAGGCCACATTTTCAGCCAGGTCCCGCCAGCACACCACATCGAAGAACGATGTCGCCTCGTGCCACTCCTGCGTGGTGCGGTCCTGCCAGCGCCGATTGACCGCAACGCCCAACTGGGTGGTGGCTTGACCCTCCTTGGTATAACGGATCTCGGGTTCCCGGGTCAGATTGCCGGTGATCGTCGTGGTGTTGGCCATGTGGTGCTCCTCGCTCTCGTCCGTCCCTCCAGCGATGGCGGGTGGGTGACGACGAGCATGACGGCGCAGCGTTGCCCAGAACCTTGCCCGAGACCTTGCCCGGCAGAAATTACCGGCGAGGCCGCGTGGAGGTCAGACGTCCAAGAAGCGGCGGATGGCGATGCCCGAACCGAGCGATCCGATCAGCACCCCGACGAACACCACGACGACGTCGGTCGAGAACACTTCCCAGCCGGTCATGTGCATGGCACTGAACACGTTGCTGGTGTTGTCGCCGCCACCCGCATGGTTGATGGCGAGATACAGGAAGTAGACCGCCAGTGCGGACAGACCGGAACCGAACAGGCCCTGGATCAACCCCTCGGACATGTAGGGCACGCGGATGAACCAGTTCGTCGCCCCCACCAGCTTCATGACCGAGACCTCGCGCCGCCGGGCGAAGATCGCCATGCGGATGGAATTGAGGATCAGCACGGCCGCCGAGACGATCAGCACGACCGCGACTCCCAGGAGGACCCACTTGAGGACGTTGATCACCTTCTCCTCGGTGTGGATCTGTTGGAGCGGCGCCGTCACCGTCAGGACGCCGGGGGTCCCTTTGAGCGCGGTGATGAGCTGATTGGCGTCGCCCAGCACGACAGGTGTGCACCAGTACGAGGTCGGCATTTCCGCTTGCGTCGTGGCCTGGAGCACATCGGAAGGCAGGAGCTTACGGGCTTCGGTGAAGTTGCGGGCTTTGTTCCAGTACACGCAGGGTTGGCGGACGTAGTTGAGCTGGGTCAACTGGGTCGCCACCGCTCTGATCTCCTGCTGGTTGGCGGCCGGCTCCATCCACACGGTGACCTGCGTGCCGCGCTCCCATTGACCGGACGCGTTCGCCGCGCCTTGCCGCAGGAGCAGGGCCGCACCCACCAAGGTGAGCGAGACCGCCACCGTGAGGATGGCGGCGATCGTCATCAAGCGGTTGCGCCACAGGTTCGATGCAGTCTCGCGAGCGACGTACTCGACCGAGACGGGCATCAGCCCACCCCTTCCATCGGCCCTTCCATCGGCCTGTTCGTGGTGCCGTCGATGCCGTACACGCCGCGTGCCTGGTCGCGCACCATGATGCCGTTGCTCAGCTCAATCACGCGTCGGCGCATTTTGTCGACGAGCACTTCGTCGTGTGTGGCGATCACGACCGTCGTACCGGTCCGGTTGATGCGGTCGAGGAGCTGCATGATGCCCTGGCTCGTCTGGGGGTCGAGGTTTCCGGTCGGCTCGTCCGCCAGCAGAATGAGCGGACGGTTGACGAAGGCGCGGGCGACGGCCACACGTTGCTGCTCTCCACCGGAGAGCTCTCCCGGCAGGTTGCCCGTCTTCTTGGCCAGTCCCACCAACTCGAGCACCTGGGGCACCTGGTTGGCCACGACGTGACGGGGCCGGCCGATCACCTCGAGCGCGAAGGCCACGTTCTCGAACACCGTTTTGTTCGGGAGCAGGCGGAAGTCCTGAAACACACAACCGATGTTGCGGCGGAGGTAGGGCACCCTCCACTTCGGGAGATCGACGATGTTGCGGCCGGCCTCCCAGATCTGACCCCGGTCGGGGAGCTCCTCCCGCAGCAGCAGCCGGATGAACGTCGTCTTCCCCGAGCCCGAGGATCCGACGAGGAAGACGAACTCGCCCTTGTCGATCTCAACCGATATGTCGCGCAGTGCGACTGTCGATCCCTTATAGGTCTTCGTGACGTTGTCGAATCGGATCATGGTGTGAGTGGGGTGAAATCCTGAGTGCGCGGAGATGCTGCACAGAGCATCAATTCACTCTTCGGGATACTACCGGCCTGACATTGCAGTTTGGGGTCATACTCTGCGCCGCTGGTCAGCGGGTCAGCCTGCGATACTTCCGCGCTGGCGCCGCAGCTCGGCTTCCATGAACGCATCGAGGTCGCCGTCGAGGACCGCTGCCACATTTCCCGTCTCGTAACCGGTCCGCAAATCCTTGACCTGTTGATACGGCGCCATGACGTAGGACCGGATCTGATTGCCCCACGCGTTGTCGCCGCGGTCGCCGCTCAGCGCGTTCATCTCCGCCTTGCGCTCGTGACGGGCCCGGTCCGCCAACTTCGCCCCGAGGATCTGCATCGCCTTGGCCTTGTTCTGGTGTTGGCTGCGCTCGTTCTGGCACGACACCACCAGCCCGGTGGGAAGGTGGGTGAGACGCACCGCGGAGTCGGTCTTGTTGACGTGCTGGCCCCCGGCCCCCGATGAGCGATAGGTGTCGATGCGCAGGTCCTTCTCATCAATCTCCACCTCGCTCGAGACGTCCTCCAGGAAGGGGGTGACGTCGAGAGAGGCGAAGCTGGTCTGCCGTCGTTTCTGCGAGTCGAACGGCGACATGCGCACCAGCCGGTGCACGCCGCGCTCGGTGGCCAACAGCCCGTAGGCGAAGCGCCCGCGCACGATGAACGTCGCCGAGAGAAGCCCGGCTTCCTGGCCCTCGGTCTCCTCATCCAGCTCGACCTTGAAGCCACGCCGTTCCGCCCAGCGTTGGTACATGCGCAACATCATCTCGGTCCAGTCCTGCGCGTCAGTGCCGCCGGCCCCCGCGTGCAACTCCACCACGGCGTCGCGTTCGTCGTACTCGCCCGAGAAGAGCGACTGCAGTTCGAGCACGCTCAGTCGCTTGCGCAACGCGTCGACCGTCTCGACCAACTCCTTCTCGAGCGCGGCATCGGACTCGCCCTCTGCGTGCGACTCGTCGATCAATTCCAACAGGGCACGGGCGTCGTTCAGCTCGGTCCGCAGGCCGGTCAACTGCTCGAGGTCCGCCGTCACACCACCCAACTCGGTGGTGATGGCGCGCGCCTGATCGGCGTCGTCCCACAGGTCCGGGCGCGCCGCCTCGGCCTCGAGCTCCTCACGCCGCGCCTGCAGTCGGTCGAGGCCGAGATAACGCTCGGCCTCGACCAGCCGGCTTTGCGCATCGTCCAACTCGGCCGCGAAGTCCCGGGGTGCCTCGGCCGAGCCGGCCTCAGGCGGCGCCATGACAGAACTTGAATTTCTTCCCGCTCCCGCACCAGCACGGATCGTTCCGCCCCACTTTCTCTTCGGGAGCTTTCACGATGGGGACCAGGGCGTCGGGGTCGGGGGCGTTCGGTCGCTTCACCAGGGCCTTGGCGCCATTTGGCGAACCGTTGGCGGCCGCCGGCGGCAACGCCTGCTCCACCGGCGCCACGTTGGCGCCCATGTCGGCCGCCATCATGCCGACAAGCGCGCTGGTGTCGGCCACCGGGTCTTCGGCCGCCACGTAGACGGCGCGGTCAAGGTTGGGCTCGGCCGCCTGCTCCTGTATCGCCTCGACGTGGAGGATGTACCGCAGGTAGTCGTTGTCGATCACCTCGACGAGCTGACCGAACATGTTGAATCCCTCGGACTGCCACGCGTTGAGAGGGTCGGCCTGCACCGTCCAACGCAGATGGATACCGTCCTTGAGGTTGTCCATTTCGGCCAAATGGTCACGCCAGCGCTGGTCGATGATCTGCAACATCACGTCACGCTCGATCTGACGCATGGTCTCGGTCCCACCGGGCATGGACTCGGAGTGCTGCTCGTAGTATTCGAGGGCTTCCTCGACGATGCTCTCCACCAGATCGTCCGTGGTGGCCGCCTGCGTGAGATCCTCCACGCTGAACTTGGTCGGGTAGTACTGCGTCACCCCGTCGATCAGGCCCTTGAGGTCCCACTCCTCGGGGAACTCGCTCGGGCAGAACTCGGCCACTTGCTTCTCCACCGCGCCGGCCAACAGGTCCTCGGTGTGCTCCTCGAGGTCGTCGCCGTCGATGATCTGCAGGCGCCGCTCGTAGATGACCTTGCGCTGCTGGTCCATCACCTCGTCGTACTTGAGGTTGTCCTTGCGCATTTCCGCATTGCGGGCCTCGACGGTGTTCTGGGCCCGCTCGATCGCCTTGGCCACCGTTTTGCTCTCGATCGGCACGTCGTCGGGAAGGGTCCGGCCCATCACCCAACTCATGGCGCCCGTGGCAAAAAGACGCAACAGCTCGTCGTCGAGACTCAGGTAGAAGCGGCTCTCGCCCGGATCGCCCTGACGGCCGGAGCGACCACGCAACTGGTTGTCGATGCGGCGGCTCTCGTGGCGCTCGCTTCCGAGAACGTAGAGGCCACCGAGTTTGCGCACCTCTTCGCCTTCAGCGCGGCAGCGTGCCTCAATCGCGCCTTGGCGCCGCTTCAGCTCGGCCTCGCCCTCGTCACTGGTGAGGTCGATCCCTTCGGCCTGCAGCTCGTGCTGGGCCAGGAGCTCTGCGTTGCCACCCAGAATGATGTCGACGCCTCGTCCGGCCATGTTGGTGGCGACGGTGACCCCGCCTTTACGGCCGGCCTGGGCCACCACTTCGGCCTCCCTGAAGTGCTGCTTGGCGTTGAGGACGTTGTGCGGCACGCCTTCCTTCTCCAAGAGGCGGGAGAGCAGCTCGGACTTGGCCACCGACGCCGTGCCGACGAGGACGGGTTGGCCCTTCTCGTGGCGGCCGATGAGGTCCTCGACGACCGCGTTGAACTTCGCCTCCTCGGTCTTGAACACGAGATCGGCCTGATCGGCGCGGATCATGTCCTTGTTCGTGGGGATGGGAACGACCGAGAGGCCGTAGGTCCCGGCGAACTCGCCCGCCTCCGTCTCGGCTGTGCCGGTCATCCCGGACAACTTCTCGTACATGCGGAAATAGTTCTGCAGCGTCACGGTGGCCCAGGTGTGGTTCTCCTCTTTGATGGCCACCCGCTCCTTGGCCTCGACCGCCTGGTGCAGGCCGTCCGACCAACGCCGGCCGTCCAAGGTGCGCCCGGTGAACTCGTCGATGATCTTCACCTCGCCGCCGGCGACCAGATAGTCCTTGTCCCGCTTGTAGAGGTCCTTCGCCGTAAGCGCCTTCGTCAGCTGGTGCACGTAGTTCGTGGAGACCGCGTCGTAGATGTTCTCGACACCGACCGCCTTCTCGACCTTCTCGATGCCCGACTCGAGAGGGACGACCGTCTTCTTCTCCTCGTCGACCTCGTAGTCGACGTCACGCGTCAGGGTTCGGGCGATGGAGGCGAACTGGTAGTACAGCTGGGCCGCCTCGTCAGCCGGTCCCGAAATGATGAGCGGCGTGCGCGCCTCGTCGATCAGGATGGAGTCGACCTCGTCCACAATGGCGAACACGTGCCCGCGCTGGGCCATGCTCTCTCGTGAGCGGGCCATGTTGTCGCGCAGGTAGTCGAAACCGAATTCGTTGTTGGTCCCATAGGTGAGATCGGCCGCGTAGGCGGCACGCTTCAATGCCGGATCGTCGATGTCGGCGCCGATCCGCCCGACTGTCAGCCCCAACCACTTGTGGAGACGGCCCATCCACTCGGAGTCCCGGGTGGCCAGGTAGTCGTTGACCGTCACCACGTGCACGCCCCGCTGGTCCAGTGCGTTGAGGTAGACGGGCAACGTGGACACGAGGGTCTTGCCTTCACCGGTCTTCATTTCGGCGATCCATCCGAAGTGCAGCGCCATGCCGCCCATCAGCTGCACATCGAAGTGACGCTGCCCGAGCACCCGCCAGGCGCCCTCCCGCACCACGGCGTAGGCCTCTATCAACAGGTCGTCAAGCGTCTCGCCCTGGTCGAGTCGTTCCCGGAACTCGACCGTCTTGTGCGCAAGCTCAGCGTCGCTGAGGGCTTGCATCTCGGGCTCCAGCGAGGAGATCGGCTCCACGAGCTCAATCAGCCGCCGGACCTTCTTGCCCTCGCCAGCCTTCAGTACCTTGGTGAACACACTCATGACTGCACGATCCTACCGGTCCGGTGGGCCACAGAGGGCGTCGTAGGCGCTCGAATGTTGTCGGGGCTGCGTGCGGCTGACCTGGTCTTTGACCCCACACTCGCCTGCTGCAAGGTTGACGCACCGGCGCCGGCGGTCCGGGGGCGTCGCCCCCGGACCCAACGGCTCCTCACTGGTACGCATCGCCTCGTCGCCACCGGCCCCCGAGGGTCGGGAGCTCGTTGGGCAGGGCTTACTTCTAAGCCGCACCATGCTCAGCAACCACAAGTTGCCTTACGTGGGTCGTTTTGCCTGCGACTGGCCTCGACTTGCAACCACAGACCCGCACGCAGCCCGGCTTCAAGTGTAGGTGGCCCCGGATTACTTGCCCGCAGCGTCACCGCACACGGTCTCGACCAGCAGCCGGCTCACCACGTACGGATCCATGTTGGCGTTGGGGCGCCGGTCCTCCAGCCACCCTTTCTTGGCCTTGGCCACCGCCCAGGGGATCCGGATCGAGGCACCCCGGTCGGACGTCCCGTAGCTGAACTTGCTGAAGTGCGCCGTCTCGTGCGCCCCGGTGAGGCGCGATTCGATCCCGACGCCATAGTTGGAGACATGCTCCTCGACCCGCCGGCCAATGGCCTCGCAGCCTGCGATGATGGCATCCCAGCCACCTTCTTCCCGCATGGCCTTGGTCGAGAAGTTCGTGTGCGCGCCGGCCCCGTTCCAGTCTCCGAGGACCGGTTTGGGCTCGAGCGTCGCGTAGACGTCGAAGTCCTCCGCTATACGGAAGAGCAGCCAGCGGGCGACCCAGAGATGGTCGCCGATCAACGGGGGTGGGAGCACCCCGATCTGGAACTCCCACTGCCCCATCATGACCTCGGCGTTGGTGCCCTCGATGCCCAGGCCGGCCTTCATGCACGCGGTCGTGTGGCGTTCGACGATGTCGCGACCGGGCATTTTGTCGCCGCCCACCCCGCAGTAGTAGGGGCCCTGCGGAGCTGGAAATCCCAGCTCGGGCCACCCCATCGGGCGCCCGTACTGGAAGAACGTGTATTCCTGCTCGATCCCGAACACCGGTTCTTGATCGGCGTACTTCTCCGCCGCCTCGGCACAGGCACGCCGTGTGTTGGTGCTGTGGGGTGTCATATCGGTGAGCAGGACCTCGCACATCACCAACTTGTCCCCCTCAGCCCGGAGGGGGTCGGGGCAGACGAAGACCGGCTGCAACACGCAGTCAGAATCGTGCCCCACCGCCTGGTTGGTGCTGGAGCCGTCGAATCCCCAGATCGGAGGCTCTTTGCCGTCCTCCACGATCTTGGTCTTGCTCCGGAGGAGCGGTGATGGCTCTGTTCCGTCGATCCATATGTATTCGGCCTGATAACTCATGAATCTCTTGCTCTCCAATTCCTCGAGTAGTGACGTATCCGGCGTGGGACCATTGGCCCATCAACGTAGAACACGGTGGTTCCCCCGCGCCGGTCGAGTCTGATTCTCACCTGTTTCCCAGCTATATCCGACGTGTGAAGTCTTGATGAAATGTGGGGCCGCCTACCGCACGAGCCCGGCCATCACGGCCAGCATCACCGCACGGAACCGCTGGCGTTCGACCGTAGGGTCGGCCGAGCGGGCCATGCCCAGGACGCCCGCGGTCACGGCCCCGAAAAGGACGTGGGCCAGCATGTCGAAATCCTCGACCACCAGGACCCCGGCCTCAGCCGCTCGGCGAAGAAGGCGCCGGATCACCTCTATCTCGTAGCGTTCCCCGCATGCCCACCACTCCTCGAAACCCAGCGCCGACGGGCCCTCCACCCAACACAACCTCCGGTAGATCGGATCGGAGATCGTCTCCAAGAACGCATCGATGGCCGCGACGATCCCGTTCCACGCATCGGATGCGGTCTCGCCCGCCAGCGTGACCACACCCACACTGTGCTCCTGCTGACGCTCCAGCACCGCCAGGAACAACTCGCGCTTCGACGCGAAGTGGTGGTAGATCGCCCCCTTCGTGACCCTGGCCCGCTGGGCCACGTGATCGAGAGACGTGGCGGCAAAGCCATTCTCGAAAAAGCAGGCCGACGCGCTGTCCAGCAGGGCCTCATAGGTGGCCTCGGCGTACTCTTCCCGACGGGAGCGAACCGTCTCCCCAATGTGCATAAGTCCAGGCCACCTCGTATCGGCCCCGTGCCCGATTGCCTTGACTTCTTCGGACACTCTCAGGATACTACATACCGTGAGTAGGTTCCCGCGGCATGCGAAACCGACTCCGCCCCCGACCGAGCGTGCGCTCCGCCATGTGGCGCGGGCCACGATCAGACACCGGAAGGCCATCGTGGTGGTCACCGGACTGTTCGTCGTGGTGGCCGGACTGCTGGGGGAAATGTCACCTCGAAGCTCTCCCGGGGAGGGTTCGACGTCCCGTCGGAGCAATCGGTGCATGCGGCACGCGTCCTCGCCTCGGAATTTCACAACGGCTCGGACAACATCCTCATTTTGGTGCACGCGACATCGGGCACCATCGACAGCGCACCGGTGGCGTCGGCCGGCGCCGCGCTGACGAGGCAACTGGCGGCGCAGCCCCACGTGGCCAACGTCATGTCCTACTGGAGCCCTGCGTCCCGCGGGCTCTTGGGCATTCCCAACCACCAGGACGCCTTGATCGTCGGACGCATCACGGGAGATCAAGACCAGGTGGCCGACCGGGAACCGACCATCGCCGGCGCATTGAAGGCAGACGGCGCCAGCGTCACCTTCTCCGTCGGAGGGTACGGTGCCGCGTTCCATGAAGTTGACACTGTGGTGGAGCGCGACCTGCTCCATGCAGAGGCGTTCGCCGTACCGCTGACCCTCCTCCTCCTCCTCTTTGTGTTCGGCTCTCTCGTCGCCGCCGCCATGCCCGTCACCATCGGTGCCGTCGCCGTCGTCGGCACGCTGCTCGTGCTCCGGATTCTCAATGGCATCACGCCGGTCTCCATCTACGCGGTGAACCTGACCACCGTCTTGGGGCTCGGCCTGGCCATCGACTACAGCCTGTTCATCGTCAGCCGGTTCCGAGAAGAGCTGCTGGCCGGGCACGACACGCACGCCGCGCTGGAGGAGACGCTGGCGCACGCCGGGCGCACGGTGGCCGGGAGCGCCCTCACCATGGCCGCCGCCGCCGGCGCCCTCTTCGTCTTCCCCCTCGTCTTCCTCCGGTCCTTTGCCTACTCGGGCATTGCAGTCGTGCTCCTCGCCGGGGCGGCGGCCCTGATCGTGCTCCCTGCCGTGCTCGCCCTCCTCGGCCCACGGATCAACTCCCTCACGGTATGGCGGCGTTCGGTCCGACCGCCGCTCGACGGGTTCTGGTCCAGGTCGGCGCGCGCCATCATGCGGCGACCGGTCGTCGTCATCGTTGCGGTGGCCGTGGTCCTGGCCGTCATGGCCGCACCCTTCGTGCATCTCCGACTGGGCTACCTCGACGATCGGGTGCTCGCACCTTCGGACCACGTCCGGCAGGTCGACGACACGTTGCGGGCCGAATTCGGGCAAGGCCAAACGGACGCCCTCCAGGTCGTGGTGCCCCACGTAGGAGCGACCACGGCGTCCGAGCAGGCGGCATACGCCGTCCACCTCTCGCTCCTTGCCGGTGTGGAGAGCGTCGATTCCTCCAGTGGCATCTACGTCAACGGCTCCCATTACGTGGCACCGGCCGGCTACATGGCCCAATTCCACAAGGGCGACGGCATCTGGTACTCGGTCGTCCCAATGGGCGACGGCCTGTCCCCCGGGGGAGAAGCGCTCGTCCACGCCATCCGGGACGGGCCCGCTCCGTTCGCCGTTCTCGTCGGTGGGACCCCGGCCAGCCTGGTCGACTCCACTGCCGTCATCAACCACTACCTACCCCTGGCCGTGCTGATCGTGGTGGGAACGACGTTCCTGATCCTCCTCTTCCTCTTTCGCTCGCTCTTCATTCCCGCCAAAGCGTTGGTGCTCAGCGTGATCAGCCTGTCGGCCACCTTCGGGGTCATGGTGTGGATCTTTCAAGAAGGCCACCTGTCGGGTCTGTTCGACTTCACGCCAACGGGGACGCTCATCGACACCATGCCCATCCTGATGTTCTGCGTCGCCTTCGGTCTGTCGATGGACTACGAGGTCTTCTTGGTCTCGCGCATGAAAGAGCTCCACGACAACGGTGCGGACAACGACACCGCGATAGCGGGCGGCATGCAACAGACGGGCAGGATCATCACCGCCGCAGCTCTCCTGATGAGCATCATCTTCCTGAGCCTGTTGAGCAGCAGCATCTCGTTCATCAAGCTGTTCGCCGTCGGTCTGGCGCTCGCGGTGTTGATGGACGCGTTCATCATCCGCGGGATGCTGGTACCGGCCATCATGAAGCTGGCGGGTGACGCCAACTGGTGGGCACCATCGTTCATGCGCAAGGTCGCCCCCCGACCCCGACCGATCGACCGGCCCCTCGTGCGCGTGGGCTCCGAACGGCGCGATGACGGGTCCGACAACGCGCCCTGACGCTGAGGCCCTTCGGAATTGACAGGGGCCGGATCGGTTGCGCCGATCCGGCCCGCCTGTCATCTCATTCGGGAAAGGGGGGTTTCCCTAATGAAGCTTTCTGGTCAGTTCGTTCAGGGTGGGCCGACAAGCCCTTTGAGGCCCGACCCGAAGGCGCCGACCAAAAGGGCCACGACCAACGCGACCAACGCCATCAGGAAAGCGTACTGGACGGTCGATGCTCCTCGTTCGGTGTGTGCTCGACGACGCAGTGTGCCGCACGCGCCCTGTGCCAAGAAGAATCCGCGCAGGACTCGTTCCGTCACGACCTCCTCCTTTCGTCTTGCTGACCATGAGTTCGTTCTCTGACTACCTCGTTTCTCGAGGGAGGTGCCTACCGGGACTCGAAAGAGACGGTGCTGCAGCAGTCGATACCAGAGGAATCTGACAACCCGCACCCGCATTCCTGCGACAACCGCTGTGCACACCCCCCGCACTCGATGACAACGAGCTTCGACAAGACTTTACCCGCCTCCTGCGAGGAAAAAACTCGCGACAGGAGATGCAACCATCCCGCTACCGCATTGCAATGGAATTGCAGCTGTCGCTCAACTTCCGCGCCATATTCATGGCCCGGCATGCGGGCGGTGCCGTAGTTGACCGTGACGATCGAGCCCAGTGTCATGTACGCCCACGCCGCTGCCGCACCGGCGAGCGGGAGCTCGACACATCCGAGACTCTGCGGATCGCCGTAGGAGGTGCGGGGCATGTAGTGCAATGCATCACCGCCGTTGAAGTACGCCACGAATTGCACCGGATCGGCATAGGTCGAACCGTTCGGGTTCGTGCCTCGCATGACCTGATTGCGCAACCGTTCGTAGACGGGGAACGACCCGAGGGCTGTCGGCGTCCCCGCGCCACCGGTATTGGCGGGAGAGGTCACCACGACGACCCCGTTGTGCCACACGGTGAGGGACTCGGGGGCGGACTCGCTCGCCACCGCATACGAGTAGCCGTAGGGATTCGCGCCAGGGCCGGTGGGATTGTCGGCCGCCGCTTGGAGCGCGGCGATCTCAGTGTTCGAGATGGCGCCGTTCGTCGTGAGCCCGGCGACCGATTCGAACGCCATGATGGCGCCCTTGGCGATCGCCCCGTCCTGTCCCGGCGCCCAGAGCGCCTGCAGGGGTGCAGGGGGTGCCCACAGCCACTGGAAGCCCGTCGGTGTCCAGCTCAGGGGCAAATACCCGAGCCCCGCCAGCACCTCTTCCTGACCGAGCACAGTGGAGAGGGGGTCGGTCGCGCCGTAGGCGATCCAATAGCCGCCCGGGCGGGCCGCCATACCGACGACGGGCGCCGTCAACGGGGCGCCCGTCCCTGAGCCGTAGAACTGGGCGTCGCCGAAGTCGAAGATGCCGCCGTCGGAAGCCACCATGCGATAGCCGCCGTTGTCTGCGGTCGCGGTGATACCGACGACAGGTTTGTACAACACGATGTTGCCCGTGGAACCGTAGAACGGGGCGTCGCCGAAGGTGAACACACCCCCGTCGGCCGCCACCAGCCAGTAGCCGCGGCCATCACCGGTGGCGGCCATGCCGACCACGGGCTTGTTGAGGACCATGGCGCCGGTGGAGCCGTAGAACTGGGCGTCGCCGAAGCTGAAGATGCCGCCGTCGGCTGCCACCAGCCAGTAGCCGTGGCCGTCACTCGTCGGGGCCATGCCGACCACGGGCTTGTTGAGGACCATGGCGCCGGTGGAGCCGTAGAACTGGGCGTCGCCGAAGCTGAAGATGCCGCCGTCGGCTGCCACCAGCCAGTAGCCGTGGCCCGAAGGCGTGGCGTGTATGCCGACTACCGGCGCGCGCAAGGGAACGGTGACGGAGCCGAGGTTTGCGGCATCTCCCTCGGCGGTCACCTGTCCGCTGGCCGTCGTGGTCCAGTAGCCGTTTCCATCGGGCGTCGACGCGATCGCCGTCAACGGGCCGGTCACTACCTGGTTGGGCACCGTTGTCGCGGCAGATCCGATCCCGACGACGAAGTTCTGATTGGCGGGCGTCGCCACCGCTCCCGCCGGTGAGAGATTGCCGGCCAGGAGGATCAACCCTGACACCAGCAGGCCCGCCATGACGGTCGCGGCACAGCGAGGCAAGACGGATCGTAGGTCTGACATGGTGCTCCCGTGGTACGAGTGTGGCCGGCGGATCGAACAGTGCACCGGGAACGATACCCGCCGGTCCCGTCGGTGCACACGCGTCGCCGCCGGGTCCTGTACGCCCGACGTTCAGGCGGCCACGACCCTCACGTTCCGTGCTTCTTCACCCTTGCGCCCGGGGGCGACGGTGAACTCCACCGTGAGCCCTTCGGCCAGACCCTGGCGCTCGTCGCCCTCAATCTGGGAATGGTGCACGAACAGATCCTCTCCGCCTTCGCGAGCCAGGAATCCGTAACCCCGGGCCCCATTGAAGAACTTCACCGTGCCCGTCATGGTCGAGACGCCGTTCTTCTCCCGTCGCGGGGCGGATTTCGGCGCCACGGGCGACGAGAAGGGAGCGAGAAGGCCGAGCTCCATGCCCAGCGCCCGCTGGACGCCCTGGATCTCCTTGCGCTGCTCGTCGGTCACCAGTGTCACGACGGTGCCCGTTCGCCCGGCGCGTCCGGTTCGTCCCGAGCGGTGCACATAGTCCGTGTGGTCGGCCGGTGGATCGAAGTGCACGACGCACGGAAGATCATCGACATGGATTCCCCGGGCCACGACGTCGGTGGCAACGAGCGCGTCGGCCTTGCCCTTGGCAAATGAGTCGAGCGCACGCTCACGCTGACCTTGGGTCCGATCACCGTGCATGGGTACCGCACGGACCCCTTCGGCTTGCAACTGCCGCACCACGCGGTCGGCGCCCCTCTTGGTCCGGCAGAAGACGAACGCCTGTCCGTGCTGGGAGACGAGTTTCGCCGTGATCGCCACGCGCTCGGCCCGGTCGACTTTCCAGAAGTGATGGGTGACGTCGCTCTTCTCTTCCTCGGCCGTCTCGATGTTGACCCGGACAGGGTCATGCTGATAGCTACGGATGATGGCCTCGACTTCACGGCCGATCGTGGCCGAGAAGAGCATGACCTGGCGCTTGGCCGACGTCTGGTCCAAAAGTCGACGGACGGCGGGAAGGAATCCCATATCGGACATCCGGTCAGCCTCGTCGAGCACCACCGTCGTCACGTCGTCGAGCATGACGTCGCCCCGCTCGATGAGGTCCTCGAGCCGCCCGGGGCAGGCCACGACCACGTTCACGCCCTTGTGGAGGGCCCGGCACTGGTCGCGATACCCGGTTCCACCAAAGATGGAGACCACACGCTGGCTGTCACGTCCGAGGAGCGAGCCCAGCACGGCGTGCACCTGCGACGCCAACTCACGGGTCGGAACGAGGATGAGGGCACGGGGGCGGCGCGGACGCGATTGGGTCATGTTGGCGACGATCGGCATGCCGAAGGCAAGTGTCTTGCCCGAGCCCGTAGGGGCCTTGCCACAGATGTCACGGCCGGCGAGGGCGGCGGGAATCGTGGCTGTTTGGATCGGAAGCGGGCTGGTGATGCCCAACTTCGCCAAGCGCGCGTCGATGTCCGCGGAAACACCAAGGTCAGTAAAAGATGTGATGACGAAACTCCAGTCGAGTGATGAACGGCCTACTCGCATGAAGTCTCGAACGGGCCCCGCTGAACGATGGCTCAACGGCGACACCCATGCTAGCAGAGCGCAGGTGGGCCGATGACGCACCAGGGTGCCGGCCGTAGCGAGGCGGCTGGACGGTTGGTGACGGGCCGACGTGTCACACCCGGATGCAACCATCCGCCGGGTAACGATGAGGAGGAACCACCATGGCGGTGTGCCCCTACTGCGAAGGCGAAATGATGGACGAGATCAGTTGCAGACCCGACGCGTTGGTGCTCGGCGGCGTCACCGTCCACCCCATCCCCTGGGGTGAAGAGGGCGACAGCAAGGGTCGGCGCATCGACTCTTGCTGCCGGGATTGTGGGACGCCACCCGGAGGTATTCACCATCCCGGTTGTTGCGTCGAACGATGCCCCGGGTGTCGGGGCCAGGCACTCGGGTGCCCGTGCTTCGACCTCGACGAGGAGCCCGATGACGAACTCGATCACGCGCCCTCCCGTCCGCTGACCCGGGTCCCTCGTGCCCCGCGGCACCGGCCTCTCTGTTCGCGCCCACCGCTTCGGGTGGCGTCACCCGCGCTGATCGGCTCGGACCGCCTGAGGCACAATCCGGTCAGATGCCCCGGGCGGGCGCGCACAGAGCGAGCGCCCTGCGGACCAGGCCGGGGGCGTCGAGGCCGAGACCCGAGAGGATGTCGTCCGCTTTTCCCTGGGGGAAATACGCCAAAGGCAGCCCGCACGAAACGACCGTCGGAAGGGGGCCCGGTTCCGCCGTCGTCCGCAGCGCCGTGGCGATCGATGCGCCCACGCCGCCGGCCACTACACCGTCCTCGACCGTGAGGACCACCTGGTGGCGGCGCGCATCGCACACCATGAGCGGATCCAGGGGGACGGCGGCCCGCACGTCCCACACCGTGGCCTCGACCCCGTCCCGTGAGAGCTCCTCTGCCGCTTGCTCGCAGACCTCGACCATTTTCCCGAGACCCAAGAAGCACACGTCGTGGCCGGGGCGCACCAGGCGGGCCGAGAGCCCGGTCCCCGTGACAGTGCAATGCCGGGCCGGCGTCTTGGGCCAACGTAGCGCGACCGGCCCACTCGTGATCGCGATCGCCTGCGCCAGCATTACCGGGATCTCCTCATAGGAGGACGGTACCAACACCGTCATGCCGGGCACCTTGGTCAGGAGGGCCAGGTCCATCACGCCGTTGTGACTCGGACCGTCGTCTCCGGTGATCCCCGCCCGGTCGATGCAGAAGATGACGGGAAGGCCATGGAGACCGACGTCGTAGTACAGCTGGTCCCAGGCCCGGTTGAGAAAGGTCGAATAGATGGCGACAACCGGGCGAAAGCCGCCCATGGCGAGACCGGCGGCGGTCGCCACCGCGTGTTGCTCGGCGATGCCCACGTCGATGAACCGTTCGGGATAGCGGCGGGAGAACTCGATCAGCCCGCACGAACCTGGCATCGCTGCGGTGAGCGCCATCAGCTCGGGATGTGCCGCCGCCTCCCGCACCAGTGCCGTGCCGAAAGCCTCGGTGAAACTCGCGGTGCCGCAGCTCCGTGCACGCACCATGCCGGTCAACGGGTCAAAGGGGCCGATGTCGTGCAGCCGTTTCTCGTCGTCGCTCTCGGCCGGCAGGTACCCACGCCCCTTCTCGGTGTGCACGTGGAGGACCACGGGCCCGTCAGTCCGCGCCACGCGGGTGAGTACCTCTTCCAGGTGCGTGAGGTCGTGCCCGTCAACCGGCCCTTCGTACCTGATCCCCATCCCGCCGAAGAACGCGTCGGGGGCGCCGGTGCTTCCGTCCTGACGATCCGCCGTCGTCAGGCTCGAAACGGTCGGGGCATAGGACCGCCCGTTGTCATTGAGGACGATGACCACCCGGGTGCCGTGCGCACCGATGTTCGAGAGTGCCTCATACGCCAGACCCCCCGTGAGCGAGCCGTCCCCGACGACCGCCACGACATGGTGCGAGGCATGCGTGAGATCGCGGGCCCGGGCCAGCCCGTAGGCGTAGGACAGTGCGGTCGATGCGTGGCTGTTCTCCACCAGGTCGTGCGCGGACTCACTTCGGTTGGCGTACCCCGAGAGTCCCTCGGCACGGCGCAGGGTCGGGAAGTCAGCCGCCCGTCCCGTCAGGATCTTGTGGACGTAGGTCTGATGGCCGGTGTCCCACACGATGCGGTCCCGCGGCGAATCGAAACAGCGGTGCAGCGCAAGCGTCAACTCGACAACACCCAGATTCGAACCGAGGTGGCCACCGTTCTCCGAGACGGCTGAGACGAGAAACGACCGGATGTCGGCCGCCAACGTCTCGAGGGCCGGCGCGCCGAGTTCCCGCACCCTGGCCGGGCTCAGCCCGAGGAGTGACTCCGGGTCGGCGCACCCGGCGAGCCCAGAGTCGCCGTCCACCCATGACAACGCCTCGGTCGAGAGGAGTGGTGAGGCGGACGTCCCGATATCGAGGGCGGCCACGGGGCTCAGTGCGTGGAGACGAGGGCGCGCAGTGACTGGCGGAGCGAGCCCATGGTGGCGATCACCGCACTGGGCTCGTACCCGCAGTGTGCCATACAGTTGGCGCAGCGTTCGTCCTTGCCCCGCCCGTACGCGTCCCAGTCCGTCGTGTCGATCAACTCCCGATAGGTGCTGGCGTACCCGTCGGCCATGAGATAGCAGGGACGCTGCCAACCGAGGACCGAATAGCTCGGGATGCCCCACGCCGTGCACTGGAAGTCCGACTTGCCCTCGAGAAAGTCGAGGAACAGAGGTGAATGATTGAGCCGCCACTTCTTCCGGTGTTTCTGCCCGAATGCGTCCGCAAAGAGCTTCTGTGTCTGCTCGACGCCGAGGAAGTGCTCTTGATCGGGCGCCTTCTCGTAGGCGAACGCGGGCGAGATCATCATGGCGTCGACACCCAGGTCGTCGTTGAGGAAGTTCAGCACGTCACGCACCGTCTTGGGTGAGTCGGTGTTGAAGAACGTCGAGTTCGTCGTGACACGAAAGCCCTTCTGCTTGGCCAGGCGGATGGCTTCCACGGCCTCGTCGAAGACTCCTTCACGATCGACCGCGGCGTCGTGGCGTTCGCGCAACCCGTCGACGTGCACGACCCACGAGAAGAAATGCGAGGGTGTGAACTTGTCGATCCGCCTCTTGAGGAGCACGGCGTTGGTGCACAGGTAGACATAGACCTTGCGGCGTATGAGCTCTTCGACCATTGCCGCGATGTCAGGGTGCAACAGCGGCTCGCCACCGGCGATGGAGACCATGGGGGAACCGCACTCTTCGACCGCGTTCACGACGTCCTCGACCGACAGTCGCTTGCGCAGGATGTCGGTCGGATGCTGGATCTTCCCGCACCCCGGGCAGGAAAGATTGCAGGCAAAGAGCGGCTCGATCTCCGTGATGAAGGGAAAGCGAGGGTCTCGTTGCAGCTTCTTCTTGAGGAAGTAGGTCCCGACTCGGATGTTCTGTCGCAACGGAATGGGCATCAGCGCACCTGCCTTGGTAGTGAGAATTGCACGGTTTCTTCGGTTGTTCGGTGTTCGGTGACGGTCGTCGGCCCGAGGGTCGTCAGGCACCCGATGACCTCGTTCACCAGTGCCTCCGGTGCGGAGGCTCCGGCCGTCAGCCCGACCGTTCGGGTGTCGTCGAGCCAACCGAGGTGAATTTCCGAGGCGTCTTCGATGAGCTCGGCCCTGCACCCCTCCCGGCGGGCGACCTCGACCAGCCGGGCGGCGTTGGACGAATTCGTCGAACCGACCACCAGCATCAGATCACATCGATTGGCCAGCGCGCGCACGGCGTCCTGGCGATTCTGGGTGGCGTAGCAGATATCGTCGGAGGTCGGGCCCACGAGGTGCGGGACGCGCGCACGCAGGGCCTCGATCACGCCGGCCGTCTCGTCGATCGAAAGGGTCGTCTGGGTCAGATACGCCACCCGATCGTGTTCACCCAGGACGAGCTCCTGCACGTCTTCCTTCCGTTGCACGAGCTGGATCCGATCGGGCGCCTCACCAATTGTGCCGACGACCTCCTCGTGTTCGGCATGGCCGACAAGAACGATCTGGTAGTCCTGCGCCAAGTAGCGCCGGGCCTCGTGGTGCACCTTGGCCACCAGTGGGCACGTTGCATCGATCACCGTGAGGTCCTGCCGCCTTGCTGCCTCCGCACGCACGGCGGGAGACACCCCGTGTGCGGCCAGGACGACCGTGGCGCCGTCGGGGACGTCTTCGAGCTCGGTCACGAACACCGCACCCTTGGCTTCGAGGCCGGCCACGACATGCGCGTTATGGACGATCTGACGGCGCACGAACACCGGGCGGCCGAAACGTTCCAGCGCGCGCTCGACAATTTCGATCGCTCGTTCGACGCCGGCGCAGAACGAACGCGGGCTGGCGAGCAGGACATCGTAGGGGCGGCTGGCACGGGCCCAGCGCTCGAGCGAGGTGCGGATACCGAAAAGGGAGCCGAGCGCGCCCATGGCCTGGTCCTCACCGCGTGCAGCGATCACCCGCACCGCCGCCACAGGGTGATCAGGCAACGCGCGCGCGACCCATGCCGACTCGGTGTCCCAGGCGATGGCGCCGTCCGCTGCGAGTCGCCCGGCCTCTTCCGCCGAGAGCTCGTGCGACGTCGACACCAGCGGGCCGGTCCACACGTGCAGGCCCAGCCGCCGCAGATCCTTCGCCACAAGCGCCGCCGCCGGAAGCGGGCGCGAGGGCGTCCCATCCGTCGTCCACAGCTCGGTGCCCACCACGAGTACGCCGGGTGGGAGGGCGGGATCGAGCCCGTAGGCCACGCCGGACAGCGCCACCGGTGTGCCGGGGGCCAACGATGCCTTCATGCGGGCGCCGGTCAGGAGCGCCTGCTCCATCCCCGCGCCGCCGACCATGACGCCGCCGCCGATGGCCTCGGCCTGGACACGGTCCGCCGTCAGGACCGCGAGGTCAACCATGGTCCCACCCGTGGACGTAACGACCGAGAGCCATCACCGGAAAGACGAGATGATAGAGGTGGTAGTTGATGTAGAAGTCGCCGGGGAAGCCGGTTCCGGTGAACCAGGTCTCGTCCCACGTCCCGTCAGGAAGCTGGTTGTCGACGAGATAGGCGATGCCTTTGTCGCACGCAGGGCCACGCTCGCCCGCCGCGAGGAGAGCAAGGAGTGCCCAGGCGGTCTGACTGGCGTTCGACACGCCACGACCACGAAAATCCGGGTCCCGGTACGACCGGAGATCCTCGCCCCACCCACCATCACCGTTCTGATGCTCTTCGAGCCAGACCACGGCGCGGCGAATGGCCGGGTGGCGGGGCGACACGCCGGCGGCGACCAACGCGGGCACGACGGCGCCGGTGCCGTAGAGATGGTTCGATCCCCAACGGCCGAACCACGAACCGTCGGCTTCTTGCGCATCGAACAGCCAGAGGATCCCCCGCTCGGTCGCCCGGCCACTCTGGCCGAGGATGGACAGCATCTCGATGACGTGCGCCGTGACGTCTGCGCTGGGCGGATCGATGAGCTCGCCGAAGTCGCAGAACGGGAGCTCACGGCACAGAGCCCGCGTGTTGTCCACGTCGAAGGCGGCCCACCCGCCGTCTCGACACTGCATGCCCTCGGTCCACGCGATGGCGCGTGCCACTGCCTCGCTCTCCGCCTCGTCGGTGCGTCGGAGAGCGAGCGCAACTTCGGCCGTGTCATCGATGTCGGGATAGTTGTCGTTGGCGAACTCGAAGGCCCAACCCCCAGGGGCGAGATGGGGCCGCCGCACTGACCAGTCGCCCGGAACCGTGATCTCCTCGTCGACAAGCCAACGACCCGCCCGGCGAAGCGACGGGTCGTCCGGAGGGACGCCGGCGTCGGCCAGCGCCACCACTGCCAGCGCGGTGTCCCACACCGGGGACTGGCACGCCTCGATGCGGCGTCCGGCTTCGTCTTCGATGGTGAAGGCGTCGAGTCCCTCGAGTGCGGCCTGCATCACCGGATGATCGAGCGGATAGCCCTGGAGGTGCAGGGCGATCAGCGAGTACACCCAGGGCGGCTGAATGCCACCCCACGAGCCGTCGGCCTCCTGGCGCTTGATGATCCAGCGCTCCGCCCTTCCGAGAGAGAAGCGACGAAGGAACCCAATCGGTCTGAGCTCGTAGAAATGGAGGGCCCGGTCGAGGAGGTCGAACCGACCGGCCCACGTGCCGAGCGAGCGGCGGGCCGCCGGCGCCGGTCCGAGGTCGAGCTCGTCGATGTCGATGGACAGCTCTCGTACCGGTCGATGGGCGTTCACGACGGTGAGTGCGACCACCGTCTGGCGGGCCCAACACCCGAAATCGTAGATGTTCAATGGAACCCAGGGCGGCAACAGCATGATCTCGGGCAGCAGGATGGGGAGGCTCTCCCACGGCCATTTGCCGAAGAGCGCCAACCACATGCGGGTGAAGACCCTGCTGGCGCCGATCCCCCCCTCGCCGTGGATGTACTCGAGGGCCAGCTGCATATGGGGATCCTCAGGGGTGTCGCCGGCCAACTTGAGCGCCACGTAGGCCTCGATGGTCGTCGAGAGGTCCGGCGGGCCCCCGTAATACGTCGCCCACGTCCCGTCGTCGCGTTGACGAGAGCGGATCCACCGCGCGGCCGCCGCCGTCTGGCGTTCGGTGCGGATGCCGAGGAACTCGCGCAGGAGGAGATCCTCCGCATCCATCGTGACATTCGTCTCGAGCTCGCCCTTCCACCAGCCGTCTTCGTGCTGGCGCTGCTTCAGGGCAGCCACAGAGCGCTCGAGGCTCTCGGCAGCGGCCGAGTCCCCCGGGAAGGTCCGTCGACGCCGCACGGTGACCCGAACCGAATGACGGTCATCGCCTTCGGGAGTGTCAGATCGGAACAAGGAGGAGAGCGTCATCAGTTGTCACGTTCCGTGACGAACTTGGCGATGGCGACGAGTTCCCGCTTCGGCAGGGGAGCGAGCGAAACCCGGTCGAGTGCGGCCAACGCCGCGGTCAGATGCGCATCGGCCAGAGCGATGGTCGCATCTCTCGCCCCACACTCCTCGAGCAGGACCCGTGCCCGCTCCACGTCCGCGGGTGAGAGGTCGTTCGCGAGCAATCGGCGCAATTCATCAGCTCTGCCGTCACCGCGTGCCAAGGCGATGGAGACCGGGAGCGTCTTCTTGTGCTGCAACAGATCGCTCCCGACCGGCTTCCCGGTGCGGGCCGGCTCTCCCCAAACCCCCAGGAGGTCGTCGACCGCCTGAAACGAGGTTCCGAGATGCGAACCGAATTCCGCGAGCGCGTCGACGGTCGAGGCGGGAGCGCCCGCGAGAATCGCCCCGAGGGAGACGGCGCACGAGAGGAGAGCGGACGTCTTACCTTCCTCCATCGAGAGGCACTCCTCGACCGTGACCGATTCCCGGGACTCGAACGCCATGTCGTCAGCCTGCCCGGCGATCATCAGCTGGGTGGCTTCCACCAGGCAGCGAGCGGCGAGCACACGCTCCGGCGTCGGCGCGTCGAGCAGCACCTGGAGGGCCAACGTGGCCAGAGCGTCGCCGACAATGATGGCCGACCCGATGCCGTACTCGCTCCATACTGTGGGACGGTGGCGGCGCTCGGTGTCTTCATCGATGATGTCGTCGTGGATCAGTGAGAAATTGTGGACCAGCTCGATCGCCACTGCGCCGGGCACTCCGTCCGCCTCGTCCGCCCCGGCTGCGGCGGCCGAGACCAATGCGAGTGCAGCACGCACCCGCTTCCCTCCGCCCGCCAGATGGTGCTGCACCGGGCCCTGCAAGGAAGGGCTGAGACGCGTGACGGCCTCATCGAGGGCCGGCGTCACCGTCAAGGTGGCGCGCGCAAGCGTTGCCGCGACGATGTCGTTGAAGTCGGGCGAGAGCGCCGAGGCGGTCACGGAGCCACCGTCTCGAGGCGCAGGGCAGAATGTCGCCGATCGTCCACGATTGCGTGAGCGGCGCTCTCGCCGCTCAGCACGGCACCTTCCATGGTCGCCGGCCATCCCGTCGCGCACCATGCACCGGCAAGGAACAGCCCCGGAACTGACGTGCGGGCCGCGGGGCGGTGCGCCGCCGTGCCGGGCAAGGCCCGAAAAGTGGCAGCGCGCTCACGAGTGACGACCCCGTCGACGAGACGGGCGGTGCGCGCGACGGGAAGGAGAGCCTGGAGCGCCGCGAAAAAGGTGCGCACGAGTTGCGATGAAGATTCGGCGATGTAGTCGTCGGCCGCCGAGAGCGAGATCGAAATGCACTGTCCCGACTGCAACCCGCTCGATGCTGTCCGATCGAAGAAGAACTGGATCGGCGAGTTCACGACAGCTGCCAACGACAGGTCCGTGACCGGCCTATCGAGGACCAGGTGCACGTTGACGATGGGGGACTGGCCGAGTCCCAGCTCGGCAGGCAGCACTCCCTCGGGCACGAGACGTTGGGTGACCTCGGGCGGCGTCGTCACGACAACCGCTGCGGCGTCGTAGGTCCGCTCGTCGGTGACGACCTGGAGGCCGCCGTCGTCCTGCACGGAGACGTGCTGCACTCTGGCGCCGAGGAGGGTCTCCACTCCCGCCCCCTCCAGGGCGCGAGCGGCGTAGTCACCGTGCAACTCCGTCAGCGGCACGGTCGACCACCCGACATCTCCGGCATCCGCCTGATCGAGGAGACCGGTGCGGAACACCTTGACGGCCAACGCGAGCGAGGCCTCGGCGGCATGGACATTCAGCGTGGGCAGCGCGATGAGATCCCAGAGTCGATCGATCGCGACGTCGCTCTGCCCGTGCCGGGAGAGCCAGTTCCCGAAGGTGATCGTGTCGAGCCACGGATCCTCAGGGTTGAGCCGGCTCAGGGCCAGAGCAGGCCAGGCCAGGCGCAGGCGGTCCTGCAGCGTGAGGTGCCGGTAGCGGGCGAGCGAGACCGCCAGGTGAAGGGGTGCTCGCAACGAGCCCCGGGTGATGGATGCCCGCGTCCCATCGGGGGAGAGCACGGGGATGTCGAGACGCGGCTGGAGATAGACGGCGTCACGGGCATTGATCCGGTCGAGGAACCGCAAATAGGCCGTACAGCACCGCAGGAACACGTGTTGGCCGTTGTCGAACGAAAGGCCGTTGCGCTGGAACGACCACGTCAGTCCGCCGAGCCTCAGACGTCGCTCGAGGAGGGTGACCTCAGCACCCGCGTCGGCCAGCGACAATGCGGCGCTCACCCCCGCCAGGCCCCCGCCGACGACCACCACGCGTGGAGAGGTCATGGCTGCGCCCCGACGAGGCACTTTCCCGCGATCCACACCTTCTCGGCCGCGGGCAAGGAGAGCCGCCCTTGGGTCACCGCACGGGGATCACGCTCGATGTGCACGAGCAAGCGGTAGTAGATACCCGCCATCGCTCCGACACAGGCCCGGCTCCGCCGATCGAGAAGAGGGAGGAGTTGCCATCCGCGTTCGAACCATTCGTGCGCACGCGCGCACTCGAACGCGACCAGCTCCGCGAGTGCGGTATCGCTGCCCGAGAGGTCCGGCGGACAGCCGACCGCGACGGCGTCCTCCGCAGGAAGATAGACCCGACCATTTGCGCGGTCCTCGATGACATCGCGCAGGATGTTGGTGAGCTGCAGTGCCACACCCAGATCATCCGCCAGGGCGACCGCTCGAGGAGCGGTGGCCCCGAAGACGGCGAGCGACAGACGACCGATGGATCCGGCGACGAGCCGGCAGTAGACGACCAGGTCGTCGAACGTGGCGTAGCTGGTCCCGCGGACGTCGTTCTCGCAACCTTCGATCAGCTCGTCGAATGCCCCCAGCGGCAGCTGATAGCGCCTGGTCGCGGCGGCCACACCCACGAGGACCGGATCTTCACTCCCGACGTCGATCGGGTGGAGGTTCGCCCGCACCCGCTCGAGCTCGGCGAGTTTCTGAGCCGGAGGTGCCGTCCCGTCGCCGATGTCATCGATCTTCCGCGCCAGGGCATAGACCGAGGAGAGCGCGTGACGCTCGGGGACACGCAGCAACCGGATGCCGTAGCCGAAGTTCTTGGCTTCGCGCCGCGTGATCTCCTCGCAGGCCCGGTAGGCGGTCTCGGTATTCACGCGGACCTCGCTGCCGATGCCGTCAGAAGGCCACCGACGAGACGCACACCGAGGCGGAGCGGACGTGGTCGACACTTCACTGCCAACACCTCGTACCTGGCCGCCTCGATCGCATCGAGCGCCGCCATGCCCCCCGCCACGAAACCGCACACCGCGATGCGGGGCTGGAGGGGGAGCTGACGGGTCAGCGGGGCGCCGGAGCCGAGGAGACGGCGGGCGCGGCCCGCCTCGTAGCGCAGGACGGTGCGCAGCACCGGGCTGGTCCGCGGCGAGCGGAGGTCACCCTCGGGACATCCGTAGGCGCGTAGATCGCGCTGCGGGAGGTAGACCCGATCGCGGGCGGCATCCTCCCCGACGTCTTGAAGGTGCTCGATAATTTGCAGCGCGATGCACACGTCGTCGGAGAGCGCAATACGGGCCGGCGAGCTCACCTCGAAGATCCGCAGCACGAGCTCTCCGACCGGCGTGGCCGACAGTCTGCAATAGGCGACAAGATCGTCGAAGTTCTCATAGCGCACCACCGTCTGGTCACGCCGGTTCGCCTCGATCAATCGGTGGAAGGGCTCGAGGGGAAGATCGAACCGCCGGATCGTCGGGGTCAGACGTTGCAGGAGGGGATGTGTGGCGCGGCCCGTCGCGGCGAGCTCGAGCTCACGGGTGAGCCAGTCGAGAAGGAGGAGGCGGTTGCCCCCTGCTTCGTCCCCGATGTCGTCAGCCAATCGGGCGAACCCGTACACAGCCAGGAGGTGGTCCCGGACAGCGCGCGGCAAGAGCCTCGAGGCAACCGGAAAATTTTCAGCGCCCGCCTGCCCCAGCACCGTCTCGGTGCCGGGCAACGAATCTGGAGTCAACATCGGAATGCGCTCTGGCGCCAATAATTGTTCGTTCATTGAGTGTAAATGAGTCGTGGTGCGTGCATGCGATTCTTGCGTTGTGAAACTAACCGCCAATTTCGGGCCGTGAACCACCGCGTCCAAGCGAACGATTGATCGCTCGCTCTTCCACTTCGTTTGTTGTGACCGTAGTCGGATGTGACACACCGGGCGAGGAATTTTTGCGCGTCAGATGCGACGTGGACACCTCCGCACGACATTGGATTCGCGCGACGGCGCTCCAGTGGCGCTCGCACAAACGTTTGCTGGGTTCACAGACGTTGCCCCCACTCGCGGCCGACGTCGTATCCTGAGCGGCGAACGGGACAGGAGGCTGCGGATGGCCATGCACGTCGAGCGGTCGCCGGTGAGCTCGGGATCCCGGTGGAGACCCCGTGTGATCGCCGTAGCCCTCGCTGCCGGCGCCGTCGGCCTCACCTCGTGTTCGGCCATCGGCCGGGTGAAGACCACGGTCGACGACATCAGAGGCAACCAGGCCACGGTTGACGCCTTCAGCTCCAAATTGCAATCCGGCGCTACCGCCCCGTTCGAGGCAACGTACGTCACGACCGGAAGTGCGCCGGCCACGATCGTCTACGCCGTCCAACCCCCCACGGGAGTGGCCTTCGACGAGACCCCGTCCGCCGGCGGCGAGACGACGTCGGTGCACCTCGTGGTCAACGCCTCCGGCGAGTTCGCCTGCACGCAACCATCCTCCTCGGCTTCGCGATGGACATGCCAGAAGTTGGGAACCGCCAGTGCCGCCACGGAGAACAAGATCTTCGACTTCTACACGCCCTCGCACTGGATCGGCTTTCTGAAGGGCTTCTCCCTCGCGGCCGGCCTCGCCGGCGACAAGGTCACTTCCTCTTCGATGACGATCAACGGCTTCGCCATGAGCTGTGTGGACTTCCAAGCCCCGGGAGTACCCGGGACCAGCACCATCTGCACCACCCCCCAAGGCATCCTCGGCTACGTCAAGGTGGCCTCCGACTCGACGAGCTTCGAAATCCGGAGTTATTCCTCGACTCCTTCGGCTTCGCTGTTCGAGCTGCCGCCGGGCGCCACCGTCACGGCCGTGACTCCCGGAACCTCGTAAGGCGGCCCATCTCCCCACCGTGCGATGGGCACGACCGAGCGGCGATACTGAGGTCGTGACCGAGCGATCGCCAGACTGAGCCGGCCGATCCCATGGACTCTGTTCTCTTCGCGCTCGGCCTCGTCGTCGTGGTCTTCACCTCGGCGAGTGTGCTGTTCACCATCGTGCTCCCCCGCGAGCCCAGGGGATTCGAGCGCCTGTCGTCAATGGTCAATAAAGCGGTGCTCGCGGCCTTCCTCGGCGTGGCTCGTTCGGCGAGCACGTACGAACGCAAGGATGCCTTCTTGGCCCCGGTCGCGCCGGTGGCCCTCGTCGGCCAGCTCGCCGTCTGGGCCGCGTGCTTCATCCTCGGCTATGCCCTCATGCTCGTCGCCACCACCCACGACCTCGCGTCGGCGCTTGCGCAAGCTTCCGGCGCCCTGCTGACGGTCGGGACCATCGACCTCAGTGGCCGGGCCAACTCTGCGGTGGACATCGCGGCCGGGGCCACGTGGGTCGTGATCGTCGCCCTGCAGATCGCCTACCTGCCCGCCCTCTATCAAGCGTTCAACCGCCGGGAGAGCCTGGTCGCGATGCTCGAAAGTCGAGCCGGAGTCCCGGCCTGGGGCCCCGAGTTGTTGGCCCGCCATCAGTTGGTGGGCATCATCGATACGTTGCCGCAGTTCTACGCGGGCTGGGAGCAGTGGTCGGCCGAACTGGCCGAGAGCCATACGACCTACCCGGTCATGCTGCTGTTCCGATCACCGGATCCCTGGTTCTCATGGTTGGTCGGTCTCCTGGCGGTCCTGGACGGGGCGGCGATGCACCTCGCCCTCGCACCGCAGACGGCCTCCTCGCAGGCGCGGTTGTGCCTACGGATGGGCTTTACAGCACTCAATCGGATCGCCAAGGTGCTCAGGTGGACGGTCGACCCCGATCCCAATCCAGAGGGACCGATCGACCTCACTTTCGAGGAGTTCGAAGAAGCGGTCGCGATGTTGGACCACGTCGGGTTCCCGATGGAGCGGACGGCGGAAGAAGCGTGGCCCGACTTTCGCGGCTGGAGGGTCAACTACGAGGCGGTCGCCTACCGCCTGTGCGACCACCTGACCGCTCCGCCCGCCCCGTGGTCGGGCAACCGGCGCCACCTGCGTTCGGGCGTCGTCGCCCCGAAGCGACCTCCGCAGCGCTCGCCCGAATTGGCGGATCGCCGTCCGGCGGTGGTCATCCCACCGACCCCCCACCGGCGGGAGACGCATCCACGAGGCCGGACGAGGGCGCAGCTCGACATCGACGGGCCGAGCGACAGTTGAGGCGTCAGCCTTCGACGGCGTGCCCGCCCACCGACCGGCGCATTGCGGCATGGATCCCGTTGGGCGTCATGACGCCGAGATAGCGGTCGCCGTCCACCACCGGAATCCAAGCGACGTCGTGCTGCAAGATCTCGGCCAGAGCAGCGCGCAACGACGTGCCGAGCGGAAGCTGCACCTCGAAGGCCACCAGATGATCCGCCACGGAACCCGTCTGCTCACGGTCGAGATCGACCCACCCCAGCAGGTGCTCGCTGTCGTCGATCACCACCGCCCAGCGGTTGTCGGGACCACCGGAACTGTCGAAGGCGTCGGGCATGGACAGTCGTGGGCCGACCCTTGGAGGCTGCAGCAAGTCCTCGGGCACAATGGTGGTAACAGCCAACCGTCGAACCCCCCGGTCCGCGCCGACGAAGTCGGCCACGAAGGCAGTGGCCGGACAACCCAATATCTGTGCCGGCGTGTCGTACTGCTCGAGCACGCCGCCCTTGGACAACACGGCGATGCGATCACCGAGCTTTGCCGCCTCTTCGATGTCGTGGGTGACGAAGACGATCGTCTTCTTGAGATCGCGTTGGAGGTCGAGGAACTGTTGCTGCAGCCGCTGGCGGGTGACCGGGTCGACGGCACCGAACGGCTCGTCCATCAGAAGGACGGGCGGGTCACCGCCCAGGGCACGGGCCACGCCCACGCGCTGACGCTCTCCTCCGGAAAGCTCATGGGGAAAGCGTCGGGCGTACTGGCTGGGGTCGAGACCGACCAGCTCGAGAAGCTCGTGCACCCTCGCGTCGACCCGATCCTTCTCCCAGCCGAGGAGGCGGGGCACGGTGGCAATGTTGTCGGCGACGCGGCGGTGCGGGAACAGACCACCCTGCTGGATCACGTAGCCGATGCCCCGGCGGAGTTCGACCGGGTCCATTCGCAGCACGTCGGTCCCGTCGATCAGGATGCGGCCCCCTGTTGGCTCGATGAGGCGATTGATCATCCGCAACGTGGTCGTCTTGCCGCAACCCGACGGCCCCACGAACACACAAAGCTCACCGTCGGGCACGGTGAGGCTCAACGCATCCACTGCGACAGAGTGCGCGCCGTAGCGCTTCGACACCCCGTCGAGCGTGATCATGGCAGGAGACATTACCCACCGTTTCGGTAGGAAATGCCGGCCGGAGCGTCGACGGTCCACAAGTCGACCGATAACGTGAGCGAGTGCTTCTCGGGACGTCGAACCCGTTCTTCCGGTGGAGCTACGTCACCAGCCAGTGGAGTCAGATACAGGGGGATCTGGTCCAGCACATAGAACTCAGCCTGATCGCTGTCGCAATCGGCATTGTCATCTCGATCCCTCTGGCGGTGCTGGCATGGCGCTACAGGGTGATCCGGGCTCCCGTGTTCGGGGTGGCCAGCGCTCTCTACATCATCCCTTCGCTGGCCCTCTTCGCCATTCTGGGCCCGGTCACCGGCTTCGTCGCTTCGTACAAGACGGCGGAGATCGCCTTAGTCGGGTACACCTTGCTGATCCTCATCTGGAACACAATGGCCGGCCTCGACGCCGTTCCGCCTGACGCCCGCGAGGCGGCAGTTGCACTGGGCTACTCGCCCACCGCCGCCCTCGTGCGCGTCGACCTCCCTCTGGCATTGCCCTACATCTTCGCCGGGGTGCGCGTGGCCACGGCGACGGTCATCGGGTTGGTGACGGTGACGGCGCTCATCGGCCTCGGGGGCCTGGGCCAGCAGATCACCTATGGCTTCACCATCGGCTACAACACGCCGATCATCGTCGGCCTCGTCCTCTCCGTCGCCCTGGCGGGAACCGCTGACCTGTTGCTCGTCGGCGCCCAGCGCCTGGCCGTACCGTGGGCCCGCACCAAGAGGCCCGGAAAGGGCCAACGCTGACGTGCACTTCCTCGACCAGGTGGCCGACTGGTTCACGACCTCGTCGAATTGGAGTGGCTCGCAGGGCATCCCTCTGCTCTTCTGGCATCAGCTCGAACTGTCCCTGACGGTGGTGCTCTCCGCCCTCCTGCTCGGGGGCGGGCTGGGGGTCATTCTCGGGCACACCGGGCGGGGCGGGCTGGTCGCCGTCAACGCCGCCAACGCCTTCCGGGCCGTGCCCACCTTGGCCCTCCTCACCCTGCTCGCCATTCAGCCCTCGATCTCGCTCAAATGGAACGGGTTCCTGGCGGCGTGGATAGCGCTCACCGCATTGGCGATTCCTCCCATTCTGACCAATACCTATGTCGGGATGCGAGAGGTCGATGCCGACGTACGTGACGCCGCGAAGGCAATGGGACTCACGGGAGGTCAGGTGCTGCGCCGTGTGGAAGCGCCCCTTGCGGTCCCCTTCGTCATGGCCGGCGTGCGCACCGCCGCAATAGAAGTGGTGGCGACCTCGACGCTGGCGGCGTACGTCAGTTTCACGGATCTCGGGACGTACGTCATCACCGGGCTCAATACCAACAACGCCGTTGTCGCGTTCAGCGGCGCCGTTCTGGTCGCCGTCATGGCCGGACTGGTGGCCGTCGGCCTCAGCCTTCTCGCACGGGCGTTGACCCCTCTCCCCCTGCGCCGCCACGGCGGGCGGAGCGTCCTCCCATCCCGCCCCGGGGCTCGCGTGACCTTAAGTTGACAAAGCCGATCGGGTAAGTAAGTATTTCGGTTACGCGACGGTCACATGACGGTACCATCGCGCCGCGCCGAAGGGGCGTGTTTCCGCCCCTCCCGATCGGGAAAGGTATCCCCCATGCGTTTCAAGCACTCCCTGCTCATCGGTGCACTGGCCGTGCTGGCGGCTGTCGTTGCGACACCGGCGGCCGCCCTTGCCTCCACGAGAGCATCCAGCAAGCCGACGATCATCATCGGGTCGACGAACTTCGAGGAACAGGCCATCGTCTCCAACATCTGGGCCGACGTCCTCAGGTCGGCTGGCTACAACGTCACGGTCGAGCCCGCCCTGGGAGCCAGGGCAATCGTGGTGCCGGCCATCGAGAAGGGCCAGATCGATCTCGAGCCCGACTACGCCGCATCCCTGCTCGATTTCCTGCACAACGGTGCGACACCGGCGGCCGGAGACAACATCGCCACCGCCATCCCGGCTGACCAGAAGGCACTTGCGTCGTTCGGGGTGACCGTGCTGCCCGCAACCAAGGCGCTGGACACCAACGTCTTCGCCGTGACCAAGGCCACCGCGACGAAGGACCACCTCACGACCATCTCCAGTCTCAAGGCCGACGCATCGAAACTGACTCTGGGTGGGCCCCCCGAATGCCCGAGCAACGCCGGATGTGAACTGGGTCTCCAGAAGGTGTACGGCCTCAAGTTCGCTGGGTTCAAGAGCCTCGACGAAGCCGGACCCCTCAGCGTCGCCGCGCTCAAGAACGGCGAGGTCCAGGTGGTCGAGCTCTTCTCCAGCAACGGCGCCGTGGTCTCGAACAACTTCGTCGCCCTCACCGACAACAAGCATCTCGAGGGTGCGGACTACATAGTCCCGGTCATCCGCAAGTCGGTGGACACGTCGGGTGTGGCGAAGGTCCTCAATGGCATCGACGCCAAGCTGACCACCGAAGCGATCTCGAAGCTCAACCTCGACGTGACCGCCAAGCAGGAACAACCGGCTGCCGTGGCGCAGACCTGGGTGAACTCCGTCAAAGGCTGAACTCCGTCAAAGGCTGAGGTTCACCGGGCTGCCCGCCCGGTCCATCCGCCGGATCGAGCCCGGAAAGGTCGCCTTTGAGGCCCTCCGGGCTCGTCCAATTGTCAATCCGTCGCGATAGCTGTCAGAACGTCCAGCTTGCCCGCGCGCCGAGCGGGCCAACTCGCCGCACCGAGGCCGAGCAGCGCGGCCAGGATCAAAAAGATCACCAGACTGCCGGCCGGGATCACGATGTCGGTGATGCCCTGCTGCTTGAGCGACGCCGAAAAGGCGGTGCCGAGGGCGGTGCCGACGAGAATGCCGATGATGGCGCCGAACACGGCCAGAATGACCGACTCCGAGCGAATCATTGCCCGCACCTGTCGCCGCTTCATGCCCACCGCGCGCAGGAGCCCGATCTCGTGGGTGCGCTCGAAGACCGAGAGCATGAGCGTGTTCACGATGCCGATAAGGGCGATCACCACGGCCAAAGCCAAGAGGGCATAGACCAGCGCCAGGAGTTGGTTGACTTGGGCCCGCTGCGACATCTCAAAACCGGCCCGAGTCTGGACCTTCAGATTGGGATAGGCCCGCAGACCGTGCTTCACCACGCTCGTCGTGATCTGCCCGTCGTTCCTCGTCTGCAAGAGGACGGCCACAGGCAACGGATTGTTGAAATGGTCCAGGAAGTACCGATCCCCGACCAGGTAACTCCCGATGAGGGCGTTGGGTTGGAAGATCCCGCCGACGCGCAGGGTCCCCGTGCCGGTCTGGGCGAACGTGACCGGCACGATCGAGCCGACCGCCAGATGTTTGGTGGTCGCGGTATTGGTGTCGATGAGCAACTCCCCGGCGGCGAGGGCGGATGCGCCGGCTCCACTCTGCATGCGGAGAATCACCGTCGACGAGAGCTCTCTGGTGGAAACCGCCGTCAGATTGGCCAGCGAGCCCCGTATCGCAAACGTCCCCTGATAGACCGTGGAGACGGATGTGACGCCCGGCAGCGCTGCTGCAACGCTCGCCACCGACCCGCTGAATTCTCCGGCACCGCCCTGGGCCGAGCTCGTGACGATGTAACTGGCACTGATCGCAGAATCGACGCTGCTGGTGACGGACTTGGAGAGGGAGGCGCCGAACACGGCGATGGTCGAGACCAGCGCCAGCCCGACCATGAGGGCCGAAGCCGTCTGCGCCGTGCGCCGGGGGCTGCGCATGGAATTCTGCCGGCCGAGCTTTCCCGAGATCCCCAGAATCCGCGCGAGAGGCCTTCCGATCACGCTCGCCATCGGCCGAGCCACCACCGGGGCCAACATGCCGATCCCGATGAACAGGGCAACGGCACCGACCCCGACCAGTTGTATGGCGGGCTCGGTCAACCCCAAGACCAGGAGGGCTACGCCGACGACGGCGAACACCGACCCGACGACGATCCTTCGCCGCGACGATTCCTGCTCATCGGTTCGGTGATCGGCCAGTGCGGCGACCGGAGGGATCCGCACCGCACGCCGCGCCGGGCTGATCGCCGAGATCAGGGTGACCCCGACGCCCACGAGCAACGCGACGACGACCGTGCGCCCTTCGAAGATCAAGGACCCCGACGGCAGGGTGATGCCCAGGCCCTTGAAGAGGGCCTCGAGCCCGATCGCGGCCAACACCCCGAGGCCGATCCCGATCAACGAGGCCACGGTGCCCAAAATGAGTGCCTCGGCCAGTACCGACCGGAAGACCTGCCGCCGACTGGCACCCACGATGCGCAACAGCGCGAGCTCGCGCGTGCGCTGTCCCACGGTGATGGAGAACGTGTTGAAAATGGTGAATCCCCCGACGAACAGCGAGATGAAGGCGAACACCAGGAGAGCGGTGGAGAAGAAACCCAGCGCTTGATTGATGTCATTGGACTGCTCGTTCGCCACGGTCTGCCCGGTCACCACTTCCACTCCCCTCGGGAGGACCGCGGCGATCGCGTGTTGCACGGTCGCCTTGTCCGCCCCTGGTGAGGTGCGGACATCGATGGCCTGGTAGTGACCGACCTGCCCAAAGAGCCGCTGCGCCGTGGGGAGCTCGAAGGCGGCAATGGTCGCGCCGGCCAGATTGTTCGCCGTGCCGAATTTCACGATTCCGCTGATGGTGAACGTCTGCGGAGGGCCCGCCAGGAGAACCCGGACCTGCTCACCCACCGCGAAGTGGTACTTCTGCGCAGTGCCGGCGTCCATCACCACGTCATGCCGTGAGGTCGGGGCGTTGCCGGAGGCAAGGGTGAGGGCCGAGAGCTGAGAATCGACGTCGTACGACAACCCCAAGGTCGGAGCACCACCATTGCTGATGGCCTTCCCGTCGGGGGCCACGAATTGCGCGTAACCGCTCACCGTCCCATCGGCGTACTCCACGCCGGGTATCTGGCGCACGGTGGTCGCAATCGACTGAGGGACTGGCTTACGCACCGCACTCGCACTCGCACCTGCGCCTGTGTCCGAGAACGCCGCCTTGCCACGGATCTCGAAATCGACGTTCTGATAGATATGGCCGAACAGTGTGTTGAAGGTGCTGTGCAAGGTGTCGGTGAGGACCAGCGTCCCGGAGATGAACGTGACCCCGAGCACGATGGCCAGTGCGGTCAACGCCAGACGCAACTTATGGGCCAACAAGCCCCGGAATACAACCCTCTTCACCTCAGCCGCCCAATTGCTTCATGTGTTCGAGCACGGAATCCGCGGTGGGCGACAGAATCTCATCGACGACTGAGCCATCGGCCAGGAACACCACGCGGTCGGCGTAGGCCGCTCCGCGCGCGTCGTGGGTGACCATGACGATGGATTGGTTCATGTCGGTCACCGATCTGCGCAGGAACTCCAGCATTTCGGCTGACGAATTCGAATCGAGATTGCCCGTCGGCTCATCGGCAAAAATCAGGTCAGGTCGTGCGATGAGCGCCCTCGCGCACGCCACGCGCTGTTGCTGACCGCCGGACATCTCGCTCGGGCGATGCGAAAGCCGGTTGCCGATTCCGAGTTGGTCGACCAGGTAGTCGAACCATCCCTGATCGAATGTCGTCTTGGCCAGATCGCAGGGAAGTGTGATGTTCTCCCGGGCCGTCAGCGTCGGAATCAGGTTGAACGACTGGAAGACGAATCCGATCTGGTCTCGCCGCATCTGCGTGAGACCGGCATCATCGAGGTTCCCGATCTCCCGCTCGCCTACGAAGGTGCGACCCGAGGTCGGTGTATCGAGTCCGGCCATGCAATGCATGAGCGTCGACTTCCCCGAACCCGACGGGCCCATCACCGCGGTGAAGCGGCCACTCTCGAATTCGACGCTTATGTCATCGAGGGCATGGACCACCGCGTCGCCCTTGCCGTAAATTTTCGAGAGATCGATGGCCCGGGCGGCCGGAAGCGTTGACGAGATCGCTCCCCCCGGCTGATTGACGGCGGCGTCCACGGAAGGTCTGTCGGCACTCATGGGGACCATCTTCGGCGATTGCAGCCGAAGAGACAATCAGGGATCTCCCCGATACGACCCGTAGTGCGAACCGTACGGGGGTTGCCTGACAGCGCGATCGCCTACGTCGGATGATTCGTGAGAACCCGGCTCAGCTGTTGACGACTCATGGGTGGTGTGAGAGAACTCGCTCCGCCCGGACGGAGCCCGTCCAGGACCAGCTCCAAGAAGCGCTCCGGCGCTGTCGGTGCATCGGTGCCGCAGAGATCGGCCACAGCGCGCACCGACATCAGCGCGAGGATGACGTCCGCGAACACGATGTCGTCACGAACGGTTCCGGCCTCCTGACTCCGATGGAGAACTTTGTCGACAGTCGGTGCGATGTGCTTCAAGACGGAGTTGACGCCTGCACTCTCGCTCCATGGTGGCCGTGTCGTCGTGACCCTCCAGCACGAAGGGACCGCGATGCAGCGACGCAGGAATTCCGAGAGGGCGTTCGCCGGCGTGACGTCAGCCAGCACTTCTTCGCCGATGTGGATGGTGCGCTCTCTGGCCAGATCCGTCACGGCGTTGAAAAGGTCCTCTTTGTGGGGGAATCTCCGATAGAGCGTTCCGATCCCGACATCGGCTTTGATTGCGATCTGCTCCATGGAACCGTCGTATCCCGATTCAGCGAAGACATCGCGGGCCGCCTCCATGATTCTCGCCAAATTGAGCTCGGCGTCGCGGCGCAACGGCTTCACCTGGCGCGGCGAACTCGGGCCAATCGCCGCCCTGGTGTGGCGCGGCTCGGTCGCTTGTGGCGTCATTCAGGCCTCCGACGTGTAGCCGATAGCGCCGACGAACACTTCTGCTTCAGCGGTGAGCGCGGGGTGGGACTCGGATTCGACGATGGACGGGCCGTCACGGTGGGGGATCTTCATGGCAACCAACGCAGCGACGATCAGAGAGCCCCCGCAGACGATGAAGGCAAGTTCGTAGCCGTGCTGCGCGGGGAACCCGTCGGGGAGAATCTTACTGACCACAAGGCTGGTTGCGATACCGCTTCCGAGAGCCGACCCGATGTTCCGGATGTTGGTGTTCATCCCGGTGGCCACCCCCGTCTGGTCCTGCGGAACAGCCTCGACGATCAAATTGGACATGGCGGAATAGCCGAAGGCCATGCCGATGCCGAGCAGACCAGAGGCGACGAGGATGTTCCAGGGCTGGCTGTGCGCGACGGTCAAGAGGCCGTAACAGGCTGCACAGAACAACGATCCGGCCACGAGGAGGTTCTTTGATCCGGCCATGCGCGCCAACCGACCGGTAAAGGGAGCGATGACGAGCATGGCGAGAGCAAATGGCACAAGGAGGATCCCGGACTTCGTCACCGACGCCCCGAATCCGTAACCGACTCTCGACGGGGTCTGGGCAAACTGGGGAACCGTCACGAACATGGCGTACAGCCCGAAGCCGAAGAGCACGGCGGCCAGATTCGTCGTCCAGACGGTGGGGATCCGCATCATGGTCATGTCCACCAGTGGCGTCGGAGAGCGCACCTCGGACCACACCCAGAGCACGATCAGAACGGCGGCAGCGCCGAACATGGCGAGAACGGTCGGATCCTTCCAACCCCAGGTCGGACCATAGGACACGCCCAACAGGCCCACCGTGAGCCAGCCCGACATCAGAACCGCTCCCAGCCAATTGATGCCACCGGGCGCCCGCACCGGAGATGCGGGGACGAACATGAACGTGGTCACCGCCGCGCCGAGCGAGAGGACGAGCGGGATCCAAAACAACCAGTGATAGGAGAGGTGCTCGATGATGGGACCGGCGAGGACGATGCCCGCGCCGACTCCTAGCCCAAGAATGGCGGACATGGCGCCGATTGCTCCCGCCACCTTTTCGCGCGGGAATTCATCCCGGATGATGCCGAAGGCCAGGGGAAAGACGGCTCCTCCGACTCCTTGGATCACACGACCGGTCAACATGACCGGGAGGGTCGTGGCCAGAGCACTCACCGCAGTGCCGACGGAAACGGCGATCAGGACGATCACGATCATTCTGTCCTTGCCGATGATGTCCCCGGTGCGCCCGAGAATCGGCGTCGCGATCGCGGCGCTCAGGAGGTAGCTGGTCAGAAGCCAACTGGCCCCACTCTGTCCCGTGTGGAGTGTGTGCTCGAGGAGAGGTATGGCCGGGATGATCAGCGATTGCAACAGGCTGAACGACAGAGCGGCCGTGGCCAGCACGGCGAACGTGGCTCCGTAATGAATGCGTTTGTCTCCCAAGGCCAACCCTGTCCCGTCCCTTTTTGCGGAATCACTCGTTCCGATTGGGCTCCACCCTAAGCGGAACCTCCCGTTCCGATCAAGACGGGGACCGGGCCGGTGCCGTTCGCTACACTCGCGAACAGCCGGGATGACCGGCTTTTGACCCGGGAAGAACGCGAATGCCAGCTCCGGTGGGATATCTCGTTTTCGATGCCATGGAACCCGAACGCCTGACGATCGGGTTCCAGCGGGTACCCGAGGGACGATCCGGCAAAAGCCCAGCGGGTGACGACCGGGCGCCGACCACCCGGTCACCTCGTCATGAAGTGGCTCCGTCGTTACAGAGGCATGCTCACCCTCTCCGCCGCGGTGCTCGTACCGCTCGCGGTCGGTGGACTCTTGGTGCCGTTCCGCTCGACCTTCGCGGCCACTGCCTCAGCCCTCGTCTTTGTGGCGGTCATCGTCGCGGTAGCGGTTGTCGGAAATCGAACGGCCGGCATCCTCGCCACTGTCTCTTCGACCCTCTGGTTCGACTTCTTCCTCACTCGCCCGTACGAACGATTAGCCATCGCCGACCGGGCCGACGTGGAGACGGCGGTGAGCCTCTTCATCGTCGGCATCGTGGTGACCGAGCTCGCCGCTCGGAATCGCCATCACCATTCGGTGGCGACAGAGGAAGCGGATCTCATCGGCCTGATCTACCGATTCTCAGAGCTTGTGGCCGCGGGCGCACCCGAAACCGAAGTGATCGCGCTGGCTCGACAAGAGCTCATCGCTCTTCTTGGGCTGAGGGACTGCCGCTTCGAGCACGGAGGCGGCGAACGTCCACGCCTGACCCTCGAGCATGACGCCCGCGTCTTCCTGGGTGGAAATCTCTGGGCGGTCGAAGATGTGGGCCTACCCGGTCCCGAAATTGACCTCTTCGTGCACACGCGTGGCAGGGTGGCCGGTCGCTTCGTGCTGACGCCGACCCCGGGACTTCCGGTCCCCTATCAGCAGCGTGTCGTCGCTGTTGCCCTCACCGATCAGGTCGGTACGGCGCTCTCACCCACCTTCGTTCCGCGTGACGCAGACGCGCCTCCACCCGACCCGCTGGACTGCCGGGCCGGGTGGAGCGCCTTGCGTTGCGACGTTCCGGTCGAAGTGACCTATGCAGTGACGAGCACGCGCTCGGGTTGGGCGTGGAGCACTATCTCTTCCTCCACCGGGGTGCGCCGAGCGTGCCAGAACCCGAAGGCGACCAGGACGGCCATGACCGCAGCCAATGCGAACGCCGCAATCCCGGCCCACAGGGCGATCAGACCGAATTCGGAGAAGGCGTACGCCTCCAGGAGCAGGCCGCGCAAGGTCGTACCTTGAAATGACGTCTGGACTTCTGCGGCCAGCGCCGTATCGGTCGGGTTGGCCCTCGACGCATTGCTGACGGTGGCGTAGACGCCGCCGTACGGCATTTCGCTCAGGTGCACGGCAATGAAGTGATCGGCATACGCCTCGGCCTGTGCGCCGGTTGTCAATGGCTGTCCGGCGTACTTGAGGAGGTAGGGCTTCATGCCCGGTGTGATCTCGGTGCCGGGCTTGGCGGCGGCAAACGCGGCGGCGGACGGAAACACGATGTCCTGTTGCGCCAGCTGACTGTGCACACTGTTGTTCGTGAAGCTGTAGCCCCACATCAGGAGCCCACCTGCGACAAGGAGCACCACCACCATGACTGCGCCGACGGCGCTCACGAGAAAATCGAAAACCTTGCGTTGCATGTCTGCTCCTTGTGTGTCGTGAAGTTGCCTGTGCCCCCACCTTGCGTCAGTCTCGGTGGACGCGGATAGGGACCATGGTCACCTCGTGCAGGGACCTTCAGCCCTTCCGAGAGGGCGCGCCGCCCGACACACGCACGCATGGGTGACCAGGGAGTGAAACGGATTGCCTATAGGACGCGGTGCTCGGGCCCGGCGTTGCCACCGCCACGTCGGATGAAGGGCCCCATTCCTGCGCCGATCAGAGCCACCATGCCGGCAACCAGCATGGTCAGGTGAAGGCCTTCCATGAAGGCGGCATGACTGCCACTGGTGATGGCCTCGGCCAGACGGCCGGAGTCGCCGGTCGACGTCGGAGCCAGACCCTGGGACACGACAGCCGTGGCATGCGCCAGCCTATGGGCCAACCCGAGAGGAACCCCGGATGCAAGGAGGTCGCCAAGGAGGACCGTGGCCACTTTGGCCCCGAGGATCGAACCGCAGACGGCGGTCCCGAGGACGCCGCCCAATTGGATGGCTGTCCCTTGAATCCCACCGGCCACGCCCGCCTCATCGACAGGCGTGTTCCCCACAATGGCATCGGTCGCTGCCGTGACCACCAGTCCGATGCCCAGTCCGATGAGGATGAACGGCGGCCACAGGTGCACATACGGTGAATCGACCTGCAGTGTCGCGAGGGACAGCAACGCCACCGCTGTGGCCAGGAGCCCGACGGTGATCGGCAACCACGGTCCGAACCGGGTCGTCAATCGGGCTCCGAGGTTGCTCGAAAGCGCGAACGTGATCGTCAGCGGCAGGACCCGGACACCGGCTGCCACCGGGCTGTAGCCGTGCACGCTTTGCAGATAGAGGCCGACGAAGAAAAGCACACCGAAGAGGGCGAAGAAGTTAAGCAGCACAATGACGACGCTCAGGGACACCGAGCGGTCCTTGAAAATGCCCAATGGAATGAGGGCGTTGGGGGTCTTCCTCTCGATCGCGACGAAGACCGCGAGAAGGATGAGGCCCGCTGCGATAAGCCCGAGCGTCCGCGTGCTCCCCCACCCCCAGCTCTGCGCCTTGATCAGTGCGTAGACGACCGCCAACAAGCCGAGGGCCAGGGTCACGACACCAGGGATATCGAAACGGTGGCGTTCTGATTCTCGCGACTCCACCAGCACGAACATGCCGAGCCCGACCGTCGCCACACCGACCGGGACGTTGATGAAAAAGACGCTCTGCCAAGAGATGTGCTCGACGAAGAACCCACCGACGATCGGCCCCGCCGCGGTGGCCGTCGCTGACGCACTCACCCAGATCCCCACCGCTCGGTTGAGTTCCTCGGGAGGATACGCGGCCCGCAGAAGGGCCAGGGTGTTGGGGAGCAGGAGGGCCCCGAACGCGCCCTGTACGCCCCGGAGCAGGATGACACCGTCAATGGTCCCGACGAGTCCGATGGCCAGAGAAGCAAGGGAAAACCCGATCACGCCGATGAGGAACACGCGGCGCCTGCCGAAGTGATCCCCGAGCTTGCCTCCGAGGATGAGCGTCACAGCAATCACGAGGAGATACGCGTTGGTGACCCACTGGAGGTCGGCCAGGGAGGCGTGCAGATCGCGCCCGATGTAGGGATTGGCGACGGCAACCACCGAGCCGTCGATGCCGACCATGATCACGCCCATGGCCACGATCACCAGGGTCATCCAGGGTCGGTCGCGCAGACGTGACGGTGCGGGCCTCTCCGGGATGATGTCGATCAACTGGTCGTTCCCACTCATGAAGGTGACGGTCACTGCCACTATGGCAGAACCTGCCAATATCGGGCAAGAACAGCTATCCTCATGGGCGCCACGGAAGGGGGAAACCGACGATGGCCCGAGGTTTGACGGAGCGCAATAAGAGCCGTACCCGGCGCGAGCTGGCCGAAGCGGCGTCCCGCCTGTTCCTCGAGCGCGGGTACTCCTCGACGACGGTGCAGGACATCGTCGACGCGGTGGATGTCTCGCCGAGGACCTTCTTCCGCTACTTCCCCTGCAAGGAGGACGTCGTCACCGCCATTGCCCGTCTCAGCATGGACGACTCGATCGACCATCTGGCGGAGCACGAACCGTCCGAACCCATCAGCCGGGTACTGCGCGCCATGATGACCGCCTCGTTGTCGCAGGTCGACGAAGATCCCGTTGCCGCCCGGGCCTTCCAGGTCATGCTGCGCGACACACCGACGCTGCGCGGTCGGTGGCTCGAAGAACAGCGCCGGAACCGTGATCGTCTGGCCGCGGCGATCCGCCCGTGGTTCGCTCACGACGACCGACCTTTTCTTCGCCAACTGGTCGCGGGTGCGGCTCTCCTCGCCGTGGAGGAGGTCATGGCCCGCTGGGCAGAGGACTCCGGCAACGGCAACGTCTTGGCGTTGCTGGACGAGGCGTTCGACCTCCTCGACAGCTCACTCTTTTTGGCCGCCGAAGAGCCCGTATCTCCCCCACTGAGCAAGACACCGGTGTGAGCTTCGATCGTTCGCACATCGAAGTCGTAGAAGCAGGTCCCGAGCGACTCGGCGCGCTGTCATCGGTCTTCGGTAGGGCATTTGTCAACGAGCCGATGATGCTCTGGCCTATGGGCGAACAAGAGGACATCGCTGATCGGCTCACGCTCTGTTTCTCCTACTTCCTCGAGCGTGCCCTCGGACTTGGGCTCGTGCTGGAGGCCAGCGTGGCAAACGGCGCCGCCGTCTGGATCCCTCCACGGCGTTTCGATTCATGGGAAAGCCACCCTTGGAACCAATCACGGATCGGCGCGCTGAGCGACGATGGTGGGCGTCGCTATGACGCCTTCTGGAGGTGGATCGATACGCGTGCCTCCGACGGACCACTCTGGCAACTCGACTCGATCGCAGTGCGTCCCGATGTCCAGGGACGTGGCTATGGAGCGACCCTGATCTCAACAGGTTTGGAACGGGCGCGATCGGACGGAGTCGGCGCATTGCTTTCCACGGGCACACCCCGCAACGTGTCCATCTACGAACGATGCGGATTCCGGGTCGTCGATGAGGCCGATGCCCCCGATGGCGGCCCCCATATCTGGTTCATGCGCTGGGACCCCGAAGAACGTTAGTTGACACTTACGTAAGTTATTGCTTACAATACGGACGTGGACGCCGCACTCAAAGCACTCGCCGAACCACGTCGCCGGGAGATCCTGCGGCTGGTCTGGGGACGAGAACTACCGGCGACGGACATCGCGTCGAACTTCCAAGAGGTCACCAGATCGGCGATCTCTCAGCATCTGGGGGTTCTCCGTGAAGCAGGACTGGTGATCGAGCGTCGGGTGGGAACCCGACGCCTCTATCAGGCCAATCGTGACGAGATGGCCCGCCTTCGAACTTTCCTGGATGAGTACTGGAACGACGGTCTTCTGCGACTTCGGGATGCCGCAGAAGCCGCCGAGGTCGCCACTGGACAACAAGGGACAACAAAGAAAAGGAGCACTGAACATGGCTGAATTGATCCGGGAGATCGTCGTCGACGCCCGACCTGAAACCATCTTCCCCTTCCTGGTCGACCCCGAAAAGCAGCAAGCCTGGTTGGGTAAGGCGGTTGACCTCGACCCGCAGCCCGGCGGCCTCTATCGGGTCGAGGTGCGCAACCAGCACCTCTCGGAGGGCAAATTCGTCGAGGTGGTCCCCAACGAGCGTGTCGTTTTCACCTTCGGGTGGGCGGAACCGGGGCATCCGATTCCGCCCGGTTCGACGACCGTGACCATCAGCCTCGCCCCCGAAGGCGAAAAGACCAGGGTTCAACTCGTCCACAGCGGCCTTCCCGCGGACGCCGTGTCCGATCACACCGGTGGCTGGGATCACTACCTGACTCGCCTGTCCATCGCCGGCTCGGGTGGCGATCCGGGTCCCGACGAGATGCCACAGTCGGCCTAGCCCCCGGCCCGCGATGGACGCGCGCGTACGTGGAGCTTCCACGATCACGGTGACGGCGATCGTCGCGGGGGTGACGTCGACCAACAAACGGCGACCCTGTTCGGTGCTCGCATAACCGCCCTCGGCTGAGAGGACGCGGTGCCCCGAATTCGGGCAACCCTTCCCCGGTTGTGACCATAGATTCGTTCGCCGGGCGGCTGCTACGGTCGGGCCCTGCAGGGTGACGGGTCAGGGACACACGAAGAATCAGTCGGCTGGGACACGTGCGTCTCAGGGGGAGGATGGTCATGGCGATCGATCTGGCAGGCGGTATGAGCCCGTCAAAGGACTTTTTTCTCTCAGAACGGCCGGAGGATCCGCAGTTTCGCGAGAGCGCATCGTTTTGGGTCTCGGATGACAAAGGTCTGATCGGGCTGCCACGGGTAGGTATCGAGGCCGTCGCGGAATCCTGGGACACTCGTGGGCTTCAGGTGAATCTCGGCTTTCCCGACGGGCGAACGGCGATCGTGCGAGGGGTAGGTGAGGGTCGCTCCCCCGTCGACGCGGACGGGGTGTGTCGCACACTTGGAGCCGGCGGCTTGAAGTTCCGTTGCGTGGAACCGTTTCGAACACTCACGCTCAGCTATGACGGCGATGCTCTCGACACCACCGCAGCGGCGTTGGGCAAGGGCGACTACGCCGGCCCGCAGGTGCCCCTGCACGTCGAAGTGGCATTGACGTGTGCGGTTCCCCCATGGGTGTCGGGGACGCTGAGCGAGGAGTCCAAGGAGCTCTTCGACTCGGGATTCGCAGGAGCATTCATCAGCCCACGCTACGAGCAGCTGTGCACGGCGCAGGGCAGCGTGCGCTTGGGAGGAGATGAGTGGGCCTTCCAGGGAACCGGCTTGCGGATCCACCGGCAGGGGACGCGTGACACTGGAGGCTTTTGGGGACACTGTTGGCCCAGCGCCTTGTTCCCGAGTGGCAAAGGGTTTGGCGCTCTCGCGTTCCCGGAACGACCCGACCAGCCCACGTACAACGAGGCCTTCGTCTTCGATGGCGAACGGATGATCCCCGCCGTTCTCGTTGACGCGCCCTGGCTGCGCAGGCTCCAACCGAACGGAGAGGATGTCTCGCTCACCTTGAGAACGAAGGAGGGTGAGGTCCGGATCGAAGGCGAAACAGTTCTGTCCGCGTGCATGCCGGGGGGATTGCCCGAGTTCCCTCCAGCCTTGCAGCAAGCGGGCGTCCGCTACCGGTGGGATGGCGAGGAGACCTACGGAATGATGGAACGATCCATTCCGGTCGAGCTCCTCGAGGACTGAGCACGGCAGAGAAATTGAAGGAGGGGGATGTCGATGATCGATGAGAGACAGGTCATAGAGAAGGCGTGCGAGCGGGCGGAAGCTGACGATTTCGGCCCGGACGGCTGGCGCGGGGGACTCGAGGCGCTGGTCGGAGCGCTGAACACCGAGGGCAATCTCAACGAGCTGGGCGAAGCCGTGTACTCCGACCAGATCGTCGGGCTTTTGTGCAGTCGGCTCGAGATAGAGAAGTGGTACGCCGACCACCCGGAGATCGAGCAGCAGGAGATCGTCGCTCCATTGTTCGGAATCGGCCTCCCGAGAACGGGGTCAACAGCATTGAGCTTCCTCCTTGCGTGCGACGAGTCCCGACGCTCACTCAGGACGTGGGAGGCATCGTCGCCTTGCCCACCCCCGGAGACGGCGACCGAGCACACCGATCCCCGCATCGAGGTCAGTCGGGCGTCGATCGAGATGTCCCATCAGATGTTCCCGGATTTCGTGGGAATGTTGCCCAGCTCGCCTACCGGACCCTCGGAGTGCCTGCTTCTCATGGGACTCGACTTCCACTCACAACTTTTCCAGGGGATGGCCATTTTACCGGGCTACTCAGAGTTTCTCCTGACGTGTGACATGGAGCCGACGTACCGCTATCACAAGCGAGTACTCAAGTTGTTGCAGTGGAGGTGCCCACCTACCCGGTGGTCGCTGAAGACACCGTCACACATGACGACGATCGACGGTCTCAACGCCGTCTATCCCGACGCCCGGTTCGTGATGACCCATCGGGACATCAGCAGTGTCATCCCGTCGGTGTGCGCAGTGAAACAAGCACTCTCGACGCCGCTCACCGATTCGTTCGACTGCCTGGCGCTCGGCCGGCACGAGCGCATGATCTGGTTGGAGTCGATCCGACGACTGATCGATTTTCGCAACGATGGCCGCGAGGATCGCTTCGTCGACGCGTCCTTCCGCGACATGCAGGACGACCCCATCAGTTGCATGGAAAACCTCTACGCCCAACTCGGCGACGAACTTACCCCCGACACGCGGGACCGAATGTCCGAATGGTGGGAAGAGAGCGCCAAGGAGCGGCGGCAGGGAAATCGGCCTGACCCCGCTGCGTACGGCCTTGACATGGACGGCATTCGCAAGGACTTCGCCTTCTACCACGACCAATTCCGCATCTCGTAGGTGCCGTGGCGGAGGCGACCCAGGTAGGGAGCTTTACGCTGCGTCGTTCGTGATCCGCCCGCCCAGAGCGGCCAGCCATTTCTGTTTCGACGTTCAGGCAGCTGGATCAATCAGTATCTTCCGGTCGTTGGACCCGGCTTGCAGATCGTCGAACGCCTGACCGACTCCATCGAGGCCGACAGTGCGGCTGACGAAGGTTGTGGGATCCAACCCCCCGCTGTTCAGGAGGCGGGCGGCGGACGCAAATTCCTCCGTGCGGTAATAGACGGCGTAGCTGACCTGTACTTCCTTCATGACGGCGGGAACGTGATTGATCCGATCAGGACCGAGGCAGACTCCGGCGACGACGACCCGTCCGCGGACGGTCGCGGCATCTATTGCGCTCTGGACGAGACCGGGCATCCCGACACACTCGAACACGACGTCGAAAGAGCCCTCTGCTACTGCAGTCGTCGGGTCGTGGATGCTGGTGGCGCCGAACGCGTAGGCGCTCTCGCGTCGGGAGAGGGAGGGATCACTCACGACAATCTCTCCGGCGCCCAGACGACGCGCCCACGTGATCACGGCCGCGCCGACGTTGCCCGCGCCGATGATGAGCACGCGCTGTTCGGGGCGCAGATCGGCCGCTGCAACAGCGTGGAGACCTACGGCGAGCGGCTCGACGAGCGCCCCATACGCTCCGAGTTCGGTTTGTAGCGGGACAGACGTGATGGCAGCTACCCTCACGTACTCGGCGAACGCCCCCGGTGACCCGCCGAGCCCTAGTGGATCGATCTTCTCGCAGTGCCCGGGCTCCCCGTCGAGGCACCACCTGCAGCGACCGCACGAGAGAAGGGGAAGGGAGGCCGCGAATTGCCCGGTATGCCAACCCTCGAGGCCCCGGCCCACTGCCACAACCTCGCCACAGAACTCGTGGCCGAGCACCGAGCCTGCAGCAAATCGCCTATAGGCCTTGAGATCCGAGCCACAGATCCCACAGGCCTGCACGCGCAACACGAGCTCGCCTGGTCCCGGAGTCGGGTCGTCCAGCTGCACGACCTCGAACCCGCCCGCACCGGTCAAAGCAGACGCACGCATCAGATCTTGTTCCGAACGGTCGAGCGGCCCATTGCGCGAATCAGACCGTGGCCTTGGCGCGCAATTCGACCCAACGTTCACCGTGCTCCTCGGCGACGGTCGCCATCTTCCGCCACCGCTCGAGTTGGCCTCCGGGAATCTGCATGTCGAAGGAGGTCTGCGTCCTGAACTCGAGCACCACCGCGCCGTCGGCTCCCGCCTCGTAGGCGTAGGGTGCATCCGAGGGTACGAAGAACCCGTCCCCCGTCACAAGCTCTTGGGCCCCCATGGTGATCGAGCCCTCGACGATGTAGTACAAGCAGTCACCGCTGTGGGAGTGACGGGGCAGCACATAATGGGGACCTAACCAGGCGCGCACCAAACTGCTCCCCTCTGGGCCTTCACCCCGGAATACGAGCTTGTCGTCGATGCCCATCGCCACCGTTTTGGGACGAGGCCCGTCGGCGGCCAAGGCCTTCATGTCGGCCGCATTGAATTCCGGTGCCGACATGGCGCCTGACTCGGCCATGGGCACAGCGTCGCGCCCTCGGAAGAGCTTGATGCCGCGACGTGGAGGCCTCCTGGCCGTCGCACTACCCAGGGCATCGGTTGGATGTTCCTCAGGCTTGCGCACCATCAGGCCCTCCCCACTACGTCGACATCGATGTCAATTGCGAAGTGTACCGCCAGGCCGACACCGAGTCCGGCGAGAGGTTGCTCCTACCTGAAGACAGGCCGACCTTGACAGAAGAGTTCGCTTACCCTAACTTTCTGACGGTGGTAACAGCCTTCCGAGCAAAGAGTGCAGCGGCACCCTCCCGGAGCGATCGGCTCGAACGCATCGCGCGAACAGAGACTCGCACGCGAACGTGAACCGGCCCGGCAGGTCCGTGGCTAACCCGGCCTCACACTCCGAGAACTCGCAGCCGATCGAGCACCATCCTCCCGTTGAGGAGTACCTCCAGACAATAGAGTCCTTGATCGAGGAGGGAACGCCGGTCCTCCAGGCGAGGATCGCCGAACGTCTGGGCAAGTCCGCTCCCTCGGTCTCCGAAATGCTGGATCGTCTCCGCTCGGACGGATATGTCAGTCGGAGTGGACGGAACATCACGTTGACGAAGGAAGGTCGGGCGGTCGCGCAGAGCGTTCTTCGCAAGCATCGGCTCGCTGAGAGGCTGCTCGTTGACATCATCGGGTTGCCTTGGCATCTCGTGCACGAAGAGGCCGGCCGCTGGGAACACGTCATGTCGAACGAGGTCGAGGCCCGGTTGGTCGAACTCCTCGGGGATCCGAGCACCTGCCCCCATGGAAACCCGATACCCGGTAGCGCGAACCGTTCGTCGACGCCGTCCCCGCAGGAGCGCCTGTCGGAGGCGATGCCGGGCCAGACAGTTCGCTTCGAGCGGCTCACCGAAGCGGTCGAGCAAGACGGCGCGTCGCTGCGCTATCTCGACGACGCCGGGTTCATTCCGGGCGCGACGGCGACAGTGACCACGCGCGGCCCTGATGGCACGCTCATGCTCGACGTCGACGGACGAATGCTCGCCCTGGGCAGCGATCTCAGTCAACGCCTGTTCGTCGTCGCTGCGTAGCCTTGCCCACCCGTCCTCCCGGCATCGTCCGGGGTGGAGTCCGGCCGATTGCCTCCTACAACGAGGTGGCTCCCCTGTATCGCCGCTCCGGCGTCAGTCTTCCCACCGCGTGCCGAGCGGCGACAAACCCGAACACCATCGTGTTGGCGATGCTGGCGCCCGCGCCCGGATAGGTGCGCCCCATGACCGTTGCGGTGATATTGCCCGTCGCGTACAGCCCTGGTATCGGATTGTCCGACTCGTCGAGAACCTGCGCATACTCGTTGGTGAGCAGGCCACCGCAGGTGCCGACGTCGGAAGGGTAGATCTCGGTGGCGTAGAACGGCGCTTGGTCCAACGCACCCAGGCAGGCGTTCGGCCGGTAGCCGGGATCGCCGAGACAATCGTTGTAGGCCGACTCGCCGCGTCCGAAGTCAGGGTCGATGCCCTTGACGGCATTGGCGTTGAAGCGTCGGACGGTCTGGGCCAGCCCCGTCGGATCTACACCGATCTGGGTCGCCAGGCCTTCGACGGTGTCGGCCTGTCGTAGCAGGCCATTGTCGATCCACTCCTTCGGCATGCGTCCGGGCAACGAGGCCGCGGTCAAGGAATAGCGCCGGCGGTAGCCGTCGTCGAAGATCAGCCAGCACGGAACGGCGTGGTCCGCGTACATCGCCTTTCCGACTTCCACGTACGAGTTCGACTCGTTACAGAACCGGCGGCCTGCGGAGTTCACGAATATGGTGCCCGGCCGCTGGCGGGCAGCGCCCAGGGAGGATGCCCCGAGTGCCATCGTCGGAGACGGGAGCCACCACGCCTCGTCGAGGAGATCAGTCTTGGCCCCCAGGCCCATGGCCGTTTCCAGAACCTCACCGGTGTCACCGGCGTTGGCGATGGACCACTCCCCTTCGTTCGGTTGTTCTCCGCCGTACTTACGCCGCATGGCGGCATTGTGGGCGAAACCACCCGCTGCGAGCAGCACACCCTTCTTCGCCTCGATCATCGTCGTGGAGCCTTGCCGAGTGACCCGGACGCCCACCACGCGGCCGTCCTCGATCACGAGGTCGTCGGCGGCCGCGTCCGTCCATACCGAGACGCCGTCGGCCAACAGGACTTTCATGATCTGTCCGACGAGAGACGCCCCGTTCGTCAGGAGCTCCCTGCGACGCGCCCGGGCCACGACGGTACGGGCGAACACCCGGGCGGCAACCGCGAACGACCATGGAGAGCGGTTGAAGTACTGGACATTGCGGAGCTCGTTGGTCAAGAAGACAAGTCCGAAATTCTTGGAGAAACCAGGTTGGAGTCTGTCGCGCCACTCGCCGAGCTCGGCCGCATCGAATGGGACTCCCTCGACAGCTCGCCCCGACGCATTCCCACCGTTGTGGTTCGGGTAGTAGTCGCTGTAGCCGTGGCTTCGGACCAACCCGATGCCTTTACGCTGCATGAACGTGATCATCTCGTTCCCGGCACGGAGGAACATCTCGCGCCGGGCCATGGACGAGCACGGTCCCGCGTCGCCCACGACGTCCGCCAGATATGCCAGTCCGTCTTCATGCGAGTCCGCGATCCGGGCGGCCCGCATCAACGGATTGTTCGGCATCCAGACCATGCCGCCCGACATCCCCGTCGAACCGCCGACCACCGATTGCTTTTCCAGTACGAGGGGTTCCAGACCGGCCTCCACCGCCGCCATCGCGGCAATGAGACCGCCCCCGCCGCTCCCTACGATCGCCAGATCAACCGATTTGTCCCACCTCGTCGCCATCGTGCTCCCTCCCGACGTCGATGTTAACGCCACCGATTGCGGCAAGCTCGGTCGTGCGGAGCCCGCGGGGTTCACGGCAGAGGCACCCGCACTGACCGCGGCCAGACTCGGGGTTCGTTTCCCTCGTCGGCGACGACGTAGTTGTGCAACCTCCCGACCTCCTCTACCTCGCACGCGAGGCGATCACCGACCTTCACGTCCGGCGCCGGGTACGGGGTGCCGAGCGCCAGGACGTCGCCGGCCGCGAGGCCGATGAGGTGGCTGACGTGGCTGAGCATCTCGCTGGGCGTGAATGCGAACCATCTCGAATTCCCCACCTGCCGCTGCTCGCCGTTGACATAGCCATGGATGCCCAGACCCTCCACCACCCGATCCTCGCTGAGGTCACGTCGGATCCACGGCCCCCACGAGGTGAACCCGTCGATCGACTTCGCGGTTGCCCACAGGGGCGTCGCCTGCCCAAAGCCGAACTCGGTCGCGGTGAGGTCATTGAAGACGGTCCAACCGAAGATGGCGTCGGCGGCTTCGGACACAGAGGCGTTCCGCAGTGGACGTCCGACGACGAGGGCCAGCTCAGATTCCATCTGCACCGGTCCCGTCAGTACGGTCGGCACCTGGACCTCCCCGTGATCCCCTGTCGCAAAAGCAGTTGCCTTGGGTAACCACATCGGGAGGCGCCCGGGATCGTGGGCGGTATCGGGCTCCACGAAGCCTGCCATCACGTTGAAGAATCTCACTCCCTCGAGTGGGGTACCGAGAGTCACGTCCTCCAGCGGGAAGGATTGTCCGTTACGCCGGTACGCGCCGAGTACATCGCCGACGATCACGTGGAACCGATCATCCTCGATCTCCCCATGACAGGCGGTATCGCCGATGAGGGCACGTCCGAGCGTGGTCATGCGAGCTCTCCTCTGGTTCGCGGCACGGCACGTGCCTCGGTCGTGGACACTATCGAAGGGCCCGTGGGCGCTAGGGGCGCGCCCGGCGCCGGAAGACCGGGACCGCTTCACCACCGGCCGCCGGGACGACGCTTTCGAAAACGACGTCGAGCCCCTCGCGCAACTCGTCAGGAAGGACGGCGAGAGCTGCGATGACCCATGGGCCCTCCGTCAGTTCGACCAGAGCAGCCGTCTGACCCGGCGCGCCGTCGTCGATGCCCGGGAAAAGGGGGTCGGTCGTCCAGGTGATCAGCCGGCCGGTTCCCTGCGTCGGGGTCCACCGGAGGCTCCCACTGCCACAGGCGGGACAGCGTAACGGTGGATCGGCGTAGGCACCTCCCGGAGGGATCCACGTCGCACATCGTTCGCAACGCAGCACCGAGAGTTGACCCGCGCCCAGCGCGTCGAAGTACGGAGACGATGCATGGTCCCTCTTCGCGATGGGCACTTTTACCCCTTTCGATGGGGGGAAAGTATCAGCGTCCCGTGGTGGTCGAGAATCCCCCCGTTCCCACTCACGAGAATCAGGTCGTTCCGCGCCGCCTGCCTGTCTCCTCCGTGCCCTCGACCCTGCACGACCGCCTCGGAGAGCGGGGTTGCCCCCCAGAGGTAGTACGCGCTCGAGTTGCCCTCCGCCGGTGTTGACCGGAAGCGATCCCCCGGGGTCGAGGGCACCGCTGGCGACGAAGGGACCTCCTTCGCCTTTTGCGCAGAAGCCATAGTCCTCCAAGGTGAGGAGAACCGTGAAGGTGTAGCAGTCGTAGAGCTGGGCTTGGTCGATTTCGTCGAGCGTGACACCCGCCATCCGCAAGGCGGTCTCTCCGGACTGACCAGCTCCCGACACCAGACCGAATTCGCAACCACGGGTCATGGAATAGGTCGGGTGCCCTTGACCCCAGCCAAGTACGTGGACGGGTGGCTGCGGCATGTCTTCAGCCCGATCGTCTGCCGTGAGGACAAAGGCGATAGCCCCGTTCGAGACCATGCAGCAATCGAGAAGGTGCAACGGGTCGGCGATCATGCGCGAGGACTGGTGGTCGTCGAGGGTCATTGGCGCACGAAATCGAGCGATCGGATTCCCCGTGGCCCATGTCCTCTGCGCGACCGCGATCGCTCCAAGTTGCTCACTCGTCGTGCCGAATGTGCTCATATGCCGTCTGGCTGCCAGGGCGTACAAGGAGTTGGGGCTCGTCAATCCAACCGCTTGAGCGACCGTTCGTATACCGGTCAGCCTCTCGCCGGTCGCGTAGGAAGAGCCCGAGGGCAACGACGGGTCCTGAAGAGGGGCATCAGCGTGGACGTACACTACGTTCCTGGCCATCCCGGTCGTGACGGCCATTGCGGCGTACTGGATCGCTGCGCTGGCAGTGGCGCCTGCGGCGAACATGTTGACGTTGAGCCCCAAGTTCCGCAGACCCAGTGCTGCCGGCACGTTCCCGAATGCACCTGACATGCCGTAACTCGTGATGAGGCCGTCGACGTCGGACGGGGCCAGCCCACAATCCGCCAGTGCTCGCTGGACGGCGTCAAGAGCGAAATCGGTGACGCTGCGGCCGTAGACCTTGCCGATATCGGTGATGCCGAGCCCTACGATCGCTGCTCCACCAGGTCCGTCTTTCCCCGTCATCGGCCACCTCCCTTCTCGGGGCGTCTCCGATATCCTCCCCGCACCGGTCATCGCGAATCTGTCCACCGAGTGCTCAGCCTCGCACACGACGGGTTGAGAGGCGAGATCGAGATGGGGAAAACCGGCCTCACAGGTCGAGCACTGAAGTCGAGCTTCTCGATCCGATCGAGAGAACGGCGCGAGACTTACCGCATGCCAGAGGCCGCGTGCTCATGCTGCAGCGCAGGTGAATGTCCCGCTCATCCACATTGGCGTCAAGGAGTAGGGGACCTCCGGCCCTCGCCCTCACGTCCGTTCCGCCCATGAGGGAGTGTGGGCGTCACGTGCGCCCGTTGCGTCTATGAGCGCCCTGTTCGCGCTGCTCGCGGCCCTGTCGAACGCCCTCAATGTCGTCACGCAGCATGTTGCGAGCACCAGCGATACCGAGGACGTCAAAGGATGGCGCCTGGTTCGTTACTTGCTCATGAACCCGTTGTGGCTCTTCGGATGGGTGGCGCTCATCGGTGCCTTTGTCTTCCAGGCGCTCGCCCTGCACAATGGTCTTCTCTCCGCCGTCCAGACACTGCTCATGACCGAGCTCGTTTTCGCTCTGGTGTTGCGCCGCGTCTGGCTGGGCCAGCACATCAGATCGGCGGCCTGGCTGTCGGCGGCTCTGACCTGCGTGTCGATCTCAGTGTTCATTGTGGTCGCCGAACCGCGGGGTGGATCGAGTGTGCCGACATCACAGGCATGGATGTCATCGATCCTCTCGTGTGGCGGGGCCGCGGCCATACTCGTTCTCTTCGCTTTGCACGGTTCTCCGACAAGGCGAGCTGCCCTCTTCGCCACGGCCGCCGGCATTGTGTGGGGGCTGGAGGCAACGTTCATCAAGACCACAACCGACGTCCTCACGCACTACGGGATCGGGGGGATGTTCGTACGGTGGCCCGTCTACGCAGTAGCCGTGGCCGGCGCGGTCGGGGTGGTGATCACCCAGTCTGCACTGCACGTCGGACCACTGAGGGTATCGCAACCCCTACTCGTGATCGTTGATCCGTTGATCAGCATCGCGCTCGGGATCCACTTGTACGGTGAGCGGTTCACCAACGATCCGACCGACCTGACACTGGGCGCCATTACCTTCGTCACGATGTGCCTGGGCGTTCTCCTGATGACCCGAACCGTGCCGGAGTCGACGGAGCGCCGCCCCGAGGGCTCCCGCACTCCGATGTGAACGGACGCCACGGTCCACGATCAGGCACCTACGCTAGAGTTCGGCGGTGATTACCCCTGGTGGCGAGCGGCTGTCGGTCGAGAAACGCAGGGCCGCGGGACGGGCGCTTCGCACCGCAGTGCCTCGCAGTTCGCACGCCGAGTGGAGTCCGGCGCCGGCGCGCCAGGACCCTCTCGAGGTGCTCCAGCTCCAGGCGGCCACGCGCCTGCCCGAGCTCGCCCGTCTCCGCTACGAACGGATGGCCGAATCGCCGTTCTCCTTCTACCGGGGCGCCGCCGCCGTCATGGCCATGGATCTCGCGTCGACGCCGACGACCGGGGTATACGTCCAGGCTTGCGGCGATGCACATGTCAACAACTTCGGTTTCTTCGCCAGCCCCGAGCGCAACCTGGTCTTCGATATCAACGACTTCGACGAGACGATCCCCGGCCCGTGGGAATGGGACGTCAAGCGTCTCTGCGCCAGTCTGCACATCGTCGCCCGCCAGCGAGACCTGCCGTTGACCGATGCCGACGACATCGTCATGGCGGCGGCGCGCGCCTACCGCACGCACATCGCGGACTACGCGACGTGGGACACGCTGGACCTGTTTTACGAAAGGACCGAGATCCGACGCGTCGTCGAGCACTTCCCGATCCGACGACGCTCGGGGGTCGTGCGCGAGATCAAGCGGGCGCGCCGCAAGGACCATCTCAGGGCCGTCGCCAAACTGACCCACATCGTCGATGGTCGACGGCAATTCCTTGAAGACCCGCCACTGCTCGTGCACCTCGATCAGACGGGACACGGCATGGAGGAAGTGAGGGGCTTGATCGAGGACTACCGCAGCACGCTCACCGATGACCGGCGCTACATGTTCGACAGGTTCGAGTTGCTCGACGTCGCCCGCAAGGTGGTTGGCGTGGGAAGCGTCGGCACAAGGTGCTGGATCGCCCTCATGGCCGGGCGGGAGAACCCCGGGTCCGACTTCATCGTCCTCCAGGCGAAAGAGGCTCAGCAATCGGTCCTGGAGCCGTACGTCGGACCCTCGGTGCACGGGCACCAAGCCAAACGTGTGGTCGTGGGACAGCGCCTTGTCCAAGCGGCGAGCGACGTTTTCCTGGGCTGGGCCGAGGGCCCCACGACGGGCCATCACTACTACGTCCGCCAACTCTGGGACTCCAAGGGACAGGGGAACCCAATGGACATGGACGTCGGGACCCTGGTCCGCTACGGGGGGCTGTGTGCGTGGGTCCTCGCCCGTTCGCACGCCCGCACCGGCGACGCGGTGATGATCTCGGCGTACCTCGGCGGGAGCACGAAGTTCGACCGCGCAATCGCCGAGTTCTCCCGGGCCTACGCGATCAGCAACGAGGCCGACCACCGGGCACTGGTCGACGCGGCGCTCGGCGATCCGGAGGCGGCGCCCGATCGCACGACCCGGCCCTAGACGAAAGGCGCTCCCACTCGGCACTCCTTCCGGCTTCATGTTTTCGTCAGCTTTGAGGCGTTGAATGACGCTATGGCTCGTACCTCGCCCCGGATTCCATCATGTGGATAGTGATGGCGTGTCCATACAGCCTTTCGCAGCCAGGCGGCGTACAGGGACAGACTCTTGGTTTGGCACGGTCATTGCGAACATTGGGCCATATCGTGACAGTCGTCGCACCGCACGACGACTTCCCCCCCGGGACGTTCCTCACCGACGCTGGCCAGGGCATCTCTCCTTCTCAGCCAATTGTTCACCCTCCCTCGGCGCGCCTGAATTCCTTCAGCGGAAACGGAACGTTCTGTATCGGTCCATCGACTCGGATTCGTGCGAATGGATCAGTTGCCCCTCTCTCGCTTTCCCTCAGCGCAGTCTGGCGCGTCCTCCACTCTTTGCGGCAACGATCCCCCGACGTCATACATCTCCACGAGCCTCTCGCCCCGATGTTCAACTATGGCTTCCTGCTGTCTCCATCGACGCCAGTCGTTGGAACCTTTCACCGATCGGGTCGAAGCGCATGGCACCGGGCCCTCATGCCTGCAGCCCAATGGGCGACGCACAAGCTAGCGGCACGTTGTGCAGTCTCGGCCACGGCCGCCCAGTTCGTCGGCGGGACAGACGTCGATGTTCTTTTCAACGGTATCGAGGTGGAACGATTTACCCAAGCAACCCCTTGGCCAACCGACAAGCCCACCGTCATGTTCCTCGCGCGCCATGAAAAGAGAAAGGGCCTCGAACTGCTGTTACGGGCGTTTGAGCAAACCCCGGATCCGGCGGTCCTGTGGATTGCAGGGGACGGTCCTGAAACTTTGGGATTGAAGAGAATGTTCCCTCCCTCTCCGTACGTCCACTGGCTTGGGGTTCTGTCCGAGTCGGAAGTCGCACGACGTCTGGCCGGCGCCCACGTCCTCTGTGCTCCCTCATTGTTCGGCGAGTCTTTCGGCGTGGTGCTATTGGAGGCGATGGCAGCTCGATGTTCAATCGTCGCATCGTCACTCGATGGCTATCGGACGGCCGTGCAGGGGCACGCTCGACTCATCCCCGCCGGTGACCATGTGGGCATCGCCAACGCACTCAATGATGCACTCAAGGAGGCGCGCCTCGACACTCGGAAAAGATCAGACGCACTCAATCACGCCTCCGCGTACGCCGAAAGTATGTCCTTTTCCCGCCTGGCTGCGCGCTATGCGTCCGTGTACCTGAGAGTCACCGAGACCGGTTTCCCACAGACCAGTAGCCGTTCCAGCAACATCATCGACGAACAACTGACCGGGACATGAATGCACCCTACTTGGCAGTGGATGTCGCACTCTTGGGAGCAAAGTACTCCTCGACAGCCAATGCGACTCCCTTCGCGACCACCTGCTGTGCGGCGGGGGTGACGGCGAGAGATCCCTCAAAGGGATCCGAAACGAAGAGTGGTTCGATGACAGCGCCGGGCATCTGGCTCGGCGTTGAGAAATACCCCGGCGACGGCGGGCCGAGCAACAGCAAATGGTCGTAGTTCACGGATTCAGCGGCAAGGCCTCCTTCGGCGGGGTTACCCGCCGAAGAGCCTTCAGATGCATCGGAGACAACTCCGTCGTTCGGGATACCCCAGCCCTGAGCATTCATGCTTGAGAGAACGTCCTCTTGCAAGAGCGCGGCGAACTTGAGATTCGCTGTGGAAAAAGGTCGGTCGGTGTCGTAGATACTGACACTTCCGGCGTCCTGCGGAGATCCTCCGGCATCCATGTAGATTCCGATCAGTAAGTCGGCGTGGGCCATGTTCGCGCAGACGTCCCGCGCCGCGACGTCATCGTGAGAGCCCAAAAGGCTGAGTAGTTGCCCATCGGTATCTCCCGGGCCGAGCCGAAGCACGGTCGTGTCCTTTGTTCTCGAGACCACCACCCTGAAGCCATGGGCACGCAAGATCGACATGGTGTCGAGTTCAATCGGGAGGTTGACATTGGATTCTTCGATCTGCTGACCGGATTCGGTCACCCCCACGCCACCGGGGTCGAGGCCACCGTGACCGGCGTCGAGGAAGACGGTGGTGTGTCGATCACCATGTGTCGGTGGGTAGCTTCTACAGGCGCCAGAAGCGAAATAGGAAGGGTCGACCGCTGTCGACACGTGCGTGTGGCTCACACTTCTGACGGTGAAAACCGCTTTTCTCGAGGATCGGGGCACCCTCCCTCGGCCTACTCCTGCGACCAAGATCACCGCGACGACCCCGAGAACGACGACAACCAGCCATTTGGCGTGTCTCCCGGGTGATCGTGTCGCTGCTTGTGTCATGGGCGCGGTTCGGGGCATGGATGGCCGGAGGAGTATCGCACGCAGCCCTCGTCACCGGAAGGAGACCAGCCGAGGAGAAGACGGGTGGCTTCAGGCATCTCGTTCGTCGGCGACAAACGGCCTGGTGAACGCGGTTGCTTCTCCTGGATATTTCGCCTCACCGGCACCCCCCCTTGCGGCCACCCTCCCATAGTTATCCCCGAACGTGAAGGGATCATGACGGCAGCTTCTTTCGCCTGGTTGGCGCATTGAGCCTCGGACGGCTAGCGGGAGAGTCCGGCCTGCAGGACGGCCCCGGGAGCAATCACCGTGATGAAGTCGCGTGTCCAGCCTGCGAGATACTGGTCGGCCGGACGAAATTGACCGGGACGGCCGTCGCCAGCGGACCGCCGGCCGTCGAAGCCAGATCGAGCTGAATCCACTCCGGGTTGATGTCGAGCTCCATCGCATCTGTCGCGCCATCGTCGGAAAGCGCTGTTGCCAGGTCAGATGGAAGCGCCGACATACTTGCGGCGTAGAGGATGTCCCCCGCAGAATCCTCGCCGAGAGCACTTCGCGCCGTGGCCTCCACGCCATGCAACGTCAGGCCCCACTGGGCGACATTTCCGATCTCGGGACTCATTTGCCCACCCTCGAGCAACGGTTGGAGATTTTGCCGAACACTGAGAATCTGTTCGCCCGGCGCCGGAAGGGTCAAACCCCATACGCCTATGCGGCCCGTACCGTCGGTGTCGATCACGAAGCTCGCAAAGCCGTCGATCAACGGGGTCAGAGTCTGTCCGTCAACCTCGACGCCACCAGCTGCCGCGTTCGCCTTGAATCCACCATTGAAAGCCCCCAGGAGCTCGGGCATCTCGGTCGTGCTCACGGAGGACGAGGATTCCGGGCCGAGCACCGCGGCACCCGTCGGCGGATCTTGGCTTCCGATGTGCAGGTTGAACTGAACTTGCCCCACTCGAAAACGCACCACCGTGATCTGACGTCCATCGGGAAGTGCGACGTTCCGTTGATCGGCAATGACGCCGTCCGGTCCGGTGGTGACGGGCGTCCATCCAGGCTCCACCGGAACTGTTGTTGTCGTCGTCGTCTGGGGCACCGTGGGTACGGGGGTGGCGCGAGTCGAAGAACGGAAGGGCCTTTGGCTCGTCGTCGCAGCCGAGCACGAGACAAGGAGTAACGAAACGAGCATCGACAAGACCACAGGGGCACGGGGGGTACGGCCGATGATCCCGACCACTCGCCTCGACCGGCGACCCGAGCTCCCGTTCACCCCGGTAGGCGACGCCACAGCGGCTGAGGCAGATGGTGTAGTGCGAGAAAGACCCAGCGGAGGGCGGAAGGTACCCAGATCACGGGTTGATTGCGTTCGATACCCCGCATGACGGCAGATGCCACCATCTCGGGCCCGGTGGCGAAGGGGGCCGGTCGAAGGCCTGCGGTCATTCTGGTGTGGACAAACCCTGGTCGGACCCGTTGCAGTTCAACACCAGAGCCGCGGAGACTCTCGGCCAGCCCGATGGCATACCCGTCCAGGCCAGACTTCGCCGCTCCGTAGATGAAGTTGCTCTCACGGATCCTGAGACCGGCGACCGACGAAAACAGGACGACCCGTCCATAGCCCTGCGTTCGCAGGCGGCGGACCACTGACCCGAGAGCGACGGCGGGCCACGTGAAGTTGACCGTGATGTTCTCGGCGATCCTGTCAGCATCCATGACATCTGTAGCGGCGTTTCCCAACACACCAACGGTGATGAGAACGAGATCGACATTGTCGCCAGCCGCGTCAAAACACGCCGCGATTGCGGCGTCAGTTTGCTCGATATCGAGGGCATCGAACACCACGGTCCTGGTGGCGTGCGCGCCGTTCCGCTCGGCCCGCCTCGCCGCGCGGCCAAGTGCGTCCGTATCTCTTCCCGCCAGCACGACCATTTGGCAGCGGTCCGCCACAAGACGATCGACGATCGAACCTGCAATTTCCGAAGTCCCCCCGAGGACCACGACCGACCGGGGATGGTTGAATGCATCGTTCATTGATTCGAAATCCCTCTACATCCCTAGACGACGAGCAAGGTCGGACCGGAGAGTTCTGTCGGGGTCGACCCTCCGCAACACCTCTGCGAACTCTCTCATCCTTGGATACATGATTGCGAAGAACTCAGGTCGAAGCCTGGCGTCTTTTGCCAGGTACACACGTCCGTCATGAGAAACGACGAGTTCATCCAACCGATCCAGCAGAGACGGTAAGCCGGCGATGCCTGCGGGAAAGTCAAGCGCGAAGGTCCAACCTTCGATGGGGAACGAGAGGGGCCCGAGGTCGCCCGGACCGAATCGCTTCAGGACGGCCATGGAGGACGCGATGCCCGATTGTGCAATCATCGAAATCACCCGACGAACGACTTCGGCATGATGGGGAGCGACGACAAACTGGTACTGGACAAATCCTCGGGGACCAAAGAGGAGGTTCCAGTCCGCGACTCCGTCGAGGGGGTGCAGAAAGGACGCCAACGACACCAGCGCTCCACGCTGTAGCCGGGGTGACTTGCGAAACCACACTTCGTTGAATGCCCGCAGGGTACCTTGGCCCACAATCGCTCCCGGCGGGCTACACGGCACCCGCACTCGTGAAGGGCGGGGCGGCACCAATGCACCGGCGCGCATCTTTGGTTTCAGCGCGTCGAGGGGTGCATGATCGCCTCTCGTGAGAACGGATCTCCCGAGGATCCCATGATGAAGGCTGCAGTCGACCCATGCGACCGAGAATCGGTAGTTGTGGTCATTCGCCTCCATGGCGGACATGGTGTCGTCAAGGTCGTTGAATCGTTCCGTATCAACCTCCACCCATGCCGTCTCGACTTGTTTGAGGCGGAGTGTGGCTTTCACAATGACTCCGGTCAGGCCCATTCCGCCCGCGGTGGCCCAGAACAATTCAGGGTCGTCATCCGGGCTCACGGTGACACTCCCGAGCGGGGTGACCAAAGTCAACGATGCCACGTAGGTGCAGAAGCTGCCATCGCGATGGTGATTCTTACCGTGCACATCTGCGGCAATCGCGCCGCCCACAGTGACCTGCCGAGTTCCGGGTGACACCGGAATGAACCAGCCGCGTGGAAGCGATGCGCGGATGAGCGCATCGAGGCTCACGCCTCCACCCACTTCGACCAATCCGGTACCCGGATCAATGACGCCGATGCCATCAAACCGCGAGGTGTCAATGACGAGTCCACCGGCACATTGCGCTGCATCGCCGTAACTTCGTCCCAGTCCCCGGGCGATGACGCCAGCAGCACGTGGCGGTTGCTGCCCGAACCCACGATCCGTCGAGAGAAGCTCCACCAGGTCCTCGGCGTCATCGACAGCCAGAACGCTTGCCATCGACGGCGAGGTGCGTCCCCAGCCCGTCAAGAGTCGGCGTCGTCCCATCGACCCATTACTGGCTCCACCCACCTCTTCGGCGGGAGGCGCACTTGTTCCCCTTTTGCCCGATCCGTTCATCCGTAGATCCCGATCGAGAACAATGCGATCCACAATGCACCGAGCCCCTGCAGGACGTGGTCATGAAAGACCAGCTCTTCGGGGGCATCAACGAGGCCGGCGTCGACCAGGCGCAGCATACAGAGGGTACCGACGATGATAGGGATCACTGAGAGTTGGATCCACACGTAATGGTGGCTGGCGTGCGAGAGCAGGCCGACCTTCTCGAAGGCCCACAGGCAGTACGCGGTCACCGTAACCGACGCCGTCAAGGTCAGCGCTGAACGCAGGAACGACGCTGTATAGAGGGAGAGAACTTCACGGTGTTCACCTCGTGCTTCACCTAGCCGAAGAAACTCTCCCAGACGCTTCCCCGTCACGACGAACAATGCGCCGAAAGAAGCGACTGCGAGAAACCAACTCGAGAGGGGCACGTGGGTGGCGACGCCACCGGCGACCCCTCGAAGGAGAAAACCCGACGCCACTGCCGCCAGTTCGATAACCGGTTCGCGCTTGAGCCGGACCGTATAGGCGGTGCTGATGATGAGATAGACGCCCATGACCACAACCAGACCCCATCGCGCGACAAACCAAGAGGCCGCGATGGTCGCAGCCATGAGTCCGAGAGCCATCATTCTTGCGGCGGTGGGACTGATGGTGCCACTGGCGACCGGCCGATTGCGCTTGTCGGGGTGTTTTCGGTCGTTTTCCGCATCGGCTGCGTCATTCACGAGATAGGTGCCCGAAGCGGCAGCACAGAAAATGCCAAAGGCTGCCAGCGAATGGAGGAGGACAATCCGGTGATCGATGACTCCTGCCGCTGCCGGAGCCACGAAGACCAGGACATTCTTGGTCCACTGGCGGGGCCGCAAGCTTCTCACTACGGCGAGGGCCATCACCGAGAACCCACCTTCGATCCTTCGGATGGGAACTTCCGCCTTACCGAGCACGACGGGGTGCGGCACAGCGGTCGTGCTCGGAATCGTGTCTTCCACTCTATTGTCGGAGCGCATCTCAGGTACCGACTGCGGCGGACATGGTGAAGAAGTCACGTGCCCACCACGTCTGAAAATATCGGGACGGTGTTCCCGTCATACCGGGAAGGAGTTCGGTTCCGTTGAGCCCCGATGCTGCCCCTGTCGGGGTAGCAGGCTTGTAGACGGAGAAGTTGACCCAGTCCGTATTGATGTCAAGCTCCATGGCGCGGACTGCGCCGGCCCGTACCAAAAGATTCGCCAGGTCCGTGATATTGAGGCCAGGTCCGCCCACATAGACGAGCGCCCCGTCCGAAGTGACCCCGATTCCGGACCGCCACACGTAGATGGCATTTCCCAAGGTATTGCCCCACTGTGTGGTGTCCGCCGCATTCAGACCCGGAACCGGTTGTCCGCCGTCGACCAGGAGATTGAGATTTTGGCGAACCGACACGACGTTCGGGGTCATGCTGACGTCGGTGCCCCAACGACCGATCGAGGCCGCGCCATCGCGATAGATGACGAATGACGCCGCACCCGCACGGAGTGGAAGGATCGTCTTGCCGTCCGTGTAGTAGCCGCCATTGGCCCCGCTCATCAGGAACCCGGCATTGAACGCTGCAACCAGGGTGTCGGCTGCTTGAGGTTGCACCGGAGCGGTGTGGCTATAGGGTCCACCACCCGGTATCTGACTTCCGGAGTAGAGGGTGGCCTTCAGCAATTTGGTGTCCATCCACGCCACGCCAACCACGTAGCTGGTGTGTAGCGCATCGGGTCGGAGCGTCGTCTCATAGACAGCCGGGATCCCCCCCACCAGGCGACCGACCGGTCCCCATTGCCCCTCACCGGGAAGCGGTGGTTGCGCGATGGATTGGATCGCAGTCGGTGGTGGCAGGTGGGCCGGACCCGAGGCGACGGATGTCGTCGGCGTGTGCGGGACCCGGATGGCTCCGGTGGGAGGTTTGCCACCGACAGGTGGCGGGTGATGGCTGTACCACTCCTTTTCCACCCAGTTGACGATGCTCGCACCTCCATGATTCCGGGCCCATTCAGAGAATCGGGAGCTCAACGAGCTTCCGAGGGCCGGATTGGTGAGAGCTCCACCGAGCGAGAACGCAAGCCACACGAAGAAGACGGCGAACGTCACCCCGAGGACGGCCAGAAACCTCCGCCGTCTGTACGGTGGCCCGGTCTTCGCGAGCCGCAGCTGCTGACGGGAGCTCTGTGAAGGCAGCCGGTTGACGTCGAGACGTGATCCGTTCGAGTCTGATATTCGATCGTCGACGTCCTCTCGCAGAAGGTCAGGGTTCACTGTCGTCGCTCCACCAGATGAAGCGCCAAACGAGGGCACGCGGCGACGGCACGGCGAGCGTGCTCTGTGAGCCCGGTCGGTATGTCGTCCGCGTCGATGATCGGATAGCCCCAATGGTCCATGACGACCCGCTCAGGGAACAGCTCTGCGCACACGCCGTGCCCGTCGCACAGGATGGGGTCGACCACGAGGTTCATACGCCACCTCTTTACCGGTGGTCTGATCGCACGCGTACCTTGACCGCTGACGCGCCGGACTTCCATCACCGCACTCCGGGACTGTCCGTTGGGCAGGGCAACAGCGCCGGTCCGTTGACGGCAGAGCAGGGTCCGCGACGCACGTGCTTGTCCACTTCGTCACGAAAGATACCGAGTGCCGAGCGGACAAATCGGGTGACGCCATCTGGGTGACGACAAGCGCCCCGGCCTTCAATCAGATTGCACACCTCGAGCACAGGCGGTATCCGGCCACCGAAACGCCCCGGACTGAAGGCGAGCCCCTCGAGATATGCGGCAAGGTCCGAGAGACCATGCACGCAAGGTCCGCACTGACCGGCTGCCTGTCGCTGCATGTACCGAACCACCCGAGCCGACTCGGCCAAGGGGCAGTGCCCGCGTGGAAGGAGAACGACGACTCCAGCGCCGAGCGACGAGTTCAGTTGGCGAGCCGACTCTTCGGTGAGCCGGCAGTCGAGGAGGTCCGGGAGGGAGACCCAGCCACCCCCGTACCCCCCAAGGAGCGCCCCCCAGTATCTGTCCGCATCTTGTGGGGTGAGCGTCAACAGATCTCTGAAGGCGACCCCGAGCGAAGCTTCGACGACCAACGGCTCCGGCCACCGCCCGGTAATCGTGAGCAACATCGTGCCGGGGGAGTCCTTGGATCCGGCCGAACGAAACCACTGGCCTCCGAATCGGCTGATCATGGCCACATGGGCGAGCGTCTCGACGTTTTGAACGAGGGTCGGCCGACCTCGTACGCCGCGATCACGGATTGACCGCAATCCTATGAAAGTGGGAACGGCGGGCCCATCGTTGAGCGCGTGTACCACGGCGGATTCCTGTCCGGCCAGGTATGCGTGCGGCGCAGCGATGACTTCGATCTTCACCGGGTCAATTCCATCGGGCGTTCGGGAGCGAACGGCTCGGCGGATTCCCTCGACGTGGTGTGCCGGGACGTAGAGCACGACGCGATCTGCCTTGAGCGTTACCGCGGCGAGAGACGCTCCATCGAGAACCAAGTGTGGGGCGTGGGTCAGAAGGAATTGGTCTTTTCGGCTGGCTGGCTCTCCCTCGGACCCATTGGCCACCACCACTGTTCGGCGGTTCCCCTGTCGCAGCGCCCGCCACTTCGAGCCAACCGGGAACCAGGCGCCTCCATGGCCTCGAAGGCCACTGGCGTCGAGTTCGTCCAAAAGCGCGGTCCCTGCGTCGTGCAGTGGCAGATCGCCCCAGTGTGCGACGTGCGATGGTAGGTCGATGACCGAATCAGGCGAATGGAGCGCACTCAGGAGGCGCGGGAACCCCGGACCCTGGACAAGACTCGATGTCGATCCCGCCAACGAGGTTCTCATTGGTCCTGTCTCGAAGTGCCGGAGACGGTCCCGCTGATGCTGCCAGTGGACTGATCGATACTGAGCTGCATCTCGAGATCGACGTGCCCGCTCGGTGCCCGTACGGTGGCCCCGATGGTGGTGCCGTCGAGCGCGGTGACGACGCCCCGCGCAGTGCCCAGGACGACACTGCTACTCGACATGGCCACACCTCCGTTCACGGACGTGCCCAACAGTGTGACCACCAACGGGGTGTTCGATCCCTGGAGGACCATGGTAAGCAGGACTTCCACTTCTCCCGAGCTATTCTGGCTCGTCGTCTTGACGGTCCCGGAGACGTTCGCGGTAAAGGGCGGCGCAGGGAGGTCGCCTGATGGAGGAGCAGTCGTTGGCGCCGTCGTCGATGCCGGTGACGTGTTTGCAGTTCCTTTCGCGGTGGCGAACCGAGCGTTGATCTCGGCGAGGACGGCGGCCGACGTCCCCGCTCGTTTTGACCATCCTGGCTGGAGTGGGCCAACCGTGGCGAAAACACCGATACCGACCACCAGCGCTGCCGTGGTGCCGGCGGCGGCGAGACGACGCGTGGTTGGCAGTCCGCGGGCTGCCACGAGGCGCCACGCAACCGCGCCAACGACCGAGGTGATGCAGAGCACTTCGATCAACACCATGATCGACAAGCGAGCATCACTCCCACTACCGAGTCCGTGCAGCACGGCGATTGGCCAGCACGCATAAGCCAGGTAGTGCACCCCGCGCCAGGCCCGCACCCCGATACGACGACGCAGTCCGCTCGTGATGCCCACGGCGAGCAACATGTCGAACGCCAGGGCACCCAGACCGATCCACAGGGGTCGATACGGTGAGATGAACGGCACGAACGCGTCCAGGTACGTGATCGGCACGAACCCATCGGCCACTGTCGTCACGATATGGATGGCGATCAGGGCGATGCAGAACAGCGAGAGATTGCGATGCATCGCCTGGGAAGCGAATCGTGGCCACCGCTTCGCAGTCCAGCCCACCGAGGCAACGATGCCGAGGACGACAGTGGCCGAGAGAAGAATGAGCGAGATCAGCCCTGTGGCGCGAGTCAGATACCACAATGCCGTTCCGCTGTGGGGAACTGCGGCGACCGACAACATCATCGGGTGCTTTCCGTCAGCTCCGGCATCGCCGAGGCAGCGGACGGCCACCCCGCCACCTTCACGATGCGCCCGTCGACCCTCACCAGCCGTGCCGGGAGCCGGAGGGATTCCAGCCATCGGAGGGCGCTGGCCCCCTTCACCATGGCGGCCGTCGCTGCCGCGTTCGCGTCGACGCACGTCGCGGCCGCAACGGTGACGGTGCGCCAGGCTGGCGTCGGGGGCAGACTGGTCTGGGGGTCGACGATGTGGTCGACGATGTGCTCTCCCAACCGCCACCGCCGGGACATGACGCCCGAGGTGGCCAGCCCTCCCGACTCGATCGCCACGGTTTCACCCGCATCCGAAGCTCCGCTCACGTCGGCCAGAGCGACCAGAAACCCATCAGGCGGTGGAGGACCACCCACCGCGATGTCGCCACCGAGGGAAACGAGCACTCCACAGCCGAACGTCATCGACACGCGTCGGGCAATCCGGTCGGCCGTGAGCGCCTTCGCTGTGGCGCCGAGGTCGAGCACCACGTCCGGTGGCAACCGTAGCGTCCTGTCAATCGGGTCCAGCTCGATACTCTGCCAGCCCACAACCGGCGACTTCTCGGGCAGAGACCCGGGAACACCTCGGGCGATCTCGGAAAAATCCCGGTCGTAACCGAGTCCGATCAGGGCGTTGCCAACGGTTGGATCAACGGCACCATCGGTTGCGGCCGCCACCCGCAACGCAACGGAGACCGCCTCGAAAAGACACGGGCTGACGTCGACGGGGTGCCCCTCGGCACGAAGCACCCGGAGGATCTCCGAATCGGCCCGGAAGCGGCTGGCCGCCTTGTCGATACGGGTGACCTCTCGCTCGAGGACCTCGATAGCACCAACGAGAGAGCCCGCATCGGTGACCCAGATCTCCGCGCGGCACCCCAGTGCCTGCGTCCGGTAGATGTAGTGATTCTCCGGAAGTGGAGCGGTGACTGCCTTCCTCAACTTGCGCCCGAGACCACGGGGGCACTCTGCTGAGAGTGCGTCGGGGGGCTTGAGGGAGGTCCCAGCTGACCGGAGGACGCCGCCCCCGTCGAGGATTGCGTCGACCCGCCATTCGACGTCGAAGTCGATGATCCCTGTGTAGCGGCCTGGTGGCCCGGCAGGGCTTTCCCCAGGTAGAGCCCCAGTGCTCCCGTCGTTGCCAGGACGCCGATGCCAACTGCCTTCGTGACCTTGGTAATCCGGGCCACGGAGTCATCACGTCGCGTTCGGGCGATCCGGGTGGGGTCGATGCCTGGCCGCTGGCGTGAGGGCGTCATACATCCAAAGATAAGGAGAGTTCCTGACGACAACATGACAAAGGGCCCGTTCCGGACAGGGCGGCCGAACCCGCCAAAAAGCACTTGCGCGAACCGGAGCTGGATCCGCTCTTCCGCGATCGCCGGCAAGGCATCTGAACTGCCGTTGCGGGCGCAGGTGGCCTGGTTGGACGCCCGACCCACCTCCTCCCGCCGCATCACTCGACCTCGAAGTTCATCCTTACGGATGAGGGCGATTGGGGTCGACCCTCGGTAGCCTCCGCCCATGCTGTTGCTGGCGACTCCGGGAACGTGCGACGCGTCGGCACGATGGACGAAACCGTCACGCTCGCGACGCGCATCGTGAGTTCGGGCTTCCTCGGTCGGGACGATCGGAAGCGTCAACACACCTTCGGTTCGACCAATTTATCGAGGCCACTTCTTCGCGATTGTCCCGATCATCCTCTGGCTCGCGCTTGCGCATGACCGGCCGGCCTTCGGTCGGGTCTGGGCTGCCGTGGCGACCGTCTGGTTCTGGTACGGCGCCATTTGGCGTGTTCCCCACGGCAAAGGTGTGGAACTCACGGATTCGTTCGCTCAGCTGGTGATAGGAAACTCCTACACGCTCGCCCTGTTCGCTTTCATCGGCGGAATGATCATCATGCTGGTGGTCCGGCACCATCGAGGAAGCGACGTGCAGAGTGCGGGGACCGTTCTCGATCCCGAGAGGACGCCGGCATTCGCAGCAAGGCCCTGAGTTTCCGTCAAGAGCCGGGGCGAGCCGTTTCCTGCCCGCACAACCTTCTCGTGAGGTGCACTGTGACGGTGTCGCCGGCGGATTTGCCTATCTTCTTCCGGATGTCCGCTTTGACGGGCAACTTGTGCGTCCCATCGCCGAGGGCCATGAAAGAGCTCTGGAACGGCTGACCGTCGACCGTACCCTCGACCTTGACCAATCCCCTCGTGCCGAAGTACTCCGCGGATCCCTCCATCACGACGTATGTCCAACCTCCCTTGCTGGGGCTTTTCTGGAGCTCGGCGTGAAACGTTTTGTCCATGACTCCTCCGGCAGGCTCTTTATTTCATGTTGACCGAGGGCGCTACAGAAGCTCATCGGCGGAATGTCAACCTGCTCGGAATCTCGTCCACACACGGAATTCCCGGACGAGCCCAACGGCGGCAATGCTTATCGACGCCAGCATAAGAGCCACCGTGGCGACGAACCAGACATCCCACGGGGACCCCGGCGCACCACCGGGACTGGCGCTCAGAAAGCCGGGTGCGTCCTCGGCCACCGCTCCCCACCACACCATTGTGGCGGCGACCATGATCAGCATCGCCCCTGTCGTGGCAACGGCCAACGCCGCCTCCGCAGTGAGAAGTGCGGTGGAGAGCTCGAGGCGCCGGCCTATGACTACCGCCAGGGCAGTCCAGAGAGCCACCGTGGTGGCGATGAGGGTGGCCCACACAAAGAACAGCGCCCCGTACCAATGCATGCCACCGTTGCGCTGGGGTGGTGTGAGGTGGTGCGCCCATACGAGCAGTGGCACGGTCGTCGCCACGGTGAGGACCGTGCAGACGATGGCGCGCAACATGTGGGTGCGCACGGTGGACAACCCTCCGGTTCGCAGGAATCGCAGGACGGCAGGTGCTGCGAGAAGCAGGCCGGTCACCACGAGGATGCCGGCTATGCCGGCCGTCATCTGCAGCACCGTGTACGCGAGGTCAGGGACACGATGCGCTCCACTCAGGTGAGGCAGCGCCTCATCGAAGTGTTCGGAGAACTTGGCGAAGCTTGCGCCAGCGATCACAAAGACCGCCCAGGCGATGAGCACCGCCAGCACGCCGGCCCGGACGCCCTCCGCCGCCGGCACAGAGTCCCCGGTCAAGCCGATTCGCTGCGCCCGCTGTCGAAGTCCGCCGGTCAGAAGGCTGAGCCGAACCCCGGCCGGGAGATGGTTGCCGTACTCCTCGTCGATGAGTGCCACCAGTTCGTCGCCATAACGGTCGCGCCAGCCTCGGGGGTACCACCGGATGCGGGGGTCGTCGGATCCTCGGGCCCCGGCTGCATCATCGTCGTTGGTACTCGGTCCCTCGGTTTGCATCACGCCAACCTCGGACGGGGTGTCCGGACCATCCCGAGCCGGGCTTGACCCACCTCGACGAGCTCACGCATCTGGGCCAGGGATTCGGCGAGAACCCGTGAGCCCGCAGCCGTGATCCGATAGGGACGGCGGCGGTCTTCGGACTCGAGGGGCTCGATGAGCCCCCGCTCCTCCAACCTGGAAATGGCTCCGTAGAGCGCGCCCGGACCGAGTTTCACACCGGCGAACTCCTCAATGTCCTTGAGGAGCGCGTGCCCGTGCTTGGCCCCGCCAGCGAGACTCGTGAGGATCAGGGTCGGGGGGTCGTTCGGGCGGCGCCGAGAACGCTGCTCTCCGTGGTCGACGGCACTTGTTCGGCTCTTCTGCATGGAGCGACATTACTACGTAGCACGTAGCTACGCAACACGTAGGTGAGACGACGACCGGGCGATGGTCCCCCACCGCGGCCGCTCAGGACCTCGCGTCAGGCGTCCTTGCGAATGACCAGCGTGTAGGCGAAAGCGACGAGAGCTGCAGCGAGCAGAATGAAGATACCGGTCTCGATGGCTTGAAATGTCCAGAACCGGCTGGAGGGCTGGTAGGTGACGAGTCGTCGGAACCCGTGAACGGCGAGGCAACTGGCCGCCTCGTTGTTGAAGAACGCGGCATGGCAATAGGTCGGCAGTCCCGCTGGCGAACCCGGGGCAAAGACCTTCCCGCTGGGGTTGACGACGACCTTGGAAAGGACCCACGCGCCCGGTGGTGCGCCCGAGACGTCGTTGACGAGCGGAAACGCGTGGCGGATCGGAGTCATATAGCGCGGCCTCAGCCACAGGCCAATCGCTGCTCGCGTCGCAACGAAACCTGCGAGCGTCGTTGCCAGCGCCGGCAGGACGCGCCTGAACAACGACCCGGCCGCGATGCCGAGCGCGACGGCAAAGACCGAGTAGGCGACGGGCGTGATCCCGGTTATGTCGAATGCGACGCTGAACCGACCACCGTGGAGCGCGTCTTCAGGCCCCCGCCACCATGTCACGAGAAGCGACATCGCCGCGCCCCACAACACGGCAGCCAAGGTCGCCCACGCGATGTTGCTCGTCATCCAACGCCGCCTGGTGACGCCCTGTGTCCAGGCCAAGCCCTGCGTGCCCTCCTCGAACTCCTTCGCGACGAGCGGAGCACCCCAGAAAAGTCCGAAGAGCAGCGGAACGACGATCGAAAGGCTCACCGCGTCGATGATGAGACCATCACCCTGAAACAGCTCGCCGGGGAGATCGCCGCAGCTCCGGGCGACCGCGCACGTCGACAACGCCGAGTGGTAGTCGTTCGCCATTGTCGAACCCGTGACGAGGAGCACGACAGTGAGGACGAAGAGCGCGCAGCCCGCGAAGAGCACCTGTTGTCGGTGGAGCCGCCAGATGAGTTGGCTCATCGGGCGACCCCCGTAAGACCGGGCGAGCCCGCCGCCGCCGAGTCAGCGTTCCCCATGTACGCGACGACAATGTCCTCGAGGCCGACATCGGAGACGTCCCACTTCGGATCGAGCACGGGCCCGTTGAGCCGCACGAGCAGCCGCGTCTGACGCTCTGAGTGGACGGCCCTCACCACGTCGAACACTCGTTCTGCCTCAGCCACGCTCTGGCGGGGACCGACAAGGGCTTTATGGGATTCGAGCACGTTGTCGATGCTGTCGCAGAGCTGGGTGCGCGACGCTGCGAGCAAAATGATGTGGTCGCACACCCGTTCGAGGTCATGGAGGAGGTGCGACGAGAGCACGACGGTGAGGTCTCCATCTGCGACAGCTGCTGTCAGCGAAGCCAGGAACTCCCGTCGTGCCAGCGGATCGAGCGCCGCGACCGGCTCATCGAGCAGCAACACCTGCGGTTTCTTCGCCAGCGCCAGCCCGAGCGCAACTTGGGCGCGCTGGCCTCCCGAAAGTGCCCCGATCGGGCGGTCCAGTGGGATGCGCAGGGAGACGAGGCGGCTCGTCGCTACCTCCTTGTCCCAACGAGCGTTCAGGTGACCACCGAGCTCGAGGTGGTCCGCAGCACTGAGCCGCTTATAGAGGGGCGCCTCCTGCGCGAGGTACCCGATGCTGGCGAGGAACTCGCTGTCGGGGCCTGGCGACCGGTCGAGCACAACAGCATGACCAGCGCTCGGGGTCCGAAGGCCGACGAGCATTCGAAGGAGCGTCGTCTTTCCAGCGCCATTCGGACCGACAAGCGCCGCGACCACACCTTGCGGAACGTGGATCGAGCAGTCCTGAAGTGCCCACAACGACCCGAAGCGCTTCCCGAGCCCCATCGTCTCGATCGCCATCGGTGATCCGACGTGGGGTCTCACGCGACCTCGTCCTCCGCGCGGATCTGCAGCGCAGCCCGCATAAGAGCATCTATCGCCGCATCGTTGAGTCCCTCCGCACGCGCGCCCTTCACCCATCGGTCGAGGCTCCGAGCCAGCCGTAGTTGGATGCTCGGAGGTGGACCCGCCGGGCGCGCCACCGCGAAAGTTCCGACGCCTTGACGACCCTCGACAAGGCCCAAGTTCTCCAACTCCCGGTACGCCTTCAAGACCGTGTTCGGGTTGATCGCAACCTCCGCGACAACCTCCTTCACGGTGGGGAGTTGATCACCCGGTCTGAGCGCCCCCATACGAAGGGCCTGTTCAACCTGTTGGACCACCTGCAGGTACGCCGGCACACCCGATGACTGGTTCAATTGGAAGCTCATCGTTTGGCGTAGTACTTCACTAGTCATCTAGTTAACAGTGTATCAAACGGGCGACAATGTCAAGCCCGACGGGAAGCCGCCTTACTGCACGACACGGCGAGCGGCGGTGCCCCCGTTGATGGAGGACACCGCCGCTCGCATGAGCACCCCTTGTCAGGTGGCCGCGATTCCTTCACCGCCCGCCGCTCCCGAGACGAGCACGGATCCGACCTCGACCAGGACCCCGTTCGCGCGGATCTGGAATTCATCGACGATGCCGTTCCCACCAGTCTGCACGTAGAGGTAGTGACCATCCGAGGAGACCGATCCGTCGACGGTACCCGGATCGGTCGGGGTGGCGCCGAGCAGACTGAGTTGTCCACTGGCGTTCGTCACGTAACCGCTGGTGGAGTTGGCGGCGGTATTGCCCGTGTACAACAACGATCCACTGGCAGTCACCCAACACAGTCCCGTTTGACCGCTCGGCAGCACACTGATCGGGGTCAGCGTGCCGTCGCGATTGAGGCCGAACGTGGCAAGCGCACTCGGTCCTGCTTCCCCCACGACGAGATGACCTTCTCCATCGAACGCTATGGCGAAGGGGACGGCTCCGGGCTCAGTAGTGACGACCGGGGAAAGTGAGAGGGATCCGAAGAACCCGACATTGAAGACCTCAATGGCGTTGGTCGTCGCCTTCGTCGTCACAATGAGTTGGGAGCCGTCTGGGGAGTAGGCCACCTGGCCCGGCGTGTGGGTGAATTGCGTGGTGTCGGAAGGTATCGTCAAACCGAGGTTTCGATTGGATCCGGGCACGGGGACGAGGTAACCGAACAGGGAATAGAACTCCTGCACCGACCCCCCGTTCTCGGCATTCAGCACGGAGACGAGCCGGCCGTGAACGGCGACGCTGACGGGGAAGGAGCCACCAGAACCGACCACTTGACGGAGGCTCAGTTGGTCTCCCCGAACCGAGAACACCGAGACCGTGTTGCTCCCTGCATTGACGGCATACAGCAAGGAAGAAGCCGGGTCATAGGTGAGGGAGCCCTGGGAACCGAGATGGTCGACGTGTGAGCCGTTCAGCACCCCGCCCTTTCCGCCCGTGGCATAGGTGGCGGCGAGCGTGAGGGTACCGTTGGCGGCGCGGTCATAGGCGACGACCTGGTTCCCCGCGATCCCGTCGGTCTGGACGAAGACAGGATGCTGACCTCTGCCGCCAAAGTCCGGTCCACGGGCAGGCCCCGCAGCGCCCGCCGCGATCGGTATGGCAAATGCCGATAGTGCCGCGAGTGCGCCTGCCCCGACGGCAAGACGAGTAAAGGTCCTCATTTGCATCTCCTTGTTGTAAGTGAATAACGCTTCCTTTGTTCAGTCTCGAGTTCGCATGAACCGTTACGCGCGAAGTGGGTCAGGCGATTTTGCCCCTGCCCGTAACGAACCACGTGGATCGAGGACTAAAGGTCGTGCATCCACGCCACGTAGCCGATCATCGGGCCTCGACGGCTCGTGCCGGCGGCCGCGGTGTCATTCGGGGATCGGGGACTTATGCTGCGCGCCGTGGAGCCGGACACCGAGCAGCTCCGCCGCCTTCGCGACGGCGACGAGGATGCGTTCGTCATGGTGGTCGCGCGCTATCACCAACCCATGCTCCGGCTCGCTCGAACGATGGTCGCGAGCGAGGCGGTGGCAGAAGAGATCGTCCAGGACACGTGGATGGGCGTCGTGCGCGGAATTGACCGGTTCGAGGGGCGGTCTTCATTCAAGACCTGGCTCTTCAGTATCCTGGTCAATCGTGCGCGGTCCGCCGGAGCAAAGGAACATCCGAGCACGTCGATCGAGTCGCTTCACTCGGTCGATCCAGCCCGATTCGACGCTGATGGGCATTGGGCCGATCCTCTGGATCGATGGCGAGAAGACAGTGAGAGCCGTCTCGACGCGGCCACGTTGTTGCCGGTACTGTCGTCAGCGCTCGAAGGGCTGGTGCCTCGTCAACGCCAGGTCGTCATCCTGCGAGATGTCGAAGGTCTCTCCAACAACGAGGTGTGTACGGCTCTGGGCATTTCGAGCGGAAACCAGCGGATCCTTCTGCACCGGGGGCGCGCTCGCTTGCGGGAGATCCTCGATTCCAAAGTTGAGAAGGACTAATCGGTGTTGACGCTGCGACGGAAGGACTTGGTGTGTCAACAAGCCGTAGAGCTCGTCACCGACTACCTCGAAGGATCCCTCTCTCGCCGGGATCGCCGCCGGTTCGAGGCGCACGTTCACCAGTGCCCGAACTGCTCGGCCTACCTCGAACAGATCAGGGTGACGATTGCGTTAGCTGGTGCAATCGATGTGGAGGAGCTGACTCCCGAAGCAAGGCAGGATCTGATCGACCTCTATCGGCGATGGAAGTCTGAATAGCGAAAAGTGCTCCAGTGACCGCGTGGTCCTGCTGGCTGATGCGCGTACGGCGAGCCACTGGAAGCCCACCCAGAACCCCGAGGACGGCCGTAAGAATCGGGCGGGGAGTGGCAAATGAAACCGGAACCCCTGGAGATCGGTCAAGATTGACCTGATCGTCAATAGGAGGCGGAAAATCAGTGGTCTATCTCCTCGCCACGGCGTGCGCGCTGTCCAATGCGCTGGCGAGCGTCCTGCAGCGCATGGGAATCGAAAACGCGCCCGCGTCGGACACGCTGAAACTCAGCCTGCTCACGCACGCGCTGAAACGCGGGGTGTGGCTACTCGGTCTTGCCTTCATTGTGGCCACGGTCCCTCTCCAGATCGTGGCCCTCCACCTGGGAACGCTTAGCCAGGTGCAGCCCATCTTGACGTCGGAGCTGGTGTTCTTGGTCGTCCTGCTGGCCACCTGGTTCCGGTTTCGGGTCGGTTGGCGTGAGTGGTTCGGCTGTGCGGGCGCGGCAGGTGGGTTGGCCGGGTTCTTGATCTTCGCCCAACCCGGTGGCGGCACCGACGTACCCACGACGTTCGAATGGATTGTGGCGGGCTCGCTCTGCGGGGGAACGGCCCTCCTGGCCACCTTGGCAGCGTTGCGCGGCCCGCGTTGGTGGCGGGCAGCCGCCTTTGGCGTGGCCGGGGCGGTTGGGTTCGCTCTCACCGCTTCGCTCATCAAGACGATGAGTGACTACATCGCAGCCGACTGGGTCCATATGTTCTTCCACTGGCAGACCTACGGAGTCGCAGTGTGCGGAGCATTGTCGTTGTTCCTGACGCAGAACGCCTACCACGCCGGTCCCATCGCTGCATCCCAGACGGCACTCGTGCTGGTCGACCCGTTGGTCAGCATCGCGCTGGGGATCGGCCTGTACGGCGACAGTCTCCGCACGACCGGCGCCTTCGGGCCGTGCGAGGCGCTGTCGCTGCTGATCATGTTCGTCGGCGCCGCCTCGCTCGCCCAGTCACCACTGGTTTCGGGAATGCAAGGCGATGATGATCGATACTCCGAGATGCTGTCACCGCGTTCCCACTCGAGGCGGCTCATGGAGGCGGCGCAAAAGGACCTTCCGCCCGAGTGAATTCAGGGCGGAAGCCTGATGGCATGTTCAGTCGTGCGTGAGCGCGATTCCTGCGGCTTGTAGCCCATCGATGAAATCGTTGCCCCAGCCGGTCGTCACGCCCGCTGGTTCCGAACCGCTGTCCTCGAGGAGGCGGCGGACATTGCCCACGACTGACTCTGGCGTGGGGAGGCAGACCGCGGCATCGCCCAGCTCCAATTCGTGCATCAGGTTCTCCCGGCCGTGGCCCGGCACGACATCGAGCAGCACCATACGGCGCCCGATGACTCTGGCTTCCCGGCAGGTGTCGCCAGAGCTGGTGACGACGACATCACTCGCCGCCATCAACGCGGGGACCTGATCGGTGTAGCCGAACGGGATCACCCTTGGGTGCTGACGGGAGACCGCGACCAGCCGTGCCGCGAGGGCTTCATTCGTCCCGCTCACAGCAAGCACCCACCACCCTTCCAATGCCAATGCACGAGCCACCTCGTCAAGGGGACCCAAACCCCACGCCCCGGACATGAGGAGCACGCAGGGGACGTCGTCGGGAATCTGCAACGATGCCCGGGCGTCCGCCCGGCCGGGGGCCACGTAGAAGTCGGGCCGCACCGGGGCCTCCACCACGGTGACCCGGGCGTCGGGGTGATAGCGGCGCACCGATGCGGCCGCCAATTCCGAGGTGACGAGGAAAAGATCCGTCCCCTCATGGGCCCACATCCCGTACGCGAAAGAATCTGTCATGAAGACCACCGTGGCCAGGTCAGGCCGCTCGCCCTTGAGATGGACCGCGGCCGACGCACCGGTGGCAAAGACCGAGACCACCATGTCCGGTCCGTAGCTCTCAACCTCTTTCATGAGCTTGGGCAACATGGCCTTGACGGCGGCCCAATCCATCAGCCGGCCCAACAACCCGTTGCCCCGGAGCTGGGAGAAGTGAAAGCCGTCGTACACCGGTGTCACGGAGAGCAGGCTGCGAAAGACCCAATTGCCGACGGCCGACGCTCCGCCACCGAGCATCGGCATGCAGTCGACGATCCTGCTCTCCACCCCATAGGGCACCAGCGCCGCGGCACAGGCCTCAGCCAGGGTGTCGTGGCCGGCACCGAACTTGCCGGACAGGAACAATGCCCGCTGTACGGTCACCGGTGGAGCCCGACCAGGCCGTCGAGAGTGAGCGCCTTCAGACCTTGCCGGTGGAGATCCTCGGCGATAGGTCCGAGGGCTTCAGTGGCGCGCCGCGACGACCCAAGTGGCGACTGCACGTCGGCATCGTGGAGCAACACGATTGCGCCGGGGCCGAGACCAGTTCCTACGCGACGGGCGACGCTGCGCGCATCCGGCTCGTCCCACTCCCTCCCCCAGGCAGACCACAAGACGAGACGAAGGCCATGTCGGCGGGCTTCGACCATCGTCGCACCCGTCGTTTGGCCGAACGGTGGGCGGAACCAGCGCGGGCGAACACCGACGTCCTCCAAGGCGTCGACCGCCGCATCGAGGTCCGCCCGCACCCAACGAGGGGACCGCGCAAAATGGTGCGCGTGGCAATAGCCGTGGGTTTCCACCTGGTGCCCCCGCCGACCGATCTCGCGCACCAGCTCGGGGTGCCGCGTCACGTGCTCACCCAGACAGAAGAAGGTCGCGGCGAGGGAGAGTGCATCGAGGCGGTCAAGGACATCGGGTGTGGTGCGGGGGTCCGGACCGTCGTCGAAGGTGAGCGCCACCCCGTCTTCCCGGGGCCCACGCCACCGACAGAGATCGCCGGGTAGGACACGGAGAGGCGACCACTGTCCCAGGCTCACCACACTGGGAAGCATGTGCGCCCCGGCAGCCGCGAGGCCGATCGGGACCAGTGACCGAGCCGTCCACCCGTACCGTGACGAGGGTCGGACGGCGAGGCTCACGCGGTACTGGGCTCTTCTATCGGGTCTTCATCGGCCAGCCACTCGACATAGCGCCGCATGCCGTCGTCGAAGGACGTCTGGGGCACCCAGCCGAGGACGCGATCCGCCTTGTCCACGGAGATGACGCGCCCGGCATAGTCACCGGGGCGAGCCGGGGTGAACTCGATCTCGGTCAGCGGATCGATCAGCTCACACGCCAGTTCGGCGGCATGCCGGATGCTCACGGGCGCCGGGCCCTCGAGGTTGAAAATCTGATCTGCACCCTCCTCGCCGAGCGCCAGGACATGTGCTTCGGCCAGGTCCTCGACGTAGATGTAGTTGCGGAACTGCAGGCCGTCGCCATGAATGGTGATCTTCTCGCCCGCGCGGGCCCGGTGCAGAAACTGGGGAATGGCCAGTTCTTTGCGCATCCGGGGCCCGAAAGGGATGCCATAGCGCAAGATCGTGTAGGGCAACCCGTAGAGCTCCCCGAAACTGGAAACGACCAGCTCAGCAGCTATTTTCGAGGCGGTGTAGACGTGGGCGCTGCCGGTCGTGGCCAGTGGCGTCTCTTCGCGCAGGGGCCCGTCGCCCAAGGCTGCGGAATACACCCAGACCGTACTGGCCAGGATGACCCGTCCGAGGCCGTTGCGCCGGGCCGCCTCGCACACCCGTGACGTCCCCACCACGTTGATCTCCATGGTTCCGACAGGATCCGCGTGGGCGTCGTTCACATTGGCGACCGCCGCCAGATGGAACACGGCATCGGAGCCGGACGTGGCCTTGACCAGATTTGTCAGGTCGGTCACGTCGGCGTCGTAGTACCCGACGTCGGGGCGATGGGGCTCCCGGGTATCGATCACGACGACCTCGTGACCGTCTGCCACCAGGTAGTCGACCACATGCGACCCGATAAAGCCCGATCCGCCGGTCACTGAGACCTTCACGATTTTGCCGCCTCCTCCATGGTCCGAGCCGCCAGCACGGACGCCAAGCTCTCGACAACGTAGTCGGCCTCGTCATCGGTCATGTCAGAGTGCACCGGTAGGCAGATGTGGCGAGCGCAGACGTCCTCCGCCACCGGGAACGAATTTCGATCAAGGTCGGCGAAGATCGGCTGATGATGGAGCGGCGAGGCATAGACCTCACCCGAGAGTGAAACTCCCTGCTCGGACACCTCGCGCTTGACGTCCGCCCGGTCAATGCCGGGATCGAGAAGGACCACGTACTTGTAGAAATTGGAGATCGACGCGGCAGGAATGGAGAGGGGTCGGCAGCCCGGCATGCTCGCCAGAGCCTCGTCATAGCGGGCGGCGACCCGGCGCCGGGTGGCGATGGCCTCATCCAGGTGGGAGAGGTGGACCACGCCGACCGCAGCGTGCAGCTCGCTCATTCTCCAGGCGTACCCCATCCGGACGTGATCGCCCCCCAGGAATCCGGCCTTTCCCTGGTCGCGGTAGATAATGGCTTCGTCCCGCAGCCGTTCATCCCCGGTCGTGATCATTCCCCCCTCCCCACTGGTCATGACCTTGGTGGGGTAAAAGGAGAAGGCCGCCGCGTGGCCGAACGACCCGGCGGCACGGCCATCGAAGCGTGCGCCGTGGGCATGGGCTGCGTCTTCGACCAGGACGATGCCGCGCCGGTCGCAGATGCCTCGGATGGCGTCGATCTCAGGCGTGATGAACCCGCCGATGTGGACGAGGACCACGACGGCGGTCTGAGGGGTCAGAGCTGCTTCGAGCGTCTCGGCCGAAAGGGCCAGCGTGTCCGGGGAGATGTCGGCGAGGCGGGGAATGCCCCCCGCATGGATGGCGGCAGCCGCCGTTGCGAAGAACGTGTTCGTCGGAATGACCACCTCACGATCCTTGACCTCCAGGGTCCGGAAGATGATCTCGAGCGCACTCGTCCCGCTGCTCACCGCGACGGCGTGGGCGACGCCATGGCGAAGGGCAAACGCCTCTTCGAACTCGCGGGTGCGCGGTCCCAGAGTGAGCGAGCCGTCCTGTAGCGATTGGTCGATCATGCGCAGGATTTCCTGACGGTCCTGCTCGGAGAAGACGATCCGAGCAGCTGGTATGCGTGGAACGGTCACGCGTTGGCCGCCCTTTGAGGGGACGCCGCGTGTAGGAGGGCGAGGCCTCTGGGGGCGCGCCGGACCGGACAGGAATGCAAAGGGCAGTTCACGCCCTCAATGATTCGTCGCTGGCACAGGCCTCGTCAAGCTGGCTCACAGCTTGTGGTCGTCGGGCCCGCTTCTGAGTTTTTCATCGCGATCCCGGTACTGCGATGGTCACGGTCCTCCTCGGGTGCCCGACGTCGGCCCTCCCGAACCTACCCTCTTTGAGCCGGATTCACCCCAGACGTGCGCGGCTCCCCAAGGCCGTGGTCGGCCCGCCTTTCCAATTCACTTGCGGCCATGGCCACCAACTGGCTTGCCGAGAGTGAAGACCCCCGGCTGAATGCCGTCCGGTACGCATGGCTGGACAGCCGCGTCCGAGAGAGCGCCAACACCCTCTCGCACTGGGCTACGGAGCCGAGCGCGGTCTGGCTCAGAGCGCCGCACAAGACCGTCGCCACCTCGATGGCGTCGACGCTCACGAGAGGGTCCAGTGCGCTGACAACAGTCTGCAACTGCTGCGACAGGTCGCCGGAGTGGCCATGACGGAGAAGGTCCGCCAAACCGCGGAATCCATCCTCATGGATGCCGGCCAGGGCATCGATCTCACTGAGCACCCGCTTCGCCTGATCTACCAGCAGGCCACACCGACTGGCCTCCGCCAGCGTGACAGCTTCCGTGAGAGCGGTTCGCGCCCGGTCACCATTCTCGAGTGCCAGGGCCCGGCCAAGTGAAACCAGTCCCATTGCTCCCAGGGAGGCGCTCCCCCACGTGTCGCCGAGCGAGACCAGTTCCTCTGCCCACCTGAGCCCTTCGATCGGGTTCGGCGAGAAGGACGCCAACAGCACCCGGTCGAACAAGGCGACGGCCCGGGGCATCGGATCACCGCTCGTGGCCGTGAGGCCCGTCATCTCGTCCAGAAATACCTCAGCCTCCTCGAAATGCGAACTTGCGGCGCGCAGGAGAGCGACGACGTTTCGGGCCAACCAGGTTGGAGGCCCCCCCAATCGCTTCTCGCATGCAAGGCTCTGGAGGCCCAGCGATTCGGCGTCTGTGAATCGACCCTCCACCAGCGCCATGTTCGCGGCCAGGGCCGACGCGACGCCCAGAACCGGGTGCTCGGTCTCACCCAGCGTTGCCAGCGTCTCCGCCGCCCAGCGCCCGACCTCTATGCGGTCCCGCAAGACGAGCTCGGGAACCAACGCGTCGAGCATCTCCATCACTCGATCCCAGCGTTCCTCCGTCAAGCACCACCCGAAAGCCTGCCGGATGTTGTCGAACTCCGTCTCGACGGCGACAATCGTCTCCGACTCCTCCGGTCCGTACGGACACGTGCCCAATCGGGTGATCACGTTGGCGAAATACGCGGCGTGCGCCCGGGCCGCCGCAGGCCGGTTCCCGTCGAGATCGAGCTGGCTCGACGAATACTCCCTGATGAGGGCCAGCATTCGGTACCGGGCTTTTCCAGGGACCGAGCCCTCGGTCGAGAGAAGCGACTGGTCCCAAAGGTCAGCCACGGCTCTGGCCACATCACTGTCAGACAGACCGATAGCGCCACCGAGTGCTTCTGCGAGCTCCAGACCGAACCCTCCCTCGCAGACCGAGAGTGCTGCCAGCATTCGACGCGAAACTGGAGCAAGGAGACCGAATGACCAATCGAGCGTGGCCCGGAGCGCCTGTCGGTGAGGCGGCTGCTCGTCGGTCGCAGTGAGCAGATCGAACGAACGGCTCAACCGGACCAGCAGTTCGGGAGGTGTCATCGCGGTAAGCCGGCGCGCGGCCAGTTCGATGGCCAAAGGAAGGCCGTCAACGCGATCCGCGATCTCGATGAGTGACGGGTCTGCCGCGTCCACCGGCGCCCCCGCGGCCCGAGCCCGCTCGACGAGAAGAGTGACCCGGGGGTCCTGGGTCGATGGGGCATCGTCAGCCGCGGGTCGGCGGAGAGGATGGACTCGCTTGACATGCTCGCCATAGATGTTCAATGCGCGTCGGCTTGTGAAGATCACTCTCGTCGAACCGATGTCTTCGAGCGCCAGGCCGAGCACGATTGAGATCCGAGCGGCCACATGCTCGCAGTTGTCCACTATCAACAACGCTTGGGAGAACTTCAGCCAGTCCGCTACGTCCCTCCGCAGCTCCTGGGTCGACGCCGCCCGCAATCCAATGGCCGCGGCCAGGCGCTCGACAATCTCATCGTCGGTGGTTGCTGACGAGACGTTGCAAAACCAGGCTCCCCCGGGGAACCGAGACGCGTGCGCACGACCGAACTGCGCCGCGAGCCTCGTCTTACCCACCCCACCCTCACCAGTGAGGGTGACGATCTGCGACACATCCAAGATCTCGGCCAGCTCGTTCATTTCGGCCTCACGACCTATGAAACTGGTCGAATGCAGAGGAAGTGTTCCGGTGCCTGGCCGGGCACCGCGCAACGCACGAAACGGATTGCCCAAGTCGCGGTGACGCAACTCATAGGCGTGAAGCGGACGCGCGACATCGCGCAGCGACCAGTGACCGAGGTCGAGAAGTTCGCAGTCAGCGGGCAAACCGTCCCGGGTCAGCTCAGCGGTGGTGGCGGTGACGACCACCTGTCCGCCATAGGCGGCATGCGTCATGCGAGAGGCGACATGGAGGACGGACCCGAAGACATTTCCGTTGTCGATCTGCACCTCACCGGTGTGCACGGCCACCGCGACGGGCACGCTCTCGATGCCGCTCCATTGTTCCCTCCGGACCGCCAGCTGAAACTCGAGTGCAGCGGCAATTGCATCGGAGGGCTGGTGAAACACCGAATACGACGACCCGTCGGCGGTACTCAGGACGCGTCCACCGCGGCCGTAAACTGCGGTGACCAAGAGGGAGTCATGGCATCGGATCACCTCTGCCATCGTTGTCGGGGCCTCTCCCCAGAGGTGGGCCAGTCCCTCCACATTGGTGGCAAGGATCGTCACCACCTCGTGTGCCCTTCCGGGGTTTCGCGCATTCTCTTGTGTGACGACCGGTTCGGTCCCGCGATCGATCGCAAGCAACGAAGGGTCCTGCATCAGAACGGCACTTTCGAGGGCGGCCAGCGCAGGGGATGGCGTCAGGCCGAGCTCTTCGTCCAGGAGGACGCGTACCCGCTCGTAGCAGCGCAGGGCCGCGGCCTGGGACCCGCTGCGGTAAAGGGCGATGATCAAGTGACCCCACAAGCCTTCATTGAAGGGGTGTTCCGTCACCAGGCCTTCGAGCTCGGCCACGAGCTCACCGCCGGCGCCGGCATTGAGATCAGCCGCGATCCGCCCTTCGAGAGCAGCCATTCGGGCCGCCTCCAGCCCAGCGCGACGGGCGGCCACGAAGGGGACACTGTCCAGTCCTTCGAATGCGGTGCCGCGCCAGAGCCCGAGCGCCTCGGTGAGCAATTCTCTACCGATCGACTGTGTCGTCTTGGGCTCGCGGCGCGCTCGCTCCACGAGCAGATCGAACTTCGCCGCGTCCACTCGTTCCGGCGGCGTCTCGAGTCTGTAGCCATTGTCCGCCCGACTGATGGCTGAACCGGCAGGTCCGAGGGCCTTTCGGAGCCGGTACACGAGGGTCTGCACACTCCCCACCGCATTGTTCGGGGGAGCCTCCCCCCAGAGGTCGTCGATCAAACGTTCCTGCGAAACGGTGGTCCCCGGATGAATCGAGAGGCGTGCCAACAGCGCCTTTTCCAGCACCCCGGTGAGTTCGACCCGTTCGTCATCGACCTGGACCACGATCGAACCAAGGAGGCCGACTTCGATCACCCGCCGCTCCTCCTGTTCTATGGGAATCCGTCCAAATTGTACGTGACGGGGAACAGGGGTGCCCAGTGGAGACCGACGCCATGTGAGCGCCGTGTCAGTGTGATGGGACACGATGAGCGATGCGCCTCGGCGTTCGGCGTTCTGGCGCGGCCCCGCCGGGGCAGTTGGGTCCCGAACGGGGCGTACACGGGACTGTGAAGAGGAGGACACTGGGCCAATGTTCGACGTCGAGGAGCTTCGTGCATGGCGCCGTGTCGGAGACCTCGTCGCCGATGAGGTCGTTGAAGCCCACGTGCGCGGCATCCCGGTCGAGGAGGCCGCCGACGCCTTGGCCGCCCTGACCCGTACCCTCCGTCGCCTCGACGAGAACGACCCGGTGCGCGCGTGGGTCGACGATGTCGATCGGTCCCCGTCGTGGATCGACACCACCAAAGTGGGGCGGGGGCAGGAAGTCTTCAGGGAGTGGAGCCTCGACATCGTGACGTGTCTCTTCTGCGCATCGCTCCCTTTCGCCTATGCGGCCGCCCGGGGGGTCGAGGTGCTCGAGCGAATGTCGCAGCTGGCGGACCCGGACACGGTGGCCCGGCGGATTGCCGAGACCGGGCAGATGCTTCTTCACGTGAGCGAGCCCGCTGCGCTGGTTCCCGGAGGACCTGGGTACACGTCGATCAGGGAAGTCCGGCTCCTCCATGCTGTCATCCGTGCCCGGCTGACCATGACGTCGAGCGCCCGGACTGTGGGGGCGGCTGACGCCGACGGGTCGAGGGAGGCCTGGGACAGCGAAGTCCTGGGCGTCCCGGTCAACCAGGAGGATCTTCTCGGCACCCTCCTCAGTTTCACTTCAGTTGTCTTCCGGGCCCTCGATCACATGGGAATCCCCCTCGATTCGTCGGACCAGGAGTGCTATCTCCAGTTGTGGGCGGCCGTCGGGAATCTCCTCGGCATCGCGCACGCTGACGGGGTGCTCTCCCCCGTCGATGCCGACGCCCTCACTGATGTCATCACCACAGAACTGCACGCACCGTCCGCGGCCGGCGTCCACCTGATGGATGTGCTCATGGGCGAAATGGAGCTCTCCATGCCCTGGGGCCTGCGCAAACTACCGCGCACCCTGGTACGCCACCTGGTTGGGGCTTCGGTGGCGGACATGCTCGCTGTGCCGCCGAGCGCCTGGTGGGGCTCGCTGCTCCCCGTCTTGGCCTCATTGAATCGAGCCACCGTACGGTTCCCGCCGGGAAGAGCGGTCCTCCAAGCGCCGTCTCGTCTGCTCGGACGATCCATGATCCGCATGTGGATCGACCGCAGCATTCTCGGCCAAGGTCCCACGAGCGTGCACATCGACGCCGACACGATCTCCCGCCTGGGCATCCACACCACGGCCGACCGGCCGGGTGTCGGGCTGCGGGGCCGACTCCGGGGATGGCGCCGGAAGCGACGCCTCCGCCAGCGGGCGAGACACGGCCCGTCGCCGACACGCCGGACAGCGTCGCTCACGGCCCGCACACGATGACCATGGCCGCACCGAGATTGCGCCTCGGCCGGGCGGTGCGTCGCGCTGATGGCCGGCTGCGCGACCGTCATCTGGTCGACCTGACCACGGAATCGGCCAACGCCCACGCCTCCCCCATTTCGTTGCCGATCACTCAGTCAGAGGTGAAGCTGATCGCCAGTGCCGGCTTTCCCCTCTGGGAGCCCCTCGAGACCCTTCAGCTACGGAACCACCGGATCACCCTGGCGTACGCAGACCTTTCACGCCAACTCTCCCGCCTGACTGCGGGCGACGACGACCAGAAGGAATGGAACGCGAACTGGTGCACCTTTGCGACCTGGTCGTCGAGGACCATTGGTACGTGCATTGACCGCCGACCCGAGCACGGGCTCATCCACCATCTCCTGGCGCACTTTCCGGCACCATTGCGCCGCCTCTTCTCTGGGCTTTCAGAAGCTCTCTTGTGCCGGGGGCACGGCGCGGTCTACCGGACGCTGGCCATCGGCAACCGGCTGGTCTTCCTCGAGATCGGCACCGCCATCAGTCATTTCCTCGACTGTTTCGATGCATCGGACGGCGGATCTCACAATCCGAACTTCGAGGCGTACTGGTCAGACGTGCACACGTTCCTCACCGGAATCAGTCATCTGGACCCCAGCTGGCTGGCCACCGCAACCCCGGACCCCGAGACTCTCCGGGCGGGGATGCAGGCCTATTTTGACGCCATCAACGAAACAGACGGCAAGGCGAAGGCCGAGCTCGTACTGCTCGGAAATCTCCTTCTCGGCGCGTATGAACAAACGCGGGTGGAGGGCTACCTGACGGCCACGCTCTCTCTTTTCACCACATCGTGGCTTCATCGGCTCATGCGTGGACCGAAGCCCGGTGTTGTGGCATCCATCGGTCGTGGTCTGGCTGCTCCTCTTTCGACCATGTACGCACGGTTTGCCACCAGGTTCTTTCTGGCACTCGAGCTCCCTACCGCCGACGGGATGGCCGAACTCATGGTCGGGGAGCCAGTTCCCTCGCTGCATGGTTCCAGCCGGGAACTCGAATTCCCCGAGGTGCTCCAGCATATCGCCCAACCCGAGTTGCAAGCGGTCCTGACGTGCTACGACCTCTCCGACCGACAGTACCGCCGCACCCGATCCCGCAACTGGGCCACCTTCGCCGATCGGATGAACTACATCACCAATCTCTTCCGTTCACGCCAGCGGGATCAGTCCCTCTTTCGGGATCCCTGGACGACCCTTCAACAAGCTGCCCTCCTTGAGGGCACACTCACCGCGGAACGGCCCGAGAAGGGGTAGCCCGACCCTCTGTGAGTACCGCGAGAGCGCCGTGCGAGTGGGCCTCTCCATGATCGAAGGATGAAGCGTCACTCACCGGCATTTGCCGGTCAAGAGAGCGGAGCGGGCCTCGATGCCCGAACTCGGCGAATCGACCGTGCCCCATGATGGGCGGACCGGGGGCTTCGGTCCATGTGGGCGTCCGCGCAGTGCCCGACGACCTCCTCGTGAGCAACCTCCTCCTCATCGGCCCACTCTGGAAATCGGGGGAGATCACGGTCTGGCGATCCGGAGCGGCCTTCGTGGATCTCTCTCCCGACCTCGCCCATGCCATCCACACGGGCCGGATAGAGAGCGGGGCCATCTTCGAGGGGATCTCCGAACTTGCCTCTCGATGGATCGCGACCGAATGGCCCGGCGCCCTCGTCGTGAACGCCGCGTGTTTGGACCACTTCCGCTTTGACGGTTGGGCCGAAGGTGCACGGCACCACGGTGGCGAGGATCTCACGCTCGCCGTCCTCTACCCCCTCCGCACCGACCGTACCGACGACACCCCCGTCGGTGGCCCGATAGGCACCCTGGAGCATCCCCCGAACCAGCGAATGGAGCAACGTTGCCACGACTTCGTCTTTCCCTGACCATTCCCGGCACCGCGTCCCTGGGCGCGTACGAAAGTGGCGCCCTGGCCGCGTTGGTCGTCGCTGCGAAAGAGTTGGGCGAGGATGTGCTCGTCATCGACTCCATCGCCCCCGCCTCGGCGGGGTCGACCACCGCACTGCTCGCCGCGCGGGCACTTCTCGAAGGGATCGATCCCGTTGCACTCCTCACGTCAGGCTGGGCGGAACACCGCTCACCCGAGGCAGCGGTAGGTCCTCCCGACTCGACACTCCAACCGGAGGCGCTGGCCGCAATGGCGACCATCCTCTTTGGCCCAAACCGTATGCCGAGCGGACCAGCGCATCGACGCCAAAAGGAGCCGATATGGCTTTCTTTGGCGCTCAAGATTTCCTCTGGCCCGACATGCGACGCTCCTGATCGCATCAGGGACAACGAGATATCAGTTGACTGGTACATCGTGACCTTGACGGCCACCACAACGCCTCAGGAATATTTCGCCTACGCCGACGCGGGGATCGCCGCCGGATCGCATGCCGTCGGCTCTGCGGCCAACCCGCAGGACCAACCAGGAGAGGAGCGGCAGTGCGAGGGAACCGGACTTCTCGGTCTCCCCGAAGACGGGCCCTTCTGGTACACGGATGGAGGCACGGTGGACAACCAGCCGTTGAACCGGGCCATCGATCTCGCGGAGAATGTCGCAAGTGACGACGAGCGGCTGTATGTCGTCGTCACTCCGGATCCCGCCTTCCCGACACGGTCCCTCTCCGACACATGGAGTGACGACACGCTGGTCCGACCGGTCGCCCGTGCCGGAACACACGACATCTGCGGTGCCCAACCATCGATCTACGAGGCGCTCGAGCAGCTCGAAGAGACGGGTTCACAGGTCGCGCAGATCGGCAGCGCACTCGCTGATGCACTCGAAGCGGTGCAGCGTCGTCAAGCAAATGTCGAATCCGCAGCCAGGAGGATTTTGGCCGAGCGGGAAGCGGACCACAGCGACGATTACGCATCACTCCTCGAATCCGTGGTTCAGTCGTCGAGTGGAGTGGGCGCCCGCCGGCCGGTGCCGGTCGAGGTGATCTCGCCGTCGATCGACCCCTCGGTCACCGAACCCCCCTCGCAGCAGCTTGTGGGCGCATTCTTCAACCACTTCGGCGGTCACTTCGACATCGCACTCCGCCGGAGTGACTTCTGCCTCGGCTATCGGAATATGGGGTACTGGCTCGAGCACCGCCTGGGTGGTTACCTTCCCCATCTCAATCTCTCCGCAGCCCGGGAGGTGGTCGAGCGGCGTTACAACCAGACGGGGTGGAACGGCGGTGGCCAGGCGAACGCCCGATTCTCCGCCCCGTCATTCAGGGGCGAGCAGCTCGGAACCCTTGCGTTCCCTACGGGCCGGGCCGCCGAACACGATCTCATCGTCAGGAAGCCCTGAGTGCTGGACCCCAGACACCACCGGCCCTCAGGAGAGCAGCCGTGGCAGCCCGAGTCCACGCACTACGTGCCCGCTTGCACCACCGAAGGAGTCAGCCTGGAATCTCGCTGTGGCTGGGTCAGAGTCACGCAACTCCTCGGGGAGAGTCATTGTTCCCTGAGGGGCGGACATCGTGGCGATCACTGCTTCACGGTCGAACCACCGTGACATCGCTGTCCAGGATCTACCTTCCGGGTCGCCCGCTTCGAACATGGTCCCGGACGGAGTCCCACGTTGCGAAGACGATGTCCTTGGGAGGTCGGAAATTCATGTACCAGGGATCTTGTGGTCGCTTGGGAGACAAGACAAGGGGTTCCCTCCGGTCGGTCGCCCCCGGATAGTCGGTGTAATAGAAGGAGGCCAACGAGAGTCGCGCTCTCCCTTGAGGACAGTGGACCGGATCGGGCAGCCCGTGGAAGGAAGTGGGGGTTGTCTCGAAGATCACAACCCTTCCTGCATCGGGAACAACCCGCTTGCTGCAGGCCGAGCGGTCCGCTGGCCACAACTCGAGCTCACCTCCGTACTCCTCTTTCCAATCGGAATTCAGATAAATGAGCACGTTCACCCGGTGAAAGAGACCCGTCGTCGGATGGAGGCGGAAATCGCGATGCAGGACCTGGGAGGTTCCCGGCGGGCTGACGTGAATTCCCGCCCAATAGTGCGAGGGATCGGGATCCAATCCGGTGATTCCGGTGAGTTTCTCCAGGAACGCAACAAACTGGGGCGTCAGGAGGGCATCGAGGATTTCGTGCGCTGCCCGTCCATGCACATCTGGGGATTCGGCCTTCACCATTCGATTCCCTTTGTGCACTTTGAGCTCGAGCGCACGACCAAGCTCCTGAGCCTCCGCTGCGGCGATCAACGAAGGATCGATAAGGCCGTCCAAGACCACATGTGGCCAGGGCTGTGCCGTGCGGAAACTCTCACGGTGCTTCTCGGCGAGAAGATCCAAGTCAGCGACAGCGAACGGAGAAGCCACCTCCTGTGTCCCGGACACGAGGTCGAAGACTTCTCGCGGGCTCTGGTTGCGTTGCAAGGATGCTCCCTCTCCCGTGTCGTTTGCCTAGGCCCATTTTGGACTATCCGGGGTACTTTCTTGTAGGGACCAAAGTCACCAGTGCGCGGGACCTTTGGCCCTAGAACCACCCTCCGGCCCGGGGCGATCCACAACTTCGGCTCTCCTTTTCATCACTGGCGGTTTAGTGGCACACTTGTTTTCAATAACGGCCAGCACGATTGGGAGGATCTCGTGACGAGGACCGCCGATTTCTCACAGATTGACCTGTTTCGCGACACGGAGCTGCCGGCAAATCCGTACCCGTTCTACGACTGGATCAGGTCCCATGGCCCAGTCTGGTACTACCCGCTCTGGGACGTATGGCTCGTGACTGGTCACGAAGAAGTGATTTCGGTGTACCACGACCAGAAGTCATGGTCGAACTGCAACACCGTGAGCGGGCCGTTCGTGAAGATGTCGGTCCCACTCGAAGGCGACGACATCACCGAGATCATCAAGGAGCACCGCGACGAGCTGCCGTTCAGTGACCAATTGCCGTTGTTCGACCCCCCCGAACACACGGCTCAACGCGGACTGCTGATGCGTCTCATCACGCCGAAGCGTCTCAAGGAGAACGAGGCCTTCCTCTGGTCGTTCGCCGATGAGACCATCGACACCTTCATCGACAACGGCGAATGTGAGCTCCTGCACGACTATGCAATCCCCTACACCCTGATGGTGATTGCCGATCTCCTCGGTGTGCCCGATGAGGACAGGGACGCGTTCCTCCGACACCTGACCACGAAGGTCCGGGCCGCAAGGATGGAGCACAAGCCACTCGAGTATCTCTACGAGCAGTTCACGCGCTACATCGAGGCTCGCCGTGCCGATCCGCAGGACGACGTCATGACAGAGATGGCACAGGCCAGGTTTCCTGACGGTTCACTCCCGCCGGTCAACGACGTCATGCGGATAGCCGCCAATCTCTTTTCCGCCGGCAGCGAGACCACGGCGCGCCTCATCGGCATGTCGTTACGGACACTCGCGGACCATCCGGAGTTCCAGCAGCAGCTGCGAGGGGACACGGATCTCGTCATGCCGTTCATCGAAGAGATGCTCCGAACCGAGGCGCCGCTGAAGGGATCGTTCAAGCTCAGCAGGATTCCGGTGACGCTCGGTGGGATAGACATGCCTGCGGGTACCACCGTGTTCGTGATGACCGATGCCGCCAGCCGTGATCCCCGCCAGTTCGAATGTCCGAACGAGTTCCGGCTCGACCGGAGCAACGGACGCCAACACCTTGCTTTCGGGCACGGGATCCACACGTGCGCAGGAGCGCCTCTTGCTCGGGCCGAGACGCATGCGACGATCGTCCGGTTCCTCGACCGGATGTCCGACATCCGCATCTCCGAGAAGCATCATGGACCGCCAGAGCGGCGTCGCTATGAGTACGACCCCACCTACATGCTGCGCGGGCTCAAAGAGCTCCACGTGGAATTCACACCACGTGCGGGGTAGGGCCGATCAGAGCCTCTCACCAACTGCCCTGCGCAGCGCTTCGTTCGGAGCATCAGGTAGACCGTCGAGGGGCTTGGAGATCTCGTCCAGGGTCGGCCCGAACTGAGCCGCCAATGGTTTGAGCGCCTCGAGGTCGAAGTCGAAGAGCTCGGCGGCGTTCTCGGAGAGCATCCGGCGCAGCGGGGCCGGCTCGGTGCCCGCAAAGATCGCCCGGAGGTTCTCCCTGCTGAAGGGGTGGGTGCCTTCATCGTGCGGGTAGTCCGAGCCCCACATGATCCGGTCCACACCCAGATGGGCAATTGCCTTCCGATCAGGCTTGCTCGGTATGGAAAGGCCGATCCAGCAGTTCTGCTTGAAATACTCGGTAGCCGACCGTGGGAGGACGTGATCCTGGTTGAACCGCATCTCTCCCGATGCGCCGACGGCTCGAATGGTCTGGAGCAGGGTGTCCATGCGGTCGAGCACCGGAGGAAGCCAGGCTGCACCCATCTCCGTCATGACGAACTTGAGCCTCGGGTGCCTTTCGAACACGCCGGAGAGCAGCAGGTGGACGAAGGGCCGCTGAGAGTAGAAACTCACCTCTGACATGTAGAGGAGCTGGGACACCGGGGTAGGGCCGTAGTCGGGGCATCCGATGCCACCGTGGCTGTGCACGGGGATCTCGAGCTCCTCACAGAGCGACCACAGCGGTTCGTAGTACGGGTCGTAGACGGGCTTCACCCAGTGCACGTCCGGCGGGATGTTGGGGAGCAAGAGCCCACCCCGAAGCCCGTGCTCCTTAATCCACCGGGCGTCGGCCATGGCGTCGTCGAGATCGTTGAGAAAGATCTGGCCGATGCCGGCCCGTTGGGTGGGGTACTCGTTGCACCAGTCCACCAACCACCGGTTGTGCGCACGGATTCCGGCCAGGCGATGTTGGTAGTCCTCGGGCGGCGGCGGAGGGGCGAACAACACGAAGCTCGGGAAGAAAGGAGGGACGGTATTGGGGAAGATGACTTCTGCGACGATGCCGTCTTCTTCCTGCTGGGCATTACGCATCTCGTTGTCCCAGTTGCGCAGACGTCGCTGGTCGCCGAGGTCCCGGAAGGGGTTCTTGTACTTCTCTCTCCACGCGTCGAAGTCCTCGAGGTACGCCGGGTCGAGATATTCCCGATACTGGCGGTGACTGCCTCCTGCGTGGCAATCAGCCGAAATGATCGTCAGCCTCTCCGTGCCTTCGGAGCCATTGGTTGTGGCGAGACCCGTCATCGCAGACATCAGGGATAGTCCCCTTTCAGTGGTATCGACGCCGACGCGCCGATCAGTTCGTCGTGACGATTCTAGGTCAACTCGAGACCGCGTCCTCCGCCCCGACGTCGACCGACTGGGCCCTATTCGTCCAGCTTGAAGACACGCATGGCGTTCTCCCTGAGGAACTTTGGCCATACGTGATCCCGGAACGGAACATTCGGCATCTCGTTGAACGTGCGCTCGAGGCTGATCCCCATCGGGTAGTACCCGGCGTACATGACCTTGTCGGCGCCCCGGGTGTTGGCGTAGTCGATGATCGCCTTCGGGTAGTACTTGGGGGCGAAGGCGCTGGTCATGTAATAGAGACCGGGCCATTTGAGCATGAGTTTCACAGCCAGGTCTTCCCATGGTTCGGCCCCGTGCCGCATGACGATCCGCAGCTCGGGAAAGTCGTAGCACACCTGGTCGAAGTGTCGAACGTCCTGGCAGTCCATCGGGACCCGGGGCCCCGGGACTCCGGCGTTGGTGATCATCGGGATGTCGAGGTCGATGCACGTCTGGTACACCGGGTAGTAGCGGCGATCACTGACCGGCACTTGAGGGACGCAACCGGCGGGGAACGACTGGACAGCTTTGATGCCGAACTCGTCGTGTGCAGTGCGAATCTCGCGAACCGACCCGGTGATGTCGTTCGGGTCCACATGGATGCTGGGCCGGAATCGATCGGGGTACTCCCTGAGAGCTCTCCTCGAGAGCTGGTCCAGCCCACCGAGGAGCCCGATGGCAACCCCAGACTTGTCCATCTCGGCCAGAGTCACCGCAATGGGGTCGCTTCCTTCTTCGAGATGGTTGGGGACGTCCTTGAAGATGTACTCGACCGGGAACACCATGTCGGCACTCCCCTCGTCGTGGAGCAGTGACCTGAACGTGTAGTCATCGACGCTGGCGTCTGCGTGCGGAAACGCAATCATCAGATCCACGGCTCCGATGTCTTTTGGCATGCCCATGTCGTCTATCCCCCTGGCAATCGGCTTGGGCGGGTCACGCTAGATGTGACCGATCACCACGGTCAATCTCGATGGGTGGCTTCGATCGGCCTGCAGATGGAGCCGGCGCACCACTGGTCAGCGTCGGAGCGGGGAAGTACGCTCCCCGCGGGCTCGACGCACGCCCCGCAGGGGCCGGCAAAGGAGGGGCAAAGGGGTATGACCGAGCAGTCAGGGCTGACCCTACGCTGGCCCGATGGCTCTTTGAGCAAGAGCCAACTCAATGCGATCATCGGCGTCGGTGCCCCGTTCGAACTCGTCGAAGAGGTGGTCTCGGGTGCCCCGCTGAAGGTCTTCGCCCACCGTCACCGTAACCTCCGCGAGCTCCTCACCTCGGCGGCCCAACAGTTCGGCGAACAGCCCTATCTCGTCTTTCCAGGTCGAACGCTCACCTATGCATCGATGGTGCCGACCGTCGCCGGCGTCGCCCGCCAACTCCAGGACCGATATGGCGTGGACAGGGGTGACCGGGTGGCCCTCGCTTCGGCCAGCTGTGCGGAGTACGTCATCACCATGTGGGCGGCATTCTCGCTCGGCGCGGTAGTCGTCGCCCTCAATGGCTGGTGGACCGGGGCAGAAATGTCGCATGCGCTCGAGCTGACGTCGCCCCTCGTGGTTCTCGGCGATCGCCGACGACTCGAACGCCTGGAAGGTCGCGACGCCGGACCGGTCCGGATCGCGGTGTTCGAGGATGGCGCCGTCGACCTCAATCCCGCATCCGACGCGCCATTGCCCGAAGTCCCCGTCGACGAGGACGAACCATGTCTCATGTTGTTCACCAGCGGGACGACGGGGAGGTCGAAGGCAGCGGTACTTTCGCACCGCAACAACATCCACTTCGGACAGGCCCTCCTCCTCGGGGGCGCGGAGATGTCCATCCGTGCGATCGGCCAAGGCCAAGCACCGGCGGCTCCGGCCCAGCCGGGCTGCGTGATCTCCTCCATGCCCCTGTTCCACACATCAGGGTTGAGTGGGCAGCTGATCGCCGGGATGTTCACGGGCATGACAACGGTCTTCCCGGAGCCGGGAAAGTGGCGTGAGGATGTACACCTCGAACTGACCCAAAAACACCAAGCGACGATGTGGTCCGTCGTACCGACCCAACTGTGGAGGCTCCTCGAATGGCCTGAGCTCGACCGCTACGACCTCTCCTCACTGCAGCGGGTCGCCGGTGGCGGTTCCGTATGGCCGCCTGAGCTCCTCCGCGCGCTGGAAAAGAAGTTGCCTGATGTCCAGCGCACCGTGGGCTACGGCATGACGGAGACGACGTCCTGCGGCACCTCGTTGAAGAGCGCCGCCACGTTCGATCACCCCGATTCGATCGGCCAAGCCGGACCGACGGTGGAGATCCAGATCCGCGATCCTTTCGACAACCATGTGCTGGTCGAGGGGCAGGTCGGGGAAATCTGTCTTCGCTCGGCGGGGACGTTTCTCGGATATTGGAACGATCCTGAAGCGACGCGAGCGGCGCTGGAGTCTGACGGGTGGTACCACACGGGCGATCACGGCTTCATACGTGACGGATTCGTGTACCTGGGAGGACGAAGGACCGACCTGATCATCCGCGGAGGTGAGAACATCTATCCGGTCGAGATAGAAAACCGGCTCATCGAGCACCCTGACATCGTGGAGGCAGCAGTTGTCGGAGCGCCCCACCCCACCCTGGGGGAAGAGACGCACGCCTTCGTCGTGCTCCGAGCGGGAAGCGCCGTCGGAGAGGAGGACGTCCGGTCGTGGGTAGCGGCAGAACTGGCGGCGTTCAAGGTGCCGAGCAAGGTCGAATTCGTGCCGTCCATGCCACACAACGCTGCTGGCAAGGTGATGAAACATCTCCTGCGCCAACCTGAGCAATCCAGTCGATTCGTCCCTGAATGACAACGAGGCCCGCATGGGCGTCCAGATGAAAACGGAAGGTGATCCATGGCAGAGAGGCTCGTACTGGTTGATGATCCCGCCGAAGGGGTCAGACGGATCACACTGAATCGCCCCGAGAAGCGCAACGCCCTGAGCAACGCGCTGCGAGGCGAATTGTTCGAGGCACTCCATGCCGCCGACGCCGATGAAGGAGTGCGCGTGACCATCATCAGAGGTGCGGGCAAGTGCTTCTCGGCCGGCTACGAACTGGGTGGCGCAAACGAGGGGGTGCCGCTGCCGTTCTACACGGCGGCAGGCGAAGGGCAATGGCCGCGTCATGTCACCGAGGGATGGATGAGCATCTGGGATCTGGCGAAGCCGGTGATCGCCCAGGTGCACGGCTACTGCCTCGCCGGCGGGAGTGAGCTGGCGACGGGATGCGACCTCGTCTTCGTGGCGGAGGATGCAGAGATCGGCTACCCGGCGGTCCGCTTCGGCGTTCCCGACATGCACTTCCACGCCTGGTTCATGGGTATGCGCACGGCGATGGCCATGATGTTGACCGGCGATTCCATCTCGGGAACCGAGGCCGTTCGACTCGGGTGGGCCAATGCCGCGCATCCGGCACCCGAGCTCGACGACAGGGTCGTCGCCTATGCGCAGCGGATTGCCAAAATGCCCGCCGATCTGATCCAACTCAACAAAAGGCTGGTGCACCGGACCATGGAAGTCATGGGCTTGCGAACCGCCATTCGGGTCGGCACCGAAATATGCGCTCTCGGGATTCACCAGAAGACGATGGAGGCGTTCCTGGCGGATATCAAGGCCCACGGACTCACCGACGCCCTCAGTAACCGGGATTCACCCTTCGGCGACTACCGCACCGCAGAGCCGACCGCGGACTGACAGAGGGCGGATCATCGACGAGGGTGCGTCATATAGCCTCGGTGGGCGACATGCAACTAGGGACCATTTATCCGCAGACCCACATGGAAGCCGATCCGGGCGCGGTGCGCGCGTACGGAAACGCCGTCGAGGAGTTGGGCTTTGGCCACATCCTGGCCTTCGACCACGTCGTCGGCGCCGACACCGCCTCGCGTCCCGGATGGGACAAGCCCTATGACCTCACGTCCCAGTTCCATGACCCCTTCGTCCTCTTTTCGTTCCTCTCTGCCGTGACAACCGAACTCGGTTTCGTGACGGGGATTTTGATCCTGCCTCAGCGCCAGACCGTGTTGGTCGCGAAACAGGCTGCCTGCCTCGATGTGCTCTGCGGTGGCCGCTTCCGCCTCGGCATCGGCACCGGTTGGAACGAGCTTGAATACGAGGCGCTCGGCGTACCGTTCGAGGTACGTGGTGACCTGATCGAAGAGCAGGTCGCCGTGCTCCGGGGACTGTGGAGCGAGGACGCGTTCACCTTCTCGGGTGACTACCATTCGATTCCCGATGTCGGCTTGTGCCCGATGCCGGTGCAACGACCGGTCCCTCTCTGGTTCGGCGGCGGAAGCGATCGGCCGGCGTTCGGCAACCAACCTGCTCGAGAGAAGGTCCTACGGCGGATCGCACGGTTGGCCGACGGATGGATTCCCCAGTTCGATGCTCCCACCAGCGAACGCACCCTCGAGTTGCTGGAACGATTCCGGCATTTCTGTCGCGAGTACGGACGAGACCCGGACACAATCGGTCTCGAGGTCAGGATGCACCTACGTCCTGGTTCCGAGGAGGATTGGGCGGCGCAGGTCGCAGGGTGGCGTGCACTCGGTGCAACGCATCTGACGATCAACACGATGAACGACAAAATGCGGGGCGTCGACAGACAGATCCAACTGCTCGAGAGCTTCCGCAAGGCCGTACCCGCGCGCTAGCGGTCCTCAGATCGGAACCCGAGAGGTTCGGGTCAGGAGTCACCGACGCCTCTCGGTCTTCTGCCACGACGAGTTCGTCCGCTGAAATATCTTCCAGCGTTCTCCCTGCGGGCTCCGGCAACAGAGTGGTCACCGCCAACCCAAGTACAGCGGACGCACCCGCCACCCCCAAAAGGCCCCGTAGCCCGATGTGGTCTTGGAGGACCGGCACGAGAAACACCCCGACGAACGCCCCCAACTTGCCGACACCCGCAGCGATGCCGTGGCCGGTGGTTCGCATGCTCACCGGGAACACTTCAGAGGGCAGGACAAACGTTGTCATGTTCGGGCCGAACTGGATGAAGAAGTAGCTCAGACCGAGGATGGCCAAGAACGGTGCCACGTGCTGAGTGAGGGCTGGGACGATGGCCAAGGTCACGAAACACATCGCCATGACCGAGAAACCGATGAACTGCAGACGCCGGTGGCCGATACGATCCATTTTGCTCACCGCCAGCAAGTAGCCGGGAACGGCGAAAATGACGAACATGCCGAGCGACCACAAAAGCTTGGTCTCGAGGGACGCAGTCGGATTGACCTCTTTCAAGATGGCGGGCAGCGACAAGGTGTTTCCGTAGTACGCATAATCGAAGAGAAACCATGCTCCGGCCGTTCCGACGATGAGCTTGAGCATGCGTGGGTTCGTCAGGAAACCACGAAGCTGCAAGCGCCCCGAAGTCGAGGCGGAATCGGCGGGCCGGGTGATGACGCCGTCGGAGAAACGCTGCAGGTCCTGCGCGGCCCTTGCCGATTCTCCTTGCACCTGGGCGAGGTACCTCGGTGATTCGGGCATCTTGGAACGGAGATACACGACAGCCCCGGCCGGTAGCGCCCCGAGACCGAGAAGGATGCGCCAGGTCAAGCCGTCGCCGATACCCGACGTCAACAACAAGAGGGCGATCAGGGGACCAACGATCAGACCCAATGCCTGCATGGAAAAGACCAGTCCGACAAGGCGACCACGGTCATGGCGGTTGGAGTACTCGCTCATGAACACCGCCGAGACGGGGTAGTCGCCCCCGATCCCCAGACCGAGAACCAACCACGCGATGACCAAGAAGATGAAGTCCGGGGCGAAGGCGGAGGCAACCGCTCCGACGATCATGATCACGGCGACGGTGACGTACACCTTCTTGCGCCCGATCACATCCGCGATCCGTCCGAAGGTGAACGCGCCCACGAACGCCCCCAGGATCGCAGCCCCGGTGACCCAGCTGGTCTGAAGGGTGCTGAGGTGCCATTGCACCGCCACAAGGGCGGCCGCCGTGCCGATGACGAAGAGGTCGTAGGCATCGGTGAAGAATCCGACACCCGAGATGATGACCGTGCGGCGGTGGTACTTGCTGGTCGGAGCTTCGTTCAGCAGGTCGGTGACGGTTTGGCCCGTACCGGGAACGTCCGAGATGTCCGGCGGAACGATCTTTCCTGCTCGCGAGGTAAGCACATGTCACTGTGGCGGTGCTGGGTAATCCCAAGACCATCTAAAGGTTAACTTTACGCGAACAACGCGCAAATTCTTGGTTATCTATCCAGCTAGCCTGCTTACACCATGAATCCGACCCCTCCCCAGCTCGACCTCATCGAAGGCCGGGTGATCCAGCTGTTCGCCCTGGTGTCAGAAGCCCTGGCCGGCGCCACCGAGGCGTTGTTGAGCAATGACGCCTCGGTCGGGTCGGCCGTGGTGGAGGGCGACCAGGTGGTTGACGACCTTACGGCCGAAGTGGAACTCATGGTCTGGCGGCAGATCGACGACGAGAGAACGCCGACCGCACAGCTGCGGCACTTCGTGGGGATTCTTCTGATCCTGCCCGAGTTGGAGCGCAGCGGAGACCTCGCCGAGCACATCGCCCAGCGAGCGGTCAGCAACCTCGGGACCGAAATGAGCCCACTCAGACGTCGAAGTAGCGAGGCGGTCCCCCGGGTCTTTGCCTCGCCCAACCCGGGGCAACGTCGGATCGAGGTGAGAAATGCTCCTAACTGACGCAGGCGTATTTGCCGCCGTTCAAGGTGACGAACCTTTCGTTGTTAATGCCCATGAGAAAGAAGCACGGGACCGGATGCGCCTTGCCCTTGGTGAACGTGAGTGGCGGGGCCAGACCGCCGAGGGTCTCGCCCTTGAAGGACTCCAGCCCGTTGGTGAACTGGGCTGCCGTCGGAGTGGCTCCGAGGTGGCCCGCCTGACCGGCCGCCACTGCTTCCGCGCCCAAGACCCAGGCCTGCACGGCTATCGGGCCGAAACTGGCATTGGTTAGGACTGCCGGGTCGTACTTGTCGATCGCCGCGTACAAGTCCTTGGTCACCGCGTTGTGGACGAACCACGGGTAATCCGACTGCACGTCGATATTTCCCTCCATGCCGGGCGCCGTCTGCCACGTGGACGCCACCGTACCGAAGGCGCCGAGTTCCGTTGGTTTGTAGCCCTGTTGCGCGCAATTCGTGGCCACCTTGGTGGCCACAGTCGACGCGTCGACAACGAACATGCCCGTCGCACCGGCCTCCTTGGCCGCCAGGCACTGTGCCGTGTAGTTCGGGGCGGCGAAGCCGATCCCGGTTGCGTAGACAAGTTTGATGCCGTATTTGTCGAGGGCGGCTTTGAACTCCGGTACGGAAGAAGCGCAGAGCGCGACCTCGACGCAATACAACTGGGCCACCTTTTTGACATGCGCAGTCTTCAAGGCCGAAGCCTGGACAAGATACTCGCGGTGTGCGTCGTGCCCGGGGGGTAGAAGTCGGGACTCGTTTCTGCAGCCTCGGTCCCGTTCGCTATGTCGCCGAAGACCGGAACCTTCTGGTGCGCGATGTAGGCGGCGAAGGCGGGATCCTCCGTGCTGGTATCGAGGAGGCCCACGATATGGTTCTGTTGGACGAGTGCTTCCACATCGGTGGTGGCCGTACTCGGGTTTTCGGCATCGTCCTTGATGATGATCTGCACCGGGTGCACGGCGATACCGCCATGCGCATTGGTCCACGCTTCCCAAGCCTGCAGGACGCCTGATTCCACCTGGGCTTCCCCACCTTGGGGGCCGGAACAGGTACAGATGTCACCCAGGATCACCGTGGACTTCGTCGCCGCACCTGCCTGTTGGTCGATGACGCCAGCGGCCACGGCCAAAGTGCTGGCCAGGGCCATGACGGTCAAAAGCCTCGTGCCGATCCATCCGTTTCGCGTCCGAGCAGGCTTCACGTCCGTATCCCCCAAAAGAGCGCGCGCCCTCGGGCACACTGTTTAGACTGAGAGTACAGTCTCCCAGCACATTAGTCAACGGCCCAGGGTCGAAGGCTGAATGCCCCTAGTTTGAAATGTCAGTGCAACTCGAACGCCGGGGTGGGGTAGCGTCGCCTGTTGATGGATCCGACGGAGTTCACCCTCATGGCGTCAGGCTTCCGCACGATCGAAGGTCCGACGATCGATGCTGCAGGAGACCTGTACTTCAGCGATGTACGTGGAGGTGGCGTCTACCGGCTGGACACGGAAGGCCGTGTCGATGTCGTCGTGCCCAAGCGGAAAGGCGTCGGAGGGATATGCCTGCACGCGCAGGGCGGCATCGTCGTATCGGGTCGCGACCTCTCGCACGTCAAAGACGGCGTTTCGCGGGTCATCTTCACCCGAGAGGACGTCGAGCCAATTGAGGGTCTGACCGTCGGCGGCTTCAACGACATCGGATCGGACCCCGAAGGTCGAATCTTCGCCGGCGCGCAGCGGATGACGGAACGCGGGGAGTACGGCCAGGGTGACGTCATTCTCATCACCGGCGAGCATTCCGGGGTGTCGCTTTTCCATGGTGCCGTGCCCAATGGGAACGCGGTGGCACCGGACGGCTCTGTGCTGTATCAAACCGACAGCGCGGGACGCCGACTTCTGGTCTTCGATCTTCGCGGGAGCGCCCGCCCGGAGATGACGAGGGCTCTCTCGACGGCATCGATTCCCGGGTCTCCCGACGGAATAGCGGTCGACGAGAACGGGATGATCTGGATCGCCTTCTACGGAAGCGGCAGCGTCGCCTGTATCTCGCCGGGCGGGGATGTCCTCGAGCGCCTCGAGATCCCCGCCGCGTCGCCCACCAGCGTGTGCTTCGGGCCTGCGTCCAGCAGGACCCTCTTCGTCGTCACCGACGATGCGAGCGACGACGTGGAGCGTGGCGCATGTATCTACCGGGTCGGCGTCGATGTCGACGGTGCCCGCGTCCATCACGCACGGGTCTAGAACATGCGACGCAGGAGTTGGAGGACGAATGTGGTCTAAGCGGGGGCTCCCGATGCCCGAGCCGGATCCTCACGAGTTCCTGGGAAAGGTTGCCCTGGTCACCGGGGCCTCAGGCGGCGGAATCGGGGAAACCACCGCTCGCCGGTTGGCGGCAGGAGGAGCCACCGTCGTCGTGACCGACAAGCACCAGCAACGAACCGAGAAGGTCGTCGAGGAGATGGCTGCGTCGTTCCCGAACCCGATCGTCGGCCGTGTCCTCGACATGTCGTCACGCGACGACATTGCCCGGGTCGTTGGCGACGTGGGCCAACACGTCGGGCCGATTCAGATCCTCGTCAACAATGCCGCGGTCAACAAGCTGGCATCGATTTGGGACTACGAGGTCGAAGATTGGGATCGTATTCTGGAGGTCGATCTCACCGCACCGTGGTTGCTCGCCAAAAGGGCAATGCCCCAGATGCGCGACGCGGGGGGTGGCGCCATCGTCAACGTGAGCAGCTTCGGGGCAGATCGGGGCGGTGCCCTGCACATGCCCTACAGTGCCGCCAAGGCGGGATTGCAGGCATTCACCCGGGACATCGCGCACGAGGGCGGTCCGGCCCGTATTCGCTGCAACACTGTGTCCACTGGCGTCGTGCGGGGTACGAAGTTCATCGAGGACCGCTGGGATGAGACGTGGCGGCCCTCGGGACCGCTGCCGGACTGGATATGGCCCGAGGATGTCGCCGAGACAATCGCCTTCTTCGTCTCCGAACGGTCTCGGATGATCACCGGCGAAGTTCTCGACGTCTGCGGTGGCGAGTACATGCGACCCTAATGCGAGGTCACCCATTCCGAACCCGTAGAGCGCACCGGTCACGCCGCCGTCAATGCGGAGGTCGCACCCCGTCACGAAGGAGGCCGCCGGACTTGCGAGGGCCACCTGGTCTGTCACGTCCACCACGTGGGAGACGACAGAGTGCCCGTCCTTCTCGAGAGCGGCCGTCTCCTTTCCGAGGTTTTTCGGATCGACATCGGCAACGACCAGTTGGCGACCGGACCCCAAACGTCGGGCGCATGCGGCCCCCATTCCGCCGAGCCCTATGACGGCCACGACATCTCCCATGCGTTCCTCCCCGTTCCGGCCCGGGATCGCCGGGCCATCACCTGTCGCTAGCTCGTGCTGTCGGAAATTCGCGTTTGCGACGGGTGGCCGCTCCCGGACTGCCCGTTGGCTCTCTTGACCGTTCGCGTCGTCTCGGAGATACGCCCTAGGAGTTTGGTAAGCACACCGTAGAGGAGCGTTCCGTATGGCCACTGGGTGACGACACGTCCAGAAGGGGTTTTGTAGTAGTTGTTCGAAACGACCCACGCAGTCTTCCTCATGCTTCGCTCGAGCCATCGGTTATAGAGCTCGTAAGGGCGCTGGCGCACTTCTATCGCGGTGACCTTGCCCGTCTTCATTCGTCGCAGCGCGCGCACCACGAACTCTGATTGTCGCTCGAGGTGTGAGACGATCTCGCCACCATTGGTATTGGGTCCGTAGAGGATGTAGAAGTTCGGAAATCCCGGCACGGTGATGCCCAGGAATGCGCTGGGTTCCCCGTTCCACGTCTGCTGCAGCGAGACACCGTTCCGGCCGATAACGTCAAAGGTGGACAGGTAGTTCGTCGGTTGGAACCCGGTCGCCATCACGAGTACGTCGACCGGACGCTCCACGCCGGCGTCGTCGACGATTCCCGTTTCGGTGACCGACGCAACCGCGTGCGGAACGAGCTCGACGTTGTCCCGCAGCAACGCGGGGTAGAAGGTGCCACTGAGCACCGGCCGTTTGCCCGGATAGGGATACTGAGGCGTCACCATCTTGAGGAGATCAGGGCGATCGTTGAAGACAGCATCCATGTAAGCTCGGCACTGGCTCTCGCGCAGTGCGTTCACCTTCGTTCCGGGACGATGAATGCTCCCTCGTATTTGCCCCCTCTCGATCTGCCAGAGCAGGCGGAGGCGCTCGCGACGATAGTTCAGTGGGCTCGAGAACTTCACCCGTTCTTCGTCCGTGAAGTCCCGGTCCCCCTTTGGAATCACCCAACCGGGTTCACGCTGGAAGAGGGTGACATGGGCGGCAACGGGGGCGATGGCCGGCAATACCTGCGCAGCCGTGGATCCGGTGCCAACGAGAGCGACGCGCTTGCCTTCCAGGTCGTGTTGCTGCTCCCAGCGCGAGGTGTGGAACTTTGGACCCTTGAAATCCTCGAGACCGGGCCAATCGGGATAGCGCGGCGACGTTGAGCAGCCCCACTGCGCTGATCACCACCTGACTGGTGAACGTCTCCCCGTCGGCCAGGGAGACGGTGTAGCTATGGGTCGTGTCATCCCACTCGGCCCGTGTCACGGCGGTTTCAAGGCGAAGGTGAGGGCGAAGGTCGAACGTATCGACGACTTCTTCGAGATACTGCTGGAGCTCGGCCTGCCCTGCGTGCGTCCGTGTCCAATCGTGGCGGTGAAAAGAGTAGGAGTAGAGGTGGGATCCGACGTCCACCTCGGCCCCCGGGTAGACGTTGTCCCACCAGGTTCCACCCAGGCCGGCGGATTTCTCGAAAAGAGTGAAGTTCTCGATGCCGGCCCGTCTCAGCTTGACCGCGACGGCAATCCCGCCGAAGCCGCCACCGATAATGGTGACGGACGGAGACGCGCTAGTCATGAAGGCCCTTCAACGACTCGCCGAACGAATCGATGGGACTGTACAGCGAGAGCCCGCCATCACAGTCGACGATTTGGCCCGTGATCCACTTCAGTTCATGGAGAGACAGAATGGTGTCAGCGACGTCCTCGGTCTGTCCCAGCCCCCCGAGCGGTGTCCGGCGTTGGACAGCCGCAACCCAGCCCGAGTCGGTCGGGGCGTCACCGAGCATCGGTGTCGCCGTCACCCCGGGGCCGATCCCGTTCACCCGAATTCCATGGGCGGCCCACTCAAACGCGGCAATACGGATGATCATGCTGAGAGCGGCTTTCGACGCGCAATAGACCCCCATGGCCCGATCGACGAGGTGCGCACTGACGCTCGAGGTCGCGACCATGGACCCCGGCACTTGGGCATCGATCATGGCCCGAGCCATGGCCCGCATCACCAACCAAGGTCCACGGGTGTTGATCTCCATGACCCGATCCCATGCATCCACGTCCTCGTCCACCAAGAGTCCCCCGTGACCGACGCCGGCGGTGATGGTGGTCCAGAGCGGGACTCCGACGGTTTGGATTGTGGTACGCATCGCTTCGTCAACCGAGCTCTGCTCACGAACATCGCAGAAGATGTCAGCGCCGTCGGCGACGTCCCAGACGATCACCGGGACCTCGCGAGTCCGATAGGCCGCGACAACGGCCGCACCGATGCCCGAGGCACCCCCGACGACAACGGCGGTGCCCGCCGGATCGCCTGCAGTCATGCGCCCGCCTCCTTGAGCAATCCGCCCAGCGCGAAGGCCGTGACGCCGTCGATGATGCTTTCGAGGGTCACGTCGACATCGCGGTTGATCACGTACATGGAGCTCGTGTTGATCAGGCCGAGGATCCCCACCGCGGTGAGTCGAGGTTGGAGGTCCGTGCGAAAGGCTCCTTCGCTGACCCCTTCGAGGATGAGGGTCGTCACCGGCTCTATGAACGCACTATTCGAGCGTTCGACCACGTCTGGAAACCGGGCGGCTCGACCCAGGTCGAATTGCAACGCCTGACTCGCTCGCGGGTAGTCGCCGTACACCCGGATGTGTGCTTTGAGCAGACGTCGCATCCTCTCGGGTGCATCACCCGGGCCCTCGATGGCTGAAGCGACGGCGCGCCCGACAGCGTCGAGCACGACGCCGAAGATATACGTAAGTACCTGCTCTTTGCCTTCAAAGTAATAGTAAAGTGTCGCTTTCGGGATACCGGTCGCCGCTGCGATGTCCTCGGTCTTGGTGCCGTCGAGGCCGCGTTCGGCGAAGAGATCGGCAGCCAGCATCAACTTGGCGGCCATTTTGGCGGGCACTGGTCGCATGACACCTCTTCTGTTAGTTTGAACTTAGCGTTCAATCTAACAGAACTAGTGCGCTGCTCGACAGGGACGGCGCTGAAAGCAGGGGGATGAAGATCCACCACACAGCGATCTGCACGCGGGACATCGAGTCCAGCATGCGCTTCTGGCAGGACGGCCTCGGTTTTGTCCAACAAATGGATGAGAGGTTCGAGGGCGATTGGCCGACACTCTTTGCCGCACGTGAGCCGAGGCTGCGTTCGATCTTCCTCGGAGATCCCAGCACCGAGGATGCCGGAATCATCGAGCTCGTGGAGTTCGCAGGCGGGATGGCAGATGCTCCAGAGCAGCCCACCGAGCCTGCGATCGGATTCTTCCTCGTCTCCGTCTACACCCAGATGGAGCCGACACTGCATCGTCTGGCCTCGTTAGACCTCGGAGGAACACCCTCGCGGATCACGCTTTCGGTCGGTACACAAATGGCCGTCGTCCATGACCCGAACGGTGTCGCCGTGGAACTCATCGACATCCCATGACTTTCGAAATCGACCTCAGCGGCCGGGTCGCACTCGTCACGGGTGCAGGGCAGGGAGTGGGGCGCGCGATCGCCTGCACGCTCGCGTCGGCTGGGGCCGAGGTTCTCGTGAACGATTATGTCGCCGGGAGGGCAGAAGCGGTGACGAAGGAGATCGAGACATTCGGTGGCGATGCAGTGTCCTGCCCCTTCGACGTCTCCGACTACTCATCAGCCGAGAGCGCCATTGCTGCCTCCCAGGGCGTCGATATCCTCGTCAACAACGCCGGCAATGGCGGCCCCGGTGAAGCGGGCAACTCCGCCATCCTCGGCAAATTCGAGCAAACCGAGCCGGCCGATTGGGACCGCTACTTCGCTGTCAACCTCTATGGAGTGATGAACTGCACGCGCGTCGTCCTCCCCCACATGGTTGCGAATACTGAAGGGCGGGTCATCACGATCATCTCGGATGCGGGGCGTGTCGGAGAGGCTTTCATGGCGCCCTACGCCGCAGCGAAGGCCGGCGCGGCAGGCTTCACGCGCGCGTTGGCTCGTGAGGTCGGTAAGGACGGGGTGACGGTCAACTGCGTGTCGCTCGGCACCGTCGACACCACAGGGCAGGAAGGGCGCGCACAAGGATCTCCTGAATTGACTGAACGCCTCCAGAGGCAACTGAAGAGGTATGTCGTCCGGCGGCTGGGGCGTCCGGCGGACGTCGCGGGAATGGTCACCTTCCTGGCGAGCTCACACGCCTCGTGGATCACCGGCCAGACCTATCCCGTGAACGGTGGCTACACCGTCAACCAGTGAGTCCCAGCACGATCAGGTTCTGGCAGGACGACCTTTGCCGGTGATGTCGCTCATCCGCTCGAGCGAACGCGTCGAATCGGTCCGCCACGCATCCGCGGCCTCCGACTCGAAGCGCAACGCTTCTTCCAACGTGGCACCATCCCCGCGACGATAGAGGGCAATGGCGGCCCGCACGGCGGCGCTGTCGCCCGACGCGATAGCAGAGGCCAGGCCCAAAACCGTCGGAACGAGCTCGTCATGGGCCACGACGGTGTTGACGAGACCGATCCTGAGGGCCTCTTCGGAGTCAACCACTCGGCCGGTCACGGTCATGTCGGCGGCAAGACGCGTCCCTATCGCCCGGGGCAAAAGCGCGGAAAGACCCCAACCCGGCATGAGGCCCAGGCGGGCGTGGGTGTCCTTGAATGCAGCCCGTTCCGACGCCACGACAAACGTGCAGCTGAGAGCGATCTCCAATCCTCCGGTGACGCAAGGTCCGTTCACGGCGCAAATGACCGGCTTCGAGAAGCTGCGGAGCACCTCACCGGGATTGGGTCGCACCCTGGGGAGTGGCACGCCTCCGGCCAGCCGTTCCTTCAGATCGACTCCGGCAGTGAACGTGGGGTCGCTTCCGGTCAAGACGACGACAGCCACTTCCTCGTCCGCGTCGAGGCCTGCGAATAGTTGCCCGAAGTCGCGCCGCATGGCGGAAGTAAGGGCGTTCCTCGCCTCGGGCCTGTCAATGGTCACAAGACAGGTCGACTCGTCTCGTGTCACGAGGAATCCCGGGTACTCGCTCACAAACCCAATCTCCGATTGTCCCAACTCAGGATGCGCCCGTCTGATCTGAATTCGAGAAAGACCCTCCGGGGGTATACCGTGATCGAGTCGTTGGGCTCATCTGTGCATTGTCCGTTCGGAACGCAGCGTACTTCGCCGTGAACTTCTCTTCTGCTTCGGCTCCGCGAGCGGACTCCACGTCAACCTCGGTGATCTCTCCGACCATGTGGACCGCTTGGACTCAGCCCACCGCTCGCCGCGCTCGACCAGGAACGAAGCCCTGGCGTCCCTCCGGGCTCGCTTGGCCTTCTTGGAGTCGGCACTCGTGCGAACGTAGATCCTTCGCTCGATCACCACGAACCAAATGGGCAACATGATCGGCATGCCGTCGGATCGCAGGGTTCCGAGTATCCCGGTATGGGCTCCTTCCACAAAGTCCCACGCCTCCTCGGGGGTGAGGCGGATGCGAGGACTCGAGGGGGCGGCGTCGGTCACACTGCCTGCCCCTCATTTTCCGTCACGAGGACTCCGGTGCACTCAACCTGTCGATGTACGCCTCGATGTCCCGTGCGCGTTCCTCGATCTCATCCTGAACCTCTGTTGCCGTCAAGACCAGGAATCGGCCGTCGGTTATGGCGTCCGCGACGAGCTCGCCCACCACTTCAGCCGCAACAATCGGGTAGCTCGGGGCCCGTGGAGTGATCGCTTCGCCGAAACTCGTCATCTGCTCGACAATGTTGGTGATCACGCCTGAGGGACACAGGCAGGTGACACCGATCCCACGCGGCCGAAGATAGAAGGCGAGTGATTCAGTCAGCCCCACCACGGCATGCTTCGTGGCAACGTACGGAAGACGGTCAAACCCGTAGGCCAGGAGCCCCGACGCTGAAGCGGTGTTCACGATGTGCCCTCTGCCTTGGGCGAGCAAGAGGGGAAGGAACGTGAGATTACTCCGCACAATGCTGAGTAGATTCACGTCGATCACGCGCTCCCACTCCTGGAGAGGAAGTGTCTCAGGGGGGCCCAATGCGATAACTCCCACATTGTTCATGATGATGTCGATCTGACCGAACTCCTCAAGCGTACGATCGCGCACCCGCTCGAGGGCCTCGAGGTCCGCGACATTGCACACCTGCGAGATTGCAGAACCTCCTGCTGCGACGATTTCGGCCGCAACCGATTCGGCGCGATCCGATACGAGGTCGGACACCATGACCCGGGCACCTCGGGCCGCCAGGGAAATGGCTGCGGCTCTTCCGATGCCGCTCCCTGCGCCACTGACTACGGCGACCGACTCGGCGACCTGCACGAAGCTCTTCATGGCAGCGCACTCATCGACGGGAAGCGGCCCGGAGAAGACTTCAGCGCCTCGAGCGTGTCATCGGAAGGTGGCGCGGACAAGAACGCCTCGACCCCGTCGAGCACCTGGCTGACGTGAAGATCGAAGGATGAGACCGCTTCGTCCGCGTGCAGGCTGCGTTGCCTGTCGGCGCAGGCGTGCAGGCAGAGAGCCGAGGCCTGATCGATGCGGAGCAGGCGAAGTTTGGAGGGGACATGGCCCAGAAGCGGAGTCATTCTCTTCTCGTACGAACGACGAGACGCCTGATAGCGCGCGGGGAGCCTCTCGAACGGACGCTCGAGGCGGCCCCGTTGCAGTAATTGTTCGAGGAAGATCAGGTAGGAGCAATCCGATTGTTCCGTCAGCTCCATGACCGGCAGCAGGTGCGCCTCAGCGACGGATCGAATGTGGTCGGCCGTGAGCCGTGAGAAGAGGAGTGATCTTCGATGGGCGAGGTACGTCAGCCGATTGACGAGTATGGCGTCGATCAGGCCGTCCTTGTTTCCGAAGTGGTACTGCACCACAGAGTGATTGGCCATGCCCGCTTCGACGCTGATCTGTCGCAGCGAGACACCGTTGACACCGTGGACCGCGAACAAACGCTCCGCAGTGAGGACCACCACCTCTTTCGTGGACGTTCCCGATGTGCGGACAAGCGAACCAGAAGCGGGAGGCACAGGTGCAAGAAAAGCAGAGTTTGATCGACTAAGTCAATTGTCGTAAGTTTCTTCCACTTGGCTGAGAGGACGTGCACTGTGGCAACCCAACCGCTTTCGTACCGTGAAGTGATGGCGACCGACGCCATCACGCCGACGACACCATTCGAAGTCACCACGCTCGACTTCGTCTTCGGTCAGATCTGGGCACGGCCCGGCCTTACCCGAAAGCAACGTCGCCTTGTGACACTCACCTGTGTCTGCGCATCCGACGCCACGGGGCCGATCGATGATCACATGTACGCCGCGCTGGCCACTGGCGATCTGAAGATCGAAGAGCTGCTCGAATTCACACTGCACTTCGCCGTGTACTGCGGATGGCCCAAGGCGTCGCAAGCAGAGACGAGCCTCCGCAGGCAGCATGCTCGTCTTCAGGAGGAGCGGAGCAGTTCGTTCGAGCCTTGGCCCGAGTACACGACGTCCTCACTCGGCCCCACCGATCACGAAACCCGCCTGGCTGGCGGGGAGCAATGTTTCGCTGACATAAATCTCGTGCCTTCACCAGGGAGAGACTCGCCGTACTTCCAGGCAGGGATCCTCGGTTTCGTTTTTGGGCACCTCTGGCAGCGACCAGCGCTGAGTCGCATCGACCGACGCTTCATCACGGTCCCCTGTGTCGGCGTCTCTGACGCACTGACGCCGATCCATTCGCACGTCGGGTCAGCCCTGGGCACCGGTGACATCTCCCTACCGGAGATGAATGAACTGATTTTGCAATTTGCGGCCTACTCGGGTTTCGCCAAGGCCGAGGTGCTCAACCAGGTTGCCGTCGAGGAGTGGACCCGCATACAAAACCAAAAACCCTAAAGGACCCCGGCCGATGCAGCGTCAGTGCATGCGCCTCACAGCGTTCCGACCCCGAGTGCCTCGTTGCGCTTGCGCCATTCAACTCGAGACATCCTCGTCGTATCCACGTCACGAGCGAGCTCTCGCAGAGCACCGACGGTTGCGTGTCCCTTCGGGGTGTGCGCGAACGGATCCCAGTCGTAGAACCGACAAGCATTCTGCCATGTGATCTTGTGGATCTCCTCATCGTTGCACCCGGCCTCCTTCAATTCCCTCCAGGCGAACTCGGGCGATTTCGGCCACGTGGTGTCGGTATGGGGGTAGTCGCATTCCCAGGCGATGCCATCAATTCCGATGCGGTCGCGCAGGAGGAGTCCGGAGGGATCGGTGATGTAGCAAGCCAGAATGTGGTCTTGGAAGACTTCCGAGGGCAGCCGTCCGCCGAAGTCGCTGTGAAGCCATTCCTGGTTCGAGAAATGGCGGTCGATCCGATCGAAATAGAAAGGGATCCACCCGATTCCGCCTTCAGAGAGTGCGACCTTGAGGTCCGGAAACCTCCGCAAGGTTGGTCCGAAGAGAAGGTCTTGGGCTGTGATGGCGCTGATCTGGCAGGCGAGCACCATAAGGTGGTCGACCGGCGCCTCCTCTGCCTTTTGGATGACTGCGAACCCGGCTCCGATATGGAGGGAGAGCACCATGTTCTCCTCACTCAGCGCCGCGAACATCGGGTCCCAGTACCCGGAGAGAAAACTGGGGAACCCTTGGACATGGGGGGTCTCCAGGAAGCTGATGGAGCGGCAACCCTTCTTGGCGATACGCCGCACCTCGGCGACCGCCGCCTCAACATCCCACATAGGGACGATACCGAGGGGGATGAAGCGGCCGGGGTAGGACCCACACCATTCGTCGATGGCCCAGTCGTTGTACGCCTGGAGCATGACGAGCGCAATCTCCTTGTCACGCGATTCAGCGAATGTCCGTGCATTCCATCCTGCCATCGTCGGGAAGCACATGGAGCCGAGCACTCCATTGGCGTTCATGTCGCGTACGCGCTCGTGCACATCGAAACATCCGGGCCGGAGTTCCGTGTACGTGCCCGGGTTGAAGCCCCATTCCTCAGAAGGCCAGCCCACTGTGGCCGACATCCCGAAGGACGTGCTCGTCCGCTCTCCCTGGAATACCCACCCGTCCATGCCTCCCTCGTGGACCACTTTCGGCGTGTCGTCGATCCATTTCTTGGGCACATGGTTCTCGAACATGTCAGGAGGCTCGATCATGTGGTCGTCGATGCTGACGAGGATCATGTCGTTGTGGTCCATGGTGTGCTCTCTCTTCCGACGGAGTGCTGCCCGGCGAATTCTGGCCGGTGAGGACATTCGCCGAAGATCACGCTACACCGTCAGGTTTCCGCGGAGTCTCGGCGCCAACGGCCCTGCTCACCTCCCGCAGAGAGCTAGGCGACGATGCCTCTGACCTTGAGATCGATGAGTGACTCGTCGTCCATCCCCAGTTCAGAACGCAGAATGTCGTCGCCCTGCCCGTTGAATGCCGGGGCTCCCCGCGGTGGCGCCGGTTGCCCATTGAACTGAACCGGAGTGGCGACGAGCGTGAATGGAATCCCGTCGGCCGTTTTGGCTTCTCCCAAGTAGCCGTTCGCCTCCACCATGGGGTCGTCGGCGATGTCGAGCGTGTCCTGCACGGGTGACCACTGGCCCTTGATCCCCTGCAGACGCTCCTTCCACGTCGCCTGATCAGCCGTCAGGAACGCCTCGGCCACCAATGCAGCAGCCTCAGCACCGTTGGACAGGAAGAGATCGCTGGTGGCAAAGCGAGGGTCGTCCACCCATTCGGGATGACCGAGGACAGTGGCAGCCTCAGGCCAGAAGTGGAAACCCTGCAACATGCAGAGGGCGATCCAGCGGTTGTCCGCTGCGCGGTAGAGACCCACCAGAGGGTTCTTTCGACCACTCATCTCTGGTGGGTTTCCGACGTAGGCCGTCCCACTCTGTTGCGAAATGGCAATCCCCGCACTCAGGGCCCACATCCCGGTGGCAAGGAGCGATACGTCGACAACCGTTCCTTCACCCGTGCGTTCACGGTGCAACAGTGCGGTGGAGATCCCCCCCGCGATGAACATGGCACCGATGGAGTCACCAACGGCAGGGGCGGTCTGCGCGGGCATGCGGTCGACCTCTGGCATCTGCGCGGCAGCGGCGTTGCCTGAGCGTGCCCAGTAGCCGAGGGAGTCATAGCCGCCCGCATCAGCATCAGGTCCGTGGTGACCGTACCCGCTCCCCCGTACGTAGACGATGTTCGGGTTTCTGGCTCTGATGTCGTCGACGTCGATCTTCAACTTGCTCAGCACCCTCGGCAGCTTGTTGGTCAAGAAGACATCAGCGGACTCGGCGAGCCTGTAGAGGATTTCGAGACCCTCAGCGTTCGTGAGGTCGAGACCCAGGCTTCGCTTTCCACGGTTTGCGTGCTCCATCAGGACGTGGACCCCTCCGCTTCCCACGTTGATTCCCCCACTGGCCGCAAGTCCGCGCATGGCGTCACCCCGCTCCGGGTGCTCGATCTTGATGACATCGGCGCCCCAGTCGGCCAGAATGCCTGCAGCAAGTGGCACGAAGGTGTGCTCGGCCACCTCGAGAATGCGGATGCCGTCCATCATGTTCGTCACTGCGATGCTCTCCCTCATTCTCAATATCCTCACACGAGCTTTGCCTTCCGCAGAATCTCTAGCAGTGTTTGGAATCTTAGTTTAAGATGACAGGCTAAAGTCGGGGCACTAATCTCGGGTGTTCGCCCAACCACCAGTTGGGCGCAAGGGGAGGTGATGGCAGAGATGTCGGAGTCGTTGGCGTGGAAATCGTTGATCCCGTTCGGTGCTCGAGTCCATCTTGACCTTTCAGGTGAGATCTCGGAGCTCCAGATCGACGAGCTTCGATCACTGTGGGATGAGCATCACTTGTTGTACTTCCCCAATCAACAGCTATCGACTGCTGACCAGATCCGTGTTTCGGGCTGGTTCGGTCCCGTGCTCGATGACCATAAGGAAGCATTCATTTCAGTCGATCCGAAACTCGGTGGGGCTGGGTTAGGACGACTCGCGTATCATTCCGACCTCGCGTGCTCGCCGTACCCCTTACTTGGCCTCTCGTTGTACGCCGTCGATGTGACCGAGAACGCCACATCGACTGTCTTCGTCGATGTCGTGGCGGCGGCCGCTTCACTACCGGATCACCTTCGTGGGGAAATCGAGGGCCTCCACGTCCTGCTGCTGTGGCCCTTGAGTTTCTCGGACCGACAACGCAGCAGTTCTGCTCCAGATTCTTGGCCCGGCACCGAACACCCTCTCCTTCGTCCCCATCCTCGCACGGGTCAAATCATCCTCAGCCTCAACGAGAACCACACCGATCGCATCGTCGAACTCGACGAGAGTGATGGGGAGGCACTTATCCAGCAGTTGTTTGCCCACCTCTACTCCGGCATGTATAGCTACGAACACAGCTGGCGCAATGGTGACTTCATCATCTGGGACAACATCGCGCTCCAGCACGGGCGTCCCGACCCCCCACCAGGTATCCAGCGCACGTTGCGGCGGGTCGAACTGAGTGAACATCACTATGCCGAGCTGATGCCGACACAAGTTATGGCCACCTACCAGATGACCTGAGCGGACGATACGTTCAGCCTCGGCGGGAGCCAGAGCGGGGGCGAGGAAGACTCTCTCGAGCAATCGGGGCCGAGGGAGCGCTGTATGGGATACGGTCCAACTCTGTGAGTCCTACGGCACGCACCCCAAGGGTTGCCGCCACGAGTTCGATCTCGGGGTCAAAGTGATGCGAGTCGGTTTCATAGGGCTCGGCAGCCAAGGGACGCCGATCGCCGAACGGATTGCGGACAGCGGCAAGTTCGAGACGGTGGTCTGGGCGCGTCGTGAGGAGGCGCTCGCACCCTTTCGCCAGGGCTCGGCAACGATCGCCGATTCCGTCGCCGAGCTCGGGACCGGCCTGGACCTCCTCGCCACGTGTGTCTTCGATGCGGACGGCACGCGTGAGGTGTTGTTCGGGCAGGGCGGGGCGGCCCACACCATGCCGACCGGGGCAATCGTCATCTGTCACAGCACGGTGTCACCGCAGGAGATCACAGAGATCAGCAGGGAAGCGGCCGACAGATTCGGGCTCCGCGTTCTCGATGCCCCGGTTTCCGGCGGCGCGCCCAAGGCGGCGGCCGGGGAGCTGGTGGTGATGGTAGGGGGGGACGAAGCCACCTACGAGGAAGCTGCCCCCGTGATAGCGACGTACTCGAATCTGACCGTCCACTTGGGCCCGGTGGGCGCCGGGCAGCAGGCCAAGCTTCTGAACAACGCCGTTTTCGCCGCTCATATCGCTCTTGCTCACGACCTCTTCGACGTCGGCAGAAGGCTCGGCCTCGACGCCGCCGCGCTCGGCGAAATCCTGCGCAGCGGATCGGGCCGCAGCTACGGACTCGAACTCTTCGTCAACGTCGGCTCGCTCGAGCCCATGACGCGTTCACCTTTGCGACCTGCTCTCACGAAAGATGTCGAACTCTTGACGGGCATGCTCGAGGGATGGGAGGAAGGAGCGACGCTCCTGGCCCCGGCGAACAAGTTCATCGACGACCTTGGTCGCGAGTCCCGGAGCGGTTGAGACATGGAAATCATCATCGACCCGGTTCGCCCGCAGGCTCACATTGAAGTGCTCACGACGAGCTCACGGACAACGACCAGAAATAGGGCACCGGCAACGCGTATTGCAACATGAATGACACGCCATGGACGTTCTTCGCCGATGCGTAGATATAGGGAGAAAAGTCGATCCAGACGGACAGGGCGTTCTTCACGATGTAGCTCTGGGCCTGGCGCCACAAGGCCACGGCTTTCGGGCTCTGCGGAGCCAGTTCGCCGATCTGACTCGTGATCGCGTTCAGCGCCGGATCGTTGTAATCGCAAAAGTCCCCGGTCCCCCCACTGAGGCTGTAGGGGCCGGTCAGGCCTTCGAGGCCTCCGCGAACCTCAGGGTTGAGACCCAACGGTGCAAGCTTTCGCAAATAGAGGTCGCTCACGAAGTCCGTGGTGGGAACGATGGTCAGGTCGACGCCGATCTTCTTCCATTGCGCCTGGACAATGGTGGCTGTTTCAGCCATCACCGGATTGGACGTCGTCACGATCACCGAGAGTGGAAGCCCCTTCGGGTACCCCGCTTGCGCCAGCAGCTGCTCGGCTTTCTTCGGGTTATAGGCGTAGTAGCCATTGAGTGTCGGGTCGAAGTAGAGATTGCCTTTCGGCACGATCGCCCACTGGGGTTGGCCGAGACCTTGCAGCACGGCGTGATTGATGCCTGTGCGATCGACGCCATAGTTGAGCGCCTCACGGACCTTCACATTGGCGAGCGGGCCCGACGACTTACAAACCGGCATCCAGAGCGACTGGGTCTGTGCGGCTCCCGATGCAACGACGTAAGCCGGATTCTCCCGCACGGCCGGCGCATCGGTCGCTTGGATAGAGGTGACGTTGATGATTCCCGACTCGAGGGCGTTGACCTGCTGCGGTCCTGGTAGCACGTTCACGTACTCGAGCTCTTTGACCTTGATGTCCTTGGCGTCCCAGTACGTCGGATTCTTGGCGAGGATGATCTTCTGGGTCGAGACGTACTGTTTGAGCACGAACGGTCCCGCGCCCACCGGATGAGTGGCGAGGGTTCCCGCTTCGACGGCTTTCGGCGACGCGATGAACGTCTCTTCGCTGGCCAACAAGGGGTAGAACGCGCCGGCAACGGGCTGGGAGAACTGGATCGTCAGCGACAACGGCCCTGTCACTGCGATGTTCGACACATCTTGCAGGGTGGCATCAAACGCGGGCGAATTGGCGACCTTGTTCCGCATGATGCCCGCAGCGACCGCCTGCGCCGTGAGGGGTGTGCCATCGGAGAAAACAACCCCCTTGCGCAATTGGAGAGTGATCTCTTCCGGACTGACGATCGTCGCCTTGGTGGCCAGCTCGGGAAGGTAGCCGTTGCCCGGGGTAGGGCGCAGGAGGGTGTCATAGATAGCCATGTCCCACGGGTCTTGAACGGACCCGACGTGAGACTTGGTGATATCGAAAGTTACGGGTTCGCTGCTGAAACCGGTGAGGTCTTCGCCGATCATCACCACGCCGTTGGAACTGCTTGTTGCCCCGGCGGGGGCGGCGCCCCACGTGTCGACACCGACCGTGGCGAGCACTGCAATAGCGAGCACGAGGGCCGGCATCGCGAACAGGCGCGATCTCCCCCACCCTCTCGGTCTTTCCGGGAGCGGCGTGAACTCATTCCTCATCATGACGTGCCTCCGGATCGTTCATTGCGCCCCTGCTTTGTTCCCGCGCTTGCCGGACACGGCGTCAGTCTCTATGCACAATGTCGGCTATCTCCTTGTCGAGGTGCGGCCGTGCCGGCGGCCCCCCTTCAATCACCACGTGATGTAGTTCGCCCGTCCATGCGAAGGGAGGGGCGTAGTCGTCGCTCACGGGGAACCCGCTGTCATAGCCGAGCCGGAGGGCATTCCCATCCGCCTGCCCACCTAGCGCTGTTCCCGGGGGCAAAGCACCCGCCCCGACTCGGTTGTCATCGACCCAAAGAGAGACGTTCGGACTCCCTTCTGCGCTCAATCGATACTCCACGGCAATCGTCTTCCGACCCGGCGGAAGGGTGACGTCCGCGCGAACCGCATACGGCGTGCTGAGCGAATTCACCAGGAAGGCAAGCTGACCCTCCATGACGACGAGTGCCCAACCGCCGGTCCAATTGCCTTGCGCACAGAGGACTCCTCGACCGCCATCTTCGGGGACGTCGACGTCCACCTCGATGCGCCCCCCGAATGCCAGCATCGGAACGGCCTCATCAGCTATCGGTCCGGCCCCCGGGCGAAAGACCTTGCGGCCCACGGGAGAACGCGTCGGTGGCGACATGGCCATCACGGCGTCGGGTAACGCTCGCGCCATCCAGTTGCCCATGGGTAACACCTGGTTTCGTCCCGCCTCCGCCCACCAGAGTTGCTCCATGCGTCGTACGAGCTCGGGGTGAGCTTGCGACACGTCGCTTACCTCTGCGAAGTCTTCTTCGAGGTTGAACAACGCCCATTTGTCGTCGTCGAGCGAGGCGCTTCCTTCGACCATTCGCTCCTCGTCGCCCACACCGCGCGTCACTCGGTCCGTCGTTGCCTTCCACCCATCGAGATACATCGAACGAGAGCCCAGCATCTCGAAGTACTGCTGGTGACGGGGGGCTGGCGCGTCCGCCCTGTCAAAGGTGGGCCGCAGACTTGCCCCGTCGATCGGCTGCTGAACGACTCCGTCAACGACTGAGGGCACGGACAATCCGCACGCATCGAACAGGGTCGGCATGAGGTCGACCACATGACAAAACTGGGATCGCACCTGCCCGCGTTCGCGTATCCCCGCCGGCCAATGGACGATCAATGGCACTCGGGTCCCGCCCAGCCACGCGTAGCGCTTCCACAGGTGAAACGGCGTGTTGCCGGCCCAGGCCCAGCCCCAGGCGTAATGGTTGTAGAGACGAAAGCCGCCCCACTCGTCGATACGGGCCAGGTTGTCCTCCAACCGATCGAGGCCGAGGGTGAACCGGCCTTCGTTGAGAGAACCGATCGAGCTCCCCTCGGCACTGGCCCCGTTGTCCGAAAGCAGCACGACGATCGTGTCGTCCAAAAGCCCCCTGGTCTCGAGAGCTGAGAGGATCCGACCGATCTGGTGATCGGTATGGCTCAGGAAACCAGCGAACACCTCTTGCATGCGAGCGAAGAGGCGCCGCTCTTCGGGCGGCAGGGCGTCCCATTCCTGCACCCAGGGCGGCCGCTCGGTACACCGGGTGCCCTCGGGGACCACGCCGAGGTCCAGCTGGCGCGCGAATGCTGCCTCGCGCCAGCGCTCCCAGCCGCCGTCGAACCGCCCCCGGTAACGATCGATCCATTCGGGGGGAGCTTGGTGCGGGGCGTGCTGGGCACCCGTCGCAAAGTACATGAAGAAGGGCTTGTCAGGCGTTGCGTGTTGCTGGTCGGACAGCTGGCGGATCGCCGCGTCTGCCAAGTCCTCGGTCAGGTGATAGCCCTCTTCGGGGCTCTTCGGGGGATCGACGAAGTGGTTGTCCGAGACCAGGTTGGGTGTCCACTGGTTCGTGTCGGCATGCAGGAATCCGTAGAAGCGTTCGAATCCTTGTCCGAGTGGCCAGTGACCGAACGGACCGGAGGCCGTGCGCTCCCAACGGGGCGTGAGGTGCCATTTGCCGAATCCCATGGTGGAATAGCCGGCATCTCGAAAGTGCCGGGCCATCGTCGCCGCCGACGCCGGCAATTTGCCGGCGTAGCCGGGGAGCCGCATGGGAATATCAGGCACGAATCCCATCCCTACGGCGTGGTGATTACGACCGGTAAGAAGCGAGGCACGTGTCGGTGAGCACAGCGCGGTGACGTGAAACTGGTTGTAGCGCAGTCCACCGCCGGCCAAACGATCAATGTTCGGAGTGGCCACATCCGATCCGAAGCTCCCCAGCTGGCAGAACCCGACATCGTCGAGCAGGATCACCACGACATTTGGACCATTTGGCAGAGCAGGGGCAGAAGAGGGAGGCCCGAGATCACTTTCATGAATCGTTCGGCCAAGCTGGCTTCCGGGCAACATCGCGGGGGTCATGCAGGCTCCTGGACAGATCTCGTGTGGGCCAGCCACCAGGGAACCCCCCAAGCGCGGTCGCCATCCTGACTTGTAACTTTAAAAGCGTACAGCAACTACTTTACGGGTTTTAAGTACGAAGTCAAGCCGTACGGAGAATCGGATCGACCCATTGAAGGAGTACCCTCCGAACATGCAAAAGGTGCCACCTGTGAGCGCGAGGAACGCCTCACGCGACGGCGCTCCGAAACGCAGAAACAGCTCCACGTCGGAAATCGAGGAACGGAGCAATGGGCGACGATCACAACGATCGGACATCCTTAATGCGGCGGTTGACTTGTTCGCCAAAGGAGGTTCACGTGGGACACCGATGGCTGCCATCGCCGAGCGGATCGGCGTGTCCATTCCGGCCATTACCCATCATTTCGGCTCTAAGTACGGGCTTTTCATGGAGGTCGTCGCCGTCAGTGACAGTATCGACGAGACGCGCACGACGCGGACGGATGCGAAGATCGGAATCGACCGCCTGAGTGCCATCCGCTTCTGGGCTCACGAGTTGACCTCTGACTCCGCACTCGCCAACCTCTCACGGCTGACGCTCGTCATGACGGCCGAGGCACTCGATGCAGATTTCCCGGCCCACGAACATTTCGTTGTCCGTCACCGGCGTTTTCGCTCCCTGATCGCCGGAACTCTGCGACATGGCCAGGGTGATGGCTCAATTGCGAAGGGAATCGACCCAGACCGCCTGGCCGTGGAGATCATCGGTTTTGTACAGGGGACCGTCCTGCAGTGGCATCTCGATCCGGATGCAATCGACCTGGTTTTGACCTTCGATAGCTACTTCGATCGACTCGTGCAAGATGTGTCCTGTGACGCAGCGACGTCCATGAAGCCTGCGAGCCGTGCCAAGAAGTCGGTCAAAGAGCAGCCAGCACGGTCAGCTCGTGGCACGCCGCGCGCAGCGTCGCGTCGTTAGATCCCCACCGACGCAACACAGGAACGGGTATCTGTCCCGTTCGTTGCCCGTCGTCGGCTTTACCACTGCCTTACCGGTCGCCCGTACCGTCGTGCTGGACATCCGATCGACCTCCAATGAGGTTGCGGGATGCATGCGGCGAAGACGGAGGGAGGCAGCAAGAGATGACCGAGATCATGCAGGCTTCAGGGGACACGTCAAATCCGGACCCGGCTCCAGCGGAGTCCCCGGTGCGGCGAAAGCTCACACCCAAGCGACTCATCATCACGTTCGTCGCATGCTTCCTGGGTGTCCTCGGTGGAACACTCGTCGCCAATACGATGGAGGGATCAGGCGACTCCAGTGCAATGGGGACATGGATCGCGAGCTACGGCGCCAACTATCAGCAGGTTTCTCACGACGCCGCCGACGTCAACATCGACTCGAGCGCGACGAATCCCAGCTTCACGATCGTTCGTTCTGACTGCGTGCGTCTGGCAAAGGATGTGGCGACGGCGCAGGGGGACCCGCCGATGCCCGACGGGTCACTCGAACCGACGTGGTCGAGCATCTTGGTCCAACTCAAGAACGGAGCTCAGATGTGTATTTCCGGAATCGAGCACCGAAGCGCCGCCCAGCTGACCCAGGCCGGTGTGGACCTGGACAACGCAGGGGGAAAGTACCTCCAGCTGCTGAAGGAGGTCAACGCGAGCACGTAGCGGCGAAGACGCTCGGGAGCGCAATGGAGCAGGTGGGGCATTCGGGGACCTCGTTGCTTGACATGTAACTATTTAGTTACATATAATCACGAGGTGTGGACGACAACCTCGTGTTCAAGGCGCTCGCGGACCCGACTCGCCGCTTCCTGCTCGATCTTCTCTTCGAGCGAGAAGGTCGCACGTTGACCGATCTCGAATCCAAGGTGGACATGACGCGCATAGGGGTCATGAAGCATCTGCGCCTGCTCGAGGAGGCGGGTCTTGTCGTCACGCGCCGGTCGGGCCGGGAGAAGCTGCATTTCCTCAATCCCGTCCCGATAAGGATCATCCACGACCGATGGATCGATAAGTACACCGAACACCACGCGTTGGCGCTCGCCAACCTGAAAACCAACCTGGAGGGACAGAAATGACCACGGCGACCGAGACAATCCAGGTCTATCGGGTGTACATCAAGGCGACGCCCGACGCTATCTGGGAGGCGATCACCAAGCCCGAGTGGACGGTGCAGTACGGCTATGCCCCTCTCGTGGAGTACGAACTGCGCTCCGGCGGTGCGTTCCGGGCTCATGCGAACGAGGGCATGAAAGCGTTCGGTTGCCCCGACGTCATCAGCGACGGCGAGGTGAGCGAGGCGGACCCGCCCCACAAGTTGGTCCAGACCTGGCGCATGACGATGACACCCGAGTTGTCAGCCGAAGCGTTCACCCGACTCACCTATGACATCGAGCCCGTTCGAGGCGGTGTCACCAAGCTCACCGTCACCCACGACCTCGCAGGTGCGCCCATGATTGCGGCCGTGCTGAGGGGTGAGGGCGAATCGGGCGGGGCAGGGGGTGGCTGGAGCGAGATCCTCAGCGGACTGAAGACGTTGCTCGAGACGGGCGGGCAACTCCCTTTTCAGAGTGGTCCGGCATAGAAGCGACGAGCGGCGAACATTTCGGAATGGGGACGACCTGGAACTGAGCCGCTGAGCTCTCACTGAAGGGAGCGACCCGTCGCGCACCTCTGCGCCGATCTGCCCACAGCCTCCCGTTGGTGTCGCCCCCGCCCGGGGTAGTAAAACAGGCCCGTCCAATGATGCGGCATCAATCCACTATCGATGAACGTTTGGGCGAGGTGCGTCGCTCCGACGGAGGGACGACCGATCGCTTCCGCACCACTCCGGGGCTCAGCCCTGTTGACCTGGAGCTTTTCACCCCGCGACAGAAGGCGCTCGAACAACGCCGGCCCTACGTGTCCGGGTGCCCGTTTGCCGGGGCCGGGAGCCGGCCATGAGTTGGAACCGCCGGGGGCGTCACGCGAAGAAAGGAAGCGTTCGATTGATGATCTCGAGCGCGACGGGTCGCATTGCCATGGCAGCGGTCTTCGTGCTCGCCTTGGCTCTCGCTCTGGGTCTCTTCCTACCAGGCCGTGCGAGTTCGAAAGCTCCCGCACCGCATTCGGACTCGGTCGTCAACGCCCCGCTTCCGCCTCTCGGCAGCCGTGTCGCTCCGAAGGCGCCCGTGCTGCCCCCTGCCACCGTTCCTCCCGCACCCGCTCCGGCCTCGGTCGCCGCCGCCGATCCCCTGGCCCCCCACGAGGTCTTCGGCTTCGCCCCCTACTGGAGCTTGGACCAAAGCGCGGGGTTCAACGTGGCCGGGTTGACCACGCTCGCCTATTTCTCCGTCGGGATCAACGCCGACGGGTCCTTGAACGAGTCGGGTCCGGGCTGGAACGGCTATGAGAGCCAGGCGCTTTCGACCCTGATCACCCGGGCCCACGCCGCCGGAAAGCGGGTTGTGCTCACGGTGAACGACTTCGACCAGCACTCCCTCGATGCGTTGACCTCCAATCCGGCCGCCGCCACCACGCTGTCCAAGGCGCTGGTCGGAGCGATCGGGGCCAAGAGCCTCGACGGGGTGAATCTCGACCTCGAAGGCGCCGGCAGTGCGGACCAGGCTGGCTTGACCGCCCTGGTCACGACGGTTTCGGACACGTTGCATTTCATCAACCCCCATTGGCAGGTGACGATGGACACCTATGCCTCCTCCGCAGGCGATCCGGGCGGTTTCTACGACATCCCCGCCCTGGCGGGCGTCGTCGACGCCTTCTTCGTCATGGAGTACTCCCCCAACGTGGCGGCCCCGGCACAGGCCGCCTCTCCGCTCACCTCCCGCGCTCTTCAGCGATCTCAGCACCGCTGCGCAGTACGCCGCCGCCGTACCGGCCGGCAAGGTGATTCTGGGCACTCCCCTGTTCGGCATTGATTGGCCGACCACGGGGAACACGCTCACCGACACCGCGACGGGCCCGGCGACGACGCAGCCGGACTTCCAGATAACAGGGAGCGGGCACCCGCTGTACTGGGACCCGGTGACCGACACGGCGTGGACGGCGTACCAGGTGGGCAGCCAGTGGCACGAGACGTTCTTCGATGATCCGACGTCGCTCTACCAGATCGCCCATCTCGCTGCGCAAGATGGCCTGCGCGGCGTGGGTGTGTGGGCCCTCGGCATGGAAGGTACGGATCCGGCGATGGTCAGCGCCCTGGACGGCGTCGCTCCGGCCATCGCCTACGCCACCCCCGCTCCGCCCTCGACCACGACCACGTCGGCTCCGCCCCCTGCGGCGACGGCACCCACCACGACCGCGTCGGGTGGAGCCTCCGGTCAAGGTGGCGCGAGCACGACCGGGGGGGCTCCGGTCGCTCTCCCCGCGCCGTCCATCGTCGGGGCGTTCGAGGCCGAGTCCCTGGTCACCGTCGAAAACGGCACTTCGCCGACGCCTGCCGCTCCATCTCCCGCGCAGAGCGTCACGCTGTGTGTGGTGGCGACACCCTCCGTGCCCAGCGCAAGCTGCGCGGCACCCCTTCCCCCTGGCCAGTACCACGACCTCGACCGCTGCGGGGATCAGCCCGCCGTTTCCGGGAGCGATCGTGGTCGGCTTGCTACGCGGGTTGGTGGTGCAGAACGATTCGGCCCTCAGCTGTCTCGAAAATGCCAACCAGTCAGACGAGCTCGGCTCATCGTCGGCCGTCACGACGACACCAGAGCTGGTGGTCTGGCAATGGCCCGGCAACCAGCAGTACCTCTACGTCGTCGCCGCGACGTCCCCCGGCTCAACTTCGGCCGATTGCGCCAGCGCCACGCTGGCATTTCCCGAACCTTCCGCGACGTCGGCTTCCGGGTTGGCCGCATCGTAAGAGTGGGCGCCCGAGCCACTCGCTCCCGAGACCAGGGCTCTAGGATGCTTCCAAAAAGGAGGCAGCATGAGCGACTACGACGTACGCATGGTCGTGTTGTCAACCGACGACCTCGATGAGTCGATCCGGTTTTACACCGAGACCCTTGGGATGTCGTTGAAGTTTCGCGACGGCGCTCACTATGCGGCTCTCGACGGCGGGTCGGTCACCCTGGCGCTGGCGACCGCGATTGATCACCCGATGCCCGGCCATGTCGTCGTCGGCATCAAGACCGACGATGTCGACGCTGCCGCGGAGGCGATTGAGGCCAACGGGGGTGCCATCGTGAAAGGACCGTACAACGACGCACACGAGCGCCGGGCAGTGGTCTACGACCACAAAGGGAACGGCCTCGTCTTCTACAGCCCGCTGGCCCGATGAGGGGCTGAACCCCAGCGCGCTCCTGCCGGCAGTTGGGTTCCGCCCAGGACCCGGCCGCCACTTTTGCCAAAAGCAAGAACGTGAAGGGGGGTGGAAATGTCACGAACATCGTTGGGACGATTGGATCTGAGCGGACGAGGGACGATCGTCACCGGTGCGGCGCAGGGAATGGGCGAAGCGACCGCGAGATTGCTTGCCGAACGCGGTGCCCACGTCCTCGTTGCTGACCGCAATGCAGAAGGCGCGGCGCACGTGGCTGAGGGCGTCGGCGAGCTGGCGGTTCCGTTCGCGGTCGACGTCACCGACCCCGACGACTGCTTCGCCATGGTCGAGGCGGCTCTGGAGCACTTCGGGAGACTCGACGCCGCAGTGAACAATGCCGGGATCACCCCGGAAGGCACATACATCGCCGACACCACGGACGAGGACTGGCGTCGCCTCATTTCGACGAATCTCGAGAGTGTCTTCTATTGCATGCGGGCAGAGTTACCGCCGATGCTCGAAGCCGGGCAAGGATCAATCGTCAACATCGGCTCCATCATGTCGGGTGCCGGGCTGGAAGCGTCGGCGGCCTACACGGCAGCGAAACACGGCGTGCTCGGTCTCACACGCGCTGCTGCACTCGAGTACAGCCCCTGCGGCATCCGTGTCACATGTGTCGGACCGGGCTACATGGACACACCCATGAGTCAGCGTGGAGCGGCCATTCCCGAGGTTCGGGACCGGATGCTTTCCTTCCAGTCCATTCCTCGCCTCGGCCACGCCTGGGAGGTAGCAGAGATGGTCGCCTTCTTGGCTTCTGACGCGTCAACATTCTCGACCGGTGCGTATTACCCCGTCGACGGCGGTTATTTCGCGCGTTGACCGTCAGCGAGTGTGGTCCCGTCATGTACTCTCCCCAGCTGTGACCGATGACCTCGCTCTTCCCGAATCGGGGCTGATTGAGGATCTCCCGAGCAGGCAGCTCTTGCGGGGTCTTTTCCATTTGTTCTTCGGCCGCGAACCCGTGCTGACCGACGACGACTGGTATGTCCAACAGCTCGAGGGCGGGACGCTCTCCCCTCGCCAACTCGTCGAGTGGCTCATCAACTCTGCGGAGTGGGCTCACAGCACCCCTATGACGGAGTTCGGCCCCTCGCTGCACTACGGGAGGGGTGTCTTCATCCGCAGTCTTCCCCGGGCTCGTCGAATCCTTGACATCGGGGGAGCGGCTCTCGGCGATCCGTCCGGAGCCCTCGTCCTCATGGGCTACCCCTATCCGTTCGACGAGTTGGTGATCGTCGATCTTCCGAGCGATGAGAGGCACCCGCTCTACCAAGACGATGCGCGTCCCAGCTCCGTCGAGAGCCCACAAGGTCTCGTGACCTATCGCTACCATTCGATGACCGACCTGAGCTCCTATGAGTCGGGGACATTCGATCTCGTCTACAGCGGACAAAGCATCGAACACGTCACCAGACGCGAGGCTGACATGGTGTTGTCGCAAGTCCGTAGAGTTCTCAAGCCCGGTGGGTTTCTGGCCATCGACACACCCAACAGCAAGCTGACGCGGTTGCAACAAGACGCCTTTATCGATCCCGACCACAAGTATGAATATTCGCACCAGGAGATGGCCGCCTTGCTACGCGGACATGGTTTTGTCATTGAGCAAGCACTTGGGATCAACTATGGGGGCGAGTCGGTCTCTCAGGGACTGTTCGACCCTGAAGAAGTCGCGACAAAGCGAGGCTGCTTCCATGAGATCTCCGATTGTTACTTGCTGAGCTACGTGTGCCGACGCCCGACCGGGCCTCGAATCGGGCCCGAGTTCAAACGGTTCGCCTGGAAAGTTGCAGGACCCTGCTCAGTGCCCAAGCGCGCTCTTCGGCGTGGCCGAAGCATTCTCCATGGTTCGCCGGAGAGATAACCCTGGTGCCGAAGGCGGGGAACTTCCCATCCCCTTTGCTTCTCTGAATTGTCTTACTTCGATCGCCGCCGTGACAAGAACGTGCCACCCTGGACCGACGATCTGCGTCACCCCTTCCACTCCGGTAAGGGTCCTGCCATAATTGATCGCAACACCGCCTGCGGACCCGTCGCAGGGATGGCCTGTGACCCAACCCGGGAGGCTCCAGATGGCCGAGGTTCGACCAGAAGAGGACATTCTGCTGACCCACTTCATCGTCTCGGGCGACGTCGAGCGTTCTCGGCGCTTCTACACCGAAATACTGGGGGGCAAGGTCGCCTTCCAAGGAACCGATACCGGTCCGGTCAACGTCAAACTGTCCAATAGCTGGATCGTCATCAATGCCGGCGGAGGCCCGACCGACGACAAGCCTGCGGTGACGCTGGAGACGCCACGCGATCCCGACCGGGTCAGCAGCTTCCTCAATATCCGGGTCAAGGACATCGAGGCTGTCTACGCCGAATGGAGCGCCAAGGGCGCCCAGTTTCTGACGCCGCCGAAGCAGCACCAGTACGAGATCCGTTGCTATATCCGCGACCCTGACGGACATCTGATCGAAGTGGGACAAACGACCGATCCGGAAGGCGACTGGATGCCCGACCAGTGGCCGTCGGGCACGTCCGGCGGGGAGTCCGAATGACGACCGCCGTCGCACTCGAGCACCTCGTTGACGAGCCCTCGAGTCACGATGGAAGCAAAGAGGGCGGGCGGGCCGATCGATTGACACAAACAGGAGACTGAGGATGTCGGCGACTCTCAAGCTGACGCACAAAGCGATCGGCGTGGAGGTCCGTCGTGGCAGCTTCAACGCCGTGGTCGACGATGAGCCGGTCGGGTCGCTCGAAATGAACCAAACGATCGAGATACCAATCGAAGCTGGACGTCACACCCTACAAGTCCGTAACGGCCGGAACTTGAGTCGCACTCTGACATTCGACGCCGCCGAAGGCCAGGTCATCGCCTTCCGATGCACCGGAAAGAGGTTCCTGCCGATTTTTCTCGTGTCATTCGTCGTACCACGCCTGGCCCTTTCGCTCCGACCGGAGTAGCAGAGATCACATGAGACGACATTGGCTGCTCCGACAATTGCGCAGGCGTGAGCAAAGAGCTGGATCTTGCAACATTTCTGAGCCCTAACTGCACTCAGAGACATGTCGAGGTCCGCATATGACCGGGGATAGCGGAACTCGTCGGCGGGTAATTTGTTGTCGGGCATGTTCAAGGAGGGCACCATGCGTAAGTTGTCAGTCGTCGAGTTCGTTACGCTTGATGGCGTCATGCAGGGCCTGGGCGGCCCCGATGAGGATCGCGAAGGCGGGTTCGACTACGGCGGTTGGAGCGGTCCGTATGGCGACGAGGTGGCGCAGCAGGCCGGACAAGGAATCGGCGAGGTCTCGGCCTACCTCTTTGGACGAAAGACCTATGAGCACATGGCGGCGCACTGGCCACACGAATCCGCCGACAATCCCATTGCCGCGAGTCTCAACGCCATGCCGAAGTACGTGGCAACGAAAACGCTACGCCAGCAGGATCTGGAATGGGTCAACTGCGAAGTGCTGGACGGCGACATCGTCGAGGCAGTCCAGGAGCTCAAGGCGGAGGGCGACGGCTTCATCACGGTGCTGGGCAGCGGCGCACTGGTACAGACGCTCATCGCCAACGAACTGATCGATACGTACCGGATCATGCTGCACCCGCTCGTGCTCGGCACGGGCAAGCGGCTGTTTCGCGAGTACCCCCACCCGGTGCGGCTTCGACTTACCGGGTGCACGCCCACCACGACTGGAGTGCTCATCCTCACCTACGAGCCGGTGGGAGAGGCTGCGTAGCGCCTAAGGGCAGCCTCAAAACGACCTCGGTCCAGGCGCAGGAAGCACCAGGCATAAGGTGCCGTCGTGGAACTGATCAGCGGTGTACAGCGGTTCAGCTACGCATATGGTCCCCGCATCGTCGCTGCAGCGTTTTCCATCAGCGGCGCAGTGCACCTGGCCCACCCCGCCACCTTCACGGGGATCGTGCCACATTTCCTTCCATTTTCAACGGCCTTGGTCTACGCAAGTGGGGTCGCGGAGTTAATTTGCGCCGTTGGCCTCTTGCGTCGGCAGCGCTGGGCAGGGTACGCGGCCGCTCTTCTCCTTCTGGCGGTTTGGCCGGCAAACCTGCAGGACGCCGTCACGACCCAGGACGGTCATGATGCGATAGCCCAGGTGTTCACGTGGCTGCGATTGCCCCTCCAGATCCCACTGATCTGGTTCGCTTTACAATCTGGTCGCACGAAAACCGTGGGGTCTCCCACAGGCTTCGCCTGACCACCCGTTCGCAAAGTCCACTCGTACCTGCGCCACCGCGCAGCCGTCGAGGTCAGCCCGGCTGAAGCACCGAGGCGTCGCCGACGGAAACGTTCGTCTCGGTCCTGCGTTCGCTCATTCGCCAACCGTCCCCGGTCCGCGTCCAGCGGTCGAGATAGACCCCCATCCACACGTACGTGCGGGGCTGCTCCAACGCGTCTCCGCCGGATTCAAGATGGTAGGCACGAATCAGTGCGCGCGACGTCCCCACGTCGCCATCGACGTGGACGTCATAGTTGCCGAGGAGATGTTGCGTCGGACCGCAACCCCCCAGGGCGCGGCGCAAGACGTTAGCGACGATCGCCTCATGACCCAATTGGCCGTAGCAATGCGCATCGGGAAGCACGACCTCACCGATGCGATCCCATTCGCGCGCATCCATGAGGGCGGCCATGCGGTTCAGCCCCCCCACGATCGCCAGCCAATCTTCGAATGTCGGGTCGGTCATTGTCCCCCCTCGCGTTCGGTCGGTGACGCCGAAGTATCGGCAAACCTCTTGCTAGTACTCACCCTTGATCACGAAATAGGAACCCCGGATCGTCCCTGCCAGTTTCGATTTCTGTCGCGCGAACTTGAATGTTCCCAGTTCCGGAGGAACCTCCATCCCTTCGGAGAGCTTGAACCCGACCGCACGCTTCGGCCCGTCGAGCGTATAGAGGACGTTGATCGAGAGCCCGTTCTCGTAGAAGACGTAGGTCCATCGGATATTCTCGACCTGGAACGTCGTTGCCTCGAGCGGAAGCGAAGTCACGACAATGTCACGCTCCTCTTTGAGGATGCGGTTCACCAAGTCGATTGCCTTCTTGGCCTTTGCGGACGGCTCCACCGTGAAGACATGGTCGTATTTGTTCTTGAAGTAGCGAGCCTCGTTCGCCCGCAGGCCCGCCAGCGCGGACGCTACCGGCGACGACTCCAAGCCGATGGTGGATACGTTGACGAAATCAACCGCATAACTCACAGCCACTAAGCATAGGTTCTCGGCAGCGATGACCGCTGCCGAGACCGTGACCGCTCATTCTCCCGGTTCATAACCGACAGATCCGGGGAGGCTCCTCTCTGAAGAAGTGATCGCTTCGCGAACGGCGGGTACGACTTCGCGTGCCCATATGTTGAGCGTTGTGTCGCTGATGACGTCGCCGGGAGCGACCAAGTAGATGAACGCTGCGGCGCGGTGTTCCAGCACGGCGAACGTCAGCTCCTCCACCCACTGGACGACTGTGCCTCCGATCCAGCGGCCCTCGTCGTCGCGGGTCGCACGGAGTGGTTCCCGGGTGAAGCGCCCTGACACGTTGTAGATGGTGTCGACTTCAGTGGGGTCTCTCCCCGCCGAGACGGCCGCTTCGTCGACGACGGGGCGCGACTCGGCCACGAGCGTGCTTCGCCAGTCAGCGAGGTGTCCTGGTACCCATCCATCCCCTTGTCGGCCAGTGACTGCCAGCGCCTTGGGGCCGAGCGCTCCGATCCAGATCGGTGGCGTTGGTGCAGCAGCCGGCGTCAGTCCCACCACCTGGTAGAACTCGCCGTCGAACGTGACCGGACCGCCGCCACCTGAAAGAGCTCTCACGACAATGAGAGCCTCTTCGAGCGCTCGCACCCGGTCTCCGGGCGACAGACGTGGAACACCGAGGGCGACGATCTCCTCCCAACTTCCGCCCGCACCGACTCCGAGAACAAATCGACCCTGAGAGATCGATGAGAGACCCGTGACGGTCCGGGCGAGGATGGGAGCAGGACGACTCAGCAGGTTCGTCATGATCACCGCCCCGGCGATCTTGCTGGTTGTTCCGAGCACGAACCCCAACGCAGCGTAGGCGTCGAGACGATCGGCGAAGTATGGATGGTCAGACAGGCTGACAATGTCGAGACCCGCTTCGTCGGCTATGCGGGCGTGTCCCAGTATCTCGCTCACTTGGTGGACGCCGGTCTCCAGCCCGACGCCGAAGAGGACGTTGTGCGTGGGAGTCACAAGACCATTCAATCAGCCTTCCCTCTCCAGCACTCGGCTCAGCATGACCCGGTGGGTCAGCTGAGTTCGCGCACCTTGAGGGTGTCGATGTGCTGTTGGAAGGCAACGGCCCTGCCACCGTTCATAGTCCACACGTGGACCATCTCCACAGCGGCCGGCTCTCCGGAACTCTTGTGCTTCCACTTGCAGCTCCCGAGCGCCACGACTGTGTCACCGTCGGCGACGAACTGCTCAGGCACCACGGCGAGTCATCGCCGATTTCCCCGAGCCGCATGAACACCCCTTCGAGGACCGCCTGCGGACCGACGTACGTGCCAGCCAGCGGAAATCCGTCTGCTTCGGTCCATCGGATGTCGTCGGCCATGGCGCCAAGGGCGGCCGGAATGTCGCCGGTTGCGAAGCTCGCATAGGCGTTTTCGATGATTTCCTGGTTGGTGGCCATCACGTGTTTTCCCTTCCTTTCGGTGAGAGCGGTCAAACCGGCCTTCTACCTGTGGAGCTACCGTCGCTTTGCGCTGCGCGAACCCCACCTGTACGCGGTGATGCTCGGTCCAGGGCTGGCCACGTTCAGGCTCGGTGATCCCGCCGACCTCGAGGCCGCGAGGTCCACCTTCGTCTCGCTCCTCCGTCGCATCCACGCCTGTGTCAACGCGGGCCGATGGGAGGTCGACGACGTGACCACCGCGGGCGAAGCTGTCTGGTCCGGTGTGCACGGCCACACCACACTCGAGCACACTGGGTTCTTCGGCGCGGTCGGCCGCGATCCGGTGCGCTCCTACAGCGAGATCCTCACAAGGATGTCGATCGGTCTCGGCGACGACCCTCCAGCCTCCGCTCGCTGTCAACTGCCAGGCGACGCGCCATACGTACCGATCGAGCCGAGGCCGCGTCTGCACGATGAACGTTGCCATGACTCACGGCGGTCGTCAACGTGCTCACACTTGGCAGAGAACGGGCCCACGATCCTGGGTATTTGCGTGCCTTCACCTTCCTCATGAGGCGTGACGCTCGGTCCTATGTCACTATGGCGACCATGGGAAATGGGGATGGGATCTCAGGAGGGCGGGCTCTGAAGTCGCTCGTCGACTTTCACGCCGACGCAGCGCAACTTGGCTCACTGGCGTTCGTTCCGGCGGAGCCTTCCACGTCTCGCACCCTGAAACCTTCTGACATCGAACACTTCAACCGGGAAGGGTTTGTGAGCCCCTTGCCGGCCTTCGACGAAGCGGAAACTGCCGACCTGCAGGGCTACATAGACAATCTCGTCGACGCAGTGGTGACTGCTCCCGATCGGCGCAACTCATACTCGATCAGTTCGTATCATGTGGTATGTCGAGGATTGTATGACCTTCTACAGAGTCCCGTACTACTCGACTACGTGGAGGACATTCTCGGCCCGGACTTCGTATGCTGGGGCTTGCACCTCTTCGCCAAGCAACCGGGAGATCCTAAGGAAGTGGCGCTTCATCAAGACGCCGTCTATTGGCCGCTGGCGCCGGCCAAAACGGTGTCCGTGTGGATCGCAATCGACGACGTGGATGTGGACAATGCAGCCATGCAATTCGTTCCTGGTTCCCACCTCCTCGGACCGGTGACTCATGAAGTCATGGAGCTCGACGGGACACGCGTTCTCAAGCGCCAGGTCATTGATGCCGCGTGCCACGACGATCGCTTCAATAATGTGCTCAAGGCGGGAGAGATTTCGATTCATTCGGACCTCTTACTTCATGGTTCTGAGGCGAACCGCTCCACACGTCGTCGAGCTGGCCTGACAGTTCGATACACCTCAGCCGAAGTGCGACCGGTTCCAGGCTGGGAGCACTGGATCAGCGTGGCGGTTCATTGCAGGGGTTCGATTCCCGAGTACTGGCCGAACTGTCCCCGACCTGGAGGAGAGCATCCCGAGCTCATGTCCACCATTTGGGGAGAATTCGACGGCACACCGCGGGATACTGACTGAGTTCGGCCGCAACGGAAGAGTAAGAAGGCCGAGGGAGCCTGCCGTGAGGAACCTTCCTACCAGAGTGACCGGAGTTGCGCTCCGATCTGCCGTTCACGTATGACCGCTGCGCGCTCATCCGCGGTGACACGCACCATCGACCCTGGGAGGCCCTGGTCACCGACCAAAGCCGACGACACCTTTTTCACGACGATCCGGGGAGCTTGACGTCCACCCGACCACCGAAACTGCAGAACGCCGAACGGATGTCCGATCGTGTCAAGCCAGTTCTTCACACCGGGATCCCACGGCGCAACAACTGTCCGGAGCACACCGTCCGCGTCCATTGCGGCCTGACGATCATTGAGACTGCTCTGTGCGTTCGACCAATCGAGCGTGGAGAAGAAAGCATCGGTCAGCGAGAGCGAAAACCCGCGACATTCCTCCACGACGTGAACCTCGACCAGTAGCGCTTCGTCATCTTCCAGTTGAAAACATCCCTCTTGGTACCACTGGTCCTGCAGCCCACCTCCACCGGAGTAATCGACCGTCACGACCCTGTTCACGACCCCCTCGGAACGGAGTTCGGCCACCCGATTGATGCCCGACTTGATCATCGCTTCCACCACGTAGGCGAATGCGCTGGCCCGCTGTCGTAAGGCTTCCGATCCAACGCGTTCTCGCCGGGGGCTGCCGTCCAAATGCACGATCGCCAGGGCCGGGTCGGCGAGGCCCGACCAATCGGTGCTGACGCTCCGCAACATGAGCGAGCGTGTGCCAGGCTCGAGTTGCCACCAGTTCCGGGCGTTCTCCGGACGCTCACGGCTCAAGACAACGTCAAATTTCCCGTCATCATCAACTGTGAGTCCCGCGAGATCAAACGGTGCGAACGTTTCTAGACCCTTTGGGGTCGGACCCCCGAAAGCCATGATCGTCACGTCGTGAGCGGTGCCTCTCCGACCAGTTATCAAGTAGCGGCCCGTGTCATCAATCACTGCGCTCCGATAGACAGTGTCTGGGTTTGGCGACCCGTACATCGTGTAGTAGCCGGCACTCGGGAGAAACACCGGATGTGCGGGATCCGACGACAGGTGCGAGAGGTACGCGCCCATCATGGTGCCGAAGATTTTCATCGCGAGGTCGGCTTCACGCCCCGCGCCGCCCGCCCGGGCTTCCTCGAACATCGTTGCCGCCATGCTGCGCAAGCTTTCGATCCAATCGGTCCAGTCGATCGCCTCAGTATCCACTAGGACCCGGCGTATTCGGTGGGGATATCGAATCGCTGGACGTAGGACGCCAATGCATCTGCCACCATGTCTCGGTCAAGCCCATAGTCGTCAAGTGTGTACTCATGGGTGCCGCGTTTTCCTTTGGGGTTCTCCGCTCGCCATGTGCGAATTCGGTCCTCGACGACGGGCGTCCACGCAAGTCCGACCGCCTCGAACACGCCGGGCATCACGGTTTCAGGAGAATCCGCCAGTCTGTAGTAGTCGACGTGCACGAGCGAAGAGCGTCCTGCCTGCGACTGAGCGACATCGAACGCGACAAGGTGTTCGACGTGCTCACGTACCAAGTTGAGCATGTCACGTCCGATGACTTTCGGATCGTAATCCGGGTCGGTGCCCGTTCGCAGCATGTGGGCGAGGCTGCAATTCGAGGCAAGCGCTTGGATCGGATCTCTATGGGTCACGACGAAGATGGCATCTGGATAGACATCCGCGATGGCATCGAGCGCCAGAAGGTGGCATGGCCATTTCAAGGTCCAACGTCGCGACGGTGCCCCCCACTGCAATAGTTTCAGTACCCACGCGTGGTATTCGTAGGCTTCCCGCAAATCCGCCTCGTGCAAGAGGTACTTCAAATAGCTCTGCCCCGACATAGGCCAGAGAAGCCCTGGATTGACAAAGGTCTGGTCCAGGATTGCCAAGCACTCCTGGGGGCCGTCGACGTCGGTGAGATGGAAGGCATCAATCTTCCCTCCCGTCAGTTCGCGCATCAGCCGGGCGTTTTCGAGACTGACCTCCCGTCGTTGACGGGCAGACTCGGGGTCGACGGCTGGTGGTGGGGCGGGGCGCTCGCCCTCCCACGTCCGCATCATGCGAAGTTCCGGGTCCAGGTCAAAGAGGTACTGAAAGTAAGTGGTTCCCGATCTGGGCAGCCCCGTGAGAAAAATCGGGCGATCGATGGACGATTCCTCCACGTCGGGTTCGTCAACGATGTAGCGGTCGACCTCCATACGGTTCCGCATGGCGAACGCCAGCATTCCGACAGCTGACTCAACTGCAGCCTCAGTGAGCTCCGTCTCGCCATTCATGCAATCGACAACAGCAGAGAGGTTGTCTGCGAAGTGGGTGGGATCAGGATCTTGGATGTCGGTTAATGCCTTCGCGCGCTGCGCAACGTAGTCCACTGTGAGTGGCGACATGGTGAATTGCCTTTCGATGAGAGCGGTCGAGAGGTCCGGTCGGTTCAGATGAAGAGGGCGAGTCCGCGCATCTCCACGCTCGCCCTCGTCGCCACCCCTGCCGGGCACGTTGGGTCTGTAAACGCGCTGTGCGGCACACGAATGGATCGCTGCGGGTCGGTATCGTGCGCCTTGAACACGAGGACCTCTTCGTGGGTCATATCCGGGTAGTAATACCAACGGTGGGCCGGATTGTAGAGATAGCCCGTTGTGTCGTGTGTGATCTCACCCGTATCTTTCTCAATGGTGATGGCGGTCACCGTCACTTCGTCTCCTGGCGTCACGCTCTGCGCATCGCACACCGCCAGCGGAAAGTCTTGCGGTGGTGCCGATACGGCTCGCCACATGTTGTACATCGCATAACGCGAATATCCCGTGAGATCTATCTCGTCCACAAACGCGCCCACCATCTCGACGAGACCGGTCGCCGACGCGTCCGTATTGTCGGCGTGGGGGTATCGGGCCGGTTTGGCGTTGGATAGTCCGGCGAGTTTTTCCTTCGCCCCTTCACCGTAGCGTCTTTTTCCCCGGCCCAGCATGAAGGCCTTCGAGGCCCCGGTGACCCGGGCCAGCAACTCCGTCATCTCGTCGATATAGCGCTGGTCCACTTCAGGATCGTCCTGAATCAAATCGAAATCGACAATGGAACTCGTGTGCGGCACTAAGGCGAATCCTTCGTGATCGAGGTGCGACTCGATCGACCGAGCGTTCCTTATTCGCACAATGCGACCTGGCAGGGTCTCCATGGTCGACTGTTCCTCCGCCTCGGTGACAAACCTCAGCACGTCGCCTGTGGCCGGCGACGGGTTTCTGATGTAGTTGATCTCTGCGTCAACGTCCTGGCGACTGATTGTCTCGGATGCAACCACTACTCGTCGTCCCCCTGATCTCGGGTGTGATTCGTTCCCACTCCCAAGCTTACAGTGAACCTCATAAATGTAAAGTGGGCCTATTGATTTGATGAGTGTTCTCTTGGGGATACCTCACACAGCCATCAGCCGGGCGGTCCTCCGAGATATCCCTGCGAAATCTCGCATCATCGAAAGCAGCACTTCGGAGTCGGCGTGGGGGATCAAATAGTGCGAATACGCCATTCGGAGGAACAATTCTGAAGCTTCGTCGGCGGTCAGCGCACCGGCCCGGACGGCTGGCACCTCGAGCAAGGCGTCGCCCAGAAGACGGGACAGAATTTCAATGTGGGGAGTGAGAGACGCGGCAATCGATTTGAGGGCAAACTCAGGATCGACCCCGATCGGGTCGGGCATCATCGATTCATCGAGGTAGTTCATGAGGTAGCGGAGGGCGGCATCGAGCCGTCGTTTCGGAGTCCGATGTGCGTCGATGACCTCTTGCAGGCCGACGTCGAACCGTTCCTCTTCGTAGGCCGTGATGGCTGCGAGTAGGTCATCCTTTGTCGGAAACCAGCGATACAGCGTGGGACGGGAAATCCCGGCCGCACTAGCGACCGCTGACAACGTGAGCTTGCCCGGCCCTCGTTCCGCGATCGCCGACCTCGCCGCCTCGAGAATGGATTCCACCGTGGTCGAACGCTGACCCATAGCCATCAGCATGCCATTTCCGAGGGCCGACAGCTACCAGCGGCGCGATTGCCCACACGTCGCACCCGCCAGCCGCTTCGACTACGCGCGATTCCAGCACTCGGTCGCAAACCGCCGCATCTCGGCGTCCATCTCGGCGTCTTCGGGAGTTCGGAGGTTTCCCAACATGCCGCCGTGAGGAGCACCTTCGACAACATGGAGCTCCACCGGGACGCCCGCCCTCCGCAGCGATCGATGCATCCGGACAGTGTTCGAGAGAAACAGATCGCGGGTGCCGGCTTGGAGATAGGTCCGGGGGAACCCCTTTGTCAGGTCGCCGAAGAGGGGCGAAAGGTAGGGGTCACTCAGGTCGGCGTCCCCGGCGTACATGGCGATGGTCGGCGCCAAACTGTCGACAAGGACCACATCGGCGTACCTGTTGGTCTCGAAGCTGTCGCCCGATTCGGTCAGGTCGAGTTCGGGAGTCAGCAGGACGAGGCCCGCCGGCAGTGGAAGTCCTTCATCCCTTGCCCGCAGCATTGCCGCCGCCGCCAAGTTGCCGCCCGCCGACATTCCTCCGACCACGATGTTCTCGGCACCGCACTGTTGGAGCAGCCAACGGTACGCGGCGACGCAGTCGTCGAGCGGGGCGGGGTAGGGGTATTCCGGCGGCATGCGGTAATCGACCGAGAAACACCGGACACCCAGGAGGTCGGCCCAGCCGCCGGACCACATTCGACAGGCCTCCCCTCCCCCATAGGTAAAAGCGCCGCCGTGAATATCGAGAAAGGCAAAGGGACCACCCTCCGGATCGACGCCTTCGGGGGTGCTCACATACAGCGTGAGGCCCTCGACTTTCAGAGTTTCGCTGGTCGCCCTTGGGGCGCCGCGCGACGCCACCAACATTGCCACAACACCGGCATTCACCATTTCGACAAGGGCGGACCACTCTGCTGGGTCATCGGGCAACGACGCCGCCTCGGAAGATACCGCCGCCCGTTGCTCCGCGAGAGCAACAAGATTTGTTCGGGCTTCGCTGCTGATGGAACGTGGGAAGGGCAAAAAGCGGGCCGGAAGCTGGATGCCATCCACAGGAGCCTTGTTACGGGTCGTCATGCTCATTCCCCCTCCGTCCGAGCCGAATATTCTTGTTCCCGTCACGCTATAACGCGGCTCGGTGAAGCGTGGAGCGACCTCTCGATGTCGGATTGACTCCACCTCAGGCGGCGTGACCGTTTCGCTGCAGTTTACATCATCAAAGAAAAGTGTAATGCTCGCTCCATGGGGGTTTTACGCAAAACGGATTTGGTGCGTGCCGCGCCCGATCCGCGCACCATGCACGGAAGTTGCACGATCACGGCTCAAGGCTCCACCCGCGCGTCGGGCGTCGCCTCGTGAGCGTCGACACCATCGCCGCTGGGCAAATAGCCGCCGGAGCAGGAAAGATACTTATGGCGATTCGTGGAGCCGGCGGCAACGCCACGACGTTGAAAGCCTCCGGAGATGCAGCATCGCAGGAGTACATCAGCGAGCAGTTGGCCAATCGCTATCCCACCGATGCGGTCCTTTCGGAGGAAGCTGACGACACCAGTGACCGACTGGTGAATCGTCGAGTCTGGATTATCGACCCCTTGGATGGCACTCGCGAATTCTCTGAACCCCCTCGCATGGACTGGGCGGTGCACGTCGCTCTTGTGGAGGAAGGGGAGTTGGTGGCAGGTGCCGTGGCCTTGCCCGGCGAGGGCCTCATGTTTTCAAGCAGCGATCACCCGCCCGACCTCGGACCTCTTCCGTCGCGCCCTCGGATCTTGGTGAGTAGGACCAGGCCGACGGAGCACGCCGCCATGCTCGCCGAAGCGCTGGGGGGCGAGCTGATCCCAATGGGTTCGGCCGGAGCTAAAGCCATGGCCGTCGTCCGGGGGAATGCAGATGTCTACGTCCACTCCGGAGGCCAATGGGAATGGGATTCTGCCGCTCCGGTCGCCGTTGCCCTGGCAGCCGGGCTGCACGTGTCGCGCCTTGATGGTGCAACGGTCCGCTACAACCAGCCGAATCCATGGCTGCCCGACATCGTGATCTGCCGCTCCGAACTAGCCCAAAAGGTGATCGCGCTATGCACAATCGCGGCATGACGACGAAACCGCTCTCCCAACTGCAGGTCCTGGAGTCCGAAAGCATTCACATCATGCGAGAGGCCGTCGCTGAGAGCGAACGACCGGTCATGCTGTATTCGATCGGTAAGGACAGCTCCGTGATGCTTCACCTGGCCCGTAAGGCCTTTCATCCCTCCCCCCCACCGTTCCCTCTGCTCCATGTCGATACAACGTGGAAATTCCGCTCCATGTACGACATGCGAGATCGCATGGCGAGGGAAAGTGGCATGGAGCTACTCGTGCATCGGAATCCCGAATGTATCGAGCGAGGGATCAATCCGTTCGACCACGGGTCAGCACTGCACACGGACATGTGGAAAACAGAAGGCCTCAAGCAGGCCTTGGAGAAATGGCGCTTCGACATTGCGTTCGGTGGCGCCCGTCGGGATGAGGAGAAGTCCAGAGCGAAAGAGCGAATCTTCAGTGTCCGTTCAAACAGCCACCGATGGGATCCCAAGGCCCAGCGCCCCGAACTCTGGCGGACCTACAACGTCCGTCGCTTCAAAGACGAGACCATGCGGGTGTTCCCGCTCTCGAATTGGACCGAACTCGACGTCTGGCAGTACATCAAGCGGGAATCCATCCCCATCGTTCCGCTGTATCTTGCAGCTCCGCGCCCGACGGTGCGGCGAGATGGAGCGTTTATCATGGTCGATGACGCTCGCATGCCCTTACTGCCGGGAGAAATTCCCGAACTGCGAAGTGTGCGCTTCAGGACGTTGGGCTGTTATCCCCTCACGGGAGCGATCGAGAGTACAGCGTCCACCTTGTCCGAAGTCATACAGGAAATGTTGCTGACGACCACCTCGGAGCGCCAGGGCCGACTGATCGATTCAGACTCGTCAGGATCCATGGAAAAGAAGAAGCAAGAGGGCTACTTCTAGTGTCTGTTCGTCACATTTGCGTGATCACCGGCCGAGGAGGGATTTGATGTCGCATGCACAGGAGTCACTGATCGCCGAGGACATCGAGGCATATCTTTCGGCTCATGAGGAGCGGTCGCTACTTCGGTTCATCACTTGTGGCAGCGTTGATGATGGAAAGAGCACACTGATCGGTCGCCTGCTCTATGAATCTCATCTGGTTTTTGAGGACCACCTTGTCACGCTCGAGGCTGATTCCAAAAAGATCGGCACGCAAGCGGGAGAGTTGGATTTCGCCCTACTAGTGGATGGATTGGCGGCAGAACGAGAGCAGGGCATCACGATCGACGTCGCGTATCGCTATTTCACCACGGAGCGACGAAAGTTCATTGTGGCTGACACCCCGGGCCACGAGCAGTACACGCGGAACATGGTGACGGGCGCGTCGACGGCTGACCTGGCTGTGATTCTCGTGGATGCACGCAAGGGCGTGCTCACCCAAACCCGCCGCCACAGCTACTTGGTGGCATTACTCGGCATAGAACACGTTGTGGTTGCGGTGAACAAGCTGGACCTCGTCGACTATGACCAGGCCGTTTTCGCGACGATCGAGGCGGACTACCGCGCCTTCGCGGCGCGGATAGGACTCCGGGACATTACGTGCGTTCCTGTGTCAGCTCTCAGGGGTGACAACATCATCAAGGCCTCGACTCGAACTCCGTGGTACTCCGGGCCGACGCTGCTCAGGCACCTCGAGGATGTGGCCATCGAGCAGAATGAAGACGAGCAACCGTTTCGCATGCCGGTGCAATGGGTCAATCGACCGAATCTCGATTTTCGTGGCTTCTCGGGACTCATCACCAGCGGAACCGTGCGGCCGGGCGACTCGATTAGGGTCATGCCGTCGGCGCGGACGACACAGGTGACGACCGTTTCCACTTTTGACGGAGACCTACAGGAAGCTCGGTCCGGACAGTCCGTCACACTTGTCCTCGCCGACGAAATCGACGTAAGCCGTGGGGACCTTCTCTGTGCTGACTCCCAAGCTGCGTGTATCGCCGATCAATTTGAAGCTCATGTGATCTGGATGCATGAGAACGAGCTCGTTCCCGGGCGACCCTACTTGGCGAAGATCGGCTCCTGTTCTGTGAGCGTCAATATCGCGGCACCGAAATATCGGATCGACGTCAATACGCTCGACCATTTGGCGGCGAAGGCACTCAAGCTGAACGAGATTGGAGTTGCCACGATCACCACGGATCGGCCGATTGCTTTTGATCCGTATGATGCACATCGTGATACCGGCGGCATGGTCATAGTTGACCGGTTGACGAATGCGACCGTCGGCGTCGCCCTGTTGCATTTTGCGCTCCGTCGGTCCCAGAACATCCATTGGCAAGCGATCGATGTGACCCCGGAGTCTCGTAGCAAGTCGATGGGTCACGGTCCAGCGATCATCTGGTTCACCGGTCTTTCCGGCGCCGGAAAATCGACCATTGCCAACCGGACCGAGCAGCGTTTACAAGCGCTAGGAGTTCACACATACATGCTCGACGGGGACAATGTCCGTCACGGACTCAATCATGACCTCGGATTCACCGAATCCGACCGAATTGAAAACATTCGCCGCGTTGCCGAAGTAGCTCGATTGATGGCCGACGCAGGACTTGTCGTCTTGGTCTCGTTCATTTCACCATTTCGGGCAGAACGCCAGCTTGCCCGCGAGCGTGCCGGCGAGGTCCCCTTCTGTGAGGTGTTCGTTGATACGCCGCTGGATGTCGCTGAGGCTCGAGACCCTAAGGGTCTGTACCTCAAGGCTCGTACCGGCGAGCTCACGAACTTCACGGGTATCGATTCACCGTATGAGCGCCCTGAACGTCCCGAGCTCCGGATTGACACCACCAACACCTCGTCGGATGAAGCAGCCGAACAGCTGGTCGAGCAGTTACGGACGCTGAACGTGATGCAACGTTGACCATCGACACCGCTGCTACGGTCCGGTCCTGTCAGGGGCCGTCGTAGAGGCATGAAGACAACTGAGGCGGAAGCGTCTCAGGGGAAGGATGACATGGCTATCGATCTGGCTGGAGGCATGAGCCCTTCGCGTGATTATTTCTTGACCGAACAACCCGAGGACCCTCAATTTCGCGAGAGCGCCTCGTTTTGGGTCTCCGATGACAAGGGCTTGATTGGTCTGCCGCGGGTTGGCATCGAGGCCGTCTCGGAGTCCTGGGACCAGCGAGGCCTTCAGGTGAACCTCGGCTTCCCCGACGGACGGACTGCCATCGTGCGCGGGCTGGGTGACGGCCGGTCGCCGGTCGACGCCGATGGGATATGTCGGACGTTCGGGGCCGGAGGGTTGGAGTTTCGCTGCGTAGAGCCGTTCAAGACGCTGACCTTCACTTTTGCCGGCGAAGCCCTCGATACCACCGCGGCGAGATTGGCCAAAAATGACCATGGCGGCGCGCAGGTGCCTCTTCACATTGACGTCGAGCTCACATGCGCGGCTCCTCCATGGGTCTCGGGAACACTGAGTGAAGAGTCCAAGGAGCTTTTCGACAAAGGTTTTGCCGGGGCGTTCATAAGTCCCCGATACGAGCAGCTCTGCACGGCCCGGGGCAACGTAAAGCTCGGAGGCGAGGAGTGGGCCTTTCAGGGAACGGGCTTGCGCATCCACCGACAGGGGACCCGGGATGTCGGGGGCTTCTGGGGTCACTGTTGGCCCAGCGCGCTGTTCCCGAGCGGCAAAGGCTTCGGTGCTCTCGCCTTCCCGGAGCGACCTGACGAGCCGACGTACAACGAAGGCTTCGTCTTCGATGGTGAGCGGCTGATTCCAGCAGTCCTGGTGGACGCACCATGGCTGCGCAGGCTCCAACCGAACGGGGAAGATGTTTCGTTGACCCTTAGAACAAAGGAAGGTGACGTCCGGATTGATGGAGAAACCGTCGTCTCCGCCTGCATGGCAGGGGGAATGCCGGAGTTTCCCCCGGCTCTGCAGCAAGCGGGCGTGCGGTACCGGTGGGACGGGGAGGAAACATTCGGAATGATGGAACGCTCCATTCCGGTTGATCAACTCGAAGGCTGAAGATGAGCCCGAGACCTGAGGTCGTCGTCGATGGCCTTCGCTTCCCGGAGGGCCCGGTATGGAGCACGGACGGGACGGTCGTCTGCACGTCGGTCGCCGAGGGTGCGCTTTATCGCGTCTGGCCGAGCGAGGGCCGCAAGGAGCGGATTGCCGACGTCGGAGGCGGGGCCAACGCCGCCGCAGCGGCAGAAGACGGCGGATTCTTGGTGACCCAGAACGGCGGGATCGACTTCAGCGCTCTGGGTCTCTACGAGGACCCACCGCCATATCGTCCGGCGACACCGGGTGTGCAGCGGGTCGGAGGTGACGGTTCGGTGAGCTACCTCCTCAACGACGGCTTCCTCGCGCCGAATGACCTGGTCGTTGCCGCTGACGGCACGTTGTACTTCACCGACCCTCCACACCATCCTCCACCCCCCGAGCCGATGGGGAGGGTGCATGCGTACCGGAGCGGGCAGCTGCGCACACTGGCCGCCGGATTCGGCTATTGCAACGGGATCGCGCTTGATCCAGGTGGGACGGTGGTCGTGGTTGAAGGAAACGGTTTGATGCGCGTGGAGGAGGATGGCTCGAAAGAATGGGTTTGCCAGCTCCCTGGTGCTGCCGGCGACGGGTTCTGCTTCGATTTGGACGGGAACTTCTATGTCGCGGCGGCGGCGGACCATGGAATCCTGATCGTCGACCCTCGCGGGATCGTCGTCGAGTTCCTCCCGATCGCGGAAGGCAGCGGGGGGATCGTCACAAACTGCTGCTTTGGCGGCGAGGATGGTCGAACGTTGTTTGCGACGGACGGCATTCCGGGACAGCTCGTCGCCTGGGAAGGGCTTCCCATACCTGGTCGCGAGATCTATCCATGGCCGACTGCCGGGGAGTGATCTTGAAGATCGCACGTCGAGACATCCCACTCCTGGTGGCCCTCGCCGAGGCAAGGCAGTTCCTGTTTTCACACCTCCGAGGTGGCACCTGTGACCACTCAACAACCCGGACTATTGACTGACAATCTTTAGCAAGAGCGCGACGGTGCCAACAGGATCGTCAAGCATGGCGTCGTGACCACAGGCGATGTCGAAGGTCGCGTATCCAAGCAGGACGGCGCGGTCGTATGACTGTTCCAGACTCGCGAGCAAGGGTTCGGTATGTCGAATGTAGGATCGCCGTACACTCTGCAGTGCGGTGCTGTCATATCGCACTGCATCAGTGGCACAGCGAAGAGGAAAGTCGGTAAGTCGCGGTCCGACGATCGGTCGAAGGTCTTCGGGCACGCCCCATTGGGCGAGAAACGAGTCATCTGCCGGAATGCGCCAACCCTGACCGGCTGCGGTCGCGAGTTCCACATACCTGGCTCGTACTTCAGGAGGCTCGACATCGAGCAGGGACTGCCCGTCTTCCACGACGAACGCCCCCAGGAAGGTGACAGAGCTCATGCGATCGACCACACGCTCGACGACAGGACCCGCCACGATCCCTGCATAGCTGTGCAGAACCAGGTTCACCTCGTACAAGTCTTCAAAGTAGAGAAGGTCAGTGAGGTCGACAACGTGGGATTCAACGCCTACTGCGGGCGAAAGCGATTGGCGCCTGTCCCCTAGCCCCGTGAGCGTCGGCGTAAAGACTTCGTGGCCCAGGTGCGTCAGTTGGCGACGCACAAGGTTCCAGCACCAGCCACCATGCATCGCCCCATGAACGAGCACAAACGTCGCCATCGGCCAATCTTATTTTGCGGCGCGGTCGCTGGATCGCGCTCTGGGCGATCGGAAGGGAGCGTCGAGGCGCCGTCGTCGGGTACGCTCCGTTCGACGACCGTCAGCGTCGGCATGTGGGGGTCACGGTGTGAGGCTCAGAGCCCGTCTACGTCAATCGCGTCACGCCCCCGCCACACGGTCAGTGGTTCCGTTACTGGTCGCAGCAGTAACCGGCCTGCTGGCCGTGCCGCCGGCGGCCGGGACGGGCGTCCGGGATGTTGCGGGAATCGGCGCTTTCAACGGGGTGGCGTGCCCGTCGAATTCCCGATGCGTCGGAGTCGGCGTCATCTTCCCCACCTCCTCGTCTGGGGCCGTGGGCGCAGCCGCGCCGCTCACCGCGGCCTCCGGAACACTGTCCCAGGGACAGGGCGTGCAGAGCATTTCCGGTACAGAGCTGCTCTCTGCTGTGAGCTGTGCCTCCCGCACGCAATGCCTTGCCGTCGGGGAGAACGTCGACGGATCGGAAGGGGTGGCTGTTCCCCTGGACCCGAAGACGGGCGCCGTGGTGGCTGGTCGGAGCGTGCAGCGGATCCCCGGGATCTTCATGGCGGCGGTGGCGTGCCCGTCGACCACAGTGTGCGTGGGCGTGGGCCATGCTCCGCAAGGACAGGGTGTGGCGGTGTCGCTCGATCCGGCCACCGGTGCGATCGCGAGCGGGAAGAGCGTGCAGACGATCCCAGGAACCGGCGGCGTGGGGCTCGAAGGGGTGGCCTGTCCCACCACCACCCGGTGCCTCGCTGTGGGGGAGAATGCAGGTGCGTCGGCCGGTGCGGCGGTGCCACTCAATCCGGCGACCGGTGCGCCCTCGACAGGGCAAAGAAGCCAGGACGTCACGACCAAGGGGGTCCTGGTGGGCGTCAGCTGCCCATCAGCCGCCATGTGCCTGGCGGTCGGTTGGGGTGCGGACCAACCATCGGTCTCGGTGCCACTGGATCCGGCAACCGCAATGGTCCCCAGCGGGCAGCGGGATCAGACCATTTCGTCCCGGGCGGCAAAGTTGACTGCGGTGGCCTGTCCCTCCGTCTCACAGTGCCTGGCCGTGGGGAACGACGACGGAGATCCATCCCATGGGCAGGCAGTGCCGCTCAGTCCGGTTACCGGTGCCGCCTCGAGCGGCCGTTCCATCCTGAATCTGACCGGCACCGGCGCATTGAATGCGGCCGCCTGCCCGGCGCCGACCCGGTGTGTGGTCACCGGGTCGGCGTTCGAGGCCTCGGGGGGCGCGTCGCTGGTGCTGAGCCCCGCGACCGGGAATCCCACCGAGCCTCCTGTGGCGGGGACGAGCCCCCGGTCCTTCACCGGAGGCACCCTGCTCCTACTTATTGTCGGCGGGACGCTCGTGGTTGGAGGAGCAGCGCTTGTCAGTGTGCGATCGCGTCGGCGCAAGAGGGCAGGTGCAGCAGACCGAGCGAACCGAGCGCCCCCGGTGGTAGGAAACTGATGCAGACCACCGCCACGACCACCTCGTATTGCTACGCTACCGGGGTGCCCACACCGGCTTGTCGGTAGCTGCCTCGTGCAGACCCTCCCTCTCCAGCACGGGGGTCATCAATCCGTGAGCGGTCTCCTTCGGTGATCCGCCTCATGATCACACCACTGGGAGATGGTCACTGATGCCAACCGAAGCAGCGCAAGAGATGACCAACTGGGGCCGCTGGGGAGATGACGACGAGCGAGGCGCCCTCAACCACCTCACACCCGAGGTGCTGCAGCGGGCAGCCGCATCAGTTCGCACCGGCCGGGTCTATGCCCTGGGTATCCCGATCCAGGCCAGTGGCGTTCCGCTCTTCGATTACCGGGGTCGACCGATGCGACTGACCCTGCAGGACAGCACGGACGAGGGGATGTACGAGGCATTCGACTGCGCACCGGGGACAGGAGCCCACGAGGACGTGTTGGTGTTCGCTTCCCACACCACGTCACACATGGACGCTTTGATCCATGTCTACGAGCACGGTCACCACTACAACGGAGTACCAGCCAGCGCGATGAGAGCACAAGCCGGTGCCACCAAGCTCGGCATCGAGAAGGCGGGCGGTTTCGCCGCTCGGGCCCTCCTTCTCGATATGCCTCGTTATTTTGGCGACCCGAGTTGGGTCGAACCCGGGCGCACTATTACCGGCGACGATCTAGAGGGCGCATGTGAGGCCCAAGGGGTCGAGGTGCTACCCGGTGATGTCGTGCTGGTACGAACCGGCTATCTCCAGATGTGGTACGCCAATCAGGATGATCCCGGCCTGGGATCGCCGGGTATCGGCGTCGACGCTGCGGCCTGGCTCGCCGCCCGTGACGTGGTGGCAGTCGGCTCCGACAACTCCGCAATCGAAGTGATTCCATTCGATGGGGGCGAGTTCCTCGCGGTTCACAAGCTCCTCTTGGTGCGGATGGGCATCTACATGCTCGAATTCCTGGATCTCTCCCGACCGGCCAACGACGAGGCGTGGGAGGGCCTGTTATCGGTCGCACCACTCATGGTGACCGGAGCGACCGGCAGTCCAGTGAATCCCATCTTCGTGACCTGACCTCCCCTCCGGCATGCGTGATCACCTCACGCCATTTGACTGCCCCCGTTGACCCTCATGACCTGGCCGGTCATGAAGCGCGAGACGTCCGAGGCCAGGTAGAGGATTGCCCAGGCAATGTCTTGCGGGGTGCCGATGATCCCGAGCGGGGACCGACCCAGGCGACCAAGAGTCTCGATGCGCAACTGTTCATCTACTGTCCCGTCCGGGCTGGTCCAGTGTCGCGCTGTCATTGGTGTCTCGACGAGACCGGGGGCCACGCTGTTGACGCGAACACCCGAGGGGGCCAACTCGGCAGCCACGATCCTGGTCAGCTGGATCACAGCCGCTTTCGTCATGCCGTACGCCGCAAGGGAAGGAGCCGGGGTCTCGCCACCCAACGACGCCACGTTGATGATCGAGCCTCGCCCGCTTTCTGTCATCACGCGTGCAGCCGCGGCACAGCCCCACACCACGCCCTTGAGGTTCACGGAGATGACCGCATCGAGGTCTGACTCGGTCAGCTCCAGAATGCTGGCGGTGCGGATGATGCCGGCCACATTGGCCCACACGTCGATCCGGTCTCCGGCCCGGATGGCTTCACGGGCCAGGTCGTCGACATCGGCTCGGACCGAAACGTCGGTGGGGACCATGACATTCCGCTCGATCCGGGAGGCCGTCCCTTCGAGCCCATCCTTGTCAACGTCGGCCAGCACGACGGTGGCACCGGCCGCTCCAAGAATGACAGCTGTTTGCCGACCGATGCCGCTGGCCGCCCCGGTGACGACTGCCACCCGGCCCTCGAGCGACAGGCCGGCTCCAATGTCGGGTGAGACGCTCACAATAGGTAGCCGCCGCGGTCAACGACGGGAGGGCGGACCTGGCTCAGTACCCTGAACGTCTCCATTCTCCCTCAGGATTCTCATTTGTAGGAGGGCTTCGGTCGACGCGACGCTAGCAGTCGCACGGAACATACATCAACAGAAGTGTGCAATCACGAAACCGAGGTTTGCCTTGGCCCAAGGGAGGGTCAAAAGACATATCCTCAGTACAAATGAGCAGTGAGGCACTGTATTCAGATCAAGAGGACGCAACCCGGCGGAGGATCCTTCACGGAGCGCTCCAGGCCATCGGGGATACCGGTATTACCCGACTCAGCATACGCGGTATCGCCGAAGCTGCCGGCGTCTCGCGGGGCACCGTCTACCGATACTTTCAGAACAAAGAAGAGGTTCTGTTGGCTGTCTCCGTCTTCGACCAACAACGCTACAACCAAGGAGTTCGGCAGGCGGTCGACGCTGCCACACCCGGAATCGATCAGCTTCGAGCCCACCTCGAGTACTCATTCGGCTTTCTGGCGAACCACCCCTCCCGCTGGATGGTCGAGCATGAGCCACTCTTCCTGCTCGGTTATCTCACCGAGCAACTGCCGGCAATGGGAAGAGCACTCGAGAAAGCACTTGGGGACGTCTTGAAGGGCGCCGCCGTCGTACGGTCGGGACGCCTGAAGACAAGCGAACTCGCCGACCTCATCGTACGCACACTCGTTTCGGCCTACCTCCTCCCCGGAGCAAATGTTGAAGCACCGCTCGACGCCATAGCGGAACTCATTACCGAAGACTTCGAGCTGGTCCGACCCAATCGAACGACCCCTCGGCGACGGGGCAAAACCGCCTGACAATGCGGTGCGGACGGCAGATGGCGGGTGCACACCTGGCTGCCTACGCATTCTGGTTCTGACCTTAAGACGGCCGGGGGTCGACGGTACAACTTTTGAAGAAAGTGTTCAACAACTGATAGTTTGGTGGTCACCGTCATTTGAGAGGCAGGGGTGCGTATGGTCAGCGTTGACGAGATCCGAGCCGATCCCAACTTCGATCATCGCCAGCGAGATCACGCCATGACGCTTTTGCCCGAGCCCGAGCCACAAGAACTGTGGTGCCCCTTCATCTCCGTTGATGATCATCTCCTCGAGCCTCCGGATATCTTCACATCTCGCGTTCCCCGTGCCTTTCAGGGCGACGCTCCGCACGTAGAGAACGACGAGGATGGAGTGCCGTTCTGGATCGTCGGCGATCGCCGGGAGAGCGTCTCCATCCTCAACGGGGCTTCCGGGCGTCCGATCCGAGAGTGGGACGGCGCCCCGCAGAAGTTTGAGGAGTTCCGAGAAGGTGTGGCCAACGTCCACGAGCGTGTTCAGGACATGGATCTCGACGGTGTGTGGGCGTCTCTCTGTTTTCCCTCGATCACTTTCGGCTTCGCCGGAACGCACCTTTCTGGTCTAAAAGACCAAGAACTGGGTCTCTCCTGCGTACGGGCCTGGAACGACTGGGCCGCGGAAGAATGGTGCGGCCAGTATCCGGACCGCTTCATACTGTGTCAGCTGCCGTGGTTGGGAGACGCCCACCTGGCCGCTGCAGAGATCCGGCGAAACGCCGAACGCGGGTTCCGCTCCGTCAGCTTTTCGGAAAATCCCGAAGGCATCGGACTCCCGAACATCTACTCGGGCCACTGGGATCCGTTCTTCGCCGCGTGCGAGGAGACCCAAACCGTTCTCAATTTGCACGTCGGATCCTCGGGCACCATACAACGCCCCTCAAGCAGTTCACCGGTGGAGGTCACGACGGCTCTCTTCCCAGTCAACGCGGTATTGGCCGCGGTCGACTGGGTCTTTGCCAAAATTCCATTGCGGTTCCCGCAACTCAAGATCGCCCTCTCGGAGGGGGGTATCTCATGGGTGCCCGCCATCCTCGAACGGCTCGATCGGGCTTACCGACAACGTGACGCATCTCGCGCATGGGCACACGACGACCCGCACCCCGGCGACGTTCTCCGAGAGCACTTCTGGTTCGCCTCCATAGAGGATCATGCCGCGTTTCGGATGTTGGATGTGATCGGCGAGGATCACGTGATGGTCGAGTCGGATTACCCGCACAGGGATTCGACCTGGCCTGGTAGCCAGGAAATGCTTCGCTCCGAAATGTCCCACCTTGAGAATTCGACGATTCGAAAGGCATGCTTCGAGAACGCCTCAGCCCTCTACCGCCATCCCGGACCACCCCGTAAGGTTCTTGACCGATCGGTCATTGGACGGAACGGACCAGTCGAGGAATGACCACAAATGACACAGTGATCATTGAGCTCGACTGAACCAGTGGCTCGTGCAGAAACTTCAGGAGCCCGAACAGCGAACGAGGCCGCGTCCGATGGTCGACCGATCCCGGAGCTGGACGACGTAAGCAGGTTCTTCTGGGAAGGTGCCCGCGAAGGGCTCCTTTTGGTGCAGCGGTGCGCTGCCTGCCATCTCTTTCAATACCCACCTGACGTCGTCTGCATAACCTGCCAGTCCCTCGAGTTGGCGCCGACGGCCGTGAGTGGACGTGGCTCCGTGTACTCCTATGCCATCGTTGACCGGGCGTTTCACTCGGGATTTGTTGACGCCGTGCCATATGTCGTTGTCCTCGTCGAACTCGCTGAACAGACGGGGTTGAAGATGCTGACCAACCTTGTCGAAGCGTCTCCCTCGGAGGTTCGGATAGGCATGCCGGTGGAAGTCACGTTCGAAGACTCGGGAAGGACCGTTCTCCCCCAGTTCCGTCCCCTGAGGGCGTCGTCATGAGCTCGCTCACGCGAGATGTCGCCGTTGTCGGCGTCGGATACTCGCCACTCAGCCGTGAAGGGTCGGCCAACCCACGAAGACTGACCTATACGGCCGTCGCCGAGGCCCTGGCTGATGCCGGGCTGCGGGGGAATGATGTGGACGGTATCTTCGAATACAAGTTCGGTCCAGAATCGCCCGGAGCACAAGACGTGGCGCGGCTTATCGGTGCACCGAACCTCACGGCATTCGCCGACATTATGCCCACCAACCCTTCCGGACTCGGGGGCGCCCTGGCGGGAGCCATGGCAGTGGCATCGGGCGTTTGTGAGACGGTCGTTGCGTTTCGTTGCATGACGCTGCGAAGCGGGGTATTCAGGTGGCATCGCTGAGGGCCCGGAACGGATCTCGGGTCCCAACCAATTCTTGACCCCGTATGGCTATGTGGCCGGGATCATCGTCAACATGGCGCTCGCCAAGCGGCGCTGGATGGCTGAGTACGGTCGAACGGAAGAGGATTTCGGGCGAATTGCTGTGAACGCCAGGAAATGGTCGGCACTCAACCCGCGCGCTGTCCTCCGTGAGCCCATTCTCATGAGCGACTATCTCGAGTCTCGAATGATCGTCGATCCGTTACGCGTTTTCGATTGTGACTACCCCATTAATGGAGCGGTCGCGAGTGTGATCACAACGGTAGAGCGCGCCAGGGACTTGCGTCAGCGGCCCGTTTTGGTGGACTCGATGTCCTTTGGAACAGGCGCGAAGGTTGATTGGGTATTCGGCGAGAACTATCTACACGGTGGAGCGATCGCGTGTGCGGAGCGCCTGTGGGAGAAATCCGCGTTTGGACCAGATGACGTTGACGTGGCCGAACTCTATGACGGATTCACGACCGTGACCCTGCAGTGGATCGAGGCCCTCGGGTTCTGTGACGTCGGAGCATTCGGGGAATGGGTCGGAGATGGTACCCGCATCGGTCCAGGTGGCGACTTGCCATTGAACACAGCGGGCGGACAGCTCGCCGAAGGCCGTCTCCATGGGATGAGTTTCCTCTGCGAAGCCGTGCTCCAACTCCGCGGTCAATGTGACGCCCGCCAGGTGCCAGATGCCCGGGTTGCTGTCGTCGCAAGCGGCCTGTACCCCCAATGCAGCGCCATGGTCCTGACAACGGATTAGCTCGCAGAGACTTCCACTTTCACGCCACGACCTCTACGTGGAAGCGTCGGCAGTAAGCCGTGGTGCGCGCGCAGCCCCCGCGTACGTGCGCACCACGTCTTCGAGTTTCGCCACCCGGCTGCCTTTGACAAGGGAAGCGTCAGCTGGACCCATCGTGCGCATCAAGGCGACAGCCTCCTCGATACCCCTCACGTGCGCCCCGCCGTAGAGTCCCGTCTCGTATCCGACCACCTCGATCCCGAGTTCCTCCGCCACACGCGCGACCCGGCGATGCTCGGATTCGCTGTCGTCCCCGAGCTCGGCCATCAGGCCGAGGACTGCGAGCTTGCGTTCTCCCGGCAACGCGGCGAGCGAGCGCACCGCCGCCTCGGCTGATGCGGGGTTGGCGTTGTAACAGTCGACGACCAGTATGGGGCCGCCGGGTACGCGGTGGACCTCCATGCGCAAGGGCGAGCCATGGCTCACCGCCAAAGCAGCGGCCACGGTCTCGATAGGGACCCCACACCACAGCGCGACCGTCGCCGCGGCCAACGCATTGGCGACCTGATGCGCTCCGTGTACGGCCAACTTGACATCAGCCTGTCCCCACGGCGACGACAGGCGGAACTGTGCACGCAGGTCCCGGTCGAGGAGAACGTGCTCGGCCCGCACGTCCGCGTCCGCATCAACCGCATACCCCAGCACGGGACATGCGCTGAGCAGGGCCATGGCGCGGACCCGGGGGTCATCGAAGTTCAAGACCGCGAGACCTGATGCCGGCAAAGCTGCCACGAGCTCACCCTTGGCGCGAGCCACGCCGTCCAGGCCACCGAAATACTCCACATGCGCCTTGGCGACCCTGGTCACGATGCCGACATCTGGACGAGCGACCTCGGCCAGCTGCTCGATCTGACCGGCACCCCGAGCTCCCATCTCGAGGACCACCCACTGCGCAACGTCCGGAGCGTTAAAGAGCGTCAGGGGTAAGCCCAGCTCGTTGTTGAAGGAACGCTCACTCGCGGCGGTGCGGTACGTCGCCGCCAAACAAGCGGCCAGAAGATCTTTCGTGGTCGTCTTCCCCACCGACCCGGTGATGCCGATCGCTCCTCCGACCCGACTGCGGGCGAAAGCACCGAGACGCAGCAGTGCGGCCGCGGTATCGCGGACGCAGATGGCCGTCCCGCCGGCCGGTTCCCGGGCGGTGAGGTAGGCCGGCGCGCCCGCCTCCAGAGCTGCCGGAATGAATGCGTGGCCGTCGCGCTGGGCCACAATGGGAACATAGAGCTGCCCCCGTCGGATCGTCCTCGAGTCGATGCTTGCTCCCTCAATGCCGACATCGGGTCCGACCAGTTCGGCGCCCAGGTGGGCTGTCAGCTCAGACGCCGAGCAACGCACGGGTTGTCCTTATGGGGAAGTCAAAATAGGTGCTTGGATACGGTTCGTCTCGCAAGGAGTAATGCCACCATTCGCAATCGTATGGAGTAAATCCGCAGTCCTCCATGATCGAACAAAGATGTTGGCGGTTCCTCGCTTCGACTGACGTGATTCCTTTTGCCCCATGATGTGATATTTCGTCCATCAGGTCGTGGTCGCCGCCCATCGGAGCAAGTTCGCCGGTCGCCAAATGGAAGAGCGTCAAGTCGACGGTGCTACCCCGGCTGTGGCCCGATTTGAGAGCCACATATCCCTTTTCAATCATCTCGGCTCGGTCAATGTTCGGATAGTGCCGTCGCTTCTTCCGGCCGTCTTCCGCCTGCTTTGACCAGCGTAGAAAGCAATCCACGGCGCGTTGAGGGCGATAGCCATCCCAAAGAAGCAAGCCGAATCCGAGTGATGCTGCGGCTACTTGGGCCCTTTGAAGGGCTGCACACAACGCCATCGTGCCGACTATTCGATTTGCCAGATATCCGTCTACTGGCTTGCCGGTGAAGTTGTCCCAGGTGGCGTACTTGGCATCCCAACGTATTCCAGGCACAGACTCGTCCACAAACACAAAATCGTGATTCATCGGCTTCTCTGTGCCAATGCGACGATCCGGTCGATCACTTCGGGGAACGGCACCCCGGCGGCTGCCATCATTCTCGGATACCGGCTGTATGACGTCATACCGGGCAACGTATTGACCTCGTTCAAGACGACTGTTCCATCTTCCTTGAGGAACATGTCCACCCGCGACAGTCCCCGGCATCCCAAAGCGCGATATATCGCCTTTGCCGTCTCCTGAACGAGCGCGCGCGCCTCCGCCGAAATGTCGGCGGGAACGACTGACGTCGCGTTTTCGGAACCAGCTTCAGGCTGATCCTCCTGATGGATTCGGAAGAACCCATGCGAGAGAGAAATCCGATCAACCTCGCCTGCAAACAGATCCAGATCGTTCCCTAATATGGCGCATCCGACCTCGCTGCCGGCGACGGCCTCTTCGATCAACACCTTGCAGTCGTACTTTCGTGCGGTTTCCACCGCGTGCAGCAGTTCTTCTTTTCGAGAAACCTTGCTGACGCCGAAAGACGACCCCGAACGGGCGGGCTTGACGAAGACGGGATATGTAAAATCGTCGGGTTCGATGTCCTCGTTTGTCATGACCGTGCAGAACGCAGGCGTGGCAATTCCTGCATTTCTCGCGACCATGTAGGTGAGGGACTTGTCCATGCAGAGAGCGGAACTCTGCACATCGCAGCCAACATAGGGGATACCGGAAAGCTCCAACAGGCCCTGGATCGCCCCGTCCTCGCCTAGCTTGCCGTGGAGAACGGACAATACGATGCTCACACGGATCGCCGTGAAGTGGCCCCGCTCCAGAACAAGCAATCCGTGCACGCTTCTGTCGGGTGACAGTATCGCCGAGCGACAATGGCCTCTTTCCCAATCCGCTTCAGGGCCGTCACAGAGGTTCCAGCCACCGCTCTTGGTGATCCCGATATAGTACGGCTCATACCGCTCAAGGTCGAGGACTTTTGCGACCTCCTGTGCAGATTTCACAGAAATCGAATGCTCTTCGGAACAACCTCCGAAAAGGATTGCGATCCTCAACCTATCCACGCTGTGCTGCTTCGAAACGCAGGCAATTGAGGAAAGTATTTTCGACGGTATCGCTCAGGCCGTGATCTGTGTAGTAGGCGGTGTGTGGAGAGATCAGCACATTCGGCAGCTGTTGCAATCGCAACAACAGCGGGTTCTCAATGGGCCGTTGACGGTGGTCAAAGTAAAAGACTCCTTCTTCCCCCTCGAGGACATCCAACGCCGCGCCACCGAGTCGGCCGCTTTCCAAGGCAGAAAGCAGAGCCCCGGTATCGAGAAGTGAGCCACGTGCAGTGTTGATGACATAGGCGCCATGTCTCATCAGCTCCATGCATTGGCGATTCAAGAGATGGTGTGTGGCCGCATTTAGCGACGCATGAAGCGTCACCACATCGCTTCGCTGTAGCAGGTCATCGAAAGCCACGTAGTCAGCAGACGTTGTAGGGCAAGAGTCATAAGCCACCACGCGGCAGCCAAAGCCCAGCAGTCTTCTCATCACCGCCTGGCCGATGTGTCCCGTTCCGATGACCCCAACGGTCATGTCGCGGAGTTCTCTCCCTCGAACATTGAGCAATCGGTAATCATGAACCTGCGCTCGGCTGAGAGTGGATTTGGCACTGCGCACCACCATCAGCATCAACATCAACGTGTAATCGGCGACGCTGTCGGGCGAATAGGTAACGTTCTCTACCGAGATGCCCACCCTCTCGGCACTTTGCATGTCGATATGGTTGGATCCTACGCTTCTTGTAGAGACGTACCTCACGCCTGCTTGTCGAAGCGCGAGGAGAACGCGCCCTGAGAGTTGATTCTTATGACTGACGCTTATGCAGCGATTTCCAAGGGCCAGTTCAAGATTTTTCTCTGTCACCGCCTCGTCGGTTATCGTCGGCAGGACGCCGAAGCTCGGCCCAACCTCTCGAAACAAGAGGGCCTCGTCCTGCTCACACCCGTAGATGGTGATACCGATAGTTGGGACCGGGCTGTCTGCTCGGGCACGTGCACCGGGGTCGTGAGATGCGGCTGAGGACGCCGGTGATCCGTTGCGGCGAGCCGCCGTTCGGGCTGGGCTGTGCGTCACGACGCAAAGTCAAGCCAGCCCGGTGTTGCCGGCACGTATTTGATTTTGAATACGCCGACGATATGCCCCAGCGCGTAGAATGACCTGAATGTGCGTGTCTTGATCGTCGAAGACGAGCCATACATGGCAGAAGCCATCCGCGATGGTCTGCGATTGGAGGCGATCGCTGGCGACGTGGCCGGCGACGGTGACACCGCTCTTGAACTGCTGAGGATCAACGACTACGACATCGCCGTCCTCGACCGTGACATCCCCGGCACCTCAGGCGACGAAATCGCCCGACACATCGTCGCCTCAGGTAGTGGCATGCCGATCCTCATGCTCACCGCTGCCGACCGGCTCGACGACAAGACGTCCGGGTACGGACTCGGCGCCGATGATTACCTCACGAAGCCATTCGAGCTCCAAGAGCTCGTGCTCCGTCTCAGAGCGCTTGACCGTAGGCGCGCCTACAACAGACCGCCCATTCGCGAGATCGGAGGGCTGCGCCTCGATCCGTTCCGCCGCGAGGTCTACCGAGACAACCGCTACATTGCCCTCACCCGGAAACAGTTCGCCGTGCTCGAAGTCCTCGTCGCTGCCGAAGGCGGTGTCGTCAGCGCCGAAGAGCTCCTGGCACGGGCGTGGGACGAGAACGCGGACCCGTTCACCAACGCAGTACGGATCACCGTCTCAGCACTGCGCAAACGCCTCGGCGAACCCTGGGTCATCGCCACCCTGGCCGGCGTCGGCTATCGCATCGATACTGAGTCCAATGGCGGACGTGAGGGAGGAGACCGTGGATAGAGCGCCTGGTCTGAGTGTTCGCCTCAAACTCACCCTCAGCTACGCCGGCTTCGTCACCCTTGCGGGAGCCCTGTTGCTCGGCGCCGTGTGGGTGTTCCTCCTGCGTTACGTGCCGAGAGGCGAGACCGTCATCGTCCACAACGCTCACCTCTTCATTTCGCCCAGCCGTGGTGCTCTCTTGCGCGATTTCGCTCCAGCCGCGGCCATCCTCGGGGCGTTCCTGCTGGTGTTCGGTCTCGTGGGAGGGTGGCTGCTCGCCGGCCGGATGCTCGCCCCCCTCTCACGCATCACCGACGCCACCCGTATGGCTGCGACCGGCTCGCTCACCCATCGGATCGCGCTACCGGGCCCTAAAGACGAGTTCCGCGAGCTCGCTGATGCCTTCGACACAATGCTCGCCCGCCTCGAGGCGCGGGTCGCTGAACAGCAGAGATTCGCAGCCAACGCCTCCCACGAACTGCGGACCCCGCTGGCCATCACGCAGACTCTTCTCGACGTGGCTCGCAACAATCCGAACGACGACGGTAGCGAACTCGTCGAACGCCTCCATGTCGTCAACACCCGAGCGATCGAACTCACCGAGGCATTGCTTCTCCTCAGCCGTGCCGATCAGCAGTCATTCACCCCGGCACCCGTTGACCTGTCGCTCATCGCTGAAGAAGCCACTGAAACGCTCCTCCCCTTCGCCGAAAAACGTGGCGTGACCATCAAGACCTCCGGCGACGTGACGCCCACCCTCGGCTCAGAGGCGCTGCTGCTGCAGCTGACGACGAACCTCGTGCACAACGCGATAGTCCACAATCTACCCGCACAGGGCACGGTGTGGGTGACGACCGGCGTTCACCCCGAGAGTGTGACGCTCACTGTCGAGAACACCGGAGAAAAGCTCACCCCGCAGGTTGTTTCCACGCTTGTCGAACCGTTTCAGCGTGGCACCGAGCGCATACGCACGGACCACGAAGGTGTCGGACTCGGTTTGGTAATCGTCAAAAGCATCGCACAAGCACACGACGGCACACTCTCACTCTCCCCTCGGGACGCTGGCGGGCTCCGCGTCATGGTGCAACTACCCGCAGCTCCACCGGACACGGAACTATGACCTTCCAGCAACGGCCACATAGCCCGCTCGAAAATCCCGGGTCCAACAGGCCTCGCTACCCCTCGACCACTTCCTCCTTCACACTCGGCGTCGTGCGAGGTCGTCGCCTGGCAGAGCCGGCGGATCGCCCGCGCGTCGCCCGGTGATGGTCGCTCGTCATGCTCACCAAGGTGGCAATGAGATCTTCTGCGGTTGTCCGCCACTTCTCCTCGGTCAGATGCCCGCTGATCTCCAGCTCGGCAATACCGTGGGCGCCGCTGAACAGCAAGGCGCCGTAGCGCAGTGCATCCGCCGGGCCGACCAGTGCAGCCACGATCGAGAGGAACTCATCCTGTGCCCGGGAAGCGGCTCGACCTCCTGCTCCGGGGTCGCTCTTGGATATGACGAACATCAGCTGGTACAGGTGAGGACGTTCCCTGCCCAGCTCGACGAATGCCATCAATGCATCCTGCAGCTGTTCGGAAGGCGCTGCATCTATGGCGCCGTTGGTCCTCAAGGCGTCGGCCATCCGTTCCCAGCTTTCAACGGAAACCGCGGTCAGCAGTCCTTCCTTGTCAGCGAAGTGCCGGTACGGCGCGGCCCGAGACACGCCGGCGAGGGTGCCCACTTCCCGCAAGGTGACTGCCTCTGGGCCGCCCGCGTCGAGGAGTTCGGAGGCTGCATCGAGCAGGGCGCGTCGAGTCTTGGCGGCTGACTCCACACGACTAGCCATGGTGGCTCACGAGAGTTCAGTTGACATTGTCATCTTGACCATTTAAGTTACCTCAGATGACACCGTCAACTGGAACGACGCCACACGACTTAGCCACGAAGCGACGGGCGGCTCAGCATCCCGATCGCCCCGGGGAGCGGTGCAACGCCGACGAAGGCGCATGGACTCCGATCGTCGATCACGGACGGTGTGAAGGGAAACGGGATTGCGTCGTCGTGTGCCCCCACGACGTGTTCGAAATACGACGGATTGACGACAGCGACTTCAAGCAGTTGTCCACGCTTGCCAAGGTGCGCGTCATCGCCCATCGCCGCCAGACCGCCTACACGCCGAACGCCGACTCGTGCCGCGCCTGTGGACTCTGCGTCGTTGCCTGTCCCGAAGGTGCTATCTCCCTGGTTGGACCAGATGCAACGACCAGATCGGTCCTCCCGTGACGTTGTCCGACGACACTCCGTTCGCACGACGGCAGCGAGGACTGGCGGCTTCATCACCCGCGCGCTCCACCTGAGGTCCGGTGATGTCATTCAGGCGGTCGGCCCCAAATCGGGGCGGGCGGCACCTTCCCGGTCGATTGACGACGGGAAGGCCAGTGCATTCTGTGAGCCGGGTTGGCACCCGTACCACTTGATAACGTTGTGCCGAGGAGGTGGGCTCCGTGACTGATGTCATCTCGGTTTCGAAACCCTCCAGTGGCCACTGGAGTGACGCGTATCCCGAACTCGGACGCGGTCCGGTGTCACTCGAAGACTGCGTCTCGCCGGAGTTCTACGAGAAGGAACGTGAGCACGTCTTCAAGAAGACCTGGCTGTATGTGGGCCGCGTCGAACGGGTGCAGAAGCCAGGCAGCTACTTCACACGCGAACTCGAGTTCCTCAACACGTCGATCATAATTGTGCGGGGCAAGGATGACGTCATCCGCGCCTTCCACAACGTCTGCCCCCACCGCGGCAACAAGCTCCTGTGGCAGGACGATCCGTTCGAGGAGGTGGCCGGGCGCGCACCGCTGCTGTACTGCCGATTCCACGGTTGGCGATACAACCTGGACGGCTCGTTGCATTCCACCACCCGGGCCGATCTACTGCTCGACTTCGATGCCGAGGGCTGCCATGTGCCCGCGGTGCAGTGCGAGGTGTGGGAGGGCTTCATCTTCATCAACCTCGATCCTCACAACACCGACCCGTTGCGGTCGTTCCTCGGAGAACTCGCGCATGGCATCGAGGGGTACCCCTTCGACGGTCCGCACCAGGTGTATCAGTTCAAGGTCGAGCTGCAGTGCAATTGGAAGATCTTCGTCGACAGCTTCGCCGAGAGCTACCACGGCCCGTACCTGCACGCCTCGTCGTTCGGGAACCTGACTGCCGAAGCCAAGGAGGCTCTGGACAAGCCGAATCCGTTTACCGATGCTTTGGCGTACCAGCTGAAGGGCCCTCATCGGATGTTTTCCTTCGCCGGTGAGCCGTCACGACAGACGCCCTACTCCAAGCCGATCGAGTGCGTCATGAAGGCGAGCGCCGCCGGCCCATGGAACAAGCGCACCGACCGCGGACCGATGCCTCCGGGCATCAACCCCACGCGAGCGGAGAACTACGGCTTCGACTCGTTCCAGTTCTTCCCCAACTTTGCGCTGATATTCGGTTCGTCGGGGTTCACCACGCACACCCACTGGCCGACCGGGCCGCACTCGCACCTATTCGAGGTCGAGATGTTCTTCACGCCGCCGGCAACGCACCGCGAGCGGTTGGGCCAGGAGCTCACCGTGACGTTCCTCAACGACGTCATTCTCGAAGACGCAAGCCCGTGCGAAGGCATGCAGGCGATGCTGAACAGCGGCGCAATCAAGACCTTCCACATGAACGACGAAGAGATCCTGGTGCGGCATCTCCACAAGACGGTTGCCGACTATGTCGAGGCCGGAGGGGCGGCACGATGACGGCGCTCCTACCCCAACAATTCTCAGAGCTCGAACATCTCGTTGGCGAATGGGCAATCGAGGATGGCCATGCGCGGTACGTGAAGCGCGTGAGCAGCTCCATGGATGAGATCAGAGCATTCTACGACGAAGTGTTTCCGCACGCCGAGGATGCTGTCGACTACATCGACACGTTCGATTACACCGAGCCGCTGAGCGACGATGTCGCGAACCTGCGCGACTTGCTGTTCTCCTTAATCACCGTCTCGCTTGCGGTGGAGCTGTGGAACCAACCGCGTGTGAAACACTCCGGCCGCACAATCCTCACGAGGGTGAGCTGATCGGTATGGGCATCTCTGCCACAGACCTCGACGTCATCGACCAGACCCCGAGGATAGGCAGCGAGATCAGAACCGATCTCGACACCTTGCTGAGCGGGGATCTGTCCGGGCCCATCCGCTCCAAACTCGAGGAGCGCGGCGTGGTCTTCTTCCGCGGGCTCTACATGACCGACGGGCAGCAGGTCGCCATCGCCAGGACCCTCGGCAAGATTGTGGCGAGCGAGGGCGAGGACGGTATCTACAAGGTCTCGCTCGACACCAACGTCAACCCGCGAGCGACGTACCTCAAGGGCTCGATGTTCTGGCACTTCGACGGGTCACTCCAGCCCTACCCAAACTTCGCAACCTTGCTGCGGGCGATCAAGCTGTCGGAGACCGGTGGCCAAACCGAGTTCTGCAACACCTACAGCGCCTACGACGACCTGCCGCAGGCCGAGAAGTCGGCCATCGCGGAGCTGCGGGTGGTACACAGCGCGGAGCGATCGCAGTACTACGTGACCCCCGAAATGAGCTACGAAGAGATCATGTTCTGGCAGAAGTCGCCGACGAAGTCGTGCCCCATCGTCTGGACCCACCGGTCCGGTCGCAAGTCGTTGTTGCTCGGCGCGACCGCCGACTACGTCGAGGGGCTACCCGTCGAGGAGAGCCGAGCACTGCTCGCGCGTCTTCGCGACTGGGCCATCCAGCCGCACTACGTGTACCGCCATCAGTGGGAGGTGGGCGACCTCGTCATCTGGGACAACACCGGAACAATGCACCGAGCGCTCCCGTACCCCGCAGAGAGCGGCCGCCTTATGCACCGGACCATCCTTGCGGGCGAAGAGCCCCTTCAGTGAAATTCTCGACCGCGACTCCGTCGTGACCGTGCTGGTCGCGGCTGGGTCACCCTCCCACCGACGGTCGCAAAGGCCCTCAGCGATCCTTCTTCGTATCTTGCAACTGGCCGACCAACCGTCGCAACGAACCCTCCGACCGCCGCACTGGCCGGAAGTTCCATCGCCTCTTCGGGGTCGGCTGCCTGAGCATCAGCGGCTAAATCCGTCGGTGGGGTAGGTCGCGTAGGGGGCCTGACGACGTCGATACTCACCCCGCAGGGACCATGTTCGAACCCTTCTTGGTCCACTGAACTTGGGTGGCGCAACGTACGGATTCTCGATTTTCGCGTTCCAGTTGTCGACCTTCCTGTCGACCACGGAAGTGATGGAGGTAAGTTCGAACCCCCGCCCGACCAACTCTCAGGATGACACTCCTCCGAGGAACGCCGTCGGCGAGAGCAACGTCTGCGGTTTCCACGAGACGACAGGACTGATGGAGTTCTGGGGACTGTCCGCGTCTCTCAGCCGGGCGGCAACGATCGAGCCCCTCAGGTTTCAACTGGAGGTCCGTCGGCTTCGGCGGCCACGTGAAGGTTTGGTCGAGTGGGCCTCCAGACCAAGGCGCTCGAGGATGGCCAACCTGGCTCGATCCAGGACGCCGAGGTCGTCGTGGAGCACGCTCACTATGTCCGTCCCGGCAAGAATCACGCCCAGCTCAAAAGCGATCTGGTCGGGTTGGGCTCCGTCAGGGAGCTCCCCATTGTCGGCTGCTGCCTTCGCCTCTCGAGCGAGCAGATTGCGCCATTGCTGTTGAACTCGTGCCACCTCGTCGTGGACGCGCCCAGGGCGGCCGCCCATCTCGGCGCCAGCAGAGACGAAGAAACAGCCCCCGGGGAAGATGCGCCGCTCCACATAGGACAGATAGCCATTGCAAAGGGCGACCAGGCGTTGCCGGCCAGGCTCGGCATTGGCGAGGGCCGGCGCGACAACTTCGGTGACGAAACTGTCCCTGGCAGCGGTGATCGTCGCCAACTGCAGATCCTCCTTGGACCCAAACAATGCGTGCACGCTGCTCTTGGGCATCCCCGTCGTCTCGGCCAGGCGACCGATGGAAAGGCCTTCGAGCCCCTCAACAGTGGCCAGTTTCGCCGCAGCCTCCGCGATCCGAGCGCGCGAGCGGTCTCCGGACGCTCTCGTCGTACGGATCTCGGATTTCACTCTCGTTTGACCTCCGAACCTCCCCGGGTGCTCTTGATCTTATACGAACGATCGTCTAATAATATATGTACGATCGTCCGTTCAGGGAGCACTATGACTGCCACTGCAAACACCAACTGGAAGGAAGCCGGGCGGGGGTGGGGAACCCGAGCCACCGAATGGGCCTACCTGTGGGAGCCCTATGCCCTCCCAGCGAATGAGCTGCTCCTCGAGCGCCTCCATGTCACGCCTGGCGACCGGCTCTTGGACATTGCGTGTGGCTCCGGATTCGCCGCTGCAGTAGCTGCCCGCAGGGGCGCGCTCGTTTCGGGGGTCGACGCGTCCGAATCGCTCATCGAATTGGCAGTGGCGCGGACCCCAACGGGGAACTTCCAGGCGGGAGACATGTTCTGCCTGCCCTTCCCAACGGGCAGCTTCGATATCGCGACGAGTTTCAACGGAATCTGGAAGGGCTGTGAGGTTGCCCTGGAAGAGGCCAGACGGGTCCTCGTCCCCCAGGGTCGCTTCGGGATCACCTTCTGGGGACGCTTCGAACGACTGGGACTGATGCCCTACTTCTTGAAAGTCATCGAGCTGTCTCCGGCCAGCCACGGCAGCGCCAGCCTTGAGCAGGGCGACACGCAGAACGTGATCGTGGAAATGATGAGGGGCTCGGGGTTTCATGACATCGAGCGCGGCACGGTAGACGTGGTCAATGAGTGGCCAGACGTACCGACTGCAGTGCGAGCTTTGGCAGCGGCGGGGCCTTCGGTTCCGGCCATCGAAGCCGTCGGCTACGACGAGTTCTGCGCTTCGCTGACCGATGGCATCACCCCGCTGTACGTCCGTGGGCTGGGCGTTCGGATCAGGTCAGAATTCGGATGGGCGACGGCGCGATCTGCGTAGTCGGACGTTCGAGAACTACCGGGGCCGGCTGGCACGATCAATCCGTACCGGTTTTTGTGAAGTCTCCGAGCTCGCGCTCGCAGAAGTCGTTCAGAGCCCTCTATTCCGCTTCCCCTATGACCCTGAGAGGGTGGAAGTGCCGGGAATATCGTGACCGCAGAACGGCTTGGACGAGACGGGGACAAAGCCCGTCTTCTCTGCCTTCACAATCCACGAGCAGGTCGGCGGATCCTGGCCAAAGACCGTTGAATAGTTAACCGTAATCGGCAAAAGTCCGTTTGCGTTGTAGGCCTTAATGCTCCGCAGGTCCTTGATCACGGCGGCGCGGGTCGGATTGGAACCAGCCAGTTTCAGTCCCTGGATCATAAGGTCCGCACCCGCCCACGAGTTGACCTGGCCATACGTCGCAAATTGCGTCTTTGAGAAGTGAGCGTACTTTTCCATCGCCGCCTGCATTTGCTTCGTACCGGCATTGGGCAGCGACCACGGGCGGAACGCACTGAGGAAGTAGTCACCTTGGAGACTTGACCAAGCGGGCGACTTGATCACGTCTGGTTCATAGCCGGTGGCAAATAGGGTGGCCTTGAGCTTCACCCCAGACTGCTCTAAGGACGTCGCGAGAGCGAAGTTGGAGTTGTTGTCCATGCTCGGTGTCATTGCGTTCACGCCAGCTTGCTTGGCCGTGAGTGCTGCTGTGGTGAAGTTCGTGCCCCCGATCGGAACCGAAAGATCCTCGACACCGATCTTGCCCCCGGCGCTCTTGAAGGCCTCCGCCGCTCCCCTGGCCGAGGCCGCCGACTGCGGCGAAATTCCGTAGCCATACGTCGCAATGACCGTGCCGCCGTGGGACTTGAGAAACCCTCCCACCAGTGTGTTGACTGGATACTTGGGGTCGACGCTGCCATGGTCGGAGGAGAACATATTCGTGTAGGGCTGCTCCCCCCATTCGGGGCCATCGGAATATGAACCCGTCACCGGAATTCCGGCCTGCTGCGGATACTTAGCGGCAATGAAGAACAGTGGGCTCTGTGAGACGATGCCAAACGCTCCCTTCGAGATCGCATCTTGTACAGCCGTCGAGATTTCGGAGGGGCTGGTCTGGTCGTCGATAACAAGCGGCACGAGCTTGTGCCCGTTCACGCCACCCTCGGCGTTTTGCAGGTCAATGCGAGCGAGGAACCCCGATTGCGTTCCTGCGTCCTCGGATGCTCCCGGACCGGTCAATGACGTGACGTAGGCGAGGGTGATGGGCGACGGAGCCGCTGAAGCCTGTCCTGAAGTAGCTCCCGACAGCGCCGTAGTGAGTCCGAGCAACACAGCGCTCGCGAACAAACCCCGAAAGACTTTGGTGCGCATTCTTCATTTCCTCCCCGAAACCCAATGGGACCGTCGAACGGAACGACCCGAGTCAAAAGCTGCTGTTGGAGCACGCCATGAAACGGAACATCAACGGCCGTCAGAGCATGCCCGCCAGCTATGTACTGACCAGACGGTACAGTAATATACCGGCGAGACTGTTTCCCCGCAAGCCGCCGTTGACATTGTTCGAGTCCTATGGAGAGAAAAGGTGGAGAGACTCCTCACACCACGCTGACGTCCCCAAGTTCGCCTGCGTAGCCGGCAGAAAACGTGGTCGTGATCCGGCTCGTTCGCGGAGTCAACGCCACCAAAGCACGCTCAAGGTACTGTGAGCGACTGGACAGCGCTCATCCAGAAATTGTCACACCCCTAAATGAAGGCGTGACCCCGCATCCAGTCGATCGTGGTGGTGAGGCCGTCAGTGAGAGACGTCGGTATGTAACCCAGCCGCTCTTCAGTGATGCTGCTGTCAAAGAGCGGTTCGGGATATGTGCGTTTGGCGAGAGAGATCATGGTGGCGCCAAACTGGGCAACGACGTCGGGATCGTCGAGTCGGTCCTTGGGCACTTCTGCGACGCGATGCGAAACGCCGGCGATCTCGCAAGCTCGATTTGTAATGCCGGCGATGGTGGCGACATCTTGTTGGCGCCCCTTGGCCAGGAAGCGCTCGCCCTTGACGCCCTTCTCGAGTGCGGCGACGGAGACATACGCACAGTCGTCGGCCAGTACGTAAGCCAAGGGCATGGGCATTTTGGGATCCACCTCGCCGCGGATGGCCACGGCCAAACCCGTGTTGAAATTTTGAAACATGGCGTTCTCCAGGCACGGAGAAGGGCCGTACGCCGCACCAGGCTGCATGAATCGGATATCCTGCCCCGCCTCGACGCGAGCCAGGCCTTCGAGGAAAGCGAGCCGCTTGGTCAGCGAATAAGGGTCCTTGTTGATGAACAACAGGTCCAGCGGAGAGTGCTCGCTCTGCGGCGCATCCCATACGTTGAAAAAAGTGCCGGTCAACAACTGCACCACCGGCACACCGCCGGCCAAAAGTGCCGCCGTCAGCACGTTGATCGTGCCCGTCACATTTGCGGAGACGCTATCGGCGATCGTCACGCCCGCCATTCCGCGCAAGGCGGCTGAGTGGATGACACCGTCGACGCCGTCGGTGGCCGCGTTCACGCAGTCGGCGTCGGCGAGGTCGCCGGGGCGTATATCCACCCCGAGCCCGCGCAGTGCGAGGGCGTCGGAGCCTTCGGGCTTGCGCGCGATGGCACGGACGCGATCGCCCTGCTTTAGCAAGCGCTCGCACACATTCGCTCCGACGAGTCCCGTGGCACCGGTCACAAGAACGGTCTTCATTCCTATCTCCTTGATCTCCCTGCGTGATTGATGTTGCTCGCGGTTACCCGTCTGCATCACGGTCGAAGACGGCAGCGCGAAATGATCGAAAACAGCAGTCCGGTTGAGTGAAGCTAGCTTGAGATAGTGGTCCGAGCCAATGCGCAGGGCTCGCGAGTCCGGGCTCGTATGCAACCTGCCGAGCACGGGTCTCTGCCACCACTCTGACGCTCGCCAGCGACCGGGAGCGCGTCACACAGGGCCTATCTGGGCGTTCCCGACTCCGGGTGACTCGGGACGGCGGTTCACGGACTCAGAACGTGCTGATCACATGCTCCAGAGAGCCTCGGTTGGCGGACCGACGGTCCGTGAGGAGGTCGACCTGGCCACGGTCGCCGAGGACGCCCTCGACACCGCCGACCTCCGAGACCGACGGGTCCACGCCACCTTGGAGCCCGCTGTCATTTTGGGCGATCCGGTGCTGGCTGAACGCCTTGTCGAGTACCAACGTCTGTTCAGGACTTGAGTCCTATTTGGACCGCCCCGGAGCGGCTATACCTGTAGCAAGTGACGGGGTACTGATTCCTTGCGGATTCTCGTGTTTGGTGCCGGAGTGATTGGCAGCGTGTATGCCGCCAGGTTGAACCAGGCAGGGCACGAAGTCATCCTTCTCGCTCGTGGCAGCAGGCTCTCAGAACTGCAGACTGAGGGTCTGATCCTGCAGGAGGCGATTTCCGGCGACCGCCTGGAGATGCGGTTGCCCACGGTGAGCGAGGCTTCAGGCGGTCGCTATGACCTGATCTTGGTCCCTGTCCGCGCCGAGCAATTGATCGGAACACTCGGGACTCTGGCTGCCTTGAGGGATGGCGGTTCAGACGTGCTGTTCTTCGGCAACACGGCCGGCCACCAGGGAGAGCTCATGAGAACCCTGGGGAAACGAGCTCTGTTCGGATTCCCTGCGGTCGGAGGTGTTCGGGATGGTCCAGTGATCAGGTACGTGCTGATCGATCAGCAAAAGACCATGCTCGGCGAGGCAAACGGCGAGACGACTCCTCGAATCGAGCGCTTGCGCCAGGTGTTCGATGATGCTGGCTTCTCCGCAAAAGTGAGTGCCGCCATCGACGCCTGGCTGCTGGCCCATGCCGCGTTCGTCGTCCCGATAGCACTCAGCCTCTACCGCGTTGGCATCGACCCTGCCAGACTCGCAGCCGACCCTCCGGCCATGCGTTTGATGGTCCGTGCGACAAAGCAAGCGTTCAGGGCGCTGCGGTCAGAAGGAAACATGGAGATTCCGACCAATCTCCGCATCCTCTACGGCCTGCCGACAGTTGTCGCGATCACCTACTGGCGCAGGTTGTTCGCCAGCCCGAGAGGAGAACTCTGGTTCGCTGGGCACGCCCGGGCCGCTCCCGAAGAGATGCGCTCCCTCGCTATCGAATTGCGGGCAACCTTGCCGAGCGACCGGCGTTCATCGCCTGACCTCAACCGCTTGCTCGCTACTTTGTGACCTTCTCCAACGGGTTTCGAACGGATTCAGGCAGGTGCCGTAGAGAGCTGATCCATCAGCATGGACAGGCGACCTTCGTAGAAATCAGGGCGCAGTCTGCCGGCCCGGGAGAGTGTCGCCAGACCATGCAGGCCGCTCCAGACGATCTCAGTGAATGTCTCGAGGTCGCGGCTACCAGCCGACGTCGCCAGTGCGTCCCGCATCTCGACAAAGCCCGCGTGCACCGGAGTGGGTGTGTCGTTCTGTGCGAAGCTCAGATCGATACTCATGGCGAACATTGCTTCGTAGAGCGCCGGGTTCGCACGTGCAAACTCCAAGTAGGCAGTGGCCACTGCTCGTGGTTCGCCGTCAGGCGAATCGGCCTGCTGGCGAGCAGTGTGCAACAAGGTCGCCAGTTCGCTGTATCCCTCGAGAGCCACAGCGGTCACGATGGCGTCTTTAGCCTCGAAGTGGCTGTAGAGGACGGGTTGGCTGTACTCGATGCGGTCAGCCAGTCGGCGGGTGGTCACCGACTCCCAGCCCTCTGCCTCGGCTAGCTCCCGGGCCGCGTCGACTATCACCTGGCGTCGCTCGGCCAGCTCACGCTCGCGACGATCCTGTCTCGTCATTCTCTGATCCTATCATCGCTAGGAGAACTAGCGCGTTGACAATCACCGCTATAAAAGTTAGCGTTGCTAGAACAGCACTTACCGTGAGTGCCGAAAGGAGCAACACCATGTCAGAGACCGTTGAGGGGAGTGTCCTCGCTGAGCGCTTTCTCAGGATGTTGAACGACCACAATCCGGATGCCGTGGACGACTTTGTGGCCGTCAACTACATCAACCACAACGACTTCGTGGAAGATGGTCGCGAAGCCAACCGCACCTTCTGGGCCAACTTCTTCTCGGCCTTTCCCGACATCGCAGGGACGATGGCAGATCTGGTGGTGGCGGGTGACCGAGTGGTTGGCCGGTTCATCTACCGGGGCACCCACCTCGGTCCTCTCTACGGCATCCCTGCCACTGGGAACCCGATCGAGATGCGTTCCATCGACATCTGGCGAACCGAGAACGGTGAGTTCGTAGAGCATTGGGACGAGCTCAATATGCTCGAGGTGTTCCAAGCGGTCGGGGTGATTCCCCCCTTCGATCTCGGAGGTGCGGAGGCCAAGCAGTGACCTCGCTCGGCCAGGCGCTCGTCGTGATCTCCGTGCTGGCTGTCGGGGTCATCTATGGGACCGACGTGTTCTGCGCAATCGCGCTCCGTCCGGCGCTTGCCCTGGTGGACGATCGGACGCTCGTGTGCACCATGGGCCGAGTGCACGAATTCGCGGACCGGAGAATGCGTGTGCCGGGTGTCGCCGGTCTTCTCACCGCCATCGCCGGGACAGTCGTCATCGGTTTGGCTGGACATGCACGTGCGACGATTCCGGGCGCCGTTGCGGTGATCGCCCTGGTGGCCTGGCTCGTCATCTATGCGCGCATCAGTGCCCCAATCAATGCTCAGCTGACAACCGCCGCTCGATGTGAAGAGGTACCAGCGGATGCTCGGCAGCTTCAGCAACGATGGGACAGCGTGATCAACAAACGAGCCGGACTTCAGATGCTGGGCATCCTGGCGCTCTGCACGGTCCTGGTTACCGCCTAATGAAGCTGTGCACAGAAGTTTGGCCCAGGTATGTTCAATCGCAGCCCACGACAGTCGCGTGGCCTTTGCGAACCACCACGCGAGACAGCTCGCTGATGCCAGGGAGAAGTCGGAGATGAATACGGCAACTGCACTGACTCGGTCAGGGGTGTCGAATGTGCTGCAACCTAGCGATGGCGGGTACGCCGACGCGGTTGCCGGGTTCGACCTTGCGGTCACATGCGCACCCGACGTGGTGATCGGCGCACGGTCACCCACTGACGTCTCGTCGACGATCGCTGTGGTGGCCGAACGTGGCGAGACCCTGACCGTTCTGGGCGCTGGGCACGGTCGGCTCCAGGGACTTCAAGGCGGTGTGGCCATGACCTTGCGGCATCTCGATACCATCGAAGTCAACGTGACCGAGCGAACGGCTCGCGTCGGTGCCGGCTTGACCTGGGAAGCGGTCCTGGCGGCGACCGTCCCTCGTGGTCTGGCCCCGCTGTGCGGGTCGGCTCCGGGTGTAGGCGTGGTCGGCTATCTCCTCGGGGGCGGACTCGGTCCTCTTGCGAGTTCCATGGGGTTCAGCAGCGACCATGCCCGTTCCTTCGACATCGTGACGCCCGTGGACGGTCTGATCACGGCGTCCGAAGACAACCACTCCAATCTGTTCTGGGCGCTACGAGGCGGAAAGGGTGGATTCGGTGTCGTCACCTCGGTCACGATCGACCTCCTCAAGATGACTCACGTCTACGGCGGCGGCGTGTATTTCGCAGCCGAGGACGCACCCGCGGTCCTCAGCGCCTACGCGGACTGGGCCCCCTCGCTGCCCGGATCATCGACCACGTCGATCGCCCTGCTCCGCCTCCCTCCGGTGGCTGCGCTTCCCGACGCGATCCGAGGTCGGCATGTTGTGCACGTCCGCTTTGCCAGCGTGGAGTCGAGTGCCGCGGCACGGGCCCAGATCGACGACATCCGCGGCGTGGCCCAGACTGTGCTCGACACCGTCCGGGACCTCCCGTACGCGCAACTCGGGACGATCCACGGCGATCCCCGAGACCCGATTGCGGTTACCGCTGGGACCGTCTCGCTGGCAACGCTCGACGCGGACACGGTCGATGCCGTGCTCGGGGCCGCAGACCTTGCGGCTGATCGCCCCTTGGCGTCCGTTGAAATAAGGACGATGGGGCCGGCTACGCGACAGGCGTCTCCGGAGCCGGATGCAGTTGGAGGCCGCTCTACCCCGCACCTGCTCAACGTGTACGGCGCACCCGTCCCCACACTCACTGATTCCGACCGGAGGGATGCCGTCCGTGGCGTACTGGGCGCAGTGGAACAGTGGCGCGCACCAGTCAACGTCATCAACTTTGTAGGTCGGGCCAACGACTCGGATGCTGTTGTGCACTCGTGGACCGCAGAGCAACACGAGCGTCTTGACATGATCCGTGCCCAGCACGACCCCGCCGGACTGTTCCCGTACGCACGGCATGGAGTGCCGACACCTGGGTTCAGTTGAGCTGATGCCCGACACCGAGCTAAAGGCAGGTCAAATGTCGCAAGCAGCGATGGAGGGTGCATCGCGGCGGGCCTTCTCCGCAGCCGTGGCCAAGTCGCCCACCACCGTGTACGTGAGCCGGTCCGGGTCGAGTCCGAGGGCAGCAGGGTCCATGGCATAGAGTTGACCGCTCTCTTCGATTGCCGATCCCCTATCTGACGGCTCCTGATCCGAACACTCGTTGCCATAGGTACCTCTCCACACCGGAGCCAATCGGCCGCTCCTAGCGACTTGGCCGTTGGGAACGCTTTAGAGTCCCGCTGCGCACAACGAAGAGGTTCGGGCGTGAATCGAGAGCTCGTGAAGCTGATTACACGTCGAGGAAGCGACGAATGGCGATGCCCGATCCGAGCGATCCGATCAACGCGCCGACGAACACGACGACGATATCGGTGAAGAGAACCTCCCCGCCGGTCATATGCATGGCGCTGAACACATTGCTGTTATTCCCGCCGCCGGCATGGTTAATGGCGAGATACAAGAAATAGACTGCCAACGCGGACAGACCGGATCCGACCAGACCCTGGATCAGGCCTTCGAACATAAACGGCACCCGGATGAACCAGTTCGTGGCGCCGACCAACTTCATCACCGACACCTCCCGACGCCGAGCGAAGATGGCCATGCGTATGGAGTTCAGGATCAAGACAGCAGCCGAGACGATCAGCACGACCGCGATGCCCAAGAGCACCCACTTGAGGACGTTGATCACCTTCTCCTCGGTGTGGATCTGTTGGATCGGCGCAGTCACCGTCAGCACGCCGGGAGTCCCCTTGAAGGCGGTGATGACCTGGTTTGCATCGGGCAGCGTCGTCGGTGTGCACCAGAACGAGCTCGGAAACTCGGACTTCGTTGTAGCCTGCATGATGTCGGAGGACAAGAGTTTGTGGGCTTCGGCGAAGTTACGCGCCTTGTTCCAGTACACGCACGGTTGGCGGACGATATTGAGCTGGGTCAACTGGGTCCCCACCGCGCTGATCTCCTGGCGGTTAGCGCCGGGCTCCATAAAAATGGTCACTTGCGTCCCGCGCTCCCACTGACCCGACGCGTTCGCCGCGCCCTGTCGGAGGAGCAGAGACCCACCCACCAAGGTCAGCGAAACCGCAACCGTAAGAACGGCGGCGATGGTCATCAGGCGGTTGCGCCACAGGTTCGACGCCGTCTCTCGGGTGATGTATTCGATCGAAACTGGCACGTTTACTCACTTCCTCATTGGGCTTGGGGCCACCGATGCCCTACAAGCCCGGCGCCTGGTTACCAACGGACACGCCATCCCCGCCCTCGAACACGACCTCATTGGGTAACAAGCAGTGGTTCTGCTCGCGAGAGGCAGCACTCTCGGCGATAGAGTCGCGGAGCCGTGTCACGAGAGCGGCAACGTGGGCGGTCTGCTCCTCTAGGTTGCTTCGGCGTCCGAGCGTATCGGAAGCCCCGCCAGGTCGTCTGGCTGAAGCGATCGCCCTTGCGAAACCCCAGGCCTCGCATCGGGCGCACGCGGAACACGATCACGCGCCCACCGGCACCTCGGTCGCTGAATGCACCGTTGCGCACAACGAAGTCCCACGGGCCGGTCGGGTACTTGTCCCCGAACGCAATCGCGAGTGGCTCAAGCTCCGCATCGTCGGTCACCTGCTCAGCCCGACCCTCGAGCACGAGGTCAAGCGCGCCCTCAATCAGGGCGCTCCGTCCCGTCGTCAGCACACACGACGGGTTTTCGGCCAGATTCCTCGCCTTGCGCTCGTCGGGCCCGGTGGCGAACCAGAGCGCCTCCGCGTGCCAGACAGCGATCAGCGGCGTGACGTGTGGTCGACCGTCGGAACGGACTGTGGATAGCCAGTAGGTGTCCGCGGCGCGTAGTTGCTCGATTTCCAACCGCCCGCGGCGTCGGCAGCGAGCCCGGCTCGCTGAACCCATGGATCTCCGCTGTCACGTCCTCCGCTGCCATCCCATTCCCTCGCTCTCCTGATCGGGATTTGGTTGCGCCGAATCCCTAGGCCGGGATCTCGGCGAGCAGGGCGTCGATCTGGGACATGCACGCCTTCATGCCTTCGGCGACGCCCGTGGCGATCGCTTGCTCCATCCCTTCGAGCGAGTCGAAATGCGTGGTGAGGATCATGCGCGTCGTGTCGCCGGTCGCTTCGATGTCGATCTCCATGCGAGTCATGGAATTGCCGTCGCTTGGCGTTCCATCATCTTCGACGATGGCGTCTTCGACCACGAGCCTGGTCGGTGCATCGACCTCGATCACGCTCCAGGTGCCGTCGAACCGCTCGCCGCCGTCGGGGGTGGACATGAAGTAGGTGATCGTGCCACCCGGCGTGAGGTCGTGATGCTCGAAGGTGGCCGGGAATCCCGGCGGTCCCCACCACCGCTCGAGCAGGCGCGGGTCAGCCCACAGCTGCCACACGTTGGTGATGGACGTCTTGAACTCCGCGGTGATGACCATTGTCCTGGTCTGTGCGTTTTTGTCGACATTCCATTCGGTCATTTGCTTTCCTTCCCAGTAGTTTCATTGAGGACGCCTTCGAAGCGTTCGATGCGGGCCCGCCACACCGTTTCGAGTTCATCGAGAAGTTTGTGCGCTCGCCGAAGTTGGTTGACCTCGCCGCGCACGAGTTGTTCCCGTCCGCTGCGGTGCTTCGAGACCAGACCAGCGCCGACCAGGACCTCGACGTGCTTTTGCACGGCGGTGAGGCTGATCGGATACAGCCGGCCGAGCTCGCTGACGGAGCGCTCACGATCGAGAGTCCGCGTGACAATGTCGCGCCGTGTTGCATCGCTGAGCGCGAAAAACAACCGGTCGGTCTGTTTCTCGCGAGCCGGAGTACCTACAACCATTTAGTTGTAGGTTACACCTCTCATCGGCGATGTCAATCGGGACAGCGCCGACGGTGTTCGCCGGGCCGGTTGTCCCTGGAGGCGTGGCGTGGAGGTCCGTGACCCATGCCTCGCATAACCACGCTCGCAACGGCCCAATGTTCGGGCACATTCACTCTCAGCACCGATGACGTAGGCGCGACATGGCACAGTCGACGCTCCCAGGATCCATCCGAATGCGCTCCATGCCAAGGCTGTCAAGGCTCTTCCATCTGTGCGCCGTCGTCAGCTTCGATGGCGCTCTGTGCCGCGAAGGTTTACCGCCGTAGGCACTTCGGGGACGCCGAGAGTGTCAGATTTCTGTGTAAGCGGTCGTGATCATCATCGATGTCTCTAGGCTTCGAGCCCGGGCGCCAAACCAAAGGATGCAAAGACCTCGGGGTCCTGGAATACCGAATTCCGACTGATGCCCTCAGCGGTGACGGTGAAGATCTGGAGCGTGTGCAGCTCGTAGCCGCCACCCACGCCCCGGTAGGCGGCGAACCCGGGCTGGCCGTTGGCCGCCACCGGCATCAGACGCCAGTCCGTTCCGGCCTGCTCGAAGACCCACCCCATGAACAGGCCGTAGTTGCCGGGGCCGGCGAACCAGTTGAGCATTGGTGGCATCTCCATGATGACGTCCTCGGTGAGCAGCCGCTTGAGACCCTCGACGTCGGCCTTCTCGAACGCCTTCATGTAGCGATCGATCCAGGCACGCTGCTCGGCTGCGGACGGCTCGCTGAGGCGTTCCTGTCGGGCGTTCACTTCCTTCACTCGCGTACGCGCCCGCTGAAGGGAGCTGTTCACCGACACGACGCTGGTGCCCAGGATCTCCGCCGCTTCGGAGGCGGAGAAGCTGAGCACGTCACGCAGGATCAGCGCACCACGCTGACGCGCCGACAGGTGCTGGAGCGCGGCGGCGAAGGCCAAACGCAGGCTGCTGCGGTCGATCACGGCTCCAGCCGGATCGCCTGCGTCCAGCAACGAGTCCGGTAAGGGCTGAAGCCAGGCGGCGTGCTCTCCCGGGACGAAGGGCCCGAGCGGGTCCGACGCGACCACCTGCCCCGAGGGCAGCGGTCGGCGGCCGCGGACCTCCAAGGCAGTTAGGCAGGCGTTCGTGGCGATCCGGTAGAGCCAGGTGCGCAGTGAACTGCGCGTCACGTCGTACTGTTCCCGCGCCCGCCATGCCCTCAGGTAGGTGTCCTGGACTAAGTCCTCGGCGTCATGAGCCGAGCCGAGCATCCGGTAACAGAACGCCAACAGCTCCGTGCGGAACGGTTCGACCAGGCCGTCAAAGCCTTCTACCTTCGTCGTCACGCCCCCGCCCCTTGTCTGCTTCCATCAGGGTTCACTGCCCTGGCGCCAGGACTGGGCTGTTGTGATAGGCGGCGATAAGCCATTGGTCGTCCCGCTTCTCGAAAACCCAGGTCGCGTTGACCTTACCTGTGTCCGAAACCTCGGTCTCGCCGTCGAACAGGATGCCCGATTCGCTGATGACGATGGCAGCGGCGCCCTGGCCGAGGAAGCGGATGCTGAGCTGCTTGTTGTAGGTCGAAGTACCCTTGAGCGGGCCGGCGAAAGCCAAGGCCATGTTCTGGCGGATTACGTCACGGCTGTCGCGCAGCGAACCGGTCATGATGGCGGTGGCGTCGGGGGCGTAGTCGGCGACCATCCTGTCGGCGTCGCCGGCTTCCCACGCCTTGTAGGACTGAACCAGAACGGCCTGGATGGCGGCCTCGTCTGCGGCACGGCTGTCTGACATCGGACTCTCCCTCGTCTTCGGTTCATCCGGGGTGTTCCGGCGAACTCGGGAGTACATACCGCCGGTGGGGATGGAACTCATCGGGCCCGTGACAAAGAAACCCTGGTGGGCCCTATGGGAACGATTGGCGACTGCCAGTAGCGGGAAAACGGCGCGGAGTTCGCCGCCCCTGGGGAGCGGGCAGATATGTGTCCGGTCCGGATCCGGGTCAAAGATCAACGACAAGTCGGCGGAGGTTTGCAATTGCAGAGTCGAGGCTGCCCAGGTAGCGCGTCACGTTGGTCGCGACATCCGGGCGCGAAAGTTGCGCTCGGAGCCCGCAGGCAATGTTGACTCTGGCGTGACCCATCCACGCTGCGATGTCGTCTTCTTGAGCCCACATGGAGTCGGCCTGGAGGGAAATCAGCGTGCCGCGGATCCAATCGGCGGGCGTATCGGGTTGACGGTTGGGCGGGCATAAACGGTTCTTGCTCGCCATGTCGGGCCGGGTCGCCTCGACATAGGCGATGAGCGAGGAGTTGAAGGGGGCCAGACCGATGCGCATGGACTGCAGCCTTATTTCTCCGGGGGCAAAGATGGGTATCTCGGGCGCGGGGTTGAGGCCACCTGCCGCAGCATGCACGTGCAGAGTGCACGAGGTTGTGGGGATGGTGCCATGATCGAGCCGGATCGTATCGACGTCGATTCGGCGTACCCTTCCCAGGCGGACCGCACCGTCGACCTGTCGCAGTAGTTCAATCTCGGAGGTGCTGATGGTCGGGCCGCGGAACATGGTCGCATTGATGCTTTCGTCGACTCGAAGCATCTGCCGCATCTGACCGAGCCGGTCAAAGAGGGCTGTGGCCGAATCGGCTTCAGCGCACGCCTCGAGCTGCTGTGCCAGCCCGTCGAACAGTGTGCCGAGCAACTCACCGCCCTGAGTGAACGCGCGGTTCAGGTACCACGCCTCACGCGGCTTGATCCATCGGATAAGCGCTGGCGGAACGCCGTTTTCCAACAGGTAAAGGACCGCGTCGGCGCCGGTCTTGCCAGCGCCGATTATCATGTACCCGTCGGGCGGTTCGCGCACGCGGGCAAGCTCGTTCACTGGCACGCATTGCACCCCGTCGGCGACCTCAAATGGGGCCTTCGACGTAGCCGGAACGGTCGGTTCGAGGTAGGTCGCATCAACGACGGCCTTGCGGACCAAAACCTTGTGGCGATCACCAGCCAGCAGCGAAACGAATTCGCCGCCTCCCACATAGTTGGACTGCGGAAAGAATCGGACTCGGCCCGAAGCGAGCAGCTGGTCTTTCATGACTCGCTCGTAATACGCGCAGAGCTCATTCCCTGACGCTCGTTCATACATCCCGGCGTTGACACCCCAGGCGTCGATGGTGTCGGCGCCCAGGGGCATCGAGTTGACGCCGTAGTACGCCGAAGGCTGGTGCAATCGTATGAACGGGTAGGTATCGTTCCAGTGGCCGCCGGGTCCGTGACGACGATCAACGATCACTATCTCGGCATCGGATGACGTGATCAGAGAATCAGCGAATGCCATCCCGGACAGCGCCAGCACCGACGACGAGATAGTCGGTCTCCAGGACTCCACTCACGTCGTTCCCCTCCTCAGCACTTGACCGTTGACCGTGATCGGGCAAATGTTGACCCAATTGTGGCACCGGCTCCCCGATGCGGCTAATCGCCTCCGAGTTATCCGGGTTCTGGCGTTCGAAAGAGTTAGTGACGGGTTGTTGCCCGCTGTCCGACCGACTGACGGGGTACGGCACCTCCGCCGATGATTTCGGGGCTGCCCGTGCGTCTACCAGAAGAAGGTCGACGGGCTGAGGTTGGGGAAAGGTGTCATGGGTGACCCCCGGACCCTAAGGAGTCATTCACGCTGGTCAGCCGACGACCGTCAACGAGCAATGGGACCCTTGAGCATGAGAAGGGCATGGGGCGATATGTCGAGATCACAGGACGACTACCTCTGGGCGCTGGCGCACGCCGAACGGACGGCGCTTGCAGAGGACCTGTCGGGCCTCAACGCCGAGCAGTGGCGGTATGGCACCCTGTGCGGGCAGTGGGACGTCGAGGAGGTCGTCGCCCACCTCACCGCCGCGGCAAGCCTGAATCAGTGGCGATGGGTGCGTAGCATGCTCGGCGCGCGTTTCCGTGTCGACGTGCACAACCAGCGTCGGCTGGTCGAGCATCGGGGCAGCACCCCCGACGAGACGCTCGACCGGTTCCACGCCATCATTGGCAGTACCACCGCTCCCTCGGGACACACCCCGGCCTACCTTGGCGAGGTCGTCGTGCACGCCCAGGACATTCGTCAGCCGCTGGGACTGACCCGGACCCCGGAAGTCGACGCGCTGACCCCCGTGGCTGACTTCTTTGCCCGTCGCGACTTCGCGGTTGCCAGCCGGACCACCGTTTCCGGTCTGCAGCTGCGTGCAGACGACGGGTCGTTTGCCGCGGGCACCGGACCGCTAGTCACGGGATCGACCCTCGCGCTGGTGATGAGCATGGCTGGCCGCGCTCCTTACGTTGACCAGCTCGACGGTCCAGGTGTACCTACTCTACGGGCACGCGTCAACTGCACTGCAGCGTGAACCGCAGCGCCCCTGAACTCACGACGGACCTCAGCGACGAGGTCGCATTCCGCGTGCAATGGACCGAACCTTCCAAGCGGGCCTGCTCGGTGCCGGACCGCTCCACCCTTACGGAATCCAGCGCCTCCTCAAGTTGTGGGGCAAGCTGTGGTCTCGTGCTCATGTCATCGACACGTCGCACCACGTCTGCTGGCGCCTCAGGGCGCACGGAGGCTCTTCCGTGAAACAGGGGGGCTACGCTCGCCGGTACCGAGCAAAGGGGGGTCGATGATGGCCGGGACCACGAAGCTGGAGGGACGGCGGGTCCTCGTGACGGGGGGCTCGTCGGGTATCGGCGCCTGTATCGCCAGGGAGCTGGCCGCTGCCGGCTGCACCGTCGGGATCTGCGCTCGCCGGAGCCAGCTGCTTGCCTCGGTTCTCGAGGATCTCCGCCGTCATTCCCCGGACTCCGTGGCCCTGACCGTCGACCTCTCGGATCTGGACGAGATCGAAACCTTCTCCCGCCAGGTCGAGACGGTTCTCGGAGGCGTCGACATCCTCGTCAACAATGCCGGGCAAATGGGCGCGTTGCGACTACCGGAGAACAACTGGGCCGACGCTGAGCGCTTCGTCCGGGTCAACTACCTGAGCCCGGTTCGCCTCACCCTGGCTCTCCTTCCTGGGATGCTCGAGCGGGGTAGCGGGCAGATCCTGAACATCTCCTCAGTGGCGGCGAAGCTCAACCCGCCGACGGAATCCGCTTACGCCGGCTCGAAGGCGGCCCTCACGGCATACTTTGAAGCGGCAGCCGCCGACCTCGCCGGAAGCGGCGTGACGATCCACAACTTCTATCCCGGCTGGATTCGTACGAGCGACGAGCCACCGGACTCCCTTCACCGAGACATGGAGGGGGAACGACCCGAGGACGTGGCTGTTGCTGTACGCCGCCAGCTCGAGACCGCTGCCTTCGAGACCTACTTCCCCGAGGAGTTCCGTGACATCTACGTCAACCGATCCAAGGATGTTCCGGCCTTCGTTGAGTACTCCGCCGGCTGGGCCCGGGAGCGGATAGAGAGCGACCCACGCCGCGCCATGTCCTAACGACGAAGGAAACGTGGTCGCCAGAGACTGTGGCGCCGTAAAACCTGACCGCGCCTTTTGAGGCGCACTTCAAATAGGTAGGTGAAAAGGTCGACGGTCCTCGCGTCGGGGTTGAGGTTCACGCGCACTCGGTCGAGTACGGCGTCGGCTGACACAGAGGCCCTGGCGATGGGGCTCACCGTTAGTGTGCGTCTTCTTCGACCAACCACCCGAAAAACGCCTTGATGACCGACCAATGCGTCTTGATGGTCAGGGGAGCGCGCCCAGCTTGCTCCATTGCATCGATTACCGCGGTGATGTCGCGTTGGGTGACCATATGCGGCAACATCAAGCCGAGCGACGGCGCCCACCACTTCGACCAATAGGCGCGGTCGTGCGCCTCGGTCGACTCCGCTCCCCCGCACTTGTTGTTAACTCGCACGCGAGAACGCCGAGCCTTCTTGGCTTCCTGCCAACGGACAAACAATTCGTCGCAACGAACGCCGCCCACCGCCACACTGGCCGGCAATTCGACGGCCTGCTCAGGGTCGTCTGCCGGCAAGAGATGGGTCAGGCGCCAGCGAGCCTGTGCGTCCGCGGCTAGATCCTCGGTGATATAGGTCCCGTAGGTGACCTGGCGGCCCTCGACGGACACCCGCAGACGCCACCGGCCGCTCGGGAGTTGGGTGATCGTGCCGGCGCCCCCTGGATATCCCGGCTCCGCCGTCTTTTCGCCATCATGACCACCGTCCAACTGGGGACCACAATCGGCCATAAAGACACGTAAAGACACGGCGGCCCTTTTTCGGGGGTCGTGCCTTTACGGGGATTCCACCGTCAGCCCGGTGACCTGGACTTTCGTTGGTGGAGGTGATGGGATTCGAACCCACGGCCTCTACATTGCGAACGTAGCGCTCTGCCAGCTGAGCTACACCCCCGACGAGGGCAAGGTTAGCCAATACGTCAGCGTCCGCCTGCCGCCTGGCGGAGCGGCATGTCGCCCTCGTCGTCCCACGCACCGGGGTGGCCGGCTTGGGCCGGTCCGATCGGGGTGTCACGACTGGCGGGGTTGGGCGGGTATCTGCGTCGAGGGCGCGAATGGCGCTGCCCTTCGAATTCCCGGGCGTAGGCGATCAGTGCCACCAGGGCGAGGGCGGCGATCCCGGTGAGAGCGGTGACGATCCAGGCGAGGCGGAACGACGAGAAGACGCCCAGGATGCCGGTGCAGATGGCCACCGCCGTGAGGATGCGCAGGACGAGCGTGCAGCGCTGGCGCGCCTGGTGACGGCGGTACGCGGCCAGTCCGGCCTCCGTTTGCGCCGGGTTGATCGGTGGCTCGGGACGCTCGATGACCCCCACCCGCGCGTAGTGGGCGCCGTCGCCGTCGTCGATGTCCGCTGTTCGCGCGTCCTCGACCGGTCGCAGCAAGACGAGCTTGGGGCGGGAGAGCGACCCATCGGTCGCTTGGACTGCTCCTGCTCCGCCGAGCCGGTAGGCGGGTTTCACCGACTTCGGACCAGCATGCTTGAGCAACTGGAGTTCGTGGTGGAAATGATCGATGGATCCCCCGCCCTGGCGTTCGCTGAAGCGCCGTACGGCCCCCGGGGCCAGTACGACGATCCACAGTACGGCTAACAGACCCAACAGGATCACAAGCGACACTCCCCGACGACCTACCTTCGCTCCGGTGGAAGACCCTAATAAAAGGCACTTTCCAGATGGTGGATGGTGGGGATACGCGCGGCGCCGACCTCATCAGCGCTCTCCGCACTTGCAACGCTTTGTAGTCCTCACCGGACCGCTTGGCAAGCGCGTTCCTGTGCCCCTGCTCACAGCGGTGCGCGGACCACTAGTCGGCGCGGCTCCACCACCGCCCGTCGCGGGCACCGACGGTCACCGCAATGTCGAAGCACGCCGACACCAATGATGAGGTGATGACATGCTCGAGCGGGCCCGCCGCCACCAGCTTCCCCTCTCGCACCAGGCCGGCGTGGGTAAAGCCGCGCGGGATCTCCTCGCAGTGGTGGGTGACGAGCACCGTCGGCGGGCTCTCAGGGTCCAGTGCCAGTGCGCCGAGCCGTGAAACCAGGCGTTCCCGGGCGCCGAGGTCGAGGCCGGCCGCCGGTTCGTCGAGCAGCAGCAACTCGGGCCGGCTGATGAGCGCACGGGCCAACAGGACGTGCTGGCGCTCACCCTCTGAGATCACCCCGAAGGGCCGATCGGCGATAGAAGCGAAGCCGGCCTCGTCGAGAAGGCGGTCCGCATCGGCCCAGTCCTGCGCCGTGTACGTGTTCCACCAGGTTTCGAGCGCGCCGTAGCGACCGCTCACGACGACGTCACGCGCGGGGAGATCGGCCCGCAGTTGTCGGGTCACCGAACCACTCACCAAGGAGATACGGGGCCGCAGTGTCCGCACATCGACTCTCCCGAGCCGGGCTCCGAGTATTTCCACCGATCCGGACGAGGGCCAGAGACGGGCGCCCGCCAGGGTCAGCAGCGTGGTCTTCCCGGATCCGTTCGGCCCCAGGATCACCCAGCGCTCCCCTGGGTGCACCGACCAGTCCACATCGTCGAGGATGACCGTGCCCTCACGCCGCACCCCGACACCGCGCAACGCGATGACCGCATCGCCCACCGGCGATGTCAAGTGCCCGCGGTGTCGACCTGCCCGATGCGCCGGCTGACCCGACCGATCAGGCCGGCGCAGCATTGGGTCCAGATGCGCTCGCCGGCCAGCCAGAGCCAGATCTCGCGGCGGTACCCGAGCACGATCCCCTCGAATTCGTCCGGCGTGACGCCCGACTGGCGCAGCACGCTCCACCGGGACCACAGCCATACGACGAAGCCGTCGTCGGCGCACAACACGTCGGCCAGGTTCCGGCCCTCGAGGATCTCGGTCAGCCAGCCCTGCGCACGAGCCGTGGGCTCGTCGGGCATGTGGAGTGAGGGCGGACCGGTCACGCTCAATGGCGGATGAACACAGGCTGGCGGTCGGTGCCCTCGTAGGAGCGCACGTGTTCCTCAAAGTCGATGAAGAGCGGTGCGTCGGGGTCGAGCTTGCGCTGCAACGACCGATTGGCGATCTTCTTGTCGAGCGCGTCGAGCCGGAGCAGCGCCGCTGCGTCGTCGAGGCCTCGCACGTCGAGCTTCGACCGCGCCGCCTGGAATGCCAGGCGGCCACGCTCTGTCCGGACCAGCACGCTCGTCCACCCGTCCATGGACCCGACGCTGCCTACCGCGATGTCGGCGGATCGACCGAGGAAGTCCGCACACTCGTCGCAGCCCTTCAACGCGGCGCCGTGAAAGTCCTTCACCGGTTCGTCGACGGCCAACTCGCCGTCGCGGTACTCGACGATCATGCGACCTCGGATGACATCCATTTTCGAGACGCGATCGAGGTCCACGCCGCGCTTGTCGCGTAGCTCGCGCAACGTCAGCGCTTCGTAGTCGAAGTTCTTGGTGCACATCAGCGCAATGCTCAGGACGACGGCATCGACACGATGGGCGCCGGTGGGCCAGCGCCGGGCCTGCATGGCGCGCAGTCCCTGCACCTCGCACGGAGTCCCGACGACGGCGATGCGGGGCCTGGCCGGGAGCTTGTAGCGGGACAGGTCGAGCTCGGCCAGGGCCATGGTCTGGTTGTAGAAGCTGCCCGATGCGGCGCGAATCTGGTCGGCCGTGGTCGCGATGGTGGCCACGCCCTTCCACTGCTCGTCGGGATCGCCGCTCGGTTTGGACACCAGAGCGCCGTCGATCTCCCCCGCCGCGAGCAGCCCGATCAACAACGCGCTGACCGCACCCCCGTCCTGCACATCCTCCATGCGCGACGAGGCGCGCACAGCGAAGCTCTCCACCACCGCACCGAGCCCGTCCTCCGGAGGGCCGCCCGTGATCTTCCAGTACGTGTCGGAGGAGTCGGCACGCTCCCGGGCCGGCTGCACGTCGGCGTCCTCGTCCGGGGAGGGCGTCGACGGGGGCCACAGCGCCTCATAGCGCAGGCCGCCGCGCGGGCAGAAGTCCCAGCAGAGGGAACACCCGGTGCACATCTTGACCAATTCGGGAAGGTTGGTATCGGGGTCGACCCCGATGGAGTTGGACGGGCAGACGGCGACGCACGTCCCACACTCGATGCAGCGGTCCGCATGGATCACGCCCGCTTCCAGCTCCCAGAACCACACTTTGCCGGGAGGCTCCGCGATGCCGTTCATCTCTTCCCGTACGGCGTAGCGCTTCACGAGCTGACCGCCGCCGGCGATCCGTTGACGGTCGCCGTCAAGTCGGCGATGGGTATCCGTCGGGCCCACAGGTGGAACGGCTCCTCGTCCCGGCGTTCGGCCTGGTAGCGGCGGACCACGCGCGCCAGCGCGTCGGGCACCTCGCTGACCGGCGTCGCACCGGTCACCCAGTCGATGAACGCGGCGTCAGGGCCGAGTGACCCGCCCAGCCCGATGTCCACCGCCTCCTCGATGTGCCGGTCCACATGGGCGATGTCGCCGCGGAAGCCGATGTCGGCAATTTGCGGTTGCGCGCAGGAGGCGGAGCATCCCGAGAAGTGCATCCGGATCACCCCGGCGTCAGCGTTGCCTCCACCCTGCTCGGCCAACGCGGTGTCGAGTCGTCGTGCCCACTTCACAGCGCGCTCCTTGGTCTCCACCACCGCGAAGCGGCAGAACTCCGAGCCCGTACAGGCGACGACGCCACGCTCGAACGGGCCGGGGAAGGGCGAATATTTGACCAGCAGCTGCTCCGACAACAGGTCGTCGAGTCTTTCCTCGGGCACGCCGGACAAGATGAAGTTCTGATCGGTGCCGATCCGGACGGACCCGTCGCCATAGGTCTCGGCGAGACGCGCCGTCTCAATCAGGTCGATCCCGTGCATCCGGCCCACGGGAACCGAGCAACCGACATAGACGAGGCCCGGTTGCTTCTGGGGATGCACGCCCACGTGGTCCCCCCGGAAGCGGTCCGTCAATTCCTTCCCGGCCGGGTCCAAGCTGAATTTGGTCCGCTCGTCGAGGGCGGCCCGGAACCCCTCGGGCCCGAGCTCCTGGGCCAGGTAGCGCATGCGGGCCAGGCCGCGGTTCTCCCGGTTGCCCAGTTCCCCGAAGACCTGGGCCACGCCACGGCACAGCTCGACCGCCTGATCGGGGCGGACGAAGACGTCGATGTCGGAGGCCATGCGTTCGCCGTCGGAGAGGCCGCCGCCGATGAGCACGTTGAAACCGATGCTGCCGTCACTCTGCTCAGCCGGCCACAGGCCGATGTCGTTGATCTCCACCCGGGCGCAGTCCTCGAGACACCCGGTCACCGCGATCTTGAACTTGCGCGGCAGGTTGGCATATTCGCGGTTCCCGGTGAAGTAGGCGGAGATGGCCTGGGCCACCGGTAGGGCGTCGACCACCTCGTGGGCGTCGATGCCCGACACGGGGCACGCACACACGTTGCGCGCCGAGTCACCACACGCCTGGACGGTTGTCAGGCCCACGTCCCAGAAACGCTGCCAGATGCGGGGCACGTCGGCGATGCGGATCCAGTGGAGCTGTATGTCCTGGCGCGTCGTGAGATCGGCATAGCGGTTCCCGAAGACCGGGCTGTCGTCGGGACCTTCCGCATAGGCGTCGGCCGCCACCCCGACCTCGCGGACCTGCGCCGCGGTCATCACGCCTCCGGGGACCTTGATCCGCATCATGAAGGCGTCCCCGCCCTGGCGCTGGGGGTACATCCCCACCCATTTGAGCCGCTCCACCTCGCCCGGCACCGCGTTGATGGAATCGGGTCCCTGCTTGGAGTAGGTGTCGATGACGGCTTGCGCCACCTCGAAGGGATGCCGGGCCAGCTTGAGTTGTTCCGTCGGGTTCAGCTCACCGATGTTGCGATAGGGCCGGATGAAGCGCAGCCCTCGGTCCCGGCCACGAAATTCCATCCCATATGGGTTGTCCAGGTCGCGTGGCACAAGGACTAAGCGTGCAGCCCGCACTCGGTCTTGTCCAGACCGGCCCAGCGGCCGGCCCGGGGATCCTCACCTGGTGCCACCGGGCGCGTGGTCGGGGCGCAGCCGATGGAGAGGTAGCCCTGGCTCCACAGTGGGTGCGCGGGAAGATCGTGATCAGCGAGATACGACGCGACGTCCTCGTTGGTCCACGTCGCCAAGGGATTGATCTTGACCAGGCCGAACGCCTCGTCCCAGCTGACGATGGGCGCGTTGGCCCGGGAGGGGGCGTCGACCCGCTTGAGGGCGGTCAGCCAGGCCCTGCTTCCCTGGACGGCCTGTCGCAGAGGCGCGACTTTGCGGAACTGGCAGCACTGGTCGCTCCCGCAGGGGTACGCCACGGCCTCCGGCCCGGGCTTGGTCACCGTGAGGTTGAGCCGGTAGCGGGCCCGGATCTCCTCGACGAAGGCGAGCGTCTCGGGGAAGTGCGCCCCGGTGTCCAGGAAGATGACCTCTATCCCGGGGGCTGCCTTCGTCGCCAGATCGATCAGCACCACGTCTTCGAAGGAGGCGGCCAGGACGAGGGACCCGCCGAACGTGTCCACGGCCCACGCGAGCACCTTGCCAGCCGGCGCGTTCTCGAATTCCCTGTCCAGCTCGGCCAGCGCTTCGAGACTGGGCCTCTGTTCTGCCATCGTCGACTCGGTCACGGAGCTTTCTCCTTCTTCCTAAGCTGGGGGACAGGCCACCCTCGGTCGGCCCCGAGGCATGCGTTTTAGCGTGGCCGTAGCCGCCTTGACGCACGGCAGAATCCAGACCAAAGTATACATGACTAAATTGGTCAACATTTGAAGGGGTCCCATGGACACCGCGGCGACACTCGCATCTCGGCCTCCAACCTCCGCCGGCACCGCTTCGGGCCGGCCGGGTTCCGACGCGTCGGTGACCGCCCTCGTCCGACCCTTCGGCCACCCTCTGGGCCACCTCGACCTGCTCGAGTCCCTGGCGATCTTCATCATCCGCGAGGTCGCCGCCGAGTCGGAGCGGCCCGTCCTGCTCTTCAGCGGTGGGAAGGACTCAGCGGTGCTGCTGCACCTGGCGGCGAAGGCCTTCAAGCCGGGGAAGATCCCGTTCCCGGTCCTGCACGTCGACACCGGTCACAACTTCCCCGAGGTGCTCGACTACCGCGACGCGCAAGTGGAAGCGCTGGGGGCCCGGCTCCTGGTGGCCAAGGTCCAGGACACCATCGACGAGGGCCGCGTCGCCGACCCCGGCCCGGTGGCCTCGCGTAACCGGCTGCAGACGACCACGCTGCTCGACGCCATCAATGAGCACCGTTTCGACGCCGCCTTCGGCGGCGCACGGCGCGACGAGGACAAGGCGAGGGCCAAAGAGCGTGTGCTGTCGTTCCGCGACTCCTTCGGACAGTGGGACCCCAAGCGGCAGCGACCTGAGCTGTGGCAGCTCTACCAGGGCAGCGTGCGGCCGGGCGAGCACCTGCGCGCATTCCCCCTGTCGGACTTCACCGAGCTCGACGTGTGGCAGTACATCCGGCGGGAGCAGATAGAACTGCCGTCCATCTACTACGCGCACGAGCGGGCCGTCATCGAGCGGGACGGCATGCTGCTCGCGGTGAGCGAATGGGTCTCGCCCCAGGGCGCCGAGGTCGTCGAGAACGCAACCGTGCGTTACCGGACTGTGGGTGACGCCACCTTGACGGGTGCCGTGCGCTCGGATGCGAAGACCGTCGACGACATCATTCGTGAGGTCGCGGCGTCCCGCATCTCCGAGCGGGGTGCCACCCGCGGCGACGACCGGTTCTCCGAGACGGCGATGGAAGACAGAAAGCGCGAGGGGTACTTCTAACGCCATGAGCCAGATGCCAAGCCCACCGCCGGCGGGCGGTCAGGAGCTCGGCGCCGACACCATGGACCTGTTGCGCTTTGCGACCATCGGGTCGGTCGACGACGGGAAGAGCACCCTGATCGGCCGGCTCCTCTTCGACACCCGTCAGCTCTTCGACGATCAGGTGGACGCGATCTCCGCGGCCTCCGAACGCCGTGGATTGGGCGCAGTCGATCTGTCCTTCGTCACCGACGGCCTGCGGGCCGAACGCGAACAGGGCATCACCATCGACGTGGCGTATCGCTACGCGGCCACGCCGCACCGCAAGTTCGTCATCGCCGACTGCCCCGGGCATCTCCAGTACACGCGCAACATGGCGACGGGTGCATCGACAGCCGACCTGGCCCTGGCTCTCATCGATGCCACCGCGGGCCTACGCGAGCAGTCGCGCCGCCACATCTGCATCGCCGCATTGCTCGGTGTGGATCAGCTGGTGGTCTGTGCCAACAAGATGGATCTCCTGGAGTGGGACAAATCGGCGTATCAGAGGATCGTCGACGAAATCGGCGAGCTCGCCCACACGCTCGGCCTGGCCTCGTGCACGGTGATCCCCATCTCCGCCCTGAACGGTGACAACGTCGTGACCCGTTCCGATGCCGCGCCCTGGTACGACGGCCCGACCGTGCTCGACGCACTCGAATCGGCGCAGGCCGGCGGGTGGGCCTCCCAGCACGGGTTGCGGCAGGGCAACGGGGGACGACTTCCCGTGCAGTGGGTGCTCCGGCAACCGGGCGGCGGGCGCAGCTATGCCGGCATGGTCAACGGTGGACCGTTCCGCACGGGCGACCCGGTCATCGTCCTCCCCCAGGGTCAGTTCACGACGGTGCGTTCCATCGAGACCGCCGACGGCCCGATCCCGCGGGCCGAAGTCGGGCTTTCTATCTCGCTGAACCTGACCGACGACATCGACATCTCGCGAGGCGACCTCATCTCGTCACTGGAGGAGCCACCCACTGTGACCGACAATTTCGAAGCCACAGTGTGCTGGTTCCACGACCGTCCCCTGGTCGCCGGCGATCGGCTCAAACTCAAGCACACGACACGGGTGACGCCGGTCGTCGTCGAGAGCGTGGAAGGCATCTTCGACGTCAACGCGCTCGCCGTGCAGGAGGCCACCGAATTGCGTGAGAACGACATCGGCGTCGTCCGCCTCCGCACCGCGTCCCCTCTCGCCCTCGACACCTACAAGGTCGATCGGATCACGGGGAGCTTCGTCCTCATTGACGACATCACCATTGCCACCGTGGCTGCCGGCATGGTCGGCCCACCCCTTCTGCAGAGCTGAGCCCGGTCGGTGCGCAGGGAGCCAGGTCGGTGACGGCCTACTACCCGGTCTCTCTCGACGTGGAAGGGCGCGCCTGCCTGGTCGTCGGCGGCGGACCCGTTGCAGCCCGCAAGGCGTCCGGGCTCCTGCGCTGTGGTGCCGTGGTGACGGTGATCGCCCCCGACATCTGCACCGCGATGGCCGAGCTGTCACCCCTCACCATCGCGCGCCGCCCCTATGCCGCGGGCGACGCCGGGGGCTACCGCCTGGTCGTGACGGCGACGGGCATCGCGGCGGTCGACGGTGCGGTCTATGCCGACGCCGACGCAGCCGGCGTGTGGGTCAACAGCGCCGACGACAGCGAGCACTGCTCGTTCATCCTCCCGTCGGTACACCGCGACGGCGCCGTGACGCTCGCCGTGTCCACCGGTGGGCAGAGCCCCGCGCTCGCCTCATGGCTCCGTTCGCGTCTGGCCGCGCAGTACGGAGACGGTTTGGGCGATCTGGCCGAACTTTTGGGTCGGGCCCGCCGGAGCGTCCACGACGCGGGGCGCAGCACCGAGCTCGTGGACTGGGCCGCCCTGCTCGACGGCACGCTGCCCGGGCTCGTGCGCGACGGCCGGTGGGAGGAGGCGCAGGCTCTCGTGGAGGCGACGACGGGGCTGCGGCTCGAAACCTGAGGAAGGTCGAGTTCTTCCTTACGGTTGCGCCACCATGAGCACCGAGCCGAGCACCAACAGAACGAGCGCGGTGGTGGCGGAGAGCACCATCGCCCTTGCGTCGCGCCGGACGTCCTCCCCCACGGGGGATCCACCCTGATGGAGGGGGACCAGGGAAACCTGGAGCCTGCGTTCGGCCGGCCAGAGCGCGCCTTCGGCGAGGAGGACGATCACCACGAAGACGAATAGGCCCCCGAGGACCCACCCGTCATGCAGCGAGTAGGCACCGTGGCTGAGGGCCAGGAGAAGGAAACCGAACACCGGGATCCCGTAGAGGGTCCGCCCGGCCCAGTTGACCCCCGGGCGGAAATACCGCGCGAGTGCCTCGGGAAGAGCACCCCCACCACCCAGCACCGCGCGCAACCGGGAGGACGTGACGGCGCTGGCCACCAGGGTGACGAGGCCGACCACCACGCAGGCCACGTGGGCGATCAACACGATGTCGAAGGCCGGACTGTTCGGCTGATGGGACACGCCGACATCTTCACAGTTCCCGCTGCGTCGGTGTCCGGCGCGTGATCATGCAGTCTCAAGCACTACCTGACCCTGTACCGTAGGGAACGACAGAGGACGAACGAAGAAGGCGATCGCCGATGAGTGGGGAATGGGCAGCAGTACGGCCGGACGAGGATCGATGAACCAGCTACGACTGGACCCCCTTTCCGGCCGCTGGGTCGTCGTGAGCCCCGGACGATCGGAGCGCCCCTACTCCTTCGTCACCCGCTCGCCCTGGGTCGAGGAGCCCCGACCCTGTCCGTTCTGCCCCGGCAACGAGGAGACCACCCCGCCGGCACTCGAGACCTACGGCCCCTCCGGGCGTTGGCTCGTGCGCGTCGTCCCCAACCTCTACCCGGCCTTCGAAGGCGACGAGCCTTTCGTCGTAGCCAACCGGGGTCCCGTCTTCACCCAAGCCAGCGCCGGCGGCATCCACGAGATCCTCATCTTCTCGCCCGAGCACGACGCCACCTGGGGCATGCTGAGCGGGGAGCAGACCAGTCTCGTAATGGCCGCACTGCGAGACCGGCTCGAGGAGCACTCGCAGCGCCCCAACCTCCGCTACACCCAGGCAATCGTCAACTCGGGGCGGGAAGCCGGGGCGTCGCTCGAACACCCGCACGGCCAGCTGCTCGGCATGTCCTTCATCCCGCGCGAGCTGGCGGAGGAACAGGCGCGCTTCGCGCGCTTCGTCGGCTCCTGCCTCTTGTGCACCACCATCGAAGCGGAGGAGGACTCGCAACAGCGGGTGATCTACGCCGACAATCGGGTGGTGGTCATCTGTCCGTTCTGGAGCGCCGTGCCCTACGAGATGCTGGTCATCCCCCGCGAGCACTATCCACACCTGCACAAGAGCCCGACACCGGACCTCCTCGCCGTCGGTGAGGCCATCCGGCTCTGCCTCGAGCAGCTGGCCGACACCGTCGGCGATGTGGCCTACAACATCGTGTTCCACTCTGCGCCCTACCGGGCCGGCGAGCCGTACCACTGGCACGCGCACATCTGGCCCAAGGCCACCACGACGGCCGGATTCGAGCTCGGCACCGGGGTGGCCATCAACGTGGTCTCACCCGAGGAAGCGGCCGACACCCTCAAGGTCTCGGCCATGGCCCGTTAACCGGGTCGGAGCGAACGCACCAACTCGAAGACCGCCACCAGGTTCCGGATCACATCGCGATCGGGTCCGGTGAGCCCGCTGATCCCGGGCGTGTTCAGGTAGCCGTTGAGCACCGCACGGCGATTACGCGTCTCCCACGCCCGCCCGAGCGGAGCCAGGTCGAGGCGCCCGGACGGATCGCGCTCGGCGCGCGGCCTCCACGCTCGCGAGGTGCAGTGACCACAAGAGGTCGGCCAGATCGGCCAGAGGCGATCGGGGCGTCGGTGCCAGCGTGCCGTACAGAACGCCGCCCGGGAGACAATCGCTCACCACCCAGCCCTGGTCCGTACGCGACGTCCGGTTCAGCTGAAAGTCGCCATGGGTCCGGATGACCGGCAGCCGGGCATCGGCGCCCCGCAGGGACTTGGTCAGCTCGGCCATCCCGGGCACCTCGAGCAGCTCGGGATCGGCCTCGGCGATCACCGATTCAGCCTCGTCGACCCAGTCCGACACCGATTCGGGATGCCGGTCGAAGGCCCGGTCGAGCGCCAGATGCATGCGCGCGGTCATGGTGCCCAGCGCATGCGCCTCGGGACCGAAGTCGCCACCGGCCACCTCCGGGCGCCCGCCCAGTGCATAGAGGTCGCGCAGCGAGGTCATCGCCAGCGCCCAACCCCCCGAGCGGTCCGCCAGGGGCTCCTGGACGAACCCCAGATCCCGCCCCTCCCAGGTCCAACGCACCAGCGGTGCGGCCACGTGGTTGAAGCCGGCGCTGTCGAGTGCCTGCAAAAGGTCGATGGCCGGCTCCGGCTGCTCCCCCACCCACGGGAACACCCAGAGATCGCCGCGATCTCCGCAGTCGAGCACGGTGGCCTGCTCGTCGTCACGTATCAGCGCCACCGGCCCCGGACGCGGCGCCACACCCCGGACGGTGGCGAGCGTCAGCGGTGCCAACTGCGCGTCGCGCAACGCGTCCGTGCACACGGCCAGGCCGTCGTCGTCCTCGAGCAGGCCGAGGGCCATCTCGTCGCCGGCGCGCAGAAAACGCGGTTCGTCACCGACACGCCGGAGGCCGACGACCAGATGAGCCAGCCGGCCGTTCACGTCCGCCACCAGGTCGAGCAGGCCGGGCCGCCCGGGAAGGATCACCTCGGCCCGCCGGATGACGATCTCCGGCGACGTCGCGTGGTGCCATTCGTCGACCGGGCGGTGCGAGAGCCAGACCTCAACCAAGGTGCGCAAGGCTTGCTCTCGCTCAGGTGTCATTCCATCGACCGCCGATCCTCGTCCACCAGATCGAACCACAGAAAACCGTACGGCGGAAGAGTGACGGTGTAGGGCTCCTCGGTCACGTTGGGGAACGGCACACGTCCGAGCACCTCGTGGGGGGTGGAGCCGGCCCATTTGGCCAGCGACAGCTCGGCCGGTTGGGCGAACCGGCTCAGGTTGTGGACGCAGAGCACCGCTTGGAACCGGCGCACCGCTTCGTCACCCTCCCCCTCGTTCCCGGCCGGCACCGTGCGCGCCATCACCATGGGCCGATCCCAGTCGCGCCCCTCGAGGCCGGCGTCGAACGTCGAGTGCACCGGGGCGTGCAGTCCGGGGGCCGGGGCCAGAATGTCGGCCACCTCTCCCGAGCGCATGTACGCCAGCACGGAGGGATTGGCGCACGGCAGGACTTCCATCTCGCCCACGCCCATCACGGGGAGGGCGCGGCGCTCGGTGAGCATGCGTCGCAACCAGTGCAGGAAGGAACCCTGGTTGCGCAACTGCGCCTCCACGTTCACCGCGCTGAACCCGTACACCGGGTCCATCAGCGGCGGCAGGTAGAGCTGGGCGAAATCAGCCTTGGAGAACCCGCCGTTACGGTCCGGCGACCATTGCATCGGCGTCCGCACCGAGTCGCGGTCACCGAGATAGATGTTGTCGCCCATCATGAGCTCGTCCCCGTAATAGATGACGGGGCTCCCCGGCAGCGACAACAACAGGGCGTACAGGAGCTCGGTCGTGCGCCGGTCGTTGTCGAGGAGAGGGGCCAGCCGGCGACCGATCCCCATGTGGCGCTTCATCCGCGGGTCTTTTGCATACTCGGCAATGAGGTAGTCGCGGTCTTCGTCGGTGACCATCTCCAGGGTCAACTCGTCGTGATTGCGCAAGAAGATGGCCCACTGGCACGAATCGTTGATGACGGGCGTCTGCGCCAGGATCTCGGTGATGGGATAGCGCTGCTCGCGCCGTACCGCCATGAAGAGGCGGGGCATCAGCGGGAAGTGGAAGCACAGGTGGCACTCGTCGCCGTCGCCGAAGTAGTCCGCCACGTCACTGGGCCAACCGTTGGCCTCGGCCAGGAGGATGCGACCGGGGTAGTCCACCTCGAGTTGCTTGCGGATGCGCTTGATGAACGCGTGCGTCTCGGGCAGATGTTCCCCGGCGGTGCCGTCGCGTTGGTACAGGTAGGGCACCGCATCGAGCCGGAACCCGTCGAACCCGAGATCGAGCCAGAAACGGACGAGGTCGATCATGGTGTCCGCTACCTCGGGATTGTCGTAGTTGAGGTCGGGCTGATGATGGAAGAAGCGGTGCCAGTAGTACTGCTGGCGCGTGTCGTCCCACGTCCAGTTGGACCGTTCCGTGTCGGTGAACACAACCCGGGCGTCGGGCCAGCGTTGATCGTCGTCGTTCCAGACGTACCAGTCGGCCTTGGCGTTGTCCCGGCTCGAGCGCGACTCGATGAACCAGGGGTGCTGATCGCTGGTGTGGTTCATGACCAGGTCGGCGATGACCCGGATGCCCCGGCCGTGCGCGTCCTCCAGGAAGGCCACAAGGTCGCCGATGCTCCCGTAGTCGGGATGCACGTTGAAGAAGTCGCTGATGTCGTAGCCGCTGTCCCGGAACGGGGACGGATAGAACGGGAGCATCCAGATGCAGTCGATGCCCAGCCACTCGAGGTAGTCGAGCTTCTCGCGCAGGCCCTTGAGGTCGCCGGTGCCGTCGTCGTTGGAGTCGTAGAAGCCGCGGATCAGTACCTCGTAGAACACGGCGTGCTGGAACCACCGGGCCGAAGGATCGAAGGGCCCTTCGCCGGCGCTCACGGGAATCGGGGGAAGGCTCATCGGCCCACGAATGTCGCCTTGCCGGGACCCTGCGCGGCGAAGGAGGCCATACCCCGCGCCGCGTCCTCGGTGCTGGAGAGCGCGTTCGCCTTGGGACGGTCGAGCAGCAGCAGTGCCACACCGTCAGGACGGCGCTCGACGGTTACGAATGGAACGGTCTCGGGTGGATCAGTCATTCGGACCCATGAGCCGATCAGCGGCCTGATAGGGGTCGAGCTCCCCCGCGGCCAGGGCCTTCACGGCGCTGGCGAACTCCTCGCCCGCCGCCAGCTCGTCGATCACCAGGGCGCTACGGGCCATGAGCACCCGCCGCAACTCGTGCGCCATCCGGTCGGCCCGCCGCTGCTCCAGAATCCCGGACGACGCCAGGTGCGTGCGATGGCGGGCGATCTCGTTCCACAGCTCCTCCAGCCCCTCGCCGGTCGAGGCGATGGTGTCGATGATCGGCGGCCGCCACTCGCCCAGCGACGAGAGGTCCAGCATCTGCTCGAGGTCGCGCCGGGCCTCTCTTGCTCCCGGGCGGTCCGCCTTGTTGATGACGAACAGGTCGGCGATCTCGAGGAGACCTGCCTTGTTCGCCTGCATGGAATCGCCCCAGCCGGGCGTGACGACCACCATGGTGGTGTCGGCGGCCGACGCCACCTCGACCTCCATCTGGCCCACGCCGACGGTCTCGACGATGACAAAAGGGACGCCCGCCGCACCGAGGACGCGGACGGCATCGGGGACGGCCAGGGCCAGGCCGCCGAGGTGCCCCCGGGTGGCCATGGAGCGGATGAACACCGTTGGATCGAGCGCGTGCTGTTGCATGCGGACCCGGTCGCCGAGGATCGCCCCCCCGCTGAACGGTGACGTGGGGTCGATGGCCAGCACGCCAACCTGATCGATCGCCTCGGGGGACGGTGCGGGCCAGCCCGATCGGACCATCGTGATGAGTCGATCGGTCAGCGTCGACTTGCCGGCGCCCGGTGCACCGGTCAGCCCGACCGTGTAGGGCACCGTGGCTCGATACGCCAGCCGGGCCACCTCCAGCCCGGGAAGGCCCCCGCGCTCGACCATCGAGACCAGGCGGGCCAGGGCCACCCGGTCGTTCTCTCGGGCCAGGGCGAGCAGTGCCACCGGTTCAGTCGGGAGCCGTCGATTCATGAACTGGTTACCTTGGCACCGAGCGAGCACAGAGCACCAACCAGGTCCTCGTAGCCCCGGCTGATGTGGTGGGCGTTGGTCACCGTGGTCTCACCCTCCGCCACCAGCCCGGCCAGCACCAGTGCCACCCCGGCCCGGATGTCGGGCGCGCGTACGCGGGCCCCGGACAGGCGCCGCACGCCGCGCACCACCGCGTGGTGCCCCTCGGTCTTGATGTCGGCCCCCATGCGGCGTAGCTCTTCGACATAGCGGAAACGGCCCGAGAAGAGGTTCTCCGTGAGGATGCCCACCCCGTCGGCCCCGGTGAGCATGGCCACCAGGAGGGGGCTGAAATCGGTGGCCACGCCCGGGTACGGCAGGGTGGCCACGTCAGCGGCGACCAATCGCCCGTCGGCGGTGGCGCGCAGGCCGTCGGGCCCCATGGTCGTCACCACGCCCATCTGGTTGACCTTGCGCAGCAACATCTCCATGTGGTCCGGGCGGGCGTCGGCGATCGTGACGTCACCCCCGGTCATGCCGGCCACGGCCACGAAGGTGGCGGCCACGACCCGGTCGGGCACCACGGCATGGGTCGTCGGACGCAACTCGTCGACGCCCTCGATCTCTATGCGCGAGGTGCCCGCCCCCCTCACCACGACACCCATCGAACCCAACATGGCCGCCAGATCGATCACCTCGGGCTCCTTCGCCGCGTTCTCGATGACCGTGGTGCCCTTGGCCAGCGCGGCCGCCATGAGGAGGTTGTCGGTGGCGGTGTGGCTGGGGTACTCGAGCACCACCTTGGTGCCGACCAGGCGGCCCCCGTCGACATAGCCCCGCACCTCGCCGTGGGAGATCTCGAACCGGGCTCCCATGGCGGTCAACGCGCTCACGTGGAAGTCGATGGGCCGATCGCCGAAATCGTCGCCACCGGGCAGTGGCATATGGACCTCGCCACACCGGGCCAGGAGGAGCCCCAGGACGACGACCGACGCCCGCATGCGCTCGACGAGCTCGTAGGGCGCCACCGGGTGCAGGTCCTGGGCGGGTGGGGTGGTGATGGCGAGGGCGCCATCGGCCAGACGCTCCACCGTGGCCCCGACGGCGCGCAGCACGTCGGCCATGGAGTCCACGTCGTCGATGAGCGGCACGTTGTGCAGCACCGTGCGGCCCTCGGCCAGCAGGCTGGCCACCATGAGCTTGAGGGCCGAGTTCTTGGCGCCCCCCGCCCGCACGGTCCCGCCCAGCGCGCCGTTGGGTCGGACCACGATCTCTTGCACGGCGTCAAGTATCGCTCGTGGGGCGGGCATGGAACGGCCCATTCGCAATGGCCGACCAACTAGGGTCAGGGCCGTGGCAACCCAACCTCAAGCCCCTGACCGCAACCTGGCCATGGAATTGGTCCGGACCACCGAGGCCGCCGCCATGGCCGCCAGCCGCTGGATGGGCCGGGGCGACAAGTTGGGCGCCGACGGCGCCGCCGTGGAGGCCATGCGGGTCGTGCTCTCCTCGGTGCAGATGGACGGCATCGTCGTCATCGGGGAGGGAGAGAAGGACAACGCCCCCATGCTCTTCAACGGCGAGCGGATCGGCGACGGGTCGCCCCCGCTCACCGATATCGCCGTCGACCCCATCGACGGCACGACGCCCACCGCTCTCGGCCGTGGTGGCGCCCTGGCCGTCATCGCCGTCTCGGAGCGGGGAACGATGTTCGATCCCGGTCCGTGCGTCTACATGGAGAAGCTGGCCGTCGGGCCTCGGGCCAAGGGTGCCTGCGACATCCGCCGGACCCCCACCGAGAACCTCAATGCACTCTCCGAGGCGCTCGGCCGCCCGGTGCGCGATCTCACGGCGGTCATCCTCGATCGCCCCCGCCATCAGGACCTCATCGCCGAGGTGCGCACCGCGGGCGCCCGCATCAGGTTGATCACCGACGGGGACGTGGCCGGTGCGATCGCCACCGGATGGCCTGGCGCCGGCACCGACATCCTGTTCGGCATCGGCGGCACGCCCGAAGGCGTGCTGGCGGCCGCCGCCCTCAAATGCATGGGCGGGGAGATCCAGGGGCGGCTCTTCGCCCGCGACGAAGAGGAGCGCGCGGCAGCGCGTGCGGCGGGCTACGACCTCGAGGCGGTGCTGAGCACAGACGACCTCGTGCAGGGGGACAACTGCTTCTTCGCCGCGACGGGCGTGACCGACGGCGAGCTTCTCCAAGGCGTACGGTTCCACGAATTCGGCGCCACCACGCAGAGCCTGGTGATGCGCTCCAAGTCGGGGACGCTGCGCACGATCCACGCCAATCACGCGCTGGCGAAGCTGTCGGAGTTCAGCTCCGTCTCCTTCGTCTGATCCGGCTGGACGGGTGAAGCGGCTGTGCGTCTGAGGGTGCTTACTCCGTTGCGCCGGCCACGCTCAACCTGAGCTCGGCCCGGCCCAACGCTTCTTCGGCCTCACGCAGGGCCACATCGGACGACTCCCCCGCCGCCTGCTCGGCCGCGGCGCTCCGTCCCGAGCCGAGCTCGGCCACCCGTTGCGCAGCAACCTCCCGGGCCCGTTCGGCCCGTGGCACGTCGATCTCGGTCGAGAGCTCGGCGATCCCGGCCAGCACCGTGACCCGGGTCGAGAGCCCGGGGAGCGGACCGTCACCCTCAGCCAGGCCCTCGGCGGCACCCGGGCTCGTGTCCACCTGGACGAAGCCGCCGTGCACCGCGAGGTGGACGCGCGTCCCGTCGGCCAGGTCGACCTTGACCAGTCCGGGCACGACATCGCCGACCAGCGGCGTATGCCCGTCGAGCACCGTGAGCGCGCCTTCCGACGTCGCCAGCACCACCGCGGTGGCGCCCCCCGCCACGAGCGACTGCTCGGGGGTCACGACCTCCACGCCGAAGACATCGTCGGCCACTAGCCGGCCTCGTCCTGCAGCGTCTTGGCCTTGGCCAACACCGACTCCACGCCGCCCACGTTGAGGAACGCCTGCTCGGGAATGTTGTCCAGCTCGCCGTTCACCAGCGCTTCGAACGACTCCACCGTCTCGTCGATGGGCACGAAGATCCCCGGCACGCCGGTGAAGACCTCGGCGACGAAGAAGGGCTGCGAGAGGAAGCGCTGGATCTTGCGAGCCCTGGTCACGGTCACCCGGTCCTCCTCGGACAGCTCGTCCATGCCCAGGATCGCGATGATGTCCTGCAGCTCCTTGTAGCGCTGGAGGACCTCCTGGACGCGACGGGCCACGGCGTAGTGACGCTCGCCCACAATTTCGGGAGCCAGGATGTTCGACGTCGACGCCAGCGGGTCGACGGCGGGATAGATCCCCAGCGCCGCGATCTGGCGTGACAGCTCGGTCGTGGCATCGAGGTGGGTGAACGTCGTGAACGGCGCCGGGTCGGTGTAGTCGTCGGCGGGGACGTACACGGCCTGCAGCGAGGTGATCGACTTCCCCTTGGTCGACGTGATGCGTTCTTGCAGTTCGCCCATCTCGTCGGCCAGCGTGGGTTGGTAGCCCACCGCCGAAGGCATGCGGCCGAGGAGGGTCGAGACCTCGGAGCCGGCCTGGACGAAGCGGAAGATGTTGTCGACGAAGAGCAGCACGTCCTGGTTCTGCACGTCGCGGAAGTACTCGGCCATGGTCAGGGCGGCCAGGGCGACACGCAACCGGACCCCGGGAGGCTCGTCCATCTGGCCGTAGACGAGAGCCGCCTTGTCGATGACACCGGACTCCTGCATTTCCAGCCACATGTCGGTGCCCTCGCGCGTGCGTTCCCCCACGCCGGCGAAGACCGAGACACCACCGTGCTGCTGGGCCACGCGGTGGATCATCTCCTGGATGATGACGGTCTTGCCCACTCCGGCCCCGCCGAAGAGGCCGATCTTCCCACCCTGCACGTACGGCTCCAGGAGGTCGACGACCTTAATCCCGGTCTCGAACATCTGGGCTCTCGGCTCGAGCTGGTCGAAGGCGGGCGCGCTGCGGTGGATCTCCCAGTAGTCGTCCACGCCCTCGACGGCGTCGGTGTCGAGGGGCTGGCCGAGGACGTTGAACACGTGACCGAGCACAGCATTCCCGACCGGCACCGTGATCCCCCGGCCCAGGTTGCGCACCGCCGTGCCGCGGACGAGGCCGTCCGTCTGCTGCATGCAGATGCAGCGCACCCGACCGTCGCCGATCTGCTGCGCCACCTCCGCCGTGACCTGCGACGAGGTGCCCTCGAGGTCGATGGTGAACTCGACGGCGTGGTTGATCTCGGGGAGCGCGTGCGGCGGGAACTCCACGTCGATGACAGGGCCGGCGATGGAGACGACGCGGCCGTCCTCGAGCGTGCCGGCCGGCACGGTGTCCTGATGTGCGGTGGTGGTCATTGTGGTCAAGCTCCCTTCGATTGGCGAAGCGCCTCGGCGCCGCCAACGATTTCCATGATCTCGGTGGTGATGGAGTCCTGACGGGCGCGGTTCATGACGCGGGTCAGGGTGCGCACAAGCTCGTCGGCATTGTCGGTCGCCGCTGCCATGGCGCGCTGCTGTGCGGTGAAGAAGGACGCCGACCCTTCGAGCAGGGCAGCGAAAATCTCGGACTCGGCCGCACGCGGGGCCAACTCGGCCAGTAACTTCTCCGGTTCGGGCTCGAATTCGGTATAACCGACGGTGCCGGGTGCATGTGGAGGTTCTCCACCTTCTTCGGCGAGGCCTTCGTCGGGCAGCGGGAGCGGCAGCATCTGCAGGGTTTCGACCCGTTGGCTGCCGGCCGAGATGAAGCGGGTGGACACCATCTGCACCAGGTCCATCTCCCCGGCCACGAAGGGAGCGGTCACCGCGGAGGCCACCGCGCGCGCATCGTCGAACTCGGGACGGTCCGCGATGCCGGGGAACGAGCGCTCGGTGTCGATCCCACGATAGCGGAAGTACCCCGGTGCTTTCTTGCCGACCGTCCACAACGTCACCTGGGCCCCGTTGCGGAGATGCTCGGCCACCAGGCGCTCGGTGGCCCGTAGGACGCCCGAGTTGTACGAGCCGGCCAACCCCCGGTCGCCCACGACGGCGAGTATGCCGACCCGGGTCGGGGAGTCGGGTGTCCCCAACAGCTTCTTGGCTGCAGTCGGGTCAGCGGCGGCCGTCACCCGCAGGATTTTCTCCATGCCGATCCGGTAGGGCCGGTTGGCCGCGATGCGCGCCTGCGCGCGCACGATGCGCGAGGCGGCGATCAGCTCCATGGCCTTGGTGATCTTCCTGGTGGACTGCACGCTGCGGATACGACGCCGCAGGACGCGCTCTTGGCCTCCGGCCATCGATCAGTCGACCTTCCCGGTGTCGAAGCCCTCGAGGAAGGAGGTGAGGCCGCGGTCCAGCTCGTCGCCGTCCGGCAGGGCGCCCTTGGTACGGATGGCATCGAGCACGGCGGCGTGGTTGCCCTTGAAATACTCGACCAGCTCGGTGGCGAAGCGCTGCACCTCGGGTACCGGCACCGAGTCGGCCCAGCCCTTGGTGCCGGCGTAGATGACCACCACCTGCTCCTCGACGGGGACGGGGGCGTTCTGGGGCTGCTTCAGCAGCTCGGTCAGGCGGTAGCCGCGGTCAAGCTGGGCCTGGGAGACCTTGTCGAGCTCGGAGCCGAAGGTGGCGAACGCCTCCAACTCACGGAATTGCGCCAGGTCGAGCTTGAGTGTTCCCGACACCTGCTTCATGGCCTTCACCTGTGCCGCGCTGCCCACGCGACTGACCGAGTTGCCGACGTTGATGGCGGGGCGGATCCCCGAGTTGAAGAGGTCGGACTCGAGGAAGACCTGGCCGTCGGTGATGGAGATCACGTTCGTCGGGATGTAGGCCGAGATGTCGCCGGCCTTGGTCTCGATGATCGGCAGTGCGGTCAGCGAGCCGCCGCCGAGAGCGTCGGAAAGCTTGGCGGCGCGCTCGAGCAGGCGGGAGTGGAGGTAGAACACGTCCCCCGGGTACGCCTCGCGGCCCGGTGGGCGGCGCAGGAGGAGCGAGACGGAGCGATAGGCCTCGGCCTGCTTCGACAGGTCGTCGTAAATGATGAGCGCGTGCTGGCCGTTCTCCATCCAGTGCTGACCCATGGCGCACCCGGCGTACGGGGCGAGGTACTTGAACGGGGCCGGGTCACCGGCGGAGGCGACGACCACCACCGTGTACTCCAGGGCCTGGTGCGCCTCGAGTGTCGCCACGGTCTGGGCCACCGACGAGTTCTTCTGCCCGATGGCGACGTAGATGCACTTCACGCCCTGCCCGGCCTGGTTGAGGATGGTGTCGACGGCAACGGTCGTCTTGCCGGTCTTGCGGTCGCCGATGATCAGCTCTCGCTGGCCCCGGCCGATGGGCGTCATGGCATCGATGGCCTTGATTCCGGTCTGCATGGGCTCGGTCACCGGCTGCCGGCCGACGATGCCCGGCGCCTGGACCTCCATTCGGCGGGACTCGGTGCTGTTGATCGGGCCCTTGCCGTCGATCGGCTCCCCCAGCGCATTCACGACCCGACCGAGGAGCGCGTCACCGACCGGCACCGTCTGGATCCGGCCGGTCGCCTTGACGGTCTGTTCTTCTTCGAGGGTGTCGACCTCGCCCAGGACGACCGCGCCGATGGTGTCTTCGTCCAGGTTGAGGGCCAGCCCCAGTGTCCCGTCCTCGAACTCGAGCAATTCGTTGACCGCGGCGCCCGGCAGGCCCGAGACGCGGGCGATACCGTCACCGACCTCGACGATCCGGCCGATCTGCTCGGTCCCGACCACCGGGGTGTACTCCTCCACGTTCTTCCGCAACGCCGCTGTGATCTCGCTGGCGTCGATCGTCAGTTCTGCCATCAACCCGCTCCCTCTGTCTGTCTCGTCGTTCCGCTCAACCGCACCCCTCCGCCGTGGAAACCGCTGTCCTCCCACCCGGCCGGGAGCAGGTGCTCCCGCAGGGCATCGATCCGGCCGCGGGCGCTGGCGTCCACCTGCAGGTCACCGATCTGAATGACCGCCCCGCTGAGCAGCGCCTCGTCGATGATGACCTGGAGCTCGACGGGTGCCCCCGCCAAGCTGCTCAACGACTCCGAGAGCGATGCCTGTTGCGCATCCTCGATCGGTGCCGCCGCCGCGCACCCGGGCGATGCGCCAGCCGCGGGCTCTCGCCGTCTGTTCGACCAACCAGTTCAGCGTGCCGACGATGTCGCGCGCCCGACCACCTGCCACCACGTAGTGGATCACAGAGATCGTGCTCGGGGGGACCTTGCCCTGGAGCAACTGGGTGACCACAGCCTGGCGCGCGTCGGACGGCAGGTCACGGTCGACCAGGGCGGCGCGCAGCGCCGGCGTGGCACCGACGATGCGGCCGAAGCGGAACAGGTCGTCCTCGAGCGATTCGAGCTCGGCGGTGGAGAGATCTTCGTGCACGGCGACGGCGAAGCCGCCCACACGTTGCCGTGACTCGGTCAGGCTCAGAGGCGGCTCTTCGAAGGCCTGGCCTTCAGCGGCGTGGCGGGCCCGTGTGGCGACCCAACCCAATGCGGCAGGGACCTCGGGCGCACGTACGGCGGAAGCGGCAAAGGCCGAGAGGCGGCGGGCCGGGGCGGAGACCTTCGTGTCGAGAAGGTCGAGCATCACGGCGCGGCGCACCGCCGGGCGCATGGTCGTGTCGGTCAGCGCAGCGTTCAGGGGTCCGTTGGCCAGGACGAGCTGCTCGATCGATACCAGGTCGTCCGCCAAGGTGCGGAGCGCACCGCCACCCGTCGCACCGGCCGCTTCGAGAATGGCGGCGGTGTACCCCTGCAGGGTCGGGTTCACTGACGCGCCCCTGAACTGGCGGCCGCGCTGCCGGTCGCGTCGGCGTTCAATGCATTGACCGCTTCCTCGATGAGGTCGTGGTGGGCCTCGGCGTTGACCTCGCGCGCGATGACACGCTCGACCACGTCCATGACGATCTGGCCCAAGCGGCCCGCCGCCTCCTCGACGGCGCGCTGGCGGGCCAGGGCCACCTCGATCTCTGCGCTGCCCACGATGCGTTCGAACTCCGCCTGGCCCCGGGCCTGCGCGTCGACGCGCACCGCCTCGGCGGTCCGGTTGGCCTGCGCCACGATCTCCTGGGCCGTCTGCCGTGTCTCCTCGAGCGCGGCACGACGCTCGTCGTCGGCGGACATGGCGTCGGCGCGCGCCTGGTCGGCCGCCTCAAGGGAGACGCGGATCTGCTCTTGCTTTTTCGCCATGGCCACCACGAGGAGCGGCCACACCTTCTTCCAGAGGATGTAGAGCAGAACGAGCGAGACGATCGCCTCAATGATGAAATTCTTCACTGGCGGGCCCCCGAACTGGCCACTGCGCCACCGTCTGCATCAGCACGAAGGGAACTGACCGCTTCCTCAATGATGTCGTGGTGGGCCTCGGCGCTGACGGGACGCCCGATGACACGCTCGACGACGTCGATGGCGATCTCACCCAGTCGGTTCGCCGCATCCTCGACGGCGCCCTGGCGCGCCCGGGCCACGTCGGCCTCGGCCCCGCCGACGATGCGCTCGAACTCCGCCTGGCCCCGGGCCTGCGCATCGACGCGTACCGCCTCGGCGGTCCGGTTGGCCTGCGCCACAACCTCACGGGCCGTCTGTCGTGCCTCTTCGAGCACGGCACGTCGCTCGTCGTCGGCCGCCACCGCGTCGGCGCGCGCCTGGTCCGCCGCGTCGAGTGAGGCGCGGATCCGCTCCTGTCGTTCCGCCATCGCACCGGTAATGGGCGGGATGATCTTCTTGCCGATGATCACGATCAGGACGATGAAGACAATCAGCTCAACGAAGAATGTCCCGTTCGGGAGAAGGAAGATGCCTGCTGTCGTCATGTCGCTCTCGGTCTCCGGTGACTTACCGGCCTGGTGACGGTTGCCGTCGGTTCGCTGCGGGACAACGTTCCTACTTGACGCTCTTGGCGGCGAAGACGTAGACGAACACCACCATGAACAGCAGGTTGATGAAGTACATGGCCTCCACCAGACCCACGGTCAGGAAGAAGTACTGACGGGCCTTGGCCTCGATCTCAGGCTGCCGGGCAATGGCGGCGATCGTCTGCGAACCGGCCAGGCCGTCACCGACCGCGGCGCCGATGGCGCCTCCCCCGAGCGCAAGGCCGCCACCGACAAGGGCGCCGGCGATGCGTATCGAGCTTTCTACTGTGTCTGCTGCCATCTTTCTCTCCTTTGTCGAGAACTGCGTACATCGTTAGATCGTTTGGACGTGAACCGGGATGCGGCGTGTCACGGGCTCAATGCTGCTCGTCGGTGCTCATGCCCATACCGAGGTACATGATCGTGAGCAGGGCGAAAATGAAGGCCTGTATGGCGCCAATGAACAATTCGTCGAACGGCTTCCAGACGGCCAGGCCGATCCAGGAGAGGTAGGGCGGGATCAGCGTCACGATCACGGTGATCATCAGGACGCCCGAGAAGATATTCCCGAAGAGTCGGAAGGTCATGGTGATCGGCTTGGTGATCTCCTCGATGATGTTGATCGGGACAAGTGCGGAATAGGGCGTGGCGTAGTGATGCAGGTAGCCCCTGAAGCCACGGGTCCTGATCGAGTTGTAGTGGACCAGGACGATCACGGTGAGGGCCATCGCCAGTGGCAGATTGACGTCACCGGTGGGCGGAGCCAGAAAGCCGGGATCCCCGCTCGGGACGAAGGCGATCCAGTTGCACACGAGGATGAAGATGCCGACGCTGACGCCCAGGCCGACGAAGCGCCGACCCTGAGGCCCGATGGCCGAGTCGGCCAGGTCCGAGACCTGCTCGGTGATCGTCTCCCAGAAGAGTTGCAGCCTCCCGGGTACGCCTGAAGTGACCTTGCGCACCATGAGGAAACCCAGGGCGAGCACGATGGCGGCGGCGATGAGCGTGGTCCACACGACATCGAGATCGATCGTCAAACCGCCGACGTGCACGACGCCGCGGTGGTCACCGATGGTGATATTGCCGCTGGCCAGCATGAAACTGTGTCTCATCGGATGCCCTGTCTCATGGGTGGCTCCGGCTCACTGGATCCCCTGGCTCACGAGCACCCGGCCCACATTGGCCACGAAGAGCAGTTGGAAGATCACCAATCCGATCACCGTGCCGATACCGAGTGCCCCGTTGAGGAACAAGAGGCCGATGGCGATGACGGTGATCACCCCGAGGCGCGTCACGCTCTTGGTCCCCATGGCGCGCCGAAGGACCTTCTTGTTGGTCTCCCCCTTGGTCTGCACCTTGGCCACTCCCGCGTCGAGGAAGCGCAGGTTGATGATGGCCATCGCCAGTCCCACGACGATCCCCACTGCAGCCAGGGGCGAGGACACGAAGAGCGCGATGATCACCGCGCCCCCACCCACGATCAAGGCGGACACGGTCGTGCGGCGCAGCACTTTCACCAGTGCCGTCCCCTCGAGGTCCGATAGACCCGACATCATGCTCATGCTGCCCCCGTTACAGATACTTGCGAATCTGCCCGATCACCAAGAAGGTGGCCGCCGCCAATCCCAGCAACAATCCCACGACCAGCAGCGCCGGCGCGGTATGCCACGAATCGTCCGCCCAAATTCCCAGCGCGACGCCGACCCCCACGCACACTGCGGCCGACAGCCCCATGTTCAAAAACGCCACGGCGCCGGGCAACGGCTTGACCCCGTCGGCCTCGGCCGAAACCTCGTCCGGCTTCTCCGGATCCGTCACCGAACGGGGCGCGCACGACTGTGCTTACTTGACCACGCATACGAAAACCGATCCTCTACGCGGGACGTGGCGCGCCAGAGTCCGTCGGCCGAGTGCCCGGAATGGAGGCGTCGTACGAGGCGAGGTGGACGAAGTACACAGGCGTCATCATCGCACTTTGGCCCTGATGGCGTCCAAACGATTCCCCGGCCCACGGTCAGGGGAACCGGATGACCTCGGCCGAGCGCCCGTTGGCCGCCGGCTTGGGAGCGTGCCCGTTTTCGCTCTCTCCGGCAGTTGTCACGCCGGGAGCGACGGGGACCACATCGTCCGCCGCCTCGTCCGCCGCCTCGCCGTTCCCTTTGCGCAACCCGGGGTGGAACAAGGTGTAGAGGCCGACGCCGAGGGCAGCCGCCCCCAACGGGATGAAGGCGTTGGCCCGGTGCATGAACAGGGGGAACAGGAGGAATCCCGAGAGGATGGCGGTCCAGGCCCACAGGATGAGCACGCTGCGCCGGGGCCCGTGGCCCAGGCGGAGCAGGCGGTGATGAATGTGCTGCTTGTCGGGGGTGTGAAAGCTCTGTCCGTGCGCCGTCCGCCGGATGAAGGCAAAGGTCAGGTCGACGATCGGCACCCCCAGGATGAAGAAGGGGATGAACAGCGGGGCAAAGAAGAAATAGGTCACGCCACTCGTGGGCGGCGTCCGTCCTCCGATGACCATGGTCGAGGCCGCCATCAGGACGCCCAGCAAGAGCGCGCCGGCATCGCCCATGAACAGCCGGGCGGGGTTGAAATTGAACGGGAGAAAGCCCAGGCAGATGCCACAGGCGATCACCGCCACCAGGGGGCCGACGTTGTCGATGGGCAAGATGCCCAAGGCCATGAGACGGATGCCGTAGATGGCCAGCGCCCCCCCGCCGATCGCCACGATGCCCGCTGCCAGGCCGTCCAGGCCGTCGATGAGGTTGATGGCGTTGGCCAGGGCGATCACCCAGGCCGCGGTGATGAGGGGGATGACCCCGGGGGTCAGGACGATGAACCCTGCCAGCGGCACCTTGAACTGGTACATGGTGACGCCGAGGAAGTAAAGGATGCTGGCAGCCAGTATCTGTCCCGCCAACTTGGCCGGGGCGGACATGTCGCGGACGTCGTCGATCAGGCCCACGGCGAAGATGGCCCCCGCAGCAAGGACGACACCCAGCATCTCGGGGGAGTCGCTGAAGATCGGGCGCAGGGCCGGGATCGCTGCGGCAGCCAGCACCGCCACCAGGAAGCCGAGGAACATGGCCGCCCCACCTCCGTAGGGGATGGGCGTCTCGTGCATCGTGCGCTCGTTGGGAGCGGCCACGTACCCCACCCGTAGTGAGAGACGGCGGGCCGGGACGGTGAAGGCGGCGGTCGCTCCCGCCGCCACCAGCAATACCAGCCCGTACCAACCGAGATTCGGCATCCCGGGCTATTTCAACAGATCCGGGTAAGGCGGGAAAGCGGAACAGAGGGCGGCAACCTCACCGCGCACGGACGCGATCCGTGCCTCGTCGGTCCGGTCCCGCAGCGTGCGACCGATGAGAGAGGCGATGGCCTGCATCTCGCCGGGGCCCATGCCCGCCGTGGTCTCGGCCGCCGTGCCCAGCCGGAGCCCCGACGTGACGAACGGTGAGCGGGGATCGTCGGGGATGGTGTTCCGGTTGAGGGTGATACCGGCCCGGTCCAGCACCTCCTGGGCCTCACGGCCCGTGAGCTCTGCGTCGAACGTCCGCAGGTCGACCAGGATCATGTGGTTGTCGGTGCCGCCGGAGACCAGGCGGAAGCCTTCGTCCAACATCGCCGCACCCAGGGCGGCGGCATTGGTCACGATGTCGGCCGCATAACGGCGGAATTCGGGTCGGGACGCCTCGGCGAATGCCACCGCTTTGGCGGCGATGACGTGTTCCAACGGCCCACCCTGGAGGCCCGGGAACACCGCACTGTCGATCCTCTTCGCCAGGTCGGCGTTGCACAGGATGGCGCCCCCCCTCGGGCCGCGCAACGTCTTGTGCGTCGTCAGGGTGACCACGTCGGCCACCCCGACCGGGCTGGGGTGGGCCCCGCCGGCGATGAGGCCCGCCGGGTGGGCGGCATCGAACATGAAGAGCGCCCCGACCGAATCGGCGATCTCACGGAATGGTCGGGGGTCGATCGTGCGGGCATACGCGGTCGAGCCCGCCACAATGAGGGCGGGCTGCTCCTGCTTGGCCAGGTCAGCCACCTGGTCGAAGTCGATGACCTCTCCCGGAGCATCGGCGTCGTCCGTGGCCGGCGTCACCCCGTAGGCCACGAAGCGCCAGATCTTCGAGGTAATCGATGCCGGGGAGCCGTGGGTCAGGTGCCCCCCATGATCGAGGCGCATGGCCAGAATGGTGGCGCCCGGCTCCAAAAGCGCCTGGTAGACGGCGAGGTTGGCGTTCGCTCCGGCATGGGGCTGCACGTTCGCGTGATCGGCCCCGAACAGCGCGGTGGCCCGGTCCCGGGCCAGATCCTCGACCTCGTCGATCACCTGGTTGCCCCCGTAGTACCGCTTCCCCGGGTACCCCTCCGAGTACTTGTTGGTCAGCACGGAGCCCGATGCGGCGAGCACGGCCGGGGACGTGAAGTTCTCCGAAGCGATGAGCTGCAGCGTGGTCTGCTGGCGTTCGAGCTCCTTGTCGATGAGGGTTGCGACCTCCGGATCGGAGGCCAGTGCGGTTTCGTACGTGCTCATAGAGCTCCTTCGTGGTCGTGGATGAGCTCCCGGTCCCGGTCAGGGTCCCGGTCCAGGTCGGCCAGCTTGGCGATGCGCCCCTCATGGCGGGGCTCCTCCGGAGCGGCGAGGAAGGCGTCGATGGCATCGATGGCCACGGCCACGCCCACCACGCGGCTCCCGAGGCACACGACATTCGCATGGTTGTGCCGGCGGGCCAGGGTGGCCGTCGTGACATCGTGCACCACCGCCGCCCGGACGCCGGGAATCTTGTTGGCCGCCATGGCGATGCCGATCCCCGTCCCGCACGTACAGACGCCCAGCTCAGCCTGGCCCCTCGCCACCGCTCGCCCCACGGCGGCACCGAAGTCGGGATAGTCCACCCGCAGCTCGGCGTCGGTGGTCCCCAGGTCGGTGACCACGTGGCCCCGCCCCTCGAGCTCGGCCTTCAGGACCTGCTTGAGAGCGAACCCGGCATGGTCCGAGCCGAAGGCGACGCGCATGAGGGTTCAGTGTACCGAGCGGCCCGGGAGAGGCCCGGCGACACGGGGAATCAGGGCCGCGGCGACGACACGGGGCCGTTGCCCCGACCGGGGGCCGACGAGTTCAGCCCAACGTGTCGTCGGCGTTCTTGCGTGTGAACCATCTGCGCCTGCGGTCGCCCATCAGGAGGGCGGCCTCGACGTAGCTCTCGGGCAACGCCCCGACCCACTGCACCCTCGGGGGCGACTGCGTACAGTCGACCACCGTCGGGGACGGGCCACCGCGCGGCCCACCGTCGAGGACGAACGAGACGTCGTCGGTGTCGATCAGTCGGGCCTGCACGTCCCCGGCCCTCGTGAGCGGTGCCCCGTCGGCGCGCCGCGAGAAGCATCACCGAGAGTGGCCCACTCCGTCGGACCAGCGTTCTGAGGGGACGCCACGACGGCATGGTCAGGTGCACGACGGCGTCGCCTGAGGCCGCCGGCACGGAGTCCTTGCGTACCGGCAGGACGACGGTCAGCGGACCGGGCCACATGCGATCCGTCAAGTGCGCCGTCTGCGTGTTCCACTGTGTCGTCAGCGCGGCTGCCTGCGCCCTGCTCCCGACCACGGCATACACACCCGCATCGTCCGCGGGTGCGCCAACGGCGCGCCAGCGGTCGAGGCCTCCCGGACGCGACGTGGAGGACCGCCAATTGATATCCACCATCACCCGGGACCGCGACGGCACGGCCCGCGGCCAATGCGTCCGCCACCTCGCCGAGTTGACGCGGCGTCACGACGCGCGGACCGCTCATCTGGTCCGACCCACCAGGGTCCGCTGCCGTTGCGCGAGGTCCTTCTCCACACGCACGTCGACATACCCCATCGACCGGGCCAGGCGGGACGCCGCGTCGGTCTGGCCCGGCGCCATTTCGATGACCACCGCACCGGGCCGCGCCAACCAGGTCAGTGCCTGCGCCAGCACCCGCTCCACATCCGCCAGCCCGGGGGTTCCGTCGGAACCGGCGCCCGCCACCAGGGCTGCGTAGGGCTCACGTTGCACCTCGCCGGGAAGGTCGGACCATTCTCCGGTGGCGACGTAGGGCGGATTCGCCACGACGAGATCGACCGAACCGCGCACCACGGCGGGGAGCGCGCCCAACCACGACCCCTGCACAAAGGTGACGGGGAGCACCGTTTCCTCGTGCTGTGCGCGCACCCGCTCCAGATTTGTCCTCGCCACGGCGAGTGCCTCGGCGCTCGCGTCAGTGGCCCACACACGGCCGCCCGGAAGCCGATCGGCCAATTCCGTCGCCAGGGAGAGCGCGATGGCGCCGGAACCCGTGCCGGCATCGACGACGACTGGCGCCTCCCGCCCGAGACGGTCGAGCTCTCGGAGCGCCACCTCGACCACCTGCTCGGTCTCGGGCCGCGGGATCAGCACTCGGGGATCGACCAGGAGGTCGAGCGTGCGAAAGGCCCAGTGGCCGAGGACATACTGCAAGCGGCTCGCCCGCTCGACGGCGTGCTTCCAGCGTACGGATGGCCGCAAGGTCGGCCGGCGCAACGACCTGCGCCGAGCCCGACGTGGGGGCACCGAGAATCTCCTCGACGATGAAGCGCGCCTCGTGACGCAGGCCCAGCGAAGCGGCGAGCTCTGCAGTCAGCTCGCCCCGGGTCACAGAACCTCTTCGTCCTCGCCGGCCAGTTGACGTGCCCGTTTGTCCGCCATCAATGCATCGGTGAGCTCGGTGAGGTCTCCCGCCAGCACCTGGTCCAGCTTGTAGAGCGTCAGGTTTATCCGGTGGTCGGTGACCCGGTTCTCCTTGAAGTTGTAGGTGCGGATCTTGTCGGTCCGCCCCCCGGCGCCGACCTGGCCCTTGCGCTGCAGCGACATGGCAGCGGCCTGGCGATCCTGTTCGGCCTTGAGCAGGCGGGCCCGCAGCACGACCATCGCCTTCGCCCGGTTCTGGATCTGGCTCTTTTCGTCCTGCATGGCCACCACGGTGCCGGTGGGAATGTGGGTGATGCGCACGGCCGAGTCCGTCGTGTTCACCGACTGGCCTCCGGGGCCGGTCGACCGGTACACATCGATCTTGAGGTCGTTCGGGTCGATGTCCACCTCGACCTCGGCTGCCTCGGGCAGCACGGTGACGGTTGCAGTCGATGTGTGGATCCGTCCTTTGGCCTCGGTCACCGGCACCCGCTGCACGCGATGCGTGCCGGCTTCGTGCTCAAGACGCAGGTACGCATCGGGACCCTTCACCAAGAAGACCGCTTCGTTGATCCCGTCCCGATCGGAGGCATCTTCCGAAAGGATCTCGACCTTCCACTTCTCCAGCGCGGCAAAACGCTGGTACATGTCGTAGAGGACGCGGGCGAAGAGATTCGCCTCATCGCCACCGACCGCGCCGCGGATCTCCATGATCACGTTCCGGCCGACGTTGGGATCCTTGGGCAGCAGGAGCGATTGGATCCTGGCCTCATGTTCGGTCACGGCCGCCTCGGCCTCTTCGACCTCCTGGCGCATCATCTCGCGCTCGTCACCCGAAGCCTCTGTCATCATTTCGCGGGCAGTAGCCACATCGGCGCGGGAGGCGGTCAGCTCGTGCCAGACGCGGACGATCTCCCCTAACTCCTTGTGGCGTCGGGAGAGATCGCGCACGCGATCGGAATCGGAGAGAATGGCCGGATCAGCGAGGTCGGCCTCGACCGCGTCGAATTCGGCCTCGAGCGCGGCAATCCGGTCATCGAACATGGAGGAGGTCCTGAGAGGAACAAGGTGGCCGGACGGAAGACGCCCGGCGACGTCGCGGCTGGCCTAGTCCTGTGTCGCTGCGGCGGGTGCGGCCTTCGCCTTGCCCTTGCGGGCGCCGTAACGGCGTTGGAAACGCTCCACGCGTCCACCCGAGTCGACCAGCTTCTGCTTGCCGGTGAAGAAGGGGTGACACTCGTTGCACAGTTCGACATGGAGATCGGACTTGGTGGAATGGGTCACGTACGTGTTGCCGCACGAGCACTTGACGGTGGCTTCGACGTACTCGGGGTGAATATCGGGCTTCATGGTGTCTCCTGCGTTCTCGGTCGGGCCAGTGTAGGGGTTCGCCGGCAACTTCGGACCGGCGCTGTTCCTAGGTGGCAGGTCCCTTGGCTATTTCGGCCAGGAATTCGTCGTTGCTGTTGGTTGTCCGGATCTTGTCCATGAGGAGCTCGAGTCCGGCCGCTTCCTTCCCGTCATTGGCCAGCGCGTTGAGCACCCGTCGCAACTTCCAGACCTGCTGGAGCTGGCCCCGCTCGAAGAGCAACTCCTCGTGTCGGGTCGAACTGGCATTCACGTCGATAGCGGGGTAGAGACGACGCTCGGACAGCCGGCGATCGAGCCGGAGCTCCATGTTGCCGGTCCCCTTGAATTCCTCGAAGATGACCTCGTCCATTTTCGAACCGGTCTCCACCAGGGCGGAGGCGAGGATGGTGAGGGAGCCGCCTTCCTCGATGTTGCGGGCGGCGCCGAAGAACTTCTTCGGCGGGTACAGGGCGCCCGAGTCCACACCGCCGGACATGATCCGGCCGGTGGCCGGAGCGGCCAGGTTGTACGCCCGGGCGAGGCGAGTGATGCCGTCGAGGATGATCACGACGTCACGACCGACCTCGACCAGCCGCTTGGCACGCTCGATGGTCAGCTCGGCCACCTGTGTGTGCTCGTCGGCCGGGCGATCGAACGTCGAGGCGATGACTTCGCCCCGCACCGATCGCCGCATGTCGGTCACTTCTTCGGGCCGTTCGTCGACGAGGAGCACCATGAGGTGAACGTCGGGATTGTTGGCCTCAATGGAATGTGCGATCTGCTTCATGACCGTCGTCTTCCCGGCCTTGGGCGGTGAGACGATCAGTCCACGCTGTCCCTTGCCTATGGGCGAGAGCAGGTCGACGATCCGCGCGGTCAGGTTGTCCTTGTCGCCGGCCTCGGCCATCTCGAGGTGCAGTCGGGAGTCGGGGAACAAGGGGGTGAGATCTTCGAAACGAGGGCGGTTGCGTGCCACTTCGGGGTCGAGTCCGGACACGGTGTCGATGCGGAGCAATGCCGGATACTTCTCATTGTTCGACGCTGGCCGGCACGCGCCTTCGACGTAGTCACCCTTTCGCAGGGCGAACCGGCGGGCCTGGCTGATGGAGATGTAGACGTCCTTGGGCGAAGGCAGGTACCCACCGCAACGCAGGAACCCGTAGCCTTCGTCGCGCAGGTCGAGCATGCCCTTGACCTCGACCATTTCGCCCGAGTACGGCTGCTCTTGCCCGCCGCCCCCTTGCAACTCGCCGCCGACCCCGCGCTCACGGCCGCGTCGCCGGCGCCCACGCCGGTTGCCGAGGTCGCCCCCGTCACCCTGGTTGTTGTTCTGGTTGTTGTTCTGATTGTTGCGATTGTTCTGATTCTGCTGACCCTGATTGGGCCGATTCCGGTTCTGCTGGTGCGTCGGCGCGCTCTGGCCGTTCTGCTGCGCCGGGGTGGAGTCATTCCCGTCGGAGAGCTCGGGCGGCTCGACGAACACGGCGGGGCCGCTGTCGGCCGGAGCACTGGCGACGGATTCGTCGGACGTGGGGGACTCGGCGACGGTGGCCGCCTCGGTGGACACCTCGGGCTCAGCGGTGGCCGTGGCCGCTGCCCGGGCCCGTCGGGCCGGCTTGGTGCCGTTGGCCGTCCCATTGGCAGCACCGCCGGCCGCATCGCCGTTGGACGAGCCGTTGGTGCCGTGAGCATCGCCGTTACTGGTCACGCCGGTGGCGTCGAGAATTCGGTCAATGATGTCGGCCTTCTTCGTCCGGGTCGTCGTCTTGAGCGACATGGCCTGGGCGATGGCACTGAGCTCGTCGCGCTCCTTGCCTTCGAGTACCGACCTTTCGAGCTGCTGTTCCGCAGTCATCGGGCTCCTCTTCCATAGAGGGTTATCACCGGCACGGGATGTCCGCGCGCGGCGAGTGAAATAGGGAGGAGAAAGGATGCATACGGCACCTTCCCCCGATCACCTCTGCAAGAAGCACCCGGGACCTTCTGGTACCCGCGGGAGCGCTTCCAAAGCGCAGTGGGGATATACGTACATTAGCGGGGCCACACCGACTATGCCAACACCCTCCGAATTCCTGACCGGGAGCCGCCCTGGGTGAACCCCCACCATTCTACAGGGAAAGTTCGGCGAGAATGACATTGAGATCCAGATCCACGACCGAAGGGACCGAAATCTGCCCGATGGCCAGGTCAGGGATCTTTCAGCCCGTGGCCCGTGAGAACGCACACGACGGTGGACCCCTCCGGCACCCCGATTTTCAACAATCCGGCCACCGACGCGGCCGAGGCAGCCTCGCAGAAGACCGACTCCTGCTGGGCCAGAAATGTGTACGCGCCGAGGATCTCCTGATCGGTCACCGCGGTGATGGAGCCGCCCGACTCGCTGGCGGCGGCCGTGGCCGAGTACCAACTCGCGGGTTGCCGATCCGGATGGCCGTGGCGATGGTGTCGGGATTCTCCACCGGATGGCCCAGGACGATCGGCGCGGCGCCCGCCGCCTGGAAGCCGAGCATGCGAGGCAACTTCGTGGCGCGCCCGCTCTCCTTGTACTGCAGATAGCCCCGCCAGTACGCGGTGATGTTGCCGGCGTTGCCGACAGGTATGCAGTGCACGTCGGGCGCGTCACCCAACACGTCGACGATCTCGAACGCCCCTGTCTTCTGTCCTTCGATGCGGTGCGGATTGACGGAGTTGACGACGGTGATCGGCGCATGGTCCGGAAGCTCGCGGACGATCGTCAGCAGCTGGTCGAAGTTTCCGCGCACCTGCAGGACGCGTGCGCCGTGCACCAATGCCTGGGCCAACTTTCCCAACGCGATGTGACCTTCGGGAATGAGCACCACGCACACGAGACCGGCGCGCGCGGCGTAGGCGGCAGCTGACGCAGATGTATTCCCGGTGGACGCGCACACCACTGCTTTCGCCCCCTCCTCGACCGCCATGGAGATGGCCATGGTCATCCCCCGGTCCTTGAAGGACCCTGTCGGGTTGGCTCCTTCGACCTTCAACCAGACATGCGCGCCGACACGCTCGGACAACCGGGGCGCAGGGACCAGAGGCGTCCCACCCTCGAGCAAGGTGATCGACGGGCGTGTCGCTGCGAATGGGCAGGAGCGAGCGGTACTCCTCCATGACCCCCTTCCAGCCGACCCCCACCCTCTACTCCTCCCCCACGCCGATGACCCGCAACACCCCGCTGACCCGGTCGACGGCCCGCAGCAGGCGCAGAGCGTCGATCGTGGCCAGGAGATCACCTTCCCGGGCGAGGTGCGTGAGAAAGATGAGGCGCGCCTCGTCGGCCAGGCCCACCTGCTCCATGGCGCGAATCGACACCTGATGGTCACCGAAGACCTTGGCCACGGCCGCCAGTACTCCCGGCCGATCTGCCACATCCATACTGAGGTAGAACGCCGGATCGCAGCTCGGATTGCGCGCGCACGGTGATGCTCGTCCGCTTCGGCGCCGGCGCCGGCGCACCGGCGCGCATGTTGCGCGCGGCGTCCACCAGATCACCCAGCACCGCGCTGGCGGTCGGGCCTCCGCCCGCTCCCCGCCCGTAGAGCATCAGCTCTCCGCTTACCGCGCCTTCGATGAAGACCGCGTTGAACGCGCCGCGGACCGACGCCAACGGATGCGACTTCGGCACCATTGCCGGGTGCACTCTGACCGAGAGCTCCGGACCGCCGTCCACCAACTCGGCGATAGCCAAGAGTTTGACCGAGTACCCCAGTCGGTTGGCGTACGCCACGTCAGCCGCCGCAATTCCCGAGATCCCTTCGCGGTGCACGTCGACATCGACGACATCGCTCCCGAAGGCCAGCGCGGCCAGGATCGCCGCCTTCGCGGCCGCGTCATGCCCTTCCACGTCGGCGGTGGGATCGCGCTCGGCCATCCCGAGACGCTGCGCTTCGGCCAGCGCGTCGTCGAAGTCGATCCCGTCCTCTTCCATGCGGGTCAAGATGAAATTGGTCGTGCCGTTGACGATGCCCATCACCCGCACGATCTGCTCGCCGGCCAATGATTCGCGCAACGGCCGGATGACGGGGATCGCACCCGCCACCGCCGCCTCGTAGAGAAGGTCCACACCATTCGCCGCGGCGAGGTCGGCCAGCTCGGCCCCCGAAAGGGCGAGGACGGCCTTGTTCGCCGTCACGACCGGCTTGCCCGCCCGCAGGGCGGACTCGATCAACTCCTGGGCCGGATGGAGCCCGCCGATCAGCTCGACCACGATGTCCACGTCGGCGCGCACGGCCAGCGCGGCGCTGTCGGTCTCGAAGAGCGCCGGCGGGATGGTCGAGGGCCGGGGGCGGTCGATGTCGGCCACCGCGATGCCGACCAGCTCGAGACGGATCCCCGTGCGCGCCGCGATGTCGTCCTGGCGTGCCACCAAGAGCTCCGCCAGCGCGCCTCCCACATTCCCGCAGCCCAAGAGCGCCACCCTCACCGGGGACGAGGCCTGCGGATCGGCTGCCTGAGGGGCCATTGTCCAAAGCTACAGGGTGCCTGCACCGCCCGATGATGACTCGGGACTCACGAGTCCAGACGGATCATGTCCTCGAGACTCTCTCTTCGCACGACCACCCGCGCACTGCCGTCGGCCACGAAAACGACGGCGGGCCGTGGCACCTTGTTGTAATTGGAGGCCATGGCATAGCCATAGGCGCCCGTCACCGGCGTGGCGACGATGTCCCCGACCCGGAGTCCCTCGGGCACGAACGCGTTCGGCACGACGAGATCGCCACTCTCGCAATGCTTCCCCACCAGACGGACGGGCTCGGGCCGCGGCGCTCCGACGGCGCGGGGCAAGAACGCCTCGTAGCCGCTCCCGTAGAGGACCGGACGGGGATTGTCGCTCATGCCGCCGTCGACGCTGACGTACGTACGGATGCCGGGCAGCGTCTTCACCGTCCCGACGGTGTACAGGGTCATCCCCGCTGCGGCGACGATCGACCGGCCCGGCTCGGCCGAAATCCGCACCGCAGGGTCCACGCCGGTGCCGGGCGCACGCGGCACGCGTCGCGGCCGCCCACTCGGCCTGCGTCGGGGCCGACTCCCCGTTGACGTAGGGAACACCGAGGCCGCCTCCGACGACGAGCTCGGGGAGACCGAGCGGGGCGAAGAACCGGCCCAACACCTCCGCCGCCTGCTCGAAGGACGACACGTCGAAGACCTGGCTGCCGATGTGGGCATGCACGCCGACGAGCTCCAACCCCGGCAGCAGCTCCAGCGCGGCCACCGCTTGGGCCGCGGCACCCGAGGCCACCGAAAAGCCGAACTTGGAGTCCTCCCCCCCGGTGCGGATGAACTCATGCGTGTGGGCCTCGACTCCGGGCGTGACCCGAACCAACACCCGGGGGCGGTCCGGTCGTCCCGTCGGCGCATCGAGGAGGCGGCCGAGCCGGGCGATCTCGTCGAACGAGTCGACGACGATGCGACCCACGCCGCTCGCCAGACGCGGCGCGCCAATTCCTCTTCCGACTTGTTGTTGCCGTGCAGGACCAGCTTCTCAGGGGGCACCCCGGCCGAGAGCGCCACGTGGAGCTCACCTCCTGATGCCACATCGAGGTGCATGCCCTCTTCGCAGGCCAGACGGGCCATGGCCCGGCAGAGGAATGCCTTGGCGGCGTAGGCCACCCCCTCCCCCCAGGCCTCGACGGCGGCCCGGCAGGCCTGGCGGAGATGGAACTCGTCGTAGACGAAGAGCGGGCGTGCCGAACTCGGCCGCGAGGTCGAGCAGGTCGATATCCCCCACCCGGAGGTGCCCCTCGGGGTCGACGGTGGCCGTCCGCGGCAGCAGCTGCCGCTCCACCGGAGCACTGGCCAATTCCTCGTCCGTGGGCATGGCAACGCAGGATACGGCAGCCGCCGCCCGGGGCGGGACGCCATCGTCGGCGAGCAGAGTACGCTCTTCCCCTGCTCGTGCCCCCGTAGCTCAGCGGATAGAGCACCGGCCTCCGGAGCCGGTGGCGCAGGTTCGAGTCCTGCCGGGGGCGCTTTTTGGGGGTTCTTCGGATTCGGGCGGACTCAGGTTTCCCCGGGCCACCCAGCGGCGTTCCTAGGGAGATGCCCTCCGGAGTGGGCCCCCATCAAGGCGGCTATTCGGGACCTCACGGCCGCACAGGACGAGGGCCAGGTCTTCGGCCGTTGCTCCAAGGGGTTCCCCGGCCCCGTAGGCCCAGTCGAGATTGGTGGCCCGGAAGGACCGACCGTCGATGCCGATGCCGAAGTGCTCGTGGACGCCGCCTTCGGTGAGGTCGTCGAGGATCACTCGGAGCACCTTTTCGGGGGCCAGACACGGCTGGCCGAGCGGAACCGTGATATCGAGCCCGTGGACAACCACGTGGTTCAGCGCTCCGTGGTATCCGCCTCCGGGTGGCACCCAGCGATGCAGGCTCTCCGACCGAAGGTCGGCCACGAGACGTTCTGAGGGCAACCCCGCGTCCCTGCCGGCGATGTCGTCCGACAGGGCAGTGAAGTCGTATCCGTAGCGTTCGAGCTCCTTCATGAACTCGTCGTTCGAATACCGCGCCGGCGTCGTCATGTGGGCCACCACTTCGCGCACGCGCCACCCAGTGCAAAGCGACTGGGTGCTCCACGCAGCTTCGGCGGCGTCCGAGAGGAAATCGGCCAGAGCCACGAAAAGGGCAGCCACTTCCGGCTGGAGTGCTGCATCACTGGTCATGTTCGCTCCTCGGGGTGATATCGATCACGGTTCCACCACGTGCGCGGTCTCGTCGGATTGGCGGAGGTGGGCGTCGAGACGATCGAGCGACGTCAAGAATCCGGCTCGCGCTTGTGCGCTATGGAACGCTTCGGGCGCATTCTTCTGACAAATGCGAACCTCGGTTTGGTTGTCCCCCGCGTCGGTGAAAATCATCGTGACCGTCATGCCGCTGGGTACCACTCTCCACACGAGGAGCTCGGGCTCCACGACGTCGAGATAGACGGCTCGCGTGAGGTATTCGCCACCGTCGGAATCATTGACCATGACCGTCTCGAACCGGCCACCCGGCCTCGGATCGACAAGCATGCGATCCACGGGAGCATGGGTGCCCTGCGGCCCCCAGAAATGGGTCAGGTGGTCTGGCTCGGTCATGCAGGTGAAAACGAGTTCGCGCGGTGCATCGAAGATCCGAATGAACTCCACGTCGCCGGGCATTGCCGTCGCTCCCCTCATGCGTGCGACCCGTCGGAGTCAACGCGCAGGTTTTGCAAGTGTGCGTCGAGTTTTTCGAACCGCTCCATCCAGATCCGACGTTGCTCATCGATCCATTCGAGCGTCCCGTCGAGCGCGGCCCGCTCAAGGTGGCAAGGCCGGAACTGAGCCTGGCGGGACCGGGTGATCAGTCCGCACCGCTCCAGCACCTTCAGGTGCTTGGAGAAGCCCGGCAGCGTCATGTCGAACGGGGCCGCCAACTCGTTCACCGTGGCGTCGCCCCGGGCGAGACGAGCGACGATCGCGCGGCGAGTGGGGTCGGCGAGGGCAGTGAAGGCCGCGTTGAGCCGCTCTTCGTTCAGCGGCATCGAGACTCCGGCATGCCCACGGACTTTACTCAACAGTTAGTTATCTAGCAAGTTAAATACTGACCCTTTAGGTGGGTGCTCCCGACGTGCCGGGAACCCTTCGAGTCAGGGCTTCTGCGAGGGAAACCGATTGCCCACAGGTCACGCGGACCTTGCGCGATTCGCCGTCGCGCTTTCCGATTCCACGGTGGGATTGCAGACCCGGGTCACGATGCAGCAACCCCGGAGATTGGTGCGGCCAGTGGCGCTCCGTCCATGGATCCGAGATATGGGGCGTCGCCGTAGGCGTAAACGGCGCCGTTGCCGCCGACCAACCAGTAGCCCGATCCAGTCGGCGTTCGGGTGATGCCCACGACCGGGGACTGCCCCGAGATGCCCTGTCCGGGCACCGATCCGAAATAACCGGCATCGCCGAAGGTGAAGACCCCGCCGTCGGAGGCGACCAGCCAGTACCCGTCGCCATCCGGGGTCGTCGCCACTGCGGCGATCGGCTCGTTCAGGTGCGCCGCGCCGGTGGACCCGAAGAAAGGTGCATCGCCGAAGGTGAAGACCCCGCCGTCGGAGGCGACCAGCCAGTACCCGTCGCCATCGACACTCGTCGCCATGCCGACGATGGGTTGCTGGAGGCGTTGACCAGCCATGGATCCGTAGAAGTGGGCGTCGCCGAAGGTGAAGATCCCGCCGTCGGACGCCACCAGCCAATAGCCGCCACCATCGGGCGTCGCCGCGATCCCGACGACTGGATCGTTAGATGTCGACCGCCCAAGGAGCCATAGAAGTGGGCGTCACCGAAGGTGAAGATCCCGCCGTCGGACGCCACCAGCCAATAGCCGCCACCATCGGGCGTCGCCGCGATCCCGACGATTGGATCGTTGAGATGTCGACCGGCCATGGAACCCAAAAATGGCGCAGTGCCGAACGTGAAGACTCGCCATCCCGGGCCGTCAATGTAATTCCTTGGGATGTGGCTGCAGCCACGGTCATCTGTTCGATGAACGATTGAAGGCCCGGATCATTCTGCTGTGTTTCCGTCGCCGCACTCCCGACCGCCCAACAACCCGTCCCCGCTGAACAGGTCACCGAACTCAGAAAGCTGAGCGCTGTGACGCTGGGGCTGGGATCTATGGACCACTGCGAACCATTC
>CAWAMS010000001.1:0-659911 GCA_963783245.1 uncultured Acidimicrobiaceae bacterium | reverse complement strand
CCAGAATCGGCGACAACGCCGATCCGCCGTGGTAGCGCGAACCGCTAGTCCCCGAAAACGCCAGCAAAGCCAGCGACAAGGACAGAGCGCTGACTGCCCGCACGACAACTGTTCTCCGTTGGTCGCGCCGGTTCATCGTCCCTCGACCATGTGGACCCGTACCGTGGCGAACCCGAGGCGGGCACGGCGTAGGCAACCACAATGACCTTCAACATTTCCAACTCTCAAGAGGGACTCAGGTGACCTCACTGTCGCTCGGTCCAGCTCGATCGTGGATGTCCGGGCTCTCCGTCGCTTCCATAGGGTGGCATTCGTGGCGATTGCCGCAGTGAGCAATCGACCGGCGAAGTAAGTCCAAAGCAACAGGGCGATGGAGATCCCGATGGCCCCGTAGAGCGAGGACTTCCGCGAAACCTCATAAGCAATGTAGGTGATCGTCAGCACGTGGAGCAGACCCACCCCGGTGCCGACCATGGCAGCGCCAGGCGTTAGTTCCCACCATTCGCATTCCTCGTGGGGCAGCGACATCGAGGTTAGGAACCAGGCGGCAGCCGAGGCCACGACCGTTAGCACGACCGCTAACAATCGCAGCCCGATCGATTGCGAGTTCAGCCAAGCGACCACGTCGGTGAGACCGAAGAGAACGGTGACGATTCCGACGAGGATCAATGGAGCCCACAGCGTGGGATTGCCCGCCGGCGTTACCGCCGACATCCGTGCCCACTGGGATGGACTCTTTCTCTCACCGCACCGGACGTGGCCGTTGTCAACGTGACAAAGGACGCCATCTGGCACCGAGAATCCGCGCTCCCGGGTTTGCCGGGCAGTCCTTCCCGAATCCCACCGTGCTCTTTGGCGACCCCTGCCGATTGCCACGGGCAAAGGAATCGTTCCGCAACCACGGCTGCCACGCGAAGAACAGCAAGAGCAGCTCACGCGAGACCTGGAGATCGACCCGCGCGAGTACTACCCCCCAGATGTTTATCGAGAGCCACTCACCACACTCCCTGATCCCCAGGAAGTTGATCTGCTCGAAATGGCGACGGTGCTGGGGATCGATATCACCAAGTTCATCAGTTAGAACCCCGGTTGCCCTGCGATGGAAGTGACCGCCACGACGCTCTGCCCGTGCCACTGACCATCCTCACCGGCTTCCTTGGCGCGGTAAAATGACGCTACTGAACCGAATTTCGACGGGGGACCATGGGCTGCGCGTTGGGTCCTCGTGACGATTTTGGTTCCGTCAACATCGATGCCGATCTCGTGGTCGGAGTGGATGGCAACACAGTCAGCCTGGCCAACGGTTGTGTCTGCTGCGAGTTGCGCGGACGATCTGGTCGAATCGGTGACTTCTCTGCTAACCCGACCCGAAGCGATCGAGTACATCCTGCTCGAAGCCAGTGGTGTTGCCGACCCAGGGGGGATCTTCATCACCTTCAATGACCCCGAACTCCGCTAACCGGATCAGGCTAGACGGCGTCACATGTGTCCTGGACGCCGACCAGCTCTTTGCGCACCCCGAAGATCCCGCCCTGATGGATCTCAAGCTCCGCCAGGTCGGTTTCGCCGATATGGTGATTCTGAACAAGGCGAGTCTCGCCGGACCAGCACAGGTCCACAGAGTTAAAGCCTGGCTCGATGATCACTTCAATCGCCTCCGCATCGTCGAGACCGACCATTGCCAGGTGCCTTATCGGATCCTGCTAGGCGTCGGACGCTTCGACCCTGCCAAGGCCGGTCTGGCGGCGTCTGAAAGCAGTCACGGCTGCGAGGACCCGGCATGCCCCGAAGTAGGTCACGAACTCGGTCACTCGAATGTTTTCAGCACCGAGAGCTACGAGACCGACCTCCCCTTATCCCTGGATCGACTGCGTGAGGCCCTGAAGACCTTGCCCCGTGACGTCTATCGAGCGAAGGGCATCGTCAACAGCGCAGACGCTCCACGGCACAGGGTGGTTGTGCAGGTCGTAGGTCGGCGTGTCGACATCACGATCGACGACGAGTGGGGCGAGCGCACGCCGCGGACACAGATTGTGGCGATTGGCGCAATGGGCAGCTTGGCCGATGGATTCCTTGAGGAAGCTTGCCGTCCCTGTTTGACTGCGGCAAGCGCAGACCGCTCGGGCCTCATTCAGTCGCAAGAGAGATCGGATGTTTCCTTTGCGCCGCCACGTCCCGACGCCTGAGGGCACCCAGATCGATCAGTCGCCGAGGTGGTGGTGAGTCGCCAGCTCTATCCAGTAATGCTCGACGGCGGACCAGCAACGCCACCCTTGGCCAGTGCTTCCCCAAGGCGGCCTTCCATGCATCGGGCCTGGCGCTCGGGGTACCCAATACCTCATGGACGACGAGATGCCCGTTTTCGTTTAATCCGGCGGACTGTGCCACAAGCCCATCCGGCCAATTCCCCTCACCGGTTCCAGGGTCGATACCTAGTTCCTTGTTGACGGCGTGATACTCCGCCAGAGTCACACCCTCGAACTCCAGAATCAGTTCAGCCGCCATAGGTTTTGCCTTTCGGTCTCCGAGCCAGTTGCCTGGCTCAGGTAGTTTGTCACGTCTATCCGGGACTCGTCACTCCGCTGATCCGATTCCAGGCCTCCGCGAATAGATGTGGATCGTCGATGGGCCTTGTGGTCCGAAGACGGTCTGTTGGTGGCCCCGTACTCAGTGGTCGTGGCGGATCAGCATGACTGGACATGGCGCATGATGCGTCACGTAATCGCTGACGGAGCCGCCGAAATGTCGCCTCAACCAGTTCTTGCCTGAGGAACCGATCACAAGCACGTCTGCATTCATCTCGTGGGCAACTCGGCAGACAGCTGCCCCCGTTGCTTCATCGTCTGGGACCAAGCGGACCTCCACGTCAGGCCCGAGCACCGCCGCCGTCCGATCGAGGGCGGATTGTCCCGTGGCGGTCGATCTTTTCCAATCCTTGTCCGCCTGTTTGGGGGAGACCCCGGGGCCTTCGATACCTCCAGCGTCGTCCATGGGGTCCTCATACTCGGGAATCACCATGACAAGCACGACCTGAGCGTGGGGGCGTAGCAGATCCATCGATCGTCGCGCCGTGTCGATCGCAGCATCAGACCCGTCCGTTGCCATCATGATCTTTACGGAATTCGCCATTGTTGGACTCCCTTCCTTCACCGGCGGGCATATTCTGCCCTGGGAGTTAGCGAGGCACCGCTACCGGATCGAGCCTGTCACGGCCTCAGGCCGTCAGTAACCGGCGGGTATTTTTCGAGCGCCCCCGGCAAGATTCGAACTTGCGCACACGGTTTAGGAAACCGATGCTCTATCCCCTGAGCTACGGGGGCAGCGCTGCACTTCTGAAATTCTCAGGCGTCATCCTCTCACGGGTATGAGCTGAAGGGTGACCCGCAAGGCCGGGGTCGGGCCGCACGGGAGATCAGGGACCCTCGCCTCCGGAGGCGGTGCAGGAGCGGGGGTCCCAAGGTTCGAGCGCCTCATTGGCCGCGGTCGGCGCTGCGAACGGGCCGGTGCTCGCGCTCGACGTCTTCGTGGACGGTGACGAAGTGCTCGGGGTCCCTGCGCTTGTGGAGGGAGAGGTGGTGGCCTGTGCGGCATTCACCGAGAAGCTTGTACCGGTGTCGACCGTCACCTCTGCGCCACCGAGCACCTCGGAGGGGTCGTATCCGAGGATGACCGAGCCCGAGATGGAGCGGGCGACCATCTGCGCGGCCGCCACGACCGATGGATTCTTGGACCCGTAATAGACGACCGTCTCGGCCTCCTGTCCGACCGGAGGCGTATCGCCGAGTTGCATCATGTGGAACCCGAGGGCCCCGAGTGCGGCAGACGTCGTGGCCGCCTGATTGGTCACGCCGGTGCCATTGGCCACCGAGACGGTCACCTGTCCCGGCTTGGGCAGCGGCGTTCCCGTCATCGAATTGGTCTTCGACGAGATTCCCAGGAACGTGTCCACGACCGACTGGTCTGTCGGCTCGGTGGGAAACTCGATGTCCCCGTAACTTCCCCCCTTGTACTGATAGCTCCCGAACGTGTCCTCGAGTACCGGAAGTGTCAACTGCGGAGCCGAGTCGACGTTGACCGAGTGATAGGTGAGCACCAGGTTGAGCATGTGCGACGCCGACAGACCGTCGTCGACGGTGAGGTCGGGCGCCACCCCCTGGATGATGTCGCGATCGGTGAGCGGGTTGCTCAACCCCTTCTTGGCCACTGCGGTGGCGAGCACGCGGCAGGAACTCATGGTCTCGACGGATTCGGGCCAGGTCGCTCTGTGCTTCGGGCGTCCAGTTGGCGGGGTTGTCGGACGTGACCCCCGGACCCTTGTGCACCATGTGCCGCGCCCTCACCACCTGCAACGCGTGAAATCCGTTGAGGTGGACGCAACCGACCGTCCGCACATCGAGGTCCGACTCGGGGTCGTAGACGGGCTCGGGAAAGTACATGTTGATGCCCCCGAGCGCATCGACCACGCTGGCGAAGCTGTCGAAGTTCAGCTCGACATAGTGCTGCACCGGTATTCCGAAGTCCTCCTGGATCGCCGCAACGAGCTGTGTCGGACCCTGGTAGAGGGCCGCATCGATCTTGTTCGCGCCCTCCATTCGCGCGTTGGGGACGAAGAGGTCGCGGGGGATGGAGAGGATGGACACGGTCCGGGTGTTGGGATTGAGGTGGAGAATCATGACGACATCGCTATTGATGCCGTTGACTCCCTGACCACAGATCCCGTAGCCGATGTACTGCTTCTTCAGCGCGCACCGGTCCGTGGACCCGACGAGCAGTATGTTCTCGGTCCCGCTCTCGGTGCCATGTGTCTCTCCGGCCGCCAGGCCTTTGACGGCAATGCGGTGCACCAGGTGGTTGAGGTACCAGGCGTAGCCCCCCACCCCGGCCACGATGAGGACGACCACGATCCCGAGTATGCCGAGCGTCCATGTGACGCGTCGCCGTCGCCTCGATGCCCGTGGTTGAGCAGCGGCAATGCTCTCACCGAGCGCACGCAAGCCTTCTTCGTTGGCGACCGGAACGCGGGTGGCCTGATCTCTGTTCCCTGGTCCGGGGCCTTGCCTGTCCCGGGGGGACCCACCACCTTGCATGGGTCGTCACGCTAACAACTCGACCCCGAAAGGGGTGATCATGCCCCGGCACAATGCGGCGCGCGACGACGATGTTCGCCTGCGCTCGGACCACGATCTATCCTTGTAGCGGGTACACGGCCTCCGACAGATGTCGGGGCAGGTGCGTTGCGCTTCCGCCGTATGGCCCATACAAGGCCTGCGCGCCCGCGCACGAGACATCCACGAAAAAAGGAGTTGCCATGCCCGCTGCTGAAACAATCCTCCCGTTCAAGGTGGCCGACCTCACCGCGGCCGAATTCGGTCGCAAGGAGATCGTCCTCGCAGAGCACGAGATGCCCGGCTTGATGGCCATGCGATCCGAGTACGCAGAGAGCCAGCCCCTCGCCGGGGCCCGGATCACCGGTTCGCTCCACATGACGGTGCAGACGGCCGTGCTCATCGAAACCCTTACTGCGCTCGGAGCACGGGTGCGATGGGCGAGTTGCAACATCTTCTCCACCCAGGATCACGCAGCCGCAGCGGTCGCCGTCGGTCCCGAAGGCACCGTCAATGACCCCAAAGGCGTCCCCGTCTTCGCCTGGAAGGGCGAGACACTCGAGGAGTACTGGTGGTGTACCGAACAAGCTCTGCTGTGGCCGGGCGAGGGCGGTCCGAACCTCATCCTCGACGACGGCGGGGACGCCACCCTGCTCGTCCACAAGGGCGTCGAGTTCGAGAAGGCGGGCGCCGTTCCCGATCCTTCAACCGCCGATTCCGAGGAGTTCCAGTTCGTCCTCGCACTCCTCGGCCGCAGCCTCGCCCAGGACCCGCAGCGTTGGACCTCCATCGCCAATGGCATTCTCGGCGTGACCGAGGAGACCACGACCGGCGTGCACCGGCTCTACGAGATGCAAAAGCGCGGCGAGCTCCTCTTCCCGGCCATCAATGTGAACGATTCTGTGACCAAGTCCAAATTCGACAACAAGTACGGCTGCCGCCACTCCCTGATCGACGGGATCAACCGGGCGACGGACGTGCTCATCGGCGGCAAGGTGGCGGTCGTGTGCGGGTACGGCGACGTCGGCAAGGGCTGCGCCCAGTCACTCAGCGGCCAGGGCGCGCGGGTGGTCGTGACCGAAGTTGACCCCATTTGTGCGCTCCAGGCGGCCATGGAGGGGTACCAGGTGACCACCCTGGAGGACATCCTCCCGCAGGCCGACATCATCGTCACGACAACGGGCAACAAGAACATCATCACGGCGGCACACATGGCCGCCATGAAGCATCAGGCGATCGTCGGCAACATCGGGCACTTCGACAATGAAATCGATATGGCCGGACTGATGAAGACCCCGGGCATCGAGCGGATCAACATCAAGCCCCAGGTCGACAAGTGGGTCTACCCCGACGGCCACGTGGTGATCATCCTCTCCGAGGGTCGGCTGCTCAACCTCGGCAACGCAACCGGGCACCCCAGCTTCGTCATGTCCAACTCCTTCACCAACCAGACGATGGCGCAGCTGGAGTTGTTCACCCAGACCGGTGAGTACGTCAACGAGGTGTACGTGCTCCCCAAGCATCTCGACGAAAAGGTGGCCCGTCTGCACCTCGACGCGCTCGGCGTCAAGCTCACGGTTCTCTCCCAGGACCAGGCCGATTACATCGGCGTGCCCGTCGAGGGCCCGTACAAGCCCGACTCGTACCGCTATTGAGCGGCCCGGCGTCAGGGGACGCTGCGCAACGAGGCGGTGGCGATCACCTTTCCTGTGGATGACACCACCTCGGCCTTTTGTACGTCCTGGGGCGACACCCGAAGGGGTGCGCCCCAGGCGCCGTACCCGTCCGTCGCAGTGAAGGAGCCCACCTCGTGGGTGACACCGTCATCGGTGACGACCTCGCAGGTGACTTTCCCGTCGGTCCACGAGTCGGCCAGGGTCACGATCATCCAGGGCTTGGAACCGCCGTACGTGTTGACGCTGCCCACGGTGCTGCCGTTTGCGGTCAGGTTGCCCGCGGCGATCTCCGCCCCGACCGGGTCATGCGGTCGCGTCGGCGCACTGTGACCCGTGCCCGTCGACCAACCGATGCCCAGGCCCAGGGCGAGGGCGATCGCGGCGGCCGCGCCGGCCAGGGCCCAGCGGGGCACGCGCTCGCTCCACCGCGCGGCGCTCTGCGGGGATGCGGGAGGGGCCGCTGACGGTGCCGGCGCCTCGTTCAATCCCATGCGGTTGAACAACCGGACCTCGAACCCCATCGTCGGCTCGATTTCGGGCGCCACGCTCACCACGGCATCGGCGGCATGGGACAACTGTTCGAGCTCCTCGGCACAGCGCGGGCACGAATCGACGTGGGCCAAGGTGGTGGCCCGTTCGCGCCCGGTCAAGATGCCCAGAGCGAGCTCGGCCAGGTTGTCGGCGTACTCGTCGCACGCGGCGGGGTGTGGGCCCTCGATCATCGTTCTTCCCCAGTCTGGCGAACGTGCTCGACTGCGGCGCGCAGCCGGATGAGCCCCGTCCGTATGCGGGTCTTCGCCGTCCCGAGCGGGATGGCCTCCTCTTCACTGATTTCGAGCGCGGTGCGGCCGTAGACCGCCGCCAGCACGACGGCCCGCCGCTGCTCTGCCGGGAGTTCGCCCAGAGCTGCGCGCATCACGTCGCTGACATCGCCGCGCCCGACGGCGTCTTCGGGATTGTGCTCGAGGCTGATCATGGCCGACGCGGCAAAATCATCGGGATCGGTCGGCAACGCCCGGCGCATGCGCAGTGCATCGATGGTCAGGTTGCGCGTGATCGTCAGCACCCAGGACGTCACCGAACCTCGGCGATGGTCGAAGACCGGGGCGTGGCGCCAGACCCTGATCAGCGCCTCCTGGGCTACTTCCTCGGACACCGAGGCATCACCGGTCATGGAATAGGCGAGACCGAAGATTCGACGCTGGTAGCGCCGCACGAAGACGATGGCGGCGGCCTGGTCCCCCATGGCCATGCCGGCCAGGAGAGCTTCATCGGTCGACCCGCTGTCGATCACGAATAACTCTCCCATGGACAGCTGTACGGGCGAGAGCGGTGCAGGGATTCATCCGGGTGGGATTTGGTCAATCCGCAGGGTCTCCGGCTCCGTATAACTGGGTGAAGGGAGCGTGGTCATCGTGTCGCACCGCACCGCAGCATCGTGAGGAAATCCGGGAAAGGCCCTCTCAGGTTGCTCGGCAACGGGCCTGGAGGCGCCTCGGCGGGCGTCGGCGTCGCGGCAACCGTGGCGTTCGTGGTCGGCGCTCTCCTGATCCTGTGGTCGGCCTACATCCACTTCCACCTGTGGAATGAGACCGACGGGTACCGCCACATCGCGACCATCGGTCCCTTGTTCCTGGCCCAGTCCATCGGGGGGCTGATCGTGGCCATCGTGGTGGCGACCGTCCGACGGGTCTGGGCCGCCATCGTCGGCATCGGCTTCGCCGGCTCCACCATGGTGGGCTTCCTTCTGACGGTGGGACTGTCCAAGGGTCTCTTCAACTTCAAGGAATCCTGGGCCGCACCCTTCGCCAGCTTGGCGCTCAGCGTCGAGATCGCCGCCATCGCGGTGTTGCTGGTGGCCGGGGCCCTGTGCGTCCTCGGCGCCGCTCCCGCGGCGCGGGCAGCTCCTTCTGCTCCGGTCGGCGCGTCGTCGGGCGGGTAGCGGGCCCGGTCCGGTAGCCGTCCGGCCCTACCTCAGGCCTGCGAACAGGTCGAATTCGGGCGTCGGGGCACCTGTGGAGTCCTGGACCCGGACGAAGCTCTCGGTGCCCATCATTGTGGCGAAGAGCTCCTCTCCCATTTGAAGGAAGAAGATGTTCTCGCTCTGGCTGGCATGCGCGGCCAGCGACGCAAACTTGCGGTCTGCCACCGAACGGCAGTCCACGGTGGTCGTGATCAATTCGTCGGGCGTTCCGAAGTCGGGGCTCTCCTCAATTTCGGCTGGAGTCTCAATGCCGGCCTCCGCCAAAAGGTCACCCATGCCACGGATGGCCGAACGGGCCACTGCCGTGTAATAGAGCTTGGCCGGCACCTTGCACTCGGCGATGGCAGCCAGGGTGATCCGGTTCGCCTGGATATGGTCGGGATGACCGTAGAAGCCGTTCTCGTCATAGGTGACCACGACCTGGGGTCGGTATTTCTCCATGAGCTCGGCCAGCCGGTGCCCAGCCTCAGCCACGGGCGCCTGCCAGAAGGCCCCGGGCGCGACGTTCTGGGGCCAGCCCTCCATGCCCGAGTCGTGATAGCCCAAGAGCTCGAGGTGGGACACCCCGAGCACCTTGCTGCTGGTCTCGAGCTCCTCGAGCCGGAGCGGGACGACCACGGCTTCGTCGTGGCCTGGGTCGCCGGGCTTCACCCCGCCCGGCGCATCGCCCAATTCGCCGTTGGTGCAGGTCACGAGCACGGTCCGCACACCTTCATCCGCGTAGAGGGCCAGAATGCCCCCGGTCCCGAGCGCCTCGTCGTCGGGGTGGGCGTGGACGGCCATGAGCGTGAGAGCAGGGTCTGCCATCTCGTCGAGCGTAGGGGGCCGGCCCGGCGTTCCGGACAGGGCCGTCAGCTCACCGGTTGCAGGAGTGCGGTTGCACCGGAGAAGAATTCCGGGCTGGCCCACCGCCGCGTCGCGCGGCAGAAGTCGGCCAACCAGGTCCATTCGGTCGGGCCGCCGGGCGAGGCGCACGCGAGCTCGACCTCGTTGGCGTAGGTCAGATCGACGAAGAGGGCGACGTCGTCGGCGCTGGGCGTCGACAGGGACCCGGTGAAGCGGTCGCGGAAGCTGAGGGCGCCGAGCTGGGTGCTCGGAGAGGCGAGCTGCGGGTAGAAGACGCCGCGATCGCAGGCGGCGTAAAAATAGACGAACGCCTCGGCTTCGGGACCGATGGCGTCCACGAGCTCCGCGCGTTGTGCAACCTCGAGGATGAACGGCTCGAAGCCGTCGGTCCCGTAGGTGGCATGGCCGAGCGCGGCCAGTGCCAGGAGGTCGGAACCACCCCAGTCGCGTACAAGGGCCTCCACGCCGACCAGGTGGCTCAGCAGGTCCCCGAAGATGTGCGGCGTGCTGTCCGCCCCGTGGTCCCGTAGGAACTCCACGATCGCACGGCGACGATCCTCCGTCGTCCGCGTCACGTCTGCAGGTCGCCTACGCCGGTGGCGAGAGCCTCGAGCTCGCGGGACCATGCGCCGGGGGCCGCCATGGGCCGGACGATGAACTTGGAGAAGCCGACGTCGAGGAAGGATTCGAGCAGTGCCCGCAGGGCGTCCAGCCCGATCGGGAGGAGCTGGTCCAAGGGACGCCCCTTGGCCCGCCGGGCCAGGGCGGCGACAGCTTCGCTGTTGTAATCGGTGCCGACCGGCGCGTAGGCGACGCTGATCCCGAAGTGCTCCGGGCTGATGGAGCGGCCGTTGGCTGCCGCCACCTCGTCGATGACCTTCTTCCCCTTCGACGCTTCTGCGGGCGTGCAGAGAGAAGGAATCCAGCCGTCACCCAGCCGCCCGCAGCGATCCAGGGCCGACGGCACATTGCCACCGAGCCACACGTCGAAGGGAACCTGGACCGGTCGCGGTGAGACCGAAACGTCGGTGAAGGAGCCGGACGGGCCGTCGTGGCTGACCGACTCCCCGGCCCAGAATCGGCGCAGCACCGGAAGCGCCTCCTCCATGAGTGCGCCCCGCTCGGAAGGGGGGATCCCGACGGCGGTGCGCTCACCGCCGATCGCAAGGCCGGGTACGAACGTGAGCAGGAAGCGACCCCGTGAGAGCTGGTCCAGCGTGCCGATCGCCTTGGCCAACCAGACGAGGTTCCGTCCGGGGAGCAGCATGGTGGTGCCGATCTTCAGGCCGGGGCAGGCGCCCGAGAGCCAGGCCAATCCCACCAGGGGATCAGGCCCGGGCCGGGAGAGGACCTCGGGCAGCCATACCGAGTCGAAGCCGTACTCGGCCACTGCCTGCCCCAGCGCCACCATGGCGTCGGGCCCCAGGTCGTCTCCACCGGCACTGATGCCGATCCGGATCTTCATCGTCCTCCTTTTCTCAGGTGCTGCAATCTCTACGTGACGCTTCAGTCCGGTGCCGTGGCTATCGCCGCGACAGCACGCGCCAGGCCCGCATCGCCCACGTCGTTATGGGTGACCAGGCGCACGGTGCCCGGTCCGATGGTGCCCGCCCGGATGCCCTCGTCCTCGAGATGGGCCAACAGCTTCTCGGGCGCGTCATGGTGAAAGGTCACGATGTTGGTCCGCACGGAAGTCGGATCGAGGCCACAACCCGGCCAACGGTCCGCCACGACTTCGGCCAAGTGCGCGGCGCGGGCGTGGTCCTCGGGCAGGCGCTCGACCATGTCCCGCAAGGCGACCAGTCCGGGTGCTGCGAGGACACCCGCCTGGCGCATGCCGCCACCCAGGCGCTTGCGCTCGAGGCGTGCCCGGCCGATCACGGCCTCGGGCCCGGCGAGCAGTGAGCCGGCGGGGGCGCAAAGGCCCTTGGACAAGCAACACATCACGGTGGTGGCGGGCGCGGCCCACGCAGAAGCGTCGACGCCGGTGGCCGCCTCGGCGTTGAAGAGGCGGGCCCCGTCGAGGTGGATGGGCACGTCGCCCGCAGCAGCGACGACGGCAGCGAGGCGATCCATCGACCAGGGGGCGCCGCATGCAGCCATGTGTGTGTTCTCGATACTGACCAGCGACACGTCGGGGTGATGGTACGCCGCCGCCTCACGCGCCCACGCGACGTCGCCCGGTCGGAGCATTCCGTCCGCGTCATCGACCGCCTGGAACTGGACCGCAGAGTTGCGGGCGGCGGCGCCGTACTCGTAGGCCACCAGGTGTTGGCGGCGTCCGGCGACGACGGCGGTCCCTGCTGTCGCAAGGACCCGGACCGCGATCTGATTGGCCATCGTCCCCGAGGGGACGAAGAGTGCCGCAGGCTTCCCGACGCGCGCGGCAAACGCCTCCTCCAACGCCCGTACCGTCGGGTCCTCCCCGTAGTCGTCGTCACCCACGACCGCTGCCGCCATGGCCCGGCGCATGTCTGCTGTCGGTTGGGTGACGGTGTCACTCCGCAGGTCAACCAGGGCCATCCACCGTGAGCCTACCCATGCGGCCTCTAACATGACCCCGTGCCCGCGACGCCCGCGCCCGACAACGAGGACCGCCGGCTCTTCCCGAGCGGACGGCACGACATCCACGAGCTGCTCGACGTCGAAGTCCTCGAAGCGGGTCCGGAGAAGGTCGTCCTGCGGCTGCCGGTGACGTGGAAGGTGCACCAGCCCTACGGTTTGTTGCACGGTGGGGTGTCGGCCCTGCTGGCCGAGTCGGCCGCCAGTTTCGGCGCCTCGCTGGCCGCCGGGAGGGGGCGTCAGGTGGTGGGCATAGAGATCAATGCCAGCCATCTACGTGGGGTGACGGATGGGCATCTCACCGCGACGGCCACGCCGTTGCGGGTCGGCAGAACCGTCCAGGTCTGGTCGATCGCCCTGACGGACGACGAGGATCGGGCGATCTGCGCTGCTCGCTGCACCCTGGCCGTGCTCGAAGGACCCGGGGGCACAACCGGAGCCCTTGGCGATGTTGTCGAGAAGAGGTAGGCGCGGCACTATCCCCGCGCGTAACATGACGGTGTGACGCCGGTAGGAAACGGAGCGCTGGCTCCCAGGCTCGGATTCATCCTCCCGGCCAACTTGCAGGAAGAACTCCCTGATGAAAGCGGTGCTACCATTGGTAATACCGCTTGCACGGCGCAGAACCTGGCCGAACTCTTCCGCCGGTCCGAGGCGACCGGAGCGGACTCTTTGTGGGTGGTCGACCATCTCTATTGGCCGCACCCCATCAACGAATGCCTGACCTCGCTCGCCATCGGCGCCGGCGCGACCCGGCGCCCCACGATCGGATCGTGCATCCTGCAGCTTCCCCTGCGCCAGGCGGCCGCAGTGGCCAAACAGGCCACCGCACTCCAGCACCTCTCCGGCGGCCGTTTCATTTTGGGCGTGGGCGTGGGCAGTCATCCCGATGAGTACGCACGCGCCGGGGTCGACTACACGCGCCGGGGACGCCTCATGGACGAGGGCATCGCCAAAATGAACGAGACCTGGGCTGGGGCCGACGGAGCATCGGGCGCACCCGGCATCCGCTATCACCAACTTCCGCCTTCGCCCCGTGTGCCCTTGTGGATAGGCGGCTCGAGTCCTGCCGCGCGCAGAAGGGCTGCCGCGGTGGGTGACGGCTGGGCCCCGCTCTTCGTGACCCCGGACGCCTACGGGCCGGCGCTCTCGGCTCTCCGGCAGGAGACTGAAGCGGCCGGCCGTCATCCTGACGCCGTGGAACCGGCGGTGGTCATCTTCGCCCGCGTCGGCTCCGACGACGAAGCGCCTGCTCGCGGTGCGGAGTGGTTGTCGGACATGTACGGCGTCCCACCCAAGGCATTCGAGCGCCACCTCGTGGCCGGAGAGCCCGAGACGTGTGCCGCCGCACTCGGGCACTATGTCGAAGCCGGGGCCCGCCACATCATCGTCATGGTGGCCGGCACCGGCGCCGTGCGGAATTTCAGGTCGTTGCGCGTCGCCTTCCTGGCCCGCTCCCAGCCCATCCCTGCGTCGGTCTCCGCATGACGTCGTTCACGTCAGCCTGCGCTCTGTGACAACGACCGACGTGGCGATCCTCGGCACCGGCATGACCGACATGAGCCGGCGCGATCTTTCGCCCGAGACGATGGCGTACCAGGCCGCCCACGAGGCGCTGGCGGATGCCGGCCTCGCGCCCGACGAGCTCGGGCTCGTCATCGTCGGCAACGCGACGGCCGGACGGCTGAACGATCAGGCCTGCGTGCGCGGCCAATCCTGGTTGCGCAAGGCCGGATTGAGCGATGTGCCGATCGTCAACGTCGACAACTCCTGTGCCGGAGGGAGCTCGGCGCTGCATCTCGCCACCATGGTCGCGGCATCCTCGGAGCGCCCGGTTCTGGCTCTCGGTGTCGAGAAGATGTGGACGGGGAACCGGGGCGAGACCATGGCAGGGATCGAGGACGGTCTGCCAGCCGATTACCGGCACGACCTGCACGACCAGCGCCATGCGGACGCAAACCCGGCCGGCAGCATCCTGATGGGGCTCAACAACGGCTGGGCCCAGCGCCTGATGGCCGAGCGGGGCGTCACGACCCGTCAGATGGCTTCGGCTGCGGTGAAGGCCTTCGATCATGCGGCGCGCAACCCGCTGGCCCAATGCCAGCGCACGACCAGCGTGGAGGAGGTACTGGCGTCGCCACAGGTGGCCGGCGTCCTGACCCGGCTCATGTGCAGCTCCTTCACCGACGGTGCCGCTGCCATCGTCGTGGCGGGAGCGGCGATTTCTTCCCCCGCCTCCGCCCCCCGTATTATCGGTTCGGTGGCCCGCTCCGGCAATGGACTGCTCGACTACCACGATCGCCTCTCCCAGGCCGCCGATGCGGCATGGGACGCGTGGGGTCTCGGACCTGAGGATTTCGACCTGGTCGAGCTGCACGACGCCACGGCCCCCGAAGAGATCTTCGCCCTCGAATCGCTCGGGTTCTTCGGTTCGGGACAGGCCGGACCGGCCACGGAAGCCGGCCTTACCGGCATGGACAGTCCCGGTCTTGTGGTCAACTCGAGCGGAGGCCTGGTCGGCCGCGGCCACCCCCTCGGCGCCACCGGCCTCGCACAAGTGGTCGAGCTCGCCACGCAGATCCGTGGGCGCGCCGGGGCGCGCCAGATCAGCGGGGCCCGCCTGGGGCTGGCCGTGAACACGGGCGGCATCATCGAGGGCGACGCCGGCTTCGTCGGCGTCCACGCCGTCCGCGCCGGGGCCGGCTCGCGGTGACCGGCATCCGCATCACCGGTTGGGGCATTGCGCTGCCGGACAAGATCGTGACCAACGACGACATGGCGGCCAGTCTCGACACCAGCGACACCTGGATCACCGAGCGCACCGGCATCCGAGAGCGCCGCATCGGGGGCACGACCTCCGGCCTCGCCATCGAGGCCGGGCAGAACGCGCTCCGCCGCGCCGGACGCACCGGGGCCGACATCGACCATGTCGTGCTGGCCACCACAACGCCCGACGGCATCGTCCCAGGCACGGCACCGACCGTCCAGAACGCGTTGGGGATCAAGGGCGGGGCGTTCGACATCAATGCGGCCTGCTCGGGCTTCGTCTACGGCCTCGTCACCGTCGCCGGCATGATCGCCATGGGCGCCGGCCCGATCCTGCTCATAGGGTCCGAGACGCTCTCGAAGATCACCGACATGGATGATCGGGCCATTGCCATCATCGTGGGCGACGGCGCCGGCGCCGTCGTCGTCGAGCCAGTCGAGGGGCCGGGACAGCTCCTGAGCTGGAACCTGAATTCCGACGGGTCGCTCCGTCATCTGCTCTACTGTGAACACGGCGGAACCCTCTATATGGACGGCAAAGAGGTGTTCCGCAAAGCGGTCCGGGTGGTCGTCGAGTCGGCCGAGCGGGCCATGGCCGATGCCGGGCTGGGCCCCGAGGACGTGTCGTTGCTCGTGCCGCATCAAGCCAACCTGCGCATCATTGTGGCGGCATGCCAGCGGCTGGGCATTCCCGAAGAGCGCACTGTGGTCGTCATCGACCGTTACGGCAACACCTCGTCGGCCTCCATTCCACTCGCCCTGCACGATGCGATCAGTAACGACCGGGTCCACGACGGTGACAACCTCCTCCTCACCGGCTTCGGTGGGGGCATGACGTGGGCCAGCGCAGTCCTGCGCTGGGGCCCATGAGCGCCGCATCGTCGGCCGGCCCGCCCCTCGTCATCCTGGCGGCCGGTCGAGCCCGCCGCTACGGAGGCGTCAAACCTCTGGCGCCAGTCGGGCCACGCGGCGAGGCGGTCATCGACCTGGTCGCCAGCGATGCCTTGGCCGCCGGCTTCGGAACGATCGTGCTCGTGCTGGGCCCGGCCACGGGACCGGCGATCCGCTACCACATCGAGCACACGTGGCCCTCGCACGTCGACGTCCGCTTCGCCCTCCAAGACGCTCCTCTCGGCACGGTCCACGCCGTTTTGAGCGCTTCGGACTACGTCGGCGACACGCCCTACGGTGTGGGAAACGCCGACGACATCTACGGGCGGCCCGCCTGCGCACTCCTGGCCACGCATCTCATGGCCCTCGACACCACCAATGCCCTGGTCGGCTTCCGCCTGGCCGACGCCGTGATCGGGCAGGCCCCGGTCACCCGCGGTATCTGCGAAGTGGGCCCCGACGGCCAGTTGCTCGGCGTCGACGAACGGCGCCTGGTCACGGCCCGGCCCGACGGGACGTTCGCCTCGGCCGACGGACAGGAACCGTCAGAGCTCTCCCCCGACGCCCGGGTGTCGATGAACCTCTGGGGCTTCACCCCGGACTTCCACAAGACGCTGCACGTGGCCATGGCGGCCGCAACGGACGCGTCGGAGGAGGCCGAGATACTGCTGCCCGAGGTCGTGGCCGCATCGCTCGTCTCGTCTCCGTTCTCCGTATTGTCGGCGAGCGGGCGGTGCATCGGGGTCACACATCCCGACGATCTCGCGTTGGTACAGGGCGAACTGGCCCACCAGGTCAGCCAAGGGGAGCGCCCGGCCACGCTGTGGACCTCGGGCGGGGTCGAAGGCGCCTGATCGGCTTCGTCACCTCACGGGGTGCAGCGGTGAGACGGGCCCGGACGCGACGCAACCCCGAGTAACCGTTCGGCCGAAGCCTCCCGTGCTCCTCGGGGCTACGTCTGAGACGCACCGTCGACACCGCTCCGGGATCGTGTCGGACAATCCCGGCTCGGGCCTGGTCCGGCGGCTCCAGGGAAGTCACCATTCCGTCACACGGTACGCCTGTCGCCGGAAACTTCTCCCCGCTCCGGCCGCGAGCCCCTTGCGGGACTCAATGCCGACCCTCGATCCGGCCTTGCGGCTTTCTCTCGGCCACCTTCCGGTCCACCTTGCGGCTTCCCTTCCGGCTTCCCTCCGTCCTGCCTTGCGGCTCTCCGTCAGGGTTCGGCGGGCTTCCATCTCCGAACTGCTGCAACCTTGCTCTTTGCGTCGCCGAAGGTCAATGCGTTTTCGCGAAATCCAGACGTTCTCCCCACCTTTTCCTCCGTCATCCCCAACGTGCTCTCGTGAATCCCCAACTCTTCCCCATCCCCTCCCGGTGGCTCTGGTGGCACGGCGCGGTGTCGGCGCGGTGTCGGCGCGGTGTCGGCGTGGGATGCACGTGGCCGGCACGAGTGGTCAGAGCGGAGTGACGTACGCCCCCGAGATCCCACCATCGACGAGAAATGTCGACGCCGTCATGAAGGACGAGTCGTCAGAAGCCAGGAAGGCGGCCGCCGCGGCAATCTCCGAAGCCTCGCCGAAGCGGCCCATCGGGATATGCACCAGGCGCCGTGCCGCACGCGCGGGATCCTTCGCGAAGAGTTCTTGGAGCAACGGCGTATTCACCGGCCCGGGACACAACGCGTTCACCCGCACTCCCTGGCGGGCGAACTGCACACCCAGCTCGCGGCTCATGGCCAAGACGCCGCCCTTGCTCGCGGTGTAGCTGATCTGGCTGGTGGCCGCGCCCATCACCGCGACGAACGACGCCGTGTTGATGACCGAACCACCACCTCGCGTCAGCAGATGGGGAATCCCGAATTTGCAGCACAGGTAGACGGACGTGAGATTGACCTCCTGCACCCGCTGCCAGGCGTCAACGCCGGTGTCGAGGATCGAGTCGTCGTCCGGCGGGCTGATGCCGGCGTTGTTGCAACAGATGTCGATTCCCCCGAATCGCTCCGCCACCACCTCGTAGAGGTTCTCCACGGCCTCGGCGGAGGTGACGTCCACCTCGACGAACATGCCGTCGATCGCCAGGGCCAGGTCCGTTCCTCCGGCTCGGTCCAGGTCGGCCACCGCCACCTTGGCTCCTTCGGCCGCGAAGCGCTCGCACATCGCCTTCCCGATGCCGCTCGCCCCGCCTGTGATCACGGCCACCTTCCCCACCAGCCGGTGGGCGTACGGCATGCTGTCGCTCATTGGTCTCCTCGTGGTCCGCACTGTCTTCGGTGCACGCGCTGCATCTCGTTTGAGGCTGGTCAATCAGAACTGATGAAGACGTTCTTGACGTCGCTGAAGGCATCGAGGGCATCGGGCCCGAGCTCGCGTCCGATACCGGACTGCTTGGCTCCGCCGAAAGGCGTCCAGTAGCGGACCGATGCATGTGAGTTGACCGACAGCGTGCCCGTCTCGATCGCCCGCGCGACGCGCAGGGCACGACCGATGTCACGGGTCCACAGCGAGCCGGACAGCCCGTAGGGGGTGTCGTTGGCCAGGCGCACCGCATCGGCCTCGTCCTCGAAGGGGATGACGACGACGACCGGCCCGAAGATCTCTTCGGTTGCCGCACGCTCCGTTGGGTCGATCGGGGCCAGCACCGTGGGGGCGAACCAGTTTCCCCCGCCCTCGGGGCACGAACCCCGGAAGGCCACCGGCGCCCCGTCCGGCACGAAGGACGACACCGTGGCCAGATGGGCCTCTGAGATCAGTGGGCCCATCTCCGTTGCCTCCTCGGTGGGGTCGCCGACCACCACCCCGCGCACAGCCGGTTCCAAAAATGCGAGGAACTCGTCGTAGACGGATCGCTGCACCAGAATCCGCGAGCGGGCGCAGCAGTCCTGTCCGGCGTTGTCGAAGACGCCAGAAGGCGCACGTGCCGCGGCCAGCGCAACGTCGGCATCGGCGAAGACGATGTTGGCGCTCTTGCCACCGAGCTCGAGCGTCACCCGTTTCACCTGTTCGGCGCAGCCCGCCATGATCGTCCGCCCGACCTCCGTGGAGCCGGTGAAGCAGATTTTGCGGACCGCCGGATGGGTGACGAAGCGCTGCCCGACGACACTGCCCCTGCCGGGCAGAATCTGCAACACCCCCTCGGGGAGCCCCGCCTCCAGGGCCAACGCACCGATGCGCAACGCACTGAGCGGAGTGAGCTCGGCCGGCTTGAGGACCACCGTATTGCCGGCGGCGAGCGCAGGTGCGAACCCCCACCCGGCGATGGCCATGGGGAAATTCCACGGGACGATGATCCCCACCACGCCCAGGGGCTCGTGAAACGTGAGATCGACACCTCCGGGGACCGGTATCTGGAGACCGCTGTGCCGCTCGGGTGCGGCGGCGTAGTACTCGAGCACGTCGCGCACATTGCCCGCCTCCCAACGGGCATTCCCGATGACGTGGCCGGCATTCGCCACCTCGAGCATGGCCAGTTCCTCCCGGTGGGCGTCCACCGCTGCGGCAAAACGGCGCAGCAGGCGTGCCCGGTCTCCCGGTGCAACGCGTCGCCACGCCTCGAAGGCGGTCGCCGCACGACCGATGGCCGCGTCGACCTCGAGCTCGTTGAGTGAGGGGACACTGGTGATGTCCTCCCCGTCGCGGGATTCCGGACGAGGGTGGTACCGCTCTGTTCGTTCTCCACGCTCTGATCATTGCCGATGGTGGGCGGGCAGCGGCTTCCGGGGTGCCCCCGGGGTGTCGGGACGCGGCCATCTGGCACCGGCACATAGTGTCGGGCTGTGACCCCCGCGAAATCCGCCCCCGTTGATCCCGACGCCTTCGTCGCCGACGAACGCCCCCGTTGTCAATGGGCCCAAGGTCCGTGGAACGTGCCCTACCACGACACGGAGTGGGGCGTCCCGGTGCACGACGACCGCACCCACTTCGAGTTCCTGGTGCTGGAAGGGGCCCAGGCCGGGCTGAGCTGGCTGACCATCCTCAAGAAACGCGAGGGCTACCGCCGCCTCTTCGCCGACTTCGACGCGGAGAAGGTGGCTCGCTTCACCCCGAACCGGATCGACAAGATCCTCCTGGACCCCGGCATCATCCGCAACAGGGCCAAAGTCGAGGCCACGGTGCGCAATGCGGGTCATTTCCTGGCCGTCCAAAAGGAGTTCGGCTCATTCGACGCTTATATGTGGTCGTTCGTTGGGGGACACCCGAAGGTGAACACGTGGCGCCGGATCGAGCAGCTCCCCGCCACGACCCCGGCCTCCGACGCCTTGAGTGCCGACCTACGGGCGCGTGGCTTTCGATTCGTCGGACCAACCGTCTGTTACGCACACATGCAGGCCGCCGGGCTGGTCAATGATCACGTGGTGGGCTGCTTCCGCTATGCCGAGCTGACGTAGGACCGCCCAGGTCTTCGGTGCGTCAGCGAAAGTCGAACGCCACCTTTATCGCACCGCTCTCCTGTTGCGTTGCCAGAGCCTCGAACGCACTGTGCCAGTCCTCGAGGCGAAACGTGTGGGTCAGCATCGGGCTGATATCGACACGGCCCTCGTCGACCATCTTCAGGTAGTGCCGGATGCCGTGCATGCGGACACCGTCCACTTCCTCGACGCCGAAGGCGTTCGAGCCGACCCACGATATTTCCTTGAAGTAGAGCGGAGTCCATTCCCAACGGCCGGGCGCATTCACGCCACTCTTGACCAGCGTGCCGCGCGCCTTGAGCACCCGCACGGCCACTTCGGCGGTCTCGTTGGTTCCGACCGTGTCGTACACCACGTCGATGCCCCCCGGGTGGGCCATCGGCAATCCCCCGCCCTGCGCCGGAAGGAGCGTGCCGCCCGACCAGTCGACGATCTCCTCTATGAGGTCGCCGGCTTTCCCCGGATTGACGACGGTGGCACCGAGAGAACGGCTCAGGGCGGCCTGGGCGGGGAAACGGGCCACCACGAGCACCTCGACGTCCGGGTGCAGCGCCCGCAAAATCGCCGTTGCGCACGTTCCGAGCGCTCCTGCGCCGTAGACCAATGCCTTTCCGCCGGGAGGCGGGGAATGCCGGGTCACGGAGTGGAGCGACACCGCAAACGGGTCCGCCATCACGGCGACCTCGTCGGAAATGGAGTCCGGGATCGGAATGAACATGGAGTCATGGGCCGGGAGAAACTCAGCGAAACCGCCGGTGGCGTCGCGCGAGAGCCCGGTGTGCATGCCTGCGGCGAGCCGCCCCTGGAGAAAGTTGTGACAGAGGCTCAGGTCGCCCGCCTGACATGCGGCGCATTGGGGCTCGATCCCCCGGGGACCGCATGTCAACCAGGGATTCAGGACGACCCTCTGGCCTATCTCGAGCCCGCGGGCATCGGGGCCGAGCTCGACCACCTCGGCGACGACCTCGTGGCCGAGCACAGTCGGGTACGTGAAGAACGCGTTCATGGGATTGTCCCCGTTGCCTTCCCCGAAATCCTGGAAGACGTGCTTGGCGTCGGACCCGCAGATACCGGTCAGCCGCGTTTTCGCCATGACCCAGTCGGACCGCGAGGGATGGGGCTCCTCGAGCTCGGTGAGCTTCATCGGCGTCGTGACCATTCCCGCCATGAGCGGATTGGTCGGGTCAGACGGCGTCCAGGGGTCAGGCTCCACACCGAACAGCAGCGCACGCATCTTCGATCCCTCCTTGACTGACGATCCCTCGAGCCCGATGGATCGGACCCGGTCGAACGCACGCGGACGATGCGCCCCCCGGATTGAGTGTACCTGCACCAACCCCACCTCGATAGGTTGAGACCCCACTCCCTCTGCGAGGATCGGCATCCGGGCGGAGGACGGCACGTGAGAGCGCTGATGGCGCAAAAAGGGGTGAGCAGTGCGGGACGAACCGTTTGGCGGAGTGATCGGGCGCTACTTCGACGAATCGACGCCGAGCTGGCCGGAGCCGACGCGGGCCCCGGCGGGTGCGCCGAACGTCGTCATCGTCGTTCTCGACGACGTCGGGTTCGCTCAGCTGGGCTGCTTCGGATCGGACCTCGCCACACCGACCTTCGACCGCTTGGCCGCCGACGGCCTGCGCTACTCGAACTTTCACACCACCGCCCTGTGCTCGCCCACGCGCGCGTGCCTGCTGACGGGCCGGAACCATCACTCGAACGGGATGGGACGGGTCATAGAGATCGCCGCCGGCTACCCGGGCTACAACTCGCGGATCCCGTTCGCTAACGGATTCCTCTCCGAGATCCTCGTCGAGGCCGGCTACGCCGCGTACGCCGTCGGCAAGTGGCACCTCACGCCTGAGGACGAGTGCCACTCGGGCGCCAGCCGGGCCCGTTGGCCGCTCGGTCGCGGCTTCGAGCGGTTCTACGGCTTCATGTCGGGGGAAACGCACCAGTTCGTGCCCAACCTGATCGACGACAACCATCTCGTCAGCCCCCCATTCGGGCCCGAGGAGGGCTACCACCTGACGACGGACCTGGTCGACCGGGCGATAGGCAACGTACGCGACCTGCGGGCAACCGACCCCGACAAACCCTTCTTCGTGTATCTCGCCACCGGCGCCTGCCATTCGCCGCACCAATCCCCGGCGGAATGGATCGCGCGCTACCGCGGGGCCTTCGACGACGGCTGGGACCACTGGCGCGAGGCCACGGCGCGGCGTCAGATCGAGCTGGGGGTGCTGCCTGAGGGTACCGAGCTCTCCGCCCGTCCGGACTGGGTACCGGCGTGGACCTCGCTCTCCGCCGACGAGCGCCGGCTCTACGCTCGGTTCATGGAGGCTTTCGCCGGTTTCCTCTCCCACACTGATCACGAGATAGGCCGGTTCGTCGATTACCTGCGCCACACCGGTGACCTCGACAACACGTTGCTCTTCGTGCTGTCGGACAACGGGGCGAGCTCTGAGGGTGGCCCGACCGGATCGCTCAACGACGTGCGCCCGTGGAACGGTGTCACCACCACCCTGGAGGAGGCCCTGGTACATATCGACGAGATCGGCGGGCCCCGCTGGCACAACAACTACCCCTGGGGCTGGACGGTGGCCGGCAACACACCGTTCCGCCGCTGGAAGCGCGAGGTGCACGAGGGTGGGGTGGCGGACCCGTTGATCGTTCATTGGCCCCGCGGCGGGGCGGAAGGTGGCGCGGGCTTCCGACGCCAGTACGTCCATGCCATCGACATCGCGCCGACCGTGCTCGAAGCCGTGGGCATCGAGCCACCCGAGGAGATCCGTGGCGTCACCCAACGCCCGATCGAAGGGACCAGCTTCTTCGCCTCCATCACCGACCCGGCATCCCCGGACACCCATGTCACGCAGTACTACGAGATGTTCGGCTGCCGCGCCCTCTACCACAAGGGCTGGAAGGCCGTGACGTACCACCCGATCATGCAGACCGACCCGGGCATCGACGCCGACGAATGGGAGCTGTACCACGTCGCGGTGGATCCGTCGGAGTGCCACGACCTGGCCCGACAGGAACCGGCGCGCCTGGCGCAGATGGTCGAGCGCTGGTGGGTCGAAGCCGGCCGGTACCAGGTGCTGCCCCTCGACCCCCGCCCGTTGCCCGTCCTCGTGACCGAACGCCCTCTGAGCGTGCCGCACCGGCAGCGCTACGAGTACTACCAGGATGCAGCTCCGGTTCCCGAGCTCGTGGCCGTCAACGTGAAAAACCGCACGCATCGCGTGGTGGCCGAGGTCACGATTCCCGGGGGGGGTGCCGAAGGGGTCCTCCTTTCCCAGGGCTCGTTGCTCGGCGGCTGGTGCTTCTACGTGGCGGGTGGGGCACTGCACTACGTCCATAACCGTGCGGCGACAGCGCCCGACCACCTCCGCGGTGAGGTGCACCTCGACCCCGGGCCGCACACGCTCGCATTCGAATACGCCAAGACCGGCGAGCACCGGGGCCGGGCGCGGCTCTTGGCCGACCGCGAGCCCGTGGCCGAAGGGGCCATCGAATTCTTCACACCCGGTCGGTTCTCCGTGACCGGGGCCGGCATCACCTGCGGCTACAGCAACGGCCTGCCGGTGACCGATGAGATCACGCCGCCCTTCCGCTTCGAGGGGACCATCGACTCCCTGTTCGTCGAGGTCGATGGCGAGCCGTTCACCGACCCCGAAGAGGAGGTCGACGCCATCATCGCCATGCAGTGACGGGGGTACTCGACAAGCCCGGCCCGGCGTTGTAGCAAGTAGCTATTCCGTCCTGCTCCTCCCATGGCATTCGCGTGACGTCACCCCGTTGACGCAGTTCGCCCCAGCGACTCCGGAGACTGGCGACGGCGACGGCGACGTGGCGCTGGCGGAACCCGGTCCAGCGCCATCGGGTCCCGGCCGTGCACCCGATGCGGGCGTCACACCCCGCACGCAGGCAGAAGGCGTCGCCGTTGCCGCCGCGCACATCGTGCCCTGGGTACTGGTGGTCCTCGCCGGAGCCTACGGAGTGGTCCTCCGGATGTGGTTGCTGGCCCATATGTCGCTCTTCGGGGATGAGGCCGTGGTGGGACTCATGGCGCGGGGCATCCTGGCCGGGCATCTCGACGCCTTCTACTGGGGCCAGCACTACGGGGGGGCCGAGCCCTACGTGGTGGCCGCCGTCCTGGGACCGATCAACGGCGGACCCATGGGCCTCAACGCCACCCCGGCGGTCCTGGCCGCGGCGGCCTCCGTGCTGGTCTATGTCGTCCTCCGTACGGGTCAGGCCAACCGGCGACTGGCCGCCGTGGGCGCGGCCCTGGTCTGGGTCTGGCCTTACGCCGCCGTGTGGAATTCCGTACGCGAGATCGGCTTTCGCGGCGCCACGCTGTGCTGCGGCCTCGTGCTGGTGCTCTGCGCCCTGCGGGTGCACCAGCACCGTGCCGGTGCCGCCACGCGCGTGTTCCTGGGGTTGGCCGCGGGCGCGGGATGGTGGGCCTCACCCGAGATCGCCTACTTCGTCGTCCCGGCCATCGTGCTGCTGGTGGCCGGGTGGGACCGTCTGTACGCGCCGCCGTCGGGACCAGCGAGCCGTTGGTCCGCTCCGTGGCACGTCAGCGCGTTCGCTCTGACCGCGGTGGGCGCAATAGTCGGCGCCCTCCCCTGGCTCTCTTCGAACGTCCGGTCGAGCTTCGCCTCGTTGCGTCTCGGCAATCCCGCGCCGCCGCAGTTCGGCTATTGGAGCCGCGTGTCGATCTTCTTCCACGACGTGCTCCCCTCGCAATTGGGCCTGCGGACGATACCGGGTGGTGCGTGGCTGGGAGGGAGCACCGTCGGCCACACGCTCTTCGTGGTCATCCTCGTCGTGCTGGCCGTCATGCTGGTGCGTGCCGCATGGGTGGCCCGTCTGGGTCGCGCGACTGCGCCGTTGCTGGCTGCCGGGCTGGCCGTGGTGGCCTTCCCGTTCATCTATGCCTACTTCCCCACCTCGTGGTACTGGGTTGACGGCCGTTACGGCGTCTATCTGCCGCCCCTCCTCGTCATGCTCGCCGTCTGGTCGCTGCCCGGGGTGATCACGGCAGCGCCGGCAGCGCCGACCCATGTCCGACGACGACGTCACAGCGGGCACGCTGCTGTCGCGCTGGCCAGCCTCGGGCTCGCGGCCGGCATCTGCTCCACCGTCGTCCTGGCACACGAGTCCGCGGGCGTCCCGACGCACCCCCGGGCGTTCTTGTCCGGATGGTCGGATCCGAACGAGGCGGCCCGCCAGGTCATCCGTTCGATGGCCGCGCATCACATTCGCACCGCCTACGGCGACTATTGGACCGCCTACGACCTCGATTTCCTGGCGCCCCACACCGTGACGGTCAGCCCGTCACCCTTGGACGTGCAGCGTTCGGCGAGCCTGGCCCGGAGCGTCCGCAACGCAACGCCGCAAGCCTGGCTGTTCTTCACACCGGGACGTGAGGCCGCCGCCGGAGCCGCCTTCTCCAATCCCGAGCCTGGTCCGGGGGGCTACACGCAAAGCGCGTTCACCGCCTACCTGAGCGCCCATGGCAACGCCTACCGGGTTGTCCACCTGGGCATCCTCGACGCGGTGGTCCCCCGGCACCCGGTTCACGATCTGCCCCCGCTCGGTTGAGCCGGCCGGCGCTCCTCACGGCGACCCCAGGACCAACCGGCCGCCGCCGTAGTCGAAGATCACCCAGCCGTAACGCCGTAGTTGGTCCGAGCCGATCAAACCCGATGTCCCGCCGAGGCTGACCGGACCGAAATTCACCGCACCGAGCAGTTGAGGGTGGAGTTGCACCCCCGGAATCGACCACGGCCCGCTGTGCACCAACGGCGCCGTGATGATCGAGCACACCGTGGGTTGGCGCTGCGCCAGGTCGGTGGAGGCCAAATGCGCACTCTTGACCAACGACTGGGCCACCACGGACTGGGACGAGCCGGTATCGAGGACGAACGTGCGGGCCGGACCGTGACCGAACCGTGCGCGGACATCGAGCGACACGTCGCCGGGCGTGAGCACGACGGTGAGCGGTACGGTCGTGCCCGCCTCTCCCTGGGTCAGGACCGCAGACGGCGCAGGGCCCGTCGGCCCGTGCACGTCAGCCGTACCGGCGGGTGGCATCGGCCCCTCCGGCCCACCGAACGTCAGGGTTTGTGCCGTGAAGTCGAGACGCACCGCGCCGAAGCGGCTCAATACGTCGGAGCCCAAGAGTCCCACCGGTTCTCCGGACCCGCCGAAGTCCGGAAGCGTGGCAGCCGTCACGTCCTGCGGGTCGAGTGTGACGCCGGACGCGGACCACGAGGGTACGCCGACCGGTTGTGCGTTCCCCGTGCAGCCCACGCCACCGAACTCACTGGGCGACCCGTCGCGGGCCAACTGCAGCCGGTTGGCCAACCGACGATCGATGATCGATTCGCCGGCCCCGGAATCGAGAACGAACGGGTAGGGCCCATGACCTTCGATGCAGACGTTCACCATCTCCGAGACCTGACCGGCCACGGTGCTCACGGTGACCGGAATGCGCTCGGCGCCCCCCGGCAGGGCCGTGGCACCACCACACCCCGCCGTTGCGGGCGGCAGAGCGAAATTCACAATGGGCTCGACCCGGATGTGCCGTGTGGGAGCACTGACCCGTGCGCCGACCAACAGCGAGGTCGCCACCATGACGGCGATGAGGGAGCCGGCGAACCGGTGCACGGGCTACGCCTGCTTCAGAGCCAGGCGCGCCGTCGCCATCCCCATACGTAGGCCGAGGACGAGCACGGCCAGGGGCAGCAACACCTGTCGCCAGCCCGAGGTGGTCCGGACGGTGAACCGCAGCGCTGAACGATGGTGCGCGGCCATCATCTTGTAGGGATGCCTGGCTGTGCTCACGCCCTGGACGTGGGTGACGCTGGCCGCACCCGTGAATCCGATCCCCCAGCCCGCCTGGCGCGCCCGCCAGCACAGGTCCATGTCCTCGGCATACATGAAATACGCCTCGTCGAACCCACCCAGCTCTTCGACGGCCTCGCGCCGGGCCAGGAAGCACGAGCCCGAGACCCAGTCGGCCTCGACGGCATCCGCGCCCTGCGGGACGCCGGGGTTGTACCGCTTGGTGAAGGGGTTCTCCGGATTGAACAGCGCAAGCAGCGCATGGCCTGCCGCGTCCAGGAAGGACGGAAAGCGGCGCACCGACGGATAGACCGCACCGTCGTCGGCGTAGATCTGCGGCCCGACCAGAGCCCACGCCGGGTGCGTCTCGAGCGTCTTTCGCAGCTCGCCGACAGCCCCGGGATGGACGTGCAGATCGGGGTTGGCGACGATCACCCAGGGGGGCGGCGGCGAAATGCCGGTGAGCGCCGCCAGTCCGCGGTTGACCCCCGCGCCGTAACCGAGGTTCCTTCCCGGCGTCACGACGACCACCGGGGATGCGGGCTCGTCGGACAAGAGCGCCGCCAGTGCGCGCCCGACGCTCCCGGGAGAGCCGTTCTCCACCACGACGACGGGGGTGACCCCCTCCCCGAGGAGGGAGCGCACGCAGTCGTTGAGGAGCGACCCGGTGTTGTGGTCGACGACGACAGCCGCGACCTGGCCCGGCACGACGGGCGCAGGGGTCCTCGGCAAATCAGTAGTCCCTGGCAAAGCGGAAGCGCACGAGGGCGATGAGCGCGCTGAAGCCGTCACGCCACGTGATCTTCTTCCCTTCGTCCACTTCCCGTCCGGCGTAGGAGATCGGCACCTCGTAGATGCGGAGTCCACGACGGAGGACCTTGGCCGTGATCTCGGGCTCGAAGTCGAAGCGGTTCGAGACGATGGTGATCCCGGCGATCGCCTTCGCGTCGAACAGCTTGTAACACGTTTCCATGTCCGACAACGTGGAGCTGTAGAGGAGATTGGTCGTAAAGGAAAGGACCCGGTTGGCGAACCAGTGCAACGGGAGCATGTTCTTGCGCTCACCGGTGAAACGGCTGCCGTAGACGACGCTGGCCTTGCCCTTGAGCATCGGATCGAGCAGGCGCGGCCAATCGTCGGGGTCGTATTCGAGGTCGGCGTCCTGAATGAGGACCAGGTCCCCGGTGGCTGCCTCCAGTCCGGTCCGGATGGCGGCACCCTTTCCCTGATTCTGGGCGTGGGTGATCACCCGCACGGTCGAGTCCTCCAGGGCGCCCAGGACCTTGTCCGAACCGTCGGACGATCCGTCGTCCACGACAATGATCTGCAAGGTGAGCGGCAGCTCGACGGCGCGCATGCGGCGGATGATCTCGGCCACGGTCGTGCGCTCGTTGAAGACGGGCATGATCACCGACAGCGTCTTGTAGGGAGGTCGCAGAAATCTCTCGGACGGCTCCGCCGGCTCGGGCGTCATGGTGCCTGCACCCGGGGGGCCAGGTACTCCATCGTCCGCGTGATGCCCTCTTGCAGATCGATTCTCGGGGACCACCCCAACGCGGATTTGGCCAAGGTGATGTCCGGGCAGCGGCGCGTGGGGTCGTCGGTGGGCAGGGGTTCGAACGTAATCGGGGAATCCGACCCTGACAATTCGATGACGATGTGGGCCAGCTCCAGTACGGTGCGCTCGTCGGGACTGCCGATGTTGACCGGCCCCGTGAGCGGCGAGTCCAACAGCGCGAGCAACCCGGCGATCTCATCGTCGACGTAACACAGACTCCGGGTCTGGGATCCGTCCCCGTAGACCGTCAGCGGCTCCCCCCGGAGGGCTTGGCTGATGAAGTTGGACACGACCCGCCCGTCGCCCGGCGCCAGGCGCGGGCCGTAGGTGTTGAAGATGCGTGCGATCGCCACGTCGACTCCACGGAAGCGGTGCATGGCCATCGTGATGCTCTCGGCAAATCGCTTGGCCTCGTCGTAGACACTGCGCGGACCGGTCGGGTCCACGTTGCCCCGGTACGACTCGACCTGAGGATGGACGAGGGGATCTCCATAGACCTCGCTCGTGCTGGCCATCAAGAACCGGGCGTCGTGGAGATGGGCCAGCTCCAAAAGGCGTCGCGTGCCCTCACTGCCGACAGCGAGCGTCTCCAGCGGATGCTCGAGGTACGCCGGGGGCGAAGCCGGGCTGGCCAGGTTGCACACGGCATCCACCTTGGCGCTCGATTCGAGCTCCACCTTCTCGCTGACGTCGCCGACCACGAGGGAGAAGCGCGATGAGCCCAGCAGGTGCGCCACATTCTCGCGGCTCCCGGTCGACAGGTCGTCGAGGCAGACGACCGAATCGCCGCGGGCCACCAAGGACTCGCACAAGTGCGAGCCCAAGAACCCTGCCCCCCCGGCGACGACGACGCGGCTCACCGGCGCCCGATCCCGGCATACGCGAACCCGAGGCGCCGCACCGCCGCCGGATCCAGGAGGTTCCGGGCATCGACGATGGAGGGGACGACCATCAACGACAGGACTCGACCGAAGTCGAGCCAGCGGAAGTCGTCCCACTCGGTCAACACCACCAGGACCGACGCGTCCCGGGTCGCCTCGTAGGGGTCGGGCCGCAACACGAGGCCGACCAGGTCGTCAGGCACTTCGTCCCGACGGTCGTCCGCCGGCACCGAGAACGCAACGGGGACGGTGGGGTCGAAGGCCTGGACCCGTGCGCCCGAAGTGGTCAAGCGGTGGGCGATCTCGAGGCTCGGCGAATCCCGGCGATCGTCGGTGTTCGCCTTGAAGGTGAGGCCCCACACGGCCACGGTCACGCCATCGACCGAGCCGCCGCAGGCCGTTTCGACCTTGGCCACCACCCGTGCCAACTGCTGCTCGTTGCTGGCGATCGCACCGGCGAGCAGCGAGAAGTCGTAGCCCGCCTCCCGCGCCATGTGCAGGAGGGCCCGTGTGTCCTTGGGCAGGCACGACCCACCCCAGCCGGGGCCGGGATGCAGGAACTCGAAGCCGATGCGCTTGTCGTAGCCGAGGCCGAGCATGACGTCACGCACGTCCGCCCCCACTTCCTCACACAGGCCGGCCACCGCGTTGACGTAGCTCAGTTTGGTGGCCAAGAACGCGTTGGAGGCGTACTTGATGGTCTCCGACGTGGTGGCATCGGTCACGATGAGCGGCGCCCCGGTGCCGGCGAACAGGCGACCGACCATGGCTGCAGCCTGGGCGTCGTCGGCGCCCACCACGAGGCGATCGGGGTGCAGGCTGTCGCGCACCGCGTTCCCCTCGCGCAGGAACTCGGGATTGGAGACGACACGGACGTCGGACCGACCGATGATCTGCTCGACGAAGGTGGCCGAACCGACCGGGACCGTGGACTTGTTGACCACGATGGTCCCGTGCTCGAGGAGGGGCCCCACCTCTTTGGCCGCCGCCTCTACGAAGGAAAGGTCGGCCGAGCCGTCGTCACCCTGGGGCGTGGGTACGCACAGAAAGACGAACGCCGCGCCGGCGACGGCTTCAGCGGCCGTGGCGGTGAAGCGCAGGTTGTCGGTGGCGACCCCTTCGGCCACCAGGTCGTCCAGGCCGGTCTCGACGATCGGCATCCTTCCCCCGCGCAGCGCGGCCAGCCGCGACGGATCGCGTTCGGCCAATACGACGCGGTGGCCGAAGTGGGCCAGTGTCGCCGCGGTCGGGAGACCGACGTAGCCGGCGCCGATGACGGCCACCGCCCGGGACTCGGGATCGGTGGCCCGCTTGTTCTTGTTCACGCTCGCGCGGGCGGTCATGCAGGAGCCCCTTCGACGTCCAGCGCCCGCACCAGACGGACCAAGCCATCGTTCCAGTCCGGCAGGACCGGCAACCCACTGAGCCGGAGCGCCATGTTGTCGAGCACCGAGTTGGCCGGCCGGGGCGCCGGGTAATTCGACGGGTCCAGGTCGGCGGTGGTGATCGCCTGCACGCGTGCCGGGTCCTCGCCGGCCGCCGCCATGATCGCCCGGACGAAGCCACACCAGGTGGTCGCCCCGCTGTTGGTCACGTGAAAGGTGCCGGGCCGTTTGTCCGTCCCCAGCGTGACGATGGCTGCGGCGAGATCAGCGGTGAAGGTGGGCGAGCCGTGCTGATCGTCGACGAAGCACAGCGGGTCGGGCCCGGCTGCCAGCCGGAGGACGGTCTTGACCATGTTCTTTCCGTGGGCGCCGCACACCCACGACGTGCGCACGATGGTCGCTCCGGGCGGGCACTCGCGCTCACCGGCCAACTTGCTGGCGCCATAGACGGATTTGGGATTGGGCGCGTCCCACTCGCGGTACGGCCGCGATGCGGTCCCGTCGAAGACGTAGTCGGTCGAGACATAGAGCATGTGCGCGCCGACCGCCGACGCGGCTTCCGCCACGTTCCGGGTGCCGATGGCGTTCACCGCGTATGCAAGATCGACGTCGGTCTCGCAGGCGTCGACCGCGGTGAGGGCCCCGCCGTGGAGGACGAGCTCGGGCCGGAAGGCACGGAATACATACTGCACGGCATCGCGTTCGTCGACGCGCATAGTGCCGATGTCCGTCGCCAACACCTCGTCGTGGGGCCCGGGCCACGGGCCCTCGGGCCCGAGGAGGCGGCAACGCCGGCCGCCCACGGGCACGCGTCCGCTCAGCGCATCGAGAAGATCGCGTCCGAGCTGCCCGTCGGCACCGGTGACAAGAACTCGCATACGTTGGGCCGGCCTCAGCCGGCAGAACCCCATCCGCCCTCGACGACCGGTGCCCGGGCACGCAGCGGCTCCCACCAGGAGCGGTTGGCCGCGTACCATTCGACCGTCTCCGCCAACCCGTCTTCCCATGCGATCGACGGGGACCACCCGAGCCGGTTCCGCAGCTTGCTCGAGTCCAGCAGGTAGCGGCGATCGTGCCCGGGTCGATCCGGCACGATCTCTTTGAGCGACGCCGGCTTGCCCAGCGTCTTGAGCACGAGATCGGCGATCTCCATGATGGAGGCCTCGACGCCGCTGCCCACGTGGTAGGTCTCGCCGACGACGCCCCGTTCGAGGACCGCCTCGATGGCGGTGCAGTGGTCGCGCACGTGCAGCCATTCCCGACGGTTATCGGTGGTCGCGTAGAGCGTCAGGTTCTTGTCGTCGAGCGCCGCCGTCGTGAACACCGGGATGACCTTCTCGGGAAACTGGTAGGGGCCGTAGTTGTTCGAGCAGTTGGTGATGGTGACGGGCAGCCCGTAGGTCTCGCCGTAGGCCCGCACGGCATGATCGGCCCCGGCCTTGCTGGCGTTGTAGGGCGTACGGGGGCGATAGGGCGAGTCCTCCCTGAAGACCTCGTCCGTATCGAGCGCGAGATCTCCGTAGACCTCGCAGGTGCTGATGTGGTGGAACCGTGCGATGCCGACCTGTCGGGCCGCCTCGAGCAGCGTCTGGGTCCCGAGCACGTTGGTGCGAAAGAACAGCCCCGGGTTCAGAACGGCCAGGCTGTTGTGGGACTCCGCCGCAAAATGGACGATGGTGTCGATCCCCTCGTCGCGCAACGTCTTCTCGGCCAAGGGGCCGTCACAGATGTCACCTTGGACGAAGACGATGGCATCTTCGACATCGGCGAGGTTCGGTCGGTTGCCGGCATAGGTGAGCACGTCGTAGGCGACGACGTGGTCCTCAGGATGCTGTTCGACCCAGTAGCGGACGAAGTTCGACCCGATGAAACCGGCTCCTCCCGTCACGAGAAGGCGCATAAGGGCGAGAGTGTAGCCGTCATCTTCGGTTTGTTCGGTGAGGGGGCGCGGCGGGTGGCCAGTCCGTGGAGCTGGAAAAGACGCCGGTCACCTCGGTAAATGGGACTTTCAAGCGGGCCGGAGGTGGACGACGTCGCCCGCCGCGACCGTGTGCCGTCCGTGCGCGGTCTCCACCACGAGATGACCGGCGTCGTCGACCTCGACGGCCACGCCCACCACGGTTTGTGCGGCCAGCTCGACCCTCACCGGCTGCCCCAGCGTGGCGCAACGACGCCGGAGCTCGGCGGCCACCTCCCGCCGGCCCGGCGCGCTGTCGAGAAGGCCCCGCCGGGCCGAGAGCACGTCGAGCAGGGCATCGAGCAGTTCGTCCCGGTCCACCCGGGACGAGCGCAGATCGCTCAGGCAGGTGCCGCCTGCGCCAGCGGGACCGGGCCACTCGATATTGAGCCCGAGCCCGACGACCATGGCACAAGAGCCGGAGAGGAATTCCGCCTCAGCCAGGACGCCGGCGAGCTTGGCGTCTCCCACGAGAAGGTCGTTGGGCCATTTGACCACTGCCTCCACGCCGGCAACCCGGCGACAGGCTTCCACCGCGGCCAACGCCACCGCGGCGGTACAAAGGTGCAGTTCAGAGGGGTCGAACTCAGGCCGAAAGAGCATCGAGACGAGCAGGGATGCGCCGGGGGGCGACTCCCAGCGGCGATCCAGACGGCCCCGACCGGCGCTCTGATGGTCGGCCACCGCCACCGCTCCCTCGGGGGCCCCGCCCCGGGCTTCGCGCCGTAAATAGGCGTTGGTCGAGTCGATGTCGACGAACCGGCGCACGTCCCAGGTCCCACCCCACATGGCAGACACCCTAGGGTCCGTGCAATTGTGAAGTCCCCTTCCTAGTCGAAAGGCCCTTTGTGTTGAAGAAGATCCTCATCGCCAACCGCGGCGAAATCGCCGTCCGTGTCATACGGACCTGCCGCGAGATGGGCATCGGCACGGTTGCCGTGTACTCCAACCTCGATCGCGAAGCACTCCACGTCCGCATGGCCGACGAGGCCTATTCGCTGGGCGGAGAAACGGCGGCGGAGAGCTACCTGAACACGGAGGCGATTCTGGCCGCCATCGAGCAGAGCGGGGCCGACGGCGTCCACCCCGGGTACGGGTTCTTCTCCGAGAACACCGACTTCGCCCGGGCCATCACCGACCGCGGCGTGACCTTCATCGGCCCGCCACCCGAAGCGATCGAGGTGATGGGCGACAAGATCAGCTCGCGCATCGCAGCCGAGGACGCGGGCGTGGCCGGCGTGCCGGGCCGGTCCGAGCCGTTGACCTCACCCGACGAGGTCGTAGCGTTCGGCGAGGAGGTCGGATGGCCGCTGGCCATCAAGGCCGCCTACGGGGGCGGTGGGCGTGGGATGAAGGTGGTGCAGTCCGCCTCCGAAGCGGCGGAGGCGATGGAGTCGGCCGCCCGCGAAGCTCAGGCGTACTTCGGAAGGCCCGAGATCTACGTCGAGCGCTATCTCGGCTGGCCGCGCCACGTGGAGATGCAGGTGCTCGGCGACACGCACGGCAACACGCTGTGGTTGGGCGAGCGCGACTGCTCGGCCCAGCGCCGGCACCAGAAGTTAGTGGAGGAGAGCCCCGCACCGGCCTTCCCCGACGAGATCCGCCGTGCGATGGGTGAGGCCGCGGTCAAAGTCTCGAAGGCATGCGGGTACTACAACGCGGGGACGGTCGAGTTCCTCTTCCAGGACGGAGAATTCTTCTTCCTGGAGATGAACACGCGGTTGCAGGTGGAACATCCCGTGACCGAGCTCGTGACAGGCCTCGACCTCGTGGCCTGGCAGATCCGGATCGCCTCGGGTGAGGAACTGACGTTCGGGCAGGAGGACGTCCAACGAAACGGCCACGCCATCGAGGTCCGCATCAACGCCGAGGACCCGAGCGGCGGGCGCTTCTCCCCCTCGCCCGGCACCATCACGAGGTTCACCGCTCCGTCGGGTCCCGGTGTCCGGCTCGATGCGGGGTACGAGTCCGGTGACCTCGTCAGCCAGTTCTACGACAACCTCGTGGCCAAGCTCATCGTGTGGGCACCCGATCGCGAGGCGGCCCGACGCCGCATGTTGCGCGCGCTCGACGAGACGCAGATCACGGGGATCGCCACGACGATCCCGGCGGACGTGGCCATCCTCACGCATCCGGATTTCGCCGAGGCCAAGCACTCCACCAAGTGGGTCGAGGACGTGCTGGACCTGAGCCAGCTCACCGTCGCGCCGATCGATGTCCCGCCGGCCGGAGCGGACGACGCGCTGCCCACGGTGGAGCGCGATGTCACCGCCGAAGTGGACGGCCGACGGTTCTCGGTCAAGCTCTGGGTCCCCGACCTCGGCACGACGTCGGCTCCCCACGCCGGCACGGCCCGGCCCCGGCGGTCGTCCACATCGGCGGCGGCGGCGACTGGCTCGGGCGAGGTGGCGGTCCCCATGCAGGGCACCATCGTCAAGGTGCTCGTCGCCGTGGGCGACAAGGTCGAAGTGGGGCAGACGATCTGCCTACTCGAGGCCATGAAGATGGAGAACGCGGTGAACGCCGAGAAGGACGGCGTGATCAAGGAGGTGCGGGTCAGCGCCGGGGCTTCGGTCGGCGCCGGCGACATCGTGGCTGTGATCGAATAGCTGCCGTGACGATCGACCGACAAGCGGCCAAGGACGCCGCGGCGTCCGTCGTCGCCGAGCGTCTGCCCGAGCTGTTGGCGCTCAGCCACTCGGTGCACGCGACGCCCGAACTCTGCTTCGAAGAGACGCGGTCGGCCCACGCTGTGGCGTCGGCGATCCGCGCCGGCGGGTTGTCGGTCACCGAAGGTGTGTACGACATCGCGACTGCGTTCGAATCGCGGTCGGGCGATGGCGAGCTGATCGTTGCTCTCTGTGCCGAATACGACGCCCTGCCGGACGTGGGGCACGCCTGCGGTCACAACATCATCGCGGCGAGCGCCGTCGGGGCGGGGTTGGCCCTCGCCACCGTGGCCGACGAGGTCGGCCTGCAGGTCCGGATCCTCGGCACGCCGGCCGAGGAGGGCGGCGGCGGCAAGATCTTCATGCTCGAGAGGGGCGCCTTCGACGACGTGCACGCGGCGATGATGGTCCACCCGTGGCCGGTCGAGCGCATGACCGGCGCCTGCTTGGCGGTGGCCCACTTCGACGTGCACTTCACCGGCAAGGAGGCCCATGCGTCGGCCGCTCCCTGGGAGGGGGTGAACGCGCTCGACGCGATGACCATCGCGCAGGTGTCCCTCGGCCTCTTGCGCCAGCAACTGCCGCCCGGGGACCAGGTGCACGGGGTGATCACCCGCGGTGGCGGTGCGGCCAACGTCATCCCCGCCGCCGTCACCGGCCGCTTCATGGCGCGCTCGCGCACGATCGGCGGGCTCGCCGCCCTCGAACCGCGCGTCCGGGCGTGCTTCGAGGCCGGGGCCCTCGCGTCGGGCTGCAGGGTGCGCTACGAGAGGCTGGCGCCCAACTACTCGCACATGGAGGCGGACCCGGGGCTTGTGGCGGCGTATCGAGCCAATGCCGAATCACTCGGCCGCACCTTCGAAGCGGACGACGCCGACACGCCCCTCCCGACATTCTCGACCGACATGGCGAACGTGTCGCTGGCGGTCCCCACCATCCATCCGCTCATCGGCATCGAAACCGGTGGCGCCGTGAACCACCAGCACGAGTTCGCGGCAGCGTGCATCACGCCTTCCGCCGACGCCGCGGTGCGCGACGGAGCCCTGGCTCTCGCCTGGACCGCCATCGACGCCGCCACCGACCCGGCGTTGCGGGACCGACTGCTCGGCTCGTGAGCACCCGCAACCCGGTCACCGTACGCCCGTGATCACCGAACACGCGCTCCTCCCCGTCATTCCCGGGCAGGAAGCCGCGTTCATGGAGACCATGGACCGGGCCAAGTCGATCATCGCCTCGGCCCCGGGCTTCATCTCCCTACGCGTCGAACGCTGCATCGAGCAACCGAGCTCGTTCCTCCTCCTCGTCCAGTGGGAATCGCTCGAAGCCCACATCGAGGGCTTCCGCAATTCGGACGCGTTCGAAGAATGGCGGGCGTTGCTCCACCACTTCTACGACCCCTTCCCCGTGGTCGAGCACTTCGAGACCGTCGCCACCGCGTAGGCCCAGGTGCTCCGCTACGTGTCGTCGGACGACGTGGCGACCGAGGCGATGAACATCGGGAGGCAGGCGTCGAGCCCGATGATCTCGATGTCGTCGCGGCGGCGCGCCATCCACGTGGCCCTATCCATGCGTACCCTCTTGATCCGGTCGGGGACGCCGCGCCGAAGAGCCCTGGTCTCCCCGTTCTCCGTGTACCCGACGGAGCGGGAGGTGGCGAGGGAGGGGATGTTGTCGTGGAACGCTCCGCTGTGGGCCTCCTCTGCACCCAGGCCCTCGAAGGCCAGGTGCAGAATCGCCTGGCGCATCTCCTTGCCCAGTCCCTGCCCTTGAAAGGCACGACCGAGCCACGACGCGGTTTCGACTGAGCGCAACGAGGCGAAATTCCTGCCTTCCATGCCCTGGACCCCGACCACGCGACCGTCGACGAAGACCGCTCCGCTGTACGACCAATGGTCGGGCGACCACGCAGCGCGCTGGCGCCACCAGAATTGCAGCGAGTCACGTCCACGTCTCGGCGGCGGTGTGTCGGTGAAGTTCTGCATGAACGGCATGGTGGCCGGGTCGTGGATCCCTTCGTCGATCAACGCGATGAGCGGACCGAAGTCGTCGTCCTTGGGCACGCGCAACTCAAGACGCGGCGTGCGGACCACGAGGCCGAAGAGCGGCCAGTACAACGTCAGGTCCGAAGGATCCGCCACGTCAGGCACGTCAGCCAGGTCAGGCAGGTCAGGCACCCGGCGAATAGACCCCGAATTCGCCGCGCAGCACGTCGGCCACCTCGCCCAGCGTCGCCATGGCGGCCAGAGCGGCCTTCATCGGAACGAGGAGGTTCCCGTCACCTCTCGCCGTGAGCGCCACGTCCGAGAGCGCAGCGTCGACCGCCGCTTGGTCACGCGCGGCCCGGACCGACCGCGTGCGGTCGATCTGGGTCTGCTGGAGTGTCACGTCGATGGGGAAGACCTCGGCCGACTCGCTGTCCGCGTCGGTGAAGCGGTTCACCCCGACGACGACCTTCTCTCCGCTGTCCACCGCCTTGGCGAAGCTGTAGGCAGCACTCTCGATCTCATCCTGCATGAAGCGGGCCTCGATCGCCGCCACCGCACCTCCCAACGCATCGATACGGTCGAGATACTCGGTTGCCGCCTTCTCCACCTCGTCGGTGAGCGATTCGACGAAATAGGACCCGGCGAGGGGATCGACGGTATCGGCGACTCCCGACTCGAAACCCACGATCTGCTGAGTGCGCAGCGCGATCTTCGCGGCGCGGGTGGTCGGGAGGCCGAGCGCCTCGTCGAAGCCGTTGGTGTGCAGGCTCTGCGTGCCACCCATAGCGGCCGCGAGGGACTGCAGGGTGACGCGCACGATGTTGTTCTCCGGCTGCTGGGCCGTCAACGTCGATCCGCCCGTCTGCGTGTGGAAGCGCAGCATCTTCGAGCGCGGATCCTTGGCCCCGAATCGTTCCGTCATGATGCGCGCCCACATGCGGCGGGCGGCCCGGTACTTGGCCACCTCCTCGAAAAGGTTGTTGTGGGCGTTCCAGAAGAACGACAGGCGCGGGGCGAACGCGTCAATGTCCATGCCGGCCGCGATCGCTGCTTCCACATAGGCGATGCCGTTGGCCAAGGTGAAAGCGATCTCCTGGACTGCGGTCGATCCGGCCTCGCGGATGTGGTAGCCCGAGATCGAGATGGTGTTCCAGTTCGGCAGCTTGGCGGCGCAGTACGAGAAGGTGTCGACGATCAGCCGCATCGACGGGCGGGGCGGGTAGATGTATGTCCCCCGGGCGATGTACTCCTTCAGGATGTCGTTCTGGATAGTGCCGCGAATCTTGTCTCCCGGGACGCCCTGCTCCTCCGCGACCAGTTCGTAGAGGAGCAGCAGGATGGCGCCGGTGGCGTTGATGGTCATGGACGTGGTGACCTTGTCCATCGGCAGATCGGCCATGAGGAGCCGCATGTCGGCCAGCGAGTCGATCGCGACGCCCACCTTGCCCACCTCGCCCTCCGCTCGCGGATGGTCCGAGTCATAGCCCATCTGGGTCGGCAGGTCGAAGGCGCACGAAAGACCGGTCTGGCCGGCATCCAGGAGGAACTTGAACCGCTCGTTGGTGGATTCGGCCGAACCGAATCCGGCGTATTGGCGCATCGTCCAGAGCTTCGAGCGGTACATTTCGGCGTGCACGCCCCTGGTGTAGGGGAAGGAGCCGGGCTCACCCAGCTTCGTTTCGGGATCCCAACCAGCGAGATCCTCTGCCCGGTAGACAGACTGGATCTCAATTCCTGAATCCGTCCGGTGCTCTTGGCTGTCCTTCATTTGGGGCGTCACACCTAGGAGCCTACGAGACTGCAAGCGTAAGGGCAGCCCAGGCCCTGTAACGGCCCTGGAGGAGCTGTGTGACGGCCATGACCGGGGGTGACGACGTATTCGGATACGACCCCCCTAGAATTGAGGTCATGTCGCTGCGTGCGCGCCTCGGGGTGGCGGTCGTCTTGGCCGCCATTGTGCTCGGTGGCTTCATGCCGCAGGCACTCCTGACAGGCACCTATGCCGCGCCTGGTCAGATGGCTATTGCGCGTCCCGGGCCGCCCACGTTCCCGTCGGGGTGCGCCGGCACCAGCTGTAGCAAGAGCGCCCCGGCCGTGCCCACCCCGGTCCTCACGCTCGCGGCGTTGGCGGGAATGGCGGGCGTCCTCCTCACGGCCTCGGGCAGCGGTTTGTCCCGCCGCATCCGCGCCCTCGCTCGTCGCCTTCCTCGAGGCGTCGTCTCGTCGTTGTTCCATCCCCCACAGTTCTCCACGCACGCGCTTCTGGCCGCCTGAGCGGCCACGCCTGCTCGTGAGGTCGGCGGCTTCGCTGCTGCGGTCCTCACGCATCTGACCCTTTTGGGGCGCGACCTCGCGCCCTGACGAACCATGGAGAACTCTCATGTCGAAAGACCATTCGCGTGCGCGCGAAGAAGACAACAAACCCCGATCATCGAAGCCCTCAACCAACTCACCCGTGAACAACCGCAAGAAATTCAGCGAACGACAGGCAGCCAAGGAACGGGCCGCCGCCCTGGCCTCGCGCCGACGTAGGAACCGCCTCCTCGGGCTGGGATCCATCGTCATGGCAGTGGTCGTCGTGGCTGTGCTCGTCGCCGTCTGGGCAGGTGGCCGTGGCGGATCCACCGGCGCGTCCGAGATATCGCCCGCCGCTGGCACGCCGATCGCGGCGACCGTCACCAGCAAGCTGGCATCGGTCCCACTGAGCAGTCTGGCGGACGCACCGAGCGGTGGAATTGTGGCGGCTCCGGAAACGATCACCGACGCCAAGCTGACGGCGGACGGGAAACCGGATCTGCTCTATATCGGCGCCGAGTTCTGCCCCGTCTGTGCCACCGAACGATGGGCCATGTATGTGGCGCTTTCCAAGTTCGGGACGTTCAGCCGTCAGCCCGGGGAGATCCACTCGGCTGTGAGCGACGGGGACATCCCCACCTTGACGTTCTACAACTCGACGTACTCGAGCCCCTACTTCACCTTCACACCGGTGGAGACGACGACCAATCAGCCCGATGGCAACTACTACGTGTCCCTCCAGACGCCGACCGCTGCTCAACAAAAGCTGTGGACGTCCCACACGGACCAGTCGTTCCCCTGGGTCGATTTCGGGGGGAAGACGGAGCTCACCACTGCGCAGTACGACCCGGCGGTGCTCGAGGGTGTGACGTTCGCCGACATAGCGAAGGACATCGGGAACAACTCCACTGTCATCGGCGCCGACATCGACGCGTCGGCCAAGGTGCTCGTTCAGACCATCTGCAGCACGCTGAGTGGCAACAAGCCGGCTGCCGTCTGCAACGCCCTCGGCAATGGGTGAGCCGCGGAGCCGCTCCCCACGGTGGGCGGGGCTGGTGGGCACAGCCGCCAGCCTCGGCGGCCTCGGGGTCGCGGGCTACCTGACCTATGAGCACTACACCGGCTCGGCCAATCTCGTGTGCTCGGACAAGGGTGTCGTCAACTGCCTGGCCGTGACCACCAGCGCGTACTCGAAGGTGGCCGGCGTGCCGGTCGCCGTTCTGGGTCTGGTCTTCTTCGCCGTGATGGTGGTCCTCCAACTACCTGCCATGTGGAGACGGACGGATCACCTGATCCGGCGGGTCAGGATGGCGTGGTCAGTCATCGGGGTGGGCACGGTGCTCTACCTCCTCGCCACGGAGCTGTTCAGGATCGACGCGATCTGCCTCTGGTGTACGGCGGTGCACGTGCTCACGTTCGTCGTCTTCATTTCGACGGTGCTCGGCACCCTGAGCATGGCGGACGCCCACGACACCGCTGGACGCCGACGACGCCGACGACGCCGACGACCTGGATCCAGTGCCCTCTCCGTGAGGGCGGCTGCCCCTGTCAGCTGCCGTACAGCAGCGACCCCGGCGTCGTCAGCAACTCACCCGACTCCAACCACGTCTTGAGACCCGAGAGGATCATCGGCCAACCGCCGTAGAGCTGCGGGTTGGCGCCCTCGCGGAATTCGTCGTGGATGACGGTCAGTTGGCAGGAGTCCTGGACCTGCGTGATCTCCCATGTCACCCGAGAGGCGCCCTCGCTCTTCACGTCGTCACCCCACAGTGCCGTCATGGTGTGTACCAGCCGTCGGGGCGGGTCGACCTCGAGGACTTCTCCCCCGCCGAGCAACAGGTCGACCTCGGGCACGCCCATCTGCAGCGGAGAGCCGACCTTCCAGTCCGACATGACACCGGCGCCGAAGTTGTACTTCTTGCGGATCTCGGGATCGGTGATCGCCTCCCAGAGGCGCTCGGGCGTGGTGCGGATATAGATCTCGAACACCTTCTCCATCTGACGCTCCATTTCTTTCTTGAGGTCGCTGAGCCCGGCCACCCAGGGCTCCGCGTACTTGCTCACCCAACGGTCGTGGACGAGCCTGATCGGGACGGGATTCAGAAAATGGAGCTTTTCCCGGCCCTGCCTCCGGGTCACCACCAGCCCGGCCTCCTCGAGAAGCTTGAGGTGCTTCATGACGCCGAATCGCGTCATGTCGAAGCGCCCCTCCAGCTCGCCCAACGTCTGCCCGTCCCGCAGGAAGAGCTCGTCGAGCAGGCTGCGTCTCGTCGGATCGGCAAGGGCCCTGAAGACATCGTCCACGTCGGACACAATAGGTGACCATTTAGTCACATGTAAAGCCATCGCTGGATGAGATTTGCCGATCTACGACTATTCGACCGGACCGGTCGGCTCCGCCAGGAAGCGGGCCAACTCGGCCTCTTCGGCCTCTTCGGCGGCATCGAGCTGGCGATCGATGCGGACGGCTTTGCGCTCCTCGAGATGCATCCATTCGATGGCCACGGGGATCATGGGCCACAGCATCAGCGTGTCCCCGGCCACCCACATGAGGACGCCGCCGATGTGGAGGTCGTCGACCAGGGAGGGGCCCCATGTGCGGTGGAAGGTGAGGTAGGCCGGGAACAACTCCTTGACCTGCTGGTCCAGCGAGAGGCCGGTGAAGGTGTCGATGGGAATAGCCAGGAAGAGGTACCCGAACTTCAAGGCGGGGTGCAGCCTGTAGCAATTGGGGTCGTCGCCGAAGATCTGTCGCCAGAACATGTAGCCCAATGCAAGGAAGAGCAGGTGTTCGAGGTTGTCGACGGCGGGGTGCTCGAGCGTGTAGTTGTACCAGACCGTCAGGTGGGTGATCGGGATCAGCACGGCGTACGCCACGAACGCCACGGCGGGGTGACCCAGAACGCGGGCGATGCGCGATCGCAGCACAGCGGTGACGCGCACATGGGCCGTGCCGGTCGTGGCCCACCACGCCAGCTTGATCGGGGACGCGATCGCGAAAAGGGGCGCGGCCACCATGATCAGGAGCAGGTGCTGGACCATGTGGTCCCAGAACAATTCCTGCTGGTAGACGCCGATGAAGGTGAAGATCGAGATGGCGGTGGTGACCAGTCCGCCGATGAAAGCCGCCGTCTTAAGGGTGGACCATGGATGACGCGGGCGTAGCCGATTCGCTCGCTGGACGCCCCAGAGGTAGAGGACCAGGGCGCCCAGAATCAGCACGATGGGAATGGCGTTGAAGGTCGTCGAGAGCAACTGGCTCCCCCGCAGTGGCGGCAGCGAGGCGACAGCCAGCAGGGGCATCATGCGCGTCCACCGTACAGCGGCCCTTCCTGGGCCACCAGGTCAGCTCAGCCGTGTTGCCAGAGTCGTTGGTTGAGGGTACGGGTGCCGTACAGCGAGGCCGCATCGAGCTCGGCCAACTCGGCGTCGTCCAGGCGCCACCCCAGTGCGCCGGCGTTGTCCAGGGCCTGTTTCGCACTCTTGGCGCCGGGTATGGGGATGGCGCCCTTGGCGATGATCCAGGCCAGGGCGACCTGGCTCGGCGTGCGCTCCCCGTGTGCCGTGCCGATGCGGCGCAGCACCTCGACCACCTTGTCCACCTCTTCCATCGGGTGCGCCGAGAAGTCGCGGGCCTTGGGGGGCGGATTGGCGACCGAGAACTTGCCGGTCAGCCGGCCCTGGCCGATCGGCGAATACGCCAATGGGACCACACCGAGCTCACGGCAGCACGCCAAGAGGCCCACCTTCTCCGGCATAGACCGGAGAAGCGAGAACTCGATCTGGTTGGTGGCCAAGCGCAGACCCCGCTCGCGCAGCGCGGCGTCCATCGATCTCGTCTCCTTGACCGAGTAGTTCGACACGCCGATGGCCTTGATCAATCCCTCAGCGTGGGCCGTGGCCAGGGCATCAGCGAGGGCACTGTGGGAGCGCAGGGAGATCGGACCGTGGATCTGGTAAAGGTCGATCGAATCGATGCCGAGACGCCCGAGCGAGGCCTTCGCCGACTTGACCAGGGAGGACGTGACCGCCAGTTTCCATGGCATCGGCATGAACTTGGTGGCGATGACCACCTTGGACCGCACCGAAGGATCGAGGGCCACGAGGCGGCCGATGATGCGCTCGCTCTCGCCGCCCCCGTAGACCTCGGCGGTGTCGAACAGGGTGACGCCCGCCTCGATGCAGGCCTCCCACGCCTCGCGAATCGTCGCCTCGCTGTAGGAGTTGTCGTAGCCCCCCATGCCCCAAGTGCCTTTGTCGCCCCAGGCCCACGTGCCCACCCCGAGAGGCGGCACGGCAACCTCGGATCCCGCCAGGGTGATGCGATCGACGGCCTGCGGGGGCACCGCGTCGTCAGTCACGCCGGCAGTGGGGGGGTCGGCGGGCCGCCGGCGTCGGCGAGTGGCGGGGATCGGCGGGCCCAGGAATCGCGGTGGGGGGAGTCAGTGTGCGTGGGGCATGCAGAGGTCGTCGTACTCCGCGATCACGATCTCACCGGCGTCGGGCCCACAGGCGGGACAGGCCGGGTCGCGCCGCACCTTGAAGGTGCGGAACGACTGCTCGAGCGCGTCATAGGAAAGGAGGCGGCCGACCAGGGGTTCGCCGAGATCGAGCAGCATCTTGATGGCCTCGATCGCCTGGATGGATCCGATAATCCCCGGCAACACGCCGAGCACGCCCGCTTCGGAGCACGACGGCGCCAGCTCAGCCGGCGGCGGCTCGGGGATGAGGCAGCGGTAGCACGGGCCGTTATACGGGTCGAAGACGGTGGCCTGGCCCTCGAAGCGGAAGATGGAGCCGTGCACCACCGGAATCCGCTTGAGCAGCGCGGCATCGTTGACGAGATACCTCGTCGGGAAATTGTCCGTCCCGTCCACGATCACGTCGTAGCCGTCGATCACATCGAGGACGTTGTCGGCACCGAGGCGTACGTCGTAGGTCACCACGTTCACGTCGGGGTTCAATGCGGTCAGTGTCTTCTTGGCCGAGTCGACCTTGCGGTCCCCCACCCGATCCATGTTGTGCAGGATCTGGCGCTGGAGGTTGGACTCGTCGACCACGTCCATGTCGATGATGCCGAGGGTACCGACACCGGCCGCGGCCAGGTACAGCGCGGTAGGCGAGCCCAGTCCGCCCGCACCGAGCAGGAGCACTTTGGAGTCGAGCAGCTTCAGCTGGCCGACCTCTCCGATCTCGGGCAGGAGCAGATGGCGCTGATAGCGGTTGCGCTGGGCCGGGCTCAGGGTCCGCGGCGCGGCCCATGGACGGCCGTCGTCCTTCCACTTGTTGAACCCGCCGACGAGGGACTGGACGTCGGTATAGCCGAGCTCACCCAGGGTCTTGGCGGCGAAGGCCGAGCGCACGCCACCGGCGCAGTACACGACGACCGGGCGGCTCTTGTCGGGCAGCTTGCCCTCAACCTGGAATTCCAGATGCCCACGGGGTAGGTGGACGGCGTTGGGAATGGCGCCCTGCTCGTATTCGTCGGGCTCGCGCACATCGAGAAAGGTCGCTCCACCATCGGTCAGGATCAGCTCTGCGTCCTGCTGCTCCACCTCCCGGATGGATTTCTTCGCTTCATTCAAAAGATCTCGTGGTGTCGGCACTCTCTACCTCCAGGGGTTTAAACACTACCAGCGGGGTCAACATTCCCTCTGTTGGCATTCCCCTCCCGTTGGCATTCCCTCTGTTGGCATTCCCGCGGTTGGGCCGGCCTCTGGGAAACTACGCCCATGGAACTCCACGAGGCCCTCCGCCGCCGCGCCATGGTCCGGAGTTATGCCGCCGATGGGATCGACCCGGCGGTGGTGGACCGCATCGTGGCGGCGGCGTTGCGAGCTCCGAGTGCCGGCAATACCGGAGGGACCTGCTGGATCATCCTCTCCGGACCCGCCGAAACAGCCCGTTACTGGGACGCCACGACGGACGAGTCCTGGCGCACGACCAGCCCCCGGGCCGCCGGGCTCAGCCGGGCTCCGGTGATCCTCCTCGCCTACGCCTCGGCCACCGAGTACGTCACCCGTTACGCAGAGCCCGACAAGGCCGATCCGCGCCTGGGTACTAACGAGGCGGCGTGGCCGGTTCCCTATTGGACAGGCGATGCTGCGTTCGGCGTCATGACCGTCCTGCTTGCCGCCGTTGACGCCGGCCTCGGGGCGTGCATCCTGGGCAATTTCCGGGGCGAGGACGCTCTTGCCAGATCGCTGTCCGTGCCCTCGACGTGGCGCCTCTTCTGCGCGGTCACCCTCGGGCATCCCGACGGGAACGACCACCGGTCGCGGTCGCTGGAGCGTGGCCGCCCGGACCCGAGCGCGCGGATCCACCGCGGCCGGTGGTGAGGTTGATACACCCCTCCTTCACACTCAGCTCATGGCTCCTCCCGCCAGCTCCAGCGCCAGCTCCCGCTCTACTGCTGCCGCCGTCCCGGCCGCTGCCGCCGTCCCGGCCGCTGCCGCCACCCGTCGCTTTCGCCCCCGCCCTCTGAGCCGGGACCGGGGCGGCGATGCCCGTTCCGCTGCCCTCGCCCAGAGCATGGTGGCGCATCAGCAGGCCATCTCGGTCCATCACCACGCCATGCTCGAGGAGATCGCCGAATTCTCGCGTTCGGAGGCCTACCGGGGCGACGGCGCCCTTTCCATGGCAGCCTGGCTCACGGAGCACTGCCGGGTGGGCGCCGCCCAGGCCCGCACACTGGTGGCGGCCGCCGAGAAGATAGATGAGCTCCCCCGGCTCTCCGATGCCCTTTCGGCCGGACGACTCACCCTTGACGTGCTCGCGCCCTTGGCCGCTGTCGCGACCCCGGAGACCGATGGCGATCTGGCCGATGCATCGGCGCACTGGACGGTGCGGCAGGCCAAGGAATTAGCCCGGGAGGCCCGAGGTGCCACCGATGCACAGGCGGCTCGGGCCTTCATCGCACGCAGTGTGCGGTTCGACGACACTCGCTGCTCGTTGTGGGTCCAGCTGACCAAGGATGCCTACGCCGTGGTCAAATCGACCTTGGTGGCCCGGGCCACTCGGCACGACCACCCGAGTTCCGGCGATCCCGACTATGAGCCGTTCGAGCGCCGGCTGGCTGACGCACTGGTCGAAGTGTGCACGGAGCGGGGGCGATCAGACGGCGGTGATGCGGGAGGTCGAATCCCGGTTTTCAGTGGAGCGCCCGCCACGGTCATCGTGCACGCCGACGTGTCACTCTTCACCGAGTTCGGGCCTGACGTCGAAGGGTCCGCCTCCATTGAGAGTCTGGGGCCGATCTCCGCTGAGATCGTCCGGCGGCTCTCCTGCGATGCCAAGCACACCATCTCGCTCGAGGCTCCGGACGGGACCATCCTCGACCAGTTCCCCTGGCGGCGGAGCCCGACGACAGCCCAGAGGATCGAGATAGCCCGGCGTGACAGCGGATGCCGATTTCCCGCTTGTGGCCACAACCTGATTACCAACATCCATCACCTGCGTCACTGGATCAATGGCGGCCCGACCATCCTTTCGAATCTGATCACCCTCTGTGCGGCACACCACAGCCGGATGCACGAACTCGGTTGGAAGATGAGTGGTGACGCCAGCGCACTCGTTACCTTCACCAGCCCGCATGGGCGGCGGTCGACGTCGAGCCCTTCGCCGGTCTGGCGCCGGTCGCTGCCCGTGCGGAAATGAGCCGACTCAACCTGCGGCTCCAGATTGCGTATCGAGAGTCCGTCAGTCGCACGGTCGCACTGGTGCAAGAGCGCCGGTGATTCGCGCGTCCCGTCCCACTGCTCCAGAGGCATGGCATAAACCGCCAATCAGTTGTGATCGATCGCTGTACCATCGCCGCGGCACGGTTCCAACACTTCTGAGTGGCGAGGAGCAAATCGGTGAGCTCTCCCGACCGAGATCCCGACGGCCAACGCGGCGACATTGGTAACGCCGGAAACGCCCCATCCAAGATGCGCGCATCGCAACTGCTCCGGGTGCGCGCCATCTGGATCACCCCACTGGCTGTGGCGTCGGTACTCGTTTTCTTGATGACGCTTTTCTACATCGGGTCGGTGGTGAACCCGCTGGGGCATCTGAGCGGGCTCCCGGTGGCAATTGCCGATGAGGACCAAGGCGCCACCGTGTTGGGCCGGCATGTCGACATCGGAGCCCAGGTCGCATCGGGGCTGCGGAGCTCCAATGCCGTGTCCAGCCGGCTCTCGTTGCACGCCGTCACCTTGGCGCAGGCCGAGGACCAGATGAAGAGCAATGACGCCTACGCCACGATTGTGATCCCTCCCCACTTCACCGCGTCCCTACTGTCGGCGTACGCCCTCGACCTCTCTTCGCTATCGCCGGCCGGGAAGCCGACAGTGCGGCTCTTGACCAATCCGCGCTCGGGCTCGATCGGTGTGGAGCTCGCGAGCGGGGTCGCCGAACCAGGTCTTCATGCGGCCTCGCTCGAGGTGGGTCGCCAACTCTCGATGGAGGCGTCCCGACTCGGGCGTTCGCCAGGAGCCGGCGTGAGTGCAGCCAATCCCATAACAGTCGCGACGAGTGCGTTCAATCCGGTCCCACCGAACTCGGCGCTGGGGTTGAGTGCGTTCTACATCGCGCTCTTGGCGATCATGTGCGGCTTCCTCGGTGGCATATTGGTCAATACCACCGTCGACGCCGCGTTGGGCTACGGCACGACGGAGATCGGTCCGAAATGGAGTCAGCGCCTACCGGTCGCCATCAGCCGATGGCACACCCTGATGTCGAAGTGGGTCGTGGCCGTCGTCACCGTGCCCGTCCTCGTCGGGGTGCTCCTCCTGGTCGCAGTCGCGATTCTCGGCATGAACGCTCCCTACGTCGGTGAACTCTAGCTCTTCACGTCCTTCGCCGCTCTTACCATTGCAGTCGGCACACTGGCGTTATTCGCCGCGCTCGGCGCTCTCGGGCAGCTGATCGCGCTGCTTGTCTTCGTGTACCTGGCTCTTGCCTCGTCGGGCGGAACCATCCCGTTGCAGGCGCTGCCATCGGCACTCCGCTTCGTTGCCAACTTCGAACCGCTGCGCCAGGTGCTCGACGGAGTGCGCGCCATTCTCTACTTCGGTGCGGTGGGCCACGCCGGCCTCACCCGCGGCGTCGTCCTCACCGCCGTCGGGCTCTTATTCTGGCTCGTCGTGGGGGTTGCCGTGACCACCTGGTACGACCACAAGGGATTGCATCGCGTGCCAGATGAGCTCCTCGACTACATCCAAAGGTCCGCGCTCGCTTACAGCGGGGGAGCGCACGCGCACGAATTGGCCCGCCACGGTCCTGCGTTGCCCGACCAACCACAGGGTCCCGTCGATTCACAGGGCCCCGTCGAACCACAGGGCCCCGTCGATTCATAGGGAGCGCGGCGCGGCAAACTCGTCGATGCGTGCCCTGCACGTCGACTGGACGAGCTGGATCAGCCAGGGACTGAGGACCTGAACGTGGCAATGCCGACGATCGGGGCATTCAAGGGCTTCCCGCCCATTGATCCTTCGAAGGGAGCGCTGCCGAACGAGAAGACCCCGCCGTCCGCTCCTACCAGCCAGTACCCCTTGCCATCGGGCGTGGCGGCGATGCCCACCACTGCTGCATTGAGCCGGGTTCCACCCATCGACCCGTAAAACGAGGCGTCGCCGAACGAGAAGACCCCGCCGTCCGCTCCTACCAACCAGTACCCCTTGCCATCGGGCGTGGCGGCGATGCCCACCACTGCTGCATTGAGCCGGGTTCCACCCATCGACCCGTAAAACGAGGCGTCGCCGAACGAGAAGACCCCGCCGTCCGCTCCTACCAACCAGTACCCCTTGCCATCGGGCGTGGCGGCGATGCCCACCACTTCTGCATTGAGGGTCATCGTCGTGAGACCGCCGACCGGAACTGCATCACCGCACCCTTCGACTCCTCCGTTCGAGCTGGCGAGGAAAAATCCGTTTCCGGTCGGCGACGAAGCCAACCCCGCCCACATCCCCGTTGCGCCGTTCAAGCTCGTGCAACCGATCTGAAGAGGTTGCCCGGCCTGGCCGAAGGCCGTTGCCGCCCGGAACGAATTGAGGAGCCAGTAGCCGTTCCCGCTCGGTGTCGACGCGATCCCGACGCACCCCAGGGCCGCATTTCGGGTGCTCGGTGGTTGAGGAGAGAAAGCGCACGCCGGAGCGGCAGGTGGACTGACGCCAGAGCCGTAGAACGGGGCACCGAAAGAGAACACGCCCCCATCCGCGCCGGCCAGCCAATAGCCCGGGGAACGTGGTACCGGAGCAGCGTCGGCTCCTGACGCCGCGCCGACCAACACCCCGATGTTGACCACTGCAAGAACGGCCAGCAACCGGTGGACTCTCACGATGGCCCAGCTCCCTTCACGCTCTCGACCGACACTACTGCGTCTACAGCTTCAGGCCGAGCCCTCCGAGCCCCCCGGTCCATCCCGGGACAGCCGGTGCTCCGGACCCTCCTGCCAGCGCGCCATCGCCCACAGCAGGTCCGACAGTCGGTTCAGGTACGAGACGACAAACGACCCCTCGATTGGAGCCCCCACCGCGAGGCGCTCAGCCCGGCGGACGATGGTGCGGGCCAGGTCGAGGGCCGCTGCCACACGGTTCTCGCCCGGGACCACGAAATCGCTCGGCATGTCGAACCGCTGCAGCAAGTCGTCAATCTCGTGCTCCAAGGAGAGCACCATCTGCTCAGTGACCAGGGTGGAGCCGGCCACCAGCTTGCGACGGTTGGCCGGAGCCGTCGCCACCTCGGCCATGAGGATATAGAGGTCACGGGCCAAAGCCGTAAGGCGGAGATTGACGTCGGACCCGGCCACCGTTTCGGCACGTGCCACACCCAGGGCCGCCTGCGCCTCGTCGACGGCGCCATTGATCTCGATCGCAGCCGAGTCCTTCCGCACACGTCCACCGAAGTAGAGCCCGGTCGTCCCGTCGTCGCCGGACTTGGTATAGATCTTCGGAGTCACTCTGGCTGGATGCTATCGGGGCTGGTACAGGGCGCCCAGGCCTCCCCGGTATCCTAGGGGGACCATGTCACGCTCCCCGGAACTGCTGGGCCGCCTCGACCCTGCCGCATCCACCTATCTCCAGGCGCTGCGGGAGCGGGTCCTGATCTTCGATGGCGCGATGGGCACCAACCTGCAGATGCTGGGCTTGAACGCCGAGGACTTCGGTGGCCCCGACCTCGAGGGTTGCAACGAGATCCTGATCAGTACCCGCCCCGACCTCATCGCCCAGGTACACCGTTCGTTCTTCGAAGTCGGGTGCGACGTCGTCGAGAGCGGCACGTTCGGCTCCTCCTCGGTCGTGCTGGCCGAATACGGCCTCGCCGACCGCGCCCGTGAAATCAGCCGGTCGGGCGCCGAGATAGCGAAGGCCGTGGCGGCCGAGTTCGCCACACCGGAACGCCCCCGCTGGGTGGCCGGCAGCATGGGGCCGGGCACCAAATTCCCCACCCTGGGTCAGATCCCCTACGCGGACCTCCGCGACGCATATGAGGAACAGGCCTTGGGGCTCCTCGAGGGCGGAGTCGACTTTCTCCTCATCGAGACGGTCTTCGACCTCCTGTCGGCCAAGTCCGCCATCAATGGTGCCCGCCGCGCCATGGTCGCCCTCGGCAGGATCGTCCCGATCCAGGTCCAGGTCACCATCGAGCTCACCGGTCGCATGCTGCCCGGCACCGAGATCGCGGCAGCCCTCACCGTCCTGAGCGCCATGCAGGTCGACGTCGTCGGCCTCAACTGTGCCACGGGGCCGGTCGAGATGAGCGAGGCCCTCCGGCATCTTTCTTCGGCCAGCCTCGTCCCGATCGCCTGCGTCCCCAATGCGGGACTCCCCTCGGTGATCGACGGCCAGATGCACTACGACCTGACGCCCGACCAGCTGGCCGATCACCTGCATCGCTTCATCACCGAGTTCGGCGTCACGGCAGTCGGCGGGTGCTGCGGCACGACCCCCGCGCACCTCGCGGCGGTCGTCGAGCGCTGCGCCAACGCCACGCCTGCGGCGCGCAATCCGGTGGAGGAACCGTCGGCCGCCTCCATCTACACCTCGGTCCCCTTCCGGCAGGACACCTCGTTCCTCGTCGTCGGTGAGCGCACGAACGCCAACGGCTCCAAGCGCTTCCGCGAGGCCATGCTCGAAGCGGACTGGGACACGTGCGTGGCGATGGCCCGCGACCAGATCAAGGAAGGCGCGCACGTGATCGACGTCTGCGTCGACTACACCGGGGCCGACGGCGTGGCGGACATGACCGAGATCGCCAGCCGGTTCGCCACACAGGCGAGCGTGCCGCTCATGGTCGACTCGACCGAGGGCCCCGTGGCGCGGGCCGCCCTCGAATGGATAGGCGGACGGCCCATACTCAATTCGGTCAACCTCGAAGAGGGTGATGCACCGGGCACCCGGCTCGATACGTTCTTGCGCCTCGCCCGGGAGTTCGGCGCCGCGGTGGTGTGCACCTGCATCGACGAGGAAGGCCAGGCGCGCACCGCCGAATGGAAGCTGCGGGCGGCGCGCAATATCCGTGACATAGCAGTCGACCGTTACGGACTGGCGCCTGAAGACCTGCTCTTCGACCCGTTGGCCCTCCCGCTCTCCACCGGTATGGAGGAGAGCCGCAACGACGGCATCGAGACGATCGAGGGCATCCGGTCCATCAAGGCAGAGCTGCCAGGGGTCTCGACAATTCTCGGGCTGTCCAATGTGTCGTTCGGCCTTAACCCCGCCGCGCGGCAGGTGCTCAACTCCGTGTTCCTCCACGAATGTGTCGAGGCCGGACTCGACTCCGCCATCGTGCACGCCTCGAAGATCCTTCCCCTCTCGCGGATCGAGGAGCGGGCCAAGGAGCTCAGCCTCGACCTCGTGTACAACCGGCGCACCGACTCGTACGATCCGTTGCAGGAGTTGCTGGCTCTCTTCGATGGGGTCAAGGTCAACGCCGGCAGTGAGGACGCGCACCTCGACTGGCCCGTGGACCAACGACTGTCGCAGCGCATCATCGACGGGAACCGCAACGGGCTCGACGACGATCTGGCCGAGGCCCTCGACTCCGGACTGAACGCGTTGGCCATCGTCAACGACGTCCTCCTCGAGGGCATGAAGGTCGTCGGGGAGCGCTTCGCCTCCGGCGAGATGCAACTCCCCTTCGTCCTGCAGTCGGCCGAGACGATGAAGGCCGCGGTGGCATACCTCGAGCCGCACATGGAGAAGTCCGACCAGGGGGGCAAGGGCACGGTCGTGTTGGCCACCGTCAAGGGAGATGTGCACGACATCGGGAAGAACCTCGTGGACATCATCTTGACCAACAACGGTTACGAGGTGATCAACCTCGGCATCAAGATCGGCATCAACGAGATGATCGCCGCCGCCCAGGAACACAACGCCGACGCGATCGGGATGAGCGGTCTGCTGGTGAAGTCCACCTTGATCATGCGCGAGAATCTGGTCGAGCTCAACCAGCGCGACCTGGCGGACTTCCCCATTCTCCTCGGGGGCGCTGCACTGACGCGTACCTACGTCGAACGCGACCTACGCGAGATCTATGACGGTCGCCTCTTCTACGGGCGCGACGCCTTCGAAGGGCTGCGCACGATGGACCGGTTGGTGGAGCTGAAGAAGTCAGGTGAGGAGGATCCGCTCTTCGGACGCGAGATCTCCAAGAAGAACGTGCCGAAACGGAGCCGGCTGGAACCACAGGAGACCGCGCCGGTCGAGGGCCAACCGTCCCGGTCCGCCGTGGCCGCCGACAATCCTCTGTTCGTCCCGCCGTTCGTGGGAACCCGGGTGGCCAAGGGCATCCCGCTCGACGACATCGCCGAATACCTGAACCTGACCGCGCTCTTCCGCAATCAGTGGGGCTTCCGCCCGGAAAACGGCGAGGATGACAACGCGTTCAAGACCCGGGTGCGGGCAACCCTGCGGGAAGAGTTGGCCAAGGCCAAGGAGGGAGACCTTCTCATCCCCCAGGTCGCCTACGGGCACTTTGCCGCCAACGCAGAGGGCAACGACCTCGTCATCTGGAAGGACGAGTCCCGCACCGCCGAGTGGATGCGCTTCACGTTTCCACGACAGCGCAAGGAACCTTGGTTGTGCATCTCCGACTTCTTCCGCTCCACCGACTCCGGAGACGAGGACTTCGCAAGCTTCATGCTGTGCACGATCGGTCACCGGGCCTCCGAGGAAGCGGCCCGGCTCAAGGACGAGAACCGGTACTCGGACTACTTGTTCCTTCACGGTCTCGGCGTCGAGATGGCTGAGGCGACGGCGGAGTACTGGCATCACCGCGTACGGGAAGAGCTCGGGTTCGCCAACGAGGACGGCCCCTCGCTTGCCGGCCTCTTCCGTCAGACCTACCGGGGAGGCCGCTATTCGTGGGGCTATCCGGCCTGCCCGGACCTCACCGACAATGCAAAGGTCGTTGAACTCCTCGGCGGCGAGCGCATCGGCGTGACGGTGAGCGAGGGGTTCCAGATGGAACCGGAGCAGACCACAGACGCCATCATCTGCCATCATCCCGAGGCCAAGTACTTCGTCGCGTGACCCGGTCCGGCTGACGAGCACAACCGGGCTCTCGCCTCGGCGGTACTCTCGCGAAATGCGACCCCTTCGGTACTCGATCAACGTCACCTTGGACGGGTGCTGCGATCATCGTGCAATCCCCCCGGACGAAGACTTGCATCGTCACGCGGCCGAGAACCTCAACCAGGCCGATGCCCTTCTTTTTGGCCGGGTCACGTACGAAATGATGGAGTCAGCGTGGCGTCCGACGGCGGGAGCGGGAGCGGGAGCGGGAGCGGGAGCGGGAGCGGGAGCGGGAGGGAGACCCGAATGGATGGAACCCTTCGCCCGGACGATAAACGTGTCAAAGAAGTATGTCGTGTCGAGCACCCTGGAGCAGGTCGACTGGAACGCTGAATTCGTACGGGGCGATCTGGGCGAAGCAGTCCAGAAACTCAAGCAGGAGCCGGGCAACGGACTGTTCGTGGGAGGTGTGACGCTCCCACGGGCGCTGACGGAGCTGGGATTGATCGATGAATACGAGTTCGTGGTGCATCCGCGGCTTGCGGGCCACGGACCGACGTTGTTCGCTGGACTATCGAAACATGTCGACTTGAAGCTCGTGAGCCGGCTGGAGTTCAGTTCGGGGGCCGTGGCGATGCGGTACGAGCCGAAAAGGTAGCCATCGGGCTTGCTTGCCCGTGGCACTATGTGAGTCGGACCGGCTGCCTGTGTGCACTCCCGTTGCTGTGTGCACTTCCGTTCGCCGCCGCAGCGGCGTCGCGGGCGTGGTAACTCGAACGTGTGAGTGGCGACGCTTCCACATGGGGCACGCCCAGCTCGGACCCGAACCTCTTGAGGCGTTCGAATTCGTCCGGTGACCAGTACCTCGCCACGGGGAGATGTGCGCTGCTCGGCCGAAGGTACTGGCCTATCGTGATGATCGAAACACCTACGGCCCGAAGGTCTCCCATGGTGGCGACGACCTCATCTTCGTGCTCACCAAGCCCGACCATGAGCCCCGATTTGGTGACCAGCCCAGAGGCGCCGGCCCGGGCCAGTACAGCCAGGCTGCGGGCGTAGCCGGCCGAGGGTCGCACGGCCCGCTGCAACCGGGCGACGGTCTCGATGTTGTGATTGAGCACATCCGGCCGGGCCGCATAGATCGTGTCGAGCGATTCTGTGTCGCCCCGACAATCTGAAATCAGTACCTCGACGTTCGTCGCTGGTGCACGATCTCGTATCGCCCTTATGGTTTGTGCCATAGCCCCGGCTCCCCCGTCGTGCAGGTCGTCACGGGCAACGCAGGTCACGACAGCGTGCCCCAACCCCATGCGTTCGACAGCTCGTGCCACCCGATCCGGCTCGTCGGGAGAGAGCGCCAGAGGATGTCTCGTGTCGACCTGGCAGAATCCGCACGCACGGGTGCAACGCTCTCCGTTAATCATGAAGGTCGCCGTCCCCTGCGACCAGCATTCATAGATGTTGGGACAACCCGCTTCTTCGCAAACGGTGGCCAATCCGAGATCGTGCACCGTCTTGCCCAGCGAGAGGTACTCCTTGCCCATGCGCACAGGCACACGCAACCACTCCGGCTTGCGCTGGGAGATCTCCAACCCCGACTCGGGCGCCACCCCGGCCTGACGCAGGCGGCGCAGGAGCGGCCGTTCGATGTCTACGGTGCTGCCACCGGGAGACCCCGCGGCGCCGGTGACGACATCTTGGCGGTCGACCGCGCCGGAGCCGAAAGCTTCAATGGCGCGGGCGATGAAGGCCTCGACCACGGAGGCCATCGGCACATCGACACCCTCTGCCCGCAGGGAGGTCACCGCCCGGTCGGAGATCCCGCACGGGACGATGTGAGCGAACATGGAGAGATCACACTCGACGTTGAGCGCCACGCCATGCAGCGTGCGTCGGGCGCCAGAGTGGCCGCGTACAGTGCGGACCCCGATGGCTGCGATCTTCTTCGGAGCAGGACCGTCGGCGTCGATCCATACGCCGGGATACCGCTCGACGCATGTCGCTCCCGACAATCCGATGTCAGTCAGCGTGGAGATGACAACCTGTTCGAGCCGATGCACATGCGCGGTACCCGACGACAACGCATCGGGTACCGAAACGATCGGATAGGCCACGAGTTGCCCGGGCCCGTGATACGTCACGTCCCCACCCCTGTCCGTCTTCTCCAAGGCGGCACCCACCGATTCGGGATTGGTCAGTATGTGGGAGGGATCAGCATGCGCACCCAGGGTGAAAACATGTGGATGCTGCAGCACCAGTAGATAGTCGTCGTCGGAGCCGTGAGCCAGCGCGTGTTGCAACGCGAATGCCTCATGATATGGAACGGTTCCCAGGTTCCGGATGCGGAGCACGGCCGCCGGCCTAGAGCTCGTCGGACCAGTTGCGACCAACGAGCAGATCCGACACCCGGGCCAAGAAGGACGAGACGTACGCACCGTCAACGGCCCGATGGTCCCAGCTCACGCCGAGAATTCCTGTCGAGTGGATGGCGATGGACTCTGATCCATCACCATGCGTGACCACGACCGGACGGCGTGCGATACCGTCGGTTGCCAGAATCGCCACCTGGGGCTGGTTGATGATCGGCACCGTGAAATAGGTCCCGAAAGGGCCGTCGTTGGTGATGGAGAATGTTCCGCCGGCGATGTCGTCAGCGTTCAGCTTGCGGTTCCGGGCTCGGTCCGCCAAGTCACGGATGCGGCGGGCCACCCCACGCAGGGTCACTTCCTCGGCCTGATGGATAACGGGAACGATCAGGCCTTGGTTCGACAGGTCCACTGCGATCCCGAGGTTGATCTGCGAATGCACGATGAGGGACTGGTCGACAACCGAGGCATTCAACTGAGGGAAGTCGCGCAACGCCTCCACGGTGGCGCGAGCGATGAACGGAAGATAGGTGAGCGAGAAGCCTTCTTCTTCTTTGAAACGGGCTCCCCATTGCTTGCGGACCCGCTCCACGTTCTCGAAATCGACTTCGTAGGCAATGAAGGCATGCGGCGACGTCGCCTTTGAGCGCACCATGTGCTCAGCCGTGCGACGACGCATGTTCGAGAAAGGCACAATCTGGTCCTCGTCGCGGCGGAACGTCTCAGCCGGCGCGGATGACGCCTGTAGCGCGGCGGCTGGAGCGGCTGGAGCGGCCGAGGGCGCCACTGGCGCCGATGCAGGAGCGCCGGCCGTAGCCGGAGCCGGGCTCGAGGCGAGAGCTGGTGCTGGAGCTGGCGCTGGAGCTGGACCCGATTGAGAGGCCGACCGCTGGGCGTCGACCACCTTGAGAACGTCTTCTCGCGTGATCCGACCGCCCACGCCGGTGCCGGTCACCTCCGAGGGATTGATCGCGTTGTCCGCCAATAGCTTCCGCACCACTGGAGAGAGGACCAGCGGGTCCGCTCCATCGCTGCTCGATGCAGCGGCTGGAGAAGCAGGCGGTGCCGGCGCTGGCGTGGGAGAAGGGGCCGGAGGCTCCTCCGAAACGGGGGCGGCCGTCGCCGGTGCCGGGCTGGGTGGGGGTGGTGGTGCTGGGGGTGGAGCTGCTGGGGGTGGAGCAGCCGCCGCCGGAGCTGCGGGTGGAGCAGCCGCCGCCGGAGCGGCCGGAGCAGCCGCCGCCGGAGCGGCCGGAGCAGTATCTGCGGGTGCAGTTGCTGCAGAGTCATCGCCGATGACGGCGAGTCGGACACCGACTTCGACCGTCTCGCCTTCGGGGACGAGGATCTCGGTCAAAACTCCGGCGGCCGGGGAGGGCACCTCGGAGTCCACCTTGTCCGTGGAGACCTCGAAGAGAGGCTCGTCGCGGGCAACCGTGTCGCCGATGGCCTTCATCCAGCGTGTGACGGTGCCCTCGGTCACAGTCTCGCCCAACTGCGGCATCGTGACATCAGCCAATGTGCATTCCCCTTCCGGTCAACGCCAGCATCGTCTCGCCGAATGATTCGGACAGCGAGGGATGCGGCTGAATGAAGTACGCCACTTCTTCGGGTAGGGCCTCCCAGTTGACGGCTAAGTAGCCGGCGCCGAGCTGCTCGGTGACCCAGGGCCCGGCCATGTGGACGCCCAGGATCCGACCCGCCGACCCATCGGGTCGCTGTTCGGCGACGATCTTGACCACGCCCTCGGTCTCACCGATGATCTGCGCCCGGCTGTTGCCGCCGAACGGGTCCTTCTTGGTGACCACGGAGATGCCCTTGGCCTTGGCTTGCGCCTCGGTCATCCCACAGAAGGCCACCTCGGGGTGACAGTAGATCGCCCACGGCACCCGCCCGTAGTCGACCGGCACCACTGTTTCGCCGAGCATGGTCTTGACCGCCACGATGGCTTCCGCGAAGCCGACGTGCGCCAACTGCGGCGTGCCGGCCACGACGTCGCCGACGGCCCATACCCCCGGTACGGCGGTGCGCTGGAACTCGTCGGCCACGACGAATCCCCGGTCGTTGATCTCCACCGCGACCCCGGGCGACACCAGGCCCTCGGTTCGGGGCCGGCGTCCGACCGAAACGACGATGGCGTCGACGTCGAGGGCCAAATCACCCGCGGTGACGGTCGTGCAACTTCCGTCCTTCTTCGGCGTGTGCCCCTGCACCTGGACCCCTGTGACAACGTCTATACCGCGCTTCTTGAAGGAGCGGGCAATCAGCCGGACGATGTCCTCGTCGCACCCGGTGAGGATGGAGTCGAGTGCCTCGAGCACGGTGACCTTGGCGCCCAGGTCGGACAACAGTGATGCGAACTCACACCCGATTGCACCCCCTCCGATGACGGCGACCCGGGATGGGATCTCCTTGAGGTCCAAGAATTCGTCGGAGCTCATGATCCAGCGTTGATCGATCTCGAGTCCCGGAAGGGACCGCGGCACCGAGCCCGCAGCAAGAACGACGTTGCGCCCGATCAGTTCCCGACCCGCATCCTCACCGTCGATGACCCGCACCCGGCGATCGGCTTCGAGCGCGCCTGTGCCCGAGAAGATCGTCACCTTGCGGCCCTTCAGCAGCCCGCTGAGGCCCTTGAAGAGCTTGTCGACCACACCGTTCTTCCGGTCCTGGCTCACCGAGAACTCAAGCGTGGGTTGCGCCACGTTTACACCGAAGTTCCCGGCCGAGCTGACGGTCCGGTAGACGGCCGCAGTCTCGAGGAACTCCTTGGCCGGCACACAACCACGGTGGAGGCAGGTACCCCCTACCTTGTCGCGCTCCACGATCGCGACCGACATTCCCGCGGCCGCGCCGTAGAGCGCGGTTGCGTACCCTCCAGGCCCGCCTCCGATCACGACGATGTCGAACTCGTCCTCTGTTGCCATCGTCGTCCCTTCTTCCTTCCATCTACCGCGCGGCCGGTCCCTCCCCGAACTGCCCCGTGCGCGCCGTCACGCCTGCGAATTCACACCTCGTCGGTGCTGCTCCCAGCCTACCGTTCAGGCTCCTCGACAACTCCGGGGTCGCGACACGCAACGCACTCGCCCTCGGATGCGGATGCGGATGCGGATGCGGATGCGGATGCGGATGCGGATGCCACGAGTTGCATCATGCTCAGCGCTACATGCCGCTGAAGTGCCCCCGCACGCCTCCCTCTGCCCGGGCACGCCTGACGCCGGCGACCGCGCGCCGGACGCCCGACGCCGGCCCGCTACATCCCCAGATCGCTCTCCCCCCGTCCCCGGGCCGCCGCCGCGGTCGCGAGCTCATCGACCCGGTCGTTCCAGCGATCGCCCGAATGGCCCTTCACCCAGCGCCAGTTGACTCTCGCCTCAGAGGCCACCGCCAACTCGATGAGGGGCTCCCAAAGATCGCGGTTGGCCACCGGCTTCTTTTGCGAGTTCAGCCAATTCCTCCGCTGCCAGCCCTGCCACCAGCGATCCTTGAAGCAGTTCACGACATACGTCGAATCGCTCACCACTTCGATCTCCGAGGCCGGTTGTGCCGTCCAGTAGCGCAACGCCTCGAGTGCCGCCATGATCTCCATGCGCTGGTTGGTGGTGGCCGGATCCGCGCCGCTGGCATAGTGACCGCCCGGGACGGCCCAGGCCCAGCCGCCGGGCCCGGGATTTCCCCGGCAGGCTCCGTCGGTGTACACGGTCACTGACGTGGTGGGGGTGTCCATTCCTTATGTGTAACACCCGCCGCGCACGGTCACGGGACCCTACGCACGGCCGGTACCGTTAGGTACATGCTGTTCGACGGGATCAGTCACCAGGTGCCCGATACGGATCCGGGCGAGACGCAGGAATGGTTGGACTCGTTCGACGCCATCGTCGACGTGCGGGGGCGGGCCCGGGCGCGCTACCTGCTCATGAAGCTTTTGGAGCGGGCGATGACCAAACAGGTCGACTTCCCCGCCGCGGTCTCGACGCCGTACGTGAACACCATTCCGGCCGACGCCGAACCGTGGTTTCCCGGCGACGAGTACCAGGAGCGCCGTATCCGGGCGTACATACGCTGGAACGCGGCGGCCATGGTGGTGCGGGCCAACACCCGCACCGAGGGCATCGGCGGGCACCTTTCGACCTATGCCAGCTCGGCTGCGCTCTACGAGGTGGGCTTCAACCACTTCTTCCGGGGCAAGGCGGACGGTGGCTTCGGCGATCAGGTCTTCATCCAGGGTCACGCCTCACCGGGTATCTACGCCCGCGCATTCCTCGAGGGCCGCTTGAGCGAGGCCCAACTCGACAACTTCCGGCACGAGGTGGGCGGAAACGGGCTGCCGAGCTATCCCCATCCGCGGGCCATGCCCGATTTCTGGGAGTTCCCGACCGTGTCGATGGGATTGGGGCCCATCAACGCCATCTACCAGGCCCATATCAACCGGTACCTCAATCTGCGCCGTCTGGTCGATACGAGCGCCAGTCGGGTCTGGTGCTTCGTCGGCGACGGCGAGATGGACGAGCCCGAGTCCATCGGCGCCCTGGGCGTCGCCGGACGCGAGCACCTCGACAACCTGATCTTCGTCGTCAACTGCAACCTGCAGCGCCTCGACGGTCCGGTGCGGGGGAACGGCAAGATCATCCAGGAGCTCGAGGCCGTCTACCGGGGGGCCGGCTGGAATGTCATCAAGGTCATCTGGGGCTCACGTTGGGACGCGCTCCTCGCCCGCGACGTCGACGGTGTCCTCCTCGACCGGATGAACACGACGTTGGACGGCGAGTACCAGAAACTGGCGGTCGAGTCCGGCGCCTACATCAGGGAGCACTTCTTCGGGCCCGACCCGCGCCTGCGACGCCTCGTCGAGGACCTGAGTGACGACGAACTGGTCTCGCTGCCGCGCGGCGGTCACGACTACCGGAAGCTCTACGCGGCCTACAAACTCGCCACCGAGCAGCGTGGCGCCCCGACAGTGATCTTGGCCAAGACCATCAAGGGATGGACACTCGGACCCGAGATCGAGTCGCGCAACGCCACCCACCAGATCAAGAAGATGACGCGGGCGCAGCTCATGACCCTGCGGGACCGCCTCTACCTCACCGACGACATCCCCGACTCCGCCCTCGAGGGCGACCCGCCCTACATACGCCCGCCCGAGGGCTCGGACGCGATGGAATACCTTCGGGCCAGAGGGCGCGTCCTGGCCGGCCCGGTGCCGGTGCGTGTCGTGCGCCCGGCCCGGGGGGCACTCCCCGACCCCAAGGTTTTCGAGGAGTTCGCATCCGGCTCGGGCAACCAGTCCGTCTCGACCACCATGGTCTTTGCCCGGTTGCTGCGCAATCTCGTACGGGACCCGGCCATCGGCGCACAGGTGGCACCGATCGTCTCGGACGAGGCCCGGACCTTCGGTCTCGAGTCGATCATCGCCGAGGCGAAGATCTACGCCCCCGAGGGCCAGCACTACGTGCCGGTCGACGCCGATCTGCCCCTCCACTATGCCGAGAGCACCTCGGGCCAGGTCCTCCAAGAGGGGATAACAGAAGCGGGAGCCCTGGCCGCCTTCACGGCCCTGTCGACGGCTTACGCCACCTGGGGCTACCCCATGCTCCCTGTGTTCCTCTTCTATTCGATGTTCGGGTTCCAGCGGGTGGGCGATCTCACGTGGGCCCTGGGCGACATCCGGGGGCGGGGCATCCTGGCGGGCTGCACCGCGGGACGCACCACGCTCCAAGGTGAGGGGCTCCAGCACGATGACGGCCATTCGCCCCTGCTCGCTTCGGTGAATCCGGCCGCAATGATCTACGACGCCTCGTTCGCCTACGAGGTGGCCATCATCATGCGCGACGCGATCACTCGTATCTTGGGCCCGCACCCCGAGGATCGCTTCTGGTACCTCACGCTCTACAACGAGACCTATCCCATGCCGGCCCTGCCCGAGGGCGACGACGGCGAGGCCATCGCCCGCGGGGTCATCGACGGCATCTACCGCTTCTCGACCGCTCCCGAGATCAAGGGCAAGAAGAACCTGCGGGCCTCGTTGTGCTTCTCGGGTCCCATGTGGAGCGTAGCCAAGGAAGCACAGGAGCTCCTGGCCTCAGGCTGGGGGGTATCGGCCGACACCTGGGCGGTGACCTCGTGGAGCCAACTGCGCCACGACGCGATCGAGGTCGAGCGCTGGAATCGCCTTCATCCCTCCGATGAGCAGCGCCGGCCGTTGGTCACAACCACGCTCGGTTCGGGAGGCGATCCCGTAGTCGCCATCACCGACTACATGCGCGCGGTACCCGACCAGGTGGCCCGGTTCATCGACCGCCCGTACACCTCACTCGGCACCGACGGCTTCGGTCGCTCGGATGCACGCGCCGCCCTGCGCGAGCACTTCGAAGTTGACGCGCCGTATCTGGTCCTGAGCGTGCTCAGCGAGCTGGCCCGAGCCGGGAAGATCGAGGCGTCGGTGGTCGAGAAAGCCATCACCGAGCTCGGCGTGGACACCGCCCGCTCGGCGCCCTTCGACATCTGAACCCCACGGCGGACGGCGGCGGGGCGCCAGCCGACGCCGTGGCCCCGCAACGTGACCCGACGAGTAACCCGCCAACGTGACCCGGCTACGGGTCAGTGCGCCACCCATGCGTCGGGATCGGCTGTCATCTTCTTCACGTGTGCGGGCAAGGTGCCCGCGATGACGTCGGCCAGGGAGACCTTCTCGAGGACCGAACGCAGACTGGCCCGGACTGCGACCCAGACCTGCTGGAGGTTCTCGGCCGCCCCGTCGTAGTTGGTCAACTCCGGTCGATACCCTCGCACTTCGGCCAAGGGTCCGTCGAGGGCGCGAATCACATCGGCGATGGTGATCTCACTCGAATCACGGGCCAGCCGGTACCCACCCTCCGCTCCCCGTTGGCTGGCGACGATGCCCGCACGTCGCAGGTCGGCCAGGATCGCCCCGAGGAACCGAGGTGGAAGCCCCTGCTCCATGGCCAGGTATTCGGCGGTCTGCGGGGCGCCGGCCGCCGTGAGTGCGAGCAGGGCGCGGATGCCATAGTCCACCTTGGCGGGGATGTGCATAACGTGATTCTGCACCGCCGGGGCCCCAAGGGCACGTCTCATCGGGCACGGGGAGCGTGCCAAGATTCCACCATGGCGAAATCACCCATCCGTTTGTCCGGCGACAAGGAGGCCGACGCCCTCCTCACCAAGGATCCTCTGGCACTGCTCATCGGCATGGTGCTCGACCAACAGATTCCCCTGGAGCGGGCATTCTGGGCCCCGGCCGAACTGGCCCGACGCCTCGGCAAGCCCCTCAACGCCGAGGAGATAGCCGCCATGGACCCTGACAAGCTCGTGGAGGTCTTCAAAGAACGGCCCGCCCTCCACCGCTATCCCGGCGCCATGGCCGGTCGGGTGCAGGCCGTCTGCCGGATCGTGGCCGAGGACTACGGAGGGAAAGCCAGCAACATCTGGACCAAGGTGCCCGACGCCGACACGCTGCTCGCGCGCGTGACGGCCCTCCCGGGGTTCGGACAGCAGAAGGCCCGGATCTTCACAGCGCTTCTGGGTAAACAACTCGGGATACAGCCCGAGGGCTGGCGCACCGCCACTTCGCCTTTCGGCGAGGACGGGTCGTATCTGTCGGTGGCCGACATCACGGGACCCGAGAGCCTGGCCAAGGTCCGGGAGCACAAGCAAGCCATGAAGGCGAAAGTGAAAGCGGCGACAGCGGCGACAGCGGCGCCGAAGACGACGAAGACGACGAAGACGACGGCACGCTCCAGAGCGTGAAGGCGCACCGCGCCATCCACGAGTGCCACCTGTACCTCTGTACGCCCGATCGGCCCGACCTCGAGACCTTCGTTGCATCGTGCATCGGCGGCGGCGTGGACGTCGTCCAGCTCCGGGAGAAGCATCTCGACGCGAAGCCACTGATCCGACGGGCCCGACTCGTCCGCTCCGTATGCCTCGATCACGGGGTGCCCTTCATCCTCAATGATCGCCCCGACCTCGCCCTCGAGGTGGAGGCCGACGGGGTCCACGTCGGCCAGGACGATGCCCCGGTTGCGCTCGCCCGTCGGATTCTGGGGCCGCAGGCCATCATCGGGCTCTCGACCCACGGCGCCTCCGATCTCGCCGGGGTCGTCAGCCCGTTCGGACCGGACGTCTCGTACATCTCCGCCGGGCCGGTTGAAGCGACGCCGACGAAGCCAGGCCGACCCGGCACCGGTATCGGTTACCTGCAGACCGCCACGGAGCAGTCGTCGGTCCCCGTCTTCGTCACGGGCGGCGTCACCCCTGAGAAGATCCCCGACCTGGCGCGCGCCGGGGCGCGCCACTTCGTCGTCGTGCGCTACCTCACCGAGGCTGACGATCCGCAACGGGCGGCGCGCACCCTGCGCCTCGCTATCGACGAGACCTTGGCGACGATCTGAGCTGCCGCTGCAGGCCCTAGCGCCGCCGCTCCAACCACCCGACCAGGATCGCGATCACCCGGGGATCGGCCCGCAGCCAGTGACCCGCCCCGTAGACGACACGCAGGTCGGAGGGTCCGGTGGCCGACTCGGACAGTGCCCGCGCATCATCGACGCTGATGTGGGGATCATCGGCGCCGTGGACTACGAGAAGTGGCCGCCCCTTCAAGAGGTCGGCATCCTCTTTCGGTCGCAGGACCGCCAGCTCTTCGACCCACGACTCCAGAGACGCCGGAAACCCAGGCGTGCTGATGACGCCCGTCCGCACGCACCGTTCGACCAGTTGTTCCGGCTCGGCGATCAGTTCGGTGAGATCGGCCGGCGTGCCCAGGCACGCCACGCCGGCCACCCGGTCATCGTCCGCCGCCACCCGGAGGGCGAGCACACCACCGAATCCGAAGCCGACCAACCAACGCGGTGCCTCGGCGGGCACCTCGGACTCCATCAGCCAGCGCAGGTCCTCCAACCAGCCTCGGGCCGAGAAGTCGCCGACGGAGGCACCGCCGCCGCGCAGGATGCCCGTGACGACCCGTTGACCCGTCTCACGGGTGAGCCGGTCCGCCAGGGCCGGGTACGTGTGGGCCACATCGTTCGCCGAACCTGTGGCACGCGGAAGGTCGTGACAGAGAACGACATGGCCACTGACCGGCGCGCCCGGCGGGGTGGAGCTGGCGTAGGACCAGAGATCGCCCGCTGGCCCGTGCAGGAGCCGGAAGGGCCCCGACACTCAGATGCCGATGCGCTGTGCCAGAAGCTCGCGGTGGTACGAGGGATCGCCGAGCAGGAGCTCCGAGGACTTGGCCCGCTTGAAGTACAGGTGGGCCGGGTGCTCCCAGGTGAAGCCGATCCCACCGTGGATCTGGATGTTCTCCGCCGCAGCGTGGAAGTAGGCCTCCGAGCAATACGACTTCGACAAGCTCGCGACCACTGGCAGTTCGTCGGAGTCCTCGGCAGCCGCCCAGGCGGCGTAGTACGCCGCCGACTTGGCCGATTCGACCTCGAGGAGCATGTCGGCGCACTTGTGCTTGATGGCCTGGAAACTCCCGATGGGACGGCCGAACTGGATGCGGGTCTTGGCGTATTCCACCGAAGCGTCGAGCACCCGCTGGGCCCCGCCCACCTGCTCCGCCGCCAGGGCCACCGCCGCCAGGTCGAGCGTCTTGGAAAGCCCGGCTTCGGCTCCGCCGTCGGTGCCTATCAACCAGGCCGAAGTGCCCGAGAACTCGAGACGAGCCTGCTTGCGGGTCTGATCCATCGTCGGCAGCGGCGTGCGGGTCAGTCCCTGGGCGTCGCCTTTGACCCCGAAGAGCGAGATGCCCTTTCCCGTGCGGGCAGCCACCACGATCAGATCGGCGATGTGCCCGTCGATGACGAACATCTTGTGGCCGTTGAGGATCCATCCGTCACCGCTCTGCTCTGCTTGGCATTCGATCCCGCTGAAGTCCCACTTGCCGTTGTCCTCGGTGATGGCCAGCGTGCCGATCGTCTCGCCCGACGCCAGGCCAGGCAGGAGGTACTTCTTCGCATCGTCGTCACCCGACGTCATCACGGCATTGGCGGCCAGAGCCACCGTGGAGAAGAACGGGGCACACAGAAGGGCGGCACCCATCTCCTCGAGCACCACGACCAGTTCCACGTAGGAGAAGCCCGAGCCCCCGTACTCCTCGGGAATCGTCAGCGACTGCAGGCCCAACTGGTCGGCCATCTGGCTCCAGACCGCCGGGTCGTACCCCTCGGTCGTCTCCATCAGGCGCCGCACCTCGGTCTCGGGAGACTTCTCGGCCAGGAACCGGCGCACCGACGTGCGCAGCTCTTCCTGCTCGTCACTGAAGGCGAAATTCATTCGGGGGCTCCCTCTGCCTCACGACTACGTCAGATACGTCAGATGGCTGTCTACCAGAATCGCGGCCGCCGCGACCAGAGGGCTCCCGCTGTGAGACGCTGGAGGTATGGGACAACTGGAGATGATCTGGAGCGATGCAGCGGCGGAAGTCCACGAGATCGTGGTCGGCCCCATGGACAACAACGTCTATGTGATCCGTTGCAAGAGGTCGGGTGAGGCGATGCTCATCGACGCCGCCAACGAGCACGAGGCGCTGCTCGAGATCTGCACCAGCCTGGGCGTGAACCAGGTGGTGGAGACCCACGGGCATTGGGACCATATCCAGGCGGTACCCGCCGTGCGCGACGCGGGGATCTCGGTCGCCGTGACCCAAGCCGATGCCGGCATGCTCCCGAGCTACGACCTCATCCTCAGTGATGAGGAGGAGCTCACGGTGGGTGACCTGCGCATTCGCACGCTGGCCACGCCGGGGCACACGCCGGGGTCCATCTGCTTTGCCGTCGAGGGGACTCCACTGCTCTTCACCGGCGACACCCTTTTTCCCGGCGGACCGGGCAATACGGGCTTCGAGGGCGGCGACTTCGCCTCGATCATCACCTCGATCGATCGTCGCATCTTTGCGAAATTCGCTCCCGAGACCCTCGTCCTCCCGGGCCACGGCTCGGCCACCACCGTCGGGAACGAGTCCCCCCACCTGCAAGAATGGGTGGATCGTGGTTGGTAGTCCGGTGCCTCGTCGGCAATACCTGACCAAAACGATAGACTTTTAGAAATGACGACCACCCCCTTGCTCGAAATCCGCGACCTCCACGTGGCGGCCGAAGGGCAGGAGATCCTGCGGGGGGTCGATCTGTCCGTCGGAACGGGCGAGATCCACGCCCTCATGGGCCCGAACGGCGCGGGCAAGTCGACGCTCGCCGGCGCCCTGATGGGACACCCGTCCTACACGGTCACGTCGGGGTCCATCCTCCTCGACGGCGAAGATGTGACGGCCTGGCCCACGGACGTCCGCTCCAAGGCCGGCCTGTTCCTGGCGTTCCAGTACCCCGAGTCGATCGAGGGCGTCTCGGTCACCCAGTTCCTGCGCCAGGCCATGGCGGCGCGCACTGACGACGACGTCTCGGCCCTCGAGGTGCGCGTCCTCATGACCGAATGGATGCAGCGTCTCGGCATGGACTCCTCGTTCGCCAGCCGGCACCTCAATCAGGGCTTCAGTGGCGGCGAGAAGAAACGGAACGAGATCCTGCAGATGGCGCTCCTCAAACCCCGGGTGGCCGTGCTGGACGAGACCGACTCCGGCCTGGACATCGACGCCCTGCGCGTGGTGGGTCGGGGCGTGCATGCGGTGCGGGACGAGCGTCCCGAGCTCGGCGTGCTGGCCATCACGCACTACCAACGCCTGCTCGATGAGTTGATACCCGACGTGGTCCATCTCCTCGTCGACGGCCGGATCGTGCTGAGCGGCGGCGCCGAGTTGGCCAAGCGTGTCGAGAGAGAAGGGTACGAGGCGTGGCGATGACGACAACCCCGCTGAACGTCGAAGCTCTGCGCAAGGACTTCCCGCTCCTGAGCCGGACCGTGCACGACCGCCCGATCGTCTACCTCGATTCGGCGTCGTCGGCGTTGCAACCGCACGCCGTCATCAATGCCATGGCCCGCTATTACGAGACCACGCACGCCAACGTGCACCGCGGCGTCTACGCCACGGCGGAGGAAGCGACGCACCTCTACGAGCAGGCGCGTCTGGTCGTGGGTCGCTTCATCGGCGCACCGGCGCCGGCCGACGAGATCGTCTTCAGCAAGAACACGACCGAATCGATCAACCTGGTCGCCCATACGTGGGCCCGCACCAACCTCAAGGCGGGCGATCGCATCCTGCTGACCGAGATGGAGCACCACGCCAACATCGTGCCGTGGCTCATGCTGGCCGAAGAGGTCGGCCTCGAACTGCGCTACATACCCGTCGACGGAGAGGGTCGCCTCGACCTGAGCGACCTGACCACCTTGGTGGCCGGGGTCAAATTGGTGGGCGTCTCCGCCATGTCGAACGTCCTCGGCACTATCAATCCGATCGCCGAGATCGCGGGCGTCGCCCATAGTGCAGGTGCGCTCGTCCTGGTCGATGGCGCGCAGTTGGTGCCTCACGCCCCCATCGACGTCACCGCGCTCGGGGCCGACTTCATCGCCTTCTCCGGTCACAAGATGATGGGGCCGACAGGGATCGGTGTGCTCTGGGCCCGCCGCGAGCTGCTCAACGCCATGCCTCCTTTCCTCGGGGGCGGCGGCATGATCCTCGACGTGAAGCTCGACTCATTCCGCCCCGCGCCCCCACCGGGGCGCTTCGAGGCGGGCACGCCGCCCATCGCCGAAGCGGTGGGGCTCTCGACCGCCGTCGACTACCTGAGCGATATCGGCATGGACCGCATCCGCGCCCACGAGCTCGATCTCACCAACTACGCGCTGGCACGGCTCGACGAGAAGTTGGGCGCCGACTGCCGGATCTTCGGACCGCCCGCGGGCGACGACCGGGGCGGGGTCATCTCGCTCGCCTACCGCGATGTCCACGCCCACGACCTGGCGCAGGTGCTGGACCAGTTCGGGGTCTGCGTGCGCCCCGGGCACCACTGTGCCAAGCCGCTCATGCGCAAATTGGGGGTCCACGCGACGGCCCGGGCCTCGTTGTCCCTGTTCAGCGACGAGCATGACATCGAGATATTGATCGAGGGTTTGGTGGAAGCCGGTAGATTGTTCGGGTGAGTTCAGACTTCGACGATCTCTACCGGGAGATCATCCTCGACCATTACCGCTCGCCGCGGAACAGGGGCGAGCTCGAGTCTCCCCCGGCGCACCGCGTAGAGGGCTTCAACCCCCTCTGCGGCGATGAGGTCGTGATCAGCCTCCTCGTTGAGGACGGCAAGCTGGCAGATTTGAAGATCGACGGCTCCGGCTGCTCCATCAGTCAGTCGTCCGCCTCCCTGATGTCCTCCGCGGTCAAGGGCAAGTCGCTCGACGAGGTGCGCCAGCTCATCCACACCTTCAAGGGCATGATGTCGATCCACGAGGCGCACCTCGGCAAGGACGGGGAGAACGAGGAGCCGGAAGAGATAAACCTCAGCAAGCTCGGCGAGTTGGCGGCGCTGCAGGGTGTCGTGAAATTCCCGGTGCGCATCAAGTGCGCCACCCTCAGTTGGGTCGCCCTGGCCCAGGGACTCGACGAAGTGGCGGCGGAAGCCTCCTGACGTGACCGACGTCGAGTTCTTCGTCGATCCGAGTTGCCCCTGGGCCTGGGTCACGTCTCGATGGGCCAAGGAAGTAGCCACCGCACGTGACCTCACCATCACCTGGCGGTCCTACTGTCTCGAGATCCGCGACGACTATGACGTGGCCCCGACGGTGCCCCCGCAGATGCGCGAGACCGCGCTGGCAGCGCATGCCGTCTCGCACAGGATGCTGCGGATCTTCGAGGCGGTGCGGGCCGCGAGTGGCGAAGCCGCGGTCGACGCGCTCTACACGCAATGGGGACGACTGTATTTCGACGGTGAGCCCGCCGGCGGCGATGCGCTCCTCGCTGCCTGCCTTGCCTCGAGCGGGCTCGACGCAGACCTCGCCGGTGCGGCCGACGACGCGAAGTGGGACACCCCGATCGTCGAGTCGATGGAGGAGGCCTACGCATTCGGAGGGCCCAAGACCCAGACGCCGACCATCGTGGTGCGGGCAGACACCCCCGTACGGCTTCAAGGGGCCGGTGATGGCGCCGGCCCCCACCGGTGAGGCCGCCGTCCGGCTCTGGGATGCCATCACGGTCCTCGCCCTCGAGCCCGGTTTCTTCGAGATCACCCGGCCCCGGGTCAATCCTCCCCGGCCTCGACGCGCCAGTTGAACCGCCCGGTCCGGGCCGGGACCGAAGTCGATCTACCCTTGGGCCCATGCCCGATGAATCGTCCGGACCCCAGTGGTACACGGTCAGGTGCCTGTTCGGATCCTCGCGGGGGGATGGTTTCTCCTACGAAGAGCGGATGACGCTCTGGTACACCGACAGCTTCGATGATGCAATCGCGCTCGCCGAGAAGGAGGCGGCGACATACGCCGCAACCGCCAAGGTGGACTACCTCGATCTGGCCCAGGTCTGCCTCCTCCCTGGGCACCCGACGAGCGGAGCGGAGGTGTTCTCCCTCATCCGAGACAGCGAGTTGGCCGCCGACGACTACCTCGACAGCTTCTTCGACACGGGCACGGAACGGCAGTCCCTCTGGGGAGAGTGAACCGGACGGGTTCTACGCGTCGACCGTGAGGAGGGCGGAATCCACTCTGGCCCCCCACTGCACGGTGATCCCGTCACCCCGCATCATCACCACGAACTGCCTGATCGAGAGATAGATGGCCAACGCGGTCATGGAGTAGGTCACGGCCGCCCGCTCGAGCACGAAGGCATGGAGCGATGAGGTCACGAGCAACCACAGCACGAAGAGGGCGTTGAGCAGGAGCACCGTGGCCCAGAGGACCGAGATGCGCACGAAGAACCTGTGCACCAGAGGTCGCGCCAGGATCTCGGGGTCGATGGGGCAGAAGTCTCCGGCGAAGCGCTGCGTGAAGGGACGCCTGATGAGCGCCGAGCCGAACAGCACCAACGCGATCACGATCGTCCCCGCCAGCGGCTGTGCGAAATAGATGAACGCGCTGCCGGTGATGAACGACACCGTCGTGCGCAAGACGAGCAGCAATGTCCCCAGCATCAACAACATGGAGACGCGCTCCCCCCGGTGCAACCGGCGGGCCAGGGCCAGGAACGACCACGCCAGCGCGGCGATCAGCGCACCGCGGAACCCCCACAAGGTCAACACGAGGTAGAAGAGGGCCAACGGCGCCACGATGGCCTCGAGGACCACAGGGAGGGCATGCCGCAGAGCCGCCATCGGCGCCGGCATCTTCAAGATGCCACCGCTTTTCCCGCATTCGTGGGCCGCGATGGTGAGTCTCGGAAGCTCTCCCCGGCAAGTGGCTTTGTCCCGCACTGCGTTCCCCTTGCGTCCCATGGGGACCGCCGATCGTTGTCTCCGAGAGCGGAGCAGCTTCGCTCGTCGTGAGCTGCGCCCCACTCTACGACCAAATGCACCGCGCAGTGGGTCGACCCGGGTGCAATCCGGTTGCTTCTTGGCGGGATGACCGTCCTTACGCCGGCGTGCACGGTGTCGGGTCGAAGGAAGGAACCGCCGTTGTCGTCGGCGTCGTCGTGACGTTCTGCGCCGCCGGTGGGGCCGTCGTGGCGGTGACGGTCGGCGGGGGTTCGGCGACGCCGTCGGCGTTGGGCGGCGGATCGGTCGGCGTGACCAGGGAGGACCCGAAGACGTCCACCAGCATCTGCTGGGCCGCCGGCTGGGCGGCCACCAGCACGTCGCCGAGGCCGGGGAAAGCCGAGCTGTTCTCCGTCGGCAACGTCTGTGCCGCCAGCTCCCCGGCATCGAAGGAGCGGTAAGTCTCCGCCAGCCCGATCAGCTGGTTGGCACTGAACCCGTCGTCGATCTGAAGACCCTCGTGGAGCGAACCGGCGAATTTGGCCAGAGCGATGGGGTTGGTCTCCTTGGATTTGACCGCTGTGACCAGGGCCCGGAGGAAAGCGTCCTGGCGCTGGATCCGCCCGAAGTCACTCGTCCCGTCGTACTGCCATTCACCGTTCTCGTCGTACTCGTAATGGCGGGAGCGGGCCACGGCCAGCGCCTGGGCTCCGCTCACCAACTGGCACCCCGGTGTGGTGATGTCCAGGCCCGAGTAGGCATCTTTCGCCGGATACGTGAAGTCGAGGTAGACGCCGCCCACAGCATCCACCGCATCCTCGAAGCCGGAGAAGTCGATCACCGCCACGTGGTTGATCGGAATACCGAAGTTGGCCGTGATGGTCCGGACCAGCTGGTCCGTCCCCGAATCAAAGGCCGAGTTGATGCGGTTGAAAGTGCCGAACTCGGTGGCGTTCGCCCCGAGGAGGGACACAACGGTGTCACGGGGGATGGAAAGGATCTGAATGGATTTCGTCGACGGGGTGACGCGCCACAGCTGCACAACGTCACTGCGCTGCCCGGTCACCACGGCAGCAGACCCGAATGCCGCGCTGTTCTGACCGACGCGCGTATCCGAACCGATGACCAGGACGGTGAACGGCGCCCCGTTGTCCACGGCGACCTCGTCGCTCACATGGAGTTTGTTGATGGAGTCGATACTCCTCTGCAAGAAGTATGTACCCGCCGCCGACCGCAACCAGGGCGAGAACAACAACGGAAACCACCGCCGTGATGATCTTGCGCCGCACACTCCAGCGCGGTGGGCGTCGACCGTGCCGACCGCCCCGAGGGACATCCGCTCCGTCACTACGCGCGCCGAGGGCCGACAGTCCCGACTCGTTTGCCACTCCACCGGCGGTCGAGGTGCTGCTGATCTGCTCGCCGAGGGCCCGGAGCCCGCCCGCGTTCGCGACCCTGTCACGCCTTTTTCGGGAGCGTCTGGACCCGTCGTCCGGTGGACGACCGGTTGCCATGAGGCGTTACGGTACCAACGGACCGCCGCCGGACCGGGTCACCCCCTCCGTTTCACGTGCCGTAGCCGGCGTAGCCCGTCTGCTCCAATTGCAGGGCGAGGTCCGCATCGCCGCGCGCCACGATGCGCCCGTCGACCAGCACGTGCACCATGTCCGCCTCGAGTTCGACCAGGAATCGGTGGAAGTGCGTGATGGCGAGAATTCCGACCCCCCATTCCACCGTGGCCCGCTGCAACCGTCGGGCCACATCCCCCAGCGCATCGACATCGAGCCCTGAATCGATCTCGTCGAGGATGCACAACGCCGGTTGGAGCACTCCGAGCTGCACCATTTCGGTCCGCTTCTTCTCCCCTCCCGACAGGTCGACGTTGAGAGGCCTCGTGAGAAGGCTCCGGTCGAGGCCCACCGCCTTGGCCTCGGCCACCAATCGGTCGTCGAGCGTTGCTTCGTCCTGGCCCTCCGATGCGGCGTCGAGAAGATCCCGCAAACCGACCCCTGGAACCTCCACCGGATTCTGCAGAGCCAGGAACAAGCCGGCGCGGGCCCGCTGCCACGCGGGGCGCCCCACGAGTTCCTGACCGTCCATCCGGATGCTGCCAGAGGTAACCGTCGTGCCCGGGCGACCCATGAGGGCGTGCGCCAGGGTGCTCTTGCCGGACCCGTTCGGGCCCATCACGACGTGCACCTCCCCGCTCTTGACCTCGAGATCGACCCCGTGCAGCACCTCACGCCCACCGACGGACGCATGGAGACCCTTGACGGCGAAGTCGTGCGCCGTCATGGGAGCACCACGCAGACATCGCCGTCCGCGACTTCTACCTCGTAGACGGCCACTGCGTGAGTAGCCGGCAGCGAGCACGGGCTTCCGGTCAGCAGACTGAAGGTGCTGCCGTGCCGGGGACATTCGATCTCGCGTTCTTCGACCCACACTTCGCCCTCGGCCAAGGAGTAGTTCTCGTGGCTGCAGCGATCACCCACCGCGTGGAATTCGTCATCCGTGCGGACAAGGGCGATGCGGTGACCGGCGACATCGAACCGCCTGGCCTGTCCGGACGACAAGTCGTCGACGTGGCAAAGAACGACGGTCTCAGGCATCGTCCACCGCCCCGGCCATCCGACGGTCGCCGAACACGGCGTCGAGCCGCGCGTGGACTTCACGTTTGAGGAGCGGTGTCACGGCGGGGATCGGGCCACGATCGATGATGTGGTCGAAGAATCCCTGCACGATCAGGCCCTCTGCGACATCGGGCGCCACACCCCGCGACTCGATGTAGTAGCGCTGATCCTCGTCGATCGGCCCAACGGTCGATGCGTGGGAACACTTCACGTCGTTCTCCAGAATGTCCAGGTTCGGAACCGAATCCGCGTGTGCACCCTCGTCGAGCACCAGGTTGTGGTTGGTCTGCCGGGCGTCCGAGCGCACCGCCCCGCGGTGCACCCGGATCAGACCGCTGTAGACCGAATGAGACGTGCCCGCCACGGCGCCCTGACACAGCAGTTCGCTGTTCGTGCGAGGGGCCACATGGTCCTGGAGCGTCCGGATGTCGTGCACCTGCGTCCCGTGGCCGAGATAGGTCGAAAGAATTTCGCTGCGCCGCGCCACGGCCATCCACCGAGACGTCCGCACGCACCCGGTCGTAGTCGCCCCCCAGGCCGATGGTGAAGGTGCGCATGAAGGAGTCCGCTCCACCGCGCGCCGCCAGGCGGGCGATGGACCAGGCCGCGTCATTCAACATCTGCAACGAGACATACGAGAGCGAGGCGCCGCTACCCGCCATCAGCTCGGTCACGGGCACGACCAGCGCACGCTCCCTACTCGTCGGCCCCGCATAGACCTCGACGACAGCGGCGCGGGCGCCATCGCCGAGACGGATGCACGTGCGCGGCAACGCCGCCGTGCCCGCAGCTGCGCCGTCAGTGCCCTCGCACCAGTGGACGACGAGGATCGGGTCGGCAATGGCCACACCGGCCGGCACGTCGATGAGGACAGCGTCCGGTACGAATGCGTCATTGAGCAGGACCAGCGCGTCACCGCCGACCTGGGCGCCGCCCACCATTTCCGCGCCGCCGGCGACGTCGTTGCAGCCGCCGAACCCGAGGGCACCCTCCTCAACGGAAATGCGGAACGAAAGGGGGTGGCCGTTGTGCACGGTGGCCTCAGCCGAGAGGCTGCCGATCGTCGACGCGACGAGCTTGCGGAAGATCTCTCCTTCCTCGGGCAATGGCCCGGGCGCCGTCACGACCGGAGCGAATTCTTCGAGCTTGAGCTCGTCGATCGGCGTGTAGCGCCAGACTTCCTCACTTTCTGAGGGCATGACGGCCGACTCCCAGGCGACCACGCCCGCCGCGCGCCGGTTCTGGAGCCATGCCGGGCCGGTGAGGGCGGCAGAACTCTCGGCGTTGAATGTGTACAGGGTGAACCTCTTTCAGATGCTGGCGCGGCGCGGCGTACGGTTGGCACGGTGCCCGGCGAAGGGATTCTGCATCGAATCCCCACGGCGCCGCCCGAGGGCGGACCTATCGCCCCAGGTACTCTAGTGGCCTCGTGGACGGCCGCTACCGGGGGATTATCCTGCCGCCATGGGTGACTCCCCGACATTTGCATCGCCTGTTCTCTCCCTAGAACGCTCCGGCGCCGTGGCGACGCTCTGGCTCGACCGGCCGCAAGCCCGGAACGCCATGGGGGAAGACCTCTGGCGTGACCTGCCCGAAGCCATGGCGGTCCTCAGCAATGACCCCGAGGTGCGCGCCGTCGTCGTGGCCGCCAAGGGACCCCATTTCTCCGTGGGGCTCGACCTCAAGGCGATGGGCGGTTTGCTCGGCGGGATAGGTGCCGCCTCGGGCCACGAGTCGTCGGGAGCGGAAAAGGCGCTGCACGCCCGTCGGGACATCCTGCGATTGCAGGCTTCCATCACGGCGGTTGCACAGTGCCCGAAGCCGGTCATCGCCGCCGTGCACGGCTACTGCATCGGCGGCGGAGTCGACCTGATCGCCGCCTGCGACATCCGGTTGGCCTCGGCCGATGCGGTCTTCTCGGTCCGAGAAGCCAAGGTGGCGATCGTGGCCGACCTCGGGAGCCTCCAGCGGCTTCCCTCGATCATCGGCGCCGGGCATGTGGCGGAACTGGCTTTCACCGGCAAGGACATAAGCGCCGCCCGGGCGAAGGAGATCGGTCTGGTCAACGACGTGGCCGCCGACGCCGAAGGAGTGCACCAGGAGGCCCTGGCCATGGCGCACGAGATCGCAACCAACTCCCCACTGGCCGTGCAGGGCACCAAGGCCATTCTGGCGTCCAACGAAGGGAGGACCGTTGCCGAAGGCCTGGACTATGTCGCAACGTGGAACGCCGGCATGCTCGGTTCCGACGATCTGCTCGAGGCCATGAAGGCGTTCATGGAGCGCCGACCGCCCACGTTCACCGGACGCTGAGAACGCTCAGCGCTTCCGGCGCCACCAACGATTTTCCGCACGTTCCTTACGCTCGTCCTCGGCCTTCACGTCAGCCAGCACGCCGGGAGCGACATCGTTGACGATCTCCTCGACCGAGTTCAAGAACGCGGCAACTTCGGGGCCTCCGGCACCGGGCTCATCTTCGATGGCCGGCTCAACGAGACTCCCGTGCACCCAACCGACGTCCGCCAGCCGCCGATGATAAGAGGGACAGTTCTCCGGGCAACGCCAGGGGGCTTCAGGCGCGAGGTCGAGCACGCAGAAACGAGCTGCCTCCCCTGAGGCGTAGGTCCTGCTCTGAAAGTGGGTGCATTCCTCGCGCATGGGCACGTCTCTATGGTGCCACGTTGCCCAGGAGGGAGGCGATCAGCCGACCGAACCTTCCATCTGGAGCTCGATCAACCGGCTCCATTCGACTGCGTACTCCATCGGAAGCGTCCGGGTGACCGGCTCGATGAACCCGTTGACGATCATCCCCATCGCCTGGCTCTCCGAGAGGCCACGGCTCATCAGGTAGAAGAGCTGGTCGTCGCCGACCTTCGACACGGTGGCCTCGTGGCCGATCCGGGCATCCCGCTCGCCGACTTCCATGTAGGGCTTGGTCTCCGAGGTCGACACATCGTCGAGCAGGAGTGCGTCACAGCGAACGAACGACTTGGCCCCGGTTGCTCCCGGATCGACGTGCACCTTCCCTCGATACGTGGTGATGCCACCGTCCTTGGAGATCGACTTGGAGACGATCGTCGACGTCGTCTCCGGAGCGACGTGGAACATTTTCGCCCCGGCATCCTGATGCTGGCCCGCCCCGGCATACGCGACCGAGAGGACTTCGCCCGAGGCCTTGGGTCCCATGAGGTAGACCGACGGGTACTTGATGGTCAGGCGTGAGCCAATGTTGCCGTCGATCCATTCGACGTGAGCCTCTGCTTCACAGCGGGCTCGCTTCGTGACCAGGTTGTACACGTTCGTCGACCAGTTCTGGATGGTCGTATAGGTGATCCGCGCTCCCTGAAGGGCGACAAGCTCCACCACGGCGGAATGCAGCGAGTCGGTTGAGTAGACGGGGGCCGAGCATCCCTCGATGTAGTGCACCTGGGAGCCCTCGTCGGCGATGATCAGCGTGCGTTCGAATTGGCCCATGTTCTCTGCGTTGATCCGGAAGTACGCCTGCAACGGCATTTCGACCTTGACGCCGGGTGGCACATAAATGAACGATCCGCCGGACCACACCGCGGAGTTGAGTGCGGCGAACTTGTTGTCGTTGGGGGGTATGAGCGTTCCGAACCAGCGGCGGACGTGCTCGGGGTACTCACGCACGGCCGTGTCCATGTCGCAGAACAGGACGCCCTGAGCCTCCAAGTCGGCCCGGTTACGGTGAAAGACGACCTCACTCTCGTACTGCGCCGTGACGCCGGACAGGTACTTGCGCTCCGCCTCGGGGATGCCCAACTTCTCGTAGGTGTTCTTGATCGCGTCCGGGAGGTCTTCCCAGTCGTCCACCTGCCCACCGGTGGGCTTGATGTAGTAGTAGATGTCGTTGAAGTCGAGGTCCGGCATGTGCGCGGCGAACCACGAGGCCATCGGCTTGCGCTCGAAGTACTTCAGCGACTTCAGCCGGAAGTCCCTCATCCAGTCGGGCTCATTCTTCATCTCCGACATTTCCCGCACGATGGACTCGTTCAAGCCCTTCTTGGGCTTGAAGATGTAGTCCTCGGCGTCGCTCCATCCGAGCTGGTAGCGACCAAGATCGAGATCTGTTGTAGCCATAGGGCTCCTGGGCTCACAGGGGAGGCATTTCCCCTATGTAGATAGTAACAACTACCCGGGCCAGCCGAAACGCACAGCCCGCCCACGCCCCCAGCCCCGTCGTGGCAGGCTCCGAGGATGGAATCTCCGCCCCGGGCCACCCAGCGACCCCGCACACTCACGACTTTCGACCACGAAAGGGTCGACCCCTGGTACTGGCTGCGGGAACGGGACAATTCCGAGGTCATCTCCTACCTCGACGCCGAGAATTCGTACACCGAACACGTCCTCGCCCCCCTCGAGGGTCTCCGCACCACCCTCTTCGAGGAGATGAAGGCCCGCATCCTCGAGACGGACATGTCCGTTCCTTCCCGCCGTGGGCCCTGGTGGTACTACGGCCGCACCGAGGAGGGGAAGGACTACGCGATTCATTGCCGGCGGCCCGCAAGGGCGTTCGGTGAGCTCCCACCGGCGGGAGAGCCCGGTGAGGAGGAGCAGATCCTCCTCGACGAGAACTCGCTGGCGCGAGGGCACGAATATTTCGCCCTGGGCACCGCCGTGGTCAGCCCCGATCACAGCACGATCGCCTACGGCACCGACGTCAACGGTGACGAGCGCTATGAGCTTCGCTTCAGGTCACTCCTCGTGGACCCCCCCTCCGACCCGGCTCCCGAAGTGGTGGCGGACACCGGGTACGGGTTGGCCTGGTCGAGCCAGTCCGACGTGGTCTTCTACACCCGGCTCGACGAGTCGATGCGCCCCTACCAGCTGTGGCGCCATGAGCTCGGGACCGACCCGTCGAGCGACACCTTGGTGTTCGAAGAGACCGATCGGCGCTTCTCCCTCGGAACGGGGCGCACCCGGGACGGCGCCTTCGTGCTGATCGCGGTGCACAGCACCAACACCACCGAATGGCTGGCCATACCGGCCGGCGATCCCACCGCCCAACCGAGGGTCGTGCTCCCACGACGTGAAGGGCGCGAATACTCCGTCGATCACCTGAAAAGGGAAGATCGGGGCGGCTGGTTCATCATTCTGACCAACGAGGACGCACGGGACTTTCGGGTCCTTGCCGCGGCCGACGATGCGGTGGGCGGCGACGGCGGATGGAACGAGATCATCCCGCACCGTCCCGGCGTGCGCATCGAGGACGTCGACGCCTTCTCCACGGTCCTGGTCCTCAGCGAGCGATCGGAGGCGGAGACCTTCGTCCGGGTCGTACCGCTTGAGGGCGGGGAGGACCCGTTGGCCGGAGATCTCCTGTCGGCGAGCTGGATCGTCCCCTCAACGGAAAGCCCTTCATCATCGTGGTTGGGCCCCAACCCCGAGCCCGACGTGACGTCCCTCAGATTCGGTCGGACGTCGATGGTGACGCCGACGTCGGTCCTGCAGATCGCGCTCGACACGAGAGGAGAGACACTGCTCAAGCAGGAGCCGGTCCTCGGTGGGTTCGATGCAGCGCAGTACACGACCCGACGCGTCTGGGCGCAAGCCGACGACGGGACGCGTGTACCGATATCGCTCGTGCACCGGCGAGGGCTGGCCCTCCCCGCCCCATGCCTCCTCTACGGGTACGGCGCCTACGAGATCTCCATCGATCCGACGTTCTCGCCGCACCGGATCTCACTCCTGGACCGCGGCATGGTCTTCGCCGTGGCCCACGTCCGTGGCGGCGGCGAGATGGGCCGGGCCTGGTACGAGGACGGGCGGATGGAGCACAAGGCCAATACGTTCAGCGACTTCATCGCCTGCGCGAGGCATCTGGTGGCACAGGGCATCGCCCGACCCGACGCGGTCGCCGGCCGGGGCGGTTCAGCCGGCGGACTGCTGGTCGGCGCGGTGGCCAATGCAGCCCCGGAGCTGTTCGCAGCCATGGTGGCCCAAGTCCCCTTTGTGGACGTCCTGACCACGATGCTCGACGCAGACCTTCCCCTGACCGTCGGTGAATGGGAGGAGTGGGGGAACCCACTCGCTGACAAGGCGGCCTACGACCGGATGCTCTCCTATTCGCCCTACGACAACGTCAGTGGGCGCAATCTCGACGGGACGGTCCGCACGTATCCCCGGCTCCTGGTCACCGCCGGTCTCAACGATCCCCGCGTCAGCTACTGGGAGCCGGCCAAATGGGTGGCGAAGATCCGTTCGCTCTCACCGTCGACCCGGATCCTGCTCCGTACGGAAATGGGTGCAGGCCACGGGGGGCCTTCGGGACGCTACGACGCCTGGAAGGAGGAAGCGCTCGTCTTCGCCTTCCTGCTCGATGCGCTGGGCATGACGTCGTCGCGGGTCAGCCAGTCGTGACGAACCGCATGGTGAACGGCGTCCGAAACCCCGTTGGCAGGGCGACAGCGCTCCCATCGACCAGGACTCCCAGCACCGTGGGTGCGCCGATCGCAACGGTGACCGGCCCTGTCACGGCGAGCGTGTGCTGCTCGCCCGGTTCGAGGGTCTTCTCGAAGAGCGTGGCCCCGGAGGTGGAATTCGTGACGTCGACCCAACAGAGGCCCGAGGTGGCCGAAAAGGCCAGGGTGAAGGTGGCACCCGCGACGTCATAGGTCGCGCTGTCCGCCGTTCCGGCCTGCGGCACGACCACCTTCGGCGCCGTGGTCGACGTCGTGTTCGTCGCCGTCGCACCGGGGCCCGTTTTCGGCAAGGTGACGTTGTTGCTGCTCGATCGACCGTGGTGGTGCGGCGGAGGTGCCACGGTGTGCGATCCCGTCAGGAGAAGCACGACGACCAGGACGATGACGACGGCTACCGCAGTCGCAGGCGCGGCCAGCCGCCGGGGTCGATGATTGATCGAGCCCATCGCCTTGTCCCGATTACCCACCGGCTCGTGCAGGACCGGGGGTGGAGGGGGTCCGGCGTCGTCGAACGTCACCGGCGTGTCGCGATTCGTCACCGGAGGTGGCACGGGAGGGACGACCGGCCTGGCATCGGTCACCCGGACCGACGCCGACCCCCCGATTCGAATAGCACTCTCGGGGAATACCGCCTTTGCCCCGTCGTTGACCTCGGCGGCGACGCCGTGGGCCGCCGGGTGCGCGTTGATGCTCTCGAGCGTGTGGATCGAGCGGTGATACCCCTCGACCGAGTGCACATCGTTGCGACCCATCCTCTTGGTGAGCAGGGCCGCGGTGACCGCCACCACCACCACAGCAGCCGCGATCCCACCGATGAGCATTACCTCCTATTCAACAGGACGCGGTGCATCGAAGGAACCGCAGCGCCGAACAAAATTCCCTCCGCTCGGACCGACCCGTTCGAACACCCATTGCGGGAGAATTCCCGCCGCCGCGACGCCTCAGGTGCGCATGGCGGCCCGAGGCCGCACGGCATCCGAAATGTCGGCACGCCGGGGATTGCTCTTGTCCCGATTCGAAAGGACAGGGTCCGTCAGCCCCCAGTCCGCGGCCACCGTCGGGTCGTCCCAGGCCAGGCCGAGCTCGTCGGCCTCGTTGTAATAGCCGTCGACGAGGTACCACAGGAGAAGATCGGTCAGGGCGGCGAAGCCATGCGCCACGCCCGGAGGTATGAACAGCCCTTGATCGATATCCCCGTCGAGGTCGATGAGCTCAGTCGCCCCATCGGTGCCGGAGCCCTGACGCAGATCGTGCAGGACGACGCGGGCGCGGCCGCGAAGGACGTACCAGTAGTCGGCTTGGTGCAGGTGGTAGTGCAAGCCGACCAGGGCACCGGCCTGTTTCTCGGACCGGTTGCCCTGGATCATCTCCCTCCCGAGTGGGAACCAGCTGCGCCTGTACGTCTCGACGAAGCGACCCCGCTCATCTCCGTGGACGTCCGGCCGGACCAGCACGACGTCGTTGATGGTCGCGGAAGTGATCAGTTCGGGCATCGAGGCACGGTAGCAGCGCGCCGGCTCACGACACGAAGCGGCCGAACCCGGAACGGTAGAACAAAAGAGGCGATCCCTCGCCGATCTCCATCGTCACGACGTGCCCCGTCACGAGCTCGTGATCCCCACCCTCGTAGATGGCGCCGAGCGTGCATTCCACAGCGGCGAGTGACCCCGCGAGGAGGGGGGCGCCCGTGATCCCCGGGCTCCACTCCACCCCGTCGAACTTGTCGCCGCCAGAGACTGCGAAGGCTCGACAGAGCGCTTCTTGATGCTCGCCCAGGATGTTGACGCAGAACGCGCCGGCCCTGGCGATACGGGGCCAGCTGGTAGAGCTTTTGGCCGGGGCGAGGATCACCATCGGGGGATCCAGCGACAGGGCAGAGAACGACTGGCACGAGAAGCCGACCGGCTCCCCCTCCTCGGTGGCCGTCACGATGGTGATGCCGGTGGCGAAGTGACCGAGCACTTCGCGAAACCGGGCCTGGTCGAGGCCCGACACCTACGCCCGACCGAGGTCTATGGACAGCGACTCGCGCGCCATGGACACATCGTCGATGGCCTTCGCCTGGGGAAGATGCCGCGCCCGCGTCAGGATGCGATCGAGATCGCGGTCGTCGTGTGACGGGTCGTGGTGGGTGAGAACGAGTCTCTTCGCTCGCGACTCCGCTGCCACGTGGACGGCGAACGCTGCGGTCGAATGGCCCCACTCGGCTTTTGTCGAAAACTCGTCCTCGGTGTACTGGCCGTCGTGGAGCAACAGGTCCACATCGTGGCAGAGCTCGAGGACGGAATCGGGAATGGTGCGGCGATCGACGGGCGCTTGATGGTCGGGCAGGTACGCGATCGTCCGGCCTTCGGCTTCGATGCGGAAGCCCAGGGTGATGCCGCTGTGCGGGATCGAACGGGCCATCACCTTGGCCGACCCGATCGAGAAGTCTTCGTCCCGGGTGTCGACCATGACCATGTCGCCCCGGAACTGGTCCATGTGGATCGGGAACACGGGCGGTTGCACCGCCGCATGCAGGGCGTCCTTGAGGGTTCCCCGCGCCTGGGCCGGACCGTGGACGGTCAACTGCGCCCCCGGGTCCTGAAGAGGGCCGAAGAACGGAAGACCGAGAATGTGGTCGAAGTGAAGATGGGTGAGGAGGGCTGTGGCCCGCAAGGGTGCGCCCACCGCCCGCGTGTGCTCGAGGAGCACGTCGCCGAGCGCCCGGAGACCCGTACCGAGATCGACGATCAACGGCTCGTCCCCCTCGATCCCGATGAGGAGGCACGAGGTATTGCCGCCGTATCGCCGGTAGCGATCCCCCGAGCACGGACAAGACCCCCGGACGCCGTAGAACGTCACGATCACGTCACCGACGATACCCGTGCTGCGCACGGCGCGTAGGGTCGCTGCGCAGGGCACCAGGAAAAATGCGCCCGCTCAGCGCAGGTGCAGCCGCCGCGGGTGACCCCTTGACCATTCGGCGAAACCCTCGGCCACGAGTGCATCGGCGATCCGTTCGGCCCGCGCACGATCGCCCGACCAACCACAGACCGCAGGCAACGATTCCCCGGAAACCCCGCCGCGGCGCAGGGCGTGAACGAGACGGCCCCGGCCTTGTCGATCCGACCCGGCGAAGCGCGACTGGGGCCGCACCGATGGGCTGGCCCGCCAGGGGTCAGGTCCGGTCAGGCCACGGCGCCTCCACCGGCACTGCAGACGCAGGGGGCAGACGCCGCACCCCGGCCGGGTCGCAGTGCAGACGGTTGCGCCGAGATCGAACATCGCTTGGTTGAACTCCCATGCTTGTCCGGCCGGCAGGAGGCGGTCCGCCACCACCTGCGCCTGGCTGGTTGCTACGCCGGTCCCTACGACGCACCGTGCCAGAATGCGCGCCACATTGGTGTCGACAGGCGCCACATCGAGCCCGAAAGCGAACGTCTGCACGGCACGGGCCGTATAAGGGCCCACGCCGGCCAGCGCTCGCAGTGCTCGCTCGTCCTGAGGGAACTCGCCTCCGTGTTCGTCCGCCACGGTCACCGCCGCCCGGTGCAAGTTGAGCGCGCGTCGGTTGTAGCCGAGCCCCGACCACAGACGCACGACGTCGCCCGACCGGGCCCGGGCACAGTGGCCTGCAGTCGGAAAAACTGCGAGAAAGGCTTCGTAGCGCCCGACAACCCGGTCAACCTGCGTCTGTTGGAGCATCACTTCGCTGACGAGGATGCGCCAGGGATCACGCGTGGCACGCCACGGTAGATCCCGCCGATGTTCGGCACCCCATTCGAGCACCCGGCGCTGAAAGCGACGGACCCGAGCGGCCGACAGCGGCTCAGTCCCAGACGTTGTCGTTGTACGGACGACGGCGCTCCGGCGCGTGCTCCTTCTTCCACACCATGAGCTTGCGGCGGAAGTAGCAGACCTCTTCGCCCCGCTGATTGAAGGCCTTCGTCTCCACCGCCACGATGCCCCGATCGTCCTTGGACTTCGACGGCGTCGCTTCGAGCACGCGTGTTTCGGCGTAGATGGTGTCGCCATGGAACGTCGGCGATCGATGGAGGAGAGATTCCACCTCGAGATTGGCGATGCACGATCCGCTCACGTCGGGCACGCTCATACCCAGAGCCAACGAATACACCAGATTGCCGACCACCACGTTCTTGCCCTGCACTGTTTCGTGCTCGGCGAACCACGCGTTGGTGTGCAACGGGTGATGGTTCATGGTGATCATGCAGAAGAGATGGTCATCGGCCTCGGTGATCGTCTTGCCGGGCCAATGCCTGTACACGTCCCCTGGAACGAAGTCCTCCAGATAGCGACCGAAGGGCCGGTCGTAGATCGTCATGCTGGGTCTATTCCGCCACGCCTTGACGGGGACGGGTCGTAAAGCCCAACGAAGCCCCGGGAAGGGATTCGCCGTCGATCATCAATCGCCACGCGAACCGGGTGGCCGGCGCCAGCGGAATTGGGCCGAGGTTCACCGCGAGCGCGACGTCGATCGGTGAACCCTCGGGAATCTCCGGCGGCTGGCTCACAGCGAACTCGCCACGCACCTCGACCGGCTGGGTACCCTCCGGCGTCTCCATCAGCACCGGTTGCCCATCAGCGTCCTCCAAGAACAGCTCCCAGTGGTGCGACGTCTCGGCTTCGTGCCAGTCGACGTCTATCTTCAGGGCAACGGCAGAAGGCACGGGATCAGGCCCGGTCATGCTCCACCCCCCACCGAGAATGTAGAGCTTTCCGTCGGACACTTGGGCGGCGTCGCAGAGCAACATGGTTACCTTCACGAACTCGAGGATATAGGCCGCACGGACCCACCGTAGAGTGCAAGGTCATGAACGAATGCCCGCCCCGGCCCGGAGTTCGGTCGTGAGTGAGCTCACGGGTCTCCGCGACGACGTGTACCGGCGGCCGCTGGCCACGGCCTTGGAGCGACTCGGCCTGGGGTCGGGCTGGCGCTGCCTCGACGTGGGGGCAGGTGGCGGAGATGTCTCGATCGCCCTGGCCGAAATGGTGGGACGCGAGGGACGGATCTATGCCGTGGACAGCGACCCCCAGTCCCGCGACGAGGTGGCCCGCACGGCAGCGGCCCACACCCAGGTGATTGCGCTCACCCAAGCGGGAGAAGACCTGATCCTCCCCGAACAGGTCGATCTGGCGTTCTGCCGGTTCCTGCTCCTCCACGTCCATGACCCCTCCGTGGTCGTCCGTCGTATGGCTGCCGTCGTGAGGCCCGGGGGTTGGGTGGTCGTCCAGGAGCCGATCACGTCCGCCGGACGCATCGCGGGGTTGCCGCTGTCGATGCCCGATGCCCGCCATCCCGACATCGGCGCCTTTCTCCCGTCGCTGTTGCGGGACGCCGACCTTGACGTCATCGACGCCTGGGCCGAAGCCCCCGCAGGCGTCGGCGAGGGACCGGTGGCCCGCTATCTCGAATCGTTGACCGGAGTCGACCCTGAGGATGACCCTGTGGTGCTCCCACCGTTGGTCACTGTCATCGGGCGCCGCCCCCCATCGGGGGATCAGGTGGCAAACCTGTAGGGTGCGAGGAAGTGACGGAGTCCGGTTCACCAAGCCTTGAGGCGGCGCGCCAAGCCGTCGAGCTGGCCCAGCGTGTGGTTGACGCAGGCTGTGCCGCGGTCCGTGCCAGCGGCGGTGTCGACGCCAATCAGGTCGTGGCCTACGACGTGGCGCACGCCGCGGCGGCGGTCGCCACGGCGCACGCCGCCCTCGCCTACGGAGCCTCGGGCGAAACCGAGCTGCGCCTTGCCACTGCCTTTGTCGCCGACGTCCTGGCCGATCTGGTCGGCCGCGTGGCGGGAAGAGAAGCGGCGTGGGGAACGCAGATCGACTGGATCGCGCCGGCGGCCGAATTCCTACGCGCCGGGCGCGACCCGGTCACCTTGGCCGCGCTGGCCAACGTCGAGGGCCCACGGCACCTCGGGAGCGACTTCGAGCTGGTCCGCGAGACGTTCCACCGCTTCGCCGAGGACAAGGTGCGCCCTCATGCCGAGCATGTGCACCGTACGAACGGCGATATCCCCGAGGAGATCATCAGCGGCCTGGCCGAGCTGGGGGGCTTCGGGCTCTCGGTCCCCGAGGAGTACGACGGGTTCGCCACCGGTGGTGAGAGCGATTACCTCGGGATGGTCGTGGCCACCGAGGAATTGAGTTGGGGCTCGCTCGGCATCGGCGGATCGCTGATCACGCGTCCCGAGATCCTCACACGGGCCCTCGTCTACGGCGGCACCGAAGCCCAGAAGAAGCAGTGGCTGCCCAAATTGGCCTCGGCCGAGGTGCTCGCCGCGGTGGCGGTGACCGAGCCCGACTTCGGATCCGACGTCGCCGGGATCGTGACTTCGGCCACGCCGACGGAGGGGGGCTGGCTCATCAACGGCGTCAAGACGTGGTGCACCTTCGCCGCCCGGGCCGACGTGCTGATGCTCCTGGCCCGCACCGATCCCGACCGTTCCCTGTCACACCGGGGACTCTCGATGTTCATCGTCGAGAAACCGCAAGGTGACGGACACGGCTTCTTGTTCATCCAGGACGACGAGGCGCGTCCCGCCGGGACCGGGCCCGGACGGCTGGAGGGTCGCCCGATCGACACATTGGGCTACCGGGGGATGCACTCCTACGAGCTCTCCTTCGAGGACTGGTTCGTGCCTGATGCCAATCTGGTCGGTGGCCCCGACGGCCTCGGGAAGGGCTTCTACCTCCAGATGCAGGGGTTCGAAAACGGACGGCTACAGACCGCCGCACGCGCACTGGGCGTCATGCAGGCGGCGTACGAAGCCGCTGCGTCGTACGCCGCCAATCGCAAGGTCTTCGGATCGGTGATCGGCGAGTACCAACTCACCCAGGCGAAGTTGGGTCGGATGGCCGTGATCATCGCGGCCACCCGGCAATCCTCGTACCACGTGGCGCGCCTGATGGCCCAGGGTGACGGCGCGTTGGAAGCCTCGATGATCAAGGCGTACGTGTGCCGGGCAGCGGAATGGGTCACCCGTGAAGCCATGCAGATCCACGGCGGGATGGGCTACGCCGAAGAATTCCCGGTGAGCCGCTACTTCGTCGACGCCCGGGTGTTGTCGATCTTCGAAGGCGCCGACGAGACCCTGGCCCTCAAGGTCATCGCCCGTCGGCTCATGGGCTGATCTCTCAGTCCGCGCTGCGGCTCAACCCGGCCCGTGTGCCCCGGCTGACGAACTTGATGGCCATTTTGCGACTGGCTTCGTCGATCATCTCGTCGCCGAACATGACTGCTCCTTTGCGGTCGCCCTCAGTGGCTTGGCGGTACGCGTCAAGGATGTCGAAGGCCCGGTCGAACTGTTCCTGGGTCGGTGAATACACCTCGTTGAGCACGGCCGCCTGGTCAGGCGTGAGCGCCCATTTGCCGTCGTAGCCGAGCATCCGGCTGCGCAAGGAGTACAGGCGCAGCGCGTCGAGCTCGCGCACCTTGAGAAAAGGCCCGTCGATCACCTGGAGCCCGTTGGCGCGCCCTGCCATCAAGATCCGGCTGAAGACGTAGTTGAAGTGGTCGCCCGGGTACTCGGGGATCTCGATCCCGCCCGTGAGCACCGGCATCTCGATGCTGGCCGCGAAGTCCGCCGGCCCGAAGATGATCGCCTCGAGCCGGGAGGAAGCCGCACAGATCTCATCGACGTTGATGAGGCCACGCGCCGTCTCGATCTGCGCCTCGATCCCGATATGGCCCACCGGGAGACCCGACTTCTTCTCCACCTGGGTCAACAAGAGGTCCAGCGCCACCACCTCGGCGGCCGACTGCACCTTCGGCAGCATGATCTCGTCCAGGCGCTCGCCTGCGTTCCCCACCACTTCGATGACATCGCCGTAGGTCCATTCGGTGTCCCACGCGTTCACGCGGACGCACAACACACGATCGTCCCAGGGCAGGTTTTTGATGGCGTCGACCACTTTGGGCCGGGCGCCCTCCTTCTCCAACGGGGCCACGGCGTCCTCGAGGTCGAGGAAGGTCATGTCGGCCGGGACCGTGGGTGCTTTGGCCAGGAACTTCTCGTTCGACCCCGGGGTGGAGAGGCAGGAGCGGCGCGGCAAGTCGCGAGAGCGTGCGGACATGACCAAATGGTAACAAACCCCCTCCGGGCCCCGGCCCGACCGGGGAGCCGGTGCATGGAGCCGCTAGTCCAGGTGGGTGTGGAAGAACACCAGGCTGCGTTCCCACAACGCCTTCGACGCCTCCGCGTCGTACACCTCGGGTCGGGTGTCGTTGAAGAAAGCGTGATCGGTGCCCGGGTAGACGATGATCTCGACGTCCTTGCCCATTGCCCGCAGCTGCTCCCCCAGAGCTTCGGCCGCAGCCGGTGTGAAGAAGCCGTCTTCGCTGGCGTAATGGCCCAACACGGCGGCCGAAAGCGCGGAGTAATCGGGTTGGGCGTCGGGCCAGGGGATGACCCCGTAACAGGGCACCACGGCGCTGACCGCGTCCGGTCGCTGCGTCGCCAGGACCAACGCCAACCCACCTCCCATGCAAAACCCGATGACTCCGATGTGGGAGGCCCCGCTCTGTCGGATCACCTCGTCCACGGCGCCGCTCATGTCGCGGGCGGCCTGGTCCATCCTCAGCGCCATCATCTCCTTTGCCGCCTCATCGGGCTCCGCCACGGTCATCCCGTGGTACAGATCCGGCGCCAACGCCACGAAGCCGGCCGCCGCGAAGCGATCGCAGACGTCGCGGATGTGATCGACGAGACCCCACCACTCCTGGATCACGATGACGCCGGGGCCCTTGCCCCCCTCCGGCTTGGCCAGGTAGCCCACGGCCGTCGATCCATTGCTCGGGAATTCGATCATCTCGCCCATGGTTGCGACCGTAGCCTCGTCCGGCGACGGCTGGAAGAGCGGTGGCTCGCCAACAATCAGTACTTCTCGCCTTACCGTCATTGGCCTGCATTTTGCTACCACTGGTGGGAACCGACATAGCTGTGTTGGCGCGGATGTGTTTGAAACTTGCGGACCGGTCCAGTAAGAATGTCCCCCATAGTGACTGACGTAGAGCGGCCTCGGAGCCACTCCACGCCCCGGTCAGCTCGGAGCGCTCGGGTGCTCCGGCGGGTGCTGTTGCCCGTTATGACCATTGTCACAGTGCTCCCTGGCACTGTGTTCCTGGCTACGCGCCCCGCCGCAGGTGACTCCATTTCCAGCGCCAAAGCCGAGGCTGCGGCGATCGAGTCAGAGCTGACATCGGCGCAGGACCGGATGTCCGCCTTGAGCCAGCAGTACGACGCTGCGGCCTACAAGCTCCAACAGATAAACGCGAGCATCGCTACCACCAAAGCCGCCATCGCCACTGATCAGAAGCAGGTGTCGACGGATCGCACCCGGCTCTCCAAGGCGGCCATCGCCAACTATGTCTCCGACGGCGCGGCGTCGAGCAACAACCCGATCTTCAGTGGCAACGAGAAGACCGTCGGCGCCGCGACCGAGTACAACCTGATCGCGCAGGGTGACATCAATCTTGCCGTGGCCAACCTGCACACCGCCGAGAACACGCTCAGCGCTCAGCAGGCGCAACTCGATGACCAACAGGGACAGGCCGAACAGGCGGTGGCCACCGAGCGGGCGGCAGTAAGCCAGAACGCCCAGGAGATTCAGGTCCAGCAAAGTGCCCTCGCCCAGGAGAACGGCAAGATCGCGGCACTCATAAAGCAGCAGCAGGACGCAGAGGCGGCGGCGGCGGCAGCCCAGGTGGAGCGAGCCCGCCAAGCCGCGGCGGAGGTAAAGGCAACCACTGTAAGTTCTGCGAGTTCAGGGGGTACGTCGTCGGGGCTCGGCGACTTCGCCCCGCCGCCGACTGCTCCCGGAGGGTTGGGAGCGGTGCAGGCGGCCGAGAGCCAAGAGGGCGTTCCCTACGTCTGGGGTGCCGAGTCCCCCAAGGGCTCGGCAAACCCGGGATTCGACTGCTCAGGCCTCACGGCCTACGCCTGGGGCCAGGTGGGCGTCGGACTTCCCCACTACTCGGGCGCCCAGATGAGCGATTCGACCCCCGTGCCCCTGAGCAACCTGGAGCCGGGCGACCTGCTCTTTTACGGCCCGGGGGGTTCCGAGCACGTCGCCATGTACGTGGGGCCCGGCACGATGATCGAAGCTCCCGAAACCGGACAAGTCGTCCATCTGACGGGCCTGCGTCTCGGTGGCGGCTTTGTCGGCGCCGGTCGTCCCTGACACCGGCCGCGTCCGCCGCTCCGCTTCGCTGTCGTAACCTCGCGGCGGGCAAGCCATGAAACCGATCCCTGTCGATTTCCACATCGGGCCGCTACAGGTCCACACCTACGGCATCGGCCTCGCCCTCACGTTCTGGTTCGCGTTCACCTACTTCGAGCGACGGCTCAAGAAGAACGGCTATCGCACCGAGTGGTTCGTCGGCGTCTTCCTGTGGATCATTCTGGCGGCTGTGGTCGGCGCCCGGGCGCTGCACGTCCTGTCCAACCTGCACTACTACACCAACAATCCGGGCGAGGTCCTGGCCATCTGGCACGGAGGGCTCTCGTCGTTCGGCGGGCTGCTCTTTGCGGTGCCGACCGGCCTCATCCTGACCCGCAAGCGCTGTCCGGAGTTACCCCTCGGTCGGGCTCTCGACCTGATCGCCCCCGTCCTCATGGCTGCATGGGCCATGGGCCGGTTGCTGGGCCCGCAGCTCATGGTGGCCGGCGGCGGGCACCCCACCCATCAGTGGTTCGGCATGTACTACGCCGGCCAGCACGGCCGGCGCCTCCCCGTGCCGATCTTCCAGGCGGCTGAGGACTTCGCTGTCTACATCGTGTTGATCCTCATCGAGCGGCGCCTGAACCGATGGCCTGATGGATCGGTCCGCACCGACTACCCGGCCGGTACGGTCATCGGGACGGCCATGGTGCTCTGGGGCATCGAACGCACGCTGGACGAGCATCTCTGGCTCGGCGAGGACGGACATCTCGGTTCACTCCTCGTCCAGATCGCGGGCGTCGTGCTGGTTGTCGGAGGCGGCGTCGTGCTGTTCCGGACCCGCCTGCGCTGGCAGGAGTGGCGACAAACCCATCATGCGCCGGACGACCCGGCGCTGCCTCCGGGCGATGCTCCCCCTGTTGAGGCAACCGCGGCGGAGCGCTCTCCGGTCCCACCGGTGTCCACCCAGTTGCTCTGATACTGCGCCGTCGGTTCCGCCCGGTGCGTTCGATCGGGACGCGGCGTAGGGTGAGGGGACCGAAGGACCGTCCCGCTCAACTCGGGCCTGTTGCCGTCCTTCCGGTTCGGCGTCGGCCGTGACCGGGCTCGGCGATGGATCGGAGGATCATGGCTTCAGCCGAGTCTTCACTCGTCGGCGCGCAGCTCGACGAGCACCACGCACCGGAGACGAACGGGCGCATGTCGGTCTGCCGAAGATGTGGCGCGCTGACCGACAGCCCCGTGGGCCTGCAGCATGTGCCGCACCCGAGCCAGGTTGCCCGCTCCCGCGAGTGGCTGATCGCCCAATCACGGCTGTTGCAGATCGAGAAGCTGCGGGCGCTCCGGGCGAAGTAACCCGGACCGGCGCAGACCGGATGCGCCAGGGGTCAATCGGCGGCTTTCTCCGCGATGTCCCGGGCGAATTCCGAATGGATCAGCGGGTCGCCCGTCGCATGCGCGTTGGTCGTGACAATGTCGAGCATGCGGCCGGGTCGCACCTCGATGAAAAGCCCCTTGGCCTCAGCCGTGATCGCGCCTTCGTGGTAGATGGCGGCCCACGTGTGCACCTTGCGACCCTCACTGCTCTGACAGCGGGCCACCAGTGCCAGTGGCGTCAGGAGAGGAGTGGGCTTGCGGTACCGCACCGTCAGCGTCCCCGTCATCGCCGGTTTGTCGGCAATGACGTTCGCCGCCCCCATCAGCTCGTCGAAGAGCTCGGCGATGACGCCACCGTGGACGCACGTCGGCGGCCCCTCGTACTGGTAGCCGAACGTGACGCGGCCGTGGATTTCGGGCAGGCCGTCTGCGTTCTCCCCCAACCACACCTCGACGGGCGGGGCGATCGGATTGGCGTAGCCGATGATCGGACTGCTCGGGAAGAAGTCCTGCGGGTGCCCGGCCAGGTCGGGCTGCGTCCGGGCGCGCCGCGATTCGTCAGCCCTGTCCTCCAACCCCTCGGCGATGCGCTCGAGTTCGTCGGACGCCCGTACGATCTCGTCGTCGGGGATGGGATGGCCTACAGCCACGCCACTGATACGCCGGACGGCGGCGGCGAGCCGGTTCAGCGGCTCGTCCGCCGGTCGACGTCGGATCGCCGTGTCGCCCGGTGGCATCGTGTGCGGGTGGTAGCGGCTTGCTCATTCTCTGGCGAAGATGGGTGGTCCGCTCGACACCCGTAGCCGGCCGAGGATGGTGATCAGAGCCGCTCGAGGATCGTTCCGGTGGCCAGGGCGCCACCACAGCACATGGAAACCAACCCGTACGTGGCGTCACGGCGTTCCAACTCGTGGAGGATCGTTGTGATCAGACGGCTGCCGGTCGCCCCGACCGGGTGTCCCAGGGCGATGGCGCCCCCGTTGACGTTCACCTTGTCCATGTCCGCGCCGTGCACCTTGGCCCAGCTCATCACGACGGACGCGAAGGCCTCATTGACCTCGAACAGATCGATGTCGGCCATCGTCATCCCCACCTTTTCGAGCACCTTCGTGGTGGCGGAGATCGGACCGTCGAGGTGGTAATAGGGATCTGAGCCGACCAACGCCTGGGCCACGATGCGGGCCCGGGGGCGCAGGCCTTCGGCCCTGGCCCTCTCCTCCGACATCCAGAGCACGGCTGCCGCTCCGTCAGAGATCTGCGACGAGTTCCCGGCGTGGTGCATACCCGAGGGCAGGACCGGCTTCAGCTTGGCCAGCCCCTCCGCCGTCGTCTCCCGGGGCCCCTGGTCCCTGCTGATCACCCTACGCTCGCCCGCATGGTCACCCCAGGGTCCTTCTTCGCCCACCGCCGGCGCCTCGACGGAAACGATCTCCCGGGCGAACCGATCCTCGGCCATCGCCGCCGCCGCTTTCTGCTGCGACGCCAGTCCGAGCCAATCGACGTCCTGGCGGGTGATCCCGTACTTTTCCGAGATACGCTCCGCCGCGGTGAATTGGTCTGGCATGTCGTAGGGCAGGTCAGCAGGAATCGAACGCCCGACGCCCTTGCCGGTATTGGCACCCAGGGGTATCCGGCTCATCGCCTCCACACCGCAGGCGATGCCCACCCCGATCGCATCGGCGGCAACCAGGTTGTTGACGAAGTGATTGGACTGCTGGGAGGACCCGCACTGACAGTCGATGGTCGTCGCCGCCACCTCGTAGGGGAGGCCGCTGAGCAACCAGGCCGTCCGTGTCACGTTGAAGGCTTGCTCGCCCACCTGGGTGACGACGCCCCCGACAACCTGTTCGACCAGAGAGGGATCGATACCGGCCCGCTTGACCACCTCCACCTGCACGGCGCCCAGCATGTCGGCGGGACGCAGCCCCGATAGCCATCCGTTGCGCTTCCCGATCGGCGTACGGACCGCTTCGATGATGACCGGCTTCCCCATGATGGACGTCCTTCCTCCCCCGCACCCGGCGCCGGGCCCACAGGCCCACACCGTTCGGGAGAACCTGTTCTCACGTTACACCCCTGCTCAGACGCCCTCTCGGGTGAGCAGCGTCCCGCTCAGGCTATGGACGAGGTGGCGAAAGGGCAAAACGAACGACGAGTCGTCAGACCTTCTTGAGCAGCTCGCGGGCGATCACCACACGCTGGACCTGATTGGTCCCTTCGTAAATCTGCGTGACCTTGGCGTCGCGTAGAAATCGTTCCACTGGGAAGTCCTTGGTGTAGCCGTAGCCCCCCAGGAGCTGGACGGCGTCGATGGTCACCGACATGGACGTGTCCGAGGCGAACGCCTTGGCCATGGCGCCGAACAGTGTCAGTTCGCCCGTCGGGTCGTCGTCCACCATTGCGCAGGCGCGGTAGATGAGCGCCCGGGCCGCCTCGTTGCGCATGGCCATGTCGGCCAGCATGAACCGCAGTCCCTGGAGGTCGGCGATCGGGCCGCCGAACGCGTGGCGTTGCTTCATGTAGGCGGCCGAGTAATCGATGGCACCCTGGGCGATACCGACCGCCTGGGCGCCGATGGTGGGGCGGCTCCGGTCCAGCGTGTGCATGGCGATGGTGAACCCCTGCCCTTCTTCGCCGATGCGGTGCGACGCCGGCACCCGTACCTCGTCCAGGACGACCTCGCCGGTAGGGCTGCCCCGCATGCCCAACTTGTCCTCGTGCTTGGCAATCGTGATTCCCCAGTCCCGCTCGACCAGGAAGCACGAGATGCCTCGCCCGCCTGCGGTGGGATCGGTCTTGGCGAAGACGATGTACACGTCGGATATCCCGGCGTTGGTGATCCAGTATTTCGATCCCGTCAAGATGTAGTCGTCGCCATCGCGCACAGCCCGAGTCCGCATGGAGGCGACGTCACTTCCGGCATCGGCCTCGGACAGGCAATAGCTCGCCTGGATGTCGCCCGACGCCACTCGGGGCAGATACTGCTGCTTCAGCTCCTCCGAGCCCCAGTTCATGACCGGCAGCATGCCGAGCTTGGAGATGAGGATGGTCAGCGACGTCGACGCGCAGACCCGGGCGAGCTCTTCGGCGACGATGGCCTGGGTCACCATGTCCGCTCCCGCACCCCCGTACGCCTCGGGGATCCCGAGCGAGGGGAGCTCCATCTCCACACAGGCGGCAAACGACTTCCACGGGAACACGGCGTCGCGGTCGACTTCGACCGCATGGGGAGCGATCCGGTCCTCCGCGAACTGCCGCATGGTGTCGCGAAACTGTCGTTGCTCATCGGTCAGGGCAAAGGTCGAGTTCTTCACCCCCTCATTCTCGCAGAGCCGATCGGGTGCTCTCGCAGCCTGCCTCGACAGCTGCGTCGCAGAGGCGGTTCTCAGGCGATGACAACCGGCTCGGCGGCAGCCGCCGGGACAGTCCCCGATGGCTGGAGCCGGGCCTGGGCCTCGGCGGGGGTGAGCCGGAGGCTCTCGTCCGCGATGGCGTCGACCAGGCTGCGCTGGGCCACGTAGTCGTGCGAGACCGCCGAGAATGCCCGCCGGCGGACCGCGACCAGGTCCCCCGGGGGATTGTCGACCAGGAATCCCCAGAGCGCCAGCGCCACCTGGACGTCGTAGATGGTGGGCCCCCGCCCGAAGAGGGCAGCCCGGCGAGCTGCGATCAACGCGCTGCCCAGGAGGACATCATGCTCGGCCTCCCCTTCCGTGAGCTTCAGGTCATGCGCGAAGCGCCCGGCCAGCCGCAGCGCGAATCCGGCATCCGAGCCGGGCGTGCCGATGCTGCGCCCCTTGGGCGCAATGGGCGTTCTGAGCTCGGCGGGGCGGCTGGTCGTCCATGCCTCCGGCACGTGGAGGTGGAGGGCCGGCCGCACCTGGTCCGCCTCGGTGATCGGGACGAAGGTCGGCTGGGTCATGGTCGGGCAGGCTACTCGGGGTCAGGCCCCGTGAACGAGCCCGAAGACGACCGAGTCGTAGAGTGCCTGCCAACTCGCCTCGATGATGTTCTCGGAGACCCCGATGGTGGTCCAGACCGTCTCGCCGTCGGTGGTGTCCACCAGTACGCGGGTCACCGCCTCTGTGCCCCGGCCCGTGTCGAGCACCCGGACCCGGTAATCGGTGAGGTGGATGGTCGAGAGGACCGGGAACCTGGGACCGATGGCGCCCCGCAACGCGGCATCGAGCGCGTTCACCGGGCCGTTTCCTTCGGCGGTGGCAACGATCCGATCCCCTCCGACATGCACTTTGACGGTGGCTTCGGTCGTCACGCCGAACGGCGCAGTCGTCGTCCCTTCGGCGTTCTCACTGTGGTCGGTGATGATCCGGAACGACTCGACCGTGAAGAAATCCGACGTCCAACCCGTCGCCCGCCGCAGCAGCAACTCGAGCGACCCGTCCGCCACCTCGAAGTGATAGCCCTCGTGTTCCAACCGCTTGAGCTCGTCGAGCACGCGCCCGAGCACCTCGCCGTCCAGCTCGAGGCCGAGCTCGGCCGCCTTCATGGCGAGCGTCGATCGGCCCGCCATTTCCGAGACGACCACGCGGGTGCCGTTCCCGACGGAGCTCGGTACGACGTGCTCGTAGAGATCCGCGCTGCGGGCCACGGCGCTGGCGTGCAGGCCGCCCTTGTGGGCGAAGACGGAGTTGCCCACGAACGCCTGCTGGGGATTGGGCGCGATGTTCACCAGCTCCGCGATGTGATGGGACACCGGCGTCAGTCGCTCCAACCGGTCGGCGGGGATCGTCCGGATGTGCAGCTTGAGCGAGAGGTTGGGGATCGCCGCGGAGAGGTCGGTATTGCCGGCGCGCTCCCCGTACCCGTTGATGCACCCTTGGACCTGGGTCACGCCGGCCTGGACGGCGACCAGCGAATTGGCCACCGCGCACCCGGCGTCGTTGTGGCAGTGGATGCCGAGCTGGGCACTCGTTCGGGCGCGCACTTCGGCGACCGCCCTCCCGACGGCGTCGGGCAACGACCCGCCGTTGGTGTCGCAGAGCACGAGTGCCTCTGCGCCCTCCTCTTCGGCTGCGGCCAAGACGGAAAGTGCGAACTCCGGATTGTTCCGGTACCCGTCGAAGAAGTGCTCCGCATCGAGGAAGACACGTAGGTCATGGGCGACGAGATACCGCACCGAATCGCGCACCATGTCGACGGCTTCGTCGAGCGACGTGCGGAGCGCTTCGGCGACATGGCGGTCCCACGTCTTGGCCACGATGCAGGCCACCGGTGCGCCGGCGTCGATGAGATTGGCCAGGACGGCGTCATCCTCGGGCCGGACCCCCGCACGGCGCGTCGACCCGAAGGCGACCAACGTCGCCGTGGAGAGCTTCAGCTCATGGCGGGCCCGGGCGAAGAACTCGATGTCCTTGGGGTTGGCCCCGGGCCATCCGCCCTCGATGAAGGTGACGCCCAGATGGTCGAGCTGCTCGGCCACCCGGAGCTTGTCGGCCACGGTCAGGGAAAGCCCTTCTTGCTGGCTCCCGTCGCGCAGGATCGTGTCGAAGATGTCGACCGACTCCGGCAGCTCGGGCACCTCGTAGTCGTGCGCCAGATGCGAGTGCCCGTGGGACGCACCATGTGTGTGCGTATGGCCCCCTTCGGGGCCGTGGGTATGGCCCCCTTCGGGGCCGTGGGTATGGCCCCCTTCGGGGCCGTGGGTATGGCCGTCAGTCGACATGGTCAAGCCAGTTCTTGTAGCGGTCGACCTCGCCCCGCACGGTGGCGAAGTAGGTCTGCTGCACCTCGACGGTTATCGCTCCGGGCTTCCCGTCACCCACCTGACGGTCGTCGACGGCCCGGATCGGGACGACCTCGGCCGCGGTGCCGGTGAGGAACGCCTCATCGGCCAGGTAGAGGTCGGTGCGGATGATCTGCTCGTGCCGCACCTCGATGCCGAGGTCGGCCGCAATGGTCTCGACCGAGCTCTGGGTGATGCCGTCGAGTGCGCCGGCGTCTGACGTCGGGGGGGTCAGCAGGACACCGTCACGCACGATGAAGATGTTCTCGCCCGTGCACTCGCTCACCGTCCCATTGGGTGCGAGCAGGATCGCCTCGTCGTACCCGGCCTTGATCGCCTCCACCTTGGCGAGTGAGGAGTTCACGTACATTCCCGTCCCCTTCGCTGCGGTGGGGACGGCATTGGGATCGTGCCGCCGCCACGAGCTCACCTTGCACGTCACGCCGTTCGCCACACCCTCGTCGCCCAGATAGGTGCCCCAGGGCCACGCCGCGATGGACACGTTGGTCGGGCAGGGCAGCGGGTTCAGCCCCATCTCGCCGTAGCCGAGATAGACCAGCGGGCGCAGGTAGCAGCCCTCGGTGAGCCCGTTGACCCTGACGACCTCGCGGGTGGCCTCGATGATCTCGTCGACGGTGAAGGGGATGTCGATCATGAACACCTTGGCCGAGGCGAAGAGCCGGCGGATGTGGTCGCCCAAGCGGAAGACGGCCACCCCGCTCGAGGTCGGATAGGCCCGGATGCCCTCGAACACGCCGGAGCCGTAGTGCATGGTGTGCGTGAGCACGTGCACCTTGGCGTCGGCCCAGTCGACGAGATCGCCGTCCATCCAGATCTTCTCGGTCGGGGTAATGGGCATGCTCAGAGCCTTTCTGCGATGGCGTCGCCCACGGCCGTCGTGGACAGTTGTGCGGATGGTGTGGCCGACATGGCGTCGGACTGCTCCGAGAGCGCCTTGAGGATTCGCTGCGCCGCGTCCTGCTCACCCAGATGCTCGAGCATGAGCGCGGCCGAGTGGATAGCAGCCAACGGGTTGGCGATCCCCTTGCCAGCGATGTCGTGCGCGGCGCCGTGCACAGGCTCGAAGAGCGACGGTCCTGTTCGATCCGGGTTGAGGTTGGCGGAGGCAGCGAAGCCGATGCCCCCACTGACCGCTCCGGCCAGGTCGGTCAGAATGTCCCCGAAGAGGTTGTCGGTCACGATGACGTCGTAGCGGTCCGGTTGCTCCACCAAGTAGATGCAGGCGGCGTCGACGTGGTTGTAATCCCAGGTGATCCCGGGGAACTCGGACGAGACATCGGTCACGGTGCGATGCCACAGATCGCCGGCGAAGGTGAGGACGTTCGTCTTGTGCACCAGCGTCACGTGGCGCCTCGGTCGTTGTGCCGCCAGCTCGAAGGCGAAGCGCGCACACCGCTCGACACCCATCCGGGTGTTCACCGAACCCTGCGTGGCCACTTCGGCCGGGGTCCCCTTGCGCAGGAACCCGCCCTCACCCGCATAGGTCCCCTCGGTGTTCTCACGGATGACGACGAAGTCCGCCCCTTCGGCGATCGAGCCCGGAACACCCTTGAACGGACGAAGGTTGACGTAGAGGTCGAGGGAGAACCGCAGCCGGAGAAGAAGTCCGCGTTCGAGGGCGCCGGGCGGCACAGACGTGTCGCCGACCGGTGGCCCGACGGCCCCGAGGAGAATGGCGTCGTAGCCCCGGAGCTCCTCGAGCACCTCGTCCGGGAGGATGCTGCCGTCACGCAGGTACCGGGCCGCGCCCAGATCGAAGTCGGTGGTCTCGAGGTGGACCCCTGCGGCAGCCACCACCTTGAGCGCCTCGGCGCAGACCTCGGGCCCGATGCCATCGCCGCCGATGACCGCAACCCGCTTCTTGACCGTCCCTGTGCTCACTGATCCTGCCCTTGTCCTTTTCTTGGCTCTGCTGCTTCTTCTTGGTTCTGCTGCGTCGACCGACATGTGCCCGAGACCCTGCTCCCCGCCGATCCCGACGCGACGTCTTCTGCCGGGAATTGAAAAACCGCCCACGCAGTGGACGGTCGAGCGGCGCGCGGGGATCTGGCGCGCCTAGTGAATAATGCCTACAGAGTGCTCGGAGGGGTACATGACCCCATCAGTCTCCCGCGGCTGGGGAGTCACGTCAACCACACCGCTCCCGGGACGTCGCCCCGCCACCTCGGGGGCGATTAGCGTAATGGCCGCCGTCGAGCCGCAATTCGCCGCCGGCACCCTCCATCCGAAGGACACGCCGTGACCAATCCATCAATCAACGACGAGACCGTGACAGCGAACCTCACCAGGGGTACCTACGACCGCCTGCTGGCCGAGCTCGAGGACCTCACGACGCGGGGACGAGTCGAGATAGCCGAGCAGATCGAGTCGGCCCGGGCCCTCGGAGACCTCAGCGAGAACGGCGACTACCACGCCGCCAAGGACTTTCAGGGGAAGATGGAGTCGCGCATCCGCCAGCTCCAGGCCCTGCTCAAGAACGTCGAGATCGTGGACGAATCCGAGCCTGGGGATGGCAGCGTGTCGACGGGCAGCACGGTGACCCTGCGCTACGAGGGCGACGACGAGGACGACACGCAGCAGTTCTTCGTGGGCTCCATCGAGGAGCGTCAGGGCGACCTGCCCGTGCTGTCACCGAGCGCGCCCCTGGGCCAGGTCCTCCTGGGCAAGAGCGCCGGCGACACGGTCGAGTACAAGGCGCCCGGAGGCATCCTCCGCGTGGCCATCGTGGCGGTGGACCAATGACCGCTCCCCGCACCCTGGCCGAGAAGATCTGGGACGCCCACGTCGTCTACAGCCACGAGGGCGAGCCGGACCTCATCTTCATCGACCTGCACCTGATACACGAGGTCACGTCGCCGCAGGCCTTCGACGGGCTGCGCCTGGCCGGTCGGACGGTTCGACGGCCCGACCTGACCGTGGCCACCGCGGACCACAACGTCCCGACCACCGACATCGACAAGCCTGTCGCCGATCCCATCTCGGCCAAGCAGCTCGAAGTCCTCAACGCGAACTGCGCGGAGTTCGGGATCACCTGCTACCCGATGGGCAACCCGAATCAGGGGATCGTCCATGTCATAGGTCCCGAACAGGGCTGGACCCAACCCGGTATGACGATCGTCTGCGGCGACAGCCACACCTCGACCCACGGCGCGTTCGGCGCGCTGGCCTTCGGCATCGGGACGAGTGAGGTCGAGCACGTCCTGGCCACCCAGTCTCTCCCGCAGGTGCGACCGGCCACCATGGCCGTGACCGTGGAGGGCGACCTGTCGCCGGGGGTGACCGCCAAAGACGTGGCGCTGACCGTCATCGGGACCATCGGGACCGGCGGGGGCATCGGCCACGTCATCGAGTACCGGGGATCGGCGATCCGCTCCCTGTCGATGGAGGGCCGCATGACGCTGTGCAACATGAGCATCGAGGGTGGGGCCCGCGCCGGCCTGGTGGCACCCGACGAGACCACGTTCGCCTACGTCAATGGACTGGACCACGCGCCCACCGGCGCGGCATGGGATGCCGCACTGGCCTACTGGCGCACACTGACCACCGACGAGGGCGCGTCGTTCGACAAGGAAGTGGTGATCGACGCGGCGAGCATCTCGCCCCACGTGACCTGGGGCACCAATCCGGCCCAGGTGATCGCCCTCAGCGGCTCCATCCCCGACCCTGAGGCCATGGAGGACCCCGGTGAGCGGGAGGCGGCCGAGCGGGCCCTGGCCTACATGGACCTGAAGGCGGGCACCCCGGTGCGCGAGATCAGCGTGGACACCGTGTTCCTGGGCTCGTGCACCAACTCGCGGATCGAGGACCTGCGTGCCGCCGCAGCGGTGCTGGACGGCCGGCACGTCCACCCCGGCCTGCGGGCACTGGTGGTGCCGGGGTCACATCGGGTCAAGAACCAGGCCGAAGCCGAGGGCCTGGACAAGATCTTCCTCGAGGCCGGATTCGAATGGCGCGAGCCCGGGTGCTCCATGTGCCTGGCCATGAACCCCGACAAGCTGGCGGTGGGAGAACGCTGCGCCTCGACCTCGAACCGGAACTTCGAGGGTCGGCAAGGCCGCGGTGGGCGTACCCATCTGGTCTCCCCGACGGTCGCCGCCGCCACGGCGGTCGCCGGCACGTTCGCCACCCCTGAGGACCTCGACAGATGAAGCCCGTCATCATCGTCACCGGTCGTGCGGTCCCACTCGACCGCACCGACGTCGACACCGACCAGATCATTCCGTCGGACTGGCTCAAGCGGGTCGAGCGCACAGGGTTCGGCGCGGGACTGTTCTCGGAATGGCGCGACGACCGCGACTTCGTCCTCAACCACCCGGAGTATGTCGGGGCCAACATTCTGGTGGCCGGCCACAACTTCGGCACCGGCTCGTCGCGCGAGCATGCCGTGTGGGCGCTCATGGACTACGGCTTCGAGGCCGTGGTCTCCTCGCGCTTCGCCGACATCTTCCGCAACAACTGCACCAAGGGAGGGCTGCTTCCGGTACAGGTCACACCCGAGTTCGACCAGGCCCTTCTGGCGGCGGTGACGGAGGACCCCACACTCGAGATCACCATCGACGTCGCCCGCGGCACCATCGAAGCGCCGGCGGCGGGGCTCTCGGCCACCTTCCCGCTGGACGAGTTCACCCGGGAACGCCTCCTGAACGGCTGGGACGACATCGGTCTGTCACTCCGCCACGCCGATGCCATCACCGCCTATGAGCAGCGACGGCCGACATTCATGCCGTCGGCATAGTCGACCCTGTGGAAGGGACCGCGGGTTAGCGCTGCGGCATCCAGCGGTAGCGGGTCCACCCGGCCATGGGACGGGCACCGAGGCGTTGGTAGAAGTCGATGGCCTCTTCGTTCCACTCGAGCACGTCCCAATCGACCCGGCCGTCCGTGCGCGCCCGGAGGTCGGCCATGAGCGCGCCCGCGTGACCCTGCCGGCGGTGGGCCGGCCGTACGTAGAGGTCCTCCAACCAGATACCCGACTTCCCCATGAAGGTGGAGAACGTGCGAAACCACAGTGCATGTCCCACCACCGAGCCGTCGTCGGCCACGGCCAACGTGTCGCTGACGACAGCGCCCGGTTCGAACAGGACGCGACGGAGGTCCCCTTCGGTGCACACACACTCCTCGGAGAGGCTTTCGAACTCGGCCAGTTCCCGGATCATGGCCAATAGCTCCGGCAGGTCCTCCTCGGTCGCCGGTCGGATCACCCGGTGCGGGCCCGGTTCGCAGCCGACACCACGGCAGCCAGCGACGCGTCAAGGATGGAAGAGTCCCGGCCCACGCCCCACCAGGTCGAACCGTCGGGACCGGCGCACTCGATGTACGCCACCGCCGATGCGCCCGAACCCTCGGTGAGGGCGTGCTCCGAGTAGTCCTTCACCTCGATAAGAATACCGAGCTCGTTGCGTATGGCAAAGACGAGTGCATCGATCGGGCCGTTCCCCTCACCGACGATGGTCCTGTGCTGGCCGTCGACGAGGAGCTGTGCCGTGACAGAGGTGTGGCCCCTGCCGGTCGACACCTCGCTCCCGACGAGCCGCAGGCCGGCGTCTTCGGGCAGGTAGGCCTCGGAGAACACGTTCCACATCTCCCCGGTGCCGATGACCGTCCCACTGGCTTCGGTGATCGCCTGCACCTTCTTGGAGAACTCGATCTGCAATCGCCGGGGCAGGTCCAGCCCGTGCTCGGTGTCCATGAGGTAGGCCACCCCGCCCTTGCCGGACTGACTGTTGACCTGAATGATGGCCTCGTAGGTGCGGCCGGTGTGCTTGGGGTCGATGGGGAGATACGGGACCTCCCACTCGTCATAGTCGTCGCCGATGGCGCTCATGCCCTTCTTGATGGCGTCCTGGTGCGAGCCGGAGAACGCCGTGTAGACCAGGTCCCCGGCGTAGGGGTGACGAGGGTGCACGGGCAGGCGGGTGGCGTACTCGGCCACCCGGCGCACCTTCTCGATATCCCTGAAGTCGAGCGCGGGATCGATCCCCTGGGAGAACAGGTTCATGGCCAGCGTCACGATGTCGACGTTGCCCGTCCGCTCCCCGTTGCCGAACAAGGTGCCCTCGACGCGGTCGGCCCCGGCGAGGACGGCCAGCTCGGCCGCGGCCACGGCAGTTCCCCGGTCGTTGTGGGGGTGAAGGCTCAGCACGACGGCATCGCGGTTCTTGATGGTGCGCCCGAACCATTCGATGACGTCGGCGTACACGTTGGGGCTGTACATCTCGACGGTGGCCGGCAGGTTGAGGATCATCGGGCTCTCGCTCGTCGGCTCCAGGACGTCCATCACCGCTTCGCAGATCTCGACGGCGAAGTCGGGCTCGGTTCCGGTGAAGCTCTCCGGAGAGTACTCGTAGCGGATCTCGGTCCCCGGCACCGACTGCTCGAACTTCTTGCAGAGGATGGCCGCATTGACCGCGATGTCGACGATCCCGGCCTCGTCCAGGCCGAACACGACGCGCCGTTGCAACTCCGAGACCGAGTTGTAGAAGTGCACCACCGCACGTCGGGCACCGACGAGCGACTGGAACGTCCGCTCGATCAGCTCCTCGCGGCACTGCACGAGCACCTGAATTTCGACGTCCTCTGGAATCATCTCTTCGTCGATGATCAGACGTTGGAAGTCATAGTCGGTCTGTGAGGCCGACGGGAATCCAACCTCGATCTCCTTGAACCCCACATCGACCAGCGTCCGGAACAGCGCCAGCTTGCGCTCCGAGTCCATCGGATCGATGAGGGCCTGGTTGCCGTCGCGCAGGTCGACGCTGGCCCAGCGCGGCGCCTGTGTGAACTGGCGGTCGGCCCACGTCCTGTCCTTCAAGATGAGCGGGACGTGGGAGCGGTACTTGTCGAAGTGCATCGGCGACGGGTCACAGGGCAGGGCCAGACGACCCCGCTCTCTGTCGTCACCACTCCCTCTCTGTGCCGTTGCCATTGTGAATGCTCTCTTTTCTTTTCAGCCCGCTCCCGGCCCAACAAAAAACCCCCTGGCCGGTAGGGCGCAGGAGGTTGCGAACGAACGCTATGTGGCGTTCGTTGTCAGGTAAGCAGCAGGTTGGTCGTCGTGGCAGTCACCATCGTCGCTTGATTCTCCCATCGAGAATCCCCACCGTCAAGGGCGGGCGTCCACACGCACCGGCGAGCCGAAGCTGATCTTGTTCCCATCGGGATCTGTATGAGCCGACTCCCACACGCCGAATCCGGGATCCCAGAGGTCGTCGAGCGCAGTGACGCCCGCGGCCGACCATTCGGCATGCAGCGCGTCGGCGTCGTCGACCGAGATGTACACCGCACCACCGTGCGTCTCGGGATTGTGGTCGGCCGTGAGATGGAAGTGCAGCTTGATGTCGTCGCGCGTCGCCGTGGCGTACCCGCTCTGGTGGACGGCCACCGCGAATCCGAGCAGTGCATAGTGCGCCTGCATCCGCTGCACGTCGGCGGTGGGCAGGATCGGTGCGATGGCGAGGAAAGTGGGCACGTCCGCAAGGATACTGAGTACCCTGGTGCGATGCCTCGCCTGCTCTCCCTCATCATCCGCCTGGCTCTGGTGGCCGCGGTGGTCGGCGTGGTGCGCGCGGTACTGGCGGACCGGTCCCCGCGGCGCGCGCTCCAGGGGACGCAACCCGTGGTGGGCAGCCTCGACACGTGGCCCGAGGTGCCGCGCCGTCCTCCAGACTGATCCTCAGAGACTGACCCGGTGGATGTCGAGGATTCCCTCGTCGCCCCGTAACTGATCGACCACGGCATCGGGACTGGACCCCACGGTGGAGATGACCATCATCGCCGTGGCGGCGCGCGGGCTGGGTCCCACCGCCATGGACGAGATGGAGATGTCGGCCAGGCCGAGCGCGGTACCGACCATCCCGATCATGCCGGGACGGTCATCGTTGCGCACCACCAGCATGTGGGGAGCCGGTGCGACTTCCACCACGTGGTCGTCGACCATGACGATGCGCGGCTCGCTGCGGTGCCCGGCCGAGCTCAACGTCCCGGCGACCGAATGTGACTTGGACCGCAGGGTGATGAGGGACTTGTAGTCGCGTGAAGTGGCCGTCGAGGTCTCGCGTACCTCGAGCCCGCGTTCCTCGGCCAGTTGCGGTGCATTGACGTACGAGACCGGCTCGTCGGTGGAGCCGCTGAACACGCCTTTGAGTGCCGAGAGCGTGAGAATGCCCGTGTTCACGGCGGCCAACTCTCCCTGGTACTCGATCTCCAGACCATCGGGGAGGCCGTCGTGCAGGCAGCCGAAGAAGCGGCCCAGCTGCTCGGCCAGGGGCATGAACGGTCGCACGACGTCCGACACGTCCGTGGCGGCGACGTTGACGGCATAGGGGACGAAGTCGCCGGACAACGCCAGCAGTACCTGCTCGGCGATGGTCACGCCGGCCTTGTCCTGTGCCTCTTCGGTCGATGCCCCGAGATGCGGGGACACGACCACCTGGGGCAACGAGAACAGGGGTGATTCGGTACACGGCTCCTTGGCGAACACGTCGAGCCCGGCCCCGGCCACGATGCCGTCGCGAATGGCGTCGGCCAACGCCTCTTCGTCCACGATGCCACCCCGGGCGGTGTTGATGATCCGGATGCCCGGCTTGGCCTTGGCCAGCAGGTCGCGCCCGAAGAGGCCGATCGTCTCAGGTGTCTTGGGTGTGTGGATGGAGACGAAGTCCGCCTCCCCCACCAGCTCCTCGATGCCCACCAACCGGATGCCCATGGCCTTGGCCCGCTCTACCGAGACGAACGGGTCGTAGCCGATCAGCTCCATGCCGAAGGCGTGGGCGCGCTGGGCCACCAGAGAACCCGCCCGCCCGAGCCCGACCACGCCGAGGACCTTGCCGTGCAGCTCGACGCCCTCCCACTTCGAGCGCTCCCACCGCCCCGCCACCAACGAGGCGTGGGCCTGGGGGATGTTCCGGGCCTGCGCCAGCAGGAGTGCCATCGCCTGCTCGGCCACCGACAGGATGTTGGAGGTGGGGGCATTGACCACCATGACCCCTCGCTGGGTCGCCGCGTTGACGTCGACGTTGTCAAGGCCGACGCCGGCCCGTCCGACCACCTCGAGCGACGTGCCGGCGTCGAGGACGTCGGCCGTCACCTGGGTCGAGGAACGAATGATCAGCGCCTGCGCGCCCACGATGGCGACCAGCAGCTCCTCAGGGCTCAATCCCTCCTGGACGTTGACCTCGTGGCCGGCCTTGGCCAGCAGGTCGAGGCCGCTCTGGGCGATCTTTTCGGTTACGAGTACACGTGCCACCGCGGTGGTCTCCTCACTACCCCCCTTGACATTGCTGCTCCGGAATCAGTCTTGCGCTTCGGCAAAGAAATCAGCCAAACGGGTCACGCCCTCGACCAGGTCGTCGTCCCCCAGCGCATAGGACATGCGGAAGTAGCCCGGAGCGCCGAATGCCTCCCCGGGCACCACGGCGACCTTGGCTTCGACGATGCAGAGCTCGGCCAATTCGGCACTCGTCGACGGACGCTTGCCGCGAATGGACTTGCCCAGGAGCCCCTTGACCGAGGGGAAGGCGTAGAACGCACCTTCGGGCTCCACACAGACGACGCCGTCGATCTCATTGAGCATACGGTGGATGGTCAGGCGGCGCCGGTCGAACGCGGCGCGCATCATCACCACGTCCTCCAGCCCTCCGGACACAGCAGCCAGCGCCGCGCGTTGGCTCACGTTGGCGACATTGGAGGTCTCGTGGCTCTGGATGTTGGTTGCGGCAGTGATGGCATCGAGAGGCCCGATGAGCCACCCCACCCGCCATCCCGTCATGGCGTAGGTCTTCGCCACCCCATTGACGACGAGGCAGCGGTCAGCCAGCTCGGGCACCACCACGGGCATCGAATGGTGCTCGGCCCCGCCGTAGACGAGGTGCTCGTAGATCTCGTCGGTCAGCACCCACAGGCCACGCTCGACGGCCCAGCGCCCGATAGCTTCGATCTCGTCGCGCCGGTAGACGGCCCCGGTCGGGTTTGACGGCGACACGAAGAGCAATGCCTTGGTCCGTGGCGAAAGAGCCGCTTCGAGGTCCTCGACGGAGGAGCGGAAGCCGGTGCGCTCGTCGGAGGTCACGACGACGGGCACTCCACCCGCCAACGCGATCGACTCGGGGTAGGTGGTCCAGTACGGGGCGAGGACGATGATCTCGTCGCCGGGGTCGCACAATACGGAGAAAGCGTTGGCGATGGCCTGCTTGCCGCCGTTGGTCACCAGCACCTGCTGGGGTGTCACCGAGAAGTGGGAATCGCGCAGGGTCTTGGCGGCCAACGCCTCACGCAGGGCCGGGATGCCACCCGTCGGGGTGTAGCGATGGTTGGCCGGATTGCGGCAGGCCTCTACGGCGGCCTCGACGATGTGCGGGGGTGTCGGGAAGTCAGGCTCGCCGGCACCGAATCCGATCACGTGCTCGCCCGCCGCCTGCAGCGCCTTGGCTTTGGCGTCCACGGCCAGCGTGGCGGAGGGGGCGACCGAGGCGGCTCGTCGTGAGATCCGGCTGTGTTGGGTCGGCGCGTCGGGAGTCGTCGTCACGGCTGTAATGATTCCATACGTGCCCGATACCCCTGACATCACGATTCCCGCCGAATTGCGGCCGAGCGACGGCCGTTTCGGAGCTGGCCCCTCGAAAGTTCGCCCCGCGCAGGTGGCGGCGCTGGCCGAGGTGTCCACGACCTATCTCGGTACCAGCCATCGCCAGAAGACCGTCAAGGCGCAGGTCGGCCGGGTCCGCGCCGGGTTCCGCCAGCTCTTCTCCCTCCCCGACGGCTACGAGGTGGTGCTGGGCAACGGGGGGACGACCTGCTTCTGGGATGCCGCCACGTTCGGGCTCATCGAGGCCCAGAGCCAGCATTTGAGCTTCGGCGAGTTCTCTTCGAAGTTCGCCTCGTGCGCCGTTGCCGCCCCGCACCTCAAGGACCCCCAGATCATTGTGTCCGAGGTCGGGACCCATCCCCTACCGGTGGCCGACGGCGCTGTCGACCTCTACGCGCTCACACACAACGAGACGTCGACCGGGGTGGCCATGCCCATCCGCCGGCCCGTCGGTGCGGACCTCCCCGCCGACGGCGGCGGGCTGGTGGCGGTGGACGCCACGTCGGGAGCGGGGGGCCTGCGGGTCGACGCGAGTGAATTCGACGCCTATTACCTGGCTCCGCAGAAGTGCTTCGCCAGCGATGGCGGCCTCTGGATCGCCCTCATGTCGCCGGCCGCACTCGAGCGGGTCGAGCGGATCTCGGCTTCGGGGCGTTGGATCCCCAGCTTCCTCGACCTCAAGACAGCGGTCGACAACTCGGTGCTCGACCAGACGTACAACACGCCTGCGCTGGCCACAATCTTCCTGCTGGCCGAGCAGCTCGACTGGATGAACGGGAACGGGGGCCTGGAGTGGACCGCCTCGCGGTGCGACCGTTCAGCCGACATTCTGTACACATGGGCCGAGCAGTCCGGCTTCGCGCGCCCGTTCGTCGAGAACCCCCAGCAGCGCAGCCACGTGATCGGCACCATCGACTTCGTCGACGCGGTGGATGCCGCCGCGGTGGCGGCCGTCCTGCGCGCCAACGGGATCGTCGACACGGAGCCCTACCGCAAGCTCGGCCGCAACCAGCTGCGTATCGCCATGTTCCCCGCCATTGAGCCCGACGACGTCGCCTCTCTGTGCGCCTGCATCACCTACGTCGTCGGCGCGCTCGCCTGAAGCCGGTCGTCCAACCGATCAGAGGGTCGGCCGCGATTTCACTCGGCCGGCCCGCTTCACTCAGCCGGCCCGGGCCGCAATCCGCCGCAACGGCGGCAGCGTCGGTGGCGGTTGTTGCCGGGGCGGGAGGTCTTCGAGGAGCTGCACCGTGGCCGCCGTCACCAGCTGCACGGCCCGCTCGAACGCCTCCTCGGTGCGGGGTGCGGTCTTCTGGACGCCACTGACCTTGCGGACGTACTGGCGGGCCGCCGCCTCGATCTCTTCGGGTGTCGCCGTGGGCTCGAGGCCTCGGAGCGTCGTGATATTTCGGCACATGGCGCAAGGCTACGACCGTCGGAACCGACGGGGCGAACGGTCTCGGTCCCCGAACCTGATTCTCGGTGCCCGACCACGATCGGGAGTGAGCGGACTCAGCGGACGAATGCCTCGACGCCACGCGTGATGAGGACGTCGCCCGAGACGCTCTTGAGCGTGAGGGCGATGCGTGGCTGCGAACCGGCGCTCGCCGGGCCGTCGTCGAGGGGGATGTCGGAGTGCACGGTCCCCGAGATCGACTCGGCGTCCACGCGCAACGTCGCTCCCCGGGCGATCCCCACGTCGATCTTTCCCGAGACCGATCGGATATGCGCGTTCCCTTCGGTGATCGAGAGCACCTGGACGCGTCCCGAAACGGCGACCACCTTCAGGTCTCCCGACATGTCGCCCAGCCGGACGTCGCCTGTCGTCACCCGGATGTCCGTGGCGCCGGTGGCCGCTCCGACCTCGATATCGCCCGAGACCGTCGTGACGGAGGCCGGGCCCCCGACCTGGACGCAGCGCAGGTCACCCGCGGCCGAGTGCACGCGGAGCGCGCCGGCGACCGTGCCCACTTCGATGTCGCCGCTGGCCGTCTTGGCGCGCAGTTCCACCACGTCGTCCGTCGTGAGCGCCCCGCTGGCCGTCTTCACGTTGGCCCGGCCGAGCGACCCGTTGAGCTCGACGTCGGCTGAGGACGACACGACACGCACGTCGCTCCCCGAAGGAACGTCCACCCGCACGGTGATCCCGTTGCGCCGGATGAACTTCATGCCGTGCACCCGGGGAATCTTCACCACGACGATGTCCCGTCCCCCGTGCTGGCGCACGTCGACGGTGGCGCGTTCGGCGAGTTCCCTCCCGCCCGCCGACTCCGCCGTGAGCGATACCTGGGAGGAATCTCCGGCCCGTCCGGTGATGACCGTCGAGCCCACGTCGTTGTGGACGAAGACGAACACAGGGTGTGGCGTGGCAAATGTCTGTTCCATGGGAATCCTTTCCTTCAACTCGTCCCGTAGCCGCGCAGGCGCGAGCCCCCGCGGCCACTGCGGACCTTCGATGCCGACGTCCCTCGTTCGAGGGTGCGCAAGATCCAACTGTTGACCGAGAGCCCCTCGCTGCCCGCGCTCTCCTCGACCCGCGACTTGAGCTGGTCGGAGAGGCGGAGGGTGATACGAGCGGACTGTTCGGCTTCGGGCTCCGGCACGTGCGCGCGTTCGTCGATGTAGGCGAATTCGACGTCGTCGCCCACCAGGCGGATTTCGACGCGACCCTCGGGGAGCTCGGTCGACACTTCGGCCGCCACCTCGGTCAAGAGGTCCAGGATCCGACTCGGCGCCGACCGGGAGACGATGGCCGCGATGCGGTCGGCCACTTCGGCCACGGTCTCGTCGCCCAGCTCGCCGATCGCGGCCACGTCCGATCGCAGGCCCTCGATCACCAGTGACATCTTCATGGTGTCAGTATGACATCACTCTGATGTCATACGCAAGGCGCACGTCCTTCATCGTCCTCTGAACAGGGAGTTATCGATCCCACGAAGCGCGTTACCCCCCCGAGGCGTCCTGCACCCGGGTCTTCCCGGCGGAGATGAAGGGCATCATGCCGCGCAGCTCCTGCCCGATCTTTTCAATGGGATGCGCCTGGCCCTCCTTGCGCAACTCCTCGAAGTTGGGACGCCCCGCCTTGTTCTCGGCGATCCATTCCTCGGCGAAGGCCCCGCTCTTGATCTCGTCGAGGATCGTCTGCATCTCGGCCCGTACGGCCGCATTGATGACGCGGGGCCCGCGGGTCACGTCGCCGTACTCGGCGGTGTCCGAGATCGAGTAGCGCATACCGGCGATGCCCTGCTCGTACATCAGGTCGACAATGAGCTTGAGCTCGTGCAAGCACTCGAAATAGGCCGACTCGGGCTGGTAGCCCGCATCGACGAGCGTCTCGAACCCGGCCGTGACCAGGGCGGTCAACCCTCCGCAGAGCACCACCTGCTCGCCGAACAGGTCGGTCTCGGTCTCCTCGTCGAACGTGGTGTCGAGCACGCCGGCACGGGTGGCTCCGATGGCGTGCGCATAGGACAGGGCCAGTTCGCGGGCCTTGCCGGTCGCATCTTGGTGGACCGCGATCAACGAGGGCACGCCACCCCCCTCCGTGTAGGTCCGCCGCACCAGGTGTCCGGGACCCTTGGGCGCCACCATCGCCACGTCGACCCCGGCCGGCGGGACGATCTGGCCGAAACGAATGTTGAACCCGTGGGCGAACATGAGGCAGTCACCCTCGTTGAGGTGCGGCGCGATGTGCTCGTCGTAGGCCGCCTTCTGCTCGGTGTCGGGGAGCAGGACCATGATCACGTCCGCCTCGGCGGCGGCATCGGCCAGGGACGTCACCCGGAGCCCGGCCTCCTCCGCCTTGCGCCTGCTGCTCGACCCGTCACGGAGGGCGACCCGGACATCGACTCCCGACTCGAGCAGGTTGAGCGCATGGGCGTGGCCCTGCGATCCGTAGCCCAAGATGGCCACCTTGCGGCCGGCGATCAGACTGGGATCAGCGTCGGATTCGTAATACATCGTGGCCATGGTGTGCTCTTTCTCTCGTTCGAATGCGATGACGTGCGACTGCTACGGCAAAATCAGTGACGGTCCAGCTTAGGCAGGGCCACCCGCCCCGTTCGCTGGAGCTCGACGACCGTGTACTGCTCCAAGAGGCCCTCGAAGTCGTCGATCTTCTCGGGACGGCCGGCCAGCATCACCGTGAGCTGCTCCGCTCCCACGCTGACCACTTCTCCGCCGAAAACCCCGACGAGCTGGATGACCTGCGAGCGCCCGGAGGGTCCGACCGCCACGGTCACGAGGAGCAACTCCCGTTCGACCGCTTCAGACGGCGAAAGCTCTCCGATGGAGACCACGTTGACCAACTTGTCCAACTGCATGATCACCTGTTCCAGCGGCGCTGACTCAACGTCGACGACGATGGTGATCCGGCTGAAGTGCTCGTGCTCGTCGGCCGGAGCAACCGCCAACGAATAGATGTTGAAGCCGCGCCGGCTGAACAACCCCGCGACCCGCGACAGGACGCCCGCTTTGTTCTCGACCAGCACCGAGAGGATGTGGTGGCGTGGTTTCCCCGGCTTGACCCGTTGCAGCGGGCTCACATTGGCGGCGCTCATCGGGCGGCCGCCGCCTGATCGGGATGGACGACGATGTCGTCGTTGGAACGACCGGCGGCCACCATGGGAAACACCTTCTCGAAGGCGTCGGTGCGGAAGTCCACCACGACGGGCCGATCATCGATGGAATTGGCTTTCTCAATGGCCGGGCCCACGTCCTCGGGGGACTCGGCCCGGATGCCGACGCAACCCATGGCCTCAGCCCACTTCACGTAGTCGGGCAGGTCGGGGGAGAGGTACACTTCTGAGTAGCGCTCTTCGTAGAACATCTCCTGCCACTGCCGCACCATGCCCAGGTAGGCGTTGTTCAGGATGGCGATCTTGACCGGAATCTGCTCCGCCGTCGCCGTCACGAGCTCCTGCGCCGTCATCTGGAAGCAGCCGTCACCGTCGATGGCCCACACCGTGCGGTCCGGACGCCCCACCTTGGCGCCGATGGACGCCGGCACGGCGAAGCCCATCGTTCCGGCGCCGCCCGAGTTCACCCACGTGTAGGGGTGATCGAACTGCCAGTACTGCGAGGCCCACATCTGGTGCTGCCCCACTCCCGCCACCACGATGGCGTCGGTGGGTGCGGCATCGCGCAATTGCTCGACCACCATCTGCGGCTTGATGGCGCCGCCTTCAGTGTGGTCGTAGTACAGCGGGAACTGCTCCTGCCATCGATGGATCTGCGCCCACCACGGCTCGAGGTCCTGGACCACCGGCGCATCACCTCCGGCGTTCACCGCCGACAGGAGCTCTTCGATCACCAGGCGGCAGTCGCCGACGATGCCCACGTCGGGCGTCCGCACCTTGCCCAGTTCGGCCGGGTCGACATCGACGTGGATGATCTTCGCCTCCGGCGCGAATGCGTCGATCTTTCCGGTCACCCGGTCGTCGAACCGCGCCCCGAGGCTGATCAGAAGGTCGCTGCGCTGCATGGCGGTCACTGCGGTGTAGTTGCCGTGCATGCCGGGCATGCCCAGACACTGCGGGTGTGAGTCGGGGAAGGCGCCGCGCGCCATCAGCGTGGTCACCACGGGGATCCCGGTGCGCTCGGCCAGTGCGCGGAGCGCGTCGGCGGCCCGTGCCTTGAGCACGCCGCCCCCGACGTAGAACACCGGACGGTGCGCCCGGCCAATCAATGCGGCGGCCTGGCCGACGAGCTCGGCGTCGCCCACGGTGTGCGGGTGGTACCCCGGGAGATCGAGATCATCGACCGACGAAGGCCAGTACCACTCCATCGTGGCATTGGCGATGTCCTTGGGGAAGTCGATGAGCACCGGGCCGGGACGCCCGGTGGTGGCGACGTGGAAGGCGGCGGCCACCACGCTCGGGATGTCGTTGACATCCTTGATCAACCAGTTGTGCTTGGTGATGCCCATCGTCACACCGGTGATGTCGCATTCTTGGAACGCGTCAGTGCCGATGGAGCCGGTCGCCACCTGGCCCGAGACCACGACGAGCGGCGTCGAGTCCATATACGCGTTGGCGAGCGGCGTCACGATGTTGGTGGCTCCCGGCCCGCTGGTCACCATGGCCACGCCGGGCTTGCCGGTCACCATGGCGTAGCCCTCCGCCATGTGCCCGGCCCCCTGTTCGTGGCGGACCAGGATGTGCCTGATGGAGGAGTCGATGATCGGGTCGTACACGGGCAGGATGGCCCCGCCGGGCAGGCCGAACATGACGTCGACGCCCTGCATCTCGAGGCTCTTGATGAGTGCCTGTGCTCCGGTGAGCTGCATCGTTGCTTCCCCTGTCTCTCTCTCGGTGCCTGTGCAACGTTGGCTGATTGGTGCTGACTTGGTCCGGAAAATGAAACGACCCCCCGTGTGGGAGGTCGTAGAGCGCGCGTTGCAGTATGGCCGCGCGCTTACGTTACGAGTACCAGAATTCGTGCGTGGCGGCAGCGGCTCGTCTGCATAGTGGTGCCATTGTGGCACGTCAATGCCGCCGCGACAACCCCGGGGGCCTGTCGGCGCGGGTCGGTCCCACGGCCTGACCACGGGGCGTCCCGGCCCCGGAAGGTCACGCCGGGATCCGTCCGTGCCTCACGGCGTGGCCATCCCGCCCCCGAGGAGGGCCGGGAGCGCCGTCGCCCGCATCCGAGCCAGCACCCGGTCGGTGACCGGCGCCACGTCGGGGTGGACGCCGCCGTTGGCCACCGCCGCCGCCTGCCAAGCCGCGGCCCGGCGCGCAACCTCGTCGGCGTCGTCGAACTGCACGCAGTCGAGACGATCCGTTGTCAGGTCGACCACGACGGTGTCCCCGTCCTGGACGAGGGCGATCGGCCCCCCGAGGAAGGCCTCGGGGGCGACGTGGCCGATGACCAGGCCGACGGATCCCCCCGAGAAGCGGGCATCGGTCATCAGCGCAATCGTGATGTGCCGGTGGCGGCACAGGGCGGTGATGCGCGAGGTCGGATCGAGGAGCTCGGGCATGCCGGGCGCTCCCCGAGGTCCCTCGTAACGGATCACCACTATGTCGTTGTCCATGAAGCTGTCCGGGTCGCCGTCGAGGGCCTCGATGAGCGAGCGCTCGCCGTTGAACACACGGGCGCGGCCGGTGAACACGCCGTCGGTCACACCGCCTTCGACGCCGGCGATCTTGAGGATCGCCCCGCCCGCCGGTGCCAGGTTGCCGCGGAGCAATCGGAGTCCGCCGGTGTCCTTGAAGGGCCTGTCGACCCCGAAGATCACGTCCCCGTCGGGGCGGGGCGGGGCGAGGCGCTGCAGCTGCTCCGCCAGGGTCTCGCCCGTGCAGGTGATCGCATCGCCGTCGAGGAACCCAGCCTCGAGGAGTTCGTTGGTGATGACCTGCAACCCCCCCTTGGCGTCCACATCCACCATGGAGTAATCGCCGAACGGCCGCATGTTCACCAGCACCGGGAGTCGCCGGGCCAGTTCGTTGAAATCGTCCTGACTGAGCACGTCCTGCCACAGGTCGAGGCCGGCGGCGCGGGCGATCTCGACACTGTGCAGCAGCACGTTGGTGGACCCGCCCATGGCGATGGTGACCGTGAGGGCGTTGCGCAGCGATGCAGGCGTGACGATGTCGCGCGGCGCGATCCCACCCTTCGTCATGGCGAGCAGGCAGTCGACAGTCTCTTCGGGGAACTCGGTCAGACGGCGCGGGTCGTCCGAGGGCGGGGCCACCATGTGCAGTGGCTCGAGCCCGAGCACCGCGATGAAGGTCTGCATCGTGTTGTAGGTGAACATGCCCCCGCAGCTGCCCTGCCCGGGACAGGCGTTCAGGGCGTACCGGGCCCTGACCTCTGCGTCCTGGTCGGCCACCTGGAAGGCCGATACGAGGTCGATCCGCGCCCCGGTGTCGGGATCGATGCCGGGCCGGATCGGGCCGTCGGAGACGATGACCGCAGGCGTATTGTTCTCGAGCACGGCGGCGACCGTCCCGACCGGTGGCTTGTCGCAGGCCACGACCGCGACCAGCCCCGCCACGCTGTTCGCCGCCAGGTGGACGTCCGCGACGTCGTGGACGAGCTCGCGCCCGACCAGGGAGAACCGCATCTGTGGGGTGCCGTTGAGCTGGCCGTCCGAGACGCCCAGCGTGAACGCGGGCGGAATCAGCCTTACCGCCAGGTCGTCCCCGGCGATGCGACGCGACAGGGCCGCGTGGTGAGCCTGCACCTTCTGGGGGACGCCCAGGTAGCACTGGCTGTCCCCGAGGTTGCCGATGACGGCCCACACCGGGTCGTGGATCTTCCCGACGTCCTCACCCAGGAAGGTGGCCGTGCCCACCCGCTGCACGTCGCGCCCGGGGTTGATGGACACGAATGTCTCCGATTCGTTGTGCACGGGAGCCAACCTAGTGCGCGAGCCCTCCCGCGCCGGCTGGCATCGGCACCGGTGGCGGCGTCACCTCGGCCCCGATCGTGGGGATGGTGCGTTGGAGGAAGCGCGGCATCCACCAGTTCCGTTCTCCGAGCAGCTCCATCAGCGACGGGACCAGGACCATGCGCACCAGGGTGACATCGACCGCCACGGCGACGGCGAGTCCGAGCCCGAAGACCTTCAGGATGTGCAGCGGATCCTTGATGACGAAGGACGCGAAGACACAGAACATGATGGCCGCCGCCGCCGTGATGACACGCCCGGTCACCGCGAGCCCGTCGGCCACGGCGAGAGAGTTGTCGCCCGTGTGCAGCCAACCTTCGCGGATCCGGGACAACAAGAAGACCTCGTAGTCCATCGAGAGCCCGAAGAGAATGGTGAACATCGTCACCGGGATCCACGGATCGATCGGTCCGGTCTGGCCTATCCCGATGACGCTGCCCAACCAACCCCACTGGAAGACGGCCACCATCACGCCGTAGGCCGCACCGACACTGAGCAGGTTCATGACGACGGCCTTGAGGGGTAGCACGACCGAGCGGAAGACCGCCATGAGGAAGAGGAAGGAGAGGATGAGCACGGCGCCGATCACGAGCAGCAGCCGGCCCCCGAGGAAGGTGGCGGCGTCGATACTCACTGCGGTCTCTCCACCAACCTGCGCGTCGACCCGTGTTCCACCGACCACGCCCGGGATCACCTCGGTGCGCAAGGTCCGCACGAGCGATTGCGTGGCGGCGGCCTGCGGAGACGTCGTCGGGTACGCCACCAGAACCGCTCCGGTCTCCCCGGCGTTGAACTGTGGTGGCACCACGTAGGCCACGCCGGAGGTGTCCGCAACGGCGGCGCGCAGATGTTCCACGGTCGGGGCCGACCCCGGACCGGGCAGCGCGACCGCCACGACGAGCGGACCGTTGAAGCCCGGGCCGAATCCCTGCGCCAACAGGTCGTAGGCCTGACGGGTGGTGAGCGACGGCGGATCGTTGCCGGCATCGGTGAACGCCAGCCGCATGCTGAAGAGCGGGAGCGCCAACAGGACCAGTACGAGGACGGCCACGGTGCCCGTCACCCACGCCCGCCGTTGAATGAATCGGCTCCACCGGAACCAGAACCCGTCGGGAGGCGGGGGGCCGCCGCTCTGCAGCAGGCCAGGCACGTGGAGCTTGTCGATGGCCTCGCCGGCGAATCCGAGCAGCGCGGGCAGCAGCGTGAGTGCAGCGAGGAGGACGAGGAGGACGGCGACGATGCAGGCGGTGGCCAGCCCGATCATGTAGGGCTGGCCGATGAGGAAGAGCCCGAAGAGCGAGATGACGACCGTGCTCCCGGCGAAGAGGACCGAGCGTCCCGACGTCATCAGCGAGACGATGACGGCATCACGGGGCCCGCGCCCTTCGAAGAGCCCCTGCCGGTAGCGCGTGGCGATGAACAGCGCGTAGTCGATGCCCACGCCGATGCCGATCATGGCGGCCATCTCGGGGGCAAAGGTCGGGACGACCAGAAGGTGGGTCACCAGCTCCAAGAGCGCGATACCGACTCCGAGGCCGAAGAGGGCCGTGATGATCGGCAGCCCCATGGCCACGACCGATCCGAAGGCCAACAGCATGATGAGGATGGCCGCGGTGATCCCGATGCCTTCGCTGGACCCTGGTGCGGCCGTGATCACCGAAGAGATGGGGCCGCCCCCCAGCGCGACCTCGAACCCGCTGTGCGCGGCCCCCTCGGCCGACGCGATGACGGCTTTGACGGAGGCAGCCGGCAGTTGGTCCGCCGTCATGTCGAACTGCACCACGGCATAGGCGATGTGGCCGTCGGCGGCCACCTGATGGGCGGCGCCGGGCGCGAACGGACCAGTGACGCCCACCACGTGGGACAGGGGCTCCAGACGCTGCACCACCCCGTTGATGGCGGCCCGGTTCGGTGCAGACCCGATCGGGGCGCTGGTGTGGAAGACGACGTCGGCCGTGTCCCCCGAGCGGGCGGGGAATCTCGACTGCAGAATGTCCGCCGCCTGCTGCGAGGGAGTGCTCCCGGCCGTGAAGTCGTTCTGGAACCGGGTGCCGACCACCTGGGCGAGCGCCGTCACTCCGATGACCAGGAGGATCCAGAGGAGGAGCACCGTCCGTCGGTGGTCGTAGCAGCGAGCCGCCCAGCGGCCCAGGAAGGATCGGGGCGCCGTTTCCGACGGAGGGCCCGCGGGGCTCTCCACCACCGTCCCGGCCGTCATCTGCAGGCCCTAGGATTCATCACTGGTGAGTTTTACCATGGAATTCACTACTGGTGAATATCTCTGCGCGAAAATCTGGAGGATCTGACCCGATGAGTCCCGGTGGGCGCCGTCCCGGCAAAGGCAACGCGCGCGGGGACATCATCCGCGCGGCCCGGGAGACCTTCGCCACCCATGGCTACGAAGGCGCCAGCCTGCGCGCCGTGGCCCGGGCTGCCGGGGTGGACGCCGCCCTGGTGCATCACTACTTCGACGGAAAAGCCGACCTGTTCATGGCGGCGATGGCACTCCCCTTCGACCCCCGTCACGTGCACCTCGCCGCCAAAGTGGAGGCCGGTGCGTCCGGCGTCAGCGGGGCGGCCACGGTCGAGGGGTTCCTCGCCATGTGGGATCTCGCGGAGGGCACGGGATCGTCGTTCGCCTCGTGCGCCGGGGCGATGGCGTCCTCGGCGACCGTGGCCGATGCCTTCCGCGAATTCGTCAAGGAGAGGGTCTGGGAGCAGCTCGCGCCCATCGTTGGGGAGGCCGAAGCCACCACTGACGTCCGTCGGGGTCTGGTGGCGTCCCAGTTGCTCGGCCTGGCCTTCGCCAGATATGTCCTGCGCGTCCCGCCGCTCTCCACCGCCGCACCCTCGGAGATCGGACGCTGGGCCGGGCCCACGGTGGACCGCTACAGCGCGGGTGCCGTGGACGATCTGCCTGTGTCTGTCGAGACCGGTGCCCACGGAGAGCCCTAGCCGCGCAGCCGGATGAGCTCCGCCGCGACCTCTGCGCCGTTGGCCTGCCCCGACGTCGCTTTCATGACGGCCCCGGTGAAGAAGCCCTGCAACCTGTCGTCGCCTTCGACGTAACGCTCCCACTCATCGGGATGGGCCGCCACGACGTCGGACACGACAGCGGCCAACGTATCGGCGCCCAGAGCCTCGAAGCCCATCTCCCGGGCCAGCTCGCGGGGGTCGCTTCCGGCCGCGCCCACCGCGGCGCTCAACACGGCTTTGGCCTGCGTCGCCGACAGCTCACCGCTCGCCTCCATTGAGAGCAGCGTGACGAAGGAGGATTCGGGCAGCGTCAGGCCGGCCGCGCCCTCGGCGGCAAGCTCGTTCGCGGCCCGGGCCAACGCCAGGCGTGCCGGTGCCCCCGCCCGCACTGCGTCGACGACGAGCCCGTCGAGGCCGAGGTCGACCACGGCGCGGATCTGGTCCGACTCCGCTTCAATGGCTGACCCGCCGACGAGCCCGACCAGGGCCGCCCGGCGATCCGCGGGCATGGCCCCCATGGACCGGCGAACCCGTTCCTGCCAGTCGGTGTCCGGCACCAGGGGGACCAGGTCGGGCTCGGGGAAGTAGCGATAGTCGTTGGCCTCCTCCTTCGAGCGCATTGTCTCGGTGCGACCGGCGGCCTCGTCCCAATGACGCGTCTCCTGACTGACCGGCTCGCCGTGTCCGATCAATTCGATCTGCCGTGCTGCTTCGTACTCGATGGCGCGTCCGAGGGAGCGCAGCGAGTTGAGGTTCTTGATCTCGCAGCGCGTCCCGAACGCAGTTGCGCCCGCCGGACGCACCGAGACGTTGGCGTCGAAGCGCATCGATCCCTCCTCGAGCCGGCCATCGGACGCGCCGGTGGCCACGAGGATCCCGCGCAGCTCGGACGCGTAGGCCCGCGCGTGCGCGGCCGAACGGAGGTCGGGCTCGCTGACGATCTCGACCAGCGGCACGCCGGAGCGGTTGTAGTCGACCAGGGCGTGACGGGCCGAGTTGATGCGGCCGCCCGCACCGACGTGGGTCAACTTCCCCGTGTCCTCTTCGAGATGGGCCCGCGTGACGCCGACCCGGAAACCCCCGGGCAACTCGAGCCAGCCCCCCAGGTTGATCGGTTCGTCGTATTGGCTGATTTGATAGTCCTTGGCCTGATCGGGATAGAAGTAGTTCTTGCGGGCGAAGCTCGAGGGACGAATGTCGCAGTGCAACGCCGTCCCGATGCGCATGGCCAGTTCGACGGCCTGGGCGTTGAGCACGGGCAACGATCCGGGAAGGCCGAGGCAGACGGGGCAGACGTTCGTGTTCGGTTCCTCGCCGAACTTGTTGCGACAGCCGCAGAAGAGTTTGGTCGTCGTCGCCAGCTCGCAATGCACCTCGAGGCCGACCACCGTTTCCCAGACCGTGTCCGGGCCGACGGCGATCACTCCGGTGTCCGGGCCGATGTCGGTGTCCGTGCCGATGTCGGTGTCCGTGCTCACAACGACCACTCCGTTCTCGGGGCTGCCGCCTCGACCGCAGCGGCGACCTGGAAGAGCACCTGCTCGCCCAAGGCCGGGGCCAGGACCTGCACGCCGACCGGGAGGCCATCGTCCCCCACCCCGAACGGGACCGACACCGCAGGGTGGCCGGCCAGGTTGGACGGGATGGTGCAGATGTCGTTCATGTACATGGCCATGGGATCGTCCACCTTGTCACCCAGGGAGAACGCCGTCGTCGGGGCCGTTGCCCCCAGCAGGACGTCGACGGACGCGTAGGCCCGCTCGAAGGCCTGCAGGACCAGCGTCCGGACCCGCTGGGCCTGGGCGTAGTACGCGTCGTAGTAGCCGGCCGACAGCGCGTAGGTCCCGAGCATGATGCGGCGCTTCACCTCGTCGCCGAAGCCGGCTGTTCTCGTGGCCATGTTCATGGCAGCCGCGTCGTCGCCTTCGACCCGCAGCCCGTACCGGACCCCGTCGTACCGGGCCAGGTTGGACGAAGCCTCCGCCGGAGCGATGAGGTAGTACGCCGACAGGCCAAAGCCGAACTCGGGGACGCTGATCTCCTCCACTTTGGCCCCCGCCGCGGCCAACGCCTCCGCCGCCTCGTACACGCGTGCTCTCACGTCGGGCGCGCAGCCCTCGATGAGGTCGGGGCACAACCCGATGCGCACGCCGTCCACACCGGCATCCACGACATCGACGGTCGACGGAGCGTCGAGGCGCAGCGACGTCGTGTCGCACGGGTCGTGCCGCGCCAGGACGTCATAGAGGAGGGCGGCATCACCGACCGTGGTGGCGAAAGGCCCGATCTGGTCGAGGGAACTGGCGAATGCCACCAGGCCGTACCGCGAAACCCGACCGTAGGTCGGCTTCATGCCGACGACACCGCACAGGGCGGCCGGCTGACGGATCGACCCTCCGGTGTCGGAACCGAGTGCGAGCGGCGTGAACCCGGCCGCCACGGCCGCAGCCGAACCGCCGCTGCTCCCGCCCGGCACCTTTCCGCCGTCGCGCGGATTGCGGGTGGGCCCGAAGGCGGAGTTCTCCGTCGAGCTGCCCATGGCGAACTCGTCCATGTTCGTCTTGCCCAGCGCGATCGCACCGGCGGTGCGCAGGAGCGCCACGACGGTGGCGTCGTAAGGCGGGCGCCAGCCGTCGAGGATCTTCGAGCCACACGTCGTCGGGATGCCACGGGTGCACAGGTTGTCCTTGAGCGCCACCGGCACGCCGGCCAACGGCCCAGGGTCCCGTCCGTCGGCCACGGCGGCGTCGACCGCGGCTGCCTCGGCCAGGGCGTTGCCCGCCAGCACCTCCAAAAAGGCATGAGTCTCCCCGTCGCGCGCCGCCACCGCCGCCAGGGCCTCCTCGGTCACTTCGCGCGCCGAACGCAGACCGGCCCGCACCGCCGCCGCCGTCTCCCGTGCGCCCATCACGGCGCCTCACCGCCGATGCGCGGCACCCGGAAGCGGTGGTCCTCCACCGATGGGGCCGCTGCGAGGACCTCAGCCCGGTCCAGGCTCGGGCGCGGCTCGTCGGGTCGCAACACGTTCTCGACCGGCAGAGGGTGCGCCGTGGGGGCCAGATGGGAGAGATCGAGTGCCGCCACGTCCGCCGCATGGTCCAGCACCGTGCGCAACTGCGCCGTGAAGAGGTCGACCTCCTCCTCGCTCAGGGTGAGGCGGGCCAGGTTGGCCACGTGGATGACGTCGTCACGGCTGAGTTGTCCGGGGCTACCGCGGTCGTGGTGGCCCGGCTCCTCCGCGCCGGTCATGCCCCCGTCGAGGGGAGGACGTCGGTCACGAACGCCACGGTCCGTTTCTCGATCTCCTCCTTGTCGTAGTCCAACGTGGCCACGTGGAAGCTGCGCTCCAGCACGATCCGCTCCACGGGTCCGCGCACTCCCTCGACCAGCCGGTCGCCGGACACCGGCGCCACCACGTGGTCCTGGGTGCTCGAGAACAGCAGGATCGGGCAGGTCAGCGCGCGCAGGCCGGCCGAAACCTCCGTGGCGGCAGCGAAGAGCGAGCGCGCAGCACGGAGCGGGAGTTCGGGGTAGGCCGATTCGACCGATCCCTCCTGGGCGATATCCGAACCGACGCCGGGGGCCAGCTCGTCGCCGCCGTCGATCAGCGCGTCGATGAACGCCGCCGTGTCCGCATCGGGCGGCTCGATCAGAGGGTTGACCAGCACGAGTGCGGCGATCTCGGGGTGCCGCTCCCCGAGCCAGACGCTCAGGGTGCCCCCCATGGAGAGGCCGACGACCACCATCGCCTCGCACCGCGTCGCCAGCTCGGCATAGGCCGCCTCCGCCGCAGCAGACCAGTCCTCCCACCGGGTGGGGACCATGTCCTCCACCGCGGTGCCGTGCCCGGGCAGGAGCGGCAGTTCCACGGTCAGGCCGGCGTCGGCCAGGGCTGTCGCGAGGCCGCGCATCGACTGGGGGTTGCCGGTGAACCCGTGCAGGACCAACGCCCCGCGGGCGTCGCCGACGGCGGAATAGGGCTCAGCGCCAGGGAGAACGGGGGCAGTCACGCGCGACCATCCTACTGGGGAGCCGACTAACGTTCCGCCGGACGGGGAGGCCCTGTGTGCCCATCGGGCCGTCCCCCACGTAGCTAGATCCCGACGCCGACGAAGGAGCATCCCGATGCCGTACCCGTTCTTGAGTGACGAATGGTTGGAGGAGGCCCGTCGCATTCGCGCCGAATACGAGGGCAAGGCGGTTCCGTTTCCCCACCCGGTCCGCATGAACCTGGTCGTCACCGGGGTTCCCTTCGGCGACGTCGACATCGATGCCCACATGGACACCTCCAGCGGCGAGCTCGTCCTCGACGTCGGCCACGTCGAGGACCACGACCTCAAGGTCACTGTCGACTACGACACGGCCAAGGCCATCCTGATCGACGGCAACCCCCAGGCGGGCATGCAGGCCTTCATGGCCGGCAAGGTCCGCGTCGAAGGCGATATGGGCAAACTGATGGCCCTGCAGGCAGCGCCGGTCGGGGCCGACTCGAGCGCCGCCGAAATGGCAAACCGGCTCAGGGAGATCACCTCGTAGCTGACCGGCGACCGGGACGGCGAGACGACTCCGCAGTCGTCGGTCAGCCGAAGCGGCGGGACCACCAGTGTGGATCCCGGCCGTGGGCGTGGAAATGGTCGGGGATCTGGCGCATGACCCGATCGACCGACCAGCCGCCGTCCCCGAAACGTGCGTCGGCCACCAGGGTCAGTTGTCCCAGCATGTGCGCGAGATCCGCCTCGGGGGGCACCGCCCCATGGTGTTTCCAGACCACCATCGGCACGTCACAGATCTCGCAGTCCGCCACCCAGCACACGTCGTCCTCGTGGTGCCACGGCGAGATGTGTGCGGCCTCGCAGAGGTCACAGGACGCGTCGAAGGGGAGGGCCACGGGGTGCGTCTGGTCCCGTCGTGTCAGTGGGCCAGGATCGTCACGGACGACCCCGCATTCACCGTTGAATTGGTCGGGGGCTCGGTTCCTGCCGCCGTGCCGTTGGGGTTGCCCTGTACCCCGGACACGGTCAACCCCTGGTTCTGCAGCGCCGTCGTGGCCTGCGACACCGACAAGCCGATGACGTTGGGCACGGTGACCGTGGGGGGTCCGCTCGACACCAGGACCGTCACGGTCGATCCGTAAAGCACGACGGTGCCCCGGGGTGGATTGACCGAGATGACATTTCCCTTAGGAACGGCGGCTCTGGCCGCGAACGCCTCCGTGCCGTTGAGCCCCGCCGCTTGCAAGAGGACGAGCGCGTCGGCGTAGGTGTCGGACTGCGAGATCGCTGTCGGGACAGGGACGGGGCCGTGGCCCATGGAGGGGACCATGTCGATGGTGGACCCGTAGGGGGCTTTGGCCGGCGACAGCTCACCTTTGTAGGACCACGAGATGAGCAGCCCGTTCTGGACCGAGTCGTTGTACTGGGCCGTGACGCAGTCGCCCTGGAGGTGGGCCGCCTTGAGCGCAACCAGTGCCTGCCCGCAGGTCATGTTGGTGAGCGACGGCACGGCGACCGACGGCGGGCCGAGCGACGGCACGGCGGAGAGCGTCGCTCCCTGTTTGAGGACCTTCCCCGGCTTGGGCGTCTGATGGATGATGATGCCGACACCGGTGGTGATCGACTGCACCCCCGTTGCGATATGCAGTGTGAAGTGGTCCTTGCCTGCCGCCCCCCGGGCCTCGTCCAGGGTCAGGCCGGTCAGGTTCGGCACGGGGTGCGACGGTGTGAAGACCTGCTTCTGCCAGGCCACCAGCCCGCCCGCCACGAGGGCCAGCACGAGGACGACCGAGCCGGTGATCCACGCCCATTTGCGGCGGCTCCTGCGGCGCATGGCGATCACGCTGCCCTCGGCCGGGCTGGAGCCGTTCATTCCCTTCGCGCCCTTGCCCTGCAGGCTGGGCTCGGCGTCGAAGAGCTCGCCCGGCCCGGCCTTGGTGCCGACGGGAGCCGGCTTGGTCGACTTCCCCAACAGCGGGGGGACCTGTGTCAGCTCGGAGACGTCCGGGGGGCGGAAGCCGTTGAGGGGCGCCGGAGCGACGTGGTCGGGTGGGTGCAGGATCAACGGCTCGGGCGTCGGGAGCGCACTGGCGAGTGCCGCCAGGCGGGCTTCGAACCCGGCCGCGTCCAGCCGGGCGGAGGCCTCGGGGGCGGCCGCGCGGGCCAACACGTCATCGAGCGGGCCGAGTGCATCGTTGGGCGGCAACGGAGATCCGATCCGAGCCATGATCGTGCCCTGAGTCGTGTCGGAGACGAAGGGCACGGTGCCCGAGAGCGCCTCGTAGAGCACCAGCGCCAACGAGTAGACGTCGGCCCGGCCGTCCAACGGCTTGCCCTCGGCGGACTCCGGTGAGATGTAGCGGGCCGTCCCGACCATCGCTCCCGCCGGTTCGGTATAGGCCGCTTCGGCCAGGGCGCGGGCCACGCCGAAGTCGGCCACGCGGACGCGGCCCTCTTCGTCGAAGAGCAGGTTCGCCGGCTTGATGTCCCGGTGCACGAGCCCACGCGCGTGCGCGTAGGCCAGGCCCTGCGCCACCTCGGCGCCCAGGTGCGCCGCCTGGGAATGGCTGAGACGGTCGCCCCGGTCGAGGAGGTCGCGCAGCGAGCCGCCGCCGAGATACTCGAGCACGAGATACGGCCCATCGGTGTCCTCGCCCCAGTCGAACACCCGCAACACGTGCGGATGGTTCAGGGAGGCCACCGAGCGCGCCTCGGCCCGGAAGCGCTTCAGGAAGGCCTCGTCACTGGCCAGTCCCGGCTGCAGCACCTTGACCGCGACATGGCGCTGCAGGCTCACGTCTTCGGCGAGATAGACGTGAGCCGAGGCGCCAGTGCCCAGAGCGGAGAGCAGCCGGTACCGCTTCCCAAGGACCCGGCCGATGGAATCAGAGATTATGGGCATCGGGACTCCCCGTAGGCTAGTGACTTACGGGGCGCCTACGGTGGACACCCCCGGGCGTCGCGGGTCCGGCCGCGGCGCGTCCGGCAGCGGCTAGGCGTCCGGCAGCGACCCGGACTCGAGCAGCGCCTCGAACCCGTCCCCGGGCACGATGGGAATTCCCAGTTCCTCGGCCTTCTTGAGCTTGCTGGCCCCGGGGGCGTCGCCGACGACGAGGGCGTAGGTCTTCTTGGACACGCTGCCGGGGGATTTTCCCCCTCGAGAGAGGATCGCTTCTTCGGCGTCCTCCCTGGTGAAGCCAGCTACGGTGCCCGTGACGACGACGTTTCGGCCCGCCAGGGTCTGCGCCGGGCCGGCGAAGCCGGCCGTGGCACTGTCCCCACCTTCGGCCCCGCCACCTGCAGTTCCTCGGGCCCCGGGCTCCTCCATCGTCACGCCGGCCGCACGAAGGCGCCCGATCACGCCCTGGTTGGTGGGCATGGCCAGGAACTCCGCGATGCTCGCCGCGATGACCGGGCCGATCCCCTCGACCGCGGCCAAGTCGTCCGCGCTCGACGCCATGATGGTGTCGAGGGTGCCCAGGCCGCGCGCCACCGCCCGGGCTCCCGTCGGGCCGAGGTGGCGGATCCCGAGCCCGACCAGCAGCCGGCTCAGCGGTTGTGCGGTGGAGGCTGCGATGCCCGCCACCAGGTTGGCGGCCGAAATGGCCGCAAACCGCTCAAGGGCGGAGAGCTGGGGTACCGTCAGGTCGTACAGGTCCGCCGGGTCGGCGATCAGCCCGGCCGCCACCAGTTGGAAGACGCGCTCCTCGCCCAGCCCCTCGATGTCCATGGCCGAGCGGGACGCGTAATGGACGATGCGCTGCACGCGTTGGGCCGGGCAGTCGATGTTCGTGCAGTAGGTGTCGCTCTCACCCTCGAGCCGCACCAGCGGCTCCGCGCAGGAAGGGCACGCGATCGGGAACCTCCACGGGGACTTGCGCCGCTTCGGCACGCCGGGGCCGGCGAGCACGGGACCGACGATCTCGGGGATGACGTCACCCGCTTTGCGCACGATGACGAGGTCGCCGGGACGGACGTCCTTGATCCGTACCTGGTCCTCGTTGTGGAGGGTGGCCATCTCGACGGTCGATCCGCCGACGAACACGGGCTCCATGCGACCGAACGGTGTCGCCCGGCCGGTACGCCCGATCGACACCATGATGTCGAGCAGCCTCGATGTGCGTTCTTCGGGTGGGAATTTGAAGGCCATGGCCCAGCGGGGGCGCGCGAGGTCGCGCCCAGCCGGGCGTGCAACGCCAAGTCGTCGACCTTGGTCACCACGCCGTCGATCTCGTAGGCCAGGTCGTGGCGCTCCTGGGCCAGCTCGAGGCAGCGGGCGATGACCTGCTCGACCCCGGTGACCAGCCGCGCATCGGGACTGACCGGGAACCCGGCTCTTTTCAGGAGCTCCAAGGTGGCCGACTGCGACGCCGCGGGCCAATGGCTGCCGTCGGGCGCACCTTCCACTTCACCCACCTGATAGGCCCAGAACGAGAGGGGCCGGGTGGCGGTGACGGCCGGGTCCTTCTGACGGAGTGCCCCGGCAGCGGCGTTGCGCGGGTTGACGAACAACCGGAGACCGGCCGCCTCCTGGCGCTTGTTCATGGCAGCGAAGTCGGCCAGGGGCAGGTAGATCTCGCCCCGGATCTCGAGCAACGCCGGGAACGGACCGGCCTTGGCATCGAGCGTGTGGGGCACCACCTTGACCGTCGCCACATTCGCCGTGACGTCCTCACCGGTGACCCCGTCCCCCCGGGTTGCGGCCTGGGCGAAGCGCCCGCGCTCGTAGGTGAGCGACATGGCCACACCGTCGACCTTCGGCTCGCTCGAAAACGCGAGATGCTCGAGGTCCAGATCGGGCACCTGGCGGCGGAGGCGTTCGGCCCAGGCCCGGAGGTCTGCTTCCTCGAAGGCGTTGTCCAGGCTCATCATGGGGACCCGGTGCCGGACCGGCTGGAACAGTCCGAGGGGAGCTGCACCGACGGTCTGCGTCGGCGAGTCGGGAGTGAGCAGGGTCGGATACGCGGCCTCGAGCTCCCGGAGCTCGAGCACCAGGAGGTCGTACTCGGCGTCTGGGATCTCCGGCGAGTCGAGCACGTTGTACCGCTCGTTGTGGTACTTGATCACCTGGCGCAGCTCGGTCGCCCGGGCCGCCGCTTCGGGCGGCGGTGCGTCGCCGGCGGCCGGCGCGTCGGGGGCCATGCTCAGGCGGCGATGCCGGCGCCGACCACGGCGTCGGGATCAGTGGCGTCGTACAGGGCGACCGTCTGCCCGGGAGCGACCCGCCGCTGGGGCGCGTCGAACCGTACGATCAACCCGGCCTCCGTACGCGCCAGTGCGCACGGGGCAGGCCGGCCGTGGGCACTGACCTGGGCCACGGCACGGTCACCGTCCCGCAGCGGACGGTCCACCCAGGTGAGCGAGGCATCGCCCAGGGTCACGCTGGCCGTCATCGCCTCAGCCGCACTCCCGACCGTGACCCGGCGCGCCGGGACATCGACCGCGATCACGTAGCGGCGCGCCCCGTCGGTACCGTGGCCCATGCCGCGGCGCTGGCCCACGGTCACCAGCTCCACCGCGTCGACCGTTCCCACCGTCTCCCCCCGGCCGTCGGTGACCTCTGCCGGGTGGAATTGCAACTTGTCCGCCAGGAAGCCCTGCCGCCCCTCGACGCTCCCGATGAAGCAGACGTCCTGACTGTCAGGCTTCCCCGCCGTACGCAGGCCCAAGCGGGCGGCATGGGCCCGCACGTCGGCCTTGGTCATCTCCCCCACCGGGAGGAGCACACGGCTCAGCTCAGCCTGGCCCAGCATGGACAACACGTAGGACTGGTCCTTGTCGGCATCGGCCCCGCGTCGGAGCCGCAGGCCCGCCGCAGCGTCGCGAGTGACCCGGGCATGGTGGCCGGTGGCCAGGCGAGCGAATCCCAACCGGTCGGCCCGCTCGAGCAGCCGATCGAACTTGATGGAGCGGTTGCACTCGATACAGGGGTTGGGCGTCCTGCCCTGCGCGTGCGCCGCGATGTACGGGGTGACGACCTGACGGTCGAACTCCTCGGTCAGGTTGAAGACGTGATGGTCGATGCCCAGTTGTTGGGCCACCCGGCGGGCGTCATCGACATCGGCGACCGAGCAGCAGCCCGAATCCGACTCGCCCCCCCAGAGCTTGAGTGTGGCCCCGACGACGTCGTGGCCCTGCTCCACCAGCAGTGCGGCGGCGACAGAGGAGTCCACTCCTCCCGACATGGCCACCAACACTCGCATCCGTCCAGTGTGCCACCGCTGCTCACGGCTCATGTCGCAACGCGGCGATCACCGCAGGGACGACGTCCAGTGCCCGTTCGATGTCCGCGTCGGTGGTGTCGTGGCCGAGCGTGAACCGGATGGCGCCGCGGGCCAACGCATCGGGCACGCCCATGGCCGCCAGGACGTAGCTCGGCTCGAGGGCTCCGCTGGCGCACGACGATCCTCCCGATGCGCAGACGCCCCGTTCACTCAGGGCCAGCAGGAGCTCCTCGCGCTCGATGCCGTCGAAGCACAGATGCAGGTGGCCCGGCAGGGTGGCGACCTCTCCGCCGACCGTCCGGGTGGTCCCGGCCACGACGCGCAGGAGGCCCTCGGCCAACCGGTCGCGCAATGCGCCGACCCGGCAGGACGCCGCGCGCCGTTCGGCCGCGCTCAGCCGCAGGGCAGTGGCGAGACCGACGGCCCCCACGACATCCTGGGTGCCGCTGCGCCGCTCTCGTTCTTGACCACCACCACGTTGCTGTCCGACGATGGCGGTGGATCCACCGACCGCCAGCACCCCGACCCCAACCGGTCCCCCCACCTTGTGGGCGCTGAGCGCGACGAGGTCGGCGCCTGCGGTCGCGACGGGCAGGTCCATGAACGCGGCGGCCTGCACGGCGTCGGTGAAGACCCGCGCCGTGTCACTGTTGGCGCGCACCGCATCGACGACCGCCCCCAGGGGCTGCACCACGCCGGTCTCGTTGTTGGCCAGCATGACGGCCACCAGCGCGGTGGTTCCGTCGAGCTGCGCCACCAATTGCGCCACGTCGACCACTCCGTCGTGGTCGACGGTCAGTTCGCACCAGCGCACGCCGCCCGTGTGCGCCGCCGCCCGGCACGACTCACGCACCGCGGGATGCTCCACCGCGGAGCTCAGCACCGAGAGGCTGCCGCCGCCACCCGTCGCCGCGCCGCCGAGTGCCGCATCCAATGTCCCCCGCACCGCCAGGTTGGCCGATTCCGTGCCCCCGGACGTAAAGACGATGTCGCCGGGGTCGCGCCCGAGCACAGCCGCTACCTCGTCGCGGGATTCCTCGAGCAGGCGCCGGGCCCGTTGCGCCGGGCGATGGCTCCCCGTCGGATTGCCCAGCGGGACCGACCGTGCCTCGGCCATGGCGTCCGCCACCTCGGGCCGCAGCGGGCTGGTGGCTCCGTGGTCGAGATAGGTCGTGACACCCTCGCTCATAGGGCCCGGACGGTCCTCATGTGATCCACACGGTCTTGGCGTTGGTGAACTCCTTCAACCCGAGCTCGGAGAGCTCACGACCGAAACCGGAACGCTTGATCCCGCCGAAGGGCAACTCCGGCATGGAGACGACCATCGCATTGACGAACACGGCGCCGGCCTCCAACTCGTCGATGCAGCGCCGCTGCTCCTCCTCGTCGTTCGTCCAGACGCTCGAACCGAGTCCGAAGGTGGTGGAGTTGGCGACCTCGAGCGCAGCATTGAGGTCGGGGACCCGTTCGACGATCGCCACCGGGCCGAACAATCTCCTCCTGGGCCACCGGCATGTCCGACGTCACGCCCGACAGGACGGTCGGCTTGAGATACCACCCGGGCCCCTCCAGCGGCTCCCCGCCTCCGTGCACCACGGCGCCCTGGCTGCGGGCCTCCTCGATCTGCCCCAGCAATTCGGCCCGTTGCGCCTCCGAGACGATCGGCCCCACCTGCGTCGCGGGATCGAAGGGATCCCCCACCACGAGCGCGTCCATGGCTGCGGTGAACCGCGCCAGGAATTCGTCCGCCACCGGTTCGACCACGATGAAGCGTTTGGCCGCGATGCACGACTGGCCGTTGTTCTGCACCCGCGCCGTCACCGCTGTCCGCACGGCGTCGTCGAGGTCGGCCGAGGCCAGCACGATGAACGGATCGGAGCCCCCGAGCTCGAGGACGCTCTTCTTGAGGGCATGCCCGGCCGTCGACGCCACCGACATGCCGGCCTTCTCGCTCCCGGTGAGGGTGACGGCGGCGATCCGCGGATCCTCGATGAGCGCGGCGATGTCCTTGCTCTCTATGAAGAGATTGGTGAAGGCGCCCGCGGGCAGGCCGGCCCGGCGAAAGATGTCCTCCAGGAGGAGCGCCGTCTGCGGGACGTTCGACGCGTGCTTGAGCAGGCCGACGTTGCCCACCATCAGTGCGGGCGCGGCAAAGCGCACCACCTGCCACAGCGGGAAGTTCCACGGCATGATGGCCAGGACCGGGCCGATGGGCTGATAGTGCACGTACGAACGCGAGGCACCGGTGGTGATCGGTTCGTCCGCCAGCAGCGCCTCGGAGTGCTCGGCGAACCAACGCAGCCCCATGGCGCACTTCGAGGCCTCGGCGCGGGCGGCGGCGAACGTCTTGCCCATCTCGGTGGTCACGATGCGGGCGATGTCCGGCCCCTCGCCCTCGAAGAGATCGGCCGCATTGCTGAGGTGGCGGGCCCGTTCGGCGAAGCTGGTCCTGCGGTACTCGAGAAAGGTGTCGAAGGCCTGCTGCAAGAGCGCCTCCACCTCGGCCGGGGTGTGTGCCGAAAACGTCTTCTCGGTCTGACCGGTGGCGGGATTGATCGTGGCGTAGGACATGACCGATTCTTACCGCAGTGAGGGCTCGTCCCCGCCGCCCAGTCCCAGATGCTCGGGAATCGCGCGGCGGATCAGCTTCCCGGTGGCCGTGTGCGGCAGCTCCCCCGTGGCGAAGTAGTCCTTGGGCCGCTTGTACGGCGCCAGCTGCTCCGCCGCGGCCGACCGCATGGCGTCCTCGACCCCGCTGCCCTCGGCGACATAGGCGACGCACACCTTTTGTCCCCACTGGGCGTCGGGCACTCCGAAGACCGCCAGCTGGACCAGCCCCGGCACGGCGGAGAGCACCGCTTCCACCTCGGCCGGGTAGACGTTGACCCCTCCGCTGATGATGAGGTCGTGCCGGCGCCCCGAGAGGTAGAGATAGCCCTCGGCATCGAGCCGGCCCAGATCGCCCACGGTGCAGGCCGCGCCCCGCCAGGCCTTCTGGGTGGCTTCCTCGTTCCGCCAATAGCTGAAACGGGCGAAGTCGGGCGTGTCGCACCAGATGGTGCCCGCACCGTCGTCGCCCTGCTCCTCGCCGCCCCCGTCGTCGGGAGACCCGATGAACAGCCGACGCCCCGGCCGGGCCCGGCCCACCGTCCCGGGGCGCGCCAGCCATTCGTCGGGGCCGCAGACAGTGAATTGGGCCTCGGTCGACCCGTAGAACTCCCACACGCCGCCCGGTCGGACCCGCTCCATGATCGCCCTCTTCACCGAGGGTGGGCACGGGGCCCCGGCATGGACCAAAAGACGGAGTGAATCGAAGGCCTCGTCCGGGCCGAGCTCGGGCGCCTGGAGAATCCGCTGGAGATGGGTCGGGACCAGGAAAGCCGTGGTCGGGTGCAGTCGGCGCACCGCGTCGAGCGCGGTCGAGGCATCGAAGCGGCTGAGAATGGCCAACGACCCGCCCGAGAGCAGCGTGCCCGCACAGAAGCGCACCGAGACCGTGTGGTACAGCGGCGAGCAGACGAGATGCAGGTCGTCAGCATCGAAATGCCAGACAGCCGCCTCGTCGTCGAAGACCGCCCGTGCGGTGCGCTCGTCCCACAGCCCCGTGGTCACACCCTTGGGCTTTCCGGTGGTGCCCGACGTGTAGTGCATCGGCCGGGTGAGCGGGTAGGGCGCCAATTCCGCCGGTGGGCCGTCCAGCAGCCGCGACAGCGCCGCCGGGTCGAGGACTTCGAAGGTCGGTCGCGCGTCCGCGATGAGGAGGTCGCGCTCGGACGTGGTCAGTGTGGCGTTGAGGAGGACCGGGAGCACCCCGCTGCGCGCCGCACCGAGGACGGCACAGATCAGATCGGCCGACGACGGGAGGCAGAACACCACACGGTCGCCCACCGCGCAGCCACGGGCGCGCAGCGCCCCCGCCGCCCGGCGCTGACGGGCCTCGGCGTCCGCCGCATGGAGCACCTCCACCGTGGGCGCGGCCTGGGTCACTCCCGCAGCGTACCGACCGGTGCGCCGACGTCCGCGGCCACGGTGACGGCCCGTGCCACGATGGCGCCGTGGCCCGCACCGATGTGCAGAAGGCGAGCGCCCTCGTGGCCCGTGCGCGGCGGATCGTGGTCCTGACCGGCGCCGGCATATCGACCGACTCGGGCATCCCAGATTTCCGGGGGCCCAACGGGGTGTGGACCAAGGATCCGGCGGCGGAGAAAGCGGCGACCCTCGACACCTACGTGCACGATCCCGACGTGCGCCGGCGCGCCTGGCAGAACCGCCTGACCTCACCCCTCTGGCTGGCCGAGCCCAACGAGGGCCACCGCGCGCTCGTGACGCTCGAGCGCGCGGGCCGCCTCGACACACTCGTCACCCAGAACATCGACGGTCTCCACCAGAAGGCCGGATCGGATCCGGCCCGCATCGTCGAGATTCACGGCAACTCGTCGGAGATCGTGTGCCTGCTCTGCGGCCACCGCCAACCGGCGGAGGGCGTGCACGATCGCGTCCGGGCCGGCGAGGCGGACCCGACTTGCGCGGAGGTGCGCGGGGACGGATCGACCTGCGGCGGGATCCTGAAGTCGGCCACGATCAGCTTCGGGCAGAGCCTCGTGGCGAGCGACCTACGGCGGGCCGAAGCGGCCGCAGCGGCGTGCGATCTCCTGCTGGCCGTGGGATCGACACTCGCCGTGTTCCCCGCGGCCGGCCTCGTGCCGACAGCTTCCCGGTCGGGTGCCGCCGTGGTGATCGTCAACGGTGCCCCCACCGACATGGACCCGCTGGCCGACGTCGTGGTCAACGGCTCCATCAGCGAGCTGTTGCCGGTGCTGGTCGCCGGATCCGCGTGAACGACTGGGGCCCCTCGACCTACGGCCGGCCCTGCCGTGAATGCGCATTCGAGTGGACGCTCACACTTGATGTCGTCGCTCCGACCATGACGGCGCTCGCCGCCGCCTACGGGGACCTGCTCCGTGGCGCCACCGGGCGCGAGCAACACCCCGATCTGTCGTGGTGCAGCTCCGCCTACGTCAGCCACGTCGCCGACAACCTGCGCATCTGGACCGAACGCCTCCGGGGAGTGGCGTTGGGCGCGCCGCGCCGCGTGGGCAGCTACGACGAGGGCGGGCTGGCCGTGGCCAGGAACTACGAGACGATCCCCCTGCAAGCAGCCATGTGGTCGTTGCAGCTCTCGGTCGCCGAGTGGCTCAAGGCGATCGGGAGTGCGCCGCCGAAGGGCACCGTCCTCGTCCACCCCGAGCGCGGTGAGATGGATCTGCTCGACGTGGTGACGGCGAACACCCACGACGCGCACCACCATCTTTGGGACATTGCGCGGACGCTGCAGTGGGAGACGTGACCGCCCGAGGCACCGGGGCGCACGCTCCCGACCCGGCTACTCGCCTTCTGACTTGGCTTTCCGCCGTGGTTTGAGAGCAAACCACCAGATGCTCGCCATCGTCCCCAGAATGCCGACGGTGGCCGCCACCGGCTTCACGACTTTTTTGGCCCCGCTCTTTGCCATGGGGCCAGACACTACTGCCCACGTGCGTGCGGGAGGCGGTCCTGAACGGGTCGTGCGCCCGATGGACGGGAGCGCCGACCGGGCTTACGCCCGCGCGGCGGGCGCGGCGTGGTAGGCCATGGCGGCCGCCACCAGGGCGGCAAAGGGCCGCTCGTCCCCGGCCTCTTCGGGGTGCCACTGCACGCCCAGGACGAAGGGCGCGCCGGCGAGCTCGACCGCTTCGACGACGCCGTCGTCTCCGGCGGCCGTCCGTACCAACCCGGCGCCGAGGTCCTTGATCGCCTGGTGATGGGAGCACAGCACCGTTGTGCTGGGCCCGAAGATCGACGACGCGTGGCTCCCCGGGGTGGTCGTCACCTTGATGTCCCCGAACACGAATGGGGCGCGGCGGTGTTCGTCGTGTCCGACGACGTCGGGAAGGTGCTGGTGCAACGTGCCCCCACGCTCGATGTTGAGGATCTGGCAGCCCCGGCAGATGGCGAGCACGGGCAGGTCGACCTTCAAGGCGGCCGACAGCAGCGCCCGCTCGCTCTCGTCGCGCAGGGGGTTGACCCCGACCACCTCGGGCGCGGCCGCCTCCCCGTACGCGGCCGGATCGACGTCGCCGCCGCCGGTCAGCACCAGTCCGTCGAGGAGGCTGATCACCTCCTCAGCGCCGAAGCGCGGCCCGGTCGGAGCGGTGCGCAGCGGAGGGAGAAGAAGGGGGCGGCCCCCCGCCGCTGCGACGAGCTCGTAGTACGACTGGGGCAGCACCGCAGAGGGCCGCTCCCAGCCACCCCAGGCGACCTTGGCGACATAGGTAGAGATGCCGATGAGTGGGATCACCGCCACCAGCGTACAAAACGGTTGGACGGGACCCCACGGGCACGCCATCATGCGTCATGCCAGGACGTGAGTTCATAGCCAGCGGGATCGCAGACGGATCGATCGATACCGTCATCGTGGCATTTCCCGACATGCACGGCCGACCGGTGGGGAAGCGGGTGACCCCGCAGTTCTTCACCGACCACGTAGCCGAGCACGGGATCGAGGTCTGCGACTACCTGCTCGCCGTCGACGTCGACATGAATCCGCTCCCGGGCTACCGGTTCGCCAACTGGGACCTGGGGTACGGGGACATGCTCTGCCAACCCGACTACGCCACGGCCCGCACAATCCCCTGGCTTCCGGGCACCGTCATGGTGATCGGCGACCTCACCGACGAGGAGGGGCTTCCGGTCGAGGTGTCACCCCGCCAGATCCTGCGCCGGCAGATCGCCCGCGCCGCCGAGCGCGGGTACCGGGTGCTCAGCGCCACCGAGCTCGAGTTCTTCCTCTTCCGCGACACCTATGAGGAGGCCCAGGAGAAATCGTGGAAGGGCCTGACCCCGCACTCGTCGACCATCGAGGACTACCAACTGCTCCAGACGTCCCGCGAGGAGTACATCCTCAAGCGCATCCGTCGGGAGATGTGCGCCGCCGACATCCCGGTGGAGTTCTCCAAAGGCGAGGCCGGTCGCGGCCAGCACGAGGTCAACGTGACCTACGCCGGCGCGCTCGACACGGCGGACCGCCACCTCATCTTCAAGAACGGGATCAAGGAGATCGCCGCGCAGGAGGGGCGGGCGGCCACGTTCATGGCCAAGTGGACGATGGACGACGTGGGATCGTCGTGCCACGTGCACAATTCCCTCTGGGACAGCTCGACCGACGTGCCGCTGATGGGCGACGCGTCCCATCCGACCGGGCTTTCGACCCTCGGGCGGCAATTCCTGGCCGGCCAGCTCCACGCGGCACGCCAGTTGGCCTGGTGTGCCGCCCCGACGGTCAATTCGTACCGGCGCTACGTGCCGGGGAGCTGGGCGCCCACCGCCGTCGTCTGGGGGGAGGACAACCGCACGTGCGGCTTCCGCGTCGTCGGCCACGGGGCAGGGCGCCGGATCGAGTCGCGCGTCCCCGGGGCTGACGTGAACCCGTACCTGGTCATCGCCGCATGCATCGCGGCCGGTCTGTACGGCATCGATCACGAGCTCGACCTCGCCGACGCCTACCCACGTAACGCCTATGACGCCGCCGACGTCACGCGGATCCCCTCCACGCTGGTCGAAGCCATCGACGAGCTCAAGAACTCAGAGGTGGCTGCCGAGGCGTTCGGGCCCGACGTGCACCACCACCTCCTCAACACCGCTCACCAGGAGTGGGAAGCAGCCAACCGCCACGTGTCGGACTGGGAGCTCGCCCGCAACTTCGAAAGGATCTGATGCCGGACCCTCTCCCGGCCGCACGTCCGCTCCGACACCAGCTCGACCGCCTCCGGCGGAAGATGGTCGCACTCCTGGGCGGGACGGTGCCGCCCGACGCGCCCGGGGGCGGCCCATCCGAGGGCCTGCCCCTCGACGCCGCCCTCGCCATGCTCTACCCGTCGAGGGAGCCCTCCGATCTCCACGCTGTCGCCTACGGGCTGGTGGGCGACTCCGTCGTGGACCTCCACGGCCTGCGTCAGCTCCTGACCACGTTCGACCGGCAGTTCTTCCCGTCGCCCATGAGCATCCGCTTCGGGCCCTCCGACATCGTCACCCATGCGCTGGACAACGGCATGACCATCTTCCTCGACCGCGAGGACGGCGCCGTCAGCCGGCCCCTGCTCAATGGCGACTACGAGGCCCATCTCGTCCCGACGTTCCGGCAGTTCTGCCGGCCGGGGATGACGGTGGTCGACGTCGGCGCAAACGTGGGGCTCTACACGCTGCTGGCTTCCTCCCTCGTCGGGCCCTCGGGCCGCGTCGTGGCCGTTGAGCCGAGCTCCGAGAACTGCCGGCTGATCCTCCTCTCGGTGGAGGCCAACAACGTCGGCAACGTCGAGTTGTTCCCCGTCGCCCTCGACGCGGCCCGGGGGTGGTCCAACCTGACCGGACACTTCGGTTCCAACGGCGGGTTGGTCTCGGCCGATCCGTCGAGCCTGAAATCGGGGTGGAGCGAGATCGTCCCGACCTTCGCGCTGGACGACCTGGTCGAGGGGAAGGTGGACTTCGTGAAGATCGATGTGGAAGGGGCCGAAGGGCGGGTCGTCGCCGGCGCGCAGGGGATCCTCACCGCGTCACGACCGGTCGTGGCCACCGAATTCAGTCTCGAGATGCTGCCCCGCGTGTCGGGAATCAGCGGAGAGGAGTACCTCGACGGGTTCGAGGCCCTGGGTTACCGGGTTTCGCTCTTCAACCGCGAGACCGGCCAGCCCGACCCCCCGGTCACGGCCTCCGCGCTGTTGCAGAACTGGGGCGACCCCTTACAGATAGAGGATCTGCTCCTCCTCCCCTCGGGCTTCGGCGACTGAGCAACGTCAGCCCGCGACCCCGCGCCCGCGGCGGCCGTTCAGGCGCTTGTGGATGCCCTTCGTCTTGTCGTACAGGTTGACGAACTCCTCGAGAAGCGGGGCGTAGACGGCGGCGGCTTCCTTGTCGGGGACATAGACGGCCTTCACCGCCACCATGCCCGGAATGTCATCCACCCCGATGTGGCCGAGGGCGAGATGGGCGAGAAGTCCCGCCCCGCGCGCGTTGGCCAGCACCGGATCGGCGATCTGGCGGATCGTGCGCCCGGTGACGTCGGCGTGGATCTGGGCCCAGAGGTCCGAGTTCGCCCCACCGCCCACGAAGGCGAGAGAGGCGAACGGCCTCCTGGTGAATTTCTCGACGGCCCGGAGCAGCCACGCCGAGTTCAGCGCCACGCCTTCGAAGACCGCCCGCACCATGTCGGCACGGGTGGTCGACAGCGACATGTTGTGGAAGCCGGCGCGGATGGTGTGGTCGTCGACCGGGGAACGCTCGCCGTTCAACCAGGGCGTGAAGAAAACTCCACGTGCCCCGGGCCCCACCCCGGCCGCCAGGTCGTTCAGCATGGAGAAGAGATCGGGCGGCGCGCCGGCGGCCCGGTCGAGCGCATCGCCGGGGTACAGCAGGTTGTCCCGCAGCCAGGTCAGACAGGCGCCCCCGGTCTCGTGCTCGTCCGCCACCAGGTAGCGACCGGGAAGGCCGGAGGGAATAGAGGCGATGTTGGTCAGGGCATCGGTTTTCTTGAAGGGGACGTGACAGCTGATCCAGCTCGACGTCCCGATGTAGAGGTGCCCAGCGAAGTCCGCGACCGCGCCGGATCCGACCGCGGCCGAATGGAGGTCGGCGGTGCCGGCGACGACCGGGGTACCGGCACGGAGCCCGAGCTCGGCCGCGGCCGCGGGCGTGACGCCGCCGAGGATGCTGCCGGTCGGCACCAGCTCGGGCAAAGTGCGCCGCTCGAGCCCGGCCAGCGCGAGCAGGCCGTCGTCGTAGGTCACGCTGTTGATGTCGCGGGTGTCGGTGACCCAGTGCAGGGTGATCGAGTCGGAGGACGCACGCGCCAGACCGGTCAGGCGGAGTGCGAGGTAATCCACGGGCTCCAAGAAGACGGCGGCGGCGGCGTAGACGTCGGGACGCTCTTCACGCAGGAAATGGATGTGACCCACGGGGTCCTTGCCGGAGAGCGACGGGAGGCCGCCGCTCCGCCGTACCCACTTCGCGGCCTTGACGGCCGAGTAGCCCTGCACGTTCAGCCTGCCCCGCACCACCCGGTGCACAGCATCGGCGCCGCGCGAGTCCATCCAGATGACAGAAGGGCCGATGGCGCGGCCGTCGGCTCCCACGGCGACCGTCCCCGACCACTGCGCCGTGCACCCGACGCCAACGATCTTCTCGGGGGGTACGCCGCTCTCGGCCACCGCCCGCCGAGCCGCGCTGACGATGGCACGCCACCATTCCTCGGGGTCCTGTTCTGCCGCGCCACCTGCGCCCAACACCAGGGGGACCGCCTCGAACGCATGCGCTGCGATGACGCCCGCGGCCGAGACGAGCGCGACCTTCGGCCCGCCCGTTCCGAGATCGACGGCGAGGACGTACCTCACCACGGCGGCCCCGTCAGGCCTGTCCCGCAGGGTCGTCGCGGCCACCGCGGGCGGGCGCAGCCCGGGTTCGTGCGCATGGCGGCGAAGCGTACCGCCGTCCTCTGCGCACGACCCGGGACGTGCCCTGTTCGTTACTCCGCCAGGCCGGCTTCTGCTTCCAGCTCGATCTTGACCTTGTTGCCGACCACGACGCTGCCGTCGAGAAGGGAGTGGTTGAAGCTCACGCCGAAGTCCCGACGGTCGATCTCCGCGGTGGCGGAAAAGGCCACGACGGTCTTGCCTTCCTGCATGGACGGACCTTCGCCCAGGTACTCGAGGTCGAAGACCACCGGCTTGGTGACGCCGCGAATGGTCAGGTCGGTGGACAGCTTCCACTCAGCGTCGGTCACCCGCTTGAGACCGGTGCTCTTGATCGTGATGGTCGGGTAGTTCTCGGCATCGAAGAAGTCGTTGGTGCGCAGGTGGTCGTCGCGCATCGACTGGTTGGTGTCGATACTGGCGACCTTCGCCTCGGCCTCGAAGGTCGAGTCCTCGGGGTTCTCGGCGACGGTGAAGGTCCCGGAGAACTCAGTGAAACGACCTCGTACCTTGGTCCCGATCAGGTGGCGGGCCACAAAGCCTGCTTCGGCATGCGCCGCATCGACGGTGTACGTTCCCGGCTTCGGAAGGGTGAGTGTTTGTGTTGACATTTCGGGCCTCCTATGGCGCTCTGGCGGTGGGTATCTCTGACAAGATAGTATCTGACTATACAGATACTTGTCAATCAGGTAACCGGCGGATCCTGGTAGAGTCGAGAAAGATTGAGGAGCACGTATGGGCACCGTGAAATTCCCCGAGCAGGGCGAATACGACGCTGAGGTGGACGCCGCTCCGGAACCTGAGGGCGCGACCTGCGGCATCCTGAGCAGCATCGACGACGAGCGGTTGCAGCTGATGGGCCTCCTGGTGCGCTCCCACCGACGTCTGGCGGACGTGCTCGGACGCGAGCTCGAACGGTCCGTCGGCATTCCGTTGGTCTGGTTCGACGTGCTCATCCATATCGGCGGGGCCGAGGCCGGGCGGCTGACCATGAGCAAGCTGAGCGCCCAGGTGGCGCTCACCACGGGTGGCGTGACCCGGCTGGTGGACCGCATGGTCGAGGCGGGGCTGGTCGCCCGCGAGAACTGCCCATCCGATCGTCGCAGCGTCCACGTCGTCCTGACCCCCGCCGGGGAGTTGACGCTGGGGCGGGCGATCGGTGCGCACATTGAGGGGATCGACCGCCATCTGATTGCGCCGCTGGACGAGTCCGATCGCGCCGCCCTCACCATGGCGCTGACAAAACTCCTGCGCGCCTGCTGAAGGACGGGACGACGGGTGCGACACGACGCCGTCAGGACGGCGAGCCCGAGCCTTCCGCCTTGCGCAACCAGGCACGTGCCGGGAGCACACCGTCGTCGGTTTCGAGGTCCAGCTCGGTCGCTGCACCCTCCCCGGGGCCATTCGTGACGGAGAGGGCCAGCACCTCACGCCCGATGTAGGCGAAATACCCCTCGAGCATGTCCAGTCCCTCGAGATGCAGATCGATGCGATCGGAGACGTCCAACCCGGTGGTCTTGCGCAGGTCCTGGAGGAGACGGACGACTTCCCGCGCCAGGCCTCGGTGCCGTAGCGACTCGTCAAGAGTGAGATCGAGCGCGACGACCTCTCCCCCCTCCCGGGACACGGCGAAGCCCTGTTGCCCCCGCACGCGGAGCTGCACATCCTCGGGGCCGAGCTCGACCGGACCCCCCGAGAGCACGAGGGTCAGGGACGTTCCGTCTTCGAGCGCTGCCGCCGCTGCCGCGCCGTCGAGCGCGTCCAACGCCGGCTTGACTTCCTTCACCTGGTCCCGCAGGCGCGCTCCAGGGTCTTGTAGTTGGCGATGAGCTCGAACTCGAGCACCTCGCTCAGCTCGTCCGCCACGTCGATCTCGTCCACGTTGAGCTCCTCGGCGACGATGTCGTAGAGGATGGCCGGGGCATCCGACGGAAGGAACACCAACGCCCGTGAGAGGGGTTGGCGCACCTTGACCCCCGCTTCGCTGCGCGCCGCCCGGCCGAGTGAGGTGAGCCTGCGGGCCAGTTCCATCTGCGCCTCGAGGTCCCGATCGATTGAGGACTCGTCCACCGCCGGCCAATCGGCCAGGTGCACCGACTGCGTTTCGTCGGCCCCGCTGAGCGCGCGCCACAGAGCATCGGCCACGAAGGGGCAGAACGGGGCGAGGAGGAGCGAGATGCTCGTGAGGACCTCGTGCAGCGTGGCCTGCGCCGCCAACGTGTCGCCGGCCGGGGCGTCGGGGTCGGTGCGCCAGAAGCGGCGCCGACTGCGGCGCACGTACCAGTTCGAGAGATCGTCGACCAGGTCGGCCAACGCGGCGGCGGCATCGAGGGGCTCGTACCCATCGAGCCCCGTGGTGACGACGACCCCCGTACCGGCCAGCCGCGAGAGGATCCAGCGATCGAGGGCACCGCGTTCCCCGCGGCCGGGATCGCCGGGTCCACCGGGTCGAAACCGTTGAGCGAGGCATACGTGGTGAAGAAGCTGAAGGTGTTCCACAGCTTCAGCAACATGTCGCGCAACGCCGTGTCGATGGCGGACAGGCTGGCGCGGGTCGGTGTCCACGGGGAGCCCTGGCTGAACATCCACCAACGGAGTGCGTCGGCGCCCCTGGTGTCGAGGATCGTCCAGGGATCGATGATATTCCCCAGTGATTTGGACATTTTGCGCCCGTCGGCATCGATGATGTGGCCCAGACAGACAACGTGCCGGTACGGGCTGTCCCCGAACACCAGCGTGTTGACGGCCAGCAACGAGTAGAACCACCCGCGCGTCTGGTCGATGGCCTCGGAGATGAAGTCAGCCGGGAAGGTGAAGGACTCTTCGGATCCGGGCGTGTGGGGGTAGCCGACCTGGGCCGCCGGCATGGACCCTGAATCGAACCAGGCGTCGATGACCGGTGCCACCCGCCGGGCCACGGCGTCCTCGTCGCCCGTCCCCGCTGCCCCGCACGTCGGGCAGTCGAACACGACCTCGTCGATGACCGGCCGGTGCGGATCGATGCCCGTGACGTCGCGGCCGCAGAGCTCGGAGAGCTCGGAGAGCGAGCTGATGCAGTGCAGATGCCCGCGCCCGCACCGCCAGATGGGCAGCGGCGTGCCCCAGTAGCGGTCGCGCGAGAGCGCCCAGTCGACGTTGTTGGACAGCCATTCGCCAAACCGCCCGTCGCGGATGTGCGCCGGGTGCCAGTCGATGGTGGCGTTCTCGGCCAGCATCTGGTCCTTGCGGGTGGAGGTGGCGATGTACCAGCTCGGCTTGCCCCAGTAGATGAGCGGGGTACGGCAGCGCCAGCAGTGCGGGTACGAGTGCACGTAGGGAAAGCGGCGCACCAGAAGTCCTGCGTCCTGAAGCCGGTCGTTGATCAGCGTGTTGCTCGCCCGCACGTCCTGCCCCGCCAACCACCCGATCTCGTCGGTGAAACGTCCGTCGGGGCCGACGGGGTTGAGGGAGGGCAGCCCGTTCTCGCGGCCGATCTGGCGGTCGATCTCGCCGAAGGCCGGGGCGAGATGCACGAGGCCCGTGCCCTCCTCGGTGGTGACGTAGTCCGCGGGCACGACCCGCCACCCGTCGGCATGGCCGGGGGCCGGCAGGTCGTCGAAGGGGCGCGCGATAGCGCAGGCCGACCAGATCCGCCCCGCTGAGGCGCCGCGAGATGCGGGCGGACGCGCCCTCTCCGAGGACGTCGTCGACCAGGTCGGCAGCCATGATCATCCCGTCGACCACGGCATACGTGAGGCCCGGGTTGACGGCCACGCCGGTGTTCGAGAGCAGCGTCCACGGCGTCGTGGTCCACACCGCCAGCGCGGTGGCCTCACCGAGGCATGCAGGGTCGGGGTCGATGATCGGGAAGCGCACGTACGCCGACTCGTCCTCCTCGTCCGTGTAGACGCCGGGCTGGCCGAGCTCGTGGCTTGAAAGGGCGGTGCCGCAGCGGGGGCAATAGGGGACGACCTTGAGATCCTCGTAGAGCAGCCCCTGATCGAACAGTTGGCGCAGGTGCCACCACACGGACTCGATGTAGGACGGGCTCAACGTCCAGTAGGCCGCATCCGTATCGAGCCAGTAGCCGATCCTCGTCGTCAGCCGGGTGAACTCGTCGACATAGGAATAGACCGATTCGCGGCACAGGCGGACGAACTCGGCGATGCCGACCTGGTCCTCGATCTGCTTCTTGCCGGTGATGCCGAGCTTCTTCTCCACCTCGACCTCGACCGGCAGGCCATGGGTGTCCCATCCGCCGCGACGGGCGACATACGAGCCCCGCATGGCATGAAACCGGCAGAAGAGGTCCTTGTACACGCGGGCCCAGACGTGATGGAGCCCCGGCATCCCGTTCGCCGTGGGAGGTCCCTCGTAGAAGACCCATTTCGGGGCCCCCTCCCGCTGCTCGACGGAGCGTTCGAAGACGCGGTGGGTCGCCCAGCGGGCCAGCTCGGCCTGCTCGAGGGCGACGAAATCGGTATCGGGGGGGACAGGTGTGAACACGCACGCTCAATGGTTGTCCGCCCGGGCACCAGCGCCCGGGGCGTGAGGGCCAGACTACTGGCGTCGGCAACCGGCCCCCTCCCCGGGGAGATCTACGAGCCCACCCGCGCCGAGAGCAGGTCGAAGAGCTCCTCGTCCATGTCGAGGAGCGAGCCGAGCACGAGGTCGGCCAGCGCGAAGGCTGGATGCTGCGCCTCCCCCTGCTCGGGGACGGCGACACAGACCATGGAGGCTGCCTTGGCGGCCAGCACGCCGGCGGGAGCGTCCTCCCAGACCAAGCAGCGGCGCGGCGGTGCGCCCAGCTTGGCCGCCGCCGTGAGGAACACAGCAGGATGAGGCTTCCCCCATTGCTCGTCCTCGGCCGAGTGGACGAGCACGAAGTGCTCCCGCAGCCCGAAGTGCGCCAACGCCGTCTCTATGAGGCGGTACTGCGACGACGAGGCCACAGCCAGCGGCAGGTTCCGCTCGGCGCACAACGCAATGGCGTGCTCGGCGCCCGGTTTGAGCTCGCCCTTCGACAGCACGAGCGCGATGACGCGATCGACGATGGCCACGGCCACCTCGGCCGGCGTCGGCGCGGCCCACGGGTAGCGGGCGTGCCAGTACTCGGTCACCTCACCGACGAACATGCCTTTGGTGCCGCGGCAGCCGTCGCCCGAAAGCGGGACGCCGAGCCCACCGAGAATCTCCATTTCGGCTTCGTGCCACAGGATCTCCGAGTCGAGGAGGAGCCCGTCCATGTCGAAGATGGACGCGGCGAACCCCTCTCCCGGTGACGGAGCCCTCAAGCGGCCAGCGCAGCCTCGATGGCGTCGATGATGGCGGGATCCTCAGGCTCCACCTGCGGCCGGAAGCGGCCGATGACGTCGCCGGTCCCCGAGACGAGGAACTTCTCGAAGTTCCAGGTGATGTCGCCAGCATTGCCGTCGGCGTCGGGCGCGGCCGTCAGCTCCTCGTAGATCGGGTGGCGCTCGTCGCCGTTCACGTCGATCTTCTCGAAGAGCGGGAAGCTCACCCCGTAGGTGGTCGAGCAGAACTGTTGTATCTCCTCGGGCGTGCCCGGCTCCTGCCCCATGAACTGATTGCTCGGGAACCCGACCACGGTGAAGCCGCGGTCGCCGTAGGTCTGCTGCAGCCGCTCGAGACCCTCGTACTGCGGGGTGAGGCCGCACTTTGAGGCCACATTGACCACGAGGAGCGTCTTGCCGGCATAGGCACCGAGTGACGAGTCGTCACCTTGGAGCGTGTGGACGGGGATATCGAAGAGGGCCATGTCTGCGAGGCTACCGGGACCGGCCAACTTGCCGCCCGGACGCGGCCAAGTGGTCCCACAGGTGAGTGCCGGACGTCACTCGTGTCTAGGGTGAGCGACATGCACGCCGTGGTCATCGGGGACAGCCAGCTGCACTGGGAGGAGCGCGAGGACCCGGTGCCGGGCGACACCGAGCTGTTGGTCGTCGTCCGAGCCGCCGGGTTGAACGGCGCCGACATGTTGCAGCGCCTCGGCCGTTATCCGGCCCCTCCCGGCGCCCCCGCCGACATCCCCGGCATGGAGCTCGCCGGCGAGGTGGCCGCCGTGGGCTCTCGGGTGAGCCGCTTCGCACCGGGTGACCGTGTCATGGGGCTCGTCGGGGGTGGCGCGCAGGCCACGATGGCCGTGATCGAGGAGTCCCATGCTCTTCGTGTCCCCGACTCGCTCCCCTGGGCCGAGGCCGGGGGCTTCCCCGAGGTGTTCTCGACGGCGTTCGACGCGCTCTTCACCAATGCGCACCTGTCCATGGGCGAACGGGTCCTGGTCTCCGGCGCGGCCGGAGGCGTGGGAACCGCAGCCGTCCAGCTGGCCACCGCCACCGGGGCGTCGGTCGTGGCGACCGTGCGCGATGCATCCCGACGCGACGAGGTCGCGGCGCTGGGGGCCACCGCGGTCATAGATCCGGCCGACGTCGCCGCGCACGGGCCCTATGACGTCGTCCTCGAGCTGGTGGGGGCAGCCAGCCTGCCCGGCATCCTGCCCCACCTGGCCACCGGCGCCCGCGTCATGGTCATCGGGGTGGCCTCGGGGGCACACATGGAGATCAACCTGCGGCAGCTGATGGGGTCGCGGGCGAGCATCGGGGGCGCCACCTTGCGTGGGCGCAGCCTTCCCGAGAAGGCCGACGTCGCGGCGGGCGTGGCCGCCCACGTGCTCCCCCTCCTCGTCACGGGCCGCATCCGGGTCCCCGTCTGCGCCACCTTCGCGCTGCCCGAGGCGGGGGCCGCCTATGACCGGTTCACCACCGGCGGGAAGTTGGGGAAGGTCGTCCTCCTCAACGGGTCAGGATGACCACACCGGCGTTGGCCCCGCGGCCCACCGTGTGGGAAAGCGCGACCCGCGCACCCTCGACCTGACGGGGACCGCACTCGCCCCGGAGTTGGCGGACCAACTCGACCACCTGACCCAGGGCGGAGGCACCGAGAGGCTCGCCCTTGGACAGCAGTCCCCCGCTGGGGTTGACCGGCAGCCGTCCACCGAGCGTCGTGGCGCCCGAGACCAGCAGTTCTCCCGAGCCGCCCGGCGCGCACAGCCCGATCTCCTCATAGGAGATCAGCTCGCGGGCCGCGTCGGTGTCCTGGCACTCCACCACGTCGAGATCGTCCGGCCCGAGACCGGCTTCCTCGAACGCGGCGCGTGCCGCCAAGGTCGTGGGGGCCGGAACCGTGTCGTCGGTCAGACCCGACAAGGGAGTGGACTCGCTCAACACGGAACCGGGCAGATGGGAGCGCAGGACGGCGCCGGCCAGTCTGATGGGGGGAACGGACGGTCCGGTGACACGGTCGGCACGGGTCAGCACCACTGCCGCCGCGCCCTCGTTGGGCGAGCACAGCATGAACAGATGGAGCGGTTCGCAGATGACCCGCGACGCCAGGACCTCCTCGGCGGAGATCTCCTTCTGGTACATCGCATCAGGATTGGCCGCGCCGTGGCGACGGTTCTTCACCACGACCTGGGCCAGGTGGTCCTTGGTCACCCCCGACGTCACGGTCACGCGCTGGGCCCGGAGCGCGAAGAACGACGGGGTCGCGGCCAGTCCCGCCTCTTCCTGCCACGGCTCGAAGAACGACGAACGGATGATGCCCTTGGGCATCTTCTCGGTTCCGAAGACGAGCACGGTGTCGTACTGACCGGCCTTGATCGCCCCGGCGGCCAACATCAGTGCCGCACCGCCGCTGGCGCACCCGGCCTCCACGTCGACGATGGGCATACCCGTCATCCCGAGCCGGCTCAGCACCTTGTGGCCCGTGGCCACACCGCCGTAGGCCGTCCCGCAGAAGGCGGCCTGGAACCCTCCTTTGCCCACGCCCGCCTCGCGGAGGGCCGCCCGCACGGCCTGGACGCCCATGTCGGTGGTGGAGACCCCCTCGAATCGTCCGAACGGATGCATCCCCACTCCGGCAATGACGACGTCCGTCACGATGCATCCTGCGGCGCGAAGGCGAAGGTCACCACTTCGTTGCCGTCGGCGTCGGTGTGCAACGCGACGATACGGAGGTGCATGGCCTGGCCGGAGGCCAGCGCGGCCGGATCGCCCTCGGTCAGACGCGTGATGACCCGGATCCCCTCGGGCAGCTCCACCACACCGAGACCGTACGGGATCTCCCCCTGATAGCCGGGGGGCGCGGCGGTGACCGCCGTCCACGCCCACAGCGTGCCCGAGCCCGACAGCTCGGTCGGCACCGGGTCCTCCGTCGAGCAGTAGGGGCAGGTGTCGTGGCGGGGGAAGTGGTGGGCCCCACAGACCGTGCACCGGCTCCCGAGAAGTGCCGGGGACGCCCCATCGGTGAACAGCCCGGAACGCACCATGACTCGTTCGGACATCAACAATCCCCCATCCTCGGCTCGCCCTTCATGCTGCATCGTCGACCACATCCTCACTGACGCGCCGCCGGTTGTCGATCCTGGAGCGCGGCGCCCAGGTGTGCTCCCGGCATCGTAGGGTCGTCGGGGACCCCCCGGAACGCCCCGCCGACGCCTACCATGCGCCTCGTGCCTGTCCACCCCGCCACCGGGGAACCCCACGTCGCCGCCGGAACCGCGCTGGCCCTGGATCTCTCGCTGGAGGATCTCGAACGAGACGCGCGCCACATCATCGGAGAGATGGCGTACGCCTACTACGCCGGCGGGGCCGATGACGAGCGTCTCCTCGAACAGAACGTGGCCGCCTGGTCGCACTGGCAACTCCACCCCAGGGTGTTGGCCGGCCTCTCCGACGTCGACGTGTCCACGACGTTGCTGGGGACGTCGGTGCGCTCGCCCGTAGCGATCGCACCGACGGCGATCCAGGGACTGGCGCACGCGGACGGGGAAGTGGCGACGGCAAGGGGTGCGGCCGCACAGGGAGCGTTGATGGTGCTGTCCTCGTTGGCCACGTGCTCCCTCGAGGACGTGGCCGCGGGTGCGGCCGGCGGGGCCCGCTGGATGCAGGTCTACATCCTGCGCGAGCGGGCCCGTACGGTCGAGCTCGCCCAGCGCGCCGAGGCGCACGGGTACGGCGCACTCGTCCTCACGGTCGACGCCCCGGTGCCGGGACTCCGCCTGCGCGAACTGCGGGGCGGCGTCCACCTGCCGCACGACCTGGCTCTGCCGAACCTCGTCGGCCACAGCACCGAGAGCGCCCGCGAGGGCGGGTTCATGGCCGTTGCGCGCGAGTTCGAGCCGGCCCTGACGCCCGACGACATCGGATGGCTGGCCGGGCTCACCTCGCTCCCGGTTGTGGTCAAGGGAGTGCAGCGGGCCGACGATGCCGTTCGTTGCGTCGACGCCGGCGCCGCCGCCGTGGTCGTGTCGAATCACGGCGCCCGCCAGCTGGCCGACGCGCCGCCGACCGCGGATGTCCTCCGCGAGGTGCTCGACGCGGTCGCCGACCGCACAGAGGTGTATGTCGACGGTGGGCTGCGGCGGGCGCCCGATGTCGTCAAGGCGCTGGCCCTGGGCGCCCGGGCGGTGCTGATCGGGCGTCCCTCGCTGTGGGCCCTCGCCGCCGGTGGCGCCGACGGTGTGGCGTCGCTCCTGCAGTGGTACGAATCCGAGCTGCGACGGACCATGGCACTTTGTGGCGCGGCGACGGTGCGCCAGCTCGAGCGATCCCTCGTCCGGCGTGCTGCGGGCTGGCCACTGGATCACGGGAAATGACACTCGCCGTCGCTCTGCGTGCGTGCCCGTCCGGCCCATGGCCGGCCGGGCCTCGGCGCACCGCGGCCCCGGTGAGGGTGGCGACGCGGCAAGACTGCGTGGCACCGTGAGCATCGATACCGAACCGCGCGAGCCCGCGAGTCCCACCGCAGAAGCCGAGAAGACACCCGGACCCAAGGCTCCGATGAGCCGTGTGCTGTTGCAGGCTTCGATCATCGTCGCGCTGGCCGTCATCATCGCGATCGTCCTGCGCACATTCGTCGTCGGTACCTACCTGATCCCCTCCGGCTCGATGGAGCCGACCCTGATGATCAACGACCGGATCATGGTCGACAAGCTCAGCTATCACCTGCACGGTGTCCATCAGGGCGACATCGTCGTGTTCTCCACGCCGCCGGCCGAGAATTGCGGGGGCCCGCCCGTGAGCGACCTCGTCAAGCGGGTCATCGGATTGCCGGGCGACACGATCTCGCTCGCCTTTGGGCGCGTGTACGTCGACGGGAAGCTGCTGCGCGAACCCTGGTTCGCCGCCGGTGCGCAACCGCCGACCACACCCGGTCCGTCGGAGGAGCCGTACTCGTTGAAGCATCCCTATACGGTTCCGTCCGGCGAGGTCTACGTCATGGGCGACAATCGCACGGTCTCCTGCGACAGCAGGTATTGGGGGCCGATTCTGGAGTCATCGATCGTGGGCAAGGTCGACGTGCGCTTCTGGCCGTTGGACCGAGCCCACATCTTCTAGGGGCAATGGGGAACCGGACCGACGACTTCGCGCTCATGTGGGAGTGGTTCTCGACCCATTGCCGCACGACCTCCCCGCTCTACGAGCGCATCTCCGCGGCCGTAGCCGGGGATCGCGAGGTCCTCGAGCTCGTGCAGGCGGCACCGCCTTCGGCCCATCTGCCTCCGGCGCTGCTCGCTGCCGTGCACTTCTTGATCCTCGAGGGGTCCGACCACCCGCTGGCAGAGGTCTACGCCGGACGTTCCCACGCCGATCCCGGCCCGCTCTTCCTCGATTTCTTCCGGACCCGCCAACCTGAGGTGCTGGCCCTCCTCGCCGTCCGGACGATACAGACCAACGAATGTGGCCGGAGCGCCATCATCGGTCCCGGCCTCACCTGGGCGGCGTCGTACCTCGACGGTCCCTACGCACTGGTCGACGTGGGCGCGAGCGCGGGCTTGAACCTGCTGTGCGACAGCTACCGCATCGACTACGGGCCGTACGGGGCCACCGGGCCCGTCGATGCCGCGGTCCGCCTCTCGTGCCAGGTCGTCGGCGGCCGTCCACCCATCGCCACGCAGCTCCCGCCGTTCGCATCCCGGGTCGGGATCGACCGCTCCCCGATCGATCTCGGCAACCCCGACGACGCGCGCTGGCTCCTCGCCTGCGTCTGGCCGGACACCAACCGCCTCGCGCACACCGCCGCCGCGATCGCGCAGGCACGGACGGATCCACCTCTGGTCGTCCCGGGAGATGCCACGGAGGTACTTCCCGGCGTGTTGCACGAGCTGCCCGACGGCACGGCGGCCATCGTCATGACCACCTGGGCGTTCGCCTATCTGAGTGTCGAGGATCGCGAGACGTTCGTCGCTGTCCTCGACGAAGCATCCCGGAAACGTCCCCTGGCGTGGCTGAGCGCCGAAGGCGCCGGAACGGTGCCCGCATTCGCAGAAGGTGCGGCCGCCCAGGCGACGAACGATGGCGTCTCCGACGTCCTCGGCGCCATGCTCTTCGACCGGGGTCGACGGCACGCGCAGTTGCTCGCCTTCGCCCAAGAGCATGGAGCGCAACTCGATTGGCGCGACCCGTAACCACGTCGTTCCGCCGGCAGCGGACCTCTCGCCGCTCGACTAACTCCTCAGAGCGCCGCTTCGCCCGTCCCCACGATCCGTCCCGATCGCCGCGGGACCCCGGCCCCTCTTACGCGAGCAGCGTCGAGAGCGGAGTGAACGGGAGACCGTGAGCCTCGGCGACCGGTTCGTAGACCACCTGGCCCGCGGCCACGTTGACGCCCTCGGCCAACGCCGGATCATCCCGGACCGCCTCCTTCCAGCCGTGGGCCGCGATGCTCAGGGTGTAGGGCAGGGTGGCATTGGCCAGGGCGTGGGTCGAGGTGTGGGGGACGGCTCCCGGCATGTTGGCCACGCAGTAGAAGATCGAACCATGCACCTCGAAGGTGGGGTTCGAGTGCGTCGTCGGGCGGGTCGACTCGAAGCATCCGCCCTGGTCGACTGAAATATCCACCAGCACCGACCCAGCGCGCATCTGTTCGACCAAGGCGTCGGAGACCAGCCGCGGCGCCCGGGCCCCGACGACGAGCACGGCGCCGATCACGATGTCGGCGTCGATGCAGACCTCTTCGATGGCATGTTGGGAGGACGCCACAGTTTCGAGGGCGCCGCGGAAATGGTGGTCGACGTCGCGGAGCCGGTCCAGGTTGCGGTCGAGGATGTAGACGTCGGAGTGCATGCCCACGGCCAGCGTGGCGGCCGCCATCCCCGATACCCCGGCACCGAGGATGACGACCCGGGCCGCTCGCACGCCCGGAACGCCGGCGACCAGCACCCCGCGGCCCCCACCGGGCCGCATGAGATGGTGCGCGCCCATCAGCGGTGCCATCCGGCCGGCGACCTCGCTCATCGGCGCCAGGAGCGGAAGCGAATTGTCGGGCAGGCGCACCGTCTCGTAGGCGATCGCCACGTTGCCGCCGGCCACGAGGGCGTCGGTGCATTCCCTGGACGCAGCGAGATGCAGGTAGGTGAAGAGCGTCTGCCCCGGACGTGCCCCGAGTCGCTCGTACTCCGAAGGCACGGGTTCTTTCACCTTGCACACCAGATCCGACTCGGCCCAGACGTCGTCGGCTTCGGGGACGATGCGCGCGCCGGTCCGTTCGAATTCACCGTCGGGCATGGAGGAGCCCACTCCGGCGCCCGCTTCCACATAGACCGTGTGGCCGGCCGAGGTCAGTTCCCGTACACCGGCCGGTGTGATGGCCACCCGGTACTCGTCGTCCTTGACTTCACTGGGAATCCCGATGATCACCGCTCACTCCTCAATGTTGCTCATGACATGCTTGACCCGGGTGTAGTCCTCGAACCCGTACGAAGAGAGGTCCTTGCCGTACCCCGAACGCTTGAAGCCGCCGTGCGGCATTTCCGCCACCAGGGGGATGTGGGTGTTGATCCACACGCAGCCGTAGTCCAGATCCCGCGCCATCCGCATGGCGCGCCCGTGGTCGCGGGTCCAAACCGAGGACGCCAGCCCGTACTCGACACCATTGGCCCACCGGAGTGCCTCGCCCTCGTCGCTGAACTTCTGCACGGTGATCACCGGGCCGAATACCTCGGACTGCACCAATTCGTCGTCCTGGCGGAGTCCGGCGACCACGGTCGGCGCGAAGCAGAAGCCCCGCTCCCCGACGGCTGTGCCACCCGTCACCACGGAGGCGTGGGAAGGCGCACGCTCGATGAATCCGCTCACCCGTTCCAGCTGGTTGGGATTGTTCAAAGGCCCGAAATCGGCGCCGTCCACGTCGGTGCCGCCGACGACGGTCCCTTCCGCTTGTTCCACCAGGGCAGCGAGAAAATCGTCGTGCACGCGGGGTCCGGCGAGCACCCGCGTCGCCGCGGTGCAGTCCTGCCCGGCGTTGAAGTACCCGGCACCGGCGATACCGGCGGCGGCCACGGAGACATCGGCGTCGTCGAAGACGATGACCGGGGCCTTGCCGCCGAGCTCCAGATGGACGCGCTTGAGGGTCGGCGCCGCGGTGGCGGCCACCTCCATGCCGGCGCGCACCGAACCTGTCACCGACACCATGCCGGGGATGGGAGAGGCCACCAGGGCACGGCCGGTGTCGCGGTCCCCGCAGACCACGTTGAAGACCCCGGGTGGGAGGTACTCCGCCATGATCTCGGCCATGAGCAATGTGCTGACGGGCGTCGTGTCCGAGGGCTTCAGCACCATGGTGTTGCCGGCCGCCAGCGCCGGCGCGAACTTCCAGATCGCCATCATGAACGGGTAATTCCACGGGGTCACCGCCCCGCAGACCCCGATCGGCTCACGCCGGATGAAAGAGGTGTGCCCCGCCATGTACTCCGCGGCGGCGAGTCCTTGGAGGTGTCGCGCCGCCCCGGCGAAGAAGCGGATCTGGTCCATCCCCGGCGGGAGTTCTTCGTCCATGGTCAGCTGGAACGGCTTCCCCGTGTTCTCGCACTCGGCTCTGACGAGTTCCTCCCCCCGTGCCTCGATGGCGTCGGCGATGCGGAAGAGGGCCAGACTCCGCTCCGAAGGGGTCGTCCGGCGCCAGGAGGCGAACGCCTCGGCCGCCACCGCCAGGGCCTGGTCGACGTCAGCCGCCCCCGACACCGGGGCCTCGGCGAACGGTTCGCCGGTGGAGGGGTTGATCAAGGGTGCCGTCGGACCGTCTGCAGCGTCGACATAGGCGCCACCAATGAAGTTCTGCAACCTGCGCACGTGGGCTCCCTTTCTTTTTTTCGTGTCCTGAATGGTCGGTTCGCAACAAGAGAATCACAGAACGTGGGTTCAGCGACAAGCGATTCCGCAGGAAATCTAACGTGAAACGCCGAATTCTGCTTGACTGATAGTGTCGGTATGACAGAATTCTGCATAACCGGGGGTTGCAAGTGACCCACGGTGAGACGATCGCCATGAGGAGTCGCATGTCCGAAACGGACGGGCCGGCTGCATCGAACAACACTGAAACGGAGGGGGGTCCGGGCGCCACGGCCCTGCTCGATGGGGCGAACCGGGCCATCATCGAGGCTCTCCAGCGTGACGGACGCCAGCCGTACGGGGCCATCGCCGACGCGGTGGGCCTCTCGGAGGCGGCCGTGCGCCGCCGTGTCCAGCGCCTGCGCGAAACCGGGATCATGCAGATCGTGGCCGTCACGGATCCGCTCCAGCTCGGCTTCACCCGCCAGGCGATGATCGGCATCACCGTCGAAGGGGACGTGCGGGTCGTGGCCGACAAGCTCTCCGCCGTGCCCGAGGTGGACTATGTCGTCATGTGCGGTGGCTCCTTCGACATCCTCGCCGAGGTGGTTTGCGAGGACGACGAGCGGCTCCTTCACGTGCTCAACGATTCGGTGCGCTCTATCGCCGGGGTGCGCGCGACCGAGAGCTTCCTTTATCTGAAGCTGGCCAAGCAGACATATACATGGGGCACGCGGTGAGATCGAATCGCACCGTCGCTGCCATCCGAGTGGAGGAATGATGAGTAGCAATCCCGAGAATTCCGACCTGAGCGAACAGGCGCGCCGTCACCTGTGGATGCACTTCAGCCGGATGGGCTCCTACGAGACCCACGAAGTCCCGGTCATGGTGCGCGGCGAGGGCGCCTACGTGTGGGACCAGCACGGCAAGCGGTACCTGGACGGGCTGGCGGGGCTCTTCACGTCCCAGCTGGGCCACGGGCGCACCGAGCTGGCCGAAGCCGGCGCCAAGCAGGCCAGCACGTTGGCCTACTTCCCCCTGTGGACGTACGCCCATCCACGTGCCATCGAGCTGGCCGAGCGACTGGCCGGCTACGCGCCCGGTGACCTCAACCGCGTCTTCTTCACCTCGGGTGGTTCCGAGGCGGTTGAATCGGCCTGGAAGCTGGCCCGGCAGTACTTCCGCATCACCGGGCAACCCCAGCGCACCAAGGTCATCAGCCGCGACATCGCCTACCACGGGACCACCATGGGTGCGCTGTCCATCACCGGCATCCCCGACCTCAAGACACCGTTCGAGCCGCTGGTCGGCGGGGCCATCAAGGTGCCGAACACCAACTTCTACCGGGCGCCGGTCTTCTCCGACGACGAAGAGGCGTTCGGGCGGTGGGCCGCCGACGAGATCGAGAGGGCGATCATCCGAGAAGGCGCCGACACGATCGCGGCCGTCTATCTGGAGCCCGTCCAGAACGCCGGCGGCTGCTTCCCTCCTCCCCCCGGCTATTTCCAGCGGGTACGCGAGATCTGCGACCGCCACGGTGTCCTCCTGGTCTCCGACGAGGTGATCTGCGCCTTCGGTCGCCTCGGCTACTGGTTCGGGGCGGATCGCTTCGGGTACCAACCCGACATCATCACCGTGGCCAAGGGGTTGACCTCCGGCTATGCCCCCCTCGGGGCCATGATCGCCTCGGACCGCCTCATGGAGCCGTTCCTGAAGGACGGGGCGTCGTTCCTCCACGGCTTCACCTTCGCCGGTCACCCGGTGAGTTGCGCCGTGGCCCTGGCCAACCTGGACGTCTTCGAGGGCGAGCAGATCCTCCAGCACGTGCAGTCGACCGAAGGGGTGTTCCGTTCCGCACTCGAGACGCTCCACGACCTGCCGATCGTGGGCAACGTCCGCGGCGCAGGATTCTTCTACGGGATCGAGCTCGTGAAGGACAAGACGACGCGGCAGTCCTTTAACGACGAGGAGTCGGAGCGGCTCCTGCGGGGCTTTCTCTCCGGCGCCCTGTTCGAGGCCGGCCTCATCTGCCGGGCCGATGACCGGGGAGACCCGGTGGTGCAGCTCTCGCCGCCGCTGGTCTGTGGACAAGAGGAGATCGACTTCATGGTCACCACACTGCGCGAGGTACTGACCGAGGCGTGGAGCCGGGTGTAAGCGACCCAGAGGGAGTGGACGGCTACCGCCACCTCTCCCTCTGGTGGGACGCCATCTCCGACGCGCTGCCCGTGCGCTCCCCTCTGTCCGGCGACCTCGAAGCCGACGTCTGCATCGTCGGCGCGGGCTTCACTGGCCTGTGGACCGCGCGCGCGCTTGCGCTGGCGGACCCGGCACTCCGCATCGTGGTGGTGGACAAGGAGGTCGTCGGGTTCGGGGCCTCCGGTCGCAACGGGGGGTGGTGCTCGGCACTGTTCTCCACGTCCGATGCCGCACTGGCCCGCCTCTACGGCATCGACGCGATGCGCCGCATGCGGCGCGCCATGCAGTCCACCGTCGACGAAGTGGGCGCCGCCGCACACCAAGAGGGCATCGACTGCCATTTCGCCAAGGGCGGCACGGTCGATGCGGCACGGACACCGGCCCAGAGGGCCCGGGCCATGGCCGACGTGGAGCAAGCCCGCGCCCTGGGTTTCGGAGAGGGGGACCTCCGCTGGCTCGATCAAGGTGAAGCGTCCTCGCTGATCGGCCTCGACGGAATGCTGGGCGCCACGTTCACCCCCCACTGCGCCGCGATCCAACCGGCGCTCCTCGCCCGCGGCCTGGCGGACGCGGTCGAACGTCGGGGCGTCACCATTCACGAGCACACCGAGGTCATCGACATCATCGCCGGTGCCCCGGGTCGCTCGCCGCTGGTGCGCACCACGCGCGGGGCGATCAAGGCGGATGTGGTCGTGCGAGCCGTCGAAGCCTGGACCTCCACCTTGCCCGGCCACAAGCGGACGTTGGTGCCGGTGTACTCGCTCATGGTGGCAACCGAGCCCCTGGGCGATGCCTTCTGGGCCGGGGCGGGACTCGAGAATCGGGCCACGTTCACCGACTACCGGCACATGGTCATTTACGGGCAACGCACGGCGGACGGCCGGATCGCCTTCGGCGGGCGCGGGGCGCCCTACCACTTCGGCTCCGACGTGCGCCCCTCCTTCGATACGACACCGGCGGTGCACACGCTCTTGCGCGACACCCTGATGGACCTGTTCCCCGCGCTCGACAGATCCCAGTTCACGCACGCGTGGGGAGGGCCGTTGGGCATTCCACGCGACTGGCATTCGTCCGTCGGGTTTGATCCCCGCCTCGGCCTCGCGTGGGCCGGGGGCTATGTGGGTGACGGCGTCGCCACCACCAATCTCGCCGGCCGCACATTGGCCGATCTCATCACCGGATCCGACACGGATCTCACCCACCTGCCCTGGGTGAATCACCGTTCGCGTTCGTGGGAGCCCGAGCCACTGCGCTGGCTCGGCGTCAATGCCGGGCTGTGGACCATGAAACTCGCCGATCAGACCGAGGAACGCAAGGGTCGCCCGAGCCGCCTCGCCCATCACATGGAGCGCCTGCTCGGACACTGAGCGGCCCCGGTTCGAGCGCGATGGCGTCCCCTCGAGGATGCGCCACAAGGCATCGGTGTCGAGATGCGCCGCACATGCGTCAGCCACCCGATCGATCTGCCGCTCCCGCGCTGCGGCGAAGGAGCGGCCCGTTGCGCGCCACGTCTTTCCACGGGCACTGGCCACGCCGCTGAGGAACTCCGCCCGGAAGCCGTCCTCTTCGAAGAGGCCGTGCAGCGATGTCCCATACACCCGGCCGCGCTGATCGCGGGCGCTCTCCACCTGATCGCCGCCTGCGCCGGAATGACGATCGTCCAGGGTGAGCCATTCCCGCCAGTCCGCCAGAGGCCGGGTACGACCATGGCGGATCTCATAGCCGCGCACCGGGACCCCCCTCTCCCCCGTTCCCGCCCGCAGCCGCGTGATCTTCTCGGGCGCGAACCGTGTGACCAGGGGCAGCCAACCCCAGCCCCGCGCCACGGGCGCCGCGGACTCCACTCCATCGGGATCCTCTATGGAGTGGCCCAACATCTGGAAGCCACCGCAGATGCCCAGGATCGTCGGGGGCGACGAAGCATGGTGCCGCGCCATGACGACATCGCGCAATCCGCTCGCGTCCAACCACGCCAGATCTGCCGTGGTCGACTTCGTCCCCGGAAGGACGATGAGGTCGGGGTCACCGAGGGTCGAAGGGTGGTCGACGAATCGGACCGCCACGTTGTGTTCGATCAGGAGCGGGTCGAAGTCGGTGAAGTTCGACAGGCGGGGTAGCCGGAGCACGACCACGTCGAGCACCTCGGCCGCCGTCGCATGTGGCTCCTGCACGTGCGCCGCCAGCATCTGGTGCAGGGAGTCCTCGGCATCGAGCACCAGACCGGGCAGGTAGGGCAGGACCCCCAGCGTCGGCACGCCACAGCGTTCTTCGAGTTGTCCCGTTGCGGTGCCGAGCAGTGCCGGATCGCCCCGGAACATGTTGACGATGAACGCCCTGACGCATCGACGGAGGTTCTCGGGTAACAGGGCGACCGTGCCGTAGAGGTGGGCGAAGACGCCACCACGGTGGATGTCGCCGACCACCACGGCGGGAATGCCGCCACGCTCCGCCAGGCCCAGGTTCACGATGTCATGGTCGAGCAGGTTGATCTCGGCCGGGCTTCCTGCGCCTTCGCAGATCACGACGTCGAAGCGGGAGCGCAGGTCGGCCAGGGCACCGTCCACGATCCCGACCAGATCCGCCTTGGACCGCTGGTAGTCCGCCGCCTCCCGGGTCTCGAGGGGACGGCCCATGACGATGACCTGCGACGACCGCTCCCCTGTGGGCTTGAGGAGTACGGGGTTCATCGCCGCCTCGGGCTCGGCGCCCGCCGCCACGGCCTGCAGCCACTGTGCGCGGCCGATCTCCGCCCCCTCAGCGCGTGACCGACGAGTTCAGCGACATGTTCTGTCCCTTGAAGGGAGCCACCGACACGCCCTCTCGGGCCAGGAGCCGGCAGAGTCCCGCCACTACCGTCGATTTGCCCGCATCCGATGTCGTGCCGCAGACCATGAGAGCGCCTCGGCGAGCCATGACCTTTTCTAGTGCACCCGGCACGGTGCACCCGCTCGCGCCGGTCCCTGACCTGTGTTCTCACGCTGTTCACGGAAGAGCACTTGACGCGGGACGTCGCGCCAAACAAGGTGATGGCCACAACCTTCAGCCGCGTGTGACGGGCAACGCGACACCGAAGGAGGCGGCCGAGGTGAACTGCTCATGCACGGGCACGCGGGGGCGTGACAGTGGGCGGACTGCCTCGGCAGGTCGGCGCAGAACAACAGCTGTGACCCGGAGCACCGGGACGCAGAGCGAGGCGACACGAGGGAGGCAACGCAGTGGCAATCGCAGAGGACCTGGCGGTGATTCACGACCCGCTGTCGGCGGATCCGTTCCGTGTCGAGCAGCACGGCATCGATTTCATCCCCCCGAGCGAGCGTTGGGCCCGGCCGAGGGACATCTTCGGCATGTGGGCCGGAGCCAGCATGCAGGTCGAGTACTTCATTTACGGCTGCATCCTGATGAGCGTCTTCCGGTTCACGTTCATCCAGGCCGTCTCGCTCATCATCATCGGCAACCTGTCCTACTTCCTGCTGGGTGTCTGCTCGCTGCAGGGTCCGCAAACGGGGACGACCGTCTTCGCCATCAACCGGGCCAGCTATGGACCGAACGGCTCCCGCCCGATCTCCTTCTTCAACTGGATGACGCAGATCGGATTCGAGGTCGAGGGCTTGATCCTCATCGTCGGGGCCGGTCTGGTGCTCATCACCAAAGCCGGCTTCTCCTTCGGCGACCCGGCCAAGGTGATCCTGGTCGTCGGCGCCGTGCTGATTCAGGGGATCCTGCCGTTCCTCGGGCATGCGGCGATCGTCAAGACGCTCCGTTTCCTGGTCATCCCGTTCGTGATCCTCTTCGCCATCCTCCTGGGTTTCGCCATCCCGCACGCACACGTTCACGGCGCGCACAGCGCCGACTGGCAGACCTTCACCGAGGGCCTGGCCTTCACCATCGCCCTGAGCGGCCTGGGATGGACCGAGTGCGGGAACGACTACACGCGGTACTGCCCCGCCGACACGTCGAAGAAGGGCATCGTGGGATGGGTCTTCCTGGGTACTGCGGTACCCGAGATCCTCATCATGACGTTGGGCGCTGCCGTCGCGACGTTCGTGGTCGGGATCGGTCAGGGCACCGGAGGCTTCCTTCCCCTGGCCCACCAGAGCATCATCCCGGCGTGGTTCGTCGTGGTCTTCATGATCTTCGCGGCGCTCCAACTCTTCTGCATCAACAGCCTCGACATGTACTCGTCGGGAGTCACCTTGCAGGCGATCGGGGTGCCGGTGAAGCGCTGGCAAGCCGTGATCGTCGACTGTGTCATCGCGCTGGCTGTCACGATGTACGCCGTCTTCAACTCGTCCTTCTCGACCTACCTGAGCGACTTCGTCGATGTGGTCATCGTCTGGATCGCTCCCTGGTCGGCCATCTTCGTGGTCGACTGGATCCTGCGCCGCTACCGCTACGCGCCCGGCGAGTTGCAGAAGACAGGCCGCGACAGCCTCTACTGGCGCAAGGGGGGGGTGTCCTGGCCTGCACTCGTCGCCCAGGTGATCGGCATGTACGCGGCCATCTCGGGCCTCTCCGCCACCTTCACGCTGCCGCACTGGCTGAACGAGCTGACGTTCCACACGACGAATTATCCGAAGAACTTCGGCGCCGACTTCAGTGTGTTCCTGGGCTTCGGCGTCGGCGGCCTGCTGTACCTCGTCCTCGCATACGGCAGTGTGCGCAAGCAGGCCGACGAGCAGGACGTCCTGCTCAAGGCCGAGGGGTTCTTGTAGTCAGTCCCAGAATTCGATCAGCTCGCCACTGCCGTCGTCGGCGGGGCGGAACAGCGGCATCGACCCCAGCGAGCGGACGAGGGCGGCGTCCTCACCCAGGGCGGTGCGCCAGCCCGAGCCCTCCGTCATGAGCGTGCCGATCACGACCGTCTCGGCACCGATGCGCCGGACGAGACGCAGCGCCGCCAGGGTGGATGCGCCGGAGGAGATGATGTCGTCGACGATGGCGACACGGCGTCCGCGCACGGCGCTCACACGGGCGGGGTCCATGCGCAACCGCTGCGGTTTGTCCGTCGTGATGGAGGTCACGGGCTCGGACCACGTCTCCCCCAGGTGGATCTTCGGCGTCTTGTGCAGGATCACGTAGTCGTCGAGTCCGAGGGCCCGGCTGACCTCGATCGCCAGGGGTATGCCCATGGTGGCCACGGACACCACGATCTCCGGCCCCGCCGGTCGCATGAGGTCGGCCAATTCCCGCCCGGCCACCTCGGCGAAGGCCACGCCATGATCGACACAGATCAGGAGGGCGATGGTCAGGTCGTCGGACAAAGGCACCAGGGGCAGGTCAACCGCCTGGCTCCCGACCATGGCGGCGTAAGTACGATCTGCGCTCATGCCCACGACTCTCGCCGGAGCGCCCCGTGTCCGCAAATGAGCCGCTCACGGAGGCAGTGGCCCGGGCGTTCCTCTCCGTGGCGCTCGAAGAGGCCGAGGCGGGTCTGGCCGAGGGCGGCATTCCCATCGGCGCCGCCCTCTTTCATCGCGACGGGACGTTGCTCGGACGTGGGCACAACCGCCGGGTCCAAGATAATGACGCCTCGACCCATGCCGAGACGGCGGCATTCCGCGACGCGGGGCGTCGTCGGCACTACGCCGACTGCGTGATGGTGACCACCCTTTCGCCCTGCTGGTACTGCAGCGGCCTCATCCGCCAGTTCCAGATCGGCGCCGTCGTCATCGGCGAGGCGGAGAACTTCGTGGGAGGCCACGACTGGGTGGCTGCACACGGCGCCGAGGTCATCACCCTCGATGATCCCGGGTGCACCGCGCTGCTGGGCACGTTCATCGCCGGACACCCCGAGCTCTGGCACGAAGACATCGGGGAGTAGGACATCGGGGAGTAGGACATCGGGGAGTAGGACATCGGGGACCCGGGCAGCCGACCTCAGTCCGGCGGCCCGAACAGCCGGTCCCCGGCGTCGCCCAAGCCGGGAACGATGTACCCCAGCTCGTTCAGCGTGGGATCGATGGCGGCGCAATAGAGCGCGATCGAGGGGTGGGCGGCCTGGAAGGTGGCGATCCCGGGCACCGACGCGATGACACACAGGACGACCACTTCCCGGGCGCCCCGCTCGACGGCCAGGTCGCACACCTGCACCAACGACCCACCGGTGGCCAACATGGGGTCGCACACCATCACACGGCGCCCGGTGAGGTCGGCGGGCAGCCGATTCAGGTACACCTCCGAATGGAGGGTCTGTTCGTCACGGCGCAACCCGACGTGGGCCACCTCGGTCAGCGGGACGACCTCTTGAATGGCCTGCACCATGCCCAGACCGGCCCGCAGGACCGGCACGACGAGGACGTTCTCGATCACCTTGCGCCCCGGGGCGCCGTCGGCGACGGGCGTGTCGACAACGACGGGGGCCGTCCCCAGATCGCGGAGGGCCTCGTAGGCCATGAAGCGGGAGATCTCCGAGATCAGCTGCCGGAATGCGTCCCTGTCCGTTCGTTTGTCGCGCAATGTCGCAACCCGGTGTTCCACCACCGGGTGCTCGAGCAGTGTCACGCCGATCATCGGTGGTCGCCCTGCGCCGCAGCGAGCAGATCGGACAGCACCCGCCGCAACTCGAGGGTCGTGCGGTCGGCCCGGGTGTGGACCTCCGCCGTGGGGGTCAACGGCAGGACCAGCTCGTCGAACGCCTCTTGGACGACGAGGTCCTCGCGGAGCACCGCCACCTCGAAGTCCACGGCCTCGGCCATGCGCGCCGGGTCGCCCGAGAGGTCGTCACGCCACAGCGTGGTGAAGATGCGGCACCGATCGGCTGATTCGGGCTGCAGGAAGAACCCGATCACGTTGGTCCCTCCGGCCTCGAGGAACTCGATCCGGAGGCTCAGGTGGAACGGCGCATCGAGCCGGTAGGTCAGGCGGCGGTTCTGCACCAGCGGCCGTAGGCCCGCCCCCACCCCGGGATCCTCCCGGTTGGTGAAGGAGTGCTCGTAGGACATGGTGAACGACCAGCCGTCGCGGGCAACGGCGTACTGCGGCACCTCGGCCGCCTCGTCCGCTCCGAACGTCCCGGCGTGGACGAAGGGGAAATGCGCCACGTCGAGGAAATTGTCCGCCAGCAACCCCGCCGAGGCGCGGACGGCCAGGGTGGGCAGCTCCCCGGTTTCGAACGACGGATCGTCGGCCTCGGGGATGGATCCGAGCGGTGCGAGGGGGCTCTGGGGGGCCAGGAACACCATGCCGTGGGCCGCGGTCAGCCCGGCCGGCGGAGAGAGCCGGGCCGCCGGTGGTAACGCTGCGCCGGCACCGAGCGCAGGGATCTCGACGCAAGCGCCCGATGCATCGAACCGCCAGCCGTGGTAGGCGCACTGGAGCACGCCGGACTCGCAGTGCCCGATCGACAGGGGTGTGCGGCGGTGCGGGCAGCGATCGGCGAACGCCACGATCCGCCCGTCGACTCGGTACAGCACCCACGGCTCTCCCAGGAGCATGAAACGCTGTGGTTGCTCGGTCACCTCGGCCGGTCGCGCCACTGGATGCCAGCAGTGCCGCAGGCCGGGGTCGACGTTGGAAAGAGGACGCGTCATGGCGCACCACCCTCACCTGTGCCGCTCACCGGCGTCAAACAGGCCCACGAGTTTCGCAATGTCCTGACAGCGGGTGGGGGCTGTTCAACGGAAGTCGCGGCTCGCCGGCACGGACGTGCCGACCGCCAGTGCCTCCACCCGCTCGGCCGTCAAGTTGACCGTCCCCTGCCCCAATTGGAGCCTGCCCCGTATGAGGAGCACCGGCGCATGGCGGGCCACCGGCTTCCAGCGCGCCCAGGCCCCGCGTGAAAAGACCACGTTCACATGCCCGGTCTCGTCCTCGAGGTTGACGAAGACCGCACCATGCGCCGTCTCGGGGTGCTGGCGGTGCGTCACCACGCCGGCCACCGATACCCGGTCCCCGTCCGTACACTCCGGAAGGTCCCGGGCCACCACCACCCCCATGGCCTCGAGCCGCTCCCGGGCCAGGTGCATGGCGGTCTGCTCGGGCGCCAGCCCCAGGGCCCACAGGTCATCGCCCACCGAGTCGTACCGGCTCGGCTCGGGCAGGGGCGGGGCCTCGGCCCCCACCACAATTCCGGGCAAACGTTCCGGAGTGCCCTGCGCCGCGGCACCGGCCGCCCACAGCAAGCGGCGGCGGGAGGCCGCGGTGGCGTCCTCCTCCGCATCGAGTGCGCCCGCCGCGGCCAACGTCTCGAGCTGAGCCCGCGACGCTCCGGCCCGCCGCACCAGATCCTCCCCTCCGGCCCAGGGCCGCCCGGCCACGATCCGCTCCGCCACCGACTCGCCCACCCCGCGCACCGAAGCCAGTCCCAGTCGCAACGCCGGATCCTTCACCGGGAGATCCCCCGACTCCGACCCGGCATCGTCCACCTCCAGCGTGGCCCCGATCTCCGAACGGTCGACATGGGGACGGCGCACGGTCACCCCGTGGCGGCGGGCATCCGCCACCAGGGATTGGGGTGACCAGAACCCCATGGGCTGGGAGTTGAGGAGGCCGGCGGTGAACGCCGCCGGGTAGTGGAGCTTGAGCCAGCTGCTCGCGTAGACGAGATGTGCGAACGACACTGAGTGCGACTCGGGGAAGCCGAAGTTGGCGAAGGCAGCCAGCGCGGCGAAGATCTGGTCCGCCACCTCGCCCGCGACGTCCCGCTCGGCCATGCCGGCGTAGAGCCGGGCCCGCATCTTCTCCATACGGGCGGCTGAGCGTTTGGCCGCCATGGCCTGGCGCAGCTCGTCGGCCTCGGCCGCGCTGAACCCCGCGATGGCCACCGCCATTTCCATCAGCTGCTCCTGGAAGAGGGGGACCCCGAGCGTCCGCTGCAAAATCGGCTCCAGCAACGGGTGCAGATACGTGACGGGCTCCTCGCCCCGCCGCCTCCGGATGTAGGGATTGACGGCATGGCCCTGAATGGGCCCGGGACGGATGAGGGCCACCTCGATCGCCAGGTCGTAGAAGCAACGGGGCTCGACCCGGGGCAGGGTCCCCATCTGGGCCCGGCTCTCGACCTGGAAGACCCCGACCGTGTCGGCTCGGCACAACAGGTCGTAGACCGCTGGTTCCTGAGGCAGATGCGCCAAGTCGACGACGTCGCCGTGAAACTGGCCCACCAGGTCGACCATGCGGTGCAGCGCCTCGAGCATGCCGAGCCCGAGCAGGTCGAACTTCACCAGCCCGATGGCGGCGCAGTCGTCCTTGTCCCATTGCAGCACGCTGCGTCCAGGCATGCGTCCCCACTCCACGGGGCAGACCTCGATCACCGGCCGGTCGCACAGCACCATGCCGGCGGAGTGGATGCCGAGATGGCGCGGGCGGTCCAGCACCTCGGCCGCCAGCTCGGCCACCAGCGGGGGGATCCCGTCACCGTCACCGTCCTCGTCGACCGCCGCGCCGACCGCCTCTGTCGCGGCCGCCCCCCGGTTGACCCGGTCGATCCCCGACGCCCACCCGTCCACCTGCTCGGGCGTGAACCCGAAGGCCTTCCCCACGTCGCGCACGGCCGAGCGGGGACGGTAGGTGATGACGTTGGCCACCTGCGCCGCATGACGACGGCCGTAGCGCTCGTAGACGTACTGAATGACTTCCTCGCGCCGGCTCGATTCGATGTCGACATCGATGTCCGGCGGTCCGTCCCGGGCCGGGGACAAGAAGCGTTCGAAGAGGAGGCCGAGATCCACCGCGTCGACGTTGGTCACCCCGAGGGCGTAACAGACGGCCGAGTTGGCGGCCGAGCCCCGGCCCTGACAGTAGATGTTGAGCTGACGACAGACCCGGGCGATGTCCCAGACGACGAGGAAGTAGCCGGCGAACCCCAACCCGCCGATGACCTCGAGCTCGTGCTCGATCTGGGTCCAGGCTCCCCGCACGCGCTCGTCGTGTGGCGGCCCGTAGCGCTCGAGCGCCCCCTCGGTCACCAACTGGCGCAGATAGCCCTGCTCGTCCATCCCCTCGGGTACCGGGAAATCGGGGAGACGGGGAGCCACCAGGCGCAGATCGAAGGCACAGCCCAGGCCCAGCTCACCCGCCCGCTCGACCACCCCGGGCCAGCGGGCGAAGCGCCGGAGCTGCTCGCCCGGCCCCCGCAGGCAGGCTGCCGGTGCGGAGGGGAGCCAACCCTCCAGCTCGGACAGCGGACGCCGGGCCCGGATGGCGGCCAGGGTGGTGGCCAGGCGAAACCCGGCCGGCGTGGCGTAGTGCACGTTGTTGGTGGCCACCGCGTCGACCCCCCACTCGGCGGCCAGCAGGGCCAGGGCATCGTTGCGCGCCGTGTCGAGAGGGTCCCCGTGGTCCCACAGCTCGACCGCCACATTGGCCCGCCCGAACGCTTCCACCAAGCGGCCCACCTCGCGGGAGGCCGCACGTGGCCCCGCCCCCATCAACGCGGCGGCCACCGCCCCCTTCCGGCACCCGGTGAGCACCAGCCAGTTCTCCCGCGCCGCACTTGCCAGGGCCTCCAGGGTGAAGATGGGCCGGCCCTTCTCTCCGCCCTCGAGGTGGGCCTCAGCCAGGACGGTCGACAACCGGGCATAGCCCTCGGGGTCCCGGGCCAGCACAATGAGATGGCTCCCGCTCGGGTCGGGCTCACCCGTGCGGGGTCCGGCCGGAGCCAGTGTCACCTCGGTCCCGAAGATGGTCGGCAGGCCGCAGACCCGGGCGGCCTCGGCGAAACGCACCACCCCGTAGAGGCCGTGGTGATCGGTCAGCGCAAGCGCGGCCAACCCCAGCCGATACGCCTCGGCCACCAACTCCTCGGGGTCACTGCTGCCGTCCAGGAAGCTGAAACCCGAGTGGGCGTGGAGCTCGGCGTAGACCGGCCGCTCAGTCATAGAGCGCCTCGACCCACCACTGCGCCCGCTCGGTACAGAGCAGCCGGGCCACCCCATCGGCCGTCACTGCCTGCACCCGGGCCCGACGCCGGCGCACGGCCCACCAACGTTCGGTCACCGGCCAGGGACCGGCCCAGGCCGTGATGGATTGCCACGGACCGCCCTCAACGGAGAGCCGAGCGGGCTCACCGGTGAGCAATCCCCGCCCGCTCACCCCCACGGCACGACCCCTGTCGTCGACCACCTCGGTCCTCCGGGGCACTTGGAGGACCTGGGTGGGGGAAGGAGGCGGCAACCGCCCCGGCCAGGGAGCCCCCATGCCGGCAATCCCGGCTTGGGGGCTCCCCCACGGCACCAGCGTCGCCTGCTCCGCCGGGTCGCGTCCGCCTTGGACCCTCCCGAGCAGGACGGCCTCGATGCCGAACCGCTCCTGGACCCGGGCAAAGGAAAGGGCGGCACGTGTGTCGGCGGCCGAGGCTCCGCCGAAGAAACCGGGTTGAAAGGGCGGCGGCTCAGCCCCCAGGTCGGGATCCTCGCCCCGGGCCACACGCAGCCGTCGCTCGATGGAACGATCACGGATGCCGGCCAATTCTCCGGTTTCGGCCCGGGCCACCTTGTGACAGCCGGCCGCGTCGGCGCCGAAACGGTCCGAGACGTGTGGCGACGGCAGGGCTGCGAACTGGCCCAACGTCGTGATACCGAGTCGCTGCAACGTGACCGCCAGCTCGGGCCGGGCCAGGGTGGCGACCGACCAGGGCGCCAGGAACTGACGCGCCTCTCCCGCTGGGACGATCAGCTCGGAGCGGGCGGCCAATACGGCTGCGAAGAGCCCCTCGGCCACCCCGACATGGGCGTCCTCTCCCACGGCCTCGACCAGGCGGGACACAACCATCTCCTCTCCGCCGAAAAAGCGGGCCGGCCCCCGAGCCGGCAGGGCGCAGACCCCGAGCCGGATGGGATGCGTCCAGGGACACAGTTCTCCGGCGCGGGCGACCACCTGCACGAAGCGCCGTGCTTCCTCTCCGCGTGGTCCCTCCTGCTGAAGTTCGGGGCACCAGATGACGACCAACCGTTCCAGTTCCATCTCACCTCAGGCCGCCTCGGGCCCGTCATCGGGATCGACCCCGGGTCCGTTCTCACCGCGTGTCGTCCCAACTCGTGTCGCCGCCACCATCCCCGAGCCGGCAGGCAACCAGAGCGAACACTCGATGGCCCGCCCCGCCGACCGGCGTCCACTCACCCGCACTTGCGCCCGACGTCCCTGCAGGTGCCCGAACCCGCGGCCGACCCCTTCCCACTCGATCGCCCCTACCGACAAAGCCAGGTCGCCGCCTTGCGGCCAGTCGCTGCTGTGATCCACCAACACCACCAGCGCCGTCTGGCGCTCGCGGGCTTTGGCGCTCAAATGGCGGGCCGCGGTTTGGCGGGCTCGACCGGGTGGGCGTACCAGGACGACGTCGACGCCGGGCAGCAGGTCTCCCGCCGCTTCGGCCCATCCACTGCCCGGGTGCGGCACGAAGACCACACGACGCAAGTCGATGCCGAGCTCAGCGGCCGCTACCACCCCGGGGTCGGGTAAGCCGACCGCGGCACACCAGCTCCCCGCCTGCGAGGCTGCGGCGAGGAGCGCCAGTGCCAACGTGGTCGCCCCGTGACCGGGTAACCCGGCCACGGTGGTCGTCGTCCCCCGTCGCAATGCCCCGTCGGGGAAGAGAGGGACCAGAGGGGCCGGTACGGGCAGGAGCCGACCGGCCGCCGGGGTGGCTGGTCGAACCCGGTCGGCTAATCCGATCGGGAGCTCACGGGAACGAGTGAAAGGGCGCTTCTGAGGACCGAAAGCGAACATATGTTCGTACTCTACAGAGAACCGGCCGGCGTCGCCCATTGGATAAAAAGACCAGCTCAGTGCCGGTATGCTCGAAGAAGAGCGTCGTTACGCCACAATGCAGTCCTCATGTGTGGACGTTTCGCCCTCATCACCCCACCGGTCCGGCTGGCCCACTACTTCGGGGCCGCCCTGGGCGACAACCTGGAGCCCGAGCCACACCCCAGCTGGAACGTCGCCCCCACTGACCAGGTCCTCGGTGTCGTCGCCCGACGCGCACCCGGCGAAGGCGACCTCACCCGTACGCTCAGGCCCTACCGATGGGGACTCATCCCCTCGTGGGCCAAGGACGCCACCTCGGGGAGCCGCCTCTTCAACGCCCGGGGCGAGACCGTGGCCACCAAGGCCTCCTTCCGCTCCGCCTTCCAGAGCCACCGGATCATCATCCCGGCCGACGGCTTCTACGAGTGGCGCAAGCAGAACAGCGGCAGCAAGCAGCCGCACTACTTCACCCGGGCCGATGGTGCGCCGTTGGCCATGGCCGGGATCTCGGAGTGGTGGCGGGACAGGAACGGCCCGGCCGACGCACCGCCCATCTACTCGTGCAGCATCATCACGACGACGGCCAGTCAGGACATGGACGGAATCCACGACCGCATGCCGGTGATACTCAACCCCGACACCTTCGACGTGTGGCTCGATCCTGACATGGAGAACATCAGCGAACTGACCTCGCTCGTCCACGCCGCCCCGGCCGGCACCATCATCCACCACGCCGTCAGCCCACGGGTGGGGAACGTCCGCAACAACGACGCCGATCTGGTGGCGTCCATCTGACGACACTCCTGACCGTCGGGCCGCTTGCCCGTAGTATCGCCTCGTCGGACACCAACGAGGCGAGGGGAAATCACATGGACGTCCGTTCTGCCCGGGACGTGGCTCCCGTTGTCGAACACGCCGGCACGGTGCCGGTGTGGTGGTTGATCGAGCCGCGTGAACTCCACGAATCGACCAAAGGTGGCTATCTCGAACTCGTGAGCGAATGGGAGGTGGCAGGAGGGGGGCTCGTGGACCCGCACTCCCATCCCACCCACGAGTTCTATTACATCATTTCGGGACGGGGCATCATGAAGATCGCCGACGAGGAGCGAGAGGTCGGTCAGGGTGACCTGATACGCATCCCTCCCGATACCGTGCACAGCATCTGGCCGGTCACGAAGAATTCGTCGTTGCGCGGACTGGCGTTCGCCATCGGCATCGAGGGTGCGGGCCCGGTTGACTACACCAATTGATTCCGCGGAACTTCTCGGTCGCTCGTGAAACTCACGCTGGATCTGCACGACATCTACAACCGCAGCGGTGACATCGATCGCGCGCTGCGAGCGGTCATTGACGAAGCGGTGGAAAAGAAGATCCGGCTGGTCGAGATCATCCCCGGCAAGGGGAGCGGCCAGTTGAAGAAACGTGTCCTGCGCTTCCTCGATCAAAAGGAGATCAAGGCCCTCTACGACCGTGTCGAGAAGGACTCGCACAACTTCGGTCGGGTGTTCGTCCATTTCCGGCCGAAGTAACGCACGCCGGAACAGAACCGAGAAGACACCCTCGCCATGACGTCTCCCAGCCACGCCGGACGAGGGCGGCAGCTGAACCGTCGCACCTTCCTCGCGGCTGCGTTGGCGGCCGGTGGGGGTGGCCTGCTGGCGGCCGTGGGCGGGGGTGGCGGCGCCGGGGCGGCAACCATCGGTGCGGCGACGAAGGTCAACGCGGCAGGCTCAGACCTCGGCGCCGTCGAGCATGTCATCTTCTTCATGCAGGAGAACCGGTCCTTCGACCACTACTACGGCGCCTACAAGGGCGTGCGCGGCTTCGACGATCACCCGGCGGCATCACTCGGTGCGTTCGCGCAAGCATGGCCCGGCGGCGCGTCCTCCCATTTACTCCCCTTCCACCTCCGGTCCGACTCGGGTATGGGCGAATGCACCTACGACCTCAATCACACGTGGGCCGCCGAGCACCTCAGCCGCGGCGCTGGACGCAACGCTGACTTCGTCAAGACCCACACCAGCGCGGCATTCGAAGGGCCCCAGAACGGCGTGCTGACCATGGGGTACTACACACGGGCTGACCTTCCGTTCTATTACGCGCTGGCTGATGCCTTCACCATCTGCGACAACTACCACTGCTCCGTCATGGGCCCTACGCATCCGAACCGCCTCATGGCCCTGTCGGGAACCATCGATCCTGCAGGAACCGCCGGGGGGCCCGTCATCGCCACCAACGAGGATGTGGGCGCGATCTGGAGCGCAAGCTGGCCCACCATGCCCGAGGTACTCGAGGACGCAGGTATCAGCTGGAAGGTCTATAACCCCGAAGGGGCGCTGTACGCGCCGGCGTTCTTCGAGCAGAACGGCCTTCTGGTCGGCGATGCGATCCTCCCCTATTTCAGCCAGTACAAGAACCCGTCCTCCCCGCTCTACCAGAAGGCCTTCCTGCCCCAGTACCCCACCGACTTCGTCGCCGATGTCGCCTCGGGCAATCTGCCCTCCGTCAGCTGGATCCTCCCGCCCGACGGCTACGACGAGCATCCCCCGGCGCCCCCGGCACTGGGTGAGTGGTTCACCAGCCAGATGCTCGAGACCTTGGTCTCCAATCCTGACGTGTGGGCAAAGACGGTTCTCTTCCACATGTACGACGAGAACGACGGATTCTTCGACCACGTTCCCCCACCGACGGCGCCTCCCGGGACAGCCGGCGAGTACCTGACTGCGTCGTCGGTGCCCGCCGATGCCCATGGCGTCCGAGGGCCCATCGGCATGGGCTTCCGCGTGCCCATGCTGGTGCTCTCACCGTTCAGCCGCGGCGGGTACGTCGCGTCAGAGGTCTTCGACCACACCTCACAGCTCCGCTTCTTGGAGGAGAGGTTCGGGGTACGGGCTCCGAACCTCTCCACATGGCGGCGGGAGCACGCCGGTGATCTCACCTCGACGCTGCACATGCACCATAAGGATGCGTCGCCTCCGTTACTGCCCTCGACGTCGAAGGACCTCCCGGCCGACGTCATGGCGGAAGGTTGCACACAGCTCGACATTTTGGAGGCGTCCGGTGACAAGCCGGCGTACCCCGTGCCGAAGCACCAGATCATGGTGCGGCAAGAACCCGGTCGGGCGCGCCGGGTCTGACGATCGGCGGAGCGAGGTTCAGCGGGGGCGGCGGCGGAGCGCCGGCTCCGCAATTGCGGCTGGCACCCAGCCGACGTCGGTGGCGTTGAGATCGATGCCGGGCGGCACGATCTCGTCGATGCGATCCATGACATCGCTCGGGAGGCGGAGCTCGAGCGCAGGGAGCTGGGACTCCAGATGTTCCATGGTGCGCGGCCCGATGATCGGTGAGGTGATCGCCGGGTGCTCCAGGACGAACCCCAACGCCAATTCGATCAGGCTCAACCCGGACTCGTCGGCCAACGTGTTCAGGGCGGTCACCGCTTCGACTTTCTGCTGGTTGCCGGGCAGGTTCATGTCGTAATGGTGCGGCACCATGGCGGAACGCCGACTCGTGTTCGGCTTGCCCTCTCCGAAGGCGCCCGAGAGCCAGCCTCCGGCCAAGGGGCTCCACGGTAAAACGCCCATCTCGTACTTCTGGCACATCGGCAGCACGTCCTTCTCGATGCCTCGGACCAGAATCGAGTAGGGCGGCTGTTCTGTGACGAACCTTTCACGGGCCCGGCGTTGCGCGACCCATTGGGCTTCGACGATTTCATGGGCGGGGAACGTCGAGCTCCCGAAGTAGCGGATCTTCCCCACCCGCACCAGATCTGTCAGCGCGCCCAGGGTCTCGTCGATGTCGGTGTCCGGCGACGGCCGGTGGATCTGATAGAGGTCGATGTAGTCGGTTCCCAGGCGGCGCAAGCTGTTCTCGCAACCCGCCATGATCCATCGGCGCGAGTTGCCCTGTGCGTTGGGGTCCTTGCCCATGACGCCGTGCACCTTCGTGGCCAAAATGACCTTCTCCCTATTCCTCTGTGACAGTGCCTTCCCCACGATCTCCTCAGACTCGCCGAACGAGTACACATCGGCGGTATCGATGAAGTTGATCCCCGCATCGAGCGCGCGATGGATGATCCGGATCGCCTCGTCATGGTCGGAGGTTCCCCAGGCGCCGAACATCATGGCGCCAAGGCAGAGCGGGCTCACTTTGACACCGGTGCGGCCGAGCGTGCGAAATTCCATCCGGCTGATCGTACTCACGCCCCCCGGCACAAGTCCGGGCGGGCCCGCTCAGTCTCTCAGCCGAACCGACGCGTCCGCGGCTGCGAAGAGAAGGGCCGGCTCGCTCGTCCTGGCGTAGCAGCGCAACGCAGCCTCGGTCAGCTTGAGGGCGTGCGCATCGCCCGACGCCACGGCCCGATCGATGAGGACGTCTTTCGTGGGGAGGGCCTCATCGATGGGCGTGCCGTCTCCATGCCGCTCGAGGTCGTAGGCGACGTGCAGCGACGCGACGGCCTGCCAGGCGTAGGCCAACGCTGCATCGTGATCCTCCACGGCCAGCCACGGCAGCACGAGCTCGAGCGCCAGTGGTGCGGTCACCGAATGCAGGAGGGCGATGGCGTCTCCGCCCTCGACGTTGCGCAGGTAGGCCTGGGCTCCACCGACGGCCAGGGCATCGAGGACGGCCACGGCATCGCCACCGGGGCCGAGAGAAGCGACACCTTGCTCGAACTCGTCGGCGATGTCGGCCACGTGCACCACCACGTCACTGATCAGAAACGCCTGCGGCGTCTCCTCCTCCAGATACGGGAGATCGGCCAGTGCCTGCGGCACATCCTGGTGTCCGATGAGCAACGGGGGCCCGGGCAGCTCCAGGTACCGCGATGCCCAATAGGCCAGACCGGTGGCGACCTCGATGCGGCGGGCAGGCGTCGCCGCCTCGCCGAAGGCGCGCAGTCCATGGGCGGTCCGGATGAGGCCGTGTGCGGCCGCCCCGATGATGCCGGGAACGAGACGGGGGACCCATTCCCCTGCGACCGCAGCCATGGGCCGATCGGCCAACTCGGTCTCGAAGAGGGCCGACCATGCAGGAAAGCTCTCGGCCATCCCCAGCGCCGTCGGCCACTCAGCCTCGCTCAACGGCCGCCCGGCCGGAGGCGGTGCCACGTCCAGGCGCGCGCCGTACGCCTTCGCCCACGAGCCGATGGCGTCGCGGTGGCCGAGTTGCGCCAGCACTTCGGCGCCCATCGGTCCGTGGTTCGAGAGGCCGAACGGCCCGTACTCGGGCGCCGTGGCGGCGAACGCAGTCAGCGCATCGTCGAGGGGATCGGACTCCATGGACCCAGTATGTCGGCGAAAGCCGTCGGGCGCCTCCCGCGCTTCGCTGCGGCCGGGTGACTCCCTGATCAGCGGCCACCCGACCGCGTGCGTGTCAATGCCGGGCAAAGAAGGCGACGAGGTGATGTGCCACCTCGTCGGCATGCGTCACGATGCCGATATGCCCCGAACCGGCGACCTCGCGGTACTCGCACTGCGGGATGATCGAGGCGGCGTGACGGGCCTTTTCCGGCGGCGAATCGACGTCGTGCTCGAAAGCAACGATGAGGCACGGTACCGTGATCTCCGGCCACCGGGTCGTGCGCAGCGGGTCGGTCGACCAGGCCAGCGCAGCCTCATACTGCCCGAGACGGCCCGGGTTCGGCCAGACCGGGAGGTCCGCCGTGAAGGAGAGCCACGTGCTGACGACATCGTCGTTCTGGATGTCGGCGATCGGTAGGTAGCGCAACGTCTGCGTGGCGTAGAAGAGGGAGGGGAGGTCGACGTCGAGTCGAGCCAGGTCACGCTCGACCGTGGTGATGGCGATCTCCCAGGCGGTGGGCTTGTTTGCGCTCCCCATGAGAGCCGCTGACCGGACCCGATGGGGGTGGTCGAGCACCAGCGTCTCGGCGATCCAGCCGCCGAGCGAATGACCGGCAACCCGCACGGGACCGGTCCAGCCCAAGTGATCGAGAACAGCCAGCGCGTCGGCGGTCATATCTTCCACGCTGTAGGGAGCAGGCGGCGAGGAGGACGGTGCAACCCCTCGATTGTCGTAGGTCGCCACCTGATACCCGCCCGCGACCAGCGAAGGAACCACGCTGAGATGCCAGGCGGCCGCAGGCTGCCCACACCCGGCGATGAGCAGGAGTGGTTCACCTTCGCCCGCGACCTCGACGTTGAGGACGACGGTGCCCGCATGGACGTCAGGAATGGAGCACCTCGTCGAGGAGAGTGGGCGCCACGTTGCGACCCGACAGGATGACGACAGTCTCACGCCCGTCCTCGTCAGGGGGGATCAGCCCGGCCCGCACAGCCGCCACGCCCACCGCCCCGGCGCCTTCGAGCACCAGGCCCATCTTGTGCGCCGAGAACGCCATAGCCGATCGTATATCCGCCTCGCTCACCGTCAGGATGCCGACTTCGTTGTCCAAAAGGATACCGACGGTGATTGCGCCCACCTCGAGATTGCCCGCCAGGCCGTCGGCCAGCGTCGGTTCCACCGTGATGGGCACGATGGTTCCGGCGGCGACCGCGGCACTCATGGACGGCGATGCCTCCGACTCGACGCCGATGACGCGGACGCCGGTTCCCCGGAGGCCGAGACTGAGGCCCGAGACCAATCCCCCCCCGCCGACCGGGACGACGACTGTCCCGAGGTTCGGCACCTGGTCGAGCACCTCGCGCGCCATCGTCCCCTGGCCGGCGATGACATCCGGATCGTTGTACGGCGAGACGTACCGCCCGCCTTCTCGCTCCACCAGATCGAGCGCGTGTGCCTCTGCCTCGCTGTACCCCTCGCCGTGCAGGACCAGGCGAACGTCGAACTGTTGGAGCGCGGACACCTTCGCCGCCGAGGCCAGACGGGGCACGATCACGGTGACCTTGGCGTGGAGTTTCGCGCCGGCGTAGGCCAGACCGAGACCGTGATTGCCGGCCGACGCCCCCACCACCTCGCGACCGGGATCCTCGTGCAGAGTGGCCGCGACCGCTGCCAATCCGCCGCGTACCTTGAACGAGCCGGTGGGCTGGAAGGTCTCGACCTTCAGCGAGACGTTCTGACCGAGTTGCGGTGCCCGCACGACCGGGGTGATCGGGAGGTGTCGGCGCACCACGTCCCACGCCGCGGCGTGATGCGATGCCTGGGGTCGGGTCACGGCACGCACCACCACCAGTCTGTCCGAGTTCACACCTGGCATGCTGAACACCATGTCGCGCCTTTCCACTCCCGTGTTCGGTCACGCCGATGTCCTGGTCTGCCCGGACGTGCCGGCGATGGCCCGAGCGGCTGCCGACCATGCAGCGGCCATCATGCGTGCCGCCGTGCACGAACGCGGGGTGGTACACGTCATGTTCGCCACCGGGAACTCACAACGTGCATTCATAGAGGCGCTCGTGAACGCAACCGAGGACGTCCCCTGGGCGGAGACAATCGTCTTCCACATGGACGAGTACGTCGGCACAGGGCCCGATCATCCGGCCGGTTTCCAGAAGTGGATCCGGGAACGGATCGTCGAACCCGCATCTCCGAGAGCGGTGTACTACGTCGACGGACAAGGCGACGTCGTGCACGCATGCTCCCGCTACGCCGACCTCCTGGCCAGTCACCCCCTCGACCTGTGCTGCCTGGGAATAGGGGAGAACGGGCACCTGGCGTTCAACGACCCCGGCGTCGCGGACTTCGACGACCCACTCGATGTCAAGGTGGTTGCACTCGACACCGCGTGCCGCCAACAGCAGGTCAACGAGGGACACTTCCCCGACATTGACGCGGTCCCCTCTCATGCCATCACGGTGACCATCCCCGCTCTGCTGCGCGCCTCGCAGGTGATGGCCGTCGTCCCGGAGGAACGCAAGGCCGAACCGGTGCGCGCGGCGCTGACCGGTCCCCTGTCGACTGAGTGCCCGGCGTCGATTTTGCGGTCGATCCCGCATGCCACCATCTATCTCGAACCGGCATCGGCCCGGCTCCTATGGCCGGCAGACGGCGTCCCCGCCTGAGGCACTCAGGGTCGGGGGAATAAGCCCGCCTCGGCCACATAGGGGCCCCTCTTGCCCCAACCGATGCGGGCCGCCGTCACCGGACGGAAGAGCTCCGGAAGATATTCCGTGTGGACCGGGCTGTAGAGCAGCCAGTCGCTGCCATCGGGGGCGACGAAGTAGGTCTCTTCACCCGGGCCCGCACCCTGCTGGTTCGAGGCGATGAGCGGGTGTTTCAAGACGTCTTTGCAGGGCCCGAGAGGTCCGGCGCACTTCACCGCCCCCATGGCGTAGTGGGGACTGAAGAACCCGGTACCGGCCGTGAAGAACACCCACACGGTCGCGTTGGGAGACATGGCCATCTGCGGTGCCTCGAGGATCGGTTGCTCCCAGGGGCGGGTCGGACGCAGGAGGAGCACCGGCTGGCCCTCCAGGAAGAGCCCGTCGTTGCTCAGCGACTGGGCCCAAATTGTGTCCCCGCCGTCTCCGGGCGTCGAGTTGTTGTCCCCCTTCCACACCAGGTAGTCGGGTTGATAGGGCCCGTTCGGACCATGGGGGTCGACGAAGAGCTGCGGGTCGATGTCCCCGCCCAGGTTCTGTTGACAGACGAAAGGAGTGGGACGCACGTAGAAGGGGCCCCTGGGGCTCGGTGAGGTGGCGATGGCGATGCAGTGCTGCAGGGGGTCCGTTCCGGCCACCGAGGCGGCGAAATACATGACGTAGAGACTGCCGAACTTGTACACCGTCGGGGACCACGTCAGGCCCGGTGCCGCCCACGGAGGGAGGTCGGGCACCGCGTCTGTTGACCGTGCGCTCCAATGTCCCGGGCTCCCGCTGAACATCGGTATGTGCTGCGTGGTGTTGCCGAACGCCGTCGAAACGTAGAGGTAGTAGGTCTTCTTGACGGTGAGGATGAACGGGTCGGGAAGATCGAAGTTCTCCTGGGCGATCGAAATGCCCGGCGTCGCCGGGGTTGCCGTCCGGCGTGGTTGGACGAGCGTGGCCTTGTGCGTCGACCCCGGCACGACGAGAGTGAACACGACTGCCGCGAGAATGCCGGCGCAGGCGGCAACGAGTGCCAGGCGCACAGCTTTCGGCCTCGGCATGTCCCCAACCCCCCAGAGGACTCCACCGGCGTGCGCGGCGCGGCCGGAGTCGGGAACCTCGATTTCCCCCAACAGAGGGAAGTCCGGCTCTGTCGGGGGTCTGGAGTGGCGGATATTGACCATTTTGTGTCAGATGGTTGGCGTGCCTCTGGCCATCGCCCACCGCGGCGATCCGACCGCAGCCCGCGAGAATACCCTGCCCGCCTTTGCCAGCGCGGTACGGCGGGGGGCGGACATGGTGGAGGTCGACCTACGGCGCACCCTCGACGGAGCGATCGTCGTGCTGCACGATCCTACCCTGAACCGACTGTGGGGACTCGAACGAGACGTCGCTGACCTGGAACTCTCTGCCATACAAGCGTTGGGGATCGAGGACGAGCGCATCCCCACGCTGCACCAGGTCCTGCACGAAGTGCGGGTCCCCCTGATGGTGGACTTCACGGGTCGCGATGTGGTCGAAGGGGCACTCGTGGCGACAAGGCAAGCCCGTGCGATGGAGCGAGCCCTCTTCGTGTCGGGCAACATCGGGGCCCTGCGCCACCTCCGTGCCCTGGCCCCCGAAGCCAGAATCGGCCTCACATGGGTGGAGCCGAATCCCCCTCCCGCAGACCTGCTGGACGAACTCGGCCCCGAGTACTGGAACCCGATGTTCCGGCTCGTCACGCCCGAACGGGTGGCCGCCATGCAGAGCCTCGGCCTGAAGGTCTCCACGTGGACCGTCGACAAACCCCGCCACATGGCGCGGGTCATGGCGGCGGGGGTCGACGCCATCGTCAGCAACCGGATCGACGTGCTCGTGCGAAAGCTCGCCTGAGCAGGCGGCGCACGTCGTCGTCTTCCTGCACGGCCAGGCTCTACTCGACCTGGACCTTCATCCTCTCCAAGGTGGTCTGCATGCCGTTGCGGTTGGTGCGGCCACGCGCCCAACCGAGGAGCGCCCAATACACCCGGAGGGACGGGGTCTGGGCCAGCTGGAACGACTCGGTGACATCGGTGCCGTCCCCTTGCGGTTCCAACTCGTAGCGCCAGACATTGATCGGTTTCTCAGCGGCGCCGACACCGAAGGCGAAGACGCGGTCGGGCTCGCACTCGAGAACCGTGCAGGTGGTCCAATAGGTCGGACCCTTCCCGTTCCGCTTCACGTGCCCACGGAACTTGGCGCCGACAGCGGGCCCGGTCGCACCCTCCAACCATTCCGCTTCGAACGTCTCGGGGCTGTAAAGCCCGATCTTCGTGACATCGCTCACCAGCTCCCAGACCTGTGCGGGGGACGCTGCCATGTGGACGGTGACCGAATCGTGCATGGCGCCACCCTACGACGTCAGGGGCGGCCGGGGATCTGGTCGGTGGGAAGAGGACGAGGCACGCGCCGGTGCGTGCGAGAGCCACCGATTGAGGAACGGGACAGCCGCCACGCCATGCCACTGGTGGTCGCCCTCGAAGATGTCGTGCTCCAGGCGGTCCGCCACACCGTCGTGCGCATAGACAAGCCGGGTGTGGCTCACCGACTCGGTAGCGGCCGCCAGGGGGAAGAGCGGGTCCTCGGTCCCGGTCTCGACAAGGAGGGGGCGCGGGGAGATCAGCGCGCCCAGGTCCTCATGCTCGAGACGCCCGAGCATGCCGAAGACAACCTGCGATCCGCACATGTTCCACGGCATTCTGTGGCTCTCCTTCCAGGAGGAGAAGTAACCGCTCACGACGGCTGCGGCGACCCGGCGGTCATACGCCGCCGTGAACAATGTCACGGTTCCCCCGTACGAAAGCCCGACCATGCCGATCCGGGTCGGGTCCACCAAGGGGTGCCCGCTGAGGACGTCCAGGGCGCGACAGAGGTCCCAGACGTTCTGCGCCAGCGGGTTCCATCCGGCCATGACGGCGTGGACCAGGTTGGTGTCACACGCGTAATGGTCCTCGGGATTCCAGTCGAGCCGCTCGCCGAAACAGCGCAGGTCGGGCGCCAACACCACATAGCCCTCCCGCACGAGCTGCAATGCGTAGTCACTGTTGGGCGCATTCGTGTGCTCGAGCCCGACCGCTTGGGATTTGCCGGGCCCGTGACCGTGGCAGGCCAGCACCGCGGCCCCGGCGGAGACCCGCCCATCGGGCACCAGCAGGTACGCCGGCACCGACATGGTGTCCTCAGTGTCGAAAACGATCAGGTCCCGGCGGTAGCCGTCGCACTCCACCGATTCGAGTGTCTCGGGGTTGAGGGGCACCGCAGTGGGCATTGGGCCCAAGAGATCGATCAGGCGGGCGCGCCGGCGCTCGCGCCATGCCCGGAGGGAGGGGGGATCTCCCAGGGGCATGGGATCCTCGTGCGGCGTGGCAGCCAATCGGGTCATCCACTGGTACCACGGCGAATAGTTGCGTTTCGGGGTCGGAAAGACCAACCCTGGCGCCTCACCACTCATCCGTCACCCCTCTCGTCCGGCGTCGCGCTCCGGGCTCAATGTAGGCCCCGGCGGAGGACCGGATTGAGGGAGCCCGCGAACTCGGGCACAATTCGCCCTGTGACCCTCGCCACCAGTCTCAGCGTGCACCCGCTCTCGCCCACCATCGGCGCGGAGATCTGGGGCCTCGATCTTTCGATCGCGCTCACACCCGAGGTGGTCTCGGCGGTCCGGGACGCGTTGCACACGCACCACGTTGTCTTCTTCCGCGACCAGTCACTCACCCCGCGGCAACAAGCTGACTTCGCGCGCCAATTCGGTGAGGTGACCGAGGCCCACCCGGTGCTCCCGGCCATCGACGAGAGTACCGAGGTCCTCGCCATCGACGGCAAGGTCGACCGCGCCAGCTGGTGGCACACCGACGTGACCTTCCTGGAGACACCCGCGATGGGTTCGATCCTCTACATGCTCGAGGCTCCCGAGGTCGGCGGCGACACCATGTGGGCCAGCTTGCAGGACGCCTACGACGGCCTGGCGCCCGTCGTACGGGCAATGTGTGACGGCCTCATCGCAATCCACCACGATCCCTGGTTCGCCGCCGACGTCGATGCCCGCGGTGGCTACGAGTGGAACGGCATCTGGCACGAGAAGCTCCTGCCGGCACTGCACCCTGTCGTCCGCACGCATCCTGAGAACGGGCGCAACGGGCTTTTCGTCAACGGGCAGTTCACCCAGGCGCTACTGGGGCTCTCGAAGAACGAGAGCAACGCCATCCTCGACATGCTCTACCGCCACTGCGTGCAGCCCGAGTTCACCTGTCGCTTCCGCTGGAAGGCGGGCTCGGTGGCCTTCTGGGACAACCGGGCCACCCTGCACTACGCACTCGACGACTACGGCGACACCCCCCGGTACGCCCACCGGGTCACCCTGCGCGGCGACCGCCCCTTCGGTCCGGCGATGCCGGCCCACCCCCCCGGCTGAACGAGCCGCATCGAATGTCAGCCGGCCTCCCGGCAGTTCTCGGACTTGCCGCGGGCGCGTTCGCCAGCACGAACATCGACAACGCAGTGGTGACCGTGGCCATGGTGGCGACGGCGCCGCACGAACGGGCCCGGCGGATCGCCGCAGGCCAAGTGGTCGGGTTCGTCACGCTCGTCATCGCTTCCCTCGGCATGGCGCTCCTCTTGTTCGAGATCTCCACGCGCGTGATCGGGCTCCTGGGCCTGGTTCCGCTTGCGCTGGGGATCCGTGGGCTCATCGGGCTCCGGCATGCCGAGGGCCGGGACCGGATGGAGCGCCGCGCGTTCGGGAGCGGCTTCTTCGCGGCCATGGTGGTCACGATCGGCGCCGGTGGTGACAACCTCGCCGTCTACATACCCCTGTTCCGGGTGGCGCACGTCCGCGGGACGATCGGCACGCTGCTCATCTTCGCCGTGTGCGAAGCCCTTCTCACACTCTTCATCCTGTGGGCCGGCAGGCACCCACGCGTCCGGGGGTCGGTGACCGCCATAGGTGCGGTCGCCACACCGATCCTGTATTGCGTCATCGGCATCCTCGTGCTGGTCGAGGCGGGGACGCTCTCGGCGCTGTGATGAGCAGGGGTCTCCCCTCGTCACCGCGCTAGGCGGGGAGCGGCCTCCCCTTTTGGACCACGACCCAGCACGTTCCTTGCGGCTTGTGGTTGGTCTTCAGGTCGCATTGCGACGAGGGTGGCACGTTGTTGTGGATCTTCACCACCGAGTAGCTGGTCGGCCCGTAGAACTTGTCGGGGCCGAAGGTCCAGATGGGCGACAGGCCACCGGGGAAGTCCTTGATAGTGGAGAGCGCGGTGACGAAGGTGCGCCGGTTCAGCTGCGGCCCGGCGTTCGTGGCCGCTGCCGCAAAGAGCCGGATGGAGGTGCACCAGGCCTGGATGGGACCCTGTTCCTCGATATAGAAGCTGGTGGTCCCCTTAATGGGCTTGGGGTGTGCCTTGTGCCATGTGGCGTAGCAGGAGCGCACCCCCGGGTCGTAGCCACCCTGAGCCTCGGGTCACGCGTCGTCGAACCCACCCAGGGTCTCCGTCGTGACCCCTTCCTGCCCATTGAGGGCCGTCTCGTAGGGCACGGGGATGAGGCCGAGCGCCACCTCGATGCTCGACTGGTAGTCACTCAGCAACAACTGCGGGAAGTACTTCTGCTGGTTCTCGGCTCCGATATAGGGGAAGAAGGCGTTCTCCGGCAACATGGGGATCACCGATTGCACGCCTGCCGCCTTCAGACGTTCCACCGCCAGCTGCGCATCCGAGTCGGTACTCGCCGTCTCAGTGAGGCCGGCGGCCACCGTGTAGACCTGCGGGCTGATCCCCACCGCCTTGAGGTCGGGCAGGAGATACGCATGCAGCGCAGCCTGGTCGCCGGCCTGGTCGGACACGACGACACCCACCTTCTTGCCCTTACCGAGCCGCCCCGAGGCCACTCCCCATTGGACGGTGGCCTTCAGCACCGGTGCCTGGTCGGCTCCCGTCCACCACAGGTACGGAGAGCCCTGATCGGTCCAGTTCGTGGTCGTCGTCCAGGCCGCGATCATCGGCGTCTGCCCCTCCTGGGTCACGCAGAGCTCATTGTCCCCGGTCCAGGTGCCGATCCCGTCGATGACGGCGAATACCGGCGGGTTTCCCTGGGTCCACTGCTCGCAGAGTGAGCGCATCTCGGTCGCGTTCGCCGGGTCGTAGCTGACGATGATGGGGTTGATCTTGCGGCCGTGGATCCCACCCGCCGCGTTGATCTGGTTCACGTAGAGGTGGATGGCGTAGGTCTGCTCGTTGTACTCCTTGTCCTCCGCGAAGCCCAGCTGCCCGGCCTCGCTGTTGATGGCGACCACGGGGAAGACGACATTGATGGCATGCGCGGTGACGCCCCGGGTGCTCGTACTCGCTTGCCCGACCGGAGTCGGCCCCCCCGCCGCGGCGAGTGCGGACTCGGCCGCGCCGGCCGATGGCGCGAGGGAGAGCCAGACGACCAGCCCCACGACGACACCGATGACGATGGCCGCAGTGCGCAGCTGCATCGCGAGCGGGCGGCGCCGGAGACGACGCCAGCTGCGCCCGAAAGGCGCCAGGGGGTTGGGCAGATGGAACGATCCGCTGCGGGCCGGCGTTGTCATGGATACTCCATCCTCACTTTCCCTCGACGTCCGGTCGTGTGCCGGCAACGCCGTTGGAACTCGATCCGGTCGGCCCCGAAGCGAAGATCGCTTCGTCGCTCGCCCCAAGGTACGCCGCCAGTGCGCCGCGGATCTGCGCGCACCACGTCAGGTGGCCCGTCGGCGACCACCCGCCCGAGCTCCATCACCACGACCCTGCTGCACAACTCGAAGACGAGGGGGACGTCGTGCTCGACGAGCACGATCGTCGTGTCGGCGACCTGATGCAGCCGGCGCAGCAGCGGAATGAACGCTTCAGCTTCTCGTTGCGCGATGCCAGCGGTGGGCTCGTCGAGCAGGAGCAGGCGGGGGGCGGCGAGAATGATCGAGGCCAGATCGACCACGCGACGCGTCCCGGTCGAGAGCTCTGCGGTGCGGTGGTGGCGGAAGCGGTCGAGCCCGAACGCGCCGATGACCTCATCGACCGCCGCCCGCTTCCGTTTGTCGGCGCGTCGGGCCCAGGGCAACTGCAAGGTCGTCGACACCACGGCCACCTCGTGCTTGACGTCTTCGCAGAGCATCAGGACGTCGAGCACCGACAACTCGGGGAAGAGACGACAGTCCTGGAACGAGCGGACGACCCCGATACGCTCTCGTTCCTCGGGGAGGTACTCGGCCAGATCCGTTCCGTCGAGCCGCACCGTGCCGCGCCGGGGGGTCACCAGCCCCGAGACCATGTCGAGCGTGGTGGTCTTCCCCGACCCGTTGGCCCCGATCAGGCCGACGATGGCGCCGGGCTCCGCTGTGAAGCTGACATCGTCCACCGCATGTACCCCGCCGAACGTCACGCCGAGGTTCTCGACCGTCAACCGGGCCGGACCACTGCGGGCCCCCGGGCCGCTCACGACTCCACGACCTCGGGCACGAGGGTCTCGGGTTCGTTTCCGGTGGACGTGGTTGCGTGGACGACCCCCGGCGGGGTGCCACCCGAGCGATGCCCGGCCCGGCGCTCCTGGGCGAACCGCACGGCCACGGTGCAGGCGTCGGCCGAGCGATGGAGAAGCTCACCCAGGCCGCCGGGAAGGTAGAGGATGAAGGCGATCAACCCGAGGCCGCTGGTCAGGAATTGAATCGTCGGGTTGGCGCCGAAGAGCGCCGGGAGGCCTTCGAGATACAGCGCACCGAGCACCGCCCCCGCGACGGACCCCAGGCCGCCGATCACGACCATCGAGATGATGATGAACGAAACGGTCGGATCGAACGTCGCGGTACTGAACCGCTGCGTGGCGAACGCGAGGCACACGCCGGCGTAGCCGGCCATGAACCCCGAGAGGCCGAACGCCAACAACTTGGTCCGCAGAACGGGAATGCCCATCGCCGCCGCGCCGAGTTCGTTGTCACGTACCGCAATCAGCCGGCGGGCGATGCCTTTGTCGCGCCAGGTCCGCACAGCGAGGATCGACAGCAGGAGGATGCCCAGGGAGAACCAGGCGAAGGCTCGCTCCGAATGGAGTCCGAGCCCGAAGAGCGACGGCCGGCCGATCAGCGTGGAGGCGGGGTTCGGCAATCCGGTGCACAGCGTCTTGTGGATGCCCGGCACGGTCCAGCACGGCGTCGCCAGCACCGCAGCCTGCATGAAGATGGCAAAGGCCAGCGTCGTGACCGCGAGGAACAATCCCGGCAGACGGAGCGCGGGGAGGCCGACGACGATGGCCACCAGGGCGGTGACGGCCCCGGCGAAGAGCAGCAGCAGCGGCAAGGGGACCGATGTGCCCAGGTGTGCCGCGATCAAGGCCCCCACCGCGACCAGACCGAACTGTCCCAACGAGACCTGCCCGGCCCACCCGGTCAGGATCGTGAGCGAGAGTGCGATCACCGCGTAGATGCAGACCTGACTGAACAGATAGTTGTTCCCGACGTTGAGCAGGAGGGGCAGGATCGCGGCGCCGAGCGCGGCCGCCCACATGCCCGACACCGAGATCCGGTGCCGCAGGGAGTCGACAGTGGCCCGGACCGTGACGGCGCCGTGCTGCCACGTCGAGCGCTCCGCCGAACGGCTGTCCTTGCGCAGCGCCCGGACGCGGATCAACAGTACGAGAAGCAGCACGACGAACAGGATCAGTTGCTGATTGGCCGTCGACGAGATGTTCCATTGCAACAACTCGTACAGCACGCCGACGCCGATGCCGGCAACGAAGGCCACCGTGAGGTTGATCATGGCCCCGACCAGCGCAGCGGTGAGCGCGAAGAGAAGGAGGTCGGGGCTCAGGACCTGCGTCAGGGCGCTGGTCTGGCCCGGGGCATTGAGGATCGCCGTGAAGGCGGAGAGCGCGCCGGCGACCGTCCATGTGAGCGTGGACGTCCGGCGTATCCAGACGCCCGAGAGCCGGGCCGAGTCCGCGTTCTCGGACATCGCCCGCATGTTGAGGCCCCAACTGGTCGAGCGCACCGCCAGCGCCAAGGCGACTGCCACTATCGGCGCCACAATGAGCGTCAGCACTTCGCCCGGGGAGAAGATCGTCGTGCCCAGGGTGAATGACAAGTCGAACGGCACCGGCACCGGCTTGTAGAGGTTGTGGGGCCGTATGAACGGGAGCGCGGTCAGCGCCAGGAGGACCTGGCTCAGCCCGATGGTGGCCACCATCACCAGGACACGCGGTCGGTTGAACAGGCGGCGGAGCACGAGCTCGGACAGCGCGCCGACCGCGGCCGCCAGGGAGATGGAGAGAACGAGCGCGAACCAGTACTCGAACTTGAAGTCAGCGGTGAGCTTGACCAGGAACACCGCGGCGATGACGCCGACCTGCCCCTGGGCGAAGTTGAGCACCCGATTGGTGCGGTAGATCAGCACGAGGCCCACGGCCAGGAGCCCGTAGCCGAGCCCGATGATGACGCCTTGGAGGAGGACGAAGTTCGGAGCCGACAGGGCGAGCATCGACGCGACGGGCCTAACCCAGTCCGGTGGCCGCGGCGCCGAGGAACACCGGTCGGAGAAGGTCGTCGCGCTCGAGGAGCTCAGCCGTCGGGCCGTCGAAGCGGATCTCCCCGCGTTCGATGAAGAAGCACCGCTGGGCGAGGCTGACGGCGCGGTTGACGCTCTGCTCGACCAGGATCACCGTCGTCCCCTCCTGGTTGATGCGCCGCACCATCGCCATGAGCGCGTCGACCGTCATCGGCGCGAGGCCGAGAGCCAACTCGTCGATGAGAAGGAGCCGGGGCCGGGTCATCATGACCCGGGCCAATGCCAGCATCTGCTGCTCCCCGCCGGAGAGTGTCCCCGCCGGCTGGTCCAGGCGGGCCTTGAGGGCCGGGAACGCGTCCAGCGCCTCTTCGAGCGCGTGCACCGAGCGGGCGCGATCGCGGCGCAGCGTGTGCCCGCCGATGCGCAGGTTGTCGCGCACCGAGAGTCCGGAGAACGTCATCTTCCCGCCCACCAGCAGAGCCACTCCCTCTTCGATGATCTGCTCGGGCTCGAGGTAGGTCGAGTTCATCCCGAAGATGCGCACGACACCCCGATGCGGGTGCGAGAGGCCCGAGACCGCTCGCAGAAGCGTCGACTTGCCCGCGCCGTTCGTCCCCAGGAGCGCGACCATCTCGCCCTCCTCCACTTCCAGGTTCATGTCGAAGAGCACCTGGTTGGTGCCGTAATAGAAGTCCAGGTTGTGCACCTGGAGAGCCGGGATTCTTCCGCCCGTCTGGCGACGCTTGCCCTCGGTGTAGCGCTCGATCACATCTTCGATGACCAAGGTGATGTCACGCCGCACGCTGTGAGACCCGAGGATGAGCAGGAACCCGCCCACAATCGATACAGGCGCAATGATCGAGAGCGATACCACTATGCCGTGCAGTCCCCCGATGGCGTCGGAGACCGCTCCGAGGACCACCGAGCCCGCGAACCCTCCGAAGACGAGGGAGTAGACGCCGAACATGGCGAAGCAGATGGTCCGCATCTCGGGCGGCGCCGTGGCTGCCAATGTGAGGAAGATGCAGATAGCCAGCGGCGCAACGGCGGCGTTGGCCAGGAACTGCAGTCCCCCCACCATCCAGAGTTGCGGAACGTACAGCGAGCCCACGAAGAGGCAGCCGTACGCGGCGATGCAGAATCCGGCGATGACCAACGGGCGCTGTGGAGCCTTGCGAAAGAAGCGGTCGCCGAAGAAATAGGCCATAGGGAGGCCCAGGAAGGCGGCCAGACCGACGATGGCGTAGAACTCGCTCCGGCTCGCAGTGTCGAGGTGGAACTTGTCGATCAGGAACAGGTTTCCGTAGAGGGGTGCTCCCGTGCCCACGAAACCGAGAATGGCCACCGCCACCAGCTCGTAGTAGAGCGACCGGATCCGCAACAGCCTGGTCATGGCCGAGCCGAGGAGGACCCGTGGTGCCGCCTCCTGCTGCGATTGCAGGTCCATCCCCGACGCCTTGAGGATATGGCTGCTCTCGTTGGCACCTTTCTCGGGTTCGCGCAACGTGAAGAGCGCGAAGCCCATGGGAATGCCGGCCAGTGCGATGAGAAGTCCGTAGCGCCAGCTGTGGGCGACGGTGACCACGAATCCGAAGATCAGAATGCCGATGGTCTGCGAGATCGGGTCCGACAATTGGTGCCAGCTGAACACCCTCCCCCGGCCCTCGACGGGATAGGCGTCAGAGAGGTACGAGTTGTGGACGGTGTTGTTCACCCCGAAGCCGACCGACGCCCCCAGGTAGAGGAACGCGAACGCCCACACGTTGGGAGACAGCGCCATGGCCGAGCCGAAGATGGCGAAGACGATCAGAGAGAGACCGGCGACCAGTTTGCGGCTCCCGCGGTCGGCCCACAGCGCCAGCGGTACCGCCCACAGCAACTGGGCCACTTGGGCCACGAAGGCCACCGCCCCGAGTGACGCGTTGGACATGTGGAACGAGTCCTGCAGGTTGCGCCCGATGAGATTGATGCCGTTGCCGAATGTGCCGGGGATCAGCGCGGCCGTGGTCATCAGGACGAGAGGCGCCCAGCCCGAGGTGTGGAGGATCCCCAGCATCGGCGGCGGCTTGCCGTCACCGGTCCCCGGCATGAGCGTGACATCGGCCAGAACTTCAGGATCACGCGCGTGCTTCACCGCTTCGTGCAGGAGATCGTCGGGGACGGCAAAGTCGAAGAGCGGCTCTTCGTTCACTGGGGCTGCACTCTATCCCTGACATAGATGTCAGGGACTGGTCAATCCCGCCTAGAGGGCGTCACCGTCACCACCGTGAGCGGGCCTTCGGGGAGGACGGCCACGCGGCCCGTTCCTCCGAGAGCAGCCAGAGCATCACCGACGGCAGTGGCCAGGTCGTGGACGGGCACGAGCAGCGCATCGGTGGTCATCTCGTCGGTCAACCCGTCGCTGTAGAGCCATACCTGGGCCCGTTGCAAGACTCGTCCGAGCACCTGGGCCTGCCAGCGGTCGAGCTCGGGCCCGCCACCGGCGCCGATCAGGTCATCGGGTGTGCGGGCCAGGGCGACAACCTCGGCGAACGCACCATTGCCCGGAATCCCGTCAACGCAGGCGGCCGCCATCACGATGATGCCACCCGGACGGACGATCCGCTCGGCCGCCGCCATGCCCTTGACGGCCTGGTAGAGGTTTCGGTCGAGCGGATGCCCGCTGTTCGTGGAGACCACCACGTCGAACGGAGCGGCGACCCGCTTCACGGATGCGGCCTCGACGAACGCGCACGCGGCGTCGTGTGCCACGTAGAGAGGGCCGGCGAACACGGCAGTGACCTCGCGCCGCGCGTTGATCGCCACATCGAGCGAGAGATGCGGAGGCGCGAGGTCTACCGCGGCGCGGACGAAATCGTGCACCGGGTTCCCCTGCCGGGTGACGAATGTGGCCCCGGCATCGGCGATGCGACGAGGGTGGTGCGCCTCCAGGATCGTCTCGGTGGCAGCCAGGCCCGGGCACACGGCCTTGGGGCCGCCGCTGAAACCGGCAAAAAAATGTGGTTCGACGAATCCGGTGATGATGCGCAGATCGGCCTCGACGTACTCGCGCTGGAGCAGGATCGGGGTCCCGTCCACCTCGCCGACCGCCACGTGCGCGTCGCTCAGCCCATTGTGGTCGACGAGCCTGAAGCGGGCGACGATGTCGGGACCGACGAGTTCCTCCATCTCTGCCGGCGTCGCCTGCCGGTGCGTCCCCGTGGCACAGAGCAAGGTGATGGCGTCGTCGGGGATCCCGCACACCTCGAGCTGTGACAACAGGGGCGGAAGGACGGTCCGGTTGGGCATCGGCCGCGTGAGGTCCGGGAATACGACGGCGACCCGTGGTGTCCCCCTGAGGACGGCGGCGCGGACCAGGTCGCGCAACGACGGACCGGCGAGCGGATACGCCAGGGCGTGGCGGACGGCTTCCTGCTGGTCCGCCAACCCGGGGAGCTCCGTCGGCAGAATCACCGTGGCATCGTCGGGCACCTCCACCATCCGCCCGCCGTCGCCGTAGGCGAGGTTGACCAACATGGGCCTAGCGGCCGTGACCGCCGTCAGCCCACGGGAACTCCTCTGTGGCCGCGAGGACCGCAGTGGCCACATGTTCGACCTGGGGCCGCATGCGTCGGTAGAGCTCGACGGTGGCCGCGTCCGGGGTGATGATGGCTTCTACCGGATCGAGTTGCTCCAACGTCAGTCCCATGCCGAGGGCCCGGCCGGCCAGGAGAGCGGCGCCGGCGGACGCCGCCTCACCGGAGCGATGGCGCACGGCCGGGATCCCCAGGACCGACGTCAGCACGTCGACCCACAGCGGGAGCCCGGTACCGGCACCCCCCAGCGTCACGCCTTGCGCCGTGCTCCCGCCGAGCCGGCCCGCCGTGACCACCTCCATGCAGCGCAGGACGTCCCATGCCACGGACTCGATCACGGCACGGGACAGATCGTCAGCGCCATGAATAGCCCCGAGCCCGACGAAGCCGGCGCCGGGCGTCGTCACGCCACCACGGCGCCCGGGCGCCGTCGAGCCATGGGACCGCCGTGACGCCGCGGGCCCCGGGCGGACTTTTGGCTGCGCCGCGTGGCCAACTCGTCGACGGGACGGTCGAGCAACCGGCCCAGCCAGGCCAGGAACGAGCCGGCGGCGGAGAGGCCGCCCTCGAGCAGCCATCCCTCGCTGGCCCCTCTCGTGACCACGGCCCCGGCCGGAGACGGGACCGGTCGCTCGTGGACCGGGACCGAGACATTGGCGGTCGTGCCCCAGCTGACCATGGGGCAGTCCTCCGACGCACCCGATCCGAGGACCTCGCACTGGCGGTCCCCGGCGCCGATCACGACCGGGGTGCCGGGGCGTAGGCCGAGCTCCGCACCGGGGACCGGCTTGAGACGGCCTATGACGGTGTCGGACGGCACGACGCTCGGCAACTTTCCCATGGCCGGCCCGGCCAGCTCGCGCACGGCGTTCCCGTCGAAGTCGTAGAGGCCGCTCCGCGAGGCGAAGCTGGTGTCGGTCACCACCTCATCGGTCATCCGTCGCAGGACGAAGTCCCGGGGGGAAAGGATCACATCGCTGAGGGCCAGCCGGTCGGGCTGATGTGCATGGAGCCAAGCCAACTTGGCCGCCATGGCGCCGGCATCCAACGGGATCCCGGTGCGGGCCCGGTTGATGTCCTCGCCCCCGAGCGTCTCGGCCAACACCGGTGCCTCGGCCACGCCCCGCCGGTCGGACCACAGGATCCCCTTGCCGATCGGATCACCCGAAGGCGAGACGGGAACGAACGTCTGGCGCGCCCCGGAGCACGCGATGACGTCGACCCTCCCGAACGCCGCCGGAGCCTGGGCCCTCGACTCGGCGCACGCGATGACCACCGAGGTCCACCAGCGCAACGGATCCTGTTCGGCCCACCCGGGCTGGGGGTGCGCCGTGGTGACGACGGCGCGGGTCAACGCCACAAGCCCTTCGTCACTCCACAGGCCCACCTTGGTCACCGTGGTCCCGAAGTCGATGGTGAGGATCATCACCGGTGGACCAACGCAGCGACCAGCCCGGCCATTTCGGCCGGGTCCGGGTCCTGGTACACGGCGCGGCCGATGGCCATCCCGCTGCCACCGCCTTCCATCACGTCGCGCACCTCCGCCAGGACAGGCCCCCGGCCGTCGTCACCGAGGGGACCGCCGAGAAAGAGGACGGGCACCCCCACGCTCGCCACCACCCGGGCCACGGCCCGTTGGCGCTCCTGGCCGGGCGTGGCGGCGGGGACCGGGACCTTGAGCACGGGCGCCCCCATGTCGTGTGCGATCACCGCCGCCAGCACGATGGCGTCTGCCTCTCGGGCGACGCGTCCGTCGCGCCACGCCAGCGGTTCGACGAGCGCCTCGAGGCCGGCTGCGCGAGCCTGCTCGAGCACCTGCCCGAGGAGTTCGAGCGCCGCCGCCGTCCGCTGGTCCGCCAGGTCGATCCTGGTCATGTGCTTCACCCCGGTCCATCCATCGGCTTGCGCCCGTGGGACCGTCGCCACCGGGCGGTCGTCGAGCTCGAAGGCGGAACCGGCCAGGCCTGTGCGGTTCAGCGAGAGGTAGGTGCGGTGTGCCGGTGTCACGTGGCCGGCCGCGGCAAGATCGCCCAACGGTTGCGCGGTCGCCAGGATCCCGTCACAGGAGGGCAGCGCCTCGGCGAGCGCGGTCACGTAGTCCCGGTAGTTCTCTGTCGCCACCACGCCGCGCGCCCGGTGATCGGCCGCCAGAATGACGGCAGGGGTCGGCAACCGTCCCGCACTCGTCATCCCGCTCCGGACAGCGACAGGAGGACCTTGGCGACGGCCGAGAAGTCCTCACGCCCGTAGCCCGCGCTCTGCGCGGCCGTCAGCATCTGACGGGCCGTCGCGGTCGTGGCCAGGGGGACGCCGGCCGTGGCGGCGTAGCCCAGGGCGAGATCGAGATCCTTGGCCATCAGATCGGTCATGAAACCGGGCTCCCAGTTGTGCGAGGCCGGGCTCTCCGGCACCACCCCCGGCACCGGCAGGCGTGTCCGCACCGCCACGCAGTCTCCAGTGGCATGGGTGATCACCTCGTAGAGCTTGTGCATGTCGACGCCGGACTTCACTGCCAGCGCCGTGGCCTCCGCGGTCGCCGTCATCTGGGCGGCATAGATGAGGTTGTTGCACAGCTTCACCACCTGGCCCATGCCGGGACCGCCGACATGGACGATGAGCCCGGCGAAGGCGTCGAGGACCGGCGTGACGTCATCGAGCGTGGCCGGGTCCCCCCCGACCATCAGCGTCAGCACGCCGTTGTGCGCCCCGGCGGTGCCGCCGGACAGCGGCGCATCGAGATAACGCGCCCCGGTCGCCGCGACCCGGCTGTGCTGGGCCCGCTCCACTCCGGGATCGATGGTCGAGCAGTCCACCACCGTCTGGCCGGGGCCGAGGACCCCCAGCATCGCGTCGATCACCTCAACCACCTCGGGCGAGTTGGGGACGCACACGAAGATCACTTCGGACTCCTCGGCGACCACGCCCGGGGAACCGGCGTCGTGCGCCCCCCGCGCGACGGCGGCGTCGATCGGACCCTGACTGCGAGAGGCCACGGCCACCTCATGCCCGGCCTTGACGAGGTGGCCGGTCATCGGCAGCCCCATGGCACCGAGACCGATGAATCCAATACGCATGGTGTCCCTCCGGGAACAGATGTTCGCCGTGACGTTACGCGAACTGCGGGAGCCACTCGGCCGTACCGGCCAGGAGCTCTTCCACCATGGCGTCCATCTCACCCAGATCACCCCGTCCGGCCAGGGGATCGAGGGCGAAGGCCTGTGCCGCCAGGGCGCGGTCACCGCGCAACGCCGCTTCGACCGTGAGCTCCTGGGTGGCGGCGTGCCGGCGCACGATTTCGGCGTACGGGCTGGGGAGGCGTGCCACGTCCCGACCGCGGATGCCGTCGCCGTCGATGACGCACATCGATTCGACGACGACGCCGTCGGGCAGGTCCGGCGCCTGGCCCGTATTCGGGGTGTTGACCGGGGCCTCGAACGGCACGGCCGTCAACATGGCCTCGATCATCGGGGAGGGGAGCTCGCCCGACTGCCATGTCTGGAGGGGCTTCGAACCGGCCAACCAGGCGTCGACGTTGGCCACATCCTCTGCGGCGTTCTCCTCGCGGCGGGCGATCGGCGTCAAGGCGATGTTGTAGGCCGCCCCCCATCCCGACTCGGGGGTGAGTGCGAAGGAGAGGAACTCGGCGATGTGCCGGTCGCCCGCCGCCGGGAAGGTGCCCCAGCGATCGAGCAGCATGAGCTTGAGCATGTGGCGCTGCGCGAAATCCAGTTTCGAGAACTTCTCGGCCTCCTCACGTCCGGGATGCGGCGCCAACGCTGTCAGACCCCCCACTTCGTCGACCAGATCGCGGACGATGGCGAACCCGTCCTCGCCGTCCACCTCGAGCGCCGTCAGCACCGGGAAGTGGTTCACCCCGACGACCGAGGGTCGTACCGACTCCCAGGGCTTGCGGAGGGCAATGGCCAGATCCATGGTGAAGTTGCCCACCTCATGACAGAGGCCGACGGTCTTGATGCTGGTCTCGCGGCACACGGCGCGGGTGAGCGTCGTCATGGGATTCGTGATGTTGAAAAGCCAGGCATCGGGGCAGATCTCTTCCATGTCGTGCCCGATGCCCACGAGCACGGGGATGTTGCGCAGCGCCCGGTTGATCCCCCCCGGGCCGACGCTGTCCCCCACGGTCTGGGTGATGCCGTGCGCCGCAGGCACCGCGAGGTCGACCGCCATGGAGCGGAACCCCCCGGTGGAGATGCAGACGAGGACGAAGTCGGCTCCTTCGAGTGCCGCTCTGCGGTCCGTCGTGACCGCCACGGTCGCCTTGGCTCCCAGGGCGTCGGCCACCTTGTGGGCCAGCGCCTCCATCTTCGGCAGGGGGGCCGGGTCGATGTCCTGGAGCACCAGGCGCATGCCACTCAGGGAGGCGGTGCCGAAGAGGTCGGCCATGAGCTCGGGTGCCCACTGATAGCTCCCGCCTCCGATGATCGTCACTTGCGTCCTGTTCTCCGACACCGATGTCAGTCTACAAACGCCTCCGCCGGCCTCCCGGGACTCAGGCGTGTCGCTCCGGCGCACTGGGCGGGGTCAGCTCCTTCTCGCCCCAGAAGGAGGCGAAGGGGTTGTCGTTGTACGGATCGACGGGGGCGTAACCCGCCCGCCTGTAGAGGTTGATCGCATGCACCTGTCTCGGGCCCGTATCGAGGCGCACCCGGCGGTAGCCGAGCGCGCGGGCGCAGTCCTCGAGCGCCCCGAGGAGCGCGCCGGCCACTCCACGAGAGCGGTCAGCGGGACGGACGAACATGCGCTTGATCTCCCCGGCTTCGGCGTCCATGCGCCGCACCGCACCTCCGGCAACCGCCTGTTCGCCCTGCCAGGCCACGAGGTACACACCGTTGGGCGGTCGCAACTCCTCAGCATGGACAGGTGGGAGGTCCAGCCGGCTCGACGTCCGGTACAGCGCGTTGAGCTCTCGCGCCATTTCCGCCAGCAACTCCGACGCAGGAGGCTCGTCGGGGTCGCAGGGTTCGAACCGGACCGGGCCGCCGCTCGCCACCGCGGCTACACGGCCGGCGAGAGCCCGCCGTCGAGGTTGATGGCCGTTCCCGTGAGATACGACGCACGCGGCGACAGCAGGAAACACGCCAGGTCGGCGAATTCCTCGGCCCGGCCGACGCGGCCGAGCGGGATCGCCGCGTTGGCCGCCATGCGCTCGTAGAACGCCGGGAGCTCTGCACCCGCAGCCGCGGCGGCGCGCACCCATTGACCGCTCTCGATGAGCCCGATGAGAATGGCGTTGACCCGGATCCCGTCCGGACCCAGCTCCTTGGAGAGCGACTTCATGAGAGCCATGCCCGCGGCACGGGACACCGAACTGGGCCCGCTCGCCGCCCCGGGGGCTTTGGCCGCCATGGCCAACGTGTTCACCACGGCACCCTTGCTCCGCCGCAGGTACGGCAGCGACAGACGGGTCAACCGCACCGCCCCCATCAACTTCAGTTGGAGGTCGCCTTCCCACACCGCATCGTCGTTGGACTCGAGGGGCCCGGCGGCGGAGCGACCGGCGTTGTGGACGATCCCGTCGATCTTCCCCCACCGGTGCACCGCACCGTCGACGAACCGCGCGATGTCCCCGGCATGCTCGACGTCGGCCCGCAAGCTCAGGACATCGCCACCGGAGGCAGTGAGGGAGCGCCCGGCGGCAGAGAGACGTTCTTCGTCACGACCGCAGATGGCGATCGAGGCGCCTTCGGCGACCAACCGTTGCGCCAAGGCCAATCCGAGGCCGTCGGTGCCGCCGGTGACGAGCACCACCTTCCCGTTGAGCTCGAGGTCCACTTACTCCGTCTTACCCGTCTCCGTCTCGAACTCCTCGATGCCGAAGAGGCCGACCGGTACGCCGATGTCCTCGGGCACCCGGGTGGGCGTGTCGCGGTTGAGCACCTCGCCGCGGAAGTAGGCAGGGCGGATCGCTTTGTACACGTACATCAGGACGATGCCGAGAAGGAGGACGCCGACGTCGAGGATGAAGACGCCGCCGATGACACGCTGGGTACCGGGGATCTTCCAGCTGGTGGAACTGTTCGATGCATTCCAGTAGTACCAGAAGGACCACCCCATGCAGAACCAGAGGATCACACCACCGAGAAGTGGGATGATGCCGCGGATCCACAGGCTGCGCGTGCTCTCGGTCAACGTGGCCCGGTAGTACCAGACACAGGTGAAGCCCGTCAGGCCGTAGTAGAAGGCGATCATCACACCGAGGGCGGATACGGAGTCGGTGATCACTGCTCCTCCCGAGGTGAGGTAATTCATCGCCACATAGAGGATGATGGAGACGCCGCCCATGGCGAGTGTGGACACCGTCGGAGTCAGGTACTTCTTGTGGATTTTTGCGAAAACGCCCGGGATCGCCTTGTAGACGGCCATGGAGAGGGTCGTGCGAGCCGTCGGGAGGATCGTCGTCTGCGTGGACGCGGCAGCCGAACTGAGCACCATGAGGAGGAGGAGATGCGTCAGGACATTGGCGAAGCCCGAGGTACCGAAGATGGAGGTGCCGAGGACCGAGAGCACGTCACCCGTGTTGTTCGGGTTCTCGAGCCCGACCCCCTTCGTCCCGATGCCGGCGTAGGACTGAGTGGACAGAATCACCAGGGCATAGGTGGCTAACAGCACGACTGTGGACAGGACGGCCGCCCGACCGGGTGTGGTCTGCGAGTCCTTGGTCTCCTCGTTCACCGACACCGCGGTGTCCCACCCCCAGTAGATGAACAGCATCAGCGTGAATCCCACCATGAACCCCGAGAAGGTGAAGTTATGGAACGGGTTGAACCACGACAAGCTCGGAGTGAGGTGCCCCACCGGCGCCGTGCCGTTGCCCACCTTGACCAGGGCCACGATGGAGAGGATCAGCAGCATCGTCAGCTCAATGCCGAGAAGCACCTTCTGGAAATTGGCCGAGATCTCGATACCCACGTAACAGATGCCGGTCATCAGCACGATCCACAAGACGCCGACCAACAGCACCCACCCGCTGCTGGAATCGTGGCCGATCCCGTTGGCACCGAACAACAGGAAGACGTACTGGCCTGCGATCTGGGCCAGGCTGGCCATGACCAGGAGGTCGGCGGCGATAATGCCCCAACCACCGAGCCATCCGGTCTTGGGCCCGAACGCCCGGGCACCCCAGGTGAACGTAGTGCCGCAGTCGGGGTCGGCGTAGTTCATCTCCTTGTAGCCGTAGGAGACGAACAGCATCGGGACGAAGGCCAGGATCGAGATGATCGGCGCCTGCAGACCGTCGATCGCGATGACCACGAATCCGAGAGTGGCGGCCAGGCTGTAGGCCGGTGCGGTCGAGGCCACCCCGACCACCACGGAGGAGATGAGCCCGAGGGCACCGCCCTTCAGCCCCTTCTCGCCGATGTCGCTCGAGCTCTGCGCCGGCGCCGCCAGATCTGTCATGGAGATCCTTTCGGTGATTGGTGGCAGGTACCCTAGCCAATAGCGGTCATGAATGCGTCATAAAGTTTCGTGACGCCGGTCGATCTCGAACGCCTCTCGTATCTGCGGTGTCGAATATAGCTAAAGTTTGCATTCTCGACGAAGGGAATCGTCTTCGGCGTTCGTGAGAGGCTCACTCCACCGCGTCGTTGTCAATATGGAGCCGCAGCTCCTCGAGGCTGTTGGCCAACAACCGCGAGACATGCATCTGACTGACGCCGATGGTCGCCGCGATCTCCGATTGCGTCAGACCCTGGACGAAGCGCATACGGAGGATCGTCTGCTCGCGGGGCGCCAACATGGCCAGTGCCGGGGCCAGAAGGGCCCGCTCCTCCACCGCGTCGTAGCGTGCATCGCGCTCGCCCATGCGGGCCGAGAGCGGATCGTCCTCGTTCTCGGAGGCATCGATGGACGTCGCCCGGTAGCCCTGCCCCGCTTCGATCGCCTCGAGAACGGCTTCTTCAGTGGATCCCGTCATCTCGGCGAGCTCGGCCACGGTCGGGCTCCGCCCGAGTTGCTGCACGAGTGTCGAGGTGGCGTGGCCGAGCTCGAGATAGAGCTCCTGGACCCGGCGACTGGCGCGGACGGCCCATCCCTTGTCCCTGAAGTGCCTCTTGAGCTCTCCGATGATGGTCCGGGTGGCGAAGGCGGCGAAATCGACGCCGCGGGCGGGATCGAAGCGGTCCACTGATTTCACCAGGGCCACCGACGCCACCTGCACCAGGTCGTCCAACGGCTCACCTCGGTGGAGAAATCGGCGCGCCAGCTGATGGGCCAGACCGAGGTTGTCGGTGATCATCGCGGTCCGCTCCGCGGCAGAGAAAGCGGGTTGTTCGGGCTGTACTTCCTCGCTCACTTCGCTCGAGGGAGCAGGGGTGTCGTGCGGCATGGGGTCACGTCGGAGGCTCCTTCCTCCGCTTGCGCAACCAGGCCCGTACCGACCCGTCGGCTTGCTCGCGACCATGTTCATCCACCAGCGCCGCGAGGATCTGCTCGCTCAGCTCATCGGCCTCGTCGCCATCGGCGGGACGTCCGTCCGCGGGCGGCACGGCGCCGACAAGGGTGCAGGCGATATCGAGGGCCGCAGACGACACGGTGAACTCGAGGCGAAGATCGCCGTGACGGGCGTCACTGCCCTGCAGGGCGAGGAGGCAGAGCTCGCCGACCGCCAGGCGAAGATCTTCGAGCTCCTCGATGTCGAATCCGACGCGGGCGGAGATGGCGGAGGCGACAAGTCGGGCCAACACCACGAGATCACCGCGGGCGGGAAAGGTCAGGAACACGCGATCGCCGTCGCCGAGCGCCGGGCCCCCCGTGAACTCGGGTTCGCTGATCATGGCGCGACGACCTCGGAGAGCGTGTCGACGATCGGGAAGACCTTGACCAATCCCGTGATCTCGAAGATCTTCTTAATCCGGGCGTCGGTGACCACCACGTGGAGCTCGCCGCCGAGCTCGCGGCAACGTTTGAGGCCGCCGACGAGCACCCCCAGGGCGGTCGAGTCGAGGAACGTGACACCGAGCAGGTCGAGCACGACCGTGGGGTGGCCCTCCGCTATCACATGATGCAGGGTCTCGCGGAGCTGCGGCGCCGTGGCAACGTCGATCTCACCGACGACGGCGATGACCGGGAGGCCTCGATCGATCCGCTCCTCAATGTGAAACTCTTGTTCCATCTCACCCCAGTCCTCGTTCTCGACGGTAGCGAACCGCGCACCGGCGCGGACGCTGCAATAGCGATTGATCAGCGGGACCTATAGCCAAAGGGGCCAAAAGTAAACCTCAGATGTTTCCTTCCGCCCCAACCGGGGTAGAGGACCACACTACAACCCCCGCTGCAGGTTTCGACGGGGAAGGAAGGCGCAATAGCGTTGTAGTCGGCATCTATGCCCACGACCGGCAGTCGGGGGGAGGATTGGCGTGGCGGGACCAGCGAAAGAAGACCCAGCCGAGACCGCTCCCCCGCGAGACCGCACGGAGCTGGTGTCCACTGTCGTCGCCGTCTTGTGGGTGTCGATCGTCGCCTTCGTCGATGCGATGTACGGCGGCAAGTTCGGACTCATCGGATTCCTGGCGATCGGTCCTTTCATCGCAGCCGCCTTCGCCGGGCCGCGACGTACCGCACTCGTCGGTCTGTACGCCACCTTCTACTCGATCATTCTGAGCACGCCGCCGCGCGGGTACGACCAGCTGAACCATTTTCTCCGCGTCTTCACCTTGGTGGCCAGTTCCGGGGTGGCCACGTGGATCTCCTATCTCCGCTTGCAGCGCAACAAGCAACTGTGGTCGGCCCGCACCGAGACCCGCATCGAACGCAGACGGCGAGTGGCCGCCGAGACCGCCCAAAGCATGCAGGCACTGGCGCGGGCGCTGACGACCTCGGCCGATCCTGCCCAAGTGGCCGACGCGGTGTTCGGCGCCCTGCGCGATGAGCTCCACGTCGACGCCGCCGCGTTTGCAACGACGAACGAACGCGGCGTGTTGTGCGTGCACCGGCGGTTCGGCTATCGCGAACGAGAGTCAGAAGGCCCGCTCGTGGCGGCCATGGAACCTGACGGAGAGCTCGCGCAGGTCCTCGCACGACGGCAGGGCGTCTTCGCCGATTCCCTCGACAAGCAACGGGGGGAGCGGCCGAGCATCGCGGCCTGGGTGGAAGGCAGCCGCTTCAACTCCTACGCCGTCGTACCGTTGGTCGTCTCGGATCATGCGGTGGGCGCGGTCGTGGTGCAGTGGGTCAAACCGCGGTCGATCACCGAGGCGGACAAGCGGTTCCTCTTCACCATCACCGGTGCCGCGGCCCAGGCCGTCGAGCGCGCCCGTTTGACCGTGGGCGAGTTCATCAACCTCGAGCGCAGTCAGCACCTGCACCACCTGAGCTCGGCGTTGGCCGCGGCGACGACACCGGGCGAGGTGGCCCGGGAGGCCATCGCCAGCGGGCAGCGGGCACTTGGTGCGCAGTCAGCAGCCTGCCGCGTGCCGGTAGCCGGGGGGCAGGACCTCGCCTGCCTGGCCAGTAGCGGACGCCCTGCCCTGCTCTCCTGCGCACTGCTCCCGGTGGACCACACCCCGTCGGGATCCACATTCACCTCGGGTCGCACCGTCATCACGAGCCTGGCGGCATCGGTGCACCTCGACGCCGACGTGTCGCCTGAGATCGTGCCCGCAGTCATGGCGGAATTGGGAGATCCGGTCACGATCGTGACCGAACCCCTCACGGGGAGCGTGGGCTCACTGGGAGTTCTCACCTTCGCCTTCGTCGGTCGCCCCGAGCCGAGCGAGCCCGAACTCCGGTTTCTGTCGACACTGGCCGGGTTGACGGCCCAGGCGCTCGAACGAGCCCAGCTCTTCGAACAGGAGCGTCAGGCCCTGCGCGTCGCCGAAGCGGCCCGCGAACGCCTCTCGCTGCTCTCAGACGTCACCAGGCTGCTGAGCTCCAGCTTGGACCCCACGACGGTGATCCAACGCACGATGAACCTCGTCGTGGGCCGGCTCTCCGACGCCTGCGTCGTGCAGGTCCCGGGCGAGAGCGGGCTGCAACGGCTCAATGTGCGGACGGGCGAGGGCTTCGAGTCTCCGACCGAGACTCGGCTGATCGGCGCGGACGGCATTCCGTTCGATGCCGACGCGCCGGCCGCCCTGGCCTACCGGACCGGCCGTATCCAGCTCGCACCGACAATGCCGGCGGGTGGAGACGGGGAGGGCAACGCCACCGCGCTGGCTGTGCCGTTCACCGCCAACGGGCAGGTCATCGGGGTGATGACGTTCTTCGACGGTCCGGGTCGCACGTTCGAACCGGACGATGTCTCGCTGGCCACCGAGGTCGCCAGCCGCACCGGGGTGGCGCTCTCGAACGCCACGAGGTTCCAACGCGAGCACGTCGTGGCCGAGGTTCTCCAGCGCGCTGTCCTCCCCGATTTCCTCCCCGACGTCGATGGTCTCCACCTCGACGCCGAGTACCGTGCCGGCGCGGCCGGCACCTACGTCGGCGGCGACTGGTACGACGTCTTCCAACTCGATGAGGACCACGTCATGTTCAGCGTGGGCGACGTCATGGGCAAGGGCGCTCCTGCCGCTGCGCTGATGGGACAGGTCCGCAGCGCCATACGCGCCTACGCGGTGGCCGGCCAGAGTCCGTCCGAGGTGCTCTCGTCGCTGGATCGCCTCTTCGACGTCCTGGTGGAGGATCGCGTGGTGACGGTCGTGGTGGGATCGATCAACCCGAAATCCGGAACCGTCTCCATCGCCAACGCCGGTCACCCTTCGCCGCTGATCGTCCGCCACGGCGGGGGCGCAGTGTTCTCCTCCATGCAGAGCTCGCTTCTCGTCGCGGCAGGGCTGGGGGGACCCGAACGTCCCGCGTACGACCTCGTCCTGCACCCGGGCGACACGCTTGTCATGTACTCCGACGGTCTCATCGAGAGGCGCAGCGAGCTCATCACCGTCGGCATGCAGCGATTGGCGGACGCTGCCACCGCTGTTGCCGCGGGGGGCTGGCCGGTGCGGGCGGCGTCCGAGCTCGCGACGCGGCTGGGCGATGACGAGACGGCCGACGACGTCGTCGTGCTCGCCCTGCGCTACCTCGGCCCGGGGGCGGGGGGTACAGGATCGGCACCGGTGGGTACAGAGCACTCTGGAATGTCCACATTGCACCTCGAGCCCATTGTCGAGAGCACGCCCACGGCGCGCCATTGGATCGCCGAACAGCTGCGCGACGTCCCGGCGGAAGTGAGCGAGTGTGCCGCCCTCCTCACGTCCGAGCTGGTGACGAATGCCGTGCTGCATGCTGGGACCCCTTTCACCGTGACGCTCCATCTCATGGCCGACCGCATCCGGGTCGACGTGGCCGACAGCAGTCCCGTCGCCCCCTCGCTGAAGGACTACGCCACCGATGCCGCGACCGGACGGGGGCTCACGCTCTTCAACACGCTGGCCTCGGACTGGGGCGTCCAGCCGGTCATGGGCGGGAAGATCGTCTGGTTCGAACTGCCGGTTGACTATGTCGTCGCGCCAGATGGTGTCTCTGACGGGGCTTTCCGCTTCGATCTCCTCGGCGTGGCGCAGGCCGAGCTCCACGACGGGGCGGCCTCCCAACCGCTCGTCCCGGTGCACCTCATCGGCGTGCCGGTGCGGCTGCTCCAGAAGGCCAGCGAGGAGTACGAAGCCCTGTTCCGCGAGCTCCGCCTGATGAAGGAGCACGACGGGGCGAACCATTCAGCCCTCCCCGAGCGACTGACCCTGCTCCTTTCTGAGATCGGGACGCGCTTCAGTGGTCTCGGCCCAGGCGTCGATGAAGGCTGGCAGGAGGTCGTGGATCGCAAGGCTGCGACGTACGACTGGCACTTCGCGCTGCCGCAGTCCGCCGAGCGCGCCTGCGCGCTCTACGACGCCATGCTGGACGAAGCTGACCAATTCGGCCTGATGGCACAGTTGCTCACGCTGCCGGCTTCGGCCACCAGCGTCGCCGTGCGCCGCTGGTTCCTCTCCGAGCTGGTGGCCCAGCTCCGCGGGCAGCCACCGACGCCGTGGCCCGAGAGCCCGCTGCAGCGGGCATTGATGCAACGGGCCGCATCGAATTGAGGGTCAGCGGCGCCTGCCCATCGCCTTCTTGAGGACCTGGCCGTAGAGATCGAGACCCTCGAAGGAGAGCCGCGCCGCCGGACCGCTGGCGATCGACACCCGTTCGGGGATGATCCCCCAGACCGGGACGTCGAGTTCGGCCCACCACTCGACGGTGGCCTCCAGATCCCTGGTGCCCAGCCGGGCCGAGCAGATGACGACGCCGGCCGGAATGTTGGACGGGGTCATCTCGAGGGTGGCCACGACCCGGTTCGGCTCGACCCCACCGGCACGTGTCGGGATGACGAGTGCGTCGGCCCGAGCAAGTGCCGCACGGACGATGCGCTCGTCGCCGGGCGGGGTGTCGACCACCGCGATGCCGTCGTCACGCTCCATCGCCTTGGACACCGTCCGCTCCGAGGGCGCCTCCACCAACTCCACCCCCACGATGGGCATGGTTTCGAACCACTCGGCGGAGGACGCCTGACGATCGGCGTCCACCAGGTAGACGGCATCGCGCGTCCGCCGGGCCGCTGCGCCGGCCAGATACACGGCGGTGGTCGTCTTGCCCACTCCACCCTTGACGTTGCTCACCACAATGTTCATTGCCCGATGACCTCCGCTCGTAGGGTAGCCAACGCGTGTGTGCCGTTCCTACGGGAGCAGCAGACGGCCGAGACGGCGACGGGTGATCATGACACCCCCGACCGTCATCGCGACCAGATACGCGACGTGAATGAGGAGCGACCACGTGAAGATACCCAGGTCAGTGGCTCGAACAAGGACCACCCCCTGGTAGAGGGGCGTGCAACGCACCACTGCTTGGAGCCAGCCCGGGAAAACCGTCAGCGGGTAGAACGTGGCCGAGAACAAGAAAAGCGGGATGAACGCCAGTGAAACGATGTCGAAGTCCTGCCAGGTCCGCATGAAGGTCGTTCCGGCCATGCCCACCGCGGCGAAAGCCAGGCTGATGAGGATGGCGGCCGGCCAGCAGAGGATGGCCCACGGCGAGACGACGTACCCCAGTACGGCCATGATGCACAGGAACGCAGCCGAGTAGAGCGCTCCGCGCAGCACGCACCAGCCCAATTCACCGAGGGCGATGTCGCCCACCGCCAGCGGGGTGGCCAGCATGGCGTCGTACGTCTTGGCGATCTTCAACTTCATGAAGACCAAGAAGGTGGAGTCGAGCATGGCGCCGTTCATGGCCGACGAGGCCAGTAGGCCCGGGGCGACGAACGCCGTATAGGCGACCAGGCGGCCGTTGACGGGGATCGGGCCGACGAGGTGACTCAGGCCGATACCGATCGAGAGCAGGTAGAAGAGCGGCTCGAAGAAGCCCGAGACGATGAAGATCCACGACCGCCGGTAGACCAGGATGTTGCGCTCGAGCACCCGGGCGGCATTACGGCCGCCCAGGAAGGCGAGGGGGGTGATCCGAAGGGAGACGGCGGGCCGTTCCAGCCCGGTCGAGGCATCGGTCGCCGTCATACGACGAGCCTCTTGGCAAAGGTGCGGCGACAGAGGGCGTACCCCACCCCGACCCAGAGCGACAGGTAGGCGGCATGTCCGACGTCGACCCACCCGTGCACCTGTCCCAACGTGAGGTCGCGGCACAGTGCGACACCGTGGTAGAGCGGCGTGATGTAGGCCAGGTATTGAAGGAGAAGGGGCAACTGGGAGATCGGGAAGAAGGTGCCCGAGAAGAGGAAGAGGGGGATCACGACGAAGCGGTACACCGTCGAGAAGGAACTGTCCTTGTCCTGTGTGGCCGAGAAAGCGGCCATGGGTGCGCCGAAGGCCATCCCGGTCAGCACGCCGGCCGGCAGAGCCAGGATGGCGTACGGGGAGTAGATGGTCCCGAAGGCCGCCATCACCGCGAGGTAGATGGACACCACGATCCCGATGCGGGCCGCCACCCAGGCCAGGTGGCCGAGGAGGACGTCATAGATGCTCAGCGGCGCCGCCAGCATGGCCAGGTAGACGCGCGTCCACTTGATCGCCCCCATCACCGGCCACATGGTGTCGTTGGCGCCGATCTGCATGCACGTGGCGGCGAGCAGACCCGGCGCCAGGTAGGCGACATAGGTGACGCCGTCCACCCCGTGTGAGTGCTTGTCGATGAGGGACCCCAGGGCAACTCCCATCGAGGTCAGATAGAGCACCGGGATCAAGAAGCTGGTGAAGATGGAACTGCGCCAGGTCCGCTTGTACTGGTAGCCCCAGTACAGTGCGCCGCGGAGCCACATCGGCGTCGTGAAGCGGCGCGGCCGTACCACCTCGCCGTGCTCGAAGAGTGCGGGTTCTGCGATCGACATACGGGGAGAGCTCTTCGCCGTCAGTCGATGAGCGTGCGGCCGGTCAACCGGAGGAAGACGTCCTCCAGGGTCGAGCGGCGCACCAGCGTGCTCTGCGGGGCCAGTCCCATGGCAGCGACCTCGCCCAGCGCCCTGTCCCCGTCGTCGGTGTAGAGCAGGATCCGATCAGGGAGGACCTCGTGACGCTCGGCCAGTCCGGCCACTTGCAACGCGATGGCCTCGTGTTGACCGGGCTGGAAGCGCAGCTCGACCACTTCCTTGGTGGCGTGCTGCTCAATGAGCTGCCGAGGGCTCCCCTCCGCAGCAAAGCGACCCTTGTCCATGACGACCAGGCGGTCGCACAGCTGCTCGGCCTCGTCCATGTAGTGCGTCGTGATCACCAACGTCACACCCTGCTGCTTCAAGCGGTACAGGCGATCCCACAGGAGGTGGCGCGCCTGGGGGTCGAGCCCGGTCGTCGGCTCGTCGAGGATGAGAAGGTCCGGGTCCGAGATGAGGGCCCGGGCGATCGTCAGCCTTCGCTTCATGCCGCCCGACAGCGGGTCCACCCGGTCGTTGGCGCGTTCAGTCAGCTGGGCGAATTCGAGAAGCTGGTCGGCCCGCTGCCGGATGACCTTCTTCGGCATGTCGAAGTAGCGGCCGTAGATCATGAGGTTGTCGAGGACAGTCAGGTCCAGGTCCAGGGAGTCCTCTTGCGGGACCAGCCCCATCCGGGCCCTGATCTGCGCTCCTTCGGTGGCCGGATCCATGCCAAGCACCCGCAGGGTGCCTCCGCTCACCGGACTGATGCACGAGATCATCCGCATGGTCGACGTCTTGCCCGCGCCGTTCGGACCGAGGAAGCCGAACGACTCGCCCCTGGCAATGGTGAAGTCGACGCCGTCGACAGCCACGAAGTCGCCGAAGCGCTTTACCAGCTGGTGGGCCTCAACCATCGGAGCATGCGGGGACGCCCCGTTCTCGAGCGGGAGAGGCGCGGCGCTCGCCCCCTCCGGCTCGCGTGTCGGCGTGGGGACGTCATCGGTCGCAGGCGAGGAGTATGACGTCACCGTCAGCCACGATACAGGCCGGGCCGGGTGGGGAACCCGGGCTCAGACCGACGCTAACGCCGTGGTGGCCACGATGGCGTCGATGATCTGGTCCCACGTGGCTTCGGGCAGGTCATGGCCCATCCCTGGGATCAGGATCAGCCGGGCGTCGGGGACCGCGGCGGCGGTGGCCTTGCCGCCACTCACCGTGACCAGAGGATCCTCCTCACCGTGGATCACGAGGAACGGCATCCTCACGTGCCGCAACCCTTCGGTCCGGTCCGCGGAGGCCAGGATGGCGCCCAGCTGGCGCGCCGTTCCCTCGGGACAGTAGGAGCGGTCGTACGCGGCTGCGGCCCGCCGGGTCATCAGCTCCACGTCGAAGGGAAAACCGGGAGAGCTGATGACCTTGCTCGAGGCCAGGCTGGCTGCGATCGCCTCATCCCGGTTGGCTGCCGGCGGTCGCAGCATGGCCGTCACGGCCTCACCGGTCGGCGCACCGACCGTCACGTCTCCCGTCGTCGACATGATGGAGGCCGCCGAGAGAACGCGCGACCGGTGGTTGATGGCGAGGGCCTGGGTGATCATCCCGCCCATGGACACGCCGACGACGTGCGCCCGCGCGAGCCCCAACTCGTCCAGCACGCCGAGTGCATCCTCGGCCATGTCCTCGACCACGTACGGCGCAGAGCTTCTGTCGCCGCTGAACAGAGCCATGAAGTCGGGCACGCCCTCGAACTTGGTGGAGAGCCCAGAGTCCCGGTTGTCGAAGCGGATGGTGAAGAAGCCACGGGCGGTCAACCGCTCGACGAACAACTCGGGCCACGCGATCAGCTGAGCCCCCAGTCCCATGACGAGGAGCAGCGCGGGATCAGCCGGATCACCGCTCGTCACGTATTCGATGTCGACCCCGTTGACGTGAGCGGTGGGCACGTTCGGCTCCTTGGTTGTCGTAACGCCTCAGGAAGATTTCCTACCAGCCCAGTCTGCACCCTGCCTATTCGGCCCCTCACGCGTCGTGGGCCTCACGCCCGGAAACTCGCGGCGCGCCTGGCCCGGATGCGCCGGAGACGGGGACCGAGCGCGAAGCCCACGAGCACCACCTGAAGAGAGGCGATACCGAAGATGAAAGAGTGGGAACGCGGCCTCCTCGGTGGTCCAGTGCTGAATCGTCAACAACAGGAAGCCCGAGTTGAGCACTGCGCCGACATCCGGCAGCACCCAGAGCAGCCCCGAGATAGACGAAGTGGACGTTGATCATCTTCGGGCAGTCTGCTTCTCCACGACGGGCATCACGTGACCGGGTGACGATTTATCGACATCGGGCGCCGATATCTTCTCGTCGGGGAGAACCAGGAGAGACGTCCATGCCGCTACGCCGTGAGGAGCCGACCGTCGTTCATGGCTGAACTGCTCGCCGTTGCCTTCCTCGGGGGACTCATCACCGGGCTCTCGCCGTGCATCGTCCCCGTGCTCCCCGTGGTCGTGGCCGGCGGCTCGGCCGGAACGAGCAGGGCCCGGCCGTACTTCATCATCGCCGGACTGGTAGTCAGCTTCAGTCTCACCGAGCTGGTCGGGAGTACGGTGCTGAGCGCCATCGGACTGCCCCAGAATCTCCTCTTCTGGTTGGGCATCGGCCTCCTTGCGCTCCTCGCCGTCGGCCTCATGATCCCCCTCGTCGGCACGTGGATCGAACGACCGTTCATGAGGCTGGGTGCCTCACGTTACGCCGACTCGGGTGGTGGTTTCGTCCTCGGGCTGAGCCTCGGGCTGGTCTTCGTACCCTGCGCCGGCCCTGTTCTCGCCGCCATCTCGGCTGCCGCCGCCAACCACCGCTTCACCCCGTCGTCCTTCCTCGTCACCATGTTCTATGCGGTGGGGGCGTCGCTCCCCCTTCTCCTCCTCGCCGTTGTCGCCCAGCGGGCCACAACCAGCTGGACGAAACTGCGTACGAAACTCCCGGTCATCCGGCGAACGGCTGGAGCGGTCCTCCTCGTCACGACGTTGGCTATCGCGCTCGGCTTGTTGGACCCACTGCAACGAGCCGTTCCCGGGTACACGTCGGCCCTCGAAAACCACATCGAGGGTTCCAGCTCAGTGTCCAAGCAGCTCCAGGCACTCGACGGTGAGCATGCCAACACATTTGCCAAGAAGGCGGCCACGACGGCGAAGATGGCGACTCTCCCCAAGCTCGGTCTTGCGCCCAATTTCACCGGCATCGTGAGCTGGCTCAACACCCCGGGAGACAAGCCGCTCTCCTTGACCCAGCTCAAGGGCAAGGTGGTTCTGGTCGACTTTTGGACATATTCCTGTATCAATTGCCAGCGCTCGCTCCCCCACGTGGAGGGCTGGTACAACGATTACAAGAAGGATGGGCTCGTCGTCGTCGGTGTCAGTACGCCCGAGTTCGCCTTTGAACACGTCGTCTCCAACGTGCGCAGCGCGGCGGGCAACCTCGGCGTCGACTACCCCATCGCCATCGACAACAACTACGACACATGGGACGCCTACAACAACGAGTACTGGCCGGCCGAGTACCTGATCGATCCCAACGGCGAAGTCCGCGCCTACGACTTCGGCGAGGGCGGCTACGCCGCGATGGAGAGCAACATCCGTGCGCTCCTCATGGCCAATGGCGTGACGTCGTTGCCGCCGCGTACCGATGTGGTGGACAAGACTCCCGTCAACCAGACCACACCGGAAAGCTATATCGGGTACGAAGAAGAGCAATACGCCGTCGGCACTGCACTCGTGCACGACAGGCCGTTGGTCTACAAAGCGCCCGACCCGGTGCCGATAAACACGTTTGCCCTCGACGGGACATGGACGGACCATGCACAGGAGGCGACAGCGGGATCCGATGCGCAGCTCTCTCTTCACTTCGTCGCGAGCGACGTGTACCTCGTCATGGGGGGAACCGGCACGGTCGACGTCTCGTTCGACGGCCGACATCTCTCGACCGTCGACGTGAGCGGAGTCCCGCGCCTGTACACGTTGTTCTCGGGAAATGCCCTGCAAACGGGCCAATTGGACTTGCGCGTCAGTCCTGGCGTTCAGGCGTACGACTTCACCTTCGGCTGAGACAGTTCTCTCCGGTGGGTCGTCCCGGGCCGAGGATCCCGGGGGCGCTGCCCTCTTTGCCCGAAAACCCCCGGCACGCTGGGACGTTCCATTCGGGAGATCCGCGCCCACCGTTGTCGAAGCTGTTTGGCGCAATAACCGGCACTTCAACGGTGCTGTATTGAGCCAAATGGGCCCATTCCCGACGCCGCATTGTGAACACCTTCACAAGTGAGGATTCCATAATCCCTTGTAAAATGGCTTTTTCCCACCTGCGCTTGCGTTATCGCAGCCTCCTGCTACAGTCCCCGTCACAAAACGAAGTCACACTTTCTGGTCGATGGGTGGAGCCGTCAAAACGAGAATTTCCCAGAAAGTGATGCTGTTCCGACCTACCACAGACCTGTCGGGGTCGTGGCACGCCTGCCCACCTGGACAGGCCTGAACGACGACAAAGCGAGGACACACCGAGGACAACCCCCGGGCCTTCACACAACCGGCCGCACACCCTGCGGCAACCATGCCAGAACGGACGATGCCTTCCCGCTCTCCGTTCGGGGCGCGAATGCAATGGCCGGAGCCCGCCCCCACCGAGCAGAGCCTGGCGCCCCCGCGCGCCCGACGAAGGGAGGTGCCGTGCGGATCCGCATTGCACTCACAACGGCATTGGCCGTCATAGCAGGATTGACTACAGGTATTTTCACACTGGGAGCCCGACAGACCGCTTCGGCGCAAGGGACGACCAGGGGGCGTGCAGCTGTTGTGCACGCGACGTTGCCCACCTCGGCGTTGGCAGGATTTGCCATGCCGATAAGCATTCCCGTCGTGAGGACGACCACGACTCCACCAGCCACACCAACGACGACAGCGACACCTTCACCGACGCCGGCGATCAAACCGGCGATCGTTGCGGCGAAGGCGGCGACTCCAGCTGTCGTACCGGCAACGGTGGCGCCCCCGACGCCGCCAGCTGTCGCGCCGGCCGTCGTGGTGGCGGTCACCGACGCCACCAGCGTCGCAACGGCCGACTGGATGTGTATCAGGGTCCACGAATCGGGCGACCGCTACAACAGCGCGGCCGCGCCGTCCGGCGCATATGGCATCTTGATCAGCACATGGCACTCGTTCGGGCTTTCGGGTTGGCCCTATGAAGCGCCAGCGAGTGTGCAGGACGAGGTGGCGTTGGAGCTCTACGCGCGCTACGGCTTCCATCCGTGGAGCTCGCGCTTCGCCTGCGGTCTGTAGATCAGTCCCCGCCGAGAATGGCCGACACCTGGCCCATATCGAAATAGTCCCGCCATGCGGTGATCTTCCCGTCGACGACGTGGAAGGCACCCATGACGGGCAGGGGTAGCTTCCTCCCTTTCGTGGTGAAGTGGTCGGTGCGCTCGGTGAGCACGGTTGAACCGTCGCTGGCGAGGTGGTGGACCTCGAACTCCAATTCCTCGAACATCCCGAGGAACGAGTTCATCATGTCCATGGTGGCCTCGATGCCCTCGGCCGGCTCCAAAGGGATGTTGTGGTACACCACATCATCGGAGAAGAATGCCCGTATGGCGTCCGGATCCCGATCCCGCACCGCAGCACAGAAGTCCCGCACGACCTGTTCGGCGCTCGCCATCTTTTTCCTCCGACTCGCTCGCTGAAGTGACAGCCCGCAGAGGCTGCGCCTCCCACGCTACCGAGTGGTCGGCCATGATGGGGAGGTGACTGTCGCAGATCGCCCGATGAAGCGGGTCGCCATGCTGGCGCCCATGCGGCCCGAACTGAAGGCGCTGGTCCGGGCGGGGTCGTTGCAGCGGACCCACGACGACGACGTGTTCTCCCATACCGGGAGTGCCGGGGCGTGGACGGTACTGGCCGCTGTCATCGGCATGGGGCCCACCGTGGCACGTCGGGCCACCGAACGGCTCCTGGCCCTCGGGCCCTTCGACCATGTCATGGTGGTCGGCATCGCCGGCGGACTCGACCCGGCGCTTCGCATCGGCAGTTTGATGGTCCCGAGCCGAGTCCGTCTGTATCCCGATGGGCCGCGCTACGACACGCGCCCCCTGCCGTCACGAACGGCGGAGGGCGGCCTGATGACCACCGATGGCCTCTTCTCCGACGAGGCGGTGTGGCGTCCCATTCTCGAATCAGGGTACGGAGCAGTGGACATGGAGGCGGCCGGCGTGGCCGAGGCGTGCGAAAAGGCCGGTGTCGCGTGGTCCGTGTATCGCGGCATCAGCGATCGCCCCGACGAGAACCTCATCGATCAAGCGGTCTTCGCACTGAGCAAGCCCGATGGCTCGGCGGATGTGGTGGCGCTCGGCAAATACCTGGCGCGTGACCCCCGTCGGGCCAAGATGCTGGCGCACCTCAACCGTTGCATGGAAACGGCGGCGAGCGCCGCCGCCGCCGCGGCCTTCCACGACCTGCGGCGCAGCGAGCCCACCGATTCTCCGGCGCGCTAGCCCTCGTCGTCCGCCGGAGGGCGTCCGTGACGCTCGGTCAAGCGGGCGATCACATGCACGTCGATCGACTCGTCCGATGCCATCCGTAGGATCTGCTGGATGACCGACCCGCGCGTGAGCGACTGCCAGCGTGAGAGCTTTGACGTGCCCAGCACGATCTGCGTGATCTGACGTTCTGTCGCCGTCTTCATGATGGTGGCTGCCACGTCTTCGCCGTGCACCACTTCCCAGGTCGCCCCGACGTCACGGACGAGCTCTTCCAGTCTGTCGGTCGTGCCCGGTTTCGCCGGGGCGTCGCCCGTCACGACGTGCAGGACGAGAAGGTCTCCCTTCATGCGGGCGGCCATGCGGGCAGCCCGCCGGATCACGGTGTCATTTCCGGGCGCCCCGGTCACGGCGACCAGAATCCGCTCCGCCGTGTCCCACACGTCGGTGGACGCGGACGGTCCCCGTGAGCGCAGGAATTCCAGAAGTTCCTCTTCGGTCTCATCGGCCACGAAACGCAAGGAGAGCTCGCGCAAGGCCACCAGGTTCTCCATCCGGAAGAAGCCGGAGAGCGCCGCATGCACCTTGGGCGGAGGATAGATGTTGCCGTGCACCATGCGGCGCCGCAATTGGTCCGCTGACGAATCGATCAACTCGAGCTGATCGGCTCGGCGGACGACCCAATCGGGGACACGCTCACGGATGCTGACGCCGGTGATCCGCTCGACGGCGTCGGAGAGGGACTCGATGTGCTGAATATTGACTGTCGTGATCACCGCGATTCCTGCGTCGAGAATGGCCAGGACGTCCTCCCAGCGCTTCTCGTGAGGACCCGAGCCCGGCACGTTGGTATGGGCGAGCTCATCGATGAGCACAACCTCGGGATGGCGCGCCACAATGGCGTCGAGGTCCATCTCTTCCCAGATTGAGTCCCGGTAGGGGATGCTCTTCCTCGGCATGACGGGAAGATCGCGCAGCTGTTCGATCGTGTATGGCCGCTTGTGCGTTTCGACGTATCCCACGACGACGTCCGCCCCGCGCTGAAAACGGCGCCACCCCTCGTCGAGCATGGCGCACGTCTTGCCCACGCCGGCGGCCGCACCGAGGTACACCCGGAAGCGACCGGTCGGTCGTACCTCGTCGGGGTCTTGGGGTTCAGCGGCGTTGGTCATCGATCGCTCGTTTCGCCTCGGCCAACAGGCTCGTCACTACACTCGTTCCCAGGTGAACCTATCTCCCGGACGCTATGACTGACGCAATGCGAGCGATGCCCACCCGGAGCACCACGCGCCGGCGGGCTCTCATGGGCATCATCCTCGCGCTGGCGGCCCAAGGCGCCATCCTCGCCACGTTGGTGCCCTTCCGCACCCACCTCAGTACGGCGACGGCCGCCCTGGCGTTCGTCATCCCCGTCGTCGTCGGCGTCGTGGTCGGTGGCTTCGTCCCGGGCGCGTTGGCCTCGGTCGTCGGGTTCGTCCTCTACGACGTCTTCTTCCTGCCTCCCTACGGCACCTTGACGGTCCACGACGAAGAGAACTGGTTGGCGCTCGTCGTGTACCTCGTCGTGACGCTGTTGGTGGCCCAGGTGGTCACCAACCTCAACGCGGCACGCGACGAGGCCCGCCGCCGCGAGCAGGATGCCGGCCGGCTCTTCGAGCTCTCCCAGGCCCTCATCGGAGACTTCAGGATCTCGGAACTGCTCGATCACATCGCCACGACGGTGCAAACCGTCTTCGCACCGCGTTGGACCGCCCTGCTCCTGCCCGTGGAGTCGACGCTCGCGGCCGACAGACCCGAACTGTTCGTGGCAGCCCGCGACGGGCAGGCGATCAGTCCGGAGGAATTGAGGTCGCTCACCTCGAGCGGCGGGGAGACCCGGTCGCTGGGAATGTCCGGCGGGGAAGCGGCCAGTCGCATCGCCGTGGCCCTGGTGGCGAGCAACCGACCAGTCGGCCTCCTGGTGCTGCAAGAGGTCAAATTCGCACGGCAGGACCGCGCCCTGCTCGGAACCTTCGCCAACCAGGCTGCCTTGGCCGTCGAACGGGCGCAGCTCCAGGACCAGGCCATGCGCTCGCGTCTCCTCGAAGAGATAGATCGCTGGCGGAGGGCGATGATGGGAGCGGTGTCGCACGATCTGCGGACACCTCTGGCGTCGATCAAGACCGCCGTCTCCAGCCTGCGCCAGAACAACGGGGGCTTGAGCGAGATCGATCAGGCCGAGCTCCTCGAACTCATCGAGCAGCAATCCGATCGCTTGGCCCGCCTGGTCACCAACCTGCTCGACATGACCCGGATCGAGTCGGGAGCCCTCGCCGTCCGGCCCGCGCTCATTCCACTCGACGAAATGGTGGCCGAGGCGATGGCCGCCGTCGACAGCCTCGTCCCCCGCAACCGAGTGTGCCTGGAGGCGGTGACGGACCTGCCCTTGTTGGCAATCGACCATGTGCTGATCGGCCAGGTGCTGGCGAACCTGCTCGAGAACGCGGCTCGCCTCTCGCCCCCGGACCACCCCATTCGCATCGGGGCCCGGGCGGTGGGCGATCCGGCGGTACCGTTTGTCGAGATTTCGGTCGCCGACGAGGGTCCGGGCATTGCGCCCGAGGAGAGAGAACGGGTCTTCGAGATGTTCAGCGAGAACAGCGGCGGGGCCAGGGCCGGGCTCGGATTGGCTATCGCGAAGGCATTCGTCGAGGCGCACGGCGGCAGCATCTGGATCGACCCGGCGACGACACAGGGCGCGCGCGTGGTCTTCACCGTTCCCGCGGCCACACCGGTGGCCCCTCATGCGTGACCGGCCCGTCGGCACATGACCAAGGTGCTGGTGGTCGACGACGATCTCGCGCTGCTCAAGGCGCTGCGCATCGGGCTCACGGCGCGTGGTGACGAGGTCGTCACGGCGCATTCGGGCACCGACGGCATCACACAGGTGGCCCTGTTCCATCCCGACCTGGTGATCCTGGACCTGGGCCTGCCGGACCTCGACGGTCTGGAGGTGTGCCGACGTATCAGGGCTTTCTCCGAGATTCCGATCGTCGTTCTGTCGGCCTACGGGGACGAACACCGCAAGGTCGAGGCGCTCGACGGCGGTGCCGACGACTTCATCACCAAACCCTTCGGCATGGCCGAGCTGGAGGCCCGCCTGCGCGTCGCCATCCGTCATGCTGCGGCGCGCCAGAACAACGGACCGGTACCGACTGAGATCATGCAGGTCGGCGAGCTGGAGATCGACATGGTCCACCACATGGCGACCATGGGCGCCACCGCCCTTACCCTGACGAGCCGGGAATTCGATCTGCTGGCGTATCTCGCCCGCTACGCCGGGAAGGTGTGCACGCACCACATGATCCTGAAGGACGTCTGGGGACCCGGTTACGGGGCTGAGTCCAATTACGTACGCGTCTACATCCACCGGCTGCGCAAGAAGTTGGACGACGACGAGGGTCGGATCCTGCGCACGGTGCCGGGAATTGGCTATCAACTCGTGGCCAATCCGGAGGGCGACTGATCACCGTGGTCTCCGGCCGAACGCGGCCCGAGGGTGGTCGCGCCTGCCATGGAGCCATCGTGCCGGTCCCGGCATCAAACCGATGTGAACGCGGGCGGCGATGGCGTCAACAAAGTGTCAATGGGGGCTCGGGCGCCACGCCTGCGTAGAGTGGCAGTCGTCACTACGGTACGGTCCGCGTGGGCGAGCAGGCCCACAGGGACACAGGGGGTGGAGAGATGGGATTGGAACTGAAGGGCTGCCGCGCCCTCGTCACGGGTGCCTCCTCGGGCATCGGGGCCGGCCTGGCCGAGGCGCTGGCCGCGCAGGGAGCCATCGTCGGCATCTGTGCCCGTCGTGGGGAACTGCTCGCCGATGTCGTCGATCGCTGTATGGAGCATTCTCCCGAGAGTCGGATGTGGGCCGTGGACCTGGCCGATTTCGACGCCGTGGACCAATTGAGCGTGGACGTGCTCGATGCGTTCGGTGGGATCGATCTGCTGGTGAACAACGCCGGCATCCCCAAGCGCCGCCATGTCACCGCGCTGACGATCGACACCATCACCCAGGTCATGCACATCAACTATCTCTCGCCGATGCGCCTCACCATGGCGCTCCTGCCGCAGATGTTGGAGCGGGGTACAGGGACCATCGTGAACGTCTCTTCCATCGCGGCCCAGCTGAGCGCCCCCGGAGAGGCGGCCTACGACGCTTCGAAGGCTGCGCTCACGGCGTTCTCCGAAGCGATGGCCATGGACCTGTGGGAGACGGGCATCAAGCTCATGGTCGTCTACCCCGGCGTGATCGACACCCCCCTCTTCAGCCTGCCGGACAACGACGTCCCGGACCTGCCGGTGACGGCGGAGCCCGTCTCGGTGGCCGTGGACGCGATTCTGGCCGGCCTGGCGGCCGGGGCGGCCCAGGTGTACGTGCCGGAGTACTTCCGCGAGATCTGCACGTCGAAAGCCCAGGACGTCCCCGCCTTCTTGGAGAACACCGCGGGCTATCTGCGGGAGCACCGCGCGGCTCACTGAGACACCCTCTGCGCCGGGTACTCTCAAGGGTACGAGAAGGGCGACGACCCGACGGGGCGGAGGAACGAGGCACGCGTGAAGGTCGAGCCCGAAGCGGCAGGGATGGACGAGGCCCGCTTGGAGCGGATCACTCACCACTTCGAGCAGAACTACGTGGCGCCGGGGAAGATCGCCGGCTGCCAGATAACCGTCGTGCGCAGCGGGCATACGGCCTATCACCGGTCGCTCGGACTGATGGATCGTGAACAGGGGCGTCCCCTACGCGACGATGCCATCTTCCGCATTTTCTCCATGACCAAGCCGATCGCGTCCGTCGCGCTCATGCAGCTCTACGAGCGCGGCATGTTCCAACTGAACGATCCGGTGCACCGTTTCATCCCTGAGTGGCGCGGCCTCCGGGTGGGCGAGGTACAACCCGACGGAACGGTCACCAAGGTGAAGCCGAACCGCCCCATGAACGTTCGCGACGTTCTCATGCATACGTCGGGTCTGCCGGGTGGGCTCTTTCCGGGCCACCCGATCGACGACGAGTTCGCTCAGGCACGCGAGGCCCAGAAGAAGGAAATGACACTCGAGGACATCACAACCCTCCTGGCGGGCTACCCATTGAAATTCCACCCGGGTACCCACTGGAACTACGGGCTCTCCACCGACATCGTGGGGCGCCTGGTCGAGATCATGGCCGGGGACCGATTCGACGAGTACCTCCAGCGCGAGATCTTCGAGCCGCTCGGGATGACCGACACCGGCTTCTTCGTCCCCGAGCAGTCGGCGGAGCGGTTCACTGCGCTCTACCAATTCCAGCCGGCGAGGACCCCCGCCCTGGTCGAGACGGGCCAGGAGAGCCCGTACCTGCGCCGGCGCTCCTACCTCTCGGGGGCATCAGGGCTGGTCTCGACCACGCAGGACTACGTGGCCTTCTGCCGGATGCTCCTCAACGGGGGCCACCTCGACGGTAGGCGTGTCCTCGGCCGCAAGACCCTGGAGCTCATGACGAGCAACCACCTCGCAGGTGGGGGGACGTTGGCCGACGTGGCCGTCGGCGGGTTCGGCGAGGCCGGGTTCGAAGGAGTCGGGTTCGGCTTGGGCTTCGCCGTGGGTCTTGGGCCGGTCCCCACGGCCATGGCCGGCTCGGCCGGCGACTTCTACTGGGGCGGAGCGGCCAGCACCGCCTTCTGGGTCGATCCGGCGGAGGACCTCTTCGTCGTCTTCATGACACAGCTCCTGCCCTCGGTGGCCTACCCCATCCGCGCACAACTGCGGGCGTTGGTCTACCAGGCGATCGATGACTGACCCGGCATCCGCCGGGAGGCGCGGCCCGGCCGACGCCACGGTCGTCCCCCGCTTCGCCGGCCTTTCCACGTTCGCCCGCCTGCCGACGATCGATCAGGTGGAGACGTGGGACATCGCCGTGGTCGGGATCCCCTTCGACGGAGGGACGACGTATCGGCCGGGTGCGCGTTTCGGTCCGAACGCCGTGCGCCAGGGGTCACGCCTCTTGCGTCCCTACCATCCCGAATTGGAGGCTCTGCCGTTCGAGCTGGCCCAGGTGGTCGATGCGGGCGACATCAGCTGTTCTCCCTTCGATCCCGAGGCCGCTGTGACCCAGATCGAAGCGGGAGCTGATGCGCTCCTGCTGGGAGGGGGCCGCATCGTGGCGGTCGGCGGTGATCACACCGTTGCCCTCCCGCTCCTGCGGGCCACGGCGAAACTGCACGGCCCACTGGCCCTGGTGCACTTCGACGCCCATCTCGACACGTGGGACACCTACTTCGGCCAGCGTTTCACCCACGGGACGCCGTTCCGTCGGGCGTGGGAAGAGAACTTGCTCCTGCGGGACCGCAGCGCGCACGTGGGACTCCGCGGCCCCCTCTACGGACGCGGGGACCTGGCCGACGACGCCGGCATGGGGTTCTTGCAGATCGCGTCCAACGATGTGGCACGGGAGGGCACCGACGCCACGATCAGCCGGCTTCTCGAACGGATCGGTGATGCTCCTCTCTACATTTCGGTGGACATCGACGTCCTCGATCCCGCGCACGCCCCGGGGACGGGCACCCCCGAAGCGGGAGGGCTGACCAGCCGCGAGCTCCTGGCGATCCTCCGCGGCCTGGACGGCGCGTGCGTCGTCGGGAGCGACGTGGTCGAGGTCGCTCCGGCGTACGATCACGCCGAGATCACCGCAATCGCCGCCGCGCACGTGCTCTACGACCTCGTCACGTTGACGGCACGCACGATGTAACAGTGCATTCACGGAGTTGAAACCGCCCTCGAATGGTCCCGTCCTACGCTGGAAACAAGACGGGAGGGGAGCTCTCTGTGATGCCGAGCAGGGTGTCGATATGAAGCGCGACCTCCAGGTCGGGATAGCGCAGTGGCTGCCCGTACCCGGCGACCCCAAGCGCAACCAACAAGTCGCGCTCGACATGATCGACATGGCCGCGTCCCGCGGCGTCGAGCTCCTCGTCCTCCCCGAGCTCTGGCCGTGCGGTTACGATCCGGCCACCCTGGCCGGGGACGCGCGCCAGGCGGCGGAACCTCGCGACGGCCCCCGGAGCAGGCGCCTCGCGAAGGCGGCGCTGGCTGCGGACATGTGGCTGGTCGCGGGCAGCGTTCCCGAATCGGGCGACGACGGCGCGCTCTACAACACCGCGCTCGTTTTCAACCCGCGCGGCGAATTGGTGGCGTGGCACCGTAAGGCCCACCTCTACCCGCCGACCGGGGAGCCGGCCATCTTCGATGCCGGTGACCGGCTCACCACCTTCGAGGAGCCGGCGCTCGGCGTGGTCGGCATCGTCATCTGCTTCGACGGGGACTTCCCCGAGGTGGCCCTCACCTTGGGTCTGCGTGGCGCGCGGCTCGTCGTCGCTCCTTCGGCATACGAAATCGAAGGCGCGACGACGTGGGACGTGCTCTACCCGGCACTGGCGTTGGCCAACAGCCAGTGGTGGATCCAATCGAACCAATGTGGCGCCCACGGTTCGACGACGCTGCTGGGTGCCAGCAGGATCGTGGCACCGACCGGCACGGTCGTCGCGGAGGCGACCCGCGCCGTCCCCGGCTTCATGCATCCGCCCGAACTCCTCGTGCAGCGCATCGACCTTCACCTGGCCTACCAGAGGGACGGGATCGGCGCCCTGCTCGAGGAGGGGCGCCGACCGGCGCTCTACCGCGACGAAGAAGGTCCGGCGCGCTCCGGCGATCAGCCTGAGTCCAGGTAGGCCCGCCATCGAATCGGGGCGCCTGATCAGGGACAGCGGGGCGGAACGCGAGGCGACGGACCGAGCGCGGTCGCGCCGTCGACCTGCGCCTAAAGTTTGGATGTTGGATCGCACCGCCCCGACCCGGGAAGGCACACCATGCACATCGTCGAGTCATCGGTCTTCGACGCCGACAACCATTACTACGAAGCGCTGGACGCCTTCACGCGCCATCTCCGGCCGGAGGACGGGTCGCGGGTGATCCAATGGGTCGACGTCGGTGGCAGGAAGTACCACGCTCTCGGTGGCCGCATCAACGGCGCCGTGACCAACCCCACGTTCGACCCGATTGCCCCGGCAGGCTCTCTCTTCGACTACTTCCGGGGGAATGCGGGGGATCGGTCCGCATACGAGCTGATGGGTACGCCCGAGCCCATCCGTCCCGAGTACCGGGACCGCGACGCCGCGCCTCGAGGTGATGGACAGGCAGGGGCTGGACAAGATCTGGCTCTTTCCGACACTCGGCATGATGTACGAGAACGCGCTCAAGCACGACCCCGGTGCCGTCGTCCTGCTCTTCCGTGCGTTCAACCGGTGGCTGGCTGAGGACTGGGGCATGGCCTACAAGAACCGGATCTTCGCCGCCCCCTATATCTCGTTGGCCGACCTGGACGAAGCCGTGGTCGAGTTGGAGTGGGCGCTGGATCAGGGCGCACGGACGGTGGTGCTCCGGCCGGCCGCCCCGGTCGGCGTGACAGGCCCGCATTCTCCCGCGGCCCAGATGTTCGATCCCTTCTGGGCCCGGGTCAACGAAGCGGGCATCACGGTGGTCGTCCACGCGGGCGATGCCGGCGTTTCGACCAATGGCTACGCGACAGAGGGCTTCGCTGCCAATTTTCGTCAAGGACGCCTTCCCCCGAGCGTGAGGATGTTCGCCATCGACCGGGCGGCCCATGACTTCTTGATCACGCTGATCCTCGAGCGGCTCTTCGACCGGTTTCCGAACCTGCGTCTGGCGTCGGTGGAGAACGGATCTGAGTTCCTGGCCCCGTTATTCCGCGAATTGGCCAGCACGGCCCGCAAGATGCCGGGGTATTTCCGCGAAGACCCCGTCGTCACATTCCGGCGCCACGTGTGGATCAACCCCTTCTGGGAAGACGACGTGAACGAGATCGTCGCCCTGATGGGTGACGATCGCGTGATCTTCGGGTCTGACTGGCCCCATGTGGAGGGTCTGCCCGAGCCGACCGACTGGGTGACCGAGCTCCAGAAACTCGACGCTGACTCCGTGTCCAGAATTATGGGCGACAATGCATCACTTCTCAACGAGCTCCGGCCGGCAAGGTGACCACTGTGATCGAAGAAGAACCCGAACGACCGGCGACAGCACCGCTGGCCCCGCACGTCATTGTCCTCTTCGGGGCGACCGGGGACCTGGCGGCACGCAAGCTCCTCCCCGGACTCCTCCATCTCGCGCAATCGGGCATGCTCACCGACTACCGGATCATCGGCGTCGCCCGCAGCGAGCTGACCGACGAGGAATTCCGCAACCTGGCCCGGCAGGCGTGCGACCAGTTCGCGACCGGGAAGATCTCCTTGCTGCAATGGGCGGGATTCGAGAAGAACCTGAGCTTCGTGACACAGTCAGCGGGACCGGACGGCCTGGCCGCAGCAGTCGCAAATGCTGAGGAGTCCATCGGCGGAGAGGTCCGTCGGCTGCACTATCTCAGCATCCCGCCCGTTCGCGGCGACAGACATCATCGAGATGTTGGGGAAGGCGGACCTCGTCGACCGCTCACGGGTGATCATGGAAAAGCCCTTCGGGGTGGATCTGGCCAGTGCCAAGGCCCTCAATGCCACGGTCCACCAGATTTTCGACGAAGAGCAGGTGTTCCGCATCGACCATTTCCTCGGCAAAGAGGCGGCGCAGAACATACTGGCCTTTCGCTTCGCCAACGGTTTGTTCGAGCCCATCTGGAATCGCGACCACATCGACCATGTCCAGATCGATGTGCCCGAGACACTCTCCGTCGACGACCGCGTCGATTTCTACGAGGCGACGGGCGCCTTCAAGGACATGGTCGTCACCCACCTCTTCCAGATCCTGGGCTTCATGGCGATGGAGCCGCCCACCGCCCTTGAATCCCGCGCCATCAGCGAAGAGAAGAACAAGGTCTTCCGCTCGTTGCGCCCGCTCGATGTGACGCAGGTCGTGCGGGGGCAGTACGTCGGGTACCGTGACATACCGGGCGTGAACCCCGAATCGGACACCGAGACGTTCGTCGCCCTGCGCTGCGAAATCGACAACTGGCGCTGGGCCGGCGTGCCCTTCTTCCTCCGCACCGGAAAGCGGCTCGGAGGCGGCGAGCGCATCATCTCCATCGCCTTCCGCGAGCCGCCAAAGAGCATGTTCCCGCCCGGTTCGGGCGTGGGAGCGCAAGGCCCTGACCACCTGACGTTCGATCTGGCGGACTCGTCAAAGCTCTCGCTGTCGTTCTACGGCAAGAAGCCAGGACCCGGCATGAACCTCGAAAAGTTGAGCCTGCAGTTCGCCCTGCACGAAACCGGCCAGGATGCCGACGTCCTGGAGGCCTACGAGCGGCTCATCCACGACGCCATGATCGGGGACCACACGCTGTTCAATACCGCCGAAGGCATCGAACGGCTGTGGGAGGTCTCCGCCCCGCTTCTCGAGAACCCCCCGCCCGTCCTCCCCTACGAACCGGGAACATGGGGTCCCGACGCCATCCGGGACCTCATCGCTCCCCGGACCTGGCGCCTCCCCTTCGAGCGTCGCTGGCGCGGCGCCCGTTGATCATCAGGCGTCAGGCGGTCGGCATCTGCGTGGCGGCCGCTCTCACACGTGGCGCGGGCTTCGGCCGCACCTTCTGGCGCACAGGCTCCGTCGTACTGCGTAACCGTGAGCTGTTCCACACCACGAAGCCCGACGACAATGCCATGGCGCCGGCCGCGATCAGGGGATTGAGGAGGCCGAACGCAGCGAGTGGGATGGCCGCAAGGTTGTAGACGCAAGCCCAGGTCAAATTGCCGTGGATCGTGCGCAGCGTCCGGCGCGACAGATCGATGGCCGACGCCACCGCGCGGAGGTCGTCACGCACCACGATGAGATCCGCTGCATTGATCGCCACATCCGTACCGGATCCGACGGCCAATCCCAAATCGGCCGCGACCAGCGCAGGCCCGTCGTTGACCCCGTCGCCCACCATGGCAACCGAGCGGCCCTCACTCTGGAGCCGCCGGATGACATCGACCTTGTCGGACGGCAGCGCTGCGGCGACGACTTCGGTGATCCCGAGCGATGCGGCGGCGGCATGGGCCGTGACCTCGTTGTCACCCGTCATGAGGACGCAGCGCAGACCCAGCTGCTGGAGCCGGTGCACAGCCGGTGCGGCTGACTCGCGCATGGTGTCCGCCACCGCGATGGAACCGACCACTGCGCCGTCACACCATACGAGCACCGCCGTGCGACCCTGACGTTCCCACTCCGCGCAGTGCTCCATGACCTCGGACGAGGAAAGTTCCGTCGGCGCCGCTCGACGCCCGATGGTGATGCGATGACCTTCGACGATACCTTCGGCCCCCAGTCCCGGCTTGGTGACAAAGGACAGCACCTCGGGGAGCGGGCCCACGTCCTCACGTGCACGTGCTGCGATGGCGGCGCCGACGGGGTGTTCAGAGGCCTGTTCCAGCGCGCCGGCCCAACGCAGCATCGCCTCGGCCCCCACCCCGGGCGCCGAGGCGATGTCGGTGACCTTCATCTTTCCGAGCGTCAGCGTTCCGGTCTTGTCCAGCACCACGGTGTCGACCTCTTTGGAGGCCTCGAGGGCGCGATACCCCTTGAAGAAGATCCCGGAGCGGGCCCCCTCCCCCGCCGCCACGTAGAGCGCCGCCGGCGTGGCCAGGCCGAGGGCACAGGGGCAGGCGATGACGAGGACGGACAACGCCGCGGTGAACGCCTGCTCCGAGGAGTACCCCAACAGGAGCCACGCCGCCAACGTTCCGAGGGCGATCAAAAGCACGGCTGGGACGAACACGTTGCAGACCCGATCCGCCAACCGCTGCACCGCCGCTTTCTCGTTCTGCGCATGTTCGACGAGGCGCAACATCTGTGCCAGTTGGGTGTCGCGCCCCACCTTCGTCGCCCGGACGACCAGGCGCCCGCTGGTTGACACCGTCCCGCCGACGACCACATCGCCCGGTCCCACGTCGAGGGGTTGGGACTCACCGGTCAGGACGCTGCGGTCGACCGCCGACTGCCCGAAGACGACTTCGCCGTCGGTGGCGACCGTCTCCCCCGGTCGGACGATGAAACGGTCACCGACGGCGAGCGCCGACACCGGGCGGCGCCGCTCGAATCCCGCGGCGTCGATGATGCCGACGTCCTTGGCGCCGACTGCGGCCAAGGCGCGCAGCGCGTTACCCGACCGTTGGCGCGACCACGCTTCGAAATAGCGTCCGGCGAGCACGAACGTGGTGACCCCGGCCGCAACGTCGAGGTAGATGGCTCCCGCCGAGCGGTGGACCAGCATGAAAAGAATTGAGTGGGACACGTGGCTGGAATCGCGCCAGAACATTGCGTAGAGGGACCAGATCGTGGAGGAGATGATGCCCAACGAGACCAGCGTGTCCATGGTCGACAAGCCGTGCCGGGCGGCGCGTACGGCCGCCCGGTAGAACGGCCACGCTGCCCACGTGACCACCGGGGCCGCCAGCGCCACCATGAGCCACTGCCAGCCCGGGAACCGCAGAATCGGCGACACCGAGAACGCGATCGACGTGTCGCACAGCGGCATGAACAGCAGCGCCGACACGAACAGCCGTCGGCGCAACGCCCGGACGCGGACATCGATCTCCTCCGGAGCGTCCTCGCTTTGGTCCTGCGGCGGAAGCTCGGCGGAATAGCCGGCGGCGGCCACCTCCTCCATGAGCCGCTCCACGCCGACGCCGGCCGACAGCACCGCCGTGGCGCGCTCGGAGGCGTAATTGACACGTGCCTCGACCCCATCCAGCGCATTGAGCCGCTGCTCGATCCGGGCCGCGCATGCGCCGCAGGTCATGCCACCGATCAGAAGCGACACCTCTGTGGTCTCTGGTGCCACAAGGGGTTTGACCGTGACGGTCACCTCACCGGACTCTCGGAGCACGCCATGGTCACCAGCCTTGCAGGAGCGTCAGCGGAACGCCAAGCTGGCTGATCACGGAATGAGCAACACCCTCCCCGATCGGTGCAGGCCAGACCGGTCAGCAACCGCCCCCGACGGCGGGCGGAGCGGAAGGGGGCCGGAGGCCATCGCACACGATGGCGAGGAGGTCGCTGGGCAGCGAGGCTGGGCTCGGGCGCTCGCACGCCATGCAGGTCGCTCCCACCAACGAGATCAGGACGGCGGGCGTGACGTCGGACCGGACTGCTCCCGCGTGCTGCGCCACGGCCAGGAGGTCGCTGACCGCGGCCTCGAGATCCCGCTTCGCCGGGGCAGCTGCCTGCTCGATTTCGACGCCTGCACCGAGCAACGCCTGAATCAGGTCTCGCTTCAAGACGCTCTCCTCGACGAGGTGCTGGAGAAATGCGAAAAACGCCGCGCCGGGATCCTCGGAGTGGACGCGCGCCCGGGCGTCCGCCGCGATGGTCGCGAGCCGATCGATCAGAACGGCTTCGAACAGCTTCTCCTTGGTCGGGAAATGCCGGTAGAGGGTGCCCACCCCGACGCCCGCCTTCTCGGCGATGACGTCGACCGGCACGGAGATGCCCTCGGCGGCGAACACGGATTCGGCCGCCTCGAGCACGCGGGCGCGATTGCGCTGCGCGTCCGCCCGGAGCGGGCGCGCAGCTTCTTCACAGGGGTTGGCCTGATCTGTCACTTCTCTGGCCGGCTTCACTCCCACAGGATCTTCCTCCCCCGATTGACAAACGGAGCGTACGTTCCGTATAGTCTAAATGGAACCAGCACTCCGATTGTATGACAGCCGGGCGCCCAAAGCGAGCCGAATTCGCTTTCTGGCCCGGGCAGTGCGTCGGAGGACCGGTTCGCCGCCCACAAGCAGCAGGAGCCGCACATGACAACCACCCTCGACCGTCCAGACCTCGAAGCGGGGACGCCGCCCTCCCTCGACCCGAAGAGATTCCGGGCCCTGGGCGTGATCGCCGTGGCCCAGCTCATGGTGGTGCTCGATGCCTCCGTGGTCATCATCGCGTTGCCGTCGGCGCAACGCTCGCTGCACATTTCGACCGCCAACCGGCAATGGATGTTGACCGCCTACACCCTGGCGTTCGCCGGTCTCCTCCTCCTGGGAGGACGCCTGGCCGACTACTTGGGACGCAAACGGATGTTCATCATCAGCTTGATCGGATTTGCCGCCGCCTCCGCCCTCGGCGGCCTCGCGCAGAGCTCGGCCATGCTGTTCAGTGCCCGCGCCCTCCAAGGAGTGTTCGCCGCCATCATGGCGCCGTCGGCGCTGTCGCTCCTCACCGTCGCCTTCACCGAGCCCAAGGAGCGGGCCCGGGCCTTCGGTGTCTACGGCAGCATCGCCGGGGGTGGTGCAGCCATCGGCCTCATCCTCGGCGGCGTCCTGACGCAGTACGCGTCGTGGCGCTGGACACTCCTGATCAACGTCCCCATCGCCATTGTGGCCGCGATCGCCGCAACTCGCTTCGTGACGGAGAGCAGGAGCTCCGTTCGTCATGGGTACGACATACCGGGAGCGGTCACGGTCACCGGGGGCCTCGTTGCGCTCGTCTACGCCTTCACCAAGGCGGGACTGGATGGCTGGGCTTCCACGACGACGCTCGCCTTCTTCGGCATCGGGGCGGTACTGCTCACGCTGTTCGTCCTCATCGAGCGCCGGGCGTCCCACCCGCTGCTGCCGCTGCGGATCATCCTTGACCGGAACCGGGGAGGCTCCTTCCTGGCTTCGCTTCTCGTCGGCATTGCCATGTTGGGCACGTTCCTCTCGCTGACCTATTACTTCCAGGGCACCTTGCACTATTCCGCCATGAAGAGCGGCTTGGCCTTCGTGCCGTTCTCCATGGGCGTGATCACAGGTGCGACATCAGCAAGCCGGCTGCTGCCACGTTTCGGGCCCCGCTTCGTCATCATGACCGGGCTCTGCCTGAGTGCGATCGGCCTGGGGCTCTTCACCCTGCTCGGGGTCAATTCCACGTACATCGGCCTCGTGTTGCCGGCGATCGTCATCGTCAGCGTCGGCATGGGACTGTCCTTCGTCGGCATGAGCAGTACGTCGTTGCTCGGGGTCAAACAGGAGGACGCCGGCGTGGCGAGCGCACTTGTCAACACCACCCAGCAGACGGGAGGCTCCCTGGGGGCCGCCCTCATCAACACCATCGCCACGGGGGCAACCGCCTCCTACCTGGCCATCCACGGCAACTCGGCCGCGGCCCAGAAGGCGGGATCCATTCATGGCTACACGACCGCCTTCACCTTCAGCGCGATCATGCTGGGACTAGCGGCGGTTGCCGCGTTCACCCTCATCAGGGCACCCAAGGCCACCCCCAGCGATGAGCAGGCGGTGGTGTCGCCGGTCGTCTGAGCGGGCGGTCAGCCCTTTGGGCCGGGGTCCCGAAGCGGCGCGAGTGCGTACACCAGCGCCACCTGCGCCGATTGGGTCTGCGAACCGGACTCGATCGGCACATCGGGGGCGGAGGCCACACCGGCCGATGCAAACGTCGGGCCGTTGGATCCTTGATCGAGGGCCGGTACTTGGGTCTGATCGGTCAGGGAACACACGGGTCCGAGGGATCTTCCGGCGGCGCGGGCCAACGCCCGGGCATGGACGACCGCCTGGGTGGTGGCGCGCGCCCGGGCCTGGGCCTCCAGCGCATCGGTGTCCCGGCTCGAGAAGGAGAGGGACTCGATCTGCGCCGCATTCCCGGCAGCACCTACCACGGCGTCAATGACCGAGCCTGACCGGGCAATGTCGTGCAGAGTGGCAGTGATCGCATTGACCACCTGGTACCCGGTCACCGTCGGCACGCCCTTCGGATACGAGTACTGGGGCTGGAGGGACAGATCGGACGTCTGGACGTCTTTTGGCTGCGCGCCCCCGCTACTGAAGGCTGCCACGACCGCTGACGCCTGGGTGCTGTCCACCGCCAGCGCCTGAGCGGCACTGGGTTCTGTGGCCGTGACCTGCACGACGAGTGTCAGGAGATCCGGCGGGGCTGTCGCTTCTCCCGTCCCGTGCACCGTGAGCGTGGGCGAGGTCGCTGCGCAGGAAGCTTGCGGAGTGGCCGCAGCTCCGGATTTTCCGGCGGCCACGCCCAGCGCGATCCCGCCGAGGATCACCGCTACCGCCACTCCGATCACGAGCAGGGACACCCACGAGAGGCGCACGCCCCTCCCGGATGGCCGCGTCGCTCTGTGGCGACTGTCTTCGTCTTCGTCTGGCATGGGAAAGGGCTCCGTTCACTCGAACTCCGCGACGTGTGGCCTCCAAGAGACGCATCGGCAGACCCGATGGTTCGCGTGCAGAGTCCGGCCATGGTCGGGCCCGAGGTGTCGACCGGGTCAGGTGCCGGTGAAGCGAGGCTCCCGGCGCTCGGCGCTAGCCGCGATCCCCTCGGCGAAATCCGACGAGTGCCGCAGGCTCTCCTGCACGTCGCACTCGTGGTCCATAGCCCGGCGGAGCCGGTCGACCAGGCCTTGCCGCAGCGTGGCCCGGATGGCGCGCACGGCCAACGGGCCCGACGTTGCGATGGTGCTTGCGAAAGCGACGGCCGCAGGGAAGAGGCCCTGTTCTTCTTCGACCAATTCGTCGCACAGGCCCAAAGCCTGCGCCTCGGTTCCCCCGACACGGCGTCCCGAATAGAGGAGCTCGGCCGCGTGCTGCTCACCCACGATGCGTGGCAGCGTCACCGTGAGCCCAAACCCGTGATGGAACCCCAGACGTGAGAAATTGGCGCTGAACCGGCTCGCCGGCGTGGCGACGCGGAAATCCGCCGAAAGGGCAAGCCCGAGCCCGCCACCGATGGCACCCCCGCCGATGGCGGCCACGACCGGAAGAGGGGCGGCGAAGAGGCGTAGGGCATTGCGATACAGGGCCGCGATGTCCTGTCCCTTGTTGGTGGAGAAATCGAGCCCGGCACAGAAATGTCTCCCCTCCGAGCGCAGCACGATGGCACGGTAATCATCTCCAGCTGCCACTTCTTCATAGGCATCAGCCAGGGCCGCGAGAAGTGCCGTATCGAAGAAGTTGTTCGGTGGGCGGTGCAGACACACGACTGCGATGTGGTCGTCCACGCGGTCCACCGAGACATCGTTCATGATTCCTCCTCAAGGCTGCGCCAGGGGAGGACGGCGTCCTCTCCGTCGACGGCGGCAGGAAGCCGTCGCATGCTTCAGCCACTCCCGTAGGGACGGGTGATGATCTCGAGCAGATGCCCGTCGGGATCGTGGAAGTAGACGCCCCGGCCCCCGTCGGCTCGGTTGACCCGGCCGCGCTGGTGCAATCCGGGATCTGCCCAGTAGTCGACGGCACGCGCCGTCATCCGCTCGAAGATCTGGTCGAACTCGTCCTCGCCTATGAGGAACGCGTAATGCTGCCCGGCTATCGGCTCGTCGGTTTCGTGAAAATCGAGCGACACCCCGTTCTCGAGATCCGCCACCAGAAACGGCCCGAAGGGTTGCGGCGCCGGCAGCCCCAAAATTTCGCTCAAGAACGTGGCCGAGCGGCGCTTGTCCCGGCACCAGACGATGGTGTGGTTCAGCGTCACGCCCATGGACGCATAGTAGGTCCGGGGTGGCCCACGGAGAACACCGAGGTGCACGGCGGGCACCGGTGCATCTAGCGTGGAGCGGGGCGCTGCAAGAGCGACCATTTGGTGAGATGGCATCTCCGGCACACACGCCGATGGCGTCGCATCCCCACTGAGCAGTCTTGAACCTTCAGAGAGGAAACGAAGAATGAGCGATCTGCTCTTGGCAGAGGAACGAGAAGCGGTAGCGAGCGCAAGCCGCCACTTGGCCGAAGAAGGGCTCGTCATCGGCACGGCGGGCAACATCTCCGCCCGCAAAGGGGACCTCGTCGCAGTGACCCCCACGGGATCCGACCTGGCCAAGGTCACCGCGGAGATGGTGACCGTCATCAACCTCGACGGCGAAGTCGTGGACGGCGACCTCGCCCCCACTTCGGAGGTCCCGCTGCACACGGGCATCTACCGCGCCACGAATGCTCTGGCCATTACCCACGCCCACGCCATGGCATCCACCGCGCTGTCCACCACCCACGATGAGCTGCCGGCGCTCCACTACAGCTGCCTGGGCCTGGGCGGCACGCCGCGGACGGCGGCCTACGCCACCTTCGGTTCGGAGGAGCTGGCGCAAAATGTGATCAAGGCGCTCGATGGCCGCAATGCCGCCATGATGCAGAACCACGGCTCCATCGCCTACGGCAGCACCATGGACCAGGCCGTGGAACGCCTCGAACTCCTCGAGTGGCTGGCCGAGTTGTACTGGCGTGCATCGTCGATGGGCACCCCGCGCGTGCTCGGCGACAAGGACTTCGAGGCCATCATCACCGCTGCCATGTCCCGCGGCTACGGCGCCATCAAGAAGGTCGACAAGAGCGGGTGAGGCACTCGGCCTTCAGCTCCTCATGGCTTTGTGCCGTTCCCGCGTGAAGAGTTCGACCGACCCGGCCAGGTCCGCCTGCACCTGACGCTGGGTCTCGAGAAGCTCGTCGGCCCAGAGCATCTGCAACGTCGTGCGAAGTTGGTCGCCGCGGCGGCGGCTACGTGCATCCTCGAAGGCCGTCCGGAGCACACCGTGCAGCGTCTGGTCATGCTCGGGTGGATGGTCCATCGAGCCGCGCTGGCCGTTCAGCACTTCGCCGAACTCCTCGTACCAACGATGGCTCGCCGCGTAGGAGTCCCGTAGCACCGCGCCGGCGACGGCGACCGTTTCGAGTTCGGCTCCGCCTCCGTCGGGGGGCAGCAGGGGCAAGGTCGACAGTGTGTACGCCGCCAACCGGATACGGTTCGATCCGGTAAAGAGGCTGGCGATGACATCCACCGGCACAACTTTTGCCCCACGTTCGGCCAGGAATTGACGAAACGCGTCGTCCAGCCTGAGGTAGGCGGTGTTCGCCGCCCGCTGGCCCGGGACCGTGTCCACGGCACCACCCGGGTTGGTCAAACGGACCACGGCATCGGCGAGGTAGCTGGAACTCATCACGAATGCGTCGGACAGCGCTCGTCCCAAGGCGGCCATGGCCCCTCTGGGCCAGAACAGCAGCCCCACGACGATGCTGACCCCGCACCCGATCGCCACATCCTCGATCCTGGTGAGGCCGACCTTCCACCCCGTGGGCTGAATGATGTTGAAGAGAATGATGACCACAAGGGTGAACCCGGCCTGACCGGCGGCAAACGAGATCATTGACGGGGCCGCGCCGGACACCAGCACCGCCAGGGGAAGCAGCACCCACAACGCGAGGGTATGACCCCCCACGCCGACCATCACCGCCCCACCCACGAGGAATCCGACCGCGGTCCCCCCGATGGCGCGCAGGGCCGTGGCTCCGGTACCCAGCGCATTGGACCGCAACACCGACAGCGTGCCCAGCACCACCCAGAATCCGTGCTCGACGTCGGTGATCTCGACGACGGCCACGGCCAAGGCCAGACCGGCGGCGCCCCGTACGGCATTGCGGAACCACACCGAATGAAACGAAAGGTGGGAGAAGAGCCGGGGCCACACCGAGAGGGCCCGGGCATCGATCCCCGCGCTCCACTTCTGTTCGCCCTCCGGGTGCACCCCGGCCGCCTCAATGGTGGTGTCGGCCACCATCAAGGTGGCGGTGCCGAAGGCCCGGGCCTGGAAACTGGGATCGAGCGAAGAGGCCAGACCCTCCTCGTGATCGGCACCGGGAGCGTCACTCCCTTTCATGAGCATCTGCTCTGCACGATCGGCTCCCGGCTCGATCAGCGTGGATACCTCGGCCGCCAGCTCGTGGCCCATCAGCTCATCGAGTTCCTGCATGCTCCCCCGAAGTGCGTGCACGTACTCCGGGTCGTCCACGGGATGGGCCTGCTGGTCGCAGATGAGCGCGGCGCACCGGCGCAACGTCTCGGCCGCGGTCCGGATCATCGCCTGGACGTGCGGTACCTTACGCGCCGCAGCCCCGTCGCCGAACAGGGTCGCATTGCCGGCGGCCCACTCCACGCGGCCGACGAGCTTGGCCAACGCGACCGCACTACCGGCAGCACCGGTGGGCGGGTAGGGCGTACTTGCGAACTGGTCACGCAGGGCGGAGAGCTCCGCTCGCACGGTCGTGACCGCCTCGGGATCGGGTGTCCCTTCGGCCTGTGCCGACGCCAGCCCGGCCACCGCTCCGACAGTCGCCGACAAGCGGCGACGCAGATCGTCATGCCACGGCGTGGGCCACAGCACCATGCAGGCGGCGATGCAGGCCGCTGCCGCGCACGTCCAGCCGAGCAGCCGCGGACCGATGGCCGAGACGGGTTGGGCCACTGCAACCGGCAGCACGAAGATGAGCAAGGTGGCCGTCGACGCTGCAGCGGCTTGCGGAGAGACGATCCCGCCGAAGAGCACGGCGAATCCCACAACCGCCATGACGCCGACGGATGCCCATTTGTGGGTGGAGACGACGGTTCCCAACGCGATCAGGCCGCTCCCGACCACCCAGAGCAGCACGAAGGAAAGCAGGCGGGTCCGGGGGCGGCCCGGGAAGTCCACCAGCAGGAGGAGCGCAAAGGACCCCAACGCTCCCAGCAGGCTGACCTGAGGGTTGGCGAAGAGAGCATGGGTGACACCGAAGACCGTGGGCATGATGATGGCGGCCCGTACCGATCGTTTGATGGCGAGGAGTCCTGGATCCTTACGCCTGACCCACCCCGCCAGGTGCACCCGACTCCGCCGCCACTCGCGCATGGTGAGGTGAAGCTACCCCGAAGCCGAGGCGGATGGAACAGGTCGACCGACCACGTGGGGCGTCTCCGCGGCGCATGGGGCACTATTGCTCCGTCATGACAGTTACCTGCAGTCCCGAAGAAGCGATCGCCGCTATCCGGCCCGTCGACCGGATCGGCTTCGGGCTGGGTCCGGCGAATCCCGATGGATTCCTGACCGCCCTGGGTACGCGGGACGACTGGGTCGATCTCGTTCTGGGCGGGGCGCTCCTGTTGAACTACTACGATGTCCTTACCCATCCCGGCGTCTCGTACCGCTGTGGATTCTTCGGGCCGGCCGAGCGGGTCCTTCTGTCCCAGGGTCATCGGATTGAACACGTGCCGGGTGGATTCCGCCAGTTCGCGCCCGATCCTCTCCCAATTCGCCCCGCGTGTGATGGTTGCCCAGGCGACGCCGCCTGACAGCAGCGGCCGGGTCAATCTCTCCCTGCACTACGGAGCCACGCGGCCAGAGCTCTTGCGGGCCGGTCGCGACCCTGATCGTCTCTTGCTCGTCGAAGTCAATCCGCACCTGCCCCGGACCAGGAGCCTGTCGCCCGATTTCGACAACACCATCCCCGTCGACGTGATCGACATTCTGGTGGAAGCTGACGGGATTCCGTTCACTCTCGAAGAGCCGCCGCCCGACGACGTGGATCGGGCGATCGCCGAACACGCCCTCCGCTTCGTCACGGCGGGAAGCACCCTGCAAACCGGAATCGGGACAATTCCGAACATGGTCGCCTCAGGTCTGGCCGCTGGACCACTCGGTGGGTTCGGCATCCATTCGGAAATGTTCACGAGTGGTCTGATGCGGCTCCACCAGGCCGGCAAAGTGACCAACGCAGACAAGGGGATCTTCGACGGCGTCTCCGTCACCACGTTCGCGCTGGGCAGCACGGAGCTCTATCAGTGGCTCCATGAGAACGACGACGTTGCGTTCCTCGACGTTGCGGTGATCAACGACCCCACGACGATAAGCCGCAACGCCAAGCTGGTTTCGATAAACGGAGCCCTGTCGGTCGACCTGTACGGCCAGGTCGTGGCCGACTCCATCGACGGGCGGCAGATCTCGGGCGTGGGAGGTCACGAGGACTTCGTCGCCGGAGCCGAACTGCGGGCCGACGCACACTCGCTGATCTGCCTGCGGTCCACGGTCGAGGTTGACGGAACACCCACGTCGCGGATCGTCGGACGGCTGCCCGAAGGATCGGTCGTGTCGACTCCCCGCCATCACACCGGGGTGGTGATCACCGAATTCGGCGCGGCCGAGCTGCGAGGACTCACCGTGCGTGAGCGAGCCCACGCCTTGGTCGAGATCGCCCATCCCGATCACCGGAGGGAATTGCGCATGACCGCGGACTCCCTGGGCACCCGTTGACGGCTTCGCGGACAGCCTCGGAGTCAGAAGCGGGCGTCGTCGTCGGGCAACGGGGAGACCCCGGTCCGCGCGTGCATCGACGCCGGACCGCGGCGCGTAGGCGCGCTCCTCGTGGCCACGAGCTACGGGGCCGCCGCCGTCCTGCACCAGCGGACTGCGGCTCAACGCGATCACGCTGACGACCAGGACGGCAGCCGACAGGATTTCGCCCACCAACGCGACAGGATGATGGTTGAGCCTCTCGCCGAAGAGCACAACCCCGAGCATGCTCGCCACCAGAGGATCAACGATCGTCAAGCCCGGCTGGGAGGCCGCCAACGAGCCGGCTTGGAACGCATTCGAGGCCAGGAACATGGAAGCGGCACCCGAGACGAGGAGCACGTACGGGGACCAATTCAAGAGAACTCCCGAAGGCCCTTGTGAGAGATGCGTGCTCAGCTCCTTGATGACGGCGGCGACGAACCCGAAGCCGGTGGCGGCGGCGACACCCAGGAGGGCGGCCTTCCGTCCGGCGCTCGGTCGCTGACCCCTCCTTCCGGGAAGGTAGGCCAGGGCAGAGAGGAGACCGGCGACGGTCACAGTCGTGAACCCGGCCAGGAACCACATCGACGCGGACGAGTGGACGTGGCCGCCACGAGGACGGGCAAGGGCGAGGAATGCCCCGAGCCCGATGACCATGCCGAAGGCCGAAAGCCAGTCCCGCCCGTGCACCCGGTGGCGATCCTGCAGCGCGATGACCCCGAAGACGATCACCAGCTCAGTGGCGATCAACGGCTGCACCAGGCTCAGGCTCCCGACCCGTAGCGCCTCGACCTGGAAGACAAACCCGAGGATCATGCTGAGGATCCCCAGGAACCAGACCGGGCGCCGAAGGAGGTAACCGACGAGCCGCCAGCTGAAGCTCAGCTTCTCGGGTGCCGGCGCGGCCGCTCTTCGTTGCGCCACCGACGCAGCGGCGGTGAAGCCGCTGGCGATCAGCGCCAGCACGATGACCTTACCTGTCATGCCCGCAACCTCTTGCAACTGCAGTTGCCACAGTCAACCACCCCTATGGTTGTGTCAACACAGCTGGCCCACAAATCTTCCCGTACCGTAGTCGGGAAACGAAAAATCGCGGCGGGGCGGACCTCGAGAGGACGGGCTCAGACGGACGTCAGGCCGACTCCAGCTCGGACATGGCGAAAAGGTGCCGTAGTTCGATCCCCTCTGAGTCCAGCCGCTCTGCACCCCCTGCCTCCCGATCGATCACGCAGAGCGCGTGGCCCACCTTGGCGCCCTCGGATCGGAGATCCTGGGCGGACAGCAGGATCTGACCACCCGTCGTGACCACGTCTTCGATGACCAGGAGGCGTTTTCCCCTTATGTCGCCGCCTTCGCACAAACGTTCCGTCCCGTACTTCTTAGCCTCCTTGCGAACGAAGAAGGCCGGCAGCCCGGTTGCCGCCGAAAGCACGGTAGCCAGGGGGATGCCGCCGAGCTCGAGTCCGGCCAGCCCCTGGGTCTCGGGCGGCACCAGGCGCACCATCTCGCTGACGATCTCCGCCAGCAGCGAAGGGTCCGACTCGAAGCGGTATTTGTCGAAGTAGCGGTCCGCGGTACGTCCCGAACGCAGGACGAAGGTCCCCGTCAGATGGGAAACCGCCAGGATTCTCGCAGCCAACGTCACCTCCCCATTGTGCAACGCCCCGACGGCAGCTGAAGGGGTCGCCCGGAGGGATTGCTCGTCGACCCAGGTCGATGCGACAGCGCGAATGCCATATCGTTGCCACGGGCGAGCACGATGAGCCCGGGAGCACCGGGGGGCGAGGAACGATGAGCACGCAAGAAGATGTGGATACGACGAGGTCGGGCGCGGACGTCCTGGACCTGGTCATCGTCGGCGCGGGGTTCGGCGGTCTCTACGCCATCCATCGCGCCCAGCAGCTGGGGCTCTCGGTACGAGCGTTCGAGGGCGGGGACGACGTCGGCGGAACCTGGTACTGGAACCGCTACCCCGGTGCCCGCTGCGATGTCGAATCCGTCGAGTACTCCTACAGCTTTTCCGAAGCGCTCCAGCAGGAGTGGGTCTGGTCCGAGCGCTACGCGGGACAGCCTGAGCTCCTGCGGTATGCCCGGCATGTCGCCGAGCGCTTCAATCTGCGCCACGCGATCACCTTCGGTACCAGGGTGCTTTCGGCCACCTACGACGATGTGGCCAACCACTGGACGATCGACACCTCACACGGGGAACAGGTCTCGGCCCGATTCCTGGTCCTCGCGACGGGGTGCCTCTCGGCCGCCAATGTGCCCGACATCCCCGGGCTCGACACCTTCTCGGGACGGGTTCTCCACACCGGTCGGTGGCCACGTGAAGAGGTCGACTTCTCGGGCCAGCGAGTCGGTGTGGTCGGTACCGGCTCTTCGGCGATTCAGGCCATCCCGATCATCGCGGGCGACGCAGCGCAGGTTGTCGTGTTCCAACGCACGGCCAGTTACTCCGTCCCCGCCCGCAACGGGCCGCTCTCTCCGGAGGAACTGGCCCGCATCAAAGCCGACTACGCGGGATTTCGTGCTCGCAACAGGGCCATGCCAGGTGGCTTCGGCGCCGACCTCGGGTGGAACACTGCCTCTGCCCTCGACTCCAGCGCTGAGGACCGTGACGCACAGTACGAAGCGCGGTGGCAGCGCGGTGGTTTTGCGTTCATCGGGTCGTTTGGCGATACATCGGTCAACAAGGCGGCCAACGACCTTGCGGCAGATTTCATCCGGCGCAAGATCAAGAGCATCGTGCGCGACCCCGCGGTGGCAGAGGTGCTCTGCCCCGAGCAACCGGTCGGGTGCAAACGCATGGCGCTCGATACCGGGTATTTCGAGACGTTCAACCGTGAGAACGTCACACTGGTCGACATCTCGCAGCACCCCATCGAGTACGTGGACAGCACCGGACTCTCCGTCAACGGCGAGCACTACGAGGTGGACATGCTGGTCCTGGCCACTGGCTACGACGCGATGACCGGCTCCTATACGGGCATCGACATCAAGGGCAAGGACGGCCGGCGGTTGAAGGAGGCGTGGGCTGGAGGCCCGATCACCTACCTCGGACTCGGGATCCCTGATTTCCCCAATCTTTTCATTGTGGCGGGACCGGGAAGCCCCTCGGTGCTGACCAACATGGTGTTGGCGGTCGAGCAGCACGTGGATTGGATCATCGACTGCATCGACTTCATGAACACGCACGACCTCGGCACCATCGAAGCAACGGACGAGGCGGCACGTGCCTGGGTCGACCATGTAAACGGCATCGCTGCGCTGACGCTCTACCCGACCTGTAATTCGTGGTACCTGGGCGCCAACATCCCGGGGAAAGCACGCGTCTTCATGCCCCTTCTCGGCTTTCCCGACTATGAGGTGCGCTGCAACGAAGTGGCCGCCGCCGGCTACGCGGGCTTCGAGGTGCGCTGACGGCCCCGCACGGACCTATTGCGTGTAGTTGAACATCCAGCGCACGCCGAACCGGTCGAGGCAGGTGCCCCACGTCGCACCCCAGAACATGTCGGCCAGGGGCGCACAGTCGGTAGCACCTTCGGACAGCGCGTCGTACAGTCGTTGGGTCTCTTCCCGGGAGTCCGGTTCGAGATTGATCGTTGTGTTGTTGCCGATCCGGAGCTCCTGCCCCATTGACGCCACCATGTCAGTTGCCATAATCACGTGACCGCCGAGAATCGGCAGCTCGACGTGCATCACCATCTGCTTCTCAGAATCCGTCAACGTGGGGCCGTCAGGACCGCTGGGAACGTCTCCCAGGCGCTGGATCGGTCCGAGGTACTCGGTGCCGAACACCGACCGGTAGAACTCGAACGCCTCCTCTGCGTTTCCCGTGAAATTCAGATAGGTGCTGACTCGGGCCACGTTTCATTCTCCTTGGGTGTAGGGGTATCTGCATGATGGACGGAGCCAACCGGCGAAAGTCATCGCAGACGACCGACGAATGGACGTGGGCGAGACCGGGTCGGGACTAGTGCGCGTTGCCACGCCTGAAAGCGGATGGCCGGCACTCCCTCGACCGGAGGCGGGACGTCTTCAGTGCGGAGTCGGAAGACCGTCTCAAAAGAGGGAAAGAACCTGGTGCAACCGAAGTCGCCGGCGACACGCGTCAACGCGATCTCCTCGACCACGTCGAGCGTCGTGGCATAGAGGGTGGCGCCGCCGATGATCCACAGGTCCCCTTCAAATCCGGAGAGAAACGGGGGTAGGTCGTTGACGGCGTGAAAACCGTCTCTCAGGGTCCCAGAGCGCCCAGTGGCGACGTAGTTGGTGCGCCCCGGCATGGGAGCGGCAAACTCGGCGTACGTGGCAAAGCCCATCACGACGTTGGACCCCGTCGTCAGTCGCCGAAAATGCTCGGTGTCAGCCGGGATGTTCCAGGGGATGCCGGCATCGGTGGCGATACCGAGCCGGTCGTCGACGGCCGCAATGGCACGGATCATTTCGGCGTCATGTCAACTTCCTTCGCCGGTCAGGTAGCGGTCGATCACTTCGTGAAAACGGCGCACCCCCATTTCCTGGCGAAGATTCCAGCGGAGACCGGGCCCTTCGGGAACCATGAGGCCACGCTGGATCGCGGCGAAGTTGGCCAGGTCCTGATTGACCACAAGACCCCAATCATGTGTTCGACAATCGGGGATCCATTCCGTGGCCGGCACCGGGAGCGGAGGTGCGGAGGCGGGGAACTCCTGAAGTGTCCACAGTTCGAAGATGGAGGTCGTGGGATCGTCGCCGTTCGGCCTACACCGGTAGACGAACCAACCACCGGCAACGACAGGGCCCAGAAGGTTGGGAAACAGAAGAGGGTCATCCCCGCCGACGACCTGCTCGTCATTGAGGTGCGACCAGCTCAAACCGCGAGCAGCCGCGCCCTGGCGGCGGCGCGGCGAGGTAGAACTCGCCTGCGCTCGTCCCAGCCGGCAGCGGCGTGTTGATGACCTCCTCCAACGCGGCCAGGTCATCGGGGCCGAAGTATCCGGGCAGGTTCTCGATCAGGTCGCGGATCTTCAAGGCCAACAGTTGGTTCTGGTCGATATCCTCGGGGTCGATCTCCAGCCGGGGACTGGGTTTGGGCTCTCCCCCTCCTCCGTACAGGGTGTGGGTGTCGAACACCCTGTACTCCAGCGCAGTGTCGTCCTTCCAGCGAAGTAACTCCGGATGGGTGGCGGCGATGTGGTAACCCTCGTTGAAGGCGTCGACGACGACCTTCCAATTGGCGGGCACAATTGTCGCCTTACGCCCGGTGAGTCGCATCATCTCGGGATGGTACGGATCGAGGATTGCGGGCATCGGTCCGAGGAACTCACGCAATGGTGGAGGGCTCTTGCCGAAATGCACGAAGACGAAGCCACCCCAGGTATCGACACAAGCCTCCCGCAATCGGACATCGTCGGGGTCGAGTGGTGGGAACTCGTGGCGATCAAGAATGAACGTATTGGTCCCTTCGAAGTCCCAGCGCCACCCGTGGAAACGGCAGCGAATCTCGCCCGAGAATCGTCCGCAGCCGTCCGCCAGGCGCGTGCCCCGGTGCGGGCACGTGTTGAGAAACGCCCGCAGATGTCCCGATTCGTCCCGCACCACCACCAACGATCGCGGCCCTACCGAGTACTCGACGAACGAGCCCGGGTCGGAGAGCTCTTCGACGCGGCACGCGATCTGCCACACGTGCGGCCAAAGCCGCTCATACTCCAACTCGAGAAATTCGCGCGACGTGAAGCGACCCCGCGGAATCGTGTCGGAGCCCACGCACCAGAGGTTCTCACCTCCTCCTTGCCCCCTCGACACAGTCACTGCGGGCGAGGATAACACCAGGCATTCCAACGACGAGTGTCGCTTGGATCCCTCAGCGCCGACCGGCGACACCTCGCACGCGATGCCGGGCCATGCGACGGAAGACGACATGGTGCACCGGGCCGAGAAGCTTCCAATAGAGGAATCCGGGAATGCCGCGAGGGCGAAACGCGGCGACCTGGTGCAAGACGTCCCCCCTGACGTGGTATCCGAGCCAGGCGTCACCGGGAAACCAACCGACGCCCTGAAGAACGAGTTCGCCCGGCGCCGATCGAGCTACGCGCCACCAGTCCACGGCCGCACCGGCGACCAGGTGCTCCGGGCGCTGGGTCCCGAGGTGTTCGCCGACGAGGCGGCCGACGGCCAGCCGAATAACCCAGCCCCATGTCGCGCCGTACCACCCGATCTCGCCACCGATGGCCTCTAGATCCTGGTCGACCGTCTCACCGTGCCCGGGCGGGATGTCGACATCGATCACGACGGTGTACACGCCGTCGACCACCCCTCCGTCGCGGGAGAGGAGCGAGCGGGTCACGGCGCCTTCCTGGTCATCGAGCGCGGCGGCCAACGCCTGCGCGACCCCCATCGGCTCAATGGAGAAGGCCCGACGCGTGGCGTCCGCGTCGAGCACAACCACCTCGGTGGTGAGGCTCTCTATCAACGTGTGGCTGACCGCCCTGTCAACCGGTGTCACGAGGTCGACCCAGTACGACGACAGGTGGGGCGTCAGCCACGGAATGTCGATGATGCGGCGGGGACGTAAGCCCCGGACCCGGGCGTACTCGGAGATCATGTCGCGGTACGTCGTGGTGTCGGCACCACCGATCTCGTACACGCCCGGCGCGACTGACAGCGATTCCTCAAGGTAGTCGAGCAGGTCGACCAGCCCGATCGGCTGAATTCGGGTCCGGACCCACCGGGGGCAGACCATCGCCGGAAGCCGTTCGGTCAAGCAGCGCAGCATCTCGAATGAGATGCTCCCTGACCCGAAGACGACCGCGGCACGCAATTCGACCACGGCAACCCCGGCCGCGGCCAGGGCCGTACCCACCTCCTGCCGGCTGGCGAGGTGGGCGGAATCCGGCGTGCTGCCGAGCGCCCCGAGATAGACGATGCGGGTCACCCCGGCCAGCATCGCGGCCCGACCAAAAGCTGTGGCGAGCCGAAGGTCCAGCTCAGGGAATCCGACCCCGGCGGCCATGGAATGGACCAGGTAATACGCAACGTCAACGTCAGTCAAGGCCTCGGCAGTAGCCGATTCATCGCCGACGTCGACCGCGACGGCTGTCCCGAAAGCGCAATCCGACACTGACCGGGAGAGCGCGACGACGTCATGTCCGCTCTCGTTGAGTCGCTCACCGAGAGCTTGCCCCACGAAGCCGGAGGCCCCGGCAATGGCGACACGCATGTTTCGCCTCTCCGATAGAAGAGCTTCAGTATGGCACCACCATTCCGACGGTCAGAGCAGTACTGCTCGTCAGGTGCGAATGACGTGGCCCGGCACGGCCCCCGTCGGGACACCGCGATCGAGGAGTATTTCGCCGTTGACGATCACCGCACGGTACCCCTCGGCATCGACGACGAATCGACCGGACGCGGCCGGCATGTCCTCCACCCAGTGGGTCGGGCCCACGTTGAGCCGCTCGAGATCGACCACCACGAGATCGGCCCACGCTCCGGCGCGCACGACCCCGCGATCAAAGAACCCGTGCACGGCGGCAGGAATCGAAGTGAGCCGCCGCACGGCCTCTTCGAGCGAGAATGGATCGGGCACCCACTCCGTCAAGAGGCGGGTCGTGTAGTCGGCCCCGACGAACGACGCCAGGTGCGCGCCACCGTCGCTGCTCCCGGCCATGGCGAGTGGATTGCGCACCAGGGCCTCGGTGACCATCCGACCCCCTCGCTCGGAGAGGGGCGTGACGAAGAATGTCGTCTTCAGATTGTCCTCGAGGCAGAGATCCAAAAAGCGTCCAACGGGTCCCCACCGCGCGCAGCTATGAGGTCGGCGACTGAGCGGCCCACCCAGTGCGAGAACGTGGGCTCCTCGACGGCGTAGACGGTGGTGATGTCAAAGTTGAGTGGGAACGAGGGCATGGGTGGCCCCGCGAGCTCCTCTCGCATGCGGGTACGCACGGTCGGATCGCGCAATGCCGCACTCCGCGCAGGCTCGGGAAGAATCAGCGGTTCCCTGAACGTGGGCATGTCGTCGAAGAGGAACGTTGTGTCGAGCGAGAAGTACGCACCGCCTTGTTGGGTCCCGTACATCGGGTAGAGACGAAGGCCCAGCGCCGCCTGTTCTTCGATGAACTGCATGGAGCGGACCCAACCCTCGGGCATGTTCGGGAACCACACCACCGGGTTGACGTCGATTGGCTTGCCCGACACCTCCGACATCCGGTGCAGGAGGACGCGGTCGCGCTCGTCGTACCCCTCGGCGAACGAGCGCGGGATGATCTCGATCGCGCCTCGGTCGAACTCGGCCAGTACCGCGCAGAGGGCGATAACCTCCTCATCGGTGGCCAGGTTCGATGGCACCGGGCGCCCGTCGTGAGCCTGGTGGATTTCGAGCTGGGACGTGCTGAAGCCGTGGGCCCCGGCCTTCATCGCCTCGCGCAGCACCTGCTGCATCGCGGTGATCTCCTCGGGAGTGGCCGCACGTGTGGAGGCATCGTCTCCCATGACGTAACGACGCACGGCCGAGTGGCCGACGTACGCTGCCGCATTGACCCCGATACGGCCTTCGAGCCCGTCAAGGAATTCACCGAACGAGCCACCACGAAAGGGCACGCCCTCACGGAGCGCCGGTGCGGACATCCCCTCGACGCGTGAGAGCATCTCGAGGAGCCACGCCGCGTCACCGTCACGCGACGGTGCGATCGTAAATCCGCAGTTGCCGGTCACGACCGTGGTCACTCCATGCCACGACGCGGGCGAGGCAGTCGGTTCGAAATGGAGCTGCGCATCGTAGTGCGTATGGATGTCGACGAACCCGGGCATGACGGTCTGCCCCTCGACGTCGATAACCTGACGTGCCGCTCCCAGCTCATCGTCCGACACCCGGCCCACCCGAGCGATGCGCCCATCTCGTACGCCCACGTCGGCCAGATATGCGGGCACACCGGTGCCGTCGACCACACGGCCACCGCGCAGCACCAGGTCAAAGGTGGAATCAGTGCTCATGACCACACACTAGGCACAACGGGACGGTCCTGACGCCCTCGGTTTGACGGCGTTCGATCGGATCGCCATGCTGCCCGGGATGGAGGTGATCGTTCTCGCCGACACCCACCTCACCGGTGGATTCGGCACAATCGGCGATCAGGTGCTCGAGGCCGTGGCCCACGCGGACGTTGTCATCCACGTCGGCGACGTCACTTCCCGCCAAGCCCTGGCGGACCTGCAGTCCATGGCGAACACTTATGCCGTGCGCGGCAACAATGATCACGATCTGGTCGGGATCCTTCCGGAGAGCCAACTCTTCGAGCTCGGCGGGCTCCACGTCGCCCTGGTCCACGACAGCGGACCCACAAGGGGCCGGCACGCCCGCCTGCACCGTCGGTTCCCAGACGCCGGGCTCATCGTCTTCGGGCACAGCCACGTGCCGATCGACGAGCTCGGAGTGGAGGGTCAGGTTCTCTTCAATCCGGGCTCTGCCACGCAACGACGCTCGCAGCCGCACCGGACGTTCGGTCGACTGCGCATCGCCGACGGCCGGCTCGAGCATCGCCACATCGAGATCGTGCTCTGAGCGGAACCGCCCTAGCGCGCCCCCAGCGCGGCAAGGTCGAAACCGAAGACCTCCGCCGCATTGCCATTGACGATCGCGTTGAAATCCTCGTCGCTGACGCCGTCAAACTGCTCTTCACAGGCTGATCGGGACTCGGGCCAGGTTCCTTCGGGATGCGGGTAGTCGTTGCCCCACATGAGGGTGCTGACACCGGTGACACGACGATTGTTGACGGCGACGGGATCGAACATGAAGGTGGCATGTGCTTGACGCTGAATGAGCTCGCTCGGCCTCAGCGACAGCTTGGGTTGGGCGTACATCGAGTGATCCTCATAGATCCGATCGGCCTGCGTCATGATCCAGCCCAACCACGACGCGCCGGTTTCCACCGTGACGACCCGGAGCTCCGGAAAACGGTCCATCGCCCCTCCGGCGGCCAGACTGAGCAGCACCATCGGCCCGTCGAGCTGTGCACCCAATATGTAGTTGATCACCGCGCCGCCCGGACCGCGCACCACCCGGGGCTCGTAGCCGGTACCGGAGTGGAAGGTGACAGGAAGACCTGTCTCGGAGATGGCGGCCCAGAGCGGGTCGTAGGCGGCGTCGTTGTAGGGCCGCGAGGGAACCCGAGCCGGAAGGAAGAGGGCCCGGAAGCCGGCCTCTGCGACGAGCTTCACTTCGCGGATCGCGTCGTCGATATCGATTGCCGGAACAAGTCCCACCGGAAGTATTCGGTGGTGACTCCCCAGGGCTTCGATCGCCCAGTCGTTGTACGCCCGGCAAAGGGCCAGTTGCAGGACGGGATCATCAGAGGCGAAACACGCCTGGAGGGCGAACGTCGGGAAGACCACCTCGGCGCTGACTCCGTCGCGTTCCTGGTCCCTCACTCGTTTCTCGACGTCCCAATCGCCGACGACGGCTACCTCGAGCTCATTCGCCGTCATCAACTTCCGGGACGACAGGCCCTCGACGACGAGGACCCGCCATCCGTCTTTCGTGTCGATGCGCGGCGCCCGGGGGCGCAGGTCAGCATCGAGACGTTCGGTGTAGAGCTCGATCGGCTCGGTGACATGTGCATCGGTGGAAATGAACGTTGCGCCACGATACGTATCGGTGTTCATGTGGTGCTCCCTCGTTGGATCATCGGACAGTCCTCATGTGCGTGCGGTGGCGTCGGCCGGGCGGAATCGATAGACCGCGATCCCATCGCCTGCATCCTCCCAGACCACCTCCAATGACATCCCGATTGCGACGTCGCCCACGGCTACCTCGACCAGATTCGCCACGAGCCGGGCGCTCGGTGCCCCCTCTGGCTCCACCACAGCGATGACCATCGGCAGGTACTCGCGCAACTGTGGGGCCAGGGCATGGCGGATGACGGTGAAGCTGTAGAGGGTCGCCCGCCCGTTCAGCTCGAGCCATTCGGATTCCTGGGTGCGGCAGCGGGGACAGAAAGGACCAGGTGGGTGCCGGACCCTCCCGCAGTTGCAACAACGCTGGACCACAAGTTGATGGCGCCCCGCTGCCACCCAGAAGGGCTCTGTCCACGAATTGGGCGCCAGGGAAACCATGCCGATCGGCGCAGCAAGAGCGACGTCACGTGATCCTGCCGTGTGCACCTCAGACACCGTCCGCCTCCTTCTTCAAGATCAATCCGCTGACAGGGAGTGGGGCGGGTCCACCGGTCACGAGAGCGACCTCGGCGTTTGCCACCTGGTTGATCGCCGTCCCGCGGAGCTGTTCGACACCTTCGACGACGTGTGTGAACCCGATGATGTAGGCATCGGACAAGTTGCCACCGTGCGTATTGACGGGGATCGACCCCCCGAGATACCGGATGTTGCCATCGGCCACGAAAGGGCCCGACTCCCCGATAGGGCAGAACCCGTAGTCCTCGAGCTGCATGAGTACCATTCCCGTGAAGTGGTCGTAGATGAGGGCCACGTCCACGTCGGCGGGGCCGAGTCCCGCCCTGCGATAGAGGTCCTGCGCGACGGGGCGATGGCCCGAGGAGGCGAAGATCTCGTCGGGCATGCCCATCCAGGTAATGGATTGGCCCCAGTTTCCCGCTCCGCCCTGTGCGCTGGCCGTGACGTACACAGGCGGCTGGCGCAGATCACGTGCCCTTTGCGCCGATGTCGTGACGACCGCCACGGCACCGTCACATTCGAGGCAATAGTCGAACAGGCAGAAGGGCTCGGAGATCATCCGGGCGGCGAAATAGTCCTCCTTCGTCAACGGCGACCGCATGAGCGCGGAGGGACGATTGCGCGCATGCTCTCGAGTGGAGATCGCCACTTCAGCCAGGTGCTCGCGTGTGGTCCCGTACTGGTACATGTGACGTTGGGTCAGGATGGCGAACATCTGGCCCGGTCCCATCAGCCCGGAGTGGGTGATGAAGTCGGATTCGGGAGTCGGTGGTGCCGAATAGGCCCCCGGCGCTCTCCGGGCGAAGGCCGATCCGAATCGACCCGCAGGGGTCTGTTGCATGGCCATCACGCTGACAACCACGTCTGCGTGTCCCGACACGATTGCGGCAGCAGCCAATCCGATGGCGCCGGCCGCTCCGCCGCCGCCTCCGGTGAGTGTGGCCATGAACCGCACGTCGGGTATGCCGAGCGACTGGGACAAAAGAGCGGCGTCGATGCCACCACCGGAGTAGAGAGCCAACCCGTCGACGTCGTCACAGCTCAGGCCCGCGTCCTCCAGAGCCGCCAAAATCGCCTTGCCGGCCAATTCGAGCACGGTTTGAGGGGCCGAGGCGCCTCGCCGGTAATAGGGCGTCGCCCCCACCCCGGCGATCGCCGTCTGATCTCGCATGGATCGGACATTCGTCTCAGGCACTCCGATTTCCCCCTCCGGGATAGCCTCCGCCACCGTGCGCGGCGTCCAGGGTGTCATAGTCGACGGCCAAACCGAGCATGGGCAGGTCGTCGACAAACGTCACGAACCGCGGCTTCTTGTACGAGGCGATCGAGGCCCGGCAATGTTCGATCAAACCCGCGGCGTCCACCGACTTCCCTTCCTTGAGCACCACGATGGCTTTGACCGACTGCGCCCACCGGTCATCGGGAACGCCGATCACTGCGGCGGCCTTCACACATGGATGCCGGCGCAAGCAGGCTTCCACCTCGGCCGGGTAGATGTTCTCGGCCGCCGACTTGATCATCCGCGACATTGGGGCGATGAACGTGACGGACCCGTCGCCGTGGCGCCGAGCCAGATCGCCCGTGTGGTACCAGCCGCCCCTGAATTTCTCGGCGTTGAGAGCCGGGCGGTCGTGATACCCGTTCATCACGAGAGGACCCCGCAGAACCATTTCCCCGACCTCGTCCATCGGCACATCGATGCCGTCAGGATCGACGACGCGCAGCTCGACGAGGGGAAACGGGCGGCCGTGCAGTCCCTCGCCGCCCAGGGCGGCAAACGTCGCAAGGCCGCCGACCTCCGTTTGCCCGGTGCCCCCGGGGCGTTGCGCCCAGAGGCTTTCGTCACGAGAGACCATGGCGTCCCATTCGGGCGTCGATCCGGACCAGCGCAGACTCTTCAGGTCCAATCCCATCGACCTGTTGAGCGCCACGAGATCGCCGACTGTCGTCGGCATGAGAAAGGCGCCCGTACAGCGGTTGTCCGCGATGACCCTCAAGAGGAGCTCCGCGTCGACCCGCGGCACGAAGACATTCGTCGCGCCGAGCACGTACATGGCCAGTGTGCACATCCACGTACCGAGATGGAACAGCGGGCCCGAGTTGAGAAAGACGTCGTCGGCGCGCAGGCCCCGCACCATCGCGTTCGCAATGCCGACGGTCGTCACGACACGATTGCTGAGGAGCGCACCGTGAGGATGGCCTCCGAACGCCCCGGTGTAGATCATGAGGGCGGGCGCCTCGGGTTCGGCGTGCGAGCCCGGCGGCAAGAGCGCAGATGACCCGATGAAGGCTTCGTACGACTCTTCGCCGTTGTTCGCCACTGCGCCGTCGTGTTGAATCCACCGGGCCGACGTCGACGCGGCGACACGGGCGGACCGAATCGCTTCGCCGACCTCTTCCTCCTGCCAGAACACCACCTTGGGATCGGCATCGTCGAGGACAAAGGTGAGCTCGGCGCTCGACTGCCGCCAGTTGACGGGGCAGAAGACAGCGCCGATGCGGGCACACGCCGCCAGGGCCTGGAGCACGCGGTGGCAATTCTGACCCAGCCAGAGCACCCGGTCGCCCGGACCGACCCCGGCCTCTTGCAGCGCGGCTCGCCAGGTGCTGCACCTCGACGTGGAGCGCCGACCACGTCAGGCGCTCCTCACCACACACCACGGCCAATCCTTGCGGACGACTGCGCGCATGCTCATCGAGCAGCGACGGCAACGTTGCCTCGGTCGTTCCCGCATACTTCGTCACCGCCGCTCTCCGATTCCGCGTGTGCGGTCTGTCTCGACAATGGGATCGCGGCGCCCGCATGGGCAGACGTCTTCGGAGGTGCTCCCCGAAATCCCGGTATCGAAATGATCGAAAGGGAGCGCCCGCCGGGCCCGGCTCGAGACACGGAGAGTGCCTCCTTCCCCACTGATTGCCCACTGGCGTCCGTCAATGTGCAGATTTCGGTGGCGGCACGACAGCGCCATGACGGGGCCCAGGAGCTCGAATGCCAACGCGTCAACCCCGGATGCTGCGAGTCGGTCCTTGGCACCCGCACGAGCGATCACCATCGGGACGCTCGAGAAGAAGGACTTCGGCTCGTGACCTCGCTCGAGGATCCCGTCGACCAGTGCATCGTTGACGCCGATCACGGCTGCGACGGTCAGGAGGCGGATGAACATCTCCACGCGGTCCACATCCATGGCCGAGGCGTCGGCGTTGCACACCAAAAGACCCATCTCTTTCGCCGCGACCTGCAGTGGATGGAAATACCCGATATCGGCGACGGTGGAGGTCACGATGACAATGGAGCGATCGGGGAGGCCCAGGGCCGAGATCGCCGTCATAGCCGCAGCGGTGTCGTGCAGAATGTCGTCAAAACTGAGCGGCAGCAGCTGGTCGTCTCCATAACGGCCATACCCCCACATATCGCCTCCCGAGACCCGAGGCACCTTCCAGTGGATCGGTCCGGTCACGACGACGCCACGCGCGGGATCTTGTGGGGCGGGCCCAATCGCAACAGGACGTCGTTGTCCACGAGCTCGATCTCGGGTGCGATCCCGACGGCCGCTTCGATCGCGCTGATCAGATCGTCCTGCACCGACGTCAGGGTTCGCCCGCCCAGATCCGCGGTGTGGCCCACGCGCACCCTCAGTGCGCCCATTTCGCGTCCGGTGCGAATCAGTTGGAAATAGCCGGCAGAGGATTCGGGAACCGACTCCACTGCTCTCCAGATATCCATCGGCAGAATCGAATGGCCGTCGACCACCACCTCGTCCCCCTTTCGACCGACCGGCCACAGACGCATGCCGGTTCGCCCGCAACGACAGGGTGCCGTGCTCCATCGCACCAGATCCTCCGATCTGTAGCGCACCAGGGGATTACCGCTGCGCGGCGCCAGGCTGGTCGCGACCAACTCGCCCACCTCTCCCTCCGACACGGGAGACGAACCATCGGGATCGAGTACCTCGACGAGAACCGAGTCCTCGCTCGCGTGCAGGCCGTCGTGCTCCCTGCACTCGGTCGCGCTCCCGACATCGCCCACAGCCGTGTGGAGAAAGGGCTCGCCACCCCAGCGTTCCAGATCGCCCCGGGCTTCGATGCCGAGATGATCACCACCGATCACGACGCCCTTATAGCTCGCAAACACCTCGTTCAACGAGTAGGGCAGCATGCCCGCCCGCTCCATGTGGGCCATGGCCATGATGAGGGGTCCGCTCAGTAGGTAGAGCAGGGTTGGCTCCAACTCCAGCGAGGCACGGCACCAGCGATCGAACTCCGATGGGTGGTGATCGAAGAGCACGGCCGATGCACCGAGCGCGTGCGTGGTCAGCCACGCCGGCCCCCGGAACGTGAACAACATGAACGCCACGGCATCTCCCGGACGTACGCCGATCTCCCACCAGTCGCGGGCCAAGCCGACACCGTCTCCATGGCCGACGGGGAGCACAACGGGATCTCCCGTTGTGCCCGTCGTCGAGGAAAGGGCGCTGGCATCGGCCATCCGACGGAGGCCGCCCAATGGGTCACGATGCGCCGTCCGGTAGGCACGCACGGTGTCCTTGTCGACGAAGGGAACCCGGGCTTGGAACTCAGCGAGCGAGGAGATCTCGGATGCCCGGAGGCCGACCGCACTCCACGCCTCCGAGAACAGGGGGGAATGGCGCTCCACATAGGCGAGAGATTCCAGCAGCCGAGTCTCCTGGTAGGACCGCAGATCGGCTCGATCCATCGACTCGATGTTCTCGTCGAGCATGCGAGTCAGCTGCTCCACGTTGTTGGGCATGTACGACCTCCGACGCGGCAAGTTAGACTTATGGCAGTAGAGTGTCAAGTGGCACTGAAATGCCACCTTGCTCGGGCACGGGGCTCGGGCAACGACAACTGGAGCATCATGAAGGTCGAGACAGCGCCCGTTTCCCACGCGACAAGCAAGGACACGACAAGGCCCGACCGACGTGCGCAAAACCGGGATCGGACCCGCCAGGCGTTGGCAGAAGCGGCCATCGAGCTGTTCGCCGCACAGGGCTACGGGTCGACGACAGTCGAGCAGATCGCCAACCTGGCCGCAGTCTCACCCCGGACGTTCTTCCGCCATTTCGAATCGAAGGAGGACGTCCTCCTCCCCCTGGACGAACCGATGACGGCGGCGCCCGCTATCAGAAGTCAACCGCCGTCGATGAGCGACATGGAGGCTCTTCGCGCCGCGCTCGTGGCGACTGCCCCCACGAACGAACCGGCGGTGGCCAGGATCCGCATGTTGCGCGAGGCGCTCTCCTCGTCCGCGGCTCTCCGTGGACGCGACTTCGATCAGCGAAATCTCAGTGAACGCGCCATGGCGCGCGCACTGGCAGATCGGCGGCAGTTGAGCGAACCCGATCCTGAGGCCAGACTCGCCGCCGTCATCGGCTTCGCCGTCCTTCGAACCGCCATGGACCGCTGGCTCGACCTTCCGGATCCGACACCCCTGGGGCCTTTGATCGAGGCCGAATTCGATCGGGCGTGCCACATGATGACCGACGGCGCCTGATGCTCCTCATTCCCGAACGCGGCGGCCCCGCGAACCCACTGGGTGGCTCCCCGCGGCGGAGCGTGGGTTCCGGGCGCCGCACGACGAGCATCGATACGAGCAGGCCGAGCGGGCCGGGAGAGAACAGTATGGTCGACGCGCGAGCGTGCGATCTGGTGACCAATCCCGCAGGGGATGCGACACGCCAGTTCGATCAGAGCATTCGGGCACAGATCGCGCCGGATCGCACGCTCATCGCCATCGAATCAGACCCGTTCGAGCCTCGCCTCACCCAACTATTGGGGGCGCACGTCGGGCCGGGCTTCCGCGCCCGCATGTCCGGGCTGCTTCCCGACCACGTCGCCGCCCAGACCCTTCTTCACGCCTTGCTCGACGACCTTCCGGGTGCGACGTTGGTCTCCGGCTACGCAGTCCAACGGAGCCGGAGCCTCACTGCATCATCCGACGAGCCCACGACACGGGCGTACGAGCGACACGTCCATGCATCAGAGGACATGTGCGCAGGGTGGGCCAGCGACGCCACCATCATGGTGACCTTCCGAAAGGAGGGTTTGTCGCCCGTCGCCATGGGACCAGAAGCTCCCGTGCTCGAACGCGAGGATGATGTGCTCTCCTGGCATCCCATGGCTGACCTCCCCTGCGAGGCAACTCGTCGACGAAGGCGGCTGGATCTGGTGCCACCGGGCGACTCCTCGCAGGCCTGGGCCTTCGACTCGCACTTTCGCGATAGCTACCGGGACGCCAGGGGTACGGAGAGCATCATCCATGAATATGTGGTCGTGGGATCGCTCGACGGGGCGGTCAGTCACATCGACGAGCTTCGAACCGAAGCCCGCGTTCTCCCCTGGGTCGAGTGTCCGGCCGCTGTCGGGAGCTCGGCCCGCATGGTCGACAAACCATTGGCCCGGCTCCGGGTCGATGTCCGGAACGAGTTTGTGGGGATCTCCACCTGTACCCACCTCAATGACGCGTTCCGCTTTCTCTCCGACCTGCTCCCACTGCACAGCCTGGTGGAGAGCCGATGACGCTCTCCTACGTGGTGAAATCCAGAACGATGCGACCGCGCACCCCTCCCGCTTCGAGTCGACGGTGTGCCTCGGCGGCCTGATCTGCCGGAAGGACATCGGCCACCCGCGCCGTGAGCGTCCCCGCCTCCGTGAGGTCCCGTAGTTCGGTCAGACGCGCCGTATCGGTGAGCGCACGCCTGACCCAAACCGGAAAAATGGTGATACCCCGTTCGCTCGGTCCTTCCCAGCCGCGGACGACCGCCAGGCCACCCCCGTCGCGGATAGCGGGCAGCACGAGCTCATGCAAGAGAGCGCCGTCGATGACGCCGTCGACGCCGCCCGGGGCGAACGTGCGGATCCGTGAGGCGACATCATCTCCGCGGCGAACGACCTCGTCCGCGCCCAACCCTGCGACGAGCTCCTCGTCAGCTGACGACGCGTCGGCGATGACCACGAGCCCGTCTGCCTTGGCCAGCTGCACGGCGTAGCCCCCGAAGGCGCCCGCGGCGCCGGTCACAGCCACCGTCCCTCCCTTGGGAATGCCGAGATCGTCAAGAGCGAGTCGGGCGGTCAAGGCATTCATCAAAATGGTCGACGCGGCTGTGAGGTCGAGTCCGGCGGGCGCCGGTACGACTGAGGCTGCAGGGACGACGAGGAGGTCGGCATAGGCACCCCCGTTCGGCCCGTAGGGGAGGACCACTGCCATCACGCGATCGCCGACCTGCAACGAGGTCTCCACCCCTGGTCCGATCATCTCGACGACGCCTGACGCATCCATCCCCGGCACATACGGTGTGGGACGGCCTTCGAGTCGCGCCGCAGCAGCCCCCGAACGGAACCCGGTATCCGTCGGGTTGACGGCAGCGGCATGGACGCGGATGCGGACCTCGCCCGGTCCGGGCATTGGTTCAGGGACGTCGAGGACCTGAAGGACATCGGGCCCTCCGAATTCTGTCAGGCCAACTGCTCTCATCACGTGTCCTTTCAGGAAGTCCCAGCTGCGCGACGCCACGAACGTACGCATCAATCGACATTGAGCGTAATGGTGCGAAGCTACGGGGTCCGCAGAACTATGAGCATCGGAGGTCGAGCCTACGTGGCGGCGACGGACACGCAGGAAACAGAATCAGGGCACCGGCGAGGACTTCTGGCCGACTGGAAGTCGGCTCTGGGATCCGCCAAGGCTCACATGAAGACGGACAGAATCACGGTGGCCGCGGGAAGTTTCGCCTTCCGATGGTTTCTGGCGTTGTTCCCGATCATCATCGCACTGCTCGCCGTATCCGCCCTGGTCAATGTGCCACGCCACGTCACCGTCGCACTCATCAATGGAACAACGAAGGCACTCCCGGCCGGCGCGGCGGATGTCTTCACCGGTGCAATCGACCATTCGGAGAAGAACTCCACTGGCGCAATCGTGGCGATCGCGCTCGCAGGAGTCGTGGCCATATGGAGTGCCACCTCTGGCATGGTGCAGGTCGAAGAGGGCCTCGACATGGCGTATGGAGTCGGTCAGGACCGATCCGTCGCGTCCAAACGGTTGCGCGCACTGCCGCTGCTACTGGCAGCTGCCCTCCTCGGTGGCGGAGCTTCGGCGCTGATCGTATTCGGCCAATCAATCGGCCAAGAAGTTGAGGACGCTCTTCCCTTTGGAGGGAGTGCATTTCTCGTCGGGTGGACCGTTGTGCGCTGGATCGTCGCCCTGGCGTTGGTGGGTCTGCTGTTCTCGGTGCTCTACTACGCCGCGCCGGACAAACCTCATCCACAATGGCGGTGGATAACGCCCGGCACGCTCGTCGGCACTGTGATGTGGGCGGTCATTTCGTTGGGTTTCTCCCTCTACACAACTATCTCCGGGTCGTACGTCAAGACGTACGGGGCCTTCGCAGGGGTGGCGATCCTGATCATCTGGCTCTACCTGACCGGCATAGCCATCCTGCTCGGCGGCGAGATCAACGCGGCCTTCGAGCGCCAAGCTGCGGCACGAGCGCCGGCGTAAGAGCAGGATCATTCCCGCCGCCGCTACGCGGTCGACCCGCCGCGATCCACCAACTGCGCGGTCATCTCGTTCAGGCTCCGCTGGGGAACCCCGGCGGCCAGTGCCCACTGACGTGCTCCCCCGTGTCGCTCATGGAGAAGGTCGAGGAAGCGCGCCATGGTCGTCCCCTCCGCCAGCACACGTCCGGGTGGAATCTCCGCGACAGACATACCCCACACCGGATCGCGGCGCAGGCGGTCCAAGATCAGTTCCATGCGGGTCGCCGTAATGGCGTAATCGTCGACGATCACCGGATGCTCCACCCCCAGTATGTCCAGAATCAGGGCGGCCAGGACTCCCGTCCGATCCTTGCCTGCGGCACAGTGGAAGACCAACGGTCGGTTCCCCGGTTCGGCGATCATGGTGAGTGCTTCGCTCAGCGCGCGGCGGCCGACCTCGAGGTACCACAGGTAGCGCTCCGCCGGGTCATCGTCGGACGGGGCAGGGATGGCGACGGATTCTCCCCCCTCCTCCTGGAGCACCGAGGCGTGCAAGTAGGTCACCGCCTCCTTGCCCAGTAGGCCTCGGCCAGAGCGCTCGAGTTCGGTCGCGGTACGCAGATCGATGACGCTCGCGAGCCCCACTCCGTGGAGAACCTGAAGATCAGCTTCGGTCAACTCGTGCAGCGTGTCGCTGCGAAAGAGCTGTCCCCATCGGGTCATGCCGCCGTCAGTCGTGGGATAGCCCCCGATGTCCCGGAAGTTGCTGGCGCCGGCCAGGGGCAGGAGTCGCTCGCGTGTGTCCATGCGAACATCATGCTCGTTCAGAACCGAATGTGGAGCCAGCCCCCTTTGCTCGGCACATCGTTCACCCATGGTTCACCGCCGCATTACGTGGATGTCACCCGCCCGTCGCCCCTGCGACGTCAGGCAGAATCCGGTCCAGGCAGCTGGGAAGCTATTCCTCTCCCGGTTCGTCGGAGAACCGGATCCGCGGATGCGCCGGCAGGTATTCAGCGGGCACGTCGGCGGCCCCTGCATAGTCCTCGACCAGGAGGACATTGGATACTGCATCGGTAGCCTCGTACACGCTGCACAAGGAAAGGTTGTCCGCGTCGGAGAAGATGCCAGTGACTTCCCCCACGTCGTCGGTAACCTCTTCGAACTACTCAGCGTGATCCGCCCCAACGGAGGTGCCAGCGGTACTTCATCGCCCAGAGCGCGGCACGTGGGATCTGCGCGTCCGGAGCCTCGTCCCCTTCGAGCGGAGTGGACCTTGACGGGACGAACACCTGGGCGAATCCGCGCCCGGGCCGCAGCGAGGCAACGGGGACCGGATCGATCGAGTGCAGCACGATGTCGTCAATATCGACTTCGCTCGTCTCCTCGTCAGTCATCTGGAGGCGTCCGGACACGCCGCTGTCTCAGCTGGCCTGGGCTTCGTACAGGTCCCGCCACTCATGCTTGGTCCGGATGGTGGTGTCGACATCGCGGGCGAGTTCCCGCAAGGCGCCCACGGACGAGGAGCCCTTGTCAATGTGTGCGAATGGCTGGTACCCGAAGAATCGGCATGTGTTCTGCCACGTGATCTTGTCTATTTCTTCGTCACTGCACCCGGCGGCGAGCAGCTCGGCGTGCACGAACTCGGGCGCATTGGGGAAGATCGAGTCCGAGTGGGGGTAGTCGCACTCCCAGGCGATGATGTCGATGCCAATGACGTCACGGATCCTCAGGGCTGCCGGATCGGTGACATAGCAGGCCAAGGAGTGCTCCCGAAAGATGTCGCTCGGGAGCTTGTCGCCAAAATCGTGCCCCAGCCAGGTCTGATTCGAGTAGTGCCGATCGCACCGGTTCAGGTAGAAGGGTATCCAACCGATACCAGCCTCGGACCAGGCCACTTTGAGATCTGGGAATTCCTTGAACGCGGGACCCCAGAGGAGATCCTGTGCCGCCAAGGTCGAAACCTGTGTTGCGAGGATTATCAGGTTGTCGATCGGGGCGTCTACGGGAGAATTGATCGCCGAGAAGCCCTGGCCGATGTGGAGACACATCACAACCTGCTCCTCGGACGCCGCGGTGAAAAAGGGCGCCCAGTACTCAAGGTTGTGGTAGCTCGGAAGACCCTGCATGTGCGGAAGCTCGGGCATCGTCATGGCCCGACATCCCTTGGCGGCGACCCGCCGGACCTCGTCGGCCAGGGCCAGCGGATCCCACACAGGGGGAATGGCCAGCGGAATGAACCGCCCCGGGTACGCAGCAGCCCACTCATCGATGTGCCAATCGTTGTAGGCCTGGGTCATGACCAGCGCCAATTCCTTGTCTTTGCTTTGCTGGAAGAACCCCCCGCTGAACCCGACGAAGGACGGGAAGCACATGGATGCCAGAATCCCGTTGCGATTCATGTCGCGCACCCGCTCATGGATGTCGTAGGCACCGGGCCGCATTTCCGAGTACGTGGTGGGGTCCATCCCCCAATCCTCCTTGGGCCAACCCACCACGGCATTGAGACTGCCCGAGCCGCTCTCGATACCTTCGAATTGCCACCGTTCGATACCTTGTTCGTTCAGCACGCTGCGCGGAGCCCGGTCCCTCCACCGAGCGGGCACGTGTGCATCGAACATGTTGCGGGGCTCGATCACATGGTCGTCAATGCTTATGAGGATCATTTCGTCGTGTTCCACGGCCGTCCTTCCTGTTCAACCAACAAATTCGCACCTGGGAGTTCCCTCATTCCCGGCCCAGTCTTCCACCAAACACGGTCTCGTTGTTCGGAGTGTCCACACTGACCCGATGCGGGCCAGGCTGGTGAAATGCCGTGGCGTTCGTCTCCTCGAGCCCGACGTATTCAGTCTTCACCGTTCGGAGGCGGCGACGACCGTTGACCCACAACGGTGAGCTGCTCGCGTGTCCCTCAACTCGTCGCCACACTTCGCCACAGATCGATGTCGCCCTCGACCGCATGCTGATCGATTTCCGCCAGCTCCTCGGCGGAGAAGTCGCTGTTGTCGAGGGAGGCGACGTTCTGTTCCAACTGAGCGACACTGCTGGCGCCTATCACGAGCGACGTCATGCGCGGGTCGCGAAGCGCCCAGGCGAGCGCCAACTGGGCGAGCTGCTGTCCGCGCCGTTGTGCGATCGCATGCAAGGCCCGGATACGAGAGAGGTTCTCGGCGCTGAGCATCTGGGGAGTCAGAGAACCTACCCGCGAGGCACGGGAACCTTCGGGGACGCCCTCGAGATATCGGTCCGTGAGGAGGCCCTGCGCCAATGGTGAGAACCCGATGCAACCGACACCAGCCTCTCCGAGGACGTCCAGGAGGCTCTCTTCGATCCAACGGTTGAGCATCGAATAGGACGGCTGGTGGATCAGCAGCGGGGTACCCAGCCGACGGAGGATCGCGATGGCCTCTGTGGAGCGCTCGGCGGAGTAGGAAGAAATCCCCACGTAAAGAGCCTTCCCCTGCTGAACGACGGCGTGCAGCGCACCAAGCGTCTCTTCGAGTGGCGTGTCGGGGTCGAAGTGATGGTGGTAGTAGATATCCACGTAGTCAAGACCCATGCGTTGAAGACTCTGGTCCAGGCTGGCGATGAGGTACTTGCGAGAGCCAAGGTCTCCGTATGGTCCGGGCCACATATCCCAGCCTGCTTTCGTCGAGATAATCAGCTCGTCTCGATAGTTCCGGAAATCGGAGTGCAGGATCCTGCCGAAGTTGGATTCGGCGCTTCCGTACGGGGGTCCGTAATTGTTGGCCAGATCGAAGTGCGTGATGCCGAGGTCGAATGCTCGTCGCAGTATGGCGCGCTGGATTTCCAGCGGCCGACTGTCACCAAAGTTCTGCCAGAGGCCAAGGGAAAGACTCGGCAGGCGCAACCCGCTGCGCCCACTGCGTCGGTAGTGCATCGACTTGTAGCGGCCATCGACAGGGACGTAGGGCGTCATCTCGTCGTGCTCCAATCCTGTGATTCTCTTTCCGAGATCAGAAAATTTGGTGGGTCGCGGCAGACACTAATGCGTCGGCCGCTGATCGCAACGAACTGAAATCCATCCAACGGTTGGCGCGGATCGTACACGGATTCGTCAAGGTCGGGAGATGGTGCGTCCTGAGCCGGCTGTGTTGGCCGGGGTTATGAGACCGGCAGAATAGGGGGCGGTGCTGGAGGCCCGCCATAAGCTCTCCAGAACGGGTCGGTCGGCGTAGTTCCCGTACATCTCAAAGCCACTGGCCGAGTTGGGTTGTGCGACCTGCCCGCTCGTCCCATCTTCAGGTGGGGGGTACGGTCCATAGAGAAGCGTGTTGAGCTCGCAGCCGACGCAGAGCATGTCGACGCCGTAGGCCGCAGCCATGGTGGCGTAGTGGGTCATGAATCTGGCGTACGCCTCCATGAAAAGGTCAATTTGGCCCGTCCCCGGATCGAGACTGCCACGCCACTCCGACGTGCTTTCCGGATGAAACGGGTCGATCATCGGCTTGAGCATGACCTTGAGACCCAAACGCTTGGCATACAGTATGGCCGCTTCGAGTTCGCTGTCCCTGTAACTCTGGTAGTGACCGACACCGAACCTGCCGTGAAGTGCGTCCCCTACCTCGTAGGACGCGGTCGACAGAAGCGGGGTATCCGGAGGCCACCCCGCCTCGGCGGCCTCTGACGAACTGCCAAGTGGATCTGAGCCGTTGAAGTAGACCCAGAACGGATTGAATACCACCCAGTTCGCATGCGTGATGGTGGCGATATCCGAAAGCCCCTGTCGCGTATGGTCGCCGGTGGACAGACTCCAGACGCCTTGCCCGTAGAAATTCACGCCGCGCATGAGAGCGACGTGATCTTCCGCCTTGGCGCTCACCAAGTGGCGGGTCAGATCTCCAATGACGATCGTGCCGGCCGAAGCGGCCGTGATCTGCAGAAACCGGCGCCGAGAAAGCACATTTCCATGCTCCAGCCTCAAGGTGAACACCTACCCACGGGCGGTTGACGCAATCGTGAAACATCGTGAATGGGGTCCGTTCCGTCACGAACAATTCACGTTTGGTCCCTAGTGGGCCGTTCTCCTCGGGTTGCTCCCCCACCCTTCCCACGCCAGCGGGAACTCCTTCTTGGTGATGATCATTCCCTGCGGGTCTTTCGCTTTCCCGCTGATCAAGAGCTCCCGCATACGTTCCTCAGAACACACAACGGTCAATTGTTTGCCCTTGGCGACACAGCGGAGCATCGCGATTTCCCCAGGTGCGTCGATGATCAGGCCGACCGAGTCGCGGGGGATTCCGTGGCGGGACACTTCGGCGATAGCGACGATTTCGTAGTGGATGATACGCACTCGGAGCGCGGACGACGTCTCAGACATTGCGATCCTCGGGTGATTGTGGGCGACCCGGCAGTTCCCCAGGTTACCCGTGGTGGGGATTCCCGTCGACGCAGTTCTAGTTGTACGCGTACGTTGCTACCCAATAGAGGGACGCCGTCAAAGGGGACGACGCTGGAACCGAACTGTTCTGATCCATATCCTGAATTTGCATGGCCGGAATGTGCGGCGTTGACGGTACCCCGAGACTCGGTGGAACAGTGGCGACGAGCGCCCCATCCAGATAGAAGCTATCCCCGGTAACTGGGTTCCAAAGAACGGTGGCTTCATGAAGCCCACTTCCAAGGCTGGCCGGCCAGTTTGACTGCCACACGACGTTGCAGGGATTGTTCGATGCGTTGCACCCTCCAACCTGGAGGACATCGATCCCGGGTTGCGGAGGAGTTCCAGCCAGAAAATCGATTTCACCCTCTTGCCATACGGAATCGGCCGGCCAAGCTATGAATACTGCAGCAACATTTTGCCAGTTGCTCCCCGACAACGAAAAACAATAGGTAAATCCGCCATACCCGTTGACCCGATCATTGCCGATGTTCATGCCGGCCCCGGTGACACCGGGATGCGCCGGGTCGTTGTAGCCCAACTCTTCGAGGGCGTTGTTCGTAACGACGACGTGACTTGCCTCTATCCATCCCGATGGGGGCAGTACTAAAGGTCCGTCTGCGGCGTAGTTGTTATAGCCGTCCGACCCGGCGTCCTCCACTATTTGAGGGCCGGTCATGGCACTTTGCAGCGAATAGCCGGAGTAAGCGGAACCCGTCGGCGGCGTCGGGTTCGACGTTCCATTGCAGGTGCCAGTGAGAATTGGCGCGATTGCGGAGCCATCGGACTCCACCAGGCTGTATTTCGACGCCGCGCTGACGATGATGCCTATGACGCCGCTCACCCCGTTCCCCTGGAATGTCGCGTCGCCGAAAGTGAAGATGCCGCCGTCGCTGGCCACGAGCCAGTAGCCCCTTCCGTCGGGTGTCGACGCCATGCCGATGACGGGTTGGTTCAGATGCAACGCCCCGGTTGATCCGAAGTACGCGGCATCGCCGAAGGTGAAGATGCCGCCGTCGCTGGCCACGAGCCAATAGCCCCTTCCGTCGGGTGTGGCAGCCATGCCGGCGACGGGTTGGTTCAGATGCAACGCCCCGGTTGATCCGAAGTACCCGGCATCGCCGAAGGTGAAGATGCCGCCGTCGCCGGCCACGAGCCAGTAGCCCCGTCCGTCGGGTGTGGCAGCCATGGCAACGACAGGGCTGTTCAGGTGCATGGCCCCCGTCGATCCGTAATACGCGGCATCGCCATAGCTGAAGACGCCGCCGTCACTTCCGACAAGCCAGTAACCGCCTCCGTCGGGTGTGGCAGCCATGCCGATGACCGGTTTGGAGACTGTCAACCCCGAGAGCACGGGAGACCCGTACGAGGGAGCACCATCGTGCGGTGTGACCGCACCCAGCCAATTGACGGTCCAGTACCCGCCACTCGGATCAGCGGCGAAAAGCTCGCCACCACCGAAGGGCTGCGTATGCGCCGTCTCGGCCGCGGTGACGGAGGGACCACCGACCCCAAGGGCAACCGTCGACAGAACGACACCGAGCAACGCCGTGAAAAGTGCGATTCGCCAACGGGTCCGGGCCGACTTTTCGAATTGGTCAACCTCGCGCATTGTCTCCTTTGTTCTGAGTAGTCGCCGCCGAGAAGTGAGGTACCAGGTGTCCGGCCGCTTGTTGGCCCGGGATTCCCGTGGCGTGGCGCCCCACTGGACGAGAGGTTTGGTTGTTTGGTCGAGAAAGGCTGACCGATCTAGCTCGCCAAGTCAATTCATGCCCTTCACTGTCTGTGGTTTCTCATCGGACCGAAACTTGAATGAAACACGGCTGAGATCACTCCACCCAGGCTGAGATCAACCTGGGTGGACCTGGCGTCTTGTCGTGCCTGTGCCTCCCCGCACCGCGATGACGACCGAGGTCTGCTGCAGACATTCGATCGATGCAGTGAGAGGCGCGCAGAGACCCGGTTTGACGATGTCCCCGGCCCCTTTCGCGGGCCCAGCTCTCGACCTTCTACCCGGCCAGGGAGTGTCGCGATGGACAGCCCTACGCGCTGGGGCGCACGGTCAGGACCTCGTCAAGCCCCACGATCTGGAAAAGGCGGGCCGTCCGAGACGTCGGGGCGAGAATCACCAGGTTGTGACCGAGCGAGCTGATTTTTTTGTGCTCCGCGACGAGGAGGGTCAGACCGCTGGAATCGATGAAGGTCAGTAACCTGACGTCGAGAATCAGGTCACTCTCCAGTCCATCGGCCACATCGACGAGAGCTTCCCTCAGGGTGGGCGCAGTAGACATGTCCAACTCGCCCTCTACCGCCACAACGACCCCGCCGTCGGATTCGCTCACCGATACGCTGAGTGGAAGCCGCCCCGGGGAGATGTCGAGATCACGGCGGTTGAGTGATGGGTCTCTCTCGAAGGTCATGGCCATTCCTCCTCATCAGTACTTCCAACTCGGAGTGACGGACGCTCCTCCATCAGCGCCGACGCAGGCCCCTTTTTGACCCGGTCAGGGGCATGATATTGCTGCGCTACACCCTGTTTCAAGCCACGACGAGGCCAGGTGTCCTGTGGGATCGTGGGTGCGATGAGAGTCCCCGGGTTGCCAGCGCGAGGTCAGAGATCGCGTAGCGTGCGGACGTCACGCGACAGCTCTTGTCGAATATTCTCCAGCAGGGCCCGCGCACCCTCGTCGTTCTGGTCTCTCTGGGCCGTCAGGAGATGCGCTGAAAGCTGGTCGAGGTACCCGAGGATGGTTTGGCGAACCTCGTCGTCCGTCGGGTTTCCCGGCCAAATGTTCAATGGCGTCCGGCCGGCAACGCTTGGCACGCTTCCGAGAGGAGATACTCCGAGGAGCTCGTCTTCCGCCATGAGGCGGCCGGCCCAGATCCTCAGATCCTCAAAGAGCCCTTCGAGGATCTCATGCAGCTCGTTTTTGTACGGGACTTTTCGGTAGGCCTGCTTCACGTCCCCCACAACGTCGATAACCTCGCTCAACACTGCATTGAGAGAGCTGATCGCCACGTCTGGCGCTGGCGTGTCGTCGGGCATACGGGCCTCTTTTGCGAAGAACCGCGGGTACTGGCGTCTCCGTCGAAAGACTATCCGTGATCGACAGCGGCTGCCGCCGTAGAGGTGCGCCATTCTCAGAGAGAGGCTGATCCACCCGATTCTTGAATGTCGAACGGCCCGGGCTCAACCAATGGGAGTCGAACCACAAACCAGGTTTCTCCCGGCACGGACTCGAGTTTCAGGTCACCGTGATGCTTGTTGACGACAATCCTCCAGGAGATATCGAGCCCGAGACCTGTCCCTTCTCCGAACGGCTTCGTCGTGAAGAACGGTTCGAAGATCCGCGAGCGAATTTCCTCGGGCACGCCAGGTCCGGTGTCCCCGATACGGACCGCAAGGAACTCCTCGTCGCGCGCGGTCCTGATTGTCAGTTTCCCCGTTCCGCCCATGGCGGCGATGGCATTGTCGATCAGGTTCGTCCACACCTGGTTGAGCTCGGCGGCATAGGCAGGAATGGGAGGCAGGGAGCGGTCGTACTCCCTCGCCAGCTCAATGCCGTCGCTGAGTTTGGGCGCCAGCATGGCCAGCGTGCTGTCCAACAGCTCATGCACGTCGACGATCTGGTAGGGCGCACGGTCCATTTGCGAGTATTGCTTGGCTGCTGCAATCAACGTCGACACCCGAGTCGTCGAATCCTTGATTTCGTCCATCAACATCTCGGCCTCGATGGCGCGGGCGAGCCAACGAGCCGCATTTTCGAGCTTCGCCTCACCAACACCTTGAGCGACTCTTTCAAGATAGGCCTCGTCCAGGCCGGCCTGGACGAATACGGGGGCCAGATCCCAACCGTCAGCAACATGACGATCCCCCAACCACTCCCCGAGGCGATCCTCGAGGTCCGATGCCTCCATGGGGCCCAGCTGCCGCGCCGTGTGTGCGCCCACGACTGCCTCCTCCTCCAGCCGCACGAGTGAGGACAAGGTGTTCGGATCAAATCCAGACGCGATGGTGGCCAATGCGTGGCGCATGTCCGTCAGTCGGTCCCGCAGCGACGAAGTCGCCCTAACCGCCGCGGCCGCCGGGTTGTTCAACTCATGCGTCAGGCCCGCCGAGAGGGAGCCGAGCGCGAGGAGCCTCTCGCGCTGCTGAAGCACCTGCTGGGTGCTCTGTGTGCCGAAGAAGAGACCCTCAAGAAGGTGGAGTGCCATCGGAAACCAATCCCGCATCAGCTGTGCGAACTGTTCGGCCCCCAACACGAAGAACCTCGACCTCACGTTGGCACGCAGCGAGTTGTTGTACACCTGGCGGATCCGGTCTCCGAGGTAGGCCTGAAACGCGCCGCCGTACACACCACGCGCATCGCTGCGGTTGATCTCCACGTCGTCGGCTCCGACTCGCCGGAACAGAGTGACCGATCCATCCAGTAGGACGTAGAACGACGAGGCCGGATCGCCTTCCCGGAGGACCCAGCCAGGGTCAATTGTTTCCACGTGCCCTTCTCGGCATAGGCGCTCCAGCTGCTCTTGATTCAGCTTCTCGAAGAGAAAGAGGGTCCGAATCTCGTCGACATCACAGGGGAGTTCGCTATTCATCGCATCACCTCATTTCGAGATACCGGTGCACGAGCATGACCGCCATAGCCCCCTCGCCCACGGCCGATGCAACTCGCTTGGCCGATTCCGCCCGGGCATCGCCTGCCACGAACACACCGGGGATGCTGCTTTCGAGGTGATACGGCACCCGCTCCTCGATCCAGCCTGCCGGTCGATCCCCGACCATCGGCAGGTCCGGACCGGTCAGGATGAAACCCCGCTCATCTCGCACCACGACTCCATCGAGCCACTCGGTGCGAGGGAGCGCACCGATGAACACGAAGAGGAGTTCGGCATCCACCTCCTCGGTGGCACCGGATGTGCTGTCGCGTAGGGTGAGGGTCTCTAAATGTTCGTGCCCACTCCCGGCGATCACTTCGGTACACGTACGGACCTCAATGTTGGCAATGCTCTCAATCTGCTGCACCAGATAGTGCGACATCGACGCTGTCAAGGAGCTACCCCGTACGAGGATGGTCACCGATGCCGCGTGGCGGGCGAAATACACGGCCGCCTGGCCAGCTGAGTTGGCACCGCCGACGATAAAGACATGCTGACCAGCGGCATTCGAAGCCTCGCTCATGGTCGATCCGTAGTACACGCCTCGCCCGGTGAAAGTCGCCAGACCGGGTGCCGTCAATTGCCGATACGACACGCCTGAGGCGAGGATGATGGCATGGGAGTCGATCGTCCCTCCATCGGCGAACCGCACCGTTCGCGCCGATCCATTGACGTCTATTGCCACGACTTCGCGAGCCGTCACTATTTCCGCTCCGAACTTGACAGCCTGACGGCGGGCACGGTCGGTCAGTTGTGCGCCTGAGACGCCATCGGGAAAGCCGAGATAATTCTCGATCCGCGAGCTTTGGCCGGCCTGTCCACCTGTCGCCGTTCGCTCGATCAAAATGGTGCGTAGCCCCTCAGAAGCTCCGTAGAGAGCGGCTCCCAGGCCCGCGGGGCCTCCGCCTATCACCACGAGGTCGTAGAAGAGCTCGGACGGTGTCGTCTCCAGGCCGACGCGGGCCGCCAACTCCGCGTCCGTGGGTTCGACGAGCACATCACCAGCGGCGGTGATGACCACCGGCAGACGATGCCCATCAGCGCCCGCGGCGGCGAGAAGTCGCTCCCCCTCAGGATCCTCCGACTGATACCAGCGGTACGGAACCTGATTGCGACCCAGGAATTCGCGCACGTCAGATGAGCGAGCCGACCAGCGGTGACCCACGACCTTGGTGTCCGGAATGGGTCGATGGTCGATGGCCTGCCAGGCCTGGAGGAGGTCATCGAGCACCGGATAGAGCTTCTCCTCGGGGGGATCCCAGGGCTTGAGCAAATAATGGTCCAGATCGACCACGTTGATGGCGTCGATGGCGGCACTCGTATCGGCATATGCGGTCAGGAGAACGCGCCGGGCGGAGGGGAACAGGTCCATCGCCTGTTCGAGGAACTCGATACCGTTCATTTGCGGCATCCGATAGTCCGCCAAGAGCAACGCCACCACGTCGCCGCGTAGCTTCAACTCCTTGAGCGCCTCGAGTCCTTGATCGCCCGACTCGGCCCGGACGATCCGGTAGTCCCTTCCGTAGGCCCGGCGGAGATCTCGTGCTATCGCGCGGGACACTTCGGGGTCGTCGTCAACGGTCAGGATAGCGGTGCGAGTCTCTGCCATCAGGACGGCACCACGGGGGCATGAGGCACTTCCATCGGGACCAGACTACGGGACCTCACGGGCTCCCGTCCGGTGGCGAGGGCGAGGCGCGAATGGCGAGGCGCTGGCGCCGGCGATGGCTCCTACAGCGCAGCTAGGAAGTGGCGGAGGAAAGTGCCCTCAGCGAGCTTCGATCTCCTTTCCAGGCAGACACGAGTTGGTCGGCAAAGACACCTTCGATGAGCGAAACGGACCTCGCGCCGAACATCACTGCTCCGGCTTGATCGGGCTCCACCTCGAGGAGACCACCGACGAGATCGTTCACGGCAACGTGCTGGTGTCGCTCGTCTGCTTCGACGTGCACGTCGTAGAACCTCCGACCTTCGACCGGCACGCCGAGCGATCTGAGCCACGAACTGTAACGACCCATCGGGCCCACGGAGTTCATCTCGAAGCTCGCCAAGTGTCCCACCAGCGCACCCCGTAACCGGCGGTGCAGACCGAACATCGAGATGAGATTGGTCGTGGCCAAGGTGACAGCAGGCAATCGCTCGAGATACGCACCGTACGTGGAGTCAAGGCCCAGAGCTGACATCGCGTCTGCGAAGAGAGACGAGTGCATTCGTGCGGCCACGCCGCCCCCGTACTCGTCAGACTGAATCATAGCCATCGCGGCCTTCGCCCGTCCGGGCAGCCGCGGTATGCACCACGTATGGGGATCAGCCTCTTTCAGTTGATACGCAGATCGGTGCATCGCGAGCTCCTGCGCATGGAGGCGGCCTCCGTGTTCGGCCAACCACTCCGAGAGGGAAAATCCCCCTCCTCGAGCCAGATCCCACAGCGCGCCCGCCACATCGTCAACAGTGGCCGTGAAGTGATCGGGAAGCGCCAACCGTAGCTGTCGCTCGAACGCCTCTTCGAGCCCGGCGCGAAACGCGATGAGCGACGGCTCCCATTCCCAACCCTCGCTCACGCCACGTAGACCTTGGTAGTGCAACTCGTAGCAGCAATAGAGCGTCAATTGCAGATCTTCATCGAAGACGGCTTCCTCGCCACTGATGGCCGGCACGGACAATGGATGGGGATCCTTCAGGAGGGAAACAAAGAGTTCCGCGCTCAACGGGCCCCGGGGAGTGGGAAGCGACTGTGTCATGGTGGTGGGTCGATACCTTTCGGCAAGCGGGCGACGCTCCTGTCGTGGCTAGCTCTCTGCCTATTTGACCTTCGGCGCAGCCCTCCGGACCTTCGGTGACGGCCCACGCTTGTTCGCAGGTTTCCGCCGTGGCTGCTCTGCGTGCGCCTTGGAGGTGACGGCACCAAGACGATCGACCACGCCTCGCAGCGCTGCCGCACCTTCTGTGGCCAGACCATTCACCTTGTCCTCGACCCGATCAATCACTCCAGAAGCGTGGGCAACTGCGACGTTGTGCGGAGGTGTTGCAGGTGAGCGCGGGTGGGGATGACTCGGGGCGGTCGCCTTCGCCTCCGCCATAGCCTGACCGAGCTCCGACAAGGCTTTGCGGCCGAGTTCCTTGCGCACCTTGGGGAAGTACTCGATCTCTTCTTCTTTGACGTGATGGCGGACGTTTTCGATCAGGACGGTGACTTTGGCGTCGAAGGATTCCTCACGGGAGTCCATGTGCTGGAGTTCGGAGAGCACCCATTTCACGATGTGATGTTCTTCGATGCTTTCGAGCACAATGTCCTCCACCCCGGGGACCATTGCCCGGGTCACGGGGTAGAAGAGTTCCTCTTCAATGGCAGCGTGCTTCGAGAGATCCTCGATGATCCCGTCCACGACTGCACGCTTGAGGGAAAAGGCCCGATCACCCGCCTTCTCAAATCGCTTGAACAACGATTCAACCGTACGGTGATCTTGCTTCAGCATCGTTAGAGCGTCCATGCCTTCGTCGTACCCCCATCGTTCGTGGCCAAACAATGCCCGTCTACGGGTGGGTGATCTCCCGCAACCCGATGCCGGACGACTTGACGCCTTTGACGATTGCTTGTGCGAATGCCGTATCAGCTGCGTCCTGCACATCGGAACCCGGTGGGTCATTCGCCAAGACCGTCGCCGGAAGCCCGGGAGCCAGATGCAACATGTCCGCCCCGAACCACGACGGATGCGCACGCGCTTCGCCATTCCAGTCGACGATTCTCACGTTTGCGTGCTCCTGCGCCACCGCTTCAATTGCTCGGTTTATGGCCAGAGCGTCGCTCTGGGTGTAATAGAAGGGAGCATTGACTTTCGCATTCACGATCACCACATAGGTGTTGCCTGCCTTGGCGATCAGCTGGTCCAACGTGCGTGAGTACCGGGCAATCGAAACAGCTCCGCGTGCCAATTGCACGACATCGTTCGACGCCGTCTCGACCACGATGACCCCGTACGAGTGGTCTTTCACATCGGCATCCAGGGTGTCTTGCGCCCAGGAGGACGACAGTGCGTGACCGGGATTGACCGATACTCGTGCCAAATACCCTGCTCCGGTGAACGCGGAATCGATGGACGCCTTGGCCTGCCAGGAAAGTGAGTCACCGACAACTGCCACTCTCTTTGCGCGTCTCTCATTCTTGTGGATCATGTTGGCTGTGGCAGTTTCCGCATGGGCTGCCGCGAAACCCAACGTCACCGAGGCCAGGAGTATGGATGCGACGAGCAATGCCTTGATCGTCTTTCGGCTCGTTGGGGACACCGGGGTCGATCGAGGCGGGCGTGACTTCATGGGATTCTCCGCTCGACTTCCCGCACGACCGATTGAGGTCGACGCTCACTCGAACTCTCACGGGCAGCGCCAAACCTGATCGGCCGATACCCCAAACTCCGCTTTCAATAGTGAGCTGAGCAGGTTGGAAGGCGAGAAGTGCCAGCTGTGCGTCACCTGTCCATCTTCACAATGGGCTGCGGCCGCGCCTGCCTGACGCCAGCTCATTTGGCATCGTCGGGAGTTGGGTCGGGCAGGGTCGCCGAGCGCAACCACGAATTTGGGATGCGATTGCCGAGATCGAGACGGTAGCGTAGCTTCGGCAACTGTGAAACCTCCGCCGTTTGACTACAGTGCGCCGACGACCTTGGACGAGGGGCTCGCACTGCTGAAGGAGCACGGCGAGGACGCGAGGCCCCTCGCTGGTGGGCAGAGCCTCGTGCCGCTGCTGTCCCTGAGACTGGCCCGACCTTCCCACCTGGTCGACCTCGCTGGGATCAGCGAACTTGGATCCATCAGTGTCGAGGACGGCCATCTGGTCCTGGGCGCCATGGTGAGGGAGCGCTCGGCCGAGCGGTCCCTCGATGTGCACCGGCTCGCTCCCCTTCTCGCCGAAGCGCTACCCCTCATTGGTCACCCCGCCATCCGCAGTCGTGGCACGATCGGGGGCAGTCTGGCGCACGCCGACCCCGCAGCTGAATTGCCGGCGGTTGCGCTGCTGCTTGACGCCGAGCTGGTGGCCCAGAGCCACGATCAGGGCAGACGCATAATCAAGGCGGCTGACTTCTTCGCGGGCTTTTTTACGACCGCTCTCAAGCCCGATGAGATCCTGACCGCGGTCCGGATACACCCGCCGGCTTCTGGCACGGGCAGCGCGATCGAGGAAGTAGCCCGTCGGCACGGCGACTTCGCCATGGTCGGCGCGGCGGCGATGGTTCGCGTAAAGGATGGGAGGATCGTCGATGCCCGCATCGTTTTGACTGGCGTCAGCGACGTCCCGGTCCGCGCGAGAGAGGTTGAAACGATCCTGGGTGGTGCAGAGCCGACCCAGGATGCCTTCGCCGCGGCGGCCGAGGAGGCGGCGAGCGCCCTGTCGCCCCCGGCGGATCTGCACGGCTCCTCTGCGTATCGCCGCCACCTTGCTGCTGTGCTCATGAAGAGGACGCTCATGCTCGCCGCCCGGCGCGCGGAGATGGCGGCATGAGCACCTTCGACGTCGAACTCACGGTCAACGGGGCACCACTGCAGGGTACCGTCGAACCCCGACGGACCCTGGCGGACTTCTTGCGAGAGGACCTGGGGCTTACCGGCACCCACCTCGGCTGCGAGCACGGCGTTTGCGGTGCGTGCACGGTCCTCGTCAACGGCGAACCGGCCCGCTCCTGCCTCATGCTCGCCGTGCAGGCACGGGGAGCCGACATCGTCACCGTCGAGGGCCTCGCGAACGACGGCGTGATGAACCCCCTGCAGCAAGCGATGTGGGAGTCGCACGGGTTTCAGTGCGGCTTTTGCACTCCCGGATTCCTCATGCAGATCACCGCCCTGTTGACCGAGAACCCGAACCCGGCCGAGGCCGAGATCAGGGAGGCATTGTCCGGCAACCTCTGCCGCTGCACCGGGTACGAGAGCATTGTCAACGGGGTACTGCGAGCAGCCGGACACGACAGCTCGCCCTCCGGGCCACAGCACTAGCGAAGCAGGAGCGACAACGTGCAGAACATCGCCGAGCGGTTCACCGGAGCGAGCGTCAAGCGTTCTGAAGATCCCCGGATCTTGACCGGGACGGGTTACTACGTTGACGACGTCCGCCTTCCCGACATGCTCCACGCCACCTTCGTGCGCAGCCCGTTTGCCCACGCCCGCATCACGAGCATCGACGTCACCGAAGCCCGGCGGGCACCGGGGGTGATCGCCGTGCTGACCGGTGAGGACCTGGACGCGCTCACTGTCCGGGGTCCGGGTTCCGCCGGGATGTTCGCGGGCAACCTGACGATGCCATCTTTCAGCATCTTGGCCACCGACAAGGTACGCCTTGTCGGAGACCCCGTCGTGCTGATCGTGGCAGAAAGCCGCTACCTCGCCGAGGACGCGGGCGAGCTGGTGGAAGTGGACTACGAAGAACTCCCCGCCGTGATCACCCAGGAGCAAGCACTCGACCCTGCCGGCCCGCCCATCTTCGAGGATTTGGGCGGCAATGTACTGATCCACTCGCCCGCGGCCACCTTCGGCGATGTGGAGGGGGCTTTTGCCCGGGCCGACCGGGTTGTGCAGGCCGAGCTGCGCCAACACCGCCACCAGAACGTGCCGATGGAGTGTCGGGGGGTCGTGTGCAGCTTCGACCCCGAATCTGGCGAACTCACCGTCCACTTGGCCACCCAGGGAGTGCACGTCGCCAGAATGGGATTCGCGACGCAGCTCGACATGCCGATGGAGAAGGTGAGGGTCCTGGCCGGGGACATCGGCGGCTCGTTCGGGCTCAAGCTGGGGGCCGCAAGGGAGGACATCGCCTGCGCAGCCGCCTCGCGCCAGCTCGGCCGTCCGGTCCGATGGATCGAAGACCGAATCGAGAATCTGACGGCATCGGGTCAGGCCCGGGACGAAAGCTTCGAGGTCGAGGCGGCAATCACGGATCAAGGTGACATCCTCGGCCTGCGGGTGAAGATGACCATCGACACGGGGGCTTACCCCGGCTTGGGCGGAATGCTGCCTGAGATGGTCAAATCCATGATCTGCGGACCGTACAAGATCGGCGCGCTGTCATTCGAGTCAACGGCGGTGGTCACCAACAAGGCCAGTTACATCGCATACCGCGGCCCGTGGGCTTCCGAGACGTGGGTACGGGAGCGGATATTCGACATGGTCGCCAGAGAACTCGCGATGGAGCCACTGGAAGTGCGCCTCCGCAACGTGGTCACGCGCGGTGAGCCTCCGCTCGAGACGGTGACCGGTCGCAGTCTGATCGGAATCACGTCTCGAGAATCGCTCGAACGCATCGCTGAACTGGTCGACGTCGAGGGGTTCCGCCTCCGACAAGCCGAAGCACGGGCTCAGGGTCGATATCTCGGCTTGGGTCTCGCGACCTATATCGAGGCGGCACCCGGACCTCGAACACCGGAAGGCGCAGGTGGGGTCCTCGGCCCGGAGAAAATGCGACTCCGACTGGAGGAGGACGGCACTGTGACCGTCTTCACCTCACAAATGCCACACGGCCAGAGTCACCAGACCACCCTGGCTCAAATCGCAGCTGACGAATTCGGGGTGCCGTTCGATCAGGTTCGAGTCGTTGTAGGCGATAGCAACCTTGTGCCTGCGGGGTTCGGAACGGGTGGCAGCCGGTCGGCGACGATGGCCGGCGGAGCGTCGCTCTACGGGGCCCGGTCCCTACGGGCCAAGGTGTTCGAGATGGCCGCACACCTCTTTGAGACCAGCCCTGAGGACATTGAACTCTCTGCCGGGGCCGTATCGGTCCGGGGGGTCCCGGCCCGTGCTCTCTCCCTGGGGGAGATCGCCCAGGCCGCTCACCAGCCGGGGCGTCTGCCACCCGAACTGGAGGGCGACGTCGAGGTCACCGCTGAATACGACGGCGGGGAGGGAGGCTGGGCCGGCGGCACCCACGCCGCCATCGTCGAGGTGGATGTGGAAACCGGGCAGGTGCGGATCGACCGCTACCTCGTGGCGGAGGACTGCGGCGTCCTTATCAACCCGGCCATCGTCGAGGGACAGGTGCGAGGAGGCGTGGCGCAGGGCATCGGTGCGGTCCTGCTCGAGCGCTCGTCATACGATCCCGACAGCGGTCAGTTCCTCTCGAGCACGTTCATGGACTACCTCCTGCCCACCGCATACGAGATCCCGCGCATCGAGATCGAACATCTCGAAACTGTTCCGCTCGACGCCGACGTCAACTTCCGGGGCGTGGGCGAAGGAGGAATGATCATCGCACCGCCTACCGTGTGCAACGCAATTGAGGACGCCCTCTCGCCCATGGGAGTACGTGTCACCGAGCAGCACCTCCCGCCGTGCCGAATTCTGGAACTCATTGGAGCCATCGGCACCGATCCGTGAAGGACTGCGCACCCAGAGGACGGGCTCCCTCAGTCCTTCAGCTCGATCAGGATCTCGTAGTAGCGCTGTTCGCCGACGTTACGAGCCGTCTCGGTTCCCCCAGAGCGTTGGTAGTAGACCTTGCCGGGTTCGACGCTGGCCTCGATGTAGTGCTTTGACTCGACTCCCTCCGGTGGTACGCCAGCGATGCGATCCCCCTCGATGATGACAAGGATGTAGTCCCGATCGTGCCGGTGCAGATCGGACTCCTCGCCGGGCTGGAGGTCCATCTCCCACACCTTGATCCGTTCGTTCTCGAAGAGCACGGCGGTGCCGACGTCGCCGAGTTCACCCGTGTGATCAGGCATCGGCATCACCGTTCCCGGAACCAACTCTTCCCATTCTCTCCTCCTTCACCAGCGTGGCCAGTCGGTCAGACCCTTGTATGCCTGCGCCAACCAGCAGGGACGCACCATCGAGCGTGCGCACCGCCACGTCCAACTCGGTCAAAATAGCCGCACTCGTGACGATACGGCCGGTCAGAACGGCCGAATCGCCGCACGCGAGCGCCAGAGCCGCCTCTGCCATCTGTTCTACGGGTTCGAGGAGATTGGGACGTTGGGTAACCCGACCCACGAGCTCCTCGAAACCCGACGTCCGCACGCCGGCAACAGGCAACAGCGCGTTCACGGCAATACCATCGGCGTACACCTCCGACGCAAGTCCCGTCGTGAACCGTTCGAGCGCAGCTTTCGTCGCCCCGTAGTGCCAGCCCACCTTGAAAAGGGGTGCGAGATCGTTGTACGGGGGTGAACCCGCGTGGGCGGCAACGACGCTGGAGATGTTGATGATCCACCCTCTTCGGCGTTCCCGCATGCCCGGTAGAACTGCCTTCGCCAACTCGACCGGTGCCAGATAGTTGATCTCCATCAACCGCCGGAGGTGAGCGGAGCTGAGGTCGTCGATCGGGCGATACATCGCGATGCCGGCGTTATTGACCAACACCTCCACCGGTCCCAGCACGCGCTCCACTTCCGGGATGATCTTCGCCACCGCATCCGCATCCGAAAGATCAGCGATGACCGGGATCCCTTGACCACCCACCTTCTCTATCTGCCTGATCGTCCGCTCGAGGGATCCACCTCCCGGCGACTCGTCGGAGGTCAAGGTGCGGGCGACGACCGCGACTTTTGCTCCTTCAGCCGCCGAACGTACGGCGATACCTGCGCCAATGCCACGGCTGGCGCCAGTGACCACGACAACACGTCCATCGAGCGCATTCACTTCCGGCAACCTTGCCATAGACGGGGACTGATCGATGTGCCCCGACCCGTCCGTCCCGCTAATTGTGCGCTCCGGCATTGGTCGCCAAGCCTTGCAATGACCAGATGGGCGTGAGGAGCTCCTCTTCGAAGGTGGCGGCGTCAAGAGGTCGAGCGAGAAGAAATCCCTGCACCTCATTGACGTGCTGATGGCGGAGATGGGTTATCTGACCGGGCGTTTCGACACCCTCGGCCAATGTGGTGAGACCGAGATCCCTGCCAAGTCGCACGAGGGTGCCGATGAGAGCCGTGGACTCGGGTGACGTGGCGATGGCTTTGGTGAAGCTCTGATCAATCTTGAGGCAATCGACGGGGAACCGCTGGAGATAGGCGAGGGATGAATACCCGGTACCGAAGTCGTCAACCGCGATTCTGACTCCTAGTGCCTTAATGGTTTGGAGCCGTTTGGCAGTGTCGTCGGCATTGCGCATGAGGGCTGACTCGGTGACCTCGATGATAAGGGACCTGGCAGGTAGCCCACTGACGCTGAGGGCGTCGGAGATGTGCAGAATGATCGCATCGTCGTCGAGCTGGCGACCCGAGACGTTGACAGAAACGTCTAGGGCGCTTCCCTTGGAATGCCATTCGGCCATCTGCTGACAGGCACTGTCGAGTACCCACCGGCCAACCTCCCTGATCTGACCGGTTTGTTCCAGGATCGGGATGAATTCGTCAGGTCCCACCACCCCGCGAGTGGGGTGATCCCAGCGCAAGAGTGCCTCCACCCCGACCATGCGGAGGTCGTCAAGGTTGTAGATCGGTTGATACACGAGGTGGAACTGGTGGCCGTCGAGAGCGGAACGAAGGTCGAATTCCAACTCAATGCGGTTTTGGAGATTGGTTTGCATGTCTGCGTGAAAGATCTCGTAGCGATTCTTTCCACCGGCCTTGGCTTGGTACAACGCCACGTCGGCGTCACGAAGCAGGTCTCCGGGAGCGACCCGGTCGCCCACTGCGATGCCGATGCTGGCATTCACGATGAGGGGCATCGGCGCTCCCACGAGTTCGAATGGCTGGCGCATCACCTCCAGAATCCGATCGGCGACCATCTCGGGAGCCACTTGAAGGGATGCGCCGTCAATCAACACGACGAACTCGTCGCCACCCATCCGTCCAATCGTGTCGGCATCGCGAAGCGTGTTCTGCAAACGGGCGGCAACCGCAATCAGCAGCCGATCACCAGCCTCATGCCCGAGTGAGTCATTCACATTCTTGAACTCGTCAAGATCGACGTAGAGAGCGGCGCCGACGGTTCCCTGACGGCGCCCACGCGCCAGGAGCTGCTGGATGCGGTCCAATATCAACGCCCGGTTGGGCAAGCCTGTCAGTGCATCGTGCAGCGCCTGGTAACGCAGCTCATCGGTCTGCTCGCTGACCACGACCAGCGCCCGAGAGCGGCTCGTACCCAGCACGTAGAGCAATATTCCCAGCAGCAAGCTGAGTGCGATTCCACCGAACAACAGGACGAGTGCATTTGTGTTTTCGAATAACCCGGCTCCGGTGACTCGGGCGAAGGTCCAGACGTGCCATCCATTGTGGAGATCGATTGACGTCGCTACCGCTCCCGCGGCGATGGCTCCGGCCCTGAGGGTGACCTTTGATGCCCCTGATCCGAACTCGAAAGCCACTGCAGTCTGTGGATGGCCACGTAGCGCTGTGTTCAAGATCACGCTCGGGCGGATTTCCGTACCCGTCCAACCGACGAAGGCACGTTGACGCGCTGCAACGGTTGTCGGAACGACGCCACCGAGGTAGATAGGCGTGCCCACCCCCAAGATCAGATTCTTCCCAGACCCGTACGGCACGTAGGCGCCACGGCCGGAATCCCGTGCTTTCAAGAATTGAGGGCCGAGGACCGTGTCGCAGTAGTCGACGCCGGCGGCGGGAATCGGCTGTCCCGCCCGTAGTCGGGAGGCGTTGACCAGACAATAGAAGGGGCGAATCCCAGCCGGGACAACCTGGAATTTGCCGGCGGGGCCCAACGTGCCCACCGGATCCACCTGCGCCTGTGCGGCGAAAACAGGAAGCTGGGATGCGGAGACCATCTTCACCTCAACGATGCCGAGAACCTCGGGATATCGCTCGAACGCTCCGACTGATGTGGTCCATTCTTGGAACGCGCTCCGAGTGCCGTTGGGATTCTCCACGAAGAAAGCGACCGCAGCAGTAGCGAGATCCTGCTCGTGTTGGATGGCCAGCTTCAAGGTGGATGCGATCGCCGTCGATGACGTCACAAGTGCTTGGTGCGACTTCTGCGCATCGTTGTGCCCTACCGCGACCGCAGCAAACACCGAGCCCATGCTGCCCAGCGCGACCACCATTGCGGCCCACATCAACCAAACGCGTCGATGACTCACTGCTCCTCACGCATCGTTTCCCCTTCAATCCTGAGGCAGGGGCCGCGGGAAACAGCTGCATGTTGATCGCTCTTTCGGCGGCCCGGCGAACTCAGGGAGTCCCGTGGCTTTGCGACCCTCCCTCACGGGAGGTGTGCCCTTTCGATTTGTGTTACCTCTACCAGTTTGCGCCGGAGAGACGATCTCCAATAGGGCCATTGGTCCCTTGAGCTGGAGCGACGCCTTCGTCGCCGAACCGGCGAGCGAGGATCGATATGCCCGAACGGGTCAGGGGATTTCTACGGTCAGCGGTCGGGGCGTTCCGAGGTCAGAAGTGACGCTGAGGAGCGTGGTGCGGGCGCCATTCGATTCGACGACCCCGAGGCAGAACCGTCCAGCAACCACGGACATGTCACGACCCCACACCGACAGTACCCACTCGAGCGGCAGGGCGACGTGCACCGAAGAACTGGCTTCCCAACTGAGTCGGGGATCTGCATCAGGCCCCATGACCTCGAGCTCGACCGCCAGCTCCGGGGACCCGAGCCAGGTACGGAGCGCAGACGAGACCCGCCCGAAGAGCGACGCCTCGAGGTGGGGCCGCGGTGAAGGAGCCTGCGGATCCTCCAACCGCTGCAAAAGCGCTGCAGTCACCGTCGCCACCAAGCGGTGGGTCACCTCGTGGCCTAGGCCGGCGAGAAGCACCATGTCCTCCTCACGCGTTGACGAGTCACGTGCGGGTGGCCCGATCACACCTCTCGGCACGGCGACACCCGTCTGGAAGGAAATGACGCTGCCCGATCCGCCACGTGGCATCCCACCGCCGCGGCGAGCCGCCAGCACGCTGCGCGATGCCATGTTCGGCGCCGGGGCCAGGAACGGATTGAGACGGAAATCCTCCGTTCGAAGCGGATCGCCGGAACCGCGACTCAACGCGGAGAGTACGGACGCTTCCTCTCGTTGACGGGCCCACGCCCCGAGGACGTCGAGGCAGGTGCAGCTCTGCCTCCCGAGGGCGGCCAGCGTTCGTTCGCCCTCAGGGTCGTCATGGTTGGGTGCGACCAGGTCTCCCCCCTCCCAACGGATGCTGTGCGTCTCGCCGGAACAACTCACTCGGGCAATGGCCGGCGGAAATTGACCCATGAGCTCACGCGTCATGGACGGTCCCCGAGAGCGGCCAGGGGCACGGTGATCACTCCACGCTGACGAGATCCGGTGGGGAGCAGTCTCAGTGCTGTGGCCCTGGGGTCGAGAGGAGCCAGGGACGTCAGTTGGCCTTCGGCGAGAGTCTCGCTGCCATGACTTCGGTCCTGAAAGGCGACGTATGCATTGTCCCGATCGTCTTCGGCCCACCAGATGATCAGTGGGGTATCCCGATCTGCTCCGGGGTAGTGCCGGAACAGGAGGGCTCCCGGGGACATCGCGAGCGAGATGGAGAAGGACCCGGCTTCGGAGACGAGCGCCTCGACCCGAATGGAAAACCCCTCCAAGTCATCGATGACGGAACCGATCGCGACCCTGCCGAGCGGCCCGTCCTGCTTTGAGAAACGCGCCAACAGCGAAGACCAAGGCTCCGGAAGCCCGGGTGCCGGCGACCCGCTGGCGACCGCAGCCGCGATCCGCTGAATCTCGGCCAACAGCGGACCGTCGTCCTCGAGCGCCCCGATCGCGACCAGGGTCCGACAGGCGATGTCGACGACATCGTCCCTGCCGCCATGGTGACGATCGACGCTGAGGATTTCGCCATAGAGCATCGCCCGGACAGGGTCCATCGCCTCGATCTCCTCGACGTGAGCCTCCGGCACGGGCTGCGGCTCGGGCAAGTCGACACGGATCCCGTCAATCTCGATCCACCGTGTGGCCGGGGAAAGCACTTCCCCGGTGTGATAACTCGTGTTCCAGGTTCCACCACCCCAATTCCCCGCCCCGCTGTGGGCGGTGGCTGTCGTGCCCTGATCGTCTTTGAGGGCGAGCGTCTGGGGAAATGGGTGATGGGGCATCGATCCGTGCGCCGGGCGACCGAAGCCGCCGCGGCGCCGAGGATCCCCCCGATCCTCGGCAGGATCCGTCCCCGCTATATCGAGATGGATCCCGTCGTCGGCGAAGAGCAGCTTCTCGAGGTGCCACTGTTGGCCATCTCGCTGGAACGTGGGGCTGCCGACGACGACCCGTTGTGACGTGAGTCGCTGGCGTTCACCTGGGACCACAGATCCCTGATGCGCGCGCAGGTGGTGCCAATGCCGGTCGCGCAACGCCAACGCGAACCTGTACTCGTTTAGGACTCCTTGCGCCGTGGCCTGGTCGAGGGCCCCGGCGGCGACGCATGCCCGGCTGATGACTCCCGCCTCGGCCGTGTCCGGCCTGCCACTGTGCTGACCTACGTAGAGACGTTCGCAGGCCAGGCGCAAATAGGTCTCAGGATCGGTGATTCTGGCCACGCCACAGCATCCCATGGCCGGGCCCGGCCAGACTGGTGGAATGGACGATCAGGCTGCAGTCGTCGAAGCGCTGGCCATGGCCGTCTCGGTACGAGTGCCGGTCCTGCTGTGGGGGTCGCCCGGCACGGGAAAGACATCGGTGATCACGGCACTCGCCGGTGCGATCGGCTTACCGCTGGAGACGGTGATCGCCTCGATCAGGGAGCCGTCGGACTTTGCCGGCCTGCCGGTCGTCAACCACGACGGCGGATACCCCCGGGTCGACTTCGCCCCGCCACGGTGGGCGCAGCGCCTGGCCGCCTCCGGGAGCGGCGTCCTGTTCTTCGACGAGATCTCGACCGCCCCCCCGGCGGTGCAGGCCGCCCTCTTGCGCGTCGTCCTCGAGCGGACCGTTGGAGACCTGGAGCTTCCTACTGGCGTTTCCGTCGTGGCAGCAGCCAACCCGCCAGAACAGGCCGCCTCGGGATGGGAACTCACGGCGCCGTTGGCCAACCGGTTCTGTCACCTCGACTGGGCGGTTGACGGCAGGGCAGTGGCGGACGGCCTTTCGAGCGGGTGGCCGACGCCGATGATCCCTGTACTCGAAGTCGGCTGGGAGCGATGGGTCCCGGTCGCGCGCAGCTGGGTCGGCGGATTCCTCAGAGTGCGACCGGCTCTTGCCGTCGAGGTCCCCGAAGATGCCGCCGCCGCGGGGCGTGCGTGGCCGAGCCCGCGCAGTTGGGAGATGGCCGCCACCCTCCTCGGGGCGGCGCGGGCTGTCGGCGCTGACGACATGGTCCGATCGCTCCTCGTACGCGGATGCGTGGGACAAGGACCGGGAATTGAGCTGCTCACCTGGCTGGTCGAAGCCGACCTGCCCGACCCCGAAGTGGTCCTGGCCGACCCTGAGGCATTCGTCCTGCCCGATCGTGGCGATCGCGCCTACGCGGCTCTGTCTTCCGTGGCGAGCGCAGTAGCAGGCAATCCGACGATCGAGCGCTGGAAGCAGGCGTGGGTGGTTTTCGGCCGCGCCGCTGACACTGCGCTTGATGTGGCAGCGGCCGCAGCTCGACCTCTGGTCCGGTGTCGACCGGCAGGCGCGCCGGTACCGGCCGAGGTCCACCGCTTCACTGACCTCCTCCACGACGCCGGGTTGCTCAACTGACCGCGCCCATGTCGTCGCCGGCAGGTACCACTGCGCTCGACCAGAGGAAGGTGGCCGCGGGCCGAGTGTTCGCAGCTTCGCGCTACCCCTACTTGGCGAGCGCGTTGTTCGCTGCGCAGGTCCACGCGGCGAAGGGTTCAGGCACGATCGCGGTGGACCGAGGCTGGCAGGTGCACGCCGATCCCGAGGTGCTCGATGCGATGAAGGTCGATGACTTCGGTCGCCTCTTGGTCCATCTGGTGTCACATTTGTTGCGCGACCATGCCACTCGGGCCGAGCGAGCCGGTGTCGCCGACGCCGACGGCGGTCCGGAAGCCTGGAACAGAGCCAGTGACGCCGAGGTCAACGATGACCTGGCACCACAGGCGATGGTCCCGCCGTGTGCGGCGGACGTGCCCGCCCTGCTGGGGGCGCACGACGGTCGGTTGGCCGAGCACTACTTTGAGCTGGCGCACCGCGGTGCGCGATCGTGGGACTGTGGATCAGGCTGTGACGGAGTCGAGCGGCCTTGGGACGGCAAGGGTGCGGCGGGAGGCCTGAATGACCGCGACGGTGAGTTCTTGCGGTTGGGAGTGGCCAGCGAACTTCAGCGATCCGAGGCCCAAGAACCGGGAAGCATCGGGGCGGGATGGCTGCGGTGGGCGGAGAAGCTTCTTCCTTCTCGAACTGATTGGCGGCGAGTCCTCGCCGCTGAGTTGCAGGTGGGCGTCATCCGCGTGGCCGGGATGGTCGACTATTCCTACCGGAGGCCGTCGAGGCGCTCGGCGTCGGCACCATCGGTGATCATGCCCACCCTTGATCGACCCGTCCCTGATGTTGCCATCGTGTGCGACACGTCGGGCTCGATGACCGAGGACCTTCTCGCCCGGGTGCTCGCAGAGGTCGAATCCATTTTGCAACGCATTGGGTTGCGGGGAACGAATGTGCGCGTTCTGTCGTGTGACGCACAGGTCCACACTGTGAAACGAGTGAGCCATGCCTCGCAAATCGAACTTCTCGGAGGTGGTGGCACGGATATGGGCGAGGGAATTGCGCAGGCGCTCGCGCTCAGACCGCGCCCTTCGATCGTCGTTGTGCTCACGGATGGGTTCACCCCGTGGCCAGCGGAAGCTCCGGCAAGAGCGAAAGTGATAGTCGGCCTCGTCGAAGGTCGTCATCGGATGTCGTGGATGCACCACTCTCCCGCCCCACCGGCATGGGCCAAGGTCGTCAGAATCAGCGACGCGGATCAGCACTAGCCACCGATTGGAGTTCGCTCCCGGCGGCAACTTCGGCGTCACCGTCGACGTCAGGCAGAGGCTCGCCCCGCGTGTTGGTTGCGCGCAGAGCGATCACCGCAGCGGCTGCGAGGAAAAGGCTCGACGCCAGGAGCGCCCGGTGGAAACCCGATGTGAGGGCTGCCGGGAAGACAGAAGACTCGCTAGCAAGGACAGGACCCGCAACCTCATCCGCTTTCCCGGCGGCGCCAGATCGTGATCCGCTGCGAGCACTGCCCTCGGCCAATCTCCCGCTGAGAAATGGAGGTGCGTCGCCTTCTGAACAGCGCGATGATGGCGATGGTCGCGCGCCGCTCACGGAGACACGTCGAGAGGGGGAACCATGGCCTCACTAGAAGAGACGGTTGCGTTTCTGGGCCTCGGCACGATGGGGCACGCCATGGCGGCCAGCGCCTTGCGCGCCGGTATCCCGACGATCGTGTGGAACCGCAACCCGGAGGCAACCCGGGTTCTCGCCGAGCGTGGCGCGGAGGCGGTCGCAACACCCGCCGATGCGGCGCGACGAGCCGACATCGTCGTCACAATGGTGACGGACGTAGACGCAGTCATGTCGATCGCACGGTCCCAGGGAATGCTGGCTGCACTCTCCCCCGGTGCTCTCTGGGTGCAGATGAGCACGATCGGTGTCGCCGGGATTGAGCGCGTCCGAGTGCTGGCCGATGCCGACCGCCCCGACGTGACTCTCGTCGACGCGCCAGTGTCGGGCAGCAAGGACCCTGCAGAAAGTGGTCACCTTACGATCTTTGCGTCAGGCCCCGACAGCGCTCGTTCACGTCTGGAACCACTTTTCGGTGCGCTGGGCCAGCGGACCATCTGGGTCGGTCCCGTTGGGGCCGGGTCCCGACTAAAGCTCGTCGTCAATGCGTGGCTGGCGCTTGCCGCAGAGGCGGTCAACACATCGGTGGCGTTGGCCCGACGACTGGGACTCGAGACTCAGGCTGTGGAGAACGCCTTGAGTGGCAGCCCGCTGGCATCGCCGTGGCAAGCCGCCAAGCTGGAAAGAATCGGCCGAGGTGACTTCTCTGTTCAGTTCGCGCTGTCCCTTGCACTCAAGGACGTGCACCTTGCTTTAGAGGCCGCCGACGACGATCGCTTTCGGGCTCTTTCCTGCTTGGCCGAGGAATGGCAAGAGATTGTCGATCTCGGGCTCGGCGATTGGGACCTCTCGGTCGTCACCCGGGCACTCGAAGATGAAGGGGCCGAGCCCTGAGCCGGGACAAGCCATCATTTCGACTTCCCTGGCCTTCACGGATTGAACGGGGCCGACTGTTTGCATTTCCCCTGATCGTGGCTCCGATGTTGGCTCTCGCCGCCGGGAACGAGGATGCCGTGCGAGCGCTCCGTCGGAAAGGATCTACGAGTCGCTCAACGGCTGGTCGATCGGTACCGGCCGCACGTGAAACCCGTGCGGACGACCCTCAACTGACGGTTCAGTTGGAGCCTCAGGCTCCTGTTCGTCCACCTCCCCGTCTCCGACTGCGATCTGATCCTCAATCAGCCTGACGTGCCCTCTGGCCACTCCTGGACTTACCTCTCGCTCTGACTCTTCGGCGAGCTTTTCGAGTTGGCGTTTGGCCCGGCGACGCCGGAGCGGGCCACCCGGTGATGGCGGTACATCGCCTTGTCCCATGAGCTCAGCCTACGGAGTCACGCTGGTCATGAGGGCTCGGCTCAATGAACGCTCTTCATGCACCGGATCGCACGCGAGGTTAGGCTTCCCACCAGATGAGCGAAGGGGGATGATGAACGTGCTGATTGACGCTGACAGCCACCTTTTCGAACCTGCCGGAATGTGGCGGGAGTATGCGGATCCGGCCGACCGCGACGTGGCACTGCACATGGAAACCGACGACCTCGGCTACACGTGGCTCATGTTCGGCGATCGCCGTCTGAGTTTAGGGGGCCCACATCGCCCCGGAGACGTGGACGGGATCGGCGTCTTTCGCAAACGGCTGATAGAAGGCTTACCTGCGCAGTTCGACCTGGGAGAGTTCACGGCGAGCTATTCCGACCCGAAAGCGCGTCTCCTTCAGCTCGACCAAGCTGGCTTCGATGCGTCGATCATGTTCCCAAACTATGGGATCGGGTGGGAACGTCCGCTCCAGGACAATTTGCGCGCGACCTTGGCCAACATGACAGCGTGGAATCGTTGGATCGTCGAGGTGGCTGCGAGTGGCGCAGGACGGCTGTATCCCGTGGCTCACTTGAGCATGGCGAACGTGGACTGGCTCGAAGTGCAACTGGAAGCGCTCGCCAAGGGGGGCATCCGCCTAGGTCTGATTCCCCCCGCCCTGGTGAACGGGCGACCGTTATCTCACCCTGACCTCGACCGTGCTTGGGCTGCATTTGTCGAACACGGGGTGACGCCGGTATTCCATATCGCCAACCAAGCCCGTCCCTTCGACGAGGCGTGGTACGGCGAGGACCTGGAAGGGGGGATATCGCCCATGAGCGTGGTCTTTATTTGGACAGGGGCTGCGCTCGCCCTGACCGATCTCATCCTGAACGGCGTTCTGGAACGCTATCCGGATCTGCGGATCGGAATTATGGAGCTCTCGGCGCGGTGGGTACCGCAGCATTTGCAAATGATGGATGGGGGCTATCGACATACGGCTCGTTTCAACGGGGAGTCGGCTGAACTTCCCCTCATGCCGAGTGAATACTTTCTCCGTCAAGTTCGGGTGGCGGCCTTCTCTTACGAGCTACCACAGCAACTTATCAATGGTGCCGGTGACATCTTCATGGCGTGCAGCGATTATCCGCACACAGAAGGGACCATGACCGCCATAGAGGACTACACCGCCGCTGGTTTGAAGCCGGACGAAGCATCGGCCGGATTCTTCGGTGGCAACGCCTCGTTCTTATTGAGAGAATCCGTCTCGATCTGAGCTCCGGCAGTTCCTTCCGACGATCGGGATCTGGATCGACGAAATTATCGGTCGATCCCGAAACGTTGCAGGCCGAAAAGATTGATGGCGTTGCCGCGCAAGAGCGCGTAGGTCTCGGTATCGTTCAAGCCGGCGTCGGTACAAAGTGCAGTGGCCACCTTCTCGGTGTGCGGGAATGTGCCGTCCGCGTGGGGGTAGTCGACCTCGAAGCAAATGTTCGACATGCCGATGCGATGGCGTTGGTCCAGGCCAGGCGCGTCATCAAAAATGCAGCCGAATATCTGCCGACGCACGTACGATGACGGGGGTTCTGCCAGTTGGATCCCATTCGTCCCGAAGGAGTTATCCGTCCTCTCGTTCCAGAGGACATCGGCGCGCTCGATCAGATACGGCATCCAGCCGACCTGGCCCTCGGCGTAGGCGACGTGCAGATCGGGGTAACGAGACAACGTTCCCGAAAAGACGAAATCGAGTACGGAATGCATGGTGTTTTGGAAGGCCAGGGTCGAACTGACGATAAAGGGAGCATCAGGTGTGGTCTGCGGCATCCGCGACGATGAGCCAATGTGCGCGCAGAGAACCGTCTCGGTGTCCACACACGCACGGAACAACGGATCCCAACTCTGGGTGTACAGCGACGGGAGACCCAATGCATACGGATTCTCCGGAAAGGTCACCGCGTGACTGCCCTTCTCCGCACATCGCTCAAGCTCGGTCACTGCGAGGTCGACGTCCCACAGCGGAAGGATCGTGAGCGGGATCAAGCGGCCTCGACCCTCACCTGCGCACCACTCGTCGATGATCCAGTCGTTGTAGGCCCTGACGCACAGTGCTGCGAGCTCCTTGTCCTCCCGTTCTGCGAAGGTCTGCCCGCAGAAACGCGGGAGGGTGTTCGGGAAGCAGACGGAGGCTTGCACATGGTTGTCGTCCATGTCGGCAAGCCGGGCGTGTTGTTGCCAGGCGCCCGGGCGCATCTCATCGAATGTGACGGTGCCCCAGCGGAGCTCGCCCAAACCAACGGCGGCGGACATGCGGGCCACTGGCTTGATCAGACCGTCGTAGTGCCAGATGTCGGCCCACTCTCCGTCGTCCGACGGCTGCCACGCACCGCCTTCGCCACCCAGCAAGCCACCCCTCTCTCGCACGATGCGCGGACCGCGCTCCCGGTAGCGCTCCGGCAGCCGACTCGACCACAGGTCAGGGGGCTCAACCACGTGGTCGTCGACAGAGATGATTTTAGGGATCCGCCGAGCGGAGCCCTGGCCGTTCATCGCGTCTCCACCGTTTTGGTGTCCCGACCGGACCGCAGCACCCGCCCGGGACGAGCTCCTGTCGGCACACCGCCGTGCAGTATGGAGACCCCGTTCACAAAGACACTCTCGACTCCGATCGCGTCGGAGACCAAACGGGGGCCCCCACCGGGGAGGTCCTGAGCCAAAGTGGGGGCTGCTGCGTCCACGGTGTCGGGATCGAAGAGAACGAGGTCGGCGTGCGCCCCCTCGGCAATCACACCGCGATCGCGTAGGCCGAAGAGTCGAGCCGGGGCATCAGTCATGAGGGCGACGGCGCGCTCGAGGGAGACGAGCTTCCTTCCTCGAAGCACGTCGGCGAGGAAACGGGTCGTGTACGGAGCGCCGATGGAGCGGTCGATGTGCGCACCCGCATCGGAACCGCCCAGGAGTACGTCGGGGTGCTCCCAGACCCGGCGGCGCAGCTCCCAATCATCGTCGGTGTCGTTTGTCGGTTGGGGCCACAGGACGGTCCGGAGCCGGTCTCGGACGACGATGTCGGCCACGCACTGGAACGGATCCTGATCAAGCGAACGGGCGATGTCGACCACCCGTTTGCCGGTGAAGCGGAGGTTGTCCGGATGGAAGGTATCGCCGATGACGTAGTTCTCGAACTTGGCCAGACGCGTAAACGAAAGCGGCGAGGCGGCGGCACTTGCCAGCATGGTGGCGCGGACGGCTGGATCCGAGAGGCGGCGCATCCTCTCGTCCACGTCGGCATCAAGCACGTCGCCCCAGCCCGGGATGAGCCACAAGGCGCAGAAACTGTCGAAGCTCATCGTCATCGGGACGAGAACCGGCATGGTGAGTGCAACGATGCGAGCGCCCACAGCACGGGCTCGGGCCGACACTTCCAGCTGGTGCGCCGGACGGTCCGGATCGGCGGCCTCGATTCCCAGGACGTTCCAGTTGAGCGGACGCTGCGCCGCCGCGCTCAGCGACACCAACAGATCCATGTCGGCCTCGCTGAACCGACGAAGGCAGCCTTCGATGATCGCTTCCAAAGTGGTGCCCGGGTGTTGACGCACGACATCGCACAGCGCCAATTGCTCGGCCAGTTCAGCGGCACGGCTCGGCACCGGACCACCATCGCCGTCGTCATGGGTCGGCGACGCGCTGGTTGAGAGGCCGAGGCCACCAGCGCTGAGCGACTGATGCAACAGATCGGCCATGGCGCTCACTTCGGATTCGGTGGCGGCACGTCGGTTGGCATCGTCCGCCATGACGAAACGCCGCAATGCGCAATGACCGACCAAGAAGCCGGCGTTGATAGCGATGGAGTCGTCGAGACACTCGAGAAACTCGGCAAAGCTCTGCCAACTCCAGGGCAGGCCGGTCTCGAGCGAGGCCAGCGACATGCCCTCGACCTTGGCCATCATGCGCCTGGTGTAACCGACATCGCGATCAAGCAGGGGGGCGAGTGAAAAGCCGCAGTTGCCGCCGATCACGCTCGTCACGCCGTGCGAGCTCGACGGTATGGCGTAGGGGTCCCAGAACAGCTGTGCGTCGTAGTGGGTGTGCGGGTCGACGAAGCCGGGGCAGATGATGAGATCACTGGCGTCGATAGTGCGCGCAGCCGGCTCGTCCACTGTTCCGACCGCCACAATCCGCCCATCTCGTACGCCGACGTCGCCGTGATAGGGAGTGGATCCTGTGCCATCGACGATGCGGGCGTTCGCCACCTTCAGATTCAGCACCGGGCGAGATCCTAACATCTGCTCGATCTAGCGTCCCGGGTCGTGCCGCGCTACACCATGCAGCAGCGGCCGGTCCTTGTCCACAACCTCGCCCCACTCATCACATCCGGCATGATTGAACCGTGCGGTGGTGCCTTTCTGTCATTGCCCTAGGCCTGAAGAACCAACAGCCAGTCATCTGACCCGTCCTTGTGCTTGGCCGGCGAAGTGAACTGATGACTGCCGGAGTTGGCGAGAATCCCGATGGTGGAATAGGTGCCGGTGGTGGGGTCGTACCAGCGCGCTGTGGTCTGTCCGCGCATTTTGGCCATGTCGAGCGTCACGGTGGTCCGCTGCGGCAAATAGGCGACACCCAAGGTGCCGTCGGCACTTACGGCTGCAGTGACGTAATTGCCGGAACTTTCAATACCTTGATTTTGAAAAGTCCCATACCCGGCTGTCACAAAGCTATGCGTCTGGTCCGGCACCAAATTGAACCACGCGACACTTTTGAAGAAAGTGCTCATGTACCCCAGCTGCTGCACCCCAATCGTGTCCAGATGCTTCTCTTCATCAGCCCAGCTCGGATCATCCCACGTGTAGTGGTTGCCGTAGAGGAGTCCCGTCGCCCCGCTGGTCATCGTCCAGTATTCCTGACGGCGTAGGTCCTTCGCGTTTCCGGGGTTGATGCGGAGATAGTTCTCGAATTCATAATTGTTCTCGGTGCCGAAGACCGGCATCTCGGGTGCGTCAAAATTGTAGCCGGCAAGTACCTCGGCGTACGGGGCGTAGTAGTCGTATTCAGCGTTGAGGTTGACGAAAGAAGCCCAGCGCGGGTCATCGCTGGAGAGGCTCGTCGTGTAATTCAGCTCAACCGTCTGCAGCTGTTTGGCGTCAACCGAGCGGATACCTTCGGCAATGCTCAGCACGTATGCGTCATTGACGCGACCCCACTTCTGGTAGTCATTACCGCTCTCCCACACGATGTTCGGGAAGCCCTCGAATGTGCGACCGAGAAAACGTCCATAGTTGTAATCTTTGGCTGCCCCGTTGTGCGCCAAAAAGGACGAGCTCCTAAGCAGTTGCCCGGTATCAGCAGGGTCCAGGAACAAGGTGATTCCATCGTTCTCGGCTAACCGGACCATGGTTTGCATACGCCTGAAGTACGCTGGGTTGGGCGTGGAAATGTCACCGTTGGTAGTAAACGGCGTTAGTCCGTCGTACGTGGCATAGTTGGCGCTGTTCTTGTTGTGGTTGCCGGTGTATTGGCCGCAGATGAGCTCCACCAGGACTGCGTTGAATCCATGGGCCTGACGGTCGGCGAAATAAGCCTTCATTTGGGTGGTCGACAGGTCGACCGACAGCGAGTGTGCTGAGTCACCGACGATCATGTAAGGATCACCGGCCTGGTCCAAGAGGTAGCGGTGGTTGCTGCTTATCGAGGTGGCAAAGGGTGTCTCGGCCGCCGCAGCCCTTGGAATTCCGGTGCCCAGGAGCAAAGGAAACAGCAGTCCAAGGAAGAGAACCGAGCGTTTCAGCCTTGGCACCCTAGGTCGGTTCGAGTCCGACCGAGACTTTTCGAGCGCGCCAGTACCCGAGACGTGCGATGACGGGACCGCGTACGTTCCAGTGGGGCTCTGTGATTCAGACCGGCCACGCTGCGGGGTCGGTGATCGAAAAGCCCTCGAGCGTGTCATCACGCATATTGTTGCAGCACGGGAGTCTGTGAAAACGGCGGGTCTCCACACTCTCCCCACTCACGCCGAAGTCCTTCCGCCCGATGCGGGCCGACTCCCGACAAGCCGGGGATCTCGGTCGTGGACTACGAGCAGGGGGACACCACTTCGATCTTCCTCAATCTGCGTGTGGCCGACATCGAGGCCAGCTACCGGGTGTGGAGATCGCCGGACGCTCTGTGTTGCACGGCCACTTTGCCAGGGTGGAGAACGGGTGATCCGAGCCACGGCAACCCAGGGGCTGGGGGTCGTTCAAACCTCCCGGCCCTTTGCGTGTCCCGCGGTCCGGCCCAACTAGCTGCCGGATACATACCGTTCATGGACATCGGCTACCCGTGTCCTGAATGTGGGAACCAGGACACTGAGTGGGGCACCGCGGAGCCGAACCTACGGTATGCCGAACGCCAAAAGGGTGATCCAAACGGGTTGCACGTCAATCGCTTCGACCGTAATCAGTGAGGAACCACGGTCCCATGTGGTCCAATAGCAATGTGGAGGGGAGATTCTTCCACCTTGCCGGATTGGAGGCCGAGAGATGACTGAAAACGAAACACCGAGTGTGGGACCGAAGATGGGCGGTGGCATCGTTGCTCCCATAAGCCGCGTCAATCTTGCCCTCCCTTTCTCAAAGATAACCATTCAGGAGCCGAGCAAGTACATAGCCGAGCTGGGCGCAATCGTGGCCGAGCTGCTTTCGGTGCTTGAGACCGGCTCGTATGGGGAGGCCATCACGGATCTGCGGCAGCGCGCTGAGGTGCTCGCAGCCAGCTCCGGTTGACGGTCCTGGTCAAGGAAGAGTCTTAACCATCGTCGCTCTGACGTTCGTGACCAAACTGGCCGAGGTTGGATTCATCGGGTCAATAGGGCTGTCAACTCAAGCTGAATGTCAAGCCCGTCATCGGGAAGGTCTCGGTGCCACTCGTATAGGCGATTGACCGACAGCACCGTGACGGATGACAGTGCCATGTTGAGGGGTGGCGGGATTTACAACGACGGCACGGTGACCGTGACCGACAGCACCCTGTCGGGCAACAGCGCAATCCTAGGGGGCGGAATCTACAACGACAGCGGCACCATGGCAGTGACCAACAGCACCCTGTCGGGCAACACGGGCACAGATGCCGGTGGCGGGATCGAAAAGGCAGGCGCCTTGACCATGACCGATAGCACCCTGTCGAGCAATCGCAGTAGCGACAAAGGCGGCGGAATCTACAACGCAGGCACAGTGCACCTGGGCGGCACCATCATGGCCAAAGGCACCTCGTCGTCGACTGCTTCGGCAGCGTCGACGACGAGGGCTACAACATCGCCGACGACGCTTCCTGTTCGTTCACCGCTACCGGCAGCACGAACAGTTCTCCCACCCTCGACGCGTCGCTCGGCGCATTAGCCGACAATGGAGGGCCGACACAGACGATTCTGCCCATGGCCGGTAGTCCGACAATCGGACAAGTCCCTCCAGGCTCAACGCTGAATAGCGTGCAAGTCTGTCCAAGCGCGGACCAGAGGGCTGACCCTCGACCCGGTGCGGGTGAAACCGATTGCACCATTGGGGCAACGGAGTACGGCGCGACCCCTCCCGCTGACACTCCCGAGGTTTCCATGCCGCTCCTCTTGCCCCTCTCGGTGCTCGCTCTCGGAGCCGTGGGGTATGGGGTCAAGAGGAGGCGCGGTCGCCGACCAGCGCGACAACTATCGTCCTGATCACACCGAAGTTAGTGATTGAGCGGAGTCAACCGGGCCGCGAGAACACGATGACTTGATCGCCGTACTTGTCCACTCTCTTGGAGAAGAACTCCCAGCCATCGGTCTGTCTACCGGCAACAATGTCGTCAGCAGACTGACGGGCGTTTCTCTTGTGGCACCAGCACCATGCCGTAACGCTCACCCATCGACGTGGACCGTAGCAGCGGGGTTGACGGACATGAACAGTTCGTGGCGCCCCGTGACGGTCGAGCCCAGTGCTTCGAGCGAGGCGACGACCGAGGCACCCGCGACCCGGGCGATCTCGTCCCGGAACCGGAGACGACGCCCACGTTAAGCCCGGACGAGCACGAAGACCGCACCACCGAGCAGACCGATGAGGAAGCCAATGACGCCCGCCTCGATGGGGAGTCCGTATTTGGAAACGGGCTGGACGGTGGCCTTCTGGACGACCATTGACGATCCCGCGGCCGAGCCGCTCGCAGCCTGCGCTGCTGCCAATTTGCTCGTGACGCTGTCGAGCTGTAGCCCTACCTGGTTCTGCTGATTGCGCAGTTGACTCACCACCGTGGCGTCCTGCTGACCGGCATTCGACCCGGCCCCCTCTGAAGTTATGCGGCTTGAAACCGAGTTGATTTGCGCCTGCAGGGCCTTTATCTCCTGCGTGTATAACGTGGATTGGTGCTGGAGTGATGCAACGGCGGGCCCCGAGTTTGCCGCAGCCAGTTCGGTGACGTACTGAATGAACATCGCCGCGACGTTGTTCGATAGACTGACGGCGCCCGAGGTCGTCTTGCCCTGCGCCTCAATCTGCAGGATCTGCCCGCTCAGTTGACTGACGGAGACCAGTTTTCTCACCTGGAGTGCCCCCAGCGGCGGCGAGAGCTCGGCTCCGGCGGCGGACAGCACAGGGGTGCTCTTCGCGATCACCTCATCGTGGTTGATGTTGGAACCGACGGAACTCGATTTCCCGGCTGGCGGGAGAACGACCAAGGCCACGCTGCTGTTGTTGGCGGGCTTGAGGAATCCATAGGCGGCCCCTGCCGCCGCGCACAGCGCAGCGACGACCAGGACCAGAGCGCGCCGTCGCCAGATCTCTGTGAATGCAGTGCGCAGATTGGGTGGCTGTTCGTTCATGCGCCGCGGACTTGAAGATCGTCGTCGGCCAGCGACGAGCTGTCAGCTGAACCTGGACCCTCCGCACGATGGGCAAGGTCTTTGTGGAGCTCTACCATCAGACCCCCCGTCGCTGGTCGAAATCGGCGGGCCCGGGTTGCCGAGACCGTGTGCCGCACGACTCTGCCGTGTCGATGATGGAACAGAGAGCGCGGCGTGCCCAGAGATACGTCCGGATGGGACGCTTGCGATCGGTTCTGGGACTGTCCCCCGCAGGGCGGGCTAGGTGCCTCGATCGGGCAGGTCCGGCATGGCTATCTCTTACGGAATGGGAGAAGGGGGTGATAGAGCGTTATCACGAGATCCAGCGCCAGAAGGCCGCTGGCGAGAGGGAAGATGGGTTCACACTTATCGAACTTCTCATTGTCATTGTCGTGCTCGGCATTTTGGCCGCCGTGGTCGTGTTCGCCCTCGGATCGGTCACTGGCTCGAGTGCCAAGTCAGCGTGTTCGGCAGACGCCAAGACGGTTGAGACCGCCATCGCGGCGTACGAGGCGAACGGGAACCTTGCGGCGAACCTGACGCAGGCCGCTCTCACCTCGACCGCCACCACCGGTGGACCGTACCTGAAGAGCTGGCCGTCCGACCCGAGCCACTACTTCATCGGCATCGCCCAGGCCACTGGTGCTGCGGCTGACGAGGTTGATGTCTATCCCGGTTCGGGCACGGCCGCTCCTGCGGCTGGGGCTGGGTGGGTCGCCTACGACACCGAGACCAGCGCCACCGGCTGCAACGCAGTCAACTAGTAAGCCGTACATGTGCAGTAAGCGATCGGAGGCACGGGACCCAAGCTGAACCTTTGCCCACCTCGGTGTGATATTCCGGGCCTCATAGTCCGACGACCTCGTCGATGAGTTCGAGCAGGCGATGAGCTACGACCCGAAGTTTCGCACCTACCAGCTCAACTGGATCGCTCCAAGAGGTGGCGGCCTTTAGCATTACCGAACTGTGCTCCCAAATGCTGACATCGGGAACGTCGATCATCTCCCCGCTCCGGCCGTTCCGGAGCCCGGCGATGCGCCATCTTTCTGACCGCCTCTCCGGAGGAATGGGGTGCGTTGCGTCAGGTGCGGCACGGCCAGCAGCAGTTCGCCATGAAAGTCTTCCATCGGTACGGGGCGGCATGCGCTGTTTCTGCGACATTGACCTTGGGGAGGTCATTGACGCTTCCCATCTTGGCGCTTCCACAGATGCAGAGTCGCTGGTGAGACCCCGGTTTCTTCTGAGAGTTTGCTGATCCGCTCGCCGGCAACCAGGCGCTCACAAATAGCGCGCCGAAACTCTCTCGCATAGCGCTTGGGCATGGACTACCTCCAAGAAGCTCACGACCGAACTCTTACAAACCTGGACCGCCTCCCAGGGTCCAGGTCAAATTTTTGCAGCCCCAACGGGATTCGAACCCGTGTCGCCACCTTGAGAGGGTGGTGTCCTTGGCCTCTAGACGATGGGGCCGAGCGGAGGTTTCCCGGAGGAATCCGCCGGTGCTCGGGGGGAAGGACTCGAACCCTCAATAACTGGACCAGAACCAGTCGTGTTGCCGATTACACCACCCCCGAATGGGTGGACGATCAGGTTAGCCGAGCCATCGGGGGTCGCCGGCGTCGATGACCGCAGGTGGTCGACGGCGAGCAGGGGCCTAGGCATCGTGGAGCCATTCCAGGTGGTTGAAGCCCACGATCCGACCCAGTCCGACCCCGACGGCCTCCTTCAAGAAGTAGGGCACCGTCGACCAGCCGGTGATCGGTGACGTCCTGGTGGGGGTCGGTGACGGCGTCAACCCGAGGGAGGAGGAGATCGCCATGGAGCGGTCCTCGTGAAAGGGGTCGGTGGTGACCAGCACGGTCGTGGCGTGGCGGGCCCTCAGTTGGGGTGCCGCCTCGGCCACGTTGTCGTAGCTGTTGGTGCCGCCCGCCTCGAGGATGTCGGCGGCCGGGACCCCTCTCTGCTCGAGATAGGTCTTGCTCGCTCCAGCCTCGGTGTCGAGATCCCCCTTCTCCTTGCTCCCGGTCACCATGATGAGGTGCGCGTCACCCTTGTTGAACAGGATCAGCGCCTCCTGGAGACGGGCTTGAAGATCGAGGGTGGGCGTGCCGTTGTACTCGGCCGCCCCCATCACCATGATCGCCCCGGCAGGGTGGGGATCGTACTGGCGGGACGTCAGCCAGACCTGCAGGAGAGTGACCCCGAAGTAAAGGACGACCGCGGCCACAATGAGACTGACGATGCGGAGGACGAGCCGCAGCGGAAAGAGCATCAGGTGTCCGCGGCCACCCGGTCGAGCGCCGACGAGAGGCGACGAATGGTTTCGTCCCGACCCAGAACTTCCAGCGACTCGAACAATGGAGGTCCGACGCGCTTGCCGGTCACGGCAACCCGAATAGGCGCCTGGGCCTTGCCCAAGGCCCGGTCGTAGATCGCGCCTATCTCCGCCGTGGCGTCATGCAACACGTCGCGCCTCCACTCGCACGTGGCATAGGTATCCACGGCCGCCCGCAGGATCGATGGTGCCAGCTCGTCGCGGACGATGGCCTTCTGCCAGCTGTCCGGGTCGATGGCGGGGTCATCGACGAAGAAGAAATCCACCAACGCCGGCACCTCGCTGAGAATCGCCACCCGCTCCTGCACGACCTCGGCCATGCGCGCAAAGACGTCGGGGTCGAAGCGCTCCGCCGGCCACGGCGGGCCCTCCGTGGCGACGGCCCCGCTGTCGGGGTCATGCCACTGGCCGGCGGACCACTCGTCGGGCCGGGGGTCCACCCATGGACGGGACTCCTCTATGAACTCGCTCGTCGGCAGCTCTCGGATGTAGACGCCGTTCATGTGCGAGAGCTTGCGCACGTCGAAGAACGCGGGCGAGCTCTGTACGTCTTCAATGCGAAACCTCTCGATCAACGTTGCCAGCGGGAGTATCTCCTCCTCGCCCGGGCTCCATCCCAGTAGTGCCAAATAATTGCGGAAGGCCGTCGGGAGGTAGCCCAGCTCGCGGTACATCTCGACCGCCACGGGGTCACGACGCTTGGAGAGTTTCTTCCCCTGCTCGTTGACCAGCAGGGGAAGATGGGCGAACACCGGCAGCGCCAGGCCGGAGGAAGTGGCCTCGTTCAGCGCATGCCACAGCATCATCTGCTTGGGCGTGTTGGGCAGATGCTCCTCCCCGCGGAACACGTGGCTTATCGCCATGGTGCGGTCGTCCACCACGTTGGCCAACGCAAACAGCGGCTTGCCGTTTCCCTTCACGCAGATGAAGTCCTCGGTGGCCCGGTTGGGGAACTCCACCTCACCGCGGATGAGGTCGTGCACCGTGGTACTGCCATCGTCGGGCGTACGGAACCGCAGTGCGCGACCCTCACCGCGTGGCAGACCCCGGTCGCGGCAATGTCCGTCGTAGCCGGGGGTCGGGTCACCGGCCGCAGCACGGGCTTTCGTGCGGTCATCGATCTCGGGTCTCGTGCAGGCGCAGGCGTAGAGCGCACCGCTCTCCCAGAGCGCCTCGATGGCGGCCTGGTGCGCGTCGCCCTGTGCCGACTGGTAGTAGGGGCCCTCGTCGGGGGCCATGCCCAACCATTCGAGCGCGGTGATGATCCCGTCCGTCCATTCACGTCGGTTGCGCTCTTCGTCCGTGTCTTCGATGCGCAACACGAACGTTCCGTCCCGTTGGCGGGTGAAGAGCCAGTTGAAGAGGGCCGACCGGGCGCTCCCCACGTGGAAGTAGCCGGTAGGGGACGGGGCGAAGCGCAGGCGCGGTGCGACCGTGGTGGGTGCCGTCATCGCAGGGGGCGGCGCGGGGACGCGCTACGTCGTGGTGGAGCAGGCTGGCGCGGCGTCAGTCGTCTTCGGCTATGGAGATCGCACCGGTCGGACAACCGTTCACCGCCTCACGCAACCGGCCCCGGAACTCCTCGGGGGGGTTCTCATTGAGGATGTAGAGGTAGCCGTCGTCGCGCACCTCGAAGACTTCGGGCAGGATGCCCATGCACACGGCATTGCTGGCACACTCGTCGAAGTCAACAACGACCTTCACGGACGACCTCCTGGTGGTTTGCTACGGGCACCGTCGAGCATATCGGCCGGGCCCCGGTGGTCAGGGGCCAGGGCGCCGGCCTTCAGGCGCCCGGCGACGTCAGGTCCACGCCGGCCAAGAGCTGGCCGATGAACTCCCGGTCGTTGAGAATGGGCAGCTCCGAGACGAACAGCCGCCCGTAGCGCTCGAAGTACATGAGCTGTTTGGCCAGGAGGAACGTGCCCCGGTCGAAATCCGACATGAGGCCACCCGAAGCGTCGGCCATCCGGCGGAGCCTGCGCTGGGAGCGCAGACGGTGCAGGATCGCCCCGACAGTCCGGCTGTGGGCTTCGATGCCCTGGGCCTTGGCCACCTGGAGCTGGATGGCCTGCATCAAGCCGGCCACGCTCACCTCACCGAAAGGCCGGGTCAGAGCCGGCTCGAAGATACTGCGGACGAACGCCGTCAACTCCGGTCCGGAAAGGCCGACCGCCTCCCCGATGGCCGGACCGTAGGTCCGCGTGATGTACCCGGTGACGTCGGCCCACGCGTCCTCGTTGCCCATTGCCGCAGAGAGGAGGGACAGGAAGAAGCGGTGCGTCAGCGGATCGAGCCGTCCGACGATCCCCCAGTCGATGACCCCGATCCGGCCGTCGCGCAACATCATCATGTTGCCGGCGTGCACATCGCCGTGGAAGGCGCCCCACCGCACGGTTGTGAGGAAGAACGCACGCATGACCGCCTGGACCAGCGGGGTCGGGTCGATGCCCATCTCGGCCACCTGCGCCACATCGTCGATGGGCACCCCGTCGAAGAACTCCATCGTGAGCACGTTGCGACCGGAGAATTCCGGATACGGCTCGGGCACGGCGATCATCTTCAGGTCGAACTCATTCTGCAATCGGCGGAAATGGACCATGGAGCGGGCCTCGTTCCGCAGGTCCATTTCTTCTCCGATCTGGACCCGGAAACCGTCCAGCAGCTGCAAGGTGGAGCCGGCCAGCTGGTCTCCGGTCAGGCGCACCAGTATCTCCATCAACGGCTGCATGAGGTCCAGATCGGTGGCCACCACCTGCTCGATGTTCGGCCGCAACACCTTGACGGCCACCAGAGTGCCGTCCTGGAGGCGAGCCCGGTGCACCACGGCAATCGACGCCGTCCCGATGGGACGACGCTCGAACTCGGCGAAGACCACGTCCAGCGGGCGGCCCAGATCCTCCTCGACCCTCTGGCGCACTTCAGGAAAGGGGACCTCGCGCCCCGTGTCCAGGCAGGCACGGAATTCCTCGGCCACGTCGTCACCGAACATGCCGGGGGACGAGGCGATGATCTGCCCGAATTTCATGAAGGTCCCGCCCAGGTCCTCGAAGCTCTTTCGGAGCGGGCGGGCCAACTGGACCCCGGGCAGTGCTCCTTGGCGGATGGTCCGAACCTGCCGTACTGCAACCGGGGCGAAGCGCCGACCCACCACCCTGGTGATCGTGGCGCCGCGACGGGCCAGGGCGAGGGCGCTCGGCTCGGGCAGTGGCCGCGGGTAGATCTCTGGCGCATCTTGGGTGAGCGACCGCGCGGGTGGCCCGGTGCCCGCTCGTCCCGCGGCGTCTCCGACAGCGCCCGATCTCACCTGCTCAGGGTAGTGCCACCTCCCGCCCCGCCCGCCCGTCCGACCCGGCGCGGGCCAGCGGAGGGGCCGACAGGGCCATTAGGGTGCCCTGGCACGACGAGGGGAGGGACCATGGGCACATCAGGGTCGACCGACGACGACCTCCGTCCACTGAGGGTCGGCATCATCGGTGCCGGCTTCGGGTCACGGGTGGTGGCGCCGGTCTTTCGACACATCGGGTGCGACGTCATCGACGTGGTCTCGGCCCGGGACACCCCTGCCGTGCAGGCACTGTGCGGCGCCGAGGTCGACCTGATCGCCGTGCACTCGCCGCCGTTCCTCCACGCCGACCATGTGCGTCTTGCCATTGCCGCCGGGCATGCCGTGCTCTGCGACAAGCCGTTCGGCCTCTCCCCCGAGCAGGGAGCGGCGCTCGCCGCCGAAGCCAAGGAGGCCGGGGTCATCAACCTCCTCAACTTCGAGTTCCGCCATCAGCCGGCCCGGCAGAAGATGCAAGAGCTCATCACGACGGGTGCGCTGGGTCGCCCCGAACACCTTCACTTCTCCGCCTTCTCCTCGGGCTCGAGGACGCCGTTGCGCCCTTACGGCTGGCTCTTCGACCGCTCGCTCGGCGGTGGGTGGATCGGCGCGTTCGGCTCCCACATCATCGACATGATGCGGTGGCTCCTGGGTGAGGTGACCGCAGCGGGGGCCCGCACCTGGGTCACGATCCCCGAACGTCCGGACAAGGAAGGCCATGTGCACACCTGCGACGCCGAAGACGCCTTCAGTGCGTGGGCGGAGTTCGCGTCGGGAGCCACTGCCTCCGTCGACACCTCGTTCGCCGCGCCGATCTCCCTCCCACCCCGCATCACCGTGACCGGATCAGAGGGGGCCATCGAGAACACCGCCGACGTCCGCGTCGTCCTCCAACGGGTGGACGGGACGCGGGCACAGTTCGATTTCCCACCCTCATCGGGCGATCCCCACGAGACGGCCATGACCGGGTGGGCCCGCGAGATCTGGCGGGCGGTGCTCGAGGGACGTCAGGTGACGCCCTCGTTCGACGACGGGCTTGCCTGCTCCCGCATCATGGATCTCTTCCGATCCAGCCAGCCAGCCGCCGGCGCGGCGGTAGGTGCGGGGTGACGAGCTCTGGAGCTCTGCTGCATGACCGTGCGGCAGGCTACGTTGCCCGAGCTCATTTCCGTGGCCGCACGGGCAGGCTATGCATCGCTCACGACCACACCGTTCCTTCTGGAGCGCTCGGGCGTGGAGTTGGGCGAGCTCCGGCGACAGTGTGACGACGCCGGCGTGACCATGGGCTACATCGACGGCCTCTCCAGCCCGCTCCCCGGCACGCCGGGCGGCGTCACCGAGGAGCGCTGCTTCGACATGGCAGAGGGTCTCGGGGCCAAAGCCGTGAACGTGGTCCACTTCGAAGGACACCCCGTGCCCTTCGACGACATGACCGACGTGCTCGGAGGGGTGGCCCAGCGGGCGGCACGTCGCGGTCTCACCATCCTGATCGAGTTTCTTCCCGATACCGGCATCCCCGACTTCCCTGGCGCGCTCGACCTCGTCCGCGCCGTCGGCCTGGACAACCTCCGCGTCATGCTCGATACCTGGCACCTCGCCCGCACCGGGGGCGGACCGGAGCAACTGGTGGGCGACGCACCGGCACTGGTCGGTGGCATCCAGGCCAGTGACCGGCGCAGGATCCAGGACGCACAGCCCTACGTCAAAATGTCGGGGCGCTACCTGCCCGGTGAGGGCGACCTTCCTCTTATGGACATCCTCGCCCCGGTTCTGGCAGTGCATCCCGAGCTTCCCGTCGGCGTCGAGGTCCTGAACGAGGAGCTCAAGGCCATGCCCGCCGGAGAAGCCGCCTCGGTGGCCGCTGCGGCGATGCGCAGCGTTCTCGGCCACGACACCGCCCGGGGGTGAACGGCGTCCGTTACGTGAACAGGCCCTGGAGCGAAGCCAACGCACCCTTGTAACTGTTGCCCATGAGCGCGGCCATTTCCGCCGGCTCCACCTCATAGGCCCACGTCACCTTGGAGCCGTTGCCGGCAGGTTCGACCGTGATCGTGGCCCGGTGCCGCTCGAGTGGTACTCCCGCTATGACCGAATACGTGAGGGTACGGGTGGCCTCGTCCACGCGCGAGCAGCCGCTCACGGATCTCGGCGCCGCCACCCATACCGATGACCCGCTCGTCGCCTTCGAGACGGAAGGACTCGATCCCCGGGAAGATCTCCTCCAGGGCCCCGAAGTCGCCGATCTTGGCCCACACCGCGTCCGGTGCGGCATCTATCGTCACGTCAACAGCGCCTTCTGCCATATCGGCCTCCTCGGTCAGGTCGGGTGGACTCTCCCGAGCCGACGGTACGCTACTCCCGACACGACGACGACCACCTTCTTCACCCTTCGCCCACAGGAGACCCTGCAACTATGGACACCCGCACCATCGGCTCACTCATCGTCAGTGTGGTGGGGCTCGGCTGCAACAACTTCGGCATGCGCCTCGGGAGCGAGGACACCGACGCGGTCGTCGGAGCGGCCCTCGACGCCGGCATCAACTTTTTCGACACCGCCGACATCTATGGCGGCACGAAGAGCGAGGAGTATCTCGGCGCTGCGCTCGGGCCGAAGCGCGATGACATCATCCTGGCGACCAAGTTCGGCGTGCCCTACGAGGGCCATCCGGGGGGTGCCGCGCCCGCCGCCATCCGCGCTGCGCTCGACGCCAGCCTGCGCCGCTTGGGCACCGACCATGTCGATCTCTACCAACAGCATGTTCCCGATCCCAACACGCCGATCGCCGACACCCTCGGCACGCTGGCCGAGCTCGTGGCGGAGGGCAAGGTGCGCGAGTTCGGGTGCTCCAACTTCGACGGGGCCATGCTCGAGGAATCCCGGGCGGCCGTGGCCGAGGGCGCACCCGGTTTCGTGAGCGTGCAGAACCAGTACAACATCTTGTTCCGCGAGGCGGAGGACGAAGTACTCGGATTCTGCGACCGCACCGGCACGGCGTTCCTGCCTTTCTTTCCGCTGGCCAGCGGTGTCTTGAGCGGCAAGTACAAGGCGGGCCAGGAGGCTCCGCAGGGGACGCGCATGGCATCGTGGGGTGCGCGGGCCAAGGACGAGCTCAGTGACGACCGGCTGGCGAAGGTGAGCGCACTCGACGCGCTGGCGCGGGGCGAGGGCCACACGGTCCTGGACCTGGCGTTCGCATGGCTGCTCTCGCGCACTGCGGTGGCGTCCGTCATCGCCGGCGCCACCAAACCCGCTCAGGTCGCCGCCAACGTGGCGGCGGGGCGGTGGGAGCCCTCAGCCGCACTGCTGGCCGAGGTGGACGTCATCGCCCCCCGCTGACTCCGTCAGGTCAAGGTCTGCATCACGGCCGCCTCCACAATCTGAATGTCCGGAGGCTGAATGGCCGTGGGTCCGCCGGCAACCGGCACTTGCCAGACCATGGTCATGTACGGCGTCGGTGCCTGGACCGTGCCCGGTCCGCAGGGCGGAGTCCCCGTGATGTCCAGGGTCGTCGCCGAACCCGACACGGGCCCACAGACCGCCGTGCGCTGATGCCATTGCACCAGAGGGCCGAACGGCATCGGCGGCTTCTGCACCGTGGCCGGGAGCACGTAGAAGGCGCCGGCCAGCACCTGCTGGCCCGACGGTATGCGGGCGTAGACGAGCCCGTCGACGTAGGCCGGGTCCAGCGTCCGCTTGGCCGCCGCATTGGCCGCCACGATGCCCGGGTTCACGTAATACACGACGGGGTAGTCGGTCGGGGACACCGGCACGTAACCCGCGGCCACGGCGGCCGAGACGTCGTCGTAGCGGGTGACGGCCTGGCTGGTCGCCTGTACGTACTGCGTTGCGTTGATCTGCTGCGAGAAGGTCGGTTCGGACGCGCACCCGGTCACCGCCATGTGGATGTCGGTTGGTCCGTTCTTTCCCTGCGCCAACAGATCGTTCGCCAGCGCGTTGGGCAACGCGGGTCCCGTGTAGCTCCAGTTTGCCTTGGTCGTGTTCAATCCGGCCGCGGCGGAGGCGTCGGCCCCGTTCATGTTCATGCCCTGGGTCCCGCTCATGATCATGTAGGGCGTGTTGTTCACGTCCAGTCCGGCACGGGTCGTGCCGGCGTTGCCGGCGGTACACGATGCCGTCGTGGCCGAGGGATCGCTCGAACCGGAGCCGCTCATGCCGACCATGCCGCCCATGGCCATGTCCGACGTCTCCTGGGCGGGTGCCGGGTACGCCGCGCTGAGCACGAGTGCCAGGACCACCACCGCCCCGGCGCTCAGGGCGACGACAGGGTTCCACCGCACGAAGGACTCGGCGGGAGAACGGGACCGGAGAGCCGAGGCCTCCCTCGTGGGCATCATCGCCAGAGCAAGGAGGACGACCACCGGCCCCGAATTCGGGTCGGTCCCCGACCCGCTGAGGATGCCGCCGAGGAAGCCCTGCCCGGTGATCCACAGGAGCGCAGCGAGGAGGATCCCCGCAGCCAGGAACACGCCGGGACGGCGTGCCAGCAGCGGGCCGATGCCGATGACGAGCGACAGGATGGCGAGCACCCATGCGGTCTGGGTTCCCGATGACGCGAAGTGATTGCCGGTGCTGACGAGGAAATGTGAATACCAGCCCGGAGTGCCGGGCGCCATCCCCGTGACCGCACTCGAGATCGACGTCCGGGTCCGGTTGTCGGGGAGGAGGAACAGAACGGCGGAAAGGACCCAGAACCCGGTCCACACCGCCAGCGGCGTGATCGTCCCGCCGAGTCCCTGCGCTGCGGCCGACGACGCGATGCCCACGGGTTCGCCGTCCAACGACTCGTGTCCTCTCGCTGTCGGCGCGGCCACGCCATCAGGCCGATGAGGGCGTAGAGCAACACCGAACCCGGTGCACCGGTGAGCGGAGACGCCGACCCGGTGAGGACCAAGCCGAGCCCCTCGCCGAAGACCCACACACCGAGGGCGTAGGGAAACGAGAGCGCCAGGGCGGGGCGCACCGTACGCCGAAAGAGGAGGCCCACGCCGATCGCCAACTGGATGAGTGCGAAGAGCGCATTCCACACCGCCGGATGGGGGGCGAGGAAGTTGCCGACGTTGGTGATGGCCCAGTGGATGACGGCGGGTTGGCCCGATGCGTTCGCCAGGACGAACCTCGGCACGAAGTCCTTGGAGAACATGTACGGCTGGAACTGCAGGGCGGCATCGAGAATCCAGAAGAGGCCGAGCACGATCTGGAGGATGCGCTGCGAGCGCACAAGGGGATGCCGGGGTCTCCCCGTGCGGCGCTCGAGCGCCGCCTCCTCATCTACCTCGTCGACCTCGGCAACTTCTTCCATAGCTGCACGTCACCGTACTTGTCGGCCTCGGGCATGTTCCGTCGGGTCGCCCACCGGGTCCACGGGTCAGGCGTCGGCGACCGCTGCCACCAGCTTCTGCAGGGTGTCCTTGGCATCGCCGAACAGCATCGTCGTCTTGGCGTTGTAGAGCAGCTCGTTGTCGATGCCGGCGAAGCCCGGACGCATCGAGCGCTTGAGAAAGATGATGTTCTCCGCCTCGTCGGCCTTGATGATGGGCATGCCATAAATGGGGCTGCCCGGGGTCGTCAGCGCGGCCGGATTGACGGTGTCGTTGGCCCCGACCACGAGGGCGACGTTCGTCGTCGGCATTTCGGCATTGGCCTCGTCCATCTCCTCGAGCTCGTCGTAGGGGACGTTGGCCTCGGCCAGAAGGACGTTCATGTGCCCGGGCATGCGTCCGGCCACCGGGTGGATGGCATAGGAGACGTCGACCCCCTTGGCGGCCAGGGCGTCGGCCAATTCACGCACGGTGTGCTGCGCCTGGGCCACTGCGAGGCCATACCCCGGGATGATCACCACCTTGCGGGCGTAGGCCAGCAGGACGCCCACGTCCTCGGCGGTGCCCGTGCGCACCGAGCGCGACGCGTCACCCTCCTCACCCCCCGTCGCGGTGATCACCGCGCCGAAGGCACTGAAGAGGATGTTCGGCAGGGAACGGCCCATGGCCGAGCTCATCAGGCGGGTGAGGATGATGCCCGATGCGCCGACCAACGTTCCCGCCACGATGAGGAGGTTGTTGTCCAGCACGAAGCCCGAAGCCGCGACCGCCAGTCCGGTGAACGAGTTCAGCAGCGAGATGAGAACGGGGACGTCGGCCCCTCCGATGGGCAGCACGAAGATCAGGCCCAACACCAACGAGAGGCCGAGAATGATGAAGACGAACGCGATGTTGCCCGTCACGAGCGCCACGATGATCAGCACACCGATGGCGAACCCGACCAGCGCGTTGATGAATTGTTGCCCCGGGTAGGTGATCGGCCGGCCGGTGATCAGCTCCTGCAGCTTGACGAACGCAATGGCGCTGCCCGAGAAGGAGACCGAACCGATGATCACTCCGAGGAGCACCTCCGCGGTCACGTACACCGCCGGCTTGAGGCCGAGCGAATGGAGATGGAGGAGCTCGATGATCGAGATCAGCGCCGCCGCGCCGCCGCCGACGCCGTTGAAGATCGCCACGAGCTGCGGCATCGCCGTCATCTTCACCAGACGGGCGACGGGCACCGCGACGAGCGCGCCCAACACCATGGCGATGAGGGCGAGCACGAGGTTCTTGCCCGAATGCCGCAGTGAGGGAAGGGTGAACGTGACGGCGACGGCCGCCGCGGCGGCTGCCGCACCCAGTTGATTTCCCCGGCGGGCGTACCGCGGCGAGCCGAGTCCTTTGAGGGCGAGTATGAACCCGATGATTGCCAGGAGGTAGACCAGATCGCGGACCGTGGACAGCGGCAAGGAGACCGCCGTCGTCACGCCTGCTCTCCGGGGTCCGTGGCTTCGTTCTTCTGGGCCGCCGCGCGCTCGTTGGGTTTGACCTTGAACATCTCGAGCATGCGGTCGGTCACGACGAAGCCGCCGACCACGTTGAGTGTGGCCAGGAAGATGGCCAGGAATCCGAGAACGAGCTGGGCCGTTCCGTGCGCCTCCCCCATAATCGTCAACGCCCCGACGAGGACGATGCCGTGGATGGCGTTCGAGCCCGACATCAACGGCGTGTGGAGGATGCTCGGGACCTTCGAGACGACCTCGATCCCGACGAATGCAGCCAGCACGAACACGGTCAGGTACTCGACGATCCCCGTCCCGCTCGTCACCTGGGCCATGACCGTTCCTAGGCCGATCATTGCGCAGTCCCCTCTCCCGAGTCCCCGAGCACCTCGATCGCACCAGGTGAGATCGCCCTGCCCTTGCGCAGGACACACATGCCACGCACGATCTCGTCGTCCCAATCGGGGGACAGCTCGCCGTCGGGACCCATGAGCCCGAGCACGTTGGCCACGTTGCGGGCGTAGAGGAAGCTGGCATGCGTCGGCATGTCCGAGGGCGGGTTGGCCATGCCCACGATGTGCACGCCGTGATGATCCACGACCACGCCGGCTTCGGTCAGTGCGCAGTTGCCGCCCGAGTCCGCGGCCATGTCCACCACGACGGCGCCCGCCGCCATGCCGTCGACCATTTCCTCGGTCACCAGAATCGGCGCGATGCGACCCGGGAACGGCGGCGGTGGTGATGACGACGTCGGACGCACCAACCTCGCTGGCCAGGGCGGCACGCTGGCGCACCAGTTCCTCTTCGCTCAACTCACGGGCATACCCGCCCGCCCCTTCGGCCGAGACGCCCAGGTCGAGGAAGGTCGCCCCGAGACTCTCCGCCTCTTCTTTGGCCGCCGCCCTCACGTCGTATGCCTTGACGACCGCACCCAGCCTGCGGGCGGTGGCGATGGCCTGCAGGCCGGCGACCCCGACGCCCATCACCAGCACCTTGGCCGGCGGCACGGTACCCGCCGCCGTCATGAACATCGGGAAGAACTTCGCGAGGTGCTCGGCGGCCGTCAGACCCGCCCGATAGCCCGACACGGTGGACTGTGAGCTGAGGGCGTCCATCCCCTGGGCACGGCTGATGCGCGGGAGCAGATCGAAGCTGAAGACCGTGGCCCCGCGGCCGGCCAGGACCGCGCAGCGCCTCAGCGGAGGGGACCGGCTGAAAGAAACTCAGCACGACCGCATCCTCGGGCACGAGGGCCGCGGCTGCCGCGTCGGGAGCATTGACAGTGACGACCAGTCCGGCGCCCGCAAGGGTCGTGGACTGGTCGGGAGCAAGGTCTGCCCCGGCCCCGACGTAGGCCTCGTCGGAGAATGCGGCGGCCGAACCGGCACCGGATTGCACCACGACATGCCACCCGGCGGCGACGAGCTTCTTCACGACATCGGGGACGAGGGCGACCCGACGCTCTCCGGCTCGTGTTTCTGTGGGGACGGCCAATTTCACGGTGGTTGTGTTTAGCAGCTGCGAGCTGGGATCCCTGAATCCGATCCCGGGGACCTACCGGCTGGCCGGGCCTGACACGTGGGCCAGGCTCGAGCCCGGGCGCCTATTCGGCGGAGGTGTTGCCGCCCTGGGCCACCCGTCGCAGCAGGTTCGACACCCGCTGATGTGTCACCCCGAAGAGGTGGGCGATGCTCGGGATGCTCTGTCCTTCCGCACGGAGTGCGACGACGAGGGAACGGCGGAGATAGCCACTGGCCTCGGACTGGCGGCGCAGAATTGTGCTCACGAGCTGCACCGTGCTCGGCTCGTCCTCATTGGCGAGAATGGCCTTCCAATCCTGCCCGTTTTCCCGGGCCAGGCGTACCTCGGCGATCCGTTGGAAGAGGACGCGCTCGCGCTCGGCATTCTCCTTCAGCACGGCATCCAACTCGCCAAGGGCCTTGAGGACCTCGTCGGAATCTGTCCCGCTGTCGCCGTGCACCGCCGTTGATGCATCCGCACCTGTCACAGAATTTCCGTTGTGGCTGAGTTCCCGTACATCGGTTGCCAGCATGCATCCTCCATTCAGAATCAATACTCCCTTGGGCGACCAACTTGGACGCTCTCACTACTTTCTGGCTTTGCAGAAAATAGACGTCAACAACCCGCAATTGGCGTCCCCCCGGCAATACCCCGAACGCCCGGGTTTCAATCCTCCGGACCCGCATGTGGAGGGGTATCCGCTGCACCGCCGTCGCCTCTGCGACCACCGAAACCCCGCTCTGCCAGCAACTATCCCTCCATTTGTCGGCAACCTCCCACGCAACTGCTCGTCGCCGGAACGTTCCTCGTCGCGTCAGGGCAGGCTGGCGGCTCCGGGCTCCAGCCTGGCAATCCACCCTTTGGTGTGCCAGATTCGCAGACGCATGGACGTGACCTTCGGCGCGGAGCACGAGGCCTTTCGGCGCGAGGCCCGTGCGTGGCTGGCGGCCCATGTCCCTCCCGAGCCCCTGCCCTCCGCCGAGCACCGCAGCTGGTTTCGAAGCCCATCGAGCCTGGGAAGCGCTCATGTTCGCCGACAGGTGGTCCGCCGTGCGTTGGCCCACGGAGTACGGCGGCCGGGGCCTCGGGATCATGGAATGGCTCGTTTTCGAGGAGGAGTACCAGCGGGCCCGCGGGCCCGAGCGGGTGAGCGAGGACGGCCTCTTCCTCCTCGGCCCGGCCCTGCTCGACGTCGGCACGGCGGCCCAGAAGGAGCGCTTCTTGCCCGCGATCGCCGCCGGGCGAGGAGATCTGGTGCCGGGCCTGGTCCGATGCCGGCGCAGTGGCCCGGCCGCGACCCGCTCCCGCGCCACCCGCAGTCCCGAGAGGGGCGGCTGGCGCCTGAGCGGTCAGACGACCTGCGCCAAGGGCGGCTCGTACGCCCAATGGTGCTTCGGGATCTTTCGCACCGACCCCGATGCCGGGCCAGACCGCGGGCTGACGACCTTCCTCATCTCCTTGGACTCCCCGGGGGTCACCGTGCGACCGCTCCGGGCGGATCGAAGGTGCCCCGGGCATGGCCGAGATCTCGTTCGACGACGTCGAGGTATCCGGCGGCCAGGTGCTCGGCGGCGAGGGAACGGGCTGGTCGGTAGCCATGTCGATGGCGGGCAACGAGCGGGGCTTCAGTGTGCGCAGCCCGGCGCGCCACCGCCGAAGCGGCCTCGCGGCTCATCCACCTGTTCGAACTGCGTGGAGCGCCCGGCCATGGCGGCGGATGCGGTGGCCCGGGCCTATATCGATGCACAGGCCTATCAGCTGCACACGTACTGGACCGCCAGCAAGGTGGCCCGGGGACAGCCGGCAGGTCCCGACGCCGGCTGCAACACGATCTTTCGATCAGAGACCGACGTGGCCATCTACGAGACCGCGCTGGTGCTCCTCGGAACGGACGCCGAACTGCTCGAAGCAGGATCCCCGGGCGAATGGCTGGACGGATTCCTCATGGCTTTGGCGGAGCGCCTCGACACCCGGGCGAACGAGGTGCAGCGCCTCGTCGTCGCCGAGCGCCTGCTTGGCTTCGGGGGTCCTTGAGAGTGGACTTCTCGTTCAGTGACGACCAACACGCACTGCGTCAGGACGTGCGCCGCGTGCTCGCCCGCGTTCTTCCCGTTTCCGCCCTGCGCGCGTACGGGACGAGCACGCCGGCCCAGCGATCGACCATGGCGGCCGGTCGCTGGGCCGAGTTGGCTGCGCTGGGTGCACCGGGGATGCTGGTGCCCGGCGGCGACGACGGACTCGGGTTGAGCGACGTCGATCTCGTGGGCGTCCTCGAAGAAGCTGGGTGGTCGGCGTTGCCTGAACCTCTGCTCGAGACCGCCGGCTTGGCCGCGCCCCTGCTGGCTGCCTTGCTGCCCGCGCCGGCGGCGGCTGATGCGTTACGGGCGCTGCTGAAGGGAAATGCCCCCCTCGCCGTCGGTGGCATCGACATCGGTCCAGCCGGTCCGTCCTCGCCCACCACGGCTTCCGCCGATGGCATGTTGCGCACGCCGCGAGTGGTCGGTGCGCGCGACGCTGCCGTCTTTCTCCTCGCATGCCGCGACCCGGACTCGGGCTGGCAGTTGCACGCCGTGCCGTCCGCGACCTGTTCCACCCACGCCACGCCGACGCTCGATCCGACCCGCGATCTCGCGGTCGTGCACTGGCCGCTGTCGGCGGACACCCTGTTGGCGTACGGTGTCGCCGCCGAAGCCAGTGTCGGTCTCCTCGCCGATCGCGGGGCCGCCGGCTCTGCCGCGCTGCTGAACGGCCTGGCCGACCGCATGATCACGTTGGCCGCCGACGACGTGAAGGAACGGCACCGGTCCGGCCCCACCATGGGGACGGTGGGGCTGCTCCTGGCCGATGCCCGGGTCAAACTCGAATTGTCCCGACCAGCGACGTATCGCGCCGCCTGGGCTCTCGCCAGCGCACAGCCGACGGTGTCCCATGACGCGTCCATGGCCAAGGCACTGGCGTCAGATGCCGCCGAGCTGGCGGCCCGTGTCGCGCTCCAGGCATTCGGCGCGATCGGCCACACCTGGGAGTGCGATCTCCAATTGTTCCTGCGGCGGACCTGGGCTCTCTCCAGGTCCTGGGGCGACGCCAGCACGCACCGACAGCTGGTTCTTGCCCAGGCCCGGCGGCGCCGGCCCTGAACTGCTCGGCTATGGCCATGTCCGATTTCCGCCAGTAGTCCGCGCCGCGGCGTGTCACCATGCAAGGGTGATCGAAGATCCGGAACGGTGCTATCAAGCGGCGCACAGCAAGGACGCCCGTTTCGACGGCGTGTTCTTCGTCGGCGTGACCTCGACTGGCATCTACTGCCGCCCCAGCTGCCCGGCGCGCACACCGAAACGTGAGAACGTCCGCTTCTACCCTTCAGCAGCCGCGGCCCAACAAGCGGGTTTTCGCGCCTGCCTCCGCTGCCGGCCGGACGCCACACCCGGATCGCCGGAGTGGAACACCAGGGCCGACGTCGTGGCCCGGGCCATGCGGCTCCTCCGCGACGGCACCGTCGATCGTGAAGGTGTCGAAGGGCTCGCCCACCGGCTCGGCTACAGCGTCCGGCAGCTGAACCGCCTTGTGACGGCCGAGGTCGGAACCGGACCACTGGCCATTGCCCGGGCCCAGCGGGCGCAGACGGCGCGCATCCTGCTCGAGACGACCACGCTTCCCATCGCCCACGTCGCGTTCGCCGCCGGTTTCAACAGCGTCCGCCAGTGCAACGAGACCCTGCAGCAGATCTTCGCCGACACCCCCCGCGGACTGCGCAACCGCGTGCCCGGAGCCCCCGAGCGCGCAGACGCATGGAGCGGGGTACCGAAGGCGCCACACAGGGGATCCGGTTGCGGCTGCCGTATCGACGTCCCTTCAGCGCCGCGTCGGTGCTCGGCTTCCTCGGCGCCCGCGCCGCCCCCGGTATCGAAACGGTCGAGGAATCCGTCTACCGCCGCAGCATGCGCCTTGCGCACGGCCACGCGATCGTGTCGCTGGCCCGGCGGCGGCCGACGGGGCCGACGGTCACGCGGGCCGATGTTCGTCGAGGCCGACCTCCACCTTTCAGACCTCCGTGACCTCACATCCGCCGTGGCGCGATGCCGCCAACTCCTCGACCTCGACGCCGACCCGGCGGCCATCGTCGAGGCGCTTGAACGGGACACATCCGTAGGTCCGCTGGTGTCGGCCGCACCGGGCCGGCGGGTGCCCGGCTCGGTCGACGGGTTCGAGCTCGCCGTACGCGCCATCATCGGGCAACAGGTCTCCGTAGCGGGTGCACGCACGATTGCCGGGCGGCTGGTCGCCGCAGCGGGCGAGGCGCTCGCCACACCCATCGGCGGGATCACACACCTCTTCCCCACTCCCGAAGCCCTGCTCGCACTGTCGACGTGACGATCCTGCGGTCTTCTCCATGCCCGGGGGGCGCCGGCGCGCTCTGGCCGCACTGGCCGAAGCCGTCACGACCGGCACCGTCGTCCTCGACCCCGGCGCAGATCCTTCCGAGTTGCGGGCCTCCTTGGTGGCCCTGCCCGGCATAGGGCCCTGGACGGCCGAGTACGTCGCCATGCGCGCCCTGCGCGATCCCGACGCATTCATGCCGACCGACCTCGGCGTGCGGAGGGCGGCGCAGGTGCTGGGGCTCCCCGACGACCGCGCACCGGCTGACGCTGCGCTCCGAGGCGTGGCGCCCGTGGCGGAGCTACGCCATGGTCCACATGTGGGCCATGCCCGAGGCACAAAAGCCCTTGAAGAACACAGAGAGGACGTGACGCAGCATGACACCGACGAGTTGCACCATGCACGTGGAGAGCCCGGTGGGCCGCCTCGTCCTGGAGAGCGACGGGGAAGCGCTCATCGGGATTTGGCTGCCCAGCGAGGGCAGAGCGGTGAGAGGCGGCGCGCACGACGCACCGCCGGTGTTGAAGGACACCGCGACCCAGCTCGAGGAGTACTTCGCCGGGGAGCGGACGGCGTTCGACGTCGCGATGGATCCCGCAGGCACCACGTTCCAGAAGGAGGTATGGGCCGAGCTGTCGAAGATCCCCTACGGGGAGACCATCAGTTACGGCGAGCTGGCCCGACGGGTGGGGCGACCAAAGGGCCCCAGGGCCGTGGGGCAAGCGAACGGGAAGAACCCCATCCCCATCATCGTGCCCTGCCACCGCGTCCTCGCCACCAATGGCCTGGGCGGCTATGCCGGTGGCTTGCGCATGAAATGCGCCCTGCTCGCTGTCGAGGGCGTGGCCAGCTGACGGGTCTGCCCGCACAGGCCGAGGCCAAAGTCTCGCGTCCCGGCCATAAGCTGGAGGGCGATGTTTTTCACGATCGCCCTCGATGTCCTCATCGCTCTCTACATTCTGAGCCGGCAACGGAGGATCCGCGTCGTGCCCCGCATGCTCAGCCTGCGCTTTCCCATCGTCGTGGGCGTCCTGGGGCTGATCAGTCTCGTGAGTTTCAGCGACACGCACCACCCCTCGCGGAGCAACTACCTCTGGGTCCTGGCCACACTCGTGGTGGGCGCGCTGTTGTTGGGCGCCGTCCGGGCGCTCACCGTGAGGATCTGGACGTCGAACAGCTGGATCGTGCGCCAGGGGACGGGGCTGACGATGGCGTTGTGGGCGGTCTCCCTGGCCGTGCACTTCATCGCCGGTGCCGGTGCCGGCAATCTCGAAGCGGCTAGTTTCCTGCTCTATCTCGGGGTGACCTACGGCGTGCAGAATTACGTGGTCCACCGGCGCGCCATGCCCATGTGGGAGGCACTGGGTCCCGAGGCCGGACAGAGGGTGCACGTCAACTTCGGCCAGGGCCCCGGCGGGGCGGGGGCCTTCTTCGCCACCTTCCGCGGTGACGGGCAGGGATTCGGCCCGGGGTTCGGCCAGTCGAACTCGCCCCGGAATGATCCGACCATCATCGACGTAGAAGTCGTAGAAGACGATGAGGGGCCGCCCCAGCTCCCTTGACGTGGGCCTCTTCGCGCTCGCTACGGTCTCCTACACTCGGGCCCGTGTCGACGCCCCGGAGATTCAGTCAACTCCCGTACCGGGGACCACCCGGCTCAACCGAGCTGTACCTGGTGCGCCACGGTGCGTCGGCCGACGCGATCGAGGGGGAGGAATTCGAGCTCATCGAGGGCCAGGGCGATCCACCGCTCTCGGCGATCGGTCGGGAGCAGGCGGAATTGGTCGCCGAACGGCTGTCCCACCTGACGTTCGATGCGCTCTACGTCACGACACTGCGACGGACGGTGGAAACTGCTGCTCCGTTCATCAGGCTGAGCGGGCTCACCCCGCAGGTCGAACCCGATCTACGCGAGGTCTTCATGGGGGATTGGGAGGGTGGGCAGTTCCGGCAGAAAGTGGCGGACGCCGACCCGTTGGCCGTGCGGATGCTGACCGAGGAGCGCTGGGACGTGGTGCCCGGCGCCGAGGCAGGTCGCGGACTTCTCCACACGCATTCGAGCGGCGATCGAACGGATCGCCGTGGCACACCCCGGCGCGCGGGTGGTCGCGTTCTCACACGGCGCCGCCATCGGTGAGGCCCTGGCGCAGGCCACCGGGTCCCGGCCGTTCGCCTTCTTGATGACGGACAACGCGGCGATCGCCCGGCTCGTGCTGACCCCGGAGCGATGGATCCTCCGCGGCTTCAACGACACGGCCCACCTTCCCTCATAGCCGCACGGAGGAAGGCGGGTCAGCTCTGCGGGGAGAGCTCCAGGAGAGATGACGCGATGACATCGGTGATCTCGCTGCCGACCAGCTCGTCGCGCTCGAGGAGGGCGTCGCGCAGAGCTTCGACAACCGCCGCGTGTTCCGAGACGATGGCCATCGCCGCATCACGGGAGGACGTCAGAAGGGCGTCGAGCTCAGCCCGCGCGTTCTTGTCCGCGAGGACCTTCTCCACCAGGCCACCGCTGAAGAGGCCGTTGCCCGCCGCTGCGATGGAAATCAACGACTCGCCCATGCCACAGGCGCCGATCATCTGCGCGCCCAGCGTGGTCGCCGCGGCCAGGTCTCCGGCCGGGCCCGTCGACACTTCGTCGAACCACCGCTCCTCCGCCACGAGTCCGCCCATGCTGATCTGCAGTAGGACGTTCATCTCATCGCGGCGCTGCGTGAAGCGCTCCTCGGTGTCGGAGTGCTGCAACAGGCCCAGTGAGTCTCTGCGCTTGACGATGGAGAGGACATCCAACTGGCGGCTCCGTCCGAGGAAGTGCGCGACCGTGGCGTGTCCCGCCTCATGGGTTGCCACCCGCACCCGCTCTTCGGGCGTATAGATCGAGGCGTCCGTGACGCCGAGCTCCACGAGCATTTTCGCTTCGGCCACGTCCGGAATCGTCATGGCGGTGCGGCCATGTGTCAGCGCGATGACCAGCGCCTCGTCCAACAATCGCTCCAAGCCGGCCGGCGAATACCCCGATGTCATGCCCGCGACACGATCGACCGCGTCGTGCTCGTCGAGGTCGTCACCGTGTGCCTTCTTGCCCAGGTAGTACGCCACGATGTCAGCCCTGGCCGAACGACCGGGGAGCCCGAAGTAGATGGACCGGTCGAAGCGCCCTGGGCGGACCAGCGCGGGATCGAGGTCGTCCTTGCGGTTGGTGGCCCCGACGACCAGGACGTTGGCGGGCACGAGCGACCGCTTCTTCAGCTGCATACTCTCGGGGAGGTACCGGTTGAGGATCTCGATCCAGGCGTTCTGTATGCGTTGGCCACGTGAGGGAGTGTCGAAGGACTGCAACTGCACGAGGAGCTCGTTCACCACGCCGGTGATGCCCTCGCTGGAGCCGTTTCCCTGTCCCCGGCGCGACCCCCCGATGGCATCGATCTCTTCGATGAAACCGATGGCGCCGCCTTCGGTCTGCGCGTATTTGCGTAGGCGCTTGAAAAACGACCGGATCTTCCGATTGGTCTGCCCGAAGTACATGGACTGGAAGGCCGAGGCAGAAACGAACAGGAAGGGCACTTGCGCCTCTTTCGCCATTGCCTTGGCGACGAACGTCTTGCCGGTACCCGGAGGTCCTTCGAAGAGGACACCCCGGCGGGCCGACCCACCCATCGCGTCGCGAAACGTCTGATGCGAGAGGAAGAGGTTGACTGACCGGACAACCTCGGCCTTGATCCCGTCGATCCCGACGACGTCGTCGAGCCCGACCTCGGTTTCACCGGGGCGTATCAGCACATGGGGCGAGCGCCCGGCCCCGACGAACGGGGCGATCATGACAACGCCGAGCAGAACGATGATGGCCAGCGCCGGGAGCCAGCGGTCCAGCGAAGAGGGGACGGACAACGAGGGAAACAGCCCGTGTCCGCCGATCAAGCGGAGAACCATCCACCCCAGCACGATGGAGAGAACGGCGAGCAGACGCCGGAGACGCTTTTCTCGCCGGCGTTCCTGTGCCCGCGATACATCCGCGTTGGCCAGGATGGATCCCCCTACGGCCCCGACCATGGCGTGTGCGGACAGGGTCTCACCTGGTCGACCGCCGTCCGGAGTGACGGGACGCTCATCTGCGGTCGGGCTGCCCCGAAATTTCTGGTCTTCCCTCATGACTTGGAGGTTAGTGACGTGAACCGCCACGAACGAGGGGCGAAAGACCCTAATTTTCAGGCTCTATCTGGACTTTTCCCGCTCCCTGTGCCGTCGCACCCTGCAATTTCACCGGTCGTCCGTACCCAGACCGGAAGGAACACCTCCGTGCCGTCGGGCCCCCGACGACCACTGAACACGGCACGCACGGGCTCACCGATGACAATGGTGGCCGGATCGATCCCGTTGATTGCGCCATCGGGCCCGGTGACCAGATTCCCCACCATGCGCAACGCCGGACCCTCGTCCAACGTCACCGTGATCACCGGGTACGGAGCAAACGGCGCATAGGCCGGCAGGAGCGGTGGATGACAGACCACGAACGACCAGATCGTTCCGGTGCCCGACGCCCGCTGCCAGTGGCGCTCGGTCGATCGGCAGTGTGGGCACATGACCCGTGGAGGAAACCGGAGGATCCCACACGAGCCGCAGGCCTGGAGGCGCAGCTCACCACGCGCCGTGCCTTCCCAGAATCCTTCCGACTCCTTGTCGACGCGCGGAACGAGGAACCCCTCCACCCCGAGCGGCACCGCTCCTGTCGCCATTTCCACAGTCTGGTACCTCGCGCCGGGGAACGTCACACGGCAACGCTGGCGAGGTCCGGTCGTCCTGATGGCGTTTCCGCTACGAGGTGGTCAGCCCTCCGTCGACAGAGAGGGCGGCGCCCGTCACACCGCTCGCCTCGGGTTCACAGAGCCAGGCGATAAGCGCTGCCGGTTCGTCGGGCACCAAGAGGCGCTCCACCAACTGTTGCTGTGCGAAGACCTCGGCGGACGGCAGGTCATAGACGGCCGCCGAGGCGTCGAGGATCGGGGTGCGGGTAGAGCCCGGACACACGGCATTGGCCGTGACGCCCGTGCCCGCCAGATCGGCCGCCAGGGACTTGATCAGACCGATGACCGCGTGCTTGGACGTGCTGTACCCGCTCAGGCGACGCAACCCCAACAGCCCGGCCGCCGAAGCGACCGCAACGACCCGTCCCTGCCGTGGTGGTGGCGCATCGAGGAGGACCGGCACGGCAGCAGCGGCCAGATGGCGCACCCCGTGCACGTTGATGTCGAATTGCACGTTCCATTGCGCATCGCCCATCTCCCACAGCGGAACGCCGCCCGCGACCACGCCCGCCACGGCGATGGCAGCATCGAGACCGCCGAAGACAGTGACAGCGGCGTCAACGGCGCCCTGCATGTCGGACCGGCTCCTCACATCCCCGACCATCGTGTGCACCTGGTCGCCGTGGCGCTCAGCCAGGGCGGCCAAATCAGCCGGGGCGGCCAGGGCGTAGTCGAGACTCGGATCGTCAGCGCACAGGTCGACGGCGACGACGCGCCACCCCCGGCCGACCAACCGCTCGACCGTCGCTGCGCCAATCCCACGCGCGGCCCCCGTCAGAACGGCGATCCGGCTCATGCCGACGGCACGCCTTGGGGCCACCGCGCCGCAACGGCTCCGACCAGATCGTCGGTCATGGCGGCGAGAAGCCCCTCACCCTCGGCAGCAGTCGCCCCTTGTGGGTCTCCCAGCACGCCGTTGGACGATATCGGCCGCACCCCCTCAGCACGTAAACGGGGCATGAGCACCTCGAGGGGAAGCGTGCAGCCGGCCTCGGCGAGCTCTCCGCGCACGGCGCCCGGATCGATGGCCAGCATCAGTGACGTCTCCGTCCTCCCGGCGTGGGCGTCGCCGCCGGGCACGGCCGCAGTCCAGATCACCGTGGCCTCTCCATCGGACCTGCAGCGCTCTCCGACCAGCGACAGCGCCTGCTGGTTCCCTCCATGGGCGGAAATGAGGATCACGCCCAAGAAGGAATCCCGGGCCGAACGGATCAGCTCGAGCAGGAGGTCGGCCAAGACCGCGTGGTTGACGAGCAAGGTCCCCGGGAACCCGGCGTGCTCGCCACTGGCGCCGTACGCCACCGCCGGCGCCACCATGATGTCGCTCCGGGCCTTCGAGAGACGCTGCCCCAACTCGACCGCGATACGGGTGTCCGTGTCGAGCGGCAGGTGAGGGCCATGCTGTTCGAGCGAGCCGATCGGCAGCGCCAACAGCCGCTCTCTCCCGCATGCAGCGAGAGCAGGCCAGGTCGTGCCGCCGAGCTCCACGTCGACGCGCCCGCCCGTGCTAGGCGCGCGCTGACGTCCGGAAATGGACCCGGGTGGGCACCGGGATGGGCGTTCCGTGCACGTCGACCTTGGAGTGCCCGATGGCCGCGCCCCGCAACGCGGTGGTGTCGCGCGCGGCCAACGCCTCTTCGCCGTGGCCGAACACACACTCGGGGTCGGGCCCGTCGAGCGGGATCCCGGTGAAGAACTTGGCCGCCATGCAGCCACCCTGGCACGCGTCATAGGACCCGCATGAAGCGCAGGCCCCGGCACTCTGGGGCTCACGCAGCGACATGAACAGATCCGACTCGCGCCACACGCCGGCGAAGCCGCCAGGCTGGCGCACGTTGCCCGCCAGAAATTCCTTGTCGATCACGAACGGGCACGCGTAGACATCCCCGACCGGGTCGATCAGGCACACCACCCTTCCCGCACCACACAGGTTGAGGCCGTCCAGGGGCTCCCCGAGGGCCGAAAGGTGGAAGAAGGAGTCGCCGGTCAGGACCTCGGGACGGTCCAGGAGCCAGCGGTAGAGCATCCGTTGCTGTTCGGCCGTCGGATGCAGTGCGTCCCACGTCTCGATGCCGCGACCCGAGGGCCGAAAGCGTGTCAGCCGCAATTGTGCGCCGTAGCTCTCGGCGATCGCGGCGAATGCATCGAGCTGGGTGACGTTCTCCCTCGTCACCACCACGCTGATCTTGAACTGGCCGAAATTGGCGGCGGCGAGGTTGTCCATGGCCGTTCGCGCTGCGGCGAATGACCCCTCGCCGCGCACGGCGTCATTGGTCGACGCCACGGCACCGTCGATGCTGATCTGCACGTCGACGTAGTCCATTCCTGCCAGGCGGCGTGCCCGCGCCGCGGTGAGTCGGGTCCCGTTGGTCGAGAACTTCACCCCGACCTTGTGCTCGACGGCGTAGCCGACGAGGTCGAAGAAGTCCGGACGCAGCATCGGTTCACCCCCACCGATATTGACGTAGAAGACTTTCATGGCCGCGAGCTCGTCCACGATGTGACGGGCTTCTGCCGGCGTCAGCTCCAGCGGGTCACGGCGACCCGAGGAGCTCAGGCAGTGCACACAGGCCAGATTGCAGGCGTAGGTCAGCTCCCACGTCAGGCAGATGGGTGCTTCGAGGCCCTGGGTGAACCGCTGGCGTAGCGGCATGACAGCGGGGGGCGCATCAACGGACATCAATCACCTCCGAAGCCGCCAGGCGTGCGAGCGCACGGCGGTATGTGGGCCGTTCAGATTCCGGGATCAGCGCGTCGATCGCGGACGCTGCGCTGTCGTAACGATCCAACGCAGTGACCAACTCCACCAGGGCGCGCGACTTCAAGAACATCAGACGGCGCGTCCCGAAGTGATACGCGAGTGCGCCGAATGACTCGTCACGCAAGGCGATCTGGGGATGCACCCGCCAGGGTTTGTCAGACGCAAATGCCAGAGCAGCCCTGGAGGACCGCTCTTCGGTCACGCTCAATAGACGCCGCACATCCCGTCGATCGAGACCTCCTCGACCAGGAGCTCGTCGACCTCATCGTCCGCTGGTGTCTCGACATCCTGCACTTCAACGTTTTCAGACAGCACCCTGACCTCCTTCGTGTCTCTACGATCCTATCGCTTGGGGCGCACGTCCCTCTTCCTGTCAAGATTGTGCCGTGCGTCCTCCCAACTGGGAAAACGGAGAAGGTCCCGCTCCGGTGCGGTCCGCACCCCCTTGGCGGACCACCCCGTTGCCCCCCCACTTCGGACTCTCGAGTGACCCCGGGACGATCACCCTGGACCGGGGTCGGGTCCTGATGGGTGGGAGCCCGCTCCGACTCCTACGGTTGACCGAACGTGCGGGCTCCCTCGTTCGCGGATGGGAATCCGGAGCCACGGTGGGCGGGCGCAAGGCGGAGCAGATCCTGGCCCGGCGACTCGTCTCTTCGGGCGTCTTCGTTCCCCGTCCAGGTCCCACCCCCTTTCGGCCCGAGGATGTCACGGTCGTGATCCCGGTCCGGGACCGCCCAGAGGCCCTCACACGCGTCCTCACCGCCCTCGAGGGGATGCAGTGCCTCGTCGTCGACGATGGCTCGAGAGAACCTCGACGCACGCATGAGATCGTCGATCGGGCGGGGGGCAGGTTCCTCGCTCTCACGGCCAATGCAGGTCCCGCCGCCGCCCGCAATGCCGGGCTGGGCCAGGTCACGACGCCCTTGGTCGCCTTCGTCGACTCCGACTGCGTGCCCGGTCCGAACTGGCTCGAGCCGCTCCTGGGGCACTTCGGCGACCCTATGGTCGCCGCCGTCGCCCCCCGGATCGTGCCACTCCGGGTGATCCCCACCACGGCACTCTCGCGCTACGAAGCAGTCCGCTCGTCATTGGATCGGGGAGGATCGGGAGGGCTCGTCCGACCGCTGAGCCGGATCCCCTATGTGCCCAGCGCCGCGCTCCTGATCCGGCGCGAGGCGGCAGCCGACGACCTCTTCGACCCCCGGCTACGGGGCGGCGAAGACGTCGACCTGGTCTGGCGCCTGGTCGATGCCGGCTGGGACGTGCGCTACGAACCGGCATCCGTCGTGCAGCACGAAGGACCGGCGCTCGTGGGTTCCTGGCTGGGTCGCCGCGCCTTCTACGGCACGACCGCCGGACCTCTGGCCCGCCGCCACCCGGCGGCACTCGTACCCCTTCAGGCCTCCGCCTGGTCTGCGGGCGTGTGGGCCCTGGCCTGCGCCCGCCGACCCGTCCTGGCGGCGGGGCTCCTGGCCGTATCCGTCGGCGTGCTGGCGCGCCGCTTCAACGGATTGGTCGAGAAGCCGCTCCCCGTGGCGACGAAGATCGCCGCCGTCGGCACCCTCAGGTCGGCCCGGCCGGCGCTCCACGGCCTCACCCGGGCCTGGTCTCCAGCTCTGGTCCTCGGCTTGTGCCGGCGTCGCACCCGGCGCGCCGCCGCCCTGGCCCTGCTCGCCCCCGCACTGGCGGACTGGCGGACCGACCGGACCGACCTCGACCCGCTGCGGTACGCCGCATTGCACGTGGCCGACGACGTCGCCTACGGGGTGGGCGTCTGGTGGGGCTGCGTGACGGCACGTACCCTCATCCCGTTGCGCCCGCGCATCGTGTTCAGGGCCCGCATCTGGTCCGGCGCGTCCTTGCGCGCGCAGCTCAGGGGGCAGGGGGAGGGCGCGGGAGGACGGCCACAACCTGGGCGGGCGTCGCGCACGGCTTGACCCACGTCGAAGATTTCCCCCGCAGCCCGGGAGGCCCGGCGCCGCGCGGGGCCTAATGTCTCTGGATCACGCTGCGAGGGCCATGCGCCCCGCGGAGCAGACCAGGAGCTTCACGAGAGGGTCGATATGAGCAACGAATGGTTCGAGACGGTGCTGGAAGCGCAGCGCCGCGCGAAGAAGCGGCTCCCCAAGTCCGTCTATGCCGCGCTGGTGGCCGGATCTGAGAAGGGCATCACCGTCGAGGACAACATCGCCGCCTACGGCGAGCTGGGATTCGCTCCCCACGTGGCCGGATCTCCGGCGAGCCGGGACCTCACCACCACGGTCATGGGTCAGACCATCTCGTTCCCGGTACTGATCTCGCCCACCGGCGTGCAAGCGGTGCACCCCGAGGGCGAGGTCGCGGTCGCCCGCGCCGCTGCGGCCCGCGGCACGGCCATGGGTCTGAGCTCGTTCGCCAGCAAAGCCGTCGAAGACGTGGTCGCCGCCAACCCCCAGACCTTCTTCCAGGTCTATTGGGTCGGCACCCGCGACGACGTGCTCCAGAGGATCGAGCGCGCCCGCGCCGCCGGCGCGGTCGGAGTGATCGCCACCTTGGACTGGTCGTTCTCCCACGGACGCGACTGGGGCAGCCCGGTCATTCCCGAGACGCTCGATCTCAAGTCGATGGCCCGCTTCGCGCCCGAAGCATTGTCACGCCCTCGCTGGTTGTACGACTTCGCCAAGTCCGGGCAGTTGCCCGACCTCACGGCACCGAACATGGGCAACAAGGGGGAAGCTGGACCTACCTTCTTCGGTGCGTACGGGGCCTGGATGCAGACGCCACCGCCGAGTTGGGAGGACGTGGCCTGGCTCCGCCAGCAATGGGAGGGGGCGTTCATGCTCAAGGGCGTCTCCCGCATCGACGATGCGAAGCGAGCGGTGGATGCCGGCGTCACCGCGATCTCGGTGTCCAACCACGGAGGGAACAACCTCGACGGCACGCCGGCGACGATCCGGGTCCTGCAGCCGATCGCGCAGACCGTCGGCGGTCAGGTCGAGGTGCTCCTCGATGGCGGGATCCGGCGCGGCAGCGACGTGGTCAAGGCGTTGGCCCTCGGTGCCCGGGCCGTGATGATCGGCCGGGCCTACCTCTGGGGCTTGGCCGCCAACGGGCAGGCAGGCGTGGAAAACGTGCTGGACATCCTGCGGAGCGGCATCGAATCGACGCTTCTCGGACTTGGTCACGGTTCCGTCCACGACCTCAGTGCGAACGACGTGATCATTCCGCCCGGATTCAGCCGCCACCTCGGGGCGACGCCGTAAGACGCAGTCCGCCGCTACGTGTCGAAGGCGACGACGCCCCGGATGATCGTGCCGGCGGCCTGATCGTCGTAGCCCTGCTGCACCTGGTCGAGGGTGTACTCACGGGTGATGATCTCGTCGATCTTGAGCTGACCGTCCTCGTAGAGGTTGAGCAGATTGGGCACCTGCACCCGCGGGCTCGCCGAGCCGAAGACAGTTCCCAACAAGGCCTGGTTGTACATGGAGAGGTTGAAGAGATTCAATGTGACGTCCATCTGGTCGAAGGGCGCGATCGCCGTGACCACGATGCGGGCGTCCTTTGACCCGAGGGCGCACGCTGCTCCGATGAGCTCGCCCTTGAGGACGCCCGGCGTCAGGATCACCACATCCGCGTTACGCCCTTTCGTCAATTCGGGCAGCATGAATTGCGCATCGAGGAGCGACGGTGCCGTGTGCGTGGCGCCGATCTCCTTGGCCTTCTCCAGCTTGAAGGGCACCGGGTCCACCGCGATGATGACGCGCGCGCCGGCGATACGTGCCCCTTGGACGGCGCCGGACCCGACGCCACCGCACCCGACCACGACCACGGTCTCGCCGGGCCTGACCTTGGCCCGGTCCACCGCCGATCCGAAGCCCGTGGAGATACCGCAGCTGATGAGTGCCGCCGCTTTCATGTTGGCGTACGGCTCGATACGGACCAACGAATTCTCGTGGCACACCATTTCGTCGGCGAAGGTGCCGAGTTGGCACATCCTGTTCAGATGCGCTCCCTCCAGGTGGTAGCGGTACGTCCCGTCGCTGATCATGCCGCCGGCCAACGTCGACATCCCGAGGTCGCAAAGGTTCTGGCGTCCCGAGGCGCACCAGTGGCACGTCCCGCAGGACGGGATGAACGACACCGCCACGTGATCGCCGAGTGCGACCTGCGTCACGTTGGTCCCGACCTCGGTCACGATGCCCGATCCTTCGTGCCCGCCGACGACAGGGAACATGGACGGCACGCCGATCAATTCGAGCACTTCGGGCGCTGCACTGATATCGCCGCTGCGCAAGTGCTCGTCCGAGTGGCACATGCCGGCGTAGACCATCTTCACCCGGACTTCACGGTTGCCCGGAGGATCGATGTCGACCTCCTCGGTCTTCCACGGCTCGTTCAATCCGGAGCAGACCACCGCACGCGTCTTCATTGCACACCCCTCCCGCTCGGCGACTCGGGCGTTGCCGCATCGTCAGTATCGTTCGCCGACGGGCATCCGACAATCGCTGTCTCCCGGCCCGCGCTCGAATGGACTGAGCGCGTCACTTCCCCAAGGGCGGCCCGACGACGCAGGACCCGCCGACTAACGTCCCCCTTCGTATGTCCACAGGCCCAACCACGCGCGGCCTGCCCATCGAGATCTCAGGCCTGACCAAGCACTTCGGATCGGTGCTGGCCGTCGACCATCTCGATTTCACCGTCGAACCGGGACGGGTGACCGGTTTCCTCGGACCGAACGGCTCCGGGAAGACCACCACGCTGCGGATGCTGCTCGGGCTGGTGGCGCCCAACGCGGGACGGGCCACCGTCGGTGGTCAGCTCTTCCGCGAATTGCCCAACCCCTCGGGCACGGTCGGCGCGGTGTTGGAGGCGACCAGCTTCCATCCGGCGCGCCGGGCCCGCACCCACTTGCGCATGGTCGCCCGGGCCGGCGGCCACGACGAGGCCCGCGCCGATGTGGTGCTGGACCTGGTCGGCCTGACCGCGGATGCCAAGCGCAAGATCGGCGGGTTCTCCATGGGCATGCGCCAGCGGCTCGAGCTGGCGAGCGCACTGGTCGGCGACCCCGACGTGCTGATCCTCGACGAGCCGTCCAACGGCCTCGACCCGCAGGGCATCGCATGGCTGCGCGACCTGATGCGCTACCTGGCGGGCGAGGGCCGCACCATCTTGGTGTCGTCGCACCTCCTGGCAGAAATGGCCCAGACCATCGACAACGCCGTGATCGTCTCGCACGGCAAGCTCCGGGCCCAGGGGACGTTGGAGTCCATCACCTCGGGCGTTGCCGAAGCCTCCATGCACGCAAGAACACCCGAAGCTGATCGCCTCTGCGCCGTGCTCACCGAGGCCAAGGTCCGGTTCCGCCGACTCTCCCAGGACCTCGTCGCCATCGACGGCATGACGCCCGAACAACTCGGACCGCTCCTGGCCAGCAACCAGATCGTGCTCTACGAGCTGACCAATCAGGGTGCGGACCTCGAGGCGATCTTCCTCTCCCTCACGTCGGGACTCGGCTTCGGGGACATGGCGACGCCACCATGATCAACACCGTTCGATCCGAGCTGCTCAAAATGCGCACCATGCCGGGCATCTGGGTGTGCTTCGGGTTGGCCTTCCCGCTGACCGCCCTGATCGTCTGGGCGGTCTTCGCCAGCGCGGGGGGGTCCCCCGGCCACACCTACTCTTTCGTGCAGACCCTCAATGACCGGCGCCAGCTTCTGGGTGCGGGATATTTCGGGATCACCTTTCTGGCCCCCGTTCTGGGCGTCATCTGCATCACCAGCGAATACCGCCACAAGACGATGACATCCACGCTCGTGCTCACCCCCCGTCGGGGCCGGGTCCTCGGCGCCAAAATCGTCGTCACGGCGTGGTGGTGCTTCTTGGTGGCCGTTCTCTCCCTCGTCACCGCGTGTGCCATCGGGCTGCCGTGGAACGCCGCGCTGGGGGGTGTCACGTCACACGTCACGGGTCAGCTCGGGGCCGTGGTGCCGGGGTTCGTCGCCGCCACCATCCTGCTGGGTCTCTTCGGTCTCGGTTTCGGCACGCTGGTGAAGAACCAGGTCGCCGGCATCCTTCTCGCCATCGGCGGGACGTTCATTCTGGAACCCCTCCTCGTGGTCCTCGCCCGGGGAGTCTTCCACTACGACCTGAATTGGCTGCCTTCATCCGCGGCGGCCTCGTTGGCCGGCTCGTTGGCCCGGGGTGGCCTCGGCGGGAACCATGACGCCACCTCACGGCTGTTGGCATGGTGGCAGGGCGGCCTGATCATGCTGGCATGGGGCATGGTCCCCTTGGTGCTCGGCTACTTCACCACGGTCCGCCGCGACGTCACGTAGGCCGCGACGCCACAGTGGCGCTCGTGCAGGTGGCGCCCCTCTCAGCGACGCAGGACTTCGCCCGGTCGCGCCGCCAGGCCTTCGTCGCTCGGGACGCCGTCTACCCGGATGGGCACGCCGTTGACCAAGGTGTGCGTGACGCCGACCGGCGCGTCAGCCGTCAGGCGCTCGCCGTGGGCCGGGAAGTCATAGATCCGGCGCAACGGGCCGGGGGCGATCGTCTCGGGATCGAAGACGCAGATGTCAGCCGCCTTGCCGACGGTGACCGTTCCCCGGTCGACCAGCCCGTAGACCTGCGCCGGCTCGCCGGTCAACTTGTGAATGGCCCGTTCGAGGGGCATGACCCCGCGCCCGCGCACCCAGTTCCCGAGCAGATCGGTGGAGAAACAGGCGTCACACAACTGGGAGACGTGCGCCCCCGAGTCCGCCAGCCCGAGCAGCACGTTGTCGCGCGGCAAGAGCCACGCGATGCCCTCCTCGTCATTGTTGGCGAGGACCGACCAGAAACGCGCCTCGAGATCGTCGTCGAGGGAGATATCGAGCACGACGTCGAGGGGGGAGCAGCCCCGCTCTTCGGCCAGCGCAAGCACCGGCTTGTCGGTCAGCTCAGGGTGGGAGTCCGACGAGGCGACCGCGATGTTCGCCCAATTGACGGGGATGGCCCCCCCTGCCCCGCCGGCCTCGGCCAGCGCCTTCTCGCGCCACGCCGGGTCGCGGAAGGCTGCGATTCTCTCCTCCTTCGACTTCCCCATCAACGCCGCGAACATCGGGCGCATGTTCAGCGTGAAGGGCTCCAAAAGGTTCATCTGGAAGACCAACGGGCGGCACGACACCTGCGGCCAGACTTCGATGCCCTCGGCCCATGCCGCGTCATGGTCGGCCATCACCTTCTCGTGGTACGGGTAGTCCCGCACGGTGAGCAGAGCCGTCCACGTGAAGGGCCGACCGATCTCGCGCTGCAGCTCGAAGACCTCGTCGTGCGAGATCACCCCACCGGGGAGCAAGGCCACCACGCCGCGCGTTCCATGGCGCAACGGCTGGAGGAGGGCGCGCAGTTCTTCGAGGTCGCCCACACGGGAGGGTACGGGGCGCCCACTGTCCCCGCTGTGCGTCGGCGACGCACTCGAGGCGAAGCCGATGGCGCCGCCGGCCATGGCATCGGCCACCACCGCCTGCATGCGCGCCATCTCCTCGGGGGTGGCAGCGCGCGCGCGTACGCGTCATCACCCATCACATACATGCGCACCGCCGTGTGACCCACGTAGCACGAGAAGTTCAGAGCCGTGCCGCGCCGTTCCACCGCATCGAGGTATTGGGTAAAGGTCTCGAACTCGTCCCACGGAACGCCGGCCGACAATGTGTCGAAACTCATGTCCTCCACATGCTGCAAGGTGCGCCCCAGAAGGGCGACGCCATCGGCTCGCACCGGTGCGATGGAGAATCCGCAGTTCCCCGCCACGACGGTTGTCACGCCGTGGAACGACGAGGGCGTCAACGAAGGGTCCCAGAAGACCTGGGCGTCGTAGTGCGTGTGGATGTCGATGAAGCCGGGCGTGACCACCTGACCCGTCGCATCGAGCACCCGGGACCCGCTGAGTCCCGTGCCGATGTCGGAGATCTTCCCGTCCGTCACAGCCACGTCGGCCACCTGACCGGGAGACCCTGTCCCGTCGATGACCGTCCCACCCCGAATGATTACGTCAGCGCTCATGGCACCATCGTCGCAGCCTTGACGCCTCCGTGCACGCCCACCGCGCTGCGGGCCGACAACCGGGGTCGGGTACGGTGGAAAGGGAGAGGCGGATTCTCTCGCGCGGAACACGATTTCGGCGCCAGCGACGGCATGTGACCGAGGTAGCGACACATGGGTTTGGGATTTCCAAGGGGCAAGTCAGCACCCGAGACGGTGGACCGGCTGCAAATCTCGGGCGCCATCATGGCCCCTTCGGACGGGCCCTCCCCTGTCGAGTTGGCCGACGCCGGCCGTGCCCCACTCGGCTTGGGCCTCGTCCGGGATCAGTACATCCACAAGGTGCGCAGGACCCCGACGATCCGTATGGTGCCCGGTGCGCTGCGCGTCGAGGGGCGCCTGTTGCAGTTCGCAGTGTCCGACAACATCGGGGCGCACGGCCCCGACGGTCCCTCCAGCCCGCCGATCTGGGCGGTGAACGTCCACGGCTACTTCGCCGGCGGCGGCATGTACTGGCGCGAGAGCGCTCGTCTCGCCGAACAGCTCGGCTGGCGCGTCGTCAACCCCAGCCTCCCCGGCTTCGGCGGGAGCGATCCGCTTGACTGGCACGACGTGTCGATGGAGATACTGGCCAACCAGGTCATGGCGGTCCTCTCCCACGTTGGAGCGGGGCCGGTCGTGGTGCTCGGCCATTCGATGGGGGGCGCGGTCGCGGTGCAGTTCGCCCATGACCACGCACGGCACACGCTCGGGTTGATCTATCGCGATGGTGTGAGCACGCCCGCGTGGAAGGCGCGCCACGGCATTGTCTCCTCGGTGCTCGCACCCTTCGCTCCCAACATCGCACCCATGGTCGACCTCGCCACGGCCGCGGTCAGCGACATGCCGGACCTCCTGATCGGCCGGATGTTCTCGACCTTCCGTTCGGTCCTTCCCGAAGTACGCCGCAACGTCCGCACGGTCGGCCAGACACTGCCCATCGGCAGCCTGCTCATGTCACTCGATCAACGCAGCGAGGTGCGCTCCCTGGTGGCCCAGCAGATGCCGATCCTCAACGAGTGGGGCTGCTTCGATCGCATCACGCCCACAGCGGTGGCAACGGAATTCGCCGACGTCGCCCGTGCCCCGGTGCAATGGGTGCCCGGCGGGCACAGTTGGATGCTGGCCCGCCCGCAGGGCCAGTCCGACATACTCCTTCACCTGGCTACCGGCAAGGAGTTCATGGCCAATGTCGAATCGCGCTGGCGCCAGATCACCGTACGCGACCACGCGTTGCGCGCCGTCAATTAGCAGCGTCCTGCTTACGAGCTGCCCCGCCTACGTGACGCAGGTGGGCCCGTGATCGCCCATCTGCTCGATCCCCTCCTCAACCTCCACGGTTGGGAGGCCTACGCCCTCGTCGGCGCCCTCGTGTTCGCCGAAGCCGCCATACTGATCGGTTTCGTCTTTCCCGGTGAGACGGCGGTGATCATCGGCGGCGTCGCGGCGTCCCGGGACAACATCAACATCGTGATCCTCGTCGTCGTCGTCGTGACCTGCGCCATCGCCGGTGACTCCGTCGGCTACCTGGTCGGCGAGAAATGGGGACCCCGCCTGATGCAGACGCGGTTCTTGCGCAAACGCCAGCGTGCCCTTTTGGCCGTGCTCGACCAGCTGAAACGGCGAGGTGCCATCGCTGTCTTCGTCGCCCGCTTCACCGCCTTCTTACGGGCTGCCGCCCCGGGGTTGGCCGGCATGTCGGCGATGCCCTATCGGATCTTCCTCCCCGCGAACGCGGCCGGTGGCCTCGTGTGGGGAACGGCGTACTGCCTCCTCGGCTACTTCCTGGGCAACGTCTACACCAAAGTGGAGCATGCGTCGGGCATCGCGTCCGACATCCTCCTCGGGCTCATCGCCCTCGTCGTCGTCGCATTGACGATCCGGCGCCGGCGTCGGGAGAAGGCCGCGCAGAGTGGCGGCGCCGAGACCGCCCCGGGGAACGGAGCATGGAAGGAGGAGGAGGAGGAGGACAGGGAGAACCCGAACGAGTCCAGCGCGTCCTAGAAAGTCTTAGAAAGTGCTCACCCGGTGCTGTCGAGCACCGATCGATCCCCGCGCAGCACGCCGCTGACGATGTGGGCGAAGGCGGCTGCGCTGTCGTGACCGGCCGCATCCGTATCGAGCCAACGGATGGCCCCCGAGGCGGCGTTGCGGTCCAGGCCGAAGAGCCCGAAACGCGGCTCGTAGCTGCCCCACTCGTAGTTGTCGACCAGGGACCAGTGCAGGTACAGCGTCACAGGAGCGTCCTCCTCGGTGGCGGCGACCAGCGCGGCGAAGTGCTCTCTGAGAAAGCGGGGGCGATCCCATCCGTCGCGGCGCGGGACGGGATACCCGTCCACCATGCGCGTGGCCATACCGTTCTCCACCACCCACAACGGAAGCGCCGGATGCAGCGCCGCTTCGGTCCGGCACCACGCGCGCAGCCCGTCCGCATCCGGCAGCACATCCCACAGGGGTCGCCCGGGCGACCACTCGTGCGCCCCCCATGCGTTGCGACGCCCCGGCCGGCCGAATGCGTGACTGGCCACGGGGTCGTACCAGTCGAACCCGATGGCGCCGAGACTGCGCGTGCGCGGAGAGGCCACAGCGACGTCGAGGACCCTCCTCGGGGCGGGACGGCGGACCGCGGACCGCAACCGCGACCACAGTGGGCCACCGCCCGCGCCCCGATTGGTCCCATACGGGCTGGCCGCGGCGAAGAACCGCCGAATGGCGAACTCCCCTGCGTGCTGCGGGCGGAAGAGCGGCGTCGTGCAAGGCCCGCCGTTCGTCGATGTAGAGGTCGGCATCGGACGCCGGGACGCCGACCGAACGCAGCAGGAGGAGATCGGTCAGCAACCGATCGAGCTCGTAGATCGATGAGGCGCCCGGGTTGCAGGTGACCAGCGCATCCGGTTGGACAGCGGAGATGGCATCGGCCGCGAGCACGTGTGCTGCGAGGAGGTTGTCGAGCACGCAAAAGGCGTCGGCAAAGGCGGCGCGCCGACCGGGTGGGTGCGCGCCCTCGATCCAGCCTTTCAGCATCACGATGTTGGGCTCGTTGATGGTCACCCATCTCCGGCAATGCGGCGCCAGTGCGGGCAGCACGCGGGCCACATGGCGGGCGAACAGATCCGGCGCTCCGGGCCGCAGCCAGAACTCCTCCCCCAAGAAGGCGGGGTGGGTGAAGTGGTGCAGCGTGATCATGGGTTCGAGCCCGCGCGTGGCGCACAGTTCGAGGATCTCCACGTAGCGATCGAGCGCGGCCCCGTCGAACCGTCCCGCTTCGGGCTCCAACCGCGCCCATTCCACCGAGAGGCGGAAGACGGTGCACCCGATCGCCGCCGCCCGGTCCAAGGCCTCTTCGGGATGGCACCAGAAATCACATGCGAGGGCGGATCGTTCCACCCGGCCCGAGCGTTCCCAGAAGTACCAATTGTTCGCCGGCTCGCCATCGCCGTTGTAGCCGCCCTCGATCTGATACCCCGCGGTTGCGACGCCGATGGCGAAGCCCTCACCCAACAGAGAAGCCTTCTTCGCCTCGCGGGAACCGTTGGTGCGCGTCCGACCGCCGGTGGATGTCGAGGGCGGCACGGGCACAGCTTGGCAGCTCCCCCGCCCGGTTAGCAGTCCGGCCCGCAGGCGGAAAGGCTCAGTGCGACGTCACCGATCGCATGCGCGACAGCGCTGCGCCCACGATCTCGATCTCGTCACGCGCCGTGCGCACCAGGGATTGAATCTGCGGAGCGGTGGCGTCGCTGCAGGCGCGTAGGGCGGCGGACTGCACATCTTGCGCGGCGTGGATCACTTCCGCCACTTGCGTGCGCACCGCATCGGGTCCGCTGTGTCCCGCCGCGAGCCGGCGCTCCAGTCGCAGCATCTGGTCCAGCTCACCACCGACGTGGCGCAACGAACGGCAGACCGCGGGAAGCTCTGCGACGGGCGCGTGCCGCGCGTCGGCATGCTGCACCGCCTGCTCGGCATCCTCAATGGCCCGCCACATGAGCCGGCGGGCCCGGGCCGAGTTGGCGTGACGCAGTTCGGCGGTCGGAGCCCGCAGGCCGCCCCGCTCCCGCCATGCCGTCCATGTGGAGGCTCCGGCGAGAACACCCCTGGTCACGGCGTGCCCCCGCACCTCGCGCCAGCGACGCCGCACGACGCGACGCACCGCGAAGAAGGCCGCCACCGCGCCCAGCGCGATGACGCCACCGACGATCAGCAGCACGGCCAGGACATGGGCCAGAGTGGACACGTCAAAAAGTCTACGCCCGGGACCGTCGTGGGCGTCCGTCAGCGCCGGGGGTGCCGTGGATCGGTGGTTGGCACTCCGGCCCGGCAGAGGGAAGAATCGCCCCTTCGTCGGCTTCGGTGCGGCGAAGGCCGATGAAGGGAGCGCACATGGCAGACGAGGTCTTGCGGGAACGGCGGGGGCACGTGGAGATCCTCACCATCAACCGGCCCGAGGCGCGCAATGCGATCAACGGCGCCGTGAGCCGCGCGATGTCGTCCACCATGGACGAATTGGCGGACGACGCCGGATGCTGGGTGGTCGTCCTCACCGGGAGCGGCGACAAGGCCTTCTGCGCCGGCATGGACCTCAAGGCATTCTCGAGCGGGGAAGGCAAGGACATCATGGGGGCCAGCGGGGGCTTCGGCGGCCTGACCCAGCGGGACTTCGGCAAACCCATGATCGCCGCCGTGAACGGATCCGCCCTGGCCGGGGGGCTCGAGATCATGCTGTCCTGCGACCTGGTGGTGGCAGCGGACCACGCCATGTTCGGCATACCCGAAGCCAAACGGGGCCTGATCGCCGGCGCCGGCGGCCTTCTCCGGTTGCCCAAACGACTTCCGCTGGCGGTGGCCTACGAGCTGGCCATGACCGGGGACCCCATGGACGCCGCACGAGCCCACGCGTTGGGATTGGTCAACAAGGTCGTCCCGGCGGACGCGGTGCTCACCGAGTCGCTGGCCCTCGCGGAGCGGATCGCCGCCAACGCTCCCCTGGCCGTCCGCTATTCCAAGAGCGTGATGAAGCGCGCCGCCGAACTGCCCGAATCGGATGGCTGGGCGATCAACCAGGAGGCCGTCGATGTCGTGTTCAATTCGGCCGACGCCATGGAGGGCCCCGTCGCCTTCGCCGAAAAGCGCGAGCCGCGCTGGCAGGGCAAATAGCCCCCTCGGGGCTTGACCCGCCGTGCTGGCATCCGGACTCGAGACCCTACGGCTGACCCTTCACGTCCTGGCGGCGTCTATCTGGGTGGGAGGCCAGATCGTCCTCGCCGGCCTCGTCGGGCCATCCCGCGCCTTCGGAGCGGAAGCCCCCAGGGCCCTGGCCCGGGCGTTCGCGCGGCTGGCCTGGCCGGCCTTCGCCGTGCTGGTCATCACCGGGTTCTGGAATGTCTCCACCATCCACTGGGCGGACCAGAGCCAGGCCTGGAAGACGGTCCTCATCATGAAGATCGTCGTCGTGGCGGCAGCGGGAGTGGGAGCCCTCCTCCACGGACGCGCCACCTCGCGGACCGCAATCGCCGTGTGGGGATCGGTGTCCGGTCTGGCCAGCGTGGGCGCCCTGGTACTCGGGGTTCTCCTGGCCGGATGACCCCGGCCCCGAACGGGCCCGCCGTTGTGCCCGGTGCGGTGGGCGCACGGGCGGATTCGGTCTAACCTGACTTTCGGGTCCACCGCGACGTGGACGGCGAAGGAGGTCCACATGCTGGCAGAGATTTTCGGAGTCGATGGGGTCATCGTCCTGATCGTTGTCGTCGTGCTCCTCTTCGGTGGGGCCGCCATCCCCAAGCTGGCCCGCAATCTGGGTTCGGCCAAGAACGAGTTCGAAAAGGGCATGGGTGAGGGCAAGAAGGCCTCCCAGGATTCGAACCTCGCCACGAGCAACGGCACGTCCGAAGCAGCGGCGGCCCCGGCCCCCGCACCTGCTCCCTCCCCGGCGACCGACGACCCGACCTCGCGGAGCTGACTACGCCGGGCTCCGGTCCGGCCGTCTCGACAGTCGTCAGAGTCGGGGGACCGCATGTCCGATGATGTCCTGACCATCGCGGATCGCCTCTGGCGCGGCGAGATCTCGACCGCCACCTTCCACCCGGTGGACCACGTCGGCGGGTTCGTGGAGATCACCGACGGGGTCGGTTTCACCCCCTCGTTCGCCAATGTCTCGGCGTTCGACACCGAGGAGGGCCTGGTGCTGGTCGACACCGGCAGCCTTCCCCTGGCTCCGGTGGTGCACGGCGACATCCGGCGGTGGACGGGCTCCCGGTTGCATACCGCCATCTACTCGCACGGTCACATCGACCATGTCTTCGGCGTGCCCGTGTGGGAGGAGGAGGCAGAAGAACGTGGCTGGGCCCGGCCCGAGGTGATCGCCCACCACGCGTTGCCCGCCCGCTTCGATCGCTACATCCTCACGGCGGGCTACAACACGATCATCAACCGGCGCCAGTTCGGCTTCACGGACCTGCAGTGGCCCACCGAGTACCGCTACCCAGACCGCACCTATCGCGAGACCTTGGACCTCGCGGTGGGTGGCCGCGACTTCGCACTGCGCCACGAGAAGGGGGAGACGGACGACCATACGATCACCTGGCACGCCGAGTCGCGGGTGCTGTGCTGCGGCGACCTCTTCATCTGGGCCTCGCCCAATGCCGGCAATCCGCAGAAGGTGCAGCGCTATCCGCGCGAATGGGCACAGGCGCTCCGTCGCATGCTGACGCTGGAGGCGGCGTTCCTCCTGCCGGGGCACGGACTGCCGGTGATCGGAGCCGACCGGGTGCGCCAGGCCCTGGCGGACACGGCCGACCTGCTCGAGTCGCTCGTCGAGCAGACCCTGGCGGTCATGAATGCGGGGGGCCGGTTGGACGAGGCCATCCACGCCGTGCGCCCCCCGGCCGAGCTCGAGGAGCGCCCCTACCTCCGACCGGTCTACGACGAACCCGAGTTCATCGTGCACACCGTCTGGCGCCAGTACGGAGGCTGGTGGGACGGGAATCCGGCCACGTTGAAACCTGCCGGGGAGCGAGCCCTGGCGGCCGAACTGGCCTCTCTGGCCGGTGGCCCCGGCGTCCTGGCCGACCGGGCCCTGGAACTCGTGGCCTTGGCCGGCGATGCCGGCGATCCCGAGGGTGCCGAGGCGGCGCTCCGCCTGGCCGGTCACCTCGTCGAGAGCGCATGGCTGGCCGACCCCGCAGACGACGCCATCCAACGCGCCCGCCACGACGTGTTCGCAGCCCGTGCCGCGGCGTCGACCTCGACGATGGCCCGTGGGGTTTTCACCTGGGCGGCGAACGAGGCGGGCGGTCACGATGAAAGCGACCCGGGACCGCGCGGCCATTGACCACAATTCAATCGGCGCGCAACCCGTTGTGCTGCTACTTCGTCTTTTTCCGCGGGGTTCGATAGTGTCAGCGTCGTGGACTCGTCATTGACCAGCCCTTCGGCGGACGCACCCGACTCGGCGGCCGAAATTCCCACCCCGAAACGCCGCTCCCGGCTGCTCGCTGCAGCCACCGTGGTGGGGGGGGCGCTCGTTCTCGGCGGCTGCAAACTCCCGAGCTTCGGCCAGTTCCCGGGAGCCACCACGCAGGGGCGCACCGAATTCCACCTCTGGCAACTCTTCTTCATCGCGGGTCTCGTGGTCGGTGGCTTCGTCCTTCTCCTGATCCTCTGGGCCATCTTCCGGTACCGACGCAGGTCCGAGGAAATGCCCAAGCAGACCCAGTACCACACGGCACTGGAAATCGTCTACACGGTCGTCCCGATCCTCATCGTCATCGGGCTCTTCGTCTTCACCGTGCTGGCCGAGAACAAGGTGGACGCCGAGCCGGCGCATCCGGGGGCCACCATCACCGTGAAGGCCTTCCAGTGGGGCTGGGAATTCGACTACCCCGGCGGGGTCAAGGTCATCGGCCAGACCACGGACGATCCGACGATGGTCATCCCCACGGGCGTCAACGTGGAGATCCACCTGCTGTCGCTCGATGTCCTGCACGGTTTCTACGTCCCCGAGTTCAACTTCAGCCGCTACGCCAGTCCCGGCTACACCACGTCCTTCGATTTCAACGCGCTCCGCACCGGGGACTTCCGTGGCCAGTGCACGCAGCTCTGCGGCCTCTACCACTCACTGATGTTCTTCAACGTGAGAGCGGTCACACCGGCCCGGTACTCCGAATGGCTGCGTGGAAATCAGGCTCGAGTCAGGAACAACCCCGCGTCGGTTCCGAAGCTCCCCGCCGGGGTCGGCAACGCGAAGGCGACCACGAACTCTCCCAGCAACAACCTTGGAGGTGACCTCTCTGGTGACTGACGTCGCTGACGTTCTCGCCCCACCCATGCCCGGAGCCGGCGTGGAGGATACGCCGGACCTGCACCAGCCCGATGCCGGCGGGCACGGGTCCGAGGACGGGCACGCCGCGGGCCACGGGCACGAGGACCACGGCCCGACCGGGATCCTCAAGTGGCTGACCTCCACCGATCACAAGGTGATCGGCCTCAGCTACATGATCACGTCGCTCGTCATGTTCTATTTCGCCGGGATCATGGCGCTGTTCATCCGGCTCCAGCTGACGTCGCCCCACTCGTCCCTGCTCACGTTCGGGCAGTACAACGAGCTGTTCACCATGCACGGCAGCCTCATGCTCTATCTCTTCGCCGGCCCGTTCGCCTTCGGAGGGCTGGCGAATTATGTGGTGCCGCTGCAGATCGGCGCGCCCGACATGGCGTTCCCCCGGCTCAACGCCCTGAGCTACTGGCTCTACCTCACCGGGTCGATCACCATGATGTTGGGCTTCTTGGTGGCCGGGGGAGCCGCCAGCTTCGGATGGGTCGCCTACGCGCCGCTGTCGAACTCCATCGCGTCACCGGGCATCGGAGGCGACGTGTGGATCATGGCCCTGGTCCTGACCGGGTTCTCGGCCATCTTCACCGGGGTCAACCTGGTCGCCACCATCTTCTACCTCCGCGCCCCGGGCATGACCATGTTCCGGATGCCCATCTTCACCTGGAACATGTTGGTGACCGGGATCCTCATCCTGATCGCCTTCCCGGTACTCACCAGCGGGCTGGTCATGCTTTTCTGCGACCGGCACTTCGGTACCCACATCTTCACCGCCGTCGGCTGCCATACGGTCACAGGTGCCCCCCTGGCCACGTGCGGGTCGCCCCTGCTGTGGCAGAACCTCTTCTGGTTCTTCGGTCATCCGGAGGTCTATATCCTGGCCCTCCCCTTCTTCGGCATCGTGACCGAGATCCTGCCCGTCTTCTCCCGCAAGCCGGTGTTCGGGTACAAGGGCATGGTCTTCGCGACCATGGCGATCGCCGCCCTGTCCACCGGTGTCTGGGCACACCACATGTTCACCACCGGGGCCGTGCTGTTGCCCTTCTTCTCCTTCCTGAGCCTGCTCATCGCCGTCCCCACCGGGATCAAGTTCTTCAACTGGATCGGCACCATGTGGCACGGCCAGCTGACCTTCAAGACGCCCATGCTGTTCTGTGTCGGCTTCCTACTGGCCTTCCTCATGGGCGGAGTGACCGGGATCATGCTGGCGTCCCCACCGATCGACTTCTCCACGCATGACACCTATTTCGTGGTGGCCCACTTCCACCAGGTGCTCTTCGGGACGGCGGTCTTCGCCGGGTTCGCCGGCTTGTACTACTGGTATCCGAAGATGTTCGGCCGGATGCTGAACGACACGCTCGGGAAGTGGCACTTCTGGCTCATGTTCGTCGGGTTCTGGGTCACTTTCATGCCCCAATATGTCGTCGGTCTGCTCGGGATGCCCAGACGTGTGGCCAGCTATCCCTCCAACCTGGGCTGGCAGAGCTACAACATCGTGTCCACCGTCGGGGCGTTCATCATCGCCATCTCGTTCGCCGTCCTGCTGTGGAACCTGTGGGTGTCGTGGCGCAAACCCGTGCCGGCGGGGAACAACCCGTGGGACGCCCACACCTTGGAGTGGTTCACCACCTCGCCCCCACCACACCACAACTACACCCACCTGCCCCCGATCCGTTCGGAACGGCCGACCTGGGACTACAACCACCCAGATGCCGTAGCCGTGCCGCACGGGCACGCAGCAGAGGTCGCCGCCAGGGCCCGACAGAAGCAGAAGGAGCCTGTCGCATGAAGATCGAGGCCATCATCTTGTTGTTCCTCGGCGTCTTCTTCGGCCTGGTGGGAATCGTCTACTGGTTCTGGAGCCAAGAACAGGCGGGCACCGCGATGCTGATTGGCACCTGCACGCTGGGCTTTCTCCCCGGGAGCTACTACTACTACTGGCACCGGCGCATGGGGCAACGGGTCGAGGACAGGGACGACGCCTCCATCGCGGAGGGTGCGGGTGACATCGATTCCTTCCCCAGCAGCTCCATCTGGCCCTTCGTCCTCGGTATGGGGGCCTTCCTGACGGTCAACTCGCTCGTCTTCGGCATCTGGCTGATCTTCCCCGGGATCTCGCTCATCCTCACCGCACTGGTCGGTGTGACCGCCGAGAGCCGGCGGGGAGGGCACGTCTGAGGAAGGCCCCGGTGCTCTCCGGCGTCTCAGCTTGCGGGGGGCGTCGGTCGGTAGGTCAGCACGAGAGTGCCCGAATCGAACTGCCGCACGCGAAGAAGGTTCAGGGGGACGCGGTGTTCGGCGTCGTCGAAGAGTGACCGGCCCTGGCCGAGCACGACGGGGCACACCATGATGCGCAACTCGTCGAGGACTCCGGCCTGCGCCAGGTCGGCCGTCAGATGTGCGCTCCCGAGCACAAGCACGTCCTTGCCCGCGGCAGCCTTGATCGAAGGGATGCACTCTGTGGCTTCCCCGCGCACGACGGTGGTGCCCGACCAGGCCGCGTCGGTGAGCGTCCTCGAGAAGACGAGCTTCTCCATGGCGTTCATCCGCGAGCTGATGGCCGGGTCGTCGGACACGGCCTGCTCGGTCGGCCAGTAGGCCGCCATGTGCTCGTAGGTGGCGCGACCGAAGCCCAGGACGTCAGCCTCGTCCAGCTGCCCCACGGCGAACGCCTTGAACTCCTCGTCGATGATCGGCCAGTCGATCTCGCCCTCCGGGCCTTCGTAGAAGCCGTCGAGACTGGTGAAGATGAACGAAGCCAGCGTGCTCACTGCTTCATTCCTGCCAGCAATTCGGACAAGGAGCCGAGGAGGGCCCGGGTCCCTTCCTCCCGTTGGGCCGCCGTGTCGCGGCCGTCGAGGAACACACCCTGCTCCGTGAGGACGAGCTGTGTGGCCCCGTCGAGCTCGCGGAACTCCACGGTGGCCACGCTCACCGAAATCCGGGAATCGTCGGCCGACATCTCGTAGGTGTAGACGATCCGCTGGTCGACGACGATGTCGCGGAACTGGGCGGTGTACGTGTAGACCGGACCACCCGGTGGCCCGCCGCGGTTGCGCTCGAGCCCTCCCTCCCGGAAGTCGAGCTCGTAGCCGTTGCCGAGTGCGCCGGCCGCGCCCGCGAACCAACGGGCTTTTCTCTCGGGATCCGCCCAGGCGCGGAACACGCTCGCGACCGGCGTCTCGTACGTCCGCTCGATGACAAATGTGTCGTGGGTCGTGGTGGACATGCTCACGGGCTCTCCTTGGCTGTAGCGGTTTCTTCGTGCAGGACGTCGCCCAGTCGATCGAGACGGGATTCCCAGCCACGGCGCCGTTCGGTGATCCACTGTTCGGCGGCGGCCATCGCGGCCGGCTCCATCCTGCACACGCGCGTCCTCCCGACCTTCTCGGACTTCACGAGGCCGCACGCCTCGAGGACCTGCACGTGCTGGACCACCGCGGCCAGAGACATGGCCAACGGACGACTCAATTCGCTCACCGAGGCGGGGCCAAGGGTGAGGCGTTCCACCATGGACCGCCTGCTGCGATCGGCCAGTGCCTGGAAGGTCCGATCGAGGTCGATCGTTTGGTCAAGCATCTCCTTTAGTATAGGGGCGGAGCGCCTCATAGTAAAGTAGATACTTGACTATTACACGCTGCGACGACGGAGCCTCGAGGAGATCGGCCGCCCGTTAGCCTGAGCGGGTGACGACCGGGTCTCCGCCAACCACCGGGTCTCCGCCAGCCTCCGGGTCTCTGTCGCCACATTCGGGGCAGCTCTCGCGCTCGTTGGTGATCCTCATCGCTGTGGCGACGGGCGCGGTGGTGGCCAACCTGTACTACGCCCAGCCGGTGCTGCACCTGGTCGCCCACGACTTCCACAGCGGTTCCGGCCTCACCTCGTTGATCATCACGGCGACACAGGTCGGCTATGCAGCCGGGCTGCTCCTTGTCGTGCCGCTGGGCGATCTGCATCCACGCCGGATCCTGGTGGTGCGCATCTTCGGCATCGCCGCCGTCGCCCTGGTGGCGTGCGCCCTCGCGCCCAATATCTGGGTGTTCGGCCTCGCCTCCATCGCGGTCGGCACATCGTCGGTCGCCGGGCAGGTGATGATCCCGTTCGCCGCCGACCTGGCTCCGCCTGAACGCCGTGGCCGGGTCGTCGCGCGCGATCATGACGGGTCTTCTCCTGGGCATCCTGCTGGCCCGCACAGTCTCGGGGCTCGTGGCCCAACTCGCCGGCTGGCGCGCCATCTACTGGTTCTCCGCCGCACTCATGGTCGTTTTCGCCGCCATTTTGTGGAGAGCACTTCCGACCGAAGGGCCCCGCCCGCACCGCGCCTATTGGAGCCTGGTGGGATCGTCGCTCCGCCTGCTGGTCGATGAGCCCGTCCTGCGCCGGCGGGCGTGGCACGGCGCGTGCGCCTTCGCCTGTTTCAGCGTGCTCTGGACGTCGATCGCGTTCCTGCTGTCGGGTGCTCCCTACCACTACTCGAGCGCCGTCATCGGCCTGTTCGGCCTGGTGGGGGCAGCCGGGATCTTCGCCGCCAACCTGGCCGGCAAGCTGGCCGACGCCAATCGCTCCACCATGGCCACCCTGGTGGCGGGCGTTCTCCTGACCGGTTCGTTCGGGCTCTTGTGGTTCGGCCGGTCGGGGCTCGCCGCGCTCATCGTGGGCATCGTCGTGCTGGACATCGGGACCCAAGGCATGCAGATCACCAATCAGGCCCTCATCTACGCCCTGCGGCCCGATGCGCGGAGCAGGATCAACAGCGCCTACATGGTCTGCTACTTCATCGGCGGCGCCGTTGGCTCCCTTACGGCCGGCGTCGTCTACGGCGGCCACGGGTGGGCCGGCGTGTGCGTGCTCGGCGCAGGGTTCGGCGCTTCCTCGCTGGCCTCGTCGCTCTACGAACGCCTGCGGCCGCCGGTCGCTACAACTAGCGGCTGACCTGGCGGGCGCCCGTGGGCGAGCTCTCCCTGCTGGCGGTCAGCGCAGGCGCAGCCAGCGGCGAGATGTCGATCCGGTCCGGCACCGGTTCGGGCTCCAGCTCCTCGGGGGTGTCGCCGGGCCGCGGGGGTGTGGGGACGGTGGTGTACTCGCCTTCGGCGGAGCGGTGGACGACGACCGCACGCTTACGTTTCCCGATGCCCCGCACACCCTGCATCTCCTTGCAGATCCCATAGGTGACGAACCCGACGACTATCGGCACGACGAACGTCAGGATACGGAAGGACCACAGCACCAGGTTCAGCGACAGGCGGAAGTAGTTGGCCAGGACGTCGGTCGAGCTGGCTGCGAACAGCGTGAACAACAATGCCAGCATTGCGGCGCCGGCGGCCGTGCGCTTGGGCCGGTCCCGCGGGCGATCGAGGAGGTTGTGCAACTCGTTGTCCCCGGTTATGCGACGTTCGATGTAGGGCCAGATGAGGGCGATGTTGAAGATCAGGCCGGGGAAGATGACGGCGGGCAGGAGGACCTCGAGGGGAATGGTATGCCCCCAGCCCGCGAACTCCCAGGCCGGCATGATCCGCAAGGCGCCGTCGAGCCAGCCCATGTACCAGTCGGGCTGCACGGCATACGAGATCTTCGAGGCATCGTACGAGCCGAACTGCCAGATGGGGTTGATCTGGGCGAACGCGCCCAGAAGCGCCGTGGCGCCGACCACCATGAAGAGGAAACCGGTGGTCTTGGCCATGAACGTGGGGAACATCGGTGATCCGACAACGTTGGTCTCGGTGCGCCCAGGGCCCTTGAATTGCGTGTGCTTCTGGCGCACCAACAGCCCGAGGTGTGCGCCCAACAGCCCGAAGAAGGCGAGCGGGATGATGAGGACGTGGATGATGAAGAAGCGCGGGATGATGATGCCGTTGCCCGGGAACTGCCCTCCCCACAACAGCGTGCCAAGGTAGCTCCCGACGAACGGGATCGACTCGACGATGGAGTAGCCGATGCGCAGGCCCGTCCCCGAAATGAGGTCGTCGGGCAACGAGTACCCGATGAACCCCTCGAGGATGGCGAGGATCAGCATGGTGGTGCCGATGATCCAGTTGAGCTCGCGTGGCTTACGGAAGGCTCCGGTAAAGAAGACGCGCGCCATGTGGACCACGATGGAGCCGACGAAGATGTCCGCCGCCCAGTGATGCATCTGGCGCACCAGCAGCCCGCCACGCACACCGAAGGAGATGTTGACCGTCGAATTGAACGCCTCGGACACCCGCTGGCCCCGGAGCGGCGTGTAGGTACCGTGATAGATGACCTGGGTGCTCGACGGCACGAAATACAGGGCCAGGAAGATGCCGGTCGCGATCAGTACCACGAACGAGTAGAGCGCGATCTCCCCCAGCATGAAGGACCAGTGGTCGGGGAAGATCTTGTCCAGCATGACCCGGCCGCCCTTGGCCAGCCCGAGCCGGTCGTCGAGCTCGTTGACGGCACTGCTGACCCGGCCGTACGGGCCGAGCGCCTGCTTCTTGGTCTTCGCCGTGGGCAGGGCCGGGCTCATGTCCCGTTCTCCTGCGTCGTGGTTCTCTCGTAGAACCCGGGCCCGATCGCCTGGTCGTAGCCGGCCTGCGCCCGCAGGGTCCCCTCGTCGTCAAAGTACAGCGGAAGCTGGGGAAGCGGACGGGGGGCGGGCCCGAACTGGGGTATGGCCCCGTTGCGGACGTTGAACATCGACTGGTGGCACGGGCAGACCAGAAGCTCGAGTTGCTGCTCGTAGAGCCCGACAGGGCAGCCGAGGTGGGTGCAGACTTTGGAGTAGGCCACGTAGCCGGCGGGCGCCCACGTCTCACGGCCTTTGGCGGTGACGAGATCCGAGTCCTGGACCCGGATGAGCACCGTCTGGTCGACCGCCTGCCCCGAGTCCGTGTTCTGGAAACCGGCGGGGTACACCGTGACGATCCCGCCCACCACCAGCGTGCCCTTGGTGATCGAGCGCCCGCTCGAGTCGACCAGCAGCTTCCCCTTGCGCCAGTTGCTGGTTTCGAGCGACGTCCCCGGGAGCGGGCCCAGGGACCGCACCAGGGGGAACAGGGCCACAATGCCGAAGATCCCGGCCCCGAGGGCGAAGAGACCGCCCAGCACCTTCCGGCGCTTGACCACGACGGTCGACCGCTCGACCAGCGCCGCGGCCATCGAGTCGCGATCTTCGGGCGAGGAGGCGAGGACGTGGCGCTCCTCGACGAACGGGCCCTGCGGCATGAGGTACTTCCCCCACGCCGTCAGCCCGAAGCCCAGGAGGAACAGACCGAGACCCACGGTGCCGCCGAGGATCCAGGGATTCCAGTTCTGCGTGTAGGCCACCCCGAATCCGGCGATGAACACGATGGCCACGACGAAGATGAGGGCGATGATGCCCTCGGCCCGCTTCGGATTCCGGGCCGCGTCGCCCATGTGCGGGTCGCTGAGCGTGGCGATCGGCATCGGGACCTTGGTCCGTGACGGCTCGTGGTTCTCCTCGCTCACGTGCGCTCACCGATCCAGAAGCAGATCAGGGCCAGACCGCCGACGCCCAGCAGGAGGGCGATGAAACCCTCGGCCACCGGACCCACCCCACCCAGGCCGACGCCGCCGGGATTCGTCGGGTGCTGGATCTTCTCGGTGACGTAGGCCACCACGTTGCGCACCTGCGCGTCGGTCAGGTTGCCCGAGAACCGGGGCATGTTGGCCGGGCCGGTCCGGATCGCCTCGGCCACCTGCTGCGGGGTGATCTCCTTGTTCTGGAGTGTCGGGGCGTTGGTGCCGAAGGCCAGTGCATCGCCGGCCCCGGTGATGGTGTGACAGGCGGCGCAGTTCAAGGAGAAGAGGTCCGCCCCGTCAGAGACGTTCGCCCCCTGCAAGTTCGGCGTGGGCACCGCTGGCGCCGCAGGGTCGAGCGACTCGATATAGGCCGCCACCTCCAGCGCCTGCTTGTCGTTCAGACGGGGCGGCTTGCGCTCGGCCTCGATGGCCTTGACGTCGGACGCCGGCATGCGCCCGGTGGTGATCCAGAAGTCGACGGTGGCCGTACCGACGCCTTGGAGGTTGGGGCCGATCGTCGCCTCCCCCGTCGGTGAGACGCCGTTGGCTTCTGATCCGTGGCAACTCGAGCAGGTCTGATCGAACAGGAGCTTGCCCGCCGAGGCGAAGGCCCGGGGCGGGTTGGTGTAGGTGATGGCGGTGCTGCCGTAGCGGATGACCATGCCGTCGAAGCAGGTGAGCTTGGTACTGGCGAAGGGGTTCCCGGTGTTGTGGACGGTGCTGACACCCCTGAGGTTGACCGAGCCGCACGCTTTGACCGAGGCGCTCAGGTTCTGCGTCTTCGTAGTGGACGCCTGGGCCACACCGGGTACCACGAACGCGAGCGAGCTGAGGGCCGCGATTGCCAGGAGACCTCCTGACAAGAGCAACGTTGTGCGGGTCGAGCGTGGTGTTTTCTGTGCGCGAGGACTCGACATGTCTATTTCAGGAAGAACAGGCAACTGAAGAGCCCGATCCAGACGATGTCGACGAAGTGCCAGTAGTAGCTGACACCCTGCACGGCGGAGAGCTCGCCGGGGTCACCGCCGACGTCACCTCTCATTCGGCCGAGGAGGAAGATCATGGCGACCAGGCCCAGGAAGACGTGGAGCCCATGGAGGCCGGTCATGATGAAGAAGAGCGAGCCGAAGGAGTTCGTGTTCCACCGGGTCGTGATGGTGAACCACTCGACCACCTGGTTGCCGAGGAACGCGCCGCCCAGAATGAACGTCGCCACGATCCAGCGGCGAGCGGAGATCCGGTTGCGCCATTCGACCTGGTGGACGGCATACTGCATGGTGAAACTCGACGAAACGAGGACCAGGGTGAAGATGATGCCCCGGATCGTGTCGAGATGGGTTCCCGGCGGGGGCCAGACGCCGCCGACGGCGTTGGCACGGAGCGTGAAGAAGGCGGCGAACAGCCCGCTGAAGAACATCAGCTCCGAGCCCAGCCAGATCATGACGCCCACAGCCAGCATGGGGGGTCGATCGTGAACGATCCTGCCTGTTGGCACTGGGTGGTCCACTGAAACCGCCTGGGTCACAGGGCAATTTCTAGTCGACCGGAGCTGTAACGCGCCAACAAGCAGGTGACAGCGTTTTCCTGTTCAGTCGCTGAGGGAGACCTGGGTCAAGTCTCGGGTGCCGACAGTGCAACCGGCAATGGTTCGGCATGCACGACCGCCAGGCGGCGCGTCGGTCGCGTGAGGGCCACATAGAGCGTGCGGAGGCCTCGCGTGGTCGCCACCGGTGGCCCCTCGCCTGCGATGTCCTCGCCGACGGCGGCCACGAGCGCCGGCTCGACGACCACGACGGAGTCGAACTCGAGTCCGTTCGTCTCATCGGCGGGGAGGAGGACGAGACCCGCCGCCAATCCCTCGCCGGCGGGGTCACGCGGATCCGTCGGGAAGAGTCCGGTGTCCGAGAGTGCGCGTGCGAGCTCGGGAAGCATCACGGCGGGACCGAGTACCGCCACGCGGCCCGGGGACACCGCAGCCACCTCCTCGCGGGTGGCCCGGGCCACGGCGGACGCCAGTCCGGCCCGCGACGCCTCGATGATGCGGGGGGAGAACCCGGACTGGCGGACCGGACGCGGCGGCGTGATTGCCGGCGCCGCCACTGCCAGGACCTTGGCGGCCACGGCGATGACCTCGGCCGGCGTCCGGTAGCTCACCGTGAGCTCGACCAGGCGGGTCGCGCGTTGCGGGCTCAGGTGCCTGGTGACGTCGTCCCAGCTCGCAGGGGCCCATGGGCCCGTCGCCTGGGCGATATCGCCCACGACGGTCATCGATCCCGAGAGCGAACGGCGGGCCAGCATCCGCAGCTGCATCGGCGAGAGATCCTGGACCTCGTCCACGACGATGTGGCCGAACGACCGCACCTCGTCGTCAGGCCCGGTGAACGGCCCCGATGCCGGGGCGGGTGACGCGGCGAGGCCCTGGGGCCAAAAGCCCACATCCTGGGCGTTGCCCTCCTCGGCGCGGCCCTGGCGTCCCCTGTTCGGGCGTGCGCCGCCTCGCCGCGGACCGAGCAGCGTGCGGGCCTCGTCGATGAGCGCCGCATCGGCCACGGTCCACGGCACCTCGTCGAGCGAGCGGCTCCGTGGTCGGTACAGCCTCTGGATCGCCTCGTCGCCGAGGATGTCCCGACCCGCCGCCGCCAGCAGGGGGCGCGCGCCCAGGAGGTCGTGCAACAGCTCGTGGGGCGACAGCCGCGGCCACATGCGGTCCAGTGCGTGCGCCACCTCCGGTGTGCGGCGCAGGCGACGAGCCAGGTCGGCCTGCTCCTCGGCGCTCGGCCCGTCGTCGTCCAGCTGCTCGACCCCCCGGGTGAGGCGGGAACGGTAGTCGTCGGCCAGCGCACGGAGCACATGGGCCTCCACGAATCGTCGGCGCACGTTGTGGGTCCCCGGGCGGCGGCGGGCCAGGGCGATGATCTCTTCGGTGGTACGGGCACGGAGGCGCAGGACCCCGGCACCGAACGGGATCTCAAGGTCCTGGCGGAGCGCGCGCTGGCGGGTCCGCACGGCCCGACCGAGAACGTTGACCATGCGGACATCGCCCTTGAGCTTGGCTACAGCGGCGTCGTCGACACCCCGCACCCGTATCTCGGGCACCAGGCCGGCCACAGTCGAGAGGCTGACGCCGGTCTCGCCCAAAGAAGGCAGGACCTGCTCGATGTAGCGCAGGAAGAGCGGGTTGGGGCCTACGACGAGGACGCCCTGGCGCTCCAGAGGGAAACGGTGTGTATAGAGGAGGTAGGCCGCCCGGTGCAGGGCGACTGCGGTCTTCCCGGTGCCCGGGCCACCCTGGACGACCAACACTCCGCTCAGCGGGGAGCGGATGATCTCGTCCTGCTCCCGTTGGATGGTGCCGATGATGTCGCCCATGTGGCCGGTACGCGCCTGGCCGAGCGCGGAGAGGAGGGCCCCGGGACCGCCCAGCACCATGCCCTCCGAGAGCAGGCGCTCACCCGAGGAATCCTGGTCGGGCTGGTCGCTCGGAGAGACCGGAAGCAGCGGCGCCCCCGGCGCCCGCGAGGGGTCGACGAAGTACTCGTCCTCCAACCCGAGCACGGTGCGGCCCCGGACGGCCAGGTGTCGGCGCCGGGCCAGGCCCTGGGGGTCGAGTCCGGTGGCCCGGTAGAAGGGCTCGGCCACCGGCGCACGCCAGTCCACCACCAGGGGCTCGTGATCCGGTCCGGAGACGGCCAGTCGACCGATGTGGAACGACTCTCCCAGTAAGGGCCGCTCCCCGTTGTCCACCTCGGGGCCTGCGTCGCCGTTTCCGGGGCGATCGTCATCGGGGTCCGGCTCGGGAAAACGGTCGATCCGCCCGAAATAGAGCGCCTGGTCCCCGATGTCGAGCTGCTCCAGCCGCGCCAGGCTCGTGCGCACGACGATGTCGCGCTCGGTGCGCGACTGGAAAGTGCCGCCCTTGCCCAGGTCGAGCACGCCCTGCAGCATCTGGCGGGCCTCGCCGCGCATGGACTCGAGGCCGTCGTGGGCGCGATTGAGGAACTCCTGCTCATCCTCCAGATCGGGATGGTCCGGCACGCTGCCCCTCTCTCCCCCGCCTTTCAGGGAAACGGTTCAGTTTAGGCGACGACTCACGACCCGGTATCGCAGCAGTGGACGCCTACGATGAGCGCCATGCTGATTTCGACCATGAACGACGTTCCCGGCTACCGGGTCAGTGCGGTGTTCGGTGTCGTGTTCGGGCTCACGGTGCGCTCTCGCAACGTCGGGTCGCAGTTCAGCGCCGCGTTCAAGTCCCTGGCAGGCGGCCAACTCAAGGGGATGACGAAGAACCTGCAGCTCAGCAGGGAGGAAGTGGTGGGGCGCATGGTCCACGAAGCCGAGGCCAAGGGCGCCAACGCGGCGCTCGCCATGCGCTTCGACACCTCCGAGATGGGCGGGAACTGGACCGACATCTGTGCCCACGGCACGGCGGTCGTCATAGAGCCGCTCGGGTGAGCCCGGAGGCGGCCGCCGACACGGACCTGGTGCGCGCCTGCTTCCGCCAGCCGGTGTCGCGCACGCCGGTGTGGTTCATGCGCCAAGCCGGGCGGTCGCTGCCCGAGTACCGCGCGGCCCGCGGCACGGGGTCGATCCTGCACGCCATCGCCGACGCGCCCCTGGCTGCGGAGCTGACGCTGCAACCCGTCCGCCGCTACGGGGTCGACGCCGCCATTCTCTTCTCCGACATCGTGGTACCGGTCCACGCCATCGGGTTCGGCGTCGATGTCGAGCCCGGCAAGGGACCGGTCGTGGCCCGCCCGTTTCGCAGCGCGGCCGACCTCCCACGCCTGCGTCCGCTGGAGCCCGCACTCGATACGCCGTACGTCCTCGACGCGGTCCGCCTCGTCGCACGTGAGCTCGCCGGGAGCAACGTGGCGCTCATCGGCTTTGCCGGGGCCCCTTTCACCGTGGCCAGCTACCTGATCGAAGGCGGTCCCTCGCGGACCTTCACCAAAGTGAAGGCACTCATGCACGGCGACCCGGAGCTCTGGGAACAGCTCATGGACAGCCTGGCCGCCATGTCGGTGTCCTTCCTCCGCGCCCAGATCGAGGCCGGGGTGCAGGCCGTGCAGCTCTTCGACAGCTGGGCCGGGAGCCTTTCGCCCGACGAGTATGTGCGCTTCGTCCTGCCGGCGACGCGCAGGGTGCTCGAAGGGATCGCCGATCTCGGGGTGCCGACCATCCTCTTCGGCGTGGGCACGGGTGAGCTGTTGGGCCTGATGGCCACGGCCGGCGCCGATGTGATCGGCGTGGATTGGCGGGTACCGCTCGACGTGGCGCGGACCCGTGTCGGGGCCGACCACGCCGTCCAGGGCAACTTGGACCCTGCACTGTGTGTCGCCCCCTGGCCCGTGGTCGAGGCCGCGGCCCGCCAGGTCATGGCCGACGGCGCCGCCGACGGGAGCGGCACCGGCCACATCTTCAACCTCGGCCACGGGGTCCTGCCCGAAGCCGACATCGGCATCCTGGCCGCCGTCGTCGAACTGGTGCACACCGAAAGTGTGCGGGGATGAACCGGGTGGGCCCGTGACCGGCCGCGTCGGTGTGCTCGTCATGGCGCACGGCACGCCGCAACGAACAGGGGATATCGCCGCCTTCTACACCCGGATCCGCCGCGGCCGGCCACCCTCGCCCGAGCAGCTGGCTGACCTGGAGAGCCGCTACGCCGCCATCGGCGGGCTCTCGCCGCTCACCGAGCGCACGCAGGCCCAGGTCGACGCCGTGCGTACCGAGCTGGAGCGGCGTGCGCCGGGCCGCTACGTCGTGGTCTACGGGGCCAAGCATGCCGATCCCCTGATCGAAGAGGCCGCAGCAGCGTTGACGCGTGCCGGTGTCGACGTCGTCATCGGCCTGGTGCTGACCCCGCACGGTTCTTCGCTGGGCTCAGGGGAGTACATCACGCGGGCGCAGGCCGCACTGGCGGGGACCGTGACCTTTCGTGCCGTGCCCCCCTGGTACGCCGAAGCGGACCTGGTGGCCCTGTTGGCCGATCGGGTCCGCGACGCGCTCGTCGACATCGGGGCGGCCCGCGACGAGGTTGGTGGGGACCAGCGCAGTTACCCCGTGATCTTCACCGCCCATTCGTTGCCCGAGCGCGTCCGCGACATGGGTGACACCTACCCCGAGCAATTGCAGGAGTCAGCCGCGTTGGTGGCGGCCGACGCCCGCCTCGTCCGCTGGCAGGTGGCCTGGCAGAGCGCCGGGCGCACGCCCGAGCCCTGGCTCGGCCCCGACATCCGCGACGTGGTGCGACAGCTGGCGGCCGACAGCCGCGACGGCCGGCAGCAGTGCACTCGGCGGTCAGGTCTCCGGTGTCGTGGTCTGCCCGATCGGCTTCGTGACCGATCACCTCGAAGTGCTCTACGACCTCGACGTGGAGCTGGCCGCTGTGGCCGCGGAGGTCGACCTGCCGTTCGCCCGCACGGCGTCGCTCAACGACGATCCACGCTTCATCGGCGTCCTGGCCGACGTGGTCGGCGCCGCCGAGGCACGTCGGGACTAGGCCGTGCGACGGGTCGTGGTCGTGGGCGGAGGCATCAGCGGGTTGGCCGCGGCCTGGGAGCTGACCGGTGGGGGTGACGCTCCCAGCGGTGGTGGCGACGCGCCGCACGTTGTCGTCCTGGAGTCCTCGGCCCGGCTCGGTGGCGCGCTCGACAGCGTGCCCTTCGGTGGTCGCACCATCGACACGGGACCGGACGGATTTCTCGGGCGCCGACCCGAGGCACTCGACCTCTGCCGCGAACTGGGCCTGGTGGACGCACTGGTGCCTATCGCCGGTCGCGGCGCCGGCGTGTGGGCCCGCGGCAAGGTCCGCGCCCTGCCCGAGGCCCTCGCACTCGGCATCCCCATCCGCTTCTGGCCGACGGCGCGATCGGGCATCCTCGGGTTGCGTGGCGACATCGCACTGGCTCGCGACGCGTGGCTGCCCCGGCCCGACGTACGCGGGCCTATCGGCGACCGGTCCATCGGGCCCCTCGTGTCCCGCAAGCTGGGCCGGCGCGTGAGCGAACGCCTGGTGGACCCGTTGATCGGCGGCATCCACGCCGGATCGGTGGACGACATGTCCGCCGCGGCCACCTATCCACCGCTCCTCGCCGCCGCACAGAAGCGGGGCAGCCTGATGCGCGCGTTGCGGGCCGAGGTCCCCCCACCTTCTCCCGATGCCCCGCCCCTGTTCTGGGCCCTCGAAGGCGGCATGGCATCCATGGTCGAACGCCTGCGGACCGCGCTCACGGCACGTGGTGTGGAGATCCGCTGCACGGCGCCGGTCGACCGCTTCGAGCGGCTCGGCACCGGGTGGAACGTGGTGAGCGGCGGGACGTACGAGGATGCGGATGCGGTCGTGCTCGCGGTCCCCGCCCCGGTGGCGTGCGATCTGCTGCGGCCTCACGACGACGAGGCGGCGGGGCTCCTGGCACACATCGACTACGCCTCGGTGAGCCTCGTCACCTTCCGCGTCCGCGCGGAGGCGCTCACCGCCCCGCTCCTCGGTACGGGGTTCCTGGTTCCGCGGGCGAGCCCGCCACCCGAGTCCGGTGAGCCCTGGGCGGTGACGGCCTGTACCTATCTCTCGCAGAAATGGCCCCATGTGGCGACCGAGGGCGAGGTCCTCCTACGGGCCTCGATCGGGCGCTTCGGCGACGATCGCGCCGGAGCGTGGAGCGACGGGGAAATCGTCGAGCGGGCGTGGAACGAGCTCGGGCAGCTGATGGGACACTCGCAGGACCCGCTCGAGTCGAGAGTGGTGCGGTGGCCCGGGGCGCTCCCCCAGTACCGGGTGCACCACCCGCTGCGAACGGCGGGAATTGAGGCGGCGGTCGCGCGCCTCGGGGGCATCGCCGTGGCCGGCGCGGCGTACCGGGGCGTCGGCATCCCGGCGTGTATCGCCAGCGGGAGGGCGGCGGCCCGGGCCATCTCGTGAACCTCTCGCCGCGGCGGGGACGGGTCGCGTTGCCGTCCCTCGGGGCCGGTGTACTGCTCGCCCTCTCGCTCCCTCCATGGGGGTGGTGGCCGCTGGGGTTGGCCGGTGCGGGGCTGCTCTATTGGCGGCTGGCCGGACTGCGCGCCCGGACCCGCGTGTGGTCGGGCTGGCTGGCGGGGCTCGGCTGCTACCTCCCCGGGTTGTTCTGGGCCCGGGCGTTCAATTGGTACGGCGCCGTCGTGCTGATCGCGCTCGAGGCTCTGTTCTTCGCGGCCGCGGCGGTCCTCACCCCGCCCCGGCGAGGCCGGGCGCCGGCGTTCGTCGCGGCCGGGACGCTGGCCGAGGCCCTCCGCATGACCTGGCCCTTCGGCGGGCTGCCGCTCGGTGGCGTCTTCCTGGGGCAGGCCAACGGCCCTCTCCTGCAGCTGGCCCGGATCGGCGGGCCGCTGTTGCTCTCGGCCGGGGTCTGGGCCGGAGGGGCCGGGGCGGCGACCCTGGTCGTCGGGCTCGGGCGCTCACGCACCGCCCTGTCCGGACGGGGTGGCCTCATCCTGGGCGGGCTCGTGCTCCTCGTGCTCCTCGCCGCCGTGGTCCCCGACGGCGGCCCTCCGCTGCGCACCGTTTCGATGACACTGGTCCAAGGCGGCGGACGGCGCGGTGTGAGCAAGGAACAGGTGGACCCGGCCACGGTGTTCGCGGCACAGGTAGGGGCGACGCCCACGGCGGCCGCACACGGCCGATCCCCGTCGGTGGTGCTCTGGCCCGAGGACGTCATCTCCCTGTCCGGGCCGTTGCGGGGATCCGCGCAGGACAGGGTCATGGCGCAGCTGGCGCGCCACCTGCATGCGACGGTCATCGCCGGCGTGACCGAACCGGCAGGACCGCGCTCGTTCCGCAACGAAATCGTGGTGTGGGCCCCGAACGGCCGTATCGTCGACACGTTCGAGAAGGTGCACCGGGTGCCCTTCGGTGAGTACATCCCGTACCGCTCGTTGATCTCGCATCTGGCCGACGTGTCCGCGGTCCCGACCGACGCCATCCCCGGCCACGCTTCAGGGCTGCTGCGCACCCCCGCCGGGCCCTTCGGTACCCTCGTCTCCTTCGAGGTGTTCTACGCCAACCGCAGCCGCACCTCTGTCCGGGCCGGTGCCGAGCTCTTGGTCGTCCCGACCAACACGTCGTCCTATGCCACCGCCCAGGTGCCGACACAGGAGGTGGCCGCCGACGCGGTGCAGGCCGTCCAGACGGGCCGGGACCTGGTCCAGGCCGCGCCCACGGGCTATTCCACGGTGGTCACGCAGCGAGGCGTCGTCCTGCAGCGCTCGGTGCTCGGCCGCCCCCAGGTGTTGACGGCCAGCGTGCCGCTGCGTCGCGGCTTCACCCCCTACGACCACTGGGGCGATCTCCCGGTCCTCGTCGCCGCCGCACTGTTGCTGCTGGCCGGATGGCGCCGCGCGCGCCGCCACTCTCGCTACTCGTAATACCCCGAGTGGATATAGACGCAGGGAATGCCGTCCGCCACGTACATCGCATGGTTCGAGGGATCGTCCTCGAAGGCCAGGCGGAGGTCGAAACCGTGGGCCCGCAGGTCCACGACCGTCCGTTGTTTGAAATCCGTGACCTGCGTGTAGTCCCCACGCTCGCGCATCACGAGGAGATCCCAACGCAGTCGGTAGCGGCGCAGCCAGGCCAAGGTCTGCGGCTGGACCCTGAGCGGCCGTCCGGTGAGCAACACCACGGCGAGCGAGGAGTCGAGCAGCTCCAACAAGCGGGCGATCTCCTCTATCACCGGATCGTCGCCACAGGCCTCGAAGAAGGCCGACCAGTCTCGATTTCCCTGCTCGATGAAGTGCTGACGCCCTGCCGCGTCGGACAGGACGCCGTCGATGTCGAAGATCACGGCGGGGCCCCCGGGGTGTACCCGACCCTTATCGGCGTGCCAGCACCAATTGGGGTGCATGTCATCGGAGTGGTTGTCGAGCACGAAAGTCCAGCTTATCGGGCACGCCAGCCGTACTTGGCCGCACAATCCCCCTCAAGATGGAAGTAATTGCCCCTCCGTAGGTGAGACGATGGACCAGGCATGCCTTTGGACATCGACCAGGCGAGGATCGACGTCGCCCTCGGCCGCAGGGTTATGGTCCTCGGCGACCTCCTCCTCCCCCCCGAACCCTCCCCGAGCTCGCTGGCCACCTGCCGCGACATCGCGCAGGCGTTGGACGAATGGCAGGGCCCCGGTGTCGTCGTCGTCTGCGGGCAGCTGGTGACGGCCGGGCTCGGCGCCGCGCCGGGATCGGCGGCCGCCGCGCTGCGAGCGCACGTCGGTCTCACGGATGCGTTCGCCGCCTTCGCCGCGCGCCCCGATTCGCAGGTGATCATGGTCGTCGGGCCGGTGCGCCCGTGCGACGACCTGGCCGCCCTCCTCGGTGGACTGGGCGTCTCGCTCAAAGCCGCCGCCGACCTGCACTGCATGACCGGTGCCGGTGAACGGCGCGTCCTCATCCGGGCCGGCACCCCCGATACGGACACGACGCACGCGAGCGATGCCGTCGCGCCCGGCGACGAGCGGCCGTGGCTGAATGGAATGGAGCGGCTGGACGATCCCCGGCAAGCGCCGCGCTTCGTACGGTCACGCCTGCTCTACCGTCGCATGCGCCACTATCTGTGGGCGCCGCCGCTGATCCTGGCCGCCCTGGCGCTCTCGTTGCGGCTCGAGGTCGTCATCGACGGGCTCGGGCATGTGTTCCGCTCACCGCGCCAGCAACGCGCGCTCCAGCACGCCTACAACGCAACATGGTTCTCACGACTCCTCGTCACGATCGCCATCGGCGTCGTGCTCCTCGCCGTGCTGGCGGTGGTGGTGGCCGTCACATCGCGCGGTATCTGGCGGGCGCTGGGCGGCGAGGGCCTCCCCTCCCCGTGGTCGGCGGAGGGTGTTCGAACGCAGGGCAGGCGGGCCACCGCGCACGAGCTCCTCAGCATCGAAGGCGAGAACGTCCTCGACGTGACACGCAACGCCATCGCGGGTGGGGCGACCGGGGTCATCGTGGGCGGGGCCCTCGTGGCCGAGCTCACGCACCTCGATGTCGGGTTCTTCGCCAGCCCGGGCGCCTCGTCGGAGGTCGTCCACGAGCACCGGGCGCGCTTCGGGCTGCCACCGACCTACCTCCACCACCGCCAATCCTCCACGATCGAGGTCGAGACGGGCGCGGATCTGCACGTCCGCCTCACGCAGGCCGAGGTCGACCTGCCGCTGGCCACCTTGGGGGAGCGGCTGTTGACGCGCGATGCCGTCGTCAAGGGCAGGACGAAGGCGGCCGACCTGCACCCCGAGTTGGTGGCCAGCTGGCCCGGTGGCGCATCGTGGCCGCCCGCGCCCGAGGTGGCCGCCGACCGCATTCGCGTGCGGCGGATCCGTCGCATCGCCGCCACCTCGCTCTTCGTGGCCGGTTTGATCGACCTGCTGTCCGCGGTGACGTCCCCGTTGCGCGAGCGCCTGCATCTCATTTCGCAATTCCTTCCCATCGAGGTGGTCCGTGCCGCGGGGGCACTCGTGGCCATCTCGGGCATCGCGATGATCATGCTGTCGCGTGGGGTGCTCAAAGGCCAACGCCGTTCGTGGCTGGTGGCCGTGGCGGCGCTGGCCGCCTCCCTCGTGCTCCATGTCCTGCATGCGGCCGACGTGATCACCCTGTTGGTGTGCGCCGGCGTCCTCGCGCTGCTCATCGTCCAGAGAGACCGTTTCCGGGCACAGGCCGAACAGGGCACCGTCCAGTCCGCCTTCTTGATCATGGCCATCGGTGGCCTGACGGCCACTCTCGGCGCACTCATCGGGGTCGAAGTGGCGGGCCGGGTGCACCATCACCCGCTCCCGTCGTGGCCCCAGGTCCTGCTCGGCTCAGCGGAACGGCTCGTCGGGGTGCAAGATGTGCACTTCCCGGCCCGTATCAACCGCTTCGCCTCCCCGAGCCTGCTCGCCGTCGGCCTCACCCTGATCGTGTACTCCCTCTACCTGCTGACGCGCCCCGTCGTCGATCGCCGGCTTTCGAGCGGGCGGGCCCTGGTCGGCCGGCGTGCCGCCGAGCTCAGGGCACGGGACATCGTCCGCCGTCACGGCACCGGGTCCTTGGACTACTTCGCACTGCGCGACGACAAGCAGTGGTTCTTCCACCGTGACTCCCTGGTGGCCTACGCCGTCTTCGGCGGTGTCTGCCTCGTCTCCCCGGATCCGATCGGCCCCTTCACGGAACGGGCGCACGTCTGGGACGCCTTCCGGCGCTACGTCGATCGCCACGGCTGGGGGCTCGGCGTCATGGCCGCCGGCGAAGCATGGCTGCCCACCTACCAGGCGTCGGGCATGCGCTTCCTCTACATCGGCGACGAGGCCGTCGTCGATCCCCGCCAGTTCTCCCTCGAGGGCGGCAAAATGAAGGGGTTGCGCCAGGCCGTCAACCGCGTCGCCCGTTACGGGTACACCGTCAGGTTCTTGGACCCGGCCCGCCTGAGTCCCGACGATGCGGCGCGTCTGGTCGAGCTCATGAACCTGAGCAGGCGGGGGGACCAAGAGCGCGGCTTCTCCATGATGCTGGGCCGGCTCTTCGATCCTCGTGACACCGGGCTGCTGCTGACGCTGGTCGAGGGACCCGACGGCGCTCCCGCCGCCATGTGCCAGTTCGTGCCCTCGACGGCCATCGGCGGTTACTCGCTCGACCTGATGCGGCGGGACCCGGCCGAGCACCCCAACGGGCTGCTCGACTTCGCGTTGTGCTCGACCATCGCCCACATGAAGGAGATGGGCATGAAGGGCCTGAGCCTCAACTTCGCGGCCTTGCGTTCCGTGCTCGACGGCGAGTCCGGTGACGGGGTGACCCAACGCGTGGAGCGCTGGGCCCTGCGGCGGCTCTCGGGGGTCCTGCAGATCGAGACGTTGTGGCGCTTCAACGCCAAGTACGAGCCCACATGGCTCCCCCGTTACATCGTCTTCGACTCGGCCGAGCAGTTCGTCCCCGTGGCCGTGCAGATCATGCGGGCAGAATCCCTCACCGAGGTGCCGGTCATCGGCCGGCTCCTCACGACCGCTTCAGCGAAGCGTGCCGGACCAGCTGTGCCCGACGCGGTGCTGGCTGCCGTGCGCGACAACGACGCGCCGGCGGCCGCCGAAGAGCGTCAGCCCGAGCCCACGGGGAGTTAGCGCATCCCCCATGCCCGACCATGACCCCGAGAAGTGCCCGCGGTGCGGTCACACCGGGTGTGGCGGCTCGTGCGACCGGTGCGATCGCTGCTGGAGCGAGCGGCAGCAACGCGAGCGACCGCCACACCACTCATGAGGGGGGGCCCGACGACACTTCGAGCGTGATCATCCCTCCCGGGAACACGAACGAGCCCCCAACGGGACTCTGCGAGAACACCTCACCCGAAGGAACGACGTTCGAAGGATTCGAGACCGAGGCGACCGAGAATCCGGCTGCCTGAAGATCCACTGTGGCCTGGGCGAGAGACTGTCCGATGACGACGGGCACCGTGCGACGCGAGGGCGCCGACGGACGAAGCGGGCCCCTGGCCGGGGCCACGGACGACGGGGCGTTGCCGGGGGTGAAGACCTCGCCGTGACGGGTGGCCGCCACGCTCACGACAGCCACGAGCACGATCGCCGCCGCAGCGATTCCCACGAAGAGCCGTGAGCGCCGGGACCATGACTGCGGCGGCGCCGGCGCCGGCACCGGCACGGGCGTCACCGTCGACGCCGCGTGGACAGGAACCGGAGCCGGTACGGCTTCGGGATCGACAACGTGGTGCGCGTCCTCGACGTTCTCCAACGCTGCCGCGGCGATGTCCTCGGGTAGGCCGACCCGGTTGAGCAACGCCTCCATGTCCCACGCGTCCCGGGGCGGCCTCTCGGCCCGGAGCTCGGCGATGTGCTCCCTGATCTCGCCGAGGAGGTGATCCCGCTCGGACACCGGCAGGCGCTGCAACGCCAGGGCCAGCTCGCCAAGGTAGCGGTCGACCATCCGGTCGAGGTCGCTGCGCAGCGGGACGTCGCTCATCGCACGGCCCCCGCCGTCCAGAATGCCGTCCACTGCCTCGCAGAAGCGTCGCCATTCGTTGACGAAGTAGTCCAGCGCCGCCTTCCCGTCCGCCGTCAGCGAGTAGTAGCGGCGCGGCGGTCCCTGCGTGGATTCTCGCCACGAGGTCTCGACCGACCCGTCCTGACGCAGCCGGGCCAGCAGCGGGTAGATGGTCCCCTCGCTGGTGACCAGCTCGGCTGCCGAGAGCTCCCGGACCAGCTCGAACCCGTAGCGCTCACCATCACGCAGCAGAGCCAGCACGCAGTACTCGAGCGCACCCTTTCTCATCTGGGCCAGCTGGGGTACACGTCCAGGTACCATGCAATGCATAGTACCTGGCTATATCATGATGTCAATGGGTCAGGATGTCAACGGGTCACTTCGTCGTCGTCGAACCAGTCCCATTGCCACGGAGTGATGGTCTGCAGCGGACCGGCGAACCGGGGCCGAACCGGTGCACCGGCCCAATGGTCCCGCACGAGGGGCCCGACCTCTGCGGCCACCTCGAGCGGGTCCCCGTCGAGGAAGACCACCGTGATCCGCGTCGCATCTTGGGCTTGAGGATCGGGCGGGGGATCCTCGCTCCTGGCAAATCCCCACCGTCTGGTGGCGAAGGACCAGAGGCCGGCCACGCCCGGGACCTCCAGGAGCTGGGGAAAATGGCGGGTGTGCCGCAGGCGGAGGTACTCGTCGAGCGACGCCCCTGGGGCGAGCGGCTCGTCGATCACGACGTAGATCCCCCGGTTGGGCCGCCACGGGATGACGTCGGGTGCCACGAGGGAACGTGGCGCCGCCAGCGCTTCGAGGAACACCCACGCCCCGGACAACCGGGCCCGGCGGTGCTCATAGAAGCGCCCGAGTTTGGCCACCCGCTCGCGCACCTCGGCGAACTCGTCGAGGGTCTGGGCCAGGGGCTCGGTCATCAGGTACATGGTCAGGTAATGGAACGTGCCCAGGGGGTCGTCGACCGCCAGTGCGTCCGCGGCGCACGCGGGGGCGAGCACCCAGCGCTGCCCGCACACGACCCCCGGGATGCTGAACTGCTCGGGCAGGTGATCGAGTTGGTGCCAGGCGTTGTAGTCCCGATGATCACCTTCGCTCGTGACCTCGGTGAGGGTGATGAACCCGACCTTGACATCGCGCATGGTGATGATGCCGCCGGCGCTAGTGGCCCAGGAAGAGGAGCGTGGCGTGGTTGGCGAAATCCAGCAGCGGCCCGGGCACGATCCCGAAGACCACGGTGAAGGCCAGACAGATGCCGATGGCGACGGACGTGAGGGCCGGGATCGGGACCACCGTCGGCGTCTCCTCCGCTGTCGGTGCCGGAGGGTCGTCCGCCAGGAGGAGCTCAGAGTTCAACGTCGTCACCGTGGCCGCCGCGCCCTCCGGGCTGGCCCAGGGAATCTGCGCGGCGCCGGCATCGGGCCGGGACGGCAGGGAATCCGCAATGGCATTGCCGACCTCACCGGACGGGGTCGACACGTACATCAGGACGGCAACCCGCAGATAGAAGAAGGCGGCGATGGCGGCGGTCACCATGGCGATCACCGCCAGCGGCACCGCACCGGCGGACACCGAGGCCAGGACGACCTGCAACTTGGCCCACAGGCCGGTGGTGAAGGGCACCCCGGCCTGGGCCAGCAGGAGGACGGCCAACGAGAGGGCCAACACGGGCTGGCGTTGCGCCAAACCCCTGTAACGGGTGAGGTCGTGGTCCTCGTCCCCGGTGCGGCCGAGCACCGTCACGATGGCGAAGGTACCGATCGTCATGAACGTGTAGGCCACCAGGTAGTAGAGCGAGGAGCTCACGCCCCGGGGGGTCGCGGCGTACACGCCGAGGAGAATGAACCCGGCGTGGTTGATCGACGAGTACGCCAGCATGCGCTTGACGTCACGCTGACGGAGGGCGACGACGGCGCCGACGGCGAGCGAGAGCACGGCGAGCCCGTAGATGATCGGTTTCCAGTCGGCTGAGATGACCCCGAGCGAGGAGAACAGCACCCGCAGGAGGGCGGCGAAGGCACCGACCTTGGCCACCGCCGCCATGAATCCGGTCACCGGCGTCGGCGCGCCCTCGTAGACGTCGGGCGTCCACATGTGGAACGGCACCGCCGCGATCTTGAAGGCGAAGCCGACCAGCATCAAGGCCAGCCCGGCGAGCAGGAGCCCGTTGGTCAGCACGACGTTCTTGGACAGGTAGTCGGCGATCTGGGTCAGGTTGGTCGAGCCCGTGGCACCGTAGGTCAGCGCGATGCCGTAGATGAAGATGGCCGACGAGAAGCCCCCGAGGATGAAGTACTTGAGCGCCGCCTCGCCCGAGGTGGCCATGTGGTGATTGAACGCCGTCAGCACATACAGCGCGATGGAGAGGATCTCGAGACCCAGGAAGACGATGATCAGGTCGTTGGCCGAGCCCATCAGCATGGCGCCCGACACCGATACCAGCGCGAGCACATGGAACTCCGCCCCGGCGATGCCTTCGCGCCGGAGGTAGCCGTCGGCCACGAGTGCGGAGAGCAGCATGGCGGCCGAGAGCAGCATGGTCACCAGCACACTGAACCCGTCCATGACGACGGCATGGGCGATATAGGTGTGCGCCCCGTGGGACTGGACGTCGCTCCACTGCCAGATGGAGATGCCGAACGCCCCGCCGGCGATGATCACGCTGCCGATGGTGCTGACCCGCACCCGAAGATCCCGCTTGACCAACGACGCGATGGCCAGCAGGACCACGGCGCCCCCGATCATGATGATCGGCGGCAGGATCGGCAGGTAGCGGATGGGTGGGATCGAGACCTTGTTGACCGAGGACGACGCACCGGCGCCGGCGGCGAGCAGTGCGTTGATCATGGTCGGCTCCCCAGGGCGGCTGTTCCCTTGGTGGCCACCGGCGGCTGGAAGTGTCCCGTGGCCTTCTCGACATGGGCCACGAGCTGGGTCACCGACGGATTGATGCGGTCGAGCACGGGCTTGGGATAGACGCCGAGGACCACGATGAGGATGATGAGGGGCGCCACCACGAGGCGCTCCAGCCACGTGAGATCCCGGGTCTTGCGGTCCTCGTCCTTGGGCACGCCGTGGAACACCTGCTGGTAGGCCCAGAGGAGGTAGATGGCGGCCACGATCACGCCGAACACGGCCACCACGGCCCACCAGCGATGGGTGATGAACGTGCCCACCAGCACCAGGAACTCGCTGACGAACCCGTTCAGTCCCGGCACGCCGATGGACGCCATCATGAGGACGGTGAACACCGCCGCCATGACAGGCGCCACCTTCTGCAGGCCGCGCAACTCGGTCACCTGCCACGTTCCCCGTCGCTCATAGATGAAGCCGATCACGAGAAAGAGCCCGGCCGTGATGATGCCGTGGTTGAGCATGAGCAGTACGGCCCCCGTCAAGCCCTGAGTGCTCAGGGCGAAGGTACCGAGCGCGATGAAGCCGATCTGCGCCAACGACGAGTAGGCCACCAGCCGCTTCATGTCGCGCTGGGCACACGCCACGATGGCGCCGTAGAGGATGCCGATGACGGCCAGGGTGAGGATGAGCGGGGCCAGCGTCCGCGTCGCATGCGGGAACAGTGTGAGATCGAAACGGATGATCCCGTACGTTCCCAACTTGGCCAGGACGCCCGAGAGGATCACCGAACCGCCGGCCGGGGCCTCGGTGTAGGCGTCGGGCGACCACGTGTGAAAAGGGAAGAGCGGCGCCTTGACCGCGAAGGCCGACGTGAAGGCCAGGAAGAGGAGGATCTCGGTCGACGACGAGAGATGGGTGTGCACCAGCGCGGGCAGTGAGAAGGTGAGCACTCCGGTCTGCGACTGGTGGATGAAGGCCAGCGCCAGAATCCCGACCAGCAGGAACGCCGAGCCCAAGAACGTGTAGAGGAAGAACTTCACGGCGGCGTAGGCCCGCCTGTCGTGTCCCCAACCGGCGATGATGAAGTAGGAGGGGACGAGGGTCAGCTCGAAGAAGAGGAAGAAGACGATGAGGTCGAGCGAGAGGAAGCTCCCCATGATCGCCGCTTCGAGCAGCAGCATCCAGATGGCGTAGGTGCGGCTCTTCTCCTTGTCGCGCCCCATGACGAGGACGAGTGGGAACAGCAGAGCGGTCAGCATGACCAGGAAGATCGAGATGCCGTCGACGCCCAGGAACCAGCGGATCCCGAGCGTGTTCCCGGTGTAGGTGTGGTCCGAGATCAACTGGAAGCCGCCGACCTTGACCTTCATGGCCACCAGGGCGGCGATGGCCACGCCCAACGTGCCCAGCGACACTCCGATGGCCACGACCTCGTTGAACTCCTTGGAGAAGCGCCGGTCCAGGCCGCACAGGACCAGGGCGATGGCGCCCCCGGCCGGCAGCAGGATCAAGACGCTCAGGAAGGGGAAGCCTCCGTTCACGACCACCACGTCCGGCTGAGGAGGAACACGATGAGGGCGGCCATGCCCAGGGCGATGGCGAGCGCGTAGTTGCGTACGTAGCCGCTCTGGAGCTTGCGGGTGACCGAGCCGGTGGAGCGCACCAGGTTCGCCGTGCCGTTGACCGCACCGTCGATCACGCGGGCATCGACCACCCAGGCGAAGAACGTGGCCAGCTTCTGGCTCGGGCGACCGATGACCGCGTCGTAGAAGTCGTCCCAGTACCAGACCCGCTGGAGGAACTGCGGCTCGAGTTGCGGCTTGTCCACTTGGGCACCCCGCCAGAGGCCGAAGGCGATGATGATGCCGATGACCGCGGCGGCGACGTCGGTGAGCGCCAGTGCCCATTGCGCGCCCGAGCCCAGATCGTCGTTGTAGAGGGTGCCCGAGAAGACCGGGGCCAACCAGCTCTGGAAGGAGTCGTGGTGTACCCACGGCAGGTCGAAGATGCCACCGAAGAACGAGAAGAACGCCAGGACGACCAGGGGCAGCCGCATGTTCCAAGGTGACTCGTGCGGGGTGTGCAGGGCCGGTTCGCCGTTCGGACCGACCTTGTCCCAGCGGGACTCGCCGCCGAAGGCCAGCACCTCCAGGCGCGACATGTAGTACGCGGTGAGGATCGCGGTCAACAGGCCCAACGCCCACAGCGGCTTGTAGCGCGCGAACACGTTGGTCAACACGTCGCCCTTGGACCAGAACCCGGCCAGGGGCGGGATGCCCGCAATAGCCAACCAGCCGATGGTGAACGTGACCGTCGTCCACTTCATCACCTTGCGCAGGGCTCCCATGCGCTTGAGGTTCTGCTCGCCGTCGAGCCCGTGGATGGCCGAACCGGCGGCGAGGAAGAGGAGGCCCTTGAAGAAGGCGTGCATCACCATCAAGAAGATGGCGGCGATGTACGCCCCGGAGCCGACGGCCAGGACCATGTACCCGATCTGCGAGACGGTGGAGAAGGCGAGCACCTTCTTGATGTCCTGTTGCGCGCAGGCGATGGTTGCGGCCACGAACGCCGTGACCCCGCCGACGATGGCGATCACCAGGGTGCCCGTGTGCGAGAGATAGAGGACGGGGTTCATCCGGCAGAGCAGATAGACCCCGGCCGTCACCATGGTGGCGGCGTGGATCAGCGCGGAGACCGGCGTGGGGCCCTCCATGGCATCGGGCAGCCAGTTGAACAACGGGATCTGCGCCGACTTGCCGGTGGCGGCGAGGAACAACAGGAGCACCACCGCGGTGGCCGTGCCCCCGCCGAGATGGCTCAGCTGCCCGAAGATCCCACCCCGCGGGCCCCCCTCGTACTGCAAGGTCCCCGTCTTCTCGAAGACCAGGAAGATGGCGAGCAGGAAGCCGGTGTCGCCGATGCGGTTGTAGATGAAGGCCTTCTTGCCGGCGGAGGCGGCAGCGTCCCGATGGAACCAGTACGAGACCAGCCAGTAGGAGCAGACACCCACTCCCTCCCACCCGACGAAGGTGAGCAGCAGGTTGTCCGAGAGCACCAGCACCAGCATGGAGAACACGAAGAGATTCAGATAGAGGAAGAACTTCGGGTAGTCCGGGTCACCTTTCATGTAGCCGATCGAATACAGATGGATCAGCGCGCTCACACCGGTGATGAACATGCACATCGTCACCGACAGCGGGTCCACCAGAATGCCGACGGGCACGCTCAGGCCGCCGGCGTGGATCCACGAGTAGTAGTTGTCCACGAAGAGCCGGTGGTTGTCGGGCAGGCTGAGCATGCCCCCGAGCACCAGGCAGGCCACCACGAAGGCGCCGGTGACGGCGGCGGTGGCGATCCAGCCCGCGTAGGGGTCACCGATGCGCTTGCCGGCCGCGACCAGCACCAAGAAACCGGCGAGCGGCAGCAGCGGCATGAGGAAAGCAACGTGGAGCACGGTTCAGGTCAGCCCTTCAACGAATGGAGGTCGTCGGCGACGGTGGTTGACCGGCGCCGGAAGTTGGTGACCACGATCCCGAGCCCGACGACGACCTCGGCCGCCGCCACCACGAGGACGAAGAACACGAGGGCCTGCCCGCCGATGTCGTTGAGCACGCGGGCGAAGGTGACGAACGTGAGGTTGGCGGCGTTGAGCATGAGCTCGATGCACATGAACATGATCAGCACGTTGCGCCGGACCAGCAGGCCGATGGCCCCGATGGCGAACACCAGCGCGGCCAGGCCCAGGTACCAGGCGGGGGACAGACTCATGGCGACACCTCCGGATCGGTCGGCCCGCTCGGCTGCACGCGACGCCATCTTGGCGGCGAGCTCGGACTCCGAGACAGCCGGGCGCCGGGCAAGCACCACCGCACCGACCACGGCGATGACCAGCAGGGCCGCCGTGGCCTCGAAAGCGAAGAGGTAGGTGGTGAACAGCTGCTTGCCCAGCTGGGCCACCTCACCCGACGGCGCCCCGGGCGCTTTGGTGATCGGGCCCTGGATCGGTCCCACCACCTGGTGGGCGCCGGTGACCCAGTGGGCGGTGGCCAGCATGGCGATGACCCCGGCCAGCGTGATCCCCAGCATGATGAAGGCCAGGGGCCGTTGCCCCGACAGGGGCTCCGACTCGACATCCTCGCGCCGGTCGACGCCGAGGAACATGATCACGAAGAGGAACAGCACGACGATGGCGCCGGCATAGACGATGATCTGCACCGCGGCCAGGAAGTCGGCCTCCTGCTCGATGAACAGCACGGCCACGCCGAACAGGGTCATGACCAGGCTCAGCGCCGCATGCACCGGGTTGCGGGACGTGACGACGCCGACCGCGCCGACCAGGATCACGGCGGCGCTCGCGGCGAAGACCAGTATGTCGGGCCAGGTGGGGCGCGTCGAAGCCAGGAGAAGGGGAAGGTGCTCCATCAGGACTTGCCTTCGGCCTTGGCCGCCTTACGTGCCGCCCGCAACTCGTTCATGCGGACGCGCAGGGCTTCCATCTTCTTCTTGTTCTTCTCCGCGCCGATCTTGGCCCGCCACACCCGGCCCTGCATGCCGCGGTGGGCCAGGGGGATGTCCTCGGTGAGGAGGTGGCTTTCGAGGACCTCACGCAGGGGCTTGGACCCGGTCAGCTCGTCGTTGCGGTGGCCGGACTGCCCCCCTTCGGGGGCCCGGGTGCCATACCCCAGCTCGTCGGACCATTGGACTTCGCCCTCGTAGGCGGCACTCCCCGACGGCGACGTGGCGCGCATCCAGCCCGACGTCATCATGTCGTCGCCCTCGCGCCAGTCCTCCCACGGGAGCTTCTGCGGCATGCCGCGGTCGTCGACCAGCAGTTCCTTCTTGGTGTAGATGGCGTCGGAACGGTTGGAGAACGAGAACTCGAACAGTTTGGACTCGGTGATGGCCTCGGTCGGGCAGGCTTCCACGCACATGTCGCAGTGGATGCAGCGCAGGTAGTTGATCTCGTAGACGAAGCCATAGCGCTCCCCCGGCGAGACCGGGTGGTCGGGTGGGTTGTCGAGCCCCCGCACGTAGATGCAATCGGCCGGGCACACGCCCGCACAGAGCTCGCACCCGATGCACTTCTCCATGCCGTCCTCGTAGCGGTTGAGGACGTGGCGACCGTGCTGGCGCGGCTGCTTGGGCTTCTTGTCGTCGGGATACGACGTGGTGACCCGCGGCCGGGTGAGGTGTTGAAAGGTCAGCTTGAAGCCACCGAGAAAGCTCAGTTGATCCTTCACTTCATCGCCGAAACCCACTATGCATCAGCTCCCCGCGTCGGTCCGCCCCGTGGGCGCAGGGCCGGGGAGACCCGGCGCCCGACCGACGGGAGGACGGACTCCTTTTCGGTACGGTCCGAGCCCAGGCGCGTGGCCCGGACCAAGAGGACGCCGGCGGCCACCACGACGGGGAACATGAGCAAGCCGGCCCAACCCCACGTCAGGATGGAGGCCACCAGGAGCAGCCAGGCCAGGCTCATCGGGATCAGGCGCTTCCACCCCAGGTCCATCAACTGGTCGTAGCGGAGTCGGGGAAGTGCGGCCCGGAACCAGACGTAGATGAAGCAGAACGCCACCACCTTGATGACGAACCAGATGATCGGCACGTAGATGGTGGCGCCGGGGATGTTCGGGATCCAGCCGTTGGGGCCGCCGAAGAAGAGTGTGACCACCACGGCCGACATGGTGATGGTGTTCATGAATTCGGCCAGGTAGAACATGCCGAAGCGGATGGAGGAGTACTCGGTGTGGAAGCCGCCGACCAACTCGGAGTCGGCCTCGGTCAGGTCGAAGGGCGGACGGGTCAGCTCGGCGGTGATGGCGATCATGAAGAAGATGAACGGGACGAACCCGAGCCGGATGAGGTTCCAGTGCCAGAAGCCGTCCGCCTGCGCATCCACGATCGCCCGGGTGGAGAGGGAGTGACTGACCAGGACGACGGTGACCACCGTCATGCCCAAGACCGCCTCATAGGAGATCACCTGCGCCGAGGCCCGCACCGAGCCCAGCAGCGGGTACTTGGAGCCCGACGACCAGCCGGCCAGCATGACGCCGTAGACGGCGATACCGGACATGGCCAGCACGAGCAGGATGCCCATCGGAGGATCGGCCACCTGGAGCTCGAAGGTATGGCTGCCCAGGGTGATCACGCCCCCGACCGGCACCACGGAGAAGATCAGGAAGGCGGGGATCACCGACAGGTACGGCGCCAGCTTGAAGGTGAACGAGTCCGCCTGGTCCGGGAGCAGATCCTCTTTGAAGACGAGCTTCGTGCCGTCGGCCAACGTCTGCAGGAGACCCCACGGGCCGGCGCGGTTGGGGCCGATGCGGCTCTGCATGTCCGAGATCACCTTGCGCTCGAACCAGATCATCATGGCGGTCGCCACCAGCAGCACGACGAAGGCGATCAGCACCTTGACGACGACGATGAGCAGCACGCCCCAGCCCACGCCGTCGGCGAAGAGCGGGTCGCCGAGCCCCTGGTTGGGCGTCGTCGTCAGGTTGGTCAGGAGGGCGGCGATCACACGGACTCCAGTCGCACATCGGTCACCGGGCTGCGGCTGTCGATGAGCGTCGCCACGGCGTTGCCGGGCGACAGCGTCCCATGGGGCACGTTGAAGTCGATCGCCACTGCACCGCGCGGGATGCCGGCATCCGCTTCAGCCGCCAGCACCAGCTCACCCCGGGCCGAGCGCACCCGGACCTGATCGCCGGTCTTGGCGCCCAGCCGGTCGAGGTCGTAGGGGTTGGCCCGCGCCACCAGCGGCGGTACCAGGGGGGTGAGCGACGGCGAACCGGTCACCGAGCTCCCGGCGTCGTAGAGACGGCGGGTGGCCACCAGGCGGAGGGCGTAGTTGTCGGCCGGGGCGAGGTGCGTCTCCGCGCTGCTCGATGGCGCAAGGCCGGAGAGCAGCGCGGGCGGAGCACCCAGAGCGGCGATGCGGGCACTGACGGCTCCGTCACCGCCGGCCGAACCGCTCCGGGGCGGAGCACCCTGTCGTTCCACCGATTCGACACCGGGGAGGGCGATGGGATCGATGGGGCCCACCTCGTGGGGAGCCGGCGCTCCCGCCACGATCGGCAACAGCACCCCGTCATGCGCCGCGGCGGAGTGGAGCACGGCCTGTGTCAGGCCGAAGTAGGCCGGTGCGGTCAGGTGCAGCTCGTCGGCGAGGTCGTTGGCGCTGGTGACCCCGAGGTCGCTCCCGAGGGCGGCGGCCAGCTCCGTGGCGATCATCCAGTCCGGCCACGCGAACCCCGGTGCGGTCAGCTTCTGGCCCAGCCGGGTGACACGGCCCTCGATGTTGGTCGTCGTACCGGGACGCTCGTGCGCCACTGCACACGGCAGGACGACGTCGGCATGGGCGTTGACCGACTCCGAGGGATGGCCGGTGACCGCCACGATGAAGTGGCCGGCCCCCAATGCCTTCTCGGCCAGGGCGCGATCGGGGAAGTCGCTCAAGGGGTCGGCACCCAACAGGATCAGCGACGTGATCCGGGGCCCCGTTCCGGTCCTGCTGCCGATCGCCCCGGGGGCCATGGACGAGAGGATGCCTGCGGTATCGAGCCCGGCCGTGTCGGGCACCGCGCCCCAGGCTGCCGTGAACCACTCGCGGCCGGCCTCGAGGTCCACCCGACCCGGGAGGAGCCCCGGCGCCAGGCCCATGTCCAGCGCGCCGAACACATTGCCCCGGCGCAACGCCGGGAGGAATGTGGCCTTCGGCAGGGCCTGCGCCAGAACGCGCGCCGCCTCGGCCACCGCCTCACCCGACTCGGCGTACGACGGGCGGCCCAGGACGATCACGACGCCCTCGCCCTGGGCGCCACCCTGTTCGGACAATGCCCGGCGCGCGGTGGCAAGCGCCTCGTCGCTCAACGATGACCCTTCGGGATGCGCCCCCAGTGCCGTCAGTGCCTCGTCGTCCCCGCAGAGCGCGCGGGCGACCACGGGAGCTTCGCCGGGGCGGACGCCCAAGGACGCGGCGGACAGTCCGGTCAGGGCAGTGGGCGTCGGTGTCAGTTCGATCAGGGTCGTGGCACCGACCACCGCCTCGCGCAGGCGCAGGAAGAGAACGGGCAGTTCCTCCCGGAGGTCGCCGGCCAGGGTGACGAGGACCGGGGCCTTGCACGCGGCGTCGATCGTGGCCCGGGGCAGGCTCAGGACCAATTCGGCCGGGAGGCCATCGCCCAACTGGGCATCGACCGAGTCGGTGCCGAGGATGCCCTTGGCCAACTTGGCCCAGGCGTACGCCGACTCATTGGTGAGCCGTGCCCCACCCACCACGGCGACGCTGCCGGGCCCGCCCGCGTCCTGTGCCGCCTGCAACCCCGCGGCAGCGGCGGCGAGGGCCTCGCCCCAACTGACGGCGACAAGCTCCCCGTTCTTGCGGATCTGGGGCTCGACGAGGCGACCGTGTTCGAAGCGACCCGTCTCGCGCGCCTCGCCGAGGAACTGCCCGCGCGTGGCGCCCAGGCTGACCACCTGGCCGGCAGTGGCCGGCGCCACGTCGACCGCCTCGTCGGCCAGGGCCGCATCGGCCGGCGAGTTGTCGATCTCATCGCCATTGACCGATTCGAAGGCGAACCGTCCCTTGTCACAGAGCCAGCCGTGGTTCACCGGGTCCGAGTCGATGCCCAGCAGCCTTGTCAGCCGGTTGGAGGAGGATTGCACCGCCACCCGGCACCCCACGGAGCAGGTGGTGCAGGTCGATTCCACCTGGTCCAGGTCCCACGGACGGGCCGTGAAGCGGTAGGGCGTCGCGGTGAGCGCGCCGACCGGGCAGATCTGCACCGTGTTGCCGCTGAAGTAGGACGAGAACGGCTCGGTCGGGAAAGTGGCGACTTCCACGCTCTCGCCCCGCCCGGCGAAGTCGATCTGGGCTTCACCCGCCACATCGGACGCGAACCGGGTGCAGCGGGCGCACTGGATACAGCGCTCACGATCGAGCAGCACCAGGTCCGAAATGGCGATCGGCTTCTCGAAGTGGCGCTTTTCCTCGATGAACCGGCTCTCCCCGGGCCCGTGCGCCAGCGTCTGGTCCTGCAATGGGCACTCGCCGCCCTTGTCGCAGACCGGGCAGTCGAGCGGGTGATTCGCCAGGAGGAACTCGAGGACACCGTCCTGTGCCTTCTTGACCTTTTCGGAGTCGGTGCTGACCGACATCCCCTCGGCCACCGGGATGAAGCAGGCCGGTTGCAAGGTGGCCCCGCGCGGGCTGTCCACCTCGACCAGGCACATGCGGCACATGCCGACGGGCTCCATACGCGGGTGGTAGCAGAAGCGCGGGATGTAGGTCCCGGCCCGCTCGGCGGCGGCAATCAGCAATTCACCGGGCTTGGCGGACACGGTGCGCCCGTCGAGGTCGAAGCTCAGGTCATCAGTCAAAGGGGCACTCCCCCTCTTTCACGTGCACGAGGAACTCGTCGCGGAACATGCGGATGGCCGAGGCGATCGAAGAGGGTATGGAGGGGCCGAGCACGCAGATGGTCGTCTGCTGGGGCGGCCAGGCCACGCCGGGCGAGATGTTGTCACACAGGTCCATGAGAAGGTCGAGATCTTCCTCGCGCCCGGCGCCATTCTCAATTCGGTACATGATCCGTTCGAGCCAACCGGATCCCTCACGGCAGGGCGTGCACTGCCCGCACGACTCACGGGAGAAGAACTTGGTGATGCGCCACGCGGCCCGGACCACGCACGTGGCGGAGTCCATGACGACGATCGAGCCCGAGCCGAGCATGGAGCCGGCTTGCCCGACCTCGTCCTGCCCGAGGGGGAGGTCGACCTGATCGGGCCCGAACCAGGGTGCCGAGACGCCGCCCGGGATGAACGCCTTGAGCTTGTTGCCGCCCCGGATCCCGCCGCCGAGCACGGGTGCGTAGATGAGATCGCGGAACGTGGTCTTCACCATCTCGAGCTCGTAGACCCCCGGATTGTGCACGTGCCCGGCCAGGGCGAACAGGCGCGTGCCGGTTGAGCGACCCTCGCCCAGTGCGGCAAAGGCGGCACCGCCGTTGTTGATGATCCACGGGATGTTGGCCATCGTCTCCACGTTGTTGACCACGGTGGGCTGGCCGTAGAGGCCGATCGAGGCCGGGAAGAACGGTGGCTTGATCCGGGGGAAGCCGCGCTTGCCCTCCAACGACTCGAGCAACGCCGTCTCCTCGCCGCAGATGTAGGCGCCCGCACCGGGGTGCACGACGACATCGATGGAGAAGCCCGAACCGAAGATGTCGGCGCCGATGGCGCCGTGGGCGTAGGCCTCGTTCAGCGCCGACTGCAGACGCTCGAGCCCCAGGGCGAACTCGCCGCGCAGGTAGATGAAGGCCTGGCTGACCTGGAGGGCGTACGCCGAGATCAACACCCCTTCGAGGATCTGGTGCGGGTCGCGCTCGATGAGGAGATGGTCCTTGAAGGTGGCCGGCTCGCTCTCGTCGCCGTTGATGGCCAGGTAGGTGACCGGCTTCTTCGCCGAGGAGCGCCCACTTGCGGCCGGCCGGGAAGCCGGCGCCGCCCCGACCCAGCAGGCTGGCGGTGTCCACCTCGTGGGCCACGGCCTCGGGCGTCATCGTGAGCGCCTTGCGCAGTCCCTCGTAGCCGCCGGTGGCGAGATACCGCTCCAGCGTGTGCGAGTCGTCGTACCCGAGCCGCGCCGTGACGATTTTGGGGGCTTCGGTGATCGCCATCAGGATGCTCCCTCGCCGGTCTTCGCGGCCGGCTTCTGCCATGGCCGCCGCTTCGGCCCGCGTGGCTTGCGCCTCGGCCATGGCGGCCCGCTCGTCCGCGATCGTCGCCCTGTCGGCTTTGAGCCCCACTGTCCGGCGCACCCGCACCAAGGTGCCGTGCGGGGGCACGGTGTCCTCGAGTGCCCCGCTGCGCAGGTCGGTCAGCAACCGGTCGAAGCTCTCCGCCGTCTGGCCGCCGACGTAGCGGTGGTTGACCTGCACGCACGGCGTGCGGTCGCAGTCGGCCAGGCACTCGGACTCCTCCAGGGTGAACACGCCGTCGGTCGTCGTGCCGCCGGCCCGCACCCCGAGCGACGCCTCCGCGTGCTCGAGGAGCTCCTGGGCGCCACCCAGCAGGCAGGCGATGTTCGTGCAGACCGACACCACGTAGGTGCCCACCGGCTCGGTGTGCAGCATGTCGTAGAACGTCGCCGTGCCCCGCACCTCGGCCGCGGTCACCCCGACGAGCTCGGCGATCTCGCTCATGGCCTCGGGACGCAACCAGCCGTCCTGCTGCTGGGCCAGGTGGCACAGCGGGATCAGCGCCGAGCGCGGCTCGGGGTAGAGAGCGACCAGTCCCCTCGCCTGCTCCAGCAGATCGGCCGACAGGTGGCTCACCGGTCCACCTCGCCCATGACGGGGTCCACCGACGAGATCACCGCGACAGCATCGGCCATGAGCCCCCCGCGCAACAAGACGGGCAGCGCCTGCAGGTTGACGAAGCTCGGCCCGCGTATGTGCATCCGGTAGGGCTTCGACGTCCCGTCCGAGACCATGTAGCAGCCCAACTCGCCCCGGGGGGACTCGACGGCCACATAGACCTCTCCCTCGGGCACGCGGAAGCCCTCGGTGAAGATCTTGAAGTGGTGGATCAACGCCTCCATGCTCTCGTCGATGCGCGCCCGCGGCGGCGGGGTGACCTTACGGTCCTGCACCCGGTAGTCACCGGCGGGCATGCGGTCGGCGATCTGGCGGATCATCTTGATGGACTCGCGGATTTCGTTGAGGCGCACCGAGTAGCGATCGAAGTTGTCGCCGTAGGAGCCAACGATCACGTCGAAGTCCAGCTTGTCGTAGTCGAGGTACGGCATGGTGCGCCGAAGGTCCCACGGCACGCCGGTCGAGCGCAAGATGGGGCCGGTCACCGACAGCGCCAGCGCCTCTTCCGCAGTGATGTTGCCCACGGCCTCGGTGCGCTCGCGGAAGATCGGCTGCCCGGTCAGGAGCTCGTCGTACTCGAAGGTGCGTGTCAGCACGGTGTCACAGATGACGTCGACGTCGTCCTCCCACCCGTCGGGCAGGTCGGCGGCCACGCCGCCCGGGCGGATGTAGTTGTGGTTCATGCGCAGGCCGGTCGTCTTCTCGAAGAAGGCCAGCACCATCTCGCGCTCGCGGAAGCCGTAGATCATCATGGACGTCGACCCCAGGTCCATGCCGTTGGTGGCCATCCACATGAGGTGCGACGACACCCGCTGCAGCTCCGCCATCAGCATGCGGATCCATACCGCCCGCGGGGGGAGCTCGACGCCCAACAACGCCTCGGTGGCCAGGGAGAACACCAGCTCGTTGGTGAGGGGCGACAGGTAGTCCATACGGGTGACGTTGGTGGAGCCCTGGACGTAGGTCAGCTCCTCGCCGGTCTTCTCCATGCCGGTGTGGAGGTACCCGATGATCGGCTTGGTGCGCAGCACCGTCTCGCCGTCGAGCTCGAGCATCAGGCGCAACACCCCGTGGGTCGAGGGGTGCTGGGGACCCATGTTGATGATCATCGTCTCGTCGTCGCGCCGCTCGATGTCGATATCGGCCGGATTGATGAAGTTGCCCTCGGGCAAGCGCAGGACGGCCCCGACCTCCCGCCGCAATTCGCTGCTGGCGGTGCTCTCCCGGGGCAGCAGCTCCTGGGCGCCCTCGGCGGTCTCGGCCACGAGCGACGCCTGGTCGATGACCGTGCCGCTCCGAGCCCGACCCGGCGCAGACCCTCCGTCGGAGAAGTCCTCGGATCCGAAGTCCTCGGTGCCGTCGGCGGCCGCCGCATCCTCGTGCCCGGGATCGGCGCCGGCCTCGTCGTGCCCGTGCTCGCTCATCGGGGTCCCGGCGCTTCCTTGAACTGGACCGGGACACGGCCGACGCCGAAGTCCTTGCGCAGCGGATGGCCCTCCCAGTCCTCGGGCATCAGAATCCGCGTCAGGTCCGGATGCCCGCTCGAAGATGATGCCCACCATGTCGTAGGCCTCGCGCTCCATGGCGTCGGTGCCGGGGTAGATGTCGGTCAGCGTGCGGACGACGGGGTCCTGCTCGGGGACCTGGACCCGGACCCGGACCCGCTGGCGCATGGAGAGCGACAGCAGGTTGACCACGACCTCGAAGCGCTCGGCCTTGACCCCGTCGGGCAGCGACCGTCCCGGGTGGGTCAGATAGTCCACGGCGCACAGGTCGGCGCAGGTTTCGAAACCGGCGTCCTTGAAGGCCTGCACCATCTCGACGTAGGTCTCGCGGTGCGGGAAGGCCAACTGGCTGACCGAGCGGTCGGGCAGGCGCGGCACGTCGGGGAGGACGGCCAGCAGCGCGCCGGCTGGGCCGGCGGCGAATCGAGGTCCGGGTTGCTCACCGCGGTGTGGCCACCCGCACCGCATCGGGCACCGTGGGCACCCATCCGCCGGTTGCCTGCTCGCCGGCGGGGATGCTGGTTCCGGGGCGGCGGGTGATCTCGCCGGTCCGGATCTTCTCGTGCAAGGTGAGGATGGCGTGCAGAAGGGTCTCGGGCGAGGGCGGGCACCCGGGGGCGTAGACATCGACCGGCACGATCTGGTCCACGCCCTGGACGATGGCGTAGTTGTTGAACATGCCCCCGGTCGAGGCGCAGACGCCCATGGAGATGACCCACTTGGGCTCCATCATCTGGTCGTAGACCTGGCGCAGGACAGGTGCCATCTTCTGCGAGACGCGCCCCGCCACGATCATGAGGTCGGCCTGCCGGGGAGAGGCACGGAAGACCTCCATGCCCAGCCGGCTGATGTCGAAGTCGGCCGCGCCCACCGACATCATCTCGATGGCACAGCACGCCAGCCCGAACGTGGCCGGCCACACGCTGTTGCGGCGGGCCCATTTCACCAGGTCTTCCATCCTCCCGGTGAGGAAGTTGTGCTGCAGGTCCTCGAGTCCCATGGCTCAGGCCGCCTGACCGGGTTGCGAACGTGCGGCGCTGATACGAGAGATCGTCGACTCCGACGTCCGGGCCGGCATGCCCGACTGCAGGGTCTTGGGCGGGCCCCAGGTGAGGGCCCCGTTGGAGATCAGGTAGAGGAACGAGACGAAGACCACGGCGGCGAAGACGATGACCTCGACGAGCCCGAACACTTCGATCTGCTTGAACACGACGGCCCAGGGATAGAGGAAGACGATCTCGATGTCGAAGATGATGAAGATCATCGAGACCAGGTAGAAACGCACCGGGAACCGCTGCGGTGGCTCCCGGTCGGGAACGATGCCGCACTCGTACGGGGACAGCTTGGCCACCGTGGGCTTCTTCCTCGGTGCCAGCATGGCCGAGCTCACAAGGGAGAACACGGTGAAGAGGAAGCCGAGCAACGCCAAGATGAGGATCGGGAGGTACTGGTCCACAGGAGCGTTTCTACCATGGGACCCTTTCCCTGGGCACATCCTGGGTGGGACGGAAAGGGGCTGGCTCCGGCCTACGATGCAGGGGTGACGCCACGCGCCGCTTCCGAATCGGCTGAGGGTCTCCCGGCCTCCGCTCCCCGGCATGCCAAGAGGCCGCCGCCCGTCGAGGTCTACGACGTGGTCGTCGTCGGTGGAGGCCCCTCGGGATCCTCCTGCGCGTATTGGTTGGCGGACGCCGGCTGGAACGTGGCCGTGGTCGAGAAGAAGCACTTTCCCCGCGAGAAGACGTGCGGGGACGGCCTGACCCCCCGGGCGGTGCGCCAATTGGCCGACATGGGACTCGAAGACGCCCTGGCGGGCTCGCACAAGTACAGCGGGCTCCGCGCCTACGGGTTCGGCCAGTTCATCGAGATGCAGTGGCCCCGGCACCCCAATTTCCCCAGCTACGGCTATACCATCACCCGCCACGACCTCGACGGCCTCGTCGCCGAGGGGGCCGTCAAGTCGGGGGCCACCCTCTTCGCCGGGACCGAGGTGGTCGCTCCGCTCGTCGACGAGGCGGCGCCACCCTCGTCCTCGGATCTCCCCCAGCTGCGCGGCGTCACGGTCAAGGACAAGGAGTCCGGCGCCACCCGTGAGATCCTCGCCCGCTACGTCGTCGTGGCCGACGGCGCCAACTCGAGGGTCGGCCGGATGCTCGGTACCAATCGTCGCCGTGACCTGCCTTTGGGCATGGCGCTGCGCGGCTACTACACCTCGGAGCGGCATGACGATCCGTTCATCGAGTCCCATCTGGACATCCGTGACGCCGAGGGCAACATCGTGCCCGGCTACGGCTGGATCTTCCCCATGGGCGACGGCCGGGTCAACGTCGGTGTCGGCCTCCTTTCCACCGATCGCCGCTGGAAGGGGGTCAACACCTCCCACCTGATGGACGACGTTCGTCGACTACGCGCCCACGTCGTGGGGCCTGCGCCCCGAGACCTGTCTCGGTCCTCCGACAGGTGGCAAGCTCCCCATGGGCCTCTCGATCGGGCCCCGATCCGGCGCCAACGTGATCCTGGCGGGAGACGCCGCCGGCACGATCAACCCGTTCAACGGCGAGGGCATCGCCTACGGCTACGAGACCGGTCGCCTGGCCGCCGCCGCCCTCGGGCATGCGCTGAGCGGCGAGGGCGCGCGGGCGCTCACCGAGTACGACCTGCAACTCCAGGCCGCGTACGGGCCGTACTACAAGGTGGCGCGGGCCTTCGTGCGCATGATCTCGAATCCGGACACCATGAAACTGTGCGTCGGCATCGGCATGCACTCCGAGCTCGTGATGTCCCAGCTGCTGCGGATCATGGCCAACCTGATGCGTCCCGACGCCGCCGGGCCGGCAGAGATCGGCTTCCGGGCCATGGAGCTCATCTCGCGGTTGCGCTCGGGCGGCGTCGCCGCCGACGAATTCTCCGCACCCGAGTTCGCCACCCCCGGCTCCTCCGGCACCTGAATCGTTCCCGGGCCGAGGCAGGCTGCGGACGGACGGGGCTGAGGACGGACGGGACGACGTGCGCCGCTACGTACTGAGCATCACATGTCCGGACCGCATCGGTATCGTGGCCGCGGTCACCGGGTTCATCGCGCGCCATGGCGGCTCGGTCCTCGAAGCGGCGCAGCACGGCGACCTCAGCTCGGGGCTGTTCTTTCTCCGCATCGAAGTGACCGCTGAGAGTCTGCCGTTCGGGCCCGAGGAGTTCCGTGGATTGTTCGAGCCGCTGGCGACGGAGTTCTCGATGGAGTGGCAGATCACCGACACCGATGTCCGCAAGCGGGTGCTGTTGCTCGTTAGCCGGGAGGACCATTGCCTGGCAGATCTGCTCTACCGCTGGCGCAGCGGCGATATGGAGTGCGACATCACCTCGGTCGTCTCGAACCACGAAGACCTGCGTTCCTTCGTCGAGTGGCACGAGATCCCCTTCCACGCGGTGCCGGTGCCGTCCGAAGCCGGCCCGAAGGCCGCCGCGTTCGAGGAGATCGAACACATATTCCGGCAAGAACGCGCCGATGTCATGGTGCTCGCCCGGTACATGCAGATTCTCCCGGCGTCGCTGTGCACCGCGTTGAGCGGACGCATCATCAACATCCACCACAGCTTCCTGCCGTCCTTCGCCGGTTCCCGCCCTTACCACCAGGCCTTCGCACGCGGCGTCAAGCTGATCGGCGCCACCTGCCACTACGTCACGGCCGACCTCGATGAGGGGCCCGATCATCGAGCAGGACACCCGTCGGATCGACCACGCCGACAGCCCCGAGGAATTGCGTCGGGTCGGCCGGGACATCGAGCGCACGGTGCTGGCCCGGGGCCTCCGCTGGCACCTGGAGGACCGGGTGCTGCGCAACGGCTCGAAGACCGTCGTCTTCGCGTAGCAGGACCCGGTGTGTCGGCAGGACTCCGCTGCGTCAGCCTGCGGACGAAAGCAGGTCCTTGGCCACCTCGGTGGCTGCGTCACCAGCCGCACTGACGACGCTCGCAAGAACTTCGTCGGTGTGCGACAGGCCGGGGAACATCACCTCGTAGGCACCGGGGGCGAGCGCGACACCGCGTCGGAGCATGGCGTGGAAGAAACGAGGGTACACACCGTTCGCGGCGAGCTGGTGTGCCGTCACGTAGTCGACGGGCGGGAGCACTGCATCCCGGCCGGGTGCGAGGAAGAGACCGACCAGCGGCCCGACGACCGGCACGCACACCGCGAGTCCGCCGTCGGAGATCGCCGTCGCCAGAGCGGCCGCAAAGCCGGCGACCCGGGACGAGAGCGCGGTGTAGTCGTCCTCGGTCACCTGCGACAGCACGGCGAGCCCCGCTGCGGTGGCCAGTGGATTCCCCGAGAGCGTGCCCGCCTGGTACACGGGTCCCTGTGGGGCCAGGGACGAGAGCAGCTGCCGGCTCCCGCCGACGGCGCCGACAGGGAGGCCCCCGCCGATCACCTTCCCGAAGCACCACAGATCGGGCGTGACGCCGGACCATGCGGTGGCCCCCCCGCTGCCGACCCGAAATCCGGTGATGACTTCGTCGAAGATCAGCAGTGCGCCGGCCGCATCACACGCCGCCCGCAGACCGGCGAGAAACTCCGGACGGGGCGTCACCAGGTTCATGTTCGCCGCCACCGGCTCGACGATGACGCACGCCACCTCGTCGCCCAGCGCGGGCACCACGTTGTAGGGCACCACCACGGTGTCGGCGACCGCACCCTTGGGGACACCGACCGATCCGGGGAGTCCCAGCATGGCGACGCCGCTGCCACCCCCGGCCAACAACCCGTCGGAATGGCCGTGGTAACAGCCGTCGAACTTCACCACCCGATCACGGCCCGTGATGCCGCGGGCCAGGCGAACGGCGGTCATCGCCGCCTCCGTGCCCGAAGAGACGAGCCGGATCTGTTCGCAACCCGGCACGCGGTCGCAGATCGCCTCGGCCAGCAGGACCTCGCCGGGCGTCGGCGCACCGAAGGTCGTCCCCAGGCCGGCGGCCCTCGTGATCGCTGCGGTGACCACCGGGTGGGCGTGACCGAGCAGCACGGCGCCATAGGACTGCACGAGGTCGATGTACGGCGTCCCCTCGGCGTCGACGACGTAGGGACCGTGCCCTTGGAGGACCGTGTACGGCGTCCCGCCGACCGAGGCGAACGAGCGCACCGGCGAGTCCACGCCACCGGGAATGACCCGCTGGGCGCGGGCGAACCACTCGGCGTTCGAGGCGGGAGGTTCGGTGTGCGCTCCGTCGGCCACGCGGTCAGGCACCGAGGAGTTCGGCCATCTCGGCGGCGAAGTAGGTGAGGATGAAGTCGGCGCCGGCGCGCTTCAGCGTGATGAGTTGCTCGTAGGCGACAGCGGGCCCGTCGATCCATCCGGCGGCGGCGGCGGCCTGCACCATGGAGTACTCGCCACTGACGTGATACGCCGCCAGCGGAACGTCGACCGACTGCCGCACGTCGCGCAGCACATCGAGGGACGTCATCGCCGGCTTGACCATGATCATGTCCGCGCCCTCGGCGAGATCCTGCGCGATTTCGAGCAGCGCCTCGCGGCGGTTGTGCGGGTCCTGTTGGTAGGCGCGACGGTCGCCACCTCCGGCGATCGACACGTCCACCGCATCGCGGAAGGGGCCGTACAGGGCGGAGGCGTATTTCGCCGCGTACGCCAGGATGGCGACCTGGTCGTGACCCTCGCCGTCCAGGGCGGAGCGGATCGCCCCCACCTGGCCATCCATCATGCCGCTCGGCGCCACGATGTCCGCGCCGGCCTCGGCCTGGGCCAGCGCGATGCGCCCGTACACCTCGATGGTGGGGTCGTTCTGCACCTCGCCATCAGGCCCGAGTACCCCGCAGTGGCCGTGGTCGGTGTACTCGTCGAGGCAGAGGTCGGCCATCAGGACGAGCTGATCGCCCACGCCATCGCGCAGGGCGCGCAGGGCGCGCTGGACGACGCCGTCGGGGTTGTAGGCCTCCGTCCCGGCCGCATCCTTCGTCGCCGGGACGCCGAAGAGGATCAGGCCGGGGACGCCGAGCGACACGAGACGCTTGGCCTCGACGACGAGCGAGTCGATCGTATGTTGGGACTGGCCGGGCATGGACGTGATCGGCGCCGGCCCGTCGATACCCTCCCGGACGAAGAGCGGGGCGACCAGATCATCGATGCTCAGGCGTGACTCGGCCACCAAACGACGAAGAGCCGGCGTGCGACGGAGCCGGCGCAACCTCCGTGTGGGAAAGACAACCGGGTCCATGGGGCACCAGCCTAATGAAAGGGATCTGCTCCTCAGGGTCCGGCATCGGTCAGACGCAGCACGAGCGCCTCGACGATGTCCCCGGTTCCTGCTCCGGGGGCCTCGGCCACTCCCGTCATGCCGAGGCCCCTCGCGGACTCGGCCGTGGTCGGTCCGATGCAGATGACCGCCGGCGGTACCGGCTCGGGCGACCCGTCGGGCGTCCGGAGCGCGGCGTACGCCCGGGCCGACGACGAGGCCGTGAAGATCACCGCATCGGCCCGCGCCATCCGCTCCAGGACGGCGGGGTCCGGTGGGGGCAGCGTCACGGTGCGGTAGGCCTCGACGCGGTGCACCTGCCAGCCCTTGCCGCGCGAGTCCGTCAGGGATGGTCGACGGGGCGAGGTCCGCGCACGGGAACAGCACCTGGTCGCACGAGGTGCCGGGCGCATGGTCGGGGAATTCGGCCAGCAGCCCCCGGGCCAGGCTCTTGGCCGGCACCAGATCGGGCTCGATGCCCGATCGTCGCAAAGCCTCGGCCGTGGCCGGCCCGACCGCCGCCACCCGGGCCGGGCCGAAGGCCCGGGCGTCGCGCACTGCACCCATGAACCGCGTGACTGCGTTGACCGAGGTGAAGATCACCCAGCTGAAACGCCCCACATCCTCTGCGGCGGCCCGTAAGGCGGCTCCACCGTCTGCGGCATCGGACTGTTCCGTGAGAGCGACGCTGATGGCCGTCGCTCCGGTGCGCTGCACCGCGTCGAGCAGGCCCTGGGCACGTGGTCCCGATCGCGCCACGACGACCGTGCGGCCGGCCAGGGGACCACCCGTCGGGGCGACCGTCCCGGCAGGCCCGTCGGCTCCGAGCGCGGCGACCGGCCCCACCACGATCACGGCCGGTGATCCGAGAGGGACCGCAGCCAACCGGTCGAGCGTGGTCCGGACGACCGCCTGCTCCGCGGTGGTGCCGCGCTCGATCACCGCGGTCGGGGTGGATCCGGCCTTGCCCCCGCGTTGGAGCGCATCGGCGATCTCGGCCCGGTCCATCATCCCCATGAGGATCACGAGCGTGCCGTCGATTTTCGCCAACGCCTCCCACTGCACGCCGTCGATCGGATCGTCGACCCGGCCGGTCACCACCGTCACCGACGACGAGAGACCACGGTGGGTGACCGGAATACCTGCCACGGCCGGGACGGCGAAGGCCGAAGAGACGCCGGGGATCACCTCCCACGGCACGCCGGCACGCGTCAGGACGTCGGCCTCCTCGCCGCCCCGGCCGAACACGAAGGGATCCCCACCCTTCAGCCGGACCACTGTCCCGCTGCGCAGACCGTGGTGGATCAGGAGCTGATCGATCTCATCCTGACGGGCGCGGCCCCCGCCCGCTCCACCCGGCGTCTTGCCGACGTCGACCCGCTCGGCCTCATCGGGAGCGAGCGCCAGTACGGAGGGGTGGACGAGACGGTCGTAGAGGACCACATCGGCTTTTGCCAACAGTTCCGCCGCCCGGCGGGTCAGCAGGCCCGGGTCACCAGGGCCGGCGCCGACGAGATAGACCGTCATCGGGCCGCACGGGTCGCGGGGTCCGTGACCTGGGCGCGCCGCGCGGAGACCGTTGGCGGCGTCGAATCCGTCCGAGCTCGCACCCGCCGCCTTCGATCAGAAGCGCGCGCGCCACGGCGGCACCGACCTCCGCGGGATCGGCGCCACGCCGGGTCATCCGGATGACCACACGCCCGTCGCCACTGGCCACCAACCCGTGCACGCGCAACGTCGGACGTGCCGGGCGGCGGGCTCGGCCCACGCCGCGACCGGAACGGTGCAGCTGCCGCCCAGACCGGCCAACACCGCACGTTCGGCCGTCACGGCCCGATGGGACGCGGGATCGTCGATGACGGACAAGAGCGCCCTCGTCGCCACGTCATCGGACCGGCACTGCACCGCTATGGCTCCCTGCCCCGCCTGGGGAAGCAGGTCGAGCGGATCCAGGATGTCGGTGAGGCGGTGCAGCCAGCCCAGGCGCTCCATCGCCGCGACCGCAACCACTACGGCGGCGACCGACCCGTCCTCGCCCCGCGAGACCCGGCGGCCCATGTTGCCCCGGATCTCGGTGAAACCCAGATCCGGACGGGCGTAGGCCAGTTGGGCCCGGCGCCGGGCCGACCCGGTGGCGACCAGGCCGCCGGGGGGAGCCCGGCCAAGGTGCTCCCGACCAATCCGTCGCGGGGATCGGCCCGTGGCGGCACCGCGGCGAGCACGAGCCCGGGCGCCATGGTCGACGTCATGTCCTTGGCCGAGTGCACGGCCGCGTCGACCCGACCGTCGGCTACCGCCGTCTCGATCGCGGTGACGAAGACCCCCTGGCCGCCGATCTGATCCAGCGGCACCGAGAGCTCGTCGCCCGCCGTGCGGATGACCTGCACCTCCACCTCGAGTCCCGGGGTGCCCGGCGCGCAGTGCGTCGGCCACGAGGTCGGTCTGGTGGAGCGCCAACGGTGACCCACGGGTGGCGAGCCGGAACGGTGCCATGAACCCTAGAGATCGAAGAGGATGCGCAGCGCCTCGACGAGGCGCTCACCGCGCGGGGTCCCTGCAGTCTCCTTCAGGAGCATGGTGGGCTCGTGCAGCATTTTGGCCATGACCGCCCGGGTGGCGGCGTCAACCTGCTCCCATTCGGCTTCGCTCAGGTCGGCCAGCTGGGCCCGATGACGCTCCAGCTCGGCCTCCCGCAGCGACTCGAGCCGGGCCCGGAGGGCGCCGATGACCGGTGCGGCGCCGCGTTGGCGACTGGCCGTGCGGAACCGCTCGACCTCGTCCGCAATGATCGAACGGGCCGCGACCGATTCCTCCTCGCGTGCACCGAGGGCCCGGGAGACCGACGCGCTCAGCGTGTCCATGTCCAGCAGCGTGACCGCCGCCAGCGATCCGACGATCGGATCCACGTTGCGCGGCACCCCGAGGTCGATCACGAGCATGGGATGGGCCACCCCGGAAAAATGTGCGGCCGTGAGGACGTGCGATTCGGCGGCCACGGCAGTGAGGACGACGTCGGCCTCGGCCAGTTCGGAGTGCACCCCTTCGAGACGGCCGGCCCGGAGTTTCGTGCCTTCTCCCGCTTCGCGCACGAGGTCCTGGGCCCGGGCCAGTGAGCGGTTGACCACGACGATGCTGCGGGGAGCGGCCCCGGCCGGAATGTCGGCCAACGCACGCGAGACGCCGACGCCCATGCCGCCGGCACCGACCACGACCACCCGCTTGTCGCGCAAGCCGTCGCCGCTCTCACCGCGCGCCACCGTCACCGCGGCGTGGGCGAACGACGTCGTCCCGCGTGCGATGCCGGTCTCGGTGCGCACCCGCTTGCCCGTCTGCAGGCGCGTGCTGGAAGAGCGCCGACAGAACCGGGCCGCAGACCCCCTCTTCCTTCGCCTGCTCGAACGCCCGTCGTACCTGCCCGATGATTTCGCTCTCGCCGACGACGGTCGACTCGAGACCGGCCGCGACGGAGAAGAGGTGGGACGTGACGTCGTCGTCGAAGCGGACGGTGGCGTGCGCCGCCAGCTCGTCGATCGGAAATGCCGGACTGCTCCGAAAGGACCTCGTAGACCTCGGCCACCGCATCGTGGAAGCGATCCACCACCGAGTAGACCTCGGTGCGCAGGCACGTCGACAGCACCACCGTCTCCTGCAGATTGCGACGATGGCTGAGGGCCGTCAGTACCTTGTGCTGATCCGCGTCACCGAGCGCCACCGCCTCGAGGAGCGGGAGTGGCGCCTGCTTGTGCTGGAGCCCTATGACGACGACGGACACGCGGATGCCTCCTGGGTCGGCCTACAAGCATGCCGGTCACCAAGCATACGGTGCCAGTCGCCCTGCTCAGGCCGGGTCGGACCAGTTCAGGGCGCGTCCGACCAGGTCGGACCAGGTCAGGTCAGGTCAGATCAGGTCAGCCGGGGCGGAAAGGCCCACCGACCGCATGATCGGCACGCCGTCGCCCTCGCCCCCCTCGTCGGGAGCACCGCATCCTGGCGGGACCGGTAGAAGCCCAACACCTGCAGCTCGATCGACAGGTCCACGTAGCGCAGGTGCACGTAGGACGGCACGGTGAGCACCCGGGGGGCGAAATTCAACAGCGACGTCACCCCCACCTTCACCAGGAGGTCGGCCACTTCCTGGGCTGCCCAGCCGGGCGTGGTGATCACCCCGATGGCCGGGCGCTCCGTCGAGCGGAGGGACGCGATCTCCTGCATGTGGCGGACCCGCAAGCCCTTGATCTCTTCCCCGATGACGTTGGGGTCGACGTCGAACAGCGCCGTGACGTTGAAGCCCCGGGAGGCGAACCCCTGGGAGTTGGTCAGCGCCCGACCCAGATTTCCGATCCCGACGACGGCGATAGGCCAGTCCTTGTCGACCCCGAGCGCCCGCTCGATCTGGGTGATGAGGAAGGTCGGGTCATACCCCGTGCCCCGGGTGCCGAACGAACCGAGGAGCGACAGGTCCTTGCGGACCTTGGCTGCGTTGACCTTGGCCAGCGCAGCCAGTTGTTCGGAAGAGACGGTCGCGACATTGGTCCGCACGAGCTCGGCCAGGATCCGCTGGTACACCGGCAGGCGGAGGACGGTGGCCTCGGGGATCCGCCGTGCCGAGGGGTGTGTCGGGACCGCCACGGATTTCGATGGTACCGATGACTCGTGGCCTCACACCAAACGTCACGGGGCTCACCAGGTCAACGTGACGACGTCGCCGGCGCCGATGGAGAGGCAGCGCGGCGGCCGAGGCCCGGCCGGCGACCACGGCGAGATGGCCGTTCGCATCGAGCAGCAACCCGAGCTCGCCGCGGCCCAGATCGGCGAACGTCCCGACCGGACGCAGTGGATGGGCATGGCCCGTGACCGTCAGATCGACACGGCCACCGGCGGCCGCTCTTTCCTTGCCCAGGCCGGGCACCTGCGCCTTCTCGGCATCGGCCAGCGTCGCCCCCAGCTGCAGGTTGCCGAAACGGTCGGCCCACACCACCTCGGCCCGGAGCCACCGGCGACCGTCGGCCAGGGTGCCGGAGCACGACGGTCGGGGGCGCCAGACGAACCAGGGAATCCGGGTCGATCGCCGGCCCCAGGTCAACGTGGGGGACGCCCCGGCACAACGCGGCGGCCGCGGGGGCGAAGAGGTCGCGGCCGTCGAAGGTGCGCGCCCTACCGGGCGCCGCAGTGAGCGCGATGGCACGTACGATCGTCCCGCCGCCGACGAGCTCCGCCGCGGCGACCAGAAGCCCGTTGTCCGGTCCGACGAAGAAAGCGGGCCCCGCGGCCGGTCGGCGTCACCTCGAGACAGACCCCCCGCCGGCCCGAACCCACACCGGGATCCACCACCGCCAGGACGACCCCGGGCCCGAGATGCGACGCCGCCCGCACCAGCGCCAGAGCGCCGGCACGGACATCGAACGGGGCGATCTGGTGTGTCAGGTCGACGATGGCGACGCCCGGGGACGCCGCCAGAAGGACGGCATGGACCACACCGACGAACTCGTCCTCGGTCCCGTAATCGGAGAGAAAGAAGACGCTCCCCGGCGGAACCGCTGCGACGCCATGGTCCCCCGCTCAACGATGCAAGGAGCGCGAGCGCTCCGTCGCCGCAGCCACCGCCTCCATGAAGGCGGAGCGCACCGCACGCGCCTCGAGGACTCGAACCCCCGCTGCCGTGGTGCCGGCGGGCGAGGTGACCTGGGCTCGCAGGACGGCCGGCTCCTCCCCCGTGTCCGCCATCAACTTCGCCGACCCGAGCATGGTTTCGACGACCAGTGTGTGGCTCACGTCACGCGGTGAGGCCCATCTGGACCCCGGCCTCGATCAGCGCCTCTGCCACGAGGAAGAAATAGGCGGGGCCGGATCCCGAAAGGCCGGTCACGGGATCGAGCAGGCGCTCGGGTAGCCGAACCACCGTGCCCACCGCCCCCATGATCTCTTCGGCCCACGCCAGATCGGCCGAGGTGGCGTGCGAGCCCCCCGAAAGCGCAGTGACGCCGGCTCCGACCACGGCCGGCTGTGTTCGGCATGGCCCGCACCACCGAGGGCTGCCCGCCCAGTGCCGTCTCCAGTCGCGCCGACGGAATGCCGGCCACGATCGACAGGACCCGCGTCACACCGACCGCCCCGAGGACCCGGCAGGCCCCCTCCGCCACATCGGGCTTCACGGCGAGCACCGCACCGGCGAGGCGCGTGGGCGAGTCCTCGAGAAGGTCCCGGACGGGAGCGTCGAGGATCTCGACGCCGGGGAACTCGACGGCCAGCTCGAGCCGGCGGTCCGCCGACGTCTCGGCGACGGCGACGTGCGTTGCGCTGATCCAGCCCGATGCGAGGAGACCCCCCAGGAGGGCACTGCCCATTTTGCCGCCGCCGACGATGAGCAGGGTTCGTGACATGGACGGACGATACCCAGTCGGGAGGGTCGGGGGTACCGGGTGCCCTCGAGTGCGCCGCTAGGACCGACGAGGGCGCCGGCGGTACATGGTGGGATGGGCCAGCGTCATCGCGGTCGGGAAGTGGTCGTCGACGTAGATCACCGATGAACCGGCGATCCGATCCAGCTCGTCGTCGTCGATGAGGGAGGCAGGCACCTTGCCCACCAGGTAGATGGCGTCTTCGGGGCCGAGGCTGAACCACATGCCGTAGAGGTTGGCGTTGCATCGCATGAGATAGGCGAGGGTGTCGGCCACGTTCTCCTCGGGAGCCGGCATGAATTGCACCTCGTGGTGGAGGGTGCGTTGGCGCAGGGTGAACCAGACGGTGATGAAGTCCTTCTCTTCCCCCTTGAAGCGGAGATACCACCGCTGTGAGGCCGTGCGGTCCGTGACCTCCTGACGCTCAGCAGCGATCAGCAGCCCGTCACTGGCCAGCTCGCGGGCCACCCAGGCATCGATACAGCTGACGGCAGCGGCCATCTCCTCTTCGGCGGGCAGGTCGACGACAGGCACGTGACCGGGCGGTGCGCGCTCAGCGGCACTCGACGAGGCGGCCCGAGGCCAACTCGTCATGCAGGTCGAGCAATGCGCCAGCCGCGGCACGCCAGGTGTAGTGACGGGCCCGCAGCACCGACGCAGTGGAAAGGCGTTCGGCCATCAGTGGCGTATCGAAGACACGTCGCACCGCGGTGGCGTAGCGCTCCGGCGTCGGGTCTTCGACCAGGAAGCCCGTCCGCCCGTGCTCGACCAGCGTGGTCAATCCGCCGACGGCCGAGGCCACGACCGGCGTGCCGCACGCCGCCGCCTCGAGGGCGACCAGGCCGAACGATTCGGAGCGGCTGGGCACGATGCACACGTCCGCCGCCGCGGTAGTACGACGACAGGAGCTCGTGGGGTTGGGGGTCGATGAGGTGGACCCGGTCGCGCACACCCCGGGCGTCCGCCAGGTCGATCAGTCCCTGGAGCGACTTCTCTCCGTGGGGGCCGCTCGGGCCGCCGACGACGACCAGCCGGTAGGGCTCGTCGCCGGGTTGGCGCAGCTCGGCCAGGGTCTCGACGGCGCAGTCGGCACACTTGAGCGGCTGGATCCGCCCGACGAAGAGGAGCAGCCGCCCATCGAGCGGGAGACCGAGCGCCCGGCGGGCCTGCGGGCGGTGGCCGGGACCGAAGAACGCATGGTCGACGCCGAGGGGCACGATGCGGATCCGGTCCGGGTTGGCTCCGTAGAGGGAGGCGATCTGTTCCGCCTCGACGCTGCACGACGCCAGAACGGCATCGGAGCACTCGATGATGGACGCCTCCGCCTCCGCCCGGCGGTGGGGCATGTCGGCCTCCACCTCTTCGGGCATCGATTCGGCTTTCACGCGATCCAACGTGTGGAACGTACAGACGAGCGGCAGACCCAGTTCGTGCTTGATGGCATGGCCCGACAGTCCGGAGAGCCAGTAGTTGGCATGGACCGAGGTGAAGGGGCCGTCCTCCTCCTCGAGGCCGATGCCACCGGTCGAGGTCATCCGGACGAGCACCCCCTGGGTGAACTCGTCCACCACGGCGGGGAGTGCCTCTTTCGGCAAGGTCGCCAGCGGGCCGGCAGGAACATGGTGCACCCGCAAACCCGGCTCCACCTGCACCACCGGAGGGAGGTCCGGGGACCATGCCCGCGTGAACACGTCGCAGGTCGCGCCCGATCGGGCGAGGGCGGCGGTGAGCTCGCGCACGTAGACGTTCATACCCCCGCCGTCCCCGGTTCCGGGCTGGGCCAGGGGAGACGTGTGGAGGGAGAGAACGGCGAGGCGACGCATGGCGTCCAGAGCCTACCGGTGGGCCGGGATTTCCCGGCAGACACCGTCGGCCGGGAGGCGATCAGGGGAGGGAACGAAGGGATGCGGGCGGGTGCGGCCCCTCCCCTCGCCTGACGCCGACTCCGTCGTCGACCAGGCCTTCGCCGGGACCGACCGCGGCATCGGTGGGCCCATGCACGTGATCGGGACCGTGGCCGTCCGCGTGCTCTTCCTCGAAGTCACGGCGAAACGAGAGATAGATCCGCACCAGCGCCTGCTTCTGATCCTCGCTCAACGTCTGATCGGCCAGGATCAGGCGGCTCAGGTCGGGAGTCCCGTCCGGCGGTTCGAGGATCCCGGCCTGCACGTAGAGCGTTTCGGCCGAGATGCGCAGCGCCTTGGCGATCTGCTGCAGGATCTCGGCCGACGGCCGGCGCAATCCCCGCTCGATCTGGCTGAGATACGGGTTCGATATCCCCGCCAGCTCGGACAGACGCCGCAGCGAGAGACGGGCGGTGTTTCGCTGCTCACGGATGAAGGAGCCCAGATCTCGCCAGCGATCCTTGGGATCAGCGCTCACTTTTGTAAGCGTAGTGCGAACGACGGGCTACCTCCGGCTGCGGGTCCACCCGGCCTTGCGGACCACGGTTCGCCGTCGTGTCGTTCGGGTAACGTCAGAGCGGACGACCCCACACGACGATTGAAGAGACACAGGAGACAAATCCCTCATGGCTGACTACACCCTTCCCGACCTGCCCTACGACTACGCCGCTCTCGAGCCGCACGTCTCGGCCGAGATCATGCAGCTCCACCACGACAAGCACCATGCCGCCTACGTCACCGGCGCCAACACCACGTTGGAGAAGCTGGAAGCGGCCCGCGACAAGGACGACTTCGGCGCCGTCGTCGGGCTGGAGAAGACCCTCGCCTTCCACATCTCGGGCCACGTCCTGCACTCGATCTTCTGGAAGAACCTGAGCCCCGACGGCGGCGACAAGCCCGACGGCGCGCTCGGGTCGGCCATCGACGAGAACTTCGGTTCGTTCGACAAGTTCAAGGCGCACTTCACCCAGGCCACCTCCACCATCCAGGGCTCCGGCTGGGGTGCCCTGGCCTACGAGCCGCTGGCGGGCCGCCTGATCATCGAGCAGGTCTACGACCACCAGAGCAACGTCGGCAACGGCTCCGTGCCCCTCCTCGTCTTCGACGCCTGGGAGCACGCCTTCTACCTGCAGTACAAGAACGTGAAGGCCGATTTCTTCGCCGCCCTCTGGAACATCGTCAACTGGTCCGACGTGGCGGGCCGGCTGGACAAGGCCAAGGGCCTGGCCCTTTAGGAGGGCAAGGAAGGCGGGTCTTCCGCCCCGGCAAGCCCGTGGTCGGGTGCTCCCGGGACCGCCTCGTGAACGGCTCCGTGCTGCTCGCACACTCGACGGGTCGGGTCCCGAGCGAGGAGCACGTCGGGGATCACCGCACCGCACACCTCGCACGAGTCGTACGCGCCTGAGGTCAGGCGCTCGAGGGCACGATCGACATCATCGAGCACGCTGGTCGACCGCGCGAGTTCGGATTCGTAGCGCTCTTCCACGCCCCGAGAGTACCGCGGGAGGGCGAATGGTCCGTAGTGTGGCGCCGTGACTCCGGAGGCGCCAACAGTCGACCTGGTCGGTGCGGGACTCCTCGTCCCCTGCCTCGACGGGACCGACCGCACATACCGCGACCTGGACTGCGCCGCCTCGACACCCGCGATGAGGGTGGTGGCCGACGCCGTGGCGGACTTCCTCCCCTGGTACTCGAGCGTGCACCGGGGGGCCGGGTACAAGTCCCGCCGGGCCACCGCGGCCTACGAGCGCGCACGCGAGAGCACCCACCGCTTCGCCGGGCGTCGCGGCGAGGACGACAACATCGTCGTGCTGTGCCGCAATACCACCGAGGCCATCAACCACTTGGCCTACCGGTTGCAGCTCGCACCCGACGACGTCGTCGTGACCACGGTGGTGGAGCATCACGCAAACATGCTCCCCTGGGCCCGGGTGGCGCAACGGCGTTGGGTCGAGTGCGGGGCGGAGGGCACGTTCACCGTCGACGACGTCACCGCAGTGCTCGATGCGGGCCCCCCACCCAAGCTGCTCGCCATCACCGGTGCCTCGAACGTGACCGGGTGGTTGCCACCGATCGAGGAGATCTGCGCGGAGGCGCACGCCCGCGGCGTACCCGTCCTGCTCGATGCGGCGCAGCTTGCGCCACACCGGCGCCTCCCGGCCGGACCCGACTTCATCGCGTTCAGCGGTCACAAGCTGTACGCGCCCTACGGTGCCGGTGCCCTCATCGGGCCACGGGAGGTGTTCACGTCGGGGGATCCCTTCCTCGCCGGCGGCGGGGCCGTGGACCTGGTCGATCTGGACGAGGTGATCTGGACCGAGCCACCCGAGCGCGAGGAGGCCGGCTCACCAAACGTGATCGGCGCCATCGCCTTCGGGACCGCCATGGATGAGCTCGACCGGATCGGTTGGGACACGATCACGCACCACGAAACGGCGCTGTCGGCCCAATTGCACGAGGGGCTGCGGGCCATCGACGGCGTGCATGTCCTCGGCCCGGTCAGCGCGACGACGCTCGCCGTGGCGGCCTTCACCGTCGAAGGCATGCACCACGCGCTCGTCGCCGCCCGGCTCAGCGCCGAGTTCGGCATCGGCGTGCGCCATGGCTGCTTCTGCGCCCATCCGTACCTGCTCCGCCTCCTCGGGGTGGACTCGGCGGGAGTGGCCGAGGCCCGGGCCGCCGTCCTGCGCGGTGACCGGAGCGGAATTCCCGGTGCGGTGCGCGCCAGCTGCGGGCTCGGCACCTCGAGCGAGGACGTCGACACGCTGCTGCACGCCCTGCAGGCTGTCATTCACGGCGGCCCGCCACCCGTGCCCTACGAACAGGACGATGTCACCGGTGACTTCTGGCCCGAAGGTGGAGCACGGGGTTGGAGCGACGGTGATCGCCCCGCCGGCGCGGCCTGCGCCCGGGGCTGAACCGCTCAGGCGCGGGGTTCCGTCGAGACGCTGTACACCGCGCGGGCGCGAAAGCGCAGCGGGCGCTCCGCCAGCTCCTCCAGGTAGTGGGCCGTCCAGCCGGCGACCCGGGCAATGGTGAAGATCGTGCGGCCGGCATCGGGCGGCATGCCCGTTCCCCAACTGAGGGCGGCCAGCGCCAGATCGCAATTGGGCGGGGGTACGTCGTTGGTGGCTGCCATGTCGGTCACCTCAAGAAAGAGACGCCGTCGCTCCTCGCTCAGCAACGGTGCCACCAGCTCCCACAACGCGTCGAAGCGAGGGTCGCGCTCTTTGTAGATCGTGTGGCCGAAGCCGGGCAGGAGGCTCTGCCCGCGCAACACGTCATTGAGCGCCCTGGCCGCCCCGTCCCGTTCCACCGCGACCAAGAGCTCGAAGGCAGCTTGACTTGCGCCACCGTGCAGCGGCCCCGCCATGGTGGCGAGGCCGGCCGACAGTGCGTCGTAAAGATCCGCCCGGGTGGACGCAGCCAGACGAACGGCAACCGTGGATGTCGCAAGCTCATGATCGGCCAGGAGGACGAGCGCCGCATCGACGGCGGCCGCCGGGAGCGAGACTCCTGCGCCGGCCGGAGCCAGTCGCTGCGCCAGCTCGAACGCGATCGGACCCCGACAGACGGGCTCCTGTGCTGCGGGAAACCTCCCGACGACAGCGGTAAGGGCCGAGATCACACGGCGGGCAGCTCTGGTGACCGCAGCCGGACGCTGGTCGGCCCGCAAGGGATCGCCGGCCCCGCACATGACGAGCGCCCAGTGCATCCGATCGGACGCGTCGATGAGGGGGCAGTCCCCCGCCCCGATGTCGGGAGGGCGCCAATCACCCTCTTCGTCGATCTGCCATAGGAGCTCGGCAACCTCCTCGAAGGTCATCTCGCGTGCCAGGTCGGTGGCACGGCGGCCCCGGTAGAACGGGCCGTCCGCCCGCAGGTGGGTGACGCCGGTGGTAATGGTGGCCAGCCTGCTCTCCACCTGCCGCCCTCCACGCTGCCGGATGGCGAGACGCTCGATGTCGGCCAGGTCGAAGAGGCTTCGCCGTCCGCCCGGCTCCGGATGTGAGGCGAGGAGACCGCGGCTGACGTAGGCGTAGAGCGTCGTCACCTTGACGCCGAGGCGGAGCGCTGCCTCCTCACTCGACACTATGCGCTCCACGGACGGAGTTTACATTGACTTGATCAATATTTACAAAGCTCGGGGACCAGGGTCATAGTGGGTTTATGGAAACAATCGTTCGTGACCTCATGACGTCACCTGCCGTCTCGTGCAGCAGTACGGACTCGCTCGCCGTGGCCGCACGCACCATGGCCGAGGCGGATATCGGATCGGTCGTCGTCACCGATCAGGGGAAAGTTGTCGGCATCCTGACCGAGCGCGACCTCCTCCGCGCGGCAGCAGCGTCCGCCGGGCCGGAGAACGAGGGGGTCGCACTCTGGATGACGGCCCACCCCGACGTGTTGAGCCCCGACGAAAGGGTCGATGCGGCCTGGGCCAACTTGACTGCGCATCACTACCGACATCTTCCGGTGGTCGACGGCGGCTCGGCCGTCGGTGTGGTGTCCCTGCGCGACCTCATGGGCCTGGCCCGCATCCGGCCCGCTGTGGAAACGAGCACCGAGGTCCCCGCCGGTCTGGAGGGTGTCGTGGTGGCCGAGACCACGGTGGGAGACGTCCGGGGGCAGGAGGGTTTCTTCCACTACCGGCAGTACTCGGCCGTCGATCTGGCCGAGAAGCGGTCTCTCGAGGACGTGTGGCACCTCATGTTCCGGGGTGTGTTGCCCGGGAGTGCCGCCTCGGCCACCTTCGCGGCCGAGGTGCGCGACCGCCGGTGGCTGCCGCAGGGGTTGGCGACCCAACTTCGCCGCGCTGGCCCAGGAGGGCACGGCACTCGAGGTGCTGCGCAGCGCCGTCTCCGTCCTGGGTGCGGAACTGGGTTGGCGTCCGACCCTTGACATCGACGCCGGTGAGCTCGGCGACCAGGCGCTCGGGTTGTGCGCCGTGGTTCCGACGACCCTCGCTGCTGCCGACAGGCTGCGCCGGGGGCTCGAACCGTTCTCTCCGCGGGACGACCTCGGCTTTGCCGCGAACTACCTCTACATGCTCACCGGGAAACTGCCCTCGGCCGCGCACGCCCGGGCCATTGAGCAGTACATGATCCTGACCATCGACCACGGGTTCAATGCGTCGACCTTCGCCGGGCGGGTGATCACGTCGACCGGTGCCGACCTCGGGGCCGCAATCGTTGGCGCCATCGGTGCCCTGTCCGGCCCTCTCCACGGAGGCGCACCGAGCCGGGTCCTCGACATGCTCGATGAGATCGGCACCCCGGACCGTGCAGAAGCGTTCATCCGACCGGCCATCGAGCGGGGGGAGCGCATCATGGGGTTCGGCCACCGGGTCTACAAGACCGATGACCCCCGCTCCCTCTTCCTCCGATCCATCGTGGAACCGTTCGGAGGTCCCCTCGTGGACCTGGCCGTGCAGGTTGAGCGCACGGTGGTCGACGTCCTGGAGGAGCTCAAGCCTGGGCGTCACCTCTACACGAATGTCGAGTTTTATGCCTGCGTCGTGATGGACCTCTGCGGAATCGAACGCCACATGTTCACGCCCACCTTCGCCGCCGGCCGGACCATTGGTTGGAGCACGCATGTCATGGAACAGGCGTCCCGCAACCGACTGATCCGCCCATCCGCCCGCTACGTCGGGCCGCCGCCGCCACAACCGGTGCCCAGTGCCGACTGAGGTGCCGGCCGCGCGCATGCGCTGAAACACGACTAATCTGGTCTGGGTTAGGCGGTATGGTCGAGCCTCGGACAGGACACGCATGCGTCGCACGGACACCACCACATCGACGTCCAGCAGGATGAAGGAGCTTTTCTCCTTCCCGAACCCGGTCAACGAGGTGTCGGCGAGGCTCGTCGCCGGCGGGGTGCTCGTGATGACCCTCCTGACCATCTGCCTCAATCTCAAATGGGCGACGGCCGTCATCGCCTACGGCTTCGTGGCCCGCGTGCTGACCGGACCGTCCTTGAGCCCGTTGGGCCAGTTCATGACCCGGGTCGTCACGCCTCGCCTCCACCTCGCGGCGCGTCCCGTCGCCGGACCACCGAAGCGCTTCGCGCAGGGTATCGGCGTCTGCTTCTCCGTCGCTGCGCTGGTGCTCACCATCCTGGGTTATTGGGGAGCCGCACAAATCGTGCTGGGCCTTCTCGCCGTGGCAGCCCTCCTCGAATCCGCATTCGGGCTGTGCCTCGGCTGCAAGGCATTCGCTGCGCTCATGCGGCTGGGTGTTGTCCCCCCGGACGTGTGCGAGAGGTGCAACAACATCTGGGCGCCCTCGGCAGCCGCCTAATCGGTCCAGAGACTCGCCACCTTGCGGGTGTAGCGGGGTTCCCACACGTACTGGCAGAGGACGCGTACCGGGGGTGGAGGCATGCTCAGCACGGCCTTGCGCTCGACCGGATTCGCCGTGTCGAAGATCCATGGGAAGAACTTGGCCGAGCCCCGCATCCCGACCGCCTTGGCCGTCGCCTTTCCGAAAGACTCGAACTCCTCGGCCGTGAGGGCCTGGTCGATGACAGGAAAGCAGCGCTGCTCTTCGTCCTCGAGATGTGACCCCAACTCGGCCCCGAGTGCGTCGAGGTTCCCGGCGAGCGCACTGCCTGCTTCTGCGCCGGGCTGTTGCACCAAGGATGCGAATCCGTTGCCGATCGCCGCGCACTGTGGCAGGAGCTCCTTGTGCTGGGCCTCCATCTCGGCCAGGACACCCAGCTGCTCGTCCTGACCAGAAAGCTTCGGCCGCACGAGGGGCCACAGGGACGCGTCCTCCACTTCGTGGTGGTGATGCAGCTGGTCCTCAATGAACGCCCAGTGCGCACCGAGCTGCCGGGCCCTGTACTGATCCACGCCGGGTGACCGCAGGGCCGCGCTCAACCTCGTGAGGTCTCGCCGGAACGCCTCATGGATCATGTAGACGATCGTGAACCGACCTCTCGGCGGTCTTCCGTCGGTCGGAGACTTCTGCTCGTCCGCCATCAACACCTCGCTTTCTGGAGTTGGAGCGTAGGACGAAACGACGGCTGCGTGCGACCACCACACGGGCCGGGGCAACAGGGGTTCGGACGGCCGTTGGCCGGGGAGTTAACCGACGCCCACCGGTGACGGTCCGCTCTGGCTGTCGAGTGCGTACCACGAGACGACATCCTCGTCGGTCACCGATTCGGCTGGGCCGTCGAAGACGACAAGGCCGCGCCCGAGCGCCAGGACAGAGTCCGCGAGAGCGAGGGCTCGATCCGTGAACTGTTCGATGACCACGATCGTGACTTCACCCTTGAGCCGAGCGAGAATTTCGAACATCTGACCGACGACGATCGGACTGAGCCCGTGGGAGAGCTCGTCGACCACCAGAATGGAAGGTGGGATTGCGATCGCGGGGGCGAGAGCGACCATCTGCTGCTCTCCGCCGGACAGTGAGCCGGCACGCGTGGAGACATGACGCCGCAGCGCCGGAAAGAGCTCCAGGACGTACGTGATCCGATCCTCGACCTCCCCCTTGGGGGCGCTGTAGCGGAATGCCATGCGGAGGTTCTCCCGGACGGTCAGTGACGGATAGATCGCCCGCGAGTCGGGAACATGGAACACCCCCTGTCGAGCCATCGTGGCGGCCGATGACCCGGTCACGTCCCGGCCGTCGATCAGCACTGATCCCGACATCGGCACCATCTGCCCCGTAATCACTCTTGCGAGCGTGGTCTTTCCTCCGCCATTGGGGCCGAGGACAGCCGTGACGCTGCCCTTGGGCATGTGCATCGTCACGGCACTTATGGCGAGACTCTTTCCATACCCCGCAGAGACGCCCCGCAATTCAAGTGCTGCTTCCTTCGGGCTCTCGAGACGGTCGAACTCCTCTGCCGTGGGCATCGACACCTCAACGGTCGCATCCGTGCTGCCGTCCTCCACGACGCTGTCCTGACCGAGATAGGCCGCCCGAACAACGGGGTCGCTGAGCACCACCTGCGTCACGTCGTCCGCGATCTTGTGGCCGAAGTCCAGGACCACGATCCGGTCGACCAGAGAACGAACGAACTCCACATCGTGCTCGACCAACACGAACGCCATCCCGCGGTCGGATACATGGCGCCGCAGGAATGCCTTCAGGCGATCCCGTTCCCGATCGTCGAGCCCCGATGACGGTTCGTCGAGCAGGAGGAGATCAGGCTTTCCGGAGATGGCCCGTGCCACGTCGACAAGGCGGGCAATACCGAGCGGTAGGTCGCCGGCCGGCACTTCTGCGTGTGACTCGATGCCGAGCTCGGTCATGAGCGCCCGGGCTTCGGTTGTCGCTTCTTCGAGCGGATGGCCGCGGCCCAGGACGCCCCTCATGAACGGGTGGTCCGTGCGGTGCGCCAGGATGGCAATTGCGATGCTCTCGGCCGCGGTCAGCGCGGTGAATCGACTGCTGTGTTGGAAGGTTCGGCCTATTCCCATACGTGCCCGAGTCTCAGCAGAGAGCCTGGTCACGTCCCTCCCTTGCCGGTGGACACTCCCCGCCGTCGGACGTAGGAGCCCCGAGACCACGCTCAAGAGCGTGGTCTTCCCCGCGCCATTGGGCCCGATGAGACCAACCCGCTCCGCTGGCTCCACCCGGAAGGAGACATCGCTCAACGCCACGGTGCCACCGAATCGCATGCCAATTTCGATGAGTTCCAGAGGGATGTCCGAACCTTCGGCTATCTCTTCGGAGCCAGATTTCGTCCCTCTGGAGCGGAGGACACTCACCTTGCTTCCGCCGTCTTCGGTGCCTCACCAGCTCGGAGCAGCTGCCCTTCGATCCGCGAACTTGGCCCGGGCATTCTTCAGGTATCCGCCGTACATGCTGATGACGCCGTCGGGTGCCTGGACCAGCGCCACTGCACCGAGTCCGAAGAGGATCGTCGGAACCTGGCTCCAAGAGGCAGGAAGCCAACGCGTGAACGCGGCCGGCATCAAATAGAACACGAGTCCCGCCACGAGGGCCTGTGCCGGGTGCCGCCATCCAATGGTCACGATGACCGCAAGCCAGACGACGCCGACGAGAGTCGCAACATCTCCCTGGCCCAAATGGAGCTGGTACATGCCAAGCAATGCGCCCCCGACGCCTGCGATGAACGAACTCGACGCGAACACGAGCAGGCGGACCACTCTGGGGGATACGCCCACCGCCTTGCTCAAGACCTCGTCGCTGCGGACGGCACGCAACGCGAGTCCGGTGGGCCCCCTGAGGACATCGAGCGACAACGAAAGCCAAAATGACGAACACCACCATCATCAGGTACGCGAAGGCGCGATCTGACTCGAAACTGAGGCCCGGAAGCCTGGGACGGGCGTACACCGATCCTCCGGCCCCGGGTACGAGCCACGTCATATTCACTGCGAATTCGTCGAAGAACCCTGCGATCGCCAACGTCATGATGGCCAGAGACAGAACCCCGAGGCGAGTGGTCACGAGGCCCACGAGGAGACCCAGCGCCGCTGCTACCGCACCCCCGATGATGACGGCGAAGAACGCCGGGTAGCCGTGCGACGTAATCAGAAATGCCGCGAAGAATCCACCGAACCCTGCGTACGCGGCCTGGCCAAGTGACGTGATCCCTCCGGAGCCCAAGACGATGAAGCTCAAGAAAACCACACCCATCGTGATGCCAGCCGCCACCGCCGCCATCCAGTACGGACTCAGATAGGAGCGGCACAATGACGGCGATCGCCAGAACCGCCGCGAAACGGATGGAGCGAACGGTGAGCGTCATGTTCGACTTCACTACTGGCCGATCACCGGCGACGATGACCTGTGTCGTGCTCGTCTGCTCGATCGTAGGCCCGACAAGAAGGAAGATGATCAAGACGATCAGCGGGATCGCCGGCTGCACGGCGGTGGCCAGCAGGCTGCCCGTCGGCGCGACATCTATCAACACGCTTTGCAAGACGCCCATTGCGATCGCAACCCCGAACGCCAAAGGAACGCTTCGAAGCCGGGCGACCACCGCCGCGGCCAGCGAGGTGATGACGAGCCCGGTGAAATTCGACGATCCCAGACCGACTATGGGGGCGAGCAGGACGCCGGCGAGTGCCGCCAGGAAACAACCGATCATCCACGCCACCGCTTCCACCGGTGCTGTCCGGGTTCCATGCGCCTCGGCCACTGCAGGCCGATCGACGACGGCGCGCATCGCGAGTCCGAACCGCGTCCCGCGAAGAAGAAACGTCATCAACAGAGCCACCACCGCCGCTCCGACGAGAACGATCAACTCATTGGCATCGAGGGTGATTGAACCCAGGCGGTAGACATGCGGGGGTTGATTGGCGAGGCCAGGGGCGGAGTACACCGCCGGGGGGACAAACGACCATGACGGTGGCCGCAGGAAGGGCCACGAGGACGCCGACGGTCGCGACGATCTTGACCACCACCGACATCTGCCGCGGCATGACGGAACAACATCCACCACAGCACGAGTCCGATGACCGGTCCACCTACGACGATCGTGACCCCGGCCGATGCGAGCATCGGCCACCCATGCGTACTGTGCAGCGTGTAGTACAGGACTGCCGCCGAATAGGCGATGCCCCCGAATGCGAAATTCAGGACCGAGGTCGCCGAGTAGGTGACCACGACGCCGGTCGCAGCGATTGCATAGACCGACCCGATGACCAGCCCAGAAACTACATACGCGAGCACTCGTTCCCTCTGCCGATCCGGACCTTTGTCAGTGGCTCAGTATTTGCCCGCTACCACTTTGCCGCATTGCCAGGGCTTGGTACCTACGACGACCCACTTGCCGTTCTGCACTTGCGTAATGGTGTTGCAAGGGGTGGCGGAGTACCGCATGGCCGGGTAGGTGACGGGTGGGATCAAGTTCCCCAAGGGTCAGGTTCTTCTCCGTATTGAGCGCTGCGACGAGCGATGACTGCGTCGGGTTCTTGCCCGCCCGTTGCAATCCCCAGATGAATTGGGAAGCGATCACGTAGCCGAGTTCGTTGTAATAGACCGGGGTGCCCGAAACGCCGTCAGCCTTCATGGCGTTCAAGAAGCCCGTAATGCCGGGGCCCTTCTGCGTGATGTAGGCGGCTGCATTCGCCTGGACATAGACGCCGTTCATATCTGCGCCGAGCTGCTCGACGAGGCCAGGTCCATAACCCGTCAGGACCATGATCTTCATCTTCTTTCCCAACTGGGCATTGGCCTGGATCAGCGGCGAGTTCACCCCCATGTAGGAAAGGATGAACTGGGCGCCGGACTGCTGGGCCTTTTGCGCCACCGGCAGCACCTGCGAAAGGTCGGCGCCGTACTCCGGCACGGCGACGTTCGAATACACCACGTTGAGTCCCAGGGACTTCGCTTGGGCGAGTTCATTCTTCCCGGCGGTGCTGCTGCCGGCCGAGGAGTCCGCCAGGACAGCTATCTTCGTGAAGCCCTTCTGCTTGATGAACCGTGTGATGGCGTCTGTGCCGACCGACTGACCTGCTTTGTTCTCGGTGCTCCCACCGAACCCGAACATGCTCTTGCCGTTCCATCCCGGACTGACCGCCCATCCCACCATCGGGATGTTCTGCTGCTTGAGGTACGGGAGTGCGTAGGAGGCGAACTGCGAACCGACGAGAAGAGCCAGGTTGCCCCCCTGCACCCCCTGCTTGGCCACCGCGACGGCCTGGGTCGGTGAGGACTGAGTATCCAGGACTGTGTAAGAGATCTTGTGGCCGTTGACACCCCCCGCGGCATTGACCTGCTTGAGTTCCGCCTCCATCCCGGTGGTGACCCCGGCGAAGACGGCGCTGTACACGCCGGTGTTGTCGGCCAGCAACCCCACCTTGATGGTCGATGCCGCGCCGGCCGGGGACGAACCGAGGATCGGTGCGACCGCGGCGGCAAGCGACAGCACGAACCCCAACACCAAGAAGCGGCGAAGTCGCAATGACGAAAGCATGGTTCCCCCCTTGACACTCGGTGAAACGGCAGCACACCGAAGGACCATTCGTTCTACTTCTGCTGCGATTATATGTCAACACCGTCGCCACGTACTGCTCGTGCGCGCAAGGCGTCCCAGGTTCGCAGCGAACCCAGGTGTCTTCCAGGTGGGTGGCCGGGTCGATCCCGGCCACGGTCCGGAACGTGGCTCGTTGAGGGAGTCAGGTGAGCGGGAGATCACAGAGAATCCGACCACCCTGCAGTTGATCAGCCCGGCCCGTGAAGGCGCGGCACCCATTCAGCTGGCTGCGTACAGAGCGCTGAATCTCCGAGATTCCTTTGTCGCCGGCCAGGCGGATGCTCCGACTCAGGTCATGGTCAACCGTGGCCAGGCTTTTCGCGATCTGGGCATAGAGCTCCAGGCTGACCGATGCGATCGGCTCGAAATCCGGCCCATCGTTCCCGATCGGAGGCCGCAGTGGAATCAACCGGGCGCCATACAAAGCGCTCAAGGTTTGGGCCTCTGAGCGACTCTTCGTGTCCGTACGGACAGTGGACAATCATCTGCAGCAGGTCAACGTGAAACTCGGGGTGAAACGTCGCACCGACCTGGGGCCCCATCTCTGAGAAACAACCATCCGATCGCCGGAGCTTTCAGGAGCGGGGCACGAGCATGAAACTGGCCGTGGCGCGGGCGAGCTCCCGACTCTGGTTGTCGATGATGGAGCACTCCGACGTCGAATTCGACGACCGGAGTGAACAAGCGTGGCAGTGGCCGTAAGCGGTCCCGACGACGGTTGCCGGTAATAGCGAACGTGCAGGTCCGTCGTCACCGGTACCTCTTCGTCACTGTCATACGTGCCCCCGATCGACAGTGCGCATGCCACGTCTGCCAATGTCGCCAGAATGCCGCCATGGACGGTGCCGATGAACGCTCCACGGACTTCATCGGTCAACTCCATCGTCACCATGGTCTGGGGGCCACTCGTTCGAATCTTCAATCCCATTCGGTCGTGAAGGGGGATCGACAACGTAGCCTTGAGACCTGCGGCCGTTGGTCCGGCGTCATCGGTCAAGAGAACCACTCCTTCCGGGTTCAGTGGATGGGAGGACGACGCCGCCTCGGTTCCGTCCGCCGCCTCGGTTCCGTCCGGAGGACAGTATGGTCAAGAGAGGCGCGGACCGACACTTTTGCCGCCTACAGTGCGAAGCGTGAGGGTGCCTGATGCCGCGCTCGAGGAGGTCCGTCACCGGGGTTTTTTCCTCATGGAAGGGTTCTTGGCTCGTGAGGAACTCGAAGCAGCGCAACATGCACTCTGGCTCCATTTCCCGACGCCAGAGGACTATTTCGCTGACCCCGGGCGCCAGAGCCGGTACGCCAGTAGCCAATTCGCCGGTGTTGAGGAATTTCCGTACAAGTCGTGGGACCTCAATCGCCTGGCCATCCACCCTGATCTGACCGACGCCGCCGAGCGGTATCTCAGAACCCCCGAGTTGCATCTCTACAAGGTCGAGCTCTGGGCGAAATATGCCGGAGCCATCAACTACGACCAACCACTCCATCGCGACTTTGGCAGTCATAGCTTGGTCGTCCCTCGCCTCGACGACCGGTACCAACAGATGACCACCTTCGTCTACCTCTCCGATGTGACCGCGGAAGACGGCCCGACTCGCATCGTCCCCTACGAGGATGGCGCACATGTTCCCTTCACCCCGCTCTACATCGAACGTGGCGCCATGGCGGACGTCGAGATACCGATGATCGGGCCGGCCGGCAGCCTTCTCATGTACCGCTCTGACATTCTGCACCGAGGCTCGAACTTCACGGCGAGCGAGCGCGCGCGCTTCTCCCTCCTGGTGGACTTCCAGGCACGGGGGACGACATGGGGCGGAAAGATGGCATGGCCGAAGGATTCACCCGACCGGTGGGCAACGTTCATTCCCCGCTGCACCGTTCGTCAGCGCGACCTCTTTGGGTTTCCGAGGCCGGGCCACGACTACTGGAATGAACAGACACTGACCGACGTGGCCCTCCGGTACCCGGGAATTGACATGGAACCCTACCGGCACGCCGAGTCATCCCCCCTCAATCGTTAACCCCCAGGCCCACGGCCTCAGCGTCACCGGATCCAACCACAAGGCTATGGAAATGGAATTGCCGTTAATGCTAGGTTGGACCACCAGCGACCGGGAGGGCGGTATGACGGACATCGGGACCGACATGGAGTCACGGGACTATTTCAGCGATCCGGCACTCTTTGAGAATCCGTACCCCTACTACGAGGCCATGCGGACCAGATGTCCCGTGCAACGCGAAGCATTCCGCGACGTCTTCATGGTCACGGGTTACGACGAGGCGCTCGAGATCTATGCGAACCCCACGACATGGTCGAACTGCAATACCGTGGCCGGCCCGGGCTTTCCGGTGCCCCTCGTCGGCGACGACATCAGTGACCTGATTGAGCAACATCGCGACGAGTTGGTCTTCAGCGACCAACTTCCCTCGTTCGACCCTCCAAAGCACACCGCCCAGCGAGGGCTGCTCATGCGCTTGATCACGCCCAAACGGATGAAGGAGAACGAGGAATTCATGTGGGGTCTGGCCGACCGTCATATCGACGAGTTCCTGGCCAAGGGCGAGTGCGAGTTCATCAGCGAGTATGCGAGTTCCTTCACCCTTCTCGTGGTTGCCGATCTGCTCGGCGTACCCGAATCCGACTTCGGGATCATCCAGTCGCGCATGGGCAACCACCACCCCGCCGAGCAGCCGCTCGGCGAACAGGACCACAAGCCCCTCGAATATCTCTACGACCAGTTCATCGAGTACATCGAGGACCGACGGCGCAATCCGCAGAACGACGTCATGACCAGCATGGCGACCGCCACGTTCCCCGACGGCTCCACTCCACCGGTCCACGATGTCGCACTGATCGCCGCAAATCTGTTCGCCGCAGGGCAGGAGACCACCGTTCGACTCCTGGTTGCATCACTCCGGATGCTCGGAGAGCGACCGGATGTCCAAGATCTGCTCCGCCGCGAGCGCCACCGCATCCCGGCCTTCATCGAGGAAATGCTGCGGCTCGAGTCGCCCCTCCAGGGCTCCTTCCGCCTGGCGCGTCGTGCAACGTCTGTCGGCGGCGTCGACCTGCCGGCCGGGACCACCGTGTACGTCGCCGAAGGTGCCGCCAATCGCGACCCTCGACACTTCGAGCATCCGGACGAATTCGACCTCGACAGACCGAATGGACGCCAACACCTGGCATTCGCTCACGGCATTCACACCTGCGCCGGCGCACCCCTTGCCCGGGCCGAGGCCCGAGTGACCCTGGAGCGCTTCCTGGACCGCACGGCCGACATCAGGATTTCCGAATCAGCGCACGGTCCCGCTGGTGCACGGCACTACGACTACATCCAGACGTACCTCATCCAGGGCATCACGAACCTTCATCTGGAGTTCACCGCGGCGTCCTGACACCCGCTCAATTCCACCGCGACGTTGCTGCTCAGTGTTCGTGCATGATCACGCCGCGAATGTTGCGTCCTTCGACAAGGTCATCGACGGCGACATTGATATCGTCGATCGCGTAACGTGCTGTGATCAGCTCGTCCAACTTCAGGTGGCCGGCTCGGTAGAGGGCGACCTCTCGCAGAACGTCCACCGCGGGGCTCCCCATTCCGTACAGACATCCTTGTATCCGCTTCTGATATCCCGCCAGTACGAGCACGCTGATGGGGATGCCCGGCGGGTCCTTGATGCTGGCCATACCCGTGACCACCACCGTGCCGCCCTTGCCGATCGCGTTGAACGCCTCGGCAACGTGATCGCCGGTGACAACGTCAATGGTGACGATCGCACTGTCGGCGCCCTGGCCGTCGGTGACAGAACGGGCGAAGTCCGCTGCTTCGTCGATATGCGCAAATGCGTGCGTCGCGCCGAATTTGGCCGCCATCTCCAGCTTGAACGGCACCGGGTCGACGGCGATCACGGCGGCCGCGCCCATCATCGCTGCTCCCTGGACGGCATTGATACCGACGCCTCCGACCCCCATGACGATCACGGTGTCGCCGGGACGAACATTGGCGGCATTGATGGCCGATCCGAACCCGGTGCCGACCCCACAGCCGAGGAGGCACATTGTCTCGAGCGGAACGTCGTCGGGAACCTTGACCACTGAGTTCTCCGGCACGGTGCTCCAGGCCGAAAACGTCGAGACGAGCATGAACTGGCTGATGCCCCGCCCGTCGTAGTGCATGCGGTAGCTGCCGTCGAGCTGGGGCCCGCTCTGGAGCCGCGCGCCGGCCTGACAGAGGTTCTGGCGACCCGATGCACAGAAGCGGCAGTGCCCACAGCTGGGGATGAAGGAGGTGACCACGTGGTCACCGGGGCGCAGGCCGACCACGCCGGCGCCGACCTCCTCGATGATCCCGGCCCCCTCGTGCCCGCCACAAACCGGCATGGCGGTCACCTGGTCTCCGACGTTGTAGTGCACGTCGCTATGGCACAACCCCGACGCCACCATGCGAACCAGGACTTCATGGTCCTTGGGGGGGTCGACATCGACCTCACAGACCTCCCAACGGCCCGGTGACTCAAACAGCAATGCCGCTCGTGATTTCACTCTTCCCCCTTCCCACCTGCTGGAGAACCCGATCCTAGGACTCTCCGCTTTTTCATGCCCACTGTGCGAAAGCTCTCGCGAACCTCCTGGCCGGAGGCTCGCCGATGCAGGCAAGCGGTCGCGGGAAGGACGCTTCAGGACCAGCCGGGTTGTAGAGTCCGCTGTCGATCCTTGTAGGAACAATGGGAGGGGATTCGAGATGACGGACGACCGGGCTCTTGTTGATTTCGATCAACACTCGCTCACCTATAAGGCGGGCTTTCCCCAGATCAGCCACGAGGTGCGCTCCAAATGCCCGGTTGCGTGGACCGACGCCTACGGCGGTTACTGGGTCATCAGTGGTCGGGATGTCATCGGGGAGATGGCAAAGCATCCAGATCTGCTGTCGAATGACCACGATCCGACCGGCGTCCGGCAGGGGATACGACGGAATCGCCATCCCTCCTCCGAGAGGCGGGACGAATCGTGGCGGGTTCATCGAGATGGACCCACCTGAGCAGCTCGAATATCGCCACGTCCTCAACCCGTACCTGTCGCCGGTCGCGATCGAGGGTTGGCGGCCCATGATCGCCGAACTGAGCCACGCCTGCATCGACGAAGTCGTCGAGACGGGAAGGTTGGACTTCGTTGACGACCTGGCAAATATCGTGCCGGCAGTCTTGACGATGGGCATGCTTGGTTTTCCCCTCACGGATTGGACCATTTACTGCGAGCCGGCCCACGCGATGGTCTACACGCCACCGCACAGCCCTGACTTTCCTCGCGTCATGGAACAGGCGATTGCCATGTCCGGCAAGCTCGCCGAGGAGATGGGCAGGGCGCGGACACATCCCCGCCCGGGCATGCTCAAAGCGTTGATCGACGCCCAAAGTAACGGTGCCGCGTTTGTGGATGACGACATTTTGGGAACATTGACCCTGCTCATCGGCGGGGGGTTCGACACGACCACGTCGTTGACCGCCCATGCGTTGACATGGCTCGACAACCGTCCAGAGCAACGTCGAGCGCTCCTGGACGATGCGACGCTCCTCGACACGGCCACCGAGGAGTTCGTGCGATTCGCCACCCCCGCGCAGGGCGGTGGCCGGACGATCACGCAGGACTGCCAAATCGGAGGCCACTCGTTCCGGGCCGGAGATCGGGTCTGGATGGCATACGGATTGGCGAACCACGACCCCAATGCTTTCGAGGACCCTGATGAGATCGTCCTGGACCGCTTCCCGAACCGTCACGCCGGCTTCGGGCTCGGTGTGCATCGCTGTATCGGCTCCAATCTGGCCCGAATGAGCTTCAAGACGATGTTGTCGGTCGTCCTCGAACGGTTGCCGGACTACCACTTGGAGCCTGACCAAGCCGTCCGCTACGAAGACATCGGCACCATCAACGGCTACAAGCACCTCCCGGCGACATTCTCGCCGGGCACCCGGCAGGGGCAACCACTCGAGCGGGTCATCGCCACGTGGGAGGCGGAACTGTACGCCGATTCGACCACGGCCTGAGAGGAGCATCGAAATGCAGGTCCACATCGACCCCGACGTCTGCCAAGGCCACACCCTGTGCGCCCTGGCAGCACCGCAGATCTTCCTCCTTCGCGAGGAGGATGGCCACGCCTATGTGACGTCCTCTGACGTGCCGCCCGGCCAGGAGGACGCCGTCCGCAAGGCCGTCGCCACCTGTCCCGAAGGGGCTATCAGCATCGCCGAGTAGCAGCCGGCTGCGCGCGATGACCTCCTTGAAGGGCTACGGGCGACGGGTCAGTAGCCGTTCTGCGTTCCCGTACGCAATCTGCTGACGTTCTTCTTCGTTGAGGGGGAGTGCCTCGAAGGTAGCGACGCACGCCGCCTGATCCACGAGCGGGTAGTTCGTGCCGAACAGGACCCGGTCGGCACCGATCAGCCTGATGGTCGCCACGAGCTCGTCCGGTGGCCCGGTGCCAAGCTGCATCGACGTGTCGGCGACCACGTTGGGATACCGTCCCGTGAGGGTCGCCACATCGACCTCGGCACCGATTCCGAGGTGCGCAAGCTGCACGGTGACGGTCGGGTACGCAGCCAAGACTGCGTCGAAGTAGGCCGGGTGACCCCAAGCCTCCTCTTCACCCGCTTTGCGCGATGCGCCACTCTGGCTGAGGACGAAAACCTGGTGCTCGCGGGCAGAGCGCCAGACGACCTCCATCGCCTCGTCGTCGGGCCGACGGTTGATGAACATGGGTGCCACCTTGATGCCGCATGCACCACGGGCAAGACACTCCGCGACCTCGCTGGCGACACGTTCGTCACCCATGAGGACCGGATCGACTCCCACCAGGCAGGAAAGTCGATCAGGGTGGGCGGCAACGGAGTCGGTCGCCCATCGGTTCAGACGCTGCCATTGCCCGAGGACCTGTTCGACCGCCTCGTCGTGGTCGACACCGACGGTCGACCTGTTCAGCGACCAGGTCTTGCGCCGGGAGCCACGGCACGATCATTGTCCGCATGACATTGCTTCGCTGCATCGTAGAAAGCAGTTCTGCCAGTGTGCCCTGCCTGTCTGCACCAAACCCGTAGCGGGCAACGAAGGCCTTGACCTCTTCAGCCGAGGGCAGAGTGTGGGTGTGCGAGTCGATCAAGCCGATGCCGGACATCACGAACGAAAAGTAGAGCAGATCAGAGCCAGTGACGCGGTTTAGGGATGACGCACGCAGCAAGCCCTCCACGCTTCGGCTTGAAATGCCACGTCAACCGCGACGTCGCCCTCGACACCCAGCAGCTCACGAAGGATGCACCGCGCCTCGTTGAGCAGACGGAAGCGTGCTTCCTCTGGCAGGACGATGATCCAGCTGAAGGTACCCAGGAGCCCGATCAGCTCATCGGCGTCGAGGGCGACGTTCCACGTATGCCTACGGTGCTCGGGGTGATCGAAGGGGGCCCCGTCCGGTATCACGAGACCGATGTCAGGGCGGTTGCCCTCGCCCTGCAAGAGCGCCGCGAATTCCCCTTCCCCTAGTCCCGCGTCGCCGGCCACGGCCGCTTCCTCACGATCTCGTGATCTTTCGGCCAGAAGCTCCCTGGCCTGGACCAGCAACGGTCCCTCGGGATCCGGGCCCGCCCACACAGCGCCGAGGACACCACCGGGTTTGAGCACCCGCGCCACCTCGCGCAGGGTGGGAATCGGGTCCATCCAGTGCCACGACGCTGAGGCGAGGACTGCATCAGCTGAGCCGTCGGGAAGAGGTATGGATTCGCCTCGGCCGCTGACCGCCCTGGCCTCAGGAACACGAGCGACCAACGCTGCCCGCATGCGATCGTCCGGCTCGACGGCAATGACCGACTCGGCCCGCGACACCAGGAGCCGGGTCATGGCGCCCGTACCCGCGCCCAGGTCCACCACCGTCGAGACGTTGGCCGGCAGCATCCACTCGACCAGTTCGGCCGGAGGCCCGGCGCGGTACCGCGCATAGTCCGGGGCAATCGAACCAAAGCTTTGGGAGCGGGACTCTGGCGCCATCTCTGTCTCCGATCACTCTTGATATCAAGATAAGTATCCCCCGCAGACCTCTTGATGTCAAGATAGATTGGACAATGGAGGTGCGTCACGATGGAAGACGAAGTGGACCGCCTGGTGCGTGGATGGCAGAGAGCCCTTCCCGCCGTCGACGTCACCCCCCTCGAGGTGCTCTCCCGCGTGTCACGCCTGGCCCGTCACCTCGATCGGCAGCGCAGTGTGATTTTCGCTCGTCACGACCTCGAGATTTGGAGCTTCGACGTTCTTGCGGCACTCCGGCGGTCCGCGCCACCACACCATCTTTCGCCCGGGCAACTCCTTGCCCAGACTCTGGTCACTTCTGGGACCATGACCAACAGACTCGATCACCTGGAGGGTCGCGGGCTCGTCCGTCGTCGTCCAGACCCCTCTGACGCCCGATCGGTGCGCGTACAGCTCACACCCGCTGGAAAACGTCGGGTCGATGCAGCACTCTCGGACCTCGTCGAGAGGGAGCACGCCATTCTCGGGGCAATCAACGAGAGGGAGCGAGAGACCCTCTCCGGCCTCTTGCGCCGGATCGTGGCACCCTTCGACGTATGACCCGTCACCAGCGTCACTCCGTGGAGCCGACCGACGAATCAGCCGGCACCTGGCGAGCGGTGGGATCGGAGATGAAGCGCTCCAGCGGACGTCACTGAGACAAGCTGTCCGCGTCCTGGCTCATGGCCACGAGCGATGAATCCTCGTTCGATGGCTTCCTCCCATACGGGGAGCCGCGGACATGATGTGCGCCATGCCTCTTGCACCTCTCCGTACGGCCGCGGAACCGACCCCAGCCACTCGAGAAGGTCGAGGATGAGCGACTCCACCGTGTCAGATGCGGCTGCTCGGATGTGCAATGGCGCTCACGCCTTATGGAGGCTCGACGCAAGATCGAAGAAGCGGGTGGCCGCGCGGTCGAACGCCGCGAAGGTCTCTGAGCCTCTGAGGAACGAACAGGCCGCTTGCACGCAGCCCACTTCGGCGAACCGGTGTAGACGGTCGATCTTCTCCTGAGGGTCGCCGTCACATCGCAGGCGGATCGTGCGTGGGATCTTCCGGCCCGCGATTTCGTCCAGCCGTTCGCCGGCGTCTCGGAAACGTTGCGGGGTCAGCAAACGGCCCTCGGTATCGGCTTCGCTCGGATGCCAAAAATCGGCATACTTCGCCACCCGTTGCATGGGCGCTCCCGTCGTGTTCAGACTTCCGACCCAGAGGGGCACACGACCACCCTGCTGCACGGGCGGTGCGTCGAAGACGACGGGTGGTACGTCGAACCATCTGCCCTTGAACGCAACTGTGCCGCCCTTCCAGCAGGCGAGGATCACGTCGAGGACCTCATTGGCGTAGGGCCCCCGTTCGTCGAAGACGTCACCGACGCCGAGCGCCTGGTACTCCCTGCGCAGCCAGCCGACGCCGACGCCGAGATCGATCCGACCAGCTGAGAGATGATCCATGCTGGCAACCATCCGGGCGGTGAGCACCGGATTGCGATACGGCAGGACCACGACACCCGAGCCGATGCGAATGCGACTGGTCTGCGCGGCGAGGTGCGCCATGGAGACCATGATGTCGAGCCATTGCTGCTTGTGCAGATTGTCTTCTGCAATACCGAGGAGGTGGTCCGAAAGCCACAAGCCCTCCCAGCCCATCGCCTCGTAGTGGGGGCCCGAGTTCATTGCTTCCACCATGTAGTCGCCCTCGTTGGGCAGGACGAGATCAAGTCGCATTCGTGGGTCCTTCCGTCCCGACCGAATGTACCGGTTGCTCGGCGCACCAGCCGTTTTGGCCTCCTACGAGGTGTAGTACTACGGTGCCCGATGTGATCAGATTCCTTGCTGATGCCCAGTTGGCTCGCCTTTCACGCGTTGCACCCGTGACGTCGCACTAAGCATTGCGCAATCACCCCACACCCACCCGAAGACACCACTTCGTCTGGAAAGTCTCGGCCGCAACGGCGATCTTGCTCTGCGCAAGTCTGACTCTCGCGGCCTGTGGTGGCGCAGCTCCTGCCACACCGTCAGCCAGCCAGGGCGTTGTCGTCGACCGCCCGGTCCCCGCCATTCCGCTGATCAGCTCGAATGGTACGCCGACTTCGCTGGCCGCCTACCGGGGAAAGTACATCGTGCTGGCCAACTTCCTCACTCTCTGTCAGGACGAGTGCCCGCTCGTCACCGGTGCCTTCATCACGTTACAGAGCGAGGTCCGGGCCGCCGGCCTGGGCAACAAGGTCGTCTTCATGGAGATCACCGTTGATCCCACGCGCGACACGCCGGCCCGGCTCCGGGCCTACTCCAAAGAGTTCGGTGCCGACTGGCCGCTGCTGACCGGCACCACGGCGAATCTGCACGCCCTTTGGAGCTTCTTCGGAATCTCCGTCCAGATCGTCCCCGAGGAACAACCGCCGAAACTCGATTGGTACACCGGAAAGCCGTTGACCTATGACGTCAACCACACCGACGGATACATCCTTATCGACCGCCAAGGGCGAGAACGCTTTGTGGATGCCAACGCACCGAATCTCCATGGCCAGCTCAAGAAATCGTTGGAGAACTTGCTCGATGACGGTGGGGTTCAGGACCTGAAGGACCAGCGCACTCCGAACTGGACGATCACGGATGCGCTGGCCTCCATAAGTTGGCTCGTCGGGCGCACTATTCCCCAGACGGGCTCGTAAACGAACGGCCCTCATGGGCGTGGGCGGTTCTCCGGGTACGGGTTAGGCGCGTGATCATCGGGGTAAAAGGGTCGACATGTCGTTTGCCAAGAAATACGGTTGGAAGACGCTCAGCCTCGGCCTCGGAGCCCTGACCGGGCTTGTCACGCAACGTGTCCTCGAGGTGTCCTGGAAGGCACTGCGAGGATCGACGCCACCAAAGGTGGCCGCAGACCGTCGCTCGTCGTGGGCTGATGCCCTGAGTTGGGCCGTCGCAACCGGCGTCGGGGTCGGTGTGGCGCGTCTACTCGCGTTGCGCTCTGCTGCAGTGCTGTGGGAGGCAGCTGTGCACGAACCACCGCCCGAACTCGGTCTGGACGAGCCACCGGCGGCATAGCGATGCCCACTTGACCGACCTTCCCTGATGAGATGAGGCGGATCAGTCGGTCAATCAGAACGTGGCACGATGCGGCAAGGCACGGGCGCCTTCTCGTTGAGGTGATAACTCACGCACACTCTGTGATATCCGTCAGCCACCCACAACGGGCTTCCCTCAATCAGAAGGACCGGTGACAGCTTCTCGCCGCGCTTTATCTTTTCAAGGTCAGAGGACACTTCGGAGTCATCAACCGAGAGCAATGGCAAACCGGAGGCACGGAGAACGTCCTTGGCGGCAAAGTGCGACACATCAGTTTGCTTTCGTAGGGCCTTGACCAACTTTTTGGCGGCGGGAAGTCCGACGAGAAGGGTGAGATAAGACTGGGCCGACGGAAAGTCCTCAGCCTCGGGTTCTTCTTTCCAATGCTCGTCAGCCATAGGCGGGGTTTTGCTCATTTCGTCCTACTTCTCCACTCCCCCGAATAGGTCGGGTTCCATCGAGCCTAGTGACGCGGCGGGCGCCATCGCCTTCTTCGTCGGGGTCTTGCTCATCATCCCATTGATCCTGCCCGCTCTTCCGACGCCGTTGCACCACGCCATCATCAAGTTCGAGCCGATCTCGGCAGTGGAGCCGCTCCGACCTTCAACGCCTGGGTAGGACTGGCCCTCATGGCCGGCTACGCGGCGCTTGCCCTCGGAATCGGCTGCTGGCGCATGATCCGGCGCGACGCCAAGGGCAGCTGACTCGTAACCGAGCCCTCCTCCTTCATCACGTCGGGTTCGGTTGGGGCAGTGTCGGCACCGCCCCGCGGGGGCACGTGCGGGGATCCCAAGGGGCGAGCGCCGTCACACTGGCGGACGGCGCCCCGATGTTCTTTGCCGAGGGCGAGGTGAACGCGCTGCTCCCCGGCGGGGAAGAGGCGGCGGATGAGGTGGTCGTTGAAGTGGGCGCAACGGCGGTCGTCGACGTTGACGAAGTGGCGCTCGACGATGACGTTGGGGCGACGAACCCGAATTGACTTCCCGTCACGACCGTCACCTCGGCGCCGTCGGTCACCTCGCTCGGATCGTAGGCCATGACGACCGAACCGGTCATGGAGTGGGCCACCGCCTCCGCTGCTGCCTCGTTGGTCGGGTTCAATGACCCGTAGTAGACGTAGGTCTCTTCCAGGTCGCCGGAGGGCTCCGCATCGCCCGTGCCGGCAATGTGGAAGCCCAAACCACTCAGCGCGCTTGCGGCGTCGGCCGCCTGGTTGTACTGACCACTACCGTTCTCCACTGACACCGATACCGTGGCGGCAGCGGGAAGTGGCTCGCCCGTCATGGTGTCGATGCTCGGTCCGACGTCGAGGAACTGGTCGATGGTTGAGAGATCGGCGGCGGCTGCGGTGAACTCCACGTCGCCGTAGCTGCCGCCCTGGTACACCAGGCTGCCACCGGAACCCTCAGGGTCGTAGGCAACTGAGACGGGCAGGGTCAGCTGGGGGACGGCGTTGACGTTGATGGAATGAAAATCGAGGACCAGGTCCACCATGTCGCTCACGGGCCATGACTGGTCAAAGGTCAGGTCCGCTTTGAGTGAGTTGATCAGGCCCAGGTCCGTCACCGGGTTGTCGATGCCCCTGGCCGCCATTGTGGTGGCGAGCACGCGCAAAAACTCGTGATCACGGCGTATCCGGGCCAGGTCGCTCTCGGCTTCTTGCGGCCAGTTTGCCGCATAGGGGCTCGTTGAGTTCCCCTTGTACTGAAGATGCCGAGCCCGGACGACCTGCAGCGCTTGCGTGCCGTTGAGGTGCACGCACGTCGCTGCCTGCACGTTCAGGTCCGATTCGGCGTCGTAGACAGACTCCGGAAACGACAGGTTGATGCCACCGATGGCATCGACGACGTTCGCGAACTGGTCGAAGTTGAGGGACACAGCATGCTGGATCGAAATGCCGAAGTCCTCCTGGATCGATGCCACGACCTGTGAGATGCCCTGGTACAGGCCGGCATCGATCTTGTTCGCCCCGGTCGATCGTGCATTGGGCACGAAGAGATCGCGTGGGATGGAGAGCAGGGACAATTGGTGTGCCGCGGGGTCGGCGTGCAGGATCATGATCACGTCGCTGTTCACGCCGTTGACGCCGTCCTGGCACAACCCGTAGGCCGTGCTCTGGACGGCAAGCGCACATCTCGATGTGGATCCCACCATCAAGATGTTCTGGGTGCCCGCCTCGTGCCCAACTGTGAGTTGTTTGTGCAGCCCCCTCACCACCACGCGGTGAAGATCATGGGAAAGGTAGTACGCGTATCCAACGCCGGCACCGACGGCCAGGATCACCACAGAGAAGGCCACCAACGCGATATTGCGGAGCCGCCGACGACGGCGCGTCCTTGTGGCCACGGCGCGCCGGGCGGCGCGCCCTTGCGCGGGAACAGCCGACTCGCCTGAGACATCGGTATCCGAGTCTGTGCCACTTCGGCGGCCGCGCCGCTTGCCGAGTTGCATCGTCGATTGCAGCCTACGCGGCGACCTTGACGGCTTTACGTCGGCCGAATGCACCGGTGCAGGCCCACGGACCGGTATTCAGTTACGCCGGGATTTGTAGTCACGACAGTCTGGTCTGACAGACAGAAGAGCCCACGGTTCCGGCCGTGGGTGGAGCGGTCAGCCGTCGATGGCCGACTTGAGTTCTGCCAGGCGTATGCGGTTGAGTGAATACCAGACCCACTTACTTCGTCGTTCCCCGTGAACCAGGCCTGCCTCACTCAGGATCTTGAGGTGGTGCGAAATAGTGGGCTGACTCTTTCCGAGGGGCTTGACGAAGTCACAGACGCAAACTTCGCCCTCCGGGGAGGCGGCAAGGATGCTCAATACCCGCAGCCGGACCGGGTCGGCCAGCGCGCTGAATCCGCTGGCCAACTCTTCGGCATCAGTGGCGTCGAGCGGGGCAGCTAGCACCGAGGCGCAGCACTCCGCCGATTGAACCTGCGTTTCAGTGGCCGACTTGCTCACGTGGGACCCCTCACATTGACAGATGTCGATGTATCGGCCATACTCGATACATCGACTGAGATCGATACTACAGGAGGGCACCATGTCGAGGATCCAACTCGCAATCAATGTCAGCGACATCGACGAAGCCGTCGAGTTCTATTCCAAGCTCTTCGGCACCGAGCCCGCCAAGCGCCAGCCGGGCTACGCCAACTTCGCCATTGCAGACCCGCCACTGAAACTCGTCCTGGTCGAGGACCAAACGACACGTGGACACGGCACCGTCGGTGCCCTCAACCACCTCGGTGTTGAGGTTGAGAGCACCGACGAAGTGACGGCGGCCACGGGGCGCCTTACTGACGAAGGACTCGAGACGGAAATCCAGAATCAGACGACCTGCTGTTTCGCAGTCCAGGACAAGGTTTGGGTAAACGACCCCGATGGAGCGCCCTGGGAGGTGTACACCGTCCTAGCCGACGCCTCGGCCGAGTCTGGTATCGCTGGCGACGGCACATGCTGTATCCCTGAAGCCATCCAGGGCACCCCCGTGTCCATGGGCGCCCCGTCTTCCCCGCCTTCTTCCTGCTGCTGAGCGAGGTATTGGCGCCGAGAGGGACCCGGGAGACCACGTGCGGGACACCATCTTGTGGCGTCGGCTGCTGGCCGAGTTCCTGGGCAGCGCCCTGCTGGCAGCCATCGTCATCGGCTCAGGAATCGCAGCGCAGACGTTGTCCCCGGGCAACGTGGGACTCCAGCTCTTCGAGAACGCCGCAGCCACTGCGACAGGACTGTTCGCCATCATCTTGATGTTCGGGCCGATCTCGGGAGCCCACTTCAACCCGGTGGTGTCCTTCGTCGACGCATCCTTCGGCGGCCTGAAATGGAAGGACGCTGGCGCCTACCTGCCCTTCCAGGTCGTCGGGTGTATTTGCGGGGCGGTCCTGGCCAATGTCATGTTCTCCAAAGCGGCAATCTCGATTTCGACGAAGCACCGGGCGACCGGTCCGCACTGGCTCTCCGAGGTGGTTGCAACCATCGGACTGATGCTGGTGATCTTCGCCCTGGCCCGTACCGGGCGGTCACACCTCGCCCCAGCCGCAGTTGGCGCCTACATCGGGGCCGCCTACTTCTTCACCAGTTCGACCAGCTTCGCCAACCCCGCAATCACCGTCGGCCGGATGTTCTCCAACAGCTTCGCAGGAATCGCACCGTCCTCAGTCCCGAACTTCATTTCCGCGCAGATCGTGGGCGGTGTCCTGGCCTTCGGGCTGATCAAAGGGTTGTACCCCGGCTTGACCAAGGCCGAGGCGGCAGACGTCATCGAGCCACATCTGCGTGACGAGGACGACCTTGAGACCCGCTGACCCAAACCTTTTGACTGTGCCATCACGAGAGGATCCCCATGCACCTTGTCGCTATCGGTGGAAGTGACGCTGGCATCAGCGCCGCGCTACGAGTCCGAGAGCTCGACCCCACGACCGAGGTCACCGTCGTCGTTGCCGACGCCTATCCCAACTTCTCCATCTGCGGGATCCCTTACTACGTCTCGGGTGAGGTCACCCACTGGCGGAATCTGGCGCACCGGACGGTTGCCGATCTGGAAGCTACAGGGATGGACCTCCGACTTGACACTGTGGCCCGACGTATCGACGCGTCAGACCACAGGCTCCTCGTGACTGATTCTGGTCGGAAAGAGGAGGTAGTTGCCTACGATGCCTTGATTGTCGGCACGGGGGCGCTGCCGGTGCGCCCTCCCATTGCTGGTCTGGGCGGACCGGACGCCCTTGGTCCCTCTGACGGGGTGCACCTACTCCACTCGATGGGCGACACCTTTGCTGTGATGCGGAGCCTCGAGGAGGGGTCCGCACGGTCGGCACTGATTGTCGGCGCTGGCTATGTCGGCTTGGAGATGGCAGATGCACTCAGTGTCCGTGGATTGAATGTCACTCAGATCGAACAGTTGCCAGAAGTGCTTCCGACAGTTGACCCAGAACTCGGGGCTTTGGTTCATGGTCAACTCGTTGGAAACGGCGTCGCGGTGCACTGTGCCACCCACGTGCGGGGGATTGAACGGGCAGCGTCAGGGGCGCCCGGTCGACTCGAGATCCGAGCGATCAGCGAAGGCGGCGAGACCAGCCATTTCGCCGACCTCGTTCTGGTGGTAGTCGGTGTTCGACCAGACGCCGAGTTGGCCGCAGCTGCCGGAGCGGTTCTAGGAACCAAGGGAGCCATCGCCGTCACTCGCGAAATGCGTACCAACTTGACTCACGTCTTCGCTGCGGGGGACTGCGTGACCACCCACCATCGCCTACTTGGGACCACGTATCTTCCACTTGGAACCACGGCTCACAAGCAGGGGCGTATTGCGGGAGAAAACGCCCTCGGTGCCAACCGGGAGTTCGCGGGCAGCCTCGGAACCCAAGTCGTGAAGATCTTTGAGATGGCCGCCGCCCGTACGGGCTTGCGCGACCATGAGGCCATCGCAGCAGGCTTCGACCCGATCACAGTCGGCTGCGAAGCGGACGACCACAAGGCCTACTACCCCGACAGCCATCGCATCTCAATGCGCTATACGGGAGATCGGACTTCCGGTCGGCTCCTCGGGGTTCAGATCTTCGGGCACAAACACGCCGAAATCGCCAAGCGCATCGACATTGCCGCGGTGGCCATATTTCACGGGATGTCGGTCGACGATGTCAGCGACCTAGATCTTTCCTACACCCCGCCACTAGGGAGTCCTTGGGACGCCGTGCAGATAGGCGCTCAGAACTGGGTCCGGGAATCGGGCAACCAGGGCGAGATATAAGCAGCAGATTGCAGGGGGTTGATCGTGAAAACAGCCGATAGGAGAGAAACACTGGGCGTTGGCATTGTGGCGATTGTCGCAGTCGTATTCGGGGCTTCCCGAGTGGAGCACCGCTTCTGAAGTAACTTCTGCATTACGCGCTGAGCGTGCGGGTCACTGCCCAACCGTGCGATTACTGGGTCAGGCAGGGGCGGGCAAGCTGACCACAGTCTCGACGACACTCCGATATTTGCGAATCGTCGTCGGCGACCGGCCCATGGGTCGCAATGCTCGAGGAAGTGGCCTCGTAGCTGGCCGACGGTCCCGACGCCGGTCGCAGCAGTCCCACTCGTGACATCGGCCTGCATTTTCGCAAGCTCGGCCTTCGCAAGGCGGATCCCCGAGCCCGGATTCTTCTCCGGTCCGGTGACCGATGGCCCAGGTCGAGTTTTCTGTAGCCATTTTGTAGTCACCGAGAGATTTCGGGCGAGTCATCCGGTGAAGAAACTGCCTCTGAACTGGTGGGCCGCCCGGGTCTCGATCCCGGCACCTTGGGATTAAAAGTCCCCTGCTCTTCCGGATGAGCTAGCGGCCCGGGATGGACAGAATAGCGACCGGGGAACTGTCGTGAAAAAGGCGAGCGTATCGAGATCTCAGAGACTGCCGGTTGGACGTACCTGTTCGGCCAGGGCGGCGAGTCGTGCCTCGGTGATGTCGATCCAGCGCAGATCGGCCTCCAAGTGGAAGAGGCCGTAATCCGCCAGGAGCGCATCCATGAACGTGCCGGTGCGTCTGAGTTCCGTGAGTTCTTTCCTGCGCTCCAAGTGCCTGGCCCTTTGCGTGTCGAGGTAGGGCTCAGCCGAACGACCCTGCATCAGCGTCAGGACGACCTTGGTGAAGACCATTGTCTGGAGATGGGCCTGGGCCTCCATCGGCTCGCTGAGCCAGAGGTCGAGTTCGCGTTTTCCCTCGTCGGTGATGGCGTAACGCTTGCGATCCGGTCCGTCGCCGGGCTCGACTTCACCTTGCGTCACCTTGCCATCTCGGGTCAGGCGGGCGAGCGTGGCATAGACCTGGCCGAATGGCAGCGGCTTATGGCGGCCGAAATACGTGTCGTAGTCACGTTTGAGGTCGTACCCGTGGCGGGGCCCCCCTTCGAGCAGCCCGAGGAGAGTGTGGGGAACGCTCATCCGGCGAATCTACGCTTAGTGCATACACCTGGTCAATAACCGGAGGTGGTGGCGGTGGTGCGGAGCCGCCGACCTTGCCCACCCGCCGCACCTCTAGACCGCAGCCGCCCCTGCCGCTGCAAGTGCGGCCTCTATGCAGCGGACGAGTTCCCGGGCGGAATCGGCGCTCAGCTCTATCGCCACCCGGGCGCTCGGGCCACACGACTGGTCGGCGAAGTCGATGTTGAGGGAATGCTCCAGCGGCGCGTGGAAGGGGTGGTCGAAGTAGACCGAGGCTGACGTGACGGCGAACCAGCCGTGCGGCCCCTTGGCACTGCCGGTCACGTCGGCGGACACGGTGAGATACGAGCACATGATCAAGCCTCCGCTGTCGTGAGGTACTTCTCGAACCAGGAGAAGATCCGCTGCCAACCGTCCAACGCCGCTTCAGGGCGAAAACTCGGTCGATCGGTGGAGAAGAAGGCGTGTCCCGCACCTTCGTAACTGTGGAACTCATACGTCTTCCCATGGGCAATGAGCGCCTGCTCGAGCTCGGCCACTTGCTCGGGATCGGGGTATTTGTCTTCCACACCGAAGAGCCCGAGCAAGGGGCAGCGCAGCGAGGCCGTCTTGTCCACGATCGGCACCACCTTGAGGGGGAAACCTTCGGGGAGAGTCCCGCTGACGAACGCCCCGTAGCAGTCCACCGCTGCGTCCACCGGGAGACTTACGGCAGTGAGGAACGATTGGCGGCCGCCCGAGCAATAGCCGATGACGCCCACCTTGCCATTGGAGTTCGGCAGCGATCGCAGCGCCTCGATGGCGCCGCCGGCATCGCCGAGAAACTGCTCGTCGGATACTCCGCCTTTGGCGCGGGCCGCAGCGGCCGCGTCGTCAGTGTCGACGTCCAGTCCTTCTCGAGCGTAAAGGTTGGGGCAGATGGCGTTGTACCCATGGGCGGCGAACCGTCTGGCAATCTCCTTGGTGGGGGAATCCCAGCCGGGAAGGTGATGGATCACCAGGACGCCTGGCCGTGGCCCATCCTCTTCACTCACCACCTGGTAGGCATTGATGTCATCTCCACCATGACCGGTGATGTGTACGTTTCCGGCGATCAGGCCTTCTTCGCGTGGTGCCACCAACCTCTCCTTTTCCTTTGAGCATTGCTCCGCCCACTATGGCGCGTGAGGGGTGCCTCGAACCAGCCTCGGAGCATCAGTCGCTGCAGGTGGCTCCCACCGGTGGAGTAGCCAGGCTGATCAGATACGTCTGCACGTCGGCTCGCACGCACGCGCTGTAGAAGTAGGACACGTGGTCGCTCCCCTCCACTGTCAGGAGGTCGCCCTTGCTCAACTCGGCGGCCAGACTCACGGACCAGGCGTAGGGCGTGGCCGGGTCGCGCGTGGTGCCGATCACCAGAATCGGTGGAGATCCCGGTGCGGTTGCGGGAGCCGGTGTACGGGTGGCCTTGACCGGCCATACGGCGCACCCCGCCTCGCCCCAGGCCAGGAGTGGCCCGAAGACGGGCGCCGACTGCGCGAAGAGTGTCGCCAATTGGCTGTAGGCCCCCAAGACTTTGGACGCGGGATGGTCGAGGCAATCGATGGCCTCACCGGCATCCGAGCCGTTGGTCGAGCCGTCCATGGCGTAGTGGTCGGACATCGCAACGACGTCTGCCCCGTTGCCGGCTGCGTCCGTCGCCAGGGCATTGCCCAACTGGGGCCAGTCCGAGGCTGCATAGAGCCCGGCCAGCAGCGCGTTGTAGAGCTCTCCGGGACCGGCTGTGCGCCCATTTCCGGCCGGTGCCGGGCTCGTGCGGCTCTGAGCCAGAAGACCCAGGAGTGCCGTCGTCGGGTCGCCGGCCGGTCGCCAGAGACAGGAAGTCGTCCCGGCGCACCACCCGAAGAACGAGTTCAGCACCCCCTCGAATCCCTCCGCCTGTCCCAACGTCAGCTGGCTGAGGGAGAGGGCGGGATCAATGGCACTGTCGAGGACCATGGCGCGAATCTCCGAAGGGAAGAGTTGGGCGTAGGTGGCCCCGATGAGGGTCCCGTACGACTGACCCATGTACGTCAGCCCGCTGTCGCCCAATGCCTGCCGCAGGCGGTCCAGATCCCGTGCCACATCGACAGTTCCGACGTACGGCAATATGGCGCCGCTGGCCTTCTCACAGTCGTCCCCGAACTGTCGCATGTTGGCGATGATCGACTTCTGCGCCGCCGGATTTTGTGGGACAGGGTCGGGCAGAGGGCCACGAGCGGCCCCGGGGGTCTCACCGCACGTCACCGGGTCGCTGCGTTCGACCCCACGAGGGTCGAACGTGACGATGTCAAAGTCGTCAAGGAGCTGCGGGGTGAGCGTGTCGAGCTCGTTCGCGAAATCATCGATCCCCGAAACTCCCGGTCCCCCGGGGTTTATGACCAACGATCCGATCCGCCCCGCTACATCCCGCGCCAGATGTCGTTCCACCGCAATCCCGATCGTGGCGCCCCGTGGGTGGGCGTAGTCGAGCGGGACGATAAGCGTCCCACACTGGAGATCCCCGTTGCACGCCGTCCACGTGATCGGCGTGACCGGTAGGGGCGCCGCGGTCGTCGTCGTGGTCGGTGGTCTTCGTGGTGGTGGTCTTCGTGGAGATGGCATCTGGCGGTCCCGCAGATTTCCCACAGGAGGCCAAAAGGAGGGACAGCCCGATGACGACAGCGAAGCGCGGGCAGACCCTTCATGCGCGGTCCCTTCTCGACGGAGGCATCGGTGCACCGGGCCAGCGTGCCACGATGCCGAGCCCACCACCGATCGCCCGATGGTTCCCCTGGCCCCGGCCCTCGGCGGTTACAAGGTGTGCGTCGAATGAATCTCCAGGGTCGCGACGACCAGAACGGCTATCACGATGAGGGCTCCCACAAGGATGCCCCGGCGCCACGATCGTGCCACCCATTTGGAGTGCCGAATCGGATTCTCGATGATCGCGTACGTCAGTGCCGCGAGAACCAGCGAAGCAAGAATCGTCAACAGACGTTGGGCCACGGAGAGTGGCTTCGAAGACGATTCGACGGCAATCGTGAGAACGGGCCAACTCCATAGGTACAAGGAGTACGAGAGCTTCCCCAGCCAGCGGAAGACGAATGTTCCGAGGAGAAGTTCCGCGCCCCAGCGCCCCGCGGACATCCCACCGACGATGATGAGGGCGGCACTCGCTACCGGAAGAAGGGCCGCCCAACCGGGATAGGGCGTACTCCCTGTGTATTCGGTGGCGGCGATGAGGATGCCACCGATACCGAGCCACGTCAGACACGCGGCAACGTCACGCCGTATGCGGAGCCAGTGCTGCGTCCCGGCCGCGACGAAGCCGCCCACGGCGAGTTCCCACGCACGCGTCAGGCTCGAGAGGTACGCACCGTACGGATCCGCCGAGGTTTGGTAAATCGACCAGGAGAGTGAGGCGAGGACGACGACACCGGTGAAAATCATCACTTTGTGACGGACGGAGAGCCTCGGTATCACAACCAGGCTGAGCGCCAACGCGCAGGGATAGACGAGATAGAACTGCTCCTCGACGGCCAACGACCAGTAGTTCTGCAGCGGTGAGGGTGGGAGTTGGCTGGAGAAGTAGTTCGTGCCGATCGAGAGAAAATGAAAGTTACCCAAGAAGACCGCGCACCAGCGGGCATCATCGGCCACCTCAGCTCCGCGAATGAATCCCAGCCAGTGATAGCTGGCGAAGCATCGTCACGAGGAGGACGAGGCCTGCCGCAGGGAGGATTCTCCGGGACCGGCGGGCGTAGAAATCCTTGAATCCAAGTGAGCCCGATGTTTCAAGTTTTCTCATCAGCACGCCGGTGATGACAAAGCCTGAAATCACGTAGAAGACGTCGACGCCGACAAATCCGCCCGTGAAGCCGACCAGGTTGGCGTGGAAGAGAATGACCGCGCCGACGGCGACGGCCCTCAGCCCCTCGACGTCGGGGCGGTACTTTCTGTCGCCGAGAAGCGTGCCCGGGTCGTCTTTCGCCCGACGGTGGCGACCGACGGGAGCCGACGTCAGCCGGTCAGAGAGATCAGGTTGTTTCATCGCCTACTGGACGAAGGGCTTGAGAGAGCTCCAGAGAACGCCTGTCAAGTAGTTCAGATAGGTCTTGTCACCGTGATACGCATCAATCGTGTACGGGATGATCGATGCCACGATCGGTGGACAGGCGGCTGCGCAGAACCAAGGCGTCTGGTTGATGAACGCCGACACCCGCGACCTTCGCTGCGGACTGCGCGGCCGCGTTCTCCGCGTCCACCGTGTGCGAAGGAACGAAGTTGCACGAATCGATCTCCTTCGGGCCTTTCGACAGGCACAGGGTGGGGTTGGCGGTGTCGGCCGGCTGGGGGAATCCGCCCAGCACCACCGTCTTCGATGTCTTTGGCAACGACTCCAAGAACTTGACCGTGTCCTGCTTGACCTCTTTGGGGGACGCCAAGTGGGGGGGATCGGCGAGTTCGAGCTCATAGTTGCTGGAGACGACGATGGCTGCCGGGTTGAGGGACTTGAGCGTTGAAGCGACGAAGGAATGGAACGACGTACAGGCGCTCCAAGGTGACTTCGAGACGGTCCCGTTGTTGTTCGTCTGATACGCCCCCAACGGCACGGGACACCCGTTCTTGGCCAGGAAGATGAGCTTGAAATGCTGGGACACTCCCAAGCTGTTGAAGACATCGAGCCACATTTGTGCCCGCGAGTCACCAACGAGGGCGACCGTTGTCGTGGCGCTCTTGTCCCCGAAGGTACAACCTGCGATGTCAAACGATGATGCATTGACGTCGAGCGAAGGACAGCTGCTGTTGGTCTGAAGATCGCCTCCCCAGTCGTCGAGCGAAGCCAACGCGGAGAGCGACGGCGTCACATTCGCAGGCGGAGAGGAGAGGTGTTGTGCCGACTTGATGGCGGCGCGCACTTGCGCAAGAGTGGCGTATCCACCGGCACTTTTCACGCTTGCGTTGGATCGTGTTTGCGCCGACGCCGCAGCGGATGTCGCCACGGGAGATGGCTATCTGAGCAGCCGAGAGATTCGACTGGCGACCCGCGTGAGCACGTCCGCCCGCGGCGGGCTCGAACAATGGATACTTCGTTCATATCACTACCCACCTGTCCGATATATGGGATGCGTGATGCGAAAAGCCGCGAAAGGCTAGGCCTTGTGAGCTCATGGAGGAGCCCGCAGACGGTCCCGAGTGCTTCGCACTTTTCGCAATGTGGCCCTGGAAAAAAAGCGTTTGTGAAGCTTTGTGTTGCAATTGCCCTCTCGGTCGAAACTCTTACCGGGTTTGCTATGGGAGTCAATCGTCCAACGTGATTACAACCGGCTGGCAACGCAGCCGCAACCTTGTCCGGGGGCGCTCAACAACCGGCTGGCAACGTAGCCGCACCCTTGCCCGGGGGCGCTCAATAACGAGGAAGGGCGATGAAGGCGATGAGATAGGCGAAGATCCCCGCCCCCATCACGGTGCAGGCATGGAACACCTCGTGAAACCCGAACGTGCCCGGCCATGGGTCCGGCCGCTTGCGGGCGTACACCAGTGCGCCGGCTGTATAGAACAGACCTGCGATCAGCATGAGTGTGAAGCCGACCCAGCCGAGACTGCGTACGAGCTGGGGCGCCACGATGAGTGAGCACCAACCGACCGCCACGTAGGGCACGGCGACAGCCCACTGCGGTGCGTCGAGCCACACCTGGCGCAACACGATGCCGGCGCACGCGCCCGCCCACACCATGCTGAGCATGAGTGCCTGGGACCACCCGGAGAGAGCCAACCCGGCCACGGCGGTGGACGTTCCGGCGATGCCGATGAAGATGGCACTGTGGTCCGCCCGTCGCATGCGGCGCCAGGCGGGGGCCGACCAGCGCACGCGATGGAACAGCGCACTGGTGCCGAACATCACCAACATGGAAAGCACGTACACGGCCAACGCCGCTTTGCTCCCGGCGTCGGGTCCCGCCGCGATGAGAAACGGACCACCGATCAGCCAGGCGACGAACACGCCGAGATGGAGCCATCCCCGCAGCACGGGACGCTGGCCCAGATTGTCCGGCTGTCCACCCACCTCGCCCTGCGCCACGCGCACCTCGCGGACCGCGCCGGGCTGGCTCATTGCGCCACAGCTTGGTCCATCTGATCGGCCGACTCCACGTCACCCCGGGATATTCCGAGAAGAAAGAGGATGGCGTCGAGGTACGGGACGGTGAGCGCCGTGTCTGCCGCATCCCTGACCATGGGTTTCGCGTTGAAGGCGATGCCGAGGCCGGCTGCCGCCAACATGTCGAGATCGTTGGCGCCGTCGCCGACGGCGATCGTGCGCGACTGGGGCACGCCTGCTGCCGCGGCGAACCGGATGAGGGCTTGCGCCTTCCCCACCCGGTCCACGATCGGACCGACCAGCCCGCCCGTGAGCACCCCGTCCTTCATCTCCAACTCGTTGGCGGCCAAGTGATCGATCCCCAGGTCGGCGACGACTCCCTCGATGATCTGCGTGAAGCCGCCGCTCACCACCGCGGTCTCGTAACCCAGTCGGCTCAGCGTGCGGACGAGCGTGCGGGCACCGGGCGAGAGGAGCAGAGATCGACGAACGACATCGAGGTCCGACTCGTCCAATCCGGCCAGCAACTGCACCCTCTGGCGCAGGGCCTGCTCGAAGTCGATCTCTCCGGCCATGGCCGCCTCGGTGATGGCCGCGACCTGTGCGCCACAGCCGCACTGTTCGGCCAGCACGTCGATCACCTCACCCTGCAGGAGAGTCGAGTCCGCATCGAGCACGATCAGGTGCTTCGCCCGGCGGTGCAGCCCATCGACCTGGACGGCTATGTCGACTTGCGACCGGACGGCTTCCTCAGCCAGGGCGCGCCGCAACAGGTCCAGATTTCCTCCCGCGACGGCGAATTCGTAGCTGTGCACGGGGTAGGCCGCCAGCCGGACGATCCGCTCGATGTTTCCCTCGCACTGGGCGATCCGTGCACAGACGCCCTCCAAGCGTCGATGCCGCGATCTCGGGCGCCAGAACGGTCACCAGGAATCTGTCGTGTTCGGCGGGATCGTCGGCTTCGAGGAGTGGCGCGATGGCGACCTCCACCCCGCCGGACGGGAATTGGTCGGCGATCGCCCGGCGGAGATGCTCGCCGAGTTCGACGGTCGCACCCATCACTTCCACGCAGAGCAACAACCTGCCGTGCACACGCACCTGCTCGACATCGCTGACATCGACACCGTGGGCGGCCAGCACGGCGAAGACGCGTGCTGCGATACCCGGTCCGTCCTGCCCCGTGATCGTCACCAGATGGGGAAGTCGGTCCGACATGCCACGTTCACGGTAGCGGGCCTCACCGACCAGGCTCCAACCGAAGGCGGGCACCCGTGCGCACCACGGGCCATCCGCTCAGGTGTCTTCAGGGGTCGCGTTGTTCTTCTCGTCGATCCAGCCCTCGCCCTCGACCCACCGGCGGACAATCCTGGCCGGAACCCCGGCCACCACACAGCGATCCGGGATGACGCCGCGGACGACGGCACCGGCGGCAACGACCACGTGTTCGCCGATCTGCGCCCCGGGGAGCACCACGACGTTCGCCCCCAGCCAGCTGCCCGAGCCGATACTGACCGCCGCTTCGGTGGGCCACTGGCGCCCGATCGGTTCGTCCGGATCCTCATAACTGTGGTTCTGATCGGTGATGTAGACGTAAGGGCCCGTTTGGATGTCGTCGCCGATCTCGATCGACCAATGGCCGACGATGTGGGAGCCCCGACCGATGATGCAGCGGCTCCCGATGCGCACCACCGGGTCGGTGGGCATCGCCTGTCCGGGCACCATCCCCGCCGTGATGGAGGTGAGCGGGCCCACAATCGTTCCCGCACCCACGTGAATGTGCTGTTCGTTGTAGATGGCCCCCTGTGGGAAGATAAGGCACGCCCCCCGTCCCATGGCGCCGAACCGGCGGCCGCGTTCGTCATCGGGGCCGATAGCGCCCAACGCACCCGCCATGTCCCAGACCGCTCGCACCACGTGCGCCACCACCCGGCGCACCGGTCCGGGGAGGGAGAGCGCCCGAGTCATTGGGCCGCATGTTAGGGGCCGACCGCCCGCTGGCCGAAACCACGCCCCGATACGATGACCGGCGTGGGCCAACCTATAGATCGCCGGCGCTTCCTGCGGATTGCCGCGGCAAGCGCGACGGGTGCAGCCGGCCTCATCATCGCCGGCTGTGCCGACAGCAGCCAGACTGGTCCGCAGGCGGTGAAAAAGCGGTCGCCGGCGCGCCCCAAGCGATCGGCATCACACGCCCACAAAGCGACCGGAACGGAGACGGCGCTGGCGAGTGGCGTCGTCGTGCCCACCGCATCGTGGCTCATTGCGGAGAACCAACGGCCGGGGACCCTGGACTGGATCGTCAACTTCGTCCAGCCCGACCACGCACTGGAAGGATTCGCCAGTCAGGTCAGCGCGGCAACGGGGGACGACATCTCCCTCTTCGTCAACACCACGGCCAAGGCCGTGCGCGTCGAGGCGTACCGCATGGGGTTCTACCAGGGGCTCGGAGGACGACTCGTCTACCGGAGCGACATGGTGGCGGCCGGAGCGCAACCGCCCCCAACCGTGAGCCTCGGCATCGGGACCGTGAGTTGCCCCTGGTCGCCCACGCTCAGCTTCACCGTCAACGACTACCTGGCCGCCCGGCTGTTACCTGTTGAAGCTGGTCGGCGACGGCGGTCAGGAGCAGTTCGTCCCGCTGACCGTCCGGGACGACGCGAGCACCGCCGCCTTTGTCTTCCAGAACAGCGTGACCACGTGGCAGGCCTACAACCTCTACGGCGGCTACAGCCTCTACTACGGGGCCAACGGACGTGGAGGTCAGGACTTCGCCCATCGCGCCCGTGCCGTGTCCTTCGATCGTCCCTACCCTCAGACGTGGGCCTCGGGAGCGGCCGACTTCGTGGGCAACGAGTATCCGTTGCTCTATGACATGGAGCGCTTGGGACTCGATCTCACCTATTGGACCGACGTCGATTTCCACGCCAGGCCTCAACTGCTCGGCAACCATCGCGTCCTGTTCAGTCTGGGACATGACGAGTACTGGTCGCAGCCCGATGCGGGACGCCGCCCAGTTCTTTATCGCCGGCGGGGGCAACCTGGCCTTTATGGGCGCCAATGCCTGCTACCGCCAGATACGCCTGCAGTCCACCTCCGTCGGACCTGATCGGCTCGAGGTCTGCTACAAGGACGCGTCCGAGGACCCGATCGTCGCTCAGGACCCGTCGCTGACCACCGTCGACTGGAATCAGGCCCCGGTCAACGATCCCGAGTCCACCCTGATCGGCTCGACCTACCAGTCCGTCGGCGCCAAGGCCGACATGGTGGTGACCGACGCCTCGTCGTGGTTCTTCGACGGCTGCAACCTGACGGACGGGCACGTGTTCCCCAACATGATCGTGGGCGAGTACGACCGCTACGTGCCCTCCCTTCCGGGGCCACGTAATCTCGATGTGCTGGCCCACTCCCCCATTCCGGGCCAGGCCAACTGGTCCGACCTGACCTACTACACCACGCCCGGAGGCGGTGGCGTCCTGGCCAGCGGATCGGCCTACTTCGTCCTACCGGCTGGCCGCCTCCACGGCGATGCCCCCGAACATCCTGCCCGCGGCCATCCCCGGCGAGACTGACCTGCTGCTTCGCGCCATGGAGAACCTCTACGGGCTCTTCGGTCAGGGGCCTGCCGGGGCCAAGGAGGCATCGACCGGCAACGCGGGTTCGGTCTATACCGGGGGGACGGCAAAGTCCGGCTCCGCCGTACCCACCAATAGCGCGTAGACGGCCGAATGACGGTCACTGCGCCGTCCCGTACCCTACGATGACTCCTCAATCATGGACATCTCTTCTTCCCGCCCGGCCCGCTCTGCGCCACATCGCGGGAGGCGGGTGTTGGCGGTCGCCGGCCTGGCCGGTCTCGCCGGCCTGGTCGCGAGCGCCTGTTCTTCGACCCCCTCCTCCCCCCACAGCTCCTCGCCACCCGCACACACGACGACGACCAGCACGACGGCTGCGGCGGCGTCCAAGACCACCTGCCCCCTGACCGGCACGCCGGCGCCCGGCGGTTCGGTGCCGCAGCGACCTGCCCTGGCGGTCAAGGTCGACAATTACCCCGCCGCTCGACCCCAGAGTGGCTTGGACAAGGCCGACGTGATCTTCGAGGAGCCCGTCGAAGGCTTCATCACCCGCTACGCCGCCGTCTTCCAGTGTCAAGACGCCCCGCTGGTCGGACCGGTCCGCTCGGCCCGCAACATCGACATCGGGATTCTCGGACAGCTGGGGACCCCGTTGCTGATCCATGTCGGCGGCATCAACCCCGTCCTCGCCAACATCAACGCGTCGCCGCTGGTCAACGTCGACCTCGGCAACTACGGGTCCATTCAGACCCACCCCGCCGGCCGGGTCGCCCCCTACGCCACGTATTCCTCGACGGCGCAGCTCTGGGCCACACATCCCACCATGACGACGCCCCCGCAGGCGCTCTTCACGTATTCCTCCACGACGCCCAAAGGGACACCCGTGTCGTCGATCAACATCGACTTCTCGCAGACGTCGAACGTGACGTGGAAGTACAACACCTCCATCGGTGCGTTCCAACGGTTCTACGGCGCCACGCCGGACGTCCTCTCCGACGGGGTGCAGAACACGGCCGCCAACGTGATCGTCCAATACGTGCAGATCAGTTTCGGGCCGTGGCTCGAAAACAGCGAGGGCGGGCTCGAAGTGCAGGCCGCCCTCTACCCCAACGCGAGCGGTGTCGCCGATGTCTTCCGGGGCGGAACCGAGATCACCGGCACGTGGAGCCGGTCCAGCCTGGGCTCACCCACGAAGTTCCTCACTGCGTCGGGGCAACAGATCCCCCTCCAGCCCGGTCAGACGTGGGTCGAGTTGGTGCCCAATACGATCACCGCCGCGGTCACTCCCTAGGTGGCTTGCGGGCCACCATAGCCAGAAGAAGGCAGTCTTCGAGGGCAGCGAACACGCCGGGGTGGGCACTCGCCTCCCGCTCGTCGAACTCACCGGCGGCCACGCCACGCTGCATGAGATTGAGTCCCTTTGCTTCTGCCACGTCGAACCCGCACGCCTCCAGCTTCGACCGCAGTGCACCGGCGCTGTATTCGATCTTGTGGTCGTCATTCATCAGTTCGGCCGAACGCAGTCGCCACACCGGCCCATTCGGCGTATCGAGACAGAGCCACCCCCCGGGCGCCAGGACCCGGTAAGCCTCCCGCAGGACGGTGTCACCCTCGGCTTCGGTCACGTGCTCAATGGATTGCCCGCTGTAGACCATGTCGAAAGAGGCGTCGGCATAGGGGCTGAGGTCGACCATGGAATGGAAGGCGAACTCGACCGGGCCGAGCTCGGACTCCACCGTGGCCCCCTTCGATCCCTTCTGGTAAATGGCATGACGCTCCTCGACCGGTAGGTCGACGACGACGAGGCGCGTGAAGGCATAGGGGTAACCCAGGTGGACCAAGGCCCCGTCGGCCATTCCCTGGTGCGTTCCCCCGAGGTCCAATATGCGCGACGCCCGGGGCAGGCCGGCCACGAACGCGCTGCGGCTGACATGCATGGAGAGCAGCACGTCGACGATCGGCACATTGCGGCGGAATTCCTCCGAATATGCCAGCGCTTGCGCCAACCCGTGGCGGGAGAGCTCACCGAGGGCCAGCTTCGAGCCGTACTCCGCACTACCCCCCGGGTCCGGTTCGCGGTCGAGAATGACGTTGTACGCCATGCGCACGGAGTGCTTCGGCGGTAGATAGCGAAAGGGAATGGAAGGAGCCACCCGATCGAGGACGTAGAAGGCCCGTTGCTTCCACCCTGAAGTTGCCATGGCCCCATTCTGGCGCGAAGTGCTCCGGGTCGATCCCCGAGGGAGTGACAGGGTCGGCCCGGAGCACTTCGGCCTGCTGCGAATGCTGCTCTGCGGTGACCTCGCTCGAGCAGCAGAGCCCGGCTAACCGTCGATCGAGATCGGGAGGTCGTCGGGATCCAGCACCGCGTCGTCCTCGGGAATCTCCTTCGGCGCCAGGCATTCACGAACCCGATCGTCGACCTCGGCCATGAGTTGAGGGTTCTCGGAGAGGAACGTCTTGACGTTCTCCCGACCCTGACCGAGCTGCTCGCCCTCATACGTGAACCAGGCCCCGGACTTCTTGATGAAGCCCAGCTCGACGGCAACGTCCAGCAATGAGCCCTCGCGGCTGATGCCCTTGCCGTACATGATGTCGAACTCCGCCTGTCGGAACGGCGCCGAGCACTTGTTCTTCACCACCTTGACCCGCGTCCGGTTACCGACTACTTCCGCCCCGTCCTTGATCGCCTCGATGCGCCTGATGTCGAGGCGAACGGAGGAGTAGAACTTCAAGGCGCGACCACCGGGAGTGACCTCGGGAGAGCCGTACATCACGCCGATCTTCTCCCGCAGCTGGTTGATGAAGATCGCGATGGTGCTGGACTTCGAAAGTGTCCCGGTCAGCTTGCGGAGGGCCTGGGACATGAGTCGGGCCTGCAGGCCGACATGGGTGTCACCCATTTCGCCCTCGATCTCGGCCCGTGGGGTCAACGCGGCCACCGAGTCGATCACCAAGATGTCGAGCGCACCAGAACGGATCAGCATGTCCGCGATTTCGAGCGCCTGCTCCCCGGTGTCGGGTTGGGAGATAAGGAGATCATCGACGTTCACCCCGATGGCCCGGGCATACACCGGGTCCATGGCGTGCTCGGCGTCGATATACGCACAGATCCCACCGTTGCGCTGCGCCTCGGCCACCGAGTGCATGGCCAGGGTCGACTTTCCCGAGGATTCCGGCCCGTAGATCTCCACGATGCGCCCTCGTGGCAGCCCGCCGATGCCCAAGGCCAGGTCGAGCGAGAGGGCACCGGTCGGAATGGACTCGATGTTCATGCTCAGGTTGTCGCCCATCCGCATGACCGAACCCTTACCGAACTGCTTCTCTATCTGGCCCAACGCCGCTTCCAGCGCCTTGTCCCGCTCTTCGGCCATCTCTTTTTTCTCCCTCTTGTCCTGTGTGGCGACTCTTACTCATCGGTGCGAGGACCGCAGTCCAGCGCTCCTTCGATCTGCTGCTGTAACCCTACGGACGGGGTGTGACATCGCCCCGACCAGCTCTGCCTGCGGGTCCATACTAACGAACGTGTGTTCGCTATGCGAGGACCTTCACCGTGGAGAAACGGTCGCCCCACCGGGCCCCGTGACGCGCCCGCTTCAGTGACCTCCCTCATCCAACTCCACCCTTCTCACCCAGGGGCGGATCCCCCCAGAGCAGGGACAAGTGCCCTCCATCAGATCCGGACCCCGCCTCCAGCCGGGGGCGCCGACTCTGAAAGAGTGGAGGCGTGGCGCGCATGTCCGAAATCCTTGGCTGTGGGTTGCGCCGTTCTCGCCGCGGTCGGTGACCGCGCTCGCCGCCGTACCTGCGACGACCGCTTCTGCCGCTCCGGACGCGTCCGCTCTCTACAAGGATGCGTTCGCCACCACGAAGGCGTGGACCGTGCACTACGTGTCCACGAGCGACATCTCCCACGTCCCCTTTTTCGAGAGCGGCGACGCCGGACCGGCCTCGGGGACCCAGACCATCCTCATCGGCAAGGGCGCCACCCTCGACAGCGCGTCACTGATCGTGATCGGGGATCTCACCTACGTGAAGGGCAACCAACGCGCCATGGAAGACCTCACCGGACTTTCGCCGACGAATGCTGCCGCAGCCATGGGTCACTGGGTCTTGTTCTCGAGCAACAACCCGACCTATTCCCAAGTAGTCGTCGGCGTTCGTTCACATGACGTCGCACAGGAGATCGCGCTGCAGGGTCCCGTGACGTTGGGCCCAGTCGCGAGAGTTGCACGGTTACCGCGTCGACGCGCTTCAAGGCATGCAGAAGTTCCAAGGCGCCAAGAAGTATGCGGGCTGTCCTCTATGTGCGTGCCTCGGGCCGCCACATCGTCGTGGAAGAAGACACAGTCAATACTCAGGGAAAGTCCAACGGTATCGAGCACATCGTGTTCTCGAAGTGGGGTGAACCCGTCAAACCGAAGGCTCCTGACGCATCTCTCACGCTCGGATCCATAAATGCTACGTAAGACCTGCCCAAGCCGACGGAGTGCTGCCGCATTTGCGTGGGAGAATGCATCGGTGAGCAGCCGCCGCCGCGGGTGCCGGGAAGAGAGCACATGCGACGAAGTCATCGAATTGTTGGCGCGGTTGCCGCGAGCGTTGCCACCTCCATGGCAGGCGTGACGGCCGTCTCCAGCTGGGCCGGTGCGGCAACCACGGCCAAATCGGAGTATCAGGCTGCGCTCAAGGCCGCCTCGGCTCAGAACGTGCATTACGTCTCGAAGGCGAACGAACCGGGCATCGGCGCCATCACAGCGATCGGCGACACGGGCAAGACCTCCGGTTCAATAGGACTGCAGGTCATTAACGGCTCGAAGACCGAGAGCCTCAAGGTCCTCCTCGTCGGATCCACCGGTTACGTCCGCGGCAACGAAGTCGGTCTGGAGAAGGCACTCGGGCTCACTGCGGCGCAGTCCACAGACCTACGCGAACAGATGGCTGTCCTTTCCCACGAGCAACACGTCGTTGGCGGAACTGGTCACCGGACTCCGCGACGCAGATATCCCTTCCGAACTCCAAATGTCGGGGCCGTACACCTTCGGCTCCTCCAAGACGATCAACGGGCAACCTGCCAAGGCGATCAAGGGAACGGCAGCCACATCGTCAGGGACAAAGGTCCCGATCATCCTCTACGTGAGCGCGTCGGGAACACCGCGTCCGGTCCAAGAGGTCACCAATCCCACGGCGAAGTCCTCCTCCATCAACGGCACGGTGACGTTCTCGAACTGGGGTGAAGTGACGCATCCGAAAGCACCGACGACTTCTTCCCCCTCGTTCCCCTTCTCCCCTCCGCGTAATCCGCACGGCGCGCACGCGTCACGGCGACGCTGCTGCCGACCGTCAACGGGCGGGCCGGAGCGAGGTTCGGTTCCCCGCCCCGTTGTCGCCGGCTAGCTCGATGTGGCCTGTGTCGTGAGGTCGTAGACCGTGGTGCCGTCGACGGACTTCGCCGTGAAGTGGCTCTCGACCCAACTGGTGATCTCCGTCGAGTCGTCACCACTTCCGCCACGGCCGAATCCACCGCCACCGCCACCGGAGATGAAGTAGTGGATCTTGCCCTCGGCGACGTACTTCTCGAATTGGGCGAGGGTCGGCGCAGGATCGGTGCCGTTGAAACCGCCTATTGCCATGACGGGCTCGTCACTGGCCAACTGATAGCCGGCGGCCGAGTTGGAGTTCACGGTCGCCGCCACCCAGGTGTAGTGACTCGCGTCGGTCTTGAGGAGCTTCGTGAGGGCCGGGTTCGAACTGCTGGCATTGAGGAACCCGCCGCCGAACCCTCCGGCGGGCCCTTCCGAGTCCACCGCCGGGGAACCCTCCGCCCGGGAAGCCCACCAGCTCCAGTGCCCGTGCGAGCGGATCCACCTGTTCCCCCGAAGTTCGGGAACCCACCGGTTCCGGTGCCCGTGCGGGCGGATCCACCAGTTCCTCCAGCAATCGGGAAGCCACCGGCTCCGCCTCGAAAGCCACGCCCGGCAAATCCCCGCCCTCCGCCGGGGAAGCCGCCGCCGCCCGGGAACCCGAGACCGCCCGAGGGCGACGGGGTCACCGAGGGAATTGCGCCAGAGTGGGGAGTCGCCGCTGTGGCGACGGTGGAGAACAGCGGCGCCGCAAGAGCGGCGCTCAATCCGAGCCCAGCGACGAGACCTGCTGCGAGTTTGGGCGTGTGGCGGAGCAACGGGAGAGCGAGGATGGCCACCGCTCCGAGGATGCCGACCGTGAGAACGAAATAGCGCAGGAAGGGGAACCAGTCGGGGGTCCGGTCGAGAAGGACGAATCCCCAGATGCAGGTGACCAGGAGACCGGCCGCCAAACAGGCCCGGGCTATCCATCTGGACCGTCTCTGCCAGAGCCCCATGGTGCTGATACCGACCAGGCCGGCCAGAGGCGGCGCCAGGGCGACGGTGTAATAGGGGTGGATGATGCCCTCACCCAGACTGATGGTCAGTCCGATCCCGACGAGGGCGCCGCCCCAGAGGAGCAGTGCTGCTCGTTCGCGATCGGTCCGGCGGGCGCGAATGGTGAACACCAGGAGTGCAGCCCCCATCAGGAGCGCGCCGGGGAGAAGCCATGACGCCATGTCACCGAAGCTGGGGTTGAACAGTCGGGTGAGGCCCGTCGGTCCCCACTGGCCCGCAGTGCCGGCCCCTCCGCCGCCGACGACGCTGCCCGATTCGCTCCCGGTCAGTCGGCCGAAACCGTTGTAGCCGAAGATCAGGTTGAGAATGCTGTTGTTCTGCGAACCGCCGACATAAGGACGATCGGCGGCCGGCGTCAGGGCGACGACGGCCACCCACCACCCGGCTGCGACCAGCGTGGACACGCCCATCACCACGACCTGCCAGAACCGTCGCCACCACCCTGTAGGCGCGGCCAGGAGGTACACGATTGCCAACGCGGGGATGATCAGGAATGCCTGCAGCATTTTGGTCAGGAATCCGAAACCGACCAGGGTGCCGGCCAGCACCAACCACTTCGTCTGCGCCTTCTCAAGACCACGGACGAGGGCGTACATCGAACCGGTGAGAAGCAGAGCCAGGAGCGCGTCGGGGTTGTTGAAGCGGAACATCATGGCCGCCACCGGAGTAAGTGCCAGCACCAGACCGGCGAGGAGCGCAGCTTGGGCCGTGAACCAGCGCCGGACCGTCAGGTAGACGAGGCCGACCGTTGCCACTCCCTCGAGCGCTTGAGGAACCAGCAAGCTCCAGGAATTCACCCCGAAGATCCGGGCCGAGATCTCCATCACCCACAGAGACGCGGGGGGCTTGTCGACGGTGATGAAATTCGAAGAGTCCGAGGAGCCGAAGAAGAAGGCTTTCCAACTCTTCGTGCCGGCCTGGACCGCGGCCGAGTAGAACGAGTTCGCCCAGCCGGACGCGCCCAGATCCCACAAGTAGAGGATCGCCGTCAGCGCGAGGAGGGTCAGGAGGGCCGGGCGGACCCACGCGGCGTCCGTCTCGCGGCCCCTGATGAAACGGACCATACGACCGCGCTTGGCCGGCGGCGACCCGTTCGAGGGGACAGCGCCGTCGCGCCGGTGTACGGCGGCGTGAAGACATCAACGGGCGGCTCCAGGAGTCCGACGGACGCGTGGTCCGAAGGAGGTGGGGTCAGGGTCGTCATGAGGTCATCTCCGCAGCAGGCGTCGTGGTGGTGGATGGGACAGGCCGGAAGACCCAGGCCCGCAGGATGGCGAAACGAAGCACTGACGCCACCGCATTGGCAACCGTCACCGCGAGAAGCGCGACGACGAGAGAGGTTGCCGAGATTGCATGCGCTGCGATCAGGGCCAGAGTGGTCAGGGTCAGGCTGACGGCGAAGAGACCGGCTGCCACGGCAACGAGACGTCCCCTGTGCGCAGGGCCGTTCATGTTGCGGGAGAGCTCCCGGTGCACTGCGGTGTTGAAGATGGTGCAGATGGCCAACGCCAGCGTGTTCGCCCCGAACGTTCCGGCCACGGGACGCCACGCGATGAAGAGGAAGAGGTACCCCAACGTGCTGATGGCACCCACTCCGGCGAAGCGGAGGAGCTGGTCGGCCGCGACCTGCGTGCGCGTTGGCCGTCGTGGCGTTCTGCCGCGCCACCCGGCGGGCCGGCCCGTGCGAGATCCGCCACACCCCGCGCAGATCGTTCAACGCCGTGCTGAGAATCTGCACCCGGCTGTCGGGATCGTCGACCCAATCGACCGGGACCTCGCTGATGCGCATTCCGAGGCGCTGCGCCGTCACGAGCAGCTCCGTGTCGAAGAACCATTCGTCGTCTTTGATCAGCGGCAGCAGCTGCAGGGCGGATTCTCGCCGCAAGGCCTTGAATCCGCACTGGGCATCGCTGAATCGACCGCGCACCGAGAGCCTGAGCAAGAGGTTGTAGGCGCGGGAGATGAGCTCGCGCTTGGGGCCGCGTATGACGTGGGAACCGCGTGCGAGTCGTGTGCCGATCGCCACGTCCCGTTGCCCGGAGAGGAGCGGGGCGACCAGGGGCAGCAGCGCGGAGAGCGAGGTGGAGAGATCGACGTCCATGTAGGCGACCACCGGAGCCGTGCTGCTCATCCAGGCGGTGCGCAGCGCGTAGCCACGTCCCTTGCGGGGCAGATGGACCGCGGCGACCCCCGGGGTCGTGCTGGCCAGGTCGGTGGCCACGGCGAATGTCTCATCGGTGCTGGCGTTGTCGACGACGGTGACAAGGGCGCGGAACGGGAACGAATGGTCGAGGAAGCCGCGCAGCTCGGTGATGCGCTCCGCCAGGTGGGGGGCCTCGTTGTAGACGGGAACGATGATCTCGACATCGAGCGGGATCTGGCGTGGGCTGGAACCCGCTTCGGGAGGAGCCAGGACTGTCATGTGGGCATCATGTCGCTCCGTCTTCACGAGCCCGTGGGGACCCGCTGTGTGTCGGATGTGAAATGCCGGGCTACGAAAACCCAGCCCCTCCGGTCGTCGGTATGGTTTTGTCGGTCTGGCCAGGACCGTCAGGCAGGTCGACCACGTGCACACCGTCGGCCCCGTTGGCCCCGTTTGTCGGCACTCCGGGGCTCGTTTCGAGGGCTCCGTACAGCCCGCCCGGCTCGCCGCTGTCGGGGGGTTCCGCAACGACGGGCAGACGGACCGTGACCGTCATTCCCTCGCCGGGGGCCGACTTCGCTGACACCGTCCCGCCGTGCGCCGTCACGATGGCCGCCACAATCGAGAGACCGAGCCCGCTCCCCCCATGGCTGCGGGCCCGGGAAGCGTCCGCCCGGTAGAAGCGCTCGAACACACGGGCGGCCTCCTCGGCCGGCATGCCCGGTCCGGTGTCCCTGACCACAATTTCGGCCGTCTCGCCTTCCTGATCGACGCGCACGGTGGAGGTTGTGCCCGGGGGCGTGTGGGCGCGGACGTTGGCCAACAAGTTGTCGATCACCTGGCGCAAACGGACCGGATCACCCATGACCTCGACCGGATGCGATGCAGTGAACTGCACCGGCCACTCCGGGCCTACCGTGGCGGACGTGTGCACCGCCTCCGCGGCGAGGACCGACCAGTTCCGTGGGAACGATCTGCAGAGGGAGACCCTCATCGAAGCGGGCCAACGTGAGGAGATCGTTGACCAGACGCTCCATGCGTGCCGTCTCGGTGCGGATACCGGTGAAGACCCGGGGGAGATCATCGGCATGTTGCGCCGCGCCCCGCTCGAAGAGCTCGGCGTAGGCCGAGACGGCGGCGATCGGTGTGCGCAGTTCGTGTGAGGCGTCAGCGACGAATTGCCGCAGGTGCCGATCTGATTCCTTCAGTCGGGTCTCTGAGGCCACCCGGGCTGCGAACGCAGCCTGAATGCGCTCGAGCATCACGTTCAACGCGCGGGCCAGCCGGCCGACCTCCGTCGGCTCGTCAGCACCGGGGACACGCTGATCCAGATTGCCCGCTGCAATGGAGTCAGCCGTGCGTTCCACGTCTTCGAGCGGCCGGAGCCCGAGCCGGACCAGCCACCACCCAGCGGCCACGGCGAGGACCAACGCGCCCGCCGTCACGGCCAACTCAATGAGGAAGAGCGTGTGAAGCGTATTGGTGGTGCCGCCGATTGGCTCGGCGAGAACACTGAGAACGCTTTGCCTTTCGCCCGTGAGCTGATCGGTCAAGTAGCCCTTCGTCACCTGGACGCGGAAAGCCGGGCCGCCACTCGTGGTCGAGGCGGCTGTGAAATAGGCGACCTGCGAGCCGTCGGGCTGGGTCGAGAATCCCGTGATCTGCGTCGGCAGTTGCGGGCTGTACTTCGTGCTACCGACGTAGGCCGAACAGTGCCTTCCTGCGACAACTTGTCCACTGTTCGTCAGGACCTCGATGAACGGGATGTTCCCGAATGCGTTGGCACCGGCGGCGCCGCCGCCGCCACCGCCACCGCCGTTATCCGGCGGCCCCCCGCCTGAGCCGTCGCCCCCACCGAAGAAAGGGGAGGCGGGGGTTTGGCACTTCTCTGAATGGATGAACGCATTCAGGCGGAACGTGCTCGTCTGCGCCAAGCTCTGATCGTCCTGCTTGTACAGCGATGAGCGGAGAGCCGAATAGGTCGCGAAGTCAGCCAGCACCAGCGCGATCACTGCGATCGCTCCTACCGCCACCAAGAGTCGGAGGCGCAGGGACATTCAGGATGACCCGTTGGTGGAATCCGCCTCACGGAGGGTGTAGCCGACGAGCCGGATGGTGTGGATGAGGGGCGGCCCGAAGCGCTCCAGCTTCTTGCGCAGGTAGCTCACGTAGGTCTCTACGACGTTCCCGTCGCCACCGAAGTCGTAATGCCAGACGTGGTCGAGAATCTGCGACTTTGAAAGCACATGACGTGGATTGAGCAAGAAGTAACGCAAGAGGTTGAACTCGGTCGCCGTCAGCTGAATGTCGTTGCCACCCCGCCGCACCTCGTGCGCGCTCTCGTCGAGCTCGAGGTCGGCGAAGCGCAGTACCCCGTCGTCTTCGGGCTCGTAACCGGTGCGCCGCAATATCGCGTGCACGCGCGCGATGACCTCGGCCAAGGCGAAAGGCTTGGTGACATAGTCGTCGCCGCCGATGGTGAGGCCCGCCAGCTTGTCCTGCAATGTGTCGCGGGCGGTCAAGAAGAGAATGGGCACCCGGACCCCGTCGGCGCGCAAGCGCCGCGTGACTTCGAGCCCGTCGAGGTCGGGCAACATCACGTCGAGGATGACGAGGTCGGGCGGGTCGTCCTGGGCCTGGGCCAGCGCACGCCTCCCGGTCGTCGCCTCGTCCACTGTGAAACCCTCGTAGCGCAGCGACGTGGCCACTGCGTCGACGATGGAGGGCTCGTCGTCCACCACCAGGACCCTCGGTCCGTTGTCCGCTCTCACCGTTGCCACCTCCATTGCCCTAAGGCTCGCACTCCGAGTTACCCCTAAAGTGTGCCCTTGCTGTGGTCTCCCTGTGAGAATCGGCCCTGGGCCAGGCTCATAATTCGAGTTCGATCAAGGCCCGGCGCAGCAGGTCGAGCGCCGAGATCGCCCCGTATTGGCGCACCCGCTCCCGATCCCCGGGGACCCGGACCTCGCGGGTCACCGTCGCTCCTCCGGGCAGGGCCAGGCCGACGAACATGGAGCCCGGAGCCACCCCTTCCTGCTCGTCCGGGCCGGCCACCCCGGTGATGCCCAGACCGACGTCGGAGCCCGTGGCCCGGCGCACGCCCTCGGCCATCGCTGCCGCAGCGGCCTCAGAGACCACCGGGCCCACCGGCACTGCGAGCAGGTCGAACTTGACCTGCTCGTGATATGCCACCACGCCACCCCGGAACCAGGCCGACGCACCCGGGACGTTGACCAGCCGTGATGCGATCAGCCCTCCGGTCAACGACTCGGCGACACCCAACGTGAGACCACGGGCGCGCAATTGGGCGGCCACGGCGACCTCCATCGACTCATCGTCAACGCCGAACACGATGTCGCCCAACTCGCCCTCGATCGCCTCGCGGACCGCCTTCTCCTCGCGATCGAGCAGTGCCGTTCCTTCAGTGAGCGTGGCGGCACGGGCCGTGATCCGCACCTTGATGCCCTCGATCCCCGAGGCCAGGAACGCGAGCGTGACCGAACCGGCCGGGACGCCGTCGGCATCGGCGTCCTCCGCATTCAGCACGTCGATCCGTCCCTGGAGCGCCTCGGCCAACCCCGATTCACTGGCCCCCCACGTACGCACGACGCGGCTCACGATCACGGCCTCTTCACCCGCTTCGGCCATGCGGGCCCGCAGGTCGGGCAGAATGCCACGTTCGAACATCTCGGCCATCTCATAGGGGACACCGGGGACGGCGTAGATCACCTTGTTGCCCAGCGGACAGATGAGTCCGGGCGCGGTACCCATCACCTGCGGAATGAGTGAGGCCCCGACCGGGACGTCGGCCTGGCGAAGGTTGTTGGCCGACATGCTGCGACCCCGGGAGCCGAAGAACGAGGTGATGAGCTCCACGATCTCCGGGTCGCGCACCAGCTCGACCCCCATGACGTCGGCGATGGCCTCTCGCGTGATGTCGTCCTGCGTCGGGCCGAGACCACCGCAGACGATGATCCCGTCGCTGCGGGCCAACGCAGTGCGAAAAGCCATCGTGATGCGCTCGTGGTTGTCCCCGACCGCCTGATGAAAATGCGAGGTCACGCCGGCCGACGCCAACTGGTCGCCGAGCCAGGCCGAATTTGTGTCCGCGATCTGACCCAGGAGCAACTCTGTGCCCACCGCCACGATCTCGATTCTCATGCGCCTGCCTCCTTGAACGCCCGTCGCCCGTCCGCCAGATACTGCCCCCCGGTGACGAGGGTGAGTGCCGCTGCGATCCAGATCACTGTGACCTGCACCCCGTGGTGGTGGACCAATGGTGGCGCGAGACATGCGCCGACGGCCAGATCCTGCACGAACGTCTTGAGCTTGGCCGAATTGCGTGCGGGGATGGAGACGCCGCGGCGTGCCGCCCACGAACGGTAGAGCTGCATGCCGACCTCGCGTAGAGCGATAAGGACAACCGGCAACCACGGGAGGGTGCCCTCACAGGCCAGGGTCACCATCGCGCCCAGGACGAGAGCCTTGTCGGCCAGGGGATCGAGGAAGGCGCCCGAACGCGTCGTGCCCTGGCGGCGGGCGATGTACCCATCGAGCCCGTCGCTCGCCGCGAATATGAAGCCCACCGCGAAGTTGAACCAGGTCGCGCCCCAGACCACGATCATGATGACGAAGACGGGGGCCGCGAGAAGGCGGGCGATCGTCACGGCGTTGGCCGGCGTGGCGAGCGCCGTCGGCCCGAATGTGGTCTCCTTGCGGGCGTCCGTATCGCTCACGGGTCTCGACGCTCCCCGAACAGATCGGGGCCGACCGCGGCGGTGATCACGACATCGACGAGTTCGCCGGCAACAGTGTCGTCGGGCAGGTGCACGATGCCGTCGATCTCGGGCGCTTCATGGACGGTGCGGCCCCGCCCCGGCGCGTCGACGAGTACGCTGCGCAGTTCGCCCACCAGAAGGTCACGACGGGCCGCGGTGATCCGGTCCTGCAGCTCGGTGCACTCCCGCAACCGCTCCAGGGCAAGTGGCGCCGGGACCTGATCGGGGAGGCCGGCTGCATGTGTGCCAGCCTCATTCGAGAAGGGGAAGAACCCGGCCCAGTCCAGTTGCGCCTCGTCCAGGAACTCGAGCAGGCGATCGTGATCGCGTTCGGTTTCCCCGGGGTAACCGAGAATGAAGGACGAGCGGAAGGTGGCCCGCGCATCCGCGGCGCGGATGTCGGCGATGCGGCGGAGGAAGCGCTCGCCGTCGCCCCAGCGCCGCATGCGCGCGAGGAGCGGCCGCGAGACGTGCTGGAGGGAGAGATCGAAGTACGGCACGCCGGTGGCGAGCACCGCCTCGATCAACTCGTCGGTGAGGCCCGACGGATAGAGGTACAGCAACCGGGTGCGTTCGACCCGGGCCGAGATGGCGCGGGTCAGGGCTGCGATCGGAGAGGCTCCGGCCTTCACCCGCTCACCGGGCCGTGATCGGTCCCGCCCATAGGACGCCAGGTCTTGGGCGACCAGCACGATCTCGCGCACCGGCGGAGCGTCCAGACCGGACGGCGTGGTCCCGCCGGCCAGCAGGAGTGATATCTCGTCCATTACCTCGTCGACGTGACGGGACCGCTGCTTGCCCCGGAAGGAAGGAATGGCACAGAAGCCGCATATGCGGTCGCACCCCTCGGCCACCTTCACGTAGGCCCACGGGACCTCCGATGCCGGCCGGGGCAACTCGAGCAGGTCGAATCCGCTGGATGGCCGGGGGCCCGGCTTGCGGGCCAGCGCCACCGGCACGCCGGCGGGAGCGGTGGACGCACCGGGGTCCGCTGCGACGTGGTCGGCGAAATCGATGCCGAATCCGGCAACGAGGTCCACTTCAGGCAGGGCATCGGAGATCTCGTTGCCGTAGCGTTCCGCCATGCAACCGGTGACGACGAGACGGGCGCCGGGACGGCGCAGGTCCGACAGTTCCAGCACGGTGTCGATTGACTCTTGACGAGCCGACTCGATAAAGGCACAGGTGTTGACGACGACCAGGTCAGCCTCCGAGGCATCCGTAGCCCGGCGATACCCCTGACCCGCCAGACGACCCTCCAGCTTGTCCGAATCCACCTGGTTCTTGGGGCACCCCAGAGTCTGCAACCAGTACCGACCCTCGACCACACGTTCTCCTCACAGCCTGCAGGAACCACCACCGTGGCGGCACACGGAGCGCCCACCGTGGCGGACCTTGTGGTTCGGGCACTCCGTGTGCCCGACCCCCGAGCGGAGAGGGAGGGATTTGAACCCTCGGACCCGGTTACCCAGGTCAATTCATTAGCAGTGAATCCGATTCGGCCGCTCTCGCACCTCTCCAGACGGGCAAGTCTAGGTCATCCGGGGACCCGACATTCCTGTTCATGGTGGCTCCGCGGGCGTGTGGATGCTGTCGTCTGACGACGAGGTCGGGGAGATCGGACGTCGACTCCCGGTACACATTCCATCCGTGACCCCGCAGGCTGCAGGTCACCGCACTGGCGAAATCCGAGCCGCCGTGGAACATGATGATCATCGCCCGAGGTCCCCGATGGGCGCCTCGTCGACCTACCTCGATGGAGGATCAGGGTGTCGGAAGAACTGTGGGAATGCCCTGCGGTTGTCTCGCCACGGGCAAGCCCGAGACGATGACCATCACCCCGATCGGCGCAATAGCGGCCACGCCGTAGAGCAGCCCGAACAGCGAGTACAGACAGAGGAACGAGCCGACGACGAAGGCGACTGGTCCGGGCCGTGCACTCCTGCGCCTTGTGCGGAGCGCAAGTTCGACGGCAGCGACGACGATGGCCGATCCCACACCGACAAAGTTGGCGACCCACAGGCCCGGGTCCCGGACGTACACGGTGTGCATGACGAGTTGGCCCGCGATGTTCCGCTGGTTGTCCGGGTCCACGTGAAGGTTCAGCACGACGAGAATCCCGAGGGTGCCCCAGAACAGTGCGATCGCGAGGCAGGCCCACCTGCTCCAGAAGGAGGGCAACCTGTCCATTGCCCGACGCGCAGTCACCCCGTCTCCCACAGGGTAACGGTACCTTCACCTTCGTCATTTCCCACTATGCCGGGCGAGGGACAGTACCGGCTATCCCACCGAATGGAAGGATCGGGCCCGATCAGGGGTTGTACGGTTGTGACCTCTCCCTCTGCACCGGTAACGGTCTTCTGGCGACCAGGCTGCCCGTACTGCTGGCGACTTCGGACCAAACTGAAGCGGGCCGGAATTCAAGTGGACGAAATCAACATCTGGGAGGATCCTGACGGGGCCGCCTTCGTGCGATCCGTCACGGGTGGTGATGAAACGGTGCCGACTGTGCGCATCGGCACCACGTCCGTCGTAAATCCCTCACCACGTCAACTCCTGCAATTGATCCGCCGGTCCTATGCTGACGGATAGCCCTGCTCGGGAGGGTGCTACTGGGGCGCTGAGGAATTGATACGCCCTCAGCTGGGGGTCATCTCGATTCGGGTCGGGTGGTCCGGCGGCGAGACCCCCGATCCCACCGACGATGACCACGGTGACCACGCGGAGGCCGTGGAGATCGTCTATGACGCCGACACCAACTCGTATCGAAATCTCCCTCGAATTCTTCTTCCAGATCCACGATCCGACCACACTGAGCCGTCAGGGCGACGGCGAAGAACAGAGGCGCACCGCTCTCGAGACCGTCGCCGACGTCAATGAATCCGGCCTATGGCCCGGACCGGTCGTCACAGAAGTGGTCGCGGCCGGGCCATTTTGGGAGGCTTCAGAAGACGACCAGCACTACTTGCTGAAACACCCCGACGGTGAGACGTGCCACTTTGTTCGTCCTGGTTGGAAGCTCCCTCACCGGGCATCTCGGGCACTTTAGGCGAACGCCTTCGCCTGACTCCCGCGATGTCCTCGGCGCGGTTCATGAAGACCGGTGCCGGGTGGCAAGTCTCCATTTGGGGCGCACCTCCAGGGGTACGTCAAGAAAATCGGCCAGTTCGTGAAGCTGACTGGATGTCCAATACGGACGACTTTTTGCAACCGGGGCCCCGTCGCGACCCGTAAGGATCACCCAGTATGACAATGAAACAATCCCGGCCACTTGGTGCCGCTCGATAGTTGTGCGAACACCGGGAAAGTTGGCGATGTCAACAGTGTGGTCCGATACGCGAATTCTTGTCCGCGTCTTGTCGGCCCACAGGAGGCCAAGGGGCAGCAAAATGAGAATGACCAACGGGATTATGTCTGACGGTCGTTGAATCGCCTCTACGGCGATGAAAGCAACAAGAACTGCGCATATCGAAAACCCGACCCATCCCTCATAGGTGCGAGACAGGATGGGCGTCAACGTCAACAACGACTCTCCCGTTGGGCTACCACCTTGGACATCAGTGTCTTCCGACTCTCGCATGGATCGGCCACCCATCATCTGCGTTCATCACCTTTGTCGAACCGGATCAGCCATTGGCGCTTGTCCATATCCATTCTCACGTTCAAGAGCCAACGCACGCCCAACTCCACATCAATGCCGGGTGATGATGCCCAAATCCTTCCCCCGAGCCCGGCAATGCAATTGGGAGAGCGTTGAGCGGGCGTTTGGCCGACATTGGGGCGAGATCCGTATGGTGACAGCGAGACGACGTTTGCGCGTTGACGCCGGTCGAAAGTGTCCAATTCACGAGCGAGAAAGGAAGCGGACATGCTCGGCAAACGAGGGGGCAGAGGAATAACCATCGGATTCGGCTTCAATCTGATCGGGCTCTTGCTGGTTGTCGTGATCCTCGGAATCTCTGCGGTGATGGCGGTCTCCAAACTTGGTGGTACCACCGGCGGAACAACTTCTGGAACGATTACCGGAACGACTCCCGGAACGACTCCCGGAACGACTGCTGGGACTACGGTCGGAACCACGGCCGGAAAGATTGGTGGGATCGCCCAACAGAGCGCCGTGGCGGCATGCGACTCTGACGCCGCACAAGTGGAGAGTGCCATTCAGGAATACAGCACCGTGCACGGCGTGGCCTCTTCGGCCGTCACTCCCGAACTACTGACCTCCGGACCCTCTCCTTATCTCGTTTCGTTCCCATCAAGTCCCGATTTCACGATTTCGATCGTGTCAGGGGTCGTCATGGTCGCGGCGCCTCCGACATCCGCTCCCGTCGCTTACACTTCCGCTGCGTGTGCCAAGGCGGGCTCATGAGCGGTCGACTTGGTGAGTCTCAGATCTACTTGGTGACGTCAAAGGTGGCGTGAGCCGTCTCGGTATTCCCATGCTGATGTGGTTGTGAGACCACGCCGACGACGTGCAGCGTCTCGATCGTTCCCTTGAATCCGAACGAACTCGAGTTGACGTTCGGAACAATCGTCGCGACCACCGCTTGATTTCGGAACATTCCGGTCACATGACCGAGACTCTGCGGCTTGGCCGAGATCCCTGAGGTTGGGAACGTCAGCACGATGTCAAGGGTGAAGGGCGCGCCGCTGATCGTTCCTTTGATATCGGCCAACGGATATTGAGAAGGAAGCGATGACCCCGATCCGAGTAGCGCTATATTTTCGACGTTTGCCGATCAGATCCTGTATCTCCGTATCGCTGTTCCATTCTCATTGACGGACAAACCCTCCAAGACGCCGCCGCATCGCTCGATGACAGTGGCCGATCCGACGTTATCCTCGTCGCAAACGACCAGAAGTTGATGAACTCCCTCGCGGTGCGCAAGATCGACCGCTTGGCGAAGCATCTCGGTTGCATAGCCTTTGCGGCGGAAGTCGGGCAGCACGACATAACCGATATGGCCGCCCTCGCGCTCGAGCCAGTCGTTCAACGCGAATCTGACAGAGACGCGGCCGACCAGGTCCCCGTCAACCTCGGCGGCGAGAAAATCAGCCCGGACTCTGTCCTGCGGCAGATCCGTTCCGTGGCGGTAGTACGCGATGTGCGCGAGCCAATCCGGCCATGACATGTCCGGCTGGTACCCCAAGAGAAAAGTGGTATCGCCATCTGCCACCAAGGCCATGTGTGCGGCCACCGCCGCTTCTTCATCTTCTGCACCGAACGGCCTCAGCGTGAGCGGCATGACAGGCTCATCGTAGGCGCCCCCCGATCGTCCATTACCATTCGTCCCGGCTCATACATCGTCAGAGAAAGGAGCCACCATGGCGTTGGCGGCCATATTCGGTGCCGATCCCCTGATCGCCATGATCGTCCTCGTCCTTGACGTGGTTGTGCCGATCTGGGCCATTATCGACGCAGCGAGTCGTCCGGCGGGCGCTTTCTACGGTGCGGGCTCTCACAAGACGGCCTGGATCGTCGTCATCGTGATTGCCTGGCTCATTGGCCTGGGGGTGTTCCTCGGCGGCTACTATCTCGTCTTCACGAGACCCAAGGTCCGTCGCCACATGGAACGGACCGGCGGCTGAGGAGCGAGTTCGTTGGGGAGCCGGTAAGGGCAGAGAACCTGCCCTGTCGGCCCGCCGGGACGTCGGTGGCTACAGTTCGGGCGGTGATGTATCGGAGGGGGATGCACGAGGTGGCCGACGGCGTGTGGGCGTACCTGCAACCGGACGGTGGTTGGGGGTGGTCGAACGCCGGTTTGATCACTGATGGCGACCGGTCACTTCTGGTCGACACCCTCTTCGACTTGAAGCTCACCGCAGAAATGCTCGCCGCGATGCGCCGGACCACCGCTGCAGCGAACAACATCGACACTTTGGTCAACACCCATGCGAACGGCGACCACTGGTTCGGCAACTCGCTTGTATCCGAAGCCGAGATCATCTCCTCCGCGAGCGCCGCGGCAGAGATGCTCGAGCTACCGCCCGCTCGTATCGCACAGATGATGAAGTCCGCCCCCGACATGGGAGAAACCGGAGCTTTCTTGGCCCGGATATTCGGTCCATTCGACTTCGAAGGCATTGAAGCCGCTCTCCCCAACCGGACCTTCACCGGAGTACTCGATCTGGCGGTCGGCGGGCGTCGGGTCAGCCTGGTCGAGGTTGGGCCAGCACACACAGGGGGTGATGTGGTGGTGCACATGCCCGACGAAGGAGTGGTCTTTACCGGGGACATCCTCTTCCACGGCGGCCACCCGATCGTTTGGGCCGGCCCGGTGTCGAACTGGATCGCGGCGTGCGACCGGATACTGGCCCTGGAACCGGTGATCGTCGTCCCTGGGCACGGACCCGTCGCTGGAGCAGCTCCTTTGTCTGAGCTGAAGGGATACTTCGACTACTTGACGCTTGAGAGCCGACAGCGTTTCGACGCTGGCATGTCCGCGGTCGAGGCCGCCCGCGACATCGACCTTGGCCCGTACTCCGGCTGGAGTGAGGACGAGCGCGTCATCGTCAACGTCGGCTGCCTGTACAGGGAGTTCGGAGCTCAGATGCCGAGTGACGAGGGGACCCCGATGGACCAGATGGCCGCCTGGGCGAGAGAGCACTGAGCTCGCTCGGAAGCAACGCCATCTCCATATGATGGCATCGGGTTTCTCACCAACCTCATGCGTCACCCGAAGCAGGTGTCGCTGCAGCGCCGCTATTCCCTCGGCTGATTGTAGAGTTCCAAAGCGCTTCGCTCGACCCAGTTGCGGGCGAGCTTGCCTGTCGGTGTGACGGCCAGAATTGCATTGCCAGTGAACGCGACGGGCTTGCCATCCGCCGGCAACCCGAAAAAGCCGTTGTTCCGGCCGGTGACCCTGAAGCGCGACGCCACCCGGGAACCGTCGAGGTTGGAAAAGGTCTCGATGGTCTCCCACGCCAGATCGGCGATCTTTGCCTGAAAGGCGGCAACCCAGTCTTTGAAGTCTTCAGGACCTACGACGTCGACACCTGCACTGGTGATGACGAAGTGATCAGTCACGAATCGGTCGACGGCTGCCGGATCACACGCAGCCCACACTTCCTCCCAAAACGATTCGACAATGGCGATCGATGCTTCCGGCGTCATGACATCTCTTCCTGAACGGAGGGTGGTAACCCCGCACGACGCCGGATGTGGAGCCGACATCGAAGCACCCCACCCAAGGGCGCAGCGCGGGACCGTGCAGCTCACCAGGGGACGGTCTGGCCGAGGTAGTCGAGGAATTGAAGTCCCGGGCGGCCGCGTTGGGCATCGACCGTCGTGACGAGGTTGGGAATGCTCTCACCAACCGTGAGGCGAGCGTTCGGGCCTTCGAGTTCGGTCTTGACCCAGCCGGGCGCCATAAGCAGCAGCGTTCGATAGGAGTCGTGCTGGCGGCGGCGTAGCTGCGCATGAGCTGGTTGAGGGCAGACTTGCTCGCTCGGTAGATCTCGGCCGCGTTCTTAGAGGCCGAGCTCATAGTTACTTCCCTCCGGTCTTCGGCCCAATGCCGATTAGCTACAGAGGCCTATTCTGACCCGATCCGCCGGGCCTGCCTCGACATCACGGGCTTCCAGCGTGGTGTCGACTCCGCCAGATATGAGTCCATCGCCCAAGGGCGCTCCGGGTCAATGGTTGCGAGCCGGCTTGCGTCGGGCCAAGCTGACGGGTGCCCGAAAACCGCTTCGTCGGCGAGATAGCCAGAACCTATGACACACCGGGTTCGGGAATGTTCGCTGACGACGTTCTCGAAGCAACCGTGGACTGCCTGGTCGATTTGACCGATGGCGGGGCAGCCATGGAGTTCGCGATCGGTACGGGCCGGGTCGCTCTCCCTTTAGCAGCACGCGGCGTTCCGGTCAGCGGCATCGAGTTGTCCCGGGACATGCTCGCTGTCCTGCGGTCGAAATCCGGAGCGGGCAATATCACAGCTGTCGAAGGCGATATGGCCGTGACCTTTGTGGGGAACCAGTTTTCGCTCGTTTACCTGGTCTTTAACACGATCACCAACCTGACGTCGCAGGATGAGCAGGTCGCCTGCTTCGAAAACGCAGCCCGTCACCTTCGCCCCGGCGGCCGCTTTGTCGTCGAGAACAATGTGCCCGGTCTTCGCCGGTTGCCTCCAGGCAGCTCCGGTGTCCCGTTCGTCCTGACGGAGGACCACATAGGCATCGACGACTTCATCGACCGCACACACAAGCAGATCTCCCGGTCCCGGCACTTCTACCGACGCGACGATGGCAGTTTCAACGAATTCACGGCGCCTTTCCGATACGTCTGGCCGGCTGAATTGGACCTCATGGCTCGGATCGCGGGAATGACGCTGGAACATCGATGGGCCTGGTGGGACCGCTCGCCGTTCACCGGTGAAAGCCCCTCACATGTCAGCGTGTGGCGTCTCCCGGAGGCATAGACGCCAACGTACGGCGTTGAACGCCCTACCGCGGACAATTTTGTCGTCTCCGTGCCACATGAGCTGCAATGTGCCGCACCATTCTCGAACGGAGTGCCGCAATTTGCGCAATAGACGGCGGGCCTTTCCATGGAGCCGCAGTAGTGGATGGCGTTGGCGTTGACTGCTCGTTCCTTCCCGCACCAACTGCAGTAGATGACACCGCCTTCTTGATCAGGCGCGAGGACAGAGGCATCGGCTCCGACGGTTCGCTCGGGACGCGAAGCAACCGCAGTCGAACCTGTGGGGGAATGGGGCGCCGGGGGCGTGCCGGGGTTCCTCGCTCCGATACCGGCGGCCACTGGCGGAGCCCACGAGTTGGGGATCAACTCGCCCTCGCCTGAACCGAGTAGCCGCTCGTACTCCTTCGTACGGAACCAGAGGTGAAAGTCCGGAAGGTGAACGTAGCTTCCTGAACGTACGACGGTGCGATCAGCCAACACGCCTTGCGGGAGGACGGCTAAAAGCTTTCTGGGTCTGCCATTGACTTCGCTTCGAGCGAGGACGGCCACTCCCCGATCCGTCACTGCGACTGAAGCCGGTCGGTCAATCACCGCGAAGAGGACAACGATGAACAGGATGCCGGGGATGATGATGGCCCCGAAGAGGATGAAGGAGAGCGCTATCGCCACCGCGAGAAGCAACGCGACAAGTGCGCTCGTCCGCCGCGGATCAGGCCCAATTACTCCAAGAGCGTAGTGATCGGCGACTATGCCGCGACCAAGGATCTCCTCGCTCCTCCTCACACTCTTTGTTCGACCCTTCTTGCTCATGAGTGCCACTGGTCAGCACCTACTTTCGGGCGCTGCTCTGCCGAGGTGGGCTCAGGCGGTGGCCAATAGGCAGGCGGCATCGCAACGGGGGCTACCCCGCTCTGGCCGCCAGGGGGTGCGAAACCACTCAAAGCCGCTGGATACTTTCTCTTTCGCCCGACGATGAAGAGAGCGATGGTAAGGAGAATCCCGCCGACAAGAACGCCAACTTTGGTCCAATCCAGGCGGTAGATGACAGTGGCCGTGCTCGCCGGAGTATCCGGTGCACTTGCATACTGTCGGTCCGCTATCGACAGTGCGTCTGCGCTTGTGAGGCCGCCGGACGACGAGACAACGGCCACCTGAAATACCAAATTTCCCTTTTGGAAGGTCACTTCATATTCCGAAAGCGGCGTACCTGATGCAGTTGAGGTATGGACCTCAGCTCCCGAAGCTCCCGAAATGCCAGGCACGGCGAGCGCTTCACCTCCGGACTGGCTGTGCATCTGGGTGTTGAGGCTTCCGAGGAACGAGCTCTCCTCGGAGGCGAATGTGAACTCGAATGCGCCGATGACGACCGCTTGTCCGTCACTCGGCTGATGAGCCCAGGTACGTATGTAGCCTGTGACGTCTCCGTCTGCGAGCGCCTTACCCAGGGCGCCCGTGGAATCGGAGCTGCTTCCCATGACAGCGTCGATGTTCGTCTGGGTTATCGGTCCGTTGTAGGCCCCGAGGGGAAGCGCAACGAGCCCGGGCTCAGGAATCGAGAGGATGGTCGATGAGAGGCTGCCCGATGCGAAGGCACTTGACTGCATGACGAACACGTAGGCCGTCGTTAAGGACACGATGACCGCGATCTTGCCAACGAGGCGCCATATTGCATTCGCCCCGTTTGCGTCCTTACGTGGCACGGCTTCCATGGTTCTCGTCCGCCTCTTTCATTGCGCTGTGGGATCGCAGTCTCGCAATGGGGACCCAACAAGAACCGAACCGTTTCCCAATTTTGACCCAACTCGTCAGTAGGCGAGCGGACGACGGACGACGGACGACGGACGATGGACGCTCTGTGCCGCTGGGCGCTCTACGGGGTCTGCGTCAGAGCCGCCGGGCCGGAGCGGCCACAAACCGGGACGGGGCGGCGGGAAGCACGGGGCCATCCTCGATGCCACCACCGTCCATCAACGTGAGCCCTCGGCTCACCGAATGCCACCAGTCGGCCCGTGCGAACATGCGCGAACCGATCTCTCGGCCATTCGGGCCGATGACCATCCGGCGCGGTGCGGGTTGATCGGCGAGTTGCCACCGATATTCAGCGGAGAACCGCAGGCGTCCTTCTCTATTGGGCAACGCGGCATGGGTCGTCATGCAGTGAAAGACCAGTACATCGCCTGCTACATAGTCCGTGGTGAGCCATCCACGCTCGAGTCGATGGAAGGGCCGCGGAGGCACTGAGGCAGCACGGTGACTCCCGGGGCTCACGGCCAGCCCACCCAGGGTACGGGGCACATCGCCCAGCGGGACCCAGCAGGTGAACATGTCCTGTACCGCTCCGTAATCCTTGTGCACGAAGTTGCCCGGCTGAAGTGGGACCAGGTTCGCCGGATAGACCACCCGTGGGATCTTCAGCGGGTAGCAGAAACCCATGGGCCCGAGAATGTGTCCCATGAGGTCGGTCAACTCGGGTGAGAACGCGAGAGCGTTGAAGGCCGGATCAGCGAGAATTCTTCGGTAACCCGGATCGGCGAATGCGTCGCGCATCCGGACAGCCCGGATCGGCAAGAGGGGTGGCGCCACAATCGGGTCAACCCCGGATGCGGTCCAGCCCGCACGTTGCAGGGATCGCAGCCCCGCCGATCCGACGGCGCGGACCACGTCGGAGGGCAGGAGTTGCCGCAGGAAGACATAGCCGTAAGCCCCGAGCCTGGCTCGCAGAGCGGGACCATCCCCCACCAGGTGACTCGAGTCGGTCATTTCGTGGTCGTGGCGCCTCATGGGGTACCACTCTGCATCTCGATCGTGAGGGCGATGTCAGCAATATGTGAAGAAATGATCAACAAACGCCGAGCCCGTGGGTCTCAACCGGGGGAACCGGGGGCACGCGGCAGCCCGATGGCGACCGCCACGCGCCGTAACTCCTCGGGGTCCCAGGGACGAGGGATCGAGATCAACGCACGCTGGACGCCTACCTCCTCCAACGACGCCATGTAGTCGCCGAGTCCCTGGAGTGGGCCGATGTAGAGCGCTGCGACAGGGTCCTCTCCCGCCAGGTACACCTCGCGCTGTGCGTAGCGAGCCCGGGGGGCGTTGCGCACGGCCTGCGCTTTGGCCTGTCTCTCGTCCTCGCTCTCACAGAATTCGAGCCGCACTGTGGCCGTGATCTCCACCGTTCCCGGCCTGGAAGCTCTCGCCTCCTCCGCACGGAGGAGATGCACCCGCTCCCCCAAGAACGACGGAGAACCGGTCGCGTTCCAGGCCCGGCCCCAGCGTGCAGCGATCCGGACCGCATGATCGGACGCGCCTGCCACCAACAGGGGGGTCAATGGCTGGATCGGGCGTGGACTGAGCCGGGCGCCGTGCAATGGGTAGTCGCCCTCCTTGTGCACCGGATCTGTGCTCTCCCAGAGCGAGACGAGCGTGCGGCAAGCATCCTCGAGGAGGTCGAGCCGGCGGGAGGCCCCAGGGAAGGGTAAGCCGAAGATCTCATGTTCGGACCGCGACCAGCCCGCGCCGACCCCCACTTCGGCGCGGCCTCCGCTGATGAGGTCGAGCGTCTGCATGGCGCGCGGCGAGGACCACGGGGTGGCGGATCGTGATCGGCGACACCATTGCGCCGAGCCGCAATGTTGTCGTGACGGGCGCCAGGGCAAGCAGGAGCGAGACCGCGTCGAGGAGCCCGGCGTCCTCGTCGAATCCGGCCACGGCCATGAGGTGATCCGCCGCATAGAAGGTGTCGAATCCGAGCTTCTCGCCCAGCTGGACCGCATCCCGGATCTGCGTCCAGGTCAGGCCCGTCGAACCGCTCAGGGAGTAGCGCATGTCGTGGGCTCAGCTCGCCAGTTCCAGGGGGAGCCGCTTCATCCCATTGAAGAAGTTCGACGCCACCCGCACCGGTGACCCACTCACACGGAGGCGTGCGAGCAGTGGGCGTAGCTCTTCGAAGACGACGCGCGCCTCCAGGCGCGCAAGGTGCGCACCGAGGCAATGGTGTGGACCCCCGGCACCGAGCGACACGTGGGGATTGGGTGTGCGCCCGATGTCGAAGACGTCCGGCAACGGGAAAACCGCAGCATCACGATTTGCCGACACGATCCACAACGTCACCCGGTCTCCAGCTGCGATGGTGGCCTCGCCGACCATCGTTTCCGTCGTGGCGCGTCGGGAATGGTGAAGGACAGGGCTGACCCACCGCAACATCTCTTCGACGGCCGTGGCGCTCGTCACCGTTCCGTCAACCAGCCGTTGGCATTGTGCTGGATGTTCGAGGAGCGCCAAGAGCCCGTGCGCGATGAGCTGGCGTGTCGTTTCCGTGCCTCCGACAATGAAGGTGTCCAAAAAATTGGCGACCTCGTCGTCGTTCAACTCCCGTTCGTCGAGGCGTCCCTCGAAAAGGGTGTGCGAGAGGAGCGGCCTCTCACCGGTGCGCTGGGCCCGAGCCAGATTGAGACAGTAGTCTCCCAGAGCAACGCGGGAGGTCTCCGCAGTTGACGCCGTGGGGCGATAGTCCGGATCCGCATTGGGCATGACACTGTTCGTCCATCCGACAATCAGGTCCTGGTCGGCCAGCGGAACGCCAGTCAACGTCGCCATGACGCGGAACGGAACGGTACAGGCCACGGCGTTCACGAAATCTCCGCCGCCTTCGTGGATAAATGACGCAATGGCTTCCCGGGTGATCCCGCGCACCATGTCTTCGAGGCGGCCGATCGGAATCGGCGTGAAAGGTGCCATGACGAGCCGGCGGTAACGACCGTGCTCGGGCGGATCCAGACCGGTAATGGGCTTCCACTTCGGCGCTCCGGCGTCGGCCGGGTCGACCACCCCGTCACTGCTCGAGAACCGCACGTAGTCCCGGTTGCATTTCTCGACAAGTTCGTAAGAGGTCACGACCCAACATGCCATTGCAGGCGACCACCACGCCGGGGCGTTGTCCCGCAGCCAGCGCAGGTCGTCAAAGGGAACTCCGGTCGCAAACCGCTCCGGCCTGAGGTCGAGCGTGGTGGCGTCGGTCACGAAGGCATCCCCCTCCATGCGGCTTCGGATCGGTGCTGGCCCTCGTCCATTGCACGCGCACCGTAGTGCATCCGTACGCCTCAGGCAGGAGGTGTAGCGGTCCGCTCCTCTATCAGCGCCGCCCGGTTGATCTTCGTCGCGGCCGAGCGTGGCATGCGTGCAACGAACTCGACGGTCTTGGGCACCTTGTAGGGCGCCAACCGGGACCGGGCGAATGTGCGAATGTCCTCTTCGGTCAGCTCGGCGTTGGGCGCCAGCTGCACGATGGCGTGGACCCGCCTACCCCACTCGTCGTCAGGCAATCCGATGACGACGACGTCGTCGATTCCCCTGTGCTCACCCACCGCCGCTTCCACTTCGGCGGGATACACGTTCGCTCCGCCCGACACGATGAGGTCCACCCGGCGATCGGACAGATACAGAAAACGATCCTCGTCGAGCCATCCGAGATCACCCACCGTGGCGAAGCCATCGGGGTGCATGTCGAGGGGAGGGACACCGTTGCCCACATAGGTGCCCGAGGGTCCACCCGGCCGGCGCAGGAATATCTGACCCACTTCGCCAGGCGCCAGCACCTGACCCTGCTCGCCCAGGATGAGGATGTCCGTGCCGAGCGCGCCGCGGCCCAGGGTGCCGGGGTGCGTGAGCCACTCATCGCCCCGACACGCCACCACCCCGACCGCCTCGGCCGCCCCGTAACTGGTGAAGAATCGCTCGGGGCCGAGTAGATCGATCCAAAAGCGCCCCAACCACTCAGGGAGAGGAGAGGCTCCGTGCTGCACCCATTCGATCGAATCGAACTGTTCCGGCGCGATGGCCGGACTGCGAGCGAGCCGCAGAAGCATCGGCGTCGGCGCCATGAAGCCGGTGACCCCATGGCGCCGGACCACAGTCTTCAGGAGCTCGGGGTCGAAGCGTTGGAGCACGATCGTGTGGTTCCCTGAAACCAAATTGAGGACGGCTGTGGTGATGCTGGCTGAGTGGTAGAGCGCGTTGGGCACGAGCAACCTCTGCGGTGAGGACAAGGTGCGGTACGCCTCCACCACCGCCGAGGTCGACCGTTGCTCGGCGGAGTACACACCGGGCGACGTGTGGAGGATGACCTTGGGTGTCCCCGTCGATCCTGAGCTGCAGACACCAAATCGGTGCGGCGGGGCCACTCCGGTGTCGGCCATAGGCGAGGCGGCCGCCCTCGCCACGACATCACCGGGCTCACCCCTGAAGACGGCACGGGGAGCCAGCACATCGAGCAGCCTCGTCAACTCCCATTCGGGCAGGTCCCAACGAATGGCGACCGGTACCGCGCCGATTTTCCAGGCCGCGACGTCGGCCACGAAATGCTCGACGCAATTAGGAAGGCAGACGGCGATCATGTCGTCGGCAGCAAGCCCTCCGTGGTGCAGTGACGCGGCCAGACGGCCCGACAGATCGTCGAGTTCCCGCCAGGTCAATGATCGCTCCCGGCCCTGGGCGTCAACGTCGGAGACGGCCGGCTCGTCTCCGCGTGTCCTGGCCAGCTCGGCGATGCGACCCCCGTAGGTGACGTTCATTGCTCGTCTTTACTCATGCCACCGTGCGCTCCGCATGGACCTCCGCCCAACTCGACGGAACACACCGTACGCGCTCACGAGCGCCGGAACGGACCCGAAGGGCGAGAACGTCCGCCCTAGGGCGGCGGGACTAATTTGTCGTGGTCGAAAAGCCCGAGAGCGATCCGGCCGCCTGTTGCAGGAAGCTCTGGAACGACTCCACATCAGTGGATGACGGGGCCGAGACATTCACTGTTGCCCCGTAGTTCGAGAAGTCCATCGAGATTCCTTCGTCCACGGAAAGGCCACTCACGGTTGCCGTCGTCTCGGTGGTCATACGGACCAACTGACCGGAGTTGTCGACGTACACCTTGTAGTCAACGTCGGGATTGCTCACGCTGGCCACGGCGTCCTGCATCCATGAGGGAAGGTTCTCCTTGGCAATGTCCGCTTTGAGCGTCGCCGCATCGAGGTGGACGTCGTAACCCTCGACTGCAACCCCATCAATCGTCGAGGAACCGAGGTCCGTGGTCTTGTTGCCGTCCTGAGCCAGGGCTTGGAGCGCTGCCGCAGGATCATTGCCCAGCGAGCTCCCCGACCCGAGGGACTGGACAGGACCACCCTGGGTCAGCTGACTCAGGTCCAACGAGATCCACGACTTGCCCGGCACGATCTGGCCCATCGCGCTCCCGAGGTTCAGGTAGATCACCTTATTCAGATAGATGGCCTGCTCAGTCAGCTGCTCGGGTCCACTCGACACGGTGATCGACATCTGCATGGCGTTCTGCGTGAAGTCGACGGCGCCGTTACCTGTGAGGGTGAACTCCTGGCCCGCCGCGCCCCCCGATCCGCTGACCGTGAAATCAGCAGAGTGGCTCGCCAGAGCCGAGTTCACTGCGGCGGCCACGGCCGCATCCGCGTCCGCGTGCCGACCAAAGAGCAAGAATGCTCCGCTGGCGACGAGGACCATCGCCAACAGCAGGCTCAGGGCTTTGACCACGACCGGACGTCGAGGTCGATGGCTCTGCGGCGTTCCTGCCACATCGGCAGATGTCGTGGTGGGGCTGGGCTCGAACATCGACACCACCCCCTCCACCGCCAGCGACGGCTCAGCCAGCGACGGGGGAACCGGGGACTCAAAGGGCCTGACGCCAGGGAAGCGGGTCTCCTCCGTCCACGCCCTCCCGTCCCAGTAACGTTCGGTATTCGGTCTCGTCGTGTCTGGGTACCAGCCACTCGGTGTGCTCACGCGATGGTCCTTCCCTCTTCGGCGGTCTTCGTGCCCGTGCGCATGGGCTGGTCGTACCCACCGCTCGAGGTCAACGCACAATTCCACCTAAGTATTGAGCAGACCGGCTCCCGGTGACTTGGGTCCAAAGCCCTCAATATCGAGGGTCGAAAGACCCAAATTCGAGAGTCCCCAGAGGGGACACAAAGGGAAAAGCCCTGCAAGTGGACTCAACGGGAGGGGCACCGTGCCGGGAGTGCCTCAGCCGACCAGAAGATCACAGGCCCCTTGGCGGCGGGATCCTGGAGCTATCGGCTGAGGCACACACTCCGGCTATGGCGATCAGGCGGAAGATCGCTGAAACCATTTATTTCCATGCCTCGCCATTCTCAAACGCCCGAACGAGAATTTCTTGACAGATCCTCAAACAAGTGACTCGAGTTGGTCATCAACGGACATCGCGGCGAGGAGCGCCCGGTCACGCTCGTAGGTCAGGAGGAACTCCGCGGTGACCACGTCGACCCATCGCAATTCGTCCACCTCCTCGTTCGGCACGAAGGATCCGGACTCGGCCAGCATCACCCAGTACGCCACCACCTTGGGTCGACCCTTGCGGTCGAGATATTCGGTGTGACCGATGAAGCGAAGCAGCCGGCAGACGAACCCGGTCTCTTCGAGCACTTCGCGCTGCGCCGCTGCTTCGAAGGTTTCACCTTCTTCGAGCTTCCCCTTGGGATACGACCAGTCCTGATGGATCGGGCGGTGCACCAGGGCGATCCGGAGCTGTCCGGCTTCCCGACGCACGAGCAGGCCACCTGCGGCTTGGACGACACCGGTGGAGTTATCGAATTCCATAGTCGTAGTTCTGTTACCCACTGTAGGCACCCTAGGCCGTGCGCACTGCTGAACCGTGTATTCCCCGCTTTTCGGGTGCACCCGCACTACCCTGGCCGCATGGGTCGGGAAAAGGACATCGTCGGGGTCCAGTGGCAGTTCGACGCACTCGATCTGCGCCCGGTTGAGCGTTGGTTGTCCGCGCTGCCCGCGCTGTCGATCGGGCCCGAGGAGCAGAGACTGCTCAGTACCGTCGCCCAGCCGTCGCAGCGTCTCATCGACTGTTATCTCGACACCAGCGATTGGAGGATGGCCCGGGCGGGCTTCGTCGTCCGCACCCGCCGGCGTGGGCGCCACGACGAGATCAGCCTCAAGGCGGCACAGGGGCCCGTCGCCGAGCACCTCGGAAACCTCGAAGCCTCCGAGGAGCTCCCTGAGGCCGGCGTCGGCGCGCTCGGCCCGCAAGGTCCGGTGGGTCGTCGGGTCCATGCCGTCGCCGGACGGCGGCCGCTTCGCCCCGTGCTCCAGGTACGCACGCGGCGCAGCCCCTATGTGCTGAGAGTGGACGGCAACCCGGCAGCCGAGATCGCTCTCGATGACACCGAGATCGTCGTTGGGAACGGACAGCGCCCCATGCAGGTCCGCCGGGTAGAGGTCGGGATTCTCCCCGAATGGGCCGATCTGCTGGCACCCCTGATCCCCCAGCTACGGATGGCGTGCGGCTTGCGCCCCGCCACCCTCTCCACGTTCGAGGCAGGCCTCCTCGCACGCGGCGTCGTCATCCCGAGTCCGCCGGATTTAGGGCCCGTCGACATCGAACCCGAGGCCACCCTCGGCGAGCTGGCCTATGCCGTCCTGCGGCGCCAGCTTGGCGTCCTGCGGTCCAAAGAACCAGGTACCAGGCTCGGTGAAGATCTCGAGGAACTTCACGAGATGCGGGTGGCGACACGACGTCTGCGCGCTGCCTTGGATCTTTTCGCCGACGTCCTTCCACTCCGCGCACGCACGTTCCGCCGCGAATTGGGGTGGCTCGCCGGCGTCCTCGGCGCGGTGCGCGATCTCGATGTCCAATTGGAAGGACAAGCGGCAATGGTCGAACCGGGCCAGCAGGATCTGTGGGCCGACCTGACCTCCCTGTTACTGGCGGAGAGAGAAACGGCACGCGCCGAGATGTTGGCCGCGCTGAACTCCGCACGCTGGGACCGACTCAAGAACGGTATGACCGCAATGGTCCAGCAAGGACCGCACCGTCGCTCGACCGCGACGCGCTTACCCGCTCTGGCGGCAGTGCCCGACCTGATCGGCTCTCGTCACGTCGCCGTGGTGAAAGCGGCACGACGGGCGAAGCGTTCGGGGGAGGCCGCCGACTTTCACCGGCTCCGCATTCGCTGTAAGCGACTTCGCTATTCGCTCGAGTTCAGCGCCGAGCTCTATGCCGGGCGCACCAAGCGGTACACCCGGCAGCTGACGAAGCTCCAGAACCAACTCGGCCTGCTGCAAGATGCCGAGGTGGCCGCCAACCGCCTGTCCGAACTGGCGATGACCGCGCACCTTCCCGCGTCCACCATCTTCGTCATGGGCGGCGTTGCAGAGCAGCACCGACGGGAACTTTCGCGCATCCTCGAACGGCTGCCCGGCGAAGTCTCGCGCGTGCGGGGCCCCGAGTGGACGGAAACGACGACGATGATGGAACGAGGGCGAGACCAGGCACTTGCACTCATGCCTCTGGCGCGCCGCGCGCTCCGGATCGTGCCGGCTTCCGTTGTTCCGGCAGAGACGGCGGCGGCGAACCCGGCCCGTACCGCCGCCTTCGTGGTACCCGAGGCCGTCCGGGCCATGAGCGGCACCGGAGAGACCCCCGCCTGACCGGGCCACAGGAGGACTCCGGCCCCTCGGCGTGAAAGGGCCGTCTCCCGCATGGCCGAGCGGGATTGCCGCCGTCCCTTACGCTTCACGCCGATGCCACTGACGATGCTGGGAGCGACGTCCCTGACCACGTCGCACATCATCGTGCTCGTCCTGGCGGGTCTCGGCGCCGGCATCGTCAACGGTGTGGCGGGTGGCGGGAGCCTCATCTCATTCCCGATTCTCCTCGCCCTCGGCTACCCCGCGTTGACCGCCAACATCACGAACACGGTCGGCATCTGGCCGGGGTACGCCGGAGGCGCCGCTGGTTTCCGTCACGAGATCAGTGGACAGCGCGAGCGCTTCCTGCGTCTGGTACCCGTCGCCGTCGTCGGGAGCATCGCCGGCGCGATCCTGCTCCTCACCACCTCTTCGGCCGACTTCAGGAAGCTGGCGCCGTGGCTCGTCCTCGGCGCCTCGCTGCTCTTTGCGGCACAACCTCTCCTCAAGCGGGCGTTGGGTGGGTCGGCGCACTCACCACTGCGCACCCGCCCACTCCTTCTCGGGGGAGGCGTCTTTTTGGCCTCGGTCTACGGGGGCTACTTCGGCGCCGGTCTGGGCGTCATGCTGTTGGCCATTTTGGGCCTGGCACTGCCCGATTCCCTGGCTCGCACCAGCGGGCTCCGCACGGTGTTGTCGATTCTGGTCAATGGGATCGCGGCCGCAGTGTTCATCATTCATGGCGGTCTGGCGTGGCGGGCCGTCGGCCTGCTCGCGATCGGGAGCCTGTTCGGTGGATGGATCGGGGCCCGGGTGGCCCTCGCCATCCCGGCTGTGGCCCTGCGGGTTGTGGTCATCGCGGTGGGACTGGCCACGGTGGTGAAACTCTTGGCCTGACCGCGGGGCCTCCTACGGGCCGCGTTGCGTTGCGAAGCGTTCACGGCACGTTCATTTCGGCGTCGCGGCCACGCCACCTTGGCCCGATACGGTGCCGGCCAATGGAGAGTCTCTCATGAAGTTGCGCCGTCAAGTCATTCCGCCGATGACGTTGGTGGGGCTATGCCTTGGTGCCACCGCCATCTGTAGCCCGGCGGACGCCGCGCCAAGAATGCCAACTCTGGCCAGCGTGCTCGCCACCGCCACGGCGGAAGCAACGCACGCCGGATCCGTACGCGTCTCGGTCAAGTTCGTGTCCGGTGGCAAGACCGGCGTTCTAATCGTGGACTCTTCGGCCAACTCCGGCCAGGAGACACTCACGTACGGCAAACAGATCGTCGGCATGGTCCTTGTCAACGGCGTCGTGTACATCACGGGAAACAGTCAAGGCCTCACCTCGTACTTCGGCATGCCAGCATCGAGCTCGACGGCACTCTCGGGTCGGTGGATCTCGTTCTCCTCCACTGACAACGGCTACCAGACGTTCCTGTCCGATGTCGCGCTCCCCTCGGTCCTCAAGAGCGTGACTCCCACCGGCACCTTGACGAAGGAGAAGAGTACGAGTCTGGGGGGAGTCCCCGTGATTGCCGTCGCCGGGAGTGGCCCGGCGGGTGAAACTCGAGGAGTCCTCTTCCTTCGATCGAAAGGGCGCGGACTTCCAGTCGAGGCTGTCATCTCCAACGGTTCCGGCAAATCGGCTTCAGGTGAAATCGTGACATTCTCGCGGTGGGGAGAAAGGGTCGATCCGGCTGTACCGGCAGGTGCCATTTCGGTCGCCACCCTCAGAGCGCAGTCGGCAGCAGCGGGCTGAGCGTTCGAGACGGACTCTTCAGACCAAGACCTCGCCCAGGGGAATTGAGCCCCCTGGCGAACCGATACCGCCTCCTTCGAGGACGGAATGGCCAGGCGAGCCACGGGGATCATCTCTACCGATCGGCTGGACGCGCGACCGGAAAAGGATACGGTCGCAAACCACGAACTGGATGATCCAGAGAGACCCGTACGCCGCCACATTGGCCGCCAGCACCGCCGCAGTATGCACGAGACGGGTCGAGCTACTCGTCGCATCCGAGGCCAGGTGTACAGCAATACTCGAGACGATCAGGCCGGCGAAGGAGACCGCCGCGTAGGGTGCCGCTTGGCGGAGGATGGACCGGCGACCGTCATGGGCCCAGACCCACCTTCGGCTGAGCTCAAAGGAGGGAGCGAGTGCGATCGCCGTTGCCACGACGTTCGCCCAAACTGCCGGCCAGCCGAAGACCCCGACGAGCACGCCCAGCACAGTGAGCCCGATGACGGTTGAGACGACCGATACCGAGCAGTAGCGCAGAATGCGCCGAACAAAGGGGTGGCGGAGAAGGCTCGGGGAGGCTGAAGCTTCAGGGAGGTTCTGTGGCGGTTTGGTGATGGACATCTCGCGCGATCCACCCTGGGGTACGGATGGTTCGTCACAAAACTCGGGGCGCGAGGAACCCTCTGAACGTGCCGCACACTTGAAAACCGTGCCCGGAAAGTGCACCGATCCGAGGGGGAAGACAGGAGGTGCGTCGTGCGACCATGCGTCGCCGTTGCGGACAAGGCGAGTCGCATTCCCGTCGAAGGTGAAGTACCTGAGCTCGTGGACGCCGAATGGGTCCGGGTGCCAGCCTCTCAGAATTCCATTCATCGTCAGTAAGCGCGACCTTTGCAGCTCGGTTTTCTCACAGTCTGATATGAAAGGCACGGCTCGGGGGTGACATGGAAATGAAATCTCCGTGACTAGTCAAGGAATCCGAATAGATCGCGACGCCAACGTGAGTTCTGTGACCTACTCGGAAACAGTTCCGCGCAAGGGGTACCACCCTTTGAAATATTCCGCGAAATTGGTTAGGGCTTCCAAGAAATGACGCGCACTTCGAAACGATTCGCCCACGTTCTCGCTCTTTTGCGGCATTCACGCGACAAATGGCATTTTTTGAGTGAACTCCGCGAGAACGAGACGCAAAAAGTGTTTACTTCTCGAAGAGCCTGTTGTTATGTGGAGAAATGAAGGCCTCCTTCGCGGTTTCACGCCTCTTTGGAATATCCGGATTGGTGGCCGCTACAGCGGGATTCTGCTTTGCTACTCCAGCCGGAGCGACATTTGCCGGTGCTACCAACGGCAACGTCGCATTTGCCGTTGCCTCGTGCAACGCAAGTGGACAGGCGATCTTCAGTGTTAACCCGGTGGGAGGTCCTTACACGTGTCCCGGTGGAACCCCACCCAACCTCACCCAGTCCACCGCCGGGGGCATCGACTCCATGCCCTACTTTTCGTCCCTGGGGACGACGCTCTACTTCGCCAGTGACCGCAATGGCATTGGGAACAATCCCGGGGCGGACGGCAACTTTGCCATCTACCAAGTGCCCTACCCGCCGACCGTGACAGGGTCGCCGGGCAGCCAGAGTGACGGTGCCGTACAGATCACCTTTCCCGACCCGAGCGCTGGTTCGACGAACGACTACGCACCGACGGTCGATCAGGGCGGCAACGAGCTGGCCTTCATCCGATGCGCGACGACTTCGGGGACGACATCGTGCGGCCTCTACGTGCAGACTCCAATCGTAGGCGGCACACCGACACTGGTCTCGACCGCCGTGACGCCGCTGCAACCGAACTCCACGAACGGGGAGGCGAGCCGCCCGGAAATCGACCCCAGCGACCCGACCAAGATCATCTACGTGGGCACCGACAACCACATCCACCTGGTGAGTCTGACGAGCGCGTTCACCGAACGGGATCTCTCACTCGAGTCTGGGATCACCGGTGGTCAGAGTGATCAGTACCCGGACTGGAACCCGGCCGGCACCAGGATCATCTTCGATCGAAGTCAGTTTGTGTATGTTCTCGACCCAACCACGTCAACCGCCACCGCGTGCGAGCTCTGGGGGTCAGCGGATCCCGGGACCGAGATCGAGCCCATCTTTGCTCCGACCGATACGGCGGTCTCGTCTGGCGCGAATTGCAACCCGAGCGGGAACATGTACGTGTGGACGAAACTCGGTGCTGGAACCAACATCGTCTTGGACATGGGGCACAGTGTCAACAGCCCCGCGACACTCGAGAACCTGACTGCAAATCATCTCACCAACAGTCAGACCACCTGGCAGCCGATCCCCTTAGCCTCGCAGACGCCCGAGGTTCCGATCACAGCCATGTTGCCCTTCGTCGGCGGTTTCCTTCTGGTTGGAGTTGTCGCTCTCGACCTACGCCGGAGGCGCAAGCAGTCCAAGATTGGTTGATGAGTCGCCGTTCCCAGAAATGCGGAACGAGTCACCCGCCACAATGGCCCTCTCGCGGAAGTGCGCTTGCCCCACGTCGACGCGGCAGGTCAATGTTCGTACTAAATCGAGGCGGGAAGAAAACTTGTGAGAGTTCCAAACAGCAGGTAGAGGCCACCGGCCCAGACGGGGACAAGAATTATCCACCGTCCACTGCGCCCGAACCACGCGGTAATCCATCGATTGCCGAGGCCCAGCAACAAAAGAATTCCCAGTTCGAGTATGACAAGCGGAAGCGATGACCAGTCCCAGCTGGTCGTCGCCGGATTGACGATGTGGTAATCGACCGTCGCTGCCTTGCTCGCCTTCGGAGGATTGGGCTGTTGCAGTTCTCCGACAACGACGAGCCGCTGTGAAGACGAGTACTCCGGATTGCAGGTGGTGAGTGTCACCCGATTGTCCCCGAAATCGTTGAGGACGGCCACGTCACTGGGCGAGACGGCATTAGGTGCCTGTGACACTAGGTAGGTCAATCGCTCGCCGGTCAGCGTGGTGAGGTAGATCTGATTTCCGATTGCCAGTTTACCGAGCTGGTTGAACGGAGCGCCATTGGTGGTGCGATGTCCGGCGATGGCCACATTGCCGGCTTGACCTGGAGCAGCCGTGCCGATGTAATGGCCCGGGCCCTTGGCCAGATCACCCTCGGCGGTTCCTGACACGACGTATTCATCGAGTCCGATGGCTGGGATCTGGAGGTGAGCTATCGGAGTGCCCTCAGCGGGCGGCGTCACAACCTGGTTGGCCGGGATCAGCAATGGGCCTGACGACGCCCCGGGCTTTGACGTGGAGTGGCGGAGAGAAGCCTCGAACGCTTGGTGGAGCTGCGCCTGTGCGTGGTGTTGGGAGATCGAGGTTCCCCAGAGTTGCCAGGCGACGAAGAGGAGAAGGACAGCGCCGAGATTCAAGAGCCATGTGAAGGCTGTGTATCCGGCGGACGGTGTTGCAAGGGTCTGCGGTCCTCGCGTCACGACCGCGTCTTCCAAATCAGGCACTGCCTCGGCACTCGGAGAGAAGAGGCTGATCTCCACGGGATCAACAATCCCTAGGGGACCACCGAACGGATCGTCGAAAGAAACCTCCTTCGAACATTGATCAATCGAGACGTCCCGACCGGCGGGTAAAGGGTGCCTCTGGATGGCAGAATCGACCCCGCCGAAGAGCCGATCCGCCCCGCCGGCGATCCGTCGTGCCGCAACAAAGGCGGCTGTTACAACACTCCCCGTGGCTTCCTCCAAGGTGGGCGCTGTGTCACCAGCCCCCCGGAAGGAGTCCCAGTCCGGGCGGGGCACATCGAGGCCGGTCCGATCCCTGCCGGCGACCGTCCGTGCTCGGACCAGTAAATTTTCGACGAACTCACGACAGAGATCAGGCACCTTCCACGGAGAGCGGACAGGTATTTCGGGACCTGCTACCCGGGATTCTCTCCCGGTGATCACCGACATGGTCGCGACTCAGGTGAGGGAACTCTTGGAAAGCGCCTTGCTGCCCTTGCTCGCTTGAACACCGATCAGCTCCCTGGCGTAGGCCACCAGGAAATCTCGGTTCTTGAGCAAAATCGCTTCCTCGGAGTTGTTGCTGCCCTGGCTGCCGGTGAGGGTCTTGATGCCGGTCTGCTGACCCTCGGTCGCCGGAGCGATAAGCCCTCGGATGTTCTGGACGTACAGCACGACACGCTCGTACACAGTAGTGCCGGCCCGCTCTACCGGAAGAATCCAAAACACGATCGACCAGCTGCCGTACTGCTGCGAGGTGAAGGCAAGCGTCTGGCCAGTGATGCCACCCCCGAGGGCAACCTGCGCCACGTTTGCCAGGGAATATCCATGGAATTGATAGCACTGTTCTACGCCGTACGCGGAGAAGGATCCAAGGTCGGGACTGTCGATGACGTCGGCGACGATGGACGTCTGCGCGTGCAGATCACCGCCCGTCGAGGGGGAGAGGAGGTAGCGGTTCCAGGTCGAACCGTCACCGAACAACGGTTGCGCCCAGGTGTACGTCGCTTCGAACCTGTCGGTCCAACCCACGGGCGCCACGGGAGCGTCAAGATAAGAGACGAGTTTGGTCTCCCCGGCCACGTTGGACACCAGATTGTACGACGCCAGGCTGACGTCGCTGAATCCGAGCAATATTCCGAACACGGTCACAATGGCGATTGCAAGGTACACCTTGGGGACAGCGGAGGGATTCGGCTTCGAAGGAGGTCGGATCTCCGGCGTTGGCGCCGGTCCGGGCAGGGCGGATCCGACGTCGAGACGTAGGCCCAATGGCTTGATACACAGGATCATGATCCCCACACCGAGGCTGAATGTGACCAGTCCAATGAACGGATGGAGCACATCGATCGCGAAGTGCTCGCCATATTTCTCGCCGGCCCAGAAGATAAGGGTGATGCGACCCAAATTGATGGTCCAGAGCAAGAGCATCCCACCGACCAGCCACAGTGCCTTGCGGAGTAACGGTCCGCGCACCACGAAGAGAAAGGCCGTGCCGACCAACAGGAATCCCACCACGCTGCTCACTCCAGAGCACGCCGAAACCACGCTGAGGCTGAATACTCCGTGGTTGTGACGGACAGAGAACACTCCACCGCTCAGTGGTCCATCCAATGTAGCCAAATGGGTGACGTTGACGATCCGGTTCATGGCGAACAACGTCGCTGAAGTAAACGCATTGAGGAGACCCAACAGCACGTTGGACCACGGCCATGTCCATGCCAGGAGGAGAAACCCGATGGACCATTTCTGGCGCCAGAGCACTCTCACGCCGAAGATGACGGCCACCGCTCCCGCCACGAAGAACGGCAGGGTGAAGAGATCCATCCTCCACACCCAGAACATGGCAGACCATTTCGCGGGAAGCAGTCGATTGATAAGGAGGGCGACAACCATGAGGGGGATGCCGATGATGTAGTCGGTCTGGCGGTCGTGGATCGCCGGCTCTGCCCGGCGCGGGCGGCTGTAGACGACAGCCAGCATCAGCGAGATGAGGGGCACGAGGCTCACGTAGGCCAAGGGGGTATTGAGATCAGCCAGCTGCAACAGAGTGGTCAGCGAATAGCTGTAGGCGATGATCACGATGCAAAACAGCGCGGCCAATTTCACGGTCGTGCGCGTTCTGGGAACTGTGTTCACCCATACTGACTGGGCCCAGATTTGCGCTTTCCGCAATCCCGTAAGGACCTGTCTCGGCTGATTCGAGAGGGTGACACTCACCTGGCTCATCAGCCGAACACCCCGTGGACGTAGTCGGCCGTGCGCGGGTCGATGGGGTCGTTGAACACTTCCTGTGTCGGGCCTGCCTCTACGATGTGTCCAGGGAGGCCCTCCCCGTCAACCAGGAAGAGTGCACAATTGTGGGAGACCCGTTGTGCCTGTTGCATGTTGTGAGTGACGATGACGATGGTGATCTCGTCACTGAGTTCCTTGATCGTTTCTTCGATCACGCTGGTTGAAATCGGGTCTAGGGCGGAGCACGGTTCGTCCATGAGGAGGACTCGTGGTCGCACGGCCAGTGATCGAGCGATGCACAGGCGCTGCAACTGTCCACCGGACAGCGCGGCTCCCGATTCGTTGAGTCGATTACGGGTCTCCCGCCACAAGCCTGCTCGTTCGAGGCACTCGCGCACCAGCGCATCCGGGTTGGATACCTTGGTCCCGGACAGTCGAAGGCCTGCAAGCACATTCTGGGCAATGGTCATGGATGGGAAGGGGTTCGCCCTCTGAAAGACCATTCCGATGCGGAGACGGGTCTGTGTGACGGGCATGGTAGGCCCGTAGACGTCAACCCCGTCGAGTCTCACCGAACCGGATAGTGCGGCCTTCGGCACCAGCTCATGCATACGGTTGAGAATCCTCAAGAACGTAGATTTCCCACAGCCCGAAGGGCCGATGAGCGCGGTCACCTTTCGCGGCTCCATGACCAAGCTCACGCGCTCGAGGACCTTGTTACTTCCAAACCAGGCGCTCACATCGGTGGCCTCGAGTAGGGCGGGCCCATGCGCAACCATGGTCGGAGGCACCTGATAGGGCGCGGCCGGGGGGGCCCATTGCTCGGTCGCAGTCACGGGAAAATCACCCTCGTCACCAGATGGTCACAATAATTGAGGCGGCAACTCAAATTGTCCGTCAATTCGTGGTTCTTGGTCACCGCTCTTCCAACTCTGGCAGGGCACAAGGAGCAACTCAAGCTAAAACACGCGGTGACACCAAGAAAACACCTTCGGGTAAAGATGGTGACGCACGTTGATCACCGAAGCGTAAGGAGCCTGCCAAACGGGGGACGGCACACCCTCGCGTCCCAGCCACGTCGCGGGAACGGTCAATCGGCAGAGCCGCGCTGGAGCGCCGCAGAAACGGCTGTACGCTGCTCAAATGCGGGACTTGACCCTTGAGGAATGCCTGTCCGAGGTCACGGTCCTCTTGGCGGCACTGTCGGCGAGCGAATCGCTGCTTTTGCGAAGACTGCAGCAGCTGCGCCGTGAAATGGAAGCTTCCCGTTCGGACCAGTCGCCGGTATCGCCTCTTTCCGAATCGCTTCCATTTGACGCTCTCCGACGGCGGGAAGCCGTGGACGCCACTCTCGCCCGCGAAGTACCCCCGACCCAGAGGTCGGCTCTGGGCGGGCCATACCTCCCAACGGCATCGCCGGCGTACGACTCAGGCCCGCCTCAATGGGCCCCCCACTCTCAGGAGAACTGGCCCAGCACTTCAGGCGAGAATGCGACGGCTACCTCGACAGCGCGAAGCTACGACTACTTTGCCGAACTTGATGAGAAACTGGCGGTCTTGCAACAATCGGGCCGGGAAGGTTGAGGCGGCGGCCGAACGGCTATCCGGGCGACTCAACCGAGGCTGCGGCTCTCGGAATTGGGTGTTATGACCCGGTCACCTTCACCGCCCAGACGCAAGTCGACGGGGCTTGAACCACAAGAACCTGCTTTCCCACGGTCGATTCAGCTGTTACTGACTGTCCGGACGCCCCGGTCTGGTTGATCGCCGTTGTGCCTGGTGACGTCGAGCCGGCCTGAGCCACAGTTACCTGGAATGACGCACCCCCGGTGGGTGCGGGGGTGCACTGGAAGGCCCATCCGATGTTCCAGTTCGCGGCTGTCGTGGTGAAAGCTGGGCTCGTCCAATTGCCATGTGACTGAGTGGGTCCGAGAAGGATCCGGGCCACGGCGGGTGCTGTCGTCGTCGATGTCGTCGTCGAACTCTGCGCAGTTCCAGTACCACCACCGGCGGTCGTGGTGCTCGTGGTGCTCGAGTTGGCTGCGGCAGTCGTCGTCGTGCTCGACCCGGTGGACCCCGCCGGTGGGGGTGGTTTGTAGGCACCGCCGGTCGAGCCTGAGGACGTGGACGAATGGGAACCGCTATCGGTGTAATAGTCAAGCGCCATTCCGAGAAGGGCGGAAACGATGATCGCAAGCACGAGATGCCATGTCCTCCATGCGCGCCTCTCCTTGATGCCCAAGTCACCCCGCGCCGGGGCCGTGACGTCCTCGGGCGGCAAGGGGGCTGGATCCATCACGGCCGTCATGCCACGTGAGGACGGCCGGAGCACATCGCTCGCGTTGCCGGCGTCCTCTTTCCCACGCTCATGAGACGGAACGACGTCTGCGGCCGATGAACCCAACGGTCAAGAAGACACCCCCACCCACAGCAAGCCAAGGGAGGGCCTGAGTCGGCCCTGTAGCGGCAAGCTGGCTTGGGGGCGGACTGTCCGCAGACTGCCGCTGCCTAGCGTAACGCTCGCTGAGGAGTCGGCATTCGATCCAGCCGGTTGCGAGCCGCTAGGTGAAGACGTCGTCGGAGCGGCAACGCTCGATGATGTGGAGTCACCGCACGTCGCACCCGTACAGGACACAAGGAACGGTTGCGACCACACATGAGGTTGATTGAAGTCGTTCTGATCCTGACCGATGTAGAGCACACATGCACTGGTGCCATTGCACACGGTGGATTGGTCAGATGGTTCAGAAGTCATGGGAAGTTTGTAAATCGTGTAATCAGTCTTATCGACCGATCCATCCGATGCGACATTTATCGTTCTGCCGGTGTTGATTGTCAGCCCATCACAGGTCGCTGCGCTCAGTGGCAGATCGTCTGCCTTCCCGTCTGCGTCAGCGCATGCGAGAATTTTGACAGAAGCTCCCGGCGTAAGCGTGGTATTTGCCGGTACCTTGACCTCGACTGTCGTCTCATTGGTGACCGTCGGTACTGGAGTCTTTGGCAACGGGCTACCCCCTCCACTGCCCGGAAGGAGGAGAACGCCAATCTGAGGAACACTTGCGTCCGCATGACCGGGGATCAGAAGGAGCCCGACCGCGGCGAGTACCGCTATGACCTGGCGGGCGTACACCGATGAACGCAGCGCTCTCCTTTGGGTACCCGATACCATCACCCTTTTGCGTTCCTTTCGACTCTCTGCCCCCCTCACAAGGACCACTTGGTCCCTCATCCAGGTGACCCCCCGAGAACCCGTTCAATCGGCTCAGGACGATCATTTGAGCGTCCGTCTCCTGAGGCGGCGACGGCCGTAGCCCGCACTCACGATGAGCGCAACGCCCAGTCCGGTCAGCGGCAACAAGCTGCCCGCTCCCGTGAAAGCCAGCGTGCCACCTGAGGATCCGCTCGAATCGGAGGAGCCCGTGCCGGCGCCTGATGTCGCCGTTGTGGTCGTTGACGTTGTCGTTGTCGTGGTGGTCGTTGTGCTGGACACGGTGAGGGACACCGTATTCGTGGCGGCAATCCCGGGAATGCCGCTTCCGTAGACATAGGACGCCGTGATGCTGCCGTACGTTCCTTGGGCCAAGGTAGACGATGTCGTGCAGCTCGTGGAGGGGAGAGTGAACGTGCAGAGTGATGTTGAGCCGGAGGTGAAGGTAACCGTCCCTGTGGCACTACTGGAGAGTCCGGATTCCGCCAACGTTGCGGTTGCACCAGGCAAGATCGTCGCGGACGATGATTTGTTCACCGAGATCGAGTACGACGAAGCGGAATCGGCCACTTCGTTCGCCACGCCCATTCCTGCCGTAACCATTGCAGGTGTGGCAGGAGCGGCGCCGAGGCCGGTTACATCGCTCTGGCCTTTCGCCCCTAGTACGAATCGGATCAACGCAGCCAGAGCCAACGCCTTGGAGGCGGAGAGCCCCGAGGTGGGGGCAATCAGGTAGCTCGTCGCCATCAACGGGTAAGCCGCGGTGTCCGTCGTCGAGTTCTTGTAGGTCACAAGGTTGGTCGAGGGATCCATCGTGGCGTCGTTCAGCGCAGCTTTCGCAGCGGCGACGGTCGGCGACACGAAAGCGCCGGCACCATTTTGGATCGCGATCGTTGGTATGTTCTCTGGAGGTCCTATCCAGTCTGATGGGAGGGGCGCGATCTGACCCAAGCCCCACGTCGAAGGATCGGCCTGCGGTAGAAGTGTCGAGGTGTTAAGTGGCACAAGAGATTGGGCCAACTCGGCGTCACCACCGTGTACCCCCCCTTTGGTCGGCCACGTTTCGGTTGGGGCGTCGTTTGTTCCACCCAAACTCGACACGTAAGCCTTCCAGACTGGCGCAGCTGCGGTATCGGCGTCGAAGAGTGCTATCAGCGCTTCCGTGGACGCTGCGGGATCCGCCAGCAGTTCAGGCGTCACATTGGCTCCCTGTGCAAAGGGCGTGATGGGCTTTCCGGCGCTGATCGTTGATAGTTTTGAGGAGTCCCAGGACCCAATGTTCAACGTGAAGAGTTGGGCCAGCTGCAGGACCGAAACTTGCAGATTCGGGCACATCGTGGTCGGTAAGAGCGTGGAATCGCGTTCGCATTCGACGATGGCCCCGATTGCGATAGGGCTGGCAGCGAACGGCACGTAGGCAAAGGATCTTTTCTTCGTCGCAGCCGTCGCAGTCTCTGTCGTAGTCAACGGCAATTCGGTGACCCCAAAATCAGCAGTTCCATCGGCAAAGTCGTCCCGACCTTGGTCAATGTCCGCATTGAAGTAGCTGAGTGAGATGGGCGCAGTCGTACTCGCGGCATCAGCGAGAATTTTGTTGACGATTGGCTCGGCGAAGGATCCACCCTCGCCGGCCAATGTATCGGTGGTGACATTGGCGCCCGATCGCTTCGGTGCCGCGCTGATTGCTCCGACGACAACAGTGCCGACAACGAGCGCAACGATGACCACATTCATTGCTGGACGCCGGCGACCAAGGAATCTCATCGGGATCGGCCGCCGAGTCGTACACGAGCCAATCGCCGACGACCGAACCAACCGATACTCAGAAGCACAATCCCGATCCCGGTGATCGGAAGGGGATTGATTCCAGTGGATGCCAAAGGCGTTGAGGCTCCTGCCAGAGTTACGCCTGGGTCGACGCCCGAACTGGTACCCGAACCGCCCCCCGAGTTGGCGCCAGATCCCGAGCTGTCGGCCACGCCGCTGGACTTCGCACCCGTCGTTCCCGTGGCCCCAACTGCCGCGTTGGTTCCTGTAGCCGCCGCGGTGGTCGCTCCAGTGGCCGTCCCCGTACCGCCTGGTTGCGTCGAATTGTTGGGGTTCGTGGTGCCACATGTCGGTGCCGTAGCTCCTGCCTGCACCTCGGCCGGGGTGAAGTCTCCGCACGCATACGCGGACTTTTCGTCAGCCGTGGGAGGCACGGCCCCCGGCACGCCTGCGGCGACGGAGTTGACACCAAATTGCTCCAGAGAGAGACCGAGCGATGCGTAGCCGATCTTGGGGGCTTTCTCTTGTCCCAGGGTAAGCGCATAGTTCACGAACGCGCTCAGCGTCGCCCCCTTGCTGGCGTTCCAACCGGTCGTCGGGGTTATGAGATAGCTGTAGGTAGACGGGTTGTAGACGTTCGGACCTTTCCCATCGAAGTTGAGGACGTGCACGCCGTCTGGTTGCTGGGTCGCATATGCCAGCGCTGATGCGACATTCACCGCGCCTGGCTGTGTGTAGGCGCCGCTGGCGTTTTTCATCGATGCTACGGGGGTGTGATCCTCAATCGCGTAGGCAGTCTCGACCGCGGTGATGTAGCCGTTGTTGTTCGGGTCCGCCACCGTTTGGGCTGCCGTGGTCGATCCGCTCACCGGAATCGCCGAGGGAAACAAGGGCCAGTCCGAACGCGGAGCGGTGGCGGATAGGTCGCTCACCTGGCCTTGGAGTCCTCTGATTGCGGGAGAACTCACAAACGCTGCCCACAGACTCGGCTGCTCGTGAATGCAGTACTCCTGGAGCACGAAGTTCGTGCCGGCCAAGTCGGAGCGCGTTACGGGGTGAACCGCCACATGAGGGAGGGACACCCCAGGGTTGTCCGCTTTAATAATGGGGTCGTCCCAATATGCCACGCCGCCCGTCATGAGGGCGCACGCCGAGTAGCTCGAAAGTTGCAGGCTGGAGAGACCGTTAACGTGATACATGAAGGCAAGTCCCCCGGCCGTCACCGGTATGTAGTCGAACGGAAACGTCGGAGACTTCGTGTCGAACGGGTACGGCTGGTAAGGAATGTCGGTGACGCCATAGTCCACGGTCTGATTGGCGAAGGCGAACCGTCCGTCGCCCGAAGCCGATGAGGTGTAGGAGACCGGCAGGTTGTAAGGAGATTGACCAACGTCGGCCACCCACTGCGACACTTCCGGCCCGGCAAACGACGAGCCCTCACCTATGATGGGTGTGGAAGCCGCAGATGCTGGCGGTGCACTGCCCGTCAGGGCGAGCACCCAACCCATCAGAACGACGACAACAACCAGTCCGCTGTGACGTATCGCACGAGCGTAGAGGGACTTCATTGTGCGGCAACCTCCTTCTTGCGGCGACCTATACGGCGCCGCCCGGGCTTCGACGATCCGACGATGCGCGCTGTGGTGAAGAGCGCCAACACGGCAGTGATTAGGACAAACGCCCCGCCGTATCCTTCACGGACCTGGTTGGGAGCGGAGCTTCTTACATTTTGAATAATCTGAAGAGGAAGATCGGCTTGGGCGCCACTGAACGGATTGAAGTTGTACCGGTTGTTCCCCAACGCGGTGAAGAGCACCGGGGCGGTCTCACCGACTCCGAGCGCGACACCGAGAATGACTGCGGTGATCAACCCCGACTTGGCCGTCGGCAGAACGACTCGAAGCGTCACTCGCCACCGAGGCGCCCCGAGGGCCAAAGCGGCCTCTCGGAGTGATCCGGGCACAACCCTGATGACCTCCTCAGCCGTCCGGATCATGATGGGCAGCATGAGCACACCAAGGGCCAGGCTCGCCGCAAACCCCGAATAACCACTCGTGTGACGCGGCTGAACCCACCACAAATACACGAACAAGCCGGCGATGATTGACGGCATCCCCATCATCGCGTCGACGATCAGCCTGACCAACCGGGTAAACCATGTGTCGTATTCGGTCAGATATGTGGCGGTCAGGATGGACACCGGCACCGTGTAGAGCGTAGCCAAGGCGACCTGTTCCACCGAGCCGACGATGGCTTGGCCGACGCCCACCTTCCACACCGGTTCCGTTGGGCCTCCGACGGCATCATTCACCAGGAATGCTGGGAAGTGGGCTGCGACCACCGGTAGGCCACGAATGACAATGAAAACGACCATGTCCACAAGAGGGAACAGGGCTAGGGCTCCGCCCGCCCACACATACGCACTTCCGAGTCGGCTCTTCATCACCAGGAGCCCATGGAGGCGCCACGAAAGCAAACCGTAGAGCACGAGGAACAGCAGCACCGTGCAGACCAACATCCCAAAGAGGGGATACGCACCAGCGACCGAAAAGATCACGAGAACGGCCGCTAGCGCCGCGACGAGGGCGCCCGCAAACTCGCGGATCTCTGCTACCGGCTTGGCGCGACCCTTCGGGCGTTCCGCAACAGCATTGGCGAATTCAGGTGTGCGTGCGACGGCCACGTCTCTTTCTTCGACGACATTGCTGCTCACGTGAACCGTGCTCCCGACCGCTTCACAATGGCCCGCGCCAGCACATTCATCGTCAACACGGTCGCGAATAGCAACAGACCGGCCAACGCCAATGCTTGTTTGGTGGGAGTGTCGACGGAAGTGAAGTCCTGGGCGATAAGCGCAGGTATGTCGGCGCCACCTCGAACGAGTATGTGGGTTTGGATGACATTCGTCTGGGAGAGGATGAGGAGGATGGCAATCGTCTCACCGAGCGCGCGGCCTAGTCCCAGCAAGGCGCCCCCGATGATTCCGGGGCGGGCAAACGGAAGGACGACGTCCGTCACCATTCCCCACTTCGTCCCACCAAGGGCGAGCGCGGCTTCGCATGCGTCCCGAGGAACTTGCGACATTACTTCACGGCTGATAGAGGTCACGATGGGAATGCACATAACTCCCACTACCAACCCGCAGAGGAAGATGGAGTTACCGACCGGCCCATCGATTATGAAAATTGGAATGAAAGCGAAGTGTGCGCCCAACCAATTCGTTGTCCCGTAAACCTGCGTGCTTAACGCGATCAGACCCCACACTCCGTAGATCAGACTCGGCAGTGCTGCGAGCAGATCGATTATTGCGGTAAGTGGCCGCCGGATTCGAGCCGGCGCGTATTCATTCACCATTAACGCGCAAGCGATCGAAATCGGCACCGCCACGAGGAGTGCCAGTGCGGCAATCATGACTGTACCGGCGAGGAGGGCCAACATCCCGTACTGAGCCGGATTGGCAAGAGGCTCCCAATGGGTGGTGAATATCGATAGCCCGCTGTGTTCGAACGTAGGGCCCCCGAACGAGGCGAGAAACCCGGCGATGGCGATAATTGCGACCATCACAACGATGCTGGCCGCAACGAGCAGCCAGTGAAAGCGGCGGTCCGCAGCCGTGCTGCCGGGCGTAAGAGGTATAGGACGATCGCCTTCAGGAGCGCTCTGGGGCGGTGACGCCATCACTGTCGTGCTCACGCCGGCGATGGGGAGAACCGCCGGCGGCCGATTGACCCTGATACGAGGAGGATAAGTCCCCCCAGAACCAGCCAAATGAGAGACCCGGGCGGGCCAGTTGTGGCAAGTGACGCGGTCGAGCCGGTGCCGGTCGTACCGCTACCACTTCCCGTGTCGCTCGAGCCTGTCGACGGAGGCAACGTCGTCGTGGTGTTGGTGGTGGTGCACGGCTCGGTCGTCGTCGTAGTGGGCGCAGTGGTGGTGGTTGTCGTATCTGGCGATGTGGTCGATGTCGTCGTGGTCGACGATGAGGTCGATGTCGTTGAATCCGAAGACGACGTTGATGTCGTCGAGGTCGGCGATGTGGTTGTCGTGGTCGATGAAGTGGACGTGGTTGTATCCGGTGACGTGGTCGATGTCGTTGTAGTCGATGTCGACGAGGACGAAGTGCACGGCTCGGTGGTTGTCGTCGTGCACGGCTGAGTCGTCGTAGTCGTACTCGACGTTGATGTCGTACTAGACGTTGATGTTGTCGTCGGCGGCAAGGTTGTCGTGGTGCACGGCAAGGTTGTCGTAGTGCTGGGTGAAGTCGTGGAGGTCGTCGTAGCGGTGGTGGGCGACGTTGACGTCGTCGTAGTGGTGGGCGACGTTGACGTCGTCGTGGTGGTGGGCGACGTTGACGTCGATGTGGTGGGGGAGGTCGAGGTGGTCGTCGTCGATGACGTCGTGGTCGTCGTAGTGGTTTCAGTCGTGCCACAGACGCCTGTTTGGACGGCAGCGCCTGCCGCAGCCACACAGAAGGGCTGCGACCAGACAAAAGGCTGGGTGAAGTCGGTGTGGGACTCTCCTATATACAACACGCATGCGTTGAAGGCGTCGCATACTGGTATGGAATCCGGACTTTCAGACGCAAGGGGCAGCGCGTGGATCACGTAGCCGGTCTTGTCAATACTCCCGTCGCTGCCTATGTTGATGGTCCTACCGACGTCGATTGTGGTCCCATCGCAGGTTGCATCGCTGGTGGGAAGGTCATCGGCCAAGCCATCGGCATCGCCACACTCGAGGATGTGGACCGACCCACCGCTGGTAAGCGTGGTATTGGCTGGCACCTGAACCTCGACGGTGTTTCCATCCGTGATTGTCGGGAGCGGGCTCTTGGGCAGTGGGCTACCGGTCCCGTCACCGGGCGAGAGCAAGATCCCGATTTGCGGTGCAGGAGTTCCGTTGGCGTGACCGGGCAAGACCGCGAGCACAAAGGCAACAAGGAGCACGGTGAGTCCCGCGGCCTGCGCCCATGCGAACAGGCTTTTGTTCCTTGTTAGCGCACGCACGACTCACTCAATCCTTTCAAAGACTGCTCCAGCGTTGCATCGCAATTCGGCATCTGTCCGGCGTAAGTCTCGGCACATTGCCGACACTCGGTTGTTCTCATCAGAAAGCCTCGGACGCCGTACTGCAGCGCCCGAGGCTCATCACACCCAGATGCCTGGAGGCCCAACGAACGAGTCGAAGGGCCTCCAGGCGGAGGGTGACACTTGATACGAAATGTTGCTTAACTGCTGGCGTCGACCACCGATGTGATCATCGGGCAGAGGGTCGGCTGGTTCGTGTCGTCATCTCGTACGAACCCATACGTCGTGTTGATCAGGGTGTTGAGCTCAGCGTCGTAGTTCAGACCCGTGCTCAGGTCCTTACCCTTCTGGAAGACATTGTTGTCGTCGCAGATCCAGTTCAGGAAGCCGGCCGTCGAAGCACGGATTCCGTTGCTGTTGGTATCTCCCGTGACCGCGGTCGAGAGGTAGATGTTTCCAAGCTCTCGAGACGTTGGGTAGGTCTGGTTCGGGATATTGCTCGTGGGATCCGGGAACTGTCCGTTGAGACCGATTTGCTGACCTGGGAAGCTCTTCAGGGTCGCGGCGTTCTTCACTCCGCCCACGGTCAGAGCTACAGAACTCTGGTATGGGCTCGATGCGTAGATGCCATTAGCGACATAGTAGAGCGATGTGGCCAGCTCAACTGCCTGATCGGCAAGATCGCCCGGGAAGTCCGTGGTGGCGAAGTCGTCAATCTGGGCCGCGTTGTTCTCCAACGCCAGGTGGGTGTCACCGTTAATGGTCGTCTCATTCCCGTCCGAGTTGCAAGCAGCCTGACTACTCTGAGCGAAGGTAGTCCACACACCGTTGGTCCCCGAGGAGGGGTTGACGCCAATGAGGTTGATGTGGAGTCCGATCGGGGTCCCAGTACCAATTGCGTGGGTCGGGATACCACCACTGAACGGTCCGACGTTCGTCAGCTGGCCCCAGTCGGTGATGGGATTGGAACCGCTCTGACACCAGAGGTTGTACGCCACGCTGCTGGAACCAGTGCCGGCGCCATCTCCGCCATTCGCCAACGTCACAGAAGTGTTGTCGATGTCGAAGAAGGGATAGCCCGCACAGTTGTTGCTCCCATTCCCAAACTGGCCGTTCGCGCCCGTCTTGGATGCGTCGCAGTTGATGGACTCCGTTCCCATGCCCGATTCACCTGAGGGAATGTCAGCTGGAGGTATCCAACCATTCGCGACGTCGCCGATGACGCCCCCGTTCACTGCGGAGTAGTTGTAACCAGTGACCGTCGAAGTGGCCGTACCATACACCGAGGGGTTGACGTAGAAATCAAGCCCGTCCACAGCATCGGCAGCAAAGTAGTCTTCCTTTTCGGCTGCGATACAAGCAGAGTCCTGCTTGCCGCTGATTCCCGACGAGGACCGAGCGTAGTCGATCTTCGACCATGTCGGAATGGGCGCATTGTTCGAACCCTGGTTGTTGTCACAGAGTTGCGCTTGTCCTGCCCCGGACCCCACCTCGTCTACTCCCTGGAGTTCTTCGGTCCGGTCGTAGTTGTCAGTGTAATCCGTAGTGCCCTTGTTGTTGTCCGGGTCGTTTATGTCGTTGTACGGCGCCGTGTCGTCTATACAAGCAGCGTTAGTGCTCGTCAACGCACAACCATAGAGTCCCGCTTGATTATAGAGGTCACTGATCTTCTGCATGAGGAAGAAGGTCGTGTCCGAGCCGCTACCCCGGTCTATCTGGGCTACCGAGCCAGTGATCCAAGCCGGCGAAGACGGAGGTGTCGCTGCCGAAGCAGCTCCCCCCCCGACCACCGAAGCCGCGACGGCTGCGCCGGCGAGTGCTCCCGCCGTTGCCAATCGCCGAATGTATTTGAACTTGCTCATTTTGGTGTAATTCTCCTTTTTCATCTTTGGGCTGCGATATGCAGCGAAATCAAGCAATGAGTCCGTACAGTCGATTCACGCCGCTACATCTGCGTTGGCACGGCGGCGGCGCCGGATGGTGAAGGCGGTCCCGGCGCCCAGGATGATGATGCCGGCAGCAGGCAGTGCAATCGTGATCGGGCTCTCAGGGGTGGGAGTGCCGACCGTTGCGCTCACATAGAATGGCTGCGAGAAGACGAAGGGCTTGGTGAAGTCATTCTGGTTCTCGCCGATGTAGAGCACACATGCGCTCGTCGCCGTGCACACCGGCGTCGAAGTCGGACTCTCGGAGGCGAGAGGCAGCGTGTGGATCACGTAGTTGGTCTTATCTACGCTCCCGTCGCTGCCTTCGTTAATGGTCTTTCCCGTGTTGATCGTCAGACCGTCGCAGCCCGCGGCACTGGTCGGCAGGTCATCGGCCAAGCCATCAGCATCGCCACATTCGATGATCTTGATGGACTGGCCGTTAGCGAGCGTGGTGTTGGCTGGCACCTGAACCTCGACGGTGTTGCCGTCGATGATGGTCGGGATGGGGCTGGTGGGCAGCGGGGTGCCGGTCCCATCACCAGGCGAGAGCAAGATACCAATCTGGGGAGGTGTCGCACCCGCAATGCCTGTCATCGGCAAAATCAGGGCGGCACCCGCCGCCACTGCAATCGAACCCGCCATGACACTGACCCTGGCGGCTCGGTGTCGAATCGTGCTTTTCACGTTTCCGTGCTCCTTTCGTTGGGGGCGACCGCCCCTCCAAGGTCATCCGCTCGAGAACCTTGAAACCCGAGCTCACGTCGGGACCGTGTCTGAGTCTGTGGACTACTCATCACAAGAGCAAGGACTACACGGGCATTCGCGCCAGAATTCATTTGGCGTTGGACGGCATTTCGCACGCCCGTCACGCTGTTGCCAGATACCGTGAGTTAAGGCGGCGATCGGACCTCCTGAGAAGGACTTTTTCCGATCCTCTTACGAACCCTTTAACGGGCTCTTATGACGCCTTCCTGCTCTCCCTAATTGCCGGACTGCATCCGCTCCACACGAGGCAACCGGCTCGCGGCCATCGAGAATTCGCCCCGTTGTCACCGTGCGTTAACCACCGACCCCTAGAGTCTCGGCGGCGCCAAGCGGGCACATCCACTCTCTGGGACGATGTGGCGCCCGATGAGCGGTTCGCCGTGCTCATCGCACAGGCCCTGCCACGAGTTGAGGGGACCGGGCACACCGGATGATTCGCACATTCAGACGCGTTGAGAGACCAGGAGAGCGATGAGATACCACTACACAGCCGGGCATTGCCTGCCTCGACTTCGGTCTGCGAGAAGGTCGGCACATGGAGCGAGAACCACCAATTCGGTGGTCCCTGCCATATTTGCCGTCGCTGCGAGCGTGTCCACCCTCGTCATCGGCGGGATCATTGCCACTCCAGCTCATGCGGAAGGGGTTTCGCAGCAGATCGCACAGATCTGGACGCACGGATCTCGAGTGACCACGAGCCCCGTCCCGCATTTAACTCCAGGCGGATCTGTCGAGGTCATAGTCCCGAAGAACTCAGTTCTACAGGCTGGATTCCGGGCGGACATCCTTATGTGCAGTGACCCCGGCGCTGAGCCCAGCCACCTGCCAGCCAACGACTCGACCTGTGACGGCCTCACGATCAACACTGGCCGGACCCTCGACATTGGGACAAAGGGCACCGTCGACAAGAAAGGGTACGTGATCTACAAGCTCCCCCTAAAGAAGATCGAGCCGTCCGACAGCATTCCCAAATGCAACGGGAACAATGCGTGCGTCCTCTATGTTGGCCAGGACCAGAACAACTTCGCGCGACCGCATGTCTGGTCGACGGCGTTCTATGTCGGACCAGCCACGAACCACAAATAGGTCGTCGGCGGCTCCAGAAAGGGATCGGACAGGTTACGACCAGACGATCGTAAATCCGCCCCACATGAATGCTGTACCCCGGCCTGCGCCGAATAACTTCTGCTTAGTGGAAGGTGACAGGAAGGTAATCCTTTTTGTACTGGCAGGTGGAAGGTGACAGGAAGGTAATCCTTCTTATGCGGGCTGGCCGCAGGATCGGGCGAGTGATACCAATTGGTGACTATGGATAGCAGCCCATTCGGAGCCTTTGCCGAGCCAGCGGCCAACGGCCGCTCCTATGGTCAGACGATGGACCAGAGCACCCGGACGGAGTCTCCTCAGGAAGAGATCCAAAGCATCGCCAGCGCCATCGAAGAGCTGCAGGGACGCCTTACGCGCGCAAACGAACAACTAAGCCAGGTAGCGGCGATTCAGGCGACCGAAATCGAAATCGGTCGACTCTTCGTCGAGGCGCAGCGATTCTCTGAAGCATCGTTGTCGAGGCTCGAGGTACAGGTCCAGGAGATCGTGACGGAGGCGGAGGCCAAGGCGGCCGAAATTGTTCGGGAAGCGACCGAAGAGGCCCACGAGATCCGCAGGCAGACGCAACGGGGATCTACCCTTCCCGAACACACCGCCCACGAGCTGAGGTCGGTCATCGGCGCCTTTGCCAATGTCAATGCCGAGTTGATCAAGCAAATCAACATGTTGAACGCGATGTTGACGCCATTGATTGATCAAGGGCCCGTGTCCTTCGGTCAGTCGCCGACTCCAACGAAATCGTTTTAACCAGGCACGCCGCGCAAGTGCAGCGTGACACTGCTCCACGGGCGTCCTAGTTCCTCATCAATGATCGTGTCTCAGAATGTCTGAAATCGCGTCACGAGGCTGCCCGTGGAACATCGGATAGCGTCGTTGACGCTGACTCAGATTCCAGATGCCATTGAGTCCAGTGCTCAACAGGCCCCTGATCCTCCTCACGGGTCGCCCACACCCACTCAGAATATTCGGCGAAAGAGGTCTCTAGCTCGTCGGATCGCGAGCGAAGGTGGGGCCGTCTACTTCGTCTCTGTCGCTCTGTACGTGGCGGTGGGCGCATTGCTCGATTTCAAATACCAGAGCTTCTCTGGGGACGCCTTTTCGCGGATGGCGAATGGCTTCTACGTTCTGTACTCACGTGATCCGCACCTCGCTGCCATCGGATTCGTATGGGAGCCGCTCACCTCCGTTGGTGACATGGTCTTTCTTCTCGGGAATCATCTGTGGCCTGCTCTTGCGCACAATGACATGGCGGGAACGCTCACGAGCGCCAGCGCGATGGCGGGAGCTGGCTACCAGATTCTCTCCTCCCTACGCGAGTGGGGTCTCAGCCGGACCCCTCGCCTCGTGCTTACCGCCTTGTTCGTTCTGAACCCGATGATCCTGTTCTATGGCGGGAACGGGATGAGTGAAGGTCTCTACCTCTTTACTCTGGTCGCAGCGACTCGATATCTCCTTCGCTGGATTCACGCCGGAGATTTGCGGTCGTTGGCGTATGCCGCAATTGCCTTGGCATTCTCATATTTGACGAGAAATGAAGCTCTCGCCGCAGTTGCGGCGGGCGCCATAGGCGTCGCCTGGGTGAGCTTCCGGCGAACGCAGGGGGGGCGATCGGCGAGGAGGGCGACAGCTTTGGCGGACGCCGCGATATTTGCCGTACCGGGATTCTTGGCAGCCGCCGGATGGGCCATCGCCAGCTATGTCATCACAGGCAGCCTTTTCGGTCAGCTGTCATCCATCTACGGAAACTCCGCACAGGAGAAGAGTCTCTCCCACCTAAAACTGAGCGGACGAGAAACCTATCTCTTTCACGCACTCATAACCCTGTGGCCCCTGCTTCCGGTCGTCCTCGTCGTCGCTGTCATCGTGGCAATACGGCGTCGTGACATGCGAATTGTGGCACCGCTGGGGGTTCTCGGGGGGGCATTGGGCTTCGATGTTCTCGCCTTACTTCACAATGACATTGAGCCTTTTTACCGATACTTCATCGTCACGATTCCAATTGAGATACTCCTCATAGGCAGCATCGCCGCCTCACTCCCCATTGCCACCGGAGCTCATACCCGAAACAACGGGTCGGCGCCTTGGTGGCCGACAAAAGGAAGGGTGCTCCGAACTGCCGGCGGAGTTCTTCTCGTACTCGTACTAGCGGGACCGAGCATCGTCACGACGGCGGGCGCCATGTTCAATCCCAAGATCGGCTCGGAAGAGTCCCAGCAGCTCGGATTTATCTTCGAATCGCACCCCAGCGCCAGCGATAGGCAGTTCGAAAAGCGGTATCCGACAATTCTCAAGCTCAGTTCGTACTTCACGAGTCTCAAACTTCCGAATGGCGACATCATCGTCGACAACTCGACGGGGTGCGTGCCCGAGATGATCACGACGAGTAGCCAACCAAAGCTTTTTGTCATACCAAACGATCGCGACTTCAAGCGAGAATTATCGGATCCGTTGACGTTTCACGCTCACTACATTTTGGAGCCAAATCCCGCTCAGATCCCGGTTACCGCTCCTAACATTACGTATTCCACCCTCTGGAAGACCGGAGACGGATTTGCCAAGTCAATCCTTCAGATCCCCGCGCAAGGAACCTGCCCTGAGTTCCGACTATTCAAAGTCATTCGCCACCCCAATTAGCCGTCATGGATCTATCACGCTTTCTTGCGTCTAGCGTCCACGCCATCGGGTGAGCTCCTGCAACATGGCGTAGAGAAGAAGACGGAGCGGGCCCCGTGTCCACCACTGCGTCGACTCGCCATCGAAACCGATAGTGCCGACAGGCCTTTCGAGAACAACAAAGCCGTCCGACTTGATGAGGCGTTTGACCTTTGTCATCTGAAGTACCGGCTGAGCGACAGGAATAACTTCACGAATGCCAAGTTGTTCGAACACCTTTCGGGCTGAGCCCCACACCATGTCGCTGTCGAGGTAACCGTCCGGTCGAAGTTCGACCGAGCCAGCTGGCCTTTGCCCGTGGGCTCTGAGCTGTCGAGAGATTTCCCACTGGGAAACCACTACAACCTCGTCCTTTTCTGTGGCAACGATGTTCATCACCGACTGGGCGAGTCGTCTATTGCAGGGATTGGGTTCTTGCTCGATCGCCCGCAGAGCAAAGGAAAAAGCCACCAGCCCTTTCACGACACTCCCCTCACTCGTGTCCCGTCCACTGAGTCAGTCTTTCATCGGCTCGGTGATCCTGATGATGGACCAGAAGTCTCGAACTCCGCCAGCCGTTCGAGGTCGCCTGGGGCAACGATGAAGATTTAACTCGGTGATCACGCCGAGTTCTAACATCCTTCGCCCCCCGTTCATTTGGACTGTTTACGGTTCCATTTGTGGACCGTGGCGAGCAGGTTGAACTCGGAGCTAGCGGGTGATTGCAGCCGGTAACGTCGGACCGCTGCAGAGGGGCCACGGCTCGAGTCCACGCTCCGGCATTCTTTTGGACCGCGATGGGACCATCATTGTTGATCATGGTTACGTGGGCTCCGTCCAGCGGGTGGAGATGATCGAGGGTGCCCCCCAGGCGATTGCTCAGTTCAACAAGGCCAACGTCCCGGTAGCGGTCGTCACGAATCAATCTGGAGTCGCCCGCGGGCTGTATGGGATCGAGGACGTCATCCAGGTGCACCAGCACATTGAAAAGCTCTTGGCGGACCACGGTGCCTACGTCGATCTGTTCGTCTTCTGTCCGTATCACCCCGAGGGAGTGATCGAGGCTTTTGCCCGTACTAGCGAGGACCGCAAACCGGGACCCGGCATGGCGAAAGCGGCGAGGGACGCCCTCAATCTCAATCTGACGACCTCGTGGGTGGTCGGCGATCGTCCCGAGGACCTCGGACTGGCCGAGGCAATCGGGGCTTCCGCCGTCTTCCTCGGACCAGACGCTGGGCGTCCGGACATACCGTCATTTCCCAGCCTGTCAGCTGCCACTCCGTTCATCCTGGATCGGATCTGCCAGTGAGTTCTATCCTCGATGTCCGGACCGTCCCGGCACTGGATTTCATCAGTCCGGAAAAGTTCCCGAACGCGCCGCATCAGACTGCCGCGTTGTACTTCGACGGGTACATGGGGGAGTCCGCAAGGGCCGCGGCGTCAATAGATACGAAGCAGCTGGAACGCGCCGCCGACCCTGCTGACGGAGACCTACGTGCGAGGGGCAACGGTCTTTTCGTGCGGCAATGGTGGCTCAGCATCGCTGGCGAATCATTTTCAATGCGATCACGTAAAGGGCATTCGGACGAAAACCGATCTCTCGCCTCGGGTCATGAGCCTCAGTAGCAGCGTTGAGCTTCTCACGGCGATCGCCAACGACATCGAATTCGAGGATGTCTTCGCTTATCAGCTGCAATCGCAAGCGCGACCGGGTGACGTTCTCATCGCCATCTCTTCATCAGGTCGTTCGGTAAACATCGTCCGAGTAGTCGCGTGGGCGCGCGAGCATGACGTTCGGACGATCGTCCTCACGGGCTTCGACGGAGGACACGCGAGGAGCATCGCCGATGTGGCGATTCATGTCGATTGCTCAAACTACGGCATCGTCGAGGACCTTCACCAGGTGATCATCCACGCCTTGGCGCAATACGTTCGGCAGTCCCGGATGACCCCCGGGGCGATTTCGTCCACGATCTTTTGATGATCGCTCGAGCTCGAGCGTACACCCGTCGGTCTGAGAACTGAAGCACGATGCCCTTACAGGTAGCATCAAGAAGTGACCGTCGCTACCGCCGACGAAGCGCCCCGCACCGCACATCGAAGTCACCAGTGCAAGCACCGTCAGATTGCGCTGGCGTCAGGCGAGGGCGATGCCGATCGCTTGACCCTCGGACACGGCTTGGATTCCGTCAGGTGAGGGTCCTCGTTACCGGAGGTGCGGGCTTCATCGGGTCGCATACGTGCGACCGTCTACTGGGGCTAGGTCACGATGTTGTCGTTCTCGACGCACTCACTTCCCCTGTTCACCGGGGCGGACTACCGAAGTACATGAGCAACGAGGTCGACTTCCGTAAGGGGGACGTCCGGAATCGGGATCTTGTCCTGTCCCTCCTACGTCGCGTCGACGCTGTTTTTCACTTTGCCGCCTACCAGGACTATCTGCCGTATTTCTCCGAGTACTCCAGCGTGAACGTTGTATCCACGGCCCTGCTCTACGAGTTGATCGTGGCCGAGCGACTCCAGCTGCAACGCGTCATTGTCGCGTCCTCACAGGCCGCTGCAGGGGAGGGACTTTACCGCTGTCCGATCGACGGTGAGCAAACGCCTGAAATGCGCCCTGAGTCCTCCCTTGCTGCCGGCGATTGGGAGATACCGTGCCCGGAGTGCGGTGGGCCGCTCGAGGTCCAAGCGACTCCTGAGCGGATTTCCCATCCACACAATGCCTACGGGATGTCGAAGCTCGGTCAGGAGATGGTCGCGATCAACCTTGGATCGCAGTACGGCATCCCGTCAGTCGCACTGCGTTACAGCAGCGTCCAGGGCCCCCGGCAATCCGCGTACAACGCGTATTCAGGTGCCTGCCGGATATTCTGCCTGAGTTATCTTCAGGGCGTCGTGCCGACCCTTTACGAGGACGGGCGAGCTTCACGCGACTACGTGAACATTGAGGACGTCGTCGATGCGAACATTCTCGCGTTGACCGACGATCGGGCCTCCGGGCGTGTGTTCAATGTCGGCGGAGGCACGGCCGTTACAACACGGGACCTCTCGACGGTCGTGATGGAGCACTACGGCTCCGATTGTGCGGGAGTCGTGACCGGCGAGTACCGGTTCGGCGACACACGCCACTGTCTTTCAGATATTCAGTCTCTGCGTGCCCTCGGATGGGCACCTCGCCGCACACTCGCTGACTCCGTTGCTGCGTACGCCGCTTGGCTTCGCGACGTCGGCGACGTCGACAGCGTGCTCAACGTCGCGAACGCACAGATGCGGGAGCTAGGGGTTGTCAGGAGGGCTAGGGAGTGAAGGCCTTCCTCCTTGCTGCCGGGGTCGGCAGCCGAATGAGACCCCTCACCGACACCATCCCGAAGTGCATGCTGGCAATCGACGACCAACCGCTGCTCGATATTTGGCTCGATGCATTCGCCCAAGCTGGGGTGGAAGAGGTCTTGGTGAACCTTCATCACCTGCCGGACGTGGTGCAACACCACCTCGACCATCGGACATCGCTCCTGAAGGTTCGAACCGTCATCGAGGAGGAACTTCTCGGCAGCGCAGGCACGCTCCTGGCAAATCGAAAGTGGGTTCAGGACGAGGAATTCTTTCTGGCATGCAACGCGGACAACCTCACCGATTTCGATATTCGTTTCCTCATTGACGCGCACAGGGAAAGCGCCTCGGTGGCGACATTGACGACATTCCGTGCCGAGAATCCGTCCGCGTGTGGTGTCGTCGAACTCGATGCCGACGGCCTCGTTGTCGGGTTCGTGGAAAAACCACCCCAACCGAGGAGCAGCTTGGCCAATGCCGGTATGTACGCGTTCAGCCCGAGCGTGCTCGACAGCATCGACGGATCTCCGCCGAAGGACATCGGCTATGACTTGATCCCGGCGCTCGTGGGCAGGGCGCGGGCCGTTCTCGTGGAGTCCTACTTCCTGGACGTCGGCACACCCGATAGCTACCGGAAGGCGCAGCAGGAGTGGCCCGGAAGAGCAAGCCGATGATCATCAGCCAGACTCCTCTGCGGATCGGATTGGTCGGGGGCGGCACCGATCTCCCGGAGTACTACACCGAGCACGGGGGTCGGGTTCTCAATTGCGCCATCGACAAATACGTGTACGTCGTGGTGAAACAACGCTTCGATGACGACATCTACGTCAACTATTCGTCGAAGGAGATCGTCTCTCGTGTGGAGGACCTCCAGCATGAACTCGTGAGGGAGTCCATGGCAATGACCGGCGTGGCAGGTGGAGTCGAGATCACCACCCTTGCGGACATTCCTTCGTCCGGTTCGGGTCTCGGATCCTCATCCGCCTTGACCGTTGGGCTCTTGAACGCACTGTTCACGTACCAGGGCCGCCAGATCGCCGCCGAGGAGCTCGCTGACCGGGCTTGCGTGATCGAAATCGAGCGCTGTGGCAAGCCAATTGGCAAGCAGGACCAGTACATAGCCGCGTTCGGTGGGATCCGGGACATCCATTTTGGCCCCGGGGCCGACGTGATTGCCGAGGAACTCGGAGTGTCACAGGCAGAACGCCAACTGCTCCAGCAACAGATGATGTTGTTCTATACCGGTGTCACCAGGAGCGCGGACACCATCCTGACCGAGCAGCGCTCGAACGTATCGAGCACGCTTCCGCAGCTCGATCTCCTCCGTGATCTGGCAGGTTTCGCCGTGGCGCATCTGAGAAGTGGCGATGTCGACGGAATGGGGGAAGTCCTTCGCCAGAGCTGGGAAGCAAAACGGAAATTGGCGTCCAACGTCTCGAACGACCAGATCGACGTGGCGGTGGAACGGGCGCTCGAGGCGGGGGCGACCGGGGCGAAGGTTACCGGTGCCGGTGGCGGTGGCTTCCTGGTCGTCATCTGCCCAATGGGGCATCAAGGTGCCGTGCGGGAGGGTTTGAAAGGGATGCGAGAACTGCCGATCAAGCTCGATCGCCTCGGCTCACGCATCATGCTGAACGTATCTCGAGATATCTGGACCTGATCGCCCGCGCCGCTAGCGCGAGCTCTTCTCGAGCAGGGCCACAACCGAAGAGCCGGCCGGCAATCGGACATAGCGCAGAAGGAACGCTTCGAATCGTAGAAGTTCTATGAATGTCGCATTGACGAGAGCAGGAACATCGACATGCGAGCCGCTCGTCGTTCGCCTGATCTTGTGAAGGAACCGGACGCCCACCACAAAGGGGAGCGAGGACAAAAACGCGTAGGAGTCCCTTAAGAGCCCAAGCCGTGCTGTCCTCGCCAAGCGGCGAATGCTCCCGGCGGTGTGGCGCCGCTTGTGATGGAGGTTCACGTCATGACCGCTCCACAGCCACTGGTACGCGGGCACAGTGAGGAGGATCCCTCCCCCGGCACGGAGAACCCGACGCCACTCTCGGAGGGCTGAGAGGTCGTCGTCAATGTGTTCGAGCACGTCACACGCGACCACCAGATCATACGAATCGTCCGAGTACGGGAGTTCGACGCCGTCAACCAGCGAAGCGTCGTAGCCCGCCCGCTTCATGAAGGCGATCGCGTCCTCGGACACATCGATATTGACGACACAACCAAACTGCTCCAACAATGGAACGGTTCCGCCTGTGCCGCAACCGACATTCAGTATTCGAAGCGGACCCTTACCAGTGGCGAATTGGCGAAGATACGTCTCGATGATCGACAACCGGCCGATATTCCACCAGTAGGTGCGTTCATCTTCCGCCAACTGGGTGTACTCGTCAGGATTCACACCTCGTGCCGGCGGAAGATCCAGGTCTGCAAGAGGAGGAACCGCGCGAACGCCGCTATCCCGGTGCCGATCAATATCGCAATGACGCGCCCCAGCACCGCACCCGGGGCGACTGCGGAGGCAACGACCAGTGCGAGTGTGGTCAGGAGAACGTTCGTCAGGAAGAAGATGATCCACCCCAGCAGGACGACATCGAGACGAACGGGACCGTGGGTGACGAACGTGAACCGCCCGTGAGCAGCGATGTTTGTTGCCGTGCAGATGGCGAGGGTAACGACGTTCGCCGCGTACACCCCCATGATCGGCGTCAGAAGGAAAAAGAGGGCGAAATAGGCGATCGTCGTGAAGATTCCCACTCTCGCGAATCGTGCCAACTGGGAGGAATTGACCGGCCTCCGAAACTGGTCCGGATTGGGGAGGTACCCGCCGCCCCGGCCAAATTCGCGAACGAGGCGACCAAGACCCTTGAGATCGACAAGGGCGGCGTTGGAAAGGGAGACGCTGGAGGCCGTGTCGACCCAATCGACCGGTACCTCGTGAATTCGCAGTCCATTGCGTTCCGCCAAAACCAGAAGTTCCGTGTCGAAAAAAGCCGCATTGTCGGCAACCATTGGGAGCAGCACTTGGGCAGTCTCCTGGCGCATGGCCTTGAACCCGCAACAGGCATCGGAGAAGCTGTTGTGCACCAGAGCCCGGACCATCAGGTTGTAGCAACGAGAGATCAACTCTCTCTTTGGACCTCGAATAACCTCGGCGCCTCGTGCCAACCGGGTCCCGATGGAGAGATCGCTATGTCCGGAGAGCAGGGGCGCAACAAGGGGCAGGAGCGCCTCCAGGCCAGTCGACAGATCGACGTCCATGTACGCGACAACCGCCGCGCTGCTCTGCGACCAAGCCGTCCGAACCGCCAACCCTTTTCCCTTCTGGGTGAGCGCGCACAGCCGTACTCCTTCAAGCGTACGACTGAGGTACGCAGCGATCTCAGGCGTCCGGTCCGTGCTCCCGTTGTCCGCGATGACGATTTGGGCGGCGAAGGGAAACGACTCATCGAGGTACTTCCGCAGCCTGCGAACGCTGGGCTCGAGGTCCTTCTCCTCGTTGTAGACCGGGATGACGATATCGACGTCGAGCCGCTGCGTGCGTCGGTCTGTTCGTCGACGCATTGGCGGCGGCTGGCCAACAGTCTCCGGCGGATTGGCCGCAGCCAGCGTCGTCGCGGACACGACGTCATCGAGGCGGGGAAGGGTCTGGCTCATCGCCTGTAAGTCTCACCATTGCCGCTGGGCTCCACAAGCCAAAAGCCCTGTTGGCACGCAGAAATAACCTGATCGTCGCGAGGATTTCGCAAGGACGTTGCAGGCCCATCAGGAACTGATCCAATCGGCCGGGTCAGTGGGCGCACAGCCCGTTCTCGAGGCCGAGAGCGGGCGCAGGCAAGCTCGGGGATCCCTGTCCGGCTTTGGTGTGAAGACTGAGCAACGGGTCGCCATCGGCGACGGTCACGGAGCGTTCACCCTACGCGTCCAGTGGAACGGGAATTTCAGCGTGGCTCAGAGTCGACGGATCTTGCGGTGGCAGCAGTACCTCGATTTCGACAACATCGGGGTCCCGGTTGAGCCCGTGTGTGGTTTTCTCCCAAAACGATGGTGTCACGACGAGCTGCCACGCTGCTTTGACGGCCGCGATGGACATCATGACCCAGTATGCCGGCACGAGCATCGCCGCCACCACCAGTCCCGGCTGGTCGATATGGCGAGCCGTCAGCACCGTGAGATACCACAGGGCGAAGTTGCCGAACACCCAGAGTGCCAGACCCACGTAATAGACGGGGGCGGGGAAGATCTCGAGCAGGAACGCCGGGTGCGCCACGAACCAGACGATCGTCAAGGCCCAGAAGATCGGGTTCACCACGGCCAGTATCGGGGTGCCTCCCACAAAAGCGCAGAGGTGGCCGACGCCCTTCCAGTGGATCTCCCGCGTCACCTCGCGTGGCGACCGGAGGTGGATCAGGAAGGTCTGGAGGTATCCCTTGTACCATCGTGACCGTTGTTTCACCCAATTCACGAAGTCACTGTTCGCCTCTTCCAACGTGACCGAGTCGAGGACTTTGACGTCGTAACCCTCCCTGAACATTCGAATGCCGAGATCACAGTCTTCAGTGACGTTGTAGGGATCCCAACCTCCGAGCGTTCTCAGCGCCCCGCGGCGGAAGTGATTCGACGTTCCCCCGAGCGGAATCGGAGCATGCATCGAAGAGAGACCCGGCAGGAAGAACGAATACCACATTGTGTATTCGATCGTGAAGCTTCGCGTGATGAAATTCTGGTGGGCATTCGCGTAGGAGAGCTTGGCCTGGATGCACGCAACCTCAGGTCCAAAGCGCGCAAGCGCAACCGCCGCCCGTCGCAATTGGAGGACGTCCGGAGCGTCTTCCACGTCGTAGACGGCGATCACGTCGCCCCGTGCCATCGTGAGCCCGAAGTTGAGAGCTTTCGGCTTGGTCCGGGGCTCACCCGGCGGGACCACCACAAGCTTGAAGGAGGGACCGGGATCGATGTCGCGCAGCACCTCCAGCGTCTCGTCATCATCCTGCTCAACGAGGAGGAGCACCTCGAGCCGGTCGGCGGGGTAGTCGAATCGCGCAATATTGTCGATCAACTTCCCCATCACCGACGCTTCGCGGTAAGCGGGAATCATGATCGTGTAAAGAGGCAGGTCTGCCTCGGGAACGCTCAGCGCTTCCTCGTCCGTCACGACCTCCAGGCCGTCGGTCCGGGAGGAACGTATGAACAGGTAGATCCGATAGCAGACGGCAACCAGATAGACCAGAGTAAAGAATGCGGTGAGCGCGGTGAACGTGACGCGCGCCGAAACCACAACTCCTATGACGAACAGAATGACGAGGCCAAGAAAGAGATTGCGCTGCCCCTTGGAGACGAGGCTGCGGGCCGAAACGAGGGGCACCCGATCGGCCAACCCCGACGTACTCGCCTCGAGGCGCAGCCGAGTCTCGGCCTCGCTCATCAAGGTCGGGAGCACTGGCGGAGTGTAGCAACAGGGTGCCGAAGCTCAATAATCACGTGCTGTTTGTGACATTTCTCTATATGACACGTACGCGACACGCAGCCAATCTTTAGGTAAATTTTGGGTGGATCCGAAGGTCTGACTGTCGCTTGGCGAGTGCCGTGAGGGACCATGGAGCAATGGGTGTCGATGCGGACAACGAGCCGCCGGATCACGCAGCGCCATCTATCGATCCGACCCAGGAGCGAGTGGCATACCTCGCGGCCCCGCTTCGCAACTCGATCGACGAACGTCTCGCCGCGATATCGGCGTCGATCCGCTCCGCAGAATGGCGGTCCTCCGTTGCCGCACGGGGGGTCGGCGGGAATCCTGACCATCGCCCGAGCCCGGCGCCGACGAACGGACAGCCTCCTCGTGGAGGCCCCAACCACGGTCAGTTCCAACCCGAACCTCTCAGGCCCGATCCTCAAGGGCCCCACGGCCTGCAACCTGGTTCAGTGGCCCCGTCAAGCGGACCACAGCCGCCACCTGTCACCCACGGTCGGTTCCAACCCGAGCCTCTCGGGCCCGATCCTCGGATCGCCAACCGTCTCCAGCCGGGGACCGTTGCTCCCGCGCACCGGTTGCAACCACTGACTCCGAATCCTGTTCCCCCTACCCCTGTCGCTCCACCGGCGATGCGGCCCGGCCCTCCGACGCCGAGCCCCCCGACCGGCAACGGTCAGCAACCGAGCTTCGCACCCCCCGCCTCCGATCAGACTCCCCCCTCCCCACCCGGGTCCACGCCTCCTCGCAACGCCAATCGCCTCCAGCCCGGTTCCGTCGCCCCGCAGGCCAACCGTCTTCAGCCAACGGCGGCATCCAACGGCCATGCGGTTGCGGCGGCGGCAACAGCGGCGGCCTTCGTCGATGCTCCGGTCAACGCCTGGGGGCCCCCGACCACTGACCCTGCGACGACCGGCCCCATGCCTGGCGCGCCATATGCAGGAGCACCACCGGTCAACCCCACCATGGCCGTGCCCGCGGCCGCACCCGGGGGTGCCCCGCCCGAGGCCGCCGCATCCACGTCGCGCCCGTGGGGAAAGTATCTCCCATGGATCGTCGCCGGCATCGTGGTGATCGTCGTCGTCGGCATCATTCGGCTGACATCGAGCAAGAGCCCGGACTCCCTGACGCCGACGACGGTGACCACGACGACGGCTGGTTCTGCCGGAGGCACAACAACGGCTGGCGCTGCCGGAAGCGCTACCAAAACGGCGTACATCACTGCGTCGACCCAGATCGACGCCGCGAACGCCGCTGCCACACGGGGGCTTGCGGGCGGCGCCGGTACGTCCGTGGCGCAGGTGACCACGGTCGTGACCCAGTACCAAAAGGGATTGCAGACATTCGTGTTCGCTGTACACAGCCTCCAGTGGACTGGCGCGACGAAGGCCTCGAGCGACCAGCTGACCCTGGAGATTCAGACCATGGTGACCTACTTGGGAACCGTCTCTTCCGTAGACGCCGCAACCCTGCACGTGTGGCTCGACAAATTCCACTCCCTCTCCAAGAACATCCAGACGGCGGATAACACTGTGCGGGGTCAGCTCGGGATAGCGATCACCAAGTCCTACCCCTGAGTGGCACGAGGGGGGTCTGTCGGCGGGCGATGTGGCGAGATCCCTGCGTGACCGGTCACTCGACGGCCACGGGATAGTGGCCGACCACCGCCGTCTCCATGTCGTGACGTTGGATTGTCAGCGCCATGGCAGCCTGGCGCTGATCGATGGGCACGAGCCGCACCGTCATACCGGGTGCACATTGCCCGAGCCGGCCGTGGTCGACGGAGGCAACGACCGCTATCACCGGGTAGCCGCCGAGCGTGGCGTGGTCGACCAGCAGGATCACGGGGTCACCGTCGGGCGGGACCTGCACCGCGCCGTGCACCATGCCCTGGGAATCCAGCTCGACCACCGGACCCGGTGCCATCCCTATCGGCGCCCCCCGGCGGTCCCGCCGCAACCGGAGGCCCACCCGGTTGCTCTCGTCCGCCACGATGAACTCCATCGTCTGCAATGACGCGAATGCCTCAGGGGCGAATCGCTCGCCATGGGGTCCGGCGACCACACGGAGGGAGATCGGCTCACCCTCGACCCACCCGGTCGTGATCCCTTCGGCAAGGTGGTCTCCCAACGGTGGTGTCATAGTCGCAGCCCAGAGGTGCTGTCCGCGAGTGATCGGTCCCGGACCGATGCCACTGAGTTGGTCCGTGGCCATGCTTCCGAGGACCCTGGGTCCCACCAGGCCGCCCGCCACTGCGATGTAGGAGCGGAGACCACCACGTACTGCGCCGAGGGCCAGTCGCTGGCCGGCCGCGACCGGCAAGACCCGTCCCGGCTCGACCGGTTGGCCCTGCAGGCGAAGTGCAGGCGACGCCCCCACAACGGCGACGAAGGTCGATTCGAGGCAACGGAGAATGGGGCCGCGTCCGGTCGCTTCGAGCGTCCCCGCATCGTCGACGTTGCCGACGAGCCGGTTCGCGAGCATGAACGACAAGGGGTCAGCGGGGCCGGCCGCCGGGACGCCGAGGGCCGCCGTGGTGCGACGCCCCGCGTCCTGAAGGACCGTGCGCAATCCCCCGTCCTCGACGACAAAGAGGGGGCGAGCACCGGGAACGGCCGACGAAAGAGACGGCGGCCTCGGCGCTGGCGCCGATTGGTCCTCGCCGACAGCCTCGGTGACGTGGACGAACTGCACCCTGTCCCCGGCCTCGAGTCGGGCGTAGGGGGCCACGTCCGGAGTGAAGAGCGGCTCAGCCGTCCGGCCGATGAGCTGCCATCCACCCGGGGACGCGAGCGGATAGACAGCTGCATACCCGTTGGCCACGGCCAACGATCCACCGGGAACCGCCGGGCGCGGTCGAGGGCGGCGCGGGACGTGTCGAAGTTGCTCAGGAAGGCCTGTCAGGTAGGCGAAGCCCGGGGAGAAGCCGACCATCGCCACACGCAGCGTCTTCGCTGTCATCAGTTCGACCACCTCCTCGGGCGTGCACCCGACCAGTTCGGCCACCTCCTCGAGGTCGGGCCCGTCGAAGACGCACGGGAGGACGATGAGGCGTCCCCCGTCATCGGCGTCGACCGCGTGGCCCAGCACCTCTGCAACGAGGTGCGCCACCTCGGGCAAGCGCGCATCGGGGTCAGCCCCGGCGCCGCCGAAGCGCACCATGACGGTGGCGAGTCCCCCCACGACCTCGTCCAACCCGGCGATGTGCGCCACCTGCAGGGCTCGCGTCAGTCCACGGGCGGCGACGGGATCTTCGACGCCGATGAGCAGCGCCCTCTCGCCGAGCCGCCGGATCTCCCCGACCGGGACCGAGCGTGTGGACGCGGGGCCCACCATGTTCAGCGGCGACCCACCGACGGTGCCGCAACGGCGATCCCCGCCTCCGCCAGGGCTTCACCCACCGCCCTGGCCAGGCTCGGCGCATTCGGAGAATCGCCATGGACGCAGAGCGTGTCAACAGGCAACGAGAGGACCGTGCCGTCTCGCAGGGTCACTGTGCCACGCAGGACCAGACCGAGCGCTTGCGTCGCAGCCTGTGGTGGCTCGCCGTAGACGGCCCCCGGCTCCTTTCGGGAAGCGAGCTCGCCCGTCGCCGTGTAGGCGCGGTCGGCAAAGCCCTCGCGGAGAACGCGCACGCCCGCATCGTTCGCCATGGCCACCGCGGGCGTGCCGGACGGAAGCACGAGCGAGACCTCCGGACCACAAAGCTCGAGGATCACCGTGAGCAGCGCCTCGAAGGCGGCTGTCCCCCGTGCAATCTCGCCGTAGAGGGCGCCGTGCGGCTTGACCGACTGTACGGTCGCGTCGATCGATGCCGCTACGTCGATGAGCGCCGCGATCTGCCACGCGAGGGCCGACGACAGGTCGCGGGGCGTGATGTCCATGGGCCGGCGACCGAACCCTTCTCGGTCGGGGTAGGACGGATGGGCCCCGATACGCACGCCGTTCTCCAAAGCGGCGAGAGCAGTGGCACGCATCGATCCTGCGTCGCCGGCGTGGCCACCACACGCGATATGGGCCGAGGTGACAAGGCCGAGCAGGGCGCGCTCGACGGCGATCCCGGCGTCGTCACCGGCCTCGCCGACGTCGGCATTGAGGTCTATGGAAGGTGACTCATCCGGCACGGAGATCGTCCACCACGACGCCGTCGCGGAACGTCACGCGCTGGTTGCGTCTCGTGGGAACGCGTGTCCCTCCCATGATGGACCCGGTCACGTTGAGCGGATCGGCGCCGGCGACGACCAAGCGCTCTCCGGTCGGCGCCCGACGGTGCACCTTGAGGAGTGCCGCGGCTGCATCGGGTAACGCGTACTGCTCACCCGAAAGCCCGACGACAAAGCGTCCACCGAGTGCGAGCCCGCGTGCTTCGAGCCGTCGGAGGGCCCACACCACTTCGCGCCAGGGGACGTGGAACGACTCGCGACTCCACACCTCCCAGGCCACGACGCCCCAACGGACCAGCAGCTGCCACGCCACCGCCTCGGCCAGCTCTTCGTTGGCGGGCAGCGTCACGTCCATTGCCACTTCGTCGGGGAGCGTCTGGTCGGCAGTGGGGAGGAGCGACCAACGGCCTTCGCCGATGCCGGAGCCGGCCGGTGCCCGCCGACGAGCCAACCCGGGTCGGGCCGGGCGTCTCGTACTCGGCCGACCGTTCGGCGTGCGGTAGGTCCGCGTGCGCCAGCGGTCGCGAGCTGACAGCAAGGACCGCACGGCCGAGAATGCGTCCGCCGTCACGATACCCCGGGCCACCAGATCCCACAGCCCCTCGTCGATTTCGGCCGGGAGGCGGCCGGCGAGTGTGGCGAGCTCGGGCCGGAAACAGGCGCCGCGGGCCCGCAACGCGGCCAGGACGTCCGCGGGCGCTCCGACCTCGGGTTCGGTCGCCACAGCGCCGGCCCGCACGGCGCGGAGCATCCACGGCAGGTCCTCACGAACGACGAACGCCAACGGGGTCGCCGGGGAGGGCGTGCCCGTGCGACCCTGGCGCTCGGCGCGTGGCGTCAAGCGCCCCCAGACCACCTCACCGGAGAGGCAGAGCTCGTCCAACCAGCGTGCGTCGTAGCCCTCGACACGGGCCGGCAGGATGTGGGCCTCCCACTCGGCTGCGGGTGCCTCGATCCCTTGCAGCTGTTCGAGCACCGAGAGCAATCCGGCACGTCCTTCGGTGCGGGTGGACGGGGTGGCGTGCTGCCATTCGCCGAGGAAGCGGACGAAGTCCGCGATCGGGACCGGGTCAACCAGTCCCCGCCGGCGTTGCCGGCTCGCCCCGTGCAGACGCACCAGCAAATGACGCGCGCACCAGCGGCCATCGGGAAGCTCGATCGCCGAGCCCTGAGCCTCGAGGCGGGCGAGTGCCGTGCGGGCCCGGGCCGCTGTCACCGGCGCCCCCATCGGCGCACCCGGAGGGAGCGGCATCTGCGACGTCAGCTCGTCGATCGAGACCGGTCCGGCCAACTCCAGATGGCCGCCGACACAGGCTGCGACCGCCTCGTCGTCGTCCCGCAATGCGGATGCGGCCTCCGTCTGCTCTGTGGCCACCCAGGACTCGCCGATCGACGCGGCGCGGCCCGTCGCGACGAGGGTGCCGAACCACGCCGCCCATTCGGGCACCGGTCGGCAGGCGACGAGGGAGAGCAACAGGTCGTGGAGCTCGTCGGCGTTGCGCGGACGCGGACGCACCTGGTCGAGGACGAGGGCCACCGCGTCAGGATCCAGGGCACCCAACTCGTCGGTCGGCACCGGCAGGCCGTTGGGGCCGAGCGCGCCCAGGCCGCGGCGCAACGAAAGAGCGCGCGTCCGGCGTTCCTCCAATGGCGCGCCGTCGAGGAACGTGAACGGACGGCCGCTGAGAATCCCGTGCGCCAATGGCGAAGGCTCGGACGACTCCACCGTGTGCAACGCGATGGCACCCGACTCCACCTGGGACCACAGATCGACCAGGCCTTCCACCGAGAGACCCTCGTGCAGGCAGTCGTCGACCGTCTGGCGCACCAGGACGTGATCGGGCACAGCCACCGGGCCCGCGCCGGCGTTCTCCTGGCACGCGGCCAACGAGGGCCATACGGCGGCCAGAAGGTCATCCGCCTCCATCCGTTGGAGATGGATGGGCCGCCGCTTCCCACCTCGTTGGCGCGGCAGCACCAGTGCCCGGTTCAAGTTCCAGCGCCAGCGGGCCGCCAGCATCGGGTGGGGCAACACGGCTTGGGTCAACACCTCCGTCGCGTCCTTCGACCGGAGCATCGACGAGACGCTGGTCAGGGGGAAGCTGTGCTGGGGCCCGAGGGAGAGCACCACCGTGTCGTCGTCCGCTGCCGCCTGGAGCTCGAAGTCGAACGACACGCAGAAACGCTTGCGCAGCGCCAGGCCGAGGGCGCGGTTGATCCGGCCGCCGAACGGTGCGTGAAGGATGAGCTGCGTCCCTTCGCTGTCGTCGAAGCAGCGTTCGACCACAATGCGCTGGCGGGTGGGCAGGAAGCCCAACGCCGCCAACCCGGCCGCACAGTACGCCACCACCTGTTGTGCCACGTCGTGGCCGACGCCGGCCTGCTCCATGACCAGCCGGCGCGCCCCGTCCCCGTCCTGTGCCCTCAAGAGCGGTTCGAGCTCCGCCCGCAGCTCGCTCACCGCTTGGGAGAGCTCGGTCGTCCGCGCCGGTGCCTCGCCCAACCAGAAGGGCACCGATGGCGGGAGATCCCCCGCGTCGTGCACGCGCACCGTGCCCACCTCGACCTTGGCCACCCGCCACGAATGCGTGCCGAGAAGGAAGATGTCACCGGTCATCGCCTCCACGGCGAAGTCCTCGTGCACCGACCCGACCGTCACTCCTTCAGGGTCGAGCACCACCCGGTAGTCCCCGGTCTCCGGAATCGCCCCGCCACTGGTCAGGGCGGCGAGACGCGCACCACGGCGCGCCCGCAGACGGCCATTGACCGCATCATGGTGCAGGTGCGCCCCGCGCCGTCCGCGCCCCGTCTCGATGCCCCAGCTGGCCAGGGCGACCACGTCGTCGAAATCCGACCGCGGCATATCGGCGTAGGGCGCAGCCTGCCTGGTCATCTGCCACAGCTCTTCGACCCCGCACTCTTCGGCCGCCGCCACTTCGGCCACCAGCTGCTGGGTCAGCACATCGAGCGGGGCGATCGGGGGCTCCAGGAGATCGAGCCGGCCGTCGCGCACGGCCGCCAGCAATGCAGTGCATTCGACGAGCTCGTCTCGTGTCATGGGATAAAGGCGTCCCGCCGGGATCCCGTCGCGCTGGTGGTTGGCCCGGCCCACCCGCTGGAGAAACGTCCCGATGGCGCGCGGCGAACCGATCTGGCACACCAGCTCCACCGGCCCGACGTCGATGCCGAGTTCCAACGAGGCCGTCGCCACCAGCGCCCGCAGATCTCCGGCCCGCAGTCGCGTCTCGACGATGCGCCGGCGCGCGGCCGACAGACTGCCATGATGCGCCGCCACGAGGAGCGACGCATCCACGTCGTCGCCGTGCCCGTCCGCACCGCCCAGGCGTTCGGCCAGTTGGTGCGCCACACGTTCGGCCATCTTCCGGGTGTTGACGAAGATCAGCGTCGTGCGGTGCTGGCGCGTGTGATCCGCGATGCGGTCCAGGATGTCGGAGAACTGCAGGCCACTGGCCACCGCTTCGAGCTCGCTGTCGGGCAATTCGATCGCCACGTTCAGTTGACGGGAATGGCCGCAGTCGACGATCACCGTGGGCGGACGCTCGTGCTGCACACCCGAGAGCAGACGGGCCACCACGTCGAGTGGACGCTGCGTGGCCGAGAGCCCGATGCGCTGCAGATGCCCGCCGCTCTCGGTGACCAGACCGTCCAGTCGTTCGAGACTCAACGCCAGGTGGCTGCCGCGCTTGTCGCGGGCCAAGGTGTGCACCTCGTCGACGATGACCGTGCGCACGCCGCGCAACAACGCCCGGGATGAAGGAGCGGTAAGGAGGAGATAGAGCGACTCCGGTGTGGTGACGAGGATGTCCGGTGCGTTCTTGCGCATGGCGGCGCGCTCGGCCGCAGGGGTGTCGCCGGTACGCACGGCCACGCGCAGGCCGGGGTCGGCGTACCCCGTCCGCGCCGCCTCTTCTTTGATCTCGGACAGCGGGATGTGCAGGTTCTCGTGCACGTCGACGGCCAGGGCGCGCAGCGGCGAGACGTAGAGCACCTCGGGCAGCCCCTGCCGGCGGGTCCCGGCCTCGGCCGCCTTGTAGGCGGCGTCGATGGCGACGAGGAAACCGGTCAAAGTCTTTCCGGTCCCGGTGGGCGAGGCCACGAGCACGTTCTTTCCCTCGGCGATGTGGGGCCACGCCTCGCGCTGCGGCGCCGTCGGACCGTCGGGGAACCGCTGGGCAAACCAGGCCGCCACCGCAGGATGAAAGGTGTCCATCATGTCGGGAGGCGCTGCCATCCCGGTAGCCGGAGCCGTCATCCCTCTATTTCACCAGGATGCTGTGACGAGCGTGCACGACGGACTGCCCGGCCGCTTCCGAGGCGACTCAGTGCGGTCGACGCCCCCAGGCGGCGACCATCGGGGGTTGGGTGAGGTCGAGCCTCCCGGCGGCGACGTTGGCCAGGTGGATGTCGATTTCCTCGGGGCTGGCGACGCCGTTCTCGACCAATTGGCCGGCGATGAGACTGATCGTCGCCGTCTCCAGACGGGCACAGGCCGGGTGGGTCACGGGGAAAGAGGCATCGGCCCGGACATCGGACAACCCGGCTTCCCTGAGTAGCCGCGGCAACGTGCGTCCGTACGCGAGGTCCGCCCCGCGGCTCGCCATGAGCGCCCGGAACCCGCTCCGTATGCGGTTGGCCAGCTCCTGCTCGGGCCCCCGCACCTCCAGCGAGCTGAGCGGCTGCAGTGCCGGGTCCGCGTCCTCTATGAACAGCCACCCCCCCGGCCGCAGGACGCCCACCATGGCGTCCATCGCCTTCGCCCGCTCCGGGACGTGGACCAGCACCAGGCGGGCGTGGACCAGGTCGAACCGGCCGGCGGGGGGTGGGTCGAGCGCCACATTGTGGGCGCGCACCTCAACCTGCGGGCTCGTGCTCCCAGCCGCCGCTCCGGCCCAGGTCACGTCGATGTCGGTGGCGAGGACGTACCCTTGGGCGCCCACCCGTCCGGCCAGCCACTGCACCACCGATGTGCCGCCCGCCCCCACCTCCCAGCAACGCCAACCGGGGGCGATGCCGAGCTCGTCCATATGGGCGAAGGTGGACGGGTCGAAGAGCTCGACGAAGGCGGAAAAACGTTCGGCAGCCGCCGTTGTGGCGTTCGGGAGGAGGTAACGGCTCTCGGTCACTGTCGGTGGGTCAGGCCGGGAGGGATGGCTGCCGCCGAGATGGGCGGCGCAACCGGGATGAGGTCCTGCGACGTCCCCGCGTAGCGGTCGAGGACCTCGGCCACTTCGGCTCTTCCGTCGTCGATGAGCTCCTTGGTGGCGGAGAAGTCGCGGTACTGCGCCGACGGCTCGCCGCCCCCGCTGAAGACCACGACCTCGACCCCCGGCGGCAGCGCCGCCAGCTCGCGGACGAAACGGGCGTGCACCGCGACGAAGAACGCGGTCAAGGCCGCCTCGGCCGGACGTCTGGGAAGCGGCGGGTGGTAGTGCAACGGGCCACAGAGCAGGACGTAGATCCGCGTGCACCCTGCCCCGAGAGCCCGGCTGATCGGCACGTTGTTGACGACGCCCCCGTCGACGAGGACGTCGCCGTCAATGACCACCGGAGGGAAGATGGAGGGTATCGCCGACGATGCCATGACAGCCTCGACGGCGGGGCCATGCGCGATCCAGCGCTCGCGGCCGTCGGTCAGCGAGGTCGTGACGACCTCGAACGGGATCGTCGTGTCCTCGATGTTCTCGAAATCGATGCCCGCCTCGATAATGGCGCGCAGCCCGGAATTGGAGTGGACCGCGGCGCGCCTTTTGGAGAAAGGCCCACGGACCGTCGAGCGCGGACCGGGGGAAGATGTCGGTGCCCTTCACGTCCCGCCAGATGCCGGCCATCCGCTCGATCCCCTCCCTGGTGGGGTTGCCTGCGTAGGCCGCGCCGTTGATCGCCCCCACGGAGGCACCGAACACACGGTCGGCGCGGATCCCCCGCTCCACGAGCTCGGCCAGCATGCCGACCTGGACGGCCCCCCGGCTCCCCCCGCCGGCCAGGACGAAGGCCGTCAGCGGCACCGGTGGGGGCGGCTCTTGCCGTCCGAGGTGGGATCGAACGGACTCCCAGCGGGAACGCACGCTCACGGCCGCGAAGGAGGCGGCGCGTCGCCCTCGGTCGGAGCCATCCGGCTCGCCTGTCGTTGCTTCCACTGGGCACGGCCCCGGCGGTCGCTGCGGATGGCCCACCGAAGGACGATCACGATGAGGACCAGCAGCGCCACCACGAATATCCCGAAGATGACCCCGAAGGCAACGGAGTCCGATGCCAGAAGTGAGAGCGCTGGTGCCATGGCACCAGCCAGGCTAAAGGAGGGAGCGGAGGGCCCGCGTCACACCCCTCGGGCAGACTCGTCGTATGGTTCTCGTCACACCTCGACAGGAGTCCTTCGCACCGTGGGAGCCGCCAGGCACGACGGTGACGCGAGAGGTCGACGCGCCCGCAGCCGGTAAGACGGCGGCGCGGGACGAGGTGCTCGCCCTCTTACGCGACGGCTCGGGGCGGCGACCCCGGTTCGACCCCGGATTGTCGGGCGGCCTGCGAGCCTGGTTGGAGGACGGGGCGAGCGCAATTGCGTCCGCCCGCGGCGAAGGTGCCGCTCCTCTCTATCTCGGCCCGAGGCTCCTGTGGGGCACGTCGGCCGCGGCGGCCGACCCCGCCTCCGCCGTCTCCGCCGACCCCTTTCCTCCCGACTTGGTGACCTCGTGCCTGATCCGTGCCCTGTTCCGCCAATTGGTGACGACGGGCCGATTGGGAGACCCCCTCACCGACGCGGTCGACGCCCTGCGCGTCGACTCGGATCGGCTGGCCCTGGTCAGGTGGATCGACGGGATGTCCGACGCGCGGCGCACAGCACTCGCCGACACGCTGGCGCCTCACGTCGCGCACCTCGGGAACCTCACCCCCCGTTTCGCCGCCGGATGGCTGCCGCGGACCAACGATCGTGTCGCCATCCCGCTCGCCGGAGGTCGTGTCGTGCTGTCCGGCGTCTTCGATCTCCTCGTGGGCGCCCCGGTTCCCGGCACGGCCACGTTGTGCGCGCTCGGTCTGACGACCGGTGGACGTTGGGCCCAGGCCCGCACCGCAGTGCACTATCTCGCCCTGTTGGAGACGCTGCGCAGTGGCACTCCACCGTTCCGCGTGGCCTTGTTGCACTCCGCGCTCGGCCGCTACGGCGTCGAGGACGTCATAGAAGAGCATCTTCGGGCGATCGTGTCCCATGTCGTGCTCCGGCTGTCCGAGCTCGCGTCCGCTGAGGCGAAGGGTGTGGACGCTGGCGGTCCGAATGCCTGACGAACCGACCCCGGTCCGATCACGTCCGGGGCACCCGGGCTCGGGCCTGTTGACGAATGAGCTCTTGGACCCTGCGACGGCGCTCACCGCGAAAGGTCGGTCCTCGGTTCTCGACGCGGCAGCGGGACTCCCCCGGTCGTTGGCCGAACTGGCCGCGCCGGGAGTCGGTGGCCCATCCCTCAGGATCACCGATCACCAGGTGCGCGTCGCCCTCGAACCAGCCGACCAGGCCGCTGCGACACCGTTCACCTGGTCGGCGCGCACGGCGCGCCGTGCGCTGGGGTTGCGTGCGGTGCAGGCCCTCGTGGCCCGAAAGGCACACGCCCCCGTCGACGGGGCACGGATGGCCATTGCCGGGGCCATCGACGCAGCACGGGCCGGTGATCATCTCGCCTCGCCCATGGGCCGCTGGCTCGCCACGTTGCCGGCTGCGGGCATCACCGCCGTCCAGGCCGACGTCGCCACCTGGGCCACCCGGCTCTGGTGTGCGCTCGACTGGGAGGCCTTCGCAGAACCGCCGGTGATCGGCCGGGACCGCTGGTGGGACAGCCCGCATTCCGCCCTTCTGGCCATCCGCAGCCGGGCCGAAGTGCGCTCCGTCGTCACTGACGACGAGGGCAGCGCCTTCTCGGTGCACCTGGTCGTCCTCAGCGGTCCCCGGCGTCCGACCATCAGGTCCGAGCTCAGCGTCCTGGCGATGGTGGAGGCGATGCAGGCTCCACGTTCGCTTCCACCGGGACGCATCGTCGGCTGGTGGCCCGACTCCGGCCACCTGGTGAAGGTCGAAGTGGATGAGATCGCGTTGGCCGCGGGAGTGGCTGCGATCGCCCGCACTCTGGCCCGCACGGACGGAGCATCACCGCCATTTGAGGGGGTGGCGCAGCCCGCGGCATGAGCGGCCTCTGACCTCGCCTATCGTTGTAGCCCCCATGCAAAACCGAGACGACATCAGAAATGTGGCCATTGTGGCCCACGTCGACCACGGCAAGACGACGCTCGTCGACGCCATGCTGCGCCAGACGGGAGCCTTCGGTGCCCACCAGGAGGTGACCGACCGGGTCATGGACTCCGGTGACCTCGAGCGCGAGAAGGGCATCACCATCCTGGCCAAGAACACTGCCGTGCGGTGGGGTGGCGTGAAAATGAACATCGTCGACACACCCGGCCACGCCGATTTCGGCGGTGAGGTCGAGCGCGGCTTGACCATGGTCGACGGCGTGCTCCTCCTGGTCGACGCCTCCGAGGGCCCGTTGCCCCAGACGCGGTTCGTGCTGCGCAAGGCGCTCGAGGCGAGGCTCCCGGTCGTCCTGGTCATCAACAAGGTCGACCGGCCCGACGCCCGGATCGAGGAAGTCGTGGACCAGGTCGAAGAGCTCTTCTTGGACCTCGACGCGGACGAGCATCAGATTTCGTTCCCCATCCTTTATTCGAACGCCCGCGCCGGCTGGGTCAGCACCGAGCGGGGCGTGGAGGGCACCGACGTCGCCCCTCTCTTCCAGGCCATCATCGACCACGTCCCGGCTCCGCAGTACGAGGAGAACGCTCCCACGCAGGCGCTCGTCTGCAACCTGAGCGCCTCGCCCTACGTCGGACGCCTCGCCATCTGCCGCGTCTACAACGGCGAGCTCACCAAGGGCGGGATGATCGGCTGGTGCAAGCTCGACGGAACGGTCGAGAAGGCGAAGATCACCGAGATGTACGTCACCGAGTCCCTCGAACAGGTACCGGCCGAGTCAGCCGGACCCGGTGAGATCGTCTCCATAGCCGGCCTGGCCGAGGTCACCATCGGCGAGACGCTGGCCGATGCGGACAATCCCATCGCTCTGCCGGCCATCACGGTCGACGAGCCGAGCCTGGCCATGACCATCGGCATCAATACGTCCCCCTTGTCCGGTGCGGACGGCAACAAGCTCACTGCACGCCTGCTGAAGAACCGCCTCGACTCCGAATTGGTCGGCAACGTCGCCATTCGGGTTGCACCGACAGACCGACCGGACCTCTGGGAAGTTCTCGGCCGGGGCGAGCTGCAGCTGGCGGTGCTGGTCGAGACCATGCGACGGGAAGGCTTCGAACTGACGGTCGGAAAACCACAGGTGGTCACCCGGGAAATCGACGGCAAGGTCTTCGAACCGGTGGAGCGAGTGTCCATCGACGTCCCCGACGACTATCTCGGCGTCGTGACGCAACTGCTCGCCCTCCGCAAAGGAACCATGACCGAGATGGTCAACCACGGAACCGGATGGGTCCGCCTCGACTACCGGGTACCAGCCCGTGGCCTGATCGGGTTCCGCACCGAGTTCCTGACCGAAACCAGGGGAACCGGTGTGTTGCACCACATCTTCGACGGCTGGGAGCCGTGGCACGGCGAGCTCAAGACACGCCGCAACGGCTCCATGGTGGCCGATCGACGCGGGCTCACGACCACATTCGCGCTGATGAACTTGCAGGAGAGGGGCACGCTCATCGTCGGACCCGGTGAAGACGTCTACGAAGGCATGGTCATCGGGGAGAACGCGCGACAAGAGGAGATGGACGTCAACCCGACCAAAGAGAAGAAGCTGAACAACATCCGGTCGTCCACCGCGGAGGAGTTCGAGCGTCTGACACCGGTCATGGCCTTCTCCCTCGAACATGCGCTCGAGTTCATCTCCGAGGACGAATGTGTCGAGGTGACGCCCAAGGTCGTCCGCCTGCGCAAGGTCGTGCTGGCCCAGGCTGAACGGGGCCGCGCGCGGGGACGACTGCGCGACCAGAACGCGTCGGACCGCTAACTGTTACTGACCAGCGAACGGGGGCCACGGAATCGAGACGGCGGGGCGCCTCTGCGCAGGAGTGATCTCACGTAGCATGGCCGAGGATTCGCTGGAGGGATGGCAGAGCGGACAAATGCGCAGCTCTTGAAAAGCTGTGAGGTGCAAGCCTCCGTGGGTTCGAATCCCACTCCCTCCGCCCACTGGGAGGTCACAGATCCGCTGTCTCAGGTCGGGTCTTCCAACTGCTCCATGAACTCGAGCCTCATGCCGCCCGGTGCCTCGACGAAGGCGATGCGCCGGACACCGAACGAACCAGACACGATCCGCGGACCCCACAGGACCTCGTGCTTGGACAGCTCCTCGTCCAGATCGTCGACGAAGAGTGCAGGATGCAAGAAGCCCTCGTCGGGCAACTGACAGGCATCCTCGTAGATCGCCTTGGTGAACAACGTGAGATGGAGCCAGCCGAGCGTCACGTCGGCGCGCCTCCCGTTCTCCCACACGACGGGCTCGGTGACCGTGGCCCCTGCGGCGGCGTACCAGGCGCACGCGGCCTCGAGGTCGACCACCTTGACGGCCAGATTGGCCATGCCGGTCACACCCATCAGAGCACCCTCATTCGATCGACCCCCGAAGCCCCTTGATCCACTCGTCGGCCTTCTGCCAGGCCGCTCCGGCCTCGCGCCGCTTGTCGTCCCCCTGCATCCCTGCCGCAGGATACGAACCGAGGAACTTCACCCCGGCCAAACTGGTGTGCAGGTCACGCAGGCAATCGGCGATGACCTCGTCGCCGACGTGCCCGTTGAGGTCGATCACGAAGCAGTAGTCACCGAGGCCCTGCTTCGTCGGTCGCGACTCGAGCTTGGTCAGGTTGATGTTGCGCGCCGCGAACTGACCGAGGATGCCGTGCAGGCTCCCCGGGTGGTCGGCCTGCTGGAAGCACACGATGCTCGTCTTGTCGTGACCAGAGGGCTGCGGGACCCGCGCCCGGGCCACCGCCACGAACCGGGTCTGGTTCTCGGGGTGGTCCTCGACGTCCTCGGCCAGGATGACGAGCCCGTAGCGCTCGGCCGCCAGGCGTGGGGCGATGGCGGCTGCGTCAGCGGCATCGGACTCGCCCAGAAGCCTGGCGGCGTCGGCGGTCGAGTTCGCCGCCACGTGCTCTGCCGCAGGTACTTCTTGGGCCAGGAATTTCTGGCACTGGGCCAGGGCGTGGGGGTAGGACGAGACCCGCCTGATGTCGTCGATATGCACCCCCGGCCTGGCCATGAGGTGGAGGTGGATGTCCATCACGACCTCGCGCTCTATGTAGAGGTCCACGTCGAAGATGAGGCCGTCGATGGTCGCACTGACGGTGCCCTCGATGGCGTTCTCGATCGGGACGAAGCCAAGGTCCGCCCTTCCCCCCGCCACCTCGTCGAGGACGGTTGCGATGGAGGAGAGTGGGCGGAGGTCGGCCTCGGCCAGGTCCGACTGCGTGAGCAGGGCCTCCTGGGTGAAGGTGGCCGCTGGGCCGAAGTAGGCGACAGTGGTCGGAGGAGGATTCACTCCCGGGCAGGATAGTGAGATATTCCGACCCGCCCACCCGTCCCGCTTCGGGCGGCGGCGGTCCCGTCAGTTCCCCGCGGGTCCGGACAGTCGAAGCAGCTCGGCGTGCTGTGACGCCCTCTTCGCGTGTCGATGCTGCTGGACGAGCAGCGCGCCCCCACCCAGCGCCACCGCTCCCCCGACCGCGTAGGCCGGCAGCGGGAACTCAGGCGTTGTCGCCGGCGGGTTGTCGCTCCGCGGCCGGGACAGGTAGAAGGTGTCGAACACGGTGTAGGCGGGCGCACCACTCGTCTGGGTGGGCGCGTGGTAGTAGGTGACTTTGATGGTCGTCGTGCCGCCCGGCGACCCGGGGTCGACGTTGAACAGTGCGATGCCGTAGGCATCCGCAGTGTCCTTGTTGGCCGACCAGGCGCAGGGCTCGCTGGCGTCCGGGATGGGCTTGGTCCCCGCCGCGATGGTATCGAAGGCCGTGCCGACGCGGATCTGGGTGAAGGTCGTGACGTTCGCCGTCCCGGAGTTGAAGACGTTGTCACGCTTGTTGGTCCCACCCCCGCCGAGGACCATGTAGACGGTACCGAGCGTGGTGTCGAAGGGACTTGTCTGAGAGCCCGTCCCCTCGCCGGCGACCACGACCGGAGTGAAGGTGTTGAGGACCGCGCCGTTGTTCGCCGCCACCGGCGTCGGCCCGCTGGTGGTGTAGACGTAGTTGCTGGGCCAGGCGGTGTTTGCCGATCCCTTCCAGGTCGAGGTGCCGGGGTACGGGGCTGGTGCGAATCCGCGCACCGGGAAGGAGCGCTCGTAGTCGTGGTCGTGGCCGTTGAGGACCAGGTCGACCTCGTACTGGTCAAAGAGCGGCACCCAGGCCTGACGGATGCCGGCGTCACACCCGTTGTCGGTCGTCGACGACAGGGCGCACTGGTGCATCTGGACGATGATCCAGTCCACGGTGGTGCCGGCACGCGCCGCAGCCAGGGTGTTTTTCAGCCACTGCGTCTGCGCATTCGGCGTACCCCCGCCCGGAGAGAGCGTGCCGTCCAGTTCTGGGTGAACCCGCCCGTGTAGAACTGGTTGTAGACGTGGGTGGATGCGGCAATCGGATTGGACGCCGCGTCCGTGGTGGCGGTAAAGCCCACGTTGTAGGCGCCGGCGCCCTGGTAACACACGTCGTTGGCGTCGAGGCTGATGAACAGCACCGAGCCGACCTGGAACGAGTAGAAGCTCCCGGAGAACGACGTGCCGTTGCCGGGCAGCATGTAGCGCGTGGTGTAGGAGTTGTAGCCGTTGGGGCCGTTGTCGAGCTCTGCCTCGTGGTTCCCGATACAGGGCATCCACGGCCGGTTGGCCGCTGATCGTTGGGTGTTGAGGCCGAAGTCCCGCCACACCTCGGGGGCTGTCTGGACGCCGGTCGACCCCGACGTCGTCTTGCCGGTAGAGGAGATCGTCGCCTTGTCGCCGTAGCAGAGGTCGCCGTTGATCAGATGGAACTTGCGGGGCCAGCAGCTCGACTTCGCTGACCGCGGTGTACGCGTTCCACTGGGACTCGCTGTAGACGCTCGATTGGACCGTCGAGCCGTCCGCCAGGGTGTACGTCGCGCCGGTCCCCGGCGTACCGAGGTCACCGAAGCTCGTGAAGGCGAAGGCGAACCGTCCGGTGTCCATCGTGGTGAACGAGCTCGTGAAGGTCACGGCGGGGGTGGCGGCGTCTGCCACTGTGTAGCTGTAGGCGGTGTTCGGCGCGAGACCCGTGAGGGGGACGTGGTAGCAATGGACCACCTCGCCGCTGAGACCATCGGTATACGAAAGGGGCGTGGCGCTGAAGACGCTCTGGCCGCCGACCGCCGGTGTGAGGGTGACCTGCGGCGTGGTCTGGGCCCCCGGGGACGCCCACGACACGGTCACCTCGCTCGAGGGATCAGCCCCCCAGGTCAGGTGGATCTGCTCGGGCACCGTCCCCGTGCCGAGTGAGCTGGTGCCGCCGGAGCCGGCGGCGAAGGCGTAGCCGTCCCGTAAGCCGAGGTCGAGTGCCGCCGCTGCGAACCCGGCGACGGACGCGACCTGCATGAACTGGCGACGTGTCAAGCCGGGTCGCTGCGCCGACCCGGCTCCGACGGGACCACTTCCTTCGTCTTCAGGGAACATGCGCTGCAAGGTAACGAGAGGGCATGAACCGGACGCGAACGAGGACCGAACGCCGGACGATCTCTGCGCGTCCACTCCCGGGCAGGCCGCGACGGGACCGCGCCAGACCGGGCAGGATAGGGGCATCTATGGACCCCTCGTCCCTCCGCTCCCTCATCGATCGCGTGGCCTCGGGCGACTGCGCACCCGACGACGCCGTACGGGAGCTGCGTCGCCTGCCCTACGCCGATCTGGGGTTCGCGCGCATCGACCATCATCGTGATCTGCGACAGGGCATGCCCGAGGCCGTCTACGGCCCCGGCAAGACGCCCGAGCACTGCGCAGCCATCGTCGGGGAGCTGCTCGGCACCGGTTCGGGCCCCGTGCTGCTGACCCGGGCCACCGAGGAGCAGGTCAAGGCTGTGTCCGCCCACACCGAAGACCTCGGCTACGGCTCGGGCGACAGAACGGAGTCCGGACTCCTGCGCACCGTGACCTTCCGGCCTGCACCACTGCGACAAGGCCACGTCGTGGTCATCACGGCCGGCACCGCGGACCTCCCCGTCGCCCACGAGTGCGTGGCCGTGCAGCGGGTCCTCGGGTTCGAGCCCACCCTGCTGGTGGACTGCGGCGTGGCCGGTCTCCACCGGTTGCTGGCCGAGGTCGACCAGCTGGCGAGGGCCGACGTGGTGGTGGTGATCGCCGGCATGGAGGGCGCGCTCGCCAGTGTGGTCGGCGGTCTCACGCCGGCACCGGTCGTGGCCGTACCCACCAGTACCGGCTATGGAGCGGCCTTCGAGGGAGTGACAGCGCTCCTCGCCATGCTCGCCGCCTGCGCGTCGGGCGTCACCGTGGTCGGCATCGACAACGGTTACGGCGCCGCATGCGCCGTCGCCCGGATCCTCCGGTGACCCCGGATCCCCCGCGAGCCACGCCATCGCGGGCTTCGTCGACCAGGAAGGTCGCCTGGTTCCATTGCTTCGCCGGCATCGCGGGCGACATGGCATTGGGCTCGCTCATCGATGCCGGGGCGGATCTCGAGGAGATCCGCCACCTCCTCGAACGCCTTTCGATACCGGGATGGGAGCTCCGTACGGAAGAAACGCTCCGCGGCGGCGTTGCCTGCACACGGGCGCTCGTGCAAGGCCGCGAAGACGGCACCGCGCGCACACACGCAGACATCGCGGATCTCATCACGTGTGCTGCCCTCCCGCCACGGGTGACCGCGCGGGCGCTCGCGGTCTTCCGCCACCTGGCTGAGGTGGAATCAGCGTTGCACAGAGTGCCGGCCGACCAGGTCCACTTCCATGAGGTAGGGGGGCACGACGCCATCATCGACATCGTCGGCACCGTCGTCGCGCTCGAGGTGCTCGACGTCGACGACGTCACTGCGTCCCCCGTGGCGACCGGCACCGGCATGGTGCGGTCGGCACACGGCCCCCTCCCCAATCCGTCGCCCGCTGCGGTACGGCTCCTCGAGGGCGTGCCGACCTATGGACGGGCCACGACCGTGGAGCTCACCACCCCGACCGGGGCCGCGCTCCTCGCCGCCCTCTCCACCTCGTTCGGGCCGATGCCGGCCATGGTGGTGCACGGCAGCGGATTCGGCGCAGGGAAGAACGAGATCGACGAACTGCCCAACTGCACCCAGGTCATCATCGGACACTGCAACGAACCTCCGTCCATCGGTGCGGGCCAACCGGCGGTGGTGCTCGAAACGAACCTCGACGATGTGACGGGCGAACAACTGGGGTACGCGGTGTCGGCGGCCCTCGAGGCCGGCGCCTTCGACGCCTGGGTCAGCCCGGTGATCATGAAAAAGGGACGGCCGGGACACGTCCTGCACGTGCTCACCGACACCGCGCACCTCGATGCTTTGCGTCACGTCATGCAGGCGGCGACGGGCACCTTCGGGGTGCGGGCCACCATCGCCGAGCGTTGGCCCGCCGCACGCTCGTTCGACGAGGTGTCCGTCGACGGCATGATCGTGCGCATGAAAGTCGGTTCCGGGCGGGCCAAGCCCGAGTTCGAGGACGTGGCGCTGATCGCATCGACGACCGGTGCCGCGGTGCGTGAAGTCGCCTGGCGGGCCGAAGCGGAATGGCGGCTGCGGTTCGGGGGTGATCCCAGCGGGCCGCCCGGCGGGCACCATCGGGCACCGTGACCGCGCGCGGCATGTTCGACTACGACGAGGGCATGACCGACCTCGTGATGGCATATTGCAGGGAACGCCTTGCCCTCGACCCCGTGCCACTCGATTTCGGGGGGCAGGCGCCACGACTCGGCTCCGTCGTGCAGGGGCTGATGCGCCCGGAGGGCAACGCCGCCTCCGATGTCCTGCGGCTCTTCGTGGACGAGCTCGCAACCGCCGTCGTGTCCTGCGACAGCCCTCGCTTCCTCTCGTTCATCCCCGCCGCACCGACCAAGGCGGCCCTCCTCTTCGACATGTTCGTCTCGTGCTCCTCCCTGCAGGGAACCTCATGGCTCGAGGCGGCCGGCGTCGTGGTGGCCGAGAACCAGGCCCTCGACGTCATCGCGCGCACGGCGGGCCTGCCGCCCGGAGCAGGAGGATGCTTCGTATCCGGCGGCTCGGCGGGCAATCTGTCCGCCCTCGTCGTGGCCCGCGATACGGCCGGCCACCGGCGCGGTGGCCCCGGTCCCTCCCGCCCTCTCATCGCCATCAGCGACGAGGCCCACTCGTCGGTCGGCAAGGCGCTCCACGTCATCGGCGTCGAGGCCCTGGTCGTTCCCACCGATGACCACCGGCTGACGGAGACAGGATTGCGCCGCGTGTTGGCACACCATCCGCGCGCGGACGACGTCGTCGCCCTTGTCGCCACGGCGGGGACGACCAACGCCGGCATCATCGACGATCTCTCCGGCGTGGCGGAGGTGGCGAGCGAGCGCAATGTGTGGTTCCACATCGACGCGGCCTACGGTGGCGCGGCGTTGTTCGCACCCTCGACCCGGCACAAGTTCGCCGGATTCGAGAAGGCCGACTCCTTCATCGTCGATCCGCACAAGTGGTTGTTCGCACCGTTCGACTGCGCCGCCCTGCTTTACCGCCAGCCCAATCTGGCCAAAGCCGTCCATACCCAGGACGCCTCGTATCTCGAGGTCCTCCACAGCGACGACCCCGAAGAGTGGAACCCGAGCGACTACGCCTACCACCTCACCCGGCGTGCCCGCGGCCTGCCGATCTGGTTCTCCATGGCCGTGTACGGGATCGATGCGTACAGCGAGGCGGTGGAAGCCGGGCTGTCGATCGCCCGCCGGGGGGCGGTGATGATCGGGGAGACGCCGTACACCGAACTCGTACGGCAACCCGAACTGTCGATCGTCCTGTTCCGACGGACGGGATGGCGCAAACCCGACTACGACGCGTGGTCGGCCCGACTGCTCAGGGACCAGATCGGATTCGTGACGCCGACGACCTGGGAGGGGGAGACGGTGGCCCGCTTCGCGTTCCTCCACCCCGGCACCACCGTCGAGATGATCCGCGAAATCCTCGACACGATGGCCTGAGTCGCCCGCATCTCCCCGGACTCAGGTCGCCTGCGCGGCGGCCGTTTCCACGCCCCCGGATTCCAGGTGCTCGGTGCGCTCCCAGGCCCGACCGAGTGCCAGCAACATGGTGTCCACCTCCTGTGCCCCGGGGATCGCCCATCTGCCGTTGATCACGAAGTGCGGCACGCCGGTGATCCCCAGCTCGTACGCCAGTTTCTCATCGGCCCGGACCTCACCCGCCCGGGCATCACCCTCCAGCGTGTGTCGCGCCTCAACGGGATCCATGCCCGCCGCCGTGGCCACGCGCACCAGAACCTCGTGGTCCGAGAGCAGCTGACCATCGGTGAAGTAGGCGGTGAAGAGGCCGCTCACCACTGCATCTTCGATCGCCGTCCCGCGGGCGGCGGTCGCCAGTCGATGGGCGTCGAACGTCGTGCCAGACTGGATCCGGTCGAAGGCGAATTCGAAGCCGACATCACGGCCCAACGCGGCCAGGCGCTCGTGGCCGGCACGCACCTGATCGGGGCTCATGCCGTACTTGGACGCGAGCAGCTCGTTCATCGTCTGCGGGCGACGAGCCGGCGCATGCGGATCCAACTCGAAGGAACGGTGCACCACGGTGATGGCGTCACCGTGTGCGAACTGGTCGCGTGCCACATGCAACCGGCGCAGGCCGAGGGCGCACCAGGGACACGCGAAATCGGACCAGACGTCTATCTGCATGGTTAGTGCAACGCTGCCCTCTGACGGCTATTCCGCCGCCCCTGTGGGTGACCTGGCTCGGCGAATGGGCGCCCTCACTCCCAGGGCAGGTCCGGCCAGCCTTCTGCCGCGGCCATCAACGCCCAGCACGTGGCGCCGTCGAGCGACTCGCGGACGATGTCAGCGTGGCCGGCGTGACGGGCCGTCTCCTCAATGAGGTGGAGGAGCACCCAGCGCGGCGACCACACCAGCCCGGCTGGAATCCACGGCACCCCCTCCGTTGTAGCCGCCAGGGGAGCCCCGAGATCGGCCAGCGCGTTGACGATCTTCTCTGTGTGCTCCGCCACGTCGGCCGAGAACCGCAGCACGTCCTCCAGCGTCTCGCCCGGCACCAGACGGAACCCGTCCCCCCAGTCCTCTTCGGACACGAACACCGACGTGTCGCCGTCCTGGATGAAACCGATCCAGGCCTGCTCGACCAGGGCGGCGTGCTTGACCAGTCCACCGAGGTTGAGCTCGCTCGCGCTGGGACGGGCCATGGCTTGCTCGTCACTGAGACCGTGGGCGGCGTAGCGGATGCCGTCGCGCTGTTGGGCCAGGTAGGCCAGCAGACAGGCGCGCTCGTCGACGACAGGGGGTACGAGTCCAGGCATTGTGGGGCTCCTTTTCTGCCGGCGGGCCGGCGGGGTGGGTATCGGTGCCTCCACCGTGCGCCTTTGAAGTGGTCACCATCTGGCCACTTTTAGGACGAAAATGGACAGATGCGCGCTGACCGACTGGTAGCTGCCCTCCTCGTCCTGCAGGCACGGGGGCGGGTCACGGCAAAGGAGCTGGCCGGAGAGCTCGAGGTCAGCCAACGGACGGCCAGGCGCGACCTCGAAGGCCTGGCCATGGCCGGTATCCCCGTCTACTCCCAGCCCGGACGTGGCGGCGGCTGGCGGCTACTCGGAGGATCCCGCACCGATCTGAGCGGCCTCACGGCCGCCGAGGCCCGCACGCTCTTCCTCGTCGCCGGCCCCTCGACGGCCACGCCGCAGGTGAAGGCGGCCTTGCGCAAACTGGTCCAGGCGCTCCCGTCCTCGTTCCGCTCCGAGGCCGAGGCCGCGGCAAGTGCGGTCGTGCTCGATCCGTCGAATTGGGACCACGGCCAGATCCCGCCGCCGCCGCATCTCGATGCACTGCAGCAGGCCGTGATCGAGGCCGGGCAGGTCAAGCTCGGCTACGGGCGACGCGATGGCGCGCGGTCCGAGCGGATAGTGCACCCGTTGGGTCTGGTGGTGAAGAACCAGGTCTGGTATCTCATCGCCGGGACGGAGGCGGGGCAACGCACGTTCCGGGTCAGCCGGGTCCACTCCGTCGAGCGAACCGGCGAGCCGGTGCAACGACCCGCCGGCTTCGATCTCGCCGCAGCGTGGCGGGCCATCGTCACCTCGCTCGACGAACAACGCGCCCCGGCGACGGTACGCCTCCGGACAGATGCCGAGACGGCGGACATCCTGCGCTACATGTTCGGCACGCGACTCGTACGGGGCCCGGTGGACGCGGCCGGTCGCATCGAAGCCGAAATCCGCGGGCACTCAGAGGTGATGGTGGCACGGCAGCTCTCGGGTCTCGGCGGGAGGTTCGAGGTCCTCTCGCCGCCGAGCGTGCGACACCACCTGGCCGACCTCGGCCGCACGTTGTTGGCGCACTACGGTCCCGCGTCAGCCCGCAGCGACAGCTGACTCCAACCACGCACCGGCGGCCAAAAGTCGCTCCTCACTGCCGGCCGGGCCGATCAGCTGGATACTGGTCGGCAACCGTCCCCCGGTCGGCAGCGGCAAGGCGAGCGCGGGCACCCCGGCCAGGTTCACCGGAATGGTGCAGCGGGCGACCAGCAGGTCGTTCCCGTCATCGAGCCGGGGCGGGAAGATGGTCAGCGTCGGTGTGACGAGAAAGTCGACCTGCTCGAAGAGCCCCGCCAGGGTCTGCTTCCAGGCCCGCTGCCCCACCCAGGCGGCGGCGACCGTGGCCGCGTCGAACGACGCACCCATGGCGAGCCGCTCCCGGACGAGGTCCCCGATACCGGCCGGGTCCCGCGCGACCAGCGCCCGATTGGACTCCCACGCCTCAACCATGAGCAGAAGGCCGGCGTCCCCCGTGGCCTGGTCCCATTCGGGCACATCCAGCTCGAGGACGGGCCATTCGGCGTCGTGCAGTGCCTTGTCCACGGCGGCATCGATCAGCGGATCAGCCGGGGGACGGAGGCGACCGACGGTCACGCCCGTGGTCTCAGCCACCGCAAAGCCGGGTTCGAGCAATTCCATGCCGACGACCAGACCGGCGACGTCGCGCGCCATGGGGCCCACCGTGTCGAAGCTCGGTGAAAGTGGCCAAACGTCCTCGAGCGGGACCCGTCCCCACGTCGTCTTGAGTCCCGCGGTGCCGCAACAGGCGGCGGGGATGCGGACCGAGCCCCCGGTATCGCTGCCGTAGGCCACGTCGGCATCGCCGACCGCCACCGCCACCGCCGAGCCGCTCGAAGAGCCTCCCGGCACGCGTGTCGGATCGATCGGGTTCACCGGCGTGCCGTACCAGGGGTTGATGCCGGTCACCCCGAGGGCGAGCTCGTGCAGGTTGGTCCGTCCCACGATCCGTGCCCCGGCCGCCCGCGCCCCGACCAGGCAGGCGGCGTCGCGTGGCGCGGGCACGGCGCGGTCCGCGACGGCCCGGCAGCCGGCCGTGGTGAGTTCCCCCTCCATGTCGATGAGGTCCTTGACAGCGAGGCGGACACCCGGGCCCGACGTCTCGAAGCGCGTGATGAACGTGGTCACGGCCGGACCCAGGGGGCATCGTCGGTGGCCCGCACACGAGCGGCGGCAGCGATCATCACGAGGAGGGCGAGGGCGATCGCCAGGGGCACGACGATTGCGACGTGGAGCACGAACACCGCGCCGATGAGCGCGCCGAGCAGCATGGACGTCACCGAGACGACCCGGCGTCCGGTGGACGAGCCGGCGCCACCAGCACCCGATGTGTCCGCTGCAATTCCCGTGATGGTCAAGGTCAGAACCGTAGTGGTCAGATCGGGGACCGCGAGCTTCCGCGCGGTGGCGTTCTGTATCCCCATGGCCAGGGCCAGGCTCAGGATCAGGGGGTAGCGATAGCCAGCCGAGACCGGGGCCCCGCTCAGTGCCGCCAGCAGCACGGCGACGGCCAGGAAACCGGCCTGGATCGTCGCCGCCGTCGCGAGGAGGCGCCCGCGGTTCTCTCCGAGTCGTGCGCCGACCTTTCCCCCGGCGAGCGCACCGAACCAGAACGACACCAGCGCTACGGCGGAGGCTGCGACGGAGAACCCGGGAGCACCGACCAACGCAAACCCCAAGAACACGACGTTCCCGGTCATATTGGCCACGAACACGTGACCGAGAACCAGGTAGCTGAAAGCGTCGACCAGACCGGTGACCACCGTCAGGCCCACCAGGAAGAGCGGAAGAGGACCGTGGCGACCTCCCGGTGGAGGAAGCAGGGTCTCCCGGACGCCGGCAAAGAAGGACGTCACCGGGTCGACTTCATTCGGTCGGGCTCACCTCGGGCACTGTGCCTTGTTCAGGAGTTGTCGCTTGCAGCCCGCGCTCGAGCGCGAAGAGGGCCACCAGGCCGGCGAAGCCCATGATCCCGCACATGACGTAGAGGACCGATTGGGTGGCATGGGAGAAGTCCACCGCGACGTAGTGCGGGATTGAGCCAACCGATTGCCCACCCTGGGACTGCGAGAAGGTGGCGGCCACCGACGCCGCGTGCGGTACGTGCTGGGCCATGAGCGACGTCGTGAGCCTGGACCGCTGCACGGTGAGCAGAATGGTGCCCAACACGGCCAGGCCGAGACTCGCCCCGTAGTTGCGCACCGTCTGGGTGATGCCGGTCGCCTCGCCGTAGGAGAGATTCGAGGCGCGGTTGATCGCGTCGGTGTTGGCGGGTCCCAACATCATGCCCATCCCCGCCCCGGCCACGATGATCCAGATCACCTGACCCGAGAGGTTGAGGTGCGTGACCTTGGACGCCCAGAAGCCGAATCCCACTGCGGCGATGGCGCAACCCATGACGACGGCACGTTTAGCCCCCTCGCGGTCGAGGATGCGCCCCCCGATCTGCGCCGCGATGGCGAAACCGATGAAGAAGTACAGAAGGATCAGACCGGTCTCCTGTGCCGTCTTGCCCAACGAGATCTGCGCGTACTCGCTCGCAAAGAAGAAGACCGGGATGAACACCATCATGGAGATGAACAGGACGACGTTCTCGACGGCGAAGGCGCGGATGCGAAAAATCCCGACGTTGATGAGCGGCGCCGGCGTCCGCAGCTCGAAGATGACGAAGATGGCGATCACGAGGAGTCCTCCGATGATGCAGGCCCACGTCCCTGCGTTGCCCCATCCCCACAGGACCGATTGCTGAAGACCGAAGATGCTCAGCGCGATGCCCAACCCGACGAGAACCGCGCCCCGGTAGTCGATCTTCGCCGGGACGGGCTCGTTCTCGGGCTTGGCCCGGTAGGTCAAGGCGAGCGCGATAACCGCAACAGGGATGTTCACCCAGAAGATGGCCCTCCACGTCCATTGCGTCAGGTAGCCGCCGAGGATCGGCCCGATCGCCGTCAGTCCCCCGGCGATGCCGAAGAAGATGGCGAGCGCCTTGCCGCGGTCGTGAAGGGGGAACGTCCGCACCACGATGGCCAGGGCGGCAGGAAACATCAACGCTCCACCTGCTCCCTGCACGACCCTGAACGTCACGATCCACGCCTCGGCCGCGCCCCCCTTGGGCGTCAGACCGCACATCGCCGACGCCCCGGCGAAGATGATCACGCCGAGTACGCACATGCGACGATGACCGAAAATGTCCGAGAGCCGTCCACCCAGCGCGAACAACGCGGCGAGTGAGAGCAGGTAGCCGTTGACCACCCACTGCACGCCGGTCGACGACAAGGAAAGCTCGCGTTGAATGTTCGGAACGGCGATCGAGACGATCGTCTGATCGATGAACGTCATGGCGACGGCAAAGATCATCGCGGCGAGAACGAGGTTCTTGTTGGTGCCCGTGGTGGCCGTCGTCATCACGATCCTCCGGTGTCGATGCCGATATCGTCGCGCACGGTAGGAATAACCTGCCACCCCTTCTCGGGCATTCCTCGCGTTGCCATACGATTGGGTTCCCGGGAGGGTCAGGTGAGGGTTCGGGTGAGGCCCACGGACTACGGTCGGTCACCTGAGACAGCACCCGCGGGAGCCGAAGAGGGCGCTGCTGGCGATCTTCTTGCTCGCCGTTGTGGCGTCGGCCGGACTGGCGCTTGTCGCTGCGCCGGGGACTGCGTCGGCCGGCTCACCCCTGCCCGGCGCGCCCGACTGCCAGATGTTTCCCGCCGACAACGTGTGGAACACCAACATCTCAGCCCTACCGGTGGATCCCCATAGCAGCGCGTGGTTGGCGAGCATGGACAGCTCCACCACCAACCTGCATCCGGACTTCGGGCCTTCGGGCGACCCGGCCAACCCCTATGGCATCCCGTACACCGTCGTCTCGCCCTCCCATCCGCTGACGAGCGTGGCGTTCCAGTACAGCGACGAGAGCGACCCGGGGCCCTATCCGTTCGGTCCCGACACGCCCATCGAAGGGGGCGCGTCGTCGACCGGCGACCGGCACGCCCTGATGGTCAACCCGAGCACGTGCACCCTCTATGAGCTCTATGACGCCCACTACAGCGCGTCGGGCTCCACCGCCGGCTCCGGGGCGATCTGGAACCTCAACTCGAACGCCCTCCGTCCGAGCGGTTGGACCTCGGCCGACGCCGCCGGCCTGCCGATCCTGCCGGGGCTCCTGCGCTACGACGAGGTGCAGTCGGGTTCCATCACCCACGCCATCCGCATGACGGCCGAGACGACGGACAACGCGTTCATCTGGCCGGCCCGCCATGCCGCAGGCGCGGCCGACAATCCCAACCTTCCCCCGATGGGGGCCCGTTTCCGGCTGAAGGCGAGTTTCGACATCTCGACCTTCTCGCCCCAGGCGCAGGTCGTCCTGCGGGCCATGCAGCAGTACGGCCTGATCCTGGCCGACAACGGCTCGAACTGGTATTTCGGGGGCACGGCGGACCCGGCCTGGCCCAGTGCACTCGTCGAGGAGCTCGAGCAGGTGCCCGCCAGCGCCTTCGAGGCGGTCGACGAGTCCTCCCTGATGGTTGATCCCAATTCGGGCCAAGCCCTCCAGAACGGCGGCGCGGTGCAGTGCTCGTCGGCGCCCGGCTACCGCATGGTGGCGTCCGACGGTGGCGTCTTCTCCTTCTGCGAGCCGTTCTTCGGCTCTGCGGCCGACATACCCCTGGCCGCAAAGATCGTCGGGATGGCGACCACCCCCGATGGCGGGGGCTACTGGCTGGTCGCGGCCGACGGAGGGATCTTCACCTACGGGGATGCCCGGTTCTTCGGATCGACCGGCAACCTGCACCTGAACCAGCCCATCGTGGGCATGGCCGCCGCGCCCGACGGCAACGGCTACTGGCTGGTCGCCGCGGACGGGGGCATCTTCAGTTTCGGCTCGGCGGCGTTCTACGGCTCGACGGGAGCCCTGCATCTGAACCAGCCCATCGTGGGCATGGCGGCTGTTCCCGGCGGCGGTGGCTACTGGCTGGTCGCTGCGGACGGCGGGATCTTCAGCTTCGGCTCGGCCGCGTTCCACGGGTCCACCGGCGGCATCCATCTCAACCAGCCCATCGTGGGCATGGCGGCTGTTCCCGGCGGCGGTGGCTACTGGCTGGTCGCTGCGGACGGGGGCATCTTCACCTTCGGATCGGCCGCGTTCTACGGCTCAGCCGGCGCCCTCGCCCTCAATGAGCCGATCGTCGGCATGACCGCCACGCCCGGGGGTGGCGGCTACTGGCTGGTCGCTGCCGACGGGGGCATCTTCACCTACGGAAACGCCGGCTTCGAGGGCTCCACGGGCGCACTGCATCTCGTTGCCCCGATCGTCGGCATGGCGGGCTGAGCAGGAGCGCTCTCTGCGGCCGACGATCCGCTACCCGCTGGACTCGAGTGTCCGGCGGTAGACGTTGGTCTCGCGCCGTTCGAAGCCCAACCGGACATAGAGACGGTTGGCGGCCTCACGGTGCGGACGCGAGGTCAGATCGACCGTGCGCGCCCCTTCGGCGTCGGCGCGGGCGATTGCCGCCTCAATCAACGTGCTGGCCACACCGCCACCGCGCGACGCCTCGTCGACCACCACATCCTCGATCCAGGCCCTCACACCGGTGGGGAGGGTGAACACGACCAAGGTGAGCATGCCCACCACCAGTCCCCGCCCCGGTGCGCCCGCCGCATCGCCCGTGCCCGAGAGAGCGAGCAACAATGTCGTGGCGGGGTCCTCAATGATCCGCCTCAGCCGTTCGAGCGACGGGGGCCCGGACGATCGGGAGAGCTGCGGGACCAGATCGGCCACGATGGCATGCAATTCGGCGTCCGCGGTCTCTGCCACGGCAACGGTGAGTCCGAGATCGGCGACCATCAGATCGTCTGCGAATCGCCCCGCCACATGGGTTGGCGCACACTGTCGTAGAGGACATCGCGGTGTTCGCCAGCCAGCGCGGCGAACACGGTGTCGCTCCAGCGCTCCGATCCGACGATCGGGGTGGGCATGGCTTCCCGGGTGAACCAGCCGACGTCACGACACTCCAGGGGATGCGGGTTCAGGGAACCCCCCACGGCCCGGCAGAAGAAGAGGAGCGAGTAGAGCGGCACGCGGGTGAAGCCGAGACGCAGCCCGTCGAGTACGGCGATCAGACGGATCGGCTCCACCTCGATGCCGGTTTCCTCCTCGACTTCCTTCACGACCACCTCGGCCGCCGAGTACCCGACGTCGCACCAGCCGGTCGGGTAGAGCCAGATGCCCGAGTCCGCCCGCTGAATGAGGAGCAGCTCTCCTTTGTCGTTGCCGACGGCGGCTCCGACGGCCACCTTCGGGGTCACGTAGCCGGGCACACCTTTGCCGACCGTGGTCATCCACTCCTGCACGAGGCCGTCGTCGGCGTCGGCGTCGTGGGGCTCCTCATCTGCTTCGAAGCGGATGTCGGCCGCCACCTTGAGGATCTCCTCGAAGCGCTCTTGTTCGTACAGGCTCTCGGTAAAGCCGAGCCCGGTGCGGGCGATCGCAGAGAGACTCTCGCTCCAGCGGAGGAGGGTCTTGAGGGGAACATTCCGATCCACGGCTGTTGACGCTACCGCGCCGCGCCTCATGGGCCAGAATGGCCCATGACCGTCAACGCGGATTGCCGCCACTACGTGATGCGGACAACGCCCCGGGGCGATCGGTTGGAGCGCTGCAAGGTGGACGCCAACGAGCCTCTGCCCTTTGCCTGCCCCGAGGGATGCATCTTCTACGAACCTCGGAAGGTCTCCCAGGCCGGGTGGCAGGTCGGCCGCAAAGAGGGCGAGGACCCCGGCCCACGACCCAGGTCGGGTTAGCACCGCGCCACCTGGCGTCCTCCCACCTCGCGCCGGCCGGGTCAGCTCTCGAGGACGTCCCCCAGAAGGTCGACGGTGATGCCCTCCCGGCGCAACCAGTCGAGCGCCGCCTCCACCTGCAACGCTTCCCCATCGAGCTCGCAGACGATCCAACCCCGGTGCTCCTCGACATCGGCCCGGCGGATATTTGGCTCCACGTCGAACGTGCGCACGAGCGTGGCCAGGACCGCTCGCCGCACCTCTGACTCGGGAAAGGTCAATTTCACCCGAACTTGACTCACCTGGTCTCCTCGATCCCGTCCAGCATCCGGTTCATACTGCCCGAGCGGAAGCCTTCCAGGTCCAATGCCACAAAGCGAAACCCGGCCGATCGCACGGCCGCCACCACCTCGGTCCGGCGGTCGAGGACGCCGATGAGCATGTCGGGCGGGAACTCGAGCCGGGCCGCCTCTCCATGGTGACGGACCCGGAGCTGGCGGAACCCGAGAGCCCGCAGAGCGGATTCAGCGGCGTCCACCGCCTGCAGGCGACCGAGCGTGACCGGAGTGCCGTAGGGCAGACGGGAGGCGAGGCAGGCCGCCGCGGGCTTGTCCCAGGTGCGCAGGCCGAGCTCCTTGGACCAATGGCGGATGTCCTCTTTGGTGAAGCCGGCCTGTACCAGGGGGAACGTCGCGCCGGCGGCGGCCGCGACGGCCTGGCCGGGTCGGTGATCACCCAGGTCGCTGAGATTGACCCCGAGCACGACGTGCGCCGATTCGCGTTGCGCCAACGGGCCCAACACCGCCATGAGCGCGGTCTTGCAACGCGCGCACCGGTCGGCACCGTTGGCCACGTAGGCCGGATCCTCCATCTCCTCGGTCGGCACACCCGTCCACCGCAGGTCCCACTCCTGCGCCAGCGCCTCGCAGTCTTCCGCCTCGTCGGCGGCCAGCGACGGCGACAGAGCCGTCGCACACAACACCTGCGATCGCCCGAGCGTGTCGTGTGCCACCTTGGCCAGCAGGGCGGAGTCCGTCCCACCGCTGAAGGCCACCACGACCCGCCCCAGCCGGCGCAGCTCGTCCCGCAGGTCGTCGAGTGAGGCCGTCACCCGCTCACCCGGCCGGCGTGACGGCCGCCAGCACTGTGTCCAGATCGCCCACCATGCCCGTGTAGAAGGGCCCGAATTCCGCGTAGTGGGCCGAGGCCTCGTCGAAGCGCATCTCGTAGACGCAGTCCTTGAGATCGTCGGGATGCACGCCGAACAACGTCACGCCCCATTCGAATTCGTCGAGCCCGGTGGATCCGGTGATGACCTGCAGGATCCTTCCGTGGAAGGTGCGACCGACCCTTCCGTGACCCATCATGAGTTCCTTGCGGCTCTCGAAATCGAGGCTGTACCAGTTGTGCTCAGCCGATCGGCGCTTGGACATGGGATAGAAGCAGAACGCCGTCTTGCCCTCGGGAGGGAGCTGGGGATAGAGGCGCGCTCGACGCATCTCCTCGGGTACGCCGGCCGCGTACTCGGAAATTTCGGTAAGGGAGACGTACGACGCAGCTACCGCGGCACCGGAGTGCTGGACCGCGCTCTGGAACTGGCGCAGGCGCCACAGGTCGGGCCCGAGCACCATGAGGCCCAGGTCCGCCTTGTGACCCAGAAGGGCCGCGGCGACGACCTGGTAGCCGTCGGCCTCAACCGCCTTCACCGCCTGACGGAGGAGGTCGGCATCGAGACCACCGGCCGGCGGCACATGGCAGAACAGGTGCAGGACCGCCTGGCCGACCGAGGGGACGAGCGAGGAGTCGGTTGCCACGAACGCCAGTGTAGGGAACCGGGGGCGTGCCGGGTCCCCCGGTCCATGGGCCGGGACGCGAAGAAGCGCCCCGAAGGGCGCCCCTGTCGCATCCGAACGACTCTCTGCGTGTTCCCGCCCTTTCGGGCAGGTCCCGCTCGACTCGATCTAGTAGTCCTCCATGCCGCCGCCGGGCATGGCGCCCGCGTTCTCTTCGGGCTTGTCCACGATCACCGCTTCGACCGTGAGGAACAGCGCCGCGATGGAGGCCGCGTTCTGCAGGGCGGAACGAGTCACCTTGGCGGCGTCGATGACACCCTCCTTGAAGAGGTCACCGTACTCACCCGTCGCGGCGTTGAGACCGTGGGCCCCTTTGAGGTGGCGCACCTTGTCAACGATGACCCCACCTTCGAGCCCGGCATTGACGGCGATCTGCTTCAGCGGCTCTTCGACGGCCCTGGCCACAATGCGGGCACCGGTGGCCTCGTCCCCTTCGAGCTTCTCGGCGCGCTCGAGGATGGCCACTTGGGCCCGCAGAAGAGCGACGCCTCCACCAGGGACGACACCTTCTTCGATTGCCGCCTTGGTCGTCGACACAGCGTCCTCGATGCGGTGCTTCTTCTCCTTCAGCTCGACCTCGGTGGCCGCGCCGACCTTGATGACGGCCACACCGCCCGAGAGCTTGGCCAGGCGCTCCTGCAGCTTCTCCCGGTCGTAGTCGGAGTCGGTGTTGTCGATCTCAGCCTTGATCTGGTTGATCCGGCCCTTGATGTCGTTTTCGCTCCCGGCGCCCTCGACGATGGTCGTCTCGTCCTTGGTGATGACCACCTTGCGGGCGGTGCCCAGCAGGTCCAGCGTGACGTTCTCCAGCTTCAGGCCGACCTCTTCGGTGACCACTTGGCCGCCGGTCAGGATCGCGATGTCCTGCAGCATGGCCTTGCGGCGCTCGCCGAACCCGGGGGCCTTGACGGCCACGGAGCGGAAGGTGCCGCGGATTTTGTTGACGACCAGCGTGGCGAGGGCCTCACCCTCGACATCCTCGGCGATGATCAGGAGGGGCTTGCCGCCCTGCATGACCTTCTCGAGCACCGGCAGCAGGTCGCGCACGGCGGTGATCTTGGAGCCGACCAGGAGGACGTACGCGTCTTCGAGGACGGCCTCCATACGCTCGGGGTCGGTGACGAAGTACGGCGCGATGTACCCCTTGTCGAAGCGCATGCCCTCGACGAGGTCCATGTCCATGCCGAAGGTCTGGGATTCCTCGACGGTGATGACACCGTCGCGACCCACCTTGTCGATCGCCTCGGAGATCATTTCGCCGATCTCGGTGTCGGCGGCGGAGATGGACGCCACCTGGGCGATCTGCGCCTTGGACTCGGTCTCCTTGGCGATGGAGTGGATGGAGGACACTGCGGCCTCAACACCCGCCTCGATACCCCGCTTCAGCGACATCGGGTTGGCCCCGGCCGCCACGTTGCGCAGTCCCTCATGGACCATGGCCCAGGCCAAGACCGTTGCCGTGGTGGTGCCGTCACCGGCGACGTCGTCCGTCTTTTTGGCGACTTCCTTGACCAGCTCGGCACCGATCTTCTCGTAGGGGTCCTCCAGGTCGATCTCCTTGGCGATGGAGACTCCATCGTTGGTGATCGTCGGGGCGCCCCACTTCTTGTCGAGCACCACGTTGCGGCCTTTGGGGCCGAGGGTGACGCGTACGGCGTCCGCCAGCTTGTTCATGCCGGCCTCGAGCTTGCGTCGGGCATCCTCATCGAAGGCGATCAGCTTGGCCATCTGGTGTGTTCCTCCATCACTCTGCTGGCCCATCGAGGGCCATTAGCACTCTCATCTGTCGAGTGCTAATAGGAAACCACGCTCAGCCGCCGCGCGCAAGAGCGAGCTTCGAGACCCTGCTCAGCCGCCTGAGGCGGGCCCTATCCTCCGGCGACAGCGGGGACGATCGAGAGGGTCTGCCCGTCTACAACGGGCGTTGCAAGCCCGTCCAGGAAGCGGACGTCCTCATCGGCCAGGAACACGTTGACGAACCGACGCAGTTCCCCAGCCTCGTCGAACAGGCGCTCGGCCAGCCCCGGGTTGGCCGCATCGAGGGCTTTCAGCGCTTCGCCCACGCTGGATGCTTCGACGTGGACTTCTCCCGCGCCACCGGTGAGGGTGCGCAACTGGGTCGGGATGCGGATGGTCAGGCTCATCGGTCGTTCTCCTCGGTGAGGTCGTTGCGCCTCAACTCAGTGCCCTTCGAGTGCGGCGTCAAAGTCCGCCAGGGTGGGCGAAATCGTAGCGGTTGGGCCCATGTACTCCGACAGTGCCTCGACCGTCTTGAGACCATGCCCGGTCACCAGGGCGACCACCCGCTCGTCGCGCCGGACGGCGCCTGAAGCGACCAGCTTGACGAGGGACGCGATCGTCACGCCCCCTGCGGTCTCGGCGAAGATCCCTTCGGTGCGGGCCAGAAGGCCGATTGCCTCGACCACTTCGTCGTCGGTCACCGAGGCGCAGGCGCCACCGGACTGGCGCATCGTCTGCAGTGCGTACCACCCGTCGGCCGGATTCCCGATGGCCAGTGACTTGGCGATCGTCTTGGGCTTGACAGGCCGGATGGCATCAGAGTTCTGGGCGAAGGCCGTGGCGACCGGAGAGCACCCCTCGGCCTGGGCCCCCGAAATCCGCACATGTGGCACCTCGTCCAGCAGGCCGACCTTGCCCAGCTCGGCAAAGCCTTTCGCCACCTTGGTCAACTGGCTGCCCGAACCGATCGGGACGACGACGTGATCGGGCGCCTGCCACCCGAGCTGCTCGGCGATCTCGAAGGCGAGGGTCTTGGAGCCCTCGGCGTAGTAGGTGCGCACGTTGACGTTGACGAAGGCCCAGCTCGGGCGCTCGCTCGTCAACTCCGCACACAGCCGGTTGACGTCGTCATACGTGCCCTCGACGGCAATGACGGTTCCCCCGTAAATCGTGGTCATCGTCACCTTGGCTCGTTCGAGGTCGTGGGGGATGAGCACCACGGAGTCCATACCGGCCCGAGCCGCATGGGCGGCCACCGAGTTCGCAAGGTTGCCGGTGGAGGCGCAGGCGGCGACTTTGAACCCGAGCTGGCGGGCCTTGGTCAGCGCCACCGAGACCACCCGGTCCTTGAAGGAGCCCGTCGGATTGGCCGTGTCGTCCTTGATCCACAGCTCGTCCAGGCCGAGCTCGGCCGCCAGGCGGTCGGCACGCACCAGCGGGGTGAAGCCGGCACCGAGGTCCACGGGTGCGTCGTCACTCACCGGCAGGAGATCCCGGTACCGCCAGATCGTGCGGGGACCACTGGCGATCCGCTCCCGGCTGACGGTGGCGGCAATCTGCTCGTAGTCGTACGCGACCTCCAGCGGGCCGAAGCAGTAATCGCAGACGTGGAGTGCTTCGGCGGGGAAGGCGCGTGCACATTCCCGACAACGCAGCCCAGTGACAAAATCGACCATCGGTCCTCCTCATCGATCGGGCATTGGCACCTGTTGGACCCCGTGTGGGGTAGCCAACGGTTGCCGCGACGTCAACGGGCCCGTCCCTCAGTCGCTCTGGATGATGGTGATAATGGTAGCTCCTGTTCACCACCCGTGCGTCAACGCGCCACCCGACACCACACGACCCTGCCCTGCCGACCCGTCTGCCCGCCGGCGGGGTTGGAAACACCACCCGCCGGGTACGATGCTCGAGGAATGTCGGGCGAACACGACCAGGAAACGCCGAGTACCCGCACCTTCCATAATGTGGATTTCCCTGTCGCCAAGGTGCTCGAGGCCAAGGCCGGCCGCACCGTCTCCGTCTGCATCCCCGCCCGGGACGAGGGTTCGACCGTGGGATCGGTGGTCCGGGCCGTGGTGCAACCCTTTCTGGCCTCGGCCGGTGGGAACGGCCTGGTGGACGAGGTCATCGTGCTCGACGACGGCTCAACCGACGACACCGCGGCGCAGGCCGTCGATGCTGGCGCCCGGGTGGTGCAGGGCGTCGAGGTGGGAGGGGGGAAAGGTCAGGCCATGGCGGCGGCACTGTCGGCGTCCCGCGGCGACGTCGTCGTCTTCCTCGATGCCGATGTCGCCAACACGACGCCCGCCTTCGTCACGGGCATGCTCGGGCCCCTCTTGTTCTTCGACGACGTCGCGCTCGTCAAGGGCTTCTACACCAGGCCGCTGCACGGCGATCCGACCGGAGGCGGCCGGGTGACAGAGCTCGTCGCGCGCCCCGTGCTCGAACTGCTGTTCCCCGAGCTCTCCGATGTGCGCCAACCGCTGGCCGGGGAGACCGCAGCCCATCGATGGGTCTTCGAGAAAGTGGATTTCGCCGATGGCTACGGAGTCGAGATAGGCCTCCTCATCGACGTGGCCCAGGAACTCGGGGCGGGCGTTCTCGCCCAGGTCGACCTCGGCGTGCGCATCCACCGCAACCGACCACTGCACGAGCTTCGCCCGCAGGCCACCGACGTGTTGCGCACCGCGCTCGGCACGCGCTCCGCGCTGAGCCGGTGCCTGCCGCTGATCAACTGCTCGTGGTCTCCAATCGTGGGCCGCTCTCCTTCCGCTTCGACGAGGATGTCGAAGGAGGTCACGGCCGCACGGACGCAGACCCGGACGGTGGCCGCACGCTCCGGGCGGTCCCCGGCGGGGGTGGCCTGGTCTCGTCGATCGGACCACTGTTGGCCGGCACGGGAGCGACCTGGGTCTCGGTGACGATGGGCGCGGCTGATCGCACCGCCGTCGCCCGGGGACGCATGACCGACGACAACTTCACGCTGCTCCCCGTCGTCGTCGATGACGACACGTACCGGGCGGCGTATGACGTCGTGGCCAACACGACGCTGTGGTATTGCCATCATCATCTCTTTGACCTGCCCCGGCGGCCCCGATTCGACCGGTACTGGCGCCAGGCCTGGGACGGCTACCGCCGCTACAACCAGTCCGTAGCCGACACGGTGTGCGCGCACGCTGCGCCCGACTCGGTCGTCTTGGTGCAGGACTACCACTTCTCACTTCTCGGGCGGATGCTGGCAGAAACGCGGCCCGATCTGCGCTCCGTGCATTTCTGCCACATTCCCTTTGCCGACCCGAACATGCTGCGCGTCCTTCCCGAAGCCGCCGCCGGTGAGCTTCTCGCGGGCCTGGCCGGCTTCCACGCATGCGGCTTCCACGCCCACCGCTGGGAGGCAGCGTTCCGCGCCTGCTACGCCGATCCGGAGTTAGCCGCCCTGACCGGGACAGCCGGCGCGCCGGCGACCTTCGTCTCCTCACTCTCCTCCGATCACGACGGGCTCCTCGCCGAGGCCGCGAGCGACGACTGTGCGCGGTCCGTCGAGGTACTGCGCGCTGAAACGGGAGGCCGGCGCATGGTCCTGCGGGTGGATCGCGTGGAGCCCTCGAAGAACATCGTGCGGGGCATGCTGGCCTTCGAGGAGCTGCTGGTCGCCTACCCCGAATGGATCGACAGGGTCGTCCATGTGGCGCTGGTCTATCCCTCGCGGCAGGGGCTGGCTGACTATCTCGCTCTCGGAGCAGAAGTCGCGCACGTGGCCGAGCGGATCAATCACGCCTGGGCCACATCCACCTGGACGCCCATCATCCTCCACGTCGAGGACGACCGCCCCCGTTCGCTGGCCGCGCTGACGATCTCCGACGTGCTGCTGGTGAACCCGGTACGTGACGGCCTCAACCTCGTGGCCAAGGAAGGTGCCTTGCTCAACGGGGGCGACGGGGTACTGGTCCTCTCCCGCGAGGCCGGAGCATGGGAGGAGCTGTCCGAAGCCGCCTTGGGTGTCAATCCGTTCGACGTTGCCGGCACGGCCGACGCCATCCACCGCGCCCTGACGATGGAGCTCGGGGAGCGCCGCACCCGGGCCGCCCGCCTGCGGGAGCTTGTACTGGCGCGGACGGCATCGGACTGGCTCGACGAGCAGCTGGCCGCAGCACGGTCCCTCGACCCCTGACGGCTCAGCCGTTGGCGGACGCTGCCTCCGCCAATTGTTCGAGCAGCGCCAGCGCTCCCGCGGGTCCTTCGACGACCACGTCAGCGTTGGCCGCAACTTCCGGCGCGCTCTCTTCGTCGACCACCGCCACGCGGACCGCCGGCACACCATGTGCCGCCAATTCCGCCGCGGCGGCAAAGGCGGGAAGGTCGCCGAGGTCGTCGCCGAACACGGCCACCGCCTGCTTCCCGAGCGCCAACGCCCGGAACACTGTGCCCTTGTCCACGTCGACCGGAGGCCGGAGTTCGAGCGACAACCGCCCCGGATGCACCCTGAGCCCGCGTTCCTCCTCCTGACGGGTGGCGAATGCTGAGGCCCATGGACCCGCCCCGGGGGCGTTGCGCCAATGCAGCGTCACCGTCAGCCCCTTGGGCTCCACGTAGACACCCGCAGGCGCGTCGGCCCGGGCCTCGGCCACGGCGTCGGTTATGGCACCCGCCCACGGCCGCGCATCGGGGCCCACATGGCCCAACCCGTAGAGACCGATCAGAGTGACCCCGGCCGGAGACTCGAGCGCCTGCTCGAGAAAGTCGACCGGGCGACCCGAGACGACCGCCACCAGGCCGAAACGGGAGGCCAGACGGGTCAAGAGCTCCGGCGCGCCCGGGAGCGGAAGGGCTCCGACGGGATCGGTCACGATCGGCGACAGGGTGCCGTCGAAGTCCAGGAAGAGCGCACTGTGCGCGGGGTCTCGAACGAGTGGCAGAAAGATCCCGGGAAATGCGCCCTCGCCCACCGACCGGGGCGGCGTGCTCAGGCCCCGGCGACCAGGTCGGCCCCGATGACGACGACCACGTCGTCGCCGGTGATACCGGTGACGGGAACCGAAGAGCTCAACGGGAGGACCGCGGCCGGTTTGAGGCCGAGCGTCGTGGCGATCTCGCTCGCTGACGCCTGATATGCGGCGCTGGCGTAGTACACAGACGAGGTCTGCACGGTCGCGGAGGCGTCAGCCGGGGTTTGCATCGCCCATCCCTGCGCGGCGAGGACGGTCGTGTAGTGCGCGGCCAATCCGTTCGTTTGGGTGGCGTTGGCCACCACGACCTTGACTGCGCTGTGGGGGACCGTGGTCGTGGTGGTCGGCGCGGTGGTGGTCGTCGTGGACTTCCCGGTGGCGGTGGTGGTGGTCGTCGTGGTGGTCGTGGCCGCCCCTCCATTGACCGTCGGACGGGTGCCGACGGCAACGAGGGCGATGGCCGCCACGACGAAGATGATAAGGACCACCGCCGCGCGAACCGGCGCGATCCCACCCGCAGAGTGCCCACCGTGCGAGGCCCCTCCACCCGAACCGTCGTCATCAGAGGAGGGAGGTTCAGACGTCATCGAAGGTCCAGCCTGCCGTGCCAACTGCCCCAAAGCAAGCCTTTCGGCGCCGATGTGGTGTCAGCGACCCCGAGGTGGGCTCACCACCGCCCCCCAACTGCACGTCTGCACCGGCACGATCGCGCGCGGACCCCCGTCAATCTGGTGCTGCGGGTCGAGTGACTACCTGCCGCGCCCGTAGCGACGCACGACGCCGCCTCCGAACCGCGCCAACGCTCCGATGAGAGCTGCGACGAGAACGACGATCCAGAGCGCCCAGACGAAGTGCCTTCGCTACAACTGGATCGACACATTCGTCGACTTGACCACGGCGGATGCCATGACACCGGGCACGAGTCCCATTTCGTCCACCGCCTCACGGCTGATGAGGGCCACGACACGGAAGGGTCCCGCTTGTAACTCCACCTGCGCCATGACCTTGTCCTTCACCACCTTGGTGACGATCCCGACGAAGTGATTACGGGTCGAGTCGCTTGCCCCCACGAGCGGATCTGCGTTCTCGTGGAGAGACTGGGCGAATTGAGCAAGTGCCTCTCCCCCGATTCGGCGCCTCCCTTTCACCGTACGGGTGCCGTCGAGACTGCCGTTGTCTATCCAGCGCCGAACGGTGTCGGCGCTGACGCCCAGCAACCCGGCCGCCTCGCCCACGCTGTAGTCCCTCATCGACTCGTGAGCTTACGCATCCTCGGGGGCTCGCTCCAGCAACGACGCGACCCCCATCCGCACCGGCCGGACCGGGCCCCGTTGGCCTATCCTTGACGCAGCCGAAGTGTGATGAAGGCATCTTCCTATGCGCAAGAACCTCTCGTTCAACCACCTTCTTGGTGCTGTGCTGGCCCTCTCTTTCATCGCCGGTTTCGCTGCGTTCGTCCTGTCGGGCGCCACGACGAACAAAGGAACTACCGGCGCTATCTCGTCCGAGAGAGCAACCATCATGACGGCCGAGAAGACGAGTTGCCTGAGGTTCGGCACGTACGCGTCGATAGCGACGCTGCGCAGGGACGGCCTGCTCACATTCAAACCGGCCTACAACGCCGCGGTCTACCTACCCGGGAAGGGCTGCGGGACGATCATCATCGGCTCCCCGGCCTACCAGTCGCCGGCTGGCTGAAGGACGCTCCTCAGGGGCACTCGAGACGTCCACAGGGGCTCGTTTCTGTTCTGTCGACATGTGGGTTTTGCCACGCCGCCCCGCCGTTCGGTCAAAGGGTCATATGTACGATTTGCCCCGCATCACAGGTTCTAGAACCTCATCTACCCACTCAGAACGCAGAAAAGCTCGGACTTGCTTTGCCCGGGGCGACTTTCGGACCCTATGCTCAGGCTCCGCCGGCTCCTCCGACCGTGGGGCCACTCTCTGAAGGGGGATTCGGTTTGTCTTCAAAGCTCTCGATCTCGGGACTCGCTGGAGCAGGAGGCATGGTCCTGGCAATCGTGCTGGGCGCCGTCGGGTTCGTTGCCGGTCCGGCATCGGCACAGTCGACCGGCACCACCTTCCTCGCTGCATCGAACACGCAGCCGGCGTTCGACTTCATGACGCAAGACTTCATTCAGAGTGCCAACGGCGGGAATGCGGTCACCTTCAGCTACGCCGGTTCGGGAAAGCTCGCAGGAGAGATAGACGGCGGTGTCGACTACGCATCGAACGGCACCGGTAACGCACCCGCCGGGTTTGCCCTGTTCGCCTCGGCCGACGAGGCGAACGTCGACAACACGATCCCCGCCGGCACGCCTGCCGCGAAGAACAAGGGTGCCGTGCCGAAATACAACACCGGCCAGTGCATCACCCCTCATTCGGCGACGTATTCCGCCGCAAACGGTGGAAACAACAACGGCACGTCGTGTCCGGGCATCGGCTCCACGCGTGCGCAGTACACCACGGGACGGTTGGTGATCTTCTCCTGCCGAAGTGGTGGCAGCACGCTGGCGCCGGCACAGGGTTCCCCCACGTGCGCCGAACCCGTGGGGGGCTACTTCACGAAGAGCGGTGCGACAGAGGCACCGTCGACGATGGCCCAGGTATGGACTGACCTCCTCGCCCACACGAACAAGACCGACGGAGGATCCGCAGCCTCCAACGTCGGGGGCTACCTCGCCATTGCCGACCCGAAGAACGGCTGGGTCTTCGCTACCACGGGCTGCGGACCGTCCAGTGTGGCGCCGAACGCACCCTACGGCCTGGCGGGAATGGAAGCGCTCTATGTGGCGGCCGTCGGGTACTACCACGCGCACCCCCAGAAGGCCCTCGGTGCGACTGCATCCGACCAGGCGTGCGCGGAGATCGACCAGATGACTGACAAGGGGTCCAGCCTGGACAACTACAACACGACGAGCCCGTCCTCGGGCGGGCAGGCCGGGAACGGCAATTACTCGGATCCGACCCTGCCGATCATTTTCGGCGACAACGTGACCTACACGCAGGACAGCGTGGTCGCCGGATCCTCCCAGATCGCACTGCTCCCGAAATCCTTCGTCGTTGCGCCGAGCGGGAACGACACGAACTTCTGGGCGGAGATCCCCGCTTGCGACGTCACGAGTATTACCGTGGCGACCGTGTCGAATGGATGGACGACCCACATCACCCACGTCGAGTCCTGCATCGACCGGAACTACGCCAAGGGCATGCACGACAACGTCGCGGCCAAAGTCAGTTCCGGCAACTTCGGGAAGAGCGGCTCACAAAGCCCCAAGACCCTGGTAGGGCTCCACGGGTACTACCAGCCGATCAGGCAGTGGGTCGTCGCCGAGAACGACGACCAGGGTCAGGCTGCCACCGTCGCCCTCACGAGCGTGGACGGCAAGTCCGCCCAGGCCTTCATCCACTATCTGCTTTCAGCCAAGGGGCAGGCCGTGTTGGCCTCCTTCGGCTACGACCCGATCAGCTAGCTGAGGCGCACGGGCGCCGGTGACGCGGACGCGGAGTATCGCGCAGTCACTCGGAGGTAAGCAGAAGGCCGCCGCCATCGCAGGCGCTGTGCTGGTCGGCGGCGGCCTCGGGTTCGGGGTCGCCCACCTCATGGCCGGCTCGATCGCGTACTGGGGCGTCGTCTCGGGTCCCTTGGTGATCTCGCTACGGGTCGCGATCCCCGCGACGATCATCGCGGGGATCACGGGAATCGCCTCAGGGTACGCCCTCGCCAAGGGCCGCTTCCCGGGGCGGAACGTGCTCGAAACACTGGGGAGCCTCCCGCTCATCCTCCCGCCCACCGTCCTCGGCTTCTATCTGCTCCAGGTGCTCTCCCCCGGCACCAAGGTCGGTGGGTTCCTGACCCGCCTCGTCGGCCACGTCCTCGTCTACAACGTCCTCGGCTGCATCATCGTGGCCACGGTGGCCGCCTACCCGTTTTGTTTGCGGGCCTCCCGCGCCGCCATAGAGGGGGTCGACCCATCGATCGAGGCGGCAGCGCGTGCGATGGGTCTCCCCAATTGGCGGGTCGCCCTCCTGGTCACCCTCCCGCTCGCCCGGCGGGGCATCGCCGCCGGGCTCACGATCGGCGCCGCGCGGGCCCTTGGGGAATACGGCGCCACCCTCATGGTCGGCGGGGACATCGATGGCAAGACGCGCACCATGTCGCTCGCGATCCTTGACTCGTTCACCACGCCGGAACGCAACACGATGATCCTGATCCTGGTCCTGATGTCAATCTCCGCCATGACCGGCGTCGGTCTGCTCGGCCGGAGCCGGCCATGACCGACGCGCTCGACGTCGCCGTCACCCGACACATCGGGGAGTTCGACCTCGATGTGGCGTTTACCGTGGAATCGGGGATATCGGTACTGTTCGGCCCCTCCGGAGCGGGGAAGTCGTTGACCCTCTCCCTCATCGCGGGCCTCCTCCGGCCGGATAGCGGAACGGTAGTGATCGATGGCCGTGTCGTCACCGACTGTTCCCGCCGGATCTATGTCTCGACCCAACAGCGTCGTATCGGAATGGTCTTTCAGGATGGCCTGCTCCTGCCGCACCGATCCGTCCTCGACAACGTCGCGCTCGCCGTCCGACAAGAAAGCGGGCGGCGGGCCCGTCGTGCGATCGCCCGCTCTTGGCTCGAGCGCGTCGGCGCCGTGGACTTTGCCGACCGGCGTCCCGGCACGCTTTCGGGCGGTCAGCGCCAGCGCGTGGCACTTGCGCGCGCACTCGCCGGAGATCCGGCGTTGATGCTTCTCGACGAGCCGCTCTCCGCGCTCGACCTCGAGGTGCGCCGCGAGTTGAGGACGCTGATCCGGGACGTGATCATCTCGTCCGGTATCCCCGCTGTGCTCGTGACCCACGACGCCGACGAAGCAGAGGTGCTCGGTGACGTGGTCATTGCGTACAACAACGGGAGGGTGACCGGGCGGCGCATCGTCGAGCGACCCGGTCGCTCCGAGCCTCAGGGAGGGGCAGGGGAGAGCGCGGAGTCAGCATGACCGCCCTGGTCCCACATTCATGGCTGAACAGCCTCGGCATTCCGCCTTGGATCTGGAGTCCCTTGTCGATCTCTCTTCGCGCCGCCGTCGAGGCGACGATCGTCGTGGCCGTCTTCGGCATTGCCCTCGCGTACATCCTGGCCAAAGGTCGCTTCCCCGGGCGTGACGCGATCGAGACGGTGTGCAGCCTGCCGATAGCGCTCCCGCCCACCGTCGTCGGCTTGTACCTGCTCACGCGAATGGGCGGGCCGGGGCCCATACGCAACGCGGAGGTCCGGCTCTTCGGCCATCCCCTCACCTTCACCTTCACCGGTATCGTCATCGCGCAGATCATCGAATCGTTCCCCTACTGCCTTCGCTTCTCTCGAACAGCGATCTCGGTTGTCGATCCGCGTTTCGAGCAGGCCGCGCGGGCCATGGGGCTGTCGAGATGGCGAATCGCCCTCCTGGTGACATTGCCGCTGGCACGGCGCGGCATAGCGGCTGGCGTCGCGATGGCATTCGGCCGTGCGCTGGGTGACTTCGGGGCGACCATGATCGTCGGCGGGGCCGTGCCGATGGCCACGACGATGCCGATCGCCCTCTACAACGCAGTCTTCTTCGGCTCTCACGGGCAAGCGATGGTGCTGGCCATCGTTCAGTTGGCCGTCGCTTTCGCCATCCTCCTCGGCGTCAGCCGCCTCGGCAGGCTCCAGCCGTGGTGACATCCTGACGCACGGAACGCGCTCGGTCAGGGGCCTCTCAACCCACCTCGCCCCGGTTTCAGGTTGTCACAGGCTCACGGGCGCCGTAGGCGGCCAATGCATAGATCACGAAGAAGCAGATCCCGATATACGTCAGGGCCCAGATCGGGTAGAAGGGCATCCACCAGATGGCCGTGATACCGAGCACGGCAGCGGCAAAGATGCCGATCCAGCGTGAGACCTGTGAATGTGCCATCACACCGAATCCGGCGAGGATCAAAATAATGCCGACGACGAGGTAGACCCACCCATAGGTCTTGAGGGTGTGACCGAAGATCGCAGCCTCGAAGTTGGACGGAAGCACACCGTGGTACCTGAATGCCCATATCGAATCGAAGATCCGCATGATGCCGGCGACCAGTAGTGCGATCCCCGCGAAAATGGTCCAACCGCTGCCTGGTTCATCCATGATTGCCCTCCCCTATTCATGCTGCCAACATTGTCGTGGCGAGCCGCAAATGTCGTGCATGGACAGAATAGGGGTTTTCGTTTCCTAAGTCGATAGGCGAAGCCTACGGCCAGCCGTTGCGTGGTCTCCATATCCGTGAAAAGACTCGTAATTCGGAACCTGTGGCTGCTGATCGTCTCGAGAGCGATCCAGCAGTTGACCCCAACGAAGGTCTGCGTTCGACCGGCTCGCGCAACGTCGTCTCCACTACAGTGACGCGCCGCATTATCTTGCACGGCGTGAGCGCCAACCCACTCATCGCCCGCAACGGCGTGCAGGCCAACGTGCGCCAGCCGATCGACCCCCCTTTCCCGGTCAGCGAATTACCGGAAGGGCCGCGCACAATTAGCGACTTCTCTGCGACGGGCGTCGGTCGTGCCGGCTGAACCCGTAGACCCCGGTCCGGGCGCCGGGACCCCGTCCCCCTACAACGAAGACGACGCCTCTCCGTTTCAGGCGGAACAAGCCAAGCCGTTGGTGGTGGTGGCGCGACGCAAGGGACCAACGGCGAGCAGGTTCGACGCCACCGGCCTGACCACCATGATCGGCGAGGACAATTTCTACGGGAGCGTGCGAGATGCAGTGACTGCCTGCGCAACCCGCATCGGTGAGTCAGAGCCAAGGGAATAGCGGGTGCAGGCCCAAACTCTGGCCCTGGCGTTTGTGGCGGCCCTCTACCCGGTGGGGCTCTTGGCGGTCAGCTTGCTCCTGGCCAGCGACCAGCCGATGAAATTGGGGCTGTCGTTTCTCGGTGGGGCCGCGACCAGCCTGCTCGTCGTTGGCATCGTGGTCATCACGGTCCTCCACGGTGCCGGACTGAACGGCCGCAGCACAGGGGCAGCTCGCGTGGGCTTCCAGCTCGGCCTCGGCACGGCCATGTTGATTGCGGCCTGGCTGATCGCGCGCCGTCCCGGACAGAAGGGGGAGAAGAAGGAGCCGGCCTGGCAGGTTCGCCTACGCGGGGCGCGGCCCGCCGCCGTCTTTCTCACCGGGGCCATCCTCTATTCGCCCTCGGGCAGCTACCTCGGGGCCGTACAGCAGATCGCGACCACAGATTCCGGCTGGGCGCCCGCACTACAGCTGCTCGTGGTCATCGCCATCGTGCTCCTCACTGTTGAGATCCCACTCCTCGCATACGCTTCCGCGCCCCGGGCCACCGCGCGGATGCTCCACAAAACTGAAGCGTGGATCGATCGCCATGGGCGCCAGGCGCTCGAGATCGTGCTCGTCCTGATCGGCGGGTACCTCGTCATCGACGGCCTCGCGATCCTCGTCTGACCCGCTGCGTGACTCGCCGGCGCGGGACAGCCCGTCAACCAAGCGGTCGCAGGTCATCAGAACCATATGTGACCTGCGACAATCGGCGCCGATGGCAATCCTGATTCGAGATGCGGAGCTCGCTGACATGGACGATCTCCAAAGGGTGTTCGAAAGCGCATCCCGATCGAACGACAATGACCGCGAGCTGTTGCTGGAGCACCCCGAGTGGCTCGTTCTCTCGAATCGGGGAATTCTCGAAGGTCGGATCAGGGTGGCTGTCGTCGATGACGGCACGGTCGTCGGCTTTGCCACTTCGCTGATCATCGACGGACAAGCCGAGCTCGAAGACCTCTTTGTGGACCCCGCATGGATGCGGCACGGCATAGGAACCGCGTTGGTGGTGGACCTCTCCGCGCGGTTGAAGGATCTCGAGATCGAATGGATGGAGGTCACCGCGAACCCCCACGCATTGGCGTTCTACGAGCACCTCGGGTTCATGACGGTCCGCTTCGTCGACACACTTGGCTACCGAGCTCCACGCATGAGACGCCCTACAGGGGTGCTCGACTGAGCACCCGCGGCTCACCGCATCGTCTCGTCTCGCACGAGGTTCTTGAGGCTCCGGCCCCCTGACCGTGGCCCTACCAACGTTGCGAGTTCATCCTTCGACGCGGACCGATCAGGTAAAAGGCGGCGACGAACGCACCGACGATTCCAAACAGCAACCACCCTACAACCGAGCCGATGATCCATGCCGCCTTATTCCTGCGGGGAAGGACACTACTGGGTCGTCTGACCACGTCCATGACGGTCCACATGACCAGCACGAGTGATACCGCATAGAGCAGGAGGGTCGGTGCACTGACACTGGCAAGTGCGAGGCTCACGATTCCACCACGCGGTGCATGGCCGACTGCACGGTCCGGTCATGGGAATGACCGGTCACGGACTGACGTGCTTCCAGCGCGTCTCGAGACCGGGTTGGTCGCATATGGTTGCCTTGCTTTCTCTCTGTGCATTGTCGCTCTTCGATTGAGAAGTTCGATCTGCTCCGTTACCCCCACCACCTGTCACTCAATGGGGTCGACACGTGTCGGGGATGAACTCGTAGAGAGGATTGAGCACAATGAGCGTCCCCCGCACGATTGCCGGCGTTCCTTCGACTCGGATCTGACGACCCACCCTCATGGCCGGGACCCCATCGCGACCGACGAAGCGGAGGGTCACGGTCCCGGACTCGTCGCCCAGTACGACATCGAGCCGAACCCAAGGTCGAAAGCGTGGTGACACGGACACGACCCGCCCCTCCAACGTGGTGCGCCTCCTCGGCACCACCGCCGCAATGGCGGTGGAGGTCACTTCTTCAACGCGGCCAGGGCCTCGTTGAGCTGGAGGACGTTGACATAGGGTGAGCCCAAGAAGCCGAGCTGGGCGCCCTGCGTCTGCTGGTCGATCAGATGGGTGAGCGTGGCCGCGGAGAGACCGGTGGCCCGCGAGACCATTGGGATCTCTGCCTTGGCGTCGGTCGGCGTGATATCGGGATCGATGCCGCTCCCCGAGGTCGTCACCAGATTCGACGTGGGGTCGACACCTCGGCTGTGCCAATACGCGATGAGGATCTTCGTGTAGTTCCTCAGCTCGGCCGAGCGTGGCCCGAGATTGGTCGCCCCCGACTCTCCCGCCACACCGTTGGCCACCAGAGGATCGTCACCCGGGTGGCCCGCCGGACTGGGGGTCTTCTTGTTCGCGTCCGAGTAGGGCCCGAGGTCATCGGGGCGCCCTTGGAACACACAACTGCCCGGGAGGTGTCCGGGGCACTTGGTGGCAGACCAGTTCTGCCCGATCAGGGTGGAGCCGTTGGCGGTGATGGAACCATCGGCCTGGTGCTTGAAGAACAACTGGGAGAGACCGACTCCGAGGAGCGGGAAGACCAGGCCGAAGAGGACCAGGCAGATGAGGCACATGACGGCGGAACGGCGGAGTTGGGTGAGCATGGTCGCTTTCCTTAGTAGGCGTGCAACGCCACGAGGACGAGGTCGATCAACTTGATGAAGATGAAGGGTGCGATGATGCCGCCCACGCCGTAGATGAAGACGTTGCGGCGCAAGATGGCGGCCGCGCCCGAGGGGCGCCATTTGACCCCGCGGAGGGCCAGGGGGATGAGGGCAACGATGACGAGGGCATTGAAGATCACTGCCGAGAGCACCGCGCTCTGGGCGCTGTGCAGGTGCATGATGTTGAGCGATTTGAGCTGCGGATAGGTGACGATGAACAGGGCCGGGATGATGGCGAAGTACTTGGCCACATCGTTGGCGATGGAGAACGTGGTCAGAGAGCCCCGGGTGATGAGGAGCTGCTTGCCGATCTCGACGACGTCGATCAACTTGGTCGGGTTCGAGTCGAGGTCGACCATGTTCCCGGCCTCCTTGGCCGCGGTGGTCCCCGTGTTCATGGCCACGCCGACGTCGGCTTGAGCCAACGCAGGGGCGTCGTTGGTGCCGTCGCCGGTCATGGCCACGAGCTTGCCGCCCTGCTGCTCGGCCTTGATCAGTTCCATTTTGGCTTCGGGCGTGGCCTCAGCCAGGAAGTCGTCGACCCCGGCCTCCTGAGCGATGGCGGCCGCGGTGAGCGGGTTGTCACCGGTGATCATGACTGTGCGGATCCCCGAAGCACGCAGCTCGGCGAAGCGCTCCTTGATCCCTTCCTTGACGACATCTTTCAGTTCGATGACGCCCAGGATGGTGGGGCCGTCGGCCACCACCAGTGGAGTGGACCCGGCGCGGGCGATGCGATCGACGATGTCCTGAAAGCCGTCAGGGACGGTTCCTCCCTGGTCGAGCACCCATTGGCGGACCGACTCGGCAGCGCCCTTGCGGATCTGTCGGCCGTCGACGTCGAGCCCCGACATGCGCGTGGTGGCGGTGAAGGGCACGAACTCGTGGGCGCCGGAGAGCTCACGCTCGCGGATGTTGAAGCGCTCCTTGGCCAGCACCACGATGGAACGACCTTCGGGAGTTTCGTCAGCGAGCGAGGCCAGCTGTGCCGCGTCGGCGACCTCCTCTTCGCTATGGCCCGCGGCGGGGAAGAAGTCCGACGCCATGCGGTTGCCGAGAGTGATGGTGCCGGTCTTGTCCAACAGCAGCGTCTGCACGTCGCCGGCGGCCTCGACGGCCCGCCCGCTCATGGCCAGCACGTTCTTTTGCACCAAGCGGTCCATCCCGGCGATGCCGATGGCCGAAAGAAGGGCGCCGATCGTGGTGGGGATGAGGCACACCAACAGCGAGACCAGGACGACGACCGACACCGTGGCCCCCGCGTAGTGCGCGAACGGCTGGAGCACGACGACGACGGGCAGGAACACGATGGTCAGGGCGGCCAGAAGAATGGTGAGAGCGATCTCGTTCGGCGTCTTTTGGCGGTTCGCACCCTCGACGAGCGAGATCATGCGGTCCAAGAAGGTCTTGCCCGCCTCGGCGGTGATCTCGACAACGATGCGGTCCGAGAGCACGGTGGTCCCTCCGGTGACCGCCGAACGGTCGCCGCCCGACTCGCGGATGACCGGAGCGGACTCGCCGGTGATGGCCGACTCGTCGACCGAGGCCACGCCTTCGACGATCTCGCCGTCGGAGGGAATGTGGTCGCCCGCTTCGCAGACGACACGGTCGCTTTTGGCCAACGACGCGGCCGGCACGAGCTCTTCGGATCCGTCCGCCAAGAGACGCCGGGCCATGGTCTCTGAGCGCATCTTGCGCAGGGTGGACGCCTGTGCCTTGCCCCGTCCTTCGGCCATGGCCTCGGCGAAGTTGGCGAAAATGACCGTGAGGAACAGCCAGATGGTGATCGACCAGTTGAAGATGCCCGGATGGGCGATGGACTCGATCAAGGTGATCACCGAGCCGATCAGCACCACGAACATGACCGGGTTCTTGATCTGCACCCGCGGGTCCAGTTTGGTGACGGACCCGAGGAGGGCCTCCTTGAGGATCGCCGGGTCGAAGAGGCCCCGGGCCTCGGCCACGCCGTGGGGCACCTCACGGGGGGCATTGGGGGTAATGCTGACAGTGGTCATTAGAAGAACTTTCCGTGACTGAACTGCTCGACAATCGGACCGAGTGACACTGCGGGGAAGAAGGTGAGCCCCCCGACGATCAGGATCACGCCGATGAGGAGCCCGACGAACATCGGGTTGTCGGTGCGGAAGGTCCCTGCCCCGGCCGGCACCGTGTTCTTGGCGGCGAGCACGCCGCCCAGGGCCAGCGCCGGGATCATGATCCCGAAGCGCCCGATCAGCATGTCGACCCCACCGAGGATGTTGTAGAAGGTGGTGTCGCCGGTCAACCCACCGAATGCCGAACCGTTGTTGTTGCCTTGCGAGGTGAAGGCATAGAGGATTTCGGTGAAACCGTGCGGTCCGGCGTTTTCGGGCGCCACCCGTCCGGCATGGAGCGATACTGCGATTCCGGTTATGACGAGGACCGTGATCGGCATGACAAGGGTGCCCAGGCCGGCCAGCTTCACCTCCGTGGCCTGAATCTTCTTGCCGAGGTACTCCGGTGTTCGGCCCACCATGAGCCCGCCCAAGAAGACGGCGATAATGGCGTAGATCAAGATGGTGTACATCCCACTGCCCACGCCGCCAGGGGTGACCTCACCCATCATCATGCCGGTGAGCAAGGCCCCACCCCCGATAGGCGTGAAGGAGTCATAGGCGCTGTCGGCCGAACCGGTCGAGGTCTGGGTGGAAGCCACGCCGAAGAGGGCCGAGCTCGGCACACCGAAACGGGTCTCCTTTCCGACGGTGTTCCCGGTCGGTTGGTGAACGAGTCCGGCCGCTTGGACGGCAGGATTGGCTTGGTGCTCGGCTGCCACGGCGAACGCTGTCCACGCCCCGAAAATGATGATCATGGCGGTGAGGACGGCGACACCCTGGCGGAGGGCACCCACCATCTTGCCGAACATGTACGTGAGGGCGACGGGTATGGAGAGGAGGAGGAGGATGGAGAGCAGGTTGGTCAACCCGGTCGGGTTCTCGAAGGGATGGGCCGAGTTGGAGTTGAAGAACCCACCACCGTTGGTGCCGAGCTGCTTGATCGCCTCCATGAAGCCGACCGGTCCGAGCGCAATGGTCTGGCTGACCCCGTTGAGCGCGTTGTGGATGTTGACCGGTCCGTTCAGGGTGTCGACCGCACCTTGGCCGACGAAGATCAGGCCGGCGACGGTGGCGATGGGAAGCAGGACATAGAGAAGGCCGCGCACGAGATCGACCCAGAAGTTGCCGACCGTCGGTGAGCCTTTCCTGGCAAAGCCGCGGATAAGGACGAGTGCCGCGCCTATGCCGACGGCCGGGGTCACGAACTGCTGCACGGTGAGCGCGGTCATCTGCGAGAAGTACGACATCGTCGTTTCGCCGCCGTAGTTCTGCCAGTTGGTGTTGGTCAAGAACGAGCTGGCCGTATTCCACGACAGCGCCGGAGGCACGGCGCCCAGGTGCTGGGGGTTGAGAGGGAGCGAGCCCTGCAGGCGCAAGATGGCGTAGGTCAGGCCGAGGGAGAGGCCCGAGAAGACCACAACCGACCCGGCGTAGCGCTTCCAGGTCTGCTCTTTTTCCGGGCTGGTGCCGAGCAACCGGTAGATGGGGCGCTCGATGAAGCCCAGGTAGTGCACTCGCCCTTCGAAGACAGCCACCATGTAGGCGCCCAGGTAGCGCCAGATGAGCGCCATGAGGACGAGGAGGACCACGATCGTCCAGAAGAAGCCCACTTAGAACCACTCCGGCTTGAACATGGCGATGCCGAGGTAGATGAAGACGACACCCGAGATCGCGAGCAGGACAATCTGGACGGCGTTCATACCCGGTCCAGCGCCCAGATGAGAGCCGAGAAGACCGCGATGAACGCGACCACACTGACAACAGCGAGGAAATCTGCCATGTAGCCACTATCGAGCCGGTCATATCAACAAGAGATGAACAGGCGGCAATTCCCATTAACAGCGTGTCAACAGGCCCTCATCTCTCGCGTGTCGGCACGGGCTCGCGGACCGACAGAACGGAGGACTACTCTCTGTGCGAAGGGTGTGCCGGGAAGTCTGGTCGGCGTTCGGAGGAAAGACGCCCATGATCCACCCAGATCACCCGACCGGCCGCACCGGGCTCCGATGAATTCCGCCGACACGCCTGCAGTAGCGCCCTCCCGCACATATACCAACCGACGCAAACCACCAAGTTGGCGCTGGGAGGCACTGCGCACCACCTTCTGGCTGGTACCGACCGTGCTCGTCGTCGTCGCCACCCTGCTGTTCGTGGTGACCTTTGCGATCGACCTGGAGGCTTTCCACCATCACCTCACCCTCCCTTACTGGATCCGCACTGGCAGCGCAGATGCCGGGCGCCAGGTGCTCATCGCCATCGCCGCAGCGGTGATCACCGTGGTCGGCGTGGTGTTCTCGATCACCATCCTCGCCCTAACGCTGGCGTCGCAGCAGTTCGGCCCCCGGATGATGCGGAATTTCATCCGGGACATCGGCAACCAGATCACTCTCGGAATCTTCGTCGGCACGTTCGTCTACTCGGTACTCGCCCTCGGTTCGATCACCAGCAGCCCGGGCGGCGACTTCGTACCCCACCTCTCCATCACCGTGGCCGAAGGCCTCCTCCTCGTTGACCTGGGCGTTCTCATCTACTTCATCCACCACATCGCCAAGTCGATTCAGCTCCCCGAGGTCATCGCCGGAATCGCCCGTGACCTGAGCCGCGCCATTGATGCAGAGTTTCCCGTGCACCACGCGGGAGCCGATGAAACGACCGGGTTGGCAAGCGGTAGATCGGTCGCCGATCTCCTCCGACTTATTGACGAGCGCGGCGCTGTCGTTCCGTCGAGTGCCAGCGGCTATGTCCAATTCGTGGGCTATGCACAGCTGGTCGACATTGCCTCGCACACAGACTCGGTCATTCGCCTGGATCATCGACCCGGGCACTTCATCGCCACGGGGAGACCGCTGGCCACTGTGTGGCCGGGCGGCGCCGCCGGCCAGGTCGCCATGGCCCTTTCAAAGGCCCACGTCACCGGGCCGCACCGCACCCTGATGCAAGACCCCGTCTTTGCCATCGACCAACTGGCCGAGATCGCCATCCGCGCCCTTTCCCCGGCGGTAAACGACACCTTCACGGCCCTCACCTGCATTGACTGGCTCTCGGCGGGACTCAGTCAGGTCTCCGCACGAACCCTCTCAGAAGGCGTCTACCGGGACCGCGACGGCAGAGTGCGCCTGATCGAGACCGACCCCTCCTATGCCCGGATGGTCAATCGCGCCTTCGACAAGATCCGACAGTCCTCGCGCGGCATGCCCGCTGTGATCATTCGAATGCTCGACGCCCTCACCTCGATCGCCGCCGCGGTCGTCTCAGCCGACCAACTGGAAGTTCTGATGCGCCAGGGAAGGATGATTCTCCAGAGTGCCGAGGAATCGGTGTACGAGGCAAACGATTTGGCGGACATCCGGGCCCGGTTCGATCGATTGGCGGCCCTTGCTCCGGTCGACGACCATACCGATGCCCGTGAAACCGGACGGTCGGGGGTGCATGATGGATGAACTCCCTCGATCTTCAAGGTGTCGGGGTAGTCCGACGCATCGCCGCCAGTGACGAATTCGCCCGGTTCGAGCTGGCCGAGGACCTGACCGAGCACCATCATCATCTCTTGTGCACGAGCTGCGGCCGAGTCATCGACGTGACCCCAACTGCGGCATTTGAGCGAACTGTGGCCAAGATGGTGCAGGAACTGGCCGCAAACCAAGGTTTCGAACCAACCTCTCATGCGGTGGACGTCATTGGGCACTGCTCGGAGTGCCGGTAGGAATCAGTCACCAGCGAGATGCGGCGCGGGTCGCCGTTCGTACTCGTCATCAGGTAGCGGCCTGCATCACTGCCGCCTCGACGATCTGAATATCGGGCGGCTGAATGGCCGTCGGGCCGCCTGCAACCGGGATCTGCCACACCATGGTCAGGTACGGTGTCGGACTCTGTACCGAGCCTGAACCGCAGGGTGGGAACCCTGTGATGTTCAGCGTGGTGGCCGATCCCAAGAGCGGCCCACAGACCGCAGTGCGCTGGTGCCACTGCACCAAGGCGCCGAACGGCATGGGTGGTTTGGTAACGGTTGAAGGTAAGACGTACATGGCCGCGGCCAATACCTCTTGGCCCGACGGCGTCTGGGCGTAGACCAGCCCGTCCACGTGCGCGGGGCTCAATGTCCGCTTGGCCGCCGCGTTAGCCGCCTCGATAGCGGGGTTCACGAAGTAGACGACCGGGTAGTTGACCGGTGAGACCGCCACAAAGCCGGCGGCGGTCGCTGATGACACATCTGCGTAGCGGGCCACCGCCTCGCTGGTGGACTGAATGTACTGGACCGAGTTGATCTCCTGGGAGAACGTCGGCTCCGACGCGCACCCGGTGGCCGCCATGTGAATTTGGTCGGGACCGTTCTCGCCATCGCTCAGCAGCTCTTGGGCCAGCGCGCTGGAGAACGCTGGTCCGGTGTAGTGCCAGTTGGCCTTGGTGGTGTTGAGCCCAGCTGCCGCGGATGCGTCGGCGCCGTTCATGTTCATGCCGGCATTGCCACCCATGATCATGTACGGGGTATTGGCCAGATCCAAGCCCGCTCTGGTGGTCCCGGCATTGCCCGCCGTGCACGACACAGTACTGGCTGTTTCACTCGAGGGCGTCGTGCCAGACATTCCGGCCATTCCCGACATCGCCATACCCGTGTCTCCTGGGCAGGCGCCGGATAGGCGGCACTGAGCACCAGCGCGAGCGCCAGCGCCACGCCTCCACCGATGGGGAGCAGCGGGTTCCAACGCAGCAGCGACGCAATCGGAGCTCGGTCGAAGAATGCATCGGCCTCGGCCGTCGGCATCATCGAGAGCGCGAGGAGAGCGACGAGGGGTCCGCTGTTGGGGTCGGTACCCGACCCCGTGAAGATGCCCCCTAGTCCCTGGCCGGTTACCCAAAAGGCCAGAGAAAGGAGTCCCCCGGCAAGAAGAAAGACCCGCGGACGTCGCGCGACGAAAGGTCCGGCACCGATGACCAGGGAGGCAAGAGCCAGCAACCAAGCGCTCTGCGTCCCTACAGAACCGAAGTGAGTGCCGAAATGGGTCAAGAAGTGGGCGTATGCGCTCGGTTCCCCTGATGACATTCCGGTGATGGCACTCGACACCGAAGTCTGCGTCCTGTTGTTCGGCAGCAGGAACAAAATGGCGGCGAGGGCCCAGAATCCGCTCCACACAGCGAGCGGTGTGATCGACCCCCCGATCCCTTGGGCGGCGGCAGAAGACGCCACCCCCACCTTTTGCACGATCTCGACGTTTTCGTCGGCAGACGCTCGGGTCTTGCGTGGCCATGCCATCAAACCGAGCAATCCATACATGAAGACCGAGCCCGGCGCACCCGTGAGGGCGGAAGCCGAACCGGTAAGGATCAGACCTAAGCCTTCGCCAAAGAACCAGACCCCGAAGGCCCAGAAGAATGAAATGGCGAGAGCGGGGCGTACGGTTCGCCGGAACAGCAGCCCTCCCCCGATCGCCACCTGAATCAGGGCGAAGAAAGTGTTCCAAACGGCAACGTGAGGGCCCACGAAGTTCCCGACGTTGGTGATGATCCATCGGATGACATCAGGCTGCCCCTGCGCATTGTTCAAGAGGTATGTGGTGGTGAATCCCTTCCCGAACATGAACGGCTGAAACTGCAAGCCGGCGTCAAGCAGCCAGAACAGACCAAGAACTATCTGCAGAGTGCGCTGGGTCCTGACAAGGGTAAACGACTGCCGATGTCCCTCGGGCGGCGGTTCGGTGTCGGATTGAAGTTCGCCCGCGTTCTCGATGTCGGTCATCGTTCTTCGTCCCTAAGTCGCTTCATTTCGAACAAGGTGAACGAACTCGGGCGCCATGGAGTTCGACTCTGGGTTCTGCGCTCTGACTCTGCACCCCGCTGGGATCCGTCACGTCATTTCCTCAAGATGGTCTCTATCCAAATCGTCGTCCAACGGGGAAGTGCTGAGGGTTGCGAACACGGTGGAGACGAACACGACGAAGGTGAGTACGTGCACCGCGGTGCACCACAGACAGATCGCATCGATTTTGAACAGTTCGGTGTAGAGCAGGTACAAGACGGTGCCCAGGCCGATCACGGCCCAGGCCATCCGTACTCTGCGAATGGCCGAACCAGGCCGATTCCACATCGGAGGTAGCTGGAGGATCAACATCACCACGAAAAAGATCAAACCCAAGACGGCGACGGGCACGCCGGCCACCTTTGAATAGGTACTGGTCGTCACTTCCAGGCAGTTGACAATCCCCTTGTCCGAACAGACGAGGCTGCTTGACCCGGTGTAGTGCTCGTACGTCAAGTAGCCGGCTACACCGACGCCCGCGATGCTGGCGAGCATCCCCACCAACCACGGCCAGCGGGGATTCGGCTGTTCAGCCATGGCCAACCGCACTGCAGACTGCAGCGGGCTTGTCGGTGGTCAACGTCGAGCAAATTGTCCGGATCAGCACGTTGGCGGATGCATCGACATCGGCGCCGACGGCGGTCGAGTTGTTGCCGATATCCGCCACAATATTGTCGAACGACACACCCTCAAGTTGGGCCGGGTCATACTGAGCAGATGTCAGTTCAGCTTTGCCCCCGAAATCAAGCCACGGAAACGTTGGGGGGCTGCTATGGGCGTTCCACAACTTCTGCTGCGCCGCTGTCGGCGTCTGAAGGGTCACGTAGTAGTTGCCGTTGGGCTCGTTCGTCGTGGTCTCCACGGGGGTGAAGGTGAGATACGGGCTGGAGTATTTCGTCCCGTAGAACGTAATCGTCTCGATGTCCCCGTCTCGAACCGCGGAATGGATTCGACCTGGTTGGGGGCTGAACGTGCCGAACTTTGCCAGGGCGACGTACATGGGCCAGCGCTCGGTCGCGCAGACCGGGCAGTACTCCGCACCGATGAAGAGCAGATCTGGTTTCCCCGAGGCCGTCAACTTCGGGTCCTTGATTGCTTGCGGGGACGTGATGAGCCCGGTGGTAGGCGCAGCGACCAAGGTACTGAGAGGAATCGACGTCAGTTTGGCCGTCTGCGCCGTCGGTATGGGCGTACCAGCCGCTGGCGAGGAGACCGACCCACCTGATGAGCCGCCGCCTCCCGCCACCTTGATCACCACGAGAGTGACCACGATCACGAGCACCATGACGACGGAAGCGATCCCGATCTGGCGGTTACGGGCCCTTCGGGCCGCAAGCGCAGCTTGCTGTTTTGTCGCCTGGCGCTGGGCGTACTTACGCCCTGCTGAAGGGGCTGGCTGAGGTGCCCTACTGTTCTTGGGGTTTTTACGTGGATCTTGTGGGTTTTTCGACATGCGAGATCTCCTCGGTAGATCGAGACGGCGCGTCGGGCGCAACTCGATGAGTTCGGTAGGCATTTCCTGGCGGCGCTGAGACGGCCACGGTCCAAGGGTTCATCCACGTCCCCATAACCTCGACCGGGTGAGGCCTCCGGTGGCGGCCGTCGGCACGACACGGCTCACGACGACTGCCCTGCATTAGGGACTAGCGGCATGGAATGTGGCGCCACCGGTGGACTCTGGTGAGATCGGAGATGGAGGGTGCACTGGGAGGGCGCATGCGTTGGGAGTCCGTGTGCGCTCGACAGCGCTCCCATTGGCAGGACTACTGCCGCAACCACGGCGGGGGCCAGCGCGCCAATCCATCGGGCGCTTCGACGCCACGGAAAGCCTCGACCAAGGCGCTGCGGAAGCGGCGAGGCAGGCGATTCAGGTCCGACGGTTCGGGCCAATTCGATCCTGAGCAACTCCTTCAACGCATCGGGTGCGCGACGCGATGAATGAAGGCCTACCTGGCGCGGGAGAGTACTGACCCTCAGTTGGAAACGCCTACACTCCGGACAACGGGCAAGATGAGTCTCGGACTCCTTAGCTCTCAGGGTTGGCATCTCACCGTCGTGTGACGCCGAAATCGCTTCGCGAACGGCATCACACGACGGCTCCGCTCGCCCGGCCCGCCCCCATCGCTGAAGGCGCTTCATCCCGACGAGCCGAACTCGATCGCCACCTGCATGACTTGGCCCTTTACCCAGTCGCTCGACCCCGAGTTCAATGCCCACACGGTCATCGTCGAGTTGTGGACGGTGAACGCGTCGATGGTCGAAGGAGAAGCGGGGTTGAAGGCGACCGTGGCCGTGGTCGACGGTGGAGGCGGCAGTTGGTCCCAGGTGGTGCCCGGGTCGTCGACGACGGCCAACCGCCTTGAGCCAGACGGGGCGGTGGAGATGACGAAGAGACCGCTTCCGCTCGCCGGTCCAACGGACACGAGGTGCTCTTTCGCAGTAAGGGTGAGCGCCGGTGAGACGACCCAGCTACCGGTGCTCGTGGTCCAGGCGCCGACGACTGCGGTCCCCGCCTTCGTGCGAGATCCCGAGGAGGGCAGCCAGCCCGTCGGTCGTCTGTTCCATCGTGAGTACTTCGACCCGACCTTGCTGGAGCGACCCCGCCAGTGCGAGCGGGTCGAGATGCCAGCGCCCCGCCTGCTCGGCGAATATCCCCGCTACGCCCGGCCGGCTACAACTCGCTCCCACGACCACGCTGTTCGTCAAGGAGACGACGGTGGTCAGCGAGCGCAACCCGCAGGTCTTGCTGCTCCCGGATGCGAGGTGTCGGGCCGTCGTGAGGGTGCTCCACTCCGAGAGACCGCTGCTGCTCACGAGCACCTGAGCACCGAGTCCGTTGCCCACGAGGGCGAGCGACTGGCCGCTCGATTCTGTCGACAGCGCACCAGGGCTGGCCGCCAACCCTTCGGGGAGCAATCCGCTGGACCACGAGATGCCCGCATCGTCGGTGGAGATGAGCGGGGAGAAGTGCAGCAGGTGCGAAGGTCGCACACCGGCCACGAACGGCTGATCGACGGCTGACGCCAACACCAAACCGCCATTGGTGGCCACGGCGGTGGCCTTGACCTTGTCCGACCAGAACGTCGTGCCGGTGGGCTGGAAGAAGAGCTGCCAGAACGTATTGAGCGGTTGGCTGAGATTGCCCATCGGCAATGTCACCCACGTGCCGGCGCCCGAGTGGATCGACGTGGCGAGCGGTGTCGGGACGGTGGGGCCACCAGGCGTTGGGTCTCCACCGGCCGGGGCGCTCCCAAGCGCGCTGATCCCGACCGATGCCAAGAGCACGAAGGGAACGACGGCCTGGGCCCGCCACCTGCGCCAGAGGCCGGAATGGACTCGGGTCATGACCCGTTGACGGCGCGCGTAATGGCGTTGGCTAGCGTCACGGCGAAGGAGGACATCGTGGCCGAGGTCGACGCACCGGGGTCACTGTCCAAGGAGTAGCGCACACGCCCGCTCGGGCTGATGACATAGGCCAACTCGCTGTGGGCGATCATGGCCCCGCCCGGCGAGTACCCGATCAGGATGCCGTAGTTGTTCCAGATGGGCTTCAGCTGGGAGAGCGGCCCGGTCAGGTAGGTCCAGTTGGAAATCTGCGACAGGTTCTCCTGCTTATCGAAAGCCAGGAGATAGTCCGGCGCGGTGTACAGGGGATTTGCGTCGATGGCGACGAACACGACCTTCTTGGACAGGGCACCGAGCATCTGATCGGCCTGGCGAAACTCCTGGGCGATGATCGGACAGTCCGAGGTGCAGACCGGGTCGAGAAATGTGAGCGCGATGGTCTTCCCACGAAGGTCGGCCAGCGAGACCGGCTGATCGTGTTGGTCGACGAGCTGAAAAACTCGGAGCGGGGAAGTTTACGAGGTTCGGGGTCCCGTCGACCGCCGTGGCCAAGATCGGATCCGCGTTCGGGCTGGCTGCGGCCACGGCCATCGGGATACCGCCGACGAGGACAATCCCAATGGCGGCCGATGCGGCGACGAATCTGAACGCATAGCCCGGGCTCGTGATCAGACGCTCGCGCCAGGAACCGACATCCTCCGGCGCCCGCACGATCGGTACGACGCCAGCGTCCGTTACCCCCACTGGCCTGGTCAAAGCTAGGTACCCGGCAATGCACACGAGAGCCATCGGAATCATGCTGTTGGGGTCGGTGCCAACCCCACCCAAGAAACCGAAGTCCTCTATCAGCACCCAATCGGCCAGACAGAGCACGACAAGGGCGATCAGGGCGACGCGGACGACGCGGGGTCGAGCGCTGAGAAAGGCGCCTCCGATCGCGGCCAAGGCGACGACGACGAAGAGGTTGACGCCCCAGCCGTGGCTTGCGTCGAACGACGCAAAACTCGTCACCCACGAGGAGAGGGTTCGAGGCTGAGGCGTCTGACGCCATCTGCTGGACCATCCCCGTGAGCGTGCCCACACCGCCCGATCGGGTCTGCCCGCTCCAAAAGCCCCGACCTGGCCAAGCCTGGAGCAGGGCCATGCCGACGAAGAACACCCCCAGGAGACGCAAAACGATGCGACCGAGCGCGAGGTGTCGCCCAGGCCCGGTCGGGGAGGGCGATCAGGGCGCCGGCGGCGCAGTAGAAGAGCACCGCGCCCGGCGCGCCGAACAACCACGTGAGACCAGGGGCAAAGATCCCCCCGAAGGACTCGCCGAACACCCACACTCCGAGACCCCACCCGACGCTCACCAGACCGCTCGCCCGTGACCACCCCCCGCGTGGGACGACAAGCAGCCAGATACCGATGCCGATCTGGATCCACACAGCCGCAGCCGCCGCTTGGACTGGGTGAAAGCTCCAGCTGGTCGCCCCAGCGTTTACCAGGTGTTGGACCCAGGTCGGTGAAGCCGCCGTCGTGGGCCGGACGACCTGAGGGACCATACCGAGGGGCATCGAGGACTGGCCCTGAAGGATTCCGTCGAAGAGCCAGATCAGACCGAAGGAGATTCGCAGAAGTCTTCGGGCAGCGGGTTCGGGAGAGCCTTCGGTGCGAATGACAGCCTGGATGCCATCACTGCTTCGGGCGGCGCGGCGGAACTGCAGCGATCGCAGAACGTTCAACGTGACCCCGGCTCACCGCCAGGATCAACAACACGATAAGTCCCTGGTGAAGAAGCGCGGAATGGAAGGCGGAGACGATGGTGGGATCGTTCGTCCGCAACCCTGTGCCCATGCCCGGCATAGCGGCCCGCCTCCTGAGGTCGTGAGAGTGTGTGCCGCCTACGACATGGCGCACACATAGGTAGACGGTCGGGATGTCCCGCTGGTTCCCGGGATTCAGGACTTTCTAATCTGTCGACAAGGGCGAGTGGCGTCTGGTCAGCGGGCTATTTAGAGTGCCTGGCGTGGATGCACTGACCCGTTCGGCCCTGGCGGCAAGAACCGGTGACCGAGGTGCCCTCGATCAACTCGTAGAGGGTAGCTACGAGCAGGTTTGGCGTCTCTGCGCCAGATTGGTGGACGATCAGTGTGCCGACGACCTGGCCCAGGACACATTCATCCACGCCGTTCGTGCACTTCCCAACTTCCGTGGCGATGCCTCAGCTCGGACCTGGCTCCTTGCCATCGCCGCAATAGGTGCATCGACGAGCTGCGAACACGGAGCCGCCGCCGACGTCGCGATGCCTCGCTGGGAGCCCGACTTTCGGTGGACGGGCAGGCGGTAGAGGACATTGGACAGGAGGTCGGGGTGTCCGATGCCCTGGCTGCCTTGCTCCACAGCGAAGAGAAGCCTTCGTGCTCACCCAGCTGCTCGGCCTGTCCTACCAAGAGGCTGCCGAAGTCTGCTCGTGCCCACCAGGCACCATTCGCTCCCGGGTAGCCCGAGCCCGAGCAGATCTCATAGACAGACCTCGAACACGAAGGTCAGGACCGGTCCACCGCCGAGAGCGGCTACGCCAACGTCACCAGCATGTATCCCATCACCAGACCCATGACGAGCTGACACAGCACAGCAGAACGCGGAGCCAAGACGTTCGAGATGCGCGTCGGACCACAGTGAACACCGAAAGCTACCTTGCTCGACCGAGCGTCGCCTTGGCCATTTGAGGCGCCCAGCGCATAACGAGGCTCGGCTCCGTGGGCCATGGCCAACTCGCCAACCGGGACACTCTCCGTCGACACGAGGCGGCGCAGACTGAGGCCTGCATCGATCGCCATGTCGAGTACGACGGTGTCGACCCGCCTCGATGCCTCCAGCGCGTGATATCCCTTGAAGAAGATCCCGACTCGGGCTCCTTCGGCCGTCGTCACGTACAGGGCGGCCAGTGTGGCCAGACCGAGGGCGCACGGACAGGCAATGACGAGGACGGAAAGGGCGGCGGTGTAAACGCCTGATCGCCCGGGTATCCGAGCAGAAGCCAGGCGGCCAACGTGATAAGCACGATGAGGATGACCCCAGGAACGAAGACATTGGCGACGCGGTCAGCAGTCGTTGTACTGCGGCCTTTTCATTCTGGGCATGCTCCACCAGCGCGAGCATCTGGGCCAACTGAGTGTCACGGCCCACCTTTGTGGCCCGGACGACCAATCGTCCATTCACTGAGACCGTTCCCCCCACCACCAGATCGCCCTGGCTCACATCGAGGGGCTGGAACTCGCCAGTCATGACGCTGCGGTCCACCGCCGATTGGCCAAAGACGACTTCGCCATCTGTGGCGGCCGTTTCCTCTGGTCGGACGGTCGGACGATGAAGCGGTCACCGACATCGAGTTCGGCGACCGAGCGGCGATGTTCGAACCCATTGGTATCGATCATCACCCCCACGTCCTTGGCACCGAGATCGGCCAGCGCACGGAGGGCATTTCCCGAGCGCCGTTTGGACCAGGCCTCGAAATACCGGCCCGCGAGCAGAAACGTGGTGACGCCAGCCGCAGCGTCGAGGTAGATCCCACCAACCGAGTGATGGGTCAGCATGAAGCGAATGTTCTGTGAAATGGACTGTCGTTCTGTTGGTCTTGTCCCAGAACATCACATAGACGGACCAAGCAGAGGAGATGATACCAAGCGATACGAGGGTGTCCATTGTCGAGAGCCGGTGCCCTCGCAGCGCGAAATGCCGCCAAGTAAAAGGGCCAGGCGCAGAGATCGACCGTCGAAGTCATCGCGTAGAACGGCTTGCCCATTCTCCTGTGCCAACGCCCGAAGGCCTAGAGTGGTTTGCCGCCCGAGTAGCTCAGTTGGTAGAGCACTTCACTTGTAATGAAGATGTCGCGGGTTCGATTCCTGCCTCGGGCTCCGACACTGCCTCGGGCTGTGAGCGCTCGGTTCCGGTCAGGGCCGCGCCCTGCTGCGCTGCCGGGCCACCTCGAAGGCGGCCACCGCACCGGCCACGCCCACGTTGAGCGACGGGAGTGAGCCGTGCTGAGGGATGGAGACGACCGCGTCACAACGGCGGCGCACGAGGGGGGCCAGACCCTTCTCCTCGCTGCCGACGACCAACGCGATCGGACCCTCGCCGAGGGGGAGGTCGTAGAGCGACTGGGGCGACTCGCCGGCGAGGCCGACGGACCACACCCCGACCTCGGTCATCTGCGACAGGGCGGCCGGTATGCCGCCCACCACGGCGAACCGCAGGTGCTCGATCGCTCCCGCCGCCGTCTTGGCCACGGTCGGGGACAGACGGGCCGAACGGTGGCGCGGCAGGACGACACCGTTCACGCCAGCGCACTCGGCGCTACGGAGGAGCGCACCGAGGTTGCGGGGGTCCGTGATCCCCGCGGCGACGAGGAGAAAGGGTTGTACCCCTTGGCGCCCCGGCATACAGAGGTCCTCCAACGGGACGGGTTCCACCGGGCGTGCGATCGCGAGGACACCTTGGGGCGCCTCGGTGCGGGCCTGCGCATCGAGGCGATGACGAGGCACCGTCTCGACCGGCACGCGCAGACGGGAGGCCAGCTCCTCAATCCGGTCCAGCTGTGGGGACGGATCCTGATCTTCGGCGAGCAGGATCTGGCGAACCGTGCGGCGGCCCACCGAGAGGAGCTCGAGCACGGCCTGTCGCCCTTCGACCTGGTCTCCGCCGAGCTCGCTCGGCTCGCGCTGATCGGGGCGATGCGGGCGGCCCCGCCGCGCACCGTCGCCCCCGGGGCCCCCGCCACTGCGGCTCGGGCCACTTCGACCGGCGCCGCCCCGGGAACCACCGCGCCCCCCGCCGCTGCCACTGCCCCCACCCCGGGACGCGCCGCGACGGCCCGGCGGCGGGGTCACGCCTCTTCCAGGAGCACGACGGCCATGCAGGCGATGCCCTCGGCCCGACCGAGGGCGCCCAGGCCCTCGGCACGGGTGGCCTTCACCGAGACCGGGGCACCGAGGACAGCCGTGAGCTTGGCGATCATCGCCTCGGTGTAGTGAGCCAGGCGGGGCGTGTCGGCCACCACGGTGCAGTCGGCATTCGCACACACATAGCCCTGCTGGCGCGCCATGCCCACCACCTGGGTCAAGAGCGCAACACTGTTCGCACCCTCCCAGACCGGGTCGGTATCGGGAAAGTGCCGGCCCAGGTCGCCGAGGCCCACCGCCCCGAGCACGGCGTCGGAGATCGCGTGGCAGACCGCATCGGCGTCACTGTGCCCGCCCAGTCCTCGAGCTCCCTCAATCACCACTCCCCCGAGCACCAACGGCCGGTGGGGATCCTCGGAGAATCGGTGGATGTCGATGCCTTGTCCTATACGCACGCTCAACCTCTCAGAAGACTTTCGGCCGTGCCCAGGTCGGCGGGGGTGGTGATCTTCAAGTTGCGTGGATCGCCGGGGACGACCCGCACGGTAGCGCCGAGTGCCTCGACGAGCGCGGCATCATCGGTCGCTTCTCCCTCTTGTGCGTGGGCCCTTCGCAATAAATTCGCACCGAACGCCTGCGGCGTCTGCACCGCCACGAGTGAAGCGCGGTCGAGGGTCCGGGTCACGTTGTCGGCGCCGTCGACCACTTTGATGGTGTCGCTCACGGGAATCCCGGGGATCGCCCCACCGGCGCCATCGGTGAGCACGGCCTCGATCACGGCACGGAACAAGGCGTCGGAGGCCAGCGGGCGGGCGGCGTCGTGCACCACGATCACCTCGGCCGCCCCGGGAACGGCGGTCAGGCCCAGGCGGACCGACTCGGCCCGCGTGGCCCCACCTTCGACGACGACATCGGCTCCGTGGGCCACCTCGACGCCCGACCCGCGAGGAACGACCAGGACCACGCCTGTGCAGGAGGAGCGGCAGGCGTCCACCGCCCAGTCGACGACCGGACGTTCCGCCAGAAGTGCGAACTGCTTCATCTGGCCGAAGCGCTGACCCGAACCCCCGGCCACCACGATCGCCCACACCGTGGACACGGCGTCGCTACTAGGTCAACGCGTCGTTCAGACGCTCTTCCGCCGTCTCTTCGTCCACGTTGAGGGCGAAGGTCAGTTCGGAGACGAGGATCTGGCGGGCCCGCTGCAGCATCCGCTTCTCGCCGGCGGAGAGACCCTTGTCCTTGTCCCTGATGGAGAGGTTACGCACCACTTCGGCGACTTGGTAGATGTCGCCGGACCGCAGCTTCTCGGAGTGGTTCTTGTAGCGGCGGGACCAGTTCGTCGGCATGCGCGCTTCCTTCTTGCGCAGGACGGCGAAGACTTCTTCGACCTCTTCGTCGTTGATCACCTCACGCAGGCCGACGCCCTCGGTGTTGTCGGCGGGCACGTTGAGGATCAGGTCCCCGTACGCCAGGCGGAGCACGAGATACTCGCGCTTCTCGCCGAAGGCGACCTTGGTCTCCCGCTTCTCGATGACTGCTGCCCCATGGTGGGGGTACACGACTTTGTCTCCGACCTTGAACACGGAACTCCCTTGCACGGACACGGCGCCGGGCCAGCGACGATTTCAGAGGTGCCGCACCGGTCCCGACAGGTCAGTCGGCCGAACGGCAGCTTCCTATTTTACCAGATTCGCCCGCTATTCGTACCGCTCGAAGATGCTCGCCTCGACCATGCGGGCCAACCCGTCGCGGATATGGCGTGCCGTGGCCGCGCCGATCCCCTCGACGGACTCCAGTTCGGCCGCGGTGGCCGACATGATCTCGGGCAGGGTGGAGAAGCGCTCCACCAGCCGTTCGATGAGGACCGGGGCCAGTTGGGGCAGCCGGTGCAAGAGGCGGTAGCCGTGCGGGGCCATCTCGGCGTAGAGCTGATCGTCCGGCGCCGGCAGGCCCAGAATGGCCACGACGTGGGGTAGGTCCATCAGATGGTCGGCCGAGAGCGTCCGCAACCGCGCCTGGGCCAGCGGGCCGGCATAGTCGCGCAGGACGAGCGAGACGGTGTCGCTGACGCCGGCACTGAGTTCAACCGCCTGCAGCTGCACCAGGCGGCCGTCGGAGCCCAGCTCGACGAGATGCCCGTCGATCTCCTCGGCGATGCGGCGCACCATCTCCCCCGGTTGCAGCACGGCGACGACATCGCGCACCGAGACCGTGTCCTCCATCTCGAGCCGCGTCAGGACCGTCAGGGCATCGTCGAAGCGCATGCGGAAGCGCTGCTGAGTGGCCAACGCCTGGCTGGAGCGGTCGATCAACCACCCGGAGGACTGGCTCGTGTGCTTGAGGCCGTTGCGGTAGACCGCGATCGTGGCCATGGCTTCGGAGACGGCGATCACCGGAACGTCAACGGAGCGGGCCACCCGCTCGGCCGTGCGGTGCCGGGTGCCTGTCTCCGTGGTCGCGATGCTGGCTTTGGGTACCAGGTGGACGTTGGCCCGGGCGATCCGGGAGGCATCGGCGGCGAGAATGATGGCGCCGTCCATCTTCGCCAGCTCGGAGAGCCGCTGGGGGCTGTATTCGGCATCGAGCAGGAAACCGCCCGTGCAGACGGAGAGCACGGCCGGATCGTCGCCGACCACGATCAGCGCCCCGTGCTTCGCCTGTAGAACGCGGTCGAGCCCCTCGCGCAGCGCAGTGCCGGGCGCAACCAGCGCGAGCGCGTCGTTCAGCGGCTGGCTGCCACGTTCGACCACAGGGGAATCGTACTGGTCAGCGCCTCGTCGAGCGTACGGACGCGGTGAAGCACCATACCTGGTGGGACGCCCTCGGACGAGGTGGATACAGGCACGAGGGCCCGACAGAAACCGGCTCGCCAGGCTTCGGCCAACCGGCGCTCGGCTCCCGGCACCATCCGCACCTCGCCGGCCAGCCCGAGCTCACCGAACACGACGAACTCGGGCGGGACCACCAGCCCCTCGGCGGCCGACGCAACGGCGAGGGCCACCCCCAGGTCCACCGCCGGCTCGGTGATGGTGATGCCGCCGACGGCAGCCACGAAGACCTCAGCGGGTCCGACGGCGACCCCGGCCCGGCTGCTCAGCACCGCCAGCAACAGGGTCACCCGCGCCGCGTCGATGCCGAGGGTCTTGGGGCGTGTCCCCTCCGCGCCGGGTCCCAAAAGAGCCTGCACCTCGACCAGGAGCGGGCGGCGGCCTTGGAGCACGGGAACGACCACGCTGCCGGGGACGCCGGGCATGCGGTCCCCCAACAGCATGGGCCCGGGATCGGGCACGGCCCGCAGGCCGTCCTCCCGCATTTCGAAGATGCCCACCTCACCGGCCGGCCCGAACCGGTGCTTCACCGCCGTGAGCATCCGCAGGGCATGGTGCCGGTCCCCGTCGAAGGAGAGGACCGTGTCGACCAGGTGCTCCACCGCCCGGGGCCCGGCCAGGTCGCCGTCCTTGGTGACGTGGCCCACGAGGACGATCGGTATGCCGGTGGATTTGGCCAGGCGGGTGAGGCGGTCCACACAGGCTCTGACCTGGGCCAGGCTCCCCGCTGAGCCCGGCAGTTCGTCGTCGGAGACGGTCTGGATCGAATCGACGACCACCAGGGCCGGTCGGTGGTGGACGATGGCCTCCTCAATGGCCACGACGTCGTTGCCGGCCAGGGCCAGCAGGTTCTCCGGCACGGCACCGATCCGGGCGGCGCGGCCGCTCACCTGGGTCAAGGACTCCTCGGCCGAGGCCAGCAGGACCTCGACGCCCGAGCCGGCCACCGAAGCCAGCACCTGGAAGAGGAGGGTGGACTTGCCCACGCCGGGAGGCCCGAAGACCAACGTCACCGAACCCGCGACGAAACCCCCGGCCAATACCCGGTCGACCTCGACCACGCCCGTTGGCATCGGGAGGGCCTCGCAGCCATCGACGTGACGGAGCGACACCGCGACCGCGCTGTTGGACAAGGGCGAGGCGTTGCTGCGCCGATCCGCCGCCGGCGACGTGGACGCCATCAACGTGTTCCACTGCCCGCAGTGCGGGCAGCGCCCTACCCATTGGGGGGCGACGCCCTCACATGCGGTGCAGAGGTAGATCTCGATCCGTCGGGCCATAGCGGCACCCTAGGGAAAGGCTGTGACAGGCGGCGGGTATACCCACCCGAACCGCCTACCGGGGTGAAAGGCTGCGCCTACTCCCCTTCGACGCCTGCTCCGGCAAGCTCCATCGGCGGCGGCTGAATGCCCTCGATAGCCCGGAAGCTGAGCTGTGGTCCTTCACCGTCGATGGGAGAGTCCTCCACGTCGACGACAATCGTCTCGCCGACCCGGAACTCCTTCCACAGGATCCGCTCGGAGAGAGGATCCTCGACCAGCTGCTGGATGGCCCGGCGCAGTGGCCGTGCTCCGAGCTGGGGGTCGTAGCCCTTCTCCGCCAGGAACGTACGGGCGGCCGGGGTGAGCTCGAGGCCGATGCCCTGGTCCGACAGCTGCGTGATCGTCCGTGACATGAGGAGATCGACGATCTCGGTGACCTCCGCCAGCGAAAGCTCGTGGAAGACGATGACCTCGTCGATGCGGTTCAGGAACTCGGGACGGAAGTGGGACTTGAGAGCCTCGTTGACCTTGGCCTTCATGCGCTCGTGGGTCACGGCCTCCGAATTCTGGGCGAAACCGATGGCGGTCTTGCGCAGGTCGGACGTGCCCAGGTTGGACGTCATGATCAGCACCGTGTTCTTGAAGTCCACCGAACGACCCTGGGCGTCGGTCAGACGACCGTCTTCAAGGATCTGCAGCAGCGTGTTGAACACGTCAGGGTGCGCCTTCTCGACTTCGTCGAAGAGGACGACGGAGAAGGGCTTGCGCCGCACCGCCTCGGTCAGCTGACCGCCCTCTTCGTAGCCCACGTAGCCCGGGGGCGAGCCCACGAGACGGCTGACGGTGTGCTTCTCCATGTACTCGCTCATGTCGAGTTGGATCAGCGCATCCTCGTCGTCGAACAGGAACTCGGCCAGCGTTTTGGCCAGCTCGGTCTTCCCCACGCCCGTAGGGCCGAGGAAGATGAACGAGCCGCTCGGACGCTTGGGGTCCTTGAGGCCGGCACGCGTGCGGCGGATCGCCCTCGAGAGCGCCTTGAGCGCCTCCTCCTGGCCCACGACACGCTTGTGCAACTCGTCCTCCATGCGGAGGAGCTTGGCCGTCTCCTCCTCGGTCAGGCGGTAGACCGGGATGCCGGTCCAGGCCGCCAACACCTCGGCGATGACTTCTTCGTCCACGACGTCGAAGAGGTCCACGCCGTCGGCGCGCAATTCGGCGTCCTGCACCTCCTTGCGGTCCAGGCGCTCCTTCTCCTGCTCGGCCAGTTTCTTGGCCTGCTCGAACGCACCCTTCTCGATGGCGGCTTCCTTGTCGGCACGCAGCCGCAGGATCTCCTCGTCCAGCTTCTTGGTGCTGGTCGGTGTGGACATGCGACGGATGCGCAGCCGGCTGCCGGCCTCATCGATGAGGTCGATCGCCTTGTCCGGGAGGAACCGGTCGGCCAGGTAGCGGTCGGCCAGGTTGGCCGCGGCCACCAGGGCCTGGTCCGTGATGCTCACGGCGTGGTGCGACTCGTAGCGGTCGCGCAAGCCCTTCAGGATGTCGATGGTCAGGGCCACGGAAGGCTGCTCCACCTTGACCGGCTGGAAGCGACGCTCGAGAGCGGCGTCCTTCTCGAGGTGCTTGCGGTACTCGTCGATGGTGGTGGCGCCGACGGTCTGCAACTCGCCGCGTGCCAGCATCGGCTTCAAGATGGACGCGGCATCGATCGCACCTTCGGCCGCGCCGGCTCCGACCAGTGTGTGGATCTCGTCGATGAACAGCACGATGTCGCCGCGCGTGCGGATCTCCTTGAGCACCTTCTTCAAACGCTCCTCGAAGTCACCGCGGTAACGACTGCCGGCCACCAGTGCGCCGAGGTCGAGTGTGTAGAGCTGCTTTCCGGTCAGGGTTTCCGGGACCTCGTTGGCCACGATGCGCTGCGCCAGTCCTTCGACGATCGCCGTCTTGCCGACACCGGGCTCACCGATCAGCACCGGGTTGTTCTTGGTGCGCCGCGAGAGGACCTGCATCACCCGCTCGATTTCCTTCTCGCGCCCGATGACCGGGTCGAGCTTGCCGTCGCGCGCCAGCTGCGTGAGGTTGCGACCGAACTGGTCGAGCACGGGCGATCCCGACGGGTTCTCGCCCGAGGCGGCACCCTGGCTGGCACCGACCGACTCCTTGCCCTGATTGCCGGACATGAGCTGGATGACTTGCTGGCGCACCCGTCCCAGATCGGCGCCCAGGCTGACCAAGACCGTCGCGGCGACACCTTCGCCCTCGCGCACCAGACCGAGCAACATGTGCTCCGTCCCGATGTAGCTGTGACCCAACTGCAGCGCCTCGCGGAGCGAGAGCTCCAAGACCTTTTTGGCCCGCGGGGTGAACGGAGGGGACCCGCTGGGTGCCGTTCCGGCCATCCCGATGGTCTCCTCGACCTTTTCACGCACGGCCTCGAGTGAGATCCCAAGTGACTCGAGAGCCTTGGCTGCTACGCCTTCGCCCTCGTGAATGAGCCCGAGCAGAATGTGCTCGGTACCGATAAAGCTGTGGTTCAGGAGACGTGCTTCCTCCTGAGCCAACACCAACACCCTCCGTGCCCGGTCGGTGAAGCGTTCGAACACCCTGACCGCCTCTCTCTCTAACTCGTACTTCAGTGTACCTGCGGGCCCCTGTCCAATCGGCGGCAGGTCGTATGTTGGGATCATATTGGGAACGCATTGGGGACCAAGCTTGAAGGGACCCCGACGCGGCACCTGTCGTTCGGCTGTCACACCTGTCCGGCTGTCGCCTATCGTCACGGGGAGTGAATGCGTCGGAGGCCCTCGACCTGCCCCTCCTGGAGGAGGGGTTGCGAGCGCGTCGAACCCCTGCTCAACGCCAACGTGGTGACCGGTGACAGCTTCCTCGATTCGGTGACCACGCATCTCATCACCGCAGGTGGCAAACGCCTTCGACCGCTCCTCGCGCTGAGCCGCGGCCACGGGCGGGGAGCGTGACGCAACCCACGATGAGCTCATGGGCGCCGTGGCGGTCGAGCTCGTCCATCTGGCCTCGCTTTATCACGACGACGTGATCGACGAGGCGACGATCCGCCGCAATGTCGAGAGTGTCAACAGCCGTTTCGGAAATTTGGTCGCCATCGTGGCCGGCGACTACCTGTTGGCCCGATCGGCTGCAATCGCCGCCGGCCTCGGGGTCGAGATCGCCGCTCTCCTCGCCGAGACGCTGGCCAACCTCTGTCAGGGGCAGGTTTCCGAGGTCCGATCGGCCTTCCAGATCACCCGGAGCCGGGAGGACTACGTCCGGGCGATCACCGGCAAGACGGCCGCGCTCACGTCCACGTCGTGCCGCATCGGCGCGCTCACCGGCGGGCGTCCGATGGCGGAAGTGGACGCCCTGACCGAGTACGGCCACTGCTTCGGCATGGTGTTCCAGATCCGCGACGACATCCTCGACATCACGGCCACCGCGGGCGAGCTTCTCAAGCCCGCCGGGCAGGACCTGGCCGAAGGCATCTACAACCTGCCGACGCTGGTGGCCCTGGCTGATCCTGATTCGGGGCCCGACTTGCGCGCACTCCTCGGGCAGCCGCTGGGCCAGCCCGAGCGGGAGAAGGCCTGTGCCATCGTGGCGGCGTCGTCAGGCATTGCGGTCGCGGTCGAGGCCGCGCGGACCTATGTCGACCGCGCCAGGGATGCCACCTCGGGTGTCGCAAACCGCGCTCTCCAGGACGGACTGACACAATTGGCGACCGAGCTCCTCACCGACCTCCCCGACTAGCAAGCACCGACAGGTCGGAACACCAGAGGGAAGAGGCGCGCTCACGACGTGCTCGTGGCGCTCCCACATTTGGCGGCGATCTTGGCCAGCACCGTGTTGCCCTTCGCTTCCAACTTCTCCACGCGGGTGATCCGGTCGGAGATTCTGGCGGCCACTTTCGTATGCCCCGCGGCGGTCGCCTTGGCTTCGCGGGCTTGCGCCTTGGGAAGCCAGGTGGCTGCCTTGGTCTCGCGGGTGTGAATCCGCGTTGCCAGTATTTCCGCCTTGGCACATCGTGCGGCATGCGTCGCCGGCGTGCCGCTCGTCGGTGTCGACACGGTGGCGCCGGCGGTGCCGGACAGTCCGATCACTCCGGCGGCGCCGAAGGCCAGCGAGCCCGACACTGCGGCCACTGCAATGAGTTTGCGCATCATGCTGTACTCCTCAACTCTCGTTACTTTCGTCACTGTCCGCCGAGCCCGGTGTGGAACTCGTTCACCTTCACTCTGGCGGTCAATTGTGAGGAAGCTGTGAGGAGAATGTCAGGGCTCGTCACCTCTCGTCGCGTGCCGTGCACCGTGGTCGCGAGCCTCTCGCGCTTGACGGCGCATCATGGGCGCGGCGTTTCGGGGCGCAGAGTCGGGAAGGCGATCACCTCGCGGATGTTGGTGACATCGCCCAGCAACATCAGCAGACGGTCGACGCCGAGGCCGAACCCTGATGTCGGAGGCAGGCCGTACTCGAGGGCCCGGAGATATTCCTCGTCGACCTCGGCCACCTCCTCCTCGTCGCCGGCGGCATGGCGGGCCGCCTGTTCCATAAAACGCGCCCGTTGATCGTCCGGATCGATGAGCTCGCTGAAGCCGTTGCCGAGCTCGCGCCCCGCGACCACCGGCTCGTAGCGCTCCACCAGATCGGGGCCGTCGCGGTGGCGCCGTGCGAGTGGTGACACCTCGGCCGGGTAGTCGATGACGAAGACCGGGCCCCAGAGTTCGGCCTCCGTCGTCTTCTCGTAGATCTCCAGAAGGATCTTTCCCGGGCCCCAGTCGTCGGCGACCGCGATGCCGACTTCGGTCGCCACATTCACCAGCTCGTGGCGCGGGCTGCGCACGGTAAGCGAGTACCCGGTTGCCTCGGTGATCAACTCGGAGAGCGTGGCGCGCCGCCACGGCGGGGTGAGGTCGAGCTCGCGCCCGCCGTAGGACAGCACCGACGTGCCCAAAAGATCGAGTGCGATGCCGGCCACCAGCTCCTCGAAGACGACCATGGTGTCGTTGTAGTCCGCGTAGGCCTGGTAGAGCTCGAGCGTCGTGAACTCCGGATTGTGCCGCGGCGAAATGCCTTCATTGCGAAAGCTGCGGCCGATCTCGAACACCTTGTCGAAGCCGCCGACGACGAGCCGCTTGAGGTACAGCTCGGGCGCCACTCTGAGATACAGGTCGATGTCCAACGTGTTGTGATGCGTGATGAAGGGTCGCGCTGTCGCCCCACCAGCGATGGGATGCAGGATCGGCGTTTCCACCTCGACGAAGCCCTGGGCCCACAATCGCTGGCGCATCGCCTGCACCACGTCGCTGCGCAACGTCAGGAGCTGCCGTGTCCGCTCATTGGCCCAGAGGTCGACCTCGCGCTGGCGGTATCTGGTCTCGACATCGGACACCCCATGCCACTTGTCCCCGAAGTTGCGACGTGCCCGGGCCAGCAACTCCCAGCCGGTCACCTTGACCGAGAGCTCGCCCCGCCTCGTGCGCACGACCTCGCCCCGGGCGCCGATCCAGTCACCGAGGTTGAGGCGGATGAACTCGTCGAACTGCGCCGTCAACGCGGCCAGCGCGAAGAGCTGGATCGAACCCGACGCGTCCCGGAGCTCTCCGAACGCCAGCTTGCCTTGCGGGCGCAACAGCATCAGGCGGCCCGCGACCGCCACGGTCTCCCCCGACTCCTCGCCGTCAGCGAGGTGCGACCAACCCTCCACGACCTCGGCCGCGCTGTGGGTCCGGGCGAAGCGGTACGGAATCTCGCTGCCGCCGGCGCTCTCGCTCACTTGTTGCCGTCCGACACGTTGCGCTCGTAGACGATGCGCAGCCCGTGCAGGGTCAGCCAGGGCTCCACGTGCTCAATGGTGTCCGAATGTGGCGCAATGAGCGAACTGAGCCCCCCCGTGGCGACGACCGTCGACGGCCCGAGCTCCTGCATGAAGCGACGTGCCAGGCCGTCGACCTGCGCCGCGAACCCGTAGAGCGTTCCCGACTCGATCGACTCGACGGTCGAGCGCCCGATGACATGACGGGGTTCGACCATCTCCACCCGGCGCAGCGCGGCGGCGTGTTGGTACAACGCCTCGAGGCTGATGGCGACGCCCGGTGTGATGGCACCGCCAAGGTACTCCCCGGCCGCGCTGATGGCCTCGACCGTCGTGGCGGTCCCCATGTCGATCACCACACACGGGCCGCCATACAGGTCGTAGGCCCCGACGGCATTGGCCACACGGTCGGCCCCGACCTCCTTGGGATTGTCGTAGAGGATTGGCATCCCGCTTTTGGTGCCGGGCCCCAACACGACGCAGGGCACCTGTTCGAACCAGCGATTGGCCATCTGCCGCAACTCGCCGGTCACATGGGGCACTGACGAACTGACGGCGATGCCGGTGACCGAGTTCGCGATGTCGAGACCCTCCAGGTCGAGCAGCTGTGTGAGCAGCACGGCGTGCTCGTCGGGTGTGCGCGCGGGCACGGTCGAGAGCCTCCAGTGATGCGTCAGCCCGCGGGGCGCGGTGGGATCGGTCTCGAGGCCGATCCCCACACCGACGCTCTCCTCGGGCTCCGACGCCGAATCGGCTTCGGACAGCGAGTACAGGCCGATCACCGTCTCGGTGTTCCCCACATCGATGACCAACAGCACGGTCAGCCCCCCTCGGTGCGACGCCAGATGAGATCGAGTCCCAGATCCAGCACGGTGGCCGAATGCGTGAGCGCACCCACGGATATCCGGTCCGGTCCGACCGCGGCATAGTCACCGATCGACTGCAGCGTCACCCTTCCCGAGACTTCTGTCAAAATCGGGCCACTCGACTCGGCATGCGCCACGTCGATGGCCCGGGCGACCGTCGCCGGGTCCATGTTGTCGAGCAGGACGGCGTCGGACCCCGCCCGGGCTGCTTCTCGCACCTGCTCCAGAGTGTCGCACTCGATCTGCACCAGCCGGCCCGGCCACAATGCCCGGGCGCGTCCGACCGCTTCGGTGATGGTGACGCCGGCCAGATGGTTGTCCTTGACCAGCACGCCCTCGGAGAGGCTGGATCGGTGGTTGACACCCCCGCCGGCTTGGACCGCCGCCTTCTCCAGAGCACGCAGGCCGGGCGTGGTCTTGCGCGTGTCGAGCACTTCCACAGCCGGGTTGCGGGCGTGCGCTGCGGCGACATACTCCGCGGTCAGGGTGGCGACGCCGGAGAGGCGCCCGAGGAAGTTCAGCGCGGTGCGCTCCGCCGTGAGGATGGGCCGTAACGGCCCGGTGACCTCCATGATGGTCTGGCCCGGCACCAACACGCTGCCGTCACCGACATACCAGATCAGGGGCAGGTCAGGATCCAGCTGGCGGAACGTCTCGGTGACACACGCCCTTCCGGCCAGCACGCCGGACTGGCGGGCCCGCAAGGCGACGTGCGCAATTGCGGCTTCGGGCACCAGCGCGGTGGTGATGTCGCCATCGGCCAGCAGGTCCTCGGCCAAGGCGCGTGCCACCGCGTCGGCCACCACCGGATCGGGGCCCGGGTTGTCCAAGGGATGCGTGTGCGGGGTCACTGCCCCGGCTCATGGATGCGGGACGCACCGTGCACCTGGCGCAGCCGCCAGCGCGGCTCGGTGTCCGGGTAGTCGCTGCGGGAGTGGGCGCCCCTGCTCTCGGTGCGCGTACGTGCCGAGACGAGAAGGGCATCGGCCAGTTGCAAGAGGTTGCCCAGCTCGCCTGCGGCCACCGAAGCCGTGCGGTCGCCCAGGGCGTCGGCTACGTCGGCGACGCCTTCGGCCGCCTGCTCCAGAGATTGCGCGCTCCGCACCACGCCGGCCCCGCCGGTCATCGTGCGCTGCAACGAATCGCGCAACTTCCCCACGTCGGGCATCGTTCCCGCGTCCGTCCTCGGCCAGGCGCGAAGTTGCTCGGGCAGCTCGACGCAGCGGATGCCGTCGAGGGGAGCGGCGCCGAGGACGGCCCGCAGAGCCCCGCTTTGTTCGGGCCCGACGTGATCCGACGCGATGTGCTCGGCCAGGCGGGCGCCGAACACCATGCCTTCGAGCAGCGAATTCGAAGCCAACCGGTTGGCCCCGTGCACGCCCGTACACGCCACCTCGCCCACGGCCCACAGACCGGGTAACGCCGTCGCGCCCCACAGGTCGGTCACCACGCCCCCCGACAGGTGATGTGCCGCAGGCGCAATCGGGAGCCAATCGGTCTCGGGGTCGAGGCCGATCGATGTCAGCGACGCCGCAATGGTCGGGAAGCGCTGCGGGAAGCGCTCCAGACCGGTGGCGTCCAGCCAAAGATGATCGGTGCCCTGCTCGGCCATACGGGCCGCCATGGCCCGGCTCACCACGTCTCGCGGGGCCAACTCGTCCACGAACCGGTCCCCCGCGTCATCGCGCAACAACGCGCCATGTCCCCGTAGCGCCTCGGAGAGCAGCGGGCGCGGCATGGCCGGATGATGAAGCGCTGTCGGGTGGAACTGCACGAACTCGACGTCCGCCGTCGGCACGCCGGCGCGCAGCGCCATGGCGACTCCGTCCCCGGTCGACTCAGGTGGGTTGGTGGTCACCGAGAAGAGCTGACCCGCACCGCCGGTCGCCAGCACGACATGGTCGGCCCTGACCTCGACCGCCGGACCCTGCGGCGGCAACGCCGTCACCCCCACGCAACGGTCGGCCTCGATGATGAGGTCGAGCGCGAACCACCCCTCGAGCACCGCGCTCGCGGTGCGGTACGTGGCGTCGACCAGGGCGCGCTCCACTTCGGCGCCTGTGGCGGCGCCGCCGGCGTGGACCACCCACGGGCGCGAGTGACCTCCTTCACGGGCCAGCGCCAACAATCCGGTGGCCTCGCGGTCGAACTCCACGCCGAGCGTGATCAATTCGTGGACCCGGGCCGGGCCTTCGTCGACGAGAATCCGCACCGCCTCCTCGTCGCACAGCCCCGCCCCGGCGGCCAGGGTGTCCGCCAGATGGAGATCGGTCGAGTCCTCGTCGCCCCCGAGCACGGCGGCCACGCCGCCCTGGGCCCAACGGGTGGCGGACTGGGAGAGCACGCCCTTGGTCAGCACGCCGAGCGAGGGCTGCGTCCCGCCGTGCGGCGCCGGTCCAGCCAGCCTGACAGCGGCCGAGAGCCCCGCCACCCCGCTCCCCAGGACCAGGACCTTGAACGGTCCCGGCCGGACGGGGGTGCTCACGCCGGTTCGGTCAGGCTGAGCTCGGAGTCGAGGAGGGCCGATGCAGCATCGATGACCCGATTTCTCCCGTCGACGTGCACAACCCGCGGGACGTACGTGGAGAGCTCTTCCCGCTCGTACTCGGCGTAGGTGATCAGAATGACCTTGTCCCCAGGGGAGACCAGTCGGGCTGCGGCGCCGTTGAGACAGATCTGGCCCTGCTCGCCCTCGATGGCGTAGGTCTCGAAGCGGGCCCCGTTGTCGATGTCGAGGACGGCCACCTGCTCGTAGGGAAGTACGTCGGCCAGCGCCATCAACTCGGTGTCGATGCTGACCGAGCCGACGTAGTGGAGGTTTGCCCCGGTCACTGTTGCCCTATGGATCTTCGACTTCATCATGCGGCGTCGCACCGGTCAAGCGATCCGTTCCAGATGGCGTGCCGGCACGTTCCCGGGCCGGGCGGGCGCAGCAGCGTCGTCGTCGCGGTGGCGGACCTCGACCCCCGCACAATTGTCGATGAGCCGGACCGGTCCCACTTCTGCCGCGATGAGCAATCGCACGGCCGCCGGGTCCTCGATCACTTCGCGCGCCACAAGGTCCTGCTGACCCACTGCCACCGCATAGTCCAGCCTCACCAGCGGCTCGCTCTCCACGACCTGGCGCATGGCCTCGGCCACGCTCGAGGAGAACTCGACACCCTGTTCGAGCAAGGCTCGACCTTCGGCCAGGGCCCGTGAGAGCACCACGGCGGCGGCGCGCTCCTCCGGCGAAAGGCGGACATTGCGGCTGGAGAGAGCCAGACCGTCCCGTTCCCGCACGATCGGGCACCCCACGACGTCGACCGGGAGCGACAGGTCGGCCACCATCTGGCGCACCACGGCCAGCTGCTGGAAGTCCTTCTCGCCGAAATAGGCCCGGCAGGGACCTGCGATGGCGAAGAGCTTGGCGACGACGGTGGCGACGCCGTCGAAATGACCCGGTCGTGACGCCCCTTCCCACCCTTCGCTGACGCCGACCACCGAGACGGTGGTGGCGACGGGCGTGGGCCAGTGCGGGTACATCTCGCGGACGGAGGGGGCGAACACCACGTCGACACCCGCTCCGGCGCAGACCTCCCTGTCCCAGTCCAGCGTACGGGGGTAGTGCGCGATGTCCTCAGGGTCGCCGAACTGGAGGGGGTTGACGAAGATGCTGACGGCGACGATGTCGTTCTCGGCCCGGGCCCGGGTCATGAGAGAGACATGACCGGCATGCAGGGCACCCATGGTCGGGACGAGCCCGACGGTGCGGCCGGTGGCACGAGCCCGCTGGAGCAGTACGCGGCATTCGTCCGCGCTCTCGACGACCCGCACGGTTCAGACCGCCGCCGGGACGACGGGGGCGACAGCCGCCGAAGAGGTGGAGACGGCGGACTCGGCCAGTTGCGTCGTCGCCAGCTGCGTCGCCAGGGCGGCGCCCGCCTGGTAGCCGGCCCGCTCCCGGGCCGGGAGCGCATCAAGATGCCGGCTCAGCGTGTCCCAGTCACCTCGCATCGCCGGCCCGGTCAGAGCCTCCCTCGGCCCGAGCGCCGCCACGTCGTCGACCGCTGCTCTGGTCAGGGGCAAGAAGGCTTCGAGATCGAGTCCCGCGGCAGCGGCAACCCGCTCGACCTGGCCCAACAGGGCCACGACGTGGTTGGCCGCGATGCAGGCCGCGGCGTGATAGGTGGGCCGATCGGCGTCGAGCACCTCGACGACCCGCCCACCCAGCGAAAGTGCGATCTGGCGTGCCAGGGGCTCGCCGCTCACGGCGAAGGTCACGCCTGAGGCCAAGCGGGTGGCCCCGACGACGGCGTTGGGGAGCGGGACCAGGGGGTGGAGGGCAGCCCGGCGGGGATGTGGTGCCAGCGCCTCCAGCCCGAGAGATCCCGAGAGGTGCAGCACCGTGGTCCCCGGGTGCGGGGCAACCGAGGCGGCGACGCGGGCCACGACGTCGTCGGGCGTGGCGATGACCAGGACATCGACACCGGAGGCAGCGTCCGTCAGGTCATGGTGGCGACCGAGGAATCCGACGACATCCCAGCCGAGCATTGAAAGCGCTGCAGCCAGTGACGTTCCGGCCCGCCCGGGACCGATGATACGGATGGATTGCACGAAACCCCCTTCGGCGTTCCAGCCCCTCCCGGGTGCCGTTCGCCTACAGACGATCGAAACAACTGACGGCTACAGATTACCCACGCGGGCGACCTTTCCACCAGAGGCAATTATCCGGTCGGCCGGAACGAGCTCCGGCGCCAGGTCGGCGAGGGGCTGGAGCACGAAACGGCGCTCCCACATGCGGGGATGGGGGACGACGAGGTCGGCTTCGTTCACCCTCAGATCATCGACGAGGAGGACATCCGCATCGAGCGTGCGCGGGCCCCAGCGCACGGTGCGGACCCGGTGCGCCGCCTCCTCCAATGCCTGGCAGCGGCGCAGGAGCTGCCGTGGGCCGTCTGCGGTCTCCAACTCGACCACGAGGTTGAGGAAGGCACCCTGATCGTCGGGGCCGCCGACCGGCTCGGTCTCGTAGAGAGGCGAGACGGCGACGACGTCCCCCGCAGATTCAAGTTCGGCCACCCCCTGACGCAGGTTGGCCTCCCGGTCGCCCAGGTTGGACCCGAGGCCGATGAAGGCCCGGTGTCGGGCCGCCGGCGTCATCGGGAGACGTTCACGAGAATTGGGGTACCCAGCGTTTCATGAACTGGTCGAACATCGGGAACGTGAAGGCGAGCTCGTTGAAGCGCGGGGAGAAACAGATTGCCTTTTTCATCAGGGCATCTCGAACCGGAGCGACCTGGGTCGTCTTTTTGTGGAGGAGCATCGCCACGTCGGCGGAGCGCACGACTCCGGGACCCAGTTCGGCCATGGCCCGCAGGTAGTGCCGCTCAGGATCGGTCGTCTTCGCCGTCTGGGACTGGAAGAAACCCTGGTCGAGTTCGGCTATCGCCAGCGGGATGCTGCGCTCGACGTCACCGGGGCGGATCACGGCCGATCCCTCTTCGGCCAGGTCCCAGGCCTGCCGGGCGAACTCCTGGAGGAAGTACGGGTAACCCTGGGTGACGTCGAAGAGCCGTGTCACTGCGGCACCCTTCCAGCTCACACCCTCCGACGCCGCAGGGACCAGTAGAGCCGTGCTGCACTCTTCGGGTGTCAGCGCCCCGATGGGGTGGAACCTGAACATCCGCTCAGCGTGGCCCCTCGCCTCATCGCTGACCGCAGCCAGCGAAGGGAGTCCGGCTCCGGCCACCGCAAAAGGCAGGCCCATCTCGTTCGTCCGGTGCAGCCCGAGAAGGAGGGCGTCGAGGCCGGTCGACGGGAGCTGATGCACTTCGTCGATCGTGAGGAAGATGCCCGCCTCATGAGCCCGCGCCGCCTCGCCCACCTCGACGAAGAGTCCGGCGAGATCGCTCGCCAGATCACCCGAGTCAGCGACCCCCGCGACCACCTCCATCTCACTCTGGAGGGAGGAGGCCACGGGGTAGGCCAGGGTGAAGGCCTTCAGCACGCCGAGCGCTCGCCGGTTCACACCCTTGGCCCTCTTCTTTCCTCCCAGTTTGAGCAGAGCCTTGCGCAGGGCGACGGCCAGCTGCAGGGGGAGCAGCGCAGCGTCGTGCACCTCGATGTGCTCGTGGACAAAGCCCCGCTTGACCGCGACCCGGCCGAATTCGTGCAGGAGGACCGTCTTGCCCACGCCTCGCAGTCCGGTGACCAATTGGCTCTTGGCGCTTCGACCCACGAGCATTCTTCGCAGGGCGATGTCCATCTCAGTCACTTCGGCGGCCCGCCCGGCCAACTCGTACGGTCTCGCACCTGCACCGGGGTTGTACGGGTTCAGTACCTGGTCCATGCGTGAAATCTATATCTGCGTTAGTCCCATATAGCGGATGCCGTATACAGGGAAATGTGACACCAGGCGACGCGTCTGAGCTGCGCTGATGCCGCCTCAGGCCCCTGGCGAGGTGCGCGCACGCAGGACCCGTACTCCGGTGGAGGCCACATCGAGGGCCAGAGGCGGGCGCAGCTTGCGTACCGTGACTTCGACCGCCGTGAGCCGGGCGTCGGTAATAAGGAGGGCGTCGGCGAGCCGACCGGCCAAGGCCTCGAGGAGTCGGTAGGACCGTTGGCTCACCACGTCAGCCGCCACGTGGGCCAGCGCCCCGTAATCGATCGTGTCGACGAGGGCATCGCTTTGTTGGGCGGCCGCCATGTCGACCCAGGCCACGATGTCGAGCGAGAAGGGTTGGGCCCGTTCCCGCTCTTCGGGCAGGACGCCGTGCACACCCATCACCCGCAGGTCCCGGACTTCGATCCGGTCCCCCTCGGTCCCGCGCGCGTTCATGCCTCGGCTGGACGCCTCGGGGGACCCTCCAACGTGGCCAGGAGCTCCCGCCCGGGTTCTCCCATGGCGTGGCCGCAGACGTGCTCGACCAGGGCCACCGCCTGCGGCTGGCTGTGCAGCCGCTTGGACCACACCAGGTAGCCCGCCACAACCCCCATCACCCGGTCGCCCAGCTCGTCCTGGTGCACCAGTAGGCGCAACCCGGCGGCCAACGAGGCATCGATGTCGAGGAAGCACTCGGTCAGGACGGGTCGGGGATCGCCGACCTTCGGCAGGGGATAATGCGCCCACGCGAGACCCTCATCGTCGTAGGCAGCAAGGTTGTGCGGAGAAGGGAGAAGGGAGATGACGCGCCCGAATCCCTGGTTGCGAAGCCAAATGATCTCCTCCCGGCGGCGTACCTTGCGGTGATTCGGCGCGTATCCCCCGGGGCGCTCGCTGATCGCCAAGTGATCCTTCATGACCCAGGTGAAGTTCCGCGGCGGGATGCCTGCTGCCCACTTTCCCTTCATGCTGCTGGACCATACAGCCGGGCAGCCTGCACCGTGACCGAAACGTCGTGCACCCGCACCATGGAGACCCCCGAGACGAGCGCCAATGCGGCCGTGGCCAGCGAACCCTCCATCCGGTCCCCGACGCCGGCCGGCTCATCGCCCCCCGGGGCGGCCAGCGCGCCGAGGAAACGCTTGCGACTGGTGCCCACCATGACGCCGGCGCACCCGGTGGCCTCGGCCGACCGCACGAGCTGGGGCAGGTGATGGAGGAGCGAGAGGTTGTGCGCTGTCGTCTTACCGAAGCCGATCCCGGGATCCACCCAGACCTCATCGACGCCGGCCTTCAGGGCGGTGCGGGCCCGTTCCAGCACATAGCCGAAGACCTCGTCCACCACGTTGTCGTAGTGCGGCGCCACCTGCATGGTGGCAGGGGATCCCTGCATGTGGACGGCGACCCACGCTGCATTCGACGATGCGGCCACTTCGAAGAGGGACGAGGAGACATCGTTGACGAGGCTGGCGCCGGCCTCCAGCGCTGCCGCGGCCACATCGGGTTTCAGCGTGTCGATGGAAATCCTCACCTGGCCCGCCAAGCCTTCGATCACCGGGATCACCCGGGCCAGTTCGACCTCTTCGGGGACCGGTTCGGCTCCCGGCCGGGTCGATTCACCGCCGACGTCGATGATGTCGGCCCCTTGGGCCACCATGTCCAGCCCGTGCGCGATGGCGGCGTCCGTCTGGAGGTAGAGCCCTCCGTCCGAGAACGAATCGGGCGTCACATTGAGGATGCCCATCACGAGAGGCCGATCCGAGCGGGGTGCAGGCACGCCCGTCAGCGTAGGCCACCCATCGGGGCGGACCGCCGCCCGTCGCCGGGTCTTTTCTGACCCGGGAACCCCGGTTACGAACGGGGCGTGCAGTAATGGATCGCCACCGGGAGGGCCACGCCGGCGCTGGCTGCGTCGGCCGGTGCGGGGACCTTGAGGCAGTGTGCGGCGACCCAGGCGACCCGTGGGTCGTGGCTGGCGGCCGCCGTGATGACCAGGTGGAAATCCCCCGCCTTCACATCTGATGCCAGGCGAGGCACGGACGGCTCCGGGCTGCGCCCCGTGTACCCGCCGATGGGCAACACCTCCTCCCCCGTGGCGTAGATGAACGGCGCTGCCAGGACGGACGTCTGCGTGGCGATGAGGTCGGGCGCGCCCGCCTGGGCCTGTTCGAGGGTGGGCAAGGAGGAGATCGTCTGTAACGGGGCGCCGAAGAAAGCCTTGGTGAACTGGGTTTTCGCCACGGACTGGAAGGGGGTGTCAAAGGGTCCAAGGTTTTCAGACACCACCGACGCCGAGGCCACCACGGGAACCAGGACCGCCGCCACGCCGGCGCCGACCACGGCCAGCAGCACCCGCACATTGCCAGGACCTCGCCGCAGCATCGAGGCCACGAGCGCCACCACGACGGCGATGCCGAGCACCAGCGCGGTCGGCCGCAACCAGGCCGGGAGGCCAGTGCCGGAGTCAGGCAGGAGCCAGACCGCATACCCGACCGTGACCAGGACCATCCCGGCGAGCGCCATCCGGGTGGATCGCTCGTGGCGTCTTTCCCAGGCCAACGCGGCGGCGATGCCGAGCAGTCCGGCCACCGGAGGCGCCAGTGCCGCGAGGTAGTACGAATTGATGGTGGCGCTGACCGTGAACGCCACCCCGAAAACGACCAGCCACGTGCCCCAGAGCACGATCCCGGCCCGCACGGGGTCCGTACGGGGTAGGCGTCGCCGCACGATGAGCCCAGCCACCAGCGCCAGCACGGATGCGGGGAGCAGCCATCCCGCGTCCCGACCGTAGGAACCGGTCAGCAACCGGTTCCACCGAGGACCGGGCTCGGGTTGGGCCAGGAACGAGATGTCCAGAGTCCGGCCCATCTCCACATTCGGCGACGGCTGACCGACCCGACCGAAGCCGTTGTAGTCGAACACCTGCGCAAAGACGGAGTTGTGCTGGCTCCCGTCGACATACGGCCGCTGCGGGGCCGGGGTGAGGGTCACGAAGAGCATCCAGCTGAACGAGACCGCTGCGGTCATGACCACCATCGCGAGGACACGGACCAACCGCGTTCGCAGCGCTCCCGCGGACGCGAGCACGAGGACGACGGCCAGCGCCGGCAGGACGAGCCACGCCTCCACCATTTTGGCCTGGAACGCCAAACCCACCCACACCCCGGCCATGACGACGCTGCGCCAGCGACCGTTCTGTACGGCAAACACCGTGGAGTCCGCTGCCAGCACCAGCAACAAGACAAGCAGTGTGTCGGAGATGTTGCCCCGGTCCAGCGTCACCACCGCAGGGGAAAGGGCAAGGACACCGGCTGCGATCAGACCGGCCGCCGGACCGGCCATGCGACGGACGGTGCGGAACAGGACGAGGACGGCGAGCGAGCCCTCGAGAACCTGCGGCAGAGCAACGGCCCAGGTGTGGACGCCGAAGATCCGGACAGAGAGGGCCTGGACCCAGAAGGCGCCGGGCAACTTGTCGACGGAGATGGTCCCCGCCGGATCGAAGGCGGCGTAGATGAAGTCGTGCCAGCTCATCGACATACTTCGCACGGCCGCGGCGTAATAGATCTCGATGCTCGATCCCATCCGCCAGCCATAGGCCAATCCGGACACAAGGGTCAGCGCGAGCAGCGCGGGTCGAGCCCACGGTGGCTGGCCCTCCGGCGAGCGCCAGAAGAAAAGGGCGCGTCGCCACGGGGAGGCGGCGCCCACTGCATACGGCGTTTCCGCCTCCCCTTTCCCTTTTGTTTCCGGCGGGCCGACGTCCACTGACGGCGCTCCCGTCATGTCAGGCGTCCGGGAGGGTGTCGTCGAGCTCAGCCAACCGCTCGAGGAGCCCGCTGGCCAGGCGCAGCAGTTCACGCTCCGTGATGGTGAGGTGGTCGCCCATCACCTCGGCCAGCCACTCGTCCCGCCGGCTCATGTCCCGTCGTAGCGCCTCGAGCCCCTTCTCCGTGAGTGCCAACTGCGAACGCCGGCCGTCTGCGCGATCCGGAGTTCGGACGATCAGTTGCCTGCCCTGGAGGCTGGCGAACGCCCGGGTCAGCGATTGAGGCTGGAGTCGCTGGGCTACTGCGAGCTGCCCCGCCGTCATGGGGCCGCGGCGATGGAGGAGCGACAAAATCGACAAATGGAGCAGCGACTCCCCCGTGGCGGGCCGCTCCATGCGAAGCCGGCGGCTGAGGCCGTTGACACCTTGGCGGACCGCGGTCGCAGTCCGTAACAGTTCTCGGTCGGGCATTATTGGTACGCTAACACGTACTAGTTACTGCCCTCTCCATCACGGATCATGCCTATACAGCGGATAAGAGGACCGGAATAGTACGTCCTTACTTACGGAATATGCCGGAGCCAGGTGAGCAGCCCCAAGGCCTCTCGGGGGATGAGGCTCAGTGACCGCGGATGAACTGCATAGCCTCGGCCCGGGTGGCCACGTCGGAGCGGAAGAGGCCGCGCACCGACGAGGTCACGGTCACCGTCCCCGGTTTCTTGACTCCCCGCATCGACATGCACAGGTGCTCAGCCTCTATGACGACGAGCACACCGCGAGGCGCCAGGACCTTGTCGATGGCGTCGGCGATCTCGGTGGTCATCCGCTCTTGGACCTGCAGCCGGCGCGCGTAACCATCGACCAACCGGGCCAACTTGGACAGACCCGTGATACGGCCGTCTTCGGCCGGGATGTAGGCCACATGCGCCTTGCCGAGGAACGGCACCAGGTGGTGCTCGCACAGCGAGGCGAACGGGATATCGCGCACCATCACCATTTCGTCGTGCTCGGCGGCAAACGTGACCTCCAGGTGCCGCGCCGGGTCGTCGTGCAAACCCGAGAACAGCTCCTCGTACATGCTGGCCACCCGACGGGGGGTGTTGAGCAAGCCGTCGCGATCGACATCCTCACCGATGGCAATCAGTATCTCCGTCACCGCTGCCTCTACGCGTTTTACGTCTACCGCCACCGGATCCTCCTCATGGGCTCGTTTTCACGTCGCCTCATCGTCTGATCCGACGTAGAGGTGGACCCCTGGCAGATTACGGTAACGCTCCGCCACGTCGAGCCCGTAACCCACCACGAATGACGCAGGGATGTGGAATCCGACGTAGCGCAGGTCCAATTCCACCCGCTGCTCGCCGTCTTTGACCAGCAACGCGCACACCTCGACACTCTTGGGGGAACGGGCATTGAGGTAGTGGCGGAGGTAATTCGAGGGTCAGTCCGCTGTCGATGATGTCCTCGACCACCAGCACGTGTCTGCCCTCGAGTTCTGCGTCGAGGTCCTTGACGATACGCACCACACCCGACGTGCGTGTCGCACTTCCGTAGGAAGAGACCGCCATGAAGTCGACGTCGACCGGAAGTGCGATGGCGCGGCACAGGTCGCTCATGAAGAGCATGGCGCCTTTCAGCACGGCCACCAGCAGCGGCGGGTCGTCGGCGTAGTCCTCGGTGATCTGCGCCCCCAGTTCGGCCACCCGCGCCGCGAGGCGGAACTGGTCGACGAGCACCGAGCCCACCTCCGGCGCGGCCCACCTCGGGACCGCGTCACCGGTCTCATCGGGGATCACCGGGGTGACACTATCCGAGCGCGACCCCTCCAAAGAAAGCCGGCCGGCGCTCCGCCGTACCCGGCGACCGCCGGATAGTTCCGTGCCCACCGCCGTCCCGGCGGCGACAGCCAACACCCGCTCCACCTCGGCCAAAGACGGCGGGTAGGCCTGCCCTCCGTGCACACCGCACGTCTCTTGGAGCCATTGCCGTACCGCTCGTCGGGCCAACGGAGCGGGCAGGGCGGCGACTGCTTTGGCATTTTGCGGATCGGGGGCCGCCTGGCGCGCCAGCTTGTTGAGCAACGAAACCTCATCACGAAGGACGCCCGCCTGACGGGCCAAGAGGGGTACGGGGTCCCGGCGTGCGATATCGGCACACAGGGGCAGCAGTTCGTGGCGGACCCGATTACGCAGGAAGGCCGCATCATCGTTACTGGCATCGTGGACGGGCATCAGACCCATGGCCGCGCAGACCGCGTGTGTCTCTCGGCGCCGCAGCCCAAGCAGCGGATGCCTGTACCCCGGCTCCATGCCGGCCAACCCGTCGGCGCCCGAACCCCTCAGCAGGTTGAGCAGGATCGTCTCTGCTTGATCATCCATGGTGTGACCCGTCGCCACCCCATCGGGCAACACCTCGAACCGGGCGGAGCGGGCCCGCGCCTCGAGATTGGGCCCGGCGGCAACCGACACCTTTTCGGCGACGAACTTCGCCCCGACGAGGGCGGCCGCGTCTTCCACGATGGCCGCTTCTGCCGCAGATTCCTGACGCAGTCCATGGTCCACGTGAATGGCCGTCACCGTGCAGCCGGCAGCGGCGGCCAGGATCAAGAGCGCCAGAGAATCAGCTCCACCGGAAACGGCACAGTTCAGAAACGAACCTCGTGGGGGAAAGTCACATCGGGTGAGGAGATCGACGACCACGCGAGGCCAGCCGCCGGTCGGAGCGCTCACGCCAGCGCGCCACCTGCCCGAGCGACCCATTCGTGCGGACTGCGGATTTCGGCCAGTGTGGGCAGCCATTCGGGGCCACGCCAGACCCGGCTCAACAACTCGGGGCCGCCGGCCGCCTCCACCGATTCGACGAACACCTCGCCTTCCGCGTACTGGCGCATTTTCGCCTCCAGACCCAGGAGGCGCGACATGAGCTTCGTGAAGCCACGCGTGTTGGTCCGGCGTTCGTGGAGCACCTTGCTGAACGCGGCGGCTCCCGGCACTTCCGCTGCGCCGGCGCGGTCCATGGTGACGTCGCCGTGCCCTTCGAGCAGGCTCATCATTCCGGAGATCTTCGACAGCGCCAACTGCTGCTCGGGAGTGGCCAACACCCCGATGACCCCGGACTCCTCCAGCGGGTTGCGACCGGCCCGCACTTCGACGTAGATACGCCGGATCGTCTCCGCCAGACCCGAGGGGTCCGCATGCAGGGGCTCCAGGAGCTCCCCCACCAGGGCCACGAAGTGATCGCGCAACCAGGGCACAGCCGTGAACTGCATCCGGTGGGTGACCTCGTGCAACGCAAGCCAGAGGCGGAACTGGCTCGGGACGAATTCGTGCCGCTCCTCCATCGCCACCACATTCGGTCCGACGTAATAGACCAGATCCTGGTCCTCTGGGTTCTCATCACGGATGAGGAGGTCGTACTGACCCAGGACCCGGGTGGACATGTATGCCAACATCAGGCCGAGTTGGGTGCCGCTCATCACCCGACCGGCGACCAACGCCGAGTGCCCGCCCTTCTTGCCCACTCGGTTCTCCTGGATAGTGGCTAGCGCCGGTCCGACCAGGCGCTCCATGGAGCGGACGTTGGCGGCCGCCCACTCCGGCCGGTCCGTCACCTTTGCTCTGGCCAGCCCATGGGAGGAGTGCAGGCCCGTGGCCTCGCTGACCAGGAGCTCCGCCCGCGCTGTCAGCTCATCGAACTGCGACTGGAGATCGGCCGAACGATAGGTGGCCGGGGCGGGCTTGAGAACGAGGGCGCCGGTGGCCACCCGCTGTGCCAGGTCCCAATCGACCATGCCCGGAGGTGCGGCACCTCCTTCGCCCTTTACGAGTGCGTCAGTCACCGCCGTCGTGCTGGCGACTTTCCTCGTCGATGGCAGCCGCGATCTTTCGAATGAGGCTCTCGGGGACGTGATCCCGGCAATGGTTGGCGATGACCAACCGCAATTCCGCCTCGAACTCGACAGCGCCTCCGCAGGGCGCGCAATACGTCAGATGCTCCGCGATCAACGCCCGCCGTTCTTCGGTCAATTCACCATCGAGGAAATGGTAGAGCTGGTGGACCGCATCGTCGCAATTCATCGTCTTGCCGAAGAGGGCGCTGGCTCCTCCGCCCACACTCGCATCCTCAGTCATTCGCGCACCTCCTCATTCGATCGAACCACCCGACGTGCTTCCAACGAGACCGCGCGCGGCCGCTGTCTCGTACAACGTCTTTTGGAGCGCCCTTCTTCCCCTGTGTATCCGGCTCATGACCGTCCCGATGGGCACATCGGTGATTTCGGAGATTTCCTTGTAGCTGAATCCCTCCACATCGGCCAAGAGGACCGCCATCCGGAACGCCTCGGGCAACTCCTCGAGGGCCGTCTTGACCACGTCGTCGGTGAAGGTGTCGAGAGCCTCGTCCTCGGCACTGCGCCCGGCCCGAATACCCCCCGGGCCTGACATGCGCTTGTAGAGATACAGGTCCTCGACATCCTCTACATCCGTCACCTCGGGGCGCCGCTTCGCCGCCCGATAATTGTTGATGTAGGTGTTGGTCAGAATCCGGTAGAGCCAGGCCCGCAGGTTGGTGCCCTCTTGGAACGAGGCGTAGGCGCGATAGGCCTTGAGATAGGTCTCCTGCACGAGGTCCTCGGCATCAGCGGCGTTGCGCGTCATGCGGAGGGCCGCGCTGTACAGGCCCGGCATGTGCTCCATCGCAACTTCGGTGAACCGGGCCTGATCAGCCATCGCCCCACCCTACCCACCTTGGGGTTCGCTGTCCGACCCCCAAAGGCGTAGATCCCCCTCTTACGGACCGGTCGGTTCGCCGTCCTCGACGATCAGCTGCGCCCAATTCTGGAGGAGGTTGAAGGGTGTGATCTGCTCCCTGGCACCCGAGACGACTTCCACGTTCTGTGCGTCCAACGTGGCGGCCAGTGCCGCCATCTTCATGCCGACCTGGCCCAGAGCAATGGTCAGGAGAGTCCACGACTTCGCGTCCGGCTTGGCACCCAGGGCGGCCCGCAGCTCTAGTTGCAACAATTCGGGACTGTCGAGCCCGGCGGTGACGATGGCAATCGCCTGAAGTTGCGCCTCGCGTCCTTCAGGGGTCTCTGGGCTGTAATGGACGAACGCCATGCAGCATCGTAAACGGACCGGAGCGACGAGTCACCCGGTGCGGCCACGGTTTTCGCGTATTTGTGCGCGCGGTATCCGCCACATTGTCACACCCGGTCACTACGGTCGTGTCCATGAGTCGGCCCAGGGTCTACGACGAACCACGAGTAGCCACGGCCATACGCCTCCCCACGTCTCTCCACGAGGAATTACAGACCGTTGCCTCCGAACGGGACGTCTCCGTCAACTTTCTCGTGACGCGGGCCGTCTCCACCTATTTGGCCCAGCTCCCGCCGGCAGGAGGAGAGCTGCATCGTGACAACACCTCTAAGGCTTCCAGAGGTAAGAAGCACCGCCGTGACGGTTGAACCCCTGGCCGGGGGCGGGAACGGGCGCGTCCGTCGGACCACGGCCACCGCCCGATTCGGGTCTTCACGGCGTGAGAGCCATGACGCAACCGATTTCTACGACAGGTTCGTCGCACCCGAGCTCTCCAATGACTCGACCGTCGTGTCCCCGAAGAAGACCGATGTCATCTACAAGCACGACGCGCGGCGACATGGGCAGGGTGGAGTCGAACTCCGTGGCGCTCGTGGTCACCTCCCCTCCGTACTTCGCCGGCAAGGAGTACGAGCAGACGCTCGGTCAAAACGGCGTCCCTGGCACGTATTTCGAATATCTCGATCTTTTGCATGGCGTCTTCGAAGAATGCAAGCGGGTGCTCGAACCCGGAGGGCGGATCGCAGTCAACGTGGCCAATCTCGGCCGACGTCCGTACCGGTCGTTGGCGGGCGACGTCATTGAGATCCTTCAAGACCTGGGCCTGCTCCTGCGGGGCGAGGTCATCTGGTGGAAGGGCCGGGCGGCCGGTGGTTCATGTGCCTGGGGGACATTCCAGCGACCGAGCAATCCTGTGTTGCGGGACGTCACCGAACGGATCGTCATCGCCAGCAAGGGTCGATTCGACCGGGCCCTCAAGCCGAACCAGCGCCTTGCCGTCGGATTGCCGTCGACGGGAACGATCTCACGCGATGAGTTTCTCGAGGCCACCACGGACCTGTGGGAGATCCCGCCGGAGAGTGCGACACGCGTGGGGCACCCCGCCCCGTATCCCATCGAACTGCCCAAGCGTCTCATCGAGCTCTACACCTATGAGAGCGATGTCGTTCTGGATCCGTTCATGGGCTCAGGCACGACCGCTGTCGCTGCGTTGCGTACCAACAGGCACTACATCGGCTTTGACACCGACCAGTCCTACGTCACACGGGCCAGGACGCGGGTCGAAGAGGAGAGGGAGCGCCTCAAACAGTCGACGGATCTCTCCACCCCCTTCCGGGTTCAGCTGTCCGCCGATCGGAACACCACCGTAGGAACGGATCTGCCTGCGATCGCCGTCCGTGAAGGACGCCAGGCCAAAGACTTCGCACAGATCCTTCTGGAAAGCTGCCAGTTCAAAAACATCCGGGCCGACGTGAAGTTCCCCCGACTCGGCATAGAGCTCGCCTTCATGGCTGCCGATCACAAAGGAGACGAGTGGGCCTTCGACGTCTCGGGTGCGTTCTCGGCGAGCCAAACGGGTCTTCGCCGTGCGGACACGCTTTGGAAGACGCTTGGCAAAGCAGCGGTACTGCACCAGGGGGGCCTGGACCTGCCCCTGGTGCTTCTCACCACGCATGCACCCGTCGCCGGCAGCGCCGGCCTGGCCGCACTCGATGCGCTCCGTGGACCCGGTGGATCCGTGTTCGATCTCATCGAACTCCTCAAGCCAGCGGACGCCGAGCGGCTGCGCACTTATGCGCTAAAGGGCCGACCGTCAACCACACACCCGCCCACCGGTCAGGCGAGTGGAAAGCGCCACCCACGACCTGCACGGGGCAAGCCACCAGGAGCAGGGACGCCTAAGAAGGGGCGGTCTGCGTGATAGTGACGCTGCCGGACGTACCCCGATCGGCCTCCGTCGCCGTAATCGTGCACGAACCAGGCGTTGTCGATGCTGTGTACGTGCTGGTGACCTGACCGAAGGCGTTCGTGTTCCCAGTGGCTAATGCAATCCCACAAGATCCGGCAACGCTCGGCCTCGAACTCAAAGTCACGGGATCGTTAAAGGCCACCCCCGAACCCGTGCCAACGGTCACCGTTAGAGCGGACGTACTGAAACCATCTGCGGACAAGCTCGGCACGGCAGCCACCACAGCGACGGATGGCGGGGGTGGAGCAAAGTAACCAACGACATCTACGAGGACATTGACGTCATCCGCACTACTGCTGAATATCTCAGTGGATGACTCGTTCAGCGGGGCCTGCACGAAGCTTTGCGCAATCCCGCCGTCGGCGAAGTTCACATCGCTCGCCACTGGTGGCGTTGAATCCGTTGCAGGATAAATCGTGACATATCCGCCTGCTCCGCCAGCGACGATGGTGACGTTCGACGCCAAGGCAACGGCCTTGGCCGGTATGCCGTCGCTCAGAAAATTGAAGCTTTGGCTCGAAACGGGCGAGATTGGCGTGCCGTTAACTCCCGCACGTGTGTCTGTAAACCGCGACGGTGCCAACGGTGTGAATGCACTTCCCAACTGTCCGACAGATCCGGTGTAGTAGCCGTCCAAATCCACGTCGACCCGAACGAAACCAGTGGGGTTGTACACCTCAATCTGGCCGTTGGCCCCGACGGGAATGATCACCCGATTGGAAACGACCTGTCCGGTTGCAAAGTTCACGTTCGAGACCCACGGGGGACTCGGGGAGCCCGAGTGCGGAGCCGGGAAGACGGTCAAGTATCCGGGGCTTGTCGAACCCGCCACTGTCACGTTGGCCACAATGGCGGACACGTCATTGGGGACGCCGCTGACTCCAGCAACGGTCACCGGCGTTGACGTTCCCGGTCCGACCGTGACGCCCGCAGCCATGTTCCCTAGAACTCTGATTGGGTCTACAGGGTTGTAAAGACCGGTCGCCCCGGGGGAGGTCGTGTAATAGCCCTCCACATCCACGACGACATTCACGTTCCCAGCAGCGTTGAAGATGGTTACGCCACCTTGATTCCCCAGAGGAACAGTTACCAGATTTGCCAGGATTTCATTTGTCGTGAAGTCGAGATTCGACACCACCGGTCGAGTCGTGCCCTCTGGAAACACTGTGAGATAGCTGGCCGCGGTCGGCCCCACAACCGTCACATTCAAAACTGCAGCCGAGACGCCGCCTGACGGCACGCCTCCCGAGCCCGCTATCTGGACATTGAGTGAGCCGGCACCCCCTAGCGTCTTTCCAGCATTGGGATACGCCGACCCCGAACGGGTGTCTGTAATTCGTACGGGATTCAGGGGAACATACGTCCCCGCCGCCGTTGAAGTGGAGCGGGGCGCTAACTGCGCACCCCCTACCTCCGCCTCGACTAGTACGAGTGGGGCTAGGAGCAATCCCACGAGTGCGGCGCCAAACGCGTACCTCACGATATGCCCTCGGACGCCCGGTGCTTCCGGTCTTTGACTCACACTGAACCCACATTTCTCTTGGACTGCGATGGTTGGAGGTTGGATGCCCCGCTCAACGAACGGTCGACCCGCACACCGTTTTGTAACTGGTGGTTCCTCAGTTTCCTTTCGCCCGGTCCAGGGAATCCTCAACGCCGCAAGCCCGCCAAGAGCCCAATAGACATCGGTACCGTACAACGCACCCGGTTGCTTATCCGAAATGATTTCGGTTACTGTTTGCAGCATGTCACCAACAGTCCGCTTTAGCGCCCGCTGGGTACTCCTGGCGCTCGCTTCGCTCTCGGTGACTTTGGCGGGAACGACCACCCTTCTGGCGACCGAAACTCTTGGCGCATCACCGCCACGCAAGGTGGAGATCGTGGCTGCGGAGAATTTCTGGGGAAATATCGCCAGCCAGTTAGGTGGGAATGACGTTTCGGTAATTTCGTTGATTAGCAATCCCAACGCCGATCCTCATCTCTTCGAGACCAATGCGGCGAATGCGGCGAAACTGGCACAGGCGCAGATAGTCGTTGAAAACGGCGCTGGGTACGACGGGTGGATGAGTTCCCTCCTGAGCGCCGATAGCGGTCAGCCAAAGATTGTCAATGCCGGAAACATCCTTCATGTGTCGGGCAGCGATCCCAACCCGCACCTCTGGTACGACATCCCCAAGGTGCCAAAAGTGGCGGCGGCTATAGCGGCGGCCCTCACAAGGACCGATCCCAAGGACGCCTCTGTCTTTCGTCGAAATCTGCGGGAATTCGATACCTCCCTCGCCCCCCTGACTGCGATGTTGGCAGCAATAAGGAGTCAGTTCGCGGGCGCTCCGGTTGCCTACACCGAGCGCGTGCCTGGATACGCCTTGGCCATAGCCCATCTCGACGTGAAAACACCTGAAGGCTTCGCGTGGGCGATCGAGGACGGAGAAGATCCGGGCCCAGCGGACACCCTGGCAATGGAGAAGCTCCTGACCGGGCACCGCATTGATGTCCTCCTCTATAACGTCCAAACCGTGACCCCCGTGACCACAGAGGTACGTGCCATGGCTCGGAAGAACGGCGTTGCCGTCGTTGGCGTCTCTGAAACGATGCCGCCTTCCGATCACACGTATCAGGAGTGGCAATTGGCCCAGCTGACGGCTCTTTTCCATGCGCTCCAAGGCGCAACGAAGAAGCCGTGAGCGCGTTGCTACAGCCGGTGGTTGAACTTCGGCAGGCCGCCGTACGACTCGGAACGCGCACGTTATGGTCCGATCTCACTGTATCCGTGCAATCGGGTGAGTTCCTGGCTGTGCTTGGACCGAACGGCGTGGGCAAGACGACTCTCTTGAAGGTGCTTCTTGGGTTGGTCCCGCTGACGGCGGGCGAAGTCCTGATCAACGGCGCTCTGCCTCGAAGAGGCAATGACGAGGTGGGCTACATCCCTCAACAGCGCTCCTTCGACCCGAGCCTCCCAATCCGAGCAAGAGACCTGGTGCGATTCGGCCTTGATGGTCATCGATGGGGCGTTCCGTTGCGCTCCCGGTCCCATCGACAGAGGGTCGACGAGGTCATGGAGGCGGTAGGCGCGCGCGCATACGCCAATGCCCCGGTCGGGCTGCTCTCAGGAGGCGAACAGCAGCGCTTGCGGATTGCTCAAGCGCTGCTCGGGGATCCTCGGGTCCTGCTCTGTGATGAGCCGCTGCTGGCATTGGACCTGGCTAGCCAGGACGCCGTCGCAGAGCTCATTGACCAACGGCGGCGCAGCCACGGAACTCCGGTCGTCTTCGTCACCCACGAGGTGAACCCCGTACTGCCGTATGTGGATCGGATCCTGTATCTCGTACGGGGCCGATGGGCCATCGGGACTCCCAGCCAAATCCTGACGAGCGAGCGGCTCAGCTCGCTCTATGGGATTCCCGTTGACGTCATCAAGGTGCGGGATCGGTTCATCGTCCTCAGCGCCGAACATGCGACCTCCACCGAACCCGGCAGCCACGCACACCACAACGACAAGCGATCGCTCTGATGGGCATCGGCTACTACCTTCAATTCGGCTTCGCACAACATGCGCTCGAAGCCGCGTTCCTCGTAGCAGTCAGCTGCGGACTCATAGGACCATTCGTGATCAGCCGCTCGATGGCCTTCGCCGTGCACGGCACGAGCGAACTGGCCTTTACCGGGGCGGTCGCTGGCCTCCTGATCGCGGGCAACCCGCTTGTCGGCGCACTTGTCGGTGCGATCGTCGTGGCTGCGCTTATCGGTGCGATGGGGCAAAGGCCGTCGGAACGCGATTCATCGATTGGTGTGATCCTCGCGGCCGGTCTTGGACTTGGTGTCTTTCTTTTGAGCTTTTACCATGGCTTTGCTAGCGAAGCGTTGAACATCCTCTTCGGAAACATCTTCGGGGTCAGCACCGGACAGATCATCCTGCTTGCCGGGATCGCTTTGGGTGTTGCGATCATCATGGCGTTGATGTGGCGCCCTCTACTCTTCTCCTCGGTGGATCCAGACGTAGCCCAGGCGCGCGGCGTTCGGACCGGGCTACTTGGCCTGATCTTCCTGTTCGTCCTGGCTATCACCGTGACCGAGGCGGCACAGTTGGTGGGGACTCTTCTCGTTCTCAGCTTGGCCATCACTCCAGCAGCAGCGGCCCAGCGCTTCTCTGCCAGTCCAACGTTGGTGGCCGTACTCTCTGTGGTCTTCGCTGTCGTCTCGGCCGAAGGAGGGCTGCTCTTGAGTTTTCAGTTCGCGTCGGTCAAGCCAAGCGTGCTCATTGTGGCGATCAGCTTCCTGCTCTATGTTGTGGCCCGTTTCGCAGGCCCGACCCTGGTGGCACGTCAACGACTAAAGGTGGTCCCCGCTGTGCCTGACTCTGGCCCGCAAGATTTGGCAAAGTTGCAGGGTGACTGAACCGCCGACCCGGCCCTCGCGCATCACGCGCCAAGGGCAAGCAGTCTTGGGCATCGTCGACAGTTCCGAGAACTTTCGTAGCGCACAAGACATCCACGCCGAGTTACGCGCCGCTGGTGAAGCCGTTGGGCTGACAACCGTATACCGGCACCTGGCATTACTCACCGACGATGGCCAGCTCGACGCCCTCCAGACAGCGGACGGCGAGCTCGTCTACCGCCGTTGCCGCAGCAGCCACCACCACCATCACGTCGTCTGCCGTCAGTGTGGGCGGGGCACCGAAGTGGAACTACCCGATCTCGAGGAGTGGGCTGAGTCGACGGCACAGGCATTGGGCTACAGCGACATAACTCATACGGTCGAGATCTTCGGTCTCTGTGCAACGTGCAGCAACACGAAGGGTGCCAAGCAATAGGCGCCTAACGCATTGGTGAGCGGATTCTTATCCCATGCCCACGATCGGCTGGTTCAAACGAACGCCACCCTCGGAGCCGTGGAACGCCGCGTCACCGAAGCTGAAGATCCCGCCGTCGGAAGCCACCAGCCAGTAGCCCAGACCATCAGGCGTCGATGCCATGCCCACGATCGGCTGGTTCAAACGAACGCCACCCTCGGAGCCGTGGAACGCCGCGTCACCGAAGCTGAAGATCCCGCCGTCGGAAGCCACCAGCCAGTAGCCCAGACCATCAGGCGTCGATGCCATGCCCACGATCGGCTGGTTCAAACGAACGCCACCCTCGGAGCCGTGGAACGCCGCGTCACCGAAGCTGAAGATCCCGCCGTCGGAAGCCACCAGCCAGTAGCCCAGACCATCAGGCGTCGATGCCATGCCCACGATCGGCTGGTTCAAACGAACGCCACCCTCGGAGCCGTGGAACGCCGCGTCACCGAAGCTGAAGATCCCGCCGTCGGAAGCCACCAGCCAGTAGCCCAGACCATCAGGCGTCGATGCCATGCCCACGATCGGCTGGTTCAAACGAACGCCACCCTCGGAGCCGTGGAACGCCGCGTCACCGAAGCTGAAGATCCCGCCGTCGGAAGCCACCAGCCAGTAGCCCAGACCATCAGGCGTCGATGCCATGCCCACGATCGGCTGGTTCAAACGAACGCCACCCTCGGAGCCGTGGAACGCCGCGTCACCGAAGCTGAAGATCCCGCCGTCGGAAGCCACCAGCCAGTAGCCCGTTGAAGGTGGTGGAGCTGGTGTGACCGTTGAGACCGCAAATACGGTGCCTGTCAGCTGGGCCAGAGTCGGACTCGTGCTGGCGCTCAGAGTCACAGATGCGCACGGCGGTGGGCCCAGGGTCATGCTTGCAGGGGGCGTAACAGCCTCCCAGGCCCCACCACCACTGTTGGCGGCACCGTTGAACCACTCCAAACCGTTACCTCCGCCCAGATCGCAGTCTGTGACGGTGACGTGCGAGAACGAGTTGCCTGTCGACAGCGCTACGTCGAAGTACTTCCCTGTCGAGGTGAACGTCGGCGGACCGACAGGGTCAGACCCGTATTGCGCCACGGTCAGAGCGCCTACTCCCGCGCCACTCGCTGTGGTGCCGGAATTGATCGCGGTTGCAGTCCCTCCAGAAGTATCGGATGTCCCACTCGCAGAACTCGTGGCGCCGGCCGGCGCTGCCGGGGGCGTAGGCGACGAGGTGAGCATGATTGCGGTCGATGCGGTCATCGCCGTGCCGCCGATGGTGCCGGTGATCGTAGACATACCGGCCGTCGTGGACGACGTGAACGTGGCGGTGTAGGTGCCATCGTTGTTATTGATAACAGTGCCGATTGTGCCGAGAGTGGGATGAAGCGTGACGGCTCCGCCCGATGTAGTCAGGTCGTTTCCATTGGCGTCCTTAGCCTGGACCGTAACGGTCGACTGCGTCGATCCGTTTGCGACGAGCGTCGTCGGGCTGGTGGAGATGGCGGTCCTGGCCGCGCTCACGGTCCCTGGGGTGAGCGAAACACTCGCGGATCCGGTGATCGCGTTGCCACCGATTGTGCCGGTGATGAAAGAGTCACCGGTCGCCGTGGCTGAGGTGAACGTGGCCGTGTAGGTCCCGTTACCGTTATCGGTGATCGTGCCAATCGTGCCTACAGTGGGATGAAGGGTGACCGCTCCACCCGATCCGGAGAGGTCGTTTCCATAGGTGTCCTTAGCCTGGACGGTAACGGTCGAGGTTGCGACCCCGTTGGCAACGAGAGTGGTCGGGCTGGCCGAAATGGTTGTCATGGTCGCACTAACGGGTCCAGCAGTGAGGGCGATGGTGGTCGATGGGGCTGTCGTTATCGTGTTACCTCCGATGGTCCCTGTAACGATGGACGTACCGGTCGCCGTGGATGAGGTGAATGTCGCTGTGTAGGTGCCATTGTTGTTATTGGTGACGGGGCCGATGGTGCCGATCGTTGGATGAAGCGTCACGGCTCCGCCCGATGTGGTCAGGTCGTTTCCATTGGCATCTTTCGCCTGGACCGTAATGGTTGAGGTGGTGACCCCGTTGGCAACGAGAGTGGTCGGGCTGGCCGAGATGCTCGTTGTCGTCGCATTCACGGGACCAGGGGTGAGCGCAATTGTTGGTGACGGGGTCCCTATCGCGTTGCCGCCGATTGTGCCGGTGATAGTGGACGTTCCGGTCGTCGCAGGTGACGTGAATGTAGCCGTGTAAGTGCCGTCGTTGTGATTGGTGACTGTGCCGATAGTGCCGACCGTGGGATGAAGGGTGACGGCTCCGCCACTCCCCGTCAGGTTGTTTCCATTCGCGTCCTCAGCTTGGACCGTGATGGTCGAATTGGTGACCCCGTTGGCGACGAGTGTCGTTGGACTGGCCGAGATGGTCGTCGTTGTCGCACTCGCCGGACCAGCGACAATCGAATAGGTCGGACTGCTCGCCACTTCAGTTTGGTCGGATGAAGTAAAGACGCCGATCGAGTATGTGCCAACCACTGTGGGGTTTGTTGCCGTATTGCCAACGCCCGCCCTTACCGCAACTGTGCCCAAGGTCCCCACCACGACCGGCGACGTGATGGTCACGTTCGCGGTGCCAACTTGGGTCGGAGTAACGCTGACAGGAATGGAATTCACTGTGTAGTCGCCCGCGACGAGAGGGAACACGGTACCAGTTGGGCCAATCAGGGTGATCGTACTCGTCGTACTCAACGATTCCAATGAGCTGTTAGAGAACCCGATCGTGTACGTCGCCAGTGCTCCTGCGGTCGCCGGATTCGGAGAGGCAGTCACTGTCGATACGGAGGAGGCCGATGCTCCCGGCACCATGATCACGAGTGAGGCGGCGAGGGCCAGGACGGCACCCAGCGCGATTTTCTGAACCCAATAGATACGCACAGCGAGGTCTCCTTCTCGGGAAGGACCTCAGGTTCAGAGCCCCAACACAACGACTGCGATGATGTTCAGCGCTGTTCTTGCCCCTGTGGGGAAGGATCCAAACAAAAGACGTGTTACATGAGGGTTGCGAGCCGAAAAGGGGCTTCCAATACCCGTAAGCCCGCTGTTCTGTAGCGTGGGTGCGATGGAGACGAGCCAGAGCGTGCGCTTTCTGGAGTGGCCCGAAGCGGCCGCACTCGGCGTAGCACTTGCGGTCACGACAAGGCACGGCGGGGTTTCTGAGGGTGTGCACGAATCGCTGAACTTGGGATTGCACGTGGGCGACGACCCCGAGCGCGTCATCGAGAATCGGCGACGTGCGGCCAATGCATTCGAGGCCGACTTGGAAAGCATCGTTTTCGCCGAACAGGTGCACGGCGCGTCGGCCACCGTTGTGGGCCACGCCGAGCGGGGCCGCGGAACGTTGCGGATGGACGATGCCGTCACTTCCACGGACATCCTGGTCACCACGGCTCTCGATACGACGTTGGCTATTCTCGTCGCCGACTGCGTTCCCATGGCCCTGCTCGATCCCGAGGCCCGTGTGCTGGCCGCCGTTCACGCCGGATGGCGCGGGACTGCGTCCCAGGCGAGCCGCCGGGCGCTCGAGGCGATGGCGGAATTGGGAGCCGAGCCCGAGCGGGTTGTCGCCTTCATCGGCCCTGGCGTGCACCCGGCGCGCTACGAGGTGGACGAAGTCGTGCTCGAGTCCCTCCTGGAGGCAGTTGCGCCAGAAGAACTGTCGGCCGAGGTGGCTCGGCCGACAGGGAGTGGGCGCTGGCGTGTTGATCTGATGGCTGCCAATCGGCAGCAACTGGTGCTGGCCGGGGTCGCGCCCGCCCACATTTTCGACTGTGGCGTCACGACCGCGGATGACGACTACTTCAGCGATCGAGCAGCACGCCCGTGTGGGCGGTTTGCCCTGTTCGCTCGCCTTGTGGAGCCCTCTGTCGGCTGATGACCCCGTCCTAACCACTTGCCCCGTAGCATGAGGACTCCCCATGCCACCCGCCCCTCAAAGAGCCGAGCAGTTCTGTTACGACGGCTACACGATCGACCCCGTCCATGGTGAGGTGCACTGCACCTATTCGACCGGTGGCTACACGTTCACCGAACGCTACGTGTTCGGGCCTGAAGGCAATTGGAGCGATCCTGCCGTCGAAGCCGCCGTGCGCATCCTCTTCCTCGTGGCCGGGGTGTCGTACTACAAGACCAGGGCGGCCCGGGTGATCGATCTGGGCCAGACGACGACGACGCCGGACGAGCGCACCTTCCTGGCCCAGTACTTCGTGCACGGCCTGGGTGAGTTCGCATATCGCAATGGGCTGGACCTTTCCGAAGTGACGTGGGTCGGGCTCGAAAAGACCGAACCGTTCCACTGCGAATACGTTCCGGACGCAGCCAACCCGGTGCGCCCCCTGATCCCGTTCGGCGGCGGCATCGACTCCATTGTGACGGTCAACGCACTACGGGAGGGCTCCTTCGATGCCGCCCTCTGCGTGGTCCATCCTCCGCATGAGCGGTTTGCCGCCATCGAAGAGGCGGCGGCTCTGACCAGGCTGCCGGTGACACGCATCGCCCGCGAGATCGATTCCCGGGTGAGGCTGTCCGAGAGAATGGGCTTCTTCAATGGCCACGTGCCCATCACCGCAGTCATCACTGCGGTGTCCGTCGTCGCGGCGGTACTCGATCGACGCGATGCCGTGGTGCTCTCGAACGAGTGGTCCGCCTCGGCCCCCACACTCATGCACGAAGGCCAACCGGTCAATCACCAGTGGTCCAAAGGCGCCGAGTTCGAAGAGGGTTTCGCCCACTTGGTGCGCGACTCACTTGGACCGCAGCTCTCGGTCTTCTCCTACCTGCGCTGCCGAAGCGAGCTGTGGGTGGCGCAACAGTTCGCCCAGCTGGAGGAATTCCACACCGTCTTCCGGAGTTGCAACCGGGCCTTCCACCAGGACGCAGCCGACCGCCTCGGCCAATGGTGTGGAACCTGCGACAAGTGTTGCTTCATCGACCTGATCCTGGCCCCCTTCATGGGAGCGGCCGATCTGAGGAGAATCTTCGGCGGTCGGGAACCCTTGGACGATGCCCAGCTCGAGGGTCGCTTCGTGACGTTGCTGGGGCTCGCACCCGACGTGCGGCCGTTCGAGTGCGTCGGTGACGTCGGCGAATGCCGCGCTGCGGTCCGGCTGGCGGCCGGCAGATCCGACCGCCAGGGGAATGCCCTGCTCCGGTCCCTGCGCGTCGCGATCGACGGCGCGCCGCGCCAGGGTTCCCTCCGGACGACCGAGCTCCTCTCACCCGTCGGATCCCATCGCATCCCCGATCGCTATGCCCCCCCGGATCTCCTGGTCCGCGCTCACTAGCGCGTCAGTCGGCCTCTGGGGCCTCGGTGTCGAAGGCAGCGCGAGTCTTCGGCGCCTCGAGTCGATGGGACTGGTGCCGGTCCTGGTGGACGACAAGCCCGCCGCACACACGCTCGGTGACCTCGAGATCCTGGCCACGGATCAGGGCGGCCTGCACGCGTTGTTGGCCTGCGACGTCGTCATCAAGAGCCCCGGGATCAGTCGGTACCGCCCCGAAGTCGCCCGACTCGAGGGCGCGGGCATCCCGGTGCGGAGCGGACTCGGGCTCTGGCTCGAGGACGTCCCCCTGGAACGGGTGACGTGCATCACCGGCACCAAAGGCAAGAGCACCACGACCGCTATCGCCGGGCACCTCCTCATCCGGCTCGGCTATGACGCCCGAGTGGGTGGCAACATCGGCCAACCGCCCTGGGAGCCGACTTCGGCGCCCGAGCCCGACTACTGGGTGATCGAGACGTCGAGCTATCAGGTGCCTGATTTGACCAACGGTCCGCCCGTCGTGGCGGTCACCTCATTGTCGCCGGACCACCTCGACTGGCACGGGTCAGTCGAGCGTTACTACGCCGACAAGCTGGCTCTTTGTACCAAGCCCGGCGTCCGGACGGCACTCGCTGACGGGTCGAGCGCGACCCTGCGTGCACAGGCCGGCGCGTTGGGCGCGCACGTGCGATGGGTGGATCCCGGCGACCCGGCATTCGGTGGTCCATGGGTCCGGGCCCTTGGCCTCCCGGGCGAGCACAACGCGCGCAATGCAGCGATGGCACGCGCCGTCCTCCGGTCGTTGGGTGTCGTCGAGGCCGAGGACGCGACGCGGATGGAGGCCGCCGCACAAGGATTCCGGGGACTGCCGAGCCGGTGTCATTCGGTCGGCCATGTCGGGCTCGTGGAGTTCGTCGACGACGGTTTGTCCACCAACGTGTTGCCGGCGCAGGCGGCCCTCGAGGCTTTCGGCGACCGACCAGTGGCTCTGCTTGTCGGTGGGCACGAACGCGGCCTGGACTACGCCCCGCTGGGCCAGGCCGTGGCCCGACGCACCGTTCCGACACTCGTTGTCACGATGCCCGCCAACGGGCCGCGCGTCGGGAACGCCATCCGCGAAGTCGTCGGCGATGCAGTCGAGGTCATCGATGCCCCCGGGCTCGAGGAAGCCGTCGCGGTTGCGTGGAGCTGGGCTCGACACGCCCCGGACGCGAGTGGGCATGGAGCTGTCGTCCTGCTGTCTCCGGCGGCACCGAGCTTCGGCGCATACGCCGACTACCGTGAGCGCTCCCGCGTGTTCGCCGAGGCTGCCGCCACGTGCGGCCCACTGACCTGAGCGCTGCCGGTGCAGCGTGTTCCGGAGTGGAGTCGCCTCTTCAGCAGTTTGCGCCGGCGGGGGCGAGTGCCTCGCGCTCGCTCAGGAAGTCCCACCACGCGTCGGCCGCGACCTGCGCCGCCGCCCGTACGACGGACGGGTCGGCCTCCAGGGCGGCCAGAGCGTCGATCGACCAGTCGGCGTGCGCCACTTCCTGGGAGGTGTGCACGTCCCAGAACCGGGTGCCCTGCGCGTCCATGCCGTAGTGGCGCCGGAGTCCCTCGGCCTTGGATGCCGCTATGTCAGCCGCCTGCACTTCGTAGGCCGCCACCATGGCGAGCGCGGCAACAGGGTCAGCTGTCGCGGCCTGACGCGCCGCAGCGAGAAGGGACGTAGTGGCAGGCGTCGGCGGAGCATCCGGCGCCGCACCGGCAGCCTGCGCAAACGACTCGAACAGCACGGCATGGGGGGCGGGCACGCCGAGCTCGTCCGCCAGATTGGACTCGACCAGCGTACGGGCCCCGCCCTCGGGGAGGCCCTCCGCAATGTCCTCCAACGTGGTGGGGAGCGCACGTTCGATGAGCCGGTACTGCTCGGCATAGGCACCCAATTCTCCTTCGGCGAGGGTGCCGGCCTCCCAGCGTCGGTAGAAGGGGTGGGTCAGGAGTTGGCGACCAACCAGTGCGTCGGCCAGTGCCTCTCGGATCCTCGCAGTGTGCATGGGCGCACAATATCCCGGCTGGGTGCCGCAACCGGAAATGGGGAAGCGGCCCCGTGGGACGACGCGGCCCTTCTCACCCTTACTGGCCCAGCGGTGCTCGCGGGTCGCGTCCCATGAAGGCGGCGAGCCGTTCCCAGTCGTCGGCACCCGGGGGAGGTGGCACCTCCTCTCCGAACGGAGATCCTGGTTCCACCATGTCGCGGTATTCGGGTTTGATCATGGCCCGTGCCCCCTCAAGTGCCGCGACGGCGACGGAGGGGTCCAACTCGTCGATCTGTCCGGTGGCCCGGGCCAGATCCCACGCGTGGGCCGCCAGCTCTGCGAGGTACATGTCGACCAGGGTGGCCCCCGCGTACTCCTCCCCCCACGGCATGGTGAACCTCGGTGACAACGTGGCGTCGTCGTCCCACCCCAGCGCAGCGTCCTCGGCAGCGTGACGGAGCTGAGCGGGCGCGTCGGGCAGCTCCACGTGGGGGGCATGGTCACCGGGTGGGGGTGCCTGGCCACGGCCCAGAGCGGCCGCCCGGTGACCCGCCTCGACGATGTGGTCGACCAGACCAGCCACGTCATACTTGGGGCATGGTGTGGGTTGGCGGAGGTCCCCGGCCTCTATTCCCGACACGATCACCGCGGCGTTCTCGTAGGAATCCAACAGCTTGCTTCGTCGGTCATGGTTGACCATGCGGTTACTCCTGGCTGCGACACGGTACCTTCAACGCCGGCATCGCCGGCAACTCCGCCGGCGAGACGTCTCGGCCCTTTTCCACCTCGCGGTCGTTACCCCAACGGGGATCAGCGGGGACGACCTTTTTGGAAAAGTACCGATGACGTGGAGCCTGAGAGGAGATTCGAACTCCTGACCTGCGCATTACGAGTGCGCTGCTCTACCGACTGAGCTACCCAGGCGAGTGTTCTGAACTGGAGGACCGTTCAGGACGAACAAGTCTCCCATAATGGCATCAGCCCGATGGGCTCCCCACAACCTCCACCCCGTCGATGCTCGAGGAGGAAGGCGACCCGGCCGGAGGAGACAGTTGCACCTCGGTGACACCGGGAGACACCACAAGAGAGACACCGGCGTTCGGCACCAGGGTGGTCGGCGGCAGCCCGGAGCCGGGCGCACTCACCACAACCGGTACGGGTGCCGCCTGCGCGGCGCTCCGGAGTTGCAACCGGACGGTGCGACGAACGGAGCTGAACAGGAAAACGGAACCCGACTGGGCCAGGCGTGGCCCTCCCGAGGCTCCGGCCAGGGACCAGCCTCCCCCCGGGAGCACCCGGACGCCGGCCACGCTGCTGTGAAACCCTGCGACCGGGAAACGGAGTGACCGGGCGTCCGCCGGGTCGATGGAGAGGGCCAACGAGCCGAACTGAAGATTGACGTCGGCATCATCGGCTCCGACGTAAGCAGCCGTTTCCTGCTGGAGCAAGGCGCAGGGCTTGAATGCAGGGTTCTCGAAGCGGCGACTGACGTTCTGCACGTCGACGTCCTGAATCTCGCCGTGCCACTTGTCGTCGCGCAGTCCCACCCAGAGGGGGTACTCGACAAGCACCCAATTCGCGAGCCCGAGCCGGTCGCATGAGGACCCCGCGATCGCCGCGGAGGTCGAGCTGTATTCCGCGTTCCCTGCGGCGACATGGGCCGAGCTCACCGAGTCGAGAAAATACGGCGACAATGACCTCGCCGGATAGTCCTGATGGGAGAACGGTGCCTCCAGGTTGTTGAACAGCTGTGGCGTGCAGGCGAGGATCAAGAGCACCAGAACGATCCGCGTCACCATTTTGGGCAACCTCGAGAGCGCGAGGGCGATGATGGGCGACCAGGCGACGAGGAGCGGCAATTCATAACGGACGTTGAACGCGCTCCACCTCGCTGTGCCGGTGAAGAGCAGGTAGCCCAGGGTCAGGCCGGCCGCCATCAACAGCGCCGTCCGGGCCCCCCGGCGACGGCGGAGAGACGCCACCACCAATATCGGCACCGAGGCAACGATGAGCACAACGTGCCAAGGGTCGGCTCCCGAGTCGGGGCTTCGGTCCCACGCGGTGTAGTCCCGCTTGCCGAACGCATCGGTCACCGGGCCGAGCACGTAGTCCGAGTTGTTGGGCGACACGTGGAACCACAGGAAGACGTGATGGAGATGCCCCAGGACCTCCTCGCTTATGCGTGTCTCCACCCCACTCGTGCCGTTGCCCATCATGAAATTCGCCGCCGTACTGCGGATGACGTTGGCGGCGGCGGCGGAAGGAGTGATGTCGGTGCTCTGCGTACTGCGCGATACCGGGCCTATCACGCTGTCGAACAAGGAGATGTTCTGAGCCATGAAAGGAGCGACGACCGCGATGACCGCCACAACGGCGACGAGGACCGTGCCGCTCCACCGTTTGACCGACGCGACGACACCTCGCAGATGAATGGCGCGGGCGAGATGCAGCGCCAGGATGAAGATGATCACCGGGCCAATCAGGAGGGGAACCGTCCCCTTGGCCATGTAGGCGAGGCCTGCTCCCGCGCCGACCAGTAACGAAGGAATCCACCAGTTGCCCTCCGACGGCCAGGCCAGTGCGACAACGACCGTGCAGATGCCGATGGCGGCAGCGAAGTAGTCGTTTTCGGTCGAGGTGGCGACCAGGATCCCAGAAGGAATGGTGGCGCAGATGACGACTGCTACCACCTGCGTCCATCGCGACCCGCCCAGCAGGCGCGCCACCTCTGACACAGCCACCAGACAGATGGTGCAGGCGAGCAGCTGAACGTAGCCGTCGAATCGATCGGTTCCCGCGAGAAGTTGGAAGTGGGCCAGGTTGTACTCCGCGAGCGGCGAGAGCTCGACCTGGGCCAGGTACTGGGTGGGAAAGGGGCTGATACTCCGATCCTGGATCCAATGCTCGACGCGGACGAGGTGGTACACGAGAGAGTCGGCGTTCGAAGGGAGGAACGACCAGGCCAGATAGCCGAGAATGCCCAGTATCAGAGCGACGACGACGAGCCACACGACGTTTTCGGCGCCGATGCGGAAGAAAGTCCTTTTCGCCCAGGCCACCGGATGGAGGCCGGCCTTGACGTTCGTCGCGAGGCGTCGGATGTCCGGCCCCGCCGCCGCGATGAGGACGACCAGGAGCCCGCCCCAGGATGCGAGGAGCAATCCGCGGGTGAAATGGCCACCGATGCTCGACAGTTCGGTGATGATCTCGAGAAGGGCTTGCCACACGAGATACGCGACGACCAAGGTGCCGCGGTGGGACAGCCTCGAGAGCCCGATCGTGTTCCGACTACGGGAAAGAAGGCGCCAAAGCAGTCCGAGAACGGCTATAGGGAAGAGAATCAACAAGCTCTCAAGCCCACCTGAGTACCCGCAGATCCGACACGGAGGGGGGCTGTATCAGGTTGGTACCGCCTCGATGATGAACTGATATCCGAACATCGTGGGCCACAGCGCCAACAAGAAGTGATCGAGCAGCCGCAGCCAGCGCCCCTTCGCTCCCTCGACCTGGAGGGCATCGAAAGGCGACCCCACCGGTTCGATGCGCCGTATGGCGTAACCCTGGCGCTCGATCAGCTTGCGGATGCTCCGCCTGGTGAAGAAGCGGAGGTGCGTGGAGTCGAGGATCCCGCGCTGGTCGTAGTCGAACATGCCCAGGGTCGAACGGAAGCGTGGGTACCAGTGGGCGACGTTCGGGACACAGATGATGGCCGTGCCCTCGGGCGAGATGACGTGCCCCATCAGCTTCAAGAAAAGACCCGGGTTGACCAGGTGCTCGAGGACGTCGGCCGCAAGCACGACGTCGAAGTCGGTGCCGACCTCCGCCGGTATGCCCTCATTGAGGTCGGCCTCGTAGAAGGCATCGGTTCTTTCCGTCACCCCGTGCAGTGCGGCCACGTCGACCCCGACGACCTCGTGACCCATCTCGCGGAGCCGCTCTGCCAACAGCCCGCTCGAACACCCGAGGTCCAGGATCCTGCTTGGCGGGCGCGAGCTGAGCAGGGTGGAGATTCGCCCGTGGGAGCTGTCCTCACTCGGTTTGAGCAGGTACTCGTCGTTCAGTGCGATGCGGCTGCCGTCACCGAATCCGGCCTTTTGCAAGCGGTAGGCCACGACGTCTTTGGTGACATCGGCCGCGTACCGGACGCCGTCGACGTAGCAGATCTCATCCCCGTAGTAGGTCGGAATGGGCACTTCGGCAATGCGCAAGCCCGCGTCGTGGAGCTGAATGATGATCTGGGTGTCGAAGTTGAAACCGTTTGAGTTCTGTTCGAAGGGGATCTGCTTCAACGCACTGACCGAATAGGCGCGGTAACCGGAGTGGAATTCGGACAGACCGGTGCCCAGTGTCGCGTTCTCGAACCGGGACAGCACCCGGTTCCCGAGATACTTGTACAGCGGCATGCCCCCGCCCCGGGCGGCCCCCTTGACCATCATGCGTGACCCGAAGACGGCATCGGCTTCGCCCGCCAGCAAAGGAGCGAGAACCTGGGGCAGGGACTCCGGTGCGTACTGCCCATCTGCGTGCAGCATCACGACAATGTCCAGCCCGTGCTCGATCGCCAGGTTGTAGCCCGCCTTCTGATTTCCGCCGTAGCCCAAATTGGCCTCTTGTCTGATCAAGGTGATCGGAAGGTCGGAGAGCTGTTGGTAGCCGAGGCCGACCAGATAGGTCGAGTCCTGACTGTGGTCGTCGCTGACGATCACTTCTTCGATCTCGCAGCGAATTTCGTCGGGTATCCGATCGAGGACCTTGGCCAGGGTCATCGCGGCGTTGTACGCCACGACGAGGACTCCTATCCTCTTTTTCTCGGCTCCCGCCATGTTGCAGTGCTCCCTTGACTCCAGCCGACAACGTGCCCGTAGCGTATTCCTCCACCGTCGCCTCATGTAAGCGATCCGGGCGGCGGCAGGAGCGGGCACAATCGTGCACGTGCTCAGCCTCCTGTGCTTCATCGTCGGAGGTGTTGTCGGTTGGTTCGCGTCCCGCAGGGGCGGTTGGGTCCAGGTGGCCTGGCCCGTCGTCCTGCGCGTGCAGATCCTCCTGACCTCCGCCACTCTCTCGCTGGTGGCGGCCTGGCGTCTGACTTCGTTGGACCAGCTGCTCGGCCCGCTCGTGCTGGCCGGGGCTTTGTGGGTCCTCCTCGTCGCAGCGGTGGCGACACGGGGGTCCCGCAGTTCGGGGGAGGCGATGCTCGAGTCGTGGGCCGTCGGGCCGAACAGCGGATTCTGGGTGGTGCCGGTCGCCACCGCATTCGCCGGATCGGCGGGAGCGATGATCGCTGTGCTCGCCAACTCGGCCAACGTGGGGCAGAACGCCGTCAGCGTCCACTTCATGCGCCGCGACGCGCCGATACGCCAGCGGCGCTCCACCACGTGGGTGGACCAATCCCCGATCCTGGCGCTGGTCCTCGGGCTCCTGTTGCACCTGGAGGGCCCTGCGCCCGCCTCGACCAAGGAGGTCCTGACCCTGGCCGGTCCGCTCCTGGCCTTCTCGGGTGCCGCTCTCTTTGCGGGATCCGTCGTCCATCCGCACAACCTGTCGGTCCCGACCCCGCCGCATACCGTCCGGCGCTGGGGGTGGCTCACCGCTGTCCGTGTGGGTTACTTCCTCCTCATCGTCCTCTGCACGTCCTCGACGCCGCTGGCCATCGTCGCCGCCCTCAGTGCGCTCAGCGCTCCTTCGTTCACCCCGATCCAGCAGGCCGTGCTCTACGGATTCCGTTCCGGGGTGGTCAATGTGGCGGTCCGATGGGGTTGGGTGATGGTTCCGTTCGGCCTCGGTCTGGCCGCCCTGATCCGTTGGGGTTGAGAGGTCCCCCCGCACGCGGGCGACTCCATGCCGCTAATATCATCGAGTGATGACATCGAGTGATGACATCGAGTGATGACATCGAGTGATGACGAGGACGGAGAAGAGCGCGGTGGAACGGTCGGTCGCAAGGCCCGGCATGGGCGCACAGGGCGCCGGCCTGCAGGATGAGCCCGCCCGCCTCCTCGTGCCCACCCTGCTGGCGGCCGGTGCGCTCATGGCCGTCGTCTCCAGCCTGGGCGCGCCCCTCATCCCGACCCTCTCCCGCGCAGACCACGTGTCGCTCAGCACGGGGGAGTGGCTGCTCACGATCACCCTGTTGACCGGCGCCCTCGTGACCCCGGTCATGGGCCGGCTCGCCGATGGGCCCCGACAGCGCGACGTGATCCTCTTCGCCTTGGGCTGCGTCGTGACCGGCTGCGTGGCTGCAGCGGTCTCGGACAACTTCGCCGAGCTCCTCGTCGGGCGGGGGCTTCAGGGTGTCGGTCTGGGCATCCTCCCCGTCGCCATGGCCATCGCCCGCCGGCACCTGCCCGCAGAGAGGGCCAGGAGGACGATCGCCACCCTGTCGGTCACGACCGCCATCGGCGTCGGTCTCGGCTACCCCGTCACCGGGTTGATCGCGCAGGCGTGGGACTTCCGTGCCGCTTACTGGTTCGGGGCGATCGCCGTCAGCGGCGCACTGATCCTCGCAGCGGTGGTCCTGCCCCGCCGCTCTGACGTCCCCTCCCGGCGTTTGGACACGCTCGGCGCAGCCATGCTCAGCCTGGTCGTCATCGGCCTCTCCGTGGTGCTGAGTGAAGGCGGGGGGTGGGGGTGGACGTCCGGCCGCTCCCTCGGGATCCTCGCCGCGTCCATCGTCATGCTCGCGTTGTGGATCCCCTATGAGCTCCGGTTCGCCGATCCGCTGGTGGACCTACGACAGGTGCGGCACCGCGCCGTGCTGACCGCCGATGTCAGCGGGTTCTTCATCAGCGTCGCCATGTACATCCTTCTCCCGAGCCTGGTGGTGTTCGTGCAGATCCCCGTCGCACGGGGCTACGGCTTCGGGGCTTCGATCGTGGTCTCGGGCCTCGTCCTTCTCCCCCTGTCGTTGTGCAGTTTCCTGGCCAGCCAGGTCCTGGTCGTCTACGAGCGGAGGTTCGGTGCCAGGAGCATGATTCCGCTCGGCTCGCTCCTGTTCGCTGTTTCCGCCGCTTTCTTCGCCGTCGAGCACCGGGCGATCTGGGAGGCATTCGTCACGGCCGCCGTCGCCGGACTGGCCATCGGCTTCACCACCGGCGCCATGCCCGGCTTCATCGTGCGGGCGGTAGCCCGCTCCGAGACAGGGAGCGCCACGGGCTTCTATCAGGTGGTACGGAGTATCGGATTGACACTCGGGAGCGCGGTGAGCGCCGCTGTCCTCATGGCACACACCCCCCCGGGGCAGGCTCTCCCGAATGTCAGCGGCTTCGAGGACACGCTGCTGATCGCGGCGGGGATCTGCGTCGCCACGGCGATCCTCAGCTTCGTCCTGCCGGGTCGGATGGCCGAAGACGGTCCCGTCCGGAGTCGCCGTGAAGAGGAAGAGCTCGAAGAGATCATGGAAGAGGAGGCCGAGTTGGCCGGCGCCGGCATGGTCCTGGCCGAGGCCCAGCACGCCCCCGCGTCAGAGGAGAGAGCGCAATGAGCATTTCGCACGAGACAGCCGTCGCCGATGTCGTTCCGAGGACGGGCCGATCGCGTGACGCCGCGGCCAGTAGGGAGTCCCTTCTCCAAGCGGCGCAGGAGCTATTCGGCCAGAGGGGATTCGAACGAACCACGACGCGTGACATCGGCGAGCGGGCCGGTGTCGATGCGGCCCTCATCGCTCGCTACTTCGGTAGCAAGGCCGACCTCTATTTCGCCGCCGTGGCGGCCGAGGATGCCGGCGAGCAACCGCCGCGAAGCTTCGAGGGACTGGAGCGGATGGCGGACACCGTGGTATCCAAGGCGGACGATCACGGACCGGGGCCGATCTTGCAGGCGTTGATCCGTCTGGATGCCTCCGACGATATCCGCGGTGCCGCTCTCCAACGTGTCAGGCGCCGTCTGGTCGAACCACTCGTCGTCGACATGACCGAACGTGGGGTCGACCGGCCCGAACTACGGGCTGATATCGCCGTTGCAGCCATGTTGGGCATCAGCCTCTCCCGGTCCCTCGGGTGGTTCGAGGAGGTGCGGGGGGTGCCCAAGGACGAACTCGTCGCCCTCATCGCCGAGGCCTTGCACGAAGTGACCGGGAACGGGCAGGGTTCACCGCTGTAATGAGGGACGATCCGATGAATTCGACGGGCGACACAGCGGGAGTGGAGCGGTCCGGGCCCGTCGGACGTCGCCCTTGTGGTGGTGTTTTTATGGCTCTAGCTGGATGACTGAGTTCGGTATAGTGATCGTGGCAGTGGCGGGAGGTCCCCTGGGTTCTCGCTCGTTCTGGCGACCAGGGCCGATTGGAGGCAACCGCATTGGCTTTCGTCTATGACACGACTGTTAATCCTGATGCCGACAACAACGCCCACGCGTACGCCCTCGGAATGATCGGGTACAACAAGGCGGTCCTCGAAGTCGGATGTGCCACCGGTTACATCTCGAAGGTGATGGCCGAGCGCGGCTGCAACGTGACCGGCATCGAGCTCGACCCAGATGCAGCGTGCCTGGCCCAGAAGTGGCTCGAGCGGGTCGTGGTCGGCAATATCGATGAAGGGAGCGTCTGGGGCGAAATCGAGGATGAGTCGTTCGACGCGGTGATCTTCGGGGACGTCCTCGAACACCTGCGGGACCCTCTGGGGGCACTCCGGGCGGCCGTGCGAAAGCTGAAGCCGTCCGGCATCGTTGTGACGTCCCTCCCGAATGTGGCCCACGGCGATGTCCGACTCTCACTCCTCAAAGGAAACTTCACCTACAACGAGACCGGCCTGCTGGACAAGACCCATATCCGATTTTTCACGCTCGAGACAATCAGGGCGTTGCTACGCGAAGCGGGCTTGGTCGTCGTGGAGACCCAACGGGTGTTCATTCCCCTCTTTCAGACGGAACTTCCGATCACGCGCGAGGACGTCTTCCAGTCGACCATCAACGAACTTCTCGATGATCCCGAGGTGGAGACCTATCAGTTCGTGATGAAGTCTGTGCGCGACAACGGCACCCGGACGCTCAACGAGTTGGCTCGTCGCGTCAATGAGCTCAGCGACCACGTGCATCGTGAAGTCGTGCGCAACGCCCTGCGGGATCGAGGTCTCGGGTACGTCCCCGGCGCAGAGGGGGATATCGACCGCCTGCAGAAGCACATCCAGGCTCTCGAACGGCACGCCTCGGGCTTGGAGACCAACATCACCCTCCTCGACCAGGCCCTCATCGCCAGCGAGGCCAGGTATCAAGCGGTACTGGGCATGAGAACGGTCCAAGCCACTGCCCCGATCCGGTGGTTCTATCGAAAGGTGAAGCGTGAGCGATAGCCCCTCGGGATCGGACTCGATGCCCAAGGTCGTGGCCTTCTACCTTCCGCAGTTCCACCAGATCCCCGAGAACGATGCCTGGCACGGTGAGGGTTTCACGGAATGGACCGTTGTCGCCAAAAGCAAGCCGCTCTTTCCGGGCCACCGCCAACCGGAACTCCCGGGCGAGCTTGGCTTCTATGACCTGCGAGTCCCGGAGTCCCGCCTCGCGCAGGCCGCGCTCGCCCGGAATCACGGAATCTCGGGTTTCCTCTACTACCACTACTGGTTCAACGGCCGCAGGCTTCTCGAGAGACCGTTCGATGAAGTCCTGGCGTCGGGATCCCCGGATTTTCCGTTCGCCCTGTGCTGGGCAAACGAAGGTTGGTACCGGCGTTGGCAGGGGTCCAAGGACGAGCTGATCCTGGAGCAGGAGTTCAACGAAGAAGACGACCTGGCCCATATCCGGTGGTTGATCACGTGCTTCAAGGATCCCCGCTACATCCGTGTCAAAGGCCGTCCACTCCTTGCGGTGTACAGGGCCCAACTTCTACCGGACCCCAAGCAGACCGTCGAACTCTGGCGAACCGAATGCGAGAAAGCCGGCGTCGAGCCCCCGTGGCTGGTCCTGTTCGAGACCAGTGAGCTGCTCGGTGATCCGGCTGCATTGGGATTCGACGCCAGTTCGGAGTTCGTCCCGCACCTGCTGCCGACGTTTTGCGACACGACGGACGCCCGGCCGAAGACGGACGCGTCGAACATGATCTACGACTACGTCGACGTCGCATCGGGCTACCTGAACCGGCCCCGCCCGTCCTGGACCAGGTATCCATGTGTGGCGACCGGTTGGGACAACTCGCCGAGACGTCAGCAGGGGGAGGCGCAGATACTTCGTGGATCCACCCCTGAGGCCTACGGCCGATGGCTTGCCGAAGCGATCCGTCGTCAGAAAGATGCCGAGCAGGGCGACGGCATCGTTTTCGTCAATGCGTGGAACGAGTGGGCCGAAGGGGCGCACCTCGAGCCTGATGCCTACTGGGGCAGGGCGTACCTGGAGACCACCAGATCCGTCCTCCGCGAGGCGGGCGCCGCCGAGCCCACGGGATCGGGGGAACCCGCGACGGAAGTCGAAGCGGCGACGTCGCTGGAGGTGCTCTATGAAGGGCTCTACGAACGATTCGTGCGCCTGCAGACGTCAGCCAGTGGCTTCATCTCTCTGGCGGACCGGCGCCTCAAGCGATGGCAGGAGTTCTACAACGGGGTGTTGGCCGAGGCCCGCGAGGAGACGCGCATCATCGCAACGTTCAACCAGGAACTCGAAGAGCGCGTCGAGGAATTGGAGAACCGCGTGGAGGAGCTGGAGGCATCGCAGGACGCCGACACGGCCGGTCAGGTGAGTGACCGATAATGCAGGGTGAACCGAAAACCGCGGAGCATCGGTACCTGGATCTGCTGAAAGCCTGCCTCACGCGATTGCTCTTCATGAGCGAGGGAGAGCAACGCAACCCTGAAATGGCGCAGAACGCCGAGATCCGGCGACTTGGCTGGGATTGGCCGGACGAAGCCGAGACGATGATCGGACTGGTCCGTCTCAACTGCATCCAGCAGTGTGTCGAGACTGTTCTGGAGGACAACGTGCCCGGCGATCTCATGGAGGCCGGCGTCTGGAGGGGTGGGGCGGTCATCCTCATGCGGGGGATCCTGGCCGCCTACGGGATCAAGGACAGAAGGGTATGGGTCGCCGATTCATTCCAGGGACTGCCTCCGCCGGACGGGAGTGCGTTTGCCCAGGACCTCACCGGTGACCTGTCGGGCTACGGCGAGCTGGCTGTGAGCCTCGAGCAGGTGAGATCGAACTTCTCGAGATACGACCTTCTCGACGACCAGGTCGAGTTCCTCGAGGGATGGTTCAAGGACACCTTGCCCGACGCGCCGATTGAGGCGCTCTCGGTGCTGCGGTTGGACGGTGACTACTACGAATCCACCATCCAGACTCTCGAAGCGTTGTACGAAAGGGTGTCGGTGGGGGGATTCGTCATTGTGGACGACTACCTGCACCTCGAAGCCTGCCGGCAAGCGGTCAACGACTTTCGTACCGCGTTCTCAATTACCGACGAGATCGTCGAGGTCGATTGGAATTCCGTCTACTGGAGGCGGCAGAAGAGCTAGGCGTCCTATGTCGCCAGTGCGCCCAACCGCACCAGGAGGGCCTGCAGCAGGAGCGATTCCTGAGGGTTCCTGACCAAGGCGCGCGCCGTCTCGGTGATGAGCGCCACCGCCTCAGCCGCCGCCTGGGCATGGATGTCCGCGACCGCACCGCTGCCCGATGACTGGTCGGTGAGACGATCGCGATAGGCACGGGCCAGCGCGCCCAGACCGGCCCGGAGGGCATCGGTGCGCCACCTGCGCTCTTCGCGCTGGAACCGGTCGGTGATCTCCTTACGCCCCGGCAGCGTCTTCTCGCCGAATGCCGTCGCCTCCTCGGTGAGATGCTCGAGCTCGCGGGCGTGCTCCGCCCGTAGTGGCTCCACCGCCTGCTCCGCCGAGGCCAGAAGGCCACGGACCAGCTCCGCCGCCACCACACCGGTCCCGGTCAGTTGATCGGGCACCGACGACCACAGCAACGCCCGCGCCGCCACCTCGGGGTCCTCAATCATGATCCGGGCCCGGTCCGGGTTCCCCCCGCTGCTGTCGGCCACCACGGCGGCCACCTCGGCGCTCATCCCTTGCCCCGTCAGCCAATCGACCATGGTCGCGCGGCGCACGGGGGGGAAGGCGATCTCGACACAGCGGCTGGCAATGGTGGCCAACTCGGGGGTGATGTCGTCCGCCAACAGGATGAAGACCGTGGCTCCGGGCGGCTCCTCCAATGTCTTGAGGAGCGCCGGCGCGGCCCGGCCGCCAAGATGCACGTCGGTCATGATCACCACCTGTCGGGCGGCCTGCAGCGGTCGGTGCTGCGCCACCGCGACCAGCCGGTGGACGTCGGCGACGCTCATCATGGCCCCGGTGCGGTGGATGACATGGAGATCCGGGTCGCGGCCCGAGAGCGCGGCGAGACACGTTCGGCACGTCCCGCACCCGCCGTCGGGGCAAAGGAGCGCGGCCGCGAACCCGTGGGCCGCGGCCAGGCCTCCGTTGCCCGCGGCGCCCCGGAAGAGGTAGGCGTGGACGGGGCTGGCGGCGGCACTGCGCAAGGCCGCCACGGCCTGCTCCTGGCCCACGACCTCTGCGAACAGCGCGGCGACCGGCGGCGTCGCCACGTCGGTCGTGCCGGCGGTGGTCACGACGTCGCTCCCGAAACCGGCGGGGAGCCGATGCGCTCGTGCACGACAGCCAGGATACGGGTGCTCAGCATGACCGGATCGGTGGCCCCGTCGACGACGGCCCAATGGGCCGGATCGTCCGTGGCCAGGGCCAGGAAGCCGTCGCGCACCCGCTCGGCGAAGGCGGGACCGAGGCGTTCGAGGCGATCGGGTGCGGCCGCCCCCAACCGGGCCGCGGCCACCTCGACCGGGACATCGACGAGGATCGACAGGTCGGCGACCAGACCCGAAGTGGCCCAGGCGATCAGCCGGCGGAGCTCGGCCCGATCGAGCCCACGACCGTAGCCCTGATACGCCAACGTCGACCCGGAGTAGCGGTCGCTCACCACCCACTCCCCGGCGGAGAGAGCCGGCTCGACGACCAATGCCACATGCTCGGCCCGGTCGGCCGCCATCAGGAGGGCCTCGGCCCGCAGAGAGACGGACGGGGACTCCGGCGCCAGCAGGAGGCGCCGCAGCTCGCTACCCAAGACAGTCGCACCCGGCTCGTGGGTCAGGCGGGCTCCGAGAGCGCCGGCCAGGGCCCGGGCCTGGGTCGACTTGCCGCAGCCGTCGATCCCCTCGAGAGCGAGCAAGCGACCCCGTGGCGCCATGTCAGAACGGTTCGAGGAGCACCGCGTTCGCTGCGGCCCCGGAGGCGACAGCCGCCTTCTTCGCCCCGGCCGTCTTCTTGGCGGCCTTCTTCGTCCCGGACGCCTTTTTCGTCCCGGACGCCTTCTTCGTGGCCGCCGCCTTCTTCGACCCGCCCGCCTTCTTGGCGGCCTTCTTCGCGCCGCCGGCCTTCTTGCGCGTGGAGGGGCCCGCGGCCCGCCGCTCGGCCAGGAGCTCGGAGGCCCGTTCGATGGTGATCGACTCGACGTCGTCGCCCTTGCGCAACGATGCGTTCGTCGTCCCGTCGGTCACATAGGGCCCGAAGCGGCCCTCTTTGACCACGACGGGCAACTCGGACGCCGGGTCGGGCCCCAACTCGCGCAGGGGAGCCGCAGCAGTACGGCCGCGGCGTTGTTTCGGTTGGGCGAAGAGTGCCTGCGCCTCAGGCAGCGTCACGGTGAGGATCTGGTCCTCGCTGGCGAGGCTGCGGGTATCGGTCCCCTTCTTGAGGTAGGGCCCGAATTTCCCGTTGTGGGCCACCACCTCTTCGCCCGTCTCGGGGTCGGTCCCGACAGAGCGCGGGATCCGCAGCAGCTCGAGGGCCTGCTCGAACGTGAGGGTGGCCGGGTCCATGGTGGAGAAGAGTGACGAGGTCCGGGGCTTGCCCGAGGCCGAACCCGAACCCTCGCCCGCCTCGCCCAGTTGGACGTAGGGCCCGAAGCGCCCTGCTTTGACCGAGACGTCGAGCCCCGTCTCGGGGTCCGAACCCAGGACACGATCGTTGGTGGGCGCCGCCAGGAGCTCCTCGGAGCGGGCGACCGTCAGCTCGTCGGGGGCTAGGTCGTCGGGCAGCGAGGCCCGGTCCTCGCCGCGCTGGAGGTAGGGCCCGTAGCGACCGACACGGGCCACGATCGGCACCCCGTCGGCCCCGGCCCCGATCGGGATGGAGTTGATCTCACGGGCGTCGATGTCGCCGAGGTGCGCGGCCACACTGGCCTTGAGCCCGAGCGTCGCGCCGTCGTTGCCACCGGGCAGGGTCACGCCGGGCGACGTGGTCCCGAAGTAGAAGCGTGAGAGCCAGGGCAACGACTCCTCGCGGCCCGAGGCGATCTCGTCGAGGTCGTCCTCCATGCTGGCGGTGAAGCCGTAGTCGACCAGATCGCCGAAGTAGCGCTCGAGGAGGCCCACCACGGCGAACGCCGTGAAGCTGGGCACCAGAGCCGTGCCCTTCTTCCAGACGTAGCCCCGGTCCAGAATGGTGGCGATCACGCTGGCGTACGTCGAGGGGCGGCCCACGCCGAGCTCCTCCATGGCCTTGACCAGGGACGCCTCGGTGTAACGGGCGGGAGGCTGCGTCGTGTGGGACCCGGGCTCGAAGGCGGTGCCCTCCACCACGTCATCGACGACCAGGGCCGGCAACACGACCTCACGGTCGGCCAGCTCGGCGTCCGGATCGTCCTGACCTTCGACGTAGGCCCGCAGGAACCCGGGGAACGCGATCACGCGTCCACTGGCCGAGAACTCGGCCACCTCACCCGTCGCGACGTCGCCGGGTCCACCGGCGGGAACCTCGCTGACCAGCCTGATCTGGGCGCTCGTGCCGGTGGCGTCGTTCATCTGGGAGGCCACGGTGCGCTTCCAGATCAGGTCGTAGAGGTGGAGCTCGTCCCCGGTCAACGACCGCGCGGCCTGCTCGGGCGTGCGGAAGGTCTCGCCGGCGGGGCGTATCGCCTCGTGCGCCTCCTGCGCGTTCTTCACCTTGCGCTCGTAGCGGCGGGGCGTGTCGGGCACGTAGGCGTCGCCGTACATCTCACGGGCCTGGGTCCGGGCGGCGGTCAATGCCTGCTCGGACAGCGTGGTCGAGTCGGTCCGCATGTACGTGATGTAGCCCTGCTCGTAGAGGCGCTGGGCCACCTGCATGGCCCGCTGGGCGCTGAAACGGAGCTTGCGGCCGGCCTCCTGCTGCAACGTGGAGGTCATGAAGGGCGCGGCTGGTGAGCGCCGGAACGGCCGCTCGGTGACAGCACTGACGGTGAACGACTGCCCGGCCAACGCGGTGGCGACAGACGTCGCCTCCTCCTCGGCGAGGACGCGCACCCGGCCCTTGCTCGTCTGCTCCCCGTCTTCGTTGAAGTCCTTGCCGGTCGCCACAGGCGTGCCGCCCAGGGAGACGAGCGTCGCTCCAAAGGGGGCAGCATCGGTATGGGTGAACGTGCCCTCTATGCCCCACCAGGTGGCGGAGTGGAAGCGCATGCGGGCCCGCTCGCGCTCGACCACCATGCGGGTGGCCACGCTCTGCACCCGGCCGGCCGAGAGCCGCGGCATGACCTTGCGCCAGAGCACCGGGGAAACCTCGTAGCCGTACAGGCGGTCCAGGATCCGTCGCGCCTCCTGGGCGTCCACCAGCCGGCGGTCCAGTTCCCGCCACTCTTCGACCGCCCGGGTGATGGCTTCGGGGGTGATCTCGTGGAAGACCATGCGCTTGACGGGCACGGTCGGCGACAGCACTTCGAAGAGATGCCACGCGATCGACTCGCCCTCGCGGTCTTCGTCCGTCGCGAGATACAGCTCATCTGCATCCTTGAGCAACCGCTTGAGATTGGCGACGACCGACTTCTTCGAGGCCGACACGACGTAGAGCGGCTTGAAGCCGTTGTCCACGTCGACGCCGAGCCGGGCCCAATTCTCGCCCTTGTAGGCGGCGGGGACCTCGTCGGCCCCGCGGGGGAGGTCGCGGATGTGGCCTATCGAGGACTCGACGATGAAGTCCGGGCCCAGCAGCCCGCTGATGGTGCGGGCCTTGGCCGGCGACTCGACGATGACCAGCGCCTTACCCATGGCAGGCCCGTCCGCTCCCGGGATGGCGACGCCGGGCGGGCCGGAGCACGCGCGGTCCCAGACGCCTCAATGGGTCATTTCGTTCGGTCCGCATGGTCACGCAAGGTTGAAGGTCCCACACCCGCCTGTCAAGGGCGCCCCTTCGGAGGAGCACGGCGACACAGGGGTTTTTCGTGGCCTCGACCAGGTCAGTCGCCCGATGCGGCAACCACGGCGGGTGGTGGTTCAACCGCTGTGGCGTCCGCTCCCATGTCCTCGGTTGCCCGCTTGGAGAAGGCCAGAGCGGCCAACAGGATCACCAGCGCGACAGCGGCGATGGCGTAGCGCTCGCCGTTGTGGTGACGCAATGTGATCACCGCCGGGAGGATGAGCAACGAGACCAGGTTCATCACCTTGATCATCGGGTTGAGGGCGGGACCGGCGGTGTCCTTGAACGGGTCACCCACGGTGTCGCCGATGACGGCCGCCTTGTGGGCGTCCGAGCCCTTGCCTCCCTCGTGCCCGTCCTCGATGTACTTCTTGGCGTTGTCCCAGGCCCCTCCGGAATTCGACAGCGTGTTGGCCATCAGCTGCCCGGTCAGGATGGTGCCGGCCAGGAAGGCGCCGAGGGCGAGGTAGTTGATCCCGAAGCCGACGATGACCGGGGTCAGGATGGCCAGCAGCGCCGGGGTGGCCAGTTCACGCTGGGCCGCTGCGGTGCAGATGGAGATCACCCGCCCGTACTCCGGTTTCTCGGTGTAGTCCATGATGCCCGGGTGCTCACGGAATTGGCGGCGCACCTCGAGCACCACGGTGCCGGCCGAGCGTCCCACGGCCCGGATGGCCAGCGAGGAGAAGAGGAATGCGATCGAGCCACCGATGAGCAGGCCGATGAACGTGGTCGGGTTGGCCACGTTGATCTGGATGATCGAGAACAGCTTGGCCCCCGTGGCGTGCAGGCTGGGTATCTGCTCGCCGATCGTCTCGATGAACGAGGCGAAGAGCGCGACGGAGGCGATGACGGCGGAGCCGATGGCCACACCCTTGGTGATGGCCTTGGTGGTGTTGCCCACCGCATCGAGGCTGACCATGATGCGCTCGGCCTCGCCGGTGAACTCCCCCGACATTTCGGCGATGCCCGCCGCGTTGTCCGAGACCGGGCCGAAGCTGTCCTCGGAGACGACCATCCCGGCCGTGGCCAGGAGGCCGATGCCGATGAGGGCCACCAGGTAGAAGGTCAACTCGATGTTGCCGTCGCCGAGGCCGATCGCCACCCCGATGGCGATCGCGATGGCGATGATGGCCCACACCGAGGACTCCAGGCCGATGGAGATACCCGAGAGGACCGCCGTGGCCGGTCCCGTCCGGGTCGAGGCGGCGATCTCCTTGACCGGGCCCCGCTCGGTGGAGGTGAACTGCTCGGTGATCTGGCTGGCCACCAGGGACAGCACCACGCCGGTGAGCACGGCATAGAACACCTTCAGATCGTGGACGTAGTACTGGGCGACCAACAACGCGCCGATGACCGTCAGCACTGCGGCCAACCAGAAACCGCGGTTGATGGGCGCCAGCGCGTTGCGGTCCTTGTTCCGGGCCTTGACCACCAGGACACCGATCACCGAGGCGAAGATACCGATGGCCGGGACGATCAGCGGGTACAGGACCGCTGACGTCGGGTTGTGGCCGATCGTGCGGAAGGCCGAGTAGCCAAGGATCAATGCGGCGATGATGGTGATCTCGTAGGACTCGAAGAGGTCGGCCGCCATGCCGGCGCAGTCGCCCACGTTGTCACCCACGTTGTCGGCGATGGTGGCGGCGTTGCGGGGGTCGTCCTCGGGGATACCGGCCTCCACTTTGCCCACCAGGTCGGCGCCGACGTCGGCCGCCTTGGTGAAGATACCCCCGCCGACTCGCATGAACAGGGCGAGGAGCGAGGCGCCGAAGGCGAACCCGATGAGGACCGCGGTGGCCGAGTTCTGGAAGATCAGCACGATGGCCGTGGCGCCGACCAGGCCCAAGCCGACACAGAGCATGCCGGTCACGGCGCCGGTCCGGAACGCGACCCGCAGGGCACCGGCCATGCCGCCGCCCTTCGACGCGGCCGCCGCCGTGCGGACGTTGCCCCGCACGGCGATGCTCATGCCGATGAAGCCGGTCAGGCCGGAGAAGGCGGCGCCGAAGAGGAAGCAGATGACCCGGTAGAGGCCGTCCTGCTGGAAGCTCAGGGCCAGGTCCCCGTTCGGCTTGACCACCTTGGTGGCGGTGAAGAAGATCAGGATGGCGAGCGGCACCACGATGATGGCGATCGTGCGGAACTGGCGCTTGAGGAACGCCTCGGCGCCCTCTTGGACGGCCAGGGCGATCTCCCGCATTTTGGGAGTTCCGGTATCCGCAGCCAGCACGTTGCGGGCCAGGAGGAGACCCGCCGCGATACCGACGACGCCGGCAGCCAGGCAGATGTACAGCCAGGTCTTGTCCGCTCCACCAAGGTGGAACGCCTGGTATCCACCGTTGCCTGCAGCGAGGAGGTTGATCATGCCTGGTGTGCCCTTTCTGTAGCTGTCTCGGTCCGCCTACGTACAGCCCACTTCATTGCGATGCGGTATTCCCAGGTCGAAGGCGCGCATGCGCATGCAACGGCCGACGGGCCGGGGGGCACGTTAGCGACTGCGGGACAGTGGGGCAAGAACGCTCGTCGCAGTCAGTGTCCGCCGGCGTCCTGATCGGCCCCGGCCACCAGCTCGAAGGCCGGGTTCAGCATGGCCGGCCGGCGCCCCCAGGTCCCGACCATCCCTTCGGCGACGAGGCGGGCACCCGGCTCGATCCCTGCGATCTTCGGGCGCCCCTGGAAGACCAGGAGGAGGCCCCCACTCCCGTCGCTCAGGACGCACTCGAGGTTCGAATTGCCTGCACGCGGCTGTACACGCACCGACTTGACGCGGCCCGCCACCTTGACCCGCTGGCGCACGGTGACGGCGGCGATCGGCGTCGTGACCCCGGCCCGGCGGGCGAGCTCGCGGTCGGCCTCGTCCACTGCGTTCGCCTTGCGCTGGTTGTCACGCCGGGCAGCGACCCGGTCGACGCCCGTGCGCCCTTCCGCGTCCACCGGGCGCGCTGGCCACGGCCCTGACCGCGGCCGCCCGGCGACCCGTCCGGTTCGCTGGACGTGCTGGTCATGCGGGACCGCTGCACCGACCGGCCGTAGGTGCGCACCTTCTCACTGAAACGCCCGGGGAGGTTGTAGGGGATGATCGTGGCGGCGACGTGGGGCACCTGGGACAGCACCGTGGCGATCTTGTCCGCCGTACGGTCGTGCAGGACGCGTTGCCACACCCTCGCGTAGCTGTGACGGGGGAGGAGCACCGTGCATTCGGTGTCACCGTCGAGGGTGGCGTCGGCCACCAGTTCGATGGCGGCCCTCCCGAGCCGGCGGTCGGGACATTCGATGATGTCGAGTGGCAGGCGGGCCAGGCCGAGCCGCCCCCACTCCTCCTCGAGCTCGCGCGCCTCTTTGGAGTCGATATCGAAGTGCACGGCGCGCAGATCGTCCGGCGTGAGGGTGCGGGCGTACTGGAGCGCGCGCGCGGTGGCCATATCGAGCCGGGCGACGAGGACCACGACGACATGACGCCGCAGAATGGGCGCTTCCGAGGCCTCGACCGCGCCCGTCTCGAGCAGCGTGAACTCCACGTCGTACTGGTGGTGCAACCGGATCAGGCCGAAGTAGAGCAGCGGGCCCACCACGGCAATGACCCAGGCGCCCTCGGTGAACTTCGCCGCGAGGAAGATCAGCACGACCACTCCCGACAAGAACGCAGAGAACCCGTTCACCCACACGCTGCGTCGCCAGTGGGCGCCCTTCTGGGTCAGATGGTGCTTGACCATGCCGGCGCCGGCCATCGTGAAGCCGGTGAAGACGCCGATGGCATAGAGGGCGACGAGTCCATCGACCTGGGCCTTGAAGACCAGGACCAGGACGATCGACACTGCGGCCAGTACCAGGATCCCGTTGGAGAAGGCCAGGCGGTGACCCCGCTTCGTCAACGACCGGGGCAGGTAGTGGTCGCTGGCCACGAAGTTGGCCAGGAACGGGAAGCCGTTGAAGCTGGTGTTGCCGCCGGTGTAGAGGATGAGGAGCGTGGCCAGCTGCACCACGAAGAAGAAGAAGCCGCGGCCGAAGATGGCCTCGACCTCCTGGGAGACCACGGTGGGCGAGCCACTGGCGTAGGGGACGGCATGCGTCCACTTGGCCAACAAGGTGGTGCCGAGGACCAGGAACGCCAGCACTGAGCTCATGACGACCAGGGTCTGGCGGGCGTGCACCGACTCGGGAGGGCGAAACGCGCCCACGCCATTGGAGATGGCCTCCAACCCGGTCAGCGACGAGCCGCCGTTGGCGAAAGCACGCAGCAGCGTGATGAACGCCAGACCCATCAGCCAGCCCTGACCCGGCGTCCCCACCTTCCCGCCGTAGATCAAGTTGTCGGGAGGGAGGGGAATTTGGTGCAGCGTGCCGAGAGCCTCTTTGACATAGCCCGAGATGATGACCGTGCTCAAGCAGGCCACGTAGAAGTAGGTGGGGACGGCGAAGAATCTCCCGGCCTCGCGGATGCCGCGCAGGTTCCCGTACAGCAAGAGCAGGATGACCCCGACCGTGATGGCCACGGTGTCAAAGGTGTTGGCCAGGCTCGGGACGGCGCTCGTCAGGGCGGCCGTGCCGGCCGACGTCTGCACGGCCACCGTGACGGTGTAGTCGATCAATAACGCCACGGCGGCGATCTGGGCGATTCTCGGTCCGAAGTTGTCCCGGGCCACCACGTACGCCCCCCGGCCTTTGTGTAGAACTGGATGACGTCGAGATACGACAGCGTCACGAAGAAGAGCACGCCGAGAATGGCCAGGGTGATGGGGACGAGCAGGCTGAAGGCGGCCAGCCCGATGTACGGCACCAGCTGGGTCAGCATCTCCTCGGTGCCGTACGCCGAGGACGAGATGCAGTCGGGCGCCAGCACGCCGAGTGCGGTGGGCCGGCCCAGGCGTTCGGAGCTCAGCTGTTCGGTCACCAATGGCGGCCCGAGCAACTTGTTCTTCAAGCGATAGAGGCGTCGCTCAGGGATGCTGTCGGCCACGAGGCCCGCCAAGGGGACCGGGGGCCTGGGACCTGGACTGGGCGCCACGGCGCCAGCGTAGAAGGAAACCGCGACCTGCTCGGGCTGGCCCTCTTTGCACAACGGCGCGTCGCGTGTTGTGCTGTGGCGTGCACGTGATCGTGGTGGGCTGTGGGCGCGTCGGCTCCGGGCTGGCAATTTCACTCGTGGCGCAGGGTCATTCGGTGGCCATCATGGACAAGAACGCCAAAGCGTTTCGTCGCCTGAAGAACTGGGAAGGCCCCCTCATCATCGGCTCGGGATTCGACCGGGACGACCTGGAGCGTGCCGGCGCGGTCGGCGCCGACGCACTGGCGGCGGTCACCAGCGGCGACAACACCAACATCCTGACGGTGCGCATCGCCCGGGAGACCTACCTGATCCCGAACGTGGTGGCACGTATCTACGACCCCCGCCGGGCGGAGATCTACCAGCGCCTGGGCATTCCCACCGTGGCCACGGTCACCTGGACCATCGATCAGGTCCGCCGCCGCCTTCTCCCCGATGAGGACGTGGGCGATTGGTCGGACCCCTCGGGACAGCTCACGCTGCTCGACCGCTCCCTCCCCGAGTCATGGGCCGGCCGGCGGTTGGCGGACCTCGAAGAGCCGGGCCAGTTGAGCGTGGTCGCCGTGACGCGCTCGGGCGTGCCCCGGCTCGATGCCCGCGAGCTCGTGGGGCAGGAGGGTGATGTGCTGCACCTGGCGATCATGACCGGCGCCCGCAAGGAACTCGAGGCCCGGCTCGAACCGGGTGCCCCATGAAGGTCGCCATCGCGGGTGCGGGGAGCGTCGGGACGGCGATCGCCGCCGACCTCTTCGCCAACGGGCACGATGTGCTGGTCTTCGAGCAGGACCCCGATCTGGTGGAGCGCCTCCGGCCGACGTTGGACATCACCTGGATCGCGGCTGACGCCTGCGAAGCCTCGTCCCTCGACGCCGCAGGGCTCTCCAGTGTCGACGTGGTCGTGGCGGCCACCGGTGACGACGAGGACAACCTCGTCATTTCGCTCCTCGCCAAGCAGGAGTTCGCCGTGCCCCGCGTCGTGGCGCGGGTCAACCACCCCAAGAACCAGTGGCTCTTCAACGAGAGCTGGGGTGTCGATGTCTCGGTCAGCACCCCGCAACTGCTCACGGCGCTGGTCGAAGAGGCCGTCTCGGTCGGTGCGCTCGTGCGGCTGCTCCAGTTCCAGGGCGGGGCGGCGCATCTGGTGGAGATCACCTTGGCCGAGGACTCGCCCGCCAACGGCCTGGCCATCGCCGACCTGGCCTTTCCCCGTGACGGCGTGGTTGTGGCGGTGGTGCGGGGCGAGCGCTTGATCGTGCCGCGGGGCGACACCGTGCTGATGTCGGGCGATGAGGTCCTCGTGCTCTCGACGGCCGATGCCGAGGACGCCGTGCACACCCTCTTCATCCGGGACTGAGCGAGTCCGGCCGGGGCCCGCGCCCGAACCGTCGCGCCCAGTTTCGCCAACCGTCACCCGCGGTACTGGGCTGACCTGGACCGATTTACCATGGTGGGTATGGAAGCGGCGTTCTTCGACCTCGACAAGACGGTCATAGACCGTGCTTCCATCGCCGCCTTCGGCCGGCCCTTCCTGAAGGGTGGCCTCATCAACCGGCGTGTGGTGGCCCGCGCCGCATTCTCGCAACTCATCTATCTCCACTTCGGAGCCGACGAAGAGCGCCTGGCGCGGGTACGCCAGTCGATGCTCGCCATGACGAAGGGCTGGGATCGTGACCAGGTACGCCAGATCGTCCGTGAGACCTTGCTCCAGACGATCGAGCCGATCATGTACGCCGAGGCGCTCGAATTGATGGAGCTCCACCGTGCCGCCGGGCACCGGGTGTACCTCGTCTCGGCCGCACCCGAGGAGATCGTGCTCCCGCTCACCGACATGCTCGGCGTCGACGGCGCCATCTGCTCGCGGGGTGAGATCGACGCAGAAGGGCGCTACACCGGCCGGATGGCCTTTTACGCCTACGGCGAGGAGAAGGCCACGGCGATTCGCGAGCTGGCCACGCGCACCGGGATCGATCTCGCCTCCAGCAGCGCCTACTCGGACTCGGCCACCGATCTCCCGATGCTCGAGGCGGTGGGCCGACCTGTGGCGGTGAACGCCGACCGCGCCCTGGCCAAGGTGGCCCGCGAACGGGGCTGGGAAACGCGTCAGTTCACCAAGCCGATCCGCCTGCGTGATCGGGTCGGACGCACGACGCCGGTCGTCACGACGAGCCTGGCCGTAGCCGGTGCTGCCTTCGTCTTGTGGCGTCGAGGCGTGCGGGGACGCACCACCGGTCCGGGAGGGCGCGCCGCAGCCTGAGCCGCCCGCTCCCTCGCGATCGGCGAAGCGGTGCCCCGTCGCGACAGTTCAGGCGGCAGGGTCAGTCGGCGAGAATCTCAGGCGTCGCTACGCAACCGCTTCGCGGCGAGGAAACCGAGACCGACGAGAATGGCAAGCAGCAGAAACTTCTTCATGCGGCTCAGCCTATCGGTCGCGGACGGACCGACCGGACTTCTTCCTCAGACGGTGAGGAGATCGCGGGCGCCGGTGTCGGAGGAGGGGTGGCGCAACTTGGACATGGCGCGTGCCTCAATCTGACGGATGCGCTCACGGGTGAGGTTGAAGTGCTCGCCCACCTCCTCGAGCGTCCGGGGCTCGCCACGGTCGAGGCCGAAGCGCAGGCGGAGGATCTCGCGCTCGCGCTCGTCCAACGGGGAGAGCAGCCGTCCGATTTCGTCGGGCAGCAACGACACCGCGGCGACCTCGAACGGGGACTCGGCGGACCGGTCCTCGACCACGTCGCCGAGCTCGGCGTCGCCGTCCTCACGCAACGGCTCTGAGAGGGAGAGTGGCTCGGCGCGGAAGCGGAGGGCCTCGACGAGCTTGTCCTCGGGCATTTCGACTTCGATGCCCAGTTCGGCCAATGTGGCGGGGCGACCGAGCTTGAGCTCGAGTCGGGCCTGCGCCTTCTGCACCCGCGCCAGGGTGTCACCGGCGTGCACGGGAAGGCGGATGGTGCGTCCGGTGTTGGCGATGCCACGGGTGATGGCCTGACGGATCCACCACGTGGCATAGGTAGAGAACTTGAAGCCCTTACGCCAGTCGAACTTCTCGACCGCGTGCATCAGGCCGAGGTTCCCCTCCTGGATCAGGTCAAGGAGCGGCAGTCCGGACGCCTGGTACTTCTTGGCGATGGAGACCACGAGACGAAGGTTGGACTGCACGAAGGTCTGTTGCGCCTGCTCGCCCTCCATGACGGCTCGGCGCATCTCGCGCTTCTTCGCCGTGGTCAGCCCTTTGGGGGCCTTGGCGACGGCTGCTTCTGCCTCGCGACCTGCTTCGATGGCCTGAGCGAGGCGGACCTCATCGTCCTTTGTCAGCAGGGGGTACTGGCCGATGTCGGTCAGGTAGAGACGTACGAGATCCTCGTCGTCGCGCTCGATACGTTCCTTGGCCAAGATATGCCGAACCTTCCCTCGCTGCGGGCCTCGGCAGTAGATCCTTGCCGGGCGCTCACTTTCGTCATGCAGCTTGCGTCGCTTTCGGCGCACAAGGGCTGCAAAAACATTGTAGTGGGCGTGTCAAGATGCCCGTGCAGCAGGGAAGATGCCGCTCTCACCGCCCAACACCCGTTGAAGGCGGGTTCGCACATCCGCCCCCTCCGGGGCCACCTGCGCGGGTCCACCATCCCCGGCTCCGGCGTGGCCGAGCGCCTCTGAGCCCCGCTCGATCTCCTGGTGGACACGGGGTCGCACCAGGTCGAGCAAGGCGCGCACAGGGGCCTCGCTCACCGGGGAGGCATGGACGAAGTCCTCGTCATAGGCCCTCAGCAGCGCCGGCAGGATCTGTCCGACCAACCCGCCGAACGCGCCGAGGAGGTCCCCGTCCGCCACCAGAAGGTCCAGGGCGGCACTGAGCGGGCCCGCAGGTGCCACGACGAGCGCGCCCGCATCCACGCCCGCACGCACGGGAAGGCGATCCCGCCACGCGGCGGCGGCGAAGCCGTGCCACGACGACATCTCGCTGCAGACCACACGCACCTCGGCCTCGCCCGGCCCCGACGCTACCGGCGCAGCGCCGGCCGCAGCGACGGCGCTGGCCCACGACCCGGTCACTACGAAGAGTCGATGCTCGAGCCAGCAGTAGTGCCCACAGCGTTCCGCCAACTGACCGATCGTGCGGAACCCTGTGGGGTCAGCCACGTGACGTTTCTTGAGGAGCCGGTGGCCGGTAGTGGTTGGTGATCGGCATCCGGCGGTCCTTGCCGAAGGCCTTGGAGGTGATGCGCACCCCCGGCGGCATCTGGCGCCTCTTGTACTCCGCCCCGTCGACGAGCCGCACCACCTGGTCGACCACGAGCGGATCGAAGCCCTCCGCCACCAGGTCGGGCGCGGTGCGGTCGCGCTCGACATAGCCCTGGAGGACGGGGTCGAGCTCTTCGTAGGGCGGCAGCGACTGATCGTCGCGCTGGTCCGGACGCAACTCCGCTGACGGCGGCTTGTCGATCACACTCTCGGGGATCGGCGCCGGCAATCCGTCGAGGACGGCCTGGGCATTGCGATACCGGCACAGTTCGTAGACGAGCGTCTTGGGCACGTCCTTGATCACGGCAAACCCGCCGGCCGAGTCGCCGTAGAGCGTGGAGTAACCGGTCGCCATCTCGCTCTTGTTGCCGGTGGTGAGGACGATCCATCCCCTGGCATTCGACACGCCCATGAGGAGAACCCCGCGCAGACGGGACTGGAGGTTCTCGTCGGTCAGGCCTGAGGGCTCGTGGCCCAGCACGCTCGCCAGCATGGACGTGAAGGCCACATGGGCCTCCTCGATCGGTACCACACGCAGGTCGATGCCGAGCAACGAGGCCAGCTCGCCGGCATCGTGGCGGGAACCATCACTCGAATAGCGCGACGGCATGGAGATACCGTGCACGTGGGAGGGCCCCAGCGCATCGACGGCGATCGTGGCGACCAACGACGAGTCGATGCCGCCGGACAGACCGATCACCGCTTCGGTGAAACCGTTCTTGCCCAGGTAGTCACGGGTCCCCAGAACCAGTGCGGCATAGACCTCGGCCTCGTCGGAGAGTGCGGGACGCAGGACCGGCCGGAGCACGGGATCGGCCACCGCCGGGCGCTCGGCACGCGGAGCGGTGGCGACGACCCGGGGCAGGGCTTCGCCTTGCGCAGGGCGTGGACCCGCATCCCCCAGGGGGACGTCCACCACCACCAGGTCGGGGGCGAACTGCGCCCCGCTGGCCAGGAGCGTGCCGTCGGACGCCACAATGAGGGAGTCGCCGTCAAAGACCAGCTCGTCCTGCCCACCGACCTGATTGACGTACGCGATCGCACACCCGGCTTCGGCCACACGCGTGCGCAGCATGGAGAGGCGCTCGCTCCGGCGTCCCCGGTTGTAGGGCGATGCATTGAGGTTGACAACCAGGTCGGCCCCGCCGCGCCCCTGCTCGGCCACCGGACCATCGGGAAACCAGACGTCTTCGCACACCGAGATGCCGACCCACGCTCCCGCGACACCGAAAAGCGTCGGTGTCGCCGTGCTGGCGACGAACCAGCGCTGTTCGTCGAAGACGCCGTAATTGGGCAGGCAGCGCTTCCGGTACGTCCCCATGACGCGGCCACCGGCACAAATGGCGGCCGCGTTGGACAGGCCCGGGCCCGTGGGATTCGCCCCGACATAGCCGACCACAATGGCGCATTGCCCGCTCGCGGCGGCGACCTTCTCCAGCGCGGCGACGTTGTCCGCCACGAAGGCCGGCTTGAGGAGGAGGTCCTCGGGCGGGTACCCGGGAATGGCCAGCTCGGGGACGATGCAGATGTCCGCACCCGCCGCTTCGGCGGCCGAGAGAGCGGCCACGATGCGGTCCACGTTCCCCGAGAGATCGCCCACGACGGTGTCGAGTTGGGCTGCGGCCACGCGCAGGAAGGACATCTCTCCAGACTAACGGGCGGCAATTCCCCGAGGTCGTGTGGCGGGCGGTCCCGCTCGGTGCCCGTTCAGCCCGGATGATCGCTCAGGAAGCCGCGGAGGAGCGAGGCGAACGCCGCCGGCTGCTCCAGACCGGGGAGGTGGGCGGCATCCTCCATGACGGCGAGGCGCGCGCCCGGGATCTGCGACGCCAGCACGCGGGACCGCTCCTGGACGTGACCGAGATCGAGGTCCCCCACCACCACCAGGACCGGGCAGCGCACCTCGGAGAGGCGGGACCAGGCCTCGAGCGGGGGCGCCGGCTCATGCCCCGGGCTTTCGGCATGGAGCGCGATCCGATTCATATCGAGCGCGAGCTCGCGCCGTGTCCCGCCGACGCGCCCCTCGGGAGCGTGGGGACCGTCGACCCAGAGCCTGATCTCGCCCACGTTCAGGGCGTCGAGTGCCCCGGCGGCATCGGCCGCGGCCAGAGTCTCCCAAATGGCTGCCTCGACCGGGTCGATCTGCGCGTCGTCGACCGCCGGCGCGCCCGACACGGACGGAGCAACGAGCACGAGCGCCGCCACGCGTCCGGGGTGGGTGAGGGTGAAGTCGAGCGCGATCTGGCCACCGCGGGAGTTGCCGACCAGGACGACCCGGTCCAGCACCAGGGCATCGAGGACGGCCGCCAGATCGACCAGCTGGTCGTGGGCCTCGGCCCGGTACGTGGTGGCGCCGAAGCCACGGCGGTCATATGCCACCACGTCCATGTCGGGGGAGAGAAGACGCAGCACATCCCCCCAGCTGCGCTTATCCGAAATTCCGGTGTGGAGGAACACCACGTGCGGCGTTCCGCCGGCCCCCGCACGCACGACGGAGAGCCGGGCCCGGCCCGATGGGATCCCGAACTCATCCTGTGGCCCGGCATCTGGCCCGTCCCGGTGCCCGTCGCCGTCTGCCGCCACGCCGACAGGGTACCGGTGAGGCCGGGAATGGACGGAGGGGGTCCTGTACCTGCGAAGCTTGTGGGGTGCAGAGCCAACGCGACTACGTGCTGCGAACGGTGGAGGAGCGTGGCATCCGCTTCGTGCAGCTGTGGTTCACCGACGTCCTCGGGACGCCCAAGGGCTTCAATATCACCTCGGCGGAGCTCGAGAACGCCCTCGACGAGGGGATGACCTTCGACGGCTCCGCCATCGATGGGTTCAGCCGGGTCCAAGAAGCCGATGTCCTGGCCCGACCCGATCCAAAGACCTTCCAGCTCCTGCCGTGGCACGACGACGACTCCGCGGTCGCCCGCGTCTTTTGCGACGTGGCGAACCTCGACGGCACGCCCTTCAGCGGCGATCCCCGCCACACGCTGCGCCGCACCCTCGAGCGGGCACGCGCGGTCGGGTACACCTTCTTCGTCGCCCCCGAGATCGAGTACTTCTACTTCGCCGACGCCGACCCCGGGCACAGCCCTCAGACGCTGGACTCCGGTTCGTACTTCGACCTGAGCGTGGCCGATCTGACGAGCGACCTGCGCCGGCGATCCGTGCTCATGCTCGAGGAAATGGGGATCCCCGTCGAGCACACCCAGCACGAGGACGCCCGCAGCCAGCACGAGATCGACCTGCGGTACACCGACGCCATGACGATGGCCGACACCGTGATGACGGCCCGGATGGTGGTCAAGGAGATGGCGCGGCGTGAGGGCGTGTTCGCCAGCTTCATGCCCAAGCCGCTGGGCGGCGTGCAGGGCTCGGGCATGCATACACATATCTCCCTGTGGGAGGGCGAGCGCAACGCGTTCGTCGACGAGAACGACGAGTACGGGTTGTCCGAGGTGGCCCGCCAATTCATCGCCGGCCTCCTGCGGCACGCCCGCGAAATCACCGCGGTCACGAACCAATGGGTGAACTCGTACAAGCGCCTCATCGGCGGGTACGAGGCCCCGGTCCACGTCAGCTGGGCCCGCAACAACCGCTCGGCGCTCGTGCGCGTCCCGGTGGTCAAACACGGGAAGCCGGACTCGACCCGGCTCGAGTACCGGGCCCCGGACAGTGCGTGCAACCCGTATCTCGCCTTCTCCGTGATCCTGGCCGCCGGACTGCGCGGCATCACAGAGGGCTATCCGCTGCCGACGGAAGCCGACGCCAACCTCTTCACCCTTTCCAACCGGGATCTGGCGCTCAAGGGAATCGAGTCGCTCCCCCCCAGCCTGCACGATGCCGTCAACGAGATGGAGCGCTCCGAGCTATTGGCCGAGACCCTCGGCGATCACGTGTTCGAGTGGTTCATCCGCAACAAGAGAGCCGAGTGGGAGGACTACCAGTCCCAGGTGACCCAGTTCGAGCTCGACCGCTACCTCCCCCTGTTGTGACACCTGCCCGGGCACGAAGGACACGGCATCCCATGACACCGAGTCGGCGCTAGGGGCGTTCCGTGGACGCCCTGCTCTGTTTCCCGCCGGATCTCCCCGCCGAGGTGACCCTCGCGCTCCAGAGTGCAGGGCTCACACATCGCGCCGTCTCGGGCCCCGAGGCGGTCGGTGACGGGAACGGCCAGGGCAGCGGAGAGACCTGGTCAGGTGCGGTGGTGGTCGCCGGCGACGACATGACGGCAGCGGTCGCCTTCTGCCGCCACATCCGTTTGCGCGAAGTGCCCCTCAGCCCGCTCCTCCTGGTCATCCGGGCCGAACAGGTCGGCGAGCTTCTCCTTCGCGATGACCTGTTCGACGATTTCTGCGTGCTCCCGGCCCGGCCCGACGAGTTGACGGCCCGCCTCCAACACCTCTTCTGGCGCAACGGGCAGAGCATGCGGCCCGACCTGATCGAGTACGGGCCGCTGATGCTCAATCTCGAGACCTACCAGGCCGCAGTCTCCGGACGCGTCCTCGACCTGACGTACATGGAGTACGAACTGCTCCGGTTCCTCGCCGGCCACCCGGCCAAGGTGTTCACCCGCGAGACGCTGCTCAGCCGCGTCTGGGGCTACGAGTACTACGGGGGCGCACGCACCGTCGACGTCCACATCAGGCGGCTCCGGGCCAAGTTGGGGGAGGAACACGCCCACCTGATCCAGACCGTGCGCTCGGTGGGCTACCGCTTCGGCCAGGTGGCCTGGCATCCCGGGCTCAATCAGCGATCGGGCGCCTCCGGCGCCGACGCCGCAGGCGCGTAGGCCCAGGCCTCCACCTCCACCCGCGCCCCGGCCGGTAACGCGGCGACGGCCACGGCCGAGCGTGTCGGACGTTCGACGAAATACTCCGCGAAGACCTCGTTGACCGCAGCGAACTCGCTCATGTCGACGAGATACAGCGTGGTCTTGACGACGTCATGCAACGTGACCCCCTCGGTGCCGAGGACCGCGGTCACGTTGTCGAGGGCTTGGCGGAGCTGGGGGATCGTCCCCCCCTCCACCAGGGTCGAGACCCCGCTGTCGTCGGTGGCCAGGCCGATCTGGCCCGAGGTGATCACCCAGTCCCCGGCCCGGCGCACCGGGGAATACGGACCCAACGTCGGACTCATGGCTTTTCCTCCTCCTGACCCGTACGGGTATCTGCCACTTTCCTTCCGGACGGACCGCCACGCCTGGTCGGCCACTGCGTTGCGCCACCTTCGGCCATCCACGCCGCCGCGACGGTTGCCGCGAAGACGGCGTCAGAGCCGTTGACCGGCCAGCGGTCCTCGGGGTGCAGAATCACCTCGACGTGGGGCATGTCCCGGGCGGCCAGAATGCCGAAGGACCGGATGGTCAGGTCGAGCGGCCCTCCGGCCGCGTCCACGGCGATCCCCTCGGACCAGACCAGACCCAACGCCTGGTGGACCGCCCCGAGCGCGTAGGAGCGCAACGTCACCGGATCGAGGACTTCGCCGGCCCATACCTCGACGCGCACGGTTCCCCGGCCGGCGGGCCCACCCGTGAGCTCGAGACCGACCTGGGCTCGGCCACCACCCGGGAGGGTGACATCGCCTGAGCCGGTCCCCTCCTTCGTCCCGGGCGCGCCCGGGCCGCGTGCCTGCAGCAGCTGCTGCGCTGCCAGCACCTCCACCCACCCCGCGCCGCGGAGCTCATCCCCGACCGGCGGCCCGACGACGTCGACCTCCTCGATCGACACGCCGGGGGCGATGGCGGCCACCCGTGCCCGCAGGTGAGCCAGATCGGGCGAGCCCGCTGTGCGCCCGATCCGCACCACACCCGATCCGTCCGAGCGCAGCCCGAGGGCGAGCGGTGGACGTTTGGGCCCGTAGCGGACGACGTCTTCGCGACTCCAGAGCACACGTACGCCGTGCTGCATCTCGTTCGCGAGGGCCTCGGCCCGCTCTGGGACCGGGCTGCGCACTTTGCCGCCGAAGGCACCCCCGTTGGCCAGGGGGGTCGCCGGCTCACCACCCGGAAGGCACCAACTCGCGTCGGGCTCGACGTACGCCGGTTCCACCCACGTCGTCTGCAGGGTGACCGCCCACATCCCGTCGGATATCTCGGGCAGCGCGACCGGATGGACGAGCGACATGGTGCTGTTGCGTCCCTGCACCTTCGCAGGTCCGGCCCGGAATGCTGGAACGCACGCTGCCGGCACACCGTCGGCGGCGAACCCTCCGCCTCCCACCACGACATCGTGGCCCGAGATCTGCGGTACCGATCCTTCGAGTTGCGCCCGCCACTGGGTCAACAGCGGGTCGACCACGCGTGCCGCACCATGCGTCAATCCCGTGCCGCCGTCTGGCGGCACACCGAGCGCGGCGCAACCGGCTTCGACGATGGACTGCCACCCGGTGCAGCGACAGAGGTGGGCCAACAGCGCCGACTCGACGGCGTGCCGGCTCAGGGGCCGGTTCCCGTTCTCGAGGGCGGCCAACCGCATGAGGATCCCCGGCGTGCAGAAGCCGCACTGGCTGGCTCCGGCGGCGAGGAAGGCGCCGACCCAGCGTGCCTCGAGGTCCGGCGTAAGCCCCTCGACGGTGGTGACGGATCGACCGGCGACACGACGGACGGGGGTGACACATGCCACCCGGGCTGCACCATCCACCCAGACGGTGCAGCACCCGCACTGGCCCTGGGGGCTGCAGCCGTCTTTGGCCGAACGGCACCGCAGCTGCTCCCTGAGCGCGTCGAGGAGAGACGTCCCGTGGTCGTCATCGACCTGGACGGTGATCCCATTGAGAACAAAAGAGACGGCTGCCGCCGTGGGGGCTTCGCTCAGCTGAACGAAGAGCCGCAGCCACAGGTGCGCGTGGCGTTCGGATTCACGATGTGGAACCCGGCGTCCTGCAGTCCGTCGCTGTAGTCGAGCGTGGAGCCGACCAGAAGCTCCGCACTCGCCGAGTCGACGACGACCTTGACGGTGCCGAACTCGCGCACCACGTCATCGGCCATCACTTCGGAGTCGAAGAACATCTCGTAGCTGTAGCCCGAGCATCCACCTGGCTTGACTGCCACACGCAGTGCCAGCGAGTCGCCTTCTTCCTGGGCCAACAACTCGGCCACTTTGGTGACGGCGAGATCGCTGAGGGTGACCGGAGCTGGCTTCTTGCCGATGTTGACCGACGTGGTCATAGTGGTCACAGGAGCCTCCTTGTCGCGCGCCGTGCGGCGCTGGCCGCCCCGCTGCGCTGTGCAGCGAGAATGCCCACATGTTACCGGTGCGCCGGCACGGTCTGTCCACACAGGGGGAAAGAGATCGGAATTCCGCTCCACGCAGGTAGAATGCCGCCATGAGTCCCGAGTCGGACGCAGCACCTCTCCTTTCCGTTGCCGCGCGTGAAGAGCACGTACGCCAGAGCCTGCGCGCCGTGATCGACCCCGAGCTCGGTGACACCATCGTCGACCTGGGCATGGTCCGAGCCATCGCCGTCACGGGTGATCACGTCGTCGTCGATATCGCACTCACCATCGCCGCCTGCCCGCTGCGCTCGCAGATCGAAAGGGACGTCCGCGGCCAGATCGAGGCACTGGATTGGGTGACCTCCCTCCAGATCCGTGTCGCCACCATGGACGGCCCCGAGCGGGCGGCCGTCATGGCGCGCGCCCGCTGGAAGGCCCGGGAGGACGCGCCGGAGACCGCTGTTCCCGCCACCACCCGCGTCCTGGCCGTGGCCTCGGGCAAAGGCGGGGTCGGCAAGTCCTCGGTCACGGTCAACCTGGCCGTCGCCCTGGCCCGTCGCGGACTTACCGTCGGTATCCTCGACGCGGACATCTGGGGCTTCTCCGTGCCGCGCCTCCTCGGCATGGAGGGGGACGTCGAGGCCCGCCAGGGGAAGATGGTCCCCCTCGAGAGGAAGATCGGCGCCGGGCTGGTCCGGGTCCTCTCCATGGGTTTCCTGGCCGACGAGGAGCAGGCGATCATGTGGCGCGGCCTGGTCCTGAACCGTGCCGTGCAGCAGTTCCTCCAGGACGCGCACTGGGGGGATCTCGACTACCTGTTGATCGACCTGCCCCCGGGAACGGGCGACGTGCAGATGGGACTGGCCCGGCTGCTCCCGCGCACCGAGATGCTCGTGGTCACCACACCCCCGCTGGCGGCCCAGAAGGTGGCGGCCCGAGCCGCCGACATGGCGCGCAAGGGCTACCTCCGTGTCGCCGGGGTCATCGAGAACATGAGTGACTTCACGTGCGAGCACGGCACGACGTACACGCTCTTCGGCTCCGGTGGAGGGACCCGCCTGGCCCACGGGCTCGGCGTTCCGCTCATCGGCTCCATCCCGCTTCATCCGGATCTGGCCGCCGCCGGCGACGCCGGCACGCCGGTGGCCGAGGGCGATGGCGAACTGGCCCCCCTCTTCGCCGAGCTGGCCCGCGTCGTGGCCGAAGAGGTGGCGCCGCTCCTCGAGACGTCCTCCTGCTCGGCGCGCCTCGTCGAGCGGGTCGAGGCCGCGGTGGCAAGCGGCGAGCGCCAGCGAGGCTGACGGCCCGGAACACCGGCCGGCGGCGAGCTACCCCGACCCGACCCAACGCCACCGGGTCGTGACCGTGTCCTGACCGGCGCACACGCCCGGCTCCGCGAGCGCCACGGCCCGGCCTTCGCCGGCCAGGAAGCGCAGGTGCGCCCACAGCGAGAGCCGGGCCGGCTTGCGTTGGGCCTCGGTCACGTCGGCGTAGACCACCGGCAAGAGGTCTTCGACCGTGCCTTCCCCGTCGGCGCACAACGCCTCAGCCACCTTGGCATGACGCCCGAGCCGGTGGGCGATGAGCGCGTCGACAACGCCCTCGACGTCGCGCATGAGACGCCCGTGGCCCGGGGCGAGCCGATCGATCGGCGGGGCCATGTCACGCACCAGGGCCAGGCTGGCGAGATACGCACCGAGATCCCCATCGGGGGGATTGATGACCACCGTCGACCCGTGCATCACATGGTCCCCGGTCAGCAGGGTCCGGCTCTCCCGGATGAGCCAACACAGATGATCCGAGGCATGCCCAGGGGTGTGGACCGCCTCCAGCGTGATGGCACCGGGGAGCGTCAGCGTCCAGCCCCCGCCCACGCTGCGGTCGGGGATGAAGTCGTCGGCCGGGCCGAAGCCGATGACCTGGGCGCCCGTGGCCCGGGCCAGGCCTGACGCGCCCGGAGCGTGATCACGGTGGGTGTGCGTCACCAGTATCCAGCCCAGCGTGCCCCGGGCGGCGATGGCAGCCAACAGTGCTGTCCGATGCCCCTCGTCGTCGGGCCCGGGATCGATGACGGCCAGTTCCGAGCTGCCGATCAGGTAACTGTTCGTCCCAGGTCCCGTCATCAGCCCAGGGTTGGGCGCGGTGAGGCGCAGCAGGCCTTCGTCCAACTCCACGGGCTCACCTGGCACCGGTGCCGGGCCGACGCCGGTGTCGGGCACCGACGGGATCATGTCGGACGGGGGGCGGCCGCACCACCCTCGGTGGGCCCGTCCTCGGAGTTCGCCGCGAGGGAAACCGCCCGGATGGCCTCGTTGAAGTCAAGGCCGGCCCCGGACGGTGCGTCGGCGTCCTCCGCACGCTCGTCGTCATACCCCTTGTCGCCGGGCAGCAGGATCCGCACTCCGTTGCCGTCGGCGATCACCCTGGGCTCGATCGTCGGAACCGAGCGGGATGCGCTCTCGGCCGCCTCCAACAGTTCTGCACTCGTGGCGAAGCGGCTGATCGCCTGCAAGTTACGGACGGTCGGGAAAATGATTTCGAATTTTCCCTTGCGGTGACCCTCGAGCGCCCGACGGGGCGAGATCCAGGTCTCGGCGATTGTCTCACCGGCATCGTGGGCCGCCTGTTGCCCCCGCGGGGCGGCCGCCACGAAGAACCGCGTGTCATAGCGGCGCGAGGGTCCCCTCGGCGTGATCCAGTGGGCGAAATAGTGCACGTCACCCACCAACAGCTGCAGCTGCTCGTCACGGCAGACGTCGAGGAAGCGACGCTCCCCCTTGTTCACCCGCGCGCGTTCGGCCACAAAGCGCGCCTCCTCCTCGGTGTCGCCCGCCAGCAACGGCGGGCCCCCCGTCCGTTCCGCCAACAAGAGGCCGGCCTCTTCGAACGTCTCGCGGAGCGCAGCGACCCAGTAGGCCAGGCCTCCGGCCTCGATCCCCAGCAAGATGCTGGCCTCGGCATCGCTTCGGCCCTGCGACACCGCCTCGGCCTCCCGGCCCCCGTCGAGCGGATCAACGGCACCCCCCGGAAAGACGTACGCCCCGCCCACGAAGTCGGATTGCAGATTGCGCCGGACCATCAGCACCTCCAACGCGCTGTCGTCGCGTCCTGGCGCAACCGCGTCGCGCACCAGCATGACCGTGGCGGCGGGGCGCAGCACGACGGCATCGGCCGGTGACCCGGCCGTGCGCTCGGGGAGGATCGAGGCCACGTTGCGAGGCTACCGCCACGGGCCCGAGCGTCCCCGAAAATGGGCCGGACCGCCCCCAAAATGGGCAAAGCCCTGGTCTACGCTGATGCCTCCCATGAGCCTCGACGCCCCCGAGCCTGCGGAGTCGCCCGTCGTGCACACGATCCCCCGGCGCTACCTCGCCCTGGGGCTCATCGTGATCGCCATCATTCTGGTGGGCGCCCTCATTGTGATCCGTCACGCCGATCAGACCGACGACACGTCCGACGTCGAGACGATCTCACCCGCCCCCACCTCGATCCTCACTTCGCTCGCCATCCCGGCGTCCGTCAGCAACGCGGTGGGGGTGTCGTCGCCGAACAACCCGATCACGCCACCGATGGCGACGGGGAACGCTTCCCTCTGGGAATCTTCGATCGCGGGAGCCGCCACCCGCCCGGTCGTCTTCTTCTACGGGGCCGAGTTCGCACCCTACGCAGCCGCCGAGCGCTGGCCCGTCATCGTGGCGTTGTCGCGCTTCGGCACGTTCGGTCAGCTGGGGCTCATGGAATCCAGTTCGTCGGTGGCATTCTCCGACACCCCGACCTTCACCTTCTGGCACGCCCAGTATTCGAGTGTGTGGATCGACCTGCAGACCAACGAGCGGTACAGCTCGCTCGACCCGACGGGCGCCGGGTACACGGTCCTGCAGACACCGACGGCCCGGCAGGCGGCGTCCGTCGCGGTCTACGACACCTCCGCCAAGACGTTTCCCCTGCTCGACGTCGCCAACCACTATGTGCTGGTCGGATCGAGCTTCTCCCCCACCGTCATCGACGGTCTTTCACAGGCACAGATCGCCGACGACCTGGCCTACCCGACGAACCCTGTCACGCAGGCCATCGTCGCCTCGGCCAACGAGATCACCGCGTCCATCTGCAGCGTGACGGGCGACCGCCCAGCCACGGTGTGCGACACGCGTGGTGTCACCGCCGCCGCCACGAAGATGAAGATCCATGAGGCGGCCTGAGTCACCGGGACTCAGGGGACCCCGCATCTTCGGGCAGTTCAGCCAACCGCGGGGAAGCGGTGTATCAGCTCGCCCGCCGGTCGAGCACCAGCTTGCGCTCCACCTCGTTGAGCCCGCCCCAGATCCCGTGCGGCTCGCGGATGCGGATGGCGTACTCGAGGCAGTCCCCCCGCACGTGGCACTGATGGCAGATCTCCTTGGCCCGGAGCTCCCGTGCCGCCTTCTCTTCCTTCCGCTCAGCGTGCGACGGCGGGAAGAACGCCGATGCTTGCGGTCCCCGGCAGGCTGCCTTCACCTGCCACGTGTCTAGTCCTTGACGCATATGACCCCCAGAATGGGTACGTGGTACCCGTACCCCCCACCAGCCAACTTACTGCCGCGCTGCGACAGCATCAAGGCCCCTGAACTGGATCTTTAGTTGATCAACGCTCGCTCCGACCAAAGCCCCAACTACGCTCGGCCGCACATGGACGTGGGAATCTTCTGCGCGCAAAGCCACGTTCTGATCGTGGCCGGCAAGGGAGGCGTCGGGAAAACGACGATGGCGGCCGCGCTGGCCCGGATGGCTTCGCAGACGGGACGCTCGGTGCTCATCGTCGAATTAGAAGGGAAGTCCGGCATTACGGGAGCCTTCGGGCTGGACGAGGACCTGGGTTACGACGAGGTCGAACTTCAGCCGGCCCTCGGCGCGGGGCAGGGCGCCGTGCGGGCCCGGCGCATCACCCCGGACGACGCGTTGGTGGAGTACCTCGAGGATCACGGCCTGCGCCGGGTCTCCAAGCGCCTGGTCAGCTCGGGGGTGGTCGACGTGGTGTCAACCGCGATTCCCGGTATCCGCGACGTGCTCGTCCTGGGCAAGGTAAAGCAGTTGGAACGGGAGAGGATCGCCGACCTGATCGTTGTCGATGCGCCCGCAACCGGCCACGCGATCACCTTTCTCACCTCGGCCAGCGGGCTCGTCAATGCGGCCCGGGGCGGCCCCCTGCGGACGCAGGCCGCCGAGGTCGTCGAGCTCCTCGCCGACCCCTCCCGCTGCCGGGTGATCCTGGTCACCCTCCCGGAGGAAATGCCGGTGAGCGAAACCATCGAGTCGGCCTTCACCCTGGAGGACAAGGCCGGCGTGCAGTTGGGCCCGGTGATCGTCAACGCCACCGACCCCGAGCCCGAGGGCCTGCAACGATCGGCCCGGGAGGTGGCGGACGACATGGACGTCGATCCCGGTCTCCTCACGGCCATGGAAGAAGCGCGCCAGTTCCGCCTCCAGCGGCACGCCCTCTCGGTCTCCCAGATCGAGCGGTTGGCCCGTGATCTCCCCTTGCCACAGCTCCTGGTGCCCAAGATGCAGTCCGAGGAGATCGGTCCGCACGAGATCGACCTTTTGGCTTCCGCCCTCGCGCACGCAATCGGTGAACGTGCGCCCGAGGTCCCCGCTCGATGACCGGGCCGACGAACACCCTCGGTGCGCTCGTACGCGAACGTTCGGTCATCGTGTGCTGCGGTTCGGGCGGTGTCGGCAAGACGACCGTTTCCGCTGTTTTCGCCCTGGCCGCGGCACGGGCCGGGCGACGGGCCTGCGTCGTCACCGTAGACCCGGCGCGACGCCTCGCCGACTCGTTGGGTGTCGAGTCCCTCCCCAACACCCCGACGGAGGTCGTGGGCGACTGGCCGGGTCACCTTCATGCGCTCATGCTCGACACCAAAGGGACATTCGACGACCTCATCCACACCTACTCGCGCACTACGGAGCAGGCCGAGGGCATCCTCTCCAATCGCCTGTACCAGAACCTGGCCGGCGCCCTTTCGGGGACCCAGGAGTACATGGCCATGGAGAAGCTCAATGAGCTCGTCGAATCGGCCCAGTTCGACGTGGTCGTGGTCGACACCCCTCCCACCCGCAACGCCCTCGACCTGCTCGACGCACCGCGGCGGCTCACCCGGTTCCTGGAGAACCGGATCTTTCGGGCCCTCCTCTTGCCCACCCGCGTCTCCCTGCGGGCGGTCGGCTTGGCGACGACGGCGCTCCTGCGCACGATGTCCAAGGTGGCCGGCGCCGAAATCGTCCAGGACGCAGTCGCCTTCTTCCAGGCCTTCGATGGCATGGAGGAGGGATTCCGGGTCCGGGCCGGCGCGGTGCGCGAGCTGCTCGCCGATCCCCGCACCGCGTACGTGCTCGTGACCTCGGCCCGGCCCGATGCCATCACTGAGGCCAAGTTCTTTGCGGAGAAATTGGCGGAACGCGATATTTCTCCTGCTGCCCTTGTGGTCAACCGGATCCACCCCCACTTCGGGGCGGCCGGCGACGCGCTGTCCCTCGATGCCGGTACCGCCGAACCCCTGGCTGCGCTGGCGGCGAATCTGGCGGCCCTCAACGATGTCGCCCGGCAGGAGGAGAGCGCGTATGCCGACCTGGCGGCTGAAGTGGCGCCCGCTGTGTTGGGGCGGATCCCTCTCTTCGGCCAGGACGTCCACGACCTCGGAGGCCTCCAGCGCGCGGCGGACGTGTTGTTCGGCGAAGGGTGACAGGGACGTCGCATCCCCAGCTACCGCACTACGGCTGCACCGGATAGTCTGCGCCCGTGCAGACCATTCTGGTCGCCAGCGATGCGCCCACGCTCCGAAGGGAGATCGAGGCGGTCATCAGCGGCCCCGACGTGGAAGTTCATACCGTGACCTCGGGGCCCGAGGTGATCGGCTTCGTCACTGACGAAGCTCCTGATCTGGTCATCGTCGACATGCAGATGGGCAATATGGGCGGCATGGCCGTGTGCCACGAACTGCGGCTGCAGGAGTCCTACGACGCCCTGGACCACGTTGCCGTGCTCATGCTGCTGGACCGCCGGCCCGACGTCTTCCTGGCGCGACGCTGCGGTGCTGAGGGGTGGCTGGTGAAGCCACTCGACCCGCTCCGTCTCCGGCGGGCCGTCAACGCGCTCCTCGACGACGGCAACTACGCCGACGATTCCTACACGCCCGTGCCCGTGCTGGTGGGCGCCGGACGCCAGCTCGAGGCGGGCACCGCACCGAGCTGATCCGCCCTTCCCGTGTCGACCCCTCGGGAGACGCAGCCAGCAGCCGATCCGCCGCGCCGCGCCCGGCGGCCATGGCGCCGAGGTTCCGACGGGGGGCGCCGGCCCGATGGGCCCCAGCGCGCAAAGGACGATGCCTCCGAACAGGAGCGCATCATCATTGAGGCCCTGGCGGACCTGCGGGACATGGACGTACGCGAGGTCATGACACCCAGGGTCGACGTGACCTTCTTGACCATCCCCGTCCACGCCGATGACATCGCCCGTGCCGTGCGTACTTCCGGTCACAGCTGCTTCCCGGTGGTGCACGACGACCTCGACGATCTGATCGGAATCCTCTTCGTGAACGACATTTTCCGCACCGGGCCGGGCGGGCCGCTGACGCGGGATGCGACCGACCCCAGTCCGCTGGAGATCTCGCGGAAGGTGCGCCAGCCGTATCTCGTCCCCGAATCGTTGGGCGTCCTCGAGGCACTCGCCGACATGCGCAAGCACCGCCGGGCGGTGGCGGTGGTGGTGGACGAGTACGGGGGAGTCGCCGGGATCCTGACCGTCAAGGATCTTCTCGAGCCTCTGGTGGGCGACCTGCACGACGAATTCGACGAGGTCGAGGAACCGATGATCGTCCGCGTGGATGGGACGCGCTGGCTCATCGACGGTCAGACGAACGTGGACGTTGTCCGCGAGCGACTCGGCATGGACATTCCCGACGGCGAGTACGTGACACTGGGCGGACTCCTCTTCGCCCTCTTCGGTCACATTCCGGCCGAAGGCGAACAGGTCCGCGTGGGCGACTGGGACCTCCGGGTGGTCGAGATGGACAAGCGCCGGGTGGCCCAGGTGGTGGCCACATCGCGCGGCGCGACCCCCTCCGATCCGGATGCCGAAGGTCCCCCGGACTCAGAAGGCTAAGGTGACTGGCCTGCTTCCTTCGGGAAGCGGACGGGCTGTGGCGCAGCTTGGTTAGCGCGCTGCGTTCGGGACGCAGAGGTCCCCGGTTCAAATCCGGGCAGCCCGACCACGAATCCCTCGTCGGGGCCTCAGGATTCCTGGGGCCCTGGACCCTGCCGGGACCGGACTTACCCGTCGATGGCGGTGCGGAGTTGTGCACGACGGTCACGGTTGAGCGAATACCAGACCAACTTGCCCCGGCGATCACCTCGGACGATCCAGCCGGTCAACCGGTCGAAGGGGTGCGACCCATCGTCGATGACATCGATCGTCGCGTACGCGCGCTCATGGAGGAGCTGTTGCCATCGGGCGAGCACGACTGACGCGGGTGTGAAAACCTCCTCTGCGGTTGGACAACAGGAGGCCGCGAAGAATGCCGATCTACTACCACGAGACCATCGACGCGTCGATCGTTCGGGAGAAGGCGCTCGCCTATCTCGACAAGGTCGGGCGCGCGGTGACCGAGCGCACGAATGTGCCGGGCTCGCAGATGCGCAACCTGGGCAAGTGGGTGGTGAACTGGACGACAGGGCGCTGGATCCAGGTCGTGGGCCAGTGGGAGATGACCAGTTGGGACTGGTTCATCGAGCATTTCACCAAGACCAACCTGATGTTCGATCACCCCGAAGGTCAGGAGCAGTACCGCAGCGGAGGCTTCGATCGCCTTCTCAAACCGTGGGAAGGAACGCCGACGCTGGACCAGATCGCCGAAGAAGGGCGCCGGGCGCCATTCGTACTCCAAGAGACCATCGGCGTGCCTGCTGGTTCGGCCCCGGCGTACCTTGAATCCCTGAGAGCGGCCGGGGCGGCGATCGGGCAGGCCGGGCGCGGAATGGCGCTCCATGGTGCCTACGAAGTGCTCCTCCGCGACGAGTCCGAAGTCCTCGTCCAATGGGCCTTCGCCGACCTTTCCTCCTTCACCGCCGCAATCGGTGACACCCGCGGGTTTCACGAGCTCGCGACGTGGCGCGAACAGGCACGCGACACCGAGCGGACGTACATCGCCGCCCTGTTGGAACCAACGGAATGGTCGCCCCTGCGCTGAGGCGCCACGTCATCGAGGCTGCACCCGGGGGTCACCACGTCAGACCCGGCCGTTGACCCTGCTGCCCGAAGTGGAATCTCAGTGGGTAAGAATGCCCCGGGATGAAAACGGGGCGCAGATCACGGTCGGGCGGTGCCTCTGGCGGAAAGCAGCCGACGGATTGACAGCCACTGCAGCGGGTCCGTCGCGACCGGGGTACCTCCGGAGCGAGTGGACACGACCAGAACGGTTCGAGAACCCGTGAATGCACATGACTCCTAAGCACGCGGCCTCGTCGCACGGGAGGGCCCGCCGCTACATCCTCTTGGGCGGGCTAACCGTCCTTCTCGTGCTCCTCGGTGCCGGAGCAGGCTACGAATGGTCCCGTCCGGTCCCGTCTCCCGTCTTTCACGCCAGCTTGTCCGGTTCCCTCCACCTTCCGGGGACGGCCCCGGTGCTGCCGTGGCCCACAACGGGCTCGGCTGCGTTGACGTTGGAAGGTGTGGGGAGCCTCGGCCGGGTCGGGAACACGCAACCCGTGCCCATCGCCAGCATCACCAAGGTCATGACGGCCTATGTGGTCCTCACGGACCACCCCCTCTCGCCCGGTGACAGCGGACCGGCCATCCCCGTCGATGCGGCGACCATCGCTGCATATCAATCGGGTCTGGCCACACAGCAGTCCGTCGTGGAGGTGACCGCCGGCGAGAGCCTCACGGAACTCCAGGCACTCGAGGGCCTGCTCATTCCCTCAGGGAACAACATCGCCGTCCTCCTTGCGGACTGGGATGCCGGGAGCACAGACGCATTCGTGGCCAAGATGAACAGCGCGGCGCAGACCCTCGGGCTCACCTCGAGCCACTTCGTCGACGTGAGCGGATTGGATCCCGGATCCCAGAGCACGGCCAGCGACCTCATCAACCTCGGACAGGCCGCCATGGCTCTTCCGGCATTCGCCCACGTCGTGGGCATGGGGGAGGCCACCCTCCCGGTGGCCGGACGTCTGGTCAATTTCGACTACGACCTCGGCCATGCGGGAATCATCGGCATCAAAACCGGTACGGACGCCGCCGCGGGCGGGTGCTTTCTCTTCGAGGCCCAGAGCATGGTGGACGGCAAGAAAGTGACCCTCGTCGGGGCGGTCCTCGGCCAACAGACCTCGAGTCCCATCACTGCGGTGCTGCATGCAGCGGTGGCCCTGACGCAGGCGGCCTTCGCCGCCACGGTGAAACTGCCCCTGGTCATGCCTGGACTGGTCGTCGGGCATGCCGTCGCCCCGTGGGGCAGCTCGGTGCAGGTCACGGTCGCACGTGGCCCGGACATCGTCGGCTGGCCCGGACTGCCCCTCGCCACGAAGCTGCGCGTCGGATCGTTGTCCTCGGACATCGCTGCGCACACCCGGGTGGGTGTGCTCAGCATCGATCTGGACGGTCACAACGTCGATGTCGACGTGCGGACCGCGGGTCACCTCTCGGGCCCTTCGCCCTTGTGGCGCCTCACCCGCTTGTAGCCAACGACCGAGTGTCGTGAAAGGCGGTGCAGTTTCGCCACCGACCGTGAGGGCGACGGATCCCTCAGATGCGTACCCGCCGGGGTCAGAATCGACATCGTGGTCGTGAACGAAGCGAAGGCGGGGACCCCGCGGTCCGATTCCGACGGCCAGGTACTGGACCGATTCCGGGTTCGAATGCGGATTCCAATCGTCCTTGCCGCACTTCTGCCACTGATCATCGTCCCGGAATCCGGAGGATGGGTCGCGGAGCTCGTCGGGGTGCTCGCATGGGTGGTGTTCGTCGTCGACTTCGGAGTGAGCGAACGGCGACTGACCCACTATCTGGACACATGGCTGGGGCGGTTTGATCTCACCGTCGTCGTGCTCACTGCACCTTGGTATCTACTGCCCGGAGCGCACGAGGGTCGATTCGTCGTCATCTTGCGGCTGGCCAGACTGGCCCGGGTCGTCATGGCCTCCCGGGGCGCCCGCCGGCTCATGGAGCGACTGGGGCGTGTGGGTCTCGTTGCACTCGGCGTCCTCGTCTCATCCTCGGCGGTCGCCTATCACGCCGAACACGCAACCAACCCGGGCTTCGCCACCTATGGCGATTCCCTCTGGTGGGGAATCGTGACCATGACCACGGTGGGCTACGGCGACATCGTTCCCAAGACATCCGTCGGCCGATGGGCTGCCGTCGTCATCATGCTCACCGGTGTCGCCGTGATCGGGGTGCTGGCCGGATCATTGGCCAGCTTTTTTCGCTTGGCGCCTGCGGACGAAGGGGACGAGAAGGAGAAGCACGCCTCTGGGGCTGTCAACCCATCAGACGGCAGCTCACGGCCGGTGACGCCAACGCCTGAAGCCATCTTCCGCAAGATGGACGAGCTCCGGGCTGAGATGGAGCAGCTCGTCGCGCTGCTCCCGGCGCAACCTCCGGATCAGACGGCCGATTCGAGCTGAGAAACGGTCACCCCAGCGGGTGGCCGCTCCGCCGGGGCCACCGGTGAGGCATGATGGCCTCGGCCGACCGGATGGAGGCCGTGTTGAGACACGGTCGTCACAGTGCAGAGGGAGGACCGATGACCGATCACGAGTCCAGCGGGCAGAAGGCGACCGAGACAGCGCCCACCGTGAAACACCTCTCCGCCGAACAACGGGTGAAGGCCGGCAGGGATGCCCGCTCCCATGCCCCCCGATCGTCCCATGCCGAGTTCAAGCCGGCGCCCGATCGCCCGGACCCGGTGAGTCTGCTCGAACGCCAGGCGACCACCCGAGTACCCGAACTGGTGCCGATCCGCTACGGCCGGATGCTCGTGTCGCCGTTCACGTTCTTCAGGGGTGCGGCGCTGCTCATGGCCTCCGATCTGTCCACGACACCGCGGTCGGGACTCAAGGCCCAGGTATGCGGGGATGCGCACCTGTCCAATTTTGGGCTGTTCGCCTCGCCGGAGCGGACGCTGATGTTCGACGTCAACGATTTTGACGAGACCCTTCCGGGACCGTGGGAGTGGGACCTGAAGCGCCTCGCCGCGAGCACGGTGATCGCCGCGCAAGACCGCGAGTTCACCGAGAAAGAGGCGCGCGCGGCGGCCCTCGAGGTTGGTGCGAGCTATCGCAAGGAGATGGCCCGCCTGGCGGGGCTGTCGACGCTCGATGTCTGGTACTCCCACATCGACGTCGCCGGTCTCCTCGCCGATCTCGAGGCAACCGCCGGGAAGACGGGATCCAAATCCGACAAGCACATGGCGGCGCGCACGCTGCAGACGATCAACAAAGCTCGCACCCGTGACAGCCTCCAAGCGTTGAGCAAGCTCACGACCACGGTCGACGGGCAACTCCGCATCGTGAGCGATCCTCCCCTCATCGTGCCGACCGAGGAGCTGTTCTCGCAGGAAATGAGCGACGCCATCCACGAGTCGTTCCACCACCTCGTGCGCGGGTATCGCCGTAGCCTCCAGTCGGACCGGCGCCACTTGTTGGAGGAGTTCCGGTTCGTGCAGCTCGCCCGCAAGGTGGTGGGTGTGGGAAGCGTCGGCACACGGGCCTGGATCCTGTTGATGGTCGGAGCGGGTGACCATGACCCGCTCTTCCTCCAGGCCAAAGAGGCCGAGGCATCGGTGCTCGAAGAGTTCGTGGGCAAGAGTGGCTACGCCAACCACGGGGCGCGCGTCGTGGCCGGCCAACATCTCATGCAAGCGGCCAGCGACATCTTCCTCGGCTACCAGCCGGTTGAAGGTCCTGACGGCGTCACCCGGGACTTCTACGTCCGCCAGCTCCGGGACTGGAAGGGGAGCTTCGAGATCGAGAAATCGATCCCTCCGGGGCTCTGCAAGTACGTCGGCGTCTGTGCCATGGCCCTGGCACGGGCGCACGCCCGATCCGGTGACCGCATCGCCATCTCCAGCTACCTCGGAACGGGGCCCACGTTCGACCAAGCGCTCGCTGACTTCGCCGAGACGTACGCCGATCAGAACCAGCGCGACTACGAGGCGCTTCAGCACGCGGCGGCGACCGGGCGCATCGCCGTCGAATCGGGCCTGTAGATCGAGAGTCTCGCGGGCGCCGCGGCTCGGTCCCTCGAGCCGGCGCAGTGGCCCCAAGGAGCGTCACCCTATGGACCGTCCCAACATTTTGCTGATCATGACGGACGAGGAGCGCTACGCCCCGCCCTACGAGCCCGCCTCGGTCCGGTCGTTCCGGACATCCCAGCTCACCGCCCGGGAGTCCATCCGGTCCCGGGGCCTGGAGTTCCACCGGCACTACGCGGGGTCCACGGCGTGCGTGCCCAGCCGGGCCACGCTGTTCACCGGCCAGTACCCTTCCCTGCACGGGGTGACGTCCACGGACGGCGTGGCCAAGCAACACACCGACCCGAGCATGCAATGGCTGGACCCGAACACGGTGCCGACCCTCGGGGACTGGTTCCGCGCCGGTGGCTACCAGACGCACTACCGCGGTAAGTGGCACGTCTCGTTCGCCGATCTCACGACACCGGGATCGCATGAGGGGTTGAAGGCCTCGGACGAGAACGGCAACCTGTTGCCCGAGGCGATCGAGGCCTACCGGAAGGCCGACCGGCTCGACCCGTTCGGATTCTCGGGGTGGATCGGGCGCGAGCCCCACGGTGCTGCCAAGTCTGATTGCGGGACTGTGCGCGACGGCGTCTTTGCCGAGCAGGTCGTGGAGTTGTTCGACGAGCTCGCGGCAGCCCGGACGGGCGGTCCTTGGCTGACGGTGGCATCGTTCGTCAACCCGCACGACATCGCCTTCTCGGGCTTCGGGTGGGAACAGTTGCTGAAATTCGGACCCCCCGATGACACCGTGCCGGACGTGCCTGAGGCGCCCTCTCAGTCTGACTCGTTCACCGGCCGCCCTGCGTGTCAGGAGGCGTTCAAGGCGATCTGGCCCCGAATGATCTTCGAGACCGCCACCGATCTCGGCTACCGGAAGCTTTACTACTACCTCCTGAAGCTGGTGGACAAAGCAATAGGGCGGATCCTCGAGGCGCTCGAGCACTCCGGAATGGCCGACGAGACCATCGTCGTCTTCACGTCCGACCACGGTGACCTGCTCGGCGCGCACGGCGGATTGATCCAGAAGTGGTGCAATGCGTTCGACGAGGCGACGCGCGTACCACTGCTCATCGCCGGCCCGGGCATTGAGCCTGGGCGCGACGGCATCGATGTGGCGACCAGCCATGTCGACGTGATCCCGACTCTGCTGGGTCTCGCAGGAATAGACCGTGACGAGGCCTCCGCCGGCGTCGCCGTCCACCACGACGAAGTCCAACCGCTACCAGGGCGGGATCTGAGCCCGTTGGTCCGGGGGCAGGTCGACCCAGCTTCATTCGAGTCGCCCATCTACTTCATGACCGAAGACGACGTCACCCGGGGGTTGACCGAGGCCAATATTCTGACCGGGGCTGCGTTCGACCCCGTCGCACCGCCGATCAACATCGAGTCGGTGCTCGCAACGCTCCCCACCGGTAAAGGGGGAGCACCCGAGCTCTGGAAGTTGAACCACTACTACGAGCGCCTCGATGACTGGTACGCCGCACAGGGCATCGCTCGGAACCCGTTCCTCGGCCCTGCCGCCGAGCCTGACTGGGAGCTGCACAATCTGACCGTCGATCCGGAGGAGCGTCACAACCGGGCCGTCCATGATCCTGCAGCCGTGTCGAGGATGAAGTCGGTGCTCGAGTCAGAGCGTGACGCCAAGCGCAGGATCCCCAAGCTTCGAAACGCCGCCACATAACGCGCCGGCGTCACTCCATGCCCGAGTGCGCCGGCGATGGCAGTCCGAAGGGTTTACGTGGGCACGGGGCCTCTGCACTGGCTAGGGTCGGAAACAGTCGTTTTCGCCCAAGGTCCCACGAGACTCTATGGAGGATGCCATGACGCAGCAGGCAACAGGGGAGGAATCGGGAGCGGCTTTGCCCGAGGCCGGGTACGGGACCGAGGACGATCGGGCGCTCGATGCCCTGCTCGACATGGCCAACCCGCAGCCTCGCTACGAGCGATGGATCGAAGACGGCGGGCTCTTCTGTCCGGTCGACGGCTTCGCCGTAGCCGCCGGGCGCAGCGCAGTGGACGAGGTGCTCCGCCACTCCGAGCTCTTCACGTCCCAGGGCGTCGTGCAGCTCGGCAACATCCGGCCGCTCATCCCCCTGAGCATCGATCCGCCCGACCACCTCGGCTACCGCAAACTGCTCGACCCGCTCTTCGCCCCCAAGCGCATGGACGCCATTGAGGAGGACATCGCGGCGCGCGTGAACCGGTTCATCGACACATTCGCCGATCGCGGCAGCTGCCACTTCACCGACGAGCTGGCCGTACCCTTCCCTTCGGCCGTCTTCCTCGGCCTCATGGGACTGCCGTGGGAGGAGCTCGACACGTTCCTCCGCATGAAGGACGGGATCATCCGGCCCGGAGGGGCCACCATGATGGAGGCCGAGAAGATCGACCCCGAGGAGCGGGCGCGCATCCAGAGCCAGACGGCGCAGGAGATCTATGACTACTTCAACGCCATCCTCGACGAGCGCGAACGGGAGCCACGCGACGACCTCCTGTCGGGCTTCCTGAAAACCGAGTTGGATGGCAGCCGCCTCACCCGCGAGGACATTCTCGACATCTGCTTCCTCTTCCTGATTGCCGGGCTCGACACGGTGACCGACTCGCTCACCTGCTTTTTCGCCTTCCTGGCCCAGAACCCTGAGCACCGTCGCCAGATTGCCCAGGATCCCTCCGTCATCCCGGCCGCCGTGGAGGAGCTCCTGCGATGGGAAAGCCCGGTCCCCGGCGTGCCCCGCATGACTGTCACCGACACCGAGGTGGCCGGGTGCCCGGTGAAGGCCGGCACCTTGATGATGGCGTCCCTCGGTGCCGCCAACGTCGACCCGGCGGAGTTCGGCGACCCGATGACGGTGCGCTTCGACCGCTCCGTCAACCGCCACGTCGGGTTCGGGGCCGGCGTCCATCGGTGTCTCGGCTCGCACCTGGCCCGGCGGGAGCTGCGGGTGACCTTGCGCGAGTGGCACAAGCGCATTCCCGACTACTCGCTCAAGCCGGGCAGCGAGCTCCATTATGCGCGGGGCCTGCGCAGCGTGGAGGACCTCGAGCTCGTTTGGTAGCGACTGCGCATCCCGGCGTCGTACTTGCCAGACCTTGACCCGCCCAGGAGTCCCAACGTCATTAGGTGATGAAGCGGTGGATGGCCTCGTTGGAGTGGTCCTGAAACGACGGGTTGGCCAGGTCGGGCAGGAAGTCCGTTTGGTTGACCATGGGACCTTTAAGCGTGTTGGCCGCGCTGGCGTAGAACACGCCGCTCGACAGGGTCGGGTCGGTGACGCCGTCGACCAGACGCTTCGCGCCCACGTCAAGTTTGTGGGAGAGACCCAGGGTGGGCATGATGTATTTGGCCCCTATACGCATCGGCAATGGGAGGTCACTGGCTGCTTGGGTGCCGGTGGTGTTGCCGGGGCTCACGGTGATGAAGCGGCGATCGGGGTGTTGGCGGGCCAGGTAGGCCATCCATAGGGCGCCAATGTACTTGGCCTGCCCGAAAGCTAGGTTGAAGTCAGCTTTCTTGCCGGCGAAATAGCTTCCGTCGATGACAGTGGCGAGCTCGTCGGCGGAGTGTGAGACGAACGTTGGCCCCTTCATCCGCAACTTCGGGACACCCCTGACTGCTTCACTTCCGGCGAAGACCGCAACCTCCCTAAGCCGATCCTCTTTCAGGAGCCCTTCGAGGAGGACGACGTGGCCAAGGACGTTCGTCGCGAACACGGTGGTGACCCCGTCAGCGGTCAAGTCCATCGACTGCGGGCCAATGACACCAGCGTTCATGACCAGCGCGTCGAGGGATCCGTTGATGGCCGCAAGGCCGGCGCGGACCGAACCCAGATCGGCGACGTCCATGAGAATGATCTCAAAGATGTGCCGGCCGGTCACGGCTTCGAGATCGGCCTTTGCCGCTATCGCCCGATCTCTGTTTCGGCACGCCAGGTAGATCCGCGCCATCTCAGGACGTAACGCCAATTGCCGGGCCACGTCCTTGCCGATCCCTGCGTTGGCGCCTGTGATCAGCACGGTCTTTCCTGGGAGTGTGCTCATGGGTATTTCCTCTCGTTTTCTGTGGGCCTAGTCAGGCCTAGTCAGGCAGGCAGCCCTTGCCGGGTTGCTATTGGGATCTGGAGCCACCTCGATCAGCTAGACAGGCCGTCGAGCAAGCTGAAACGGGCATCCATCGCGACACTTCGCACGTCGATCAGCTGCTGATACTCAGGCGAGTTGTACCAGCTGACGGCCGTCTCATGGTCGGAAACCGCATGAGTGCCCCTGAAGTGAGCGAGCCATCGCCGTGCAGGATCTCCCAGTTACTGTTTGCGAGAGCCTCGCCTCCGTACTCTTTGGCCGTCCACCCAGCGTTGGGGCGTATTCTCACGATAAACATCCGGTCCTTGACGGTGAATTCGAATTACGTATGCGCTCATGTGGATACTCCTCAGTCGTTAGTTGTGATCTGTGTTCTAGGTCGTCGCTCTCAAACGTCACCGCCGACACGCGTTACGTCGCTACCCGGCCTCCATCGACCGCAAGAGTGACCCCGTGGACGAAGCTGGCATCGTTACTTGCGAGGAAGACGATCGCCGCAGCAAGTTCCTCGGGCTCAGCTACGCGACCTGCTGGTGCTAGTGCTGCGAGCTGGTTCACCATCTCGTCGGGGACTGCTTCCATCATGCGGGTGCGCGTCGGACCGGGGGCGACGGCATTGACCCGGACGCCACTCGGTCCGTATTCGGTGGCCCAGGCCTTCGTCAAGAGTTCGAGGGCAGCTCGGCTGGCGCCATACAAAGCCATGCCGGGCTGTCCGAAGCTCGCGACCATCGTGGAGATGTTGACGATCGAGCCCCATCCGCGTTCGGCCATAGCTGGCGCCAGTGACGCGACCAGGAAGAACGGAATCTTGACATTCAGTGCAAAGGACTCGTCGAACGCTGCTTCGGTGGCTGCGTTGCTTGGTCCGAGGAAGGCGATGCCGGCGTTGTTGATGAGGATGTCGACGTGACCGTCGCCCGCCTCAATGGCCCACTCGACGAGCTCCTGGGCCGATTTCAGGTCACTCAACGTCGTGAGCCGGAACGTTGCGCTGCCTCCGCTGCCTTCGATCTCGGCGACCACGTCTTTGGCTCGTTGTTCGTTGCGTCCGACTACCAGTACATGAGCGCCGCGGGCGGCCAAGGCGATGGCCGTAGCCTCGCCGATCCCGCTCGTCGAGCCCGTTATCAGAGCTGTCATGCCCTTTAGGTCACTCATACGACGTGTCGTCCTCTCGCTATAAAATGGGTTGTGTAACTCATTATGGGGCGCGCAGACTGGGTTGTCAAACTCAGAATCCTGCTACCATTGGTGCATGGTCGACGAGACGAGCGACCGGCCGCGGCTCACCCCCAAGGGAGCACGCACCCGGGAACGAATAGTGGAGGAGGCCGCCGCCCTGATCCATGAACGCGGGGTCGCGGGCACCACCTTGGAAGACGTCAAGGTGGCGGCGGAAGTCAGCGGCTCTCAGATGTACCACTACTTTCCCGACAAGAACGAACTCGTGCAGGCGGTCATCGACTACCAGGCCGAGACCATCGTCAATCGCCAGCGGCATGCGCTCAGCAGCGCGAACGGAGTCGAAGCCTGGCGGAACATGGTGATCACCGCAGCGAAGCGCACCAGAGCAAAGGGGGGCTGCCAACTTGGCTCGCTCGTCGGTCAACTCGCCGAGAGTGACCCCGAGGCCCGAGCGCTCATCGCGGCGGGTTTCGATCAGTGGGCAGCCGCCATCGGCGACGGGCTGAGATCCCTTCATGCCGATGGGAAGCTCCCGTCGGACATCGACCCGGACGACCTCGCCATTACTCTGCTCGCCACGCTCCAAGGGGGACTTCTACTCGCCCAGGCACAGCAGAGTCCCCGTCCGTTCGAGACTGCCGTCAATACCCTTCTCGCCCTTACGATCGGCAGATGAGCCCAAGCCGGGCTCATTCACAGCCATCGCCGAAGTCAACTCACGGCACGTAGACGACGCACGGGCCTCCACACGATGCTCTTGCAGACCCGCTGCAGTTCCTGATGCAGGACACCTCGTCGCTCCCAGTGGGCTGCTCCGGGCTGGCTTTCCGTGAGCTCATTCAGCCCGCACTGACTGCTCGTGCCTCTTGGACGTGGACCGGCATCGTCAAGATGAACGGAATTTCGTGACGGCTCCTCGCGTCGGGGAGACGTTCCACCTCGACCTCGACGGGACGGCAATTGCCGGCCGCTACGTCGAAGTAGATCCCCCGCACCGCATGCTGCTTCGTTGGGACCGTCAAGGAACCGACACAGCGACGCCGACACCTACATTCATTGAGATCACGCTCACCCCGACAAGTGTCGGCACGAATGTGAGGGTGCAATTCTCCGGCCTACGTGCGGAGGATGCCGCTTTCTATCCGCAACTCTGGGCGCGGCACCTTGACCGGATCGCAGCTGCCTTGGCTAGCGCCGAACCCGCCCAAGGCAACTGAGTCAGGAACCGCGTCCTCTGAACGCTTGACAGACATGAGATCACGAACAGATCCAGGTCCGATTGGTCGACGGCTGAGCCCTATTTCGTGTTATCCCAGGCCAGAGTGGGGTTCGAACATCGCCATTTGCCCCGGTAGGGAAATGCCAATGAAAACACCCTTTGAGCTGGAAAACGTTGTCATTCCGATAGCAAGTGGAGGTGAAGGGACTCGAACCCTCGGCCTACGGCTTGCAAAGCCGCCGCTCTACCAGCTGAGCTACACCCCCGCATCCCGTAGTGCCCACGGAATCGGAACCGTGGACTCATAGACCAACGGCGAGGGACCATGTTAGGGGTACCGCGAAGCATGCCTGAACCTGCAGGCCAGTGGCGAAGGGAGCGACGGCATCTCCCGTCTCCACGAGATTGATGCCGGGAGGCATGACCACCTAGGGTGCGGCGCGGTGGATGCCCGAACCTTCCTCGGTATGGAACAAGTAGGCGACAGCCTCCACTGGCGGATGCGAGTCGCGCCACAGGTGACGACACCGGGAAACTTTCTCTTCGGAGGCTGTGGCCTCGGCGCTGCACTGGTAGCCCTGGAAGAGGCGTCCGGGCGACCCACTGTGTGGGCCACGGGTCAGTACCTCTCCTACGCTCCGACGCACTCTCTTGTGGAGTGGGAGATAACCCTGGCCGTGGTCGGAAGCCGCGTCACGCAGGGCAGAGCTGTCGGAAGGGTTGGGGACCAGGAAATCCTGACGGTCAACGCCGCCCTCGGTAACGACCAGTTGCCGCTCAACGGCGTGTGGGTGGAGCCCCCCGCAGTGTCGCCTCCCGATGAGTGTCCACCTCGCCTCGTGCCCGAGATGTTCCGCAACACCATTCTGGACAAGATCGAGATTCGCGTGGCCAAAGGTCTACCTCTCGGTGAAATGGCCGGGACGCCGGGAGACCCCGACTCGGCCTTGTGGGCGCGCGTCCCCGACGATCTCACTCCCTCGACTGCCACCCTGGCCATCTTCGGTGACTACGTATCGGGCGGCGCATCGCAGCCTCTGGGGCGCCAATCGATGGGTCGTAGCCTGGACAACACCTTGCGAGTGGCTCGGCTGACCCCGACTGAGTGGGTGCTCTGTGACGTCCGCATCCACGCCCTGATCAATGGATACGCACAGGGACTGGCCTTTTTGTGGTCGCAGGCGGGAGAGCTTCTCGCCACCGCGAGTCAGTCGTTCGTGGTCCGGTTGTGGCCTGGACCGGAAGGGGGGCCCACATGACAACCTTGGGGAAGTTGAACCTGTCCGGTCGGGTCGCCATCGTCACGGGCGGGGGCGTCAGGCATGGGCGAGTCCTCAGCGCGGCTCATGGCCGAACGTGGCGCAAAGGTTCTCATCGCCGATCGAAACAAAGAACAGGCCATCGCCGTGGCCGAGGACATCGGGGAAGCGGCCGAGCCCTTCCATGTGGACGTCGCCCAGCCCGACGAATGCGAGGCCATGGTTGCCGCTGCGCTGAACCTGTTCGGGGGCCTTGACATAGCAGTGAACTCCGCCGGCGTCGTCGACGGCGAGGGAATCCCGTTCATCGAGACGACGGTCGAGCACTGGCGGCGCATTCACTCGATCAACCTCGACGGCGTCTTTTACTGCATGAAGGCTGAGATACCGCCGATGCTCGGCGCCGGGCGAGGATCCATCGTCAACATCGGCTCCATCCATTCGGTCACCGGTATCGCCGGTGCAGCGGCGTACACGAGCTCGAAACACGGAGTACTCGGCCTCACGCGCTCTGTTCGCGCTCGGCGTACGGCAGCCAGGGCATACGGATCAACTGCATCGGTCCCGGCAACATGGACACGCCCATGTCCCAAAGGGCGTTTGACCGGGCGGGTGGGGAGCACGCGCGGAAGCACGTGGCGTCACTGGCTTCGATCCCACGTCTCGGGGAGGCATGGGAGGTGGCCGAAATGGTGGCGTTCCTCACGTCGGATGCAGGGAGCTTTTGCACCGGCGCCTGGTTCGGCGTGGACGGCGGCTACACCGCGCATTGAGCAGGCCTCGTTTTGACCCCTCGGATGCGTCGCTCGGACCCGTTCCCACCTTGTGCCCGGTCCCTGTATCGTGATGTCTTCGTCGTCATGCTCTGGGCCCTGGATGAGGAGGGCACGCCGTAGGGCGGAGGCGAGGCGGTCAGGGCGCGAAATGGGGCCTGACCAGGTAAGGGGCTATAGCTCAGTCGGTTAGAGCGCAGCACTGATAATGCTGAGGTCGCAAGTTCGATTCTTGCTAGCCCCACCACTCTCTCCCCCTGACCAGATCCACTTTCGATGGTCCTGGTCGTCGCTGTCGACTGGAGATGAGCTGGTTCTCGGCGATTCTCGGGCCCGTCGCGATCCACGCAGCTACCCGGACGGCGACATGAACGTTGCTACGTCTGCCGTGCGCGGCGCCTCGCACTCTGTCGTCTGCAGATCAGGCCCATGACGAACAGGAGTACCCCCCCGAAGAGCGCCCAAAGGATTCCCAGCCATACTCCTCTGAGACCAAACGACGAGCCGGGGGCTTCATAGCCAGTCAAGGAAGTCGCCGTCGCAGTCGTCGTTGATGTGGTTGTGGGAGCGACCGTCGTTGAAGTGGTTGATTGCGGAGCCGTTGTGGCGGTATTGGTTGTCGCGGTTGTTGAAGATGTCGTCGTGGTACTAGGCGGCAACGATGCTGATGTCGAGGTCGTTGAACTTGCCCCAGTCGAGGTCGGCGGCGGGAGGATGACGGGAGTGGTGCTTGTCACACCAGACACCGGAGTGGTGTTTGAGGTGCTTGTGATGGGTCCAGTGGTCAATGTGGTCGTTGCGGGGGAAGATCTCACAGGGGTGGACGTAGAAGTCCTCGCGGCCTGTGGCGGTGCCGCGACTTGATGATGAGGAGCTGCAGCCGCCGTCGTTGGTGATGCGGATCCGGCAGACGGACTGAGTGTGGTCGTCGCGATTGCCGCGCTACTGGCGGTGGTCGCGGCGGTCGAAGGGTCGCCCGGCGCTGCGCTCGTCGTCGTGGTTGGCAATGTGGCCGGGTTCTTCGTCCCGCCGCCCATGGCCGCTGCGATCGCGACGACCATGAGCACGACAATCGCTGCGATCACCCAGGTCCACCATCGCTTGTAGACGGGTGGCCGTGGACCCATCGATGCCGGCCCGGCAGTTGGCTCTTCCCATTGTTCCTCGGACAGCAGGGTCGATGTCGAAGGTGTGGCGGAGGTTCCGGTAGGCACCATCCCCGACCCTGCGGAAGCCGCTGCCAACGACGCCACCAAGCTCGAGGGGGGCCTGAACATTGGGTGGGTAGTGGACGTCCATCCCGCACCGTCCCAATAGCGAAGTTGACCAGGGTCTCCAGGGTCTTGATACCAGTCGGCGGGGTGAGCGAGGGAGGTTCCTCGTGCATTCGGCGGAGGCAGCGGTCTCGCCCGACTGTCTGGGATACGGATAATGCGCTCTCGAATGCGAGCGAGACGCTCCTCTGTGGGATTCGACCACGTGCCCCGACCGGCGTCGACAACGCCAGTGTTCTCGGCGCGAGAAACGGTAGACCACGCGGGATGGAAGCTATTGGGTGGCTCGTCCTTGGACCAGCCGTCCCCGTCACCAACGAGCCGTGAGGGTTTGCCGTTCGCGGTGAAATATCGGCGTTCATGTAGGCCGTATGGGTCCGGTTGCCAGCCTCTGAGTTCTCCCGGCATGCCTTTTGTCCGCACACCTCTCGTTGATGATCCGGCCCTCTCCCGACGCGATACCCACTACCGCCGAGAGCAAGCACACTGCGGGTCCACCGGCCCAGTCGGCCCAGGCAAGCACTCGCCACTCGATGTTGCGTGTTCCAATCGACGCGCCCCGAGACTATCCAGGCTGAAGCGCGCTTGCTAGACCCGTCACAGTCGAAAAGGACGGTTACCCGGGTGGGTCGCACGCGGCGGCCTCGGGGAGAAGGCGGCAGGGACCGGTGGCTTGCGCTTCGATCCTGTCACGCGATGTCCGCGGGATCTTTCGCGGATTGAAATGACGCTCAACTGTTGGGGTCGACCACCGAAGTGATCATGGGACAAGCGCTCGGAGAGTTCTCTGGTTCGGGCTCGCGTTGAAGACGACGTCGGCGAGATCGACCAGCTCCTCGAGGCCGTGAGCCACCAGAATTGGACCTTGTGGCCGCACGTTCGATTCTTGCTCGCCCCACCGCTCCCGTCCCTTCTACGGTTGGGCATGGAAACGACCAGCTCTGTTCGGGGAGAGAAGCGTTGGCCGATGGCGATCACGCTGCTCATTGCCATCTCTCTTCCATTTCTGCTTCCCCCGAGATTCACCCTGGGCCCGAGATGGATCACCCCGGCGGTTGAAGCGCTCTTCTTGGTGGCGCTCATCATCGCCGACCCGGGTCGCATCGATCGTCGGTCGACGCTCATTCGAGCGCTGTCCATCGGCCTCGTGCTCATTTTGGTTTTGGGCGCTGCTGGAGTGACCATCCGGCTGGTGATCGACCTGATCAGGGGCGGCCCTGAGACGAACTCGCCCGGACAGCTGCTGCGGGTGGGTGCGCTGAGTTGGGTCTTCGTCATCATCGCGTTCGCGTTCCTCTACTGGGAGCTCGACGGTGAAGGCCCGGAGGCCCGCGCCCGTACTCTCCCGCAGCGCCTCGATCTTGCATTCCCCGAACATCTCAACCCTCAGGTTTCTCGGCCAGGGTGGCGACCCGAATTCTTCGACTATCTCTACCTTGCCTTCACGAACGCCTTGGCGTTCAGTCCGACCGACGTGATGCCACTTGCTCGGTGGGCCAAACTCGCGATGGCTGTCGAGGCAACCGCTTCTTTGGCCATTGTCGGACTTGTGATCGCACGAGCGGTGAACATCTTGAAGTAGGGCGCTCGGGACCACCCGGGCCTGCCGTCGCGACGAAACCCTTCTTACCCCGCTCCCCCCGCAGTGGCATTGTTGTTGTACTCAGGCGAGCCGACGATATTCGAGATGACCTGTTCGACCGTGCCCCCCGAGTTGAGCAATCCGAGGAACGTCGACCGCCCGCTCGAGTCAGGAACGCGGCGCAACAGGTAGCTGAAGTAGAAGGCAACTGTGTTCGTCCGGTACTCGCCCGAGTTGAGGAGATCCTCGGCGACCTGCATCCGGCTTGTCCCCGAGTTGAGCAATCCGAGGAAGGTGGAGACCCCGCTCGCATCGGGGACACGTCCGAGAATCCTCTGGTACGCCAGGTTGACAAATCCCGCATTCGTACCTCCGGACTGATTGAAGAACTCTGACGAGCCGACGAGGTAGGAAATGACCTGCTGGTCCGTCGCTCCGGCGTTCAACAACCCGACGAAGGTGGCGAGCCCTGAGTGATCGGCGGGCCTGTCGAGGAAGTGCTCGAAGAATGCGTTCACGAGGTCGCCCCTGTATTCACTCGAGCTCACAAGGTCTTCAGCCACCTGGGTGCGGCTCGCTCCTGCGTTCAACAGCCCGACGAAGGTGGCGAGGCCACCTGCATCGGGTAGCCGACCGAGCAGGTTCTCGTACGCGGCACAGACGAAGGCGCTGCTGGCGTGAAGACCAGCCGTGACACACGCCGGAACGGGTCCGAAGATCGGCGGCGTGGGTGGCACGGCCGACGGAAGCGGCACCCAGCTGGTGTCGACGACCTGCGTGATCGCCGTGGCAGCAGAGCCGGTGAACCCGGCCTCGCCGCTGTACCTGGCGCTGACAGTGTGTGTGCCGTAAAGCCCGTACGCGACAGCGCACGACGCTTTACCGGTCGTTGTGCTCACCGCCACGTTTGCACAGCCGCTGATAAGGCCGCCGGCGTCGGAGAAGGCGACAGTCCCCCCATTGGGAGTCGGTGTGACTGTGGCGGTGTAGGTGACCGCTTGCGCGACGTACGTGGGGGTGCGCGATGACTGCAGGACAGTGGTCGTCGCAGTCGAGGGACAGGCATCCGCGGCCGGATCGTAGGTGATCGCCACCGCCCCGTCGCCGACGTTGGTGGCAGAAGAGGACGTGGTGGTGGCCGTCGGGATCACATACGAGGAGCCGCCGCCGCCGGCTGCTTGCGGGCCAATACCTCCTCCTCCTCCGCCGTACCCCGCGCCCCCGCCGCCGTCGAGGCCATACCCGCCGCCCCCGCCGCCGAAGCCCACCCCGCCCCCGCCGCCCCCGCCGTTGTTGTTCACCGCGTCACCGCCGTTGCCGCCGATGCCATTGCCTGATCCCCCCGCACCTCCGGGTGAGGTCGTTGTACCGCCACTGCCGCTCTGGCCGCTCGCACCCGCAACGCCACCGTTCGCGCCGGTTGGGCCGCCCCCGCCGCCCCCGCCGCCCGTACCGTTGGTCCCGTTCCCGCCGTTCCCGTACGAGGCGCTCGAGGTGCCGCCGGCCGTCACGCCCCCACCCGCACCTGCGTAACTCTGCGCGCCTCCCCCGACACCCCCGGCCGTCCCGCCCAGACCGCCGACACCCATCTGCCCGCCACCCGCGCCACCGTCGTTCCCGAGGGTGCCGGCGGGTCCTCCATTGACATCCTCACCACCGCCGCCTCCGCCTCCGCTGACAACGAGTGCGACGCCGGAGGCGCTGACCGCCGATGCGCCGCCGCCTCCGCCTCCGCTATTCCCGCCGCCGCCGCCGCCTACACCGCCGGTGCTCGTCGTGGCGTCAGCTCCGGCGCCACCCACCTGGACATCCAAGACCTCGCCAGGCGTGACACTGACGGTGGCAGTCACGCTGGCGCCGTCGCCGCCCACTCCGTTGAAATCACCCGCCCCTCCGGAACCACCCGTTGCGGTGATCGTGACCGCACACACGCTCGCCGGGACGGTCGCCGCGCCGGCAGTGAAGCCCGGCGTGGAGGAGTTGTAAAGACTGTCGGTGGCTGCGCCCGCCGATGTGACACCGGCGGCAAGTGAAAGGACCAGTGTTCCTATGCCGATGATTCCGGCCATGCCCAGGCGGACGGGACCTCTCAGGTTGGCACCCTTGTCGGCAATCGGACCACGCTTCATGCTTTCCTTCCCTGCAACGACGACGACGTGAGCGTCAGAAGTTAGCGTGCCCATCTCTGAATTTCGCGGACTCTTGCGAGCCTCTCTCAGAAGTCGAGGGCGGGAAACCAGTTGCCGTGGAGGCTCGAGATCTCAAGCCATCAGCTCACCGTGAGCCCGTTATCGACGGCGTACACGGCGCCCGTGATGGAGCGGGCATCGCCCGACGCGAGGAAGCAGAAGAGGGCAGCCACCTCGTCCGGCTCGACGAGTCCCCGCAGACCGGCCATGCGCGCCGCCAGATCGGGATCCATGTCGGCGGGAAAGTTCGCCTCGTTGGCGATGTTCGTATTGGTCCCCGCCGGGGCTATGGCATTGACCCTCAGCCGCGTCTTGAGGAATTCGACCGCCAGGGAACGCGTCAACTGGACGACCCCCCCTTTACTCATGCGATACGCGGCCGAATACGGCACGCCCTGTATGCCGGCGTTCGACGCGATGTTGACGATGTTGCCTCCGGTCGCAAGAAGGTGCGGGATGGCGGCCTGGGCGAGGAAGAAGTAGGCGTCGAGGTTCACCGCCATGACCTTGCGGTAGTCCTCACGGCTCATCTCAGTCGTATGGGCGGCGCGGTAGATACCGGCCACATTGCCCAAAATATCCAGGCGCCCGAACCTGGTGATGCAGTCGGCGACCGCGGCCATGCAGGCGTCGGGATCGCTCAGGTCAGCCCGATGCAGCAACAGGCTTCCGCCCGCTTCTTCCTGCGCCTCGTCGAGCCGTCCCTGGTCCACGTCGACACCGAGGACCGACGCCCCCGCCTCGCACAGCCGCAGGGCCACTGCCCGGCCGATGCCCGATCCGGCGCCCGTGACGAGCGCCACCTTCCCGTCGAATTGCATGACACCTCCGTGGTCCCGGCCATCAGCGATCGCCGATCACGCCGTTCGTCGGGCGAGTCTGTCCGACCGGCGCCGGGGACGCCAGAGGCCCTTCGTGCGTCTCAGGCCCGTTCGGCGAATATCGCCTTGGCGACGTGATAGCCCTCAGCAGCTCGTGACGCCCCCGCGTAGGCCTGAAGATGGATGAAGAGCTCAACGATCTCTTCCTTCGTGACGCCACAGTTGAGTGCGATCTTGAGCTGTCCGCCCAGCGGGAGAGGTGCGCCGAGAACGGCTGCGATCGTCACCGAAATCGACGCGCGACTGCGGAGGTCGAGCCCGGGTCGTTGCCAGACCCCTCCGAAGGTGTTCTCCATCCCTATCCGCAGGAAGTCGCGGCCCACCTCGGGTTCGCCCGGCCCGAGCGACGGGACCAGTGGGAACCCCAAGAGCCGTTCGGCGGTGGCGCCAGCATCCTCGCCTTCGATGACCTCCGTCATGATCTCCTCCTCTGCCTTGCCAATCGGTGCGGCACCGATGCCGTAGAAGGTTGCCACGGCGCACCGGAACCCACCCGGATCGATCTGTCGGGGGTCGGCTGACGTCAGCGTGCGGGATCTGCGGGTGGACCAATCCGCTCGCTCAAACGGGAGAGCGCCCCCTCCAGATCGGCAGAACGGGCTCGGCGAGCCTCATCGGCTTGTGCCAGCTGCTCACCCGTCGGCGCCACGGTGCGGTCATGGAGCAGCCTCTCCGATTCGATGGCGAAGGCAAGCCCGCGGAGGGCGTCGGCCGTCGAGGTGGCGGCGCGCCGGGCCACATCGTCGGGTGCGGTCTCCACCGCACGCTGCAGGGACTCTGTTGCGCCGTCGACTTGCCGGCGCACCGCGACCTGTCGTGCCGGGTCATCGGGAACGACCGAGTCCGTCAAGACCGCATCACGAGCCAGCTGGGTTGCGGTCAGCGCGGCGGAGGCGATCGGTTGCCACTCTTGCTCTGCGGCCCGACGCTTACGCGCTGCGACCAGCGCGAACAACAGAACGATGATGGCGACGACAAGGACGATCGCCCCGATGATCCAGCCCCAGGGTGTCGAGCTCCCTGAGGCAGGATGGGTCGGCACTGTCGTGGTCGTCGTGGGCGCCTCGGTCGTCGTGGTCGTCCGCGCCTCAGTGGTCGTGGTCGTCGGCCCTTGCGTGGTCGTGGTCGTCGTGGGCGCCTCGGTCGTCGTGGTCGTGGGCGCCTCGCTCGTCGTCGTCACATTCCCCGACGTGGTCGGGGGGTCAGCCGTCGTCGGGGGATCCGTTGTCGTCGATCGCAAGGGCGCCTGCGTCGCTGGGGTCTGTGATGCGACAGCCGTCGTCGTGGTGGACGCCCGGTTGGCGAGGTTCGACCCGTTGCCGGTTCCGCAGGCGGCGATCACCCCGGCTGCGCCGAAGATCAGGAGGCCGCGGGTTACCCAACGTGCGGCCCGGCGTGGACGCCGAACCTGCACGACCGAGGGACTCTCACGATCCCCGCGCAGCTCTCGAGGGGGAACCGTCACCTCTGTCTTCTACAACTGCCGTGTGCAGTGCGTCAAGTGTGCATCCCGAACGTCCTCGACCTTCGGAGAGGGGCGTTAGGCTCGCAAACACACGCCGCGGCGCGTCACCACTGAATGAGCACCACGTCGTGCACCACGCCACGGAACGGAGACCCAGAATGCAAGAGCGACAGATCGGCGACCGGAAGGTCAGCGCCATCGGGCTGGGGGAGATGCCGTTGTCCATCGAGGGCAGACCCGACAGGACCCAGGCGATCAACACCATCCACGCCTCACTGGACGCAGGCGTCACCATCATCGACACCGCCGATGCCTATGCACTGAACACCGAAGAGCACGGCCACGGCGAGCGACTCGTGGCCAAGGCGCTGTCGACCTATGGCGGCTCCACCGATCACATCCTGGTGGCCACCAAGGGCGGCCACCGCAGACCGGGGGATGGCAGCTGGACCGTGCACGGAGATCCCGAGTACATCAAGCAGGCCTGCGATTTGTCCCTCATCGCTCTCGGTGTGGAGTCGATCGGTCTCTACCAACATCATCGACCGGATCCTCACGTCCCTTACGCCGAATCCATCGGGGCCCTGGCCGACCTTCTCGATGCCGGGAAGATCCAGATGGCGGGGATCTCCAACGCCACCGTGGCACAGATCGACGAAGCACAGGACGTGCTGGGCGGACGCCTCGTCAGCGTCCAGAACGAGTTTTCTCCCCGGTTCCGGTCGTCGGAAGCCGAACTGCAGCATTGCGAGAGCATCGGCGTGTCCTTCATCCCGTGGAGCCCGCTCGGGGGAATCAGTCAGGCCGATCGCATCGCGCACGAGTTCCCCGCCTTCGCCGAAGTGGCCGCCGACGTCGGGACGACGCCCGAGAACGTCACGCTGGCGTGGATGCTCGCAAAGGGCTCCCGGGTCATCCCCATTCCCGGAAGTAGTCGACCGGCGACGGCGATCGCGTCCGCCGCCGCAGCTGAGATCACGCTGACCCCCGAGCAAGTGGCGAAGCTCGACGCTGCCTGAACTGGCGGAACAGAACGACGCACCGCGACGTTGGATGATGTGCTGAGAGCCAGCACTAGCCAAACGGAGTTCGACATGCCTGCAGTAACCGTTCCGGGCAATTTGACGCTTCCCCGCATCACCGTGGCCGAGCCCGGGGCGCAGGTGCGCGCCGTGCGGAGCATCACCGACGCACCCTCGGGCTTCGAAGGAGATGGCTTTCCTGTCCGGCGTGCCTTCGCCGGTATCTCACTGTCAGATCTCGATCCCTTCATCCACATGGATCAGATGGGAGAGATCGAGTACGCGCCGGGAGAGCCCAAGGGCACGCCTTGGCATCCCCATCGCGGCTTCGAAACCGTGACCTACATGATCGACGGGACGTTCCAGCACCAGGACTCGATCGGTGGTGGCGGACTGATCACCAACGGGTCCACGCAGTGGATGACAGCGGGATCGGGCATTCTGCACATCGAGCGCCCACCCGAGCAGCTGATCGCCACCGGTGGCCTGTTCCACGGGATCCAGCTGTGGGTGAACCTCCCCGCGGCCGAGAAGTGGGTCGACCCGCGCTACCAGAACCTCGAAGCGCAAGACGTCGTGCTCCTGACCTCACCCGACGGCGGAGCACTGGTGCGCATCATCGCCGGCGACGTGGCCGGCCACCGCGGGCCCGGCTCGACGCACACGCCCATCTCCCTCGTCCATGCCACGGTGCAGCCGGGCGCTGAACTGGTGCTGCCATGGCCGGACCGGTTCAATGCCCTGCTCTATGTGTTGTCCGGGAATGGCGCAGTGGGGCCTGAGGCACGCCCGATCCGTTCGGGGCAGCTCGCCGTGCACGGATCCGGAGACACCGTCTCCTTGCGGGCCGACGCCGCGCAGGAATCCCGGCACCCGGCCCTCGATGTTCTCGTTCTCGGAGGTCAGCCGATCGGCGAACCTGTTGCCGCGCACGGACCTTTCGTCATGAACACCCGCGACGAGTTGGTCCAGGCTTTCGAGGACTACCAGGCCGGCAAGTTGGGAACCGTTCCGGCGGACCACATCGGCCACGGTTGACCCCGATTATGACGCAAGGCGAGCCGTGGACCCTCGACGACATCGGAGACCAGACCGGGCGTGTCGCACTCATTACGGGAGCGAACAGCGGCATCGGGCTGGAGACGGCGCGTGCACTGGCTGATCATGGTGCGCACGTCGTCATGGCCTGCCGCGACCTCAAAAAGGCACAGCGCGCCGCGGACGAGATGGAGAACGACCTCGAGCAGACGTCACTCGAGCTGTTGGCATTGGATCTGTCGGACCTGGTCTCGGTGCGTCGCGCCGCGGAGCAGTTCGTGTCCGAGCACGCCCGCCTCGACCTCCTGATCAACAATGCCGGCGTCATGGGAACCCCCTACCGGCAGACGGCGGACGGCTTCGAGCTCCAGATGGCCACCAACCATCTGGGGCATTT